>NZ_CP024985.1:0-5155000 GCF_002803845.1 Streptomyces lavendulae subsp. lavendulae | reverse complement strand
ATGCCGACGCCCAGGTTCGCCATGTTCAGGAAGAGGATCCACAGGACGGGAAGGCCCAGGAAGGCACCCAGGACCAGGCAGACCGCGGCGGCCTGGGCGTTGTTCGTCCAGACCTGGGCGGCGAACGAGGCCGCCGGGTGGCTGGAGTAGTACGTCTCGTACTGGCCACCTGGCCTGGTCAGCTCCTTGAGGTGGTCGGGGGCGGCGATCGCGCCCTGCACCTCGGGGTGGGTGGCTATCCACCAGCCGATGAGGATCCCGAGCGCCGTGGAGAGCAGCGCCGTCGGTATCCACCAGCGGCGGCTGCGGTACACGGCCGCGGGGAAGCCCGCGGTGAAGAAGCGGGCCGCGTCGCGCCAGCTCGCGCGGCGGGTGCCGGTCACGGTGGCGCGGGCGCGCGCGACGAGCTGGGTGAGCCGGCCCGTGAGCATCGGGTCGGGGGCGCTCGACTGGATCAGGGAGAGGTGTGTGGAGGTGCGCTGGTAGAGCGCGACGAGCTCGTCCGCCTCCGCTCCCGTCAGGTGCCGGCCGCGGCCGAGGAGCTGCTCCAGGCGGGCCCATTGCGCCTGGTGGGCGGCCACGAAGACGTCGAGATCCATCCGGTTTCCGCTCCCCTGCCCCAGGCCGCACGGTTCGGCCTACTGCTCCTGCGGCCAGCTTGGCAGACTGGAGCGCACAGGGGCGGGTCAGGTCGGGGAAAGGTGCAGTGGTGAGCGATCTCGTGACGGGGGACGCGGTCGTCCTGGGTCTGCGGTCGGCGCGGCTGCCGAGCCGGGCCCTGGCCGTCCTGCTGGACCTGTTCGTGTACGTCGGCTGCTACCTGGTCGTCACGTTCGCGCTGGTCTTCGCGACGGCCTCGCTGGACGACGCCGCGCAGGCGGCCGTGTCGGTGGCGAGCCTGCTGCTGGTGCTGGTCGGCGTACCGATCGCGGTCGAGACGCTGAGCCACGGGCGGTCGCTGGGGAAGCTGGCCTGCGGTCTGCGGGTGGTCCGCGAGGACGGCGGTCCGATCCGCTTCCGGCACGCGCTCGTACGGGGGGCCATGGGGGTCGTGGAACTGCTGATGACCTTCGGGACCATCGCCTGCATCGCCTCGCTGGTCTCGGAACGGGGGCGGCGGCTCGGTGACGTGTTCGCGGGGACGCTGGTGATCCGGGAACGGGTGCCGGGGGCCCGGGTCATGCCGGTGCCGCCTCCGCCGCCCTGGCTGGCCGGGCGGTTCACCGGGCTGGACCTGTCGGCGGTGCCGGAGGGGCTGTGGCTGGCGATCCGCCAGTACCTGACCCGGATGGACCAGCTCGACCCGCACACGGGTGCCGCGATGGCGGCCCGGCTCGCGGACGACGTGGTGGCCCGGACCGGGACGCCGCCGCCGCCCGGGGTGACGGCCGCCGCGTTCCTGATGGCGGTGGTGCACGAGCGGCAGACCCGGGACGCGGCGCGGGCCTTCGCCGTTCACGCCCCGCCCGGGCCCGGCCCGGTGGCGGCCGCGGTCTCCGGGCCGATGCCGATGCCGATGCCGATGCCGGTCGCCGCGCCGTTCACCGCGCCGGCGGCCGGCTCCGCGCCGATGCCGGCTCCCGCTCCGGCTCCCGCTCCCGCCGAGGCTCCCGTGCGGCGGACCGGGTTCGCTCCGCCCGGCTAGATCCCGGCGTCGAAGTCGTCGTCCTCCGGGAAGTCGCCCTCTGGGAAGGTGGACGGCGGGGTCTCCAGGTGTTCGAGCTCGATGCCGGGCGCCGCGAGGACCACGTCCCCGGCGATGTGGACCGTGTGCACCTCGCCGGTGTCCAGGGCGGTGACCCGGTACTCGTCCACCACGAGCGGGCCGCTGTCCGTCGGGTGCTCCGCGCGGGACAGCAGGGCCCAGGCCTGGTCGACCGTGCGGGCCGCGAGCACCGGGTCGGTGAGGGCGACCAGCCGGACGCGGGTCGCGGGGCCGCCGGGCACGAGGCGCAGCAGGCGGGCCGTGGCGATGAGGAAGGCCGGGGAGGTGCCGGTGAAGCCGGGGGCCCGGACGTTGCCCTCGGTGGCCTCCGTTCCGGTGGGGTCGGTGCGGACCCAGGTGACGCCGTCGACGGCGGCGCCGCGGACCTGCCAGCCGGCCGCGTTCAGTTCGAGGCGGATGGGGCGGCCGAGGGCGTCGACGGCCAGGTCGACCGAGCCGCGGTGGCCGCCGTCGGGGTGGGTCAGCTGCGCGACGTAGCGCCATCCCGAGGGGCCGGGGGCGCAGTGGAAGTGCTCCTCGCCGAGGGGGGTGTGGTCGTGCGGGTCGTGGAGCGAGTAGCGGCCGCGGGGCATGGGGCTGGGTCCTTGCGTGCGTACGGAGGGTGCGTACGGGAGGTACGGGGCAGGCCCCCGGCGGAGTGCCGGGGGCCTGGCTCGGTGCTGTGGATCCGTGGGGATCAGTAGCGGTAGTGGTCGGGCTTGAACGGGCCCTCGACCTTGACGCCGATGTAGGCGGCCTGCTCGGGGCGCAGGGTGGTGAGCTTGACGCCGAGGGCGTCGAGGTGGAGGCGGGCGACCTTCTCGTCGAGGTGCTTGGGCAGCACGTAGACGTCGGTCGGGTACTCCGAGGGCTTGGTGAAGAGCTCGATCTGGGCCAGGGTCTGGTCCGCGAAGGAGTTCGACATCACGAACGACGGGTGGCCGGTGGCGTTGCCCAGGTTCAGCAGACGGCCCTCGGACAGGACGATGAGGACCTTGCCGTCGGGGAACTTCCAGGTGTGGACCTGGGGCTTGACCTCGTCCTTGACGATGCCCTCGATCTTCGCGAGGCCGGCCATGTCGATCTCGTTGTCGAAGTGGCCGATGTTGCCCACGATCGCCTGGTGCTTCATCTTGGCCATGTCCGAGGCCATGATGATGTCCTTGTTGCCCGTGGTCGTGATGAAGATGTCGGCGATCTCCACGACGTCGTCGAGGGTGGCGACCTGGTAGCCGTCCATCGCCGCCTGGAGGGCGCAGATCGGGTCGATCTCGGTGACGATCACACGGGCGCCCTGGCCGCGCAGGGATTCGGCGCAGCCCTTGCCGACGTCGCCGTAGCCGCAGACGACGGCGACCTTGCCGCCGATCAGGACGTCGGTGGCACGGTTGATGCCGTCGATGAGGGAGTGGCGGCAGCCGTACTTGTTGTCGAACTTCGACTTCGTCACGGCGTCGTTCACGTTGATCGCCGGGAACAGCAGCGTGCCCTCGGCCATCATCTCGTAGAGGCGGTGGACACCGGTGGTGGTCTCCTCCGTCACGCCGCGGATCTCGGACGCGAGCTGCGTCCACTTCTGCGGGGCCTCACCGAGGGTGCGGTTGAGGAGCGTGAGGATGTGGGCGTACTCCTCGGAGTCCGCGGTGGACGGGTCCGGGGCCGCGCCGGCCTTCTCGAACTCGACGCCCTTGTGGACGAGGAGGGTGGCGTCGCCACCGTCGTCGAGGATCATGTTCGGGCCGCCGGTGGGGGTGTTCGGCCAGGTCAGCGCCTGCTCCGTGCACCACCAGTACTCCTCCAGCGTCTCGCCCTTCCAGGCGAAGACGGGGACGCCCTGCGGGTTCTCCGGGGTGCCGTTCGGGCCGACGGCGATGGCCGCGGCCGCGTGGTCCTGGGTGGAGAAGATGTTGCAGGAGGCCCAGCGGACGTCGGCGCCGAGGGCGACGAGGGTCTCGATCAGGACGGCGGTCTGCACGGTCATGTGCAGCGAACCGGTGATCCGGGCGCCGGCCAGCGGCTGCGCCTCGGCGTACTCGCGGCGGATCGACATCAGACCCGGCATCTCGTGCTCGGCCAGGGTGATCTCCTTGCGGCCGAAGGCGGCAAGGGAAAGGTCGGCGACCTTGAAGTCCATGGGTGCTGCTCCTCATGGTTCGAGAGGGTGGGTACGGCTGGGCCGCGTGCCGTCGGGGACGGTACGCCGAGCACAGTCCGTCGGGGGCCCTCTCTCCCCTCGGCCGGCCACGGGGACCGCCCGACCGCCATCAGCAGCGACGCCTGACACTGACGACGAATCTACACCGATCGGCCTAGCGGCCCCAGTCGTGAGGGGAATGTGTCGGCCCCCGGTTTCGGGTCCTCCGGCAGAACGGTTCGGGGCCTTTCGGACTTTTGATGCGCCCCTCGCCTGGGGCAGGATGCCCGGTGGACCGGGTCGTGCGCGCGGCCCCGCAGGACCTATGGCTGAAGGAGATTCCAGTGACCACCAGTCCGGCCGGCCCTCCCGGTGACGGGGGCGCAAGCGGGCCCGAGCGTCTGAAGTTCGTGGCCGTCACCGCCTGCCCCACGGGGATCGCCCACACGTACATGGCCGCCGAGAAGCTCCAGCAGGCCGCCGACGAGCTCGGCGTGGACATCAAGGTGGAGACGCAGGGCTCCATCGGGGCGGAGAACGTGCTCTCTGACAACGATGTCAGAGCGGCGGACGGGGTGATCATCGCCGCCGACAAGGAGGTCGACCGCGACCGCTTCTCGGGCAAGCGGGTCCTGTCCACGGGGGTCGCGGACGGCATCCACAAGCCGAAGGAGCTGATCGAGCGGGTGCGCAGCGCACCGGTGCAGCCCGGCACGGTGGCCTCCGGCGGCGGGGCCGGCGGGGAGCGGGGCGCGGCGTACAAGGCGCTGATGAACGGCGTCTCCCACATGATCCCGTTCGTGGTCGTGGGCGGTCTGCTGCTCGCGGTGTCGATCGCGCTCGGCGGGCACAGCACGTCCAAGGGCATCGAGTTCGACCAGGGCACGTTCTGGTTCTACGTCAACGCGCTGGGCGGCCTCGGCTTCAAGCTGATGCTGCCGATCTTCTCCGGCTACATCGCCTACGCGCTCGGCGACCGGCCCGCCCTGGTTCCGGGCATGCTCGGCGGCTTCCTGGCGGCCGATGCCGTGAACATCTACGGGGCCGAGGCGAACGCGGGCTTCCTGGGCGCGATCGCGACCGGATTCCTCGCCGGCTATCTGGTCGTGTGGATCAAGAAGGTCAAGGTCCCCCGGTTCGTCCAGCCGATCATGCCGATCATCGTGATCCCGATCGTGTCGACGCTGACGCTCGGGCTGGTCTACATCTACGTGATCGGCCGGCCCATCTCCTGGCTCTTCACGCATCTGACCGCCTGGCTGAACGGGATGACCGGCTCCAGCGCGGTCGTGCTCGGCGCCATCATCGGCCTGATGATCGCCTTCGACATGGGCGGCCCGGTCAACAAGACCGCGTTCCTGGTCGCGGTGGGGCTCATCGGCACCAACAACGCCGTCATGGGCATGGCCGCCGCCGCGATCCCCGTCATGCCGCTGGGCCAGGGCCTGGCCACGCTGCTGCGCCGCCGCTTCTACAGCGCCCAGGAGCGCGAGACGGGTGTCGCCGCCCTGTTCATGGGCTTCTTCGGCATCTCCGAGGGCGCGATCCCGTTCGCCGCCGCCCGGCCGGCGATCGTCATCCCGGCGAACATGCTGGGCGGCGCGGTGGCCGGTGCGGTCGCGGGCGTGGCCGGGGTCGAGGACTCGGTGCCGCACGGCGGTCCGATCGTGGCGCTGTTCGGCGCGGTCAGCGGGGTCGCGATGTTCTTCGTCGCCATCACCGCCGGTGCCGTCGTCACGGCGCTCACCACCAACCTGCTGATCGGGATCAAGGAGCGCCACGGCGGGCCGGCACCGGTCCCGGTCCCGGTCCCGGCGCCCGAGCCCGTACTGGTGGGCGCGGTGGCGGGGGCGGACGCGACGGCCGTCCCGGCGCGGGCCGTGCCCGCCGGCGCCCCCGCCCCGGCGCCCCCCGCCGCGGCGAAGGAGGCGAAGGAGGCGGAGGAGGCCGCGGAGGCGGAGGTGCTGTCCGGGTACCTGACCGCGCGGACGGTCAAGACGGAGCTCGTCTCGGACTCGAAGGAGGCCGCGATCCGGGAAATGGCCGAGATGCTGGCCACCACCGGCAACGTGCGGGACGTGGACGAGCTGGTCCGGGTCGCCCTCGCCCGCGAGGCGCAGGGGACGACCGGGCTCGGCGAGTCGATCGCGATCCCCCACGCCAAGACGGATGCGGTGGTCCGCCCCACGGTGGGCTTCGCCCGGTCCGCCGAGGGCATCGAGTGGGGTTCGCTCGACGGTACGAAAGCCCGGCTGGTCTTCATGATCTCGGTGCCGGAGGCGGCGGCCGGTGACGAGCACCTGAGGATCCTGGCGCTGTTGTCGCGCAAGCTGATGGACACCGGTTTCCGCGACCGGCTGCAGGGCGCGCCGGACCGGGCGGCCGCCCTGGAGGTGCTGCGGGAGATCCGTTAGCCGCGGTCCTTCCGCTCCCTCCCGTCGGGTCCCGTACCGCTCCGGTACGGGACCCGACGGCGTGTGCGCAGTGTCCGAATCGGTATGTACGGACTCGGCACACCGGCCCCCCGGCGGCATCGGCGGCTTCCCGGTCGACCTACGATGCAAGGCAGGTACATCGGAAGGGACGAAATGGAACACAGGCCAGGACGCAGACGCGGGATCGCGGCGATCGTCCTGCTGGTGCTCGGAGCGGTCATCCTCGGCGGGGTGACGGTGGCGAAGGCCGTGAACCCGCCCTCGCGGTACACGGAGGGCAAGGCGGTCGGCTGGACGATGACGCCGACCTACACCAACGGGGAGAGCATCTACCTGGAACCGGTGGCCAAGGGGGGGCTCCGGCGCGGTGACGTCGTGCTCGCCTCCGTGCCGTGGTCCCTGCAGAAGACCCAGATGAACCGGGTCGTCGCCGTGGGCGGGGACCGCATCCAGTACAAGCCGAGCAGCAAGGTGGCGGGCCAGTACCGGCTGGTGCTGAACGGGACGCCGCTGGACGAGCCGTACCTGGAGCAGTGGAAGAACCCGTCGGCGGTGGCCTTCAACGTGAAGGTGCCCAAGGGGTACGTCTTCCTGATGGCGGACAACCGGATGAACTCGGACGGCTCGCAGTACGCGAACAACGGTCCCGTCCCGGCGGACAAGGTCACCGCCAAGGTCGTGGCGTACCCGATGGCGAAGCTGGCCGTGTGGGGGCAGCTGGCGGGCGCTCTGGTGCTCCTGCTCGGCGGTGTGCTGGCGGGCGTGGCCCGGCGGGCGCGCGGCCGGGCCGGGCGGGCCGCCGCGGCCCCCGCCGCGGGCCCTGCCGTGATCCCCGCTCCGGCGGCGGCGCAGCCGGAGCCGGGCGAGGGCGGCGGTGAGGGGGCCGGCGAGCAGGCTCCCGTCGCCGCGCAGCCGGGTCCGGGGGACGCGCAGGCGCCGGTCGGGCCCGGTGGGCGTGCGGACGTGCCCTCGTAGGACCGCAGGACAACTCCCGTAGGGACGTGCGAAGGCCCCCGCGGCTCGGTGAGCGGCGGGGGCCCTCGTGTGTCCGGACCGGGGTCAGTTCCCGTCGGCCTTGGCGGCCTCGGGGTGGTAGATGTCCGGCTCCAGGTAGATGACGCGGGCGATCGGTACGGCCGCGCGGATGCGGGCCTCGGCGGCGTTGATGGCGTTGGCGACCTCGGTCGCGGTGTCGTCGTGCTGGACGGCGATCTTCGCGGCGACGAGGAGTTCCTCGGGGCCGAGGTGCAGGGTCCGCATGTGGATCACGCGGGTGACGGTGTCCCCGTCGACGAGGGCCGCCTTGATCTTCTCGACCTCTTCGGTGCCCGCGGCCTCGCCGAGGAGCAGGGACTTGGTCTCCAGCGCGAGCACGACGGCGATGACGATCAGCAGGACGCCGATGCACACGGTGCCGATGCCGTCCCAGACGCCGTTGCCGGTGAGCAGGGCGAGGCCGACCCCGGCGAGGGCGAGGACGAGGCCGATGAGCGCGCCGAAGTCCTCCAGGAGCACGACCGGCAGCTCCGGCGCCTTGGCGCGCCTGATGAACTGGCTCCACGTCTGGTTGCCGCGGATCTCGTTGGATTCCTTGATCGCGGTGCGGAAGGAGAGGCTCTCCGCGACGATCGCGAAGACGAGGACGCCGACGGGCCAGTACCAGGCCTTGATCGGGTGCGGGTCGTGGATCTTCTCGTAGCCCTCGTAGAGGGCGAACATGCCGCCGACGGTGAACAGGACGATGGAGACGAGGAAGGCGTAGATGTAGCGTTCCCGCCCGTACCCGAAGGGGTGTTGGGGGGTCGCCTCGCGCTTGGCCTTCTTCCCGCCGAGGAGCAGCAGGCCCTGGTTCCCGGAGTCGGCCAGCGAGTGGACGCTTTCGGCGAGCATCGACGAGGACGTGCTGATGAGGAATGCCACGAACTTGGCTACAGCGATGGCGAGGTTGGCGGCGAGTGCCGCCACGATCGCCCTGGTACCGCCCGACGCGCTCATGGGTGCCGATGTCCCTTCCTAGCCACTGACTACGGCCGCACATTGTTGCAGCTGCCTGTGCGGCCGACGCTACGTCAGAGGACCAGGGTGGCGCGGAAGACCGTGCCAGAACCGGACAGTTCGACCTTTTCGCCTGCGGGGACGAAGACCGACTCGCCCGGGGCGAGGGTCAGTTCCCCGGCGGTGGGCGCGCCCGCGGTGCACAGCAGGATCTGCGGGGCGGCGTCCGGGAGGGTGTGGGGGGCGCCGCCGGGTGCCAGCACGAAGCGGGAGAGGCGGAACTCGTCGATGGGGGTCTCGTAGACCTCCTCGGCGCCGCCCTCGGGGCGCAGGACGCCGGGGGCGCTGGGCTCGAAGACGACGACCTTCAGCAGCTCGGGGACGTCGACGTGCTTGGGGGTGAGCCCGCAGCGCAGCACGTTGTCCGAGTTGGCCATGAGCTCGACGCCGAGGCCGTCGAGGTAGGCGTGCGGGATGCCCGCGCCGAGGAACATGGCCTCGCCGGGCTGGAGCCGGACGTGGTTGAGGAGCATGGCCGCGATCACGCCCGGGTCGCCGGGGTAGTCGTGGACGAGGCCCGCGTAGGGCGCGTACGGGCCACCGAGGCGCTCGGCGGCGGCCGCGGTCTCGGTGACGGTGCGGGCCATCTCCTCGCGGTCGGCGGTGAGGACGGCGGTGAGGACCTCGCGCAGGGCCGCCTCTTCGGGGTGGGCGCGCAGCAGGTCGACGTACGGCTTCAGGGAGTCGACGCCGAGGCCTTCGAGGAGGTCCGCGGCCTCCCGGGGCGGCCGGAAGCCGCACAGGCCGTCGAAGGGGGTGAGGGCGCAGATCAGTTCGGGCTTGTGGTTGGCGTCCTTGTAGTTGCGGTGGCCCGCGTCTATGGGGACGCCGCGGCGCTCCTCGTCCTCGAAGCCGGCGCGGGCCTGGGCGAGGTCGGGGTGGACCTGGAGGGAGAGGGGGGCTCCGGCGGCGAGGATCTTCAGGAGGAACGGCAGGGCGGGACCGAACTTCGCGACGGCGGCGGCACCGAGTTCGCCCTCGGGGTCGGCGGCGATGACGGCCGACAGCGTCGTCCCGCCGGCTGCGCGGTCGAGGCGGGAGGGGGCGCCGGGGTGGGCGCCCATCCACATCTCGGCCTGGGGTTCACCGGTGGGCTCGGCCCCGAGGAGGGCCGGGATCGCGGTGGTGGATCCCCACGCGTAGGGGCGGATCGTGTTCGTCAGGCGGTCCATCGTCGTCTTCCTGGATCTGGTGCGATGTGGTGCGGGCACGGGTGCGTGCCTCAGCTGTGTCCCCGGGACGCCAGCGCCAGGTACGCGGTGGCGAAGTCGGTGACGGCGAGGAGTTCGGCGAGCTGTTCCAGCTCGGTGCCCTCCTCGGGTTCGAGCTCGCTGATGGCCGTGTCGTGGCTGAGGGCGAGTTCGCGGGCGGCGGGGGCGGCGGAGAGGCCGCCGGTGGGGCGGTCGCGCAGCAGGACGACGCGGGCGTGCAGGGCCTGGGGCTCCTCGACGCGGTCGCGGAAGAAGTCCTCGGGGTCGGCTCCGGCGGCGAAGGCCCCGGCGAGCAGGACGCCGTGCGCGGGCAGGGCCTCGGGGAGGTCGGCCGCGAGCGCGGGGCGGCCGGCGAGTTCGGCGAGGGTGGCGGCGAAGCGGCGGCCGGCGGGCCCGGCTCCGGCGCCCTCGCTCCAGATGAGCGGCAGGGAGTCGGCGAGCTCCGCGGCGAGGGTCTTGGCCGGGTTGGAGTAGGTGGCGATGGCGGGGCCGCAGCGCTCGGCGGTGCGGTCGAGGCGGTCGGCGACGAGCTGGAGGTTGTCCGGGGCGGCGGAGACCAGCCCGACCTTGTCCAGGAGGACCAGCAGCGGGGTCAGCAGGGCCCACAGGGCGCCGGGACCGGCCGCGGCGGACTCGTCGTACTCCTGGTACGGGGCCTTGGCCATCGGTACGAGGACCCCGTGCGCGCCGTCCACCGCCTCGCTCAGCGGGGAGCGTTCGGGGGCGACGGCGACCACGGAGCAGCCGCGCCGGTAGGCCTGCTCGGCGAGGACCGCGAGGCCGGGTTCGGTGCCGTCGGTGGTGGCGATGAGGAGCAGGTCCACCGGGCCCGCCCAGCCGGGCAGCGCCCAGCGCAGGGCCCCGGCGGCGTGCGCGACGCCGGTCGGGTGCAGCCGGATCACCGGGGCGGAGGCTCCGGCGAGGGCGCCGAGGAGGTCGGCGACACCGGTGGCCGCGGTGCCGGGGCCGGCGATGAGGACGGCCCGGGGGCGCCCGTCGGGGCGCAGGTCGGCCAGGCCCGCCTCGGTCGCGTGCCGGGCGGCGGTGCGGACCCTCGCCCCGGCGTCGGCGGCGCCGCGGAGGAGGCCGCGGCGGTCGGCACGGGCGAGATCGTCCGGTGCGTCGAGGAGTGGCTCGTCGAGCATGGCGGCCTCCGGCGGTGTTGACGGCGGGTGCGGTCTGCGCTGCGCGGGTCGGGCGGTGCGGCGGGGTGCTATGCGGGGCGGCGGGCCTCGTCCACGAGGAGGACCGGGATGCCGTCGCGGACCGGGTACGCGAGGCCGCAGTCCTGGCCGGTGCAGATCAGCTCGGGTGCGCTCTCGTCTGCGGAGTTGTCCCGGAGGGGGGAGTGGCAGGCGGGGCAGGCGAGGATCTCCAGCAGGCCGGCTTCGAGCGGCATGGGGCGGTTCCCTTCGGGGATACGGGTCGCGGATCGCGGATCGGGCGTGGTCAGCGTACCGCCGAGTCACCTGCGGTGCGGCTCGGAGGTGGGGGTGGGCCCCCGGGGCTCCGCCCCGGTCCCCGGGCCGCCCCCGGCAGGGCGGCGCCGGGTCCGCGGCGGGTGCGGGTCCGTTCCGGGGGGCTCTGCCCCCGGACCCCCGCGCCTCAAACTCCCCTGGCTACCGCTGGGAGGTGCCGCCTGGTGGGGCTGGATTCGGGCGGCCGCTGCCCGGCGCCGGCTTCGGCCGGCGCCGGGAGGGGAACCTCAGGCGCGGACGAGGGCGAGGACCTCGTCGCGGACCTTGGCCAGGGTGGCCTCGTCGCGGGCCTCGACGTTGAGGCGCAGGAGCGGCTCGGTGTTCGAGGGGCGGAGGTTGAACCACCAGTCGGCGGCCGAGACGGTCAGGCCGTCGAGCTCGTCGAAGGTCACGCCCTCCTGGGAGGCGTACGCGGCCTTGACGGCGGCGGTGCGGCCCGCCTGGTCGGCGACGGTGGAGTTGATCTCGCCGGAGCCGACGTAGCGGTCGTACTCGGCGACGAGGGCGGACAGGGTGCCCTCCTGGCCGCCCAGGGCCGCGAGGACGTGGAGCGCGGCGAGCATGCCGGTGTCCGCGTTCCAGAAGTCCTTGAAGTAGTAGTGCGCCGAGTGCTCGCCGCCGAAGATGGCGCCGGAGGAGGCCATCTCCGCCTTGATGAAGGAGTGGCCGACGCGGGTGCGGACCGGGGTGCCGCCGTGCTCGCGGACGACCTCCGGGACGGACCACGAGGTGATCAGGTTGTGGATGACGGTGCCCGTGCCGCCGTTGCGGGCCAGCTCGCGGGCCGCGACCAGGGCGGTGATGGCGGACGGGGAGACGCCCTCGCCGCGCTCGTCGACGACGAAGCAGCGGTCGGCGTCGCCGTCGAAGGCGAGGCCGAGGTCGGCGCCCTCGGCGATCACGCGGGCCTGGAGGTCGACGATGTTCTTCGGGTCGAGGGGGTTGGCCTCGTGGTTCGGGAAGGTCCCGTCCAGCTCGAAGTACATGGGGACGAGGTCCAGCGGGAGGCCCTCGAAGACGGTGGGGACGGTGTGGCCGCCCATGCCGTTGCCCGCGTCGACGACGACCTTGAGGGGGCGGATCGAGGTGAGGTCGACCAGGCCCTTGAGGTGCTCGGCGTAGCCGGGGAGGCTGTCCAGCTCGGTGACGGTGCCCGGGACGGTGCCGGCGGGGATCGCCGGGGCGCCCTCGTCGGTCCACTTCTCGGCGAGCTCGCGGATGGTGGCGAGGCCGGTGTCCTGGCCCACGGGGGCAGCGCCGGCCCGGCAGAGCTTGATGCCGTTGTACTGGGCCGGGTTGTGCGAGGCGGTGAACATCGCGCCGGGCAGGTCCAGCTTGCCGGAGGCGTAGTACAGCTGGTCGGTGGAGCACAGCCCGATCAGGGTGACGTCCACGCCGCGGGCTGCGGCGCCGCGGGCGAAGGCGCCCGACAGGCCGGGGGAGGAGGGGCGCATGTCGTGGCCGACGACGATCGCCGTGGCGCCGGTGACCTCGACGAACGCAGCACCGAACAGCTCGGCCAGGGGCTCGTCCCACTCGTCCGGTACGACGCCGCGTACGTCGTAAGCCTTGACGATGTTCGAAAGATCTGCGGCCACTGCCTGCCCTCCTGAAGGTTCTGTGCGGTGGAGCAAACCTACCCTGTACGCAGAGCGGCTTTTCAGACGATCCTGGTGTCAGGAGTCGGGCGAACGCAGGACGCGCAGGTGGCCGCGGCGCGTCTCGCCGGTCACCTGGGGACCCTGGCCGGAACCGCCGGCCTCGGCCGCGCGCTCCGGCGGACGGGCGGCCTCGCGCACGGCGTTCGCGAGGGCTTCCAGGTCGTCACCGCTGGGGCGGGACGGGCCGGAGCCGTCCGACAGGCGGACGACGTCCCAGCCGCGCGGGGCGGTCAGGCGCTCGGAGTGCTCGGCGCACAGGTCGTAGCAGTGGGGTTCGGCGTAGGTGGCGAGCGGGCCGAGAACTGCGGTCGAGTCGGCGTAGACGTACGTCAGTGTGGCGACGGCAGGGCGGCCGCACGCGGTGCGCGAACAGCGACGTACAAGGCTCACGACGTTGGACGGTACCGCACTCTTGACCGGGCCGCGACGACTCGCCCCCCGGCCGGTCCCCCGTGTCGCCTCCCGCGGGGGCCGCCGCGGGGGCCGCCGGGTCCGCACCGGTACCCGATCTTGGCCGGATCGTTCGTGGGGTGACACCGCCGCGACACCGGGCCGTGACCGGATCGAGGCCCTTCCGGGAGGTGGGGTGAGGGCTACCCTGCGGGGGTGACGGACAGCTCCCTTCCTCCCCGCCCCGTTCCTTCCGCCGAGATCCCCCAGGAGCCGCGGCCGCGGCGGCGCGACCGGCACGGCCGGGGGATGCGGGGGCCGCTGGCGCCGCCGCAGGTGCCGCTGTCGGCGAGCCGGGCGGAGCTCTTCGGCGACCTCGTACGGGATTCGGTGGAGCGGCTGGAGCGGCGCTGGGCGCAGCTCGCCGAGGTGGAGTTCGTGATCGCGGACGTGCCGGGGCCGCCGGGCGGGCCCGACGCCGGGTGGAACGACGAGGCCGTGCCGCTGGGCGGGCTGATCGACGCCCGGGACGGGCGGCCGGCCCGGATCGTGGTGTTCCGGCGGCCGGTGGAGATCCGGGCGAAGACCCGGGACGAGCGGGCGCTGCTGGTGCACGAGATCGTGGTCGAGCAGGTGGCGGAGCTGCTGGGGCTGTCGCCTGAGACGGTGGACCCCCGGTACGGGCAGGACTGAGGCCCGTACCGGGACGGTGGTCAGCGGACGAGGATCGAGGGGTCCTCGACGGCCCGGGGCACCGCGACGGTGGAGCGGTCGTCGCCGAAGGTCTGGACGGTGAACATCGGGATGCCCTCGTGCGGGAGGGTCAGGGTGCGGGCCGCGTGGACGGGGCCGCCGGAGAGGGTCTCCAGGGTCAGGGCGTAGGCGCCCTTGCCGCCCGCGGGGGCCGGTGGCGGTGTCACCGCGAGGGTGGTGCCCGCCTTGACCGTGACCTCCTTGACGGCGCCCTCGCCGCCCTCGGTCCCGGCCGAGGCGGTGACGCGGACCTTGGCGTCGGCGCCGCCGGAGGCGGTGAGGGCCAGGGCGGTGGCCTTGTCGTCGAGGCGGTCGTCGGCGACGGTGGCCCGGGCGCCGACGGGGGCGGCGGCGGGGATGAAGCCCAGTTCCTGCTTGGTCCCGGTGCCGCGCACCACGCGCAGGGCGGCGACGACGGGTACGGCCTTCTTCGGGTCGGCGGGGGCCAGCAGCAGGGAGCCCGCCTCGCCGCGGGTCACGTCCTTGAGGTCCACGCTCGCGGTCATGCCGGCCTTGAGGTGCAGCTGCTCGGCGCCGGCCGGGCTGATGGAGCCGGTGGGGCCGGCCAGCTTCAGGCGCAGGTCGGCGTCGTCCTCGCCGGGGGCGAAGGCGACCAGGCGTACGGAGGTCGCGTCGGCGGGGATGCCGGGCAGGACGGCGGAGCCCGCCGGTCCGGCCGAGGCGGGCAGCCAGTCGGCGCCCACCCCGTCCTCGCCGATCTGCGCGGAGGCGCCGACCCGGCCGGAGCCGGTCGTCACGTGCGCGGTGACGTCGGTGAGCGGGGCGTCGGGGGCGAGGGAGGACAGCAGCACCTTGGTGGTGGAGCGGGGGTCGACCGCGATGACGGTGTCGGCGGTGCCGGGCTTGCCCTTGACGAGCCCGTCGGGGCCGTACAGCTTGATGTCCACCTCGGCGACGGTGTCGTCCGGGTTGGTGAGGTGGATGTAGTCCTGGCGGCCCTTGGCGGTGCTGACGCCGGGGAACCAGAAGTCGGTGCCGGGCGCGGTGCAGGCCACTCCGAGCAGGCCGCGGGTCTGGCCGACGGCGACCTTGGTGGTCTGCTGGGCGGTCCAGCCGGGGGCGAGGACCCCGTCGGCGGTGCCGGTCAGCGCGGGCGCCTCGGCTCCGGAGGCGGTGGCGCCGACGGGCCTGCCGGGTTCCTTGGGCTGCAGGACCGTCTTGCCCTCCTTGGTCAGCAGCCGGGCCGTGCCCTTGCCGCCGCCCTTGCCGGGGGTGAGGGAGGTGTACGTGGTCTCGGCGATGTCGGAGGCGCTCGGTGCCGGGCACACCAGCACGGACCGCTCCACGGGCATGCGGGCGGCGGGCGGCCCGCCGGTGCCCCCGGCCGGGGTGGCGGCGGGGGCGGTGAGGACGGCCAGGCCGCAGGCGGCGGCCAGGGCCGCGGTCACGGCCGCGAGCGTGAGGGGGGCGCGCTGCTTCACTGCTGGGGGCTCCCGTCCGGACGCGGGTCGTGCTGTCCGTAGGTGTCGTACGGCTGGTCGTACTCGTACGGGTGGGGCGGCTGCTGCTGCGGGAAGCCGAACTGCTGCCCGTGGCCGTACGGCTGCTGCGCGCCCGGGTGCTGCGCGTCCGGGTGGGGCGGGGCGGCGTAGGGCTGGGTGTACGGCTGCGCGTAGGGCTGGGCGTACGGGTCGCCCTGCTCGGCCTGATGCGGCTGCTGCGCCTGCTGCCCGTCCGCGTACGGGGACCAGGGCTCCTGGTAGGCGTACGACTCCTCCCCGTACACCTGCTGCGCCGGGATCTGCGCGTACGGGTCGGCGACGGCCTCGGCGGGGGCCGGGTCGGGCGCGGGCTCCGCGGGGGCGGCCCGGCGGGCGCGGCGGCCCTGTCCGGGCACGGCGGCGCCGGCACCGTCCCCGGCGGGGGCGGCGTCCTCCTCGGGCAGGTCGTCGTCGAGGCGGGCGCGGCGGCCGGGCAGGGCCATCACCAGCAGCACCAGCGCGAGGAGCCCTTGCGTCCAGTGCCAGGCGTCGCGGGCCAGGGAGTCGGTGTGGACGAGGGCGAGGCGGCCGCCCTCCCTGGGGAGGGCGAAGCCCTGGGCCCAGGCGTCGCGGCCTTCGAGGGCCTTGGGCTTCAGGGGCTTGCCGTCGAGGGTGGCGTGCCAGCCCGCATCGGCGCGGTCGGCGACGCGCAGGGTGCGGCCCTCCTCGCCGGCCGGGACCTTGGCGTGGGCCTCGACGGGGCCGGCGTCGACGGCGACGGTGGCCTGGCCCTGCTTCCCGGGGAGGATCGCGACGCGGGCGGGCAGCCGCTGGACCTCCCAGATGGCGGTGCCGTCGTCCTGGTGGCGCTGGCGCAGGCCGGGGGTCCCGTCGAGGGTGCGGCGCATCGCGGGGGAGCCGCCGGGCGGGATCATCACGTAGCGGACGGCGAACGCGCCGAGCTGCTCGGACTGGTCGGCTCCGGAGCCGGAGACGAGGCTGGAGACGGCCTGGGCGAGGCGGGGTCCGGAACCGGCCTCGGCGAGGAGTTCGGCGTCGCCGAGGCGGACGCCGGAGCCGCGGACCAGGGTGTAGGAGACGGTGGCGGGCGAGTCGCCGCCGAGGACGAGGGTGCGGGTGCGGTTGCTGTCGTCGGACTGGGCGGCGACGAAGGCCGGGACCTGGACGGGGTCGCGCCGTCCGAGCGGTCCGTCGGCCCCGGCGACGGTCCAGACGGCGGCGAGGAGCAGCGGGCCGAGGGCCGCGCCGAGGGCGACGAGGGCGGCGAGCGGCTGGCGCCAGCCGAAGCTGCGGGCGGCGACCCGTTCCCGGGCGCCGTCGGCGCCGACCACGGCGGCCGCGATCAGTGCGAGTCCCTGGACGAGGGTCGCGGGGCCCGCCCAGCCGTCGCGGTTGAGCAGGACGGCCAGGAACAGGGCGGTCAGGGCGGTGGTCCAGGCGACGGCCACGGCGAAGCGCCGGTCCGCGCGCAGCAGTGCGGCCAGGGCGGCGAGGACGGTCCCGGCGAACAGCAGTCCGCCGGTGGTGCCGGGGCCGCCGGGGCTGGCGCCGAGCAGGCCGAGGGCGGTGGCGGAGCCGCTGCCGTAGGGCAGTCCGGCCTCGCGCAGGAAGCGGGCGGGGTGGGTGAGCAGGCCCAGCGACCAGGGTGCGAGGACGGCCAGGGGGACGGCGAGGGTGGCGAGCAGCCGGGGGGCGTACGCCTTCCAGCGCGCGCGGCGTACGAGGAGCGCGCCGGTGCCGAGGACGGCGGCGAGCGGCCACACGACGGGGGTGAAGGCGGTGGTCAGGGTCAGCAGCAGGGTGTACGTCCACACGGCCCGCCAGGATCCGGTGCTCTCGCGGTCGGCGAAGCCGAAGGCGGCGACGGCGGAGCGGGCGAGGAGCGGCAGCAGGACGGCGAGGACGGCGGTGCCCAGGCGGCCCCCGGCGAGCGCTCCGGTGACGGCGGGCAGGAAGGCGTAGGCGACGGCGGCCCAGGCGCGCAGCAGCCGGGAGGGGACGAGGGGGCGGGAGGCGAAGTAGGCGGTGAGCCCGCAGAGGGGGACGGAGCAGACGAGCAGCAGGGTCAGGGCGGCCTTGGTGGAGCCGAGCAGGGGCGCGGCGAAGGCGGCGAGGACCGCGAGGTAGGGGGGCGCGCCGGCGGTGGTGCCGAGGCCGACGGGCTGCCAGTCACCGGTGTAGGCGTGCCACAGGTCGAGGGCGCCGGGCGGGGCGGGGAGCAGGGCGCCGCCCATCAGGGTGCCGCCGCCGATCAGGGCGCGGCAGGCGGCGAGGGAGACCAGCAGCAGGAGGGCGAAGAGGACGGGGGCGGGTCTGCGGGCGATCCGCTTGAGCCGGCCGAACTGTTCGATCTCCAGGTAGTCGGCGTCGTCGCCGCCGGGTCCGGATTCGACGGCTCCGCCGTGCCGTCCGGCGGGGGCGGTGTCGGCGCCCTGGCCTGAGCCGAAGTGGCCGGCGAGCTGTTCGGCGCCCGCCCGCAGGGTGGCTCCGGGCGGGGGGAAGAGGGGGCGCAGGTCGGCGGCGGGGACGGCGGGCCGGCGGCGGGCCTTGCGGGCGGCGAGGATCCTGCCGGGGCGCAGCAGGGTGGCGAGGAGGCCGGTGAACTCGTCGACGGCCTGGCCGGGGGCCTTGCCGACGAGGTAGCCGAGGGTGCGCAGGAGGGTGGCGAGGACCAGGCGCAGCAGGACGTAGGGCAGGGCGCGGCCGGAGCAGTTGGCCAGCAGGGTGTAGACGGCGCCGGCCTTGTCGACGCGGTGGGGGTCGACGGCGGAGCGGCCGGCGCAGTCGACGGTGCGGCGTTCGCGGGCGGCGGCCTCGGCGTGGCGCAGGACGGCGTCGGGGGCGACGAGGACGGTGTGGCCGGCGCTGTGGGCGCGCCAGCACAGGTCGACGTCGTCGCGCATGAGGGGCAGGCGGCGGTCGAAGCCGCCGAGGGCGTCGTAGACGTCGCGGCGCACGAGCATGCCGGCGGTGGAGACGGACAGGACGGGGCGGACCTGGTCGTGCTGGCCCTGGTCCTGTTCGCGGCGGTCGAGGCCGGTCCAGCGGCGGCCGCTGCGGGCGATGGTGACGCCGGCTTCGAGGAGCTGCTTCTTGTCGTACCAGCCGCGCAGTTTGGGGCCGATGACGGCGGCGTCGGGGTTCTCGTCGGCGACGCGCAGGAGTTCGGCGAGGGCGTCGGGTTCGGGGGCGCTGTCGTCGTGGAGCAGCCAGAGCCACTGAACGGGTTCGCCGTGGGGGAGGTCGGGGAGGTCGTAGGCGTCGTCGCGCCAGGTGCGGCTGACGGGGTCCCAGCCGCTGGGCCGCTTGAGGTACGGGAGGTCCTCGGCGGTCAGGACGGCCGCGCTGCGGACGGCTTCGTCGACGGCGGCGCCGAAGCCGGTGCGCCGGGCGAGGTGCAGGACGCGGTCGTCGCCGAAGGCCTGGTCGAGCAGGCGCGCGGAGTCGTCGGCGCTGCCGGTGTCGGCGGCGACGTGGCTCTGCGGGGGGCGTTCCTGGGCGAGGAGACCGGCGAGGGTCTGGGGCAGCCAGCGGGCTCCGTCGTGGGCGACGAGGACCGCGGTGACGACGTGCCGGGGGAACTCGGGGGTGGCGGCCGCCTGGTGGGAGGCCGTCGAGTTGCTGTGCAGGGACATCGCGGTACGGGCCCTCCGGCCGGGGATCCGGGGGTGTTGTGCCCTCGGAGGCTGCTGGACAGCGCCCCACCCTAACGGCTGGGAAGGGGACGGTCCGCCTCGTGTGCGCAGGGGCCGGAACGCGACGGTCCGCCTCCTGCGGGGAAGGTGCGGGAGGCGGACCGTTTGCTCTGTGTACCGGTGGTGCGAGTAGTGCGGTGTGCGGTGGTGCGCGGTGGGCCTGGCGCCGTGGGGGCCGGGCCGCCGGATATGGGGTGGGCGGCGGGTATGGGGTGGGCGGCGGGACGGGCGTCCCGGCGGGGGCGGTGCGGCCGGTGCGGCCGGATCAGACCGCCGCCTTCTTCAGCCTGCGGCGCTCGCGCTCGGAGAGGCCGCCCCAGATGCCGAATCGCTCGTCGTTGGCGAGGCCGTACTCCAGGCATTCGGAGCGGACTTCACAGGCCAGGCAGACCTTCTTGGCCTCGCGGGTGGAGCCGCCCTTCTCGGGAAAGAAGGACTCGGGGTCGGTCTGGGCGCACAGCGCGCGCTCCTGCCATCCGAGCTCCTCGTCCGCCTCCTCGACCAGCAGTTCCTGAAACAGCTCGGTCATGTGCGCCCCTCGCTCTTCTGTGCGTCCCCGTGGTGTTGCCGTTACTGATCGCCAGGTAACGACACGAGTGAAATTACAAGTGCGTGGCTCCGGCGCAGTCAAGCCGAGATCTGCTATTGGGCGCCTTATTCACTCTGCGGAACCAAGCCTATGCAGAAAGTGTTCATATCGCCAAAAATCGTGACACATGGCTCAGGTGTCGCGCGGGCGCCACCCTCTCTCGTTGCCGACGAGTCACCCCGGGGTGGGGTTGCGATTCGGCCGAAGATGCGGCGCGGATCACATTCCGGTTACGAGTGTCGGCAGCGGGTTTGAAGGCGGCTCGGGCGGGACTGAACGGCACATCCCCCGGGCCCGACTGCACAAACCTTTCTCCGCGCACGGTAACCGGATGAGGTGAAACTTTTCCCTCAAACCGGACATTGGGTTGACAGTCCACCCCTTTCCCCGTTCTCCTTGTACGCATGTCAGCGCCCGCAGCCGCCACCCGGACCCCCATTCGTGGGTTCCTGTGCGCTGCCCAGGTTCGCTGTTGCTGTTGCAGCTGTTGATGCCTCCGGAGCCCCGGCTCCGTCCGAGCACCGGCTACTCCCCCACAGCAACCGCCCCGCACGACTGACATCCGTCGAGGACACCCCCACGATGAACAGCGCCCCCGCCGCCACCTCCCCCATCACGGCCGCCGTGATCGAGAGCGACCTCCAGATCGCCGGCGACATCCTCGCCGTCCAGCACCTCCTCCAGCCCGCCCGCGAACACCCGGCCACCGTCGCCGAGTTCGCCGGCCTCGCCCGGTCCATCGCCGAGGACCGCGCCGGCTGGGAGCACCTGGTCCGCTACGACGCCACCACCCGCTGGTACCACCGCCTGCGCACCGGCCCCGGCTACGAGGTCTGGCTGCTCAGCTGGGTCCCCGGCCAGGGCAGCGGCCGCCACGGCCACGGCGGCTCCTCCGGCGTGCTGACCGTCCTGGACGGCGAGCTCACCGAGCACAGCGCCCGCGGCCCGCTCGCCCTCGGCCCCGGCTCCCAGCGCGTCTTCGCCCCCGGCTACTCCCACGAGGTCGTCAACGACACCCTCGACGGCGCCGTCAGCCTGCACGTGTACTTCCCCGGCCTGACCGAGATGCCCATGCACAGCTGCTCCCCGGCCCGCGGGGAACACGTACCGGCCTGACGCACCCGCCCGTCACCCGGCCACCACCCCCCACCGGGCGGCGGCCCACGGCTGACAGACTGTCCGCATGCGCATTGTTGTTCTGGCCGGCGGCATCGGCGGCGCCCGTTTCCTGCGCGGACTCCTGTCCGCGGTCCCCGACGCGGAGATCACGGTCATCGGCAACACCGGTGACGACATTCACCTGTTCGGGCTGAAGGTCTGCCCCGACCTGGACACCGTGATGTACACCCTCGGCGGTGGCATCAACGAGGACCAGGGCTGGGGCCGCACCGACGAGTCCTTCACCGTCAAGGAGGAACTCGCGGCGTACGGGGTCGGACCCACCTGGTTCGGCCTCGGCGACCGCGACTTCGCCACCCACATCGTCCGTACGCAGATGCTCGGCGCCGGCTACCCGCTCAGCGCCGTCACCGAGGCCCTCTGCGACCGCTGGCAGCCCGGCGTCCGGCTGCTGCCCATGTCCGACGACCGCGTCGAGACCCACGTCGCCATCACCGACCCGGAGTCCGGCGAACGCCGCGTCGTCCACTTCCAGGAGTACTGGGTCAGGATGCGCGCCGCGGTGGACGCCGAGGCCGTCGTCCCCGTGGGCGCCGAGCAGGCCAAGCCGGCACCCGGCGTGCTGGAGGCCATCGCCGCCGCCGACGTGATCCTCTTCCCGCCGTCGAACCCCGTCGTCTCGGTCGGCACCATCCTCGCCGTGCCGGGCATCCGGGAGGCCGTCGCGGCCGCCGACGCCCCCGTCGTCGGCCTCTCCCCCATCGTCGGCGGCGCCCCCGTGCGCGGCATGGCCGACAAGGTGCTGGCCGCCGTCGGCGTCGAGGCCACCGCGGCCGCCGTCGCCCTGCACTACGGGACCGGGCTGCTCGACGGCTGGCTCGTGGACACCGCCGACGCCGACGCGGTCGCCGAGGTGGAGGCCGCCGGCATCACCTGCCGGGCCGTACCGCTGATGATGACCGACACCGAGGCCACCGCCGCGATGGCGCGGGCCGCGCTGGAGCTCGCCGAGGCCTCCCGGTGACCCTGCCCGCCCCCTCGTACGAGGTGCGCGCCCTGGCCGGGATCCCCGAGGTCCGGCCCGGCGACGACCTGGCGGCCCTGATCGCCGGGACCTCACCCGGCCTGCGCGACGGGGACGTCCTGCTCGTCACCTCGAAGATCGTCTCCAAGGCGGAGGGCCGGATCGTCACGGCGGCCTCCCGCGAGGAGGCCATAGACGCCGAGACCGTACGCGTCGTCGCGCGCCGGGGCGCGCTGCGGATCGTGGAGGACCGGCGGGGCCTGGTGATGGCCGCCGCCGGCGTCGACGCCTCCAACACCGCCCCCGGCACCGTCCTCCTGCTGCCCGAGGACCCGGACGCCTCGGCGGCCCGGATCCGGGCGGGACTGCGCGAACTGCTCTCCGTGGACGTCGGCGTGATCGTCACCGACACGTTCGGGCGGCCCTGGCGCAGCGGGCTGACGGACGTCGCGATCGGCGCGGCCGGGGTACGGGTCCTGGACGACCTGCGCGGCGGCACCGACGCGCACGGCAACCCGCTGAGCGCCACCGTCGTCGCCACCGCCGACGAACTGGCCGCCGCCGGCGACCTGGTCAAGGGCAAGGCGGCGGGGCTGCCCGTGGCCGTCGTGCGCGGGCTGGGACACGTACGCGGCGAAGGGTCCTCGGCGCGGGACCTGGTGCGCGCGCCGGCCGACGACATGTTCCGCCTGGGCACCTCGGAGGCCGTACGGGAAGCCGTCACCCAGCGGCGCACCGTGCGCGACTTCACCGACGAGCCCGTGGACCCGGGCGCGGTACGGCGGGCCGTCGCCGCGGCCGTGACGGCTCCGGCACCGCACCACACGACGCCGTGGCGCTTCGTGCTGCTGGAGTCGGCGGCCGCGCGCCGGGAACTGCTGGACGCGATGCGGGACGCGTGGATCGCCGACCTGCGCGCCGACGGCAGGTCCGAGGAGTCCATCGCCAAGCGGGTGCGGCGCGGGGACGTGCTGCGCCGGGCCCCGTACCTGGTGGTGCCCTGCCTGGTGACGGACGGCGCGCACGACTACGGGCACGCGCGGCGGGACGCGGCCGAACGGGAGATGTTCGTCGTCGCGATGGGCGCCGGCGTGCAGAACTTCCTGGTGGCGCTGGCCGGTGAGCGGCTCGGCTCGGCGTGGGTGTCCTCGACGATGTTCTGCCGGGACGTGGTGCGCAAGGTGCTCGCGCTGCCGCAGGACTGGGACCCGATGGGCGCGGTGGCGGTCGGCCACCCGGCCGCGGCCCCGGCGCCGCGGCCGGGGCGGGCCGCGGACGCGTTCGTCGAGGTCCGCTAGAGGCGGCCGATGTCGCCGCGCGGCATGCGGGGCGCGCGGCGGGGCGGGGTACGGCCCGCGAGGAGGATGAGCCGGGCGGCCCGGTGGCGCTGGCCCTCGTACGGGGCGAGCAGCTCCAGCATCCGCTCGTCGTCGGCGTCCCGCTCGCCCGTGAGGGCGTAGCCGACGATGCCGGGCAGGTGGAGGTCGCCCGTGGTGAGCGCGTCGGCGGCGCCGTTGCTGCGCTGGAGGGTCTCGGCGGAGGTCCACGGGCCGATGCCGGGCACGGCCTCCAGCCGTGCGGCCGCCCGCGGCAGGTCCATCGCGGCGGCCTCCTCCAGCCGGTCCGCCACCCGTGCGGCGCGCACGATCGTCGCCGAACGCTTCGCGTCCACCCCGGCCCGGTGCCAGTCCCAGGACGGGATCAGCGCCCAGGTCCGGGCGTCGGGCATCACCCACAGCTCCTGCGGCCCGGGGGCGGGCTCCCCGTACCGGCGGACCAGGCGGCGCCAGGACCGGTAGGCCTCGTCGCTGGTCACCTTCTGCTCCAGCACCACCGGCACCAGCGACTCCAGGACCAGCCCGGTACGGGTCAGGCGCAGCCCGGGGCGGCGGCGGTGGCTGGCGTGCACGAGGCGGTGGCGGGGGACGAAGGCGGCGGGATCGTCGTCGGCACCGAGCAGCCGGGGCAGCTCCGCGAGCGCCCACTCGGCGCCGGGCCCCCAGGCCTCCCCCTCCACCTCCTCGCCGGCGCGGCCGATCCGGAGCGTGGCGGGTCCCTGCGGGGTGCGGGTGGCCCGCCAGACGGAGCCGTCGGGGGTGACGCGGAAGGTGGGGTCGGCGGGGCCGCGGCGCAGCGGGCCGAGGATGAGCCCCAGGTCGACGGGCCCGCCGGGGCTCCACCGGCGCCGCGAGCCGCCTCCGGCGGGGGTCGCGGCGCCGGGGGGTACGTCGGTGCGGCCGCCGCGGACGGCGGTACGGGTGAGGGGGTCGAAACGGCCGGCCATCCCCCGAGCGTAGCCCTCCGGGGGCCGGCTCCCGGGTCCCGCGCCTCAAACGCCGGCCGGGCTGCAGCCCCCTGGGGCTCCGCCCCGGGCCCCGCGCCTCAAACGCCGCCGGGGCCGGGTTCGCCTTCGCCCGGGTCGTCAGCGGCCCTGGAGTTTCGCCGATGTCGTGCGGGTCGGCGGGAGCTGGTTGTACAGCTGCTTGCCCGGGCATTCCGTGGCGAACCCGTCGCGGTGCCCCGAGATCACGTTCATCTTCACGCTGGTCCCCTTCGGGAACCGGTTCCCCCCGCCCGACCTCAGCGTCGTCTTCGCCCGCGGGTCCGCGCCGAACAGCCCGAGCTTCCAGGCCGTGAGCCGCGCCACCGCGTCCACCGCCGCCCTCGGCGGGGCGGCGCCGCCGAAGGAGCCGATCACCGCGATGCCCATGCTGTCCGCGTTGAACCCCATGGTGTGCGCGCCGAGCACCGGCTTGGCGACCCCGCCCGCCCGCCCCTCGTAGACCGTCCCGCAGCGGTCGACGGCGAAGTTGTAGCCGATGTCCCGCCAGCCCTCGCTGACCACGTGGTAGCGGTAGAGACTGCGCAGCACCGCCGGGGCGTCCTTGCAGGCGTAGTTGTTGCCGGAGGCGGTGTGGTGGACGAACGCCGCCTTGACGGTGTTCGTGTAGACGAAGCCCGTCTCGCGCAGGCTCTCGTCGGCGCCCCAGCCGCGCCGGGTGACGATCCGCGGGCGCGGGCCGATGAACGGGCGGGCGGCCGCGCTGAGGGCCCCGTCGCTGGCGAGGACCGCGTCGGCGGTGGAGTCGGCCTTGTTCAGCGCGCCGATCTCCAGCGCGCCGAGCGTGGCGTGCGGGACGTTCGCGGCGGAGGACTCGGCCCCCTCCATGGTCATCTCGGGCACGAGCGCCGCGTCGCCCTTGTCGTCGCCGGCCGGCGACGCCGGCCGGCCGGCGTTCTTGCCGTCGAGGACGGCGACGGGCTCCGCCGCGCCCGGGTCGACGAGTTCGATGCGCAGGCCCGAGGGGAGCCGGGACGCGGCCCGGGTGTCCTCGCCGCCGGTCTCGGCGTGGACCCGGACCTCGATCCCGTCGGAGGCGCCGACCCACAGCGGGGCGGTGCTGCCGCGGACCCTGCGCGAGCCGCGCTCCACCGCGTCGGGGTCGGCGGCGTGTTCGCCGTTGTGGGTCTCGACGTCCTGCCAGCCGGACCAGGTGGCCGTGCCCGCGGCGCGGGTGCGGACCTGGACCCGGCCGACGAGCCGGGTGGCGGCGTCGTCCCAGACGACGCCGACCAGCGAGAAGGTCTTCACGTCCCGGGCGGCGAGCCCCCGCGCTTCGGGGCCGCCGGGCGAGGCGCTCATGCCCGGTACGCCGGGGATCCGTCCGCCGGAGGGACCGAGGGGGGCGAGCGGCAGGGACTGGGTGGACCCCGCGGGGGTCACGGGGGCCGCCGCGCCCTCGGACGCGGCGGCCAGGGCCGGAGTGGAGAGCGCGAGCGGAAGGGCCAGTGCGGCCGCGGTCGCGACACCGATCGAGGAAGCAAGGAATCCACGCATGGAAGCGATGCTGGGCACAGCCCTCACGAAGCGCCATCGGAGAACTGACGATCCGTCCGACGGCGGCGGGGCCGCGCCTCCCCTGGACGGCGCAGCCGCCGCCCCCCGTACGAGGGAAGGGCCCGCGTAGGCTGGGGCGGGTGAACGCCACTGACCGCACCCCTGCCGACCTGCTGCGATCCGCGCTCGCCGCCGATCCGGGCCGCCCCCTCGTCACCTTCTACGACGACGCCACGGGCGAGCGCGTCGAATTGTCCGTCGCCACCTTCGCCAATTGGGTGGCCAAGACCGCCAATCTGCTCCAGGGCGACCTGGCCGCCGAACCGGGCGACCGGCTCGCGCTGCTGCTCCCCGCGCACTGGCAGAGCGCCGTGTGGCTGCTCGCCTGCGCCTCGGTCGGCGTGGTCGCCGAGGTGGGCGGGGACCCGGCCGGCGCGGACCTGGTGGTGAGCGGGCCCGACACCCTGGAGGAGGCCCGCGCCTGTTCCGGGGAGCGGGTCGCGCTCGCGCTGCGTCCCCTGGGCGGGCGGTTCCCGCAGCCGCCGGCCGGGTTCGCGGACTACGCGGTGGAGGTGCCGGGGCAGGGCGACCGCTTCGCCCCGTTCTCGCCGGTCGACGCCGACGCCCCGGGGCTGGTGGTGGGCGGCGAGGAGCTCTCGTACGCGGCCGTGGTCGAGCGGGCCCGCGCGGACGCGGCTGCGCGTGGCTTCGGCGAGGGCGCCCGGGTGCTGTCGGGGCTGGGCTACGACAGCTGGGAGGGGCTCTCCTCGGGGCTGTACGGGGCGCTGGCCACCGGCGGCTCCGTGGTGCTGTGCCGCCACCTGGACCGGCTGTCGCCGCAGGCGCTGGAGCAGCGGACCGAGAGCGAGCGCGTCACCCACACCGTCTAACGGCGAGTTCGCGCGATCTGTCACCCGCATGGCCCTGTACAGGGCGGTGCCCCCGGGCCGTCCGCGCCACCGGGGGGCAGGATCGGCTCCAGGCCGTACTCACCCGTACGGCTGGCGGCCGGTTCGGCGAGGGGACGGAACGCGAGTGACGGACAGCGCGGGCATACCTGGCGGTACCGGGGCGGCCGGAGGCGGGCCGAGGCCTCCGGCCGGCCGTCGCCGGCGCCTGCTGCGCTGGATCGGGCTCGGGGCCGTCCTGCTGGTCCTGGCGGGCGCGGCCACCGGCTGGTGGCTGTACGAGAAGCTCGACGGGAACATCACCTCGGACACCTCCGCGGAGGCGGAACTGCGCCGCTTCGAGCGCGAGCGCCCGGTGCACCTCGCGGACGGCGCCCAGAACATCCTGCTGATCGGCTCGGACTCGCGCTCCGGCCGGGAGAACGCGGGCTACGGGCAGGACGGCGGCACGCAGCGTTCCGACACGACGATCCTGCTGCACCTGGCGGCGGACCGCGGGAGCGTGACGGCCGTCTCGATACCCCGGGACCTGATGACGGAGGTGCCCGCCTGCCGGGCCGCCGACGGGACCCGTACCGCCGAGCGCTTCGCCCAGTTCAACTGGGCCTTCCAGTGGGGCGGGGCTGCCTGCACGATCCGTACGGTCGAGCGGCTCACGGGGGTGCGGATCGACCACCACATGGTGCTGGACTTCGGCGGCTTCAAGCAGATGGTCGACGCCGTCGGCGGGGTGGAGGTGTGCCTGCCGCAGCCGGTGGACGACGCCGAGGCGCACCTGCGGCTCCCGGCGGGCCGCCACCTCCTCCAGGGGGAGCAGGCGCTGGGTTTCGTGCGGGCCCGGTACGGCCTGGGGAACGGCAGCGACACCGAACGGATCCAGCGCCAGCAGCAGTTCCTCGGCTCGCTCGTCAAGAAGGTGCAGAGCAACGGCGTCCTGCTGAACCCGGCGCGGCTCTACCCGCTGCTGGACGCGGCCACCTCCGCGCTGACCACCGACCCGGGGCTGGCCTCGCTGCGCGGGCTGTACGAACTGGTACGGAGCGTGCGGGACATACCGTCCGACGAGGTCAGGTTCCTGACGGTGCCGCGGCGGCCCTACGCGCCGAACCCCAACCGGGACGAGCTGCTGGAGCCCGACGCGGGGCAGCTGTTCCAGCGGCTGCGGCTGGACCGGCCCGTGACGGTCACCCCGCCCGTGCCCACCTCGACGGCGACGCCGGCGCCCGCCCCCACGGCGGTGTCCGCGGTGACCTCCGCGTCCTCGGCCGCGGCCGCCGCGGAGCCCGTCCCGCTCTCCCCCGCCGAGCTGTTCCGCGACGCTGTGCGGGCGGAAAGCGGAACCGGGTCCGCCCCCTTTCCGGACCCGACTTTCACAGGAACCACGGCGGGTACGGCCGAGTGCCGGTAAAGCAATCCAAAAGCCGGTGGTCCAACCGCACTGGATGGGCGTTTTGGGCAGTTATCGGGGGAGTGGATTTCGTCACCGGCATGGTTTGCAGCTGACCTGGGCGGATAAGGTGAGCGATCCGGTGCACCGGAAGCGAAGACACCGTGCACCAGCAGCCGGATCGTTGACCGCGTGCCTGGGGGGAGGCGCGTCGTGAGGCACCGACGGAGGATTCGAGCAACCGTGGATGCGCAAAGCCGTGGGCGGGCGGACGAGATCGACCCCGCAGACCAGTGGGTCCTCAATCCCCGCACTGGCAACTACGAACTGCGACTGGGCAATTCCCCAGCGCAGCAGCACTCCGTCAGCACCCCCCGCCGGACCCGCAGAACCCCCTCGGCCCCTTCCGCGCCGTCGGCCCCCTCCCCCGCGGTCCCCAAACCCCGGCGCGGCGAAGGCCCGCCCGGCGGCAGGCGCGGCGGCAGGCCCCGCGGGCCCGCCGGCGGCGGGGCGTCCCGGCGGCGCCGCAAGGCACTGGCCGTCACCGGCGGGACCCTGGCGTTCCTGCTGGTCGGCGGCGGGCTGGGGTCGTACCTGTACTACCAGCACCTCAACGGCAACCTGAAGGTCATCGACACCAACGGTGCGGGCGGCAGCTTCAAGAAGGACCAGCCGATCAACATCCTGGTGATCGGCACCGACAAGCGCAGCGGCGCGGGCAACCAGGGCTACGGGGACGCCGAGAGCGTCGGCCACGCCGACACCACGATCCTCTTCCACGTGTCGAAGGACCGCAGCAACGCCACCGCCCTGTCGATCCCGCGCGACCTGATCACCGACATCCCGGTCTGCCCCACGAAGCAGCCAGGCGGCTCGGTGAAGCAGATCGCCGCCACCAAGGGCAGCCGCTTCAACAACAGCCTGGGCCAGGAGGGCCGCGACCCGGGCTGCACGATGCGCACGGTCAAGCAGCTCACGGGGATCGACGTCGACAACTTCATGATGGTCGACTTCAACGCGGTCAAGAACCTGAGCACGGCGGTCGGCGGTGTGCCGGTGTGCCTGGCCAAGGACGTCAACGACCGTGATTCCAAGCTGAACCTGAAGGCCGGCGAGCACCGGCTGCAGGGCGAGGAGGCGCTGGCCTTCGTACGGACCCGGCACTCCTTCGGCAACGAGAGCGATCTGGACCGGATCAAGACCCAGCAGCAGTTCCTCAGTTCGATGATGCGCGAGATGAAGTCCAAGGAGACGCTGACCAGTCCGAAGAAGTTCTTCTCCCTCGCGGAGGCGGCCACCAAGTCGCTGACCGTGGACCAGGGGCTGGGGTCCATCGGCAAACTCACCGATCTCGCCGGTGAGCTGAAGGACATGAACCTGAAGAACGTCACCTTCACGACGCTGCCGGTGGTCGACAATCCGAACGAGCCGTCGAACCGGAAGGCGACCGTCGTCGTCAACTCCTCGCAGGCCGATCCCCTCCTCCAGATGATCCGCGAGGACGTCTCCCTCACCGAGGTGGAGAAGAAGGAGCACGCCGCGAAGGAGGCCGCCGACGCCAAGCAGGACGCGCTGCTCCAGGGGAACCGGGCGCCCGCCGGGGACGTGCGGGTGGACGTGTACAACGGCGGCGGCCCCCCGGGGTCGGCGTCCACGACGCTGACCTGGCTGCAGAACGCGAAGGGCGTCTACAAGGCGAGCAACCACGGCAACGCCGCGGAGCGGCTCGCGGCCACGCAGCTGGAGTACGCCCCCAACCAGGCCGACCAGGCACGGGCGCTGGCGGACATGATGGGGCTGTCCGCCGCGGCCATGAAGGTCGGCACGGTGGACGCGGGGCCGAAGACCCCGATGAAGCTGACGCTCGGCTCCGACTTCAAGGAGCCGGGTACGCCGCTCGGTGCGCCGGCCGCCCCGCAGCAGGCCCCCGAGGGGCTGCAGCGGGTCGAGGCGGACAAGGCGGTCTGCGCCAAGTGACGGGAGTGCGGTTACGCCACCGCCACCCACCCACCGCCGCACGACCGGGCGGCAGCCGGTAGGCCCGGCACAACACCGACATCAGTGATCTTGAGGGGGGTACGCGTGAGGCACAGCAGCGTGCGGGGGGAGGGGGCGCCCGACCAGGCCACCGACGGCATATCCGGCGGGGGGACGGGCGCTTCCGGCGCGGTGCCTCCACCGCGGTCGGGCCAGGGCGGCGCCCGGCCCGCGGGCGGCGGTGGAACGCCCGTGCGGCGCAAGCGCCGGCGGGTGCTGTTCTGGGTGGCGTCCGTACTGGCGTTCCTGATCCTGGGGACGTCGGCGGCCGGGTACCTCTACTACCGTCACCTCGACGGCAACATCCGCAGCGGGCAGCGCCTCAGCGGAGAGAGCGGCGTGGAGAAGACCCACGCCAACGCCAAGGGCCAGCGCCCGCTGAACATCCTGCTGATCGGCTCCGACAGCCGCAACAAGCCGGAGAACGTGGAACTCGGCGGCAGCAGCGACACCGTGGGGAACCCTCCGCTCGCGGACGTGCAGATGCTGCTGCACGTGTCGGCCGACCGGGAGAACGCCTCGGTGGTGAGCATCCCGCGCGACACCCGGGTCGACATACCCGAGTGCACGGACCCCAAGACCGGCGAGAAGTTCAAGAAGACCAACGCGATGATCAACGAGTCGCTCGGCCGCGGCGGCCCCGGCTGCACCCTGGCCACCTGGGAGAGGCTGACCAACGTCTACATCGACCACTGGATGATGATCGACTTCTCCGGTGTGGTGCAGATGGCCGACGCGATCGGCGGCGTCCCGGTCTGCGTCAAGGACAACGTCTGGGACAGGCCGCTGCCGACCTCGGGCGGCGGCTCCGGCCTCAAGCTCCAGAAGGGCACGACCCGGGTCAAGGGCGAGCAGGCCCTCCAGTGGCTGCGCACCCGGCACGCGTTCAGCAGCGACCTGGGCCGGGCGCAGGCCCAGCACATGTACATGAACTCGATGATGCGCGAGCTCAAGAGCCAGAACGCCTTCACCGACGTCGGCCGGATCACGGACCTGGCGGAGGCGGGCACCAAGGCCCTGGAGGTCTCCGAGGAGATCGGCTCGGTCAAGAAGCTCTACAACCTGGCCATGCAGCTCAAGGACGTCCCCACCAACCGCATCACGATGACGACGATGCCGACCTTCCAGGACCCCCGGGACGTGGACCGGCTCATCGTGAACCCGGCGGACGCCGACAAGCTGTGGACGATGCTCCGCAAGGACGTCGCCTTCGACAAGAACGGCGATCCGCAGACCCCGCAGAGCCCCTCGGCCTCCGCGCCCGCGCCGGGCGCCTCGCAGCCGGCCCCGCAAGGCTCTCAGCAGCCGGTCCAGCCGAGCCAGGAGCCCTCGAAGGCCCCGGCCACCACCCCGGACAAGATCCCCGTCAACGTGGTCAACGGCACCGCGGCCGGACAGCCGCTGGCGCCCCACCGGGCGAACGCGATCTCGGAGGTGCTGGTCTCCAAGGGCTTCACCGGGGCCCGGGCGGACAGCGCGCTGACCCCGGAGAAGACCACCGTGGTGCGCTACCCGACGCCCGACCTGGCCGACGAGGCGCAGAGCGTGGCGGCGTCCCTGGGCATCCCGAACACGGCGGTCCAGCAGTCGGCCGACGTCTCGAAGATCACCCTGGTGGTGGGCGCGGACTGGCGCGAGGGCAACGCCTTCCCGGCGCAGACCCCGCCGGCGGCCGGTGCGATCCCGGACACGGCCGACGCGATCAACGGCTCCGACACCGGTGCCTGCATGGACGTCTACAAGCCGTACCGCTGGTGACGCGGGGCCGGTGAGCCGGCCGCGCGGAGCGTGAACGAGCGAAAAAGGGGGTGACCCGGTCCGTACGGACCGGGTCACCCCCTTTTCGCGTGGTGTCTCAGACCTGGGACGGGTCGTGGCGCACCGACGGGCGGCGGCTGGCGATGACCTTCCGGGCGAGCGAGCGCGGGCTGGTGAGGAAGCCGTAGCCCCAGCACATGTGCATCGTGGCGAGGGCCACGGGGATCTGCGCGCGGGCCTTCAGCGGCAGCCCCCTGCCCGCCGGGACGGACCCGGCGGTGATCGCCGCGAGGTAGCCGGCCGGGACGGCGAACGCCCACGGGCTGACGGCGACGCCCGCGACCACCCCGGCCGCGATCGCGCAGACGGCGGTCGGCGGGGCCAGGTAGCGCAGGTTGATGGAGCCGGCGTGGTAGCGGGCCACCACGTGCCGCCAGCGGCCGTAGTCCTTGTACTGCTTGGCCAGGGCCCGTACGGAGGGCCGCGGGCGGTACTGGACCTTCAGCTCCGGCGAGAACCAGATGAGGCCGCCGGCCTCGCGGATGCGGAAGTTCAGCTCCCAGTCCTGGGCGCGGATGAACTCCTCGTTGTACCCGCCCTGCTGTTCGAGGGCTTCGCGGCGGAAGACGCCGAGGTAGACGGTCTCGGCCGGGCCGGCCTGGCCGCCGGTGTGGAAGGCCGCGTTGCCGACGCCGATCTTCGAGGTCATCGCGGCGGCGACGGCGTCCTCCCAGGCGTTCTCGCCCTCGGCGTGCATGATGCCGCCGACGTTCTGCGCGCCGGTCTCCTCCAGGAGGCGGACGGCGGTGGCGATGTAGTTCGGGGAGAGCATGCCGTGGCCGTCGACGCGCACGACGATCGGATGGCGCGAGGCCTTGATCGCGGCGTTGAGGGCGGCGGGGGTGCGGCCGGTGGGGTTCGGGACGGTGTGGACGCGCGGGTCTTCCCGGACGAGTTCGGCGGCGATCTCGTCGGTGCGGTCCGTGGACGGCCCGAGCGCGATCACCACCTCCATCTCGCCTGCGTACTCCTGTCCGAGGATGTGCCGGACGGAGTCACGCAGGTGGCGCTCCTCGTTGAGCACCGGCATGATCACCGAAACTGCGGGCTGCTGGGCGGGCATGTGGTCCTTCACGGTCGGGTATCGGTGTCACGTTACCGCGTACGGGGGAAACGGGTGCGCGGCGGACGAGCGGTACGGACAGAGGCTGATCGTATGGGCCTACTGTTCACACGAATCAGACGAATGAGCATGATCCGCCCGCAGCGCCCCCGCGGAGGTGTCCCCCGTGCCCCAGCCGCACCGTCCCACCCGACGCGCCCCCGGCTCCCAGCCGCCCCCGCCGCGGTCCGCGCGCGGCGGCGGCCCCCGGCCCGGGCGCCGGGACGACCGCCCGCGCTGGGGGGTGCGGATCGCGGCCGTGCTCTCGCTGGTGGTGCTGGGCTCCGGGGCGGTCGGGCACGCGGTGATGACCGGCCTGGACACCGGCATCGAACGGGTCGATCCGTTCAAGGACATGAAGAACCGCCCGCAGGCCGGCCACGGGGTGAATTTCCTGCTGGTCGGCACCGACGGCCGCGAGAAGATCACCCCGGAGGAGAAGCGCGAGTACCGGCTCGGCGGCGCGCCCTGCCACTGCACCGACACCGTGATGCTCGTCCACCTGTCCGCCGACCGGGAACGGGCCAGCGTCATCAGCCTGCCCCGGGACAGCTACGCCGAGGTCCCCGCGCACCAGGACCTGGTCACCGGCACGGCGCACAAGGCCCACCCGGTGAAGCTGAACGCCGCCTACGCCGAGGGCGGCCCCAACCTGACCGTACGGACCGTCGAGAACATGACCCGCGTGAAGATCGACCACTACCTGGAGGTCGACTTCACCAGCTTCATGAAGACCGTCGACGCGATGGGCGGGGTCGAGATCTGCACGGCCAAGGCCATGCACGACACCTACACCGGCCTCGACCTGCTCCCCGGCACCCACCGCCTCACCGGCGGCCAGGCCCTGCAGTACGTGCGCTCGCGCCACGTGGACGGGGCCTCCGACCTGGGCCGGATGCAGCGTCAGCAGCGGTTCATCGCCGCCCTGATCAAGCAGGCCACCGGGGGCGGCGTCCTGCTGAACCCGGTGAAGTTCAAGGAGGTCAGCTCCACCCTGCTGGGGTCGGTGCGCGCCGACCGGGGCTTCGGGTCGGAGCAGATGCTGGCGCTCGGACAGGCCATGCGGGGCTTCACCCCCTCCTCGTCGGAGTTCGCCTCGGTACCGGTCGGTGACCCCTCGTTCCAGGTCAAGGGAATCGGCTCGACCGTCAAATGGGACGAGCCGAAGGCCGCCAAGCTCTTCGAGGCGCTGCGCCAGGACCAGCCCCTGGCCCCCGCCCGCCCCGGACAGGCCCCGCACGGGCCCGCGCCGGTCCCGGTCGACGTGCCGCCGAAGCAGATCCGCGTCCAGGTGGAGAACGGGACCCGGATCGACGGACTCGGCGGGCGGGTGGACGCCGCCCTGCGCGCCACCGGCTTCGACACCACCCAGGCCCCGGCGACCGGCGCCAGCCGCGAGGTCCGGCGCACGGTGATCGTGTACGACCCCCGCTGGGACCGCTCGGCGCGGACGGTGTCCACGGCGCTGCCCGGCAGCGAGCTGCGCGCGGTCGCCGGACAGGGCCGCACGGTGCTGGTGATCGCGGGCGCGGACTTCAAGAAGGTCGTGCCGGTGCGGGCCGAGGACCCGTACCAGGGCGAGTTCGGGGTGGTCACCGGCGACCAGGTGGTCTGCGGGAGCTGAACCCCGGCGGGCTCAGCCGGTCCGCTCCAGCAGGGAGACGTGCAGTCCGCGCACCTCGGTGGTCGAGGCGACCCGGTAGTGGCCCTTCAGCGCCCGCACCTGCTCGGCCGGCAGCCGGCTGTACGGGTCGGCCTTTCCGGTGCCACGGGTGACCAGCCAGATCCGCCGGGTGTCGCCGAGGCACTGCTCGGGCCGCTCGCACTCCTGCGGGAAGAGGTCGTCGGCGTCCAGCGCCGAACGGGCCGCGAAGACGTCGTGGAGGTGGACCCGGCCGGGCAGGTAGTACGCGATCTGGAAGTCGACCATGTACACCCGGTCGGCGCCGCGGACGGGCACGAAGCCGTCGCCGGGCCGGTAGCCCTGCGCGATGACCCGCGCCGCAGCCCGGCCGTCGGAGGTCTCCTTGGCCTGCTCGGTCCGCAGGTGCCGCTGGTCGGGCACGCCGAGCAGGACCAGCGCGGCCAGCCCCGCCGCCCCGGCCGCGCGGGGCTTCAGGGCGGCCAGTCCGGCGGCCGCCAGCACCGCCCACGCGGGCACGGTGAACAGGACGTAGCGGTCGATGAAGTACGAGGTGGAGCCCTGCGAGACCACGTAGACGGCAAGGATCGGCACCGCGCCCAGCAGCATCAGCTCCACGGCGGGACGCCGGCCCCGGCTCCAGGCCAGCGGCAGCAGCGCCAGCGCGGCGACGGCGAGCGCAACGAGCGGGGAGGCGAAGAGGTTGTCCCACAGACCCGCGATGTCCCGCAGCCGCGGGGTCTTGATCCAGCTGATCTGCCGGCCGACCTGCTGACGCCCCAGCAGCACCAGCGGGATCACCGGCAGCAGCCCGGCGGCGGCCGCCAGGACGAAGGAGAGCAGGGTGCGCCCGCGCCGGTCCCGCCACCAGCGCAGCGCCACGACCATGGCGTGCGGCAGCAGGAACAGCAGGGCCACCATGTGCAGCAGCCCGGCCGCCGCGACCGCCACCGCGTACCCGGCCCAGCGCCCCGGGCGCGGCCGCTCCAGCGCCCGCAGCAGCAGCCAGGTCGCGGCGCAGACCGCCAGGACGACGAAGGCGTACGAACGGGCCTCGGTGCCGTACCGGGTGACGACGGGCAGCAGCGCGAACAGCAGCCCGGCGAAGACGGCCGTGCGACGGTCGAACAGGGCCCGCGCGGTCAGCACCACCAGGGCGGCGGAGCCGGCCATCGCCAGGGCCGAGGGCAGCCGGAGCATCGCCGCGGAGTCCCCGAACACCGAGACCCAGCCGTGCAGCAGCAGGTAGTAGAGGCCGGAGACGGCGTCGACGTGACCCAGCATCGCGAGCAGCTCGCCGGTGGACCGGGAGGCCGCGTTCCAGCTGGCCAGCTCGTCGCGCCAGAGCTGCGGGGTGCCGCCCCGGAAGGCGGTGACCGCGAGGGTCAGCAGCGCCGCCCACAGCCAGTCGGGCCCGGTCGGCCGCCGCGCACCCGCGCGGGCGGGGGCGGACGCGGCCGCGGTGGTGGTCTGGGTGGCAGTCGGCATCAGGGGTTCTCCGCGGCAGGGCCGGTCGAGGGGCAGGCCGTCGCTCGGGCGGAGCAGCCGGACGTCGACGGACCAGTCTACGGGGCCCCCGTAAGGCACGGGTATGCCCGGGAGCCCGTACGCCACGGACGGTCGGCGGCCCGGCGGGGGGGGCGGCGGGGGTGCGGTCAGTCGTCGAGGCCCTCGGCGGCGCGGCGCTCGCGCAGCTCCGTGATCGCCTGGCGGCGGGCGAGCCGGTGGGTGCGGCGGATCTGCGCCTCCTGGTAGCGGCGCTCGTCCTGCTCGGTCTCCGGGAGCACGGGCGGGACCTGGCGGGGCTTGCCGTCGGAGTCGACCGCGGTGAAGACGAGGTAGGCGCTGCCGACCTGGGTGGCGGGGGTGGACTCGTTCCACCGCTCCGCGAGGACCCGTACGCCGATCTCCATCGAGGAGCGGCCGGTCCAGTTGCACTGCGCCCGGACGTGGACCAGGTCGCCGACCCGGACCGGGGCGAGGAAGGCCATCTCGTCCATCGACGCCGTCACGGCGGGCCCGCCCGAGTGCCGCCCGGCCACCGCGCCGGCCGCGTCGTCCACCAGCTTCATGATCACACCGCCGTGCACGGTACCGAGGAGGTTGGTGTCGTTGGCGGTCATGATGTGGCTGAGCGTGGTCCGGGAGGCCGAGATCGGCTTGCCCGCGGGCACCGGCGGTATTTCTGTCATGGAGCCACCATAAGTGGGTGCCGCAGGCATCAGCTCTGCAACAGCCGCGGTACGAAGCGTCCACCTGGGTGTCGGGCGGCACGCCCCGGCAGGCATTCTTGTGCGCATGAGCGACTGGGACGGGTGGAACGGCGAGCGCGACGCGCGCGGCCGCCGCGATGACGGGTACGGGCGCGGCAGCGGGCAGCCGCAGCCGGAGGGCGCGCAGCGGATGCGCCACGTCCAGCGGCAGCCGCAGCCGCCGCAGCGCCCGGCCCAGCCGCCGCAGCGCCCCGGCCGCCCGCCGGTCCCCCCGCAGGGACCGCCGCGGGGCCGCCCCGCGGGCGGAGTGCCGCCGCAGCAGACGCAGGGACCGGACGCCGCGTACGACAGCGGGTACAACACCGGGCAGGTCTACGGCCGGCCCCAGGGCCCCGGCGGTCCGGCCGGACCGGGCCGCCCCGGGCGCCCGGGCGGCCCCTCCCGGCCCGGCGGCCCCGGCGGCCCCGCCGGCCCGGCTCCGGACTGGCGCAGGCGGATCAAGATCGGCTCCATCGTGCTGGTCTCCGCGCTCCTGGTCACCTCCATCGGCACCTACTTCTGGGCCGACTCCAAGGTGCGCCGCGAGGTCGACCTCTCCAAGGTGATCGAGCGCCCCAAGGAAGGCGACTGCACCACGTACCTGATCGTCGGCTCCGACAGCCGCGAGGGCATGTCCGACGAGGAGAAGAAGAAGCTTCACACCGGCTCCGCCGAGGGCAAGCGCACCGACTCGATGATGGTCCTCGCGAAGTGCTCCAGCGGGAACACGATGATCTCGCTGCCGCGCGACTCGGACGTGGAGATCCCCTCCTTCGTCGGCTCCCAGTCCGGCAAGAAGTTCCCCTCCCAGGGCCGCCGGGTCAAGCTCAACGCGGCGTACGCGGAGGACGGACCGGAACTGCTGGTGCGGACGATCGAGTTCAACACCGGACTGCACATCGACCACTACGCCGAGATCGGTTTCGCCGGGTTCGCGAACATCGTGGACGCGCTGGGCGGCGTGGAACTCGACATCGAACAGGGCTTCAAGGACGAGAAGTCGGGCGCCGACTTCAAGGCGGGCCGTCAGACCCTCAACGGCGAACAGTCGCTGGCCTTCGTGCGCACCCGGTACGCCTTCGCCGAGTCGGACCTGCAGCGGACCAAGAACCAGCAGAAGTTCCTGTCGGCGCTGGCGAGCCAGGCGGCCACGCCGGGCACGATCCTCAACCCCTTCGCCCTCTACCCGGTGATGGGCGCCGGCCTGGACACCCTCGTCGTCGACAAGGACATGGGGCTGTGGGACCTCGGTCAGATGTTCTTCGCGATGAAGGGCATCACCTCGGGTGACGGCGTGTCGATGAACATGCCCATTTCCGGCCAGAAGGGCGGCAACCTCGTCTGGGACAAGGCGAAGGTGCAGCAGCTGGTCAAGGAGATCCAGAACGACCAGAAGGTCACCGTCCGGGGGCAGTGAACCGGCCGCGCGCGGGGTGCGGGCCGGGGTGCGATGAACCACGTGTTGTGGACAGTGCGATGGTTTTCTCGTAAGACTGAGGCGGCCCATGCCACGGGGGGGATGCCCGGCTGGGCCCGTCGTCCGGCGCGGCCTCAGCGGAATCGGGCACGCGTCCGTCCTGCCCGTGGAGCGTTCATGTCCTTGCACCCGTCCCCGCGCGTCCTCGGCGACCCACGGGAAGACGGCAGACCCTCGGCCTGGCCCACCCTGAAACGGCCCGAGCTCCCCGCCCCGGTCCCGGCGGACCGGCCGCGGCTGCGGATCCTGGACGGGCTGCGGATCCTGGCGGCGGTCCTGGTGCTCATGCACCACTACACCCGTCAAGAGGTGTGGGGGCACGATGCGTTCGGGTGGCTGACGGTGGTCGGCCGCTACAGCTGGATGGGCGTGGAGCTGTTCTTCATGATCAGCGGCTTCGTCATCTGCATGTCGGCGTGGGGCCGTCCGCTGGGCTCCTACCTGCGCAGCCGGGTGATCCGCCTCGGACCCGCGTACTGGTTCTGCGTCCTGGTCACCATGGGCGTGCTGCTGGCCGTCGGCAAGCCCTTCGGGGGCTCCGGGCCGGGGCTGAGCCAGGTCCTGACGAACCTGACGATGTTCCAGACCCCGCTGGGCAGTGCCGAGCTGGACCTGTCGTACTGGACCCTCTGGTCCGAGCTGCGGTTCTACCTGATCTTCGCGGCGGTCGCCTGGACCGGCCTGACGTACCGCAAGGTCCTGAACTTCTGCTGGATCTGGACGGTCGCCTCGCTGCTCGCGCCCAGCTCCGGGCTGCCGATCCTGAACGTCCTCGCGAACCCCACCTACTCCCCGCTGTTCATCTCCGGCATCTGCTTCTACCTGATCCGCCGTGAGGGCGCGCGCGCGGGCGAGCCGTGGGTGCTGCTCGCGTTCTCCTGGCTGCTGATGCAGCGCTGGCTGAACGACATCGTCGGGTGGAACACCGTCAAGGGCGACCGGCTGTCCTGGGAGATGTGCCTGCTCGTCATCACCCTGTGCTACGTGGTGATGGCCGCCGTGGCCCTGGGGTGGCTGGACCGGGTCGCCTGGCGCTGGCTGTCGGTCGCGGGCGCGATGTCCTACCCGCTCTACCTGCTGCACCAGCAGATCGGCGTGACGCTGCTGCACAAGTGGCGCGGCAACGTCGAGCCGTGGACGCTCCTGCTGTCGGCGACGGCCGTGATGCTGCTGGCCTCGTGGCTGATCCAGCGGTTCGTGGAGCGGCCGGCCGCGCGGGGGCTCAAGCGCTTCCTGGAGAGCCGGCCGGGCGGACGGGCCAAGACCCTGCGCGAGACGCCGCAGTAGGCCCTCGCACGCCGCGGACACACCGGGTACGAAGAAGGGGCACCCCCCGCGGGGGGTGCCCCTTCTTCGCGTTCGTGCGTGCGGTTACTTGCCGGCGCGGGCGCGGAGCTTCCACGGCATGGCGATGGACTCCAGTTGGACGGCCAGGTTCATCTTGGACTCGCCGACGGTGCGGTCCTCGAAGTGGATCGGGACCTCCATCACCTGGAAGCCGCGGCGCAGGGCCTTGAACTTCATCTCCACCTGGAAGCTGTAGCCGGCGCTGCCGATCGACGCGAGGTCGATCGCCTTCAGCGCGGGGGCGCTCCACAGGTTGAAGCCGCCCGTGATGTCACGGACGCGGGTGCCCAGGATGGTGCTCGCGTAGGCGTTGGCCCAGCGCGAGAGCAGCTTGCGGTGGGCGCCCCAGGCGTCGGAGAGGGTGCCGCCCGGCACGTAGCGGGAACCGACGACGAGACCGGCGCCGGTGGAGCGGGCGACGCCCAGCATCTCGGCGATCTTGCCGGCCGGGTGGGAGCCGTCCGCGTCCATCTGGAGCACGTACTCGGCGCCGTCCTCGACGGCCTTGGCCATGCCGGCGGCGTAGGCGCGGCCGAGGCCGTCCTTCGCGGTGCGGTGCAGGACCGACATGCGCGGCTTGCCGTCCTCGGTGAGGAAGCCCTCCGCCAGCTCGTCGGCGATCTTGCCGGTGCCGTCGGGCGAGGAGTCGTCGACGACCAGCAGGCGCAGGCCCGGCTGGTCGAGACCCATGAGCAGCTCCACCATGCCCGGCAGGTTGCCCGCCTCGTTGTAGGTCGGCATGACCACGGTGAGCGGTGTGTGTGCCCAGGTGTCGGGGAGCTTCGTGGTTGCGACGTCGGTCGCGCGGGGAGTCTGCTGCTCGCCTATCACAGGTTGTGCCTCACTGAAGTTGGTCACCGGTCAGAGGAGAAGCGGACCGCGGCGTCGGGCAGTTCAGCCTCGCACCACACCCGCACCCCTGCGCGAAGTTCGTTGTCGGCCCCTACGACGGCACCGTCACCGACGACCGCGCCGTTCACCACCGTGCGCGAACCCACCGAGGCGCCGGCGCCGATGAGGCTGGCGCTCACCACCGTGTCCGGGCCGAGGGTCGCACCGTCCAGCACGATCGAGCCCTGGACGACCGCGCCCGATTCGATCCGGGCGCCGGCACCCACCACCGTACCGCCCGACAGCTTGGCTCCGTCCGCCACCACCGCACCCGGGAGGACCAGGGCCTCGCCGCGGGGGCCGGGGACGGCCGGGGAGGACACGATGCCGCGCACGAGGTCGGCCGAGGCCTGCACGAAGGACTCGGGCTTGCCGAGGTCCAGCCAGTAGGTGTCCTCGGTGACGCCGTGCAGCTTGGCGCCGGAGTCGAGCAGACCGGGGAAGGTCTCGCGCTCGACGGATACCGGTCGGCCGGCCGGGATGGAGTCGATGACGCTGCGGCGGAAGACGTAGCAGCCGGCGTTGATCTGGTCGGTGATGATCTCTTCGGGGGTCTGCGGCTTCTCGGTGAAGGCCAGCACCCGCCCCTCGGAGTCGGTGGGGACCAGGCCGAAGGCGCGCGGGTCCTCGACCCGCACCAGGTGCAGGGAGACGTCGGCGTCGGCGGCCTGGTGGGACTCGACCAGGCCGGCGATGTCCAGGCCGGTCAGGATGTCGCCGTTGAAGACGAGGACGGGCGAGTCCGGGCCGCCGGTCAGCCGCTGCGCGGCGTTGCGGATGGCGCCGCCGGTGCCCAGGGGCTCGTCCTCGACGACGTATTCGAGGGTGATGCCGAAGTCGGAACCGTCACCGAAGTAGGGCTCGAAGACCTCGGCGAGGTAGCAGGTGGCCATCACGATGTGGGTGACACCGGCGGCGGCGGCCCTGGCTATCTGGTGGGCGAGGAAGGGAACGCCTGCCGCGGGAACCATCGGCTTGGGGGTGTTCACCGTCACGGGGCGCAGTCGCGTCCCCTGCCCGCCGACCAGCAGGATCGCTTCCGTCATTGTTTTCTCCCCAACCGGTTCGGGCGTACGAAGGTTCAAATTTAGCCCATCCGGGGACATGCCAAGGCCGTGGGCGGGCCCGGCGGGGGCCGCCCCGGCCACGTTCCGGTTACGGCCGGACGGCCGCGCGGAGAAGGGCGGATTGCGGCAGATCGGACACCTCCGCGCGAGGCTGTCCTCTATATATGAGGGCGCATCACGCCCGGCCGCCCACCTGGTGGACCATCACCGCTGGTCAGAGAGGTGCACCGGGCTCGGCCCGGCCTCCCGGCGCGGCGGGCGCCGCGGAACCCCTCCGTAACCGATCCGGCGCGGAAGGGTGCTGTGCCCACCGCGGTTGACGGCCGGTTGTTCCGAACCTGTCGGCAACCCGTTACGAACCCTTGCCCCTTCTCCACACGGAAGGCCCCCGGCGGGACGCCGGGGGCCTTCCTGTGCGCGTGTGCCTGCGGGGCCGCTACGGCAGGTTGCGGGCCATGACGATCCGCTGGACCTGGTTCGTTCCTTCGTAGATCTGCGTGATCTTCGCGTCGCGCATCATCCGCTCGACCGGGTAGTCGCGGGTGTAGCCGTAGCCGCCGAGGAGCTGGACGGCGTCCGTGGTGACCTCCATGGCGACGTCGGAGGCGAAGCACTTGGCCGCGGCACCGAAGAAGGTGAGGTCTTCCTTGTCGCCCCCGGCGGAGACGCGCTCCGACTTGGCGGCGGCCGAGTAGGTCAGCTGGCGGGCGGCCTCGATCTTCATGGCCATGTCCGCGAGCATGAACTGCACGCCCTGGAAGTCGCCGATCGGCTTGCCGAACTGCTTGCGCTCCTGGACGTAGCCCTTGGCGTAGTCCAGCGCGCCCTGGGCGATGCCGAGGGCCTGGGCGGCGATGGTGATGCGGGTGTGGTCGAGGGTCTTCATCGCCGTGGCGAAGCCGGTGCCCTCGGCGCCGATCATGCGGTCGGCGGGGATGCGGACGTTGTCGAGGTAGACCTCGCGCGTCGGGGAGCCCTTGATGCCGAGCTTCTTCTCCGGGGCGCCGAAGGAGACCCCCTCGTCGCCCTTCTCGACGACGAAGGCGCTGATGCCCTTGGAACGCTTCTCCGGGTCGGTGACGGCCATGACCGTGTAGTACTCGGAGACGCCCGCGTTGGTGATCCAGCGCTTGACGCCGTTGAGGACCCAGAAGTCCCCGTCGCGCACGGCGCGGGTCTTCATGCCGGCGGCGTCGGAGCCCGCGTCGGGCTCGGAGAGCGCGTAGGAGAACATCGCGTCGCCCTTGGCCAGCGGGCCGAGGTACTTGGCCTTGAGCTCCTCCGAGCCGGAGAGGATCACCGGGAGGGAGCCGAGCTTGTTCACGGCCGGGATCAGGGAGGAGGAGGCGCAGACACGGGCCACCTCCTCGATCACGATCACGGTGGCGAGGGCGTCGGCCCCGGCGCCGCCGTAGGTCTCCGGGACGTGGACGGCGTGCAGGTCGCTGGCGACCAGGGCGTCGAGGGCCTCCTGCGGGAAGCGGGACTCCTCGTCGACCGCGGCGGCGAACGGCAGGATCTTCGCCTCGGCGAGCGAGCGGACGGACTCGCGGAGCATGTCGTGCTCCTCGGCCGGGCGGTACAGGTCGAAGTCGGCAGAACCCGCCAAGACTCTCACTCCCCATGTGTGATGCGTGATGCTAACTACCGTTAAGTAACTGAAATCTTAGTGTCCGGGGTCCCGTCGGCGATATGTACGGCGCACGTGAGCTGCGTGACAGCGGGGAACCCGCCGGGGAACGTCCCCCGTGCGGGGCACGACTATGCTCGGTGGCCGCAAACGGCCCCGCACCTCTGGAGCACCCATGGCCCCCCTCAAGATCACTGTGATCGGCACCGGCTACCTCGGCGCGACGCACGCCGCCGCGATGGCCGAGCTGGGCTTCGAGGTGCTCGGGCTGGACGTGGTCCCGGAGAAGATCGAGATGCTGGCCGCCGGCCGGGTCCCCATGTACGAGCCGGGGCTGGAGGAGCTGCTCGCCGCGCACGTCGCGGGGCTGCCGGGCTCCACGGGCCGGCTGCGGTTCACCACCTCCTACGAGGAGGCCGGGGAGTTCGGCGACGTCCACTTCGTCTGCGTGAACACCCCGCAGAAGCACAACGAGTACGCCTGCGACATGTCCTACGTCGACTCCGCGATGGCCTCGCTCGCCCCGCACCTGACGCGCCCGGTGCTGGTCGTCGGCAAGTCCACCGTGCCGGTGGGCTCGGCGGAGCGGCTCGCGGCGAAGCTCGTGGAGCTGGCCCCGGCCGGCGCGGACGTGGAGCTGGCCTGGAACCCGGAGTTCCTGCGCGAGGGCTTCGCCGTCCAGGACACCCTGCACCCCGACCGGATCGTCATCGGCGTGCAGGGCGAGCGCGCCGAGAAGGTGCTGCGGGAGGTGTACGCGACGCCGATGGCGGAGGGGACCCCGCTGGTGGTCACCGACTTCCCGACCTCCGAACTGGTCAAGACGGCGGCGAACTCCTTCCTCGCCACCAAGATCTCCTTCATCAACGCGATGGCCGAGGTCTGCGAGGCCGCGGGCGGTGACGTGGTCAAGCTGGCGGAGGCCATCGGTCACGACGAGCGGATCGGCGCGAAGTTCCTGCGCGCGGGGATCGGCTTCGGCGGCGGCTGCCTGCCCAAGGACATCCGGGCTTTCATGGCCCGGGCCGGCGAACTGGGCGCCGACCAGGCCCTGACCTTCCTGCGGGAGGTCGACTCCATCAACATGCGCCGCCGCGGGCACATGGTGGAGCTGGCCCGCGACGCGGTCGGCGGTTCCTTCCTCGGCAAGCGGGTCGCCGTCCTCGGCGCCACCTTCAAGCCCGACTCGGACGACGTCCGCGACTCGCCCGCGCTGAACGTCGCCGGGCAGATCCACCTCCAGGGCGGGCAGGTCACCGTCTACGACCCCAAGGGCATGGACAACGCCCGCCGCGTCTTCCCGACCCTCGGCTACGCCGACTCCGCGCTGGAGGCCGCCCGCGGCGCCGAGGTCGTCCTGCACCTCACCGAGTGGCGCGAGTTCCGCGACCTGGACCCCGCGGTCCTCGGCGAGGCCGTCACCGACCGCCTGGTCCTCGACGGACGCAACGCGCTGGACCCGGAGCGGTGGCGGGCCGCCGGCTGGACCTACCGCGCGATGGGCCGCCCCTTCGCGTAACCCGCTCGCGCGGAGAAGGGGGTTCGGGGGCGCAGAGGCTGACCTGGGCGTATTCACATACCCCGTTTCACGGGATCGCACCCAGGTAAGTGGAATAAATGACTGGGTAGACTTCGGGCCGATGACCACGACCAGCAGCCCCCCGACCAACCCCTCCGCATCTGCGACGGCGGCGCCCGCCACGCGTGACCGGCGGGGATCCTTCGAAGCAGCCATGCGAGGACGCGGAGCCCTTCTGGGCATCGCGGGCTTCTGGCTGGCCAGTCGGGCCGCGATGCTCTGGATGCTCGTCAACGACTTCTTCAGCTCGAACGTCGTACGGGTAGAGATCACCGCGACCTATCACAACTGGTACAACGTCCTCGTCACGTGGACGATGCCGCACAACGACATCATGTGGCAGTACCCCCCGGCAGCCGCGGCGATCTTCCTCTCGCCCGATCTCCTGCCGTTCCTCACCTACTTCCAGGCCTTCGTCGCCCTGACGGTGCTCTGCGACGCGGTGGTCCTCCTCGGCCTGATGCGCGTGGCCCGCCGGAGCGACGGCAGCATGGCCGGCGCCGTCCTGTGGCTCGTCACGCTGCCGATGCTGATGGCCACCCCGTTCGCCCGCTACGACGTCCAGGTCACCCTGCTCGCCGTGGCCTCGCTGCTCTGCCTGCGCCACCGCCCGAAGCTCGGCGGGGTCATCGCCGGCATCGGCGCCATGGTCAAGGTGTGGCCGCTGCTCACCCTGCTCGGCACCCCGCGCGGCAAGTCGACGCGCGAGGCCCTCGTCGCCGCCGCGCTCTCCTGCGTCGCGCTGCTCGCCGTCTTCGCCGCGCTGTTCCGCGACACCCTCGGCTTCCTGGGCAACCAGGGCGACCGCGGTGTCCAGGTCGAGTCCCTCGGCGGCAGCGCGCTGATGGCGGCCCGGCTCGTGCACCTGTGGCCCGGGAAGATCAACTTCCAGTACGGCGCGTTCGAGTACGTCGGCCCGTACGTCTCCAGCATCGCGCGGGCCTCCCTCGCGCTGACGGTGATCGGCTTCCTGCTGCTCCTGCTGTGGCGCGTGAAGGCCAACCGCTGGTCGCCCGCGACCCCGTTCGACGCCGCGCTCTGCGCCATCATGGTGTTCACGGTCACCAGCCGCGTCATCAGCCCGCAGTACATGATCTGGCTGCTCGGCCTCGCCGCCGTCTGCCTGACGTCCCGGCACACCACCCAGCGTCCGATCGCCTGGCTGCTCGTGGTCGCGACCGCGCTCACCTCGCTGATCTTCCCGGTCTGGTACGGCTCGGACATCCTGACCAACTCCACGCTCGGCACGATCCTGCTGTGCGCGCGCAACGGCCTGCTGCTGTACGCCACGGTGTGGTCCGGCGTGCGTCTGTGGAAGGCGACCGTGCTGCCCAAGGACAGCCTGGCGGCGCAGTCCGCCTAAGGAGTTCTACGGTGCTGTGCGGCGCGGGCCGTGAACTCCGCGTCGCGCAGCACCCTCTGGGCGTTGCCCCAGGTCAGCAGGGCCAGGTCGGACTCCGGCCAGCCCCGCTCCAGTAGTTCCGCGAGGAGTCTGGGGTAACCCGAGGGATCGGTGAGCCCCGTCGGGCGGGGCGTCGCCCCCTCGGTGCCGAAGGCGGCTCCCAGTCCCACGCACTCCGGGCCCGCGACCGCCCGCAGGTGGTCGAGGTGGTCGGCGACCGCGTGCAGGGAGTCCCCCGTCCGCGCGGTGTCGAAGGTGACCATCGCCAGACCGCCGGCCGTCCGGAGCGCCAGCAGCACCTCGTCGGTGACGTTGTCCGGGTGCGCGGTGAGCGCCGCCGCCCCCGTGTTCGAGACGATCACCGGCGCCTTCGAGGCGGCCGCGAGCTGACAGGCCGCCACCGGCGGGCAGCCCGTGAGGTCCAGCAGCATCGCCAGCCGGTTCACCTCCTTGACCACCTCGTGGCCGAAGGCCGTCAGCCCCTCCCGCGCCCAGGGCGCCCCGGCCGGTGCGAGGATCCGTACGCCCAGCGCGTGGAAGGCGCGCAGCGCGCCCAGCGAGCCGGTGAGGGTGGCGCCGGACACCGGGCCGAGGTACGAGGCGATGCGGCCCTTGTTGCGGGCGTCCATCATGTCGTCGGCGGTCAGTCCCAGGCGCAGGCCGTCGGGGTAGCGGCGCACCAGGGCGAGCGCCACGTCGATGAGTTCCAGGGTGTCGGAGACCACCTGGTCGGCGGCCCCGCCTTCGCGCGTACGGCCCGGTGGCACGAGCAGCGACCAGAACTGGGCGCCCACTCCCCCGGCCCGCAGCCGCGGGATGTCGGTGTCGATCCCGGTGTCGGGGGTGTCGATGTCGTGGTACGGGCTCTGGCTCAGGGTCCAGACGAGGCTGTTGCAGCCGTCCGCCACGGGATGTACGGCGAGCAGCTCGGCGGCCCGTTCCAGGGCGCCGGGCACCGCCGCGGGGGCGGACACGTCCTCGATCCCGACGGAGCCGGGGCCCACCGGGAGGCTCGGGTCGGCGTGCGGGTCGTCCTGCAGGTCGGCCATGGCGTTCGCTCCGGTCTCGGCGGCAGCGGGGAGGGAGGAGATGTGGTGCCACCGTGACATGTGGGGCGGCTGGGGCGCCCGGCGGGTGTGGCGTTCGGGTGGAGGAGGGTGAGGAGGGTGTGGAAAAGGGGCGGGCCTCGGGGTGGTACCCCGCGACCCGCCCCCGGTGGAGCGTCAGAGATGGGCGTTCGACGGCCCCCGGGACGCCGACAGGGCGCGGGCCTCGGCCTCGGCGTCGCGCAGCGCCCGTACCGCGTTCGACCAGGTCAGCTTGGCCAGGTCGGCCCGCGACCAGCCGCGCGCGAGCAGTTCCGCGATGAGGTTCGGGTAGCCCGCGACGTCGTCCAGGCCCGACGGGGTGAAGGCGGTGCCGTCGTAGTCCCCGCCGATGCCGATGTGGTCGACGCCTGCCACCTCGCGCATGTGGTCGAGGTGGTCGGCGACGGTGGCCGCCGTGGCCACCGGGCGGGGCCGGCCCGCTTCGAAGGCCCGGTGCAGTTCCATCGCCTCGGGGGAGGTGTCGAGGTGGTGGAAGCCGTGGGCGCGCAGGTTCTCGTCGGCTGCCGCGGTCCACTCCACGGCCGCGGGCAGGATGAACTTCGGCACGAAGGTGGCCATCGCCACCCCGCCGTTGACGGGCAGCAGCTCCAGCACGTCGTCGGGGACGTTGCGGGGGTGGTCGCAGACGGCCCGCGCCGAGGAGTGCGAGAAGATCACCGGCGCCGAGGAGACGGCGATGGCGTCGCGCATCGTCGTGGCCGCCACGTGCGAGAGGTCGACCAGCATGCCGACGCGGTTCATCTCGCGGACGACCTCGCGGCCGAAGTCCGTGAGCCCGCCGTGGCGGGGCTCGTCGGTCGCCGAGTCCGCCCAGTCGATGGTGTCGTTGTGGGTGAGCGTCATGTACCGCACGCCGAGCCGGTGCAGGGCGCGCAGGGTGGCGAGCGAGTTGTTGATGGAGTGGCCGCCCTCGGCGCCCATCAGGGAGGCGATCCGGCCCCCCTCGCGGGCCGCCTCCATGTCGTCGGCCGTCAGTGCCCGCACCAGGGTGCCGGGGTAACGGTCGATCAGCTGGCCGACCGCGTCGATCTGCTCCAGGGTGGCGCTGACCGCCTCGTCACCCGCGAAGTCGGAGCGTACGTAGACGGACCAGAACTGCGCGCCGACCCCGCCGGCGCGCAGCCGGGGGATGTCGGTGTGCAGGTACGCGGACTGGTCGGCGCCGATGTCGCGCCGGTCCAGGTCGTAGCGGACCTGGTTGCGCAGCGCCCAGGGCAGGTCGTTGTGCCCGTCGACGACCGGGTGCTCCGCGAGCAGGCCGCGCGCCTCCTCCAGGCGCTGCGCCGCGCTCACTTGCCGAATCCGAAGGAGTCGGCGCCCGCGACCTTGGTCCGCAGCCGCTTGCCCTTCTCGGTGGCCTGGTCGTTGAGCTCCTGCTGGAACTCGCGCATCCGGGCCAGCAGCTCCGGGTCGTGCGCGGCCAGCATCCGTACGGCCAGCAGGCCCGCGTTGCGCGCCCCGGCGACGGAGACGGTGGCGACGGGAACCCCGGCGGGCATCTGCACGATCGACAGCAGCGAGTCCATGCCGTCGAGGTACTTCAGCGGCACCGGCACCCCGATGACGGGCAGCGGGGTGACCGAGGCGAGCATCCCGGGCAGGTGGGCGGCGCCGCCCGCACCCGCGATGATCGCCTTCAGGCCGCGTCCGGCGGCCTGCTCGCCGTACGCCACCATCTCGCGGGGCATCCGGTGGGCGGAGACGACGTCGACCTCGTACGGGATCTCGAACTCGTCCAGTGCCTTGGCGGCGGCCTCCATGACCGGCCAGTCGGAGTCCGAACCCATGACGATGCCGATGACGGGACCTGCGGTAGCGGTGCTCATGCGGTGATGGTTCCTCTGAGGTAGCCGGCTGCGTGACGTGCGCGCTCCAGCACATCGTCCAGGTCGTCGCCGTAGGTGTTGACGTGGCCGACCTTGCGGCCGTGTTTCACGTCCTTGCCGTACATGTGGATCTTCAGCTGGGGGTCGTGCGCCATGCAGTGCAGGTACGCCGCGTACATGTCGGGGTAGTCCCCGCCGAGCACGTTGGCCATGACCGTCCAGCGGGCCCGGGGGCGGGGGTCGCCCAGGGGGAGGTCCAGGACCGCGCGGACGTGGTTGGCGAACTGGGAGGTGATGGCACCGTCCTGGGTCCAGTGCCCGCTGTTGTGCGGGCGCATGGCCAGTTCGTTGACGAGGATGCGGCCGTCCGCGGTCTCGAACAGCTCGACGGCCAGGTGGCCGGTCACGCCGAGTTCCTTGGCGATGCGCAGGGCGAGGGCCTGGGCCTCGCCCGCCAGTGCCTCGGAGAGGTTCGGGGCGGGGGCGATCACCGTGTCGCACACGCCGTCCACCTGGATGGACTCGACGACGGGGTACGCGACGGCCTGGCCGTGCGGGGAGCGGACGATGTTGGCCGCGAGCTCGCGGACGAAGTCCACCTTCTCCTCCGCGAGGACCGGGACCCCCGCCTTGAAGGGGGCCTCCGCGTCCTCGGGCGTGCGGACGAACCACACGCCCTTGCCGTCGTACCCGCCGCGCACCGTCTTGAGGATGACGGGGAAGCCGCCCACCTCGTCCGCGAAGGCCGCCGCGTCCGCCGGATCGCGCACGATCCGGTGGCGGGGGCTGGGCGCGCCGATCTCGTCGAGCTTGGCGCGCATCACCCCCTTGTCCTGGGCGTGCACCAACGCGTCGGGCCCCGGGCGGACGGGAATGCCGTCCGCTTCCAGGGCCCGGAGGTGTTCGGTGGGGACGTGCTCGTGATCGAAGGTGATCACGTCGCAGCCGCGCGCGAAGGCGCGCAGTGTCTCCAGATCGCGATAGTCGCCGATGACGACGTCGCTCACGACCTGGGCCGCCGAGTCCTGTGGGGTGTCACTGAGGATCTTGAATCTGATGCCGAGGGGGATACCCGCCTCGTGGGTCATGCGGGCGAGCTGTCCGCCGCCGACCATGCCGACTACCGGGAACGTCACCTCTCCAGGGTATCCGGCGGTATTCCGCCATCCGGACGTGGCCTGGCGCATACCGCGTGCCGGGCCGTGTGCCGTGCGTCGCAGGGGCGCCAAGGCGCGTACGGAGCCCGGGGGCGACACTTAACATGTCGGGGTTGACGAAATCGAGTGACGCTCCAGCGCGGGGCGGCGACGACGGACAGGGACTGAAGGATCACATGAGTACGCCGAAAGCAGCACCGCTGTCCGAGCGCTTCCGCGGTCTCGCCCGGGAGGCCGTCAAGTTCGGAGCGGTGGGCGGGCTGGGCGTCCTGGTCAACTTCGGTGTGTTCAACCTGCTCCGGAGCACGACCGACCTCCAGACGGTGCGCGCGAACGTCATAGCCATCGTGGTGGCCATCGTCACCAACTACATCGGCTTCCGCTACTTCACGTACCGCGACCGCGACCTCGGCAGCCGCCGTCGCGAGATGATCCTCTTCGTCCTGTTCAGCCTGATCGGCATGGTCATCGAGAGCGGCGTGCTCTACGCGGCGACGTACGGCTTCGGCTGGGACAGCTCGCTGCAGAACAACGTCTTCAAGTTCCTGGGCATGGCGATCGCCACCGTGTTCCGCTTCTGGTCCTACCGGACCTGGGTCTTCCAGGCCCTGCCGACGCCCGCCGCGCCCTCGCTGGTCGTCGAGCAGCGCGACGGCCAGGACGCGCCGGCCGCGGCGCTCACCCCGGAGCCGGCCGCGAAGTAGCCCGTACGCGGCGACGCCGGGGCCGGACGCCCGGGGCCCGGCGGCCGGACGCCCGGGCCGGGCGGTCAGCGGACCGTCGGCTCCGGCTCGGTCCGCTGCGGCGCGGTACGGCTGAGGAACAGCGCGAACACCGGCGGCTGGCTCTGGAGCAGCTCCAGCCGGCCGCCGTCCGCCTCCGCGAGGTCCCGGGCGACCGCGAGGCCGATCCCGGTGGAGTTGCGGCCGCTGATGGCCCGCTCGAAGATCCGGTTGCCGAGGTCCGGGGGGACTCCGGGTCCCTCGTCGGTGACCTCCAGTACGGCCTGGTTGCCGGTCACCCGGGTGCGCAGCGCGACCGTGCCGCCGCCGTGCATCAGCGCGTTCTCCACCAGGGTCGCCAGGACCTGGGAGACCGCCCCGGGGGTGCCGACGGCCCGCATCCCCGTCTTCCCGGAGCGCACGATGGCCCGCCCGGCGCTGCGGTAGGCCGGCCGCCACTCCTCCACCTGCTGCTTGACGACCTCGTCGAGGTCGAAGGGGACCGCCGAGCCGGTCCGCGGGTCCCGCGAGTTCGTGAGCAGCCGCTCCACCACGTCCGTGAGCCGCTCCACCTGGGTCAGGGCGATCGTCGCCTCTTCCCGTACGGTCTCCAGGTCGTCGGTGACCGTGATCTCCTCCAGCCGCATCGACAGGGCCGTCAGCGGGGTCCGCAGCTGGTGGGAGGCGTCCGCGGCGAGCCGGCGCTCGGCCGTGAGCATCCGGCCGATCCGCTCCGCGCTGGAGTCGAGCACGTCGGCGACCCGGTCCAGCTCGGGGACCCCGTAGCGCTTGTGCCGGGGCCGCGGGTCGCCCGACCCCAGCCGCTCGGCCGTCTCGGCGAGGTCGGTGAGGGGGGAGGCGAGCCGGTTGGCCTGGCGTACGGCGAGCAGCACGGCCGCGACGACCGCCAGCAGGGCCACCGCCCCGACCACCGCCAGGGTCCGCCCGACCTCCCGGGTGACGGTGGCGCGGGACTCCTCGACGGTCACCACCTCGCCCTGCTCCCCGCGGGCGGTGCCCCGGATGACGCTGTCGGGGATCCGGTCGCCGACCTCGACGACGGGCCGGCCGGGGATGGAGATGCGGGCGTAAGTGCCCAGGTCCAGCTGCTCGGCGAGCGCGGTGGGATCGACCGGCTTGTGCTCCAGCGCGTCCGCCTCGACGGTGCCCAGCAGCCGCAGCGCCTCGGAGCCGATGCGGTCCTGGGCGCTGCTGGTGATGGTCCGGGTCTCCACGATGACGAGGGAGACCCCGAACACGGCGATCACGACGAGCACCACGGCGAGCGTGGAGTTGATCAGGCGGCGGCGCATGGCTTAGAGGATGCCCTAAGGGAAGGACTCAGCTCTTCTCGAAGCGGAAGCCGACGCCCCGGACGGTGGCGATGTAGCGGGGGTTCGCGGCGTCGTCGCCCAGCTTCTTGCGGAGCCAGGAGATGTGCATGTCGAGGGTCTTGGTGGAGGACCACCAGGTGGTGTCCCAGACCTCGCGCATCAGCTGGTCACGGGTGACGACCCGGCCGGCGTCGCGCACCAGGACGCGCAGCAGGTCGAACTCCTTGGCCGTGAGCTGGAGCTCCTCCTCGCCCATCCAGGCGCGGTGGGACTCGACGTCGATGCGCACGCCGTGGGTGGCGGGGGCCTGGGCGGCCTCGTTGGCGCCGCGCCGCAGCAGGGCCCGGACGCGGGCCAGCAGTTCGGCGAGCCGGAAGGGCTTGGTCACGTAGTCGTCGGCGCCGGCGTCGAGGCCGACCACCGTGTCCACCTCGTCGGCCCGGGCGGTGAGGACCAGGATCGGGAAGCCGTGGCCCTCGGCGCGCAGTCGCCGGGCCACCTCCAGGCCGTCCATGCCGGGCAGTCCGAGGTCCAGGACGACGAGGTCGACGCCGCCCTGCAGTCCGGCCTCCAGGGCGGTGGGACCGTCCTCCCGTACCTCGACCTCGTAGCCCTCCCGGCGCAGGGCGCGGGCCAGGGGTTCCGAGATGGATGCGTCGTCCTCGGCGAGCAGTACACGCGTCATGTGGGTGATGGTAGTCCGCGGCGGCTGAAAGGAGGTGCCTGCCCGCACACCCCTCTCGAACTGGGCTTATGAACTACTAACGGCCTTCGAATATGACGAAACGGTTCCCTGGAAGCCTGTGATCCATCTCTCAAGTCCTTCCATATGCCGCAGTGTCCTGTCGTATGGTGGCGAGACGCCTGATGCACTACCCAGGGGATCTTTGTGCCGAAAAGCGAGCCAGAGACCTCAAATTCTGCTCTGGTCGGTTTGATCCGACCCAGATGACAGTGAATGACCTGTGGGCCGGGCCCTGCGCGCGATGCTGCGCGGAGGGCGTGGATCCCGGTGACTGCTGTTCCTTCGTCTCCCGACCGGAGCCGAGACCCCAGGGCGTGGGGTGGGACACCCGTCTGCCGGTGCCGGCCACCCCCCACCGGGCGCTGAACAGCTCACGAAGCCGAGCGTCCCGAGCAAGCAAGGATCGACCATGGCTTCCAGCCTGACGAAGGACTCGGCGTCCCCGGCCGCCGAGAAGACCTTCTTCGGACACCCCCGTGGCCTGGCCACTCTCTTCATGACCGAGATGTGGGAGCGCTTCTCCTACTACGGCATGAGGGCCCTCCTCGTGTACTACCTGGTCTCGGGCGGCGCCGACGCCGCCACGGGCAGCCAGGGCGGCGGCCTGGCGATGACCGCGGCCACGACCACGGCCATCTACTCCGTGTACGTCTCGATGGTCTACCTCATGGCCATGCCCGGCGGCTGGTTCGGAGACCGCGTCTGGGGTGCCCGCAAGACGGTCGCCATCGCCGGCTTCGTGATCATGGGTGGTCACCTGTCGCTGGCCCTCCCCGGCCAGGCCATGTTCTTCGTCGGTCTGATCCTCGTCGCGGTGGGCTCCGGCCTGCTGAAGGCCAACATCTCCACGATGGTCGGCCACCTCTACGACGGTCCCGAGGACCCGCGTCGTGACGGCGGCTTCACGCTGTTCTACGTCGGCATCAACCTCGGCGCCTTCGTCGCCCCGCTCGTCGTCGGCACGGTCGGCAAGGAGCACAACTGGCACCTGGGCTTCGCCCTCGCCGCCGTCGGCATGGGCCTGGGCCTGACCCAGTTCCTGCTCGGCACCAAGCACCTGAGCCCGAAGAGCAGCGTGGTCCCGAACCCGCTGTCCGCGGACGAGCGCAAGGCCGTCCTCACCAAGGTCGCCCTCGCGGTCCTCGGTATCGCCGTCTTCTACGGTGCCGTGGTCGCCCTGGGCGCCTACACCCTGAACTGGGCCCTGGTCCCGCTGACCCTGGCCGGCCTGTTCATCCCGATCGCAGTCCTGACCCGGATCAAGCGCGACAAGGACCTGTCGGGCCCCGAGCAGTCGAAGATGACCGCGTACATCTGGTTCTTCATCGCCGCCGCCGTCTTCTGGATGATCTACGACCAGGGTGGCTCCACGCTGTCCCTGTTCGCGGACGACAAGACCGCCGACACCGTCTTCGGCCTCGGCTTCTCGGCTACCTGGTACCAGTCGCTGAACCCGCTGTTCGTGATGGCGCTGGCACCGGTCTTCGCGTGGCTGTGGGTGTGGCTGGCCCGCAAGAACCAGGAGCCGAACACCATCGTGAAGTTCGCGATGGGTCTGGTCCTGATCGGCGCCTCGTTCTTCGTCTTCATCGTTCCGATGAACATGGCGGGCGACGGCACCAAGGTCTCCCCGATGTGGCTGGTCTCGATCTACATGATCCAGACCATCGGCGAGCTGTGCGTCTCCCCGGTCGGCCTCTCCGTCACCACGAAGATGGCCCCGCAGAAGTACGCCTCCCAGATGATGGGTGTCTGGTTCCTGGCGGTCACCGCCGGTGACTGCATCACCAGCCTCCTGTCCATCGGTGGCGTGGACCTCAACGGCACCTGGGTGATCGCCTTCCAGGCGCTCGCCGCGGTCCTGGCCGGCTTCGCGGTCTACACCTACCGCAAGAAGGTCCAGGTCCTCATGGGCGCCGTGCACTGACGCACCCCCGCCCCGTACGACGGAACGGCCCGGCACACCCTTCGGTGTGCCGGGCCGTTCCGCGTGTGCGGACGCGGTGGGGTTAGCGGGTGCCCCGCAGGCGGCGCCAGGGGGTGAGGGTGAAGACCGCGGCGCCGAGCAGGATCACCGTGCCGGCGACGAGGGCGAGGGCCTTGACGCCGCCGGTGTTCTCGGCGCCGGTCTCGGCCAGGCCGCCCGCGGCGCCCGAGGTGCCGGAGGTGCCGGCGCTCCCGGAGGTGCCGGCCGTGGTGGCGCCGGTGGCGCCGCCCTGCTGGGCGGTGGTGTCCAGTTCCAGGGAGACCGCGCTGCTGGTGGCCTTGCATGGCACGTTGATCGGGGTGGAGCCGGGGGCCATCGTGACGTCGATCGTCAGCTGGTCGGGGCTGAGCGTGGTCTTGCCCGTCTTGCCCGGCTTGTAGGTGCCGGTCATGTCGCTGAGGCTGACCGGGGCCTTGTCCGGGATCGGCTCGGCGTTGGCCGGACCGGTGACCTTGACGGAGCCGCTGTCGGCGCCGCCCAGCTTGATGTCCATCGAGGGCTTGAGGGCTCCGGCGGGCAGGGCCATGGGGGCCGCCATGGCCCCCTTGGCGGTCTTGACCGTCAGGTCGTAGCTGCCGCCGTTCTTCTTGGCGTTGATCGTGACGGGGGTCTTGATGCCGCCCGGGACCACGGGACCGCAGTCGTAGGCGACCTCGACGGCCTTGCCCGGGAAGTCGGTCTGGCCGCCGCTGCCACCGGTGGTGGAGCCGCCGGTCGTCGTGGAACCGCCGGTGGTGGAGCCTCCCGTCGTGGTGGAACCGCCGGTGGTCGCACCGCCGGTCGTGGAGCCTCCCGTCGTGGAGCCCCCCGTCGTGGTGCCGCCCGTCGTCGTGCCGCCGGTGCCGCTGCCGGACGCCACGTCGATGGTGGCCCCGCCGCTCACCTCACCCGTCGGCGCGCACTTGGTGACGAAGGTGCCGAAGGAGAAGGTGACCGCGACCTCGTACCTGCCGGGGGTCAGGCTGATCTTCCCCGCCTTGGTCAGCTTCAGCTTGCCCTTCATGACGGACATGACCATCGGCGCCTTCTTGGGGATCTCGGGGTTCTTCTTCTCCCCCACCACCTTCAGCTCGCCCGTGCCCCCGCCCAGCGCGATCCAGCCGGTGGGCTGGACCGCGTCCTTCGGGATCACCATCAGGTCGGTGTTGTTCGAGGCCGGCTTGACGGTCTCCCAGGACACGTCGACCTCGTCCCCGACCTTCGCCGTGGCCGGCGCCGTGATCCTGGCGGTGGTCTCGCCCTCCACCGGATCACCGCCCCCGGCCGGCGGCACGCACCTGACCTTGAACGTGGCGTCGGCGGCCTGGGCGGGCGAAGCCGCCATGGCGATACCCGCGCCGCTGAGCAGCAGCGCAACCACGGCCGCGCTCACCCTCCGTTGGGTCTTCACGAGTGTCCCTTCGTCGTCGGACTGTGATCGGACGGTGCGGATGTCTGTGGGGCGCGCGGCCGTCCCGCGCCGGGCTCCGGTCCCGGACCCGGCGCGGGCTCCGGGGTGAACCAGGGCAGGACCGGGGCGGGGCCGGCCGGGGGCGGCCCCGTCGGCGGCCGTTCCCGTACGCCGGGGATCCTCGGCAGCCGGGCCGTCACGGCGGAGGCCGCGTGCCGGCGGCCCGTGCCGGGGGCGGCGGTGCGCGGGCGGACCTTGTCCACGACGGCCATGCCGAGCCGGAAGAGGGCCGTCGGGATCACCACCAGGAGCAGGGCCCAGAACAGCAGCACCCCGTACGGGCGGTCCACGCCCCAGGGCTGGGTGGCCAGGAGGGTGTCGCCGTACTTGAGGGAGACGGCGTAGTCGCCGTGGGCGCCGGCCGGGAGCTCCACGCCCAGCGCGATCTCGGCCTTGCCGCCGGGCGCGATGGTGCCCTTCCAGCGGGCCTCCTCCCACGTCGGGGCGAACACCCCGTGGGCGGTGCCGAGCTGGAAGACGGGGTCCTTGACGGGGGCCGAGCCGAGGTTGCCGACGGTGACCGTGAACTTCCTGGCGGGCGGCGCGCCGAACCAGGTCAGCACCCCGTCCCCGCCGGTGAGGCGGACCCCGGTGAGCACCGCGAGGCGGGCGGTGCCGGATTCCGCGGGCAGGTCGGCCACCGGATGGTCGGTGATCTTCAGCGGTACGGCGACGGTGGACTGGTCCCCGTTGACGGAGGTCACGTTCACCACGCAGGGGCACGGCTTGGGCGGGGCCACGACCGGCAGCCGGGCCCCGAAGTGGCCGTCGTCGCCGACCGCGACGGCGACCCCGTCGGCGTTGGCGCAGCTGTTGGTGCCGCCGATCATGTTCTGGCCGCAGACCAGCAGCATCACCATGGTCCTGGCCCGCCAGCCGGTCCCGTCGACGGCGATCTCGGTGCCCTTGGCGGCCTCCTGGAGGGAGAGCGCCACGGCGGGCTTGCCGGTGTCGGCGGCGGCCGGGGCCGCGGCCGGAAGCAGCGCGGGGAGGGCGAGGAGGGCGAGCGCGGCCAGGAGGGCCGCGATACGGCCGGGGGTGCGGCCGGGGCTGGGGCTCACCTGGACGCTCCCGTCAGCTCGGGTTCCGGTGCGGGCGCCGCCGCGGTCGCGGGCGGCTCGGGGGACCGTTCCCGGCGGGTGCGCCGGGTCCGTACGAGGAGCAGCGCGGCCATCGCGAGCGTGCCGAGGGCGAGCAGCCCGGTGCCGAGCCGCGCTGCGGTCCCCCCGGGCAGGAGCCAGGCCGTCGCGCGGGCGGTGGCCGGTGCGGCGCCGGGGGCGGTGGCCGTGAGGGTGAGGTCGACCCGGTCGAGTGCGGGGGCGCCGGGCCAGGGCTCGCTCAGCTCGACCCGCCGGCCGGGCAGCAGTTCGACGGGCACGGCGTGGGCCGCGCGGCCGGGGGCCTCGCCGAAGCGGCCCTCGGCCCGGACCGCGAGCTCCGGGGCGACGGCCACGTTGCCGCGGTTGACCAGCGCGTAGCGGATGACGGCGGAGCTGCCCGAGCCGTGCACGGCGACGTCCTCGACGGTGAGGGCGGCCAGCGTCGGGCCGCCGACGCGCAGGTGGACCCGTACCGCCGCCTCGTGGCCGGCCTCGGTGGCGACGACGGCGGCGGGGTGGTCCCCGGGCGCGGCGGCGGGCGGCACGGTGACGGTGAAGGGGACCACGGCGCGGGTGTGCGGCGGGACCTTCACGGTGGCGGCCGCGCCGAAGCTGATCCAGGACCCGGCCCCGGAACCGGCGTCGGCCGCCACTGCGGCGCCCTCCCCGGCCGGGCGGACCGCGAGGGCGCCGTCGGGCGTGTTGTAGGCGTCGGCCCCGCGCAGGGTGAGCGTCCGCTCGCGGTCGCCGGGGTTGGCCAGGGTGAGGCGGTCCTCCAGGACGGCGCCGGCCGCGCCCGCGAGGTAGAAGTACGGGCGCGGGGTGCCGGGCCGCCCGGCGGCCGGTGCGGCGGTCCAGCCGGGCTCGTCGGCGGCCGCGGCGGGGGCGCCGTGGAGGGCGGCGGCGGCGAGCAGCGCGGCGCCGAGCCGGGTGGGGGTGTGGAGCACGCGCATGCCGGGGCCGCTCCGTTCAGGGCCGGGTCTGCTGGATCCGGCGCCCGCGCCGGGTCAGCCAGAGCGTTCCGGCGGCGCCGGAGAGGAGCACGGTGGCGCCGAGGGTGCCCAGGGCCAGGGCGGAGTCGGCGGGGCCGGTCTGCGGGAGGGTGTCGCCGGTGGGCGGGGCGGGGTCCTGGGCGCCCGCGGCTCCCGTCACCTGGAGTTCCAGGGAGGGCTTGGGGCTGTTGCCGGGAGTGCAGGTGGTGGTGGTCCCCATGGCCTTGATGGTGAGGACCCCGGCGGTGAAGGTGACCTTGCCGCTCTGCTTGGGGGTGTAGGTGCCCGAGAGGTCGGAGATCTTGATGGGGGTGTTGGCGGGCACGGCCTCGGAGTTGGGCGGGCCGGAGACCGGGACGGCGGCCTTCTCGGCGCCGTCGGTCTGGATGACGGCGCTGGGGGTCATGGCGCCCTTGCCCAGCTCGATGGGGCTGGAGGAGACGCCCTTCTGGAAGGACATCGTCAGCTTGTAGCCGTCGCCCTCCTTGACGGCCTTGATGTCGATGGGCGAGACCGCCGACTTGTCCCCGATGGGGGTCTTGCAGTCGTACTGGACGTCGACGACATCGGCGTGGGCCGCGGGGGCGGCGAGCAGCACCGCCGATCCGGCCAGCGCACAGGCCAGCGCGAGCACGGTGGAACGTTTCCGGTCGGACACCTTCGTCTTCCCCTCGGGCCACAAGTTACTGACGACACATCAGATTGGTGGCTCAAGGTACGCCCGGGACCTTACGGAGGGAAGACAAAGGACGGCCCGGATCAACGGCCCCCCGGACGTGCCGTTTCCGGCCGTTCCCGGGGTGCGCGGGGCGTCGGGCGGGGGCTCGGGCGGCGCGTCAGGCGGCGCGCACTCCCCGCTGCCAGACGGCGGTGACGAGCGGGACGCCCGGCCGGTAGGCGAGGTGGACGTGGCTGGGCGCGTCCAGGAGCGCGAGGTCGGCGCGGGCCCCGGGGCGGATCCGCCCGATGTCGGTGCGGCGCAGCGCGGCGGCGCCGCCTGCGGTGGCCGACCACAGGGCCTCGTCGGGGGTCATGCCCATGTCGCGGACGGCGAGCGCGATGCAGAAGGGCATGGAGCTGGTGTAGGAGGAGCCGGGGTTGCAGTCCGTGGACAGGGCGACGGTGGCGCCCGCGTCGAGGAGGCGGCGGGCGTCGGGCCACTGGGCGCGGGTGGAGAACTCGGCGCCGGGCAGGAGGGTGGCGACGGTGGTCGCGGACGCCTGGGCGAGGGCGTCGACGTCGGCGTCGGTGAGGTGGGTGCAGTGGTCGGCGGAGGCGGCTTCCAGCTCCACGGCGAGCTGTACGCCGGGCCCGTACGAGAGCTGGTTGGCGTGGACGCGCGGGATCAGCCCGGCGGCGGCGCCGGCGGTGAGGATGGCGCGGGCCTGGTCTCCGTCGAAGGCGCCCTTCTCGCAGAAGACGTCCACCCAGCGGGCGTACGGGGCGCAGGCGGCCAGCATCTCGCCGGTGACGAGGTCGACGTAGCCGGCCGGGTCGTCGGCGTAGTCGGGGGAGACGATGTGCGCGCCGAGGTAGGTGACCTCCTCGGTGTGCGCGGCGGCGATGCGCAGGGCGCGGGCCTCGTCGGCGACGGTGAGGCCGTAGCCGGACTTGGTCTCGAAGGTGGTGGTGCCCTGGCGGCGGGCCTCGTCGAGGTGGCGCAGCAGGTTGGCTTCCAGCGCTTCGTCGCTGGCGGCGCGGGTGGCGGCGACGGTGGTGCGGATGCCTCCGGCGGAGTAGCTGCGGCCGGACATCCGGGCGTTGAACTCGGCGGTGCGGTCGCCTGCGAAGACGAGGTGGGAGTGCGAGTCGACGAAGCCGGGGATGACGGCGCGGCCGTTCGCGTCGAACACGGTGTCGGCGGCGGGGGCCGCGGCGGCTTCGCCGACCCAGGCGATCGTGTCGCCGTCGATGACGAGGGCGGCGTTCTCGATCAGGCCGAGGGGGGATCCGTCGCCGAGGGCGGGATCGTTGGTGACGAGGCTGCCGATGTTGGTGATGAGGGTGGTGGTCATGGGTTCCTCTCGGGAGGGTCGTTTCCCCCACCCCGCCCCTTCCCGGAACCGGGGCGAGCCCCGGGCCCCCTTCCCGGGGCTCCGCCCCGGACCCCGTACGGGCGCTGCGCGCCCGTTTGAGGCGCGGGGGCCCGGAGGCGGAGCCCCCGGAAGCGGGGTCCGGGGCCGCTGCCCCGGTTTCGGGAAGGGGCGGGGTGGGGGAGTTGCAGGCGTCAGCCCCGGACGGCGGCGATCGCGGAAGCCAGGGCGCCGGCCACGTCCCCGACCAGGGTATGGACTCCGTCGCGGACCACGTGCCGGCCGCCCACCACCGTGTGGCGTACGTCGGCGGCCGAGGCGGCGAAGACGGCCGTCTCGGCGCCGAGGCGGGGCAGCGGCCCGGCGGTGCGGACGGTGTCCAGGGCGATGGTCGTGAAGTCCGCGAGGGCCCCGGTCTCCAGGCGTCCCGCGTCCGGGCGGCCCAGGGCGGCGTGGCCGTCGGCGGTGGCGGCCGTCAGGAGGGCGTTCGCCGTCCAGTGCCCGCGCGTACGGCTGCGCAGCCGCTCGTCGAGCTCCATCGCCCGGGCCTCCTCCAGCAGGTCGATCACCGCGTGGCTGTCGCTGCCCAGGGACAGCGGGCTGCCCGCGCGCTGGAGCCGGCCGGCCGGGCCGATGCCGTCGGCGAGGTCGCGTTCGGTGGTCGGGCACATGCAGGTGCCGGTGGTGGTGCCGCCGAGCAGGGCGATGTCCTCGTCCGTCAGGTGCGTGTTGTGGACGCCGGTGGTGCGCGGGCCCAGGACGCCGTGGTCGGCGAGCAGCTGCGTCGGGGTGCGGCCGTGCGCCGCGAGGCAGGCGTCGTTCTCCGCCGTCTGCTCGGACAGGTGCACGTGCAGCGGGGCCCGCCGCTCCTGCGCCCAGGCCGCGACGGTGGCCAGCTGGTCGGCCGGGACGGCGCGTACGGAGTGGACCGCCGCTCCGATCAGCGCGTGCTCGCGGGGCTTGAGGGCGGAGACCCGCTCGGCCCAGGCCTCGGCGGTGCCGTCGGAGAAGCGCAGCTGGTGCGGGTTGGGCGCTTCGCCGAAGCCTGCGGCCAGGTAGGCGGTGTCGAGGAGGGTGATGCGGATGCCGGCCGCCGCGGCCGCCTCGATCAGCGCCTCGCCCATCGCGTTGGGGTCGGCGTACGGGGTGCCGCCGGGGGCGTGGTGGACGTAGTGGAACTCGCCGACGTCGGTGATGCCGGCCAGCGCCATCTCCGCGTACACGGCCCGGGCGAGGGCGAAGTAGTTCTCGGGGGTGAGGTTCTGGGCGACGCCGTACATGACCTCGCGCCAGGTCCAGAAGGTGCCGGAACCGACCTGGACGACGGAGCGCAGCGCCCGGTGGAAGGCGTGGGAGTGCGCGTTGGCCAGGCCGGGGACGGTGAGCCCGCGCAGCACCTCGGCCCCGGGCGGCGGGGCGTCCACCCCGGTGCGCAGCTCGGCGATGCGGCCGTCGTCGCCCACGCCGAGGGCGACGCCCGGCTCGACGTGGGTGCCGAGCCAGGCGTGCTCCAGCCAGTACGTCTTCAGCGGCATGCCAGGCCTTCCAGTACGTCGGCGAGGGCGAGGACGCCGGCCACGCAGTCGTCCTCGGCGGCGAACTCCCGCGGGGAGTGGGAGACCCCGGTGGGGTTGCGCACGAACAGCATCGCGGTCGGGACGGCGGCGGAGAGGATTCCGGCGTCGTGTCCCGCCCCGGTGCCGAGGACGGGGACGCTCCCGCCCAGGATCCGGTTGAGCTCGTCGCGCAGGGCGTGCTCGAACTCCACGACCGGGGTGAAGGACTCGCGGACGACGGCCAGGTCGATGCCGTCCCGGTCGGCGTGCTCGCGGGCGGCCTTCTCGACGGCGGTGACGACCGTGTCGAGGGTGGCCTGGTCGGCGGCCCGGGAGTCGAGCCAGCCGCGGACGAGGGAGGGGATGGCGTTGACCCCGTTGGGTTCGACGGAGATCTTCCCGAAGGTGGCGACGGCCCCGGCGAGGGCCGCCTCCTGGCGGGCGGCGAGCACGGTCGCCGCGTACGTCAGCATCGGGTCGCGGCGGTCCACGAGGCGGGTGGTGCCCGCGTGGTTGGCCTCGCCGTGGAAGTCGAACCGCCAGCGGCCGTGCGGCCAGATCGCGGAGGCGATGCCGACGCGGTCCCCGGACAGGTCGAGGGCGCGGCCCTGTTCGACGTGGAGTTCGACGAAGGCGCCGATGCGGGCGAGGCGTTCGGGGTCGGCTCCGATGGTCTCGGGGTCGTACCCGGCCCGCTCCATCGCCTCGGGCAGGCTGACGCCGTCGCCGTCGCGGAGCTCGTACGCCTTCTCCTTGGTCAGCTGTCCGGCGGCGAGCCGGGAGCCGACGCAGGCCAGGCCGAAGCGGGCGCCTTCCTCGTCGCCGAAGTTGGTGATGGCCAGCGGCCGGGAGAACGCGGCGCCGCGGGAGCGGAGCTCGTCCAGGGCCGCGAAGGAGGACACCACTCCGAGGGGGCCGTCGAAGGCGCCGCCGTCCGGGACGGAGTCCAGGTGGGAGCCGGTGACGACGGCGTCGCCCGCGAGGGGGTCGCCCAGCCAGGCCCACTGGTTGCCGTTGCGGTCCACCTCGTAGGTGAGTCCGCGGGACTCGGCCTGGGCCCGGAACCAGGCGCGGCAGTCGGCGTCGGCTCCGGTCCAGGCGTAGCGGCGGTACCCGCCGCTGTCCGCGTGGCGGCCGATGGGCGCGAGCTCGTTCCACAGGGTGTGGAACGAACCGGCGCCGCCCCGGGCCGCCGCCGCGGGTGCGGCGGCGGACCGGGGGGCGGGTGCCTCGGGGGTGGGGATCACGCGTCGCCCTCGCGCATCGGGACGCGCACGCCCCGCTCGTCCGCGACGGACTCGGCGATGTCGTAGCCGGCGTCGACGTGACGGATGACGCCCATGCCGGGGTCGTTGGTCAGGACGCGGCGGATCTTCTCGCCGGCGAGCTTCGTGCCGTCGGCGACGGTGACCTGGCCCGCGTGGATCGAGCGGCCCATGCCGACGCCGCCGCCGTGGTGGATGGAGACCCAGGAGGCGCCGGAGGCGACGTTGACCATGGCGTTGAGCAGCGGCCAGTCGGCGATCGCGTCGGAGCCGTCGAGCATGGCCTCGGTCTCGCGGTACGGGGAGGCGACCGAGCCGCAGTCGAGGTGGTCGCGGCCGATGGCCAGCGGGGCGGCCAGGGTGCCGTCGGCCACCATCTCGTTGAAGCGCTCGCCGGCCTTGTCGCGCTCGCCGTAGCCGAGCCAGCAGATGCGCGCGGGCAGGCCCTGGAAGTGGACGCGCTCGCCGGCCATCTTGATCCAGCGGTGCAGGGACTCGTTCTCGGGGAAGAGCTCCAGCATCGCCTTGTCGGTCTTGTGGATGTCCGAGGCCTCGCCGGACAGCGCCGCCCAGCGGAAGGGGCCCTTGCCCTCGCAGAACAGGGGGCGGATGTAGGCGGGGACGAAGCCGGGGAAGGCGAACGCGCGGTCGTAGCCGGCCAGCTGGGCCTCGCCGCGGATGGAGTTGCCGTAGTCGAAGACCTCGGAGCCGGCGTCCATGAAGCCGACCATGGCCTCGACGTGCTTGGCCATGGACTCGCGGGCGCGGGTGGTGAAGCCCGCCGGGTCCTTGGCGGCGTAGGCGGCCATGTCGTCGAAGTCGACGCCGACGGGGAGGTAGGCGAGCGGGTCGTGGGCGGAGGTCTGGTCCGTCACGATGTCGATCGGGGCGCCCTCGGCCAGCATCTGCGGGAGCAGCTCGGCGGCGTTGCCGAGGAGGCCGATGGAGAGCGGCTTACGGGCGTCGCGGGCCTCGACGGCCAGCTGGAGGGCGTGGCGCAGGTTGTCGGCCTTGACGTCCAGGTAGCGGTGCTCGATGCGGCGCTCGATGGCGCGCGGGTCGACGTCGATGCAGATCGCGACGCCGTCGTTCATCGTCACGGCCAGCGGCTGGGCACCGCCCATGCCGCCGAGGCCGGCGGTGAGGGTGATGGTGCCGGCGAGGGTCCCGTTGAACTTCTTGGCGGCGACGGCCGCGAAGGTCTCGTAGGTGCCCTGGAGGATGCCCTGCGTGCCGATGTAGATCCAGGACCCGGCGGTCATCTGGCCGTACATGGTCAGGCCCAGGTGCTCCAGGCGGCGGAACTCCTCCCAGTTGGCCCAGTCGCCGACCAGGTTGGAGTTGGCGAGCAGGACGCGCGGCGCCCACTCGTGGGTCTGCATCACGCCGACCGGGCGGCCGGACTGGACCAGCATGGTCTCGTCCTGCTTCAGGGTCCGCAGCGTGCGCACCATCGCGTCGTACGAGCGCCAGTCGCGCGCGGCCTTGCCGGTGCCGCCGTAGACGACCAGCTTGTCGGGGTGCTCCGCGACCTCGGGGTCGAGGTTGTTCTGCAGCATGCGCAGGGCGGCCTCCTGCTGCCATCCCAGGGTGCTGAGCTCGGTGCCTCGCGCGGCCCGTACGGGGCGGGGTCCTGACATGGCGGTGCCTCCTCCGATGTTGGTCAATCTATTCACATCCTCTCCGGATGAATAGATCCAGTCAACAGCTGCGGCGGGGTCGGCCGGATGATGGGATGGCGTACATGGCCGCCCCGACACCCGCACGGACGCCCCTCCCGGACCCCGCCACCCTTCGTGACCTGGCCGTACGGGCCGCGGTGGAGCAGGGACTGCTGGACCGCGAGCCCGTGACCTGCCTCCTCGACGTGGCCGGGATCCGCGCCCGCGCCGCGTCCCTGACCGCCGCCTTCGACGCCGCCGCGGCACCCGGGACACCCGTCCTGCACACCTTCGCGGTGAAGGCCGCCCCCCTGGTCCCGGTCCTGCGGCTGCTCGCGGACGCCGGTGTCGGCTGCGAGGTGGCCAGCCCCGGCGAGCTCGCGCTGGCCCGGGCGGCCGGGGTCCCGGCGGAGCGCACGGTGCTGGACTCCCCCGCCAAGACGGAGGCCGAACTGCGCGAGGCGCTGGCCCTGGGCATCGCCGTCAACGCCGACAACGCCCAGGAACTGGAACGGCTCGACGCGCTGATGGCCGCCGGCCCGCCCACCCGGTCCCCGATCGGGCTGCGGATCAACCCGCAGACCGGCGCCGGCACCATCGACGCCCTGTCCACGGCCACCGCCACCTCGAAGTTCGGCTTCGCGCTGCGCGACCCCGGCGCCCGGGAGCGGCTGGTGCGCGCCTTCCTCGACCGGCCCTGGCTGACCCGCCTGCACACCCACTCGGGCTCGCAGGGGGTGCCCCTGGCCCTGATCGCTCAAGGGGTCCGGGAGGTCCACGCACTGGCCGAGGAGGTCAACGCGGCGGCCGGGCGGCGCCGGATCGACACCCTCGACATCGGCGGGGGCCTGCCGGTGGACTTCGCCTCCGACGAACACGCCCCCACCTACGCCGCGTACGTCACGGCCCTGCGCGCAGCCGTCCCCGCCCTCTTCGACGGCTCGTACGGCCTGGTCACCGAGTTCGGCCGGTCGCTGCTGGCCAAGCAGGGCCTGATCCTGGCCCGGGTCGAGTACACGAAGGAGACCGGGGGCCGCCCCATCGCCGTGACCCACGCCGGGGTGCAGCTGGCGACGCGCACCGTGTACGCCCCGGCGTCCTGGCCGCTGCGGATCCTCGCCTACGACGCCAAGGGCGAGCCGCGCACCGGCCCCCCGGTGGCCCAGGACGTCGCAGGCCCGGCCTGCTTCGCGGGGGACCTGCTCGCCACCGCCCGGGAGCTGCCCCGGCTGCGGCCCGGGGACGTGATCGCCGTCCCGGACACCGGCGCGTACTTCTTCACCGCCCACTACGGCTACAACAGCCTCCCGCGCCCGTCCGTCCACGGCTTCACGGCCACCCCGCGGGGCGGGATCCGCTTCGCCCCGGCCCGCCCGGCGCAGACCCTCGCGGACCTCGTCACGGAGGCGGGGGGCGCGTTCCGCGACGCGCTGCTGTGAGCCGGGCCCCGGGCCGCGGCCCGGGGGCGCACGAGGGCGCGAACGGGCGGTGGCGGCCCCGATGGGGTGGAATGGTGGGGTCCGCACGAGACCGGGGCGTACTCCGCGGCCCGCACGCGCCCGCGTACGCCGACGCGCGACGCGCGACGCGCCACGCCGGTGCCGGATGGCGGTGCCGCACGCCGGTGCCGGACGCCGACGTCGCACGCCGGTGCCGGACGGCCCGCCCTCGCAACCCCCGCGGCCCCGGGCCGCCGGGGCCGCCGCCCCCGAGGAGGCCACCATGGCCGCCCGTCCCACCCCCGTGGTCTTCATCCACGGCCTGTGGCTCCACTCCACCAGCTGGGAAGGCTGGGCCGACGTCTTCCGCGACGCCGGTTACGAACCCGTCCTGCCCGAGTGGCCCGGCGTCCCGCCGACGGTCGCCGAGGCCCGCCTGCGCGGGGACGACCAGGCCGGCGTCGGCCTCACGGAGATCGCCGACGCCCACGCCCGGGTCATCAGGGAGCTCGACGCCCCGCCCGTCCTCGTGGGGCACTCCGTCGGCGGTTTCATCGCCCAGCACCTGCTCGGCGAGGGCCTGGGCGCGGCGGCCGTCGCGATCTGCCCCGGCCAGATCAGGGGCGTCAAGGCCATCGGCCCCGCCCAGGCCAGGTCGACGTTCGCGTTCCTGAGCAACCCCGCCAACACCCGGCGGGCCGTCTCCCTCAGCCCCGAGCAGTTCCGCTACGCCTTCGCCAACGCCGTCCCGGAGCACGAGTCGGACGAGCTGTACGAGAAGTGGACGATCCCCAGTCCCGCCCGGCCGCTGTTCCAGCTGGCCCTCGGCAACTTCACCCCACACTCACCGGCCCGGGTCGACACCGCCAACCGGACCCGCGGGCCGCTGCTGCTGCTCTCCGGCAAGCTCGACCACACCGTCCCCGACATCCTGACCCGCGCCACGCTCAAGCGGTACCGGCACTCCGCCGCGATCACCGAGTACCGGCGCTTCGACGACCGCGGTCACTCCCTGATCGTCGACCACGGCTGGCCCGAACTCGCCGACGCCTCCCTCACCTGGCTGCGCCGGACCACGTCCCTGGCCGCCGCGAGCTGACCGGACCCGGCGGACCCGCCGGGCTCACTCCACGAACAGCCCGCGCGCCACGGCCCGCGCGTCGAAGGACTCCAGCCGCGCCTGCGCGTCGGGCAGCGCGTCCGCCATGGCCTCCAGCAGCACCCGGCCCAGCAGCATCGGCGCGCACGCCGTGTCGAAGGCGAGCCCGGTGCCGACCGGAGCCGGGATCAGCAGGTCGGAGTGACGGGCGACGGGCGCGAACGCCGAGTCGGCGACCGTCACCGTCGTCAGCCCGGACGCCCGCGCGTGCTCCAGCGCCTCCACCACCTCCCGGGGGTGGCGGGGCAGCGCGAAGCACAGCAGCGCCGAGGCCCCGGCGGCGGCCGCCGCGTCGATCCGGTCGGCGAGCATGGAGCCGCCCTCGTCGAGGAGCCGTACGTCGGGATGCACCTTCGCCGCGAAGTACGCGAACCCGCGCGCCTGCGAGGACGCCGCCCGCAGCCCCAGCACCGGCAGCGGCGCCGACCCGGCGAGCAGCCGGCCCGCCTCCTCGACCGGCGCCGGATCCGCGAGCATCGCCGACAGCCGCCGCAGGTTCTCGATCTCGCCCTGGACGGCCTGCTGGTACTCGTTGTACGAGTCCTCCCGCACGGGCTCCGGCCGCCCGGCGGGCGCCACCTCGCGCAGGTGGCGGCGCAGGGCCGGGTACCCGTCGAAGCCCAGCGCCACCGCGAAGCGGGTCACCGACGGCTGGCTCACCCCGGCCAGCTCGGCGAGCTCCACGCTCGACAGGAAGGGCACCTCCGCGGCGCCGCGCACCATGCAGTGCGCGATCCGCCGCTGGGTCGGCGTCAGCCGGTGCCCCTCGAACAGCTTCTGCAGCCGTGCGGCCGGGCTGTCGCTCATCGCCGTCCCCTCCGTCCCGTCCCCGGTGAGATATTCAGTCACGGTGCACTCTGCATCGGGTTATGCAGGACGGCAAGCCGCGCCCGCGATCCGGGATACGGGGGCTACCCCCAGTGCCGGGGGCTCCGCCGGTTCCTACGGTGGGCGCATGACCGCTTCAGCCCACTCTCCCCAGGCCCAGGAGCTCAAGAAGGAGCTCGCCGCGACCCTCGACGCCCGGCGGGAGCTGGGGCCGGAGTACGAGGCCGCCCTGGTGGACTCCTTCGTCGAGAAGGTCGACACCCTGGTGCGGCGCCGCCTCGCCGAGGAGCGGCTGCGGACGGCGCGCGGCGGTCCCGGGGACGCGGACTCGGCGGTGGCCGCCTTCGGGGAACGCTTCGGCTTCGCCGTCGTGACCCTGGTCCTCGCGATCCCGCTCTCCGCGATCGGTGCGGCCCAGGCGGGCATCGGCGGCCTGCTGGTGGCCTGGGCCGGCATCTGCGGGGTCAACCTCGCCCACACCGGGCGGCTCCGCCGGACCACCGCGGACCCCCTGGCCTGACCCACTTCCGGCGACCCCCGGGAAGCCCCGGACCGAAACAGCCCAAGAATTACAGCGGGGACCGCCGCACCCCCGGTTGCCCGGGGGGCGGGACGACGGCGGTCCCCGCGAGGGACACGGGCCGGGTCAGGGCCGTCCGCGTCCTTGACGTCCACGCGGTCCGGGAGCCGCTCCGGAGGTGCGCCGACGCCGTTCGTGGTGCCGGCGGGGTTCCCGGGTGTCCGGGGTTCCCTGCCGACGACCACCACTGTGCCGGAGCCGTGTTAAGCCGGTGCTGCCGTCACGTGTCGGGCCCGTACCGTTTGCGCGACGTGTGGCTACTTCGCGCCCTTGGCGAGGAACGCCAGGAGGTCCTGGCGGCTGACGACGCCGGTGGGCTTGCCCTCGACGAGCACGATCGCCGCGTCGGCCTCGCCCAGCACCGCCATCAGCTCGGACACGGGCTCGCCGGAGCCGACCTGCGGCAGCGGCGCGCTCATGTGCTTCTCCAGCGGGTCCCCGAGGGAGGCCCGCTGCGCGAACAGCGCGGCGAGGAGTTCCTTCTCCACGACCGAGCCGATGACCTCGGCGGCCATCACGTCGGGGTGGCCGGCGCCGGGCTTGACGATCGGCATCTGCGAGACGCCGTACTCGCGCAGGACCTCGATGGCCTGGCCGACGGTCTCCTCGGGGTGCATGTGCACGAGGGAGGGGATGCCGCCCTCCTTGTCGGCGAGGACGTCGCCGATGCGCGCCGCCGGGCCCGCGTCCTCCAGGAAGCCGTGACCGGCCATCCACTCGTCGCTGAAGATCTTGCTGAGGTAGCCGCGGCCGCTGTCGGGCAGCAGGACGACGACGACGTCGTCGGGGCCGAGGCCCTCGGCGGCGCGCAGCGCGGCGACGACGGCCATGCCGCAGGAGCCGCCGACGAGCAGGCCCTCCTCCTTCGCCAGCCGGCGGGTCATCTGGAAGGAGTCCTTGTCGGACACCGCGATGATCTCGTCGGTGACGTTCTGGTCGTAGGCGGTCGGCCAGAAGTCCTCGCCGACGCCCTCGACGAGGTACGGGCGGCCGGAGCCGCCGGAGTAGACGGAACCCTCGGGGTCGGCGCCGATGACCTTGACCTTGCCGCCGGACACCTCCTTCAGGTAGTTGCCGGTGCCGGAGATCGTGCCGCCGGTGCCGACGCCCGCGACGAAGTGGGTGATCTTCCCGTCCGTCTGGTCCCACAGCTCGGGGCCGGTGGTCTCGTAGTGCGAACGGGGGTTGTTCGGGTTGCTGTACTGGTCGGGCTTCCAGGCGCCGGGCTCGCGCGCGAGGCGGTCGGAGACGTTGTAGTACGAGTCCGGGTGTTCCGGGTCGACGGCGGTCGGGCAGACCACGACCTCGGCTCCGTACGCGCGCATCACGTTGATCTTGTCCTGGGACACCTTGTCAGGGCAGACGAAGATGCACTTGTAGCCCTTCTGCTGGGCCACGATGGCGAGTCCGACGCCGGTGTTGCCGCTGGTCGGCTCCACGATGGTGCCACCGGGCTTGAGGGCACCGCTCTGCTCGGCGGCCTCGATCATCCGGACGGCGATCCGGTCCTTCACGGATCCACCGGGATTGAAGTACTCGACCTTGGCAAGGACGGTGGCCTGCAGGCCTTCGGTCACACGGTTGAGCTTCACCAGCGGGGTGTTGCCGACGAGGCTGATCATCGAGTCGTGGAATTGCACCATGTTCTCCAGGGAGGGGACTCCACGGGTTCTCCGGGAGGTTTGGCCAGAGTATGCGGAAAGGGATTGGCCGACCGGCCGTACGGGGCAGGAAGGTCAACGAGGCAGGACAGGAAGCGAGGGCCTGAAGGGTGTCCAGGGCGAGAACGGCCCGCCGGATCGCGGCGGGGGCAGCGTACGGCGGGGGCGGACTCGGACTGGTGGGGGTCGCCGCGGTGGGGCTCGTACTGGCCGAGGTGCAGTTCGCGAAGCGGACGGTGGGCACCGGGCTGCCGGATCCGCCGCGCGCCGACGGGCTGTACGGGAGCGAGTTCTCCGGGCCCGAGCTGAGCCCCGGTCCGCTGCGGATGGGCATGCTGGGCGACTCGACGGCGGCCGGGCTGGGCGTGCGCCGGGCCCGCCAGACCCCGGGGGCGCTGCTGGCGTCCGGGCTGGCGGCGGTGGCGGAGCGGCCGGTGGAGCTGCGCAACGTGGCGCTGTCCGGGGCCAAGTCGGACGACCTGGACCGCCAGGTGGGCCTGCTGCTGGACGGGGACGCCCCGCCGCCGGACGTCTGCGTGATCATGATCGGGGCGAACGACGTGACGCGGCGGATGCCGTTGACGCAGTCGGTCCGGTTCCTGACGGGGGCGGTGCGCAGGCTGCGGCTCGCGGGCGCCGAGGTCGTGGTCGGCACCTGCCCGGACCTGGGCACGATCGAGCCGGTGTACCAGCCGCTGCGGTGGATGGCCCGGCGGGTCTCGCGCCAGCTGGCCGCGGCGCAGACCATCGGCGTGGTGGCACTGGGGGCCCGCACGATCTCGATGGGGGACCTGCTGGGGCCGGAGTTCGCGGCGAACCCGAGGGAGATGTTCGGCCCGGACTCGTACCACCCCTCGGCGGAGGGGTACGCGACCGCGGCGATGGCGATACTGCCGACGCTGTGCGCGGCGCTGGGCCTGTGGCCGGGCTCGGACCGGCTGGACGTCTCGCGGGACGAGGACATGCTGCCGGTGGCCAAGGCGGCGTCGGCGGCGGCCGGGGAGGCGGGCACGGAGGTCACCGCGGCCCGGGGGCCGTGGGCCCTCCTCAAACACCGCCGCCGCCGGCGCGTCCCCGCCGAGGACCTCCCGGACCCGGCTCCCCCGCAGCCCGCACGGGGCGCCTGAGCCGAAGGGGCGCCGGCATCGGCGCCCCGGAGGCGAAGCCGCCCCAAAAAGAGGGAGGCGTCACATGTCCAGGCCGGTGACCTCGACCGTACGGAGCGGTAACTTCGCATGCGGTCCCGCAACGACGCACCCCTTGGAGTCCCGATGCCCGAAGCCGTCATCGTTTCCACCGCCCGCTCTCCCATCGGGCGCGCCGGCAAGGGGTCCCTCAAGGACGTGCGGCCGGACGACCTGACCGCGACGATCATCCAGGCCGCCCTCGCCAAGATCCCCGAGCTGGACCCGCGCGAGATCGACGACCTGATGCTCGGCTGCGGTCTCCCCGGCGGCGAGCAGGGCCACAACCTGGGCCGCATCGTGGCGGTGCAGATGGGCATGGACTTCCTGCCCGGCACCACGATCACCCGTTACTGTTCCTCCTCGCTCCAGACCTCCCGCATGGCGCTGCACGCCATCAAGGCGGGCGAGGGCGACGTCTTCATCTCCGCGGGCGTCGAGATGGTCTCCCGCTTCGCCAAGGGCTCCTCGGACGGCCTGCCGGACACCCACAACCCGCTGTTCGCCGACGCCGAGGCCCGTACGGCCGCCGTCGCGCAGAGCGAGGGCTCCTCCTGGCACGACCCGCGCGAGGACGGTCTGATCCCGGACGCGTACATCGCGATGGGGCAGACCGCCGAGAACCTGGCCCGCCTCAAGGGCGTGACCCGTCAGGACATGGACGAGTTCGGCGTCCGCTCCCAGAACCTGGCCGAGGAGGCCATCAAGAACGGCTTCTGGGCCCGCGAGATCACCCCGGTCACCACGCCGGACGGCACGGTCGTCTCGACCGACGACGGCCCGCGCGCCGGCGTGACCATGGAGGGCGTCTCGGGCCTGAAGCCCGTCTTCCGTCCCGACGGCCTGATCACGGCCGCCAACTGCTGCCCGCTGAACGACGGCGCCGCGGCGCTGGTCATCATGAGCGACACCAAGGCGCGGGAGCTGGGCCTGACCCCGCTGGCGCGGATCGTGTCCACCGGCGTCACGGGCCTCTCCCCGGAGATCATGGGCCTCGGCCCGGTCGAGGCGTCCAAGCAGGCCCTGAAGCGGGCCGGGCTGACCGTCGGCGACATCGACCTGTTCGAGATCAACGAGGCCTTCGCGGCCCAGGTCATCCCCTCCTACCGGGACCTGGGGATCCCCCTGGAGAAGCTGAACGTCAACGGCGGCGCCATCGCCGTCGGTCACCCGTTCGGGATGACCGGCGCCCGCATCACCGGCACTCTGATCAACAGCCTGCAGTTCCACGACAAGCAGTTCGGTCTGGAGACGATGTGCGTGGGCGGCGGCCAGGGCATGGCCATGGTCATCGAGCGGCTGAGCTGAGCGCGTCCACGAGCGGCTGAGCCGATGTCGGCCGTACCGGTCCCGGACCGCCGCCGGCCGTAGCGGAGGGTGAGGGTTCGGTACGGCCCCAGCGCGGGCCCCCAGGCCCCGCAAGGGATCCTCTAGATCCATGCGCTGTACTGACGTCGAATCTAATCCGGTCGCGGCCGACCTGTGACCGAATCTCCCCCAGGATGTGACCTTTGTCCTGGGGGATCGGTATTTGCCCAGGTCAGACGCTATCCCCCCGAGGCCGCCAGGCCGAAAGACCTGTCCAATTCATGACGTAATGCACTGCACGCCATTCCCAGCACAGGACAAGCTGATGTAGGAAGTCGGGGGATCGAATCAATCAGGAGTTAGTCAGTGAGCGCCATGTCTCTTGCCCTGCTGCTGACCACGGCCGCTGCCACGGCCGTGGGCGCTGCTGCGCTGCACGCCGTCCACGGACTGCGCAAGCAGGTCACGGCCCTGCGCGGTGAGCTGACGGTGTCGGCACACCCGTGTGCCGTGACCGTCCCCCACGCCCGCACGGCCGGGGCCTCCCCCGCCGCGGAGATACGAGCCGCCGTGGCCGAGGCACTCGCCGAGGAGCGCGAGCGCGAGCTGGCCGAGGCGCGGGCCTTCTGGGCCGCGCAGGAGGCCCGCGACGCCGCCGACGCCCCCTCGCTGCTGGGCGGCCTGCCCGGCCTCGGCGAGGACGGCCCGGTCTTCCTGCCCCGGCAGGCGGACATGGTCGGCCTGGAGCCGGTCCTGGGCGACGACCTCGCCGACGAGTACCCGGAGGATTCGGCCGAACTGGCCGCGGCCCGCCGGCGCCACCCGTCGCACCCCGACTTCGTCCCGGTCCAGTCGCACCCGGGCGCCGACCACGAGCGCACGGTCAACCGCCTGGAGGAGCTCGCGGAGGCCCGTACGGCCCTCGCGGACGTCCGTCCGGGCCCCCTGGGCACCCTGGACGTGTACGTCTTCACGGACGGCACCACGCTGTGCATGACCCCGGGCCACCGGGAGACGGCGGAGCGCCTCGCGGAGGCCCTGCGTTCGGGCACGGCGCCCGTCCTGCTCGGCGGCTCGGGCATCTCCGGCGCCTACGCGCTGACCTTCTCCTGCGGTGACTCCGAGGACCCCGACAGCAACGTCTACATCCTCGCGGACCGCGTCATCGCATCGCTCTGACTTCCGCCCGCTCCACCAGCGCCACGGCCTCGTCCAGCATCTCGGACGGGGCCTTCGCGTTCTCCCCGTCCCGCAGCGCGCCCAGCGCCACGGCGAGGTCCAGCCCGGCCACCGCCACCTGGTCCCCCACGACGAAGACGCCCGCGTCCGGCACGAGCCGCTCCGGAGCCCGTCCCGAGGGGTCCTCCAGCCGCTGCGCCCGCAGGGCGAGCTCCCGGGCCAGGTCGAGCGCCTCGGCGGCGGCCCCGCGCTGGAGGCGGCTCTGCGGGGCGGCCCGCAGCCGGTCGGCGAAACGTTCCACGGCGTCCGTCAGGGGCGAAGTATCAAGCACGCGGCCGACCCTACGCGCCGCCACGGCACCATTGCCAATGGGCGAACTCTCCGGCACGGTGACGTGAAGGGAACAGCACGGCGAGACCCCCGGAGGCGCCCATGTCCGTAGAGTTCTCCGAGCAGACCCACCGCAACATGATCGACAGAATCCACCGGACCACCGGTCGTGAGATCTCCGACTGGCTCCGCACCGTCGACGAGGGGCCCTCCCTCCACCGGTTCGAGGAGAAGGTCAGCTGGCTGCGCGGCGCGCACGAACTCTCGTACGGCCAGGCCAAGGCGATCATCCACGAGTACGACCTGCGCAGAGCCGCACGCCGGTTCGGCTGAGTCCGTCCACCTCCACCTCCTCCACCACACGCGGGAAGGCCCCGCGAGCGGTCCGCTCGCGGGGCCTTCCCCGTGCTGTGCCGTGCCCGTGGCGCGGTGCCTGCGGGCGGTCCGGCTAGTCGTCGCCGGAGAGGATCTGGAAGAGGCGCAGCAGCTCCAGGTAGATCCACACCAGGGTCAGGGTGAGGCCGAAGGCCGCCAGCCAGGACTCCTCGCGCGGGGCGCCGTAGGTCACGCCGTCCTCGACCTGCTTGAAGTCCATGGCGAGGAAGCAGGCGCCGAGGACGACGCCGAGGAGACCGAAGACGATGCCGAGGCCGCCGCTGCGGAAGCCGAGGCCGTCACCGCCGCCGAACACGGCGAACAGGGTGTTCGCCAGCATCAGCAGGACGAAGCCGAGGGCCGCGGCCATCACGAAGCCGGTGAAGCGGCGGGTGACGCGGATCCAGCGCATCTTGTACGCGAAGAGCACCGCGGCGAAGACGCACATCGTGCCGAGCACGGCCTGGACGACCACGCCGGGGCTGATGTAGGTGCTGGTCACCATGCTGATGACGCCGAGGAAGACGCCCTCGAAGGCCGCGTAGCCCAGGATCAGCGCGGGGGACGGCTTGCGCTTGAAGTTCTGGATCATCGCGAGGACGAACGCGACGAGCGCCGCGCCGACGGCGAAGCCGTACGACTTGTTGACGTTCGCCGGGTCGACGGGAAGCGTGATCCAGGCCAGCGTCGCCGTCACGATCAGGGTGCCGAGCGTCATGGCCGTACGGCTCACGACGTCGTCGATCGTCATGGCGTTGCCGCGGACCGGCGCCGCCGGCATGCCGGTCGTCGGGTCGGTGGCGTAAGGATTCGTCGCGTACGGGTTGGTCGCGGTCCCGGCCTGCGCGTGCTGCGCCTCGAAGCCCGCGTAGCCGCCGTTGTCGCGGCTGAACCCCCGTCGCGAGAAGACCGGGTTGCTGCTCCTCATCTCACTCCTCCTTGGCCACCGTGCGCAGCCTTGCCACAAGAGTAATGTGCTCGCAAAGAAAGCACCCTACTGCTGGAGGAGGATCTTAGAAGAGGACGCGGCGGAGCGCCGCGAATAACGGGGACGGCTGCGGAAGTGCCCGGAGCCGGACTCGAACCGGCACGGCCCGAGGGCCAGCGAGGTTTAAGCTCGCCGTGTCTGCATTCCACCATCCGGGCAAGGCGCAGCGGGCCCCCGTGGAAAAGCCTTGAACGCTGTGGCGAGCCTATCCGGATCCCTCTGTCGACCAGACGGCCTTCTATCCGATGTTGTCTGATTTTATTGGTGATTGAGGGAGCGTCAGGGTCGATAAGTCACGGTCGGCACCGTTCCGGGCAACGCTCTCGCCCGCCCCGGGAATGACGTAATTTCGCTGCCCCGCGCCACCCCGTCCGCCACCCCGGGCCACCCCCTGACCACGCCCCCGACCGCGCCCCCGGGTACGCCCCCGCCCGCGCCCCCGACCCGGCCGGCCCTCAGGGGTGCCGTCATACCAGAGGAGGAGGCGCGGGCGCTCGCGGTCAGACTCCAGTGGGCCGGAGAACGGGCACCGCGGCTGATCCCCGGCGCCGTCGCCGCGGTGAGGATGGAAGGGTCCCACCCCCACCGCAGCAGCCGCTCGACAGGAGTCCTCCGTGACCGCCATGAACTACGCCCCGCACCACACCTCCCAGGCAGTGGCCGCCCGCGCCACCCAGCTCTCGAAGGTGTACGGCCAGGGCGAAACCCAGGTGGTCGCGCTGAACAACGTCTCCGTCGACTTCGCGCAGGGTCAGTTCACCGCGATCATGGGCCCGTCCGGCTCCGGCAAGTCCACCCTGATGCACTGCGTCGCCGGGCTGGACACCTTCTCCGGCGGCTCGGTCCGCATCGGCGACACCGAGCTCGGCTCCCTCAAGGACAAGCAGCTGACCCAGCTGCGCCGGGACAAGATCGGCTTCATCTTCCAGGCGTTCAACCTGCTGCCGACCCTGACCGCCCTGGAAAACATCACCCTCCCGATGGACATCGCCGGCCGCAAGCCCGACCGCCAGTGGCTGGACACCGTGATCGCCATGGTCGGTCTCTCCGAGCGCCTCTCCCACCGCCCCACGCAGCTCTCCGGCGGCCAGCAGCAGCGCGTGGCGGTCGCCCGCGCCCTGGCCTCCCGCCCCGAGATCATCTTCGGCGACGAGCCCACCGGAAACCTCGACTCCCGCTCCGGTGCCGAGGTCCTCGGCTTCCTGCGCAACTCGGTCCGCGAGCTCGGCCAGACCGTCGTGATGGTCACCCACGACCCGGTCGCCGCCTCCTACGCGGACCGCGTCATCTTCCTCGCCGACGGCGCCATCGTCGACGAGATGCGCGAGCCCACCGCCGACGGCGTGCTCGACCGGATGAAGGCCTTCGACGCCAAGGGCCGTACCAGCTGAAGCGGGGCCGCCCGGCGGCTCCCCACAGCCCTCCGCACAGACTTCCAGCCCCAGGACTGAGATCCCCATGTTCCGTACCGCCCTGCGCAACGTCCTCGCGCACAAGGCCCGGCTGCTGATGACGGTGCTCGCCGTCACCCTCGGCGTCGCGTTCGTCTCCGGCACCCTCGTGTTCACCGACACGCTCAGCAAGGCCATGTCCAACCAGTCCGCGAAGTCCTACGAGGGCGTCGCGGTCTCCGTCACCGACTACGGCCGCGCCCGCGGCGAGGACGGCCAGAAGCAGGGCGACCCCGGCATCGGCCAGCAGACCCTCGACAAGGTCAAGGCCGTCAAGGGGGTCGACACGGTCTCCGGCCGCGTCCAGGGCTTCGCTGGCGTCGGCGACCGCAGCGGCAAGCTGATCGGCAGCGGCTGGGCCAACGCCGGTGCCAACTTCGCCCCCGTCAAGGACGGCAAGGACCCGCGCTACACCTTCACGGAGGGCTCCGGACCGGTCAAGGACGACCAGATCGCCCTCGACAAGGACAGCGCCGCCAAGGGCGAGTACCAGGTCGGCGACAAGGTCCGCGTCGCCACCAACGGCCCGGTCAGGGAGTTCACCCTCACCGGCGTCTTCACCACCGAGGACGGCGCCGTCAACGCGGGCGGCAGCCTCGTCCTCTTCGACACCAAGGTCGCCCAGGAGCTCTACCTCCAGCCCGGCTTCTACCGCGAGCTCTCCATCTCCGCCAAGGCCGGCACCACCGCCGACCAGATCCTCGCCGACGTCAAGCCGCTGCTCTCCAAGACCGCCGAGGCCAAGACCGGCGCCGCGCTGGCCGCCGAGCAGGCCAAGGACATCGAGCGGGCCATGTCCGGCATGAGCACCGGCCTGCTGATCTTCGCCGGGGTCTCCCTCTTCGTCGGCATCTTCCTGATCTACAACACCTTCACCATGCTGGTCGCCCAGCGCACCAAGGAGCTGGCGCTGCTGCGCGCCGTCGGCGCCAACCGCGGCCAGGTCAAGCGCTCGGTCCTGGCCGAGGCCGGGGTCGTCGGCCTCGTCTCCTCCGTCATCGGCCTGGCCTGCGGCATCGGCCTCGCGGTCGCCATGCGCTCCGCGATGGAGCTCTTCGACGCCAAGATCCCGGCCGGTTCGCTGATCATCGCCCCGGCGACCGTCCTCGTCGCCCTGGTCATCGGCGTCCTCGTGACCATGCTGGCCGCCTGGCTGCCCGCCCGCCGGACCGCCAAGATCGCCCCGGTCGCCGCCATGGGCAGCGTCCACCTGCCCGCCACCATGAAGTCCCTGGTGCTGCGCAACATCATCGGCAGCGTCCTGGCCGTCATCGGCATCGGCGTGGTCCTGCTCGGCGCCGGCCAGAAGAGCGACGGCCGCACCACCATCGCCGCCGGCGCGTTCTTCCTGATCATCGGCCTGTTCGTACTGCTGCCGATGCTGTCGCGCCCGGTCATCGCCGCGGTCCGCCCGCTGCTGGAGAAGGTGTTCGGCGTCTCCGGCAAGCTGGCCGCGCAGAACGCGGTCCGCAACCCGCGCCGCACCGCCGTCACCGCCGCGTCGCTGACCATCGGCCTCACCCTGGTCACCGCGATGTCGGTCATCGGCATCACCGTCGGCCAGGCCGTCGACCGGCTCAGCACCCAGAACATCAAGGCCGACTACCGGGTCACCATGGCCGGCGAGGGCATGAACCTCGACAAGTCCGTGCTCCCCGCCCTGGAGAAGGGCAAGGGCGTCACCGCCGTCTCCCCGAAGACGATGGAGATCGTCCGGATCGGCGGCGACTCCCGGACCGTGAGCGGCGTCAACCCGGCCGCCCTCGACGCGGTGCTGAACGTGAAGACCACCGCCGGTGACCTGGCCTCCCTCGGCCAGGGCAAGCTGATGGTCTCCGCCAAGGAGGCGCAGAAGCGGGGCCTGTCGGTCGGCTCCACCGTCGACGCCCAGTACGACGACGGAGAGAAGGGCAAGCTCCAGGTCGGCGCCCTGTTCGACGGCAAGGACCAGCTGGAGGACTACGTCCTCGACAACAGGATCCTGGCCGCGCACAACGAGTCCCAGTACCTGCCCGAGGTGCTCGTCAAGGTCTCCGGCGGCACCTCCGCCGCGGGCCAGCAGGCCGTCGTCGACGCCCTCGGCAAGAACCCGGCCATCAAGGTCTCCGACAAGGCCGCCATGCGCAACGAGATGGCCGGCATGATCAACACGTCCCTGAACATCATGTACGGCCTGCTCGGCATGGCGCTGATCATCGCGGTCCTCGGCGTGATCAACACCCTCGCGATGTCGGTCTACGAGCGCCAGCAGGAGATCGGCATGCTGCGGGCGGTCGGTCTCGACCGCGGCCGGGTCAAGAACATGATCCGCCTGGAGGCCGTGGTCATCTCGCTCTTCGGCGCGGTCCTCGGCATCGGCGTCGGCGTCTTCCTCGCCTGGGCCGGCGGCCGGACCATCGCGGGCTCCGTCCCGGGCTACGAGCTGGTGATCCCCTTCGACCGGATCGGGATCTTCTTCCTCCTCGCCGGACTGGTCGGCGTCCTGGCCGCCATGTGGCCGGCCCGCAGCGCCGCCCGGCTGAACATGCTGACCGCCATCAAGACCGAGTAGCGGGGGCGGCTCACGCGCGAAGGGCCCCGGGGGCATGCCCCCGGGGCCCTTCGGCGTCCGGTCCTCCGGTCGCCGCTACGCCGTCACGCGCCCCACGTGCGCGCCCTCAGCGGCAGCCCCGAAGCCCCTCCGCCCCCGGGCCGTACCGCCAGGATCTGGTTGACCCCGAGCCGGGCGTGCTCGAAGCCGAGCGCGGAGGCCGCCATGTAGAGCAGCCAGACGCGGGCGCGGCCGGGCGAGGTGAGGCGCACGGCCTCCTCCCAGTGCTCCTCCAGCCGCGCCACCCAGGCCCGCAGGGTGAGCGCGTAGTGCTCGCGCAGCGCCTCCACGTCGCGGACCTCGAAGCCGGCCCGCTCCAGTTCGGCGACGGTCGTGCCGACCGGGGACAGCTCCCCGTCGGGGAAGACGTAGGCGTCGATGAACTCGTCGACCCGGTACGCCTCTTCGTCGGGCTCCGGCGGACGCGCGATCTGGTGGTTGAGCAGCCGGCCGCCGGGGGCGAGCAGAGCGTGCAGGGTGCGGGCGTACTCGCGGTAGCGTTCCGCGCCGACGTGTTCGGCCATCCCGATGGAGGAAATGGCGTCGTACGGGCCGTCCTTGACGTCCCGGTAGTCCTGTACCCGGATCTCGATCCGGTCGGTCAGGCCCTCCTCGGCGATCCTCTTGCGGGCGTAGGCGGCCTGTTCCCGGGAGAGGGTGACCCCGGTGACCCGGACCCCGTACTCCCGGGCCGCGTGCAGGGCCATGGAGCCCCAGCCGCAGCCGACGTCGAGGAGGCGGTCGCCCTCCTTCAGGCCCAGCTTGCGGCAGACCAGGTCCAGCTTGTCGCGCTGGGCCTCCTCCAGCGTCCCGCCGGGGCTCCAGTAGGCGCACGAGTAGACCATCGAGGGCCCGAGCACGTGCTCGTAGAAGGCGTTGCCCACGTCGTAGTGGTGGCTGATGGCCTGGCGGTCGCGGCCCTTGGAGTGGACCGGCCCGCCCCTGCGGACCGCCTCCTCGGCGGGCGGCGCGGGAGCCGCCCAGGGCCGGGCCAGGGCCACGAGGTCCCGTACGGCGGCCCGGCTCGCCGGATCGCGGAGTAACGCGGCCGTCCCGGCGGCGCCGGAGGGCAGGTGGGGGCGCAGGGCGGTGAGCTTGCCCAGGCCCGTGCGGGGCGCCGGCGTGGCGGGGGCCTCGGCGGGCTCCCGTTCCCAGAGCAGTCCGGCCACCCGGTCCAGCACCTCGAACAGGTCGCCCTCGACGGTCAGGTCCCCGGCGACCCAGGCGCGGGCCAGCCCGAGTTCTCCGGGCATCCACAGGACGCGGCGCAGTGCGCGCCGGTTGTTGACCACGAGGGTGGGGCCGGTGGCGGGACCGGCTTCGCTGCCGTCCCAGGCCCGTATGCGGACGGGCAGGGGGGCGCCCAGCAGGGTTTCGGCAAGAGCGGCCAGCCGCGGCGCGGCGTCGGTCATCGTAGGCACCTCCATAAGTTCCGACCGAACGGCCTACCCGTTTCGGGCACGCGTCAATCAGAACCGGCGCCGGGTACGCCGAAGGGGCCGCCCGCACCACGGATGGCGGGCGGCCCCTTCGGGGACGTACGGGTACTGCTCGGGTTCCTGCCGGTGGCTACCGGGTCAGGAGGCCTTGGCCTTCTGGGCCGGTGCCGCGGCGGCGGCGGGGGCCGGAGCCGGCTTGGCGGCCTCGTAGAACTCCTCGCGCGGGGTCTCCAGCGCTCCGAGGGAGACGACCTCGCGCTTGAGGAACATGCCGAGGGTCCAGTCGGCGAAGACGCGGATCTTGCGGTTCCAGGTCGGCATGGCCATGCCGTGGTAGCCACGGTGCATGTACCAGGCGAGCCGGCCCTTGAGCTTGATCTTCATCTTGCCCATGACGATCATCGCGACGCCCTTGTGGAGGCCGAGGCCCGCCACCGCACCCTTGTTGGAGTGCGCGTACTCCTTCTGCGGGAAGCCCCGCATGCCGGAGATGACGTTGTCGCCGAGGACCTTGGCCTGGCGCAGCGCGTGCTGGGCGTTCGGCGGGCACCAGGCGTTCTCGACGCCGGCCTTGCGGGAGGCCATGTCGGGAACCTGGGCGTTGTCGCCGGCGGTCCAGATGTAGTCCGTGCCCTTGACCTGGAGGGTCGGCTCGGCGTCCACGTGGCCGCGGGGGCCGAGCGGCAGGCCGTAGCGGGCCAGGACCGGGTTGGGCTTGACGCCCGCGGTCCACACCAGGGTGTTGGAGTCGACCTCAAGGCCGTTCTTCAGCACCACGTGGCCGTCCACGCAGGAGTCCATGGAGGTGTTGAGGTAGATCTCGATGCCGCGCGACTCAAGGTGCTCCTTGCCCCAGGTGCCGAGCTTGGGCCCGACCTCGGGAAGGATCTTGTCGGCCGCGTCGACCAGGATGAAGCGCATGTCCTCGCGCTTGATCGTGGAGTAGTACTTCACGGCGTCGCGGGCCATGTCCTCGACCTCGCCGATCGTCTCGGCGCCGGCGAAGCCGCCGCCGACGAAGACGAAGGTGAGTGCCTTGCGGCGGACGTTCTCGTCCGTCGTGGACTCGGCCTTGTCGAGCTGCTCAAGGACGTGGTTGCGCAGGCCGATGCCCTCCTCGACGCCCTTCATGCCGATGCCCTGTTCGGCGAGGCCGGGGATCGGGAAGGTGCGGGAGACGGCGCCGAGCGCGATCACCAGGTAGTCGAAGGGCAACTCGTACGCCTCGCCGACCAGCGGCGTGACGACGGCGACCTTGCGGTCCTGGTCGATGGTGGTGACCCGGCCGGTGAGAACCTCCGCCTTGGGCAGCACGCGTCGCAGCGGGACGACGACGTGCCGAGGCGAGATGCTGCCTGCGGCCACTTCGGGGAGGAAGGGCTGGTAGGTCATGTACGACCGCGGGTCGACGACCGTGACGGTCGCCTCGCCGTAGCGCATCTTCTTCATGATGCGCTTGGCCGCGTACAGGCCTACGTACCCACCTCCTACAACGAGGATCCTGGGACGCTCCGTGGTGCTCATGGAATGAGTATCCAGCACCCCAAGGGGTGACGCTCGTGAGCCCCTTCACAAGGTGCGGTAGACCCTCTGCTACACTGCGCGGCCCACGTGACCCAGATCATGGCACGCAACGGGAACCGGAGTGGATCAAAAATCGTTGTTCACCCGTCCTGAACTGGCCTCCAAGGCCTGAACCGGACTGGACCACTGGTCTTCGTCCATACCTCTGATACGAAACCCGCAGCCCTACTTCTTCGCACAAACACACGGAGAAACGGCCTCGCGACCCCCGAGAACCCTTCGAAGGGCCCTTCCTGGGGCCCAGCAGGCCTCTTTTCCTTGTGAAGAACTTCACGAAGTTCGTGTGGAGGAAGGGACTTTCGGCCTCCGCGAGCCCTCCGCCCGGCCTCCGCCCGGCCTCCGCTCGGTCCTCGCTCGCCCCGACCGCGATCGCGCCATCGGGCGGAACACGATGTTCAGCCACCGGCAGGACCACGCGATGCCGTGCAGCATCCCCGGTGAACCCGCACCGATTCGGCGCCGGACAGGCGCGTGTACACACCCGCGCGTACACTCCTGTCATGAGTGAGAACGCCGTGACCGTGCGCGAAGCCCGTGCCCATCTCGCGGACCACATCAATCGGGCGGAGCAGGGCGCTCCGACCATCATCACCCGTAACGGTGCCCCGGTGGCCGCCCTGGTCCCCATCGCGGACTTCAACGCGCTCGAACAGGCGGCCGACGAACTGCTCGCCCGCGAGGCGGAGGCCGTGCTGGCCGAAGGCGGCCCGACCGTGACCATGGCCGAGCTGCTGGCCGACCTGTTCAGCGAACGGGGTGACGGCGCGGCGTGAAATACGCGTTCCGGTTCACCACCGCGGCACAACGGCGACTCCGGGCCATCGACAAGCCGGCCGCGATGCGCATCCTCGCCGCGCTGACCGCGTTGGGGGACGACCCCTTCCGCGAAGACGCCGACATCGAGAAGCTCAACGGCCCCTCCGGCCTCTACCGGCTTCTGGTCGGCAGCCACCGGATCGCCTACCAGGTCCTGGACGGCGAGCTCGTCATCCTCGTCGTCAAGGTCGGAGACCGCCGCGACGTCTACCGCGGGATCTGAGCACGACGGCGGCCCTCCGGTCTGTGGACCGGAGGGCCGCCGTGCTGGGGTGCTGCGGGGCGGGGTCGCGGTCAGGCCGCGGACCAGGCGATGCCGTCGAGGATGTCGTGCTCCGAGACCACGACCTCGGCCGCTCCCGTGCGCTCCATGATCGCGAGGAGGACCAGGGCGCCGGCGCCGATCACGTCGACCCGGCCCGGGTGCATCACCGGGATCGCGGCGCGTTCGGCGTGCGTCGAGGTGAGCATGCGCTCGCTGATCTCGCGGACCCGCTCGTAGGGGATCCGGGAGTGGTGGATCGCCGAGGAGTCGTACTCCGCCAGGTCCAGGGCGATCGCGGCGACCGTGGTCACCGAGCCCGCCAGACCCACCAGGGTGCGGGCCTCGTCCAGCGGGACCGTCAGCCCGGCCAGGTCCAGGGCCGCCTCGATGTCGGCGCGCATGGCGGCGACCTGCTCCGCGGTCGGCGGGTCGGTGACCTGCCCGTCCACGACCAGGTGGCGCTCGGTCATCCGGACGCAGCCCACGTCCACCGAGCGGGCCGCGCGCACGTGCTCCTCGCCGACCACGAACTCCGTGGAGCCGCCGCCGATGTCCACGACCAGGAAGGGCCGCTCCAGGTGGGTGTGGCCGGTGAGCTCCCGGGTGGCGCCGGTGAAGGAGAACTCGGCCTCCTGGTCGCCGGAGATCACCTCGGGCTCCACGCCCAGGATGTCCAGGACGCCCCGGACGAAGTCGTCCCGGTTCTCGGCGTCCCGCGAGGCGGAGGTGGCCACGAAACGGACCCGCTCGGCCCCCAGCTCCTTGATCACCGCGGCGTACTCGCGGCAGGCCGCGAAGGTGCGCTCCAGCGCCTCCGGGGCCAGCCGGCCGGTCCGGTCCACGCCCTGGCCGAGCCGGACGACCGTCATCCGGCGGTCCAGCTCGATGAGCTCGCCGGTGGCCGGGTCGCAGTCCGCGACGAGGAGGCGGATGGAGTTCGTACCGCAGTCGACTGCCGCGACCCGGGTCACGCTTCCGCCTCCGCCTTCTTCTCCCCGCACGGGGTGACGCAGGCGCCCTTGGCCCACCACTCGGGCAGCATCGCCAGGGCCTCGTCGCCGAAGGGGTTCACGCCGGGGCCCGCGGCCAGCGAGTGGCCGACCAGCACGTGCAGGCACTTCACCCGGTCCGGCATGCCGCCGGCGCTGGGGAAGCCCTGGAGCACCTCGATGGCGTCGCGGCGCTCGATGTAGTCCTCGTGCGCCCTGCGGTACGCGGCGGCGAGCTCCGGGTCCTCGGCGAGACGGGCCTGCATCTCCTTCATCACGCCGTTGGCCTCCAGCGTGCCGATCGCGGAGGCCGCGCGCGGGCAGGTGAGGTAGTAGAGCGTGGGGAAGGGGGTGCCGTCGGGGAGGCGCGGGGCGGTCTCCACGACGTCCGGCTGGCCGCAGGGGCAGCGGTGCGCGATCGCGCGCAGCCCGCGCGGGGGGCGGCCGAGCTGCTGCTGGAACGCGTCGATGTCCGCGTCGGTCGGCTCGGTCCGGTCGGTCTGGGGCGGGGGCGTCTGCATGCCTGGAGGAAGTCTCTTCGTTCTCGTGGGTGGGTGCGGGGCGGAGCGGTGCGGTGCCGTGCCGGCGGTCTCACTCGCCGGGGCGGTCGGCCTTGTCGACGCCGTCCCAGACGTTGGAGTACCAGGGGCGGTCGGATCCCGACTGCCCGCCGCGGCGGTGTTCCGCGGCCCCGGCTCCGGGGTCGGTCATGATGTAGCCGACCTCCCCGGGGCGCAGGAAGTGCAGGTGCCTGCGCGCCTGCTGCTCCGCGTAGGCGGGGTCCTGCCAGCGGGCCTTCTCGTCCCGGAGCTGGTCGAGGCGCTTGCGCGCGTCGTCGGCGGCCCGCTGCTGGTCCGCGATCTCCGAGCGCTGGGAGACGTACTGGCGCATCGGATACGCGAGGGCGACGACCAGGGTACAGAGGACGAGCACCAGCAGGGCCGCCCGGCCGGTGAGCCGGCTGCGCCGGACGTGCCGGCGGGACTGCGAGCGGTAGACGTGGGCCGCGGTACGTTCGCCGAGCTGCTTGAGCCTGGTCGCCGTCGAGAAGGTGGAGAACCGATCCCGGTTCCCGGCCATGGTCCCGCCTCCCCTGGTGCGTACTACGCAAATACGTCCCCGCACACGGTACGGGACCGAGTGCGGGGACGTACGGAGGCCAGCGCCGAGAGGGGGTGATTAGCCCTTGAAGCGCGGGAACGCCGAGCGGCCCGCGTACACGGCGGCGTCGTCGAGGATCTCCTCGATGCGCAGCAGCTGGTTGTACTTGGCGACGCGGTCCGAGCGGGCCGGGGCGCCGGTCTTGATCTGACCGCAGTTCACGGCGACGGCGAGGTCGGCGATGGTGACGTCCTCGGTCTCGCCGGAGCGGTGCGACATCATGCACTTGAAGCCGTTGCGCTGGGCCATCTCGACGGCGTCGAGGGTCTCGGTCAGCGAACCGATCTGGTTCACCTTCACGAGCAGGGCGTTCGCGGAGCCCTCCTCGATGCCGCGGGCCAGGCGCTCCGGGTTGGTGACGAAGAGGTCGTCGCCGACGATCTGGACCTTGGCGCCCAGGCGGTCGGTGATGGTCTTCCAGCCGGCCCAGTCGTCCTCGAACAGCGGGTCCTCGATGGAGACCAGCGGGTACGCCTCGACGAGCTCGGCGTAGTAGTCGGTCATCTCGGCGGCCGAGCGGGACTGGCCCTCGAACTCGTACTTGCCGTCCTTGTAGAACTCGGACGCGGCGACGTCGAGCGCGAGCGCGATGTCCTTGCCGGGGGTGTAGCCGGCCTGCTTGATGGCCTCGATGATGAGGTCGAGCGCGGCGCGGTTGGACTCCAGGTTCGGGGCGAAGCCGCCCTCGTCGCCCAGGCCGGTGGAGAGGCCCTTGGTGTGCAGGACCTTCTTGAGGGTGTGGTAGACCTCGGCACCCCAGCGCAGCGCCTCGGAGAAGGACTCCGCGCCGATCGGGGCGATCATGAACTCCTGGATGTCGACGTTGGAGTCGGCGTGCGACCCACCGTTGAGGATGTTCATCATCGGAACGGGCAGCAGGTGCGCGTTCGGGCCGCCGAGGTAGCGGAAGAGCGGCAGGTCCGAGGCCTCGGACGCGGCGTGCGCGACGGCGAGGGACACGCCGAGGATGGCGTTGGCGCCGAGGGAGCCCTTGTTGTCGGTGGCGTCCAGGTCGAACATGGCCTGGTCGATCAGGCGCTGCTCGGTGGCGTCGTAGCCGACGAGCTCCGGGCCGATCTGCTCGATGACGGCGAGGACGGCCTTCTCGACACCCTTGCCCATGTAACGGTTGGGGTCACCGTCACGGAGCTCGATGGCCTCGAACGCTCCGGTGGAGGCGCCGGACGGGACGGCAGCACGGCCGGTGCTGCCGTCGTCGAGGCCCACCTCGACCTCGACCGTGGGGTTGCCTCGGGAGTCCAGGATTTCCCGGGCTACGACGACGTCGATGGACGGCACGAGCATCTCCTTCTGGGATGTGACGCTGGGTGTGCGGTGGCGGGTGGCCGTGGGACGGCCTTGCCGACTAGAGCCTAACCGGCTCGGGGCACCGGTCCGCCCGACCGCCCGGCTCCTGGGACGAAAAAGGGCCCGAATACCCGTGTTCCAGGACATAGAGCCCTGGAAAAGTCCCTTCCCGACCGGTCCCTGACGTGCCGTGCCGTCGTGCCGCGCGGGCGGGCGGACACCCGGCCGCGGGCGCGCGGGAGCCCGCCCCGAACCGGCGCGCGGGACCGCGACGGGCACGGCCGGGCCGGAACGCGGCGACGCCCGGCGCGCAGGGGAATGCGCGCCGGGCGTCGATGCCGCGGGCCGTGCCGGGGTGGTGCTCACCCGTGCGCCGGACCCGGGGTCCGGCGCGCGGGTGTTACGCGGGAATTCAGCTGAGCTTCAGCTTCTGCCCCGGGAAGATCATGTCGGCGTCGTCGACGATGTCCTTGTTGAGCTCGAAGAGCTTCTCCCAGCCGCCCTTGACGCCGTTGGCCTGGGCGATGGTGCCGAGGGTGTCGCCCTCCTTGACCTCGTACGAGCCGTTGCCGGTCTTGACCGTGCCGGTCGACGGGGCCTCGGCCTTCGGGGTGGACGGCTTCGCCGGGGCGGGCTTGGACGGGGTCCAGTTGCCGGAGCCGGAGCCGGAGGCCTTGGTCTCGGTGTCGGCCTTCGGCGTGGAGGGCTTCGCCGGGGCGGGCTTGGCCGGGGCCGGCTTGGTGTCGGGCTTCGGCTTCGACGGGGTGGCGGTCGAGCCGCCGCCGTTGTAGGCGGAGTTGGACAGGCCGACGCCGCAGGACGGCCAGGCGCCCTTGCCCTGGCCCTTGAGGACCTTCTCGGCGATGGCTATCTGCTGGCTCTTGGAGGCCTGGTTGGCCTGCGCGGCGTACGCCTTGCCGCCGTACGCGGCCCACGTGGAGGACGAGAACTGCAGGCCGCCGTAGTAGCCGTTGCCCGTGTTGATGGACCAGTTGCCGCCGGACTCGCAGGAGGCGACCTTGTCCCACTCGCTGACGGTGGCGGCGCTCGCGGAGCCCGCGGCCATCAGCGGGGCGGCGACGGCGACACCGGCGACACCGGCGAGCGTGACGATGCGGACGGCCTTGGAGCCGCGACGGTGCTTGCCCTTGCCGGAAAGCAGCATGGAGTTCTCCTCACCGACGCCTTCGAGGTGAGCTGTCGGGTTCGGGCGGATGAGTTGCCCGGTCACGTGTCGAGCACGTGGCTTAACCCCTAGCCGGTCGTGACCGTCTCTCAACGGCCTTTCCCGGCGCCTACCTTGGTTCCCCCGCTCCTGCCTTCGGCGCTTGCGCGACGACTGTTCCCTCCGTCCGCCGGCAGGATTCGGCGATGCGGTCGAAGGAGCCCGCGGTGGCGAGCGATTCAGAAGGTAGACAGGTCTCTCCCCGATGTTCAACGCGCGACATCAGGGAGAAACCGGCCTACTTGCATTCCTCAAATGGGCGTTTTCGCAGGTGAGGGCGGGGTTTGCGGAAGTTCCGGAACGAGACACGCCAGTTGACCGGAAGAGACGCATGTCTCATTTACCGATAACGGACATTCAGGTCTTTCCGGATGCCCGAACTGCCCCTATTTCTTGGTTAGATCCAGATTCTGGCCGGGCTTGATGAGGTCCGCGTCCCCGCCGATGACCTGCTCGTTGGCCTGGTAGAGGGCGGTCCAGCCCCCCTTGAGCCCCTTGGCGTTCGCGATGTCGGTGAGGCTGTCGCCCGGCTTGACCGTGTACGTGGGGTCCGGGGTGCCCGACGCCGTACCGGGCGCGGTCGCCACCTCGACGGCCGCCGGACCGCGGTGCTTGCCCGCACCCTCGCCCTTCTCCGCGGCCGCGGAGGTGGGGCTGGGGGTGGCGCCGGGGGTGGTCGGGGCCGGGGAGGCCGTCGGGTCCACCGGGGCGGTCGGGGAGATGGGGGCCGTCGGGGAGACCGGGGCGGTCGGGTCCACCGGGGTGGTGGGGCTGACCGGGGGCGTGGTGGCCGGCTGGGTCGGGTCCGGGTCCGGCATGACGGGCAGTCCGGTGTTCGGGCCCAGCGGGTAGTCGGGCAGGCCGCTCGGGCTCGTGGAGGGGGATGCGCCCGGCGTCCCCGGCTGCGGGGTCGGCGCCCCGAAGTCCGTGGCGCGCCCGCTCGAACTCGTGTCGGGCACGGCGGTGTCCGGCCGGGTCGGGGTCGGGGCGACCGGCCCGCGGCGGTCGCCGGGGTCCACCTGGGGCGCCGGCCCCTGCTGGGTCAGCCCGGCCGAGGCGGAGCACAGCGGCCAGGCCTGGGGGCCCTGGGAGGCCAGCACCGTCTCGGCGACGGCTATCTGCTGGGAGCGGCTGGCGAGGTCGGGGCGCTCCGCGTAGGCGAGTCCGCCCGCGTTCTTCCACTGCTCCAGGCTGAACTGGAGGCCGCCGTAGGCCCCGCTGCCGGAGTTGGCGCTCCAGGTGCCGCCGCTTTCGCAGTCGGCGACCTTGTCCCACGTGGCGGTGTCGGCGGCGCTCGCGTTCGTGGCGGCGAGCAGCGGCAGGGCCAACGCGGAGCCGGTGACTCCGGCGGTGACGACCAGGGCGGGTACCTGGCGGGGGCGTCTGTGGCGGCCGTTCCCGGGAAGCATGTGGCTGCACCTTTCGCATAACGGCGGGGTAACGGCAGAACCTAGCCGCCTTCGAACGGATGTCACAAGTTCGGGCCCGGGCTGACTTCCGGTCAGCCGACCGGTTCCCGCCGCCGGGTTGCCGGACCCCGGTGTTTCAAGGTGTGAAGCGGACCGGGAGCGTGCGCAGGCCCCGCATGATGAGCCCGCCGCGCCAGCGCAGGTCCGTAGGGGGAACGGCAAGTTCCAGATCCGGCAGACGCGTCAGCAAACTCGCGAGCGCCGTCTGGCCTTCGAGACGGGCGAGCGGGGCGCCGAGACAGTAATGGATCCCGTGGCCGTATCCGAGGTGCTGATTGTCACTCCGGGAGAGGTCGAGGGTGTCCGGGTCGGCGAACCGCGCGGGGTCGCGGTCGGCGGCCGCGAGGACCACCAGGACGGGGTCCCCGACGGCGATCTCCTGCCCGCCGAGGGTCAGCGGCTCGGTCGCGAAGCGCCAGGTGGCCAGCTCCACCGGTCCGTCGTAGCGCAGCAGTTCCTCGACGCCGGTCTCCAGCAGGGAACGTTCCCCGGCGGCGAGGGAGTCCTGGAGGCGCGCGCGCTGGTCCGGGTTCACGAAGAGGGCGTGCAGGCCGTTGCCGATCAGGTTGACCGTGGTCTCGAAGCCGGCGAACAGGAGGATGAAGGCCATCGCCGTGGCCTCCGCCTCCGTCAGGTGGTCCCCGTGGTCGCTCGCCCGGATCAGGTCCGAGATGAGGTCATTGCCCAGATCGTCCCGCTTTCGGTGGATCAGTTCCCCGAGATAGGTGCGGATCTGTTTCACGGACCGGGCCACGCCGCCGCGCGGCCCCCCGCCGTGCCGGATCATCATCCCGGCCCAGTCGCGGAAGTCGTCCTGATCCTCGCGCGGTACGCCGAGCATCTCGCAGATGGCGTAGATGGGGAGCGGGAAGGCGAACTCATGGATGAGATCGGCCTCCCCCCGCTCCGCGTCCCCCGCCTTCTCCACGATCCGGTCGATCAGCTGGTCGGTGATCTCCTGCACGCGCGGGGTGAACTCGGCGACCCTGCGCGGGGTGAACGCCTTCGACACCAGCCGCCGCAGCCGGGTGTGGTCCGGCGGGTCGATGTTCAGCAGGTGCGTCATCAGCTCCGCCTTGCGCTCCCCCGGGATCCCGGTCTTGCCCTTGGCGTGCGCGGGTTCCGCGTGGTGCGCCGGGTTCTTGCTCAGCCGCTGGTCGGCGAGGGCCTGGCGGGCGTCGGCGTAGCGGGTCACCAGCCAGGCCTCGACCCCGCTGGGGAGCTTCGTGCGGTGCACCGGGGAGTGCTCGCGCAGCCAGGCGTAGGCCGGGTAGGGGTCGGTCGCGAACTCCCAGTCGAAGAGGGTCGGCCCCTGGGGAGGGGTGCCGTCGGCCGCGGGAGTGGAGGTCTGCTCATGCACCTGACGACGTTATCCCGGCCGGAAGCCGCCATCCCATATGGGCGGTTCGTCGCGGCTGTCCGCAGATGGGCCATCGCTTGACCTCGACTTCCACGACATTCCTACTTTCGGTTCTGTGGACGTGAGGATCTTGAAAAGCAGTTTCGCGGTGGTGGAGAGACGGGCCGAGCACGCGGCCAGGTTCTTCTACTCCCACCTCTTCTGGCACCACCCCGGACTCCGCGCCCTCTTCCCCTCCTCCCCCGAGGACATGGAGCGCCAGCGCGACCGGCTCTTCGCCGCGCTCACCCACGTCGTCGCGCACCTGGAGAGCGGGACCCTCCTCCCCTATCTACGCGACCTCGGCCGCGACCACCGCAAGTTCCTCGTCGGCCCCGAGCACTACGCGGCCGTCGGCGCCAGCCTCCTCGCCGCCCTCGCCCGGACCTCCGGCGAAGCCTGGACCCCCGACGTCGAGAAGGCGTGGACGGAGGCCTACCAGGTCATCGCCGACGCGATGACGGCCGGCGCCGCCGCGAGCGCGGAGCCCCCCTGGTGGGACGCCGAGGTGGTGCGCCACCTGCAGTACGGGGAGGACATCGGCGTGCTCACCCTGCGCCCGCACGTCCCGCTCCCCTACCGGCCGGGCCAGTACGTCAGCGTGAGCAGCGCACGCGTCCCGACGACCTGGCGCACGTACTCCCTCGGCAACGCGCCCCGCCCCGACACCACCGTCGACCTGCACGTGAGCCGGATCGAGGGCGGCCGGCTCAGTACCGTGCTGGTCCGCGACGTCCGGCCCGGCGAGCTGCTGCGGCTCGGCGCCCCGGGCGGCGACCTGGTGCTGCGCCGCGAGGACCGGCCCGTCACCCTGATCGCCGCCGGTACCGGCTGGGCGCCGGTCAGGGCCATGCTGGAGGACCTGGTGGCGCACCCTCCCGATCAGGACGTGCGGCTCTTCGTGGTCGCCCGGGACGCCGCCCACCTCTACGACCGCCCGCTCATCGACGGGTACGCCGCCTCCCGCCGCTGGCTCTCCGTCACCTACATCACCCCCGCCCCCGGGCGGCACCGCAACCAGGCCACCGAGCGGCTGGCCACCGCCCTCGGCCACCGGGGCCTGTGGCGGGAGCAGGACGTCCACCTCAGCGGCCCCGCGCCGTTCGTGGAGGAGACCGCCGGGCTCCTGGAGGAGCTGGGCGCCCGCCCCGACCGGCTCTTCCACGACGCCGTCCCCGCCTCCGGTGCCGCGCGGACCCGGCCCCTGGGCTTCGGCGAGTGGTTCCTGGACCGCCCCGACCCGCACTGGCACAACCCGGCGGGACGCGCCCCGCGCGACACCGGCTGAGCCGCGCGCCGTCGGATCAGCCGACGCCCTCGGCCACCCGGATCGCGTCCCGGTACGCGCGGGCCGCCGCGCGCAGCGCCGTCTCGGGGTCGGTCCCCGCCGCCTCGGCGCGCGCCGCGAGCGCGAGCAGTTCGTACCCGACGCCCTCGCCGCGGGGCAGTTCCACGTCGATGCCGCCCGCCCGGACCCGGCCGGCGAGCTTGGCCGCGAGCGCGAGCCCCGGCTGGCCCAGCGGGATCCCGTCGGTGACCGACTCCCGCTGCTTCTCGACCGCCTTGGTGGCCTGCCAGTGCGCGCTGACGTCCTCGGGGGACTCGGCCTCGGCGTCCCCGAAGACGTGCGGGTGGCGGCGGACCAGCTTGTCCACCAGGTCTCCCGCGACGTCGTCGATGGAGAAGGCCGCCTGCGCCCCCTCCCCTTCTTCTCCCTCTGCCCCTTCTTCTCCCTCTGCCTCTTCTTCTCCCTCTGCCCCTTCTTCTCCCTCTGCCTCTTCTTCTCCCTCTGCCTCTTCTTCTCCCTCTGCGTCCGCCCGGCCGGCCTCCTCGGCGATGCGGGCGTGGAAGAACACCTGGAGCAGCACGTCGCCGAGCTCCTCGCGCAGCGCCGCGCGGTCACCGTCCTCGATCGCCTCGACCAGCTCGTACGCCTCCTCGATGGCGTACTTCACCAGCCCCTCGTGGGTCTGCCGGGAGGTCCACGGGCACTCGCGCCGGACCCGGTCCATGACCTGCACCAGGTCGAGCAGGCGCGCGCCGGGCAGGTCGTAGGAGCCGGGCAGCAGTTCCAGGTCGGGCATGCTGACGCGGCCGGACCCGGCGAGGCGGGCCAGGCCGTCCGTGAGCCGCTGGTCCCCCTCGCCGCCCGGGATCACCACGACCGTACGGCCGCCCGCGCACGCGTCGACGAGCCCGTGCGCGTCGGGCACCTCCCGCGCCACCTCCACCCCCGCCTCGCGCAGGTACGGCAGCTGCGGGTGGGCCGGATCGGCGCACAGCACCAGGTCGGCGGCGCGCAGGGTCCGCCAGGCCGGCCAGGAGAGCAGCCCGGGGGCGACCCGGTGGCTGGCGGTCAGCAGGACGATCCGGCCGGGCCCGGCACCGGCTTCGGCGGGGACGCCGGCGGAGCCGGCGGCGCGGGCGTCGGCGGAGGCGCCGGCGGGAGCTTCGGCGGGGGCGGGTTCGGCGGTGTGGTCGGTCACCCTCCGAACCTACCTCCGCCCGGGCGCGTCAGGCTCCGGCGGGGGCCGCCTGCTCGGGGCGGGTCCGCTGGGTGATCCACGGGGTCTGCTGGTCACCGAGGATGATCTGCTGCGGGTCCCAGCGGCCGTAGCGCGGGTTCACCTCGATGTGCAGGGCCTTCGCCGCCTGCCCGAGCTTGGCCAGGGCCTTGTCCTGGCTGCCGTAGTGCTCGAAGAGCTTGTCGCGCAGCAGCTTGAAGCGGGTGTCCGCCTCCAGCTGGTCCGGCGCCAGCTGCGCCTGCTGCAGCGCGGCCGCCGCGAGCTCCTTCTCCCCGCCCGCCTGCTGCAGCTGCGCCTTGCGGACCTCCTCGATCTCCCGGGTGTTCACGCTCAGGCCCGCGTCGTCGGCGGCCCGCTCCAGGACGGCGGTCTGGATCATCTTGTTGAGCTTGAGGCGCTCCAGTCCGGCGGTCGCCTCGATGAGCTGCGCCCCCTGCCCGGAACGGTTCTGCGCCGTGCGGACGTCGTTGACCTGGGCCTGGAGCGCGGAGGTGGTGATGCGTTCCCCGCCGACGACGGCCGCGGTGCCGGGCCGCGTCCCGCCCGAACAGGCAGCCAGCAGGGGGGCCGCCGCGAGGAGGGCGGCGGAGACGGAGAGCGCTGTGCGACGGTGCAAAGGAGCCTCCAGGGCCGGGAGATTGTGCGTCGGTGCACAAGGGCCGTGCGGTGATCGATGGTATGCAGTCAGGGTGGTACGGGCCACCGCTTCGACCAACGATTCGGGGGGTGTTGGGGTGCGAGTTCACCCCCCGGCCACCGCCCTGCCCACCGTTCCTGGGATGGTCGCTCCACCATGTCGACACAGCAGCTCGCCCCGCCCCGCGTCCCGGACCGTCCCGCCCCCTCCCCCGCGCGCCGCTCCGCGCGGCGGGCCGGCCTGGCGGGGGCGGCGTTCGCGGCGCTGGTCACCGTCGTGGCCGTGTGCGGCGGGGACGCCACCGCGCGCGTCTTCCCGTACGGTCCCCGCCACCGCAGCGTCAACGACCTCGGCAACCAGTTCGTGCCGTTCCACGCGCACCTGTGGGACCTGCTGCACGGGCGGGCGCAGGGCGGTCTCCTCTTCAACTGGCAGTCCGGGTACGGGACCAGCTTCCTGCCCGATCTGGGGACCTATCTGACGAGCCCCTTCGCCGTGCTGGTGGCGCTCTTCCCGCGCCAGGACATCGACCTCGCGGTGTACGTGGTCACCGTGCTGAAGACGGCCGCCGCGGCGGCGGCGATGGCCTGGCTGCTGCGCACCCAGCGGCCGGGTCCGTGGTGGGCCGCGGGACTGCTGGGGGCCTCGTACGCGCTGTGCGGCTGGTCGGTGATCGAGGCCTCCTACAACCCGATGTGGCTGGACGGGCTCATCGCGTTCCCCCTGCTGTGCCTCACCGGCGAGTGGGCGCTGCGCGGGCGGCGGCCGGTGCTCGGGGTGCTGGTGGTGGCGGTGGGCTGGACCGCGAACTTCTACACCGCGTACATGGCCACCCTGGGCGCGGCCCTGGTGCTGCTGGTGCGGGTGGTGCTGACCCGGGAGGGCGTACGGGAGCGGGCCCGGGTGGTCGGACGGGCGGCGGGGACGGTGCTGCTGGGGATCGGGCTGGCAGCGCCGGTGCTGGTGCCGCTGTTCCTGAGCTCGAAGCAGGCCTATCCGGGATGGTCCCGCACGTTCGGTCCGGTGCCGTGGTCCGACCTGTTCGCGCGGCTGATGCCGGCGACGTACTCCTTCAACTCCCCCGCGGTGTTCGTGGGCACCGGGACCCTGCTGCTGGTCGCGGCGCTCCCCTTCCACCGGGCCCTGCCCGCCCGGACCCGGTGGTGGTGGGCGGGGCTGGTGACGGCGGTGCTGCTTTCGCTCCAGTGGGCGCCGACCCACCTGGCCTGGCACCTGTTCGCCACCCCGAACGGGAGCGCGTACCGGCAGACCTTCGTGCTGGCCGGGATCGTGGTGATCGCCGCCTGGACGGGGCTGGCGGCCGGGGTGCCCTCCGGGCGGGCGCTCGCGGCGGGGGCCGCCGTGCTGGCGTCGGCCGGGCTGTGGGCGAGCGGCAGCGCCCTCGCCACCACCTGGGGGTACGCCCTGTCCGCCGGCGGGCTGGCGCTGGCGGCCGGGGCCTGGTGGGCGCTGCGCCGGCCGCGGCTGCTGCTGCCCGCCGCGGGCGTGCTGGCGGCGGTGCTGGTGGCGCAGGCCGCGGCGACGACGGCGTACGGCCACAAGGGCAAGCTGGCCGGGCTGGACGACTACCCGTCCTGGAACGCGGCGCACACCCGGCGCGCCGAGGCCCTCGCGGGCGCCGAGGGCTGGCCCGCGTACCGCACCGACGCGGGCCGGCCGGCACTGTCCGGCAACGACCCGATGCTGCTGGGGGGCGAGGGCGGCTCGTACTACAGCAGCCACACCCCGGACGTGTTCACCCGCACCATGCAGGCGCTGGGCGCGGGCTGGACCTCGCGGGGCCGCAACGTGCAGAGCATCGACAACCCGGTGACGGACGCCGTGTTCGCGGTCGGCGCCCGCCTGAAGCCCGACGGCACGATCGCCCGCGCCGAGGTCCCGCCGCTGGTCACCGTCCACCCCGCGGGGCCCGAACCGGCGTACGGGGAATCCCCCTTCGCCAACCAGGAGCTGCTGCTGGGCGCGCAGGTCTACGAGGACCCGGTCGCGCCCGGGGTCTGCCGGGCGGGGACGGAGGCCTACCTGTGGGCCCCGGAGTACAACGCGACGGCCCGCCTCGCCGGCGGCCGCCCGTTCCGGCTGAACGGCAGCGCCCCCCGCAACCGGGCGGCGCTCCAGCCCCTCGGCACCTCGCGCGGACCCGCCTCCCGGCTGGTCTTCGACCGGCCGGCCCCGCAGCGGTGGGAGCTGTCCTGCCTGGACCGGACCCGCCTGACCGCGGCGGTGTCGGCCCTGCGCGCCTCGGCCGCCACCTCGGTCCGGGTCAGCGCCTCGGGCCTGCGCGCCACCCTGCCGCCGGGCAGCCGGGGTACGGCCGTGGTCGCGGTCCCGGCGATCGCGGGCTGGACCTGCGACGGCCGCCCGGCCTCGTCCCGGCTCGGCCTGCTGGCCGTCCCCCTGGACGGCCGCATCACCACCCTGACCTGCTCCTTCCGCCCCCCGGGCCTGGTGGCGGGCACGACGGCGGCCGGCCTGTCGGCACTGGTGGTGCTCGGCCTGGCACTCAGGCGGCGGCGGACGCGGTGACCCGGGCGCCCCGGGCGCCCCGGGCGCCGGGGAGCCGGTTCCCCGGGGCCGGGCGTCCGGTCCCGGCCGGGAGGTCAGCGCACCTGGCCCAGCCACTGCAGGGTGCGGCGGACGTCCACCGCGAGGGGGTGGCCCGGCCCGTGGACGCGGTCCGTGTCGTACAGGAGGCGGACCAGGGTGTCGTGGGCCGCCGGGCGGTCGCCCAGCGACAGCAGCAGGTGCGCTATCCGGCGCCGGACCTCCAGGGGGAGCCCCGGGTCCGGATTGGCGTAGTGGTTCTCGAACAGGGGCAGCAGCGACCGGTACTCGGCCAGGGCCGCCGTCGGCTCGCCGAGCTGCTCCAGGCACTGCGCGGCGTCGTAGCGCAGGCGCAGCGCCTGCGGGTCCCCGGCCGGGAACTCGTCCGCGAGGCGGCGCAGTTCGGGCAGGGCGCGGCGGAACTGGCCGTCGTCCATCAGGGTGGCGGCGTACTGCTTGCGCAGCGAGCGGACCACCGGGGAGTGCTCGCCGTGCTCGGCGGCCGCCGCCGGGAGGATCCCCCCGAGGATGTCCACGGCCCGGGTGAGCTGCCCCTGGTCGAGCAGCTTGCGGGCCTCGTCCACCGCGCCGGGGATGTCGGGCCGGGGCGGCGCGGGCGGGTCGGCGGGCCGGGGCGGGATGGCGGCGGCCCGGTCCGGCCAGGGTGCCTGGGGGCGCAGGAAGGGGCGGGTGGGGTCGAGGGGGCCGGCCGGGGAGCGGCTGCCGCGGGCCGGGAGCAGGGGTTCGAGGGCCTCGTAGACCTCCTGCGCGGAACCGGGGCGGTCCTGCGGGTCCTTGGCGAGGAGGCGCAGCAGCAGCGCCTCCAGCTCCGGCGGGATCTCGGGGCGCAGCGGGCGCACCGGGGCCGGGGGCTCGTAGAGGTGGCGGTGCAGGACGCCGAGGGCGGTGGATCCGGCGAAGGGGACGTTACCGGTGAGGAGTTCGTAGAGCAGCACGCCGAGGGCGTACAGGTCGGTGTAGGGGCCGACGGCGCCGCCCATCGCCTGTTCGGGCGCCATGTAGGCGGGGCTGCCGATCGGGGAGCCGGTGCTGGTGAGGCGGGTGGTGTCGGTGTCCATCACGGAGGCGACGCCGAGGTCCAGGACGAGCACGGTCCCGTCGGGCCGGACCATCACGTTGCGGGGCTTGAGGTCGCGGTGGACGATCGGCACCGCGTGCACGGCGGAGAGCACGGCGCACAGCTGCGCGACCACCGCGACCGCCCAGGGCCACGGGTACGGGTCGTGGGCGGCGAGGTGGTCGGCGAGGTCGGAGCCCTCGACGTAACCCATGACGAGGTAGAGCTCGTCTCCGTCGCTGCCGGCGTCGTGGACGGTGACCAGCCCGGGGTGGTCGACCTGGGCGGTGACGCGGCATTCGCGCACGAAGCGGCGGCGCAGCTCCTCGGCGACGGTGCCGGGGCCGGCCACCCGGTCGGGGCGCAGCAGTTTGACGGCGACGCGCCGGTCCAGGCGGCGGTCGTAGGCCGTCCACACCTGGCCCATGCCGCCTTGGCCGAGGACGGTGGCGAGCTGGTAGCGCTCGCCGATCAGACGTTCGGTCCCGGTCACCGGTTCGGGTCCTGGAACGCCGTGCTGTTCGGGTCCTGGTAGGGGCCGCCGGGCCGCGGGGGCTGCGGCGGGCGGGCCGGGCCCTGCTGCTCCCGGCCGGGGCCCTGGCCCTGGCCCTGGCGGCGCAGGAGTTCGCTGAGCTCGTCGAGTTCGGCGCGGACCTGCCCGAGGCGCGGCGGCGGCGGCGTCTGCGGGGGGACCTGCGGGGGCGCCGGCACGGGGGTCGGGTTCCCCGCGGGCGGGTAGCCGTAGGAGGGGACGGTCTGCTGCCCGCCGTACGGGGTCTGCGGGCCGGCCGGGTACCAGGGCGCGGCCCCGACGGCCGGGGCGGGGCGCTTGTTCTCGTGGTGGCGGATGTCGGCGACCAGGTGGTAGACGCAGATCGCGAAGCCCGTGAAGATCGAGCCACCGGCGCCCAGGTTGCCCTGCCAGCCGTTGACTTCGGCCGTCGGGTCCATCTCGATCAGGGTCAGCCAGACGACCGACAGCACCCCGGTGATGACCAGCAGCGCCCAGTCCCGCCCCTTGCGGGTGAGGATCGCGAGCCGCAGCATCGACCCCCAGGCGAAGAACCCGCAGCTGAGGAGCGGCAGCGCCGTGAACAGCACGCGCAGCGTCATCTCGCTCCCGGAAAGGGAACGGTGGCCGTGGGGGCCTTGCTGCGGCGGGAGGCCGGGGCCGTGCATCGGTGCTCCTGACGAGGCGTACGGAAGGGTGCGGGTCTGAGCGTATACAGCCTTTCCGGCCGTCCGTGAGGGGAAGACCCCAACCGTTGCAGGGTCGCGGCCCGGCCGGTCCCGGGGGCCGGATCCGGCGGCCGCGCCGGGGCGCAGAGCCTCTCCAGCGGTCCTCCGGGCCGCCGTGGTTAGCCTCTGGGGTTCTGATCGATCCCAGGGGGGACCCGTCTTGCGCACCGCACCGCCCGTACCCGTACCCATACCCGTGTCCGTGGCCGCACTCGCCTGCGCGGCCCTGCTGGCCGCCACCGCCACCGCCTGCGGGCCCGGGTCCGCAGGCGCGGCGGCGCAGCGCACGCCGTCGGCCTCCGCCCCGGCGCCCGACCCGCTCGCGGGCCGGGACCCGGCCGCCGTCCTGCGCTCCGCCTACGAGCAGACGGAGTCGGCCGACTCCAAGGAGGCGACCTTCCAGCGCACGATCGGCGCCCGTCAGATCAGGGCGGACCTGTCCTTCGAGGGCGACGGCTCGTGCTGGGGCAGGGTCACGGTCTTCCGGGCCGGAACGGGGGAGGTCCTGATGGAGGACGGCAGGCTCTCCTTCAGGGGCGATGCCGGATTCCTCAAGGACCACTTCGGGGACGCCCCCGTCAAGGCCCCCGACACCGAGGACGGCTGGTTCGACGTCAGGCCCGCCGACCCCTCGGTCGCCCACCTCCTCGCCCTGTGCAAGGAGGGCTACCCCTCCCGCGCCTTTCCGGCGGAGCGGACCGGGATCCACCGGGAGCCGGACACCTACCAGAACGGCAAGCCGGTGGCGGTGTTCACCTCGAAGGGCCCCGGCGGCGTCCAGCTGATCGACCACGTGCTGCTGGAGGGCGAGCCGTACCTCGTCAAGCACTGGCAGCGGGGCGGCGCGGACGCCGGCAGCGCCGAGTACCGCACGGTGCGCCGGTCCGGCTCCCCGGCCGGCGGGGCGTCCCGGGCCGGGGCCGCCCCCGCCGTGTCACAGGCACCCTCTACGCTCGACGGCTGAGCCTGTTCGCCGTTCCACGGGGGGATCCGAAATGCGCAGCCGTACGAAGACCAGCGCGGCGGCCCTCGCCGCCACGGCCCTGATCGGCGCGGGTCTGACGGCCTGCGTGCCCGGGGGCGGCGCCGGCAGGGCCGCGTCCGTGGGGCGCGAGGCCCGCGCGGCGCAGGCCCCTTCGCCCTCGGCCCCGGACGGGGCTCCGGCGCCCGCCCGCAGCGGCGGCCCGCTCACCGAGCGGTCCGGGCAGGAGATCCTGACGGAGGCCTACGAGACCACGCGCAAGGCGGAGTCGGCGCACGTCACCGCGAAGGTCGACTACCAGGGCAAGCCGATGCAGATAGACCTGTCCCTCGACAAGAAGGGCAACTGCAACGGCGCCGTCCGCCTGGACGGCATGGGCCGCCTCGACATCATCAAGTCCAGCGAGCTGGTGCACTTCCGGGGCGATGCCGCCTACTGGAGGGGCGCGGCCCGGCAGCGCAACACCCCGCAGAAGCAGACGGACCAGATGGTGGCCGCGCTCGCCGACCGGTGGGTGAAGGTCCCCGTCTCCGATCCGCGGGCCGCGTCGATGACGGGCAGCTGCGACCTCGACAAGCTGACGGGCGACTTCGGCAAGGGGAGCCCGCTCGCCCGCAAGGGCCAGACCACCACCGTCGACGGCAAGCCGGCGCTGGCGGTCACCTCCCCGTCCCGGCAGGGCACGCAGACCGACTACGTCGCCACCGAGGGCAAGCCGTACGTGCTGAAGTCGGCGGTCAGCGGGGACGCCCCCGGCGAGGCGCTGTTCTCGGCGTTCGACGTCCCGGTCGACACGGCGTCCCCGCAGGACTCCGACGTCCTGGACCTGTCGAAGATCGGCGGCCCGGCGGGCGAGGCCGTCTGAGCCGCCGCTCCGGCGTCAGGCGCGGGCCCGCCGCACGTGCAGGTGGCCGCTGAGGGGGAACTCGGGCGGCGCGGCGGGCAGGGTCGCCTCGAAGGCGTACCCGCTCTTGGCGGCCACGCGGCAGGACGCCTCGTTGTCCTCCTGGTGCAGGAGGTCGAGGCGTTCCAGCCCGGCCCCGGCGAAGGCGGCGAACGACCAGGCGGTGAGGGCCTCCAGGGCGCGCGGGGCGACGCCGCGGCCCCGCGCGTGCGCCGCCGTCCAGTAGCCCACCTCGGCGGACGGGCCGTCCGCGTCCGGCCGCTTGAGGGCGGTGTTGGCCACCAGCAGTCCCGAGTCCTCCTCCAGCACGGCGAAGCCGAACCGCCGGCCCTCGGCCCAGTCCCGCCGGTGGTCCTCCACGAACATCAGCCCGTCGCGCTCGCTGTCGACCGGGTAGCGGGTCCAGCGGCGCAGCACCGGGTCCCGGTACGCGCTCCGCAGGGCGGGCACGTCCGCCTCCTCCCAGGGGCGCAGCAGCAGGGCGGGACGGTCCGGCTGCGCCGGGCAGCGCAGGGCGACGGAGGAAGGGATCACCGTCCGATGATAGGCAGCCCGGCCGGCCGGGCTGCCTAGGAGCCGAGGATCGTGGTGAGGAACTCCCCGGTCCAGGCGAGGAGTTCACGCCCGACCAGCGGCTTCCCGCCCACCCGGGCCGTCTTCGGGCGCGGCACCAGCACCTGCGAGGTCGCGGGCTTGAGCACCGTCCCCGGGTAGAGCCGCTTGAGCCGCAGCTCCTGCGATTCGCGCAACTCCACCGGCCCGAAGCGGATGTTGGGCCCCTGGAGGGTGATGTCGCCGACCCCGCAGGCCCGCGCGAGCATCCGCAGTCCCGCCACCAGCAGCAGGTTCTCCACCGGCTCGGGCAGCTTGCCGTAGCGGTCGGTGAGCTCCTCGCGCACCGCCTTGATGTCGGCCTCCGAGTTCGCCGAGGCGATGGACCGGTAGGCCTGCAGGCGCAGCCGCTCGCCGGGCGCGTAGTCGTGCGGGACGTGCGCGTCGACCGGCAGCTCGATCTTGACCTCCAGCGCCGGCTCCTCCTCCGCCCCGCCCTCGATGGCGGCCCGGTAGTCGGCCACGGCCTCGCCGACCATCCGGATGTACAGGTCGAAGCCGACGCCCGCGATGTGTCCGGACTGCTCGCCGCCGAGCAGGTTGCCCGCGCCTCGGATCTCCAGGTCCTTCATCGCCACGTACATGCCGGCGCCCATCTCGGTGTGCTGGGCGATCGTCGCGAGCCGCTCGTGCGCGGTCTCCGTCAGCGGCTTCTCCGGCGGGTACAGGAAGTACGCGTACCCGCGCTCGCGCCCGCGCCCGACGCGGCCGCGCAGCTGGTGCAGCTGGGAGAGGCCGAAGTTGTCGCCGCGCTCCACGATCAGGGTGTTGGCGTTGGAGATGTCGATGCCGGACTCGACGATCGTCGTCGAGACGAGCACGTCGAACTTCTTCTCCCAGAAGTCCACGACGACCTGCTCCAGGGCCTGTTCGGACATCTGCCCGTGGGCGGTCGCGATGCGCGCCTCGGGCACGATCTCGCGGAGCCTGGCGGCGGCCCGGTCGATGGACTCGACCCGGTTGTGGATGTAGAAGCACTGGCCCTCGCGCAGCAGTTCGCGGCGCACGGCCGCGCCGATCTGCTTCTCCTCGTACGGGCCGACGAAGGTCAGGACCGGGTGGCGCTCCTCGGGCGGGGTGGTGATGGTCGACATCTCGCGGATGCCGGTCACCGCCATCTCCAGGGTGCGCGGGATCGGCGTCGCGGACATCGTCAGCACGTCCACGTTGGCGCGCAGCTTCTTCAGCTGCTCCTTGTGCTCGACGCCGAAGCGCTGCTCCTCGTCGACGATGACCAGGCCGAGGTCCTTGAACTTCGTCTCCTGCGAGAAGAGGCGGTGGGTGCCGATGACGACGTCGACCGAGCCCTCCTTCAGCCCCTCAAGGGTGGCCTTGGACTCGGTGTCGGACTGGAAGCGGGACAGCGCCTTCACGTTGACGGGGAACTGGCTGTAGCGCTCGGAGAAGGTCCCGAAGTGCTGCTGCACGAGCAGGGTGGTGGGGACGAGGACGGCGACCTGCTTGCCGTCCTGCACCGCCTTGAAGGCCGCGCGGACGGCGATCTCCGTCTTGCCGTAGCCGACGTCGCCGCAGATCAGCCGGTCCATGGGGACGGACTTCTCCATGTCCTCCTTGACCTCGGCGATGGTGGTGAGCTGGTCGGGGGTCTCCGCGTACGGGAAGGCGTCCTCCAGCTCGCGCTGCCAGGGGGTGTCCGGGCCGAAGGTGTGGCCGGGGGCCGCCATGCGGGCGCTGTAGAGCTTGATGAGGTCGGCGGCGATCTCCTTGACGGCCTTCTTCGCGCGCGCCTTGGTCTTGGTCCAGTCGGCGCCGCCGAGCCGGTGCAGGGTGGGGGCCTCGCCGCCGACGTACTTGGTGACCTGCTCCAGCTGGTCGGTGGGGATGTAGAGGCGGTCGCCGGGCTGGCCCCGCTTGGCGGGGGCGTACTCGACGAGGAGGTACTCGCGGGTGGCGCCCTGGACGGTGCGCTGCACCATCTCGATGTAGCGGCCGACGCCGTGCTGCTCGTGGACGATGTAGTCGCCGACCTCCAGGGTGAGGGGGTCGACGGACTTGCGGCGCCGGGTCGGCATCCGGCCGAGGTCCTTGGTGGCGGTGCGCTGCCCGGTGAGGTCGGTCTCGGTCAGGACGGCCAGGCGCAGGGCCGGGTCGACGAAGCCGTTGTCGAGGGAGCCGCAGGAGACGTGCACGACGCCCGGTTCCAGGGCCGGCAGGTCGGCCTCCAGGCGGGCCGCGATGCCCTCGCCGCCCAGCACCTCCACGGTGCGTGCCGCCGGGCCGTGGCCCTCGGTGAGGTAGACGGTGTGCCAGCCGTCGGCGATCCAGCCCTTGGTGTCGGCGAGCGCCCGGGCGGTGTCGCCGCGGTAGGCCTCGGGGGCGCGCATCCCCAGCTTGAGGGTGTCGCCGCCCGCCAGGTCGACGTCCTCGGCGGCGAAGGGGGAGACCGACCACCACATCATGCCGAGCTCTCGGGCGTGGTCGCGGACGTCGGCGATGCCGCGCAGCGAGGCCGCGCCGACGTCGATGGGGGCCTCGCCGCCGCCCGCGGTGGCGGCCCAGGAGGCCATCAGGAACTCCTGGGAGGTCGCCACCAGGTCGGCGGCCCGGGTCCGTACCCGCTCCGGGTCGCAGACCACGGCCATGGCCCCGGCGGGCAGTACGTCGATCAGCAGTTCCATGTCGTCGACGAGGACCGGCGCGAGGGACTCCATGCCCTCGACCGCGATCCCCTCGGCGATCTTGTGCAGCAGTTCGCCCAGTTCCGGGTGGGCCTCGGCCAGCGCCGCCGCCCGCTCGCGCACCTCGTCGGTCAGCAGCAGCTCCCGGCAGGGCGGGGCCCACAGGCCGTGCTCGGCGATCTCCAGGGAGCGCTGGTCGGCGACCTTGAAGTAGCGGATCTCCTCGACCTCGTCGCCCCAGAACTCCACGCGCAGCGGGTGCTCCTCGGTGGGCGGGAACACGTCGAGGATGCCGCCGCGCACGGCGAACTCGCCGCGCTTCTCGACCAGCTCGACGCGCGCGTACGCCGCCGCCGCGAGCGCCTCGGTGACCTCCCCGAGGTCGGTGCTCTGGCCCTGGCGCAGGCTGACGGGCACCAGGTCCCCGAGCCCCTTGACCTGCGGCTGGAGCACGGAACGGATGGGGGCGACGACCACCGAGACGGGACCGGCGGCCGGGTCGTCCTTGCTCGGGTGCGCGAGCCGGCGCAGTACCGCGATGCGGCGGCCGACGGTGTCGCTGCGCGGGCTGAGGCGCTCGTGCGGCAGCGTCTCCCAGGAGGGGTAGTCCACCACCCCGTCGGCCGGCAGCAGCGAGCGCAGCGCGGCGGCCAGGTCCTCGGCCTCCCGCCCGGTGGCGGTGACCGCGAGGACGGTCCGCTGCGTACGGGCGGCCAGCGCGGCGATCGCGAAGGGCCGCGCGGCGGCCGGACCGACGAGGTCCACGTGCATGCGGTTGCCGTCCCCGGCCGCCGTGACCGCCTCGGCGAGGGCGGGGTCCCGGGTGACGGCGTCGAGCAGTCCGTGCAGGCTCATGAAGGCGGCTTTCCGTCCTGAGGGAAGGGTGTGGAGGCGTCGAGGGGCAACGCGAAGGACCCGACACGTGAACGGGCCGGGGGTTCCCACCCTACGACGCGGGTGTGACGCCCGCGCGGGGGATTGCGGCCTCCGCACGGGTGAGGGGCCGGAGCGACCCGCTCCACTCCGGGATGACAATCTGTCCTTATGTCCACGTCCGGGAGCCCCCAGACCGCCGAGGAGCCCGCGGGCGGACCCGCCGCGCCCTCCCCTCCGGCCTACGCCCGCCCGCCCGCCGCCGGGCGGACCCGCCTGGCGGCGCGGGCCGTACGCGCGGCCCCGTACGCACTGGTCTGCGCGCTGTTCCTGGCGTACGCGACGCTCTCCGTCTGCCGCCACCGGCGGATGGAGGAGTCCTCCTGGGACCTGGGGATCTTCGAGCAGGCGGTCAGGGCCTACGCCCACTTCCGGGCCCCGGTGGTGGACCTCAAGGGCCCCGGGGCCCTCGTCCTCGGCGACCACTTCAGCCCCGTCATCGCCCTGATCGGCCCCCTCTACCGGGTCTTCCCGAGCCCGGTCACCCTGCTCGTGGTGCAGGCGGCGCTGCTCGCGCTGTCCGCGCTGCCGGTCACCCGGGCCGCGTCCCGCCTCCTCGGGCACGCCCGCGGGCTCGCGGTCGGGGCGGCGTACGGGCTGTCCTGGGGGCTCCAGCGGACCGTCGACTTCGACTTCCACGAGGTCTGCTTCGCGGTGCCGCTGCTGGCCTTCGCGCTGGAGGCGCTGCTCGCGCGCCGGTGGCGGGCCGCGCTGCTGTGGGCGCTGCCGCTGCTGCTGGTCAAGGAGGACCTCGGGGCCACCGTGGCGGCGCTGGCGCTGGTGGTCGCCTGGCGGGCCAGGGGCGCGGACCGGCGGGCCGCCCGGCTCGCGCTCGCCGTCGCGGTGGCCGGGGTGGTGGTGGCCGTCCTGGTCTTCACCGTGGTGATACCCGGCTTCGCCCTGGACGGGTACACCTACTGGGAGAAGATGGGCAAGGGCGGCGGCCCCTTCCAGGGGTACGGCACGAAGCTCGCCACCCTCGCCTGGCTGCTGGTGCCCACCACCGGGCTGCTGGCGCTGCGCTCCCCGCTGCTGCTGGTGGCCGTGCCCACCCTCGGCTGGCGGTTCGTGTCGAGCGACCCGTACTTCTGGTCCACCGACTTCCACTACAGCGCCGTCCTGATGCCGGTCGTCTTCCTCGCCCTGGCCGACGCCCTGGACACCGTCCGGCGCGACCGGCGGCCGTGGCTGCGCTCGTACGCCCACCAGCTGCCCGCCGCCGTGCTCGCCGCGGCCCTGGCGCTGAGCGCGACCAGCCTGCCGCTGGCCCGGCTCGGGGAGCGGGACACCTACCGCAAGCCCGCCCGGGTGGCCGCCGTGGAGAAGCTGCTCGCGCGGATCCCGGACGGGGCGGGGGTGGAGGCCGACATCGGCGTGCTGAGCCGGCTGGCCTCGCGCTGCCGGGTCTTCTGGATCGGCAACACCCGGGGCGTGCTCCCCGCCTACCTGACCTTCGACAACTCCTCCGGCTGGGCCGGGCAGGACCCGGTCGACTACGCCGCGCGGCTGCATCCGGGGTCCCGGTTCGTCCTGGTGGGCGAGGCGGGCGGGGTCGTCCTGCTCCAACGGGTGGCCTGAGCCGGACCCGGACGTACGCCGGCCCCGGCCCGTCCTCGCGGACGGGCCGGGGCCGGCGCGCTTCCCCCGTGTCTCCCCCGTTGGTTCCCCCGTTGTCCCCCCCGTTCTTTCCCCCCGTACGACCGGTCCGCGCCGACTACTCGCTGGCGATCGCGTTCAGTACGTTCATCCGCCCCGCCCGGAAGGCCGGGACCAGTGCGGCGAACAGGCCCACCAGGGCCGAGCCGGCGAAGACACCGATGATCGTCGGCCACGGGATCTCCAGCACCTTCAGGCCCTGGAGGGCGAGGAGCTGCTGCGCGGTGGCGCCCCAGCCCATGCCCAGCCCCAGGCCCAGCAGGGCGCCGAAGAGGGCGATGACCACCGACTCCAGACGGATCATCCGGCGCAGCTGGCGGCGGGAGAGGCCGATGGCGCGCATCAGGCCGATCTCGCGGGTCCGCTCCACCACCGAGAGGGCCAGGGTGTTCACGACGCCCAGCACCGCGACGATGATCGCGAGCGCGAGGAGGCCGTAGACCATGTTGAGCAGCTGCCCGACCTGGTCCTTGAGGTCCTGCTTGTAGTCGGTCTGGTTGAGCACCTTGTACTGCGGGTACCCGGCCATGGCCGCCTTGAGGGCCGTGTAGGCCTCGTCGGCCTGTCCCGGCTTGGCCTTGGCCAGCAGCATGAAGGGGCGGGCCAGCTGGTCGGCCGGGAGGTTCGCCTCGGCGGTCGCGGTGCTGATGTACTTCACGCCCTTGTCGAGGTTGCCCTCGTCCGAGGTGATCGCGGCGACCTTCAGCCGGACCGTCTTGCCCCCGGTGAAGGCGACCGTCATCTCGTCGCCGATCTTGACGTGGTGCTGGTCGGCGTAGAGCGAACCGACCGACATGGAGCCGGGCGCGTACGCGTCCTTGTGCGCCCCGGCGGTCGTCTTGCGGCGCACGTCCTGGGCGTACGTCGGGTCCGTGACGCTCAGGCCGGTCTGCAGGCTGCTCCCGTCGGGCGCGGTGACCTTGGCGTCCACCTCGCGGTAGGCCGTGACGTGGTCCAGGCCCTTGACGGCGCGCAGGGCCTCCTCGGCCTGCGGCATGACCGGCTGTCCGGTCTGGGAGCTGACGATGTAGTCGGCGCCCACCGTCCGGTCGAGCTCGTCGGTGGCCGAGGCCACCATCGAGGAGCCGACCACCGACAGGCAGGCGACCAGCGCCAGTCCGATCATCAGCGCGGCGGCCGTGGCGCCGGTACGGCGCGGGTTGCGCAGCGCGTTGCGTTCGGCGAGCCGGCCCACGGAGCCGAAGGGCCGCAGCACAGGGGCGGCGAGCACCCGTACCACCACGCCGGCCAGCAGCGGGCCGATCACGATGAAGCCGATGAGGGTGAAGAGCACGCCCAGGGCCAGCCACAGCGATCCGGCCGAGGCCTTCTCGGCGGCGCCGGCGAGGAACAGGGCCGCGCCGCCGATCCCGGTGAGGACCAGTCCGAGGACCGCGCGGACGGTACCGGCCTTGCGGTCGCCGGGGGTGCCGGCGTCGCGCAGGGCGGCCATCGGGGAGACCTTGCCGGCCCGGCGGGCCGGGATGTAGGCGGCGACGACGGTGACGATGATGCCGAGGAGCAGGCCGACGACCGGGGTCGTCCACTTGACGGTCAGGTCGTCGGTGGACAGGTGCATGCCCATCTGGCCCATGAGCTTCATCAGGCCGACGGCCAGGCCCACGCCCGCCGCGACTCCGGCGAGCGAGCCGACCACACCGAGCAGGAAGGCCTCGACGAGAACGGACCGGTTGATCTGGCCGCGGTCGGAGCCGATGGCGCGCATCAGGCCGATCTCGCGGGTCCGCTGGGCGACCAGCATCGAGAAGGTGTTGAAGATCAGGAAGATGCCGACGAGGAAGGCGATGCCGGCGAAGCCGAGCATCACGTACTTCATGACGTCGAGGAAACCCATGTCCTTCTTGTTCTCGGCCGCGGCCTCCTTGGCGGTCTGCAGCTTGTACGTGTCCGCGCCGATGGCCGCCGCCACGTCCTTCTTGAGCTGTTCGTCGCTGACGCCTTCCTTGGCGGTGACGTTGACGTGGGTGAACACGCCGGTCGCGCCGAGGAGCTTGTCCTGCGCGGTGGCGGTGTCGAAGTAGACGATGGCCGCGCCCGGGTTGGTGACCGTGAAGGAGGCGATGCCGCTGATCTTCGTACGGATGTCACCGGTGACGGCGATGGTGCGCAGCTCGTCCCCGAGCGCCAGGTGGTGCTTCTCGGCGGTGTCGGCGTCGATCATCACCTCGGTGGGGCCGCGCGGGGCCCGGCCGGAGGTGATCTTCATGGACTTGAGTTCGTTCTCGGTCCAGTTGCCCGCGATGGTCGGGGCGCCGGTGCTCGACCCCATGTTCTCGTTCTTGGAGTTGACGACCGTGACGGCGGTCGAGAAGACGCCGCCCTCCGCGGACTTGACGCCCGCGGCCGCGCGGACGCTCTCCACGGCCGAGGCGGGCAGCACCTGCGGCTTGCCGCGGTTCTGGTTCTCCTCGCCCTCGGCCGGCGCCTTGGGGCTGACGGTGACGTTGGAGCTGGTGACCGCGAACAGCTTGTCGAAGGTGGTGTTCATGGTGTCCGTGAACACCAGCGTGCCGCAGACGAAGGCGACGGAGAGCAGTACGGCGATGGCGGAGAGCGCCATCCGGCCCTTGTGCGCGAAGAAGTTGCGACGCGCGGTCTTCATGACGGTCACGAGGTCCGCCCGCGCGCATCGAAGTCCTTCATGCGGTCGAGGACCTGCTCGGCGGTGGGGGCGTACATCTCGTCGACGATGCTGCCGTCCGCCAGGAAGATGACGCGGTCCGCGTAGGAGGCGGCGACCGGGTCGTGGGTGACCATCACGATGGTCTGGCCCAGCTCGTCCACCGACCGGCGCAGGAAGCCGAGGACCTCGGCGCCGGCCCGGGAGTCCAGGTTTCCGGTCGGCTCGTCGCCGAAGATGATCGCCGGACGCGCGGCCAGCGCGCGGGCGACCGCCACGCGCTGCTGCTGGCCGCCGGAGAGCTCGGTCGGGCGGTGCTTGAGGCGGCCGGCGAGGCCCACCGTCTCGACGACCCGCTCCAGCCACTGCGGCTCGGGCTTGCGGCCCGCGATGTCCATGGGGAGGGTGATGTTCTCCAGGGCGTTCAGCGTCGGCAGCAGGTTGAAGGCCTGGAAGATGAACCCGATCTTGTCGCGGCGGAGCTGGGTGAGCTTCTTGTCCTTCAGCCCGGTGATCTCGGTGCCGTCGAGCTCGATCCGTCCGCTGGTGACGGTGTCCAGCCCGGCCAGGCAGTGCATCAGGGTGGACTTGCCCGAGCCCGAGGGGCCCATGATCGCGGTGAACTGGCCGCGGTGGACGTCCACGTCGACGGCGTTCAGGGCGACGACACGGGTCTCGCCGGAGCCGTAGGCCTTGACGACCTCGCGCGCCCGGGCCGCGACGGTGCTCTGGCCACCGGTCCCTCCGTGCCTGGTTTCGGTCATCGCCGTTGTCACGGTGTTCTCCCCCGTTGTGTTTCGTCTGCGCGCCTGAATGCGTCGCCGCCGTGAAGTCTGCGGTGCGGGGGGTGTCCGGCGCCCTGGTGCCCTTCGCCGTATCCACCGGGGGGTTAACCCCACCCCCACGGCCCCTTCCGTAGGAACCAGTTAAGGACGCCGGGGGACCTTCGGCCTCATCCGCCGGGACGAAAGTCCCCTGCCCCCTTGTGGGGAGACACCCCTAGGGGATGTCCACCCTTCGGGCGATCCGGTGTAGGGGATACCGGGGATCGCACCCCCGGTGAGATGGTGTTGTCCGCCGACGAGGGGGACAGGGTGGGGTCAGGGAAGAGCGGGGCGGACGCCGCGGGGCGGGGAACACCGGCGGCGGCCGCAGGTCCGTCCGCGGGCGGGGTTCCCGCCGCGGCCGCTCCCGCGACCGCCGCCGCGGCCGGTGCGCGAAAGCGCCCGCCCACCGCCGTCGTGGTCTCGCTGATGCTGAACATGGCCCTGGTCGCCCTGGACAGCACGATCGTCTCCACCGCCGTCCCCCAGATCGTCGGGGACCTCGGCGGGTTCTCGGTCTTCACCTGGCTCTTCTCCGGCTACCTCCTCGCGGTCACCGTCACCCTCCCCGTCTACGGCGGGCTGAGCGACACCCTCGGCCGCAAGCCCGTGCTCCTCTTCGGGACGGCCCTCTTCCTCCTCGGCTCCGTGCTGTGCGCGTCCGCCTGGAACATGGCCGCGCTGATCGCCTTCCGGATCGTCCAGGGGCTGGGCGGCGGCGCCCTGCAGAGCACCGTGCAGACCCTGGCCGCCGACCTCTACCCGCTCCGGGACCGCCCGCGCATACAGGCCCGGATGACCACCGTGTGGGCGAGTTCCTCCCTGATCGGCCCGGCCCTCGGCGGTCTGCTCGCCGCCTACGCGGGCTGGCGCTGGACCTTCCTGATCAACGTGCCGCTCGCCGGGCTCGCCCTGTGGCTGACCGCCCGCCACCTCGTGGAGCCCGTACGCTCCCCCGGCCGCCGGGGCCCGGTCGACTGGGCCGGGGCCCTCGGCGTCTTCGCCTGCGGCGGGCTGCTGCTCTCCGCGCTGGTGCAGGGCGGGGTCGCCTGGCCCTGGCTGTCGGCGCCCTCGCTGGGGCTGCTCGGCGCGAGCGCGGTCCTGGCCGCCGTGGTGGTCCGGATCGAGCGGCGGGCGGCCCTGCCGATCCTGCCGGGCTGGGTGTGGCGCCGGCGCACCATCGCCGCCGTCAACCTGGCGCTCGGCGCGCTCGGGCTGCTGATGGTCGCCCCGATGGTGTTCATGCCGACCTACGCGCAGTCCGTGCTCGGCCTCGGGCCGGTGGGGGCCGGCTTCGTGATGGCGCTGATGACCCTGAGCTGGCCGCTGTCGGCCGCCCTGTGCCAGCACGTCTACCGGCGCATCGGCTTCCGTGACACCGCCGTCCTCGGCATCTCCCTCGCGGCGGTCATCCTGTTCGCCTTCACCCTGCTGCCGTATCCCGCCCGGCCGTGGCAGCCCGCACTCGTCATGCTGCTGCTGGGCGCCGCCCTCGGGCTGTTCCAGCTGCCGCTGATCGTCGGCGTGCAGTCCACGGTGGGCTGGGCCGAGCGGGGCACCACGACGGCCTCCGTGCTCTTCTGCCGCACCGTCGGGCAGAGCGTGGGGGCCGCGCTGCTGGGGGCGGTGGCCAACGCGACCGTCGCCGCCCGGCTGGCGGACTCACCGGCCGCGGGGTCCCCGGAGCGGCTCGACGACGTGTCACGGGCCCTGGCCGAGCCGGGCTCCCTGACCCCGGCCGCCTCGGACCACCTGCGCTCGGCGGTCGCGGCGGCCGTGGACCACATCTTCCTGGGCGCGACGGCCGCCGCCGTGGCCGCCCTGCTGGTGCTGCTGCTGGTGGCGCCGCGACGGTTCCCGGTGCTGCCGGAACAGGAGTAGCCGCCACCCGGCAGACTTGTCATGCCCGGACCCATTGGGTGACCCTCTTCCCCTGGACCGCACCCGGGGGGACGACATGGCATCCGCACTCTGCGCACTGGTGTTACTGGCCGCGCTGGCCGGCCCCGCCGGCCTGCGCCTGTACCGCCGGCCGGGCGCGGTGACCGGCCGCGACGGCCGGCTCTCCACCTCCACCGCCCTCGCGCTGGCCTGGACCCTGATCCTGGTCTGGCTGCTGGTCTCGATCCTCGGGTACGGGCTGACCGCGGGCGGCGGCGTACGGTACTTCGACGGCCCGGACGGCCCCCTGTCCTCCCTGACCTCCGTCTACCTCCCGCTGCTCGGCGGCCCCTACGTGGCCCTGATCGCGGCGAAGACGGTCGTCGGGATGCGGGTGGAGAGCGGCACCCTGGCCAAACCGGCGCCGCGGCCCACCGCCACCGGCCGGCGCCCGCTGCGCGAACTGATCGCGAACGACAGCGGCCGCACCGACCTCGTGGACCTCCAGTACGTGGTCCTGAGCGGCGTCACGATGCTCTACGTCGTCCTGTTCTTCCTCTCCGACGTGCGCGCGGGACTCCCGCGGCTGCCGTCCGAGATCTGGGCCCTGACCGGCGCCCCGGCGGGGGCCTACCTGGTGAACAAGCTGGCCACCCGCGCCAACCCGGTCATCACCCACGTCGAAGCCGCCGACGGCCTGCTCACGGTGGAGGGCGGCGGCTTCACCGAACCCCGCCTCACGGTGGACGACACCGCCCTCCCGGCCACCGCGGACCCGGCGACGGGCGCCCTGACGGCGCCCCTCCCGGCCACGGCGCGGCCCCCGTTCACGGTGGTGGTCACCTCCCGCGGGCTGCGCAGCGACCCGTACCGCTACGTGCCGGCCGGGTAGCCGGCCTCGTCCGGGCCGATGCGGTTGACGCGCCACCCCTCGGGGGTCTCGGTCAGGGTCAGCGCCCCGATCCACTCCGCCCCGTCCGGCGGGTACTCCCACGCGTCCGGGTCGGCCAGCACCGCGGGCAGCTCCGCACGCGGGACCGGCTCGCCCGGTTGACAGCCGGGCGTGCCGTCGGGGGCGGTCCACGGCGCGACCCGGCGCACCTCCACCCAGCCCCGGTCGACGAGTTCGAGCAGCATCGCGGCCAGCGCGGAGACCGGCAGTTCCTTGTCCTCCTCCGCCAGGTCGCCCCAGACCCCGGGCAGGATGTCGATCTCGAACGCGTTGATCATGAACGCCCGACGGCTCTCGTCGAGCGTCGCCCACTCCTCGCTCACGCGCCGGCCTCCTTGTGACGGGCGTAGTAGCGGGCAACCCGGGCCCGGTTGCCGCAGACCGACGCCACGCACCAGCGGCGCCGCGGGTGCGCGGGGAGGAACAGCAGCACGCAGCCCTCCGCCTCGCAGCGGCGGACCGACGTCACCCGGGGGTCCGTCGCCAGCTCCGCCACCGCCTGCGCCAGCTCCGCCGCCAGCCGCCGCGCCGGGTCGGCCGGCCGGCGCGGGGCGGCCGTCAGCCCGGCCCCGTCCGTCCAGGCCAGCTCGGTGTGCGAGGGGGCGGCGGCGAGGAAACCGTTCAGCGCGCGCAGCGCCCCCTCCGGCGGCGGCCCGCCCTGCCGGACGGCGTCCAGCACCGGCCCGGCCGCCTCCCGGACGGCCCGTACGGCGGACACCTCGGCCCGTCCCACGGCGCCGACCGGCTCCAGCCGCCCGGACTGCTCCCCGATCCAGGCCGCGAGGCCCTCGGGGGCGTCGAGCAGCTCCCCCGCGTTCAGCAGGTCCAGGGCGAGGGGCTCACCCACAAGCGGAAACGAAACCATGGAACTAACTCTACCAACCACCCTTGACCCATTAGCCGCACTCCCTCAGACTAACGCCAACGAACCCCAAGGAGGCATGTGATGCCGATCCACCGCACCGTCGACGTCGACGGCGTGTCCGTGGCCTACCGCGAGAGCGGTCCCGCCGACGCCCCCGTCCTGCTGCTGCTGCACGGCTTCCCCACCGCCTCCCACCAGTTCGCACGCCTGATGGACGCGCTCGGCGACGCCCCGTACCGGCTGATCGCCCCCGACTACCCCGGCTTCGGCCGGACCGCGGCCCCGGACGGGTTCACGTACACCTTCGACCGGCTCGCGGACATCGTGGAGGGCTTCACCGACGCCCTCGGCCTGGACCGCTACGCGCTCTACGTCTTCGACTTCGGCGCACCCGTGGGCCTGCGCCTGGCCACCCGCCGGCCGGACCGCGTCACGGGCCTGATCGTCCAGAACGGCAACGCGTACGACGAAGGCCTCTCGGACGCGGCCCGGGAATTCGCCGGGCTCACCCGCGACGTCCCCGGCAACGAGGAACGCGTCCGGCGCCTCTTCACCGAGGAGGGCACCCGCTTCCAGTACGAGACCGGGGTCGCGGACCCCTCCCTCGTCTCACCGGACAACCGGACCCTGGACGTCCACTACCTCGGCCTGCCGGGCCGCGCCGACGCCCAGGCCGACCTGGCCTTCGACTACTCCGGCAACTTCGCGCACTACCCCGCCTGGCAGACCTGGCTGCGCGACACCCGCCCGCCGCTGCTGGTCGTCTGGGGCGCGGGCGACCCCTTCTTCACCCCGGCGGGAGCGCAGGCGTACCGGCGCGACGTACCGGACGCCGAGATCCACGTCTTCGAGGGCGCGGGCCACTTCGCCCTGGAAACCCACCTCACCACCATCGCCCCCCTGATCGCCACCTTCCTGACGAAGCACCTCTGAGCGACCGGGGGCGGGCCTCCACCGGGCCGGCGGGGGCGGGGCCCTACCCCTCCGCCGGCGCCCGCCCCGTGAGCGCCGCCAGGCTGGACCGCACGTGGTTCATGTGGGCCCGCATCTCCTCCTGTGCCTCCTCGTGCTCCCGCAGCACCCGGTCCGTCTCCCGCCCCACCCGTTCCTCCCGCACCCGCGCCTGCGCGATCAGCTCCGCGGCCCGCGCCTCCGCGTCCTCCTGCCCGTGCCGCGCCGTCTCCTCCGCCTCGGCGAACCCCCGCCGCGCCTCAGCCAGCCGCGCCTCCGCCAGCCGCTCCAGCTCCGCGTTCCTCGCCTCCAGCTCCGCCTCGCGCGCCGCCAGTTCCCGCCCGGCCGCGTCCCAGCGCTCCGCGTGCTCCTGCTCCCGCTCCGCGAGCAGCGCCTCCGTCCGCCGCCGCATCTCCCCGAGCGCGGCCACCGCCTCCGCCCGCCAGAGCGCCGCGTCCTCCCGCGCCTCCGCCCGCGCCGCGTCGGCCTCCCGCTGCGCCCGCAACAGCCCCTGCCGCGCCCGGACCTCGGTCTGCTCCCGCACCGCCTCCGCGTCGTGCCGCGCCAGTTCCGCCACCCGGTCGGCGTGCGCCTCGGCCGCGCCCTTCGCCTCCACCGCGTCGGCCCGCGCGTCGCTGCGCAGGACCTCCGCCTCCTCCTGGGCGAGCGAGAGGATCCGCCGGGCGCGCTCGCTCAGCTCGTCGTACGTCTGCGGGGCCAGCTCCGCGACGGCTACCCGCAGCCGCTCCGCCTCCGCCTCCATCCGCTTGGCCAGGACGGTCAGCCGCGCCACCCGTTCCCACGCCTCGTCCCGGCTCCCGGACAGGCGGGCCAGGTACCGGTCGACCTCTTCGGTCCGGTAGCCGCGACCTCTCACGGTCGAGAAACCCTGAGGTCCGTGAGGTGACATGGGTGCACTCATCCTGGAAGCGCCTCTCTCGCGGGGATTGCTGACAAGGATGCGTCATTTGGCGCCAGAAGCCGGAATGGCCGGGCCGGGACCCCGTTCGAAGGTCCCGACCCGGCCGTACATCCGATCATCCGATCAGAGGAGCCCGTCCCACATCTGCTCCAGCAGCACCGACCACCAGCTCTCCGGAGAGGCCAGCGCCGCACTGTCGAGGCCCGCCAGATTCGCCTGGAAATCGACGGTCCAGCGGCCCGCCTGTTCCGGCGTCAGATGCTGCCTCAGGCGCCACATGTGACCCAGCATCGCCAGCGAACGCGCGAACTGCGGCAGGCTCGAATTCACGAACTGCGGCGGTACGGGCGCCCCTCCGGGTCCGGCCTCCACCGGAACCGCCACTATGTGCGCCGTCCCGTACTGCACGCAGAGCGCCTTGCCGAAGTCGCTGCCGACCACCAGGTACGAACCCGCGTCGGACGCCGGCTGGACCTGCCGCTGCGCCGCCAGCTCGGCCAGCGTCGGCACCGGCTGGCCCGGCACGGCCTGCGCCCAGAAGAACGGCCCGAAGTCGACGGGCAGACCGGCCCACATCAGGGTCTGCGCCACGATCTCCGGCACGCCCTGACGGGACACCGCCCGCTGGTCGAAGCGGAACACGCCCTGCGGCCCGAAGGCGCCGGCCAGTTCCTGCGCGATGGCGTCCATCGGGATGGCCGGCTGCAGCGGCACCTGCGGCAGCGGCGCCCGCACCGGCGCGGGACGCGCCGGCCCGTCGGCCACCTGGTGCAGCTCACCCTGATGGGTGAGCAGGTGCCGCATGCCCTGCTGACGTCCCGCGTGGTCGGTCCCGTACGGGGCCACGCTGGTGATCCGCACCTGCGGCCAGGTCTCCCGGATCATCCGGGCGCAGTAACCGCCGGGCAGCTCGCAGGAGGCCAGCTCGGTGTGCAGCTCCAGCACCTGCTGGGGCGGCACGTTGAGCGCGCGGAGCTCGTAGAGGATCTGCCACTCGGGGTGCGGGGTACCGGGCGCCGAGCGCCGGATGATCTGCTGCTCGGAGCCGTCGGGCGCACGGTAGCGCAGCACGGCCTGGTAGCCGGGGCCGACGGTGGGCGCGCCGGACGGGGCCGGGGGCTGCTGCGGAGCCGGACCGCGCGGCGGACCGGCCGGCGCACCGGGCGGCGGGCCGGGCGGCTGCACGACGGCGGGCCCGGCCAGCATGGTCGCCGCATGGTCCAGCCCCCCACCGGGAGCACCAGGCGCACCAGGCGCACCGGGAGCCATGGGCGGCGGCACCATCCCCGGCGCCGCCAGCATGGTCGCGGCATGATGCGCCCCGCCCCCGGGAGCACCGGGAGCACCGGGCGGCGGGGTCGGCGGACCGGGCGGACCCGGCGGCCGGGGCGGCTGCACGACGGCGGGCCCGGCCAGCATGGTCGCCGCATGGTCCAGCCCCCCACCGGGAGCACCAGGCGCACCAGGCGCACCGGGAGCACCGGGAGCACCGGGCGCACCGGGAGCGGCCGGCGGCGCGCCAGGTGGCGCCGGAGGACCGGGCGGCTGCACCACGGCGGGCCCGGCGAGCATGGTCGCGGCGTACTGCGCCCCACCCCCGGGCGCACCAGGAGCACCGGGCGCACCCGGAACACCGGGAGCCGGAACCGGCGGTACCGGCGCACCCGGCTGACCCGGCGGCTGCTGCTGAAGCGGCTGAGGCGGCTGGTGCGGCTGAGGCGGCTGCTGGACCCCGCCCCGACCCGGCGCCTGGGCCCGGCTCGTCGGGGCGTCGGCGATCGAGCCGGCCCCGTCCGGGATCCCCAGCACCGGGGCGACCGTGGTCTTCGGCAGCTGGCTGCCGCCCGCCATCAGCGTGGTCTTGGCCTCCGGGGCCACCCCGGAGGGGGCCGACGGGCCGTCCTCCAGATCGGTGCCGGACAGCGGCGGTGCGAACACCGTTGCGGGCAGCGGCACGGAGGCCCCGTCCCCGCCGGAGTTCACATCGGTACCCGCCCACGGCGTGGACCCGGACGGCACCCCGTCGCCGGCGGCCGGCTCGCGGGAGACCTCGCCCTCGCGCCGCAGCGGCACCGGCTCGGCCGCGGAACCGGCAGCCGCGGCAGCCGCGGGGGCCGCGGGAGCCGGGGCCGCCGGCGGGATCCCCGCCCGGTCCGCCGCCTCCTGCAGCCACTCCGGCGGGCTCAGCATGAAGGAGGTCTGCTCCGAGTCGATCCGCGGCGGCGGCACCGAGGCCTCCGCGGCGGCCGCCACGGCGGCGGCCCCGTACTCCTCCTCGTAGCGCCGGATGACCTCGCCGACCGGCAGCCCCGGCCACAGGGTCACCTCACCGCTGTCCCGCGCGATGACCAGCCGCTGCCGGCCCCCGCCGGACACCGGACCGGCCGCCCGGTCCTCGGCCCACACCACGAAGCCCAGCCCGAACTCCCGTACGCGCACCTCCCGGTGCTGGTACGCGGGCACGTCCCCGTTGATCCACTCTTCGGCGCGCTCCTGCGCCTGCGCAAACGTCACCACGGCGTGATCACCCCTCACCCGGGGCGGCACCCGCCACCGGAACCGAACGCGCGAATCCGCCGTCCACCATCAGACCGGCCACCGTCTCCAGCTCCGGCGGGTTCCCCGCCAGGCCTTCGAGGAAGGCATCGAAATCGGCACCGCACGGCAGCAACAGCCGCTCCACCCGCTCCTGCACGGACCAGCCGTCCCGGTCGCGCGCGTCGTCGTACGGGGAGAACCAGACCGAGCCGACGCCCTCGCCCTTGACCTTCACCGCGAGCAGTCCGCCCTGGACGAAGGCCACGCACAGGTAGTCCTTCGTCAGGTGGTCCCGCAGGCACTTGTTGACGTAGACGAGGTCGTTGACCGCCGCCTCCTCGCGCACCGTGAAGAACGGCTGGTCGACCAGCAGCCCGAGCTCCACGAGGAGCCCCGCGCCCACCGGCGCGCAGCCGCCCGCCGCCTTCAGGAAGGAACGGTAGGCCTCGGGCAGCCGGTACCCGAGGTCCTCCTCGACCCCCTGCACCTGCTGTTCGGCGACGGAGACCAGGTTCTTGGGCAGCCCGAGGTGCGCGGGGCGCACCTCCTGGAGCGGCCGGGTACCGCGCTTGTCGTGGTCCACGGGCGCCGTCGCCAGGCCCGCGTGGTGCCGCAGCAGGGCCTTGACCTCGACGGGGACCAGTTCCATCCGGCGGGATCCGGCCACGTGGTGCCAGGTCCAGCCGTGCGGGGTGGCCACCGCTCCCACGGTGTCCCACAGGGCGTGGCCCGACGCCCGCATGGCCGCGTTGGCGGACACGAAGTCCGTCAGCCGAAGCTCGTCCACGCCGAAGCCCTCCGGGGGCTCGGCGATCTCCACGGCCGCGCGCGCGTACCGCGAGAAGTCGGGATGACCGTCCCCGCTCATCCGCACTCCGTGGGGATGGCGGGCGGCCCGGACCGGGTCCGGGAAGTGCACGACCTGCCCCGAGTAAGCGGCGTTGGGTGGCACGGCCTGCTGCCCGAGCCGACCTGTCGTCATGGCGGTAGCCCCCTGCTGGATCTGGCTGGTTCACCACAGCCTATGTGCTCGGGCAAGAGCGTCACCCGCCCATGCATCCCACGTGGGCGCGCGGGGCGGGAACATCCGAATTGATACGAATATTCGACCCCGCTTCCACACCACTGGGGACATTTGACAGGCTGTCCCCGCAGCACGGGGGCGTGCGCAACGGCGGCCACCACCGCGGTCACGGGAGGGAAGAAGCGACCATGCAGACGGCGACGACGCAAAACCTGGCAAGCCGCACGGACCGCGCGGAAGCGACGGAAGCCGCACCGGCCGGCGCGGCCGGCGACCCCCGCCTGCGCTGGAGCAGCACCGACGGCCCCACGCCGCCGCCCGTGCTGCGCTTCCGCCGCGACGGCATCCTGCCCACCGTCGCCGCCGCGCTCTCGGTCCGCGGGGAGACCCTGACCGGGACCGCGGGCAAGGGCGACCGGCCGCCGGTGCTGCACCCGCTCGTCCAGGACTTCCTCGACACCCTCACCAGCGGCCAGCGGGAGCGCTTCACCGGCCGGTGTCCGGAGGCGATCCTGCTCTCCCGCCACCTCACGGCCGTCGAGGGCGCCCGCAGCAGACGCGCCTCCCGCAAACCGCTCACGGCGAGCGAGGCCCGGCGTTCCCTGAAGCAGTCCCGGATCACCGCCCGCCGCATCCGCGAGGACGGCGACCCGCTGCACGGCAGCTACGCTCCGCCCTGCCGCTCCTGCGACGCGCTCCTCAACCACTTCGGCGTACGCCCCGTCGACCTCACCCACCCCGAGTAGCCGCCATGACCGCCTCCTCCGCCTCCGCCTCCTACGACCGCTCCTCGGCGACCCGGTTCCCGGGCCCCGTGGACTCAGCGCTGCGCACCGCCGGATGGGAGCCCGGCCGCTGGGACATCAAGCAGGCCGAGTACTGGGCCGACGCGCTGCGCGACCACACCACGCCCGCCGGGCACCGGCACAACGTCTTCCCGGCGGCCGTGGAGGCCTGGGCCGAGTTCGGCGGCCTGCGGGTGACCGCCCCCGGGCCGGGCCGGCAGATAGCCCCCGCGACGCTCCGCATCGACCCGCTGTCGGGCCTGCACCTGGCCCGTACCTTCGCCGACCTGGGACGGGCCCTGTCCACCCAGCTCTGTCCGCTGGGCACCGACACCGACGGCGGCTCCCACCTCGCCATCGACCGTGAGGGCCGGGTCTACGGGATCGACCACACCGGCGACTGGTACCTGGGCTCCGGCCTCGACGAGGCCCTCACCCTCCTGCTGACCGGCCTCCAGCCGGCCCGCCTGACCACGGGCCCCTGACCCCGCGGACCGCCGCGGCCGCCGGCCCCCTCGGGGCCCCGGAGGCCTAGCGGGAGGCCGGCAGGACGGCGGAGACCTTGAAGCCGCCCTCGTCCGTCGGCCCGGACACGAACACCCCGCCGAGCCCGAGCACCCGCTCCCGCATCCCGACCAGGCCGTTGCCCCCGCTGGGCAGCCCGGGCTCGACCCCGTCCGCCCCGCAGGGCCCGTTCTGGACCTGCATGGCGAACTCGCCCTCCCGGTGCGCGAGCCGTACGACGACCCGCGCGCCCGGAGCGTGCTTGTGGCAGTTGGTCAGCGCCTCCTGCACCACCCGGTAGGCGGTCTGCTCGACCTCCGCCGGGTACGGCTCCGCCTCGCCGTGCACGACCATCTCCACGCTCATCCCGGCCGCCCGGGACTGTCCGACCAGCACCTCCAGCTCGGCGAGGCGGGGCCCGTCCTCGCCGCTCCCCGCGAGCGCCGGCGCCACCCGCGCGGCCCGGCCGCGGGCCGCCGGCCGGGGCTCCGGCCCGGGCGACCCGGCCCGCAGCACACCGAGCATCTCGCGCAGCTCGGTGAGGGCCTGCCGGCCCATGTCGCCGACCAGCGCGGCGTTCCTGACGGCCTTGCCGGGGTCCTTCTCGGCCACCGCCTGGAGCGCCGCCGCGTGGACCACCATCAGCGACACCCGGTGCGCGACCACGTCGTGCATCTCGCGCGCGATCCGCGTGCGCTCCTCCGTACGGGCCCACTCGGCCCGCTCCTCGGCCCGGTCGGCCAGCAGCGACAGCTCCCGTTCGAGGGAGTCGGCGCGCTCCTGGAGGCTCTCCATCAGCCGTCGCCGGGCCCCCACGTACAGGCCGAGCAGCACCGGCGGCAGGGTCAGCGCCACCGCCATGAACGCGGACAGCACCACGACGAGCAGCCCGTCGGCCTCCACGTCGCCGCGGGTGCGCAGGTACGTCACCACGAAGGTCGCGGCGAGGGACATCGAGCCCAGCGTCACGGTGACCCGGCGGGGCACCTCGCAGGCGGCGAGGGTGTAGAGGCCCACCACCCCGAGCAGGAAGCCCATCATGGCCGGGGCGACGCCGATGCCGACGAGCACCACCGCGACCGGCCACCGGCGCCGCAGCAGGAGCGTGGACCCCACCACCACGCCGAACGCCACGCCGAGGGCCGCCGGGATCCCCGCCTCCCGGGCGAAGGGCAGCCCCTCCAGCCCGCACTCGGCGGCGGACACCGCGGCGAGCCCCACGTCCAGGAGGGCGGCCCGCCGCCGTTCCCACCACCAGGGCCCGTCGCGGCCCGTCCCCTCGCGCTCTTCCCCCGTACCGGTCATGCCGTCCAGCGTACGGGCGGCCCGTGCGGCGACCCCGGACATATCCGGGCGCGAGTACCGTCGCGGGGAAGGCGGGTGGTACGGCATAGTAGGGACGGCCAGCTTGATCGGCAGCACAGAAAGTCCGATTCGATCGGGTTTACCATCCCCTGTGGTGTAATTGGCAGCACTGAGGCTTTTGGTGCCTTATGTTCGGGTTCGAGTCCTGACAGGGGAGCTCAGCACGGGGAGCTCACAGCACGCGGGTCCTGACCTCCGGTCGGGGCCCTTTCGCATGCCCGCCCCCGGGAGTCCCCCAGAACAGGGGCACTTCGGCACCGGTATCCTTCCTGGGTCCACCCCCGAAGCCGAAGGGCACACCCGTGAGCGCAACCCGCCCGGCAGCCGTCGTCGTACTCGCAGCGGGTGAAGGCACCCGCATGAAGTCGGCCACCCCCAAGGTCCTGCACGAGATCTGCGGGCGCTCGCTCGTCGGTCACGTGGTCGCCGCCTCCCGCGAGCTGGACCCCGCGCACCTCGTGGTCGTCGTCGGCCACGCGCGCGAACAGGTCACCGCACACCTCGCCGGGATCGACGCCGACGTCCGCACCGCGGTCCAGTACGAGCAGAACGGCACCGGGCACGCCGTCCGGATGGCCCTCGAAGAGCTCGGCGGGCCGGTCGACGGCACCGTGATCGTGGTCTGCGGCGACACCCCGCTGCTGACCGGCGAGACCCTCGCGCAGCTCGCCGCCACCCACGGGGCGGACGGCAACGCCGTCACCGTGCTGACCGCCGAGGTCCCGGACTCCACCGGCTACGGCCGCATCGTCCGCGACCCGGCCACCGGCGCCGTGACCGCCATCGTCGAACACAAGGACGCCACCGACGCCCAGCGCGCGATCCGGGAGATCAACTCCGGGGTCTTCGCCTTCGACGGGAACCTCCTCGCGGACGCGCTCGGCAAGGTCCGCACCGACAACAGCCAGGGCGAGGAGTACCTCACCGACGTGCTCGGCATCCTGCGCGAGGCGGGCCACCGCGTCGGCGCGGCCGTCGGCACGGACCACCGCCAGATCCTCGGCATCAACAACCGGGTACAGCTGGCCGAGGCCCGCGCGCTGCTGAACGCGCGCCTGCTGGAGCGGGCCATGCTCGCGGGCGTCACGGTCGTCGACCCCGCCGGCACCTTCGTGGACGTGACGGTGACCTTCGGGCAGGACGCCCTGATCCACCCGGGCACCCAGCTGCTGGGCGCCACGCACATCGCCGAGGGGGCCGAGGTCGGCCCGAACACCCGGCTCAAGGACACCCGCGTCGGCGCGGGCGCCCGCGTGGACAACACGGTGGCCGACGGCGCCGTCATCGGGGAGCAGGCGAGCGTCGGCCCCTTCGCGTACCTGCGCCCGGGCACCAACCTCGGCCTCAAGGCCAAGGCCGGCACGTACGTGGAGATGAAGAACGCGACGATCGGCGAGGGCACCAAGGTGCCGCACCTGTCGTACGTGGGCGACGCGACGATCGGCGAGTACACGAACATCGGCGCGGCCAGCGTGTTCGTGAACTACGACGGCGAACACAAGCACCACACCACCGTCGGCTCACACTGCAAGACGGGTTCCGACAACATGTTTGTGGCTCCCGTCACCATCGGGGACGGCGCCTACACGGCCGCCGGTTCGGTGATCACGAAGGACGTGCCGCCCGGCGCCCTGGCCGTGGCCCGTGGCCAGCAGCGGAATATCGAGGGCTGGGTGGCCCGCAAGCGCCCCGGCAGCGCGGCCGCGACGGCCGCGCAGTCGACCGGCGAGAAGGACTCCGGTCACCTCTGAGGTGAACTGACCGGAAACAGGTACGCCCGGGACGGCGTACCGTGATAGGTGCACGCAATTCGGCTGGCTCACCGTGTGCGGGACGGACGCACACGGGGGCGAGCAGCTTTCCACACGTCTGAGGAGACAGTGCTGTGACCGGGATCAAGACGACCGGCGAGAAGAAGCTGATGCTCTTCTCCGGCCGCGCCCACCCCGAGCTGGCCGAGGAGGTCGCGCACCAGCTGGGAGTCGGCCTCGTGCCGACCAAGGCTTTCGACTTCGCGAACGGCGAGATCTACGTCCGCTTCCAGGAGTCGGCACGTGGCGCGGACTGCTTCCTGATCCAGAGCCACACGGCTCCGATCAACAAGTGGATCATGGAGCAGCTGATCATGATCGACGCGCTGAAGCGCGCGTCGGCACGCTCCATCACCGTGATCATCCCGTCCTACGGCTACGCCCGCCAGGACAAGAAGCACAAGGGCCGCGAGCCCATCTCGGCCCGTCTGGTCGCCGACCTGCTGAAGACCGCGGGTGCCGACCGCATCCTCACGGTCGACCTGCACACCGACCAGATCCAGGGCTTCTTCGACGGCCCGGTCGACCACCTCTCCGCCCTGAACGTCCTCGCGGACTACGTCGGCGCCAAGGTGGACCGCACCAAGCTGACCATCGTCTCCCCGGACGCCGGCCGCGTGCGCGTCGCCGACCGCTGGTGCGACCGCCTCGACGCGCCGCTGGCCATCGTGCACAAGCGCCGCGACAAGGACGTCGCCAACCAGGTGACCGTCCACGAGGTCGTCGGTGAGGTCAAGGGCCGCGTCTGCGTCCTGGTCGACGACATGATCGACACCGGCGGCACCATCTGCGCCGCGGCCGACGCGCTCTTCGCGCACGGCGCCGAGGACGTCATCGTGACGGCCACGCACGGCATCCTCTCGGGCCCGGCCGCCGACCGCCTGAAGAACTCCAAGGTCAGCGAGTTCGTCTTCACGAACACCCTCCCGGACCCCTCGGACCTGGAGCTCGACAAGATCACGGTGCTCTCCATCGCCCCGATGATCGCCCGCGCGGTGCGCGAGGTCTTCGAGGACGGCTCGGTCACCAGCCTCTTCGAAGAGCAGCAGTAACACCGGGCAGAGATCCTTTTGGGCGCGGCCTCCCGCGCCGGGTACACTCCATGAGTTGCTCGGCGAGGGAGGCCGTACCCGTTCCGCGGGACGGACGCTCCGTTATCGACGCGCTCTTCGTAGCAGGCCGTTCCGGCCGGGTGACCCAGTCCGTTCTTCCGTCACCCCACGAGGAGTGAGCATGTCCGAGGTCAAGCTTTCCGCCCAGCTCCGCGACACCTTCGGCAAGGGCTCCGCCCGCCAGGCCCGTCGCGACGCCCTGGTCCCCGGTGTCATCTACGGCCACGGCCAGGCCCCCAAGCACGTCAACGTCGAGGGCCACGGCCTGCAGCTGGCGCTCCGCACCCCGAACGTCCTGATCTCCCTGGACATCGCGGGCGACGGCACCGAGCTGGTCATCCCGAAGGCCGTGCAGAAGCACCCGCTGAAGCGCTCCATCTCGCACGTCGACTTCCTGATCGTCAAGAAGGGCGAGAAGGTCACCGTCGACGTCGCGATCGTCACCGAGGGCGACCTGGCCGCCGGCGGCAACATGCTGGAGACCCTCCAGAACACCATCTCCGTCGAGGCCGAGGCCACCCACATCCCGACCGAGGTCACCGTCTCGATCGAGGGCCTTGAGGCCGGCGCCACCATCCACGCCAAGGACCTGGTCCTGCCCGCCGGCACCACCCTGGCCGTCGACGGCGACATCGCCGTCCTGCAGGTCGTCGCCCCGCAGGCCGAGGAGCCGGCCGCCGAGGCCGCCGAGGGCACCGAGGCCTGAGCCTCGCCCCACCCCCTCAGCAGTTGCTGACCGACCGCCGTCCGGCTCCACTGGAGCGGGACGGCGGTCGTCTTCGTTCCAGGCACTTAAGGAGCTTTTGATGTCGGACGACGCGGCGCCCTGGCTGGTCGTCGGTCTCGGGAACCCCGGACCGGAGTACGCCGGCAACCGCCACAACATCGGCTTCATGGTGGCCGACCTGCTGGCCGGGCGGATCGGCGGCAGGTTCAAGGCGCACAAGGCCCGCGCCCAGGTCGTCGAGGGCCGCATCGGCCCGCCGGGACCGGCGAACCGCCGGATCGTGCTCGCCAAGCCGATGTCGTTCATGAACCTGTCGGGAGGCCCGGTCACGGCCCTGCGCGACTTCTACAAGGTGCCGGTGGAGAAGATCGTCGCGATCCACGACGAGCTGGACATCGACTACCCGACGCTGCGCCTGAAGCTGGGCGGCGGGGACAACGGGCACAACGGCCTGAAGTCGATGACGAAGGCGATGGGACCCGACTACCACCGCGTGCGCTGCGGCATCGGCCGCCCGCCCGGCCGCATGCAGGTCGCGGACTTCGTCCTGAAGGACTTCTCCTCCACCGAGCGCAAGGAACTGGACTGGTTCGTGGACCGCTCCGCGGACGCCGTGGAGTGCCTGATCCTGGACGGTCTGGAACGGGCGCAGTCGACGTACAACTCCTGACGCCCGGCACCCGTACGCACGCGAGCCCCCGCCGTCGGCGGGGGCTCGCGTGCGTACGGGGCGGGGCCGGGTCAGCCGGTGTTGCGCAGACCGGCCGCCACGCCGTTGACGGTGAGCAGCAGGGCGCGGGCCAGCAGCGGGTCCGCCTCCTCGCCGCGGGCGGCCGCGGCGCGCTGGCGGGCCAGCAGGGACACCTGGAGGTAGGAGATCGGGTCCAGGTAGGCGTCGCGGACGGCGAAGGTCTGCTGGAGGATCGGGTTGGAGTCCAGGAGCCGCTCGCCGCCGGTGATGCGAAGGACCTCGCGGACGGTCAGCTCGTGCTCGGCCTCGATCCGGGCGAACACGTGCTTGAGCTCGTCGGGCACGAGCGTGTCGACGTAGTGGCGGGCGATCCGCAGGTCCGTCTTGGCCAGCGTCATCTCGACGTTGGAGAGGAAGTTGCGGAAGAAGTGCCAGCGCTCGCCCATCTCGGCGAGGGCCGCGTCCTGGCCGGACTCGCGCAGGGCCTTCAGGCCGGAGCCCACGCCGTACCAGCCGGGCACGATCTGCCGGGACTGGGTCCACCCGAACACCCACGGGATGGCCCGCAGCCCGTCCAGGCCCGCGCCCGAGTCGGGGCGGCGGGAGGGGCGGGAGCCCAGGTGCAGGTCGGCGAGCTGGTCGACGGGGGTGGCCGCGAAGAAGTACGCGGGCAGGTCCGGGTCCTCGACGAGCTCCCGGTACGCGGCGTGCGCGGCGTCCGAGACGATGTCCATGGCCGCGTCCCAGCGGGCCAGGGCGTCGTCGGACTGGCGGGGCGCGGTGTGCAGGGCGGAGGCCTGGAGGGTGGCCGCGACGGTCAGCTCCAGGTTCTCGCGGGCCAGCGAGGGGACGAGGTACTTGTCGGAGATGACCTCGCCCTGCTCGGTGACCTTGATCTCGCCCTCCAGGGTGCCCCAGGGCTGGGCGAGGATCGCGTCGTGCGAGGGGCCGCCGCCGCGGCCGACGGTGCCGCCGCGGCCGTGGAAGAGGCGCAGGCGCACCCCGTAGCGGTGCGCGACGTCGCGCAGCCGGCGCTGGGCGCGGTGGATCTCCCACTGGGAGGTGGTGATGCCGCCGAACTTGGAGGAGTCCGAGTAGCCGAGCATGACCTCCTGGACGTCGCCGCGCAGCGAGACGAGACGGCGGTAGGAGGGGTCGGCCAGCATCTCGTCGAGGATGACGTCGGCGGCGCGCAGCTCGTCGGTGGTCTCCAGGAGCGGCACGATGCCGATCTTGGCCCAGCCGGCGTGCAGGTCGATGAGTCCGGCCTCGCGGGCGAGGACCGCGGCGGCGAAGACGTCGTCGGCGCCCTGGCACATCGAGATGATGTACGACTCGATGACCTCGGGGCCGAACTTCTCGAAGGCGTCCTTGACCGCGCCGAAGACGCCCAGGGTCTTGTGGCCGGCCGCGTCGAGCGGGGCGGGCGTCGGGGCGAGCGGGCGGCGCGAGCGCAGCTCCTTGGCGAGGAGCTTCTGCCGGTAGTCGCGCGGCATGTCGGCGTAGCGCCAGGACTCCTCGCCCAGGCGGTCGAAGAGCTGGCCGAGCGCGTGGTGGTGCGCGTCCGCGTGCTCGCGCACGTCCATGGTGGCGAGCTGGAGGCCGAAGGCGGCCAGGGTGCGGATGGTGCGGTCCATGCGGCCGTCGGCGAAGAGCGCGCCGCGGTGTTCGCGCAGGGAGGTCTGGATGAGGGTGAGGTCGGTGAGCAGCTCGGAGGTGCCGAGGTAGTCGCGGCCCTCCTCGTGGGGGATGCCCTTGGCGAGGCGCTCGCGGGTGTTGAGGAGCTTCTGGCGCACGCACGTGGCCTTGAGGCGGTACGGCTCCTCGGCGTTCAGCCGCTTGTAGCGGGGGCTGATCTCCGGGAGGCGCTCCAGGTCGGCCTGGAGGGAGGTCAGGAGCTCTTCGGTGGCGCCGGTGTAGCGGATGGAGTTCGACAGCAGGCCGCGCAGGAAGTCGACCAGTTCGAGGGCGTCGGTGATGCCGTGCTCGTGCTGGAGGATCAGCACGTCGCGGGTGACCTCGGGGGTGACGTTCGGGTTGCCGTCGCGGTCGCCGCCGATCCAGGTGCCGAAGGTGAGCGGGCGGGTGCCGGCGGGCAGCTCGACGCCGACGCGCTGGAGCTCGGCGGCGAGGTCCTCCAGGACGTCGCCGACGGCGCCGGCGTGCAGCTCGTCGAGGTAGTAGATGGCGTTGCGGGCCTCGTCGGCGGGCTCGGGGCGCACGACCCGCAGTTCGTCGGTCTGCCACACGAGGTCGATGTTCTCGGCGAGCCGCAGGTCGTGGCGGCGGCGTTCGCCGGCGCCGGAGACGGGCTCCTCCAGCAGGGCGGCGATGCGGCGCAGCTTGTTCAGGACGCTGCGGCGGGCGGCCTCGGTGGGGTGCGCGGTGAAGACCGGCCGGACGTTGAGGTTGCGGACCGTCTCGCGCAGGTGCTCGGGGTCGGCGTCCTTGAGCATGTCGGCGGTGCGGGCGAGGAGACCGCCCTCGGCGGCGCGGTGGGCGCGCAGCTCCTTGCCGCGGTGCACCTGCTCGGTGACGTTGGCGAGGTGGAAGTAGGTGGAGAAGGCGCGCACCAGCTTGGCGGCGGTCTCCAGGTCGGTCTCGCCGAGCAGCTCCGCAGCGGCTTCGCCGTCGGTGCGCGTCAGGGCACGTACTTGTTCGACGAGGTCGAGGAGGTCCTGGCCCTCCTGGCGTACGAGGGTCTCCCCCAGGAGGTCGCCGAGGCGGCGGATGTCCGCGCGCAGCTCGGCGTTCGCGGTCTCCGCGGAGGTGCGGGTGGCGGGGGCCTGGGCGGCCTGGTCAGCACTGCTCACAGGTGCGGCTCCTTGCAGTGTTCGAGCGCTACTGGGCTGTGGGCTCCCGGGGGCGCGCGGTGACGGTGCCGTACCGATGCACCGGTGCGCAGCCCGGGCTGCCCGTGCGGACCGCGCTGTCCGACGACACCAGGATAGGTGGCGCGTCCTTGTGCCCCGGCAGCGCCGCCACTGCGCCGCCGCCGCGGCGCCGCGGCCGGGGGCCGGGGCGGGCCGGTGTGGTGTGCTCCCTTGCCGTGCCGGGGACCTTTGCCATACTTACGATGCCGTAGGTTACGGATCCGTAGGGTCCGTCCCGACGGGCCTGCCGACTTCTCACCCCCCAGGGGAACCCCCATGACGATCGGTCCCGATCTGATCGAGGACGCGCCCGCGTCCTCCACTCCTTCCACTGACGCGGTGTCCGCGACGCGCGGCGGTGAGCAGAAGCGGTCGGTGGAGCAGGTCGCGCTGCTGCTGTTCATCACCGTTCCCTTTCTGGCCCTGCTGGTGGCGGTGCCGCTGGCCTGGGGCCGGGGGGTGAGCTGGCTGGACCTCGGCCTGATGGTGTTCATGTACTTCCTGACCTGCCACGGCATCACCATCGGCTTCCACCGTTACTTCACGCACGGGTCCTTCAAGGCGAAGCGGCCGCTGCGGATCGCGCTGGCGGTCATGGGGTCGATGGCGGTGGAGGGGCCGCTGGTGCGCTGGGTGGCGGACCACCGCAAGCACCACCGGTTCTCCGACCACGAGGGCGACCCGCATTCGCCGTGGCGGTTCGGCGAGACGGTGCCGGCGCTGATGAAGGGCCTGTGGTGGGCACACATCGGCTGGCTCTTCGACGAGGAGCAGACCGACCAGCAGAAGTACGCCCCGGACCTGATCAAGGACCCGGCGATCCGGCGGATCTCGCGCGACTTCGTGCTGTGGACGATGGTGTCGCTGGCGATCCCGCCGCTGGTGGGCGGTCTGGTGACGCTGTCCTGGTGGGGTGCGTTCACGGCCTTCTTCTGGGGTTCGCTGGTGCGCGTGGCGCTGCTGCACCACGTGACGTGGTCGATCAACTCGATCTGTCACGCGGTGGGCAAGCGGCCGTTCCGGTCCCGGGACCGCAGCGGCAACGTGTGGTGGCTCGCGGTGCTGTCGTGCGGGGAGTCCTGGCACAACCTGCACCACGCCGACCCGACGTCTGCCCGGCACGGTGTGCTGCGCGGACAGGTCGATTCCAGCGCGCGGCTGATCCGCTGGTTCGAGCGGCTGGGCTGGGCCTCGGACGTGCGCTGGCCGTCGGACGGGCGCATCGACGCCCGGCGCAAGGAAAAGACGACGAACGCGGCATGATGGGGGACGTGGCGATCGACGGCAGCAGTTCCAGCAACGACAAGCCCAGGCGAGGTCGCCGGGTCCGAATGACGGGCGCCGAGCGGCGTCAGCAACTGCTGGACATCGGCCGCACCCTGTTCGCGGAGAAGGGCTTCGAGGGCACCTCGGTGGAGGAGATCGCGGCGAAGGCCGGGGTGTCCAAGCCGGTGGTGTACGAGCACTTCGGCGGCAAGGAGGGCCTCTACGCGGTGGTCGTGGACCGCGAGATGCGCCAGCTGCTGGACGGGGTGACGGGTGCGCTGACGGCGGGGCACCCGCGGGAGCTGCTGGAGCAGGCGGCGTTCGCCCTGCTCGACTACATCGAGAACTACACCGACGGCTTCCGGATCCTGGTGCGGGACTCCCCCGTGGCGCAGTCGACGGGCACCTTCGCCTCGCTGATCAGCGATATCGCCACGCAGGTGGAGGACATCCTCGGGCTGGAGTTCAAGGCCCGGGGCTTCGATCCGAAGCTGGCCCCGCTCTACGCGCAGGCGCTGGTCGGGATGGTCGCGCTGACGGGGCAGTGGTGGCTGGAGACGCGGCGGCCGAAGAAGGCCGAGGTGGCGGCGCACCTGGTGAACCTGGCCTGGCACGGGCTGGAGAACCTGGAGGCCAGGCCCCGCCTGGTGGGACACCGCAAGAACTGAGCCCGGGGGTCCGGCCCCGCTCAGGTGTGTGCGGGGTCCGGCTCCAGGAACTCCAGCCGGTTGCCGACCGGGTCCTCGGAGCCGGGGGGAGCGGCGAGCTGTACGTGGTCGACGGCGCTCAGCACGGTCAGGCCTCCTTGCGCGCGACGGCGAAGACGCGGCGGAAGGGGAAGACGGTGCCGCGGGGGCCGGGCGGGTAGGCCTCGCGCAGCGCCCGGCGGTACTCGGCCAGGAAGCGGTCGACGGCCGGCCGGTCGTCGCCGAGGGTGGTGAGCACGGGCCGCAGCGCGGTTCCCTTGACCCAGTCGAGGACCGGGTCGGGTCCCTGGAGCAGCTGGTGGTAGGTGGTCTCCCACACGTCGGCCGTGCAGCCGAGGCCGGTGAGGCGGTCGAGGTACTCGCCGGGTTCGAGGGTGTCGGTGTGGCGTGCGGCGAGTCCCCCCAGCCGGTCCCGCCACCGCGGGGTGTCGCACAGTTCGGCGAGCAGCCGGTGGCTGGGTGCGGTGAAGTTGCCGGGGACCTGGAAGGCGAAGGTGCCGCCGGGCCGCAGGCCGTCGATCCAGCGCGCGAAGGAGCCGGGGTGGCCGGGCACCCATTGCAGGGCCGCGTTGGAGACGATCAGGTCGTACGGCTCCCCGGGCACCCAGTCGGCCAGGTCGCCGTGGCGGAAGTCGAGGCTGCCGCCGCCGGGGGTGGGGCCGGCGTACTCCTCCTCGGCGCGGCGCAGCATCTGCGGGGAGAGGTCGTAGCCGGTGATGCGGGCGTCGGGCCAGCGGCCGGTGAGCAGCGCGGTGACGTTGCCGGGGCCGCAGCCGAGGTCGGCGATGCGGGCGGGGGCGGTGGGGAGCGCGCCGACGCGGGCGAGCAGGTCCAGGAAGGGCCGTGCGCGGTGGTCCGCGTGGCGGAGGTACTGGCCGGGGTCCCAGGTGGGCGTCTGCGGCGCGGCGGCGCCGGATGCGGTGTGCCGCGCGTCCGGTGCGGTGTCGGAATGCATGGTCGAGCCTCCCTGCCGGTGGGCGGTCGGAAGCGGAGGCCGCTGCGGCCCCCTCCTCTCCCATGGTCGACCTGATGTATCTCGATGTCAAGATTCTCGATTTGAAGAGACTTCACATCGACAGACCCCTTACACTGATCGGCATGGAGGACGAGGTCGACCGACTGGTCGCGGCATGGCGGCGAGAGCGCCCTGACCTCGACGTGGAACCGCTTGAGGTGCTCAGCCGCGTCAGCCGGCTCGCGCGCCACCTCGACCGTGCCCGCAGGCTGGCCTTCTCCGAGCACGGCCTGGAGCCGTGGGAGTTCGACGTGCTGACCTCCCTGCGGCGCGCGGGCGCGCCCTACCAGCTCTCCCCCGGCCAGCTGCTGACGCAGACCCTGGTCACCTCGGGCACCATGACCAACCGCATCGACCGGCTCGCGAAGAAGGGCCTGGTCGAACGGCTGCCCGACCCCAGCGACCGGCGCGGGGTCCTGGTCCGGCTCACCCCCGAGGGGCGCGACCGCGCCGACCAGTCGCTCGCCGGGCTGCTGGCCCAGGAACGCGCGATCCTGGCCCAGCTCTCCACGGCCCAGCGCGGCGATCTCGCCGGGCTGCTACGCCAGTTGACCGCTCCGTTCGACAACATCCCCGGATAGTTCCGCCGGGCGCACCCCGGCCCGCCGGGCCAGCGCGACGGCGGCCAGGGTGGAGTGCACGCCGAGCTTGCCCAGCACGTTCTGCATGTGGGTGCGGACGGTGTGCGGGGAGAGGAACAGCCGGGCGGCCACGTCCTTGCGGCCCAGCCCCGCCACCATGCAGCGCAGCACCTCGTGCTCGCGCGGGGTGAGGGACTCCACGAGCCGTTCGCTGTCGCTGCGGTGCTTGCGCGCCGCGGTCAGCTCCCGCAGCACCCCGGTGAGCAGCGCGGGCGGCAGGTGGGTCTCCTCGCGCAGCACTCCGCGGACGACGGCCAGCAGCCGCGAGAGGGAACAGTCCTTGGCCACCCATCCGGAGGCCCCCGCCTGGAGGGCGAGCGCGGCCCGGCGGGGGTCGTCGCGCTCGGCGAGGACCACGGTGCGGACCCCGGGGTGGGCCACGCGCACCCCCGCGACCAGGGCGATCCCGTCGGAGACGGACGGCGGCGGGGCGGTGCCCGCCTCCCGCTGGGCGGGCACGGCGGCGCCGGCGCCGAGGTCGGCGTCGACGAGCAGCACGTCGAAGCGGCGGCCCTCGGCCGCCGCGCGTTCGAGGCAGCGCGAGGCGGCCGGACCACTGCCGGCCGCGGACACGTCCACGTCCGGCTCGGCCGCGAGCGCGGCTGCCAGAGACTCGGCGAAGATGCGGTGGTCGTCGACCACCAGAACCCGGATACGGACCACAAAACCCCCAAGGGTCGGGGAACGGACGACTACGGGTACGACGCCCGGACCGGGTGGCCCACTGCCGCCGCGGCCGCCGCCGCGACATCTGTGCACTACCCCGGACCGGACGCCGTACCCGACGTGTCTCGACCCCTGAATCAACACCGGCCCCCACCGGTGTCACGCATCAGCGTAGAGCGGGTCCTGTCTCGTGGTTGGCCGAATAGCAGAAGTTTTTCGAGGGATTTTCCGGTGGGAGGGTCCTCAACGGAGCTATCGATGGCTTGAATTCATCTGTCCGCAAGGCTCTGGGGCGGAATTCCGACCGGTGTGTGCCACGGGCAGTTGCACGAGGGGCATTTCACCCGGCGTACGCACGCCGAGCGCCCGCGCGCGACGCCCGCACGGCGCACCCGCGCACAGCACGCGCGCCCCCGCCCGGAGTACGGGCGGGGGCGCGGCGGGGACCGGGGGCGGGGTGCGCCGCTCGGGTCAGGAACGCTGTGCGCGGGCGAAGTTCCAGGCGTCCGTCACGATGCGGGTGAGGTCCGAGCGGGTCGGGGTCCAGCCGAGGCGCTCCTGCGCGGTGCGCGCGGAGGCGACCAGTACCGCCGGGTCGCCGGCCCGCCGCGGGCCGACCGTCTCGGGGATGTCCCGGCCGGTGACCTTGCGGACCGTCTCGATGACCTCGCGGACGGAGAACCCGCTGCCGTTGCCGAGGTTGCAGATCAGGTGCTCGCCCTCCGCCGCGACGCGCAGCGCGGAGAGGTGGGCCTCCGCCAGGTCGGCCACGTGGATGTAGTCGCGCACGCAGGTGCCGTCCGGGGTGGGGTAGTCCTCGCCGAACACCGCGATGGACTCGCGCTCCCCCAGCGCCACCTGGAGGACCAGCGGGATCAGGTGCGTCTCCGGGTCGTGCCGCTCGCCGAACTCGCCGTAGGCTCCGGCCACGTTGAAGTAGCGCAGCGAGACGGCGGCGAGGCCGTGCGCCGCGCACTCTCCCGCGATCATGTGGTCGACGGCCAGCTTCGAGGCACCGTAGGGGTTGGTCGGGGCGGTCGCGGAGGTCTCCGTCAGCGGGCCGTCCGCGGGCTCCCCGTAGGTGGCCGCCGTGGAGGAGAAGATCAGGCGGCGCACCCCCGCCTCCCGCATCGCGGTCAGCAGGGCGAGGGTGCCGCCGACGTTGTTGTCCCAGTACTTGCCGGGGTTGACCACGGACTCGCCGACCTGCGAGGACGCCGCGAAGTGCAGCACCGCGTCGTAGGAGGCGTCCAGGTGCTCCGCGGCGTCCTGGATGCGGGCGTTGACCAGGGTCGCGCCGGCGGGGACCCCCTCGCCGAAGCCGGTGGAGAGGTTGTCGAGGACGGTCACCTCGTGGCCGGCCTCCAGGAGATGGGCGGCCACGACGCCGCCCACATATCCGGCCCCACCGGTGACCAGGTACTTGCTCACTCGCACTCCAACCTCTCGCGGACGCGCACGGGCGCGCGTGCACTGACTCTGACTTACCGGATTCCACGCTTCCGGGGAAATCCCGGTTCCGCCGGACTCACCGCCCGGCCGGGCCCTGCGCCACCGGCTCCGGCGCGGGGAACACCGCCCGGTCCAGCAGCCCGGTACGGGCGGCCAGCGCGGCCGCCTCCAGCCGGGAGCCGACGCCCAGCTTCATCAGCACCCGCTGCACGTGCGTACGGGCGGTACTCGGCGCGATGGCCATCCCGGCGGCGATCAGCCGGGTGTCCTCGCCCTCCGCGACCCGTACCAGCACCTCCACCTCCCGGGGCGTGAGCAGCCGCAGCAGCCGGCTGCCCTCGTCGTCGGGCTGGGCGGCGGGGTTGAGCAGCTCCGCGAAGGCCCCCTGGAGCAGCTGCGGGGAGATGGCGACCTCCCCGGCCCGCGCCTTGGCCAGGGCCCGCTCCACTCCCTCGATGCGCTCGTCCTGGCGTACGTAGCCGCAGGCGCCGGAGGCGAAGGCCGCGGCGATCCCCCGCGGGTTCGGCACCGGCCCGAGGACCACGACGGCGATCTGCGGGCGCTCCCGCCTGATCCGCGCGACGGGCTCGAAGACCCCGGGCTCGGCGGGGGTGGCGGTGCCGAACAGGCACACCTCCGGGGCGCGGCCGATGACCAGTTCGGCGGCACCCGCCGCCGGTGCGGCCGCCGCGAGCACCCGGTGCCCGCGCAGTTTCAGGGCCGAGGCGAGCGCCTCGGCCAGCAGCCGGTGCTCGTCGACCACCATGACCCGTACGCCCATCAAGGCTCCCACCCCAGATCCTTCTGACCCGGCAAGCTACACGCTTGTTCGACGGAGCGTGCCGGTTACCGCGAGAAGCCCCCGGAAGGCTGACCTTCCGGGGGCTTCGGCACGGCTCGGTTCGCGTCAGTTCGCGATGAACGAGGCGAAGAGGTACTCCGGGTCGCCCTTGTCGGAGTAGGGCTTGCGGGCCATGGTGCGGGAGATGAAGAGGTGACCGTTGTGGTAGCGGAACTCCGAGTAGTCGAGCGAGAAGCTCGTCTCGGTGCGCTGGCTCGTCTTCTCCGCCGGGTTCTGCATCAGGAGGGTCTCCTTCATCGTCCGGCCGTCGATGCTGACGACCCGGCCGCCCCCGTCGTACGGCGGGACCTTGTAGGCGATGATGTTCGGACCGTCCATCCGCAGCGGGTACATGGTGTACCGCTCGCCCGCGTCGGCGCGGTCGGCCGTGGCCTTGCCGGTCTCCAGGTCGAAGGAGACGATCTCGTTGGTGCGGCCGACGGAGGCCGAACCCTGGTGCTCGTACGAGGGCATGTACACCTTGCCGTTGCCGACGACCATGTTCGAGCACTGCTCGACCTCGGTGGCGGGGCACTTGGGCGCGTAGTTGCCGCCCGACAGCGCGATGTGGGACTTCAGCTGGCCGGCGTCGTCCACCACGAACAGGTCGCTGACGTTGGTGGCGTTCTTGGCCGTGTTGCCCACATTGGCCGCGACGATGAGCGGCTTCGTGGAGATGATGCCCGCCCACTCGATGCCGGGCGAGAGCTTGTACGAGGACTTCGGCGCGCCGGTGGCGGGGTCGAGGGACTGCGCGAGCAGGCTCTGGTTGGGGATCCGGCCGCACTTGCGCAGCACGGCGAGGGCCTCGCCGCCCGCGTAGCCGAGGTCGTAGCAGCCCTCGCCGTCGACCTTCGGGGACCACAGGGACTTGCCGTCGGCGAGGTTCCAGGCGGCGCCGCCGCTGAGCCCGCCCGCGGCGACGGTCTGGCCGCTGAGGGTGACCTCGGTGAAGGCCACGGGCTTGTCGCCGCCGGTGGTGGACTTGGCGGTGGCCGACCACACGAGCTTGCCGGTGTTCAGGTCGATGACGCCGACCTGGGTGCACTGGGGGTACTTGTTGGCGTCGGTGGCCTGGCCCTCCTGGAAGAGGATGGCCGTCTTGTTGTCGCTGATGTGCTTGGTGGCGCCGCAGACGTTGGCGGGGAGCGGGATCTCCCACTTCTTGCCGCCGTCGACGAGGTTGTAGCCGACCACCTTCGCGATGTCCGACTTGACGTAGGTGGTGTCGGTCAGCCAGGAACCGTCGACGGAGACCACGTCGGGCGGGGTCGGGCTGGCCACGTTGACCAGCGTCCTCGACTTGGGGTTGGCCGGGGGCTTCTCCGTGCCGCCGCCCCCGGGTGCCGGGGGCTTGTTGCCGTCAGGGGAACCGCTGGCGCCGCCGTCGGCGGTCGGCTGGGTGCCGCCGCCCTTGTCCTCGTCGCCGGAGAGGTACCAGAAGCCGCCGCCGATGATGAGGACCACGGCCAGCAGCGCCGCACCGATGATCATCAGCTGGTTGCGCTGCGCACCGCCGCCGCCCGCGGGCGGGCCGGGCTGCGCCGGGGCCTGCAGGGTGGGGGGCTGCTGCGGGTAGCCGTAGCCGGGCTGCGGCTGCTGCGGGTACCCGTAACCGGGCTGCGGCGGCTGCTGGGGCTGCTGGTAGCCGTAACCGGGCTGCGGGTAGCCGTAGCCCGGCTGCGCCGGCGCGCCGGCCGGCGGCTGGGCCTGCGGCTGCGGGACGGTCGGCGGGACCGGCGGCTGCACCGGCGGCTGCGGGCCGGCCGGCGGGACCGGCGGGGGCGCGCCGAAGCCGCCGGAGGGCGGCTGGTTCGGCGGGGGCGGGGTGTTCGGGGTGCTCATCTGGGGTACTGCTGCCTCTCGGTCGGCGGCTCGGTGGACTCGTTCACTTGCCGAATGCCATCAGGAGCTTCTCGTCCTTGCCGTCGCCGTTCAGCCTGGTCGTCGACAGGAAGAAACGGCCGCCCTCGTAGGACCGCTTCGCGAACAGGAAGGAGCCCTCGATCTTCGCGGCGGGTCCCGAGGGCAGGCTCAGGAGCACCTTGGGCTTGCCGTCGCCCACCGCCAGCGAGACGATCTCGCCGGGCTCGTCCAGGGCGCCGGTCCGGTAGACCGTCAGCTGCCCGTTCCCGGCCTTGAGCGGGATGTAGTTCCTCTTGTCCCCGGCCGCGGTGCGCCATTTGGCCTTGCCGCTGGCGAGGTCGAAGGCGACGATCTCGTTGTTGCCGCCCGCTTCGTTGCCCGTGGCCAGGTACAGGGTGTCGCCGTCGACGGCGCTGTCGCCGCAGTTCTGCAGGCCCTCGGAGGTGCTGTAGCCGCCGCAGTTGAGGGCGAAGTTGCCCGGGGCGGACATACTGGCGCGCTTCTGTCCGTCGTTCCCGAGGGAGATGATGGCGCGCTGTTTGGTGTCCCGGTTCGAGGCGTCGATGACGGTCGGGTTGACCGAGTACACCGCGTTGACGTCGTAGCCCTTGGGAAGGCGGTAGGACCAGGTCTTCTTTCCGGTCACCGGGTCCGCGTCCTGGACCTCGGTGGTGTGGTCGGCGTCCTGGCAGGTGGCGACGCCGATCAGCTTGCCGTTGCCGGCGGCGTAGGCGCGCGGCTGGCAGCCCTCGGGGCCGGAGCCGGAGAAGAGCCGCTCGCCGGTGCCGAGCCGGTAGGCGGCGGTGCCGCCCATGCGGCTGACGACGATGGTGTCGCCGGTGAAGGCGAGCGTGGCGTCGCCCGCCGTGTCGAAGAGGCCTTCCTTCTGGACCTGCTTCGTCCAGACCTCCTTGCCCGCCTTGAGGTCGACGAGCTTCATCTGGTCGCAGGTCGCGGTGGACCCCTCGCCGTCCCTGACGACGACGACCGTCTTGCCGTCGGGGGTGGTCTGGCCGGTGAGTCCGCAGATCTCGGTGCGGACGTCCAGCTTCCACTTCTCCTTGCCGTCGGTCACGGCGTAGCCGACGAAGCTCTTGTCGACGGTCTTGACGACGGTGTCGCCGACCACCCACTGGCCCTTGGTCGGGATGCCCGCGCCGGGCCCCTGGAGGGTGGAGGTCTTGAGCCACAGGGCCTTGTCCTCACCGGACTTGCGGCCCGCGTTGAGGTCGGTCTTGTCCGGGCCGCCGTTGCCGGAGCCGTCGCCGACGTCCACGGACGGGGAGCCCGAGGGCTTCTGGTCGGCGGGCGTGGAGCCCTGCGCGACCGGCTTCTTCGGGTCCGCGCCGTCGTCCCCCGCGAAGGCGAACCAGGCGCCCGTGCCGAGTACGAGCACGCCCGCGACGGCCGCGGCGACCACGACCGCCGTCCGCCGCCCGCGGGCCGGCCCGCCGGGGACCGGCGCACCGGGGAACGCCACGGTGGGCGATCCGGCGGGCGCTCCGGGCGGCGGGAAGGCGTAGCCCCCCTGCGGGACCGTGGGGGGCTGCGGAGGCTGCTGCGGCTGCTGCTCCGGCTGCTGGGCGTACGGGTTGGCGCCCTGCGGCGGGTATCCGTAACCCTGCTGGGGCGGCCCCGGGAGATGGCCGTAACCGGACGGTGTCGGCGGCTGGTTCGGCGGCTGGGGCGGCTCGGTCATCAGCGCATACCTTCGGCGTCAGGCGGTGGGAATCTGCGGGTCGGGGGTCACGGGGCGGAAAGAACCGACTCTTTCTATCACCCGTGGCCGACATGCGACGGGCCGGTCGGACCCCTGTTCCCAAGGTCGGACCGGCCCGTGACTCGGCCGTTACCGCGCCGCTCGACGCCCCGCGGGGCGCTTCCTCAGGCCTCTTCGGCCAGTTCGAGCCAGCGCATCTCCAAGTCGTCCCGCTCGGAGATCAGTTCGCGCAGCTCCGCGTCCAGCTTGGCCACCTTGTCGTAGTCGGTGGAGTTCTCGGCGATCTGCGCGTGCAGGTTCGACTCGCGGTCCGACATCTTGTTGAGCTGGCGCTCGATCTTCTGGAGCTCCTTCTTCGCGGCGCGCGAGTCGCCCGAGGAGGAGGACTTGGCGGCGGCCGCCGGGGCGGGCGCCGGAGCGGCCGCCTCGATCATCCGCTGCCGGCGCTCCAGGTACTCGTCGAGGCCGCGCGGCAGCATCCGCAGGCTGGCGTCGCCCAGCAGCGCCATCACCGTGTCGGTGGTGCGCTCGACGAAGAACCGGTCGTGGGAGATCACGATCATCGAGCCGGGCCAGCCGTCGAGGAGGTCCTCCAGCTGGGTCAGCGTCTCGATGTCGAGGTCGTTGGTGGGCTCGTCGAGGAAGAGGACGTTGGGCTCGTCCATCAGCAGCCGCAGGATCTGCAGCCGGCGCCGCTCACCGCCGGAGAGGTCCCCGACGGGCGTCCACTGCTTCTCCTTGGTGAAGCCGAACTGCTCGCACAGCTGGCCCGCCGTCATCTCGCGGCCCTTGCCCAGGTCCACCCGGTCACGGACGCGCTGGACGGCCTCCAGGACGCGCAGGGACGGGTCGAGTTCGCCGACCTCCTGGGAGAGGTAGGCCAGCCGGACCGTCTTGCCGACGGTGATGCTGCCGGCCGCGGGCTGCACCTCGCCCTGCGTACGGGCGGCCTCGGCGAGGGCGCGCAGCAGGGAGGTCTTGCCGGCGCCGTTGACGCCGACGAGGCCGACGCGGTCGCCGGGGCCCAGGTGCCAGGTGAGGTGCTTGAGCAGGACCTTGGGGCCGGCCTGGACGGACACGTCCTCCAGGTCGAAGACGGTCTTGCCCAGACGGGCGTTGGCGAAGCGCATCAGCTCGGAGGTGTCGCGCGGCGGCGGCACGTCGGCGATCAGCTCGTTGGCCGCCTCGATGCGGTAGCGCGGCTTCGAGGTGCGCGCGGGGGCGCCGCGGCGCAGCCAGGCCAGCTCCTTGCGCATCAGGTTCTGCCGCTTCTGCTCCTCGGTGGCGGCGATGCGTTCGCGCTCGGCGCGGGCGAAGACGTAGTCGCTGTAGCCGCCCTCGTACTCGTGGACCTCACCGCGCTGCACGTCCCACATGCGGGTGCAGACCTGGTCGAGGAACCAGCGGTCGTGGGTGACGCACACGAGCGCGGAGCGGCGCTCCTGGAGGTGCTTGGCCAGCCAGGAGATGCCCTCGACGTCGAGGTGGTTGGTGGGCTCGTCGAGGACGAGGAGTTCCTGGTCCGCGATGAGCAGCTTGGCGAGCGCGATGCGGCGGCGCTCACCGCCGGAGAGGGGACCGATGACGGTGTCGAGGCCCTGGCCGAAGCCCGGCAGGTCGAGCCCGCCGAAGAGCCCGGTCAGCACGTCGCGGATCTTGGCGTTGCCGGCCCACTCGTGGTCGGCCATGTCCCGGATGATCTCGTGCCGGATCGTGGCGGAGGGGTCGAGGGAGTCGTGCTGGGTGAGCACGCCCATGCGCAGGCCGCTGTTCTGGGTGACCCGGCCGGTGTCGGGTTCCTCCAGCTTGGCGAGCATCCGGATGAGGGTGGTCTTGCCGTCGCCGTTGCGGCCGACGACACCGATCCGGTCCCCCTCGGACACGCCGAGGGAGATGCCGTCGAGCAGGGTACGGGTGCCGTACACCTTGCTGACTGCCTCGACATTGACCAGATTGACGGCCATCAGACGCGCTCCAGGGAAGGGGTGTGGATCAGCCCCTCAGCCTAACCCTCCGGGCGGACCCCGACCGTTCCACCAGCAAGGCGCCTCCGACGGCCATGCCGATGGCGGCGGGCGCGGTGACCGGAAGGGCGATCAGGACGGCGCTGTGGCCCTGGAGGAGACCGCCGAGACCGGTCATCGACAGGCCCAGGATCCCCAGCAGGCACAGGGTGATCCCGGCGGCGGCGACCGGTCCGCTGCCGGGTCCCTCCTCGCGGACGGCGCCGCGGGCGGCCGCGCCCGGGGCCTCGAAGCGGCGGAAGCAGGCCACGAGGAGGGCGGTCAGGGCCGCGGCGAGCAGGATACGCACCGGTACCTGCACCCACCAGGCGCCGGTGGCCGGCTCCGGGAGGGTCATGCCGAGCAGGAGCTGGCCCGCGTACACGCCGAGCATGGCGGTGAGGTGCCACAGGAAGGCGGTCATGGCGACCCCGTTCGCGGCGACCACCCCGTGCCAGACGCGGGGCCGGGCCAGCCAGGCGCCGGCGGGGCGGGCGAGCAGCTGGACCGCACCGACCAGCCACATGCCGTGGCAGAGCAGGGCGAGGGTGGGCGGGGCCATGTTGGACACCTTCTCGCCGGGCATCCCGACCATGGACAGCGGGTACGGGCCGAAGGCCACCAGCAGGACCGCGCCGGCCAGACCGGCGGCCCCGAGGAGGGCGGGCCGGGTGATCCGGCCGTCGGCGCGCAGGAAGCCGAGCTGGTGCACGGCGAGCCAGACGAGGGCGAAGTTCAGGAACTCCACGTACGGGACCCCGAGCGCGAAGCGCAGTACGTCGACCAGCGCGGCCGCCCCGGCCAGCGCGGCGAACGCGGCCCAGCCGTGGCGGGCGTGCAGCCTCAGCAGCGGCGGGGTGAGGGCGACCATGGCGAGGTAGATCCCGATGAACCACAGCGGCTGCGTGACGGTGCGCAGCGCGGCGCCGGTCAGCCGGCCGCCGCCGTGCCCGGCGAGCTGCACGGCCAGCGCGAGGGCGGCCCAGACCAGGACGAACACCAGGGTGGGCCGCAGCAGTCGGCGCAGCCGGGCGCGCAGGAAGACGGCGTACCCGGGCCGGCCGGGGTACCTGCGCTCCAGGGACCGGTAGGACAGGGCGTGGGAGAACCCGCCGACGAAGAAGAACACCGGCATGACCTGGAGGGCCCAGGTGAGGACCTGGAGCGGGGGGACGAGGGCGAGCAGGTTCCCTATGCCGTCCCCGCTGACCGCGGCCATCAGCCAGTGGCCGAGGACCACGGTGGCGAGGGAGGCGACCCGGAGCAGGTCGACGTAGCGGTCCCGGGCGGTGGGCGTGGCCGCGGCCATGGCGCGCGCGCTGACTGTCATGCCCCCACGGTCCCGCGCGGCGCCGGGCCGCCGACAGGGCGCGGATACTCATCCGCGCCCTGAGTAGCCGCCCGTCAGGCGGGGACCACCGTCGCCCCGGGGGCCGGGGAGGCGGTGATCCGGGTGGCCCGGCAGGTGCCGGACGCTTCGAGGGCCGCGGCGACCTTCTGGGCCGACTCCGGATCGCGGACCAGGAAGGCGGTGGTGGGCCCGGAGCCCGACACCAGCCCGGCCAGCGCCCCCGCGTCGGCGCCCGCCGCGAGGGTGGCGGCCAGCTGCGGGCGCAGCGAGAGCGCCGCCGGCTGGAGGTCGTTGGCCAGGGCGGCGGCAAGCGCGTCCGGGTCGCCGGAGGCGAGCGCGGCGAGCAGGACCGGGGAGGCCTGCGGGACGGGTACGTCGACGCCCTCGGTCAGCCGGTCGAACTCGCGGAACACCGAGGGGGTGGACAGGCCCCCGTGCGCGACGGCGAACACCCAGTGGAAGGTCCCCGCCTCGACGGGCGTCAGCAGCTCGCCGCGTCCGGTGCCGAGCGCGGCGCCGCCCACCAGGCTGAAGGGGACGTCGCTGCCCAGTTCCGCGCAAAGGGCGAGGAGGTCCTCGCGCGGGGTGTCGAGTCCCCACAGCGCGTCGCAGGCCAGCAGCGCCGCCGCGCCGTCCGCGCTGCCGCCGGCCATGCCGCCCGCGACGGGGATGTTCTTCGCGATGTGGAGGTGCACGTCCGGGGAGATCCCGGCGCGGGCGGCGAGCACCTCGGCGGCGCGGGCCGCGAGGTTCGTACGGTCCAGGGGGACCTGGTCGGCGTCCGGGCCGGAGCAGGTGACGGTCAGGGCGTCGGCCGGGGTCGCCGTCACCTCGTCGAAGAGGGAGACGGCCAGGAAGACGCTGGCCAGGTCGTGGAAGCCGTCGGGGCGGGCCGCGCCCACCGCCAGCTGGACGTTGACCTTCGCGGGGACCCGTACGGTCACGCCCGCGCCGGGGCCCGCCGTACGGGTGTCCGTCACGTCGGCGCCCGTCGTGCGGGCGTTCACAGGGCGGGCCTCTCGGCGGCGGGCTTGTGCTCGGCGATCGCCGCGAACTCCTCCACGGTGAGGGACTCGCCGCGGGCCAGCGGCGCGACCCCGGCGGCGACCAGCGCCGCCTCGGCGCCGGCGGCCGACCCGGCCCAGCCCGCGAGGGCGGCGCGCAGGCCCTTGCGGCGCTGCGCGAAGGCGGCGTCGACGACCGCGAAGACCTCCGCCTTGGTGGCGGTGGTCTTCACCGGCTCGGCGCGGCGCACGAGGGAGACCAGTCCGGAGTCGACGTTCGGGGCGGGCCAGAAGACGTTGCGGCCGATGGACCCGGCCCGCTTGACGTCCGCGTACCAGTTGGCCTTGACCGAGGGGACGCCGTAGACCTTGTTGCCGGGGCGGGCGGCGAGCCGGTCGGCGACCTCCGCCTGGACCATGACGAGGGTCCGCTCGATGGTCGGGAACCGGTCGAGCATCGTCAGCAGCACCGGGACGGCCACGTTGTACGGCAGGTTCGCGACGAGCGCGGTCGGCGCCGGGCCGGGCAGTTCGGTGACCAGCATCGCGTCGGAGTGGACCAGCGCGAAGCGGTCCTTCTTCTGCGGCATCCGCGCCTCGATGGTGGCGGGCAGCGCGGCGGCCAGGATGTCGTCGATCTCCACGGCGACCACCCGGTCGGCGGCCTCCAGCAGGGCGAGCGTCAGCGAGCCGAGGCCGGGGCCGACCTCGACGACCACGTCGTCCGGGCGCACCTCGGCGGTGCGGACGATCCGGCGCACCGTGTTGGCGTCGATGACGAAGTTCTGCCCCTTCTGCTTCGTCGGGCGTACGCCGAGGACCTCGGCCAGCTCTCGGATGTCGGCCGGGCCGAGGAGGGCGTCGGAAGGGGTCGCGGGGGGCTGCTGCTCTGCGGTGCTCACCGGTAAAGCGTCTCAGATCGGCCGGGTGATCCCGAGCCGGACCGGGTGTCCGGTCCGCGCGGGTGTTCGCGCCGCCCGGGGGCGGGGTGGGCGCGGGGGCCGAACCCGGCGCCCCGGGGCGGCTCCCCGGGGCCGGTGGACGGGGCGGTGCGGGTCAGTGGGTGAGCTCCCGCCCGCAGTGCGGCCAGGGACTGGCCCCCCGCTGCACGTAGAGCTTCTTCGCCCGGAACGTCTGTTCGCTGCCGGGGGCGTCCTGGGGGCGGCCGCTGCCGCCGAGGGCCTGCCAGGTCTGTACGTCGAACTGGTAGAGGCCGCCGTAGGTCCCCGAGGCGTCGGTGGCGGTGGGACGGCCCCCGGACTCGCACCGGGCGAGGGCGTCCCAGTCCAGGCCGTCGGCGCCGGCCACGGAGGCGGGCAGCGGCTTCGTGCCGACCTTGACGAGCTGGCTGACCGGCTCGCGCACGACCTCTTCGGCGATCTTGCGGGGTTGCTGGCGGACGCCGTTGACGGTGCGGAGCCCGTACGTGACCCGGCGCGCGCCGGGCCGGCCCACGCGTTCGACGACCTCGGTGCCCGCGAAGAGGGTGTCGTCCTCGACGCGTTCGGTCTCGTACGGGATGCGTTCCTCGCGGACCTCGCGGGTGCCGGTGATGCGGAGCACGGTGACGGTCTGGCCGTCGCGGGGGAAGGAGTCGGGGGGCACGGAGGTGGTGTCCTCGCCGCGCAGGGTGATGCCGGCCTGGTCCAGGGCCTCCTGGACGGTGGCGGCGTTGGTGCGGATGGTGCGTTCGCGGCCGTCGGCCATGAAGGTGACGCCGCGTTCGGTACGGACGCCCAGGGTGAGGCCGGAGCGGGGGACGGGCGCGGTGCGGGGGGCGGAGAGGTAGGCGCCCTCGACGCGGACGCCGAGCTGGCGCAGGGCGCCCTCGACGGTGGAGGAGGTGGTCCACACCTGGCGGCTGTGGCCGTCGAGGGTGAGCCGGAGGGGCCGGCCGTAGCGGACGACGACCTGCTCGCCGTCGTCGAGGGCGGATCCCCTGGCGGGGGCGACGAGGTCGTGCGGGCCGACGCCGAGGCCCTCGGCGTCGAGGAGGTCGTCGACGCTGCCGGCGAAGGTGTGCAGGGTGCGGGGGACTCCGTCGACGGTGAGGCGTACGGCCTTGTCGGCGGCGACGAAGGCGGTGGTGCCGCCGGCGAGGAAGGCGACGACCAGTGCCTGCGGCACGATGCGCCGCCAGTTGTCGCGGGCCGCGGCGGCGCTGCCGGTGACCGTGCCGCGGCGGCGCCGGCCGGACGGGACGACCCGCGGGGCGTCGGCGGCAGCGGCCGCCCGCCGCCGGGCCGGCTCACCGGGGGCGTCGGCGGCGGGGACGGCCCGCCTGCGGCCGGTGGCGGGCGGCGCGTCCGCGCCGGGGTTCGCGGAGCGCCGCCGGGACGCGGCGGGCGGGTCACCCCCGTCGGGGTCCCCGGCCCGGCGACGGCCCGGGACGGCGGGCAGCGCATCGGCGTCAGACACTCCGGAACGGCGCAGCCCGGGGGCTGCGGAGGGCGGGACGTCGGCCCCGAACACGGCCCGAGGCCGGCCGGTGGCGGGCGGAACGTCACCGTCGGGGGGCGCGGCGCGGCGGCGGCCGGTGGCGGGCGGGGCGTCACCGTCGGGGGTCACGGCGCTACGGCGCCCCAGGATGCCGGCGGGCGAAGCAGCGGCATCGAACGCGGCCCGGCGACGGCCGGTGGCGGGGGGAACATCACCGTCGGACGGCGCGGCGCGACGGCGGCCGGGGGCGGGGGGCGGGGCGTCGCCGTCGGGGGGCGCGGCGCGACGGCGGCCGGAGGCTGCGGCGGGCGGGACGTCACCGTCGGACGGCGCGGCGCGGCGGCGGCCGGTGGCGGGCGGAACCTCCGCGTCGGCCCCGACGGGGAGGGGGCCCGGGCCGGGGTCGGCGGGGGCGCGGCGGCGGCCGCGTCCGGTGGGCGGGCCGTCCACGGCGTCCGGATCCGCGGGCCCGCCGCCCGCGGTGGGCCCGGTGGCCGGGGCGGGCCCGGTGGCCGGGGCGGGAAGGCTGCCCGGGGCTGAACCGGAGGCCGGGGCGGGGGCGCGGCGGCGGCCGAGGCCGCGGGCCGGGGCGGGTTCCCGGTCTGTTCCCTTGCGCCGGCGCCCGGCCCGCCGCCCCTCGCCCCCGCCCCGGGGGGCGGGCACCCCGGCCCCGTCCCCGGGGCGGGGGCCGGGGGCGGGGGCGGGGTCAGAACCGGGTCCGGTACCGGTGCCGTGCCGGGCTCCGGCCCTGGTGCCGAAGCCGGAGCCGGTACCGCTGCCGTGCCCGGATCCGGCCCCGGTGCCGGGGTCGAAGTCGGTGCCGTGCCCGGATCCGGATCGGGCCCCGGTGCCGAAGCCGGGGCCCGAGTCGGGGCCCGAGTCGGGGCCGGAGTCGGGGCCGGAGGCCGGATCCGGGGCGGAGGCCGGCCCCGGGCCGGACGGGGCGGGGTCCGGCCAGGGGGTACGGCGGTGACTGCCCTGCGTATCGCTCACGTCGCTCGCTCCACTGGTCCGGCCCCGGCTGGTTCGGGCACGGCACCCTAGCGGGAGCGGCCGTCACGCACCAAAGCCGTTCGACCACGCAGCGTGTCGGACGAACAGGTGTGTCAGTGGTGGGTCAGTAGTCGAAGGCGCGCGCCGTGTTCGCGGCCAGCGCCGTCGCCATGGCGTCCTCGTCGATGCCGCGGACCGCGGCCATCGCCCGCACCGTCAGGGGAATGAGGTACGGCGCGTTGGGCCGTCCGCGGTAGGGCGCCGGGGTGAGGTACGGGGCGTCGGTCTCCACCAGCACCAGCTCCAGCGGGGCCACGGCCAGCGCCTCGCGCAGCGGCGCGGCGTTCTTGAAGGTGACGGTTCCCGCGAAGGACATGTAGTACCCGGCGGCCGCGCACTCGCGGGCCATGGCGGCGTCGCCCGAGTAGCAGTGGAAGACGGTCCGCTCGGGCGCGCCCTCCTCCCGCAGGACGCGCAGCACGTCCGCGTGGGCGTCGCGGTCGTGGATGACCAGCGCCTTGCCCTGCCGCTTGGCGATCTCGATGTGGGCCCGGAAGGAACGCTCCTGTGCGGCCATCCCTTCCGGCCCGGTGCGGAAGTAGTCCAGTCCGGTCTCGCCGACCGCCTTGACGTGGTCCAGCGCGGCCAGCGCCTCGATCTCGGCCAGGGCCTCGTCGAGGGCCGCCTCCCCGCCGCCGGTCCGCGCGCCCTGGCGGGACCAGCCGTCCGGGTCGCCGTGCACGATCCGGGGGGCTTCGTTCGGGTGCAGGGCCACCGCCGCGTGGACGTTCGGGTGGACGGCGGCGGTCTCGGCGGCCCACCGGGAGCCCTTCACGTCGCAGCCCACCTGGACGACGGTGGTCACGCCCACCGAAGCGGCCTTCGCGAGGCCCTCCTCGACCGTGCCGGCCTGCATGTCGAGGTGGGTGTGCGAATCCGCCACCGCCACCCGCAGGGGTTCGGGCAGCGGTGGCGGCGTGTCCTTCGCCCCCGTCTTGTCATCGCGTGTCATACGGCCGATCTTATGACCGGCGCAGGCGCCCCAGCAGACGGGAGAACCAGCTCCGGCGCCGCTCCGGCGCGTCGGTCGCGACCGGCCCGGGGGCGTCGTGCAGCGGTGCGGCCTTGCGCGGCTTCGGGGTCCGCGGGACGTCGGCGCCGGCCGGTACCGGTCCGGCGATTCCGGGTGCGACGCGGTGGTGGTAGAGCTGGTCGAGCATGCCGAGCACCGAGGAGACCTGCCCGGCCCGCATGATCCGTACGACGTGCCCGCCGCAGTTCAGGCAGGTGGGGTTGGACAGCGGGGAGGGCACCCGCTCGCCGTTGACCATGTACATGATGAACGGCTGACCCGTGCCGTCGACGTGGTGTTCTATCGCGTAGGCCTGCTCCCACCCGTACCCGCACTTCATGCACGCGAAGGAGTACGCCTCGTGCACGGTCTGTACGGCAGGTGTGGATACGGCGTCCGATACGGCCAGGGGTGCGGGTACCGGGGTGTCTGCGATCTCACTCATGCCAGCTCCTCTTGTTCCACTGGTGCCATTGCCAGTGGACGCCTCTTCGGGCGGGAGCGCATCAGACCCTGTTCAGTGTTGGACCATCTTTGGGCCAGTCATGCCAAAAGACGTCGGTGCGCGGTCTGAGCTTTGCTTTTCAGGCCGGCTCTTTACCGACCTACGGCACCTTTCGAGTCGCATTCTTTGCCGCGACCACCGCGTCGAAGACCTCGCGCTTGGGTAGCCCGGCCTCCGCCGCGACCGCCGCGATGGCCTCCTTGCGGCGCTCCCCCGCCTCCTCGCGCACCCGTACCCGCCGCACCAGCTCCTCGGCGTCCACGTCGCCGGGCGCGGCCGCCGGGGCGCCCTCGACCACGATGGTGATCTCCCCGCGGACCCCGTCGGCCGCCCACAGCGCGAGGGCGCCGAGTCCGCCGCGCTTGACCTCCTCGTAGGTCTTGGTCAGCTCGCGGCAGACGGCGGCCCGCCGGTCCGCGCCGAACACCTCGGCCATCGCCGCCAGGGTGTCGTCGAGCCGGTGCGGGGCCTCGAAGTAGACGAGCGTGCGCCGCTCGGCCTCGACCTCGCGCAGCCGGCCCAGGCGTTCGCCCGCCTTGCGCGGCAGGAACCCCTCGAAGCAGAAGCGGTCCACCGGCAGCCCGGACAGCGCGAGCGCGGTGAGCACGGCGGACGGCCCGGGCACGGCCGTGACCTTGACGTCCTTCTCCACGGCGGCGGCGACCAGCCGGTAGCCGGGGTCGGAGACCGAGGGCATCCCGGCGTCCGTCACCAGCAGCACCCGCTTGCCGGCCTCCAGGGCCTCGACGAGCTCCGGGGTCCGGGCGGACTCGTTGCCCTCGAAGTACGACAGCACCCGCCCGGTGGTGTGCACGCCGAGCCCCTGCGTCAGCCGGCGCAGCCGCCGGGTGTCCTCGGCGGCGATCACATCGGCCCGCTCCAGCTCGGCGCCTAGCCGGGGCGGGGCGTCGGCGAGGTCCCCGATGGGAGTCCCGGCGAGGACGAGCACGCCGTCGGTCGGGGAGGTGGCTTCGGTACCGCGGGCCTGTTCAGCTGTCACCCCGCCATCCTCTCATCGCTCCCGGCCCGCCTCCGGGCGCTCCCGCCCGCCCCGCCCGCCGCACCCGCGCCACGGGCCGACTTCGCGGGTCCCGACCCACGTGGGGGCTGGGGCTCCACAGGGGCGTTCCCTACGATGACCCGGTGACCAGTACCGCGACGCCGCCGCCCAGCCCCGCGGGGGCCCCGCCCGTACCGCCGGGCGCGGGCGACTCCGCGCCCGAGCCGTCCCCGTGGCTGCGCCGCCTGCGGGGCTTCGGCTACGCGCCCGCCGCGCCGCCGGCCGATGTCCGCGCCCGCCTGGTGCCCCCGTACGCCCGCCCGTCCGGGCAGCTCTGGGCGGCGCTCGGGATCCCGGAGGCGAGCCGGCACACCTGGCAGCGGGTCATGGCGTGGGCCGGTCCGCTGCTGGTGACGCTGGTGGCGGGGGTACTGCGCTTCGCCCACCTGGGCAGCCCGAAGGCGGTGATATTCGACGAGACGTACTACGCCAAGGACGCCTGGGCGACGATCCGCCAGGGCTACGAGGCCAGTTGGCCCAAGGATGTCGACAAGTCGATCCTCGCGAATCCCGACGGCGTGCCGCTCCCCCTGGACCCCGGCTACGTCGTCCACCCTCCGGTCGGCAAATGGGTGATCGGGCTCGGCGAGTGGATGTTCGGCTTCGACCCCTTCGGCTGGCGGTTCATGACGGCCGTGCTCGGCACCCTGTCGGTGCTGATGCTGTGCCGGATCGGCCGCCGGCTGTTCCGCTCCACCTTCCTCGGCTGCCTGGCCGGCGCGCTGCTCGCGGTGGACGGCCTGCACCTGGTGATGAGCCGCACGGCCCTCCTCGACCTGGTCCTCATGTTCTTCGTCCTGGCGGCCTTCGGGGCGCTGGTCATCGACCGCGACAAGGCCCGCGCCCGGCTCGCGGCGGCGCTCCCGCTCGACGAGGAGGGCCGGGCCCGCCCCGACCCGGACGTCGCGCGGAACCTGCGGCTGGGTCTGCGCCCGTACCGGCTGCTGGCCGGCGTCTGCCTGGGCCTGGCCTTCGGCACCAAGTGGAACGGCCTGGTGGTGCTGGCCTTCTTCGGCGTGCTGACCGTGCTGTGGGACGCGGCCGCCCGCCGCACCGCCGGCGCGGGTACCCCGTACACGGCGATGCTGCGCCGGGACGCGCTGCCGGCCTTCCTGTCGACGGTGCCGGTGGCGATCGGCGTGTACCTGGCCTCCTGGGCGGGCTGGATCCTGAGCCCGGACAACGGCAAGGGCGGCTACTTCCGCGACTGGGCCGCCAAGTACGACCGGAACAGCTCGCTCTCCTTCCTCCCGGAGTGGCTGCGCAGCCTGTGGCACTACGAAACCGAGGTCTACAAGTTCCACGTGGGCCTGACCTCGGGCCACACCTACGAGTCGAACCCGTGGAGCTGGCTGGTCCTGGGCCGGCCCGTCTCCTACTTCTACGAGTCCCCCTCCCCCGGCACCGACGGCTGCCCGGCGACCGAGGCGGGCAAGTGCGCCCGCGAGGTCCTGGCCCTGGGCACCCCGCTGCTGTGGTGGGCGGGCTGCTTCGCGCTGCTGTACGTGCTGTGGCGGTGGTTCTTCCGCCGCGACTGGCGGGCGGGCGCCATCGCGTGCGCGCTGGGCGCCGGCCTGCTGCCCTGGTTCAACTACCAGGAGCGGACCATCTTCTACTTCTACGCGGTGGTCTTCGTCCCGTACCTGTGTCTGGCCGTGGCCATGATGATCGGCGCCCTGCTGGGCCCGGCGGGCTCCACCGAACGCCGCCGCGCCCTGGGCGCGATCGGGGCGGGCGTCCTCGTCCTGCTGATCGTCTGGAACTTCATCTACTTCTGGCCCATCTACACCGGCCAGACCCTCCCGATGGACTCCTGGCGCGGCCGCATGTGGCTGGACACCTGGATCTAGCTGTATTGACCCGCAGGGTTGTTTACGCGGCTGATGGGCGGGTGTCCGCCCAGGGCGGTGTGGCAGCGGTGGTGGTTGTAGGTGTGGAGGAAGTCTGCCAGGGCTGCTGTCCGCTCGTCGTTTGAGGTGTAGGGCCGCAGGTAGGCCCATTCGTCGAGCAGGGTGCGGTTGAAGCGTTCGACTTTGCCGTTGGTCTGGGGCCGGTAGGCGCGGGTGAGTTTGCCGCTTGCGCCGAGGTGGGCCAGGACGGTCTTCCAGGCCAGGCCCTTGCGGTAGGCCCAGGCGTTGTCGGTCAGGACCCGTTCGATGCGGGTGATGCCGTGGTGGTGGAAGAACGCGGCCGCGCGGGTGAGGAACCCCGCGCAGGTCGCGACCTTCTCGTCGGGGTGGATCTCGCTGTAGGCCAGGCGGGAGTGGTCGTCGACCGCGGAATGGACGTAGTCGAAGCCCATCCCGTTGCGGGTGGCACGGCCGGCCTGCCGGCCCAGGGCCTTGTGGCCGCCGCCGTCGGGGATCCGGCCGAGCTTCTTCACATCGACATGGATCAGCTCGCCGGGCTTCTCGCGTTCGTAGCGGCGGATCAGGGTGCCGGTGGGACGGTCCATGAACGAGAGCCGGTTCAGACCGTGCCGGGTCAGGATTCGGTGGACGGTCGAGGCGGGCAGGCCAAGGACCGGGCCGATCCGGGCGGGGCCCAGCTTGCGGGCCCGCCGCAGGTCGCAGACCCTCGCTTCGACCTCGGCCGAGGTCCGGTGCGGGGTCGTGCGAGGTCGGCTGGAGCGGTCGTGCAACCCGGCCGGGCCGTCGTCCCGCCACCGGCGCACCCACTTGTGTGCGGTGGCCCGAGATATGCCCATCTCGGCGGCCACGTGCGCGACCGGGCGGCCCGAAGCGACCCGCTCGACCAGCAGGCGCCTACCGAAGACGGTCAGCCGGGCATTACGGTGGGACACGAAGACCTCCGTTGTGCAATGGGTTCCTAGACAGCTCCCACCACACCGGAGGTCTTCGTCATGTTCAAGACCCACCGAGTGTCAACAACGCTCGTGATCAATACATCTAGCGCGTTCGCCGCATCGCCGCGTTCCCCGCGTTCCCCGCGTTCACCGTGTGATGCGTGCGACATCCCGTTCCGGTGAACAACAGCGTGAGATCACGCTCGCGCAGCGTAAGGTCCACACCAGGAGTTCTTTGAACATGTTCAGAGAACGGGGGTTCCTGGGGAGGGGACGTATGAACGGGGCGGCGAAGGGTGCCATCGTCGGCGGGGTGTTTATCGCCATGGTCGGCGGCACCGCGTACGGGGTCTACAGCCTGGTCGGCGACGCGGGCTCCGGCGGCGGCGACGCCAAGGGCTCGATGAGCGGCAGCGCTCCGGGCGGACAGAAGGCGAGCGGGCCCGTCACCGAGAAGGAGACCGCCGAGACCGCGCGGGCCTTCCTGGCCGCGTGGGCGGCCGGCGACGACGGGACCGCGGCCGGCCTGACGAACGACACGCAGGCCGCGCAGTCGGCGGTGGCCGACTACCGGAAGGCCGCGTACGTCTCCAAGGCCGTGATCACCCCCGGCACCCCCGAAGGCACCACCGTGCCTTTCAAGGTCGAGGCCGAGGTCACCTACCAGGGCACGACCAAGCCTCTCGTCTACGACTCCCGGCTGACCGTCGTACGAGGCGAGAGCACCGGCAAGGCGCTCGTGGACTGGCAGCCCTCGGTGATCCACCCGCAGCTCCAGCGCGACGAGCGGCTGCGCGCGGGCACCCCGGCGAGCCCGCCGGTGCGGGCCGTGGACCGCAACGGCAAGGAACTCACGGCGGAGCGCTACCCGTCGCTGGGCCCGGTCCTGGACGCGCTGCGCAAGACGTACGGGGAGAAGACCGGCGGCACCCCCGGCGCCGAGCTGTGGATCGAACCCGCCACCCCCGACGCCCCCAAGCGGACGCTGGTGACGCTGGCCGAGGGCAAGCCCGGACGGATCGAGACCGTCCTGGACGCCGATGTGCAGGCGGCGGCCGAGAAGGCGGTCGCCGGGCGCGCCGAGGCCTCGGTCGTCGCGGTCCAGCCGAGCACCGGCGACATCCTGGCGGTGGCCAACCACCGCCGGGACGGCTTCAACGCGGCGATGCAGGGCAAGCGGGCCCCCGGCTCCACCATGAAGATCGTGACGGCGGCGATGCTGCTGGAGAAAGGACTGGTGGCCGCGGACCGGCCCGCGGCCTGCCCGGCCACCGCCTCCTGGGACGGCAAGGTCTTCCGCAACCAGGGCGGCTTCTCCACACAGGGCCAGACCTTCGCGAACAGCTTCGCCCGGTCCTGCAACACCGCCTTCATCAGCCTGATCGACGACGTGAAGGACAACGGCGCCCTGCCGGGCGTGGCCCGCGATGCCTTCGGCATCGGGCTGGACTGGAAGACGGGCGTCCCCTCGCAGGACGGCTCGGTACCGCCGGCCTCCGGGTCCGCGGCGGCGGCCGAGTACATAGGCCAGGGCGCGATCCAGATGAACCCGCTGAACATCGCCTCCATCACGGCCACGGCCCGCAGCGGCGTGTTCCGCCAGCCGGTGCTCGTCAAGGCCTCCCTGGACGGGCGCACGCTGGCCACGGCCTCCCGCCGGCTGGCGCCCGGGGTCTCGGCGCAGCTGGTCCAGATGATGCGGCAGACCGCCACGAGCGGCACCGCCGCCGGGGCGATGTCCTCGGTCCACGGCTCCGACAAGGGCGCGAAGACCGGCTCGGCGGAGGTCGACGGCGCGGCCGCCCCCGACAGCTGGTTCACGGGCTTCAGCGGTGACGTGGCGGCCGCGGCGATGGTCGAGGGCGGCGGTCACGGGGCCGACGCGGCGGGCCCGATCGTCGCCCAGGTCCTCAACTCCTGACGCACCGCCCGCCGGGGTCCCGGGCCCGCGGAGGTCACAGGCCCGCGGAGGTCACCGGCCCGGCGGGGTCACAGGCAGCTGCGCAGTGCGCGGACCAGGGCCTGGGCGCGGGGGTCGGCGGTGACCGACTTGGCGTGGGCGTTCGTCACGTAGCCGAAGCCGATGCCCGCCTCCGGGTCGGCGAACGCCAGCGAGCCGCCCCGCCCCGGGTGTCCGAAGGAGGCCGGGGACAGCAGCGGCGAGGCCGGGCCGTGCAGCATGTACCCCGGGCCGAAGCGGGTGCCCACCACCAGCACCCGGTCGGCGCCCGACGCGAACTCGGTGCCGGCGAGCGCGGTCGTCGCCGGGGTGAAGACGCGGGCGCCGTCCTCGACCACCCCGATGGTGGCCCCGTAGAAGCGGGCCAGTGCGCGGGCCGTTCCGATGCCCGCGGAACCGGGGAGTTCGGCGGCCTGGTACACGGGGTCGTTCTCGTCGGGCTGGGGGTCGATGGCGGCGAAGGCGCGGCGGGTGAGGGACTCCGGGTCCGCGTAGGCCTCCGAGACGTTTCTCCTCGGCCGGGTCTTCAGCAGGCCGGCACTCTCCGGGGGCTCGACCGGGGCCACCCGGCCCACCCGGTGCGCCTGGTCCTCCGGGAGGCCGATCCAGAAGTCCAGTCCCAGCGGCTCGGCTATCTCCTCGGCGAGGATCCCGCCCACCGTGCGGCCGGTCGCCCGCAGCACCAGCTCGGACACCAGCCAGCTGAAGGTCTGGGCGTGGTAGCCGTGCGCGGTGCCGGGTTCCCAGTGGGCCCGCTGCGCGGCGACGGCGCGCGGGCCGGTGACGCCGTCCACGGCCTGCTCCACGGTGAGTCCGCGGTCCAGGGCGGGTACCCCGGCCTGGTGGGCGAGCAGGTGGCGGACCAGGGTCCGGTCCTTGCCGCCCGCCTTGAACTCCGGCCAGTACGAGCCCACGGGCGCGTCCAGGTCCAGCAGTCCGCGCTGGTGCAGCAGCAGCGGCACGGCGGCGGACACGCCCTTGGTGGCGGAGCGCACGATCTGCGCGGTGTCCTCGGTCCAGGGCTCGGTGCCCTCGGCGTCCTTGGTGCCGCCCCACAGGTCGACGACCTTGCGGCCGTCCCGGTAGACGGCCACGGCCGCACCCCGGTCGCCCAGCACCTGGAAGTTGCGCGCGAAGGCCTCTCGGACGGGCTCGAAGCCCTCGGTCACCACACCCTGGATGTTCACGTCCGGGGCAACAACCGCAGGCCGGCGCTTATGCCACGGGTACCGAGCGGGGGTCGAAGCCGAAGGGCAGCTCCAGCCGGTGGGCGCCCATCAGGGCCTCGTCGCACAGCAGGTCACGGGTGCGGCCGTCGGCGGCGATGACGCCCTCGCTGAGGATCACCGAGCGCGGGCACAGTTCCAGCGCGTACGGCAGGTCGTGGGTGACCATCAGCACGGTCACGTCCAGCGAGCGCAGGATGTCGGCGAGCTCGCGGCGCGAGGCGGGGTCGAGGTTGGAGGAGGGCTCGTCCAGGACGAGGATCTCGGGGCGCATCGCCAGTACGGTCGCCACCGCCACCCGGCGACGCTGCCCGAAGGAGAGGTGGTGCGGGGGGCGGTCGGCGAAGTCGGCCATGCCGACCAGGTCGAGGGCCTCGCGGACCCGCTCCTCCAGTCCGGCGCCGCGCAGGCCGGCCGCCGCCGGGCCGAAGGCCACGTCCTCGCGGACGGTCGGCATGAAGAGCTGGTCGTCGGGGTCCTGGAAGACGATGCCGACCCGGCGGCGGATCTCGGCGAGGTTGCGCTTCTCCACGGGCAGCCCGGCGACGGTCACGGTGCCGACCCCGCCGCCCAGGATGCCGTTGAGGTGGAGCACGAGGGTGGTCTTGCCCGCGCCGTTGGGGCCGAGCAGGGCGACCCGCTCCCCGGCGGCGACGGTGAGGTCGACGCCGAAGAGGGCCTGGTGCCCGTCGGGGTAGGCGTAGGCGACGCCGGACACCTCCAGGGAGGGCGCGGGCGGCGTGGAGGAGGCGGAAGCGGGGGCGGAGGGAGCGGTCACAGCGTCCATCCCATCAGACAGACGGCGAGGGCCGTCACCGGGAGCACGGCCGCGTACGCCCACTGGGCGCGGCTGGCCGTGACGTCGTCGATCACCGGCATCGAGCCGGTGTAGCCGCGGCTGACCATCGCGAGGTAGACCCGCTCGCCGCGCTCGTAGGAGCGGATGAAGAGGGCGCCGGCCGTTTTGGCGAGGACGCCCCAGTGGCGCACGCCCCGGGCCTCGAAGCCGCGGGAGCGGCGGGCGATGGACATCCGGCGCAGCTCCCCGGTGATCACGTCGCCGTACCGGATCATGAAGGAGGCGATCTGGACGAGCAGCGGCGGGAGCTTCAGGCGCTGCAGGCCCAGCAGCAGGGCGCGCAGTTCGGTCGTCGAGGCGAGCAGGACGGAGGCGGCCACGCCGAGGGTGCCCTTGGCCAGGACGTTCCAGGCCCCCCACAGGCCGGAGACGCTCAGGGAGAGGCCGAGGACCTGGACCTGCTCGCCTTCGGCGACGAAGGGCATGAGGACGGCGAAGGCGACGAAGGGGACCTCGATCAGCAGCCGGCGCAGCAGGAAGCCGGCGGGGACCCGGGCCGCCGCCGCGACGACCGCGAGCAGGACGGCGTAGAGGCCGAAGGCCCACATCGCCTCGCGCGGGGTGGACACGACGACGACCACGAACGCGAAGGTCGCGGCGATCTTGCAGTGCGGCGGCAGCCCGTGCACGGGCGAGTGCCCGTGCCGGTAGAGCTTGTGCGCGTGACCGGCTCCCATGTCAGTGGGCCGAGGGGGCGGCCGTGGCGGTGGCGGTGAGGTCTTCGGCGCGGCGCCGGCGCACGGCCCAGAAGATGCCGGTGCCGACGAGGACGGTCCCGCCGACGCCGATGATCCCGGCGAGGCCGCCGGAGAGGCGGGCGTCGGAGACGTCCTTGACGCTGTAGTCGGCGAGCGGGGAGCCCGCGGCGGCGTGCTCGCGGGCCTTGGCGTCGATGCCCTGGTCGGCGGCCACCTTCTCCAGGCCGTCGGGGCTGGAGGAGGCGTAGTAGGAGACGAACCCGGCGAGGACCAGGGCGGTGACCAGGCCGCTGATCCACAGCGGGCGGGTGGAGCGGGCGGCGGCCGGCACGGGGGCGGCGGCCGCGGCGGCGGGGGCGTCGACGAGCCGGCCGTCGACGCGCAGCTTCAGCGGGACGGCCAGTCCGCGCGCGCCGTGCACCAGGTCGGGCCGTACGGCGATGACGGCGCCCACGGTCGCGGCGGTGATGACGGCTTCGCCGATGCCGATGAGGACGTGCACGCCGGTCATCGCGGTGAACACCTTGCCGATCGGGACGTCGGTGGTGCCGCCGAGGGCGTAGAAGAGGGTGAACATGACGGCCGCGCCGGGCACCGAGAGCAGGGCTCCGGCGAAGGCGGCGACGGTGACCGAGCGGCGGCCGGCGGGCAGCACCTTGAGCAGCCCGCGGAAAACGGCGTAGGCGACGACCACGGTGACGACGGCCATGTTGGTGATGTTGACGCCGAGGGCGGTCAGGCCGCCGTCGGCGAAGAGGATGCCCTGCATCAGCAGGACGACGGAGACGCACAGGACGCCCGTGCAGGGGCCGACGAGTATGGCGGCGAGCGCCCCTCCGAGCAGGTGGCCGCTGGTGCCGGCGGCGACCGGGAAGTTCAGCATCTGCACGGCGAAGATGAAGGCGGCGACGAGGCCGGCGAGCGGGGCGGTGCGCTCGTCGAGCTCGCGGCGGGCTCCGCGCAGGCTGACCGCGACGGCGGTGGCGGCCACTGCTCCGGCGGCCACCGAGACGGGTGCGTTGATGAATCCGTCGGGCACATGCATGGAGCGGCTCCGCTTCCTCTTCCTCACTTAAGTCTTTAACCGTTCAAGAATAGTGCCCAGTTGCAAATGGTTGGCAAGAGCGGGTCCGTCACAAATGGACCCGCGCGATTTCGTGGGAATGTGCGACGCTGGACGGACAAACGGACTTATTTGCTCCGATTTTGAGGAGTCTGGCCGATGTCAGCCACCGCCGAGAATCCACCGGGCCGCACCGCCGGGGCCGCCGGGGCCGCCGGGACCGCCACGGCGACAGCGCCCGCGCCGCCGACCGCGACCGCTTCCGCCTCCGCCCCCACCGTCGAGATGCGCGTGCGCGCCCGCGTCATCAGCGACGACCCCCTCTACCGCGCCATTCCCGTGGCCCTGCGCTTCACCGCCGCCGAACCGCTCGCCGTCCGCGTCGTCTTCCCCGCCGAGCTGTCCCCTGAGGACACCGACAACGAGTGGGTCTTCCCCCGGGCCCTCCTGGAGGCGGGCCTGCTGGCCCCGACCGGGACCGGGGACGTCCGCGTGTGGCCCTGCGGGCGGGTGCAGGCCGTGGTCGAGTTCCACTCTCCCGAGGGAGTGGCCGTCATCCAGTTCGACATCGCCGCGCTGCGCCGCTTCGTGCGCCGCACGTACGCGGTCACCGCCACCCGGTAGGCCCAACGCCGCGCGACGGCGTGACGGCGTGACGGCGGACGAGACGAAACGCCACCGGCCCCGTACCTGGAGTCCAGGTACGGGGCCGGGTTCACGTCAGGCGTCAGCCGTCAGCCGTCAGGCGTTGACCAGCTCGCGGTCCTTGTCCGGGCCCTCCGCGGAGCCGGAGTCGGCGTCGCCGAGGTGCTTGCGCAGGCTCTCGCCCTCCACGTCCACGTTCGGCAGGATCCGGTCGAGCCACTTCGGCAGCCACCAGGCCTTGTGGCCGAGCAGCGCCAGCACCGCCGGGACGATGGCCATGCGTACCACGAAGGCGTCGAAGAGGACCGCGACGGCGAGACCGAAGCCGATCATCTTGACCATCGCGTCGCTGGCCCCCAGGAAGCCGGAGAAGACGGCGATCATGATGACGGCGGCGGCCACGACCACGCGGGCGCTGTACTGGAAGCCGGTCACCACGGCCTGGCCCGGGCGCTCGCCGTGGACGTACGCCTCACGCATGCGGGTGACCAGGAAGACCTCGTAGTCCATGGCCAGGCCGAAGACCACGCCCACCATGAAGATCGGCATCATCGACATGATCGGACCGGTCTGCTCCACCCCGAACAGCGAGCCGAGCCAGCCCCACTGGAAGACCGCGACGACCGCGCCGAGGGCCGCGACGACCGACAGCAGGAAGCCGAGGGCCGCCTTGAGCGGGACCAGGATCGAGCGGAAGACCAGCATCAGCAGCAGGAAGGCCAGGCCGACCACGAGCGCCAGGTAGGGCAGCAGCGCGTCGTTCATCTTCTGCGAGAAGTCGATGTTCATCGCGGTCTGGCCGCTGACGTACACGCCCTCGGGGTCGCCCTCGCGGATCGAGTGGACCAGGTCCTCGGTCTCGACGGAGGACGGCCGGTCCTTCGGGATGACGCTGACGATCGCCGCGTCCTTGGCCTCGTTCTGGACCGGCGGCATCACGACCGCCACCCCGTCCAGGCCCTTGATCCGGTCGGCGGTCTTGTCGGCGAGCGCCTTGTCACCGTCGACGACCACCATCAGGGGACCGTTGAAGCCGGGGCCGAAGCCCTCGGAGAGCAGGTCGTACGCCTTGCGCTGGCTGGTGGAGACGGGCTTGGAGCCGTCGTCCGGCAGGCCCATCTCCAGCTTGCTCGCCGGAATGGCGACCGCACCGAGGCCGATCACGCCGACCAGCAGGACCATGACCGGGCGGCGCAGCACGAAGCGGGCCCAGCGGGTGCCGCCGTTGGCCTTGGGCTCGGTACCAGCCGGCTTGCCCTTGCCGAAGAGCTTGCTCTTCGTACCGGCGGGCAGCACCTTCTTGCCCGCGAAGCCCAGGATGGCGGGGACCAGGGTCAGGGCGACGAGCACCGCGATGACCACCGTTCCGGCGGCCGCGACACCCATCTTCGTCAGCATCGGGATGTTGACGACGGCCAGGCCCACCAGGGCGATGACCACGGTCAGACCGGCGAACACCACGGCGGAACCAGCGGTTCCGGTTGCCCGGCCGGCCGCTTCGTCGCGCTCGCGGCCCTCGGCGAGCTCCGCGCGGTAGCGGGAGACGATGAAGAGGGCGTAGTCGATGCCGACCGCGAGGCCGATCATCATCGCGAGGGTGGAGGTGGTGTTGCCGAGGTCCAGCACGTTGGCGAGCGCGGTGATGGAGGAGACGCCGATGCCCACGCCGATCAGCGCGGTCAGCAGCGGCAGCCCGGCCGCGATCAGCGAACCGAAGGTGATGACGAGGACGACCGCGGCGATCAGGATGCCGATGACCTCGCCGGAGCCCGTCTCGGGGGCCTCCATCAGCGCGTCGCCGCCGATCTCGACCTGGAGGCCGGCCTTCTGCGCGTCGTGGCCGGAGTCCTTGAGGGCGTCGCGGGCGTCGTCCTTCAGCTCCATCCCGCTGACCTTGTACTTCACGCTGACGTAGGTGGTGGAGCCGTCCTGGCTCACCGCCTTCGTCTGGTACGGGTCCTCGACGCTGGCGATCTGGTCGGCGCCGGGGCCGCCCTTCAGGCCGGAGATGAGCTTCTCGACCTCGGCCTTGGGCGCCGGGTCGGTGACCTTGGCGCCCGCCGGGGCCTTGACGACGATGCGGGCGGTCGCGCCGTCGGCGGACATGCCCGGGAACTTCTGGTCCAGCAGGTCGAAGGCCTTCTGGGCCTCCGTCCCGGGTATCGAGAAGGAGCCGGAGGTGGGTGCCGAGGCGGTCGCGGCGCCGAAGCCGGCCGCGAACAGCAGCGCCACCCAGACGAGGGCGACGAGGCCGCGGCGCCTGAAGGCGCCTCGGCCGAGCCGGTAGAGGAAGGTGGCCACGTCGTGGTTCTCCCGTTTCAGGTCGTGGGATGGATCCGGGACGGATCAGGGCGTCGAAAGCCGGCCCGACGACGAGAGCGGCGTGTCAGGAGCAGCGGGAAGTGCGTGTACGGGGTACGGCTGGACGGCCTGGACGGCTGTTCGGCTGTACGGGGAAGGGCGGAACGGTCGGGCGCGGGGAGCGGGGACTCAGACGCCGAGGGCGGGGAAGACCACGGCGTCGATGAACTGTCCGAGGAAGGCCCGGTCGACGGACCGGTCCTCGATCAGCGGGAGGGCGATGAACGCCCCGATGAGCATGTGCGGTACGAAATCCAGCGCCGGACAGTCCGGCCGGATCTCGCCCCGCGCCACCGCGCGCCGGAGCATCTCCTGGAGACCGTTGATCTCCGGGTCCACCAACAGGTCGCGCAGCGCCCTGTGGAGCTCCGGGCTCTCGTGCACCGCATGGGCCAGACCCCGCATGAGCGCGGTGTCCTTGGCCATCTGCACGTCGTCCGAACGCTCGACCATGAGCGCGAAGTCGCCGCGCAGGGTGCCCGTGTCGATCTCCCGCAGGGAGACCGGCTGGGTACACCGCAGTGCCTGGGCCACCAGCTCCGGCTTGCTCCCCCACTGGCGGTAGAGGGTGGCCTTGCTGGACTTCGTACGGGCGGCGACCGCGTCCATGGTCAGCGCCTCGTAGCCGACCTCGCGCAGGAGGTCGAGGACCGCCCCGTGGAGTTCGGCCTCGCGTTCGGGCGTGATCCGGCTGCGCCGAACCGACATGACGTCGGTCACCCGGCAGCTTCCCTTCATCACGACCACCCATCCGAACGAAACCGTTTCGTACTCCACGAAGACTACCCCCCTCTCTAACGAAACGAAACCGTTCCGTTTCGATCGGGGAGTGAGGTGGATCACCTGTACGAGTTGCCGCACCCCCCTGCCGCGGAAAGCATTGGGGGGTGAGTCACGACGTCGCGTACCTCCGCTTCCCGCACCTGCACGACGACCTGCTGTGCTTCGCCACCGAGGACGATCTCTGGGTCGCCCCCCTGGTCCCCGACGGCCGCAGCCCCGGCCGCGCCTGGCGGATCACCGTCGACCGGACCAGGGTCGGCCACCCCCGCTTCTCCCCGGACGGACGGCACATCGCCTTCACGACCTGGCGCAGCCTCGACCCCGAGATCCACCTCGCCCCCGTCGCCGGCGGACCCGCCCGCCGCCTCACCCACTGGGGCGCCACCGACACCCGCGTCTGCGGCTGGACCCCGCCCGACGAGGAGGGCCGCAGCGACATCCTCGCCGTGTCCTCCCACGGCCAGCCCTTCTCCTACTTCGCCTGGGCCTACAGCCTGCCCACCGACGGCAGCCCCGGCGGCCGCCTGCCCTGGGGCCCCGTCTCCGACATCGCCGTCCACGCCCCCGACGGCCCCGGGGGCGAACGCCGCAGCCTGCTCCTCACCGGGAAGCCCCCGCACGAGCCCGCCGCCTGGAAGCGCTACCGCGGCGGCGCCACCGGCCGGCTGTGGCTGCACGGGCAACGGCTGCTGGAGGACATCGAGGGCCACCTCGACTCGCCCATGTTCGTGAACGGCCGGATCGCCTTCCTCTCCGACCACGAGGGCATCGGCAACCTCTACTCCTGCCTCCCCGACGGCACCGGGCTGCGCCGCCACACCGACCACGACGCCTTCTACGCCCGGCACGCCTCCAGCGACGGCACCCGCGTCGTCTACCAGTGCGCCGGCGACCTCTGGCTCGTCGACTCCCTCGACGCCGACAGCACGCCCCGCCGGCTCGACGTCCGCCTCGGCGGCCCGCGCGCCGGCCGGCGCGTCTACCAGGTGCCGGCCGCCAGCAACGTCGACTCCCTCTCCGTCGACGCCACCGGCCGGGCCAGCGCCGTCGTCGTGCGCGGCAGCCTGTACTGGCTCACCCACCGCGACGGCCCGGCCCGCACCATCGCCGACACCCCGGGCGTACGGGTGCGGCTGCCCGAGATGCTCGGCAGCAGCGGACAGGTCGCCTACGTCACCGACGCCGAGGGCGAGGACGCGATCGAGATCGCCTACCTCCCCCGCGCCTCCGGGCCACGCGAACCCCGCCGGCTGGCCTCCGGCGAGCTGGGCCGCGTACTGGAACTGCTGTCCGACCCCGACGGGGAACGCCTCGCCATCGCCTCGAACGACGGACGGCTGCTGCTCCTCGACGCGACGGAGGAGTCCGACGGGGAGGTCACCGAACTCATCCGGTCCATCAACGGCCCCGTCACCGACCTCGCCTTCTCCCCCGACGGCTGCTGGCTGACCTGGTCGCACCCGGGCATCGGCCGCTCCCTGCGGCAGATCAAGATGGCCCGGATCTCCGGCCCCGGGTCGCGGGTCATCGTCGACGTCACCAACGGCCGCTTCGAGGACGAGAACCCGGTCTTCACCCGCGACGGCCGCTACCTCGCCTTCCTGTCCTGGCGCGGGTTCGACCCCGTCTACGACGTCCACACCGGCGACCTGTCCTTCCCCCTGGGCTGCCGCCCCTACCTGGTACCCCTCTCCTCGGCCACCCCGTCCCCCTTCGCCTTCTCCCCCGACGGCCGCCCCGCCGCGGGCGGACTCGACCCCGTCGAGGGGGAGAGCGGCGAGGGCGACGGCTCGGTGACCGTGGAGGTCGAGGGCCTGGAGAGCCGGGTCACCCCCTTCCCCGTGAGCGCGTCGAAGTACTCGGCCCTCCACCCCGTGCACGGCGGCGGACTGGTCTGGCTGCGCTGGCCCATCTCGGGCGCGCTCGGCGAGACCTTCGCCAACCCGGCCGACACCAGCGGCAAGCCGACGCTGGAGCACTTCGACATCACCAAGGCGCGCAAGAGCGAACTGGCCTCCGGACTGGACTGGTTCGCGGCCAGCGGCGACGGCACCCGCCTCGTCCTCAACGACGACGGCGACCTGCGCGCGGTCCCCGCCACCGAGTCCGGCGACGGCGACTCCACCGTCTACCTCGACCTGCGGCGCATCCTGCACGAGGTGGACCCGGCCGCCGAGTGGCGCCAGGCCTTCGAGGAGGCCGGCCGGCTCATCCGCGCCTACTTCTGGGAACCGGACATGTGCGGCATCGACTGGGACGGCGTCCTGCGCCAGTACCGCCCCCTGGTCGAACGGGTCGCCTCCCCCGACGAGTTCGCCGACCTGCTGCGCGAGGTCCTCGGCGAACTCGGCACCTCGCACGCCTACGTCTCCCCCGCCCGCCGCAACGAGGGCCCGCCGCACTACCAGCGGCCCATCGGACTCCTCGGCGCCAACCTGGTCTGCCGGGACGGGGCCTGGGCGGTCTCGCGGATCCTGCCCGGCGAGTCCTCCGACTCCAAGGCCCGCTCCCCGCTCGCCGGAACGGGCATCCGCGACGGCGCCGTCATCACCCACGTCGACGGCCGGCCCGTGGACCCCGTCGCCGGCCCCTACCCGCTGCTCGCGGCGGCCGGGGGCACCACCGTCGAACTCACCTTCCAGCCCGACGGAGGCGAGGGCCCGGCCCGCCGGGTCGCGATCGTCCCCCTCGTCGACGAACGGCCCCTGCGCTACCAGGACTGGGTCTCCAAACGGCGCGCGGTGGTCCGTGAGATCAGCGGCGGCCGCTGCGGCTACCTGCACATCCCCGACATGGGCGGCTCCGGCTGGGCCCAGTTCAACCGGGACCTGCGCCTGGAGGTCTCCCGGCCCGCCCTGATCGTCGACGTGCGCGGCAACGCGGGCGGGCACATCAGCGAACTGGTGGTGGAGAAGCTCACCCGCTCCATCCTCGGCTGGGACCTGACCCGCAACGCCCAGCCCGTCTCCTACGCCTCCAACGCGCCCCGCGGCCCGATCGTCGCCCTCGCCGACGAGGCGACCTCCTCCGACGGGGACATGATCACCGCGGCCTTCAAACTGCTGGGCCTGGGACCGGTGGTGGGCCAGCGCACCTGGGGCGGGGTCGTCGGCATGACCGGCCGGCACACCCTGGGCGACGGCACCGTCATCACCGTTCCCATGAACGCCGCCTGGTTCCCCGAGTACGGCTGGTCGGTGGAGAACCACGGCGTGGAGCCGGACCTGGCGATCCTGCGCACCCCGCTCGACTGGGCGGAGGGGCGGTACGCCCAACTGGACGACGCCGTGCACCTGGCGCTGGAACTGCTGGAGCAGGACCCGGCCGCGGTGCCGCCCGGGTACGCGGACGTACCGGACCTACGGCGTCCGAAGCTGCCGCCCCGGTAACCGGCGGGACGTACGAAGGGGGCGCGACCCGGCAACGGTGCCGGATCGCGCCCCTTCGTACGCCGGTTCAGATGTCCCAGTTGTCGTCGAGCTCGTCGTGCACCTTCGGCGCCTTCTGCTTGGCGCCGGGCTTCTTCTCGCCGGGCTGCTGCGCGCGCTCGGGCGTCCCGTCCTTCGCACCCGGGCGGGACGCCTTCTGCGCCCGGCTCTTGAGCTCCTCCGCCTTGTCCTGGAACTGGTCCTTGATAGCCATGCTCTTCACTCCATGAGGGGTGTCGGGGGTGGGCCTCGCCCAGACTTTCACGGGCGGACATCCCTCGCATTTCGATCAGTGACGCTGCGTGCGCGCCTTCTCGTCCGCCGCCCCGCCCGCACCCACGAGCCCCTTGGAGACCGAGGCGAGCCTCGGTCCGAAGCGCTTCATCTCGCGCTGTCCGGACGCCGCGATGATCCCGGGCAGGTAGCCGCGCACGCCCTGCATCCCGCGCAGCCACCCCTGCGCGTACACGTGCGGCGAGCGGCGCTCGATGCCGGCCACGATCCGGTCGACGGCCGGCCCCAGCGGGTAGGTGCGGTTCGCGGGCCACGGCAGCCGCCGGCGCAGTTCCCGCATGACCTCGTTCTCGTCGGCGCCGCGGACCATGTCGGTGTCGGTCCAGGAGAGGTAGCCGACGCCCACCCTGACGCCCTGGTGGCCGACTTCGGCGCGCAGGCAGTGGGCGAATGCCTCGACCCCGGACTTGGAGGCGCAGTAGGCCGTCATCATCGGCGCCGGGGTGATCGCGGCGAGCGAGGCGATCTGGAGGAAGTAGCCGCGGCTCTCCATGAGTACGGGGAGGAAGGCGCGGGCGGTGACGGCCCCGCCGATCAGGTTGACCTCGATCACCCGGCGCCAGGCCTCGGGGTCGGAGTCGGCGAACGGCCCGCCGGCGGCGACGCCCGCGTTGGCGACGACGACGTCCACCTTCCCGAAACGCTCCTTGACCTCCCGCGCCACCCGGGCCATCGCCTCGTGGTCGGTGACGTCGGCGTACCAGTGGTCGCTGTCGGTGTGCAGCCGCTCGGAGACCTCCTTGAGCGCCTCCGGCTCCAGCCCGACCAGCGCGACCTTCGCCCCGCGCGCGGACAGCTTGCGGGCGAGCAGTTCGCCGACGCCGCGGGCGGCTCCGGTGACGACCGCGACCTGGCCTTCCAGACTCCTGTGAGCGCTCACGCGGTCTTCTCCTTCTCGGTTTCGAGGTAGCGGGACGTCAGTTCGCGGATGGCCGCCGTCACGGCCTCCGGCGCCTCGACCGGGGTCATGTGGCCCATGCCGGTGAGCTCGGTCAGGCCGACGCAGTGCGGCAGCGCGGCCGCCAGCCCGCGGGCGTGCGCCACCGGGGTGAGCCGGTCGTCGCGGCCCGCGAGCACGGCGGTGGGCAGGGTCAGCCGGGCGAGTCCCTCGTCCAGGTCCAGCCCGGCCAGCACCACCGACCAGGCGTGGCGCACCGCCGTGGGGCAGCCGTGGACGATGCGGGCACAGGCCTCGACCCGGTCCGGCGCGGAGCCGGGGCCCATGGTCGCGTACCGGAGCACGGCGCGCGCGGCGGGCGTGACCGGCCCGAGGGGGGCGCGCGAGCCCAGCACCGCGCGGGTCAGCCGGGTCCGCACGCGCCCCGGGGGCAGCGGCAGCACGGTGGACCCCTCGACCAGCCCGGAGCTCCCGGTGCTGCACAGCAGGGCGGCCGCGGCGTGCTCGGTGAACTCGGGGCGCCCGGCGGAGGCCATGACGGTCATGCCGCCCATGGAGTGTCCCGCGACGACGGCCCGCTCGCCGGGGGCGAGGGCGGCCTTCAGCACGGCGGCCAGGTCGTCGGCGAGGGCGGTGGTGCTGTACCGCTTCGCGCCGGCCGGGCTGCGGCCGTGGCCGCGCTGGTCGTAGGCGACGACGCGGTGGTCCCGGGCCAGTTCGCGTATCTGGGCGGCCCAGAAGGCGGTGGAACAGGTCCAGCCGTGGGAGAGCACCACGGCCGGGGCCCCTTCGGCGCCGTGCACCTCGACGTGCAGGCGGGCCCCGTCGGCGGAGACGGCGGTCAGGGTGCGGGCCGGGGCGGGCGGCGCGTACCGCCCGGCGGTGACGTACGCGGTCCCGCTCACGCCACAGCCTCCCCGGCAGCGGCCTTCGCGGCGGCGTGACCCGGCTTCGCGGGCGGCCGCTCCGCCGCCGGCACCCGCTCCACGCGCCTCCCCCTGTCCCCGTCCCGCCCACGGATGACCTCGTACTCCGACAGGTCGACGCTCCGCGTCTCCTTGCGGAATTCGCCCGTCGTCCCCGGCCAGACGGTGGTGTTGCGGCCCTGCGCGTCCAGGTACCAGCTCGTGCAGCCGCCGGTGTTCCACACCGTCCGTTCCATCCGCGCCTGGACGCGCCGGTTCCACTGGTTCACCGCGGACGGCCGGGCCGCGAGCGCGGTCCGCCCGCCCAGGACGCCGAGCTGGCGCATGTAGTCCGCCATGTAGTTCAGCTGCGACTCGATCATCAGGATCATCGAGCTGTTCCCGAGGCCCGTGTTGGGCCCGATGATCGTCATCCAGTTCGGGAAGCCCGCGGCGGTCGCCCCGCGCAGCGCCTGCATGCCGTCCTTCCAGGCGTCGGCCAGGGTCTTCCCGTCGGCGCCCACCACCCGGTCGGCGATCGGCATGTCCGTCACGTGGAAGCCGGTGCCGAAGATGATCGCGTCGACCTCGGTCTCGGTCCCGTCGGCGGCGACCAGCACCGAGCCCCGGATCTCCTTCAGCCCGGAGGCGACCAGGTCCACGTCCGGCCGGGCGAGCGCCGGGTAGTACTCGCTGGAGAGCAGGATCCGCTTGCAGCCGATCCGGTACGAGGGCGTCAGCTTGGCCAGCAGCGCCGGGTCCTTGATCGAGCGCGCCATGTTGGCCTTGGCCAGCGACTCGATCAGCCCGAGCTGGTTCGGCCGCTTGGTGAACGCGCTGACCTGGAGCTCACGGATCCCCCACAGCAGCCCGCGCCGCGCCGCCCGGGTGAAGGGCAGCTGACGGTGGAGCCAGCGCTCCACCGCGGTGATCGCCCGGTCGGTGCGCGGCATCACCCACGGCGGGGTCCGCTGGAAGAGGGTGAGCCGCTCCACCTCGGGCGCGATGGCGGGCACGATCTGGATGGCCGAGGCGCCGGTCCCGATCATGGCGACGCGCTTGCCCCGCAGGTCGTAGTCGTGGTCCCAGCGGGCCGAGTGGAAGACCTTGCCGGGGAACTCCGCGAGGCCCGGGATCTCCGGCATCTTCGGGTCGGACAGCGGTCCGGTGGCCGAGACGACGACGTCGGCCGTGAGGTCCCCGCCGGAGGTCTCGATCTCCCAGCGCAGCTCGTCGGCGTCCCAGCGCATCATCCGGACCTCGTGGTTCAGCCGGATGTGCCGACGCAGCCCGAAGACGTCGGCGACGTGTTCCAGGTACTCCCGGATCGCGGGCTGCCCGGAGAAGGTCCGCGGCCAGTCGGGATTGGGCGCGAAGGAGAAGGAGTACAGGTGGGACGGGACGTCGCAGGCGCATCCCGGGTAGCTGTTGTCGCGCCAGGTGCCGCCGACGGAGTCGGCCCGCTCCAGGACGACGAAGTCCGTGATCCCCTCGCGCCGCAGCCGTACGGCGGCCCCGAGCCCGCCGAAACCGGACCCGATCACCGCCACCCGTACGTGCTCGCGTCCGCCCATGCCGTCGATGCCGCCCATGCCCGCCGCCTTCCGCTTCCGCAGTCCCAGCCACCACACCGCAACACTGCCAGCAATCACTGGCACAATCGGGAGGGTAGAGCAGCCCCGTACCCATGGGTAGGGGTCGCGCCCGGAAAGTTACTGCGGGTACGCCCTAGGCTGCGCCTGTGGCGGAGAACCCTATGGCCGAGTCAGGGAGCACCATGCGCGAATACCGGACGGAGGAACTCGCCGAGGCGGCCGGCATACCCGTCCGTACCCTGCGCTTCTACCGCGAGCGCAAGCTGCTCCCGCCGCCGCGCCGCGAGGGCCGGATCGCCTGGTACGACGACCAGCACCTGGCCCGGCTGCGCACCATCGCCGCCCTGCTGGAGCGCGGCCACACCCTCGGCGGCATCGCGGAACTGACCGCCGCCTTCGAGCACGGCCGCGACGTCGGCCAGCTCGGCGAGCTGCTCGGCATCGGCTGGTCGGAGGAGACCCCCGTCCGGCTGACCCCCGAGGCCCTGGCCGACTACTTCGAGGGCGAGGTCACCCCGGAGAACCTCGCGGCGTCCCTGGACCTCGGCTACCTCGCCACAGACGGCGAGGAGATCGTGCACGTCAGCCGCCGCCTGCTGGACGTCTCCTCGGCACTGGTCGGCGAGGGCGTCCCGCTCGCGGCGGTCCTGGAGACGGCCCGCCGGGTGCGCGAGCACGCGGACGCCCTGGCGGCCCTGTTCACCGACCTGATCTCCACGCACCTCACCGCCGACACCGAAACCGGCACCGGCACCGCCGAGGACCCGGTCACCCGCCTGCGCCCCCTGGCGAAGAGCGTGGTGGAGGCGGAACTCACGATGGCGATGGACCGCCTGCACCAGAGCCGGACCTCGGCCCCTCAGACACCGAGCTCGTAGACGACGGTCACGGGCGCGTGGTCGGACCAGCGCTCGGGGTGCGTCTCGGCCCGCTCGACGAAGGCCTTCACGGCCTTGCCCGCCAGCCCCGGGGTCGCGACCTGGAGGTCGATGCGCCAGCCGGCGTCGTTGTCGAAGGCCCGACCGCGGTAGGACCACCAGGAGTACGGCCCCTCCGCGTCCGGGTGCAGGGCGCGCACCACGTCCACGTACCCGGCCTCCGTGTAGACCTTCCCGAGCCACTCCCGCTCCTCGGGCAGGAAGCCGGCGTTCTTGCGGTTGGTCTTCCAGTTCTTGAGGTCGGCCTCCTGGTGGCAGATGTTCCAGTCGCCGCAGACCACGACCTCCCGCCCGTCGGCGGCCGCCCGCTCCCTCAGGCCCCGGAGGTAGGGGAGGAACTCCTCCATGAACCGGTACTTCTCGTCCTGCTTCTCGGTCCCGGCCTCCCCGGAGGGCAGGTACAGGCTCGCCACGGTCACACCGGGCAGGTCGATCTCCAGGTACCGGCCGCTGCCGTCGAACTCCTCGCTCCCGAAGCCGACCCGCACCCGCTCGGGCGCCCGCCGCGTGTACAGCGCGACCCCGGCCCGCCCCTTGGCCGCGGCCGGCGCGAACACGGTGTGCCAGCCCTCGGGCTCCCTGGCCTCGGCCGGAATCTGCCCCTCCTCGGCGCGTACCTCCTGGAGGCACACGACGTCGGCGTCGGATCCGGCGAGCCACTCCACGAAGCCCTTCTTCGCGGCGGCGCGGATCCCATTCACATTCACGGAGGTCACAGTGAGCATCCCTGCACCATAGCGGGATGGTTCCGTACGATATTCAAATGTCTCACGGTATAAACCTCCGCGCCGTACCGTACGACCACCCGGACGCGGTCGAGCTCGATGCCCAGGTCCAGGTCGAGTACCGGACGCGCTACGAGGGCGAGGGCGACGCCACCTTCCTCGACCCGGCGATGTTCGTCCCGCCCATCGGGCTGTACCTGCTCGCCTACGACGCCTCGGACGCCCCGGTGGCGAGCGGCGGCTGGCGCTGCCAGGACCACAACGACGAGGGCTACTCGGACGGCGACGCCGAGATCAAGCGCATGTACGTGGTCCCGGAGGCCCGCGGCACGGGCCTGGCCCGCCGCATCCTGGCGGAACTCGAAGCGGACGCCCGCGCGGCGGGCCGCACCCGCATGGTCCTCGAAACGGGCGACCAGCAGCCGGAGGCGATCGCCCTGTACCTCTCCTCGGGGTACTCCCTGTCCGAGAAGTTCGGCTACTACCGCTTCCACGAGTCCAGCCGCTGCATGACGAAGCCCCTGCACCCCTGAGGCGCGTGGGTCCGGGGGCTGGGCCTCCGGACCACTCCCCTACCGGCGGAGCCATTCGGCGGTGTCGGTCCCCCACCGCGAGGGCCCCCGCCCCCACTCCCCGAAGGGGCTGGCGGCGTACCGCAGCACCCCGTACCCGGACGAGGTCTCCCGCAGCCACGGCTCCGCCGTATGGCCCGCAGCCCCGCCCTCGCCCCTCGGCACGTCCCGGACCAGCCACGACGCCGTCCCCGCGAGGGAGAACCGCAGCAGCCGCCCGCCCCCCTCCGCGAGCGCCTTCAGCACGCCGGCCGCCATCAGGTACCCCGTCCCGTGGTCCAGGGCCTGCGCCGGCAGCACCCCCGGCCGGCCGTCCTCACCGCACGCGGCGGCGATCCCGTACCCGGCCTGCACCAGCGAGTCGAAGCCGCGCCGCGCCGACCACGGCCCGTGCCGGCCCCACGCGCACAGCTCCGCCACCACCAGGCCGGGCCACCGGGCGAGCAGTTCCCCGCCGCCCAGCCCGAACCGCTCCAGCGCCCCCGGCCGGTACCCGGTCACCACCACGTCGGCCTCGCCGAGCAGCCCCTCCAGCACGGCCCGGCCGTCCGGCCGCGCCAGGTCCAGCAGCGCGGACCGCTTCCCGAACCCGGTGTCGGCGTACGCGTCACCGGACTCCGCCAGCCCGGGCGGGTCGATCCGCAGCACGTCCGCTCCGAGCACCCCGAGGGTCCGGGTGGCGACGGGTCCGGCGATCACCCGGGTGAGGTCGAGCACCCGCACGCCGGCCGCGGGCAGCGCCGCCGGACCCAGCGCCCGCCCCCGCCCGGGCCCCCGTACGGTCTCCACCAGCGGCTGCGGCTCCCCGTACCCGGCCGTCACGGCCACGGCCAGCCCGCCCTCGGCGTAGACCAGTTCCTGCGCCTCCACGGCGCTGCGCGCCGCGAGCGCCCCGCGCACCGCCTCCGGGGTCCCGGGCACGCCCAGGGCCCGCACCAGGGCGGCCTCGTGGTGGGGGTAGTTGGCGTGGGTCCGCACCCACCCGTCGGAGGCCCGCCAGAACCCGGACAGCGGCGCGAAGGAGACCGGCGCCCGGCCGTCCACCCGCAGGTGCCTCTCGCTGACGAACGCGGTGGCCACGGCCCCCTCGTCCACCACCACCGGCTCCGCGTCCCGCAGCGCGCCCCCGGCCCGTACGGCGCCCAGCCGCGCCGCCGCGAGCCCGCACACCCCCACGCAGGCCCGCGCCAACTCCCCTACGGGCAGGGGCCCCTCCCAGCCGCCGGCCCCCCGGTACCGCACCCGCTCCGCCTCGTCGGCCGCTCCACCGAGCGCCGCCCACGCCTGCCCCGTCGCAACGTCAACGTTCCCCATCCGGCCATTGTGGGCCGGACTTCCCCCGGAAACGCCTCCTGACGGGCGATCACCCCGGAAACGCCGAGATCCCGCCCGGTCTTCCGACCGGACGGGATCTCGTGACGCTCTCGGGAGCAACCCGCGAGCTGTCGTCTGTGGACCTGTGGGGATTTGAACCCCAGACCCCCTCGATGCGAACGAGGTGCGCTACCAGACTGCGCCACAGGCCCTTGCGACGTGTGAAACATTAGCATCCCCGGGCGGGTGCTCCAAAACGCGTTCCGCGCAGGTCACCCGCACCCCGTCACTCGTTGGCGGCGCGGGGCCGGTCCTCGCCCTCGTACTGGTCGAAGAGCGGGGTGCGGCCCCGCCCCTGGCCCCGGGGGCGCGGGGCGGACGGGGTCTTCTGGTCCGGGGTCTTCTGGTCCGGGCCCGGGGCCGGCTTCGGGAGGGCCGGCTGGGCGCGCAGGCGCGGGTCGGTCGGCTCCGCGGCGCTGGAGCGGGCCGAGCTCCAGCCGTCGGGGGCCGCCGGGCCGGTGGCGCGGGGGGCGACGGGGGCGGTCACGTAGGTCGGCAGCGGGACCGGCACCGGCTCCCAGCTGTCCCCGCGCGCCGGTCCGCGCTCCCGCTCGCGCTGCTGGTCCACCCACTCGGCGTGGTCGGTCTGCTCGACGAGCGCACGCCGCCCGGCCTCCTGCGGGGAGAGCGGCGGCGCGGGGTCCGGTTCGGCTCCGGCCTCGGGGGCGTCCTCGGCGGGCCGGCGGCGCAGGCGGCTCTCGCGCAGCTGGCGCGCGGCCGCCTCGGCGCGGCGCCGGTCCATCGTGAACTCGTAGCGCCGTCGCTCCTGGACCCGCAGGTGCACGATGTACGCGCTCAGCAGCAGGGCCGGAACGGCCGGTGCCCACAGGTACCGCAGGCCGCCGACGGCAGCGGCGATCGCGCCGCCGCTGAAGACGAGGAAGAGAAGCGCGGTGGTGCGCCGGCGGCGCGCGAGCACCTGGAGACGCTGCTGCCGCCTGACCCGCTCGGCCTCGCTCGCTCTCGGCTCGGTCCTGGTCGGGGACATGCCGAGGGCCCGGGCGTCGGCGGCCACGGAATTCACCGTTTCCGTCGCCGCTTCCGGGTCCGCGTGGGGCTGGGGCTCCGCCTGTTCCTCACCGCGCTCACGCAGCCCCTTGGCATAACGGCGCTCCATTCCCGCCCGGCCGGAAAGCAGCCGGATGGCAGTGGAGAAGCGTTCCGTCGGACGGGCTTCGTTCAGCTCGTCCTGCCTGCGGAGCCACATGGGCACCAAGTAGGCGGCCCAGGCCCCGACAATGACTGCGTAGATGAGGCCGCTGCTGCTCACACCCCACACCGTAGAGGGGCGCGGCCGAGGGGATCAGCCAATTGAGCCGGTGTGTCGCACGATCCGGCTGATATCACGGACTTTTTTTGTGATTCTTCGGATCAGGTTATGGGCGAATCGGCCAGAAATTCGAACGTTTTTGCGATTACCTGATTTCCGGCGGCCCGGACGCCGATCCCTGCGGCGGCTTCCGCGTCCGGTGCCAGCGGCGCACCAGCCCCTCCGGCACCTCCTCCACCGTCAGCGCGAAGACCAGGTGGTCCCGCCACGCGCCGTCGATGTGCAGGTAGCGCGGTCTCAGCCCCTCCTCGCGGAAGCCGAGCTTCTCCACGACCCGCCGGCTCGGCACGTTCTCCGGCCGGATGCACACCTCGATCCGGTGCAGCCCGACCTTCCCGAAGCAGTGGTCGACGGCCAGCGCGACCGCCGTCGGCATGACCCCGCGGCCCGCCACGTCCCGGTCCACCCAGTAGCCCACGTGGGCGGCGCACATCGACCCCCAGGTGATCCCGGCGACCGTCAGCTGACCGACCAGCCGGCCCTGGTACTCGATGACGAACGGCAGCATCCGGCCCGCGTTGGCCTCCGCCCGCAGGTGGCGGACCATCTGCCGGTACGTCGGCCGCTGGATGACCGGCCCCCACGGCGCGGGCGGCGGGATCGTCGCCTCCCAGGGGCGCAGCCAGTCGCGGTTGCGCCGGTTGACCTCGCGCCAGGCGCGCTGGTCCCGCAGCTTTATCGGCCGGAGGGTGACATCGCCGTCCGTCAGCACCACCGGCCAGGTGGGGCCGTTCAGCTCTGGCTCCCGGGCTGCGTCGCGGGTCTGGGGTGGTCGCCGCCGCGGAGCTGGTCCACGGCGTGCGGCAGGATCCGGGCCAGGACCGCGAGGCCGTCGCGCACCCCGCCCGTGGAGCCGGGCAGGTTGACGATCAGGGTGCGGCCCGCCACGCCCGCCAGGCCCCGCGACAGGGCGGCGGTCGGTACCTTCTCCAGGCCTTCGGCGCGGATGGCCTGCGGGATCCCGGGGATCTCGTAGTCCAGTACGCGCGCGGTGGCGTCCGGGGTCCGGTCGGTCGGGGAGATGCCGGTGCCGCCGGTGGTCAGGATGACGTCGTACCCGGCGGCCACGCCCTCGCGCAGGGCCAGCTCCACCGGGTCGCCGTCCGGGACGACGCGCGGGCCGTCCACGGCGAAGCCGAGGCGTTCCAGCGCCCCGGCGAGCAGGGGGCCGCCCCGGTCCTCGTAGACGCCCTGGGACGCGCGGTTCGAGGCGGTGACCACCAGCCCGCGCGGTGCGGGGGTCCCGGCGGCGGGCCGGGCCGCCGCCGCGGGGGCCGGGGCCGGGGCCGCCTCGACGTCACCGTGGCTGTGGCTGTGGACCTCGCCGCCGCGGGGGGCGTTCACGCGCGGGTCCAGTCGCCGGACTTGCCGCCGGTCTTCTCCTCCACCCGGACGTCGGTGATGACCGCGCCCTTGTCGACGGCCTTCACCATGTCGATCACGGTGAGCCCGGCGACCGCGACCGCGGTCAGCGCTTCCATCTCGACGCCCGTGCGGTCGGTGGTCCTGACCGTGGCGAGGATCTCCACGGCGTCGTCGGCGACCTTCAGGTCCACCGTCACGCCGGACACGGCCAGCGGATGGCACAGCGGGATCAGGTCCGGGGTCTTCTTGGCCCCCATGATCCCCGCGATCCGCGCGGTGGCGAGGGCGTCGCCCTTCGGTACGCCCTCGCCGCGCAGCAGCTCGATCACCCGGGGGGCCACGAGGACGCGTCCGCTGGCCCGGGCCGTCCGGGTGGTGACGTCTTTCGCCGAGACGTCTACCATCCGGGCCGCGCCGGCCTCGTCGATGTGCGTCAGCCTGCTCTGCGTACTCATGTCTGCGTGCCACTCCCGCTCCGGGCCCCCTGGAGCCCGGGGGCCTGTGTGGTGCAACACGCTACCCGCACCGGGGGGTCCTCAGCCGAGCAGGATCACTTCCAGCTCGGCCCCCGGCTCCACCGAGGTGACGTCCTCCGGCACCACCATCAGCGAGTCCGCGTGCGCCAGTGCCGCGATCAGGTGGGAGCCCGATCCGCCGACCGGACTGACCGTCCCGCTCTCGGGGTCGTGGGTGCCGCGCAGGAACTGGCGGCGGCCGGCCGGCGAGCCGATCGGCCGGTCGGCCTTGAGCACGGCGCGCACGCTCGGCCGGCTGACCTCGGACGCGGGCAGGCCCATCAGCGCCCGGATCGCGGGACGCACGAACAGCTCGAAGGAGACGTAGGAGGACACCGGGTTGCCGGGGAGGGCCAGCAGCGGGGTGTGGTCGGGGCCGACCGTGCCGAAGCCCTGCGGCTTCCCGGGCTGCATGGCGAGCTTGCGGAAGTCGACGCGTCCCGCCTCGACGGCCTCGTCGCCCGCCGAGACGGAGGTCAGCGCCTCCTTGACCACGTCGTACGCGCCGACGCTGACCCCGCCCGTGGTGACGAGGAGGTCGGCCCGGATCAGCTGGTCCTCGATGACGCCGCGCAGGGTCTCGGCGTCGTCGGCGACCGCCCCGACCCGGTAGGCGATGGCGCCGGCGTCGCGGGCGGCGGCGGCGAGCGCGAAGCTGTTGGAGTCGTAGATGGCCCCGGCGGCCAGCGCCTCACCCGGTTGGACCAGCTCGCTGCCGGTGGACAGGACCACCACCCGGGGGCGGGGGCGGACCCGTACGGTGCCGCGGCCGATGGCGGCCAGCAGGGCGATCTGCGGCGGGCCGAGGACGGTGCCGGCGGCCAGGGCCAGGTCGCCGGCCTGGACGTCGCTGCCGCGCGAGCGCACGTGCGCCCGCGCCTCGGCGGCGCGGTGGACGCGCACCTCGCCGCCCGCGCCCTCGGGCGCGGCGCTGGCCGGGGTCATCCCGGAGGCGGCGCCGCCGCCCGTGCCGCCGTCGGTCCACTCGACCGGGACGACGGCCTCGGCGCCGGGCGGCAGCGGGGCCCCGGTCATGATGCGGGCGGCCTGGCCGGGGCCGACGGTGGGCAGTTCGCCACTGCCCGCCGCGACGTCGCCGATGACGGCGAGCACCGCGGGGAACTCCTCGCTCGCACCCTGGACGTCGGCCACGCGGACGGCGTACCCGTCCATGGAGCTGTTGTCGAAGGGCGGGAGGGCGACGGGCACGGTGACGTCCTCGACCAGGACACAGCCCTGGGCGTCGAGCAGCTGGAGCTCGATGGGCTCCAGCGGCCGGACGGCGGCGAGGACGTCCGCGAGGTGCTCGTCCACCGACCACAGACGGTGCGGTGCGGTGTCCTGCGGTGCGGAACTGCTCACGGTCCTACATCTCCTCCGTGACGTAACGGTGAAGCCAGGTGCGGAACTCCGGGCCCAGGTCCTCACGTTCGCACGCGAGTCGGACGATGGCCCGCAGGTAGTCCCCGCGGTCCCCGGTGTCGTAGCGGCGGCCGCGGAAGACCACGCCGTGCACCGGGCCGCCCACGCTCTCGTCGGCGGCCAGCTTCTGCAGGGCGTCGGTGAGCTGGATCTCCCCGCCGCGGCCCGGCTCGGTCTCCCGCAGTATGCCGAAGATCGCGGGGTTGAGGACGTACCGTCCGATGACCGCGAAATTGCTGGGGGCCTCGGAGGCGTCCGGCTTCTCGACGAGTCCGGTGACGCGGACGACGTCCGGCTCTCCGGTCGGCTCGACGGCGGCGCAGCCGTAGAGGTGCACGCTGGCCGGGTCGACCTCCATCAGCGCGATGACGGTGCCGCCGGTGCGCGCGTGGATGTCGACCATCTGGCGCAGGAGGGGGTCGCGCGGGTCGATGAGGTCGTCGCCGAGCAGGACGGCGAAGGGCTCGCTGCCGACGTGCGGCTCGGCACAGAGGACGGCGTGACCCAGGCCGCGCGGGTCGCCCTGGCGGACGTAGTGCATGGTGGCCAGGTCGCTGGACTCCTGGACCTTCTTCAGCCGGTCGTCGTCGCCCTTGGCGATGAGGGCCGACTCCAGCTCGTAGTTGCGGTCGAAGTGGTCTTCGAGGGCCCGCTTGTTACGTCCTGTGATCATCAGGACGTCGTCCAGGCCGGCCGAGACGGCCTCCTCGACCACGTACTGGATGGCCGGCTTGTCCACGACCGGGAGCATTTCCTTGGGGGTCGCCTTGGTCGCCGGAAGGAACCGAGTGCCGAGGCCCGCGGCCGGGATGACGGCCTTCTTGATCACGGGGTGCGACTGAGTCATGGGCAGAACGATAGTGGGTCGTGCCGAACACCCGCCCAGATTCCGGTAATTATGTCCGGATATACACATATAGGAAAGGTATGTGACCTCATAGTGACGGAGCACCCCCCGCCCGAGAAGGCCGCCCTGCGCCGGCAACTGCTGGCCGCCCGCCGCGCCCTGTCCCCCGAGTCCCGCGGCGCGGCCGCCCGCGCGCTCGCCCGCTCCGCCCTCGCCCTGCCCGAACTGGCCGGGGCGCGCACGGTGGCGGCGTACGTCTCGGTCGGCGCGGAGCCCGGCACCCACGAGCTGCTCGACGCGCTGCGCGCGGCCGGCAAGCGGGTGCTGCTGCCCCTGCTGCTGCCCGACAACGATCTCGACTGGGCCGCGTACGAGGGCCCCGGCAGCCTCACCGAGGCCGCGCACCCCGGGAAGATGCGGCTGCTGGAGCCCTCCGGACCGGCGCTCGGCCCGGAGGCCGTCACCGCCGCCGACGCCGTCCTGCTGCCCGGACTGGCGGTCGACGGGCGCGGCATGCGGCTCGGCCGCGGCGGCGGCTCGTACGACCGGGTGCTGGCCCGGCTGGAGCGCGCCGGGACGCACCCGGCGCTGGTGGTGCTCCTCTACGACGAAGAGGTGGTCGCGCGGGTCCCGGAGGAACCGCACGACCACCCCGTCCAGGCGGTCGCCACCCCGTCGGGGGTGGTGCGCTTCTGACGCCTTCGGCGTTACGGCTTCAGCGTCAGCGTGTCGACCGTCGACTTGTCGACAGCCTCCTTGCCGAAGGGCCACTCCAGCAGTTCGCCCTTGGCCCACATCGTCGTCTGGTCCGTGTACGTGGAGGCGTACGCGTGACCGGAGGCCCCGGTCAGGTTGATCCAGCGGGACTTGTCCAGGTCGTTGAGGTTGACGACCATCCGCATCGACGGCACCCAGGTGACCCCGTACCCGCTGGAGGCGTTCCAGCCGGTCGCGTTGACGGTGGCCTCGCCGCCGCCCAGGTTCCACGGGCCGCGGTTGAGGAGCCACTGCATGAAGCCGGGGCCCTCGGTGCCGATCGTCTGGTTCTTCAGGTTCAGCTGGTGCAGCCGGCCCCAGGTCCAGGTCGACTGGTCCTTGCCGAGCTTGGCCGTCAGCTCCCAGCGCGCGTCGTTCATGGCGCGGGCGAAGAGCTGGTCACGGGTGGTCGTCGCCGGCTTGGTGAGCGTCTTGGGCGAGGACCACCACGGCGACTTCTCGTCCTTGACCAGGCGGCGCACCACCTCGAACCAGCGGTCGCCGCCGTCCGGCTGCGCCGAGTCGGGGCCGCGGGTGCCGCACTCGCGGACCGTCTTGGTGAGGTCGTCGTTGGGACCGCCGCTCTCCTGGACGTTGGCGCAGCTGCCCTCGATCCGCAGCTCCTTGGGCATCTTGTCGCCGAAGGACAGCTTGAGGATGTTGCGCCAGACCGCGTTGAAGTAGGCGGCGGCCGCCGAGTCGTTCTCCTGCGTGTAGTTCCAGCCTTCGAGGAGCTTCTGCGCCGAGCGCACGTCCGGGTCCGAGACCTGGATCTTGGCCAGCATCGGGGTCAGCAGCGCGGCGATCTCGCTGCTGTTGTCCATCTGCATGGTGCGCATGTCGTCGGTCGAGATCTTGCCGCTGTCCTTGATCTTCGCCTCGATGAGGTCGTTGATCCGCTGGCTGCGGGCGCCGTAGCCCCAGTCCGTGGTCAGCACGTACGGGTACTTGCCGGGGCCGGACTCGGTGACGGCCTGGTTGGCGGTGACGACGTAGCCGCGGGCCGGGTTGAGCTCCCAGGGCATCTCGTTCTGCGGGATGTAGCCCGCGTTGCCGTCCTTGCCGCCCTTCCAGGCGTACTTCGGGTCCCAGCCGGGCGCCGGCATGCGGCCGTCGCCCTGGCCCCGCATCGGGATGCGGCCCGGGGCCTGGTAGCCGATGTTTCCGTTGGCGCCCTTGTTGTCCGCGTAGATCAGGTTCTGCGAGGGGACCTCGAAGTCGGCCGCGGCCGCCCGGAAGCTCGCGAAGTCCTTGGCGCGGTCGAGCTTGAACACCGCGTCCATCGACTTGCCGGGGTCCAGGGCGGTCCAGCGCAGGGCGACGGCGTAGCCGTTGCCGCGGTCGGGGGCCGACGTGGGGACGGGGGCGCGGACGCCCACGGTCTCCAGCTCGTCGCTGCGGTCGGAGATCAGCGGTCCGTTGTTGGTGGTACGGACGGTGATCTTCTTGCTCTTGCCGCCCGCGACCTTGATGACCTCTTCACGGGTGGTGAAGGGGAGCACCTTGTTGTCGTAGACGTAGCCGTCGGGCTTGACCTGCTCCAGGTAGAGGTCGGTCACGTCGGCGCCGAGGTTGGTCATGCCCCAGGCGATGTCGGCGTTGTGGCCGATGACCACGCCGGGCATGCCCGAGAAGGTGTAGCCGGCCACGTCGTACTGGCACTGGGGCGAGACGGCGCGGCAGTGCAGGCCCATCTGGTACCAGACCGAAGGCAGCTGCGGGGAGAGGTGCGGGTCGTTCGCGAGGAGCGGCTTGCCGGTCGTCGTGTACTTGCCGCCGATGACCCAGGAGTTGGAGCCGATGCCGCTGCCGTTGGGGCCGAGGATGGCGGGGATCTCGTCCAGGGTCTTGGAGAGGGAGGTCAGCTGCGTGCGCAGGCCGACCGTGGCGCCCTGGGCGGAGGCGTTGCCGGCGAGGCCGGTGCTGCCGCCGTTGGGGGTGGCCTGCGAGCCGGTGCCGGTGCCCGTTCCGGTGCCGGTGCCGGTCGAACCGGTTCCCGTGCCCGTTCCCGTGCCGGTCGTGCCGGTGCCGGTCGTGCCCGTTCCGGTCGATCCCGTGCCGGTGCCGGTGCCCGTACCCGTGCCCGTTCCGGTGCCGGTCGTGCCGGTGCCCGGGGTTCCCTGGGGGGCGTACTTGCCGCCCGCGACCGCGCCGCCCTCGACGATCGGCTTGTTCCGGTCGAAGGGGTACGGCGGGTAGAGCTCGTCGATCTGCGCCTGCGAGAGCGTGTTCGCCATCAGCGAGCGGTCGATCTCGTCCTGCATGTTGCCGCGCAGGTCCCAGGCCATGGCCTTGAGCCAGGCGACCGAGTCCACCGGCGTCCACTGTTCCGGCTTGTAGTCGCCGGTCAGCTTGAGGGCGGCGTGCTCGACGGAGAGGTCCTTGCCGGACTTCCCCTTCAGGTACGCGTTGACCCCGTCGGCGTAGGCCTGGAGGTACTTCTTGGTCTCCGGCGAAAGCTTGGTGTCGTACTCGGCCTGGGCGACCTGGCGCCAGCCCAGCGTGCGCAGGAAGGCGTCGGTCTCCACCTGGCCGGACCCGAACATCTCGGAGAGCCGGCCGGAGGTCATGTGACGGCGCACGTCCATCTCCCAGAACCGGTCCTGCGCGTGGACGAAGCCCTGCGCGCGGAAGAGGTCCTCGTCGTTGTCGGCGTAGAGCTGCGGAATCCCGTGCTCGTCGCGCTTGACGTCGACGGTCCCGGTCAGACCGGGGACCTTGAGGGAGCCGGTGGTCTGCGGGAAGGAGGCGCGCACGGTGTCCACGCTCCAGTACGCGCCGTAGCCGATTGCCGCCAAGAGCACCAGGACCAAGACGAGCACGAGCAGGCGTGCGCGTCGTCCCTTCTTCTTGACGGAAGGTCCGGATTCATTGGCGGGCATCGCTGTCCTTAGAGGGGCAGGGTGGTCCTGGGAGTGCTGGGAGCAACCATAGGCGCAGGACCCTGTCCGTTGATCCGCCAGGGGTCGAGGTCATGAGGACAGGACCGAACAGGCGTTTCACAATGTGACTATCACGTCAAGGAATCGTCAAAGATTAGGTAAGGTAACGAAGTAACTTGCCGGACGCGCCTCCGGAAGGAACGATCCGCCGCTCCGTCAGGCGCGCTGAGGAAAGGGCCGCCCGCTGACTGTCCACACGCTCAACGAGCTCCTGCTGGTCTGCTCGCTCGTGCTGCTCGTCGCGGTAGCGGCGGTACGCATCTCCTCACGCAGCGGCCTCCCCAGCCTGCTCATCTACCTCGGCATAGGCATAGCGATAGGCCAGGACGGCATCGGCAACGTCGTATTCGACAATGCCGAGCTGACGCAGGTCATCGGTTATGCCGCACTCGTCGTGATCCTCGCCGAGGGTGGTCTGGGCACCAAGTGGAAAGAGATCAAACCCGCTCTGCCGGCCGCGATCGTGCTGTCGCTGGTCGGCGTAGCGGTGAGCGTGGGCGTCACGGCGGCGGGCGCGCACTACCTGGTCGGGCTGGAATGGCGCCAGGCCCTGCTGATCGGCGCGGTCGTCTCCTCGACCGACGCGGCGGCCGTCTTCTCCGTTCTGCGGAAGGTCCCGCTCCCCTCGCGGGTGACGGGCGTGCTGGAGGCCGAGTCCGGATTCAACGACGCTCCCGTCGTGATCCTGGTGGTGGCCTTCGCGACGGTCGGACCGGTGGACGACTGGTACGTCCTGCTCGGCAAAATCGCGCTGGAGCTGGCGATCGGCGCCGCGATCGGCCTGACGGTGGGCTTCCTGGGGGCGTACGGACTGCGGCACGTGGCACTGCCGGCCTCCGGTCTGTACCCGATCGCGGTGATGGCGATAGCCGTGGCCGCGTATGCCGCCGGCGCGATGGCGCACGGTTCCGGCTTCCTGGCGGTGTACCTGGCGGCCATGGTCCTCGGGAACGCGAAGCTGCCGCACTGGCCTGCCACCCGCGGGTTCGCGGACGGGCTCGGCTGGATCGCGCAGATCGGCATGTTCGTGCTGCTGGGCTTGCTGGTCACCCCGCACGAGCTGGCGGGCGACTTCTGGCCCGCGGTGATCATCGGACTGGTGCTGACGATGGTGGCGCGGCCCCTGGAGGTCTTCATCAGCCTCCTGCCCTTCCGGATCCCGTGGCAGGAGCAGGCCCTGATGTCGTGGGCGGGCCTGCGTGGCGCCGTCCCCATCATCCTGGCGACCATCCCGATGGTGACCGGCATCGAGGGCAGCGACCGGGTCTTCAACATCGTCTTCGTGCTCGTCGTCGTCTACACCCTGGTCCAGGGCCCGACCCTGCCGTGGCTGGCGCGCAAGCTGAAGCTCGGCGACACGGACGAGGCCGCGGCGGACCTCGGGATCGAGTCGGCGCCGCTTGAGAAGCTGCGCGGGCACCTGCTGTCCTTCGCCATCCCGCCCGCCTCGCGCATGCACGGGGTGGAGGTCAGCGAGCTGCGGCTGCCGGCGGGGGCGTCGGTGACGCTGGTGGTCCGGGACGCGAAGAGCTTCGTACCGGCGCCTTCGACCGTGCTGCGGCGCGGCGACGAGCTGCTGGTGGTGGCCACGGATCCGGTACGCGACGCGGCGGAGGCCCGGCTGCGGGCGGTCGCGCGCGGCGGCAAGCTGGCGGGGTGGCTGGGCACCGGGGGCGGAACCTCGTTGTAACGGCGGCCGACGGACGGCGGCGCCGACCGGAACTCCCGGCACCTTCGGCACCCCCGGGCGGCCACCGCCGGCCGTCGACGCACTTCGCCACCCACCTGTAGCGATTTGTCGACTTTGTGGACACCTGCGGCCGCCGCCCGCACGGTCACCCGTGGTGGGTCGGCGGCGATTTTCGGTGACGGAGGGTGACGCAGAGGCGGGCCAGATGAACACTCCGCTATAGAGCGTTGCTCTAAACTGGCCAGTTTCAGTGGCGTATGACCTTCTTCGCCCCCATTTCATGGGCGCCGGAATGCGAAGCTCCAGTTAATCGCAGGTGAAGACACGAGTTGCCAGAGAAATCACAGGGCGTGGTAGCGGATTCCCCTGTACGATGAAGGCACACCAGATCGAACCAACTCTGCCTGACGCAGAGCTGGCGCGACCGCAAAGCGGCCGTGGCACCCTCCCGCAGTGGGCGCCCAGGTATCACTCGGTTCTGCGCAAGAGGACAGCTCTCGGGGCTCCCACATGTACGGGTGCGGTCGCTCACAAGGCGGCACACCGTCCGCAGACGGGGACGCTCTACCAGGCAGCGGAAAGGCCAGGCCGTGACATCCGCGGTCACGACCGACAAGTCCGCCACGTCCACCCGACCCGGCTACGGGCAGCTGCTGCGCACGCCCGACGCCCTCGGCTTCGTCCTCCCCGGCTTCGCCGCCCGTCTGCCGTTCGGCATGCTGACGATCAGCATCCTGCTGCTCGTCCAGCACGCCACCGGCTCCTACGGCGACGCCGGCATCGTCGCCGCCGTCACCGGCGTCTCCATGGCCCTCTTCGCACCGGTCATGGGCAAGTTCACCGACCGCCGCGGCCAGAGCGCCGTGCTCGTGCCGGTCGTCCTCGTCCACGCCGCCGCGGTCTCCGCTCTGACCGCGCTGGCCCTCCTCGGCGCCCCGCTGTGGGCGCTCGCGCTGGCCGCCGTCCCGGCCGGCGCATCCGTCCCCCAGGTCGGGCCCATGGTCCGCTCCCGCTGGGCGGCCAAGCTCGAAGGATCCCCGCTGCTGCCGACGGCCGCCGCGTTCGAGTCCGTCACCGACGAGTTCACCTTCGTCGTCGGACCCGTGCTCGCCACCGCCCTGTGCACCGGCATCCACCCGGCGGCCGGTCTGGCCACCGAGGCGGCGCTGACCCTGCTCGGCGGCCTCTTCTTCGCCGCGCAGCGCGCCACCGAGCCGAAGCCCGCCCCGGTCCCGGCCGGCGGCCAGAAGCACGCCTCCGCGCTGTCCTTCCCGGGCCTGCGCGTCCTGATCGTCGCCTTCATCGGCATCGGCGCCGTCTTCGGCGGCATGCAGGTCTCGCTCGCCGCCTTCTCCAACGAGATCGGCAACCCGGGCGCCAACGGTCTGCTGTACGGCATCTTCGCGGCCGGCAACATGACCGCCGGCATCGCGATGGGCGCCATCGCCTGGAAGATCGGCCCGCGCCGCCGCCTGATCCTCGGCTACATCGGCCTCACCGCCGCCGCGTCCGTCCTGTGGGCCGCCCACTCGATGATCCTGCTGGGCGCGCTCGGCCTGGTCGTCGGCCTGTGCATCGCCCCGGCACTGATCACCGGCTACACCATGATCGAGCAGCTGATCCCGGCCGCCTCGCGCACCGAGGCCTTCACCTGGCTCACCGGCGCGGTCGCCTTCGGCCAGGCCGGCGCCGTGACCCTGGCCGGCCGGCTGACGGACGCGCACGGGTCCTCGTACGGTTTCCTCGTGCCGCTGGTGGCCACCGCCCTCGCGCTGGTCACCCTGCTGGCCCTGCGGTCGAAGCTGGCGCCCGCGGCCACGAGCCGGCTCGTGAATTCGTCCGCCCCCGCCGCCTCGGCGTCCCGTGCGGCAACCCCCGCGCCGGCCGCCCGGAACCGGGTGAACGAGCGTGGCATGGGTCACCGCCAGCCTGTGACGGTGGACTGATCCGCCGGAATACGTCACCATGGAGCGTCGTTAGCACTCATTGAGTCAGAGTGCCAGGAGGAAATTCGTGCCGACCTACCAGTACCAGTGCACCGAGTGCGGTGAGGGCCTTGAGGCCGTGCAGAAGTTCACCGATGACGCACTGACCGTGTGCCCGAACTGCGACGGACGCCTGAAGAAGGTGTTCTCCGCGGTCGGCATCGTCTTCAAGGGTTCCGGTTTCTACCGGAACGACAGCCGTGGCGCTTCGTCGAGCAGCACGCCCGCCTCGAAGCCCTCGTCCTCGTCCTCGACGACGACCACCGCAGCGCCTGCCGCCGCTTCGTCCTCCTCGACGTCGTCGTCCGGCACGGGCAGTAGCGTCGGCTCCACTTCCGCCGCCTGACCCGTACGCCTTCCTTTTTCCGTAAGGCCCCGCTCGCCCTCCTGGGCGGCGGGGCCTTACGCGTACCCGGTTAGGGTGGCGCCATGGTCAACGCAGAGATCGGTGTCATCGGCGGCTCGGGCTTCTACTCCTTCCTGGACGACGTCTCGGAGATCCAGGTGGAGACCCCGTACGGGCCCCCCAGCGACTCCCTGTACCTGGGTGAGCTGGCCGGGCGCCAGGTCGCCTTCCTGCCCCGGCACGGGCGCAGCCACACCGTGCCCCCACACAAGATCAACTACCGGGCCAACCTGTGGGCGCTGCGCTCGGTCGGTGTCCGCCAGGTGCTGGGCCCGTGCGCGGTGGGCGGGCTGCGGGCCGAGTACGGGCCGGGCACGCTGCTCGTCCCGGACCAGCTGGTCGACCGTACGAAGTCCCGCGCCCAGACCTACTTCGACGGGGAGCCGCTGCCGGACGGCAGCGTCCCCAACGTGGTGCACACGACCTTCGCCGACCCGTACTGCCCCGTCGGGCGCACGGTGGCGCTCGAATCAGCGCGGGGGCGCGGCTGGGAGCCGGTGGACGGCGGCACGATGGTCGTCATAGAAGGGCCCCGGTTCTCCACGCGGGCGGAATCGCGCTGGCACGCGGCGGCGGGCTGGTCGGTGGTCGGCATGACCGGGCACCCGGAGGCGGTCCTCGCCCGCGAGCTGGGACTCTGCTACACCTCGATGGCCCTGGTCACCGACCTGGACGCGGGCGCCGAGACGGGCGAGGGCGTCTCCCACACGGAGGTGCTCAAGGTGTTCGGCGAGAACGTCGGCCGGCTGCGCGAGGTCCTGTTCGACGCCGTCGCGGCCCTCCCGCCGACCGCGTCCCGCTCCTGCCTGTGCACCCATGCCCACGACGGCTGGGACCTCGGCATCGAGCTCCCGTAGCCACGTTTCCCCCCCCCGGCCTCGCCTTCCCCCGTCCGGCTCAGCCGGCTCAGCCGGCTCAGCCGCTCACGGCCGGCCGCATCCCGCGGACGAGTTCGCGGAGCCGGTCCGCCCGGTCCCCCTCCCCCAGGTCGAGGGGGATCCGGGCGTTCGCGGCCAGGGCCGCCACGACGGCGGTGAACCCTTCGGACAGCGCGGCGGCGACGGGATGGCTGCCGCGCAGGTACCGGCTCACGAGCTCCTCGGCGAACCGGGCGAGCCCCACGGGGTCGACCTCGCTGTCGTCGGCCTCCATGTGCCCGATCCCGGAGGGGATCCCCAGTTCCCGCTCGAAGGCGGCCACCTGCGCGAGGAAGAGCCGGGAGACTCCTGTCGCCGGGTTCCAGAGGACCTCGTCACCCATGTTGTAGTACTGGCTCATGCGTCGATGATCGCGTGGAGGAAGCCGCGGCCCGGGCATCGGGTGGGGTGGCCTCCGGGCCCACCCGTGAGGGTGACGGGGTTGTCCACAACCTGGGGACCGTCCACAGGCCGGTGCCGGGTCGGGCGGAACGGCGGATCGTGAGGGGGTCCGGGCGATGGACCCGGACACCGGATCCCGATCGGCTCGGCGGTGCTCACCATGTCCAGGACCCCTGCCCGTCCCCCCTGCTCGCCCTCCTCCCCCTCCCCCTCGTCTTCTACGTGTCCCCCCGCGCGCCCCGTTCCCCCCTTCCCCCCGCTCCGCGTGGGCCGGGCCGGGGGCCGGCTGCGGCGCGCGGTGCGCCGACGCAGGCGGGCCACCGCGGCCGGGCTGGCCGTCGTGGCGGCGGCCCTGGCGGTGGGCGGGGCGCAGGCCCGCGCCTCCCGGGGCGCGGCCCCGCCCGTGGCGAAGCCGCCGGCGGCGGTGGTGCGGCTGGTGTCGGCACCCGTGCGCATCGCGGACGCGGCGACGGTGCGGCTGCTGCGCCCCGGGGACCGGGTGGACGTGGTCGCGGCGGAGCGGACCGGCCCGCCCCGTGTGGTGGCGGCCGGAGCCCGGGTCGCCGAGGTGCCCGAGCCGGAGAAGGGCGTCGGGGACGGTGGCGCGCTGGTGGTGCTGTCCGTCCCCCGGGACACCGCGCGGGCCCTGGTGGGCGCGGGCGCGGTGGCGCGGCTGGCGGTGACGTTGTGCTGATTCGCACGCACGCCCAGTCAAGTCGCCTTGATGTGTGGCTCGATTGGACACTGTGGACTCGGACTGCCGTAACTTTCGGAACAGTTGACTCCGCATTCAGCGGTTCCAGAGAAAGGCACAGCGGTGGGCGAGAAGAAGAAGGAGAGCGTGCTGGCGGGCTTCAAGGCCTTCCTGATGCGCGGCAACGTGGTGGACCTGGCGGTGGCCGTGGTCATCGGCGCCGCGTTCACGAACATCGTGAACTCGATCGTGAAGGGCATCATCAGCCCGCTCGTGGGCGCCATCGGCACCAAAAGCCTGGATGTCTACACCTCGTGCCTGAAGGGCTTCTGTGGCGTCGACGCGAAGGGCGATCCGATCGGCGTCAACATCCTGTGGGGATCGGTCCTCAACGCCGCACTGACCTTCCTGATCACCGCGGCGGTCGTCTACTTCCTGATGGTCCTGCCGATGGCGAAGTACCTGGCCAGGCAGGAGGCGCGCCGCAAGGCCAAGGAGGGGGTGAAGGAGACCATGGAGATCACCGAGCTGGAGGTCCTCAAGGAGATCCGCGACGCCCTGGTGGCGCAGCGGGGCTCGAACGGCGGCAACGGCCAGGCTCCGGGGGCGCGGGACGCCTTCTGACCGCTCGGGCGGATCAGATGTGGTGCGGGGGCTTCTCGTCGAGGAAGCGGGCCAGGTCGGCCGCGCTTCCGCCGGCGGGCGGCCGCTCGCCCCAGCCCCGGTCGGTGTCGTCCGACGACTGCTGGTCCAGCGGGTCGTCGAAGATCAGCCGGGGGCGCGGCCTGGGAGCCGGTGCCGACGGCGCCGGTGCCGGGGCCGGGGCCGGAGAAGGCGTCGCGGCAGGCGTCTCGGCGGACTCGGGCAGCGGGTCGGGGGCGGCGGAGGTGCTCATGCGTCCAGGGTACGGCGACCCCCACCGCCCGCCCGGTCCGGCTGGGGGCCTCGGCGCCCTTGCGGGCGCAGAACCACCAGCACACGGCGAGACAGGTCGCGTGGAAGCCGATGACGAAGGCCACCAGCAGGGCCGGGACCGCGATCCACGGATTGCGGGTGGCGACCTTCTTGCCGGTGGTGCGCCAGAAGGCCGGGTCCTGCGGCGTCCAGTCGGTGATGGTGCGGCCCGGACGGTACCGCGCCGGATCGGCGAGCGCCTCTGGCGCTTGCTGCGTGGCGGAACCCATGACGTGGTCCTGAACCTCGGGAAGTGTCCTGACGCCCCATGGCGGCGCCGGGTCGCGGTGGTGGCGTGCCCGGTGGGTGCGGGGCGTTTCGGTGGTGCGGCGGGGGTACGGACGGTGTCGGGGGCGTTGGCCGGGGGGCTGTGGAGGGCCCGGCTGGGGGTGGGTCGTTACGAGTCCGCCCGGGGTACCCGTGGGGTGCGGGCCGCGCGCCTCGGCGGTCAGGCGGCCGGGCACTGCTGTGCTGGGCGGTATGACGTACGTACCGATGACCGCGCGCAGCCGCGACGAGGACCACCGGGCGGCGACCCCGCTGGAGCTGTTCTTCGATCTCTGTTTCGTCGTCGCGATCGCCCAGGCCGGCCAGTGTCTGGTGCACTCGCTGGCGGAGGGCCATCCGGGGAGCGGGGTGATCGGGTACTTCTTCGTCTTCTTCGGGGTGTGGTGGGCTTGGATGAACTTCACGTGGTTCGCGTCGGCCTACGACTGTGACGACGTGCCGTACCGGATCGCGACGCTCGTGCAGATCGCCGGTGTGCTGGTCTACGCGGCGGGGGTGAGCCGGGCCTTCAACGACAACGACTGGACGGTGGCCGTCATCGGCTACCTGATCATGCGGGTGGCGTTGACGGCGCAGTGGCTGCGGGCGGCGTCCGGGGAGAGCGGTGCGGCCCGTACGGCGGCGTTGAAGTACGCGGCGGGGCTGGTGCTCTGCCAGGCGGGCTGGGTGGCGCTGCTGTTCGCCCCGAACGAATCGAAGCGGTGGCTGTTCCTGGTGCTGGTGGCGGCGGAGCTGTTGGTTCCGGTGCTGGCCGAGCGGGGGCACCAGACGCCGTGGCACGCGCACCACATCGCGGAGCGGTACGGGCTGTTCACCATCATCGTGCTCGGCGAGACGATCGCCGCGAGCACGGTGGCCGTGAAGTCGGCGATCGACGAGCACGAGGCCCTCGGCGAGCTGCTGCCGATCGCCGCGGGCGGGCTGTTGATCGTGTTCGCCGCGTGGTGGATCTACTTCGCGGTGCCGATGCACGAGCGGCTGACGTCCAACCGGGAGGCGATCCCGTGGGGGTACGGCCATCTGCTGATCTTCGCCTCGGGGGCGGCGATCGGTGCGGGGATCGAGGTCGCGGTGGAGCACGCGGTGGGCAAGGCCCACATTTCGCAGGTGGCCGCGAACGCCGCCGTCACCGTCCCGACGGCGTTGTTCCTGATGATGGTGTGGCTGCTGCACTCCCGGCACTTCAAGCGGGGTCCGGCCCAGCAGCTGGTGCTGCCGGGGGCGGCCGTGGCGATCCTGGCGTGCACGTGGACGGGTGCCTACGCCGTGTTCTACGCGGGCCTGGTCGCGACGGCGACCGTGGCGGTGGGCCAGACCCTCTCGGTGCGGGGCGGGTCGCGGGCGGCCGTCGCCGTCTGAGCTCCGGGGCCCGCGGCCAGGCGCCGGCCGTGGGGCCGTCACTCCCGTGGCCGTGGATCCGTTCTGCAGCACGGCGCACCACGTACGGCACGCCAGACACATCACGCACCACGGCGACAGGAAGAGACGGTCCCATGACACTCCCCCCGCAACGGCAGGGCACCGCGACCGGTCCCGGAGCGGAACTGGCCGAGCCGGGTTTCTGGCAGCTTCCGCCGGACCGGCGCCTGGCCGCCTTCGCGCGCCTGCGCGCGCTGCCGTCCCCGGTGTTCGTCCCGGAAGGGGCTGGCCACTGGGCGCTGGTCCGGCACGCGGACGTGCAGGAGGCGAGCCGGCTGCCCAAGGTGTTCGCCAGCGCGCCCGGGGTCACCACGCCGGAGCCGGCCCGGTGGGTGCGGGCGCTGTTCGGGGACTCGATGGTCAACCTGGACGGTCCGGACCACGCGCAGCTGCGCAAGATCGTGCAGCGGGCCTTCACGCCCCGCCTGCTGGCGGCCGCCGAGGAGGACATCCACGCGGTCGCGGCGCGGATCGTGGACGACGTGCTGGAGGGGCGGCCGGACGAGTTCGTCTCGGCGGTGGCCTCCCGGCTGCCGCTGGAGGTCATCTGCAACATGATGGGCATCCCGGAGCGCTACCGGGCGGAGATCGCGGACCGGGTCAACCACGCGTCGGAGCACATCGGGGTGGAGCGGGGTCTGGCGTCGCGGCTGCGGATGCCGGGGCGGGGGCTGCGGGCGCTGGCGCGGATGCAGCGGATGGTCGCGGGGATCGGGCGGGAGCGGCGCAGGCACCCCACCGACGATCTGATCTCGGCGCTGGTCTGCGCGAACGTCGACGGCCAGGCGCTCGGGGCCCGTCAGCTGGGCGCGTTCTTCAGTCTGCTGATGGTGGCCGGGGTGGAGACGACGCGTAACGCCATCACGCACGGGCTGACGCTGCTGACGGACTTCCCGGAGCAGCGGGACCTGTTGCTGTCGGACTTCGAGAAGTACGCGGACGGCGCGGTGGACGAGATGATCCGGCATTCGACGCCGATCATCCAGTTCCGCCGGACGGTGGTGGCCGAACACGCTCTGGGCGGGCACGTGTTCCGGCCCGGCGACAAGGTGGTGCTGTACTACGCCTCCGCCAACCGTGACGAGGCGGTCTTCCCCGATCCGGACGCCTTCGACATCACCCGCTCGCCCAACCCTCATCTGGGGTTCGGGGGTGGCGGTCCGCACTTCTGCCTGGGCGCGCACCTGGCCCGGGTGGAGATGAAGGCGCTCTTCCGCGAGCTGCTGACCCGTCCGGTGGGGCTGCGGGCGGTGGGGCTGCCCGATCTGGCGGGGTCCAGCTTCGACAACCGGGTGCGCTCGCTGCGCTTCGCCTTCGACTGCCCCCACGCCGAAGTGTGACGGCAGGCGGGGGGGGGACCGGCCACCGGGCGGGCTGGGAGCCCGGCGGCCGGAGCGCGGCCCCGTCTACTGCTGGAGGCTCTGCACCGTCAGGACGCAGTGGGCGCTGCTGGTCAGCACTTCCTCGTCGCCGGCGAAGGCCTGCAGGAGCTCGGGGGTGACCGGCTTGCCGGGGACGGCCTCGGGCCAGGCGCGCGTGGCGAACAGGAAGTACGCCTGGCCGCTCTCGACGGCCGCGGCGACCCACTCGTCGGGGGCGGTGCAGGTCGCGTTCAGGCCGGGCAGGGTCAGGGCGACCTGGTTGCCCGCGAGGAGGATCTGCACGGCGAAGGTGCGCGGACTGCGGGTGCCGTCCATGACCACGTCGCCGATGGGCAGGCCGATCTCCTCCAGCAATCCGCGCGCGGCCCTCTCGCCCGCCTCCCGGCCCTGCGGGCCGTCGCCGAGGGTGTAGGCGAGGAGGTACGGGATGTCGTGCCCTTCGGAGGGGTCACCGATCCAGGCGAGCACGGAAAGGGTGCCGAGCTGGGACCGGTCGATTTCGGCTTGCGTTGAAGTCATGCGCCGCACCTTAGTGCTCTGGAACCCGGCCCTTTCACGGCCTTTCACCCGGGCGGGCTAGACCGACCAGAAACCCCCTCCGGAATTCGCCCGCATGTTCGCGTCCTCATACTGCAGCCGCACAATGCGCGTGTTTTCCGGAATTTCGAACACCACCCATCCCTCGGCCCGCTCACCGACCGCGAGGGAATCGAAGACGAGTGGTTTGCCGGTGGTCAGTTCACCGGTGCGCACGATGGGGTAGCGCTTTCCCGCGCTGTCGTACGCCCACATGCGCCCGAGGGGCCCGTACGAGGCTCCGCCGACGTTGACGAACGACATGGAGGCGGCGGCCCAGCGCTTCCCGGCGGGGGGCCCGTAGTTCGGCTCCACGCTGAGCGCGGGGTCCACGTAGGCGGCGAGCACGGCCTGGAGGTGTCGCCCCACCTCCTTGCCCTGCACCCGTACGGAGTCACCCACATGGGCGTCCTTCGCGGCGGCCCCCTCGGCGCCGCGGGCCGGCGCGCCGGGCTCCTCGTCGGTGCCGGGCGCCCCGTCGTCGACCGGGACGGCGGGTGCGGCGGCGGGGGCGAGCGCGGCGCCCTCGGGGGCGCTCTGGCAGGCGGTGGCGCCGAGCAGCAGGACGGGCAGGAGGGTGGCGGCGGCGAGGACGGAAGCGGGCTGGCGCATACGGGGACCCCTTCGGGGATCTTCGGTGCGGAGATGTATTTCGGCCAGTCTCACGCGCCCGAGCGGGCAATTGCACACACCGACACGGGTATGCGGTGCGCGTTTGCCCGCCGACTGCCAGCACAATGCGTTCCGGCGGATTCCCGTCATCCACTCCCCCCTGGAGGAAGAATGCGTACGCCTGCCCGCCGAATGGCCTTCTCCGCCTTCTCCGCACTGGCCGCCACCGCTTTGTTCGCCGCGCCCGCCGCCGCCACCGTCTATCAGCAGGCCGTCGTCGTCGGCGCGGACGCGGAGATCGCCCGGGACGGTGCGATCACCCTTCACGGGGCCTACCGGTGCGAGACCGCGTCCCCCGGCGGGGCGACGCAGATCAGGGTGACCGTCGCCCAGAAGGACTCGGGCAGGCTCAGCATCGGGACCGGTGCCGTCTGCGACGGCGCGGCGCACGAGTGGAAGGTACGGGCGCCGCAGTACGGCGCGGGCCTGCACCCGGGCCGTGCGGTGGCGACGGTGGAGCTCCAGGAGGTGCACCTGCACGGCCTGATGCCGAGGGCGGTCGACACGGTCGCCGCGGACAGCCGGGACATCGAGATCCACGAGCAGCGCTGAGGCCCGCGCGCGCGTCGGCTGTCCGGCCGGTCGCCGGGCGGCCGGGCGGCCGGGCGGCGCCCCCGCTGAGGGGCATGAGGGCAGTGGTGTGACGGCGGTGGCGGGTCAGTGGCATTCGGGCGCGACGCCCGTCATCGACATGAACGCGACCGTCTGGCACCCGGGGTCCGCGTGGGGCCGTCCCGTCGTCCAGTCCACGACCTTCGGCACCCCGGCCACGAGCAGCAGCACCGCCAGGAGGCCCGTGACGGCGCCCCTGCTCAGGCGGCGCACGGCACGGCCCGAGACAAAACCTTCCGTTCCATGGGCGCATCATCACCCCGCACCCGGTACCCCACAACCCGGAGCGGCCCTCCGCTCACGCGGTGCCGCGCGGGGCGCGGCGGGCGTCGAACTCGCACCAGACGGCCTTCCCGTCGCCCCGGGACTCCACGCCCCAGTGCGTGGCCAGGGCGTCGACCAGCAGCAGCCCGCGCCCCGTGGTGGCGGCCTCGCCCGGGGTGCGCCGGCGCGGCCAGACGCTGGAGCGGTCCTTGACCCACAGCCGGATCCGCCGCACGGGTTCGGGCAGCACCTCCATGGTCAGCACGGCCCCGCCGTCGGTGTGCAGGAGGGCGTTGACCAGCAGCTCCCCCGCCGCCAGCTCGACGTCGTCGGCCAGCTCGGCCATGCCCCAGTCGCGCAGGGCCTGCCGCAGGGCGTAGCGGGCCTCGGAGAGCCCCTCCGGGTCGGCCTGGTGGACGTACTGGTGGATGCGCGGGGCCCGGTGGGTGCCGGGGTCGGGGGCGCGGCGCAGCACGAGCAGGGCGACGTCGTCGCCGGAGCCCCAGCGTTCCCAGAGCCGGTCGGAGAGGTGGTCGGCGAGGGCTCCGGGGTCCTGGGGGCCGCTGCGCACGGCGTGGGCGAGGGCTTCCATGCCCTGGGTGATGGCGGTGCCGGGTTCCTCGACGAGTCCGTCGGTGCACAGGACGAGGGTCTCGCCGGGCACCAGGTCCAGGCGGGTCTCGGGGAACTCCTCCTGTTCGAAGGCGGTGGCCAGTCCCAGTGGCAGGCCGCCGCGTACGTTGGGCCAGCCGGTGCGGCCGTCGGTGTGCCGGATGAGCGGGCCGAGGTGGCCGGCGCGGGCCGCCCGTACGCCTCCGGTTTCCAGGTCCACCTGCGCGTACATGCAGGTGGCGAAGCGTTCGGTGTCGAGTTCGGCGAGGAAGCGGGAGGCGCGGGCCAGGACGGTGGAGGGCGAGTGCCCTTCGCCGGCGTAGGCGCGCAGGGCGATGCGCAGCTGGCCCATGATGGCGGCGGCGTGGGTGTCGTGGCCCTGGACGTCGCCGACGACGATGCCGACCCGGTCGCGGGGCAGGGAGATCACGTCGTACCAGTCGCCGCCGACCTCGCGTCCGCTCCAGGCCGAGTGGTAGCGCACGGCGATCTCGCCGCCGGTGATGTCGGGGATCCGGCGGGGCAGCATGGCGGCCTGGAGGCCGGTGGCGAACTCGCGTTCCTGGTCGAAGAGCAGGGCCCGCTGCAGGGACTGGGCGACGATGCCGGCGAGGCCGAGGCAGAGGTTCTGTTCCTCCGGGCTGAACTCGCTGCGCCGCCGGTAGAAGAGCACGAGTCCGCCGATGGCCTTGGCCTGGGCGATCAGCGGGAGGTAGGCGGCGGCGTCGTAGCGGATCCGGTTGAGGTAGTCGGCGAGCAGCGGGAACTCGGCGGCCAGGTCGGTGAGCGAGGTGACGAAACGTGCCTGCCTGGTGAGCACGGCCTGTGACAGCGGCAGTGATCCGTCCAGACGGGTGAACCTGCGTTCGCTGAGGATCTCCAGGGACTCCCCGCTCAGCGCGATGATCTTGATGGTGCCGTTCTCGACGAGGCCCAGCGCGAGCCCGTCGGCGCCGAGCCGTTCCAGGGCGCCCGCGCCGGTCAGGGCGGCCGTGACGTCGTCGACGGTGACGGCGCGCGAGAGGGCGTCGGTGGTGCGCTGCACGATGGCGGCCTGCTGGATGCGGGCGTTCTCCAGCTTGCGCAGCACGGTGGCGTGGGCGAGCTCGGCGGTGGCGTCGCGCACGATCGCGACGATGCGCAGCGGCTGCCCGTCGGGGTCGCGCAGCACCCGGCCCTGGATGTGGGTCCACTGGTCGCGGCCGTCGCGGCGGCGGACCGTGAAGTACGAGCCGTAGGTCTCGCCGCCGCCGTCCAGGACGCCGACGACGGTGTCCTGGAGCCGCGCCGAGTCGTCGGCGGGGATCCGCAGCCCGAGGCCCTCGGGGGTGTGGTCGAACTCGTGCGGCTCCAGGTCGAAGACGGCCAGGCCGGCCTCGTCGATGGCGACGGTTCCGGCGTCGAGTTCCCATTCGAAGCTGCCCATGCCGTTGAGGGCGAGCCGTTCCCCGGGCCCGGTCAGCGGGCCGGGGGCGCCGCCCCGCCCGGGTCTGTCACGCTCCGCCGCTGCCACGAGTCACACCACCTAACGGCCTGGCCAGCACGGCTGGGAGATGAGCCGCTCCCACTCCTCGTCAGGATGCCCCGGGAGGGTGCGTCCGGCCTCCCGCCAGCGCTTGAGGAGGGCGAGGTAGATGGCGGCCTGATCGGCGGGGGCGAAGCTCCCCGAGGGACCGGGGCCGGAGGGGCCCGGTGGCCGGCCGCCGGCGGACCCCCGCCGGCCGTACGGTGTGCCGGGGGCGGCCGTGGCCGGGGGGTGTTCCCCGCGGCTGGCGGGGATGCGCACCCAGCCACGGCCGCCCTGTGCTCGCTCCGCGCCCATCGCGGGACCCCTCTCCGGTGGATCTCAGCGTAGATACGTTTTCGGATGCGCGGCGGCGGCCCGGTGCGGGCCGGCGCCGTCGGTGGTGCCGGTGAGCGGGCCCCGGGCGCCGAGGCGGCCCAGGACTCCCTTCACCAGTCTCCCCGCCGTGAAGCCCGCGCCGTGTACGAATCGCATGGAAGGTCCGAACGAGGGAGCGGTCAGCAGCCCCGCGAAGAACAGTCCGGGCCAGGAGGACTCGAACCCGGGGCTCAGCTCGGGGGTGCCGCCGTCGCCCACGGTCGCCAGGGCCGCGCGCAGTCCCGCGTCGAGGAGTTCCAGCCGGGCCAGGTCGGGGGCGAAGCCGGTGGCGGCGATGACGTGCGCGGTGTCGAGTACGACGGACTCCCCGGCCGCCGTGGTCAGCCCGAGCCGGGTCCGGCCGCCGGCCACGGGCACCGCCCGGTGGAGCCGGTGTCCCAGCAGCGTCGGCACCCGCCGTTCGAAGCGGTCCCGCAGCCACCAGGCCCCGGCGGGCCCCAGAGCGGTGGCGGCGATCCGCTCCCGGGTCGGGGCGGGCAGCCGCCGTACCGCCCAGGGCAGCTCCGACCACACCCAGCTGCGCCAGCCGGTGCCGAGGCCGCTGTGGGGGTCGCGCAGGGCGCGGAGCAGGGGCCGGTCCAGGGGCTGCGGGACGGTGTTCCAGTTCAGCCGGGACCGCCGGGCCACCAGGCAGGGCCGGGCGCCGGCCTCCGCGAGGAGCGCGGCGGTCTCCAGGGCGGCCTGCCCGGCGCCGAGGACGGCCACCTCCCGCCCGGCGAAGCGGGTCAGGTCGCTGTGGCCGGTGCTGTGCGAGCAGTGGCCGGGGGGCAGGTCGCGCAGGGCGTCCGGGTACCGGGTGAAGGGCATCACCCCGACCGCCACGGCCACGGTGCGGGCCGGGCGGGGCGGGCCGCCGGCGGTGCGGACGAGGAAGCCGTCGCCGTGCGGGGCGACCTCGGTGACGGTGTCCTCCTCCACCTCGGGCAGCCCGGCGTGGCGGGCGAACCAGAGCCCGTACGCGCTGAAGGTGGCGATGGGCAGCGGGCTGCCGTGTTCCGCCGCGAGCCCGCGGGTGGCGCAGTACTCGGCGAGGGTGTGACGGCCGCCGGGCGCGGAGAGGTTGGAGGACCAGGGCTCCGACTTGAGGTACATGCCCTCGGGCATGTGGTCCCGCCAGGAGGCCATGGGCCGTCCCACCACGCGCACCCCGAGCCCGGCCGCAGCCGCGTGCGCGGCGATCGACAGCCCGTACGGGCCCGCGCCGATCACCACGAGATCGTCCATCCGCCTCACGGCCGTTCCTCCAGCTCCTCGGTTACCGGGTGACCAGTTCGTCCGGCTCCGCCGGGGCCTCCGGTGGGGTCCGGCGGGCCGGGGGCCCGGGCCGTTCGCCCCCGCGCTGCCGGGGGGCCCGCACGGCGCGGGCCCCCCGGCGCCCCTGTTCGGGTACGCCGCGCAGAGCTCGGGCCCCCTTGCCGAGGCCGCGGCCCAGGAAGGCCCCGAGCATCGCCAGGAACGGCCCGAGGTCGTCGGGGGCGAACCAGGCCGCCTCCACGCGGCCCCGCCGCTCCCGCGAGGGTGCCGCCCGCACCGGCCCGGGGCGCCGCCCGGCGAGGGGGCCCCGGGCCCCGTCGGCCGGACCGGCGGCGGGCGGCGGGCCCGGCTCCGGGCGCCGCCCGGCGGGCAGGACGGGACCCGCCTCCGCCGCACGCCGTTCCTCGCGGGGCGGTACGGGACCGGGCACCCGGGCGGCCCCGGCACCCCCGGGCACCGCGTCCCGCCCGGCCCCGGGCCCGGCAGCGAGCCCGCCAGCGGCCCCGGCAGCGGTGTCGACGGAGCGTGCGGCCGTCGCCGTGGGCAGGCGGCGGCCGCGTACCGCCGCGAGCAGCGCGTAGTTCTCGGCGACGAACACCCGGCCGGGCCCGCCCACCGGCTCCGGCACCCGTTGCCCCGTCAGATCCAGGTACATCGCCTGGACCACGTCCAGCCCGCGGTCGTCCGTGAACAGCCGGAACTGCGCCCCGGGCCGCGGGTTGAAGTCCACCAGCCGGAAGGTGCCCCGCTCGTCGCACCGGAAGTCGAGGTCCAGGATCCCCTGGTAGCCGAGCCGTTCGGCGAGCCGCAGCCCCGACTCCTCCACGGCCGGGTCCGGCAGCCACCGCCCGACCGCCGTGAGCCCCGTCCGCACCGGCCAGGACAGCTCCTTGCGGCCCGACCCGGCGAGCAGCGGGCGCCCGCCCCGGGCGAAGGCCCCGTGGAAGAACCAGTCGGTGTCGGGGCCGGCGGGCAGGAACCGCTGGAGCAGCAGGCGGCTCCCGGCCTCCGCGGAGCGTTCGTACAGCCGCCGCACCTCCGCGACGCCGTGCACCAAGGTGGTGCTGCGCAGTCCGGCGGCGGCGGGCAGCAGCCACGGCCGGCTCCACTTGGCCACCACCGGCAGGCCGAGCCGCCAGGCGGCCTCGGCCGCCTCGGCCCCGCTCGCCGGGATCACCGTCTCCGGGTGCGGGACGTCCCAGCGGGCGCAGAGCCGCGACAGCTCCGCCTTGTCGGCGACGCGTGCGGGCAGGTTGTCGGGCTGATGGGGGATCCGGAAACGGTCCGTCAGCATCGGGGCGACCCGGGAGACCGCGATGGCGCTCAGGTCGTCCATGGCGACGAGCACCGCCGGCCGCCCGATCCGCTCGGACACCGCGGTCAGGCACTCCAGCAGCGCCTCGGGCGCCTCGGGGTCGAGCCCCCCGTCGGGACCGGGGTGGGTGGCGCGCAGGTACCGCGAACGCCCCATGGGACCTCCCCCGGATTCGACGACGGCATGGACCTCCACGCCCTTGCGCCCAAGGGATCTGACGGCGCCGAGGGTTCCGTGGTGGAACGGATTCCGATCGAGTCTGAGCAGAACAGCGGGCACATGGTTGGCGAACGCGTGCATGGAAACGGTGTCTTTCACCTAGTCGGACCAAGCGGGGAGGATGCGCAGCTGCGAATGGCCTACGCGCGGGCCATCGGACAGGCCATTCGTCAGATGTGATGTCTAACGTCTGTGGCAAGCACACCGGTTCAGGAAAGCTCGGGAGACGCCATGCCCAGACCACGCCGCCGACTGGCGAGCACCTGCATCGGTACGGTCACGGCCGGGCTGCTCGCCACCGGGGCCGCCCTCGCGGCACCGGAGGAAGAGCCCGCGGGCTCCGACATCGCCATGGGCGCCTACCTCGACTACGGGCCGCCCGGCGTCGCCCGGATCCCGTACCTGTCGCGCTGGCTGGGCGGCAAGGAGATCCGGGTCGGGCACACGTATCTGCCCGGTGACCAGTGGGCGGGCATCGAGGGCAACGTGCCCTTCCTGGCGGACTGGGCCCGGTGGCGGCGGGCCGAGGACGACCGGATGTTCGTGCTGAACGTGCCCATGCAGGCCCGCAACGAGGGCCGGGTGCCGGACTGGCAGGTGGCCCAGCTGATCCGGGCCGGCGCGGAGGGCCAGTACGACCGGCACTTCACGAAGCTGGCCGAACGGCTGGTGGCGCTGGGGGTGCCGGACACGGTCGTGGTGCTCGGCTGGGAGATGAACGGCACCACCTACACCCAGCGCTGCGGGCCCGACCCGGAGAACTGGAAGGTGTACTGGAAGCGCGTCGTCAACGCGATGCGCGCCGTCCCCGGCCAGCGGTTCAAGTTCGATTTCGCCCCCAACCGGGGGACGGACGCGATCGGCTGGACCAAGTGCTACCCGGGCGACGACGTGGTCGACGTCATCGGCATGGATTCGTACGACCAGGCGCCCGGCCGGACCTTCGACGACCAGATCACGCAGCCGTACGGGCTCCAGGCGCACGTCGACTTCGCGAAGGCACACGGCAAGGAGATCTCGTACCCGGAGTGGGGGCTGTTCCGCAACGGGGACAACCCGGAGTACGTGCGGCGGATGCTGAAGTGGATCGAGCAGCACAAGCCGCTCTACCACACCATCACCGACTACTGCCCGCACGGCGTGTGGCAGTGCAAGCAGAACCCCGAGTCGTCGAGGGTCTTCCGCGAGGCGCTGACCCCGCGGGTGCCGGTCGAGCCCACGCCCCCGGTGGTCCCGACGCCCGTGATCCCGACGCCGGTCGTCCCGACACCGGTGGTCCCCACCCCGGTGGTCCCCACCCCGGTCGTCCCGACCCCGCAGGTCCCGACCCCGCAGGTCCCGACGCCCCAGATCCCCACGCCACAGGTCCCGACGCCACAGGTCCCGACGCCGGCCCCCACCCCGGAGGCGTCCGACCCCCCGGTCGTCCCGAGCCCGGCCCCGACCCCGACCCCGACCCCGACGCCGACCCCCGAGCCCAAGCCCGAGCCCGAGGTGTCCGTCCCGCCGGTGTTCCCGCCCGCGCCGACGCCCGCGCCGACGCCCGAGGTCACGGTGCCCGCGTCGCCGAGCCCGCTCGTCCCCGCCCCCGTACCCGTGCCCAGCCCGGCGCCGAAGCCGCCCGCTCCCCGGCCGGACACCAACAGCACGCAGTGGTGCGTCCCGCTCAACTTCGGCGAGTGGCTGTCCAAGCTGGTCGGCAAGCAGGCGGTCTGCATCAGGCTCGACTGGGGCAAGGACTCCGGCTTCTGGCCCTTCTAGACGGGTCATCGCACCCGCAGTTCGTTCAGCCGCGCCCGCCAGTCCCGGGCGGCCGGCAGCGCCTCGCGCAGCGCGTCCACCGCCCGCTCGCGCCCCGTGACCTGCGACTCGTGCAGCCGCAGCAGGGGCGCGAGCGCGTGCGTGGCCAGCAGGAGGCGCTGGTTGACGACCGTCTCGGGCCGCCAGTGGTTCTTGTACGGCTCGTTGCCGCGCAGGAAGCTCACCACCGGCCGGCCCTCGGCCAGGGCCCGGCCCGCCTCGTAGCGCAGCAGCAGCGTCGCGACGTCGACCTTGCGGTCCCTCAGCTCCGGATCGGCGCCGTACAGGTAGCCGCCGCTCAGCCCGGCCGACAGCAGCGTGACGTTGGCCGCCACCACCGCGCCGTCCAGCCGGAACTCCGTCAGCCGCCCCTCCCCCGCCCGCACCATCCGCCGGGTGGCCCGGGTCAGGTGCTCGGCGAACCGGGGCCGCAGGTGTTCGGGGGTGACCCCCCGGCCGCGCCACTGCTTCTCGTGGAGCCGCAGCAGGGTCCGTACGGCCCCCGGCACCTCGTCCTCGGTGACCTCGTGTTCCTCGATCCCGGCCGCGTCGGTCTTGCGCAGCTTGGCCCGCACCCGCTGGGCGCCGGAGGCCGGCATCCGTTTGACGAGCTCGTCGAAGGGCAGCGCGGGCAGCTCCATGCAGGTGGAGTCCGCCAGCTTGCTGGACACCCCCGGCCACGCCTCGTACAGCGCCTCGGCCGCCGCCCCCGGCCGTACCTCGCGCAGGTCCACGACCGCGCTGCGGGCGGCCCGGTGCAGCCCGTGGGCCAGGGCGGGCACGGCCTGTTCGGCGCACCCGTCGGCCACGAGCACGTCGAAGTAGTCGGTGATGGGCCCGCCGAGCGGCACCAGCCGCGGCAGCGGCCGGTGTACGAGCATCAGCGCGGCCGCGCCGACCAGTTCCCCGCCCCGCCGCACGAGCAGGACCCGGAGCCGGCCGTCCTTTCCGTACGAGAGCCACCACGAGTGGAGCCAGGCGTGGCTCTGGAAGGGGGTGGCGGTGCGACAGCCTCGGACGAGCCGGTTCCACGGCTCCTCCAGCGCGGCGAACTGCCGGGGGTCGCGGCACATCGTCACCGTCAGGGCCCCGGTGGAGCCCCGCGTCATCGCACGGACTCCTTCTCCTTGGTCTCGGAGTGCTCGCCCTGGGCGGGCAGCGAGGCGTACTCCTCCACGACCGGGAGCGCGTCGTCCGCCTCCTGCCTGCGGCGGCCGGGCCGGGCCAGCAGCCACAGCCCGCCCAGCAGTCCGCCCGCGCACAGCCCGACGGCGCCGCTGACGGGGGCCGAGGGGGAGGCGGGCTCGCTCGGCGCGACGGCCTGGTTGAACAGGAGCAGCTGTACGCCGGTGTTCTTGGCGGCCTGGTTGCTGGTCAGGGTGAGCGCGTCGGCGACGGCGTTGGCGATGTCGGCGGCCTCGGAGGGGCTCTTCGACGTCCCGGTGATGGCGATCATCGGGGAGTCGGGGGAGGTCTCGGTACGGACCTGGGTGCGCAGGCGGCGGGCGTCGATCCCGGCGCGGGGCTGGGCGTAGGCGAGGGTGGAACTGCTGGTGGCGATCCGTCCGTAGGCCTGGGCGAAGCCGAGGGCGGTGGCGGGCTCGGTGGTCTCGTTGGGGACGGCGACGACGTAGCCGGTGGCGGCGTACTCGGGGGCCTTGAGGACCCCGTACGCCCCGCCCGCGGCGAGGCCGAGCAGGGCGCAGGCGGGCAGGGGCCACCAGGCGGGCGGTGGCAGCAGTCGGCGCTTGCGCTCCGACCGGTGGTCGGGCTTCTTCTGGTCGGCGGTGTCGGCCATGTGCGGTGCTCGCTTCCTGGGTGGAGGGGAGTTCGTTCACCCCCGGCCGGGGGTGGGATGCGGGGGCGGGGTCAGGCCCCGCCGGGTGCGGGGGCGTCCGCCGTGGTACGGGATCCGGCTCCCGGCACGGCCGCCTCCGCGGCCCCGGCCCGGGGTCTCCCCCCGCCTCCGGGGCCCGTGGCGGAAGCCGTGCCGGGGTCGGGGCCCTGAGCCGCGACCGGATCGGGGCCCGGGCCGGGTGCCGGAGCGGGAGCCGTCGCCGTGCCCGGGTTCGGGGTGGAGAAGGCGGTCGCGTAGACATCGAGGAGTTGGGCGGCGGTGCGGGTGATGTCGTAGCGGCGGACCACCGGGGGTGCGGGGAGTCGGCGGGCGCCCGCTTCCATCTGCCCGCGCAGGGCGGCGACGAGTTCCTCCGTGCCGGGGCCGATCCGCCGCGCCCCGGGCGCCCGGTCGGCGGGGAGGTCGTCGATGGCGGGGCAGGTCACGTGGAGCACGGGCAGGCCCGCGGCCAGGGCCTCGACCACGGCGAGCCCGAAGGCCTCCTCCTTGGAGGGGGACACGAAGACGTCCATGGCGCAGAGCAGGGCGGGGATCCCGGGCGTGCGCCCGTCGGGGCTGTCGCCGAAGGGGTCGCGCTCCCCCAGGAGGTGGATGCGGCCCTGCGCGCCGAGTTCGGCGGCGAGCGTGCGCAGCGCGGCCCGCTCCGGCCCGTCCCCGGCGAGGAGCAGGTGGGCGCCGGGCAGTGCGGCGACGGCCCGGACGAGTACGTCGAACCGCTTGCCCGGTACCAGCCTGCCGACCCCGCCGACCACGAAGGCCCGTTCGGGCAGGCCCGTGCGGGCCCGGGTGGCGCGGCGGGTGCCTTCGTCGAAGCGGAAGCGGGCGGCTTCGATGCCGTTCGGGACGACGTGGATCCGGGACGCGGGCACGCCCCAGCCCTCCAGGCGGGCCGCGACGGTGTCCGACACGGCGACGGTGGCCGAGCCGAGCCGTTCGCCGGCCAGGTAGAGGGCCCGGACCCCGCCGGTCAGGGGGCGGCCTTCGATCTCCGCCTCGCCGAGGGAGTGTTCGGTGGCGACGACGGCCCGTACTCCGGCGAGCCGGGCGGCGAGGCGCCCGTAGACGCAGGCCCGGTAGAGGTGGGTGTGGACGAGGTCGTAGCGGCCGTTCCGGATGAAGCGGGCCAGGCGCGGCAGGGCGCCCAGGTCGCGGTTGCCGCGCATGCCGAGGTGGACGACCCGGACACCGTCGGCGCGCAGTCCTTCGGCGACCTGGCCGGGGTTGGTGAGCGTGAGCACGTCGCAGGGCATCGGCATGTGGCGCAGCAGGAGCCTCAGTTGCTGTTCGGCGCCGCCGACGCCGAGTCCGGTGATGACGTGGAGGGCCTTCACGGCAGGACCACCCGTCGCAGTTCGCGCAACCGGTGGCGGAGCTGCTTGATCCGCATGCGGCCGCGGCCGTCGGCCTGGCTGACGTGGGTGCGGGGCAGGGCGTGCGGGCCGGTGAGCCGGCCGGGGGTGATCGCGCAGGCGTACGCGTATCCGGCGGCCCGGGTGGCTCCGGCGACGCGGGCGTCGAGGTGTCCGTAGGGGTAGCAGAAGCCGCCGGGGAGGCTGCCGGTGAGTTCGCGCAGCCGGTCGCGGCTGCCGCGCAGTTCCTGGCGCAGGACGTCGTCGGGGGCTTGGGTGAGGTCCTGGTGGAGCAGTCCGTGCGAGCCGATCTCCGTTCCGCCGGCGGCGGCTTCGCGGATCTGTTCGGCGGTGAGCAGGGACTTGCGGGGCCCGAGCGGGTCCCACGCGTTGTCGGCGCCGAGCCGTCCGGGCAGGACGAACAGGGTGGCGGTGCAGTCGTGGCGGCGCAGCAGGGGCAGGGCGGCGGTGAGGAAGTCGGTGTAGCCGTCGTCGAAGGTGAGTCCGACGAGGCCGCGTCCCGCTCCGGCGGCGCGGGCCCGCAGCAGTTCGCCGACGGACACCCCGCGCAGTTTCCGGGCGCGCAGCCACAGCAGCTGGGTCTCCAGGGCGGCGGGGGTGACGGTGATCCCGTACGGATCCTCGGCGGGGTCGGTGAACTCGGCGACCGAGTGGTACATCAGGACCCACGGCGATGCGGACCGTCGGGCGGGGCCCCGGACGACGGGGGGTGCCGTGTCGGTGTCAGCGGACATTGCGGAACCTCTGGGTGAGCTGGGTCAGGCGGTGGGTGAGCCGGGAGGTGAGCTGGGCGATCTGGGCGGGCAGGGCGGTGACCTCGATGGCCCGCATGGCCGTGCCGGTGGCTCCGAACATGGCCGGGACCAGCAGGCAGCCGAGGGCGGCGCTGAGCATGGGGTCGGGGATCATCGGGCCGGCGAGCCAGCCGGTGGCGCCGGCGGCGACGGCGGCGACCGCGAGGCGTCCGATGCTGAGGGCGACGCGGCGGACCTGGATGGCGATGATGCGGGAGCCGAGTCCGGTGAGGAGGAGGGCGGCGGTGGTGGAGATGCCGGCGGCGTTGGCGGCGGCGATGCCGTAGGTGCCCCACCAGCCGACGGCGAGGGTTCCGGCCACGATGTTGACGAGCAGCCCGGCGCCCATCGCGAGCGCCGGGAACCAGGTGGGCCGGGCGGTCGAGAAGAAGGGCCGGGAGAGTGCTCCGACGAGGCAGTGGCCAAGGAGTCCGAGTCCGTAGACGCGCATGACGTCGGCGGTGGCGAGGGTGTCGCGGTGGGTGAAGGCGCCGCGTTCGAAGAGGACCTGGATGATCTGCGGCGCGTAGCCGATGACGAGGGCGCTGCCCATGAGGACGGCGAGGGAGGCGAGGGCGAGGTCCTGTTCCACCCGGCGGCGGGCCTTCTCGCGTTCCCCGCCGGCCATTGCCTGGGCGACGACGGGGAAGGTGACGGTGCAGATCATCAGGGAGAGCACCATCGGCATCTGCGCGACCTTCTGCGCGTAGTTGAGGTGCGAGATGGCGCCCGGGGGGAGGGAGGCGGCGAGGAAGCGTTCGACGAGGACCTGGGACTGGCGGAAGACGGCGAAGAAGATGACGGGGGCGATGAGTCCGAAGGCGATGAGGGTGGGCCGGTCCCGGTCGCGCTGGCTGCGCGGGGCTCCCTTGGCGCGGGCCGGTCCGAAGCCGACGTTGCGGATGAAGGCGGGAAGCTGGACGAGGACCATCAGCAGTCCGCCGACGGCGACTCCGGCGGCGGCGGCGCGCACGCCCCACAGGGTGTGGAGGGCGACCATGGTGCCGATGATCCCGACGTTGTACGAGACGTAGATCGCGGCGGGCGGGACGAAGGAGCGGTGGGCGCGCAGGGCGGCGCTGAAGTAGCCGGCGACGCCGAAGGTGAGCACGGTGAGGGCGGTCATCCGGGTGCACTGGACGGCCAGTTCGGGGTCGGGCAGGCCGGGGGCGAGCAGGGCGACGACGAGCGGGGCGGCGACGATCAGCACGGAGGCGACGGCGGCGAGGAACACGGCGAGCCGGGGCAGGGTCGCGGCGACGAGGAGCCGTACGGGGTCGGCCGCGCGGGCCTCCTTGCGGGTGAGGCCGGCCCGGCTGGCCGCGCGGCGGGCGAGGGCGTGGCTGAAGGCGGGCACCATCAGCAGGGCCATGGCGTCCTCGATGAGCAGGGTCGAGGCCATTTCGGGGACGGTCCAGGCGATCAGGAAGGCGTCGCTGTCGTGTCCCGCGCCGAAGAGGTGCGCGATGGTCTGGTCGCGGACCAGGCCGAAGACGGCTCCGGCGGCGGTCAGTCCGGCGGTGACGGCGGCGGCTTTGGCGAGGAACCGGCCGAGCGGGGCGGGGCCGTTGCCGGAGCCGCCCGAGCCGGCGGAGCCGCCGGATCCGACGCCCGGGCCGCCGGCGGCCCGGCGGCGCACGCCCGGCCCGCCCGGGCCGGAGCCGGCCGGTCCGGGGGCCCGGGCGGGTGCTCCCGGGCCGGCGGTGGGGCGGTGCCCCGCGAGGGCGTACCCGGGCGCCGTTCCGGGTGCTCCCGGTCCGGCGGCGCGTACGGCGGCCCGTCGGCCCGCGGACACGGCGTCGGCCTCACGGGCGCGCCGGGGCTCCTGCGCCCCCTCGACCCCGGCCGTGCCGGGCGCGGCCCCCGCGGAGGAACCGGAGCCGGTGGATCCAGGGGGCCCGGCGGAACCAGTGGCCCTGACGGCCCCGGGCGAACCGGCGGCCCCGGGAGAACCGGCAGGACCCGCGGACCCAGGCGAACCGGCCGACCCCACAGCCCCCGGCAAACCGGCCGGACCTGCGGGTCCCGGGAAACCGGCGGGACCCGGGTACCCGGCGGAACCGGCCGGACCGGCGGATCCCGGGTACCTCCCGGCGGAACCGGCGGGTCCCGGGTACCCGGCCGAGCCGGCCGGACCGGCGGAACCGGCCGGACCGGCGGAACCGGCCGGACCGGCGGAACCGGCCGAGCCGGCGGAACCGGTCGGGGCGGTGGGGCCGGGGGGTGGGGTCGGGTGCGGCGGACGGCCCGCGGGCGCGGCGACTTCGGTCGCCGCGGCCGCGGGCCGTCGCCAGGGAGTCGTGTCGGTCACCGGGCGGCCGGTCCCTGGAGGGCCCGGCCCGGACCGGCCCCGGGCGACGGCAGCGCCCACCAGGCCGCCAGGCCGATGATCACCCCGGTGAGCACGGTGGACGGTCCTCCGATGTCCGCGTACAGGAAGTCGGTCAGCTGCCACACGAAGAGCCCGAGTGCGACCAGCCCGCAGTCCCTGATCCCCCGCGCGGAGCGGTCGGCGTACCGGCGCAGGCCCGCGACGAGGAGCGCGGCCCAGCCGCCCCCCAGGGCGAGCAGTCCGGTCAGGCCCTGCTCGCCGAGGACGAGGAGGTACATGTTGTGCGGGGACAGCAGCGGCTGCTTGATGAACGCCTGGCCCGCGCCGGCGGTGTCGCTGCCGGAGGACAGGCCCAGCGAGGAGTGGCCGTCCCGGTGCGCGGGGAAGCCCTTGAGCCCCACCCCCACCACCGGCCGCTCCCGCCACATCGACTCGGCGGCGGCCCACATCGTGTAGCGGTCGGTGACCGACTGGTCGGGCGCACTGGACACCTGGGTGATGGAGGCCAGCCGCTCCGCGACCATCTCGGAGCCGACGCCGAGCCCGCCGACCAGCACCACGCCCAGCGCGGCCAGCGCGACCAGCACCTTCAGCGCCCGCCGGACACCGGCCAGGCCCATCACCAGCAGCGCCGCCCCGAAGGTGGCGATCCAGGCGCCCCGGCTGAAGGACAGCACCAGCGGTACGACCAGGACCAGCGCGCAGCCCCCGGCGATCCGGCGGACCCGGGCAGGCAGGCCGGGGGCGAGGGCGGCGGCGGTGGCCACGATCAGCCCGTACGCGACGACGGTGGCCATGCCCATGACGTCGCCGGGGCCGAAGGTGCCCACGGCCCTGATGTCCTCGCCCTGGTAGGAGGCGCCGGTGTGGGTCGCGAACTGCGCGACGCCGACGGCGCCCTGTACGAGGGCCAGCACCACGAAGCACCCGGCGGCGATCCGGAACTCGCGGGCGTCGCGCACTAGCAGCACCACGGCCGCCGGGACGAGCACGAAGACCTGGAGGTAGCGCACGAACCCGGGCAGGGCGGCGTACGGGTCCCCGGCGGTCACGGTGGAGACGGCGAGCCCGACGGCCGGGGCCCCGAGGACGAGCACGCCCAGCGGGGTCAGCCTCCGTACCCGACCCCGCAGCGCCTGTACGCCGCAGACGAAGGCGAGCAGCAGGGAGGCGGCGTCGGCGGGGCCGACCTTCCCGGAGGCGGTGGCGTCCCCGGCGGGGAGCGGGGCGAGGAGGAACAGGACGGTCGCGGCCAGCGGCAGCAGCGGCCAGTGGCGGCGCAGCGGGCCGGCCAGGTCGGTGATCCGGGCGGGCCCGGCGGCGGCGAGGCTCATCGGTCAGCTACCTCCCAGCCGGAAGCGGAAGAAGGAGGCCGCGGTCCGCGCGAGGATCCACAGGTCCTGCCACAGCGACCAGGTGTCGATGTAGTGGTTGTCGAAGCGGGCCCGGTCCTCGATGGAGGTGTCCCCGCGCAGTCCGTTGATCTGGGCGAGTCCGGTGATGCCGACGGGCATCCGGTGGCGGGCCTCGTAGCCGGGGTGGACGCTGCTGAACTTGGCTACGAAGAAGGGGCGTTCGGGACGAGGGCCGACCAGGCTCATGTCACCCCGTACGACGTTCCACAGCTGCGGCAGCTCGTCGAGGGAGGACTTGCGCAGGAAGGAGCCGACGGGGCTCATCCGGCGGTCGCCGGCGACGGTCCAGCGGGTGGCGGACTCGTGCTCGTCGGCGCGCAGGGTGCGGAACTTCAGCAGGGTGAAGGGGCGTCCGTAGAGGCCGACCCGTTCCTGACGGAAGATCACCCCGGGTCCGTCGGAGAGCCGTACGGCCAGTGCGCAGGCGCCCATGACGGGGGCGGCGGCGAGGAGGGCGAGGGCGGCGAGCAGGGAGTCGATGGCCCGCTTGACGGTGCGCTCGGCGGTCCGGGCGGGGCGCGGCAGCAGCGGCTGCACGGCGTACCCCCACAGCTGGTCGGCGGGCTGCGCGACCCGCATGCCGGTGACCTTGGCGGTCCCGGCGGGGTCGGCGAGCCAGAGCCGGCAGCCGTGGTCGTGGAAGAGCCGGACCAGGGAGGCGGTGCGTTCGTCGGCCTCGGGGGGCCGGGTGAACACGGCGTGCCGGACGGAGTTCTGGATGACGGCGCGCCGGACGTCCTCGTGGGTGGCGAGTACGGGGAGCTGGCCGCGTTCCCCGTCGGCGGGGCCGGCGGTGTCGGCGATGCCGACGGGCCGCAGTCCGTACTCGGGGCGTCCGTGCAGCGCGGCGGCGACGGCGCCCGCCCCGTCCCCGGGGCCGACGACGAGGGTGGAGACGGGGTGGCGCAGGGCCGAGCGGCGGCGCAGGGCGTGGACGGTGCCGCGGCCGGCGCAGACCAGGAGGGTCTGGAGGGCGACGGCACCCAGGAGGGTGTCCCAGCCGAGGGACTGCCGGGGCCCGGTGGCGGCGAGGACGGCGGCGGCCCCGCACCACAGCACGGCGGCCCGCCCGGCCAGCGCGGGCAGTTCGAGCAGGGCGGAGGGGGTGAGCCGGGGCCGGTAGAGGCCGCCCTGCGCGTGCAGGGCGGTGAGCAGGACGAGGAGCAGGACGATGCAGGGGCCGGTGGCCGACGGGGGCAGGACGCCGGCGGGCAGGGTGGCCGCGGTGACGGCGGTCGCCAGGGTGTCGGCGCTCATCAGGGCGGTGACGCCGTCGCGGCGGTGGACCCGCTGGGGCCGGACGGCGGGCCGGGCCCGGTCGGTCCGGGGTCCGCGCGGGGGGTGGATCGCGGGCACGGCACGGCGGGCTTCCGCGGGTGGCGCGGGCGCGAAGGCGCCGCCGCCGGCGGGCGCCGTGCCGCCCTGCCCCGAGTGCCGGGCGGGTGCGCTGTCCATCGTCATCGGCTGACGCTCTCCTGGTTCAAGGGCCGGGGCCTGCCCAGCAGTTCGTGGTACAGGCCGGTGACCGCGTCCGTGGTCCGCCGCACGTCGAACTCCGTCCGGGCGTGCTGCTGGGCCTGCTCCCCGAGTTCGGTGAGCAGCCGCGGCTCGGTGAGCAGCCGTCCCAGGGCCTTGGCCAGCGCCGTCGGGTCCTCCGGCGGCACCAGGCAGAGCCGTCCCTGGCCGGGCGGCAGACTCTCCCGGGCACCACTGACGTCGGAGACCAGGACCGGGCGGCCGCAGGCCATGGCTTCGAGCGGGGCGAGCGCCATGCCTTCCCACCGCGACGGCAGTACAACGAGATCGGCGGCCCGAAGCCACGGTCGGATGTCGGCGGCGGCGCCCGCGAAGTGCACGGCGGGCGGGGCGGTGCGGCGCAGCCGCTCGGCGTCGGGGCCGTCGCCGACGAGGGCGAGACGGGCGTCGGGGACGTTGCCCAGCAGTTCGCGCCAGGCGCGCAGCAGGACGTCCTGGCCCTTCTGGGGGCAGAGCCGGCCGACGCAGACGGCGAGCGGCCCGTCTCCGGTGAGGGAGGCGGGCAGCGGGAGCGCGGCCCGCGCCTCGGCGCGTTCGCGGTCCGGGTCGTGGTGGGCGGGGCGGAAGTGGTCGAGGTCGACGCCGTTGCGGATCACGGACCAGCGGGCGGTGATGCCTTCGGCCTCCCCGGCCCGGCGTTCGGACTCGCTGACGCAGAGCACCCGGTCGGCCCAGCGGGCTCCGGCCCGTTCCCAGCGCATCGCGAGGGCGGCGGTGGCGCCGCCGACGGCGTCGAAGGACCAGGCGTGCGGCTGGAACACGGTGGGTACGCGGCCCCGTACGGCGATCCGCCCGGCCAGTCCCGCCTTGGCGCTGTGGAGGTGCAGCAGGTCGGGGCGGACGTGGCGGATCAGCCGGGCGGCGCCGAGCACTTCGGCGGGCAGGCCGGGGCCCGGGGAGCGTGCGGCGCGCCAGGGGAGCACCTCGGCGCCGGCGGCGCGGGCGTCGTCGGTGAGCCGCCCGCCGGGCGGGCATCCGACGAGGACCCGCAGTCCGGCGGCGGCCTGGGCCCGTACGAGGTCGGTGACGACCCGGGCGACCCCGCCGTCGACGGGCTGCACGAGGTGCAGGACGGTCGGGGGAAGGGGTTCCGGGGCAGGTGTGGGGGCTGGTGAGGACTGTTTCCGCACGGGGAGTGGTCTCCTGCGTTCAGCGGCGCGCGTCTGTCTGAACGAAGAGCACACCGAGGAATTGACCCTGGCTTTCGCCCGTGAACCTGAAGTTCAGGGTGCGGGCGCCTCCGGACAGGGCGGGGCTCAGATCGAACACGTCCGCGTCATATCCGAGGTTATTCATATGTTCGGGCTGTCGCACGAACGAGGGGCGTCCGAATTCTGTGATCGTAGAATTCATCACATCATTGAAAGGGTTTTCGGCATCGCTGATGCTGATCCGGCGGCCGCTGTCGGCGGTCACCGTCAGCGAGTCCCCCAGGGTCCCGCGGTCCCCGTCGTACGCGACCACCCCGGCGCGCCCCGCCGACCCGGCCGGCGCGTTCAGCCCCGCGATCTCCACCGTCTCCCCGGCGGCCTCACCGGCCCCGGCGGCCAGCGACTCGAAGCCGTCCCACAGGGAGATCCGGCGCAGCGGCTCCTGGGGGTGTTCGTACGCCACGACCAGGGTCCAGCCGCCCCAGGCGCCCACCTCCGAGTGCCCCATGGCGATGTTGAGCTGGGCGACCGTCCACATCCCGGCGCCCCCCTTGCGCACCATCGGGGTCACGTCGGCGGAGGCCTGGTAGGCGTCGCTGCCCGCGTCGGTGTGGTGGCCGACCACGGTGTCGGCGAGGACCGCCTTGTAGGCGCCGCCCGGTTCGGCGACCAGGACCCGGCCGTTGTCCTCGGGCGGCTTCTGCTCGCCCACGCGCAGGTTCCCGCCCCAGTACAGACGGGCGTACGAGACCTTCGCGCCCTGCGGCACCCGGAGTTCGGCCCGGGTGGAGTTGTAGGTGTCGGGGTCCTTGTCGACCTCGTCGTAGAACATCTCGAAGTCGCCGTTGACCCCGGCCGCGCCCTTCTGCACCTCCGGACACGGCTCGGCCTGGGGGGACTCGGCGGAGCGGCAGCTGATCGAGGAGTTGGAGGCCCGCACCACGCCGCCGTGCTGGACGGCCTGGTAACGCTGCGTGAAGGGGACCCGGGGCGATTCGCGGACGGCGGAGGGGGCGGGGGCGGGCGCGGCGGCGTCCGCCACGGGGACGAGTGCGGAAAGCGTGAGGCAGGACAGCAGGCCGACTGTGCCGAGGATTCTGCGGGAGGAACCCATGACCTGTCTCCATTTTCGATCAAGGGGACAAAACAGGAGTGCACTTTGTCAGAAATCAGGCTGGAAATCACGCCGGACTCGCTCTTACGGCCTTTTGGGCGATAACACGCACCCTCATGTCGGGCGCGTCGTTATCGCTTGCACCATTGTTCGAACCGAAAGCGAAAACGGAGACGGGCGGACGCCCGGGTGAACGCCTGAGCGTCAACCGCGCCGTCCGAAACGGCGGCATCCGGGTGAAGTCACGCAACCCGGGCCGGGGGCGGGCCGTTGATCCGGGTGCTCCTGTACCGGGCAATCCTGCAAAAAAGGGATGATAATGATCAAGAAGTTTGTGGCCGGCGCAGCGGTTGCCGCCTCCGTCGTGGGTCTCGGTGCCGCCATGGCCCCTCAGGCGATGGCCATCGGGAACGACAACGGCATCAACACCGTCAACGGCAACAACTCCGCGCAGATCTACGGCAACCAGGCCACCTACGGCAACATGAGCCCGCAGATGGCGCTGATCCAGGGCTCCTTCAACAAGCCCTGCATCGCCCTGCCCGCGAAGGCCAACGTCCAGTCGGTGCTGGCCCTCGTCAACGTCGGCGTCCAGGACATCCCGGTCCTGTCCAGCCCGCAGAACCAGCAGTGCACCGAGAACTCCACCCAGGCCAAGGGCGACGAGGCCCTCTCGCACATCCTGGACAACATCCCGGTCCTCTCCGGCAACGCCTCCGCCGGCAGCTGACCGCACCCAGCGCCCCGCGCCAGCGAGGCCGCCGCACCCCAGGGTCGCGGCGGCCTCGCCGCATGTCGGGCCCCCATCAATTCCGTCACCGCAAATAGGGGCGGGAATTGCACGGCGAGCGGCCGGACCATCGGGGTGAATTCGTCGACACCCTGCGAAAAATCCCGGTTTCTTTTCCCCGGGCCGCTCGTTGTTATTTGTGCAGCGGATACACCTCTGCGGGAAGGATTGAAATCAAATGACTTACAAGAAGGCAGTCGTGCTGGCCGCCGGCATCCTGATGGCCGCCGGTGCCGCCGCCCCCGCCATGGCCGACGCGGGCGCCGCGGGCCAGGCGGTCGGCTCCCCGGGCGTGCTGTCCGGCAACCTCGTCCAGGTCCCGGTGCACGTCCCGGTGAACGTCTGCGGCAACACCGTCAACGTGATCGCGCTGCTGAACCCCGCGTTCGGCAACACCTGCGTCAACGCCTGACGCAGCGCCCGCACCAGGGCAGACCTCCTCGGACGGCCTCGGAGTGCACGGCGGTGCACTCCGAGGCCGTCTTCGATTGAGCACCGGCCCCCGCGCCGGTAGACAGGGAAGGACCCATGCGACAGGTACTGAGCCGACAGGTACTCGGCAAGGGGGTGCTCACGGCGGCGGCCGCCTCCAGCCTGCTGTCCATCGCGGCCGGTGCGGCCTACGCGCATCCCGGGGCGATGTCCGAGGCCTCGCGTTCGCCGGGCGTGCTGTCCGGCAACAGCGTCTCGGTACCGATCACGTTCGCGCCCAACGTGTGCGGCAACAGCGTGGACGGCGGTGCGGCGCTCAACCCCGCGATGGGGAACACCTGCGTCAGCACGACCGGCTCCGACGCCGGCCACGACTACGAGCGCTACCTGAGCCCCGAGAACTCCGCGGCCCTGGAGCGCTACCTCGACGAGCGCGACGAGCGCGCGCAGCACCGGGGCGGCCGGCACGCGCTGCCCGCACAGCGCCAGGACGAGGAACGCGGCTACGGGGAACAGGGCTACGGGGACCGCGGCCCCGAGGAGCCCCGCGCGCACGCCCCCCGGCACGCGGCGCCCCGCCCCGGGCAGGACCGGCACGAGGACCGGGGCGGCTACGGCCCCGGGGACGAGGACCGGGGCCCGCAGGGCGAGGAGGAGTGCGACGACCACCCCCCGCAGCCCGCGCCCCACGCCGAGCACCCCGCGCCCCACCCGGCCCCGCAGGCCCCCGCCCCGCACCACGCGCAGCCCAAGCCCCAGCACGAGCAGCAGCACACGCCGCCGCACACGCCGCAGCCGAAGCCCCAGCCGCACCCGCACCCGCACCCCGCGCCCCGGCCGGCCCCGGCCGCGGAACACCCGGCCCCCGCCCCGGCCCCGCACGTCCCGGAAGCGCAGGCACCCGCCCCGCGGCCGCAGCCGCAGGAGCAGCCGCACACCCTCCCGGCGCCCGTCCCTCCCCCGGTCCGGGAGGCCCCCCGGCCCCCGCTGCCCGAGGAGCGCCCCGAGGAGCAGCCGCACACCCTCCCCGCGCCCGTCCCGGCGCCGGCCCCCGCGCCCCCCGCCGCGCAGGAGGAGGCGCCCGCTCCCCGGCCGCCGCACGGCAGCCAGCCCGTGGAGCGCCCCGCGCCCGCCCCCGTACCGGCTGCGCAGACCGTGCCCGCGGTCGACCAGCCCCCGGCGGCCCCCGCCGGTGACTTCCCGGTGCACCTGCCCCCGGCGCCCGCTCCCGTCCCCGCGCCGGCTCCCCCGGTGACCGCCGCCCCCGCGCCGGGCCCGGCGACGGCTCCGGCACCCGCCCTCGCGACGGCTCCGGCACCGGAGCTGGCCGCTACCGGGTCCGGCCCGGCGGGAGCCGCGGCCGCCCTCGCCACGGCCCTGGTCCTCGGCGGCGCGATCCTCTACCGGCGGTCCCGGATCGCCTGAGTCCGCCCGGCCGGGAATACCGGTAATCACAAGAATCAGAAGAATCGGAAGAAATATCGGCCGGGGAATCCCTTGACGGATTCTCCGGCCGCTGCCGTGCGTCCCGTTCGCGTTTCCGCAGCGGCGGGTAATCGTTACCCAGGACGAAAGCGGCACGACGGTCGCCGCTGACGCCTCTGCCCTCGAAAAGAATGAGGATTTTCGATAATGAAGCTCTCCCAGGTCGCCGCTGTCGTCGTCGGCTCCGTCGCCGCCCTCGGCGCCGCGGCCCCCGCCTTCGCCGCCGACGCCCCGGCCTCGATGCCCCCCATGAGCGCGACGGGCGGGCTGACCGAGGTGCTGAACGCCGCGGGTCCCGTCACCGAGTCGCTCCCGCAGACGGTGGGCAACGGGCTGGCCGAGCAGGGCCAGACGGTCGACAAGGCCGTCGGCACCGTCCAGAAGGTCAACACCATCCGCAACAACGCCCCCGGCGAGGTCCTCGGTCTGGCGAACGGCGCCACCCAGGCCTCCCCGCTGCTCGGCGGGGTGAAGCTCAACGGCGGCCAGTGAACCGGTCCCGGACGTGACCGTGGGCGCCACCGGCGAGGCCGGTGGCGCCCACGGTCGTGTGGCGCCGACTGGGACGAACGTCAGTCGTTGACGCAGACGTTGCCGAACGCGGGGTTCAGCAGGCCGATGACGTTCACGGAGTTGCCGCAGACGTTGACCGGGATGTGGACCGGGACCTGGGCCAGGTTGCCCGAGAGAACACCGGGGGAACCCACGGCCGCACCTTCGGCCGAGGAGTCGGCGGACGCGGCGCCCGCGGCACCGGCAACGGCGAGACCGGCGGAGGCCAGGGCCACGGCGGCCTTCTTGGCAGCAGAGTTCATGGGAAGTGCACCTTCTCTTCGATGTCCTGCCCCGATCCCGGGGCTCACACCGAGCGAAACGGTCCACCACCCGAGACGACACGGTTCCGGGCCGGATCTGACCTGTTCAGCCCAATAGTCGTAACCATCGGGCCCGGAACCGGCCCCCTCCGCGGGCTAGTTGCGCAATGGGATGTCGGGAATCGCCGGGATCGCCGGGATCGCGGGCACCAGGGTGTCCACCGGCGGGACGGCCGGAGTCGCCGGCAGGGCCGGAACCGTGACCGGGAGCTTGGGGAGCTCGACCGCCGGGAGCTTGAGGTCCGGCAGCCCCGGGATGTCCGGCAGGGCGGGCAGTTTCGGCAGCTGGATCGGCGGCAGGCTCACCCCGGCCGGCAGCAGGGCCGTGAGGGACTTCAGGAGGTCCTCCAGCGTCTTGGTGAGGCCGGCGAGGAGGTCGTCGACGGGGCCGGCCGCGGCCCGCTCCTCGATCCTCTCCACCTGCCGCTGCACGGAGGCCACCCGTTCGGTGACGGCGGCACCGGAACCGTCCGCGGCGCCCGCGGGAGCGGCCGCGCCGGACAGTATGACGACCGCGAGGGCCGACGGGACGAGGACGCGGGAGCGGGACGGCTTGGTGCGGTGCATGGGGGGCTTCCTTCTGTGGTCGCACGAAAGCGGAACACGGTGATCCGTTTCTTCACCCACCGTGCGAACCCCTCGTACGGAGCGCAACCGGACCTCGGGCGCGCGCCCGGTCGCAGGGGCTGCGTACGGGCTTCGCGCAGGCGTCCGGGACGGGCTCACCCGGGCCGGGGAAAAGCACCGCGGGATCGGGCCGATTGAGTGAAGGGGCGGAACCAACCCCCCGGCGGGCCAGTTGACCAGGGCGCTCCACACGTGGGCACTCGTGCGAAAGAAGGACCTACTGATGTTCAAGAAGATCATGACCGCCGCCGCGGTCTCCGCCGTCGCCGTCGGGGCGGGCGCCGCCATCGCGACCCCGGCCATGGCCATCGGCAACGACAACGGGATCAACACCGTCAACGGCAACGGTGCGCAGCAGATCTATGGCAACCAGAAGACCGAGGGCGACCTCAGCCCGCAGCTCGGCCTGGTCCAGGGCAGCCTGAACAAGCCCTGCATCGGCCTGCCCGCCAAGGTCAACGCCCAGTCGCTGATCGCCCTGCTCAACATCGGCGTCCAGGACATCAACGTCCTGTCCAACCCGCAGAACCAGCAGTGCACCGAGAACTCCACCCAGGCCAAGGGCGACGAGCCGCTCTCGCACATCCTGGACAACATCCCGGTGCTGTCCGGCAACGCCTCGGTCGGCAGCTGATCACCGCTCCCCCTCCCGGTCCGGGCCACGGCGCCCGTGGAGCGAAATGACGGGGCCCCGGCGGCGTCCAGCCGCCGGGGCCCCCGCGCGTGCGGAGCCGGAGTCGCGGTCAGCCGGTCCAGAAGTCCCACCACCGGGTGAGGACCAGCATGCCGATCACGCCCAGGTGCAGCGCGGGCGGCGCCCAGCCGAAGTCCGCGAAGAAGGTCCGCAGCGGGCCGGGGGCGGGCAGGATCCCCGTACGGACGGTGTACGCCGTGACCGCCCAGAACATCAGCAGCGTCGCCGCCCAGGCCAGGCAGCACCACAGGCACAGGGCGTTGATCTCGTAGAGCGACTGCACCATCAGCCAGGCGCAGAAGCCGGTGCCGAAGAGGGTGCCGGCGTTCAGTCCCAGCCAGAACCAGCCGCGGTAGCGGGCCCCGGCCAGCAGGCCCGCGGCGACGCAGACCACGACGGCGTAGGCGGCCAGCCCGAGCATCGGGTTGGGGAAGCCGAACGCGGCGGCCTGCTCGCTCTTCATCACGCTGCCGCAGGAGACCACCGGGTTGAGGCTGCACGCGGGTTTGAAGTCCGGGTCCTCCAGCAGGAGGAACTTGTCGAGGGTGATCACCCAGGAGGCCAGCAGTCCGGCGGCCCCGGTGATCGCCAGCAGCCAGGCCAACGCCTTTGACGGCGGGGCCGGTTCGTCCTCGGGGCGGGTGCCGGAGCGGCGCTGCTGGCGCGGGACGCTCAGTGTATTCGTTGCCATGCCGCCCATATTCCCTCCGATCACCCCATATCGGGGCCAACCCTGCCCAGGCATGAGCAAGTTGACCTGAAGGTGTGGTGGGAACCCCTGATACTTCCCGGACGTTTTACCGAACCCCGGACGTGATGTCAGAGCCAGGGGCTACGTTGTGCTTCCGCGAAGTGACAAGCTGCGACGGCCTGGAGACCCACCTTGAGCGATCCGTACGAGACAACCGAGGCGCACCTCGACCGACTCCTGGGCCGCGCCCTCAACTCCTTCGACCTGCCGGACGCGCTGGTCGAGCGCCTGGGGACGGCGCTCGCCCACAGCTCTTCGCTGTACACCACGCACCACAGCCCGTCGGCGGGGCTGTGGCGGGAGACCCACCGGCACACCTACCTGCTGCCCGACGGCACCGCCGTCTCCCTCTGGGAGCTGGCCTACCGGCTGAAGGGCGACCGCAGCACCCGGTGCGAGGTGTACCCGGACAAGGACGGGCTCCGGCTCGCGGTGGCCCGGGTCTTCGGTGAGACCCCGTCGGACGGCGCGCTGTCGCCGCTCGGGGAGGGTGAGGACGAGGACGGGACCGAGCGCGATCTGGCGCTCCTCGGCTCCCTGTTCGCGGCCTCGCCGCAGGAGCGGCACCGCGAGTACACGGTGGAGCAGTCGGCCGACCACGCCCGCCGGGTGCTGCGGCGGGCGGAGAACGCCGACCGTCCCGGGGAGCGGGTGGCGACGCTGCTGCGCTCGGCGTACGCGCACCAGATCACCCAGGCGTTCGGCGGCCGCCAGTGCCTGGCCGACGGCCGGGACGCCGGTTTCAGCCTGTACGAGCACTCCTTCGTGCTGCTCGACGGGACGGAGCTCAGCCTGTGGGAGGTCGAGCACACGGCCACGCCGGACGGCCGCCACATGTGCGAGGTCTACGAGAGCGAGGCCGCCGCGCGCGGGGCGATGGAACTGCGCACCCGGGTCCGCTAGTCCGGCTCCCCAGGCTCCCCGGCTCCCCCGGCTCCGGTCAGGCTTCGGTCAGGGGGAGGTCCAGCGGCGGGTCCGCGGTGACGCGGACCGCCTCGGGGCGCAGGTCCGCGGGCGTCGGTACGGCGCTGCCCGGGAGCTGTACGGCGGCCGCCCCGTGGGCCAGGGCGGAGGCGAGGGCGGCGGGGCCGGTGCCTCCCGCGATCAGGAAGCCCGCCAGGGAGGCGTCGCCGGCGCCGACGTCGCTGCGGACCGCCGTGACGGGGGCCGTGCCGTGGAAGGCTCCGTCCCGGGAGACCAGGAGCTGGCCGCGTCGGCCGAGGGAGGCCAGGACGGCGCCGGCGCCCAGGCCGACCAGTTCCTCGGCGGCCTTGACCGCGTCCCCCAGGGTGGCCAGGGGGCGGCCCACCGCCTCGGCGAGCTCCGCCGCGTTGGGCTTGACGACCTCCGGGCGGGCCTCCAGGGAGGCCAGCAGGGCGGCCCCGGAGGTGTCGACGGCGATGCGGGCGCCCGCCCGGTGGGCGGCGGCGACGGCCTCGGCGTACCACCGGGGCTCCAGGCCGCGCGGCAGGCTGCCGCAGCAGGCGATCCAGGCGGCGCCGGCCGAGCAGGTGCGCACGGTGTCGAGGAGGAGGGCCGACTCGGCCGCGGTGAGCTCCGGCCCCTCGGAGTTGATCTTCGTGAGGGTGCCGTCGGGTTCGGCGACCGCGATGTTCGACCGGGTCGTTCCGGCGATGGAGACGGCGGTGACGTCCACGCCCTGGGCGCCGAGGAGTTCGGCGAGCAGGGCGCCGGGGGCGCCGCCGAGGGGGAGGACGGCGGTGGTGCGCACCCCGGCCGCGGCGACGGCCCGCGCGACGTTGACCCCCTTGCCGCCGGGGTCGACGCGTTCCCGGGCGGCGCGGTGCACCTCGCCCCGGACCAGCGCGGGGACCTCGTAGGTCCGGTCGAGGGAGGGGTTGGGGGTGACGGTGAGGATCATACGAGCACGACTTCCGTACCGGCGGCCTCGATCGGGGCCTGGTGGGCCGGGTCGAGCCCGGTATCGGTGATGAGGACGTCCACGTCGGCGAAGGAGCCGAAGCGGGAGAAGCGTTCCTGGCCGGCCTTGGCCGAGTCGGCGAGGAGCACCACCCGGCGGGCGGCGGCGATCGCGGCCCGTTTGACGGCGGCCTCGGCGGGGTCGGGGGTGGTCAGGCCGACCTCGGCGGTGAAGCCGTTGGTCGCGAGGAAGAGGACGTCGGCGCGGATCTCGGAGTAGGCGCGCAGGGCCCAGGCGTCGACGGCGGCGAGGGTGCGGTGGCGGACGCGGCCGCCCACGAGGTGGAGGTCGACGCCGGCGTGGTCGGCGAGTCCGGCGGCGACGGGCAGGGCGTGGGTGACCACGGTGAGCGTCAGGGTCTCCATGCGGGCCATCCCGGCCGCGACGCGGGCGACGGTGCTGCCGGCGTCGAGGATGACGCTGCCGCCGACGGGGAGCCGGGCGAGGGCTGCGGCGGCGATGCGGTCCTTCTCGTCGGGGGCGGCGGTCTCGCGGGAGGTGAGGTCGGGTTCGAAGGCGAGCCGGCCGGCCGGGATGGCGCCGCCGTGCACGCGGCGCAGCAGCCCGGCGCGGTCGAGGGCCGTGAGGTCGCGGCGGACGGTCTCGGAGGTGACCTGGAACCGCTCGGCGAGGGAGAGCACGTCGACCCGTCCGGCTTCGCGTGCGAGGCGCAGGATCTCCTGCTGGCGCTCGGGTGCGTACATGTGGGTTTACGTCCGTTCGATGCCCGGTTGTGTGACCTCGCAGTCGACGGTACCTGCACATGGGGGATATAACCAAACGAAACGGACATGCCCGCCGGTGAAGGCGGGCATGTCCGTGCGCGGAGCCGGGGTCCAGGCGGCCGGGACCGGGGTCCAGGCGGCCGGGACCGGGGTCCAGGCGGCCGGGACCGGGGTCTAGGCCGCCGGGACCGGGGTCTAGGCCGCCGGGACCGGGGCCGGTTCGGCCGCGTCCTCGCCGCCGCTCCCGTTCCCGTTCTCGTTCTCGTACTCGCGCTGCTGGTCGGCCATCGGGACCTGCTTGCGCGGCAGCAGGAACATCACCGCGAAGATCAGGACGAGGACGGCCACGACCCACCACAGGGCGCTGCGGAAGGCCTCGACGTAGGGCGGGCCGTAGATCATGTCGTCGTCGAGCACACCGAAGAAGACGACGGAGGTCAGGCCGAGGCCGAGGGCGTTGCCCATCTGGCCGGTGGTGTTGATCAGGCCGGAGGCGGATCCGGCGTGCTCGCGCGGCACCTGGGAGAGCACGGTGTCGGTGAGCGGCGCCACGATCAGGCCCATGCCCAGGCCCATGACGACCAGCGGGGCCGCCATCTGCCAGGAGGCGATGGCCATGCCGTAGTGGTCGGACTCCCAGATGTAGAGGAGCAGACCGGCGGCCATGAGGAGCGCGCCGGCCTGGAGCACCTTGCGGCCGAAGCGTGGGACGAGCTTCTGGACGGAGATGCCCGCGGCCACCGAGACGGCGATCGAGAAGGGGATGCCGGTGGTGCCCGCGCGCAGGGCGCTCCAGCCGAGGCCCATCTGCATGTAGAGGGTCCAGACGAGGAAGAAGATGCCGGTCGCGATGCCGAAGGTCAGCTGGACGGCGATGCCGCCGGCGAAGCTCTTGACCTTGAAGAGGGACAGCTCGACGAGCGGGGAACCGTCCTTGCGGATCTTGTACTTCTCGTAGAGGACGAACGCGGCGAAGACGACCGGCGCCAGGCCCATACAGACGAAGCCCCACAGCGGCCAGTCGTTCTCCCGGCCGTGGGTGAGCGGGAAGATCAGCATGACGAGCGCGAGGGTGGCGAGCACGACGCCGCCCAGGTCGAGGCGCAGGGCCTTGGGGGCCTTGGACTCGGTGATGAACGCGCGGCCCATGAGGATGGCGGCGATGCCGACCGGCAGGTTGATCAGGAAGATCGGGCGCCATTCGAGGCCGAGGATGTTCCACTCGGTGAGCAGTGCGCCGAGCATCGGGCCCGAGACGGCGCCGAGGCCGATGATCGCGCCGAACATGCCGAAGGCCTTGCCGCGCTCGTGCGGCGGGAAGGTGACGTGGATGATCGCCAGGACCTGCGGGACCATCATGGCCGCCATGGCGCCCTGGAGGATGCGGGAGGCGACGAGCATGGAGGGGTCGGCGGCGATGCCGCAGAGCAGCGAGGCGGCCGTGAAGCCGGCGACCCCGATGAGGAAGAGGCGCTTGCGCCCGTAGATGTCGCCGAGGCGGCCACCCGTGATCAGGCCCGCCGCGAAGGCGAGGGCGTACCCCGCGGTGATCCACTGGATCGCGCTGGTGGAGGCGCCGAAGTCCTGGCGCATGCTCGGTATCGCGATGTTGACGATCGTGACGTCGACCAGGTCCATGAAGGCCGCGGTCATCACGATGGCGAGCGCCAGCCAGCGGCGCGGGTCGACGGGGGAGCCTGTTGCTGCGGCCGGGTCTGCGTTCCGCTCTTCTCGTACGGGCCCGTTCGTTCTTTCGGGCGATGTCGTGGACGTCTCGGTGCTCATGGAGAGAAACCTAGACGGGATGTAGGTCAGATGGTGTCCTCATTCGCTGGCAATCTGGATCCATGAACGACACACCCGCCCGGCTGCTCACCCTGCTGTCCCTGCTCCAGACCCCCCGCGAATGGCCGGGCAGCGAACTGGCGGCCCGGTTGGAGGTGAGTGCGCGGACGATCCGCCGGGACATCGAGCGGCTGCGCGTCCTCGGGTACCCGGTGGAGGCCTCGCTGGGCGCGGAGGGCGGGTACCGGCTGGTGGCGGGCGCCGCGATGCCGCCGCTGCTGCTCGACGACGAGGAGGCGGTGGCGATCGCGGTGGGGCTGCGGGCGGGGGCCGGGCACGCGATCGAGGGGGTGGAGGAGGCCTCCGTACGGGCGCTGGCGAAGCTGGAACAGGTCCTTCCGGCCCGGCTGCGGCACCGGGTGGGCGCCCTGCAGTCGGCGACGGTCGCGCTGACGCGCGGCGACGGCCCGAGCGTGGACCCGCGCACGCTGACCACGATGGCGGGGGCGGTGGCCGGCCCGGAGCGGCTGCGGTTCGCCTACCGGGCGCGGGACGGGGCCGGTACGCGGCGGCTGGTGGAGCCGTACCGGCTGGTGAGCACCGGGATCCGCTGGTACCTGGTGGCCTACGACCTGGAGCGGGAGGACTGGCGCACCTTCCGGGTGGACCGGGTGAGCGAGCCGTTCGCGACGGGGGCCCGGTTCGTTCCGCGGGAGCTGCCGATGGAGGCGGCCGCGTTCGTGCGGCGCGGGCTGCAGGGCGGGGAGACGTACCCGGTCGAGGTGTCCTTCGCGGCGCCGCCGCAGGAGCTGCCGGGGTGGCTGCGCGAGAGCGCCGTGGCGGAGGGGGAGGGCTCCCGCGTGTGCTTCGAGAGCGGGGACGCCCCGGAGTGGGTGGCGGCGCGGCTGGCGCTGACGGGGGTGCCGTTCACGGTGCGCGGGCCGGAGTCCCTGGTGCGCAGCGCGCGCACGCTGGCGGGGCGGCTGGCGGCGGGGGCGGGGGCGGCGGCGGGGACGGGCGGCCCGGAGGGGGACGGGGCGGGGCGGGCGTGAGGGAGCCCCGGCACCTGGGGGGGGTTAGGTGCCGGGGCTCGTCCGGGGGGCTGGACGCGGGCCGGTCAGGCCACGGCGTCGAAGCCGGTGTCGCGGGCCATGCGCTTGAGTTCGAGCAGCGCGTGCTTCTCGATCTGGCGGATCCGCTCGCGGGTGAGGCCGTGCTGCTTGCCGACCTCGGTCAGGGTCCGCTCGCGGCCGTCCTCGATGCCGTACCGCATCTTGATGATGGACGCCGTGCGCTGGTCCAGCTTGCCGAGGAGGTCCTCCAGCTCCTCGCTGCGCAGCAGCGAGAGCACGGACTGCTCGGGCGAGATCGCCGAGGTGTCCTCCAGGAGGTCGCCGAACTGGGTGTCACCCTCGTCGTCCACCGACATGTTGAGGCTGACCGGGTCGCGCGCCCAGTCCAGGACGTCGCCGACGCGCTTCTCGGTGGAGTCGAGTTCGGCGGCGATCTCGGCGTGCTCCGGGTCGCGGCCGTTCTCGCGGTTGAACTCGCGCTGCACCCGGCGGATCCGGCCGAGCTCCTCGACCAGGTGGACGGGGAGGCGGATGGTGCGGGACTGGTCGGCGATGGAACGGGTGATGGCCTGGCGGATCCACCACGTGGCGTACGTGGAGAACTTGAAGCCCTTGGCGTAGTCGAACTTCTCGACGGCGCGCACCAGGCCGGCGTTGCCCTCCTGGATGAGGTCGAGGAGGGGCAGGCCGCTGCGCGGGTAGCGGCGGGCCACGGCCACGACCAGACGGAGGTTGGAGCGGATGAAGACCTCCTTGGCGCGCTCGCCCTCGGCGGCCAGGGCCTCCAGCTCCTCGCGCGCGGGGGACTCCCCCTCGCGCGGCGTCGCCTCGTCGAGGATCTGCCGGGCGTAGACGCCCGCCTCGATGATCTGCGAGAGCTCCACTTCCTTGGCGGCGTCGAGCAGCGGGGTGCGCGCGATCTCGTCGAGGTACATGCCGACCAGGTCGCGATCGGCGATCTCCCCGCCCACAGCGCGGGCGCTGCTCGTGGACTGACGACGGGCGACGGCGCGGGTTGCCATGCGTGCTCCCTTGCGATGCGGTGAGTCGGTCGCGGTGCGTCCTCGGACACTCTCCCGAGTGCCCGCTTCCGAAGGAAACAACGACTGGAATCGGGACAGAATTCCCCAGTCGGTCCCTGTTCTTCGAGATCTTGCAGTATCCTGCCCCGCCACTCTTTACACGGAGCTGACAGAACCCTCGCAAGAGCCGGTGGATGCGCAGGTCAGAGCGGAGACGAAGGCCATCGCGCACACCCTCGCCGGCCGGCCCGGCCACCGCCCCCGTGAGACCGCCGTCACATCCGTGGGGCGCTTTTCACCCAGACGCGGCACCGCTCCCGGCCGCACTTCCACCCCTGAAGACGGTCCGCACCGGCCCCCGGTTGCCTGGACTGGCGATCGAATGCCCGAATCCGTCACAAGTGGGATGTTTCACCCCCTGACCGGCCCTGCGACCGCACCCGCAAGCGCCGTGCCGGCGCGCGCGCCGGCCACCGGGCCCCGCCGGGGGCCTGGCCGAAGGGGGCCTAGCCGAACTGGAGGGAGCGCTTCGAGAGGCCCATCCAGAAGCCGTCCACCGGGGTCCGCTGGGCGTGGAGGTCGTCTTCGGCGGCGCCGAGGGTGACGAAGAGCGGGGCGAAGTGTTCCGTACGCGGGTGGGCGAGGCGGCCCGCCGGGGACTTGGTCTCGAAGTCGAGCAGGGCGTCGACGTCGCGGGCGGCCAGGGACTCGCGGCCCCACGCGTCGAACTCCGCCGACCAGCCGGGCACGCCGGGGCCGGTGTGCCGCAGGGCGGCCAGGTTGTGCGTGAAGAAGCCGCTGCCGACGATCAGTACGCCCTCGTCGCGCAGTGGGGCCAGCTTGCGGCCGATGTCCATGAGCCGGGCCGGCTCCAGGGTGGGCAGGGATATCTGGAGCACCGGCACGTCGGCCTCCGGGTACATCTCCACCAGCGGGACGTACGCGCCGTGATCCAGGCCGCGGTCCGGGATGTCCTGGACGGGGGTGCCGGGGGCCCGCAGCAGCCCCCGGACCGAGGCGGCCAGCCCGGGGGCGCCGGGAGCCCCGTAGCGGACGCGGTAGTAGTGCTCGGGGAAGCCCCAGAAGTCGTAGACGAGCGGCACCGGTTCGACGGCGCCGAGGGCGAGCGGGACCTCCTCCCAGTGCGCGGAGACCATAAGGATCGCGCGCGGCCGGGGCAGGTCCGCGGACCAGGCGGCGAGCTCGGACGGCCAGAGCGGGTCGTCGGCGAGCGGCGGGGCCCCGTGACTGAGGTACAGCGCCGGCATGCGGGGGGTGGCGGTGGTCATCGGGGCGCTCCTCGGTCATCGGTGCGGGCCGCGGCGGGCGGTTCGGGGGCGGGGCCGCGGGGCGGCGCGGGCCGCTCCACAAAGACTAACCCCGCTTCGTTCAAATTTGAACGAAGCGGGGTGATCAGTCATTCCCGTACCGGTGGCGCCCCCGTCAGTGGGCGATCACCGGGACCTTGAACTCGGCGTCCTCGGAGTCGGCGCCCGCGCCGCCGGCCACCGGGCCGCCGGAGCCGGGACGGCCCGTGTTGATCAGGGTGAACGCGATGGTCGCGCTGATCACCAGGATGCCGACGGCCCACCAGATGGCGGTGGAGTAGCCCTCCACCATGGCCTGGGCCTGGACCAGCTTCCCGGCCTCGCCGCCCGCCGCGGCCTGGGCCGCGTGGTCGGTCAGGTACGCGGTGGTCGCCGAGGCGGCGATGGTGTTCAGCAGGGCGGTGCCGATCGCGCCGCCGACCTGCTGGGAGGTGTTGACCATGGCCGAGGCCACACCGGCGTCGGCCGGGTTCACCCCGTACGTGGCCAGGGACATGGCCGGCATGAAGGCGGTGCCCATGCCCAGGCCCAGCAGCAGCTGCGCCGGCAGGATCAGCGCCGGGTAGGAGGAGCCGACCTCCAGCTGGGTCAGCAGCAGCATGCCGGCGCCGGCGAGCAGGAAGCCCGGCCCCATCAGCAGCCGCGGCGCGACGCGGGTCATCAGGCGGGCGCCGATCTGGGTGGAGCCCGTGATCATGCCCGCGATCATCGGCAGGAAGGCGAAGCCGGTCTTGACGGGCGAGAAGCCCTTCACGACCTGGAGGTAGTAGGTGAGGAAGAGGAACAGGCCGAACATCGCGATGACGGCGAGACCCAGCGAGAGGTAGACCCCGCCGCGGTTGCGCTCCAGCAGCACGCGCAGCGGCAGCAGCGGGGACTTCACCTTGGACTCGACGGCGACGAAGGCCAGCAGCAGCACCGCGGAGGCGACGAACAGGGACACGGTGATCGCGTCCGACCAGCCCGCGGACTCGGCGCGGGTGAAGCCGTAGACGAGCGAGACCAGCCCGAGGGTCGAGAGGATCACGCCGGGGACGTCGAGGCGGGCGGCGTTGCGGGAGCCGGCCGGCTCGCGGATGACCATCCAGGCACCGGCGGCCGCGACGATCGCGAAGGGGATGTTGACGAAGAAGGTCCAGCGCCAGTTGAGGTACTCGGTCAGGAAGCCGCCGAGGATCAGGCCGACGGCGCCGCCGCCGCCCGCGATCGCCCCGTAGATGCCGAAGGCCTTGGCGCGCTCCTTGGCGTCGGTGAAGGTGACGGCCAGCAGGGAGAGCGCGGCCGGGGCGAGCAGCGCGCCGAAGGCGCCCTGCAGGGCGCGGGCGCCCAGCATCATCGCCTCACCGGTCGCGGCGCCGCCCAGCGCGGAGGCCAGGGCGAAGCCGGCGAGGCCGGTGATGAACGCGTTCTTGCGGCCCCACTTGTCGGCGATGCGGCCGCCGAAGAGCAGCAGTCCGCCGAAGGCCAGCGCGTACGCGGTGATGACCCACTGGCGGTTGCCGTCCGAGATGCCGAGGTCGGTCTGGGCGGAGGGGAGCGCGATGTTCACGATGGTCGCGTCGAGGACGACCATCAGCTGCGCCAGCGCGATGAAGACCAGGGCCTTCCAGCGACTGGGATCGGCGCCGGCCGGCGCGGGGGCCGCGGCTGTTTTGGACATGGGGGTACCCACTTCACTGTGCGGAATGACTGAAAAGAACTACTGAGAAATGAAAGGACCGAAATGCGGTGTCGAAGCTAGGGGATGCGGGGTGGTCGCGTCACATGGTTTTACGCCTCAGGTCTTGCAACGTGGCTGCGGCGCCCGGCAGTTGGGAGCGGGCTGGGGCCCGCAGCCCGTCGAGGAAGAGCTGGAGGTGGCGGTGGACGAAGCGGTCCGCGCCCCCGCAGTCCGTCCCCGGCAGGGGGCGGCTGAGCTGGGACAGGGCCACCATCAGGTCGCCCACGCCGATGTCGGTGCGCAGCAGCCCGTCGCGCTGGCCGGTGGCGACCAGGGTTTCCACGGCGGTCTCCAACGCGTCGCGGGCGGCGAGGAGTTCGGGGTGTTCGCGGTCGAAGCCGGCGGCGAGCATGGGGCACAGGGCGCCGATCCGCTCGTCGGCCGCGGCGTGCGTGAAGCGGCAGAGCGCGGCGAACGCGTCCACCTCCTCTGCCAGGGAGTCCTCGGCCTGGGCCGTGACCCGGTCCATCACGTAGAGCACCACGTGGTGGACGAGCGCGGACCGGTCGGGGAAGTGCCGGTAGAGGGTGGCGTTGCCGACGCCCGCCCGGCGGGCGATCTCGTCGAGCGGCGCCTCCGCGCCGGTTTCCACCAGCATCTCGCGGGCGGCCGCCAGGATCCGCTCCCGGTTGCGCACGGCGTCGGCGCGCGGCTTCGGGACCCGGCCGGGGGCTGCGGCAGGAGCCGCCGCGGCTGAGCAGCCGGGGGCCGCGCCGAGGTCCACGGACGCCTCGGGGGCGGTCGCCGCGGGCGTACGGGCGGAGCTCTTCATCCGGGGCCTCCCTGGGGCTGGTGGCGGTACTCGTACGGGCCAATCGGCGCCACCAAACGGGGAGCCGGTCCCCGCTTAGCGGGACTCCCATGCAAACGGGGATTGCGTCCCCGGTTATTTCACTCTTGAGTGTGACCCCGATCACATATAAATTTGGGCTGTTTCGTCTCGTTTGGGCGCTTCCGACGGGCGGGTGCGCCGCGGCCGACGGAGGGTGAGCGCACAGAGCGCAGTCCGGACCCGGCCGACTGCCGCGGACCCGAAGGCGATCTCCATGCCGCAGACCCGCCACCGGATACGCAGACCCTGCCGCACCAGCGCCTACATCGGCCTGACGGCACTGGCCCTGGGCGTCACCGCCACCGCCAGCACCGGCATATCCGGCCGCAGCCACTCGGCCTCCGGCCCGGTCGCGTCGAGCGCGGAGTCCGTCCTGGCGCCCTGCCGGATCGCCGGGACGATGGGGGTCCAGATGTCGGAGGGACTGCCGACGCCGCCCGGGTACTCCCGCTCGACCGGTGAGGTCCGCGCGCTGAACCTGATGATCGACTTCCCGGACGCCAAGGGCGAGGGCTCGGCACTGGACCGGCTGGCGGAGTTCTTCCCCCAGACCTCCGACTGGTTCCGCACCAGCTCCTACGGGCGGCTCACCTACCGGGCCGAGGCCCCGATACGGAACTGGCTGCGGATGCCGATGCCCTTCGCGGCGTACGGGATCGAGCGGGGCTCCGCGTACGAGCCCGGCTACCGCCAGCTCGTGGAGCACATCGCGCGGGCCGCCGACTCCGAGGTGGACTTCAGCCGGTACGACCTGATCAACATCCTGGTCACCCCGAACGCCGGACCGTCCGCCCTGGACACCGTCCTGTCGGTCACCTTCTCCGGCAACGGAGAGGCGCCGATGGCCGACGGGGTGCCGCTCGCGAACACGTCCTTCGTCTACAGCCGGCAGGACGACGGCTCCGGGACCTACCGGGAGACCGGCTACCGGGTGCTCCCGCACGAGAACGGGCACGTCTTCGGGCTGCCCGACCTCTACACCCCGGACGGGGGCGGCACGGTCGGCCACTGGGACATCATGAGCGAGGACTGGGGAGCCAACAACGACCTCCTCGGCTGGCACAAGTGGAAGCTGGGCTGGCTCGACGGCTCGCAGGTCAGCTGCGCCTCGAAGTCGGGGGTCAGCGACCACGTCCTGACGCCGCTGGCCGTCGAGGGCGGCACCAAGCTGGCCTTCGTCCCGCTCTCGGAGAGCGCCGGGTACGCGGTGGAGGTCCGCACCCGGGCCGGGAACGACGAGGCAATCTGCAAGCCCGGCGTCCTCATCTACAAGGTGGACTCCGAGGTGGACACCGGACGCGGCCCGGTGACGGTCGCGGACAGCGTGACCGGGAGCGGCGGCTGTACGCGGCGGCCCAACGTGCACGCGGAGCTGTCGGACGCCCCGTACCGGCCGGGCGAGACCTTCACCGACGAGAAGGCGGGGATCAGCGTCTCGGTGGTGGGCGAACTGCGCGACGGCAGCTACCAGGTGCGCGTGACGCGGCCGTGAGGGGGGCGGGCGGACGGGCGGACGGACGGGCGGACGGCGGCGGGCCGCCGCCGGATCCCACCCTGATGGCGGAACGCTTTCACCCGCTTTCGGCGCGGGATGCGGGCATGGTCGGACCACTGATCCGCTTCCCCCCGAGGAGCCCGTCGTGACCGCCACCCCCACCACCCCCGAAGAGCGCCTGGCCGCGGCCGGGCTGGAGCTCCCGCCCGCCCCCGCACCCGTCGCCGTGTACGTACCGGCGGTCGTCAGCGGGCACTACGTCCACACCTCCGGCCAGCTGCCCATGGTGGACGGCGCCCTGCCGGTGACCGGCAAGGTCGGGGCCGAGGTCGGCGCCGAACAGGCCAAGGAGCTGGCGCGGCGGTGCGCGCTGAACGCGCTGGCCGCCGTCGCGTCGGTGGCCGGGGACCTGTCCGCCGTGAAGCGGGTGGTGAAGGTGGTCGGCTTCGTGGCCAGCACCCCCGACTTCACCGGGCAGCCGGGCGTGGTCAACGGCGCGAGCGAGCTGCTCGGTACGGCCTTCGGCGACGCGGGCATCCACGCGCGCAGTGCGGTCGGGGTGGCGGTGCTGCCGCTGGACGCCCCCGTGGAGGTGGAGATCACCGTGGAGCTGCACACCCCGATGGGGGTGTGAGGGGGCGCCGCCGCGCGAGAACCCGGCGGGGCGCACGGGCGTCCTCCCGTACGTGACCACGCGCTCCGGGCCTGCGGCCCCTCCCGCCGGCCGCCGCCGCGGGGGGATCACCGCGGCCCTCGCGGTCCTCGCCGCCCTCGTGATGCCGCTGCACCGCCTGCTCCCGGGCGGGGCGGCGGCCGGGCACGTCCGGAGTCTCGTGGAGACCTTCCTGCCGTGGACCGGGCTGCTGGTGGTGCCGCTGCTGGCGGCCGCCCTGCTGCGGCGTTCCCGCCTCGCGCTCGGCGCCGTCCTGGTGGCCGCGCTGGTGTGGGGCCTGCTCCACGGGCGCACCCTGGCCGGGGACCGGAGCACCGGCGGCCCGGCCGACCTCACCGTGGCCACCCACAACGTGGACGACGCCAACCCCGACCCGGCGGGCACCGCGCGGGCCGTCGCCGCGTCCGGGGCTCAGCTGATCGCGCTGGAGGAGCTGACGCCGCCCGCGAGGGGCGCGTACGAACGGGCGCTGGCACGGAGTCACCCGTACCACGCGGTCGAGGGCACGGTCGGGCTCTGGAGCACCTTCCCGCTGCGCGGGGTGACCGCGACGCCCGTGGTGCCGTGGCGGCTGGTGCTGCGCGCCACGGCGGACACCCCGCGCGGGCCCGTCACCGTCTACGTCGCCCACCTGCCCTCGGTCCGGCTGGGCGTGGGCGGTTTCACCACCGGGCGGCGCGACGCGGCGGCCGGCCGCCTGGACGCCGTGCTGCGGGAGGGTCCGGAGGGGCCGGCCGTCCTCATGGGGGACCTCAACGGCACCACGGACGACAGTGCCCTGGCGGGGGTGACGAACCGTTTCACCTCCGCCCAGGCGGCGGGCGCGGGCTTCGGCTTCAGCTGGCCGGCGGCGCTGCCGGTGGCCCGGATCGACCAGATCCTCGTCAGCGGCCTGACCCCGGTCTCGGCGTGGACCCTCCCGCGCACCCCGAGCGACCACCTCCCGATCGCGGCGGCCCTGCGCTTCTGACGCCCGCCCTCGCCACGGAGGATCCACCCAGGGACGGCACCGCGAGCGCTCCGGACCTCATACGTATCTCCAAGGGGCCGCTCCCGGCCCGCGGACGCCGTCACGCCGTCCACCCCCGGCGGGGGCGGCCGACGGCATCGCCGGCCGCACATCACCCACGCGGGCGGCACGGGCGCATCCGATGACGCGATCACGCCATATCGCGCGGCCGCACCCGTTCCCGCTCCCCCCGCTCCGGCGGGCGCGGCCGCCCGCCGGGCCCTGAACCCCCACCGCAGGTCGGGCCGCTGGAGTATTCGCCAGGGGCGACATGACGAGCGGACCAACATTCGTAGAACCCTACGAAGAGACGGTCTCAACCTGCGAAGTTTTCATGTCTTTGCCCCCTAGCTGACTCCGGCCGGTTGGCTGTGTACTCCTCACAAGTCGCAATGCAGCGGGGGGTTGTGGCCGTCGTGCCCGCACGGCGGCCACATGCGAGAGGCGTTCGTGTGATGCCCGAATTCCGGCCAGGAACTCGCTCTTCCTGACATCTCGCGGAACGAAGGGAAAGCCTTGACTGAGACGTTATCCGGTCCGAGCGTCGTATTCGCCTGCCCCGGTCCGGACGTCACCCTCAACGCGGAATCCGACGTCCGTCATCCACGGGAGTCGGCGCCCGCATCCCCCTTCGGACGGATCCGACCGGAAGCGATGCCGGCCCGGCGCGAAGCCCTCCGGCCCCCACGGAACCCCGTCCGACCGACGGAGGACCCGGTCCCGGCCGAGGTCCGCTCGGCAGGACCGGCACGCGGCCACCGCACGCCCCGCCCGACCGCCACCCGCCCCATCGGCCCGCCCGGCCTCCGCCCGCACCCCAGGAACACCGGAGTCCACCTGCGCGTACGACCCCAGCCATGCCGTACGCCGAAGGACCCGACGCCTTGACCCGGACGACGCAGATTCCGGCCGAGCCCCCGCGCCCCCCGGGGCCTCACGGCGACGGTCTCCGCGGACCCCACCAGTTGCCCCGGATGTGTGTTCCGCACGGGCAGAGCATCCGGAAAGTCCCCCACCTTCTCCAAAAGGAGCGATCATGACCGCGTACACCGAAGAGATCAGAATCCAGGAACTCCAGCGCGCCTGGATGGACGAGGCCATCAACCTGGCCACCAACAGCGTGGCCAACGGCGGCGGTCCGTTCGGCGCCCTGGTGGCCAAGGGCAGCGAGATCGTCGCCGTCGGGAACAACCAGGTGACCGCCACCCTGGACCCGACCGCGCACGCCGAGGTGAGCGCGATGCGCGCCGCCTGCAAGGAGCTGGGCACGTTCTCCCTCGAAGGCTGCGTCCTGATCACCTCGTGCGAGCCCTGTCCGATGTGCCTCACCTCGGCCCTCTGGGCGCGCGTCGACCGGATCCTCTACTGCGCCGACCGGCACGACGCGGCGGTGGCCGGCTTCGACGACCTCAAGTTCTACGAGCTGTTCGAGAAGAAGCCCGCGTCGCTGTGGCCGACGCCGGTCGAGCAGCTGGAGCTCCCGACCCGCACGGCCCCGTTCAACGCCTGGCTGGCCAAGTCCGACCGCGTCGACTACTGACCCGCCGCTCCCGGCGGGCGCGTGTCGCGCCTCGGGACCTCCTCGAAACCCAGCCGCGGAGCCCCGCCCTGATCCGCTACCCTGTCCCTGGGCTGCCCTCGTGGCGGCCACGCCTTCGTAGCTCAGGGGATAGAGCACCGCTCTCCTAAAGCGGGTGTCGCAGGTTCGAATCCTGCCGGGGGCACCACAGAACGGCCCGGAGCGATCGCGCTCCGGGCCGTTTCGCTGCCCGCCCGTCGGGATTAACAGAATTAATTCTGCGGTTTTAGCGGCGCGGTGCGGTGCGCCGCATTTCTGTTCGACGGAGTTCAGGCCAGCGCAGGCGGCAAGGTGACCGGAACAGCACTGGGCCGGTGGGGTGTTCCGCTTTTAGTGTTCTCGGCCATGAAGCTCAACATCGATGCGATTGTCGGTGGAGTCGCGCTCGACGGTGGCGTCAAGGAAATCTCGATGCGGCTCATCAAGCAGTGCGCGGCCCCGGATCGCAACCGGCTCAGTGCCGATCTGAGTCATCAGATCACTCAGGAACTCGAAAGCCTCGGGCTGATCACCTTTCCCCGGCGGCTCCCCACGTCCGAGAACGCGTCCGTGTGGGTCATGGCCGCGAGCCATCCGCTGGCGCAGGCGGTGCTGATCGCCTCCGCGTACGCGTCCCTCGACCGGAGCGGCCGGAATCCGCTGCCCGGGCTGTTCGAGAAGTACGTCCTCGCGCGGGACCAGCTGCTGTGAGCGGATTTCAGACTTTAGAGCTTGAATCTTTATGAATCAACTAGCTTCGGAGGTCACCTGCCCATGCCCGTGAACACCCCCCGGTCCCTCACCGTCACCTGGGGCTCCGAGTCCGTCATCGTCTCCAGCATCGATCACGACCTCCCGGCCCCCGGCGAGCCCTCCGCGCAGGGGGAGGTCATCGCCGCCGGTGCCGCCAACCCGCAGGCCCTGCTGCCCGACGGGGCCTGGCGGGCCATAGCGCGGGCGACCACCATGCCCGAGGGCATCGCCCTGCAGCTGCGGACGTCCCCGCGGGATCCGGGCGGGCTGCTGCTGGAGGAGAACGTCGAGGGCGCCACGCTGCGTTCGGTGGTCACCCGGGTGCACCTGAGCGAACTGCTGCCGGGCATCCAGCCCCGGACCGGCATGGAGGTCAACGAGGTACCCGATCCGCAGGTGGAGGGGCTCACGCGGGACGGGCAGCCGTGCGCCGTCGTGCGCTACCGGTACAAGGACTTCGGCCACCTGAAGGACCACGTCTGGCAGACCCTGCACGGCACCCTGTCGATCAACAGTTACGCCTCCTCCATCCTGGCCCGCAAGGTGACCAGGAGCCTGATCACGCACCCGGTCGAGGTCACCTTCGAGGACGGCACCCCGTCCTTCCACGGCCTGGTCGTCCGCGACGGCATCACCCGGCTGGCCAGCGCCTGGAACGTACTCGCCGGCCCGGACGCCGACGCCGCCAAGACGGCGACGCACGCGGTCGGATCGCTCTTCGGCGGCATCCGCCCGGACGCCGGTGAGGCCGCGCCCGCGCTCGACGAGCGGCTGGCCGAGCACCGGGAGCAGTGGCGCGAGGGCATCCGCAAGGAGTTCGCGCACGAGATGGGTCTGCTGGAGCCCGGACTGCGGGCCGCGCAGATCGCCCAGACCTTCGTGGTGCCCGCGCAGATCGCGGTGGGCGCCCGGCACCACCCCGGCCACCCGCTGGCCCCGCAGGACCTCTTCGACGACGCGATCCGCTCGATCCTCGCGAGCGTCCACGTCGACTTCAAGCAGTGGGACGCCGCGGCCCAGCACGTCGAGGTCATCACCCGCGCCCTCAAGCGGGTCATCCAGCAGGGCGATTCGCTGGTCCCGGCCGAGGACCTCCAGGCCGTCTACGGGCTCGCCGTCGGCCGGACCTCGCCCGGCGAGCTGCCCACCGCGTTCCGCGACCACACCATCCCCGGCACCCCGCTGTGGCGCAGCGTCTACCTCGTCCACGCGCTCACCCGGGCCGGGCTGTTCGAGCAGCTGAAGGACCAGGCCAAGACCATCAAGGGCGGGCGGCGGATGGGGCCGAAGGGGTTCGCGGAACTCCTGGGGCCGCTGGTCGACCTGCCGTGGCGCAGTCACAAGCGGGCCGTGACCAAGCAGGCCCGGAACGCGTGGAACAACGGCGGTGTCCTCACCGACGACGTGATGCTGGACTGGGACCCCGTCCCCACCGGCGACTTCACCTCGCTGATCGGGCCGGCCTCGCAGGGGGACCTGAACGCGCGCTGCACCCTGGCGGTCGCCGGGGGCATCGCCCTGATCGCGGACAAGCTGCTGACGCGCAACGTCGGTTCGGCGCTGGGCGCCGCGAAGGAGAAGGGCGGGGTCCCGTTCCGCTCGGACGTGAACCAGGTGGTCCAGGACCTGTCCCGGCAGGACAACGAGCTGGGCCTGTGGACCCTCGCGCTGGCGGCGAACGCCTTCCGGGCCGACGCCCTGCCCGAGAACGCCGTCACCCTGCGCCAGCTGATCCGCAAGGATCCGGACGTCGGGGCCGTGGGCCGGGCGTACGTGCACTTCCGGGTGGACCTGGCGCAGCCGGACAGGATCGCCCGGGACGAGAACGGGGTCCCGGAGCAGCTGTACCAGTGGGACGTGGTCGCCGCGTCCGACGAGAAGCGGGCGAAGCCGGCGAAGGCGGCCGCCGGGGCGGGGGCGGGGGCCGGAGCCGGGACGGGGGCGGATGCCGGCGCGCCGGACGCCGCCGCCGGCACCGGCGCCGCCTCGTCGGAGGGAGCGGCGGACGGGGGCGGCGGGCCGGGTGCCGCGGCCGTCTTCCTGGCGCCCGCGGGCCTGGACGGCCGGCCCGCGAGCCAGCGGGCGGCCGACGACCGCGACGTCCTGCGCACGAGCCTGGCGGCCGCCCACGACGCGCTGGAGCGGCTCAAGCTGCTGGAGCCCGAGGTGGGCGCCCACACCCCGGTGATCCCGCTGCCCGGCCTCAAGGAGCTGAACCGGATCCTGATCGGCCTCACCACCGACATCGAGAACCTGCGGCGGCGGACCGAGGACCTGCACGAGGAGGACGACGGGGAGGACGGGGAGGACACGGAGGAGGGGCGGGGCTAGGCGGGACCCGGCCGGCGCGGACGGAAGCCCTCCCGGCCGGGCCGGGAGGGCGAAGTGCGTCGTGATCGGGGCAGGCGGCGCGTCGGGCCGCGCCGGTCAGCTGAGGCCTCTGCTGCGCTCGCCGATCCGGTCGCCCTGGGGAGTGCCGGCCCGCTTCAGGGACGCCTTGGTGTGGGCCCCGCCCTTCACCTTGCTCCGGACCGGACCCTCGAAGCCGTGACCCTGCGCGCGTGGGAGGTGGAGCCCTTGCCCCGCCTTCGTGATCGCCGCCTGGACGTCCTGCTTCTGCTCTTTGCTCATCCCGTCGTCAACTCCCTCGGGAAGCACCCAATCGGACTACTGGGATCGTATGCAGATATACGGACCAATGCACCCGGACCATACGTAAAGAATGGTGGATCAAGGCCGTGGCGCGGCGGGCCGCTGCGGGGTGCCCACGGTGGCCCGGATCAGCTCCTCGGGGCAGGGCGTACCCCGCGGGAGCTGGTACTTCGCCGCCACCCGGTACTCCCCCGGCGCGGGCGCCAGCAGCTCCGTCCAGGTGTCCCCGGCGGCGTCGGGGGCCGCCTTGAAGAGGCACCCGGACGTGTTGGCGTACTCCTTGGGCGCCGCGCCCGTACCGGAGGCGGCGGTGCCGCGGGCCTTGGACGCGGGGGTCTCCTGCGGGGGCTCGACCGCCTTGCCCGCCTCGTCCACCAGGCCCAGCCAGGGCGAGTGGGGGATGCGTACGAGGATCCGGCCGGGGGCCTTGACGTCGATGACCAGCTGATCGGCGCCGGCCCGCACCACGGAGGCCGGTCCGGACACCAGGTTCGTCGGATCGGTCACCTGGAACAGCCGCCAGTTCTCGTCGCCCCACACCTCACGGAGGTACGGGAGCCCCGCGCGCACCAGCTTCGCCTCGGCCTCCCCTCCCGAGTCGGGTTTGTCGGCGGGCAGCACCACGTAGTGCACGGCCCAGCGCTCCAGCCAGGCCCGGTAGCCGTCGGCGGTGAGGCTGCCGTCGTAGAAGAGCGGGTTGCGCTCCAGGTCCGCCTGCCGGTTCCAGCCGCGCGCGAGGTTGACGTACGCGGGGAAGGCCGAGGACTCGCGGTGGCTGCTGGCGGGGACCACCTCGACCCGGCCCCGGTCGGCGTCCGCCTTCTGGAGCCGGTCGACCAGCGGGGCCAGCTCCCGGTTCCAGGCGGCCACCGGGGTGGTGCGGACGATGTCGGTGACGCTGTTGGTGGTGATCCAGGCGGTCAGCCCCACGAAGGCCGCCAGCACCGCGTACCGGCGCCGCGAGCGCGGGGCGCAGTACGGGAGGGCGGCGAGCAGCACCGCCCCGCCGAAGAGCATGACCAGGCGGGTCACGTTCGATCCGACCTGGGAGTCGATCGCCCAGGTCAGGAACACCCCGAAGGTGTAGACGGCCGAGGCGATCCGGACCGTCTTCCACCCCTTGGGCACCAGGAAGACCAGGGACAGGCCGAAGAGGAAGGGCAGCCAGGCCGAGCCCAGCTTCATCGGCTGCGTACCGGAGAACGGGAACAGCCAGGCCGACAGCCCCACGACGGCCACCGGGGCCAGCCCCAGGGCGTACGCACCCGGCCGTCGCCCGCTCAGGAAGAGCGCGGCCGCGACCACCCCGAGGAACAGCCCCGCGACCGGGCTGGCCGCGGTCGCCAGCCCCGCGAGCGGCACGGCGACGGCGGCCTTGGCCCAGCGCCGCCGGGCCCATTTGCGGGGCCAGCAGAAGACGGCGGCGACGGCCCCGAGGGCGAACAGCACCCCGAGCCCGAAGGTCACCCGGCCCGACAGGGCGTTGCACAGCAGTCCGTAGACCCCGGCCAGGGCCGGCCACAGGGGGCGGCGGACGGCGCCGCGGCAACGGGTCAGGATCAGCGCCAGGAGCCCCGCCGAGCAGGTGCCGGCGATCATCATCGTGGTCCGGACGCCGATCATGTGCATGACGTACGGGGACACGACGCTGTACGAGACCGGGTGCATGCCCCCGTACCAGGCGAGGTTGTACGCGGTGTCGGGGTGCCGGCCGACGAACTCCGCCCACGCGTCCTGCGCCGCCAGGTCCCCGCCGCTGTTGGCGAAGCAGAAGAACCACACCACGTGCAGGACGGCGGCCACGGCGACGGCCACGGCCACGGGACGGCTGTGCGCCCCGGCGAGCAGCCGGGCGCCCAGGGCGCCCGGCCGCCCGGGGGACGCCCCGGCCGGCCCCCGGCCCTGCTCGTGCTGCTCATGCTGCTCAGCGGTGGTCACAACCGACGCTCTCTCCCCGACACGACACACGACACACGAGTCCCGCCCCGGCACCCTAGACGCGCCGCGGCGCCCCGGGGTTGCCCGGGGCGCCGCGGCGACGCACCTGCGATCGGATCAGCCGATACGGGTCAGCTTGCTGCCGACGCCCGGCGCGACCAGCTCCCGCTGGAGCGCCACGGGCACCTTCACCTGGCTGGCCCCCTCGCCCACGGTCAGCACCCCGACCTGGGTTCCGGCCTTGGCCGTCTCCGGGATCTTGGTGCCGTTGTCGCCGAGCTTGAGGGCGACGGTCAGCGAGGACCAGCCGACGGCCTGGACGTCGGCGGTGGCGACGACCGGGGTCCGGCCGCCGAGGCCGTCGTCCACGTAGCCGACGACGTCGCCCTTCTTCACGACGGTCGCACCCTCGATGGCCTTCTGGGTGGGGATCAGCAGCGTCCGGCTCGCGGCGATGACCGTGTCGATGATCGGCGGCTTGTGCTGGCCGAGGACGGCGCCGACGATCAGCTGGTTGGTGTCGCCGACCTTCTTGTAGGCGGCGAAGAGGAGGTTTCCGCCGGCCTTGGTCGTCGTACCGGTCTTGATGCCGAGGGACTCGTTGTACGGGACCAGGCGGTTCCAGTTGGGCCACGCCTTGCCGGTCTGGTCGGTCCAGCTGGACATGCGGGTGATGTCCACCAGCGCCGGGATCTCGACGATCTTCAGACCGAGCTTCACCTGGTCCTCGGCGGTGCTGACCGTGGTCGCGTCCAGGCCCGAGGGGTCGGTGTAGGTGGTGTTCGTCATGCCGAGTTCCTTGGCGGTGTCGTTCATCTTCTTGACGAACGCCTCCTGGGAACCGGAGTCCCAGCGCGCGAGGAGCCGCGCGATGTTGTTGGCCGACGGGATCATGAGGGCGGCGATCGCGTCGTACTCCGAGATCTTCTCGCCCTCCTTGACCGTGTTGAGGGTGGACTCGTTGTCCGACTTGTCCTTTTGGCCCTCGGTCTCGGCGGTCTTGTCGATGTCGATCATCGCGCCCTTCTCCCCCTTCTTGAAGGGGTGGTCGCGCAGGATGATGTACGCCGTCATCGACTTGGTGACACTGGCGATCGGCACGGGCTTCTGCTCACCGGACGAGCCGATGGTGCCGAGGCCGGCGGCGGCCATGGAGGCCTGCCCCTCGGTGGGCCAGGGCAGATCGGGCTTCCCGCCCGGGAAGGTGTACGTGGCCTTCCCGGTCATCGCCAGCTTCGGCGCGGGCAGCGGGCGCACCAGCTGCGCGACGGCGAGCACGATGGCCAGGAGCAGCACGATCGGAGCGTAGATCTTGAACCGCCTGACCGCGGTGCGCAGGGGGCTCGGCGGCGGGGGCGGGTTGTTGGTGAGGTCCGCCAGCATGTCGAGCGGCGGGCGCGGGGGCAGCGGCTGCTGGGTGGTGCGCTCGCTGGAGTCCAGCCGGCCGGCCGCCGCCGGCGGGGCCGGGGGCGTGGCGAACGGCTTGGGCGCGGCGGGCGCGGGCTTCGGCGTCGCGGGGGCCGCGGGCGCGGGGGTCGTGGGCTTCGGCGTCGCGGGCTTCGGCGGGGCCGGCTGGTCGTCCCCGCGCAGCGGCACGAAGGTGCTGGACCGCGCCCCGCCCTTCGCGGCGTCCGCCGGCTTCTTCTCCCCGGCCGGGGCGGAGCCCGGCTTGACGGCCCGGAAGACGGCCGTGCGCTCGCTGTCGCCGTCGGCCGGCCCGCCCCCGCGGGGGTCCTGCGCGGGCTTCTTGTCCTGCGCCGGAGCGGAACCGGAACCGGCTCCGGAACCCGGCTTCACGGTGCGGAAGACGGCCGTGCGCTCACTGTCGGCAGCGGCGGGCTTCCCGGGCTTGTCCGCGGCCTTCTCGGTCTTCTTCGCGTCGGCCGGCTCGCCCCCGCGCGGGTCACGCGCGGGCTCGGCGTCCTCCGCCGCACCGGAACCAGAACCGGAATCGGGCACGACGACGCCGAAGGCGGTGGTACGCACGTCCGCGGACGGCTTCTTCGGGCCGTCGGAGCCCGGCTTGACCGCCCGGAAGACGGCCGTGCGCTCGCTCTCGCCATCGGCCGGCCCGCCCCCGCGGGGGTCCTGCGCGGGCTTCCCGTCCTGCGCCGCAGCGGAACCGGAACCGGCTCCGGAACCGGAACCCGGCTTCACGGTGCGGAAGACGGCCGTGCGCTCGCTGTCGGCAGCCGCGGGCTTCCCGGGCTTGTCCGACGCGTCGGCCTTCTCGGTCTTCTTCGCGTCGGCCGGCTCGCCCCCGCGCGGGTCACGCGCGGGCTCGGCGTCCTCCGCCGCACCGGAACCAGAACCGGAACCGGGCACGACGACGCCGAAGGCGGTGGTACGCACGTCCGCGGACGGCTTCTTCGGGCCGTCGGCGGGCTCGCCCCCGCGCGGGTCCCGCGCGGGCTTCCCGTCCTGCGCCGGAGCGGAACCGGAACCCGGTTTCGCCGTGCGGAAGACGGCCGTGCGCTCGCTGTCGGCAGCCGCGGGCTTCTCGCCCTTCTTCGCGTCGGCCGGCTCGGCTCCGCGCGGGTCCCGCGCGGGCTCGGCGTCCTCCGCCGCACCGGAACCGGAACCGGTCGCGGACGGCTTCTCCCGGCCTTCGGAGGCCTCCGACGGGGCCGAGCCCTGGCGGACCACGCCGGGCGCGGCCTGCTTCGCGGGGTCCACCCGACCGGGGGACGGTTCCGGAACGGTGGCGGCCTTGGCCGCACCGCCACCGGCACCGGCGCCCGCGTCCGTACCGCCGGCGCCTTCACCGTCCACAGCGGCGTCCACCTCGGTGTCCGCATCCGCATCCGCGTCGGTGTCCGCGGCCGCGTCCTCCGGCTCGGCGGTCGCGACCCACGCGGCCACGGCCTCCTTCAGCGCGTCGCGCCGCGGCGGCGGCTGGAAGACCGAAAGCCTCGGGTCCTGTTCCGCGGAGGAGGACTTCGCCGCTCCCGACGTTCCTTCATCTACCGACTTGTCGGGGGACTCGCCCGCCACCGTTCCTCCTCGATCGCCGTCCGGTCGCTGTCCGAACCGTCTAACAGTGTCCCGTCTAGGGGGCATCGCCCCTGTGCTAGACGAGAACGACATAGCTGCAGGTTCCCCCGCAAAGCGGCCAGGCGCTCTCGACAGATGAATGTGAGAGGCGTCACCCTGTCACTCATCCACGCGGGGAGGCATGGATGGGCAGGAGCCGCAGAACAATTCCAGAGGAGCTTCTGCTGCTCGCCTTGGACCCGGCCACGGGAACCACGGCGCAGCCGCAGTCGCTCGACCTCGGCCTGGCCGGGGCACAGCTAGTGGAGCTGGCTCTGGCAGGACGGATAGCCCCTGACGGGGATCGTATCGCCGTGGTGATGCCACGGCCGACAGGAGATCCGACTTTGGACTCCGCACTGGAACTGCTGCGCAGGCGCGGCAGTCCGGTCCGGGCCGTCCACTGGATCGGCGGACCCCGGCTGGGGCTCCGCCAGATTTACCTCGCCCACCTGGAGCGCTGCGGCATGGTGCATGCCGTCGCGGGACAGATGTGCGGGGTGCTGCCGACGACTCGCTACCAGGCGACCGACACGGCGATCAGCCGGGAGATCCGTGCCCGGCTCGACAGTGCGATCCGCACCGGTGTACCGCCGGACCCGCGGACCGCGGCGCTCGCCGCACTGGCCCACGCGGTCGGACTCGGCAAGCACCTGTACCCCGGCAACGAGGGGCGGTCGTCACGGTCCCGGCTGCGGGACCTGATCCGGCACGACCCCATGGGCGGTCTCGTGGCGCACGCCGTGATGGACGTCCAGAACGGTGTGGCCGCCCAGCCGCGCCGTGACCGGGCTCCGGCCCAGCCGCCCGCCGCCCGGGCCACGGCGAGCAGCGGTGTGCCGCTGCAGCCGCGCCGGACGGGTGCGATGGCACGGGCGGCAGCGCACTAGGGACGGACCCGCAACACCCGTACAGGCACCACGCACAGGCAGCACGCACGGGCCCCGTGACACCCCTTGATCCGCCGAACGGGGCACAGATCACCGCGACCGGAGGTCCCCCAAGGACCGGCGCGGAAGCCGCCCGCACGCGGGGTGGCGTGACCGGTGAGCCGGTCACGCCACCCCGCGTGTCTGCTTTTCCCTGCCGTTCCCCAGCGGCGTCGCACCCTTCGGTGGCAGTCTGCTGAACAGCAGACACGCAGAGAGACAGCTAGAAGAAGGCGGAGGTGCCGTATCCGTGGCGTCCAATGTCAATCCCACCGTCCGACGCCGCCGACTGGGCATGGAATTGCGCAAGCTGCGCGAGGACAAGGGCATGACGGCCGAACAGGTCGCCGAACGCCTGCTCGTCTCCCAGTCGAAGATCAGCCGGTTGGAGAACGGCCGCCGGTCCATCAGCCAGCGCGACGTCCGCGACCTGTGCGAGGTGTACGAGGTCGACGACCTCCGGCTCGTGGACTCGCTCATGCAGATGGCCAAGGACTCCCGCCAGCAGGGCTGGTGGCACGCCTTCGGGGACATCCCGTACAGCGTCTACATCGGGCTGGAGACCGACGCGGCCAGCCTGCGCACCTACGAACCGCAGATGGTCCCCGGCCTGCTCCAGACCCCGGAGTACGCCCAGGCCCTCATCCGCGGCGCCCTGCCGGAGACGGCCCCCGCCGACGTGGACAAGCGCGTCCAGGTCCGCATGCACCGCCAGAAGCGGCTCTCGGAGACGGACAACAACAATCCCGACGTCGGGCCGCTGCGCCTGTGGGCGGTCATCGACGAGGCGGCGCTGCGCCGGCACGTGGGTGACCCGCAGTTGATGATCCGGCAGCTGGAGTACTTGATAGAGCAGTCGCAGCAGCCGTACATCACGGTGCAGGTGATGCCGTTCTCGATGGGCGCGCACCCCGGCGTGAACGGCCAGTACGCCATTCTGGAATTCCCGGACGCCTCCGACTCGACGGTCGTCTACATCGAGGGCGTCACGAGCGACCTGTGCCTGGAGAAGGCCAACGACGTCCAGAAATACAGCGTGATGTACGAGCACCTGCGCGCCCAGGCCCTCAATGTGGACCAGACGCGGCAGTTCATCGGCGAGATCATCGACCACTACGCGGGCAAGACCGGAAAGTGACCTGATGGCCTGATGTGGCGAGGGGGCCGGTACGGTACACCGTCGGTACCCGGCCACAAAAGGCCTGACCGGAATATGCCACCCGGTCGAGTGAACGTCTCCTTCAGGCCTCGGGAGGTGCCGGTAGCGTCGATCACGTCGGTCAGGGAATTGACCGGCGCACGACCGGAACTACCGGAACTACTCGCTGAACCGGAGAGAAACATGGCAATTCGTCAGGGCGCCACGGAAAACTGGACCAAGTCCTCCTACTCCGGCGGAAACGGCGCCTGCGTCGAGGTCAAGTCCCCCGCCGTGGAAGCGATCGCGGTCCGCGACTCCAAGGTGCAGGACGGTCCGTCCCTCACCTTCGCGCCGGGCTCCTGGACCTCCTTCGTCGCCGACGTCGTCGCGGGCCGGTAAGGGGCGCCTCGCCTGAACACCGAAGCGCCCTGTCCGACGCCAGATCCGATACCGGGTCCGGCTCCGGATCCCGCGGCCGGTCCGGCAACGCCGACCACAGCCCCCTCGACCGGCCCGCCGTCCTGGCCGAGGGGGCCCTGCCGTCCCGGGGACGTCAGCGCAGCTGATCCACGTAGCGGTCGGTTCCGGGAACCGTCGGGATGAACGGCGCGACCAGTTCCACCCGCCCCAGCCCCGATTCCGCCACCTCCGCGTCCAGTCCCTGGAAGCGGTCCCAGCAGGTGCGCGGGTCGGCTTCGAGGAACCACAGCAGGGTGAGCCGGGTGTCGACCCCTTCCACCTGCTTCACGTAGGTCATCCGGTCGCCGGGCAGCGGCGTCGGCCGGAAGACGGTCACCATCGCCGCCTGCGAGCCGCTGAGCCGTCGCGGCAGGTCCCGCGAGCACAAACGTTCCAGCAGCTCCGCCCGCCGGCCCGGGTCCTCGGCGTCCACGACCTGGAGCACGAGCCCGGCGTAGGGGTGGTCGAGGGCGTGGAAGTCGCGGGGACCGGCGGCCCCGTCGCGGTAGACGGTCGCCTCGTGGTCCTGGAAGGCCGTGAAGACGTGGGTCCGTGCCTGGTGGACCCGGCCGTCCCGATTGAGGCGCTTGTTGATGCCGACGGTCCACTTCATGTGCTCGTCGTAGCGGCCCTCGGTCACCCAGTACGTGGAGAGGTAGCAGCCGGCGGTGACGGGCTGGGCGACGCCCGACTTCTCCGGGTAGCGCAGTTCCTGGAGGTCGCGGGTGGCGACCCAGCGGCGGCCCGCGTACATCCAGGGCATGGCCATGGCGCCGGCGTAGTAGTGGTCGTCCTCGTACCAGCGGTTGTACGCGTACTCGTGGCCCGGGTGGGGCTCCACCATGGTGATGAGGGCGTGGCCGGGGCGGACCCCGTACGGGCCCACGGCCGCCAGGTCCGCGTAGTCCCCGGCCCGGGTGTCCTCGGGCTCCCGCCCCGGTCCCCGCCGTTCCCGTTCGTCTCTGGTCGTCATGCCACCGGTCTAGCTGATGGGACGTCAGTTGTGGAGGGGTCGGGCGCCGTTCGACCGCTGGACAGTAGGTGCCGTCTACACCTTCCCCCGCTAGGCTGCGCGGCATCCGCCACCCGAAGGAGCCCCCATGCCCCTCGACTCCCCCACCCCGGCCGCCGCCCCGCTCCCGCCCTTCGCGGCCCGCGCCGCCTCCGTGGGCGGCTCGCCCGTTCGGGAGATCCTCGCGCTCACCGAACGCCCCGGGGTGATCTCCTTCGCCGGGGGCCTGCCCGCGCCCGAACTCTTCGACACCGCGGGCCTGCGGGCCGCCTACGACGCCGCCCTCACCGGGCCCGGCGCCGCCCGCGCGCTCCAGTACTCCACCACCGAGGGCGCCCCGGAGCTGCGCGAGGCCGTCGCCGCGCGGGCCAGCGCCCGGGGCCTGCCCACCACCGCCGACGAGGTCCTGGTCACGACCGGCTCGCAGCAGGCCCTGACCCTGATCGCCGCCACCCTCCTGGAGCCGGGCGACACCGTCCTCGTCGAGAACCCGACCTACCTCGCGGCCCTCCAGTGCTTCGGCCTCGCGGGAGCCCGGGTGATACCCGTGCCCTGCGACGAGCGGGGCCTGCTGCCCGACGCCCTGGCCGAACTCACCGCCCGGGAACGCCCGAAGCTCCTCTACACCGTCCCCACCTTCCAGAACCCGACCGGGCGCACCCTGCCGGGCGGCCGCCGCGCCGAGGTGGCCCGGACCGCGGCCCGCCTCGGGCTGTGGCTCGTCGAGGACGACCCGTACGGGGACCTCCGCTACGAGGGCGACCACCAGCCCTGGATCGCCGCCCATCCGGGCGCCGAGGACCGCACCGCCCTGCTCGGCAGCTTCTCCAAGGTGATGGCGCCGGGGCTGCGCCTGGGCTGGCTGCGCGCCCCCGGCGCCCTGCGGCGCGCGGCGGTCGTCGCGAAGCAGGCCGCCGACCTGCACACCTCGACGGTGGACCAGCTGGCCGCCGCCCACTACCTGGGCGCCGCCGACCTCGACGCCCACGTCGCCCGGGTCCGCGAGGCCTACCGGGCCCGCCGGGACGCCCTCCTCGCGGGACTGGGCGGGGCGCTCCCGCAGGGCTCCGGGTGGAACCGTCCCGAGGGCGGCATGTTCGTGTGGGCACGGCTCCCCGAGGGCTACGACGCGGGCGCCCTGCTGAAGTCCGCGGTGGCCCACGACGTGGCGTACGTCCCCGGCGCGCCCTTCTTCACGGGCACCCCGGATCCGCGCACGCTGCGCCTGTCGTTCACCACCCACACCCCGGCGGAGATCGCCGAGGGCCTCGTCCGGCTGGGCCGCGCCCTGGGCTAGCCGGGGGCGCCGTCCGCGTACAGGGCCTCGATCTCGGCGGCGTAGCGTTCGGCCACCGCCCCGCGGCGCAGTTTCAGGGTCGGCGTCAGCGTCCCGTCGGCGACCGAGAGCTCCCCGTCCAGGATCCGGAAGGCGCGGATCCGGGCCGGGCGGGAGACGGTGGCGTTGGCGGCGGCTACGGCCTCGGCGACCAGGGCGCGCACCTGCGGGTGGGCGGCGGGGGAAGCGCCGAGGTCGAGGGAGCGCCGGGCCGCCCAGGCGGCGACCTCGGGCCCGTCCAGGGTGATCAGGGCCACCGGGTGGGGCCGCCGGTCGCCGACGAGGACGGCCCGGGAGACCAGGGGGGAGGCGTTGCGGACGGCGAACTCCACCTCGGTCGGGGTGATGTTCTTGCCGGCCGAGGTGATGATCAGCTCCTTCTTGCGGCCGGTGATCGTCAGGAAGCCGTCCTCGTCGAGCCTGCCGAGGTCCCCGGTGTGCAGCCAGCCGTCGGCGTCCAGCACCCGTGCCGTCGCGGCGGGGTCGCCGTGGTAGCCGGGGAACACCATCGGCCCGCGGGCCAGCACCTCCCCGTCCGCGGCGATGCGGACCTCGCAGCCGGCGACCGGGCGGCCGACCGTTCCGGGGCGGACGGCGCCGGGGTGGTTGAGGCTGATCACCCCGGCGGACTCGGTCATCCCGTAGCCCTCGAAGACCCGGATGCCGCAGGCCCGCAGGAAGTCCAGGGTGGCGGGGGCGATCGGGGCGCCGCCGGTCAGCGCCCATTCGAGGCGGCCCCCGAAGGCGGCCCGGACCGGGGCGTAGAGGGACCGCTCCGCCTCCGCGTACGCCTCCTCGGCGGTGTCCGGGAGCCTGCCGTCGGCCGCCAGCAGCCCCAGCCGGACGGCTTCCTCGAACCGCTCCCGCCCGCGCTCGGTGCCCTCGGCCAGGGCCGCCACCACCGCGTGCACCTTCTCGAACAGGCGGGGCACGGACGGCAGGTGGGTGGGCCGGGCCTGCGCCAGCTCCGCCACCACGTCCTCCACCCGGCCCCCGAAGTAGCAGAGCTCGCCGCCCCGGAGCAGGGTGGTGAACTGGATGAGCTGCGCCAGCAGGTGCGCCAGCGGCAGGTACAGGTACGTGGAGTCGCCCGGCCCGCCCCGGGTCAGCGGGAGCGTGGCGTCCTGGACGGCCCCGAGGTTGCCGTGGGTGAGCCGGCAGCCCTTGGGCAGGCCCGTCGTCCCGGAGGTGTAGACGATGGCGGCGTCGGCGCCGGGGGTGACCGAGGCGGCCCGGGCGGCGAGCGCCGCCCCGGTCGCGAGCGGCGGCCCCTGGGGCGCGTCCATCCGCAGGACCTCGCGCAGGGCGGGCAGCTTGGGACGCAGCGCCTCCACCCGGGCCGCCTGGGCGGCGTCCTCGCACAGGGCCACCACCGCCCCGGAGTCCGAGAGCACCCAGGCCAGTTCCTCCTCCCCCGCGGTCGGGTACACCGGGACGAGCACCGCGCCCGCCGCGAGGATCCCGAAGTGGGCGTAGGTCCACTCGGGCCGGGTCTCGGCGAGGACCGCGACCCGGTCCCCGGCGGCGACGCCGAGGCCGAGCAGGCGCCGGCCCACCGTCCTTACCTCCGCGGCGAGTTCGGCGTAGCTCCGGGTCCGCCACCCGGGGTCCCCCTCCGCCGGTCCCGTACGGAAGCGGAGCGCGGGCGTGGGCCCGTACCGCTCCTCGGTCCACTGGGTGAACTCCGCCAGCGTGTCCGGCCGACCGTCCATCTCTTGCCCTCCCGGTGACAGGTGACAGGTGACCCCGCACCCCCGACGCTAGGCACCGGCGCACCCGCCGCGGCATGACCGGAAGCGTCACCACCGCTGACCCCAGCGCTCATCGGGGTTACCGTCGAAGCCATGGGGAGGCCGACGATCACCGTGCACCACGTGCGCGCCGTGCTCGCGGGGGCGCGGCGCGGCGGCTTCGACCTGGTGCCGCTGCTCCAGGAGGCGCACATCCCGCCGCTGCTGCTCGGCGACGACCGGGCGCGGATCACGCCCGCGCAGTTCGCGCGCCTCTTCCGGGCGCTGTACCGGACCACCCAGGACGAGTTCCTGGGGCTGTCCGGCGTACCGAGCCGGCCGGGGACCTTCGCGATGATGTGCCATGCCTGCCTGGGCTCCCGGGACCTGGGGGCGGCCGTGGAGCGGGCCGCGGTCTTCTACGGGCTGTTCCCGGGCGGGCCGGAGCTGGCACTGGAAGTGGCGGACGGCCAAGCCCGGTTCACGGTACGCAAGGACTTCGAGGGCGACGAGGAGCGGTTCCTCACCGAGTGCGTGCTCGCGATCTGGCACCGGCTCAGCAGCTGGCTGGTGGGGCGCCGGATCCCCCTCGCGCACGCGGCCTTCGCCTATCCGGCGCCGCCGCACGCGCAGGAGTACGAGGCCCTCTTCGGCTGCCCGGTCCGTTTCGGCGCCGGGCGGACGGGCGCCGCCTTCGACGCGCACTGGCTGACCGCGCCGCTCGTGCGGGACGAGGCCGAGCTCGACGCGATGCTGCGCCGGGCCCCCTTCGACCTGCTCTCGCGCCCCGCGTACGGGACCACCGTCGCGGAGCAGGTGCGCCGGAGCCTGACGCGGCGGCTGCGGGAGTCGCCGCGGCTGCCGGAGCTGGGGGAGGTGGCGGCCCGCCTCGCGGTCTCCCCGGCCACCCTGCGGCGCCGGCTCCGGCAGGAGGGGACCTCCTTCCAGCAGCTCAAGGACCACGTCCGGCGGGACGCGGCGATCGCGGGGCTGGCCGAGGGCGGGGAGCCGATCGCCGAACTCGCCGCCCGCCTCGGCTTCTCGGAGGACACCGCCTTCCACCGCGCCTTCCGCCGCTGGACGGGCACCACCCCGGGGGCGTACCGGATCGCGTCCGGGGGGTAGTGGGTAGTGCGGGGCGCGGCGGTGGCGGCCCCGGCGGCGGCGAATTCGCTCGCCGCGCGGCCGGACCGCCCGGTACAACGGCCCCATGGGTACCTGGACCGACGCCTTCTTCGCCCCCGCCGAGCCGGGGCTGCTGATCACGCGCGAGGACTTCGGGCGGCTCCTGCTCGACCTGGGGCGGGAGCGGGTGGTGCGCATGCCGTGGGTGCTGCTCGCGGGCCGGCTGTGCGCGAACGCGAGCCTCAACTGGGGCAGCGTCAGCGGTGAGGCCAACTGGGACCCGCAGGCCGGGCCGGGCACCGTCCTGCGCACCGAGGAGCCCTTCCCGGAGAACGTGGACGACGATCCGCCGCCCTGGGGCGACTCCGACGAGGAGGCGCGGGTGCTGGCGCGCGGGGAGTCGATGGACGGCCTGGTGGCGGCCCTGCGGACGGCTCCGTACGGCACCGAGGACGTCTCCGTGGCCTTCGCCGGGGTGGACTTCGCCAACCCGGCGGTCAAGGACTGGTTCTGGTACGACGACCCCCGCACGACCGTCGTCTGCTACGCCCTGGCGCGCCCGCAGGAGCGGCCGCTGAAGGCGGAGTTCTACGGGACCCGGCGCGGCCGGACCCATCCGGTCCGCACCTGCCTGGCGCACACGTACAAGATCGTCTCGGGGTCCGGGCCGGTGCCGGCCATCGCCTCGGTGGCCGCCCGGCACTTCGGGCCGGATCCGGTCACGGGCTCGACGCTCGGCTGAGGGGCGGCGCGCGGCCGAGGCGGCGGCGCTCCCGAGGGACGGCATGGACGGGCGGCGCGGCTGGGCTGCGCGGCGCGGGCGGGTGGGAGTCCGGGTCAGGAAAGGTGAGCTGCCGGGTCAGGCACATGCCGACCGGTCGGTCACTACCTTCGCCTCACCCACCCCCACACGGACCCCCGGGAGAGCCGCCCATGCGCATCCGAAGCACCGGCACCGCCCTGGCCGCCGTGGCCGCCCTGGCCGCCCTGGTCTGGATTCCCGCCGCCCCCGCCGCGGCCGCCGACGGCGGGGACTCCGCCCGCCCCGGCGACATCGTCTCCAGCGCCCCGTCCGCCTTCCATCCGCTGCCCGGCCAGCCCACCGGCACCAGGGCCTGGAAGGTCCGCTACCGCTCGACCACCGCCGACGGCGCCCCGAACGTGGTCTCGGGCACCGTCATCGTCCCGCAGGACGGCCGCACCGGCCCCCGCCCGCTGATCACGTACGCCGTCGGCACCGTGGGCATGGGCGATTCCTGCGCCCCGAGCAACAACCTGCCGAACGGCACCGCGATGGAGGCCAACCTCATCCAGCAGTACACCCTGCGCGGCTGGGCCGTGGTCGTCACCGACTACGAGGGCCTCGGCACCCCGGGCGTCCACACCTACACCGTCGGCCCCTCGGCGGGCCACGCCGTGCTCGACGCCGCCCGTGCCGCGATCCGGCTGCCGGAGGCCGGGCTGGGGGCGGACACCCCGGTCGGGATCATCGGCTACTCGCAGGGCGGGCAGGCCAGTGGCTGGGCGGCCGAGCTGCAGGGCTCGTACGCCCCGGAGCTGAAGGTGAAGGGCACGGCGACCGGCGGGGTCCCGGCGGACCTGATGAAGGTGGCCGCCTTCAACGACGGCTCCTACGGCTCCGGGCTGATCTTCATGGCGGCGGCCGGGCAGGACGCGGCCTTCCCCGAGCTGCGGCTCGACTCCTACCTCAACCCGGCGGGCCGGGCCCTGGTGGCCGGGATGAAGGAGAACTGCGTCGCCGTCGACGCGATCGCCGGTTCCTTCGAGCGGATCTCCGACCTCACCACGCGCGACCCGCTCGCGCAGCCGGACTGGCGGGCCCGCCTCGACCAGAGCCGGCTCGGCCGGACGGCCCCGGCCGCGCCGGTGTACCAGTACCACGCGCTCGGCGACGAGCTCATCCCGTACGCCGTGGGGCGGCAGCTGCGCTCCGAGTGGTGCGCGCGGGGCGCGGACGTGCAGTGGGACACCGTCTGGGTGGGTGAGCACGTCAGCGGGGTGATCACCCACTCCCCGGAGGTCGGGAACTGGATGGCGGACCGCTTCGCGGGACGCGCCACGCACCCGAACTGCTAGCCGCCGCGCGGCCGTACGCCCCGCCGGGGGACGTCACTCCCCGGCGGGGCAGGCGCGCGTCCCGTGCGGGAGGCGGCCCTCGGTGAGGAAGGCGTCCGCGTATCCGCGTACGCAGGCGGAGGTCCCGTAGCCGGTGTGCCCGTCGCCCTTGTGGTCCACGATCACGGCCGAGCCCAGCCGGCGGGCCGTCTCCTCGGTCCACTCGTACGGGGTCGCCGGGTCGCCGCGGGTGCCGACGAGGAGCATGCGCGGGGCACCCGGGTGGTCGATCCGGCGGATGAAGTCCGTACCGGCGGGGCGTCCGTAGCAGGCCAGTACGGTTCCCAGCTGGCCCGGCCCGAAGACCTCCGACACCGCGCGGAACTCCGGCTCCAGGTCCCGGATCTCCCGTTCGATCGCCGCGGGGGCGGCCCGGTCCTCGCTCCGGTCCGGGTCGTCGGCGCAGTTCACGGCGGTGAGGGCGGCCTCGGCGTTGTCGGCGGGGACCGTGGCGGGGCCGTCGCCCGCGTCGGGCACCGGGCCGGTGGGGCCGCCGAGCTGCATCAGCCCGACGGGGTCGTGCCGCCGCTCGGCGAGGGCGAGGGCGTCGGCGAGGGCGGGCCAGGCGACCTGCGCGTACAGGGCGGTGGCGATGGCGTCGACCGCGTCCTGCCCGGTGAACCAGGAGCCGTCGTCCCCGATGAGCGGGTCCCGGTCGAGCCGGGCGACGAGGTCGTCGACGCGTTCCTTGGCGGTGCGGGTGTTGGTGCCGTAGACGCACGTCTGGCGGTGGGCGCACCAGGTGAGGAAGCGCTCCAGGGCGCGCTGGCGGCCGCGCGCCGAGGCGAGGGCCTGTTCGGCGAGCGGTTCGCCGAGGGTGTCGACCCCGTCGAGGACCATCCGGCCGGTGCGGCGGGGGAACAGGGCGGCGTAGACGGCGCCGAGCCGGGTGCCGTAGGAGAAGCCGAGGTAGTTGAGCTTGCGCTCGCCCAGGGCCCGGCGGATGACCTCCAGGTCGCGGGCCACCTGGACGGTGCCGACGTACGGGAACACGGGTCCGGAGTGCAGGGCGCAGCGGCGGGCCACGGCGCGCAGGGCGGCGAGCTGGGAGGCGGCGTCGGCCGGGACCCGGTCGCCGACCTCCTGGGAGCCGCCGCAGGAGACGGGTTCGCTGAGGCCGACACCTCGGGGGTCGAAGGTGACGAGGTCGTAGCGCTCGCCGAGCTTCGCGAAGGTGGCGGTGTCGGCGGCGAGGGAGGTGGTCCCGCGTCCGCCGGGGCCGCCGAAGTTCAGCAGCAGTGAGCCGAGGGGGTGGCGGCCGGGGGCGGTGGCCGGGATCCGGGCGAGGGCCACCCGGATGGTCCCCTTGGCGGGGTCGTCGTGGTCGAGGGGGACGGTCACGGATCCGCACGTCATGCCGTCGGCCACGGGCTTCTCGGGGCAGTCCCCCCACCGTATGGACCCCGCGGCGGGCGACGGGGCGGCGGATCCGCTCCCGGGGCCGGGGCCCGCGCCGAGGGCGGAGGCCAGCACGACCGCACAGACCGCGGCGGCCCCGCGCACACGCAGGCGGGCCCGGACGGGGGTACGGGGCCGGCCGGTGGTCGGGTACCGGGCCGGGGCACCGGCCGGTCCGGCGATGCCGGTCCGGACGGCGGCACCGGTCCGGGCGCGGGTACGGCCGGGGGTGCGGGTACGGCGGTGGGAACGGTGCACGGCACCCTCCTCGGGTGGCCCCCCGGACCGGTCAGCCCAGCTCACCCTAAGCGCGCCCCGCCCCGACCGCCCCCCGGCCGCCGCCGGACGGGTCCTGCCCCCGCGCCGGGCGGGTGGCCGCGGGCCCGGCTCACCGCTCCTTGCGGTACAGCTCCTCGATCTCCCGCTCGTGGTCCCGCGCGACCGCGCCCCGCTTGAGCTTCATCGACGGGGTCAGGTGCCCCCGCTCCTCGGTGAAGTCCCCCGGCAGGACCGCGAAGCGGCGTATCGACTCGGCCCGCGAGACCAGGGCGTTCGCCTCGTCGACGGCCCGCTGGAGGTCGGCGAGCAGGGCCTCGTCGGTGATCAGTTCGCGGATCGGCACGCCCTGCTTCTTGTGCATCTGCCGCCAGTGCGCCAGCCCGTCCGGTTCGAGGGTGATCAGGGCGGTGACGTAGGGCCGGTTGTCGCCGACGACCATGCACTGCCCGACCAGCGGATGGGCGCGGAGCCAGTCCTCCAGGGGGGCGGGGGCGACGTTCTTGCCGCCGGAGGTGATGATCAGGTCCTTCTTGCGGCCGGTGATGGTGAGGTACCCGTCCGCGTCGAGCTCGCCGATGTCCCCGGTGGCCAGCCAGCCGCCGGGCTGCTGCGCGGCGACGTTCCAGTAGCCGGCGAAGACGTGCGCCCCGCGCAGCAGCACCTCCCCGTCGTCGGCGATGCGCACCGCCGTCCCCGGCAGCGGCCAGCCGACCGTGCCGAGCCGGGGGCGCAACGGCGGGGTGACGGTGGCGGCCGCGGTCGTCTCGGTGAGCCCGTAGCCCTCGAATACCTCGATCCCGGCGCCGGTGTAGAAGGCGGCGAGGCGCCGGCCGAGGGGGGAGCCGCCGCTGAGGACGTAGCGCACGCGGCCGCCGAGGGCGGCGCGGACGCGGCGGTAGACGAGCGGGTCGTACAGGGCGTGCGCGGCCCGGGTGCCCATCGGGGGCCGTCTGCCTTCGCTCTGCGCCTCGCCGACGCTCTGGGCGATGCGCGAGGCCCGGTCGAAGGAGGCGCCCTTGCCCATCTTCTCGGCGGTGGCGCGGGCGGTGTTGTAGACCTTCTCCAGGACGTAGGGGATGGCCAACAGGAAGGTCGGCCGGAAGCCGGCGAGGTCGGCGAGGAGGTCCTCGGTGGCGATGCTCGGCGCGTGGCCGAGTTTCACGCGGGCCCGCAGGCAGCCGACGGCGACCATCCGTCCGAAGATGTGGGACAGCGGGAGGAAGAGCAGGGTGGAGGCCGGATCGTTGGTGACCGACTTGAAGACGGGGTGCAGCAGCTCCACCGCGTTGTCGACCTCGGCGTAGAAGTTGGCGTGGGTCAGCACGCATCCCTTGGGCCGGCCGGTGGTGCCGGAGGTGTAGACGATCGTGGCGACGGACTGCGGTGTACGGGTGGACCTGCGGGCGTGCACGATGGCGTCGGGCAGGTGCTCCCCGGCCTTGACGAGCCGGGCGACCGCCCCGGTGTCGAACTCCCACAGGTGGGCGAGCCAGGGCAGGTTGGCGCGCTCGGCGCTGATGATGCGGGCCTGCGCGGTGTCCTCGACGGCGCAGGCCACGGCCCCGGAGTCGTGGATGATCCAGCGTGCCTGGAGGGCCGAGGAGGTGGGGTAGATCGGTACGGTCACCAGCCCGGCGGCCCAGCCGGCGAAGTCCAGCAGGGTCCACTCGTAGGTGGTCCGGGCCATGATCGCGAGCCGGTCGCCCTCCTGGAGGCCCTCGGCGATGAGCCCCTTGGCGACGGCGAGCACCTCGCGGGCGAACTCGGCGGCGGTGACGTCGCGCCAGGTGCCGTCGGGTTCCTTGCGGGCGAGCACGGGCTCGTGCGGGGCCTGCCGGGCGTTCTCGAAGGGGAGGTCCCCGAGCGAGCCGCTCACGGGCAACCCGGCGAGGGCGGGGACCGCCACCTCGCGCACCACCCCGGCGACGGTCGTCTTGACGGGCTCGACCAGCTTCGGCTCGGCTTCCACGGCTGTTCTCCTCGGTCGTTCCGGGGTTACCGCCGGTAATCTACGCACGGGTAACGACCCCCGACCACCCCCAGGACGCCTTCTTCACCCACCTCCCACCCCCTGCCCACACCCACCGGCACGAATCGGCACCCCGGCCCCGGCCCCGCCCCCTGCCCCACCCCCGGCCCACGGCCGGTAACCAACCGGCAACAGCACCGCGGAACGCCTGCGTCAGGCCATGCCCACTGGGCAGAATCCCCCGCGGGGGCCCGGTCGACGGCTTCCGCACTCCCGTCCGCCGTGAGGAGTCCGCCGGTGTCGCCGCAGGAAATCCAGTTACCGCTCACCCCGCAGCAGGCCGCCGAGGGCACGGTCGTCACCGTTCCCCTGCCCAACGGCACGGCCCGGCTGCGCATCCCGCCGTCCCGCGACGGCGACCTGGTCCGCGCCCGCTTCGGCGACAACGAGGTGCTGCTGCGGGTCCGGGTGACACCGACGGGGGCCGCGCCCGCGCCGGCCGCGCCGCCGAAGAAGTCGAGCCCGCTGGGCTGCCTGCTGGCGCTGGGCGTCGTGGCGGCCGTGATCATCGCCATCGTCGTGACGAACGACGGCAAGGACGACGACTCGAAGAGCACCGCCTCCCACACCCCGACGTACGCCGCCCCGACCACCCGGGACCCGTACCCGACCCCCACCTACACCTACGCCCCGAGCACCACGCGCCCCACCCTGCCCACCCTCCCGGCGCTCCCGCTCCCCACCACGGAGGCCGCCCCCACCCCCTTCGACAAGGGCACCTGCCTCAACGGCCGGCTCCCGGACTCGGAGACGGCCCAGCGGGTGGACGACGTCAAGGAGGTCTCCTGCTCGGCGTCGGACGCGCACTACAAGGTGATCCAGCGGTTCCCCTTCTCCTCCGACATGGAGCAGTGCAAGAGCAACCCGGACACGGAGTACGCCTTCTCGTACCGCTACACGCTCAACGGCAGCGTCATCAACCAGTACGTGTACTGCCTCATCGGCCTGGGCTCCTACTCCCGCTCCTGACCCCCGGCCCCCGCGCGGACCTAACCCCGGCGCACCACGAGGGAGTTCAGCAGTGCGGCGCCGCGTTCCGCGTCGTTCACGCTGATCGCGAAGTCGTGGCCCTTCGCGCGGATGACCAGGCATTCGCCGCCGCGCAGCATCACCGTCGTGCCCAGGCCGTTGATGCGGTACCCCCAGCCGCCCGCCCGGGCCGGTGTGCGGTGTTCGGTGCGGGCCGATTCGATGTCGCGGACCGCCCAGCGCCGCACCGGCAGCCCGAGCGGGCCGAAGGCGACCTCCAGGCCGTCCGCCGTCACCCGCGCCCGGACCGACGAGCAGATCAGCACGGCCAGGGCGGCGAAGCCGGTCGGGGCGGCCACGGCCCACGCCGCCGGGCCGGCCAGTCCGGCCAGGGCCGCCAGGGCGCCGGCCGCCGCCACCAGGCCCAGTACGGCGGCGGTCAGCCGCAGCCACGGGTTGCTCTCGCGGGAGAGCCAGACGAGCCGTTCGCCGTCCGGGATCTCCATCCGGGGCCCGGCGGCGGGAGGTTGTGCCCCGGCCGCATCCCGGCGGCCCGCCAGCGCCCCGCCGACCGCCGCCAGTACGGCCGCCACCGCGACCCCCACGACCCACGCCGTCAACGACCCGGCCTGCCGCCAGTCCGCCCGGTCCAGGTTGGCCCGTACGATCGCGGCCTGCGCCCCGGCCAGCCCCACCCCGACACCGGGCAGCGTGCCCGCGGTCCAGCCGCCGCCCGGCCCCGCGAACCGCCGGACGAGGACGACCCCCGCCACGACGACCGCCCAGATCAGCGCCGGGAACAGCGCCGCCGCCCACAGCGGCATCGAGCCGTCCGGGGCCCCCGAGCCCGAGGACCAGTGCGTGGCCAGCCGCTCCGGCAGCCGCCCGCTCGCGGCCACCGGCATCCCCACCAGTAGCACCAGAACCCCCGCGGCCCCGCCGGCCACGCCCCACCCCGTCCGGTCCTTCACGGCAACTCCCTGATCATCTCGATGAGATCGGCCTTGCTGTACCCGAGCCGCGCCCCGTCCTCCACCAGTCCGCGCACGCGGTCCAGCAGCCCCGAGCGCCCGCCCGCCCCCTCCGCGACGGTCACCCCGCGGCCCCGCCGGAACTCCAGCAGCCCCTCGTCGCGCAGGACGCGCAACGCCCGCAGGACGGTGTTGGCATTGACCCCGAGCGCCCCCGCCAGGTCCCGTGCGGGCGGGATCCGGTCTCCGGGGGCGCATTCGCCCTCGGCGATGGCGCGCCGGACGGCTCCCGCCACCTGTTCGTGGAGGGGACGTGGGTCCGCGGTGTTCAGCCTCAGCAACATGGTGCTAGTGACCGTAGCACCATCACCACCACCCCGCCAGAAGCGCCGACGGCCCGAAACTCCGTGGACAGCCACCGCCCGGGCGGCCGATAGTGCCGCCCATGAGTTCTCTCGTGCGCCACGTGACCTTCGACTGCTCCGACGCCTACGCCCTGGCCCGCTTCTGGGCCGGGGCCCTGGACGGCTCCCTCGCCGACGACGACCACCCGGGCGACCCGGAAGCGCTGGTGACCGCGCCCGGCACCTCCCTCCTCTTCATCACCGTCGCGGACACCAAGACCGCCAAGAACCGGGTGCACCTGGACCTCCAGCCACAGGACCGCACCCGCGACGAGGAAGTGGAACGGCTCCTCTCCCTCGGCGCCACCGTCGCGGGCGACCACCGCAACCCGGACGGCACCGGCTGGGTGACCATGACGGACCCCGAGGGCAACGAGTTCTGCGTCGAGCGCAGCGCCGCCGAGCGGAAGGCCTGACCGGCCGCCCCTGCCCTCGCGACCTGCCGGAACTGCCCTGCCGGACCTCCCGGCCCACGCGGCCGCTGCTTCTTCGGGCAGCCCTTCCCACAGGCACCCGCCACGCGCCGGAAGGGGCCGCGGACCGCCCCTAGGGTGAACGGGCGTACGGGAGCCGACCGACCAACGGTTACCGACGTTGCACAGAAGGGCTGTTCCAGCATGAAGAAGTTGAAGGCCGTCATCCTCGCGGCCGCCGCCGTCGCCGGACTGACCGTCGCCGCCACACCGGCACAGGCGTCCACGTGCGAGGCGGGCGGCGGGGGCCTCTACATCTGCGAGTACGGGGTCACCAAGCACGCGCTCCCGGGCGGCGAGAAGGAACAGTTCCTCGTCGGCACCGACAACGCGATGTGGACGCGCTTCACCACGGCCGGCAAGTGGAGCAGCTGGGTTTCGCTCGGCGGCCCGGTCAAGAGCAAGATCTCGATCCAGGAGCGCCCCGACCCCGACCACCCGTACGCGATCACCATCTACGCCACGGGCCAGTGGGACAAGGCCTGGGGCCGGACCCGGCTGGCGCCGGGGCTGGAGTGGACCCCGTTCGACTGCCTGAAGTGCCCCGAGGCCGAGTAGGAACGGCCGGGCCACCGCGGACGAACACCGAAGGGCACACGCGCACCATGAAGAGGATCAAGGCGGTCGTTCTCGCGGGCGCGGCCGTCGCAGGACTGACCCTGGCCGCCGCACCCGCGGCGCAGGCGTCCACGTGCGAGGCGGGGGGCGGAGGCCTCTACATCTGCGAGTACGGGGTCACCGACCACGCGCTCCCGGACGGCCACAAGGAGCAGTTCATCGTCGGCACCGACGAAGCGATGTGGACGCGCCACAACATGGACGGCAAGTGGAGCGGCTGGGTCTACCTCGGCGGCGTGTTCCGGGGCAAGATCTACGTCCAGGAACGGCCCGAACCCGAATACCCGTACGCGATCACCGTCTACGCCGCGGGCCCGGGGGGCAAGCCCTGGGCCACGAAGCGGATGGCCCCGGGCCTGAAGTGGACCCCGTTCTTCTGCATGCGGTGCGGCGGGTAGGGGCGGGCCGCTACGCCGCGTTCGCGGCCGTCGGCCCCCCGGGCGGCGGGCAGTCGCGGCAGCGGCCCGGGGCCGGGGCGCGGAAGGCGCGTTCGCAGCCGTCGCAGGTCTGGAACGGATCGGGCCGCCGGGCCTGCGGAGCGGGAGCTGGGGCCGTCGGCATCCGCGGCGGGATCCCGGCCCGCAGCCGGTAGCCGATCACCGCGGCCGGGCTGCGCAGGTCGGCGGGCAGGTTCCCGGAGAGCGCGTGCCGCACCGCTTCCGGATCGGCGCCCCGGTCGAGCCAGGCGGTCACCCCCGGCGCGAGCTGCCGCACGTCGCGCTCCGCGAGCAGCAGCCGGGGGTCGTCGGCCCGCAGCCGGGCGAGCAGGTCGACGGCCTCCTGCCGGGCGGGGTCCGCCGGCGGGGCCTCGGCCGCGGGCCCCGGCTCGGCCACCGGTGCCGCCACGGCCTGCGCCACGGCCTCCGCCACCGGCTCCGGCTCCGGTACGGGCACCCGGCCCGGCGGCGGTGGCGGCGGGTCGGGGACGGGGCCGCCGGGCGTGCGGGGCCGGTTGTAGGACACGGTCCGGGTCACCAGCCGCCCGTGCTCGGTCCGTACGCGGCTGCGCTCCAGGTACCCGTGGGCCTCCAGCTCCCGCAGGGCGGTGGCGATCCGGACCTCCCCCTCGGGGAACCGCTCGGCGAGCGCCTTGATGCCGACCCTGGCACCGGCGGGCAGCGACTGGATGTGGAGCGCGAGGCCGATCGCGACGAGCGACAACACCCGGTGCTGGGCGAGGTGGTTGCCCACCACGGTGTACTGATCGGCGTGCCGCACGTTGACGTGGATGACACCTGATGGGGCGGTTCCGGTGCGATGCCGGGACGCGGCGCGCGGGCGCGCGCTAGGGTGCTCAAGAGCCATTGGGAAGGTGCTACTTCCTAGTTGGTCAGGCCCTCGCCCGGGATGCCAGTCCCGGCGGGGGCCGTCTCAGTTCTGAGGTTGCGGGGCGAGCATATGCCCGGCAACCCTCCTGAAATCCAGCCCAGTTGGCACAGTTCACCCGTGTGAGTGAGCGGGGAGCCGGAGGGGTGGGTTGGTTGGATTTCCCCCGGTACTTGAATCGGTTTACGTCGAGGAACACCGGATCCCGACCCCCGCTTCACGGTCCCGGCCACGCTCCACGCCTCCTCCCCCACACGGCTTCCTCTCGCACTCCCGTGCTACACAATGGCCCCTGACGACAACGGGGTTGAGTCATTCCAGGGGGCACGATGCGGGCGGGGGAGCGGTTGGCCGGGCGGTACCGGCTGGACGTGCGGCTCGGACAGGGCGGCAGCGGCGAGGTGTGGCGGGCGTACGACGTCGAGCTGGGCCGGGCCGTTGCGGTGAAGGTGCTGCTGGAGTTCGACGCCTCCGAGGAACTGCTGCGCAGGTTCCGGCGCGAGGCGGCGATCGGGGCGCGGCTCCAGCATCCCGGGATCACGGTCGTCCACGACATCGGGCAGCACGAGGACCGGCTGTTCACCGTCATGGAGCTGCTGGAGGGCGAGGACCTCGCCCACCTGCTGGCCCGCTCCCCCGGCGGCGGCCTGCCGCTGCCGGAGGCGCTCGGGCTCGGCCTCCGGACGGCGGAGGCCCTGGAGGCGGCGCACGCCCAGAAGGTGGTGCACCGGGACCTGAAACCCGCGAACCTCTTCCTCCTCACCGACGGCCGCCTGAAGATCTGCGACTTCGGCATCGCCCGCACCGCGGACTCCACCGGCGGCCTCACCGTCACGGGCCGAGTGTTCGGGACGCCGTCGTACATGGCGCCCGAGCAGTGGCGCGGCGAACACGTCGAAGCGAGCTGCGATCTGTACGCCCTGGGGTGCGTGCTGTTCGCGCTGCTGACCGGCGGGCCGCCGTTCCCCGGCGACGGGCAGGCGGTCTGGGTGCTGATGCGCCGGCACCTGGAGGAGACCCCGCCCGCGCTGGGCGACGTACGGGCCGACGTACCGGCCGCCCTCGCGGAGCTGGTGGCCTCCCTCCTGGCCAAGGACCCCGCCGACCGTCCGGACGCCCCCGCCACCACCGAGCGGCTCCGGGCCCTGCTGCGCCCGGCTCCCGCGCCGTCTCCAGCACCGGCGCCCGCGGCAGGACGACCGGAGACCGCGCCCGCCGGGCCGGCCGTCCCCGCCGCGCGACGCGGTCCCTCCCGCCGGGGCCTCGTCCTCGGAGGCCTCGGCATCGTGGCCGCCGCGTCGGGGGGCGGGTTCGCGGCCTGGAAGCTCGGGGGCGACGGCACGGAGCCGTCGGTCGTCCTCGCCGGTCACTCCGGTTCCGTGCGGGCGATGGCGTTCAGCCAGGACGGCACGAACCTCGGGAGCGTGGACGGGAACCGCGTCGTCCGCCTCTGGGACACCTCCAAACGCACCAGCACGGCCACCCCCACCGGCAGTTCCGACCGCCCGCAGGCAGTGGCCTTCGGTCCCGGCCTCACCACGCTCGCCCTCGCCAGGACCGAGGTGCAGTTGTGGGACGTCGCCCGCCGTTCCGGCACCGTCTTCACCGAACCCTCCGGCACGGGTGACGGTGGCGGCGTCCTGAGGTCGATGGCCTTCAGCCCGGACGGCAAGACCCTCGCCACCGGGAGGGAAGGAGGGGTGCTCCAGATCTGGGACACCGGGCTCGGACAGGCCACCGGCCTGGTCGTCAAAATGAACGTCACGGCGACCGCGCTGGCGTTCAGCCCGGACGGCAGGACCGTCGCCGTCGGCCGCCTCGACACATCCCTGCGCCTGTGGGACGTCGGCGGCCACCGGTCCTCCACCGACCCCTTCGACGTACCGAGCCACGACGACACGGTGACCTCGGTCGTCTTCAGCCCTGACGGCAGGACCCTCGCCAGTGCCTGTGTCGACGGCACCGTCCGGCTGTGGGACGCCACCCGACGCGATGCGGCCCCCGTCAAGCTCAAAGGCCACACCGACATCGTCACCTCCGTCGCCTTCAGCCCCGACGGCAGGACCCTGGCCAGCGGCGGCAACGACAGGACCGTCCGGCTGTGGGACGTCGCCGCAGGCAAAAGCGTCGTCACCCTCACCGGCCACACCGGCAACGTCACCTCGGTCGCCTTCAGCCCCGACGGCAGTACCCTCGCCAGCGGCGACGACGACACCGTCCGGCTGTGGACGCCGTCACGGCTGCGGCGATGACGGGCTCCGGCTCCGTTTCGCGCCGCCTGCCGTGCAACCGTCCGGCCCCCCGCGAGGGTCATGATCAGCGTGAAGACCTCGTTCCCCCGGCCGGGCGCCGATCAGGCATGGATCCGTAAGGTCGCCGGCTCCGTGCTCGCGGCCGCGTACCTGCTCGACGCCGCCGCCGTCTGCCTCGCGCTCGGCGACGGGCGCTCGGCCCCCTCGGACCGGGACGGGCTCGGGGCGGCCGGGCTGGCCTGCCTGCTGTCGGTCTGCCTCAGCATCGGCGCGATCCAGTTGTGCCTGCGCCCCTCGGTCCGGCGGGCGCTGGGCCTGTGGTGGACCACCCCGGCCGTCGTGCTCGGCGCCGTCGCCTCGGTCCGGCTGGCGGTCCTGTTCTGAGCCCGCGCCGCGAGTCCGTCGACCTGCCCGCCGACCGGGGTTGCCTGCGGTGGGTGCTGGGCCTCCCCCTGGCTCTCTTCTGCTACCTGCCCGCCGCGTACTTCTGTTACGGCGCGCTGGTGTTGCGGCCCGACTTCCCGGACGACCGCATGCGCGACGACGCCCGGCTCATGGCCGGGATCAGTGTCGGGCTGTGCTTCGTCGGGCTGCTGCTCACCGCCCTGCCCCTCTTCCACCGCACGCTGGGCCGCTGGTGGTACGCGGGACCCTTCCTCCTCGCCACCCTCGCGTTCCTGCGCTGGCAGACGGTCTGAACGACCCCGTTCTCCTCGGTCACGGCGCACCACAGCCCCCGCCCGGACGGGGGCGGGGGCTGTGACGGGTGCGTGTGCGTCAGGCGGCGACGGGGACCTTCGCCGGTTCGGCGGGCGCCGGGGCGGCGGCGGGCTCGTCGAGCGGGGAGGACGAGGCGGCGGCGTACGCCTCCTTGTCCAGGATCCCCTCACGGGCGGAGACCAGGACCGGGACGAGCGCCTGGCCGGCCACGTTGGTGGCGGTGCGCATCATGTCGAGGATCGGGTCGATCGCCATCAGCAGGCCGACGCCGGCCAGCGGCAGGCCCAGCGTGGAGAGGGTGAGGGTCAGCATCACGGTCGCGCCGGTGAGGCCGGCCGTGGCGGCGGAGCCGACGACCGAGACGAACGCGATGAGCAGGTACTCCTTGATGCCCAGCTGCACGTCGAAGATGTTCGCGATGAAGATCGCGGCGAGTGCCGGGTAGATCGCGGCGCAGCCGTCCATCTTGGTCGTGGCGCCGAACGGGACGGCGAAGGAGGCGTACTCCTTCGGGACGCCGAGGCGCTCGGTGACCTTCTGGGTGACCGGCATGGTGCCGACCGAGGAGCGGGAGACGAAGGCGAGCTGGATCGCGGGCCAGGCGCCCTTGAAGAACTGGACCGGGTTGACCTTGGCGACCGTCGCGAGGAGCAGCGGGTAGACGCCGAACATGACCAGGGCGCAGCCGATGTAGATGTCGGCGGTGAAGGTGGCGTACTTGCCGATCAGGTCCCAGCCGTAGCTGGCGATGGCGGTGCCGATGAGGCCGACGGTGCCGATCGGGGCGAGGCGGATGACCCACCACAGAGCCTTCTGGAGGAGCTCCAGGACCGACTCGGCCAGGTTCAGGACGGGCTGGGCCTTGCTGCCGAGCTGGAGGGCGGCGATGCCCGCGACGGCGGCGAGGAAGACGATCTGCAGGACGTTCAGCTCGGTGAACGGCGTGATGATGTCCTTCGGCACGATGCCGGTCAGGAAGTCGATCCAGGAGCCGTGCCGCTTGGGCTCCTTGCCGTCGGCCGGGGTGAGGCCGGTGCCGGCGCCCGGGTCGGTCAGCAGGCCGAGGGCGAGGCCGATGGCGACCGCGATCAGCGAGGTGATCATGAACCAGAGCAGCGTGCGGGTGGCGAGCCGCGCGGCGTTGTTCACCTTGCGGAGGTTGGTGATGGACACCAGGATCGCGAAGAAGACCAGGGGTGCGACGGCCAGCTTCAGCAGCTGGATGAAGATGTCGCCGACCTGTTCGAGGGTGGTCTTGAGCCAGCTGATGTCCTGGCTGCGGGCGAGCCAGCCGAACAGGACGCCGAGCGCGAGGCCGGCGACTATCTGGGCCCAGAACGGGAACTTGAACGAGGCCTTGGCGGGAGCCTGGGCCTGGGGGGACGCGGACACGGACACTCTCCGGGGGTGACGCACGGGGGTGGGGCGGAAGGTTTCTGCGAGGTGTTCTGCGGGGGATGCGGTGCGGCAGCAGCCGGAAAGGGGCCGGGCCGGCCGGGGACCGCTGCTGTATCGATTCGGCTCGCCGGGGCGAGGGGAATCAGCGGCAACAGCAACAGGCCGCGGACACGCGGCGGCAGAGGTCGACGTGCAGGCGTGACACGAGCGGGACGCTCACGGTCATCGGGTGCGCTGCGACGGTCAACATGTTGAACACGCTAACACTTCTCCTTTGAGAATCTCAAAGGCGTACTTTGGGTCGGGCTCGCGCGGGACCGGAGCGCGTCTCCCCGGAAAATGCCGAAGCCCCAGCGGACCAGGGGGTGTTCCCGGCGCTGGGGCGGTTCGGTGCGGTTCGGTGGGGGCGGGTGCGTTCAGCGTGTGAGGAAGCCCACGGGCTCCCGTCAGCTCACGCGGGCGGCGTCGTCGGCCGCGTCCTCCTGGTTGCGGTTCGCGGCGAGCTTGTCCTTCGCACCCGCGACGCGTCCGGCGATCTGTTCGGACATCTCGTCACGCTGCTTGCGCAGCAGGACGAAGGAGAGCGGGGCGGAGATCACCAGGGCGAGCAGCACGACCCAGGCGGGGTTCGCGTCGCCCAGACCGGCGGGCACCCAGCCCACGTTGACCAGGACGGCGACCAGGACCAGGCATCCGACGAAGATGCCCAGGCGCATCGCGGTGTAGCGGATCGTCGCGCTCGGCTTGAGGGACACGGTGACCCCTTCTCTCTCGTCGTCTACGGCGGCACGTGCCTCACCAGTGAAGCACGCCGGGCCCCCGCTCCGGCCCGCCGGGGTCGCCCGCCGGGCTTCCCCGCCGGTCAGTGCAGCGGCAGCAGCATCGTGATGTCGTCGCGGTCGTCGCCCGGGGCCACGCGGATGGCGTCGGGGACGCGGCCGACCTCCTTGTAGCCGCAGGCCGCGTAGAAGTGCTCCAGCCCGAGGCCGCCGCGGCAGGAGAGGCGGATGGCCTCGATGCCCTCCAGCGAGCGCGCGGCGTCGGCGAGGGCGGCCATCAGCTCCCGGCCGGCGCCGCGGCCCTGGAGGGCGGGGCTGACCATGACGGTGTAGGCCCAGACCCAGTGCGTCTGCAACCGGTGCGTGTTGAGGGCGAGGAACGCGGCGGCCGCGACGCCGCCCCGCTCGTCGTGCCCCACCAGCAGCCGGTGGCGGCCCTCGGCCATGGCGGCGAGGTGCTTGACCAGCTCCGGCCGGATGACGTCGCGGGTGACGGGCGGTACGAAGCCGACCGCGCCGCCCGCGTTGGAGACCTCGGTCCACAGCTCGGCGATGCCGTCGCGCAGGGCGGGATCGACGACCGGGTCGAAGGTAAACGTAAGGGTCATACCCTAATGCTAGCCATTACACACCCTCCCGGGCAACGCAAAAGCCCCGGTCCGCCGGGGGTGTTCCGGGGGCCGGGGCTCCGCGCGCGCGAGGGCCGGGCGTCAGACGCGCATCGCCTGCGGGGTCTCGCGCAGGCCGGCGTCGGGGCCGGGGTACTCGCGGATGACCTCGTAGCGGGTGTTGCGCTCGACCGGGCGGAAGCCCGCCTCGCGGATCAGCTCCAGCAGGTCCTCGCGGCCCAGCTTGTTCGGGGTGCCGTAGTTGTCCGCGTCGTGCGTGATCTTGTACTCGACGACCGAGCCGTCCATGTCGTCCGCGCCGTGCTGCAGCGCGAGCTGGGCGGTCTGCACGCCGTGCATCACCCAGAAGACCTTCACGTGCGGCACGTTGTCGAAGAGGAGGCGCGAGACCGCGAAGGTCTTGAGGGCCTCGGCGCCGGTCGCCATCGTCGTGCGCGCCTGGAGCTTGTTGCGGACCTTGCCGTCCTGCATGTCCACGAAGTCGTGCTGGTAGCGCAGCGGGATGAAGACCTGGAAACCGCCGGTCTCGTCCTGGAGCTCGCGCAGCCGCAGCACGTGGTCCACGCGGTGGCGCGGCTCCTCGATGTGCCCGTAGAGCATGGTGCTCGGGGTCTTGAGACCCTTCTCGTGCGCCAGGCGGTGGATGCGCGACCAGTCTTCCCAGTGGGTGCGGTGGTCCACGATGTGCTGGCGGACCTCCCAGTCGAAGATCTCCGCGCCGCCGCCGGTGAGCGACTCCAGCCCGGCCTCGATCAGCTCGTCGAGGATCTCGGAGGCCGAGAGGCCGGAGATCGTCTCGAAGTGGTGGATCTCGGTGGCCGTGAACGCCTTCAGCGAGACGTTCGGCAGCGCCTCCTTGAGGGCGGACAGCGAGCGCGGGTAGTACCGCCACGGCAGGGTGGGGTGGAGGCCGTTGACGATGTGCAGCTCGGTGAGGTTCTCGTTCTCCATGGCCTTGGCCAGGCGGACGGCCTCCTCGATGCGCATCGTGTACGCGTCCTTCTCGCCCGGCTTGCGCTGGAACGAGCAGTACGCGCACGAGGCGGTGCAGACGTTCGTCATGTTGAGGTGGCGGTTGACGTTGAAGTGGACGACGTCACCGTTCTTGCGCGTGCGCACCTCGTGGGCGAGGCCGCCCAGCCAGGCCAGGTCGTCCGACTCGTAGAGGGCGATCCCGTCCTCACGCGTCAGCCGCTCGCCGGAGCGGACCTTCTCCTCCAGCTCGCGCTTGAGCCCAGCGTCCATGCCGGTGTCTCCTCTATGTGTCCCGTCCTGCGTGCAACCGCCACCCACCGTACTCTCAGCCCTCTTCGGGCAGCTCCCCGACCCGGTTCTCCCACTTCGTGGACAGCACGATGGTGGTACGGGTGCGCGAGACGCCCTTGGTGCCGGAGAGCTTGCGGATGATCTTCTCCAGGCCGTCGACGTCGCTGGCGCGGACCTTGAGCATGAAGGAGTCGTCGCCGGCGATGAACCAGCAGTCCTCGATCTCCGCGAGGTCGCGCAGCCGGCGCGCCACGTCCTCGTGGTCCGCGGCGTCGGAGAGGGAGATGCCGATCAGCGCGGTGACGCCGAGACCGAGCGAGGCCGAGTCCACGGTCGCGCGGTAGCCGGTGATCACACCGGCCGTCTCCAGCCGGTTGATGCGGTCGGTGACGCTGGGGCCGGAGAGGCCCACGAGACGGCCCAGCTCCGCGTACGAGGCACGACCGTTCTCGCGAAGTGCCTGGATGAGCTGCCTGTCCACCGTGTCCATTACGTGGAGCCTTCCATTATTCGGCGTTACTGCAAGTCTAGGTATAGAATCAAAGGCACACAGGGTCAACACCCTGTGAATCTTTCAACAGATCAATGACGATCTTCAGGAGTGGTTCACCGTGTACACGATCGAGATGGCCTACGCGCACATGCGACAGCTCCAGGAGCTGGCCAACCGATCCCGCACCGACCAGCCGTCCGCCGCGCACCGCGTCGACAAGACCCGCAAGCCGCGCGGCTCCAAGAAGCGCTAGTCACCGGACTGGCCACGGGGACGGGCCGCGCCCAGCTCCCCCTCCCAACGGCGGTACAGCCGGTGCGGCACCCCTGCCGCGTCCAGCACCCGCCCCGCGACGAAATCCACCAGATCCTGGATGTGCGTCGCACCCGCGTAGAACGCCGGAGAGGCGGGCAGCACGATCGCGCCCGCCTCGTCCAGCGCCACCAGATGCCTGAGCGTCTGCCCGTTCAGCGGGGTCTCCCGCACCGCGACCACCAGCCGGCGCCGCTCCTTGAGCGTCACGCTCGCGACGCGCTGGAGCAGGTCCTTCGACAGTCCCAGCGCCACACCGGCCACGCACGCCGTGGACGCGGGGACGATCAGCATCCCCTTCACGGGGTACGAGCCCGAGCTCGGACCGGCCGCCAGATCACCCGCCCCCCAGTAGCGGACGGCGTCCAGATCCGGCACCTGGAAGGTACCCGGCTTCCCGTCGGCCCCCCGGCCCAGCCACTCGGCGAGGTCGTCGCGCCAGTGCGCGTCCCGGAAGGCGATGCCCGTCTCGTCCAGCAGGGTCAGCCGCGAGGCGCGACTGACCACCAGGTCCACGTCCTCGCCGCCCGCCAGCAGCCCGCGGACCACCGCCGCCGCGTACGGCGTCCCGGAGGCCCCGGAAACCCCGACCACCCACGGGGTGCGCTTGCGCTCTGTCATACCTCCGAGACTATCCGGCCACGGAGCGAAGGCACTCGGTAAGGTGACCGCACGTCCCAGGGCGTGGGACGGCACGAGGGGACGTACATGAACGCGATGGCCGAAGAGACCTGGTCGCAGACGGACCGGGCCAAGGCCGCGGCCCGGCTGATGCTCGGCTGGGTAGGCCTGTTGTGGGCGATCGAGGCCGTCGACCTCGTCACCGGCCACGCGCTCGACGCGTACGGGATACCCGCCCGCGACCCGGACGGCCTGAGCGGCATCCTCTTCGCGCCCTTCCTGCACTTCGGCTTCGCCCACGTCGCCGCCAACAGCGTCCCGCTGGTGGTGCTCGGCTTCGTCACGGCCCTGTCCGGGATCCGCCGGTTCCTGGCGGTGTCCGCCCTGATCATGCTGGCCGACGGCATCGGCATCTGGCTGATCGCGGCGCCGAACACGATGACGCTCGGCGCCTCCGGCCTGGTCTTCGGACTCTTCGGCTACCTGCTCGTCCGGGGCTTCGTGGAACGCAGGGCGCTCGGCATCGCGGTGGCCCTGGGGGTCGCCGCCCTCTGGGGCACCACGATCGTGGCCGGCATCCTGCCGACCGACACCACCGTGAGCTGGCAGGCCCACCTGTGCGGCCTGGCCGCGGGCATCGCCACGGCCGTGTACCACCGCCGCCCGGTGCGGAACTCCTAGGCGCTCAGGCGGCCGTGCCCGGGTCCACGGGGAGGGGCGCGGTGTCCAGCGACAGCTTGCCGATGCCCGTCTCCACGACGACCGTCTCGCCGTACGGGATCACGTCCCGGCCGCGGTAGCCGTCGGGGCCGGGGTTCCAGAGGGTCGTGCACTGGGCCTTGTACGGGTCGAAGATCAGGTAGTGCGGGATCCCGCGCCGGGCGTAGGCGCGGTCCTTGACCTCGTAGTCGTTGCGGACGCTGCTCGGGGAGACGACCTCGACGGCCAGCTCGATCAGGTCGGGCGGGTAGGCGCTGAGGTTCTTGTCCGCCTCCGCCGCCGGGAGCACCGCGAGGTCGGGGCAGAACTCGTTGTCCCCGTCGAACGGAACCGCGACATCGCTGATGAAGCCCCACTCCTGCGACAGCTGGACTTCCAGTGCGTTCCACAGCAGCCGGATGGTCCGGGCATGGTGCGGCTTCAGCGGACTCATCACGATGGCGCCCTCGACAATCTCCATCCGGTAGCCCGGGAACATGTCCTCGAACCGGCTGAGCTGCGAGTGCAGGCGGTCGCTCTCCGAGACGGTCACGTCGGCCTCCCTGTCCATGCACTCGATGGTAGGCCGCACGCTACTCAGACCGTCAGACCCCGCACCACGAGATCGGCCAAAGCACACACGAACAGGGCGATGCCGATGAAGCCGTTGACCGTGAAGAAGGCGCGGTTCAGGCGGGACAGGTCGTGCGGCTTCACGATGGTGTGCTCGTAGCAGAACGCCGCCACGACGACCAGCAGGCCGAACCAGAACAGCGGGCCCGCGTCGGTGAGCAGCGCGTACCAGACGAGCAGGGCCGTGGTGACGACGTGGGCGCCGCGGGCGCCCCACAGGGCCGCCGGGACGCCGAAGCGGGCCGGGACGGACTTGACTCCCTCCGCCCGGTCCGCGGCCACGTCCTGGCAGGCGAAGATCAGGTCGAAGCCGCCGATCCACACGCCGACGGCGAGGCCGAGGACCACGGCCTCCCAGGACCACTCGCCCGTGACGGCGAGCCACGCGCCGATCGGCCCCATCGCCTGGGCCAGGCCCAGGATGGCGTGCGGGAAGTTCGTGAACCGCTTGCCGTACGGGTACACCACCATCGGGACGACGGCGACGGGCGCCAGCGCCAGGCACAGCGGGTTCAGCAGGGCCGCCGACCCGAGGAACACCACGAGCGCGGCCCCGGCCCCGGTCCACGCGGACCGTACGGACACCGCGCCGGTGACCAGCTCGCGCCCGGCCGTGCGCGGGTTGCGGGCGTCGATCTCCCGGTCGATGATCCGGTTCGCGGCCATCGCGAAGGTCCGCAGGCCCACCATGCAGACGGTGACCAGCAGCAGCTCCGCCCAGTGGACGGTGCCGTCGAGCCGGAACATCGCGGTGAAGGCGGCGATGTAGGCGAAGGGCAGCGCGAAGACCGAGTGCTCGATCATCACGAGCCGCAGGAAGGCCTTCACCTTGCCGGCGGACTGCGGCGCGGGGCCCGGCCCGAGGACGCCCTCGGCAGCCGATGTCATCCGAGGGACCTCCGGAACTGTTCGAGTTCGGCGCGCAGGTCCGCGATGGACGACGGGCCGATCTCCACCTCCAGCAGGGGCGTTCCCTCGGAGGGCGGCGGGACGACGCTGGCCAGGAAGGCGAAGCCCTCGCCCGCGGGGCGGCCGTCGATGCGCAGCACGTCGTGCGCGGCGACCGTCAGCACCTCGGTGAACTCGGCCTCCGGGTCGGCGATCGCGGCGAGCAGCCGCTCCGCGAAGGCGCCGGCGGCGTCGTCGGAGAGCTCGTTCAGGGCGATCTCCCGCCCCTCACCGTCGGTGCGGTCGGCGATCAGCTGCCACTGGTCGGACGGGCCGGCGAACTCCTCGGGGGTGACCCCGGCGCGCTCGGCGGCCTCCTTGACCGCCGGCTGGGCCGGGTCGATCATCGGGCGCACCAGGGCGACGCAGGGGGTGTCGCTGCCGATGAAGAGGGCGGGACCGCCCACGGCGATGGGGCTCACAGGCCGTACTCCTTCCATCGGCGGTCCACGAGGGCCGCCGTCGCGGGATCGGACTCCACCATGTCGGGCCAGCCGCCGTCGCGCGTGTAACCCTCCTCCGGCAGTTTCTTCGTGGCGTCGATGCCCGCCTTGCCGCCCCAGAACTGCTGGTACGAGGCATGGTCCAGGTGGTCCACCGGCCCCTCGACCACCGTGAGGTCGCGGGAGTAGTCGGTGTTGCCCAGCGCCCGCCAGGACACCTCGTGCAGGTCGTGGACGTCGCAGTCCTTGTCGACCACGATGATCAGCTTGGTCAGCGACATCATGTGGGCGCCCCAGATGGCGTGCATGACCTTCTGCGCGTGCTTGGGGTACTTCTTGTCGATCGAGACGATCGCGCAGTTGTGGAAGCCGCCCGACTCGGGGAGGTGGTAGTCCACGATGTCCGGCACGATGATCTTGAGGAGCGGCAGGAAGAAACGCTCCGTCGCGCGGCCGAGCGGTCCGTCCTCGGTCGGCGGGCGGCCGACGACGATGGACTGGAGCAGCGGGCGCTTGCGCATCGTCACACAGTCGATCTTCAGCGCGGGGAACGGTTCCTGCGGGGTGTAGAAGCCGGTGTGGTCGCCGAAGGGCCCCTCGGGCAGCATCTCGCCCGGCTCCAGCCAGCCCTCGACGACGACCTCGGCGTTGGCCGGGACCTGGAGCGGGACCGTCTTGCAGTCGACCATCTCGATCCGCTTGCCCGCGACGAACCCGGCGAAGAGGTACTCGTCGATGTCGCCCGGCAGCGGCGCGGTCGACGCGTACGTCACGGCGGGCGGGCAGCCGAAGGCGATCGCGACCGGCAGCCGCTCGCCGCGCGCGGCGGCGACGGCGTAGTGGTTGCGGCTGTCCTTGTGGATCTGCCAGTGCATGCCGATGGTGCGCTTGTCGTGGCGCTGGAGGCGGTAGAGGCCGAGGTTGCGCACGCCCGTCTCGGGGTGCTTGGTGTGGGTGAGGCCCAGGTTGAAGAAGGAGCCGCCGTCCTTGGGCCAGGTGAAGAGGGCCGGCAGCCGGTCCAGGTCCACGTCGTCGCCGGTGAGGACGACCTCCTGGACGGGCGCGGCCTCGCCCTTCACCTTCTTCGGCGGGACGTGCACCATCGAGCCGAGCTTGCCGAAGGCCTCGCGGACCCCGATGAAGCCCTGGGGCAGCTCGGGCTTGAGCAGGCCGCCGATCTTCTCGCTGATCTCGCCGTACGACTTCAGGCCGAGGGCCTTGAGCAGGCGCCGGTCGGTCCCGAAGACGTTCATGGCGAGCGGCATCGCCGAGCCCTTGACGTTCTCGAAGAGCAGGGCCGGGCCGCCCGCCTTGTTCACTCTGTCGACGATCTCCCCGATCTCCAGGTACGGGTCGACTTCGGCCTTGATGCGCTTGAGGTCGCCCTCCCGCTCCAGAGCCCGGAGCAGCGAGCGGAGATCGTCGTAAGCCATGGGGCCCAGTATCCGTCACCAACTACCCTGGGGACGTCACCGGGGCCCCGCGCGGGCCCGCCGCCACTGCTGGGGAGTCGGTCCCACACCGTGCTGCGCTATCTGCCGTTCCTGCTGATCATCGCGCTGACCATCTACACCTTCATCGACTGTCTGAACACCCCCGAGGAAGAGGTCAAGCACCTCCCCAAGGTGGTGTGGGTGATCATCATCCTGGTCTTCTCGATCGTCGGGCCGGTGGTGTGGCTGTTCGCGGGCAAGAAGCGCCAGGGCGTCGGCGGCGGCCGCCCGGGGCGCACCCAGTGGGTGGCGCCGGACGACAACCCGGAGTTCCTGAAGTCCCTGCGCGAGGAGCAGGAGAGCCGGGAGAACCGCGAGAAGCGGGAGAAGCGGGATGAGAAGGACAAGGACCAGTAGGCCAGTGGGGCCTGTACGGACGCCAGGACGCGGGCGGGCGTAGTACTCCCGCGTGTGCGCCGAGGTCAGCAGCGCGCCCTGGCCGGCGGCGACCAGGACCAGCGCCTCCTGCGTGTTGGTCACCTCCGGTCCGCGCCGGATGGGCCGTCCGGACGGGGTGCGCGCCGGGCTCTGGTGCTCGCGCCGGTACGGGGGCCGGTCCCCGGCGACGGTCAGCAGTGGCACCTGCGCCAGCTCCTCCAGGGTCACGGCCTCCCGCCCGGCCAGCGGGTGCCCGGCGGGCAGGGCCAGCACCCGGGCCTCGGTCAGCGGCGCGGGCCCCTCCCCCAGATCGGCCTCGCGGACCGGGAACTCGGCGGTCTGCACGCGGAATGTGACGCAGAAGTTGATTGAACACGTTCAATAGGCCTGTCAGAATGGGCCCATGCCACTGCCACGGGCCCCGCGCGAGCGCGGGCCGCGGATCCTCGACACGATCCTGCGCAATCTCCTCGCCTACGGGGTGCTCGTCGCCGTGCTGCTCACCCTGACCGGGTGGAACCCGCAGCACGGCACGCGGCCCGTCCCCGCCGTCTACGACGCCGACCTCTCCGAGATCGTCGGCACCTGGCGCTGCGTCGACGGCACCGAGGTGGTCTTCCGTACGGACGGCAGCGCCTCGGTCACCCTGCTCGACGGCCAGGAACGCGACTACGCCGCCGGCTGGCGGCTCTCCGGCCCCGGCCGCTGGCGGCTCACCGAGGACCGCGACGCCGGCCGCAACCTCGGACAGCACCTGCGCCTGGTCCTGCCCGCCGCCACGGCCACCGCCACCCGGGCCGGCACCGTCACCGGGGCGCCGGGCCGCTACTCCTGGACCTTCGAGCTGCGCCGCGACGCGCACCACTCGCTGGAGCTGTACTTCTTCCTCGGCAACGGGACCGGGCCGGGCCCGCGCGGGGCCTACGTCCTGGAGAAGGACGCGTAGGAGGCCCGCAGCTGCGACCGGCGGTCCCCGGTCCACACCGACCAGTCGACGGGCTGACCGCCCAGGGCGGCCTCCAGCCGTTCGAAGTGCTCGTGCCAGGTGGCCAGGCAGTCCAGGCGCTCCGCCTCGGATCCGGTGCGCTCGTTGAGGAAGCGGACGACCGTCGAATCGGTGCCCACCGGGTCCAGGTGGAAGCGGATCCGGCCCTCGCCGGTGACCGTGTACTCCACGACCCGCTCGGTGTCCCAGGCCGTGACCTTCCCCCACACCGTGTCGCCGGTGTACGGCCGGCGCAGGGCGACCGACCCGCCGAACCGGCGTTCCAGCACGTCCGCCGCCGCCAGCCAGCCGTACAGCCCGTCCGCCGTGGTCAGGGCGGGCCACACGGCCTCGTAGGCGAAGGGCACGTGCGTCTCGAAGCGGACGATCCAGCGTCCGCCCTCACGCGGCTCGCTGGTGGCATGGCTCACAGGAGGCATACCACCAGCGTCGCACCGACCGGGCTCAGACGCCCGCGTACGAGTGCTTGCCGCTGAGGAGGATGTTCACGCCGTAGTAGTTCCAGATCCAGCAGGCGAAGGCGAACAGCGCCAGGTACGCCGCCTTGCGGCCCTTCCAGCCCGCGGTGGCCCGCGCGTGCAGGTAGCAGGCGTACGCCACCCACGTCACGAAGGACCACACCTCCTTGGGGTCCCAGCCCCAGTAGCGGCCCCACGCGTCGCCGGCCCAGATCGCGCCCGCGACGATGGTGAAGGTCCACAGCGGGAAGACCGCCGCGTTGATGCGGTACGAGAACTTGTCGAGCGAGGCCGCCGAGGGCAGCCGCTCCATCACCGAGGAACGGAAGCGGCCCGGCGTGCGGCCGGCCTCCAGGTGGGCCTCGTAGCTGTCGCGGAACAGGTAGAGCACCGCGCCCGCCGCACCGATGTAGAAGACGGCGCCGCAGAAGATGGCCGTCGAGACGTGGATCCACAGCCAGTACGAGTGCAGGGCCGGAACCAGCTGGTCACTGGCGGTGTACAGCCAGGTGGTGGCGATGCCCAGGTCCAGCAGGACCGTGGTGATCAGGATCAGGCCGAGCCAGCGGACGTTCTTCTTCAGCGCCAGCAGCGCCAGGTACGCGCCGACGGCCACCGTGGAGAAGGTCACCGAGAACTCGTACATGTTGCCCCAGGGGGCCCGCTCGACCGACATCGCGCGGGAGACCACGCCGGCCGCCTCGATGAGGAAGCCGAGGACGGTCAGCGAGACCGCGATCCGCCCGTAGAGGTCGCCCTTCTCGGTGCCGCCCGCCGCGCCGGGGCCGTCCGGGACGTCCCGGGAGCCCGCCGCGGAGCGGGTGACGACCTGCGGCTTGTCGAGGACGGCCGTGCCGCCGCCCTTGGTCCGCACCTGGACGGCGGGCGCCGCACCGGCCGCGGCCGTCGTCAGCGCGGCGGCCGTACGGCCCACCTTGCTGCGGCTGCCGAAGACCCATTCGGTGATGTGGGCGAAGAAGGCGAGCGTGTAGACCGCCATCGACGCGTACACCAGCTTGTTGCTGAGATCGGCCAGGCTCTCGTTGGTCGCGGCCGCGAGCAGCGTCATGCGCGCTCTCCTTCGTGGGCTTCATCTACGGATGACGCGGATCCTGCGGATTCCGCGTCTGCGGGGGGTGCGGCGGCGGGCGCGGAGGGCGCCCGCTCGAACAGGGCGGCCGAGAGCGCCGACAGCTCCTCCGGCAGCTTCGCGGACTCGCTGCGGCCCAGGCCCGCCATCTCGACGACGGTCACGCCGTCCTCGCCGCGCACCGCGCGGACCCAGACCCGGCGGCGCTGGATGAACAGGGAGGCGGCCAGACCGCCGATGGCGGCCATGGCGCCCGCGAGGGCCAGCCCGCTGGCCGGCTGCCGGGTGACCGAGAAGGTCGCCCAGCGCTCGACGCCCTCGAACCTGACGGTGCCCTCGCCTCCCGGGAGCTCCATCGACTCACCGGGCAGCAGCCGCTTCTTGAACAGCTGCCCGTCGGCGTCCTTGAACTCCTGCAGCTTGGAGGTGTTCAGCTGGTACACGTTCTGCGGCAGGCCCGAGTCGACGCCCAGGCTGCCGTGGTAGGCGCTCAGCGCGAGGACGGGGAAGTCCAGCGCCGGGAACTGCGAGAGCATCGTGCCCTTGCCCTCGCCCGCGAAGGTCGGCACGAACATGGCGTTGAAGCCGAGCTGCTCCTTGTCGCCGTTCTTGTTGCGGTAGCCGTCCGGGACCTTGACCGCGCCCGAGGAGCTCAGGTTCGCGTCGAAGGGCAGCATCGGGACGGCGTCCTTGTAGATCACCTTCCCGGTGGGGTCGGTGACCGAGATGACGGGCGCGTACCCGTGCCCCAGCAGGAAGATCTTGGAGCCGTCGATCTCCAGGGGCTTGTTGACCTCGATCTCGGCCTTGTGCGGCGCGCCCTCGGCACCCTCGCTGTAGGTCACGTACGCCTTGAAGTCGCGCGCGGTGCCCTTCTGCGGACCCGTCTTCTCGTACGTCGCGTCGAACTTGTCCAGCGTGAACGAGAACGGCTCCAGGTCGTCCGAGGAGAAGAGGCTGCCGTACTTGAAGTCGTCGTACTGGGTGAGCGTGTTGGAGAAGCCCTTGCCGCGCAGGACGAGCTTGCCGCCCTCGGACTTGAACAGCTGACCGGCGGCGAACGCCACCAGCATCACGATCAGGGCGATGTGGAAGATCAGGTTCCCGGCCTCGCGCAGGTAGCCCTTCTCGGCGGCGACGGAGTTCCCGCCCGCCTCCGTGCGGAAGCGCCGCCCGCCCAGGAGGCCCTTCGCCGAGGCCAGCACCTCGTCCGGGGACTTCTGCGTACGCCACGTCGCGTACGCCGGCAGCCGGTCCAGGCGCCGCGGCGCGCCCGGCGGGCGGCCGGTGAGCTGGCCGACGAACTGCCAGGTGCGCGGAACGATGCAGCCGATCAGCGACACGAACAGCAGGATGTAGATCGCGGAGAACCACACCGAGCTGTAGACGTCGAAGAGCTGGAGCTTCTCGGCGGCCGGCACCCAGAACTCGTGGGTCTTCTTCCAGTCCGCGACCTTCATCGCGTCGACCTGGGTCTGCGGGATGAGGGAGCCGGGGATGGACCCGAGCGAGAGCAGGAAGAGGAGGATCAGCGCCACCCGCATGGAGGTGAGCTGGCGCCAGAACCAGCGGGCCCAGCCGATCACTCCGATGCCGACGGGGGCGGCGGGGCCGTCCTCGACGGGTGCGGTGGACAGCTGCGCGCCGGCCGCCTCGTCGGTGGGGTCGGACTCGTGCGGCGCCTCGGCGGGCGCCTTGTCGGTCGTACTCATGTGCGTGTAGTCCTCAGATCCCCACCGTGAAGCCTTGGGTCCAGCCCTGCATCTCGTTGACGATGCTGGCCCACATTCCTGTGACGAGCAGCAGACCGGTCACGATCAGCATGCCGCCGCCGATGCGCATCACCCATGCATAGTGCTTCTTCACCCAGCCGAAAGCGCCGAGCGCCTTGCGGAAGGCCAGCGCGGTGACGATGAACGGCAGGCCCAGCCCCAGACAGAACACCACGGTGAGCAGGGCTCCGCGGCCCGCGGTCGCCTGGTCGATGGAGAGGGTGTTGACCGCCGCGAGCGTCGGCCCCATGCAGGGGCTCCAGCCGACCCCGAAGAGCACGCCGAGCAGCGGCGCCCCGACCAGGCCGGCCGCCGGCTTCTTGTGGAAGCGGAACTCGCGCATCGTCAGGCCGGGGATCCACCCCATGAAGAAGAAGCCGAGGAGTATCACCACCCCGCCGAGCACCCGGGAGATGACGTCCTTGTTGGCGGCGAGGGTGTCCCCGAAGTAGCCGAAGAGCGCGCCGGTCGAGACGAAGACGGCGGTGAAGCCGAGGACGAACAGGCTCGCGCCCGCGAGCATCCGGCCGCGGCGCGCCTCGGCGAGGTCGGCGCCGCCGACGCCGGTCACATAGGACAGGTAGCCGGGGACGAGCGGCAGGACGCAGGGGGAGAAGAAGGAGACCAGCCCGGCCAGCAGCGAGAGCGGCAGGGCCAGCAGCAGCGCGCCGTTGAGCACGGTGGTGTTCACACCGGTGGCTTCGGCGGCGAGGAGGTGCGCGGTGACCACGGGGTCACTTCTCCGCGAGGAGCGGGTCGATCATCGAGCGCAGTTGCTCCTCGTTGACCGCGACGAGGGTGCGGGCGGCGATCTTGCCCTCCTTGTCGAGGACGATCGTGGAGGGGATGGACTGCGGGTTGAGCGTGCCCTTGGGGAAGCGGAGCATCAGCTTGCCGTCCGGGTCGAAGAGGCTCGGGTAGGTGATCCCGAAGTTCTCCTCGAAGGCGGTGGCGTTCTGCTTGCTGCTGTCGCGGGTGTTCATCCCGAGGAAGGCGACGTCCTTGCCGGCGTCGGCCATCTCCTTGGAGACCTTCGCGAAGTACGGCGCCTCGGCCCGGCACGGCGGGCACCAGGAGCCCCACACGTTGAGGACGACGACCTTGCCCTTGAGGGCGGTGGTGTCGGCGGTCTTGCCGTCCACGGTCTCGCCGTCGAGCTTGGGGGCGTCCACGCGGTCGGCCTTGGCCACGGTGGAGATGCCGTTGGGGCCGGTCACGTAGTTGCCCCCGGCGGAGCCGGAGGGCTTGCCGCCGCCGTCCGCGTCGCTGCACGCCGACAGGGCGAGGGTGCTCGCGAGGGTCACCGCGGTCAGCAGGACGGCGCGGCCGCCGGCGGAGCGGCGGCTACTACGGCGGACACGGGCGCGGCTAAGGCTCATGTGAAAAGTTTCGCATGGGCGATTTGCCGATCTTCCGCACCCCCCGACGGGTCGTTAAGGCGCTGGTCAGTACCGGTCAGGCGGCCGAAAGGTACGTGGACCAGCCGCCGGGCGGGGCCTGTCCGGGGGCCAGGGACCGCAGCCTGGCCAGCTGTTTCGGGTCCTGGACGTCGAGCCAGTCGGTGAACTGCCGGAAGGATACGAGGCGTACATCCTTTTTGTCCGACATGGCTTTGAGGGCCTCCTCGACGGCGTCCATGTAGATGCCGCCGTTCCACTCCTCGAAGTGGTTGCCGATGAACAGGGGCGCGCGGTTGGTCTCGTAGGCGCGGCGGAAACCGCCAAGGTAGGTGGCGGTGGCCTGGGAGCGCCAGGCGGGGTAGTTGGAGGGCACGCCCCGGGTGGTGTTCTGCGACTGGTTGGCGAGGATGTTGTAGTCCATGCTCAGCACCTCGAACGTGTGCCCGGGGAAGGGCAGCGACTGGAGGGGCAGGTCCCAGACGCCCTCCTTCTTCACCGGCCACTGCTGGAGGCCGCCGGAGGAGCTGGAGTCGTAGCGCCAGCCCAGGCGGGCGGCGGTCGGCAGCAGGCCCTCCTGGCCCAGGAGGCAGGGGGTGCGGGCGCCGATGAGCTCCTTGCGGTAGTCGAAGGGGAGCGGTTCGAGGTCGGTGAAGCCGGTGTTGGTGCGCCAGTTGGTGACGAACGCCACCGCCTGGTCGATCTCCGACCGCCAGTCGTCCGGGCTCCAGTGCGCGACGGAACCGGAGCCGACGCAGAAGTGGCCGTTGAAGTGGGTGCCGATCTCGTGGCCGTCGAGCCAGGCCTGGCGCACGAAGTGGAGGGTGTTGCGGACGTTCTCGTCCTTGAGGTAGCCGATGTCGGAGGCGCCGACGGGGTTGTTCGGGGGGTGGTACAGGCCGCTCTTGGACTCCGGCAGGAGGTAGAGGCCGGAGAGGAAGAAGGTCATCGCCGCGCCGTGGTCGCCGGCGAGCTTGAGGAAGCGGGGGAAGAGGCCGTTGCCCACCTCGCCCGCGCCGTCCCAGCTGAAGACGACGAACTGCGGAGGGGTCTGACCGCGTTCCAGGGGGACGGGCCGGGGCGGCTGGTGCGGCTGCGGTCCGGTGTCCGCGGTGGAGCCGTCGCCGATCACACGGACCGGGGCGGACGGCGCGGAGCCGTCGCCGGCCCTTATCGGGCCGCGGGCACCCGGCCCGGACCCGCCCCCACCGCCGCCGCAGCCGGCGAGCCCGATCGCGGCGGCGGCACCGAGTCCGAGCCCGAGCAATCCCCTTCGACTGACGTCGCGTACGTCGCTCATGAAATGTCATATAAACGGACAATCCTGCGGCGTCGACCCATCGACACGTCACCACGGGCATGACTTGTATGAAATTAGGACTGCCCATGACCCGGCTTTGCCCTCCGGGCCCGGCCTCGGCGGCCGGGCCCATGAGGACCCGTCGGGGGCGGCGTCAGGCGCCGAAGGCCTTGGACTTGCCCTTCACCGGCTTCGCCCCGGCCAGCAGGTGCGCCGGAACCAGGTCCCGCGCCGGCTCGCTGTAACCCACCGACACCAGCTTGTCGCCCTGGTACGTGAACGACGTCAGCGAGGCCAGCGTGCACTGCCGGCGCCGCGGGTCGTGCCACAGCCGCCGCTTCTCCGCGAAGCTGCGCACGATCCAGATCGGCAGCTGGTGGCTGACCGCCACCGCCTCGTGCCCGCGCGCCGCGTCCCGCGCCGCCTCGATCGCGCTCATCATCCGCACGACCTGCTCGACGTACGGCTCGCCCCACGACGGCCTGAACGGGTTCGTCAGGTGCTTCCAGTTGCCCGGCTTGCGCAGCGCGCCGTCGCCGACGCCGAAGGTCTTGCCCTCGAAGACGTTGCCCGCCTCGATCAGCCGGCCGTCCGTCGCCAGCTCCAGGCCGTGCACCTTCGCGATCGGCGCGGCCGTCTCCTGCGCCCGCTCCAGCGGGGAGGCCACCACGTGCGTGACGTCCCGGTCCTGGAGGTGCTCGGCCACCCGGTCGGCCATCTGCCGCCCCAGCTCCGACAGGTGGTACCCGGCCCGGCGCCCGTACAGCACCCCGTCCGGGTTGTGCACCTCGCCGTGCCGCATCAGGTGGACGACGGTGATGTCGCTCATGCGGTCGCCTCCGCGGCGGCTCGGGCGGCCGCGGGCAGCGCGGCCGCGATGCGCTCGACGGCGCGCTCGTCGTGGGCGGTGGAGACGAACCACGACTCGAACGCCGACGGCGGCAGGTAGACGCCCTGCGCCAGCATCGAGTGGAAGAACCCGTTGAAGCGGAACCCTTCCTGCTTCTTCGCGTCGTCGTAGTTGCGGACCTCGTCCTCGGTGAAGAACACCGAGAACATGTTGGAGGCCGTCTGCAGCCGGTGCGCCACACCCTCCTTGGCCAGCGCCGCCGTCACCAGGCCCTGGATCTCCCGGGAGACCGCGTCGACCTTCTCGTACGCCGCCGCGTCCAGCAGCCGCAGCTGCGCCAGACCGGCCGCGGTGGCGATCGGGTTTCCGGAGAGCGTGCCCGCCTGGTACACCGGACCCGCCGGGGCCAGGTGGCCCATGACGTCCGCACGGCCGCCGAAGGCGGCCGCCGGGAAGCCGCCGCCCATGACCTTGCCGAAGGTCATCAGGTCGGGCTTGACCCCGTCCACGCCGTACCAGCCCGCGCGGGAGGTACGGAAACCGGTCATCACCTCGTCGGAGATGTACAGCGCGCCGTTCTCCCGGCACAGGTCGGCCAGCCCCTGGTTGAAGCCCTCGCCCGGGGTCACCACGCCCATGTTGCCGGGCGCGGCCTCGGTGATCACGCAGGCGATCTCGCCCGGGTGCGCGGCGAACGCCGCCCGCACCGCGTCGAGGTCGTTGTAGGGGAGCACGATCGTGTCGCCGGCCTGCGCGCCGGTCACACCGGGGGTGTCCGGCAGGGCGAAGGTCGCCAGGCCGGAACCGGCGGCGGCCAGCAGCGCGTCGACGTGTCCGTGGTAGCAGCCGGCGAACTTCACGACCTTGGCGCGGCCGGTGAAGCCGCGGGCCAGCCGGATCGCCGACATGGTCGCCTCGGTGCCCGAGGACACCAGGCGCACCTGCTCGACGGGCTCGATACGGGCGACGATCTCCTCGGCGAGCGCGACCTCGCCCTCGCCGGGCGTGCCGAAGGAGGTGCCGCGGGCGACCGCGGCCTGCACGGCCTCGATCACCTCGGGGTGGGAGTGGCCGAGGATCATCGGCCCCCACGAGCAGACCAGGTCGACGTACTCGCGCCCGTCGGCATCGGTCAGATAGGGACCGGTACCGGACACCATGAACCGGGGCGTACCGCCCACGGCACGGAAGGCGCGCACGGGAGAGTTCACGCCGCCGGGGGTCACGAGGGACGCGCGCTCGAAGAGCGTCTGCGAAACTGGGGCTTCATACGGGTACGGGTAGCTCACACCAGCCATGGTCTCAGAGGCCGCGACAGACTTGCGGACGGGCGTTTCACCGCGCCGCCGCGGGGGAGGTCACTGCCATGATGATCAGGCTGCGTGGCGGGGGCCGCGGGGCCGGGGCAGGCAATACGTGTCGGGTGGAGATATGCAACGCGGTGGTGGACCGGGCGAGGGTACGGACGGCCTGGACCCGCAGCGCGCCCGCGATGCCCGAGCCCGTCGCGGCAAGCACCGGCGGCACGGCGCCGAGGCGGCCGATCCCGTACCGGGTCCCACCCGGACCCCGGACGGCGAGGACGGCCTGCCCAAGGGCCGCGGCATGGGAGTGACCTACAAGTACTTCGGCGCTCCCGACGGCGCCACGGCCGCGCGGGTGCCCCAGACGATGCGGCCCGAGGAGCTGGGCGGCGACGAGCTCGGCATGGGCGGCATGTTCACCAAGATCAAGCCGGAGACGGTCGCCGCGATGGTCCTGACCGGCATCGAGGGCATACCCCTGCACAAGGTGCCCCCGCTGGAGCTGGTCGTCCTGCACCCCGACTACGCCGTGGTCAAGCTGCCGATGACGGTGGTCGACCCGCTGCGCGGGGTGGGCGAGGAGTCGGTCGGCGCGGCCGCCTTCATCTGGTCGACCGTCCCGGACCGGGGCGGCCCCCGGGACGCCTTCAACGTCTACCAGCTCCTGCACGAGTGGCAGGACTTCTCCCACCGCCTCCACGAGGCCGGGCACCAGCCGTACTGCCTCGTCTGGCCCTGACGGGCCCGGCGCGGCGGCCCGCGCCCCGCCCTTCCGGCCGTCCCGCACGCCCCCCGCGCCCCCTCTCACCCCTTTCCGCCCCCCGGCCCACGGGGCACAGTGGCCGCATGGAGACACGCGTACGGCTGGAGCCCTGGGGCCCGGACGACTTCCGGCTGCTGGTGCGGTGCAACTCGGCGGAGATGACCGCGCACCTCGGCGGACCCGAGTCCGAGGAGAAGCTCGCCGACCGGCAGCGCCGCTACGAGGCCCTCGGCGCGCGGGAGCCGGCCGCCGGGCGGATGTTCCGGGTGGTGCTGGGGGCCGGGGCCGTCGGGGCGATCGGCTTCTGGGAGCGGGAGTGGCGCGGCGAGCCGGTGTACGAGACCGGCTGGGCGGTGCTCCCGGAGTTCCAGGGCCGCGGCCTGGCCGCGACCGCCCTCGCGGAACTCGTCGCCCACGTCCGGGCCCACGGCTCGCGCGGCGCCCTCCACGCCTTCCCGGGCACCGACCACCCGGCGTCCAACGCCGTCTGCCGCCGGGCGGGCTTCACGTGCCTGGGCCGGGTCGACTTCGAATACCCCCCGGGCAACCCCCACCCGAGCAACGACTGGCGACTGTCCCTGACTCCCTGACCCGGCCGTTCAGCCCACCGTGAGGACCAGGCGGCCGCGCGTGCCCGGGGTGGCGAGGGCGGCGTGGGCCTTCGCGGCGTCCGAGAGGTCGAAGGTGTCCGCGACCCGGAGCGTCAGCTCCCCCGCGTCGACCAGCGCGACCAGCCGCCCCAGGTGCTCGCCGTCGGGGGCGACCTCCTGCTCCTCGACCCGGATCCCCCGCTCCGCGGCCGGCCCGCCGTGCGGGCGGAGCCCGACGTAGACCCCGCCGTCCCGGACGAAGGCCAGCGCGGCCTCCCCCAGGACCGCCGCGTCCAGGACCCCGTCGACCGGGCCGGCCGGCGCCCCGCCGCGCTCCACGAAGGCGCTCGCGCCGAGCGACCGTACGAACTCCTCGTCCTGCGCGCCCGCCAGGGCGGTCACCACCAGCCCGGCCCGCGCGGCCAGCTGCACCGCGAGCCCGCCGACCACCCCGGCCGCGCCGGTGACCAGCACGGACGCGCCGGGAGCCAGCCCGAGCAGGTCCACCGCGCGGGCGGCCGTCAGCCCGCTCAGGGGCAGCGCCGCCGCGGCCGCGTCGTCCGCCGCCGCCGGGGCCGGGGCCAGCGCCGAGGCGTCGAGCACCACGTACTCGGCGTGCGTGCCGAGCGGCTTCACCGGGCCGTAGTGCAGGCCCACCACCCGGCGGCCCACCGTCCAGTCCGCCACCCCGGGGCCGACCTCGTCGATCTCGCCCGCCACGTCCCAGCCGAGCCCGAGCCGCTGTCCGGCCCCGCCGAAGACGCCGACGCGGACCGCCCCGTCGACCGGGTTCACCCCGGCCGCCCGGACCCGTACCCGGACCTGGCCGTCCCCGGGGCGCGGCACCGGCACCCGCTCCACCCGCACCCGCTCCGGGCCGCCGAAGGCGTCGACGACCGCTGCCCGCATGGTGTTCGTCCGCTCGCTCATGTCTCTTTCTCCCCTGTCAGGTCGGCCCGGGTCCGCCGGGCGGTTCCGCCCTTCCCGGTGAGCACTAACTTAGGGAGAGGTACTCTCTTTCCGTAAGTACGTACTTCGGAGTGCGTACCCGACCCGGAAGTGGGTATCCATGGCCACCCGCACCGCCGCCGCCCGCCGCGACGAAGCCCGCGCCGCCTACGACGCCTTCGTCAAGGAGTGCCCCACCAGCCAGCTCCTGGCCCGCATCAGCGACAAGTGGGTCGGCCTCATCCTCAGCGCCCTCGGCCAGGCCGAGTCCGGCTCCATGCGCTACAGCGACCTCGGCCGCAAGATCCCCGGCGTCAGCCAGAAGATGCTCACCCAGACCCTGCGCTCCCTCGAACGCGACGGCCTCGTCAGCCGCACCGTCACCCCCACCGTCCCCGTCCGCGTCGACTACGCCCTCACCGAACTCGGCGGCAGCCTCGGCTGCCTCCTCTCCTCCGTGAAGCGCTGGGCGGAGAACCACTTCGATGACGTCAACTCCCACCGCGAGGCCTACGACGGAGCCCTCGCGACCACGTAATTCGGCCGCGCCGCCCCACCCCCCGATGGCATGCTGGGACCGTGAACGGTCCCGGCATCCACCTCACCCTCGCCCCCGAACTGCGCCTCTTCGCCCCGCCCAGCAGGCGTGCGGAACGCGTACCGACCGCCACCGACGGCGCATCCAGCATCGGCCACGTCGTCGAATCCGCGGGCGTCCCCCTCACCGAGGTCGGCCGGCTCCTCGTCGACGGCCACGAGGTGCCCGTCTCCTACGTGCCCCGAGCGGGCCAGTCCGTCGAGGTGTTCGGCGTGGACCGCCCGCAACGACTCCCCGACGCCCCGCTGCGCTTCCTCCTCGACGTCCACCTCGGCACCCTCGCCCGCCGCCTGCGCCTGCTCGGCGTCGACGCCGCCTACGAGAACGAGGACATCGGCGACCCCGCGCTCGCCACCCGCTCCGCCGCCGAACGCCGCGTCCTGCTCTCCCGCGACCGCGGCCTCCTGCGCCGCCGCGAGATCTTCGCCGGCGCCTACGTCTACAGCGACAACCCCGACGACCAACTCCGCGACGTCCTCGGCCGGTTCGCCCCCGCCCTCACCCCCTGGACCCGCTGCACCGCCTGCAACGGCCCCCTGCGCGAGGCCGACAAGGACAGCGTGGGCGACCGCCTGGAGCACGGCACTCAGCGCTCGTACGACGTCTTCGCGCAGTGCGCCGACTGCGAGCGCGTCTACTGGCGCGGCGCCCACCACGCCCGGCTGGAACGGATCGTCGGCGAGGCCGTGGCCGAATTCGGCGGCGCCGCCGCCTGAGGACCACCCCCGCAGGCCCCGGGTCCCGCCCTCCGCGGGGACCCGGCGGCCCCGCCCGGGGAGGCCTCAGAAGGCGTAGGCGTCAGAAGGCGTAGGCGTCGCCCGTGTCCAGGGCCAGCACCACGTGCTCGTTGTTGCCGCTGTTGCGGTCGGTAGCCCCGCCGTTCCACCACGTGTCGATCCGTACGACCACCTCCGCCGGCCGTTCGCGCAGCCCCAGGGACAGCCCGATGTGCCGCCCCCGGCCGTGCTCCGGCAGCTCGCCCGTCTCGCACACCACTTCGCGCTGCCCCGCCCGCGCGCACCCCTCGGCCAGCTCCTGGTGGTCCGCGAGGTCCACCGACAGGCGCACCCGTACCGTCGCGTTCGGCACCCCGGACGGCCCCTCGTTCTGCGGCACCATCCACACCTTCAGCCGGCCGTGGGCCAGGGACACCCGCCCGTGGTAGGCCACGTCGGCCTCCGGCCCGGCCCACGCCCCCGCGGGACCGGCCCCGCCCAGCACCAGCAAGCCCGCCACCACCACACTCCGTACGGCACCACGGCGCACCGCCACCACCTCCTCGCGCGGACGCTAACCAGCCCGCCCACCCCCCGGTCGGACCATCACACGAACGAGGGCGAGCCCTCCCCCATTCGCCTGCGTAGGCTTCCGGCCATGCTCATCGCACGCTCCGCCGCCCTCTTCGCCCTCGCCGCCCTCCTGGAGATCGGGGGCGCCTGGCTGGTCTGGCAGGGGGTGCGCGAGCACAAGGGCTGGGCCTGGATCGGCGCCGGCGTCATCGCCCTCGGCCTGTACGGATTCGTCGCCACCCTCCAGCCCCAGGGCGACTTCGCCCGGGTGCTGGCCGCCTACGGCGGGGTCTTCGTCGCCGGATCCCTCCTCTGGGGCGTCGTCGCCGACGGCTACCGCCCCGACCGCTGGGACGTCACCGGCGCCCTCGTCTGCCTCGCCGGGATGGCCGTGATCATGTACGCGCCGCGCCGCTGACCCGGCCTATGCTGGCGAGGATTCGCCCGTACGAACGAACGAGGAGCCCGCCCATGAGCACGCGCACGGCCACCCGAACCGCCGTAGTCACCGGCGCGAGCAGCGGAATCGGCGCGGCCACCGCCCGGCAGCTCGCCGCGGCCGGCTACCACGTCGTCCTCACCGCCCGCCGCAAGGACCGCATCGAAGCCCTCGCCGGCGACCTCACCGACGCCGGGTACGAGGCCACCGCCCACGCCCTCGACGTCACCGACCGCGCCGCCGTCGACGCCTTCGCCGCCTCCCTCGACCGCTGCGACGTCCTGGTCAACAACGCCGGCGGCGCCATCGGCGCCGAGCCCGTCGCCACCGGCGACCCGGCCGACTGGCGCACGATGTACGAGGTCAACGTCATCGGCACCCTCAACGTCACCCAGGCCCTCCTCCCCGCCCTCACCGCGAGCGGCGACGGCACGGTGGTCGTCCTGTCCTCCACCGCCGGCCACTCCGCCTACGAGGGCGGCGCCGGCTACGTCGCCGCCAAGAACGGCGCCCGCGTCCTCGCGGAGACCCTCCGCCTGGAGATCGTCGGCCAGCCCGTCCGCGTCATCGAGATCGCCCCCGGCATGGTCAAGACGGAGGAGTTCGCCAAGACCCGCTTCCGCGGCGACGCGGCCAAGGCCGAGAAGGTCTACGAGGGCGTCGCGGAGCCCCTCTCCGCCGACGACGTGGCCGACACCGTCACCTGGGCGGTCACCCGCCCCAGCCACGTCAACATCGACCTGCTGGTCGTCCGCCCCCGCGCCCAGGCCTCCAACACCAAGGTCCACCGCGAGCTCTAGAGGACTCCCGCCGCCTTCAGCTGCGGCATGAGGGCCGCCGGCTTCAGCCCGGCGGCCTTCGCCGCGTCCAGGGCCCGCCGGAGGTCCGCCGCCAGCGTCGGCGTGAAGTGCAGCAGCACGATGTCCCCGGCCTTCAGCTGCGGCGTCGGCGGGGTCTGGCTCCAGGTGGTGAAGTCGTACGTCCACGTCACCAGCGCCTTCACCCCGCACGCCTTCGCCGCGGCCCGCACGCCGTCGTCGACCGCCCCGTAGGGCGGCCGCAGCAGCCTGGGCTCCTTCCCCCCGAAGACCGCCGCCAGCCGCTCCCCGGCCCCGCACACCTCGGCGTCCTTCCCGGCGGCGTCCAGGGTGGTCAGGTCGGGGTGGTTCACGGTGTGGTTCTCCACCGTCGCCCGCCCCTGGTCGGTGAGCGCGGTGAAGTACCCGGTGTCGTACGCGACCGCCCCCGGCAGCAGGAACAGCGACACCGGCACCCGCTTCTCCAGCAGGATCCGCGCGGCCTCGGGGTCGTGGGTCCAGCCGTCGTCGATCGTGATGAAGACGACCTTGTCCCGGGTCGGCACGTGCGACACCACGGGCGGCAACCCCACCCCGGCCTCAGCCGACCCGGCGGCCCCGAGAGCGAGCGACAACGACGCGAGCGCGGCAAGAAGCACGCGGGATCTCCCCATGCCGCACACCTTGGTCTAGACCAACTCCACCAGTCAACCCCCTTGCGGGAAAGGTGAGTTGAGTCAGGCGCACCCGCCAAGCCCGTATGGGTGAATCCATGCGAATTGTCGGCGGACACCACTACGCTCCGAAAGCGTGGTTCGCGAAAAGGAGGAAGCTATGGCCGTGATACAGCACGAGACCACGATCGCGGAGGCCGCCGATCGACTCTCCAGGGAGCTTCCCAGGCACCGAGTGGAGATTCTCCAGGGGAGGCTCATCGTGACACCACCACCCGCCGACGGGACGCACGCACTCACTCTGAGCTGGCTGATCGAGCAGTTCTACGAGGCGGGTGCGAAGAAAGCCGGCCTGCGTTACGTGCAGGGCATCGGCATCTGGTTGCCCAGCGGCCCCACCGACTACGCCGTCCCGGACTTCGCCCTCGTCACCGAGGACTTCCTGGACTTCAAGGGGCGGAACAACTGCTACGCACCCGAGGTGTTCCGCCTCGTCGTCGAGGTGACCTCGTCGAACTGGCCGGACGACCTCGGCTCCAAGGTCGACTGCTACGCCAAGGCCGACATCCCGTTCTACGTCATCGTCGACCGCCGCCACGACGAGGTCGTCGTCTGCCGCGACCCGCGCAACGGCACCTACCGCCTCCGCACGTCCCACAAGCGCGGCACCTCCATCACCATCCCGGAGTACGTCGGCGTCACCCTCGAACTCCCGGTGGACCTCCTCCTCGACGGCGAATGAGGGCCCGACGCACGCGGAGGGGCCCGGACCGTCACCGGTCCGGGCCCCCGTACGCCGCGCTCAGCCCTTGATGCAGATGACCTGCTTGAGCTTCGCCACGACCTGCACCAGGTCGGTCTGCTGGTCGATGACCTGCTCGATCGACTTGTAGGCGCCGGGGATCTCGTCCACGACACCGGAGTCCTTGCGGCACTCCACGCCCCGGGTCTGCTCCGCCAGGTCCCGCGCCGAGAAGCGCTTCTTCGCCGCGGTACGGCTCATCTTGCGGCCCGCTCCGTGCGAGGCGGAGTTGAAGGACTTCTCGTTGCCGAGGCCCTTCACGATGTACGAGCCCGTCCCCATCGAGCCCGGGATGATCCCGTACTCGCCGCCGCCGGCGCGGATCGCGCCCTTGCGCGTGACGAGCAGGTCCATGCCGTCGTACCGCTCCTCCGCCACGTAGTTGTGGTGGCAGCTGATCTCCTGGTCGAAGGAGACCTTGGCCTTGCGGAACTCCCTGCGGATGACTTCCTTGGACAGGCTCATCATCACGCGACGGTTGAACTTCGCGTACTCCTGCGCCCAGAAGAGGTCGCTCCGATAGGCCTGCATCTCGGGAGTCGCCGCGAGGAACACCGCGAGGTCCCTGTCCACCAGCCCCTGGTTGTGCGCAAGGCCACGTGCGACGTTGATGTGGAAGTCCGCGAGCTCGTTGCCGATGTTCCGGGAACCCGAATGCAACATGATCCAGACCGAACCAGACGAATCAATGCAAAGTTCCCAAAAGTGATTCCCTTGACCAAGGCTTCCCATCTGCCGCATGGCCCGCTCCCGCCGGAACTTCACCGAGTCCGCGACGTAGTCGAACCGCTCCCACAGGTCCCCGAAGCCGGAGTCCCCGAAGCCGTACAGCCGCACCGGGTCCACGGCCTCGCGGTGCATCCCCGCCCCCACCGGAATCGCCTGCTCGATCCGCGACCGCAGCTTCGACAGGTCCCCCGGGAGGTCGTTCGCCGTCAGGGAGGTCTTCACCGCCGACATGCCGCAGCCGATGTCGACGCCCACCGCCGCCGGGCAGACCGCGTCCTTCATGGCGATGACCGAGCCGACCGTGGCGCCCTTGCCGTAGTGGACGTCCGGCATCACCGCCAGGCCCTTGATCCAGGGGAGGCCCGCCGTGTTCTGCAACTGCCGCATGGCGCTGTCCTCGACCGACGCCGGATCGGTCCACATCCGGATCGGGACGTTGGCCCCGGACACCTCTACATACGACATATGACGTCAATCCCCCGAAAACCACGGAAAGTCACAGAAAGCTCGGAATACGCAAAAAGCCTCGCTCATCGCCCCAAAGCAGTCAGGGAACCGGCGCCGGCACCAGCGTGTGCGATAGACATTGTGTCCATCCGTGTCCGAGTCGCGGCAACGGATTTTCCCGAGGGGACCAAGGGAGCCAGTGGACGTGGAGCGCAAGGCGGTACGCCGACGGGTCCTGCCCGGTATCGCGATGATCACCGCACTCGCGGCCGGAGTGACCGGTCTCGCCGGGTGCACCGACGGCAACGGCATCGGGATCACCAGCGACCAGAAGGGCGGCGGGAGCACCGCCGCGCCCGCCCAGCCCGGCAAGTACCGCAGCCTGCCCCAGCCGTGCAAGGCCGCCGACACCAAGCGCCTCAAGGCGATGCTCCCGGCCTCCGACTCCCTCACCACCCAGCAGCGTGAGCAGCTCTACGCCGGAACCGCGGAGCCCTCCTTCGACGGCGACCGGCACGTCGGCTGCCGCTGGAACGCGCAGGCGCCCGAGGGGACCCTGCTGCTGTCGGTCACGTTCGAGCGCGTGGTCTCGTACGACCGGGCCGCCGCGAGCGACGACGACAAGGCGCACACCGTCTTCGTACGCCGCCTCACGGACGCGCACCTGCCCTTCCCCGGCATCACGAGCTCCCCCTCCCCGAGCACCGCCCCCGGCGCCTCGGCGACCCCCGCCCAGCCTTCCGGTTCTCCCTCCGCCCCTCCTGCCCCGGCTTCCGCTCCCGCCTCCGCTTCGCCCTCCGCCCCGGCCTCCCCCAGTACCGCGCCCGAGCTCGGCTCGCGCGTTCTGGAAGGGCTCGGCAGCGAGGCGTACCTGGACGACAAGCTGAGCCCGGCCGGGGCGAGCGCCGCCCAGTCGCGCACCGTGCGGATTGTGTTCCGCACCTCCAACGTCCTCGTCACCATCGAGTACAGCGTGCAGCCGTCCGGACCCGCCGCAATCCCCTCAAGTGCGGAAACGCAGGACAAGACGCGCCAGTTGGCGCAGGCCCTGGCCGAGCGTTTCAGCGAGTGAGGCCCCCGCCCCGAGAGGGCGTGCGGGGCCGTCGTGACGGCGCGCACAGCAGGCGGGCGCCCGCTCGGGCTACCGTTGCTCGGGCCCGCGCCCGTAAGAAGTCCCCAACGTCTGAAGGAACCATGCACCGATCAGCCTCGCGTCTCACCCGTGTTCTCGCCTGCGCAGCCGTCGTCCCGGTGGTCCTGACCGCCGCCGGGTGCTCGTCCGACTCGGGGAAGTCCTCGGGCACGGAATCCGGCAAGAAGTCCACGGCCTCCTCGTCCGCCAAGCCCAGCTCGAAGGCCTCGGCCGCACTGGAGAAGGTGGCGTTCGCGAAGCTGCCCGACCCCTGCAAGGCGATCGCGTCGAAGACCATAGATTCGGTCGTTCCGGAGGCGAAGGAGAAGAACGGCACGGCCGCGAAGTCGAACGACCTCGCCAACCGGGCCAGCTGCTCCTGGAACGGCCTGCAGACGGACGGCGTGAAGGGCTCGCAGTACCGCTGGCTCTCCGTCTCCCTGGTCCGCTACGACTCGCACGCCTCGCTCGGCAGCGGTGACAAGCGCGCCGAGGAGCAGTACAACAAGCAGATCGAGCTGGCGAAGACCGTCGAGGGCGCGCACGACGTCAAGGTGGAGCAGGCCGGCGGGATCGGCGACCAGGGTTCCTCGGTCGCGTACGGGGTGAAGAAGGACGTCGACTTCTTCAACACCACCGTCGTGGTCCGCACCCACAACGTGGTCGTCACCCTCGACTACAACGGTGCCGCCTACGAGGGCGCCGGCGCCCCCGACCAGGCGAAGCTGCTCCAGGACGCCATCGCCTCGACCCGGGACGCGGTGAACGCGGTCGACGCCGCCAACAAGGGCGACGCCGCTCCCGAGCAGGGCCCGTCGGGTTCCGCTTCGCCTTCCGGTTCGGCTTCGCCGTCGGGTTCCGCTTCCCCGCAGCAGTAGGCGACGGGCGCTAAGGGGTCCTGGGGAACGGGTGACGCGCAGTCACCCGTACGCTGTGCCTGCCGTAGCTCGACAAGGGGAGGTCGCGGGTGGCCGCGATGCAGCTGACTCGTACGCACCGGATACTCATCGGTGTCGTGGTCGCCGGTGCCGTGGTCATCGCGGGCATCGGTTTCGCGGGATCGTACGCCGCGGTGCGCGCGCTGGCGTTGCAGAAGGGCTTCGGCAACTTCTCGCTGGTGTTCCCGATCGGCATCGACATGGGCATCTGCGTGCTGCTGGCGCTGGACCTGCTGCTGACGTGGATCCGCATCCCGTTCCCCCTGCTGCGCCAGACGGCGTGGCTGCTGACGGCGGCGACGATCGCGTTCAACGGCGCGGCGGCCTGGCCGGACCCGCTGGGCGTGGGCATGCACGCCGTGATCCCGATCCTGTTCGTGGTCACGGTCGAGGCGGCCCGGCACGCGGTGGGCCGGATCGCGGACATCACCGCGGACCGGCACATGGAGGGCGTGCGCATCACGCGCTGGCTGCTCTCGCCCGTCCCCACCTTCAAGCTGTGGCGCCGGATGAAGCTGTGGGAGCTGCGCTCCTACGAGCAGGCGGTCGGGATGGAGCAGGACCGGCTGATCTACCAGGCGCGGCTGCAGGCCCGGTACGGGCGGGCGTGGCGGCGCAAGGCGCCGGTGGAGGCGCTGATGCCGCTGCGGCTGGCCCGGATCGGCGTGCCGCTGTCGCAGACGGCCCCGGAGGGGCTGGTGGCGGCGGGCATCGAGCCGGTGCTGCTGCCCCCGGCGGCCCCTGCGGCCCCGGCCCTGGAGGCGGCGGCTCCGGAGGCCGCCGAGGTGCTGGTCCCGCGCCAGGCGGCTCCGGCTCCGGCTCCCGCCGCGGCAGCGGCCGCGGCGGCGGGTCTCCCCGTCCCGCACGCCCCGCCGCCGTTCGCGGTGGATCCCACCGCGATGCCGGCGGCGCACGACAGCGCCTGGTTCGCGGCGCCGCTGGCCCCGCAGGCGGCGTACGAGGGCGGCTACAACCCGCAGTACGTGGAGGGCCTGGAGCCGACCCCGGTCATGGCGCCGGCCGGCCCGGAGGACGACGCCGAGAGCGGCCCCGAGGGCGGCCCGGAGGACCTCGTGGGGGACCGCGCGGAGCAGGTGCCGGCCCGGAAGCCGTCGCAGGCGCTGCTGCCGGACGAGGAGGCCGACGGCTCCGGGGCCGACCTCGACGAGGTCAAGTTCGCGGAGGCGGCGTACGAGGTCTTCCGGAGCTACATCGAGGAGAACGGCAAGGTGCCGAGCCCCGAGCAGGTGGACATATACCTCTCGGACCGGCACGGCATCGCGCACCCGCGCAGTTTCAGCACGATCAGCCGGCTGATGCCGGACCTGAAGCAGCGCTACCAGCGTGACCTGGAGAACGAGCACATCGCCTGACCGTCCGGGCGTACGTACGTACATACGCGAAGGGCCCCGAACCCCCCTCGGGGGGGTGCGGGGCCCTTCGCGTACGGCTCAGGCGGCGAGCAGCTTGCGCACCCGGTCCGCGCCCACGGCGAGGAGCAGGGTGGGCAGGCGCGGGCCGGTCTCCCGGGTCACCAGGAGGCGGTAGAGCAGGGCGAAGAACTCGCGCTGGGCGACCTTGAGTTCGGGCGTCGGCTTGGCGTCGGGCTCCAGCCCGGCCAGCACCTTGGGCACGCCGTAGACGAGGGTGGTGAGCCCGTCGAGGGACCAGTGCGAGTCGAGGCCCTCCAGGAGCAGCCGCAGCTGCTCGCGGCCGTTCTCGTCGAGCGAGGACAGCAGCTCGGTGTCGGCGTCCTCGCGGACGAGGGTGCGCTGGTCGGCCGGGACCTGGCTGGTGATCCAGTTCTCGGCGCGGTCCAGGCGCGGGCGGACCTCGTCGAGGGAGGTCAGCGGCTGCGTCGGGTCCAGGTCGGTCAGGATGCGCAGGGTCTGCTCGTCGTGCCCGGCGGTGATGTCGACGACCGACGCGAGGGTGCGGTACGGCAGCGGGCGCGGGGTGCGGGGCAGCTCGTGGGAGGCGACGCGGACGGCGCGGGCGTGCGCGGCGGCGTCGGCCGGCAGCACGGTGCCGTCGGCGACCTTGCCCTCCAGCTTGTCCCACTCGTCGTACAGCCGCTGGATCTCCTGGTCGAAGGCGATCTTGAACGACTGGTTGGGGCGGCGGCGCGCGTACAGCCAGCGCAGCAGCTGCGGCTCCATGATCTTCAGCGCGTCGGCCGGGGTGGGGACCCCGCCCTTGCTGGAGGACATCTTGGCCATGCCGCTGATGCCGACGAAGGCGTACATCGGGCCGATCGGCTGCTCGCCGCCGAAGATGTGCACGATCTGGCCGCCGACCTGGAAGGACGAGCCGGGCGAGGAGTGGTCGACGCCCGAGGGCTCGAAGATCACGCCCTCGTGGGCCCAGCGCATGGGCCAGTCGACCTTCCAGACCAGCTTGCCGCGGTTGAACTCGCTGAGCTTGACCGTCTCGGTGAACTCGTCCTCGGTGCAGACGTAGGTCATCTCGGTGGTCTCGTCGTCGTACGCGGTGACCTTGGTGAAGTCCTTGCCGCACTCGCCGCAGTAGGGCTTGTACGGGAAGTAGCCGCCCTCGGCGCTGCTGCCGTCGTCCTCGGCGGCGGCGCCGGAGCCCTCGGCGGCCTCCAGCTCGGCCTCGTCGACCTGCTTCTGCTGGGGCTTCTTGCCGCCCGGCTTCTGCTTGGTGCGGTACTGGTCGAGGACCGCGTCGATGTCGGCGCGGTGCTTCATCGCGAACAGCACCTGCTCGCGGTAGGCGCCCGAGGTGTACTGCTCGGTCTGGCTGATGGGGTCGTACTCGACGCCCATCTCGGCCAGGGCCTCGACGAACGCGGCCTTGAAGTGCTCGGCCCAGTTCGGGTACGCGGAGCCGGCCGGGGCGGGCACGGAGGTCAGCGGCTTGCCGATGTGCTGGGCCCAGGACTCGTCGATGCCGGGGACGCCGGCCGGGACCTTGCGGTAGCGGTCGTAGTCGTCCCAGGAGATGAGGTGGCGGACCTCGATGCCCCGGCGGCGGATCTCGTCCGCGACCAGGTGCGGGGTCATGACCTCGCGGAGGTTGCCCAGGTGGATCGGGCCGGAGGGGGAGAGTCCGGACGCGACGACGACGGTTTTGCCGGGTGCTCGGCGCTCCGCCTCAGCGATGACCTCGTCCGCGAAACGGGAGACCCAGTCGGTCTCGGTGCTGCTCTGAGCCACGACACGTCCTTCTATCTCGAAATGCTGGCTACCGCCATTCTCCCAGACGGAAGCAGGCCCTCCGAGGTTGCCTGCGCGGCGCGGACCGGTCGGGCCTGCCGCCGGGTGGCCGCCGGGTGGCGGCAGGGTGGCGGCAGGCCCGTGCCGCGTCAGCTGTTCTGGTAGTTCTCGAAGTGCGCGTGGGTCAGCCGGTGCTCGGTGCCGTCGAGCGTCATGCCGATGGTCCACGGGCGGCCGGCGGCGTCCTGGACCTGACAGTTCTTCCCGTAGGCCACGGTGCGCGCCGTGTAGAGGTCGATCGCCGCGTCGCAGGCCGCCGTGAGGGTCTGCAGGTACTCCAGCGGGGTGTAGCGCCGGACGTTGGAGAAGAAGACCGCGGTCTGTTCCTTGCGGGAGCGCTGGTACTCCAGGAAGTGGCGTACGGCGCTGTCGCCCTGGTCGCTGAAGTAGCAGACCCGCCCGCGCGGTGTGGTGAACCGGCGCCCCTGTGCCATGCGCGTGGCGATCTCCTCCGCGGTGGGCCCGTCGGGCACCTGCTGCCGCTGGGCGGCGGGCGTGGTCCGCTCGGTCTGCCGCTGTACGGGTACGGGCACGGGTGCGGACTCCTCGTCGTCGGAGTCCTCCCAGCGGTTGGTCCTCGGCTCCTCGGTGTCGGCGTCCTCCATCGAGGAGGAGGACGTGGCGGCGGCCACGGTCGGCCGCCGGGCGGCGGCCGCGACGGCCCGTACCGCCTCGGCGATCTCCAGGACGGCGGCGAGGACCGGCCTGCCGCCGACCCGGTCGGCGAGGACCATCCGCCCGCCCCGCCGCAGGCCGTGCAGCCGGCTCGCGTCCATGTGCTCCGGGCCGCCGGTCCCCACCGACACGGCGAGCGGGACGTGGAGGGTCGGGTCCACGCCGAGGACGACCGTTTCCACCATCCGTCCGTCGGGGGTCTCGTAGTACGTCCGCAGGTTTTCGTCCGACAGGTTCACGTAGGTGCCGCCCGACGACATCTCCGTCATGTCCCCACCCTTCGACCGGACCGTCAAATCGGGCGGAGCCTATCCGCGGGGTGCGGGACCTGCCGGGCAAACCGGGAAAGATACGCCGTCATCTCCCCCCGGGTCTCCCCCCGGCCCTCGGCTGCCGCCGCGGACAAATCCCGGGATGTGGACAGGTGCACCGTGGGATACTCGACGGGCATCAACCGACTCACAGGAACGGCAGCTCATGGCCTCGGTCCCTTCCCTCGCTTCCTCCGTCGAACAGCGCGTCGCGGACGCCCTCGCCTCCGCCCTGCCGGAGGCCGGTGCGGCCGACCCGCTGCTGCGACGAAGCGACCGGGCCGACTTCCAGGCCAACGGCATCCTGGCGCTCGCGAAGAAGGCCAAGGCCAACCCGCGCGAGCTGGCGACGACCGTGGTCGAGGGCATCCCGACGGGTGACCTGATCCGGGAGATCGAGGTCTCCGGCCCCGGCTTCCTCAACATCACGATCACCGACCGGGCGATCGTCGAGACCCTCGCGGCCCGCGCCGCCGACGACCGCCTCGGCGTGCCGCTGTCGCCGTCCGCCGGCACCACGGTGATCGACTACGCGCAGCCGAACGTCGCCAAGGAGATGCACGTCGGGCACCTGCGGTCCGCCGTGATCGGCGCGGCGATGGTGGAGATCCTGGAGTTCACGGGCGAGACGGTGGTGCGGCGCCACCACATCGGCGACTGGGGCACCCAGTTCGGCATGCTGATCCAGTACCTGCTGGAGCACCCGCACGAGCTGGACCACAAGAGCGAGGAGGAGGTCTCCGGCGAGGAGGCCATGTCCAACCTCAATCGCCTGTACAAGGCCTCGCGCGCGCTCTTCGACTCCGACGAGGAGTTCAAGACGCGGGCCCGGGCGCGGGTGGTGGACCTCCAGGCGGGCGAGCCGGAGACGCTGGCGCTGTGGCAGCGGTTCGTGGACGAGTCGAAGATCTACTTCTACTCGGTCTTCAACAAGCTGGACATGGACATCCAGGACCCGGACGTGGTCGGCGAGTCCGGCTACAACGACATGCTGGTCGAGACCTGCGAGCTGCTGGAGCAGTCGGGCGTCGCCGTCCGCTCCAACGGCGCGCTGTGCGTGTTCTTCGACGAGTACAAGGGCCCGGACGGCAACCCGACCCCGCTGATCGTGCGGAAGTCCGACGGCGGTTTCGGCTACGCGGCCACCGACCTCTCCGCGATCCGCGACCGGGTGGGCAACCTGAAGGCGGACACGCTCATCTACGTGGTGGACGCGCGCCAGTCGCTCCACTTCAAGATGGTCTTCGAGACGGCCCGCCGGGCCGGCTGGCTGAACGACGAGGTCAAGGCCGTCCAGCTGGCCTTCGGCACGGTCCTCGGCAAGGACGGCAAGCCGTTCAAGACCCGCGAGGGCGAGACGGTCCGGCTGGTGGACCTCCTCGACGAGGCGATCGACCGCGCGGCGACCGTCGTGCGGGAGAAGGCCCAGGACCTGTCCGAGGCCGAGATCGGCGAGCGGGCCGTGCAGGTGGGCATCGGCGCGGTGAAGTACGCCGACCTGTCGACCTCCGCCGCGCGGGACTACAAGTTCGACCTGGACCAGATGGTCTCGCTGACCGGCGACACGTCCGTGTACCTCCAGTACGCGTACGCCCGTATCCAGTCGATCCTGCGCAAGGCCGGAGAGGCGAAGCCCGCCGCCCACGCGGAGGTGGCTCTCGCACCGTCCGAGCGCGCCCTCGGTCTGCACCTGGACCAGTTCGGCGAGCTCGTGGCGGAGGCGGCGGCGGAGTACGCCCCGCACAAGCTGGCGGCGTACCTCTACCAGCTGGCCTCGTTCTACACGACCTTCTACTCGGAGTGCCCGGTCCTCAAGGCCGAGACCCCCGAGCAGGTCGAGAACCGCCTGTTCCTGTGCGGACTGACCGCCCGCACCCTCTCGAAGGGCATGTCCCTCCTGGGCATCCGCACCCCCGAGAAGCTCTGACGCACCACCCGACGGCCCCCGGCGCAACCACCCCGCGCCGGGGGCCGTCGCGCGAGTACGCCCTCGCGCGCGACCCCGAGCTCGACCGGCGCGTCGCCGATCTGGAAGCCAGGGCCGCCGACGCCATGGACGTCGGCACGGCCCACGGCCTCCTCGACGCGGCTTCCCGCATCCGCCACCGGCTGCGTGCCCTGGAGCCGGGCGAGTGAGCGAGGAGTTCACCGGGCCGCCGTGGGCGGTGGACTACACCCAGGACGCCGAGAAGTACCCCTGCAGTAGGTGGCCGGCGCCACCCCGAACGGCCTTCGCGTGACCGTGTCCTGTCATGCTTTCCGCGTTCGACCGGGCAACACCCGGCGGTGGCGTTCCGTTCATGCGGCCCTCCTACGGTCGGCACGATCGTGCCGAACACCCGAGGGGGATCTCCCGCACATGCGCCGCAGACCGTTGAAGACGCTCACCGTCCTGGCCCTGGCCAGCGCCGTGGCCGCCGGCACCGCCGTCACCGCGAATTCCGCACCCCAGCAGAGCGACTCGCACCAGGACATCCGGAACGTCATCTACCTGCTCGGTGACGGAATGGGCCGCACCCACGTGACGGCCGCGCGCGACCGCTACGCGGGCGCCTCCGGCAAGCTCACCATGGAGACCCTCCCGAACACGGGCGCGGTCGCCACCTACGCCGTCGAGAAGAACAGCGCCAAGCCGGCCCTGGTCACCGACTCGGCCAGCTCCGCGACCGCCTGGGCATCCGGTGTGAAGACCTACAACGCGGCCATCGGCGTGGACGCGTACGAGAAGAAGGTCGCCACGCTGATGGAGCAGGCCCACACGGCCGGCTTCGCCACCGGCAACGTCTCCACCGCCGAGATCACCGACGCCACCCCGGCGGCCCAGTTCAGCCACGCGCTGCTGCGCGGCTGCCAGGGCCCGGTCTACTCCGACGCCGCCTGCCTCCCGAAGAAGGACGACGGCAGCTACGAGCAGGCCCCGGCGGACAAGACGCTGATCACGCCGATCGCCGAGCAGATCGCCCGCAACGGCACCGCCGACGTCATCCTCGGCGGCGGCCTGGCCCGCTTCGAGCCGGACGACCAGAAGGCCCTCCAGGCCCAGGGCTACCAGGTGCTCGGCAACTTCGGCGACCCGGCACTGCCCGCGCAGACCGCCGCCAGCCAGAAGGTCGCCACCAAGGCCGACCTGGACAAGGCCGCCGGCAAGAAGGTCATCGGCCTTTTCAACCGCGGCAACCTGACGGTGGAGCAGAACAAGGCGGCCCTGCCGGCCGACGCCCCGCAGAAGCAGGAGCCCTCGCTCGCGGACATGACCCGCAAGTCGATCCAATTGCTGAACGACCGCAAGCAGGGCGGCTCGTACGACCGCAACAAGTCGAAGAAGGGCTTCTACCTCCAGGTCGAGGGCGCCCAGATCGACAAGCGTTCGCACGCCAACGACGCCGCGCAGACCCTCGCCGAGGTCAAGGCCTTCGACGACGCGGTGAAGGCCGCCTACGAGTTCGCGAAGAAGGACGGTCACACCCTGGTGGTCGTCACGGCGGACCACGAGTGCGCCGGCTTCAACATCATCGAGAAGGGCACCTACACCAACGCCGAGGCCGTCGCGCCCCCGGCGAACACGGACGCCGGCAACACGGCCAACAACAGCGTCCCCTCGCGTGCCGCCTCGGGCGCCAAGGACCCGGTCCGCTCCAGCGGCATCGTCAACGGCGCCGGCGCCGGTGACGCGAAGAACTTCGGTCCGGCCACCTTCCGTACGCCCGACGACCCGGCGGACGTGAAGGACGGCAGCCCCGAGGCGAGCCTGTGGCTGACCTACCTGTCGGGCAACCACACCGGCGCCGACGTGCCGATCTTCGCCTACGGCCCGAACGGCAACGCCTTCGCCACGAGCCAGATCAACACCGAGCTGTACGGCAAGCTGTACCGCTCGCTGTTCGGCCGCTCCCCGCAGCACCACTGATCCCCGGGCGGCCGGGGCCGGGGGCGCACTCCCCCCGGCCCCGGCCGCCGTCGTTCCCGGCCCCTTCCCGGCCTCCCCAGGAGCTTCCGTTGACGTACCTCCCCCGCCGCGCGGCGGCCGCCGCCACGTCCGTCGCCGCCCTGTTCGCGCTGGTCACGGGCTGCTCGGGGGCCGAAGCCCCGGCCCCCGCCGCCGAGGCCCCGGCCGCCGCCGCCTCCCCGGTGGCCCTGCCCGCCCCCCGCAGCGCGCCCTCCCCGGCCGCCGTCCTCACCCCGGCGCCGACGGCGGGCGAGGTCCGCGTCCAGCAGGGACCGTTCACCGACCGCGTGCAGCTGACCGGCCTGCGCCTGACGGCCTCGCCGTCCTCCGTCACCGGGCACGTCGCCATCGGCTCCGACGTCAGCGACACCCTGGCCCTGGAGATCACCGCCGCGTACTACGACGCGGAAGGCCGCCTGCTGGGCACCGGCACCTTCCACCACGCGGAGGAGGGCGAGGAGGCGCACGCCGGGCAGCCCCACACCGGCCCGCGCGCGGCCGGTGACGGCATCGACTTCACCGTCCCCGCGGACCACCTCACCGGCACCCCGGCCGGCGCGGTCCTCTCGATCCCGGTCCTGGTCAACGAGTAGCCGCCGCAAGGCTCCGACACCGCGTAACACGCCGTGCTACGGTGACGTCATGGCCTCCAAGGAGCGGTTCAGCATCAGCATGGACGCCGCACTGCGCGCGAGAGTCAAGGAGCACGCCGAAGCCATGGGGCTCGACGTCTCCTCATACGTGACGGCAGCCGTGCTGCGCCAGATCCACGAGGACATCGCCGTCGCGCGGCGCTTCGCGGACATCGACGCCGACATCGCGGCGACCGAGGCCCTGCCCGCACCGACCGGCCGGGAGGACGCCTTCGACGAGGCGGAACTGGCAGCCGCGCGGGCGGGCATCGCCCAGGCCCTCACCCCCGACGCCCGGGACTCCGCCGCGTGAGCAGTCCCGCCTTCGTCTACGACGCCGGGATGCTGATCGCACTGGAACGCGGAGACCGACCGGCGGGCCTCCTGCACCGGGTCCTCACCGAGCAGGGGCACCCGCCGATCGTCCCGCTGCCCGTATTGGCCCAGGCCTGGCGGCCCGGCCGGTGGACGCCGCTGACCCGCGCGGTGCCGCAGTGCGTGGTCTTCGGGGTGCACGCCTCGGCTCCGCCCTCGTGCGGGGTGTGCCAGTCGGGGCACCTGGTGGACGACGCCAAGCGGGCGGGCCGCCTCCTGGCCTGCGCAGCGATCCCCTCCGAGAAGCGCCCGGACGCGGTCGACGCGCTGGCCGTCGTCATCGCCGCACGCCACCCCGAGGCCGTCATCGTCACCTCCGACCCCCGCGACATCACCGCCTACCGGGACGCACTCCCCGGAGCCGCGCAGTCGATCCGAGTCCTGGACGTCGCAGACCTCGCCGCCTTCCTGGCGGGCAAGCGCGTCCTGCGCTGACCCGCCCCACCGCGTGCCGCGGGTCACGGGGAACGTTCCCCACCCTGTCGCCGGCCGCGCTCACGCTGACCGCCGGGGCGGGGGTCCCGCCCCCCCACCCGGCCGTCACCGGGATCGCCCTCACCGACGGCGTGCGCGTCCCCACCCGAAAGGGGCCGTACGCCCGTTCACCCGTACGGTCCGATTTCCGCCCGCCGGGGCCGGGTAGGGGACGGCCCGTCCTTCCCCCGAGCGCCACCCGGAGGCATCCGTGCCCGACATGAACGGCCCCTACAAGCCCGGCACCCCGTGCTGGATCGACCTGATGGTCCCCGACCAGCAGGCGGCCCTCGACTTCTACTGCGACCTCTTCGGCTGGCAGGGCGAGGTCGGGCCGGCCGAGACCGGTGGGTACTCCGTCTGCACCCTCAAGGGCAAGCCGGTCGCCGGGATCATGAAGGCGATGAACCCGGACGGCAGCGTCCCCGACCCGCTGCCCCCGACGGTGTGGACCACGTACCTGGCCACCGACAACATCGACGGCACCGTCAAGTCCGTCACCGACGCCGGCGGCACGGTCATGATGGGCCCGACGGACGTCATGGACCTCGGCCGGATGGCAGTGATCGCCGACCCGACCGGGGCCGTCGTCGGCCTGTGGCAGCCCGGCACCTTCGACGGCGCGGGCATCGTCAACGAGCACGGCGCGCTCATCTGGAACGAGCTGACCACCGCCGACCTCCCGGCCGCCTCCGCGTTCTACTCCTCCATCCTGCCCGTCACCACGCACCGCTCCGAGATCCCGGGCGCCGAGGGCTACATCGAGTTCCAGGTCGACGGGCGCGCGGTCGGCGGGATGATGGACCTGACCCAGCTCCCGCCGGGCGTACCGCCGCACTGGCAGGCCTACTTCCACGTGGACAGCGTCGACGAGGTCCAGGCCGCCGCCGTCCGGGCCGGCGGCAGCGTCCTCGCCCCTGCCTTCGACATGGCGGTCGGCCGGATGGCCGTCCTCGCCGACCCGCAGGGCGGCGCCTTCTCGGTGATCACCGCGACCACCCCGGAGCAGCCGGCCTGACCCCGCCCCCCGGGGCCGCGGACCGTGACGCGCCCGTGGGCGCAGGGAGTTCCCCGCATCCACGAGAATGGCGGGACGCGGCCACCAGGGGGAGCAATGGGCTACTTGATCGTCATCGGGTTCGCCCTCGCGTGGGTGGGCTTCACCATCTGGCGCGAGCGCGGACGCCCGAGCCGCGGCCGCCGCTCGCAGGGCGACGCGGGTTCCTTCTACGGCTGCGGCGGCGACTCGTCCTGCGGAGGTGGCGGGGGCGACTGACCGCGCCCCTGCCGCGGACGACGGCCCGGGCGTACTCACGGCCGGGCCGGGCCGCCGCGCCGGCCCCTTCCCTCCGGGAGCGGTCAGCGCTCGATCGGGTAGGACGTGCGCCCCGACGCACCGTCGATCTCGTCGTGCGCCTTGGTGAGCAACTGCTCCTTCAGATCGTTGAGCGCGCGGGCCGCCGCGATCTCCTCTCCCACCCTGGGCTGGTTGCCGTCACTGGGGTGACGGCTGGAATAGCCGTGCGAGCGCAGCTCGCTCCCGTCCGGCAGCCGGACGAGGGCGGCGGCGCGGGTGCGCTTGCTGTCCTCCTGGAACTCCACGTCCACATGCCATCCGACGGCATCCTTCATGGCGATCACCTCCGAGGCCACTGCTTTCCAGGGTGCACCCGTCAGCCCGTCCCCGCCCGTCCCGCGACCAGCGGCGCGAGCCCGTCCAGGATCCGCTCCAGCCCGAAGCGGAACTGGAAGTCCGGCTCGCCGGAGCCGCTGAAGGCGTCCGAGTCCAGCAGCCGCGTCACCGCCGGGTGCGCGTCCGGGCCTGCGAGCAGCCGCAGGGTGCGGACGTACCGGTCCAGGGCCTGCTGCGGCGTGACTCCGGACTTCACGATGGCGTCGATCATGTCGGCGGCCATCGTGGCCTCGTTCCGCACCAGGCCCCCGATCAGGATGATCGTGGAGAGCTTCTCGCCCTCCTCCAGGCCCGTGCCGGCCATCGCGGCGAGCCCCCGGTCCATCCAGGCGAGCTGGTTCGGGGTGGCCGGCGGGGCCGTGATCGGGATGCGCAGGATCCAGGAGTTGGCCATCAGGACGGCCCGCTGCGCGTACGCCCATTGCGTCAGCAGCTCGCGCCAGCCCAGGTCCTGCGCCCCGGGCGGCAGCGGCGGCGGGGTGCCGACCCCCGCGTCGGCCATGAGGACGTACAGCTCCTCCTTGGCGGCGACGTAGCGGTAGAGGGACATCGTCGAGGCGCCCAGCTCCTTGGCGACCCGGCCCATCGACACGGCGTCCATGCCCTCCGTGGCGGCGAGCGCGACGGCCGCCTCCACGATCCGGGGCAGCGTGAGCGTGGGGCGCGGCCCCTTGCCGGGGCGTTCGCGCAGGCCCCAGGCCATTTCCAGGCTCGCCGGGAGCCCGGTCCCGCTGTCCTCGTCCGCCATGACCGCCCACTTCTCGATTGACCCCCATCCTAGTTCTGTGTATTACTTACGCAGAAGAGCGTATGACATACGCAGAAGGGAGCACCGTCCCTCATGACCCCGCGCGCCCTCGGCATCCACGCCACCGGCCTCACCAAGTCCTACGGGGACCTGCGCGTCCTCGACGGCCTCGACCTCTCCGTCCCGCGCGGCTCCGTCCTCGCCCTCCTCGGCCCCAACGGCGCCGGGAAGACCACCACCGTCCGGGTCCTCACCACCCTCACCGCGCCCGACTCCGGGACCGCCCGCGTGGCCGGGCACGACATCACCGGCGCGCGGGCCCTCGTACGGGAACGCATCAGCCTCACCGGCCAGTTCGCGGCCCTCGACGACCTCCAGACCGGCGCCGAGACCCTGCGCATGACCGGCAGGCTCACCGGGCTGTCCGCCCGCGAAGCCCGCGCCCGCGCCGGTGAACTCCTCGACCGCTTCGGCCTGTCCGAGGCCGCCGACCGCCTCACCAAGACCTACTCGGGCGGAATGCGGCGGCGCCTGGACCTCGCGGCGAGCCTCGTCGGCAAGCCCGCCGTGCTGTTCCTGGACGAGCCCACGACCGGCCTCGATCCGCGCAGCCGCGCGGAACTCTGGGACCTCGTACGGGAACTGCGCGCCGACGGCACCACCGTCCTGCTCACCACCCAGTACCTGGAGGAGGCCGACCGGCTCGCCGACCGCGTCACCGTCCTCGACTCCGGCCGCGTCACCGCCGAGGGCACCCCCGCCGAACTGAAGGCCCGCGTCGCCGGACACCGCCTCGACCTCACCCTGACCAGCCGAGACGCCTACGAGGCCCTCACCGCCCGCGCCGTCCACCACGACCCCGGCGCACTGACCCTCGGCCTGCCCACCGACGGCACCGCCGCCCACGTCCGCGCCCTGCTCGACGAACTCGACCCCGACCGCACCGGCGTCGAGCGCTTCACGCTCCGCACCGCCACCCTCGACGACGTCTTCCTCGCCCTGACGGGAGCCCCCCGATGACCGGTACCGCCGCCCTCACCATGGCCGGGCGCAGCCTGCGCATCAGCCGGCGCAGCCCCGACGCGCTGATCGCCGCCCTGATGCTCCCCGTCATGCTGATGCTGATCTTCGTGTACTTCTTCGGCGGCGCCATCGACACCGGGACGGCGTACGTGACCTACGTGGTCCCCGGCGCCATGCTCCTGTGCGCGGGCTTCGGCGCGGCGAGCACCGCCGTGAGCGTGGCCGACGACATGAAGAACGGCATCGTCGACCGCCTCCGCTCCCTGGACGTGGGCGGCGTCCCCGTCCTCGCCGGACACGTCACGGCATCGGTCGTCCGCAACCTCGTCTCGACGACCCTCGTCCTGGCCGTCGCCCTCGCCATCGGCTTCCGCCCCCGGGCTTCGGCGCCCGCCTACCTCGCCGCCGCCGGGCTCCTCGTCGCGTACATCACCGCCATCTCCTGGCTGGCCGCGACGCTGGGCCTGCTCGCCAAGTCCCCGGAGGCCGCGGGCGGGTTCACCTTCCTGATGATGTTCCTGCCCTACCCGTCCAGCGCCTTCGTCCCCATCGACACCATGCCGTCCTGGCTGCACGGCTTCGCCGGCCACCAGCCGCTGACCCCGGTGATCGAATCGCTGCGCGCCCTCCTCCTGGACCGCCCGGCGGGCAACGCCCCCTGGACCGCCCTCGCCTGGTGCGCGGCGATCACCGCCCTGGCCGTCACCCTGGCGGGCGTCCTCTTCCGGCGCCGCACCCGCTGAGCGGGGGCGCCCGCACCACCGGGCCCGTGCCGGACGGGGGTCAGCACGGGCCCGGACCGCGGCGGTCAGGCCGTCAGCGGGTAGGAATGCCGTCCCGTGGCCTCGTCGATCTCCCCGTGGGCCTTCTGGAGCAGCTGGCCCGCGAGGTCCATCAGGGCCCGCGCCCCGGCGATCTCCTCACCTACCCGCAACTGCTCCGGGTCGGACGGGTGCCGCATCGCGTAGCCGCGCGCCCTGACCTCGGAACCGTCGGCGAGCCTCAACAGGGCCGCCGCGTTCGTGCGGTGGCCGTCCTCGGTGAACTCCATCTCGACGTGCCAGCCTGCGAGTGTGGGCATGGCGGACCACCTCCACTGTGCCGTGCGCCTCTCCCCCCAGCCTGCTCCTCCCACCCGGCTAGGGCCAGTCGACCATGGCGGCGAAGACGATCACGTTCAGCACCACGGCCCCCGGCGCCGCCAGCGCCAGCGCGAGCCGCCGCCCCCGGTTGCCGCGGTTGCGGGGCAGCGCCCAGCAGGCCACGAGCAGGAGCAGTACGAGGACCAGCCCGCCCGTGAACACCGTCCACGCGGGCCCGAAGCTCGCGTCGAAGCGGTCCGAGGCCGCGTCCTCGCAGGAGTCGCAGGCCATCGGGGAGAGCCCCGCGAAGAACAGGGTGACGGCGGCGGCGGGCAGCGTCAGCAGGGTGGAGACGAGCGGGGCGACGTACGCGCGGCGGTCGCGCTCTACAGGGGCGGTGGTGTCCATGCCCCCACTCAAGCCGGACGGCGCCGGGCCGGCATGAGTGTCCGTACTCATCCCGGCCCGCGCACCGCACTCAGCGCACTCAGCGGGTCTCGCGCAGCCAGCCCGCGACCTCGGTCGCCCAGTAGGTGAGGATCGTGTCGGCGCCCGCCCGCTTGATGCCGAGCAGGGTCTCCAGGATCGCCCGGTCCCGCTCGATCCAGCCCTTCTCGGCGGCGGCCTCGACCATCGCGTACTCGCCGCTGATCTGGTACGCCGCCACCGGCACGTCCACGGCCTCCGCGACCCGGTGGAGGATGTCCAGGTACGGACCGGCGGGCTTCACCATCACCATGTCGGCGCCCTCCTCCAGGTCCAGCGCCAGCTCCCGCAAGGACTCGCGGGCGTTGGCCGGGTCCTGCTGGTACGTCTTGCGGTCGCCCTGGAGGGAGGAGGCGACGGCCTCGCGGAAGGGACCGTAGAAGGCCGAGGAGTACTTCGCGGTGTAGGCGAGGATCGAGACGTCCTCGTGGCCCGTCTCGTCGAGGGCGTCGCGGACGACGCCGACCTGGCCGTCCATCATGCCGCTCGGGCCCACCACGTGGACGCCCGCGTCGGCCTGGACCTGCGCCATCTCCGCGTACCGCTCCAGCGTGGCGTCGTTGTCGACGCGGCCGTGCTCGTCCAGGACACCGCAGTGGCCGTGGTCGGTGTACTCGTCCAGGCACAGGTCGGACATGATGACGAGGTCGTCGCCGACCTCGGCCTTCACGTCGCGGATCGCGACCTGGAGGATGCCGTCGGGCTCGGTGCCCGCCGTGCCGAGCGCGTCCTTGTTCTCGTCGGCCGGGACGCCGAAGAGCATGATCCCCGAGACGCCCGCCTCGACCGCCTCCACGGCGGCCTTCCGCAGCGTGTCCCGGCTGTGCTGGACCACGCCCGGCATCGCCGAGATCGGCAGCGGCTCGGTGATGCCTTCCCGGACGAACGCCGGGAGGATCAGGTCCGAGGGGTGCAGCCGGTACTCCGCGACCATCCGCCGCATGGCCGGGGTGGTGCGCAGCCGGCGGGGCCGGGAGCCGGGGAAGGATCCGTACGCGCTCATTCTCAGTCGCCTCTTCGAGCATCGACAGCAGTCCCCCCAAGCCTAGGGGCCCGCCGTCCGCACCCCGAACTCGCACCACACCGCCTTGCCGGGCATCCTCGGCGTCACCCCCCACCGGTCCGCGACCCCGGCCACCAGCAGCAGCCCCCGCCCGCCCTCTGCCCCCGGATCCCGGTCCGCGATCCGGGGCCGCCCGCCCCCGCTGTCGTGCACCTCGGCCCGGACGGCCCCGTCGAAGAGCATCAGCCGCACCCGGTAGTACCGGCCGGGCGGGACGCCGTGCAGCAGGGCGTTGGTGGCCAGCTCGCTCACGCAGAGCAACAGGTCGTCCCGACGACATGTGACACCCCACGCGTGCAATGTCTCCGCCGTGAACTCCCTGGCAGGGCGGACGGATTGGGGGCTGCGGGGGAAGTACCGCTCACGCAGCAGGGCCGGATGGATTTCCACGTTCACGCAGCGATCGTCGCGATGCGTCATTAGCGTGGGCAAGACGATCGACCCGTACTCCTTGATGAGTACGGGTCGATGCCTGCATCCCGCCTACGTACGTGGGGAGTTCACCGCCATGCCCCCACGCAGAGCACCCCGGTCGAACGAGACGGCCCTCACCATGGTCGGCGCGCAGGTAGCCGCCGCCAGAGCCGCCAAGGGAATGACCCAGCGCGCCCTGGCCGAAGCGCTGCACATCGACGTGGAGACCGTCGCTTCCATCGAGCAGGGCCGGCGCGCGCTGATGCCGAATGTCGCCGAGAAGATGGACCGGGCCCTCGACCTGCCCGGCCTGTTAGCGGTCGCGGCGAACAGGATGCCGGAGGTGAACACGCTCTTGGCCTGGGAGGAGGAGTACTTCGCCAGCGAAGCCGAGGCCGTCGCCCTGTCCTGTTTCGAGGCCACGCTCGTGCCCGGCCTGCTTCAGACCGAGGAGTACGCCCGGGCTCTGTTCGGCTGCCGCGTGCCCTATTTCGGCGAGGAGAAGATCGAGTCCCAGACGGCACGCCGCATCAAGCGTCAGGACATCCTGTACCGCCGGGTCCCGCCCACTCTCGGTTTCGTCGTCTCGGAATCAGCGCTGCGCGACCGTATCGGCGGCGATGACGTCCGCCGGAGGCAGTTGCACCACCTGCGCGAATGCGCTGACCAGCCAACGATCTCTCTCCAGGTCCTCCCCCTCGGCCTCGCCGGTCACGCAGGTATGGCGGGTTCGTTCACCCTGCTGGAAATGCCCGATCACCAGCGCGTCGCGTACTTCGAGAACCAGCGCATCAGCATCGTCATCCGGGATCCCGATGAGGTCAGCATGTTCGCTCAGAGGCATGCGGTGCTGCGATCCCAGGCCCTCAATGTCGCAGAGACAAAGGCCCTGTTGGAGCGGCTGCTAGGAGAGGCGTGAGCACCGCACTGAAGTGGTTCAAGTCCAGTTACAACAGCGACCGGGGCGCCGCCCTGGAGCGACTTCACCCGTTGGGTGCGTTCCTGAGGCGCCAGTGCCACAGCCCGTCGAGCCGGGTGTCGTGTGCGAACTCCGGGCCCAGTGGGCCCACCCGGGCGTAGGCCTCCGGCGTCCGGGGATCGTCCCGTAGGGCCAGGCCGTAGGCGGCGCTGAGCCGGACGTCCTGCTCCTCCGCGTCCAGGAGCTCCGCCAGCGCCTCCGTGACCTCCGGCGAGCGGTCGGCGCCGCGGGCGGTGGCCCGCACGGCCCGGTGCCGGACCTGTGGGTCCGCGTCCCGGAGCAGGGCGAGCAGCACCGCCCTGTCCGGCTCCCCGAGCTCCTCCCCGCCCAGCACCCCGGCGGCCTCCGCCCGTACCCCCGCGTCGGGGTCCCGCCCGAGGTCGCACACCGCCCGTGCCGTCTCCGGGTCCAGCGGCCGGTCGAACATCCACGGCACCCGGCTCCGCACCCGGGGGTCCGGATGCCCCGCGTACCGCAGCCCGAACTCCCGCGCCTGCGGGAGGTCCTCCTCGGACACGAGCCGGAGCACCCTCGCCAGTACCCCGGCGTCCCGTTCCGTGTCGGCCCAGCCGGGAAGCAGCTCGGCACGCCGCTTCTCGTACCAGGGGGCGTGGTCCGTGACGCCGGACATCAGCCTGCCCAGGCCCAGGAAATCGGCGACGAACGCCCGGTGCGCGGGCGAGGGGTGCCGGCGGAAGTCCACCACCTCCCGCCACGTCTCCGCGCTCTGCCGCGACAGCAGCACCCAGCAGGCTGCCGACCGGTCGACGTGCTCCTCGTCCCCCGCACCGTCCTCGTGCCGCACCGCGCGGGCCATCAGTTCCCCGACCGGGGCCAGGATCCGGTACCGCCACTCCAGCTGGGTCAGGACGGCTCCGTGCCCGGCCCGTACGGTGCGCCCGCCGAGGGTGACCTCCTCGACGCGGTCTTCCGTGCCGTCCCGCACCCACCGGACGTCCGCCGGGCCCGTCGCCCCCGTCAGCCGCCGCAGCTCGCCCTCCGCGCCCCGCTCGTACCACCAGCGGGCCGCGACCAGCAGCCGGTCTCGCTCCGCCTCCGGCAGCGGCGCGGAACGCTCGTCCAGCAGCGCCGACACCACCGCCGGGGAGCCCCCTTCGACGGCTTGCAGCAGCACCCGGTCCGGGTCCGCCCCGGCCGCGACCAGCTCCTCGACGGTCTCCACCGCGTACGCCGCGACCGCCGCGCACAGCCCCGACATCCCGTCCCGCTCCGCCATCCGTCCCCCTTCGTCCGGCGGCGATCCTCGCCCGACGGGGGCCGGCGGACCACCGGATTACCCCCGGGAACGGGGGAAGGGGCCCGGGTGCGCTGTGCACCCGGGCCCCTTCCCCGTGTCCTGCGGCGGAGCCGCCCCGCCTAAGCCGCTCACGTCGTGCGACGGCGCCGCGCGCCCGGACGGCGTTCGCTCGGGCGGGAGACCGTTTCCCCGGCCTCCTTCGCGGCCTCGCGGCGGGCCTCGCCGTACGCGGCGAGCGCCTCCGCCAGCTTGCCCACGCTCGGCTCCGGCGACAGCACGTCCACGCGCAGGCCGTGCTCCTCCGCCGTCTTGGCGGTGGCCGGCCCGATGCAGGCGATGACGGTCACGTTGTGCGGCTTGCCCGCGATGCCGACCAGGTTGCGGACGGTCGAGGACGAGGTGAAGAGAACGGCGTCGAAGCCGCCGCCCTTGATCGCCTCACGGGTGTCGGCCGGCGGCGGCGACGCGCGCACGGTCCGGTAGGCCGTGACGTCGTCGACCTCCCAGCCCAGCTCGATCAGCCCGGCCACCAGGGTCTCGGTGGCGATGTCGGCGCGCGGCAGGAAGACGCGGTCGATGGGGTCGAAGACCGGGTCGTAGGGCGGCCAGTCCTCCAGCAGCCCGGCGGCCGACTGCTCGCCGCTCGGCACCAGGTCCGGCTTCACGCCGAACTCGACCAGCGCGGCTGCGGTCTGCTCGCCGACCGCGGCGACCTTGATGCCCGCGAAGGCGCGCGCGTCGAGCCCGTACTCCTCGAACTTCTCCCGCACCGCCTTGACCGCGTTGACGGAGGTGAAGGCGATCCACTCGTAGCGGCCGGTGACCAGGCCCTTGACCGCCCGCTCCATCTGCTGCGGGGTGCGCGGCGGCTCCACGGCGATGGTCGGCACCTCGTGGGGCACCGCGCCGTACGAACGCAGCTGGTCGGAGAGCGAAGCGGCCTGCTCCTTGGTGCGCGGTACGAGGACCCGCCAGCCGAACAGCGGCTTCGACTCGAACCAGGCCAGCTCCTCGCGCCGTGCGGCGGCGCCCTGCTCACCGACCACGGCTATGACGGGCCGTGCGCCCTCGGGGGAGGGGAGCACCTTGCCCTGCTTGAACACCTGGGCGATGGTGCCCAGGGTCGCGCTCCAGGTCCGCTGCCGGGTCGTCGTACCGCCGACGGTCACCGTCAGCGGGGTCTCCGGCTTGCGGCCGGCCGACACCAGCTCGGCGGCGGCGGCGGAGACGGTCTCCAGGGTCGCGGAGACGACGACGCTGCACTCGCTGGTGCCCACCTCGCTCCAGCAGCGCTGCGAGGCGTGCCGGGCGTCGACGAAGCGGACGTCGGCGCCCTGCTCGCCGCGCAGCGGCACACCCGCGTAGGCGGGCACGCCGACGGCGGTGGCGACACCGGGCACCACCTCGAAGGGGATCCCCCCGTGGGCGCAGGCCAGCATCTCCGAGGCGGCGTTCCCGTCGAGCCCCGGGTCGCCGGTGACGGCACGGACGACCCGCCTGCCGGAGCGCGCGGCCTCCATGACAAGATTGGCGGCGTCGCGGATCACCGGGACCCCGGCGGCGGCTGACAGTTCGTCAGCGACCGTCAGCTGCGGCGTGTCGACGCCCGCGCGCGCGTGGGTCCGTACGACGTCGAGCACCTCTGGCTCGGCGATCAGTACGTCCGCGGCGGCGAGCGCCTCCACGGCGCGCAGTGTCAGCAGACCCGGGTCGCCGGGGCCGGCACCGAGGAAGGTGACGAGTCCCTGCGCGGCGACGGCCGGAAAAGCGGAGGTGGTGGGGCTTGAGGGGTTCAAAGGGATCGCTCCCCCATCAGACCGGCCGCGCCCTTGGCCAGCATCTCGTCCGCGAGTTCGCGGCCGAGCGCCATGGCCTCGTCGTACGACTGGGGCACGGGACCGGTGGTGGACAGCTGCACCAGCGTGGTTCCGTCGAGGGTTCCGACGACACCGCGCAGGCGCATTTCATTGACAATCTCCCCGTCGGCCAGCAGGTCGGCGAGCGCGCCCACGGGGGCGCTGCATCCGGCCTCCAGGGCGGCGAGCAGGACCCGCTCCGCGGTGACGGCGGCCCGGGTGTGCGGGTCGTCGAGCTCACCGAGTGCGGCGACGAGCTCCGCGTCGGACGCGAGGCACTCCACGGCCAGGGCACCCTGGCCGGGCGCGGGCAGCATGTTGTCGACCGACAGCAGGTCGGTCGCCTCGTCGCCGCGGCCGATCCGGTTCAGGCCGGCGGCGGCCAGCACGACGGCGTCGAGCTCCCCGTCGCGCACGAACCCGATGCGGGTGTCGACGTTGCCGCGGATCGCGACGGTCTCGATGCGCTTGCCCAGACTGCGGGCGTACGCGTGCAGCTGCGCCGTGCGGCGCGGCGAGCCGGTGCCCACGCGGGCGCCGTCGGGCAGCTGCTCGAAGGTCAGGCCGTCCCGCGCCACGAGCGCGTCGCGCGGGTCCTCCCGCTTCGGCATGGCCGCGATGACCAGCTCGTCGGGCTGGGTCGTCGGCAGGTCCTTCAGCGAGTGCACGGCGAAGTCGACCTCGCCGCGGACCAGTGCGTCGCGCAGCGCGGTGACGAACACCCCGGTGCCGCCGATCTGGGCCAGGTTCTCGCGGGACACGTCACCGTAGGTCGTGATCTCCACGAGCTCCACCGGCCGGCCGGTGATCGCCCGTACCGCCTCGGCGACGTGCCCGGACTGGGACATGGCCAGCTTGCTGCGCCGCGTGCCGAGCCTGAGGGGCTGGTCGGGACGTGTGTTCATGATGCCCGTCCTGGGTCGTCGTCGTTCTTCGGATCGGCCGCGTCCGCCCGGCTGACGGATTCCACCGTCTGAGGGTCGAGGTCGAAGAGTTCGCGCAGCGCCTCGGCGTACCCGGCGCCGCCGGGCTCGCTCGCGAGCTGCTTGACGCGCACGGTCGGCGCGTGGAGGAGCTTGTCGACGACGCGGCGCACGGTCTGGGTGACCTCGGACCGCTGCCGCTCGTCGAGGTCGGGTACCCGCCCGTCGAGCCGTGCCACCTCCATGGCGACGACCTCGGCGGCCATCGCCCGCAGGGCGACGACGGTGGGGGTGATGTGCGCGGCGCGCTGGGCGGCGCCGAAGGCGGCCACCTCGTCGGCGACGATCGTGCGCACGGCGTCGACGTCGGCCGCCATAGGGGCGTCGGCCGAGGCCTCGGCGAGGCTCTCGATGTCGACGAGGCGCACCCCGGGGATGCGGTGCACGGCGGCGTCGATGTCCCGGGGCATGGCCAGGTCGAGCAGCGCGAGCCGGACGGCCGCGGCGTCGACGCTGCTGCGGACCGTGCGGCGGGGCTGCCGCTGCGCGGCGGCCTCGCCCTGGTCGGCCCAGGTGCCGTGCAGTTCGAGGGAGGTGGCGTCGACCCCGGTCAGCGCGGAGCGGCCGTCCCCGGCGGGGGCGTCCGGGCCGAGGGGGCAGCCGTCGGGCCCGGTGGCGGCCGGCGCGGGCGCGATGGTCCGCGCGGCCCCGGCGTCGGCGAGCCGGCGCCCGGCCTCGGCGGCGGCCACGAGCCGCGCCACGACCTCGGCGTCGGCCACGGCGAGCGCCTGTGCGCCCGGCCCACCGGCTGCCGCCCGAAGACCGTCACCCGTGCCCGGGGCGAAGTCCCGCCCGCCCGCGGCGGAGCCGCCGGCCGGACCCGCGGCGGGGTCCCGCCCTTCCGGTCCCGCCTGGAAGGGAAGCGTGGGGTCGCCCTCCACCGCGCGCGCGACGTCGTCCCCGGTCAGGACCAGTCCGGTGGCCCCCGTACAGGAGACGACCACGTCAACACGTGTCAGTTCGTCGGCGACGGCCCCCATCGTCACGGCCCGCGCCGCGACACCGGTGCCCGAGGCAACCAGAATCTCCGCGAGACGCTCCGCCCGCTCCGCGGTCCGGTTCGCCACGACGATCTCGGCGACGCCCACCCGCGCGAGCGTCGCTGCGGCCAGCGAGGACATCGACCCGGCGCCGATCACCAGCGCGCGCTTGCCCGCGGCCCACTCGCCGACGGGCACCGCGTGCCCGGCGAGCTGCTCCAGGCCGAAGGTCACCAGCGACTGTCCGGCCCGGTCGATCCCGGTCTCCGAGTGCGCCCGCTTGCCGACGCGCAGCGCCTGTTGGAAGAGGTCGTTGATCAGCCGGCCGGCCGTGTGGAGCTCCTGGCCCAGCGCGAGCGCGTCCTTGATCTGGCCGAGGATCTGGCCCTCGCCGACGACCATCGAGTCGAGGCCGCACGCCACCGAGAACAGGTGGTGCACCGCCCGGTCCTCGTAGTGCACGTAGAGGTAGGGGGTGAGCTCCTCCAGCGCGACCCCGCTGTGCTGGGCCAGCAGCGTGGACAGCTCGGCGACACCGGCGTGGAACTTGTCCACGTCGGCGTACAGCTCGATCCGGTTGCAGGTGGCGAGCACGGTGGCCTCGGCCGCCGGCTCGGCGGCCAGCGTGTCGTGCAGCAGCTTGACCTTGGCGTCGGCGGACAGCGAGGCCCGCTCCAGGACGCTCACGGGTGCGCTGCGGTGGCTGAGGCCCACGACGAGCAGACTCATGCCGGCATCACCGCCGGGACGTCGCCCTCGGGGCCGCCCTTGCGTGCGGCGGCGGCCGCGGCGGCCCGGCCGGCCGGCGGCTCGACGGCGGCGGCGGGCGCGGCGCCCGTACCCGTGCCCGTGCCGGCGCCCGCAGCGGCCTCGGCGACGGGGCCGGTGCCCGCGGCGGCCGCTTCCTCGCCGGCCTTGCGCTGCTCGTGGAAGGCCAGGATCTGGAGCTCGATCGACAGGTCGACCTTGCGGACGTCCACGCCGTCGGGGACGGACAGCACGGTCGGTGCGAAGTTCAGGATGGAGGTGACCCCGGCGGCGATGAGCCGCTCGCTCACCTGCTGCGCGGCGCCGGCCGGGGTCGCGATGACCCCGATCGAGACGCCGTTCTCCTCGATGATCTTCTCCAGGTCGTCGGTGTGCTGGACGGGCATGCCGGCGACCGGCTTGCCGGCCATCGCGGGGTCGGCGTCGATCAGCGCGGCCACGCGGAACCCGCGGGAGGCGAAACCGCCGTAGTTGGCGAGCGCGGCGCCGAGGTTTCCGATGCCGACGATGACGACCGGCCAGTCCTGGGTCAGGCCGAGTTCGCGGGAGATCTGGTAGACGAGGTACTCGACGTCGTAGCCGACGCCCCGCGTCCCGTAGGAACCGAGGTACGAGAAGTCCTTGCGCAGCTTCGCCGAGTTGACCCCGGCGGCGGTCGCGAGCTCTTCGGAGGACACCGTGGGCACCGATCGCTCGGAGAGCGCGGTGAGGGCGCGCAGGTACAGCGGAAGCCGGGCGACAGTGGCCTCGGGAATACCTCGGCTGCGGGTCGCCGGTCGGTGAGTTCGGCCAGTTGCCACGATGCTCCTGCGGGATGAGCGGGGCTGCAGGCGGCCACTTGTCCCAGGACCGCCCCGTCGAGTGCAGGCTATGTCTTTGTGAACGCGTGCACAAAGATTGTGTCCGCTTTGTCCGAGCAAAGTGACCGGGGTCACGCGGGTCGGGCAGGGAAGGCGGGAACCGGGAACGGGCCGAACCCGTTCAAATCCGGAGGGGGGCAAAGCGGTACACACTCCTCATCAATACGCCCCCGAGCCCCCATAAATCGCCCACGATGGTAACCGCCGGAGGGGTCAGGCTCCCAATGCCCGCCGCAGCCGGTCCGGGTTCACCCTCCAGAAGGTGTGCTGTTCGCCGTCGATCAGCACCACCGGAATCTGCTCCCAGTGCAGCCGGTAGAGCTCCTCGTCCTGCGAAATGTCCTTCTTCTCCCACTGTGCGCCCGTCTCGGCGCAGATCGATTCGATGACCTCCTGGGCGTCGTCGCACAGGTGACACCCCGGCTTCCCGATGAGCGTGACCATCCGCTCCCCGGGACGCTTCTTTTCCTTACGGCGCAGCAAAGGACTCATGTCCTCATTGTCCCGCGCCGCGCCGCGGTGCCCGAAGAGTTAACCGCTCCGTTTCCCGGCGGTTCGGGAACTCCCGAACACAGTGGCTATGCTCGCGTCATGGCCGCTCTGGGATGGCTCACCCCCCGTAGGCGCTCCGCGACGGCGCGGAGCGTGCTGGCAGGCGAGGCCTCGGCCGAGGCCGCCCGCAAGACCGCGCAGGCCGAAGCCCCACCTCATACGACACCGCCGCAGGACGAGGCCGCGCAGGCCCTCCCGGCGGCCTCCGCCGCGCCCGCGACGGACGCCGAGGAGAGCGCCCCCGAGCCGGAGTTCCCGGTTCCGGGCGACGACCTGGCCGCCGCCTTCTTCGACCTCGACAACACCGTCATGCAGGGCGCCGCGATCTTCCACTTCGGCCGCGGCCTCTACAAGCGCGAGTTCTTCCGCCGCCGCGAACTGGCCCGCTTCGCCTGGCAGCAGGCCTGGTTCCGGCTCGCCGGGGTCGAGGACCCCGACCACATGCAGGACGCCCGCGACAGCGCCCTGTCCATCGTCAAGGGCCACCGGGTCTCGGAGCTGATGTCCATCGGCGAGGAGATCTACGACGAGTACATGGCCGAGCGGATCTGGCCCGGCACCCGCGCCCTCGCCCAGGCCCACCTCGACGCCGGCCAGAAGGTGTGGCTGGTCACCGCCGCGCCCGTGGAGACGGCCACGATCATCGCCCGCCGCCTGGGCCTGACCGGGGCCCTGGGCACCGTCGCGGAGTCCGTGGACGGCGTGTACACCGGCCGCCTGGTCGGCGAGCCCCTGCACGGCCCCGCCAAGGCCGAGGCGGTGCGCGCGCTGGCCGCCGCCGAGGACCTCGACCTCGCCCGCTGCGCCGCGTACAGCGATTCGCACAACGACATCCCGATGCTCTCGCTGGTCGGACATCCGTACGCGATCAATCCCGACACAAAACTGCGCAAGCATGCCAGGGCCAACGACTGGCGGCTGCGCGACTATCGGACCGGCCGCAAGGCCGTGAAGGTCGGCGTCCCGGCCGCCGCCGGAGTCGGCGCGATCGCAGGTGGCGCGGCCGCCGCCATCGCCCTGCACCGCCGCCGCAAGTAGCGCCCCCGGGCCCCGGCCCGGCCACGGGCCCCGCCGCGCCCAACCGCCCACCCCTACCCGCGCCGTCGGCGCGGCACTCCGGCCTGCCCGACTCGGTCGTGAGCCAGCGTGGAAGCGTCCATTCCGTGCACCCATCCGATCAAGAACCGATCACCAACCGGGCCTGAATATGCCCTGGACACGCAACAGAAGTGTCGGAACCGGTGATTTCAGCAACTGGGTGTAGCGCTGCCTGTACGAAGCGTTATTCTCCTCAAACGCATGCCACCGCCCATCTGTCGCCACGACGGGTGAACGGTCCCGCACTGCACGTGATGGAAGCTCTGCCTCTGGGAGTCCCGTGTACCCACCTGTCGGGGTTGACGCCTCGGGCCTGGCTACGCTGCGCGCAACGGTCCTCGACCACCTGCGCGGCTTCGTCCCCACCGCGTACGCCGTCCCCGCCCTCGCCGCCGCGGTCCCTGCCGGCCTCGGCCCGGCCGGTCCTTGCTACGCCCTGACCGACGGCGGGGCGACGGTGGGCAGACGAGGTCGAACGGGCGCGAGCCCCGCCGGCACCGCATCCGCCGGCGCGCCCGCCGCCCGCCGCCCCACGGCGGACAGCGACCAGGCCCGCATGATGGACCTGGTCGAACGCGCCCAGGCCGGCGAGGCCGAGGCCTTCGGCCGCCTCTACGACCAGTACAGCGACACGGTGTACCGCTACATCTACTACCGCGTCGGGGGCAAGGCGACCGCGGAGGACCTCACCAGTGAGACCTTCCTGCGCGCCCTGCGCCGCATCTCCACCTTCACCTGGCAGGGCCGCGACTTCGGCGCCTGGCTGGTGACCATCGCGCGGAACCTGGTGGCGGACCACTTCAAGTCCAGCCGCTTCCGCCTGGAGGTCACCACCGGCGAGATGCTCGACGCGAACGAGGTCGAGCGCAGCCCCGAGGACTCCGTACTGGAGTCCCTCTCCAACGCGGCCCTGCTCGAAGCCGTGCGCAAACTCAACCCCCAGCAGCAGGAGTGCGTCACGCTGCGCTTCCTGCAGGGCCTCTCGGTCGCCGAGACGGCCCGGGTGATGGGGAAGAACGAGGGCGCCATCAAGACGCTCCAGTACCGGGCGGTCCGCACCCTGGCCCGCCTGCTCCCGGACGACGCCCGCTGACCCGCTCCCCCTCGCCCTCCCCCCTCACCGCGACCCCCCGCACCCCCGCCTCCCCCACACCCGGCGGACCACCCGTCCCCTCCGCCGGACCCGCAGTAACGACAACCTGACCTCTACTCCCGGTGACCCCTCGATGACGCTGTGGTCCGATCATCCTTCGTCCGTAACCCAAGTGCCGCGCCGCTCGTTGTGCGGAATGCAGGCTCCCTGTGGACACGCCCTGCCCGAAGCCGCTCACCCGAAAGTGTGGATGTGCTCAAGGAAGGCAACCTTCCGGACAGCTTGGGGAGTCGATCGTCATGACGAGAGGAGGTGCCGCCAGTGATCGCGAACGTTACTCCGCACCGGCGGGCGAACGCCTTCGCCCAGGCCCTGGAGGATCGGACCCCGTCCGACCTTTCGGAACCGGACCCGGCGGCCGAGCAGTCCGAGGCACCTGCCGAACCTGCCGACCACGACCGGCTGTTGGCCCTGGCGAGCGTGCTCGGCGAAAGAATGCCGCGCCCGGTGCTGGACCCCGAGGTCAAAGTGGTGCAACGAGCCCAGCTCGTCGCCGCCATGGAGGCCATGGTGATGGAGGAGAGGGCCGGGGGCGGTGCCGCCGAGGACCCTCTGGTGCCCGAACAGCGGACCGGCCGCGGCGCCCACCGGGCGACCTCGCTCCGGAAATTGCGGCCCCGCTCCCGCTGGTCCAAGGGCATCGCAGCGGGGGGCCTCACCGTGGGTGTGGCCGCAGGGGCCTTCAGCGGAGTGGCCGCTGCCAGCACCGACGCCCTGCCCGGTGACTCCCTCTACCCCATCAAACGGGGCATGGAGGATCTGAAGCTGGGCATGGCCGACGAGGACGCGGACCGGGGCGAGCTCTACCTGGACCAGGCCTCGAACCGGCTGTCGGAAGCGCGCCGGCTCATGGAGCGCGGCCGCTCGGGCCCGCTGGACCACGAGGTGCTGGGCGCGATCCGCCGGGCCCTCGCGGGCATGAAGCACGACGCCGCCGAAGGCCACCGGCTGCTCCAGGCGGCGTACGAACGGGACGGATCGCTCGGCCCGATCCAGACGCTGTCCTCGTTCTCGCGCTCCCACCGCGACGCGTGGGGCAGACTCCGGGACAAGCTCCCGGCGCAGCTCAACGACGTCGGGGGCGAGGTCGAATCCGTGTTCCAGGCCATAGACGAAGACGTGGCGCCGCTCCAGGGCCTGCTCCCCAAGCCCCCGGAGCAGACGCGCGGCTCGGGCGCACCCGCGAAACAGCCCAGCAGCCCGGCGGCGGGCAAGCAGCAGACCCCGCCGCAACCGGGCGCCTCCCCGCAGGCGGCGTCCCCGGCCACCCCCAGCCCCTCCGGCAGCCGGCCCCCGGCCCCCGGCGCGGGCGGCCTCCTGGGCGGCGCCGGCGACCTGCTCCACCCCCCGGCCCAGGGCCAGTCCGCGCCGCCCGCCTCGGCGACCCCGGACCAGCCGAAGCCGGACATCACCCTCCCGCCGCTCCTCCCGGGCCTCCTCCCGGGTCTGGGCCTCAACGCGGAGGACGCCGGCCAGTAGCCGACGCGACAGCGGGGGCCGCGCACCGCGCGACCCCCGCTTCGTCATGCCGCCGTTCAGCTGCTCAGCCGCTCAGCCGCGCCGGCTCAGAAGAACACCGACCGCCGCTGCACCAGCAGCTTGTACAGGGTGTGCTGGATCTGCTCCCGGACCTGGTCCGTGAGGTTGAACATCAGCATCGGGTCCTCCGCCGCCTCCGGCGCGTACCCGTCCGTCGGGATCGGCTCCCCGAACTGGATCGTCCACTTCGTCGGCAGCGGCACCGCGCCCAGCGGCCCCAGCCACGGGAAGGTCGGCGTCACCGGGAAGTAGGGCAGCCCCAGCAGCCGCGCCAGCGTCTTCGCGTTGCCGATCATCGGATAGATCTCCTCCGCGCCCACGATCGAGCACGGCACGATCGGAGTGCCCGCCCGCAGCGCCGTCGAGACGAAACCGCCCCGCCCGAACCGCTGGAGCTTGTACCGCTCGCCGAACGGCTTCCCTATCCCCTTGAAGCCCTCCGGCATCACCCCGACCAGTTCCCCGGCCTCCAGGAGCCGCTGCGCGTCCTCCGCGCAGGCCAGCGTGTGCCCGGCCTTGCGGGCGACCTCGTTGACCACCGGCAGCATGAACACCAGGTCCGCCGCCAGCAGCCGCAGGTGCCGCTCCGCCGGGTGCCGGTCGTGCACGGCCACCTGGAGCATCAGCCCGTCCAGCGGGAGCGTCCCCGAGTGGTTCGCCACGATCAGCGCACCACCCTCCTTGGGGATGTTCTCGATGCCCTTGACCTCCACCCGGAAGTACTTGTCGTACAGCGGCCGCAGCAGGGACATCAGGACCTGGTCCGTCAGTTCCTTGTCGTAGCCGAAGTCGTCGACCTCGTACTCCCCGGTGATCCGCCGCCGCAGGAACGCCAGCCCGCCCGCGATCCGCCGGTCCCAGCCGTCACCGGCTCCCGCCGGAGCGGGCTCCGGGCCGGACCCGACGCCGGGCTCCACCGACTCCGACGACCCCGCCGGCTCCGCCGGATCGGGCACCGCCCGTACCTTCCGGACCGCGCCGCGCCGGCGCGGCCGGTCCTCGTCGAACGGAATGACCTTGGCGTCCGCCACTATCGCTTCGCTCCCTCGTCCACACCGGCACCGATCTCCTGGCCCTCCACCCTCAGCACGGCCGCCGCCCGCCGCACGGCCCGCTCCACCCGCTCCGGGGGCAGCAGCCCGCTCCCGCGGCTGCGCGCGAAGTCGGCGAAGGTCTCCACGGTCGTGTACATCGGCTTGAACCCCAGGGTGTCGCGCATCTGCGAGGTCTCCACGACCCGGCCGTGGGTCAGCAGCCGGATCTGCTCGGGGGAGAAGTCCGTCACCCCGACCGCGCGCAGCGCCGACCCCACCCACGTCACCGCGGGCAGCAGCAGCGGCACCGTCGGCCGCCCCAGCCTCCGTGAGCACTGCGACAGCAGCAGCACCCCGTCCCCCGCGATGTTGAACGTGCCGCTGTTCAGCGTCCCCCGCCGCGGCTCCCCCGCCGCCAGCCGGAGCACGTCCACCACGTCGTCCTCGTGGACGAACTGCAGCCTCGGGTCGTACCCCAGCACCGTCGGCATCACCGGCATCGAGAAGTACTCCGCCAGTGCCGAGTCCGCGAACGGCCCCAGGATGTTCGCGAAGCGCAGCACGCACACCGCCACATCCGGCCGGCGGCGCGCGAAGCCCCGTACGTACCCCTCGACCTCCGCCGCGTCCTTCGCGAAGCCGGCGCTCGGCAGCGACTTCGGCTGGGTGGTCTCGGTGAAGACGGCCGGGTCCCGGGAAGTGCCCCCGTACACGCTGGTGCTCGACTTCACCACGAGCCGTCGTACCGTCGGCGACTTCTGGCAGGCCCCGAGGAGCTGCATCGTCCCGATGACGTTCGTTTCCTTGACGGCGCTGCGTCCGCCCGGCGCGCCTGCGGCGCCTCCCGTGACGGCCAGGTGGACCACCGTGTCCACGGCGTGCTCGGCGAGCACGCGGGCGATGGCCGACTGCCTGATGTCCGTCCGCACGAACTCGGCCGAGCCGAGCCGCTGCGGCGGGCTCACCGCGTCGACCGCGATGACCCGTTCCACCTCCGGGTCGCGCTGGATGCGCCGCACGAAGCGGCCTCCCAGCTGCCGGGCAGCCCCGGTGACGAGCACGACCTTGCCCACGAGCTCAGCGCCTCCCTCGAAGAAGTACCCCGGCTGCACCGCAGCCCCTCCACCAGGATGGTGGAGGGGCTGCGGAGAACACGTACAGCTGCCGTTTACTTCTTGTTACGGCGCTGGACGCGGGTGCGCTTGAGCAGCTTGCGGTGCTTCTTCTTAGCCATCCGCTTGCGCCGCTTCTTGATAACAGAGCCCACGACTACCCTCGCTCACTTCTCGGAACATCCCCGCCTTGACGGGGATCGGTGCGGGGCGTCTGGGCCCACACGACCTACGTCGGCCTAGCCTACCCGCCCGGAGTCCAGGCTTGTAATCCGAGCCCTCCGTAGATCTTCCCGAGCCTCAGTCTCAGGCCGACTCCACCCCCACATAGGACTCTCGGAGGTACTCGTGGACCGCGTTCTCGGGGACCCGGAAGGACCGGCCCACCCGGATTGCGGGCAGATGACCGTTGTGCACCAGGCGGTACACGGTCATCTTCGACACTCGCATCACCGAGGCGACCTCCGCCACGGTCAGGAACTGAACCTCACTGAGAGGCCTCTCGCCAGCAGCCATGACTACACCTTGACCTTCCGCGCATGACGGGCACCGGCTTCCCCTCCGGTTACTCCTCGTCGTCGCACGCTCACTCCCCAGAGTAGGGGCGTGTGATACGAGTGGGGAAGAGGAGCTACGGCCACTCCTGACGCCCCGACAGCCGCGCCCGGCGCAGCACGTACCGGGCGAGCGGTCCGTAGTGCTCCGCGCGCACCCCGTCGTCAAGCGGAACGGTCACCGCGACCCGCCCCTCGGCCTCCCCGACGAACAGCGCGGGATCATCCGCATCGGCCAGCCCGATCGCGTCCACACCGAGCTGACCTGCGCCGCAGACCCACCCGTGATCACCCACCACCAGTTCCGGCAGCGGCCCCCCGGCCTCCGCCAGCGCCCCCAGGGCGATCCGAACCGGCAGCGGCGAATGGGAGTGCACGCCGGTCGCACTCCCGGCCCGCCGCGCGCCGGGTTCCCGCACCAGTGCGACTCCCCGTACGTAATCGATGCGGTACGGGCGTACGCCGAACCGGGTCGCCATGTCGACACCGACCCCCTGCGCCGGGGTGAGGACATCACATCCCGCCGCCGACAGGGCCCGGGCCAAACAGGCGTAGAAACCCAGGAGGCGGTGCGGATGCCCCGTCCCGAACAGCACCGGAGACCGCGCCCCGGCCGCCGCCCCCAACCGCTCCGCGAAGGCCCCCAGGGCCGCCACCGTCAGCTCCGGATCGATCACCTCCGGCCCGCTGACGTGCGCCGGATCCGCCGAGACCCCGCATTTGTCCGCCATCAGCCGCAGCAGCTCGCCCTCACCCCAGCCGCCCTCCGGGTCGAGCCCGAGCAGCACCCGCGGGTCCCCCGCCGCGAACAGCCGGTAACGGCGCAGGCTCGACTCCCTCGACGTGGCGACGGGCCCGGCCAACCGGGCGGCCAGCAGATGCGCACGCAACGCGCCGGTGCTCAACACCCTCCGATGCTGCCGCACCCCATCTGGCGCTTCATCAGTTCCCGTGAACCGCCCCACGGTCGGCGTAATGATGCATCGTCACACGAGCATCCCGCGCAACGGGAACACCGCCCGCCGGGTCGCGAGAACGGCCTGATCCGTCGCGTCCGCGGGATCGTAACCGGCCTCCCAGTCCCGCCACCGCGCGTCCCGGCCGTCCGTCATCCGCGCCGGCCCCGGCTGCCGCGTCCGCGCGTACACCTGGTCGAGCCACTCCTGCGGAACCGCGGCCGCCGGGTCCACCGGCCGGTGCGCCGCGATCCCCACCAGATGCGTCCACGACCGCGGCACGACGTCCACCACCGCGTACCCGCCGCCGCCCAGCGCCAGCCACCGCCCGCCCGCGTACTCGTGCGCCAGCCGGTGACAGGCCTCCTGCACCGCCCGCTGCGCGTCCAGCGAGACCGCCAGGTGGGCGAGCGGGTCCTCGAAGTGCGTGTCGGCCCCGTGCTGGGTGACCAGCACCTGCGGCCGGAAGTCCGCCAGCAGCTCCGGCACCGTCGCGTGGAAGGCCCGCAGCCAGCCCTCGTCACCCGTCCCGGCCGGCAGCGCCACGTTCACCGCGGAACCCTCGGCCGCCGCGCCACCCGTCTCCTGCGGCCAGCCCGTCTGCGGGAACAGCGTCCGCGGGTGCTCGTGGACCGACACCGTCAGCACCCGGGGGTCGTCCCAGAACGCCGCCTGCACGCCGTCCCCGTGGTGGACGTCCACGTCCACGTACGCCACCCGTTCGGCCCCCAGCTCCAGCAGCCGCGCGATCGCCAGGGCCGCGTCGTTGTACACGCAGAACCCGGCCGCACCACCCGGCATCGCGTGGTGCAGACCGCCCGCGAAGTTGACGACGTGCTCCGCCTCACCGGCCCAGAGCGCCTCCGCCCCCGCCACCGACTGCCCGGCGATCAGCGCCGAGGCCTCGTGCATCCCCGGGAACGCCGGATCGTCCACCGTCCCGAGCCCGTACGAGCCGTCGGCCACCCCCGGGTCCGCCGACACCTCGCGCACCGCGGCCACGTAGTCCTCGCGGTGCACCAGCCGCAGCGTCGAATCACCGGCCGCGCGGGCCGCCCGCACCTCCATCGCCCGGTCCAGCCCGAAGGCGCGCACCAGGCCCATGGTCAGCGCCAGGCGCACCGGGTCCATCGGATGGCTCGGTCCGAAGTCATACCCCGTTACCGCCTCGTCCCACATCAACAGCCCGGTCACCGGCTCGCCGCTCATGCCCGACACCGTATCGGGCCCGTTCCGGACCGAACGAGCGGGCCTGGACGAGCGTGACCAGCACGAGCACCATCGGCACGAGCATCGCGCCCCGGTAGCTCCAGGCGTCCCCGATCCCGCCGACGAGCGGCGAACCGATCAGGAAACCCACGTAGTTGAAGATGTTCAGCCGTGCGACGGCCGTGTCCGAGGCCCCCGGGAAGAGCCGCCCCGCGGCGGCGAAGGTCTGCGGCACGATCACGCACAGCCCGATGCCCAGCAGCGTGAACCCGAGCATCCCCGTCCACGCCCCGGGCGCGGCGGCCACCACCGCGAACCCGCCGGCCGCCACCACCGTCCCGCCCCGCACCACGGCCACCGCACCGAAACGGCGCACCCCGAGGTCGCCCACGGCCCGCCCGATCAGGGTCGTCACCATGTACACGTTGTACGGGACCGTCGCCAGCTGCTCCGAGCTGCCCAGCACGTCCTGGAGGTACTTGGCGCTCCAGTTCGCCACCGTCGAGTCCCCGATGTACGCGCACGCCATCACCAGGCAGAGCGGCAGCAGCAGCTTCCCGCCCCCCGCCGGCCACCCCTCGGCCGCTTCCCCACCCCCGTCGGCCGCGTCCACGTAGGACCGGCTGCCCACCAGCACCATCGGCAGCAGCACCAGCACGGCCGGCAGGTACCCGGTGAACAGCGCCAGGTGCCAGTGCGCCCCCGCCCAGGCCGCCGACGCCCCCAGGATCCCGCCGAGGCTGTACGCGGCGTGGAACCCGAGCATGATGCTGCGCCCGTACGCCCGCTGGAGGCTCACCCCCAGCATGTTCATCGAGGCGTCCAGCGCCCCGACCGCGAGCCCGAACACCCCCAGGGCCACCGCGACGTGCCACATCCGGGTACCGGCCCCCACGCCGAGCAGCGCGAGCAGCACGACGGGCTGTGCCCACCGCAGCACCGTGCCGGGGGCGATCCGTTTCACCAGGTGCTCGGTGGCGACGCTGGAGACCCCGGCGAGGATCGGCACGGCGGCGAGGAAGGCGGGCAGCAGCCCGTCGGATATCCCGTACTGGTCCTGGATGGCCGGGATCCGGGTCACCAGCAGGGCGAAGGCGACGCCCTGCGCGAAGAAGCCGAACCCGAGGGCGCCCCGCCCACGCCGCAGCCGCACGTCAACTGTCATGGCGGCACAGCGTAGGCGCCTCACCTACCGGTGGGTAGAGAGATCACACACCCAATCCGAGCAGGGCGGAGAGCTCCTTCATCTCGCCGAAGTAGGCGTTGGCCCCGGGGAGGGCGGCGGCGGGCGACATCGAGGTGTACGCGAGGACGTCCATCCCCGCGGCGCGGGCGGCCTCCACCCCGAGCGGACTGTCCTCGACCACCACGCACCGCGCGGGCGCGACGCCCATCATGTCGGCGGCGTGCAGGAACAGGTCCGGCGCCGGCTTGCCCCGCCCCACGTCCTCCGCACTGAAGATCCACTCTTCCTCGAACCACTCCCCGAGACCGGCACTGCGGTGTCCGACGCGGATCCGCTCGTGGGTCCCGGAGGAGGCCAGGCAGTACGGCACTCCCTGCGCGGACAGCTCGGCCAGCACTTCGGTGACCCCGGGGACGGGCTTCAGCTCCCGTGCGAACCCGGCGGAGATCCGTTCCTGCAAGGTGTGGTCGAACTCCTCGGGCAGCCGCTGCCCGGTCCGTTCGAAGACCAGGTCGTGCACCCGGTGCACCGCCGCCCCCATGTAGTCCCGCAGGGACTCCTCGTAGGTGGTGGGGTGCCCGATCTCCGTCAGGTACGCGGACAGGATGGAGTTGGCGAGCGGCTCGCTGTCCACGAGGACGCCGTCGTTGTCGAAGATGACCAGCTCATAGCCCATCCACCCAGCGTACGAGCGACCGGCGCGGGTTCCCGGCAACCCCGTGCGGGTAAACGGTGGAACCGGCGGCGGACCCGGCCCCGGCCGGCCGACCGCACAGGCCCGTAAACGCAGAAAAGCCCCGCACCATAAGGTGCGGGGCTTTCCCACAATGATTGTTCGGCGGCGTCCTACTCTCCCACAGGGTCCCCCCTGCAGTACCATCGGCGCTGAAAGGCTTAGCTTCCGGGTTCGGAATGTAACCGGGCGTTTCCCTAACGCTATGACCACCGAAACACTATGAAGTTGACCAACCGGGCATTGACACGGTTCGTTACTTCAGAACTAACACAGTGGACGCGAGCAACTGAGGACAAGCCCTCGGCCTATTAGTACCAGTCAGCTCCACCCGTTACCGGGCTTCCACATCTGGCCTATCAACCCAGTCGTCTACTGGGAGCCTTACCCTCTCAAGGAGGTGGGAATACTCATCTTGAAGCAGGCTTCCCGCTTAGATGCTTTCAGCGGTTATCCCTCCCGAACGTAGCCAACCAGCCATGCCCTTGGCAGGACAACTGGCACACCAGAGGTTCGTCCGTCCCGGTCCTCTCGTACTAGGGACAGCCCTTCTCAATATTCCTACGCGCACAGCGGATAGGGACCGAACTGTCTCACGACGTTCTAAACCCAGCTCGCGTACCGCTTTAATGGGCGAACAGCCCAACCCTTGGGACCGACTCCAGCCCCAGGATGCGACGAGCCGACATCGAGGTGCCAAACCATCCCGTCGATATGGACTCTTGGGGAAGATCAGCCTGTTATCCCCGGGGTACCTTTTATCCGTTGAGCGACGGCGCTTCCACAAGCCACCGCCGGATCACTAGTCCCGACTTTCGTCCCTGCTCGACCCGTCGGTCTCACAGTCAAGCTCCCTTGTGCACTTACACTCAACACCTGATTGCCAACCAGGCTGAGGGAACCTTTGGGCGCCTCCGTTACCCTTTGGGAGGCAACCGCCCCAGTTAAACTACCCATCAGACACTGTCCCTGATCCGGATCACGGACCGAGGTTAGACATCCAGCACGACCAGAGTGGTATTTCAACGGCGACTCCACCATGACTGGCGTCACGGCTTCAAAGTCTCCCACCTATCCTACACAAGCCGAACCGAACACCAATATCAAACTGTAGTAAAGGTCCCGGGGTCTTTCCGTCCTGCTGCGCGAAACGAGCATCTTTACTCGTAGTGCAATTTCACCGGGCCTATGGTTGAGACAGTCGAGAAGTCGTTACGCCATTCGTGCAGGTCGGAACTTACCCGACAAGGAATTTCGCTACCTTAGGATGGTTATAGTTACCACCGCCGTTTACTGGCGCTTAAGTTCTCAGCTTCGCAACCCCGAAAGGTCACTAACCGGTCCCCTTAACGTTCCAGCACCGGGCAGGCGTCAGTCCGTATACATCGCCTTACGGCTTCGCACGGACCTGTGTTTTTAGTAAACAGTCGCTTCTCGCTGGTCTCTGCGGCCACCCCCAGCTCACGGAGCAAGTCCGATCACCAGTGATGGCCCCCCTTCTCCCGAAGTTACGGGGGCATTTTGCCGAGTTCCTTAACCATAGTTCACCCGAACGCCTCGGTATTCTCTACCTGACCACCTGAGTCGGTTTAGGGTACGGGCCGCCATGAAACTCGCTAGAGGCTTTTCTCGACAGCATAGGATCATCCACTTCACCACAATCGGCTCGGCATCAGGTCTCAGCCTTAATGAGGGACGGATTTGCCTACCCCTCGGCCTACACCCTTACCCCGGGACAACCACCGCCCGGGCTGGACTACCTTCCTGCGTCACCCCATCGCTTACCTACTACAAGTCTGGTTCGTCGGCTCCACCACTTTCCTTTCCCCGAAGGGTCCGGAACGGCTTCACGGACTTAGCATCGCCTGATTCGATATTGGGCGTTTCAAAGCGGGTACCGGAATATCAACCGGTTGTCCATCGACTACGCCTGTCGGCCTCGCCTTAGGTCCCGACTTACCCTGGGCAGATCAGCTTGACCCAGGAACCCTTAGTCAATCGGCGCACACGTTTCTCACGTGTGTATCGCTACTCATGCCTGCATTCTCACTCGTGAACCGTCCACAACTAGCTTCCGCTGCTGCTTCACCCGGCACACGACGCTCCCCTACCCATCACAGCGGGCGTTGGCCCTATTGCTGCAATGACACGACTTCGGCGGTACGCTTGAGCCCCGCTACATTGTCGGCGCGGAATCACTTGACCAGTGAGCTATTACGCACTCTTTCAAGGGTGGCTGCTTCTAAGCCAACCTCCTGGTTGTCTCTGCGACTCCACATCCTTTCCCACTTAGCGTACGCTTAGGGGCCTTAGTCGATGCTCTGGGCTGTTTCCCTCTCGACCATGGAGCTTATCCCCCACAGTCTCACTGCCGTGCTCTCACTTACCGGCATTCGGAGTTTGGCTAAGGTCAGTAACCCGGTAGGGCCCATCGCCTATCCAGTGCTCTACCTCCGGCAAGAAACACACGACGCTGCACCTAAATGCATTTCGGGGAGAACCAGCTATCACGGAGTTTGATTGGCCTTTCACCCCTAACCACAGGTCATCCCCCAGGTTTTCAACCCTGGTGGGTTCGGTCCTCCACGAAGTCTTACCTCCGCTTCAACCTGCCCATGGCTAGATCACTCCGCTTCGGGTCTAGAGCGTGCAACTCAATCGCCCTATTCGGACTCGCTTTCGCTACGGCTTCCCCACACGGGTTAACCTCGCTACACACCGCTAACTCGCAGGCTCATTCTTCAAAAGGCACGCAGTCACGACCCATTGGGTAAACCCAATGAGCGACGCTCCCACGGCTTGTAGGCACACGGTTTCAGGTACTATTTCACTCCGCTCCCGCGGTACTTTTCACCATTCCCTCACGGTACTATCCGCTATCGGTCACCAGGGAATATTTAGGCTTAGCGGGTGGTCCCGCCAGATTCACACGGGATTTCTCGGGCCCCGTGCTACTTGGGAGATGAGCAAGCAAGCCGCTGATGTTTCGTCTACGGGGGTCTTACCCTCTACGCCGGACCTTTCGCATGTCCTTCGACTACATCAACGGTTTCTGACTCGCCGACCGGCCGGCAGACCGATCAAGCTCATTCCCACAACCCCGCATGCGCAACCCCTGCCGGGTATCACACGCATACGGTTTGGCCTCATCCGGTTTCGCTCGCCACTACTCCCGGAATCACGGTTGTTTTCTCTTCCTGAGGGTACTGAGATGTTTCACTTCCCCTCGTTCCCTCCACATGCCCTATGTGTTCAGGCATGGGTGACAGCCCATGACGACTGCCGGGTTTCCCCATTCGGACACCCCCGGATCAAAGCTCAGTTGGCAGCTCCCCGGGGCCTATCGCGGCCTCTCACGTCCTTCATCGGTTCCTGGTGCCAAGGCATCCACCGTGCGCCCTTAAAAACTTGGCCACAGATGCTCGCGTCCACTGTGTAGTTCTCAAGCAACGACCAGCCACCCATCACACCCTGCCGAAGCAGAGCTTTACTGGGGCCGGCATCGCGAAGATAAGACCTTACGGCCGTACCCTCAGATACCCAACAACGTGCCAGGCACGATCCCCTCGACTATCACTGTTTTCCACGCCGAAGCAGTACTTACAGGATGTTCTGGAAACCGTGCCAAATAATCAACGTTCCACCCATGAGCAACCGTGCGATTCATTCGATCGCAGTCGGCTATATGCTCCTTAGAAAGGAGGTGATCCAGCCGCACCTTCCGGTACGGCTACCTTGTTACGACTTCGTCCCAATCGCCAGTCCCACCTTCGACAGCTCCCTCCCTTACGGGTTGGGCCACCGGCTTCGGGTGTTACCGACTTTCGTGACGTGACGGGCGGTGTGTACAAGGCCCGGGAACGTATTCACCGCAGCAATGCTGATCTGCGATTACTAGCGACTCCGACTTCATGGGGTCGAGTTGCAGACCCCAATCCGAACTGAGACCGGCTTTTTGAGATTCGCTCCACCTCACGGTATCGCAGCTCATTGTACCGGCCATTGTAGCACGTGTGCAGCCCAAGACATAAGGGGCATGATGACTTGACGTCGTCCCCACCTTCCTCCGAGTTGACCCCGGCGGTCTCCTGTGAGTCCCCATCACCCCGAAGGGTATGCTGGCAACACAGGACAAGGGTTGCGCTCGTTGCGGGACTTAACCCAACATCTCACGACACGAGCTGACGACAGCCATGCACCACCTGTATACCGACCACAAGGGGGGCACTATCTCTAATGCTTTCCGGTATATGTCAAGCCTTGGTAAGGTTCTTCGCGTTGCGTCGAATTAAGCCACATGCTCCGCCGCTTGTGCGGGCCCCCGTCAATTCCTTTGAGTTTTAGCCTTGCGGCCGTACTCCCCAGGCGGGGAACTTAATGCGTTAGCTGCGGCACCGACGACGTGGAATGTCGCCAACACCTAGTTCCCAACGTTTACGGCGTGGACTACCAGGGTATCTAATCCTGTTCGCTCCCCACGCTTTCGCTCCTCAGCGTCAGTAATGGCCCAGAGATCCGCCTTCGCCACCGGTGTTCCTCCTGATATCTGCGCATTTCACCGCTACACCAGGAATTCCGATCTCCCCTACCACACTCTAGCTAGCCCGTATCGAATGCAGACCCGAGGTTAAGCCTCGGGCTTTCACATCCGACGTGACAAGCCGCCTACGAGCTCTTTACGCCCAATAATTCCGGACAACGCTTGCGCCCTACGTATTACCGCGGCTGCTGGCACGTAGTTAGCCGGCGCTTCTTCTGCAGGTACCGTCACTTTCGCTTCTTCCCTGCTGAAAGAGGTTTACAACCCGAAGGCCGTCATCCCTCACGCGGCGTCGCTGCATCAGGCTTTCGCCCATTGTGCAATATTCCCCACTGCTGCCTCCCGTAGGAGTCTGGGCCGTGTCTCAGTCCCAGTGTGGCCGGTCGCCCTCTCAGGCCGGCTACCCGTCGTCGCCTTGGTGGGCCATTACCCCACCAACAAGCTGATAGGCCGCGGGCTCATCCTTCACCGCCGGAGCTTTCAACCCCCGCCCATGCGGGCAGGAGTGGTATCCGGTATTAGACCCCGTTTCCAGGGCTTGTCCCAGAGTGAAGGGCAGATTGCCCACGTGTTACTCACCCGTTCGCCACTAATCCACCCCGAAGGGCTTCATCGTTCGACTTGCATGTGTTAAGCACGCCGCCAGCGTTCGTCCTGAGCCAGGATCAAACTCTCCATGAATGTTTACCCGTAATCGGGTGCACACACACGTTGAGCGGGCACGTCATGTCGGAATATGACCGACGCGCCACAACGTCCTCGCTGTGTTTGGTTGCCTGCAAGCATCACCCGAAGGCGACCCCACAGGTCTTTTCAAAGGAACCTCATCCACCGAAGTGGACGGGGTATCAACTTCTGGCGTTGATTTTTGGCACGCTGTTGAGTTCTCAAGGAACGGACGCTTCCTTTGTACTCACCCTCTCGGGCTTTCCTCCGGGCTTTCGTTCTGTGTTCTTGCGTTTCCGACTCTATCAGAGTCTTTCGCGCTTCGCTTTCCAGGTTCTTCGCTTTCGCGCTTTCCCTTTCCGGCGGTTCCGACTCTATCAGATCCTTTCGGGCCTGACTCCCAGTCAGCGGGTTTTGCGTTCCGGGCTGTTGGGCCCTTCCGGCGAGTGAGACAGTAGCGGATTCCCTGCCCCCGAAGCCAATCGGCGGCTGCGTCCTGGAACGCGGATTCCTCATTCGCAAATACGCATGAAAACGAGACGACAGTATGCGTCGTTCGTTCGAATGTGTAGTGCGGGATGGCCGTCCGGGGACCGACCGGGGTCGGCGCTCACTTCGGACAACTCGAAGAACCTTACGGATCGGGCACAGGCGTGTCAACCCCCGGCTGACCTTCGGGAAACCTCACGCGCGCCTCACCCCTCCCGGGCTACGCTGCCTCCCATGACTACGCATGCGCTCATGCCCAGCCTTCGCTGGTGGGCCGCCTGACGGCGGCCGACCTTCCACGCGAGCACGCATGCGCTCACGGCCGCCGCTACCGGCGGCCGTTTCTGTTTCTCCCTCCCGGGAGTGGCTCGGTCGCCCGCCGCGGCGGCACCGACACCACACACAGGGAGAGCAGGACATGACGAGGATCTTCAGCGGGGTCAAGCCGACGGGGCATCTGACGCTGGGGAACTACCTGGGCGCCGTACGCCAGTGGGTCGCCACGGACCAGAAGCCGGACGACGCGCTGTTCTGCGTCGTCGACCTGCACGCGCTGACCGTCGAGCACGATCCGGCGCGCGTGCGGCGGCTCAGCAGGCAGGCCGCGACGCTGCTGCTCGCCGCCGGCCTGGATCCTGACCGGTGCACGCTCTTCGTACAGAGCCACGTCGACGAGCACACCCGGCTGGCCTACCTGCTGGAGTGCACCGCCACCGACGGTGAACTGCGGCGGATGATCCAGTACCGGGAGAAGACGGCCCGGGCGCAGGCGGCGGGGGAAGGCGTACGGCTGTCGCTGCTCACCTATCCCGTGCTGATGGCCGCCGACATCCTGGCGTACGGGGCCGACGAGGTGCCGGTGGGTGAGGACCAGCGGCAGCACGTGGAGCTGACGCGGGACCTGGCGGTGCGGTTCAACCAGCGCTACGGGCCGGTCTTCACCGTGCCGAAGGCGACGCTGCCGGCGGTGGCCGCGCGGGTCATGGACCTCCAGGACCCGACGTCCAAGATGGGGAAGTCCCACGAGAACGGCGCCGGGATCGTCTACCTGCTCGACGAGCCGGAGGTGGTGCGCAGGAAGGTGATGCGCGCCGTGACCGACAGCGGGGAGGGCGGGGTGGTCTACGACCGGGCGGCGCGGCCCGGGGTGGCGAACCTGCTGGACATCCTCGCGGCCTGTACGGGCGGGGAGCCCGAGGAGCTCGCGCGGGGGTACGAGCAGTACGGGCCGCTGAAGCGGGACGTCGCCGACGCGGTGGTGGAGCTGCTGCGCCCGTTGCGGGAGCGGCACGCCGAGCTGGCGGCCGATCCCGGTGAGGTGGAGCGGGTGCTGCGCGCGGGGGCCGGGCGGGCCCGGGCCCTGGCGCGGCCGGTGGTGGACCGGGCGTACGAGGCGATCGGGCTGCTGGCGCCCTAGTCCTCGTACGCCCGTGGCGGGCGGTGCGGTCAGTTGGCTCCGGAGGCGAGTTCGCGGCTGCGGTCGCGGGCCGCCTCCAGGGCCGCGATCAGGGCCGCGCGGACGCCGTGCTTCTCCAGTTCGACGATGGCGTTGATGGTCGTGCCGGCCGGGGAGGTGACGGCCTCGCGGAGCTTGACCGGGTGCTCGCCGCTGTCGCGGAGCATCACGGCGGCGCCGATGGCGGCCTGGACGATGAGGTCGTGGGCCTGGGCGCGGGGCAGTCCGAGGAGGATGCCGGCGTCGGTCATGGCCTCGACCAGGAAGTAGAAGTAGGCGGGGCCGGAGCCGGAGAGGGCGGTGGCCGCGTCCTGCTGGGACTCGGGGACGCGCAGGGTCTTGCCGACGCCGCCGAAGATCTCCTCGGTGTGGGCGAGGTGGGCGGCGGTGGCGTGGCTGCCGGCCGAGATGACGGACATGGCCTCGTCGACGAGGGCGGGGGTGTTCGTCATGACGCGGACGACGGGGGTGCCGGGGGCGAGCCGTTCCTCGAAGAAGGAGGTCGGGATGCCGGCGGCGCCGCTGATGACCAGGCGGTCGCCGGGGACGTGCGGGGCGAGCTCTTCGAGGAGCTTGCCCATGTCCTGCGGCTTCACGGTGAGGATGAGGGTGTCGGCGCGCTTGGCGGCCTCGGCGTTGGTGACGGCCTCGACGCCGTAGCGGGTGCGGAGTTCCTCCGCGCGTTCGGGGCGGCGGGCGGTGACGAGGAGTTTCGCGGCGGGCCAGCCGCCGCGGATCATCCCGCTGAGCAGGGCCTCGCCGATCTTGCCGGTACCGAGGACTGCGACTGTCTGGGTCATGCCCGATTCACCTCGCCGAACGAACGTAAGGACGTACGCGCTCATCCTTGCACCCGGGTACGGGTGGGGCCGGGTGTGTCCGGTCCGTGGGCGGTCTACGGGGTGCGGCGGCGCAGGGTGGCGGCGCCGAGGGCGAGGACGAGGAGGGCGCAGGCGGCGACGACCACGGTGTCGCGGACGAAGTCGGCCGTCATGTCGGTGTGGGTGAGGACCTGGGTCATGCCGTCGACGGCGTAGGACATGGGCAGGACGTCGGAGAGGCCCGAGAGGACCGGCTGCATGGTGTCGCGGGCGGCGAAGAGTCCGCACAGGAGCAGCTGCGGGAAGATCACGGCCGGCATGAACTGGACGGCCTGGAACTCGGACGCGGCGAAGGCGGAGACGAAGAGGCCGAGGGCGGTGCCGAGGAGGGCGTCGAGGAGGGCGACGAGGAGGAGCAGCCAGGGGGAGCCGACGACGTCGAGGCCGAGGAGCCAGAGGGCGAGGCCGGTGGCGAGGAGGGACTGGACGACGGCGACGGCGCCGAAGGCGAGGGCGTAGCCGGCGATGAGGTCGCCCTTGCCCAGCGGCATGGCGAGGAGGCGTTCGAGGGTGCCGGAGGTGCGTTCGCGCAGGGTGGCGATGGAGGTCACGAGGAACATCGTGATGAGGGGGAAGATCCCGAGGAGGGACGCGCCGATGGTGTCGAAGGTGCGCGGGCTGCCGTCGAAGACGTAGCGGAGCAGGGTCAGCATCAGGACGGGGACCAGCAGCATCAGGGCGATGGAGCGCGGGTCGTGGCGGAGCTGGCGCAGGACGCGGGCGGCGGTGGCGGTGGTGCGGGCGGCGTTCATCGGGTCTGCTCCCGGAGGGCGGTGACGTTGGAGGCGGCGGCGTCGCTGTCGGCGTCGGCGTGTGCGTTGGCTTTGGCGTTGGCTTCGTCGACGAGGCGGAGGAAGCCCTCCTCGACGGTGGTGGCGTGGGTGCGGGTGCGCAGGGCGTCGGGGGTGTCCTGGGCGAGGATGCGGCCCTCGCGCATGAGGAGGAGGTCGTGGCAGCGCTCGGCCTCGTCCATGACGTGGGAGGAGACGAGGAGGGTGGCGCCGCGGGTGGCGGTGATGTCGTGGAAGAGGTTCCACAGGTCGCGGCGCAGGACGGGGTCGAGGCCGACGGTGGGTTCGTCGAGGACGAGCAGTTCCGGGGAGCCGAGGAGGGCGACGGCGAGGGAGACGCGGCTGCGCTGGCCGCCGGAGAGGTTTCCGGCAAGGGCGTCGGCGCGGGCGGTGAGGTCGACGTCGGTGATGGCGCGGGTGACGGCTTCGCGGCGGCGGTCGGCGGCGGCGCGACCGGGGTCCAGGACGGCGGCGAAGTAGTCGAGGTTCTGCCGGACGGTGAGGTCGTCGTAGACGGACGGGGCCTGGGTGACGTAGCCGATGCGGGAGCGGAGCGCGGGGTGGCCGGCGGGGTGGCCGAGGACGTCGAGGGTGCCGGTGACGTGGGCCTGGGTGCCGACGATGGCGCGCATGAGGGTGGATTTGCCGCAGCCGGAGGGGCCGAGGAGGCCGGTGATGCGGCCGCGGGGGACGTCGAAGGCGATGTCGTCGAGGACGGTGCGCGGGGTGCGGCCGGTGCCGCGGCGGACGGTGAGGCCGTGGGCGTGCACGGCGGGCGGCGCGGCGGAGGGCGGCGTCTCGGACCGGTTATTCATCATGTGATGAATAATGCTCCCGGCGGTGCCGCTCGTCAATCGGCGGGAGGAGCGCCCGGGTTACTTCCTGCGCTTGGGGCGGCGGGCGGCCGGGTTGCCGGTACGGGTGCTGCGCCGGCGGGCGTACTCGGCCACGGCCCGCTCGTACTCGGCGCGGCGGAGCTTCTCGCCGGGGGCTTCGACGAGGCAGCGCAGGAAGTACGCGATGAGGGAGCCGATGAAACCGATCGCCTTCAGGCCCTTGAGGGCGGCCTCGTCCGAGGACGGGGCCGGGCGGCGGCCGAAGGACTCCCAGGTCTTGACGAAGGCGATGGAACTGGCGATCGCGAAGAGCACGACCACGGAGATGCTGAGGAACGGACCGACGTTGCCGATCTCCAGGCCCTCGTAGGCGAAGCGCAGGAGGTACGCGGAGGCGAAGGCACCGAGCAGCGAACCGGCCGCGACGGCGACGCGGCGCAGGACGTAGCCGTTGTCGTGCTCCACCCAGGTGGTGCCGAAGAACTTGATCGGCTCGGGCCGGGGCCCGGGGGCCGGCCCGTCCCCGCCCGCTTCCCGGCCGTGGGTCTGGTCTCGTCGGTCGTCGTCGCTCACAGGAGCGATTATCCCCCGGCGGGGTGCGGGCGCCGGGGGCGTCTCGCGTGGCGGAACGGGTGACCTCGCGGCGGGCGGGCGGCCACCGGGCGGCACGGGGGCTGGCCCCACCCCCGATCGGCCGGACAGCCGGATGTCCGGGAGCACCCCGGGTCGGCGACGGTGGGGCGGTACCCGGCAAGCCGACCACAGACAAGGCAACATCGTGCGCATCGTCACGGCCACCGCCGTCGCCCTGGCCCTCGTCGTCGCGGGCGCGCCCGCCGCCGGCGCCCGGCAGCCCGCCGCTGCCGCCGCCACCGAAGGAATCTGGCGCACCGACGGCTACGGCACCGTACTGTCCATCCGGAACGGAACCCTCCAGGAGTACCAGACCACCGCCGTCAGCTGCCTCGAAGGCGCCTCCGCACGACGGACCGGCCCCGACGCCTACACCAGGACCGACGGCACCGTCCTGACGGTGCGCACCCGGGGGGACCGCGACAGCGGGTCCGTGCGGGCGGACGGCGACGTCGGCGAGCGGAACCTGCGCAGGATTGCGGAGCTGCCCGGCGCCTGTGAGCATCAGGGCCCCCGGGACTCGCTCGCCGCCTTCGACGTCTTCTGGCAGTCCTTCGAGGAGAACTACCCCTTCTTCGCCGCCAAGGGCGTCGACTGGCACGCCGTGCGCGACCGGTACCGGCCCCGGGTACACGCGCAGACGCCCCCGGACGAGCTCTTCGCCGTCTTCAGCGAGATGGTCGGGCCGCTGCACGACGCCCACGTCGCGGTCCGGGACGGCGACCGGATCTTCGCGCAGGGGCGCCCCGGCACCGTCCAGCCCGACGGCACGGTGGACGCCAGGGCCAAGGAGTTCGTCGTGGAGCGCGACCTCAAGGACGCCCGGAACCTCCAGGACTTCGCCAACGGGCGGATCACCTACGCCGATCTCCCCGGCGGGCAGGGCTACCTGCGGATCTCCGGCTTCACCGGGTACGCGGCGCCCGGGGCCCCGTACGCCGCCCAGCCGGCCGAGCTCGACCGCGCGCTGGATGCGGCCCTCGGGCGGGAGCGCGGCCGGCCGCCGAAGGGCCTGGTCATCGACCTGCGGATCAACGGGGGCGGCTCCGACGCCCTGGCCGTCCACCTCGCCGGGCGGCTCACCGACAGCCCCTACACCGCCTACTCCAAGCGGGCCCGCAACGACCCCGCCGACCCCACCCGGCACACCCGCCCCCAGCCGGTGTACGTCACGCCCGCCCAGGGCGGTCCGCACTACACCGGGCCGGTCGTTCTGCTGACCGGCGGATCGACCGTCAGCGCGGGGGAGTCCTTCACCCAGGCCCTCATGGACCGGCCGGGCCGGACGGTCCGCATCGGGCAGCCCACGCAGGGCGTGTTCTCGGACTTCATGGTGCGCGCCCTCCCCAACGGCATGGAGGCCTGGCTGCCGAACGAGGAGTACCTGACCCGGTCGGGAAGGACCTTCGACGGCACGGGCATCCCGCCGCACCTCACCGAGCCGGTCTTCACCGAGGAGGAGTTCGCGGGCGGGAGGGACTCGGCCTTCGACCGCGCCGTGGAGGTCCTGCGGTCACAGCCGTAGGTCCCGTCACCGGCCCGGCGCCGGCCGGGCCCCTCGTGCGAGGGGCCCGGCCGGGCCGCGTCCGTCTCCGGGCGCGCGGCCTCAGTCGCAGCGGCCGGCCACGTAGCCGTCGGTGCCGGTCTTCACGTAGGAGTCCGAGATGAACTTCCCGTTGCCGATGCAGTCCCAGATGTCCGTCGTGCCGTACGGGCCCGAGACCGTGGTCCCCGGGCACTGGCAGCGGATCGAGACGCTCGCGCCGAGCGGCAGGGTGTCGACGATCGCGTAGCCGGTGCCGGGACCGCTGCGGACGTTGACCCGGTAGCCGGGCGCGACCGGGAACATCGGCAGGCCCGCGGTGGCCGCGAGGCTCTGCGCTTGGCCTGATTCGTTCTCCACTGACATATGACGTCTCCCCCCATGGGTGTTGCGCTGCGCAACGCGCGCAGGGTAGCAAGCCCTTGGATGCTCGCATGTGCCATCGACTAGGCTCCGACGGGGGTGGTGAGCGGTGCATTCGCTGCGCGCGGACTACGCGGGGTTTCCGGAGTACGCCGGGCAGTACCGGCTCGAATCCGTGCTCGGCTCCGGTGGCATGGGCGTCGTCCATCTGGCCGCCTCCAGCTCCGGGCTGAAACTCGCCGTCAAGGTGGTGCACGCCCAGCACGCGGTGGATCCGGAGTTCCGGGCGCGGTTCCGGCAGGAGGTCGCCGCCGCCCGGCGGGTGAGCGGGGCGTTCACCGCGCCCGTCGTGGACGCCGATCCGGACGCCGAACGGCCTTGGATGGCCACCCTGTTCATCGACGCCCCGACGCTTTCCGAGCGGGTACGCGAACGCGTGCTGGACCCGCCGGAGCTGGCCCGGCTCGCCGCCGGACTGGCGGAGGCGCTGCGGGACATCCACCGGGCCGGGGTCGTGCACCGGGACCTGAAGCCCAGCAACGTGCTGATGGCCCCGGACGGGGTGCGGGTCATCGACTTCGGCATCTCGCGCCCGGCCGACAGCGACCTGCGCACCGAGACCGGCAAGCTGATCGGGACTCCGCCGTTCATGGCGCCGGAGCAGTTCCAGCGGCCCCGCGAGGTCGGGACCGCGGCGGACGTGTTCGCGCTGGGGGCGGTGCTGGTGCACGCCGCGACGGGGCGGGGGCCGTTCGACTCCGACAGCCACTACCTCGTGGCGTACCAGGTGGTGCACAGCGAGCCGGACCTGACGGGGCTCCCGGCGCGGCTCGTGCCGATCGTGGCCCGGTGCCTGGCGAAGGACCCGGCGGACCGGCCGACCGCCGACGCGCTGATCGCCGAGATCCGGACGGTGACGAGCCCGACGGGCGAGGACACCCAGGCCTTCGTACCGCACCCCCGGCGGCCCGTGGCCGAGGAGGAGATCACGCACCGGCGGGACCGGCCGGCCGTGGATCCCGCTGCTCCCGGCGACCCCACGGACGCGCCGCGCGGGCGCTCCGGACGCCGGAAGGCGGTCACTTCGGGGGCCCTCGCCCTGCTGCTCGCCGCCGTGGCCGCCGGCGGGTACCTGTGGTGGGACGCGCGGACGCCCGGGCGGGGCGCGCCGCGGGTCTCCGGGGCGTCGTCGGCGGCGGACCTCTCCGTGCCCCCGTGGTCGGTCCCGCTGGGCGGGCACACCGTGTCCTGCTCGGCCGGGGCCTCCGGGCTGATCTGCTCGGGCCGCGGGCTGGCCGCGGCCCGGCTCGACGCCGGAGACGGTTCCACGACGTGGGCGGTCCGCACGAACGCCCCGGACCAGCCGGGTGCCACCACCATGACCCCGCTGCACGCGGGCGGGACGGTACTGGCGGCGGCTCCCGGCGGCGAGCTCCTCCAGGCCCTGGACCCGGGTACGGGTGCGGAGCGCTGGCACCAGAAGCTGCCCGCGGGGGCGCGCGTGGTCGCCGCGGGCCCGCACGTCCTGCTGGTGGCGCCGAACGGGAGCGTCACCGCCTTCGACGCCGCGTCGGGTGCCCAGCGCTGGACCAGGCACGGCGAGCCGGGGTCCGGGTGGTGGGGTGCCCAGGGCCCGAAGGGCGAGCCCGTGTTCTACGTGTCCACGGCCGATCCGGCCGGCAAGTCCACGCAGGTCTCCGAAGTCGACGCGGCGAGCGGCGAGGTCCGCTGGCAGGTACGGGCGGGGGGCCGGCTGCAGCCGTTCGGCACGGCACGCGGTGCGCTCTGCCTGCTGGACAACGATCCGACGACCCACGCGGGCGCCGTCGTCCGGATCGACCTGTCGACGCGCTCGGTCCACCGGGTCCAGCTGTCGGCCCCGCTGTACGACGCGCAGGCGACGGTGGAGCCGGACGGAACGGTGTACGCCTTCGGCACGCAGGGCGCGGTGGTGGCGGTCGACACGAACAAGGAGCTGTGGCGGCTGGAGACGGGCGCGGCGAGCGCGTCCGCTCCCGCGTTCCTCGACGGGCGGGTGTACCTGACCGTGTCGGACGGCCGTCTGCTGGCCGTCGACGCGGCGAAGGGGCGGCTGCTGGGACAGACCAGGGCCCGCATGGCCTCCGGCCAGGGCACGGTGAGCGCCGCGGTCCCCGCCCCGGTGTTCTCCGGCGGCCGGGTCTACGCCTCCGCCCCCGACGGCACCGTCTTCGCCGTGGACGCCCGCAACCCCGCCGGGTGGTGAGCCCCGGCGCCGAGCGGCGCGTCGGGAAGGGAACGCGCGGAACCCCGCCGGGCGGTGGGCCGCCCGGCGGGGCTGCGGAGGTGGTGGGTCAGCCGCCCAGGCGGGTGACGTCGCGGACCGCGCCCTTGTCGGCGCTGGTGGCCATCGCCGCGTAGGCGCGCAGGGCCGCGGAGACGTTGCGCTCGCGGTCCTTGGGGGCGTAGACGCCGCCGAGGGCCGCGTGACGGGCGGCCAGCTCCTCGTCGGAGACGAGGAGCTCGATGGAGCGGTTCGGGATGTCGATGCGGATCCGGTCGCCGTCCTCGACGACGGCGATGTTGCCGCCCGAGGCCGCCTCCGGGGAGGCGTGGCCGATGGACAGGCCCGAGGTGCCGCCGGAGAAGCGGCCGTCCGTCACCAGGGCGCAGACCTTGCCGAGGCCGCGGCCCTTGAGGAAGGAGGTCGGGTAGAGCATCTCCTGCATGCCGGGGCCGCCGCGCGGGCCCTCGTAGCGGATGACGACGACGTCGCCCGGCGCGATCTGCTTGCTGAGGATCTTCTCGACGGCCTCGTCCTGCGACTCGCAGACCACGGCCGGGCCCTCGAAGGTCCAGATCGACTCGTCGACGCCGGCGGTCTTGACCACGCAGCCGTCGGCCGCGATGTTGCCGCGCAGGACGGCGAGGCCGCCGTCCTTGGAGTACGCGTGCTGCACGGAGCGGATGCAGCCGCCCTCGGCGTCGAGGTCGAGGGTCTCCCAGCGCTCGGACTGGGAGAAGGCGGTCGCGGAGCGCTTGCAGCCGGGGGCCGCGTGCCACAGCTCCATCGCCACGTCGGAGGCGGTGCCGGAGCGCGCGTCCCACTGCGCGAGCCAGTCCTCCAGGTTGTCGGAGTGGACGGTGTTGACGTCCTTGTTGAGGAGTCCGCCGCGGTGCAGCTCGCCGAGAATGGCGGGGATGCCGCCGGCGCGGTGGATGTCCTCCATGTAGTACGTGCCGCCGGGCGCCACGTTCGGGGCGACCTTGGCCAGGCACGGGACGCGGCGCGAGACGGCGTCGATGTCGGTGAGGTCGTAGTCCAGGCCGGCCTCCTGGGCGGCGGCGAGGAGGTGGAGGATCGTGTTCGTGGAGCCGCCCATGGCGATGTCGAGGGCCATGGCGTTCTCGAAGGCCTCGCGGGTGGCGATGTTGCGCGGGAGGACGGACTCGTCGCCGCCCTCGTAGTAGCGCTTGGTGATCTCCACGACCGTGCGGCCGGCGTCCTCGTACAGGGCGCGGCGGGCGGTGTGCGTGGCGAGGACCGAGCCGTTGCCGGGGAGGGCGAGGCCGATGGCCTCGGCGAGGCAGTTCATGGAGTTGGCGGTGAACATGCCCGAACACGAACCGCAGGTCGGGCAGGCGTTCTCCTCGATGCGCAGGACGTCCTCGTCGGAGACGTTCTCGTTCGAGGCGTCGACCATGGCGTCGATCAGGTCGAGCTTGCGGACGGTGCCGTCGACGAGGGTGGCCTGGCCGGCCTCCATCGGGCCGCCGGAGACGAAGACGACCGGGATGTTGAGGCGCATGGCGGCCATCAGCATGCCGGGGGTGATCTTGTCGCAGTTGGAGATGCAGATCAGCGCGTCGGCGCAGTGCGCCTCGACCATGTACTCGACCGAGTCCGCGATCAGGTCGCGGGAGGGGAGGGAGTACAGCATGCCGGCGTGGCCCATGGCGATGCCGTCGTCGACCGCGATGGTGTTGAACTCGCGCGGGATCGCGCCGGCGGCGCGGATCGCGTCCGAGACGATGCGGCCGACGGGGGCCAGGTGGGTGTGTCCGGGGACGAACTCGGTGAAGGAGTTGGCGACCGCGATGATCGGCTTGCCGATGTCCTCGCTCGCTACGCCCGACGCGCGCATCAGCGCACGAGCGCCTGCCATGTTGCGGCCGTGGGTGACGGTGCGGGACCTCAGCTCGGGCATGCGGTTTCACTCCCCATGAGTGCGGCTGTACGGTCAGCCGCGACTGCGGATATGGCTCGGTTACAAAGCTACGCCCACCGCCCGCGATCCGGACGGCTCGTCCGGATGCCGGGACGGCGGGCTCACTCCTCGGTCAGGTAACGCTGGAGCGTGGGGGCCACGAGGGCGACGATCGTCTCCGGGTCGGCGGACGCGAGCGGCTCCACGCGGACCACGTAGCGCAGCAGCGCGATCCCGATCATGTGGGAGGCGGCCAGCTCGGCCCGCAGCGTCGGGTCCGGGACGTCGAGGTCGGCGGCGACCCGTTCCAGGACCCGGCGCAGGATCAGGCCGCGCAGCACCTTGGCGGCGGCCTCGTGGGTGAGGGCGGAGCGGATCACCGCGAGCAGGGGGGCCCGGGAGGCCGGGTTCTCCCAGATGCCGAGGAAGTAGCGGGCCAGGCGTTCCCCGATGCCTTCGGGGCCGTGGCCGACGATCGCCGGGACCACCAGGGCGGGCTCCATGCTCACCTCGATGGCGGCGGCGAAGAGGTCGTCCTTGCTCCCGAAGTAGTGGTGCACCAGGGCCGGGTCCACGCCGGCCACCTTGGCGACGCCGCGGACGGACGTCTTGTCGTAGCCGCGTTCGGCGAACACCTCGCGGGCGGCGAGGCGGATCCGCTCCTGGGTGCCGGGGCCGTCCTCGGTCTCGTCCTGGCGGGGCCGGCCGGGGCCGCGGCGCCGCTTGACGGGCGCGGCGGACGGCTCCGCGGGCGGCTCGGGGTGCGCCGAGGGCTCCGTCGGCTCCGACGGCTCCGTCATGGGCGGTGCACCGGCTTCGAGAGGTGCAGGCGGGTGAAGGCCAGCGCCTCGGCGAGGTCGGCCTCGCGCTCGGCGGACGACATGGCGCGGCGGGTGTTGACCTCGATGACGACGTGCCCGTCGAAGGAGGTCCGGGCCAGGCCGGTGAGCAGCTCGGCGCAGGGCTGGGTGCCCCGGCCGGGGACCAGGTGCTCGTCCTTGGCCGATCCGTTGCCGTCGGCGAGGTGGATGTGGGCGAGCCGGTCGCCCATCCGGTCGATCATGGCGGTGGCGTCCGTACGGGCGGTGGCGGTGTGCGAGAGGTCGACGGTGAAGTGCCGGTAGTCGTCCTTGGTGACGTCCCACTCGGGCGCGTAGGCGAGCATCTCGCGGTCGCGGTAGCGCCAGGGGTACATGTTCTCCACGGCGAAGCGGACGTCGGTCTCGTCGGCCATCCGCCAGATCCCGTTGACGAAGTCGCGGGAGTACTGCCGCTGCCAGCGGAAGGGCGGGTGCACGACGACGGTGCTCGCGCCCAGCTTCTCGGCCGCCGCGCGGGCGCGCTGGAGCTTGATCCAGGGGTCGGTGGACCACACGCGCTGGGTGATGAGCAGGCAGGGGGCGTGGACGGCCAGGATCGGGACCCCGTGATGGTCCGACAGCCGTCGCAGGGCGTCGACGTCCTGGCTGACCGGGTCCGTCCAGACCATGACCTCGACGCCGTCGTAGCCGAGGCGGGCGGCGATCTCGAAGGCGGTCGCCGTGGACTCCGGGTAGACGGAGGCGGTGGAGAGCGCGACTTTCGGGGTGGAGGTGGTCGGGATACGGACTGGTTCTGCCACGGGGACAGATTACGGGGCCCCTGCCCCGCCCGGGCGGCCCGGCCCCGGAAGCCGTCTCAATGCCGCCGCCAGACCAGCGTGTAGCGCCAGAACAGCCGGCGGCGCAGCCGGGCGCCGGGCAGCAGCCGGGCGGCCCCCTCGGCGATCTCCGCGAAGGTCATGGACGCGGGCCGGGTCGGGGCGGTCATCGAGGGCGGGCGGGGTGCCGTACGCCCCCGGTTCCTGATCCAGCCCAGGGCGGCGTTCAGCGGGACCGCGACGGCGCCGAGGAGGTGGTCGCCGCGGGTGCTCGCCCGGTACGCGCCGACGACGACCAGGGTCCCGCCGGGCGCGAGCCGCTCGCGGAAGTGGCCGAGGGCCTCGGCGAAGGGCAGGTGGTGGAGGACGGCCACGCACGTGACGACCTCGTACGTCCCCTCCTGCGCCAGCGCCTCCCCGACGGCGAAGGTCACCGGGGCCCCGGCGGGGGTGAGCTCCCGGGCCCGCTCGACGATCCGCGGATCGGCGTCGACCCCGTGGACGGCGGCGGCGCGCGCGGTCAGCGCCCTGGCCAGGTCGCCGCTGCCGGAGCCGACATCCAGGGCGCGGGCGCAGCGCCGGGGCAGCCGGCGCAGGATCCACCGGTGGTAGTGGGCGTTGTGGTCCCAGGGGTGGGCGTCGTTGAACCGGCCGAGCGCCTCGATGACGCGGGGCGTCAGGATCGTGATCACCGGGTGATGATCGCCGGGGCTACGGCAGGTGGTCCAGCCTCCGCAGGATCACGCCCTCGCGCAGGGCCCAGGGGCAGATCTCCAGCTCGTCCACGCCGAAGAGGTCCATCGCGGCCTCCGCCACCAGGGCCCCGGCCAGGAGCTGGGCGGCCCGGCCGTCCGAGACGCCGGGGAGGGCGGCGCGTTCCGCGGTGGTCATGGCGGCCAGGCGCGGGACCCACTCCCCCAGGGACTTGCGGGTCAGGTCGCGCTGTACGTAGAGGCCGTCCGCCTCCCGGGCCGCGCCCGCGATGCGGGCGAGCTGCTTGAAGGTCTTCGAGGTGGCGACGACGTGGTCCGGGGCGCCGAAGCGGCTGAACTCGCCGACCGTGCGCGCGATGCTGGCCCGTACGTGGCGGCGCAGGGCCTTCACGTCCGCGGGGTCCGGCGGGTCGCCGGGGAGCCAGGCGGAGGTGAGGCGGCCGGCGCCGAGCGGGAGGGAGACGGCCGCGTCCGGCTCCTCGTCGATGCCGTACGCGATCTCCAGCGAGCCGCCGCCGATGTCCAGGACCAGCAGCTTGCCGGCCGACCAGCCGAACCACCGCCGGACCGCGAGGAAGGTCAGCCGGGCCTCGTCGTCTCCGCTGAGCACCGGGAGCTCCAGCCCGGTCTCGGCCTTCACGCGGGCGAGGACCTCGTCGGCGTTGGTGGCCTCGCGCACCGCGCTGGTCGCGAAGGGCAGCAGGTCCTCGCAGCCCTTGTCCTCGGCTGCCTGCACGGCCTCGCCGATCACGGAGACGAGGCGCTCTATGCCCTCCGCGCTGACGGCCCCGCGCTCGTCGAGGAGCTGCGCGAGGCGCAGTTGCACCTTGTGCGAGTGCGCGGGCAGCGGGCGCGCGCCGGGGTGCGCGTCCACCACCAGCAGATGGATCGTGTTCGAACCCACATCGAGGACACCGAGTCTCATGCGGGAAACGCTACTGGGCCGAACGCGTGGGAGAGGAGTAAGGGGCCCTTAGGCTGGGCTTTGTGCCAAATACGAAGAAGGCCAACAAGACCCGGTCGAAGAAGGACAAGGGCGAGGTGCGGGACGAGAAGGGGCTCGACTTCCCCCGGGCCTGGGTGGAATTCCCCGACCCCGCCGATGACGAGCAGGTCTTCCGCTGCGACCTGACCTGGCTGACCTCCCGCTGGACCTGCATCTTCGGCAGTGGCTGCCAGGGGATCCAGGCCGGGCGGGCCGATGACGGCTGCTGCACCCTCGGGGCCCACTTCTCCGACGAGGACGACGAGAAGCGGGTCGCCGAGCACGTGGCGCGGCTCACACCGGAGCTGTGGCAGTTCCACGACGTCGGGAGCGAGTCCGGCTGGACGCAGCTCGACGACGACGGGGAGAAGCAGACCCGCCGCTGGGACGGGGCCTGCATCTTCCTGAACCGGCCCGGTTTCCCGGCCGGGGCGGGGTGCTCGCTGCACATCCTGGCCCTCAAGGGGGGCCAGGAGCCGCTGGAGACCAAGCCGGACGTGTGCTGGCAGCTGCCGATCCGCCGGACGTACGACTGGATCGACCGCCCCGACGACACGCGGGTGCTCCAGGTGTCCATCGGTGAGTACGACCGGCGCGGCTGGGGCCCGGGCGGTCACGACCTGCACTGGTGGTGCACGTCGGCGACCTCCGCGCACGGCGCCGGCGACCCGGTGTACGTGTCGTACCGGGCGGAGCTGACGGAGCTGATGGGCGCGGAGGGGTACGCGGAGCTGGTGAAGCTGTGCGAGGCGCGGCTGGCCTCGCTGCTGCCGATGGCGCCGCACCCCGCGGATCCGGTGCCCCCGGCGGACCGCGCCTGAGGGGGTCAGGACCCGGTGGGGGCCGGTCCGGGGGAAACCGTTCCTCCTGAGGACGGTTCCGGGGCCGGGGGGTCCGTAGGCGTGGGCGTCGGGGTAGGCGTGGGAGTCGGCGTGGGGGTCGGGGTCGGCGTGGGAGTGGGCGTCGGGGTCGGGGTCGGGGTCGGTACGGGGTCCGGCGGGTCCGGGGTGGGGGCCGGGCGGCCCCGGCCCTGGACGGAGATCACCGCGCCGGCCGGGTCCACCCCGACGCGGGCGCTCCAGGCGCCGACGGGCTGGGCCCCGGCGTCCACGGTGATCCGCAGAGTGACCGATTCTCCGGGGGCCAGGGTGCCCGCCGTACGGCTCGCGCGCAGCCAGGGCGCGTCCGACCAGAGCCGCCAGTCGACGGGGCCGCCGCCGAAGGCCGTGAGGGTGAGCAGGGTGGTGGAGCCGCGGGTGGTGGCGGCGACCGTGAGCCGGCCGGGGGCGCCCGGGGCGTCCGCTCCGGGGGTGGCGGGCGCGCCGCTGCTGATCACCTCCACGGAGACGTCGGGGCCCGCGGCGCCGGGCGCGAAGCCGGGCTCGCCGGTGGTGCGCGCGGTGTTGCCGGTGTTCTCGTAGGCGGTCAGGGGGCGCCCCTCGGCCGCGTACGGGGGCGGGATCTGCGATTCGCTGGCGGAGATGCGGGTGCCGTCGCCGCCGACGGGTTCGCCGGTGGCCGGGGCGCCCCGGTAGGCGGCCCACAGCGCGAGTACGGGAGCGGCGACGACGGTGGCGACCACGGTGGTGGTTACGGCCCGCGCCCGGAGCCGGTCGCGGCGGGCGGCGCGGTCCTTGGGGTCCATGGGGAAACCGGTCCGGTCGAAGCGCGGTCCGGGGCGCCCGCCCCGGCGCCGGCCCGAGCGGAGCATCGCGGCGTGCAGGGCGGGGCGGGGGGCCGGGACCAGCGGGAGCGCGGCGTGGACACCGCCGGTGCCGGGCCAGGGCGCGCCGGCGCCGACGCGTTCGGCGGCGCGGCGGCAACGCGGGCAGTCGTCGACGTGGCGGACGAGCTCGGCGCGCAGGGTGCTGGAGAGCAGGACGTCGCCGGGGACGCCGTCGCCCCGGTCGCCGGTGAGGCGGGCCACGGCCGGGCAGTTGCCGGTCTCCACGACGGCGAGGGCGGCGCGGGTGCGCTCCACCTCGCAGGCGGCGCCGGACAGCAGCTCCCGCGCGGCGGCGGCCGGGGTGCCGAGGACGGCCGCGAGCTCTCCGACGCCGAGGCGGTGGCGGACGGCGAGTTCGAGGGCCTCGCGCTGCTCGGGGGTGGTGCCCGCGGCCTCGGGCCAGGCGAGGCGGGCCAGCTCGGTACGGCGGTGGGCGCTGACGTCGGGCCCCGGGCGCTCTTCGGGAGCATGCCCGGCGTCCGTGTGCTCCGGCGTACGCCGAGCGGAATGCGCCCCCGGGCGTGCGCTGCGCCGCTCCGCCAGCCGGCTCAGGCAGCCCCAGCGGGCGAGGGCGTACAGCCAGGCGCGGCGGCCGCCCTCGTCGGGGCACCGGCCGGGGTGGCGTTCGGCGACGGCGAGGACGTCACCGAGCACCTCGGTGGCGGTGTCGTGGTCGCAAAGGACGGAGAGGCAGTAGGTGAACAGTCCGTCCAGGTAGGGCTCGTGCCGGGAGGGCGGGGGCCGTTCGTCCGGGGCCGCCGGACGGGCGGGGGCCGCGGGGCGCGCCGAGGCGGCCCGGTCCGCCGGGTCAGCCGAGGGCGTGCGCCCGTGCGCCCGGTGTGCGCCGGTGCGCGACGCGGGGTCTCCCTGGTTGCTGCTGGTCACTCGGCGACCGTAGGCGGCGCGCCGGTGACGCCCCGGAAGCCTTCAGCAGTTTTAGCCCTTACGGGTGAACAGATCGGTACCCCGCTGACAGCGTCCCTGACGCCCGTGCGGCCGGGGCTGTCGGTGGGTGCCGTTACCGTGGGCCGCATGGCTGCTGCCCGTACCTCCCGCTCGTCCGCCAAGGACCGTCCGTCCTACCGTTGCTCCGAGTGCGGCTGGACGACCGCGAAATGGCTCGGCCGCTGCCCCGAATGCCAGGCGTGGGGCACCGTCGAGGAGATGGGCGGGGCGCCCGCCGTACGGACCACCGCCGCCGGCCGCGTCTCCGCGCCCGCGCTGCCCATCGCCCAGGTCGACGGCCGCACCGCGACCGCGCGCAGCACCGGCGTCGACGAACTGGACCGCGTCCTGGGCGGCGGGCTGGTCCCGGGCGCCGTCGTCCTCCTCGCCGGCGAGCCCGGCGTCGGCAAGTCGACCCTGCTGCTCGACGTCGCGGCGAAGGCCGCCACCGGCGACCACCGCACCCTCTACGTCACCGGCGAGGAGTCCGCGAGCCAGGTCCGGCTGCGCGCCGACCGGATCAACGCCCTCAACGACCACCTCTACCTCGCCGCCGAGACCGACCTGTCCGCCGTACTGGGCCACCTCGACGCGGTGAAGCCCTCCCTGCTGGTCCTGGACTCCGTACAGACCATCGCCTCCCCCGAGATCGACGGCGCGCCCGGCGGCATGGCCCAGGTCCGGGAGGTGGCCGGCGCGCTGATCCGCGCGTCGAAGGAGCGGGGCATGGCCACGCTCCTGGTCGGTCACGTCACCAAGGACGGGGCGATCGCCGGTCCCCGTCTGCTGGAGCACCTGGTGGACGTGGTGCTCAGCTTCGAGGGCGACCGGCACGCGCGGCTGCGCCTGGTGCGCGGGGTGAAGAACCGCTACGGCGCCACCGACGAGGTCGGCTGCTTCGAGCTCCACGACGAGGGCATCACCGGGCTCGCCGACCCCAGCGGGCTGTTCCTGACCCGGCGGGCCGAGGCGGTGCCGGGCACCTGCCTGACCGTGACCCTGGAGGGCAAGCGGCCGCTGGTCGCCGAGGTGCAGGCGCTCACCGTCGACTCGCAGATCCCCTCCCCGCGCCGCACCACCTCCGGGCTGGAGACCTCGCGCGTCTCGATGATGCTGGCGGTGCTGGAGCAGCGCGGGCGGATCACCGCGCTCGGCAAGCGGGACATCTACAGCGCGACCGTGGGCGGCGTGAAGCTCACCGAACCGGCCGCCGACCTCGCGATCGCGCTCGCGCTGGCCTCGGCCGCCAGTGACGTGCCGCTGCCGAAGAACCTCGTCGCCATCGGGGAGGTCGGGCTCGCCGGGGAGGTGCGGCGGGTGACGGGTGTGCAGCGGCGGCTGGCCGAGGCCCACCGGCTGGGCTTCACGCACGCGTTGGTGCCGTCGGATCCGGGGAAGGTTCCGGCGGGGATGAAGGTGACGGAGGTCGCGGACGTGGGCGACGCGCTGCGGGTCCTGCCGCGCGGCCGCTCCCGTACCCCGGCGAAGGAGCGCGCCGCAGCGGAATAAGAGCCTCCGCAGGCGGGCCGTCCCGGACCTCCCGCGGGCCGTCCCGGGGCAGGTCAGGGCGGCTCCGCGGGCCTCCGCAGGGACCCCCGTCGCGGCGATGCGCGCCAAGGCACGGCGGGCGCACAGCCCGCGCCGGTAGACTTTGTGCTGGTCCGCCCGGCTGTACGCAGGCGGCGCAACCCGCGACCGGAGGAGTGCAGTGGCAGCCAAGGACGGGGCATCAGCACCCGGGAAGTCCGGCGCGAGCTCCAAGCACGACGCCCTGATGCGCGCCTCGCTGAGCGCCGTCGCGCCTGGTCAGCCCCTGCGGGACGGCCTGGAGCGGATCGTCCGCGGCAACACGGGCGGGCTCATCGTCCTCGGCATGGACAAGAACGTCGAGGCGATGTGCACGGGCGGCTTCGTCCTGGACGTGGAGTTCACCGCGACCCGGTTGCGCGAGCTGTGCAAGCTCGACGGCGCGCTCATCCTCGACAAGGACATCACCAAGATCCTGCGGGCCGGCGTGCAGCTGGTGCCCGACGCGTCGATCCCGACGGAGGAGACCGGCACCCGGCACCGCACCGCGGACCGCGTCTCGAAGCAGTGCGGCTTCCCGGTGGTCTCCGTGTCCCAGTCGATGCGGCTGATCGCCCTCTACGTGGACGGGGAGCGGCGGGTCCTGGAGGAGTCCGGGGCGATCCTGTCCCGGGCGAACCAGGCGCTGGCCACCCTGGAGCGGTACAAGCTGCGGCTCGACGAGGTCGCGGGGACGCTGTCGGCGCTGGAGATCGAGGACCTGGTCACCGTCCGCGACGTGACGGCGGTCGCCCAGCGGCTGGAAATGGTCCGCCGGATCGCGACGGAAATCGCCGAGTACGTGGTCGAACTGGGCACGGACGGGCGACTGCTGTCGCTCCAGCTGGACGAACTGACGGTCGGCATCGAGCAGGAGCGGGAGCTGGTGATCCGGGACTACGTTCCGGAGCCGACGGCGAAGCGTTCCCGCACGGTCGAGGAGGCGCTTCCGGCGCTGGACGCGCTGACCCATCCGGAGCTGCTGGAACTGGCGATCGTGGCGAAGGCCCTGGGGTACACGGGCTCGCCGGAGACCCTCGACTCGGCGGTGTCGCCGCGCGGGTACCGGCTGCTGGCGAAGGTGCCGAGGCTGCCGGGGGCGATCATCGAGCGGCTGGTCGAGCACTTCGGCGGTCTGCAGAAGCTGCTGGCGGCCTCGGTGGACGACCTCCAGACGGTGGACGGCGTCGGCGAGGCCCGCGCCCGCAGCGTCCGCGAGGGCCTCTCCCGCCTGGCGGAGTCCTCCATCCTGGAACGCTACGTCTGAACCACCCCCGGGGGCTCCGCCCCCGGACCCCCGCGCCTCGAACGGCGGCGGGGCTGGATCTTCCAGCCCCGCCGCCGCGTCGAGAAGGCCTCAGTCCTGCTTCAGGACGAAGGAGGTGCGGGCCACCGGGAGGCCCGGGGACTTGACCTCGACCACGTAGGTGTCGGGCGCCGGGTTGCCCGCCGGAGGCGTCTGGCACTGGTCCGGCGCGCTCGGCTTGCGGTCCCACTCCACCGCCTGCTTCGTCTCGCCCTGCGCCGGCAGCCGGAAGAACGCGTTCGCCGCGTTCGCGGGGCAGTCCGCGGAGGACCAGACGGCCTTGGCGCCCTGCGTCTGGAAGATCGTCACGACGGCCTGCCGGGGACCGAGGCCGAACTTGCAGGTGCTGCCGGAGATGTTGCGGACGAGGAGTTCGAGACGCGGCTTCTCGTTCGTCTCGTACTCGTTCTTCACGCTCTTGACCTCCCACTGCAGCGCGCTCGCCGGGCACGTCGGCAGCGGGGAGTCCGCCGGGACCTGCGCCGGGGAGCCGCCGGCCGCGGAGCCGGAGCCGCCGGAGCCCGAAGCGGAACCGGAGCCCGGGCCGGAGCCCGAACCGCCGCCGGGCTCACCGTTCTTGCCGCCGCCGCCCGAGGCCGAACCCGAGGCCGCGCCCGAGTCGCCCCGGCCGCCCGGCGCCTGACTGATCGCCGGCCCGGAGCCCGAGGGGCCCGGGGTGATCGTGCGCACGGGTCCGGAGCCGTCGCCGCCGCCCTTGCCGTTCGTACTCGACGTACCCCCGCCGGAACTGACGGTCCATACGGCGAGCAGCGCCAAGAGCGCCGCGACGGACGCCAGCACAGCCCTCCGTCGCCAGTAAATGGAGGAGGGGAGCGGCCCGACCGGATTGCGCAGAGATCCCACGGACCGAACCTTACGAGAACTCGCGCCGCGATCAGCGTCCCCCATGCCGCACATCCGGCAGGTTTTGCCGATGATCATCCTGCGGGCGTACACGGGACCGCCCGGAACCAGCCAAGATGCTGACGCAACCGGAACGGGCGTTTGAGTACGGTCGGTGACCATGGACAGCTCTGCCCTCTACCGCGACATCACCGACTTCGCCCACTCCACGCCCTCCTGGGTGCGGTCGGCGTTCGAAGTCTGGACCGAATTCGGACTGTTGCTCTTCGGTCTCCTCTTCATAGCCGTCTGGTGGCGTGCGCGCGGGCACGGTGATCCCCGGGCGGTGGCGCGCGCCGTCCTCGCCCCGCTCGCCACCGCTCTCGTCTACGTCGCCTCCGAGCTGGTGAAGTCCACCGTGAACGAGGAGCGGCCCTGCCGGGCGGTGGCCGGGGCGGCCGCCTCGCTGGTCCCCTGCCCGCCGTACGGCGACTGGTCCTTCCCCAGCAACCACTCCGCCATCGCGGGCGCGGCCGCCCTCGCCCTCGCGCTCGCCGTGCCCCGCCTCGCCCTGCTGACCGTGCCCGTCGCGCTGCTGATGGCCTTCTCCCGGGTCTTCGTCGGGGTGCACTACCCGCACGACGTGGCGATGGGCCTGCTGCTGGGGGCCTCGCTGGGCACCCTCGCCGTGCTGGCGTTCACGGGCCCGCTGGCCCGGGTGACGGCCGCCGTCCGCACGAGCGGCACCCCCGTGGCTGTCTGGTTCACCGGTCCGGGCCGGGCGGGATAGCACCGAAACGTGCCAGGATGCCGTCTGCCATGACTGCATCTGCCTCCTCCCCCGTATCCCCCGTATCCCCCGCCGCACCCGCGCCCGCCCACGCGCTGCACTCCCCCGTCATCGCGTGGTTCGACGAGCACGCCCGCGACCTGCCCTGGCGCCGCCCCGAGGCCGGCCCCTGGGGGGTCATGGTCAGCGAGTTCATGCTGCAGCAGACCCCCGTCAGCCGGGTCCTGCCGGTCTACGAGCAGTGGCTCGCCCGGTGGCCCCGGCCCGCCGACCTGGCCGCCGAGGCGCCGGGCGAGGCCGTACGGGCCTGGGGGCGGCTCGGCTACCCGCGCCGGGCGCTGCGCCTGCACGGCGCGGCCGTCGCGATAACGGAACGCCACGGCGGCGACGTACCGAGCGACCACGCCCAGCTGCTGTCGCTGCCGGGGATCGGCGAGTACACGGCCGCCGCCGTGGCCTCCTTCGCGTACGGGCAGCGGCACGCGGTGCTGGACACCAACGTGCGCCGGGTCTTCGCCCGTGCGTCGAGCGGGGTCGAGTACCCGCCGAACGCCACGACGGCCGCCGAGCGGCGCCTGGCGCGGGAACTGCTGCCGGACGACGAGGCCACGGCGGCCCGCTGGGCCGCGGCGTCGATGGAGCTGGGCGCGCTGGTGTGCACCGCCAAGAGCCCGGACTGCGCACGCTGCCCGGTGGCCGGCCTGTGCGCGTGGCGGCTGGCCGGGAAGCCCGCGTACGAGGGACCGCCGCGGCGCGGGCAGACGTACGCCGGAACGGACCGGCAGGTGCGCGGGAAGCTGCTGGCCGTGCTGCGCGAGGCGGTCGGTGCGGTTCCGCAGTCGGTGCTCGACACCGTCTGGAACGAGCCGGTGCAGCGGGCGCGCGCCCTGGACGGGCTGGTCTCCGACGGGCTGGTGGAGCCGCTGGCCCACGGCATGTACCGGTTGCCGCAGGGCTGACGACGATATCCGCACGCCCCCGGCGGCGGCCCGGAGCGCGGCTCGAAGTTGACTCGAAGATTCCGCTTCGGGCCGCGAAACCCCAGCTCACGAGCACTGTTACACAACCTACGGGTGTCCGTGCGCCCACCGAAGGCTGACCCGCACAGTGCCGTGACAACCCCTCCGTAACTTCGGATCCACAAGCCAGCGCATGAGCGGTTGGTCGGAACGGAGGCGGTCTGAGATGGCGCACGGCGAGGTACTCGAATTCGAGGAGTACGTCCGCACCCGGCAGGACGCCCTGCTGCGCAGTGCCCGGCGCCTGGTCCCGGACCCCACGGACGCCCAGGACCTCCTGCAGACCGCCCTCGTGCGCACCTACGGCCGCTGGGAGGGCATCGCCGACAAGTCGCTGGCCGACGCCTACCTCCGCCGCGTCATGATCAACACCCGTACCGAGTGGTGGCGGGCCCGCAAGCTCGACGAGGTCCCCACCGAGCAGCTCCCGGACGCCTCCGTCGAGGACGGCTCCGACCAGCGCGCCGACCGCGCCCTGCTGATGGACATCCTCAAGGTGCTCGCGCCCAAGCAGCGCAGTGTGGTGGTGCTGCGACACTGGGAACAGATGAGCACCGAGGAAACGGCCGCGGCGCTCGGTATGTCGGCGGGAACCGTGAAGAGCACCCTGCACCGCGCACTGGCCCGGCTCCGTCAGGAGCTGGAGAGCCGGGACCTGGACATGCGTGCGCTCGAACGCGGTGACCACACCATCCGTGACGAGGGGCGGGAGCGGTGCGCGGCCTGACGGGCCAAGACCTGAGCGGCAGAGGCTCTCTGGTACTGATGTCGGCGGGGACGGTCGTCCTCGTCGGCACAGTGCTGTTCGCGGCCGGCTGCTCCACCGGCGGTACGGGCCTGAAGGACGGCGGTCCGGCCCACACCGAGACCGTGTCCAGGAGCAACCAGCCCACCGGCGACGGGGCCAGCGAACCGGCCGCCCCGGACCACTCCCCCGCCGCGTCCACCGGCACGTCCAAGCGGGTCGACCCGGTGGCCCTGCTCAAGGCGGACCCGAAGGTGAGCGCCGCGGTCAAGCGGGACCTCAAGCCCTGCACGGGCAAGGAGTACCCGATCGACGTCAGCTACGGGAAGGTCACCGGGAACACCGTCGTCGACATCGTCGTCAACGTGCTGTCCTGCGCGGACGCGGTGGGCCGCGGCTCGTACGTGTACCGGGCCGACGGAGGGAAGTACGAGAATGTCTTCTCGGACGAGCAGCCGCCCGTCTACGCGGAGATCGACCGCGGCGAGCTGGTGCTCAACAAGCCGGTCTACGGGAAGAACGACGCGCTCGCCTATCCGTCGGGCGAGGACGTGATCACGTACCGCTGGAACGGGGAACGGTTCACCGAACAGGACCGGGTGCACACGGATTACAGCAATGTGGTCGACGGCGGGAGCCCGCCCGCCCCGGCCGTATCGCCGAAGAGCTGACGAGGTGAGGGTGGGCATGGCCGAGACCCATGTGCTGTTCGTGGAGGACGACGACGTCATCCGCGAGGCCACGACGCTGGCACTGGAGCGGGACGGCTTCGTCGTCACCGCCATGCCCGACGGCCTGTCCGGGCTGGAGTCCTTCCGTGCCGACCGCCCGGACATCGCGCTCCTCGACGTGATGGTGCCGGGGATGGACGGCGTGAGCCTGTGCCGCCGCATCCGCGACGAGTCCACCGTCCCCGTGATCATGCTGTCGGCCCGCGCCGACTCCATCGACGTGGTCCTGGGCCTGGAGGCGGGCGCGGACGACTACGTCACCAAGCCCTTCGACGGCTCCGTCCTCGTCGCCCGGATCCGCGCCGTGCTGCGCCGCTTCGGCCATGCGGGCGGCCCGCGGAACGGCGCCTCCAACGGCTCCGAGGCGGACGGCTCCGGGGAGCGCGGGGTGCTGTCCTTCGGCGACCTGGAGGTCGACACCGAGGGCATGGAGGTCCGCAAGGCGGGCGCCTCCGTGGCGCTGACGCCGACCGAGATGCGGCTGCTGCTGGAGTTCTCCTCCGCGCCCGGTACCGTCCTGTCGCGCGACCGGCTCCTGGAGCGGGTCTGGGACTACGACTGGGGCGGTGACACCCGCGTCGTGGACGTCCACGTCCAGCGGCTGCGCACCAAGATCGGGCAGGACCGGATCGAGACGGTCCGGGGCTTCGGATACAAGCTCAAGGCATGAGGAACACGAGGGTCATGAGGGACGCGACCGCATGAGGACCATGAGGACCGCGACCGCATGAGGCGCTTCACCCTGCGCACGGGGATCCGCTGGAAGATCACGCTCGCCATCGCCGCCGTCGGCGCGCTCACCGCGCTGGCGCTCAGCCTGGTGGTGCACAGTGCTGCCCGCGTGTCGATGCTGGAGAGCGCCCGCGAGGCCGAGCTGGAGCGGGTGCAGTTCATCGCCCGCACCGCCGAGGCCGGCCGCAAGCCCATCTGGGGCGCGAAGCTCAACGACCCCGATCTGCCGGCGGAACTGCGCGAGAAGGCCCGGTCGGGGCGGCGCGGCACCTACGTCCAGGAGTCCCGCAAGGCACCCAGGGTGTGGGCGGCCGTACCGCTCGGCAACGGGCAGGTGCTCTCCCTGAACCACCCGTTCCAGGAGAGCGCCAACATGGTGCGCGACCTGGACCGGGCCCTGGTCGTCGGCTCCCTCGCCGTGGTGATCGGCGGCTCGGCCCTCGGCGTGCTGATCGGCGGCCAGATCTCCAGCCGGCTGCGCAAGGCCGCGGCCGCCGCGCAGCGGGTGGCGCACGGGGATCCGGACGTACGGGTGCGGGACGCGGTGGGCGGTGTCGTACGGGACGAGACGGACGACCTCGCGCGGGCCGTGGACGCCATGGCGGACGCCCTCCAGCAGCGGCTGGAGGCCGAGCGGCGGGTGACCGCGGACATCGCGCACGAGCTGCGGACCCCGGTGACGGGCCTGCTCACGGCCGCGGAGCTGCTGCCTCCGGGCCGCCCGACGGAGCTGGTGCTGGACCGGGCGCGGGCGATGCGGGCCCTGGTCGAGGACGTGCTGGAGGTGGCCCGGCTGGACAGCGCGTCCGAGCGGGCCGAGCTCCAGGACGTGGCGCTGGGCGAGTTCGTCAGCCGGCGGGTGTCCACGCTGATGCCGGAGGCCTCGGTACGGGTCGTCGCGGACGAGATCGTCAGCACCGACCCGCGCCGTCTGGAACGGATCCTCGGGAACCTGCTGGCCAATGCCGCCCGCTACGGACGGCCGCCGATCCAGGTCGACATCGAGGGCCGGGTCGTGCGCGTGCGGGACCACGGGCCCGGTTTCCCCGAGGCGCTGCTGCTGGAGGGGCCGAGCCGCTTCCGGACCGGGTCGACGGACCGGGCGGGCGTCGGGCACGGGCTGGGGCTGACCATCGCCGAGGGCCAGGCCCGGGTGCTGGGGGCCCGGCTGACGTTCCGCAACGTGGCGGGCCCGGGTCCGGGAGAGGGCTCGGCGGGGGCGGTGGCGGTGCTGTGGCTGCCGGAGCACGCCCCGACGGCGACGGGGAGCTTCCCGATCATCCAGCTCCCGGGCTGACGCGGCCGTTCGCCCGCGCACCGCGATGTTTTAGCATCCGTGCCATGACTGACGGTACGGATCGCCCGCACGGCCCCCAGCCCGACCCCGCTCCAGGGAGCGGCGGCGGCTACGGATACCCGCCGGGCCGGATACCCGGCGGGTACGGCTATCCCCAGCCCGGACAGCCCGCCCCCGACCCCGCCTCGAACCCCTACCAGCCCGAGCCGGCGCCGGCCGGCGGCCAGGGCGGTTTCGGCCCGCCGCAGGCGCAGCCCCCGCTCGGCGCGGAACCGCTGCCGTCCGCGCCGGAGGCCTTCAGCGCCGCCCCGCAGCCGGACTGGCAGGCGATGGCCGACCGTACGGAGGCGCAGCAGCGCAAGCGCAGGCTGCTGACCATCGGCATCGGGGCCCTGGTGGTCGCCCTGGTGGCCGGCGGCGCGGCCTTCTTCGTGCTGAACGGCTCGGACGACCCGGGCAAGGAGCCCGTGACGGCCTCCTCCGGCTCCCCCAGCGCCTCGGGCCCGGCGGAGTCCGGCGACCCCAAGACCCCGGAGGACGACTCCCCGACCGTGCCGGGCGAGCCGAACCTGCTGCGCGACCGCAGCGGCAAGATGGGCATCGCCCTCGGCCCGGGCGCCTCGCTGGGCGAGCTGGCCAAGCGGACCGAGGTCAGGTTCAAGGGGACGGCGGACTCGTACGCGCAGGGCGCGGAGGCGGCCGTGGACGTCTCGAAGAGCTTCACCGTCTCCACGCGCGCCTACAACGTGGCCGAGACCGGTTCGCGGATGGCGGTGAGCCAGGGCGACGGGGACTCGTACTCGTTCGAGCTGGGCTTCGAGGTCGTCAACGGCAAGAAGGCCTGGGTGTTCCGGGTGCAGACCGGGGACAAGGGCCAGGCGGCGACGGCCCAGCAGGTGGTCGTGGACAACGTCGACACGACGCGGAACTGGGCCCTGCTGACGGGGACCTACGACGCGGAGAAGAAGACCATCGCGCTCTGGGTCGACGACAAGCAGGCCGGTCAGGCCCAGGTGTCCGGCATCTGGGCCGGTCCCGGCCCGCTGCAGCTGGGCCGGGCCCGCCACCACGGGATCTGGAGCGCCGCGTGGGACGGCCCGCTGGACCACATCCGGATCTTCGACCGGGCGCTGGGGCAGGAACAGATCACGGGCCTGAAGAACAACAAGCTCGACAAGAAGACCCGGCCGACGCATTCGTGGCTGATCTGATCCCGCCGGGGCCCGCGGCGCATCCGCGGGGCCCGGGGGCGTCCGCGTCTCAGACGCTGACGCCGACGGTGCGCAGGAAGGCGACCGGGTTGACGGCCGAGCCGTAGTTCGGGGTGGTGCGGATCTCGAAGTGCAGGTGCGGGCCGCTGGAGTTGCCGGTGTTGCCGGACAGCGCGATCTGCTGGTGCACGGAGACCTTCTGGCCGACCTTGACCTGGATCTTCGAGAGGTGCGCGTACTGCGAGTACGTGTTGTTCGCGTGCTTGATCACGATGGCGTTGCCGTACGCGGGGCCGTCGCCGCCGCCGTTCGGGCCGGCCTTCACGACGGTGCCGGTGGCCGCGGCCTTGACCGGGGTGCCGACGGGGACGGCGAAGTCCTGGCCGGAGTGCTTGTGCGACCACATGGTGCCGCCCTTGCCGAAGGTCGCGGAGAGCGTGTAGCTCTTCACGGGCTTGTCCCACAGGCCCTTCGCGGCGGCGGCCTGGGCCTGCGCCTGCGCCTGGACGGAGATCTGCTCGGCGACGGCGGGGAGGGCGGCGGGGGCCTGTGCTGCGAAGGCGGCGGTCGTGCCGGCCCCGATGGCCAGGGCCGCACCGAGACCGGTGGCGGCGAGGGCGATACGGGTACGACGGGTGCTGACGCGCTTCGCGGACATGTGGAGACCTCCGGGGCCGGGGACAGGGCGTGTATCGGGCAAGAAAGGACCCGGCGCTGCGACCGTGGGCCGTGGCTGCCGGGCTTGCTCAACCTTGGTAACCCGGGCCTCCCGGCTTCCCCAAACACCGCTTTTACTACCCGGGCTCGTAGCGAAGGCCGGGCTGTCCGCCCTGTTGACGGGCTCCCTGCTGGGACGGAGTGGGGACAAAACGGGCGGCGAAATCTACGAGTCGTTCTAGTAGGTCCGATTTGCCCTGTGCGGCTTGTCACCGCCGCCGGAACCCCCAAGTGGCCTGCGTCACCGCCCTCTCGGGCGTCCCCGGCCCCCCGTCGGACCGCGCCCCCCGCACGGCATCCCCCGGGGCCGGCCCCCGGAGCCCGGGCCCGCGGCCCCGGCCGCGACGCGGTACGGCCCCTGAGAGCCCCGCGAGCCCTCGCGCCGCCCGGCGGCCCCACGGGGCCCCGCGCACGCTCCGGCAGCCCGCCACGGGCCCCGCACGGCCCGGCAGCGCCCCCGTGGGTCCGGCGGGGGCCCGGGCAGCGCGCCGCACCGGCCCGGCAGCCCCGTCCCCCCTCACGGGCGGCAGGCCCGGCAACGCCCGCAGGGGCCTGGGCGGGCGGGCCCGCGGGCGCGGTCGGGACAGGGACGGCAAAGGGGCGCCCCCGGGAGGTGGTCCCGGGGGCGCCCCTTGCGTACTACTGCCTACCGCCGGGCGCTACGCGCCCTTGGACAGGTCCGGGCCGGAGCCCGTGGCCTCGATCGGGGGGAGGTCGGGCAGGGCCGACTTCTCCTCGCCGCGGAAGGTGAACTTGGCTTCCTCGCCCTCACCCTCCACGCCGACGACCACGATGTGACCGGGACGCAGCTCGCCGAAGAGGATCTTCTCCGACAGCAGGTCCTCGATCTCGCGCTGGATGGTCCGGCGCAGCGGACGCGCACCCATGATCGGGTCGTAGCCGCGCTTGGCCAGGAGCAGCTTCGCCTCACCGCTGAGCTCGATGCCCATGTCGCGGTCCTTCAGGCGCTCGTCCACCTTGGCGATCATCAGGTCGACGATCTGGATGATGTCTTCCTGGCTGAGCTGGTGGAAGACGACCGTGTCGTCGACGCGGTTCAGGAACTCGGGCCGGAAGTGCTGCTTGAGCTCTTCGTTGACCTTCGCCTTCATCCGGTCGTAACCGGTCTTGACGTCGCCCTGGGCGGCGAAGCCCAGGTTGAAGCCCTTGGAGATGTCCCGCGTACCCAGGTTGGTCGTCATGATGATGACCGTGTTCTTGAAGTCCACGACCCGGCCCTGGGAGTCGGTCAGGCGACCGTCCTCCAGGATCTGGAGAAGGGAATTGAAGATATCCGGGTGCGCCTTCTCGACCTCGTCGAAGAGGACGACGGAGAACGGCTTCCGGCGGACCTTCTCGGTCAGCTGGCCGCCCTCTTCGTAGCCCACGTAGCCGGGAGGCGAACCGAAGAGGCGGGAAACCGTGTGCTTCTCGCTGAACTCCGACATGTCGAGGGAGATCAGCGCGTCCTCGTCGCCGAAGAGGAATTCGGCGAGCGTCTTGGACAGCTCGGTCTTACCGACACCGGACGGACCGGCGAAGATGAACGAGCCACCGGGACGCTTCGGGTCCTTCAGACCCGCACGGGTGCGGCGGATGGCCTGGGAGAGCGCCCTGATGGCGTCCTTCTGGCCGATGACGCGCTTGTGGAGCTCGTCTTCCATGCGCAGGAGGCGGGAGGACTCCTCCTCCGTGAGCTTGAAGACGGGAATGCCGGTCGCGGTCGCGAGGACTTCGGCGATGAGCTCGCCGTCGACCTCGGCGACGACGTCCATGTCGCCGGCCTTCCATTCCTTCTCGCGCTTGGCCTTCGCGGCGAGCAGCTGCTTCTCCGAATCACGGAGCGAAGCCGCCTTCTCGAAGTCCTGGGAGTCGATGGCCGACTCCTTGTCGCGGCGCACGGCCGCGATCTTCTCGTCGAACTCGCGGAGGTCCGGCGGCGCGGTCATCCGGCGGATGCGCATCCGGGAGCCGGCCTCGTCGATCAGGTCGATCGCCTTGTCCGGCAGGAAGCGGTCCGAGATGTACCGGTCGGCCAGCGTCGCCGCCTGGACGAGGGCCTCGTCCGTGATGGAGACGCGGTGGTGGGCCTCGTAGCGGTCGCGCAGGCCCTTGAGGATCTCGATCGTGTGGGGGAGGGAAGGCTCCGCCACCTGGATCGGCTGGAAGCGGCGCTCAAGGGCCGCGTCCTTCTCAAGGTGCTTGCGGTACTCGTCCAGCGTGGTGGCACCGATGGTCTGGAGCTCACCACGGGCCAGCATGGGCTTCAGGATGCTCGCGGCGTCGATCGCGCCCTCGGCGGCACCCGCACCCACGAGGGTGTGGAGCTCGTCGATGAACAGGATGATGTCGCCGCGGGTGCGGATCTCCTTGAGGACCTTCTTCAGGCGCTCCTCGAAGTCACCGCGGTAGCGGGAACCGGCGACCAGGGCACCCAGGTCCAGGGTGTAGAGGTGCTTGTCCTTGAGGGTCTCGGGCACCTCGCCCTTGACGATCGCCTGGGCCAGGCCCTCGACGACGGCGGTCTTGCCGACGCCGGGCTCGCCGATGAGGACCGGGTTGTTCTTCGTACGGCGGGACAGCACCTGCATGACCCGCTCGATCTCCTTCTCGCGCCCGATGACCGGGTCGAGCTTGGATTCGCGGGCCGCCTGGGTGAGGTTGCGGCCGAACTGGTCCAGGACGAGCGAGGTCGAGGGCGTGCCCTCGGCCGGGCCGCCGGCCGTGGCCGACTCCTTGCCTCCACCGGTGTAGCCGGAGAGCAGCTGGATGACCTGCTGCCGGACTCGGTTGAGATCGGCGCCCAGCTTCACGAGGACCTGGGCGGCGACGCCCTCGCCCTCGCGGATCAGGCCGAGCAGGATGTGCTCGGTGCCGATGTAGTTGTGGCCGAGCTGGAGGGCCTCTCGGAGCGAAAGCTCCAGGACCTTCTTCGCCCGCGGAGTGAAGGGGATGTGGCCGGACGGGGCCTGCTGCCCCTGACCGATGATCTCCTCAACCTGCTGGCGAACAGCCTCGAGCGAAATCCCGAGGCTCTCCAGGGCCTTAGCGGCGACACCCTCACCCTCGTGGATCAAGCCCAGGAGGATGTGCTCGGTGCCGATGTAGTTGTGGTTGAGCATCCGGGCTTCTTCCTGAGCCAGGACGACAACCCGCCGCGCGCGGTCGGTGAACCTCTCGAACATCGTTTATCGCTCCTCAGAGCGGTCGGGCAGTTCGGGGTCGGTCCCCGCCCTGTCCTTCCGCATGCTAGTCCCGCGGGACGGGACAGCTCATTCCAACTGCCGACATCCGTCCACGGCTCACCCCCACGTCGGTGAGGAAAACCGGCTGTAAGAGCCGACTACTGCTCCAACCCGATGGTGCGAGACGATGTTCCCGCAGGCCAGGCAGATACCCGTCACACGTGTACGCCGATGGCGAACGGGAGCCGCTCAAATCAGCGTGTCGCCCCGATCCACTAGGAATGTCTTACCCGTAAGGACTGACACTCCATGCCCCCGGGCACACTTCCCTCCGCTACGGGCGAACACGCTTGTGTCCCGAATGTGGGACTCCGCCCCGCGGATCTTTACGCTCCGCATTGCGTCCGCCGCACTCCGTAACCCCGCGGCGCGGGGCGGAGTTGCTCCGGTCATGCCCTTCCCCCGCTCCACCGCCGTGAGCGCCGTCCCCGAGCCCCGCGTCCCGCCCGGGGATGACGCCCGCTCCTGGTACGAGCGGGTGCTCGGCTGGGCCGTCACCGGCGGGCCGCCCGGCCGGCTGGTCACCGGGATCCGGTTCGACGTGCTGGAGCTGCCGGCCGACGCCGGTGCCGCCCTGCTGCGCCGGCCGGTCGCCACCGGCCCGGTGGCGCTGGCCGGGGGCCGGATGGGCTTCCTGGTGGCCCCGGGGGCCGCGGACGAGCTGGACGGGCTCCTCGACTGGCTGGAGTGGGGCGGGGTGGCGCTGGAGCTCACCGCCCTGGGTGCGGGGGGCGGGATCACCGCCCCCGCGCCGCCGGGGCGGAGCCGGGTGGAAAGCCCTCAGGGGGCCGCCGTCTGGCTGCGGCCCCCCGAGCTGGGGTGCGAGGCGTCACTGCCTGCCCTGCCCGGTCCGGGGCAGGGCCACCGTCCCGGACAGCGGGCCTGCGGGCCCGACCTCGTACGCCTGGTGGCCGCGGCGGCGACGGAATGTCACCGGGCACGGCTGCGAAGGCGTACGCCTCAGCCCTTGGCCTTTTCGTAGGCCTCGCGGATGTCGGCGGGGACACGGCCGCGGTCGTTCACGTTGTAGCCGTTCTCCTTGGCCCACGCGCGGATCTCGGCGGTGTCGGGATTGCCGGCCGACGCGGCGGCGCGACCACCCTTGGCACGGCCCGCGGAGACGCGTCCGCCGGTGCGGCGGCCGCCCTTGGTGTACGGGTCGAGCAGCCCGCGGAGCTTTTCAGCGTTGGCGGTGGTGAGGTCGATCTCGTAGGTCTTGCCATCCAGAGCGAACGTCACGGTCTCGTCCGCCTCGCCACCGTCGAGGTCGTCGACAAGAAGGACCTGAACCTTCTGTGCCACCGGATTTCCTTTCATCGAAAATGCAGTACGCGGAAAGGAAACCGCTTTTGCCTGGAAAACACAAACCCCCGGCGAGAGGTTCAGGGCCTCAACAAGGCGGGAAACGTGCGCGATTCGGACATAGGCCTCAGGCCCGCTGCCGCCCGGAAAAGCGGCCGTGATCGATCAGAGGTGCAGAAGCATCCGGCTGTTGCCCAAGGTGTTCGGCTTCACTCGTTCGAGACCGAGGAACTCCGCGACTCCCTCGTCATAGGAACGCAGGAGCTCCATGTAGACATCGGTCTCCACCGGGGTCTCGCCGATCTCGACGAAGCCGTGCTTCGCGAAGAAGTCCACTTCGAAGGTCAGGCAGAATACCCGGCTGACCCCGAGCAGGCGGGCGGTCTCCAACAACTTGGCGAGCACCCGATGTCCGACGCCGGCGCCCAAGAGGTCCCGGTCGACCGCGAGAGTGCGGACTTCGGCGAGGTCTTCCCACATGACGTGGAGAGCCCCGCAGCCGACGACCTGGCCGTCCGAGTCGCGTTCCGCGACCCAGAACTCCTGGATGTCCTCGTAAAGGACCACCGGGGCTTTGTCGAGGAGGATCCGCTGCTGCACGTACTGGTCGAGCAGGCGGCGCAGCGCCGGAACATCACGGGTGCGCGCGCGGCGGATGGTCACTGTTTTCGCGTCTGCGGTGGAAAGCTCTCCCATACCCGGACGCTATCGCCCCGGGGCGGTCGGCTGCGCGCCGGAGTCCCCTTCGGCTCCGGCGGGGCCGGTCTCGGGGGCGGGAGCGGTCTCGGCTTCGTCGTGCTGGACGATCCGGATGGCGTCCCGGAGGGCTTCCCGCTGTTCCTGGGACATCATCCCGAAGAAGGCCACGAGGGCGGCCGCGGGGCTGTCGCTGGTCGACCAGGCTTCGTTCATCAGTGCAGCCGAGTAGGCGGCGCGGGTGGAGACCGCCGTATATCGATAGGCGCGGCCTTCGGCTTCCCGGCGGACCCAGCCCTTCTGATGGAGATTGTCCATAACGGTCATGACCGTGGTGTACGCGATGGACCGTTCCTGCTGGAGGTCCTCCAGGACTTCCCGAACGGTGACCGGGCGGTTCCACTGCCACACCCGCGTCATCACAGCGTCTTCGAGTTCTCCCAAGGGGCGAGGCACAACAGCACGATAGTGCGGCTTGGGATGAATTGCCCGACTATTCGGGCGGCAACGCGCGGCCAATACCCGGGCGGGTCCACCCGGGCGGCGTCGTCGGCGCGGTGGTTACTTCTGCGTCTGGCGGGTGGCCTCGGCGCGGGCGAGGACGGCGTCCACCGCCGCGTCCTCCTTGGCCTTGTTGGCTCCGCCCTGGCTCTTCACGATCGTCTTCACGAGCAGGATGAAGAACGTGGCCATCACGATGGGGGGCACGAGCGCGGAGACGTAGTCCATGCCCCCCAGCGTAGCTACCCCACGGCGCGGCCGGCCGCCGGGGGCGGGGTGGGCTTGCGGCGCGGCGGGAAGACCTCGCCCGGGGTCGGGACGGGCCGCGCCGGGCGCTCGGGGTGCCCGTGCCCCGGGGGCTGCTCCTCGGGCGAGGGGGCGGGGCCCGGCCGCTCCGGCTCCGGCTCCCGCTTCGGGCCGGGTTCCGCACCGCGGGCCTCCTCGCGGCCGCCGGCCAGGGCCAGCAGGCGGGTGCGGGGCGCGGGGGTGGTGCGGAGCCTGCGGCGCACGGAGCGCTCGGCGACGCCCTGGGCGCGCTCCAGGACGGCGGCGGCGACCGGGTTGGCCCGCAGGGCGCGCAGGGCGGCGAGGTCGTCGGGCCCCGGCTCGTACCCGGCTGCCAGGGCGTCCTGGAGCAGCTCCAGGTAGCCGGAGAGGCTGCCGGGCAGGGCGTCCCGGTAGCGGGCGAGATCGTCGAGCAGGAACGCTCTGAGCCGGCCCGCCTCCAGGACCGCTTCGTCCACCGACGCGGCGAGGCGCAGGCAGTCCTGGACCTCGGAGGTCGTCAGGGGGGCCGTGGAGGGCTGGAGGGCGTGGGCGAGGAGGCGCCTGAGCACGTGCAGCTCGGCGGCGCTGAACGCCATGCCGCCGCGGGATCCGTAGGGCGTGGGCATGGGCCGAAGATACGCGCTAATCGGACAAAATCCCCTGATGGTGCGGGATCGCGGCGCGGCGGGGGCCGCGCCGCCCCGTTCAGCCGGTCCGCTTCACCGAGCGGACGAAATCGGCCCAGGCGGCGTGGGTGGTGGCCATCACCAGGTGCGCCGGGTCGGCCCGGTCGGCCACCCGGACGAGCGTGCCGGGGGCGGCGGCCACGTAGACGCAGGCGTCTCCCTCGCCGCAGTAGGACGACTTCCGCCAGTCGGGACGGGCGTTAGCGGTCATGGTGTCTCCTCCGCCGTGAACGGGGTCGCGGCCTTGTGGACCGCGGTCTCTCAAGCGCGACGCTATCCCCGCCGGAGGCGTGCTCCAGCCATTTCCGGGAAAAATCGCGCGGAAAACACGGCCGGATCTCAGTCCACGGGGAAGGCGTACGCGATCTCGTAGCGGGAGTCGGGGATGACGAGGTCGGCGGTCTCCACCGGGCGGCCGTCCACGTCGATGTACGTGCGCTCGATCTGGGTGATCAGCGAACCGAGGCTGATCCCGAGGAGGTTCGCCTGGTTCTGGTCGGCCCGCGAGGGCCGCGGGACCTCCACCACGGAGGCCACGGTGATGCCGATGGACCGCATCCGCGCCACGACCCCGGCCCCGCGCATCTCGCCCTCCTCGGGCAGCACGACCGGGGTGCCCGAGGTGATCGCCAACGGCTCCCAGGACTCGGAGAGTTCGGCGGGGCTGCCGTCGGCCATGAACTCGTAGCGGGTCATCACGCAGGGGGCGCCCGGCTCGATGGCCAGGCGGGCGGCGATGCGTTCGGGCGCCGGGGCCTGCGGGACGGTCCGGGAGTCCCAGGACGCGGCGATGCCGTGGGCAGCGGCCTCGGAGCGGAAGGTGTTGCCGGCGCCGGGCACGCGACGGCGGGTGCGCAGCATCCGCATGCGCCGGCGCGGGGTGCGCACGTAGGTGCCGGAACCGGCCCGGCCTTCGAGGAAGCCCTCGATGATCAGCTGCTCCATCGCCCGCTGGGTGACGCTCTGCCCCACGGCGTATTCGTCCGCGAAGCGGGCGCGGGAGGGGAGCTTGTCGCCGATCGCCCACTCGCCCGCTTCTATACGGGCGCGGAGCGAGTCGACCACCTGCAAGTACGGTGAAACACGAGGCATTTGGGCCGTCCTGTGCCGTCTCGGCGGTGCCGCCTGCGGAGGGAGTGCGTCCGACGCCGACAAGCTAACCGATCAGGTTGAAGCTGAGGATTCGGCCTGACGGTGCGTGCCTCCGCCCGCGCGGGCGGAGGCCGCCTCCGTCACTCGAAGTTCGGCGCGTTGCGCTCGTAGACCAGCCGCAGGCCGATCAGCGTCAGCCACGGCTCGTGGTCGTCGATCACCGCAGCCTCGCCGAGGACGATCGGCGCCAGTCCCCCGGTGGCGATGACCCGGACGTCCGCCGGGTCTCCCGCGGGCCCGGCGAGCTCCTTGGCCATGCGGGTGACGATCCCGTCGACCTGGCCCGCGAAGCCGTAGACCACGCCCGACTGCATCGCCTCGACCGTGGACTTGCCGATCACGTTGCGCGGACGGGCCAGCTCGATCTTGCGGAGCTGGGCGCCGCGCACGCCGAGCGCCTCCATCGAGATCTCGATGCCCGGGGAGATCACCCCGCCGACGTACTCGCCCTTCGCGGAGACCGCGTCGAAGGTGGTCGCCGTGCCGAAGTCGACGACGATCGCCGGTCCCCCGTAGAGCTCGACGGCGGCCACCGCGTTGATGATGCGGTCCGCGCCGACCTCCTTCGGGTTGTCCATGAGGATCGGCACGCCCGTCTTGACGCCGGGCTCGACCAGCACCGCCGGGACGTCGCCGTAGTAACGGCGGGTGACCTCGCGCAGCTCGTGCAGGACCGACGGCACCGTGGCGCAGATCGCGATGCCGTGGATCCCGTCGCCGAGCTCGTTGCCGAGCATCGGGTGCATTCCCATCAGGCCCTGCATCAGGACGGCCAGCTCGTCGGCCGTCCTGCGCGGGTCGGTCGAGACGCGCCAGTGCTCGACGATCTCGTCACCGTCGAACAGGCCCAGGACCGTGTGGGTGTTGCCCACGTCGATGGTGAGCAGCACCGCTTACACCGCCTCGCGCAGGTCGAGACCGATGTCGAGGACCGGCGAGGAGTGCGTCAGGGCGCCGACCGCCAGGTAGTCCACGCCGGTCTCGGCGTAGGCGCGGGCGGTGTCCAGGGTGAGGCGGCCCGAGGACTCCAGGACGGCGCGGCCGGCCACGATGGTGACGGCCTCCTCGGTCTCGGGGACGGTGAAGTTGTCGAGCAGGATCAGGTCGGCGCCCGCGTCCACGACCTCGCGGACCTGGTGCATGGTGTCGACCTCGACCTCGACGGGAACGTCCGGGAAGGCCTCGCGGACGGCCTTGAACGCCTGGGCGACGCCGCCCGCGGCGACGACGTGGTTGTCCTTGACCAGGGCCGCGTCCGACAGGGACATGCGGTGGTTGACGCCGCCGCCGCAGCGGACCGCGTACTTCTCCAGGGAGCGCAGGCCCGGCGTGGTCTTGCGGGTGTCGCGGACCCTCGCCTTCGTGCCCTCCAGGACGTCGGCCCAGCGGCGGGTGGCGGTCGCGATGCCGGAGAGGCGGCACAGGATGTTCAGGGCGCTGCGTTCGGCGGTCAGCAGGTCGCGGGTGCGGGCGCGGACGGACAGCAGCAGCTGCCCCTCCTCGACCTTGTCGCCGTCCTCGGCGTGCCGCTCGACCTCGAAGGCCTCGGTGCACACCACGGAGAGCACGGCCTCGGCGATGCGCAGCCCGGCCACGACGCCGGCCTCGCGGGCCACGAAGTCCGCGACGGCCTCGGCGTCCTCGGGGACGGTGGCGACGGTGGTGACGTCGACCCCGCCGTCCAGGTCCTCGGACAGCGCCATGTGCGCGATGTCCTCGACCTCGATCGGGTCCAGGCCCGCGTCCACCAGCAGCTGGGCCAGCGCCGGGTCGAGGCCGGTCTCCTCGCCCTCGCCGCAGCCGCAGTCGTCGCCGCAGCCGCCTTCGTTCTGGTCGATCAGGGGGAGTTCGGGGGTGCTCACGGTCACTGCTCCAGGCTCTGGGGGGTGAGGGGGACGTCCACGGACGGGAAGTCCGCGGAGTCGGTGGGGACGACGACCAGGGCCCGCCGCTCGGTCGCCGACAGCCGGACGACGAGGTGACGGCGCCAGTGGGCGTCGTCCCGGTCGGGGTGGTCCTCGCGCCAGTGGCAGCCGCGGGTCTCGGCGCGCCGCTGGGCGGCGGCGACCAGGACCCGGGCCACGCACAGCAGGTTGGTCGCCTCCCAGGTCTCCACGCCCGGGACGGCGGTCTTGCCGTGGGCCTCCAGCTCGCCCAGGGCGGTCGTGTAGAGGGTCTCCAGCGCGGCGGCCGCCGTGCTCAGGGACTCGGCGGAGCGCAGTACGCCCGCGCCCTCCGTCATGATGCGCTGGATCTCGTACCGCGCCTCGGCGGGCTGGAGCGGGCCGGTCGCGGGGACCGGGATGCCCGGTCCGCCGCCGCCGGGGGCGCGGTCCAGGATGTCGTCGGCGATCCGCTCGGCGAAGACCAGGCCCTCCAGCAGGGAGTTGGAGGCCAGCCGGTTCGCCCCGTGCACGCCGGTGCAGGCGACCTCGCCGCACGCGTACAGGCCGGGGACGGTGGTGCGGCCGGACAGGTCGGTGCGTACGCCGCCGGAGGCGTAGTGCGCGGCGGGCGCGACCGGGATCGGCTCGGTCACCGGGTCGATGCCGTGGGCGCGGCAGGCGGCCAGGATCGTCGGGAAGCGGTGCTCCCACATCTCGGCGCCGAAGTGCCGGGCGTCCAGGTACATGTGCTGCGCGCCCTGCTCCAGCATGCGGCGCGTGATGCCCTTGGCGACGATGTCGCGGGGGGCCAGCTCGGCGAGCTCGTGCTGCCCCACCATGAAGCGGACCCCGTCGGCGTCGACCAGGTGGGCGCCCTCGCCGCGGACCGCCTCCGAGACCAGGGGCTGCTGGCCCTCGGCGTCGGGCCCGAGGAAGAGGACGGTGGGGTGGAACTGGACGAATTCGAGGTCGGACACCTCGGCGCCGGCGCGCAGTGCCAGGGCCACGCCGTCGCCGGTGGAGACCGACGGGTTGGTGGTGGCGGAGAACACCTGGCCCATGCCGCCGGTCGCGAGGATCACGGCGGGCGCGTGGACGGCGCCGACGCCGTCGTGCTGGCCCTCGCCCATGACGTGCAGGGTGACGCCGGCGGTGCGGCCCTCGGCGTCCTGGAGGAGGTCCAGGACGAGGGCGTTCTCCACGGTCTCGATGCCCGCCGCGTGGACGGCCTCGACCAGGGCGCGGGAGATCTCGGCGCCGGTGGCGTCGCCGCCCGCGTGCGCGATGCGCCGGCGGTGGTGGCCGCCCTCGCGGGTCAGCTCTATCTCGCCGGTGTCGGCGGAGGTGTCGAAGACGGCGCCGGTCGCGATGAGCCGGCGCACCGCGTCGGGGCCCTCGGTGACCAGGAGCCGTACGGCGGCCTCGTCGCACAGGCCCGCGCCCGCGACGAGGGTGTCGTCCAGGTGCTGCTCGGGGGTGTCGCCGTCGCCGAGGGCGGCGGCGATGCCGCCCTGGGCCCAGCGGGTGGAGCCGTCGTCCAGGCGCGCCTTGGTGACCACGACCGTACGGCGGCCCGCGGCGGCGCAGCGCAGCGCGGCCGTCAGGCCCGCGACGCCCGAGCCGACGACCACGACGTCCGCCTCGACCGCCCAGCCGGGGGCGGGGGCATGCAGCCGTATGCCGGTGCCGCCGGTGCCGTCCGCCGGGATGCCTGTGCCTGTGGTGCTCACGCGTGTGCTCCGAACTCCAATGGGATGTTGTCGATCAGCCGGGTCGCGCCGACCTTCGCCGCGACGGCCAGTACGGCCTGACCGGTGAAGTCGGGGCCGACCTCGGTGAAGTCCTGCGGGTCCACCAGGGCCAGGTAGTCCAGGGCCAGCGGCGGATCGTGCCGGGCCGCCTCGTCCAGGACGTGACGGGCCGCGGCCCGTACGGCGTCGGGCAGGCCCGAACCTGCCGCGGAGACGGCGTGGGCGTCCGCGGAGGCCCGGATCTCGCCGAGCCGGGCCAGGCCCGCGGCGCGCTCGTCGCTGGCGGGGGCGGCCTCGGCGCGGGCGCGCAGCGCCGCCTGGGCGGCGAGCCGGTCGCGGCCCGCGAACAGGGCGCGGGACAGGGCGAGGGCGGTGCGGCGTTCGGCGGCCGAGAGGTAGCGGTTGCGGGAGGACAGGGCGAGCCCGTCCTCCTCCCGGACGGTGGGCACGCCGGCCACGTCCACGGGGAAGTTGAGGTCGGTCACCATGCGCCGGATCAGGGCCAGTTGCTGGGCGTCCTTCTGGCCGAAGAGGGCCAGGTCGGGGCGGGTGAGGTGGAGCAGCTTGGCGACGACGGTGAGCATCCCGTCGAAGTGGCCGGGGCGGGTGGCCCCTTCGAGGCGCCCGCCCATGGGGCCGGCGGTGATCCGCACCTGGGGGTCGCCGCCGGGGTAGACCTCGTCGACCGCGGGGGCGAACACGGCGTCGGCGCCCGCCTCCCCGGCGATCCGCAGGTCGGCGTCGAGGGTGCGGGGGTAGCGGTCGAGGTCCTCGTTCGCCCCGAACTGGAGGGGGTTGACGAAGACGGTGACCACGACCTGCCCGTCCGGGCCCGCCTGTTCGCGGGCGCTGCGGACGAGGGTGGCGTGGCCCTCGTGGAGGGCGCCCATCGTCATCACGACGGCGCGGCGGCCGGTGCGCGGGAGCTTGTGGAGTTCTTCCGCGGTGTTCAGCAACAGCAGCGGGCCGGTCATCGCGCGCCACCCTCCGTTTCGGCGGTGTCGGCGAGGACACCGAGCAGGTCCTCGGCCAGTTCGGGCTTGAGCAGGCCGACCGCGAGGGCGCGGTCGGCGGTGGTCCGGGCCATGGCGAGGTACCCGGCGACGGTGGCGGGGGCGTGCTTGCGCAGCTCGGAGACGTGCGCGGCGACCGTACCGGCGTCGCCGCGGGCGACCGGGCCGGTCAGCGCCGCGTCGCCGGAGCGCAGGGCGTTGTCGAGGGCCGCGCCGAGGAGGGGGCCGAGCATCCGGTCGGGGTGTTCGACACCGGCCGTACGGAGCAGTTCCATCGACTGGGCGACCAGGGTGACCAGGTGGTTCGCGCCGAGGGCGAGGGCGGCGTGGTAGAGCGGACGGCTCTCCTCCGCGATCCACTCGGGCTCCCCGCCCATCTCGATGACCAGGGCCTCCGCGGCCAGCCGCAGTTCCTCGGGGGCGGTCACGCCGAAGGAGCAGCCGCCCAGGCGCTGCACGTCGACCTCGGTGCCGGTGAAGGTCATCGCGGGGTGCAGGGCCAGCGGGAGCGCCCCGGCGCGGCGCGCGGGGTCGAGTACGGAGGTCCCGTAGCGCCCGGAGGTGTGGACGAGGAGCTGTCCGGGGCGGACGGCGCCGGTCTCGGCGAGGCCCTCGACCAGGGCGGGCAGGGCGTCGTCGGGGACGGTGAGCAGCACCAGGTCGGCCCGCTCCAGCACCTGCGCGGGCGGCACGAGCGGTACGTCGGGCAGCATCCGGGCGGCGCGGCGCCGGGAGGCGTCGGAGACTCCGGAGACGGCGACGGGACGGTGCCCGGCCTGCTGGAGCGCGCGGGCCAGCGCGGGGCCGACCCGGCCGGCTCCGACGACGCCGACGGTGAGCCGGGCGGGACGGCCGGACGGATCCCGGGACTCCGTCTGATGGGGTGCGTTCACGCGGGGAATGCCTTCCGTTCCAGTCCGCGGGGGGTACCGGACGATACGCCGCCATGCTAGCCCCTGGGGCCGTGGCGGGGCCGCGCCGACCGGGGGCATGATCGGGCCCATGACCGATGACGAGGAACGCACGAAGCGGCTGGTGGCGGCGGGGCGGGCGGCGGACCGGTCCCTCTCGGGGGGCGGCCGGGACGCGACGGCCGGGGAGCTGCTCGCCGCGCTGGCCGAGGCCCCCTACGACCTGGGGCAGCCCGCCGACGTGTACGGCGACGGGATCGTCGCCGAGCTGGAGACCCGGGTGGCGGAGCTGCTGGGGACCGAGGAGGCGGCGTTCTTCCCGACGGGGACGATGGCGCAGCAGGTCGCGCTGCGCTGCTGGGCGGGGCGGACCGGGAACCCGGTGGTGGCGCTGCACCCGATGAGCCATCCGGAGCGCTGGGAGGCCGGCGCGCTGCCGGTGGTCTCCGGGCTGCGGACGGTCCACCCGACGGGGGAGCCGCGGCAGCCGACCGCGCGGGAGGTCGCCGACCTGGCGGAGCCCTTCGGCACGCTGATGGTGGAGCTGCCGCTGCGCGACCCGGGCTTCCTGCTGCCGACCTGGGAGGAGCTGGAGGAGCTGGTCGACGCGGCCCGGGAGCGGGACGCGGTCGTCCACTTCGACGGCGCCCGGCTGTGGGAGTGCGCGAGCCACTTCGGGCGGCCGCTGGCGGAGATCGCGGGGCTCGCGGACTCCGTCTACGTCTCCTTCTACAAGTCCCTCGGCGGGCTGAGCGGGGCCTGCCTGGCGGGGCCCCGGGGCTTCGTGGAGGAGGCCCGCGTGTGGCGCCACCGCTATGGGGGGCAGGTGTTCCGCCAGTTCCCGCAGGCCCTGTCGGCGCTGGCCGGGCTGGAGCGGCAGCTGCCGCTGCTGCCGTCCTACGTGGCGCAGGCGAAGGTCGTCGCCGCGGCCTTGCGGGAGGGCTTCGAGGAGGCGGGCGTGCCGTGGTTCCGGGTCCACCCGCAGGAGCCGCACACGCACCAGTTCCAGGTGTGGCTGCCGTACGGGGCGGACGCCCTGACGGAGGCGGGCCTGCGCCTGGCGGAGGAGACGGGCACGCTCCTGTTCCGGCGCTGGTCGGCGCAGGGTCCCCCGGGGATGGCGATGACCGAGGTCGAGGTCACGCAGCCGGGGCTGTCGTGGACGGCGGACGAGGTCCGGGCGGCGGTGCGGGGGTTCGTGGAGCGCCTTTAGGACGGCGGTGGGGGGTCGTGGGGCCGTGGAGGCCGTGGGGCCGTGGAGGCCGTGGAGGCCGTGGAGGCCGTGGAGGCCGTGGAGGCCGTGGAGGCCGTGGAGGCCGTGGGGCCGTGGAGGCCGTGGAGGCCGTGGAGGCCGTGGGGCCGTGGAGGCCGTGGAGGCCGTGGAGGCCGTGGAGGCCGTGGAGGCCGTGGGGCCTCAGCAGGGGCGTGCCGGGTGCAGGAGGCGGTGGAGGGCCGCGCGCCAGGGGTGGGCGGCGGGGCGGCCGTCGAGGACGGCGCGGAAGCGGGCCTCGGTACGGACGGACCGCAGGACGGCCAGGTCGTCCCGGCCCGGCGGCGGGGGCTGGGGGGTGCCGTGCTGGGCGGCCCGGTAGCTGTCGACGAGGTACTGCTCGATGGCGCTCATGCGTCCACCCTCACCCCGTCGGCGGCAACCCGCACGACGATTGACGCTCCCCGTCAATCGAGGCCTCCCACCTGCGCCGGAGCCCCCTCGCCCGTCGCCCGGACGGCCGGGCCGAGGCGTGTGCCCCCGGCTCCCGCGCGGGCCCGTCCGGGGCCAGAATGGGGCGATGAGCGTCACCATCGACATCGCCGGGCTCCCCGCGGAGCGCATCTCCTTCGCGCCGGCTCCGCTGGCCGAGCTCTGCATGGCCCTGCACGCGCTGTCGCAGCCCGCGCACCATCCGGAGCTCCACTCCTGGACGAGCGCCACCAGGGCCTCGCTGGACTCCTGCCTGGCGGACCGGCTGATCGAGGCCGATTTCATGTGGCGCAGTTCGTTCTCCGACATCTTCATGCCGTTCGCCGGGATCCCCGGCGGTTCGGGCCGCCCCGGCGCGACCCTGGCCGAGGACCTCGACGTCCTGGACCGGATGGACGACGAGCGGTTCGTGATGGCCGCCCTGGAGCACTGCTGGCTCGCGCTCTACAACGAGGGCGGCGGGCCCTCCCCGCTGAAGGACCCGGCCGCCCGGGCCAAGGCCCTGGAGGCGGCGGCCGCGCGCGGTCCCCGCCAGCTGGAGTTCTCGGTCCGGCTGCTGGACGACACCGATTCCGTGCGGGTGTGGCTGCGCCGGCTCCTGGAGGACTGCGGCGAGGCCTTCTTCGACGAGACCTGGCGGCGGATCGAGCCCCGGCAGACGGCGGACGCCCGGCACAAGGCGGAGCTGCTGCGCCGCAAGGGGCTGCCGGCGGCGCTGCGGGAGGTGTCGGCGGCGCTGAGCGTGGACGAGGGGCTGACCACGGTCACCGCCGACAAGATGGTCCACGGCCAGACCACGGCCACCGATCCGCGGGTCGGTCCGGGTCTGGTGTTCGTGCCGACGAACTTCGGCTGGCCGCACCTGCTGGTGCTGCACGCGCCCGGCTGGCGTCCGGTGGTGCACTATCCGCTGAACTCGCCCGAACTGGCCTCCGCACCGGGCTCGGTGGAGCTGCTCGTGCGCCGGATGGAGGCGCTGGCGCACCCGATGCGGATGATGCTGTGCCGCAGCCTGGCGCGGGCCCCGTACACGACGAGCGAGCTGGCGCGGGTCTACGGGATCACCCCGCCGGAGGTGTCGCGGCACCTGGCGGTGCTGAAGAAGGCCGGACTGCTGCACACCCGGCGCCAAGGCCGTTATGTACAGCATCAGTTGGATCTGTCCGTGGTCGCTCGAATAGGTTCCGATTTCATCGAGGGCATTCTCCGCTGACCACTCTTCGGACGGTGGCCGGAAACCGTCGGCGCAGAGTCACCGATATGCGGATTTCACAAACCGGAAGCAGTGAAAACCCTGGCGAGAGGGGTCTGTTGATGCCTAACGTGCGTCCACCACTCACCCCAGTGCCTCGCGTGCCGTGAAAGGACCTTCATGCCCTCTCGCCGTATAGCCGCAGCAACCGCCGCACTGGCGGCCGCGGCCCTCGTCTCGCCGCTCCTCCTCGCCGGCCCGGCCGGCGCCACCGCGAGCCCCCAGAGCGATGCCGCCAGGGGTGACGCGCTGGCCAGGAAGCTGGTCAAGGAGGCGACCGGCAAGGGTGCCAACAACCACCTGAAGGTCCTCCAGTCGATCGCCGACTACAACAAGGGCACCCGCGTCGCCGGTTCGAAGGGGCACGTCCAGTCCGCCCAGTACGTCGAGGCCGTGCTGAAGGCCGCCGGGTACAAGGTCACGCGCAACGAGTTCGACTTCGTGTACGTCGAGACGATCTCCGAGAAGCTGAAGGTCAACGGCGCGGCCGGCCGTGACGTCCCGATCAAGCTGATGACGTACACCGCCAGCGGACCGCAGGACGGCGTCACCGCGCAGCTCGCGGTCGCCCCGGTCGACGCCGACGGCAGCAACGGCTGCGAGCCCGGCGACTTCGCGCCCGGCACCTTCACCGGAAAGATCGCGCTGGTCAAGCGCGGCGGCTGCACCTTCGCGGTGAAGCAGGCGAACGCGGCGGCGGCCGGCGCGGTGGGCGCGGTCATCTACAACAACACGGCGGGCGCACTGAACGGCACCCTCGGCGACGCCAACGCGGGCAAGGTCCCCACCGGCGGCGTCTCCCAGGAGGAGGGCGAGAAGCTGGCCGCCGAGGCGGCGGCCGGCCCGGTCTCGCTCACCCTGGACATCCGCGAGCTGCGCGAGAACCGCAAGACCTTCAACGTGGTCGCGGAGACCCAGGGCGGCGACGAGAACAACACCGTCTTCCTCGGCGCGCACCTGGACTCGGTCGCGGCCGGTCCCGGCATCAACGACAACGGCTCCGGCTCGGCGGGCATCCTCCAGGTCGCGCAGCGGCTCGCGAGCGAGCAGAAGAAGATCAAGAACAAGGTCAAGTTCGCCTGGTGGTCGGCGGAGGAGTTCGGCCTGCTCGGTTCGGAGGCCTACGTCGCCTCGCTGACGCCGGAGCAGAAGAAGCAGATCAAGCTGTACCTGAACTTCGACATGATCGCCTCGCCGAACGCCGCCTACTTCGTCTACGACGGCGACGACTCCGACAAGGTCGGCTCGGGCCCCGGCCCGGAGGGTTCGGCGCAGCTGGAGAAGCAGATCACCGACTTCCTCGACGGGCAGAAGATCCCGCACGAGGGCAGTGACTTCACCGGCCGTTCGGACTACGGCCCGTTCATCGAGGCCGGTATCCCCTCCGGCGGTACGGACACGGGCGCCGAGGGCATCAAGACCCCGGAGCAGGCCGCGAAGTTCGGCGGTCAGGCGGGTGTCGCCTACGACGTGAACTACCACGGCAAGGGCGACGACATCACCAACATCGACCAGAAGGCGCTCGACATCAACGTCGACGTCATCGCGAACGCGGTCGGCCACTACGCCTACGACCTGGCCCCGCTGACGCAGCCGGTCACCCCCAAGCCGAGCACCGGCTCGGGCAACGGCGGCGGTCTGCGCCCCGGCCACGACCACGAGGTCACGCAGTAGGCCGCACGGCGCGGCGCAGCGGCAGGAGTTCAGCAGCAGGGGCCGTCATCCCGTCGGGGTGGCGGCCCCCGCCGCGTCCGGGGCCCGCACGCCCTCCCCGGCCCACGCCCCGGTGACGGCCGCGACCGCCCCGGCGACCTCGGCGAGGCGGCCCGCGTCGGACCGGACGGAGCGGGCCAGTTCGAGGTGGAGGAAGCGGGTTCCGTACGCGACGGCCAGCCGGCCCTGCTCGTTGCCCCGCCCCGAGAGGCGGCAGCTCGCCGCCCAGGCCCGGCACGGCTTGATCCCGCGGGCCTCCAGCCCCTCGGCGAGCCGCTGCGCGTCGGCGGCGGCCGTGGTGCCGGACCCGGTGGAGACGACGGCCCCGGCGGCGGGGGCGGAGGAGTCGGCGAACCCGTGGAGCTGGATGCCGGGCAGGCCGCGGCGGGTGAGCTCGGTGACGACGGCGTGGAAGACGGAGTCGGTGCGGTGGGCCATGTCGGCCACGTCCCCGGAGGCGGCGGTGTCCTCCTCCTCGGCCCCGCCCGCGTCGGCGCCGGAGCCGGAGCCCGCCTTGCGGTGGGCCCCGGCCAGGACCATGACCCCGCCGGGGGCGCCGCGCAGCACCTGCGCGCCGAGGCGTTCGGTGTCCTGGTCGGCGATGGGGTGCGGGACCTGGACCGACCAGCGCGGGGGCGCGCCGAGGTCGACGTAGACGCGGCCCCAGCCGCGGTTCGCGGATCCGGGGCGGGCGGCCGCGTCGGCGACCTCGGCGAAGCGGCGGCCGCCCGGTCCGTCGGTGAAGGTGTCGAGCCGGTAGTCCACGTCGGCCAGGCGGGCACGCGCTTTATCGACATTCCCGTCGAAAAGGGCTGATACCCCTTCCATGACGGCGTCCCGCTCCGCCGGTGTCGGTACGCGATAGCCGCCCGTCACCCCGAATTCCGAGGTGAATCGGGTCACCCTCTCCAGCAGGCCCGTGTCCGGGACCACAGGGGAAGGGGCAGGCTCAACACTCTTTTCGGACACATAAGAGGGCATGAAAGCGACATAAGCGACCCCAAGCATGATCGCTGCACACATGATCGCAACAATCGTTACGTTTTTTGTGAATCTCGGAGTCGTCACTGGCCGAAAATAGCTGAGTGAATTCCGTCCCCGTCCGCCCGGCCTCCCCCCGGAAGCGCACCGCGCTGCTCGCCCTCCTGCTGAGCCTCTCGCTCGCGGGCTGCGGGCTCCTCGGCACCCCGGAGCACGGCCCGTCGGCGGGCAGCGGCGGCGGCACGGGCGGGGGCACGGGCGGGGGCCGCTCCTTCACCGTGGCGGCCGCGGGCGACATCCTCATCCACCCCCAGCTGACCGAGCAGGCCGCCCAGGACGCGCGGGCCGCCGGCCGCACGGGCTACGACTTCGACCGGATCATGGCGGGGGTCAAACCGGTCATCAGCCGGGCCGACCTCGGGATCTGCCACATGGAGGCGGTCCTCGGCACCCCCGAGGGCCCTTTCCAGACCTTCCCCGACTTCCTCGTCCCGCCGCAGATCGCCAAGACGGTCAAGGCCATCGGCTACGACACCTGCTCGACGGCCTCCAACCACACCCTCGACCACGGCCCCGAAGGGGTGTACCGCACCCTCGACACCCTCGACCGCGAAGGCCTGCGCCACACCGGCTCCGCCCGCAACCAGGCCGAGGCCGACACCCCGCTGATCCTGGACGTCAAGGGCGTCAAGGTCGCCCAGATCTCCTTCGCCTTCGGCTTCAACGGGCGCGACCTCCCCCCGGACAAGCCCTGGCTGGCCAACCTGACCAGCTTCAAGGCCATCGCCGCCGCCGAGAAGAAGGCCCGCGCAGCCGGCGCCGACGTGGTCATCCTCTCCGTCCACTGGGGCCGCGAGCACCAGCCCGACCCCAGCAACCAGCAGCTGGACCTGGCCCGCCGGATCGCCCGCGAGACCGGGATCAACCTGGTCATCGGCCACCACAGTCACGTCGTCCAGCCGATGGAGAAGATCGGCCGCACCTGGATCGCCTACGGGCTCGGCAACCAGCTCGCCCGCCACGACGTGCCCGGCGGACTGACCGAAGAGGGCGCCATCGGCTGGTTCGAGTTCACCGAACGCGGCGGCGTCTGGGACGTGCGGGCCCGCTACGCCCCCACCTTCACCGACATCCCGCCCGGCCCGGACCCCGCCCCCGGCGCGAGCGCCGCGGCCGCGCAGCCCGTGCGCGCCCACCGCCTGGTCGACGTAGCCGAGGCCCTGCGCGGCGACGCGGCGCTGCTGCCGGAGCAGCGCGCCCGTTACCGGCTGGCCTTCGAACGCACCCAGGGCACCCTGCTCAACCGCGGCGCCGCCGAGGACGGCCTCAGCGCCCTGCGGGACCTGCCGGACTGACCCGCACGCCCCTCCCGCTCCCCGCTCCCCCTCCCCCCACCTCCCCGTCAGGAAGGACCCCGCTGTGGCCGCTTCGCGCACCACGCGGCGGCGCAAGGCCCGCCGCAGGGCCGACATGTCACTCCTCGGTGGCATCAGGCCCCCGATCACCGTGCTGTCGGTGCTGCTGCTCGCCCTGGCGGGATTCACCGCGTTCAGCCTCGGCACCGTCCACGAGGACCGGCTGCCCGAGGCCGTGCTCACCTCGCAGCAGCACTTCGCCGAGGACGGCGCGATCGCCCTGCGGGCCTCCCTGGACGAGAGCGTCACCGACCTCGACCGGGCCGCCGCCCTCTTCTCCACCGGCAAGCCCGTCGCCCCCGACGCCGTCCTCGACCGCATCGGCAGCGTCTACCAGAAGTGGCGCGGCACCGCCGTCGTCGAGATCGGCTCCGGCCGGCTGCTCGCCGCCCGCGGCGAGAACCTCCCGCTGACCGCCATCGACCGCACCAGGCTCTCCGGCGCCGCCGGCCTGGCCCCCCGCATGGTCAGGATGCCCGGCGGCGAGACCCGGCTGCTGACCCTCTCCCTCCTCAACTGGAAGGACCAGCCCCAGCAACTGCTGGTGGCCTCCAGCAGCCTGCGCTTCCCCGGCATCAGCCTCGGCAGGTTCCGCTCCATCGCCGTCGTCGGCTCCGACGGCGCCGTCCTCAGCAGCGACGGCATCCCCCAGCCCGAAATGGTCGCCGAGAACCAGCGCGCCGACGTCAAACGCGACACCAAGCAGCTGGCCTCCTTCGCCAGGACCGCCGCGAAGAAGACCCGCGCCAACCCCCTCACCGCCAAGGAACCCGGCTCCGGCGGCTTCCCCGGGGTCAGCGGCAGCCTGCTGGGCGGCGAGTCCGGCGGGGACCGCGCGGCCGCCGGATACGCGGGCCTCGCCGGATCCGAGGCGGGCACCGGCACCACCGCCACCAGCCTCGACCTCACCGTCGTCGCCATGGTCAACGTGCCTCAGAACCCGGCCCGCACCTCCGACGCCTTCGCCGGAATGGTCCTGGCCGGCGCGCTGCTCCTGGTCGGCGCCCTCGTCGTGGCCCTGCTCCTCGCCACCGTGCAGCGCCCGCTGCTCGCCCTCTTCCTCGACAGCCGCCGCCTCACCCGGGGCAACCTCACCCGCCCCGTCGCCGTCCCCCGGGGCGCCGAGGCCGCCCGGATCGCCGCCGCCCTGGAACGGCTGCGCCTCCAGCTGCGCAACGGCACCCCCGCCGTGCCCGCCGCCCGCGCCCGCCACAAGCGCCGTACGGGGGCCCGTACGCTCCTCGCCCTGTGCGCGGTCCTGCTCCTCGCCTGGTGCGTCCCGCTGGGCCTGCTCGTCAACCGGGCCGGGGACGCCGTCGTCGTACCCCAGCAGCTGGTCAACGACCAGCGCGAACGCACCGACACCCTCAACGACCGGGTCCGCCGCGCCCTCAACGAGGGCCAGGCCGACCTGCTGTCCGTGGCCTCGCTGATGGACGGCGACACCACCCCCGAGCACATGACCGCGGTCCTGGAGCGCACCGCCGACGAACACGCCCGCTACCAGGCCCTCTACGTCCTGGACCCGGCCGGCAAGATCCTCGCCCGGGCGGGCGGCACCCCGAAGGCCGCCGACGGCAAGGGCCCCCGCAAGGATCCGGTGGCCCTCGACGACCGCGGCAAGAGCCCGGTGGTCGTCGCGACCGCGCCGGTCCCCGGCAAGGCGGGCACGGCCGTCGTCGGCGAGCTGCGCATCGACTTCCTCAACGCCCTCCTCAAGAGGCCCGGCCTCGGTGAGATCCGCGTCGTCGACTCCAAGCACCGGATCATCGCCTCCAACGGCGGCTACCGCGCCTTCCAGAAGCTCGACGACGACCGCCTCGACGCCCTCGTCGACGGCTCCGCCCTCAAGGTCGGCATGGCCCCGCGGCCCGGCAGCGTCCTCTACCGCAGCGGCGGCGACCACGTCATCGCCGCCGCCGCGGCCTTCTCCGGCGGCGGCCCGGCCGGGGACCTGAAGTGGACCGTGGTCAGCTGGCAGTCCGCCAAGGGCCTGGCCATCCAGGAGTACAGCCTGCAGAACCGCACCGTCCTCGCCGGGCTCCTCGGCTTCGCGGTCGGCGCGGCCTGCCTGGGGTGGCTCCAGATCATCGTGATCGCGCCGCTGCGCGAACTGGCCCGGCGCGCCGAGGCCCTCGCCGACGGCGACCGGCGCACGGTCCTCTACCCGCGCCACCACGACGAGGTCGGAGCCGTCACCCGCAGCCTGGAGATCATCCGGCAGCAGCTCCAGCAGCGACAGCAGCAGCGCAAGCAGGCCGCCGGACAGCCGTCCGCGCCGGCCGGAAAGAACTGATCCCCCGTGCTCTTCCTCTACTGCGTGCTGCTCGTCTGCTGCCTGATCATGCTGGTCGCGGGCATCGTCGAGCAGCGCCGGCACTTCTCCAACCTGGACCGGATACCGAACCGGGTGCTGGTCAACGGCATCCGCGGCAAGAGCTCCATCACCCGGCTGTGCGCGGGCGCGCTGCGCGGCGGCGGCCTGACGACGGTCGCCAAGACCACCGGCACGGCGGCCCGGTTCATCCACCCCGACGCCACCGAGGAGCCGGTCTACCGCAAGTTCGGCATCGCCAACGTCGTCGAGCAGATCGGCATCGTGCGGCGCGCCGCCGCCTACCGGCCGGACGCGCTGGTCATGGAGTGCATGGCGGTCATGCCCGCACTCCAGGAGATCAACCAGTCGAAGCTGATCCAGTCGACCATCGGCGTCCTGTGCAACGTCCGCGAGGACCACGTCGCCGAGATGGGCCCGACCCTCGACGACATCGCGCGCTCCCTGTCGCGGTCGATGCCGCACGGCGGGATCTGCGTCACCGCCGAGAAGGAGCGGTTCGACGTGCTCCAGGAGGAGGCCGACGCCCGGGACTGCACGCTGGTCTACGCGGACCCGGACACCGTCTCGGACGAGGAGCTGCGCGGGTTCAGCTGGTTCACCTTCAAGGAGAACGTGGCGATCGCCCTCACCGTCGCCGGACTCCTCGGCGTCGACCGGGAAACGGCGCTGAAGGGCATGTACGAGGCGCCGCCGGACCCGGGCGTGCTGTCGGTCGAGCGGTACGAGGCCCCGGGCGGCAAGCGGCTGCGCTTCGCGAACGTCTTCGCGGCGAACGACCCCGAATCCACGCTGATGAACATCAACCAGCTGCTGGACCTGGGCGCGGTGGACCGCCCGCTGAACGTGGTGATCAACTGCCGTCCCGACCGGGTCGAGCGCAACGGCCAGATGGGCTCGATCGTCCCCGAACTCCAGCCGGACAAGGTGTTCGTGATCGGACACCCCGCGAAGAGCGCCATCGACGCGATCCCGGCCGAGTGGCGCGACCGGGCCGTGGACCTCGGCGGTGACCAGCGCGACGGCGAGGAGTTCATGCACGAACTGCTGGGGCACCTCGGGGCGAGCTCCTCGCTGGTGGCCATCGGCAACATCCACGGGCAGGGCGAGGTGCTGCTGGAGCACCTCGCGGAACTCCCGCCGGACGAGTCCGAGCCGGACCGGGACGCGGAGGAACCGGCACAGGACCCGGCCCCCGTCTTCACCCGCCCGCTCGACCCGTACGCGGAGGACCCGTACGACCGCGACCCGTACGACCAGGCCCCCTACGGCCAGGACCCGTACGCGGGCACCCCCACCGGGCAGCACCCGTACCCGGGCACCCCCGCCGGCCAGGACCCGTATGCGGACGCCCGCGTCGGCCAGGCCCCGTACCCGGGCACCCCGCACGCGCAGCAGCCCCCGTACCCGGGTGCCGGATACCCGCCGCAGCCCCACCCGCAGCAGCCGCACGCCCAAGGCCCGTACCCGCAGCAGCCGTACCCGGGCACCCCCGCCGGGCAGCCTCCGCACGCCCCCTCCGGAGGAGCCCCGCACGGGCGGCCGCAGCCCCCGCGCCCCGCCCCCGACCCCTTCGGCATCGGCGCCGCCACGCCGGTCCCGGCCTGGCCGCAGCAGCAGGTCCCCCCGAACGTCCACCCAGGAGAACCCCGTTGATCCCCGCCGTCCTCACCCCCGAGATCGCCGCGATCGGCATCGCGCTGGGCCTGCTGTTCTCCCTGCTCTGCTACCTCACGACCAACCTCTCCCCCGGCGGCATGATCACCCCGGGCTGGCTCGCGCTCACCCTCATCGAGGACCTCCAGCGCGCCGCCCTCGTCGTCGGCATCACCGTCATGACGTACGTCCTGACCCTGCTCACGCAGAAGTTCGTCATCCTCTACGGCAAGCGCCTCTTCGCCGCCGTCGTCCTCATCGGCGTCCTCCTCCAGGCCACCGTGGTGATCGTGCTCCAGATGGAGTTCCCGCTCCTGTACGCGAACCAGACCCTCGGCTTCATCGTCCCGGGCCTGATCGCCTACCAGCTGGTCCGCCAGCCCAAGGGCGCCACCCTGCTCGCCACCGGCAGCGCCACGCTCATGACCTACGTCGTCCTGACCGCCGGGATCCTGCTCGGCGTCATGCCCAGCGCCTGACGCCCCGCCACGCCGCCCTCACCCACCGCCCCGGAGCCCCCCTCATGACCGCCCCGTCGAAGAAGAAGAAAAAGAAGAGCCGCGGCACCCGCCCCGCGCTGCACACGGTCACCGTGGTCGCGCTGCTGGCCGGCAGTGCCTACTTCACCTACGCGCTGCGCACCGAGGAGCAGGCCAAGACCCCCGCCGTGCGCGTCGTCGCGGACCGCAACGGCGCGGGCGGCGTCACGGCGGGCACGAACGGCGCCCAGAAGTGGGAGCGCCTGCAGAGCCCCGCCCGGTCGGTGCTGCGCGACGGCAGCGGACAGGTCCTCGCCACCTTCACCGACAACGCCCGCACCGCCACCCTCACCGGCCCCAGCCGCACCTTCAGCGAGCCCGCCAACACCACCTCCCGGGTCGTCACCGAGAACTGGGTCCGGCTGATGCCCGAGGCGTGGAAGCCGGGCGCCGAGAACCAGCAGTGGTTCAAGGACTGGTTCAAGAAGTACTACGGGAGCAGCGAGGACGACATCTTCGCCACCGCCTTCCAGTACGTCGACAAGGCCCCGGTGAAGAAGGACGCCCAGGGCACCTCCTTCGCCGGCGACGCCTCCTTCGGGCCGCTCAACCCGACCGGTTCCGAGGGCAACGACCTGCGCCTGGAGCAGTCCGACTTCTACGACTACCTCGGCAAGCCCTACACCTTCCGCAACGGCGTCACCAAGCAGCCGCAGCCGGCCCGCTACCGGGCGATCGACTGCTCGGGCTTCGTCCGCACCGTCTTCGGCTACCGGGCCCGCTACCCGCTGATGCCCGACGACACCCCCGGCGCCGGCCTGCCGCGCACCGCGAACGGCATCGCCCGCTCCGCGCTGGGCGCGGACGTGATCCCGCTCAAGGGGACCGGCCCGGAGCACCGGCCCGCGTCGATCGACGTGATCCAGCCGGGCGACCTGCTGTTCTTCAAGCTCGACGCCCGTACCAAGGACCGCCTCGACCACACGGGCATCTACCTGGGCACGGACTCCGACGGCCACAACATCTTCATCTCCAGCCGCGAAGAGGCCAACGGCCCGACCATCGGCGACAAGGGCGGCGCCTCGCGCCTCGACGGCAACGGCTACTACGCGACCACCCTGCGCAGCGTGAAGCGGCTCTAACGGCCCCCGGCCGCGGGCGGCCACGGCGGGATCCCGACCGGCTGCACCAGCCAGCCGAAGTCGCCCAGGCCGCCCCGGGCCGTGAGCTCCGCCGCCTCGCCCGCCGCCGACAGGGCCCGGACGTACGCCGCCGGGTCGGTCGAGGCCAGGGCCAGCGGCGGGCGGCCGCACGGGACGCCGAGGGCGGTCAGGGCCTCCCGCTGGGTGAGCAGGGCCGCCCCCGGCCCCGCGCAGGCGTCGAGCGCCACGTGCGCGGTGACGTCGCAGCCGCCGTCGGGGACCGGCGGTACCTCCCTGCCCTCCCGGAACCCGGTCAGGGTGCCGAACGGGGGCCGGGCCGCGCGGGTGTGGGCGTAGTCCACCGCCACCGCCAAGCCCCGCTCCAGGGTGGCGACGGCCGCCGCCCAGGCCTCGTCGCGGGTCCGGCCGATCTCGGCCCGGCCTTCCTCGCCCGCCGCCGCGCCGGGCCACCACCGCTCCAGCCAGGCCCGGTCCGCCGCGTCGAGGGGGCCGCCGGGGGTCTCCGTACCGTCGGGGGCGACCAGGACGTAGCGGCCGTCCTCCGCCACGTCGAGGGGGACGTTGTCCAGCCATTCGTTGGCGAACAGCAGGCCCGTCGTCCCCTCGGGGGGCTCCGCCGCCCAGCGGATCCGCGGGTCCAGCCCCGGCGGCCGCTCCGCCCGCTCCACCGCGTACGGCCGCACCCGTCCGGCCACCTCCGGGGGCAGCGCCGCCAGCACCCCGGTCAGCAGCTCGCCGCGCCCCGCGCCGACGTCGACCAGGTCCAGCCGCTCCGGGTGCCCGAGCGCCCCGTCCACGGTGCGCAGCAGCCGGGCCACGGCCCCCGCGTAGCGGGGCGAGGCGTGCACGGAGGTGCGGAAGTGCCCGGCGGGCCCGGGACCGCCCGGACGCACGTAGAAGCCGTCCGGACCGTACAGCGCGGCCTCCATCGCGGGCCGCCACCGGACCGGTCCCCTGACTCCGCCCTGAGCGCTCATCCCACAAAGGGTAAGGTCACCCTCCACCTTGGGGAGTACGCCCCCGTCACAGGGATCGCACCTGTGGTTGACTCCAGCACCTATCTCCTTTCCCTACTCTGGGTTACGTGCAGCGCCTCTACGACTTCATCCGCAGACACCCGACGAGCGTCGACAGCTTCTGGGCCGTCCTCCTCTTCGGGCTGTCGATGCTGATCGTCGTGGACGACTCCGGGGTGGGCGGCACGAGCACCCTGCACCGGCTGCTGGCCGTCCCGTGCGTCATCGCGCTGTGCACCGCCGTCGCGCTGCGCCGCAGGTGGACCGTGCCGATGTTCTGGCTGACGGTCGGCGCGGGCGCCTACCAGCTGGTGCTGGGCCCGACGGCGAACCTCTTCGACTTCGCGATGCTGGTGATCCTCTACACCGTGGCCGCAGGCGACGTCCCGCGCTGGGTCTCGCGCACCGCGCTGGGGGCGGGACTGCTCGCCTCCCCGCTGTACTTCGCGCGGTTCGGCGTGGACAAGGGCCCCAGCAACGCCGAGGCCGCCCTGTTCACCCTGTTCATGATGGTCCCCTTCGCCCTCGCCTGGGTGCTGGGCGACTCGGTGCGCACCCGCCGCGCCTACTACGCGCAGCTCGTCGAGCGCAACCAGCGCCTGGAGAAGGAGCGCGAGGCCCAGGCCAAGGTGGCGGTGGCCGCCGAGCGCGCCCGCATCGCCCGCGAGCTGCACGACGTCGTCGCGCACAACGTGTCGGTGATGGTCGTCCAGGCCGACGGGGCCGCGTACGTGATGGACGCGGCGCCGGAGCAGGCCAAGGAGGCCCTCCAGACCATCTCGGGGACGGGCCGCCAGGCGCTCGCCGAGATGCGGCGGCTGCTGGGCGTGCTGCGCACCGGCGAGCCGCAGGAGTCCGAGGACTACGTGCCGCAGCCGGACGTGGAACAGATCGAGGTGCTGGTCGAGCAGGTGCGGGCGGCCGGGCTGACGGTGGACTTCGAGGTGGAGGGCGCGCCGCGCAGGCTGCCCAGCGGGGTGGAGCTGACCGCGTACCGGATCGTGCAGGAGGCGCTGACGAACACGCGCAAGCACGGCGGCCCGGACGCGCGGGCGAGCGTACGGCTGGTCTACTTCGACGACGGGCTCGGCCTGCTGGTCGAGGACGACGGGCGGGGCGCGGCGCACGAACTGTACGAGGACGGCGGCGCCGACGGCGCCGGACACGGCCTGATCGGCATGCGGGAACGCATCGGTATGGTCGGGGGAACCCTGGACGCGGGCCCGCGGCCGGGCGGAGGCTTCCGCATCAGCGCGCTGCTCCCGCTCAAGAAGAGATGACGAGGTCGAGGTAACTGATGTCCATTCGCGTGATGCTCGTCGACGACCAGGTGCTGCTGCGCACGGGTTTCCGGATGGTGCTCGCCGCCCAGCCGGACATGGAGGTCGTCGCCGAGGCGGGGGACGGCCTGGAGGCGCTGGAGGTGCTGCGCGCCACGAAGGTGGACGTGGTGCTGATGGACGTGCGCATGCCGCGGCTCGACGGGGTCGAGGCGACGCGGCGGATCTGCGAGCCGGAGGAACACCCGAAGGTGATCATCCTGACCACCTTCGACCTGGACGAGTACGCGTTCTCGGGGCTGAAGGCGGGGGCGAGCGGCTTCATGCTGAAGGACGTCCCGCCGGCGGAGCTGCTGGCGGCGATCCGCTCCGTGCACAGCGGGGACGCGGTGGTGGCCCCGTCCACCACCCGGCGGCTGCTGGACCGGTTCGCGCCGATGCTGCCGACGACGACGCAGGAGCCGCGGAACAAGGAGATCGACCGGCTGACGGACCGCGAGCGCGAGGTCATGCTGCTGGTCGCCCAGGGCCTGTCGAACGGCGAGATCGCGGGACGGCTGGTCCTCTCGGAGGCCACCGTGAAGACCCACGTGGGCCGCATCCTGACGAAGCTGGGCCTGCGCGACCGGGTCCAGGTCGTGGTCCTGGCCTACGAGACGGGTCTGGTCCGCGCGGGCGGCCTGTAACCCCGGCGGTTCCCCGGGTCCGGCGGCGCCCCGCGCGGAGCGCCGTCAGACCGTGGTGCGCAGGTGGGCCAGGAGGGTGGACAGGGTGTCCCAGCCCGCCGGGTCGGTGCCGTCGCCCAGGGGGTAGTACAGGCCCGGGCGGCGGGCGGGGCCGATCGTGGACGGGCGCAGGGCCAGCGGCGGGCGCCGGGCGTGCGTCAGGGTGGCCTCGGCGACGCCGGCCCCGCCGAGGGCGAAGGCCACCGGCAGCGGGGGCCGGCCGAGGCGCGGGCTCACGTTCAGGTCCCGGCCGCCCGGCCCGGCGGAGGCGAGCATGCTGACCAGGCCGTGTCCGTCGGCCAGCGTCCCGGCCAGAGCGGGGAGCGCGTCCAGCGGCGCCGGGTCGCCGGGCCCGTACCCCAGGGTGAGGGTGACGTCCTCCTCGACCCCGGCCGCCGTGCGGGTCACCCGTACGACGGCCAGCGCGCCCGCGCCCACCACCGTGAGCAGGGTCGGCTCCGGTACCCGGCTGCGCGCGAGGTCGGTCAGCTGCCGGGGCGACCAGGGCAGGTTCACCGGCTCGGCGGTGCCCCAGCCGGCCGGCGGCTCCCCGGTCAGGGCCCGCCAGGCGGCCTCCACGGAGCGGCCGAGCAGCAGCTCCCCCTCGGCCGGGTGCTCGGTGCGGAATTGCACCGTCAGCCGGTGCTCCCCCGCTTCCGCCCCGTCGGCCCGTACGAAGGCGGCGGCCGCCCGGGGCTGCCCGGCGGCGTCGCGGGCGGCGGCGAAGGTGCCGTCCTGCCAGCTCAGCACCGCCCCGGAGAGGCCGTCGTAGTAGCCGCCCTCGGGATCCTGGACCACCCACCGGTTCGGTGCGCCGGTGAGCACCGTGCGCAGCGGCAGGCTGAGCCGGCAGTGGGCGGGGGTGACGATGTGCAGGGCCGCGCCGAAGCCGGTGGTGGTACGCAGCACGTCGGAGAGCCAGGCCGTCAGCGGGATCACGGGCCGGTCCGCGAGGACGACGGCGGTGGACTCGGTGACCACGTCGACGGTCGGCAGGGCCCCCACGGGCGCGGGCGCCGCGGAGGCCTCGGAGGTCACGGGGACCGCGGTGACCCGGCCCGCTTCCGGGGGCCAGACGAGGCCGCCGAGGACCTCGGCGAGCCGCCCGGCGACGGCCCCGGCGAGGTCGGCCGCCTCGGGGACGGCGGTGGAGGCCCGGGTCTCCGTCCACCAGACGGGGACCCGCGCGGGGGTGCCGAGGAGCCGTTCCGTCTCCCCCGGGACCTGCACCAGGACCGGTGCCTCGACGGAGACCAGGGGCCGGCCGCCCGCGCCCAGCAGCTGGATCACGGCCCCGTCGGCGGCGGAGGCGGCGTCCAGCTCGGTGCCGCCGGCTGCGAGGGCCACGAGCAGCGCCGCGGTGTCGGGCATCTTCGGGGTGAGGGCGATGACGTCCTTGGTCACGGTGTCAGGGTGCTTCCTGGGTGAGGGGGGCGGCCAGCGCGGTCTGCACGGTCTGGTGCGGCCGGCCGCGCCGGACGAGCGTGCCGCGGCCCGGCGGCTGCGCGCTCGCGTAGAGCTGCGGGAAGAGCTGGCCCTCGGAGCGTTCGCCGTTCATGACGAGCGCCGTCGTGCCGGACTCCCGCAGGGTGGTGAGCAGCGGTTCGTACAGGGCGCGGGAGGAGCCGGCGACGCGCCGGGCGATCACGAAGTGCAGTCCGATGTCCTGGGCGGACGGCAGGTAGGGCACGAAGGCCTGGAGCGGCTGCTGTCCGGCGGTGGTGAGGATGTCGTAGTCGTCGACGAGGACCACGATGCGCGGGCCGGAGAAGCCGGGGCCCTCGCCCGGGTCGGCGTCGGGGTCGAGGCCGTCCTCCGGGAGCCGCTTGTCGAGTTCCTTGGCGATGCCGGCCGACAGCGCGCCCGCGATCTTCGCGTTGTGGGCGTACCCGCCGCGGTAGGGCTCGGGGACGACTCCGCGCAGCCCGCGCCGGGGGTCGTAGACGGCGAAGACCAGCTCCTGCTCCCCGTAGCGCGCGATGAGCTGGCGGGCGACGAGGGAGAGGAGGTTGGTCTTGCCGCATTCGTTGTCGCCGAGGATCAGCAGGTGCTGGTCCTGCTCGAAGAGGTCGAGCAGGACGGGCGCGAGGACGTCCTGGTCCACGCCGATGGGGATCCGGTACGGCTCCTCGTCGGCCGAGGGGAGCCGGTCGGCCGGCAGCCGGGAGGGCAGGACCCGTACGGGGGAGGCGATGTCGCCGTGCCAGGTGGCGCGGACGGTGGCGGCGGCCTCCTCCAGGGCGGCGGCCAGGTCGGTGGTCCCGGACCGGGAGTCGATGCGCGGCAGGGCGGTCTGCGCGAACAGCTTGCCGTCGGTCAGGACGCGGCCCGGGGTGTCCGGGGAGATGGTCTCGGACAGTTTGCGGTCGATGGCCGAGTCGGAGGCGTCGCCCAGGCGCAGTTCGACGCGGCTGCCGAAGAGGGACTGGTTGGCGATGCGGACGTCGTTCCAGCGCAGCATGCCCGCGACGACGTGGATGCCGTAGCCGCCGCCCCGCTTGAGCAGGTCGGTGACGGCGTCGTCGAGTTCGGAGAACTCCTCGCGCAGGGCCCCGTACCCGTCGACGAGCAGGACGATGTCGGTGGAGGCCAGCTCGGGCAGCGCGCCGCGGGAGCGCAGGCGGCGCAGCTGGTCGACGGAGTCGATGGAGTGCTCGCGGAAGAGTTCCTCGCGGGCGGCGAGCATGCCCCGCACCTCGGCGACGGTGCGGGCGGCCCGTTCCCGGTCGGCGCGGCCGGCGATCCCGCCGACGTGCGGGAGTCCGGCGAGCGCGGCGAGGCCGCCCCCGGCGAGGTCGAGGCCGTAGACGGCGACCTCCTGCGGGGTGTGGGTGAGCGCGAGGGACAGGGCGATGGTGCGCAGCAGGGTGGTCTTGCCGGACTGGGGCCCGCCGGTGACGGCGGTGTGCCCGCCGGCGACCTTCAGGTCCAGCTCCCAGGGGCCGCGCCACTGGCGGGCCGGGTCGTCGAGGACACCGAGCGGTACCCGCAGCGGGGGCCGGTCGGCGTCGCCGAGGCGCAGTCCGCGCTCGGTGACGGACAGCGGTCCGGCGGCGGCGTCGAGGGAGACGGCGTCGGGCAGCGGCGGAAGCCAGATGCGGCGTACGGGCGGGGCGGCGTCGGCGAGCTGGTCGACGATGACGCCGAGCACGCTGGGGCCGGTCTCGCGGGCGGTGGCGGTGGGCTTCTCCTCGGCGGGTTCGGCGGAACCGGTGCTGTCGCGCAGGGTGTTGAAGGCCGGGTAGGGCAGGGCGAGGGGCCCTTCACCGGCGTGGTCGCGCTCGCCGGCCGGGCCCCGGTAGCGGCCGGAGACGTAACCGGCCTTGAAGCGGGTGTAGGTGGAGGTGTCCACCTTGAGGTAGCCGAAGCCGGGCAGCGGCGGCAGCATGAAGGCGTCGGTGGTGTCGAGGACGGTGCGCGACTCGTCGGCGGAGAAGGTGCGCAGGCCGAGCCGGTAGGACAGGTAGGTGTCCAGGCCCTTGAGCTTGCCGCCCTCGATGCGCTGGCTGGACAGCAGCAGGTGCACGCCGATGGAGCGGCCGATGCGGCCGATGGACAGGAACAGGTCGATGAAGTCCGGCTTGGCGGTGAGGAGTTCGCCGAACTCGTCGATGACGACGAACAGGTGCGGCAGCGGCTCCAGTTCGGGGTTCTCGGCGCGCAGGACGGCGTAGTGTCCGATGTCGGCGACGTGGCCGGCGTCCTTGAGGACCTGCTGGCGGCGCTTGACCTCGCCCGCGAGGCTGGTGTGGACGCGCTCGACGAGTCCGGCCTGGTTCTCCAGGTTGGTGATGACGCCGGCGACGTGCGGGAGCTTCTCGAAGGGGGCGAAGGTGGCGCCGCCCTTGTAGTCGACGAGGACCATCGCGAGGTCCTCCGGCGCGTGCGTGGCGACCAGGGCCAGGACGAGCGTGCGCAGCAGCTCGCTCTTGCCGGAGCCGGTCGCGCCGACGCACAGCCCGTGCGGGCCCATGCCGAGCTGGGAGGACTCCTTGAGGTCCAGCAGGACGGGGCCGTGCCGGTCGTCGATGCCGATCGGGACGCGCAGGAAGTCCCGCTCGCCGCGCGGCGCCCACAGGCGGGACACGTCGAGGGCGGCGGGGTCGTCGATGCCGAGCAGGCCCATGAAGTCGACGGGCCCGGAGACGGGGGTGCCCTCGGCGACGGACTCGGCGGACAGCCGCAGCGGGGCGAGCATCCGGGCGAGGCCCTCGGCGGTGGCGGGGCCGAGCTGGTCGCAGAGGCCCTCGGCGGCGGGGGCCTGGGGGGTACGCAGGTCCCGGACGGTGACGTGGGGGCCGTCCACGGTGATCCGTATGGTCACCTCGTCGGGCTCGTGGACCTGCTCGGCGAGCAGGTGGAGCACGGTGGTGTTCATGTCGGCCAGGCCCACCGCCGTGTCGGGGCGGGGCAGTTCGACGGCGTTGTCCCCGTACTCGTCGCTGACGACGAGGAGCCGGCCGGCGAGGGCCAGCGCGCGCCGGTCGGACAGGCCGCGGCGCACCTCGGCCGCGTAGGAGGCCCGGCGGCGCAGCTCGGGGGCGAGGACCTCGGCGAGCTGCGGCAGGCTGGGGGCGATCCGCCGGGCGGCGACCGGCCCGTCCTGTTCCTGCGGGTCCAGGACGTGCGGGAGCCACTTGGCCCATTCCCAGTCCGCGTCGAGCCGGTCGCCGGGGACGCCGAGGGCGATCGCGACGTCGTCGGGGGCGTGCAGGACCGCGGTGTGGACGAGCAGGGCGCGGGCGACGCGCAGGACGCCTTCGCGGTCGCCGACGACGCTGATGTTCCCGGCCCGGTCGAGGGGCACGGTCAGCGGGAAGTCGCTGGCGCGGGCGAAGCGGGACATGAGGGCGCCGGCCTCGTTGAGCATGAACCGGTCGGGCGGGGTGAGGACGCCGCCGCCGCCCGACGCGAGGGCCAGCGGCTGGACGGCGACCTCGCCGGTGCCCAGGCGGGGGCACAGGAAGTCGGGGTCGGTGCGGCGGCGTTCCCACAGCCGGGCCGGGTCGCGCACGAGGTCGTAGAGGGCCTCCGGCGGCGGGTTGAGGCGGCGGGCCTCGTCGCGGAGCCGCTTCTCGCGGGCGCCGAGCTCCTCGCGCTGTTCCTCCAGGTACTCCAGGTAGCGCTCGCGCTGGGAGCGGCGGGTGCGCTGGGCCTTGCCGCGCTGGGACCAGAACAGGGCGATGGCGCCGATCAGCGCGAAGACCAGGACGATCGCGCCGACGGCGGCGAACTGGCTGTTGCGGATGACGGTCATCATCACGACCGAGCCCATCACGCCGGCCATCGGCAGCAGGGCGGTGGCCGGGCTGCCGATCTTGCCTTCGGGGAGGTTGGGCGGGGCCTCGACGCTGTGGGGTTCGGCGGGGGCGGGGGGCATGGTGCCCCGGGCGGGCCGGTGGACGAGCTGCTGGGTCACCGGGCCGCACCGGCCGCCGGGAGCGCGAGGGCGCGCTGGAGTACGTCCGCGGCGAGCCGTACGGCCGCCTGCCGGGTCTCGGCGCCGAGGAGTTCGGTGCGGACGGCGCCGCCGGAGGCGAGGTGGCGGTCGTACGGGAGGACGACGACCCCGGCGCCGGTGGCGCGCAGTTTCTCGGCGGCCTTGCCGAGGTCGATGGCCGGGTGCGGGGACTGGCAGGTGAGCACGACGACGGTCCGGGGCAGTACGGGCACGGGGAGGGAGGCCAGCCAGTCGAGGACGGCGTGGGTGGAGACGAGGCCCTCGGCGGTGGCGGGGGTGGTGAGCACGCGGGCGTGCGCGGTGTCGAGGGCCGTACGGGCCACCTCGCCGGGGAGGGTCTCGCAGTCGACGACGGTGACGCCGAAGTAGCGGCGCAGGGCGACCATCACGGTCCGGTACGTGGCGACGTCGACCTGGGCGCCGATGCGGCCCTGGCTGCCGGGCAGCAGCCAGCCGCCGTCGGCGAGCGGGACGAGGTAGCCGGTGATGTCGGTGAGCTGCATGGAGGGGCGGACGATCTGAGCGAGGTCGCCACAGGTCCAGCGCAGGGACTCGACGCCGAGCCGGACCGGGAGCGTGCCGAGGGCCGCGTCGGCCTCCAGGGTGAGCACCGGGTCGTGGCGGTAGTGGTTGTAGGTGCGGCTGAGCAGGGCGGTGACGGTGGTCTTGCCGGAGCCGCCGCGGATGCTGGTCACCACGATCTGGCGGCCGGTGGTGACGGACTGCTGCACCTGGGCGGCCAGGCCCGTCTCGGTGGCGACGGCCCGCGCGGCGGAGGACCCGAGCGCACCGCGCAGCGCGCGCAACGCCCGCCGCCCGGCGGGATCCCCGTGCCGGGGCCGGCCGGCGGCCTCGGTGGCGGGGACGGGCACGGTCTCGGGAGCCCGGATCCCCTGCGGAGCCCCTGCCGGGGCGGCCGCCGGGTAACCGTACGGGGCACCCTGCGGCTGCACGCCACTCCGGGCCCGCGCACCGGGAACATCGGCCCCCTGCGCGGGGGCTCCGGGGGCGCCGGGGAACCGGCCCTGGGCACCGCCCTGCGGCTGCCCGCCGGGACCACCGGAGAACGAACCACGCCCCCCGGCCTGCGCCGGGACGGCGGAGCCACCGGGGAACTGCCCCTGCCCACCGGGCTGCGCCGGGGAACCGGAGCCGCTGAAGAACTGGTCCTGGCCGCCGGCCTGCACCGGGGTGCCGGGGAACCGGCCGAAGCCGTCCGCCTGCGCCGGGGTGCCGGGGCCGCCGGGGAACCGATCCTGCCCGTCGCCGTGCGCGTGGGCGCCGGAGCCACCGGGGAATCCGCCAGGGCCCCCGGCCTGCCCCTGGCCGGCGGGGAACTGCCCTTGGCCGTCGGGGAACTGCCCCTGGCCGTCGGCCTGCTCCCGGCCGCCGGGGAACCGGCCGAAGCCGTCCGCCTGCGCCGGGGTGCCCGGGGTGGCGTCGTCGGGATGGCGCGGTATCGGGCCCTGGCCCGGGGCCGGTTCTCCGGTCCGGGCGGCAGGGTTCGGCGTGCCCGTCAGTTCGCCGAGGACCTCGGCCTGCCAGTCGTCACGCCGGCTCTGGCTCATGTCTGACATGTCTGAGTAGCAACCCTTACGCGAAGGTGCCGAGCAGCCGCCCGTACACGCCGAACACCCCGATGAGCAGCGGGAACAGCACGATGACGCCGAACGACTCGGCGGTGTCCCCGAATCGCCGCAGCCGGACCCGTACGTGCTCGGGCGGCTGCACGGCCAGCGCCCCGAGCGCCGCCAGCGCCAGCACCAGCAGCGTCGCCAGCGGCCCGGCCGCACCGGCCCGGTCCGCCCACACCAGCAGCGCGGCCACGGTGACGGCGGCCCCGGCCAGCAGCAGCGCGACCACCTCCGCGACGAGCGGGAACGCCCGCGCGCGCAGCCACAGCACGACGGCGACGGCCACGGCCAGCGACACCGTCCAGACATCGGGTTCCCGCAGCGCGAGCACCCCGGCCGCACCCGCCGAGACGGCGGTCGCGAGGGTGGCCAGCGCCATGCCCCGGTGGGTGGCGCCGAGGGCCGTCGCGACCTTGTACCGGCTGACCGAAGCCCCCCGCGCCCGGCGGTCGTCGAGCCCGGTCAGGCCGGCCGCCGCCAGGGCGAGACGCGGCAGCAGCCCGAGCAGGATCACCGAGACCACCGCCAGCACGGCTCCCGTACGAGCCCCCGCGCCGCCCTGGGCGACGGCGACGGCCTCCCAGCCGCCGGTCAGCCCCACCACGGTGACCGCCCCGACGAACCCGCCCCGGCCGAGCGGCGTGAACCACCCCAGCAGCGCGAGCCCCACCGCGAGCGCGCCCGCCACGGCGGCGAGCCGTCCCATCGGACCCCAGTGCTGCGCGTCGCACAGGGTCCACGCCCCGAGCACGCCGACGGCCCCGGCGGTCGCCAGCAGCGCCGCCGCGAGCCCCGACCGCTTCAGCCGCCCGGCGAGCGCCCCGACGACCGCCGCGACCGCGGCCACCGCGAGCAGCGCCCCGGCCACCGCGCCCGGCGCGAACTCCCGCCGGGCGAACCATCCGGCGAGCAGCGCCCAGCCGACCAGCCCGGCCCCGGCGGTGACCCGCCGCGCGCCCGGCCGCCAGCGCCAGGCCCGGACGTCCAGGTCTTCGGCGGCCTCGTCCGTGACGTCGTGCACGACGGGCGCGGACGGCACGTCCTGCACCCGCACGAGCCGCAGCACGGCGCCGTCGCCGATCCCGGCGTCCGCGAGGCAGACGTCGTGTTCGAGCACCGACCCGTCGGCGGTCACCAGGTGGCGCAGCGTCGGCTGCGCGGCGACCCGGTCGTCCAACATCCGTATGACGTCGGGCAAAAGCCGCCCGACTGGCTCCTGGGAGGGCAGTACGAGGTCCATCCGCCGCCGCTCACCCACCAGGGTGACCCGGCTCAGTGCCGTACCGCTTCCCGCCCCCATGCTCACCACGCGCCCGAACCTATCACCGAGTACTGACCTGTCCCGGGGTGCCGACCTTGCCGATGAGCCGGTGCGAGATGAACGACCACCCCACGCATCCCGCGCACAGCACGGCCGCGATGACCAGTCCGGCGACCGCCTTCCCGATCCGCTCGTCGGCCACCCTGCGTCCGCGCTGCGCCCCGAACAACACGGCGTCCCGCATCCTGCGCCGCCGCACCGCGACGGACTCCAGCAACTGGCTGTCGTAATCCTCGGCCGCCATCCGGAACCCCCTCTCCCTGTCGTTCCTGACGCTAGTACGCCCCCTCACGACGACGAAACCGGCGGCGGCGGTTGCACTTCCCCCGGGTCCCGTTGATCAGGAACGCCCCGACAGTTCCTCCAGGACATCCAGCGAGGCCGCCTCCCGCGTCACGTCCTCGACGGCGGAGCCGTCCGGACCGCCGTCCGCCGACGCGCCCAGCAGTCCGTCTAGCGCCTCCGGCGCGCCGAGGGCCCGCAGGCGGGCGGACCGCAGGCGCGCCAGCCACACCGCCCCGGCCCCGAAGGCCGCGTCACCGGCCGCGCTGCGGGGTTCGTAGCCCGCAGCCCCGTCGGCCGACGCCCACAGGAAGCCGAGCACCCGCTCCCCGACCCGTACGCGGGCGTAGCGGACCGGCAGTTCGGTGGTGCTCTCGTAGTCCCGGCCGTCGGAGCCCCCGGGGAGCAGGGCCATCAGCCGCCGCCACCGCGCCGGCACCTCGAACGTGCCCCACGCGTCGTCGTGTTCGGCGCCCGCCTCCCCCTGGTCCGCAAACCCCTCGGCGGTGGGATCCGCGTACCGCGTCGGGTCGCCGGGATCGACCGGCGCCCCCGTCACCCCGCAGATCCGCGCCAGCGCGGCGGCGAGGCGCGGGGCGTTCTCCCCGCACACCTCCGGCTGCGGACGCCCGCGGAGGTCGACGGCCAGCCAGGCGTCGGCGTACGCGGACAGGCCCACCAGCACCGCGCCTTCTCCCCACACCTCCACCCGGAGGGTGAAGAGCCGCTCCGCCCGGCGCACCGCGGCCGCCTCCCGCCACTCGCCCGCCAGCGCCAGGCTCAGCCTCAGCAGGCGCCCGGGAAGCAGTTCCACGGCATCCGCCCGCTCGGCGGCGGCGACGAGGCCCGCCCCCGGAGGGAGGTCACGGCGGGCGAACAGCGGCTCGCCCATGACCCGCCGGTCGGCGAGCACGACCGACCCGGCGCCTTCCCCGGTGACGAGTCCGCACGACGCCAGGACGCCCGCGAGGTCCGAGAGGAGCTCCAGCGCCCGCAGGGCACCACCGTCGGCGGGAGCCACCAGGGGAGCAGGCTCCCAGAACCACTCACCGACGGGCCCGGCCGCCGTGATCACCGGTTCACACCTCGAACTCCCCCACCCAGGACCGCTTCAGCAGGTGCTCGGGCAGGTACGGGGAATCCACCCCGACGGGGATCCCGCCGTCGTAGGCGAGGCAGGTCACCGCGAGGATGCCGATCGGCACGAGACCCTCGATGTCGTCGGCGCGCTCGGGGGTGGCCGTCCAGTACCGCTTGTGGAGTTCGAGGGCTTCCAGCAGGGTCGCCTGGAATCCCTCCTCGTCCTTCTGGAGGAACTTGTAGAAAAGGTTGATCGGCGGATAGGCCACCTGCTGGATGTATTCCCGCCCCGCGATCACCGCCACGTCCGGGTGCGACCGCTGGAACGTCAGCGTCAATTCCTGGACCAATTCGGGCCGCTTCAGCCAGTACGCCTGGAGCGTCGCCACCCAGTGGTACAGGTAGTCGTCGTGGTCCGCGCCCGAGGCCCGCAGGACGTCGAGCGGCAGCTCGCACAGCGCGGTCATCTTCGGCTGGTCACGCGTGATGACCGCGAACCAGAACGCCTCGATCCAGGCCTGCGCGTGCGCGTACCGCGTGGGCCCTGTGGCCGGCAGCGTACGCATCTCATGGTGAATGCGGGCCTCGATCGCCCCCTCGGCCATCCCCGCCGTACGGAACAGCGCGGAACCCAGCTGCGCGGCCGCCACGACGGCCTCCCAGGTCCCCAGCTCGGCGCCCTGCGGGTCCACCCGGAACCGGGCGTCGACGTAGAAGGTGGCGTCCGTCCACACGGACCCGAGCTTCCCGGGCGACGATCCGAGAGCGCCGATGTCCTCGGTGAGCTCGTCGCCGAGCCCCTTGACCCAGTCCGCGCTGGCGGGCCTCGGCTCCGAATGGCCGGCCACGAAGACGGTCATCGCTTCCCCTGTCATTTGGTGAGGTCGAATCGACGAATAGTGTATCCGGCGTAAGTCCCCGTGTTATCGGCTCCCTTGACGACGACGTAGTCGATCCGCGGGGGATTCGCGTCCAGCGCCGCCTTGAGGGCTTCGTACAGGTCCTTTTCGCTCTGGATCTTTTCCCCACGCTTCTTCATTTGCTTGAGGATGTCCTCGAAGTAGGCGCGCGTCCCCTGCGAAACGCGGACACCGCCTATTCGGCGTTCGCCCAGCTCCGTGGTGACGTTGCTCTTCGCCTCGACCACGACGTACCGGTCACCGTGCTTGTACACCTGGTCGAACTGGTCGTTCCCGTTGTCCGGGCCGTGCAGCTTCTGTTCCTCGGCGCCGTGGAACTCCCGCGGGATCGCGTGTTCCCGGGCTATGGCCTCGCCGTACGCCTCGCTCTTCTTCGAAAGGGCCTCGTGGAGCGGTGCGTGCTCGGCCCTCGCCGCGTCGAGGGCGGCCTGGGTCTCCGCCGTGCCGTGCGCCTTGTGCGCGGCCTTGGCATCGCCGTAGGCGTCGTGCGGACCCTTGTCGGCGGCGATGGCGTCGTGACGTTCCTTCGCCGCCTGGTCGAGGGAGTCCCTCAGCTCCTTGGTGACGGAGGGATGGGTGTGGTCGATCGAGGTCGCCTTGCCCAGGTAGTCCGGCGGGATCGGCGGCGGAATGTCCGACTTGGGAACCCAGACGTCGGGGGCGGTCTCCACGAGCTGCGGCGGGACCAGACCGGTGTGGTCCGGCACGTCGGCCCGCAGGCGGTAGCCCAGCTTGTTGTAGTACTTCTTGAAGTACGGGTCCGTCGGGTCGTTCGCCCGGTGGACCTGGTACTCCATGATCTGCTTGCGCTCGGCGGTCGTGTAGTCGTGCGGGTTGTCCCGGTGCGGCGGGAGTTCCGGGCGCTCGCCGTGGCCGGGAGCCACCGGGCCGGTGCCGTCGGCGCCGTGACCCGGCCCGTGGCCGAGGTTGTCGGGCAGGCCGGAGCCGCCCTGGTGCGGAATGCCGCCGCCGCCCTGGTGGGGGATGCCGCCACCGTCGCCCTGGTGCGGGACGCCGCCGCCGTCACCGCCGTGTGCGGTGCCGCCGGTGGGGGTGGTGTCGTTGCCGCCGTGGCCGCCCGTGCCTGTGCCGCCGCCGGGTTCGGCGTGGCTGTTGTGGGCGCCGTTGTCGGCGATTCCGCCCGGGGTGTGGTCGGCTGCGCCGCCGGGGGTGTGGGACGCCGTGCCGCCGGGGGTGTGGGAGGTGACGTCGGCGGTGTGGGCGCCGACGCCGACCGGGACCTTCTCCTGCTTGGGGACCTCGGCCAGGGGGTGGTCGCCGCCCTTGGGGACCGAGGTGAGGTCCTGCTTGGGCAGGCCGTTGTGGTCCAGGAGCTGGTTCGTGGTCTTGTCGAAGTACTGGGGGCGGCCCAGCGCATCGTCGGGAAGACGGACCGTGTCCTCCGGGTGCGGGAAGGTGATCCCGGGCGCGTCGGCCTTCGGAAGGTCCTTCCAGATCACGTCGTCGATCTTCGGGAACGCGCCGTCGACCTTCCCCAGGTTCGCGAACAGGTCACCGATCTTCATCTTGGCGAGGGAGCCGGCCTTGCCGATGTAGGTGATCGGGTCGATGAGACGGCCCGCCTTGCCGGCCACGCTGATGACCTTCGCCACCGTGCCCGCCTTCGCCGCCGTACCCGCACCACCGGTGAACACGGTGGTCAGCACGTTGAAGGTGACCGCACCCGCGGCACGGGCGGGGTTCTTGCCCCACTCGTCCCACGCGACCAGCGCCTTGCCCGTCTCCTTCACCGCGGTGCGCGAATCACGGATCCAGCCCGGCAGGTCCTTGTCGTCGGCCATCCAGAACGCGGTGCTCATACCCGGCACCGACATGATCGCCAGACCCGTCGCCAGCTTCGCCAGACCCGTCCACGCCTGACCGGCCTTGTCCCAGCCGTCCACACCGACGAGGGTGCCCAGGCCGCGGATCGTGCCCCAGATCCCGTCGACGATCAGACCGTCCCAGACGAACGACTTGACCCAGTAACCGACCTCCCAGGCCCGGTGCGTCTCCTCCAGCTGCGAACCCCACGGCAGGTCCTGCGCCTTGTTCAGGTCCTCGCCCTTGTACCCGTACATGTTCGCGCCGTGCGAACCGTCATCAGCGGTCAGCGGCGGCGCACAGTACAGGGCACGGATCTTGTTCGCACACGTCCGCTCCGCGGCCCAGAACGCGGAGACGGCCGCGTTGACGTCGTGGATCAGATCGTTGTTCTCATCGATCTTGTCCCCGTCGTCCTTCCAGTGCGCATCCCCACTGATCTTGCTGCTGAACGTGGTCGCCTTCGTCTGCAGCTCCTTCAGCCGCGCCACGATCGGCCGCGCCTCGGTGATGTACTCGCCCAGCGCCGTCGCCGCCGACTCCAGCTGATCGGCGAAGAAGTCACTGTCCGTCTTCACCGGCTTGGTCGTCGCGAACAGCTGCGCCGCCTCGGGCGCCGAGTAGAACGCCGACAGGCCCTGAAACTCGGAGTCCACGTTCGATCCCGCGTCACGGAAGGTCCCCGCCGCGGCCGTGATCGCGTTCTTGTCCTGCTCCAACGCGTCCAGGTCACCCGTGAACTGCGGGATCGTGCACGGATTGATCGGTACGTGGTCCGTCACTTCTTCTCCGCCCCCGGAAGATCGACCTTCGGCTCCTTCAGCGCCTCGTTCTGGGCGTTCTGCGCCTGCTCGATGTTGCCCTGCACGTACGCCGTCGTCGCCTTGATGGCGCCGTTCAGCGAGGCCTCCGTGCGCGCCCCGATGTACGCGAGCCGGTACTCGTGGGAGTTCATGAGTTCACCGAGCGCACCGGCGATGGGGCCCATGCCCCCGCCTTCACCGCCCGTGCCGCCGCCCGGAGTCACCGTGCCGGCGTGCTTCGCCGCCTCCGGCAGCTCCGTCTGGAGCGACTTGCCCGCCTTCTGGAAGCCTTCCGACGCCGTGATCGTCTTGTTGACGACCCCCTGCACGCCCGACGGCTTGATGTCCCAGTCCATGCCCTACCCCCGAGTCCCCGTCTACCCGTGTCCCTCGTACGCGTCCGCCGTCGGCGTCAGCGTCGGCGTCGGCGTCAGCCGATGCCGTCCACCGCCGCCTTGGCCTTGGCCAGCGTGGCCTGCGCGGTGGAGTCGTTCTGCTCCAGCGTGCCGCGCACCAGGCGGATGATGTCGCGCACCTCGTTGGCCGCCTTGTGCCAGCGAAGTTCCTTGCCGTGGTACTCGTCCGAGACCCCGTCGGCGGTGAACTCCGACATCGCCGCCTTCACGGCCGCCTCGCGCTCGCCGAGCACCCGCTCCAACTGGCCGATGATCCCGCCGAGTCCGCCCTGCACCTCCACCGAGGCGGCGACGTCGTACGAGGTGCGGTCCTGGTTCTGTCCCATGTCTCAATCCCCCCGGGATCAGCGCGCGCCGAAGCGGGCGGCGTCGAAGTTCGCGGATCCCATGTTCTGGTGGGCGTTGTCGCCCTGCTCGTGGTCACCGGTGGTGAAGGAGGTGTCCATGCCCTGCTGACCGCCGAGGATCGCGCGCAGCGAGCCGTTCAGCTCCGCCGTGATCGCGTCCGAACGCCGCTTGAACGAGTCGAACGCCTGCCGGCCGACCCCGTTGAACTTGCCCTCCAGCGGGTCCGCCGCGGCGACCAGCAGCTTGATCAGCGTGCCGAGGTCGTCACTGGAACCGCTCGTGGCCTTGCCCAGCTCGGACAGCGTGGTGCTGCCCATGTCGAACTTCATTCACCCACCCCTGACGTGTTGTGCCGTCACTCGCGTGCGTACTTGTCTACCGAAGGGACGTTGCGAACACAAACACGGTTTCAGCTGGCCTGAACGTATGTCCGAAAATCGCCCCCGGCCGGATCGCGCCCCTCCAACACCCGCCCACCGCAAGGGCCGTACGGGCGGTACCGGAGCCGTTACATCAGGTCATCCAGCGGTCCGGCCGGGACGCCGCCCGGGAAGTGCGGGAGCGGACCGCCTGCGCGTCCAGCAGCGCGGCGGCCTCCGCGGCGCCCCTGAGCCGGGCCGTGACCGTACTGTTCGCGCCGGTGTCCAGATGCAGGTCGGCCACCCCCCAGACACGCTCCCACGGGCCCTGGGCAAGGCGTACGCTCTGCACCTTCGCGTGCGGAACGACCTCCGTACGCCGGCACAGCCGCCCGTGCCGGGCAGCGAACAGCTGCTCCGAAACGGATAGGCCGTACCCCTTCCACCACACCGGCACCACCCACCGCGAGCCCGCACGCGGGGACGGGCTGAAGGCCAGGGCCGCGAGGTCCGCGCCCGGCAGCACCCGGGCGATCACGGCGTGGGCGGCGGCCCGGGTCGCCACCGGCACCAGCACCCCGTTCTTCGAGCCGGCCACGGCCAGCTCCACCCGGACCCAGCCGCGCCGCCGCCACAGCAGCGGCTCCACGATCCGTACGGTCTGCACCCGCCCCGGCGGCACCGTCTCGTGCTCCCGGTCCAGCAGCCCGTGGTCGAGCCGCAGCCCGTCGGGGGACTCCGCGACCGTCCAGTCGTACTCCGCGAGGAAACGGCCCATGCTGCCCTTCCACATCGCGCCCAGCAGCGGCAGCACGATGGCCAGCGACGCCCAGAGGTTGTCGCTGAGCCGCCACACCACCACCGGGGCGACCAGCCCGGCGGCCAGCGCCGCCCACACGCCGAGGCTGAGCAGCATGGAGACCACCAGGTCCCGCACCGGCACCCGCAGCAGCTCCCGCTGCGGGGCCTCCCCCAGCCCGGCCGCCTCGGCCGGGGCGAACCCGGCCGCGCGGGCCAGCAGCTCGGCGCGCAGCGCGACGGCGTCGGGCTCGCTCAGGAAGGCCAGCTCGTCCTTCTCCTCGGTGCCGATCACGTCGATCCGCAGCTTGGCGACGCCGGCCACCCGGGCCAGCATCGGGCGGGTGACGTCCACCGCCTGGATGCGGTCGAGGCGGATGTGGGCGGTGCGGCGGAAGAGCAGGCCGGTGCGGATGCGCAGCTCGGTGTCGGTGACGGAGTAGTGGGTGAACCACCAGCTGAGCAGGCCGTACGAGCCGAAGACGAGGACCAGCCCGGCCAGCGCGAGCAGCCGCAGTCCCAGGGGGAAGGAGCGGACCCACTCCTGGGCCCGCTCGCCCTGCTGGACGACCAGCCCGACGGTCGCGGTGATCGGCACCCACGCCCGCCGCAGCGGGGTCAGCACGTGCAGCCGGCGCTCCGCACCCGGCGCCCCGGCGGGCTCCCGCCCCACCGGAGCCCCCGCCTCCGCCTCCGGCTCCGGGGTCGCCCCCGGGGTCGTCACAGCCCCGCCGATCGGGCCTCGCCCAGCGCCGTCAGCCGGTCCCGCAGCCGCTCCGCCTCCGCGGGCACCAGGCCCGGGATCCTGGCGTCCGACGCCGCGGCGGCCGTGTGGAGCTGTACGGAGGCCAGCCCGAAGCGGCGCTCCAGCGGCCCGGAGGTGACCTCCACCAGCTGCATGCGCCCGTAGGGGACCACCGTCTGCTCCCGCCACAGCACGCCCCGGCTGATCAGCAGGTCGTCCGCCCGCTCGGCGTACCGCCAGGACCGCCAGTTCCGCCCGAGCAGCACCCAGCCCCAGGCGAGCAGGACGAGCCAGAACACCCCGAACAGCGCCCACCCCGGCCCGGCCAGCAGCCCCAGCGGCACGGCGGTCGCCACCGTGAGCAGCACCGTCCAGATCACCAGCAGCAGCCGCCGCAGCGTGAGGAGGCCGCCCGGCAGCCCCACCCACTCCGGCTCGCCCGTCTCACGCCTCGTCCCCGTTCCCATCCCCCCACCCTAGGGCTGAGACAATGCGCCCATGACGGAGACCACGGTCGGCATCGGCGGTGCCGCGGAGAGCACCGACATGGTGCTCAACATCGGACCGCAGCACCCTTCCACCCACGGCGTGCTGCGCCTGCGGCTCGTGCTGGACGGCGAGCGCATCGTGAGCGCCGAACCGGTGGTCGGCTACATGCACCGCGGGGCGGAGAAGCTCTTCGAAGCCCGGGACTACCGCCAGATCGTGATGCTGGCCAACCGCCACGACTGGCTGTCGGCCTTCTCCAACGAGCTGGGCGTGGTCATGGCCGTCGAGCGGATGCTCGGCATGGAGGTCCCCGAGCGCGCGGTGTGGATGCGTACGCTCCTCGCCGAGCTGAACCGGGTCCTGAACCACCTGATGTTCCTCGGCTCGTACCCCCTGGAGCTGGGCGGGATCACCCCGATCTTCCACGCGTTCCGCGAGCGCGAGGAGCTCCAGGCCGTGATGGAGGAGATCTCCGGCGGCCGCATGCACTACATGTTCAACCGCGTCGGCGGTCTCAAGGAGGACCTGCCCGCCGGCTGGCTCGGCCGGGCCCGCACGGCCATCGCCGACGTCCGGACCCGGATGGACGTCTACGACAAGCTCGTGCACGGCAACGAGATCTTCCGCGGCCGCACGCGCGGCGTCGGCGTCCTGTCCGCCGAGGCGGTGCACGCGTACGGGGTCTCCGGCCCCATCGCCCGCGCCTCCGGCGTCGACTTCGACCTGCGCCGCGACGAGCCGTACCTGGCGTACGGGGAGCTCCAGGACGTCCTCCGGGTCGTCACCCGCACCGAGGGCGACTGCCTGGCCCGCTTCGAGGTGCTCCTCGACCAGACGCACAACGCCCTCGACCTGGCCGTGGCCTGTCTGGACCGGATGGCGGAGCTGCCGCCCGGCCCGGTCAACCAGCGGCTGCCGAAGGTGCTGAAGGCGCCCGAGGGCAGCACGTACGCCTGGACCGAGAACCCGCTCGGCATCAACGGCTACTACCTCGTCTCGAAGGGCGAGAAGACCCCGTACCGGCTGAAGCTGCGCAGCGCCTCCTTCAACAACATCCAGGCCCTCGCCGTACTGCTGCCGGGGCAGCTGGTCGCGGACATGGTCTCGATCCTGGGCTCGCTCTTCTTCGTCGTCGGCGACATCGACAAGTAGGACCGCACGAGCAGGAGCCGCCCGCGGCCCTCGGCCGGCCTGACGGCTGTCGGTGCGGCAGGGCAGACTGGGGGCATGTCCCACTCCCCCCGGCGGGCCTGCCCCGCCTGCGGCCGCGACTGCGCCGTGACGGCGGGCCGGATCGCCCGCCACGACCCGCCGGCCGGCCGTGGGCGCGGCGACCTGGTGTCCTGCCCCGGATCCCGGGCCAGGGTGGTGCTCGGCGCCTCGGCCCCGACCCTGGACGGCTTCACCCTCGGGCCGCAGCCGGGCCAGCTGCCGCTGTTCTGAGCCGGGCGCGGATGCGGCGGGCAGCCGGCTGAGTATCCGTACGGATACCCGCGCGGCCGCTCCGGCGGCACGATGGCGGGATGTTCCGCAAGCCCTGGTACCGCTCCTTCGACCTGCCGCAGCCCACTCCCGCCGCCCGGATCCGCGGCAACGCGGTACTGGCCGCGCTGCTGTTCGTACCCGCCCTGGTCCTGGCGAAGGTGCTGGTCCTGGCCACGGAGACCGGCGGCCGCTGCCTGGCCGAGGGGGGCTGCCCGCCGTTCCCGGGCACCGCGTTCCTGGTGCTGACGGCGGCCGCGGCGGTCGCGCTGGCCGGGGCGCTGGCCGCGCCGCAGCGGATGCGGCGGGCCGCGCTGGGCGCCCAGCTGCTGTTGGAGGCGGTGGCGGTGGGGCTCGTACCGGCGTATCCCTGACCGGCCCGGGCCCTTCCGTCCACAGGCTGTGGACGGAGCGGCGGGGCCTAGGAGATCGCCGTCCGCCGCAGGCCGACGACGTCGATCGGCTCGGTCTCGTCGTGCTCGGTCAGGTCGATGACCTGGCCCAGCGCGCGCTGTTCGGGCGTGGCCGGCTTGAACTCCGGCCCCGCCGGGGAGCCTTCGGACTCGGCCTTGTGCACGGCGAGGGCCTCGGCGCCGACCACGTCGGCCAGGTCCTCGTTCTGCACGGACTCGATCGCGGCACGGGCCTGGGCGGTGGTCTTGGTGCCGAAGAAGTCGAAGCCGCCCTCGACGCGCGAGGCGGAGCGGCGCTGGGCCGCGTACGGGGCCACCGTCGCCGCCGGGCGGCGCGCGGGGACCGCCGGCGCGGGGACGCCGCCCGCCGGGCGGGTGTGCGCCCCGGCGTCGGGGGCCGCCGCCGTACCCGCGGAGGGGCGCGTACCGGGGCCCGTGGGCGGGGCCGGGGTCAGGGCCTTGGCCGCGGAGCCCGCGGCGTTCGCCTCCGCCTTGCGCAGCAGGGCGACCAGCGCCGCGTTGGCCCGTGCGTAGCCGACGGGGGTGGGGGCGCCGCTGCCGGTGCGCTCCTCCGAGACGGCCGGCAGTTCCTTCGCCCCGGCCGCCGGGGCCGCGGCGGCCTCGATCGCGAGCAGCCGGCGCTTCTCCAGGGCACTGGCGCGCTCGGTCTCGGCGGTGGCGTAGCGGCGCAGCAGCGCGGCGTGTTCGCCCCGCAGGCCCGCCAGTTCGACGCGCTTGGCCCGCAGCTTGGTGTCGAGCCGGGCGCGCAGGACGCGCGCCTCCTCCAGATCGGATTCGAGCTCGGCTATCCGCTCGTCCGTCTTCCACTCGTCCTTGACCCGTTCGCGGGCCAGCTCCGCGACCCGGCGGCCGGCCGCCCGGTCCCAGGACCGCATGAGCGCGGCGCCACCGACGCCCGCGGCCGCCGCGAGCGCCACGAGCAGCCGCAGCGGCAGCGGTTCCGCGAGCAGCCAGGCCGCACCGGCACTGGCCACGCCGACCCCGGCGACGGCGCTCGGCGCGAGAAGACGGTGGAGGGGTTCGGGATTGCGGTGGCGTCCACGGGGCATGGCCTGAAATTTACAGGGCGTGGCCCTCGCGCGGGATACCCGCCCGGCAAACTCTTACCGGGCGGTTACCCCACGATTTCCCCTCAATCCCGTAACTCCTACTTCGTCAGAAGGCCCTTGGACTCCAGATAGGCCTTCGCGACGTCCGCCGGCTTCGCACGCTCCGCGTCCACCTTGCGGTTCAGCTCGACGAGGTCGGCGGTCGTGAGGACCTTGGTGAGGTCGCCCAGGGCGTTGGCGACGTCGGGGGAGCCCGCGTCCTTGGCGTTGACGACCGGGAGGACGTTGTCGGCGTTCTGGAGCTTCTTGTCGTCCTCCAGCAGGACCAGGCCGTAGCCGTCGAGCGTGGCGTCGGTGGTGGTGGTCAGCACCAGCTGGTCCGCCCCGTCCTTGACGGCCTGCTTGGCCTGCGGGGTACCCACGCCCTTGGGGTCGATCCCGGAAACCTGGATTCCGTACGTCTTCTCCAACCCGGGTGCGCAGAAGGGACGTACGGAGCATTCGTCACCGGCCGCGATCTTCACCTTCAGCCCGGACTTTCCGAGGTCGGAAAGCGTCTTCAGATTGTTCTTCTGGGCGAATTCCCTGTTCACGGCGAAGGCGTTCTGGTCGACGGCCTCGCCCGCCGGCAGGGCCTTCAGACCGAGCGGGGACGCGAGCTTGTCCAGCGCCGCCACCGTGGCGTTCACGTCGCTGGAGGCCACGGGCTTGTCCTTGGGCGCGTCCTTGCCGTTGACCTTGGCGTTGAGGAACTCGGCGAGGGTGGCCGCGTACTCCGGGACCACGTCGATCTCGCCCTTCTCCAGGGAGGGTTCGTACAGCTCGCGGTTGGCGACCGTGGTGATGGAGGTGCCGTACCCCTCCTGCCGGAGCAGCTGCGCGTACAGCTCGGCCAGGACGTTGGACTCGGTGAAGCCGGCCGCGCCGATCACCAGCTTGCCCTTGCCGCCCCCGGCGGGGGCGGACGCGGAGGAGCCGCCGTCCTTGGTCTTCTCCAGGCTGTCGCCGCCACAGGCGGCCAGCGACACGGTCAGGGCCAGGACGCCCAGGGACGCGCCGAGGACACGCGTGGACTTGCTCATGGAGGTACTCCGTTTCGGGGTGGGGACGGGGGTCACGGGATCAGCGGGACGGCGTGCGCAGCAGCAGTCGGTCCACTGCCACCAGGACGCCCTCCACCAGCAGCGCCAGCAGGGCGACCAGCAGCGCCCCCGCCACGACCTGCGCGGTGTTGTACGTGTTGAAGCCGGCGGTGATGATCCGGCCGAGGCCGCCCTGGCCGACCATCGCCGCGATCGTGGCGGTGGCGACGACCTGCACGGCGCCGGAGCGCAGCCCGGTCATCACCAGGCCGCGCGCGAGCGGGAGTTCCACCCGCAGGAACAGCTGGCCGCCCGACATGCCCATGCCCCGGGCGGCCTCGACCACCGAGCGGTCCACCCCGCGCATGCCCACGTAGGCGTTGGTCAGCAGCGGGGGCACGGCGAACAGCACCAGGGCGGCGACGGTCGGCAGGTAGCCGGCGTTGCGCAGCGGCGAGACCATGAACAGGGCCAGCACCGCGAAGACGGGGACGGCCCGCCCGATGTTGGAGACGTTGACGGCGAGGGCGCCGCCCCTGCCGAGGTGGCCGAGCCACAGCCCGAGGGGCAGGGCCACCGCGCAGGCGATGGCCAGGGCGATCCCGCTGACGTACACGTGCTCCGCGAGCCGGTGCCAGACACCGCTCTCGCCCGACCAGTTGGCGCCGTCCGCCAGCCAGTCCCAGGCCCCGCCCAGCGCGCCCACGGCCTCAGGCCCCCTTCGCGGTACGGGTGGCGGCCCTGGTCCACGGCGTCAGCAGGCGCTGGACCCCGAGCAGCAGCAGGTCGGCGACCAGCGCGAGCAGGACGCACAGCACGGAGGCGGTGAGCACCTGGGCCTTGAAGGAGCTGTTGACGGCCGGGGCGATCAGGTTGCCCAGCCCGCCCTTGCCGACGATGGAGCCGACGGTGGTCAGGGCCACGGTCGAGACGGTGGCGATCCGCACCCCGGCGAGCAGCGCGGGCAGCGCCAGCGGCAGTTCGACCTGCCACAGCAGCCGGGCGGGGCCGTAGCCCATCCCGCGCGCGGCCTCCCGCACGTCCTCGGGGACGGCCTCCAGGCCGGCCAGTACGTTGCGCACCAGGATGGTCAGCGAGTACAGCACCAGGCCGGTCACCACCAGGGCCGCCGAGAGCCCGAAGAACGGCAGCAGCAGCGAGAACATGGCCAGCGAGGGGACCGTGTACAGAAGGGTGGTCAGCCCGAGCACGGGAGCCGCCCAGCGGCGGCCGCGGCGGGCCAGCAGCGCGAGCGGAACGGACACGGCGATGCCGATGAGCACCGAGACGGCCGTGATCCAGACGTGTTCGACGGTGGCGTCGGTGAGTTCCTGGGCGCGGGAGCTGACGTAGTCCCAGCAGATCCAGTCGTTGGCCACCAGGCAGCTCTGCCCGGTCACGTCCCCCACCTCCCTTCACCGCACGAACATCGATTCGGATATACGACCACGAGCGACCATAACCCCCGGCGCGGACGATGGCCTGATTCCTTCGCACGCGGGCAACACGCCCTTCACAAATCCCGGCTCCGGGTGCGGGAGGATGGCCGGGTGATCCGATTCGAGCATGTGACCAAGCGCTACCCCGACGGGACGACGGCCGTCGAGGACCTGTCCTTCGAGGTCGCGGAGGGCGAACTGGTCACGCTGGTGGGACCGTCCGGCTGCGGCAAGACGACCACCATGAAGATGGTCAACCGGCTGGTCGAGCCCACCTCGGGCCGGATCCTGCTGGACGGCGAGGACATCGCCGCCGCGGACCCCGTCGCGCTGCGCCGCCGGATCGGCTACGTCATCCAGCAGGTCGGGCTGTTCCCCCACAAGACGGTGCTGGAGAACACGGCGACCGTCCCCCGGCTGACCGGCACCCCCAAGGCGCGGGCCCGCGCGCGGGCGGCCGAGCTGCTCGAACTGGTGGGGCTGGATCCGGCCGTCTACGGCAGCCGGTACCCGGAGCAGTTGTCGGGCGGCCAGCGCCAGCGCGTCGGCGTGGCCCGCGCACTGGCCGCGGACCCGCCGGTGCTGCTGATGGACGAGCCCTTCGGGGCGGTGGACCCGGTGGTCCGCGAGCGGCTCCAGAACGAGTTCCTGGCCCTGCAGAAGACGGTCCGCAAGACGATCCTGCTCGTCACCCACGACCTGGAGGAGGCCGTCCGGCTCGGCGACCGGATCGCCGTCTACGGCCACGGCACCATCGAGCAGTTCGCCCGGCCCGCCGAGGTGCTCGCCGCGCCGGCCAACGCGTACGTGGCCTCCTTCGTCGGCGCGGACCGCGGCCTCAGGCGGCTCGCCGTCACCCCCGTCGAAGCGGCCGACCTGGCCCCGGCGCAGGGCCCGGCCCCGGCCGGGACGGTGTCCCTGGGGGCCTCGCTGCGCGAGGCGCTGGCGGCCCTCCTCCAGGAGGACTCGGGGCGGATCGGGGTCACCGATCCGGAAACGGGCGCGCTGGCCGGCGTACTGACCCCGGAGGGCGTCCACCGGGCACTGCGCCGGGCCGACCTGCAAGGGGCGCGGGAAGCGTAGAGGGCGCCGGGCGGCGGGAAGCGGAGAACGAAAAGGGCCCGACCGGAGCCGGGCCCTGCACCTGTCCCCGCGGGATCAGGCCTGCATGCGACCGCTCATCCACACCAGCATCGGCGGGATCTCCCGGCGCCAGGTGTTGAAGTTGTGGCCACCGCTGTCGAGGATGATCGAGGAGACCCGGTCCGGGCCCTTGACCAGCTTGATGAACTTCTTGGTGTCGTTCAGGTTGTCCTCGCCCTTCTCGCTGGTGGTGACGAGGAAGGACGTACCGGTCGGCTTCTTGTTGTCCAGGCTGTGCAGCACGTCCGCGCGCTTCTTCAGCTTGTCGTCCCCGTGGAACAGGTCACCGGTCGTCGCGTCGTCCGCGGCCTTGTAGTACGCGGACAGGCCCACGGCGGCACCGAAGGTCTGCGGGTGGTGCGCGGCGATCTTCAGGGCGCAGTAGCCGCCCGTGGAGTTCCCGATGAAGCCCATGTTCTGCGGCTTCTTGCCGACCCGGAAGGTCCCCTGGATGGCCTGCGGCAGGTCCTGCGCGAAGAAGGTCTCGGTCTGCGGACCGCCGGGGATGTCCACGCACTCGGTGTCGCGCGGCGGCGCGATGGTCGGCCGGAGCATCACCAGGATCATCGGCTTCATCTTGCCCTGCTTGGCCTGCTTGAAGGCCGTCATGGGGTAGTTCAGCCCTTTGATCAGGTTTTCTGCGGTACCCGGGTAGCCCGTCAGGACGATCGACGCGGGAAAGTTCTGCTCCTTGTGCTGCGGCTGGAAGTACTCCGGCGGCAGCCAGACGTAGCCGGGGCTCGTTATCTTCGACTTCTGCCCGGTTATGGCAACCTTCAGGATCTGACCGCCGACCTGCGGCTTGCCCCCGCCCGGCACGTCGAGCTTCTGCTTGTCGATGACCTTGATGTCCTTGCTGCTCATCGAGTGGTCGACGACCTTGCCGATGGACGTCTCCTGGCCGAACAGGTCGGCCCAGGAACCGTAGAAGAGGAAGGACTTGTTGGCTGCGAGACCGACTGCCGAGAACAGTGCGAGCTGGGTCGCGAGCAGGAGGCCGATCCGGCCGGACACCGCGCGCCAGGAACGGCCCGAGAGCTTCGGCCAGAACCAGACCGTCACCCCGAACAGCAGCACACCGGCGATGATGGCCAGGACCAGAACCGTATTACTGGTGAGACCCATGAGCAGTCAGTCGACTTTCTGATGGCAGGACTAGATTTTTCCGACGGAAGAGTGAACCCGCTCCTCCTCGATGTCGTCCTAGTGGACGCACCACACACCGGAGGCTGTCGCGGCCTTCGGCCACATGATCTCTCGCGGAGCAACGGGAAGCGATGTCTAGCAGGATAGATGGCGATAAGTCCGGACAGGTTCCGAAGCGGGTCAGCCGAATCCTCCGAGGCCCACGACCGGAGGCCGTCCCCGGCCTCGTAGGCACATCCGTCATGATCGTCGGTCTGCTGGACATCGCCGCGGGTGTCTTCCCGCGGTTCCGTCACAGCCGGATCCACGCGGTCACCGAAGTACTGCCCGGTTCCGTGGGCCCCTTCGCCGCCGCGCTGGCCATCAGCGCCGGCGTCCTCATCCTGCTGCTCGCGCACGGCCTCAAGCGCCGCAAGCGCCGGGCCTGGCGGGCCGCCGTCATCCTGCTCCCCGCCGGCGCCGTGGCGCAGTTCGCGTACCGCCACTCCGTCATCGGCGTGGTCATCTCGGCCGTGCTCCTCGCACTGCTGGTACGCCACCAGGGTGAGTTCAAGGCCCTGCCGGACCCGCGCAGCCGCTGGAAGGCGCTCGCGAACTTCGTGCTGATGAGCGCCGGCTCCATCGGGCTCGGCCTGGTGATCGTCAACGTCCACCCGGGCAAGGTCGTCGGCCACCCGAGCCTGTACGAGCAGATCACCCACGTCGTCTACGGCCTCTTCGGCTTCGAGGGCCCCGTCGCCTACGCCGGCCGGGTCTCCTGGACCGTCGGCTACTCCCTCGGCGCCCTCGGCATGCTGACCGCCGTCACCACGATCTACCTGGCCTTCCGCCCCGAGCACCCGGCCGCCCGGCTCACCGCCGACGACGAGACCAAGCTGCGCGAGCTGCTGGCCAAGCACGGCGGCCGCGACTCCCTCGGCCACTTCGCGCTCCGCCGCGACAAGGCCGTCGTCTTCTCCCCCAGCGGCAAGGCGGCCGTCACCTACCGCGTCGTCTCCGGCGTGATGCTCGCCTCCGGCGACCCGATCGGCGACGTCGAGGCCTGGCCCGGCGCCATCGAGCGCTTCATGGAGGAGGCCAAGGCCCACTCCTGGACCCCCGCCGTCGTGGGCTGCAGCGAGACCGGCGGCGAGGTCTGGACCCGCGAGACCGGGCTGGACGCCCTGGAACTCGGGGACGAGGCGATCGTCGACGTCAAAGACTTCTCGCTCTCCGGACGCCCCATGCGCAACGTCCGCCAGATGGTGAAGCGCATCGAGCGCAACGGCTACACCACCCAGGTCCGCCGGGTCAGCGAGCTGACCGAGGAGGAGCTGGAGCGGGTACGGGGCGCCGCCGCCGCCTGGCGCGGCACCGACACCGAGCGCGGCTTCTCCATGGCCCTGGGCCGGGTCGGCGAGGAGGGCGACGGCGACTGCTTCATCGCCACCGCCCACCGCGTCGAGGAGGGCGACACCAGCCCGTTCGGCGACCTCAAGGCCGTCCTGCACTTCGTCCCGTGGGGCAAGGACGGCATGTCGCTGGAGCTGATGCGCCGCGACCGCGCCGCCGACCCCGGCATGAACGAGCTGCTCATCGTGGCCTCCCTGGAGGCGTCCCCGGCGCTCGGCATCGAGCAGGTCTCGCTGAACTTCGCGATGTTCCGATCGGCACTGGCCCGCGGCGAGAAGATCGGCGCCGGCCCGGTGCTGCGGATGTGGCGCGGCCTGCTGGTCTTCCTGTCGCGCTGGTTCCAGATCGAGTCGCTGTACAAGTTCAACGCGAAGTTCCGCCCCCGCTGGGAGCCGCGCTTCATGGTCTACCGCCAGACCCGTGACCTGCCCCGCATCGGCTTCGCCGTGATGCAGGCCGAGGGCTTCGTGACGCTGGCCCTGCCGCGCCTGTTCGCCAGCCGCCGCCCGCCCAAGCCGGTGCGCACCTGCGCCCACCACCACGCGACGGTCCCGGCCCAGAAGGAACGCGAGGTCCAGGCGGCCTGACCGCCACCGCCTGGCACCACCCATGGGGCCGGCCCTGCCACAGCGCAGCGCCGGCCCCATTGCCATGCCCGGCCGGCGCCTGAGGTGCGGAACCCCCGCTTCCAGCCCCGCCGGCGTTTGAGGAGCGGGGGTCCGGGGGCGGAGCCCCCGGGGAGCGGCCCGCGCGGCGGGGGCCCCTCCCCACCGCACCGCCCGGCCAGGACAGGGGCCCTACCCTGGGACCATGAACACCAACCGCGGGCCCGCCTCCAGGGGCCTGGTGACAGGGCTGCCCGACTGGGACCGCTGCGGGGTCATGGGCGTCGTCAACGTCACCCCCGACTCCTTCTCCGACGGGGGCCGCTGGTTCGACACCACCGCCGCCGTCAAGCGCGGCCTCGACCTCGTCGCCCAGGGCGCCGACCTCGTCGACGTCGGCGGCGAGTCCACCCGCCCCGGCGCCTCCCGCGTCGACGCCGACGAGGAACTGCGCCGCGTCGTCCCCGTCGTCCGCGGCCTGGCCTCCGAGGGCGTCACCGTCTCCGTGGACACCATGCGCGCGGCCGTCGCCGACCGGGCGGTCGCGGCGGGCGCCACCCTGGTCAACGACGTCAGCGGCGGCCTCGCCGACCCCGGCATGATCCCGGCGGTCGCCGCCGCCGAGGTGCCGTTCGTCGTCATGCACTGGCGCGGGTTCAGCGACGGCATGAACAGCCTCGCCGTCTACGAGGACGTCCTCGGCGAGGTCACCGCCGAGCTCCGGGCCCGTATCGACGCCGTCGTCGCGGGCGGCATCGCCCCCGAGCGGCTGGTCGTCGACCCCGGCCTCGGCTTCGCGAAGAACGCCGAGCACGACCTGGCGCTGGTCGCCCACCTCCGCGAGCTGCGCGAGCTCGGCTTCCCGCTGCTGGTCGCCGCCTCGCGGAAGCGTTTCCTCGGCCGCGTCCTGGCCGGCGGGGCCGACGCCGCCCCGCCGCCCGCCCGCGAGCGGGACGCCGCCACCGCCGCCGTCTCGGCCATCGCCGCCCACCAGGGCGCCTGGGCCGTCCGGGTGCACGAGGTACGGGCGACCGCCGACGCGGTTCGGGTGGCCCGCGCCGTGGAAGGGGCACTGTGACCCACCGGAGGAACGGGGAAGGGGCACGGTGAGCCGTACCGACATCGAAGCCGTCGAAGAGGTCAACGCGGCCTTCTACGAGGCCATGGAGCGGGGGGACTTCGACGCGCTGTCGGCGCTCTGGCTCGAAGACGAGATCTCCTGCGTGCACCCGGGATGGCCGGTGCTCTCCGGTCGGGGCGAGGTGCTGCGCTCGTACGCGCTGATCATGTCCCACACCGAGTACATCCAGTTCTTCCTCACCGACACCAAGGTGGCCCTCATAGGGGACACCGCCCTGGTCACGTGCACCGAGAACATCCTCAGCGGCGGCCCGTCCGGGGAGGCCGGGGAACTGGGTCCGCTGGTGGGTCAGCTGGTCGTCGCCACGAATGTGTTCCGACGCACACCGGCGGGCTGGCGGCTCTGGTCCCACCACGGTTCTCCGGTCCTCACGGACTCCGATGAAGAGGAGGAAGAGGGCACCGACTGACCCCAACGGCGGGGCAGGAGGTTCGTCGCAGGTAAATTCGAAGGCGGACGACGCCGACCGCACTCGGCGTAGGCCCATGGCCCCGGGGAGTCCCGGGACCGGAAGCACCTACGAAAGCAGGAGTGATTCGCGTGGATCGTGTCGCACTGCGCGGCCTCAAGGCTCGCGGGCACCACGGCGTCTTCCCCCGGGAGCGCGAAGAGGGCCAGACCTTCATCGTCGACCTCGTACTGCACCTCGACACCCGCCCCGCGGCCGCCGGGGACGACCTGGCCAAGACCGTGCACTACGGCGTCGTGGCCGAGGAGGTCGTCGACGTGGTCCAGGGAGAGCCGGTCGACCTGATCGAGACCCTCGCCGAGCGGATCGCCCAGCAGTGCCTGAAGCACGAAGCGGTGGCACAGGTGGAGGTCGTCGTCCACAAGCCGGACGCACCCATCACCGTCCCCTTCGACGACGTGACCATCACGATCACCCGGAGCCGCGCATGAACAACGGCCTGAACGCCCAGAGCGACCCCACCGTCCAGCCGGTACCCGCCTCCGTCGTCGAGGCGGTCGACGCGGCGGACACGACCCTGTCCAACCCCAAATGGGCCGTCGTCGCACTCGGCTCGAACCTCGGCAACCGCCTGGACACCCTCCAGGGCGCCGTCGACGCCCTCGGCGACACCCCGGGCCTGCGGGTCAAGGCGGTCTCCCCCGTCTACGAGACCGAGCCGTGGGGCGTCGAGCCCGGCTCGCAGCCCTCGTACCTCAACGCCGTCATCGCGGTGAAGACCACCCTGCCGCCCTCCTCGCTCCTGGAGCGGGCCCACGCCATCGAGGAGGCCTACGACCGCGTCCGCGAGGAGCGCTGGGGGCCCCGCACGATCGACGTGGACATCGTGGCCTACGCCGACGTGGTCTCCGACGACCCGGTGCTCACCCTGCCGCACCCCCGCGCCCACCTGCGCGCCTTCGTGCTGGCCCCGTGGCACGACATCGACCCCGAGGCCCAGCTCCCCGGCCACGGCCCCGTCTCCGCCCTCCTGGCCGAAATCGGCCCGGCCGGCCTGACGCCGCGCCCCGACCTGGAACTCCGCCTCCCGGAGTAGTCGTTAGTAGCCTGTTCAGGGCCATGGGGGCCAGTCGCCGAGAGTGGGGAACGGGCAAGTGAAGCAACTGAGGCCGGCGGTCCTGGCGGGGATCTTCGTGATCGCCGGGGTGCTGTCCTGGGCGGGCGCACGGCTGTGGAACGCCTACGGGACCCTGCCCGGCGTCCCGCTGGCCGCGCCGATCGTGCTGGCGGTGATCGCCGTCGTCCTGTTCGCGACGGCCCTGTCGATGCGGGCCCGGCTGAAGGCCCAGCGCGAGCGCCGGCCGGGGGCCAAGGGCGTGGAGCCGCTGATGGCGGCCCGCGCCGTGGTCTTCGGCCAGGCCAGCGCCCTGGTCGCGGCCCTCGTGGCCGGCATGTACGGCGGGGTCGGCGTCTTCCTGCTGACCGAGTCCCTCGACGTGCCCGCCCGCCGCGACCAGGCCTGGTACGCGGGCGGCTGCGTCCTCGCGGGCGCGGCCGTGATCGCGGCCGCCCTCTTCCTGGAGCACGTCCTGAAACTCCCCGAAGACGACGACCCGACCAAGGCCCCCGCCACCGCCTGAACGGCCGCTCAGTACGGCGTCAGCCGCTCCCAGAGCGGCGGCTCCAGCGCGCTCGGGTCCTCCCACACGCAGAACTGCAGGTCGGCGAGGAAGCCGTCGTGCACGAAGAGCATCGCTTCGCCCAGGTAGGACTCCTGCGCGTCGGTCAGGGAGCCCGACGCCACGGGCCGGCCGTCCGCCGGACGCGCGGCGGGCCCCACCCGCTCCGCGTCCACGGACAGGTACACACACGGGCAGGAGCACTCCCCCCGGTGCATCCGGGCGTACGAGACCTGCGCCCGGTAGCCGCCCAGGAAGGCGTCGGCCTCCGGCAGCAGGAGTTCCAGACAGCGCCTCACGTCCTCGCTCAGCGGCTCCCAGCCGGGCCGGGCGGGCCCGGCCGGAGCGTCGCTCAACGGGCCATGATGAGGCTCATGGCCTCGTTGCGCGTCGCGGGGTCGCGGAGCTGGCCGCGGACCGCCGAGGTGATGGTCTTGGCGCCGGGCTTGCGCACACCGCGCATGGTCATGCACATGTGCTCGCACTCGATGACCACGATGCAGCCGCGCGGGTCCAGGATCTCCATCAGGGAGTCAGCGATCTGCGTGGTCAGCCGTTCCTGGACCTGGGGGCGGCGGGCGAAGACGTCCACCAGGCGGGCCAGCTTCGACAGGCCGGTGATCTTGCCGTCGGTGGACGGGATGTAGCCGACGTGCGCCACGCCGTGGAACGGGACCAGATGGTGTTCACACGAGCTCATGACCTCGATGTCCTTCACCAGGACCATCTCGTCGTGGCCGAGGTCGAACGTCGTCGTCAGGACCTCCTCGGGCTTCTGGTACAGGCCCGCGAATATCTCCTTGTACGCCCGCGCCACCCGTGCCGGGGTCTCCAGGAGGCCTTCGCGGTCCGGGTCCTCGCCGACCGCGATCAGGAGCTCTCGGACGGCCGCCTCGGCGCGCTTCTCGTCGAACTCGCCGATCGTGCCCTCGCCACCGGTCAGGGTCACTGGGTCGGTCATCTCATCCTCGTTCCTGTCCACACCACGCGGTCATAAAAGAATGCCGCGCCCCCCAGGCTAGAACCTGGGGGGCACGGCATCCATTCCGGGCCGGTCAGGCCTCCGGACGCTCCTCCGGGGAGGTCTCCGGGGCCTTCTCCACCGAGACGGCCGGCGCGGACGCCGAGGTGCCGTTGGCGGAGTTCGTCAGCTGGAGCTCCTTGGGAGAGAGCACCGGCGGACGGGTGGAGGGGGTGCGGCGGGAGGAGCCGGTCCACGCGGGACGGGCCGGACGCTTCACGATCGTGGAGAAGATCTCGGCGATCTGCTCCTTGTTCAGCGTCTCCTTCTCCAGCAGCGCGAGGACCAGGTTGTCCAGGACGTCCCGGTTCTCGACCAGGATCTCCCAGGCCTCGTTGTGCGCGGTCTCGATGAGCTTCTTGACCTCTTCGTCGACCAGCGCCGCGACCTCTTCCGAGTAGTCCCGCGGGTGCGACATCTCGCGGCCCAGGAACGGCTCGGTGTTGTCGCCGCCGAACTTGATCGCACCCAGGCGCTCGGTCATGCCGTACTGGGTGACCATCGCGCGGGCCGTCGCCGTGGCCTTCTCGATGTCGTTCGCGGCGCCCGTGGTCGGGTCGTGGAAGACCAGCTCCTCGGCCGCGCGCCCGCCCAGCATGTACGCCAGCTGGTCGAGCATCTCGTTGCGCGTGGTCGAGTACTTGTCCTCGTCGGGCAGGACCATGGTGTAACCCAGGGCCCGGCCGCGGGACAGGATCGTGATCTTGTGGACCGGGTCGGAGTTCGGGGAGGCCGCCGCGACCAGGGCGTGTCCGCCCTCGTGGTACGCGGTGATCTTCTTTTCCTTGTCCGACATGATCCGGGTCCGCTTCTGCGGGCCCGCCACGACGCGGTCGATCGCCTCGTCCAGCATGTGGTTGTCGATCAGCTTGCGGTCCGAGCGGGCGGTCAGCAGGGCCGCCTCGTTCAGGACGTTGGAGAGATCGGCACCGGTGAAGCCGGGGGTGCGGCGGGCGACGGCCGAGAGGTCGACGTCCGGAGCGACCGGCTTGCCCTTCTGGTGGACCTTGAGGATCTCCAGACGGCCCTGCATGTCGGGCCGGTCGACCGCGATCTGCCGGTCGAATCGGCCCGGACGCAGCAGCGCCGGGTCGAGGATGTCGGGCCGGTTCGTGGCGGCGATCAGGATGACGCCGCCCTTCACGTCGAAGCCGTCCATCTCGACGAGCAGCTGGTTCAGGGTCTGCTCGCGCTCGTCGTGACCGCCGCCGAGGCCCGCACCGCGGTGCCGGCCGACGGCGTCGATCTCGTCGACGAAGACGATCGCCGGAGCGTTGGCCTTGGCCTGTTCGAACAGGTCGCGGACACGCGAGGCACCGACACCGACGAACATCTCGACGAAGTCGGAACCGGAGATCGAGTAGAAGGGGACGCCGGCCTCGCCCGCGACGGCACGCGCGAGCAGGGTCTTGCCGGTGCCGGGCGGGCCGTAGAGCAGCACGCCCTTGGGGATCTTGGCCCCGACCGCCTGGAACTTCGCCGGCTCCTGGAGGAACTCCTTGATCTCGTGGAGTTCCTCGACGGCCTCGTCCGAACCCGCGACGTCGGCGAACGTCGTCTTCGGGGTGTCCTTGGTGATGAGCTTGGCCTTGGACTTCCCGAAGTTCATGACCCGGGAGCCGCCGCCCTGCATCTGGTTCATCAGGAACAGGAAGACGACGACGATGAGGACGAAGGGCAGGAGCGAGAGCAGCACGCTCAGGAACGGGCTGGTCTTGTCCGGGGTGACGGAGTACCCGTCAGGGATCTGACCGGCTTCGTACTTGGTCTGGAGGTTCTGGGCGAGCTGGACGCCCTGATCCCCGATGTAGTTGGCCTGGAACTTGGTGCCGTCGTTGTTGCCGAGCTTCTGGCCCTTCTTCAGCTCGATCTTGATCATCTGGCTGTCACCGGTGGTCAGCTTGGCGCTGTCCACCTGGCCACTGTTGATCGCCTTGATGACCTCGCTGGTCTCCACCGACTTGTAGCCGCCGCCGGAGCCGACGACGTTCATCAACACGACCACGGCGAGGACGGCCAGCACGATCCACATGACCGGCCCACGGAAGTATCGCTTCACGTCCATCCATACGGGGCGCCAGGCACCCCGTCCCTCCTGCCCGTAGGTAAATGCTGCTGTGAGTAAAGACTGTTCTTCGGAATGTACCCCTGTATTGTCACCCGCGGCCTCGTGGGACGGCTGACAGACCCGCTCTCCCCCGCTCAACGTAGGGAATCGCCCCCAGGTTCCCCCGGGGGCGCGGGCGGCGGGACGGCCGACGTTACCGCCGGCCGCGGGGTTCAGCCGCCGTAGACGTGCGGGGCGAGCGTGCCGACGAACGGCAGGTTGCGGTACTTCTCCGCGTAGTCGAGGCCGTAGCCCACGACGAACTCGTTCGGGATGTCGAAACCGACCCACTTCACGTCGATCGCGACCTTCGCGGCCTCGGGCTTGCGCAGCAGCGTGACGACCTCCAGGGAGGCCGGCTGGCGGGAGCCCAGGTTCGACAGCAGCCAGGACAGGGTCAGGCCCGAGTCGATGATGTCCTCGACGATCAGGACGTGCTTGTCCTTGATGTCGGTGTCCAGGTCCTTGAGGATCCGGACGACGCCCGAGGACTGGGTCCCGGCGCCGTAGGAGGACACCGCCATCCAGTCCATGGTGAGCGGGGTGGACAAGGCGCGCGCCAGGTCCGCCATCACCATGACGGCGCCCTTGAGCACACCGACGATGAGCAGGTCCTTGCCCGCGTACTCCGCGTCGATCTTCGCGGCCAGCTCGGCCAGCTTCGCGTCGATCTCTTCCTTGGTGATGAGCACCGACTGGAGGTCGCTGCCCATGTCCTTCTCGTCCACCCGCATCACTTTCGTTGTCGGCCGGGGCTCCGGGGGGGTGCCCCCCGGAGGACTCAGCCGTGTTTCAGCACCAATCAGCCCTGCCGGATGACAAGTCTGCCACCCTGCCGCTGGGCCTCGACGCGGCCGGGCAGATTGATGGCGCCCTGGCCCCGCCATCCGGTGATGAGGCGGTCGACTTCCTCGATGTGGCGGGCGAAGAGGGAACCGGCGGGGGATCCGGCCGCGACCACGGCCCTGCGCAGCACCCGGCGGCGTACGGCCGGGGGCAGGGCGTACAGCTTGGCGCACTCCAGGCGCCCGTCCTCGTCGCGTACGCCGGCCTCGGCGTCGGCCGCCCAGGCGTCCAGGGCGTCGGCGTCGTCCCGGGAGAGCTGGGCGGTGCGCGCGAGCGCTTCGACGACGCCCTTGCCGAGCGCCTTCTCCAGGGCGGGCAGCCCCTCGTGGCGCAGCCGGGAGCGGGTGTAGGCCGGGTCGATGTTGTGCGGGTCGTCCCAGACGGGGAGGGACTGGACCATGCAGGCCTTGCGGGCGGTCTGCCGGTCGATCTGCAGGAAGGGGCGGCGGTAGCGGTGGGTGCGGCCGGGGCCTCCGGACACTTCGGCCATGCCGGAGAGCGAGCGGATGCCGGAGCCGCGGGCGAGGCCCAGCAGGACGGTTTCCGCCTGGTCGTCACGCGTGTGGCCGAGCAGCACGGCGGCGGCGCCCAGCCGGTCGGCGGCCTCGTCGAGGGCGGCGTAGCGGGCGTCGCGGGCGGCGGCCTCGGGTCCGCCGTCGCGGCCGACGCGCACGGCGACGGACTCCACCGGGTCGAGGCGGAGCGCGGTCATGCGGGTGACGACCTCCGCGGCGCGCAGGTCGGAGCCGGCCTGGAGGCCGTGGTCGACGGTGATGCCGCCGGCCCGGATGCCGAGCTTGGGCGCCTCGAAGGCCAGGGCGGAGGCGAGTGCCATGGAGTCGGCGCCGCCGGAGCAGGCGACGAGGACCAGCGGCGGGGGGCCGCCGGCGGGGCGGGGGCTCCCGTCGGCCGGGGTGCCGGGGAGGCGGGTGAGGTCGGTGAGGTCGGTGAGGACGTCGTGGAGTACGCGGCGGACCGCCAGGCGTATCGCCGCGACCGCAGGATGGGGACCCATGTCCGGTGCCCTTCGTGGAGTTCGGATGCTCGGAGGGTGAGGGTGTCGCGCGGGGGAAGCCGTTCGTCACTCAGAGTGCGTTGATGGTGACAGAAACGGGGCGTTCCCCGAGCATCGCACGCCCTTCCACGGCCCACGGTCCCTCGGAAGGGTGATGCTGCTTCCCCCAGTGAGACATGTTTACGCCCCCCGCGTCACCTTTCTTCGCTCCCCACGCTCCCCTTGCCGTGGACGCGCGCCACCCAGTCCGCGGGCCGGGCGATCTCGGTTTTGGTGGGCAGGGTGTTCGGCGAGGTCCAGACGCGGTTGAAGCCCTCCATGCCGACCTGGCCGACGACGGCGCGGACGAAGCGTTCGCCGTCGCGGTACTGGGCGAGCTTGGCGTCGAGGCCCAGGAGCTTGCGCAGGGCGGCGTCGAGGCGGCCCGCGCCGGTGGCCCGGCGCTGCTGGAACTTCTCCCGGATCTCGGCGACGGAGGGCACGACGTCGGGGCCGACCCCGTCCATCACGAAGTCGGCGTGTCCCTCCAGCAGGGACATCACGGCGGTGAGGCGGCTGAGGACCTCGCGCTGCTCGGGGGTCTGGACGAGCTCGACGAGCGAGCGGCCCTCGTCCCCCCGCTCCCCCTCGGGGCGGGCTCCGGAGAAGGACTGGACGGCCTCGCGGAGCCGTTCCAGGATGGTCCACGGGTCCATCTCGGTGGCGCCGAGGAACGTCTGGATTTCGCCCTCCAGGTGGGCGCGCAGCCACGGCACGGCGGTGAACTGGGTACGGTGCGTCTCCTCGTGCAGGCAGACCCAGAGCCGGAAGTCGTGCGGGGCCACCTCCAGCTCGCGCTCCACGTGGACGATGTTGGGCGCCACGAGCAGCAGCCGGCCCCCCGTGGCCCCGGCGCCGGGCAGTTCGGGGGCGCCGGGGGCGAAGGTCTCGTACTGGCCGAGCACGCGGGAGGCCAGGAAGCTCAGCAGCACCCCCAGCTCGACGCCGGTGACCTTGCCGCCGACCGCGCCGAGGACGGCGCCGCCGGGGGCGCCGGCGCGGCGGTCCTGCATCTTGCCGAGCAGCGGGCCCAGCAGCTCGCGGAAGCCTGCGACGTTGGCCTTGACCCAGCCGGCCCGGTCGACGACGAGGACGGGGGTGTCGGGGAGGGTGACGCCCTCGGGCATCATCCGGGTGAACGCGCGCACGTGCTCCTCGGAGGTCCGGGCGTGCCGGCGGAGTTCCGCCACCACGGCCCGCGCCTCGTCGCGGCTGACTTCGGGACCCGGCCGCACGAGCCGGGTCGCGGTCGCCACCGCGAGGTTCCAGTCGACCATCTCGGCACCACCGATGCTCGTCATGCGTCAACCGTACGTGGACCGGCGCCCGTACGGATCCCCCTACGAGGTGGTGGCCACGGCGGCCGCGAGCTTGTCGAGGCCCTTCTCGGCGGCGGGGCCGTCCGGGGCGCCCGCCGTCAGGAAGGCGAAGGCCAGCAGCCGCCCGGAGGGGTCGACGACGGTCCCGGCGAGGGAGTTGACCCCGGTGAGGGTGCCGGTCTTGGCGCGGAGCAGGCCGGCGGCCGGGGAGGTGCCGGCGTTGCGGGCGCGCAGGGTGCCGGTGAAGCCGGCGACGGGCAGTCCGGTGAGGACCGGCCGCAGCTCGGGGTGGCGGGGGTCGGCGGCGGCGGTGAGGAGGCCCGTCAGGAGGCGGGTGGTGACCTTGTCGGCCCGGTTCAGGCCGCTGCCGTCGGCGAAGCGGGAGCCCGTGAGGTCGACGCCGAGGGAGGCGAGCTTCTCGGAGACGGCCTTCTCGGCGCCCTCGAAGCCGGGGTTCTGGCCGGTGGCGAGGGCGGTCTGGCGGGCGAGGGCCTCGGCGATGTCGTTGTCGCTGTTGGTCAGCATCCGCTCGACGAGTCCGGCGAGCGGGGTGGAGAGGGTGGTGGCCATCGGCTGGGCCCCGGTGGGGGGCTTGCCGCGGGCGGGGTCGCCGTTCACCGTGATGCCGCGGTCGCGCAGCAGGGCGGCGAAGGCGCGGGCGGTGTCCTTGGCGGGGTCCTCGGAGCGGGTGACGGGGCCGGAGGTGGAGTCGTCGGGGCGGCCCTCGTCGGCCATCAGGGGGGTGATGGGCGCGATGTTGTCGTTGCGGCCGATCGGGTGGCCGGCGGGGCCGGTGTACAGCGAGTCGTCGTAGGCGAGGGTGACGGCGGAGGTGCCGGCGGCCTTGAGGGCCTGGGCGGTGTCGGCGGCGAGGGCGACGAGGCTGCCGCCGGATCCGGCGGGGCTCTTCTTCTTGGCGGTGAGGGAGGGGTCCCCGCCGCCGACCAGGACGATCTGGCCGGGGCCCGCCCCGGGCGTCACGGTGGTCCGGATCCGGTGTTCGGGGCCGAGGGCGGCCAGCGCCGCGCTCGCGGTGGCGATCTTGACCGTGGAGGCGGGGGTCATGGCCTCGCCGGAGCCGGACTCGAAGAGCACCCGTCCGGTGGCCGTGTCGACGACGCTGGCGCCGCGGACGGTCCCGAGGGCGGGGTCGGCGAGCAGCGGCGCGAGCACCCCGGCGAGGGGGTCGGGCGCCGCGCCCACGGCGTTCGCGGGGCGCGGTGCGACGCCCGCGAGCACCCCGGGGGCGCTCGGCGCGGCCTTGGGCAGGCCCCCGGCCACGTGATCTGTGCCACCCATGTGGATCCAGGAGGCGGCCCTGTCCCGCTCGGCCTTACGCTGGCCGGAGTCCCAGGGACCGGCGGTGGCCACCGCCGCCGCCGCGAGGGCGAGGCCGGCCACGGCCGACCCCGCGATGAGCTGCCACGTCTTGATCAATGGCACCTCGGACCAGCCCCTTTCGCGATCACACATATGCGTGAGGGACACTTAACCACTGCGTCTTGCCGCGAGCATGGCACCCCACCCGGCAGGGCTGGGTCGGACGCGCGCGCATTTGATTCAAATGCCGTCTCGAAGCAATCAAGCTTCGGCACAGGGCCGGAGCTGATCATGGAGGAGCAGGACGTGGAGTTCGACGTCACCATCGAGATCCCCAAGGGTTCGCGGAACAAGTACGAGGTGGACCACGAGACCGGCCGGATCCGTCTGGACCGTCGCCTCTTCACCTCGACCAGCTACCCGGCCGACTACGGCTTCGTCGAGAACACCCTCGGCGAGGACGGCGACCCGCTGGACGCGCTGGTCATCCTTGACGAGCCGACCTTCCCGGGCTGCCTGATCAAGTGCCGCGCGATCGGCATGTTCAACATGACGGACGAGGCGGGCGGCGACGCCAAGCTGCTGTGCGTGCCGGCCTCCGACCCGCGTGTCGAGCACCTGCGCGACATCCACCACGTCTCCGAGTTCGACCGCCTGGAGATCCAGCACTTCTTCGAGGTCTACAAGGACCTGGAGCCCGGCAAGTCCGTCGAGGGCGCCAACTGGGTCGGCCGCGCCGAGGCCGAGGCCGAGATCGAGGCCTCGTTCAAGCGCCTGGAGGCGCAGGGCGGCCACCACTGAGCTCCGCTCGGTGACCCGGGCCGGGGGGTTTCCCCCTGACCCCGCAGACGCTCGCGGCGGGCGGTACCCCACTCCGGGGTGCCGCCCGCCGCGGCGTTTGTCCGCCCGGCCGCCGCGCACCGGCTGGTTTCGCGACGGATGAAACGATTCCGCATACTGATACCGCCGTGTGATCAAGGGTGGGAGGATGCGTGGCGGAGGCCGAAGGGCCCGGTCCCGAGGACCGGAAGCCGAAGTCCGACGAGGCGCGCAGCGCCTTCACCCCGCCCCCCGGGATGGAGCCGGAGGTCCCGGCCGAGGACCAGCCGACCTCCGAGTTCGCCGTCCCCGACGGCATGGCCGCGCCGCCCCCCGAGGCGGAGGAGGGCTCCGCCTTCGCCGCCCCGGCCACCTACAGCGCCCAGCACTCCCCGCCCGCCTACACCCCCGGCGCGGGCTTCCCGGTCTCCCGGATGACGGAGTCCCCCTGGCAGGACCGGATGCGCACGATGCTGCGCATGCCGGTGGACGTACGACCGGTGCCCGAGCCGGTGCAGAAGCAGCCCGAGTCGGGCCCCGCCGTGGGCCGCGTGCTCGACCTCACCCTGCGCATCGGCGAGCTGCTGCTCGCGGGCGGCGAGGGCGCCGAGGACGTGGAGGCCGCGATGCTCGCCGTGGCCCGGTCCTACGGGCTGGACCGCTGTGAGCCCACCGTCACCTTCACCATGCTGTCGATCACCTACCACCCCTCCCTGGTGGCCAACCCGGTCTCGGCGAACCGCACCGTCCGCCGGCGCGGCACGGACTACACCCGGCTGGCCGCCGTCTTCCGGCTGGTGGACGACATCAGCGCGCACGAGGTGGACATCTCCCTGGAGGAGGCCTACCGCCGCCTCGCCGAGATCCGCCGCAACCGCCACCCGTACCCCACCTGGACGCTCACGGCCGCCGCCGGACTGCTGGCGGGGGCCGCGTCCGTCCTGGTCGGCGGTGGGGTCACCGTGTTCTTCTGCGCGGCCCTCGGCGCCGTCCTCGGCGACCGGATGGCCTGGTACTGCGCCGGACGCGGGCTGCCGGAGTTCTACCAGTTCGTGGTGGCGGCGATGCCGCCCGCGGCCATCGGCGTGGCCCTGAAGATCGCCGAGATCGACGTCCGCGCCTCCGCCGTGATCACCGGCGGCCTCTTCGCGCTGCTGCCCGGACGGGCCCTGGTCGCGGGCGTGCAGGACGGCCTGACCGGCTTCTACATCACGGCCTCGGCCCGGCTGCTGGAGGTCATGTACCTCTTCATCGGGATCATCGTCGGCGTGCTCGTGGTGCTCTACGTGGGCCTCCAGTTCGGCGCCCAGCCGAACCCGGACGAGATCCTGCAGATCCCCAGCCGGCCGGTGCTCCAGATCCTGGCCTCGATGGTCCTGGTGTTCACCTTCGCGATCCTGCTCCAGCAGGAGCGCTCGACCGTGTGGATCGTGACCCTCAACGGCGGCGTCGCCTGGGTCACCTTCGGCGCGCTGCGGGCCGCCGAGCTGCCGCCCGTACCGTCCACGGCCATCGCGGCCGGGCTGGTGGGCCTGTTCGGGCAGCTCTTCTCCCGCTACCGCTTCGCCTCCGCGCTGCCCTACGTCACGGCGGCCATCGGACCGCTGCTGCCGGGCTCGGCGACGTACTACGGGCTGCTGTCGATCGCCGAGAACCGGCTGGACGTGGGGCTGGCCTCGCTCGTCAACGCCGCGGCCATCGCCCTCGCCATCGCGATCGGGGTGAACCTGGGGTCGGAGACCTCCCGGCTCTTCATGCGGATCCCGGGCGCGCAGAGCGCGGCCAAACGCCGGGCGGCCAAGCGCACCCGCGGCTACTGAGCCCCGCGGGGGTACGCGAACGCCCCGGGGACTCCTGGTCTCCGGGGCGTACGAGGGGCCATGGCGGGCCGTCTAGCGCTTGGCGTGGCGCCCGCGCTGTCCGGGGGCCTGCGGGTCCTCCGGGGCGCCGTACGGGGCCGCGGGGGCCTGCGCGGCGGCCTTCGCCTTCTCCTTGCGGGACTTCAGCACCTCGAAGATCACCGGGATGACGGAGATCAGGACAATGCCGATGAAGATCGGCTCGACGTTGTTCTTGATGACCTCGAACTGGCCGAGCTGGTAGCCGAGGCAGGTGACGCCCGCACCCCAGGCGATGCCGCCGATGATGTTGAAGGTCAGGAAGGTCCGGTACTTCATCGCGCCGGCGCCCGCGACCATCGGCGCGAAGGTGCGGATGATCGGCACGAACCGGGCCAGCACGATCGCCTTGGGGCCGTGCTTCTCCATGAACTCGTGCGCGGCGTCCAGGTTCTCGCGCTTGAACACCTTGCTGTTCGGCCGGTTGAAGAGCTTCGGGCCGAAGAACTTGCCGATCAGGTAGCCCACCTGGTCGCCGATGATCGCGGCGGCCACGATCAGCGTGCAGACCAGCCACAGCGGCTGGGTGATGTCACCGCTCGCCACGAACAGGCCCGCCGTGAAGAGCAGGGAGTCGCCGGGCAGGAACGCGAAGAGGCCGGATTCCGCGAAGACGATGACCAGGATGCCGATCAGGCCGAAATGCCCGATCAGATACTCCGGGGACAGCCACTCAGGGCCGAGCGCAAGCGTGTACACGAGTTCCGGGCTCTCCTGGATCAGGGGGGGTGTCGGCGGTGGGGGGCGACAAGAAGCTGGTCTCAATTATCAACGCACACGACCCCCGCCGGGTTCCAGGCCCGGAGGGGGTCGTGTGAGCGAGATCGCGGCCACCGCACGGCGACCGGGCGGTTACACCCCGCGCACGGCGTTGGCCGTGATCGCGTCCCTCAGGTGCTCCGCGAGGCCCGGCCGCATCGCGTCGTAGAAGGCCTTGAAGCGCTCGTCCGATACGTACATGTCGCCGAGGCAGGTGTGCATCTCGTACGGGCAGTCGTAGAACCACCGCGTGATGTGCTGCCGGTGCTCCTCGGCCATGTCCATCGCGGCCACGCCCTCGGCCGGCTCCCCGGACTCCATCAGCGCGGCGTACCGGGCGCTCCAGTCGGCGACCTCGTCCTGCATCCGCTGCCAGTCGGCCTTGGTGTACGAGGCGGCCCGGCGCTGGGACTCGGCGTAGGAGTCGGTGTGGCCCCAGCGCTGCTCCGCCTCCTCCCGGTACTGCTCGGGATCCTTGTTCCCGAAGACCTCGAACCGCTCCTCGGGCGTGAGGTTGATGCCCATCTTCTTCGCCTCCATGGCGTGCTCAACGGCCTTGGCCATCTGCTGGAGCCGGGCGATCCGTTCGGACAGGAGGGCGTGCTGCCGGCGCAGGTGCTCCCTCGGGTCCGATTCCGGATCGTCCAGCAGGACCGCGACCTCTTCGAGCGGGAAGCCGAGCTCCCGGTAGAACAGGATCCGCTGCAGCCGGTCGAGGTCGGCGTCGTCGTACCGCCGGTGCCCCGCCCCGCTGCGCCCGCTCGGGCAGAGCAGGCCGATCTCGTCGTAGTGGTGCAGGGTGCGCACCGTCACCCCGGCGAAACCGGCGACCTGGCCCACGGAGTAGCCCATCTCTTCCGCTCCTCTGGTTGGGTACGCCCTTCACTGTGCTTCCTCACGCCGCGTGAGGTGCAAGTCCGCCGCGGGCGGGACCGGCTAGCCCATGGCCTTCGTGCCGTCCAGGGACTCCCGGATGATGTCCGCGTGGCCCGCGTGCCGGGCGAACTCGCGCACCAGGTGCAGCAGCATCCAGCGGATCGAGACCTCGGCGTCGGGGAACCAGGGCGCCGGCGGGAGCGCGAAGGAGTCGTCCAGGCTGGGCACGGACGTGACGAAGGCGTCCGTCTCCTCCTTGACCCCGTCCCAGAAGGCGAGCGCCGAGGCGGTGGTCTCGTCCTCGGTCAGCCGGAAGCCCTCGTGCCAGGCCTCGGGGGCCCGGTGGTGCTCGTTCGGCTTGCCCTGGGCCATCCGGAGCCAGTTGAGCTCCACCTCGGCCGCGTGCTTGACCAGCCCGGACAGCGACAGCTCGCTCACGGTGGGACGGCTCGCGGCCTGCTCCTCCGTCAGCCCGCGGGCCGCCTGCCGCAGCGCCTCGCGCTGGTTCTCGACGAAGAGGAGGAGCGTGCCGCGCTCGTCGCCGGGGATCTCTTCGGTGGGGTGAGCCATGACCGACCGCCTTTTCCGTGTGGGGTGCTTCCCGCGCCGCCTGTCATCCTGCTGACGGCTTTCCTGCTGACGGGAACCACGCTACGGAGCAATGAGGTCAGGGCGTGTCCTCTATGGCCCCCTAGAACGGAAAGTTCGTCCGGCCGTGCTGGACCGAGATCCACTTCTGGGTGGTGAAGGCCTCGACGGTGGCCTCGCCGCCCAGGCGGCCCAGGCCCGAGGCCTTCTCGCCGCCGAAGGCGGTCAGCGGCTCGTCACCGATGGTGGAGTCGTTGACGTGGATCATTCCGGTCTCGATGCGCTGCGCGAAGCGGACGCCGCGCTCGACGTCCCGCGTGTGCACGGCCCCGCTCAGCCCGTACGGCGTGGCGTTGGTCAGCCGCACGGCCTCGTCCTCGCCGTCGAAGACCACCAGCAGGGCCACGGGGCCGAAGATCTCCTGGCCCAGCAGGGGGGAGTCCTCGGGGAGCCCGGCCAGGACGGTCGGTTCGACGAGGTTGCCGCGCGTAGACCCGCGTACGAGCGCCCGGGCGCCCGACTCGACCGCCCGGTCCACGAGCGCGGTCAGGGCGTCGGCCTGGAAGGAGTTGATCAGCGGGCCGATGTGGGTGTCGGCCTCGCGGGGGTCGCCGGTCTTCAGGGCGCGGACCCGGGCGGTGAACTTCTGCGTGAACTCCTCGGCCACGGAGGCGTCGACGAGGATCCGGTTGGCGGCCATGCAGACCTGGCCCTGGAAGACGAAGCGGCTGAAGACGGCCGCGTCCACCGCGTAGTCGACGTCGGCGTCGTCGAGGACGACGAGGGCGCTGTTGCCGCTCAGTTCCAGGACGGTCCGCTTGAAGTGGCGGGCGGCGACGGCGCCGACGTGCCGGCCGGTGCGGTCGGACCCGGCGAAGGAGATGACCTTCGGGACGGGGTGGGTGAGGATCGCGTCGCCTATCTCGGCGATGTCGGTGACCAGGACGTTGAGGAGTCCGGCGGGCAGCCCCGCGTCCTCGAAGATCTTGGCGATGATCCCGCCGCCCGCGACCGGGGCGTTCTGGTTCGGCTTGATCAGGACGGCGTTGCCCAGCGCCAGCGCCGGGGCGACCGACTTCAGGGTGACCAGGAAGGGGAAGTTGAAGGGGCTGATCACGGCGACGACCCCGACGGGGAGGCGCTGGACCCGGTTCTCCTTGCCCGCGACCGGCGAGGGCAGGATGCGGCCCTCGGGGCGGACGGCCAGCTGGATCGCCTCGCGCAGGAACTCCATCGCGAGGTGGACCTCGTACTCGGCCTTGGGACGGGTCCCGCCGAGCTCGTCGATCATCGCCTCGACGATCTCCTTGTGGCGCTCCTCGGTGATGCGCAGGGCGCGTTCGAGGACGGTACGTCTCGCGTAGGGGCTGGTGGCCGCCCAGTCGCGCTGGGCGCGCTCGGCCGCGCGGTAGGCCCGGTCCACCTGCTCGACGGTGGCCACCGTGATGGCCGCGAGCTTCTCCCCGTTGTACGGGTTGACGTCGATGATGTCCCACGAACCGGTGCCGGCCAGCCATTCGCCGTCGATGTACTGGTGAGCCAGGTCGGTGAATATCGACATGCCATCCCTTACTGCGAGCGCGCACCCGTGCGCTGCACCGGAGACCGATCGGTCAGTCATGCACTGATCAGACGTCATAGTACGTGCGGATCAAGACAGTTGGAGCAGTCCGCGCAGAAGATCACGAGTCTTGTCGGGGTCCGGGCAATCGGCCTGAAGTCGCTCCATCGCCCGTGAGTACTGCTTCACTTCCTCTTCTTTGTCCAGGTAGAGGGCGCTGGTGAGCTGTTCCAGATAGACGATGTCCTGCAGGTCGGACTCGGGGAAGCGCAGCAGCGTGAACGCGCCGCTCTCGCCCGCGTGCCCGCCGAAGGAGAAGGGCATCACCTGGAGCTGCACGTTGGGCCGCTGGCTGATCTCGATCAGGTGTTCCAGCTGCCCGCGCATCACGTCGCGGTCGCCGTAGGGGCGGCGCAGTGCGGCCTCGTCGAGGACGGCGTGGAAGACCGGGGCGTTCTCGGAGACCAGGACCTTCTGGCGCTCCAGGCGCAGCGCCACGCGGCGGTCGATCTCGGCCGAGCCCGCGCCGGGCATGCCGCGCTGGACGACGGCGTGCGCGTACGCCTCCGTCTGGAGCAGGCCGTGGATGAACTGCACCTCGTAGATGCGGATGAGCGAGGCCGCGCCCTCCAGTCCGATGTACGTCTGGAACCACCCGGGCAGCACGTCGCCGTAACTGTGCCACCAGCCCGCCGCGTTGGCCTCGCGGACCAGGCCGAGCAGGGACTCGCGCTCCGCGCCGTCCGTGACCCCGTAGAGCGTCAGGAGGTCTTCGACGTCCCTGGCCTTGAAGCTCACCCTTCCCAACTCCAAGCGGCTGATCTTCGATTCGGATGCGCGGATCGAGTAGCCGGCCGCCTCACGGGTGATGCCGCGGGATTCTCGGAGTCGCCTGAGCTGTGAGCCCAGGAGGATGCGGCGCACCACGGAACCGCTGGCTTCTGCGGTCACTAGTCCTGCCCTCCCCATCGCAATGTCTGCGCGTGTGCGTCGTGGGCCCCCGTACCCCGGTGCGAGAGTCTGCCACCAAAACGCATCGGACCGTACTCGTTCTGTAACGGAATCCGGCGTCCCGGAAAAGAAGTCCGTAAGTATGCGTAGGAAGAAATGAGCAAGAACCGTCACGGGAGTGGACAGGTCCGGCGCGTGCACGTGCATCTGCCCTTGCATCCGGCTTCGCCATTCGGAACGATGGTGCCGCGCACCTGCGTGCTCTTCGCGCCGGCGCCGGACCCACCCCGCAGTTCTCTTCGGACAAAGCCGCCGCGCCGTCCGCGAATCCCGGGAGTGCCTCGCATGGGGACGAATGGATCGACCGTGCTAGAGCCGTTACGGCAGGGGCTGCCCCCGGTCGACCCCACGGCTGTCTCCGGGTCCGCGACCTGCGCCCTGCCCGCCCGGTTCGAGGCGGTGCGCGGCGCCCGCTCGTTCACCCGGTCCACCCTGTCCCAGTGGGGCCTGGACGACCGCTTCGACGACGTCTCGCTGGTCGTGTCCGAACTCGTCACCAACGCGCTGCGGCACGCCCTGCCGGACGACGCGCGCGGCTGCTGCGGGGAGCCCGAGGGCTCCGTACGACTGCACCTGATGCGGTGGAGCACCCGGCTGGTGTGCGCGGTGCGCGACCCCAGCGAGGAGCGGCCGGGCGGCGCGTTCGCACCGGAGCGGACGGACGAGAACTGCGACCTGGAGTCGGGGCGCGGGCTGTTCCTCGTGGACGCCTACAGCGACAACTGGGGCTGGCACCCGCTCGCGGGCAGGCTGACCGGCAAGGTCGTCTGGGCGCTCTTCATGCTCCAGGACTGACCCTCCCGACGGGTTCGCGCCAACGGGGGACACAACGTCACGAACAGGACAACTGGCCGGGGTTGATCGTTTCGATCAGTCCCGGCCAGTGCACGTGCATGGCTCGATTGGGTGCGCTGTTCCGTCAGCCGATCAGATGATCGAACTCCCCGTCCTTGACGCCCAGCAGCAGCGCCTCGATCTCGGCCGGCGTGTACACGAGCGCCGGTCCGTCGGGAAAGCGCGAATTGCGCATGGCGACGTCGCCGCCGGGCAGTTTGGCGAACTCCACGCAGGATCCCTGCGAGTTGCTGTGTCTGCTCTTCTGCCAGGTCAGCTCATACAAGGAAGCGAGTTCTGCAGCTGCCATCCCGTTGTACGCGTGGTCCACAGGAAGCCCCCGATAGTGCAGATGTCAACTCCACCGGATCATAGCTGTGTTCACCAGCGCATGCATGGGCAGATGCACGTGCACGCGCGGTGCCGCACCCGTCACTGTTGATCACCTTTTACGGGCGGAGCGCCTCGGCGACCTCGTCCAGCGCCTCCAGGAGCTGTACCCCGGCTCCGCGCAGAACGGCTGTTTCCGGGGCATTCCCGTCGGGCAGCAGCCCGCGGACCCCGTCCCACTGCGGAACCCGCCGCTCCCGGACCGCCTCCGCCCCCGCCTCGGTCGCCTCGCGCAGGGCCCGCGCCAGCTCCGCCGCCCCCGGCACCGGGGCGTGGGTGCGGTCCGGCAGGTGTGCCTCCCACAGCATCGCGTGGCGGCCCAGCGCCGCCAGGGCCTCCCCCGCCCCGTCGGCGGCCGCACGGGACAGCCCCCGGTGCCGCACCGGCTCCCCCGCCGCCCGCGCGAGCGCCTCCTGCCAGGCGATCCGGGCGTCCCGGGCCGCCAGCAGCGCCTCCCGCACGTCGGCCCGGCGGGCCCCGGCCGGGTCGGCGTACTGCCCGAGCACGGCGGCCGCGTACCGCCCGACGGCCGCCAGCCAGTCGGCGAGGCGCCCCCGCAGCCGCGGGGTCTCCCAGGCGGGGTAGACGGCGTACGCCACCATCGCCAGGACCCCGCCGATCAGGGTGAGGGCGATCCGGTCGGGGACCGTCTGGTCCCAGCGGACGCCGCCCATGCCGAGCAGGAAGACCACGTAGGCCGAGACGAAGACCTGCGCGACGGCGTACCCGGTGCGCATCAGGGCGTACATCAGGCCCGCGCTGAGCACCGCGAGCGCGCCCGACAGGTACATCCCGGGCTGCGCCAGCTGCACGATCGCGGTCGCCGCGCCGACCCCGACCAGGGTGCCGCCGAACCGGGCCACGGCCCGGGACCAGGTCTGGGTGAAGTCGGGCCGCATCACCATCACCGAGGTCATCGGCGCCCAGTAGGCGTGCCCGAACGGCAGCGCGTGCCCGATCAGGTACCCCGCGCAGGCGACCGCCGTGACCCGTACGGCGTGCCGCAGGATCGGCGACCCCGGCCGCAGTTCGGCCCGTACGGCCCGCACCACCAGCGGCGCCAGCCGGGCCAGTGAGGGCCGCAGCCTCGACTCGGCCGGGTCGGCGATCCGCCCGGACCCCGGCCCGGTCCCGGGCGCGGCCGTCTCCAGTACGTCGTCCAGCAGCGCGGCCAGCCGCCGCGCGGCCCGCAGCGGCGCGCCCCCGAGCAGGTCGGGCAGGTCGGGGGCCTTGAGCACGGACAGGGCCGGCGCGGGCAGCCGTACGGGTTCCCCGTGGCGGATGGCGTGCGCGGCGGCGTCCAGCACCGTCCCGGCGGCGGCGAGCAGTTCCCGCACCCGCTCCCGGGCCTGACCCTGCGCGGGAGCCCCGACGGCCGGGTCGGCGAGCGAGGCCAGCACGGGCCGGATCCGCTCGGCCAGGCCCCGCGCCCCGTGCAGCTCGGCCGGCCGCCGCCGGGCCTGCCGGGCGGTGACGGCGGCGGCGTCCCGGGCCTTCATCAGCGGCACGGGGTCGAAGGAGGCGGCCGGGTCCTGCCGCAGCCGGCGGGCGTAGTCGGCCTCGGCGGCGAGCGCGTCGGCCAGGGCGTCGCGCCGGTCGCCCCAGCGGCGGACCGGGAACAGCACGATCAGCAGCGCCTGGACCACCCCGCCGGCGGCGATCACCGCGGCGTGCCCGGCGGCCTGCGCGACGGAGGTCGGCAGGGTGACCGTGACCAGCATGATCGCGACGTTGCCGGAGGCGATGATCCCGGCGGTGGGCCCGGCCGCCCAGAGCAGCCCCGCCGCGAACGTCCAGACGGCGAGCAGCAGCAGGAAGAGCCCGGTGGTGGAGGAGCCCACCAGGTAGCCGACGAAGGTGGAGACGGCCAGGGTCAACCCCGAGGCGAGGGCGAGCACCGGGCGCGGGCGCCAGCTCTGCTGGAAGCTCGCGATGGCGGCCATGAAGGCGCCGAAGGCGGAACTGGCGGCCGCCCCGGGCCCGAGGAAGGCCAGCCCGAAGCCGATGACGATCGCGAGCCCGGCGGCGGCCCGGACCGCGACGAGGGGCTCCAGCCGGGCCCGTTCCACCGTCATGCCCGAGCGGGCGGTGTGCTTCAGCGCCCGGAGCCAGCTCATGGCGTCGAGCGTAGCCGTTTTCAGGGGTTCTTCAGGGTTTCTTCAGGTTTGTGCGCAACCCTTGCCCCGCTGTTCCATGGGACGGATCATCAACCGGCCGCAGTCACGGTCCGGCCGCCGTCCGAAAGGTGGGTACGCACATGCTCCGCAATGGCCTTGAGCCCTGGCACCTGATCATCGTCCTGGTGGTGTGCCTGCTGCTGTTCGGCTCCAAGAAGCTGCCCGACATGGCCCGTTCCCTGGGGAAGTCGGCGCGCATCCTGAAGTCGGAGGCCCGGGCCATGCGCGGCGAGGACGGCACCCGGCCGGAGACCCGCCCGGAGACCCCGGCCGCCTAGACCGGCCCGACCGCCCGACGGCCCGACGGCCCGACCGCCCGACCGCCCGACCGCCCGCCGGCCCGACGGCCCGGGCCGCTTACGGCAGCGGGGGCCGCCGCCGCCCCGCGCCCACGTGCGCGGCGTCGGCGGCCGCCGTGCCGTCCTCCCAGCCCGCGTGGTCGGTGGCGCCGCGCAGCCGGGTCGTCGTGGTCCGGGGGAACATCTCCTCCGCCCGCGAGGTGACGGCCACGTCCCGGGCCACCAGGGCGGGCAGGTTGTCCGCCGCCTCGGTGGCCGTGTGCTCGGCGGTCTCCGCCAGCCGGCGGCCGAGCCGGCTGGCGTAGGCGAGCAGGAAGGACTGCCGGAAGGTCTTGGTCCGCTTGCGCCCGCCGGCCCGCTGCGCCGCTTCGGCCCGGGTCATCGCCGCCGTGCCCTGCACGAGCAGCGAGGTGTGCAGCAGCTCCACCGCCTCCAGGTCGCTCTCGAAGCCGACCACCGTGGAGAACTCGAAGCCGCTGTTCCACACCGCCCGGCAGCGGTTGGCGGTGGCCACCGCGTCCAGCAGCACCGCCTTGGCCTCCTCGTACGGGGGCTCCACCCCGATCCGGCAGGCCGCCGGGACCTGCGCCGGGCCGCCGCCGCGCGCGGCCAGCAGCGCCTCGTCCACCGTGTGGCGGGCCATCAGCTCCTGCGCCTTCGCGCTGAGCGCCTCGGCCTCCTCCGGGTAGGTCGTCGCCTCGGCCTTCGCCAGCAGCGCCCGGATCCGGCCCAGCATCCGCGGCTCGATGTGCGCGTGCGCCTGCTCCGTGAGGTCGCCGGGGAGCGGGCCGACCGGCTCGATCGACGGCAGCCGGATCAGCAGCCGCATCACCTCCAGGACGGCGGTGGCCAGGGTGAACCGGTCGGCCTTGACCCGGCGCGCGAGCTGTTCGGCGTACGCCCCGTCCTCGTCCCACCAGACCTCGGCGTCGGTCCACCGCTCCGGGAGGCGTGCGTAGCGGCGCGCCTCGGCGGCGACCAGGTCGGCGGTGATCTCCAGGTGGAGCCCGTCCAGGTCGCGGCGGACCAGCCGCAGCACGTCGGCGGGCTGCCAGCCCCGCTCCCAGGCCTGCCGGACGTACGCCTCCCCGCGCGCGAGCAGCTCCCGCCCGACCCCGCCCCACCGCGCGGGGTCGGCGGCGAGCACGGAGGCGCCCGTGTCCAGCCCGGCGTCGTCCTGGGCGTAGAGGGCGGCGGCGAAGGCGCGGTCAACGGTTTCGGCGAACTCGGTCACCCCTTCAGCTTGACATGCCCCCCACGCCCTCCCGGTCGGTCCCGGTCCGCTCCCGGCCCGCTCCCGGTGTGCCCGGCCCCGCCGCGCGGGCCCCGCCGGGAAGGCCCTTGTCGGACCCGGGTGGGACACTCGCACCCGTGAGCGACGCACCCGGCCCCTGGGCCCTCGCCGAGGACGGCGACGGCTGGTGGCACGCCGCGCCCGTGCCGCCCGCCACCGGCCCCCGCCTGCGCGTCCGCGACCCCGCCGAGGCCGTCCGGGCCGCCCCGGCCGCCACCCGCTGGATCTGGCGGTCCACCGCGGCCGTCTACCCCCGCCTGCTCGCCGCCGGCGTCCGGGTCGAGCGCTGCCACGACGTCGAGGACGCCGAGCTGCTGCTCCTCGGCCACGAGGGCCGCTTCGGCGAACCCCGCTCCGCGGCCGCCGCCTGGGCGCGCCTCAACGACGCGCCCGTCCCCGCGGACCCCCCGCAGCGCGCCGCCGAGCCCGGCACCCAGGACTCCCTCTTCGACCCGCGGCCCGCCGTCCCGGTCTCCCTCGACGCCCTGATCGCCGTCCACGCCGACCAGACGCGCCGCCTCGCCGCGACCGCCCACCCCGACCGGATGCGGCTGCTCACCGCCTCCGAGTCGGCCGCGTTCCTGATCGCCGCCGAAATGCACCGGGCCGGGCTGCCCTGGCGGGCCGACGTCCACCGCGCCCTGCTGACCGAGCTGCTGGGCGAGCGCTACGCGGGCCGCGGCGAGCCCCGCCGCCTCGCCGCGCTCGCCGACGAGGTCTCCGCCGCGTTCGGCCGCCGCGTGCGCCCCGATCTGCCGGCCGACGTCATCAAGGCGTTCGCGGAGGCCGGGATCAAGCTGCGCTCCACCCGGCGCTGGGAGATCCAGGAGCTCGGCCATCCGGCCGTGGAACCACTGATCGCCTACAAGAAGCTGTACCGGATCTACACCGCCCACGGCTGGTCCTGGCTGGCCGACTGGGTCCACGACGGCCGTTTCCGCCCCGAGTTCCTCCCCGGCGGCACCCTCACCGGCCGCTGGGTCACCAACGGCGGCGGGGCCCTGCAGATCCCGAAGGTGATCCGGCGGGCGGTCGTCGCCGATCCCGGCTGGCGGCTGGTCGTCGCCGACGCCGACCAGATGGAGCCGCGCGTCCTCGCCGCGATCTCCCGCGACCCGGCCTTCATGGAGGTGGCGGGCCGCGCCGAGGACCTCTACGCGGCCGTCTCCCGCCAGGGCTTCTCCGGCGACCGGGAGCAGGCCAAGATCGCCGTGCTCGGCGCGGTCTACGGGCAGACGTCCGGCGACGGCCTGAAGAACCTGGCCGCGCTGCGCCGCCGCTTCCCGCAGGCGGTGGCCTGCGTGGACGAGGCCGCACGGGCGGGCGAGGAGGGCCGGCTGGTGCGGACCTGGCTGGGCCGGACCTGCCCGCCGCCGGTGACCGCCGCCGAGGACGACGGGGGCGAGGCGGGCCTGCCGCAGGACTCCGGGGAGCGCCCGGACGGCACCGGCCGCCAAGGCCGCGGGATGCGCCCGGACGCCTGGACGCCGAGCTACGCCTCCGCCGACACCCGCGCCCGCGGCCGCTTCACCCGCAACTTCGTCGTCCAGGGCAGCGCCGCCGACTGGGCCCTGCTGATGCTCGCCGCGCTGCGCCAGTCCCTCGCCTCGGCGGGGATGCGCGCGGAGCTGGTGTTCTTCCAGCACGACGAGGTGATCGTGCACTGCCCCGCCGAGGAGGCGCCCGCCGTCGCCGGGGCGATCCGGGCCGCCGCCGACCGGGCGGGCCGCCTCACCTTCGGCGACACCCCGGTCCGCTTCCCCTTCAGCACCGCGGTCGTGGAGTGCTACGCCGACGCCAAATGAACCGCGCCGGCCGCCGGGTTCCGGCCGCGCCTCAGGACCGGCCGAAGTCGTGGAAGTACACGTGGAACTCCTCGCGCACGAAGCCCTCCGACTCGTACAGCCCCTGCGCGACCCGGTTGTCGTAGGCGGTCTCCAGCTGCACCCCCGTCACCCCTTCCTCCCGCGCCCGGCGCAGCACCTCGCGCAGCAGTGCGCGGCCCGCGCCGGTGCGGCGGCCGGACGGGGCGACGTAGAGGTCGTTCAGGATCCACGCCGTGCCCAGGGTGAGGGAGGAGAAGGCCCGGTAGACCTGCGCGAAGCCGACCGTGCCGGCTCCGGGGACGTCCGCGAGCAGCACCAGCGACTCGCCCTTCCCGATCCGCCGCGCGAGGAACTCCCGGGCGCCCTGCGGGTCCCGGGCGGCGGGCACCCCGTAGAAGTCGAGGTAGCCGAGGAACAGCCCGGTGGCCGTCTCGACGTCCGCCGCGCCCGCCTCGCGGACCTCCACCGTCAGGTCGTCACCCATGTACGTCTCCTTCGTCCGTCGTCGCGCCCGCCCCATTGTGCGCGGGGCGGGCGGCGGGCGCGGGCGGATCCGGGAGGCCCGTCAGTGGCCCGTGACGGGCTGCGGGGGCAGCCTGAAGAGGTGCTGGGGGGTGACGACCCGGGTGATGGCCTCGCCGAACAGGGCGCTGGGCTCGGCGCCGTCGGAGGCGGTGTCCGTGTTGAGCAGGACGACCAGGGTGGCCTTGGACTGCGGCAGGTAGACGGTCAGCGACTGGTAGCCGGGCAGGGACCCGTTGTGGCCGATCCAGCCCTCGACGTTGAAGATGCCCAGGCCGTAGCCGGTGTCCGGGAGGTCCCCGGCCGGGCTCACCTTCAGCCGCTCCGCCTGGGTGGCGGGGGTCAGCAGGGTGCCGGTGGCCAGGGTCTTCGCCCAGCTCCGCAGGTCGGGGAGGTCGGAGATCATCGCTCCGGCCGCCCAGCCCCAGGAGGGGTTCCAGTCGGTGGCGTCCTCGGTCTTCCCGTTCGCGGTCTGGTCCGTGTAGCCGTGGGCGTGCGGACTGGGGAACTCCGCACCGGTGGGGAAGAGCGTGTGCGTCAGCCGGGCGGGCTTGACCACCTGCTGGTCGATGTAGTCGGCGAGCTTCTTCCCGCTCACCTTCTCCACCACCAGCCCCAGCAGGATCAGGTTGGTGTTGGAGTACTCGAACTTGGCATCCGGTGCGAAGTTCACGGGGTGCCGGAAGGAGTACGCGAGGAGCTCGCGCGGCGTGAAGTTCCGCCGGGGGTTGCTCGTCAGGGCCTTGAAGAACCCTTCGTCCTCGGAGTAGTTGAACAGTCCGCTGCGCATGCCGGCCAGCTCGCGCAGGGTGATCCGGTCGCCGTTCGGGACGCCCGCGACGTACCTGCCGACGGGGTCGTCCAGGCCCACCTCGCCCTGGTCGACCAGTCTCAGCAGGGCCGTCACCGTGAAGGTCTTCGTCTCGCTGCCGATCCGCATGTTCAGGCCGGGGGTCATGGGCGCTCCGGTCGCCTTGTCGGCGACGCCGAAGGCCCGTACGTACTCGCCCTTGCCGGGGGCGGAGAGGGCCACGACGACCCCGGGGACCTTCGCCTCCCGCAGCACCTTCAGCACGGCCGCGTCCAGCCGCGCCGCCACCGCGGGGGTGAGCTTCGGGAACTCGTCGGCCGCGGGGGCCGGCGAGGGCGTGGCCGCCGGGGTCGCCGCAGGGGCCGCCGCCACCGCCGGGGGCGCGTGCGGGTACCGGGCGTGGCCCGCTCCGACGCCGACCGGCACCACCACCAGACCCGCCGCGGCGGCCGCGACCGCCGCGCTGCGCCACCGTGTCGTCATGCCCGGCCTCCTGCCCGTGCGCCGCCGTCCCCTTCCCACGCTAGCCCCGCCTTCGCAACCCCTGCGACCGCAGGGGTGACGGGGGTGGCCGAGCGGCCGGGGAAGGGACGGGCGGCCCGCGGGCCGGGATCAGTCGATCACGATCTCCGTCTCGAACCGGCCGCCCAGGGCCCTCAGGCGCCGCTCGCACTCCTGCCGGGTCGGCGCCGAGAGCACCGCCGCGGCCAGGAAGTCCGAGGAGAGGGCGGCCTCGGCGAGGACTTCCCCCGGCTCGGCGAAGACCCCGTAGAACCGCACCCAGGGCTCCTCCGGGATCACCGGGATGGCGCGGACCGTGCCGGGCCGCTTCATCATCAGGACCTGCCCCGCCATCCGGACCGGCCGCAGCCGCCCGCCCTCCGGCCCGGCCGGGAGCTTCGCCAGGGCCGGCAGGGGCAGTCCCGTCTGCGCCCGCGCCGCCAGTTCCACGGGGTGCACCTCGAACACCGCCTCCAGGACGTCCCGGATGCGCGCCCCCGCCGGCCGGGCGGCGACCTCGCAGACCACGAGGCGGTCGTCGGGCGTGTGGAAGACCTCCGCGTGGAAGGCGTGGTCCGCCGGCCCGCCCAGCGCCGCCAGGGCCTGCTCGGCCAGCGCCAGCAGGCGCGGGGTCAGCGGGTCCGAGGGGTCCAGGGTGAGGTCCACCCGGGCACCGGGATCGGCCTGGAAGGAGGCGAGGTCGTACTGGTACTGCGAAGGCCAGGCCATGACGGTGCGTCCGTCCACGACCACCCCGTCCACGTGGCACATCCGGCCCGGTACGTACGCCTCCACCATCAGGTCCGCACGGGGACCGGCCGCGGGCGGGTAGGCCCCGGCCAGGTGTTCCTCCAGTTCCCCGGCGGTCCGTACGATCCGCAGCCCGACGGAGCCGAAGCCGTCGCGGGTCTTGAAGACCAGCGGCAGGCCGTGCTCCGCCGCGAAGGCCCGCGCCCCGTCCGCCGTGGCGGGCAGCGCGTACGGGGCGACCTCGATGCCGGCCGCCCGCAGCCGCTCCTTCATCAGGACCTTGTCCCGGAAGGGCAGCACCCCGTCGGGCAGCTGGCCGGGCAGGCCGAACTTCTCCCGCAGCCGGGCCGCCCGCAGCAGGTCCGCCTCGTGGAACGCGATGACGTGGGTGACCTCGTACGCGTGGGCCAGGTCCCGGGCGAGCTCGTCGAGCCGCTCCTCGTCGTCGAAGCTGTCGAGGACCTCCAGGCGGCGGTAGCCCCCGGGGCCGTCCGGGACCCGCTCGCCGCCCCCTTCGATCCGGTCGCGGGCCGCGATCAGCACCACGCCGCCGTCGAGTCCGTCCAGCCACCGGTCGTACGGGAACGGCTCCAGCGGGAAGCGGTGCAGGACGAGCGCGGTCACGCCGCCGCCCCGACCAGGGCGGCCTGCTCATCGGCGGCCCCGGCGGCCGGGTCGACGTCGATCCGGATCTGCCGGGTGAGGCGCTCGCACAGGGCGATCGCCGCGTCGGTGTCGGCGGCCGTCACCGCGGCGAAGCCGAGCCGGTCCCAGTTGTCGCGCAGCGGGCGCACCGGGTCGCCGGGGCTCACGGAGACCTCCACGGCCAGCACGTCGGCGCGGGCCGCGACCTCCTCCACGCCCGACACGGCGGTGACCGTTCCGGGGTCGCGGAGCACGAAGCGGGTGCAGGCCCCGGCACGGGCCTTCGGCGGCCCGGCCAGCGGCTCGACGAGGCCCAGGGGCCAGGCCATCCCGTACGCCATGAGGTCGATCCCGTAGGCCGCCCGGACCAGTTCGTTGATGTGGCCGCCGCCCACCCGGTTGTGGGACTCGATGACGACCGGACCCCGGGAGCCGAGGCGCAGCTCGGTGTGGCTCGGCCCGTCGGTCACGCCCATCGTGTCGAGGAAGTCCGCGACGGCGGCCGTGATCCGGGCGTGCTCCCCCGGGGCGAGCCGGGCGGGCAGGGCGTGGCCCAGCTCCGCGAAGTGGGTGTCGTCGACGAGCTTCTCCGTCACGGCGACCACCACGTGGCGGCCGGCGAAGCTGAAGGCCTCCACGCTGAACTCGGGTCCGTCGAGGTAGGACTCCATCAGGAACTCGGTCACCGTGTACAGGGTCGAGCCGCGGTCGGTGCGCCGGCCGCGCAGCTCCTCGATGCGCTCCCACGCCGCGTCGAGTTCCCCGGTGGCGTTCACCCTGATCAGGCCGAAGCTGGCGGTGGCGTCGGTGGGCTTGACGATGAACGGGAAGCCGGCCCGGTCGGCGAAGGCGTCCAGGGACTTGCGGTCGGTGACCCGGTCCCAGTGGATCGACAGCCGCCCGTGGTCGGTCAGGTGCTGCCGCATCAGGTACTTGTTGCGCATGCGGCGGCTGACCTCGGGCCGGGTGCCGGGGAAGCCGAAGTGGTCGTTGAGCCGGGCCGCCATGTCCAGGCCGCCCTCGGTGAGCGAGACGACGGTGTCGAAGCCCCAGACCTCGCGGGCGGCCTCGGCGAGCGGCCGTACGGTCGCCCAGTCGGTGTAGTCGATCATCAGGAGGACGTCGGCCAGCGCGGTCTGGTAGGCGTTGGTCTTGTCGGGGTGCTGGAGCAGCACCACGCGGACGCCCAGGTCCTTGGCCCGCTCCAGGTGCTGGTCGGTACCGCCGACGAGCAGCACGGTCCGGTCGGCGGGGGCGGGGGTCGGCGCGGTCATCACAGTGCTTCCTTCGGGATGGGGGTGGTCCGGGCGCGCAGGGCCGCGTGGGCCGCGGCGATCCGGTCGGCGGCCTCGGCGGGGCTCGGGGCGTCGACGACGGCGTAGCCGTGGCGGGTGCCGGAATCGGTGGTGAGCGGAAGGACGTCACCGGGTCCGTACGGGAAGTGCACGGCGTGCACGTGGTCCAGGGCCTTGAGCGCGTCCACTCCCTCGACGGACTCCAGCCGTCCCGCGGGCAGCCGGAAGAAGCCGACGGAGGCGTAGCGGTGGGCGGCGGGCGCCCGCACGTCCTCCCCCGCCAGCCCGCGGAAGATCGCGGCCTCCAGGTCGAAGCCGGTGGCCACCTCCACGAGCAGCGGGATCCGGTCGCCGCCGAGCCGGGCCTGGGACTCAACCACGCGCGGCCCGGCCGGGGTGAGGATCACCTCGGTGTGGGCCGGCCCGAAGGCGAAGCCCGAGAGGTCGAGCAGTGCGGTGACGGTGGAGCGGATCGCCTGCGCGTCGGCCGGGTCGAGCGGGGCCGGATGGACGTGCCCGGTCTCGACGAATCCGGGCGGCCCGCTGGTCTGCTTGGCGGTGATCCCGACGACCTGGTGCGCGCCGCCGACGCTCAGGGTCTCCACGCTGAACTCGGGGCCCCGCAGGAACTCCTCGACGATGAAGGGGCCTTCGATACCGGCGGCCTTGACCCGCTCGGCCCACTCGGCCAGGTCGGCGGCGGTGCGGACCAGCGCGACCCCGCGGCTGCCCGCCGAGTTGGTGGGCTTGACCACGGCCGGGAGCCCGAACTCCGCGAGCACCGGCTCGACTTCCGCGAGGCCGGCGGCCTCCCGGACGCGCACCACGGAGACGCCGGCCGCGTTGAGGAGGGCGCGCATGGCGTGCTTGTCGTTGAGCAGCCGTACCGAGGCGGCGGTGTTCGGGGACAGGCCCAGCGCCTCGGCCTCGGCGACCACCGGGGCCATGCTCCGCTCGCTGCCCAGGTGCAGTACGTGGTCGACCCGGTGTTCCCGGGCCGCGCGGGCCACCAGGGCGCGCAGCGCGGCCTCGTCCTCGAAGTCGGTGAGGAGCAGTTCCTCCGAGTGCGCCGCGACCTGGTCGAGGTAGGCGGCGGGGCGCAGCTTCGGGTCCCAGACCGACCAGACCCGGAAGCCCGCCTCGACGGCCTTGCGGACGAGCTGCTCGTACGGCATCACCATCAGGAGCCGGCCGGCGGTGCGGGGGTGGGTCATGACGTGGCTCCGTTCCGGGCGGGCTCGGCGGCCCGCGGGTTCTGGTCCGCGGCGGCGGGGTCCTGCTCGGCGGCGGCCCGGCGGGCCTCGCGCAGCGGCAGCAGGGAGCGGTAGACGAGGATGGCGCCGAGACCGGCGGCCGCGTAGAGCAGGCTCATGCCGACCGGGGACAGGAACGCCCCCACGGTCACGCACAGCGAGCCGACGAGCAGGCCGAGGCGCGGCACCAGGCCGTAGGCGGCCAGGTACTTGGTGCGGGCGACCGGGTCGACGAGGTCGGCCAGGATGGCCTGCTTGACCGGCACGTTCATGATCTCCCCGAGGGTGAACACGACCGCGCCCGCGATCAGGATCCAGCCGCTGTTGCTGACGGCGAGGACCATGTACCCGGCGGTGAAGACAGCGATGCCCGCGTAGAGCCGGACCCGGTCAGGGAGCCGGCGGAACATGCTGCCCGTGAACAGGGCGAACACGACGACCAGCGCGGTGTTGACCGCCCTCAGGATGCCGAGCATCGCGACCCCGTCCACCGCCGGGAACCAGCGCTCCAGCCCGGCCAGCGCCTGCTCGGGGAACTCGTCCGCGAGCCGGACGGCGATGTAGTAGCCGATCTGGACCTCGACGGCCCGGGTGAGGATCGCGGCGCCCACCAGCCGCAGGAACACCCGGTCCCGGGAGACGGCGAGGTAGCCGCGGAGCATGGCCGCGACACCGGCGGCCTGCTCCTTGGCGGACTCCGGGGCGCTCTCGGCGATCCACCACCGCACGACCAGGGCGGTCACCGCGGACAGCAGGGCCGCGGCGGTCAGCAGCAGGGTGAAGTGCTCACCGTAGAAGAAGCCGCCGATCAGGGCGCCGGCGGTGAACGCCAGGTTGATCGACCAGTAGTTGATCGTGTAGACGAGCGTGCGGGTCTCGGGGGTGGAGACGTCGATCATCATCGCGTCGGCGGCCGGGGTGGCCGCGCTCGCGAGACAGGTGTTGAGCAGGAAGAGGACGAAGGTCACCGGCCCGGACTGCCACCAGGGCGAGTTGGCCAGGGCGAGCAGCCCGAAGGTGAGGGCCGCGCCGACCTCTCCGGCGACCATCAGCGGCTTGCGGCCGTGGACGTCGGCCAGGTGGCCGCCGAGGAAGTTGCTGGCGATGCCCGCGGCGGCGACCACCATGGTCAGCACCCCGGCCGCGGCCGCCCCGTAGAGCGCGGCGAGGTGGATGACCATCAGCGGCATCAGCATGATGCCGAGCAGCCGCTGGACGAATCCGACGCCCAGCCTCAGTTTGATGTTCGGATGCAGGTCGCGGACGTTCATGCCGCGGCCCCCTCGCGCCCGCCGGCGGCGGGGCCGCCGCTCCCGGCGGGTAAGGCGCTTCCGGCGGGTGCGGGGGCGGGCGCGGCGTGCTGGGCGGTCACCGGCATGTCTGGGTTCCTTTGCGAAGGGGGAGGGCGCAGGCCGGCCCCGCGGCGGAGGGGGTCAGGACCGCGCGGTCAGCGCGGCGGCCTTCTCGGCGGCGGACTTCGCGTCGGCCGCCTTCCCCGCGACGTGCTGCTGCGCGACGGGCTTGTCCACGGCGTCCCGGGACGCGGCGGCACCGGCCTGCGCCTCGTCCTCCTCCCAGAGGCTGAGGTAGCGCTCGCCGGTGTCGGGCAGCACCGTGACGATGGAGGCGCCGATGTAGTCCGGGTGCGCGGCCAGCCGGGCGCAGGCGTGCGCGACGGCGCCGGAGGAGACCCCCACGAAGACGCCCTGACGGCGGGCGAGCGCACGGGCGGCGGTCATCGCGTCCTCGTCGGACACCGTCACCACGCTGTCGATCAGGGCGACGTCGGTGGTCGGGGCGACGAAGCCGCCGTTGAGGCCGGGGATCCGGTGCTGGCCGCCGGTGCCCTGGGAGAGCACCGGCGAGTTCTCCGGCTCGACCGCGACGATCCGGATGGTCGGGTCCTGCTCCTTCAGGTACTTCGCGATGCCCGTCAGGGTGCCGCCCGTGCCCACGCCGCAGACCAGCACGTCGACGCGGCCGTCCGTGTCGGCCCAGATCTCCGGGCCGGTGGTCTCGTAGTGCGCCCGCACGTTGTCGGCGTTCTCGTGCTGGCAGGGGAACCAGGACCCGGGGATCGACGCGTGCAGTTCCTCGGCCTTGGCGATCGCGCCGGAGTACCCCGCGTCGCGCGGCGTCTGCACGACCTCCGCCCCGAGCGCCTTGAGCAGGGAGACCCGTTCGCGGGTGGCGCTGTCGGGCAGCACGATCACGCAGCGGTAGCCGCGGGCGGCGCAGAGCGCGGCCAGCGAGATGCCCGTGTTGCCCGAGGTCGCCTCGATGACGGTGCCGCTGCCGGGCGTGATCTCGCCCCGCTCCTCGGCGGCCCGCAGCATGAACAGGGCTGCCCGGTCCTTGCTGGTGGACATCGGGTTGGCGGACTCCAGCTTGGCCAGCACCTCGGTGCCCGGGGCGGTGTCCTCGAAGCGCAGGCGGATCAGCGGGGTCGAACCGATCAGGTCCTCGATGCTGTCGGCGATGCGGCGGTTGTCTCGGCTTTCCACGTCTGGGTCCTCACAAGTCGGTTCGTACGGCAGCGGGTTGGGGTGGTCGTACGGTCGGCCGTACGCCGGTGGGGCCGGAACGCGGACGGGACTACCAGGAGCCGGCCGAGGCGGTCACGGCGTACAGGTCCTCCATGGGCTCCGGCTCCTTGCCGACCGCCTTGATCACGGCGGTGGCCGCCAGCACCCGCGCGCCCGGGGGCACGTCCTTGTTCACCAGTGCCTGGGCGCCGATCACGGCGTGCTCGCCGATGGTGACGGGCCCGAGCACGGTCGCGTTCGTGCCGAGCACGACGTTGCGGCCCACCACCGGATGGCGGCGCTCGCCCTCGGGGCGGGCGTTGTCGCTCCACCACCCGACGGCGCCCAGCGTCACCTGGTGGTAGATGGTCACGTCGTCCCCGACCACCGCGGTCTCGCCGATCACGACGGCCGCGCCGTGGTCGATGAACACGCGCCGCCCGAGCACGGCACCGGGGTGGATCTCCACGGCGGTGCCGCGGCGGGCGTACCAGGCGATGATCCGCGCGGTCATCCGCATCCCGCGCCGGTGCAGCCGGTGCGCGACCCGGTGCGACCACAGCGCGGGCAGCGCCGCGTGCAGCAGGGCCTCGCGGCGGTTGCGCATGGACGGGTCCCGCGCCACCACCACCTCCAGGTCCTCCTTCATGATCCGGAGGAGGCCTATCCGGTCGCCCGCCATCAGACGAGGACCCCGGCGGCGACCTCCGCCAGCAGCGCGCCGGTCAGGCTCTCCACCAGCGCCACGAGCTCCGGGTCGGTGTACCGGCCGTCCTCGGTGGCCTTCCCGCCCGCCCCGGCGACGGCGACCGGCTCGTGCTCCACGACCCGCGCACCGCACCGGGTGAGTACGCCGACCAGCCCGGCCTGGGCGTCGAGGGCACCGCGCGCCCCGGGGGAGGCACTGGCCACGGCCGTCACCTTCCCGGTCAGCGCGCTCGGGCCGCCGATGCCGCGGGACAGCCAGTCCAGCGCGTTCTTCAGCGCGCCCGGCATCTCGCCGTTGTAGGACGGGGTGCTGATGAACAGCGCGTCGGCGCCGGCGACCAGCTCCTGGGCCGCGCGCACCGCGGCCGAGGCACCGGACCGCTCCAGCTCCGCCTCGTAGAACGGAAGGTCCGCCACGGCCAGCGACACGCTCTCGTGCTCACCCGGCAGCCCCGCCAGGGTGTGGCGCACCGTCTCCAGCACAGCGCCGTTCACCGAGTCCTGACGGGTACTTCCGGACATCAAAACGATCTTCACCACAGGAACTCCTTCATCCGGGCCTCCGGCCGACAGGCCTCCGACCGGCCCGCGTCCCCCACGCAACGGTGCCAGCCGACCCCGATGCCGGACTCGAACCCCGCTAGGACGCGGGCGGAGACCCGCCCCACCCCCGCTACGCACCCGCCACACCCGGCTGCCGCACCGCGTCCGGCATGCGCTCTCCGACGCCGCGCGTATCCGGGAACGCGAAAGCCCCAGGTCACGGTCAGTGACCTGGGGCTCGGCCGGAGCCGGCGTCAGGCGGGCGGTGTCTCCGCCGGGCGCGTCGGGGACGGGGGCGGTACAGCGGTGACCTCCACGCTGAAGGCGACCTCCCCGCCCTGGACGGCATCGATCCGGAAGGCACCGGGGGCCGCTCCGGGGGACGGGTGGGGACGGGCCTCGATCCAGCAGGGGGAGTCGAATTCGACGTAGCGGTGGAAGGTGATGTCCATCGACGTGGGCAGCACCGCTCCCCCCGCGGGGTGCAGGGCGTGGGCGGCCTGTCGTGCGGCCTCCAGCAGGAGCATGCCGGGGACGTGGTCGACCGGGTGGTCGAAGAGGACGGGGTGGGTGGCGTCCACGCGCAGGGGCCAGCGACCCGGGGCGTCCGAGCGGCCGAGTACGACGTCGCGGGCGTTGTCCCGGCCCACCGTCGCGGGGTCGAGCGGGGCGATCGGATCGGGGATCGCGGCGAACACCCGCGCGAGGTCCGCGCGGTCCGCGCGGACGCGCCGGTAGACGGCGGGCGCGATGCAGCCGAACCGGGTGTCGGCGACGGCGATCTGCGTGCCGTCGCGGAAGACGGCGATGTCGAGCGAGACCGCCGCCGGAATGCCCCGGCGTTCGCTGAACTCGGTCCCCATGACCCGCAGTTCCAGTTCGGCGGGGGTGCGCTCGACCTGGAGCGCGTGCGGGTTGAGGGCGTAGCTGAACCGCGACCAGCTCAGCTGGTGGCCGAGCGGGGTGCCGTACGCGGTGTGGAGCAGCAGCGGAAAGGTCTGGCGCACGGTCTCGCACAGCATCAGCGGATCGTGCAGCCCCGCCGTGGCGGTGTAGAAGCTGTGGCTGCGCGGCCACTGGGCCGTGATGGTGAAGGCGTGGGCGCCGGTGCGCCGCCAGCCCGTGAGGAAGACCTCGGAGAGGGCGGCGCGGTGGACGTATTCCCGGGGCACGGTGGTGGTCAGGACCGGTGCTCCGGCGGGTGTCGGCCCTTGGGCGGTGACGAGCATGTTCCCCCTTGCGTGCACTTGCGTGCGTGTGCGGCCCCCGAGCTGACGGTCGGCGGAGGCCCCTCTGTAAAATAGAGAATGTTCGTTTTGTTTGTCGAGTGCCGGCGGTGTGATCCATGGCGGGGTTGAAGCAGGACCGTGCGTTGAAGACCCGGGAGGCGATCCTGCGCGCCGCCGCGGAGACGTTCGACGAGCTCGGGTTCCACGGCGCCAGCATCAGCATGATCATGGGGCGGGCCGGGGTCACCCAGGGCGGCATGTACTTCCACTTCAAGTCGAAGCAGGACCTCGCCCGCTGCGTGATGCTGGCCCAGGCCGACTACGTGCAGCTCCCGCCGGGTGAGGACGGGCTCCAGCGGCTGATCGACATCACCTTCCACGTGGGCCGGGAGCTCCAGCAGAACGTCCTGTTCCGGGCCGGCGTGCGCCTCGCCGTCGAGCAGGGCGAATTCGGCCTCCAGGACGACACGGCGTACCAGCAGTGGGTGGAGCAGTTCCACGGCCTGCTCCTCGTGGCGCGCGAGCGGGGCGAACTGCTGCCCGGCGTCGACGAGCGGGAGTTCGCCCAGGTCCTGGTGGGCGCGTACAGCGGTACGCAGCTGTTCTCGCAGATCGCGACGGGGCGCACGGACCTCCCGCAGCGGATCGCCGCATTGTGGAAGTACTTCCTGCCGTGCATCGCCACCCCGCGGACACTGGCGCAGCTGCGCGCCACGCCCGAGCCCGACCGGCCCGGAACCCCGTGAACCCGCTGCGGGTGGTGCTCACCGGTGCGACGGGCTTCATCGGGACGGCCGTGCTCCGCGAGCTCGGCCGCCGACGGGACGTGTCCGTCCGCGCCGTCGGGCGGCGGGCTCCCGGGGCCGGTGCGGACGGCGGCGCCGCCGAGTGGGTCCCGGCGGACCTCGCGCGGCCCGCGTCCCTGGCCGGCGCGTGCGAGGGCGCGGACGTGCTGCTGCACCTGGCCGGTGTGGTCGGCCCGGACGAGGCCCTGTGCGAGACGGTCAACGTCCGCGGTACGGCCGCCCTGATGGCCGAGGCCGTCCGGGCCGGCACCGGGCGGGTGGTCCACCTGTCCACGGCGGCGGTGTACGGCCCCGGACCGCACCGGGGGGCCGCCGTCGGCGAACTGGAGCCGGCGCCCGTGTCGGCGACCAGCCGGACCCGACTGGCCGGAGAGGCGCACGCGCTGGCGGCCGGCGCCATCGTGCTGCGGCCGGGACTGGTGGTGGGCGCCGGGGACCGCTGGGTGGTTCCCGCCCTCGCCGAACTCGTGGACCGGGTGCCCGCGCGCTGGGACGGCGGCCGGGGCCTGCTCTCCGTCGTGGACGTCACCGACCTGGCCCGGCTCGTCACCGCCCTCGCCGTCCTCCCCGGGGACGGGGCGACGAACGGGCGGGTGTTCCACGCCGCCCACCCCGCGCCCGTGCGCACCGGCGAGGTGCTGACGGAGCTGGCGGGGCTGGGCGTGTTGCCGTCCGTGGACACCGACCTGGCGTGGGACGAGTGCGTGCGTCTGCTGCGGGCCACGCCGGGAGCCGTGAGCGAGCGGCAGTTCTCCCTGCTGGCGCAGGACCACTGGTACCGCAGCGACGAGGTGTGGCGCGCGGCGGACTGCCCTGCCGGTCCGGGACCGTTGGCCCGCCTGGCGGCCGCGGCCCCCTGGTACCGCCGGGCCCTGGGCCGGACCGCGGTCACGGCCTGAGCCGTCTTTCGGATCGTGCCGGCCGGGCGAGATCCGGAAGAGACGGCCTAGCGCTCCGCGCCGATCCCGTCGAGGACGAGGCGCCAGATGCCCTCCAGCTGATCCATCGCCCCGCCCGGCCCGTCCGCGTGCGTGCCGCGCAGCGCTGCCTCGGCCCCCCAGATCAGGTGCGCGACGAGCGCCGTGACGCGCTCCGGGTCGGCGGCGGCGTGCAGTTCGCCCTTGTCGTACGCCTCACGGGCCAGCTCCGCCACGACGGGGTGCCACAGGGAGGTCCAGTCCTCTATGTCGGGCAGCTCCCGGGCGAGGTGGGCGCTCGCGCGTACGGTGACGTCGTCGCGCAGCAGACGGGCGAGCTCCAGCATCAGGTTCCCGAGGTCGAGCAGGGCCTTTCCGCGGCGGCGGTCGGCCGCCTCGTCGAGTGCCGACCGCACCGCCGAGCACCCCTCCTCGGCGACGGCTTCGGCGAGTTCGGCCTTGCTGTCGAAGTGGAAGGTGACCGCGCCCATGGAGATGCCCGCGGCCCTGCTGATCGCCTTCAGCGACGTCCCGCCGTAACCGGCGCGGTAGAACTCCGAAGCGGCTGCCTGCACGGCGGTGCCGCGCGTCCGGACCGCCCTCTCCTGCTGCACCATGCTCTCTCCGATGTCGCCACACCCCAACCGATCGCGCGTGGATGTCGTGCGTGGGTGTCGTGCGCTGGGGTGGGCACCGTCTGCGACGCCCGTGGGGGCCAGCGTGCGGAACGCCGCGCCCATCAGGCAAGGCCTAGTTGCCTAAAACGCACCGCTTTCTCCACGTATCCGGAGCCTTCGGAACGGCTGACCGAGCGTCAATGGGCGGTTCACCGCGCGACTTGCCGAAGTAGTGCACCACCCTAGGGCAGCCCTAGAAAAAAACAGAACGTTCGCTATTCTTTTTGCATGATCTCAGTGTTCGCCGAGGCCACCTTCGGCAGCCTGCGCCGGACCGACCAGCGTCGATGGGCCGAGGTTTACCTACGCGGGCTGCTCGGCACATCGGGCAAGAAGACAGTGCGGCGGCTCGCCGCAGCCGTATCGGACCGGGAGACGGCCTTCCAGTCGCTGCACCAGTTCGTCAACGCCAGTCCGTGGGACTGGGAACCGGTCCGCCGGGAGCTGGCCCGGTGGGCCGAGGAGCGCACGGCTCCCCGCGCCTGGGTGCTCTGCGACGTGGTCCTGCGCAAGCGCGGCGACCACTCGTGCGGGGTGCACCGCCGCTTCAGCCCGATCGACGGACGGTCCGTCAACGGGCAGGTCGGCACCGGCCTGTTCCTCGCCGGGGACCGCGAGGCGCTGCCCGTCGACTGGACTCTGTACCTGCCCGAGTGCTGGACGGGGGACCCCGCCCGGCGCCGTCGGGTCCGCATCCCTGACGGCCTCGCCCACCGGCCCGCCGAGGCGCAGGCCCTCGACCTCGTGGACGCGCTGGCCGCCCACACCCGGCTGCCCGCGGTGCCGGTCGTGGCCGACGTGTCCTCGCACGCCGGCGCGGAGGCGTTCGTCCGGGGCCTCGCCCTTCGCGGCCACGACTTCGTGGTGGCGGTCCCGGGACACCTGGCCTTCGCACGCGCCGCGACGGTGCTGCCGGGGCCGGTGCGCGCGGACCAGGGGCAGCCCTCGTACCGCGCCTTCACCACCCGGACCCGTCCGGGGCGGCCGGCGGACCGGACCTGGCTCACCAACATGCCGCACCGGCGGACCGAGGAACTGCTCGCGCTGACACGGACGCCGAGACTCGCGCAGGAAGCCGTGCGGTACATGGAGAGCGATCTCGGCCTCGCCGACTTCGAGGGCCGGTCGTTCCCGGGCTGGCACCACCACATGACGCTCGTCTCGGCCGCCTACGCCTACAGCCGGCAGCCCACGACGGACCTTCCGTACCACCTCGCCGCCCTGCCCGCGGCGGCATAGACCACCGACGGCCCGGCGCCCGTCCCGCACCCGTGCCGGACGGCGCCGCGAACCGCCGTCGACCACACCCCTTCCGAAGGAGAAAACCCATGGGATCCCCCACCACGTACGACGCCCTGGCCGACGTGTACGACCTGATGTACCCGCCGGCGTCGCCGGACATCGCGGACGCCGTCGGCTTCCTCGCCGAGCTGGCCCCGGAGGGCGGCCGCGTCCTGGAACTCGGCGTGGGCAACGGCCGGATAGCGATACCGCTCGCGGAGCGCGGACTGACGGTGCACGGCATCGACGGTTCCGAGCAGATGCTGGAGAAGCTCGCGGCACGCGACCCGCACGGGCGGGTCACCGCCACGGCCGCGGACTTCACCACCGGCGGCACCGGCGAGCAGTTCGACCTGGTCTTCATCGCCCTCAACACCTTCTTCGCACCCACCTCGGCCGAGGCCCAGCTCCAGTGCATGCAGCGGATGCGCGAGCAGCTGGCACCCGGCGGACGCGTGGTCATCGAAGCGTTCGAACCGCGCGCCTTCCACCAGCAGGAGGGCGAGAAGACCAGCACCCGCTACCTCTCCCCCACCTCGGTGATGATCGACAGCACGCACGTCATGCGTGACCGGCAGCTGATCCTCGTCATCCACACCGTCGTCGACGGCGGGGTGCCGCGCCCGACCCAGGAGGTCATCCGCTACGCCTGGCCCACGGAGATCGACCTCATGGCGCGCATCGCCGGCCTGCGGCTGGTGGAGCGCCGGGGCGGCTGGCGGGGAGAGGCCTTCGACGCCAACAGCCACCGTCACGTCTCCGTGTACGAGGCCATCGAAGACCCGAAGTAGGCGTTGCACATGAAGGCGACCCGGAATCGCACCCTGCTCCAGCTGACGGACGTCAGCCGCAGTTACGGGGACCGGAGCGTGCTGCGCGCGGTCACCATGGGGCTGGCGCCGGCGGAGTGCACCGTACTGGTGGGGGACAACGGATCGGGGAAGTCGACCCTCCTGCGCATGGCCTGCGGCCGCGAGCAGCCCACCTCGGGCGAAGTCCTCTTCGACGGCGAGCCCCTGCACGAGGACTCGCCCCGCACCCGCGCCCGAGTGGCCACCGTGATGGAAGCAGGCTCGAACTATCCGGATCTGACGGTACGGGAACATCTGATGCTGGTGGCCGTCGGCCACGGACTCGGCCGCCGTGCCGACGCCGCGGTCGACCGGGTACTGGCCGACCACCGGCTGACCGACCACGCCCGGTCACGTCCTTCGGCGCTCTCGTCAGGGCAGACGCAGTCCCTGCTCCTCGCCTCGGCCTTCGTCCGGCCGCACGACCTGCTGGTGCTGGACGAGCCCGAACAGCGGCTGGACTCCCGGGCGCGCGTGGAACTGGCGCAGCGGCTCTCGGCACACAAGAGGCAGGGGGCGGCGATCCTGATCGCCACCCATGACGACGTACTGGCCGCGGCCGTGGCCGACCACGTGCTCACGCTGGAGGACGGACGGGCCGACGTGGCACCGGTCGGGGGGGACCGGTGATGTCCGACCACGCCGAGATGCACCGGCGCACGGACGAGACGCTGGCGTTCCTGCACGAAGCCCGCGCCTCGACGCGTCGGAGCAAGCGCAGGAGCAACGCCTTCGTGCTGTACTGCGCCGCCCTGGCGGCGGCCTTCTGGGGAGTACCGCTCCTGATCGCCGCCGCCGGGTCCGGACGCCGGGGGGACTGGCACGGCAGTGCCTCCGACCACCTGCTGGCCGGCCTCCCGGTGAGCCTGCCGGCGCTGCTGGCGCTGGTGACGCTCCTCGTCGCCCGCAGCGCCGTCTGGCGGGGCCCGGTGCTCGTGGACCTGCCGACCGTCTCGTGGCTGCTGCCCCTGCCCGTCCTGCGCGGGCCGCTCCTGCTGCCCCGGTTCTACGCGTCCGCACGCATGGCGGCCGTGGTGGGGCTCGTCGGCGGCGGGCTGCTGGGCTACCTGACGTCGCTCGCGGGTTCCGCCGCCTGGCTGCCGTCGACCGCGGCGGGCGCGTGGGCCGGCGCGGCGACGGCGCTGACGGCGGTGGCCGCCGGGCTGCTCGTCGAACGCTGCGACCGTGCCGTCGCCCGTCACGCTTCCCGGATCCACGCGGTCACCTGGGCGCTCACGGCGGGCTCGCTGGCGCTCTGCGCGTGCGCGGCGCTGCGCGTCCCGGACGACCTCTACGGCTCGCTGGTGTTGTGGTCCGGCCCCTGGGGGTGGGCGGCCCAGCCGCTCGTCGCCGTGGCGGGGCACCGCGCACCGGGCTGGATCCTCGGGACGGTCCTGTCCGCGGCGTTCACGCTCGCCGCCCTGCTGCTCGCCCGCCGCGAAACGCCGAACGTTCCCGCGCAGGCCCTGCGCGACCGCGCCACCGTCGCGTCCCGGGTCGCCGCGTCGGTCTACTCCCTCGACCTGCGCCAGGCCCGTTCCGCGGCCCGCGGTACGCGGGGGCAGCGGGCCAGGCCCGTACTGCGCCTGCCCGTGCCCCGCAGCAGGTGGCTGATCGTGCCCTGGCGCGACGCCACGGGGCTGCTGCGAGCCCCGGGACGACTGCTGTGGGCGACCCTCTGGAGCACCGCGGCACTGGCCCTGGGCACCGCCGTCCCCCACGTGCGGCCGGACTGGCAGGTCGCCCTGTGCGCCGCCGCCCTCGTCGCGGAGTACCTGGCGGCCGCGCAGCTGACGGAGCCGGCCCGCACCGACAGCGACGACGCCCGCCGCTCGGCCAACCTCCCTTACGCGTTCAGGGCGCTCGCGCTGTGGCACGCGTGCGTCCCCTGCGTCCTGCTGCTCGCCTGGCTCGGCGCGGGCGGCGCAGCGGCCGGGCTCACCGGCCGGTGGACACCCGGCGCTGCCGTGCTCCTGGCGGCGGTTCCCGCCCTGGTGGCGGCCGCGCTCGTGAGCTCCTACCGCGGTGCGGTCCCCGGCCACCTGCTGATCGGCACGGACACCCCCATGGGCAACACCGCCGCGCTCCAGACGGGGCTCTGGTACGCGCGCGGACCGCTGGCCGCGATCGTGCTGTCGGCACCGGTGCTCGTCGCGGTCCAGCGCCATCACCAGCTCGCCGCCGGACACGTCGTCTGGCTGCTCGCGGTGGGCGCGGCCGGCATGTGGTGGGCCCGGAGCACGGCGCACCGGCTGCACGGAGCACTGCCCGATCGACCCCATCGACACGCGGGCAGAAGACTGCGCGCCTACCTCCTCACGAGGCTCAAATGACCGACGATCTTGCGACATCACCCGCCGTACAGGGCCTCCTGGAACGGCTCGGGCTCGGACGGCTGCTGCCCCGGGAGGGCGAATCCCCCAGGGGCCGCAACCGCAACGCGGCGGGGCCGACCACCACCGGAAGGGCCGTGTTCGTCAAACAGCTGGACGGGCGGCAACCGGACGCGGCTCGCCGTTTCCGCCGGCAACGGGCCTACGAGGAGACGGCCGTCGCGGGCGAGCGGCCGCTGACCTCACCGAAGTGCCTCGGCTGGGACGAAGAAGAGCTGCTGATCGTCTTCGAGTGGCTCGACGGTGCCCGTTCCGGATCCGATCTGGCGAGCGACGAGCGGTTCGACGACGAACTCGCCCACCGTGCGGGGGAAATGGTCGGCGCGCTGCACGCCCTCCCGCCGGACGCCCTTCCCGCGGAAGCGTCCGGTACGACGGAACCGGACCCGATCCTCCTCCCCCCGCTGGAGTTCTTCGAATCCCTCCCCCTGGCGTACCACACCCAGGCGAGCGGTGCCTCGCTGGAGGCCTGGGGGATGCTGCAACGCGACACCGAACTCACGCTCGCGCTGCGCCGCCTGCGCTCCGCGGAGGCGGCGGCAGCGGTGACCCCCGTCCACGGCGACCTGCGCCTGGACCAGTTCCTGCTGCACGACGGACAGCTCCACCTGTGCGACTGGGAGGAGTTCCGCAGGGCGGATCCCGCCCGGGACGTCGGCTCGTTCATCGGTGAATGGCTGCACCGCGCCGTGCTCGACATCCCGGCGAAGGACGCGGAGCTGAGCGGCCCGAGCCCCCGGCTCTCCCACCAGGACATCGTTCGACGCGGCGTGGCCGAGCTCGACAGGCTGCGGACGCGCTCCGTCGCCTTCTGGGAGGGCTACCGGGCGTCCACCGCGGTCACCGACCCCGGTCTGCCCGTCAGGGCGACGGCCTTCGCCGGCTGGCACCTCATCGACCGGATGTTCGCGTCCGCGGAACAGCGCCCACGGCTCACCGCCCTCGACCGCGCGGCGGCCGGAATCGGGCGCTCCGCCGTGCTGCACCCCGAAAAGTTCACCACCGTCCTCGGCCTGGAGGCTTGAGATGGACGACTTCCCCGACCTCGCGGCACTCCTGTCGGACGTGCGCGTGCACCCCGGCACCCGCAGCGCCCGCGTGGGCGAGCGCCCCATCACGGCCGACACGGCAGGTCAGCTCCGCCAGAAACTGATCACTGCGCTCTACGAGACGTTCCACGTGGGCAACGCCTTCGGCGAGGACCGGCCCCGGACCTACCGGGACCCGTGGCTGGAGGAACGACTGGGCGCGGCCACCCCGCACGACACGACGATGGCCACCGCCCGCCTCGACGGCGACGGTCTCGTACTGGTCGACGGCGTACGCGTGCGCGTACCCGAACCGGACGTCGTGGGGACGAGGGTGAGGATGCCCGCCAGGCGTCCCGGCCTCTCCCCGGGCTTCTTCCTCGTCGACGGTTCCCGGGGGCATTCGGCCCGGCGCCCGCTGCTCAGGGTGTACGTACACGTACGCACCCCCGAGGAGGCCGTCCGGACCTGGGGCGAGGTGCTGCGCGCACTGGAACGCGACGGGGTCCCCTACCGGGCCAAGGTGACCTCGTCCCGCCGGCTGTTCCCGCGCCGGGACGGCCTGGTGGTCTATCTGGGCGAGGACGCCTGGCACGCCGCCTCCGTGGTGGCGGAGGCGGTACCGCGCCCCACCGCGGCCCACCCGGCCGCTCCCACCTCCTCCTTCGCCAGGGAACTGGCACCCGGGATCGCCGTCGCCTGGGAGCCCGAGGACACGAGGCCGGGCATGCGCGGAATGAGTTTCGGCCAACACCGGGCCGCCGCCGTCGCGGACGCATTGCTGGAGCACGCCGACGGGCACGGCCGGGCCCTGGACGATTGCCTGCGGGAGCAACTGGCCGCCGCAAATATCGACCCCGAGGCGCTCTACCGGAATGCGGATTCACCTCGACTTCCCTAAGTAGCGACGCCTTTGCCGCCTATCCCGCCCAACCTTCCTAAGTAGCGCCCGAACTCCGTGACGCGGCCCACAGCTTGATCACCGACGCTCCGGAAGGTGATCTACTGAGGAAGTCAGAACGGCGGCGCCCCACTCGGGAAACCGCCGATTAAATCCTTTACTCAGGGGGAATCCAAATGGACTCCATGGACCTCATCGCCGGTTACGCCGCCTACACCACCCCGGAGGAGCTCGCCGCTTCCGAGGCCACCGACGCGCCGGCCATCACCACCACGGTGACCTCGTCGGAGATCTGCATCACCATCACCGTCGGCTGGGGCTGCTGACCTCCAGCGCCGATCGGCCAGTGGCCCGGGCACGTCCGGCGGACGGTGCCCGGGCCCCGGCCAGAACAGAAAGTTGCCACGTCATGCCGGAGGAACTCGCACCCCCCTCCTGCTTCACGCTGCCCAACGGCCTGCGCGTCGTGCTCTGCCGACGGGGCACGGCCCCCCTGGCGGCCGTGTGCGTGCACTACGACGTGGGATTCCGGTCCGAGCCGGAAGGGCGCAGCGGATTCGCCCACCTCTTCGAACACCTGATGTTCCAGGGGAGTGAGAACGTCGGACGCTCCGAGCACTTCACCATCGTGCAGAGCTCAGGCGGAACGGCCAACGGATCCACCCGCCAGGATTACACCGAGTATTACCAGATCGCTCCCGCATCGGCCCTCGAACGACTCCTGTTCCTGGAGGCGGACCGAATGCGGACGCTGCGGCTCACCCAGAATTCCCTTGACACCCAGGTGGCGGTGGTCAAGGAAGAAATAAAAATGAACGTCCATGACCGCCCTTATGGCGGATTCCCCTGGACTAACCTTCCTTCGGTGCTCTACCGGAAATTCTCCAACTCCCACAACGGCTACGGCGATTTCATCGATCTCGACCGTGCCACGCTGGAGGAGTGCGCCGCCTTCTTCGACGGCTACTACACACCGTCCAACGCAGTGCTCACGGTGGTCGGAGACATCGATCCGGAGCTGACTCTGGAGTGGGTGACCAGGCATTTCGGCGACATCGCGGCACGGCCGACGGCGGCCCCGCAGGATCTGTCGGAGCCCTGGCCGTCCGAACCCCGCAGGGGCGGATACACCGACCCGCGGGCCCCTCTGCCCGCCACGGCCATCGGCTACCGCCTGCCGGATCCCGCCGCCGAGCGCGACCGCTACCTCGGCCACATCGCCCTGGCCGCGCTCCTGAGCGGCCCGTCCGGACACCTGCAGCAGCGAGCGCACGCCCGCGGCGTCGACCTCACGACCGCCACCGCCCAGTGCGGGTTCTTCGGACCGTTCGACGCCCGGGACCCCGACACCTTCGTCGTGACGGCCCGCCACCCCTCTTCCGGGCACGAGGCGATCACCGGCGTGATCGAGGCGGCGCTGGAGGACCTCGCGGGGCCCGGTCCGACCGACCGCGAAGTGGCCTCGGCGGTCGGCGCGACCGTGGCACGGTGGCACCGCAAACACGACAACGTCCTCGCCTTCGCGCGGGCGGTCGGAGCCTCTTCCCTGCTCCACGGTGAGCCGTCCCTGCCGATGGACCTCACCGGAGCCCTGACGGCCCTCGACGCCGCCTACGTGCGGAACGCGGCCGCCGCGCTGGCCGGCAGCAGGCCCGCCGCACTCCTGGTCCACCCGCGCGATGCCGGAGGTACACGGTGACGAGGCCCCTGCCTCCGCTCCATCCCGAGAAGGCCCTCGCCCTCCCCCGCGTGGTCGAACGGCAGCTGCCCTCCGGACTGCGGATCTTCGCGGTGCCCAGGAAGGGCGCTCCGCTGGTCGAGGTCCGCGTCCTCGTTCCGCTGTCGGTCGGCGACCCGCTGCGGTCGGTGACGGTCGAACTGCTCACGACGACGGCCTTCACAGGGACCGTTCGGCTGGACGGCCGCGACGTTCCCTGGGACACCGCCTTCACCACCGGCCGGCCGCACGCGCAGCGCATGGCGGAGTGGCTGACCGTCGTCGGACACGTGCCCGTCGCCGGGCTCGACCGGATGCTCGGCCTGCTCGCCTCGTGGCTGGCCGCGCCCACCGTCCCGGAGGACCGGCTCGCCCGGGAACGCGAGCGGCTGTCCCAGGCCCTGGCGATCCTGGACGCCCAGCCCCAGCGCCTCGCCCTGCGCGAGCTCAACCGGGCCCGGTACGGCGACCTGGCGGTCTTCGACGCGTGGCCGTCGGCCGACACGGTGTCGGCCCTCACCGCACACGACGTGCACGAGGCCCACCGCACGTGCCTGTCGCTCCGCGAGGCCCGGGTGATCGTCGTGGGGGACATCGACGCCGACTCCACGGCCGATGCGGTGGCGCGGACCTTCTCCGGCCTGCCCTCCGGCACCGCGGCCTCCCCCGTACCCGGGACGGCGCCCGCCGATCGCATGCGGCTGGTACCGCGCCCCGGAGCCGCCCAGTCACACGTGGCCCTGTCCTGTCGCTCCGTGTCCTTCGGCGACCCCAGGTACCCCGCGCTGGCCGTGGCCAACGCCGTGTTCGCCGGGTACTTCTCGTCCCGGCTGGTGGCGAACGTCCGCGAGCGGCGGGGCCTGGCCTATCACGCGCTGTCCCGGTTCGACCGTACGCTCGGCTCCCCCTCCACGGTGACCGACGTGGTCTGCGGGACGGCATCCACCGGCCTCGTGGTGTCCGAGATCCTCGCCGAGCTGACGAACCTGGTGAAATCCCCGCCGACGCCACGGGAGATCGACGCTGCCCGCACGTACCTCAGGGGCTCGCTGCTGACCGCCACCGCCTCCCAGTCGGACCTGGCCAACCTCCTCGCCTCACTGTGCTGCTGGGACGTGGGCACCGGCTGGATCCAGGAGTACCCCCGTCAACTCCTGGAAGTGACCACCGACGAGGTCGCCGCGGCCTGCCGGGAATTCTTCGCCCCCGGCCCGGAGGCGGGAGTCGTCCTCGCGGACCCGGCCGCGGTGGGGCCGTCCTTGGCCCGGTTCGGATTCGTGGCACCAGGAGAGCAGACATGAACGACCGGCAATTCCCCACCGGCGGCGTACCCGCCCCGGAGTTCACCGCCGAACGACTGCTCCTCGTCGGGACGGGTGCCGTCCACGTGGCCCATCTGCCCACCTGGGTGGGATGGCTGCGGACGGCCTATCCGCACCTGGAGACCCGAACGGTCGTCACGCGCAGCGCCGAACGCTTCGTCAGCCGGGCCGCCCTGGCCGCCCTCGGCGGAAACGAGGTGCTGCTCGACGTGTGGCCGGAGGAGGCCACGCCCACCGCACGGCACGTCGAACTGGCCCAGTGGGCGGACTCGGTGATCGTCTATCCGGCCACCATGAACTTCATCGCCCGCTTCGCCACGGGCATGGGGGACACACCGGCCGTGCTCGCCCTGCAGTGCACCCGGGCCCCCATAGCGGTGGCTCCGGCGCTGCCTCCGGGCGGCCGGGAGAACATCACCCTGCAGCATCACCTGGAAACGCTCGGAACCCGGCCCAACGTGGTGGTCGTCCCCACCACCCCCGGTCGCAGCATCACGACCGGACGGGACGACGCCGCCGTACCGCCGCCCCTGCCCGTGGTGATCGACGCACTGGCACGCAAGCGCGCGGCCCTCAGGGCAACGGACGGCACCCATGCTGGTTGACGAGTACGGCACCAGGCACCTGCGCACCCGGATCTTCACGACGGAGGACGGCCGTTTCCTCTGGCACCGGACACACCCGGCCGGAACGACGGCCACCGCGACGGGAGCGGTCGTCTCCTCAAGGAACACGGCGCCGGCCACGATCGACGGGAACACGGCCACGTACACGGCCCCCGGCGCCAAGTCCCTGGCCCGCATGGTCTGGCCGCCCGCTCCCGTGATCTTTCCCCTGGCCCCGGCCATGAGCGCCGTAGGCCACGCCCTGTCCGACATCAACGGCCACACCGGGCCCCTCGACACCGCGGGCCCACCACCCGCCCTCGCGCGCCTCACCCGGTGGCTCCGGGCGGGCGGTGAAGAGGAAGGGCCGGCCCGGCTCCACCGGCTCTGCACGGACCGCATGGGCCCGACGCGGCTGAACACCCTCGCCGAGTGGTGCCGCGCGGCCGCCCCCGGCGCCACGGGGGACGTGCTGCTCCACGGCGAACCGTCCCTGGGCCTCACGGTGCCCGCCCCGGACGGCCGTCACGCGGTACTGCTCACCGGCGAGACCCTGTCCCGCGGAAGGCCCGAACACGACGCGGGCTGGCTGCTGGGCGAACTCGCCGAGATGGCGGACGTGGCGGCCCGCCACCTCCCCGGCGACTCGACGGCCGCACCCTTCACGACCATGGCGGCAGCCTTCCTGACGGCCCGCGGCCACACGCCGGACAACACCCTCCTGCGCCGCAGCGCCACGCTGCGCCGCATGGCACACCTGCTGGACTTCGCCGGCAACGTCGGCTGGAGCGAGGGCGTCACCGCCTACGCCGACACCCTGGCCGCCCTGGTCGACGACGACGGCCGGACCGTCCTCGCGCCGCTGGAACCGAACACGGGCCGGATCTGACCGAGGTCGGTCCCCACCGGGAACGTCAAGGAACACCGGTCCGCACACGCTTCGGGAGCGTCGCGACCTGAGCCGGAAAAAGCAAAACCCCCAGGTCACGGCGAGTGAGTCCTGGGGGTTCTACAGAGCCGCCTTCGGGATTCGAACCCGAGACCTACGCATTACGAGTGCGTTGCTCTGGCCAACTGAGCTAAGGCGGCACCGCTGCAAGACAAGAAGATTTCCCCTGAGGGACGCTCTCATCAGCAGCGGCGCCAAGTCTACAGGGTCGAAGGGGGTGCCCCGTACCGGGATCTTCGGGAGGGTCAGCAGCGCTTGCCCGGGGCGGGGGGCTGGCCCTGCAGGAGGTAGCGGTTGATCGCCGTGTCGATGCACTCGCTGCCGCGTCCGTACGCCGTGTGGCCGTCGCCGTCGTACGTCAGCAGGGTGCCGGAGTCGAGCTGGCCGGCCAGGGCCTTGGCCCACTTGTACGGGGTCGCCGGGTCGCGCGTCGTGCCGACCACCACGATCGGGGCCGCCCCCTTCGCCGTCAGCGGCCTCGCCTCGCCCGTGGCCTTCACCGGCCAGTACGTGCAGTTCAGCGAGGCCCACGCCAGGCCCGCGCCGAACACCGGCGAGGCCTTCTCGAAGGAGGGCAGTGCGGACTGGACGCCCTCCGGGCCCTTGAAGGCCGGCGGCAGGTCGAGGCAGTTCACGGCGGCGTTGGCGAACATCAGGTTCGCGTAGGTGCCGTCCGCGTCGCGTTCGTAGTAGCTGTCGGCGAGGGCCAGCAGCCCGGACCCGTCGCCGTTCATCGCGTCGGTGAGGGCCGTGCGCAGCTGCGGCCACGCGCTCTCGTCGTACAGCGCCGCGATCACGCCGGTCGTCGCGAGGGACTCGCCCAGCGGGCGGTTCGGGTCGCCCGAGGAGACCGGCTGGGCGTCGAGCTTGCGGAAGAAGTCCTTCAGGTTCTGGCCCACCGCGTCGGGGTTGCCCCGCCCCAGCGGGCATTCCGGCTGCTTGGCGCAGTCCTTCGCGAAGGAGCGGAAGGCGGTCTCGAAGCCCTCCGTCTGGTCGCGGTTGAGCTCCAGGGCGGGCCGCGTGGGGTCCATGGCCCCGTCGAGGACCAGCCGCCCGACGCGGGCGGGGAAGAGGTCGGCGTACGTCGCCCCGAGGAAGGTGCCGTACGAGGCCCCGACGTAGTTCAGCTTCTCGTCGCCCAGCACCGCGCGCAGCACGTCCATGTCGCGGGCGGCCTCCACCGTGGAGACGTGCGGCAGGACGCGCCCCGAGCGGACCTGGCAGGCCGCCGCGAGTTCCTTGAAGGAGGCCACCAGCGCGTCGCGCTCCGCGGCGTCGTCCGGGGTCTGGTCCACCTGCGTGAACCGGTCCATCCCCTGGCCGGTCAGGCACTCGACGGGGCTGCTGCGGGCGACCCCGCGCGGGTCGAAGGAGACCATGTCGTACTGGGCGCGCACGGCGGCCGGGTAGCCGATGCCCGCGTACGCCTGGAGGTATCCGATGCCCGAACCGCCCGGCCCGCCCGGGTTGACCAGCAGGGAGCCGAGCCGTTTGCCCGGGCCGGTGGCCTCGCGGCGCGCCACGGCGATGTCGACGTCCTGCCCGGAGCCCGGGTTCGCGTAGTCCAGCGGCGCCTTCATCGTGGAGCACTGGAAGCCGGGGACGCCGCAGTCGCGCCAGGTCAGCTTCTGCTCGTAGTACGGGCGCAGCGCGGCCGGGGCCGGGGTCGGTTCCGCCGAGGCCGAGGCCACGTCCGAGCCCCCGGAGGTGCAGCCGGAGAGGAGCAGCCCGGCGGCTGCGATCACGATCCCGGTGGTACGCAGCAGACGCCTGGTGTCCATGCGGCGAGCCTACGTGCTGCCCGCCGTCCGTGTCGGCGGGCGGTGCGGCGGCCTGGGGCGGGCGGCCGTCCGCCGACCGGGGACGGACCCCGCGCCGCGCCCGTGCCGGACCGGTCACGGGCGGGGCCCGGATCGCTCGGACGGGTGAAGGCGGAAGCGGGGAGCAGAGGAGAGGTCAGCCCGCGCGGAGGGCCATCGTCATCGCCTCGACCGCGAGGAGGGGGGCGACGTTCCGGTCGAGGGCCTGCCGGCAGGCGATGATCGCCTCGATGCGCCGCAGGGTGCGCTCGGGGCCGCCGGCCCGCGCGACCCGGTCGAGGTCCGGCCGTACGTCCTCGTTGGCTATGGCCAGGTTCGAGCCGAGCTGGAGGGCCAGGACGTCCCGGTAGAAGCCCGTGAGCTCGGTCAGCGCCAGGTCGAGGCTGTCGCGCTGGGTACGGGTGCGGCGGCGCTTCTGGCGGTCTTCGAGTTCCTTCATCACACCGGCGGTGCCCCGCGGCATGCGGCCGCCCGCGCCCGCTCCGGCGCCGAGGGCGGCCCTGAGCTCCTCGGTCTCCTTGGCGTCGACCTCCTCCGCCATCTGCTTGGCGTCCTCGCCCGCGGCGTCGACCAGCTCCTGCGCGGCCTTGAGGCAGCCGCCCACGTCGTCCACCCGCAGCGGCAGCTTGAGCACGGTGGCCCTGCGCGTCCGGGCGGACTCGTCGGTGGCGAGCCGGCGGGCCCGGTCGATGTGCCCCTGGGTCGCGCGGGCGGCGTTGGCGGCGGCGGCGGGCTCGATCCCGTCCCGGCGCACCAGCAGGTCGGCGACGGCCTCGACCGAGGGGGTGCCCAGGGTCAGGTGCCGGCAGCGGGAGCGGATGGTGGGCAGCACGTCCTCCAGGGAGGGCGCGCACAGCAGCCACACCGTGCGCGGAGCGGGCTCCTCCACCGCCTTCAGCAGGACGTTCCCGGCGCCCTCGGTGAGCCGGTCGGCGTCTTCCAGGACGATGACCTGCCAGCGCCCCACGGCCGGGGAGAGCTGGGCCCGGCGCACCAGGTCCCGGGTCTCCTTCACGCCGATGGACAGCAGGTCGGTACGGACGATCTCCACGTCGGCGTGCGTACCGACCATGGTGGTGTGGCAGCCGTCGCAGAACCCGCAGCCGGGCTCGCCGCCGAGCGCCCGGTCGGGGCTGACGCACTGGAGCGCCGCCGCGAAGGCGCGGGCGGCGGTGGCCCGGCCGGAGCCGGGCGGGCCGGTGAACAGCCAGGCGTGGGTCATCTTGGACGAGGGCGGCGGCGGGGTCCCGTCCGAGGTGGCGGTGACGAGCGCGTCCGCGTCCCGCGCGGCGGCGGCCAGCTGCGTCTGCACGCGCTCCTGCCCCACCAGGTCGTCCCACACGGGCATCCCGCCCACCGCCTTTCCCTCTGCGTCCCGCGCACTCGCGCCCGGCGCTCCCGCGCCCGGCCGTCCCGCGCGTCCCGATCACATTGTGGCGTGCGCCACCGACAGTCCCCGCTCAGCGGCGGCGCGGGCCGTCCCCACCGCGTCGGCCGTCCTCGCCGTCCTCCTCGTCCCGGTGCGGCCCGAGCAGCTCGTCGGCCAGGGTCGGCAGGTCGTCCATCGGAGTGGCCTCGGCCCAGTCGGACGGGGCCCGGCGCGGCCGGCCGTCTTCCCCGACGACCGGGAGCTCGCGGGTCACGTCGTTGCCCGAGTCCCGGAAGATGCCGGGCGGAACCCGGTCGGCCGGGCTCTCCTGCGAGTGCCGGACCGTCGGCCGGGTGGCCGGGGCGGACGGCGGCGCCGTGCGCGCCGAAGCGCCGCGGGCCTCCGGAGCACCGGCCGGCCCGTCGGGACGTACGGACGGCAGCACGGCCGTCTCGTCCGCCGCCGGGTCGATCTTGGGCACGGGGACGGTCTCGGTGATGTCGTCGGGCCGCAGGGCCCGCTTGATCCGCGGCGTCTCGACGGTGACGGCGTCGTCCGGGTGCGGGTCCTTGCGCATCGGGACCTTCCGTCCCGGTCCGGCGGCCGGGGCCGCCTGCGCGGCGGTGGACGCGGACGAAGCGGACGAAGCCGACGAGGCAGCCGCGGCCGCGGAAGCCGCCGCCGCTGCGGCCGCCGAGGCCGCCGCCAGCCGGCGCGCCTCCTCGGCCCGCAGCAGGGCCTCCTCGGCGCGGCGCTGCTTCTCCAGCCGTCGTGCCTCCGCCTCCGCGCGCAGCCGGGCCGCCTCGGCCTCCTCCAGCCGGATCCGCTCCTGCTCGGCGGCCAGTGCCTTCTCCTCGGCCGCGGCGCGCAGCCGCTCGGCCTCGGCGCGGGCGCGCGCCTCCTCGGCGGCGCGCAGCCGCTCCTGCTCCGCCTTGCGGGCGGCTTCCTCCTCGGCGAGCCGGCGCGCCTCGGCGGCCTCCGCCTCGGCCCTGATCCGGGCCTCCTCGGCCTCCCGGGCCAGGCGGGCCTCCTCCTCGGCCTTCAGCCGGGCCTCCTCCGCCTTGCGGGCGGCCTCTTCCTCGGCCTTGCGCCGGGCTTCCTCCTCCGCGAGCCGCCGGGCCTCGATCTGCGCCGCGACCTCAGTCTCCGAGAGCGGCAGCATCCGGTCCAGGCGGTGGCGTACGACGGTGGTCACCGAGCCCGGGTCCTGCCCGGCGTCGACCACGAGGTAGCGGCCGGGGTCGGACGCGGCCAGGGTCAGGAACCCGGCCCGCACCCGCTGGTGGAACTCCGTCGGCTCCGACTCCAGCCGGTCCGGCGCCTCCGTGAACCGCTCCCGGGCGGCCTCCGGGGACACGTCGAGCAGCACGGTCAGGTTCGGGACCAGGCCGTCGGTGGCCCAGCGGGAGATCCGGGCGATCTCGGTCGGGGACAGGTCCCGGCCGGCGCCCTGGTAGGCCACCGAGGAGTCGATGTAGCGGTCGGAGATGACCACCGCGCCCCGCTCCAGGGCGGGCCGGACCACCGTGTCCACGTGCTCGGCGCGGTCGGCGGCGTACAGCAGCGCCTCGGCGCGGTTGGACAGCCCGGCGGAGGAGATGTCGAGGAGGATCGAGCGGAGCCGCTTGCCGACCGGGGTGGCACCCGGCTCACGCGTCACGACGACCTCGTGGCCTTTGCCCCGTATCCAGTCGGCCAGCGCCTCCACCTGGGTGGACTTCCCGGCTCCGTCGCCGCCCTCCAGGGCGATGAAGAACCCGGTCGTCGATGGGGCCTGCACCGGCTCGCCGCCGCGCAGCGCCTCGCGCAGGTCGCGCCGCAGCGGGACGCCGCCGCGGTCGTCGGCCTTGGTGAGGACCACCACGGCGACGGGCAGCAGCAGCACGCCGACCAGCATCAGGGTGAAGGCCGCGCCGCCGTGCGAGAACACGACCCCGCCGCCGGTCAGCCGGTGCGGTCCGATCGCGGCGGCCAGCAGCGGGGCGCCGACGGCGCCGACCGCCACGGCGACCCGCGCCACGGCCTGCAGGTGCGCGGTGACCCGGGCGCGGCGGAACTCCTCGGTCTCCTGGTCCAGCAGGGTGTGCCCGGCATTGGCGGCGACGCCCGCGGCGGTGCCCGCGAGCAGTGCCAGGAACACCACGGTCGCCGTGTCCGGGACCAGCCCGCTCAGCAGCAGCGCGAGCCCGGCCACCGCGATCGCCAGGGCCAGCAGCCGGCGCCGGGACAGGCCGGGCAGCACCTTGCCGGCCTGGGTGGCGCGGATGCCGAGGCCCGTTCCGCCGACGAGGGCGAGGACCAGCAGGGCGTACGCGGACGGGCCGCCGCCCAGGTCGAAGGCGTGCAGCACGGACACGGAGGCGGCGGCCGCCACCGCCCCCGCGACGGCCGCACTGGCCAGCACGAACAGCCGGATCGAGCCCGTACGCCCCTTCTCGGGCCGCTCGCCCACCCGGGGGGTGCGCAGCCCCTCCAGCGGGGAGCGCGGCCTCGGGGTCTTCACGGCGGGCAGCGCGAGCGGCAGCAGCAGCGAGACGGACGCGGCGAACAGACCGGCGGCCACGTACGAACCCAGCGCCGACGGGTTCGCGGCGAACCAGTCCACGCCCAGCCCCAGCGCCCGCCCGACCAGGGTCGCGGCGAGCAGCGCGGCGGCCGCGGCGGGCAGCGCCGCGAACGCCGTGCGCAGCGTCAGGCGCCGCAGCGCGTCGAGGTGGTCGGGGAGCGGCCGTACGGTCGCCCCCTCCGGCGGCGGCGCGGGGAGCAGCGCGGGCGCGGCGCTCTCCTTGGCCAGGGTCCACACGCGCTCGGCGGCGCCGGCGACGAAGACGGTGGCGAGCAGCGCGGTGGTGGCGTGCGCCGGGATCCAGTCGAGCCACAGCGGGGCGACGACGAACAGCCCGATCCGCAGCCCGTCGGCCCCGGCCATCGTCCAGCGGCGGTCGAGCCTGCCTACGGGGGCCATGAGCTGCGACAGCGGTCCGAGCAGGACCGCGCCGAACAGGACGGTGGCGAGGATCCGTACGGCGAACACGGCGGCGACGGCGAAGGCCGCGCCCCGGTAGCCGGCGCCGAACAACCCGTCCGCGCCGGCCGTGACGGCCGACTGGAGGGTCAGCAGCACCAGGACCAGCAGGGCCAGGGCGTCGCCGATGCCGCTCACCAGCTGGGCGCTCCACAGCCGGCGCAGCCCGGGGGTGCGCAGCAGGGCGCGCACCGCTCGCTCGCGGGAGTCCGCGGCCAGGGCTTCGTCGTAGGTGGGGTCCTCGGAGGCGGTCACGACCGTTGGCTGCTCGGCTCGCGTCATCCGCCCAGCCTATCCGCTGCGCCTGGCCATTGCGGTGGCCTGTGGACGGGGCCGGGTGTGACCCCGCACCCACCCGGTGCGCCCCCGGCACGCGCGAGGGCCCCGCGCGGATCGCGCGGGGCCCTCGGGCGGACTGCTGCGGCGCGTCACGGCACCTCGGTGCCGACCGCCGCCGTACGTACCGGCTAGTCGTCGGACGGCGCCGGCGCCGCCGCGGCCTTCTTCGCCGCGGCCGTCGTCTTCTTCGCGGCGGTGGTCTTCTTCGCCGTGGTCGTCTTCTTCGCGGCGGCGGCCTTCGTCGCCGTCGCCTTCTTCGCCGGTGCCTTCTTGGCCGGCGCCTTCTTCACGGCCTTCTTCGCGGTCTTCTTCGCCGGGCCCTTCGCCCGCTTCTCCGCGAGGAGCTCGTAGCCGCGCTCCGGGGTGATCGTCTCGACGTCGTCGTCCCGCCGCAGCGTCGCGTTCGTCTCGCCGTCCGTCACGTAGGGCCCGAAGCGGCCGTCCTTGACCACCACCGGCTTCTCGCTCACCGGGTCCGTGCCCAGTTCCTTCAGCGGGGGCTTGGCCGCGGCCCGGCCCCGCTGCTTGGGCTGGGCGTAGATGGCGAGCGCCTCGTCCAGGGTGATGGAGAAGAGCTGGTCCTCGGTCTCCAGCGACCGCGAGTCCGTGCCCTTCTTCAGGTACGGGCCGTAGCGGCCGTTCTGCGCCGTGATCTCCACGCCCTCCGCGTCCGCGCCCACCACGCGCGGCAGCGACATCAGCTTCAGCGCCTCGTCGAGGGTGACCGTGTCGAGGGACATCGACTTGAAGAGGGAGGCCGTGCGCGGCTTGACCGCGTTCTTGCCCGTCTTCGGCGTGCCCTCGGGCAGGATCTCCGTCACGTACGGGCCGTAGCGGCCGTCCTTCGCGACGATCTGGTTCCCGCTCACCGGGTCCGCGCCCAGCTCGAATTCACCGCTCGGCTTCGCGAACAGCTCCTGCGCGTACTCGACCGTCAGCTCGTCCGGAGCCAGGTCGTCGGGCACGTCGGCGCGCTGGTGGCCCTCGGCGTCCTTCTCGCCCCGCTCGACGTACGGGCCGTAGCGGCCCACGCGCAGCACGATGCCGTCGCCGACCGGGAAGGAGGAGATCTCCCGGGCGTCGATCGCGCCCAGGTCCGTGACCAGCTCCTTCAGGCCGCCGAGGTGGTCGCCGTCGGCGGGTACGACCTCGGTGGCCTCCTCGGAGCCGAAGTAGAACCGCTTCAGCCACGGCACGGACTGGGCCTCGCCCCGCGCGATGCGGTCGAGGTCGTCCTCCATCTTCGCGGTGAAGTCGTAGTCGACGAGCCGCCCGAAGTGCGTCTCCAGGAGGTTCACGACGGCGAACGACAGGAAGGACGGGACGAGCGCCGTGCCCTTCTTGAAGACGTAGCCGCGGTCGAGGATCGTGCCGATGATCGACGCGTACGTCGACGGGCGGCCGATCTCGCGCTCTTCCAGCTCCTTGACCAGCGAGGCCTCGGTGTAGCGGGCCGGCGGCTTGGTCGAGTGGCCGTCGGCCGTGATCTCCTCGGCGCTCAGCGCGTCGCCCTCGGCGACCTGCGGCAGCCGCTTCTCTCGGTCGTCGAGCTCGGCGTTCGGGTCGTCGGCGCCCTCGACGTAGGCCTTCATGAAGCCGTGGAAGGTGATCGTCTTGCCGGAGGCGCTGAACTCGGCGTCGCGCCCGTCGGCCGCCCGGCCGCCGATCTTGACGGTGACGGAGTTGCCGGTCGCGTCCTTCATCTGGGAGGCGACGGTCCGCTTCCAGATGAGCTCGTACAGGCGGAACTGGTCGCCGCTCAGACCCGTCTCGGCCGGGGTGCGGAAACGATCACCCGAGGGGCGGATCGCCTCGTGCGCCTCCTGCGCGTTCTTGACCTTGCCGGCGTAGACGCGCGGCTTCTCCGGCAGGTAGTCGGCCCCGTAGAGCTGGGTGACCTGCGCCCGCGCCGCCGACACCGCGGTGTCGGAGAGCGTGGTGGAGTCCGTACGCATGTAGGTGATGAAGCCGTTCTCGTACAGCTTCTGCGCCACCTGCATCGTCGCCTTCGCACCGAAGCCGAGCTTGCGCGAGGCCTCCTGCTGGAGCGTCGTCGTACGGAAGGGGGCGTACGGGGAGCGGCGGTACGGCTTGGACTCCACCGACCGGACGGCGAAGGCGGTGTCCGCCAGCGCGGCGGCGAGCGCCCGCGCGTTCGCCTCGTCGAGGTGCAGCACCTCGCTCTTGAGCTGCCCGTTCGAGCCGAAGTCGCGGCCCTGCGCCACGCGCTTGCCGTCCACCGTGTTCAGGCGGGCGACCAGCGTCGAGGGGTCGGAGGCGTCACCGGCGCGGCCGGTGGCGAAGGTGCCGGTCAGGTCCCAGTACTCGGCGGAGCGGAAGGCGATGCGCTCGCGCTCGCGCTCGACGACGAGCCGGGTGGCCACCGACTGGACGCGGCCCGCCGACAGCTTCGGCATGACCTTCTTCCACAGGACCGGCGAGACCTCGTAGCCGTAGAGGCGGTCGAGGATGCGGCGGGTCTCCTGGGCGTCGACCATGCGCTGGTTGAGCTCGCGCGGATTGGCGACGGCGTCGCGGATCGCGTCCTTGGTGATCTCGTGGAAGACCATCCGGTGGACGGGGACCTTGGGCTTGAGGACTTCCTGCAGGTGCCACGCGATGGCTTCGCCCTCGCGGTCCTCATCGGTGGCGAGGAAGAGTTCGTCGGACTCGGCCAGCAGGTCCTTGAGCTTCCTGACCTGCGCCTTCTTGTCCGCGTTGACGACGTAGATCGGCGCGAAGTCGTGCTCGACGTCCACGCCGAGGCGGCGGACCTCGCCGGTGTACTTGTCGGGGACCTCGGCCGCGCCGTTCGGGAGGTCGCGGATGTGCCCGACGCTCGCCTCGACGACGTATCCGGGGCCGAGGTAGCCCTTGATCGTCTTCGCCTTGGCAGGGGACTCGACGATGACGAGTCGGCGGCCGCCCTTTGCGGTCTCGCTAGTCGGGGACAACTTGGCTCTTCTCTCCGGTCGGCACTCGGTCGCGGTACGGCGACGCTGCGGAGTGTGACGGTACAACCCGCACCCGTGTCAAACGGCACAAGCCCGCAACGGCCACTCGAACGGTAACCCGACAAGTGCCGTTTCTGCCGCCCGGATGCATCGGCCGCCCCCTCCCGGTCACCGGGCAGGGTGGCCGGAGGGCCGTCTGGCCCCGCCTCCCGACCCGCCTCGACGTCGGGTTTCACACACCCGCGGAGATCATCGCGGGAAGCCGCCTCAGAACCGCTGGAGGCACCAGACCCCGAGGGCCAGGGACACCGCACCGGACAGCAGTGCCAACGGTACGGCCACCACGGGGCGCACTCCCTCGGCCACCGGCGCGCGACGCACCGCACGCGCCCCGGTCCAGGCCAGCAGAGCCGCTCCGAACAGCAGGAACACGGCCGCTGCGAAGATCGCCGGACCGCGTTCCATGCCGTTCCCCTTTTCCCCTCGGGCCGCTCGGGAATCCCCCCGGATCCCGTTGCCCGGGAGCCTGCCAGCCGTGGGAGGACAGCAGGCGAACCCCGGGTTACATCACGGCGACGCGGGGCCCGCGCGGGCTCCGCTAGCGGGCGGCCGGCCCCGGCACGGGGTCCAGGAAACCCTGCTCGACCAGCATCCGGATCGCCTCCGGCGTCCGGTCCCGCAGAACGACCGGATCCTCCTCCACCAGCTGGGCGATCGCGTCCAGGATCCGGCCCGCGCTGAGTGACCCGTCGCACACTCCGGCGAAGCCCGCCCCGACCGTGTCGACCTTGGTGGCGCGGCGCATGCCGCGGTGCTGGCGCAGCACCACGTGCTCCGGGTCCTCCGCCCCGGGCGCGCCGACCTGCTCCTGGACGACCTCCTCGGTGAGCTGGAAGTACCCCGCCAGCAGGGCCGCGTCGTCGTGCTCGCGCAGGTAGTCCTGGCGGGCGAAGTGGGCCAGGACGGCGTCGCCGAGCGGCTGCTCCACCGAGTGCGGCCACTCCTCGACCACGATCGAGGGCTCGGCGGCCCCGGTACGGCGCAGGGTGATCCACCCGAAGCCGACGGCCTTGGTCCCGCGGGCCTCGAACTCGTCCAGCCAGTCCTCGTAGCGCCGCGCGTACTCGGCCGGGTCGCTGCGGTGGTCGCCCCCGTCGCGCAGCCACAGTTCCGCGTACTGCGTCACGTCCTGCACGTCACGCTGCACGATCCACGCGTCGCAGCCGCGCGGCACCCAGGAGCGGACCCGGTCGTGCCAGTCCTCGCCCTCCACGTGCTGCCAGTTCCCGAGGAACTGCGCGTACCCGCCCGGGTTGAGGTGGGCGCCGGCCTGCTGGACCAGGGTCCGGCACAGGTCGTCGCCGCCCATCCCGCCGTCGCGGTAGGTGAGCCGGGCGCCGGGCGAGATCACGAAGGGCGGGTTGGACACGATCAGGTCGTACGTGGCCTCGCCGACCGGCTCGAACAGGGATCCGGCGAGCAGCTCCGCCTCCGGCGCCCCGGACAGCGCAAGCGTCAGACGGGTGAATTCCAGGGCGCGCGGGTTGACGTCGGTGGCGGTGACCCGGGTGGCGTGGTGGGCGGCGTGCAGCGCCTGGATGCCCGAACCGGTGCCCAGGTCGAGGGCCGAGCCGACGGGGACGCGGACGGTGATGCCGGCCAGGGTGGTGGAGGCCCCGCCCACGCCGAGGACCACGCCCTCCTCGCGGCTGCCGATGCCCCCGGCGCCGCCGACGGCGCAGCCGAGGTCCGAGACGATGAACCAGTCCTCGCCGTCCGGGCCCCCGTACGGGCGGACGTCGACGGTGGCGCGGACGGTGTCCTCCCCGTCGGCGCCCGTCTCCCGGCTCAGCCAGCCGTCGGCGAGGGCGTCCTCGACGGGCAGCGCGGCCGCGGCGTGCGCGTAGGGCACGGGGCTCTGCAGGAGGAACAGCCGGACCAGGCTCGGGAGGGGGCCGTCGCCGTGGCTGCGCGCGGCGCGCAGGGCGGGGACCGTCTCGCTGCGGGCGAGCGCGGCGTAGGCCGGGGCGCCGAGCAGGTCGAGCAGCCCGTCGGCGGTGAAGCCCGCGGCGAGCAGGGCGGTACGGAGGGCGACGGCCCGGTCGGGCTTGGGGAGGCTGGTGGTACTCACGCGTCCATTGTGGCCGCTGGGGCCGCGGATCCGTACGACCCTCGGCGTACCGCCCGCCGCGCGCTCGCGGGGCGGGCGGTGCCCGGTCGGCCCGGTCGGCTACTTGGGTGCGCTGACCTGGCAGCCCTTCTGGGTGTAGATCACCTTGAGGCCGGTCGAGTTGAGCTTCTCCTTGCTCGCCGTCTCGTTGGCCGCGACCTGGGTGAGACCGCCGGCGACCTGCTGGAGGCCGTCCGCGAACTTCGCCTGGTCCTTGGGGTCGAGCGCGTCGATCTTCGTCTTGAGATCGGTGTAGCCCTTGGAGATCTCGTCGTAGCTCTTCACCACGGCCTGCTGGGTGGTGGCGCCGTCCTTGACGGGCGCGTCGCCCGCGGCCGTGAGCGCGCCGCCCATGGTCTTGTAGGCCTCGGACAGCGTCTGGAAGGCGGCCGAGTCGGTCTTCTGGACCTCTTCCGGCTTGCTGCTCTGGCTGGCCACCCGCTTCAGCTCGTCATTGGTGGTCTTGATCTTGGTGAGCTCTGGCTCCCACTTGTCGCAGACCTTCTTGGCCCAGGCGTCGGCCTTCTTGTCGCCGTCGTCCCCACCGCCACCACAGCCGGACAGGACGAGCATCAGTACCGCACCGCCGGACACCGCGGCCGCAAGCTTCTTGTTCACCGGATTGGTCCCTTCGAAGGCTCTCGGCCGGAAGATACACGCCCGCCATCCGGGTACGCACAAAGGCGGACAGACGGCGCGTCAGTCCGCGCCGCCCGTCCGCCGTTCGGGCGCATCGCCCCGCCGGTCCGGCCCGGGGGCCGGTGCCGACGCGCTCGAAGCGTCCGCAGGATCAGGAAACCACCGCCGGATCGGCCGACTGGGCCACCCGTTCGGCGGCCCCGCCGTCCCCGTCGTCGCCGACGGCGATGCCGCGGCGCTTGGAGACGTAGACCGCGCCGACGATCACCGCGATGGCGAGGGCCGCGACCACGGCCCGTACGGTCGCGCTGGTGTCCTCGCCGTAGCTGAACTGCACGACGGCCGGGGCGATCAGCAGGGCCACCAGGTTCATGACCTTGAGCAGCGGGTTGATCGCCGGGCCGGCGGTGTCCTTGAACGGGTCTCCGACGGTGTCGCCGATGACGACCGCGGCGTGGGCCTCACTGCCCTTGCCGCCGTGGTGCCCGTCCTCGACGAGCTTCTTGGCGTTGTCCCACGCGCCGCCGGAGTTGGCGAGGAAGACCGCCATCAGGGTGCCGGTGCCGATGGCGCCCGCGAGGAACGAACCGAGCGCGCCGACGCCGAGCGAGAAGCCGACGGCGATCGGGGTGAGGACGGCGAGCAGGCCGGGCGTGGCGAGTTCGCGCAGCGCGTCCTTGGTGCAGATGTCCACGACGCGCCCGTACTCGGGCTTCTCGGTGTAGTCCATGATCCCGGGGTGCTCGCGGAACTGGCGGCGCACCTCGTAGACGACGGCGCCCGCGGAGCGGGAGACGGCGTTGATGGCCAGGCCCGAGAACAGGAACACGACGGCCGCGCCGAGGATCAGGCCGACCAGGTTGTTGGGCTGGGCGATGTCCAGGCTGAGGTTCATCTCGCCCGCCTTGGCACCGACCGACTTGACCGCGGTGGCGATGGCGTCGTTGTACGAGCCGAAGAGCGCGGCCGCGGCGAGCACGGCGGTGGCGATGGCGATGCCCTTGGTGATGGCCTTGGTGGTGTTGCCGACCGCGTCGAGGTCGGTGAGCACCTGGGCGCCCGCGCCCTCGACGTCGCCGGACATCTCGGCGATGCCCTGGGCGTTGTCGGAGACCGGCCCGAAGGTGTCCATGGCGACGATGACGCCGACGGTGGTCAGCAGGCCGGTGCCGGCCAGGGCCACCGCGAAGAGCGCCAGCATGATCGAGGTCCCGCCGAGCAGGAACGCCCCGTAGACGCCGAGGCCGATGAGGAGCGCCGTGTAGACGGCGGACTCCAGGCCGACGGAGATGCCGGCGAGGACCACGGTCGCGGGTCCGGTCAGCGAGGACTTGCCGATGTCCCGGACGGGACGGCGGTTGGTCTCGGTGAAGTAGCCGGTCAGCTGCTGGATCAGGGCCGCGAGCACGATGCCGATGGCGACGGCGACGAGCGCCAGGACGCGCGGGTCCCCGGAATGGGTGGAGATGGCGGCGTCCTCGACGCCGACGAGCTCCTTGTAGGTGGCCGGGAGGTACGCGTAGACGGCGATCCCGACCAGCACCAGGGAGATCACGGCGGAGATGAAGAAGCCGCGGTTGATCGCGGTCATGCCGCTGCGGTCCGAGCGGCGCGGCGCGACCGCGAAGATGCCGATCATGGCGGTGATGACACCGATGGCGGGCACGATCAGCGGGAAGGCCAGGCCGAGGTCGCCGAAGGCGGCCTTGCCGAGGATCAGCGCCGCCACGAGGGTGACGGCGTAGGACTCGAAGAGGTCGGCCGCCATCCCCGCGCAGTCGCCGACGTTGTCGCCCACGTTGTCCGCGATGGTCGCGGCATTGCGCGGATCGTCCTCCGGAATGCCCTGCTCGACCTTGCCGACCAGGTCGGCGCCGACGTCGGCGGCCTTCGTGAAGATGCCGCCGCCCACGCGCATGAACATCGCGATGAGCGCGGCTCCGAGCCCGAAGCCCTCCAGGACCTTGGGGGCGTCGGCGGCGTAGACCAGGACGACGCAGGAGGCGCCGAGCAGGCCGAGGCCGACGGTGAACATGCCGACGACGCCGCCCGTCCGGAAGGCGATCTTCATCGCCTTGTGGGACACCTCGGTGAGGTCCTTGGCGGGTTCGCCCTCGGCGGGGGTGGCCTCCCGGGCGGCGGCCGCGACGCGCACGTTGGCGCGGACCGCGAGGCGCATGCCGATGTAGCCGGTGGCGGCCGAGAAGAGCGCGCCGACGAGGAAGAAGGCGGAACGTCCCGCCCGCTGCGTCCAGTCGTCGGCCGGGAGCAGGAAGAGCAGGAAGAACACCACGACGGCGAAGACGCCGAGGGTGCGCAACTGGCGGCCGAGATAGGCGTTGGCCCCTTCCTGCACCGCCGCGGCGATCTTCTTCATGCTCTCCGTGCCCTCGTCGGCGGCGAGGACCTGGCGGACCAGGATCTGCGCGACGACCAGCGCGGCCAGTGCGACGCCCGCGATGGCGAACACGATGAGCCGATTGTCATCGGTGAGTACTGCGGCTGCCAGATCATTGACGCGATCCGGCGCGATAGGGGTGAAGAGCCCCGTCATTCGTCCTCCTTGACGTGATGAGCTCAAGATGTGGACGGATTGTAGGGAGCGCACCGGGATCAAAACAGTGGGCGTGAAACGGAATTGGCCTGCTCTTGCTCCTCAGCAATAGATCACGTCACTCCATTACCCCCGAAAGAAGTAATGGGACAAAGGCATTGACAGGCGATCAGCACACTGCGGGAGACCGGGTTTATTTCCCGGAGAAATGAAAAAGGCCCTGCTCAGCAGGGCCTTGATAAAGATCGTAAGATACGGAAGACACAGAAGATGCGACGGACCGTGCGGACCGTGCGGACGACGGCCCTACGGGAGGTCCGACCCCCCGGAGACCGGCCAGCTCATCCGAATCGTTCCGCCGCCCTCCCCGGTGGTGACCGAGACGTCGTCGACGAGCCCGCTGATCACGGCGAGGCCCATCTCGTCCTCCTCGTCGCTGTCGGGGTCGAGGGCCGCGGCGATGCCGGACACGGAAGAACCGTCGGCCGGCCCGGGCACGTCGTCGCCGACCTCGATGGAGAAGGACTTCTCCTCCTCGGTCAGGACCACCCGGACGGGCGCGGTCAGGCCGTTGCTGCGGTGCAGTCCGACGGCACGGGAACACGCCTCGCCCACGGCGAGGCGAACCTCGTCGAGGACGGCTTCCTCCACACCCGCCCGGCGTGCCACGGCGGCCGCCACCAGGCGGGCCGTCCGGACGTGTTCGGGCTGGGCGCTGAAGCGCAGTTCAACGGTGGCCATTGCATCCCCCTCGGACTACGGGCGTGCCTTGACAGGGGCCCGGACCACCCGTGGTCCGGTACCCCCGCTCCTCGTCGGCTCCTGTGCCGCCGGGGCGGCACGGGCCTGGAGCCGTCAGTCGGTGGCGTTGACGGCGTCTTCCACCGTGGTGTGGATCGGGAACACCTTGGTCAGACCGGTGATACGGAAGATCTTCAGGATGCGCTCCTGGTTGCAGACCAGACGCAGCGAGCCCTCGTGCGCGCGGACGCGCTTGAGGCCTCCCACGAGCACACCGAGGCCGGTGGAGTCGAGGAAGTCCACTCGCTCCATGTCGACAACCAGGTGGTAGCTGCCGTCGTTCACCAACTCCACCAACTGCTCGCGCAGCTTGGGCGCGGTATACACATCAATCTCGCCACCGACCTCTACGACCGTGCGGTCGCCGACAGTGCGAGTCGACAGGGACAGGTCCACGGATCCTCCAGCACCTTGCTATCGAGCGGCGCCCCCCAGGGGCCTTCCCCACCCGAAGGTAGGGGAGGGATCGGCTGCCGCGATGGCATTCAATCACTTACCGGCAGGCGCGCACGACGCCTTGGGTCCATTGTCCCGCACGCCGGTGACACACTCGGTTCCAATGGCCAACACTCAGCGCCCCGGTCCGGCCACGGCCGCGGCGGACCCACGACCCACTCCCGGCACGGTCCTGGACCGTCTCTCACGGGGGCCTTCCCGAGCTGCGCGCATCACCCATACGGAGCACTTGCCCCCTCGGGCGGGTCGTCATGCGGTCTGGCCCGACCGCATCCGAACGGATGTCGTGGCCGCCATCCGGGCCGCCGGGATCGAACATCCGTGGGAACACCAGGCCGCGGCCGCCGAGCACGCCCTGGACGGGGAATCCGTGGTCGTCGCCACCGGAACCGCCTCGGGCAAGTCGCTGGCCTACCTGGCGCCCGTGCTCTCCGCCCTCGCCGACGGCGCGGAGGCACCCAACGGCCGGGGTGCGACCGCCCTCTACCTGGCCCCGACCAAAGCTCTGGCCGCCGACCAGCGCCGGGCCGTGCGGGAGCTGGCCGCGCCGCTCGGAAACGCCGTACGGCCCGCCGTGTACGACGGGGACACCCCCTTCGAGGAACGCGAGTGGGTGCGCCAGTACGCGAACTACGTGCTGACCAACCCCGACATGCTGCACCGGGGCATCCTGCCCTCCCACCCCCGCTGGTCCTCCTTCCTGAAGGCCCTGCGCTACGTGGTCATCGACGAGTGCCACACCTACCGGGGGGTATTCGGCTCCCACGTCGCCCAGGTCCTGCGGCGGCTGCGCCGGCTGTGCGCCCGCTACGGCTCCGAGCCGGTCTTCCTGCTGGCCTCCGCCACCGCGAGCGACCCGGCGGCCGCCGCGTCCCGGCTGACCGGCGTGGCGGTCACCGAGGTCACCGACGACGCCTCGCCGCGCGGTGAGGTGGTCTTCGCCCTGTGGGAGCCGCCCCTGACCGACCTCAGGGGCGAGAAGGGCGCCCCCGTACGGCGTACGGCGACGGCGGAGACCGCCGACCTGCTGACCGACCTGGTCGTGCAGGGCGTCCGCACGGTGGCCTTCGTGCGCTCCCGGCGCGGCGCCGAGCTGATCTCCGTGATCGCCCAGGAGCGGCTCGCGGAGGTGGACCGGTCCCTGCCCCGGCGGGTCGCGGCCTACCGGGGCGGCTACCTGCCCGAGGAGCGGCGGGCCCTGGAGCGGGCCCTGCACTCCGGGGAACTGCTCGGCCTGGCCGCCACCACCGCCCTGGAGCTGGGCGTGGACGTCTCCGGCCTGGACGCCGTCCTGATCACCGGCTACCCGGGCACGCGGGCCTCCCTGTGGCAGCAGGCGGGCCGGGCCGGGCGCTCGGGCCAGGGCGCCCTGGCCGTGCTGATCGCCCGCGACGACCCCCTGGACACCTACCTGGTCCACCACCCCGAGGCCCTCTTCCGGCGGCCGGTGGAGGCCACCGTCCTCGATCCCGACAACCCGTACGTCCTGGCCCCCCACCTGTGCGCGGCCGCCGCCGAGATCCCCCTGACCGACGCGGACCTGGACCTCTTCGGCCCCGCGGCGCGCGAGCTCCTCCCCCAGCTGGAGGCGGCGAAACTGCTGCGCCGCCGGGCCACCGCCTGGCACTGGACCCGGCGGGAACGGGCCTCGGACCTCACCGACATCCGCGGCGGCGGGGGCCGCCCCGTGCAGATCGTGGAGGCCTCGACCGGCCGGCTGCTGGGCACCGTGGACGAGTCCGCCTCCCACACCGCCGTCCACGACGGCGCCGTCCACCTCCACCAGGGCCGCACCTACCTGGTCAAGCACCTGGATCTGGAGGACTCGGTGGCCCTGGTCGAGGAGGCCTCCCCGCCGTTCTCCACCACGGCCCGCGACACCACCGCGATCTCGATCCTGGAGACCGAGACGGAGATCCCCTGGGGCCGGGCCCGGCTCTGCTTCGGCTCCGTCGAGGTCACCAACCAGGTCGTCTCCTACCTGCGCCGCAAGCTGATCACCGGCGAGGTCCTCGGCGAGGCCAAACTGGACCTGCCCCCGCGCACCCTGCGCACCCGGGCCGTGTGGTGGACGGTCACCGAGGACCAGCTCGACGAGGCCCGGATCACCCCGGAGATCCTCGGCGGCGCCCTGCACGCCGCCGAGCACGCCTCCATCGGCCTGCTCCCGCTGTTCGCCACCTGCGACCGGTGGGACATCGGCGGGGTCTCCGTCCCGCTGCATCCCGACACCCTCCTCCCGACCGTGTTCGTCTACGACGGCCACCCCGGCGGCGCCGGCTTCGCCGAGCGGGGCTTCCACACCGCCCGCGCCTGGCTGACGGCCACCCGGGACGCCATCGCCGCCTGCGAGTGCGAGGCGGGCTGCCCCTCCTGCATCCAGTCCCCCAAGTGCGGCAACGGCAACGACCCCCTCCACAAACGCGGCGCCCTCCGCCTCCTCACCCACCTCCTGACCCCACCCCCCTCGACCCCCTGACCCCACAACCGGAACCCGGGACCCCAACCCCACGGGCCCCGAGGCGCGGGGCCCGTGGCGGAGCCCCAGGAGCCGGGTCCGAACCCGGACTCCCAACCCCACCGACCCCCAGTGCGCGGGCCTGGGACCCCGGCCCAGGGGGCGGGCCGGGGCCTGTGCGGCCGGGGACCCGGAACGGAACCCCGAGGCGTTCAGCCCCACCGAAGTGCGAGGCGTGGGGCCTGGGACCGCACGCCGGGCTCTACCCGGCCCGGCGGAGCCGCCGGGCCGGGCCGCGGTCCCGGGGCGGCCGCCGGGCCGGCCCGGCACGGCTGGCCCGGCCCGCCCCGCCCGGCACGACGCGGCTGCCGGGACGGCTGGGGGCCCGGGCCGGACCCCGGGCATTCAGCCCCGCCGGCGCTTGAGGCGCGGGGGCCGGGGCGGAGACCCGGGGAACGAGGGAAGGGCGGGGCGGGGAGGGCTCCGCGCGGGGGCGACGGCACACGGCTCAGCCCTCCGAGGGCTCCGGCACCACCCCCGGCCCCGCACGAGCCGGCACCCCCGGGGCGAACGGCCCCGCCCGGACCCGGGCGGTGACCTCGGCCACCTCACCCCCGACCCGGCACACCGCCACCTCCGCCCCCTGCGCCCGCGCCACCCGCCCGGCCACCGCGCACGCCTCCTCCGGACCCCGCGCCCAGATCACGGCCGCCGCCAGCGCCGCCAGATCCGCGGCCGCCCCGGCCCGGTGGCGCGCCACCACCGCCTGACCGAGCAGCAGCACACCCCCGAACACCGCCACCAGGGCCGTGGCCACCACCGCGGCCCACACCGTCGCCGAACCCCGGTCCCGGCTCACGGCGGCGCCCCCACGCTGTCCTCCGCCAGCGCCACCGCCACCGCCCCCAGCCGCACCGGCAGCCCCGCCGGGCCCGGCGCCGGGGCGGCCACCGTGACCCGCCACAGGTCCCCCGACCGCTCCAGCTCCACCCGCGCCCCGGGCGGGGCGGCCGCCCGGGCCGCCGCCACCGCCACCTCCTGCGGCTCCGACCGGCCCGCCGCCCGGGCACCGGCCCGCGCGGCGTCCACGCACCGGATCTGAACGGCCGCCGCCATCAGCGCCCACACCAGCAACGCCGCGAACAACACCAGCGCCGGAATGATCAGAGCTGCCTCGGCCGTCACATATCCGCGGTCCCCGATTCCCGCCCGATTTCCCTCAGAAGGGCGCATCGAGCGCCTTCCCGATGGTCGACTGCAGGGCCGCCGAGACCACGTCACTCGTCACCACCTTGTACAGAACTGCGGCGAACGCACACGCCGCGATCGTGCCCATGGCGTATTCCGAAGTCGACATTCCCGCGTCACCCGAACGGCCGCTCAGCGCCGCCCGCACCCGAAACCAGATGATCCTCATGACAACCTCCTGTGGGATTACGTTCTTGATGTGATTTCAGCTTGTGATCCGTGCGGTTCTCTCACTTGCCCGACAGCAGTCCCGAGGCCATTCCGATCACGACCGGAGCCACCCCGATCGCGAGGAAGGCGGGGAGGAAACACAGCCCCACCGGCGCGGTGACGAGCACCGCCGCCCGCTGCGCCGCGGCCACCGCCCGCCGGGAACGGTCCGCGCGGAGCCCCGCGGCCAGCCGGGAGACCGGCTCGGCGGCCGGCGCCCCGGTGCGCGCGGCCCGCTCCAGGCACTCCGCGAGCCCCCGGGCCCCCGGTATCCGCGCCAACCTCCCCCACGCGGCGCCCGGTTCGCCGCCGAGGCGCAGCTCCGCGCCCGCGAGCGCCAGCCGCTCGCCCACCGGGCCGCCGAGTGACTCCCCGACCACCTCGGCCGCCTCCACGGGTCCCGCGCCCGCCGCCAGACAGGCGGCCAGCAGATCCGCCGCGAAGGGCAACTGCCGCTCGGCCTCCCGGGGATCGGCACCGGCCTGCGATCGCGACCGGGACCGGGCGAGGAAGCCCCGCAGCCCGGACTCCGCCCCGCCCCCGATCGGCACGTCCGGCGCCCCGCGGGCCCGCACCGGGCCTCCCGGCGACGCCCCGCCCGCCACCCGCCGCCCCGGCAGCACTCCGCCCGGTCCGGCCCGTCCGCCCAATCCGCCCAATCCGTCCGGTCCGGCCCGGACCGCCCGCGACGCCCGTACCCGGGGCCCGAGCCCCGGCCCGGAGGCCGCCGCCCTTGCCGGGAACAGCCGCGCGAGTCTGCGACGCGCCGCCCGCCGCCGCAGCCACAACGCCCACCCCGACACCAGACACCACACCGGCACCGCCAGACAGAGCGCCGTCCCCAGCCTGTGGACCACGGGCCCGCCCATCACCGCTCCCCCGTCCGTACGATCCGCCGGCACCAGAGCAGTCCCAGCGCCTCCAGCACCCCGCCCACCAGCAGGCAGCCCCACCCGACCGGCGAGTGCAGCAGCACCCGCAGCGGATCCGCTCCGAGCCCGGTGCCCATCAGCAGCCCCACCAGCGGCAGGAGCGCGAGCACCACCGTCGTAGACCTGGCTCCCGCCAACTGGGCCCGCAGCGACTCCTCCCGGTCGCGCTCGGCCCGCAACGCCCCTTCCAGCCGGTCCAGTCCGGCCGCCAGGCCCGCCCCGCCGTCCACGGAGACCCGCCAGCAGGCCGCCATCCCGGCCAGTCCCCCGGCGCCCGGCTCCCGGGCCGCCTCGTGCAGGGCCGCGGCGACGTCCCCGCCGAAAGCCGCCGCGGCCAGCACCCCCGCCTCGGCCGGGCCCGGACCGCCGGGACCGGCCGACGTACGGCGCATCGCCACCGTCAGGGCGCGTCCCGGCTGGGATCCCGCCCGCAGCTCCCCCACCACGGCCCCGCAGAGCGCCACCACCTCGGCGGCCCGGGCCCCGCGCGCCCGTTCGCGCTCCCGGGCCCGCAGCCGGCGCCGTACCAGCGGCACCGCGAGCGCCCCCGCGACCAGGGGGATCACCGACCCGCCGAGCACCGCGACCACCAGCCCGGCCACGAGCGGGACCCACTCGCGCCACCGCTCGGCCCGCACCCGCAGCCCGGCCACCAGGTGCCACCCCCACACGGGCCCGTCCGGCACCGGCGGGCCTCCCCCGGCCAGCACCAGCCGGGCCCGCCGGGGCAGTCGGTCGCCCCCGGCCAGCACCCGGACGGCGGCCCCCGCGCACAGCACGCCCGCGAAGACGGGCACCGACACCCCGGCACTCATCGGGAACCTCCCAGCAGCGGCCCGAGCCGTGCCCAGCCCGGCTCCCGTACGAACCCCCGGGCTCCCCAGCGCAGCGCGGGCACGGTCACCACCAGCCCGGCCGGATCCCGCTCCAGCACGTGCACCTCGGCCACCCGGCGCCGCCCGGCCCGGTCACGGACCAGGTGGACCACCAGGGTCAGCGCGGCGGCCAACTGGCTGTGCAGGGAAGCCCGGTCGAGCCCGGCCGCCGTGCCCAGCGCCTCCAGCCGGGCGGGCACGTGCGCCGCGGCGTTGGCGTGCACCGTGCCGCACCCGCCCTCGTGCCCGGTGTTCAGGGCGGCGAGCAGGTCGGCCACCTCGGCGCCCCGCACCTCGCCGACCACCAGCCGGTCGGGCCTCATCCTCAGGGCCTGGCGGACCAGGTCCGCCAGGGTGACCAGCCCGGCCCCCTCCTGGTTGGCCGGCCTGGTCTCCAGCCGCACCACGTGCGGATGGTCGGGGCGCAGTTCGGCGGAGTCCTCCGCGAGGACGATCCGCTCACCCGGCCCGACCAGTCCCAGCAGGGCGCTGAGCAGGGTGGTCTTGCCCGTCCCGGTCCCGCCGGAGACGAGGAAGGACAGCCGGGCCTCGACCATGGCCCGCAGGAGGCGCTGCCCGCCCGGCGGCAGGGTTCCGGCGGCTACCAGCTCGTCCAGGGTGAACGCCCTGGGCCGCACCACGCGCAACGACAAGCAGGCCGACCCGACCGCCACCGGCGGGAGCACCGCGTGCAGCCGGGTGCCGTCCGGCAGGCGGGCGTCCACCCAGGGCCGGGCGTCGTCCAGCCGCCGCCCGGCGACGGCGGCCAGCCGCTGGGCCAGCCTGCGCACGGCCTCGGCGTCGGCGAACGTCACCTCCGTCAACTCCAGCCCGCCGCCCCGGTCCACCCACACCCGGTCGGGGGCGGCCACCAGCACATCGGTGACCTCGGGGTCGGCGAGCAACCGCTCCAGCGGACCGGCACCGACCAGCTCGGACCGCAACTCCGCGGCCACGCCCAGCACTTCCGCGTCGCCGAGCAGCCGCCCCTGCGCCCGCAGGGCCGCCACGACCCCGGCCGGGGTGGGCTCCGCACCGGTCTCGGCGAGGTGCTGGCGCACCGCGTCCAGCAGCGGCGCGCTCATGCCGGCACGCCGTGCACGGAGCCCAGGGCCCGCTGCCAGAAGCCGTCGCAGAACCGGGCCAGCGCGCCCCGCGTACCCGGCGGTTCCCCCTCCTCCACCCGGCCGGGAAGGCCCACCTCCACGGGCACTTCCCCGGCCAGCGGCGCTCCCAGCAGCCCCGCCACGGCTTCGGCGTCGAGCCCCTCCCGGCAGCGGCCCCGTACGACCACCCGCACGTCCCGGGCCACCATCCGCACCCCGGCCGCCACCCGGCCCGCCGCGGCCACCGACCGCAGCTCGCCGGGCACCACGAGCAGCACCAGGTCGAGCTGAGCCAGCACCTCCGCCACGGCCTCGTCCACCCGCCGGGGCAGGTCGACCACGACCACCCCGCCCCTGCGGCGCGCGGCGGCCACGACGGACCGCATCGCGGCGGGCGGCACGACCACCCGTTCGCCGCGGTCCCAGCTGAGCACCCGCAGCGCGTGCAGTTCGGGCAGGGACTCCTCCAGGGCCCCCGCCCCGACCCGGCCGCGCGAGGCGGCGAAGTCGGGCCAGCGCAGTCCCCCAGCCCCCTCGCCGCCGAGCAGGACGTCCATGCCGCCGCCGAGCGGGTCACCGTCGATGAGGATGGTGCGCTCCCCGGCCCGCCCCGCACCGAGCGCGAGGGCGCAGGCGAGGGTGGAGGCGCCGGCCCCTCCGCTGCCGCCGATCACGCCGACGGCCAGGGCGGGGCGTCCCGCCCCTTCCACCACGTCGGCGATGCGGTCGACGAGGAGGCTCTCGGCGTCGGGGAGCCGCAGCACCTCCTCGGCACCGATCTCCACCGCCCGCTGCCACACCAGGGGGTCGTCGAGGTCCCGGCCGACGAGGAACACCCCGCCGCGGCGCGGCGCTCCGCCCACCCGGTGCGCGGCGTCGTCGCCGACCAGGACGAGCGGGGCCGATTCCCATCCCACGCCACCGCGCGGCCCGCCGCCCTCGAAAGCACTCCCGTCGTCCCCGCTCCCACGCGCACCACCGGCTCCGCTTTGCTCGGGCACCGCATGGTGCACGTGCGGTTCGGCGCCCGCGGCGGCGCACAGCCGCAGCAGGTCGTCGAGCAGCAGCGGGTCCTCGGTGATGATCAGCGGCCGTCCGCCACCGGGCAGGACCCCGGGCGCACCCGGCGCCCGCCCGCCCCCGCCGGTCACCACGGGCTCCGGCACTTCACACGACTTCGATCCAGCCACGATCTCCGCCCCCTTCTCACCGCAAATCCACGAGCCGCGGACTTCGCGGCTGGAATCACGGTGCAGCGATCCGGAAAAGGGAGTGGATCTTGCTCCAAAACTGTGGACGAGAAGGCCCCTGTGAATAACTTCGCCACCCCATCAGGTGAGTTCCGGAGCGCGCCGGAACCACTACGCAGCGTGACGAGTTCGAGGGAGTGAGGGCCTGAGCCATGCGGGCCCACCGAAGAGGAAGGGCCGAGCGGATGACCACTGAAGGCCGAAGGCATGGGACGCAAACCGCGTCCGGACATGCGACGACCCCCGCCGGGGGGGAGAGCGGGGGTCGTCCCCACGGTCCGACTCGGGGGGGGAGGAGCCAGACCGGGTTAGCACGGTCGCGAACGATCCGTGACTTCCATGGTGTACCCGAGAGCCTTCTCAGGCAAACCCACGCGCCACACCTTACGCCGAATGGTGGGCGCATATGCTCGGGTCGTGGAAAATCAGCCCTTGCCGCACTCCTTGCCTCGGACGGCCGCCTTCTTCGACCTGGACAAGACGGTCATTGCGAAGTCCAGCACTCTGACGTTCAGCAAGTCCTTCTACCAGGGCGGCCTGATCAACCGGCGGGCCGTGCTGCGCACCGCGTACACGCAGTTCATCTTCCTGGCCGGCGGAGCCGACCACGACCAGATGGAGCGGATGCGCGAGTACCTCTCCGCCCTCTGCGAGGGGTGGAACGTTCAGCAGGTCCGGGAGATCGTCGCCGAAGCCCTCCACGACCTGATCGACCCGATCATCTACGACGAGGCCGCGTCCCTCATCGAGGCCCACCACACCGCGGGCCGTGACGTGGTGATCGTGTCGACGTCCGGCGCCGAAGTCGTCGAGCCGATCGGCGAGATGCTCGGCGCGGACCGGGTCGTCGCCACCCGCATGGTGGTCGGCGACGACGGCTGCTTCACCGGGGAGATCGAGTACTACGCCTACGGGCCGACGAAGGCGGAGGCCGTCCGGGAGCTCGCCGAGTCCGAAGGCTACGACCTGGCCCGGTGCTACGCGTACAGCGACTCGTTCACCGACGTGCCGATGCTCGAAGCCGTCGGACACCCGCACGCGGTCAATCCGGACCGGGCGCTGCGTCGGGAGGCGGTGGCGCGCGAGTGGCCGGTTCTGGTGTTCAGCAGGCCGGTACGGCTCAAGCAGCGGCTGCCCGGACTCTCGATGCCCGCACGCCCGGCCCTCGTCGCCGCCGCGGCGGTGGGCGCGGCCGCTGCCACCGCCGGTCTCGTCTGGTACGCCAGCCGCCGCCGGGCCGCTGCCGCCTCGGCCTGATCCCGCGCCGTCAGCCCATCGTCGGGTGTCTGACCTGGGGCGTTTTGGACTGTCCGAATCGCCCCGAGTCGCCCCATAAAGTAAAGAACTCCGGACAGGGGTTTCGCTCGGCTCGGAAGCGGAGTACAAAGGAGTCAACGGCCCGCGAGACCAAAGAACATCCGAGAGGATCATCTTTAAAACGCAGTAAGGCCCACGGACCGAAGCATGAACGCCGAGCACCCACGCGACGTCGACCCGTCGATTACGGGCCAGCCGCACCAGGTAACCGGGCAGAGCTCCCGACCTGATGGGCACATATCGAGGACGCTTGGTAACTGGGCGCGAATGCCAGCGGCGACACCAAAGCAGTACGGTGTCGCCGCAACCCTGTTCCGGCCCCCGACCCTCCGGCCGCAGGCCCTTGGAGCCTTACGCCGCGCCGCGCTGGAGGGCTTCGCAGACCGCCGTCGACTCGCGCACCCCGAGTTCGATCGCCCGGCCGCAGTGCGCGATCCAGGCGGCCATCCCCTCCGGACCCCCCGAGACGTAGCCCTCGAAAGCCTCCAGGTAGGCCTTCGTGCCCTGCTCGGCGTGACCGACCTCCGCCGGGCAGATCGCCTTCGGGTCGAGGCCGCTGTTGATCAGCACGATCCGCTCCGCCGCGCGGGCGACCAGGCCGTTGTACGACCCGAAGGGCCTCAGCGCCAGCAGCTCGCCGTGCACCACCGCGCCCGTGATCAGGGCGGGCGCCGAGCCGCCCGCGATGATCAGCCGGGAGAGGCCGTCCAGCCGCCCCGCCACCTCGTCGGCGCCGGGCAGCGGAAGGTCCACCAGGGGCTCGTCCACCGGCTCCCCGGCCAGCCGCGGCCGGCCCACGACGTCCCCGGCCGCGGTCGACCCGCACGCCACCAGGTGCAGCCGCGCGAGGACCCGCAGCGGCGACTGGCGCCAGATGCTCAGCAGCTGGCCCGCCTCGGCCGTCAGACGCAGGGCGGCGCCCACCGTCAGCGCCTGCGCCTCGGCACCGAAGTCGGTGCGACGGCGCACCTCCTCCAGCGCCCAGTCGGCACCGGACAGCGCCGCGCTGCCCCGCGCGCCGCGCAGCGCGGCCTCGGAGGTGATCTCCCCACTGCGCCGGCGCATGACGCGGTGCCCGTAGACCCGGTCGACGGCCTTGCGTACGGAATCCACGGACTCTGCGACTCCCGGGAGCGAAGCCAGGGCCGCCAGCGGGTCAGAAGCGCTACTCATAAGTAGGGAGCCTACGCACTCCCCGGCCGTGGCACCGACCCCTCCTTGGAGTGGTCTTCTTCACTCGCTTCGACCACAACCTGCTACCGCTCCACTACGCTTGGTGAACATGAAGATCGCTTTCGTGGGAAAGGGCGGCAGCGGCAAGACGACCCTGTCCTCCCTCTTCATCCGCCACCTCGCAGCCAATGAAGCCCCCGTCGTCGCGGTGGACGCCGACATCAACCAGCACCTCGGCGCGGCCCTCGGACTCCCCGAGGACGAGGCGGCCGCGCTGCCCGCCCTGGGCGCGCACCTCCCCCTCATCAAGGAGTACCTGCGCGGCTCCAACCCGCGCATCGCGTCCACCGACAGCATGATCAAGACCACCCCGCCCGGCGCCGGCTCCCGCCTGCTGCGGGTCACCGAGGACAACCCGGTCTACGCGGCCTGCGCCCGCACGCTGCTGCTCGACGGGGAGCCCGTACGGCTGATGGCCACCGGGCCGTTCACCGAGGCCGACCTGGGCGTGGCCTGCTACCACTCGAAGGTCGGCGCGGTGGAGCTCTGCCTCAACCACCTGGTCGACGGCCCGGACGAGTACGTCGTCGTCGACATGACAGCCGGCTCGGACTCCTTCGCCTCGGGCCTGTTCACCCGCTTCGACATGACCTTCCTCGTGGCCGAGCCGACCCGCAAGGGCGTCTCGGTCTACCGGCAGTACAAGGAGTACGCGCGGGACTTCGGGATCGCGCTCCGGGTGGTCGGCAACAAGGTGCAGGGACCGGAGGACATCGAGTTCCTCCAGGACGAGGTGGGCGAGGACCTGCTGGTCACCTTCGGGCACTCCGACTGGGTGCGGGCGATGGAGAAGGGCCGCCCCGCCCCGTTCGACCTGCTGGAGGCGACCAACCGGCTCGCGCTGCAGGCGCTCCAGAACGCGGCCGAGGACTCGTACGCCGACCGCGACTGGGACAAGTACACCGAGCAGATGGTCCACTTCCACCTGCGCAACGCGGAGAGCTGGGGGAACGCCAAGACCGGGGCCGACCTGGCGGAACAGGTCGACCCCGGCTTCGTCCTGCACGAGGCCCTGGTCAGCCCTCGCTCGACTCCTCAGCCGGCTTGACGGCGGCCGGGGCCGTCGGCTGCGCGGCCGGCGGCCCCGCGGTGAGGAACTTCGTCCACCCGTCCTTCGGCGCCTGGCCGACGTCGAGGGTACGCATCCACTCCAGCGTCTTCGGGTCTTGGGCGTCCAGCCAGTCCGCCAGTTCGCGGAAGGGCACGCACCGGACCTCCGGCTTGGTGCACATGGTCTGGATGGACTCCTCGACGGCACGCATGTAGGTGCCGCCGTTCCACGACTCGAAGTGGTTGCCGATGATCAGCGGCGCCCGGTTCCCCTGGTAGGCCCGGTCGAAGGCCTGGCGCAGGCCGTCGCGCATCTGGTCGCCCCAGTACTCGTGCTGGGAGGGGTCGCCCTGGGTGGTCGTACCGGACTGGTTGACCAGGTAGTTGTAGTCCATGCTCAGGGTGTCGAAGGCGCGCCCCGGCATGGGCACCAGCTGGAGCGGGAGGTCCCAGAGCCCGTCCGTCTTCTTCGGCCAGATCTGCTTGCTGATGCCGCTGGAGTCGTAGCGGAAGCCCATGTCCTTGGCCGCCAGCATGAAGTTCTTCTGGCCTTCGAGGCAGGGGGTGCGGGCGCCGATGAGTTCCTTGTCGTAGTCGAAGGGGAGCGCTGCCAGGTCCTTGAGCGCCGGGGTGTTCGTCTTCCAGTTCTTGACGAAGGACTTGGCCTGGTTGATCTCGCTCTTCCACTCCTCCACCGACCAGGTGCCGACGCCCCCTTCGGGGCCGCAGAAGTGGCCGTTGAAGTGGGTGCCGATCTCGTTGCCCTCCAGCCAGGCCCCGCGGACCTGGGTGGCTGTGTCCTTGATGCCCTGGAGGTCGCCGAAGCCGATGTCGGAGAGGCCCGCGGAGTGCTGCGGGGCCGTGTAGAGGGAACGCTTCTCCTCCGGGAGCATGTACACGCCGCTGAGGAAGTAGGTCATCCGGGCGTTGTACTGCTTGCCCACCTCGCGGAAGTGCGAGAAGAGCTTCTGACTGTCCTCGCCCGCGCCGTCCCAGGAGAACACCACGAACTGCGGGGGCTTCTCGCCGGGCTTCAGTCTCTGCGGCTTCTGCACGTTCGGCTGGGAGCCGGTGTAGGCGGTCGAACCGTCGCCGATGGGACGGTTGACGCTGCCGGGGGCCTCGGCGGCGCCCTTCTTCGTGTTCTGGTTCCCGGGGGCGCCGGGAGCGCCGGGACGGGAGGGCTCGGAGGCGCTGCACCCGGCGACGCCCAGTACCAGGGCCGTGGCGACAAGGCCGCCGGCGATCTTCTTCGTGGCGGCGATCATCCGCACACCTCTTCCTCGCAGTTCCATCGCGGGACTTCCGTGACGCAACGTCCCACGCGGTCCGCTTTAAGGAAGGTATGACAAGGCAGACAAAATACTTAATCACCCCTGAGTGCTAATTCATAGCCCATTTGCCCGCATTCCCTACCGTCAGCCTTTACTCTCCATTACCATCCATTTACCGAGTGTTGAGACTCCCGCCGCTTCATCCCTCCCCCGAGGAGACGGGAACCCATGACGACAGCCGCCACACCCCCCTCCACGACCCCAGGCCCCGACGGTGCCGGACCCCGCCTCAAGGGGCTCCATGCGGACCTGTCCGCGTCCGTCGCCGTCTTCCTGATCGCGCTCCCCCTCTCGCTGGGCATCGCCCTGGCCACCGGAGCCCCCCTGCAGGCGGGGCTGGTGGCCGCCGCGGTGGGCGGGATCGTGGCCGGGCGGCTCGGCGGCGCCCCGCTCCAGGTGAGCGGGCCGACCGCCGGACTCACCGTGGTGACGGCGGGGTTGATCCAGCACTACGGCTGGCGCACCACCTGCGCCATCACGGTCCTGGCCGGCTGCTGCCAGCTCGGACTGGCCTTCCTGCGCACCGCCCGCTCAGCCCTGCTGGTGAGCCCGGCCATCATGCACGGGATGCTGGCCGGCATCGGCGTGACCATCGCGCTGGCCCAGCTGCACATCGTGCTCGGCGGCACCCCGCAGAGCTCGGCGGTCGCCAACGTGCTCGGACTGCCCGCCCAGTTGGCCGATCTGCATCCGGCCGCGCTCGGGGTGAGCGCGCTGACCCTGTGCGTGCTGCTGCTCTGGCCCCGGATCCCCGGGCGGGCCGGCCGGGCCCTGCGCAAGGTGCCCGCCGCACTGGCGGCGGTCGCCGCGGCCACCGCCCTCGCGGCCCTGGCCGGGCTCGACCTGCCCCGGGTGGACCTGCCCTCCTGGAGCAGCCACGCCCTGCCGGAGCTGCCGCAGGGCCCGGTGCTCGGGATCGTCGCCGCCGTCCTGACCATCACCCTGGTCGGCAGCGTCGAATCCCTGATGTCCTCGGTCGCCACCGACAAGCTGATCGCCTCCGAGCGCGGTACGGGCGACCGCCCGCCCCGCGCCGACCTCGATCGCGAGCTGCGCGGACAGGGCGCCGCCAACATCGCCTCCGGGATGCTCGGCGGGCTCCCCGTCGCGGCCGTGGCCGTACGCAGCGCGGCGAACGTCAAGTCCGGCGCCGTAAGCCGCAAATCAGCCATGTTGCACGGGCTGTGGGTGGTGCTCGCGGCCGGACTGCTCGTCCCCGTGCTCGACCTGATCCCCCTCGCCGCCCTGGCGGCACTGGTGCTGGCCGTCGGCATCCAGGTCGTCAGCATCACGCACCTGAGGACCGTCACCCGCTACCGCGAGGTCCTGGTCTACGCGGCCACCATCGTCGCCGTGGTCCTGGGCGGGGTCCTGGAAGGCGTCGCCGTCGGCGTCGCCGTGGCCGTGGCCCTGGCCATGCACCGGCTGGCCCGCACGAGGATCACCCTGGACGAGACGGACGGCTTCCACCGGGTGCGGGCGCGCGGGCAGTTGACCTTCCTCGCCGTGCCGCGCCTGAGCCGGGTGCTGAACTCGATCCCGCACGAGGGCCATGCCGTCATCGAGCTGGACGGCTCGTTCATCGACCACGCCGCCTACGAGATCCTCCAGGACTGGCAGGACACGCACCTGGCCCACGGGGGTTCGGTGGAACTCACCGGCCGGGGCGGGACCGCCATCTCCCGCGGCGGCCAGGCCCGGTCCACCGGTGCGTCGCCCGGGACCGGCACCGGCGCCCAGCCGGGCCAGGGCTCCCCCACCGGGTCCGGTCGGGCACCGGCCGGCGGGAGCACCGCGATCGGCGGGGCCGGCGGCCACCGGGGCGAGGGGCGGGGAGCGCACCAGTGCTGCCGTCCGTGGACCCCCTGGCAGAACCACTGCGACCACCGCGCCCTGTCCGCCACGCACCCGCAGGCCGCCGCGCACCTCCCGGCGGGCGAGGCGGGCGGAGCGGGCGAGGGGCGCGAGGCGGCCGGGACGATCCCGAGCGCGGCCGAGCCCCGCGACGCCGCGACGGCCTCCCCCCGGCGCCGCGGCGCCGGTCAACTCGCCAGCGGGATCAGCGCCTTCCAGCGGGACACCGCCCCGCACGTCCGCGACGAACTGGCCCGGCTGGCCCGCGAGGGGCAGCGGCCCTCGCAGCTCTTCCTCACCTGCGCGGACTCCCGCCTGGTGACCAGCATGATCACGGCGAGCGGTCCCGGAGACCTCTTTACCGTCCGCAACGTCGGCAACCTGGTCCCCCCGCCCGGGGCCGAAGCCACCGACGACTCGGTCGCGGCGGCCATCGAGTACGCCGTGGACGTGCTGAAGGTCGACAGCATCACGGTGTGCGGGCACTCCGGCTGCGGCGCCATGCAGGCCCTGCTGAACTCCCACCCGGGCGCCCCGATGACCCCGCTGCGCCGCTGGCTGCGGCACGGCCTGCCCAGCCTGGAGCGGATGGCCAGCAGGCACCACGCCTGGGCCCGGATCGCGGGCCGGCTCCCGGCGGACGCCGTGGAACAGCTCTGCCTGACCAACGTGGTCCAGCAGCTGGACCACCTGCGGGCCCACGAATCGGTGGCCCGCCGGCTCGCCGAGGGCACGCTGGAACTGCACGGGATGTACTTCCACGTGGGCGAGGCCCAGGCCTACCTGCTCTCCGAGGGCGAGGACTTCTTCGACTGTCGGGTTTTCGACAGCGTGGGCCAGAACGCCTGACCGGAATTCCGTCCGAACCGATACCCTCCCGTATCCGTGCAAGCTGTTGGCCCCTTCTCGCACCCTGCAGCGGGAAGGGGCCCTTCCGCGCGCCGCGCGCGGCCCACGCGTACGCTGCGGCGCACGGGCCGCCCAGTCGTGTATAGGTCTAAACCAATTCCCGGCTACCCCTTGTCACCTGGGCGTCTGACCTGATGAGCTATGCCCGGGGACACAACGGACACCCTGGGAAAGGGAGATGTCGTGAGCAATGACAGCCTGGCCAATCTGCTCAAGGAGGAGCGGCGGTTCGCACCGCCCGCCGATCTGGCCGCCGCCGCCAACGTGACCGAGGCGGCGTACGCGCAGGCCGACGCGGACCGGCTGGGCTTCTGGGCCGAGCAGGCCCGGCGGCTGACCTGGGACACCGAGCCGACCGAGACGCTCGACTGGAGCAACCCGCCCTTCGCGAAGTGGTTCGCCGACGGCAAGCTGAACGTCGCGTACAACTGCGTGGACCGGCACGTCGAGGCCGGCAACGGCGACCGCGTCGCGATCCACTTCGAGGGCGAGCCCGGCGACAGCCGCTCCCTGACCTACGCCCAGCTCAAGGACGAGGTCTCGCAGGCCGCCAACGCCCTCACCGAGCTCGGTGTCCGGGCGGGCGACCGGGTCGCCGTCTACCTGCCGATGATCCCCGAGGCCGTCGTCGCGATGCTCGCGTGCGCCCGCGTCGGCGCCGCCCACTCGGTGGTGTTCGGCGGCTTCTCCGCCGACGCCGTGGCCTCCCGCATCCAGGACGCCGACGCCAAGCTGGTGATCACCGCCGACGGCGGCTACCGCCGCGGCAAGCCCAGCGCGCTCAAGCCCGCCATCGACGAGGCCGTCGCCAAGTGCCCGCAGGTCGAGCACGTCCTCGTGGTGCGCCGCACCGGCCAGGACACCGCCGTCACCGAGGGCCGGGACGTCTGGTGGCACGACGTGGTCGGGCGCCAGTCCACGGAGCACACCCCGCAGGCCTTCGACGCCGAGCACCCGCTCTTCATCCTGTACACCTCGGGGACCACGGGTAAGCCCAAGGGCATCCTGCACACCTCCGGCGGCTACCTCACGCAGGCCTCGTACACCCACCACGCCGTCTTCGACCTCAAGCCGCAGACCGACGTCTACTGGTGCACCGCCGACATCGGCTGGGTGACCGGGCACTCCTACATCGTCTACGGGCCGCTCGCCAACGGCGCCACCCAGGTGATGTACGAGGGCACACCGGACACCCCGCACCAGGGCCGGTTCTGGGAGGTCGTGCAGAAGTACGGCGTCACCATCCTCTACACCGCGCCCACGGCGATCCGCACGTTCATGAAGTGGGGCGACGACATCCCCGCGAAGTTCGACCTGTCGAGCCTGCGCGTGCTGGGCTCGGTCGGCGAGCCGATCAACCCCGAGGCCTGGATCTGGTACCGCAAGCACATCGGCGGCGACCGCTGCCCGATCGTGGACACGTGGTGGCAGACCGAGACCGGCGCCATGATGATCGCCCCGCTGCCGGGCGTCACCGAGACCAAGCCCGGTTCGGCCCAGCGCGCGCTGCCCGGCATCGGTGCCACCGTCGTGGACGACGAGGGCCACGAGGTGGCGAACGGCGGAGGCGGCTACCTGGTCCTCACCGAGCCGTGGCCGTCGATGCTGCGCACCATCTGGGGCGACGACCAGCGCTTCGTCGACACCTACTGGTCCCGCTTCGAGGGCAAGTACTTCGCGGGCGACGGCGCCAAGAAGGACGACGACGGCGACATCTGGCTGCTCGGCCGGGTCGACGACGTGATGCTGGTGTCGGGCCACAACATCTCGACCACCGAGGTGGAGTCGGCGCTCGTCTCTCACCCCTCGGTCGCCGAGGCGGCCGTCGTGGGCGCCAAGGACGAGACCACCGGCCAGGCCATCGTGGCCTTCGTCATCCTGCGCGGCAGCGCCACCGAGACGGACGCCCTGGTCGGGGAGCTGCGCAACCACGTGGGCGCCACCCTCGGCCCGATCGCCAAGCCGAAGCGGATCGTCCCGGTGCAGGAGCTGCCGAAGACCCGTTCCGGCAAGATCATGCGCCGGCTGCTGCGTGACGTGGCGGAGGACCGGGCGGTCGGTGACGTGACCACGCTCGCCGACTCCTCGGTGATGGCACTGATCCAGACCAAGCTCCCCAGCGCCTCCAGCGAGGACTGACGGACAGCGGACCGAGGGTCCTGGAGGGCGTCCGGCGCACAACGCGCCGGACGCCCTCCTCCCGTTTAAGGTGAAGATCACCCGATACGACCGCGCGCACCCTGTAAAGTAAAGGAAGCGTCAACATCTGACGCTCGAAGAGTCTCAGGGTGCGCCGGGAAGTCTGGTCGGCAACTGCATTTGTCATGCCGTCGCCCACCCGGAGGTTCCCCACCGTGGCCACGCCCCCGCCCAGCACCCGCCCCAAGTTCCTCGGCAGGCTCTCCCTCCCCGAGCGCCGCTTCGTCGCCGACGCGCTGCGCACCGAGACCGTCGGCGGCGTCCTGCTCCTGGTGGCCGCCATCGCCGCCCTCATGTGGGCGAACATCCCCGGGATATCGGCGAGCTACGACAGCGTCAGGTCCTTCCACATCGGCCCCGCCGCCCTGGGCCTGGACCTCTCGCTCCAGCACTGGGCGGCCGACGGCCTCCTCGCGATCTTCTTCTTCGTCGCCGGCATCGAACTCAAACGCGAGCTGGTCGCGGGCGACCTGAGCGACCCCAAGGCCGCCGCCCTCCCCGTGATCGCCGCCCTCTGCGGCATGGCCGTGCCCGCGCTGGTCTACGCCCTGGTCAACACCCTCGGCAACGGATCGCTCGACGGCTGGGCGGTCCCGACCGCCACGGACATCGCCTTCGCCCTCGCCGTCCTCGCGGTCATCGGCACCTCGCTGCCGTCCGCGCTGCGCGCCTTCCTGCTGACCCTGGCGGTCGTCGACGACCTCTTCGCCATCCTGATCATCGCGGTGTTCTTCACCAGCGAGATCGACTTCCTCGCCCTCGGCGGGGCCCTCGCGGGGCTGGTCCTCTTCTGGTTCCTGCTGCGCTTCGGCGTCCGCGGCTGGTACGTGTACGTCCCGCTCGCCCTGGTCATCTGGGGCCTGATGTACAACAGCGGCGTCCACGCCACCATCGCCGGCGTGGCGATGGGCCTGATGCTGCGCTGCACCCGCCGGGAGGGCGAGGAGCACTCCCCCGGCGAGCACATCGAGCACCTGGTCCGCCCCCTCTCGGCCGGACTGGCCGTACCCCTCTTCGCCCTGCTCTCCGCCGGGGTCTCCCTCTCCGACGAGGCCATCGCACAGGTCTTCACCCGCCCCGAGACCCTCGGCGTCGTGCTCGGGCTCGTCGTCGGCAAGACGGTCGGCATCTTCGGCGGCACCTGGCTCGCCGCCCGCTTCACCAAGGCCGAACTGAACGAGGACCTGGCCTGGCCCGACGTACTGGCCGTGGCCTCGCTGGCCGGCATCGGCTTCACCGTCTCCCTGCTGATCGGCGAGCTGGCCTTCGCCGGGGACCCCGTCCTGACCGACGAGATCAAGGCGGCCGTCCTCTTCGGCTCACTGATCGCCGCGGTCATCGCGTGCGTGATGCTCAAGCTGCGCAACCGCCGGTACCGGGCGCTGACCGAGGACGAGGAACGCGACGAGGACCTCGACGGGATCCCGGACATCTACGAGCAGGACAACCCGGCGTACCACCTGCGGATGGCGAAGATCTACGAGGAGAAGGCCGCCGAGCACCGCCGCAGGGCCGCGGCCGCCGCCCCGGCCGGGGACGGTCCCCCGGGTGGATCCGCCCGGGAAGCGGCGGGCGGGTCCAGCACAGGCGCCGACCGTCCGGCATGATCTGACTGACGACGGAGGACAGCCGCCGGCAGCAGACGACAGAGGGAGTCAGAGATGAGCGCAGTGGACCAAGGGGCTCCGGGAGCCGAGCGCACGCTCGGCCAGCTGGTCGCCTCGGCCACCGCCGAGATGTCGGCCCTGGTGCACGACGAGATCGCTCTCGCCAAGGTCGAGCTCAAGCAGGACGTCAGGCGCGCGGGCGTCGGCAGCGGCGCCGCGATCGTGGCGGGCGTGCTGCTGCTCTTCTCCCTCCCCGTACTGAGTTTCGCCGCGGCCTACGGCATCCACAATCTCGGCCTCGGCCTGGCCTGGTCCTTCCTCATCGTCGGCGTCGCGTTCTGGCTGCTCGCGGGCCTGACCGGGCTGCTGGCCATGACGAAGTTCAAGAAGCTCAAGCCCCCGGTGAAGACGATCGAGTCCGTCAAGGAGACCGCCGCGGTCGTCGGAACCGTCAAGCCGCATCCGCGGCCGGTGAGTGACCAGGCCGTGGGTGTGGCACGCTCGTCTTCATGACAGCCCCCTCACCGGACTCCAGCCCCGCGCCCACCGCCGCCTCGGCGGTCCGGATCGACGTGCCGGGCGGGAGAAAGGTGACCCACCGGGACGTCGCCGCCAACGGCGCGCGCTTCCACGTCGCGGAGTGCGGCGACGGCCCGCTCGTCCTCCTGCTGCACGGGTTCCCGCAGTTCTGGTGGACCTGGCGGCACCAGCTGACCGCGCTCGCCGACGCCGGGTACCGCGCGGTGGCCATGGACCTGCGCGGAGTGGGTGGCAGCGACCGCACCCCGCGCGGCTACGACCCGGCCAACCTCGCCCTGGACATCACCGGAGTGGTGCGTTCCCTCGGCGAGCCGGACGCCGCGCTCGTCGGGCACGACCTGGGCGGCTACCTCGCCTGGACGGCGGCCGTGATGCGGCCCAAGCTGGTGCGCCGGCTGGTGGTCTCCTCGATGCCGCACCCGCGCCGCTGGCGTTCGGCGATGCTGGCGGACTTCGGCCAGACCCGGGCCAGCTCCCACGTCTGGGGGTTCCAGCGGCCGTTCGTCCCCGAACGGCAACTGGTCGCCGACGACGGGGCCCTCGTGGGAGAGCTGATCCGGGAGTGGTCCGGGCCGCGGCTGCAGGCCGACGGCGCCGACGAGGAGGCCCTCGCGGTGTACCGGCGGGCCATGTGCATCCCCTCCACCGCACACTGCTCCATCGAGCCGTACCGCTGGATGATGCGCTCGATGGCCCGGCCGGACGGACTCCAGTTCTACCGGCGGATGAAGCGGCCCGTACGGGTGCCGACGCTGCACCTGCACGGCTCGCTCGACCCGGTGATGCGCACCCGCAGCGCCGCCGGTTCCGGGGAGTACGTCGAAGCCCCGTACCGCTGGCGGCTCTTCGACGGACTGGGGCACTTCCCCCACGAGGAGGACCCGGCGGCCTTCTCCACCGAGCTGGTGAACTGGCTGAAGGACCCCGAGCCCGACCGCTGACGGGCCGTGGGCGGGCCGTCCCGTTACCTACACGGGCGACTGATGGAGTGACAGGCGTTTCGTACGACTGTCCTACGGACATTCAATTGCCCGGCGCATAGGCCAATTGGCCGCCCCCCGGGGGGTTACGGACCCTGGGCCCCGGGCACAGCTCGTTGTATGGGCTGGACGCACGACCACGGTGACACCGCACGCGAACGCCGCTCGGCCACAGCGCCGGGCACGCACGACAGGGCCGGCCGGGACGGTCACGACCCCCGGCTGGGGATCCCACGCATCCTGCGCCGACGCGCCCGCTGGGTCTCGGCGCGGCTGCGCCATCCACGCATGTAGGACACCGGACCGGGCCCCCGCCGGGGCCCGGCGGGGGTGTCAGAGGGCGCAGCCCTGGGTGTCGACCCGGCGGCTGGAGGTCTTGCCGAGGCGGATGTCGTCCCGGATCTCGTCCGCCGTCAGGGCGTAACCGGTGTTCGGGTCGTCGAGCGACTTGGCGAAGACGACCCCGTACACCCGGCCCTCGGGCGTCAGCAGCGGGCCGCCGGAGTTGCCCTGGCGGACGGTCGCGTAGAGCGAGTAGACGTCGCGGCGGACGGTGCCCCGGTGGTAGATGTCCGGGCCGTTGGCGTTGATCCGGCCGCGGACCCGGGCCGCCCGGACGTCGTAGGCGCCGTTCTCGGGGAAGCCGGCCACGATCGCGTCGCTGCTGCTCGTGGCGTCCTTCTCGGTGAACTCCAGGGCCGGGGCGCGCAGCTTGGGCACGTCCAGGACGGCGATGTCGCGCTCCCAGTCGTAGAGCACGACCTTGCCGTCGTAGAGCTTGCCCTCGCCGCCGACCTGCACGGTGGGCTCCATGACACCGCCGACGACGTGGGCGTTGGTCATCACCTTGCCCGGCGCGAAGACGAAGCCGGTGCCCTCCAGGACCTTGCTGCAACTGGGCGCGGTACCGACGACCTTCACGATGGAGAGCTTCGCCTGTTCGGCCACGCCGCTGCGGGCGAGGGCCGGGTCGGGGGCCTTCACCTCGGCGATGGGCTCGTTGGAGAACGGGCTGAAGACCTGGGGGAAGCCGTTGCGGGCGAGGGTGGAACTGAAGTCCGAGAACCAGGTGTTGGCCTGCGCGGGGAGCACGCGCGACACGCCGAGGAGCACCTTGGAGTTGCGGACCTCCTTGCCGAGCGTGGGGAGCGAGGTCCCGGCGAGTGCGGAACCGATCAGCCATGCCACCAGCAGCATCGCGACGACGTTCACCAGGGCCCCGCCGCCCGCGTCGAGCGCGCGGGCGGGCGACCAGGTGATGTGGCGTCGCAGGCGGCTGCCCAGATGGGTGGTCAGGGCCTGGCCGATCGAGGCGCAGATGATGATCACGACGACGGCGATCACGACGACGGTGGTGGTCACCTGGGTGCCGTTGTCGGTCACCCGGTCCCAGATCAGGGGCAGCAGGGACACGGCGACGAGACCACCGCCGAGGAAGCCGATCACCGACAGGACGCCGACGACGAACCCCTGGCGGTAGCCCACGATCGCGAACCACACGGCGGCGACCAGCAACAGGATGTCCAGCACGTTCACGAGGGTCACCGTCTCATGCGTGCCAGTCGAGTGGGACCTGACGTGAGCGGTCCCACGGACGCTCCCAGCCGGCGAAGTGCAGGATGCGGTCGATCACCCCGGCCGTGAACCCCCAGACCAGCGCCGATTCGACGGTGAAGGCGGGCCCCTGGTGGCCCCTGGGGTGGACCACGGTCACCCGGTGGCCGGGATCCGTGAGATCCGCCACGGGCACCGTGAAGACCCGGGCCGTCTCCGCGGGGTCCACCGGGCCGACGGGCGAGGGTTCGCGCCACCAGCCGAGCACCGGGGTCACGACGAACTCGCTGACCGGGATGTAGAGCCGGGGCAACACCCCGAACAGCTGGACGCCTGCCGGGTCGAGACCGGTCTCCTCCTCGGCCTCGCGCAGTGCGGCGCGCAGCGGGCCGGTGGTGTGCGGATCGCCGTCCTCCGGGTCGAGGGCGCCGCCGGGGAAGGAGGGCTGGCCGGCGTGCGAGCGCAGGGTGCCGGCCCGCTCCTGGAGCAGCAGTTCCGGGCCGCGCGGCCCCTCGCCGAAGAGGATCAGCACGGCGGACTGGCGGCCCCGGCCGTCCTCGGGGGGCAGGAAGCGGCTGAGCTGGCGCGGCCGGACGGTCCGGGCCGCCGCCACGACGGGATCGAGCCAGGCGGGCAGCCCCTCGGTGCTGAGCACCAGGCCGTCGCCCTCGCGGGTGGCGGCCGTGGTCTCGTCCTGTGTACCGCGCGTCATAGGCACCCCTGTCCGTGTTCTTCCGTGAACACCCTCTCCCACACCGCTGAACGCGGTCCGGGTACCGATTCGTTCCGGCGGGGGCGTGCGGCCCTCCCGGCGCACGCCCCCGCCGAGGGGGCCGGCCCGTCCGGCCGTGGTCCCCCGGGCGCCCTCAGGGCTCCGTACGGGCTCCCAAAGGGGAGGCGGGGAGGCCCGGGTAGTCCGGGGGCGGCGACAGGCGCTGGCCCGGGTAGCCGCCCTTCTCGTACTTCAGCAGCTTCTTCGCCTTCTCCGGGTCCGTCTCGCCCTCCCCGTAGGCTGGGCAGAGCGGGGCGATGGGGCAGGCGCCGCAGGCGGGGTTGCGGGCGTGGCAGATGCGGCGGCCGTGGAAGACGACGCGGTGCGAGAGCATCGTCCACTCGCTCTTGGGGAAGATCGCGCAGATCTCCGCCTCGACCTTCTCGGGGTCCTCCTGCTCGGTCCACTTGAAGCGGCGGGCGAGGCGGCCGAAGTGGGTGTCGACGGTGATCCCGGGGACCCCGAAGACGTTGCCGAGGACCACGTTCGCCGTCTTGCGGCCCACGCCGGGCAGGGTGACCAGGTCTTCGAGCCGGCCGGGCACCTCGCCGTCGAAGCGGTCGCGCAGGGCCTGCGAGAGGCCCATCAGGGACTTGGCCTTCATCCGGAAGAACCCGGTCGGCCGGATCAGCTCCTCCAGTTCCTCCGGGACCGCCCCGGCCATGTCCTCGGGGGTCGGGTAGGCGGCGAAGAGGGCCGGGGTCGTCTGGTTCACGCGGAGGTCGGTGGTCTGCGCCGACAGGACGGTGGCGACCAGGAGCTCGAAGGGATTGCGGAAGTCCAGCTCCGGATGGGCGTACGGGTACACGTCGGCCAGTTCCCGGTTGATGCGGCGGGCCCGCCGGACCATGGCCAGCCGGGATTCGGCCCTGCCCTTCCCGGCGCTCCGGGCGGGGGCGGGCACCCGGGAGGCCGCCGGGGTGCCGTTCACGGTCTTCGAGGCTGTCTTCGAAGCGGTCTTCCCCGCGGTCGCGCGCGCCGGCGCGCCCGGCGGTTTCTTGGCCGAACCTTTGCCCTCGGGGGCCGGCCGGGCCGTGCCGGACGCCTCCTCGGGGGCTTGTTCGCCCACGGCTGAATTTTGGGCCGCCGTCACTCCCGCGGACCCCTTGGCCTGTGCTCTCACCGGCTTATTGGACACCCGGCCAGCCTAAGGCCGGGCGCCGACACCCGCCCGGACCTCAGGTAACACCACCCCGATCGGTCGCTCACCACACAGCACGGGCGTCCGTCCGGCATCCTTGGTAGTGATTGATCGCACTGTTTGAGCCGTCCGGCAAAATGGGAGACCGGTCCCCTGAGCTGGTCGACATAGGAGAGAGACTCGTGGACGACGTTCTGCGGCGCGCCCCGCTCTTCGCGGCGCTCGATGACGAGCAGGCCGCGGAGCTCCGCGCCTCCATGGGCGAGGTGACGCTCGCACGCGGTGACGCCCTGTTCCACGAGGGCGACCCCGGCGACCGGCTCTACGTCGTGACCGAGGGCAAGGTGAAGCTCCACCGCACCTCCCCCGACGGTCGCGAGAACATGCTGGCCGTCCTCGGCCCCGGCGAGCTGATCGGCGAGCTGTCGCTCTTCGACCCGGGCCCGCGCACCGCCACCGCCACCGCGCTGACCGAGGTCAAGCTCCTCGGCCTCGGCCACGGTGACCTGCAGCCGTGGCTGAACGCCCGGCCCGAGGTCGCGACCGCGCTGCTGCGCGCCGTCGCACGGCGCCTGCGCAAGACCAACGACCAGATGTCCGACCTGGTCTTCTCCGACGTTCCGGGCCGTGTGGCCCGAGCGCTCCTCGACCTGTCGCGCCGCTTCGGCGTGCAGTCGGAGGAGGGCATCCACGTCGTCCACGACCTGACGCAGGAAGAGCTCGCCCAGCTCGTCGGCGCCTCCCGCGAGACCGTGAACAAGGCCCTGGCCGACTTCGCGGGCCGCGGCTGGCTGCGCCTGGAGGCGCGCGCCGTGATCCTGCTGGACGTGGAGCGGCTCGCCAAGCGCTCGCGCTGACGCCACCGCGTCGGCCGCCGCGCATCGAAGCGGTCGTGGAGGGGTCCTGTCCGGAAGCCGGACGGGGCCCCTCCGCGCGTCCGGGCCCGTGTGCCCGGCGCGCACGTCGGGCCCGCACGTCGGGCCCGCGTGTCGGGCCGCCCCGGAAAACGGCTCCTCGGCGGCCCCCGGAAAGGGGCACAGTAGGGATCATGGAGCAGCGCAGGGGTCTGGACGCGTACGGGTACTTCGAGCGGGAGGGGTCCCTGGGGCGGATCCAGCCCGCGTTCGCGGACCTCGTCGCCGCCGCGCGCTCCCGGATCGCCGAGGCCTACGGGAGCCGGCTCCACAGCGCCTACCTCTACGGGTCCGTGCCGCGCGGCACCGCCCGCCCCGGCCGCTCCGACCTCGACCTGCTGATCGCCCTGCACGGCGAGCCCGCCCACGACGACCGCGACATCGCGGAGGTACTGGGCCAGGGACTCGACCAGGACTTCCCGGAGATCGACGGGGTCGGCGTCCTGCTGTACGGCAAGGACCGGCTGCTGAGCGAGCAGGAACGTTACGACCTGGGCTGGTTCCTGGCCTGCCTGTGCACGCCGCTGCTCGGGGACGACCTGGCCGAGCACCTGCCCCGGTACCGGCCGGACGCCGTGCTGGCCCGGGAGACCAACGGCGACCTGGACCGCGTACTGCCCCGCTGGCGCGAACGCTTCGAGGCGGCCTCGGAACCGGCCGACTACCGCCGGCTGAGCCGGGCCTTCGCCCGGCACCTCGTGCGCACCGGTTTCACCCTGGTCATGCCCCGCTGGGGCGGCTGGACCAGCGACCTCACCGAATCCGCGGAGGTCTTCGCCCGGTACTACCCGCAGCGGGCCGACCAGATGCGGGCGGCGGCGGTCGTGGCGCTGGCCCCGGTCGAGGACCCCGCCGTGGTGCGCCGGTACGTCGAGGACCTCGGGCCGTGGCTCGCCGGCGAGTACACGGCCCGGCACGGTCCGAAGGCGCCGCGCCGGGAAGCCGCGGGAGAGTCCGTCACGCGCTCCGCGCCGGGTCCAGGGCGTCCACGGCCCGCTTCGCCTCCGCCAGACCGGCGCCGGTGATCTCGCGGTACCGCTTGATCGCCGAGACGTCCCGGCCGTCGCGCGCCAGCGCCCGTACCTCGTCCATGCCGGCCGGCTCGGGCTCCTCGATGCCCAGGTGGTCCAGGACCAGGCCCAGGCGGCGCTCCAGCAGGTCCGCCTTGTCCGCCAGGGCGCGCATCCGCAGGGTCACCGTGGAGGTGATCCAGCCGGCGACGGCGAGCAGTGCGAGCAGCACGTACAGGGTGTTCATTCAGGTCCCCCCGGGATCAGTCCGTGATCACGAAGGTACTCCAGCTGTGCTTGTACGGACCACGTGGCCGCGGGCCAGAGCGAGCGGTCCACGTCGGCGTAGACCTGCGCGACGACCGCCTCGGGGGTGACGAAGCCGTTCTCCACGGCCGTCTCGACCTGGGCGAGCCGGTGGGCGCGGTGCGCCAGGTAGTACTCGACGGCGCCCTGGGCGTCCTCCAGGACCGGCCCGTGCCCCGGGAGCACCGTGGTCACCCCGTCGTCGACGGTGAGGGAGCGCAGGCGGCGCAGGGAGTCGAGGTAGTCCCCCAGGCGGCCGTCGGGGTGCGCGACCACGGTCGTACCGCGGCCCAGGATGGTGTCGCCGGTGATCACGGCCCGGTCGGCGGGCAGGTGGAAGCAGAGCGAGTCGGCGGTGTGCCCGGGGGTCGCCACGACGCGCAGCTCCAGGCCGCCGGTGCGGATCACGTTCCCGGCGGCCAGGCCCTCGTCACCGAGCCGCAGGGCGGGGTCGAGGGCGCGGACCTTCGTCCCGGTCAGCTCGGCGAAGCGGCCGGCCCCCTCGGCGTGGTCGGGGTGCCCGTGGGTCAGTAGGGTCAGCGCGACGCGCTTGCCGGCCTGCTCGGCGGTGGCGATGACGGCCCGCAGGTGGGCCTCGTCCAGCGGGCCGGGGTCGATGACGACGGCCAGCTCGGAGTCCGGCTCGGAGACCAGCCAGGTGTTGGTGCCGTCCAGGGTCATCGCCGAGGCGTTGGGGGCCAGGACGTTGACGGCACGGACGGTCGCCGGCCCGGAGGTGACCATTCCGCGGGGCTGGCCCGGGAGTACGGCGGCGTCGGTCATGCGGTGCCTCCCGGGCGGACGCGCTTGGTGAACTCGTCGTGCCCCGGCCAGCTGAGCACCAGCTCGCCGTCCACGAGGGCGGCCTGCGCCAGGACGGGCGTCAGGTCCTGCGCGGCGGCCGCCGCCAGCGCGGCGGCGGCGCTGGCGTGGGGCTCCAGGGAGCGCAGGGTGGAGATGGTGGGCGGCATCATCAGCAGCTCGCCCCCGTCGTAGCGGGCGGCCGCGTCGGAGGGGCGGATCCAGACGGTCCGGTCGGCCTCGGTGGAGGCGTTGCGGGTGCGCTGGCCCTCCGGGAGGGCGGCGACGAAGAACCACGTGTCGTAGCGGCGGGGCTCGAACTCCGGGGTGATCCACCGGGCCCACGCCCCGAGCAGGTCGGAGCGCAGCAGCAGGCCGCGCCGGTCGAGGAACTCGGCGAAGGACAGCTCGCGCGCCACGAGGGCCTCGCGGTCGGCCTCCCAGTCCTCCCCGGTGGTGTCGCCGACGACGGTGCCGGGCGTCTCCCCGGCGAGGAGTACGCCCGCCTCCTCGAAGGTCTCGCGGACGGCCCCGCAGACGATGGCCTGGGCGGTGGCGGCGTCGGTGCCGAGGCGCTCCGCCCAGGCGTCCAGGCCGGGGCCGGCCCAGCCGATGCGGCGGTCCTCGTCACGGGGGTCGACCCCGCCGCCGGGGTAGGCGTAGGCGCCTCCGGCGAAGGCCATGGAGGCACGGCGGCGCAGCATGTGCACGGCCGGGCCGGCGGGGGTGTCGCGGAGCAGCATCACCGTGGCGGCGCGTTTGGGCGCGACCGGGGTGAGCGCGCCGTCCGCGAGCGCGCGGATGCGGTCGGGCCACTCCGGGGGGTACCACTGGCCTCCGGCGGGCTGACTGGACGACGGACCGTGCTGACCATTCGGCATGGCCGGATGCTACGACCATCCGGCCCGATGTTCGAGGCCCACCCGGCTGCGTCCACCACGCGGGACCCCTGCGCGGGCCGCTCGGGGCCGGTGCGGGGTCGCTACGCGGGCCGCGCGAGGCCGCTACGCGGCGGCACGGGCCGGTGCTCTGCCGGACAGGGTCCCGAGCGGGCGCCGCGCGGCCGGGCCGGTGTGACCCGTCCCTCGGACGGCACTGTGCGTCCCGGGGCGTCCCCGGCCCCTGGGGCGCCGCCCTGCGGGCGGTCAGGGCCGAGGCGGGGAAGCCCGGGGCCGGCCCCGGAAACGCCGCCGGCCCCGGGGCCGCCTCAGCGGACGGGGTCCGGTGGGGCGGGCTCGGGGCCGGGGGTGCGTCCCGTAGGGGAGTGGTGCGTCAGGCCGAGGCGGTGAGTTCGACCTGGATCTCGATCTCGACCGGGGCGTCCAGCGGGAGGACGGCGACGCCGACCGCGCTGCGCGCGTGCACGCCCTTCTCGCCGAGGATCTCGCCCAGCAGCTCGCTCGCGCCGTTCAGCACGCCCGGCTGGGCCGTGAAGTCGGGGGCCGAGGCGACGAAGCCGACGACCTTGACGACACGGGCGATCTTGTCGAGGTCACCGACCACGGACTTGACGGCGGCCAGCGCGTTCAGCGCGCAGGTCGCGGCCAGCTCCTTGGCCTGCTCCGCGGAGACCTCCGCGCCGACCTTGCCGGTCAGCGGGAGCTTGCCCTGCACCATCGGGAGCTGGCCGGCGGTGTACACGTAGGCACCCGACCGCACGGCCGGCTGGTAGGTGGCCAGCGGCGGAACGACCTCGGGGAGGGTCAGGCCGAGCTCGGCGATCCGCGCCTCGACGACGCCGCTCATGCCTTCTCCCGCTTGAGGTAGGCCACGAGCTGCTCGGGGTTGTTCGGGCCGGGCACGACCTGGACGAGCTCCCAGCCGTCCTCGCCCCAGGTGTCGAGGATCTGCTTGGTGGCGTGCACCAGCAGGGGCACCGTCGCGTATTCGAACTTCTTGGTCATGGGCCCGAGCGTAATGCCTGAGCGGGAGTGGTTAGGCTCGGACGCTGTGAGCAGGCTCCAGGTGGTCAGCGGCAAGGGCGGCACCGGCAAGACCACGGTCGCCGCGGCACTCGCGCTCGCCCTCGCACGCGAGGGCAGGCGGACTCTTCTCGTGGAGGTCGAGGGCAGGCAGGGCATCGCACAGCTTTTCGGCACGGAGGCGCTCCCCTACGAGGAGCGCAAGATCGCCGTCGCGCCCGGCGGCGGCGGGGGTGAGGTCTACGCGCTCGCCATCGACGCGGAGCGGGCGCTGCTGGACTACCTCCAGATGTTCTACAAGCTCGGTTCCGCCGGCCGGGCCCTCAAGAAGCTCGGGGCGATCGACTTCGCCACGACGATCGCGCCCGGTCTGCGGGACGTCCTGCTGACCGGCAAGGCGTGCGAGGCGGTCCGGCGCAAGGACAAGGCGGGACGGTTCGTCTACGACCACGTGATCATGGACGCGCCGCCGACCGGGCGGATCACCCGCTTCCTGAACGTCAACGACGAGGTGGCGGGGCTGGCCCGGTTCGGGCCCATCCACAACCAGGCGCAGGCCGTGATGAAGGTGCTCAAGTCACCGGACACGGCGGTGCACCTGGTGACCCTGCTGGAGGAGATGCCGGTCCAGGAGACCGCGGACGGCATCGCGGAACTCGTCGAGGCGGGGCTTCCGGTGGGCCGGGTCTTCGTCAACATGGTGCGCCCGCACCATTTGGACGAGGGCACCCTGCGCGAGGCCGCCGAGGGTCACCGGGCCGACATCGCCCGGGCCCTGTCCCGGGTCGGGCTCGGGGGCGCACGGCGGGGCGGGCTGGCCGAGCGGCTGGTGGAGCCGCTGCTGGCGCAGGCCGCGGAGCACGCGAGCCGGGTGGAGCTGGAGCGGGAGCAACGCCAGGTGCTGGCGGGGCTGGACGTGCCGACGTACGAACTCCCCCTGCTCGGCTCGGGGATGGAGCTGGCCGGGCTGTACGAGCTGGCGACGGAACTCCGCAAGCAGGCGGACGCCGATGAGTGAGGGTGGGAACACCGTGGGCCTGGACACTCCCGCGCGACTGGCGGTCGACGCGCTGCTGGACGACCCGAAGACCCGGATCATCGTGTGCTGCGGGGCGGGCGGGGTCGGCAAGACCACGACGGCCGCGGCGCTCGGCGTCCGGGCGGCCGAGCGCGGGCGGAAGGTGGTCGTGCTGACCATCGACCCGGCGCGCCGGCTGGCCCAGTCGATGGGCATCGACTCGCTGGACAACACCCCGCGCAAGGTGGCGGGCGTGGGCGGCGGGGGCGGTGAACTGCACGCCATGATGCTGGACATGAAGCGGACCTTCGACGAGATCGTCGAATCGCACGCGGACGGCGAGCGGGCGCGGGCCATCCTCGCGAACCCCTTCTACCAGTCCCTGTCGGCCGGTTTCGCGGGCACGCAGGAGTACATGGCGATGGAGAAGCTGGGGCAGCTGCGGTCCAAGGACGACTGGGACCTGATCGTGGTGGACACCCCGCCGAGCCGGTCCGCGCTGGACTTCCTCGACGCGCCGAAGCGGCTCGGGTCCTTCCTGGACGGGAAGTTCATCCGGGTGCTGATGGCTCCGGCGAAGGTCGGCGGGCGGGCCGGCATGAAGTTCCTGAACGTCGGCATGTCGATGATGACCGGCACGCTGAGCAAGCTGATGGGTGCCTCGCTGCTGAAGGACGTACAGACCTTCGTGGCCGCGATGGACACGATGTTCGGCGGGTTCCGCACCCGCGCGGACGCTACGTTCCGGCTGCTCCAGGCTCCCGGTACGGCCTTCCTCGTGGTCGCCGCACCCGAGCCGGACGCCCTGCGCGAGGCCGCGTACTTCGTCGAGCGGCTGGCCGCGGAACGGATGCCGCTGGCCGGCCTGGTGTTGAACCGGGTACACGGCAGCGATGCCGCGCGGCTGTCCGCCGAGCGGGCCCTGGCCGCCGCAGAGAATCTTGAAGAAGGCGGCATTGTCGATCAGGAGTCCGGGAAAGCTGGACCTCGTGAGGCCGCCGACGACGGCTCCCCCGGCGTGGACGGCGCACCGCAGACCTCCGGAGAACCGGACGCCCCCGACCCACACCACACGGACGACGCGCGCGCCGTCACCGAGGTGGACGAGATCACGGCAGGGTTGTTGCGCCTGCACGCCGAGCGCATGCAGGTGATCGCGCGCGAACAGCGCACCCGCGACCGTTTCACTTCGCTGCACCCCGAAGTGGCGGTGGCCCAAGTGGCCGCCCTGCCCGGCGATGTACACGACCTCGCCGGGCTACGGGCCATCGGAGAGCGACTCGCGGCCGGTGTTCCGGCCGGGACATAGCGTTCGTACGACGTGGCGTCCGGGTGGTTTACCCGGCTGCCGCGTACGTCTCGTACGACACGTCGATCTCCGCGTCGACATCCACGGTGAGGATGCCCGTACTGCGCTCGTACTCCGTGCGTGCGGTTTCGAGCAGCCGTCGCCACGAGGTGACGGTGGGACGCCTGCGCAGCAAGGCGCGTCGTTCCCGCTCGGTCATTCCGCCCCATACTCCGAACTCGACACGATTGTCGAGCGCGTCGGCCAGGCATTCGGTCCGCACCGGACATCCGGTGCACACCGCCTTGGCCCTGTTCTGTGCCGCTCCTTGAACGAACAGTTCATCCGGATCGGTAGTGCGGCAGGCTGCCTGCGCACTCCAGTCGGTAACCCAGCCCATCCCGGCGCCGTCCTCTCCCGAATCGAGGCTCCCTCACGGCGGTAGCGGCATATTCACCGCTGCCAGTTGAGGACGTTACGGAAGGCGGGCACAGTGCAACACCCCCGACGGGCCCAATCTTGAATGGTCCGAACGGACTATGGGTAAGCGGCAGATCACCCGACGGAGTGATCCGGCGACATGCCCGACCATTCCGGCGATTCGGGTGAAATCGGGAAAGTGCCGGTGCACGACCGTCAGAGGGAAGGGCGGGATTCGGACATGAGTCCACCCCATTCGGGAAGGGTGAAAATCAAGCCGGGGGGTTGATGTGACACCGCGCTCCTGTGACAGTTGGGGTCAGCTTAGGCCAAGGCATTCGCGTGTGTCCGGCGAATGAGAACGTAGGCTGCCCTCCATGGGAAAGAAGCGCTCGGGCGGCGGGCTCACGGGGCCACAGCAGGCCGCCAAGTTCCTCGGGGTGTCCGTTCTCTCCGGAGTCGTACTCGCCGGCATCGCGATCCCGGGCGCAGGCGCTCTGGGACTCGCGGCCAAAGGGACCGTCGAGGGTTTCGACGAGATCCCGGCCAATCTGAAGACCCCTCCGCTGAGCCAGCGCACCACGATCCTGGACGCGGAGGGTGGCCTGATCGCCACCGTCTATTCACGGGACCGGCAGGTGGTCCCGCTCACGGCCATCTCGCCGTACATGCAGAAGGCGATCGTCGCGATCGAGGACTCGCGTTTCTACGAACACGGCGCGGTCGACCTCAAGGGCATCCTGCGCGCGGTGAACCGCAACGCGCAGGAGGGCGGCGCCGCGCAGGGCGCCTCCACGCTGACGCAGCAGTACGTCAAGAACGTCTTCGTGGAGGAGGCGGGCGACGACGAGTCCAAGGTCCGCGAGGCCCAGGAGAAGAGCCTCGGACGCAAGATCCGCGAGCTGAAGTACTCGATCCAGGTCGAGGAGGAGCTCGGGAAGAAGAAGATCCTGGAGAACTACCTCAACATCACCTACTTCGGCCAGCAGGCGTACGGGATCGAGTCCGCCGCGCAGCGCTACTTCAGCAAGCCGGCCAAGGACCTGACCCTGGAGGAGTCGGCGCTGCTCGCGGGCGTCGTCCAGTCGCCGAGCCGGTTCGACCCGGTGAACGACGTGCAGGAGGCGATGAAGCGCCGCAACGTCGTCCTCCAGCGGATGGCCGACATGAAGGACATCTCGCAGGCCGAGGCGGACGAGGCGAAGAAGAAGCCGGTGACCCTGAAGGTGACCCGGCCGAAGAACGGCTGCATCACCGCGGTCAAGGGCGCGGGCTTCTTCTGTGACTACGTGCGCAACACCTTCCTGTCGGACCCGGTCTTCGGCAAGACCCGCGAGGAGCGCGCGAAGATCTGGAACCAGGGCGGTCTGACGGTCCGTACCACGCTGGACCCGCAGTCGCAGGACGCCGCCAACGCCTCGATCAAGGACCACGTCCACGAGGACGACTCGATCGCGACGGCCGTGACCATGGTGCAGCCCGGCACCGGGCGGGTACTGGCGATGGGCCAGTCGAAGCCGTACGGCTTCGGGAAGAACGAGACGCAGATCAACTACTCCGTGGACAAGCGGATGGGCGGCTCCAACTTCGGCTTCCAGGTCGGCTCCACGTTCAAGCCGTTCATCGCCGCCGCCGCCATAGAGCGCGGCATGGAGCCGACGAAGGTGTACTCGGCGCCGAACAAGATGGAGTACCCGAGCCCGGTGCCGCGGTGCGACGGGTCGAACTGGCAGAACCTGCCGCTCGCCAACGGCAAGCTGCAGACGGCGGAGAACGAGACCCCGGAGGAGCAGGGTCCGTACGCACTGAAGACGGCGATGGAGAAGTCCATCAACACGTACTTCGTGCAGATGATCTCGGAGATCGGGCTGTGCCCGGTCACGGAGATGACGCAGAAGCTCGGCGTGGTCCCGGCCAGCGGCGTGAAGCTGCCCGAGGAGCCGTCCATCGCGCTCGGTTCCGCCGAGATGTCCCCGCTGACGATGGCCAACGCCTACGCCACCTTCGCCAACCGGGGCGTCTACTGCACCCCGATCGCGCTGGAGTCGATCACCGACGCCCACGGCAAGGCCCTCGCGGTGCCGAAGACCAAGTGCGACCGGGCGATGTCCCAGGACACCGCCGACACGATCAACACGCTGCTGCGCGGAGTGGTCGACTCCGGTACGGGTGAGCGGGCCGGTCTGACCGACCGCGACAACGCCGGAAAGACCGGTACCACCGACAACCGCTACAACGCCTGGTTCGTCGGCTACACGCCGAACCTGTCCGGCGCGGTGTGGGTCGGTTCGGGCGGCGCGAAGAAGATCACGATGGAGGACATCACCATCGGCGGTCAGTACTACCCGAAGGTCTTCGGCGGTGGCCTGCCCGGCCCGATCTGGAAGGACGCGGTCTCCGGCTCGCTGTCCGGCCGCGAGGCCCCCGGATTCGTCACGGTCAACATCCCGGAGCCCTCGGTTCCGGGCGGTGGCGGCGGCAATGGCAACGGCAACGGCAACGGCGGCAACAACGGCGGCCGGAACAACCCGACCCAGCCGACCACCCCGCACAAGCCCGGGAAGCCGGGCAAGCCCGGCGGCGACAACAAGCCGGGGGACAACCGCCCCGGCGGCGCGACGGCGGCCGGACCCACCGGCGGCCTCTTCGGCGGCGCCACGGGCGGCGGCGCGACCGACCCCGTCACCGGCGGCACCGCGGCGGGCGCGGCCGGCCTGATCGGCGGCCCGGAACCGCAGTAAAGGAAGAAGCGAAGAAAGGGGAGGGCCCCGGCGGACGGTTCCGCCGGGGCCCTCCCCTTCTTCGTACGGTCCCTGTCGGGCCGCCGCTACGAGAGCTGCTGCTTGACGGCGGCGGCGACGCGGCCGCCCTCCGCCAGACCGGCCACCTTCGGGTTCACGATCTTCATGACGGCACCCATGGCCCGCGGCCCCTCGGCACCGGCCGCCTTGGCCTCCTCCACCGCCTGCGCCACGATCGCGGCGAGCTCGTCGTCGCTGAGCTGCTTGGGCAGGTAGGCGTCGAGGAACTCGCCCTCGGCGGTCTCCCGTGCGGCCTGCTCGTCGCGGCCGCCCTGGGCGAAGGCCTCCGCGGCCTCGCGGCGCTTCTTCGCCTCCTTGGCGATCACCTTGAGGACTTCCTCGTCGGAGAGCACGCGCGCTTCCTTGCCCGCGACCTCCTCCTTGGTGATGGCGGAGAGGGTCAGGCGCAGGGTGGACGACGCGAGTTCGTCGCGCGCCCTGATCGCGGTGGTGAGGTCTTCCTGGAGCTTGGCCTTGAGCGTGGTCATGCCCTGAGTCTGCCAGGTGCGGGGACGGTGGCGCCCGCCGGTTTTCGCGGTCTGCGACGATGGGGGCATGCGCGCGCGTTACGAAGTCCCCCTGAAGGTCACGGCCGGACTCGCGGCGGTGGGGGCCGCCGGAGTGGCCTATGCCGCCGGATTCGAAGCCAGGTCGTTCCGCTTGCGGCGGGTCACGGTGCCGGTGCTTCCGGCGGGGATGCGGCCGCTGCGCGTACTCCAGATCTCCGACATCCACATGGTCGGCGGGCAGCGCAAGAAGCGCGCCTGGCTCCAGTCCCTGGCGGGGCTGCGCCCCGACTTCGTCGTCAACACCGGGGACAACCTCTCCGACACCGAGGGCGTGCCCGAGGTCCTGGACGCGCTGGGTCCGCTGATGGACTTCCCCGGCGCGTACGTCTTCGGGTCGAACGACTACTACGGGCCGCGGCTGCGCAACCCCGGGCGGTACCTGATCGAGAAGGTGCAGGGCCGACACGGGCTGAACGGCAACAAGCCGGTCGTCGGAGCCGTCCACAACCCGTGGGAGGGCATGCGGGACGCCTTCGACGCCGCCGGCTGGCTGGACCTGACCAACACCAGGGCCCGGATGAAGCTGAACGGCCTGGAGCTGGCCTTCACCGGGCTGGACGACCCCCACATCAAGCGGGACCGCTACGAGCGGGTCGCGGGCGGCCCCGAGGCGGACGCGGACTTCTCTCTGGCCGTGGTGCACGCCCCCTACCTCCGGGTCCTGGAGGCCTTCACCGCCGACCGCTACCCGCTGATCCTCGCCGGGCACACCCACGGCGGGCAGCTGTGCGTCCCCTTCTACGGGGCGCTGGTCACCAACTGCGACCTCGACACCAAGCGGGTGAAGGGCCTGTCGACGTACGAGGCCGGGGGCCACCGCTCCTACCTGCACGTCTCGGCCGGCTGCGGCACCAACCGCTACACCCCGGTCCGCTTCGCCTGCCCGCCGGAGGCCACGCTCCTGACCCTCACCCCCAAGGCCTAGGACCCGCGCCGCCCTCCCGCCGGGGGCCCCGCGAAAACCGGATTTCGTCTCCGGGCGAGGGTCCGCTAAAGTAATCGATGTCGCCAGGCAGCAAGCCTGCAAGGTGGACATCGGGGTGTAGCGCAGCTTGGCAGCGCGCTTCGTTCGGGACGAAGAGGTCGTGGGTTCAAATCCCGCCACCCCGACTTCGTAAGACAGGAAGGGCCTGATCCGCATTGCGGATCAGGCCCTTCCTGCGTTTCTGGTGATCCTTTCGGAGTCCCGGCCGTCTCGTGGGGTGGGTCGGCCTCGGCGAAGGAGCTCTCGCGGGCCGTCAGTTGTGCCTGGTGGGGCCGGGGCCAGCGGGCTGCGACGGGGCCTCGACCGGTTCTCCACCAAGGCGCGCGTCCGGGGTGCGCATGCTGCAGCTCCGTCGACGGTTCGCCCCTCGGCCGGGTCACCGGCCGGAAAGGACACCTCATGCTGAACCTGCCCCGCCGCGAAGGCGCGGCCCCGCGCGTCTTCGGACCGGCCCCGCACGGTCAGGGCTCCCAGATCTCCCCGATCATGATCCAGGAGGAGCTGTGGGAGCGGATGCGCGCGCTCCCGTACGTCTACATGGCCCCCACGCTCGTCTCGGTCCCGCACGCCCGTGCGCTGTTCCTGCCCGAGGGCATCGGCACGGGCCCCGCCGCGGCCTTCCAGCGGGGCCGGGAGTGGGGCCACATCCACCCCCACCACGACGGCTCGCTCCACGTCACGCTCCCGCCGGAGGCCGAGGCCGAGGTCATCGCCGCGGGCTGGGGCGTACACCACCCGGTCCAGGACGTGACGCTCGTCTACGGTCCCCGGAACTCGGAGGAGTTGGAGACCGTCTGGCAGATCGTCCAGACGTCGTACCGGTACGCGATCGGCGCGAAGTGACACCGGCTGGAGCGTAAGGCCAGGTCAGGGGCTTGATCCGGATCGCGGGTCAGGCCCTGCCGCGAGTGGGAGGCCCCCGGCCCCGGCCACGTCGTGGCCGGGTCGGGGCCTTCGTCGCCGGCCGCGCCGGCGGGGCGGCGGCTGAGGTGCGGCGGGGGGCGGGCGGTGTTGCAATGCCTGGAGGGCCACGCCGGAGGGGCGGGCCGCCGGGGCACGGGAGGAGCGCCCATGAGTGGCGACGGCTCGGGCCGCCGGCGGCACGTACACATCCTGGGCCATCTGGTGTGCATCGTCGGGTCACCGGCAGTGCTGACCGCGCTCTACTACGTGGCGCCGCTCGACCACGGCTTCAACGACCTCTCCTTCGGAGCGCTGCTGGGCGGGCTGGTGCTGTTCGGTGCCCTGGTGGTCTGGCAGGCCTCCGCCATCAGCCGGTCGGAGTATCCGCGGCTGCGGGCGGTCGAGGCGCTGGCCACCGCCGTGCCGCTGTTCCTGCTGCTGTTCTCGGCGTCGTACGTCCTGCTCTCGATCGGGAATCCGCAGTCGTTCTCGGAGCCCCTGGACCGGACCGGCGCCCTGTACTTCACGGTGACGGTGTTCGCGACCGTGGGCTTCGGCGACATCGTGCCCACGACCCCCACCGGCCGGGTGCTGACGACCCTGCAGATGGTGGCCGACCTCGTCGTGGTGGGCATCGTCGCCAAGGTGCTCTTCGGCGCGGTGCGGATCGGGCTGACCCGCCGCCCGGGCAAGTACGAGCAGTGAGCACGGCGCGGCCCGCCGAGCCGGTCCGGCTGGCGGACGTGCTGAAGGGCCCCGGATACCTGAAGACCCTGCTGCTCAGCGGGCTCGTCGGCATTCCGGTGTCGCTGGTGGCGTTCTGGTTCCTCGCCGGGATCCACGAGCTCCAGCACGCGCTGTGGTCCGACCTTCCGCACGCCTTGGGCCGGTCCTCCGCCCCGTGGTGGCGGCGGGTCTCGCGGCGGCCACGGCCGTCGTGCTGCGGATGCCGGTCAGCAGCGCGGTGCTGGTGACCGCGCTGCTGGGCAACACCGCCGTGACCCCGCTGGTGATCATGGCCGTCGTGGCCGCCATGATCACCACCGAACTGCTCCCGGGCGGCCCGCGGCCCGCTGGGTGAAGGGGAGCGGGCCGCCGCTACGCGTCCAGCGGGTTCGCCGCGATGCGGGTGGCGGCGCCGCCCGCGACGTACGCGGCCGCCGCGCAGGTGGGCTTGCGTACGGCCTGGTCCTCGACCAGGGCCAGGAAGGCCGGTCCGAAGCCGAGGCGCGGGTAGTGCCCCAGCAGGCCGGTCAGGAAGGCGGGGTCGAAGTCGGCGACGCGCAGCCCCGACACGTCCGCGCTCGTGCCCACCTGGAGGAGGTGGCTCTCGACGTCCTCGGCGGCGGTGACGTCCTCGCGCATGTGCAGCACGATCACCTCCTGGGCCCGCGCCCGCCGCTGCGGCGTCCAGCCCAGCCCCGCGGTGAAGATCCGGGCCACGTGCCCGCCGGCCTCCTCGAAGGGGAGCGTGTGGCTGTCGAAGGGCGGGGTCAGGCCCAGGTCGTGCAGCAGGGCGCTGACGTAGAGGAGTTCCGCGTCATAGGCGAGTCCGTGCCGGCGCGCGTACTCGGCGCCGAAGGCGTACGAACGGACGGAGTGGTTGAGCAGCGCCTGATCGGCGTACTCCGAGGCGACCTCGAAGGCCGAACGGGCCGTGTCGGAGTCGAGGTTGTGAAGGGTCCACGTCATGGGGGCACCTTAGGCGGACGGGATGAAGTCCACTTCGGACGGCCCCTCCCCCGGCCACGACAGCCGTGTCGGCGCGGGCCTGGTCTCGGCGAGGACGCTGCCGCGCGACACGACGTAGCGCGGCCGGACCTGACGGCGGATCGCCTCCTCGGGCGTGGGCACGGGCAGCAGCACGAAGGATGCGGGGGCGCCCTCCGTGATCCCGTACTCCGAGGCGTCGAGGCCGAGCACACGGGCCGCACGGTCCGTCACCATCGAGAAGGCGGCCGGGATCTCACCGGCTCCGGTGAGCTGGGCGGCGTAGAGGCCGACGAGGGCGGTCTGGAGCGGGTTCGCGGTGCCGAGCGCGTTCCAGGGGTCCATCACGTCGTCGTGGCCGAAGGCCACGTTGACCCCGGCGGCCAGCATCTCCTTGACCTGGGTGAGGCCGCGACGGCGCGGATAGCCGTCGAAGCGGCCCTGGAGGTTGAGGTTGGCGAAGGGGTTGGAGACCAGGTTGATTCCGGAACGGACCAGGAGCCGCTGGAGTTTGTAGCTGTACGCGCCGTTGTAGGAGCCCATCGCCGTCGTGTGCGAGGCGGTCGCCCGCCCGCCGAGGCCCGAGCGCAGCGCGAGGGTCGCCAGCACCTCCACGAAGCGGGACTGCTCGTCGTCGATCTCGTCGCAGTGGGCGTCGACCCGCAGTCCGTGCTCCTCGGCCAGCGCGAACGCGGTCCGCAGCGAGGCGACCCCGTCCTCGCGGGTGTCCTCGAAGTGCGGGATCGCCCCGACGACGTCCGCCCCGCGCGTGACGGCCTCGCGCAGCAGCGCCTCGCCGTCGGGGAAGGAGACGATGCCCTCCTGGGGGAAGGCCACGATCTGGAGCGTCATCACGTCCCGCACCCGGTCGCGGACCTCCAGCAGCGCGTCGAGCGCGGTGAGGGAGGGGTCGGTGACGTCGCAGTGGGTGCGGACGTGCAGGACGCCGTGGGAGGCCTGCCAGCGCAGCACCTGGGTGGCCCGCGTGATCACGTCCTCGCGGGTGAGGGTCCCTTTGCGCTCGCTCCAGCAGGCGATGCCCTCCCAGAGGGTGCCGGAGGCATTGGGGCGCGGCTGACCTGCGGTCAGGGCGGTGTCGAGGTGGATGTGGGGTTCGACGAAGGGGGCGGAGAGCAGCCCTCCGTGGGCCTCGATCAGCACGCCCGTCGCGGGCGGCTCCTTCTGGTCGTCGTGCGGGACGACCCGCGCGATGCGGCCGTCCTCGCCGACCTCGACGTCGGACAGGCCGTCGGTGTGGAGGAGCCGGGCGCCACGCACGATCATCCGCATGCGGTCAGCGTACGCACGCGGCGCTCTGTTTCACGTGAAACATCGGCCCGCGCGGCGTTCAGCCGCGCTTCGACTGGGCCTTCTGCTGCATGCCCCTCGTCTTGGCGGCGACCGACTGGACGTCCCGGACGGCGGCCTTGGCACGCGCCTCGGCCGCGGTGTTCTTCGCCAGCGCGCGCTCGGAGTCCTGGTGCTCGTGGTGACCGGTACGGGCCTTCTTGGACATGATCAACACCTCTCGGCTGCCGTCGGCGTACCCCCACCACGATGCTCCCGTTCGCCACCGTCGGCATCCCGGCACCGCACCGGTGCGCCGCCCCGCCGCACCGCCCCGCCGCACCGCCGCACCGCCCCGGCCGGTGCGGCAAGAATGGAGGGCATGACCAGCGACAGCGATCTGACCCCCGGCGCAGCCGCCGAGACGCCCGAGATGCCCGACTGGGAGAAGCGCTTCCGGGCGCCGCGCGTCGGGCTCCCCGACTGGGCGGAGGACGCCCCGGACCGCTCGCTCTTCGTCTCGAACGCCACCGGGACCTACGAGCTCTACGCCTGGGACCGTGCCACCGGCACCCAGCGCCAGGCCACCGACCGCCCCAACGGCACCACCGACGGCACCCTCTCCCCCGACGGCGAGTGGATCTGGTGGTTCTCCGACACCGACGGCGACGAGTTCGGCACCTGGGTCCGCCAGCCCTTCGCGGGCGGCCCCGACGAGCCCGCCACCCCAGGCCTGGAACCCTCCTACCCGGCCGGTCTCGCCCTCGGCCGCGACGGCACGGCGGTCGTCGGCCGGTCCACGGACGAGGACGGCTCCACCATCCACGTGGTGCGCCCCGACGGCAGCGCCCCCGCCGTCATCTACCGCCACCGCGAGTCGGCCGGCGTCGGCGACCTGTCCCACGACGGGACCCTGCTCGCCATCGAGCACACCGAGCACGGCGACGCGATGCACTCGGCACTGCGCGTGGTCACCCTCGACGGGGCGACCGTCGCGGAGCTCGACGACTCGCGCGGTGGCACGGTGGAGCTCGGCCTGGAGGTGCTCGGCTTCGCCCCGGTCGCCGGGGACACCCGGCTGCTCGTCGGCCACCAGCGGCGCGGCCGCTGGGAGCCGATGGTCTGGGACGTCGCCACCGGCGCCCAGGAGGACCTCGCGGTCGAGCTGCCGGGCGACGTGAGCGCCGAGTGGTACCCGGACGGGTCCGCCCTGCTCGTCGCGCACAGCTTCGAGGCGCGCAGCGAGCTGTGGCGCTACGACCTGGCCGCGCGGGAACTCGTACGGGTGGACACGCCCCCCGGGTCGGTGAGCGGCGCGACCGCCCGCCCCGACGGAACCGTGGAGTACCAGTGGTCCTCGGCGGCCGAGCCCGCCTCCGTACGGTCCACCGCGGGCGGCATCGTTCTCGACCCGCCCGGCTTCCGGCCGCCGGGCTCGGTGCCCGTCGAGGACGTGTGGGTGGAGGGCCCCGGCGGGCGGATCCACGCGCTGGCCCAGCGCCCCGTGGGCCACGGCGAGGGCCCCTTCCCGACGATCTTCGAGATCCACGGCGGCCCGACCTGGCACGACAGCGACTCCTTCCTCGCCACTCCGGCGGCCTGGCTCGACCACGGCTTCGCGGTGGTCCGGGTCAACTACCGGGGCTCGACCGGCTACGGCCGCGAGTGGACGGACGCCCTCAAGCACCGGGTCGGCCTGATCGAGCTGGAGGACGTCTCCGCCGTCCGGGAGTGGGCCGTGACCTCCGGCCTCGCGGACCCGGCCCGCCTCGTCCTGTCGGGCGGCTCCTGGGGCGGGTACCTGACCCTCCTCGGCATCGGCACCCGGCCCGACGACTGGGCGGTGGGGCTGGCCGCCGTACCGGTGGCGGACTACGTGACGGCGTACCACGACGAGATGGAGGCGCTGAAGGCCCTGGACCGCACCCTCTTCGGCGGCACCCCGGAGGAGGTCCCGGAGCGGTTCGAGGCCTCCTCGCCGCTGACGTACGTGGACGCGGTCAAGGCCCCCGTCCACATCGCGGCGGGCGTCAACGACCCGCGCTGCCCGATCCGGCAGATCGACAACTACGTGGACCGGCTCGCGGCGCGCGGCGCCGTCCACGAGGTCTACCGCTACGACGCGGGGCACGGCTCGCTGGTCGTGGAGGAGCGCATCAAGCAGGTCCGGATGGACCTGGAGTTCGCGCTGAAGCACCTGCCGAGGTGACGCCATGGGGCTCGGTGGGGCTCCGGTGCGCCCGTGGTGCGCCCGGAGCCCCCCGAGCCCCGGAGGCGGGCTCCGGGCGCGGCCCCCGTACGGTGGTGGGGTGCACCGGTTTCTCCTGACCCCGCGCTGGTGGGGGATCAACGTCTTCGTCGCGCTCGCCATCCCCTTCTGCCTGTTCATGGGGACCTGGCAGCTCGGCCGGTTCGAGGACCGCGTCGGCAGCCACCGGGAGGCGAAGGCGGAGCGGCCCGCCGACCGGGCGGCCGCGCCGCTGGACTCGCTGCTCCCGGTCGACACGAAGACCTCCGGACGGCTCGCTTCGGCGGCCGGTGAGTACGGGCAGCAGCTGCTGGTCCCGGACCGGGAGCTCGACGGGAAGACCGGCTTCTACGTCCTGACGCTGCTGCGGACCGACGGCGGCAAGACCGTCCCCGTGGTCCGCGGCTGGCTGCCCGGGACGGCGGACCCGGCGAAGGCTCCGGCGCCGCCGGCCGGACGGACCGAGGTCACCGGTGCCCTGCAGTCCGCGGAGAACTCCCAGACCAAGGGCGTGCACGCGCAGGGCGGGCTGCCGTCCGGGCAGATCGGGGTGATCGGGGCGGCCACGCTGGTCAACCTGGTGCAGGACCCGCTCTACGACGCCTGGCTGACGGTGCAGACCCCGGCCGACGGGATGCTCCCGGTACCGGCGAAGGCGCCGGTCAACACCGGTCTCGACATGAAGGCCTTCCAGAACCTCGGGTACACCGGCGAGTGGTTCGTCTTCGCCGGGTTCGTGCTCTTCATGTGGTTCCGGCTCTACCGGCGCGAGATCGAGACCCTGCGCGACGCCGAGGCGGGACTGCTCCCGGCGCAGGACGCCGCTCCAGCGGGGGCGCGGGCCGAAGCGCAGGGCTGAGCGCGGTTCACGGGTTCCGGGTCGCGACACGCACGGGCCGGGGCACGGCCCGAGGCCGAGGGCCGGGACGGCAAGCACCGGCCCGGGGCTGAGGGGCCGGGGCCGGTCTCTGCGCACCCGGCCGGGAAGGCAAGCGCCTGCCTTGGGCTGAGTACCGGGGCGGGCCTCTGCGCACCCGGCCGGGGCGGCAAATCACCGGCCCCGGGCCGAGGACCGGGGCGGGCCTTCGCGCACTGGCCCGGGCGGCGGGCCGCCCCCGGGGCGGTGGCTCCTCGCTACGGCGTCGTCTGGGGAAGGATGCCCGTCCGGTAGACCGTCCCGCCACAGGCCTCGGGGATGGTGGTCCGGGTGACCGGATCTCCCGTGGCCGGGGTGTGCGAGACCGCCACTCCGCCCGGCTGGGTTCCCGTACCGCCGGTCTGCGGGTCCGGGCCCGGGGCGGCGGCAGCGGCCGCGGCACCGCCCGGCGCGGCGGCTGGCGCGGCCGAGGCCCCCTCCGTACCGGCCGTGGGCGCGGCGTCGCCCTGCTGGGGCTTGGCCGACGGGCCGGGGGACGCCGGGCAGGAGGCTCCCGAGGGCACCCAGGCGAAGCGCACCTCGTACGCCGTGTTCGGCTCCAGGAACAGCACCGGGGTCTCCGCCGACGGGTCGGGCAGCAGCCCGCTCGCCGGGTCGCCCGCCGTGTGGCCGGTGACCGTCACCCCGGCGGACTGCGCGGGCGGCTGCACGGCGGGGACCGCCGCGGCCGTCACGGTGTCCGGTCCGGTGACCGTACAGCCCTTGGCGGAGACGTTGGTGACCTTGAAACTGCCGAGCACCTTGCCGTCTGGGCCGGGGGCGCGGGCGCTGCCGGCCACCCCGAGCTGTCCGGCGGTGCAGCCGGGGACGCCGGGGGCCGCGCCGACCGGGGGCGGGCCGTGGCCGGCCCCGCTCGCCGTGCCCGCGGAGGTTCCGGCCCCGGTCGGGCCGCCCGTCGCCGGGCCGCCTGAGGGGGAGCCGCCGGCCTGCGGGGACGGCTTGCCGTCGGCGCCGCCCGCATCCTGGTCCGCGCCGACGGGCTTCGCGGCCTTCGGGCCGGTCCCGGTCCCGTCGCCGGAGCCGTTCTGGTGCGGGTCGGAGGGGCCGGGGGTCTTGCCGCCCTCGGCCTCGCCGTGACCGGCCATCGCCGAGTTCCCGACGCCGGCTCCCTGGTCGGTGCCCAGGTGCAGCGCGGCCGGGATCGCGGTGCCGGCCAGCAGGGCCGCCGCGGCCGCCCCGACGAGGGCCTGCCGTTTGCGGGCCCGGCGGGCGGGCACCGCGTGGCGCAGCCGCTCCAGGGCCCCCTCGGAGGGTTCCAGACCCTGTACGGCCCCGGCCAGCAGGCTCCGTAGGACCTGCTCGTCACCGGTACCCGGTGCGGCCGGGACCTGCGGGTTCTCGTGGTCGTCCCTCATGACTGCGCTGCCTCCATCGCCACCCTCAGCGCGGCAATGCCCCGCGAACCGTACGCCTTGACCGAGCCGAGCGATATCCCGAGCGTCTCGGCGACCTGGACCTCCGTCATGTCCGCGAAGTAGCGCAGCACCAGCACCTCGCGCTGGCGGCGCTGGAGCCCGCGCATCGCCTTGATCAGGTCGTCCCGCTCCAGCTGGTCGTAGGCCCCTTCCTCCGCGCTGGCCATGTCCGGCATCGGCTTGGACAGCAGCTTGAGACCGAGGATGCGGCGGCGCAGCGCGGAACGCGAGAGGTTCACGACGGTCTGGCGGAGATAGGCCAGTGTCTTGTCGCGGTCACGCACCCGGTTGCGGGCCGAGTGGACGCGGATGAAGGCCTCCTGGACCACGTCCTCGCAGGAGGCCGTGTCGTCGAGGAGCAGGGCAGCCAGGCCCAGGAGGGACCGGTAGTGGGCCTGGTAGGTCTCGGTGAGGTGGTCGACCGTGGTCCCGGCCACGACCGGGGCGCCGTCGACGGCCGTCCCGGACGGCGTCCCGGCTGCGGCAACGGCTTCGGGAACGGTGGCGGGAACGGCTTCGGGAACGGCTTCGGCCGACTCGGTGTCCGGCGCGTCGGCCGGTCCCCCGGCCTGTTCCGCGGCCACGCCGCCGCGGGGCGCGGGTACGCGGCCGCCGAGGGGCGCCAGGACGGGCTGCACGGCCGGAACGCTCGCCGGCGGGACGGGGACGATCACGGGGAAGCCGCCGGAGCCGCCTGCCGCGAGGGAGCGGCGGCGCGGGGGAACGATCCCCGGGCGCACCGGTACGACGGCGTATTCCAAGAGTGCCTCTGCCACGCCGGTTGGACGCGCGTCCCCCCGTCAGGGTTGTACGCGTGCGGCAGAGTAACCAGCAATTTCCCCATTGCCTTCATGCGTACCCGCTCTTCCCGATTGCCCCATTTATCCAGACGGCAGTCGGGACATCACCTTGATCAAGGGATCGGTACCGATCCTACAAAGCGAATTACGCGAATTCACCCGCGATCAGTTCCGAGATCTGGGTGGCATTCAGCGCCGCGCCCTTGCGCAGATTGTCGGCGCACACGAAGAACTCCAGGGAGCGGGAGTCGTCGAGCGAGCCCCGTACCCGCCCCACCCAGGCCGGATCCGTACCGGCGGCGTCGGCGGGCGTGGGGAACTCCCCCGCCTCGGGATCGTCGACGAGCACCACTCCGGGCGCCGCCTCCAGGATCTCCCGGGCGTGCCCCGCGTCCACCTCCCGCTCGAAGCGGGCCCGCACCGTCAGGGAATGCCCGGTCACCACGGGAACCTGTACGCAGGTCACCGCGATCGGCAGCGACTCCAGCCCCAGGATCCGCCGGGTCTCCGCCCGTACGGCCAGCTCGTGCGAGGACCAGCCGCCCTCGCGCAGCTCCCCGGACCAGGGCACGACGTTCAGCGCGAGCGGAGCCGCGAAGGGGCCGGTGTCCTCGCCCACGGCCCGGCGCACGTCCCCGGTCTGCTCCCCCAGGGTGCTCCCGGCGACCAGCGACAGCTGGCGGCGCAGCGCCTCGGAACCGGCCCGGCCGGCCGCGCTGGCGGCCTGGTACGAGGAGACGGCCAGGTCGGCCAGCCCGTACTCGGCGTGCAGGGCGCCCAGGGTGGCGATCATGGCGGCCGTCACGCAGTCCGGGCCCGCGACGATGCCGCGCGGCCGGATCCGTACGGCGTGGCCGTTCACCTCGGGCACCACCAGGGGTACCTCGGGGTCTTCCCGGAAGGCGGCGGACTGGTCCACCACGACGGCACCGCGCGCGGTCACCACGGGGGCCCAGCGCGCCGACACCTCGGCCGGGGTCAGGAAGAGCACGATGTCGCCCTTGCCGAAGCCGTCGAAGGCGTCCTCGGTGAGGGCGATCACCTCGGTCTCCTCCCCGCGGACGGCCAGCACGCGGCCGGCCGAGCGCGGGGAGGCGATCAGGCGGATGTCGCCCCAGACGTCCGCCCGCTGGGACAGGATCTGGAGCAGGACCGAACCGACCGCTCCGGTCGCCCCGACCACGGCGAGCGCCGGGCCGGAGGACCGGGGCGCCGTCATCGTCCGGTGCCTCCGTAGACGACGGCCTCGTCGCTGTCGGAGTCCAGGCCGAAGGCCGTGTGCACCGCGCGGACGGCGTCGTTGACGTCGTCCTGGCGGGTGACGACCGAGATGCGGATCTCGGAGGTGGAGATCAGCTCGATGTTCACGCCCGCGTCGGACAGCGCCTGGAAGAAGGAGGCGGTGACGCCCGGGTTCGTCTTCATGCCCGCGCCGACCAGGGAGATCTTGCCGATCTGGTCGTCGTAGCGCAGCGAGTCGAAGCCGATCTGGCCCTTCGCCTTCTCCAGGGCGTCGATGGCCTTGTGGCCCTCGGTCTTGGGGAGGGTGAAGGAGATGTCGGTCAGACCGGTGGAGGCCGCCGACACGTTCTGGACGATCATGTCGATGTTGATCTCGGCGTCCGCGATGGCGCGGAAGATCGCCGCGGCCTCGCCCGGCTTGTCCGGGACGCCGACGACCGTGATCTTGGCTTCGGAGACGTCGTGAGCGACTCCGGAGATGATGGCGTGCTCCACCTGCGCGTCCCCTTGCGGATTCTCGTTGCTGACCCAGGTGCCCGGCAGTCCCGAGAAGGACGAGCGGACGTGGATCGGGATGTTGTAGCGGCGGGCGTACTCGACGCAGCGGTGCAGCAGCACCTTGGAGCCGGAGGCCGCGAGCTCCAGCATGTCCTCGGAGGCGATCCAGTCGATCTTCCGGGCCTTCTTCACGACGCGGGGGTCCGCGGTGAAGACGCCGTCGACATCGGTGTAGATCTCACAGACCTCGGCGTCCAGCGCCGCGGCGAGCGCCACGGCGGTGGTGTCCGAGCCGCCCCGGCCGAGGGTGGTGATGTCCTTGGAGTCCGCGGACACACCCTGGAAACCGGCAACGATGGCGATGTTGCCCTCGTCCAGCGCGGTGCGGATCCGGCCCGGCGTCACATCGATGATGCGCGCTTTGTTGTGGACCGAGTCGGTGATCACGCCTGCCTGGCTGCCGGTGAACGACTGGGCCTCGTGGCCCAGGTTTTTGATCGCCATGGCCAGCAGGGCCATGGAGATCCGCTCTCCGGCGGTCAGCAGCATGTCGAATTCGCGCCCCGCAGGCATCGGAGATACCTGCTCGGCGAGATCGATCAGCTCGTCCGTCGTGTCGCCCATCGCGGAAACCACGACGACCACCTGGTGGCCGTTCTTCTTGGCATCCACGATCCGCTTGGCGACGCGCTTGATGCCCTCGGCATCGGCTACGGAGGAGCCTCCGTACTTCTGCACGACAAGGCCCACGTGCGCTCCTCGCTCGGTCCGTCTCATTGCTGGTGCAGTCTAACGAGCGGCCGGGATCCGACCGCCCCGTACCACATCATGAGACGAAAAGATCAGCGCTCCGGTTGCCGTCACTTGTGGCCGAGTCGCCCCAGTTCCTCGGCCATGACCAGCCCGGCCTGCTCCGCGAGCTCCTCCTCGGTCAGGTCCTCGTCCGTGTCGAGGCCGTCGAGGGCGGCCAGCGGCTGGTCCAGGCGGACGTGCGCGATCAGCGACTGGAGGGCGCGCAGGGTGGCCGAGGCCGTCGGACCCCAGTTGGTGAAGTACGAGAACTGCCACCACCACAGCGCCTCGGTGATCCGGCCGGCCTGGTGGTGGATGAGGCCGTGGCGCAGGTCGGCGACCACGTCGGCCAGGTCGTCGGAGATCCGGTGCGCGACCGGGGCCTTGCGCGGCTCGTACGGGTCGAAGACCTCGGAGTAGACGTCGACCGGCTCCAGCATGAGCGCGAAGCGCTCGCGCAGGTCGTCCACGTCCGGCTCCGGGCCCAGGTCGGGCTCGTAGCGCTCTTCGGGCAGGACGTCCTGGTACGCGCCCAGCCGGCCGCCCGCCAGCAGCAGCTGGGACACCTCCAGGAGGAGGAAGGGAACGGCGCTGTCCGGGTCCTCGCCCTTGGCCACCTCGGTGACCGCGACGATGAAGGATTCGATCTGGTCCGCGATCGAGGCCGCGAAGTCGTCCGGATCCTGTCCCAGGGCGTGCAGCGTTGCGTCAGACATCGAGAAGTCGCCTTCCTTCAAAGGCCCGCCCCAGCGTGACCTCGTCCGCGTACTCCAGATCTCCCCCGACGGGGAGCCCGCTGGCCAGGCGGGTGACCTTGAGGCCCATGGGCTTGATCATGCGGGCGAGGTAGGTGGCGGTCGCCTCGCCCTCCAGGTTCGGGTCGGTCGCCAGGATCAGCTCGGTGACCGTCCCGTCCGCGAGGCGCGCCAGCAGCTCGCGGATGCGCAGGTCGTCCGGGCCGACGCCCTCGATCGGGCTGATCGCGCCACCGAGGACGTGGTACTTGCCCCGGAACTCGCGGGTGCGCTCGATCGCGACGACGTCCTTCGGCTCCTCGACCACGCAGATGACCGTCGTGTCGCGGCGCGGGTCACGGCAGATGCCGCAGCGCTCCTCCTGCGCCACGTTCCCGCACACCGCGCAGAACCGGACCTTGGCCTTGACCTCCAGCAGCGCGTGCGCGAGACGGCGGACGTCGGTGGGCTCGGCCTGCAGGATGTGGAAGGCGATCCGCTGCGCGCTCTTGGGCCCGACGCCGGGCAGCCTGCCCAGTTCGTCGATCAGGTCCTGGACCACGCCTTCGTACAACGGACTGCCTTCTTTCTCTGGTCTTCTCTGTGTGTCTGTGGAGGTGTCTGTGGAGCGGGGTCAGAACGGGAGGCCGGGGATCCCGCTGCCGCCGCCCAGGCCCTGGGCCAGCGGGCCGAGCTTCTGCTGCTGGAGCGCCTGCGCGTTCTCGTTGGCCGCCTGGACCGCCGCGACCACCAGGTCGGCGAGGGTCTCGGTGTCCTCCGGGTCCACGGCCTTCGGGTCGATCACCAGCGCCCGCAGTTCACCGGAACCGGTGACGGTGGCCTTGACCAGACCGCCTCCGGCCTGGCCCTCGACCTCGGCCAGCGCCAGCTCCTCCTGCGCAGCGGCTAGGTCCTGCTGCATCTTCTGGGCCTGCTGGAGCAGCTGCTGCATGTTGGGCTGGCCACCACCGGGAATCACAGGTGCTCACTCCATACGTCGTCGCGACGACCTTCGGGAACGCTCGGTCAATCCGAGCCTACGTGCTCCCCGGGCACCGCGCCCTACGCCGGGAGGACCAACTCTTTCGAGTGAGAGTCGGGGCGTGCGCGTACCTGATGGCGCCCTCCTTGTGGGCGGAAAACCCGGGATTCGTTGTCCATCGCGCGTCATTCGAAGGTAGGAAGAGCATGCGCATCATTGCGCACACGCGCACCACAGAGACGTCAGCGCAGGCAGAGGGAGTGCCGGGTGAGTCAGCCGGAGATGCAGCCCGAGGGGCCACCCCGGGATCCCGCAGAGGACGGCGACGGCGACCTGACCGGCCGGCCGTTCCCGCTCGGGGACTGGGGCGAACCCGCCGAGCGGCTCGACGAGCTCTACCGCCGGGTGGAGGCCGACGCGCTGCGCACCGCCGAGTGGTACCTCTCCGACCGGGCCTGGAAGCGCCGGGGCGCGCGGACGCTGCGGGCCGGCGCGGCCCTGGGCGCCGTCACGGGGGCCGCGATGCCCCTGCTGGAGCTGACCGGCTCGGCGCCGGGCGCGGCCTCGTACGGGTACCTGTCGCTGCTGCTCGCCGCCGCGTGCCTGGCCTGCGACCGGTTCTTCGGGCTGACCTCGGGCTGGATGCGGGACGTGGCGACCGCCCAGGCCGTGCAGCGCCGCCTCCAGACCCTGCAGTTCGACTGGGCGTCGGAGAACGTGCGCGAGGTGCTCGGCCCGACGGAGGGCACCGCCGGAGAGGCCGCGGAGCGGTGCCTGACGGTGCTGCGCCGCTTCTCGGAGGACATCACGGAGCTGGTGCGTTCCGAGACGGCCGACTGGATGGTGGAGTTCCGGGCGGGTCCGGCGCCGCTGGTGATGCAGTCCCTGGGCGGGGCCCCCGCCCGCCCGGACGCGTACGTGCCCCCGGCCCGGTTCCCCCTCCCTCCGGGCACCCGCCCGAACATGCCGCGCCAGCGGCCGCCGGAGCAGCCGCGCTGAGGCAGGGGGCCCCGGTCGCGGGCGGCGGGGCCGCTCAACTGAAGATGATCATCGATCCCTGTCCGAGGCTCCGCGTCGCCGCCGCGTGCAGCCCGAGCCACACGTGCCGCTCCCGCGCGAAGGGGCTCGCGTCGTACGGGATCGGCCCCGCCGGTTCCTCCAGCGAGGTCGGCCCGCCGGGCGGCGCCGGCGCGGCCGGCGGGTTCCCCGGGTCTATCCCGATCGCGGGCGCCACGAAGGCCAGCTCGCGCAGCAGCCCCTGCGCCGATCCCAGCGGGCCGCCCCCCGCCAGCAGCTCCTCGTTGGCCAGCGGAGCCGGGAAGTCCACCGGGACGTACGCCCCGGCGTGGTCGTAGTGCCACACCAGGTGGGACTGCTGCGCCGTGGACTCGAACATCTCCAGCAGCTGCTCGTAGTCCCCGCCCAGCTCGTCCACCGGGGTCACCGGCAGCCCGCAGATCTGCAGCAGGTACGCCCGCCGCAGGAAGTGCAGGGCGTCGTAGTCGAAACCGGCCACCGGGGCCACGTCCCCGCTCAGGCCCGGCATGTAGGCGAACACGGGCACCGACGGCAGACCCGCCTCGCCCAGCGCCTTGTCGTACGAGGCGATCTCTTCCGCGAAGGGGTTGTCGGGGCTGTGGCACAGCACGTCGACAAGGGGGACCAGCCACAGGTCACAGGCCACGCGGGCTCCGATCAGTCGTTGCCGCCGATCCGGCCAGAGTAGTGCTCCGGACACGCTCCGCGAAGGGGTGCGCAGAACCCGGGGCGACGGGCGGGCGGAACCGGGGTGGCCGCGGGGCCCCTCAGAGCCGGGCGGCCCAGTCCAGACCGTGCTGGTTGTACGCGCGCACCAGCCGCCGCACCTCGTCGGCGTCGGCCAGTGTCACGGCGTCGACCAGCTCGTTGTGCCCGTCCCACAGCGCGGTCCGCAGCTCCGGCGACCCCTGGAGGTGCGGTACGGAGAAGACCCAGCACTGGATCCGGATCCGGTGCAGGAACTCGGAGATGTAGGGGTTGCCGACCAGCCCGCTGAGCTCCCGCCAGAACCGCAGGTCGTAGCCGATGAGCACTTCGAGCGAACCGCTCCGGGCGGCCCGCTGCGCCTCCTCCCCGCGACGGCGCACCGACACCAGCATCTCGGCCGCTCCGGGCGCGACGCCGCGTTCGACGAGGCAGCGGAAGATGCCGTCGAGGATCAGCGTGCGGGCTTCGATCATGCCCCGGAAGTCGTCGACGGTGTAGGTCCGCACCCGGAACCCGCGGTGCTGCACCGACTCCAGCAGCCCCTGGGCCGAGAGGTCGACCAGCGCTTCGCGCACGGGGGTCGCGGAGACCTCGTACTGCTCGGCGATCTGCTTGACCGTGAACTCGGTCCCCGGCGGCAGACGACCCGCGAGCACCTCGTCGCGCAGCGCGTCCGCGATCTGCTGCCGAAGGGTGTTGCGGGTGACAGCTCCGCTTCCGCTGCCTGGCATAGGGGTCCGTCTCCTCCATAGATCTTCGGACACCTTAGGCCAGGCAGCGCGGCTGAAACCGAGCGGTTCTGCGGCCGGTATGCGGACGTAACGCCCGTTATCCGGACGACCGTGCGTCCGGATCCCTTCCGGCTACGCGCCGGCGGTGTGCCGGTCGGCGACCGACAGGGCCTCGTCGAGGAGGGCCAGACCCTCCTTGGCCTCGGTTTCCGTGACCGTGCAGGGCGGGACGACGTGCGTCCTGTTCATGTTGACGAACGGCCACAGCCCGGAGGCCTTGCAGGCCGCCGCGAATTCGGCCATCGGCGCGTTCGCGGCACCGGCCGCGTTGTACGGGACGAGCGGCTCGCGCGTCTCCTTGTCCCGTACGAGTTCCAGCGCCCAGAAGGTGCCGAGTCCGCGCACCTCGCCGACGGACGGGTGCCGCTCGGCGATCGCGGCCAGACCCGGGGCGATCACCTCGGCGCCGATGCGGGCGGCGTTGTCGACGATTCCCTCCTCCTCCATCGCGTTGATCGTCGCGACGGCGGCGGCGCAGGCCAGCGGGTGACCGGAGTAGGTCAGTCCGCCCGGGTAGGGGCGGGTGGCGAAGGTCTCGGCGATGGCGGCGGAGATGGCCACACCGCCCAGCGGCACGTATCCGCTGTTCACGCCCTTGGCGAAGGTGATCAGGTCCGGCGTGACGTCCCAGTGCTCGGCGGCGAACCACTTGCCGGTGCGGCCGAAGCCCGACATGACCTCGTCGAGGATGAAGACGATGCCGTGGCGGTCGCACAGCTCGCGCACCCCGGCGAGGTACCCGGCCGGCGGGGTCATGATCCCGGCGGTGCCCGGCACCGACTCCAGGATGATCGCGGCGATGGTCGCCGGACCCTCGAAGGCGATGGTGTCGGCGAGGTGGGCGAGGGCGCGCTCGCACTCCTCGGCCTCGGTCGTGGCGTGGAAGGGCGAGCGGTAGAGGAACGGGCCCCAGAAGTGCACGACCCCGGCGGCGGCCGTGTCGGAGGGCCAGCGGCGCGGGTCGCCGGTCAGGTTGATCGCGGCGGCGGTGGCGCCGTGGTACGACCGGTACGTGGAGAGCACCTTCTGGCGGCCGGTGTGCAGCCGGGCCATCCGTACGGCGTTCTCCACGGCCTCGGCGCCGCCGTTGGTGAAGAAGATCTTGTCCAGGTCCCCGGGGGTGCGCTCGGCGATGAGGCGTGCGGCCTCGGAGCGGACGTCCACGGCGAAACCGGGCGCGAGGGTGCAGAGCCGAGCGGCCTGCTCCTGGATCGCGGCGACCACCTTGGGGTGCTGGTGACCGATGTTGGTGTTGACCAGCTGGGAGGAGAAGTCGAGGAAGCGGTTCCCGTCGTAGTCCCAGAAGTACGAGCCCTCGGCCCCGGCGACGGCCAGCGGGTCGATCAGGGCCTGGGCGGACCACGAGTGGAAGACGTGAGCGCGGTCGGCGGCCTTGACGGCCGCACCGGTGACATGAGGGGTCATGTCGTCACGCTAGAAGTGCGCAGGTCGGAAGGGATATCGGCGGACTGTATGGGGGTGGGCACCCGCCCTCGGCAGTCTGTCTGCCGAGGGCGGGCCATTGACAGCACACTCCCAAAACGACAGCATCTTGTCATAGACCTCTCGTCAGAGACCCACCCCCTGCGATCCGGAGGCGAGCACCATGAGCGGAACCCCGAGCGGGCCCCGGCACGAGCCCAAGCCCGTCCACCTCGCGGTCTACGACACCTACGCGGACTGGGAGACCGGCCACACCACCGCGCACCTCACCCAGCGCGGCCACACCATCCGTACGGTCGGCCTCGTCGCCGGGCGGACGGTCACGACGATGGGCGGGCTCCGGATCCAGCCCGACCTGGCCCTCGCGGACCTGCGTCCCGAGGACTCCTCCCTGCTGATCCTGACCGGCGCCTCGCTCTGGGACACGGGCGACGAGCTGGCCCCGTTCGCCGCGAAGGCCCGCGCGTTCCTGGCGGCAGGGGTCCCGGTCGCGGCGATCTGCGGGGCCACGGCGGGCCTCGCCCGCGAGGGCCTCCTGGACGGCCGCGCCCACACCGGCGCGGTCTCCTTCTACCTGGCGCAGCAGCCGGGGTACGGGGGCGCCGCGCACTACGTGGAGGCCGACGCGGTCACCGACGGCGACCTGATCACGGCGGGCCCGACCGAACCGGCGGCCTTCGCCCGCGAGGTCTTCGCGCGGCTCGGCGTCTACCGGCCGGAGGTACTGGACGCCTGGTACCGGCTGTTCCACGACTCCGACGCGAGCGCGTACCCGGTGCTGATGGCCGCGGCGGAGGCCGGAGATGCCTGAGCCGGTGCGTCCGCTTTCGCTGCGGGAGCGGCAGGACCTGCTGAGCGGGACGGCGCTCGGCGTCTTCCACCTCAACGGGCAGTTCCTCGCGCTGTCGGAGGAGCTGGCCCGCCCGGCCGGGCTGACGGCGGCCTGGTGGCAGGTCCTGGGGGCGGTGCTGCACGAGCCGCTGCCGGTGGCGGGCATCGCGCGGGCCATGGGGATCACCCGGCAGAGCGTGCAGCGGGTGGCGGACCTGCTGGTGGCCAAGGGCCTCGCCGCGTACGCCCCGAACCCGGCCCACCGGCGCGCGAAGCTGCTGCGTCCGACGGAGGAGGGGCGGGCCGCGATCGCCCGCATCGACCCGGGCCACGCCGACCTGGCCACCCGCCTGGCGGCGGAACTGGGCGACGAGGCCTTCGCGGAAACGACCCGCACCCTGCAACGCCTCTCGGCAGCCTTGACCACCCTCACCGAACCCGGCCCCGCCGAACCGGAATCCAGCCCCACCGGCACCGACTCCAGCCCCGCCGGCGCTTGAGGCGCGGGGGTCCGGGGGCGGAGCCCCTGCATCCTTGAGCCGCACCCCCTCCCGGCGCGCCAAAATCCAGCCCCGCCGGCGTTTGAGGCGCGGGGCTCCGGGGCGGAGCCCCGGCAACGGCGCCGCACCGGAACGCCCCCGGCCCGGGGTCCGGACCGGCCCGACACTCCCCCTCCCCCCGCGGAGCGAACTACGCTCGGCCCGTCGGCCCGCCCCCGGGGGAAGGACCACCCGCCGATGGAACCGCTGCACCCCGCCGACCCCCAGCACGTCGGCCCGTACCGCGTCCTGTCCCGCCTCGGCTCCGGCGGCATGGGCCAGGTCTACCTCGCCCGGTCCGACCGCGGCCGCACCGTCGCGGTGAAGCTCGTCCACCCCGGTCTCGCCCTCCGCGAGGAGTTCCGCGCCCGGTTCCGCCAGGAGGTCGCGGCCGCCCGCCGGGTCGGCGGCGCCTGGACCGCTCCCGTCCTCGACGCCGACACCGAGGCCGAAGTCCCCTGGTTCGCCACCGGGTACGTCGCCGGGCCGAGCCTGCGGCAGACCGTCGCGCACGACTTCGGCCCCCTCCCCACCCGTACCGTGCGAATCCTGGCCGCCGGACTCGCGTACGCCCTCCAGGACATCCACCGCGCGGGCCTCATCCACCGCGACCTGAAACCGTCCAACGTCCTGCTCACCCTCGACGGACCCCGCGTCATCGACTTCGGCATCGCCCGGCCGCTCGACACCCCCGACAGCGGTCTGACCCGGCCGGGGGAACTGGTCGGCTCACCCGGGTTCATGGCCCCCGAGCAGGTCCGCGGCGAGGCGGTCACCCCGGCCTGCGACGTCTTCTGCCTCGGCGCGGTGCTGGCCTACGCGGCCACCGGGCGGCAGCCCTTCGGCGACGCGGAACAGCCGGGCGGGGCCGCGGGGCTGCTGCTGCGCATCGTCGAAGCGGAACCCGAGCTGGACGGCGTACCGGCCGAACTGCGGGAGCTGGTCGCGGACTGCCTGCGCAAGGACCCCGCGGCGCGGCCCGATCCGGCGGCGGTCCTGGACCGGGTCGGGGCGGGCTGGACGGTGGCGGACGGGCGCGCCCTGGAACCATGGCTTCCGGCGCCGCTCGTGGACCGGCTCGGACGGCACGCCGTACAGCTCCTCGACCGCGAGGACCCCGGTCCGCGGCACACCCTCCCCCCGGCCCCCACCGCCGTGGCGCCCCCGCCCCCGCCCCTCCCCCCGGCTCCGCCCGCGTCGTACCCGTACGGGCCGCCGCCCGCCGTACCGGCGCCCCGGCCCCCCGTGGCGTCGACCGCCTTCCTGGTGGCCGTCGCAGTCGTGGTCGCGGCGGCGGCGGGCGGCACGGTGTACGCGGTGATGAGCAGTACCCCGGAACCTCTCCCTCCGGGCCCGGCGGTCACCGCCTCCGCGCCGTCCGCCCCCACCGGGGCGGGCCCCACGGACCCCAAGGCCCCCGGAACCGGAACCTCCTCGGGCGGCGGCCCGGCCGCCCGCCTCCCCCAGTCCTACGTAGGCACCTGGCGGGCCGCCTCCGGCAGCGCGACCTGGCGCCTGGACCTCACCCCCGGCGCGGTCGGCGAGCCCGTCATGACCCTGCGCGTGGACGACCCCGGCTACTCCTGCTCCTGGCGGGCCACCCTGCGCGGCGCCCCCGACCCGGTGGAGCTCGACGCCTCCACCGTCACCTCCGGCCCCGCTCCCACCTGCACTCCCGGCGGCTGGAGCCGACTGCGCCTGCTGCCCGACGGCACCCTGCGGCGCGAGCTGGACGGGGGATCGAACCCCCCTCTCACGTATCACCGGGAGTAGTCGGCGGCCGATTGTGTCGAAGTCAATAAGCCTGCAAGCAAAGCTTGTTGCGTACGAGGAGCCCATCGCAGACTGCGGCACATGGAGCCGTTGAAGGTAGTGGCACATCTGTGGGAGCGGATCGAGGCACGCGACTGGGACGGTGTGGCCGCGCTCGTCGCCGAGGACGCGGTCATCGAGTGGCCGGTCAGCGGCGAGCGGATCGTCGGCAGGGCCAACTTCGTCGCCGTGCTCCGCGACGAGGGGGAGGAGTCCGAGGACGACGAGAGGCCCCTCGGGGCGGTCGAGGTGCTGCGCATCCTCGCGGACGGGGACCTCGTCGTCACCGAGGTGGAGATACCTGAGGAGCACGTCGTCTACCGGGCCGTTTCCCTGTGGACCGTGCGCGACGGGGAGATCGTCGGCGCGCGGGAGTACTGGACCAGCCCTGGACAGGACCCTGCGCCCCGCTGGAGGGCCGTTTACGTCGAACCACTGGTGGCAGACTGAGCCCTGTGCTCACGCAACTCGCCGCGGCTACCGGCGTCTTGGCCCTGCTCACCCTTGTCCCCGGCCCCGACATGGCCATCGTCACCCGGCGGGCCGTCTCCCGGGGGCGGGCCGACGGGCTGCGCACCGTCGGTGGGATCGCCGCCGGGCTGCTGCTCTGGGGCGCCCTGACCGTGGCCGGTCTCGCCGCGCTGCTCGCCGCGTCGGCCGAGGTCTACCTGGTGGTCAAGCTCGCGGGCGCGGCGTACCTGTGCTTCCTCGGCGTCCAGTCCCTGCGCCGCCCGGGGGGCGGGCCGGAGGGGGACCCCGACGGGGCCGGGAGCGACGGCGGGAGCGGGAGCGCCTGGCGGACCGGTCTGGTCTCCAACGCGCTCAATCCCAAGATCGCCGTGTTCTACACCGGGCTGCTGCCCACCCTCGCGCCGCAGGGCCTGCGCCCTGCGGCGGGGATGGCGCTCCTCGTCCTGGTGCACGTGCTGCTGACGCTGCTCTGGCTGAGCGCGTACGTCTACGTCCTGTCGCACGCCCGGCGGTTCTTCACGCGCCCGCGTGTCCGCCGGGCGATGGACCGGGTGACGGGGGTCGTGCTGATCGGCTTCGGGGTGCGCGTGGCGACGTCGGCGGCATAGCTCCGGCGTGACTCCGGCGTAGCTCTGCAGAGGGAGGGGCACCGCTACCCGAGGAGGGCTTCCAGCTCCTCGGCGATGGCGGTGCGCAGCCCGTCGTGGCGGGGCGCCAGGGCGTGGCGCTCGCCGCGCCAGCACTCCTCGTCCTCGTAGAGCCAGACCGGCATCCGGACCAGGTCGGCGGGCTCCCAGTCGTAGCGGGGCCAGATGTGGGCGTGGAGGTAGGGATCGGTGTTGCCCAGGATCTCGATGTTCACGCGGCGGAAGGCCGGGTCGAGGCGGGCGCAGGCGCGTTCGACGGCCTCGGCGAGGCGCTCCAGGTCGGTGAGGTAGGCGATGCGGCGGGACCGGGACAGCTCGGAAAGCCGGGTCACGGCCGGGTCGTCGGTCAGCAGGACCGAGTAGCCGGGCAGGAACTGCCGGTCCCCGATGGCCGCGAACCCCGAGTCGAGGCGGCGCAGGACGGTGGGGTTCTCGCCCCGGTGCGCGCTGCCGATGCGGTCCTGTTTCCAGTCGTTCTCGTTCATTGGACGGACCCTAACGCAGCGGTGGACAAGGGCCCTTGGGGGCCGACCGGGGTCGGCCGCTGGTGGGGGGGAGGTCGCCGGGCTGGCTCTGAGGTAGTGCCCGTCATACCTGAGAGCTACGTGGAAAGGCCGCTCCGGAGCGGGACGCCGACCAGGGGCGCTGATTCCTAACTTCGTTGGGAGAGCGGGTGATTGCCCGCTCTTCCGGGTGAAGTCAGGGAAGAAGGACACGCCATGACCATGGGCAGCCGCATCCGCCGCACTCTGCTGGCCGGCCTCGTCGCCACGGCCGTCGTGGTCCCCGTGTCCGCGGCCGCCTCGCCGAAGGTTCCCGCGCCCGCCCCGGCGGCCTTCGCCGCGTCCGCGACGGCGCAGAGCCGGTACGCGGCGAACCTCGCCGTGATGGGAGAGGCCTCGCGCATGGCCGGGGACGCGGGGCGGACCGGCCGCGCCGAGAAGCTGCGGACGATGGCTGCCGCCGCCCCGGGGCAGGCGGGCGGAGCGCAGTTCCTGACCTTCGACGGCAGAGGCAAGGGGCGCGCCATAGAGGTGCTGGGCGATCTGGGCACCGCCGACCGGATCGCCGTCCTGGTGCCCGGCTCGGACACGACGCTGGACACCTATCAGCGCTTCCGTGACGGTGCGCGCTCACTCCAGCAGCGGCTCCAGCGGGAGCATCCGCGCTCCGCGGTGATCGCGTGGCTGGGGTACGACACCCCGGGGACGGTCAGCACCACGGTCCTGACGGCCGCCCGCGCCGAGGAGGCCGCCGCCGAGCTGGGGCCGTTCCTGGACCGGTTGGGGGAGATGACCGGCGCCGACGCCCGGATCTCGCTGCTGTGCCACTCGTACGGCTCGGTGGTCTGCGCCCGGACGCGGACGGGACCCCGCGTGAGCGATGTCGTCCTCTACGGGAGTCCCGGCACGGGGATCCCGTCCGCCGGCCGGATGCCGACCGGGGCCCGGGTGTGGGCCGGCCGGGGCAGCGAGGACTGGATCAGCGGGGTGCCCCATGTCCGCTTCGCGGGTCTCGGCTTCGGTACCGACCCGGTGGATCCCGCCTTCGGTGCCCGGCGCTTCGCCGCGGGCTCCGCCGGACACAGCGACTACCTCAGGCCCGGCACGGAGTCCCTGGAGAGCCTGGCCCGCATCGTCATCGGCGCGACCGGCTCCGGCTCCGGCTCCGGCTCCGATGACCTCACCGGCCCCGGCCCCGCCGTCCCCTCCGTCCGCCGGGAGGCCTCGCATGCGTGAGCTCCGCACCCGCTGGTCCGCCCTCGCGGACCGCGTCGACAGCGCGACCCCGGCCCACCGGGACCGGTCCGTGGACGCCCTGCGGGCCTTCGCGATCCTCGGGGTGGTGCTGGGCCACTGGCTGGTCACCGCCCTGACCGTCACCGACGGCAGCCTGCACGGGGCGAGCCCGCTGGCCGCCATGCCCTGGCTGGCCCCGGTGTCCTGGGTGTTCCAGACCCTGGCCGTGTTCTTCCTGGTCGGCGGCCATGTCGCCGACCAGGGCCACGCCGCGGCGAGGGCCCGCGGGGTCTCGTACGGCGCCTGGGTCGGGCAGCGCCTCGGGCGGCTGTTCCGGCCGGTGGCCGCGGTGCTGACGCTGTGGGCCGTCGTGGCGGGAGGGCTGCTGGTGGGCGGCGCCGAGCCGGAGACCGTGCGCACGCTGCTCAAGCTGGTGTGGTCGCCCCTGTGGTTCCTGCTGGTGTTCGCGGCGCTCACCGCGGCGACCCCGCTCGTCGCCCGGATCAGTCCGCTGTGGCCGCTGGCCGTGGTGGCCGGGGTGGACGTGTGGCGGTTCGGCCTCGGCGGCCCGGAGTGGATCGGCTGGGTCAATGTCGCCGCGGGCTGGCTCGTCCCCTTCACCCTGGGCGCGGCCTGGTCCCGGGGCGCGTTCTCCCGGCGCCGGCAGTCGCTGTTCCTGCTGGCCGGGGGTGCGGCCGCCACCGCCGCGCTGATCCTCTGGGGCGGGTACCCGGCCTCCATGGTGGGGGTCCCGGGGGCTGCCGTGTCGAACCTGAACCCGCCGACCCTGGCCGCCGTCGCCTTCGGCCTGGCCCAGTGCGGGCTGGCCCTGCTGGTGCGCGGACCGCTGGCCCGGGTCATGGAACGGCCCCGGACCTGGGCGAAGGTGGCACTGCTGAACCTGTCCGCGATGACCGTCTTCCTGTGGCACCAGACCGCGATGATGTCCGTGACCGCTGTCGGTCTGCTGTTCTCCACCGAACTGCCCGGGCTGCACACCGCGCCCGGCTCGGCCGGCTGGATCGTCGCGCGGCTGCTGTGGCTGCCGGTGTTCGCGGCCGCCCTGACCGTCTGCTGGTCCGCCTTCCGCGTCCACGAGCAGCCCCGGGCCGCCCGCACCCCGCGCACGGCCGTGATCTCGGCGGCACCGCGGGTCCGGGTGCCCGGGACGGCCCGCTTGGAGGAGGTCGGCCGTGTTTAGGCTGATCCGCGTGACCGAACAGCACGCGCCCCGGGCGGACACCGCCCTCCTCGCCAAAAGCCTTGTGGTCGATGAGCTGTTGACCCTGCGGCGGGATCCGCTCCCTCGGATGTCCAGGCCCCGGTGGCTGGCCCGGCTGCCGCACGCGGTGGTGCTCTACCTGGCCGTGCTCTTCTGCTTCCTCACCAACGAGCAGCTGTCGCACTACCACGTCACCGGCGGGCCCTCGCTGGTGCTGGCCCTCATGTCCGGGGTGCCCGTCGCGGTGGCGCTGTCACGCCCGATCGCCGCCTGGTGGCTGGGCCTGCTCGCGGCGGGCCTGATCGCCTGGACGATCCACTCCGAGGTGGGGCAGGGCCAGTCCTGGCCCTGGATGCCCGCCGGGTTCTTCGCCCTCGCCCCCTTGATCCTGCTGGCCGCCCTGCGCGTGCCGCCGCGGACCACCGTCGCGGTCGTCACCGTCCCCGTCGGCCTCTCGGCGGCGGCCGAGCTGCTCGCCAAACCGGAGCACAGCACCACCAGCTTCTTCACGTCCAGCCTGGTCTTCGGCATCGTGGGACTCCTGGGGTACTCGCTGCGCGCGGTGCGGCTGGCCCGGGGGCAGCTCGTCGTCCAGGAGACCCTGACCGAGGAGGAACGGGCCCGGCGGACCCTGCTGGAGGAACGCAGCCGGATCGCCCGCGAGCTGCACGACGTGGTGGCCCATCACATGTCGGTGATCTCCATCCAGGCCCAGGTCGCCCCGCACCTGGTGGAGAACCCGTCCGAGGAGTTGAAGGAGAACCTCGCCGGGATCCGGGAGAACGCCCTGGAGGCCCTGACGGAGCTGCGCCGGGTCCTGGGGGTGCTGCGGTCCGAGCAGCCCGGTGATCCCGCGGCGCCGCAGCATCCGCAGCCCACCCTCGCGGAGCTGGACGGCCTCGTGGACAACGTGCGGGGGGCCGGGCTGGACGTCGTCACCGAGGTGGCGGGGATACGGCGGCCGCTGGCGCCGGGAGTCGAGCTGACCGCGTACCGGATCGTCCAGGAGGCGCTGAGCAACTGCCTTCGGCACGCCCCCGGTTCGCGGGTCGAGGTCGGGATCGCCTACGGGCCGCGCGAACTGCACCTGTGCGTCTCGAACTCGGCGCCCTCGCGGGCCGCCCCGCCGTCGGTCGGTGCCGGGCACGGGCTGCTCGGCATGCGGGAACGGGCGGGCATGCTGGGGGGCGAGCTGGCCGCCGGGCCTCGTCCCGGTGGCGGATACGAGGTGAGCGCGGTCCTGCCCATGGACCCGCCGGGCGGCTCCTCCGAGACGAAGAAGGACGCATGAGCACTCCGATCAAGGTGATGATCGCCGACGACCAGATGATGGTCCGGCAGGGCTTCACCGTCCTCCTGAACGCGCAGCCCGACATAGAGGTGGTCGGGCAGGCCGTGGACGGCGCCGACGCGGTGGCGAAGGTCGCCGAACTGGGGCCGGACGTGGTGCTGATGGACATCCGCATGCCCGGCATGGGCGGCATCGAGGCCACCTCGATCATCACCGGTGTGCCGGAGTCGACGGTGAAGGTGCTGGTGCTGACCACCTTCGACCTCGACGAGTACGTGTACGAGGCGCTGCGCGCGGGCGCCTCCGGCTTCCTGCTGAAGGACGCCTCGGCGGACCAGCTCGCAGAGGCGGTGCGGGTCGTGGCCGCCGGCGAGGCCCTGCTGTCGCCGAACATCACGAAGCGGCTGATCACCGAGTTCTCCCGGATGGGGGCCCCGCGGGCGCCGTCCAGGGCTCGGATCGACGAGCTGACGGAGCGGGAGACGGAGGTGCTGTCGCTGATCGCCCAGGGGCTGTCCAACGCGGAGATCGCCGGGCATCTGACCGTGGCCGAGCAGACGGTGAAGACCCATGTGAGCCGGATCCTGGTGAAGCTGGGTCTGCGTGACCGGACGCAGGCCGCGGTGTTCGCGTACGAGACGGGTCTGGTCCGTCCGGCGGGCTACTGAGGAGGGCCGCGTAGTACTTGCGGGGGACCCCCGGAAATCCCCTTCGGCGCCGACGCGGACCACGGGGGACGCGGCCTACGGTTTGAGCATGACCCAGACGACCACGGGGGCCACTCCCCGACCGCCCGAACTGAGGCTGGCCTCGGGCTTGATGCAGAGCCTGCGTGACGACATGCTCACGGATGCCTTCGCCTACCGTCCGCTGGCCCCGATGCGGACCGACGGGCCGATCGTCCGCCGCCTGCCGGAGCGGATACGGTACCGGGCCGCCTATCTGCCGCACGCGGCGGTGGTGGTGACGGCGTTCTTCGTGGTCCTGCTGGCGAGTACCACTGGGACGGTCGGCATGTCGCCGGCCCCGCTCACCCTGGCGGGACTGGTCGCCGCGGCGCCGGTGCTGATGACCCTGGTACGGCCCATGGGGGCCTTCTGGGCGGCGCTGGCGGCCACGGTCGTGCTCTCGGTGCTGCAGGACCGGATCTTCACCTGGCCCTGGTCCCCGGGCACCTTCGTCGCCTACCTCGCCGTGATGGTCTTCGTCGGACTGCGGACCAAGCCCCGGGTGTCCGGCTGGATGTGGGTCATCACCGTGCTGTTCGGGACGGCCCTGCAGATCCTGTTCGGCGCGGATCGTGCGGGCAGCATCGCGCCGATGGCCTTCGCCTCGGCCGTGGGGCTGCTGCTGGTGACGGTGCGCAACACCCGCCGGGAGGCGAGGCAGGAGGTCACGGCCGTGCTGGAGGTGACGGCCTTCGAGCGGGACCGGCGGACGCTGCTGGAGGAGCGGACGACCATCGCGCGGGAGCTGCACGACGTGGTCGCGCACCACATGTCGGTGGTGGCGATCCAGGCGGAGGCGGCCCCGTACCGGGTGAAGAACCCGCCGCCGGAGCTTGAGGCGGCGTTCGTCACCATCCGGGAGAACGCGGTGGCGGCCCTCACGGAGCTGCGCCGGGTGCTGGGTGTGGTGCGGTCCGCGGACTACGAGGCGCCCGACACCCCGCAGCCGACGCTGGCCTCGCTGGACGGGCTGCTCACCAATGTGCGGGAGGCCGGGCTGAGCGTGGAGAAGACCGTCACGGGTGCGGTGCGCGAACTGCCGCAGGGAGTGGAGCTGTCGGCATACCGGATCATCCAGGAGGCCCTGAGCAACAGCCTGCGGCACGCGCCGGGATCGGCGGCGGAGGTCGAGGTGTCGTACGTGCTGGGCGGTCTGGGGATACGGGTCGTCAACGGCCCGGCCGTCGGGGACGTGCCGCCTTCGCCGGGGGCCGGGCACGGGATCACCGGGATGCGGGAGCGGGTGGCCATGCTGGAAGGCGAGATGACGGCCGGGGAGAGCCCTTCGGGCGGGTACGAGGTGGCGGTGTTCATACCGGTGCGCAGCCGACCGCAGCCGGAGGAGGACCCGGCATGACGATCAGAGTGCTGATCGTCGACGACCAGATGATGGTCCGCGAGGGCTTCTCCGTCCTGCTGAACGCGATGGAGGGCATCGAGGTCGTCGGCGAGGCCGTCGACGGCCGGCAGGCCATCGCGCAGGTGGCGGCCCTGCGGCCGGACGTGGTGCTGATGGACATCCGGATGCCCGAGATGAACGGCCTGGAGGCCACCCGGCAGATCGTGGCGGCCGACGCGGACGCGAAGGTGCTGGTCCTGACGACCTTCGACCTCGACGAGTACGTGTACCAGGCGCTGCGGGCGGGGGCTTCGGGGTTCCTGTTGAAGGACGCGTCGGCCCGTCAGCTGGCGGAAGGGGTGCGGGTGGTGGCGGCCGGGGAGGCGCTGCTGGCCCCTTCGGTGACGAAGCGGCTGATCGTGGAGTTCTCGAAGCTGGCGCAGACTCCGCGGACCGTCGATCCGGTGGGGGTGGCGGAGCTGACGGAGCGGGAGACGGAGGTGCTGGTGCTGATCGCGCAGGGACTGTCCAACGGGGAGATAGCGGACCGGCTGGTGGTCGCGGAGTCCACGATCAAGACGCACGTGAGCCGGATCCTGGTGAAACTGGGCCTGCGGGACCGGACGCAGGCGGCGGTGTTCGCCTACGAGACACGGCTGGTGACACCGGCTTAGCGAAGGCCCTGGCGGGCTGGTTCCGGGACGGGGCGGGTTCGGGGGATCTTGGTGGGGCGGGGCTAGTCTGCGGGGATGGGCTTTGATCCGTGGGATGCCGAGTTCGTCGCCGATCCGTACCCCGCCTACCGGGAGCTGCGGGAGCAGGGGCGGGCCGTGTGGTCGCAGGCGACCGGTCAGTGGCTGGTGCCGCACTACGCCGATGTGAGCGCCCTGTTGCGGGACCGGCGGCTGGGGCGGACCTATCTGCACCGCTTCAGCCACGAGGAGTTCGGGCGGCAGGCGCCGCCGCCGGAACACGAGCCCTTCCACGTGCTCAACGGGAACGGCCTGCTGGATCTGGAGGATCCCGCACACGCGCGGGTGCGGCGGCTGGTGGCGAAGGCCTTCACCCCGCGCACCGTCGAACGGCTCGCGCCCTCGGTGGAGCGGCTGGCCCGGGAGTTGGCGGACGGGCTGCGCCGGGAGGGGGGCGGGGACCTGCTGACCGCTGTCGCCGAACCGCTGCCGGTGGCGGTGATCGCGGAGCTGCTGGGTGTCCCGGAGGCGGACCGGGGGCTGTTGCGGCCCTGGTCGGCGGACATCTGCGGGATGTTCGAGCTCCGGCCGGACCCGGAGACGGCCCGGCGCGCGGTGACTGCGAGCGTGGAGTTCAGCGCGTACCTGCGGGAGTTGATCGGTGAGCGGCGCAAGCGGCCCGGCGCGGATTTGATCTCCGGTCTGATCGCCGCCCACGATGAGGAGGGCCGGCTCAGCGAGCAGGAGATGATCTCCACCTGCGTCCTTCTGCTGAACGCCGGACACGAGGCGACCGTCAACACGACGGTGAACGGCTGGTGGGCCCTGTTCCGCAATCCCGAGCAGCTCGCGTGGCTGCGCGCGGACCCGGAAACCGCGGATCCCGAAAAGTTGTCCACAGCTGTGGATGAACTCATGCGTTACGACACGCCGCTCCAGATGTTCGAGCGCTGGGTGCTCGACGACATCCTGATCGGGGACGTCCCGATCCCCCGCGGCTCCGAAATCGCACTTCTGTTCGGTTCCGCGAACCGGGATCCGGCCCGCTTCGAGAACCCCGACGTGCTGGACCTCTCCCGCACCGACAACCCGCACCTGACCTTCGGCGCCGGGATCCACTACTGCCTGGGGGCGCCCCTGGCCCGGCTGGAGCTCGCGGCCTCCTTCGGCGCCCTGCTGGACCCGGCGCTCCCGCCGTTGCGCCTGGTCGAAGAGCCGCGGTGGGGGGACGGCTACGTCATCCGGGGCCTGCGCGAACTGCTCGTGGAGTTCTGACGACAGGAGCCCGGGGCCCATGGCCCCGGGCTCCTGTCGACGTCTGCGCCCGCCGCTACGCCACCAGGTCCCGGCGCCGCAGCGCGCCCAGTCCGGCCGCGACCAGCGCCGCCGCGAGGACGGTCAGGGTCAGCAGCGGGGCCCAGTCGAGGGCCTCCGGCCCGGGGAGCTTGGGCAGGTGGGTGAAGGGCGAGACGTTCATGACCGACTGCGGGAGGTCGAGCGCCGGGCCGATCCAGCCGAGGGCCAGGGCGACTCCGGCGACGGCCCAGCCGGCGACCGCGTACTTCGGGAGCGCGCCGTACAGCAGGGCCGCCAGGGCCCCGAGCAGCCACACCGCCGGGAGCTGCGCGAGGCTGGCGCCCACGGTCGTACCCAGGTCCCGGCCGTGCCCGATGCCCAGTCCGAGCCCGGCCAGCAGCAGGATCACGGCCGAGCCGCCGAACGCGACGGCGAGGTGACCACCGGCCCAGCGCAGCCGCCCGACGGCGTTCGAGAGCAGCGGTTCGGCGCGCTGCGCGCTCTCCTCGCCGCTCAGGCGCAGTACGGAGGAGACCACGTAGAGCGCGGCGATCATGCCGAACAGTCCGGCCATCGCGGCGAGGAAGGCGTCGGTGAGCCCGCTCTGCCCGCCCATCCGCTCGATGATCCGACGGGTCTTCTCGTTGCCGCCGACCACGTCGGCGGCGCCGTCCGCCATGCCGCCGAAGACGAGCCCGGCGACCAGGAAGGCCGCGCCCCAGCCGACGAGGCTGCCGCGCTGGAGCCGCCAGGCCAGCGCCCCGGCCGTACCGAGCCGGCCCTCGGCCGGTCCGGGACGGGCGGGCAGGAAGCCCATGCCCAGGTCCCGGCGGCCCGACAGCAGGTACGCGGCCCCCGTCGCGAGCGCCACCCCGGCGACGAGCAGGAGGAGCACCCACCAGCGTTCGCCGGCGAAGGCGCGGGCGTTCTCCAGCCAGCCGAGCGGGGAGATCCAGGTCAGGGCGCACGCGCCCGCCGGCGTACCGGCGTCGCCGGCGGCCTTCAGCACGAAGGCGGCGCCGAGGACCGCGGAGGTGAGCCCTTTGGCCGCCCGGGCGCTCTCGGTGAGCTGGGCGGCGACGGCCGCGATCCCCGCGAACAGCAGACCGGCGCCGCCGATGGCCAGGCCGAGCGCGAGGGCGCCGGGCCCGCCCTGCCCCGCGAGTCCGCCCACGACGATCAGGACCACGCACGCGTTGGCGACGAGGGCGGCGAGCAGCGCCGCGGTCAGCGGGGCCCGGCGGCCCACCATGGCGGCGGAGAGCATTTCCTGGCGGCCCGTCTCCTCCTCCTCGCGGGTGTGCCGGATGACGATGATCAGGCTCATCACGGCGGCGAGGACGGCGCCGTAGACGCCCATGCGCCAGGAGGTCAGCGCGCCCAGGGAGTCGCCGAAGACCGGCCCGTACAGGGCGCGCATGGAGCCGTTGGCGTTCATCGAGGAGGCGAGCTCGGCACGTTCGGCGGCGGTGCCGTACACCTTTTCGAGTGAACCGGGCATGCTCGCCACCAGCAGGCCGGTGACGAGCACCCACACCGGCATCATCACGCGGTCGCGGCGCAGGGCCAGCCGGAGCAGCGCACCGGTGCCCGCCAGTTGTCGGTTCATCGTGCGTTCGCCTCGTCAGCGGTCGTGTAGTGGCGGAGGAAGAGCTCTTCGAGGGTGGGCGGGGTCGAGGTCAGCGACCGCACGCCCGAGGCGGTGAGCGAGCGCAGCACGGCGTCCAGCTTGTCGGTGTCGGCCTGGAGGCTGACCTTCAGGCCGCGCACGTCGACGTCGTACACGCCGGGCAGGTGCGCGATGCCGTTCGGCGGTCCGGCGAGCTCGGCCCTGATCGACGTACGGGTGAGGTGGCGCAGTTCGGCGAGGGTGCCGGTCTCCACGGTGCGGCCGGCGCGGATGATGCTGACGCGGTCGCAGAGGGTCTCCACCTCGCTGAGGATGTGGCTGCTGAGGAGGATGGTGCGTCCGGCGTCACGGGCCTCGGCGACGCAGCTCTGGAAGACCTCCTCCATCAGCGGGTCCAGGCCGGAGGTGGGCTCGTCGAGGATCAGCAGCTCGACGTCCGAAGCGAAGGCGGCGACCAGGGCGACCTTCTGACGGTTGCCCTTGGAGTACGTACGGCCCTTCTTGGTCGGGTCGAGTTCGAACCGCTCCAGCAGTTCGGTGCGCCGGGCCCGGTCGAGGCCGCCGCGGAGCCGGCCGTAGAGGTCGATGACCTCGCCCCCGGAGAGGTTGCGCCACAGGGTGACGTCACCGGGGACGTAGGCGATGCGGCGGTGCAGCGCCACCGCGTCGGCCCACGCGTCGCCACCGAGGAGGCTGACGGTCCCGGCATCGGCGCGCAGCAGGCCGAGCAGGACCCGGATGGTGGTGGACTTCCCGGCGCCGTTGGGGCCGAGGAATCCGTGGACCTCGCCCGCGGTGACGTCGAGGTCGAGTCCGTCCAGTGCGTGGGTGCGGCCGAACGCCTTGTGGAGACCGGCGACGCTGATTGCCTTCGTCATGTTTCTGAACGTACGCTACTTTCACAAAATTGTGAAGCTCGGGAATCACGTAAAGTCTGAGGGGTGGCGGATGCGATGGATGTACGGGACGAGGAAGCGGTATCCCGCTTCGTGGAGCGGTTCGCCGCGCAGCTGACGGAGGCGGGCATGCAACGCATGGCCTCGCGGGTCTTCGCGCGGCTGCTCGCGAGCGACGGGGGGTCGATGACCTCCGCGGAACTGGGCGAGGCGCTCCAGATCAGTCCGGCGGCGGTATCGGGCGCCGTCGCCTACCTGACGCAGGTCAACATGGTCAGCCGGGAGCGCGAACCGGGCTCCCGCCGCGACCGGTACGTCCTGCACAACGAGCTCTGGTACGAGACCTTCACCCGTCGGGACCAGGTCCTGACCCTGTGGGAGAAGACCCTGCGCGAGGGCGCGGCAGGCCTCGGGGAGGGCTCCCCGGCGGGCGCGCGGATCGCGGAGACGGCGGCGTTCTTCGAGTTCCTGCAGGGCGAGATGCTCGGCATGATGGACCGCTGGCGCGCCCACCGCGCCACGCTCGACCTGCCGTGACCGCGGTGGCGGGGGACACATGGGGGCTCCCTGGCGTGGACGGGGCAACGGACCCCCACCCCCTGCCGGAGGGCCAGCCATGTCCGACAAGCCCGCCATCGTCCTGGTCCACGGATTCTGGGGTGGCGCCGCCCACGGGCCCGGTGACGGACCTGATCGAAGCCGCCGCGAACGACCTGGCGGGCCGCTGACGGGACCCCTCCGGGGAGGGGCCCGCTCAGCACGCGCGAGCGACCCGGCTCAGCGCGGCCCGGCTCAGCGCGGCAGCGTGAGGGCCCAGGCCGCCGGGTGGCGGGTCCAGGTGCGGCGGCGGACCGGGCCGGTCAGGACGTGGTCGGCCCGGTAGCGGAAGTCCGCCCCGGACACCGTCACCGCCTCGGCCCGCCCCGTCAGCGGCGCGGCCCCGGCGAGCCGGACGATCACCTCGGCCGGCCCGCCCCGCTCCCCCGTCCGCACCGCCACGTCCTCCACGGGCTGGTCCACGTCGGCGAGCACCACCCCGTCCACCTGCACCTCCACCCTCAGCCGGTGCGGCGCGGCCTCCGGGCCGGCCAGCAGGGTCCGCAGCAGCGAGCGGTACGGCCCGCCGCGCCGGGCCGCCGGCGGACCGGCGATCCGCAGCCCGCCCAGCACCACCCCGTCGCTGTCGTCGACCAGCAGGTCCCGCGGCCGCGGGACCCCGTCCAGCGCCGCCCGCGCCCCGAGCACCGCCGACAGCGGCACGCCGAGCGAGCGGGCCAGCCCCAGCGACCCCGCGGGCCCCACCGGAACCAGCGAGAGAGCCCGGTCCACCGGCCCCCGCTCGCGGTGCAGCAGCCCCACGGCCCGGACCAGCGCCCGGTCGTCGCCCACGATCACCGGCCGCCGATGACCCCGGCGGGCGAGGGCCCGCGCAAATTCCTCCTGCGAATCGGGGAGGCAGATTTTCGCCGCCGCCCCCGCTGACAACACATCCTTCGCGATTCGCACGGACTCGCCGTCAAGACGGCGGGCGACCGGGTCGACGAGCACGAGCAGGCCGCCGACCGGCGCGCCCGCATGGCTCATGGTGGGCTCTGGAGCCGACACCTCGGTCCTTCCTCGGGTAGCATCTTTGTGCAAGAGGCCCTTGCGCTATTGCGCCAGGGCCTTCGTCTATTCCGGGGTACCGGTCCGACGGCTCAGCCTGCGGTGTACATCGTCGTACGCCCCCTGACCTTGGACATGCCCCATCCGGAAGAGGTGTACGCCTGTGCCCGCTCTTGTGCTGCTCGGAGCTCAGTGGGGTGACGAGGGCAAGGGAAAGGCCACCGACCTGCTCGGTGGATCCGTTGACTATGTAGTGCGCTACCAGGGTGGCAACAACGCCGGCCACACGGTCGTCGTCGGCGACCAGAAGTACGCGCTGCACCTTCTCCCTTCCGGCATCCTCTCCCCCGGATGCACCCCGGTCATCGGCAACGGTGTCGTCGTCGACCCCGCCGTCCTGCTCTCCGAGCTGCGCGGCCTGAACGAGCGCGGCATCGACACCTCGAAGCTGCTGATCAGCGGTAACGCGCACCTGATCACGCCGTACAACGTCACCCTCGACAAGGTCGGCGAGCGCTTCCTCGGCAAGCGCAAGATCGGTACGACCGGCCGCGGCATCGGCCCGACCTACGCGGACAAGATCAACCGCGTCGGCATCCGCGTCCAGGACCTCTACGACGAGTCGATCCTCACGCAGAAGGTCGAAGCGGCGCTGGAGGGCAAGAACCAGCTCCTCGCGAAGCTCTACAACCGCCGCGCCATCGAGGCCGGCGCGATCGTGGAGGAGATGCTCCAGTACGCGGACCAGATCAAGGGCTACGTCGCCGACACCACCCTGATCCTGAACAACGCGCTGGACGAGGACAAGGTCGTGCTCTTCGAGGGCGGCCAGGGCACCCTGCTCGACGTCGACCACGGCACGTACCCCTTCGTCACCTCCTCGAACCCGACCGCCGGCGGCGCCTGCACCGGCACCGGCGTGGGCCCGACGAAGATCAGCCGCGTCATCGGCATCCTCAAGGCCTACACGACCCGCGTCGGCGCCGGCCCGTTCCCGACGGAGCTGTTCGACGAGGACGGCGAGGCCCTGCGCCGCATCGGTGGCGAGCGCGGTGTGACCACCGGCCGTGACCGCCGCTGCGGCTGGTTCGACGCCCCGATCGCCCGCTACGCGACCCGCGTCAACGGCCTGACGGACTTCTTCCTCACCAAGCTCGACGTGCTGACCGGCTGGGAGGAGATCCCGGTCTGCGTCGCGTACGAGATCGACGGCAAGCGCGTCGAGGAGCTCCCCTACTCGCAGACCGACTTCCACCACGCGAAGCCGATCTACGAAACCCTCCCGGGCTGGTCCGAGGACATCACCAAGGCCAAGACCTTCTCCGACCTGCCGAAGAACGCGCAGGCGTACGTGAAGGCCCTGGAGGAGATGTCGGGCGCCCCGATCTCCGCGATCGGCGTCGGCCCCGGCCGTACCGAGACGATCGAGATCAACTCGTTCCTCTAGGAACCCGCAGCACCCGCACCACCCCCGAGCGGGGCAGCCGGCACCTCCGCCGGCTGCCCCGCTCGGTCGTACGGGGCCTTCCCGAACGCTTCCGCGTCAGCAGAAGGCCTCCTTCGCCACGGCGGCGCCCTTGTTCCAGCCCTGGCTGAACTGCTGGTTGGCCGAGGGTGGGGCCGTCGCCTTGCAGTCGGCCTTGACCGCGTCCCAGCCGGCCACGATGCCGGCCTTGAGGGTGGTGCCCGTGGGCGTCGTCGTACCGCCGCCACCGCCGCTGCACTTGGTGACCGTCGAGCCCTGGCGGACCGAGTACTGGCCGTCCTTCGCCTTGGCGATGTTGAAGGTGCCGTCCGGGTTCATGCTGAAGCCGGCGCCGACGCCCGTGGACGACTCCAGGAAGGCGGGCCCCGGCTGGAACCCGCCCCCGGAGATGTTCACCGTGCCGTCCGGCAGGACGCCCGACAGGGAACACGTGGCGGCGGGAACGGCCGAGGGGGCCGCGGCCAGGGCGAGGGCGGTGGGACCCAGGGCGAGGGAGCCCGCCATCACGGGGGTGAGCAGGATCAGGCGCGTACGTCGGTTCATGGTGCTGCCTCCCACAGGGGAGAAGGGGAAGGGCGCGGGGCACTCCGAGATCCGGGACGGCATCGCGGCGCACGGGGGCCGGCCCCCGCGGGGCCCGCGGCACCGGTCCGGCGGGGGCCGCGGCGCCGGTCCGGGGGCCGCGGCGCCGGAGCGCCGGACGTGGCCGTCGTTTCCGTTCCCCATCGTCCCCCGGGCGGCCGCACGTGTCGCCCCGAAAAGTTTCTTCCCGGAATTTTCCCGGAACCTGTCACACTCCCGCCGTCCCGGCGGTCAGTGGGGTGAGGCCGACGCAGCGAGCATCGGCCCCGACCGCCGGAGGGACACCATGACGAACACGAACACCGACGCCGCCGACACCGCCGACACCGCCACCCTCTCCCGGATGGCCGACCCGGGCAGGTTCGTCCCCGAGCTGAGGGACGTCAGCGCCGCGCTCTTCCGGGCCACCGGCAACCGCTCGGTGCCGCGCACCACGATCAGCCTGGTCCACCTGCGGGCCGCGCAGATCGTCCACAACACGTACCTGACCATCCTGAACACCGGGTTCCTGCGCAAGGCGGGCGAGACCGAGGAGCGGATCACGGCCGTCTCCTCCTGGCAGGACGCCCCCTACTTCACCCCGGCCGAGCGGGCCGCCCTCGCCCTCGTGGAGGCGGTCCTCCAGCCCGCCCCGCAGGGCAAGGAACGCGTATCCGACGAGCTGTACGCGCAGGCGGCGGAGCACTTCGACGAGAAGGCCCTGGCCACCCTCACCATCGCGATCGGCCAGATCAACTTCTTCATCGCCCTGGCGCTGATCGGCAAGCCGGCCCCGGTCGCCTCCCTCGCCGACCGGCAGTGGGACTGACGCCGCCGCATCACCAGGCCCTACCAGGCCAGTTGCGAGATCTCCTCGCAGACCACCGCGCACGCGTCGGCCGCCGGGTCGATCAGGGGGAAGTGGCCGACGCCGTCGAGGAGGGTCAGGCCGACCAGCTCGCCCGCCTCCCCGGCGGCGGCCACGTACGACTCCGCCACCGCGTGCGGAACCACGATGTCCTCCCGGCCGTGCACCACCGCGGTGGCGATGCCGGTCGGGAGCAGGGCCGCCGGATCGGCGGACGGCAGGCGGGCGTCCCAGTGCTCCGGGCCGCCCAGCAGCTGCGCGGACGCGCCCCCGCACACCCCCAGTTCCTCCGCCACCGCGAAGTCCGCGATGGGGGCCAGCGCCACCACACCGCGCAGCGGCGGCGGGGCGGGCAGCCGCCACGGGGACCCGGCCGGCAGGACGTGCCGGGCCGCCGCCCACAGCGCGAGGTGGCCGCCCGCCGAGTGGCCCGTCACCACCACCCGGTGCAGGTCCGCGACGGGCAGCGCCCGCGCCGCCAGCCCCGGCAGCGCGTCCATGGCGGCGGCGACGTCGTCGAAGGTCTCCGGCCAACGCCCCGCCACCGGACCGCCGGAGCCCTGGTGCGGCAGGGAACTCCCGCGCCGGTACTCGACGTTGGCGACGGCGAAACCCCGCCGGGCCAGGAACTCCGCGAAGGGGGTGACGTGCTGCCGGTCGTAGGGGGCCCGCCAGGCCCCGCCGTGCAGGACCACGACCAGCGGCGCGGGACCCCCGGCGCCCCCGCGCGGGGCGTAGAAGTCGACGACCTGGTCGGGGTGTTCCCCGTAGGCGGCGCTCGCGTCGGGCGCGACCGGCGGATGGGAGAAGGCCGAGGCGGCCTCGGCGGCGTCCCGTTCGACTGCGGGGTCCGTCATCGGCTCAACCTCTCGGTAAACGCGTGGGACAGCAGGGACAGATGTTCCGGTGTTTCGCCAGAGCGGGACCGTATCAGGCTGGAACGGGCCGTCCTGTGGCCGGACCGGGCGCAACGGGAGCGGGCGGGGCCGAAGCCCCGCCCGCCCGTTCGCCACACCCGTCGAAGTGACGTTTCGCTACGGCGTCACCCGAAAACGTGACCCAGCGTGCGCGCGGCGCGCTCCGCGTCGGCGAAACCGACGTAGAGGGGAGTGAACCCGAAGCGCAGGACGTCGGGCGCCCGGAAGTCCCCGACGACCCCGCGGGAGATGAGCTCGGCCATCACCTCGCGGGCCCCCTCGGTCCGCAGCGAGACCTGGCTGCCGCGCTCGGCGTGCCCGGCCGGGGTGACCACCTCGACCTTCCCCTCCGGGACGTACCGCGCCACGCACTCCAGGAAGAAGTCCGTCAGCGCGAGGGACTTGGCACGGACGTCCTCGACCGCCACGCCCTCCCACACCCCGAGGGCCGACTCCAGCGCCAGCATGGACAGGATGTCCGGCGTCCCGACGCGCGCACGGGCGGCGCCCTCGGCCGGCTCGTAGCCCGGGGTCATCGCGAACGGCTCGCGGTGGCTGTTCCAGCCGGGCAGCGGGGAGTCGAAGGCACCCTGGTGGCGGGCGGCCACGTACACGTACGCCGGGGACCCGGGCCCGCCGTTGAGGTACTTGTACGTGCAGCCCACCGCGAGGTCGACGCCGTGCGCGTCGAGACCGACCGGGAGGGCGCCCGCGCTGTGGCACAGGTCCCAGACGATCAGGGCGCCCGCCGCGTGCGCGGCCGCGGTGAGGCCGGGCAGGTCGTGGAGCCGGCCGCTGCGGTAGTCGACGTGGTTGAGCAGCACCACGGCGGTGTCGCCGTCGAACGCGCCCGGCGCGTCGGCGGGGTCGACGGGCACCAGGTCCAGGCCGGTCAGCCGGGCGGCGGAGCCGGCGATGTAGCCGTCCGTCGGGAACGTGGTCGCGTCGACCAGCAGCTTCGTCCGGCCGGGTGCGGCCATCCGGGCGGCTCCGACCAGCGCCTTGAAGAGGTTGACGCTGGTGGAGTCGCCGACCGTCACCTGACCGGGGGCCGCGCCGACGAGCGGGGCGATGAGGTCGCCGATCCGCTCGGGGGCGGTCCACCAGCCGCTCTCGTCCCAGGACCGGATGAGGAGCTCGCCCCACTGGCGGCGGACGACGTCCGTCAGCGCGTCGGGGACGGCGGCCGGGAGCGCTCCGAGGGAGTTCCCGTCGAGGTAGACGACCCCGTCGGGGAGGGTGAAGCGCTCGCGGAGCTTGGCGAGGCCGTCCAGGGCGTCGAGCCGCGCCGCGCGCTCCGCCAGATCGGTCTCGGCGTTGGTGTCAGACATGGCTGCGGGCCGTCCAGAGCTCGGGGAAGACGTTCTTGGTGGCGCGCTTCTCCAGCCAGGTCACCCCGGCGGAGCCGCCCGTGCCGGTCTTCGCGCCCATCGCGCGGCGGGTCGCCACCAGGTGGTCGTTGCGCCAGCGCCAGACGAGTTCCGCGACGTCCGTGAGGACCTCGCCCAGCCGGTGCAGGTCGGCGTGGCCGCCGTCCGGCTCGGCGTAGAGGGCCGTCCAGACGGCCTCGACCTCCGCCGAGGGCTCGTAGCGCAGCGCGAGGTCGCGCGTCAGGACGGACTGGGGGACGGGCAGGCCCCGGCGGGCCAGCAGGCGCAGGGTCTCGTCGTAGAGGCTCGGCTCCTGGAGGGCCTTCTCCAGCTCTCCGTGGACGCGCGGCGCGCCCCGGTGCGGGACCAGCATGGACGCCGACTTCTCGCCCAGCAGGAACTCCATCCGGCGGTACATCGCCGACTGGAAACCGGAACCCTCGCCCAGCGCCGAGCGGTAGGCGTTGAACTGCGCGGGGGTGAGCTGCGCGAGGGGCCGCCAGGAGGCGTTCAGGGCCTCCAGCTCGCGGAGGGATCGTTTCAGCGCGTCCATCGCGACCGGGACGCGGTCCTCGCGCAGGGCGCGGGCCGCCGTCTCCCACTCGTGGACGATGACCGTGAACCACAGTTCCATGACCTGGGTCGTGACCAGGAAGACCATCTCGCCGGGGTCGTCCGAGCGGAGGTGCTGGAGGTGGGTGAGGACGTCTGCCTGGACGTAGTCCTCGTACGGGGTCGTGCCGGCGAAGTCGAGGTTCGGGGTGTCCGAACCGGCTCCGGAGGCATCAAGGGCGTGCGACATTTCTGTCTCCTCGACACGTGCTTCCGGGTAGCGGTCCGCTCCTTCCGTGAGGTAAGTGGAGCCCCGGTCCCCTGCCCCGCATCATAAACAGGGGATCCGGGAGCCCTCTAGGGCGAACGCCGGCAGTTATACGAGCGTGTCCGCGGCCGTCGGCGAGGAGTCGCGCAGGAAGGTGGAGCAGCGCTCGTACTCCTCCTTCTCGCCGATGGCCCCGGCGGCGCGGGCCAGGGCGTGCAGGGCGCGCAGGAATCCGCGGTTCGGCTCGTGCTCCCACGGCACCGGCCCGTGGCCCTTCCAGCCGGCCCGGCGCAGGGCGTCCAGGCCGCGGTGGTAGCCGGTGCGGGCGTACGCGTACGACTCGACCGTGTGGCCCGCCTCGAAGGCGCGGTCCGCGAGGGCGGCCCAGGCGAGGGAGGAGGTCGGGTGCGCGGCGGCCACCTCGGCCGGGTCGGTCCCGGCGGCGAGGGCCTCGCGGGGCGCGGGCTCGTCGGGCAGGTGGGTGGGGGCGGGGCCCCCGAGCAGGTTCTGGTGAATCGACATGGCTTCAGTGTGTCCGATGGGGCGTGCGTCCGGGGGCCGGGTGTCCGGGGCCGGGTCCTCACCCGGGGCCGGGTCCTCACCCGGGGGTGCTCACCCGGGGGTGCTCACCCGAGGGCGCCCGCCCGGGGGCGCGTCGCCGGGTGGCGGGGGCCCGGCGGGGCGGCCGGGGCGCGGCCCACGGCCAGCTCCCGGCGCAGCACCGGGACGATCCGCTCCCCCAGCAGGTCGATCTGCTCCAGGGCGGTCTTCAGCGGCAGCCCCCCGTGGTCCACGGCGAAGAGCTGGCGCTGGCAGTCCCCGTAGGCCTCCCGGAAGCCGAGGATCTTCTCGACGGCCTCGTCGGGGCTGCCCACGACCAGCGGGGTCCGGGCCGCGCACTCCTCCAGGGAGTACCGGCCCCCGTACGCCCGCGACCGGTCGAAGTACGGGCGGAACTCGCGCACCGCGTCCTGCGAGCGGGCGCGCACGAAGACCTGGCCGCCGATCCCGACGACGGCCTGTTCGGCGGTGCCGTGGCCGTGCTCCGCGTACCGGGTCCGGTACAGGTCCACGAGGCGGGCGTGGTGCTCGACGGGGCCGTGGAGGTTGTCGGCGAAGAAGCCGTCGCCGTAGTACGCCGCCCGCTCGGCGGTCTCCGGCGAGCGCACCGCCGCGTGCCACACGAAGGGCGGTACGCCGCCCAGCGGGCGGGGCGTGGAGGTGAAGCCGTCGAGGCGGGCGCGGGAGCGGCCCCGCCAGTCGACCTGCTCCTCGCGCCACAGCCGGTGCAGCAGGGCGTAGTTCTCCCGGGCCAGCTCGTGGCCCTGGCGGAGGTCCTGGCCGAACCAGGGGTAGACGTCCGGGGTGTCGCCGCGGCCGGTCATCAGGTCCACCCGGCCGTCGGCGAGGTGCTGGAGCAGCGCGAACTCCTCCGCGACGCGCACGGGGTCGTTGGTGGTGACGAGCGTGGTGGCGGTGGACAGGATGAGCCGCCGGGTGCGGGCGGCGACGTGGGCGAGCAGGAGCGGCGGCGCGGAGCAGACGTAGGGCGGGGCGTGGTGCTCGCCGACGGCGAAGACGTCGAGGCCGGCCTCCTCGGCCCGGACGGCGAGGGCGGTCATCGCCTTGATCCGCTCGTGCTCGGTCGGCGTCCGGCCGCCCAGCGGATCGGGAGCCACCTCACCGATCGAGAAGATGCCGAACTGCACCCTGCCGCCCCGCCTCTCGTGCCGACGCCGTACGCCCGGCGGGGCGGTGCCGGGGGGCAGGCCCCGGCACCGCGTTCCGTGGGGGGCCACCGGGGCCCGCAACAGGACCGTGCCGGATCCCGCGGCGACGGGCCAGGGCCGCCGCGCCAGTCCGTCAAGTCGGCGTCACGGCACGGGGGGTGGTGGGGTCCCCACCACGTTCCGGCCGAGTGCGGTGCCCGGCACACCTGGCCGCAAGAGGGGTACTCGAAGGACGGTGGGGGTGTAGTCGATGCGCGTCTAGGGGGACACGTCGTGGCAACGATCATGAGAAGCGGCACCGTCACGGGTACGGGGACGACCACACCGGACCGCGGCGGTGCGCCCGGCAGGGGCGGCGGCAGGGCCGGCGGACCGGCCACGGCCGCCGCGTACGAGGCCGCCGACGACCTCTGCGCCGCGGTGCTGGGCTCGCTGCGCCGCAGGGACCAGCGAGAGAAGGGCCGCCGGTACGTACGGGGACTGCTGGCCCTCCCGGGCCGCAAGTCGATGCGCGGGATCGCCGGACAGGTGGGCGGAGCGGCCGCCGAGCAGAGCATGCACCACTTCATCTCCGGCTCCACCTGGGACTGGGAACCGATCCGCGGCGCTCTCTCCGGCTACCTGGAGGCCACGACCACACCGACCGCGTGGGTGGCGCAGCCGATGGCCATCCCCAAGGGCGGCGAGCACTCGGTGGGCGTGGCGCACCGCTTCGACCCGCACCAGGGGCAGATGTTCCGCGGTCAGCAGGCCTTCGGGACCTGGTTCGCGTCCGCCGCCCTGGTGACTCCGGTCGGCTGGCGGATGTTCCTCCCGGAAGAGGCGGCCCCCGCGGGCCCGGGGCCCTCCGCCGCCGCGCCCGGCACCCTCGCCGCGCGGGCCGCTTACGAGGAGGCCGCGTACGAGGAGTCCGCGACCGCCTCCGTCATCGCGACCGTGCGCCGCACCACGGGCGCGCCCCGCCCCGTGGTGCTGGACATCCGCCACATCGGCACCCGTTCGACGATGAACCGCTTCGCGCAGGCCGGGCTGCCGGTCATCGCCCGCGTCGACCCCGCGACCCCGCTGCTCGTCACCGACCCGGCGCTGCCCGGCCACGGCGCGGGCCCGCGCGGGGCCCGCGAGGTCCTGCGGTCGGTGCGCGGCCTGTGCACCCCGGTGGAGTGGACCGACCCGGACCCCGCGCACCCGGGGGGCCGCCACCGCAGCACCCTCGCGGTGGCGGTGCGCGTGATGATGCCCGACCCGTCCCCGGCCCGCCGGCGCCACCTGCTGCTGGTCGGCGAGTGGACGGACCCGCGCCGCGAACCGGCGCAGATGTGGGTGACGGACCTGGTGCGCCTCCCCGTGGGCCCGCTGCTGCGGCTCACCAAGCAGGCGCTGCGCGTGGGCTGCGCCGCCGAGCACAGCGGCCGCGAGGCGGGGCTGCGCGACTTCGCGGGCCGCGCCCTGCCCGGCTGGCACCGCCACGTCACCCTGGCCTCGATCGCGCACGCCGCCCGCGCCCTGACCGCGTAGGCGGACGGGGAGCCCGCCCGCACCGGCGGGCTCCCCGCCCTACCCCGCCTGTTCGGCCTGCTGCGCGGCGGTGCGGCGGTCGTGCAGGACCGTACGGGCCTTGCGCAGCCGCAGCGCCAGCTGGATTTCGAGGGCCTGCGCGGGCTTCTGCCAGTGCGGGCCGAGCAGTTCGGCGATGCGCTCCAGGCGGCGGGAGACCGTGTTGGGGTGCACGTGCAGGGTCTCGGCGGCGTGGGTGGGACTGGCCCCGGAGGCGAAGTAGGCCTCCAGGGTGCGGGTCAGGTCCGTCAGCCGGTCGGTGTCGTACTCCAGGACGGGGCCGACGGTCGCGGCGATGAAGGACTCCACGTCGTGGTCGGCGGACAACAGCAGTCCGAGGAAGCCCAGTTCGCGCAGGGAGGCGGTGCCGCCGACCCCGTCCAGGGCGGTCAGCGCGTCCAGGCAGCGCACGGCCTCGGCGTACGCGCGGGCCACCTCCCCCGGAGCGGCGGTGGGTCCCGCGGCGCCCGTGGACACGGCGTGCCCGAGGAGCGGCGAGAGTTCGCCGGAGACCCGGTGCGCGGCGGCCGAGGCGTCGTCACCGGGCAGGACCAGGACGATGCAGCCGCGGCGGACGCCCTTGAGGCCGCCCGCCCGGTACGCGTACGAGGACGCCCAGGCGACGGCCTTGCCCAGTTCGCCGCCCTCGGGCCGGGCGACGACCACCACGTGCGGGCGGTCGAGGTCGATGCCGAGCCGACGGGTGCGCTCCAGCAGGTGCAGGTCGACGGAGTGCGGCCGTTCCAGCAGGTCGGCGAGGAGTTCGTCGTGCACGGGCCCTTCGGCGGCGGCGGTGCCGCGCTGGATCAGCATGAGGGAGGCCACGGACTGCGCGGCGAGCTGGAGCAGCCGGACGTCCTCCTCGGCCAGCGGCGCCGACGCGCTCAGCAGGAGCACCCCGAGGTCCTCGGCGCCGGCGAGTACGGGGGCCAGCCACAGGTCGCCGGGCAGCCGCACCGGCCGCCGGTCGGTCAGTGCCTGGAGGGCCGCCTTGGTCACCGCCTCCTCGTCCAGGCCGGGCAGTTCCCCGGTGGCGGTCAGCGGCCGGCCGCCCGGGTCCCGTACCTGGAGCACGCCGTCCAGCGCGTCGGCGGTGGCCCGGGCGAGGGTGGGCAGCCCGGCCCCGTCGAGGACCATGCCGGCCAGCCGGGCGTGGCACTCCCACAGGTAGCGGACCCGGGTGAGGGCGGTGTTGGTGCGCGAGCCGAAGGCCTCCAGCTCGGTGACCTCGTCCCGGGTCTGCTCCAGCAGACGGGCCTTCTCGATCGCGACGGCGGCCAGGTCGGCGAGGGAGAGCATGATGCCGATCTCGTCCGGGGTGAACTGCCGTACCGCGCGGTCGGAGCCGTAGAGGGCGCCGAGGCTGGAGTCCCCGCGGCGCAGCGGGACGGCGATGATCGCGTGCAGGCCCTCCGCCTCGACGACGGCGTCGATGCCGGGGGCGTGCGCGATGGACGGGTCGGCGAGGTAGTCGGCGGTCCACACCGGGGAGCGGCGGGCCTGGGCGATGCTGCCGAGGCCCCGGCCGGTGCCCAGTTCGAGGCCGACGTTGAGGGCGGTGGTCTCGCCCTCCGAGGTGCGTACGTACGCGGACCCGTCCGGGCGGCTGAGCGAGAGCCAGGCCATGTCGAAGCCGAGGAGGCGCCGCGCGCGGCGGGTGATCAGGCGGAGCAGGCCGTCGATGTCGTACGGGGAGGTGAGGTCGTGCGCGGTGTCCACGAGGGCGGTGAGGGCCGCTTCGCGCTGTTTGCGGCGGGTCGTACCGGCCCGGACCGAGCGGGCCAGTTCCACGGCGCGGCCGAGTTCCGCGAGTGCCTCCTCGCCGGCGCCCGTGGCGTGGGCTTCGGCCAGCAGGGCGTCGTACCGGCCCTGCGGGGCGTCCGCCGCCAGTAGTTCCAGTACGGACAGTGCGCCCGAATTTTCCCCCGGCATCCAGCCATCCCCCGTCCGACCAGCTGTTTTCTGCCCGGGTTCCGAACCTAGGTTCCGTGCGGCGAGGGGTCAAGCAGGGCGCGCGGCGGCACCGGACCGGCCGGGCGCCGCGGCCGGGGCGGGGGCCGGGCCGTCAGGGACGGGTGGCGCAGGCCAGGGCCGGGAGGGGGCCCAGGGCCGGGCCCGCCGGAGCGGGGCGTGGGGTCAGGGCGCGTTCCTCGGCCCGGCGCAGGGCGGCCAGGTAGGCGCCGCCGGGGCGCCCCGCCCCGGCACCGCGCAGACCGGCCAGGGCCAGGCGCAGTTCGCGGTGGCGGCCGAGCGCGAGTTCCGCTTCGACCCACTGGCCGAGTACGGAGAGACGGTCCGCGTCGAGCACGGCGATGCGCCCGCGGAGCCAGGTGCCGGCCGCGATCCCGTCCAGGGCGGGGCCGGTCCACAGGTCCAGGGCGCCGCGGAGCCGGGCGGCGGCCCGGGCGGCATCGCCGCGTCCCAGGGCCCGGTAGCCGGCTCCGGCCTCGCGCTCGAACTCCCGGACGTCGCAGCGGCCTCCGCCGGTGTCGAGAAGATACCCGCCGGGACGTGCCGAGAGCACGGTTTCGGGAGTGCGTACCGAGGACGGGCCCAGCGCCTCGGCGATCCGCTCGCGCAGGCGGCGCACGGCGGTGTGCAGAACCTCCCGGGTGTGCTCGGGCGGGACGCGGCCGGCGAGTTCGCCGGCGAGCACGGAGACCGGTACGACCCGGTCGGGACAGGCCGCGAGGACCGCGAGGACGTGCCGGGACTCCGGTGTGGGGGCCGTGATGGGCACACCGTTCTCGGTGACCCGAGGGGGGCCGAGTACCTCAATGTCCACAGTGTTCTCCCTGGGCAGGCGGCACAAAAAATAATACCCGGAAGGATCTTCTTGGGAAGCGGAGGTACGAACGAACGCGGTCCCGTCAGCCGGAGGCCCTCCCACCCCGATCCTCGCCCGGGCCCTCGTCCGGGTCCTCACCGGGGTCCTCGCCCGAGCCCTCGCCGGGGCCCTCGCCCGGGTCCACCCCGGCCGCGCAGCCGGTCCGGCACGCGTGGACGCCGTCCGGCCCGAACAGGACCCGCGCACCCCGCCCCGGCCGGGTGTCCAGCCGGATCGCCACGGCCGGCACCACCACGTTCGGCATCACGTGCGTGTACAGCTCCGACACCTGCGCGTCCAGGTCCAGGCGCAGCATCTGGGACATGGTGTTGAGCCCCGCGTACGCGCCCACGATCAGCCGCGACGGCACCAGCGTGTCCACGTTGGGCAGCAGCTCGCCCCGCGCCTTCGCCTCTTCCAGCACGGACACGTGCTGGTCGATCCAGGCCTGGTAGGGGGCGGCCCGGTCGAGCGTCTGGCGGGCGGCGTGCTCCAGGGACAGCCGGGCGCTCGCCCGCATCAGCGTCTCGTGCCGCAGCCGGTGCGAGAAGACCATGCCGATGTCCACGAACTCCTGCGCCTTGTACGGCTGCGGCCGCATCGGGGGCTGCGAGGCGTTCTGCGCGTCGATGACGGCCTGGGCGAGGCCTTCCTTGGAGTCGAAGTGGAAGTAGAGGGCGCCCTTGGTGACCTTCGCGATGTTGACGATGTCCGAGAGCTTGGCGGCGTCGTAGCCGTGCTCCTCGAAGACCTCGGCCGCCGCCTCCAGGATCGCCCGGCGCGTGCGCACCGCCCGGTCCTGCTTCACCTGGGGTCGCTCTGTCCTCATGTCTGGCGTCGCCTTCTCCTGGCCCGCCGGCTTTACATCCTCACGGGTACGTTTTTATGTCTAGATTCCACACCATCGTGTGGCCACAAGTCCACCGAACCGGTCCCCCTGCGTCAGATTGCCGGGCATCCGGCTTCCCACCCTGCCCGAAAGGGCAGCGAAACAAGGCGGAGGTGAGGATTCCGGCCCCCGGGCACGACAAAGGGGGTCCTCCGGTCCGTTGCGGACCGGCGGACCCCCTTCGGGTCCTCGGTGCTGAGCGCCTACTTCAGCTTGGTACCGGCGGAGCGCAGGTTGGCACAGGCCTCGGCGACGCGCTTGGCCATGCCGGCCTCGGCCAGCTTGCCCCAGGTGCGCGGGTCGTAGGTGGACTTCGTGCCGACCTCGCCGTCGACCTTCAGGACACCGTCGTAGTTGCGGAACATGTGGTCCGCGACCGGGCGGGTGAAGGCGTACTGGGTGTCGGTGTCGAGGTTCATCTTCACGACGCCGTTCTCCAGCGCGGTGGCGATCTCCTCGGCCGTGGAGCCCGAACCGCCGTGGAAGACGAAGTCGAACGGCGAGGCCTTGCCGTACTTCTCGCCGACGCCGGCCTGGAGGTCCTTGAGGAGCTCGGGGCGCAGGACGACGTTGCCCGGCTTGTAGACGCCGTGCACGTTGCCGAAGGAGGCGGCCAGCAGGTAGCGGCCCTTCTCGCCCAGGCCCAGGGCCTCGGCGGTGCGCAGCGCGTCCTCGACGGTGGTGTACAGCTCGTCGTTGATCTCGTGGCTGACGCCGTCCTCCTCGCCACCGGTCGGGGTGATCTCGACCTCAAGGATGATCTTCGCGGCGGCGGCCTTGGCGAGCAGCTCCTGGGCGATGGCCAGGTTGTCGGACAGGGTCTCGGCGGAGCCGTCCCACATGTGCGACTGGAAGAGCGGGTTCAGACCACGGGCCACGCGCTCGGCGGAGACCTCCAGGAGCGGACGTACGTAGCCGTCCAGCTTGTCCTTGGGGCAGTGGTCGGTGTGCAGCGCGACCGTCACGTCGTACTTGGCGGCGACGACGTGCGCGAACTCGGCCAGGGCGACGGCGCCGGTGACCATGTCCTTGTTGTACTGGCCACCCAGGAACTCGGCACCGCCGGTGGAGATCTGGATGATGCCGTCGCTCTCGGCCTCCGCGAAGCCGCGCAGCGCGGCGTGCAGGGTCTGGGTCGAGGTCACGTTGATGGCCGGGTAGGCGAACTTGCCTGCCTTCGCCCGGTCGAGCATCTCGTTGTAGATCTCGGGGGTTGCGATGGGCATCTGTCCGCTCCTTGGTTGTGCGGGGAAGGGTGCTGATTGCGGGCCCTGACCTGGGGGCGACGTCATCGTCGCGCCTATCTTTCCAGACTCGGCGCGACACTCCACCCCCCTCACCACCCGACGGAGCCCAGAGCGTGCGGAGTGTTTCACGTGAAACACTCCGCACGCTCCGAAAAGGGCAGGTCAGGACCGGCTCGGCGACACTTCGGGACCTTCGTCACGAGTCGTCGCACACCGTCCCCACGAGCGGGGCCCGAGCCGGGCCGGGGTCAGGAAAGACCCAGGTCGCCCAGCCGGTAGCCGGTCAGGTACGGCAGCCCGGCCGCGGCGATGGCGTCGGCCGCACCCCGGTCCACGATGGTCGCGACGGCGACGACCTCGCCGCCGGCCTCGCGGACCGCCTCGACGGCGGTCAGCGGGGAGCCGCCGGTGGTCGAGGTGTCCTCGACGACCAGGCAGCGCTTGCCCTTGACGTCGGTGCCCTCGATGCGGCGCTGCATGCCGTGGGCCTTCTGCGCCTTGCGGACGACGAAGGCGTCGAGGCGCGCGCCGCGGGCGGCGGAGGCGTGGAGCATCGAGGTGGCCACCGGGTCGGCGCCCAGGGTGAGGCCGCCGACGCAGTCGAAGTCGAGGTCGGCGGTGAGGTCGAGCATGACCTGCCCGACCATCGGGGCCGCCTCGCCGTCGAGGGTGATCCGGCGCAGGTCGATGTAGTAGTCGGCCTCCTTGCCGGAGGAGAGGGTCACCTTGCCGTGCACGACGGCCTTGTCCTTGATCTGCTGCAGAAGCGCATCGCGTACGTCAGTCATGCCCCCGAGCTTAATTGCGCCCTACGGGAGCCGCCGCCAGGTCCAGGTGCTGGAGATCTCCAGCGGATCGACGGGGGTGACCAGCTGCGGGAGGCTGTTCAGGCCGTTCGGCGGTCCGGACTGGGGCTCGACGCAGACGGCCTCGGGCTGCTCGTCGTAGACCACCACCCATTCGGCCCGGCTGGTGACCTTCAGCTCCAGCTGACCGGGCCACGTGAGGGTGACGTCGACGCCCTCGGGCATGCCGAAGCAGTCGTCCCAGGGGCCCGGCTTCGGGGCGGTGCGGCGGCCGGTCGGGATGTGGTCCTCGCCGCGCTCCTCCTGCCAGGCGGGGTCGAAGGCGATCTGCGCCTCGGGCCCGCCGGGGGTGAGGACGCGCTGGAACCAGGGGTGCCAGCCCGCCTGCGCCGGGAAGGAGTCCTGGTACGTCTCCACGCCCATGGTCAGCGTGAGCGCGTCCTCGGTGAGCTCGAAGACCTGGGTCACCCGGCCCGCGTACGGCCACGGGTCGGTGAGGTCGTAGACGAAGGCGGCCCGGGTGGCGCTCACCCCGGCGGGCTTCCAGGAGGCGTCGCGGCCGAAGCCGTGGATGGCGTGCGGGGGATGGTTCAGGGGCAGCCGGTGGACGGCCGCGCCGTCGTGGAACCGTCCGTCCGCCGTCCGGCCGCACCAGGGGACCATGGGGAAGGACCCGAAGTGCGGGCCCTGGCGCAGCAGCTCGGTGCCGTCGACGCGCAGACTGCTGATCCGGCAGCCGTTCTCCCGGTCGATGGTGATGTCGGCGCCGCCGGCGCTCAGTCGCGTACTCATACGGCGACCCTACGGCCCGTCAGCGGCGGCGGCGCAACACCCTTCCGACGACGACGGCCGAGGCCAGGGCGAGGGCCGCGGCCGGGGCGACCCAGCGCATGCCGGCTCCCGCGCCGACGGTGGAGGGGGCCGGTACGGGGGCGTAACGGCCGCGCGGGGGCGCGTGGTCGACCTCCTCGGCGCTGCGGCCGATCATCGTGCGGCGGGCGTGGGCGGCCTCGGCCGGGGGGCGGGCGGAGCCGCCCGGGGCACTGGTGGACGCGGGGTCGGCCCCAGCGGGTCCCGGCGACTCGGCCGCCTCCGCGAAGTCGGCTCCCGCGAAGGGGTCCAGGGACGGGGGCGGCACCTCGGTCTCGAACACGGACGCACCGGTCCCGGGCCCGCCCTCCCCAGCACTCCCCGCGGCTCCGTCCGCCCCATCGGCCCCTCCGGCCTCTGCCCGCTCCTCCGCGTCCGCCACCGGGTCCTGCGGCCGGGGCCGGGCGTCGCGTTCCGGTCCGGCGGCCGCGGCGAGGTTCCCGGCGAGCCGGTCGAGGAGCCGGCCGGCGGCGGTGGCGGTGGCCTCGGGCTCGAAGCCCGCGGCGCGCCCGTCGGCGGTGGCCTCCACGGTGAACTCCAGCCGGGTACCGCCCTCGTGCGGGATCAGCCGCAGCCCGAGGTCCAGCTTGACGGTGCCGCTCCCGCGCACCTCGGCGCCCTCGCCCGCGGCGGCGAAGCGGCCGGGCTCCGGCTCGGTGAGGGACAGGGCGCCCCGGTAGGTCACCGTGCTCCCGCCGACCCGCACCCGCAGCCGCCCCGCGAGCGGCCCGGCCGCCGTGTCGGCGTCCTGCTGGAGCCCTGGGACGCAGCGGGCCACCCGGGCGGGATCGCGCAGCAGGGCGCGGAGATCGTCTGCCGGTACCGGAACGAACACCTGATGCTCCATGTGGTCGAGCCTACCGAGGTGACCCCTCCGTGCACACGGACACGACAGTCCCGTTCCCCGGCGGCCCGGGATCAGGAGTAGCGCGGGTGCGGGAGCGTCGAGGGCGGGAGCCCGGCCGGCCGGGTCCGGGCCGCGTCCCGGGCGGAGTCCTGCAGGGCCCGGGTGGACACGGCGTGCAGGGCGGGGGTGTCCCGGTCGACCCGCAGCTCGGGGACCCGTTCGCGGGCGGCGAGTACGAAGCCCCAGTCCTGCGGGGGCGAGCCGGTGACCCCGGCGGTGCGGTCGGGGCCGGCGCCGAAGCCGGTGAGGCGGCCGCCCGCGCTGTAGGGGGTGGTGAGCAGCCCGGCCGCCCGCAGGGTGGACTCGACGGTCCAGTAGGTGCGCGGCCGGGTAGTCAGGGGCCCCGCGTGGACCGCGAGCCGCCCGCCGGGGCTCAGGGCGCGCGCGGCCAGCCCGTAGAACTCCTGCGAGTACAGCTTCGTGCTCGGGGTGATGCCCGGGTCGGGGAGGTCGGAGACGATGACGTCGAAGCGGTCGCGGGCGGCCGGACCCCGCAGCCAGTGGAAGGCGTCCTGCGTGACGACGCCGAGCCGGGGGTCCTCGTAGGCCCTGGCGTTGAGCGCGGAGAGCATGGGGTCGGTGCGGGCGAGCCGGACCACACCGGGGTCGAGCTCGACGACGGTGACGGAGGCGACGTCGCGGTAGCGCAGCACCTCGCGGGCGGCGAGCCCGTCGCCCCCGCCGAGGACCAGGACGCGGGCGTGCGGGCCGGTCATGGCGGGGTGGACCAGGGCCTCGTGGTAGCGGTACTCGTCGTAGCCGGAGACCCGGAGCCGGCCGTCGAGGTAGAGGTCGAGGGAGCGCGGGGAGCCGGTGGCGGGGCCGGTCAGCACCAGTTCCTGCACGCCGGTCTGGACGGCGACGCGGACCTCCCCGCCGTAGACGGCGGTGCGGGCGACCCGTTCGAAGTCGTCGGCGAGCAGGGTCGCGGAGGCGAGGACGGCGAGGACGGTCGCGTTGGCGGCGATCAGCAGCCAGCGGCAGCGGCGGCTGAGGTCGCGGCGGAACAGCCACAGGACGAGTCCGCCTCCGGCGACCGCGTTGACGGTGCCGGTGAGCAGGGCGCCGGTGAGCTGCCCGACCATCGGGAGCAGCAGGAAGGGGAAGGCGAGCCCGCCGACGAGGGCACCCACGTAGTCGGCGGCGAAGAGATCGGCGACGGCCCCGCCGGCGTCCTGTCTGCGGACGCGCTGGATGAGGACCATCAGCAGCGGGATCTCCGCGCCGATGAGCACCCCGATGGCGAAGGAGAAGGCGACGAGGGCCGGCCGCGACTCCCCCAGCCAGGCGAAGCTCGCGTACAGCGTCATCGCCGAGAAGCCGCCGAGCAGGGCGAGCGCGGCCTCGATGGCGCCGAAGCCGAAGGCGGGCCGGCGTCGGAGCCGTTTGGCGAGCAGCGAGCCGACACCCATGGCGAAGACCATGACGGACAGCACCACCGACGCCTGGGTGACGGAATCTCCGATGAGGTACGAGCCGAGGGCGAGCAGTTCCAGTTCGTACACGAGCCCGCAGGCGGCGCACACGAACACGGTGGCCAGGACGAGGAGTCGGCCGGTCCGGGGGCGTACGGGCAGGGCGGCCGGGACGGGCTGCACGCCCCGCGGCTCCGGCGCCGGGAGCACCCCGCGCGGGGCGGAACGGTCGATCATGCAGCGAACCGTACGTCACCACCCACCCACACCCTGTCACCCACATGGGTGCAACTGGCGTACCGATCAGGCCAGTTGGCGTAATCAGCAGGCAACCGGCCCGCAACTCAAGCGCTCTCGACGACCGCTCCCGTGCGCACGCCGACCCGGGTCCGGGTGGCCACCAGCTGGCCCTCCTGCGGGTACGCGTGCCAGGTCCGCCAGCGCACCTGACCCTCGTACCGCTGGGCCAGCAGGGCGGTGAACGCGTGCGGGTCACCCGGGAAGGTGCCCGCTAGCCCGTTCGGGTGGTCCGCGACCAGCGCGAGCAGTTCCTGGGCCCGCCCCGCGAAGGAGCCGCGCGAGAGGGTCTCCACGCGCGCGGCGAACTCGTACTCCCAGTCACCCACCCGCTTGGCCACACCGAGCGGCAGCGGCGTACTGCTGCCGGGCATGCAGGCGACCGTCTCCGAACAGAGCACCTCGCCCTCCTCCAGGAGCACCTGATGGGAGGCCCCGAGCAGACGCAACTCCACCTTCGCGTCCGCGAGCTGGAGGTTCAGTACGGCCAGGGCGGGCAGCCGCTCCCGTCCCAGGGCCCAGGCGAGATCGGCGGCACGCGTGTCGGTATAGGTGGTCTGGAGGGTCGTGAGCATGAGTCGGCTCCGCAAACGCGCGAGGGAGATGGGCCGGGGCCCGCCAGCGGTAGTCAACGGGTGGGGGGACACCGGCACGGGTCCACAGGAAGTCCAGGGAGGTCCGAGGACTGGTCTACTCAACCGAGGGAATCATGAAAGGCACGGCACTCACAGCGTTTTTACCCAACTTGACGGGGTTTACATCCCCCCGGGGGCTCGTCGGTTCACGTGTTCAACAACATGCCGCCCGTACGCCGTAGCGCGGGTCCGAACAAGAAGACGTACCAGGGAAGTTGTCCCCACCGGAGCACCTGTTCACGCGGCCCCGGCAGGCCTCTCCCAGTGTCAGCTGGACCCGCACCCTCCGCCACCGCAGGACGACCCGCACGAGGACGACGAACCGCAGGAGGACGAGGAGCCGCACGACGAGGACGAGCCGCAGGAGGAGCCCCCGCCGCTGCCCGCCCACCAGCCGCCGGAACCGCCCCCGCTGCCGCTGCCGCCGGAACCACCACCACCGAAGAGCTTCTTGATCAGGACGATGCCGCCCACCACGGCCACGACGATCAGCACGGGAAGGATCATGTCCCGCCCCCTCTCTGACACCCGGTCCCCCGGGGCCCGGGATCCCCTCGTCCCGGTGTGCAGGGGGGATGCCCCCAGGCCAACGCGGCCAAAGCACACTTGAGCAACTCCAGAGCTTCCCCTCAGGATGACGGCCATGAGCGCACCCGCGAGCAGCAGCAACCGCCCGTTCCTCAACCGCCGGCTGGCCGCCTTCGGCACGACGATCTTCGCGGAGATGTCGGCGCTGGCCTCCAGCACGGGATCGATCAACCTGGGCCAGGGGTTCCCCGACACCGACGGCCCCGCCGAGATCGCCGAGGCCGCCGTCCGCGCGATCCGCGACGGCCGCGGCAACCAGTACCCGCCCGGTCCGGGCGTCCCCGAGCTCCGCACGGCGATCGCCGCCCACCAGCAGCGCTTCTACGGGCTCGGGTACGACCCGGACACCGAGGTGCTCGTCACCGCCGGAGCCACCGAGGCCATCGCCGCCGCCCTCCTCGCCCTCCTGGAACCCGGCGACGAGGTCATCGCCCTCGAACCGTTCTACGACTCCTACGCCGCCTGCATCGCCATGGCCGGGGCCGTCCGCGTCCCGCTCACCCTGCGCGCCCCGGACTTCCGCCCCGACCTGGACGCCCTGCGCGACGCCGTCACCCCGCGCACCCGGCTGCTCCTGCTGAACACCCCGCACAACCCGACGGGCACCGTCCTGACCCCCGCCGAACTGGCCGCGATCGCCGAACTCGCCGTCGAACGGGACCTCCTCGTCGTCACGGACGAGGTCTACGAACACCTGGTCTTCGAGGGCGGCCACACCCCGCTGGCCTCGTTCCCCGGCATGCGCGAACGCACCGTCACCATCTCCTCGGCCGGCAAGACCTTCTCCTTCACGGGCTGGAAGGTCGGCTGGATCACCGCCCCGCCCGCCCTGGTCTCGGCCGTCCGCTCCGCGAAGCAGTTCCTGACGTACGTCTCCTCGGGGCCCTTCCAGTACGCCGTCGCCGAGGCCCTCGCCCTCCCCGACTCCTACTACGACGGCTTCCGCGCCGACCTCGCCGCCAAGCGCGACCTCCTCGCCGACGGCCTCGCCGACGCCGGGTTCGAGGTCTTCCGCCCGCAGGGCACGTACTTCATCACCACCGACGTCTCACCGCTCGGCGAGAAGGACGGGCTCGCCTTCTGCCGCGCCCTCCCCGCCCGCTGCGGCGTGGTCGCCATCCCGAACCAGGTCTTCTACGACGACAAGTCCGCCGGCGCCACCCAGGTCCGCTGGGCGTTCTGCAAGCGGACCGATGTCCTCCAGGAGGCCGTCAACCGCCTGCGGCAGCTCTGACCGCGCCCCGGGACTAGGCCTCGCCCGGCAGTCCCGGGAGCCGGTACTCGAACCAGACGCGGTGGGTGCCGTCCTCCTCGACGAGCAGGCCGCCCGAACCGGTGATGCCGGCGAGGGCGGCCGTGCCGCTGCCCGGGACGATCAGGAAGTGGTCGGTGCCCCGGTGCGGACCGCCGTCCGTGGTCGCCGAGTGGACGAAGTTGAAGGCGCCCGACCGGCCTTCGAGGGATCCCTCGAAGGACTCCATCGCGACGTACGTGCCGATCCCCGCGGCCTGGTCGAACGCCGCGGTGAAGAGCGTGGCCGAACGGCCTTCGAGGCCCTCGCCCTCGTAGTGTTTCTCCAGCGTGGCGACGCCGACCGGGAGCGCGGTCTCCACCGCCGGTTCCGGTACGAGCGACGCCGGAGTGAAACTGACGACCTTGAAAGTGCCCGCGGTTCGCATCATCGGACGAGCGTACTGCCGTGGGTACGGGAAAGCCGGGCGGAACATGACGCTGGTGGCCCTGCGGCCGCGGGTACGGCAGACCACGGCCCCGACGGCCCTCGTCGCGCTCGGGGTGTTCGCCGCCGTACGCGGGGCCGGGGTGCTGGTGGTGGCCGCCGGATCCTGGTGGGCCGGCCGGGACCCGGTACGGGTGCTCGGCGCCTCCTGGGACTCCGTCTGGTACCTCGGCATCGCCGCCCACGGCTACGGCCGGACCCAGATGTGGGCCTCCGGCTCCGTCCAGAGCGACTACGCCTTCTTCCCGCTCTACCCCGCCCTGGTACGCCTCGCCGGCGGCACCGCGCTCGCCGGGCTCGCCGTGTCCTGGACGGCCGCCGCCGTGGCCGCCGTGGGCGTGTACCGGGTCGGGGAGCGGCTCCTCGGGACCCCCAGGGGCGGGGTGCTGCTCGTCGGTCTGTGGGCGGCGCTGCCGCATTCCGTGGTGCTGACCCTCGGCTACACCGAGGCGCTGCTCGCCGCCCTCGCCGCCTGGGCCCTGGACTGCCTGCTGCGCGGGCGCTGGGCGGGGGCGGCGGCCCTGGCGGTGCTGGCCGGACTGACCCGGCCCACCGGGATCGCGGTGGCCGCCGCCGTGACGGCGGCGGCCGTACGGGAGCTGGCCGTGCGGGACCGGCGCGCGCCCGCGGTGTGGGCGGCCGGGCTGCTGGCGCCGGCGGGCTGGGCGGCGTACGTCCTGGCCGTCGGGGTCCGCCGGCACGACCCGTTCGGCTACTTCACCGTGCAGCGGCAGTGGGGCTCGCGCTTCGACTTCGGAGCGGGAGCGCTGGGCTCGGTGGAGAAGGTGCTGACCGGCGGGCACACCCCGCTCGCCACCACGGTGACGGTGGCCGTCCTGGCCGCGGCGGGCCTGCTCGCGGGGGCCCTGCTCCTGGAACGGGCCCCGCTGCCGCTCCTCGCGTACACCGGGACCCTGCTGCTGATCACCTTCGGCGGGGCGGGGTTCTTCGAGTCGAAGCCGCGGTTCCTGCTGCCCGCGTTCCCGCTGCTGCTGCCGCTGGCCGCCGTCATGGCGAGAGCCCGGCCGCGCACGGCGGTCGCGGTGACCGCCTGCCTGGCCGGGCTCTCGTACGGCTACGGGGTGTACCTGCTCCTGGTGGCGCGGATACCTCCGTGAGGGCCGTCGGCGACTAGTTGTCCTCGTCGCCTTCGGTCTTGTCGTCGCCCTCCGCGGAGTCGACCTCCTTTTCGAGGCCGAGCTGCTCGATGAGCCACTTGTCGAACTCGATCGACGCGCGGACCCAGCTGACCGTGGAGGACACGAAGTGCTCCAGGCTGACGCCGGTGCCGATCAGCATCTGCGCCTCACCGATCAGACGGACCGAGCCGTCGTCGTGCGTGTGGCTGTAGACCTTGGGCCACAGGGTGCGACGGTTCCAGTCGTCGATCGATTCGAGCAGCTGCGGCTTGTCGTCGATCGCGTGCGGACGGTCGTAGAAGGTCCGGACGGAGAAGACCTGCTGCTCGCCTTCGCCGCGGAACATGAAGTACGTCCGGAAGTCCTCCCACGGCGCCGCGAGGTCACCCTCGTCGTCGACGACGTACTTGAGCTCCATCTGCTCCAGGAGCTGCTTGACCAGATCCTGGTCGGGGACGACGGGGCCCGCCGGTCCTGTGGCCTGCGGTTCGGGCTGACCCCCGAAGTTCGGAATCGAGGCCGGGTCGATGCTCACCGTGTACTTCCCTTCGTGCGGATACAGCCATCCTCCCCCATCCGTCCCACCCCGTGTCCACCCCCGCACGCCCGATCCGCTCCGGGCGGACACCGCGGCGGTGGGCGGAGCGGGAAACGGGCGCGAAACGGGCGTGTCCGGCGGCTACAGGGCCTTGCCGACCAGCAGGCCGTCGCCGGCCACGTCGACGCGGACGGTGTCGCCGTCCTTGACCTCGCCGGAGAGGATCTCCTTGGCGAGGCGGTCGCCGACCGCCGTCTGGATCAGGCGGCGCAGGGGGCGGGCGCCGTACGCCGGGTCGTTGCCCTCGTCCGCCAGCCAGGCCAGGGCCTCGGGCGTGACCTCCAGGGTGAGCCGGCGCGCCGCGAGGCGCTGTGCGAGGCGGTCGATCTGGAGCTCGGCGATGTGGGCGAGCTCGTCGCGGGTGAGGGCGGAGAAGACCACCAGGTCGTCGAGCCGGTTGAGGAACTCGGGCTTGAAGCTCGCCCGCACCACGTCCAGGACCCGGGCCTTCTTGTCCTCGGCGGAGGTCGCCGGGTCCACCAGGAACTGGCTGCCGAGGTTGGAGGTCAGGATCAGGATGGTGTTGCGGAAGTCCACCGTGCGGCCCTGGCCGTCGGTGAGGCGGCCGTCGTCGAGGACCTGGAGCAGGATGTCGAAGACCTCCGGGTGGGCCTTCTCCACCTCGTCGAGCAGGACCACGCTGTAGGGGCGGCGGCGGACGGCCTCGGTGAGCTGGCCGCCCTCCTCGTAGCCGACGTAGCCGGGCGGGGCGCCGACGAGGCGGGCCACGCTGTGCTTCTCGGAGTACTCGGACATGTCGATGCGGACCATGGCCCGCTCGTCGTCGAAGAGGAAGTCCGCGAGGGCCTTGGCCAGCTCGGTCTTGCCCACGCCCGTGGGGCCCAGGAAGAGGAACGAGCCGGTGGGGCGGTCCGGGTCGGCGATGCCGGCGCGGGTGCGGCGCACCGCGTCCGAGACGGCCCGTACGGCCTCGCCCTGGCCGATCAGGCGGCGGCCCAGCTCCTCCTCCATGCGCAGCAGCTTCTGGGTCTCGCCCTCCAGCAGCCGGCCGGCCGGGATGCCGGTCCAGGCGCCGACCACGTCGGCGATGTCGTCCGGGCCGACCTCGTCCTTGACCATGGTGCCCTTGGAGGCCTCCGCCTCGGCCTCGGTGGCCTCGGCCAGCTCGCGCTCCAGCGTCGGGATCTCCCCGTAGAGCAGCTTGGAGGCGGTGTCGAAGTCCCCGTCGCGCTGGGCGCGCTCGGCTTGGCCGCGCAGGTCGTCCAGGCGCTCCTTGAGCTCGCCCACCCGGTTGAGGGACTGCTTCTCCTTCTCCCAGCGGGCGGTCAGGCCGCGCAGCTCCTCCTCCTTGTCCGCCAGGTCCTTGCGGATCTTCTCCAGGCGCTCGATCGAGGCCGGGTCGGACTCGTTCCGCAGCGCCAGCTCCTCCATCCGCAGCCGGTCGACGGAGCGCTGCAGCTCGTCGATCTCCAGCGGCGAGGAGTCGATCTCCATGCGCAGCCGGGACGCGGCCTCGTCGACGAGGTCGATGGCCTTGTCGGGCAGGAACCGGGAGGTGATGTAGCGGTCGGAGAGGGTGGCGGCGGCGACGAGGGCGCTGTCGTTGATGACCACCTTGTGGTGGGCCTCGTAGCGGCCCTTGAGACCGCGCAGGATCGCGATGGTGTCCTCGACGGACGGCTCGGCGACCAGCACCTGCTGGAAGCGGCGCTCCAGCGCCGGGTCCTTCTCGATGCGCTCGCGGTACTCGTCCAGGGTGGTCGCGCCGACCATCCGCAGCTCGCCGCGGGCCAGCATGGGCTTGAGCATGTTGCCCGCGTCCATGGCGGAGTCCCCGCCGGCGCCCGCGCCGACGACGGTGTGGAGCTCGTCGATGAAGGTGATGATCTGGCCGTCGCTCGACTTGATCTCCGCCAGGACGGTCTTGAGGCGCTCCTCGAACTCGCCGCGGTACTTCGCGCCGGCGACCATCGCCCCGAGGTCGAGGGAGACCAGCCGCTTGTTCTTCAGCGATTCGGGGACGTCGCCCTTGACGATCCGCTGGGCGAGGCCCTCGACGACGGCGGTCTTTCCGACGCCGGGCTCGCCGATCAGCACCGGGTTGTTCTTGGTTCGGCGCGAAAGGACCTGGACAACGCGGCGGATCTCGTGATCACGGCCGATGACGGGGTCGAGCTTGCCCTCGCGGGCGGCCGCCGTGAAGTCCGTGCCGAACTTCTCCAGGGCCTTGTACTGGCCTTCGGGATCGGGGGTGGTCACCCGCCGCCCTCCTCGTGCGTTCTCGAAGGCGGCCAGCAACTTCTTCGCCGTCGCGCCCTGTGCGGAAAGGACCTCACCGGCGGCCCCGCCCTTGGCGGCGGTCCCGATGAGGAGGTGTTCGGTGGAGAGGTAGTCGTCGCCGAGCCTGCCCGCCTCGGCGTCGGCCTCGGCGAGTACGGCGAGCAGCTCGCGGGTGGGCTGCGGGGGCGCGACGGTGGAGCCCGTGACGCTGGGCAGGGCGGCGAGCAGCCGCTCGGCGCCGGAGCGGACGGCGGCCTGGTCGGCCTCGGACGCGGCGAGCAGGTCGGTGACGTTCTCGTTGTCCTCGCCGGCGAGGAGCGCCAGCAGCAGGTGGGCGGGGGTCAGGTCGGCGTGGCCGTCCTTGACGGCCCTGCTGGTGGCCGCGTTCAGGGCGTCGCGGCTCTTGTTCGTCAGCTCGGCTTCCACTCTGTGGCTCTCCTCTCCTGCGGGGGTGTGCCGTGCACGGTGCACCGCACTGCGTAACTCTGACAGCTTCAGCGTCTGCAAAGTTGAGTCTATTCCACTCAAGGCGAGTTACGTACGCTTCGGCGCATGTCCCATGACGTATTCGATCCGACGCCCGAATACCTCGCCTTCTGGCGGGAGCGGCACGTCTGCACCCTGACCACCCCGCGGCCCGACGGCACGCCGCACGTGGTGCCGGTGGGCGTGACGTACGACCCGGAGGCGGGGCTGGCCCGGGTGATCAGCAACAGGCACAGCAAGAAGGTGCGCAACGTCCTGACCTCGCCCGACGGCACGGCGCGGGTCGCGGTGTGCCAGATGGAGGGCCGGCGCTGGGCCACTCTGGAGGGGCGCGCGGTGGTCCGTACGGACGAGGCGTCGGTCGCCGACGCGGTGGCGCGCTACGCGGAGCGGTACGGGCGGACGCCCTCGCCCAACCCCGACCGCGTGGTCCTGGAGATCACCCTGGACCGGGCGATGGGCCGGGCCTGACGCACGGGGCCGCCCGCCGGGTCCGGCGGGCGTTCTCAGCGGATCCCCATGTGATTGTCCGGTTCAACCACTGGACGCGGACATCACAACGGCGCCATCGTGGTCAGGTCCACGATGGCGCCGTTGTGTGGGGGTAGCACCTGGGGCGATCTGCAACGACGGGGGAATCGCCTCAGGCACTGCGGGGGGTGGCGGTGGTGATATCGGGTTCGAAGAGCTGGTGGTCCCGCTGATCGAGATTGACGAAGACCATGCCGTACCGCACCTCGCAGCGGACGGGCTGCGGTGCGCCCCGGGGGCGGCGCAGACAGCGGTAGGCGCGGACGTCCTCGTCCTCCTCGCGCACGACGACGATGGGCTGGCCGAAGAGGGTGACCATCAGCGAGTCGCCCGCGTAGGGGATGGCGGTCGCGAGGTCGATGAACTGCCAGCCGGACCGGTAGGCGGAAGCCATCTCACGTCGGAAGTCGCGGTCGTCGGGGGTCATCAGACGTCCATCGCAGGAAGAGCGGTCCAGCCGGTGTCGAACTTGCCGTTGTCCTCGGCGTCCGCCGGGGTGGCGGTCCAGCCGGTGTCGGTGCCGGCGGGGGTCGCGGTCCAGCCGGTGTCGATGTCGGCGGGGGTCGCGGTCCAGCCCGTGTCGAAGCCGGCGGGGGTGGCGGTCCACCCCGTGTCCGACTTGGATATCGCGCCGCTGGTCGTCCAGCCCGTGTCGCCGGCCGGAGCGCTCCCCACGCCACTCCCGACAGCACTGACTGTCCCAAACACCGCAACAGCGGAGAAACCAACGGCAAGCGCCGAGCGAAGCATTCTCTTATACATGGTCGGCTTCGTCCTCACTTGATGGAATCCTCTCCCCCGCCTGACAGACGATGGCTCATTCAGGCACGTCAATGCCACAGGGACGATGCATCATGTTCTTGCATGTTCAGGACCCTGGGGGGTGGAGATTTGCCCAATAGTGCGACAAACCCGACACATCCCCACTCCGTCACGGCCCTGTGCCCCGAGGGAACGCGGCTGTACGCGGCGGCGCTCAGCACCGGCCGGATCGCGCGGAGCGAGGTCAAACAGGCTCCCTGCCTGCTCGAATTCGCCCTCCTGCAGCCCGACCCCGATGACGCCAACCAGCTCCGTCCGGTTCCCCCATCCGTTGCACTGGCGCAACGGCTGCATCCGATTGAACGCGAGATCCAGGACCGTCGTCGCACCGCTGTAGATCTCACCGATGCTTTCGAGCCGTTCCTCGCCATCAGTGCGCAGAGCCCCGCGGACACGCACGCCATCACCGTGCTGGAAGGATTCGAACGGATCAACGCGGCGCTGGATCTGGCGACGGCCGAATGTCATACGGAGGTGCTCACGGTCCAGCCGGGCGGCGCCCGGCCCTCCCTGGCCCTCACCCAGGCCCTGGAACGGGACGCTCCGCTGATCGACCGCGGCATCAGCATAAGAACGCTGTACCAGCACACCGCGCGGCACAGCCAGGGCACGCTCGCCTACGTGGACCGGATCTCCGCGGGCAAGGTGGAGATCCGTACCCTGGAGGAGCTGATCGAACGGCTGATCATCTTCGACCGGACCGTGGCCTTCATCCCGGTCAGCGACGACCGCCGGGTGGCGCTGGAGCTGCGCCACCCCGGGCTCGTCGAATACCTGATCAAGGTCTTCGAGCAGCTGTGGCGGCGCGCCGTCCCGCTCAACGACGAGATCACCTACACGCACACCCCCGACGGGATCTCGGGCGTCCAGCGGTCCATCGCCCAGCTGCTGGTCGAGGGACACGTGGACGAGGCCATCGCGCGCCGGCTCGGAATGAACGTACGGACCTGCCGGGCGCACATCGCCCGGCTGGCCACCGCCCTGGGCAGCGGCAGCAGGGCCCAGCTCGGCTTCCTGATCGCCCAGTCGGGCATCCTGCACACCGAAGGCCCCCCGGACCTTCCGGAGGCCTGAGAGGGCCGTACAGGGCCGCCCACGGCCGCCGGTACGCGAAGGCCCCGCCCGGGAATCCCGGGCGGGGCCTTCGTGCGCGTACGGCCGTACGGCGGGCCGGCCGGGCCGCGGTCAGTCCAACGGGCGCTTGGGGCGCCAGACGACGAGGGCACTGCCCGGCTGCGGCGGCTGGTACGGGACCAGGTCGCGCCGGTACGAGGCGTGCACCTGTGCCTCGCGGGCCTGGAGGGCGGCGGCCGCCCCGTCCACGGCGGTGGACAGCTCGGCGACGCGCTGCTGGAGCGCGGCCACCTGGTTCTCCAGTTCGATGATCCGCTTGATGCCCGCCAGGTTGATGCCCTCGTCCTGGGACAGCTGCTGCACCGTGCGGAGCAGTTCGATGTCCCGGGCGGAGTAGCGCCGGCCGCGGCCGGCCGTCCGGTCCGGGGAGACCAGACCGAGCCGGTCGTACTGCCGCAGGGTCTGCGGATGCAGGCCCGAGAGCTGGGCGGCCACCGAGATCACGTAGACCGGGGTCTCATCGGTGAGCTGGTAGGCACCGTTGCCGAAACGGGGCTGTCGTCGGTGGCCGTCCATGTCATGCTCCCTTCGCGGACTCGAACAGCAGGGCGCGCGGATCCTCGGCACCCGTCGCGTCGCGGTACATCTCCAGGGCCTCGCGGGCCTTGTCGGACAGCTCCGTCGGAACCGCCACCTCCACCGTGACGAGCAGGTCGCCGCGGGTGCCGTCCTTGCGGACCGCTCCCTTGCCGCGGGCCCGCATCGTACGTCCGCCGGGGGTGCCGGGGGGGAGTTTCAGCGTGACCGCGGGCCCGTTGAGGGTGGGCACCTTGATGTCGGCGCCCAGGGCGGCCTCCGTGAAGGTCACCGGGACCGTCACCGTGAGGTTGTCGCCCTTGCGGCCGAACACCGGGTGGCCGTCCACGTGCACCACCACGTAGAGGTCGCCCGCGGGGCCGCCGCGCTCGCCCGGCGCGCCCTTGCCGCGCAGCCGGATCCGCTGGCCGTCGGAGACGCCCGCCGGGATCCGGACCTGCATGGTCCGCGAGCTGCGGGCGCGCCCGCTGCCCTTGCAGACGTCACAGGGGGTCTCCGCGATCAGACCGCGGCCCTTGCAGTCCGCGCAGGGATCGGTCAGCGAGAAGCCGCCGCCGCTGCCCCGCGACACCTGGCCCGTGCCGACGCAGGTCGGGCACACCCGGGGGGTGCCGTTCTTGTCGCCGGTGCCGGAACAGGCCTTGCAGGGGGCCTGCGAGGACATCCGCAGCGGGACGGTCGCGCCGTCCACCGCCTCGGTGAAGGAGAGCGTCACCTCGGACTCGATGTCCTGGCCGCGGCGCGGCTGGGTGCGGGTCCCCGCACCCGGGCCGGCGCCGCGGTTGAACAGGCCGCCGAAGACGTCGCCGAGGCCGCCGCCGAAGCCGCCGGCACCTCCCGCTCCGCCGCCCTGGGCGCCCCCGAAGAGGTCGCCCAGGTCGAAGTTGAAGGAGCCACCGCCGCCGCCCGGACCGGGGCGGAAGCCACCGTTGCCGAACAGCGCGCGGGCCTCGTCGTACTCCTTGCGCTTCTTGGCGTCACCGAGGATGTCGTTCGCCTCGGAGATCTCCTTGAAGCGCTCCTCGGCCGAGGCGTCGCCCTTGTTGGCGTCCGGGTGGAACTCGCGGGCGAGCTTCCGGTACGCCTTCTTGATCTCTGCCTCGGTGGCGTCCTTCGGGACACCGAGGACCTTGTAGTAGTCCTTCTCGACGAAGTCCTTCGTGCTCATCCCCGGTGGCCCTCCTCTCGGATCCCTACATGTGGTGCGTCAGCCCTTTTCGGGGGCATCCGTGTCCTTGTCGGACGGCTCTTCGCCCTCCGCCGACTCGGACTTGGCGGCGGGTGCCGCGCCCGGCTGGGGCTCGGCCACCGCGACCCGCGCGGGACGGATCGTACGCTCGCCGATCCGGTACCCCGGCTGGAGGATCGCCACGCAGGTGTCCTCCGTGACGTCCGGCGCGTACGAGTGCATCAGGGCCTCGTGGATGGTCGGGTCGAAGGGCTCGCCCTCCTTGCCGAACTGCTGCAGGCCCATCTTGGCCGCCGCGGTCTCCAGCGACTCGGCCACCGACTTGAAGCCGCCGACCAGTTCGCCGTGCTCGCGCGCCCGGCCGATGTCGTCCAGGGTCGGCAGGAGCTCCGTCAGGAGGGACGCGACCGCGATCTCCTTGACGGCGATCCGGTCCCGCTCCACACGGCGACGGTAGTTCTGGTACTCCGCCTGGAGCCGCTGGAGGTCCGCGGTGCGCTCGTTGAGCGCGGTACGGGCCTGGTCCAGCTGCGCCAGCAGAGCCACGTCTGCTGCTGCGGAGTCCCCGGCCGGGGCCGCGGCCTCCTCCTTGTCGGAGGCGGCGGCCTTCGGCTCGGCGGCGTCTTCGGACGTGCCGTCGGCGGGGACTTCGGGCTTCTCGTCGAAGCCCGGGGTCTCCTCCGACATCAGGCAGCGCCGCCCTTCGGCTTCTCGTCGTCGACGATCTCGGCGTCGACGACGTCGTCGTCGGCCTTGGCCTGGCCGGCGTCACCGGCGGGGCCGCCGGCGGCCTGCGCGGCCTGGGCGTCGGCGTAGATGGCCTGGCCCAGCTTCTGGCTGATCGCGGCGAGCTTCTCGGTCGACGTGCGGATCTCGGCCGCGTCGTCGCCCTTCAGCTTCTCCTTCAGCTCGGTGATGGCCGTCTCGACCTCGGTCTTGACGTCACCGGGGACCTTGTCCGCGTTCTCCGAGAGGAACTTCTCCGTCTGGTAGACGAGCTGCTCACCCTGGTTGCGGGACTCGGCGGCCTCCTTGCGGCGCAGGTCCTCGTCCGCGTACTGCTCCGCCTCCTGGCGCATGCGGTCGACCTCGTCCTTGCCGAGCGAAGAGCCGCCGGTGACGGTCATCTTCTGCTCCTTGCCCGTGCCGAGGTCCTTGGCCGTGACGTGCATGATGCCGTTCGCGTCGATGTCGAAGGAGACCTCGATCTGCGGGACGCCACGCGGGGCCGGCGGCAGGCCGGTCAGCTCGAACATGCCGAGCTTCTTGTTGTACGCCGCGATCTCGCGCTCGCCCTGGTAGACCTGGATCTGCACCGACGGCTGGTTGTCCTCGGCCGTCGTGAAGATCTCGGACCGCTTGGTCGGGATCGTGGTGTTGCGCTCGATGAGCTTGGTCATGATGCCGCCCTTGGTCTCGATGCCGAGGGACAGCGGGGTCACGTCGAGGAGCAGGACGTCCTTGACCTCACCCTTGAGCACACCGGCCTGGAGGGTGGCGCCGATGGCGACGACCTCGTCCGGGTTGACGCCCTTGTTGGCGTCCTGACCGCCGGTGAGCTCCTTGACGAGCTCGGCGACGGCCGGCATGCGGGTGGAGCCGCCGACCAGGACCACGTGGTCGATCTCGGACAGGTTGATGCCCGCGTCCTTGATGACGTTGTGGAACGGGGTCTTGCAGCGGTCGAGCAGGTCCGCGGTGAGCTGCTGGAACTGCGAGCGCGTGAGCTTCTCGTCCAGGTGCAGCGGGCCCTCGGCGGAGGCCGTGATGTACGGCAGGTTGATCGTGGTCTCCGTGGAGGAGGACAGCTCGATCTTCGCCTTCTCGGCGGCCTCGCGCAGACGCTGGAGCGCCATCTTGTCCTTGGACAGGTCGACGCCGTGGCCGTTGGCGAACTGCTTCACCAGGTAGTCGACGACGCGCTGGTCCCAGTCGTCACCACCGAGGTGGTTGTCACCGTTGGTGGCCTTGACCTCGACGACGCCGTCGCCGATCTCCAGCAGCGACACGTCGAAGGTGCCGCCACCGAGGTCGAAGACGAGAATGGTCTGGTCGTCCTTGTCGAGGCCGTAGGCCAGGGCGGCGGCCGTCGGCTCGTTGACGATGCGCAGGACGTTCAGGCCCGCGATCTCGCCGGCCTCCTTCGTCGCCTGGCGCTCGGAGTCGTTGAAGTACGCCGGGACGGTGATGACCGCGTCCGTGACCTTCTCGCCCAGGTACGCCTCGGCGTCGCGCTTCAGCTTCTGCAGGATGAAGGCGCTCATCTGCTGCGGGTTGAAGTCCTTGCCATCCAGGTTGATCTTCCAGTCAGTGCCCATGTGGCGCTTGACGGAGCGGATGGTCCGGTCCACGTTCGTGACCGCCTGGCGCTTGGCCACCTCGCCGACGAGGACCTCGCCGTTCTTGGCGAAGGCGACGACGGACGGCGTGGTCCTGGCGCCCTCGGCGTTGGTGATGACGGTGGGCTCGCCGCCTTCGAGAACGCTGACGACGGAGTTAGTGGTGCCCAGGTCGATGCCGACCGCACGTGCCATTTCAATTCCTCCAGCTGACTTGAGTGCAACGGACTCAAGAATGCCGTATCGCCGCGCGGGCGTCAACAGAGGTGAGTCGATGGCGCTCAACCTTTAGGTGCCGCTTACGCTCAAGAGCCGCTCCGCGGGGAGGTGGGGTGGCCCCGCCGGAGCCACCTCAGCCCGGGACAACTCCGTCCACCCCCGGGCAAGTCCGGCCCGACCCGGGTTCGAGGCGGGGTCCAGGCGGGTCCGGGCGGAGTCCGGGCGCGGTCCTGCCCGGAGCCGCACCCGAACGGGTTCGTGCCGCGCCGCGCGGCCGCGCGGCGCGCCGGGGCCGCGGCAGCCTTCCGGCACGGTGCTGGCATGCCTTCGCTGCTCACGCTCCCCGCCCGGCCGGGGCCCCGGGCCCGCCTGCGGCCGCCGCGCCGGCCGTGGCCCGCCAGGCCCCCGGCCAAGCGGGTGTTCGACCTCGTCGGCGCGGCGGTCCTGCTGGCGGTGTGCGCCGTCCCGGTAATGCTGGCCGCCGCGCTCCTCTACGCGACCCGCCGCACGGGCGTCCTCGTACGGGACCCGGCCCTCGGCCTCGGCGGGCAGCCGTTCCGCACCTGGCGGCTGCGTACCGAGGACTCGGGGCGGGCCGGAGAGCTGGTGGACCGCTGCGCCCTGGACGCGCTGCCGCAGCTGCTGAACGTGCTGCGCGGGGAGATGTCGCTGGTGGGGCCGCGGCCCGAGGCGCGCGCGAGCCGGCCGGACCGGCTCCTCGTACGGCCCGGAATGACCGGATTGTGGCAGGTCAGCGCACGCTCCGACCTCCCCTGGGAGGAGATGGCCCTGCTCGACCGGCACTATGTGGAGAGCCATTGGCTGGGGATGGATCTCGCGATCCTCGCGCAGACCCCTCGGGCGGCCTACCGACAGAGGCATGCCTGAGCGACACAGATCACCGCTCGCCCACCTACATTGCGGCGCGGGAACTGGGTAACCTCAAGCCTTGACTCAATAAGTTACCGCTTAGTAAGTCCCGCCCGAGGAGCCCTCCCCATGCAACTCGCCGCGATCATCGTGTCGCTGGTCCTGACCGTGGTCGGCGTCGCGCTGATCGCCCGAGCCGTGGCGCAGATCTACCGCTTCGTGAAGCTCGGACAGCCCGTACCGGCGGGCAGCCGGACGGACGACCCGACCGCCCGGAGCATCACCCTGGCCAAGGAGTTCGTCGGTCACACGCGCATGAACCGCTGGGGCGTCATCGGCGTCGCGCACTGGTTCGTCGCGGTCGGCTTCCTGACCCTCGGCCTGACGATCGTCACCGCCTACGGCCAGCTCTTCAAGGCCGACTGGGTGCTGCCGATCGTCGGCGGCTGGCTGCCGTACGAGATGTACACCGAGTTCATCTCGCTGGCGACGACGGTGGGCATCCTCGTCCTGATCGCGGTCCGGCTGATGAACCTGCCCTCGAAGGCCGGCCGGAAGTCGCGCTTCGCCGGCTCGAAGGCGTGGCAGGCGTACTTCGTCGAGTACGTCATCCTCACCATCGGCGTCTGCATCATGGCGCTGCGCGGCCTCGAAGGCGCGATCCACCAGGTGGAGGGCTACGACGCGGCGTACTGGGCCTCGTACCCGCTGGTCCTGGCGTTCAAGGGCCTGAGCCTGGGCACGCTCCAGAACCTCGTGTACTTCTTCGCGATGGTCAAGCTCGGCGTCACCATGACCTGGGCGATCACCATCGGCCTCAACACCAACATGGGCGTGGCCTGGCACCGCTTCCTCGCCTTCCCGAACATCTGGTTCAAGCGCAACGCCGACGGCGCCACCGCGCTCGGCGCCCTCCAGCCGATGACCAGCGGCGGCAAGGAGATCGACTTCGAGGAGCCGGGCGAGGACGACGTCTTCGGCGTCTCCCAGGTCGAGCAGTTCTCCTGGAAGGGCATCCTCGACTTCTCCACCTGCACCGAGTGCGGCCGCTGCCAGTCGCAGTGCCCGGCCTGGAACACGGGCAAGCCCCTGTCCCCGAAGCTCCTCATCATGTCCCTGCGCGACCACGCGCACGCCAAGGCCCCGTACCTGCTGGCCGGCGGCGGCAAGGACATGGAGGGCAACGAGAAGGCCACGCCCGAGCAGCTGAAGGACGTCCCGGCCGCCGCGCTGGCGGAGGCCGAGCGCCCGCTCATCGGCACCGCCGAGGAGAACGGCGTCATCGACCCGGACGTGCTGTGGTCCTGCACCACCTGCGGTGCGTGCGTGGAGCAGTGCCCCGTCGACATCGAGCACATCGACCACATCGTCGACATGCGCCGCTACCAGGTGATGATCGAGAGCGCGTTCCCGTCGGAGGCGGGCACGATGCTCAAGAACCTGGAGAAGAAGGGCAACCCCTGGGGTCTGGCCAAGAAGCAGCGCGTGGAGTGGACGAAGGAGGTCGACTTCGAGGTCCCGATCATCGGGAAGGACGCGGAGGACCTCTCCGAGTTCGACTACCTCTACTGGGTCGGCTGCGCGGGCGCGCTGGAGGACCGGGCCAAGAAGACCACGAAGGCCTTCGCGGAGCTGCTGAACATCGCGGGCGTCAAGTTCGCGATCATGGGCGGCGACGAGAAGTGCACCGGTGACTCGCCGCGCCGCCTGGGCAACGAGCCGCTGTTCCAGCAGCTGGGCCAGGAGAACGTGGCCATGCTGAACATGGCCTTCGGCGAGGACGACGAAGACCCTTCGACCCGTAAGCCGAAGTCGGCGAAGCGGATCGTCTCGACCTGCCCGCACTGCTTCAACACCATCGCGAACGAGTACCCGCAGCTGGGCGGCGAGTACGAGGTCATCCACCACACGCAGCTGCTCCAGCACCTGATCGACGAGGGCCGCCTCACGCCGGTCACGCCGGTCGACGGCCTGATCACGTACCACGACCCCTGCTACCTGGGCCGGCACAACAAGGTCTACACGCCGCCGCGCGAGATCATGTCGGCCGTGCCGGGTCTGCGCCAGCAGGAGATGCACCGCCACAAGGAGCGCGGCTTCTGCTGTGGCGCGGGTGGCGCGCGGATGTGGATGGAGGAGCGGATCGGCAAGCGCATCAACAACGAGCGCGTCGACGAGGCACTCTCCCTCAACCCGGACATCGTCTCGACGGCGTGCCCGTTCTGCCTGGTCATGCTGACCGACTCGGTGAACGGCAAGAAGAACGACGGCCAGGCGAAGGAATCCGTCCAGGTCGTCGACGTCGCCCAGCTGCTGCTGGAGTCGGTCAAGGCCCCGGAGCCGACGGAGGCCGAACTGGCCGCCGCCGCTGCCGCGGCACAGGCCGAGGAGGAGGCGGCCGCGGCCGCCGCCGCGGAGGCGGAGGCGAAGGCGAAGGCGAAGGCGAAGGCGAAGGCAGACGCGGAGGCGAAGGCCAAGGCCAAGGCCGACGCTGAAGCAGAAGCTGCGGCCAAGGCCGAGGCGGAGGCTGCCGCCAAGGCGAAGGCCGAGGCGGAAGCCGAAGCGGAGGCCGCCGCGGCGAAGCCGGCAGCCGCCGCCGACGCGAAGCCGGAGGCCGAGCCGACCGCCGCGGCCGCGGCCAAGAGCGAGCCGACCTCCGAAACGAAGGCCGACGCCGACAAGGCCGAGGCTCCGGCCGAGGCCGAGCCGGAGGCCGCCAAGACCGAGCCCGAGTCCGAGGCCAAGGCAGAGGCTCCGGCCGAGGCCGAGACCAAGCCCGAGGCCAAGGCAGAGGCTCCGGCTGAGGCCGAGACCAAGCCGGCGGCTCCGGCCGAATCCGGGTCCGAGTCCGAGTCCGAAACCGAGGCCGAGGCCGAGGCCGAGTCCGAGGCCGAGGCCCCGGCCCAGGGCGACGTGAAGGACGAGGCGGCGGGCGCCAAGTAGGCCCCGCACCGCACACGAAGACGGCCGGTCCCCCCACCCGGGGGGACCGGCCGTCTTCGTGTACGGGCTGCCCGCGGCCGCACCCCTCGATCCACGAGGTCACCGTGCCGTCCGGCCGGAGGGCCACGTGCACGCCGTTGTTCTGCCCGTACGCCGGCTTGCCGCCCTTGCCGACCAGGGTGTCCAGCCTGGTGCCGCCCGCGAGGACGTCGGCCTCGACGTGGCGGTCACCGACCCGGTAGACCTTGGCGACCGATCCGTCGGCCGGCTTCACGGTGGTGAGGAACACCCGCCCCTTGACCGGCGGAACCACCGCCGGCTGCTCGGGCGGCGCCGTCGGCGACGCCACGAGGCGGAACCCACGGGCCCAATATCTACGCATTCCTTAGGGAAAGCAATGAACTCCATCAGACCTGGATGTAGCCATGTAAACCCCCCGAACCCGGGTACCCCTAGGGGATGTCACAGGTCAGCCGCAAAGGCCGCGGGTTCTGGCGGCCCGGCCACGGCCGCCGCGCGGAGCAGGTACTTTCGATCACGTGGCTGGATTCAGGATCGGACGGGGCCGGGACAACAACCGCCCCCCGCAACAACCCCCGCACACCCCGCGGCAGCAGCCGTACGGGCAGCAGCAGGCGCCACGCGCGCCGCAGCCGCCGTACGGCCACCAGCCGTACCCGAACGCCGGGCCGCCACCGCAGCAGCACTGGCCGCAGCAGGGCGGCGGCGCGGGCCACGACGAGCCGGAGTACTTCGACCCGTACGGCCGCCAGCCGCACGCGCAGCAGCCGCCGCAGGGCCAGTACGCGCCCCCGCACGAGCCCTCGTACGCGAACGACCCGGGTCACACCCAGGCGTTCTCCGTCGGCGAGGACCCGTACGGCAACGGCGCGACCTACCAGGCGGGCGTCGCCCCGGCCGCCCCCGCCGGACCGCGGCTGCCGTGGAAGGACCTGCTGCGCGGCATCGTCCTGCGCCCCGGGCCGACCTTCTTCCAGATGCGCGACTACGCCGTCTGGGGCCCGGCTCTGACCGTCACCTTCCTCTACGGCCTGCTCGCGGTCTTCGGCTTCGACAAGGCCCGTGAGGACGCGATCAAGGCGACCCTCACCCAGGCGGTCCCGATCGCCCTCAGCACCGGCGTGGCCTTCGTCATCTGCGGACTGATCCTCGGCGGGGTCACCCACACCCTGGCCCGCCAGCTGGGCGGCGACGGCGCGTGGCAGCCGACGGTCGGCCTGTCGATGCTGGTCATGTCGCTCACGGACGCGCCGCGCCTGCTTTTCGCGATCTTCCTGGGCGGCGACAACATGCTCGTCCAGATCCTCGGCTGGGCCACCTGGGTGGCCGCCGGCGCCCTGTTCACCTCACTGATCAGCAAGTCGCACGACCTGCCGTGGCAGAAGGCGCTCGGCGCCTCCGCCATCCAGCTGGTCGCCCTCCTGTCGATCATCAAGCTCGGGACCCTCTAGCCCCGGGTACGCGAGAGGGGCCCGGCGCGCATCGCGCGCCGGGCCCCTCTCGTCGTTCACGCGTCGAGGACCTGGCCCTCGCGCTTGACCACGGGCGGCTCGACCGACCACGGGAAGTTGATCCACTCGTCGGTCTTCTTCCACACGTACTCGCACTTCACGAGGGAGTGCGACTTCTCGTAGATGACCGCGGACCGGACCTCGGCGACGTGGCCGAGGCAGAAGTCGTGGACCAGCTTGAGCGTCTTGCCGGTGTCGGCGACGTCGTCGGCGATCAGCACCTTCTTGTCGGTGAAGTCGATCGCCTCGGGCACCGGCGCCAGCATGACCGGCATTTCGAGGGTCGTGCCCACGCCGGTGTAGAACTCCACGTTCACGAGGTGGATGTTCTTGCAGTCGAGCGCGTACGCCAGACCGCCGGCCACGAACACGCCGCCGCGGGCGATGCTGAGGATGATGTCCGGCTCGTAGCCGTCGTCGGCGATGGTCTGCGCCAGCTCGCGGACGGCGTTGCCGAACCCCTCGTAGGTCAGGTTCTCCCGTACTGCGCTCATGCCTCGTGCCTCACCTGGGTGCGGTGGAAGTTCTGGAAGGAGCGCGAGGCGGTCGGGCCGCGCTGCCCCTGGTACCTGGATCCGTAGCGCTCGCTGCCGTACGGGAACTCCGCGGGCGAGCTGAGACGGAACAGGCACAGCTGCCCGATCTTCATGCCCGGCCAGAGCTTGATCGGCAGGGTGGCGAGGTTCGACAGCTCCAGGGTCACGTGACCCGAGAACCCGGGGTCGATGAACCCGGCGGTCGAATGCGTCACCAGACCCAGACGGCCCAGGCTGGACTTCCCCTCCAGGCGGGAGGCGATGTCCTCGGGCAGCGAGATGACCTCGTACGTCGAGGCGAGGACGAACTCGCCCGGGTGGAGGATGAAGGCCTCGTCCCCCTCCGGCTCGACCATGCGGGTCAGGTCGGGCTGCTCGATCGCGGGGTCGATGTGCGCGTAGCGGTGGTTCTCGAAGACCCGGAAGAACCGGTCGAGACGCACGTCGATGCTGGAGGGCTGCACCATCGACTCGTCGAACGGGTCAATGCGAACCCGTCCGCTGTCGATCTCGGCCCGGATGTCTTTGTCGGAGAGAAGCACGTCCCGAGGATACGCAGAGCGCGCGGGCCACCCCCAATCGGAGCGACGCCCGCGCGCCCGCCGTGCCGGGCCCGTCCGCTACCTCTTGACGCCGCCCACGGGCACCGCGTGCCTCAGCCGCGCGCACCGCGGACAGCGCAGCAGCCGCCCGGGACCGATCCGGCCGGCACCGAGGTGCTGCAACGGGAACGAGGCGGTACTGAAAACATGCCCTTCGGCACAACGGACGACTGTGTGCTCCATCGAGTCCCTTTCCCCAACGAGCCGTACTGCGATGAATCGCCACATTAGGGGATGATCGGGACCCGCTCCAGCCGCCGCTCCGCCCCCTCACGCTACGCCCCAACTCCCGCACACACGAACCCTGCTGCACCACTTCCGGGACCGCCGCACCACGGGGGAATTCACCGCGGGTCGATCATGGGGTACAGTGTGCAACGGTAAGGCTCCAGGCAACTGGACCACCGTGCGGATGTAGTTTAATGGTAGAACATGAGCTTCCCAAGCTTATAGCGCGGGTTCGATTCCCGTCATCCGCTCTTGAGAGAAGGCCCAGGTCAGCGACCTGGGCCTTCTTCGTGTCTCCGAACAGCTCTCGGAGCAATCGGACTTGGCGCCGCCACCCGGGACGGGCTACTTCGTCCGTGGCGCGAGGTGGAGGATGAAGCGGGCGCCTCCGCGTGGGCTGGTGGTGGTGGCGAGGGTGCCGCCGTGGGCGTGGGCGACCCAGGAGGCGATGGAGAGGCCGAGGCCGCTGGAGCCGGAGGCGGAGCCGCTGCGGAAACGCTGGAAGAGCGAGTCGGCCAGTTCCCGGGGTACGCCCGGCCCTGCGTCGTCGACGGTCAGTGTGCCGTCGGCGGTCACGGTGAGCTCGACCTCCGCGGGCCGGCCGGGGGCGTGGCCGTGGACGAGGGCGTTGCCGAGCAGGTTCGCCACCGCCCGCCGGAGGAGGTCGGGGTCCGCGACCACGACGACCGGTTCGGTGCGTACGGTCACATGGTGCCCGCCGGTCTCGGTGTCCTCGGCGACCGCCTCGACGAGCTGGTCCAGGCGCATGGGCCGGCGGTCCGGGGCGCTGACGCCTGCCGTCATCCGGGCGCGGGTCAGCAGGCCGTCGATGAGGTCGCCCATCCGGTCCGCCAGACGCACGGTCCTTTCCAGCGCGGCGTCCCGGCTGGCGTCGTCGCGCAGCGCGGTCTCCGCGAGGATGCGCAGCGAGGCGGCCGGGGTGCGCAGGTCATGGGCCGCGTCGGCGAGGAACTCCTCCTGCTGGCGCAGTGCCGTCAGCGCGGGTCGGATGGCGCGTCCGGAGAGCAGGTGCCCGGCCGCGGCGGACAGGGCCACCAGGCCGGCGCAGCCGCCGATCAGGAGCAGCGTCAGCCGACGGTGCGCGGCCTGGTCCGCGGACATGTCCGCCGCGGCGACCAGCGCCCCCTCCGGTGCCGCACCGTCGGCCGCCGCGTAGGGCTCGGCGACCAGCCGGATCTCCTGGCCCTCCTCGCCGAGGACGTCGGTGGCGATCGCCTCCCCCTCCTTCACGGCTGCGGCGGCCGCCTCCTCGATGTCCTCGTTCCGCGGCCCCACGCAGGCCCGGCGCGGCTGGTAGACGATGGTGGACTTGTCCGCCTTCGTGGCCACCACGGTGAGCAGTGGGCACTCGGTCTCGATGCCGTCCTTCAATGCCTGGACGTCGGGTCTGCCGTTCTCGCCGGTGCCCAGCAGGGGGATCGCCCGGCTGGTCTGGAGGTTGAGTGCGTCGTCGAGCTGGTTGCGCCAGGAGTGGTCGTCGGTGCGGATGGCGAACGCCGCGAGCGCGATCAGCCCGACCGCGCTGGTCAGGGTGAACAGAGCGGTGAGCCGTCGGCGCAACCTGCGGGCGCGGGCCTCGGCCGCCGTCATGCGCGGCCGGTGGTGAGTGGTGCCAGGCGGTAGCCCACTCCTCGGACGGTGTGGATCAGCGGTGGGTCGCCGAGCTTGCGGCGGAGCTGGGAGACCAGTACCTCGACGACGTTGGAGCTCGGCTCGGCCATCTCGTCCCAGCACTTCTCGATCAGCTCGGCGCGCGGTACGGCCTGGTCCGCCCGGGCGGCGAGGAGTTCCAGTACGGCGAACTCCTTGCGGGTCAGGATCAGCAGCACGCCGCCCCGGTGCACCTGCCGGCGGGCGGTGTCGATCTCCAGGTCGGCAATGCGCCGCACCGGTGGCCGGGCCGCACCCGATCGCCGGCACAGGTTGTGCACCCGGGCCACCAGCTCGGGCACGGCGAACGGCTTGACCAGGTAGTCGTCGCCGCCCACGGCGAACCCCGCGACCCGGTCGGCGACGGTGTCGCGGGCCGTGAGGAACAGCACCGGAACGGTCCGCCCGGCGCGCCGCAGCTTGTCCACGTAGTCGATGGCGTCTCCGGAGGGCAGGGTCCGGTCGAACACCACGCAGTCGTACCCGGTGACGAACAGTGCCTCGTCGGCGGCCGGGAGATCGGCGACCTCGTCGACGGCCAGCCCTTCGGAGCGCAGCGCCGCGGACACCGCGAACCGCAGATCACCGTCGTCCTCGACCACCAGTACTCGCACGGCGGTCAGGATAGCCCCGCCGGTCAGGCAGGCCCCGGGGCCTGCCTCATCAAATCCTCAGGTTCCCTCAGCGACCATCCATCCAGGTCACAGCGGAATCGAACACGCGGTGACTCAAGACACCCCCGGGCGTGGGCCCCCCACCCCACCCGGCCCCACGTCCGGGGGGCAGGCCGCAGGCGGCCGCCTCCCCGCTCCACGGCGCCGGTCGCACGCCCGTGCCCTGCGCACGCCGTGAACCGGCGCCGACCAGTCCCGACGGAGTACTCCCATGAAGCACCCGGCCCTCAAGCGCGGCGGCCTGATCCTGGCCCTGGCCGCACTCGGCGCGACGGCACTCACCGGCTGCGGCCCGGCAGGTGACGGCGCGCGCCCGCCCGGCAAAGGAGCCGTGTCCGTCGATCCCGCCGGCCGGCCCGAGCTGCAGGGCTTCTACCGGCAGAAGCTGTCCTGGAAGCGATGCGGTGAGCTGCGGTGCGCCACGCTGACCGTCCCCATGGACTACGCACACCCCGAGGACGGCCGGACCTTCACCCTGCCGCTGGCCAAGGCCGTCACGGCGGATCCCGCCCGGCGCATCGGTTCGCTGGTCTTCAACCCCGGAGGCCCGGGCGAGTCGGGGGTCGACCAGCTGAGGTCCGGCGGGCTGTCGTCCTTCAGCGAGCGGGCCCGCGCCCGCTTCGACATCGTCGGCTTCGATCCGCGCGGCGTGGCCGGCAGCAAGCCCGCCGTCGACTGCGGGTCCTCGGACCCCGCCGCCGAGGACCAGCCGGCATCCGGCGCCGGCGACACGTCGACAGGTCTGTATCCGAAGACCGACGCCGAACGTCACGCCGAACTCACCGACGCCGAACGCCAGACCGCCGCCTGCAAGGCCCGCAGCGGCGCGATCCTGCCGCATGTGGGCACCCTGGACGCCGCCCGCGACCTGGACGTGCTGCGAGCAGCCCTCGGCGACGAGAAGCTCACCTACCTCGGCTGGTCCTACGGCACCTACCTCGGCACGGTCTACGGCGAGCTGTTCCCGCGCCGGGTGCGGGCCCTCGTCCTCGACGGCGCGGTCGACCCCTCGCTCGACTGGTCCGAGACGGCCCTCCAGCAGGCCAAGGGCTTCCGGAAGGCGGTGGACGACTACGCCGGGCAATGCGCCTCCGTGGCGGGGGACACCTGTCCCGCCGGCACCCCCGACGGCATCCGCAAGGTGATCACCGACCTGTACGCGCGGGTTTCCAAGCGCCCGCTGCGCATCAAGGGCACTGACGACCGACTCGACCAGGCCATGCTGAACACCGCCGTCAGCATGTCGATGTACTCACCCGAGTCCCAGTGGCAGCCCCTGTCCGAGGCGCTCCGCGCCGCACAGCAGGGCGACGGGACCAAACTCGCCGCGCTCGCGAACCCGGGCATACCGGCTCAGGACGACAGCTCCGACGGCTCCGGATCCGGGTCCGGCGCCACCGAAGACCAGCCTCCGGGCAACTCCTCCGACGCCCTCGTCGCCGTCAACTGCCTGGACCAGCCGCACCCCAGGGACCCGCAGCCCTACTGGGACCTGCTCGACCGGGCGAACCGCGAGGCCGGCGCCTTCGGCACCTCGGGCGTCCTCGCCGAGCTCGTCTGCAAGGACTGGCCCGCCGGAGCGCAGAAGCCGCACCGCGTCCGGGCCGAGGGCCTCCCCCCGGCCCTGGTCGTCGGCACCACCGGCGACCCGGCCACGCCCTACGAGTGGTCGAAGAGCCTCGCCGCCCAGCTGCCCGGCGGCATGCTGCTCACCTTCCGGGGGCCGGGCCACACCGCCTACGGCCGCAGCGCCTGCGTCACCGACGCCGTGGATTCCTACCTCCTCGACCTCAAGCCGGTCCCGGACGGGAAGACCTGCTGAACAGCCGCCTCACAGCTCGTACGTACCACTGGAGACCTTCCGCATGCCCAACGATCCGACCCCGGACTCCTCGCTCGCGCGGGCGGTCTTCCAGCCGTTGCGGCCCGACGACCCGGGCGAAGTGGGCGGCTACCGGCTGCACGCCCGGCTCGGGGCCGGCGGCATGGGGCGGGTCTACCTGTCGTACACACCCGGCGGCCGGCCCGTCGCCCTGAAGACGGTCCGGCCGGAGTTCGCACAGGACCCGGAGTTCCGGCGGCGGTTCGCGCACGAGGTGGCCAACGCCCGGCGGATCCACGGCCTGTACACCGCGCAGGTGATCGACTCCGGTGCGGACGCCGAGGTGCCCTGGCTGGCCACCGCGTACGTGCCGGGCCCGTCGCTGCAGCAGGTGGTACGGGAACACGGCGCGCTGCCGGTGCGCACGGTGCTGCTCCTGATGGGCGGGGTCGCGGAGGCACTGCAGGCGATCCACGGCGTCGGGGTGGTGCACCGGGACCTCAAGCCCGCCAACGTGCTGCTCGCGGCCGACGGACCGCTCGTGATCGACTTCGGCATCGCCCGCGCGGCCGACGCCGTCGCGCTGACCGGCACCGGGTTCCGGATCGGCTCCCCCGCCTTCATGGCGCCCGAGCAGGCCCTGGGCCGGCCGGCCGGCCCCGCGACGGACGTCTTCGCGCTGGGGGCGCTGGCAGCCTACGTGGCGAGCGGCACTCCGCCGTTCGGTGAGGGGCCGGAAACCGCGGTGCTGTACCGCGTGGTGAACGAGCAACCCGGTCTCGACCGCGTCCCGGGTGACCTGCGCGCGCTGCTGCTGCGCTGCCTGGCGAAGCGGCCCGAGGACCGGCCGGCTCCCGCCGAGATCATCGAGGCCGCCCGCACCCACCCCGCCGTGGGCGGGCAGTTGCGCTTCGCCGACGACTGGCTGCCCCTGGGGGTCAGCACCGACATCACCCGCCGCTGCGACCTGCGGCCGCACCTTCCCACGGCCGTCTCCCCCGCCTCCGTTCCCGCCCAGGCACCGCCCGGCTCCTTCGGCGCCCCGCACCCACCGACCCGGATGTCGACCGCCCCGGCGCCCACACCGCCTGCGACCGTCGCCGCTCCGGCGCCACCCGAGCAGGCCAAGCCCCGCCGCCGTCGCCGCAAGCGCGCGTCCTGGAGGGCGGTGCTCGTGGTGGCGCTGGTGATGGCGCTCGGCGGCGCGGTCGGCGGCGTGCTTCTCGTCGTCGAAGCCGACCAGATCCTCGGAGACACGGGAACGTCCGACGACACCAGCCCCGACACGGCGGCGAGCACGGCCACGTACGCCGCGGCGTACACCGAGACGGTCCTGACCGCACCCGACGACTCCTACGACTTCGACATCACCAGCGGCACGCTCACACCCGCGCGGTCCACCCCGTGGGCCGTGGGGCACAACGCCGACGGGTTCCTGAGCCCGTCGGACAGCGACGCCTCCATCACCCCCAGCGGCCGGCCGACCCCGGCCGAGTGCGGGGCGGCCATCGACCGGCAACCGGCGACGTCCCTCGCCTTCGGCGACCTGCCGGCCGGACGAGCCTTCTGTGTGCGCTCACGCAGCACACACGACATCGCGATCGTGCGAGTGATCACCGTGGCCGACAGCGGTCCGGTGACGATCTCGATGGACTACTACCGCAACGGCAACTGACTGCCGTGCGGGACCGTTCGTACCGAGTCGTCGCCGACCTCACCCTGATCGCCGTGGCGGGTGCCACCGGGTGGGTCCTGTTCGGCTGGGTCGACAGCTGGGGCGTCGCAGCCGGGCTGTTCGGTGGGTCGGCGGCCCCTGTCGCAGTGGCCGGTTGCGCCGTGTCGGCCGTACTGATCCGCCGACGGGCGCCGTCGGTCGCCGTCGTGGTCGTGGCGGGCCTGGTGGGGGTCGATCCGCTGACCGGCGGCGCGCTGGCGATCGTGGCCTATGCGGCGGGTCTGCGCTGGTCGAGCCTGCCGCGCAGACTTGCTCTGTCAGCTGCATGTCTGGCCGTACCGACCGCCGTGACCGCTGTCATCGCGGCCGAGGGGCCTCTGCCACTGCTGCGGTACTCGGTCATGGTGGTACTCGTCACCGGGGTCGTGTGCGGCGTGCTGCCCGGCCTGGTCGGGGCGCTGGTCGGCCAGCGCGAACGGCTGGTCAGGGCACTGCGGGAGCGCAGTTCCTCTCTTGAGCAGGCACACCGCTCCGCCGAGGAGCAGTCCAGATTGCGGGAACGGTCCCGGATAGCCGGAGAGATGCACGATCTGCTCGGCCACCGGCTGAGCCTGGTCGCACTGCACTCCGGCGGTCTGGAGATGGCCAGCGAAGGACGTCATCCCGAGATGCACCAGACAGCGGTGCTCGTGCACAGCTCGGCGCGGGAGGCGATGCAGGAGCTGCGCGGGGTTCTGGGGGTGCTGCGTGCCGGGGATCCGACGGCGGAGAAGTCCGAGCCCCTGACCGATGTGACCGGCACTCGGGCCGACGTCGACGCCTTGGTCGCCGACTCCCGGGCGGCCGGCATCGCCGTGCACCTGGACTGGGCCGGGGACGATCTCACAGAGGCCGCCCCATCCGCCCGACGGGCTGTGCACCGGGTGATCCGCGAGGCACTGACCAACGTGCACAAGCACGCCGCGGCGTCGGCCGTCGAGGTTGTCGTCCGGCGCGACACGCGGCAGGTGTGGGTCGAGGTCCGCAACGGCCCCCGGCCGGCCGACCGCCCGGCGCGCCCCCTTCCCGGCAGCGATCTCGGGCTGGTCGGCCTGGATGAGCGGCTTCGCCTGCTGGGCAGCACGCTGCGGGCCGAGCACACGCCGGACGGCGGGTTCGCCGTCGGCGCGTGCATCCCCTTGGACGCCCGCGCCAACCTGGCAGCCGGGGTGGCCCAGCGGCCACAGCTGGGCGGCAGGCGCGCGGCGCAGGCGGCCACCTCCAGGTGGCTGACCCGTGGTGCGACGGCCGCGGCGCTCGGGCTCGGGCTCGTGGGCATCGTCTCGCTGCAGTTCGCCACGCTGGCCTTCGTCCCGTACCCGGTGGAGGACGGGCTGCCGGAGTCTTCGCAGAGCGGGGTCTCGCACGATGAGTTCGTCCGCGAGTTCGGTCCGAGCGATCCGCTCGCCGAGGCCACCGTCCGCGAGCAGGAGCCCGTCCGGCCCGCCGGCACCACATGTGACTACCACGTCGGCGCCGGTGAGCTGCCGTCGCCGACGGCGGTCGTGCACCGCTATTGCTTCAGCTCCGGCCGGCTCGTCGAGGTCGTCGAGCTCGCCGTGGACCGAACCGCTCAGTGAGGCCCCTGTCGTGATACGTGTTCTCCTCGCCGACAACCAGGATCTGGTCCGGGCCGGCATCAAGCTCGTCCTCGAACACGCCGAGGACATCGAGGTGGTCGCCGAGGCTTCCGACGGACACGAGGCCACCCGGCTTGCCGCAGCACACCAAGTCGACGTCGCACTCCTCGACATCCAGATGCCCGGCAGCGACGGACTCCTGGCGGCCGAGCGCATTTCCGAACGGGCACCCTCGGTGCGGGTCGTCATGCTGACCACGTTCGGCGAGGACGAGTACGTGGCCCGGGCGCTGCGAGCGGGGGTGGCGGGCTTCCTGCTGAAGGACAGCACCCCGCAGGAGCTCATCCGGGCGGTCCGGTTGGTCTCGCGCGGCGAGCCGATCGTGTCCCCGCAGATCACGAGACAGCTCATCGGCCGGTTCCTCAGCCACGACAAGGGCCCCACGGATCCGCGACTGGACCGGGTCGCGACCCTCACCGATCGTGAGCGCGAGGTGCTGGTGATGGTCGCCGCCGGGGCGTCCAACGCCGAGATCGGCAGGCAGCTGCACCTCGGAGAGGGAACGATCAAGGCGCACGTGAGCCGGATGCTGACCAAGCTGGACTGCGCCAACCGCGTCCAGGCGGCCATCGTGGCCCACGAGGCCGGACTCCTGCCCGACCGGTGACCCGCCTCCGGGCGGCCCGCTTCCCCTGGGGGTTCAGCGGTGCGCTCCGGCCGTCGACGAGCTTCGCGCACTCGTCCTGTCAGCCGTCGTGGCCGCCGAGACCAGCGTGGTCCTCGCGGGGTGTCTCATGGGGTCAGTTCCTCTGCCTTCCAGCGGGAACGGGAGCGGGCGGGCCGCTCTCCGCCGGACCGGCGCCGGTGGAGACCGGGGAGGGGGACTTGAGGAGGTGAGGGGTCGGCTCGGCCGCCGTCGGCCGGGGGCGCGGGGTGTGCGTCGCCGGCGGCGGGGCAGGCGCGGGAGCCGCCGAACCGGGCGGTGTGTTCCTCAGCTCGGTCAGTTCCTCCGCCCGGTCCGGGGTCACGGGTATCTCCTTGACGGTGTGGGGATCGGGGGCCGGCCGTGGCGGCTTCGCCCCGGCGACGCTCGCGGCCAGGAATGCGCCCGCGGCCCCCGCGACGGCGACCTTGAACAACAGTGCGGTCCAGCGCATCAATGCCTCCTCGGCTGTGTGGTGGCGGTGATCAGGCCGTGGCCGGTGACGTTCTGGATCTGCAGGCCCGGGCGGGCGTTGACCTCCAGGATCAGCGGACCGCGGTCGGCGTCGACGACGATGTCCGCACCGAGGTACCGCAGGCCGGTCGCTCCCGCGCACCGGCGCGCGGCGTCGAGTACCCCGGTCCAGTGCGGGACGGTCGCGCCGATCAGCGGTTGCCCCGTGTCGGGATGGGCCTCGATCGGCTCCTTCCCGACGAGGGCGTACGTGATCCGTCCGGTGGCCAGGTCCACGGCCGCACCGATGGCCTTCTGGTGCAGGTTGGCCCGGCCGCCGCTGAAGCGCGTCGGCAGCCGCAACATCGCCAGCTGCGGCTCGTCGCCGACGCAGATGACGCGGATGTCGGGCAGCCCCTGATGGGACAGGAGTGCCAGAGCGGGATCCGCGCGGATCAGCGGTTCGAACATGGCCCAGTCGTTCGGCCGCGGGGAGAAATCCCCGTCCAGGATCCGGCGCAGCTGATCGGCGACCATCGGCCTTGGGATCTTCTTGCCCGAAGAAGACCGCCAGTCACGCCTTCGCCGGCCGAAGGACAGGAGGATGCCGCTGCCGCCCAGGCTCTGATTCGGCTTCAGCGCCCAGCAGTCGGGCAGGCCGTCCCAGTCCAGTGCCGCGATCTCACGCCGGGACCGCAGGAGTGCCAGGGTCGGGGAGGTCGGCGCGCCCACGGACAGCAGCGCCTCTTTGGTGGCGTACTTGTCGTTGACGAGCCGGATCGCAGCCGACGCGTTCTCCCGTGAGATCCGGGCATTGCGCAGGTTCATCCCCATGACGTCGTCCCAGCCGCGGAGCCGGATCACGACGCCGCGTCCTGCACCCGGGCGGTGGGCGCGAATCGGAGGAGTTCCATCAGCCGCAGCCCGCGGTAGGTTCCGACGAGCACCGTCCACACGGCACAGACGACCGCCAGTTGCAGCGGCACCCTCTCGGCGAGGTGACGGACGTACGGCGTGAGCAGGAGCAGCGCCACCAGGACCGCCGTGCCCATGGTCAGGGCCGCCCCGACGGCCGCGGCCCGTACGCCGTCGATGTCCCACTGCTCCCACAGGCGTTCGATGATGATCGCGGTGACGACGACGGGCAGCGCCATCCCCCATGAGTCGGAGAGCCCCGCGCTGCCCAGCGCGAGCTGAGCCCCGATGAGGCAGGTGGTGACCACTCCGATCAGGGCGCCGAGCCGGGCGACACGCGGCAGGTGGAGGCGGAGCAGCAGCGGTTGCACGACGAATCCCAGCGCGAACATCGCCAGCGTCAGGGGGATGCCCAACGTCAGCCCTGCCTGCGCGTACGCCATCGCCAGCAGAACCGGGCTGAAGGTGCCGAGGGTGTTCAGCCCGACGACGACCCTCAGTACGACGATCAGCAGGGCGGCGAGTGGCAGCAGCGACATCAGCGACACCGCGTCGATCGCCGGTGCCTTGGCAAACAAGATCTTCAAGGCGGACGGCGCGGTGGTCGTGTCCGGCCGGGTCAGCAACCGCTTGCCCACAGCCACCTGGAGTCCCTGGACGTCCTGGCGTCCGAGCAGCACCGGCGTCTCGCGCTTGGCACGGCTGTTGACGTTGACCTTGGAGACGAACGACCGATCGGCGAGCTGCATCACCGCATCGACCACGGGACGCTGCTCCCGGCCGAGAGACGAACCGACCGTCACCTTCGGCGCGTGAGCGAGATCGAAACCGAGACTCTTTGCCAGCTTGGTGTCCATCGACGAGGACGTGGCACCTGTGTCGATCAGCGCCAGTACCTCGACCGTCTTGTTGGACGGGCCGGTGATGCGCACCATCTCCCGCTCGCCGATGGTGTCGGACGACCTCGACAGCGCACGGCTGGGCGAGCCGAGCACACCGAACAGCAGGATCCCCACGCCGGCCACTGCCGCGAGCACCTTCAGGACCACCGGCACCTTCCGGCGCACGCCCCGATGGTCGCCCGAGGGCGTCCGATCACCGCGTTCCATACCCACTCCCGCCATCCGAAGGCCACAACAGCCTCAGCATCCGGGAGCCGGATCCGCGCCCAGTAGTAACGATCGGCCGGGCGAGGTAAACGAAAGTGTCGAGACTGCTCAGCGAGGGAGGTTGCGCGTGTGGAGTGGGACTCGCGGCGAACCAACGACGCGGGCGCTCGCGACGAGAGCGGCCGGGGAACAGACGTGCAGTCCCGATGGTCTGCACGTCGCAGTCGGCGGACGCCCTTGCTCCCGAAACGCTGCACCCGGGGGGAATCAATATCTATCCCCGCGGCCAGAGAGTTCAACGGACCCCACCGGGAGAGTTTTTCCGCACCGCACACGATGGAGATATTTAACGCACACAAGACGCTGCAGCATGCTACTGTCGATCTCGGTTGCAGTTTTGGTACCCAAAAACTTCAAGCGCTCCAGTCGGCCTCCGCGCCACATTCGAGCGCTTCATATTTCCGGGATCATTTTCCGGCGGGGCATCATCGCGGCGACACGGTGTCCGTACAGTGCGGATGCTGGTGTACTGCCCCAAAGGAGATATGACATGGCATCTGGCACCGTGAAGTGGTTCAACGCGGCCAAGGGTTTCGGCTTCATCGAGCAGGACGGTGGCGGCGACGATGTCTTCGCCCACTTCTCGAACATCGCCACCCAGGGCTTCCGCGAGCTGCTGGAAGGCCAGAAGGTCACCTTCGACATCGCGCAGGGCCAGAAGGGCCCGACGGCCGAGAACATCGTTCCCGCCTGACGCTGACGCGCATTTCGTAGCTGGGGCCCGCATCCCTCGGGGTGCGGGCCCCAGCTGCACGCTTTTCCCGCAGTGGTGTCACCTGCGTGACGAAGTATTCAGGGTTACAGCCTGCCCGGCGCTCCACCCCCTCAATTTCTCTTGGTTTCGCGTCCGCATGACGCCACCCCATCTCAGCGCCTGCGACCGTACAGAATCCCTGTAGGCCAGAGCCGCTCTCGCATTCCATTCGGCCCGTTCTCGCGATTCCCTGCACTGCGTTTCCGCTGCGGGAATTCCTTGATGCGTGCCGTATCAAGGAAGGTTCTGAATGAACCGCACACGTACGAACGACCGTTCCTCCCGCACCCGCAGCCGCACCGGCGGCCCCGCTTTCGGCGCTGCCGCCGGTTCGGAGCGGGGCAGCCGCTTCGGCCCGTCGGCCCCGAGCCGTTCCGGGCGTCCGAGCCGCTCGGGCGGCTACGGCCGCCGGCCCGCCGCGCCCCAAGGCGAGTTCGCCCTGCCGAAGACGATCACTCCCGCGCTGCCCGCCGTCGAGGCCTTCACCGCTCTCGACATGCCGGTCGAGCTGCTGGCCGCCCTCCGCACGCAGGGCGTGACGGTGCCCTTCCCGATCCAGGGCGCCACGCTGCCCAACACCCTCGCGGGCCGTGACGTGCTCGGCCGTGGGCGCACCGGCTCCGGCAAGACGCTCGCCTTCGGCCTCGCGCTGCTGGCCCGCACCGCCGGACAGCGCGCCGAGCCCCGTCAGCCGCTGGCCCTGGTCCTCGTCCCCACCCGCGAGCTGGCCCAGCAGGTGACCGACGCCCTCACCCCGTACGCCCGCGCCGTGAAGCTGCGCCTGACCACGGTCGTCGGCGGCATGTCGATCGGCAGGCAGGCCGGAGCGCTGCGCGGAGGCGCGGAGGTCGTCGTGGCCACGCCCGGCCGGTTGAAGGACCTCATCGTCCGTGGCGAATGCCGACTGAACCAGGTCGCGATCACCGTCCTCGACGAGGCCGACCAGATGGCCGACATGGGCTTCATGCCGCAGGTCACCGCCCTGCTCGACCAGGTACGTCCCGAGGGGCAGCGGATGCTGTTCTCCGCCACCCTCGACCGCAACGTCGACCTGCTGGTCCGCCGCTACCTCACCGACCCCGTCGTGCACTCGGTGGACCCCTCGGCCGGTGCGGTGACGACGATGGAGCACCACGTGCTGCACGTCCACGGCGCCGACAAGCACCGCACGACGACGGAGATCGCGGCGCGCGAGGGTCGGGTGATGATGTTCCTGGACACCAAGCACGCCGTGGACCGGCTGACCCAGGACCTGCTGGACAGCGGTGTCCGGGCCGCCGCCCTGCACGGCGGGAAGTCGCAGCCCCAGCGCACCCGCACCCTGGCCCAGTTCAAGACCGGACACGTCACCGTGCTGGTCGCGACGAACGTGGCGGCGCGCGGCATCCACGTCGACAACCTCGACCTCGTCGTGAACGTCGACCCGCCGACCGACCCCAAGGACTACCTGCACCGCGGCGGCCGCACCGCGCGCGCCGGCGAGTCCGGCAGCGTCGTCACGCTCGTCACCCCCAACCAGCGCCGCGACATGACCCGCCTCATGGAGGCTGCCGGGATCACCCCGCAGACCACGCAGGTCCGCTCGGGCGAAGAGGCCCTGAACCGGATCACCGGCGCCCAGGCACCCTCCGGCGTCCCCGTCGTCATCACCGCACCGGTCGTCGAACGCGCCAAGCGCAACGCCGCTTCCCGGGGCGGGCGACGGCCCGCCTCGACGGCCCGGCGTGTGAGCGTGCGGCAGTCTGCCTTCGATGCGGCGGCCTGAGCACACGTGATCAGGAAACTGACCCATCTCTGCAGGAGGCACGTTTTGACGTTGATCCAGATGCAGCCCCGTTCGGCGAACGCCAACCCTGTGCACCCGATGGTGGGCGACGCGATGGAAGCGGCCGGTCCCCAGGTCTGTGACGACATGACGGTCGAGGTGGCCCTGGCCGTCACGGCCAGTGCCCGCGCGGGTCATCTGCTGGTCTGCGACGAGGACGGCCTGTGCACCGGGCTGGTCACGCAGACTCAGCTCACGGCCATCCGCGACAGCGCGGCGTACACCGACCAGGTCCGTCTCCGCGATGTTCTCGGCGACCGTGGGCCGTTCACCTCGCCCATGACCACGATGGCCGAAGCCGAACACGCGATGCGCTACCGCAGGCTCGATGCCCTGCCCGTCGTCGATGACCAAGGCAGCGCTCTGGGCGTCCTCGCCCTTGCCCGCTGAACCGCCTCACCGCGGCATGACCGTCCCTTCTTCTTCCTGTGAGGCACCATGCGCTGTGTCATCGCCCGTTTCCCGTTCGACCTGACCAAGAGCGGTGTCCTGGAGTCGATGAAGGGCGTCAAGCCCGAGCAGGTCACCGGCGAGTCCGTGATCATCGGCCGCCGTACCTACCCCGTCAAGCAGGTCGGTCAGGTCATCACCCGCCAGGACCGCCGTGACTTCAGCGCCGGTGAAGTCCTCCGAGCCATGACGCAGCTCGGGTTCACGTGCCGCGGCCTCCCCCGGGCCGCCGTGCCCACGCGTGTCCTCAGCCCGCTCCAGCAGGCTTCCGCGATGCTCGGCATCCCGGTGACCGTCTGACGGACGGGACCGGGCGCGAGCCGACACCCCGAACAGCGAAGAGGGCCCAACCGGCACGCGCCGGTCGGGCCCTCCCCCGTATCCCGGGGTTTCTTACGCGAATGTCGGTCAGTGGTCGGAGTAGCTGAAGTCGCCCATGGTCCAGGCGCTGACATCCGCGATCGAGACGCGGTACATCCCACCCGTCTCCGGGATCCCCACCGTGCCCTGAAGGATGCGGGCCACATGGAAGTGCAGATGAGTGGGCAGCCCCTCGTGGGGTGTCGTGGCGGTGAAGATGGCGGCGAACTCGCCCAGGCGGGCGGAATCCGTCAGGACCTCCGACACCCGCTGCCGCCACACGGCTTCGGGTGCGAGTCGACCGGTGATGACAGCACCACCGGTGACAACGGTCAGGGACATCTGATTGCTCTGCCCGGACTCCACCAGGGTGGCAACGTCGACGAGCAGCTCGTCAGGCTTCGACATGGGAGCCGATTTTATGCACCGGTCGTCCCCTCTCTCGACCGGGTGACGGCGGTTGCTCGGGCGATGAGGTGACCACGGGTCGGCCGAATCCACCGGTATGGCCGCACAGGACGGGCGGCCCGAGCCCCTGATCTGCTGTGCAGGCTGCTCTGCGCACCTGGGCCGACCGCGAACATCCAGCTCTCCTCGACGGGTACGAAAATCTATGGCGGCCGGAGTAGACATTGCATGGTGGCGTGGTTATGGTTTCTCTCGTAGCCCAGAGAGACAGCAGTGCCCGGCAGAGACGAACTGCCGGGCAGCAGTACCCGTAAGTGCAGTTCGCAGTACCCAGCAGTGAAGTCAGTGAGCAGCACCTCGGTGAAGGCGTCGGCTGCGGACGCGCGCACCGGGAAGTTCGGCAGTGGGGTTCCAAGCCAGAGCAGACGCAGGACGGGCAACGGGGCTGGCTGCCGAAGAGTGGCGCTGACGCAGGCCACCAGCAGTACGCATGAGAGCAGTACCCGCAGTAAGCGGTTGATCATCCGAGGGATGAACGGAGGGATTGGGCGCCATCAGGATCGCCCGGGCGGAAGTCTGAGCCCGGGTACCGCAGGACATCGATAGTGAGGTGGTCTCCGGTCAAGCAACCGCGATCCCCGCACTCCCGGCAGCGTGTCGGCCGGGTCGGCGGAAACACAGGGTCGGCGCAGTATCAGGGCCGACAGATGGTGTAGTAGTTCCTTCGGGGCCCTGGTGCCGTACGGCACCAGGGCCCCTCCACGCGTTCCACGAGAGAGGTTCAATGACAGCAGACGACTCGTTCGGCCGCCTCGACGACGACGACTACCCCGCCTACACCATGGGCCGGGCCGCCGAGATACTCGGCACCACCCAGGCCTTCCTCCGCGCCATCGGAGAGGCCCGCCTCATCACCCCGCTCCGATCCGCCGGCGGACACCGCCGCTACTCCCGCTACCAGCTGCGCATCGCCGCCCGCGCCCGGGAACTCGTCGACCAGGGCACCCCCATCGAGGCCGCCTGCCGCATCATCATCCTTGAGGACCAGCTCGAAGAAGCCCAGCGCATCAACGCCGAGTACCGCCGCGCAGCCGGATCCTCCGCGCCGCCGCCCTCGGCCTGAACCGAGCGTGCCCGTCGGGACCGGCGGGCCTCGGTCGTCGACGGAGTGCCATTCGGGCGCGCACGCCCCCGCCAGGTCCGCCCCGGCGTCAGCGCACCAGACGCCTTGGCCCGGCCCGCACCATCGTGTCCTTGCCCGCCCGGCGACACATCCTGTGGGACGGCCGCGGCCGCGGCCCCTGGAACTCCGTTCAGAAGGCGCTCAGCGCGTCGCGGCTGTTGGTGCGGTACAGGCCGACCTTCGGGTCGGCGACGCTGCCCGGCTTGGCCAGCTGGAGGCTGACGCCGTCCGCGTTCGGCATGTGCTCCTTGTCGGCGAGGACGTTGACCTCGTCGGCCACGGGGCCGTTGCCACCCGACGGGTTGAGGTCCACGGCCGCGTACGCGGTGGCGCCGGGGTGCACCGGGTACGCCGGGGCGCCGCCCAGTCCACCGGGGGCAGTGGCCTGGAGACCGAGCGCGCCGCCCTTGGCGCTGAAGCCGACGGTGGGGAAGTAGTCCAGACCGCAGGAGGTGGAACCGTTGTTGGTCACGGTGATGACGCGGACGGTGGCCGGAGTGCCCGTCGGGGAAGTGACCTTGACGGTCAGGTTCCGCGCCGAGCAGGGGTGGGTGTAGGCGTAGGAGTCACCGGTGGTGTCCCCCGTGTTCTTGCCGCTCGAACCGGCCTTCGCCGGGGTGGCGGTGGCCGTGCCGGTTCCGGTGGCCTTGCCGGCGGACGGGGCGGCGGAGGCGCCCTCCCCGGACGGCGTCACGGTCCCGGTCGAGACCTGCTTGTCCGCGCTCTTGGTCCCGGCGGGGTTCGCGGTCGGCCCGCCGGCGCTGTCCGAGCCGCCGCAGGCGGTCAGGGCCAGAGCGAGGCCGGCGGTGGCGGCGGCCAGGGCGGTGGTGCGGAGTCGGTAGGTGCGCATGGGGAAGTCTCCGTGTCGGTGCGGTCGTCAGACGGAGGCTTCCGCTTTCCGCCTGACGAGACGTTGTGTGGGGCTGCTGTTCCGGTCGGCTGATGCCGCAGGCGGCCGAGGGCGGTCGGTGGGGCGGGTGGGGGCCCTCCCGTTGCGACCGCCGAATCCGATGGCGGACCGACCGGCTGATGACGCAACTGTGGGGCCGGTTTCGTCCCAGTGGCGTCCGGACCGGGATAGTTGGAACCCTGGAACGCTCCCGACCCCTCTCACCTGGGCGATCGGGCGACCCTGGAACGTGCTTCCGGGATGAGGGGGAGGGTGGAATGGCCACGGAGACGGAGCGGTTCGCGGAGCTGATGCGCGGATTCAAAGAGCGCTCGGGGCGCAGCTACGGCACGCTCGCGAAGCGTCTGCACTCCAGCAACTCGACGCTGCACCGCTATTGCAGCGGCGCGGCGGTGCCCGCGGACTACGCCCCGGTGGAGCGGTTCGCGCGAGTCTGCGGTGCCTCGGCCGACGAGCTGCTCGCGCTGCACCGGCAGTGGCTGCTGGCGCTGGTGGAGCGGCGGCGGGGGGCGACGGAGGGGCAGGCCTCGGGGTCGGGGGCCGCGAACTCCGCGGCGCCGCGGGACGGTGACGCCGCGGCGGAGGTGCCGCCTGCATCGGTGGTGGTGGCTGGGGAGGCTTCGGAGGTCCGGCCGCAGGCGGAGACCGACCCCGAACCGGCCCCGGCGTCCTCGGCCGGGTCCGCCCAGGCGCCCGGACCTGCCGCTGCGGAGGCACCCGCCCCCGCGGCGGCAACGGACGCACCCGGACCGGCGGAGCCACCCACCCCGGCGCCCACCCCCGCTCCCACGCCGGCACCGTCGGAGGCCCCCGCCCCTGCACCGGCACCGGCACCGGCACCGGCACCGGAGGCACCCGCACACGCCCCCGCCGCCCTTGTCCAGCCGGGCCCCGCCCGGGCCTCCGTACCGGGGGCCCGGCGTCCTCGGCTGCTGCTCGCCGTTGCGGCCGCCGTGGCCACCGCCGCGGTGGCGGGGACCGCCGCCGCCGTCTCCGCCATGGGAGACACGGGTCACGGGGACGCGCGCCACGGCGCCGTCCAGCCGTCCTCGCGCGAGCGGGCGGCGGCGGGCCCGGCCTTGCCGTCCGGCGGGTCGTCACCCACGCCCCCAGCCGATTCCGCACCCCCGTCCAGCCCCGGACCGTCGTCCCCCTCGGGAACGTCCGCGTCCACCTCGCCGGTCACCGCCAAGGAGGGGGCCTCCCCCACCGCCCCGTTCACGGTCAACGTCCTGCCCGACAACTGGGACAGCCCCTGCGACCAGTGGTTCGCCCTGGACAAGGCGCCCGGCACGGTCCCCCCGCCCCCCGCCGGGCAGGCGACCGATGGGTGGTCCCGGGCCCTGGCCGCCGTCCCGGCGGGGCACCTGCGCATGCAGCTGACCGTCCAGGGCACCGAGGGCAAGGCCGCGGTCCTGCACGCGCTGTACGTCCATGTCGTGAGCGGCCGCAAGGCTCCCGGCTGGAACGCGTACACCATGGGCGCCGGTTGCGGCGGCGCGCTGGTGCCGGCGTCCTTCGCCGTGAACCTGGACGATGCCTCCCCGAGGGCCAGGCCCGTACCCGGCAAGGAGGGCGAGCGGCCGACGGCCTCGACCGACTTCCCGTACAAGGTCTCCGCCACCGACCCCCAGGTGCTGAACATCGACGCCGCCACACTCGGTCAGGACGTCAGCTGGTACCTGGAACTGGCCTGGAGCAGTGGCGACCGCAAGGGCACCACCCGCATCGACGACCACGGCCGCCCGTTCCGCACGGTCGCCCTGAACACCGGCCACAGCTACTGGTACAACGAGAACAACAACGCCTGGCTGCCGTACACGGGATGAGACATTCCGCGCAGTAGATTCCCAAGCTCGTAGCGCGGGTTCGATTCCGTCATCCGCTCCTGAACGAAGCCCCGGGCACCAACTCCGCCGCGCCATGGGCGGATCGAAGCCCGACCGCGGAGGGCAAGGCGCAGCGATTCGGCAGATGATGACGAATAGCGACTGATCGGTGACCGGCTGTCAGCGGCAGGTGCTTTCATGGGCTGGTTGCGCAGGGAGGCGTAACCGACTGGTGAGGGGGATGCAGCTGTGCCGTGGATCAATGGCTACGTACGGTCGGACGGAACTCCGGTCAATGGACACGTCCGGCTCCCGGCCGGCGCGCGACGCGAGACCACACTGCTGGGCCTGTTCGTGATCGGAGGGTTCATCCTCGGCAACGGCACCACGACTGCGGGTGCCGGTACCGGGACGGGTGCCGGGACCGGGACGGGTGCCGGGACCGGGACGGAGTTACCCCGGCCGCAGTCGACGGTGGTCTACCCGATCAAGTGGCCCGCCTGGGAGAAGCAGACACAGCCCCAGCGCCTCCACCTCGTCGACCGCCACCTCCTCGCCCAATGGGCCGGCGGCTCCCGCCCCTTGTGGGAACTCCTCCGCGCCGTCCCACCACCCCGGAGGCCGACGTCCCTCTCGTAGTTGGAGGGAGTGCCACTCCCGCGGCCACCCAGCTGAACCCGGGGGCGGTAGTGCGGCCGCATCGGCAAGGGCACACCCAGCCGCGCCGAGCGCTCCCGCCGCGTCCGAGGCGACGAGCAGCCCGTCGGCCGGCGCCGCGGCTCCCAAGGGCAAGGGGATTCCGCCCAAGCCGGATGCGGCGACACAGGCGAAATACATCGCCGCCCTGACCGCCATCGACCCGGACATCGTCAACACCAAGCCCGACAAGGCAGTCGACCGGGGCCGGAACCAGTGCGAAACGATCGCCAACTTCCCCAAGGACGATCAGAAGCAGATCGACCTCACCAACCAGAGGTTCACCTCGCCCAACCACCCGGACGGATTCGGGCCGGCCAAGGCCGCCAAGATCCGCGATGCGGTCCACACGCACCTCTGCCCCACGTACTGAGCAGGACCCGACAGCGCTCGAAGCATCGACCGTCGTGGCGCCTGGCCCTGACACCTCCCGGCGTCAGGGCCACCACCGTCGTGTGGCGCCCCGAAGCCGGACGCGTGTCGCCGGCGTGATCACGCCGGCGCCTGAGACCGCAGGCCCTTGACGTATGCGTCTATGAGCGTGGCCGCCAGCCCGTAGTCCACTCGGAAGAACTCTCGGTCACCCCGCAGCCGGTACTCGGCAAGCAGCGCGTGGAGTTCGCCTTCGACCTGGCGGGCGTGCGGAACCATCCAGGCACCTCGCGCTCCGTAAGGGATGGGGACGCCCGTCGACGAGCTGATCTCCCGCGCACGCGTCGCCACGTCCCGCTCCGTGTAGCCCACCTTGAGGATGCCGGGCATCTCCCGTGTCGACAGGACGTAGATGAAGCCATGGTCCGGCTTGCGCAGGGGGGTGCCGTCGATGAACCGCTGGAGGATCGCCTCCACATCACGGTTGCCGAGGGCCGCGATCAGCCGAGATGTCGCCGCGGTGTCGCACTCCTGTATGGCCCTCCGCAGGCCCAGCAGGTCCCCGGAGACGCCCCTGACCGTCCGGTACGACGGAAAGCCGAGCTGGCTCCACACCGTGAACCAGTCCCACTGGTCCTTCTTGTAGGTCCGGGTGAACAAGCCTTTGATCACGGACAGATCGTCGAGGCGCCCCAGGGCAGCCGTACGACCGTCCACGAGGGTCGCAAGCACGGTACGGGCCGCCTGAATGCGCTCTGCCTGCACGGTCGGCTTGATCGGGGCCATGCCGAAGCCCCACTTCTGCTCGACGCGGGCCGCCGGCTTGGGTGCTGCTGTCATCCGTTGATCTTACGAAGCCCTCTGCGGCAGCCGAGGACCCGGCGGCGGGCCTGGCACCACCGCTTGCTCAAGGACTTCACCGGTCGGCCCGCGCCCGGCCGCGCGCTCCCCACGGCGGCCACGCAACAGATCCGCACAGGCGTGCGACGTGTACGCATTCCTGACAACGCGTCACTCTTGCAGACCCTTTTTTACGATTTGGTGTCTATTGCGGCGAAATATGCGTCAATACTGCCGGGTGACGGCGCATCACTACCTCTGACAGGGAGTCGCTCTGCCGTCCCCCGCTCGGGGTGAGCCTGCGCGCCGGCGCAGGCAGGGAGCTTGCGGCCCTGAGCAGTCACCGTCGCGGGCGCTCGGAATCCTCCCCGGGGAGGACTGGGGATCGAAGCAACAAGAAAGGTCCTGCCATGGCATTGGATGTCATCCGGTCGGCTCCACCCGACACAAGCCCTCAACGCAGTCTGCTCAAACGGGGAGCCTTCGCCCTGCTCCCCGCAGCGCTCGTGGCGTCGGCCGCCCTGGTCCCGAACCTCGCTCACGCCGCGGAATCCACCGTGGGGCTGGGGACCGCCACCAGTTACGCGGTTCTGGCCGGTTCGACGATCACCAACACGAACCCCACCATCATCAACGGCGACCTGGGGCTATACCCGGGCACCTCGGTGACCGGCTTCCCGCCCGGCATCGTCAACGGGGTGCAGCGCGTGTTCCCCAACGCCGCTGCCGGCCAGGCGAAGTCCGACCTCGTCGTCGCCTACGACGACGCGGCAGGACGGGGACCCGGGACCGTGCTCGCTGCGGCCGAGATCGGCGGACTGACGCTGGGGCCCGGCGTCTACACCGCCCCGTCGTTCGTGCAGCTCACCGGAACGGTCACACTCGACGGCCAGAACGACCCCAACTCCGTCTTCATCTTCCGGATCCCCTCGACCCTGACCACGGCTCCGGCGAGTGTCGTGGCCTTCATCAACGGAGCAAGTGCCTGCAACGTGTTCTGGCAGGTGGGCAGCTCCGCCACCATCGACACGACCACCCAGTTCAAGGGCAACATCCTGGCCCTGCAGTCCATCACGCTGAACAACAGCGCCGTGATCCAGGGCCGCGCCCTGGCGCGCAATGGCGCGGTCACCATGGACAACAACACCATTACGAGGCCGGACTGCGCCGTTGGTCCGCCCGGACCGAGCGGACCTCCCGGACCGAGCGGACCTCCCGGACCGAGCGGACCTCCCGGACCGACCGGCAGCCCCGGCCCGACCGGCAGCCCCGGCCCGACCGGCAGCCCCGGAGCCCCCGGCGCTCCTGGTGCTCCCGGCGCCCCCGGCGCACCTGGTGCCCCCGGCGCACCTGGTAACCCCGGCGCTCCTGGCGCTCCCGGCGCCCCTGGTAACCCCGGCGCACCTGGTGCCCCCGGCGCCCCTGGCGCCGACGGTGCTCCCGGCGCACCTGGCGCTCCCGGTGCTCCCGGCGCTCCTGGCCCGACCGGCGCACCCGGCCCGACCGGCGCCCCCGGCCCGACCGGCGCACCCGGCGCACCCGGCGCTCCCGGCCCGACCGGCAGCCCTGGCGCCCCCGGCGCACCTGGCGCTCCCGGTGCTCCCGGCGCTCCTGGCCCGACCGGCGCACCCGGCCCGACCGGCAGCCCCGGCGCACCCGGCGCACCTGGCCCGACCGGACCCGCAGGACCCACAGGGCCTGTCGGACCCACCGGACCCGCAGGACCCAAGGGGCCTCGTGGAGACAAGGGCGACAAGGGCGACAAGGGGCACCACGGCCACGACAAGGACGAGCACGGCAACCACGGCCACGACAAGGACGAGCCCGGCGACCACGACCACGACCAGGACGAGGGCGAGGGCGAGAACGGTCAGGGTGACCACGACGGGGGCAAGCCGCCGTGGGCCAACTTCCTTCCGAACGGGCAAGCCGAGGATCCCGGCCACGCGGGTCCCGGCCACGCGGCCAAGACCGTCAACTTCGCCCACGTGAGCGCCGCCACCAGCCAGCAGCCGGCGGGGGCCGGATCAAGCAGCGGGACCGGCATCGCGGCCGCCTCCGCGGCAGCGCTGGCATTCGTCGGAGGCTCGGTCATCTTCACCAGGAGGAGGATGCGGCGAGGTACGACAACGCGACAGGAGTAGCCCATCGCAGGCGTGACCGCCTCACGCCCCTGACCCATCGGTGTCGGGCACTCGGCCCGATCGTCGATCGCTTCGCCCTCCCGTCACCGATGGCCGCGTACGCATCGGCGGCAGGGGCTGGAGCTCGGTCAAGCGCGTAGGACGTCACGTCCGCCGTTCGGCGGCTGAGCCCCTGGACACATCGTCCAGGGGCTCAGTGGCGCTCGCAAGTGATCAATTCGGATTCACGGACGCGCCGGGCGGCAATGCCGTCGTCCCGGCCGGCGAAGGGCGGGTCATTCCGGGCCGGCGTAGGAGTTGATGGCTTCGTCGATGAAATGCCGGGTGTTGTCCGGGCTCAGCGCCCGGGCCTGCAAGTGCGCATACATATCGCGGTAGAGCCGAACGTCGGAACGTTTCTCCAGATAAACGTCGCTGGTGAACCTTTCCAGATACACCACGCTCATATCGGCGGCGTCGGCGAACTCCAGCAGCGAGAACTGTCCCGAGACACCCGGGTGCGCGCCCACGCCATGGGGGAGAACCTGCACGGTGATGTGCGGCTGGGCACCGAGACGGGTCAGATGGCCCAGCTGCTCGCGCATGACCCCTCGGCTGCCCACGACGCGCCGCAGCGCCGATTCGTCCAGGACGGCCCAGAGACGCAGCGGGTCGCGCGGGGCTCCCAGCCGGTCCTGGCGCCGCAGCCGCACCTGGAGGCGTGCGCCGGCCTGTTCGGCCGTGACATGAGGGATCGTTCCTGCGATGACCGCCCGGGCATAGGCGGAAGTCTGCAGCAGGCCGGGGATCACCGACGGTTCGTAGAGCCGGATCGAGGCCGCCTCGGCCTCCAGGCCGATGTAGGGGCCGTACGGGATGTCACCGTAGGAGTTCCACCAGCCCTGCTGACCCGACTCCCGGGACAACTGCATCAGGTGATCGACGCGCCGCTGATCCTTGACTCCGTACAACCCGCAGAGATCGCGCACATCGCGCGGCTTGGCGAGGCGGCGGCCGTTCTCCAGCAGACTGATCTTGGGCTGGGAGATCAGCAGGCGTTCCGCCACCTGCTGCGTCGTCATACCGCTGATCTCCCGGAGCCGACGTAGCTCCGACCCCAGTCGGCGCCTGCTGACGGTGGGATTGACAGTGCCGCTCACAGGACGCGCGCCTCCGCTCGAAAAACCTTGCACAGGCGAGCAGATTGCCATGGTCCGGTCGACTTGATCCGCTTTTTCGTCGTGTCGCGAACGGCGACAACTTAACCCGGCCACATTTTCAGGTTCGCATAACAAGAATTGGAATATCCTCACATCGACGCCCCATCCGCGTGAATTGCGGAATCCGCAGGGAATTCCCGCCCGAAGCGCAAGCCGGTACAGAATTCTGCGCAATATGCCAGGCTCCGGAGGCAGCCGTGACGTGCCCCGCTCCGCAGTCGCCGTCATGCGCACCTCCGACGTGCGTGGCAGCGTGATCCGAGAGGAGTCCGTACCCCCACGCATCAAGAGGAGCACCGCCATGGACGGTACGCAGGACAAGCGTCAGGAGCCGGGCAAGGGCACGGGCCGCGAGGCTCAGGAGCACCATCGCCCCGGAGACCCCGCGCAGCCCCGGCCGGGCAGGCAGTCCCGTGAACAGGAAGGGAAGCCCGGGCAGAAGAAGGGCGCGCGCCGCCGCGAGGACGACCTGCTGCGCGAAGAGGACCTGCACGACGAGGGGCTCTGACCGGCGCAGCGCGCGCCGGGGCCTCCAGGTCAGCCTGCCGGATCGGCGGCGCCGTCGCCGGGCTCGGGTGTGGTGGCGACGAGGAGCTGGGCGGCCTGCGTGATGTTGTCGGCGCGGACGGCGCGGGCCATCGCTTCCCGGGCGGCGTCGGCGGTGGTGTCCGGGGGAACCACCAGGAAGGCGAAGAGGTCGTTGTGGCCACGGGTGACGAGGACGGTGTCGTCGCCGACCGGGTCGGAGTCGAGGTGCACGACCTGGCCGTCGACGACCAGGCGGGTGGGGACTCCGTTCCAGGCGGAGGCGTCCACGCCCACGCGGGTGATCGGGCCGAGATGCCCGGTCAGCACTCTGATCAGCGCCGGAAGCTCGGTGCCGATGTCGCGGGTGCGCGGCCACCAAGCGCCGTCGAGGAGCCCCTCCCGGGACCGCGTCGTCTCCAGCCGGAGTACGGCCGCCCCGGGCCGGAACGCACGGTGGATCGCATCCGGCAGGAGCAGTGGGGGTGTAGGGGGGCTGTCTGAGTCGGCCATGTGGGTTCACCCGTCCAGGGGGACCTGTGGTCCCTTCACACTACGCCCACCGCCCACTCCACCGCCTGCCGGAAAATACCTGGTCAGAACGGCCAAACCCAGTCGAACAGGCGTACAGTGAAAGCACCGGGAGTACTTCGCACACCGGCTTTCACGCGGGTGTCGTTTCCGGCGATCGCCTAAAGACCGGACTGCCGACGGGCAGTCCGGGGGCAGGTCCGCATCATGACCACCACCCTCGACCGGACCGCGCCCCGCGACCTCGCCGCAGTCCCGGCCCGCTTGTCCCTCACCCCGAAGACCACGCTCGCCGGCCAGCTGGACGGGGCCTGGTGGCCCTGCTCCCGCGACCTCGAAGCCGAGCTCCCGCCGCTCGCCGCCGCCCTGGAGGAGCGCTGGGGGCGCATCACCCGTGTCACCGTGAATCCCACCCGCTGGCCCGTCGTACCGCACACGGTGGCCATGGACGGGCGGGTACTGCACGTGGGCTGGTTCACCGAACAGGACCCCGACAAGCTGATCCTGCTCTCGTACACCGTCGGCCGCTGGGACCTCCTGGTCATCCCGCCCGAGACCGCACCCGCGGCCGCGGCCCGCCTGATGGCCGCCGCGGCGATCCCCGGCAGCGTCCTCACCGCGGGCGTGCTCATGGCCAACGAAGCGGTCATCGGGCGCGGCATCCGCGATGCCGCGCGCCGGGAAGCCACCTGGGAGGCCGAGGGCGGGGCCTGCATGTCCCCGTTCGGGGACGCGATGGGACGAAGCTCCCTCCCGCTGTCCGCGAACGGCTGGAGGTGAGCGGGCGGGGCCCCACGGCACACGCAACCGTCGGCGCACGCGAGAGGACGCGGTCATGGCCACACTGCGCGAACGCAAGACCTACCGCGCACAGGTGCTCCGGGTCCTGTACGAAGCCGTCGAGGGCAACCGCCTCCTCGGCATCACCGGAGCGCAGTTGCGCAGCGACCTGCGCATACCGGAACAGGACCTGGCCGCGGCCTGCACCTACCTGGCGGGCGAAGGGCTGATCACCGTCGACTGGGAACCGGGCAACACCCCCGCGATGGTCACCCTCACCCACGAGGGAATCCGGCACATGGAGGCCGAGGAGGAAGAGGAGGAAGGGGCGGTCTAGCGGAGCCGCGGTCTAGACGCGGGCGAACTCCTCCGTCTGGAGGGCGAATTCCTGGGACATGGCGGCGCTGACCGTGGGTCTGGTGCCGTGGATCGTGCGCAGGTAGTCCTCGGTGGTGGGGCGGGCCCGGGCTCCGGTGTCGATGGTGCGCTCGAACTGGACCTGGGAGACGGTGCGCGCCACATGGGCGATGTCGGCGGGGGTGAACCCCTCGCTGGCCGATGCCAGGGCCGTGCTGTCGGCTTCCGCGCCCGCTCTGGTCAGGTAGCTCTCCCACAGCGCGGTCCTCGCGCGGTCGTCGGGCGGGCCGATCGGCAGCACGTAGTCGAACCGGCCGTGCCGCAGGAAAGCGGAGTCGAGGGTGGTCACGTCGTTCGTGGCGCAGACGAGCAGCCGCCCGTCCTGGCCCCGGAACCGGACGATCGCCTTGAGCAATTCGTTGACGACGCCGACCGCGGTCGCGTCCGCACCGCTGCGGGTCCCCGCGATCTCCTCGACCTCGTCGATGAAGACCAGGACGTGGTCGAGCCGGGCGATCTCGTCGAAGCGCCGGTTCAGCCCGCTGGCCAGCCCGTACTCGGCGGCCAGCCGGGCGGGGAACAGTTCGAGGAACGGCCATCCCAGACGGCTGGCGATCGCGTGCGCGAACGTGCTCTTGCCCGTCCCGGGCGGCCCGAACAGCATCACCGCCCGCGGCAGCTCCACTCCGTGCCGGGCGGCCATCTCGGGATGGGCCAGGGGCAGGACCAGGCGCCGCTCGATGAGCTCCTTCTCCTTCTGCATGCCCGCGACCTTCTGCCACAGTCCCCCGGGCGGCAGCTCCGCTCCGAGCGACGCGAGCATGCTGACCGCCTGCGGGGTCACCCGTGCGCGCTTCTCGAAGAAGACCAGACCCGGACGGGCGTCGAAGCCGCAGTCGTGCAGGGCGGTGGCGCCGGTCTCGCCGTCGGGCAGGACCGCGTGCACGGTTCGGACGCCACCGGCGAACAGCCGGTGCTCCAGGGCCGTGATCAGGTCGCTGCCCAGCCCCTGGTGCCGCCAGGCGGGGGCCATGCAGATGCGCAGGATCCACGCACGGTCGCCCTCCACCCTGCTCACCGCGGCGCCGACCACCACCTCGTCCGCGGCGGCCACCACCGCCGGATGGAGGGCCTGGAGGGCCGCCACCGCGTCCGACAGCGGGAAGAGGGGTGGCTCGTCGGCCGTACCGCTCTCCGCGTCGACCCGGATCACCGCTTCGAGATCGTCCGGGGTGTAGTCCCTGACATGCCAACCCGTCATGGTCAGCTCCGCGTGTGAGGCCGTACTCCCATCATCGGCCCCTGTGGGCGACGCGCACGCCGGACGCACCGTGTGGCGTGCCCGTTCGCCGGGGAGCATCCTGGAGGCCACGCCGCCCGTGCAGCCCGGACGCCGGCCCGCCGCCCGGTTGGAGGCAACAGGATGACCGTCGGAGGGCGCGGGGACCCGGACCTTTCGGAGAGTTTCGGGGAGGAACTGCTCGGGCTGCTCCTGGACCGGGCGCACGAGCTGCCGCCGCACATGGTCGGGCCGCTCGTCGCCACGACGGTGGCCCGGTTGGGGGGCCGCGAACCGCAGATCCTGCTCCAGGACTACGGACTGCAGCAGCTGGTCCCCCTGGACGCCGACGGCGGCGTGGCCGCCGGCGGCGCGCAGCCCATCGACCGCTCCGACGCCGGGCGGTGCTTCCTGGAGTCGCGCCCGGTCGAGGTCCCGACGGCCGACGGCGTACGGGTGCACCTGCCCCTGCTGGACGGCGGCGACCAGGTGGGGGTCCTCTCGGTCACCCTGGACGGGATCGACGACGACACCCGCCGCCTCCTGCGCAGGATCGCGGGCCTGGCGGCCGACCTGCTGCAGACCAAGAACGGCTACACCGACCTCTTCTTCCGGACCCGCCGCAGCGAACCGATGAGCGTCCCCGCGGAGATCCAGTGGTCCCTGCTGCCCCCGCTGTCGATGGTGATGCCGCGCGTCGCGGTCGCCGGGGTCCTGGAGCCCGCCTACGCCGTGGCGGGGGACAGCTTCGACTACGCCCTGAACGGCGACGTCCTGCACCTGGCCATGGTCGACGCCATGGGGCACGGCCTGGACGCGGCCACGATGGCCACGGTGGCCATCGGCGCGTACCGGCACGCCCGCCGGATCAGCATCGAGCTGTCCGAGATCTACCTCTTCATGGACCGGGCCGTCGCCGAGCAGTTCGACCCCGACCACTTCGTGACCGCCCAGATGATGCGCCTGGACACGGACACGGGGCGGCTCCAGTGGGTCAACGCGGGACATCCCGCGCCGATGCTGATCCGCGCGCACCGCGTCGTAGGCCGTCTGGACAGTCCCACGACCCTCCCCGTCGGATTCGGAGGGGCCCAGCCGCAGGTCAGCACGGTGGCCCTGGAGCCGGGCGACCGCGTCCTGTGCTTCACCGACGGCCTGATCGAGGAGCACGAGAGCGGGCAGGAGCAGTTCGGCGAGGAGCAGCTGATCGACTGGGTGAACCAGCTGGAACTGGCCGACCACGGGGTCCGCGCGGTGGCCCGGGAGCTCTCCCACACCCTCAAGCGGGCACGCGGCGAAACCACCTCGGACGACGCGACGCTCGTCCTGTTCGAGTGGCGCGGATGACAGCGGGCCGTGCCGCCCGCCTGCGGCGGGTAGGTTGCCGGGAGTTGATCAACGGGTGTGGGGCGGGGGAAGGTTCGCGTGGACGAGGACGAGATCAGGCGGGCGGTGGCTCGGGGGATCCGGGACCATCAGAGGTCGCAGCCGAAGCCCAAGGGTGTCGTCGACGACGTGTCCGGTGCCGCGTGCGGCTGCGTCGTGATGTTCGTGGTGGCCCTGGTCGTCATGGGGATGATCGTGGCGTCCAACCGCTAGCCGCGACGGGCGTTGGCACGAAGCTGATGCCGTGGGTGCAACAAGCTGACAGCGATCTCCGTGGAAGGGGCCCTGCCCCGCTGACAAGGTTGTTCTCACCGGCCGACCGCCGGAACGACAACCGCTCTTCCACCCCACGGAGACCACGATGAGCGTCAAGAAGATCAGCGTCGCGCTGGTGCCCGCCACCGCCCTCCTCGTCATGCTGGGCCCTGCCCCGGCCTTCGCGGCGGCCCCGCAGCAGGGCGCGCCCGAGAAGGTCTGTTCGGTGTCGCATGCCCTCCCGCTGCCCGGCCTCCTGCCGCAGTCCGCGTACCGCTCGGCCGCGAAGGCGCTGCCGAAGCCGGTCTGCGTCAACGGCTGGCAGTGAGGGCGCGATGAGGGAACGGCACCTGTACGAGGTCGCCCTGGTCAGAGCCGGACCCGAGGCCGCGGCGGCGGAGACCACCGTCGTACGGCTCGTAGGACTGCTGCCCCCGCACTGGACGTGCGCGCAGCGGCTGGACGCCGACGGGATCACGCTGGTGGTCTCCGCAGCCGCGGGCGGTGCCGGGCCCGACGACGGGAACGCGGTCCGGAAGTGGCTGGCCCGGGTGCTCGGCGAGGACTCGCTGCGCGGGTGGCGCGCGGCAGGGCCGTAGCGCCCGGGCCCGGCCGCCGCTAGATCCAGCCCCGCTCGCGCGCGAGCAGCGCGGCGTGCGGACGGCTGCTGGCACCCAGGATGCGCAGGACGTCGGCGACGTGACGACGGTAGGTGCGGACGGAGATTTCGAGGTTCCGGGCGCCCGTCTCGTCCTTGCCCACGCGGCACAGTTCTTCGAGCACCCGGCGCTCGATCTCCGAGAGCACCTCGATGGAGTGGGATCCGTCGCCGGTGAGTACGGCCAGGTCCACGGCCCGGTCCCAGATCTTCTCGAAGAGCGCCAGGATGTTGGACACCAGACCGGCCTGCTGGGTGACCAGTGCGCCGCGTGCGGTGTCCGCCGGGTCGACCGGCACCAGGGCGGTCTGCCGGTCGTAGACGAGGATCCGCTCGGAGAAGCTTTCGGCGACCCTGATCGAGGCGCCCTGTGCCGTGAGTTCGCGCAGGTAGGCGACGGTCGGCGGGTGGTCCAGGGCCTCCCTGCGGACCACGCTGCAGACGCGGACGCCCCGGCGCAGACACCGGGTGTCGAGGGGACGCGCGTGGGCGATGTTGTCGGGGGTGAGCGCGGAGTAGGGCTCCACCGACAGGATCTCCTCGCGGGCGAAGAAGGCCAGGTCGTCGATGCGGTCGCGGATCTGGGACAGCACCTCCAGCCGCTCCACCCCCTGCGGGGCGAGGGACCTGGCGCCCTGCTCGGCCTTCAGGTCCGCCACCAGGTGGCGGGACTGGGTGACCTGCTGGAGCTGTTCGTGCAGGACCCGCAGCTGGAGATCGGTGAGCCGGCCCACGGCCGTCTCCGGATCGGTGGCGAGGACCGCCGCCGGGTCGCCCTGGAGCAGGCCGAGCCGGAACAGCCGTTCCTGGGCCGTCTCGGCTTCCTCCCGGGGCACGTGGAGGAGGACGTGGATGTCCTCGCCCAAGGTGGCGGGATTACGTAGGAAGTGGCGGTATATCCGTTCCTCTGTGGTGGTGAGTCCGAGTATGCGCAGACTGGTTCCGTTCACATCTACCCCCGTAGACCGTGCGATCGATCGCTGCCGGGCACGGGTCAGGTGCCGGGCAGTCTTACGTACCGGTAATGCAGGGTAATGCCTAGGTAAAAAACGAACTCCGGCGTAGCGGCCGAAGGTGACATGAATCATGAACATTCAACGGGGGAAGTTGCTTTGAAGCCATTGACCGAAAACCACCCACTGGACTTCTCCTGCCTCACGGGCCGTGAGGTGGAAGTGCTCCTGCTGCTGGCCTCCGGGGAACAGAACCGCCGCCTCGCACGGCACCTCGGCATCGCGGAGCGCACGATCCGCGCGCACACCGCCAGCATCGTGCGCAAGCTCCGGCTGAAGTCGCGGTTCGAGGCGGCGATCGTCGCCCACCTCTACGCCGACGACATCAAGGACCTGGAGACGACGCAGCAGCGCAGCGCGGCCTGACAGCGCAAGGGAGAGGCCCCGTCCGGACGGACCGGACGGGGCCTCTCCCTCGTGTGCGCGGGCCGGGGCGCGGTCTAGGGCAGCGCGCTGCTCACGCCGTCCACGATCATCATCCACATGGGCTGGCCGCCGGTGCCGAAGGCCGATGCCAGGGCGTAGCCGACCGCCGCGTCGAGCGGCCGGGCCTCGGCGTCCTCCCGCCACTCCGCGATGACCAGCTCGTCGCCGTCCGAGGAGAAGTCCCCGATGTGCACGCCGTCGCGGGTCAGCCGGCTGCTGGGGACCGAGTCCGGGACCAGCCGGTAGTCCACCCCCTCGAACTCCACGTCCACCCGGTACGAACGCCGGCTCAGCCGGCCCTGGGCCGGCTTCAGTTCGGCTTCCCGGCCGTCGATCCACAGGGTGAGGAAGGCGGGGTCGCGGGTGCCTATGGCGGTCTGCGGGTCCACTTCCGACCCGGGCTTGCGTTCCAGGACCACGTGGGGGATCCCCTCGCCCTCGACCTCCAGGCGGTCCTGGCCGTCCTGGCGGACGGTGATGCCGCCGAAGCGGGTGTCCTCGATGGGGGTCGGGTTCCGGTCCGAGTCGTTCATGCGTCAGGTCCTTCGGTGCGGGTGAGGCGGGTGGGGCGGGTGAGGCGGGTGAGGCGGCCGCTCAGCGGGCGGAGGCCAGCTGGGTCGCGGCCAGTTCGCGGTAGAGGTCGTTGCGCTGCAGCAGCTCCCCGTGCGGGCCGTGGTCGCGGACCCGGCCGTCGTCGAAGAGGATCAGCCGGTCGGCGGTGGTCACCGTGGACAGCCGGTGCGCGATCAGCAGGACCGTGCAGTTCTCGGCGGCCTGCTCGACCGTCTTGCGCAGGGCGATCTCGCTGAGTCCGTCGAGATGGGCCGTGACCTCGTCCAGCAGCAGCACCTGCGGCTCGCGGAGCAACGCCCGCGCGATGGCCAGGCGCTGGCGCTCACCCCCGGAGAGGGCGAGGCCGCGGGAGCCGACCTCCGTGTCGAGCCCGTCCGGGAGTCCCGCGACGAACTCGTCGAGCAGGGTCTTGCGGAGCACCTCGGCGACGGCCTCGTCGGTGGCGTCGGGGGCCGAGTAGAGGAGGTTCTCGCGCAGGGTTCCCGCGAGCATCGGGGAGTCCTGTTCGACGTAGGCGATACGGCGGCGCAGGTCGGCCCGGCTCAGGGAGCGGATGTCCGTCCCGTCGAGGCGGATGCTGCCCGCGTCCGTCTCGTAGAAGCGCTGGATCAGAGAGAACACCGTGGTCTTTCCCGATCCGGAGGAACCGATGATCGCGGTGATCGCGCCGGCCGGCGCGGTGAAACTGGTCCCCTTCAAGGTAGGCGTACGGCCCTGGTAGGCGAACTCCAGCCCCTCCACCACCACTTCCGGCGGCGGACCGGAGGGCTGCGCCGGCGTCAGGTCCACGTCCTCCTCGATCTCCATCCCCTGGACCTCCTCGATCCGGGCGAGGGCGCCGAGGCCCTGCTGGAGGGCCGTGGTCCCGGAGACCAGCGACAGGATGGGCCCGCCCAGGTTGAACAGGTAGAGCAGGAAGCCGATCAGCGCGGCGAGGTCCAGCGACCTGGTGGCGACGAGCGCCCCGCCGAAGCCGATCACGGCGAGGAAGGACGCCTGGACGACCAGCCCCGCGAGCACCGCGATCATCGCCTGGTACCGGGCCCCCACCAGCCCGGCGCGGTACGCCCGCTCGGCGGCGGCGTCGGCGCGCCCGGTCTCCTTGGCCTCGCCGCCGTTCGCCTTGACCGTACGGGCGGCTCCCAGCGCGCGGTCCAGGGCGGCGCCGATCGCGCCGACGGACTCCTGGGCCTGGGTGGTGACCTGGCGGATGCGCGGCATGACCACGCCCATGGCGACCCCGACGACCAGCAGGACCACCGAGGTGATGCCGAGCAGGGGCAGGCTCGTGACGCCCATCAGCACGATCGTCGCCAGCAGGTGGATCGAGCCGTCGACGATCTGGATGAGCCCGCCGGTGGCGGCGTGCTGCACCAGGGTGCTGTCGGAGGTCACCCGGGTGGTCAGGCCGCCCGGTTCGGTGCGGTCCAGCTCGCTGGTCCGCAGCCGGATCAGACGGGAGATGAGGCCGCGCCGTACGTGGAGGACCACGCGCTCGGCGGTGCGTTCGCTCAGCCAGGCCTGCCCCCACATGAGCGCGATGGACAGGAGCAGCAGGCCGATCAGCAGCAGGAGTTCGTCGCGCAGGCCGGCGCCGGTCATCAGATTGCCCAGGACCGTCTGGATGACCATCGGCTGGGCGAGGCCGGCGGCGCTGGCGAGCAGGGTCAGCAGCAGCACCACCGATAGAACACCGCGGTGCGGCCGCGCGTACGAGAGCAGCGCGCGCAGCGCGGGCCGCTCAGCCTTGGGCTGTTCTGCGTCAGATGTGTTCACACACGTATTTCTAATGCTTCCCGCGCGCGCGGGAAATTGTCTCTTGCGGCAATGCCGGAACGGCGGCTGCGAAAAGCGAACCACCGCTGCCGCATGCGGAGTTGGCGGAGTGGTCAATGCCGCAAGTGGCAATGGTGCGGCCCCTGGACGGCGGGTCAATATCGGTCTGTCCCCAGCGGACACCGGCCGCCGCTCCGGCGGGTCCGGAATTCCATCTGCGCATGCCGAGGAGTTTTCCCATGCAGAACGTCACCGAGAAGGACCTGTTCGACGGCTACACCGCCTACACCTCCGCCGAGGAGCTGGGCCTGCACGACGGCGCCACCGCCGGTCCGGCCTTCAGCCCCACCGTGCCGTGGGCGATCCAGGCCACCGTCATCTCCGCCCGCTCCTCCCAGGCCTGCGCCGCCGCCCTCGGCTCGCTCGCCGCGAAGACCGTCGAGAAGAAGTGCTGATCACTGCCCCTCGGCAGGACCGCACGACCGTACGACCGCACCGCCGCCGGCCGACCGGGCCGGCGTCATCCACCCCACGCAGTAGGGATCACACCATGCAGAACGTCACCGAGAAGGACCTGTTCGACGGCTACACCGCCTACACCTCCGCCGAGGAGCTGGGCCTGCACGACGGCGCCACCGCCGGTCCGGCCTTCAGCCCCACCGTGCCGTGGGCGATCCAGGCCACCGTCATCTCCGCCCGCTCCTCGCAGGCCTGCGCCGCCGCCCTCGGCTCGCTCGCGGCGAAGACCGTCGAGAAGAAGTGCTGATCGCAGCGTGACATCGGGGACCGGCCGGTCCACCGCGGCGCAGTCCGCCGCGGGGCGGCCGGCCGGCCCCGGCGCGTCGTGACCTCCGGGTCCGCGCGCCCCGTAGCAGCCCGAGAGGAGGAGACATGGACGTTCCGGACGCCGGACCGCGGCGTGTGCTCATCGTGGGAACCGGCGCCCTCGGGGTGGCCTTTCTCCCCTTCTGGATCAACTGGATGGGCAATGCGCACCCGGAGGACGAGATCCGTGTCGCGCTGACCCGTTCGGCCTTGCGTTTCGTGTCCGCCGACGCGCTCGCCGTGCTGTCCGGCAAGGCGGTGTTCATCGACGACTGGAGCGAATTCTCCGGAGTCGACGTACCCCACGTCGAACTGGCGCGCTGGGCCGATCTCGTACTGGTGCACCCGGCCACCCTGCATTTCGTGAGCCGCCTCGCCCTCGGCATCACCGACACCCCCCTGCTGCTCGCCCTCCAGTCCACCGGCGCCCTCGTGGGCGTCGCCCCGTCCCTGCCGCCCGCCGCGCACAAGAGCCCCGTCGTACGGGGCCACCTGGACGTGCTGCGGAACCGGCCCGGGGTGGTCCTCGCGCCCACGGTCCCCGCGGTGAGCGCCAGTACGGGAGAGCTGGAGGACGGCGGCTCCGCGCCGCTCAACGAGCTGTACGACCTCTGCCTCGCCCGGTCCGGCGGCGGCCGCGCGAAGGGGACCGGCCCGTGACCGCCGCGACCGCCACTACCGCCCCGGCCCCGGCGCTCCCCGAGCCGTCCGGCCCCGACGTGGTCGCGGAGTACGGGACGGAGCTCCAGACCACCCGGGTGCTGCGCGCGCCCGACGGCGGCTTCCTGTGGTGGCAGGGGCCGGGCGCGCAGGTGCGCGGACCGCTGCTCGCGCCCGCCGCGCACCTGGTGCCCCGGCTCCCCGACGACACCGGCGCGGCGCTGCTGACGGTCCCCGAACGGGCCGGAGCGGGTCTGCTGCACCGGGTCGCTGGGGCGGCCTCCGCCGCGGCCTGGCTGCGGGACTTCCGGCCCCAGGCCCGTGCGCTCGTGGCCCATTCCCTGGCTTCGGCGGCCCGCGCCCTGCGCGCGCTGCACGCCGTACCGGCTCCCCCGCCCGGGGAGCCGCCGCTCGGTGCCCCGCCGGGGCTGGGCCGGCTGCGGGACTGGGCCCACGGGAGCGGTGAGCTGCGCGAACGGGCTCTGGCCTGCTGGGGCCCGGATCGGATGGAGCGGCTGCTCGGCTGGGCGGACGACCTCGCCCCGGACCTCGCGGCGGCCCCGCACCCCGAGGACGGCCGGGCGCTGATCCACGGCTGGGCCTCGCTCGGCGCGCTGGTACCGCCCCTGAGCCGGGGCCGGGTGGCGCTGCTGACCGGCGAGGACCTGGCCGTCGGGCGGCCCGAGCTGGACCTGGGGTGGCTGCTCGGCGAGCTCGTGGAGCTGGCCTGGACCACCCCGCACCAGAACCCGGCCGGCCTCCAGCGGCTGCTGCTGGACGCCTACGGGCCCGGCCCCGACCCGGTGCTCGTCGGACGGTCCGCCGTCCTGCGGGTCGTCACACACATGCAGGACTTCGCGACCTACCGGGGGTGGGACGACGAACTCCTGGGCTACATCGCCTTTACCGCCGAGCTGATCGACGAGGAGGGCCGCAGAGCGGTCCCCCAGGGAGTGTCATGACTACAGCGACCCCGACCGAGCGGCAGCCCGCGCTGCTGCGGTACCAGCCCACGGAACTGGACACCGTTCCCGAGGTGGCCGAACTGCTGGACCGGCTGGGCCTCGGCAGCTTCGTCCCGGACGGACTCACCGCCTTCGGCGGCCGCAACGACAACTGGGCGGGTACGACGACCAGCGGAGACCAGGTCTTCGTCAAGACGGTCGCCCGCGCCCCCGACGGCAGCAGCCCCGAACTCGACCGCACCCTCGCCTACGAGGCCCTCTCCGGCCGGCTGCCCGCCGGCTCCCCGCTCCGCTCCCCCGCCCACCTCGGCGCCCACGAGGGCGCCGCCCTCAACGCCTACCGCCTGCTGCCCGGCGCCCGTTCCGGCTCCGAGGTCGCCCTGGACGGCGGCTTCGACGAGGAGATGTGCCGCGAGGCCGGACGCGCCGTCGCCACCCTCCACGCACTGGACGCGGACGGCGCGGGCGTGGACACCGGCGAGGCGCCGCTGCCGCCCCTGGCCTGGCTGGAGGGCTTCCCCTGGAGCGCCCTGCCCGACCGCAGCATGGCGCAGATCGCCGCCTGGAAGCTGGTCCAGGACGACGCCGAGGTCGTCGCCGCGCTGCACCTGCTGCGCGCGCGGGAACAGGCCTCGCCGCGCACCCCCGCCCACTGCGACCTGCGCTTCGACCAGTTCATCCACCACGAGGGCACGCTCTACCTGTGCGACTGGGAGGAGTTCCGGATCGCCGACCCGGCGCGCGACGTCGGCGCGTTCATCGGCGAGTGGCTCTTCCAGGCCACCTACTCCGTCTTCGCCCCGACCGGCGACCCGGGCGCGGCGGCCCCCGTCCTCGGCTTCGACCTCACCCACGAGGAGATCGTCGGGCGCGGCTCGGCCAGCCTGCGCCGTCACACCCCGCGCATCGCCGCCTTCTGGCAGGGCTACCTCGAATGCCGGGCCCCCGACGCCGGACTGGCCGAGCGGGCCGTCGGCTTCGCCGGCTGGCACATGTACGACCGGCTGATCGCCACCGCCCAGGCGCACGCCGTCCTCAGCCCCGTCGCCCGCGCGGCGGCCGGCATCGGACGGGTCCTGCTGCTCAACCCGTCCGGAGCCGTCGCCACGCTGCGGCTCGACACTCCTTCCGGGAGCTCCCGATGACCCTCACCGCCACGCGCGTCCTCGCCCCGAGGCTGGCCGCCGCCCTCGACCTGGTCTCCGTACGGGCCGACGGGCTCCACGCCACGGTCGCCGGACGCGAGTTCACCGCCGAGAGCCCCCGCGACCTGCGCGGGCGCCTGTCCAACGCGCTGTACGAGGAGTTCCACGCGGGCAACGGCGAGCACCGCCGGGAGTCCGGCGGCGCGCCCCGGCGCAGCCTGCGCGACGCGGGCCTGGAGGAGCGGCTGGCGGCCGGGGTCCCGCACGCCTGGACCCCGACCCGGGCCCGGCTGATCGAGGTGCTGCGCCGGGAGGGCGGCGACCAGCTCCTCGTACGCCTCCCGGACATCACCGCCCGGGTACCCGCCGACCGGCTCATCGGGGCCGGGTCAGGGTCCGGGGACGGGGACGGGCCGCGGCCCGGGGACATCGTGGAACTGGCACTGGAGGCCGCCCGGCCCGCCCTGTCGCCCGGCTTCTTCTACGTGATGGGCTCGCGCGCCCTGCCCCGCCCGGCCGGGCCGATCCGCCGGCTCTTCCTGCACGCCCTGGACGGGGACGCCGCGGCCGGCCTGTGGGCGGCCACGCTCGCCGCCCTGGAGGGTGCGGGCGCGCTGTACCACGCGAAGGCGCTGTCCGACCCGGACGACTTCCCGCGCCGCGACGGTCTCGTCGTCTACCTGCACGGCGACCACGAGCCGGGCGAGCGGGCCGTGGTCGAGGCGGTCCGGGACCTGCCCGGACGGGGCGCGGACACCTCGCTGTTCACCGAACGCCTCGCGCCGGGCGTGGCCGCCGCGTGGGACCCGCGCGACCCGCGGCCGGGCCAGAGCGGCATGAGCTTCGGGCAGCACCGCAGCTTCGCGCTGGCCACGGCCCTGGTCGACCACGCCGTGGCGGCCGACGGCCGACAGGGGGACTCCCCGGAGGGCTCCCTGGAGGAACACGTGGCGCGGGAATTCCGCGCGGCGGGGATCGACCCGCTGAACCCCCAGAACAACATCTCCACGACGGAGGGGAACTGACATGAGCGAGACGACGACGGCCGAGACGGTGGCGGACGGGGCGGCGGCGGACGAGGCGGCGGCGGACGAGGCGGCGGCGGACGAGGCGGCGGCGGACGGGGCGGTCACCGCCCCCGCGGACGCGAGCGGGCTCGGCACGGCCATCACCACGGCCTACAGCGACGCCCTCGCCGACGTGTACGACGACATCTACCCAGGCACCCCCGAGATCGCCGAGTACCTGGTCACCCTCACCAAGCCCGGCGCGAGCGTCCTGGAGCTCGGCGTCGGCACCGGCCGCGTCGCCCTGCCCCTCGCCGACCACGGCTTCCGGGTCCACGGCGTGGAAACGTCCGAGGCCATGCTCGCCCGCCTCGCCGAGAAGGACCCCGAGGGCCGGATCACCCCGGTCCTCGGCGACCTCGTCCGGCTCGACCTGGAGCGGACCTTCGACGTGGTGCTGGCCCCGTTCAACGTGCTGTGCTGCGCGATGACGGTCGACGAGCAGATCGCGATGATGCACGCGATCGCCCGGCACACGGCGGCGGACGGCCACGTGGTGATCGAGACCTTCGACCCGAGCGACCACCACGTCCAGCGCAAGGCCGACGTCACCACCCGCCCGGCCGGCACCCGCGGCGTGGTCATCGAATCCCTGGAGGTGCTCCCCGCCTCCCAGAACATGCTGCTCAACAGCACGCTCTTCCTGGACGGCGCCGCTCCCAAGTCCTCGTCCACGGTGATGCGCTACCTGTGGCCGAGCGAGCTGGACCTGCTGGCGGCCATCGCCCGCCTGGAGCTGGTCGCCCGCTACTCCGGCTGGCAGGAGCAGCCCTTCGACGGCGGTGACGGCCGCAAGATGTGCGTCTCCGTGTTCCGGCCGCTGGCATGAGCACGAGCCCCTACGGCGGCCGGCTGCCCAACGGCCTCGGGCTGTCGGTGGAACCGCGGCCCGGCGCCGGCCTCGTCTCCGTCGCGCTGACGGTGGCGGTGGGCGGCGACGCGGACCCGGCGGGCCTGCACGGCACGGCCCACCTGGTCGAGCACCTGATGTTCCCGCGCGCGGCGGCCTCCGACGGCCCGGACGGCGGCCACGTCGCCCGCGTCGAGGGCGCGGGCGGGGTCTGCAACGCCGAGACCCACCGCGACCACACCGTCTTCCACACCACCGTGCCCGCCGGGATGCTCACCGAGGTCCTGGAGTGGGAGGCGCGGCGCCTGCTCACCTTCGCCCCCACGGAGTCCGTGCTGCGTACGGAGACCTCCGTGATCGCCGAGGAGATCCGCGGCGCGGCCGCGGCCGGCGGGGTCTGGGAGGCGGCGCTCGCGGCCCTCCACCCCGGCGGCCGGGACGCTTTCGGCACCGCCGCCGAGCTGGCGGGCGCGACCACCGCCGATGTGGACGCCTTCTTCCGCCGCCACTACCGGCCGGACGCCATGGTGCTCTCGGTGGTGGGGGAGGCGGACCCGGACCGCGTGGCGGCCTCGGTGGACCGGTTCTTCGCCGGACTCCCGACCGGCCCCGCCCCCGCCCCCGCCCCCGCCTCCACGCCCGCTCCCGCCCCGGCGCGCACCGCCGCGCCGGCCACGATCCGGACGGCACCGCTGCCTTCCCCCGTCAGCGGTGCCGCCCTGGGCCACCCCCTGCCCGACCCGGTGCTCGACCGGAGCGGCTACCTCGCCCGGGTCGTCCTGGCCGAGACCCTCGGCCGGACCCGGCTGCCGCGCCTGACCCGGCGCGACCCGCGGATCGTCTCCGCCCTTGTCACCTGCGGCTACCACGGCCAGTGGCTCGGCGGTACCGCACCCGACCTGCTCCTCGCGCAGTTCGCGACCGCCCCCGGAGCGGGTCCGCAGGCGGCGGCCGACGGCTGGCGGGAGGTCCTGACCGAACTGGCCGAACGCCCCGCCGACCCGGCCGAGCACCGCCGCGCCCTCAACGCACTGCTGCTGGCCTGCCACCGCCGGGCCGACTCCCTCACCGCCCGCAGCGTCTCCCTCGGCCGTGCGGCGCTGCTCTTCCCCACCGCCCCCGGCCCGGACGCGCTCCCCGGCGACCTGGCCCGGGTGACCCCCGCCGAGGTGTCCGCCGCCGCCCGCGCCCTGCTGTCCGGACCCTGCTCGGTGACCGAACTGACCGCACCGACGGCCTTGACCGCACCGACCGGGATCGGAGAGAAGCGGTGAACCGCGAAACCGGCGACACCACCCTCGGCAACGGCCTGCGCGTCGTGGTCGTCCGCACCCACGGCGCGCCCCTCGCCGAGGTCCGCCTCGTCCTGCCCTACGCCCGCACCGCCCCGCACCTCGCCGAAGCGCAGGAGCTGCTCGCGGCCCTCTTCGGCACCGGCACCGGCGCCTGCGCGACGGCCGGCGCCCGTACCCGGCAGGACGTCGCCGACCTCGCCGCCGACCTCGGCGCCGAGCTGAGCACCGTCGTCACCGCCGAGTCCCTCGTCGTGGCGGCGAGCGTGCTGCGCGCCGGGCTGCCCGGCGTCCTGGCGCTCCTCTCCGACCTGCTGCTGCGCCCCGCGTACCGCGAGGCCGAACTCGCCCTCGCCCAGCGGCGCGCGGCCGTCTCCCCCCGTACCCCGGGCCCCCGGCAGCGGCTGCGCCGGGCCCTGCTGGGCCACGCCTTCGGCACGCATCCCCTGGTGGACCCGCCCACCGCACCGGCCGCCGCGACGACCCCCGAGGACCTGTACGCGCTGCACGCGCGGGCGGTGGTGCCCGACGGCGCGGTGCTGCTGGTGACGACCCCCGACGACCCCGACGAGGTGGGCGTCCGCGTACGGGAACTGCTGGCGCCCTGGTCGGGCGGCCCGTCCGGGCTGGTCCTGCCGCCCTTCGCCCGCCGTGCCCCGCGCCCCGGCCGCATCGCGCTCACCGAACCGGCCGGGGCCGCCGGGACCGCCGCCGCCGCCGGCTCCGGCCAGGCGCTCGTGCTGTGCGCCGCCCCCGCCGTGCCTGACGGCCACCCGGCCCACGCCCCCCTGCACCTGGCCCAGTTGATCCTCGGCGGCTCCGCCTCCTCGCGGCTGGCCCGGCGGGTCCGCGACCGGCACGGGCTCGCGTACGCGGTCTCCGCGGACCTGCGGGGCAACCGGGCCGGCGACTGGCTGGAGATCGAGTGCGCCGGCGCCCCCGGCACGGCCGGCCGGATCGCCGGGGAGATCACCGACTGCCTGCGGGAACTCGCAGCGGACGGCCCCTCCCCCGAGGAGGTCGAGCGGGCCCGCGCCTACGCGAGCGGCTTCACCCGCTTCGCGCTCGCCACCCGGACCGAGGAGGCGAGCGCCCTGGCGGGATTCGCGGCGGCCGGTCTGCCGCTGGACTGGCTGGAGGGCTACCGCGACCGCCTCGCGAAGGTGACGCACCACCAGGTCGCCGAGGCGGCCGCGTACTTCCTCAACCCCGCCCGGGTGGCCGTCTCCACCCTCGACGAGGCGGAACACGACCACGAGAGCGACCGGAGCACCCAGTGAACGCGACGCCCCCAGCCCCGCACCCCGCCCCACACCCCGACCCGCGCACCCCCGCGGTGCTCTACCCCCTCCAGCCCGACCACCCCGACCTCGTGGCCCCCTTCGCCTCCCTCGTGCAGCGCACCGGCGCCCGCAGGCTCTGGCTGTGCCAGTCCTTCAAGGCCGAACCCCACCAGGTCCTGGCCCACCTCGCCGGCATGGGCCACAGCACTCCCGTCGGCACGAGCGTGACGCTGCTGCCCCTGCGCCACCCCTACGAGGCCGCCCTCCAGGCCCGCTCCCTCGCCCTGGTCACCGGGCAACCGGTCGTGGCGGGCTTCGGCATCGGCAACCCGGGCTTCGTCTCGGGACTCACCGGCAGCCCGTACGCCAGCCCCCGCACCGCCGTACGCGACTACCTCACCTCCGTCCGGGCCCTCCTCGACGGCGAGACCGTCGCGCACGAAGGCCCGTACCACCAGATGCACGGCGGCCTGCTGCCCCTGGACCACGCCCCGGTCGAGGTCGGCGCCGGGGTGCTGCGCCCCGGCATGGCGCGCACGGCCGGTGAGGTCGCCGACGTGGCCATCACCTGGATGACCCCGCCGTCCTACGTCGAGGGGACCCTGCTGCCCGCCCTGGACGCGGGCGCGCAGGGCCGCCCGGCCCGGCCGCGGATCGCCACCGCCGTCCACGTCGCGCTCGCCCGGCCGGGCCGGGACCCCCGGCGCCTCGCGCTGGCCGCGGCCGGCACCCACCTCCAGGTCCCGCACTACGCCGACATGCTGCGCCGGGCCGGTGTCCTTGTCGACCCGCACGACCCGACCGGGACGGCCGACGCGCTGCTGGCCGGGCAGGTCGTCGTCACCGGCACCGCCCGGGAGATCGCCGAGGCCCTCGACGGCTACCGCCGCGCGGGGGTGGACGAGCTGATGCTCAACCCCTCGGGCGTGCTGCTGACGGAGGGCGTCCACGCGGCCGTCGCCGACTTGGAGGAGATCCTCGCCGCCTGCGACAGCATCCTGCCGCGCCCCCGGCAGGATGCTGCTGCCTGAGGACGGCCCGGGGCACGCCCCGACTGCTTTGCTGGGAAAGGTGGATGGGGCGTCCGGCCTCCATCCCGATCCGTCATCCGACGTCCGACGTCCGACGTCCCCGGCAGGAAGAAGAGTCGTGAGCAGGGAACACCCGGACCGGGCGGGCGGCGCCAGCGTCGCCCTGTCCGGCATCAGCAAGAGGTTCGGCGACCACCAGGCGCTCCAGGACGTCTCCTTCGAGCTGCGGCCCGGCAAGGTCACCGGCCTGCTCGGCCCCAACGGCGCGGGCAAGAGCACCCTGCTGCGGATCCTGCTGGGCCTGGCCCGCCCGGACGCCGGCACCGCGCACGTCCTGGGCGCGGCTCCCGGCACGGCCCCGCGGAGCGCCCGCCGGATCGGCGTGCTCATGGACTCCGTCGGCTTCCCGCCGCGCATGACCGTACGGCGGCAGCTGCAGATATCCGCCGTCGCGCTCGGGCTGCCCGCGTCGCGCGTCGACGAGGTGCTCGCGCAGGTCGGCCTGGAGGGCGATGCGACCCGTCGGCGCATCGGCGCCTGCTCGACCGGCATGCGCCAGCGCCTCGCCCTGGCCGTGGCGCTGCTCCCGGACCCCGAACTCCTCATCCTGGACGAGCCGTTGAACGGCCTCGACCCGGACGGCATCCGCTGGATGCGCCGGCTCGTCGAGCGGGCCGCCGCCGAGGGTCGGACCGTGCTCATGGCCAGCCACATGCTCTCGGAGGTCGAGCAGAGCGTGGACGACATCGTCGTCCTGCGCCGCTCGGTCCTGTTCACCGGCACCCTCCAGGACCTGGTCCGGCAGGGCCACGGACGGCTGGAAGACGCCTACTTCGGCCTCGTCGAGGGCTCCGCGCCCCGCCTGGAGGACTCTCGTGCGTAACTCCGACCTCAGCTCCTCCCGGGGCGCGATGCGGCACCAGATCGCCGCCGAGACCCTCCGGGCCCGCTCCGGCGCCGCCCTGCCCGGACTGCTCCTGACGGCGCTGGCCCTCGGCGCCCTCGGCCAGCTCGGCTCGGTCTACGCCGAGACGGAACTCGCCGCGAACGCCGTGGACGCCTCCCACCGGGTGGTGAACCTCGCCGCCTCCGCGACCCTGTTCTCCTCGCTCTTCGGCGCGCTGCTGGTCACGGGCGAGTTCAAGTCCGGCTCGATCGGCCGCAGCGTCCTGTACGCCCCGGGCCGCGGCGCCGTCGTCGGCGCGAAGCTGCTGGTCGCGGGGCTGGTCGGGCTGCTGTACGGCCTGGTCTCGGTGCTCTGCTCGCTGGCGGTCGGGGCAGCCGCCTTCGCCTCGAAGGACGTGTCCCTGGTCCTGGACGGGCGCACCTGGCAGCTCGCGGCCGCCGTCGTCGGCGTCTGCGCCCTGGCCGGTCCGTGGGGCGCCGCGATCGGCTTCGTCGTACGCAACCAGCTGATCGCGGTGATCGGGCTGGTGATGTGGGGGACGCTCGGCCAGCTGATGGTGCTGGGCCAGTTCCCGCAGGTGGGCCGCTTCCTCCCGGACGGGGCGCAGCTGGCCGTGCTCGGCGACCGGCTCACCCTCCCGAGCGCCCTGGACGCCCCGTACGGGCTGCTGCTCCTGGTCGCCTGGGGCGCGGCACTCGCGCTGCTCGCGCACCGGACGTTCACCCGCCGCGACGTCTGAGCGCGTCTGCACGGACGAGCGCCCGGCACACGTGACGTGTGCCGGGCGCTCACCGCCGTGCGGGTCGGTCCAGGTGGTGGGTGTCGTTGAGGGCCTGCACCGTGGCGGTGCCGGACCCGTCGTACGTCACCGTCGACAGCGAGGCGGCCGCGAGCTCCATGCGGAACAGGCTGTGCGGCGGGGCCTGGAGGGCGAGGCGGAGCAGGCTCCTGAGGGGGACGACGTGGGAGACGACCAGGACCGTGCCGCCTGCGTGCCGGGCCAGCAGCCCGTCCCGTACGGCGGCGGCCCGGCGGGCGACCCGCCGCACGGTCTCGTCCGTGCCCGTGGGCGGGCTGTCGGGCGAGGCGAGCCAGGCGTCCAGGTCCTGCGGGTGGCGTTCGCGGACCTCGGCGAAGGTCAGGCCCTCCCAGGCGCCGAAGTCCGCTTCGCGCAGGTCCTGCTCGACCTGGACGCCCAGGCCGAGGCGCGCGGCCACGGCCTGGGCGGTCTCCCGGCAGCGCCGCATCGGTGACGTGACGACCGCCTCGATGCCGCCGCGGCGGGCGAGGGCCTCCGCCGCAGCCCGCGCCTGGAGGCGTCCGGCCGGTGAGAGTCCCGGGTTGGATCCTCCGCTGCCGGAGATCCGCCGCCCGGGGGTGAGCAGGGTCGCGCCGTGCCGCAGCAGTACGAGGGTCGTCACGCCGCTCACTTCGAGGTCTGCGCGAAGTGGTCCCGTACGGCGTCGGTCTGCTTCTCCATGACGTCGATGATGGCCTCGACCACCTTCAGGTCGGCGTCCTCGGCGATCTCCAGGATCCGCGACCACTCGAAGAAGCTGCGGGCCGGGTCGTTGGTGATCGGGCGGACCCGGATGGTGGCCTCGTAGCTCTGGACCCCGCTGGTGGGGGCGATGGCGCGGTAGGACTGGGTCTTGTTGATCTCGTCGCGGGCGGCGATCTCCTGCTGGACGAGGCCGCCGTTGAGCGTCAGCTTGAAGTCGTAGCGGGCCGGGACCGTCTCGACCGAGCCGCCCTCCGTCCAGGTGACGTCGGTGTGGATGTCCAGGTCGCCGGGGGAGACGATCGCCAGGATCTGCATGGCGTCGCGGACGGTCGCCCACACGGTGTCCGGGTCGGACTCCAGGATGGTGGAGTGGTACATGGTGTGCTTGCGCTGGATCTGGATCGACATGGGGTACTCCCTTGTGCGGTGGGTCAGTTGGCGGCGTCGGTCTTGGTGACCAGGTGGTTCCCGAGGACCAGGTGGTCGATCTCGGTACCCATGAAGCAGTTCAGGGCGTCGGTCGGGCTGCACACGATGGGTTCACCCGCGACGTTGAACGAGGTGTTGATCAGGCAGGGCGTGCCGGTGAGGGCGGTGAACCTCCGCAGCAGCGCCGTGAGCCGCGGGGTGCCCTCGTCCGTCAGCGTCTGGATGCGGGAGGTGCCGTCGACGTGCACGGCGCCGGGGATCCGGTCCTTGTACGCGTCGCGGACGGGGAAGACGAAGGTCATGTATGGGGAGCTGGTCTTGCGCCCCATGTCGAAGACCTCCGGCGCCCGCTCCTCCAGGACCAGGGGGGCGAACGGGCGGAAGGGCTCGCGGTGCTTGACCCGGGTGTTGATGATGTCCTTGATGTCGTCGAAGCCGGGGTTGGCGATGATGCTGCGGTGCCCCAGCGCGCGCGGCCCGTGCTCGACGCGCCCTTCGAACCAGCCGATGACGACCTTCTCCGTCAGCAGCTGCGCCACCCGCTCGACGACCTCGTCGTCGTCCAGGCGCGTGGCGACGACGCGGCCGGCGAAGCCCTCCAGGGCCTCCTCGATCGCCGCCTCGTCGTAGGACGGGCCCAGGTACGGGCCGACGGGTGCCGAGGCGGCGAGGATCTCCGCGGGCCCGGTGCCGGCGTGGCCGAGCCAGGCGTGGGCCGCGGCCCCGATGGTGATGCCGGTGTCCGAGGCACCGAAGCTGACCTGCATGTCCTCGAAGCGGGAGCCCTCGAACATCGGTGTGTTGTTGAGGCAGTTCAGGGCGACACCGCCCTCGAACAGCAGCCGGTCGAGGTCGGTCCGCTTCTCCAGGTGGCGTACCTGGTGGGCGGTGGCGACGTTCAGCATCTGCTGCGCGGCGGCGGCGACCCGGGAGGTGTATTCGAGGGTGTCCTCGAAGGGGCCGAAGTACTCCTCGAACAGGGCGTCGTGGCTGTGCAGGTCGTCGGTGCGCAGCGGCTCGGTGAAGGTGTAGCGGCCGTCGTCGTGCAGCCGCAGGAGGTGCTCGACGAACGGGTTCGGCGAGGGGGGCTCGGCGTATCCGGCCAGGCCCATCACCTTGTACTCGTCGTTGTTGGGGACGAAGCCGAGGAAACGGGTGATGCAGGAGAACAGGGTGCCGATGGAGTACTGGGCACCGGTGGCGGTGTCGTCGAAGACGGTGATCCTGCCGTCGCGGATCTCGCCCGCCAGGGTCGAGAAGCGCTCGGCGCGGCCGTCGCTGACGAGGAACGCGGAGTCCTTCATGCCGGCGAGGTAGTAGCCGGTCGTGGCGTGGGCCAGGTGGTGCGGGACGAAGCGGACCTTGGCCGGGTCCGGGCGGTGCCCGGTGCGGGCCTCGAAGTCCGCGAGGATCGCCTCGTGGCTGACGACCTGCTCGAACAGGTCGGCCATGTCGCCCAGGAGGCGGGTCTTGGCCTCCTCGGACAGCGACGAGGCGCGGATGCCGTCGCGGATCCCGTCCAGGACCTCGGGGGTCCAGTTCCAGGGGAAGGCGAACAGGTCCACGTCGTCGAAGGTGATCCCGGCTTCCTCCAGGCACCAGCCGATCGCGTGCACGGGGAAGTCGGTGGTCTTCTTCTCCCGGTTGAGGCGTTCCTCCTCCACCGCGGCGACCAGACGGCCGTCGATCAGGAGGGCGGCGGCGGCGTCGTGGCCCAAGAGGTAGTGCTTGTTGATGCCGGTCGCGCCGAGGCGTTCGGAGAAGAACTCCGACACCCGGCTGAAACCGTTGCATCCGAGGACGATCACAGCATTCTCTCCTGTTATGGGGCTACTTGACGATCAACAGGTCGCGGAGCTTCTCCCCGGCGGCGGGTGCCTGGCACAGGCCCGCACCGGTGAACCCGGCCGCGTACAGGAAGCGGCGGGTGGGGTGTTCGCCGATGAACGCGGTGTTGTTCGGGCTGGCGTCGAAGTCCCCGGACCACGCGCGGTGCAGTCCGATGCCGTCCAGGGCGGGGAACAGGGTGCCGAGGTGGCCGGAGATGCGGCCGAGCCAGGCCTCGCGCGTCTCACCGGCCCCGGGCATTCCCATGGCGAGGAGGATGCGGTCCTTCCACGAACGGATCCGCAGCCCGGACGTGGCGTGCATCGTCATGGGCAGCTCGTGGTGCGCGGTGTCCGGGACGTCCAGGACGTCCGGGACGTCGGTGAACAGCATCTCGATCGCGCGGGGCGTCATCGGCAGGTCGACCGAGGCCATCCCCGCCACCTCGCCGGACCAGGGTCCGGCCGTGCAGACGATGCTGTCCGCCTTGATGCTGCCGCGGGGGGTGTGGACGGTGTTGTCGTCGTCGATGCGCGTGACGGGCGTGTGGGTGAACAGGCGGGCGCCGTGGTTGCGGGCGCCGGCGGCGTAGCCGCGGACGATGTCGAGGCCGTCCACGTGGTAGGCCTCGGGGGACCAGGCGGCGGCCAGGACGGCGTGCTCGCCGATCAGCGGGTTGAGTGCGCGGGCTTCGGCCGCGCTGATCAGGTGCACTCCGACCCCGGCGGCCCGCTGGGCCGGGAGGCCGGCCTCGAAGGCGGCGATCTGCTGTTCGTCGGTGAACAGCACCATGAACCCGAGCCGCCTCAGGCCGAGGGGGGCTCCGGTGCGGCCGGCGAACTCGTGGTAGGCGTTCAGGCTGCGCACGGCCATCCGCCCGGTGTGCGGGTCGCCGGGGAAATAGGTGCGGACCATGCCCGCGGTGTGCGCTGACGCTCCGCCTCCGAGGCTTCCGCGTTCCAGCAGTACGGTGTCCACGCCGGCTTCGGCGAGGTGGTGGGCGGCGGAGGTTCCGATCACTCCCCCGCCGATGACGACGGCGTCAGCGCGGTCGGGTAAGGCGCTCAAGGTCTTCCTTCTCCTGTGGTGTGGGGGGTCCCGGGGGGGGACGGACGCGGGTGCGCCGCCCGTCCCCCCGCCGGACTCCGCTCCGGGCACGGCCACGGACCTCAGCCGGCGTCCTGCTGGCGCAGGTGGTCCCCGGTCTCCCACGGGTACAGCTGGAGGTTCCAGCCGCCGAGGCAGTTGACGTAGAGGGCCATCTGGCTGGTGACGGCGTAGAAGTCGTCGCGGTCGAGCCGGTCGAGGACGTCCAGGAAGCGCTGGGTGAACGCCCACAGCCGCTCCAGGCCGCAGTAGCCGAGGAATTCGGCGGGGACGCCGACCAGGAGGCGGGTCATCTGGACGAGGGAGTCCAGGGGCATGTCCTGGACGACGGCGCGGACGAGTCCGCCGTAGGCCGCGTAACCCAGGGGCCGGGTCTCGCCGTTGACGAACAGCAGGGTGGGCAGGACGGTGCCGAAGTTGCCCGCCTTGGAGGGGATGATCCCCCGGTGGAGGCCGTCCAGCTCGGCCGGGGGCGCGAGCCAGATCTTCTCGGTCTCGGCGTGGATGTCGGCGATCAGGCGGGCGGCGTCCGCGTCGGTGGCCGGGAGCTTCGGGATGCGGTGGCCGCCCGGCTCGCCCGCGCGGCGCACTTCGGCGAGGATCTGCTTCTTCGTGGAGTAGACGGCGTCCCAGATCGCGGCCCCGGCTTCCAGCAGGGCGGGCATGTCCGCCTCACGGATCTGGCCTACGGGGGTGGCGGGCATCGGCTCGGTCAGGGTGCCGTACTTGATCCCCAGGTGCTGCAGGCCCGAGCAGAACACGGTGCCGTCGGCGGCCTCGCGCCGGTCGGGGATCCGGGTGGTGTGGGGCGTATGCAGCAGCTTGGGTATCGGCGACACGTGGTAGAGGTGCTCACCCGCGATGAGCGCGTGCCCCTGGAGGCTCTGGTAGGGCAGGGACTCCCACAGGGCGTCGGCGAGGGCCGGGTTGCGGTCGTCGAGATCGGCGGTGACCGTGATCCCGAGGTCGGGCCAGGAGATCTCGATCTGACGACCGGTTAACGTCTTGTTCTCGGACAAGGTTTCTCCCCGTTCTTGGTTCTGTCTGCCCGAGGAGTAGAACGCCAACGCACCTGTCGGAAACAGGCGTTGATAGCACGAGACCTTGATCATCACTTGAGCGACAGTTCGTGCTTTTCTGGGGAACCCCAGCTCAGACGGACCGACAACCCACCCACCCCACCCCCGGAACCCCCACCTCCACGTCGAAATCCGGCCTACGGACCTCCGCCCACGACCCCGACGGCTCGGGACCGGCCCGGGGCGACTGCGGGCGACCGGGCGCCCGGTCGCATCACCCGGCAGGGGACTGGCGTCGCTGGAGGCGGAAGTCCGGGCAGGTGTCGGGGTCCTTGTCGGCGTAGACGAAGGTCCGCTCGGCGTCGATGCCGATGGAGAGCAGGTCGAGGGTGTGCGGAGCGGGCAGGTCGGGCTTCGGCGGATCGAAGTGCAGGCGGAGCAGGGCGTGTCGGTAGCCGGCGGTGGGTCGGTCGAGTTCCCAGGTGCCGGTGGTGCTGAAGGAAGCCCCCAGCTCCTCACGGAAGGAGTCGCCGGTCGGCCAGTTCTCGACCGCGAGGGTGCCACCGCCCTCTCCGGGGCGGGTCGTCAGTGTCAGACGGGTGCCTTTGGCGTCGAGTGAGCCCTCGTAGTCGCCTTCGAGGTCGGCGGTCGTGGCCGAGGTGGCGGGCGCGGGGACGCAGCGCTCGGACGGCCCGCCGCTCAGGCCACAGGCGGTGAGGGGCCAGGCGAGGGCGGTAAGGGCTGCCGCGGCCGTCCGGATGCGTAGGTGTCGGTTCATGGCTCTGCTACTTCGTTCCCGCCGGGCTGCGTTCGGTCCAGGTAATCGTCTGACTCACCGTGGAGAAGGGGCCCTCCTCCCTGTTGGTCTTCTTCAGCCAGTCGTAGTAGCCGACGAAGTGGAGGAAGGACTCGTTGCTCGTGTGGTTGTCGAGGGTGTACTGGACGACGACGGAGCCGTCGGGGTCCTGGCCCTTGACCTCGTAGCCGAGGGAGTACGAGCCCATGAAGGCCTCGCCCAGGTGGTCCGGGTCCCCGGTGGCGATCGCCGGAATGTCGGTGCCGATGAGCTTCTTCAAAGCGCCCATCTTGCCGCCGTCGGATATGGAGTAGCTGACCCGGCCTTCTCCCTTCCCGTCGGCGTTCCACTGGGAGTGAGTGTCCGCCCGGAGCTGCTCCATGCTCACGCTCGCCTTGATGAGCTCGGTCATCTCATCGTCGTCGTAGTAGTCGCGGGAGCGGGGGCCCGCGCCCGTCACCCAGGCGATGCCGAGGTCGTACGGGTCGTCCTTCGGGCCACTGGGGTCGAGTGGCCTGCCGTGCATGGCACGGTCCAGGAGCGCGTACTGCTCCTGGCTGATCCGGTTCGTGGAATCGAGGTCCGAGTGCTGCGGCTTGCCGTTGAACCACGGGCCGAGGCCGATGTCCGACATCAGGCTGAAGGCGAGGTTCTCGTCCGCCGCGACCCCTCGCCGCACGATGTCGTTGATCTCCTTCTGGGCCGCCTCGATCGCACTGGCGTCAGCGGATCCCTTCTCGATCACCCGGCACTGTCCGCCCACGACCGAGAGCGACAACTCACCCTTGCCATCAACGTACATACCCTGCTCACCGACCCGCTTGACCGCCGCCTGAAGGTCCGCTTTGACGGACTTCAGCTCGCCGAGGGCGTCGTCCAGAACTCCGAGCACGGCTTCCGCGACCTTCGTGGCGTCCTCCAGCTGACGCTGGATGTCATCGATCATCCGCCATGCGTACGGCGCCGCCACGCCTTCCCAATAGCCCTTGTCTCGTAGCGGGGTGAGCATCTCGCCCTGCACCCTCTTGCCCAGACCGCTGATGTCCTTGTGCGTCGTGCGCCACTGTTCGGCCAGCTTCTGCAACGGGCCGAGGTCGGTGTCCAGGATCTCCCGGTAAAAGGAAGCCATTACAGATCGTCCACCAGGGACCGGCGCGTACGGACGCCTCGGAAGGCGTCCTCGATCGCGGCGTCGGTCTTCGTGTAGTCGCGGGCCCCGGCCCGCAGGCTCTCGGCGATGTGCGCGAGCCAGCCGGCCACGGTGCCGGCCTGCTGCTCCCACTGACGGTGCGCGGCCCTGATGGCATCAGCCGATTCCCAGCCCGCCATGGCCGCACTCACCATCTTCGCGGGTGCCTCCAGCGCGGCGGCGGGCTTGGCGAACGCGGTGTGTATCTCATCCGCGCGATCCGCCGCCCCGTTGAGGACAGGTGCCTCGATCTTGAGCCGATCGCCCGGCGGGCGCCCGCCGGGCCCCGGAGGGCCGAGGGGCTTGCGGAGGAACGGCGACGGAGACTGAAGGGGGGAGGGGCCCGGCCGGAGGTCGTACGGGGTGGTGGGATCGGCGTAGCTGTCGGCGGGCGGCGCCCGGTAGAAGGGCGCGAAAGGCTCCAGATTGCGCTTCTTCAGCTCATCCGGCGTCAGGGGCAACCGTTCCGGTTCGGGCAAAGTGTCGTCGCTCACCGGAATCTCCCAGCGTTGCAGTCGTCTTACGGCAGGTCAGGCTAGCCACACCGTTACCGGGGACCCGCTCCAGAGTGCTCGTCGCGCAAGGCGCCCTATCAGGGTCTGGGTCCACTCCGTTCCGTTCCGGTGCCGTGGCCGCCGCCCGCGGGCGGGCTACTGCGGCTTCGTCGGGGTGGGGGTGAAGATGCGGTTCAGGTGGTGGTGGAGGACCGCGATGGCCGACTCCGGGGTGCGCTGGCCCACCAGGATGCTGGTGCCCATGGCCGCCGCCATCGCGAGCAGGCTGACCGCCTCCGTGCGCGGGGCGACGGACGGGTCGGCCAGGCCCGCGTTCCGGGCCGTTTCCAGCAGGCCGGTCAGGGCGTTCTCGGCCGCGTCGGGATTGTCGATGAAGGGCTGCGCGGCCAGCGCCCCGTCGGTCACCGACAGGATCGCGTAGGAGCTGTAGAGGAGGTGGAAGGTGCGGCCCTCCTCGTCGGTGGGCAGGGAGGCCAGCAGCAGCGCCTCGACCGTCGCGCGGGGGCCCGGGTCCGGGCCGGCGGCGGCCAGGCGGGCGCCCACCCGGGCGGTGAAGCGGGCCGTCAGGTGCTGGAGCCCGTAGAAGAGCAGCTTCTCCTTGGTCTCGAAGTAGTACTGCACGAGCCGCAGCGACACCCCCGCCTCCGCGGCCACGTCCCGCATGCCGACCGCGTGCAGTCCGCGCCGTCCCGCGACCCGGATGAGGGCCTCGGCGATCTGGGCCCGCCGTTCCTCGTGGTCCACGCGCTTGGGCATCCGCCGGTGTCTCCGCTCATCGGTCGTGGTGGTCCGGGTCGATGGCGCCCGGCCTTCTTTATGGTACCGCCGTACCAACATCATGGTACGGTCGTATCACGAAAAAGCGATCCTCCGGAGGTGCCCCGTGCCCGAGAACAAGAACCGAGTGCGCCGCGACGTCGGCCGCTACGTCAGCGACACCCTGCGCGACCGCTACTTCGCCGCCGCCGACGTGCTCTTCGCGATGGGGGCGCCCCTCCGCTCCGAGACGGACGTCGAGACCAGCTTCGGCACCACGCACGTCTACCGGTACGGACCCACGGACCCCGCAGCCGAGTCCCGTACGCCGATCGTCCTGATCCACGGCGCGGCCTACTCCTCCGCCATGTGGTTCCCCAACACCCCCGGGCTCAGCCTCGACCGCCCCGTCTACGCCCTCGACACCCCGGGCGACGCGAACCGCAGCGTCCACCGCGAGCCCATGTGGCAGCCCGAGCGGGCCGCCCAGTGGATGGACGAGGCCCTCGACGCGCTCGGCCTCGACGAGGTCCACCTCGTCGGCTCCTCCTACGGCGGCTGGCTCGTCCTCAACCAGGCCCACCGGCGCCCCGAGCGGCTCGCCTCGGTCACCGCCCTCGACCCCGGCGGCCTGGAGAAGGTGGGCCTGCGCTTCTTCGTCTGGATCTTCATCAGCCTGTTCGCCACCCTCGCCCCCAAGGCCCTGCGCCCCCGGCTCGCCAAGTGGCTGGACCAGCCGGTCCTCGCCATCCCCGAGATGCGCGAGTGGATCCAGCTCGGCGCCCGCGCGTACCGGATCCGCCGCCCCGCACCCCTACCGCTGGCCGAGGACGCGCTGCGGTCCATCCGGACCCCGCTCTACGTGATCATGGGCAAGCACAGCCTGCTGGTACACCCCAAGCGGCAGCTGGAGCGCGTACCGAGGTTGGTACCGGGCGCCCGCGCCGAGATCATCTCCGCGACCGGTCACGGGCCGCAGATCGACCACCCGGACGTCGTCAACGCCCGGATGCTGAGCTTCATGGAGGACGTCGACTCCCTCGGCCCGGCCGCGGTCACGGCCGACGCGCACGAGGCCTGAGGGGGCTATGCGGTGTTCCGGTGTGCGTCGGCGAAGCGGACCAGGCGCTCCGCGTAGGCCTGCGGGTGACTGAGGTGGGGCATGTGGCCGGCTCCCTCGAAGGTGTGCGTCTCGGCCCGGGGCAGTGCCTCCGAGATCCGGTCGGTGACCGCGGCGAACCACCCCGGGCTCCGCGTCCCCTTCGTCAGCAGGACGGGCCCGGGGTAACCGGCGAGGCCGCCGAGGTCGATCCGGGCCCACCCCGGGTCGGACTGCTCGTCCAGGAAGGTGGGGGCGTTGGCTACGAGGGTGTCGCGGACCCGCTGCGGCAGGGCGTCCCAGGCCCCGGGCTCCAGCACGACCTCGTCCACGAACTGCCGCGCCGCCGCGAGCGGCCGGTCCGCCCGCAGGTGCTCCAGTACGGACTCGATCCTCCGGCCGCCGGCCGCGGCCGACGACGGCGGTGCGGGATCCGCGGCCAGGAGGCCCATGAGCGGGGGGTCGTGGGCGACGATCCCCCGGAAGAGCCCGGGCCGCCGGGACGCCAGGCCGAGTACGGTCGAGGCACCGAAGGAGTTCCCCGCCACGTACGCCGGGGCGAACCCCAGCGCCTCCATCAGCGCGGCGAGGTCCTCCTCGTCCTCGACCCGCGCCCCGGGGCCCGGCGGGCGCTCGCTCCGGCTGTGCCCCCGCCGGTCGTAGACCAGCACCCGGAACCTCCGCGCGAGGGCGGGCAGGACCGGGGCCCAGGTCTCGTGGTCCCCCCAGGAGCCGTGCACCAGGACCAGCGGATCACCCTCCCCGGCCACCTCGTAGAAGAGTCCGACACCGTTCGCTTCGACCCGTGACATCCCGGTCTCCTCACCGCAGGGAGGCGTACGCGCGCTGCTGCCCGCGGCCGGTGCCATTGATTCACCGCACCCGCCCCCGGCAACCACCCCGGCCCGCACGTCACGCGTCCGGGCGACGGTCGACCGGGGGCGGGCTCAGGAAGTGGTGAGGACGGCCAGGCGGTGGGTGGCGCGGGTCATGGCCACGTAGCGGTTCACGGCGCCTTCGACGCCCTCGCCGAAGGCGGCCGGGTCGATGAGGACGACCAGGTCGAATTCGAGTCCCTTCGAGAGTTCCGGGGTGAGGGCGCGCACGCGGGGCGACGCCGGGAGGGCGCCGTCGGGGAGGGCACCGGTGGTGATGACGCAGGCGACCCCTTCGGCCTGGTCCGCGAGCCACGTGTCGAGGAGCTCGCGCAGGCCGGAGGCCGGGCCGTGGGCGACCGGGATGCCGCTGCTGCGGATCGAGGACGGCACGTTGGCGTCCGGGAGCGCGGCGCGGATGACCGGCTCGGCCTCGGCCATGACCTCTTCCGGGGTGCGGTAGTTGACGTTCAGGGAGGCCGTCTCGACCCGGTCCAGGCCGACCCGCTCCAGCCGTTCGCGCCACGACTCCGCGAACCCGCGCCGGTCCTGGGCGCGGTCCCCGACGATCGTGAAGCTCCGGGACGGGCAGCGCAGCAGCAGCATCTGCCATTCGGCGTCGGTCAGTTCCTGGGCCTCGTCCACCACGATGTGCGCGAACGGCCCGGCGAAGGGTTCGGGGTCGGCGGCGGGCAGGGCGCTCTCGTCGATGAGGCTGTCCTGGAGGTCCCGGCCGCGCAGCATCGTCACCGCGCCCTCGCCGTCGTCGTCGGCGGCGAGGACGTTGTCGATGACCCCGGCCAGCCGCTCGCGCTGGGCGGCGACGGAGGCCTCGTGCCGGCGCTTGCGCAGGGACGCCCCCGGGTCGCCGAGGCGCCGGCGCGCAGCGTCCAGGAGCGGCAGGTCGGACACCGTCCAGGCACGGGCGTCGGCTCGCCGCAGGGTGCGGACGTCGTCCGGGCCGAGCCAGGGGGCGCACAGGCGCAGGTAGGCGGGGACCGACCAGAGGTCCCCGACGAGGTCGGCCGCGTCGAGCACCGGCCACGCGCGGTCGAGGGTCCCGAGCAGTTCCTCGTCCCGCAGGAGCGACCCGTGCAGTGCCTCGGGCGGGACCCCGCCGCCGAGCCGGTCGCCGAGGATCGTGACCAGTTCCTCCAGGATCAGTTCGCGGGCCTCGTTGTGCGGGGTGCCGCGCGCGGCGTCGAACGCGTCGGCCCAGTCGTCGGCGCTCAGCCGGAGGTCGGCCCAGTCGGTGGTGACCGTCATCCCCTCGGCGGGCGGCTCCTCGTAGAACCGCACGGCCGTCTCGATCGCCCTCACCATGCCCGCGGAGGCCTTCAGACGGGCCGCGTCCGGGTCGGTCTCCACCCCGGCGCCGGCTCCCTCCTCGACGAGGTCGCGCAGGGTGCAGGTCCGCACGCCTTCCTCGCCGAGGCTGGGCAGGACGTCTTCCACGTAGGCCAGGTAGGGGCGGTGCGGGCCCACGAACAGCACACCGCCGCGGCGGTGGCCGAGCCGCGGGTCGGAGTAGAGGAGGTGGGCGGTCCGGTGCAGGGCGACGACGGTCTTGCCCGTGCCCGGACCGCCGTCGACGACGAGGGCGCCGCGGGAGCCCGCCCGGATGATGGCGTCCTGGTCGGCCTGGATGGTGGTGAGGACGTCCCGCATCCGGGCGGACCGGTTGCCGCCGAGGCTCGCGATGAAGGCCGACTGGTCGTCGAGCGCGGCGCGCCCTTCGAGCCCGTCGGCGGTGAAGACCTCGTCCCAGTAGTCGCCGATCCGGCCGCCGGTCCAGCGGTACCGGCGCCGGCTGGCCAGGCCCATCGGGTTGGCGTGGGTCGCCGCGAAGAACGGCTCGGCCGCGGGCGAACGCCAGTCGAGGAGCAGCCGGCGGCCGGTGCTGTCGGTGAGGCCGAGCCGCCCGATGTAGACGGGTTCGGAGCCGTCCGCGCCGACGACGTGTCCCAGGCACAGGTCCCGGCCGAAGCGACGCAGGGTGCGCAGGCGACCGGTGAGGCGGTGGATCTCCGTGTCCCGCTCCATCGCCTCCCGGCCGGCGCCTCCGGGTGCCCTGCGCAGGGCGGCGAGGCGGTCGGAGAGTTCGGCGATCGCCTCGTCGAGCGTCTGCGCGACGGCCGCGAAGTGCTGCTCGTCGCCGGCGATCAGCGCCGGGTCGGCCTTGGGGGCGAGGTGGTCGGGGAGGTCGAACGCGCTCGCGGCGGTGGTCGCACCGGGGGTGGCGCCGGGGGTCAGGGGGTGCATGCTCTCCTGTTTCGCTGGTCCGGCCGGTCGTGGCCTGGCCAGCGATTCTGACCCGGCACCGGGGCCTTGCCACAAGCCCCCCGGTGCGCTATACGTTGAGAGTGGCGGGGAGTTGGTGTCTCCTGCCCCCTTACGCGTCGATGCTCCCCGGTGTGCTGCCGGGTCGAGGAAACCGGCGTCCTTCCAGTGACGGTGACGGCAGCGGCGGCGACGCCGGACGGGGCCCCACCGCCGCATGGCGGTGGGGCCCCGTCCGTGTGCCGTGCGGGCGGCTCAGGCGTCCTCGGGCGTCCTCGGGCGTCCTCGGGCGTCCTCCGGGCACGCAGGTGTCCTCAGGTGTCGGAGTAGCTGAAGTCGCCGACGGTCCAGGCGCTGACGTCCTCGATCGCGACGCGGTACATGCCGCCCGTCTCGGGGATGCCCACGGTGCCCTGGAGGATGCGGGCGACGTGGAAGTGCAGATGGGTGGGTGGGCCGTCCGTGGCCGTGGGCCCGGCGGGACCCGTGAAGGCGGTGGAGAACTCGGTCAGCCGGGCGGAGTCCGTCAGGACCTCCGCCACGCGCTGCCTCCAGACGGCTTCGGGGGCCAGCCGGCCGGTGATGACGCCACCCCCGGTGACCACGGTCAGGGACATCTGATTGCTCTGCGCGGACTCCACCAAGGCGGCGATGTCCACGAGCAGCTGGTCGGGCTTCGACATGGAAGCCGATTCTATTCACCGACCCCGCGCCGCACGGTGTCGAATCCGGACGGGGCCACCACCCGGTGGGCGCAACCCGGGGTGCGACCGCGGTCCGGGGGGCCGTCAATGGACGCGAGAGGCGCCGTGCCTCCCCCGTCCCCGGGAGGGCCATGAGTCTGCCGTCCGAGCCGCCCCAGCCTTCTCCCCCGGCCCCGGTCCCGGCTCCCTCGCCCCACCCGCCGTCGCGCGGCCGGCGGATCGCCGCGAGCACCGCCTCCGCCGTGCTGATCACGCTCGCCTGCCTGCTCGTGCCGGTGTCCCTGCTGACCGTCTGGGTGCACGACATCGTGCTGGACACCAACCGCTACGTGTCCACGGTCGCCCCGCTGGCCTCCGACCCGGCGGTCGAGGCCGCCGCCGTCCACCGCGTCACGGAGGCGGTCGGCGTACACATCGACGGCTCGCAGGTCACCGCTGACCTGGCGAAGTGGCTGGAGTCCCAGGGCCTGCCGCCGCGCGTCGGTACGGCGGTCAAGTCGCTCGGCCCGCAGCTGGACTCGGCCGCCGACCAGGCCGTCTCCAAGGTGGCGAGCCGTTTCGTGTCGAGCGATGCCTTCGACAAGGTCTGGACCCAGGCCAACCGGGCCGCCCACCAGTCCGTGGTGCGCGCGCTGACGGGCCAGGGCCGCGGCGCGATCGGCGTCGACGGCGGCACCGTCACCCTCGACGTCGGCGAGGCCGTCGAGACGGTCAAGCAGGACCTCGTGAAGGCGGGGCTCTCCCCGGCGGAGAAGATCCCGGACGTCGACAAGCAGATGGTGCTCTTCCACTCGGACAAGCTGCAGAAGATCCGGGGCGCGGTCCACCTCCTCGACATCGCGGGCAACTGGCTGCCCGTGATCACCGTGCTCCTCGCGGCGGGCGGGGTACTGCTCGCCCGGCGCCGCCGGCGGGCCCTGGTGACCATGGCCCTGTGCGGGGCGGGCGCCTGCCTGCTGGTCGCCATCGGGCTGGTCGTCGCCCGCCGCTACTACCTCGACCACCTCCCGGAGCAGGTCCAGTCCCGGGACGCCGCCGCGGCCGTCTTCGACGCGCTGGTGCGGTTCCTGCGGGTCAGCCTGCGGACCGCGCTCGTCCTCGGGGTCGTCATCGCGCTGGGCGCCTACCTGTCCGGCGCCGGCCGGCTGCCGCGGGCCGTCCGCGGCGGTGCCGAGCGCACGGCCGACTCCACCGTGCGCTGGGGCGCCGCCCACGGGGTGCGGGCGGGCGGCGCGGGCAGCTGGGTGGAGGCCCACCGGCGGCCGCTCACGGTGGGTGTGCTGCTCGTGCTGGCGCTGGTGTTCGCGCTGTGGAACCACCCGACGGTGCTCACGGTCCTGTTGCTGGTGCTCATCCTGCTGGTCGCCCTGGCCGTCCTCGCGCTGCTCTCGGCCGGCGGCCGCGCCGGGGACGGGGCCGCGGCCGGAGCCGGAACCGGGACCGGAGGGCGGGAACCCGGCACCGGCGGCCCCGGGTCCGGGGACCGGTAGCCGTACGCCCTCACGCCGCGGCCGGCTCCGACGCCTCCGTCGGGGCCGGCCGCGGCGGGGTGCGCAGCCAGCGGGAGAGCGGGGGCTCGTGCGCGGCCACGTAGCCGACGGCGATCGCGAGGGTGATCACGACGAACAGCGTGATCAGCCAGGACAGCACGACGAAGACCGAGCCCAGGCCGCCGAACTCCTGCATGCTGCGGTTCAGGGTGCGGGGCATGTAGACCCGCGACGCCACGGTCAGCAGCTGCTCCCCCACCCCCGCCAGCACGGCCCCCGGGAGCAGCGGCAGCCACGGGATCCGGGCTCCGAGCAGCAGGTGCTGGGTCCACCACCACAGCAGCGTGCCGGCCACCACCGCCACGGCGAAACCGGTGACCGCGCCGGTGCCGAAGGCGTTCTGCAGCGGCCCCTGGAACAGCAGCGCGGCGAGCCAGACGGTGAGCCAGGCGATCCAGCGCCAGGCCGCCACGGCAGCCTTGGCCTTGGGCAGGTGCCAGCAGCGCTCGCAGGTCCGCTGGAGGGCGCGGCTGCAGGCGGTGGCCGAGGCCAGCGTCACGATGATGCCCACGGCGCCGGTGGTCGTGGCGGTGGTGGAGTCCTTGGCGGAGTAGACCGACAGGACCTGGTCCAGGGAGGCGTCCTGGAGGCCCATGGCCGCGCGGAGGGAGTGGGCCAGCTGGTCCTGCATCCAGTCCGGGCCGATGGTTCCGATGACGAAGAGGGCGGGCAGCCCGCCGAGGAAGGCCTGTGCGGCCAGCCGGGTGGCGCAGTCCAGCACCCTGACGGCGGCGAGCTGTTCGATCAGCCGGGTCAGCACCGGGGTGTGCTTGCGCATCCAGCCGGGGATGGGGAACAGCCGGGGCCCGGCTTCCGGTTCGGGCACGGAGGACTCCTCAGGGGCACGGGAGCACCACCATGCCCGAGAAATGCGGCGAAATCAGAGATGTCACGCATTTCGCCGACACGCCGCCGCCCGGTGGGGCCTCCCCGGAAACCGGGGCCCCACCGGGCGGGCGGAGGTCACCGGGTCAGCACTTGAGCCTGGTCGTGGCGGCGGCCGCCGCTTGGTCGAGGCTCTGGATCTGCGGCTGGAGCTGGGTGAGCGCGTCCTTGCCGGTGGTGTCGCCGGGCAGGTCCTGGTAGCCCTTCTTGAGGCCTTCGGCAGCCGACTTCACGGCGTCCTGCTCCGACTGCTTCAGCTTCTGCATGTTGCTCTTGACGTTCTCCCAGTCCTTCTGGACCGCGTCGACGGCGCTCTGGACCTGGTCCTTGGTCGCCACGGCGGGGTTCAGGGCCTTCAGCTTGGCGTTGTCGGCCTTGAGGGCGTTCAGGTCGGTGCAGAGGTCTGCGGAGGCCTGGCTGGCCTCCTCGGCCGGCGAGCTGCTGTTGTCGGAACAGGCCGCGAGACCGAACGCCGCGGTGACGCAGAGCGCGCCGATCACGGGGAAACGCTTCATGGGTGAGGCCTTCCTCAAAGGGGGCAGATCAACGCAGTCACGACCTATGACCACAGATGCCAAAATAAGCACACCCGCCACCTTCTGCATCCGCACCGTCACCGCCCGCGTTCCCCCCGCGGACCCCCGTTTACGCCGCCCGCCCGCCGGGCCGGACGGATCGGACCAGCGGCGGGTTGAGGCGGGCGAAGCCCTCCTGGCGCTCGTACGGGTAGTACGGGTACGGGGCCGGGCGGTGGCTCGCGGCGTCGAGCCGGGCCACCTGCTCCGGCGTCAGTTCCCAGCCGACGGCGCCGATGTTCTGGCGGAGCTGCTCCTCGTTGCGGGCGCCGATGATGACGGAGGAGACGGTGGGCCGGCGCAGCAGCCAGTTGATGGCCACCTGCGGGACGGTGCGGCCGGTCTCCCGCGCGACCTCGTCCAGGGCGTCGACCACGTCGTAGAGGTGCCCGTCCTCCACCGGCGGGCCGTAGTCGGCGGTCCGGTGCAGGCGGCTGCCCTCCGGCAGGGGGTGGCCGCGGCGCAGCCTGCCGGTGAGCCGGCCCCAGCCGAGGGGGCTCCACACCATCGCGCCGACGCCCTGGTCGTGGCCCAGCGGCATCAGCTCCCACTCGTAGTCGCGGCCGACGAGGGAGTAGTAGACCTGGTGGGCGGCGTAGCGGGGGAATCCGTGCCGCTCGGCGGCCGCGAGGGACTTCATCAGCTGCCAGCCCGCGAAGTTGGAGACGCCGACGTGGCGGATCTTCCCGGCGCGCACGAGCCCGTCGAGGGCGGAGAGCACCTCCTCGACAGGGGTGGCGGCGTCGAAGGCGTGCAGCTGGAAGAGGTCGATGCGGTCGGTGCCGAGGCGGCGCAGGGCGTCCTCGGCCGCGCGGACCAGGCGGGCACCGGAGGTGCCGGCGTCACCGGGGCCGTCCCCCATGGGCAGCCCGGCCTTGGTGGACAGCAGCACCCGGTCACGGCGGCCCTTGACCGCCAGGCCGAGCACCTCCTCGGAGGCGCCGGCGGAGTAGACGTCGGCCGTGTCGAAGAGGGTGATGCCCGCCTCCAGGCAGATGTCCACGAGGCGGCGCGCCTCCCGCGCGTCCGTCGTGCCCCACTCGCCGAAGAGCGGTCCCCGGCCCCCGAAGGTTCCCGCTCCGAAGCTCAGGGCGGGGACCGTGAGACCGGACGCACCCAGTTGCCTGTATTCCATGACGCATCCCTCGACTCGAACGATCGGTAATGGCACCGCAGACCCCTTAAGGTGATCCCAACGTAACAGGAGATCACCACTAATGGAACGGGAGCCCCGTTATGGAGTTGTCCGAGGAGGCCGCCACCACGGCGGGGGACCCTGCCGAGCCGGGGACCGTACGTCCCGGCGGGCGTACGGCGCGGGTGCGCGCGGCGGTGCTCCGGGCGGCCGGGGACACCCTCGCCGAACAGGGCTTCCACCAGCTGGACCTGGCCGAGATCGCCCGGCGCGCCGACGTGGGGAAGACCACCGTGTACCGGCGCTGGGGCACGGTGGCCGGGCTGGTCGCGGACCTGCTGACGGACATGGCCGAGCAGTCGCTGCCGCGCACCGAGACGGGCTCGCTGGAGGAGGACCTGCTCGCCAACGCGGAGCTGGTCCGGCGCACCCTGACCGACCCGCGCCAGGGGGCCCTGTTCAAGGCCGTGATCGCCGCCGCCACCGCGGACGGGCGCACGGCCGAGGCCCTGCACCGCTTCTACGAGGTCCGGGTCGCGGAATGGGCGCCCTGCGTGCGGGAGGCCGTCGAGCGGGGGGAGCTGCCGGAGGGGACCGACGCCGCCGAGGTGGTCCGCGCCGTGTCGGCCCCGCTGTACTACCGCTTCCTCACCACCGGGGAACCCCTGGACACCGCCGCGGCCGGGCGCGCGGCGCGGGCGGCGGTCGCCGCGGCCCGCGCGGGGGCCTTCGTACGGGAACCCGGGCACGGCTGACCCCGGGCACGGCCGGCCCCGGCACGGCTGACCCCGGCACGGCCGGACCGGGCACAGTCGGCCCGCGCCCGGGGCCCGTCCGGGCCGGCGCGGGCGGGCCCGGGAGGAGGGCGCGTCAGGTGCGGTCGATGAACACGCTGGTGGACTTCACCCGGGCGGTGGCCCGCATGCCGACCTCCAGGCCCAGCTCCTCGACCGCCTCCCGGGTCAGCAGGGACACCACCCGATGCGGTCCCGCCTGGACCTCCACCTGCGCCCCGACCGAGCCCAGCTTGATGGCGGTCACGATGCCGGGGAAGGCGTTGCGCGCCGAGGTGTACGGGGTGTCCTCGTCCTCCGCGGCCTCCTGCGCGACCTCCACGCAGAACGCCGCCAGATCGGGCCCGTCGACGATCCTGCGGTTCCCCTCGCGGCGGGTGGGGAAGCGGTCGGCGTCCGCCCAGCGGCGGGCGGTGTCACTGCTGACGCCGAGCAGCCGCGCTGCCTGGCCGATGGTGTAGGACTCCATGCGGGCAGCCTAAGTCAGTCCCGCGCCGCCGGTCCCGTGCCCTCGCGCCCGTGCCCTCAGGCGGTGAGCAGGGCGTCGGCGATGGCGGTGCGGGCGTAGAGCACCGAGCGGCCCGTGCGGTGCGCCGTGACCAGGCCCGCGTTGCGCAGTGCCGTCAGGTGCTGGGAGACCCCCGCGGCGGACAGGCCGCAGTTCCGGGCCAGCTGGGTGGTCGACGCCGGGCTGTCCAGCTCCGCCAGCAGCAGCGCGCGGGAGCGGCCCAGTACGCCCGCCACCGCATCGGTGGAGGAGGCGGCGCGGGGCTCCCACAGGGTGCCGACGCCCCGGGCCGGATAGGCCAGCTGGGGCGGGTCCGGGGCCACCGACCGGGTCAGGACGCGGGGCCAGGCGAAGGCCGTCGGCACCAGCAGCAGCCCCGGCCCCGCCCGCTCGCGGGTCAGCCCGCACTCGCAGCGCAGCAGGTGCAGGGTGCCCTCGTCCCAGTGGACCGATTCGTGCAGCTCGTTGAGGACGGCGGCGGATCCGTGCTCGGCGACCTGGCGGGCCCGGTGGAAGACGTCCGCCTCCAGCAGCTGGCGGATCCTCGCCCAGTAGGGCGCCAGGGCGAGTTCCCAGTACGTCTCGATCTCCGCCGTGACCCGCTCCAGCGCCGCCTCCGGCTCCTCCCGCAGCAGCCGCAGCCGGGGCGAGGGGCCGGGGCCCGGGCCGCCCGGGCGGGTGCGCAGCAGGTCGTCGACGTCGGCCCGGACCTGCTCGGGGCGGCTCGCGCGGATGGCCGCCAACTCGGCGTCGAGGGTGGGGAAGGGGCCCTGCGGGGTCGGGTTGAGGAAGTCCGCCAGGTAGCCGCGCGCCGGGATCAGCTCGTCCAGCCAGCCGCCCCGCAGCCCCGCGCACCGCATCCGGGGCCGCACCTGCGCGGCCCAGCGCCGGTGCAGGGACCGCCCGGCCGGATCCTTCAGCAGCCGGAAGCTGGTGACGACCTCCCACATCGGGGAGACCGCGAAGCGCGTCCGGGCCAGATCCGCCGCCGAAAAGGTCAGTCCCGTCGCCATGTCCCCGCCCCCGCAGCTCCGTTGGATTCGGCCTGAGCTTAATCAGTGGGCCGATCGGGCGCGGGGAAGCAGGCTCCTCCTGTGACCGGCGCGGGCCGCGTACGGGGGGCAACAGGGGAGCCCCCCGCACGCGGCCGCGCCCTTCCCGGGCCGTGACGCGAAGTGACGGGGCGTGACGCAGCGGGGTGCCGGGGAATGGATATGGGTATCAGCCGTTTGGAGCGGGTATATCCCTCAGGACGGTCGCGACAGCGCAAGACGACGGCCTCTCCCGGAGCGAAGCCTCCGCGGGTGGGCCTTCGTGAGAGGAGCGCAGAGCGATGAAGCGCACCGACCTCACCGGCCTCGGCCTCACCGACCCCCACCTCACCGACCACAGCGACCACACCGATGTCGCGACCGGCGAGGCGAAGGCGCTCTCGGTCTCCCTCTTCCGGAGGCTGGCCGAGCTCGAAGAGGGCACGGCGGAGTACTCGTACGTCCGCAACACCCTGGTCGAGCTGAACCTGAGCCTGGTGAAGTTCGCCGCCCGCCGCTTCCGCGGGCGCAGCGAGCCGATGGACGACATCGTCCAGGTCGGCACGATCGGGCTGATCAAGGCCATCAACCGGTTCGACCCGGAGCGCGGGGTGGAGTTCACCACCTTCGCGATGCCCACGATCAGCGGGGAGATCAAGCGGTTCTTCCGCGACACCAGCTGGGCGGTGAAGGTCCCCCGCAGGCTCCAGGAGCTGCGGATCGACACGGCGAAGGCGCACGACGCCCTCGAACAGGGCCTCGGCCGCGAGCCCACCGACGCCGAACTGGCACGGAAGCTGGACGTCACGCCGGAGGAGTTCGGTGAGGGCCGCAAGGCCGCCTGCGCCTACTCCGCGCGCTCACTGGACGCCCCGGCCCAGGACGACCCGGAACGCGACCCGCAGGCCGAGCGGGCCTCACTGGGCGCCGAGGAGCCCGCGTACGACCTGATCGAGTGCCTGGAGTCCCTCAAGCCGATGCTGGCCGGGCTGCCGGAGCGGGAGCGGATGCTGCTGGCTCTGCGCTTCGGGCAGGAGCTGACCCAGTCCGAGATCGGGGAGCGGCTGGGGCTGTCCCAGATGCACGTGTCCCGGCTGCTGCACCGCACCCTGGACCGGCTGCGCGGCGGCCTCCTCACGGACGAGTCGCCCGACGAGGCCCCCGAGACCGCGCCCGCCGGCGCCGCCTGAACCCGCCCGCCCCGCGCCTACGCGTCCGGCCCGGCCGCGTCCGGGTCCGCGTCCCGGCCCGGGGGCGGCGGGCCCGGAAGCTCCAGCCACACGGTCTTGCCCGGCGGCGACGGTACGCACCCCCACCCCCGGGCGAGGCGCTCCATCAGGATCAGCCCGTGCCCGCCCGGCCGGGCCCGGTCCGGCGGCCGCGGGCTCGGCGGTTCGGGGCTGTCGTCGGTGACCTCCACCCGCAGCCCGCCGGGGGCGTGCCGCAGGACCAGCTCGCGCGGGCCGCCCGCGTGCAGGCAGGCGTTGGTCACCACCTCGGAGACCAGCAGGAGCACGTCCTCCTCGGCCTCGGCGCCCGCGGGCCAGTGCCAGTCGGCGAGGGCACGCCGGGTGAAGTCCCGGCAGCGGGTCACGACACCCGCCGTGCCACCGCCCAGGACCAGCTTCCGCGTCTGCTCGGCCACAGGCTCTCCCGTCTACGCCGCCCGTCCCCCGGCGCCGCACCTACCCCCGAGGGGGACGGACAAATCCCACCACGCGATGGCCGGATCCCCCATGCACGACGGGGCCCCCTTCGGTGTCCCCCGCAGCTGCGGGGGACACCGAAGGGGGCCCCACCATGAGTTTTCCGCCGTTCTCCCCCGTGGAGCGGCCGGTAGCGGTGAGGCTATGACGAGGGCCGGAACCCGTCGAGCGGGGGAGCCCGCGTCCGTCAAGTCAGCTCCCGGCCACGCCGCACCGGAGGCACCCCCGGGTCCACATCCTGGACAACTACCCTCGATATATGAACGCAGAAGCCGCCGACGCCCTCGCCGCCGTGAAAGACGCCGACCGGAAGCACGTTTTCCATTCCTGGTCGGCGCAGGAGCTCATCGACCCGCTGGCCGTGGCCGGGGCCGAGGGCTCGTACTTCTGGGACTACGAGGGCAACCGTTTCCTCGATTTTTCGAGTGCGCTCGTCTACACGAACATCGGGTACCAGCACCCCAAGGTCGCGGCCGCGATCGCCGAGCAGTCCGCCCGGCTGTGCACGGTCGCACCCGGTTTCGCCGTCGACGTCCGCTCCGAGGCCGCCCGGCTGATCGCCGAGCGCACCCCCGGGGACCTGGACAAGATCTTCTTCACCAACGCGGGCGCCGAGGCGGTCGAGAACGCCGTCCGGATGGCCCGGCTGCACACCGGCCGGCCCAAGGTGATGTCCGCGTACCGCTCGTACCACGGCGCGACCTCCACCGCGATCAACCTCACCGGTGACGCGCGCCGCTTCGGCAACGACACCGCCACCGCGGGCGTCGTGCACTTCTGGGGGCCCTTCCTCTACCGCTCGCCCTTCCACGCCACGACCGAGGCCGAGGAGTGCGGGCGCGCCCTGCGCCACCTGGAGGACACGATCGTCTTCGAGGGCCCGCAGTCCATCGCCGCGATCATCCTGGAGACCGTGGGCGGCGCCCCGGGCGTGCTCGTGCCCCCGGCCGGCTACCTGGCGGGCGTGCGCGCGCTCTGCGACCGCTACGGCATCGTCTTCATCCTCGACGAGGTCATGGTCGGCTTCGGGCGCACCGGTACCTGGTTCGCCGCCGACCACTGGGACGTCACCCCCGACCTGATCTGCTTCGCCAAGGGCATCACCAGCGGCTACGTGCCGCTCGGCGGGGTCGCCATCTCCGCCGCGATCGCCGAGACCTTCGCCCGCCGCCCCTACCCGGGCGGGCTGACGTACTCCGGGCACGTGCTGGCCTGCGCCGCCGCCGTCGCGACGATCAACACGATGGAGGAGGAGGACATCGTCGGGCAGTCCGCCCGCACCGGCGCCGAACTGCTGGGACCGGGCCTGCGCGAGATCGCCGCGCGCCACCCCTCGGTCGGCGAGGTCCGCGGGCTGGGCACCTTCTGGGCGCTGGAACTCGTACGGGACGCGGACACCCGCGAGCCACTCGTCCCGTACAACGCCTCCGGGGCCGACAACGCGCCCATGGCGGCCTTCGGGGCGGCCCTGAAGAAGGGCGGCCTGTGGCCGCTCCTCGCGGGGAACCGGATGCACGTGGCCCCGCCCTGCAACGTCTCCACCGAGGACGTGGCCAAGGGCCTGGCCGTCCTGGACGAGGCCCTCTCGGTGGCCGACGCGCACATGGCCTGACCTGCGGGTCTGTACGGTCGCCCAATCCGTGGGTGCTGGTGTTCGGAGGATCCGTACGGTGGTCGAACCCTCGTGCGCATGCTGCAATCCGTGCAGTACTACTCAGCACCTACGGACCGGGATGCACGTCAGTCCCGGGGCGGCCCCCAGGGGCCGAACGGCGGGGAGCGGCACGTCTTCAGTCGGGACGCGCGCTGGACGCCGGGCGTACGGGATCCAGACCAATCGGACTCCGTGTTCCCGAGTACCCGAAGGAAGACAGCATGAGCAAGCACGTCCTGGGCCAGAACCAGTACGGCAAGGCCGAGAACCGCATCGTCGTGGTGACCCGCAAGGGCAGCGACGGCTCCTGGGCCGAGATCCGCGACCTGAACGTCTCGGTCGCCCTGCGCGGCGAGTTCCGCGACGTCCACCTGACCGGCGACAACGCCAACTGCCTGCCCACGGACACCACCAAGAACACGGTGTACGCCTTCGGCAAGGAGCACGGCGTCGCCTCGCCCGAGGCCTTCGGCATCCACCTCGCCAAGCACTTCGTCTCCTCCCAGCAGCCGATCCGCGAGGCGCAGATCCGGATCGAGGAGTTCGCCTGGGAGCGGATCCCGGTCCCGACGCGCAAGGAGCAGCACTCCTTCGTCCGCAAGGGCCAGGAGGTGCGCACCACGCAGGTCACCTACAGCGAGACCACCGGCCTCCAGGTCATCTCCGGCCTGAAGGACCTGACGGTGATGAACTCGACCAACTCCGAGTTCCACGGCTACATCAAGGACAAGTACACGACCCTCCAGGAGGCGTACGACCGCATCCTGGCGACCAAGGTCACCGCCCGCTGGGCGCACTCGGCGCTGGCCGCCGACGACGCGGACTTCGACTGGGACGGGTCGTACAAGAAGGTCCGCAAGCACATGCTCGAAGCCTTCGCGGAGACCTACTCGTACTCGCTCCAGCAGACCCTGAACCAGATGGCCGAGCGCGTCCTCGACAACTGCCCCAAGGTCAACGAGGTGCGCCTCAACCTCCCCAACAAGCACCACTTCCTCGTCGACCTGGAGCCCTTCGGGCTGAAGAACGACAACGAGGTGTACTTCGCGGCGGACCGCCCGTACGGCCTGATCGAGGGCACCATCCACCGCGACGGCGTGCAGCCGGTGATAGCCACGTCCGACTGGATCGTCGCGTAACACCATCGCTGCCCCGCAGCGCCGTTCGGCCCGGACCGCGTCGCGGGGTCCGGGCCGTCGTGCCGTTCACTCCCCGGCCGGGCGGCCCACCAGGAGGTTCCAGCGGCCGGAGCGGCCGCTGAGGGCGGTCACGGTCCCGGGCCGTACGTCGAGCCGCCAGAAGGCCTGCTCCGGCAGCTCCAGGGCCCACACCACCGCGGCCCGTACGACGGCCTGCTCGACCACCGCGTCGTGGCGGCCGGGCGGCAGCGCGGCCAGGTGCGCCCCGGTCCGGGCGATCAGCGCGGCCACGGACTCCCCGCCGCCCGGGGGCGCGTAGTGCGGGTCGGTGAGCCAGTCGCGGATCCCCCGCGGGTCCTCGGCGGCGACCTCCTCCAGGGTCCGGCCCGCCCAGTCCCCGGTGGCCGGCCCGGCCAGACCGGGGTGGCCGGGGCACGGGGCCCCGTACCCGAACCGGCCCCGGCGGGCGGCGGCGTCGAGCGGGGGCGTGGTCAGGTGCAGCCGTACGGGTGGATCCGGCGGGGCCTGGGGTGTCGTCTCGGGCATGGAGGGAGCGTAGAGCGCGCGCCCGGGGCGTGAGACGGCGGAGATACGCCGTGGTGTTCAAGCCACGGGCGCGGTACGGTCTCGGACGACATGACGAAGGTATGACGGAAGTACCGGTGAGATTCCGGCACGGTCGCGCCACTGTGAATCCTCCCGCAGCAGTGCGGGCAGGGAAGTCAGACCCGCCACCTTCGTCAAGAGCACCACTGACCGGGACGCGTGTTCCCCCTGGAGGTTCTGCCATGGCCCACTCCGCCGTGCCGTCGTCGGCGCCCGTAGCCGTCACCCCGCTGTCCCTGAAGGAACTGGCCCCCTGGGCGCTGTTCGTCGGTGTCCTCATGCTGGTCCTGCTGTACCTCGTCGGCGCCGAGCAGGGTGCCACCGCGGTCTTCCAGGGCGACACCATCCACGAGTGGATGCACGACGGCCGTCACCTGCTCGGTTTCCCCTGCCACTGACCGGCTGACCCCCGGTCCACGCGGCGCCGGGAACTCTCCCCGCGCGCGGCGCCGGTACCGCTCCGCGCGGGGCGCATCCCCGCGCGGCTCCGCGGGGCACGCACCCGCGGAGCGCCGTACGGCCCGTGCGCCGCTTCCGCCTGCCCTGTGGACCCCGGAGATCCCCCGCTCCCCCCTCTCTGCCCCAGCAAGGGAAACCGACGCATGAACCCCATCTCCCCGCGTGTCCTGCTGATCCGGGGCATGCTGGCCGGCCTGCTCGCCGGTGTGGCCGCCTTCCTCGTCGCCTACGTCCTCGGCGAGTCCAAGGTGGACGCCGCCATCGCCATCGAGGAAGCCGGCGCGGCCGCCGCGCACGAGCACGCCGAGGAAGGCCCGGTCAGCCGGGCCCTGCAGGCCACGGCCGGTCTCGGCACCGGCACCCTCCTCTACGGCGTCGCGCTCGGCGGTATCGCCGCGCTCGTCTTCTGCTACGCCCTGGGCCGGCTCGGCCGCTTCGGCCCGCGGGCCACCGCCGCGCTGGTCTCCGGGGGCCTGTTCCTCACCGTGAACCTGGTCCCGTTCCTCAAGTACCCGGCCAACCCGCCTGCCGTGGGCGACCCCGACACGGTCGTCCGGCGCACCACCCTGTTCGTCCTGATGATCGCCCTGAGCCTGCTGCTCGCCGCGGGCGCCCTGATCCTGGGGCGGCGCCTGGCCCCTTCCCTGGGCAACTGGAACGCCTCGGTCGTCGCCTCGCTGGGCTTCGTCGTGACGGTGGGCATCGCCTACGCCCTGCTCCCCGGCATCAACGAGGTGCCGGCCGACTTCCCGGCCGCGCTGATCTGGCAGTTCCGCCTCGCCTCGCTGGGCATCCAGGTGGCCCTGTGGACGACTTTCGGCCTGGCCTTCGGATTTCTAGCCGAACGCGCTATTGCCCCGGCCGCCGCACCCCAGGAGGCTGTACAGCCGACGAGTTGAGCACGACACACCTGTTGCGGGTGTGGAAGGTGGGAGCCGGGACATGCCGACCGCGATCTGGCAATGGCGGGGCTGGACCGGCGCCGCACCCTTCTGGCTGAACTCCTTACTCCTGGTCCTGGCCCCGTTCACGGCCGCCACCCTGCTCGCGCAGATCGGGGTCATCACCGCCCTGGCCGCCCTGGGCGGACTGGCCCGCCAACTCTGGTTCGGGGACTACGGCCACCCCGCGATCCACCTCGCCGCCGCCCTCATGGGGGCGGCGGCGGTCGCGTTCGTGGTGATCTGAGCGTCCCGCCCGCCCCGGCCCGGGGCCTGTGCGAACCCCTTGGCGACAATGGGAGTTCGAACGGAGCGGGGAGCTGGTGTGGCGTCAGGACAGGACGTACCCGAGGAATATCTGACCGGGTACGCGGGGATCCTCGCGGACGTCCGGACCACCGGGCGCCGCCCCGGTCCAGAGGCGCTCGCCGCCCGGCGGGCCCTCGGCGCGCGGGCCGCCGCCGCCGGGTACGGGCTGCGCGGCCTCGTCGGCGCCCATCTCGCCGCCACCCGGACCGCACTCGACGGGCACGGCTCCCCGGACCCCGTGCTGGCGGCGGCGGAGCAGGCCGTGGACGCCTTCGCCGAGGGCTGGGAACGGGCCCGGCAGCTGGTGGTGCGGCGCGAGGAGGCCGCCCGCCGGGAGTACGTCGACGACCTGCTGCTCGGCCGGATCGACCCGGGCGGCCCCGCCGGAGGGGCGTCCCGCTTCGGACCGGCCCCGGCGCCCGCGTACACGGTGGCCGTCGCGCGCGGCCCGCAGCCCTGCGAGGACGCGGGCCCGGCCGCCCGCCGGGTGGGGGCGGCGCTGGCCGGGCGGTTCGGGGAGGGCGCCGCCCTCCTCGCCACCAAGGACGGCCTGCTGGTCTGCGTGGCCCCGGGCGACCGGGACGAGGTGCCGGTCCACTTCGCGCGGCAGGCGTGCGCCGCGCTCCAGGACGCGGGGCTCGTCGCCGTCGGCCGCCCGCGTCCCGGTGCGGGCGGGATAGCCGCCTCGTACGAGGAGGCCCGCGACGCCCTCGGCCTGGCGGACCGGCTCGGCTTCGAGGGGCCGGTGCTGCGCGCCGCCGACCTGCTGGTGTTCCCGCTGCTGACCCGGGACCGGGCCGCGCTGGCCGACCTGGTGCTGAGCGTGCTCGGGCCGCTGCGGGCCGGGCGGGGCGGGGCCGGTCCGCTGCTGGAGACCCTGACGGCCTACTTCGACTCCGGGTGCGTGGCCGCGGAGTCGGCCCGGCGGCTGCGCCTGAGCGTGCGGGCGCTGACCTACCGGCTGGAGCGGATCCACCGGATGACCGGCCACGACCCCGGCGATCCCGTGCAGCGGTACACCCTGCAGACGGCGGCGATCGGGGCCCGGCTGCTGGACTGGCCCGCCCGACCACTGCCGCCGACCCCGGACGCCATACCCGGGGGCTGAACGCGGCCCACTCCGGCTGACACGACGTCACGCACCCGGCGGGGCCTCCACCATCCGGGGCCCGCGCGGCGCCGGACCCGCACCGCGCCGGACCCGCATCGCGCAGGGCCCGCGCCGTGTGGGGCGTCATGCCGCCGGGGGCGGCCCTCACCCGTTCGGAGGCACGGCGTCGAAACGTCGGGAGCGCGCCCGGCGCACCGCCCCGAGCTGCGAAGACTCCGGCACGCAGCCACGACACGCCGGTGACGCGCCGTCACTCCCCGGCGCCCCCGTGCGGTGCCGGGCGGCCCGGAGCGGTCCACTGCTCACAGGAACCGGCCGACCGAGCCGGCCCGGGAGGAACGCCATGGCCCGCGCCCAGTGGATCGTCGCCACGCTGACGGTCACTCTGATCTGCACCGGAGTGGGCCTGTTGCGCGGCAGCCAGGGCGCGGAGCCCGCCACCTCCGGCACCGCCGACGCACTGCCCTCCCGGGCGCTGGGCCTGTCCGGACACCGGCGGCTCGTGCGCGGGCTCGAACACTCCGGGACGCACGGTCCGGGCACCGGGCCCCGGGTGTCCGCCGCACCGCTGCGCGCCTCGCGCCCGCTGCGGCTGCGCATCCCCAGCCTGGGGGTGGACCTCCCGCTGGCGCGGGGCCCGCAGAGCGACGGGGGCGTGGCCGGCTGGGACCCTGCGGGCCCGGTGCCCGGCAGCGCGGGCACCGCCGTGGTCAGCGGGGACGGGCTGCCGCTCGCCGCACTGCGGCGGGGGCGCACCATCGAGATCCCGCGCGCGGACCACCGTACGGCCGTGTTCACCGTCGAACGGATCTCGCCCGGCGCGGTCACCGGCTCCGGCGGCCGGCCCGGGCGGGCCCGGCTGCGGCTGGTCAGCGGGGAGACCACGGTGCTGGCGCGGCTGACCGGGCCGCTGCGCACCGGCTGAGCGCGGGGTCCCGGTGGGGCGGTGGCGGCTGTCAGCCGAGGGGGGTGTCTTCGTCCCCCGGTCGGGGGCTTCTCGGGCCCGGAGGGGGAGCCCCCCGGCGCGCCGGGGCATGGAAGGCGTCATGAGCGGTGCGCGGTACGCGCGGACGGTGCTGGCGCGGGCCCTGACGGTGGCCTGCGTCGCGCTGCTGTGCCTGTTCGGCGCCGGTCCGGCCGTGAGTACGGCCTCCGCCCTGGCCGCGGACTCCCGTTCGGCCTCCTCCGCCCCCGCCGAGCCCACCGAAGGGCAGTCGGACGGGGCCGCGGACTCCGACGCCCGCGCGGCCGTACGGACGGCGGTGCGCACGGCGCCCACCGTCCGGCGGCTGCCGCCGGGGATGTTTCACGTGAAACACGTGAGCGATGCGGCCGGGCCGCCGCACGCGGCCCGGGCCGGGGCGGCCGCACCGGCGGAATCCCTGCGGACGGTACGGAGCGTGGTCCTGCGCTGCTGAGCGGGCCGAGCAGCAGCGTGTCCCCCACACTCCCGAACCACCGTGAGGTTCCGCCATGCCCATCGACCCGTACGCCGCCCTGAACGCCATGCTCCGCGCCGAGGCCGCCCGCTGCTCCCCGCCGGTCCGCCCGGCCCCGGAACGGCCCGCGTCCGCACCGCAGCCGGCCGGCCCCGAGGCGGTGGCGACGACCGCCGCCGTCCCGGGCCGCGAGGAGGAGCCCGTGGCGGCAGCCCGGCCGGGCCCGGCCTCTCCCGCCGCCTAGCCTCGGGGGCGCCCACCGCAGGGGGCGGCGCCGGTTCCCGCACGGGAACCGGCGCCGCCGGGGCCGTCAGTCCTCCCGCGTGTAGTAGCGGTAGAAGGCGGCGAGTCCGACGCCCGCGCCGACCGCGAGGCCGACGGTGATGGACCGGAGTATCGAGGAGTTGGTGAGGCTGTGCAGATAGCCGGTGGCCACGCCCGCGAAGACGCCGTAGGCGGTCGCGTGCAGCTCCCGCATCAGGCGCGGACCGAACTCGTGGAGGGCGAACATGACGGCGGCGAACAGCACGCCGCACAGGATCCCGAAGAAGACGTTGCCCACGGTCACCGGGCCCGTCTGGCGCTGGATCTGGGCCGCCCAGACCCCGTACACGAGGCCGAGCAGCAGTGCGCGGATCAGGGCGTTCCTGCTGCTGTGGTCCACGTTCACCGATGACGTGGGGCGCTGCCTCCGGGACATGGTGGGTGCCGCATGTGCCATGGCGGGGCTCCTCTCTTCCACCATCCAGGGCACACCCGCCGTCCCGGGGCGGCAAGTGGATCACTCGGACGCAGCAGCAGGGGTGGCGGCGTTCACCGCCCGGGGCATTCCCTGGTGACGTGCGCACCTACCTGTCGGCGGCCCTCGTCGTGCTCGTGGCCCTCCTCGTGCCCGCGAGCGCGGTCGCCTACTGGGCCGACCGGGAGCTGGGGAACGCCGACCGCTACACCGCCGCCATGGCCCCGCTCGCCGAGGACCCCGCTGTCCGGGGCGTGGTCGTCAGCCAGGCCACCCGCGCCCTCTCCGGACAGATCGACGCGGGCCCCTTCCAGGGCGGGGTCGACGCCCTGATCGGCGAGGCCCTGCACTCCTTCGCCGGGACCCCGGCCTACCGCACGGCCTGGGACGCCGCCAACCGCGCCGCGCACACCGCCTTCCTCGCCGCCCTCGACTCCGGCCGCGGGAACGCCGTCACCATCGACCTCGCGCCGGTGCTCGCCCAGGTCAGGGGGGAACTGATCGCCGACGGGGTGCCCTTCGCCGACCGCATCCCGGAAACCCACCTGACCGTGAAGGTCATGGAGTACGACAACCTCGGCGCGCTCCGGAAGGGGTTCCGCATGCTCCAGATCGCCGGTGTCTGGCTCCCCCTGCTGACCCTGTGCCTGGCCGTGCTGGCCGTCACCGTCGCCGTCCACCGCCGACGCGCCGTCCTGGCCACCGGTCTCGGGCTGGCCGCGGGGGCCGTACTCCTGTGGACCGCCGTGGTCCTGTGCCGCCGCCTCACCCTCGACGACCTGCCCGCCGACGTCGACCGGGACGCCGCCGGAGCGGTGTACGACGCGCTCACCGCGTTCCTGCGGACCACCGCCTGGGTGGTCCTCGCCGTCGGGCTGGCGGCCGCCCTGGCCGCCTGGCTGGCCGGACGGCTGCGCCGCACCCCATAAGCTCGGTACGTACACACGCATACTCCGCAGAACCCCCAGAAGAACCGATTCGCGAGCGGCGACACGGAAGCGGAATGACCACCGAACGACGCACCGAGCACATACCGTCCGGGCGGCTGCGGCCGAATCCGCTGGCTCCCCCCGCCTGGCTGCTCGCCGGACTGCGGCCGAGCCGCGCGCCCGTGCCCTGGGCCGCGGCCGTACGCGCCGGGATCGCGCTGGCCACCCCGCTCGCCGTCGGCTTCGCCCTGGACGAGCCCGAGTACGGCGCCCTCGTCTCCATGGGCGCCCTCTCCGGGGTGATCGGCGACACCGCCGACGCGTACCGGATGCGGATCCTGAACATCGCCGTCCCGCAGTTCTTCGGAGCCGTCGGCGTCGCCGCGGGCACCCTCGTCTACGGACACGGCTGGCTCGCCGTCGGCGTCCTCACCCTGATCGCCCTCGTCTCCGGGATGATCTCCTCGATCGGCACGGTCGCCTCCGTGTCCGGACTGCTGCTCCTGCTCAACGCGGTCGTCGGGGCCGGGCTGCCGATGCCCGAACCCTGGTGGACCGCCCCGCTGCTGCTCAGCGCCGGCGGCCTGTTCGTGCTCGCCCTGAGCCTGCTGGGCTGGCCGGTGCGCGGCCGGCTGCCCGAGCGGACCGCCGTCGCGGCCGCCTACCGGGCCCTCGCCGACAGCCTGGAGGCCGCGGGCGGACCCGCGTACGAGGAACGCCGCCAGCAGCTCACCCAGGCCCTGAACCAGGCCTACGACCTGGTCCTGGGCCGCCGGGCCCGGGTGCACGGCCGCAGCCCCTCGCTGGTGCGGCTGCAGGCCCAGCTGAACGCGCTGATCCCGCTGGTCGAGGCCGCTCCCGCCGTCCACCTGCGCGGCCGGCCCCTGCCGCCCGCGGTCCCGGCGGCCGTACGGGAACTGGCCGGAACCGTCGAAGCGGGCCTGCCCGGCGCCCCCGTACCGGACCTGCCCGCGCCGCGGAGCCCCTCCGAGCGGGCCCTGGACTCCGCGCTGAGGTACGCCGCGACCACCGCGCGGCTCCCCGAACCGGACCCGTACAACATCGACGACCGGCTCGGCCGGCCCGCCGCCCTGCGGGTCCGGGCCCGGCGGACGGTGCGCGACACGATGCTCTCCGGCACCTCCTGGCGGTACGGTCTGCGCCTCGCCCTGTGCATCGGGCTCGCGCAGTCCCTCGTCTCCCTGATCCAGGTGGAACGGTCCTACTGGGTCGCCCTGACCGTCACCTTCGTCCTCAAGCCGGACTTCGGCTCCGTCTTCTCCCGCGCCGTGCTCCGCGCCCTGGGCACCGCCGGGGGACTGGTCCTGGCGGCCGCCGTCCTCTCCGAGGTACCGCGCGGCTGGTGGGACGTGCCGGTCATGGCGCTGCTGGCCATGCTGATCCCGGTGTTCTCCACCAAGGGGTACGCCTTCCAGACCGCGGCCATCACCCCGGTGATCCTGCTGCTCTCCGACCTCCTCAACCACCAGGGCTTCGACCTGATCCTGCCGCGCCTGGTCGACAGCCTCATCGGCTGCGCCATCGCCCTCATCGCCGGCTACCTGCTGTGGCCCGAGAGCTGGCACACCCGGATCGGGGCCCGGCTCGCCGACGCCGTGGACGACGCGGCCGGGTACGTGGAGCGGGCCTTCGCCCCCTTCGCCGACGACGCCGCCCAGCGGGCCGCCCGGCTGAGCCGGCAAAAGGCCCGCCGCCGCATCTACCGCGACCTCTCGGACGTGCGCAGCGAGTTCCAGCGGGCCCTGACCGAACCCCCGCCCACCGGCCCGCGGGCCGCCGCGTGGTGGCCGCTGGTGGTGGCGGTGGAGCGGATCGTGGACGCGACGACCGCGGCCCGGGTCCGGGTCAACCACGGGGCCGCGCCGCCCGCCGCCGAGGAGGTGGCCGCCCTCAGGGACGAGCTGCACGGCCTGGCGCGGGGGGTGCGCAGCAGCCCGACCCTGAAGGAGGTCCGCGTGCGGCCCTTGCCGCCGGAGGCCCGGGAGTCCGTCCTCGCCCCGGTCCACCAGGAGGTCGTGGCGGCCCGGGCGATCGCCCAGCCGGAGCGCTGACCCCCGGCGGCGGCCGGGCGCGCCTCCCGGAGGCCGCGGTCCCCCGAACGGCGCACGGGCCGGGCCGGGCCCGGCGCCGCGGGGGAGCATCGGAGCATGCACCGGGTCCCGGCCGCGATGGCCCTCGCCGCCGTCCTGGCGGGCGCGGCGGGGTGCGCCGACGTGGAGGGGATCAAGAGCGAGGGCGACCTCGGCACCGTGCACGCCCCGAAGACCCTGTGGCAGGACGTCCGCCCCGAGCCGCCCGCCAAGGGACAGCAGCCGGGCGCGGCCGCCACCGTGCCGGGCCTGCCCCGGGCTCCGGCGCTGACGATGCGCGGGGTGGACGCGCTGGCCGTCGTACGCGCCGACATCACCTCCGCCACCGCCGAGGACGGCGGTACGGGGCGCCTCGTCGACCCGCGCGCGGCGCGGCGCCTCGCGCTCTGCACGGGGGCCGCGGACGGCGGGCCCGACTGCCCGGTGCGGCCCGGCGTCCTGCACGACCTGACCGGTGACGGCCGCGAGGAGCTGATCACCGCCCTGGACGTGGACGGCCGGCTCAGCGAGCTGCGCGTCTACACCGTCCGCGACGACGGCCGGATCGCCCGGATCCTGGCCCGGCGCGGGGTGCTGGAGGGCGTCGAGGTGGCCGCCGAGCACCTGGCCGTCCGCGAGCCCACGACGAACCCGCGCTACAGCTCGGTCTCCGACTACGTCTGGGACGCCGGGACGGGCAGCATGAGCCTGTCGCAGCTCACCCTCGACGAGTGCGCGGCCCTCACCGACGTCCCGCTGCCCGGGAACCGGTCGCGATGCGCGCGCTGAGCAGCCTGCGCTGGAAGATCGCCCTCACCACCACGACGGTGTGCTGCCTGGTCGCCGCCGCGCTGGGGATCCTCGTGCACAACGTGGTCGCCCGGCAGGTCGTCGGCGAGGTCCGCAAGGAGGCGGCCCGGGACCTCGACCACGCCCTCGGCCACTACGAGTACGGGACCGCGCACGGCGACGTGAACGCCGCTCTCGACCCGCCCGGCCTGCCCGCCCCGCTGCGGGCGCTGGTCGCGCGCGGCCGGACCGGGAGCATGGTCGGCACCCACGGGGGCGAGCCCGTCATGTGGGCGGCCGGACCCGCCGACCGCTCGGCCCTCGCGGTCTGGATCCCGTACGGGAACACGCGCGAGCGGCTGCGGGACATCGACACCGCGATCCTGGCCTCCGCGGCGCTCGCGGCCGGGGTCGTGGCCCTGGCCGGTCTCTTCCTCGCCGACCGGATCAGCAGACGGCTCGCCACCACGGCCGCCGTGGCCCGCCGGATCAGCGCCGGGGACCTGGACGCCCGGGTGGGCTTCCCGGCCGACACGGGACCGGACACCGGCGCGGAGGCGGACCCGGGCCCGGACCCGGACGGCCGGCGGCCCCGCCGCTACCGCGACGAGGTGCGGGACGTCGCGCACGCCCTGGACTCCATGGCGGCCTCGCTCCAGGAACGGCTGGAGGCGGAGAAGCGGTTCACCGCGGACGTGGCGCACGAGCTGCGCACCCCGCTGACGGGATCGCTGGCGGCGGCCGCGCTGCTGCCCGAGGGCCGCCCGAAGGAGATGATCAACGACCGGCTCGGGGCCCTGCACCGGCTCACCGAGGACCTGCTGGAGATCTCCCGGCTCGATTCGGGCGTGGAGCGCGCCGACCTGTCCCGGGTGGAACTGGGCCGGGCCGTGGAGCGGGCCGTCGCCGCGACCAGGCTGCCTGCCGAGGTCCGGGTGGTCCGGGACGCGGTGGTGCTCACCGACCGGCGGCGCCTGGACCGGATCCTGGTCAACCTGCTGGTCAACGCCCACAAGCACGGCCGGCCACCGGTCGAGGTGACGGTGGAGGGGCCGGTCGTGGTGATCCGCGACCACGGTCCGGGCTACCCGGCCGAGCTGATCGAGCACGGTCCGAAGCGCTTCCGCACCGGGGATCCCGGGCGCGGCCGGGGCCACGGCCTGGGCCTGACCATCGTGGCGGGCCAGGCCGCGGTCCTGGAGATCGCGCCGGTGTTCGCCAACGCCCCGGACGGGGGTGCGCTGACGACCCTGCGGCTGCCGGTGGGCCGGCTGCCGGAGGCCGGCTGACCGCGCTGCGGCCGGCCGGCTCCCTGACCTGTGGATCAGACGCCGATGTTCTTGCCGTCCTTGCGCCAGACCGACACGACCGCCGGGCGGACGATCTTGCCGGGCCCGTCGGGCCACACCGACTGCGGCTTCTCTACGGACGCGCCGTCGATCTCGCCCGGGTGCTGCACCGCGACCAGGACGCGCTTGTCCTGGACCAGCGGACCGCAGGTCTCGGCGCCGCGCGGCACGGTCAGGAACTGCTTCAGCTCACCGCGGCGCTCACCGGCGGTGGCGACGCCGAACAGGCCGTCGTGCGAGCCGAGCTGGTTGCCGTCCGTGGAGATCCACAGGTTGCCGTGCGGGTCGAAGGTGACGTTGTCCGGGCAGGAGATCGGGCTGACCTTGTCCTTCGGGAAGCCCGCGAAGTAGGTCGAGGCGTCGTTCGGGTCACCGGCGACCAGGAACAGGCGCCAGGCGAAGCCGTCGCCCGCCGGGTCATCGAAGTTCTCGGCGAGCTCCAGGATCTGGCCGTGCTTGTTCAGGTTGCGCGGGTTGGCCTCGTCCGCACCGGCCTTGCCGGCCTTGCCGCGGTCGGTGTTGTTCGTCAGGACCACGTAGACGCGGCCGGTGCGCGGGCTCGGCTCGATGTCCTCGGGGCGGTCCATCTTGGTGGCGCCGACCTTGTCACCGGCCTGGCGGGTGAAGACGAACACCTCCTCGGCGGTCATGCCCTCGACGTGCGAGACGTTGCCGGAGGCGGAGGCGGTGGCGAGCTTGATCCAGACGCCGGAGCCGTCGAACTGGCCGTCGGCGGGGAGCTTGCCGGAACCGTCGACCTCGGCGGCCGGGGAGTCGCCGGTCAGCTTGGCGACGTAGAGGGTGCCCTCGTCGAGGAGCGTGAGGTTGTGCTCCTTCGCCGCGCGGCTGTCGCCCCGCTTCATCTGCTTGCTGGACACGAACTTGTAGAAGTAGTCGAAGCGCTCGTCGTCGCCCATGTACACGACGGGACGGCCGTCCTCGGTCAGCCGGGGCTGGGCGCCCTCGTGCTTGAAGCGGCCCAGCGCGGTGCGCTTGCGCGGGACGGAGTTCGGGTCGTACGGGTCGAGCTCGACGACCCAGCCGAAGCGGTGGGACTCGTTGGGCTCCTGGAGGCAGTCGAAGCGCTTGTCGAACCGCTCCCACTTGCGCTCGGTGGCGCCGGTGCTCACGCCGTACCGCTTGAGGCGGGCCGCCTCGGCCGGGTCGGTGACCTGGCCGGCGTTGGCGAAGTACTGGTTGAAGTTCTCCTCGCCGTGGAGGGTGGTGCCCCACGGGGTGGTGCCGCCCGAGCAGTTGTTCAGCGTGCCGAGGACCTTGGTGCCGGTCGGGTCGGCGGAGGTCTTCAGCAGCGCGCTGCCCGCGGCCGGGCCGGTGAGGCGGAACTCGCTGGTGGCGGTGAGCCGGCGGTTGAGCTGGTGGCGGTTCACGGCGGTCAGCTTGCCGGAGCGGTGGTCCTCCTGGACGACGACGACGCCGAGGCCGTGCGCGGCCCAAGCGACCTCGACCTGCTCGCGGGTCGGGTTGGCCGGGTCGTAGCCCTTGAACATGAGGTTCTCGTCCGTGTACTCGTGGTTGGCCACGAGCAGCTGCTGGCGCTCGTAGCCGCCGCCGAGCGGGAGCAGGCTCAGGAAGTCGTTGTTGTACCCGAATTGACCGGCCTGGGCGGCTGCGGTCTGCTTGTCCGGATTGAACGCCGGGGCGCCCTTGACGATCGGGTCGCCCCAGCGGATGACCACGTTCTGGTCGTGGCCCTCGGGGACGGTCACCCGGTCGTCGGTGTTCGGCGCGACGGCCTTGAAGCGCAGGCCCCGTGCGGCCTCGCCGGAACCGGCCTTGGGGTCGGCGGAGGGTGCCGCCTCGGCGGGCTGGCCGCCGCCCGCACCGAGGGTGACGGCGGTGCCGGCGGCGGTGGCGACGGTGACCACCGCGGCGGAGCGGAGCATCGAGCGGCGGGAGTAGGCGCGGGCTATGACGTCGCCGACGTACTCGTTGTCACTGGTGTTGGGCACTTCGTGGAAGCAGGCGTCGCCGCAGCGGTAGCGGCAGGTGAGAGCGGAACGGCCGCTGCCGTGCGGGTTGCCGATGAGCGGCAGGAGCTTGCGCACGAGGTGTCCTCCGGTGGGTGCACGCCGCCGACGACGTGGCGGAACGAATCAGCGGTGACGCTAGGCGCGGGTTGCGCCGATGCAGCGGCGCCGGAGTGAACGCTGGATGAACCCGGCACGGCGGAGGGGCAGTTCGGGCGGAGACCGCTGTTCCCTGGTTGGCTGGGCGCCACGAAGGGCGCCCCTGCCGAAGTTCCAGCCAAGGGGCCGATAACCTTACGTGTCCACTCTGGGCAGGGATCAACCGCGCAGCACGGACAAATGACGCACGCACTCATGCGAAAGGCCTGGCCCATGGGTATTCGGAGCTTGTTGCGCAAGGTGTTCGGACGGTCGGCCGAGCCGGTTCCGGAGACGTCGGATTCCACTGCTTCGGCGGCGGTCCCCAGCCAGGCGGAACGCACTCCCCTGGACGCGGCCGCCGATCTGGTGGCGGCCTCCTTCGACAACCCCACCGTCCCGCCGCAGTCGGCGCCGCGCGACCGCGAACCGGGCACGCTGCTGACCGCCCCGGCGCAGTCGACGGACCCCACGGTCCCGGAGGCCCGCCGCCCGTCGCCTCCGGCAGCCACCACCCCTGCAAAGCCGACCCCGGCCACCCCCGCAGCCGAGGCCGCCCCGGCGGAGCCGGAGACCCCGGCCGAAGCCGAGGCCGCCCCGGCGAAGGCAGAGGCCGTCGCCGCCGAGCCGGAGGCCGAGCCCACTGCCGCACAGGCGGAGCCCGAGGCCGCCCCGGCCGAGCCGGAAGCCGAGGCCGTAACGGCCGAAGCCCCGGCCACCACGGAGGCACTGCCCGAGGCCCCGGCCGAAGAGGCCGAGCCCGAAGCCGTCACCGCCGAGAGCCCCGCCCCGCAGGCCGACGCCGCCCTGGCGGAGCCCGCCGCGGACGCGGAGTCCGAGGCCCCGGCCGAAGAGGCCGAGCCCGAGGCCGTCTCCGCCGAGCCGGAGGCCGAGCCCACCGCCGGCGAGGCGGAGCCGGAAGCCGCGGCCACCGCTGCCGCGGCGGAGCCGGAGGCCGAGCCCACCGCGGAGGCACTGCCCGAGGCCCCGGCCGAAGCGGCCGAGCCCGAGGCCGTCACCGCCGAGACCCCCGCGCCGCAGGCCGACGCGGCCGAGCCCGTCCCCGCCGACGCGGAGCCGGAGACCGAGGCTGTCGAGGCGGACGCCGTAGCGGCCGACGCGGAGCTCGTCGCCGCCCAGGAGGGGCCCGAGGCCCCGGCCGAAGCGGCCGAGCCGGAAGCCGTCACGGAGCCCGAGGCCACCCCGGCGGAGCCGGAAGCCGAAGCCACCGCCGACCCGGCGCAGCCGGAGACCGAGGCCGTCGCCGCCCAGGCGGACGCCGAGCCCGTCGCGGACGCGGAATCCGAGGCCCCGGCCGAAGCAGCCGCGCCGCAGGCCGACGCCGAGCCCGAAGCCGCCCCGGCGGAGCCCGAGGCCGAGCCCGTCGCCGCCCCGGTGGACGCGGAGCCCGAGGCCGAGCCCGTCGCCGCGCAGGTGGACGCGGAGTCCGAGGAGGCTGGTACCGCGCCGGAGGCGGAGTCGCAGGGGCCCGCCATCGCCGCGGCAGCGGTGCGGCGGCGGGCGCCCGAGGTGGCGGCCGCGTACAAGGCCGCCGGCCAGGTGCTCCGCACCAAGGGCAGGACCGGCGCCCGCGCCAAGGTGTACCTGGTCCTCGACCGCTCCGGTTCCATGCGCGGCTTCTACAAGGACGGCAGCGCCCAGCACCTCGCCGACCACGCCCTGGCCCTGGCCGCGCACCTCGACGAGGAGGCCACCGTCCACACGGTGTTCTTCTCCACCGAGCTGGACGGCACCGCCGAGCTGACCCTCGACACCCACGACGCGGCCTGGGTCGAGGCCCGCCACGCCGAACTCGGCCGGATGGGCCGCACCAGCTACCACGTGGCCGTGGAAGCCGTCCTGGAGCGCTACGCGAAGGACGGCGGCACCGGCCCCGCCCTGGTCGTCTTCCAGACGGACGGCGCGCCCGACAACCGCCAGCCCGCCCGGCAGGCCATCGTCGACGCCGCCGCCACCGCCCCCGACGTCCACTGGCAGTTCGTCGCGTTCGGCGACCACGAGAACAAGGCCTTCGACTTCCTGCGCAAGCTGGACGCCGACAACGCCGGCTTCTTCCACGCCGGCCCGGCCCCCGCCGAGCTCGCCCCGGCCGCCCTCCTCAAGGGCCTGCTCGACCGGTTCTGAGCAACCCCGGACGGCAACGAAAAGACGAAAAGGCGGCGCCCCCCTCCCGGACCGGGAGGGGGGCGCCGCCTTCGTACGAGCGGGCCCACGGGCCCACGGGCCTCAGCCGCGCGGCGAACCGGCGTCCGGGGCGACCGCGTCGGAGACGGACCGCTCCGAGGCCGCGGCCTTGGTCTCGACCGGCTTGCGCAGCGCGATGTTCAGCTCGCGCAGGCGGGACTCCTCCAGCACCGTCGGCGCGCCCATCATCAGGTCCTGGGCGTTGCCGTTCAGCGGGAAGGCGATGGTCTCGCGGATGTTCGGCTCGTCGGCCAGCAGCATCACGATGCGGTCCACGCCCGGGGCGATGCCACCGTGCGGCGGGGCGCCGAGGCGGAACGCGCGCAGCATGCCGGCGAACTCGCGCTCGACGGTCTCGGCCTCGTAACCGGCGATCTCGAAGGCCTTCAGCATGACCTCGGGCTCGTGGTTGCGGATGGCCCCGGACGACAGCTCGATGCCGTTGCAGACGATGTCGTACTGCCAGGCCAGGATGTCCAGCGGGTCCTTCTCCTCCAGGTCCTTCATGCCGCCCTGCGGCATGGAGAACGGGTTGTGGGAGAAGTCGATCTTGCCGGTCTCCTCGTCCTTCTCGTACATCGGGAAGTCGACGATCCAGCAGAAGCGGAAGACGTTCTCCTCGAACTGGCCCGCCCGCTTGGCCGCCTCGACGCGCACGCCCGACATGATCTTGGAGACCTCGTCGAACTCGCCCGCGCCGAAGAACACCGCGTGCCCGGCCGCCAGGCCCAGACGCTCGGTGAGGACCTTGACGTTCTCCTCGGTGAGGAACTTGGCGATCGGGCCGGTCAGGCCGCCGTCCTCGCCCACGCGGACCCAGGCCAGGCCCTTGGCGCCCAGCGAGATCGCGTACTCGCCGAGGCCGTCGAAGAACTTGCGCGGCTGCGCGGCGGTGTCCGGGACGGCCAGCGCACGCACGTGCTTGCCGGCGAACGCCTTGAACTCCGAGCCCTCGAAGACGTCGGTGATGTCGACGAGCTCCAGCTTGGCGCGCAGGTCGGGCTTGTCGTTGCCGTACTTCAGCATCGACTCGCGGAACGGGATCCGCGGGAACGGCGAGGTGACCTCGCGGCCCTTGCCGAACTCCGTGAAGATCTCCGTCATCAGGCGTTCGATCGGCTGGAAGACGTCCTCCTGCTCGACGAACGACATCTCGACGTCGAGCTGGTAGAACTCGCCCGGCGAACGGTCGGCGCGGGCGTCCTCGTCACGGAAGCAGGGCGCGATCTGGAAGTACCGGTCGAAGCCGGAGATCATCAGCAGCTGCTTGAACTGCTGCGGCGCCTGCGGCAGCGCGTAGAACTTGCCCGGGTTCAGACGGGACGGGACGACGAAGTCACGGGCGCCCTCGGGGGAGGTCGCGGTGAGGATCGGGGTCGCCATCTCGTTGAAGCCGAGGGCCACCATCTTCGAGCGGATCGACGCGATGACGGCCGAGCGCAGCATGATGTTGCGGTGCATGCGCTCGCGGCGCAGGTCGAGGAAGCGGTACTCCAGGCGCCGCTCCTCGTTCACCCCGTCGTCGGTGTTGATCGTGAAGGGCAGCGGGGCGGCGGCGCCGAGCACCTCGACCTCGACGGCCTCGATCTCGATCTCGCCGGTCGGCAGCTCCGGGTTGACGTTGTCGGCGCCACGGGAGACGACCTTGCCGTCGACCCGCACGACCGTCTCCTTGGACAGCTTGTCCAGGACGGCGGCGGCCGCGGTGCCGGGGCGGGCCACGAGCTGCGTGATGCCGTAGTGGTCACGCAGATCGATGAAGAGGATGCCGCCCAGGTCTCGACGATTGTGCAGCCAGCCGCTCAGCCGGACGTCGGAGGCGACGTCGGAGGCACGGAGCTCGCCGCACGTGTGGGACCTGTACCGATGCATCAGTCATCCAGTTCTACGCGATACCAGGGTGGATTCAACCGTCCCAAGGTTACCGTCCGGGCGGGCCGCCGCGCGGGCGCGCCCGTACAGGGGGATGAACAGGCAGCCCGACCGGATGACCTGTAAAGATGACCGGGTGCGCACCGAGGACGTCCTGGCCGCCATCGCGACCGGTCTGTGGCGATGGGACAACGCCTCCGGGACGGTCACCCTCGACGGCGAGGCCGCCCGGCTGCTCGGGCTGCCCGCGGAGCCCGTCGTCCTGCCGGAGGCCGCCGCCCGCTCCCGCTTCCACCCGGTGGACTGGAACGAGATCAACGGCATCGTGAACCTCGCCGTCGCCGAGGGCACCCTCGCCGAGGCCCGGCTGCGGATCATGGACGAGGACGGGCGGGTGCTGCGCACCGTACGCAGCCGCTCCAAGCCCCTGCAGAACCTGACGGCCGACGGCCGCGTCGACTACGAGCTGATCGGCACCATCCAGGAGATCGCCGAACCGCAGCCCGGCACCACGGCGGCGCACACCCCCATCACCGGCGACTGGCGCCGCTCCCGCGAGGCCTTCCTGCTGGACGCGGGCCGGGCGCTGGCCGAGGCCCGCTCCACCGCGGAGGTGCTGCGGGTGGCGGCCTCGCTGTCCATGCCGGGCTTCAACCCGGACGGGCTGGCCGTCTTCGGGGTCGCGGGCGACCGGCTGTCGGTCATCGGCCACCACGGGCACGGCCCCGGGGACGAGAGCCCCTTCACCGACATGCCGCTGGACACCGACTACCCGGCCGCGGAGGTCGTCCGGAACGGCCGGGCGATCTACCTGCCCAGCCCCGAGGACTACCGGCGCCGCTTCCCCGTCACCTGGCCGCTCGCCCGGCGCTTCGGACGCGCCTCCTGGGCCTTCCTGCCGCTGATCGTGGCCGGGCGGACCATGGGCGCCTGGATGGCCGCCTTCAAGCACCCGGTGTCCTTCTCGCCCGACGAGCGGTCCGTGCTGACGACGGTGGCCCGGATGCTGGCCCAGGCCCTCCAGCGGGCCGGGGTGGCCGAATCCGAGCGGGAACTCACCACCGGGCTCCAGCGGTCGATGATGCCGCAGCTGGGCCCCGAGATCCCCGGCATGACCCTCGCGGCCCGCTACGTCCCCACCGGCGGCGGCCTCCAGGTCGGCGGCGACTGGTACGACGTGATCCCGCTGCCCTCCGGCCGGTTCGCGCTGGTCATCGGCGACGTCCAGGGGCACGACGTACGGGCGGCCGGCCTGATGGGCCAGCTGCGGATCGCCGTGCGCGCCTACGCCTCCGAGGGCCACCGCCCCGACGCCGTGCTCTCGCGGGCCTCCCGCTTCCTGTCCGGGCTCTGCTCCTCCCAGGAGTCGGATCCGGCCGAGGGCCCCGACTACCAGAGCCCGCGCTTCGCGACCTGCCTCTACGTGGAGTGCGACCCGGAGACGGGCCTGCTGGAGGTGGCCCGCGCCGGGCACCCCGACCCGGCGATCCGGATGGCCGACGGCACCGTCCTGATGCGGCCCACCGCGGGCGGCCTGCCGCTCGGCATCATCCCCGACACCGACTACCCCACCACCCGGTTCACCCTGGAACCCGGCGAGACGATGATGCTCTGCACCGACGGGCTCATCGAAACCGGCGGGCACGACCTGGACACCGGCTGGGCCCGGCTGCGGGCCATCCTCGAATCCGGGGCGCACGACACGGAGAGCCTGGAGAAGCTGGCCGACCTGCTGGTGCAGGCCGTCCACGGGCCCTCCTCGCACCACACCACCGGGCCGCTGGCCGACCGCCGCGAGGACGACATAGCCGTGGTGCTGCTGTGCCGCGAGAGCGCGGACTGCGGCTGCGGGACCCCGCTGTCGCACCCGGCGCGGCCCGCCCGGCGCACGGTGCTGACCGTGGCGCAGGCGGAGCCGGAGCGGATCGCGGGGGCCCGGCGCCAGGTCCGGGAGCTGCTGCACGACTGGACGGATCCCGAGCAGGTCGACGCGGCCGAGCTGATGGTCTCCGAGATGGTCACCAACGTACTGGTGCACACCGACGGCGACGCACTGCTGGTCGCGGAGGCCGTGGGCGAGCTGGGCGCGCGCCGGCTGCGCGTGGAGGTGGCGGACGCCAGCGACGAGCTGCCGCACATGCGCCACCCCGGGGAGATGGCGTCGAGCGGGCGCGGCGTCCTGCTGATGGAGATGCTCGCCGACACCTGGGGCGTCGACCCGCGCGGCGCGGGCAAGTCGATCTGGTTCGAGCTGCGCGAACGCTCCAAACCGGCCGAGGACCAGGCCCGGTAGTTCCCCCCTGACGGCCGAAAGGCGGACGCGGCGATGGCGACCCCCCTGCTCCCCGGCCCGGTGCGGCGGCTCGCCGCCTGGTGCGCCGTCGTCCTGCTCGCCGCCGGCGTCCTCGCCCTCGTCGTCTGGCTGTGCGTCGTCCTCAAGACCGTCGTCACCCCCGTCCTGCTCGCCGTGCTCGGGACCGCCCTGCTGGGCCCGCTGCACCGGCGGCTGATCCGGATGGGGGTGCACCGCTCGCTCGCCGCCGCCCTCACCTGCCTCGCCCTCACCGCCGTCGTCGGCGGGGCCGCGTACGTCGTCGTCCTCGCGCTCGTCGAGACGGGCGACCAGATCGTCGACGCCCTCCGGCGGGCCGGGCAGGCCCTCGCCGAGCACTTCGGGGCGGTCGGCACCTCGGTGGAGGACCTCGCCAAGAACTCCGAGGGCCTGCTCGCGAAGTTCGGCGGGACCGCCGCCTCCGGGCTGATCGCCGGGCTCAGCGTGGTCGGCACGACCATCGCGATGGCGGTCCTGGCCCTGGTGCTGATCTTCTTCTTCCTGCGCGACTCCGACCGGGCCGCGGACACCCTGCGCTCCCTGGTCCCGAGCCGGTCGGGCGACCTGATGGAGGCGATGGGACGGCGCGCGTTCGAGGCCGTCGAGGGGTTCATGCGCGGGACCACCCTGGTGGCCCTCGTCGACGCCGTGCTGATCGGGGTGGGACTGCTGGTGCTCCGGGTGCCGGGCGCGGTGGGACTGGCGGCGCTGGTGTTCGTCACCGCCTACATCCCCTACCTCGGCGCCTTCCTCTCCGGCGCCGTGGCGGTCCTGGTGGCCCTCGCCGATCGGGGCTGGGTCATCGCCCTGTGGGTCCTGGGCGTGGTGCTGGCGGTCCAGATGATCGAGGGGTACGTGCTCCAGCCCCTCGTCCAGAGCCGGACCGTGCAGATGCACCCCGCACTGGTGATGCTCGCGATCACGGCCGGCGCGAGCGTCGCCGGCATCCTCGGCATGCTGCTCGCCGTCCCGCTGACGGCGGCCGCGTTCGGCATCGTCTCCGAACTCCGCACCCTCTTCCCGGAGCGGGACCCGCAGGCCCCGCTCCCCTGAGCATCCGCTACTTCGTGCGCTCCGTCGTCGGGATCCGGCCGAGCCGGCCCGCCTGGAAGTCGTCGAAGGCCTGCTGGAGCTCGTGCCGGCTGTTCATCACGAACGGCCCGTAGTGCGCCATCGGCTCCCGGATGGGCCGCCCGCCGAGCAGCACGACCTCCAGGGCCGGGGCGTTGGAGTCCTGGGACTCGTCCGCCCGCAGGGTGAGCGAGCCGCCCTCGCCGAAGACCGTCGTCTGCCCGGTGTGGACGGGCCTGCGCTCCTCGCCGACCGATCCGCGCCCGGCCATGACGTAGGCGAGGGCGTTGAAGTCCTCACGCCACGGCAGGGTGATCTCCGCGCCCGGGGTGACGGTCGCGTGGATCATCGTGATCGGGGTGTGGGTGATGCCCGGGCCCTCGTGACCGTCCAGCTCACCGGCGATCACGCGGAGCAGGGCGCCGCCGTCCAGGGTGGTCAGCAGCTGGACCTGGCCGCCGCCGATGTCCTGGTAGCGCGGGGGCATCATCTTGTCGGAGGCCGGGAGGTTCACCCACAGCTGGAGGCCGTGGAAGAGCCCGCCGCTGACGACCAGGGACTCCGGCGGGGCCTCGATGTGCAGGAGGCCCGAACCGGCGGTCATCCACTGGGTGTCGCCGCCGTTGATGACGCCGCCGCCGCCGTTGCTGTCCTGGTGGACGAAGGTTCCGTCGATCAGGTACGTGACGGTCTCGAAGCCGCGGTGGGGGTGCCAGGGGGTGCCCTTGGGCTCGCCCGGCGCGTACTCCACCTCGCCCATCTGGTCCATCATGATGAACGGGTCGAGGTGGCGGTAGTCGATCCCGGCGAACGCGCGGCGCACCGGGAAGCCCTCGCCCTCGAAGCCGCCCGGGGCCGTGGACACGGCCAGTACCTTGCGGGCCGCCGCGGTCTGCGGCACGGCCACGCGCGGAAGGGTCAACGGGTTCTCAACAGTCACTGCGGGCATGGTCAGGACCTCCTTCTGTTTCGACTTTAGTTGAAAGTCGAACTTTCTGCCACACTGCACAGAACAGTGCACCCGTCCGGCTCATTCCCGGACGGGTGCACTGTGGGGCGGCAGCGCCCTGACCAGGGAAATCCCGCTAAATGTCGTACGCATGACAACCGAAGGGCCCGCCGCGGGGTCTTACCGGACATGGAGACCCACCCGACGACCGAGCCCGATCCCGCCCCCGACGAGGCGGAGGCCGCCCCGCGCCGGCGCCTGCCCGCCCCCCTGGCCGCGCTCGGCCGGGCCGCCGGGATCACCGCCCTGGCCATCGCCATCGGCTACGCCACCCACCGCTGGGCCTCGACCGGCATGCCGCTGTCACCGCTGCCGGGATCCCCCTGGCCGTACCTCACGGCCTGGGCGGTGCTGACGTTCCCCGCCTGCCTGCTGCTCCAGTGGGCCACCGCGGGGGTCGACTACGACGGCCGCTGGCAGCTCGTGGTCCTCCCGGTCTACGCCGGGATCCGCCTGTCCCTGGCCCACCACCCGGACCCGGCCCTCATCTACGCGTACGGGGCGGCGGCCCTGGCGGCGGGCACGGCGGGCACCGCCCTGTGGCGGCGCAGACTGCGGCGGGTCGGCTCCTAGCCGTACATCCGGCGCATCGCGAAGTCGACCATCTGCTCGACGGCCTTCGCGTCGAAGACCATCCGGTGGTCGCCCTCCATGTCGAGGACGAAGCCGTAGCCGGTGGGGAGCAGGTCGATCACCTCGGCGCCGGTGATCACGAAGTACTTGGACTCCTTGCCGGCGTACCGGCGGAGCTCCTTGAGCGTGGTGAACATCGGGATGACGGGCTGCTGCGTGTTGTGCAGCGCCAGGAACCCCGGGGTGTCGCCGCGCGGGCAGTAGACCTTCGAGGTGGCGAAGATCTGCTGGAAGTCCTCGGCGGACAGCGACCCGGTGGTGAAGGCCCGTACGGCGTCCGCGAGCGAGGGCGGGGACGGCTCGGGGTACAACGGCGGCGCGTAGCCCTGCTGGGGCGGGGGCTGCTGCGCGTAGCCCTGCTGGGCGCCCGGGTTCTGGTCGTAGCCGTACATGGGCCGAAGCCTATCGAGGCCGCGGGCCGCCCGGGGCGGGACCGCCCTTTAGGGCCTCGACGAAGGGGGCCCAGGCCGCCGCCGCCAGCACGAGGACGGGCCCGCCCTTCCTCTTCGAGTCCCGGACGGGGACGAGGCCGGTGACTCCGTCGGCCACCTCGACGCACTCGCCGCCGGTGCCATTGCTGTAGCTGCTCTTACGCCAGGAGGCGGACGCCAGGTCATTCTCGGTGCTTGCCATGTCGGAAGTCCTCTGCAGCCGCGTCGATCCTCGCAAGGGACGCCTCAGGTGACAGCGCGGCAGCCCTGAGCAGATCGTACGACCTGCGGTACTCCCTCACGAGGGACGGAAATTCGATGAGTTGACCGCTGTGCAGGCCTTCGGTGTACACGACGGGGGGCGCGTCACTGAAGGTCATCAACCGCACCATGCCCATCATGAACGGGTGGGCGGCCGCGGTTTCCGGAACGATCTGCAAAATGGAGCGGGTTGTCCTGACCACGCCCGCGATGTGCTCAAGCAATTCGGCCATCGCCTCCGCCGGCAGCACGGGCCTCCGAAGCAGCGACTCGTCCAGGATCCCCCAGTACTCCGGCGGGTTCTCCCGCCTGAAAAGGCTGGCCCGCGCCATGCGCGCGATCACCTTCTCCTCGACCTCGCCGTCCAAGGCCCGAGGCATCGCGGCCCGGGTGAGGGCCCGCGCGTACGCGGCCGTCTGCAACAACCCCGGCACCAGCATCGGCGCCCAGTCCTCGATGGTCTGCGCATCCGGTTCCATCTCCGCGACGTCCGCGAAGTACTCCGCATGCCCGGACTGCTTCGCCTTGCGGGCATCTTCACAGCGGCGCTCGAAAAAGCCGTCCGTCCCCAGCTTCCGGTCCACGTGCCGGGCCAGATCCAGCGGCATCCGCCGCTCGCCATGCTCGATCTGGCTGAGGAACGGAACCCCTCGGAAGCTGCCGTCCGCGAGCTGATCGAGCGTGAGTCCGGCGGCCTCCCGCTTGAAGCGCAGCTCCGCGCCGTAGAAGCAAGGAACACTCGCCGACGCGTCCGTGTCCTTACGAGCAGGCACAACCCACCACCGCCATTTGCCACTTGACCAGCGGAACTCGAAACCCTTCCCACGGTACGCGGCGCCGCGTCAGCCTGTGAGGGCTTCGTCACACTCCGCACAGGAACGGACGTCCCCCATGAGCGACCACGACGGCGACCGCGTCGCGATCACCGCCCTCACCGAACTCCGCGCCGCCCTCGCGGCACACGGGATCGCGCTGCCCTCGCTGGACCTACACCTGCCCTCGTACGCGGCGAGCGGCACCCGGCCTCCCCTGATCAGCCTCGGCAACTGCAACCCCGCCACCGCGCAGCGGATCGCCGACGCGCTGGCCGGCCGGTGAGCCTCACGATCCGGGTGCTCGCAGTCCCCGAGGCGGCCCCGCTGCTGCGTCACGCCGTGCGCGAGCACCTCGGGGCGGAGTCGGCCGACGCCGAGCTCTGCGTCAGCGAGCTGCTGGCCAACGTGATCGCACACCTCGGCGAAGGCACCCCCGTCACCCTGAGGGTCACCGGAAGGGCAGCCCGTACGCGGGTCGAGCTCACCGACCCCGATCCGTACCGGCGGCCCGCGCCGCGGCAGGCCGCGGAGACCGACGAGTCCGGGCGGGGCCTGGCCCTGCTGGCCGCCGTGTCGCTGCGCTGGGGCGTGCGGCGGGAGCCGGCCGGCAAGACCGTCTGGGCCGAACTCCCCCGCTCCTAGCGGGCCTCGTACCGGTCCTGCGCGGCGAGCACCGCGTCCGCGTACCGCGCGGCCCAGGCGCCCATCCCCCGCATCGGGACCAGCAGGGCCGTACCGGCCTCCGTCAGGGCGTAGTCCACGCGCGGCGGGGCCTCGGCGTACGGGCGGCGCTCGACCAGGCCGTTGTACTCCAGCCGCCGCAGCGCCTCGTTCAGCACCTTCGGGCTGATCCCGCCGATCCGCGCCACCAGCGCGCGCGGCCGCATCGGGCCGTGCGCGCCGAGCGTGAAGACCACGACGCTGTCCCAGCGCTTGGCCAGCACCTCGAAGGCGACCCGCGCCCGGCAGTCGGCCGTGTACGGGAGGTCGGGCAGGCCCGCGGTCGGGTCGGTCGGCATGTCCATGCGGCCATCCTGCCCCGGGCGATGGACACCGGGCGGTGTGCGTCGGCCTCCGTAGCGTCGGCCACTCGACGAGGAGAGGGGTGGACCGTGCGGATCGGTGTCATGGGTACGGGAGGAATGGCGGCGGCCCTGGGCGGCGCCTGGGCGCGGGCCGGGCACGAGGTGTTCGTGGGCGGCCGGGACACGGCGGCCGCGGCGGCGCTCGCAGGGCGGATCGGGGCGGCCGGGCACGGGACGCCGGCCGGGGCGGCGGCGTACGGGGAGGTGGCCCTGCTGGCCGTACCGGCCGGGGCGGCCCCGGAACTGGCCCGGGAGCACGCGGCGGCGCTGGCCGGGCGGACCGTCGTGGACTGCACGAACGCGCTCGCCCCGGGACCCGGCGGGGTGATGCTCACGACCGGCGCCGGGGAGAGCGTCGCGGGGCTCATCGCGGCCGCGGCGCCCGGCGCGCACGTGGTGAAGGCCTTCAACCTGGCCCACGTGAGCATGTGGGACCGGCTCCCGGTCACCCAGGACGGCGCCGCCCCGGCGGTGCCGTTCTGCGCGGACGACCCGGTGGCGGCGGGGCGGGTCGAGGAGCTGATCACCGGGATGGGGTGGAGCCCGATGCCCGCGGGCGGGCTGGACCGGGCGGGGTACGTGGAGGCCACAGCCGCCTTCGTGATCGGCGTCTGGTGGGCGGGCGGCTCGCCGCGCCTGGCCTTCCCGGAGCCCCCGGCGGCCGCGGCCTGACGCCCCGGCGCCGCCGGGCCGGTGCCCCGGCGCCGCTCCAGCGTCCCTGGCTTGACGCTGGTCACAGTCTTCGGTGAAGGGTTGCGCCTTATTACCGACGGGTAGCATCATGACGTTACCGATTGGTATGTACGAGGAATCTGTCTCCCCGAGCCTTAACGGAGCCGTCGCCATGGGGCACTACAAGTCGAATCTCCGCGACATCGAGTTCAACCTCTTCGAGGTGCTCGGCCGCGACAAGCTGTACGGCACCGGTCCCTTCGAGGAGATGGACACCGAGACCGCCAAGAGCATCCTGGCCGAGCTGACCCGCCTCGCGGAGAACGAGCTGGCCGAGTCCTTCGCGGACGCCGACCGCAACCCGCCGGTCTTCGACCCGGCCACCAACACCGCGCCGGTCCCGGCCACCTTCAAGAAGAGCTACGAAGCCTTCATGGAGTCCGAGTACTGGCGCCTGGGCCTGCCCGAGGAGATCGGCGGCACCACCTCGCCGCGTTCCCTCATCTGGGCGTACGCGGAGCTGCTGCTCGGCTCGAACCCGGCCATCTGGATGTACTCCTCCGGCCCGGCGTTCGCCGGCATCCTCTTCGAAGAGGGCAACGAGGCGCAGAAGAAGGTCGCGCAGATAGCCGTCGAGAAGCGCTGGGGCTCCACCATGGTGCTCACCGAGCCGGACGCCGGCTCGGACGTCGGCGCCGGCCGCACCAAGGCCGTCCAGCAGGAGGACGGCTCCTGGCACATCGAGGGCGTCAAGCGCTTCATCACGTCCGGTGAGCACGACATGGAGGAGAACATCCTCCACTACGTCCTCGCCCGCCCCGAGGGCCACGGTCCGGGCACCAAGGGCCTGTCCCTCTTCCTCGTCCCGAAGTTCCACTTCGACTGGGAGACCGGCGAGCTGGGCGAGCGCAACGGCGTCTACGCGACGAACGTCGAGCACAAGATGGGCCTCAAGGCCTCCAACACGTGCGAGATGACCTTCGGCGACCAGCACCCCGCCAAGGGCTGGCTGATCGGTGACAAGCACGACGGCATCCGCCAGATGTTCATGATCATCGAGTTCGCCCGGATGATGGTCGGCACGAAGGCCATCGCCACCCTCTCCACCGGCTACCTCAACGCGCTGGAGTACGCCAAGGAGCGCGTGCAGGGCCCGGACCTGGCCAACTTCATGGACAAGACCGCGCCCAAGGTCACCATCACGCACCACCCCGACGTGCGCCGCTCGCTCATGACGCAGAAGGCCTACGCCGAGGGCATGCGCGCCCTCGTGCTGTACACCGCCTCCGTCCAGGACGCGATCCAGCTCAAGCAGGCCGCGGGCGAGGACGCCTCCGCCGAGATCGGCCTGAACGACCTGCTCCTGCCGATCGTCAAGGGCTACGGCTCGGAGAAGTCCTACGAGCAGCTCGCCCAGTCGCTGCAGACCTTCGGTGGTTCCGGTTACCTCCAGGAATACCCGATCGAGCAGTACATCCGCGACGCCAAGATCGACACCCTGTACGAGGGCACCACGGCGATCCAGGGCCAGGACTTCTTCTTCCGCAAGATCGTCCGCGACCAGGGCGCCTCGCTGAACATCCTGTCCGAGACGATCAAGAAGTTCCTCGCCGAGGGCCCCGGCGGCGACGACCTGGCCCCCGCCCGCGACGCCCTCGCCAAGGCCGCCGTGGACCTGGAGGCCATCGTCGGCCAGATGATCGTCGACCTCACCGCCACCGGCGAGGACGTCAAGAACATCTACAAGGTCGGCCAGAACACCACCCGCCTGCTGATGGCGTCCGGTGACGTGGTCGTCGGCTACCTGCTCCTCAAGGGCGCCGCCGTGGCCGCCGAGAAGCTGGCCGGCGCCTCCGCCAAGGACGTGGCCTTCTACACCGGCAAGATCGCCGCCGCGAAGTTCTTCGCCGGCCAGGTCCTGCCGGGCGTCTCCGTCCAGCGCGCGCTGGCCGAGGCCGTCGACAACTCCCTCATGGAGCTCGACGAGGCCGCCTTCTAGACCACGACCCGCGCCGCCCCGGCGGACGGCGCACACGGTGGACGCGCAGTGGCCGGGCCCTCCCGCACGGGGGCCCGGCCGCTGGCGTACCCGGACCCCGTGACGGGCGCCGCACCCGGACCCCGTACCCTGCCCGTCACCCCCGTCACCGGCGGCTTTCCCCGTTGTCGGTCGTTCATGGGACGCTCGTAGACATGAGTCCGCAGGAGCAGCACAGCAGCAGGGGGTATTCCGTCCCCACCGGGCGGCCGTACGCCCTCAAGGAGCTCCAGGCCAATGTCGGCGCCCTCGGCGACCGGATCACCGAGCTCTACGACGGCGCGCACCCCGCCGAGTACGACCCCGTCGCCGACGCCCTCTACGTCGCCTTCCAGACGGCCGCCGGACTCGCCCCCGCCAAGAGCTACACCGGCTGTCCCGAGCACCCCAACGGCGCCCTCGACCCCGAGGCCCCCGAAGGCTGGGGCCGCTGCCTGATCTGCAACGACCGCCGCCGCCTCGGCCGGCGCCTCCAGGGCGGCCGCCAGGCCGGCCCCGCCCCCGCGGGCGAGCAGCGCCGCCTCGGCTACCCGGTGCCCGAGCCCCCGTACACCCTCGACGTGCTCCGCCGGTACCTGCGCACCATCGACGAGCAGCGCTTCCACCTCACCCTCGGCTCCCCCGACCAGGACTTCGTCCGCATCGCCGACGACCTGCACCGCGCCTTCATCGTCGCCCGCGAACTGTCCCGGCCGCGCAACGCCTCCGGGTGCTCCGAACACCCCGGCGCGCCCATCGACCCCGATGCCCCTCCCGGTGAGGCCTGTATCTTCTGCGCCGGGCGCAAGAGACGCGCGCAGCGCCCGCCGCAGACCCCCGAGATGCTCCCGCGCATCCGCCGGGGCGAGCGTCGGCAGTTGCAGCGCAGATTCGAGCGGCCACCGGGCTGAGAGCGACGGGGCAGCGGGGCGACCGACCCCCGGCCCCCGACCCTCCGGCTATCCGCCGCAGTCCGGCCATGGCGAACACGACCGTCGTTAAGGTGAACCACATGAGCTCTCCCGCCCGCTTCGACCGCGGCCACACCGACGACCTGATGACCTTTCTGACGGCCAGTCCGTCGCCGTACCACGCCGTCGCCAACGCGGCGGAGCGGCTGGAGAAGGCAGGCTTCAGGCAGTTGTCGGAGCAGGACGCCTGGGACTCGGGCACGGGAGGCCGGTTCGTCCTCCGCGGCGGCGCGCTCATCGCCTGGTACGTGCCCGAGGGCGCGTCCGCGCACACCCCCTTCCGGATCATCGGCGCGCACACCGACTCCCCCAACCTGCGGGTCAAGCCGGTACCGGACACCGGCTCGCAGGGCTGGCGGCAGGTCGCCGTGGAGATCTACGGGGGCACCCTGCTCAACACCTGGCTGGACCGGGACCTGGGCCTGGCCGGGCGCCTGTCCCTGCGGGACGGCACCGAGCGGCTCGTCAACGTGGACCGCGCGCTGCTGCGCGTCCCCCAACTCGCCGTGCACCTCGACCGGTCGGTGAACACCGACGGCCTCAAGCTCGACAAGCAGCGGCACATGCAGCCGATCTGGGGCCTCGGCGACGCCCGCGAGGGCGACCTGATCGCCTTCCTGGAGGAGGAAGAGGGCCTGCCGCAGGGCTCCGTGGCCGGCTGGGACCTGATGGTCCACTCCATCGAGCCGCCCGCCTACCTGGGCCGCGACCGCGAACTGCTCGCCGGTCCCCGCATGGACAACCTGCTATCGGTGCACGCGGGCGTCGCCGCGCTGGCCGCCGTCTCGGCGGGCGGCGCACTGGACCACATCCCGGTGCTGGCGGCGTTCGACCACGAGGAGAACGGCTCGCAGTCCGACACCGGCGCCGACGGCCCCCTGCTGGGCAACGTGCTGGAACGTTCTGTCTTCGCCCGCGGCGGCTCCTACGAGGACCGGGCCCGCGCCTTCGCCGGCACGATCTGCCTCTCCTCCGACACCGGGCACGCCGTACACCCCAACTACTCGGAGCGCCACGACCCTTCGCACCACCCGCGCGCCAACGGCGGCCCGATCCTGAAGGTCAACGTCAACCAGCGGTACGCGACGGACGGCAGCGGCCGGGCCGTGTTCGCGGCCGCCTGCGAGCGGGCCGGCGTGCCGTGGCAGACGTTCGTCTCCAACAACTCCATGCCGTGCGGCACCACCATCGGCCCGATCACCGCCGCCCGCCACGGCATCCAGACGGTCGACATCGGCGTCGCGATCCTCTCGATGCACTCCGCCCGCGAACTGTGCGGCGCGGACGACCCGTTCCTCCTCGCCAACGCCCTGCTGGCCTTCCTGGAGGGCTGACCGTTCGGCCGACCGGCCGGTGACCGGCGCGCCGTGTGCGCGCCGGTCACCGCCCACCGGTCCGCGCTCAGGCGTCCAGACCGGCGAGGACGAGCGGGAGACGCACGGCGCCGTCCGCGACCACCCGGACGGGCACGCCCCAGTCCTGCTGGTGGACGTGGCAGGCCGGGTACTCGTTGGCCGGGTCGTCGTCGCAGGAGGCGGCCATCGCCGACACGTGCAGGACGCCCTCGGTGACCTCCGGGTTCAGCACGAGCTCGCGGAACAGGTCCGAGCCGGGGCCCTCCCCCTCCGCGAGGAGTTCCGGCGGGGTCGAGGAGACCAGCAGCCGGGTGGAGGGGCCGTAACGGGTGTCCAGCTTCTGCCCGGCCGGGGCCTGGAAGACCACGTCGAGGCGGAGCGTGCCCGGGGCGACCTCGGTGGCGGCCCGCTGCGTGCGGTGGGCGACCGCGTCGACCCGTACGGCCTCCTCGGGCAGCCGCAGCCGGGTCAGCCGGTGCCGGGCGGACTCCACGACCACGATGTCCTCGCCGACGAGGACGGCGTCGCTGGGCTCGCGCAGGTCGGTGGCGAGGGTGGTCACCTGCCCGGTGGCCGGGTCGAACCGCCTCAGCGCATGGTTGTACGTGTCGCAGACCGCGACCGAGCCGTCCGGCAGGGCGGTCACCCCGAGAGGGTGCTGGAGCAGGGCCTGGGCGGCGTCGCCGTCGCGGTGGCCGAAGTCGAACAGCCCGGTGCCGACGGCGGACCGGATCGCGTACCCGCCCTCGCCGTCGGGCTCCGCGTAGCGCAGGGAGCTGGTCTCGGAGTCGGCGATCCACAGCCGGTCCCCGGCGGCCGACAGCCCGGACGGCTGCGCGAACCAGGCCTCGGCGGCGGGGCCGTCGACGAGCCCCTCGTTGGTGGTCCCGGCGGCCACCCGGACCGTCCCCGCCTCGGGGTCCCAGGTCCACAGCTGGTGCACGCCGGCCATGGCGATCCACACCCGGCCCTGCCACCAGGCCACGTCCCAGGGGGAGGACAGGTCCACCTCCAGGGCCGGCCCGGAGGTCGGTGACCCCTGCCACCACTGCCGCCCGGTCCCGGCGACGGTCTCGACGGCGCCCGTGGCGGGGTCGAACACCCGCAGCGCGTGGTTGACGGTGTCGGCGACCACGACCCGGCCGTCGGGCAGCAGCGCGAGCCCCTGCGGCTCGCTGAAGGCGTCGGGCCCGAAGCCCCGCTCCCCACTGCCGATCCGGCGCACGACGCTCTCCCCGTCCGGGGCCAGCTCCACCAGCTGGTGCCGCGTCGAGTCCGACACGAGCAGGTTCCCGTTCGCCAGCAGCACCGCCTTGCCGGGGAACCGCAGGTCGGTCGCGACGGGCTCGGGCGCCACGTAGGGCCCGTCACCGCGCCGCAGGGTCCCCTTGGCCTCGTGCTCGGCCTCCAGCTCCTCGACGAGCCGCGCGATGGCGTGCGCGTGCCCCTCACCGGCGTGCTGCGCGACGACGTACCCCTCGGGGTCGATCACCACCAGCGTCGGCCAGGCCCGCACGGCGTACTGCTTCCAGGTCGCGAGCTCGGGGTCGTCGAGCACGGGGTGATGCACCTCGTACCGCTCGACGGCATCGACGACGGCCGCGTGGTCGGCCTCGTGCACGAACTTCGGCGAGTGCACCCCGATGATCACGACGGTGTCGCGGTGCTTCTCCTCCAGCTCGCGCAGCTCGTCGAGGACGTGCAGGCAGTTGATGCAGCAGAAGGTCCAAAAATCGAGAATCACGATCCGTCCCCGCAGGTCAGCGAGGGTGTAGGAGGTGCCTCCGGTATTGAGCCAGCCGCCCTTGCCGATCAGCTCGGGGGCACGGACTCGGGCACGTCGGCGGGGCGCGGGCGCAGGGGTGGGCGCCGGGGCAGCATCGTTCATCCTTCAAGCTTGCCATCCGCCCGTGAACACGGGATCACGCCGCTGCGAACCGGCTGCTCAGGCCTTGCCCGCCAGGCCGGTCTCCCAGGCCCATGCGGCGATGCCCACCCGGTTGCGCACCGCCAGCTTCGCCTGGATGTTGGCGACGTGGGTCTTGGCGGTGCCCGGCGAGATGAACAGCTCGGCGCCGACCTCGGCGTTGGTCAGTCCGCGTGCGACGAGCAGGGCGATCTCCCGCTCCCGCGCGGTCAGGGGGTCGGCGGCGGCGGCCGGCGGCTCCGGAGCCGGTCGGGGCTGCGGGGCGGAGAGGCTGCGCAGCAGCCGGACCGTGAGCTGCGGACCGATCAGGGTGTCCCCGGCCATCGCCGCCCGTACGCCCTCGATCAGCAGGTTGGGACCCGACCGCTTCAGCAGGAAGCCGCAGGCCCCGTTGCGCAGTGCGGTGTGCACGTAGTCGTCGAGGTCGAAGGTCGTGACGACGACGACGCGGACGGGGTGTTCGGCGGTCGGGCCCGCCAGCAGCCGGGTCACCTCCAGGCCGTCCAGGCGCGGCATCCGGATGTCGGCGATGACGACGTCGGGCCGCAGCGTACGGGCGAGCTCGACCGCCTCCGCACCGTCGGCGGCCTCCCCGACGACGGTCATGTCGGGCTGCGAGTCGAGGATGAGCCGGAAGCCGTTGCGCACGTCTTCCTGGTCGTCGGCTATCAGGATGCGGGTGGTCACGGGGTCATGATGCCGTGGCGTGCGGGCCGGTGGCGGGGAGGACCGCGGTCACGCGCCAGCCGTCCCGGTACGGCCCCGAGGCGAAGGTGCCGCCGAAGGCGCGGACGCGTTCGGCCAGCGCGAGCAGTCCGCCGCCGCCCCCGGTTCCCCGTTCGAGGCGGGGGAGCCCGGGCAGGTGCGCGGAGCGGCCGCGGCCACCGTCGTCGGTGACGCTGACCTCGACGTTCGTACCGTCCGTGCTGAGCACGACCCGTACGCCGGCCGCTCCCGGCGCGTGCCGGCGGACGTTGGTGAGCGCCTCCACCACCACCCGGTGGACCGTGGCGGCCCCTTCGCGGGAGAGGGCTTCGGTGACGCCCGGGGCCAGGTCGAGTCGGGCCCGGACGTCTCCGGTTTCGCCGAACCGCTCGACGACTTCGGCGAGTTCGCCGGTGCCGGGGAGGACCGTACGGGCCACGGTCGGGTCGCCGCCGTCGCCGCCGTCGCCGTCGCCGTCGGTGCCGTCGGTGCCGTCGGTGTTCCGGTCGGACGTGCGCAGCATCCGGACCGTACGGTCGATCGAGGCCAGTGCCGCGAGTCCGGCCCGCTCGATCCGCTCCAGTGCCTGGATCGCCGCCGCCGGATCGTGCTGGGCCACGAACCGGGCGGCCTGGGCCTGCACGACGATGCCGCTGACGTCGTGGGCTACGAAGTCGTGCAGATCGTGGGCGAGTTCGAGCTGCTGGGCGCGGCGCGCGGCAAGGACCGCCTGTCTGCGGCGGTCCTCCATCAGCCGGGGATAGCCGCCGACGACGACCGCGCCGGCGATCGGCACCGACCAGAAGGCGATCACGCCCAGGTACTCGAAGAAGGAGGAGTCCGGTACGAGCGGGACGGTCCATACGGCGACGGCCGCGGCGCCGAGCCCGCCGCCCGCCAGGAGCCGGCGCCGGGGCGAGCGGCGCACCGCCGCCGTCAGCAGCAGCAGTACCGCTCCCACGGCGACCAGGTGCCACACCGACCCTTCGGTCGTTCCGCGTCCGGGCCAGGCGAACGTGGCCACCAGGAGCAGCAGGCCGGCGGCGCCGGTGGCGGCCCCGGTCCACTCGTGCGACCGCGGCCGGCAGCCGAAGGCGGCGAGGGCGACCGCGACGGCCGCGAGCGAAGGCACCGGCCGTACGCCCAGGAAGACCGCGGCGACGCAGCAGGCGACGGTCACGGCAGCGACGACGGCACGGTCCCTGGTCTTCACGCCCACGACCTTAGGGGCCGGCGGGGTCCGGGGCCTCTGCCGAACGGCATAGAGGGGCTGCCGGGCCCCGGAGCGGATCTCCCCATCGGCCGATGGCCGCGGACCGGGCCGGCGGCGGAGGCTGGTGCCACACCGAAGAGCGGCCCGACCGGCCGCCGGAGCAGGGGAGTTCGTCATGTTGCGCAGCACCACCCTCCGTACGTCCGTCGTCGGCATCGCCGCACTGGCCGTCATCGGCGGCCTCGCCGTTTCCGCTTCCGCTTCGGCGCCTTCCGCTCCGGTCTCGGACGAGGCGCGGAAGGCGCCGAAGGAGTCGAGCCTCACCGGCTCCGCCAAGATGTTCCGCGCGGACGGCCAGCAGGTCCGCTTCGCCTTCGACGCACACGGCTTCGCACCGGCCGAGCCCGACGAGCCGGGCGCCCCGGCCGGCACCTCGCGCGGCACCTTCCGGCTCAGCCACTACACCGCCGACGGCACGCACGGCGCGTACGCCGAAGGCCGTATCGACTGCCTGCTGACCGGCGGTCCGGTCGCGACCGCCACCGGCGTCATCACCGGCTCCGATCTGCCCGGCGCGATCGGCAAGCGCGTCGGCTTCACCGTCTACGACGGGAAGGGCGACGGGAAGAAGGACCGGGTCGGCTACAGCTGGGCCGTGGGCTCCATCCCCACGATGGACGTGCCGAAGTGCCTGAGCGCCGCGCCGTACGAGACCGTCGAGAGCGGCGACTTCAAGGTCGAGCACGTGCTGCCGCCCAACCCGTCGGGGAACTCGGAGAAGACGGGGACCGCGGGGATCGAGGAATGAGAGCGGCCATGGAGCACGAACCGAGCCGACGGGTGGGGCGCTGTTGCCCGACGAGACCCTGCCCGACCAGACCCTGCCCGGCCGGCTCGGGTGCACCGGGGTCGACCGCCCGCACGCGTTCGGGACGCCGGTGCGGCTGCCGGAGCCGTTCGGGATCGAAATCGACACCAGCGGGCCGTAGACCCTGCTCGCTACCCACGGTAATGGGCCGCTGACGCGCCCAACCGGAACTGGTGTGCGTGCTAGCTTTTCGGGCCGTGGCGACGACAGAACTTATATCCGGAACCGGTCCAGAGGGGCGGGTGGCCGAACGGGAGCGGGCCGTGCCCGTGTCCCTGCCCTCGCTCACCGGGCTGCGGTGGACCGCCGCGCTGATGGTGTTCCTCTACCACGTGCACATCGTGGAGTACTTCGGCGGACGCGCCCAGGACGCGATCACCTTCGCCTTCGGCGCCGGCAACAGCGGGGTGTCGTTCTTCTTCGTCCTCTCCGGCTTCGTCCTCGCCTGGTCCTCCGCCACGGCCCCCACCGGCCGGCGGATCCTGACGTTCTACCGGCGCCGGTTCGCCCGCGTGTACCCGCTGCACCTGGTCACCGCCGGGTTCGCGCTGGTCATGGCCGTGGTCTTCGCGCCGGACACGGAGCAGGGGCTGCGGCCGCTCGCCGCGAACCTGGCGCTCGTGCAGTCCTGGGTGCTGGAGATCCCCTACTTCCAGGGCCTGAACCCGGTCAGCTGGTCCCTCGCCTGCGAGGCGTTCTTCTACCTCTGCTTCCCGCTGCTGCTCTGGCCTCTGCGCCGCCTCGGCCCGCGTTCCGCCTGGGTGGTCGCCGGGCTCGCGCTCGCCACCGTGGTCGCGATCCCGACCGTCTGGGACCTGGGCGGCGTGCCCGACGGCACGGTCTGGGCCCGGGACTTCTTCCCGCTCGTGCGGCTCCCCGAGTTCGTCCTCGGCATCGCCGTGGCCGAACTCGTACGCTCCGGCCGCTGGTGCGGCCCGGGGCTGACGGCCTCCCTCGCGCTGGCCATGGGCGGCTACTTCCTGAACTACCAGGCCGACTACGCCTTCCGCTCCGTCGCCTGCACCGTCGTCGGCTTCACCTGCCTGATCGCCGCCGCCGCGCAGGCCGACCTGAAGGGCGAGCCCTCGCCCTGGCGGGGCCGGCTGAGCGTCAAGCTGGGCGAGGTCTCCTTCGCCTTCTACATGGTCCACATCCTGGTGATCCGGACCGGCGAGCACCTCTTCGGCGGCCACCCGAAGCTGCCCCTGTGGGACGGCGGCCTGCTGGTGCTGGCCGCCGCCTTCTCGGTGTCCCTGGCCCTCGCCTGGGCCCTGCACACCTGGGTGGAGGTCCCGGGGCGGCGGCTGCTGCTCAGGCGGTGGCGAGGAACGAGCGCAGCGAGCCGGCCAGCGCCGTGACGAAGGACTCCCGGACCGGCTCCGGGAGCAGCTCCAGCGACAGGTAGGGGTTGAGGTCCTCCAGTTCGACGAGGAGCAGTTCGCCGGAGGGGGCCCGGCAGGCGTCCACCCTCTGGATGCCGTGCGCGAGGGTGTTCCAGTCGACGAAGCGGCGGGCGAACTCCAGGTCGGCGGGGGTGGGCTCGTAGACGGTGAGCTCCCAGCGGCGCTCCGGGTCGGGGGCGTACAGGGCGTACTGGAAGGCGTCGTCGACGAAGTAGAAGGACACCTCGTAGGCGAAGTCGATCCGCGGCTGGATCAGGATCTCCCCCGCCGGTCCGGACGGCTCGGCGGTGAAGGTGAGGCCGATGGAGTCGGCGCCCTGCTTGGGTTTGACCGCGTACGAGGACACGCGCGGCAGCAGGTGCAGGTCGGCCGGGTCGTCGACGGTGGGGATCACCGGGTACCCGGCGGCGGTCAGGTCGAGGAGGTACTGCTTGCCGGCCATGTCGCCGCGGCCGGTGAGCGGGTTGTAGACCCGGGTGCCGGTGGCGAGCGCGGTGGCGCGGAAGGCGTCGTAGGCCTGCTGGTAGTGCAGGACCGGGCCGCTGTTGCGGACGATCACGGCGTCGAAGCCGGGCATCAGGGCCGCGGCGTCCAGCGGGTGGCACAGGGCCAGCGGGAAGTGCTCGCGCAGCCGGGCGGTGAGGAATATGTCCTCGTCGCCGTAGCGGCGGCCGCGCGCCGGGTAGGCCAGGTCGGTCACGTAGAGGAGAGGCATGGCGGCAACCTATCGCGGGCAACGATCAGCGCATGAAATACCTCGTACGGGACAAACTGCTGGCCATCGGGGACGACTACTGGATCGAGGACGAGGACGGCCGGCACGCCTTCCTCGTCGACGGGAAGGCGCTGCGCTTCCGGGACACCCTGGAGCTGAAGGACCGTGACGGCCGGATCCTGATCACCCTGCGGGCGAAGCTGTTCTCGCTGCGCGACGCGATGACCCTGGAGCGGGACGAGCTGCGGCTCGCGGTGATCCGCCGCAAGCGGCTCTCCCTGCTGCGCAACCACTTCCTGGTGACCCTGGCCGACGGCACGGAACTCGACGTCAGCGGGCGGATCCTGGACCGCGAGTTCAAGGTCGAGTACGACGGCGAGCTGCTCGCGCTGGTCTCCCGCCAGTGGTACCGGATCCGCGAGACCTACGCGGTCGACGTGGTCCGGGAGGACGCGGACCCGGCGCTGCTCATCGCGGTCGCCGTGTGCGTGATCAGGATGGCCGAAAAGGAGCGGGAGGGCCCGGAGCCGGAAGGGTGAGGGCCGCGTTCCGGGCCGGCTGGGGCGTCCGCGGCGCGTCGTGGTGGGAGCGGGCGGTGAGCTGGCCCTGGACGTAGGGGTCGGAGGCCGGGGAGTAGGGACCGCCGTGGTCCACGAGGTGTTCCTCGATGCGCTGCCACTCCGCCACGACGGCCGGGTCCGCCCCGGCCGCGCGGGCGGCCTCCAGGGCCTCCCGCGCGCCGGGGTGGGTCATGCCCGCGGCCTCGGCCCGGACCCGGTCGCGGGCCGCGCGCTCGCCGGGGCCGGGCTCGTGCGGCTCGGCCACGGCCTCGACGGCGGATTCGTCCGGAGGGGTCGCGGGAGGGGTCGCGGAAGGGGTCGCGGAAGGGGTCATACGGGCCTTGTGCCCCGCCCGCGGAGGATCATGAGCTGCCGGCGGGTGCTCCGCCGGGGGTGTGCAGGCCCAGGACCCGGTCCTTCAGCGCCGGGAACTGCTCCCGGGTCTCGGCCACCTTCCGCGGGTCCAGGTCGACGGTGAGCACGTCCTCGCCCGGTCCCGCCTCCGCCAGCACCTCGCCCCAGGGGTCCACGACCAGGCTGTGCCCCGACTGTTCGACGCCCGCGTGGGTGCCGGCCAGCGCGCAGGCGAGTACGTACGACTGGTCCTCGACGGCCCGCGCCCGGTTGAGCAGGGTCCAGTGGGCGCGGCGGCGGGCCGGCCAGCCCGCCGAGACCACCATGGTCGTGGCGCCCGCGTCGACCAGGCCCCGGAACAGCTCCGGGAAGCGCAAGTCGTAGCAGGTGGCCAGGCCCAGGGTCTGCTCCGGCAGGGTCACCGTGGTCAGCGAGTCCCCGGGCGACATCAGCACCGCCTCGCCCTGGTCGAAGCCGAAGCGGTGGATCTTGCGGTAGGTCGCGGCGAGCTCGCCCGCCGGGGACAGCACGAGCGCGGTGTTGTAGAGCGAGCCGTCGCCCGCGCGCTCGACGACCGAGCCGGCGTGCAGCCAGACCCCGGCGTCCCGGGCCGCCTTGGACATCGCCTCGTACGTCGGGCCGTCCAGCGGCTCCGCCTCGGTCTCGAACTGCTCGTAGGCGAAGGCCCCGACCGTCCACAGTTCGGGCAGCACCACGAGGTCGGAGCCGCTCTGCTCCCGTACCAGTTCGGCGGCCCTCGACCGCCGGGAAGCCACCGACTCCCCCTCATTCACCGCGATTTGGATCAGCGAGGCGCGCACACTACCACCGTCCTGGCCTGTCGGCCGTCAACTCGGGCCTACGATCGTCACACGAAAGCACTGCCGGGGTGCTCATCGGCAGCGTAGTTTTGGGCATAGTCCACAACGCGCCACTGAAACTGCACGCGAGGGGTCCCGTTGACCGTCCATCCCAGCCTTGAGCCCTATGCCGACGCGTGGACGCATTCCATCGAGGCGATATCCGAGCTGGTGCGCCCGCTGCCCGAGTCCGACTGGAACCGGGCGACCCCCTGCCCCGGCTGGTCCGTCCGCGACGTCGTGTCCCACGTCATCGGCATCGAGTGCGAGCAGCTCGGGGACCCGCGGCCGATCCACACGCTGCCGCGCGACCTGCGCCATGTGGTGGACGAGTTCACCCGGTACATGGAGGTGCAGGTTGACGTCCGGCGCCACCACACCGCGCCGGAGATGACCTCGGAGCTGGAGTACACGGTCATCCGGCGCCAGCGCCAGCTGCGCAACGAGAAGCGGGATCCGGCCACGATGGTGCGGGGGCCGCTCGGTGACCAGGTGACCCTGGAGCACGCGCTGCGGCTGCGGGCGTTCGACGTGTGGATCCACGAGCAGGACCTGCGCAGCGCCCTGGGCGTGCCCGGCAACTGGGACTCGCCGGGCGCGTACGTGGCGCAGGACCTCCTGCTGGCCGGGCTGGCGAAGGTGGTCGCGAAGGGGGCGGGCGCGCCCCCCGGCTCGGCCGTGGTGCTGGACGTGCACGGGGCGCTGGAGTTCATGCGGACCGTACGGGTGGACCCGTCGGGCCGGGCCACCGTGGAGAAGACGCCCTCGCTGGGCCCGGCCGTGACGCTGGCCATGGACTGGGAGACCTACGTACGGCTCGCCGCCGGCCGGGTGCGGCCGCGCGCGGTCGCCGACCGGGTGAAGGTGGAGGGCGACGCGGAGCTGGGCGAGGCGATCCTGGCGGCCTTCGCGGTGACTCCGTAGGGCGCTCGGCCGTGCGCCCCGAGGCTCCCGGCGGCCCTCAGGCCGTGGCCGGGGCGGGCGCCGGGTCGTCGTGGGAGGCCACCGGGGCGGGTCCCCGGCGGTCCCGTTCGCGGGCCAGGGCGCGGCCACGCAGGCTCAGGATCCGGGACACGCCGAGGACCTGGAGGACGAACACCGAGGAGAAGGCGATCCGGTAGTCCTCGCCGGTGGCGTCGAGCAGGACGCCCACCGCGAGCAGGGTGGTCATCGAGGCGAGGAAACCGCCCATGTTGGTGATCCCGGACGCGGTGCCCTGGCGCTCGGGCGGGTTGGCGGGCCGGGCGAAGTCGAAGCCGATCATCGAGGCGGGCCCGCAGGTGCCGAGGACAACGCACAGGGTGACGAGCAGCCACATCGGCGCCCGGTCCCCCGGGTAGAGGAGGACGGCGCCCCACAGCGTGGCGGTGGTCGCCACGGTGGCCAGGGCCAGCGGGATCCGGGAGGACTGGCGGCGGCCGACGATCTGGCCGTAGAGCAGTCCGAAGCCCATGTTGGAGGCGACCACCAGGGTCAGCAGTCCGCCCGCGGTGGTCCGGGACAGCCCCTGTGCCTCGACGAGGAACGGCATCCCCCACAGCAGCAGGAACACCATCGCCGGGAACTGGGTGGTGAAGTGCACCCACAGCCCGAGCTTCGTGCCGGGCTCCCGCCACGAGTCGGCGATCTGCCGCCGCACGAAACCCCCGGAACCGCCGGAGCCCCCGGAGTCCCCCGAGCCGCCGGATCCGACCGCGCCCCTGGCCGGGGCGGCGGGCCCGTACCCCTCGGGGTGGTCGCGCAGGAACAGCACCAGCGGCACCAGCACCACGAGCCCGGCGACCGCGCTGCCCGCGAAGGCCGGCACCCAGCCGAGGCCGTGCAGGACGGGCGCGAGCACGAGGGTGGAGACGAGGTTGCCCGCCATCCCCACCAGCCCGGCCAGCTGCGCCATCAGCGGCCCGCGCCGGGCGGGGAACCAGCGGGTGCCCAGGCGCAGGACGGAGATGAAGGTCATGGCGTCGCCGCAGCCCAGCAGGGCGCGGGCGGCCAGGGCCGTCCCGTAGGACGGGGACAGCGCGAAGCCGACCTGTCCGGCGGTGAAGAGGACGGCCCCCAGGGTGAGGACCTTCTTGGTGCCGAGCCGGTCCACCATCAGGCCGACGGGTATCTGCATGCCGGCGTAGACCAGCAGCTGGAGGAGGGAGAAGGTGGCCAGCGCGGAGGCGTTGACGTGGAAGCGGTCGGCGGCGTCCAGGCCGGCGACGCCGAGGCTGGTGCGGAAGATGACGGCGACGAAGTAGACGGCGACGCCGATCGACCAGACGGCGACGGCCTTGCGCCCGCCCGGCGGGTCCAGGGGCGCCGCGCTCACCGTCCGGCTCCCCGCACCAGCGCCTCGACCCGCCCGACGTGCCCGCGTACGGCGGCCGCGGCGGTGTCGGCGTCGCCCGCGCGCAGGGCGTCCAGGATCTCGGAGTGCTCGGCGAGGGTCAGCTCCACCCGGTCGGGGTGCGCGTGCAGCAGGGCCACGCCCATCCGCAGCTGACGGTCGCGGAGCTGGTCGTAGAGCCGGGACAGGATCTGGTTGCCGGCGTGCCGGACGATCTCGGCGTGGAAGCCCCGGTCGGCGGCCATCAGCGCGGGCAGGTCCCCCGCGGCGGCGTGCCGGCGCTGCTCCTCGACCAGTTCCGCGAGCCGCTCCAGCAGGGCGGGCGGGGCGGGCACGGCCCGGCGGACGGTGAACTCCTCGACCAGCAGCCGGGTTTCGATGACGTCGGCGATCTCCTGCGCGGAGACCGGCAGCACCAGGGCGCCCTTCTTCGGGTACAGCTTCAGCAGCCCCTCGGTCTCCAGCCGCAGCAGCGCCTCGCGCACGGGCGTGCGGGAGACGCCGACGGCCTCGGCGAGCTCCCCCTCGGTGAGCAGCACCCCGCCCTCGTAGCGGCGGTCCAGGACGCCCTGCTTGACGTGGCGGTAGACGCGGTCGGCGGCGGGCGGGGAGGCGGGCGAGGCCGGGGAGGCTGGAGGCATGCGCACAGGATAGATACATCATGGATGCGTGCGGCCGTACGTCCATCATCCGGACGGCCCAAGGCCCAAGGCCCAAGGCCCGAGTCCACCGCCCACCGCCGACCGCCCACCGCCCACCGCTCACGCCTCGTCGCGGACCTCGACGTCCAGCAGGATCTCGTCGTACGGGGCCTCCTGCGGGTACGGCGGCCTGATCTGCGCGAACCGGATCCGGGCCCGGGCCCCGGGCCGGCGGGCCCGCAGGGTGTACGCCCGCTCGACGGCCTCCCCGGGCAGGGCCCCGCGCCCCGCGCCCGGCCCGGCGTCCGCCACCCTGACCGTGACGGCGTCCTCGTCCCCCGTCACCTGCCAGGTCCACACGTAGCCGCGGGCCCCCCGGCCGGGCAGCCGCAGGGTGTACGTTTCGCCCGGCCCGAGCTCGATCCGGCGCACCTCCACCCGCTGCCCCTCTCATGCCGGGCCGATCACCGGCCCCTCGTGCCAGCCCGCGCCGTCCCGCCAGTAGTGCTGGAGCAGGCGGTCGGTGCGCAGGACGACGACTTCCAGGTTGAACCCGAAGCTGCCCTGGAGCATCCCGGTGACGCCGAGCACGTCGTGCCCGAAGACGGCGCCGCGGGCCCAGCCGGTGCCCGAGGCGTTCCCGCGCCACCAGTGCTCGACGCGGCCGTCCGCGCGGGCCGCGCACAGTTCGTAGTTCCCGGCGGTGTCCTCGTCCGCGGCCCCGTACTGCGACTCGACCATGCAGGGCGCGGAGGTGATCCCGGCGCCGAAGACCTCGCCGGGGCGCCAGACGAAGCCGTTGGGGTCGTCGCGCCACCAGAGCTGCATCGTGCCGTCCGTACGGGCCGCCACCAGGTCCAGGTGGCGGCTGCGGGTCTGCACCAGGGCGGGGCCGTAGTGGGCGATCCCGGAGGCGAAGCGGCCGCCGTCGTTCCAGGTCCAGGGGGCGCCGTTGATCCGCCACCAGTGGTTCAGGCGGCCGTCGGCGGTGCGCACGACCACCTCGAAGTTGCCCGGCTTGCCGTAGTCGCTCTGGATGAACCCGGGGGTCGAGCCGAGGGCCGCGTCGCCGGGGCCGAAGGCGCCGCCGTCGCGCCAGACGCCGACGGACTGCTCGTAGTACCAGTGGCGCAGCCGGCCGCCCGTGGTGACGTGCAGGGACTCCATGTTCCGGTTGTAGGTGGAGCCGGTGAAGGCGGGCTGGCCGCCCGCGTCGCCGGCGAAGGACGCGCCCCGGGACCAGGCGAAGGGGGCGTCGCCCTCGCGCCACCAGTGCTGGATCCGGCCGCCGCCCGCCGCCGCGGCCATCTCGAAGTTGCGGTGGGCCCGGCCGTTGCCGCTCTCGTAGACGCTGCCCGCGTGCAGGCGGCGCTTGCTCCAGGGGTCGATGTTGGTGCCGCGCAGTCCGCACTTGGCCCAGTAGTCGATGTTGACCTCGCCGTAGGCGATCCGGCCGTACCCGCCGACGTGGTAGCCGGTCCCCCAGGAGTTCTTGAACAGCCAGCAGCCCGCCGCGTCGTCGTAGCCGACGACCAGGACGCAGTGGCCGCCCGCGAGCCGGTCGCTGGTGCGGTGGTAGACGCCGGCGCCGAGTCCGAAGAAGTCGTCGTAGACGTCGAAGCAGGCGGTGAGCGGGCCGACGGTGTCCAGCCACGCCTTCTGCTGCTCCACGTCCCCGAGGCGGACGTAGTCGGTGATCCGCACGGTCCGGCCCGAGCGGTCCCAGCTGGGCGTGTACTCGGCCCGCCAGGCGTCGCGCCGCTCGGCGGGCAGTCCCGCGGGCGGGGTGCTGTAGGGCCAGCAGTCCGGGTCCGCGAGGCCGCCGTTGGCCCGGATCCAGTCGAGGGCGGTCTCCGGGTTGCCGCCCTGCCCGCAGGTGCACTTCAGCCCGTCGTGGACGTCCCCCTCGGAGCGCCGCGCCCACACGTCGTGCTCGATCCGGGCCATCGACTCGACGAGACCGGCCGCACCGAAGGCCCAGCAGGAGCCGCACGGGTTCTGGTCCTTCACCTTCGTCAGCCAGGGCCAGCCCCAGCGCGACCGCCAGTCCACCGCGACGGGCCGGCCGGCCGGCACCGCCACCCCCGCCTCCGCCTCCGCCCCGGCCGCGGCCGCGTCGACGTCCGTGAGCAGGCCGTGCGCGGCCCGGCGCCGGGTCAGGTGCGGATTCCCGCTGGGGTGGCCGACGAGGGCCCGCAGGTCCACGGTCCCGGCCTCCGCGGCCGGGGTCAGGTTCACCCCCGGTTCCAGACCGAGCGAGGGCCGCGGCACGCGCTCCCCGTCGGCCAGGTGCTCGCTCACCGACCACCGCGCCCCCCGCGCCACGAGCTGCGCCCGCAGCTCCCCGGCCGTCTGGACAGACTCCCCCGGCATACCGCCCCCAGCTGCAACCGCCCCGTTCCCGAGCCCCGGGAGCGTCTCCCCGTCACCGGACCCCGTCAAGGGGGTCCGCGCGGTCGCGCGGGGGCACGGGGGTCGTACGGCGCGGGGGGCCTGCGCGTCCCCGCCGCGCCGCTACGGGGCCAGTGCCTGGCCGCCGATGCCCGGCGCGCCCGCCAGCTGCGTCCGCCACCACGCCGCGACCTCGTCGCCGCTCATCCGCGCCCACGGCGGCGTCCGCTCCACCTGTGCGCGGCCCAGCCGGCGTGCCAGGGCGACGAGTTCGCGGCCGGCCGGTCCCCGGGCGGCCTGGTAGGTGCCCAGCAGCTTTTCCCAGGAGTCCGCGCGGCGCCACGCCGCGGCGAACGCGGTCGCGTCCTGGAGGGCCTTGGCGGCGCCGCTGGTGTTGTGCGGGCGCACCACGGTGGCCGCGTCGCCGGCGAGCAGCAGCCGCCCGGCGGTGGTGCGTTCGGTCTCCAGGTCGTAGATGGGCTGCACGAAGGTGTCGGCCGGGTCGGTCAGCGCGAGCGCCCGGCCCCAGTACGGCGGGAACTCCCGCTCCAGGAGCGCCCGCAGGTGCCCCCGCAGTTCCGGGGTCAGCGCGCCCGGCGGGAAGCTGGTCGGGTCGTCGTAGCGCAGGGCGCCGTCCCGCGGCGGCGGGGCGTACAGCACCCAGTTCACCCGGGGTCCGTCCGGACCGGGGATCCGGTAGATCACGCAGCTCCCGCCCGCGAAGCAGACGGTGGTGACGGCCTCGGGGTGCGGGTCGGTGCCCCCGTCGAGCTCCGTCAGCCGTGCCGCGTCGAGGTTGCCGCGCCAGCAGACGTACCCGGCGTAGTGCGGACGGGAGTCGGGGCAGACCGCCTCGCGGACCACCGAGCGGTAGCCGTCCGCCCCGACGGCCAGGTCGTACCGCTCGACGGAGCCGTCCGCGGTCCGCACCTCGGCGGCGCCGCCCGCGTCCGCGGCCACGCCCGCCACGGTCACCCCCTGCCGGTAGCGCACCCCGTCGGGGGTGGCCGCGCGCAGCCCGCGCCACAGCAGCCCCCAGTGGTACGAGTGGAACGGGAAGGGCTGCTCCCAGATCAGCCGGCCTCCCTCGGCCCCGGGCTCGCGCACCACCCACCGGCGCCGCTCCAGCCGGTGCGCGGGGATCCCGGAGGGCAGCGCCCCGGCCGCGGCCAGTTCGGCGGCCCGGTCGTCGTGCACGCAGAGCCCGAGTCCCCGGTCCGCGAGCCGGCCGCGCGTGCGCTCCAGTACGACGACCTCGTCCGCCCCCGCCCGCACCGCCGCGGAGGCCATCGCGCACCCCGCGATGCTCCCGCCGATCACGGCGACCGTTCCACCCTGCATGTCCGACTCCCGACCTCGTTGGATGTGTGCGAAGCGCTTGCCGCAAGAACGTCTCAGGGGCGCCGGCCCCCGGGCAGCAGCCACCACAGGATCCAGTTGGCGGCGGCCAGGACCGGCACGTTGTGGATCACCCCGTCCCATCCCCAGCCGTTCTGCGGGACCGTCCCCGCCGTGAACAGGGCCGTGTTCACCGTGAGGAACAGCAGCCACGAACGGACAACGGAGGGCCGCGGGCGCACCACCGTGTTCACCAGCGCGGCGCCCAGGGACATCAGGAAGATGCCCATCGGACCGGTACGGGCGTACTGCCCCGGGAACGCCGTGGCCACGGCCCAGACCAGGGCCATGCAGACCAGCCCCCGCAGCAGCAGCGCGGGCCCCGGCCCCAGCCGGACTGCCGGGCCCGGTCCGGGCGACGGCAGCGCCACCGCGGGCGCCACCGCGGGCGCCACCGCGGGCGCCACCGCGGGCGCCACCGCGGGCTCCGGCTCCGGCCCGCCGACGGGCGTGCCGTCCGGGACCCCCGCCACGGCCGCGTCGGCGGTCCCCGCCGGGTCGAGGAGTACGCCCTCCAGCGCGGCCAGCGCCCCGTCGGCGCCGGCCCGCCACCGCGGGTCCTTGGTCAGCAGCGCCGCCAGGACCGGCGCCAGCGGCCCCGCCCGCTCCGGCGCGGGCGGCTCCTGCGTGACGATGGCGACGCACAGCGCGGTGAACGTCGCGGCGGTGAACGGCGGCCGGCCCTCGACCGCGCAGTACAGGGTGGCGCCGAGCGACCACAGGTCCCCGGCGGGCGCCGGCGGCCCGCCCTCCAACTGCTCGGGGGGCATGTAGGCGGGCGTGCCGAGGAGGGTCCCGGTGTGGGTGAGGGCCGTCGTGGCGTCCGACAGGTGCGCGATCCCGAAGTCGGTGATGATCACCCGGTCGTCCATCAGCAGCACGTTGTCCGGCTTGAGGTCGCGGTGGACGATCCCCGCGTCGTGCGCCTTGCGCAGCGCCCTCAGCATGAGCACGCCGATCTCCGCGACCCGTCGTACCGGCAGGGCGCCGTCCGCGGCCACGGCGGCGGCCAGGGACGGGCCCGTCACGTACTCCATGACGATCACGGGCGCGCCCTCGTGCTCGACCACGTCGTGCACGGTGACGATCCCCGGGTGGTTGAGCCTGGCGGCGGCCTGCGCCTCGCGCACCACCCGCCGCAGCAGCACCTCGCGCTGCTCGTCGTCCACCCCGTCGGGGAGCGTGACCTGTTTGACGGCGACCTCACGGCCCAGCGTCTCGTCCCGCCCCCGCCACACCCGGCCCATGCCGCCCCGGCCGACGAGCTCCAGGAGCCGGTAGCGGCCACCGATCAGCGCCCCGCGTAACTCTGCCACGGTGGTCACCCTACGCGGACCGTCCTGCCCGGACCGGCCCCGGAACCGGGCGCGCACGGACGCCCGCCCGACGCGTCCGGCTCAGGCGGCGAGGGCCCGCCTGATCCGTGCCAGCGACGGGTTCGTCAGGACGGATTCGGCGCCCGCCGGGGAGAGCACGCGGACCGTGGGCACCGTTTCGTTGCCGTCGTTGACGGAGCGGACGAAGGCGGCGGCCTCCGGGTCGCGCCAGATGTTCACCGGCCGGTAGCGGGTCCCGGTCAGCCGGAGCTTGAACCAGAGCTTGATGCAGAAGACGCAGCCGGGCCGCCAGTACACGGTGACGGCCGAGGCCGAGTCGGGTGAGGTGTTCATGCCCGAAGCCTGGCACGACCGCCCCGGGAGCCCCCGGGGGTCCCCGTATAAAGTCGGGTCGTATGGATGGCTGGACGGCGCCGAGCGCGATCGAGAGAGAGCTGTACGAGGCCAAGTCCCGCGGGGACTGGCCGGCCTTCCTGGACGCCCTCGCCCGCGCCGAGCTGTTCCTCCCCCAGCACCGCGCCGCCGTCGACGCCGATCCGCGCCAGGCCCGGTTCCACCCCTCCCCCGGCGGGGCGAGCCTGGCCGTCTACACCCGGGGCATGCTGCCCGCCCCCGACGCGCACACCGTGTACCTGCGCCAGAGCCTCGCCTGGTTCGCGAACGCCTGGGACGACCGGGACCCCGCCTACCTCGCCGTGAACCCCGGCTGCCCCGCCGAGGCCTACCTCACCACCCGCCCCGAGGACCGCGCCCGCTGGCGCGCCCACTGGGACGCGGCCACCTCCTGGGGCCTGCCCGAAGGCGCCGTGCACGCCCTGCACACCGGCGGGCCGCTGCACGGACCGGTCGCGCACGGGCTGGCCGTCGGTGCGCACCTCGCCGTCTCCAACGGGGAGTTCTGGAACGCCCTCGCCCAGCACGGCAACGGCTACACCCGCGAGCGCGAGCGGATGCGCAAGTGGTGGGGGGTCACCGACGGCGCGGGCTGGCTGGAGGCCCTGCGGCAGCTGCAGAACGCCGAGGCCGTCAGCCCCGTCTGGGAATACGCGCTGCGCGTGCGCCGGGTCCTGGCCTCCGACTTCGCCGGGCCCGTGGACGTGGAGCACTGGCGGCACGCCGCCGAGACCAGCCTGCGCCGGGGCGCCGAACGCTCCGCCGAGCCGCGGCTCACCCCCGACGGGGTCACCGTCGTCGAGCCGCGCCCCGCCGCCGAGGTCGAGGGCGAGATCGCCGGGGTGCGCCGGCTCATCGGCCGGATCGCCCGCTACGAGCAGCGCTTCCGGGCCGACGGGCTGCTCCCGCCGGACGGCTGGGTGCGTTCCGTGGAGGGCTGGGACCACGGCCGGGCCTCCCAGATGGCCCGCTGGGGCGTCGCCACCCGCTACGGCACCCTGGAGGACGCAGAGCGGGGCGTGCTCCGCGCCGGGGAGGCGGCCCGCGGGGCCTACCGCTCCTGGGCGGACTTCTCCGCCGGGTACTGCCTCGGCCGGTGCCTGCACTTCGACGAGGAGGAGTTCGGGGACTGGTACACCTCCTCCCTCGCCACCCACCTGACGCTGACCACCGACCCGGCCAGCCCCTGGCTCAACATCCCCTGGCGCTGACCGACTTCGGGTAGTCCCCGCGCCCCGCACCGAGCCGCCCCCTCGCCGCCCGGGGGCCAACTAGGCTCCCGCGCATGACGATTGCGCTGAACGACACCGTGCGACGGCTCCTCGACTCCCCGCACCCGGCGGTGCTCTCCACCATCGACCCCGACGGCAGTCCGCAGAGTTCGGTGGTCTGGGTGACCCGGGACGGGGACGACGTCCTGATCTCCACCGAGCGGGGCCGGCGCAAGGAGCGCAACGTGGCCCGCGACGGGCGGGTCGGCCTGACCGTCTTCGACCTGGCCAACCCGTACCTCTACGCGGAGATCCGCGGCACCGTGACCGTCACCGAGGACACCGGCCGCACGGTCGCCGTCCGCATCGCCGAGGAGTACCTCGGCCCCGGTGCCGGCAAGGAGTACGGGGACGCCGGGGACGGCGCGGTACGGGTGGTCCTGCGCCTCACCCCGACCAAGGTCCTCGGCAACGCCACCAAGGCCTGAGCCCGGGCCCCGGCCGGGCCCCGGCGCCGCGGGCCGGGCGCCACTTTGACGACAGGGTCTAAGGCAGCGCGGGCCGTACCGCCGCCCAGGCGTCCAGGGCCGCGCGCAGCGGGTCGTCCTGCGCGAGGTGCGGCCGAACCGCGTCCGTGAGGGCCAGCAGGTTCTTGATCCGGCGCAGGTGCAGGATCCGCGCCCGGGGCAGGTCGCGCCAGACGGCGGCCTGCCCCGCCGCCTCCCGAGGCGAGAGGTCGAGCAGCGCGAGCGCCTCCCGGCACAGCGCGGCCGGGTCCCCGCCCCGTCCGGGCCCGAACTCCCGGATCAGGTAGCTCCGTACGAAGGCCAGGTCGATCCCCCGCACCAGGTCCGGGGCGCCCTCGGCCCGCGCGCAGCGGTACGCCGCCGCCACCGCCAGCCGGCCCCAGCGCAGCCGCACCGCGTCCGGCAGGGTGTCGTCCTGCATCCCGCCCACCGCGAGGCCGCGCAGGGTCCGCGGCGGGGGCTCGTCCCCCAGCGGCGGCCCGGTGGCCAGCCAGGCCTCCAGCTCCGCGAGGGCGTGCCCGTCGGGCGGTACGGAGGTCAGCACCTGGCCCCGGCCGATCAGCGCGACCCCGGCCCCCGCCAGGCGGATCCGCGCCGTGTGCCCGGCGGCGAAGGAGTCGGCCGGGCGGCCGTGGCGCTCTATGCGGCGCAGCCCGAGCCGTGACGGCCCGGCGGCGTAGACCTGCCCGGACCGGGCGACCCCGCCGAGGCACCGCACGAGGCACACGCCGCCGGTGACGTCGGCCTCCTCGACGGAGTACACCTGCAACTCGGTGATGGGCACCCCGACCCCCTTCCTGGGGCGGGAGGTTACCGCGTCACGCCTCCGGCGGCGGCTCCAGGACGAGGCGGATCTCGGTGACCTCGTAGCCGGCCCGGTCGAAGGCGGCGGCCATCGGGACGTTGACGGTGTCGGTGGTCGCGGTGATCCGCCCGGCGCCCGCGGCGGCGTGGAAGCGGGTGATCTCGCCGAGGACCTCGTCGATCAGGCCCTTGCCGCGCTGCTCCGGGACGACGCCGAGGTAGCCGACGTTGCGGTGGTAGGGGGTCGCGGAGGGGATCGCCATCCCGGCGAGGGTGCCGTCGGGGAGGTGGGCCAGGCGCCACCAGGAGCGCTCGCCGGGACAGTCGAGGTAGAAGGCGAAGTCGTCCTTGGCGAACTCCTCCTCCGTCATCACGGCCAGTTCTTGGCGGGTGTTCACGTCGAGGCTGCCCCGGGAGAGCCGGGCGAAGACGTCGAGGAACTCCTCGTCGGTGCCCTCGCGGAAGACGAGGCGCCCGGTGGGGTCGGCAGTTCCGGCGGCCGGGGTCCACTCGTAGCGCAGGCGCTCGACCTCCTGCGTCAGACCGGCCCGCCGCGCGGCCTCCCGCCGCCAGGCGACCGCCGCGGCGAGCGCCGGGTCGGACCGCCAGGCGCGGGGCAGTGAGATGTTGTAGCCGGGGGCCTTGCCGAAGGCCGCGTGGCCGGCCGCCAGGAGGTCCGCGGCGAGGCCGGCCGGGTCGGCCACGCCCTCGCGGACCTGGAGGCAGTCGAGCGCGACGGGCCGCTCGCTGTCGGCGCGCCCCCACCACAGGGCGCGGGCGAGCAGCTCCCCGTCCTCGTCCTCGGCGGACCAGATCCACTCGGGGCGGATCCGGTCCGAGGCGAGCTCCTGGCGGATCCGCTCCGCGGTCAGGGCGGCGACGGGGCCGTCGGCCGGGTAGGCGACGGCACGGTCCAGGGCGGTGGGGTCTGCGGTGGCAGCGCGAAGGATCACCCGGCGATGATCACACGCCCCGACCCCGCTGACCAGGCATTTCGCCGGTGCTGAAGCGGAATGCGAGGGGCCGGTCCCGCGCACGTGCGTGCGCCGGACCGGCCCCTCGGAAGGCGTGCCGCGAAACCGCTACGACCAGGTGATCAGCCGGCGCGGGTGCTCCAGGACGGCCGCGATGTCGGCCAGGAAGCGGGACCCGAGCTCGCCGTCGATCAGACGGTGGTCGAACGACAGCGCCAGGGTGGTGACCTGACGCGCCTTCACCTTGCCCTTGTGGACCCACGGCTGGAGCTTGATCGCGCCGACCGCCAGGATCGCGGACTCGCCCGGGTTCAGGATGGGCGTACCGGTGTCGACGCCGAAGACGCCCACGTTGGTGATGGTGATGGTGCCGTTCTGCATGTCGGCCGGGGAGGTCTTGCCGTCGCGGGCCGTGGCGACCAGCTCGGACAGGGCCGTCGACAGCTCGCCGAGGGTCTTGGCGTGCGCGTCCTTGATGTTCGGGACGATCAGCCCGCGCGGGGTGGCCGCCGCGATGCCCAGGTTGACGTAGTGCTTGAGCACGATCTCCTGGGCCGCCTCGTCCCAGGACGCGTTGACGTCCGGGTTGCGGCGGATCGCGACGAGCACGGCCTTCGCGATCAGGAGCAGCGGGTTGATCCGCAGACCCTGGAGGTCCGGGTCCTCCTTGAGCTCCTGGACCAGCTTCATCGTCCGGGTCACGTCGAGCGTGATGAACTCGGTGACGTGCGGCGCGGTGAACGCGGAGTTGACCATCGCCTGGGCCGTGACCTTGCGGACGCCCTTGACCGGGATCCGGGTCTCCCGCGCCGAGGCCTCCACGGCCTGCGGTACGGGTACGGGCACGGGCGCCTCGGCGGCGGCCGGAGCCGGGACGACGACCGCGGGCGCCGGGGCGATCGCGGCCGCGGCGGCGGCGTGCACGTCCTCGCGGGTCACGATCCCGCCGTCACCGGTGGGGACCACCGAGGCCAGGTCGATGCCGAGGTCCTTGGCGAGCTTGCGCACCGGCGGCTTGGCCAGCGGGCGCTCCCCGTCCGGCTGCGCCGGGACGGCGACGGCCGGAGCGGCAGGAGCCACGGGGGCGGCCGCGGCGGCCGGGGCCGCGCTGCCGTTCCGCGCGGCCACGGCGGGCGCCGGGGCGCCGGTGCCGTTGGCCGCGGGCGTGCCCGCGGCGGCCTTGCGGGGGCGGCGCTTGGTGGAGGCCGTGGAGACCCCGTAGCCGACCAGGACCGGCTGGCGCCCCTCGGCGGCCGGCTCCTCCTCGGCGGCGACCGCGACGGCGGCGGCCGGAGCCGCCTCGGCCGGGGCGGCCACGGCGGTCTCCGCCGCGTCGCCCGCACCCGGAGCCGTCTCGACCGAGATGATCACCTGGCCGACGTCGACCGTCACGCCCTCCTCGAAGAGCAGGGCGTGCACCACCCCGTCGAAGGGGATCGGCAGCTCCACGGCCGCCTTCGCGGTCTCGACCTCGCAGACGACCTGCCCGTCGGTGACGGTGTCACCCGGCTGGACGTACCACTTGAGGATCTCGGCCTCGGTCAGGCCCTCGCCCACGTCGGGCATCTTGAATTCGCGGATCGTCATGGCGGGGCTCTCCTCAGTACGCCAGCGAGCGGTCGACGGCGTCGAGCACCCTGTCCAGGCCCGGCAGGTACTCGTCCTCCAGGCGGGCCGGCGGGTACGGGGCGTGGAACCCGCCCACGCGCAGCACGGGGGCCTCCAGGTGGTAGAAGCACCGCTCCGTGATGCGGGCGGCGATCTCCGCGCCCACGCCCAGGAACACCGGCGCCTCGTGGACGACCACGAGCCGGCGGGTGCGCTCCACCGAGGCCTGCAGCCCGTCGAAGTCGACGGGGGACATCGAGCGCAGGTCGACGACCTCCACCGACTTGCCCTCCTCGGCCGCCGCGGCCGCCGCCTCCATGCAGACCTTCACCATGGGGCCGTAGGCCGCCAGGGTCAGGTCGGTGCCGGAGCGGGTGACGCGCGCCTTGTGCAGCTCGCCGGGGATGGCGTCGACGTCGACCTCGCCCTTGTCCCAGTAGCGCCGCTTCGGCTCGAAGAAGATCACCGGGTCGTCGCTGAGGATCGCCTGCTGGAGCATCCAGTAGGCGTCGCTGGCGTTGGAGGGCGAGACCACCTTCAGGCCCGGGACGTGCGCGAAGAGCGCCTCCGGGGACTCGCTGTGGTGCTCGACCGCGCCGATGCCGCCCGCGTAGGGGATGCGGATGACGACCGGCAGCTTGATCTTGCCGAGGGCGCGTGCGTGCATCTTCGCGAGCTGCGTGACGATCTGGTCGTACGCGGGGAAGACGAAACCGTCGAACTGGATCTCGACGACCGGCCGGTACCCCCGCAGGGCCAGGCCGATGGCGGTGCCGACGATGCCCGACTCGGCGAGCGGGGTGTCGATGACCCGCTCCTCGCCGAAGTCCTTCTGGAGTCCGTCGGTGATGCGGAAGACACCGCCCAGCTTGCCGACGTCCTCGCCCATGATCAGGACCTTGGGGTCCGTCTCCATGGCTTTGCGCAGCGACTCGTTGAGCGCCTTCGCGATCGACATCTTCTCGATGGCCATGGTGGTCACTCCCCACCCTCGAAGGACGCGAGGTAGGCGGCGAACTGCGCGCGCTCCTCGTCGACGAGCGCGTGCCCGTCCGCGTAGACGTTCTCGAAGATCGCCATGGTGTCGGGGTCGGGCATGGAGCGCACGACCTCGCGGACGCGCTTGCCGAGCGTCTCGCTCTCGGCCTCCAGCTCCGCGAAGAAGGCCTCGTCGGCGCCGCCGGAGGCGAGCAGGTGGGCCTTCAGGCGCAGGATCGGGTCCTTGGCCTCCCAGGCCGCCGTCTCCTCGTCCCGCCGGTACTTGGTCGGGTCGTCGGAGGTGGTGTGCGCGCCCATGCGGTACGTGAACGCCTCGACCAGGGTCGGGCCCTCGCCCCGGCGGGCCCGGTCCAGGGCCCAGCGGGTGACCGCGAGGCAGGCGAGGACGTCGTTGCCGTCGACGCGGATGCCGGGGAAGCCGAAGCCCTGTGCGCGCTGGTAGAGCGGCACGCGCATCTGGCGCTCGGTCGGCTCGGAGATCGCCCACTGGTTGTTCTGGCAGAAGAACACGACGGGCGAGTTGTACACGGCGGCGAAGTTGAACGCCTCCATGACGTCGCCCTGGCTGGACGCGCCGTCGCCGAAGTACGCGATGACCGCGGAGTCGGCGCCGTCCTTGGCCACGCCCATGGCGTAGCCGGTGGCGTGCAGCGTCTGCGAGCCGATCACGATCGTGTACAGGTGGAAGTTGTTGGTGGTCGGGTCCCAGCCACCGTGGTTCACGCCGCGGAACATGCCGAGCAGGTTCGTCGGGTCGACCCCGCGACACCAGGCCACACCGTGCTCGCGGTAGGTCGGGAAGACGTAGTCGTCGTCGCGCAGGGCCCGGCCGGAGCCGATCTGCGCGGCCTCCTGGCCGAGCAGCGAGGCCCACAGGCCCAGCTCGCCCTGGCGCTGGAGAGCGGTCGCCTCACCGTCGAAGCGGCGGGTCAGGACCATGTCGCGGTAGAGCCCGCGCAGGTCCTCGGTGGTGATGTCCGCGACGAAGTGCGCGAACTCCGCGACGTCGGGGTGGTCCCCGGCGTCGACCCGTTCACCTTCGGGCGTCAGCAGCTGTACGAGCTGAGGTTCGGCGTCGTGCGGCTGTGCGGTGGCAGCGGCGGTCTTGCGGGCGCTCGCCGCGCCTGCCGCCCGCTTGGTGCCGCTGCTGCGTCGCGGCTTGCGCGCGGCAGTGCTCTCCACGGTCACGTGTGCTCCTCCGTCGGTCCGGCACCCGGGTTCTCCGGGGACCAGTGCGGCTCACCTGTATCCGTACCCGCGCACGGGGTGGGTGCACGGCACGTACGGGATTCAGGCGTGACAGGTGCCCCGGCGAGTGCCCTGCGCAATGCACGTTACCCAGTGCGTCGCATAACTGCGAAACCCCACTTGACCTGCGATTTTGCTTGGATATCCAAGTAAATCGGCGGCTGCGGGAACAACGACTGGTCACAGCCTTGCAGGGGGCCGGAACAACGGCACGTTATCCCGGGTAACTCCGGCAGGGAAGGGGTGAGTGTGTGAAGATGACTTTGTGCGCGAAGACGGAAAAATCAAGGTATTCCTCCTGGACGACCACGAAGTGGTACGTCGGGGCGTTCATGAGCTCTTGTCGGTAGAAGACGACATCGAGATCGTCGGCGAGGCCGGTACGGCGGCGGACGCGCTGGTGCGCATCCCGGCGACCCGCCCCGACGTGGCCGTGCTCGATGTCCGGCTCCCGGACGGCAGCGGCGTCGAGGTCTGCCCCGAGGTGCGCTCCCAGAACGAGGACATCAAGTGCCTGATGCTGACCTCGTTCGCCGATGACGAGGCCCTCTTCGACGCGATCATGGCCGGTGCCTCGGGTTACGTCCTGAAGGCCATCCGGGGGAACGAGCTGCTCAGCGCCGTACGGGACGTGGCGGCCGGCAAGTCGCTGCTGGACCCGGTCGCGACCGCGCGGGTGCTGGAGCGGCTGCGCGACGGCAAGAACGGCAAGGGCGACGACCGCCTGTCGAACCTCACCGAGCAGGAGCGCAAGATCCTCGACCTGATCGGCGAGGGCCTGACGAACCGCGTCATCGGGGAGCGGCTGCACCTCGCGGAGAAGACCATCAAGAACTACGTCTCCAGCCTGCTGTCGAAGCTGGGCATGGAGCGCCGTTCCCAGGCCGCCGCGTACGTGGCGCGCCTCCAGGCCGAGAAGCGCTAGGCTCCGGCGGACCTCCGGCCCGGCCCTACCGCCCTTCGAGCCGCCGGCGCGCCGGTGTGCCCGTGTGCCACGGTGCGGGCCGTGTCATTCGGGACCAACGTCCCCGATCATCGGGGCCGGATCCCCTTCCCCGGCGTACCGTCGGTGCCGGAGAGTGGTCCCCATGTCACCGGAGGAACTCCACGCCATCGAACTGCTGCGCCGCGTGCCCTACGGGCGGGTCGCCACCAGCATGCGCGCGCTGCCCTTCCTCGCCCTGGCCCGCCACATCGCGGTGGACGGCGAGGTCGTGCTGAGGATGCACGCCGGTTTCGGCCACCACCACGCGTGCAACGGCAGTGTCGTCTCGTACGGGGCGGACAACTTCAATTCCCGTGACCCGCACCTGTGGTCGGTGCAGTTCACCGGGACCGCGCGGATCGTCGAACCGACCACGGCGGAACTGGAACTATTCGGGCCGGGTCCGCATTTCGTGGACGGCGCGGTGTTCGACCCGGTCTACATGAGAATCGAACCCCAGCTCGTCACCGTGCACACGCTTGCGGGGAATCTGGACCGGCAGTACCAGCACGTGCTCTGATCAGCGCATTCATGAAGAAGGGCCCGGCGGAATGAATTCCGCCGGGCCCTTCTCGTACGTCCGTACGCCCCGCTGCTACGGCTCGCTGACCGGGTTCTCACCACCGCCGGAGGCCGGCGGCTTGGTCGGCGGCGTGGTCGGCGGCTTGGTCGGCGGCGTCGTCTGCGGCGTCGTCGGGGACTTCGTGTCCGGCGGCGGGGTGGTGGCGGTGGACGCCGTCGGGCTGGTCGTCGGCGTGTACTTGGTGCGCGTCGGCGTCGGCGTGAACGTCTCCTCGCGCGAGCCGCCGGAGTCGGTGCTCGGCGGGTTCGACGGGGTGTCCGGCGTCGAGTTCGGGCTGCTCTGGGTGGTGCCCGGGGAGCTCTGGCTGGTGCCCGGCTTCCCGCCGCCACCGCCACCGCCGCCGGCCACGCCGTTCTTCACCGCGTACGCGACACCGCCGGCGATGGCGAGGACCGCGAGCAGCGCGAACACCCACACCTTCCACTTGCCGCTGCGACGGCCGTCGTAACCGCCGTCGTAGCCGCCGCCGTACCCGCCGTGGCCGTTGCCCGGACCGCCGTGACCGCCGCCGCCGGGGAAGGCGGTGCCGTCGTCGGGGTTGAGCGGGGGCACCATCGGCTGCTGGAACTGCGAGGTCGTGGCGTGCGCGTTGTACTGCGGGCGCGGGCCGCCGTTGCCGCCCGCGGGCATGGCCGTGGTGGCCGCGCCGCCCGGCTGGCCGTGCGGGAGCGACATGGTGACGGGGCCGGTGTTCCAGGTGCCGGTGTTCGGTCCCTGGTCCTGGAGCATCTGGAGCGCGTACTGGACGAGCCCGCGCATCTCCTCGGCGCTCTGGAAGCGGTCGTCGGGGTCCTTGGCCAGCGACCGCATGACCAGGCCGTCGAGTTCCTGCGGGATCGAGTGGCCCTCGGGCAGCTGCGACGGCGGGACCGGCGCGTCCTGGACGTGCTGGTAGACCACCGACAGCGGGGTCTCACCGGTGAAGGGGGGCCGCAGCGCGAGGAGTTCGTAGAGCAGGCAGCCGGTCGCGTACAGGTCGCTGCGGTGGTCCACGGCCTTGCCGAGGGCCTGTTCCGGCGACAGGTACTGCGGGGTTCCCATGACCATGCCGGTCTGGGTCATCGTCGACTGCGCGCCGTGCAGGGCGCGGGCGATGCCGAAGTCCATCACCTTCACCGCGCCGGTGTGGGTGATGATGACGTTGGCGGGCTTGATGTCGCGGTGCACGATGCCGTGCTGGTGCGAGTAGGCCAGCGCCTCCAGCACGCCCGAGACGATGATGAGCGCCTGCTCGGGCCCGGGGGCCTCGGCGCTGATCAGCAGGTCCCGGATGGTGCGGCCCTCGACCAGCTCCATCACGATGTAGGGGACGACGTTCGGGCCGACCTGGTCCTCGCCCGAGTCGTACACGGCGACCACCGCGTGGTGGTTCAGCCCGGCGACCGACTGTGCCTCACGCGTGAAGCGGGCCTTGGAGACCGGGTCCTCGGCGAGGTCCGCGCGCAGCAGCTTCACGGCCACGGTGCGGCCCAGCCGCACGTCCTCGGCGGCGAAGACCTCCGCCATGCCGCCGCGGCCCAGCCGGTGGGTGAGACGGTAACGTCCGTCGCCCACCAGGCCGCCGGCGCCCCAGTGCTCAGGACCGTCGGCCATCCCGGCGCCGTTTCCCTCGGGTTCGGGTGCCATCAGTCCTCGCCGTCGTCTCTCTCGTCCGCTCTAGCGGTGGGTCCTCATCGGGTGCTCCGATGAACGCTACAGCCTCCGAACCGGTCACCGTTCGGACACAGACACCCTGTGGCCCCATGGTCACGCAGCGGGCACCGGCTTGACGTGTGCTTGCCCTCCGGCAGACTGGGCGCGACATGCGCTCAGCCAGACGCGTAGGGACACAGCCCGAGGGGAAGCAACAGTCATGAGCCAGGACGCCACACAGGGCCGGTACGCAGGCGGCTCCCTGGCCGGTGGCCGTTACCAGCTAAGGGATTTGCTGGGCGAGGGAGGCATGGCCTCGGTCTACCTCGCGTACGACTCCGCGCTCGACCGCCAGGTCGCCATCAAGACCCTGCACAGCGAACTCGGCCGCGAAGCGTCCTTCCGCGAGCGGTTCCGGCGTGAGGCGCAGGCTGTTGCGAAACTGTCGCACACCAATATCGTCTCGGTCTTCGACACCGGCGAGGGCGAGGTGACGTTCGGCTCCTCCGGCGCCGACGGCACGGTCATGCCGTACATCGTCATGGAGTACGTGGAGGGGCAGCCGCTCGGCTCCGTCCTCGACGCGGACGTCCGCCAGTACGGGGCGATGCCGGCCGACAAGGCGCTGAAGGTGACGGCCGACGTGCTGGCCGCGCTGGAGACCAGCCACGAGATGGGCCTGGTCCACCGCGACATCAAGCCCGGCAACGTGATGATGACCAAGCGCGGCGTGGTCAAGGTCATGGACTTCGGCATCGCGCGGGCCATGCAGTCGGGGGTCACCTCGATGACCCAGACCGGCATGGTCGTCGGCACCCCGCAGTACCTCTCGCCGGAGCAGGCGCTGGGCCGTGGCGTGGACGCCCGGTCCGACCTGTATTCGGTCGGCATCATGCTGTTCCAGCTGCTGACGGGCCGGATCCCGTTCGAGGCGGACTCCCCGCTGGCGATCGCGTACGCGCACGTCCAGGAGGAGCCGGTCGCTCCGTCGAGCATCAACCGGTCGATCACCCCGGCCATGGACGCCCTGGTGGCGCGGGCCCTGAAGAAGAACCCGAACGAGCGCTTCCCGACGGCCTCGGCCATGCGGGACGAGATCTCGCGGGTCCTGTCGGCCGGTCAGACCGGGGCTCCGGTCATCGTCCCGGGCGCCGCCCCGGGCGGCAGCGGGGCGGGCGTCGGCTCGGCCGTGTTCCCGCCGGTGGACTCCGGGTTCCAGGCGCCGCCGGCGCAGTCGCTCCAGCAGCCGTACCCGGGCGCGCAGACCCCGCCGCCGTCCCCGTACGCGCCGACGCCCCCGCCGCAGCAGCACGCGCAGGGCGGCTACGCGTACCCGCACACCGCGGCGCCGACGCCGGCCCCGCAGCAGCAGTACGCGCCGCAGACCCCACCGCCGTTCACCATCTCCCCGGCCCCTTCTGCCTCCTCCTCGGGCGGCGGGAAGCGGAACACGCCGGTGGTGGTCGGGGCGATCGCGGTGGCCCTGCTGGCCATCGGCGGCCTGATCGCGGTGTGGAACATGGGCGGCGACGAGGGCGACAACGGCGGCACGGCCGCTCCGGATTCGTCGAAGTCGGCGTCCGCCCCCGCGGTGGCGGGCCACAAGGGGCCGGACACCTCGCGCACGATCGACCTGGAGAAGTGCAAGAGCCCCACGAAGTCCTACAAGGACGCCTCGAAGGTCGTGGCGCCGGACTTCCGTTACAAGAACCTGCGCTCGGTGAAGGAGTGCATCCAGGCCGCGGGCTGGAGGTTCACCCTCCAGGACCGCGACGAGGCGGTCTACGGCCAGGACACCGTCCTGGAGCAGCTGCCGGCGGCGGGCACGGACGTCGCCAAGGAGGGCACGGAGTTCACCCTGGTCGTCTCCACCGGCGACCCGCAGTAGAACCCCGGAGCGCACCGGCCGGTCGGCTTCCCGGAGCGGTCGTGCGCCTCGGGAAGCGGTCGTGCGCCTCGGTGCGCCGGTGCGCCTCGGTGCGCCGGTGCGCCTCGGTGCGCCGGTGACGCGTCCACGGGAGGGTTCCTCCACCACACGATGGAGGAACCCTTGCGCACCGTCTCCCGTTCGCTGACCGTCTCGGCCGTGGCCACCGCCGTCGCCGCCCTGCTCGCCGCCCCCGCGTCCGCCGCCGCTTCCGTTACCTCCGACTGCTCCTCCCCGGGGGCATACGGCAGTGCCACCTGGACCTGGGCCGGCCGGGGCGCCCTGCGCGAGCTGCGGCTGACCGCCGTCGACACCGCCGACGACTCCCGGATCGCGGGCGTGCGCCTCTACACGCTCGACGGCGCCGGGCACACCCGGTACTGGCCGTGGCGCCTGAACTCCAACGGTTCGGGCAGCAGCCAGAGCTGGACCACCTCGCTGGACGACGCCCGGGGCATCTCCCGCGTCGGCGTGGAGGCCGCCGCCTTCGACGACCGCGGCTACCGGCAGCTGTGCGGATCCGCCTCGCTGGCCAATCCCTCGCGGTAGGGCCGCCGTCGGGGCACCGCCGAAGGACTGACCTCCACCCCCGGGCCACCCTCATGGACGGCCCGGGATGCCGGTTTTGCCCCACTATGTAAATCTGAGGACGTCATTCCGACGCCTCGATCCCGACGCCTCGGTCCCGCCGCCCCGGCGTCCCCGCGTCCCGGCCGCACGGAAGGGGAGGGGCTCCCCGTGACTCGACGCCCGCGCGCGCCGCGCTGGACCGCCGGGGCCGTACTGGCCGGCGTCGCCCTGCTGGCCGCCGCGCCCGCGGGACCGCCGCCCCCCGCCCTGGCCCCGGCGGCGGTGGCGGCCGCGCGCGCGGCCGCCACCGCCGCGGCGAAGGCCGCCGCCGCGGTGGCCGAAGTACCGGAAGAGGCGTACGAGGAGCTCGCCGGCAGTGCGGCGGGCGTCGGCCGGGAGCACCCCGGGCGGCCCGCCACGGAACCCCCCGCCGCCGAGTTCGCCGCAGCCCCCCACGCGGCGCACCCGGCCCGCCCGAGACCCCAGCGCCCGGAGCCCCCGGCCTCCCCGCACCTGCCGCCCGGCGCCACCCCGGACCCCGCCCGGAACCCTTCCCGGACCTCCCCCCAGACCCCTCCCCGGACCTCCCCCCGCAGCCCCGGCCCGGGCCACCCCTCCGCGTCCGCCGCGATCGGCACGGAGGCCAACGGACGGGCCGCCGACCTGGCCGCGCACATGCTGCCGCTCGGCACCGGACTGGCCCTGATGGGACTGGGCCTGGGGTACATGGGCGTGCGGCTGCGCCAGGGGCGCTAGCCCCGCGTCCGGGGCCCCCGACACGCCATACCGGGTATACATACTGAGTATGTAGCGGTATACATACTCAGTATGTCGATCCGTCACGGGCTTCTCGCCCTGCTGGAACGGGGGCCCCGCTACGGGTCCCAGCTGCGTTCCGAATTCGAATCCCGCACCGGCTCCACCTGGCCGCTCAACGTCGGGCAGGTGTACACGACCCTCAGCCGCCTGGAGCGCGACGGACTCGTCGCCCCCGGCGGTGAGGACGCCGCCGGGCACACCCTCTACGCCATCACCGACACCGGCCGCAGCGAACTCCGCGAGTGGTACGAGCGCCCCGTCGACCGCACCAACCCGCCCCGAGACGAGCTCTCCATCAAGCTCGCCATGGCCGTCGGCGCCCCCGGCGTGGACATCCGCGCCGTCATCCAGTCCCAGCGGCACGCCACCATCCAGGCGATGCAGGACTACACGCGGCTCAAGGCCCAGGCCATCACCGCCATCGAGGGCGGCCGCGCCGACGAACGCGACGACCTGGCCTGGCTGCTGGTGCTGGAACAGCTCATCTTCCAGACCGAGGCCGAGGCCCGCTGGCTCGACCACTCCGAGTCCCGGCTGGTCCGGCTGGCCGCCCGCGCCGCCGCCGAGCCCGCACCGCCGGCCGCCCCCGCGGCGCCCCCGGCCACCGGCCCCGCCGCAGACACCACCGCCGTCCGGTCCCGCAGCGCCCGTACCCGGCGCGGCTGAACCACACCCTCCCAGGGGGATCTTTCATGCCTGACCAGCACCGTTCCCATGCCATACCCCGGACCGGGGGCCACTCCGCGCCCCGGTCCGCCTCCCAGCCCGTGCTCCGGCTCGACCGGCTCGTCCGCACCCACGGCAGCGGCGCCACCGAGGTGCACGCCCTGCGCGGGATCGACCTGAGCGTCCACGCCGGAGAACTCGTCGCCGTCATGGGCCCCTCCGGCTCCGGGAAGTCCACCCTGCTCACCCTCGCGGGCGGACTCGACACCCCCACCAGCGGCCACGTGATCGTCGAAGGCATGGACATCACCACCGCGGGACGCCGACAGCTCGCCGCCCTGCGCCGCCGCAGCATCGGCTACGTCTTCCAGGACTACAACCTCATCCCGGCCCTCACCGCCGCCGAGAACGTGGCCCTGCCCCTCGAACTCGACGGCACCTCCGCCCGCAAGGCCCGCGCCGCCGCCCTCGCCTCCCTGGACGAGATCAACCTGCGTCCCCTCGCCGACCGCTTCCCCGACGAGATGTCCGGCGGCCAGCAGCAGCGCGTCGCCCTCGCCCGCGCCCTGGTCGGCAACCGCCGGCTGGTCCTCGCCGACGAACCCACCGGCGCCCTCGACTCCGAGACTGGCGAATCCGTCCTCGCCCTGCTGCGCTCCCGCTGCGACGCGGGCGCCGCCGGCATCCTTGTCACCCACGAACCCCGGTTCGCCGCCTGGGCCGACCGGGTCGTCTTCCTGCGCGACGGCAGCGTCGTCGACGAAACCCTGCGCAGCCGGGCCGACTCGCTGCTCTCCGGGCGGGCGGCCGGCCTGTGAGTTCCCTGTTCGGATCCTGGTACCACCCCTGGGTCGCGGCCCTGCGCATCGCCCGCCGCGACGCCTGGCGCGCCAAGGGCCGCAGCGTCCTGGTCCTCTCGATGATCGCCCTGCCGATCGTCGGGGTGAGCGCCGCCGACCTCACCCTGCGCAGCTCCGAGCTCACCACCGAGCAGCGGCTGACCCGTCAGATCGGCGCCGCCGACGCCCGGTTCTCCGAGACCGGCCTCGACGGCCCGATCCTCCAGCACCCCGACGGCGAGCGCTACGCCCCCGTCGGCGGCTACGACAAGTACCGGCCCGACCCGGAGAAGAAGCAGTCCTCGCTGAAGGCCGCGATCCCGGCCGGCGCCCAGGTCGCCGAGGACGGCAAGGGCAGCATCAAGGTGCACACCGTCCACGGGCTGCTCATGACCGAACTACGCGAACTGGACGTGCACAACCCGCTGACCCGCGGCCTGATCACGCTCGACCGCGGCCGGCTGCCGCAGGGGCCCGGCGAGGTCATCGCCACCAACAGCTTCCTGAAGGAGTCCGGGCTGCACGTCGGCTCCGCGGCCACCCCGCGCGGCTCCCCCTCCTCCTACCGCATCGTGGGCGCCTACGAGCTCCCGTCCGAGCTGCGGCGCGCCGAACTCCTGGCCCTCCCCGGGACCTTGTTCACCCCGCTGGACCGGGCCCTGCGGGCCGACTCCGGGACCGGACTCCACACCTACACCTCCTACCTCGTCTCCATCGGCGGCGAGGGTTTCACGTGGAACGCGGTCACGGCGGCCAACGCCAAGGGCGCCCTGGTCAACTCCCGCGCCGTGACCCTGCGGCCGCCCGCCGACTCCGAAGTGCCCTTGTTCAAGCAGGAGCCCAAGGACCGCTACACCCAGGACGGCGGCGGGGGCAAGGTCACCGAACGGGCCGTCCTGGCCACCGTCGTGGCCCTGACCATGCTGGAGATCTGCCTGCTCGCCGGACCCGCCTTCGCGGTCGGCGCCCGGCGCTCGCGCCGCCAGCTCGGCCTGGTCGGCGCCAACGGCGGCGACCGCCGGCACATCCGCGCCGTCGTCCTCTCCGGCGGCCTGGTGATCGGCGCCGTCGCCGCCCTCGCCGGCACCGCGATCGGAACGGCCCTGACCCTCGGGCTGCGGCCGGTGCTCGAAGAGCAGATCGGCAGCCGGTTCGGCGGCTTCGGCGTTCGCCCGGCGGAGCTCCTCGGGATCGCCCTGCTCGCGGTGCTGACCGGCCTGCTGTCCGCGATCGCCCCCGCCGTCACCGCCTCCCGGCAGACCGTGCTCGCCTCCCTCACCGGCCGCCGCGGCGTCCGCCGGGCCGGCCGGGTGCTGCCCGTCATCGGCCTGCTCGCCATCGCCGCCGGCGTCGCGATCGCCCTCTACGGGGCCGAGTACCGGGTCAGCCCCACCTTCGTCTCGGGCGGCAGCGCCCTCGCCGAGCTGGGCGTCGTCGCCCTCACCCCGGTGCTGGTCGGGCTCTTCGGGCGGCTGGGCCGGATGCTGCCGCTGTCACCCCGGCTCGCCCTGCGCGACGCCGTCCGCAACCGGGGGCGTACGGCACCCGCCGTGGCCGCCGTCCTGGCCGCCGTCGCCGGAACCGTGGCCGTCTCCACGTACCAGCACAGCAAGGACGTCCAGGCCCGCCACGAGTACACCGCCGAACTCCCCTCCGGGTCCGGCTACCTGATAGCCGGCGACAACCGCGGCCACAAGGACGTACCGGCCCTGCGCGACACCCTCGCGAAGGACCTGCCGCTGGCCGTACGGGCCGACGCGCAGCGGCTCGTCGTCGGCAACCCGGGCTGCTCCCAGGGCTCCTCGGAACCGGGCTGCGGCCGGGTCGAGGTCATCACCCCGAAGGAACAGCGCTGCCCGCTCAACGAGGCCGAACACGGGCCCGCCTCCTTCCCCCCGGACGAGGCCAAGCGGCTGCGGCAGGACCCGCGCTGTGCGATACCGGAGTTCAACCACCTCCCCGAGACCGTCGTCGCCGACGAGAAGCTGATGTCCGTGCTGGCGGTCACCGACCCCGGCTCCGTGGCGGCGCTGAAGGACGGCCGGGCCGTGGCCTTCGACCCGCGCATCGTCAAGGACGGCAAGGTCACCCTGCGGATCGTCACCGACCCGGCGGCGGCCGACGCGGCCCTCGAAAAGCGCGCCGATCCGCCCGGCGAGGACAAGCGGCTCACGGTCCACACGGCCCCGGCCGGAACGAACGCCTGGGGCGTGCACCTGGTGGTCCCGCCCGCCGCCGCCAAGGCCGCCGGCATCGCCACCGCCCCCGTCGGCTCGTACTTCACCCTCGACGGGAAGGCCACCGGCGAACAGCGGCAGCGGCTCGACGGGGACATCGACCGGTTGGGCGCCGACGCCCAGGTCAGGATCGAGTCGGGTTACCAGGAGCAGAGCACGGTGGGCGTCCTCGCGCTCAGCGTCTTCGCGGGCCTGGTCACCATCGGCGCGGCCGGCATCGCGACCGGCCTGGCCCAGGCGGACTCCGAGGCCGACCTGAAGACGCTGGCCGCGGTCGGCGCGGCCCCCCGGGTGCGCCGGACGCTCAGCGGCTTCCAGTGCGGGGTGGTCGCCCTGATGGGCGTGGTGCTCGGCTCCGCGGCGGGCATCCTGCCCGCGGTCGGACTGCGGCTCACCCAGGAGAACGAACAGCGCCGCCTGGTGCAGCACGGCATCGAGCTGGGCTACGCCACGGCGCGCGACGCCGACATCTACGTGCCGATCGCGCTGCCGTGGGACACCATCGCCGGACTGCTGGTCCTGGTCCCGCTCGGCGCGGCCCTCCTGGCGGCCCTCGTCACGCGTTCGAACGGCGCACTGGCCCGCCGGGCGGCGGGCTGAGGTTGCGGCCCCCGTACAGGGTGGATCACGCCCGTACGGGGGCACACCGTGTGAGTAGGACGGTGTGCGAGAGAATGACGGCATGGAGATGCCGAGGAGTGAACGGTCGCAGGACAGTCCCCCGCACGTCCTGATCGTGGGACAGGACGGGACGGCGGTCGGCGGCGCCGATGACGAGTCGCGCGAGGTCCCGGTGACGGAGATGGTCGAACAGCCTGCCAAGGTCATGCGGATCGGCAGCATGATCAAACAACTCCTGGAAGAGGTGCGCGCCGCACCCCTCGACGAGGCGAGCCGGGTCCGGCTCAAGGACATCCACGCCGCCTCGGTGAAGGAACTTGAGGACGGCCTCGCGCCGGAGTTGGTCGAGGAACTGGAGCGCCTGTCCCTCCCCTTCACGGAGGAGGCGATCCCTTCCGAGGCGGAACTGCGGATCGCGCAGGCGCAGTTGGTGGGCTGGCTGGAGGGCCTCTTCCACGGGATCCAGACGGCCCTGTTCGCACAGCAGATGGCGGCGCGGGCGCAGCTGGAGCAGATGCGGCGCGCCCTTCCGGCGGGCGCCCCGCACGACGAGGACGAAGACGGCCCCCACGGCGCGATCCGCTCGGGCCCGTACCTGTAACCACCCCCAACGGGGTAGGAACGCCTCCCCGTTCCGGCCCAGTCACCGTTCCCGCCCCCGGCGGCACCGCCCCGGGGCGCAGCCCCCGGGCGGCACCGTCCGGGGCGCAGCCCCGAGCGGGGTCCGGGGCGCAGCCCCGGGGAACGGGCGAAGGGTGGGGCGGGGAGGGGCCGCGCAGCGGAACCGCCGACCCCGGCCGGCCCGATTAAGGCCCGGGTAAGCGGACCCCCGCCCGGCCCCCACGCCACCCCCATACTCAAGGGCATGACCTACGACGCCATCGTCCTGGCCGGCGGCGCCGCCCGGCGCCTCGGCGGGGCCGACAAGCCCGCCCTCCCCGTCGGCGGCCGCCCCCTCCTCGACCGCGTCCTGACCGCCTGCGCGGACGCCACCGCCACCGTCGTGGTCGGCACCCGCAGGCCCACCGCACGCCCCGTCCGCTGGGCTCTGGAGGACCCGCCCGGCGGCGGCCCCGTGGCCGCGCTGGAGGCCGGGCTGCGGGCCACCACCGCCGAGCTGGTCCTCGTACTCTCCGCCGACCTGCCCTTCCTGGACCCGGACACCGTCCGGACCCTGCTCGCCGCCGCGTCGCGCGGCCCGGGGGACGGGGCCCTGCTGAGGGACCCCGAGGGCCGCGACCAGCCCCTGGTCGCCGCCTACCGCGCCGAACCGCTGCGCCGCGAGGCGGCCCTGCTCGCCGCCGAACACGGCCACCTCCGCGGACTCCCGCTGCGCGCGCTCACCGCCGAGCTGCGGCTGACCGCCGTCACCGCGGCCGACCCCCTCGCCTCCTTCGACTGCGACACCTGGGAAGACCTGGCGGCGGCCCGCGCCCGGATCAGGGAGCATGGAAGCGTGCTGGAGCAATGGATCACCGCCGCCAAGGACGAACTCGGCATCGACGTCGACGTCGACATCACCACCCTGCTCGACGTCGCCCGTGACGCCGCCCACGGCGTCGCCCGGCCCGCCGCCCCGCTGACGACCTTCCTGGTCGGCTACGCGGCCGCGCGCGCGGAGGCCGCGGGCGCCGACCCCGCCCGGGCCGTGGCCGAAGCCTCCCGCAAGGTCTCCGAACTGGCCCTGCGCTGGGCCGCCGAGGCCCAGCCCCCACACCCCGAGGAGAACGGCTCCGGATGACCCGTACCGACGCCGACGGCGCCCTGGACGAGGCCCTTGCACTGGTCAGCCGCACCCCCGACGGCGGTGGCCACCGCGCCGCCCCCTGGCAGCGCGCGCGGGAGACCGCCGCCCGGGCGGGCACGGGCGTCCGGGCCCGCACGCACCGGGTCGCCCTCGCGGACGCGCACGGCGAGGTGCTGGCCGCCCCCCTCGACGCCCTCGGCGACCTGCCGTCCTTCGACACCTCCGCCATGGACGGCTGGGCCGTCGCCGGGCCCGGCCCCTGGAGCATCCGCCCCGGCGAGGGGGTCCTGGCCGGGGCGGAGCCGCCCGCCCCCCTCGCCGACGGCGAGGCGGTACGGATCGCCACCGGCGCCCGGATCCCCGTCGACACCAGCGCCGTCATCCGCAGCGAGCACGCCCGCGAGTCCGGCACCCAGCTCTACGCCGCCCGGCCCGTCAGCACCGGACAGGACATCCGCCCGCGCGGCCAGGAATGCCGCTCCGGCGACCTGCTGCTGCCCGCCGGCTCCCTCGTCACCCCGGCCGTCCTCGGCCTCGCCGCGGCCGCCGGGTACGACGAACTGCTCACCCGGCCCCGCCCCCGGGTCGAGGTCCTGGTGCTGGGCGACGAGCTCCTCACCGAGGGCCTTCCCCACGACGGCCTGATCCGGGACGCCCTCAGCCCCATGCTCGGGCCGTGGCTGACCCGGCTCGGTGCCGAGGTCGTCTCCACGCGCCGGCTCGGCGACGACCCGGACGGGGCCGAGGCCCTGCTCGCCGCGGTCACCGGGTCCACCGCGGACCTGATCGTCACCACCGGCGGCACCGCCTCGGGCCCCGTCGACCACGTGCACCCCGTCCTGGAGCGCGCCGGGGCCGAACTGCTCGTCGACGGGGTCGCCGTGCGGCCGGGCCATCCGATGCTGCTGGCCCGCCTGGGCGACCGGACGGACGGCCGCCACGTGGTCGGGCTGCCCGGCAATCCGCTGGCCGCGGTCTCCGGGCTGCTGACCCTCGCCGAGCCGCTGCTGCGGGCCCTCGCCGGCCGCCGCCAGCGGCCCCGCTACACGGTGTCCGTCGAGGGCGACGTCCACGGCCACCCGTACGACACCCGGCTGGTGCCGGTGCTGCTGACCGACGAGCACGCCGTACCGCTGCACTACAACGGCCCGGCGATGCTCCGCGGAGTGGCCGCCGCCGACGCGCTGGCCGTCGTACCGCCCCACGGTGTGCGCTCCGGGCAGGACGTGGAGGTCCTCGACCTGCCCTGGGCCTCGGGGGGATGTTTCACGTGAAACTGCACGGCGACGACGCCATGGCCCGGGGCGCGGACGAGAAGCTCGCCGCGCGCCGGATCAAGCTCCCCAGGCGTGTGGTCGAGAAACCGCTGCGCCAGGTCGGGAAACGCCTGCTGATGGCGCTGTTCGTGCTGCTCCTGACGGTCCTGGTCGTCTGGCTGGACCGCGGCGGCTACCACGACAACGCCAACGACCAGGTCGACCTCCTCGACTGCTTCTACTACGCGACCGTGACCCTGTCGACGACGGGCTACGGCGACATCGTCCCGTACAGCGACAGCGCGCGGCTGATCAACATCCTGGTGATCACCCCGCTGCGCGTGCTGTTCCTGATCATCCTGGTCGGCACCACGCTGGAGGTGCTGACGGAACGCACCCGCGAAGAGTGGCGGCTGAGCCGCTGGAGGAAGAACTTGCGCGAGCACACGGTCGTCGTCGGCTTCGGCACCAAGGGCCGCTCGGCCCTGCAGACGCTGCTGGCCACCGGCATCCAGAAGGAACAGATCGTCATCGTCGACCCCAGCTCCAAGGTGATCGACACCGCCAACGCGGAGGGGTTCACGGGGGTCGTCGGCGACGCCACCCGCTCCGACGTCCTGCTGCGGGCCGAGATCCAGAAGGCCCGTCAGATCGTCATCGCCACGCAGCGCGACGACACGGCGGTCCTCGTGACACTGACGGCCCGCCAGCTCAACCGGGGGGCGAAGATCGTCGCGGCGGTCCGCGAGGAGGAGAACGCCCCGCTGCTGAAGCAGTCCGGCGCGGACGCGGTCATCACGAGCGCGAGCGCGGCCGGGCGGCTCCTGGGCCTGTCCGTGCTGAGTCCGAGCGCGGGCACCGTGATGGAGGACCTGATCCACCAGGGCAGCGGCCTGGACCTGATCGAACGGCCCGTCCGCAAGGCCGAAGTCGGGCGCGGGGTGCGGGAGACGGAGGACCTGGTGGTCAGCGTGCTGCGCGGGCACCGGCTCCTCGCCTACGACGATCCGCACGCGAGCCCGCTCCAGCTGACGGACCGGCTGATCACCATCGTGCGCGCCGCGCCGACGGCCCATCAGGTCAGGCTGGGCCCGGCGGACTGACCGGGGCATCGGCCCCGTCCGTACTGGGCGGGGGGCGCCGGGTCGCGTAGATTCCGGGCCATGCATGCGATCACCATCGAGCAGCCCGGCGGCCCCGAGGCCCTCGTCTGGGCCGAGGTACCCGATCCGGTGGCGGGCGAGGGGGAGGTGCTCGTCGAGGTCGCGGCGAGCGCCGTGAACCGCGCCGACGTCCTTCAGCGGCAGGGGTTCTACGATCCTCCGCCCGGCGCCTCGCGCCACCCGGGCCTGGAGTGTTCCGGGCGGATCGTCGCCCTGGGGCCGGGGGTGTCCGGCTGGTCGGTGGGCGACGAGGTGTGCGCGCTGCTGGCCGGCGGCGGGTACGCGGAGCGCGTGGCCGTCCCGGTGGGCCAGCTCCTGCCGGTGCCCGCCGGGGTGGACCTGGTGGCGGCCGCCGCGCTGCCCGAGGTCGTCTGCACCGTGTGGTCCAACGTGTTCATGGTCGCCGGGCTGCGTCCCGGCGAGACCCTGCTGGTGCACGGCGGGTCCAGCGGGATCGGCACGATGGCGATCCAGCTGGGCAAGGCCGTCGGGGCGCGGGTGGCGGTCACGGCGGGCGGCAAGGAGAAGCTGGCGCGCTGCGCGGAGCTGGGCGCGGACGTCCTGGTCGACTACCGCGAGCAGGACTTCGTGGAGGAGCTGCGGGCCGCGACGGGCGGGGCCGGGGCGGACGTGATCCTGGACATCATGGGCGCGAAGTACCTGGCGCGGAACCTGGACGCGCTGGCCGTGAACGGCCGCCTGGCGATCATCGGGCTCCAGGGCGGGGTGAAGGCCGAGGTGAACCTGGGCGCGCTGCTGGCGAAGCGGGCGGCGATCACGGCGACCTCGCTGCGGACCCGGCCGCTGGAGGAGAAGGCGGCCATCGTGGCCGCCGTACGGGAGCACGTGTGGCCCCTCATCGCCTCGGGCCGCGTCCGCCCGGTGGTCCACGCGACGTACCCGATGTCCCGTGCCTCCGAGGCCCACCGCGTCCTGGAATCCAGCGCCCACGTGGGCAAGCTCCTGCTGACGACCTGACCCCCCGACTCCGGACCACCGTCCCGGGGCAGGGCCCCGGGACGGTGGGCGGGGGTGGTCCCTACAGCCCCCTCAGGAGCACCGCCGGGTTCTCGACGCAGTCGGCCACGTAGCGCAGGAACCCGCCCGCGGCACCGCCGTCGCAGACCCGGTGGTCGAACGTGAGCGACAGCTGGACGACCTGACGCACGGCCAGCTCCCCCCGGTACACCCACGGCTTCGGGATGATCCGGCCCACTCCGAGCATCGCCGCCTCGGGGTGGTTGATGATCGGCGTGGAGCCGTCGACCCCGAACACCCCGTAGTTGTTCAGGGTGAACGTGCCGCCCGTGAGGTCCGCCGGGGCCAGCTTGCCCGCCCGCGCCAGCTCCGTCAGCCGTGCGAACTCCGCCGACAGGGACTCGGGGCTGCGCGTCTGGGCGTCCCGGACGACCGGGACCATCAGCCCGCGCTCGGTCTGGGCGGCGAAGCCGAGGTGCACGGCCGGGAGCCGGACGATCTCGTTCGCCGCGAGGTCCACGGTGGAGTTCAGCTCGGGGTACTTGGCCAGCGCGGCCGTGCAGATCCGGGCCAGCAGGGCGAGCACCGAGATCTTCGGGCCGTCCACCGCGTTCATCGCGGCCCGCGCCGCCATGAGCTCGGTGGCGTCCGCGTCGACCCAGCAGGTGGCCTCGGGGATCTCGCGCCGGCTGCGCGAGAGCTTCTCCGCCACGGCGCCCCGGAGCCCCTTGAGGGGGATCCGCTCGCCCTGGGCGGCGGCGGCCGCCGCCACGGGAGCCGGAGCCGCCGCGGGGGCCGCCGGGCGCAGCGCCGCCTCCACGTCGGCCCGCAGGATCAGGCCCTCGGGCCCGCTCCCGCGCAGCGCCCGCAGGTCGATGCCGTTGTCCCGGGCCAGCTTGCGCACCAGCGGCGAGATGACGGGCACCGGCCCGGCCGGAGCCGGGGCGGCCGCCGCAACCGCGACGACGGGAGGAGCCGACACGGCGGCGGTGACGGGTCGCACCCGTCGCCGACGCGCTGGGCGCGAATGGTCCGTGCCGTAACCGATCAGGGGCCGGGGCACGTTGCCGGAGCCCTCGGCTTCGGCCTCCGCGGCCTGGGCGGGCTCCGTCACCGACCCCACCGCGACGGTGATCAGCGGAGCCCCCACCGGAAGCTCCGTACCCTCCTCGCCGAAGCGCGCGGTGACCACGCCCCCGTAGGGGCACGGCACCTCGACCATCGCCTTGGCGGTCTCCACCTCGACCACCGGCTGGTCGATCTCGACGACGTCGCCCACGGCGACCAGCCAGCGCACGATCTCCGCCTCGGTCAGCCCCTCACCGAGGTCGGGCAGCTTGAACTCCAGTACCTGCGGCATCAGTTCTCCCACTGCAGCCGGGCCACGGCGTCCAGGATCCGTTCCACTCCGGGCAGGTGGTGCTTCTCCAGCATCGGCGGCGGATACGGGATGTCGAAGCCCGTCACCCGCAGCACCGGCGCCTCCAGGTGGTGGAAGCACCGCTCGGTCACCCGCGCGGCGATCTCCGCACCGGGCCCGCCGAAGCCGGCCGCCTCGTGGACCACGACCGCACGCCCGGTCCGCCGCACGGAGGCCACGACGGTCTCCTCGTCGAAGGGCACCAGCGAGCGCAGGTCGACGACCTCCAGGTCCCAGCCCTCCTCGCGGGCCGCCTCGGCCGCCTCCAGGCAGACCGGCACCGAAGGACCGTAGGTGATCAGGGTCGCGCTCGTGCCCGCCCGCCGGACCAGGGCCTTGCCGATGCCCGGGACCGCCGCCGGGGCCTCCGGCGACCACTGCGCCTTCGACCAGTAGAGCCGCTTGGGCTCCAGGAAGACCACCGGGTCGTCGCTCGCGATGGAGGCCCGCAGCAGCCCGTACGCGTCCTCGACGGTCGCCGGGGTCACCACGTGCAGGCCGGGGGTGGCCGTGTAGTACGCCTCGGAGGAGTCGCAGTGGTGCTCGACGCCGCCGATGCCGCCGCCGTACGGCACCCGGATGGTGATCGGCAGCGGCATCGCGCCCCGGGTGCGGTTGCGCATCTTCGCGACGTGCGAGATGAGCTGCTCGAAGGCCGGGTAGGCGAACGCGTCGAACTGCATCTCCACGACCGGCCGCAGCCCGTACATGGCCATGCCCACCGCCGCGCCGAGGATCCCCGCCTCGGCGAGCGGCGTGTCCGTGCAGCGGTCCTCGCCGAACTCCTTCGCGAGCCCGTCCGTGATCCGGAAGACCCCGCCGAGCGCGCCGACGTCCTCGCCCATGACGTGGACGGTCGGGTCCTCGGCCATCGCGTCGCGCATGGCCCGGGTCAGCGCCTGGGCCATCGTCGCGGGCTTGACCCCGGGCCGGGTCACCGTGCTCATGCGTCGCCCTCGGCTTCCAGTTCGGCGCGCAGCTGGTCCGCCTGCTCGCGCAGCCGGCCGGTCTGCTCCGCGTAGACGTGTGCGAAGAGGTCCATCGGGTCGAGGACCGGGTCGGCGTTCATCCCCTCGCGGAGGTCCGCCGCCATCGCCTCGGCGGCGTCGCGGGCCTCCTGGATCCCCTGCTCGTCGAGGATCCCGCGGGCGGTCAGCTCGTTCTCCAGCAGCTGCACCGGGTCGTGCGCCTTCCAGGCCTCCACCTCGGCGTCCGAGCGGTAGCGGGTCGCGTCGTCGGCGTTCGTGTGGGCCTCCATCCGGTAGGTGACGGCCTCGATCAGGGTCGGCCCGCCGCCGGCGCGCGCCCGCTGGACGGCCTCGGTGAGGACCTCGTGGAGGGCGGCGACGTCGTTGCCGTCGACCAGCCGGCCGGGCATCCCGTAGCCCACGGCCTTGTGGGCCAGGGTCGGGGCGGCCGTCTGCTTGGCGAGGGGGACGGATATCGCGAAGCCGTTGTTCTGGACCAGGAAGACCACCGGGGCCTGCCAGACGGCCGCGAAGTTCAGCGCCTCGTGGAAGTCGCCCTCGCTGGTGCCGCCGTCGCCGACCATGGCCAGCGCGACGACCTCGTCCCCGCGCAGGCGGGCGGCGTGCGCCAGGCCCACCGCGTGCGGCAGCTGGGTGGCGAGCGGGGTGCACAGGGGGGCGATCCGGTGCTCGCGCGGGTCGTACCCGGTGTGCCAGTCGCCGCGCAGCAGCGTCAGCGCCTGTACGGGGTCCAGCCCGCGGGCCACGGCCGCGAGGGTGTCCCGGTAGCTCGGGAAGAGCCAGTCCTGCTCCTCCAGGACCAGGGCGGCCGCGATCTCGGCGGCCTCCTGTCCGACGGTGGAGGGGTACACGGCGAGACGGCCCTGCCGGGTCAGTGCGGTGGCCTGCGCGTTGTAGCGGCGGCCGCGCACCAGCTCGGCGTAGTACCGGCGCATCAGCTCGGGGTCGAGCGAGGCGGCCGCCTCGGTGCCCAGCACCCGGTAGGGCTCGGGGTCCGGAAGCAGCGGGGCGGCCTCCGTACGGGGCCTCCAGGCGGGCGGCGGGGTGGCACGGTGGGACGCACCGGCACCGGGCAGCTCTTGGACCGTCATGGCGGCGTACACCTCCTCGTGGGAAGCGGGCAGGGACGCCCCGGGTGTGAGGCGCCTCACCTACCGATTGTTCGGTCGTCGACGCAATTTGGCTACAGGCGGCTCCAGGCTGTGGACAAAGTGGCGGCGGACCCCTGGGATGGGTGCAGGACGTCCAGGAGAGGGAGGCAGTGGCCAATGCCGGATGAACAAATGGCCGGAGCGGGCTCCGCACCGGTCCCGCCGGGGAGCACCCCGGGGGCCACACCGGTACCGGCCGTCCCACCGCGTCCCCTGGATCCGATCGACCGGTCGATCATGCGGCTGCTCCAGGCGGACGGCCGCGCGTCGATACGGTCGGTGGCCGAGCAGGTGCACGTCTCCCGGGCCAATGCCTACGCCCGGATCAACCGGCTGATCGACGACGGGGTGATCCGCGGCTTCACGGCCCGCGTGAACCACGAACGCGCAGGTCAGGGCGCTTCCGCCTATATCACCCTGAAGATCGTCCAGAACTCCTGGCGGACGGTGCGCGAGCAGTTGCGCGAGCTCCCGGGCGCGGCCCACATCGCCCTGGTCAGCGGGGATTTCGACGTCCTGCTGCTGGTCCACACCCCGGACAACCGGACCCTGCGCGAACTGGTCCTCACCCGTCTCCAGGCCATCCCGGAGGTGCTCTCCACCCGCACCCTGCTGGTCTTCGAGGAGACGGACCTCCTGGACCAGGGCCCGAACCAGCCCCCCGTCACGGGCCCGCCGCCCGCGCTCGGCGAGGACTGACCGCGCTCCCCTACCCGACGGGCGGCCATACGGGGTCCCCGCCCGGCCACTGCGTCCCAGTTGTGCCCGTAGCAGCCGGGGAAGCCCAGCTCACGGGCGAACGCCCGGTGCAGGCAGCCCGCCTCGTGCAGCTCCTCGCCGTCCAGCCGCAGGACGATCCCGCCCGCGGCCCGCAGCTCCGCCCCGGCGGCGGCGACCCAGGGGTCGGCCGACGGGGTGAAGGTGACCCAGGGCGACCTGCGGCCGGTCAGGGTGGGCAGCGGCGGGGCGGGGTGCGGGTGCGGGTGCGGGCTCCGCATGCTCGCAACCCGTACGGGCCCCGCGCACGCGGATTACCGCGCTGTGCGCAGGCCGTCCAGGGCCATGCTGACCACGGCGTCGGCCAGCTGGTCGGGGGTGGTGCCCGGGTGCGGGCGGTACCACTCGACCAGGGAGTTCACCATGCCGAAGAGCAGGCGGGTGGCCAGCCGGATGTCGACGTCCGCGCGCAGGTCCCCGTCGGCCGCGGCGGCCTTGAGGAGCTCGGCCACCTGGTGGTCGAACTCGCGGCGCCGCTCCAGGGCCCAGCGCTCGGTCCGGGTGTTGCCGCGCACGCGCAGCAGGAGGGTGACGTACGGCAGCTCGGCGACCAGGACCTCGACCGTCCGGCGCGTGACGTACTCGACGCGCGCGACCGCGGGCCCCCGTACCGCCCCGGGCTCCTCCAGGACCGCGAAGAGCCCGTCCAGGGCCCGGCTGACGGCCCGGCGCAGCAGCTCCTCCTTGCCCGCGACGTGGTGGTAGATCGAGGACTTGGAGATGCCCGCGGCCTTGGAGAGGTGCTCCATGGAGGTGCCGTCGTAGCCGCGCTCGTTGAAGACCTGGACCGCGACGGTCAGCAGCGTCTCCGGGGTGTACGTGTCCCGCCTCGCGGTGGTCATCCGGTCTCCTCCGCCTCGTCCGCCTCGTCGTCCCCGCCGTCAGCGCCTTCCGCGTATCCGAGCTTGAACAGGGCCAGCGAGGGCGCGTAGCGGCCACCCGGACAGCGCTCGTCCAGGTGGTGCAGCAGGTCGTACGCCCAGTCGCGGCCGAGCCGGTCGTGCCATTCGGCCGGCCCCAGCGGGTAGTTGACGCCGAGCCGCATCGCGGTGTCGATGTCTTCCGCGGTGGCCACGCCGCGCGCCAGGGCGTCGGCGGTGAGGTCGATCAGCATCGCGACCGTCCGGGCGACGATCATGCCGGGGACGTCGCCGATGACGGAGACCTGCTTGCCGAGCCGCTGGAAGAGGCCGATCGCCTCGGCGAGGGTCCGCTCGGTGGTGTCCTCGCTGGCGGAGAGCGCGATCCGGGTGGCGCCGCGGTAGTCGAGCGCGAGGTCGAAGTAGACGACGTCGGCGAACTCGACCGCGGTCTTGCCGTCCGCGAGCACCAGCTGGCCCTCTCCGGGCAGCTGGATGTACGGACCCCCCTGACCGGTGGCCGTGACCGCGATCCCGGCCTCCTCCAGGAGCTCCGCCAGCTCCGCCGCCGGACCGAGGTCGCCGACGATCGTGACCTTGTCCGGCGCCTCCTCGGGGCCGGCCGTGTGCGGCGCGGGCACCTCGGCGCCCTCCCCGTACGGGAACCAGCCCTGTCCGGACTTGCGGCCGAGGCGGCCCGACTGGACCAGCCGGCGCTGCGCGAGCGAGGGGGTGAACTTGGGGCTCCGGAAGAACGACTCCCAGACCGAGCGGGTGACGGCCTCGTTGACGTCCTGGCCGATCAGGTCGGTCAGCTGGAAGGGGCCCATCTTGAAGCCGCCGCTCTCGCGCAGGACGGCGTCGATGGTGGCCGGGTCGGCGCCCTGCTCCTCGTACACCGCGAAGGCCTCGGCGTAGAAGGGGCGGGCGATCCGGTTGACGATGAAGCCCGGGGTGTCGGCGCAGCGGACGGGCGTCTTCCCCCAGCTCAGGACCGTGTCGTACGCGCGCTCGGCGGCGGCGGGATCGGTCGCGAAACCGCTGACCACCTCGACGAGCGGGAGCAGCGGGGCCGGGTTGAAGAAGTGCAGGCCGAGGAAGCGGCCGGGGTGGGCGAGGCCGGCGGCGAGCTCGGTGACGGAGAGCGAGGAGGTGTTGGTCGCCAGCAGGGCGTCCTGCGCGACCACCGCTTCGACCGAGGCGAACAGGGCCCGCTTGACGGAGACGTCCTCGACGACCGCTTCGATGACGAGCGCAGCGTCCGCGAGGGCGGCGAGGCCGTCGGCGGCGGCGATCCGGCCGATCGCGTCCTCGGCCCCGGCGCGATCCAGACGGCCCTTCGCGGCCATCCGCTCGACGCGCTCGCGCACGAGGGCGGCCCCGGCGGCGGCGAGGTCGTGGTCGATGTCGTGGATCAGCACGCGGTGACCTGCGAGAAGGGCCACCTGGGCGATGCCCTGTCCCATGGTTCCGGCGCCGATGACCGCCACAGTGCCGGACCGCTCGATTGCTGTCATGTCCTGATCCTCCCGCACCGGGTTGTCCACAGGTCCGCCGGGCCCTCTTGTCCCGACCGATCGTTCGGTTACTCTAGCTCCAGTCTGCTCTTCTTCACCCGCCCCCGCATCGATCTCAGCCTGCGAACCAGCCTGATCCTGCCCGGCTCAACGAGGAGTTGGTCCCTGATGGCCGCCGAGCTCACCCTCACCCAGCTGACCGAGAAGCACCGGAACACCCTGGATCAGGCGCTCGCCGCCATCCGAAGCCGGGCCTACTGGTCCCCGCACCCCGAGCACCCCAAGGCCTACGGGGAGACCGCCCCGGCCGACGGCCTCGCCGCCTTCGAGGCCGTCCGCGGAACCCGCTTCGACCTCGGCCAGCCCGGCACCGACGGCTGGACGGGCGGGGAGGTGTCCCCGTACGGCCCGGAGCTGGGCGTGGAGTACCCGCACGTCGACCCCGACGTGCTGCTGCCCGCGATGAAGGCCGGCATCGCCGCCTGGCGGGACGCCGGTCCCGAGACCCGCGCCCTGGTCTCCGTCGAGATCCTCGCCCGCATCTCCGCCCGCACCCACGAGTTCGCGCACGCGGTCATGCACACCAGCGGCCAGGCCTTCATGATGGCCTTCCAGGCGGGCGGCCCCCACGCGCAGGACCGCGGCCTGGAGGCCGTCGCCTACGCGTACGAGGAGCAGACCCGCGTCCCGGGGCAGGCCGACTGGTCGAAGCCGCAGGGCAAGCGCGAGCCCCTGGAGCTCGGCAAGACCTTCACGGCGGTCCCGCGCGGCATCGCCCTGATGATCGGCTGCAACACCTTCCCCACCTGGAACGGCTACCCGGGCCTGTTCGCCTCCCTGGCCACCGGCAACGCCGTCCTGGTCAAGCCGCACCCGCGCGCCGTGCTCCCGCTGGCGCTGACCGTGCAGGTCGCCCGCGAGGTCCTCGCCGAGGCGGGCTTCGACCCGAACCTGGTGGCCCTCGCCGTCGAGCGGCCGGGCGAGGGCATCGCCAAGACCCTCGCGGTCCGCCCGGAGATCAAGCTGATCGACTACACCGGGTCCACCGAGTTCGGCGACTGGCTGGAGACCCACGCCCGCCAGGCGCAGGTCTACACGGAGAAGGCGGGCGTCAACACCGTCATCGTCGACTCGACCTCCGACTACAAGGGGATGCTGTCCAACCTGGCCTTCTCGCTGTCCCTCTACAGCGGCCAGATGTGCACCACCCCGCAGAACCTGCTGATCCCGCGCGACGGCATCGCGACGGACGCCGGGCACAAGACGTACGACGAGGTCGTCGCCGACCTCGCGGCCTCCGTCGGCGGCCTGCTGGGTGACGACGCCCGCGCCAACGCGCTGCTGGGCGCCCTCGTCAACCCGGACGTCAAGGCCCGCCTGGAGGCGGCCGCCGGGCTGGGCGAGGTCGCCCTCGCCTCCCGCGAGGTGGTCAACCCCGAGTTCCCGGACGCGGTCGTCCGCACCCCGGTGATGGTCAAGCTGGACGCCTCCAAGCCCGACCCGGAGGCCGCGTACCTCTCGGAGTGCTTCGGCCCCGTCTCCTTCGCGGTGGCCGTCGACTCCACGGCGGACGCCCTCGACCTGCTGCGCCGCACGGTGCGGGAGAAGGGCGCGATGACGGTGGGCGCGTACACGACCTCCCCGGACACCGAGCGGGCCATCGAGGAGGTCTGCCTGGAGGAGTCGGCGCAGCTGTCCCTCAACCTCACGGGCGGGGTCTACGTGAACCAGACCGCGGCCTTCTCCGACTTCCACGGCTCGGGCGGCAACCCCGCGGCGAACGCCGCCCTGTGTGACGGCGCCTTCGTCGCGAACCGCTTCCGCGTGGTGGAGGTCCGCCGCCAGGCGTAGCCCGCCGACGGCCCCGCGGTCACCGCCCGCGGCCCCGCTCCGGGGCCCGGGTCCGCGACCCCGGGGCCGGCCGGGCCGCCTCAGGCGTACTCCGCGGGGCCGGCGGCGGACGCGGTGGCGGGAGCGGGGGCCCCGCCGGACGCCTCGATCTTCTCCAGGAGCTTGAGGTCGGGGAAGGTGAAGGAGCGGTACGAGGTCCGCACCGCCCGCTTGGCGCGCAGCGAGCGCAGCGCGTTCTCGACGGTGGCGCGGGAGAGCATGAGCGCCTGGGCCAGGTCCTGCTGCGAGGGCCCCTCGACCCGGTAGCCGTCCTCCGTCATGAAGCCGGACTTGTCCAGCAGCTCCAGGAAGAGCCCGCACAGGCGCTGTTCGGCGGGCCGCGCGAACATCCCGTAGACCCGGTCGCCGGTGCGCAGGCGCTCCGTGATCGCCACGCTCACCGCCCGCATGAGGGTGGGGTGCTTGCCCACCATCGACCGCATCACGTTCATCGGTACGGCCATCGTGACCGTGGTCGTCACCGCCAGGGCGAGGGGCGCCCTGGACGAGGCGAACACGTCGAGGTCGCCGAGGACATGGCCCTGGTGCCGGAAGCGCAGCGTCGACGCCTCGTGGTGCACGAGCTCCTCCGACACGATGCCGGTGTCGTTGAGGACGATGTGGACCGAATCCCCGCCCCGGAACGTCATGCCCCGGATGCGCGCCCCGCGCCCGTACTGGCGGACGCGGGACGCCTGGAAGATCTCCTGGCACAGCTCGGTGCTCAGCGACCGGAAGAACGGGTAGTCGCCGAAGCCCAGTTCGTGCCGCTTGAAGCGGCGGGCCGGGGTCACAGGACGGGCGTACTCGCGTGTGCACCGCCCGGCGAGGCCGGCGACGCCGGGGGAGCGACGGGCACCCGGGGAGCCGCGGGCGCGACGGTCGCGTAGGCCTCCGGAGCGGCCGGGTGCGGGCCGGCCGGCTGGAGCGAGGCGAAGACCGGGGGCAGTGCGAGCAGGACGCCGCCGACCGAGCCGATGACGGCGGGGATCCAGCGCGGGGTGGAGGTGAGGCGCCAGACGGTGGCCCCGAGGACGGCGGCCACCAGGCCCGTGATCATGACAGCGCTGAGGAGAAGCATATGAGCATCCCTTTTACTTGCCGATTCAGTTTGATTGGTAGGTGCAGCTTTTTGGCAGGCGCGGGCACAAAGCGCTTGGTGAGGGCGCGGCCCATGTACTCCGAAGGGAGAATAACGGACGCCACCGGTCATCACGTAACGTCTCCCTATGATCACGGAATCGATCATCCTGTTTGATTTCAGGGCGACTTGCCCCCAGGTGGGCGCACATGTTGTCCGGTCTTGGAACCCTCCCGGGCGCCCGGACCGCCGCCCGCCGGCCTGACACCGAGTGCCGCGGACACTTCCTGAATTCCGTGGTGCCGTACACCGAATTCCGGCCAACGGAGTGTCGAAATGCGTACTCGAACGCCGGTGCATGCCCCAGTTCTGGGGAATTTCCTGGCCGTTACCGCGCCCTCTCCCTAAGGTGAGGGAATCTTCGCCGAGGCCCTGTCGTTAGATACGTCGAGCTGAGTTGAGCCTGGTAGGTGCAGCGCAGCGGTCGGGCGGAGGTTGCGGGGTGGTCCCCCGGACCCCCGCCCGACCACATCCCGTGCGCCTTTTCCGGCCATGCGCTACCCGTCCGTAGCTCCCTGGTGGGGTCCGCCCCAGTGGAAGAGGGTCATGGCCACGCTGGTGGCCAGGTTGTAGCTGGAGACCTGCGGGCGCATCGGCAGGGACACCAGGTGGTCGGCGCGGGCGCGCAACTCCGGCGAGATGCCGTGGCGTTCCGAGCCGAAGGCGAGCAGGGCGTCGTCCGGGAGCGTGAGGGAACGGATGTCCTCGCCCTCCGGGTCGAGCGCGTACACCGGCCCGGAGGGGAGCTCCTCCAGCTCCATCCGGTCCACGGTGGTGGCGTAGTGCAGTCCCGCCCCGGCCCGGACCACGTTGGGGTGCCAGGGGTCGAGGTCGCCCCGGGTCACCACGCCGGTGGCGCCGAAACCGGCGGCGAGCCGGACGACCGCCCCGACGTTGCCGAGGTTGCGCGGGTTGTCGAGCAGCACGATCGGAGCCGGGCGGGGAACCGTGGCGAGGGCGGCCCGTCCGGCGTCCCGGTCGGGGCGCACGGCGAGGGCGGCCACGCCGGTGGGGTGCACGCGGGGGAGCAGCTCCTTGAGCGCGCCGGGCCGCACCAGCCGGGCCACCTCGGGGGCCACGTCGGGGGCCAGCCCGTCGGCGAGCGCCCGTACCGCGGCGGGGTCGTCGGCGACGGCCAGCAGCACCTCGGCGCCGAAGCGCAGGGCGTGCTTCAGGGCGTGGAACCCGTCGAGCAGCACCACCCCGTCCCGCCCGACCGCTTCCCGCCACTCCCGGCCGGCCTCACCGAATTCCCGCTGCTCACTCATACCGCCGACCTTACGAGCCTGCGCCGCCCGCCCCGACCCCGCCGTCCCGCTCCACCGGTTCCGACCCCGCCGGCGTCCGGGGCCGGGGGGTCCGGGGGCCGGGCGAGGGGCCCGGTCCCGGCCCGGTCCGGGGGCCGGGCGACAGGCGGCCGGGGAGCCGGGTCCGCGCGACCGTCGCCCCCGCCCACACCAGGAACGCCGTCGGCAGGAACACCGCGTCGGCGGCGATCATCGCCATCGAGAAGAACGGCAGTCCCAGCAGCACCGCGATCCCCGCGTGCTCCAGCATCATCAGCGCCAGCAGCACGTTCTTGACCCGCCGGTTGAACAGCGTGAACGGGAACGCCACCTGCACCGCCACCGTCCCGTACGACAGCAGCATCACCAGCACCCCGCTCCCCGCGAGCACGTCCGAGAGCTCCGGCCACGGCGCGAAGTAGTCCAGCCGGAGGGGGTAGTACAGCGCGGTCCCGTCCTGCCACCGCGAACCCTGGATCTTGTACCAGCCGGCCGTCGCGTAGATCAGGCACACCTCGGCCATGATCACCAGCATTCCGGCGTTGTGCAGCAGGTTCGCCAGCACGTCGAGGAAGGCCCGCCCCTCCCCGGCCCGCCTCGCGGCCGGCTCCCCGTCCGCCTCTCCCGACCGCTCGTGCTCTCCCCGGCCCGCTCCCGACCGCTCGTGCCGGTCGGCGGCCCACCACAGCGCCGGGCCCGCCCACAGCGCCGCGAAGGCCGCGAGCCAGCCGGCGCCGAACCGCCCGGTCACCGCCCCGTAGGCGAGGACCGCGCCCAGCACCCCCCAGAGCACCGGCCCCGCCGCCCCGGCCGAGGCCGAGCCCCGCCGGCGGGCCCGCCGCGCGTCGAGCGACCACACCTGCGCGCAGCGCGTCAGGACCAGGTAGACGGCCATGAGGTGGATGACGTTGTCCCCGCCGTCGCCCATGAACACGCTGCGGTTCTGCAGCGACAGCACGCCGACCATGAAGACGACGGACGTCGCCCGGGTCCGCCAGCCCAGCACCAGCAGCGCGCTCGCGAGCAGGGCGACGGCGTAGACGAGCTCGAACCAGAAGGCGGAGCCGGACCACAGCAGCACGGTGAAGGCGTCGTTGGAGGCCACCAGCCGCTCCGCCAGCCGCCAGCTCCACGGCCCGTCGGGCCCGTAGAGCCGGTGCCGGTCCGGGAACTCGCACAGGAGGAAGAACAGCCAGGTCCCGGCGAAGCCGATGCGGACCACGGCGCTCTGGTACGGGCCCAGCGCCTGCCCGGTGACCTTCGCGAGCGCCCGTCTCACACGGTCCACCACGGCAGCTCCCGGTAGTACGTCTGGGTGTCGGTCTTCTCGTCGCTCCAGCCCGGCGCGGGTACGGACCGGGTCGCCGAGCGCAGCTGGACGCGCAGGATCCGGCCGTCGCGGTAGACGGGGGCGAGCCGCTCCAGCGCGATGCGCCGCAGGTACTCCTCGGACAGCGCGCCGCGCTCGCCGGTCGGCTTGTCGTTGTCGTCGTGGGAGCCGGTGAAGAAGTCCCAGGCCCGGCGGAGCTCGTTCTGTTCGGTGTGGCTCGGCAGCGGATTGTGCCGGATGGCGGCGCCGTCCTCGGCGGACAGGTCGCGCCAGCCGCTGGTGACGAGCTCGCCGCCGCCGGTGCGGACCTGGGCGCGGACCTCGACGGCGATGTTCTGCTGGAGGGGGTTGGGCGCGAAGAGCTTCCAGTTCTGTTCGAACTCGGGGTAGATCCAGCCGTCGATCAGCGCCGCGTTGCGCTTGCTGACCGTGTTGGACGGGGCGACGTGCAGGAAGACGAGCGCCAGGTGGGTGCAGGCGGCGACGGCCACGGCCCCGAGGGCGAGGGCCGCCAGGACGCGGTACGGGGCGGACAGCCCGGCGATCCCGGGCCGTGCGGGGGGCGCCTTCCGCGGCCCCGGAGGGGCTCCTTCCACGGGCTCGTGCTCGTTCGAATCCATCCCGCCCCGATCATCCGGCGTCCACAGGGTTGCCCACAGAGGTTGACACCCTACGGGCCGCCGTCTCACCATTGAAGCGAATGAACCGAACGATCGGTCGGTCGGGCGGACGGCACACTCTGACAGGGGGCCGGGATGGTCGCAGTGACCCCGGAAACGGGCACGTCAAGCACAGCGGACGCGCGGTCCGGGGACCTCGCGGATCAGCTGCGGGCGTCCTTCGACGCCGCCGTGGCGGCGGAGGAGCGCGTGGAACCGCGCGACTGGATGCCCGACGAGTACCGCGCCTCACTGGTCCGCCAGATGGCCCAGCACGCCCACTCCGAGATCATCGGCATGCAGCCCGAGGCCAACTGGATCACCCGTGCGCCCTCCCTGCGCCGCAAGGCGATCCTGATGGCCAAGGTCCAGGACGAGGCCGGCCACGGCCTCTACCTCTACAGCGCCGCCGAAACCCTCGGGACCAGCCGCGACGAGCTCCTCGACAAGCTGCACGCGGGGAAGCAGAAGTACTCCTCGATCTTCAACTACCCCACCCTGACCTGGGCGGACGTCGGCGCGATCGGCTGGCTCGTGGACGGCGCGGCGATCACCAACCAGGTGCCGATCTGCCGCTGCTCCTACGGCCCCTACGCCCGCGCGATGGTCCGGATCTGCAAGGAGGAGTCCTTCCACCAGCGCCAGGGGTACGAGCTGCTCCTCGCCCTCTCCCGGGGCACCGAGGCCCAGCACGCCATGGCCCAGGACGCCGTCGACCGCTGGTGGTGGCCCTCGCTCATGATGTTCGGCCCGCCGGACGACGAGTCGGCGCACTCGGCGCAGTCGATGGCCTGGCGGATCAAGCGCCACTCCAACGACGAGCTGCGCCAGCGCTTCGTCGACATCGCCGTCCCCCAGGCCGAGTCGCTCGGCCTGACCCTGCCGGACCCCGACATCAAGTGGAACGAGGAGCGCGGCCACCACGACTTCGGCGCCATCGACTGGGCCGAGTTCTGGGACGTCCTCAAGGGCAACGGCCCCTGCAACGAACAGCGGATCAACCAGCGTCGCACGGCGCACGAGGAAGGCGCCTGGGTCCGCGACGCGGCCGCGGCGTACGCCGAGAAGCACACCAGCACCGGACGAGAGGTACAGGCATGACGCAGAACTGGCCCCTGTGGGAGGTGTTCGTGCGCTCGCGCCGCGGCCTCTCGCACACGCACGCGGGCAGCCTGCACGCCCCCGACGCGGAAATGGCCCTGCGCAACGCCCGCGACCTCTACACGCGGCGCGGCGAGGGCATCTCGATCTGGGTCGTGCCCTCCACCGAGATCGTCGCCTCCTCCCCGGACGAGCGGGACCCGTTCTTCGCCCCGTCCGCCGACAAGCCCTACCGGCACCCCACCTTCTACGAGATCCCCGAGGGGGTGCGTCACCTGTGAGCAGCACCGGCACCGAGAGCACCACCGCCACCGCGGCCGTCCTGGCCCTCGGCGACGACGCGCTGATCCTCTCCCACCGCCTCGGCGAGTGGGCGGGCCACGCCCCCGTCCTGGAGGAGGAGGTCGCGCTCGCCAACATCGCGCTCGACCTGCTCGGGCAGGCCCGCATCCTGCTGTCCATGGCGGGCGACGAGGACGAGCTGGCCTTCCTGCGCGAGGAGCGCTCCTTCCGCAACCTCCAGCTGGTCGAGCAGCCCAACGGCGACTTCGCCCACACCATCGCCCGCCAGCTCTACTTCTCCCTCTACCAGCACGAGCTCTACACCGAGCTCGCCGCCGGGAACGGCCCGTTCGCCCCGCTGGCGGCCAAGGCCGTGAAGGAGACCGCCTACCACCGGGACCACGCCGAGCAGTGGACGCTGCGCCTCGGCGACGGCACCGAGGAGAGCCGGTCCCGGATGCGGGCCGCGCTGGACGCGCTGTGGAGGTTCACCGGGGAGATGTTCCAGCCGGTCGACGGCCTGGACGTGGACCCGGCCGCCCTGGAGACCCGCTGGCTGGCCGCCCTGGGCGCCGTACTGGACCGGGCCGGCCTCGCCCTGCCCGAGGGACCCCGTACGGGCGCCTGGGCCGCCGGGGCGGGCCGCCAGGGCCTGCACACCGAACCGTTCGGGCGGCTGCTCGCGGAGATGCAGCACCTGCACCGCAGCCACCCGGGGGCGTCGTGGTGACCGCCGCCGCGCAGACCCGTCTGGAGGCGGAGCTGGCCGAGCTGGCAGGCTCCGTGCCCGATCCGGAGCTGCCGGTGCTCACCCTCGCCGAGCTGGGCGTCATGCGCGGCGTCACGATGCACGAGGACGGGCACGTGGAGGTCACCCTCACGCCCACCTACACCGGCTGCCCGGCCATCGAGGCCATGTCCGCCGACATCGAGCGGGCCCTGACCGGCCACGGCATACCCGACGTCCGCGTGACCACCGTCCTGTCCCCCGCCTGGTCGACGGACGACATCACCGCCGAGGGCCGCCGCAAGCTGGCCGAGTTCGGCATCGCCCCGCCCCGCCCGCACTCGGCCGGCGGACCGGTGCCGCTCACCCTGTCGGTCCGCTGCCCGAACTGCGGATCCACCGACACCGAGCTGCTCAGCCGTTTCTCCTCCACCGCGTGCAAGGCGCTGCGCCGCTGCGTGGCCTGCCGCGAACCGTTCGACCACTTCAAGGAGCTGTAGATGGCCGTGTCAGTGCCCCCGGCACCCGCCGGCAGCCCGCGCCCCGCCCGCCACGGCGCGTTCCACCGGCTGACGGTGGCCGCGGTCGACCGGCTGACGGACGACTCGGTGGCGCTGACCCTGTCCGTCCCCGAGGAGCTGCGCGCCGAGTACCGGCACGCGCCCGGCCAGCACCTCACGCTGCGCCGGACCGCCGGGGAGGGCGCGGAGGTCCGCCGCACCTATTCGATCTGCTCCCCCGCCCCGGCCGCCGACGGACCGGGCCCGGCGGTGCTGCGGGTCGGGGTGCGGCTGGTCGAGGGGGGCGAGTTCTCCACCTTCGCGCACAAGGAGATCGCCGCCGGGGACGAGCTGGACGTGATGGTCCCGGCCGGACGGTTCACCCTGGACCCGGCCGCCGCCCCGGCCGGGGCGCACTACGCGGCGATCGTCGGCGGCAGCGGCATCACCCCGGTCCTGTCGATCGCGGCCACCCTGCTGGCGGCCCGGCCCGACGCCCGGTTCTGCCTGGTGCGCGGCGACCGCACGGCCGCGTCGACGATGTTCCTGGAGGAGGTCGCCGACCTCAAGGACCGTTACCCCGACCGCTTCCAGCTGGTCACCGCGCTCTCCCGCGAGGAGCAGGAGGCCGGTCTGCCCTCGGGCCGGCTCGACGAGGCGCGGCTGACTTCCCTGCTGCCCGCGCTGCTGCCGGTCCCCGAGGTCACGGGCTGGTACCTGTGCGGGCCGTACGGACTGGTGGAGGGCGCGGAGCGGGCCCTGGGCGCCCTCGGCGTCGCCCGGACCCGGGTGCACGAGGAGGTCTTCCACGTCGAGGACACCACCCCGGCCGTCCCGGCCCCCACGAGCGCGGCGCCCGCCCACGGCCGGGTCACCGCCCGGCTCGACGGCCGCTCCGGCACCTGGCCGGTGCAGGACGGCGAGTCCCTGCTGGACGCCGTGCTGCGGGGCCGCGCGGACGCCCCGTACGCCTGCAAGGGCGGGGTGTGCGGCACCTGCCGGGCGTTCCTCGTCACGGGCGAGGTGCGGATGGAGCGCAACTTCGCGCTGGAGGAGGAGGAGACCGAGGCCGGGTTCGTGCTGGCCTGCCAGTCCCACGCGGTCTCCGAGGAAGTGGAGATCGACTTCGACCGCTGACCCTGCCCGCCCCCGCCTCCGGATCCCCCGACGGGCTGTGTTTTTCCCACGCCGTGTTCTATCTTGACGCACCGTCAGATCTGAACGGACACGACCGGGATCCGGTGCGCGCGGGAGGACAGGCAGTGGACTTCACCTTCACCGAGGAACAGCAGGCCGCGGTCGAGGCGGCGAAGGCCGTCTTCGCGGACGTCGCCCCCGACCGCGTGCCCAGCCCCGCACTCACCCCGGGCGCCGTCGCGGAGGAGTTCGACCGGCCCCTGTGGGCCACACTGGCCGGCTCCGACCTGCTGGGCCTCGTCCTCGCCGAGGAACACGGCGGGGCCGGCCTGGACGTCATCGCCCTGTGCCTCGTGCTGCGCGAGGCCGGCCGGGTACTGGCCCGGGTCCCGCTCCTGGAACACTGCGCCACGGCCATGACCGTCCAGGCCCACGGCGGCCCCGAACTGGCCGCCGCCCTGCTGGCCGACGCCGGGCGCGGCGCGCTCGTACTGACCGTCGCCGCCCACGGCCGCACCGGCCACGATCCCGCCGAACTGGCCGTCACCGCCCGCCGCGAGGAGGGCACATGGGTCCTGGACGGGCTCCAGACCTCGGTCCCGTGGGCGCACAGCGCCGACTGGATCGCGGTACCCGCCCACGGCGGGAACGGCGAGGCCGTCCTCGCGCTCGTCCCGCGCGACACCGCCGGGCTCACGCTCGCCGACCAGTACTCCACCAGCGGGGAACGCTTCGCCGAACTCACCCTGGACGGGGTCCGCGTCCCCGCCGCCCATGTGATCGACGCCCCCGGGGCCTGGGACCGGCTCCACCGGATCCTGACCACCGGCACCTGCGCCCTCGCCCTCGGACTCGGCGAGAAGGTGCTCACCATGACCAGCCGGTACACGAGCAAGCGCGAACAGTTCGGGTTCCCGGTCGCCACCTTCCAGGCCGTCGCGGTCCAGGCCGCCGACCGCTACATCGACCTGCGCGCCATGGAGGTCACCCTCTGGCAGGCCGCCTGGCGGCTCGACGCGGCGACGGACGGCGCGGGCGGCCCGCTGCCCGCCTCCGGCGATGTCGCCGTCGCCAAGATCTGGGCCTCGGAGGGCGTGCGCCGGGTCGTACAGACCGCGCAGCACCTCCACGGCGGCTTCGGCGCCGACACCGACTACCCGCTGCACCGCTACCACGCCTGGGCCAAGCAGCTGGAGCTCCAGCTGGGCCCTGCCGCGGCGCACGAGGAGGCACTGGGCGACCTGCTGGCCGCCCACCCCCTCGCCTGAGCGGACCTAGAGCACGAAGGCCGGGTTCCCGTTGTCCGTCACCATCGGGCGCCCCGCGCCCTCCCACGCCTGCATCCCGCCGTCGACGTTCACGGCGTCGATCTCCTGGCGCACCAGGTACTGGGTCACCTGCGCGGAGCGCCCGCCGACCCGGCACATCACGTGGACCCGGCGGCCGTCCTCGATGGCCTCGGTCAGCTCGCCGAAGCGGGCGACGAAGTCGCTCATCGGGATGTGCAGCGCACCCTCGACGTGCCCGGCCGCCCATTCGTCGTCCTCACGGACGTCCAGGACAAAGCCTTCGGCCGGCACCGAGGCGGCGTCCACCGAGGGAAGCGGTCCGAGGTTCATAACTGTCGCCTTCTCTCTTCGCGGGTCTCGCCCGCCAACCTATCGGAACCCGCGCACCACTAGGGGGTCCCGAAGGCCGCCAGCTCCGCCTCGCGCTCGGAGACCTGCGCGAGCAGCTGCTCCGCGATCTCCTCCAGCAGCCGGTCGGGGTCGTCGGGTGCCATCCGCAGCATCGCCCCGATCGCGCTGTCCTCCAGCTCCCCGGCCACCATCGACAGCATTTCCTTGCGCCGTGCCAGCCACTCCAGCCGGGCGTAGAGCTCCTCGCTCTCGCTCGGCCGCGGGGCCTGCGGCACGGGCCCGGCCGCCCACTCCTCGGCCAGCTCCCGCAGCAGCCCTTCCTCGCCCCGCCCGTAGGCGGCGTTGACCCGCACGATGAAGGCGTCCCGGCGGGCCCGCTCCTCCTCGTCCTGGGCCAGGTCCGGGTGCGCCCGGCGGACCAGCTCCCGGTACAGCCGGCGCACCTCCTCCGAGGGCCGCACGCGCTCCGGCGGCCTCACGGAGCGGTCGGTCAGCATCGCGGACGCGTCGTCGGAGATGCCGTCCGAGTCCAGCCAGTCGTGGAACAGCTCCTCCACGCCGGGCATCGGCATGACCAGCGCCCGCGCCTCGCGCGCCAGCCGCAGGTCCTCGGGGTCGCCGCTGCGGGCCGCCTTCGCCTCCGCGATCAGCGCGTCCAGCTCGTCCAGCCGCGAGTACATCGGGCCGAGCTTCTGGTGGTGGAGCCGGGAGAAGTTCTCGACCTCCACCCGGAAGGTCTCCACGGCGATCTCGAACTCGATCAGCGCCTGCTCGGCGGCCCGCACGGCCCGGTCGAGCCGCGCCTCGGGCCGCTCGTCACCGGAGGCGGCGGGCTCTTCGGGAACTGTCTGCTCGGTCTGCTCGCTCACCCGGCCAGCCTACGGCCAGCGCGGCGCGCCATGTTTCACGTGAAACACAGCTCACGTGAAACACAGCTCACGTGAAACACAGCTCACCTGAAACACGGCTCACCTGAAGCACGGCCCACCTGAAACACGGCGGCCCTCCGCCCCTCAGACGCCGAACTCCGCCGCTATCCGCCCCGCCCTGACCGCCGCCAGCAGGTCCGCGTGGTCGGCCTCGCTGCGATCGGCGTAGGCCACCGCGAAGGTGGCGACGGCCTCGTCCAGTTCCTCGTTCTTGCCGCAGTACCCGGCCAGCACCCGCGGATCCGCGCTGTGCGCGTGCGCCCGCGCCAGCAGGGCGCCGGTCATCCGGCCGTAGTCGTCGATCTGGTCGACGGCCAGCGCCGCCGGGTCCACGCTGCCCTTGCGGTTGCGGAACTGACGGACCTGGAAGGGCCGGCCCTCCACCGTGGTCCAGCCCAGCAGGATGTCGGAGACCACCTGCATCATCTTCTGCCCGGCCACCACCCGGCGGCCCTCGTGCTCCTCCTGCGGCGCGTGGAAGCCCAGCCCCGGCAGGTGCGGCAGCAGCACCGACGGCCGCGCCTCCTTCACCTGGAGCACCAGCGGCTCACCCCGGTGGTCCTGCAGCAGCACCACGTACGACCGGGTGCCCACGCTTCCGGTGCCCACCACCCGGAACGCCACGTCCTGGACCGCGTACCGGGCCAGCAGCGGGAGCCGGTCCCCCGAGAGGGTCTTCAGGTACGGGCCCAGGGAGGCGGCCACGGCCGCGGCCTCACCGTCGCCGACCCGGCGCAGCACGGGCAGCGCGTCCACGAAACGGCGGGCGCCGTCCTCCCCGGCCTCGGTCGACTTGGCGGCGAACCGGGCGGAGGTGTTGTTGCGGGCCTTCTCCGAGACCCGCTCCAGCGTGCCCAGCAGGTCGCGGGCATCGGTGTGCGAGACCAGTTCCTCGTCGGCGATGGCGTTCCACGCGTCCAGGGCGGGCAGCTTGGCCAGCAGCCGCATGGTCCGCCGGTACGCGCCCACCGCGTCCCGGGCGGCCGCCCGGCAGGTGTCCTCGTCCGCTCCGGCCACGCGCCCGGCGAGCACCAGGGAGGCCGCCAGCCGCTTGACGTCCCACTCCCACGGGCCGAACACGGTCTCGTCGAAGTCGTTGAGGTCCATGACCAGGCGCCCGCGGGCGTCCCCGTAGAGACCGAAGTTCGCCGCGTGCGCGTCTCCGCAGAGCTGCGCGCCCACCCCGGTGACCGGCCCGGCGGACAGGTCGTGGGCCATCAGGCCGGCCGCCCCGCGCAGGAACGCGAAGGGGTTGGCGGCCATCCGGCCCACGCGTATCGGGGTCAGCTCGGCGACGCGGCCGACGTTGGACTCCTCCACCGCGCGCACCGCGTCGGGGCGCCCGGCGGGAACCTCGAAGTGCGCCTGGACCGCCCGCGGCACCCGCGCCCGCAGCGCCTTCCCGGCCTCCTTCGCGGAGCCCGGCAGGGCCCTCGACGCGAAGCCCTCGACGCGGGGTATCCGCCCGCTTCCCCGTCCCGCCGCCGCACCGGCCGCACCGTCCACGGATCCCGCGTCCGCCACGTCGCCCGTCTGCTGCTTCGGTACCGTCACCATCCGCGCTGCCCCCGCACTGTTCGCGCCCCATCGGCATCGGTCGCCGATCAAGTCGGCCCGAACGGTACCTACAGCCCGGCGTCCCTGGCCAGCAGGGCCGCCTGAACCCGGTTCTCGCACTCCAGCTTGGCCAGGATCCGGCTCACGTACGTCTTCACCGTCGCCTCGCTCATGTGCAGCCTGCGGCCCGCGTCCGCGTTGGACAGCCCCTCCCCGAGCAGTGCCAGCACACCGCGCTCCCGCTCGCTGAGCCCGTCCACCCGCCGCCGGGCCGCCTCGCCGCGCCCGGCGGCCCGCCCGGTCGCCAGCTGGTCCACGACGTGCCGGGTCGCGGCGGGGGAGAGGTAGGCGTCCCCGGCGGCGGCCGCCCGGACCGCTCCGATCAGCTCGCCCGGCGCCGAGTCCTTCAGCAGGAAGCCCGCACCGCCCTCGCCGAGCGCCCGCAGCACGTTCTCCTTCTCCCCGAAGGTGGTCAGGATCAGCGCCCGCACGCCCGGTGCCGCCCGGCCCAGCTCCCCCAGCGCGGTCAGTCCGTCCATCACGGGCATCTGGATGTCCAGGAGCATCACGTCCGGGGCGTGCGAGCGGGCCAGCTCCACCGCCTCCCGGCCGTTGGCCCCCTCCGCGACGACCTCGATGTCCGGCGCCGAGGTCAGGATCATCCTGATCCCGGCCCGGATCAGCGGCTCGTCGTCAGCGATCACCACTCGGATCACCTTGGCTGTCACCCGCGCTCCTACTGCTTGACCTCGTACGCCTGCTTGTCCACGAGCTTGCCGCCCCGGAAGCAGAACCGGAAAACCGAGTCGTTGGTCAACGTCGAGGAGTCCTCCGTCGACAGCAGGGCCAGACAGTCCGTGCCCTCCGGCCGGGGCGGCCCCTTGCGGTCCAGCCCCGTGGTCAGGACGCTGTCCCCGTCCGGCAGCCGGTCGCGGACGGACTTCTCCGAATCGCCCACGCTGACGGAGTCGTACTCCTCCTTGCTGATCATCGCCTTGTTCACGCTGCCCAGCAGCAGCGTCATCCCGGCCCCCAGCACGATGATCAGCAGCACCACCGCCGCGACGGCTATCCCGCAGCCCATCGCGACGCCCCCGGTCCGGCTGCGCACCGGCACGGCCAGTTCACGGTCCACCGCCGCCCAGTCCATCGGCGGCGCGGTGCGCCGTACCGAGGCACGGGCCTGGGAACGCTGCCCGAAGTCGTCGGCCACGTCCTCCTCGGCCACCCCCGCCGGCTCCGTCCCGTACGGCAGCACACCGGCCACCCGGAAGCCACCGCCCTCGGTGGCGCCCGCGTGCACCATGCCGCCGACCAGCCGGGCCCGTTCCCGCAGCCCCGTCAGCCCCTGCCCGCCGGAGATCACCTCGCCGGGCCCCGGGGCGGCCGCCGGACCGTTGGCGATCTCCACGACCAGCGAATCGTCCTCGTAGCGCAGCTCCACGGTGATCGCCGCCCCGGGCGCGTGCTTGTAGGCGTTGGTCAGCGCCTCCTGCACGATCCGGTACGCCGCGTGGTCGCAGGCCGCGACCAGCGGCCGGGGCCGGCCGGCCGTGCCGAGCCGTACGTCGGTCCCCGCAGCCCGCGCCGCCTCCACGATCCCGGCGATCCCGGCGACCCCCCGCGCCGCCGGCTGGGCCTCCTCCACCACGGGCGGAGCCTCCACCCCGTCCCGCAGGATCCCGACGACCTCGCGCAGCTCGTGCATCGCCGCGACGGAGGCCTGCCGCAGCACCCCGACGGCCTCGCGCTGGCGGTCGGTCAGGGCGGGGTCCACCTCCAGCGCCCCGGTGTGCACCGAGATCAGCGCCAGCTGGTGGCCCAGGCTGTCGTGCATGTCCTGGGCGATCCGCTGGCGCTCCCGCAGCCGGGCCTGCCCGGCCACCATCGTCCGCTCGCGCAGCAGTTGGTCGTTGCGCTCCTGGAGCGCGCTCAGCAGCGTCCGGCGCTGGTACCAGTACCGGCTGGCCAGACCGGGCATGACGGTCGCCGCCAGGAACAACAGGGTGGAGAAGACGACGATCAGCAGCGGCCGCGTCTGGGACCACTGGTCGTACAGGCCGAGGCCGACCTCGGCGAGGAAGGCCAGCACGAAGGCCGTCAGGGCCCGCCCCACGCCGACGATCCGCCGGCCCGCCGACCAGCCCAGCACGACCGTCACCAGGAACACACCGGGCAGGAACGCGCTCGCCGCCGCCCCCAGCACCAGGGTGGCCGCCGGCAGCCTGCGCCGCAGCAGCATGAGCGCCACGATGGCCAGCACCCCGAGGACCATCTTCTGGCCGGAGCTGTTGCTGAGTTCGTCGACGCCCAGGCCGAGCAGGGCCAGTACGGCGGCGATCGTCAGGTCCCCCGCGAAGGCGCGCCCCGACCAGGGCTCAGGCCCCTTCAGCCACTCCCAGCCCGCCCGTACTCCCGCCTTGGCATCCACCCGACCGACCCTAGACACCGATCCGCGCGCCCGTCCGCCGACTTTCGTCGCGTCCCGCCCGACGAAAGTCGGCCGCCGCGGTGCGCGCGGGCACAACGAAGAACCCCCGCTCCGGATTTCTCCGAAGCGGGGGTTCTCCCGATGTGGGCGAGGGGGGATTTGAACCCCCACGTCCCGAAGGACACTGGCACCTGAAGCCAGCGCGTCTGCCGTTCCGCCACTCGCCCGAGCAGCTCCCCAGTGGACTTCCCTTTCGGGCCGTTCCCCTGGCGACGAACGAAAGATTAGCACGTCATCCGGGGTGGATTCACATCCCTTTCCCGGACCCCCCTCACGTCCTCCGGGACCGGCCCCTCCCGGACTCCCCTCCGGGTGCGGGACACTGTCCCTGGAGCGCCCCTACGATCCCTTGTGAGTACCAACACTCCTGTACACGGGACCGAAGGGGAACCAGCCGAATCCGCCACGCGTGGATACGATCAGTAAGCAGTACAGGGCGACAACGACGGAGGAGGTGCCCCATGGGAGTTCTGAAGCGGTTCGAGCAGCGACTCGAAGGTCTGGTGAACGGCACCTTCGCCAAGGTGTTCAAGTCCGAGGTCCAGCCGGTGGAGATCGCCGGAGCCCTCCAGCGGGAGTGCGACAACAACGCCACCATCTGGAACCGCGAGCGGACCGTCGTGCCCAACGACTTCATCGTGGAGCTCAGCACCGGCGACTACGAGCGCCTCAGCCCGTACTCCGGCCAGCTCGGCGACGAGCTCGCGGGCCTCGTCCGCGACTACGCCAAGCAGCAGCGCTACAGCTTCATGGGCCCCATCAAGGTCCACCTGGAGAAGGCGGACGACCTCGACACCGGTCTGTACCGGGTCCGCAGTCGCACCCTCGCCTCCAGCACCTCCCAGGACGCGCCGCAGGCCCCCCAGGGCCAGCAGCAGGGCGGTTACGGCTACCCGCCGGTCGCCGCCCCGCCCATGCCGTCCGGACCGCCTCCGGGCGGACCGGGCGCACGCGCCGGCGGGGGTCCCGTACCTCCCGGCGTACCGGGCACCACCCGGCGTTGGATCGAGATCAACGGCACCCGCCACCAGATCTCGCGCCCCACGCTCGTACTCGGCCGCAGCACCGAGGCCGATGTGCGGATCGACGACCCCGGCGTCTCGCGCCGGCACTGTGAGATCCGGACCGGAACACCCCCGACGATCCAGGATCTCGGGTCCACCAACGGCATCGTGGTGGACGGGCAGCACACCACCCGCGCTACGCTCCGCGACGGCTCGCGGATCGTCGTGGGCAGCACCACCATCATTTACCGGCAAGCCGAAGGGTGAAGCGGGGGCAATGTCAGAGCTGACCCTGACGGTCATGCGGTTGGGTTTCCTGGCCGTTCTGTGGCTGTTCGTCATCGTGGCCGTTCAGGTCATCCGCAGTGATCTCTTCGGTACGAGAGTCACGCAGCGCGGCTCCCGCCGCGGAGGGGCCCCGGCCGCTCCGCAGCAGCCGGGGCGGCAGTCCGCGCCCCCGCAGCAGCGCCAGCGCCGCGGTGCGCCGACCAAGCTGGTCGTCTCCGAGGGCACCCTCACGGGAACCACGGTGGCCCTCGCCGGCCAGACGATCACGCTGGGCCGCGCCCACGACTCGACGATCGTGCTGGACGACGACTACGCCTCCAGCCGGCATGCCAGGATCTACCCCGACCGTGACGGCCAGTGGATCGTCGAGGATCTCGGGTCCACGAACGGCACCTATCTCGACCGGACCCGGCTGACCACCCCGACGCCCATTCCGCCGGGCGCCCCGATCCGCATCGGCAAGACCGTCATCGAGCTGCGGAAGTAGTACGAGAATGAGCGAGCGGAGCGAGCGAGCCGCGGCGGTCCGTCCCACCGGGGACCCGGACCCGCGCGCGCTCCCGACCGGAGGGTGGGCAGTGTGGCTCGTCGAGACCGGTTGTACCCCGAGGCATCGTCGACAGGGCAGGTGCGCATGAGTCTGTCCCTGCGGTTCGCCGCCGGATCGCACAAGGGGATGATCCGCGAGGGCAACGAGGACTCCGGCTACGCCGGTCCCCGGCTCCTCGCCGTCGCCGACGGCATGGGCGGCCAGGCCGCCGGCGAGGTGGCCAGCTCCGAGGTCATCTCCTCCCTCGTGCAGCTCGACGACGACGTCCCGGGCTCCGACATCCTCACCGCCCTCGGCAGTGCCGTGCAGCGGGCCAACGACCAGCTGCGCGTCATGGTCGAGGAGGACCCCCAGCTCGAAGGCATGGGCACCACGCTCACGGCCCTCCTGTGGACGGGCCGCCGGCTCGGTCTCGTCCACGTCGGCGACTCCCGCGCCTACCTCCTGCGCGACGGCGTCCTCACCCAGATCACGCAGGACCACACCTGGGTGCAGCGGCTCGTCGACGAGGGCCGGATCACCGAAGAGGAAGCCACCACCCACCCGCAGCGCTCCCTCCTGATGCGGGCGCTCGGCAGCGGTGACGTCGTGGAGCCCGACCTCTCCATCCGCGAGGTCCGGGCCGGTGACCGCTACCTGATCTGTTCCGACGGCCTCTCCGGCGTGGTCTCCCACCAGACCCTGGAAGAGACCCTCGCCGACTACCACGGCCCGCACGAGACCGTGCAGACGCTGATCCAGCTCGCCCTGCGCGGCGGCGGTCCGGACAACATCACCTGCATCGTCGCGGACGTCCTCGACACCGACAGCGGCGACACCCTCGCCGCCCAGCTGAGCGACACCCCGGTCGTCATCGGCGCGGTCGCCGAGAACCAGCACCAGCTCTTCGACGGCAACGCCATGCAGACCCCGGCCGGCCGGGCCTCCGGCCTCGGCCGCCAGGCCCCGCCGCCGGCGGGCGCCTTCGGTCCTCCCGGCAGCGGCGAGGCCCCCGGCTACGGATACCCCGACCAGGGCCAGGGCGGCGGCGGATACGGCAACTTCGGCGAACCCGAAGGCTACGAGGCCGAAGCCCCGTACGAGGACACGTACGACCACCCGCGCAGGCGGCGCAGCAAAGGGCGCAAGTGGACCACGCGCACGCTGATCCTGCTGCTGGTGGCCGGTGTCGTGGGCGGCGGGCTCTACGCCGCGCACCGCTGGACGCAGACCCAGTACTACGTCGGCGTCAAGGGTGACCACGTCGCGCTCTACCGCGGCATCAGCCAGAACCTGGCCTGGATCCACCTCTCGCAGGTGGAGACGGATCACCCCGACATCGAACTGAAGTACCTGCCGTCCTTCAAGCGCAAGCAGGTCGAGGCCACCATCAGCGAAGGCAGCATCGACGGGGCCCGCAAGAAGATCGAAGATCTCGGTACCCAGGTGTCCGCCTGCAAGAAGGACGAAGCCCGCCGCGCCGCGGAAGCGCAGAACAACCAGACGCCCGGCCCCAGCCTGACTCCCGCGGAGCAAGCTCTCGTCGGCCAGTGCGAAAAGCAGTAGACATACGCGGGCACAGGGGGCCTGCCACACCATGAGCGTTGTCACCAACACGACCACCATCGGCGCCATCGAGGCGCCGAGCCGGCGGAACACCGAGCTCCTGCTGCTCGCCTTCGCCGTGGTCATCCCGATCTTCGCCTACGCCAACGTGGGCCTGGCGATCCACGGCGAGCTGCCCCCGGGCATGTTCCTCTACGGGCTCGGCTTCGCCGTCCTCGCCGGCATCGGCCACCTCGTCGTACGGCGCTACGCCAAGTACGCCGACCCGCTGCTGCTGCCGATCGCCACCCTGCTCAACGGCCTGGGCGTCGTCCTGATCTGGCGGCTCGACCAGTCCGAGCGCCTGCAGAACCTCGCCAAGCGCAGCTTCGGCACCTTCTCGGAGTCGGCGCCGCGGCAGATGATGTACACGGGGCTGGCCCTCGCCCTGTTCGCGGTCGTGCTGCTGGTCCTCAAGGACCACCGCGTGCTCCAGCGGTTCACCTACATCTCCATGGCGGGCGCGCTGATCCTGCTGATCCTGCCCGTCGTCCCGGGTCTGGGAGCGGACGTCTTCGGCGCCAAGATCTGGATCAGCGTCGGTGGCTTCTCGATCCAGCCCGGTGAGTTCGCGAAGATCGTCATCGCCATCTTCTTCGCCGGCTACCTGATGGTGAAGCGCGACGCCCTGGCCCTGGCCAGCCGCCGCTTCATGGGCCTCTACCTGCCGCGCGGCCGTGACCTCGGCCCGATCCTGATGATCTGGGCGGTGAGCCTGCTCGTCCTCGTCTTCGAGAACGACCTCGGCACCTCGCTGCTCTTCTTCGGCATGTTCGTGATCATGCTGTACGTGGCCACCGAGCGGACCAGCTGGATCGTCATCGGTCTGCTGATGTCGGTCGGCGGCGCCGTGGTCGTCGGCACCTTCGCCAGCCACGTCAAGGTCCGCGTCACCGCCTGGCTGGACCCGTTCGCCTGCTACAGCACCTCCGGCGCCTGCGAGCAGGTCGGCCAGTCGATCATGAGCTTCGGTTCCGGCGGGGTCCTCGGCACCGGCTGGGGACAGGGCAACTCCGACCTCATCGGGTTCGCCGCCAACTCCGACTTCATCTTCTCCACCGTCGGCGAGGAACTCGGCCTCACCGGCGTCATGGCCTTCCTCCTGCTCTACGGGCTGATCATCGAGCGGGGCGTCCGCACCGCCCTCGCCGCCCGCGACCCCTTCGGCAAGCTCTTCGCCGTCGGCCTCTCCGGCGCCTTCGCCCTGCAGATCTTCGTCGTCGCCGGCGGAGTCATGGGCCTCATCCCCCTCACCGGCATGACCATGCCCTTCCTCGCCTCCGGCGGTTCCTCCGTCCTCGCGAACTGGGTGCTCATCGCCATCCTCATCCGGATCAGCGACACCGCACGCCGACCTGCCCCGGCCCCCGCCCCGTCCCCCGACTCCGAGATGACCCAGGTGGTCCGCCCGTCATGAACAAGCCCCTGCGCCGCATCTCGCTGTTCTGCGGGCTGCTCGTCCTCGCCCTGCTGATCCGGACCAACTGGCTGCAGTACGTCCAGGCCGAGGAACTCAGCACCCGCAAGGAGAACCGCCGGGTCCAGATCGCCCAGTACGCCACCGAGCGCGGCAACATCATCGTCCAGGGCCAGCCCATCACCGGCTCCGCCGTCACCGACGGCAGCGACTACAAGTTCAAGCGCACCTACCTCGACGGACCCCTGTGGGCGCCCGTCACCGGCTACGCCTCGCAGGCCTTCGGCTCCACGCAGCTGGAGTCCCTCGACGACGGCATCCTCACCGGCAACGACGACCGGCTCTTCTTCGACCGCACCATCGGCATGTTCACCGGCGAGAAGAAGCAGGGCGGCAACGTCGTCACCACCCTGAACGCCGCCGCCCAGAAGGCCGCCTACGAGAAGCTGGGCACCAAGAAGGGCGCCGTCGCCGCGATCGACCCGCGCACCGGCGCCATCCTGGCCCTCGTCAGCACCCCCTCGTACGACCCGTCCACCTTCGCCGGCAACTCCAAGACCGACGAGAAGGCCTGGGTCGCGCTGAAGGACAGCGAGGACAAGAACCTCGTCAACCGCGCCCTGCGCGAGACCTACCCGCCGGGCTCCACCTTCAAGGTGGTCACCGCCGCGGCCGCGCTGGAGAACGGCGTGGTGAGCGACATCAACGCCCCCACGGACACCCCCGAGCCGTACATCCTGCCGGGCACCAAGACCCCGATGGTCAACCACGCGAGCGGCTGCGAGAAGGCGACGCTGAACTTCGCGCTCCAGGTCTCCTGCAACTCGGTCTTCGCGAACATGGGCGACAAGGTCGGCCGCGACAAGATGGTCGAGACCGCCCAGAAGTTCGGCTTCAACAACGACAAGATCGACATCCCGGTCCGCGCGTTCGCGAGCGTCTACGACAAGACCATGGGCAAGGACGGCAATGCCCAGAGCTCCATCGGCCAGTTCAACACCGCCGCGACCCCGCTCCAGATGGCCATGGTCACCGCGGCCATCGCCAACGACGGCAAGCTGATGAAGCCGTACATGGTCGAGCAGCTGACCGCGCCGAACCTCGACACGATCGAGAAGCACGAGCCGCAGGAGATGAGCCGTCCGGTCTCCCCCGCGAACGCGCAGAAGATCCAGCAGATGATGGTCAACGTCGTCGAGAACGGCACCGGCACCACCGCCAAGATCAAGGGCGTCACCGTCGGCGGCAAGACCGGCACAGCCCAGCACGGCGAGAAGAACGCCAAGCGCCCCTACGCCTGGTTCATCTCCTACGCCGAGAACCCCGACGGGACCTCCCCGGTCGCCGTGGCCGTCGTCATCGAGGACAGCGCCGCAGACCGCGAGGACATCACCGGCGGCGGCCTGGCGGCCCCGGTCGCCAAGGCGGTCATGGAAGCCGTGCTGAAGAACAAGGGATGAGAAGCGGAGACAGGATCCGAGCGCTCGGTACCGGTCCGATATCAGCCTGTGGTCACGAACCGATCACCGACGATCGGCCGGTAGCCTTGCCGCGAACAGCACACCGCCGGACCACACACGGGTGCGGTCGGGACTGACGGAGAGGGCTGCAAACGTTATGGAAGAGCCGCGTCGCCTCGGCGGCCGGTACGAGCTGAGCCACGTGCTCGGCCGTGGTGGCATGGCCGAGGTCTACCTCGGTCACGACACCCGGCTCGGCCGTACCGTCGCCGTCAAGACCCTGCGCGCCGACCTCGCCCGCGACCCGTCCTTCCAGGCCCGGTTCCGCCGCGAGGCCCAGTCGGCCGCGTCGCTGAACCACCCGGCGATCGTCGCCGTGTACGACACCGGCGAGGACTACGTCGACAACATCTCCATCCCGTACATCGTGATGGAGTACGTCGACGGCTCGACCCTGCGCGAGCTGCTGCACTCGGGCCGCAAGCTGCTGCCCGAGCGCACCCTCGAAATGTGCATCGGCATCCTGCAGGCGCTGGAGTACTCGCACCGCGCCGGCATCGTGCACCGCGACATCAAGCCCGCCAACGTCATGCTGACCCGCACCGGTCAGGTCAAGGTCATGGACTTCGGCATCGCCCGCGCCATGGGCGACTCCGGCATGACGATGACGCAGACGGCCGCCGTGATCGGCACCGCCCAGTACCTCTCCCCGGAGCAGGCCAAGGGCGAGCAGGTCGACGCGCGCTCCGACCTGTACTCCGCCGGCTGCCTGCTCTACGAGCTGCTCTGCGTCCGGCCGCCGTTCGTCGGCGACTCCCCCGTGGCCGTGGCCTACCAGCACGTGCGCGAGGAGCCCCAGCCTCCGTCGAACTTCGACCCCGAGATCACGCCCGTGATGGACGCCATCGTCCTGAAGGCCCTGGTCAAGGACCCCGACTACCGCTACCAGTCCGCCGACGAGATGCGGGCCGACATCGAGGCCTGCCTCGAAGGCCAGCCCGTGGCCGCCACCGCCTCCATGGGAGCGGCCGGCTACGGCTACCCCGACCAGGGCGGCTACGGACACCCCGGCCAGGACCAGGCCACCACCGCGCTGCGCTCCCCCGACGCCGGCCAGACCTCGATGCTCCCGCCGATGCCCCCCGGGGGCGACGGCGGCTACGGGTACGGGGACCAGGGCCACGGCGGCTACGACCAGGGGCACGGCCGGCGCCAGCAGAAGAAGAGCCGGGCCTCGACGATCCTGCTCGTCCTCGCCGGCGTCCTCGTCCTGGTCGGCGCGATCCTGATCGGCCGCACCCTCTTCGACTCCTCCGCGGACAACCGCCCCGCCGTGCCCAAGCTGGTAGGCCAGACCTTCGAGTCTGCGCAGCAGAGCGGCAAGAACATGGGGCTGACCGTGGAGAAGGAGGCCGAGGAGCCCTGCGAGGACCAGCCCAAGGGCGCCGTCTGCTCGCAGAGCCCGGCTGCCGACACCAAGGTCGACAAGGGCTCCACGGTCAAGGTCAAGGTGTCCTCGGGCGCGCCCAAGGTGGCGGTGATCGACGTGCTCCGGCTGCCGTTCGCGGAGGCCGAGGCGCAGCTGAAGGCCAAGAAGTTCCAGGTCGAGAAGAAGCTCGTCGAGTCCGACACCGCCACCCCCGGCACCGTGACGGACCAGAACCCCAAGGCCGGCAGCCAGGCCGAGCAGGGTTCGGTGATCACCCTCACCGTGGTCAAGGAGGTCGCGAAGGGCATCGTCCCCGAGCTCTCCGGCAAGACCAAGGAGGAGGCCGTCAAGCTCCTCCAGACCGCGAAGCTGAAGCTGGGCAGCACGACGGAGGTCGACTCCCCCGGAGCCCCGCCGAAGACGATCGTCCAGCAGCAGTACGCCGCCGGGGTGGAGCTGCCCAAGGACACCCCGGTCAACGTCAGCATCGCCAAGGCGGCCACCGCGCCGACCGCGGTGCCGGTGCTGGCCGGGCAGACCGTCGCCCAGGCCAAGGACGCCCTCAAGCGGGCCAACCTGACCTTCGGGGCCGTCCTGTCGGGTCCGACCGACGACAACGCCCTGGTGGTCAACTCCGACCCGGCGGCGGGGACCCCGCAGCCGGCCGGCACCGTCGTGAACCTCCAGACCGTGCCGGGCCAGGGCCAGGGCGGTCAGCAGGGCGGCGGCGACGGCTTCTTCGGAGGCCTGACCGGCGGCCGCCGCTGACGGCGGTGCGTTGTTCCACGTGAAACGGCCCGGCCCCCTCGCGAACGAGGGGGCCGGGCCGTTCCGCGTGCGGCGGGCGCCGCGGCGGGTCAGCGCAGCTCCGCCGGGGGCGTGCGCTTCTCGTCCACCTTCTCCGTGCGCACCAGCTCGCCCCAGACGATGTAGCGGTACTTCGAGGTGTAGACCGGGGTGCAGGTCGTCAGCGTGATGAACCGGCCCGGAGCCGTCTTCCCCGACTCCTTCGGGACCGGGTTGATCACGTCCACGTTGTACTTCGAGGTCTGGCGCAGCTCGGCGAAGACCTTGTAGACGTACCAGGTGTCCCGGGTCTCGAAGACGACCGCGTCGCCGTTCTTCACCTTGTCGATGTTGTGGAACTTCGCCCCGTGCCCGTCACGGTGCGCGGCGAGCGCGAAGTTGCCCTTGTCGTCCCAGGGCAGCGCCGACTTCACCGGGTCCGTGTAGTAGCCGGCGACGCCGTCGTTGAGGACGTCGGGGGCGGTGCCCGGCTTGACCAGCACCTCGCCGTTCTTCATCGACGGCACGTGCAGGAAGCCGATGCCGTCCCCGGTGTCGAGGGCGCCCGGCTGGGCGGGCGCGTTCGGGGCCTGCGCGGGGGCCGACTGCCACTGCTGGCGGACCTGGTCGCCCCGGGCCGAGGCCTGCCGGTCCGCGAGGACGTTGGTCCACCACAGCGAGTAGGCCACGAACAGGCCCAGGACCAGGCCCACCGTGATCAGGAGCTCTCCCAGCAGGCTCAGGAACCCTGCGATCACACTGCGATCGGCAGGCGGCGGTGCGGAGCGGCGGCGGGCACGAGACACTGCGGGTCGTCCTTACGAGCTGGTCAGCGCGGGCGGAACGCCCTGGCTGCGCGGGCGTTCGTCGATCATCCTGCCCCATACGATCATCCGGTAGGTGCTCGTGAACTCGGGGGTGCAGGTCGTCAGCGTGATGTACCGGCCCGGTCCGGTGAATCCGGATCCCTCCGGAACCGGCTTGATCACCGAGACGTTCGCCGGGGAGGTCTGCGGCAGCGCCGAGGTCATCTCGTACGTGTAGTACGCGTCCCTCGTCTCCACCACGATCGGGTCGCCCGGCACGAGCCTGTTGATGTAGCGGAACGGTTCGCCGTGGGTGTTGCGGTGGCCGGCGACCGCGAAGTTGCCCTGCTTGTCGGCCGGCATCGCCGTCTTGAGCACGCCCTCGCCGTAGTGGCCGACCATGCCCCGGTCCAGCACCTTCGCCTTGCTGATCCCCTCCGCCACCGGGACCTTGAGGTCCAGCTTGGGGATGTGGAGGATCGCGAAGCCCTGTCCCGGCTCGAAGGCCGCCACCGGCGGCGCCGAGGGCGTCCCGGCCCCCGGGGCCTGCTCCCAGGTGTGGCGCAGCGAGCCGGCGGCCCCGTCGGCGGTCCGTTCGGCGAGCAGGTTGGTGTACCAGAGCTGGTAGGTCACGAACAGCAGCATCACCAGGCCCACCGTGATGAACAGCTCCCCGGCCGCCCGGCTCAGCACCACCACCGGGCCGCCGGAGCGGGGGCGGGCGCGCCGCCGTCCCCGTCCTCCCCGTTTGCGCGCCCGCGCGTGCGAGCGCTTCGCGGCCTCCCGGTCCGCCTTGCGCCGCGCGGCCCGGCCCTCGGTGGGCGCGGACGGCGCGACCGTCGTCACGCGACGGCCTTGCCCACCACCGGGGCCAGTCCCACCGACCGCTCGACCGCTCCGGCGTCTCCGCAGCGTACGAGCCAGTTCGCGAGCATCCGGTGCCCCCACTCGGTCAGTACCGACTCGGGGTGGAACTGCACGCCCTCGACGTCGTGCTCCCGGTGCCGCAGACCCATGATGATCCCGTCCTCGGTCCGCGCGGTGACCTCCAGCGCGTCCGGCAGGGTCAGCGGTTCGGCGGCCAGCGAGTGGTAGCGGGTGGCGGTGAAGGGCGAGGGCAGTCCGGCGAAGACGCCGAGGCCCTCGTGGACCACCGGCGAGGTCTTTCCGTGCAGCAGCTCGGGGGCCCGGCCCACCACGCCGCCGTAGGCGACGGCCATGGACTGCATGCCGAGGCAGACGCCGAAGACCGGGACGCCCGTGTCCGCGCAGTGCCGGACCATGTCGACGCAGACGCCCGCCTCCTCCGGCGTGCCCGGCCCCGGCGAGAGCAGCACGCCGTCGAAGCCGTCCTGGGCGTGTGCGAGCTCCACCTCGTCGTTGCGCAGCACTTCGCATTCGGCGCCGAGCTGATAGAGGTACTGGACCAGATTGAAGACAAAGCTGTCGTAATTGTCGACAACCAGAATGCGCGCGCTCACGGAGTCGCTCCCGATCCCTCGTCCACCGTCACGTCGTTGAACGGAAGGAGCGGCTCGGCCCACGGGAAGACGTACTGGAACAGTACGAAAACCACCGCCAGGATCAGTACGAGAGAGATCAGCGCGCGTACCCACGCGTTGCCCGGCAGGTGCCGCCAGATCCAGCCGTACATTCCGTCTGTTTCCTTCGTCGTCCACGATCTTCCACGCACCGCGGGGGCGGTACCGCAACAGCCTAAAGGCCAGGACCCCGCCGTTGGGGGTCACCGGGGCAATCCCTGCGCTCAGCCGGGTGCGGCGGGACCGGTTCCGGTGAGTTCCGCCCAGACGACCAGCCGGTGGCTGTGTCCCCATTCGGGATCGCAGGTGGTCAGCGTCAGGTATCTGCCCGGGGTGGTGAAGGGGGACCGCGCGGGCACCGGGTCGACGACCGCGACCTCGGTGGGCAGGGTGCGCAGCGGTGCGGCGCGGACGGTGTACGTGTACCGGTGCGTGGCGTCCCGGACGATCACCTCGTCCCCCGGACGGAGTTCGGGGACGTCCTTGAAGGGGTCCCCGTAGGTGCGCCGGTGTCCGGCCACCGCGAAGTTGCCGGCCTCCCCGGGCCCGGCCGTGCCCGCGTAGTGGCCGAGGCCCTTCCTCAGCACGCCGGGGTCCGTGCCCTCCAGGACCGGTTTGCTCCAGTCGGGGCCGAAGCGGGGCACGTACATCTCGGCGAAGGCCTGCCCGGCGGTACGGGGCCGCGGCGGCGGCTCCGCGGCCTGCTGCGGGGGTGCCGCGGCGGCCGGCGGGGCCTGGGCGGCGGCGGTCGGCGGGGGCCGGTCGGCGGCGGTCGGCGGGGGCTGGGTAGCGGCCGCGGCAGCCCAGCGGTCGCGCAGCCGGTCCCGTTCGCCCTCCATGGCCCGGTCGGCCTTGACCCCGGTCCACAGCAGCACGTAGGCCACGAACAGCACGATCAGCGTCCCGGCCGTCAGGCACACCTCGCTGAACGTCCGTACCACCAGGCGCAGTACGACGTCAGGGCGCGGCGGACTCCAGCGGCTTCGCATAGTGGAGGTCCACTGTGCCGGAGTACCCCGGCAGTGTCAGCCTCTTGTCCTCGTCCACTTTCCAGCCGAGCCCGTACGCGTTGACGTACAGCTGGTAGTTCTGCAGGGCGGGGGAGGCCGCGAGGGCCTTGCGCAACGCGCCCGGGTCACCGACGGCGGACACCTTGTACGGGGGCGAGTAGACCCGGCCCTGGAGGATCAGGGTGTTGCCCACGCAGCGCACCGCGCTGGTGGAGATCAGCCGCTGCCCCATGACCTCGATGCCCTGGGCGCCGCCCTGCCACAGGGCGTTCACCACGGCCTGGAGGTCCTGCTGGTGGATGACCAGGTCGTTGGGCTGGGGTTCGGGCACGCCCGGGACGCGGGCGGTGGCGTTCGGCGGCGCGTCGTTGAGGGTGACGCTCAGCCCCTTGCCGGAGAGCTCCTCGGTGCCCGCGGCGGTGCGCAGGGCGGCCAGTTTGGCGTCCTCGGCCCTGGTGCTGCCGTCGTCGCGTTCGGCGAGGGCGTCCACCCGGTCGCGGGCGAGCGCGGCGGTCTTCTCCAGCTCGGCGTTGTTGGCGCTGCGCTCGTGGATCAGGTCGGACAGCTTCAGGAGCGAGGCGTCCGTCCGGATGTTCGTACCCTTGGAGGTGTTGAAACTGGTGACGAAGATGAGGCCTGCCAGGGCGAAGACGGCGGCCGTCAGCAGCCGGGCCACCCCGGTCCGGCGACGGGGACCCGCGGAGGAGTCGTCGGAATCGCTCAACGTACCCTTCTCCTTCAACGCCACAGGTCCACTACGCTAACGGACGCCCGGGGCAGGCCAGGTCCCCAGCGCATCGACAGGAGAGCCCCTCGTGCCGAAGTCACGTATCCGCAAGAAGGACGACTACACGCCGCCGCCGGCGAAGCAGGCGCAGACGATCAGGCTGACGAACCGCAGCTGGGTCGCCCCGGTCATGCTGGCGTTCTTCCTCATCGGTCTCGCGTGGATCGTCGTCTTCTACGTGACCGACACCCAGCTGCCCGTCGAGGCCCTGGGCAATTGGAACATCGTGGTCGGTTTCGGATTTATCGCAGCCGGATTCGGCGTCTCCACGCAGTGGAAGTAATGCGCGGATAGCGCTGCGGCGCAAGCCCTCCCCAGGAGTTATCCACAGCGTCATCCACACCTGAGGAAAAGACAGAAGATCTGTGGATAACTCTGTGGAGAGTTGACGCCGGTGTGATCAGGTGAGTTCGGCCGTCCGGACCATGACCACCACCAAGGCCAGCAGGAACACTGCCGCGCAGGTACCCGCCTGTACCAGTATGCGCTTCCTGCCGGTGGCGGGTGCCAGCATGCCGAGCGCCACCAGGGCGCCGGTCACCAGGCCGCCGATGTGCGCCTGCCAGGACACCGTCAGGCTGCCGCCCAGCGGTACGAAGGTGATCAGCAGCATCAGCCCGAGCGTGATCAGGACCGGCCGCATCTCGTAGCGCAACCGGCGGGCGAGGACCACGGTGGCGCCGAGGAGCCCGCAGATGGCGCCCGAGGCGCCGAGGGTCGGCGTGTTCGGCGCGGTCAGCAGGTACACGAGGGCGCTGCCGCCCAGCCCCGACAGCAGGTAGAGGGCGAGGTAGCGGGCCCGCCCCAGGGCGGCCTCCAGCGGGCCGCCGATCACCCACAGGGCCAGCATGTTGCTGAAGATGTGCCACCACTCGACGTGCAGGAACACCGAGGTCAGCAGCCGGTGGTACTGGCCTGTGGAGATCCCCTCCAGCGGGGCCCCGTAGTACTCGACGTAGCGGCCGAGCAGCTCCAGCTGGACGGCCAGCCCCGGTACGGCGTACGTGGCGAGGAGGACCGCCACGTTGATCCCGATCAGGATCTTGGTGACGAGCTGGGGATCGGCCGCGACCCGGCCGCCCGCGAGGGTGCGCGGGGCGGTCGCGGCGGGGGCGTGCCCGGTACCGGAGCCCCCGCGGACGCATTCCACGCACTGGAAGCCGACCGCGGCGTCGACCCTGCACTCGGGGCAGACCGGGCGGTCGCAGCGGGTGCAGGTGATGCCCGTGTCGCGGTCCGGGTGGCGGTAGCAGCCCGGCAGACGGTCGGTGTCCATCGGTCCCCTCGATCGGCGGCGCGGGCGGCGGGGGAGGTGCCCCGCCGGTCCGGGTACACAACCAGGACGGACGGGCGGGGCGCAAAGGTTCCCGGGCCGGTGCGGGGGCGCGCGCCGGCCGACGGGACGCGTCGGCGGTTCTCCGGCGCGGTCAGCGCCGCTCCACGACGACCGACTGGATGATCACGTCGTCCAGGGGGCGCTCGGTGCGCGGATTGGTGGCGCCCGACGCGATCTTGTCCACGACCTTCTGGCTGGCCGGGTCGGTCACCTCGCCGAAGATGGTGTGCTTGCGGGTCAGCCAGGCGGTGGGCGCGACCGTGATGAAGAACTGCGAGCCGTTGGTGCCCGGGCCGGCGTTGGCCATCGCGAGCAGGTAGGGCTTGGTGAAGGCCAGGTCGGGGTGGAACTCGTCGGCGAAGCGGTAGCCCGGGCCGCCGGTGCCGTTGCCGAGCGGGTCGCCGCCCTGGATCATGAAACCGCTGATGACGCGGTGGAAGACGGTGCCGTCGTAGAGCGGAGCGGTGGTCTTCTGGCCGTCGGTCGGACGGGTCCACTCGCGGGCGCCCGTGGCCAGCTCCACGAAGTTGCGGACGGTCTTGGGCGCGAAGTTCTCCAGCAGCTCGATCTCGATGTCGCCGTGGTTGGTCTTCAGGGTGGCGTAGAGCTTCTCGGCCACGGGTCTGCCTTCCATAGTCATCACTGTCGGTCCCGATCCTCCCACGGAGGGCAGCCGGGCACAGAAATCCTCCACTCGGATGCCCTGTCACGCATGCCCGGCGGCGCGATGGCAGGCATGATCCGAGAAAGGGTGGAAAGGTGAACTGTGTCCGCCACCGAGGAGGAGGATCCTGTGACACGCAACGACAGCGTGCGCCTGGCCGCCGAGAGCGCCAGGGACACCGTGAGGCACGCGGCGGAAGCGGTGGCGCCGTACGCGGAGACCGCGCGGAACACCGCCGTGCACTACGCGCAGGAGGCGAACGAGCGGCTGGCGCCGAAGGTCTCGTACGCGGCCGGTCAGGCCTCGCTCCACGCACGCACGGCCTACGACACCCATCTGCATCCCCGCATGGTGGCGGCGCGCGCCCACGTACCGCCCCCCGTCGACCGGGCCGCGGCCCAGGCGATCGAGCAGACGCGCCGTGCGGCGCGCCAGGCCGCCGACTACACCCAGCCCCGCATCGAGAGCGCGGTGGCGGCGGCCACGCCGGTCGCCGAGGAGGCGGCTGCCCGCTCGACGGCGGCGCTGGCCGCCCTGCGCGGCCAGGTGTCGGCCAAGGAGGTCCACCGGCTGGTCCGGCGCCACGAGCGGCGGGCGCGCTGCCACCGGACGCTGCGCGGGGTCGCGCTCGTCGGCCTCGTGGCGGGCGCCGCCTTCGTGGTGTGGAAGTGGTGGGACCGGCAGTCGAACCCGGACTGGCTCGTGGAGCCCCCGGCGGCCACCGAACTCACCCGCGACAGCGAACCGGCCAGCTTCGACGACGAACTGGCGGAGAAGGAGCGCGAGGCGCAGACGGGTCCGCCCACCAAGGCGCCCAACGGCTCCGAGGGGGACGAGCGGCACTGACGGCGCACACCCGCAGGGGCCCGGATCCATCACCTGGATCCGGGCCCCTGCCGTGTCCGCACCACCGCCGTCCGGCTAGTGGGGGAGGGTGAGGACCATGCCCGGCAGGATCATGTCGGGGTTCGGGCCGACGACGGCCCTGTTCATGGCGTAGAGCTCGCGCCACCGGGCCTCGTTGCCGAGCTCGCGGCGGGCGATCGCGGAGAGCGAGTCGCCCTCCTTGACCGTGTACATCCGCTTCTTGGCGGTCGGTGACGGCTTGGGCGAGACCGGTACCGCCTTGTGCGCGGCCGACGTCGGGCTGGGCATGGCCCGCCCGGACACCGGGGGCGGCGGCGCCGCGGGCGTGCGGGGCGCTGCGGCGACGGGCGGCCGGGGCGGGGTAGCCATGGGCGGCTTCGGTGACACCGGTACCGCCTTGTGCGCGGCCGACGTCGGGCTGGGCATGGCCCGCCCGGACTCCGGGGCCCTGTGCGGCGCGGTCGCGGCCGTCCGCTCGCCGGCCGCCGCGGCGTCGGTGTACTTGCCGCCCATGGTGGTGGCGGACGCGGACCCCGCCGCGGCCTGCTGCTCCGCCTGCCCCTTCGCCTTCTCGGCGGCCTCGGGTTCCTTGTTCTTGTCGGACTTCAGGAAGTCGAAGAGTCCCATGTGCGTACGCCTCCGCCGTGGTGTTGCCCCCCGGGCTCGGTACCTCTCCCCTCCACTGTCCGCCACCGGGGCCCGGACGGCCCAGTGACGGGGCCGTTGGGGGGACACCCGGCGACGTCCCCCGAGCCGCCCGCGCGGGGAGGCCCCGGGCGGCTACTGACGCGCGCGACGGGCCGGGCGGGGGCTCTCCGACGGGGTCGCGAGGGCCTCCTCGGCGAGCTGCCTCAGCGTGCGCAGGAGGGCCTCGCGGTCGGTCGCGGAGAGCGGGCCGAGGGCCTCGGCGTGCACCCGGTCGACGATCTTGGTGCTCTCGGCGGCGACCTCGGCCCCCTTCTCGGTCACGGCGATGATCCGGGCCCTGCGGTCCGTGCTCGAAGGCCGCCGCTCGGCCAGGCCGGCCTTCTCCAGGGCGTCGACGGTCACCACCATCGTCGTCTTGTCCATGTCACCGATCTCGGCCAGCTGGATCTGGCTGCGCTCCTCCTCCAGGGCGTGCACCAGGACGCAGTGCATCCGGGCCGTCAGCCCGATCCCGCCGAGGGCCGCGGCCATGCGGGTGCGCAGGACGTGGCTGGTGTGGTCCAGGAGGAAGGACAGGTCGGGCTCGGTCCGTGCGGTGGGCGCCATGGAGGTCATGACCTCAGCCTAGCAATTCGATCCGAGAAATATAGTCTGCAACAAAACCATCTGCTACGGTCGCACCAGTCGCCGGATACGACGACCTGCCGCCTCACCGCGACCGGAGAAACCGATGCCCGCCACGCTCCAGGCCACCGCACCCACACCCACACCCGCACCCCCGGCGCCCCGGCTCCGCTCGCGCTGGACCGCCCTCGCCGTGCTCTCCACCGGCATGCTCATGACCGTCCTCGACGGCAGCATCGTCACCGTGGCCATGCCGGCCATCCAGAACGACCTCGGCTTCACCCCCGCCGGCCTCAGCTGGGTGGTCAACGCCTACCTGATCGCCTTCGGCAGCCTGCTGCTCCTCGCGGGGCGCCTCGGCGACCTGATCGGCCGCAAGCGGATGTTCCTGGCGGGCACCGCCGTCTTCACGGCCGCCTCGCTCCTGGCCGGCCTCGCCGGTTCGCCCGCCCTGCTGATCGCCGCCCGCTTCCTCCAGGGCGTGGGCAGCGCGATGGCCTCCTCCGTCAGCCTCGGGATCCTGATCACCCTGTTCACGGGAACGCGCGAACGCACCCGGGCGATCGCCGTCTTCTCCTTCACCGGAGCCGCCGGAGCCTCCCTGGGCCAGGTGCTGGGCGGGGTCCTCACCGACGCCCTGGACTGGCACTGGATCTTCTTCATCAACCTGCCCATCGGCATCGCCGCCCTGCTCGCCGCCCTCCCCGCGCTGCCCTCCGACCGCGGCCTCGGCCTGCGCGCCGGAGCCGACGCCATCGGCGCGGTCCTGGTCACCGCCGGACTGATGACCGGCATCTACGCCGTCGTCACCGTCGAGGCGTACGGCTGGACCTCCGCGCACACCCTCGGCCTCGGCGGTCTCTCCCTGGCCCTGCTCGCCGCCTTCACCGTGCGCCAGGCCCGGGCCCGCGTCCCCCTGATGCCGCTGCGGGTCCTGCGCTCGCGCACCGTGGTCGGCGCGAACCTGGTCCAGATGCTGATGGTGGCCGCGCTGTTCTCCTTCCAGATCCTGCTGGCCCTCTACCTCCAGCGGGTCCGGGGCTACGGCGCCGCGGAGACCGGCCTCGCGATGCTGCCCGCCGCCCTGTCCATCGGCGCCGTCTCGCTCGGCGTCTCGGCCCGCCTGAACGCCCGCTTCGGCGAGCGCGCCGTGCTCCTCGCCGGGCTCGGGCTGCTGACCGCGGGCCTCGGCCTGCTGACCCGGCTGCCGGTGCACGCGGACTACGTCACCGACCTGCTGCCCGTGATGCTGCTGGCCTCCGGCTTCGGCCTGGCCCTGCCGGCGCTCACCGCCCTGGGGATGTCCGGCGCCGACGAGCGGGACGCGGGCCTCGCGTCGGGGCTCTTCAACACCACCCAGCAGATCGGCATGGCCCTCGGCGTCGCCGTCCTGTCCACCCTGGCCGCCTCCCGCACCGGGTCCCTGACCGCGGCGGGTCACACCCCGGCCGAATCCCTCACGGGCGGCTACCACCTCGCCTTCGCCCTCGGCGCCGCCCTCCTGCTGACCGCCACCGCCGTGACGGCCACCCTCCTGCGCCGCCCCCGCACCGCCTGAGGCCCGGTACGCAAAAGACCCCCTGACCGGCGTTTCCGCTGGTCAGGGGGTCTTTGAATGTGGAGCCTAGGAGATTCGAACTCCTGACATCTGCCTTGCAAAGGCAGCGCTCTACCAACTGAGCTAAGGCCCCGAGCAACCGGACGCGACCCCTCCCGGTGAGAGAGCGGCCGTTCCGCAGCACAGAGTACCCGGTGTACCCCCGCATCCCGCAAAATGATAGGGACTCCCGCCCCGCGACCACGCTCCGTAAGATGCTCGCGAGGTTCGCACCAGCGAAGGGGAGTAGTCAGAGTGGACGCAGTACAGCAAGAGGCCACGGCCAGAGCCAGGGAACTGCAGCGCAGTTGGTACGGGGAGCCGCTCGGCGCGCTGTTCCGACGGCTCATAGATGACCTCGGCCTGAACCAGGCCCGCCTCGCTGCCGTCCTCGGGCTGTCGGCGCCGATGCTGTCCCAGCTGATGAGCGGGCAGCGCGCCAAGATCGGGAACCCCGCCGTGGTCCAGCGGGTCCAGGCCCTCCAGGACCTCGCCGGACAGGTTGCGGACGGAAGCGTCAGCGCGGCCGAGGCCACCGACCGGATGGACGAGATCAAGAACACCCAGGGAGGCTCCGTCCTCAGCAACAGCGGTCAGACGACGACGAGTTCCGGCGCGCCCACGGTCAAGCGGGTCGTCCGGGAGATCCAGTCGCTGCTGCGATCGGTCTCCGCGGCCGGCGACATCATCGACGCGGCGGATTCCCTCGCACCCAGCCATCCGGAACTGGCAGAGTTCCTCCGGGTCTACGGCGCGGGCCGCACCGCGGAGGCGGTGGCCCACTACGAGGCCCACCAGAACTGACGCACGCGCGTGACGGGGGACGGGGGACGGGCGCAGCGATGGGTGAGGTCTTCGCCGGCCGGTACGAACTGGCCGACCCGATCGGGCGCGGTGGCGCGGGCGCCGTCTGGCGGGCCTGGGACCACCGCCGCCACCGGTACGTGGCCGCGAAGGTCCTCCTGCACGGCGACGCCCACGCCCTGCTGCGCTTCGTGCGCGAGCAGGCCCTGCGCATCGACCACCCGCACGTGCTGGCCCCGGCCGGCTGGGCGGCGGACGACGACAAGGTCCTGCTCACCATGGACCTCGTCGCGGGCGGCTCCCTCGCCCATCTGATCGGGGACTACGGGGCCCTGCCGCCCCGGTTCGCGTGCACGCTGCTCGACCAGCTCCTGTCGGGGCTGGCGGCGGTGCACGCGGAGGGCGTCGTCCACCGCGACGTCAAACCGGCCAACATCCTGCTGGAGGCCACCGGAACCGGGCGGCCGCACCTGCGGCTGTCCGACTTCGGCATCTCGATGCGCAAGGGCGAGCCGCGGCTGACCGGGACCGATCTGGTCGTCGGCACCCCGGGGTACTTCGCCCCCGAGCAACTGACGGGCGCCGAGCCCGATTTCCCCTGCGACCTCTTCGCCGCGGGACTCGTCGCGCTGTACCTGCTGCAGGGCCGCAGGCCCGACTCCCTCGCCCTGTCCGGGCAGTTCGCCGCCCAGGGCGTTCCCGCAGCCCCTGAAGGCGTTCCCGCGCCCCTGTGGGACGTGATCTCGAACCTCCTGCACCCGGACCCCGGAAAGCGGTTCCGGACCGCCACAGGGGCGCGCAAGGCCCTTGCCGAGGCGGTCCTGTTGCTGCCGTCGCCCGACCCGGACGAGGATCCGGTGGAGGTGTTCGACCAACTCGGCCCGCTCCCCGCCGGTTTCGGCCCGGACGGACCCTCGGCCCCGAGCTCCCCGCCCGCGCCCGCGCCCTCCCGCGCGCCCTCCCGCGTGCCCTCCCCGGAGCCCGTGCCCGCCCCTTCCCCGGCGCCCCCGCACGGGCCGCCCGCCGCGGGCTCGGGCGCGGGTGCGGGTGCCTTCGGGCCGCCGCCCGGCCGGGGCCCCGAGGAGACGGACGGGTTCCACCTGGCACCCCCGTCCTCCCCGCCGCCCCCGGCCCCGGCGCGCCCGCCCCGCCGGATCCCGCCGCCCCCCGCCGCGGCCACCGCCGCGATCCTCTCGGCGGCCCTGCTCTGCTTCGCGGTCGGCACCTGGGCACTGACCCGGATCTAGGTTCCGCCGGCGAAGTGGCGCCGGGACAGCAGGAACCAGCCGCCGAGCCCGAGCAGCAGCAGGGCGCCCGTCCCGAAGCCGGCCCCCGCCACGGTCCGCATCTGGGAGCGGTCCCCCTCCCGAGCGGCCGCCTCGGGGACGGTGAGCCCCTCCTTCGCGGCGGCCCGCTCGGCGGCGCCGACCCCGAAGCCCGCCGCCGCCAGCCCCTCCCGGTAGGCGGGCTCCGGGGCGCGGACCCCGCCCACGTCCACCCGTAGCGTCAGCGGCACCGGCGAGGCGTCCTCGGTGAACTCCCCCACCTTCCCGCCCAGGGTGACGGCGACGTAGTACCAGCCCGCCACCCGCAGCGGCCGGACCTCCGCCCGGTCGGAGAAGCGGTTCGCGTACGCCACCGGCGCCGTCCCCGGCAGGGTCACGGCGGCCTGCTGCCCGTCGTAGGACGTGTCCCCGGAATCCACGAGCCCCCGGTAGGGCGCGTACAGCGAGACCGTGAGCCCGTCGGGGGCGGAGCCGGACGGCCGGGTCATCCGGGCCTTCGCGATCTCGGCGCCGACCGCCAGCCGCTGCCCCCAGTCCAGCGGGACCCGGTAGAACCGCGTCTGTCCGGGCCTCAGGTCGTCGCGCCACACCCCGGAGCCCAGCGCCCGCGCGTCGTTGAAGCCGGTCCCCCCGGTGCGGGCGACCGCGTCCGTGCCCGGCAGGGCCGGGGAGGGCGAGGGCAGGACGGGCGGCGGGGAGACCGGGGCGCTGCCCGCGGCCGGGGCCGGTTCGCGCAGCACGAGCAGTTCCACCGGCCAGGCCGCCCGGTCGGAGTCCTTCGCGGCCGACCGGGTGACCTTCGCGTAGTACGTCCCCGCGCCCTGGCACTCGGCGTCCTCCTCCAGCCGCCGCTGGCCCGCCGCCGCGAGCGGGACCGGGTCGCGGCCGAAGGAGGCGCGGCCCGGGTTGTACGGGCAGGCACGGCCGGCGTTGGTCATGACCTCGACCTCGACCCCGTCGGAATACCCGACCGCGCTCCCCGCGGGCGGGCGCAGCACGGCGGAGACGTACACGGTGGAGGCGGCGTCGAGGCCGAGCCGGTAGACCCGTTCGCCGGGGACCGCGGTGTCCTCGTAGACCACCCCGGGCTCCAGCAGCGGGGCGTCCGCCGTGGAGGGCGCGCCCTGCACCTGCCGGGCCCCCTCGGCCGCCCGGTAGCGCGGCGGCGGGGCCGGGCCCGGGGAGGGTCCGGCCGCCGCGCGGGCGGCCCCCGGCAGCCAGAAAGCCACCAGTGCCGCGGCCAGCCCGAGGCGCACGACCGCGCCCGCCCCGCGTCCCCGACGCACCCGCACGCTCACGTCCACCCCACTCCCTCCCGATTTTTGCCAATGCAAGCAAAATCGTTGCAGAACGGAACTTCACGGATTTCCCGGGACGGAACAGCACGAAGCCCCGGCAGCAGCGGCAGCCGGGGCTTCATGGAATCAAGCGGGTCTCACACGCCGGAACCAGAGGGCACGGAGTCGGTTGCCTCCGTCCACAGGTCCTGCTCGGCGCGGTCCGCCTGGATCTGGCGGTACACGAGGAGACCGCCGATGGCGGCCAGTGCGACCAGGAGCAGCTTCTTCACCGCGCGACCTCGTCTTTCGTTGACGTAGGGGACTTCTGGCGGCCAACAATACACACCGGCCGATACCGATCGGTTACCTGGCAACCCCTCACATGGCCCAACGACAAAGACCCCCAGGCCATGGGCCTGGGGGTCTTCGACACTGTGGGGCTAACAGGATTTGAACCTGTGGCCTCATCCTTATCAGGGATGCGCTCTAACCAACTGAGCTATAGCCCCATCCGCGCTGCGCGCTGACTCCTGAAGATTAGCGCACAGACGCGGTCGAGCCAAAATCGCGCTCTACGGGGCGTCCGCGCAGGTCATTCGTCCTCGGCGAGCGTGAGCTCCACGCCGCCCACGAAGCCCGCCGACAGGTTGTAGATGAACGATCCCAGCGTCGCCAGAGCCGTCATCAGCACCACGTCGATCACCGCGATCACCGAGGTGAAGATCAGCACGCGCGGCAGCGACAGGAACGACTGGAGGTCGAACCCGTTGCCCTCGTTGGAACCGGTCGCCTCGCTGATCGTGCCGCCGACGGTGGAGAAGATGCCCATGGCGTCCATGACCATCCACAGCACCGCCGCCGCGACGACGGTGCACACGCCCAGCGCGATCGACAGCAGGAAGCTGACCTTCATCACCGACCACGGGTCGGCCTTGGCCACCCGCAGCCGCGCCTTGCGCGTCCTCGGCGTCGTCCGGGCGACCGGACTGGGCCCCCGCTGCGCGCCGGGGCCCTTGGGGGCCGCGTAGGCCTGCGGGGGCTGGTACGGCTGCGCGCCCCGCTCCTGGCCCGCGCCGTCCTTCTGCTTGCCGTTCGCCTTGGCCTTCGCCTTCGCCTGCGGCTGCGCGGCCGGCGCCGACTCAGGCTCCGGTCCCCGGGTGTCCGTCACCGTTGCCCCCTGTCCCCCCTGGGAGTCCGCGGCGGGGCCACGGGCACCGTTCGCTCCAGTCTTGGCCGGTCCGGCGCCCGTGGCTCCACTCACGCTTACTCCTCGTGCTCCCCTGCCGGGGACTCACTGCCCCCGGCCGCCTCGGCGGCCTGTCCGTCGGCTGCCCCGGCCTCGATCTCTGTCTCGATCTCGTCGACCTCGTCAGCTTCCTGACCGGCCTCGGCGTTCCGAGCGATGCCGACCACGGCATCGCGCTTGCCCAGGTTGATCAGCTGGACGCCCATGGTGTCACGGCCCGTCTCCCTGACTTCGTTGACGCGCGTACGGATCACACCACCGCCGAGCGTGATGGCGAGAATCTCGTCCGTTTCGTCGACCACCAGCGCGCCCACGAGCGAACCGCGGTCCTCCACGATCTTGGCGGCCTTGATGCCCAGACCACCACGGCCCTGGACGCGGTACTCGTCCACGGCCGTCCGCTTGGCGTAGCCGCCGTCGGTCGCGGTGAAGACGAAGGTACCCGGCCGCACGACGCTCATCGACAGCAGCTCGTCGCCCTCGCGGAAGCTCATGCCCTTCACACCGGAGGTGGCGCGTCCCATCGGGCGCAGCGCGTCGTCGGTCGCCGTGAAGCGGATCGACTGCGCCTTCTTGCTGATGAGCAGCAGGTCGTCCTCGGCGGACACCAGCTCGGCGCCGATCAGCTCGTCGTCGCTGCCGTCCTCGGTCTCCCGCAGGTTGATGGCGATGACGCCACCCGAACGGGGCGAGTCGTAGTCCTTCAGCGCCGTCTTCTTCACCAGGCCGCCCTTGGTGGCCAGGATCAGGTAGGGCGCCGCCTCGTAGTCGCGGATCGCGAGGATCTGGGCGATCTTCTCGTCCGGCTGGAAGGCCAGCAGGTTGGCCACGTGCTGCCCGCGCGCGTCGCGGCCGGCGTCCGGCAGCTCGTACGCCTTGGACCGGTAGACGCGGCCCTTGTTGGTGAAGAACAGCAGCCAGTGGTGCGTGGTGGAGACGAAGAAGTGGTCGACCAGGTCGTCCTGCTTCAGCTTCGTGCCGCGCACGCCCTTGCCGCCGCGCTTCTGCGAGCGGTAGTCCTCGGTCTTGGTGCGCTTGACGTAGCCGCCGTGCGTGATGGTGACGACGATGTCCTCTTCGGCGATCAGGTCCTCCATGGACATGTCGCCGTCGAAGGGCACCAGCTTGGAACGCCGGTCGTCGCCGAACTTCTCGACGATCGCCGCCAGTTCCTCGCTGACGATCGAACGCTGCTTCCCCGGCGAGGCCAGGATCGCGTTGTACTCGTTGATCTTCGCCTGGAGTTCGTCGTGCTCGGCGACGATCTTCTGCCGCTCCAGGGCCGCCAGGCGGCGCAGCTGCATCTCCAGGATCGCGTTCGCCTGGATCTCGTCGATCTCCAGGAGGCCCATCAGGCCCTCGCGCGCGATCTCGACCGTGTTGCTGCGCCGGATGAGGGCGATGACCTCGTCGATCGCGTCCAGCGCCTTGAGCAGACCGCGCAGGATGTGCGCCCGCTCCTCCGCCTTGCGCAGACGGAACTTCGTGCGCCGGACGATGACCTCGATCTGGTGCTGCACCCAGTGACGGATGAACGCGTCGATCGACAGGGTGCGCGGCACCCCGTCCACCAGCGCCAGCATGTTCGCGCCGAAGTTCGTCTGGAGGTCGGTGTGCTTGTAGAGGTTGTTCAGCACGACCTTGGCCACGGCGTCGCGCTTGAGCACGATCACCAGGCGCTGGCCCGTCCGGGACGAGGTCTCGTCGCGGACGTCGGCGATGCCGCCGATCTTGCCGTCCTTGACCAGGTCGGCGATCTTCTGCGCGAGGTTGTCCGGGTTGGTCTGGTACGGGAGTTCCGTGACCACCAGGCACTGGCGGTTCTGGATCTCCTCGACCTCCACCACCGCGCGCATCGTGATGGAGCCGCGCCCGGTCCGGTACGCCTCCTCGATGCCCTTGCGGCCCACGACCAGCGCGCCCGAGGGGAAGTCGGGGCCCTTGATCCGCTCAAGGAGCGCGTCGAGCAGCTCCTCGTGCGTGGCTTCCGGGTGCTCCAGCGCCCACTGGGCGCCGGCCGCGACCTCGCGCAGGTTGTGCGGCGGGATGTTGGTGGCCATGCCGACCGCGATACCGGCGCTGCCGTTGACCAGCAGGTTCGGGAAGCGGGCCGGCAGGACGGTCGGCTCCTGGTTGCGGCCGTCGTAGTTGTCCGTGAAGTCGACGGTCTCCTCGTCGATGTCCCGGAGCATCTCCATGGCCAGCGGCATCAGCTTGCACTCGGTGTAGCGCATCGCGGCCGCCGGGTCGTTGCCCGGGGAGCCGAAGTTGCCGTTGGAGTCCACCAGCGGCATGCGCATCGACCACGGCTGGGCCAGGCGGACCAGGGCGTCGTAGATGGAGCTGTCACCGTGCGGGTGGTAGGTGCCCATGACGTCGCCGACGACGCGGGCGCACTTGTAGAAGCCCTTCTCGGGCCGGTAGCCGCCGTCGTACATCGCGTACAGCACGCGGCGGTGCACCGGCTTGAGGCCGTCGCGCACGTCCGGCAGGGCGCGCGAGACGATGACGGACATCGCGTAGTCGAGGTAGGAGCGCTGCATCTCCGTTTCGAGCCCGACGGGCTCGATGCGCAGCACCGGCTGCTCCTCCGCGGGATTCTCTGCGGTGGGGGTGGTTTCGTCGGCCATTGCTGGTCAGAAGTCCTTTCAAGCGGTCAGCGGAGACCGACTCAGATGTCGAGGAACCGAACGTCCTTGGCGTTGCGCTGGATGAAGGAGCGCCGGGCCTCGACGTCCTCGCCCATCAGCACCGAGAACAGGTCGTCGGCCTGCGCCGCGTCGTCCAGGGTGACCTGGCCGAGCACGCGGTGGTCCACGTCCATGGTGGTGACGCGCAGCTCCTCGGCGTTCATCTCGCCCAGACCCTTGAAGCGCTGGATCGAGTCTTCCTTGATCCGCTTGCCGTTCTGCTTGCCCAGCTCGACCAGGGCGTCGCGCTCGCGGTCCGAGTACGCGTACTCGAAGTCGTCGCGACCCCACTTGATCTTGTACAGCGGCGGGCGGGACAGGTAGACGTGCCCGGCCTCGACCAGCGGCCGCATGAAGCGGAAGAGGAAGGTCAGCAGCAGGGTGTTGATGTGCTGGCCGTCGACGTCGGCGTCCGCCATCAGGATGATCTTGTGATAACGGAGCTTCTCGATGTCGAAGTCCTCGTGCACACCGGTGCCGAAGGCGCTGATCAGCGCCTGGACCTCGGTGTTCTGGAGGATCTTGTCGATGCGCGCCTTCTCGACGTTCAGGATCTTGCCGCGGATGGGCAGGATGGCCTGGTACATCGGGTTGCGGCCGGACTTCGCCGAGCCGCCGGCGGAGTCACCCTCGACGATGAAGATCTCGCACTTGGTCGGGTCGTTCGACTGGCAGTCGGACAGCTTGCCCGGCAGCGAGGCGCTCTCCAGCAGACCCTTGCGGCGGGTCAGGTCACGGGCCTTGCGAGCCGCGACGCGGGCCGTGGCCGCCTGGATCGACTTGCGGATGATGTCCGCGGCCTCGACCGGGTTGCGGTCGAACCAGTCGTTCAGGTGCTCGTGGACGACCTTCTGCACGAAGGTCTTGGCCTCCGTGTTGCCCAGCTTGGTCTTCGTCTGGCCCTCGAACTGGGGCTCGCCCAGCTTGACCGAGATGATCGCCGTCAGACCCTCGCGGATGTCCTCGCCGGCGAGGTTGTCGTCCTTCTCGCGCAGCAGCTTCTTGTCGCGCGCGTAACGGTTCACCAGACCCGTCAGCGCCGCGCGGAAGCCCTCCTCGTGGGTGCCGCCCTCGTGCGTGTGGATCGTGTTCGCGAAGGAGTAGACCCCCTCCGTGTACTGCGAGTTCCACTGCATCGCGATCTCGACCGAGAGCATGCGCTCCTTGTCCTCGGCCTCGACGTCGATGACGGTCGGGTGGATCAGCTCGCCCTTGCGCGAGTTCAGGTACTTCACGAAGTCGACGATGCCGCCCTCGTAGTGGTACTTGACCGTGCGCGCCTGCGGCTCGGCCACGTCCGCTTCCGGGTCGTCCGCGCCCGCCGTGGCCTTCGCCGACTCGCGCTCGTCGGTCAGCGTCAGGGTCAGGCCCTTGTTGAGGAAGGCCATCTCCTGGAAGCGCCGCGACAGCGTCTCGAAGGAGTACTCGGTGGTCTCGAAGATGTCGCCGTCGGCCCAGAACGTCACCGACGTGCCGTGCTCGTCGGTCTCCTCGTTCTTGGCCAGCGGGGCCGTCGGGACGCCCAGCTTGTAGTCCTGGGTCCAGCGGTGGCCGTCCGTCTTGACCTCGACCGCGACCTTGGTCGACAGGGCGTTCACGACGGACACACCGACGCCGTGCAGACCGCCGGAGACGGCGTAGCCGCCGCCGCCGAACTTGCCGCCCGCGTGCAGCACGGTCAGGACGACCTCGACGGCCGGCTTGCCCTCGGACGGCACGATGCCGACCGGGATGCCGCGGCCGTTGTCGACCACGCGCACCCCGCCGTCGGCGAGGATCGTGACGTCGATGGTGTCCGCGTGACCGGCCAGCGCTTCGTCGACCGAGTTGTCGACGACCTCGTAGACGAGGTGGTGCAGACCACGCTCACCCGTCGAGCCGATGTACATACCCGGCCGCTTGCGGACCGCGTCCAGGCCCTCAAGGACCTGGATCGCACTGGCGTCGTAATTCTTCTCGTTGGAGTCGCCGGAATCGGCCACGAAGCGCCCTTTCTGGCACAGCGCAGCCCGTACTCCGGACCAGCATGTGCGCCGGGGGAGCGGCCGCGTCGATCTGCGTTGTCTGCGTTTGTCGGTGTCACCCCGCGAATCCGGCGGGATTGTCTCCAGTCTACCGGTACCACTGACATGAATGGGGGTTTGCCGGTACCTGAGTCCGCATGTGCCGCCCTGAACCTCCTCTCTCCGACTCCCCATATTCGGGGTGGGGCTCCAAGAGGCTCACGCGGGCATCCAGCGCTTCGGCCTGTCAACCCGCGGCTACCGTGAGGGACACCGCACCCGGCGGGGCCGGGTCCGGCGGCGCGCGGGAGGGGCGCGGGGCCGGGGAGAAGGGGCCCGCGCGGGGCGGAAAGGGCCGGAAACCGCCTGGGGCCGGCCCGTACGGACGGCGGCCGGGCGGCACCGGCACGTGGCCTCGGGGCCGGGCGGGCCGGGGCGGGGCGGGCCGGGGCTGTCAGCCCCAGGTGTCCCCGGGTCCGCTGCTGCCCGGGGCCCGCCAGGGGCCGTGCCGCTTGGGCCGGCCACCGGGACCCTGCACCTTGATCAGCCGGACCGTGCCCTGGCCCAGGTCCGCGTTGAGCCGCGCCACCAGCTGCGGGGCCAGCAGCTTCAGCTGGGCGGCCCAGGCCGAGGAGTCGCACCGTACGAGGAGCTCACGGTCCTCGTAGCGCTCCGGTTCACAGTGCGCGGCGATCTCCGGGCCGACGATCTCCGCCCAGCGCTCCATCACCCCGGCCACCGCGATCGGCATCTCCCAGCCGCGTTCCGTCCGCAGCCGGTCCAGGGCCGCCATCAGCGGCATCGGGTCCCGGCCGTCGGCACGGGCGCCGGAGCGCAGGCCCGGCTGCCGGTGGCGCTGGCGCCCGCTCACCGCGTTCCCTCGGGCGCGGGCCTGCTCGCGCGCGGCGGCCAGCGCCTGCCGCGCCAGGTCCACCCCGGACGGCTCCGGGGTCCTGGGCTTGTCCTGTCCGTTCCCGCCCGTGCTCACAGCCGGGTCACCTCACCGCCGGAGACCGCGAACCGGGTGCCGGTCAGCACCCCCGGAACGTCGTCGTCCACCGCCGCCGTCACCAGGACCTGCTCGCCCGGGGCCACCAGTTCCGCGAGCCGTTCCCGGCGGCGCGCGTCGAGCTCCGCGAAGACGTCGTCCAGGATCAGCACCGGCTCCGCCCCCTCCGAGCGCAGCAGCTCGTACGAGGCCAGGCGCAGCGCCAGTGCGTACGACCAGGACTCGCCGTGGCTGGCATACCCCTTCGCGGGCAGGTCGCCCAGGCGCAGCAGGACGTCGTCCCGGTGCGGTCCGACGAGGGTGACGCCGCGTTCGATCTCCTGCTTGCGCACCTCGGCCAGGGCCGCCAGCAGGACCTCGTAGAGCGCCTCGCGGGTGCGCGCCTCCCCGCTGTCGACCGGTTCCCCGGCCGAGGACCGGTAGGCCAGCCCGAGCGGGCCGCCGCCGGGTGCGAGCTGCTCGTAGGCCTTGTCGGCGAGCGGCAGCAGGGTCGCGATCAGGTCGAGGCGCTGGGCGAGGAGTTCGGCGCCCGCCCGGGCCAGGTGCTGGTCCCACACGTCGAGGGTGGACAGGTCCATGGAGCGGCCGCCGTGCCGGCGCGCCATCGCCGCCGACTTCAGCAGGGTGTTGCGCTGCTTGAGGACCCGTTCGTAGTCGGAGCGGACCGCCGCCAAGCGCGGGGAGCGGGCCGTGACGAGCTCGTCCAGGAAGCGGCGGCGCTCCCCCGGGTCGCCCTTGACCAGGGCCAGGTCCTCGGGGGCGAACAGCACGGTCCGCACGATCCCCAGCACGTCCCGGGGCCTGACCTGCGAGGACCGGTTGATGCGGGCCCGGTTGGCGCGGCCCGGGTTGAGTTCCAGCTCCACGAGCTGCTGGCGTTCGCCCTGGGTGACGGCGGCCCGGACGACGGCCCGGTCCGCGCCCATCCGCACGAGCGGGGCGTCCGAGGAGACCCGGTGGCTGCCCAGGGTCGCCAGGTAGCCGATGGCCTCGACGAGGTTGGTCTTGCCCTGGCCGTTGGGGCCCACGAAAGCGGTGACGCCCGGGGCGAGGGGAACCTCGGCCCGGGCGTACGAGCGGAAGTCGGCCAACGAGAGATGCGAAACGTGCATACGGCGCCGACCTCCCCCGGCTTCCTGCTGCTTGCTCTGTGGTGCTGTCGTGCTGTCGTGCTGTGGAGCGGTGTCGCCCGGTGGGCTACTTCTTCTCGACCGCGTGGCCGCCGAACTGGTTGCGCAGCGCCGCGATCATCTTCATCTGCGGGGAGTCGTCCTGGCGCGAGGCGAAGCGGGCGAACAGCGAGGCGGTGATCGCCGGCAGCGGCACCGCGTTGTCGATCGCGGCCTCGACGGTCCAGCGGCCCTCGCCGGAGTCCTGCGCGAAGCCGCGCAGCTGCTCCAGGTGCTCGTCCTCGTCCAGCGCGTTCACGGCGAGGTCCAGCAGCCAGGAGCGGATGACCGTCCCCTCCTGCCAGGACCGGAACACCTCGCGGACGTCGGTGACCGAGTCCACCTTCTCCAGGAGCTCCCAGCCCTCGGCGTACGCCTGCATCATGGCGTACTCGATGCCGTTGTGGACCATCTTCGCGAAGTGGCCCGCGCCGACCTTGCCGGCGTGCACGGCGCCGAAGTCACCCTCGGGCTTGAGGGCGTCGAAGACCGGCTGGACCGCGGCGACGTGCTTCTCGTCGCCGCCGTACATGAGCGCGTAGCCGTTCTCCAGGCCCCAGACGCCGCCGGAGACACCGCAGTCGACGAAGCCGATGCCCTTGGCCTTCAGCTCCTCGGCGTGCTTCTCGTCGTCGGTCCAGCGCGAGTTGCCGCCGTCGACGACGATGTCGCCGGGCGAGAGCAGCTCCGCCAGCTCGTCGACGGTGGACTGCGTGGCCGCACCGGCGGGGACCATCACCCACACCACGCGGGGGGACTGCAGGCTGTCCACAAGTTCCCGCAGGCTGTGGACATCCGCGAGGTCCGGGTTGCGGTCGTATCCGATGACGGTGTGGCCTGCGCGGCGGATGCGCTCGCGCATGTTGCCGCCCATCTTGCCGAGACCGACGAGACCGAGCTCCATCAGGTGCTTCCTTACGCGTTGTGGCCGTCTTTGGCTGTGCCGGGGCTCCCCGGGTTCGGGGGTGGCCCACCGGATCCGAGCCTACGCCGGGCCGTGGTGCGGGGCCTGCTCCGCACGGCGTCGGGCCCGGTCCCGCAGGCTGCGAGACCGGGCCCGACGTCGGTGTGCGCGGGGTGTCAGCCGGACAGGCGCACCGGCATGATCAGGTACTTGTAGGCCTCGTCGGCCTCCGCGTCCACCGCCGGACGGCCGCTGAGCAGCGCGGGCTTGGTGGACGTGGTGAAGCTGAGCTGGGCCGCGGGGGAGTCGATCGCGCTCAGGCCGTCGAGCAGGAAGGTCGGGTTGAAGGCGATGGAGATGTCGTCGCCCTCCAGCTTCGCGTCGACGCGTTCCACAGCCTGTGCATCGTCGCTGGACCCGGCCTCCAGGATGAGGACGCCCTGCTCGAAGCTGAGGCGGACCGGCGTGTTGCGCTCCGCCACCAGGGCGACGCGCTTGACGGCCTCGACGAAGGGCGCGGTCTCGATCACGGCGATGGAGTTGAACTCCGTCGGGAAGAGGGTGCGGTACTTCGGCAGGTCGCCTTCGAGCAGGCGGGTGGTGGTGCGGCGGCCGGCGCCCTCGAAGCCGATGAGGCCCTCGCCCTGGCCGGAGCCGGAGAGCGCCAGGGTGACGGTGTCGCCGCTGGTCAGGGACTTGGCGGTGTCCAGGAGGGTCTTGGCGGGCACCAGGGCCACGGCCGAGGCGTCCGGGTTCTCCGGCTTCCACAGGAACTCGCGGACCGCGAAGCGGTAGCGGTCGGTGGAGGCCAGGGTGACGCGGTCGCCCTCGATCTCGATGCGGACACCGGTCAGCACGGGCAGCGTGTCGTCGCGGCCGGCGGCGATGGCGACCTGGGCGGCGGCGGAGGCGAAGACCTCGCCGGGCACGGTGCCGGTCGCGGTCGGCATCTGGGGCAGGGCCGGGTACTCCTCCACAGGCAGGGTGTGGAGGGTGAACCGGGAGGAGCCGCAGACCACGGTCGCCCGTACACCGTCTGTGGAAATCTCCACCGGGCGGTTGGGGAGGGCGCGGCAGATGTCGGCGAGGAGCCGGCCGGAGACGAGGACGGTGCCGTCCTCCTCGACGTCCGCCTCGACGGAGACCCGGGCCGAGACCTCGTAGTCGAAGCCGGAGAGGGACAGGGTGCCCTCTTCGGCCTTCAGCAGCAGGCCCGCGAGCACGGGCACCGGCGGCCGGGCCGGGAGGCTGCGTGCAGCCCAGGCCACCGCCTCCGCGAGTACGTCGCGCTCCACCCGGATCTTCACCGGAACCGCCTCCTGCTGTTGCTCGCTCGTCTGCCGGCCTTCGTCGTCGGCTCGTCGATGCCTCGACCGATGCCGGGGACCAGTCTGACGTACGGCGCCGACACTCGTCGCGGCTGGCGGTCAAGTCGGGAGCGAGGCGTCGGGACGGCCGATCGACGAGTTGTGCACAGGGCCTGCTTGAAAACCGAAACCGGCCTAACTCTCCATGGGGGTAGTAGTAGGGCCTGTGGAAACGGTGGATAAGCCCGTTTTCCCAGGTCAGCCCGCGTTTTTTATCCCCACACCCTGTGGGCGGCACCGGTGGACAACACGGTGTCTCTGTGGAGAACGAAAACTTCTGCACAGGCCGTCCCCAGGTGACCCGTACTACTCCACAGCTGTGTCCCCAGCTTTTCCCCAGCGGTCCACACACCAAACGTCGACATCCGTGTGACGGCTTTCACTCGCGACGGTGACCGGGGGTGGCTCGTTGCCGAACAGTGGACAACGGTGTGGAGAACCGCCTGCGTCCTGTGCACAGGACGCAGGAACCTGTGGGTCTCCGGTGGACAGAGGAGTGGATGAGCCTGTGGACGAATTTTCTGTCCACAGGCTGTGGATGATCCTTGCTCACAATTCCACAGGCGGCTGACCTGGCCTGATGGCCCCTCAACCTGCGCTCCTGTGGACAGATTGTGGGCGACGAGAACTGTCCTCAGGCTGTGGACGGAAGAAAGTCGGGGAATCTGTGGATGACTTCCTCGCTGGGGGGCGTATTCGAACAAGGTGGGGGCGCACGGACGACGAAGGGCGCCCCCGGTTCAATCCGGGAGCGCCCTGTCTGGGGGTTTGCCCGGGGTCGCGGAGTCCCCTGACGCCGCTGCCGGGGGCCGGCGTCAGCCGTTCTTGATGCGGTTGGTGAGCTCCGTGACCTGGTTGTAGATGGAGCGGCGTTCGGCCATCAGGGCGCGGATCTTGCGGTCGGCGTGCATGACGGTGGTGTGGTCGCGGCCGCCGAACTGGGCACCGATCTTCGGCAGCGACAGGTCCGTGAGCTCGCGGCACAGGTACATGGCGATCTGCCGGGCGGTGACCAGGACGCGGCTGCGCGAGGAGCCGCACAGGTCGTCCACGGTGAGCCCGAAGTAGTCGGCGGTGGCCGCCATGATGTCGGAGGCGGTGATCTCGGGCGCGCTGTCCTCGCCGCCCGGGATCAGGTTCTTGAGGACGTCCTCCGCCAGTCCCAGGTCGACCGGCTGGCGGTTGAGGCTCGCGAAGGCGGTGACGCGGATCAGCGCCCCCTCCAGCTCGCGGATGTTGCGCGAGATGCGGGAGGCGATGAACTCCAGGACCTCCGGCGGGGCGTTGAGCTGCTCCTGGACCGCCTTCTTGCGCAGGATCGCGATACGGGTCTCCAGCTCGGGCGGCTGGACGTCGGTGATCAGGCCCCACTCGAAGCGGTTGCGGAGCCGGTCCTCCAGGGTGACGAGCTGCTTGGGCGGCCGGTCGGAGGACAGCACGATCTGCTTGTTGGCGTTGTGGAGCGTGTTGAAGGTGTGGAAGAACTCCTCCTGCGTCGACTCCTTGCTCGCGAGGAACTGGATGTCGTCGACCAGCAGGATGTCCATCTCGCGGTAGCGCTTGCGGAAGGCGTCGCCCTTGCCGTCGCGGATGGAGTTGATGAACTCGTTGGTGAACTCCTCCGAGCTCACGTACCGCACCCGCGTGCCCGGGTAGAGGCTGCGCGCGTAGTGCCCGATGGCGTGCAGCAGGTGCGTCTTGCCGAGGCCTGACTCCCCGTAGATGAAGAGGGGGTTGTACGCCTTGGCCGGCGCCTCGGCGACGGCCACCGCGGCCGCGTGCGCGAACCGGTTGGAGGCGCCGATGACGAAGGTGTCGAAGAGGTACTTGGGGTTCAGCCGGGCGGTCGGTTCCAGCGGGCCCGAGGTGGAACCGCCGGACGGGGCCGGCGGGGGCGCGGGCCGGCCGGGGGCCGGGCGCGGGGCGGGCTGCTCGTACTGCTGCTGTTCGTACTTCTGCTGTTCGTACTTCTGGGATTCGTACGGGGACTGCTCGTACTGCTGCTGCTCGTAGGAACCCTGGTCGTAGGAGTTCTGTTCGTAGCCGCCGGGCTCCTGCTGCTGGAGGTAGCCGGGCTGCGGGGAGGCGTAGGGATCGCGCTCGGGGAAACCGCCCAGGCGCGGCTGCTGCCAGCCGTAGTCGTCCTGCTGGCCGCCGCGCGGCCAGGCGCCGGGCTCGGGGCGCTGCTGCTGGTACTCCGGGTAGGCCGGGCGGGCGGTGGGGAGCTGGTCCTCGCCGCCGGGGCCGGTGTGGCCGCCGGGGCGCTGGCCGCCGTACGGCTCGTAGCCCTCGCGCTGGCCCGAAGGCGACGGCGCCGGGGGCGCGGGTTCGCCGGCGGAGTCGTCCACCGTGATCGCGATCCGGATGGGCCGGCCGCACTCGCGGCTGAGGGCGTCGCTGATGAGCGGGGCGAGGCGGCCTTCGAGGACCCGCTTGCCCCATTCGTTGGGGACGGCGAGCAGGGCGGTGTCGGCCACGAGGGCCAGCGGCTGGCACCGCTCCACCCACTGCTTGTCCTTGGGCTCGATGCCCTGCTGACCCTCCCCGAGCAGCTTCTCCAGCACGCGTGGCCACACTGCGGCAAGATCGGCAGGTACGTCAGCCACAGAGCACGCTCTCTCACAGGTCCCGGTCCCACGAATGTGTGGTTCTTTGGGACGGTCGGGACAAAAATCCGGGATCAGGCAACGGTAGTCAGGCCGGTGGGTAGGGTTCAAGTCGTTGTCCACAGCCTGTGCACAGTGTGCGGCAGGGAGGGCTCGGTTTGACCGGATGGCGTAGCCGCGCGTACCGTAACGAGGTCGAGTTGTCGATGGCTGCTGCCGCCTGCCTACCGATGGGCGAAGATCACTGATTGTGATCGTTTAGCGGTGTCCACTCGGGCGAACACGCGAGTTCCTCGTGGGCGCACGGTGACAGCCAGGCGATGTAACGCCACACACGATTCATTCTCTGGAGCCCCCGAGTGAGCAAGCGCACCTTCCAGCCGAACAACCGCCGTCGTGCCAAGACCCACGGCTTCCGTCTGCGGATGCGTACCCGCGCCGGTCGCGCGATCCTCGCGAACCGTCGCAGCAAGGGCCGCGCCGCCCTCTCCGCGTAACAACGCGCAGGTCGTGACGTTGTGCTGTCTCCCGAAAATCGGCTGAGGCGGCGTGAAGACTTCGCGAGCGCGGTACGACGGGGTCGGCGGGCAGGACGCCCGCTCCTCGTCGTCCACCTACGTACCAGCGGTGCAACGGACCCGCACGCGCCGGGGGAGATCGATCCCTCGCCGCGTGCGGGTTTCGTCGTCAGCAAGGCCGTCGGCATAGCGGTCGTCCGCAACCGGGTCAAGCGTCGCCTGCGTCACCTCGTCCGCGACCGGCTGGCGCAGTTGCCCGCAGGTAGCCTGGTGGTGGTGCGGGCCCTGCCCGGAGCGGGTGATGCCGGCGTCGACGAGCTGGCTCGTGACCTGGACGCCGCCTTGGCGCGGCTACTGGGAGGCGTCGCTCGATGAAGTACCCGCTGCTCGCCTTGATCAAGCTGTACCAGTGGACGATCAGTCCGCTGCTCGGGCCGGTGTGCCGCTATTACCCGTCGTGTTCGCACTACGGGTTCACGGCCATCGACCGGCATGGTGCGGTGAAGGGGACGGTTCTGACCGCCTGGCGGATCCTGCGGTGCAATCCGTGGTCCCCGGGTGGTGTGGATCATGTCCCACCCCGGAAACGCCCGCGTTGGCACGAGCAGCTGCGCAGTGCGTTGCGTAGATCTCGCAATGCTCAAGGAGCCTGATTAGTGGACACGATTGCCAGTCTGTTCAGCTTTATCACCACCCCCGTGTCATGGGTCATCGTCCAGTTCCACTCGCTGTACGGCGCGATCTTCGGCCCGGACAGTGGATGGGCCTGGGGCCTGTCCATCGTGTCCCTGGTGGTACTGATCCGTATCTGCCTGATCCCGCTCTTCGTGAAGCAGATCAAGGCGACGCGGGGCATGCAGGCGCTCCAGCCGAAGATGAAGGCGATCCAGGAGCGCTACAAGAACGACAAGCAGCGCCAGTCCGAAGAGATGATGAAGCTGTACAAGGAGACGGGTACCAACCCGCTCTCCTCGTGCCTTCCGATCATCGCGCAGTCGCCGTTCTTCTTCGCGCTGTACCACGTGCTCTCGGCCATCGCCAACGGCCAGACCATCGGCGTGATCAACCAGTCCCTGCTGGAGAGCGCCCGCCAGGCGCACATCTTCGGCGCCCCGCTGGCCGCGAAGTTCACGGACAGCGCCGAGAAGGCCGCCTCGCTGGGCGCCTCGATCACCGACGTGCGCATCGTGACCGCCGTCATGATCGTCCTGATGTCGCTGTCGCAGTTCTACACCCAGCGCCAGCTGATGGCGAAGAACGTCGACCTCTCGGTCAAGACGCCGTTCATGCAGCAGCAGAAGATGCTGATGTACATCTTCCCGCTGATCTTCGCGGTGATGGGCATCAACTTCCCCGTCGGTGTCCTCGTCTACTGGCTGACCACGAACGTGTGGACCATGGGCCAGCAGATGTACGTGATCAACCAGAACCCGACGCCGGGCAGCAAGGCGCAGGACGAGTACCTGACCCGTCTCCTGAAGCACGTCTCCACCCACGGGAACGTCAAGGGCCGGAGCAAGAAGAAGATCGTCGCGGCGATCGTGGCCAAGGGCCCGGACCGCAACGACAACGAGCGCAAGTTCATCACCGCGCTGACGAAGCAGGGCATGGCCGCGCAGGCGGACGGCTCCGTGATGAAGAGTTCCGAAGCCACCGCCGATGCGGACGCGGCGAGCGGCGGTGTCGCCACGAAGCGGCAGCAGCCCAAGCGGCAGACGAAGTCGAAGCGCCAGACGCCCCCCAGCAAGCCCTCCAAGAAGTAAGAAGGAGTCCCTCCCGTGACGGAAGGCACCACCACCGCCGCCGCTGAGAGTGGCGACACCCTGACCCGCCTGGAGCAGGAGGGTGAGATCGCGGCCGACTACCTTGAGGGTCTGCTGGACATCGCGGACCTGGACGGCGACATCGACATGGACGTCGAGGCCGACCGTGCCGCGGTGTCGATCGTGAGCGACTCCGCCGGCCGCGACCTGCAGAAGCTCGTGGGCCGCGACGGTGAGGTCCTGGAGGCTCTGCAGGAGCTGACCCGCCTCGCCGTGCACCGCGAGACCGGGGACCGCAGCCGACTGATGCTGGACATCGCCGGTTTCCGGGCCAAGAAGCGCGAGGAGCTCGCGGCGCTGGGTGCCAAGGCCGCCGAAGACGTGAAGTCCTCGGGCGAGCCGCTGAAGCTGGCGCCGATGACCCCCTTCGAGCGCAAGGTCGTCCACGACGCCGTGGCGGCTGCCGGTCTCAAGAGCGAGTCCGAGGGCGAGGAGCCGCAGCGCTTCGTCGTTGTGCTTCCGGCCTGACCGGAACGTTGTGCGTCGGCCCCGTCTGTGTCGCAGGCGGGGCCGATGTTTGTAAGCCTGACATGTGAACGGCACGGTATTGGCGTGAGCGGTTCTGTACGGAAGGACGGTCCCCGTGACGGAGGCAGCTGAGCTTCCCCCGGCGCCCGAAGAGGCGCGCGCGGTGTTCGGTGAGTTTTTCCCGGAAGCTGTGCGGTATGCGGAGCTGCTGGCGGATGCGGGGGTCAAGCGCGGTCTGATCGGGCCGCGTGAGGTTCCCCGCCTTTGGGAGCGGCACCTGCTGAACTGCGCGGTGCTCTCCGAGGTGGTGCCCCAGGGCGTCACCGTCTGCGACGTGGGTTCCGGGGCCGGTCTGCCCGGCATCCCGCTCGCACTGGTCCGCCGGGACCTGAAGATCACCCTGTTGGAGCCCCTGCTGCGCCGTACGAACTTCCTCCAGGAAGCCGTGGAGCTGCTGGGGCTGGACCACGTCACCGTGGTGCGCGGCCGGGCCGAAGAGGTACTCGGCAAGGTCCAGCCGGTGCACGTGGTCACGGCCCGTGCCGTGGCGCCGCTCGACCGGCTGGCCGGCTGGGGCGTCCCCCTGCTGCGTCCGTACGGGGAGATGCTGGCGCTCAAGGGCGACACAGCCGAGGAGGAGCTGGTGGCGGCGAAGGTCGCGCTGAGCAAGCTCGGTGTGGTGAAGACCTCGGTGCTCCAGGTGGGAGAGGGCGTCGTGGACCCCCTGTCCACGGTGGTCCGGGTGGAGGTCGGAGAAAGCCCCGGTGGGGTGAGGTTCGCGGCCAAGCGGGCTAAGGCCGCCCGGGTGGGACGGGTCCGCCGACGCCGTTGATCTTGTCCCTTTCGGGCTGTTGGGCCCTATAGGTATGGATTTCGGAGTGTCGTAGCGGCCTGAAGACTCCGTCCGGGCATCGTGTTTCACGTGAAACATCGCTCTCTGCTGCACGGAATCATCAGCCGCGGCCGTGCTGCTGCGGCCCCCCGCCCCCGCAAGGGCGCGGGGGGTACGGAGTTGTCCACAACGGTGGATTCATCCACAGGAGTACGGGCCCCGCTGGTTCGCGACCCCGGTGACATGGCAGGCTCTGTTCATCGCGAGCCCACTGCCGAGGAGAGTGACACCGTGCGGTCCGACGCCAACCTTGCGGGGCCGATGGCCGATCCGGTCCCCGGTCCCCGCTCTGAATCCCCGGGCGAGGATGTTTCACGTGAAACATCGCCGTCTTCTGCCGGGGCGAGCCACCTGGCTCCGCCCCTCGTCGACAACGACGACCACGAGGACACCCCCGTCGAACAGGCCGCCCAGCTCGCGGTCGGGACGATCGGCCGGACCGGCGCCGCTCTGCCGCGGCCCGCACAGACCCGGATCATGGTGGTGGCCAACCAGAAGGGCGGCGTCGGCAAGACCACGACGACCGTGAACCTGGCGGCCTCGCTGGCCCTGCACGGCGCCAAGGTCCTGGTGATCGACCTCGACCCGCAGGGCAACGCCTCGACCGCCCTGGGTATCGACCACCACGCGGAAGTGCCCTCCATCTACGACGTGCTCGTGGACAGCAGGCCCCTCCTGGAGGTCGTCCAGCCCGTGGTGGACGTGGAAGGGCTGTTCTGTGCCCCGGCCACGATCGACCTGGCCGGCGCGGAGATCGAGCTGGTCTCCCTGGTGGCCCGCGAAAGCCGCCTCCAGCGGGCCATCCAGGCCTACGAGCAGCCGCTCGACTACATCCTGATCGACTGCCCGCCCTCCCTGGGCCTGCTGACCGTGAACGCCATGGTCGCGGGCGCGGAGGTGCTGATCCCGATCCAGTGCGAGTACTACGCGCTGGAGGGACTGGGGCAGCTGCTGCGCAACGTCGACCTGGTGCGGGCCCATCTGAACCCGAACCTGCACGTCTCGACGATCCTGCTGACCATGTACGACGGCAGGACGCGGCTCGCCTCCCAGGTGGCGGAGGAGGTGCGCACCCACTTCGGCAAGGAGGTGCTGCGCACCAGCATTCCGCGGTCGGTGCGCATCTCGGAGGCCCCGAGCTACGGGCAGACGGTTCTCACGTACGACCCGGGCTCCAGCGGTGCCCTCTCCTATCTGGAGGCGGCGCGGGAGATGGCCCTACGGGGAGCCGGAATCCATTACGACGCCCAGGACGCCCATCCGGGCGCGGGCATGAACAGCACGCAGAGCATGGCGGAGGGGATCCAGTGAGTGAGCGACGTAGGGGTCTGGGACGGGGGCTCGGCGCGCTGATCCCGGCGGCTCCCCAGGAAGCGACGCCCATGGCCGGGGCCGGGGCGACGTCCCCGTCGGCGGTGTCGACTCTGGCGTCCGAGCGGGGCATCGCCGCGGCGAAGATCGCCGTGCCGGCGCAGGAGGTGGCACCTTCGGCGGTCGCCGCCGATGTTTCACGTGAAACATCGGCGGCCGGGGTGCCGGCCCCGGCGAACGCGGAGGCCGACCCGGCAGCGGGGGCGAGGTTCGCTGAGCTTCCGCTGGACGCCATCAAGCCGAATCCGCGTCAGCCGCGTGAGGTCTTCGACGAGGATGCCCTGGCGGAACTGGTGACCTCCATCCAGGAGGTGGGTCTGCTCCAGCCGGTGGTCGTACGGCAGACGGCCCCGGGCCGGTACGAACTGATCATGGGTGAGCGACGCTGGCGTGCCTGCCGTGAGGCGGGGCTGGAGCGGATTCCCTCGATCATCCGGGCCACGGACGACGACAAGCTGCTGCTGGATGCGCTCCTGGAGAACCTCCACCGGGCACAGCTGAACCCCCTGGAGGAGGCGGCCGCGTACGACCAGCTCCTGCAGGACTTCAAGTGCACGCACGACCAGCTGGCGGACCGGATCGGACGCTCGCGTCCCCAGGTCTCGAACACCCTGCGCCTGCTGAGGCTCTCCGGACCCGTTCAGCGCCGGGTGGCCGCGGGGGTCCTGTCGGCGGGGCACGCGCGGGCGTTGCTGTCGGTGGAGGACTCCGAGCAGCAGGACCGTCTCGCACACCGGATCGTCGCCGAGGGCCTGTCGGTGCGTGCGGTCGAGGAGATCGTGACGCTGATGGGCTCCGAGCCGGCGAGCACGGTGAAGCCGAAGGGTCCGCGCGCGGGCACCCGGGTCGCTCCGGCGCTCAGTCAGCTGGCGACCCGCCTCTCGGACCGGTTCGAGACCCGGGTGAAGGTGGACCTGGGGCAGAAGAAGGGCAAGATCACCGTCGAGTTCGCTTCGATGGAGGATCTGGAGCGGATCCTGGGCACCCTGGCGCCGGGCGAGGGCCGGGTACTGGAACAGGGCCTCTCCGGGGAGTAGTCCGTCCGTCTCCGCACCCTGCTCCTTCGGGCGATGTCCACACTCGAAGAAGCAGGGTGCAGTGGTTACCATGCCGTCATGGGTCGTCGGTTGGTACCGCTCACGCTCGACAACCTCCAGGACCTTCCCCGGCGTTGCCGGAGCTGCGTGTTCTGGGAGCTGGATCCCGTCAGCGGGGAAGCCGCCGTGAAGGCGGGCACCCCGGAGCTGGAGAAGGAGGGGTGGATCTCCGCCGTCCTGCTGGACTGGGGGTCCTGCGGCCGGGTGGTCTACGTGGACGAGGTCCCGGTGGGCTTCGTGCTCTACGCACCGCCGGCCTACGTACCGCGTGCCGCCTCGTTCCCGACCAGCCCGGTGTCCTCGGACGCCGTCCAGCTGATCACGGCATGGATCATGCCCGGGTACCAGGGCCAGGGGCTGGGGCGGGTGATGGTGCAGACGGTCGCCAAGGACCTGTTGAGGCGGGGGTTCAAGGCCATCGAGGCCTTCGGTGACGCGCACTGGGAGAGGCCCGCGTGCCTGCTGCCGGCCGACCACCTGCTGGCGGTGGGCTTCAAGACGGTCCGTCCGCATCCTGCCCACCCGAGGCTGCGCCTGGAACTGCGCACGACGCTGTCGTGGAAGGAAGACGTGGAACTGGCCCTGGACCGGCTGCTCGGCGGTGCCCGGGCACGGAAGGAACCGGTGCTGCGTCCGCTGTGACCGCGGGCGGAGGCGCGGAAAGACTCGTCATACGTGAAACGGGGCCACCCCTTCAGGGGTGGCCCCGTTTCACGTGAAACACGGCGCGGGTCAGACGGCCTTGACCTCGACGAAGTCGGAGAGGTCGCGCAGGATCGCGGCCTTCGGCTTGGCACCGACGATGGTCTTGGCGACCTCGCCGCCCTGGTAGACGTTCAGGGTCGGGATGGACATCACGCCGTAGCGGGCGGCCGTCGCCGGGTTCTGGTCGATGTTGAGCTTGACGATCTCGATCTGGTCGCCGTACTCCGCCGCGATGGCCTCCAGGGACGGCGCGATCTGGCGGCACGGGCCGCACCACTCGGCCCAGAAGTCCACCAGGACGGGCTTGTCGCTGGCCAGGACCTCAGCGTCGAAGTCGGCGTCGGTCACGGTCTTGAGAGCCACAGCGGCCTCCTCTTGATACGGGGTGTGGGGTGTGGGGATGGAGCGGGGATCAGACGGTCGCGGTCGCGTGCTCGGCGTCCGCGAGGGCGGCGAGGAACCGCTCGGCGTCGAGAGCGGCGGAGCAGCCGGTGCCGGCCGCCGTGATCGCCTGACGGTAGGTGTGGTCCACGACGTCGCCGGCGCCGAAGACACCCGTGACGTTGGTACGCGTGGAAGGCGCGTCCACCTTGAGGTAGCCCTCGTCGTCCAGGTCGAGCTGGCCGGTGAAGAGCTCGGTGCGCGGGTCGTGGCCGACGGCGATGAAGAGGCCGGTCACGGGCAGCTCGGAGGTCTCACCGGTCTTGGTGTTGCGCAGCGTGAGGCCGGAGAGCTTCTGCTCGCCGTGGATCTCGGCGACCTCGCTGTCCCAGGCGAAGGAGATCTTCGGGTCGGCGAAGGCGCGGTCCTGCATGGCCTTGGAGGCGCGCAGGCTGTCACGGCGGTGGACGATGGTGACCGACTTGGCGAACCGCGAGAGGAAGGTCGCCTCCTCCATCGCGGTGTCGCCGCCGCCGACCACGGCGATGTCCTGGTCCTTGAAGAAGAACCCGTCGCAGGTGGCGCACCAGGAGACACCGCGGCCCGAGAGGGTGTCCTCGTTGGGCAGACCGAGCTTGCGGTGCTGGGAACCGGTGGTGACGATGACGGCCTTGGCGCGGTGCACCGTGCCGGCGGTGTCGGTGACGGTCTTGATCTCCCCGGTGAGGTCCACGGAGACGACGTCGTCCGGGACCAGCTCGGCACCGAAGCGCTCCGCCTGGCCGCGCATGTTGTCCATGAGGTCCGGGCCCATGATCCCGTCCTGGAAGCCGGGGAAGTTCTCGACCTCGGTGGTGTTCATCAGCGCGCCACCGGCGGTGACGGCGCCTTCGAAGACCAGCGGGTTGAGCGAAGCGCGTGCGGTGTACAGGGCGGCCGTGTAACCGGCCGGCCCGGAGCCGATGATGATCACGTTTCGTACGTCGCTCACGGGTTCTTTCCTCGTCTCTGCGGACTTCTGGGTGCCTACCGGGGGCCGGTGCGGACTCTCACCCCACCCAACGGATCCTACGGCGCGAGCATTCCCCTCAGATCCGCCTCGGGCCGTGAACGTGCCCGGTACAGCTCCCGAATCCGTCAGTTACGGGGATAGGTGCTGGTCAGAAGAGGCTTTCCGGGCGCCTGCGCCGGATCGTCGCCGCAGCCGGCGGGTACGAGGTAGGCGTCCGCGAGGGACGGGTCACCCGGATGCGGAAGGACGAGGAGGTAGACGGGCGTGCCCTCGTAGCTGCCGCGCTCCGAGGCGAGCGGGGCCTCGGCACGGCCGGTGGACCGCTGGACGCACGGGGGGACCGGCGCGGTCGCCGGCGCTGCCTGCCGGTCGGAGGGGGCCTGCTCGGGGGAGGTGGTGTCCAGCCCCATCGTCTTGTTGGTCTGCCCCTGGCTCGCCGTGGCGAGGAGCCGCTGGACGTTCCCCCGGAGCCCCTGGGCGGTGTACCCGCCGGTCTCCGCGGACCGGGCGGCGGCGCTGGCCGGTGCGTGGGTGGCGTTGTCGTGGGAGCCGGTGCCGGTGAGGCCGCCGAACAGGTAGAGGCCGAGTACGCAGGCGGCCGCTCCCGTCAGGCCCGCGAGGACGGCGATCCGCCGGCGCGCGCGGCGGCGGCCCGGACCGGTTGGGCCGGACGGGTGACCGGAGGGCCGCAGGGCCCCGGTCCGGCCGGGCGTGGGCGGCGGTGTTTCACGTGAAACACCGCCACCGGCGTCCGGACCGGCCTCGGCCTCGGCCTCGGCCTCGGTTCCGGCGTCGACATCGGCGCGGGGTTCGGGGGCGGGTGTGGCGGCGCGGGAGGCGGTGGCATCGAGGAGCGCCTCGGCGGCCAACGCGGCGTCGATGCGTCCCGCGACGGCGGAGGGCATCCGGGGCGGCCCCGGGAGGGTGCCGAGGAGGGACCGGATCTCGTCGAGGGAGGCACGGACGTCGGCGCAGAGGGCACAGTCGTCGAGGTGCCGGCGCACTTCGGCGGTCCGGGACGGGGAGAGCAGCCCTTCGGTCAGGTCGGAGATCTCGGAGACCTCCGGGTGCCGGATCGTGTCGGCAGTGCCGGTCGTCGGGGTCACGGTCGTCCACCTCCGTCCTTCACAACGTCTGGGTCCGGATCCCTCGGCCCGGAATCCCTGGAATCTGCCGCTGATGGGACGGACGTCCCCGGCGTCCGGTTCCTTCCCCGCTCGGCGGCGGTGTTATCCCCGGCATTCGTGCGCAGATGAGTGAGCATCGGGAGGAGTTTCGCCCGGCCCCGCGCGCACCGGCTCTTCACGGTGCCGGAGGGTACGCCGAGGACCCGGGCGGCCTCCGCTACGGGGTATCCCTGCATGTCGACGAGGACGAGCGCGGCCCGCTGATCGGCCGGGAGGGTGCCGAGGGCGGCCAGGAGCTGGCGGTGGAGGTCCTGGCGCTCCGCGGGGGCCTCGGCGGACTCGTGCGGCTCCAGAAGGCGCTCCAGCCGATCCGTGTCGTCGAGCGGCGAGGTCCGACGGGAGGCTGCCTTGCGGGCGCGGTCGAGGCAGGCGTTGACGGTGATCCGGTGCAGCCAGGTGGTCACGGCGGAGTCGCCGCGGAAGGTGTGCGCGGCCCGGTAGGCGGAGACGAGCGCGTCCTGGACGGCGTCGGCGGCCTCCTCCCGGTCGCCGAGGGTGCGCAGCGCGACGGCCCACAGCCGGTCGCGGTGGCGGCGTACGAGCTCACCGAAGGCGTGGGGGTCACCGTCGACGTGCGACGCCAGGAGTTCCTGGTCGCTGCGGTCGTCGGCCGCGGCTTCGTCCAACGGTGAGCCCCCTCCCCTGGCGTGCGTCAGCCCTTGAACTTCACGTCCGTGATGCCCTGCTTGTAGCCGGCGCTGCTGAAGTCGTCGTAGGGCGCCTTCGGCATGGCGGTGATCCACAGCAGCACGTAGCGCGTCTTGACCGGCTTCTCCGCGCTCAGGTTCACCGTGGTGTCGTTCGTCGTCGTGCCCGCGATCTTCTTCGGTTCCTTGACCGGCTTGGCCGGGTGCATGGAGTCGGTCGCGTACAGCGCCAGCGTGGTGTGGTCCCCCGAGAACCTCAGCCCTATCGAAGCGGCGCTGACCTCTTGCTCGGAACCGAGGTCGTAGATGATCCCGACACCGTCCTTGATCTTGAGCACGGGTCCGTCGACGAAGCTCTTGGTGCGCCAGTAGGTCGAGGAGTCCCCGTCCAGGGTCTTGGAGACGCCGTCCTCGTTCTGCGGGGTGCCGTCGGGGTAGTACTCCGCGGCCCCCTTGATCGAGAGCGGGACGGGGTCCTTCTTCTCCGGGCTGTCGTCCGACTTCTGCTGCTCGGTGTGCGTGGTTTCGCCGGTGCCCTGCTTGCCGCGGTCGAGGAGGGTGTCCGCGAGCTGCCAACTGCCCAGGCCGAGGGCGGCGATCAGGAGGGCGGCGACGCTCCACTTGAGGGCGCGGCCCGTGCGGCTCTGCAGCGGGGGCGGCGGGGGCAGGGGCACCGAGACCGGTGCCGTGGGCATGCCGACGGGGGCCTGGCGGCCGTAGCTGCCCTGCTGGTAGGTGGTCTGCTGGTACTCCGGAGGGGCCGTGAAGGCGGGCTCGGGCGGCCGGATGCGGGGCATCGCGGCCACGGCCTTGGAGAGCTCCTCCGGCGTGGTGCAGGCGGGCTCCTGACGGGACGCGGTGGCGCCGTCGTTGGCGAGGGCGCGCATGGCGAGCTCGCCGAGGCCCCGGTGGACACCGGCGCGGACCTGGTCGGGGGCGAGCAGGCCGACGCCCTTGGGCAGGCCGCGCAGGCCGTAGGCGTCGTCCTCGTACGGCCAGCGCTGGGTGAGGGCGGCGTACAGCAGTGCGCCGATCGCCTCGGTGTCCGCCCGCTGCGGGGTCTCGCTCGTGATGCCGCGCAGGGCGGCGTTCACGGCGAGGCCGCGGATGCGGTACTGGCCGGTGGAGGTGCGCAGTATCGCGCTGGGCGTCAGGCGCAGGTGGGCCAGGCCCTCGCGGTGGGCGGCGGCCATGGCCTGGGAGATCTGGCTGACCAGCTGGTAGGCCTCGTGGGGCTCCAGCGGGCCGGCCGCGAGGAGGGCGGTGAGCTCGGTGGCGTCGGGCAGCCACTCGTGGACGACGTAGACGAGGTCGTTCTCCTCCACGGCGTCGAGGACCTGGACGAACCGGGGGTCGCCGAGCAGGGCGGAGGAGCGGGCGGCGGCCAGTACGGTGCGGGCCCGGGGGTGGTCGGCCGGGAGCAGGTGGACGCCCACGGCGCGGCGGAGCTTCTCGTCCATCGCCCGCCAGCTGCTGAATCCGTCCAGACGGGTGACGCACTCCTCCAGCCGGTAGCGCCTCGCCAGCTTGTGGCCGCTGTGGAGTTCGGGTGCGGCCGTGGCCGCACTTCTGCGTTCGCCGTCCTTCTCGGGCATGGGTCCGTCCGCGGCTCGTCCGTTCTGGGTGTCCACCCCGTCGGCCGTGGCCTTGACCGCGTGTGCGGTCAGCGGCTGCTCGCCGCTGTTGTCGGCCACGTCGACGGCAGCCGTGCTACGTTCCGCCACCGTCGTCCCTGCCTCCCCATCCGTTGCGCGCTGTCGGCCAGTCTGCGAAGCCATGCCAATTGTGCCCACAGTCCGGCGCTCTGCACGACACGCGATCGGGGTCGGTTCCGTCAACGGGTCTTCGCATCAGCGGCCCAGTCGTCCGCGGACCATTCCGACCATGGAGTTGAGCTCTTCGATCCTCATCCGCTTCGCGGCGATCAGGAAGACCGCGCCGAGCGCGATGCCGCCGCCGACCAGGGAGATGAGGGAACCGACGGCTCCGCTGCCCAGCCAGTGGGTGATGCCGTAGGCGACGCCGCCCGCCACCGCGGCGGCCGGCACGCACGCACCGATCAGCCGGGTGTAGGTCCGCATCACGTGGGCGCCGTCGAGGTCGCCGCCGAGACGGGTCTTGAGGCGCCGCCAGGCCACGCCGACGCCGACCACGTAGCCGAGGCCGTACGCGGCGGCCATGCCCACGACCGCCCAGCGGGCGGGCAGTACGAAGTAGGCGAGGACGGAGACACCGGCGTTGACGGCCGCGACGATGACGGTGTTGTAGAAGGGGGTCCGGGTGTCCTCGTAGGCGTAGAACCCGCGCAGGACCACGTACTGGACGGAGTACGGGATCAGGCCGAGGCCGAAGGCCATCAGGACGTAGCCGATGTTCACGGCGTCCTTGCCTGCGCTGGCGTAGAGCAGGGTGGCCATCGGGACGCCGAGCGCGAGGAAGGCGAAGGCGCAGGGCACGATGGCGACGGCCGAGGTGCGCAGACCGTAGGAGATGTCGTCGCGGACCGCGGCGGCGTCACCGTCGTGGGCGGAGCGGGAGATGCGCGGCAGGACCGCCGTCATGACGGAGACGGTGATGATGGCCTGCGGCATCTGCCACAGCAGCAGCGCGTAGTTGTAGGCGGTGATGCCGGTACCGCCGTGGCCCAGCTTCTCGGCGGCTGTGCCGGCCGCGGTGGCGAGCTGGGTGACGACGACGAGGCCGATCTGGTTGGCGAGGACGAAGAAGAACGTCCACTTGGCCAGTCCGGCGGCCTTGCCGAGGCCGTGGCCCTTCCAGTCGAAGCGCAGGCGCGGCTTGAAGCCGGCGTCGCGCAGGTAGGGCAGCATCGCGAGGGACTGGACCGCGAGGCCTAGCAGGGTGCCGATGCCGAGGAGACGGACGCCCTCGGCCGTGATGGTCGCCTCCGAGACGCCGGAGGCGGTGAACCCGCCGAAGGCCCAGATGAAGGCGCCGAAGGTGGCGATGACGACGATGTTGTTGAGGACCGGGGTCCACATCATCGCGCCGAACCGGCCCCGGGCGTTGAGGATCTGACCGAGCACCACGTGGACGCCCATGAAGAACATCGTGGGCAGGCAGTAGTGGGCGAAGGCCACGGCGACGTCGAGGCGCTTCGGATCGCCGGCGATGGTCGGCGACATCATGCGGATGAAGAGCGGGGCCGCGAGGACACAGACGGTGGTGACCGCGCCGAGCAGCGTGATGACGAGGGTGAGCAGGCGGTTGGCGTAGGCCTCGCCGCCGTCCTCGTCGTTCTTCATGGCGCGTACGAGCTGTGGGATGAAGACGGCGTTGAGGGCGCCGCCGCCGACGAGGACGTAGATCATCGTCGGCAGGGTGTTGGCGACCTGGTAGGAGTCGTTGAGGGTGGCGACGCCGATGGCGCCCGCGATGACCAGGGTGCGGGCGAAGCCGGTGATGCGCGAGACGATCGTGCCGGCCGCCATGAGGGCGCTCGACTTCAGCAGGCTGGAGGCCCGCCCGGCGGGCTTGCTCGGCGCGGGGGCCGCTACGGGCGCCTCCTGGGCCGGGGTGCCCGGGGCGGCCTGCTGGTCCCGGTAGAGGTGGGTGAAGGCGTCGGCCGCCGGCTGCTCCTCCGCGGCCTCCGTCATGAGCGAGTCCACCCCGACGAACTGCGTCGTCGTCGCGTGGTCGCCGTACGGCAGGTGGCGGGAGGGGCCGTCGGGCTCGGGCGGCGGGGTCTGGGCCCACACGCGCGGGTCGGGCCCGTGCGAGGGGGCCTGCGGGGCCGCGTAGAGCGGACCGGGCTCCTGGTAGGTGCCCGGCGGCGGCGGGGGGTGCGAGGCCCGGTCGTAGAGGACCTCGGCGACGGGGTCCTGGGCCGACAGGTCCTGCCCCCGGTAGGGGTCGTAGTCGTAGGCGTCCTGGACATACGGGTCGTGGTCCGGCGCGGGCGCGGGCGCGGGAACCTGCCCGGGCACCGGAGCGCCCGGAGCAGTGCCCTGGGGGGGCGTCGGCCCACCAGTGCCCTGCGCGCGGTCACCGTCGTACGGCGCGTTCATCGCAACCCCACCTCATCGTCCCCAGGCCGACCGGCCACGGCATCGCTCAACGGTCCACTGTCTCACTCGTCCCGGACCCCTCGGTGCTTTGCGGTCCGGTGTCCGTGGACACGTCACTCGGCTGCGTGCTCTCCTCGGCGACCGCGCGCGCGGCGACGCGCTTGCGGCTGGCGTACATCTTGATGCCCGCCAGGACCAGGAGGAGCACACCGCCCGCGATGACGAGCATGACGGTGGGAGTGACCTCGGTGGCGTCGACGGTGAACCTGCGTTCCTTGCCGTACGGCACGCCGTCCTTGGTGAAGAGCCGCGCCGTGACCTCGACAGGGCCGCTCGCCGTGGCGTTGGCGGTGAACTTTACCGTCTGGCTGTGGCCCCCCTGGACGCTGACCTCCTGCTCGTCCTCGCCGCCGTCTCCGATGGTCAGACGGGTGGGATTCGCGGACTTCACCCGCAGAACGAGGTTGTGGACGTCCTGGACGAGGCTGTTCTGGACGCTGACCGGGATGGTCGCGCTGTGCCCGGACAGGGTGGCGTCCGACTTGGGGACGACCTTGACCTTGTCCGTGAGCCCGATCAGATACTCCTGGACCTGGTCCCGGTAGGCACGGCCCTCGTCCGGGCGGCCGCGCCAGGAGGTCGACATCTCCCGGTTGGTGGTGTTCCCGAAGGGGATCTCGACGCGGTCCGGCGCGGTGAGGATGACCTTGAAGTGGTCGAGGGTGTTCTGCGTCGTACGGATCTGCTCGAAGGCCGAAACCGGCAGTTCCTGCTTGCTCAGCGCCTCGGGGTACTGGCCCGCGCCGGGTACCTGGGTCGCCGCCCCGGGGTCGGGCTTCGCGGAGGCGGCCGCCTCCAGGTCGGAGGGCTGGGTCCAGCGGGCCGCCTGGAGACCGCGCAGGGCGGTCGCCATCGACTCCGCCTGACTGGCGGTGGGCCGGCGCGGGGGCGCGACCACGTAGCTGCGGGGCTCTTCGCTGTTCTGCAGGTTGAGGGCGAGGCTCTGGGCGAGGAACTGCTGGACGGCCAGCGTGGAGTTCCCGGCGCGGGCCATGTCGCCGTCGAAGGCGGTGGACAGGTCGGCGTCGGCGACGACGGCGGTGGTGCCCGCGCCGATGGGGCGGGCGGCGCTCGGGGTGTAGCCGAGGGCCCCCGTCTCCTGGAGGCTGTCGCTGCGGGTCAGGACGTTGTGCGCGCCGGCCGACGTGGCGACGTTGACGATCGACGGGTCGATGGCCCCGTCCACGGGCCAGGAGAAGTCGGTGGACGGCGTGACGTGCAGCACCGTCTCGACGGCCTGCTTGGCCTTGTCGGTGGCGGGCCGCAGCTGGCCCAGGGTGCCGGAGACGTCCTTGCCGCGGTGGGCGAGCGAGGCGATGTCGGGGTCGGCGAAGGGCAGCGCGACTACCTTCTTGCCCTGGACGGCGGTCTCCAGCGAGCTCAGCCACTGCTCGGCCAGCGCCTTGTTCCTGCCCTGCACCGGCTTGCCGCCGGGGTCGGGGCTGCGGACCCGGTACCCCTTGGCCATGGCGTCGACCGTGGTGAGCAGGTCCGGGTCGATGACCCAGGTGACGGGGAGGTCCTTGCCGAGCGAGACCATCCGCTCCAGGCGGCCGCCGGGCCGCAGCTCGTCGGCGAGGGATTCGTCGAGGAAGACGGGGGTCTGCACCTCGTCCGAGCCGGTCTCGGCGGTGACGTGAGTGGTGGAGACCAGCGGCCACACGTAGGTGAGGGAGGAGCGCTTCGCGGCCGGGTCCGGCTGCCAGGGCAGGAAGGTCCGCTGGATGCCCAGGACCTGCTCGTGCGGACGGCTGTCGGTCGAACCGGACACGGAGACGCCGAGCTGGTACACGCCGTCCGCGCCCAGGTCGAGCTTGTTGACCGGGACCTTGATCGTGAACTGCTGGTCGACCTTCGAGGGCAGGGAGTCGAACTTCACGGCGAAAGCGGAATCGATCTCGCCCGGGTCCACCCCCGGCCGGAAGCCCTTCCGGTCGGCCACCTCGCCGATGGACGAGCGGTCGCCGAGCATGGGTCCGACCCGCAGTCCGACGTGGGCGCCCTTGATCGTCTCGCGGCTGTTGTTGACCACGCTGCCCGAGATGGTGAGCGTGTCGCTCTTGACGGGAGCGCTGGGGGAAACCTCGGTCAGCTGGACGTCCACGGAGCCGTCGGCGGCCTGGGCCGGCGGGGCAGGGGCATAGATCAGGGCGGCCAGCACCGGCGTCCCGGTCAGCAGGACGACCGCCCGCCGCAGCCACCGGCGCCGGGCAGGGGCGGGAGCCGCCCCTTGGATGTCTGCCGCCTCGGCCACGCGCTCGCCCGTCCCTCGAAGTGTCAGTGGTCGTCGTTTCTGCGTCCACGAATGGTAACGAGGTGCGCTGTGCGCGAGTGCCGCGCCTTGCTCCACATGATCGCCACGGGCCGGGGGTACCGGAACGGAGGGGCGCCGGGAAACGGGGAAGCCCCTGCCGGGCGGGCCACGTACCCTTTTCTGTTGTGCCGAACGCCAATGAAGACACCCCCAGTGCCCTGAGTCAGGTGCAGCGCCGCGCGGTCAGCGAACTGCTGCGGGTCGCCCCTGTCGCCGACGAGCTCGGCCGCCGCTTCCAGGAGGCGGGCTTCCGCCTCGCCCTGGTCGGCGGGTCCGTCCGCGACGCGCTGCTCGGGCGTCTCGGCAACGATCTCGACTTCACCACCGATGCCCGCCCCCAGGACGTACTCAAGATCGTCCGGCCGTGGGCCGACTCGGTGTGGGACGTCGGCATCGCCTTCGGCACCGTCGGCGCGCAGAAGGACGGCTTCCAGATCGAGGTGACCACGTACCGCTCGGAGGCGTACGACCGCACCTCGCGCAAGCCCGAGGTCTCCTACGGCGACTCCATCGAGCAGGACCTGGTCCGGCGCGACTTCACCGTCAACGCCATGGCCCTGGCCCTGCCGGAGCAGCAGTTCGTCGACCCGCACGGAGGCCTGGAGGACCTGGCCGCCGGCGTGCTGCGGACCCCGGGCACCCCGGAGGAGTCCTTCTCCGACGATCCGCTGCGCATGCTGCGCGCGGCCCGGTTCGCCGCGCAGCTGGACTTCGAGGTCGCCCCCGAGGTGGTGGCCGCCATGCGCGAGATGTCCGACCGGATCGAGATCGTCTCCGCGGAACGGGTGCAGGGCGAGCTGAACAAGCTGCTGCTGTCCGCACACCCCCGCAAAGGCCTGGGCCTGCTCGTGGACACCGGCCTCGCGGACCGGGTGCTCCCCGAGCTGCCCGCGCTGCGGCTGGAGAGGGACGAGCACCACCGGCACAAGGACGTCTACGACCACTCGCTGATCGTGCTGGAGCAGGCGATCGCGCTGGAGGAGGACGGCCCGGACCTCGTCCTGCGGCTGGCGGCCCTGCTCCACGACATCGGCAAGCCCCGGACCCGGCGCTTCGAGAGCGACGGCCGTGTCTCCTTCCACCACCACGAGGTGGTGGGCGCCAAGATGACCAAGAAGCGCATGACCGCGCTGAAGTACTCCAACGACATGGTCAAGGACGTGTCCCGGCTCGTGGAGCTGCACCTGCGCTTCCACGGCTACGGGGACGGGGAGTGGACGGACTCGGCGGTGCGGCGCTATGTGCGCGACGCGGGCCCGCTGCTGGAGCGGCTGCACAAGCTGACCCGGTCGGACTGCACCACGCGCAACAAGCGCAAGGCCAACGCGCTGTCCCGGACCTACGACGGTCTGGAGGAGCGGATCGCGCAGCTCCAGGAGCAGGAGGAGCTCGACGCGATCCGCCCGGACCTGGACGGCAACGAGATCCAGCGGGTGCTGGAGATCAGCCCGGGGCCGATGGTGGGCAAGGCGTACGCGTTCCTGCTGGAGCTGCGGCTGGAGAACGGCCCGATGGGCCACGACGCCGCCGTGGTGGCCCTCAAGGAGTGGTGGGAGGCCCAGGAGGCCCGGGCCGCCCAGAGCTGATCTGCGGTCCACCGTCCGGGGGCGTCCCGCATGGCGGTCGGCGCCGATGTTTCACGTGAAACATCGGCGCCGACCGCCATGGGCGTCCGGGTTCATGTTTCACGTGAAACATCGACCCGGCGCCGGAGCATCAGCGCCGTGAGGGCGTAGAGGACGGCCACGCTCACGACCAGCGCCGCGGAGCGGCCGTCGGCCGGGAGCATCAGGGCGGCCACGGCGGCCGCGCCGACGAAGGCCACGTTGACCAGGACGTCGTAGACGGAGAAGACCCGCCCGCGGAAGTCGTCCTCCACCTGGGACTGCACGACGGTGTCGGTGGAGATCTTGACTCCCTGGGTGGCCAGGCCGAGGACGAACGCGGCGACGAGCATCGGCCCGGGCTCGAAGGCCAGCCCGAGGGCGGGGACCAGGACGGCCGCCCCGGCGGCACACAGGGCCATCCACCTACGGGTGCCCAGCCGGCCGACGCACCAGGGGGTGACGACGGCGGCGGCGAAGAAGCCCGCGCCGGAGATCCCGATGGCCGTGCCCAGCAGGGCCAGGCCGTCGGCCTCGTTGTCCGACCAGGCGTAGCGGCAGAGCATGAGCAGCATCACGAACAGGGCCCCGTAGCAGAACCGCATCAGGGTCATCGCGGTGAGCGCCTGGGCGGCCTCGCGGCGGGCGGCCAGGTGCCGGATCCCCTCGACCATGCCCCGTGCCGTGAGGGCGACCCCTTCGGCCATCGAGGGGTGGACGATGCCCGGAGGGTGGTCGGGGCCGAGGAGGCCGATGGCCAGCCTCAGGGCGGCCAGGCCCGCGCACAGGTAGAGGGCGGCGCCGAGGAGGACGACCAGGGCGTTCGAGTCGGAGACGAGCAGCCTCACGAGGAAGGCGAGCCCGCCACCGGCGGTCGCCGCCAGGGTCCCGGCCGTGGGAGAGAGGGCGTTCGCGGTGACAAGCTGGCCGGGGCCGACGACCCTGGGCAGCGAGGCGGAGAGGCCGGCCAGGACGAAGCGGTTGACGGCGGTCACCGACAGCGCGGAGGCGTAGAAGAGCCAGTCGGGTGCGTGCACCACGATCAGCACGCCGGTCACGCAGGCGAGCAGGGCCCGCAGCAGGTTGCCGTAGAGGAACACCTGCCGGCGGCGCCACCGGTCCAGCAGTACGCCGGCGAACGGACCGACCACGGAGTAGGGCAGCAGCAGGACGGCCATGGCCGAGGCGATGGCCGCGGGCGAGGTCTGCTTCTCCGGGGAGAAGACCACGTAGGTGGCGAGGGCCACCTGGAAGACCCCGTCGGCGGCCTGGGAGAGCAGCCGTACGGCCAGCAGGTTGCGGAAGTCCCTCAGGCGCAGGAGTACGCGCAGATCACCTACGACAGCCATGAGGGCAAGGGTCACACACGCCGAGGGTCCCCGGGCACATTTGCCCGGGGACCCTCGGCGGAAGAACAGTCGAAGACCAGATGTCCGTCAGGACCCTGGGTTTCGGCTAGCGCTCGACCTCGCCCTTGATGAACTTCTCGACGTTCGCGTAGGCCTCGTCGTCGAAGTACTGCACCGGCGGGGACTTCATGAAGTAGCTGGAGGCCGACAGGATGGGGCCACCGACGCCACGGTCCTTGGCGATCTTCGCGGCGCGCAGAGCGTCGATGATGACACCGGCGGAGTTCGGGGAGTCCCACACCTCAAGCTTGTACTCAAGGTTCAGCGGGACGTCGCCGAAGGCGCGGCCTTCGAGGCGGACGTAGGCCCACTTGCGGTCGTCGAGCCACGCGACGTAGTCGGACGGGCCGATGTGGACGTTCTTCTCGCCGAGCTCACGGTCGGGGATCTGCGAGGTGACGGCCTGCGTCTTGGAGATCTTCTTCGACTCCAGGCGGTCGCGCTCCAGCATGTTCTTGAAGTCCATGTTGCCGCCGACGTTGAGCTGCATGGTGCGCTCAAGACGGACACCGCGGTCCTCGAACAGCTTGGCCATCACGCGGTGCGTGATGGTGGCGCCGACCTGCGACTTGATGTCGTCGCCGACGATCGGGACACCGGCCTCGGTGAACTTGTCCGCCCACTCCTTGGTGCCGGCGATGAAGACCGGGAGGGCGTTGACGAAGGCGACCTTGGCGTCGATGGCGCACTGGGCGTAGAACTTCGCCGCGTCCTCGGAACCGACGGGGAGGTAGCAGATCAGGACGTCGACCTGACGGTCCTTGAGGACCTGGACCACGTCGACCGGGGCCTCGGCGGACTCCTCGATGGTCAGGCGGTAGTACTTGCCCAGGCCGTCCAGGGTGTGGCCGCGCTGCACGGTCACGCCCGCGTTCGGGACGTCGCAGATCTTGATGGTGTTGTTCTCGCTGGCGCCGATGGCGTCCGAGAGGTCGAGGCCGACCTTCTTCGCGTCGACGTCGAACGCGGCGACGAACTCGATGTCACGCACGTGGTAGTCGCCGAACTGGACGTGCATCAGACCGGGGACCTTGGCCGCCGGGTCGGCGTCCTTGTAGTACTCGACGCCCTGCACCAGCGAGGCGGCGCAGTTGCCCACGCCGACGATGGCTACGCGAACCGAACCCATTCCGGTTGCTCCCTGTTTGTTCTCGGAACGAGGCCTGCGAGATGCAGGCCTCACTTTGCAGTTTCGTCGGGCGGACCGGGACGTCTCTGGTCCCGTCCCGCCCGCTCGCTCTCGATGAGCTCGTTCAGCCAGCGCACTTCACGCTCCACGGATTCCATTCCGTGGCGCTGCAGCTCAAGCGTGTAGTCGTCGAGGCGCTCCCGTGTCCGGGCGAGGGAGGCGCGCATCTTCTCCAGGCGCTCCTCCAGCCGGCTGCGGCGGCCCTCCAGCACGCGCATCCGCACTTCTCGTTCGGTCTGGCCGAAGAAGGCGAAGCGGGCGGCGAAGGACTCGTCCTCCCAGGTGTCCGGGCCGGTGTGGGAGAGGAGCTCTTCGAAGTGCTGCTTGCCCGCGGCCGTCAACCGGTAGACGATCTTGGCGCGGCGCCCTGCGAGTGAAGCGGCGACGGCGTCTTCCGGGGCGTTGCCCGGCTCCTCGATCAACCAGCCGTTGGCGACCAGCGTCTTGAGGCAGGGATAGAGAGTCCCGTAGCTGAACGCCCTGAAGACCCCCAGTGAGGTGTTGAGCCGCTTGCGCAGCTCGTACCCGTGCATGGGGGATTCGCGAAGCAGGCCGAGGACGGCGAATTCGAGGATGCCTGAGCGCCTGCTCATCCGCCTGCTCCTCTCTGCCTCTGAGTTTATGCCGAGCTGATGTATCGGCTCGATACATCCAGACGATAGAACGGGTGGCCGTCGGCGACAAGGGGCGACGTGGTGACCGGCGTCACATCACCAATTCGTACGACGCAGGTTGCCTGATTTGGGGTGAACTTCGGCACTGGTTGGGTTTTGACCGTGCGTAGTCTGTGCGGCAAGACACCGGGGGAACCGGAATCATCTGCCGCTTCCAGGCCACTCGCCTGCCCGAGGAGTAGTCGTTCGATGAGCGAGCACCGCCGCAAACCACCGCAACCCCAAGGTGGCGGCCGCGCCGCCCCCCGCCGGGCTGCCCAGCCGCACCCCGGACGGGGCTCCGGCCCCGGGCGGGACGTGCCCACCGCCTCGTCCCTCGGCCCGGCTGCCGGGCAGACTCCGCCGGGCAGCCGCGCCGACGCCCGCCGGGCCGCCCAGCGGGGCGCCGCGGGCCGCAGCCGCCCAGGTGGGAAGGGGGGCAAGGGCGGTCGTCTCATCAATTACCCGCGGGCCGAGAAGGAGGGCTGGAAGCGTTTCGTGCCCTCCTGGAAGCTGGTCGGGGGCACCGCGCTCGGCTTCTTCGCGGTCATCGTGGCCGGTGCCGGCATCGGTATCGCCAGCGTGGGGACGCCCGACCCGAACAAGGCGGCCCAGGCGCAGAACAACGTCTTCGAGTGGTCCGACGGCACCCAGATGGTCGCGACGGGCGGTTCCACGAACCGCCAGATCGTGCCGATCGACCAGATTCCCGTGTCGATGCGGAATGCCGTGATCGCCGCCGAGAACGAGTCCTTCGAGACGGACAAGGGCGTCGACCCGATGGGCATCGCCCGTGCCGTGGTCAACATGGCCACCGGCGGATCCACCCAGGGCGGCTCGACGATCACCCAGCAGTACGTGAAGAACATGTACCTGGACTCCGAGCAGACCCTGAAGCGCAAGGTCACCGAGCTCTTCATCTCGATCAAGCTGGGCATGTCCGAGGAGAAGAACACCGTCCTCGCCGGCTACCTGAACACCGCCTACTACGGCCGGGACGCCTACGGCATCCAGGCTGCCGCGCGGGCCTACTTCGGCAAGGACGCCAAGGACCTCAACCCGTCCGAGAGCGCCTTCCTCGCCTCCATGCTCAAGGGCCCCAACCTCTACAACCCGGACGGCGGCGTCGGCGCCGCGGCGACCCCCGAGGCCAACGAGAAGCGGGCCCGCCTGCGCTGGGCCTGGGTCCTCGACCGCGAGGTCGCGGTCGGGCGGATGGAGCAGTCCGAGCGGGACAAGTACAAGGACTTCCCCGAACGCGTCGACCTGGCGCAGGGCCGCGGCCTGACCGGCCAGATCGGCTACCTCGTCGACGTCGCCAAGTCGTACGTCATGAAGACCGGCGACATCAGCGCCGAGAAGATGGCCCTCGGCGGCTACACGATCCGCACCACCTTCGAGAAGCCCCGGGTGGACGCGCTGGTCAAGGCGGTGGAGGACACCCGCAACGACTTCCTCGACGAGAAGGCCCGCCCCGAGTACGACACCTTCGTCCAGTTCGGCGCGGCCTCGGTCGACGTGAAGTCCGGCGCGATCGTCGCCCTGTACGGCGGCCCCGGCTTCGACCAGAAGCACTTCACCAACAACGCCAACACCTCCGGCGTCCCGGTCGGCTCGACCTGGAAGCCGTACGTGCTGGCCGCCGCCCTGGAGTACGGCACCCAGAACTCCAAGGGCTCGGGCATCTCGATCGACAGCAAGTACAACGCCGACGACCTCACGGTGATCAACAACCGCGAGGGCAAGCCGCTCCTCGACAAGGACGGCAAGCCCTTCCGGCAGAAGAACGAGAGCCCCGAGGCCCACGGCTACGTGACCCTCAACGAGGCGATGCGGCAGTCGATCAACGTGCCGTTCGCCCAGCTCGTCTTCGACGTCGGCCACAGCAAGGTCCGCTCCGTCGCGAAGTCCACCGGCATCCTGGAGGAGTCGATGGACGAGAACGACAACGCCTCCTTCGCCCTGGGCACCTCGACCCCGAGCGCCATCCGGATGGCCGACTCGTACGCCACCTTCGCCGCGTCCGGTACGCACCGCGAGCCCTACTCGGTGCAGACGGTCCAGAAGGACGGCAAGACCCTGCCCGGCTTCGGGCCTCCCAAGGAGGCCCGCGCCATGGACGACGCCGTCGCGAACAACATCACCAAGGTGCTCCAGAACGTCGTCGAGAACGGCACCGGCACCAAGGCGAAGAAGCTCGGCCGCCCCGCCGCGGGCAAGACCGGCACCACCGACCAGAACAAGTCGGCCTGGTTCGTCGGCTACACCCCGCAGCTGTCCACCTCGGTGACGCTCTTCCGCAACGACCCGAACGCCAAGGGCAAGGACCGCAAGCTGCTGTCCATGAACCACGTGGGCGGCGTCGACTCCATCCACGGTGGTGACATCCCGGCCGTGATCTGGACCGAGTACATGCGCGAGGCCCTCAAGGGCACCCCGGCCAAGGACTTCCCGGAGGCCGAGGACATCGGCGTCATCGCGGACGCGGCCGGCGCCCCGACGCCCACCCCGGCGGCGGTCCCCTCGCCCTCGGCCTCGCCCTCGGCCTCCGTGTCGCCCTCCCCCTCGATGGTCTCCCCGTCCCCGTCCGACGGCGGCAAGCCGTCCTGCAAGCCGTGGAAGCTCTACTGCGACCCCCAGACGGCCGCGGGCACGGGCAACGGCGGGAACGGCAACGGCGGCAACACCAACGGCGGCAACGGCGGCGGCCTCCCCGCCGGCGGCACCACCGGACAGCCCACGACACCCCCCACCGGCCGGCCCGGCCGGCCCGGCGGAGTGACCAACTGGGGCGCCACCATCGGTGGCGGGGGCTGATCCCGCACCCGCCCCACCCCGGGAGGGCCGTCGCACCCCGTGCGGCGGCCCTCCCGCGCGTCCGGCCCGGTACGGCAGGATGAGCGCATGACCAAGGTGCACGAGGACCGTCCCGTACTGCCCACCCAGCAGGACGAGGTCGCCGCCGCCGGCAGCGAGCTCATCGGCGGCCCCATCGGCCGCCGCGCACGGCTGGGCGGCCACTGGCTGGCACCGGTCCGCGTCGTGGTCCTCGTCGTCATCGGCATGTTCGCGCTCGGCATGGTGCAGAAGCTGCCCTGCTACGACTGGGCGTGGTTCCGGGGAGCGGGCTCGCAGTACACGCACGCCTGCTACTCCGACATCCCGCACCTGTACTCCGCCCGCGGCTTCGCCGACGGGCTCGTGCCCTACTTCGACCGCTTCCCCGACGTCGCGGCCGACCCGAAGTACGGCGGCATGCAGTACCTGGAGTACCCGGTGCTCACCGGTGCCTTCATGCAGGTCGCCGCATGGCTGACCCCCTCCTCGGGGAGCATCCAGCACCGCGAGCAGATGTACTGGATGGTCAACGCGGGCATGCTGATGGCCTGCGCGGTGGTGATCGCCGTGTGCGTCGCCCGTACCCACCGCCGACGTCCTTGGGACGCCCTGCTCGTCGCCCTGGCCCCGGCGCTCGCCCTCAACGCGACCGTCAACTGGGACCTGCCGGCCGTCGCCCTGGCCGCCGTCGCGATGCTGATGTGGTCGCGCAGCCGCCCGTTGCTCGCCGGTGTCCTCATCGGCCTCGCGACCGCGGCCAAGCTCTATCCGGTGCTGCTGCTCGGGGCGCTGTTCGTCCTGTGCTGGCGCGCCGGGAAGTGGCGCGCCTTCGGTGCCACCGCCCTGGGCGCGGCCGTCTCCTGGCTCGTGGTGAACGGCCCCGTCATGTACTTCGCCTGGGACGGCTGGAAGCGGTTCTACGTCTTCAGCCAGGAGCGGCCCATCGACTTCGGCTCCGTGTGGCTGCTGATCTCCCAGCGCACCGGGAACCCGCTGGAGGGGGCCAACACCTACGCGACCGGGCTGACCCTGCTGCTGTGCCTGGCGATCGGGCTGCTCACGCTGACGGCCCCCAGGCGGCCCCGCTTCGCCCAGCTGGCCTTCCTGGTCGTCGCCGCCTTCGTCCTGGCCAACAAGGTCTACTCGCCGCAGTACGTGCTGTGGCTGATCCCGCTCGCCGCGCTGGCCCGGCCGCGCTGGCGGGACTTCCTGATCTGGCAGGCCGGCGAGATCGTGTACTTCCTCGGGATCTGGTTCTACCTGGCCTACACGACCAGCGGGGACAAGCACCAGGGCCTGCCGGTGGAGGGCTACCAGCTGGCGATCGTCGTCCACCTGCTGGCCACGCTCTACCTGTGCGCGGTCGTCGTACGGGACATCCTGCTGCCCGAACGGGACGTCGTACGGCGCGACGGGTCGGACGACCCCTCCGGAGGCGTCCTGGACGGCGCCGAGGACGCGTTCGTGCTCTCGGAACGGGCGAAGGCGCCGCAGTGCGCGGCGCCTTCCGGGGGACAGCGGGTCGACTGGGGCACGGACCCCGGGCACTGAGCGGTCCGGCCGCACCGGCCGGACCGTCCGGTGCGGATCAGGCGTCGAGCACCCGGTCGAACTGCGTGGTGGTGTGCCGCAGGTGCGCGACCAGCTCGTCGCCGACCTTCGGCTCGGTCGCGTCCGAGGGCACGAACAGGATCGACACCTGCATGTGCGGGGGCTCGGCGAACCAGCGCTGCTTGCCCGCCCACACGAAGGGAGAAAGGTTCCGGTTGACGGTGGCCAGGCCGGCCCGGGCGACGCCCTTGGCGCGCGGCATCACCCCGTGCAGGGCCTTGGGGGCCTCCAGGCCCACCCCGTGCGAGGTGCCGCCCGCGACCACGACCAGCCAGCCGTCGGAGGCGGCCTTCTGCTGCCGGTAGCCGAACCGGTCGCCCTTGGCCACCCGCGTGACGTCCAGGACCGCGCCGCGGTACTGGGTCGCGTCGTGGTCGCCCAGCCACAGCCGGGTGCCGATGCGGGCCCGGAAGCGGGTCTGCGGGAACTGCTGCTGGAGCCGCCCCAGTTCCTCGGCCCGCAGGTGGCTGACGAACATGGTGTGCAGCGGCAGCCGGGCCGCGCGCAGCCGGTCCATCCAGCCGATGACCTCCTCGACGGCGTCCGAGCCGTCCGGGCGGTCCAGGGGCAGGTGCAGGGCGAAGCCCTCCAGCCGGACGTCCTCGATCGCCGACTGGAGCAGGCCCAGGTCCTGCTCGGAGATGCCGTGGCGGCGCATCGAGCTCATGCACTCGATGACCACGCGGGCGCCGACCAGACCGCGGACCCCGTCCACCGAGGAGACCGAACGGATCACCCGGTCCGGCAGCGGGACCGGCTCCTCACCCCGCCGGAACGGGGTGAGGACGAGCAGGTCGCCACCGAAGTGGTCCTTGATGCTGGCGGCCTCGTACGTCGTTCCGACGGCCAGGATGTCGGCGCCCATCCGGGTCGCCTCCTCGCACAGCCGCTCGTGGCCGAAGCCGTATCCGTTGCCCTTGCAGACGGGGATCAGCCCGGGGAACTGATCGGTGATCTGCTTCTGGTGCGCACGCCAGCGCGCGGTGTCGACGTAGAGCGTGAGCGCCATGCCCGTCCGGAGCCTCTCTGGAAAGCTGCGTGGTGCAGCGGTGCGGTGTGTGTGGATGCGGCGGGGTCAGCGGCGCGACATGTAGATGTCGAGCGCCTTGTGCAGCATCTTGTTGAGCGGGAAGTCCCACTCGCCGACGTACTCGACGGCCTCTCCGCCCGTGCCGACCTTGAACTGGATGAGGCCGAACAGGTGGTCGTTCTCGTCCAGCGTGTCGCTGATGCCGCGCAGGTCGTAGATGCTCGCGCCGAGTGCGTACGAGTCGCGCAGCATGCGCCACTGCATCGCGTTCGAGGGCCGGACCTCACGCTTGTGGTTGGCGGAGGCGCCGTACGAGTACCAGACGTGCTGGCCGACGGTGAGCATCGTGGCGGCGGCCAGCGGCTCCCCCTCGTGCTTGGCGATGTACAGGCGCATCCGGTTGGGGTCCTCGGAGTTGAGGGCCGTCCACTGGCGCTGGAAGTAACTGAGCGGGCGCGGGCGGAACTTGTCGCGCTCGGCGGTGATCTCGTAGAGGTACTGCCAGGTCGGCAGGTCCTCGTAGCCGCCCTGGACGACCTCGACGCCGGCCTTCTCGGCCTTCTTGATGTTGCGGCGCCACAGCTGGTTGAAGCCCTTGAGGACATCGTCCAGCGAACGGTTCGCCAGCGGCACCTGGAAGACGTAGCGGGGCTGGACGTCACCGAAGCCGGCGCCGCCGTCCTCGGCCTGCTGCCAGCCCATGCGGCGCAGCTTGTCGGACACCTCGAAGGCGCGGGGCTCGATGACCGAGGCCTCCACGTCACGCAGGCGCTTGACGTCCGGGTCCTGGATTCCGGCCTTGATGGCGGCGGAGTTCCAGCGGCGGATGACGACCGGCGGGCCCATCTTCACCGTGAAGGCGCCCTGGTGCTTCAGGTGCGCCAGCATCGGCTGGAGCCATTCCTCCAGATTCGGGGCATACCAGTTGATGACCGGGCCCTCGGGGAGGTACGCGAGGTACCGCTTCACCTTGGGCAGCTGGCGGTACAACACCAGTGCGGCACCGACGAGTTCACCGGACTTGTCGAACCATCCGAGGTTCTCCGAGCGCCACTCGTTCTTGACGTCGGCCCATGCCGGGACCTGGCAGTGGCTAGCCGAGGGCAGGCTCTGGAGGTAGGCCAGATGCTGCTCTCGGCTGATGGTGCTCAGGGACAGGCTCATGCGGGGTGTCTCCTCCGGCGGCTTCGCTGGCTATGGCGCGAAGCCTACTGCGACAGGTGCGCCACCCATCTGGGGGACGGGCCGTAGCCCGGGCCGGCGTGTGGCCGGCGCCCCGTCGCGGAGGTCCCCCGGTCAGCCCAGCCAGCCGCCGAAGAGGCCGCCGTGTGCCATGCCGAGGAAGAAGCCGATGGCAGACGCGCCAAGGCCGATGATCAGTGCGAAGCGCTCGCGTGTCGTGGCGGAGATGAACTGTCCGTACAGCCCCGTCACGATCCCGACCAGCCCGGTCCAGGAGGTGAGCAGGTGCAGATTGTGGAAGAACGCAGTGACGAACGCCACGGCGCCGAGGACCAGGGTGACCGCCACCAGGGTGTCCTGGAGCGGGTGGGGCTTGCCGTCGGTCGAGAAGAGGGAGATCGACTGGGTGGACTGGCGTCGCATTGCCTGTGCCATCGGAAGGCACCTCCTGGCTGCAGCAGAGCGGTGCTGCGGGGCCGCCCCCGGCGGATGCCGGAGGACATAGCACCGAGCACACCCGGTGCTTACAGATTGTGGCCCTCTCCTGCCGGATTTCAACCGGAAGGAGTCGGCGGGGTAGTCTGTACGGTCTGCGCGGTGTCTGCTCTCGGACACCGTGCGGCACGCATCACGACCCTCCTGCCACGGAACGACCGTGGCCGCTGAGTCCAAAGGAGGTGGGTTCCACATGCGTCACTACGAAGTGATGGTCATCCTCGACCCCGATCTGGAGGAGCGCGCTGTCGCCCCCCTGATCGAGAACTTCCTCTCCGTCGTCCGTGAGGGCAACGGAAAGGTCGAGAAGGTCGACACCTGGGGCCGTCGTCGTCTCGCTTACGAGATCAAGAAGAAGCCCGAGGGCATCTACTCGGTCCTCGACCTGCAGGCCGAGCCTGCGGTCGTCAAGGAGCTCGACCGCCAGATGAACCTGAACGAGTCGGTTCTCCGGACCAAGGTCCTCCGCCCCGAGACCCACTGAACTTCGGTTCAGCGGTAATCGGGACCGAGTAGCACAGCAGCCCAGCAGCAATCCCCGCCGAGAGGTTCATCCATGGCAGGCGAGACCGTCATCACGGTCGTCGGCAATCTCGTCGACGACCCCGAGCTGCGCTTCACCCCCTCGGGTGCGGCGGTCGCGAAGTTCCGTGTCGCGTCCACTCCCCGCACCTTCGACCGTCAGACGAACGAGTGGAAGGACGGCGAAAGCCTGTTCCTGACCTGCTCGGTGTGGCGGCAGGCGGCCGAGAACGTCGCCGAGTCCCTTCAGCGGGGCATGCGCGTCATCGTGCAGGGCCGGCTGAGGCAGCGGTCGTACGAGGACCGTGAGGGTGTCAAGCGCACGGTCTACGAGCTGGACGTCGAGGAAGTCGGCCCCAGCCTGAAGAACGCCACGGCCAAGGTCGCCAAGACCACCGGTCGCGGTGGCCAGGGTGGATACGGCGGCGGCGGTCAGCAGCAGGGTGGCGGCGGCTGGGGCGGAGCCCCCAGCGGTGGCGCCCCGCAGGGCGGCGGAGCTCCCTCCGACGACCCGTGGGCGTCCAGCGCGCCGGCCGGTGGCCAGCAGCAGGGCGGCGGCGGGGGCGGCTGGGGCGGAAGCTCCGGCGGCTCCGGCGGCGGCTACTCGGACGAGCCGCCCTTCTAAGGGCAGCTCCATCCCCACTTCTTGATCACACAGGAGAGACACAATGGCGAAGCCGCCTGTGCGCAAGCCTAAGAAGAAGGTCTGCGCGTTCTGCAAGGACAAGACCGCGTACGTGGACTACAAGGACACGAACATGCTGCGGAAGTTCATTTCCGACCGCGGCAAGATCCGTGCCCGCCGCGTTACCGGCAACTGCACGCAGCACCAGCGTGACGTCGCCACGGCCGTGAAGAACAGCCGTGAGATGGCGCTGCTGCCCTACACGTCCACCGCGCGATAAGGAAAGGGTGACCGACTAATGAAGATCATCCTGACCCACGAGGTTTCTGGCCTCGGTGCCGCCGGCGATGTCGTCGACGTCAAGGACGGTTACGCTCGCAACTACCTGGTCCCGCGGAACTTCGCGATCCGTTGGACCAAGGGTGGCGAGAAGGACGTGGCGCAGATCCGCCGCGCCCGCAAGATCCACGAGATCGCGACCATCGAGCAGGCCAACGAGGTCAAGGCCAAGCTTGAGGGCGTGAAGGTCCGTCTGGCCACCCGCGCGGGTGACGCCGGCCGTCTCTTCGGTTCCGTCACCCCGGCCGACATCGCCACGGCGATCGAGGCGTCCGGTGGCCCGAAGGTCGACAAGCGTCGCGTGGAGCTGGGCTCCCCGATCAAGACCCTCGGTTCGTACCAGGTCTCCGTGCGTCTGCACGCCGAGGTCGTCGCGAACGTGGGCGTCGAGGTCGTCGCCGCCTAAGGGCAGCGCATGAAGGGCCGCACCCTCCGGGGTGCGGCCCTTCGTCATGTCCGGGTGGTCCCGTGGTCCCGTGGTCCCGTGGCTCCGTGGTTTCGCGGCGGTGTTTCACGTGAAACGTGCGCCCTCGGTCAGCGGGTGGCTCCGGTGACCAGCCACCGGCCGGAGCGGGCGCGCAGCTGGAGGGTGACCATCCGGACCAGCATCATCAGGGTCATGGCCCACCAGAGTGCGGTCAGACCGCCACCGAGGGCCGGGACGAGCAGGGCGGCCGGGGTGAAGACGGCGAGGGTCAGCAGCATCGCCCCGGCGAGGTAGCGGCCGTCGCCGGCGCCCATCAGGACCCCGTCGAGGACGAAGACGATCCCGCAGACCGGCTGGGCCAGGGCCACCACGAGCAGGCCGGGCAGCAGGGCGTCCTCGACCGCCGGGTCGCCGGTGAAGAGCGGGATGAACACCGGGCGGGCCAGGACGACCAGGAGCCCCAGGACGAGGCCCGTGCCGATGCCCCACTGGACCATGCGGCGGCACACGGCCCTGGCGCCCGCGCTGTCCCCGGCGCCCAGGTAGCGGCCGATGATGGCCTGCCCGGCGATCGCGATGGCGTCCAGGGCGAAGGCGAGCAGGCTCCACAGGGACAGCAGGATCTGGTGGGCGGCGATGTCGGCATCCCCCAGCCGGGCCGCCACGGCGGTCGCGATCAACAGGATGGCGCGCAGGGACAGGGTGCGCACCAGCAGCGGCACGCCCGCCCGGGCGCAGGCACGGATGCCGGCCGCGTCGGGGCGCAGTGAGGCCCGGTGGCGGCGGGCGCCCCGGACGACCACGAGGAGGTACGCGGCGGCCATGGCGCACTGGGCGATGACGGTGCCCCATGCGGAGCCCGCGATGCCGAAGCCCGCGCCGTAGACCAGGGCCACGTTCAGGGCACCGTTGAGCGCGAACCCGCCGATGGCCACGTAGAGGGGCGTACGGGTGTCCTGGAGTCCGCGTATGACACCGGTGGCGGCCAGCACCACGAGCATGGCCGGGACGCCGAGCGAGGAGATCCGCAGATACGTTTCCGCGTACGGGGCGACCGTGTCCGAGGCGCCGAAGAGCGAGACGAGCCAGGGTGCGCCGGGCAGGACCGCGGCGACGACGGCCGCGCCGAGCAGCAGGGCGAGCCAGATGCCGTCCATGCCCTGGCGGATGGCGGCCCGGAGGTCGCCCGCGCCGACCCTGCGGGCCACGGCCGCGGTGGTGGCGTAGGCGAGGAAGACGAAGACGCTCACCGCGGTGGTGAGCAGTGCGGCGGCGATGCCGAGGCCGGCCAGCTGGGGGGTGCCGAGGTGCCCCACGATGGCGCTGTCGGCCATCACGAAGAGGGGTTCGGCGACGAGGGCGCCGAAGGCGGGGACGGCGAGGGTGAGGATCTCGCGGTCGTGCCGTCTCGGGGCAGCCTTCTCAGCGGTGGGGGCCTGTGTCATGTGCCCAATCTAATCTTCCACAGGTAATGGATGCAAGGGTCTTTGAGTCCTTACTGACGCGCTGACTTGGGCGTTCTTCCCACCCCGTTGGAGGCGATCTTGAGACAGTGGCCAAGAATTTTCTTCCCCACAGCCTGCGGAAGGAGAAAGTGCAGGTCAGGCGGGGTGACTGGGTGGGTCAGGTGATTTTGTCCACAGCGTCGTCCCCCGGTCCGTGCACAGCTTCGGGTGAGTTACCCACAGCATTGGCTCGGTCGTCCACATCTCATCCACACAGCCTGTGGATAACAAGATTGGCTGACGTCGTCCGCGGCCCTACCGTTGTGCGTTGCCCGACGCGCCGAACGCCGATCCGGGTGTCCCAAATGTCAGAGCCGTGTCGTAGAAAGAGTGACACGGCGAGGTCCGCGTTGCGGACGGGAGGAGGCGGCCCGGTGAGCATGCCCGAGCCCATGGACGACCCCTGGGCCGACAGCGGTCCCAGTGACCGTCTGCCCGCCCGTACGCGCCGTAACTCCGAGGGCCGCGGCCGCGGGGACGACCAGCAGGACCGGGGCCGCGAGGGCGGCTCCTGGGACGGTGGCGGCGGCGGCTTCGAGCGCGTCCCCCCGCAGGACCTCGACGCCGAGCAGTCGGTGCTCGGCGGCATGCTGCTCTCCAAGGACGCGATCGCCGACGTGGTCGAGGTCCTCAAGGGCCACGACTTCTACCGTCCCTCGCACGAGACGATCTACCAGGCCATCCTCGACCTGTACGCCAAGGGCGAGCCGGCCGACCCCATCACGGTCGGTGCGGAGCTCACCCGGCGAGGAGAGATCAGCAAGGTCGGCGGGGCCTCGTACCTGCACACCCTGGTGCAGTCCGTGCCCACCGCGGCCAACGCCGAGTACTACGCCGAGATCGTCCACGAGCGGGCCGTCCTGCGCCGCCTGGTCGCGGCCGGTACGAAGATCACGCAGATGGGATACGCGGCCGACGGCGACGTCGACGAGATCGTCAACAGCGCCCAGGCCGAGATCTACGCCGTCACCGAGCAGCGGACCTCCGAGGACTACCTCCCGCTCGGCGACATCATGGAGGGCGCGCTCGACGAGATCGAGGCGATCGGCTCGCGCTCCGGCCAGATGTCCGGGGTGCCCACGGGCTTCACCGACCTCGACTCCCTGACCAACGGCCTGCACCCGGGCCAGATGATCGTCATCGCCGCCCGTCCCGCCATGGGCAAGTCGACGCTCGCGCTGGACTTCGCGAGGGCCTGCTCCATCAAGAGCAACCTGCCGAGCGTCATCTTCTCCCTCGAAATGGGCCGCAACGAGATCGCCATGCGTCTGCTCTCGGCCGAGGCCCGGGTGGCGCTGCACCACATGCGCTCGGGCACCATGACCGACGACGACTGGACCCGGCTCGCCCGGCGGATGCCCGACGTCTCGGCCGCCCCGCTGTACATCGACGACTCGCCCAACCTGTCGATGATGGAGATCCGTGCCAAGTGCCGTCGGCTCAAGCAGCGCAACGACCTCTCGCTCGTCGTCATCGACTACCTCCAGCTGATGCAGTCGGGCGGCTCCCGCCGTCCGGAGAGCCGTCAGCAGGAGGTCTCGGACATGTCCCGAAACCTCAAGCTGCTGGCCAAGGAGCTGGAGGTGCCGGTGATCGCGCTGTCCCAGCTGAACCGTGGTCCCGAACAGCGCACCGACAAGAAGCCGATGGTCTCCGACCTGCGTGAATCGGGTTCCATCGAGCAGGACGCCGACATGGTGATCCTGCTGCACCGCGAGGACGCCTACGAGAAGGAGTCCCCGCGCGCGGGCGAGGCCGACCTGATCGTGGCCAAGCACCGTAACGGCCCGACGGCCACCATCACCGTGGCCTTCCAAGGTCATTATTCGCGGTTCGTGGACATGGCCAACACGTAGCATCCCGGGCATGGACGCCCTTGCTGAAGATCTGGAACTGCTCCCCTCCACCCGGCGCGCGCTGAGGCACCGCCTCGCCGTCGCGCAGAGCGAGGGGCGCTCACCGTCCCTGGTGGCGGCCGTCTCGCGCGGTGGAGAGGTGCTCTGGGAGGGCTCCCGGACCTCGGTCGAGGGCCACGGCCCGGACGGGGACGTGCAGTACCGGATCGGGTCGATCACCAAGACCTTCACGGCCGTTCTGGTGATGCGGCTGCGTGACGAGGGCCTGCTGGACCTCTCGGACCCGTTGGGCCGGCACCTGCCCGGGACCGGCGCCGACGAGGTGACCGTGGCCCAACTGCTCGCCCACACGGGCGGACTGGCGGCCGAGACCCCGGGCCAGTGGTGGGAGCGTTCCTCCGCCGAACTGCGGCCGGGGCTGGCCGAGGTTCTCGGCGAGGAGCCCTTCAAGCACGCTCCCGGACGCGTCCACCACTACTCGAACCCCGGTTACACGCTGCTGGGTTCCCTGGTCGAGGCGCTCCGCGGGAAGCCGTGGGAGGACGTGCTGCGCGCCGAGGTGCTGGAGCCGCTGGGGCTGGACCGGACGAGCGGCGCACCGCGCGCACCGCACGCCGGCGGCTGGGCGGTGCACCCGTGGGCGGACCTGATGATGCCCGAGCCCGCGGAGGACCTCGGGGTGATGGCCGCGGCCGGTCAGCTGTGGTCCACCACCGGGGACTTGACGAGGTTCGCCGCCTTCCTGCTGCGCGGTGACGAGCGGGTGCTGAGCGCGGAGAGCGTACGGGAGATGCGTGCCCAGGCCGCCCCCGCCGCCCCCGGCAGCTCCGACGGCGGCTACGCGCTGGGCCTCCAGGTGAACGTGAGCGACGGGCGCCGGCTCGTCGGCCACGGCGGCTCGCTGCCGGGATTCGTGGCGGGGCTGTGGCTGAGCGAGGAGGAGGACCTGACGGCGGTCGTCCTGGCGAACTGCACCTCGGGGGTGCTCGCTTCGGCCGTGGCCATGGACCTGATCGCGATCGTGGCGGAGGCGGAGCCGCGCTTCCCCGAGCCGTGGCGGCCCTTCCGGGAGACCGACCGGGTGCCGCTGGAGCTGGCCGGGATCTGGTACTGGGGCACGGCGGCGCACGTGCTGCGGCTGCGCGCGGACGGCTCGCTGGAGCTGGGCCCGGCCGGCGTCACCGGCCGCGCGGCGCGGTTCCGCGGAGAACCCGACGGCAGCTGGACGGGTCTGACGGGCTATTACGCGGGGGAGACCCTGCGGGCCGTCCGGCGGGACGACGGATCGCCCAGCCACCTCGACCTCGGGTCGTTCGTGTTCACGCGGGAGCCCTACGACCCCGAGGCCCCGGTGCCCGGCGGGGTGGACCCGCAGGGCTGGCGCGGCATCGGCTGACGGGACCGGGGCCGTCCGGGGCCGGCCGGGGCCGGCCTCGACGTCGGGCCCCGGCGGCACGGCGGCCCGGGTCAGGCGGTGAGTTCGCGCTCCAGCGGGGTGCGGAACCGCGGGGTGATCCGGGCGTCGCCCACCCACTCGGCGAGCCGGGCGGCCTCGGCCGTGACCGCCTCCGCGGCCGCCCGGCCGGGGTCGGCCAGCAGCCGCCAGACGATCTCCCCGTCCGCCCGCTGGGCCCAGCCGCCGACGATCTCCCCGTTCCACCACACGGTCGGGCCGATGTTGCCCGCGTAGTCGAACAGGGCGGGCCGGTGAGCGGGGTCGAGGTGGAAGCCGCGGTCGGCCCAGCCCATGCCGCTGGGGTCGAGACCGGGCAGGAACGCGGCCCAGGGCTCCGGCGCGGGCTCGGCCGCGGTGTCGCCGGGCAGCACGAGGGCCGTGCCCCCGTCCTCCAGGCGGACCTGCGCGGGGGCCACGGCGGCCAGGGCCTTGCGGACGTCGGTCAGGGTCCAGCCGGTCCACCACTTGAGGTCGGCCTCGGTGGCCGGTCCGTAGGCGTAAAGCCAGCGGCGGGCGAGTTCGGCACGGGCCTCGGCGGCGGGCAGGGCCGGCCAGGGCTCGGTGTGCACCCAGCGGAACTGGCTGGAGGTCCAGGACCCGCGGGGCCGGTCCCGGCGGATCCGGCCCTCGGCGGCCAGCACGCGGATCACCCGGGTGGCGACCCCGGTCTCGGCCTCGTACTTCTTGCCCCGGTTGATGGTGATCTTCTGCCGGAGGGCGGGGACGGCGGCGGAGAGCTGGCTGCCGGTCGAGGGCCCCAGGGTGTCCAGGGCGTCGAGAGCGGCGTTCTCGGCCCTGGCCAGCCACTCGGCGTCGAGGCCCTGGCCGTCCTCGGCGAGGTGCTTGAGGAGGCTGCGGCGTTCCTTCGCCGCGATGCTCCGGGCGCAGGACGCGTCCACGTAGGGGGCGAGTTCGGTGGAGACGGCGAACAGGGTGTTCCTCATGCTGAGCAGCCGGACGAGACTGATGTCCTCGTACAGGGCTGCCTCGATCGCGGCGGGTCCGCCTTCGGTGAGGCGGGCGCGGGCGGAGAGGTGGACGGTGGCGGCGTCGGTGGCATGCAGGGCGACGACGGCGTCCGCCGCCTGGCCCGGGGTGGCGGCACGGGCAGAAGGGGCCAGCCGATGCCGCCGGCCCAGCCGGTGGCGACGATCCGCGGTCGTGATGAGGGGGAGGCCGGTGCTCACCCTCCCGATCGTAGGCCGGGCCGCCGACAGCGGCCCGGCCTTTGCCGGGGGCGGTCAGAGCTGGAGCTTGAACCCCACGTGGGAGGCCGTGAAGCCGAGCCGCTCGTAGAAGCGGTGCGCGTCGGTGCGGGTCACGTCCGAGGTGAGCTGGACGAGTCGGCAGTTCTCCTGCCGTGACCGCTCCACGGCCCATTCGATGAACCGGGTGCCGAGGCCGCTGCCGCGTTCGTCGGCGTGGACCCGCACCCCTTCGACGATGGAGCGCGTGGCGCCCTTGCGGGACAGGCCGGGGACGATCGTCAGCTGGAGGGTGCCCACGACGCGCTCGCCGCGGACGGCGACGACGACGTGCTGGTGGGGGTCGTCGGCCAGCCGCTTGAGGGCCGCGACGTAGGGGGTCAGGTCCTCCGGGGATTCCCGGGTGGCGCCCAGCGGGTCGTCGGCCAGCATGGCGACGATGGCGGGCAGGTCCGCCTCGGTGGCGGGCCGGATCGTCAGTTCGGGGTTCTCGGTCATGGTGGAGGCCTTTCTCCGTCAGCCCGCGGCGACGGTGAGGGGTGCCCAGCGGCGGGTCCAGTCGCCGGGGAGACCGGGGATGCTCCTGGTCATGACGGCGTTGAAGGCCAGCGATTGCAGACCGCGCGCCTTGAGCCACGCGAGGAGTTCCTCGTGGCGTACGTCGACGTCCGTGCGCAGGGGGCGTTCGGTGGTGGCCGCCAGCGCGGTGACCAGGGCCCGGGCGGTGGCGGTGTCCCGGGCGATCAGCGGGCCGATGACATGGGTGTCCATGTTGGGCCAGAGGGCGGCGTAGCCGATGAGGGCGCCGGAGCCGTCCTCGGCGACGAGCACCTTGTCGGCGAAGGCGGGCAGCCGCGCGATCATGTGGGTCCGGTCGGTACCGAACACCTCGGTGTCCAGGCGGACGATCCGTGCGAGGTCCTCGGCCGTGGCGGGCCTGACGGGGACGGCGGTGCCGCCGTCGGCCTCGGGACGGAAGGGGCCCCGGACCATCTCCGCCCGTCCGGTGGTGTCGAAGCCGAGCTCCTCGTAGAGCGGGCGACCGTAGGGGGTGGCATGCAGGGTGAGCGGGACACCGGCGAGGACGTCGTCGCACACGTGGGCCATCAGCCGGCGCCCGAGGCCCTTGCGGGCGTACCGGTCGGCGACGAGCACCATTCCGATCGCGGCGAGGTCCGGCTTGGCCGGGGTGTCTCCGTAGCGGGTGACGACGCAGGCCGCGGCGAGTCCGCGGCCGTCGGGGGCGTCGATGCCGTAGCCGTTTCCGGCGGCGAGGAGCAATCCCCATTTGTGGTCTTCGCGGGGCCAGCCGCGGTCCTCGGACAGGTCGGCGCAGTGACGGAGATCGTCAGGGGTGAGCGCACGGATGGGCAGGTCGGTGAGGAGTCGTGGTGTCACCGGCCCAGAGTGGATCATCGACTCGGGGGGAGTCCAGGGGATTCAGGAGACGGGCGGGCCGATGTTTCACGTGAAACCAGGGTCTGTTTCACGTGAAACATCCCGGCGGTGGCCGGTGCGGGAAGGGAACGGCTAGCCTCGACGACCATGACGGTGCTTCACCTTTTCGATCTCGACGGCACGCTGATGTACGGATCCGCCGCACCGGTCGAGATCTCCCGCCAGCTCGGGAGATCGGCCGAGATCGCAGAGCTGGAGCGGGCCTTCGGGGCGCGCGAGATCGGTCCGCAGGAGTTCTCGGTGGCCGCCCGGGGCCTGTGGGCGGATCTGACGCCCGCCCACGTCCGTGCGGCCTTCGACGGGTCCCCGTGGCTGTCGGGGATCCGGGAGGTCTGGCGGGAGATCGCGGAGCGGGGTGACCTCTGCGCGGTGATCTCGCTGTCGCCCTCGTTCTTCGTCGAGCTGCTGCTGGAGTGGGGCGCGCACGCCGCCCATGGATCGGTCTTCCCGGAGGTGCCCTTCACCCGGCCCGTCGACGTGACGGGGATCCTGACCCCCGAGGCCAAGGTGGACGTCGCCGACCGGCTCTGCGAACGGTTCGGGGTGACCCGGGCCGATTGCGTCGCCTACGGGGATTCCATGACCGACGCGGTCCTCTTCGAAGCGGTCCCGCGGTCGGTGGCGGTGAACGCGAGGCCCCACCTGGCCCGCCGGGCGACCCATGTCTACGAGGGCAGGGACCTGCGCGAGGCGTACCGGCTCCTCGGGACGACGCGCCGGGGAGGAGAGGCATCTTAAGGGGAAAGGCGGCCCGGGAAACGGTTTTCCCCATTCCCCCGCCGGGCTGTGGGTCGGCTGGCACGCTGTGAAACCCGGAACCACGGATTCGAGGCCGTGGCGCGTGCAGACCCGACCGAGATGCTCGAAGCGAGGCACCGCATGGACGCTGCGCCCACCAGATCGGCAAGACCGACGGGCCGGATACCTTCGGGGGGCGGGGCCGTCGAGCCCTCCCCGGACGCCGTGCTCATCCGCCGGACCCTGACCGAGATCGCACCCGTCGCCGACAGGGTGACCTCGTACTTCTACGCCCTCGTGTTCACGGGGCACCCGGAAGTCCGGGGCATGTTCCCGGCGGCGATGGACGTACAGCGCGACCGGCTGCTGAAGGCACTGCTGACCGCCGCCGAGCACATCGACGACCCGGCGGTGCTGACTCCCTACCTGCGCCGGCTCGGCACCGGGCACCGCAAGTACGGCACGATGGCCGGCCACTACCCGGCGGTGGGAGAGGCCCTGATCGGGGCTCTGGCCCGGTACGCGGAACGCACATGGGGGCCGGAGACCCAGGCGGCGTGGGTGCGCGCCTACACCGCCATCTCACAGATCATGATCGACGCGGCGGCCGAGGACGAGGCCAGGGCACCCGCCTGGTGGCACGCGGAGGTGGTCTCGCACGAGCTGCGCACCTCCGACATCGCGGTGCTGACCGTCCGCCCCGACCAGCCGTACCCCTTCCTCGCGGGCCAGTACACGAGCCTGGAGACCCCGTGGTGGCCGCGGGTGTGGCGGCACTACTCCTTCGCCTCCGCCCCCCGAGCCGACGGACTGCTGTCCTTCCACGTCAAAGCCGTACCGGCGGGCTGGGTATCCAACGCCCTGGTCCGGCACGCCCAGCCGGGCGACGTCCTGCGGCTGGGGCCGCCGGCCGGGTCGATGGTGGTGGACCACAGCACCGACAACGGGATGCTGTGCCTGGGCGGGGGAACCGGCATCGCCCCGATCAAGGCCCTGATCGAGGACGTCGCCGGGCACGGGGAGCGGCGCCCCATGGAGGTCTTCTTCGGGGCGCGCAGCGACCACGACCTCTACGACAAGGACACCCTGCTGGGTCTCCAGCGCTCCCACCCCTGGCTGTCGGTGCGCCCGGTGATCGGCGAGGGGCTGGCGGGCCAGCTCCCGCAGGCCATCGGCGAACACGGGCCGTGGAGCTCGTACGACGCCTTCATCTCGGGGCCGCCCGCGATGATCCGCAGTGGTGTGGACGCGCTCAAGCGGATCGGGATCCCCGGTGAGCGGATCCGTCACGACGCGGTCGAGGAGCTGGCGGACGTGGCCGGCTGAAACCGGCGCGGCCCCTGTGCGCCGGCTCCCCTGCCCGCCGGCTCCCCTGTCCGCCCGCTCCCCTGTCCGCGTTCCGGGTGGCCTCAGCCCAGGTCGGGAGCGTGCATGGCGCGGACCCCTTCGATGTTGCCGTCGAGGTAGTGGCGGAGCGAGAGCGGCACCAGGTGGACGGCAGCGATGCCGACCCGGCTGAAGGGCACGCGGACGATCTCGTACTCGCCCTCGGGCTCGTCGATCTCGGGGCCGTGCCGTTGGGCGGGGTCCATCGATTCCAGGTGGCAGACGAAGAAGTGCTGCACCTTCACGCCGGTCACCCCGCCGGAGGCGATGTGCTCGACGGTGTCGACGAAACAGGGCACCACATCGGTGATCTTGGCGCCGAGTTCTTCGTGGAGTTCTCGGTGGAGGGCGTCGACGACGGTGGCGTCCGAGGGCTCCACTCCCCCGCCCGGCGTGACCCAGTACGGGTCGACGCCGGGCTTGGTGCGCTTGATGAGGATCAGGTCGTCACCGTCGAGCAGGATCGCGCGGGCGGTGCGTTTGACCACGGGACGTTCGGTCATGGGAGAAGAGTGGCCCAGTACCGGGCTCCTGAAACGCGCCACGGTCCGAAACCCGGCGGCTCACCACTGCGCGGCGGCGCGCAGCAGGCGGTCGTGGGCGCGCGCGACATGGGCGAGGGCGAGGCTGCCGGCCCGTACGACGAGGAACCACGTCCGCAGGGGCGGTACGGCCGGTTCCAGCAGCGCCACGATCTCCCCGCGGTCGAGGGCGTCCTGGCACAGGTAGCGGGGCAGGACGGCGAGACCGGCGCCGGCCCGGACGCATTCGAGTACCGCGCGCAGGTCGGGCGCGACGACGGTGGCGGCGCACTCGGGGACGGAGTCGAAGACGGCGGCCCAGTAGCGGGTGACCAGTGGCAGGCTCTCGTGGACCTCGACGACCGGGATCCCGTCCAGGGCGGCGGGGCCCTTGTCGTGCAGTTCGGCCCGCTCGGTGAGGGCGGCCCAGTAGGGCGCGGAGACCAGGACCTGTTCCTCGTCGCACAGGGCGTTGGCGGTGAACAGCGTGCCGCGCGGGCGGGTGGGGGTGACGACCAGGTCGTGCTGTCCGGCGGCCAGCCCGTCGAGGGTCTCCCGTGCGTCGGGGGCGAGGGCGGTGCGCAGGCTCTGTCCCTGCCCGACCAGGGGCGCGAGGGCGGGGAGCACCCGCAGGCACAGGAACTCGGGCGGACCGGCCAGGTGGAGGGTGCGCGAGGTACCGGTGGCCTCCCGTTCGATCTCGGTGATCCGCAGCAGGGCGTCGAGGTGCGGGGCCGCCTTGTGGGCCAGTTCGTCACCGACGGCGGTGGGCGTGACGCCGCGGGCCCGGCGGTGGAAGAGGGGGCGGCCCAGCTGGCGTTCGAGGGTGCGGATCTGTGAGGTGACGGCGGGCTGGGACAGCCCGAGGAGCGTGGCGGCCCGGGTGAACGAGCCGGCCCGGTGGACGGCGACGAAGGTGCGCAGCAGGGCCAGGTCCATGTCGGCCCCTCTCGGTGGGGGCCTTCAACTATAAATATGCCGATAGGCCCCTGTCGCTACCGTGATTGGACTCTGACGCTGAGTCAACTAGCCTTGATGGCGTGGTTCTTCTGCTAGGGAACCCGGGCGGTCCGAGCCACCAGGGGGGAGGCTCGGACCGCTTTTCCCTGGGCCGGTCAGCCCCCGGAACCCGCGGAATCAAGGGCCCGGAGCACATCGGCGACCAGGTCGCCGGGATCCTCGGCGCCCGCCGAGAACCGGATGAAGCCCTCGGGTACGGCGTCCCCGCCCCAGCGTCCGCGCCGCTCCGCGGTGGATCGCACTCCGCCGAAACTCGTGGCGTCCTCCACCAGGCGCAGGGCGCTCATGAAGCGCTCCGCGTACGCGCGGTCCGGCAGGGTGAAGGAGACGACCGAGCCGAAGCCGCTCATCTGCCGGGCGGCCGTCTTGTGCGAGGGGTCCGAGGGGAGTCCCGGGTAGCGCAGCCCGGTGACCTCGGACCGGTGGGCCAGCGCCTCGGCGACCGCCAGGGCGTTGCCCCACTGGCGCTCGGCGCGCAACTGGATGGTGGCCAGGGAGCGGTGGGCTAGCCATGCCTCCATGGGGCCCGGGATCGCGCCGACGACCTTGCGCCAGCGGCGGATGCCCGCGGCCAGGGCGGGGTCGCGGCAGACCACGTAGCCCAGGAGCAGGTCGCCGTGGCCGGTGAGGCCCTTGGTGCCGCTGGCGACGGAGAAGTCCGCGCCGAGTTCCAGGGGGCGCTGGCCGAGGGGGGTCGCCAGGGTGTTGTCGACGGCGACCAGGGTGCCACCGGCGTGGGCGGCCGCCACGAGCCGGCGTACGTCGCACACGTCGAGCCCGGGGTTGGACGGGGTCTCGATCCACAGCAGCCGGGCGCCGTCGAGGGCGGCGAGCTGCGCGTCCTCGGCGGTCGGGGCGGTGCGCACGTGGATCCCGTACTCCTGGAGCTGCTCCCGGACCAGGGGGAGCGCCTGGTAGCCGTCGTCGGGCAGGACGACGGTGTCGCCGGTGCGGGCCTGGGAGAGCAGGACGGCGGAGACCGCGGCCATGCCGGAGGCGAAGACGACGGTGTCCACGCCGTCCTGACCGGGTGCCTCCAGTTCGCCGATGGCCCGTTCCAGCAGGGTCCAGGTCGGGTTGGTGTCCCGGCCGTAGGTGTACGGGCCGCTCACCTCGCCGGGGAGGTGGAAGTGCGCGGCGAAGACGGGCCCGGGGAGGGTGGGTTCGTTCTTGACGGGCTCGGGCAGCCCGGCGCGTACGGCGCGGGTGGCGTCCGCGTACCGGGCGGCGTCGGCGTCGGCGTACCGGGCGGCGTCGGCGGGGTGGTCCGCGCCGGTGGGGTGGGTGTTCACGGGGTGGTCTCCTTCACGGCCGCGCGTACGGCGTCCAGCAGCCCCGGGCTCGCCGCCTCGACCAGTTCCAGGCACTCCTCGAAGCCGTCGAGGGAGCCGTAGTAGGGGTCCGGCACGTCCAGCGCGTCCGTCGCGCCGTCCCGTGCGGCCGGGGCCGCGGGATCGTAGGAGCGCAGCAGCCGGACCTTGGCGGCGGCTTCCGGGGTGGGCGCGAGGGCGCGGAGGTCGCGCAGGTGACCGGCGTCGAGGGCGATGACCAGGTCGACGCGGTCGAACCAGGAGGCCCGGAACTGCCGTGCCCGGTGGTCCTGTTCGTATCCGGCGGCTTCGAGTACGGCCACGGTGCGCGGATCGGCGCCGTCGCCCTCGTGCCAGCCTCCGGTGCCGGCGCTGTCCACCTCGACGAGGTCGTCGAGTCCGGCGTCGGCGATGTGGGAGCGGAAGACGGATTCGGCCATGGGGGAGCGGCATATGTTGCCGGTGCAGACGAAGCACACGCGGTACACGGCGGTCCGCTCAGTTCTTTTCGGGCAGGGCCATGTTCACGGCCCAGGAGACGACGGAGATGATCAGTCCGCCGACGACGGCGGTCCAGAAGCCGTCGACGTGGAAGCTGAGGTTGAGCAGGTCCGCCAGCCAGGAGGTCAGCAGCAGCATCAGCGCGTTCACGACGAGGGTGAACAGGCCCAGGGTGAGGACGAACAGCGGGAGCGAGAGCAGCTTCACCACGGGCTTGACGATCAGGTTGACCAGGCCGAAGACCAGGGCGACCAGGATCAGCGAGAGCGCGCGGCGCGCCAGGGTACTGCCGTCGTCGAGGGTGATCCCGGCGAGCAGCCAGACGGCCACCGCCAGGGCCGCCGCATTGGCCAGCGTCTTGACTACGAAATTCGTCATGTGTCTGATCGTGCCAGGGAAGAACCGGGTGGGACATCGGCAGATCAGCGGATCCCACGGCACCACCGAGCAAGGGCAAGGGGAACGGCAACGATGAAGGCCTTCAGGCTGGACGAGCTCGAAGCGGAGCGGGCCGCCAACGACGGCGCCTACCTCCAGTTCCTGCGGGAGCGCAACATGTCGGTCGGGCTGTACGCCCTCGACGCCGGCCAGAGCGATCCGCAGCAGCCGCACCGGCAGGACGAGGTCTACTTCGTGGTCAGCGGACGGGCCTCGATCACGGTCGGGGAGGAGACCACGACGGTCGCGAACGGCAGCGTCGTCTACGTACCGGCCGGGGTGCCGCACAAGTTCCACCACATCACCGAGCCGTTGAAGGTGATGGTGGTCTTCTCCCCGCCGGAGGGCTGACGGCGCCGGACCGACGGGTCGGCCGGCGGACCGGGCCGGCGGACCGGCGGGTCGGCCGGCCGCCGGGTGAGGGTCGCGGGCCCGGTCCCCCTAGGGGGGCGGATCAGGGGGTTCCGAGGGCTCGCGGGCCCCCGCGCCGCACCGTGCGCTCCTAGCATCGGAGCAGGAAGTCACGGACGAGGAAGAGGTAGCGACATGGACGGCATCCGAGCGGCATTCGCGGGCATGCCCTGGTGGGTCAAGTGGGTCGCGGTACCGCTGCTTGCGATCTTCGTCTTCGGCGGAGTGATCACCACCATCATCGGCACGCTGATCGCCTTCGTCTTCAAGGCCCTGCTCTTCGTCGCCCTCGTCGGTGGCCTGATCTTCGCGGTCAAGAAGTTCACGGGCAGCGGTTCGAAGTCCTCCGCGGGCGACTGGTAGGACGTACCACCCGGGAGCGGTACCGCGATTGACCCAGGCGGGGGAACGGCAGTGGGCAAACCGCCCACTCGCCGGTAACCGGTGGTTAGAGTGACAATCCGTGCTGTTTCCTGGGCACGGGCAGCCCGTACACCTGCTCCGAAGAGGCGGTCACGTCGAGCGGCCGCCGGGCGACAACCCCAGGAGCCACGGTGCACGCGGGGGCGGACCCCGCAGGGCGGGCTCCCCCGAGGTCCGCCGCCACGCCTGGGGGTGAGCTTTGGCTTCGGTTCACAACGTCGGTGTGCCGACCCTGATCGGTTCGGTGCAGCGGGCGCTGAGGTTGCTGGAAGCGGCGGGGTCCCACAGCGGGGGAGCCCCGGCGAAGCAGCTGGCGCGGGAAGCCGGGCTGCCGCTCCCCACGGCGTACCACCTGCTGCGCACCCTGACCCACGAGGGCTATCTGCGGCGGGAGGGCGGTGTGTTCGTCCTCGGCGCGGCGGCCGTCCGGCTGGCGGGCGGCGGACTTCAGCAGAAACGTCGCAGCATGATCCTCGACTCGCTCGCGCACTTCCGCGACGTGGTCGGGGCCCCCGTCTACTTCGCGGTCTACCGCGAGGGTGAGATCGAGGTCGTGGGTGTCTCGGACACCCCTGCCCGCCCGGCGTGCGAGGAGTGGGCCGACTTCCGCGAGACCGGCCACGCGCACGCCATCGGGCAGTGCCTGCTCGGCCAGCTCGACGAGAAGACGCGCAGGGACTACTACGACCGCCATCCGGTCGAGAGCATCACCCCCTACACGGTGCGGGACGTGAGCGCGCTGGAGGAGCGGATCGGGTCCCTGGAGCGGATGCAGCCCGTGACGGAGCGGCAGGAGTACTCCCTGGGGACGGTGTGCGCGGCCATTCCGATCACCGCCGGCGACACCGCCGCGACCATGGCGATTTCCCTCCCCCTGCACCAGCAGGACAAGTTGCTCTATGCGGTCGATCGGCTACGGAGTGAAGTAGGCGCGCTGTTGAGCACCCTTTCGTTCTCTATCAGTATCTGAAAACTCACTCCTTGTGATCTGCCATCGCTTACACCACTCTTGTCAAGTGGGCCTTGGGGGACATTCCTGGCCACTTCCACTACAGCGGGGTAGGCAATGCGCGAGTCGGTACAGGCAGAGGTCATGATGAGCTTCCTCGTTTCCGAGGAGCTCGCGTTCCGGATCCCGGTGGAACTCGGATACGAGGCCCGTGACCCCTACGCGGTGCGCCTGACCTTCCACCTTCCCGGAGACGCCCCCGTGACCTGGGCGTTCGGCCGGGAACTGCTGCTCGACGGCATCAACAAGGCGTGCGGCGACGGCGATGTGCACATCGCCCCCACCCACCCCGAGGAGCTGTCCGACGTCCACATCCGCCTCCAGGTGGGCTGTGACCGGGCCCTGTTCCGCGCGAGTGCGGCGCCGCTCGTCGCCTTCCTCGACCGTACGGACCGGCTGGTTCCGCTCGGTCGGGAGCGCGACCTCGGCGACTTCGAGGAGAACCTGGACGTGGAGCTCGGCAAGATCCTGGCCGAGGCGCGGCAGAACGAGCAGAACGCCGGCTGATCCGGCGTTCCCTCAGCGCTTGCGCCGGCGGCCCCGGCCGCCGCGGGCGGGCTGCGGGACCGTCGCGGCGGCCGACGGGCCCGTCCGGTCGGCGGAGACCACCAGCGCGGCGAGCGCGGTGGTGACGGGGACGGAGGCCACGAGCCCGATGGAGCCCACGAGGGTGCGCACGATCTCCTCCGCGACCAGCTCGCTGTTGGCGACCGATCCCATGCTGCTGTTCGCGATCGAGAAAAGCAGGAGCAGCGGCAGCGCGGCGCCCGCGTAGGCGAGCACCAGGGTGTTGACGACCGAGGCGATGTGGTCGCGGCCGATCCGGATGGCCGCCCGGTACAGGCCGCGCGGGCCCATCGCCGGGTCGGCCTGGTGGAGTTCCCAGACCGCGGAGGTCTGGGTCACGGTCACGTCGTCGAGGACGCCGAGCGAGCCGATGATCACGCCCGCGAGCAGCAGACCGCTCATGTCGATGTGCGGGTAGAGGCCGTGGATCAGCCCGGTGTTGTCGTCCGTGTTGCCGCTCAGGAAGGCCCAGTCGATGAAGAGCGAGCCCAGCAGCCCGATCAGCAGCAGCGAGACGAGGGTGCCGAGGACGGCGACCGAGGTCCGGGCCGTCAGGCCGTGGCACATGTAGAGGGCGATCAGCATGATCGCGCTGGCTCCGATGACGGCGACGAGCAGGGGGTTCGAGCCCTGGAGGATCGCGGGCAGGATGAACAGCGTCAGGATCGCGAAGCTCACCACCAGGGCGACGAGCGCGAACACCCCGCGCATCCGCCCGACCACGACGACCGCCAGGGCGAAGATCCCGGCCAGCAGGGCCAGCGGCAGCTTGCGGTTCACGTCGACGACGGAGTATTGGAGGTCCCGCGGCGCGTCCGGGGCGTACGCGACCACCACCTCCTGGCCCTTCTCCAACTGCCGCGGGGCGCCGGGCTGGACGATCTCGAAGAAGGCCCGGCCCTTGTCCGGTCCGCTGGCGACCTCGACCGTCGCCTTCTTGCACTCCCCGGTCTGCGCGGCCTGCGTCTCGCGGCCCTCCGGGGTGGAGGTGTCGCCGGTGGGCGGTACCTGGGAGGCGTTCACCGATTTGCAGTCGACCTTCGCCAAGGCGACGACCGTGCCCTGCTGGGTCTGGCGGTCGAAGCCCACTCCGGTGCGCTCGTGGGCGGGGGCGCCGCCCGGCCAGAGCACGGCCATGCCGACGAAGACGGCGGCGGCGAAGGGGATCAGCACGGCGGCGATCACCTTGCGCAGGTGCTTGGAGACCGGGGCGGCCGGACCGTGGCCGTGGCTGTGGCCATGGCTGTGGCCGCCCGGAGAGCCGCCGGTCGCATGTCCGTGGGACGCGTGATCGTGACCGGTGGGGCTGTGGGGGTCCGTGGGCGTGGTGGGGGGCTGCGGCAAGGACGTCACCGGCAGATCATCGCAAGAGATGAGGGGGCCCACTGTTCAGCACGCCACAGATGACGCTAGCGTGGGGGCTACTTTGCACAACGCGGGAGCTCGGAGCACCGGGCTGAGAGGGCGCTGATCACCGTACGCGCATGAAAATGCGTACGGGAAGAGGCTGCGCCGACCGCCGAACCTGTTACCGGGTAATGCCGGCGTAGGGAGATCAGGTCTCATGACCATTCAGGACGCACGCACGCCTGCCGTCAGCCAGGACGCCGACGGCCAGACCGAGCGCCAGCCCGGCTGGCACAAGGGATACCTGGCGGGCTCCCGCCCGGACATCCGGGTGCCGGTCCGCCAGGTCCACCTCACCAACGGCAAGGACGTCACGCTCTACGACACGTCCGGGCCGTACACCGACCCCCAGATCGAGACCGACGTGCGCCGGGGCCTGCCGCCCCTGCGAGAGAACTGGATCATCGGCCGCGGCGACACCGAGGAGTACGCGGGACGTCCCGTGCGCCCCGAGGACGACGGCATCAAGCACACCTCGCCGCGTGGCGGGCTCAAGAACCTCGACGCCGTCTTCCCGGGCCGGCCCCGCCAGCCCCGCCGCGGCCGTGGCGGCGCCGCCGTCACCCAGCTCGCGTACGCCCGCCGGGGCGAGATCACCCCGGAGATGGAGTACGTCGCGATCCGCGAGAACGTCTCCCCCGAGGTCGTCCGCGAGGAGATCGCCGCGGGCCGCGCGGTCCTCCCGGCGAACGTGAACCACCCGGAGATCGAGCCGATGATCATCGGCAAGCGGTTCCTGGTGAAGGTCAACGCCAACATCGGCAACTCCGCGGTCACCTCCTCCATCGAGGAGGAGGTCGACAAGATGACCTGGGCGACCAAGTGGGGCGCCGATACGGTCATGGACCTCTCCACCGGCCGCAACATCCACACCACGCGCGAGTGGGTGCTGCGCAACTCCCCCGTCCCTATCGGCACCGTGCCGCTCTACCAGGCGCTGGAGAAGGTCGACGGCCGTGCCGAGGACCTGACCTGGGAGATCTACAAGGACACGGTCATCGAGCAGGCCGAGCAGGGCGTCGACTACATGACGGTCCACGCCGGCGTGCTGCTGCCCTACGTGCCGCTGACCGCCCGTCGCAAGACCGGCATCGTCTCGCGCGGTGGCTCGATCATGGCCGCGTGGTGCCTGGCGCACCACAAGGAGAACTTCCTCTACACGAACTTCGAGGAGCTCTGCGAGATCCTCGCGGCCTACGACGTCACCTACTCGCTCGGTGACGGCCTGCGCCCCGGCTCCATCGCGGACGCCAACGACGCGGCGCAGTTCGCCGAGCTGAAGACGCTGGGCGAGCTGAACACGATCGCCAAGCGGCACAACGTGCAGACCATGATCGAGGGCCCGGGCCACGTCCCGATGCACAAGATCAAGGAGAACATCGACCTCCAGCAGGAGATCTGCGAGGAGGCGCCGTTCTACACGCTCGGCCCGCTGACCACGGACGTCGCGCCCGCGTACGACCACATCACCTCGGGCATCGGCGCGGCGATGATCGCCTGGTGGGGCACCGCGATGCTCTGCTACGTCACGCCCAAGGAGCACCTGGGCCTGCCGAACCGGGACGACGTGAAGACCGGCGTGATCACCTACAAGATCGCCGCTCACGCCGCCGACCTGGCCAAGGGCCACCCGGGCGCCCAGGAATGGGACGACGCCCTCTCGGACGCGCGGTTCGAGTTCCGCTGGGAGGACCAGTTCAACCTGGCCCTCGACCCGGACACGGCCCGCGAGTTCCACGATGAGACCCTTCCGGCCGAGCCCGCGAAGACCGCGCACTTCTGCTCCATGTGCGGTCCGAAGTTCTGCTCGATGAAGATCTCCCAGGACATCCGCCGCGAGCACGGCGGTGACCTGAAGGCCGAGGAGATCCAGGCGGGCATGGCGGAGAAGTCCGCCGAGTTCGCCGCCGCCGGCAACCGGGTCTACCTGCCCCTGGCGGACTGACCTCGTGCCGAACGCCGTCCCGGGAGGCCGTTGCTTCTCGGGACGGCACTTCGGGCGCCCCTGTCGTTCGCGGTCGGTTGCCAGTAGCATCCGGTGGCCCACTCGGCCGACCTGCGGTTTTCTCCGGCATGAAAGAGGCGCCAGTGCAACGCGTACAGTCCCGTCCGGTCCAGGAGCAGCTTCCCGGCGAGGTCCTGGACCTGGCGGCTTCCGAAGGGCTGGGAGAACTGCGGGCGTCCTTCCTCCCGAAGCGGGCGGGCATGTGGGCCGTCATCGGGATGGTCTTCTTCAGCCTCCTGGGACTGCTCGCCTTCGTCCTGCCCGGTCTGTTCTTCATCTGGCGGCTCCTGCAGACGCCCAACTTCAACAGCAAGCAAGCCGCGAAGCGCATCCATTGCTTCGACCACGGGCTCATCGTGAGCGATCGTGACCGTCCGGTCGCGTTCCGGTGGGACTCGGTATCGGTGCTCCAGCAGATCACCAGGCGTTACGCGAACGGTGTGTACGTCGGGACGAGCTACCTGTACACGCTGTTCAAGCCGGACGGTTCCACGATCCAGTTGACGGGTTTCTACGCGGACCCGGAGGTCTGGGGAGCCGCCATTCAGCACGAGATCACCAGGGCGCAGCTGCCGAGAGCGCTCGATCTGGTGGGCCGCGGCGACACCGTCCGGTTCGGTGACGTGGCGGTGAACGCCCATGGGATGGCGACCGCGAAACGGGGCAGCCTGCCGTGGAGCGCGGTGGAGCGGGTCGAGGTCAAGAACGGCGTGGTGTTCGTGGGGAAGTCGGGCAAGTTGCTGGCCTGGTCCAACACCCCGGTGCACAAAGTCCCCAACTTCTTCGTGTTCCTGGCCGTGGTCGACCAGCTGCGTGGCTGAAGCCGTTCGGAGCCGGTGAGGGAGTCCGACGCTTTGCCGGAGAGCCGCGACGCCGATGCATCAACTCGTTTGGCGAGTCTTTGCATTTCACCTGAATAACGCGCGGCTTGAAATCGCAGCGATTGTCGGGAACATGGAAATTGTGTGTCTGTAGGGTTCGGCGAGCACGACCCCCCCCACGCTACGCACATCAGAGGATCCCATGACCACCCCGCAGAACCCCCAGGCCCAGCCGTCGCCCGAGGCGTTCGCCGCGACTCCCTTCCCGTACGGCGAGGCCATACAGGAAGCGGCAGCAGCACCCAAGAAGAGCAAGCGCAAGAAGGTGCTCTCGCTGCTCGGCACTCTCGCGCTGATCATCGTTCTGGCGATCGTCAAGGTGGCCATCGGCGAAGCGATCAACGGGCCGGTGCACGCCAAGGTCGGCGACTGCGTCACGGTCACCGGCAGTGCCAACAACCCGTCGGTCGACACGGTCGGCTGCGGTGACGGCAAGGCCACGCACACCGTGTCGAAGGTCGTCGACGACACCTTCGACATCAATGTCTGCGGCGACGGATTCGACGCGCTCGCGCAGCAGTTGGACAACGAGAAGTTCGTGCTCTGTCTGACGCCGAAGAAGTAATCGGCGTACCGTCAGAATTCTTTCTCCGTAAGGCGGTTGTGCCGGGTGTGCAGCGTCCCGGAGCAGGGCGTGTCCGGAAAACACGGATTTGATTGACCGGTGGAGCGGTCTTGCCCTGGAGTGTGCTCCAGCTCCTAGAGTGCGGCCGCATGACCATGCGATACCGAAATCTGGGCGGGACCGGCATCGAGGTGAGTGCGCACTGCCTCGGAACGATGATGTTCGGGGCAGTGGGGAACCCCGATCACGAGGAGTGCGGGCGGATCATCCATGCCGCGCTCGACCTGGGCATCAACTTCGTCGACACCGCGGACATGTACTCCGCCGGAGAGTCCGAGGTGATCGTCGGCAAGGCGCTCAAGGGGCGTCGCGACGACGTCGTGCTCGCCACGAAGGTCCACTTCCAGATGGGAGAGGGCCGCAACCGCAGCGGCAATTCGCGGCGCTGGATCGTCCGGGCCGTGGAGGACAGCCTGCGGAGGCTGGACACCGACTGGATCGACCTCTACCAGGTGCACCGCCCGGACCACACGACCGATGTCGAGGAGACGCTGTCCGTCCTCGGAGACCTCGTCACGGCGGGCAAGATCCGTTCCTTCGGGTGCTCGACCTTTCCCGCCGAGGAACTGGTCGAGGCCCATCACGTCGCCGAGCGGCGGGCGCTGCACCGCTTCCGGACCGAGCAGCCGCCGTACTCGATCCTGGCGCGGGGGATCGAGGCCGACGTCCTGCCGGTTGCCCGCCGCTACGGGATGGGCGTGCTGACCTGGAGCCCGCTGGCCTCGGGTTTTCTGAGCGGGAAGCAGCGCCTCGGCCGGCCCGTCGACCTGACCTCGGGGCGGGCGGCGCTGAATCCGGCGCGCTTCGATCCGGCGATCCCCGTGAACGTCGCCAAGCTGGAGGCCGTGGAACAGCTCGTCGCGCTGGCCGAGGAGATCGGCTGCACGCTGCCGGAGCTGGCGGTCGCCTTCCCCGTCGCGCACCCCGCGGTCACCTCGGTGATCATCGGACCGCGCACCATGGAGCAGATGGAGTCCCTGGTGAAGGGGGCCGGTCTGGTCCTCGACGATGCGGTGCTCGACCGGATCGACGAGATCGTGGCACCGGGCGTGAACCTCTACCACCCGGACGGCGTCTGGCGCGCGCCTGCGCTGACGGACCCCTCTCAGCGGCGACGGGCGCTGCAGGACCGGGCCGCGGGGTAGTCGGGCGCCTCCGCCGTCCGGTACCCGTCGCCGGACGGCGGGCAACGGACCTCCGGTGCGTGGTTTCACGTGAAACATCGGCCGGGTGCGGTTCCCCGGAGCCGGTCTACTCCGTCTCGTGCTCCGGGCCGCCGAAGTCGGGGCTGGTGAAGTCCGGGGGTGTGTAGCCGGGCCTGGAGCCCTGTGAGCGTGGTCCGGGGCTGGTGAAGTCGGGCCGGGTGTATCCCAGGTTGGGGATGCGCCCGGCCCCCGGCGTGCGCGGTACGGGGTAGCCGGACCCGGCACTGGGGTCGGCGAGCGCGTCGCGCAGGAACGGCATGATGCCGCGCTCCAGCAGCGCGTTGCGCCAGGCCTCGCGGGCCCGGGAGAGCTCGTCGGGTATCGGCACGGCCTCCTCGGCCGCCACCTCCGTCGAGCTGTTGCGTATCGCGGTCACGAGGAGCCCGATCACCGCGAAGAGCAGGGCGGCCACGGTCAGCGCACCGAAGAGCCAGCCTGCCGTCAGCATCGTTCTGGCGAAGGCCGGTTCGGGATCGATCATCTTCAGGCTGTAGCCCACCAGCAGGAAGATCAGCATGGCGGTGCCCGCTAGGACGGGCGCGAGGACGGCGATCACGGCGCTCGCGCCGGCCCCGTCCTCCTGGTCGGTGCCGTCCTCGATGCCGCTCGCGGAGGCCGTCAGGGCCCCTTCGCGCAGTTCTTCGCGGACCTTGACGTAGTGGTCGTACTCCGCGGCGGCAGCCGCGGTGAGCAGTGCGCTGGCGCTCAGCGCCATCGTGCGCAGTTGTTCGGCGTTCAGTCGTTCCCCGAGGGTGGCGAGCTCGGGCCGTTCGTCCGCCGTGCGCAGTGCTTCGTCGAGGAGCCGGTCGAACTCGGGTCGGTCTTCGGTCAGCAGGTGCGGAGCGCTGGTCATGTGCATCCCCCTGTGCTCCGTACAAGCCGGTTTGCCCGCGTAGACCCGGGCGCCGGCACAAACGGAGGAGAGCCTGCTACGGATAGAGCGATGGTAGAGCGCCCCTGCCACGCGGTGACAGGGGCTTTGCTGAATTACCCCGCTCCGAGAACGCTCAGTCGCTCAGAGGTAGTTGAACGACGAGCAGCTTGCCCTCCATGGTCACGCCGCCGTCCATCGCGATGGCCAGGCCGTCCGCGTACACGTGCGGCCCGTCGACGGCCTCCGGTCCGTGCGACTCGTCGCCGTCCTCGGTGCCCACCTCGCCGAGCAGGTAGGGGATCGGGCTGTGGCCGTGGACGACGCGTCCGCCGCCGTAGGTGCCGAGGAGCTCCCGTACGGCTCCGGGACCGGTCTCCTCGTCGCGGAAGGCGAAGCGCTTGGTGAACTTCCTGAACAGGTCCCACGTGATGTCTGCGTCGTGGCGGTTGAGCAGTTCGTGGATGGTGTCGTTGACGTCCTCGATGGAGTCGCCGTAGTCGAGGTAGGCGGTGGTGTCGGAGTGCAGCAGCAGGTGTCCGTCCGCCAGGGTGGCCGCGTCGAGCCGGGACATCCACTGCAGGTGTACGTCCTCCAGCCGGTCCATGTCGGTGCGCTGGCCGCCGTTGAGGAGCCAGGCGGCCTGGAAGGTGGCCGTGCCCGCACCGGACTGGATGGGGGTGTCGCCGAACCGCTTGGCGCCGATGAGCAGCAGTTCGTGATTGCCCATCAGGGCCTTGCAGTAGCCGCCGGCGGCGGCGGCCTCGGCGGAGAGCCGCATGACGAGGTCGATGACGCCGATGCCGTCGGGGCCGCGGTCGGTGAAGTCGCCGAGGAACCAGAGCCGGGCGTTCCCGGCGGACCAGTGGCGGTCGGCGTCGATCAGGTCCTGGGCCTGGAGTTCCGTGACGAGCTCGTCGAGGTAGCCGTGGACGTCGCCGACGACGTACAGGGGCCCGGGACCGGCGGCCGGGGCCTCCTGGGGGACGTAGTGGACCTGGACGGTGTCACCGGGCCCGCCGGAGACGGCGGCGCGCCCGATGACGGGCAGGTCGCGCTGCGTGGGCGTGTAGCCGTCGTCCGGATCGTCCGCGGCGGGGAACTCCGCGTGGGCGGAGGGCCGCTGGTGCGGGACGGTCTCCGTCCCGGGGTAGCCGACGGGGCCGGGCGCCGGGGGCCCCATGGGCTCCGGCGGGTACCCGGGCCGCGGGTCCGCGGGCGCGCCTTCGGCGTAGTACGCGGGGTACTCGCCGTAGACCGGGCTCTCGCCGGGCAGTCCGGCGGACACGGCGTACGGCGCGGGTTCGGAGACCGGCACCCGGAAGTCCCGCAGCGTGTCCGTCCGCATCGCGGGTCCCTGACCGGCCCCCTGAGTCATCGACCCCTCCACCACCGTCGCGCTGCCGTACACCTGCGGACCCTCTGCCTCCTGGGTGGAGGGTCCGTGATGTCGTGCGCCCATCATAGGAATGCGGCTCGCGCTCTGTGACGCACCAGGGGTGGTGAATCCTGTCCGGAGCCGATCCTTCCTGCTGTTTTCTCCCGATTTGGGTGTTGCTGAATCCTCGGCGGGGCCGATGGCCCCGCCGTTGGGGTGGGTACGGCGGTCAGTCCTGGGCCGGCGAGCGGGGCGGGCTGACGGTGGTCCGGGGTGTCCTGCGCTGCGAGGAGGTGCGGATGATCAGCTCGGTCGGGACGACCTGTTCCACGGGGCGTCCGGTGTCGACCCCTTCGATCGCGTCGATCAGCAGCTGCACGACGGCGGTGCCGATCCGACGGGGTTTGAGGGAGAGGGTCGTGATGGGCGGTTCGGTGTTGGCGTAGACGGTGGATTCGCTGCAGCACACGAGGAGCAGGTCCTCGGGCACGCGCAGGCCGTAGCGCCGGGCGGCGGCGAGCAGGTCGGTGCCGTTGGGGTCGAAGAGTCCGTAGACGGCGTCCGGCCGGTCGGGCCGGGCGAGCAGCCGGTCGGCGGCCACGGCGCCGGCGCACGGGTCGTGGGCCGGGTAGGACTCGTAGACGGGATCCTGGCCGACGCGTTCGCACCAGTTCAGGTAGGCGGTCGTGGAGAGCCGGGTGTAGGTGTCGGTGGTGGTGCCGGTCAGCAGCCCGATGCGGCGGGCGCCGGCGGCGGCGAGGTGGTCGAGCAGGCCCAGGACGGCGGCCTCGTGGTCGTTGTCGACCCAGGCGGTGACGGGGAGGGTGCCGGCCGGGCGGCCGTCGGAGACCACGGGCAGGCCCTGGCGGACCAGCTCGCTGACGACCGGGTCGTGGTCGGAGGGGTCGATCACGACGGTGCCGTCGAGGGCCACGTTGGACCAGACGTCGTGTCGTGAGGTGGCGGGGAGGATGACGAGGGCGTAGCCACGGGCCAGCGCGGCGGAGGTGGCGGCCCGTGCCATCTCGGCGAAGTACGCGAATTCGGTGAAGGTGAAAGGTTCATCCCCGTACGTGGTCACGGTCAGGCCGATGAGGCCGGACTTGCCGGTACGGAGGGTTCGGGCCGCTGCGGAAGGGCGGTAGCCCAGCCGGTCGGCGACCTCGCGGACGTGGCGGCGGGTGGCGTCCGGCAGCCGCCCCTTGCCATTGAGCGCGTCGGAGACGGTTGTGATGGAGACGCCCGCCGCGGCGGCCACGTCTCTGATGCCGGCCCGGCCCTGTCGGCCGCCGACCCGCCGGGTGCTCTCGGTCCGGCTCACCTGATGCTTCCCTGCTGCTGTCATGGCGAGCCGATATTAGGGCTCTGAGGGGTGGTCGGTCCGGGTGCATATGCACGCGTTGACAGGCACGTTTCTGCATGGTTCGCCACCCTCAATGACCTTGGAACTGAAGGTTTTTGGTGGCTCAGAGTGAGGGTGAAGCTTGTCGACGGGTAGGAGCATGCCAAAACGGAGCCGTTTGCGGCCGCTCTCAACTCACCTGCACGAGGGACGCGCGCCACGGCGCGGGCCACCGGCGCGCGCATATATGCGCGCGCTCCCCCAGTGTTCCTGGCGCCCGCCATTCTCGGATCGGCGGAATCCTCATAAGGTGAGCAGTATTGAGTCGACGGAGAGGTCGGCGGGACGGTCGAGGAGGACCTGCGGTGAGCGAGAAGAGCCCGAAGCTGCGCGCCGAGCTGGACGGCATTCCCACCTACAAGCCCGGCAAGCCCGCGGCCGGGGGCGGGGCCGTCGCGTTCAAGCTGTCCTCGAACGAGAACCCGTACCCGCCCCTTCCGGGGGTGCTGGAGAGCGCGGTCGCCGCCGCGGGCCGGTTCAACCGCTACCCGGACATGGCGTGCACCGGTCTGGTCAACGAGCTGGCGGAGCGCTTCGGGGTGCCGGTCGAGCACATCGCCACGGGCACCGGCTCCGTGGGCGTGGCCCAGTCGCTGATCCAGTCGACGGCCGGCCCGGGCGACGAGGTCATCTACGCCTGGCGTTCCTTCGAGGCGTACCCGATCATCACGCAGATCTCGGGTGCCACGTCCGTACAGGTCCCGCTGACCGACGGCGACGTGCACGACCTGGACGCGATGGCCGCCGCGATCACCGACCGGACCCGGCTGATTTTCGTTTGCAACCCCAACAACCCCACCGGCACCGCGGTGCGCCGTGCCGAGCTGGAGCGGTTCCTGGACCGGGTTCCCTCGGACGTCCTGGTGGTGCTGGACGAGGCGTACCGCGAGTTCGTGCGCGACACCGACGTTCCGGACGGCATCGAGCTCTACCGCAACCGCCCCAACGTCGCCGTGCTGCGTACGTTCTCCAAGGCGTACGGTCTTGCCGGGCTGCGCGTCGGCTTCGCGGTGGCGCACGAGCCGGTGGCCGCCGCGCTGCGCAAGACGGCGGTGCCCTTCGGCGTGAGCCAGCTCGCGCAGGACGCGGCCGTGGCCTCGCTGCAGGCGGAGGACGAGCTGATGGGCCGGGTCGGGGCTCTGGTGGGCGAGCGCGCCCGGGTTCACGCCACGCTGCTGGCCCAGGGCTGGACGGTCGTCCCGGACACGCAGGCCAACTTCGTGTGGATGCGGCTGGGCGAGCGGACGGCCGAGTTCGCGGCGGCCTGCGAGAAGGCCGGCGTGGTGGTCCGGCCCTTCGCGGGCGAGGGCCTGCGGGTCACGATCGGTGAGACCGAGGCGAACGACCTCTTCCTGCACACGGCGGCGGCGTTCTTCAAGGAGCTGTAGGGAGCGGGGGGAGCGGTAGGGGGCCCCGGGGAGCCGGGGTCCTCAGACCAGTTCCACGCGGATGGGGTCGCCGTCGCGGACGGTGGCCAGGAGGCGGGGGTCGCCGTCGAACGAGCCGAGCACGTTGCAGGGGCTCGCCAGGCGACTCTCGCCTCCGCGCGATATGGGCGTCGGGCCGTAGGGGAGCGCGAGCGCGTCGCCCTCGGTCCAGAACGCGACCGTGCCCGGCTCGACGACCTGCTGGGCGTCGTCCTCCAGGGCGACGGAGACCCCGGTGTCGAAGTAGACCTCTTCGCCCCAGGTGTTCGCGGAGGCCGAAATCGGCAGGGCCGCGGCCAGCGCCTTGCTGGTCGGGGTGTCGTCGAGGGTGGCGGTGAGCAGGCCCGCAGGCCATGAGATTCGAATCTGCATGGCCACATTCAACAATCTGTTGAATTTCTTGGCTAGAGGGACCCCGGCTGGAAGCCGTCGAAAGGGGTGCGCCATAATGCTTGTGAATGTGAACGCGTTCACAAGCGTGTCCTGCTTCCTCCCGTTTCGGGGGGAACCCGCCAGGCAGACTGCCCGCTGTGACCACGGCGACGACAAGGAGAAGACGACGTGGACCTAGCTTTGGCGCCTGAGACATTGGCGCGCTGGCAGTTCGGCATCACCACCGTCTACCACTTCCTCTTCGTTCCGCTCACGATCTCGCTCGCCGCGCTGACCGCCGGCCTGCAGACCGCCTGGGTGCGCACGGAGAAGGAGAAGTACCTCAGGGCCACGAAGTTCTGGGGCAAGCTTTTCTTGATCAATATCGCGATGGGTGTCGTCACCGGCATCGTCCAGGAGTTCCAGTTCGGCATGAACTGGTCCGACTACTCGCGATTCGTCGGCGACATCTTCGGCGCGCCGCTGGCCTTCGAGGCGCTGATCGCCTTCTTCTTCGAGTCGACCTTCATCGGCTTGTGGATCTTCGGGTGGGACAAGCTGCCGAAGAAGATCCACCTCGCCTGCATCTGGATGGTCTCGCTCGGCACCGTGCTGTCCGCGTACTTCATCCTGGCGGCGAACTCCTGGATGCAGCACCCGGTCGGCTACCGGATCAACGAGGAGCGGGGACGGGCGGAGCTCACGGACTTCTGGCAGGTCCTCACGCAGAACACCGCGCTCACCCAGTTCTTCCACACCATCACGGCCGCCTTCCTGGTCGGAGGCGCGTTCATGGTCGGCATCGCCGCCTTCCACCTCGCGCGCAAGAAGCACGTCCCCGTGATGCGCAGCTCGCTGCGGCTCGGCCTGGTCGTCATGATCATCGCGGGCCTCGGCACCGCGATCAGCGGCGACCTGCTCGGCAAGGTCATGTTCAAGCAGCAGCCCATGAAGATGGCCGCGGCCGAGGCCCTCTGGGACGGCGAGGCGCCCGCCCCCTTCTCCGTCTTCGCCTACGGCGACGTCGAGAAGGGCCACAACAAGGTGGCCATAGAAATCCCGGGCCTGCTGTCCTTCCTCGCCAACGACGACTTCACCTCCTTCGTCCCCGGCATCAACGACGTCAACAAGGCCGAGCAGGAGAAGTTCGGCCCCGGCGACTACCGGCCCAACATCCCCGTCGCCTACTGGGGCTTCCGGTGGATGATCGGCTTCGGCATGGCCTCCCTCGGGATCGGCATGCTGGGGCTGTGGCTGACCCGCAAGCGTTTCCTGCTCCCGCCGGCCCTGCGCACCGGTGAGGACGAGGTCCCCCACCTCGTCCTCTTCAAGAAGGCGCTCAGCCCCCGGTGGGCCCGGATGTACTGGCTCGTCGCGCTCTGGACCATGTGCTTCCCGCTCATCGCCAACTCCTGGGGCTGGATCTTCACCGAGATGGGCCGCCAGCCCTGGGTGGTCTACGGCGTCCTGCGCACGCGGGACGCGGTCTCGCCCGGCGTCTCCCAGGGCGAGGTGCTCACCTCGATGATCGGTTTCACCCTGCTCTACGCCGTGCTCGCGGTGATCGAGGTCAGGCTGCTCGTGAAATACGTCAAGGCCGGTCCCCCGGAACTCACCGAGGACGACCTCAACCCGCCCACCAGGATCGGCGGGGACGGCAAGAACCCCGACCGGCCGATGGCCTTCTCGTACTGAGGCTGAGGAGACCACACCATGGAACTTCACGACGTCTGGTTCGTACTGATCGCCGTCCTGTGGATCGGCTACTTCTTCCTGGAGGGCTTCGACTTCGGGATCGGCGTCCTGACCAAGCTGCTCGCCCGCGACCGCAAGGAGCGGCGGGTCCTGATCAACACGATCGGACCCGTCTGGGACGGCAACGAGGTCTGGCTGCTCACGGCGGGCGGCGCCACCTTCGCCGCCTTCCCGGAGTGGTACGCCACCCTCTTCTCCGGCTTCTACCTGCCCCTGCTGCTCATCCTGATCTGCCTCATCGTCCGCGGCGTCTCCTTCGAGTACCGCCACAAGCGGCCCGAGGAAAGGTGGCAGACCAACTGGGAACACGCGATCTTCTGGACCTCGCTGATCCCCGCGTTCCTGTGGGGCGTGGCCTTCGCCAACATCGTGCGCGGAGTCAAGATCGACCAGGACATGGAGTACGTCGGCAGCCTCTTCGACCTGCTCAACGTCTACTCGATCCTCGGCGGTCTGGTGACCCTCACCCTCTTCACCTTCCACGGGGCGGTCTTCGCCTCGCTGAAGACCCTCGGTGACATCCGGGACCGCTCGCGCGCGCTGGCGACCCGGCTGGGCGTGGTGACGGCCGTCCTGGCCCTCGTCTTCCTGATCTGGACCCAGGTCTCGCGCGGTGACGGCTGGAGCCTGATCGCCATGGCCGTCGCCGTGGCGGCGCTGGTCGCGGCTCTCGGCTGCAACCTGGCCGGGCGGGAGGGCTGGTCGTTCGCCCTGTCGGGGATCACCATCGCGGCAGCCGTCGCGATGCTCTTCCTGACGCTGTTCCCGAACGTCATGCCGTCCTCGCTGAACGACGCCTGGAGCCTGACGGTCACCAACGCCTCGTCCACCCCGTACACGCTGAAGATCATGACCTGGTGCGCGGGCGTCGCCACCCCGCTCGTCATGCTCTACCAGGGCTGGACCTACTGGGTGTTCCGCAAGCGCATCGGTACGCAGCACATCGCCGACGCGCACTGACCCCGCGCCCGGTCCCCGGGCCGCCCGTATCCGACGGACGGCCCGGAGGACCGGTCCCTGCCTGACCCTGCCGAGGGGATGTTTCACGTGAAACCGATCGACCCGCGTCTGCTGCGGTACGCCCGCTCCACCCGCCTCTTCCTGGGGGCGGTGGTCGCGCTGGGGCTCGCCGGGGCGGGGCTGGTGGTCGGTCAGGCGATGCTCATCGCCGAGATCGTGGTCGGCGCCTTCGAGGAGGGGCTCGACGGCGGGGCGCTGCGGACGCCCCTGCTGCTGCTCGCGGCGGTGGCGCTGGGGCGCGGCCTGGTCGCCTGGCTCACGGAGCTCGCTGCGCACCGGGCCAGTGCGGCGGTCAAGTCGGAGCTACGGGGCCGGCTGCTGGAACGGGCCGCGGACCTCGGGCCGGGACGGCTCGACGGCCACCGGACGGGTTCGCTGGTGGCACTGGCCACCCGGGGCGTGGACGCGCTCGACGACTACTTCTCCCGCTACCTGCCCCAGCTGGGGCTCGCGGTGGTGGTCCCGGTGGCGGTTCTCGCCCGGATCGTCACCGAGGACTGGGTGTCGGCGGCCATCATCGTGGTCACCCTGCCGCTGATCCCGCTGTTCATGATTCTGATCGGGATGGCCACGCAGAACCGGATGGACCGCCAGTGGCGGCTGCTGTCGCGGCTCTCGGGTCACTTCCTGGACGTCGTGTCGGGGCTCCCGACGCTCAAGGTCTTCGGCCGGGCCAAGGCGCAGGCCGAGTCGATCCGCTCGATCACCGACGACTACCGCCGGGCCACGATGCGCACGCTGCGCATCGCCTTCCTCTCCTCGTTCGCGCTGGAGCTGCTCGCCACCCTCTCGGTCGCGCTGGTCGCGGTCACGATCGGCATGCGGCTCGTGCACGGGGAGCTCGACCTGTACACCGGCCTGGTGATCCTGGTCCTGGCGCCGGAGGCGTACCTGCCGCTGCGCCAGGTCGGGGCGCAGTACCACGCGGCCGCCGAGGGGCTGGCCGCCGCGGAGCAGATCTTCGAGGTGCTGGAGACCCCCGCCCCCGCGCCGGGCGGCGGGGCGCCGGTGCCCGCCGACGGGCTGCGGATCGAGTTCGACGCGGTCGAGGTCCGCTACGAGGGGCGGAGCGCGAGCTCGCCGGGACCGGTGTCGTTCACCGTCGCGCCGGGCGAGTGCGTGGCCCTCACCGGGCCCAGCGGGGCGGGCAAGTCCACCCTGCTCCATGTGTTGCTGGGCTTCGTGACGCCGACCGGCGGGCGGGTCCGGATCGGGGACGCGGACCTGGACGGGCTCTCCCTGGAGCAGTGGCGGGAGCGGGTGGCCTGGGTGCCGCAGCGCCCGCACCTGTTCGCGGGGACCATCGCCGAGAACGTACGGCTGGCGCGCCCCGGGGCTTCCGACGAGGCCGTGGAGGCCGCGCTGCGCGACGCCGGGGCCTGGGAGTTCGTGTCGGCCCTGCCGGGCGGGACGCGGACCCCGCTCGGTGAGGGCGGGGTGGGCCTGTCCGCGGGCCAGCGCCAGCGACTGGCCCTGGCCAGGGCGTTCCTCGCCGACCGGCCGGTGCTGCTGCTGGACGAACCGACGGCCGCCCTGGACGGCGGGACCGAGGCCGCCGTGGTGGAGGCCGTACGCCGCCTCGCGGTCGGGCGGACCGTGCTGCTGGTCGTGCACCGGCCGGCGCTGCTGGCCGTGGCCGACCGGGTGGTGCGGGTGGGCGAGGGGGCTCCGGTCCTGCCCGCGGACCGGGTCCCGGCAGTCGTGAGCGCCCCGCGCGGTCCGGTGGCCGCCGATCCCGGGGAGTGGATCCTGGGTGCGGCGCCCGAGCGGGACGCGGTCGCCGGGGGCGGCGACAGCGGCGGCGGTGACCCGCTGCGCCGGGTGCGGGCGGTGGCTTCGGCCTGGCAGGGCCGCTTCCGGCGCGGGCTGCTGCTGGGTGCGCTGGCCGTCGGGTGCAGCGTCGGCCTGATGGCCGTGTCCGGGTGGCTGATCTCCCGGGCCTCGCAGCAGCCGCCGGTGATGTACCTGATGGTGGCCGTCACGGCCACACGTGCCTTCGGTATCGGGCGGGCCGTCTTCCGTTACGCCGAGCGGCTCGTGTCGCACGACGCCGTGCTGCGGATGCTCGCGGACCTGCGGGTCGCGGTGTACCGCCGCCTGGAGCGGATCGCGCCCGCCGGACTGCGGGAACAGCGGCGCGGGGACCTGCTGTCGCGGCTGGTCGCGGATGCCGACGCCCTGCAGGACTACTGGCTGCGCTGGCTGCTGCCGGTCGGCACCGCGGTACTGGTCGGCACCGGGTCGGTGGCGTTCACCGCCTGGCTGCTGCCCGAGGCCGGGGCCGCGCTCGCGGTGGGTCTGCTCCTGGCCGGGGTCGTGGTGCCGCTGGTCAGCGGGGCCTGTTCGCGGGCCGCCGAGCGGCGGCTGGCACCGGCGCGGGGCGAGCTCGCCACCCGGGTGACCGATCTACTGACCGGCACCGCCGAGCTGACGGTCGCCGGAGCCCTGGCCGACCGGAAGGGGCGGGCGCGGGAGAGCGACGGCGTGCTGACCCGGATCGCCTCGCGCGGGGCCGCCGCCACCGGACTCGGCAGCGGGCTGTCGGCGCTGGTGTGCGGGCTCACGGTGGTGTGCGCGGCGCTCGCGGGCGCGGAGGCCGTCGCCTCCGGACGGCTGTCCGGAGTGGCCATGGCGGTGGTGGTGCTCACCCCGCTCGCCGCCTTCGAGGCGGTCAGCGGGCTGCCGCTGGCGGTCCAGTACCGCCAGCGGGTGCGCCGTAGCGCGGAGCGGGTCTACGAGGTCATCGACGCGCCCGTGCCGGTCACCGAGCCGGCGGAGCCGGCCGAGCCGGCGGGCTCGCCCTTCCCCCTGCGGCTGACCGGGCTGGCCGCCCGCCACCCGGGCCAGGAACGGGACGCGCTGCACGGGCTGGACCTGACCCTCGAAGCGGGGCGGCGCATCGCGGTCGTCGGGCCGTCGGGCTCGGGCAAGACCACCCTCGCCCAGGTCCTGCTGCGGTTCCTCGACCAGCGCGAGGGCGGGTACACCCTGGGCGGTGTCGACGCGCGCACCCTGGACGGCGACGACGTACGCCGCTCCGTGGGTCTGTGCGCCCAGGACGCGCACCTCTTCGACAGCTCGGTCCGCGAGAACCTGCGCCTGGCCCGCACCGGGGCGAGCGAGGAGGAACTGCGCGGGGCCCTCGCCGCGGCCCGGCTGCTGGAGTGGGCGGACGGCCTGCCGGACGGGCTGGACACCCTGGTCGGCGAGCACGGTGAGCGGATCTCCGGGGGACAGCGCCAGCGGCTGGCCCTGGCCCGGGCGCTGCTCGCCGATTTCCCCGTGCTGGTGCTGGACGAGCCGGCCGAACACCTGGACCTGGCGACCGCGGACGCCCTGACGGCCGATCTGCTGGCGGCGACCGAGGGCCGGACCACCGTGCTGATCACGCACCGGCTGGCCGGGCTGGAGGCGGTGGACGAGGTGCTCGTCCTGGACCGGGGAGCGGTCGTCCAGCGGGGTGCCTACGCCGAGCTGGCGGCGGTCGAGGGTCCGCTGCGCGGGCTCCTGGAACGGGAACGGGAGGCGGACGGGGCACTGGCCGAGTTTCACCTTGCTGACTTTCCCTCCTAAACGGGACTAACTACTCTCAAGGACATGTCAGCGCAGGAGTCTCAGGAACCACCGGACCCCACAGGGGGAACGCCGGACCCGTTGGAGGCCGCCACCCGGGCCACCCGGAGCCTGCAGGGGCTGTCCACCGAGCTGACCGCCCGGGTCCCCCAACTCCTGGAGGCCATGCGCTCGGTCGGGACCGGGCTCGAACTGCACTCCACGCTCGACCGCATCTGTGAGACGGCCGCCGAGCTCGCCGACGCCCGCTATGCGGCGATCGGCGTCGTGGACGTCGAGGGCCGTGGCCTTTCGGACTTCGTCACCTACGGCGTCAGCGCCGAGCTGGCGCGGAAGATCGGGAGCCGTCCGGACGGCAAGCGGGGTCTGCTCGGTGCGCTGATCTCCCATCCGGACACGGTGCACCTCGCCGATCTGGCGAAGGATCCGAGGTCGGCCGGGTTCCCCGCACACCACCCGCCCATGAAGACCTTCCTCGGGGTGCCCATCCGGGTCCAGGGCGAGATCTTCGGCAACCTCTACCTCGCCGAGAAGAACGGCGGCGGCGAGTTCAACGACTACGACGTCCACATGGTCCGGGTGCTGGCCACCGAGGCGGGCATCGCCATCGGCAACGCCCGGCTCTACGAGGCCGCGACCCAGCGCGAGCGGTGGATCGACGGGTCGGTGGCCGTCACCACCGCCCTGCTGTCGGGCGGGGACGCGGACGACGCCCTCGCGGTGGTCGCCGAACAGGCCCGCCGGCTGGCCGACTCCGCCGCCGGGATCGTGATGCTGCCGGCGGAGGAGGGCGGGATGGAGATCGTCGCCGTCTCCGCCGAGAACCCGGCCACCTCGCTCGGCGTGGTCATCCCGGCGGAGAGTCCGGTGGTGGACAGGCTGCTGCGCGGTGAGCCCGTGTTCGTGGACGACCTCGCCGGTGACCCGCGCATGATCAGCCGGCTCACCAGCCAGTACGGGCCTTGCATGATGCTCCCCCTGCACAGCGGTGGCCGGGTGCTGGGCGCCCTGGTCACCCCCAGGGCCCGTGGCAAGAGGCCGTTCACCGAGGCGGAACGGACCCTGGCCACGCAGTTCGCCTCGCAGGCCGCGCTCGCGCTGATGATGGCCGAGGCGCAGCGCGACCGGGAGCGGCTCGCGGTGTTCGAGGACCGCGACCGGATCGCCCGCGACCTGCACGACCTGGTCATCCAGCGGCTGTTCGCCACGGGGATGATGCTGGAGGGCGCCCAGCGGAGGTCCATCGTTCCGGAGGTCCGTGACGGGGTGGGCAAGGCCGTGGACGAGCTGGACGTCACGATCCAGGAGATCCGGACCGCGATCTTCGCGCTCCAGCAGGGCCCGGCGGAGGCCCCCTCGGGACTGCGCACCCGGGTGCTGAGGGAGATCAACATGGCCGCCGTGCCGCTGGGCTTCAAGCCCGCGCACCGCTTTCTGGGCCCGATCGACACGGTGGTGGGCGAGCTGGTCGGCAAGAACCTGATCGCGGCCCTGCGCGAGGCCCTGTCGAACGCCTTCCGGCACTCGGAGGCCTCCCGCATCGAGGTGGTGCTCGATTCCACCGTCACCCTGGACGACGGCCGGCCCGGAGTGCGGCTGGAGGTCGCGGACGACGGGGTGGGCATCACGGAGGGCGGACGGCGCAGCGGCCTGCGCAACCTGCGCCGCCGGGCCGAGTCGCTGGGCGGAACCAGCTTCTACGGGCCCGGCATCGGCGAGGAGGGCGGCGGGACGACCCTGGTGTGGGAGGCCCCGCTCTAGGCCCGTGCCGTCATCCCGCGGAGCGTTCGGCGAGGATGCGCTCGATGACGACGGCGACCCCGTCCTCGTTGTTGGCGACCGTACGGCCCGAGGCGGCCGCGATCACGTCCGGGTGGGCGTTGCCCATCGCGTACGAGGTGCCCGCCCAGCGGAGCATCTCCACGTCGTTCGGCATGTCCCCGAACGCGACCACCTCGGCGGGGGAGATACCGCGCTCGGCGCAGCACCGGGCCAGGGTGCTGGCCTTGGACACACCGAGCCCGCTGATCTCCAGCAGGGCGGTCGGGCTGGAGCGGGTGATCGATGCGTAGGCGCCGGCGGCCGAGCGGGCCAGGGCGAGGAACTCGTCCGGTGCCAGTTCGGCGTGGTGGGCGAGCAGCTTCAGCACGGGCGCCGCCGTGTCGTCGGTCTCCTCGTTCAGCAGCTTCTCGGCGGTGGCGACCGTGGCGCCCGGGCTCTCGAAGAACGGCGGATAGGCCGGCTCGTAGTTGATGCCGGTGGTCAGCTCGACCGCGAAGGAGGTACCGGGGGCGGCCTTCCGCAGGGTCCGTACGACCGTCAGGGCGGTGGCCCGGGGCAGCGCCCTGACCTGCACGAACTCCCGGTCGGCATGGAGGTCGACGACGGCCGCCCCGTTCGCGCAGATCGCCAGGCCGTGGCCCTGGACGTGATCGCTGACCACGTCCATCCAGCGGGCCGGGCGGCCGGTGACGAAGAAGACCTCGATCCCGGCCTCCTCGGCGGCGGCGAGCGCGGCCACGGTGCGGTGCGAGACGGACTTGTCGTCGCGCAGCAGGGTGCCGTCGAGGTCGGTGGCGATGAGCCGGGTCACGGGGGTTGGCCCGTCCGGGCGCTGAGGAGCCGAGGTCACCGCTCCATCTTCGCCCATGCTCCCCGGCGCCCAGGCCAGCCGGTGCGGATATGTTTCACGTGAAACCGTCGAGATGTTTCACGTGAAACACGGCGCGGGCACGTCGGCGGGCGCCCCGTACCGGCGGGACGCGCGGTGCGGAATGTGCGGTTGGTGCGGAGGCGCCCGTAGGCTCGAACGCATGAGTCTGCGTCTGAGCACTGTCATCCTCCCGGTCCGTCCTTGGCACGAGGGCGGGCGTGACCAGTGGGAGCGGGCCGAGCGGCTCGGGTTCCACACCGCTTACACCTATGACCACCTCACCTGGCGGACCTTCCGCGACGGACCCTGGTACGCGGCCGTACCCACCCTGACCGCTGCCGCCGCCGTCACCGATCGGCTCCGGCTGGGCACGCTGGTGACCTCGCCGAACTTCCGGCACCCGGTGACCCTGGCCAAGGACCTGATGACGCTGGACGACGTCTCCGGCGGACGCATCACCCTCGGCATCGGCGCGGGAGGCAACGGCTTCGACGCGGTGGCGCTGGGCCAGGAGGAGTGGAGCCCGCGCGAGCGGGCGGACCGCTTCGCCGAATTCGTGCCGCTGCTCGACCGGCTGCTGACCGAGAGCTCCCTGACCCACCACGGCACCTTCTACTCCGCCGTGGAGGCCCGCAGCATCCCGGGCTGCGTGCAGCGCCCGCGGCTGCCGTTCGCCGTGGCCGCGACCGGCCCGCGCGGGGTGAAGCTCGCCGCGAGCCACGGTCAGGCCTGGGTGACGGCCGGTGACCCGAAGGTCTTCGAGGGGACGCCCGAGCAGTCGCTGGAGGCCCTGCGCGTCCAGGTCGGCAAGCTGGAGAAGGCCCTGGCGGAGATCGGGCGCGAGTCCGACACCATCGAGAAGGTCCTGCTGACCGGCTTCACGCCGGAGCGCAGCACCATGCTGGAGTCCGTGGACGCGTTCGTCGACTTCGCGGGCCGGCACCGTGAGCTGGGCTTCACCGAGATCGTCATCCACGCCCCGATCCCGGACTCCGACTTCGCGGCCGACGAGAACGTCTTCGAGCGGATCGCCACCGAGGCGCTCGCCCAGCTCGGCGCCTGACAAGTCCAGCGCTCCGGCCGGGACCCGCCGCGGGGCGGGTCCCGGCCGGGCCGGTCGTGTCCTCAGGCCGTCAGGTGCGTGACGACCCGATGCGCCTGCGGCAGCAGCCACTCCGGGGCCGTTCCCTCGGGCAGCGCCCCGACCTCCTCGATCAGCGCGGAGATCCGGGCGGCCCCCGCCGCCGGCCGTCCCAGCTCCTGGTCCGTCCAGGCGGCGTTGTTCAGGCACTGGAAGCGTTCCTGGAGGTACGCGGTCCCGAGCGCGGCGTAGAGCGCGGCCGCCCGTTCCCAGAGCCCGATCTCCTCCAGTCGCAGCGCCTCGATGCCCGCCGCGCCCAGCGTGTTCCGGGCCGGGGAGGTACCGCTCCCGTCCCGGCCCTCCCGGCCTTCCCGACCGTCCTCGTCCCCGTCCTCGTCCCCGTCCTCGTCGGGGAGTTCGGCGCTGACCCGCCGGTCCAGTACCTGGGCCAGCTGGTGCCAGGTCTGGGCCAGCTCGGACCGCAGCTCCGGATCCTCCGGGTCCCGGGCCAGGGCGGCCTCCAGGACCCCGGCCGCCTCGTCCATCCGGGTTCGGGCGGCGGCCGTCGTCTCGTCCGTGACCGCCTCGCGCAGCCCCAGCCAGGCCAGCGAACGCAGGATCCGCGCCTCGGAGACGACGGCCTCCCCGGTCAGCCGCCGCAGTTCCAGGGCCCGCTCGTAGGCGGCGACGGCCTCCCCGGCCAGGCCGGCGTCGGAGAGGCAGTCGGCGGCCGCCTGGGCGAAGCCCGCCTGCGGACGCGGGTCCTCCCAGCCCTGCACCAGCTCCGCCGCCAGCAGGAACTGTTCCGCGGCGCCGCGCGCATCGCGCAGCTCCCGCAGCAGGTTGCCCAGGAACTCCCGCGCCGAGACGGCCTGGCCCTCGCCGTGCCGGAGCAGGTCGGGCAGCGTGGACTGGAGCACCTCCGCCGCGTCGGCGGTCCGGCCCTCCCCGGCATAGGCCCGGGCCAGCAGCAGCCGGGCCTGGGCGCCGCCGTCGGAGGCCAGGCCGGCCTGGTCGAACCAGTGCGCCGCCGTCAGGGCGTGCTCGGCGGCCTCCGCCGCCGAGTCCCGGCGCAGCAGGACGTCCGCGAGGGTGATCCGTACGATGCCCTGCTGCTCGGCGTCGACGACCTCCGCGGCGTGTTCCAGGGCGGACCGCGCGGCCTCCTCGGCCTCCTCGGGCCGCTCCAGGGACAGCAGCACGCCGGCCCGCAGCACGAGTGGGTCCACGGCCTCCCACGGACGGTCGGCCCCGACCACCCGGGCCGCGGCGGAGGCCAGCAGGGGCAGGGCCCGGTCGGTGTCGCCCGCGGAGAGCGCCAGCCGGCCCAGCGTCTCCTCGGCCTCGGCGGTCAGGTCGGCGAGGTCCGGGCCGTAGGTGGCGACGAACTCGCCGAGTCCGGCCACCAGCACCTCGTGGCCGTGCTCCTCCCCGTGGCCGTGGCCGTGGTCATGCCCGTGGTCGTGGTCCTGCGTGCGCGTCGCCTCGACCGTGCGCAGGTACGACTCCACGCGCATCGACGACAGCTCCGCGAGCGCGATCCGCCGGGTCCGCAGCGGTTCGGCCGGGTCCAGTGCCTCGGCGGCGCGCAGTGCGGCCGCCAGCAGTTCCCGGACCCGTCCGGGCTCCTCCCCGGACTGGGCGGCGGCGGTCGCCAGCCGGAGCTCCGTGAGGGCCACGCGCTCCGCCCGTCCCAGTGCCCGGTACCGGTCGCGGACGTCCGCCAGCAGCTGCGGGGCCTCCTTCGCCCCGGCCCGTGCGGCGGCCAGGGCCTGGTGGTCGGCCACGTCGGCGGTGACCAGCGGGTCCACCTCGGGGGCGGGGAGGGCGGAGATCCGTGCGGCCACCTCCGCCCACAGGGCGTCCGCCCCCGGGTGACCCGAGTCGCGTGCGGTGCGGGCGCGCTCCACGAGGGCGTCGAGCCCGGCCCCGGGGGCCTCCGGCCGGGTCGGTGCCGCGGCCGGGGCGGGCGTCACCGGCACCGCTCGCGGCAGTCCGGCGCTGCGCACCCCCAGCGGGAGGACGTCGAGCAGCGGCTCCCGTCCGATCCGCTCGCGCAACTCGTCCGAGACCCGGCTGCCGCCGTTGCGGGCGTCGAAGCGGGCGGCGATCGCCAGGGCCTGGTCGCGCAGGATCGCGTACAGCTCGTCGACGGTGCGCGGGGACCCCTCGTAGGGGACGGACAGGTCCGCGCCGTGCCCGAGCCGGTTCAGCCGGTGCAGCAGGACCAGTGCGCCGCCGAAGAACTCCATCTGGGTGTCGACGTCCGCGAGCGGTCCGAGGTGGACGGCGTGTTCGGAGAGGATCTCCAGGCCGCGGGCCTCGTTGCCGGTCAGGGCGCAGAACTCGATGTGCTCGCCGATGGAGCGCAGCAGGCTCTCCTTGCCCCGGGCCAGGCGGTATCCCCGCAGGTGGTGGGAGCGGGCCTCGTCGGCGCGGCCGAGCCGTACGAGGGGCAGCAGGGAGCGCGCGAGGACCCGGTGCGGCTCCTCCATGCAGGTCTGGTCGCCGCCGAGGACCGGCTCCCAGACCTCGATCGCCTTCGCGTCCTCGCCCCGGTCGGCCCAGAACCAGCCCTGGGTGTGGGTCTCGCAGGCGCGGCAGTCGCTCATGGAGTCGCGGTCGGCGGCTCGCCACCGCGCGATGGCCCGTTCGGCCCGCTCGCGGTCTCCGGTGGCGTGGGCGAGGTAGAACTCGGACTGGCGCACGGCGCGTTCGCTGTACCCGGCGATCCGGTAGCGCCGTTCCATGTCGTCGAGCCAGCGGGTGACCGTCTCGATGGGGATCTCGGGGGATTCGACGATCCGGCCGGCCACCCACTTGAAGCGCCAGAACAGGGCGTGGGCGTGGCCGCCGTCGAAGGCCGTGGGGTCGCGGTCGTACTCCTGGAGGAGGCGGGCGAACGGGACGACCATGCGGGTGCGTTCGGCGCTGTACTCGTAGGCGTCGATCTGGGTGATCAGCGCCTGGCGGAACAGTGCGGGGTCCCCGCTGACCTCGGCGGCCGCGGTGAGTGCCTCGGCCTGGGCGTTGCGGGCCGCGCCGTAGGGCAGGCCGCGGTTCTGCTGCAGTCCCTGCCGGATCTCTTCGTCGGTCATGGTGCTCACTTGCCGTCCTCCTGGGCCGCGGTGGAGTGGGTCGCCCATTCCAGGAGCCCGAGGAAGGCCCGGTTGAGCAGGGTGGAGTCCGCCGGCCGCAGGGGCCGCTGGGACATCAGCAGGGCCTGTCCGTAGAGGGATTCGACGGCCGTGCCGGTCAGGGTCGGGTCGGGTAGGCCCGCGATGCGCCTGATCAGCGGGTTGTTGTGGTTGAGGACCAGGCGGGCCCGGGGGCCGGAGCCGCGCAGGGAGCCGAGGATGCCGCTCCACAGGGAATCGGCGTTGTCGAGCGCGGCCGTGCGGTCGCGTTCCTGGCGGGCCTGGCGGTCGTCGAGGTAGAGGGCGGGGACGGCCACGGGCTGGAAGGCGCGCAGCACCACGTCGCAGCTCTGGGGTTCCAGACGGGTGCGGGCGGTGGCCAGGAAGGCGGCGAGGGCCAGTTCGACCTCGGTGGCGACGGGGTCGAGGCGCTCGGTGACCGCTCCCGCGTCGAGCTCGGTGACCTTGAGGTCCGGGCGCACGGAGGGCAGCAGCGCCAGCAGGTCGGCGTCGTAGGTGTAGCCGGCGTTGATGACGCCGAGGCCGTGGGCCGCCGCGATCGGGGCGATCTGGCGGAACTCCTCGACGGTGCGCGTGAAGTGGATGTCGGTGTGGGCGGCCGCGAACTCCTCCAGGCTCATCGAGCCGTCGCTGGTCTCGAAGGGCAGCCACGGCAGCATCAGTGCGAGCAGCTCGGCGTCATGCCGGGCCAGCGACTTCACGCCGAGGTGGTGGACGCTCAGGAAGGCCGCCAGCCGGTCGGGTTCACTGGCTGCGAGCTCGGCCAGCCAGGTCCGGACGCGGGCGCCGAGGGCTTCGCGTACGGCGGCCAGGGTCTCGTCGTCGTAGAGGTTCTCGCGGGAGGCCGTGGGGCGCAGCGTGTCGGTGTCGAGGACCACGCGGACGAAGAACGCCCAGTCGGGGAGCAGGTTGTCGGCCCGGTCGGTCAGCAGCATGCCCTTGAGGTGGACGCGGTGTCCGGCCCGGTGGGCGGGGCTGGTGGGTTCGGGCAGGACGTACGCGACCCCGCGGATTCCGGCGACCGGCAGGTCGAGGTCGATGCTGTCGAGGGGGGTGAAGCCGAAGAGGGCGGCGCAGTGCCCGGCGAGCGCGACACGGCGGGCGGCCGGGGTGGGGAAGGCGCGGTCCCACACGGCGGGCCGGTCGGTGACGGGGCGCGGGTCGCCGCCGAGGCCGTCGTCGAAGGTGATCTCGTAGGGCAGGAGCGAGCCGTAGTCGCGGGCGAGCCGTTCGACCCTGGCGCGTTCGGTCCACTCCTCGGCGCCGGGGCGGGCCTCCAGGTGGACGGTGGTGCCGGGCTCCGGGCGGGCCTCGTGGGGCAGTTCGCGCACGGTGTACGAGCCGTCGTCCGTGGCCAGCCACTCCACGGGCGCGGCCAGGGGGTCGCGGGCGGAGCGGGTGACGACCCTGATCCGGCGGGCGACGACGAAGCAGGCGAGCAGGCCGATGCCGAACTGGCCGAGGAACTCCTGGCGGGTGGTCTCCAGACCGCGGATGTCGGGGTCGGTGCCGTTGCCGCCGCGCTTGGAGCTGCGGCCGATGGTGGCGAGGAGGGAGTGGGCCTCGGCGGCGGTCAGGCCGATGCCCGAGTCCTCGATGGTGACGCGGCCGGCGGACGCGGACAGGCGGATGCGGACGCGGGCGCCGGGTTCGTGGGCGTGTCGGGCGGTGATGGCGTCGACGGCGTTCTGCAGGAGTTCGCGGACGTAGACGCGGGGGCTGGAGTAGAGGTGGTGGGAGAGCAGGTCGACCAGACCGCGCAGGTCGACCTGGAAGTTGCTGACCTCGGCTCCGGTTCCGCCTCCGGTTCCGGCCTCGGCTCCGCCCGCCGCGGTGGGTTTCGTGCTGTCGGTGAGGTCGGACGAGGAAAGGGAGTCGGACGTCATGGGGTGTCACCTCGCGTGGTCACAGGGATGGTCGGCGATCGCGAGGTTCCCCCCTCACTGATCCCGGAACGAGAACAGATTAGGGGGATGATCTGACAGTCTTCCCGTGAATTCCGGCTCGTCCGCTCTTACTTGTCCCGCCCTTACCGGAAGCGCAGGAATTCCGGGGGCACGACCTCCGCCAGCCACACCCCGTTGGCGCTGATGCGGAACACGTGTCCGGCCGCGTGCATCGCGCCGGCGTCCACCGTCAGCACCACCGGCCGGCCCCGCCGTGCCCCCACGCGCGTCGCCGTCTCGCGGTCGGGTGACAGGTGGACGTGGTGGCGGGCCATGGGGCGCAGGCCTTCGGCGCGGATGGCGTCCAGGGCCGCGGCGACGGTGCCGTGGTAGAGGAACGCGGGCGGTTCGGCCTCCGGCAAGCCCAGGTCCACCGCCACCGTGTGCCCCTGGCTGGCCCTGATGCGCGTGCCGTCGACGGCGAAGCGCTGCTTGTCGTTGGCGGCGACCACGTGGTCGAGCTCGGCTCGGGTGAAGTGGAATCCGTGGGCCGCGGCGGCGCTCAGGAGATCGTCGATCTCCACCCATCCCTGGGGATCGAGCACCAGTCCGATCCGATCCGGCTGATGCCGCAGGTGTTTCGAGACGTATTTGGACACCTTCACGGTGCGTCTGTCGTCCATGGCCCCCAGCTTGCCGGGTCGGGACGGGCACGAGCAGGGATTTTCTGCCGCCCCGTTGAACGCGGACCCCCTCTATCGCGTTTCCAAGATACGGAATACATTTTCCGCTGAACTGCTGCCCACAGGGAGAAACTATGACAAATAAGGCTTCACTGCTACGGCGCGTGACTGCTGAGCTCATCGGCACCGCGAGCCTGCTCGTGGTGGTGATCGGTTCCGGCATCCAGGCCGCGTCCCTCAGCCGCGACACGGGAGTGGCCCTCGTCGCCAACTCGCTCGCCTCCGCCATCGGCCTCGGGCTGATCATCACCCTCTTCGGGCCGCTGTCCGGAGCCCACCTCAACCCGGTCGTCACCCTGACCGCCTGGTGGGCCCGCCGCACCGGCGGTGAGGGGCTCGACGTCCGGGAGGCCCTCGCCTACGCCACCGCCCAGACCGCCGGGGCCATCGGCGGGGCCGTCCTCGCCGAGGTGATGTTCGGCCGCACCCCCGGGGTGTTCTCCACGCGGGTCCGCGACGACGGCCACCTGCTGATCGGGGAGATCGTCGCCACCGCCGGCCTGGTCCTGGTCATCCAGGGGCTCGGCCGCATCGGCCGGTCCCGGCTGATCCCGTCCGCCGTCGCCGCGTACATCGCCGCCGCGATCTGGTTCACCTCCTCGGGGTCGTTCGCCAACCCCGCGGGCACCGTCGGCCGGGCCTTCAGCGACTCCTTCACCGGCATCGCCCCGCAGTCGCTGCCCGGCTTCGTCGCGGCCCAGCTGCTGGGAGGCTGTGTGGGCCTCGCCCTGGCCACCCTCCTCTACGGACGCGACCGCGGCGCCCGGCCGGCGGAGCGCGTGCCGGGCGCCGGAGCGTCCGGACCGCTCACCGCGGACGAGGCGGAACCGGTGGCCGATATCACCCGCACCGGTCCCGCTTTCGAGGCCGTCGTCTGAGGATCAGAGCAGGTTCCCCACAGCAGAAGGGGAGTTGTCCACAGCCGTTTCGGTGGGTTTCGGTGACAACCGTGTGATTCGCCCTGTGGACTGCTGATCGAGCACTATCGGCCGCCCTTGCTGACCAGATCGTTCATGGTCCGGGCCTGGAGCTCGCGTTCCGTCGCGGCCCGGACAAACTCCGCCACGTGTGCGGGACCCACCAGCTCCTGTACCGCCCGCACCGTCTCGGCGGGCAGGGCCACCGGCGCCGGGCCGGAGGTCTGCGCCCCGCCGGCGGCCCCCAGGTGCCGCTGGAGGTGCCGGGTCGCGAAGAGCCGCATCGCCCGTGCGAGCTCGGCGTCCACCGTCTGCTGGGCCAGGGGCCGCAGCCTGCGCACCATCGTCGCCGCCTCCGCCGCGTCCGCGTCGGTCGGCGGCACCTGACCGAGGTAGCGGGCGAAGACGTGCTCGGTGGTGAACTCCAGGAAGCGGGAGGCGATGTGTTCCACCTGCCCGCGCAGCTCGCGCAGGTGTCCGGTGATCGCCACCAGTGGCACCCCGGCCGCGTACAGCTCGGCCGCGACCGCCAGCTCCTGCGGTGAGGGCACCAGGAACTCGTCCGGGCGCCCTGTGATCCGTTCCAGCACCCCCAGCTCGCACGCCTCGTCCACGGCGTCGTCGTCGGGCCGGCCCCCGAACCGCTCGTTGAGGTCGGCCCGGCTGATCCGGGCCGCCTCCTCGTCGGTCCACGGGCCGTGCACCTCGGCCACCAGGCCGAGGACGCCGCCCAGCCCGCGTCCCGCGTCCCAGGCCTCCAGCAACTCCTTGATGGAGGCCAGGGTGTAGCCGCGGTCCAGCAGGTCGGCGATCTGCCGCAGCCGTGCCAGATGCGTGTCCCGGTAGACGTTGGACCGGCCGCGGCGCTCCGGCTTCGGGAGCAGACCGCGGTCCTGGTACGCCCGGATCGTGCGTACCGTCGCTCCGCTGTGGTGGGCCAGATCCTCGATCCGGTACTCCGCTACCGCCTGATCGGACAATCCCGGCTCCCTACGACATGGCGGCTCGGCCGACCGCGCCCGCCGCGGTCCGGGCGGCAGAAGACGCCGCCAGGTACTCGACCGCCCTGCGCAGCGAGCCCTCCTGCGAGGGATGGTACGACCGCCGGAAGGAGCGGGGTATGGCCGTGCCCGGCTCTCTGCGCGCCGGACCCGGTCCACCGGTCACGGCCCGCCTCCGTCCGGCCCCGCTCACAGCCGGGGCTCCAGCCGCGCGATCCGCCGCAGCGTGCGCGGCGTGAAGCGCGACATCCACAGGGCGCCCTTGGACTCCGGGGTCACCGGCACCACCGCCTGGTTCTTCACCACGGCCAGCAGGATCGCCTCGGCGACCTTCTCCGGCGGGAAGTTGCGCAGCCCGTACAGCCGCGAGGAGCGCTCCTGGCGGCGCTTCTCCTCGGCCGCGTCCACCCCGGCGAACCGCGAGGTGGCCGTGATGTTGGTGTTGACGATGCCCGGGCAGATCGCCGAGACGCCGATCGACTTGTCCGCGAGCTCCGCGCGCAGGCACTCGCTCAGCATCAGCACCGCCGCCTTGGAGGTGCTGTAGGCGGGCAGGGTCCGGGAGGGCAGGTAGGCCGCGGCGGAGGCGGTGTTGACGATGTGGCCCCCCTGGTTGCGCTCGGCCATCTGCTTCCCGAAGATCCGGCAGCCGTGGATGACACCCCACAGATTGACGTCGAGGACCTTCTTCCAGTCCTCGGAGGTGGTCTCCAGGAAGGGTCCCGACAGCCCGATCCCGGCGTTGTTCACGAGGACGTCGACGATGCCGTACTCGGTGGCGACCTTCGCCGCGAGCTTCTCCATCGCCTGCTCGTCGCTGACGTCGACGCACTCGCCCCAGGCCTCGGCCGCACCGACCAGCCGGGCCATCTCCGCGGTGCGCGCCGCGCCCTCGGCGTCCCGGTCCACGGCCACGACCCGGGCCCCGGCCTCGGCGAACGCGAACGCGGTGGCCCGTCCGATGCCGCTGGCGGCGCCCGTGACCAGGACCAGCCGGCCGCCGAAGCGGTCGGCGTGGCGGCCGGGGGCCTTCTGCTGCGGTGCCCGCGCGGCCGGTTCCTCCCGCGCGGTCACGAACTCGGAGATCCAGGACGCCACCTGGTCCGGCCGGGTCCGTGGGATCCAGTGCTTGGCGGACAGGGTCCGGCGCACGAGGTCCGGCGCCCACCGCTCCGTGTCGTCGTAGAGCCGCTCGGAGAGGAACGCGTCCCCGGTCGGCACGATCAGCTGCACCGGTACGTGCGCGTACGCGTCGGTGCGCGGCCTACGCATGCGGGGCCGGACGTTGTCGCGGTAGAGCCAGGCTCCGTGCGCCGCGTCCTCGCGGAGCGAGGCGGTCGGGTAGGAGCTGTCCGGGAACTTCTCCGCCCGCTGGACAATCTTCGGCCAGCGCTTGCCGAGCGGCCCGCGCCAGGCCAGCTCCGGCAGCACCGGCGTGTGCAGCATGCCGACGTACCAGGACTTCACGCCCTGGTTCAGCAGCTGGGCGGCCCGCCGCGGGGTCGGCCGCGTCATCCGCTTCTTGATCCAGTGCCCGAAGTGGTCGAGGGAGGGGCCCGACATGGAGGTGAAGGAGGCGATCCGCCCCTCGGTGCGGGCGACCGTGGCGAACTCCCAGCCCTGTACGGAGCCCCAGTCGTGGCCGACCAGGTGCACCGGGCGGTCCGGGCTGACCGCGTCCACCACCGCCAGGAAGTCGTCGGTCAGCTTCTCCAGGGTGAAGCCCCCGCGCAGCGGCACCGGCGCCGAGGAGCGCCCGTGGCCGCGGACGTCGTACAGGACCACGTGGAAGCGGGACGCGAGCCGCTCGGCGACCTCCGACCAGACCTCCTTGCTGTCCGGATAGCCGTGCACCAGCACCACGGTCGGGTGGTCCGGGTCCCCCAGTTCTGCGACGCACAGTTCGATGCCGCCGGTGCTCACCCGGCGCTCCCGGGCGCCCGCCAGTGCCGTACCGCTCATCCCGCTCATGCCGCCTTCTCCTCAGCCCAGCGCCGCACGTGCGGCAGGTCGTCGTCCAGCCAGAACGCGCTCTCCCCGGGATCCCGGGAGTCGGTGACCACCAGGATCTCCTCGAACTTCGCGCCGGTCCCCCGGAAGCCCAGGTGCGGCTCCACCGCCCACAGGCCGGGCTGCGGCGGGTGGTCGGAGAAGCGGTAGGGACTCCACAGCGGGGACCAGCCCTCGCGGTGCCCGTGCAGGGCGTCCGCGGCCAGTCCCCTCAGGGACTGCGTGCCGAACCCGAACGCGGTCGGGGACCAGCGCCGCTCCCGGACGCGGTCGATCTTGTGCGCTATGACGCCGAAGGGGTAGGCCCGGTGACGGTTGGCGTACCCCTGGCGGGTCATCAGCCGCTCGACGTTCTCGTAGATCTCCCGGAGGGGGCGGCGTTCGCGCACCTGCTCCAGGATCAGCTCCCGGTGCGGGCGCAGGTCGGACATCAGCCGGTCCTGCACGGGGTGCAGGCCGAGGCTGCCGGAGTACCCGATGTCGGCCGCATACCCCCGGTACACGGGGGCCATGTCGAGGATGAACGGCATGCCCGGCTCCAGCTTCCGCCCCGTCGGGAAGAACTGGAGGGGGATCTTGAAGTTCACGAAGGCGGTGCGGTCGCCGAACCAGGCGAAGGGCAGGTGGAACCAGTCCCGCACCCCGCGCTCGCGCAGCCAGTCGCGCTGCATCCGGGCCGCCTCGCGCTCGGTCACGCCGGGCCGCAGCTGCGCCGCCACGGTCTCGGCGCACTCGTAGGCGAGGCGCTGGACCTCTCTGAACCCGCGCAGTTCGTCGGAGAGCCCTGCCCGGTCGTGCGCGGTGCGTTGCTTGGTTGCCCCAGCCATGCCAGCCGTCCGTCCTGTAGGCGTGCGCGCCCGTAACTTGACACTGATGAATGTGACAATGACCGGAGATCGCGTCAAGGCCCGTGCACGGACCTGTGGACAAAGTTGTCCGGGCCATGTCCAAAGCTCCCGCGGGAGCGCCGGCGGCCGGGCGGGCATCAGCCTCGCGTCAGGGTCCGTAGTCCTCAAGGCGGATACGTGATCCCGCTCCAGGTCTGACGATCCGGGCCGCCCGCGGCACTAACGTCGAACGCGTGACTGTCATCGCGACCGAAAGCCTGAGCAAGCGGTACCCCCGAGTGACCGCCCTCGACCGGCTCTCCCTGGACATCGGGCCCGGAGTGACCGGGCTCGTGGGCGCCAACGGAGCCGGCAAGTCCACGCTGATCAAGATTCTGCTCGGACTGTCCCCCGCCACCGAGGGCCGCGCCGCCGTGCTCGGACTCGACGTCGCCACGCATGGCAGCGCCATCCGTGAACGCGTCGGCTACATGCCCGAACACGACTGCCTGCCACCCGACGTCTCCGCCACGGAGTTCGTCGTCCACATGGCGCGCATGTCCGGGCTGCCGCCGACCGCGGCCCGCGAACGCACCGCCGACACCCTGCGCCACGTCGGGCTGTACGAGGAGCGCTACCGCCCCATCGGCGGCTACTCCACCGGCATGAAGCAGCGGGTCAAACTGGCCCAGGCGCTCGTCCACGACCCGCAGCTGGTCCTCCTCGACGAGCCGACCAACGGCCTGGACCCGGTCGGCCGCGACGAGATGCTCGGCCTGATCCGCCGCATCCACACCGACTTCGGCATCTCCGTCCTGGTCACCTCCCACCTCCTCGGCGAGCTGGAGCGGACCTGCGACCACGTGGTCGTCGTCGACGGCGGCAAGCTGCTGCGCTCCAGCTCCACCAGCGACTTCACCCAGACCACCACCACCCTGGCGGTCGAGGTCACCGACTCCGACAGGCACCCCGACGGCACCGCCGCCGTGCGTGCGGCGCTCACCGCGGCGGGCATCGTCCTGCACGCGGGCGAGGAGCAGGGCCTGCCCGGCGCCGGCCACATCCTCCTGGTCGAGGCCACCGGCGAGGACACGTACGACACCGTCCGCGACACCGTCGCCGACCTCGGGCTCGGCCTGGTCCGCATGGAGCAGCGCCGCCACCACATCGCCGAGGTCTTCCACGACGGCGACCGGGCCGCGCAGGCGGCGCAGGCGGCGCAGGCCGCCCAGGCCCCCGTGGCCGCCCCGCCCGTCCCGCAGTTCCAGACCCAGCAGAAGGGAGCCGGTTCCGATGGCGCCTGACACCTCGACCCAGATCCACAACATCGGCTACCGGTCCTACGACGGCCCCCGCCTCGGGCGCTCCTACGCCCGCACCTCCCTCTTCTCGCAGTCCCTCCGGGGCGCGTACGGACTCGGCCGTTCCGCCAAGTCCAAGGTGCTGCCGATGATCCTCTTCGCGGTGATGTGCGTCCCCGCGCTGATCATCGTCGCGGTGGCGATCGCCGTCCCCGGCTCCACCGACCTGCCGATCAAGTACACGACGTACGCCCTGACCACGCAGGTGATCATCGGCCTCTACCTCGCCTCCCAGGCACCCCAGTCGGTCTCCCGGGACCTGCGCTTCAAGACCGTGCCGCTGTACTTCTCGCGGCCCATCGAGCGGGTCGACTACGTCGTGGCCAAGTACGCGGCCATGGCCTCGGCCCTCTTCATCCTCACCGCCACCCCGCTGCTGATCATGTGGATCGGCTCGCTGCTGGCGAAGTTCGACTTCGGCGACCAGACCAAGGGATTCGGGCAGGGACTGGTGTCCGTACTGCTGCTGTCACTGCTCTTCGCGGGACTCGGCCTGGTCATGGCCGCGCTCACCCCGCGCCGCGGGTTCGGCGTCGCCGCCGTCATCGGCCTGCTCCTGATCCCCTACGGCGCCGTCACGGCGGTGCAGGGCGTGGCCTACAACACCGGCCACACCGGGGCCATCGACCTGATGGGCCTGTTCTCCCCCATCACCCTGATCGACGGCGTGCAGACCGCCTTCCTCGGCGCGACCTCCGCCTTCCCCGGTGGCGAGGGCCCCTCCGCCGGGTTCGGCTTCGTCTACCTGCTCGTCGTCCTCGGCCTCATCGTCGGCTCCTACGCCGCCCTGATGGCCCGTTACCGGAAGGCCGGGCTGTGACCATCATCGACATCGACCACACCTCCCGCTGGTTCGGGAACGTCGTCGCCGTCAACGACGTGACCATGCGCATTGGTCCCGGCGTCACCGGCCTGCTGGGCCCCAACGGCGCCGGGAAGTCCACCCTCATCAACATGATGGGCGGCTTCCTCGCCCCCTCCACGGGCACCGTGACCCTCGACGGAGCGCCCATCTGGCGCAACGAGCAGGTCTACAAGCAGATCGGCGTCGTCCCCGAGCGCGAGGCGATGTACGACTTCCTCACCGGCCGGGAGTTCGTCGTCGCCAACGCCGAGCTCCACGGGCTCGACGCCGCGGACGCCCAGCGGGCGCTCGCCACCGTCGAGATGGAGTACGCGCAGGACCGCAAGATCTCCACGTACTCCAAGGGCATGCGCCAGCGCGTGAAGATGGCCTCCGCGCTCGTCCACGACCCCTCCGTCCTGCTCCTCGACGAGCCCTTCAACGGTATGGACCCGCGCCAGCGCATGCAGCTCATGGACCTGCTGCGGCGCATGGGCGACGAGGGCCGCACCGTACTGTTCTCCTCCCACATCCTGGAGGAGGTCGAGCAGCTCGCCTCCCACATCGAGGTGGTGGTCGCCGGCCGGCACGCGGCCTCCGGCGACTTCCGCAAGATCCGTCGCCTGATGACGGACCGCCCCCACCGCTACCTCATCCGCTCCTCCGACGACCGGGCCCTCGCCGCGGCCCTGATCGCCGACCCGTCCACGGCCGGCATCGAGGTCGACCTGAAGGAAGGCGCCCTGCGCATCCAGGCCGTCGACTTCGGGCGCTTCACCGAGCTGCTGCCGCAGGTCGCCCGCGCGCACGGCATCCGGCTGCTGACGGTCTCGCCTTCCGACGAGTCCCTAGAGTCGGTCTTCTCCTACCTCGTCGCGGCCTGAAGGAGCTGGCACCCATGTACAACCCCACCGTCGCCCGGCTCACCTACCGGGCCCTGCTCGGCCGCCGCCGCGCACTGATCCTCTTCGCGCTGCCCGCCCTGCTGATCGTCATCTCCGCCGCGGTCCGCGGTTTCACCGGCGTGGACGACAAGGTGGCGGCCGACCTGCTCGGCGGCTTCGCCCTCGCCACGATGGTCCCGCTGATCGGCGTCATCGCCGGCACCGGAGCCATCGGCCCCGAGATCGACGACGGATCGATCGTCTACCTGCTCTCCAAGCCGGTGAAGCGCCCGACGATCATCCTGACCAAGCTGATCGTCGCGATCGCCGTCACGATGGCCTTCTCCGCCATCCCGACCCTGATCGCGGGCTTCATCCTCAACGGCAACGGCCAGCAGATCGCCGTGGCCTACACGGTCGCCGCGCTCGTCGCCTCGATCGCCTACAGCGCCCTGTTCCTGCTGCTGGGCACCGTCAGCCGGCACGCGGTCGTCTTCGGCCTGGTCTACGCCCTGATCTGGGAGTCCCTCTTCGGCAGCCTGGTCTCCGGCGCCAAGACCCTCAGCGTCCAGCAGTGGGCCCTGGCCCTGGCCGAGAAGGTGGCCGGACAGGGGTACGTGGACGCGAGCGTCGGCCTGCCCACCGCCGTGGTCCTGCTGATCGTGGTCACCGTCGGCGCCACCGCGTACGCGGGCCAGAAGCTGCGCCGTCTGACCCTCGCCGGCGAGGAGTAGGCCCCCCCCGCACCACCGCACGACCCGTGCCCCGCCCGGCCCACCGGCCAGGCGGGGCACCGTCGTACACGGCATCATCGGTGCATGATCGAGCACACCGAGCCCGAGCCGTCCAGGCCCTTGCGGTCCTGGATACGTGCCTCGCCCGGAACCCACATCTGGCTGCTCATCATCGCCGTCACCAGTGTCGTCGTCGTGATCGCGCCCGACCGGGTCGAGCACGTCCTGCTCCACCGCAACAGCAGCAACATCCACGAACTGGTCAAACACCCGATACGGGCCCTGATCAGCAGTGCCTTCTGGATCGAGGACCCGGCCTCCCTCGCCCTGTACGCCGTGCTCTTCGAGCTCTTCCACGCCACCGTCGAGCGCTGGCTCGGCACCCTGCGCTGGCTCGTGATCGTCGCGACCGCCCACGTCGTCGCCACCCTCGCCAGCCAGAAGTTCCTCCTGATGGCCATCCAGGACAACCGCGCGCCGCACAGCATGACCCACGTCGTGGACATCGGCGTCAGCTACGGCCTCGCGGCCTCCGTCGGCGTGCTGACCTACCGGCTCCCGGGCCCCTGGAGATGGCTGTACCTCGCCGGAGCCGTGGCCTTCTTCGGCCTCCCGCTGCTCACCGGCGGCACCTTCACCGACCTCGGCCACGCCATCTCGCTCGCCGTCGGGCTGCTCGCCTGGCCGCTGACCCTGCATCCGGACCCCCACCCGGCAGCCGCCGCCCCCTGACGCCCGGCCGGTGTTTCACGTGAAACATCGCCTCGGCCCTCGGCCCCGCCGGGAAATTCGCTGGTACGGGTCCTGCGCCCCCGGCAGAGTGAGGGGCGCGGGGAGCAACAAAAGGTCCGGGGCAGCCACTTCGAGCGCGCCTCGCGGCGCGGGCTGTCCCGGACCTCTCGTACGTCCTTGCGGCCGTCGCGCTACGCGGCGCCCAGCAGGCGCTCCAGCACCACGGCGATGCCGTCCTCCTGGTTGGAGGTGGTGACCTCGTCGGCCACGGCCTTGAGCTCCGCGTGGGCGTTGGCCATCGCGACGCCGTGCGCGGCCCAGCCGAACATCGGGATGTCGTTGGGCATGTCGCCGAAGGCGATCGTCTCGGCCGCCTTCACGCCCAGCCGGCGGGCGGCGAGCGAGAGGCCGGTGGCCTTGCTCAGCCCCAGCGGCAGGATCTCCACTATCCCCGGACCGGCCATCACGATGTCGACCAGGTTGCCCACGGTCGCCCGCGCCACCTTGACGAGTGCGTCCTCGCCCATGCCCGGGTGCTGGATGTACAGCTTGTTCAGCGGCGCCGTCCAGACGGCCGCGGTGTCCTCCAGGTACTGCGCGGGGAGGCCCTCCTGCACCTGGTAGCCGGGGCCGAACAGCACCTCGCCGTCCACCCCGTCCCGGCTGGCGGCCAGGGCCAGCGGACCCACCTCGGCCTCGATCTTCGACAGCGCCAGCCCGGCCAGCTGCCGGTCCAGCGTCACCGAGGTCAGCAGACGGTGCGCCCCCGCGTCGTAGACCTGGGCGCCCTGCCCGCAGACGGCGATCCCCTTGTAGCCGAGGTCGTCCAGCACATGACGGGTCCAGGGCACGGCCCGGCCGGTGACGACGATGTGCGCCGCGCCCGCCGCGGTGGCCGCGGCGAGCGCTTCACGCGTGCGCTCCGAGACGGTGTCGTCGTCACGCAGCAACGTGCCGTCGAGGTCCGTCGCGACGAGCTTGTAGGGGAACGGGGCCGGGCTCACTTGGCGATCGGCTCCAGCACCTCACGGCCGCCCAGGTACGGACGGAGCACCGGGGGAACCCGCACCGAGCCGTCGGCCTGCTGGTGGTTCTCCAGGATGGCGACGATGGTGCGCGGGACGGCGCACAGGGTGCCGTTCAGCGTGGACAGGGGCGCGGTCTTCTTGCCCTCGCGGTAGCGGATCGACAGGCGGCGGGCCTGGAAGCCGTCACAGTTCGAGGCGGAGGTCAGCTCGCGGTACTTGCCCTGGGTCGGGATCCAGGCCTCGCAGTCGAACTTGCGGGAGGCGGAGGCGCCCAGGTCGCCGGTGGCGACGTCGATCACCTGGAACGGCAGTTCCAGGCTGGTCAGCCACTGCTTCTCCCAGTCGAGGAGGCGCTTGTGCTCGGCCTCGGCATCCTCCGGCGCGACGTACGAGAACATCTCGACCTTGTCGAACTGGTGGACGCGGAAGATGCCGCGGGTGTCCTTGCCGTAGGTACCGGCCTCGCGGCGGAAGCACGGCGAGAAGCCGGCGTACCGCAGGGGCAGCTTGTCGGCGTCGATGATCTCGTCCATGTGGTACGCCGCGAGCGGGACCTCGGAGGTGCCGACCAGGTAGTAGTCGTCCTTCTCCAGGTGGTAGACGTTCTCCGCGGCCTGGCCGAGGAAGCCGGTGCCCTCCATGGCGCGCGGGCGGACCAGCGCGGGGGTGAGCATCGGGATGAAGCCGGCCTCGGTGGCCTGCGCGATCGCGGCGTTGACCAGGGCCAGCTCCAGCAGGGCGCCGACACCGGTGAGGTAGTAGAAGCGCGAGCCCGACACCTTGGCGCCGCGCTCGACGTCGATGGCGCCCAGGGACTCGCCGAGCTCCAGGTGGTCCTTGGCCTCGAAGCCCTCGGCGGCGAAGTCGCGGATCGTGCCGTGCGTCTCCAGGACGGTGAAGTCCTCCTCGCCGCCGACCGGGACGTCGCCGTGGACGATGTTGCCGAGCTGGAGCAGGAGCTTCTTGGCAGCCTCGTCGGCCTCGTTCTGCTCGGACTCGGCGGCCCTGACGTCCTGCTTGAGCTGCTCGGCCTTGGTCAGCAGCTCGGCCCGCTCCTCCGGAGAGGCCTTGGGGATGAGCTTGCCGAGGGACTTCTGCTCGTTGCGCAGCTCGTCGAAGCGCATGCCGGAGGACCTGCGGCGCTCATCGGCGGAGAGGAGTGCGTCGACGAGGCCGACGTCCTCTCCACGGGCGCGCTGCGAGGCGCGGACACGGTCAGGGTCTTCACGGAGCAGCCGAAGGTCAATCACCCCTCCAGGCTACCGGGCTGGGGTTCCCGGGATCACATCGATATCACGCTGCGTGTCGCTATGTCCCAATTGGTACGAATGCAAAACTCTTGCCCCGCGGCCGGATCCGGCCCCCGCGGGCCGGTCGATAAAACCGGCCCCATTCCCCGAAAAGGGGCACAACGACGGGGGTCCGCCAGGGCCTGAGCAGCCGCGCAGGGGCTTCCTTGTCCACAGGAATTCCCCACAGGGCCGTCTTATCCACAGGCTGTGCGCTGGTTCTGTGGACACGGAATGAGATCAATAGGGATCGGTGAGCGGTCGGGGCCGATCAGGGTTCAAACCGCCCTCACACACTCATTCGGGTGGGAATGACTCGCCCCAAAGAGTTGATCGGTGATACGTGGGTGACGCCGTTCACCTACCGCTCCCCAGCGCGAAACCTGGGTCACCCGGACGATTTGTCGACCTTGTCGTGCCGCTCTGTCGACTTGTCCCCAGGTCCCCATCTCGGCCTGTGGATAACTCTGTGGACAGTGGACGAGGACCTACGCCCGGCCGTCGAGGCAGCGCGTCAGCCAGTCGGAGGCCTCCGTGAAGTCGCTGTCGGAGGTTCCCGGCCGCGCGGCGCGCACCTCACTCAGAGCGACCCCGGCCCGCGGGTAGGAGCCGAGGAAGCGCACCTGCGGGCAGGTCCGCTTGAGGCCCATCAGCGCCTCGCTGACCCGGCGGTCGGAGATGTGGCCCTCGGCGTCGACCGCGAAGCAGTAGTTGCCGATGCCCTCCCCGGTCGGCCGGGACTGGATCAGCATCAGGTTCACCCCGCGGACGGCGAACTCCTGGAGGAGCTCCAGCAGCGCACCGGGGTGGTCGTCGCCGAGCCAGAGGACCACGGAGGTCTTGTCGGCGCCGGTGGGCGCCGCGGGCCGGGCGGGCCGGCCGACGAGCACGAAGCGAGTCTCGGCGTTCTGCGCGTCGTGGATCTCGGTGACCAGCGCCTCCAGCCCGTACGTGGCGGCCGCGAACTCGCCCGCGAAGGCGGCGTCGAAGCGGCCCTCCTGGACGAGCCGCGCACCGTCGGCGTTGGAGGCCGCCGACTCCCAGACCGCGTCGGGCAGGTGGGTCCGCAGCCAGTTGCGCACCTGGGGCTGGGCCACCGGGTGCCCGGTGACCGTCTTGACGTCCGACAGCTTGGTCCCGGGCCGCACCAGCAGCGCGAACGCGATCGGCAGCAGCACCTCGCGGTAGATCATCAGCGGCTCGCCCGAGGCCAGCTCGTCGAGGGTGGCGGTGACCCCGCCCTCCACCGAGTTCTCGATCGGCACCAGCGCCGCGGCGGCCTCGCCGTTGCGCACGGCGTCCAGGGCGGCCGGGACCGACACCATCGGGACGAGCTCCCGGGTGGCGGCTTCCGGCAGGGTGCGAAGGGCGGCTTCGGTGAACGTGCCCTCGGGACCGAGATAGGTGAAGCGGGTGGCCGACATGCGATCAGCCTAATGCCGGGGCACCCGCCCCCGTGGGGCTGTTCACCCTTCGAGCAGGCGCTGCCCCACGTACTCCCCGCTGCGCGGCCCGGGCGGGACGGCGTACAGACCGCTCGACTCGTGCCGGATGAACTCCGACAGTGCGTCGCCGCGGTCGAGCTTGCGCTGGACCGGCACGAACCCGCGCAGCGGGTCGGCCTGCCAGCAGATGAAGAGCAGTCCGGCGTCGGGCGTGCCGTCGGCGGCGATCCCGTCGTGGAAGGAGAAGGGCCGGCGCAGCATCGCGGCGCCGCCGTTCTGCTCCGGGGCGGAGATCCGGGCGTGGGCATTGGAGGCGATGACCGGCTTGCCGTCGGGGCCGAGCTTGTCCAGGGCCGGCTTCGTGGTCTCCCCGCCGCCGGTCAGGGGTGCCCCGGTGGCCTTGGTCCGGCCGATGACCTGCTCCTGCTGCGCCAGGGACCGCTTGTCCCAGTCGTCGAGCAGCATCCGGATCCGGCGGACGACCGCGTACGAGCCACCGGCCATCCAGGAGTGTTCCGCGGGCCCGGGGCCGGCGCCCTGGACGAAGATCCGCCGGTCGAAGTCGGGATCGGCCGGCTTGGGGTTCCCGGTGCCGTCGACCTGGCCCATCAGGTTCCGGGCGGTCATCGGGGTGCTGGTGGCGCCGGGAGAGCGGTTGAAACCGTTCATCTGCCACCGCACCCGGGCGGCCTCCCCGGCGTCCTTCTGCACGGCGCGCAGGGCGTGGAAGGCGACGAGTCCGTCGTCGGCGCCGATCTGCACCCACAGGTCACCGTTGCTGCGCTGGGCGTCGAGGCGGTCGGAGGAGAAGTCCGGCAGCGGGTCGAGGGCGGCGGGGCGGCGCGCCACGAGGTCGGTGCGCTCGAAGAAGGAGTGTCCGAAGCCGAACGTGATGGTCAGGGAGGACGGCCCCGCGTCGAGGGCGATCCCGCTGTCCGACGTCGGGGCGGTCTCGCCGGCCATCAGCCGCCGTGCGGTGTCGGACCAGCGGCGCATCAGCGCGGCGGCCTCCTTGCGCCCGGCGCCCGGGGCCAGGTCGAAGGCGAGGACGTGCCCCTTGGCCTGGAGCGGGGTGGTGATGCCCGCCTGGTGGTCCCCTTCGAAGGCGACCCGGGTGGCTCCGAGGGAGCCGGGTGCCCCGGCGGCGCCCGGGGCGCCGGCCGGGGAGTCGGAGACCGCCGAATGCACCAGGGCACCGCCGGTGGCCCCGAGTGCGAGCCCGGCGGCGCCCGCGGCGCCGACGGTGCCCAGCAGGCGGCGCCGGGAGATTTCGATGTCGGGGTTACTCCCGGTGCTTTCGGTCACGCTGTTCAGCCGATCTTCACGTTCTTCTGGACGGTCGTCTGGTCGATGTCCGAGGTACGGACGGTCACGTCGATGCGCCATTCCCCCGCGAGCGGCAGCTGGACCCCGGACGCGCTCCAGTGTCCGGGAGCGTCGCGGTCCGGGGCGACCGGCAGCGGGCCGATCTCCTTGGCCGGGAGGGTGAAGGCGATCTTGATCTCGGGGAGGTCGAGGGGCTTGCCGTCCTCGCCGTCGGCCCACAGGTGCAGGGTGTTGGCGCCGACCCGGCCCGGGTCGAGCTCCAGCCGGACGGTGCCCTTGCCGTTCTGGCCGCCGGTGTCGAACGGCAGGGTGATCTTGACGGCCCGGTTGGGTACGGCCGGGCCGGCCGTGCTGCGGTTCGTCTCCAGCTGTGCGGCGCGGCCGGGTTCGGTGCTGGTCAGGACGGTGGTCACAGCCAGCAGGACCACGGCCACACCGGCTTCGGCGAGCACCGAGCGGCGCAGCCCCGCGCGGCCCGGATCAGCGTCGCGGACCTGCTTCTCGCGGGCCTTCTCGCGGGCGGCGCGCTGGCGCGCCAGCTGCGCGGCCCGCCGGGGGTCGGCGTCGGCTCCGGCGTCGGAGCCGGAGCCGGAGCCGGTCGATGTTTCACGTGAAACATCGGCCCCCGCGAGCACCTCGGCGGGCTCTTCCCCGGTCGCTCCGGCCCCGGCATCCTCGGTGGAACGGACCTCCCCGAGCCGCCCCGTCCACTTCCGCGAGAGGTAGGCGATGGCGACCAGGACGGCGACCAGCGAGACCTTGATGATCAGGAGCCGGCCGTAGCTGGTGCCGGTCAGGGCCGACCAGCTGCCGAGCTGGCGCCAGGATTGGTACACGCCGGTCACGGTGAGGACCAGGACGCTGATGAAGGCGACCTTGGAGAAGCGCTGGACGGCCTCCCGCTCGATGTCCGGCACCTTGTGGAGCGCGACCAGCAGCGCGACCAGACCGCCGAGCCAGGCGGCCACGGCGAGCAGGTGCAGGATGTCGACCGGCATCGCGATGCCGGGCTGGATCCCGGTGGAGGCGTGTTCGGCGAGCGCCCAGGTGGCGGCGATGCCGCCGGCCACGACGGTGCCGCCGATGGCGAGCCCGAAGGCGAGGTCGCTCGTCTCCTTCTCCGCCTCGTCGGCGGCTTCGGCTTCGGCTCCGGTTCCGTCTCCGGCCCCGGTCTCGTCGACGGCTTCGAGAGAGGTCTTCTGGCGCCGGGCGTACGCCCCGAAGAGCACGGCGATGAACAGCGCGGCCGCGCCGAGGAGCAGCAGCCGGGAGACGAACGAGGCGCCGGTCTTGGTCTCCAGGACGGCCTGGAGCCCGTCGAGGTCGAAGACGTCGGCGAACTTCCCGGAGCCGGTGTACGGGGTCCGGAGCACCAGCATCGCCAGGGTGGCGGCGGTGAGGGTGACCCAGCCGCGCACCACCAGCTTCTGCAGCGGCCGTTCGGCGGAGCCCCGGCGCCAGCACAGCAGGATGAAGGCGGCGCCGCCGACGAGGACGGTGAACCCGGCGTAGGCGGCGTAGCGGGCGATGTCGTACACGACGCCGACGGGCCCGCCGCCCGCCTGCCGGTCGGGGAGGGAGACGCTGGTGGCCGACGGGGCGCCCACGGAGAAGGTGAAGGCGCCGGAGACCGGGTGGCTGTCGGCGGAGACGGCCTGCCAGGCGACGGTGTAGGTGCCGTTCGGCAGGCCGCTGTGCAGGGCGGTGCCGTAGCGGACCGTCGATCCGCTGCACATGTCCCGCAGCTCACCGGTGTCGACCCGCTTGCCCTGCGGGTCCATGACGCGGATGGAGTCGTCACCCATGGCGACCTGCTCCGAGAAGGAGAGGGTGACCTGGGCGGGTGCCGTGGCGACCACCGCCCCGTCCTTGGGGTCGCTCGCGGTGAGTGCGGCGTGTGCCGAGGCCGGGGAGGCCGCGGTGAACAGGGATGCCAGCAGGGCTGCGAGGACCAGCGCCAGCCGCGGCAGGTATGCCGTGGCGCGGGCGGCGCGGGCCGGTGAAGGAGCGGGGGCGGTGGCCGTCATGGCGTGTCAGTTCCTCGGTCCGTCAGTGGGCATTGGAGTTCTGCGCGTTGTACGTCCGTTCCTTGACGTCCAGCTCGACCTTGACCGGGTCGGCCTTCTCGAAACGCAGCTCTACGGTGACCTTGTCACCGACCTTCGGCGTGTTCTTGAGACCCATGAACATGACGTGGCTGCCGCCGCGCTCCAGCTTCAGCTCACCGTTCGCCGGCACGTCCATGGCCTGGACCTGCTGCATCTTCTGGTCCTTGGTCTCGTGGATCTGCAGATCGTCCGAGAGCGGGCTGGTGACGGCGGTCAGCTTGTCGGCCGTCTTCGAGTCGTTCTTGATGACCATGAAAGCGCCGGCCATCTTGTCGTTGACCGGTTCGGGCATGAAGGCCCCGCTGACCGTCATCTTCGGCTTGGCCGATTCCCCGGCGCCGTCGGAGGAGCCGGAGGGTGCCGAGGAGTCGGAGGACGAGCAGCCGGATATCGCGAGTGCCGCCGTCAGGGAGAGGGCGACGGCGAGGGTGCGGGTGGTGCGGGTGTTCACGGGTTCTCTCCCTTGACGATCTTCGGCAGGTCCTTGGTGTAGTCATCGACGGTGGTGCCCTCGCCGTAGAGGACGTAGCCCTCGTCGGTCTTGGGCGAGAACGCGATGACCTGGGCCCCGTGCATGGAGACGACGCTGCCGTCCGCCTCCTTCTTGGGGGCCTCGATACCGATGCCGAGAGAGCGTGCGGCGGCCTGGATGGTGGCGAAGTCCCCGGTCAGTCCGGTGAAGGACGGGTCCTGGGCCCTGAGCCACGCGCCGAGGGAGTCGGGGGTGTCCCGTTCGGGGTCGGTGGTGACGAAGACGACCTGGAGCTTGTCCCGGTCCGCCTGGGGGAGGGCCTTCTTGGCGACGGCGATGTTGCTCATCGTCAGGGGGCACACGTCCGGGCAGTTCGTGTAGCCGAAGTAGATGAGGGTCGGGCGGCCCTTGGTCTGCTCGCGCAGGTTCCACGGCTTGCCGGTGGTGTCGGTGAGGACCAGCTCGGGCTTGTCGAAGGGGCGGTCGAGGACCGTGGCGGCTCCGGCCTTCTTCTGACCGGTGATCTGCGTGACCGTGCCGGTGTTCTTGGCCGTCTCACCGCCACAGGCGGTGAGGGCGAGCGCGGTCGCCACCGCGAGGGCGGCGACCGTCACACGTGTGGTGCGCATGAAGAGGTGTCCCTGGGATCGGGGATGTACGGACGTACTCGTAACGACAGGCGCCCGGGGGCGCGCGGTGTCAGGAGGCGCGGCGGCGCGAGGCGATGCCGAAGGCGACGCCACCGAGGCCGATCACGATGCCGGCGATGCCGAGGGCACGGGCCGTCGTGTCGGAGTCGCTCTTGGCGGCGGCCTCGTCGTGCGCGTCCTTCTTGTCGCCCTCGGTGGCGGTGGCCCCGGCGGCGGGCTTGGCGGCGTCGTCGTCGTGGTGGTCGTCGGCCGCCTTGGCGGCGGTCAGCTTCAGCACGGGCGCCGGGGTCTGCGGCTCGGCCGCGCCCGGCTTGCTCTCCTCGATCCAGCGCACGACCTCGTTGTTGTCGTACGTCTGGATGGCCTTGAAGACCATCTGGTCGGCGTTGTCGGGGAGCTTGCCGACGGAGACCGGGAACTGCTGGAACTTGCCGGGCTCGATCTTGCCGCCGGTCCAGGTCACCTTGGTGACGGCCTCGTTGACCTGCTTGCCGTGCACGGTCAGCGGCTTGTCGAGCTTGCTCTTCTCGACCGTCACGGTCCAGCCGGGGATGTCCTGCGGCATGACGGACGTGAGCGGCTGGTCCACGGGGAAGTTCACTTCGAGCTGCGTGGTCGAGGCGTTGTCGCGCTCGTTGGGCACCTTGAAGTTGATGACCGCGTACCCGCCCTTCGTGGCCTCGCCCGAGGGCTGCACGCTGACGTGCGCGAAGGCGGGACCGGACAGGACGAGGACGGCGCCGGCGGCGAGGGCGGCGGCGAGGGAGACGCGAGAGGTCTTCACGGCGGGAACACTCCAGGATGCGGGGGTGACGGTGGCTCCGGCGCACAGGCGCGCGCGGAGGTCGCGGCACCGGTGCTCCCGCTGTGCGTACGGGGAGTGGGGTGCCGCGTCAGGCTGCGAGGGCGAACGCCGCCGCGGGCGGTCCGCGCCTGATGACCGTGTGCAGGAGCGCGTCGCGGCCGGTCGCGACGGCGGGTGCCGCCGTGGTGCGGCGGGCCCGGGGGCCACCGGCGGGCGCGCCCGGGAGCCCGGCCGCGAGGACGCGTACGAAGGCCAGCGCGGCGCGCAGCGGACGTACCGGGTCGGCCTCGCGGGAGAGCCGGGACAGCTCGATCAGCCGGAACAGCGCGGCGTCACCGCGGGCCAGCAGCCAGCCGACCGCGAGCGCGGCCAGCAGGTGGCCGGCCAGCATGGCCGGGCTGAACAGGCCGATCGCGGGTTCCGCGGGGGCGGAGGCCATGTGCGCGTGGGCCATGTGGGCCTGCGCGGCGGCCTCCCCGGCCAGGGCGGCCGGGTCCAGTCCGGCGGTCTCCAGGATCCGCCGGGCGTCGGCCGGGCTGAGCGGTACGGAGTTGCCCCCGCAGACCAGCCGGGCGGCGAGCGCCGCGAGCGAGGCGTCGGCTCCATCGGCCGGGGCCTGGGCCGCGGCGGCGCCGTGCTGGCCGAGCCCGAACAGCGTGTGCAGTCCGAGCTGGCCGACGACGAGTCCGGCGGCGATGCCCGGCAGCGGACGTCGGCGCCCCGCCAGGGGTGCCACGACCGCGAAGACGGCGACGAAGGCCAGGGCCAGTGCCCACCACGGCACGGTCGCGCAGGAGGCCACGGCGTGGCCGGCTGCGGACAGCGCGACGCAGACCGCGGTGAACACCGCGGCCCGGGTCGTCCGGAGCCCTGCTCCGGCGCGCGTCGTGGGGGTCGTAGTCATGGCCGGGCCATCATCGCACTGCGCTTAGGCCCTGCATACGGCAGGTACTGGAGGGACCGTAGGGTTCCGGTCCAAGGCCGGCGCGCGCACGGCGTGCCGTCCGCGCGGGCACGGTGCGTAGTCGGTCGCAGGCCGGAAACGGCGTCCGGGAGGGGCCGTACACCGGCGTCCGGGAGAGTTGCGTCGGCCGAATGAGGGCTCTCCCGGAGCTCGGGGGCTTACGCCGGCCCGTGGGCGGCAATAGGTATCCGTATGAGCATCTGGTGGTCTCTCCACTTGAGGCGCGAAGCCGCGAGCGTGCCGCTCGCACGGCGACTGCTGCTGGGGACGATGGAGACCGCGGGGGTGGATCCGGACATCTCCTTCGACCTGTCGGTCGCCCTGACCGAGGCCTGCGCGAACGCGGTGGAGCACGGTGGCCACGGCGTTCACCGTGATCACGGCGGTCACGGCGGGATCTCCGCCGGGGGTGCCCGCGGCGTCGGTGTCCCCTACGGGACCGAGGCGTACCACGTCACGGCCTACCTGGACGGGGACCGCTGCCGCATCGAGGTGACCGATTCGGGGCCCGGATTCCCGCCCGCCACGGTGTCCCGCCGCAGACCCGCCCTGGCCGAGCACGGCCGGGGCCTGGGACTGATCGCCGAGCTCTCCGACCACGTCCGCCTGCGCAACCGGCCGGGCCGGGGAGCGGTGGTGAGCTTCGACAAGATGCTGAAGTGGCGCGACGACGCGCTGCTGAAGGCCTCGTAGACGGTTCGCCGCAGACGTGACGGTGGGCGGGAACCGGTCCGGTTCCCGCCCACCGTCACGTGAGGGACGCGTCAGCCCTTGAGCCGCGCCATCCAGGACTCGACCTCGGCCGAGGCGCGGGGCAGACCGGCCGACAGGTTCCGGTTGCCGTCCTCGGTGACGAGGATGTCGTCCTCGATCCGGACGCCGATGCCGCGGTACTCCTCGGGCACGGTCAGGTCGTCGGCCTGGAAGTACAGGCCGGGCTCGACGGTCAGGCACATGCCCGGCTCCAGCGTCCCGTCGACGTAGGCCTCGGTGCGGGCGGCGGCGCAGTCGTGGACGTCCATGCCGAGCATGTGGCCGGTGCCGTGCAGGGTCCAGCGGCGCTGCAGGCCCAGCTCCAGGACGCGCTCGACGGGGCCCTCGACCAGGCCCCACTCGACGAGCTTCTCGGCGAGCACGCGCTGGGAGGCGTCGTGGAAGTCGCGGAACTTCGCGCCCGGCTTCACGGCGGCGATGCCGGCTTCCTGGGACTCGTACACCGCGTCGTAGATCTTGCGCTGGATGTCGGTGTACGTGCCGTTGATGGGCAGCGTGCGCGTGACGTCGGCGGTGTAGAGGGAGTGGGTCTCCACACCGGCGTCGAGCAGCAGCAGGTCGCCGGAGCGGACGTCGCCGTCGTTGCGGACCCAGTGCAGCGTGCAGGCGTGCGGGCCGGCGGCGCAGATGGAGCCGTAGCCGACGTCGTTGCCCTCGACGCGGGCGCGCAGGAAGAAGGTGCCCTCGATGTAGCGCTCCGAGGTGGCCTCGGCCTTGTCGAGGACCTTCACGACGTCCTCGAAGCCGCGGACGGTGGAGTCGACGGCCTTCTGGAGCTCGCCGATCTCGAACGCGTCCTTCACGGCGCGGGCCTCGGAGAGGTAGACGCGCAGTTCCTCGTCGCGCTCGGCGGTGACCTTGTCGGTCAGCGCCTTCTCGACGACGGCGTCGTGGCCGCGCAGGCCCCGCACGGGGCCCTCGGCCTCGGCGAGGGCGTCGGCCAGCTCGCGCACGTCCTTGGCGGGGATCCCGAGCAGCTGCTCGGCCTCGGTCAGGGAGTGGCGGCGGCCGACCCACAGCTCGCCCTGGCCGGACAGCCAGAACTCGCCGTTCTCCCGGTCGGAGCGGGGGAGCAGGTAGATGGTGGCGGTGTGGCCGGAGTCGCCCGTGGGCTCCAGGACCAGCACGCCGTTCTCGGTCTGGTCACCGGTGAGGTAGGCGTACTCGGTCGACGCGCGGAAGGGGTACTCCGTGTCGTTCGAGCGGGTCTTCAGCCGGCCCGCGGGGATGACCAGGCGGTCGCCGGGGAAGCGTGCGGACAGGGCGGCGCGGCGGTCGGCGGTGTGTCCCGCCTGGGCGATGGGCTCCAGACCGCGCAGTTCGGTGTCCGCCCAGCCGGTGCGCATGTTCTCGGCGAGTTCCTCGCTGACGCCCGGGTACAGGCCGTTCTTGCGCTGCTTGTGCTTCTTCTGGGGCTGCTCTTCTGCCGGGGTCTCCGGGGTGAGCTCGTCCGCCACGTCTTCTCCTCAGCCGCTACGACACGCAGGGTCCGGATGCGGACCCCGTTCATCGTATGTGGGGGGAGGCGGCGCCCGGCGATGGCTGTGACATATCAGTCATACCGGGCGACGAGCCCCGTCCGGCCCGGTGCCGGGGGCCGGCGGCGGCGTTCCGCGCGCCCCGCGTCAGTCGAACCGGGCCGCGAGCAGCACGATGTCCTCCGCCGGGTCGGCCGCCACGGCGTCGGGGTCCTCCCCGGGCAGCACGGTGCGCAGGATGTGGTCACACAGGGCCGCCGGGTCGTCCCGGGCGCTGCGGGGAACCCCCGCGGCCGCCGCGTGCAGCCGGGCGTACGCCCGGTCCATGGGGTCGCCGGTGCGCCGGAGCAGGCCGTCCGTGTAGAGCAGCACCGTTTCTCCGGGCGCGGGCTCGATCTCCACGCTCGGTGCCTCCCAGCACGCCAGCATCCCCAGCGGCGCGGACAGGGAGGTCTCCACGTACTCGGTGCGCCGTTCGCCGATGAGCAGGGGCGGGGTGTGCCCGGCCCCGGCGAGGACGATCTTGCGGGCGGCGGGCTCGCAGTACGCGAAGAGCGCGGTGGCCGAGCGCGCGGGCTCGGTCAGGCGCAGCAGCAGCTCCAGGTCGGACAGGACCGCGACGGGGTCCTCGCCCTCCATGACGGCGTACGCGCGCAGCGAGGCCCGCAGCCGGCCCATCGCGGCCACGGCGCTCGGCCCGGAGCCGGTGACCGAGCCGACGGCCAGCCCCATGGCGCCCTCGGGCAGCGGGAGCGCGTCGTACCAGTCGCCACCGCCCCGCGGCCCGGTGTGGTGCCGGGCGGCGAGCTGGACGCCGGGGATGCGGGGCAGCCGGCTGGGCAGCAGTTCCTCGGCGACGGTGGCGAGCCGGGCGCGGGAGCGCTCCACCTCCAGCATCCGGGCCAGGTGCTCGGCGGCGTGCCGGACGTAGAGCCCGACGAGGTCGCGCTGGCGGTCGTCCGGCTCGGCCTGTTCGTCGTAGAGCCAGACGGCGGCGCCGAGCCGGCCGGTGGCGTCCGCGGTCAGCGGCAGCGCGTAGCTGGCGGCGTAGCCGAGCCGGGCCGCGACCTCGCGGTGGCGGGGGTCGACGGCGGGTTCGAGGGCGCCGCCCGCGGGGGACGGCACCGGGGCGCCCGGTTCGGGGAGCACCTCGGAGCCGCCGTGGGCGTCGGGGAGTCCGTCGAGGATGCGGCCGTAGGAGGTGGCGCTGCGCGGCACCGTCTCGATGTGTCCGAGGTCCGCGCGGCCCAGACCGAGGCCGATCGTGGTGCCGGGGCCGAGGCCGTCGGAGGGTTCGAGGACGACGAGTCCGCGGCGGGCGCCGACGAGTGCGGCGCCTGCGCGCAGGAACTCCTGGAGGGAGGAGGCGAGGTCACTGGCGCGGGCGAGGCGCTCGGTGAGTTCGTGGAGGGTGGTGAGGTCGGAGACCATGCCCGCCAGCCGGTCCTGGATGACGCTGCTCGCGGCAGGCGGTACGGCCTGGGCGGGGGCGGTTCGGGGCGGGGCGGAAGGTGACGTGGAAACGGGCGTGGGCGTCGGAGTGTGCGCTGACGCTGTAACTGCTGGATCGATTCCAGCCACTTTCGGCAGATGCGGGGCGCTCATGGCGTCCGCCTTTCCACCTGGTGCGATTCGCCATATAGCATCGCAAACCCCCAGATCGTGCTGCGCCGCCATCGATGGATCCACATCTACACGCACACGAGGAGCGATGTCCAGCATTGCCCAGGCGGGAATCCTGGTGTCCGTGGGGCGGCAACTCACGGTCGAGCCGGGGCTAAAACTTGGCCGGAAAACGCGGGAAGCGGACGGTTTTTGCGATCGACTGGACGGGCGTCACAAGCACTCCGGGTACGTAATCGGCAGTGGCCGGGGCCAGTTGGCGCCTCCCGGCACCGCCGGGAACCGCCCGGCACGGGCCGTCGTCCTTAGCGGCGGCAGCCGGTCCCGCTACCGGTGCGGGCCGTCCGGGGCGTTGGCACCGGGCCCCGCCGGACGTTTGACGGACCCGTAAGAAAACTGCACGAACCGTGTGAACCTGCTTCCGGCGGACAGTGACGCGAAACGTGTACGTGTGGTGAAACACCGGTTACATGGTGTGATGTGGCCCTCGGCGTTCAACGGAAAGGAACGAGCGCTCATGCGCGAGATCCTCGGAAGGCGTCTCCAGCGGCTCCGCGATCGCTTCAAATCCCCGCGCGCCGCCCCCCGCTCCACCGCGGCGGCCGGGGCGGTTCCGTCCCTCCTCGACGGTGCGCTGACCTGCGCCACCCTCTGGCGGTGGCCCGTACTGCCCGGCGTCGGCCGGGCCGGTGCGGACAGCACCCGCTGCGCCTGCCCGGATCCCGACTGCGTGGTGCCCGGAGCCCATCCCTTCGATCCCGGGCTGCTGGCCGCGTCGGCCGACGCCAGGATGGTGGCCTGGTGGTGGACCCGCCGGCCCACCGCCCCGGTGCTGCTGGCCACGGGCGGGGCCGCACCGTGCGCGGTGAGCCTGTCGGCGGGGGCGGCCGCGCGTGCCGTCGTACGGCTGGACGCGCAGGGCATGCGGCTCGGCCCGATCGTCGCCACGCCCACCCGGTGGTCCCTGCTGGTGGCGCCGTACTCGCTGGAGCGGCTCGGCGAACTCCTCTACGCCAAGGACCACGTCCCTTCCTCGCTGCGCTTCCACGGCGAGGGCGGGTACCTGCTGCTGCCGCCCTCGACGGCCTCCGGAGGCGGGCAGGTCCGCTGGGAGCGGGAGCCCGCGGCGGGGCGGGACGGCCTGTGGCTGCCGGAGGTCGAGGCGGTCGTGGACGCGCTCGTCGAGGCGAGCAGCGGGGCTCCCGGCGGGGGCAGCCGGCTCGCGTACTGAGTCACTCGTACGGGTGTCGGCGCGACGGGTTTCCAAGGGAATTGGGCGCGGGGATCTCCGGGCCCCATTCCCGCGTCGCTATCTTCGGCGAATGAATCTCCGTCTGATCGCCATCGGTGCCGGCGTGCTGATCATCCTGTCGCTCCCCCTGGCCGGAGCGATCGCCGGGCCGGATTTCGCCGGTCAGGGTGATGGAAAGGGCGGAGGGCTGCTCTCCTCGCTCGGCCTGTCGGGCCCTGCCCGTCCGCCGGACGCGGCGGCGCGCGCCGCGGCCCGCGCCGCGAGCCCCGGGCCGGCCGAGCAGCCCCGCACGGACTCCCGCTGCGGACCCGAGCTCACCGCTCCGCAGGGCCTGGAGGCACAGACCTGTGTGCTGGAGGGCGACGGGCAGACCTGGGGCCGCAGTTACTACCGGAACACGAGCGGGCGGCCCCTGGACGCCGTGCTGACCGTCATGGGGCCGGCCGGCCGCACGGTGCAGATCCGCTGCGCGGTCGGTCCGGGTGACGAGCCGGGCCTGTGCGAGACGCCCCGCGAGGAATCGGTGGGTGCGCCCGACGGCTACTCGGCCGTTGCGGAGTTTGCAGTTCCGGATGATGAAGGGCGACTGCTGCTGCGGTCCGGGAGCAACTCACCGGCACCGCGCGAGGGTTGAGCACCGCCTGAAAAACAAGGGCCCGGTCGCTGGCGACGGGGGATGCACCAGCGACCGGGCTACAAGAACGGTAACAAGAGATCGCCTGTTCGCAAATTCGATCTCTGATATTCAGACATCGATTTGCAGGCGATTAGCGGGAGTTGTGACTCCGGTCACCGGCCTCGCGGGCTGTGGGGACGTCAGCTGAGCGTCACCTGGCGGTTGGTGAGACCGCCGCGCGCCCGGCGCTCCTCCGTGGTGAGCGGGGCGTCCGCGGCGAGGGCCCCGGCCAGCCGCTCCGCGAACTCCGCGGCGGGCTTCTCCACGTCCTCGGCGGTGACCCCGGTGGGCAGGTCCCAGACCGGGACCATCAGGCCGTGCGCGCGGAAGGAGCCGACGAGCTTCGTGCCCTCGCCGAGGGAGGAGGTGCCGGCGGCGTGCAGCCGCGCGAGGGCGTCGAGGAGCTTCTCCTCGGGGTGCGGCATGACCCAGCGCAGGTGGTTCTTGTCCGGGGTCTCGCACCAGTAGGCCGCGTCCACGGAGGCCAGCTTGACGGTGGGGATGGCGGCGGCGTTGGCCCGCTCCAGGGAGGCGGCGATCTCCGGGGAGGCGTTCTGGGCGTTCTCCGACTCCGGAATCCAGAATTCGAAGCCGCTGTGCACAACCGGCTCGAAAACGCCGTCGAGGTCCAGGAGATCCTGAAGTCGGCTGCCCTCGGCGGGAACCCGCCGGGCCGGAACCGGGGTGCCCGGCTCCGCGACGAGCGCGCGCTCCAGGGTGTCGGCCATGTCGCGGGCCAGGTCCCCGGAGGACGAGTCGTTCTGCAGGCCGAGCAGGACGGAGCCGTCCTCGCGGCGCAGGGCCGGCCAGGCCATGGGCAGTACGGTCACCAGCGTGACGGAGGGGACGCCCTCGGGCAGGCCGCCCTTGAGGGTCAGCGGGATGGTGGCCGCGGGGACCAGCTCGCGCAGCGCCACCCAGTCGCACTCGCCCGGCAGGCCCTCGAAGGGGCGCCGCACGTGCTCGGTCACCGCGTGCGAGGCGGCTGCGCCGTGGCAGGCCTTGTAGCGGCGCCCGGATCCGCAGGGACAGGGCTCGCGCGCGCCCACCACCGGGATTTCCCCGTTCTGGATCTGCGGCTTCGCGGTCTTCGCGGCGGGGCGCTTCTTGGCCATCGTGGGTGTCTCCCGGTTGCGGCGGTACGGCGGTGTCTCAGGCGCGAGCCTAGCCGTTCGTACCGCCGGAACCGGTGGGGTGCGGCCGGGAGCACGGTCGGCGTGCGCTCCCGGGCGGCCGCCCGTACGGATGACCGGTGCCACGGCCGGATTCCGGCCGGGGGGCGGGCCTCTTCAGGGATCCAGGTCGTCGAAGGCCGATACGAAGTCGATCGCCGGGGCAGTGACGCGCGTAGCGAAATCGTCGTGCCGGGGCCCGTGGGCGACTATCACCCACACGGTGACCTCACCCGCCGCCCCGTCCCGGACGCCCCAGTCCTGGGCCAGGGCGCTGATGATGTTCAGCCCGCGGCCGCCGCGCGCGGTGACCGAGGGCGTGGCCGGGACCGGGCGCGTGGGACCGCCGCCGTCCGTGACCTCGACCGTCAGCCGCCCCGCCTTGTCGACGCGCCAGGCGGCGCGTATCTCGCCGTCCCCCATCTCCCGCGCGCCCAGCGGCCGGCCGTGCCGGCAGGCGTTGCTGAGCAGTTCGGACAGGATCAGTACGGCGTCGTCCACGACCGATTCGGACAGTCCGCTGACGCGCAGCTGTTCGCGCATGCGGTGCCTCGCCTCGCCCACGCCCGCCGGCCCATGGCGAATGTCCATGCACGACGACGTGGGCACTTCCTGTGCCATCACCAACGTCACCCCCGGAACCTCCTTAGCCCCACGCCATGGTCTGGATGCCCCGATGGCCTGGACCGGAAACCGCCCTGACGAGGAGCTCTGACGCATTCATGACCACTGAACGCGGAGCGGATGCGCCGGGGCACACCCTGTCACGTACGGGGTGTGTGGGACGGGTGCGCAAAACGGGACGTCAGCGTCCCAGCTGTGACAGAACCTGGCGTGGCCTGTTCGTGATGATCGCTTCTACACCCAGATCAGCGCATAGCTGAACATCTTCGGGTTCGTTCACGGTCCATACGTGGACGGAGTGCCCGGCGGCCTGGAGCTTGCGGATGTAGCCCGGATGGTTGCGCACGATCCGCATCCCGGGCCCGGCGATCCGTACCCCGGCCGGCAGCCGCCCGTCGCGCATACGGGGCGAGATGAACTGCATCAGGTAGACGGTCGGGACCGTGGGGGCGGCCGCCCGTACCCGGTGCAGGGAGCGGGCGGAGAAGCTCATGACCCGGACGGGGTGGGGTCCCCCGGCGGGCGGGGCGTCGAGCCCGAAGCGCTTGAGGAGGAAGAGGAGGCGTTCTTCCACCTGTCCGGCCCAGCGGGTCGGGTGCTTCGTCTCGATGGCCAGCTGGACGGGGCGGCCGGAGTCGGACACCAGCTCCAGCAGCCGCTCCAGGGTGAGCACGGAGGTGCGCTCGGGGTCGGCGTCCCAGTCGGGGGACTCCTCGCGGTCCTTCCAGGAGCCGAAGTCGAGGGCGGCGAGTTCGGACAGCTCCAGGGCGGAGACGGCGCCGCGGCCGTTCGAGGTGCGGTTCACCCGGCGGTCGTGGACCAGGACCAGGTGGCCGTCGGCGGTCAGCCGGACGTCGCATTCGAGGCCGTCGGCGCCGTCCTCGATGGCCTTGCGGTAGGCGGCCAGGGTGTGCTCGGGGGCGTCCTCCGAGGCGCCGCGGTGGGCGACGACCTGGATGGGGCGCGGCAGTGCGTGGGTCACCCGGTCATGGTGCCATCGAGAGGCCGTCGTGCGTCGGGGTGAGTCCTGGGGATGCGCCGGATATGTCGGAGATAAAGGATGGGGGGAGATGCACAGGTCCGGCTTACAGTGCTCTGACGGGTCATGGGAAAGGCTTCGCCCTGGAACTTGTGCGGCACGTCGAACGTTCAGTCGGACCGGTGCCGGGCCGGTGAAGGGCCCGGAACCGCCTGATTTCCAGTAGCCGTGTAGGCCGTGCGTGACTGAGGAGAGAGAGCTGTGAGCACCGAGAACGAGGGCACCGCGGCCCCGACACCCCCCGCGGCCCCGTCCGCACCCCCCGTGCCCGTGGCCGCCTCCACCCCCGACGCGGCTCCGTCCTCCGCGCAGCCCGCGCCCGGTGCCGAGCACACGCAGCCCGCGCCCGGCGCCGAGCAGACCCAGCAGCTTCCGCCCACCCCGGCGGACCCCCCGGCGTACGACCGGCCGCAGGACCAGCCCCCGGCCTACGGGCACACCCAGCCGCAGCCCCAGCCCGGGCCCCCGGGCGGCGCCCCGGCGGCGTACGGCGCCGAGGGCTGGCCCCCGCCGCCGCCCGCGGTGCCCGCGTACGGCGGCCAGGGCGGCCACGGCGGCGGCTGGGGCACCCCGCTCCACACCGACGGCGCTCCGCAGCCCAAGCCGAAGGGCAGGGGCGGCCTGGTCGCCGCCGTCCTGGCGGCGGCCCTGCTCGCCGGCGGCATCGGCGGCGGCGTCGGCTACTGGGCGGCCCAGCGCGGCGACGACGCCACGGGCTCCACCACGATCACCGCCACCACCCCCAAGGACATCAAGCGCGAGCCCGGCTCCGTCGCGGGCCTCGCCGCGTCCGCGCTGCCCAGCGTCGTCACCATCGAGGCCTCGGCCGGGGACGGCGAGGGCGGCACCGGCACCGGCTTCGTCTACGACGAGCAGGGCCACATCCTCACCAACAACCACGTGGTGGCCTCCGCCGCCAACGGCGGCAAGCTCTCGGCGACCTTCTCCAACGGCAAGAAGTACGACGCCGAGGTGATCGGCCGCGCCCAGGGCTACGACGTCGCCGTGCTCAAGCTGAAGAACCCGCCGTCGGCCCTCAAGCCGCTGGCCCTCGGCGACTCCGACAAGGTCGCGGTCGGCGACTCGACCATCGCGATCGGCGCCCCGTTCGGCCTGTCCAACACGGTCACCACCGGCATCGTCAGCGCGAAGAACCGTCCGGTGGCCTCCGGCGACGGCTCCGGCGGCAAGAACTCGTACATGAGCGCCCTCCAGACGGACGCCTCCATCAACCCCGGCAACTCGGGCGGTCCGCTCCTCGACGGCCGCGGCGCGGTCATCGGCATCAACTCCGCGATCCAGTCCGCGGGCAACGGCGGCTTCGGCGGCGGACAGGCCGGCTCGATCGGCCTCGGCTTCGCCATCCCGATCAACCAGGCCAAGAACGTCGCCGACTCCCTGATCAAGACCGGCAAGCCGGTCTACCCGGTGATCTCGGTCTCCGTCGACCTCCAGGCCAAGACCGACGGCGCCAAGATCTCCGAGCAGGGCGCGGCCGCCAACGAGCTGGTCGACCCCAACGGCCCGGCCGGCAAGGCGGGCCTCAAGCCCGGCGACGTCATCACCGAGTTCGGCGGCCGGCAGGTCGACAGCGGTCCGACGCTGATCAGCCTGATCTGGACGTACAAGCCGGGTGACACCGTGAAGCTGACCTACCTGCGGGACGGCAAGCCCACCACGGTCGACATCACCCTCGGCTCGCGGGTCGGCGACAAGTAGCCGCTCGACACTGGCTTGATGGGAGGGGCCGTGGGCGGGATTCCGTCTACGGCCCCTCCCAATATCTGCTTATGCTTCGCTCGTGTTCGATTCACGGCACATACGGACATTCCATGAAGTGGTCGCCGCGGGTTCGTACTCGGCGGCCGCTCGCGTCCTGGGCTACACCCAGCCCGCGATCACCCAGCAGATGAAGGCGCTCGAACGCGCCGTCGGCACCCCGCTGTTCACCCGCGTGGGCCGGAAGATGAAGCTCACCGAGGCCGGAGAGTCCCTGGCCCGGCACGCCGAGTCCATCCTCGGCTCCCTCTCGGCCGCCGAGGCCCAGCTCAAGGCCTACACCCGGCTGCGCACCGGGCGGGTACGGGTCTGCGGCTTCCCCAGCGCCAACGTCACCCTCGTCCCCGAGGCCCTCAGCGGGCTGGCGAAGGACCACCCCGGCGTCCAGGTCGAGCTGCTGGAGGGCGAGCCCCCGGAGTCCCTGCGCCGCCTCCAGCGCGGCGAGTGCGACATCACCCTCGCCTTCACCTACCCCGGGCTGCACGAGGAGGTGCCGGAGGAGGTCGCCGAGGTCAGGCTCCTGGAGGACCAGCTGACCGTGCTGCTCCCGACCGGCCACCCGCTCGCCCGGCGCCGCGCCGTGCACCTGGCCGACCTCGCCGAGGAACGCTGGATCGCGGGCTGCCCCCGATGTCGCGCCAACCTGCTGCACGAATGCGCCGAGCTGGGCTTCGTCCCCGACATCAGGTTCGCCACCGACGACAACCTGGTGGTCCAGAGCCTCGTCGCGCAGGGGCTGGGCGTGGCCATGATGCCCGCGCTGGTACTGCCGTCGCTCTCCCTCACCCGGGTCTGCGGGCGGGTGCTGGAGCCCGCGGCCCGCCGTCACATCGCCGCCTACGTCTACCGCGACCACCTGCGGATCCCGGCGACCGCCGTGGTGCTGGACGAGCTGAAGCGCGTCGCCGCGAACCGCATCGGCTGCTGAGCCACCGGCTCCACCCACCCTCGATCCATAAGCTCACCTTGGGATTTCAGGGAAGAACTGTCGTTGGACGTGATGGATGGGGCGGCGGACGCTGCTCCCATGACCACCACCACGCCGGCCCGTACGACCGCGAGGATGGCCGCCCTCGTCAGTGAGATCCGCAAGGTCGTCGACCGGGGGCTGGCCCCCGACCTGACCGCCTACCTCGTCGGTGAGCGCCTCGCCCCGCACCTGGGCGAGCCCGAGCTGCTCACGCCCGAACAGTGCGAGGGGCACCCCGACCGGTACCGGCAGCACATCCTGCACACCGAGCCCGACGGGAGCTTCTCCGTCGTCGCCCTGGTGTGGCTGCCGGGCCAGGAGACCTCCATCCACGACCACGTCTCCTGGTGCGTGGCCGGGGTGCACGAGGGCGCCGAGAGCGAGGTCCGCTACCGGCTGGCCCCCGCCGCGGGACCCGGGGGCGCGGCGCGGCTCGTGCCGACAGAGGAAGTGGTCAACGGCCAGGGGGACGTCTGCGGGTTCGCCCCGCCCGGCGACATCCACAAGGTGCGCAACTCCTGTCGTACGACGGCGATATCCCTGCACGTCTACGGGGCCGACGTGGGCCGCCTCGGCAGCAGCGTCCGCCGCGTCTACCCGGAACCGACCGGCTGATGGCCCTCCTGAACCGCACCGTCCACCGGCCGGTGCGGCCGCGCCTGCCCCGTGTTTCACGTGAAACATCCACCTCCTGGCCCGGATTGGGCCTGGCCGCCGCCGGGACCCTGGTGGCGTGGTGCGTGCACGAGGTGGTCCCGGCGGTACCGATGCTGACCGCTTCGGTGGTGCTCGGCATCGCGGCGGCCCACCTGCCCGGTCTACGGGGCGTGGTGCGCGGACCGGCCCGCCCGGGCCTGTCGCTGGCCGGCCGGCGCCTGATGCGCATCGGCATCGTCCTGCTGGGCCTCGCCCTGGGGCTGGACCAGGTGGTCCGGCTGGGCTGGGCGACGGTGGCGATGGTGAGCGGCGTGGTCGCGGCCACCTTCTTCGGCACCGTCTGGCTGGGCCGGCGCCTCGGACTCCCGGGGGACCAGCCCCTGTTGATCGCCACCGGCTACTCGATCTGCGGCGCCTCGGCGATCGGCGCGGTGAGTGAGGTGTCCGGCAGCGACGAGGAGGACGTGGCCACCTCGGTGGCGCTGGTGACCCTTTGCGGGACGCTCGCCATCGCCGTACTCCCCCTCCTCCAGGACCCGTTGGGACTCTCCGACCTCGCCTTCGGGCGGTGGGTGGGGGCCAGCGTCCACGATGTCGGGCAGGTCGTGGCGACGGCCCAGACCGCCGGGCCCGGGGCACTGGGCGAGGCGGTGCTGGTCAAGCTGATGCGGGTGGCGCTGCTGGCTCCGCTGGTGGCGGCCGTGGCCTTCTCGATGCGCGCCCGGCGGCGCGGGGTGCGCACCGCCTCGGGGCGCAGGCCCGCTCCGGTGCCCCTGTTCGTGGCGGGGTTCCTGGCGGCGGCCGCGCTCCGCGCCACGGGCGTGCTGCCCGACGTGGCCCTGGAGTGGGCGCACACCGCGCAGGGACTGCTGCTGGCGGCGGCCCTGTTCGGCCTGGGCAGCGCGGTCGACCTTCCCACCCTGGCCCGGACCGGGGGGCGCGCGGCCCTGCTGGGGCTGGGGGCCTGGGTGATGGTGGCCGGGGTCTCGTACCTCGGGGTCCTGCTCACCGTATGACCCCTTGTCCCGGCGGGAGTTGGCCATTTCCTGGCCGGAACCGACCGAACGTCCGGACTGCCCGCTGACATTTCGGGGCGCGCGTGCGACGGTGCCCCCGCACGTGCGCTCACCCGTACCGCCGATCCGCACCGACAGCTCTTCACCCCACCCTGCCCGGGTCACACGGGTCCGGGCACGGCAGAAGGAGTCCTGCGTGAATCGTCATCGCACGGCGGCATCCGTCCTCCTCGCCGCGGGCGCCCTGCTCGCGGGGGCCCTGACGGCGGCCTCCCCCTCGGCCGCCGCGGAACCGCCCGCCTCGTTCCGGCCGTCGCAGACGGCCGGCTTCTGGACGGCGGAACGGATGCGGCAGGCCACCCCGCTGGACGTGACGGCCACCCCCGGCGGCGCCCGTACGACCCCGGCCGCGCCCGGCCCCTCCCTCCGGGTGGCCCCCACGGCGGCATCCCCCACGTCGTTCCCGCAGGCCGGCGGGGCCTGGACCGGCGGCGGGGCGATCGTGAGGACGTCGGGCCGGGTCTTCTTCACGATGGGCGACCGGACGGCCTCCTGCTCCGGAGACTCGATCACGAGCGCCAACGGCAGCACCGTCATCACGGCCGGGCACTGCGTGAAGTACCAGGGCGCCTGGCACGCCAACTGGGTCTTCGTCCCCGCCTACGACAACGGGAACGCGCCCTACGGCCAGTGGCCGGCGACCAAGACCCTCGCCACCGACCAGTGGGCGGCGAGCGAGGACATGAACATGGACGTCGGCCTGGCGGTGGTCGCCCCGCTGAACGGCCGCAAGCTCAGCGAGGTCGTCGGGGCCCAGGGCATCCTCTTCAACGGCGGCTACACCAAGAAGATGTACTCCTTCGGCTTCCCGGCGGCCGCGCCCTACGACGGCACCAGGCTCGTCTACTGCAGCGGCACCACCGGCAAGGACTTCCTTCTCACCAAGGACCACAGCCTGGGCTGCAACATGACGGGCGGCTCCAGCGGCGGCCCCTGGCTCCAGGACTTCGACGAGACCACCGGCCTGGGCACCCAGGTGTCGGTGAACAGCTTCGGCTACAACTTCCTGCCGAACCGGATGTTCGGCCCCTACTTCGGCAACGAGGCCAAAGCGGCCTACGACAAGGCCCAGACCTCCTGACCCCGACCACCCCCGGCACCCCGGAAACACCCACCCCACCCACCCTCACATCCCGGTACTCTGTACCGGCCAGGTGGGTTGCCCGAGCGGCCTAAGGGAACGGTCTTGAAAACCGTCGTGGCGCGAGTCACCGTGGGTTCAAATCCCACACCCACCGCACAGGAACGGCCCCTGACCGGGAAACACGGTCAGGGGCCGTTCGGCGTTTCCGGGGCGTCGTCGGGCGGGCCGGCGCGCGGATGCGGTGTGCGGGGCGGGCCGCGATGCTGGAGGGGACGGAACACAGCGGAAGGAGCATTCATGTCCATGATGGACAAGCTCAAGCAGATGCTGAAGGGCCACGAGAAGGAGGCCGGCCAAGGGGTCGACAAGGCCGGTGACTACGTCGACGGCAAGACCCAGGGCAAGTACGCAGGCCAGGTCGACATGGCCCAGGAGAAGATCAAGGACCAGCTGGGACGCCCCGAAGGGGAAGCCAAGCCGCCACACCCGTAGTCCGGGGGCGGCCCGGCGGTTTTTTCGTCCTTCCGACTCCCCTGGCGGTTGATTCCCAGGTCAGAGGGCGGGCCCCGTGTGGGCCCGCCCTCTGTTTTGGTTCATACGAGTGGTGTTTGTCAGAAGAACGGCGCGCGTGGTGGGGGTTCTGCGGTTGCGGCCACATCATGACGAATGTATGCAGATCCGCCCTTCGGAACATCGAGGAACGAGGCGCTCGTCATGACCCACCGCAGCAGCATCACGTCGATCTGGACTACTCTCCTCGCCGCACTCGTGGCGGTCCTGACCGCCCTCGGTTTCGGCGGGAAGGCGGCCCCGGTCGCGGCCGCCGCCACCGTTGCCACTCCGATGGTCCCCGCCGTGCGCCGGACGGTTCCGGTGGCGCGCCGGACGTGGCGGGCGATGATGCGGGGCGGTTCGCTCCCGCCGACCATCAAGCAGCGGATCCGCGCCGAGGCGCACGGCAAGAGCCCTTCCGTCCGGCGGTCCACCACGGCGGCGGCGCTCGCGGCCGACGCGGTACGCGGTGCGGGTGCGCCTGTGAGTGGCACGCCCGTGGGTGCGGATGTGGTGGGCGTGCGTGGTGGTGGCGTGGGGCAGCGGGGGCGGATGGCGCTCGCGGCGTAGTGACGGGGCCCGCGGTGGCCCGGCAGGGCAGGCGGGACTGGTAGGACAGGCAGGCCCGGCAGGGCAGGCAGGGAACGTACGAGACGTAGGTGCGCAGGCGCTGGAGCCCGGTCGTCGTGGCCGTGGATCGCGCTGCGGAGTGCCCCCGGGAGCGGGGCGCGGTGGAATGACCCCGGCGGGCGCCGGGGGCGTGCGGGGGGCGTGAAGCTTGGTACGGCAGGGCCGCAGGACCGGGAGACGGTGGGGTTCCCGGACGACGCGGCCCTCTTCGGCATGTCCGGGACCGGCAGCTTTGACGGAACGATTCACCTTTTGTGCGGAAAGGGTTCTGCTGGTGCGCGTGTGCTGACGTGGGGCAGCAGGGGCGCGAATCGCGTTTATCCACTGTTGGTCATGCTTGCGGGGGAATAGCTGACTGCGGGGTGGTTCGCCGGGGATTCGGTGGGCAACTCTGGTCTCGCGACGTCGTCCGCACCACGGAACGACCGGGGCGGTCGGCCAACTGCCTCGGGAAGAACCCGACTTCGGTTTTCTGGAGGATTCAGACATGGCAAGCATCCGTACCGCCCGCGCCATCGCCGCCGTCGCCGCTCTCCCCCTCGCCGTCGCCCTGTTCGGCGGCGTGGCCTCGGCCGACAACGGCTCGTTCGCGAACGACGGATCGAATGCGAGCGTCGCCGGCATCGTGGGCAGCGGTGTGGGCGGCGACAACCACGGCAACTCCTCCACCTCGCAGCAGGTGGCCACCGGCTCCGGAGCCTCGAACCAGAACAACACCGCACAGGTCAACCGATCGGCCTTCACGGCGATCCAGCAGGCCAACTCCAACATCGCGCTGAACTTCCACCCCTGGTGGTAGGTGTCCGCCGGACCGCGGTGACCGCTGACCCGCGGTGACCGCTGAGCCGCGCTGAACGACGAGGGCGCCCGTACGACCGGACCGGCTGGGGTCCGGTAGTGCGGGCGCCCTTTCGCGTCCCGTTCCCGGACCGTTCCCGGCGCCCTCCCGACCTTGACATCGGCAGTGGATCTGACGGACAGTCAGATCCACTCGTCCGATGCGATGCCGGGAGGCCAGTGCCGTGCACCTCGCCCCGTCCGAAGGCCAGTTGAGGCTGCGCACCGAACTGCGGGAGTACTTCCGGAACCTGCTGCCGGACGGGGTGCCCGAGGACCCGGACGCCCAGCGCGCGCTCCTGCGCCGCATCGGCGCCGACGGCCTGCTCGGCCTCGGCTGGCCCGTCGAGTACGGGGGCCGGGGCCGCGGCCCCGACGAACAGTTCGTCTTCTTCGACGAGGCCTACCGGGCCGGCGCCCCCGTCTCCATGGTCACCCTGAACACCGTCGGCCCCACCCTCATGAAGTACGGCACCCCGGAGCAGAAGGAGTACTTCCTCCCCCGGATCCTGCGGGGCGAGGTCGTCTTCGCCATCGGCTACTCCGAGCCCGAGGCCGGCACGGACCTGGCCTCGCTGCGCACCCGCGCCGTCCGCGACGGCGGGGACTGGGTGATCGACGGGCAGAAGGTCTTCACCTCCAACGCCCAGAACGCGGACTGGATCTGGCTGGCCTGCCGTACCGACCCCGAGGCCCCCAAGCACAAGGGCATCTCCATCGTCCTCGTGCCCACCGACAGCCCCGGCTTCGCCTGGACCCCCATCGACACGGTCGGCGGCCTCACCACCACCGCCACCTACTACGAGGGCGTCCGCGTCCCCGTGGGCCACCTCGTCGGCCCCGAACACGGCGGCTGGGGCCTGATCACCAACCAGCTCAACCACGAACGCGTCGCCCTCGCCGCCATCGGCATGCAGGCCGAGGACTTCTACGCGCAGGCGCTCGCCCACGCCCGCACCCCCGACCCCGCCACCGGCGAGCGCCCGGCCGACCGGCCCTGGGTGCGGTCCCGGCTGGCCGAGGCCCATGCCCGTCTGGCCGCCGTGCGCCTCCTCAACTGGCGCCTGGTCCAGGACGTCGGCGCGGGCACCCTGGCCCCCGGCGACGCCAGCGGGGTGAAGTTCCTCGGCACCGAGTCCACCGTCGAGGTGTACCGCGTCTGCCAGGAGGTCGTCGGCGAAGAAGCCCTGATCAGAGGCCCGGACGCCTTCGCGGGCGGCGAGCTGGAGCGGATGAACCGGGCCGCCCAGATCAACACCTTCGGCGGCGGCGTCAGCGAGGTACAGCGCGAGATCGTCGCCATGATGCGGCTCGGCATGAAGGGGAGGAAGCGATGACGGGGGACGCGGCGGCCGGGAGCGCCGAACGGGACGAGCGGGACGAGCGGGATGAGAGGGACGAGCGGTTCCACCACCTGCTCAAGACCTTCGAAGGGCGCCCCGCCGCCACCGCCGGCCGGGCCAAGGACGCCGTCAACGAGCCCATGATCCGCCACTGGTGCGAGGCGATGGGAGACACCAACCCGGCCTACCGCGGCCCGGACGCCGTCGCCCCGCCCACCATGCTCCAGGCCTGGACGATGGGCGGGCTCTCCGGCCACACCGACCGCTCCTCCGCCTACGACGAGCTCCTCGCCCTCCTCGACTCCGCGGGCTGCACCTCGGTCGTCGCCACCGACTGCGAGCAGGAGTACCTGCGCCCGCTGCGCCCCGGGGACACGGTGACCTTCGACGCCGTCATCGAATCGGTCTCCCCGCGCAAGACCACCAGACTCGGCACCGGGCACTTCGTGACGACCCGGATGGACGTCCGCGCGAACGGCGAGCCCGCCGGTACGCACCGCTTCCGCATCCTCAAGTACGCCCTCGCCGCCGCGCCCCCGAAGGCCCCGCCCAGGCCGGCGCGCCCCCGCCCCGTGATCAACCGCGACAACCAGGGGTTCTGGGACGGAGTCCGCGAGCACCGGCTGCTGATCCAGCGCTGCACCGCCTGCTCCACCCTGCGCTTCCCCTGGCTGCCCGGCTGCAACGCCTGCGCCTCCCCCGGCTGGGACACCGTCGAGGCGGCCGGCACCGGCACGGTCTTCAGCTACGTCGTCATGCACCATCCGCCCTTCCCCGCCTTCGACCCGCCGTACGCGGTGGCCCTCGTGGAGCTCGCCGAGGGCGTGCGCGTGATCGGCAACATCACCGGCGTCCCCTACGACAAGGTCCGCATCGGCATGCCCGTCCGGCTGGAGTTCCTGCGCGTCGACGACACGCTCGAACTCCCCGTCTTCCGCGGAGAGGCGGGCTGACATGGACTTCCACCCCACCGAGGAACAGAGCGCGGCGGCCGGACTCGCCGCCCGCATCTTCCGCGACCTGGCCACCCACGAACGCCTCGCCGCGGCGGGCACCGGCAGCGACGCCGAGCTGTGGAAGGCCCTCACCTCCGCCGGACTGACCGCGGCCGTGGAAGAGGTCGGCCTCCTCGGCCTGGTCCTGCTGCTGGAGGAACAGGGCCGCACCACCGCGCAGGTCCCGTACGCCGCCACCTGCGCGTACGGCATCCTGCCGGTCGCCGCCCACGGCAGCCCCGCCCAGCGCGCCGCCCTGCTGCCCGCCCTCGGCTCCGGCGAGGCCGTCGCCACCGGCGCGTTCCCCGGCCACGGCCGGATCACCGCCACGCCCGACGGCCGCCTCACCGGCACCGCGCCCGCCGTCCCCTGGCTGCGCGACGCCACGCACGTCCTGGTCCCCGACGCGCGGCGGGCGCTGTGGCTCGTACGGACGGACGCGCCCGGCGTGACCACGTCCCCGGTGGAGACGACCGCCCCCTGGTCGGCGGGCCGGCTGACCCTGACCGGCGCCGCGGCGGAGCGGCTGGGCGGGGAGGACGCCTACGAACGGGTGCTCGCGGGCGCCCGCACCGCCTTCGCCGGCCTCCAGGCGGGTGTCTGCGCCGGCTCGCTGGCCCGCGCGGTCGAGTACACCTCCACCCGCGAGCAGTTCGGCCGGCCGCTGTCCACGAACCAGGGGGTCATGCTCCGCGCCGCCGACGCGTACATGGACACCGAGGCGATCCGGGTCACCGCGTACGAGGCGGCCTGGCGGATCGACCAGGGGCTCGGGGCCCGCGAGCACGCGCTCACGGCGGCCTGGTGGGCCTCGGAAGCGGGCAAGCGGGTCGTCCACACCGGCCAGCACCTGCACGGCGGCATGGGCGCCGACCTGGACCACCCCGTCCACCGGCACTTCCTGTGGGGGCGCCAGCTGGACGCCTATCTGGGCTGCGGCAGCGCACTGCTGGCCGAGCTGGGCGACACCCTCGCCGCGACGCAGGAGGAGAGCGCATGAACGTCGGCGACGCACTGCCGCCCCTGGAGATCCCGGTCACCCGCACCCTGATCGTCGCGGGCGCCATCGCCTCACGTGACTACCAGGACGTGCACCACGACGCGGAACTCGCCCGCGAGAAGGGCTCCCCGGACATCTTCATGAACATCCTGACCACCAACGGCCTGGTCGGCCGCTACGTCACCGACCACCTCGGCCCGCACGCCGTCCTGCGCAAGGTCGCCATCCGCCTGGGAGCCCCCAACCACCCCGGCGACACCATGACCCTCACCGGCACCGTCAGCGCCCTCGACGGGGACACGGTCGAGATCCGGGTCGTCGGCGCCAACCGCATCGGCCACCACGTCACGGGCACCGTGACCGTCACCCTGGGGGCCGGGGCATGAGCGTCCGCACCCGGGACGACCTAGGCGGCCGCGCGGCCATCGCCGGCATCGGCGCCACCGAGTTCTCCAAGGATTCGGGCCGCAGCGAGCTCAAGCTCGCGGTCGAGGCGGTCCACGCCGCCCTCGACGACGCCGGTCTCACCCCCGCCGACGTCGACGGCATGGTCACCTTCACGATGGACACCAGCCCCGAGATCACGGTGGCCCAGGCGGCCGGCATCGGGGACCTCTCCTTCTTCTCCCGCATCCACTACGGCGGCGGCGCGGCCTGCGCCACCGTCCAGCAGGCCGCCCTCGCCGTCGCCACGGGGGTGGCCGAGGTGGTGGTCTGCTACCGCGCCTTCAACGAGCGCTCCGGGCGCCGCTTCGGCTCCGGGGTCCAGCAGCGCGAGCCCTCGGCGGAGGGCGCAGCCCTCGGCTGGGCCCTGCCCTGGGGCCTGCTCACGCCGGCCTCCTGGGTGGCCATGGCGGCCCAGCGCTACCTGCACGCGTACCACCTGACGCCCGAGGCCTTCGGCCACGTCGCGGTCACCGGGCGGCGGCACGCGGCGAACAACCCCGCCGCCTACTTCCACGGCAAGCCCATCACCCTCGCCGACCACGCCGCCTCCCGGTGGATCGTGGAGCCCCTGCGGCTCCTGGACTGCTGCCAGGAGACGGACGGCGGCCAGGCCCTCGTCGTCACCACCACCGAGCGGGCCCGGGACCTGCGCCGGCGCCCCGCCGTGATCACCGCCGCCGCGCAGGGGGCCGGCCGCCGCCAGGAGGCGATGACCTCCTTCTACCGCGACGACCTCACCGGGCTTCCGGAGATGGACGTGGTCGCCCGCCAGCTGTGGCGCACCAGCGGCCTGCACCCCGCGGACATCGACGTGGCCGTCCTCTACGACCACTTCTCCCCCTTCGTGCTCATGCAGCTGGAGGAGTTCGGCTTCTGCGGACCGGGCGAGGCCGCCGACTTCGTCGCCGCCGACGCGCTCCCGCTCAACACCCACGGCGGCCAGCTCGGGGAGGCGTACCTGCACGGCATGAACGGCATCGCCGAGGCCGTCCGCCAGCTGCGCGGCACCTCCGTCAACCAGGTCGCCGGCGCCGGGCACGTGCTCGTCACGGCCGGGACCGGGGTGCCCACCTCCGGGCTGATCCTGGGCGCCGACGTCTGACCGCGGTCCCGGTCCGCGCCCGCCTCCTCCACCTACAGGAGGTGGGCCGCGGCCCGGCCCTACAACCTGAGATGGACCCGCCTTCGGCACCTGCGGCCGATCCCACAGGCGCCGTCCGCTCCTAGCGTGGAGTCATGACCACGCCTGTGTGCACACTCGCCTCGAACCCGACGACGTACCCGTCGTTCTCGGCGTACGTCCGGACGCGCGGCACGGTCCTGATGCGCACGGCGCGGTCCCTCACCGCCAATCCCTGCGATGCCGAGGACCTGCTCCAGACGGCCCTCGCCAAGACCTACGTCGCCTGGGACCGCATCGAGGACCACCGGGCCCTGGACGGCTACGTCCGGCGGGCCCTGGTCAACACCCGGACCTCGCAGTGGCGCAAGCGCAAGGTCGACGAGTTCGTCTGCGACGAGATCCCGGAGGTCGAGGAGCCGCCGGCGGCCGACCCCGCCGAGGCCCAGGCGCTGCGCGACGCGATGTGGCGCGCGGTGACCCGGCTGCCCGACCGGCAGCGGGCCATGGTCGTCCTGCGCTACTACGAGGACCTCACCGAGGCGCAGACCGCAGAGCTCCTCGGGGTCTCGGTCGGAACCGTCAAGAGCGCCGTCTCCCGCGCGCTCGTCAAACTCCGCGAGGACCCCGAACTGACCCCGGTCCGCTGACCCCGCCCCACCCGGCCCGTCGGTGTTTCACGTGAAACACCCGACGTTGTTTCACGTGAAACACCGACCGGCCCGCGGCCCCGGACAGTGATCCGCCCCGCTGTTTGTACCCCCGGGTAGTGACATGCCGACCGGTATGTGCACAGAATCGGCAGCATCCGAAAGCCGCCGCAGCGCCGCAGCGCTCACCGGGAGGACGCTTTGCTGAGCACCATGCAGGACGTACCACTCCTCGTCACCCGCATACTGCAGCACGGGATGACGATCCACGGGAAGTCCCAGGTCACGACCTGGACCGGGGAGGCCGAGCCGCACCGCCGCAGCTTCGCCGAGATCGGTGTCCGCGCCACCCGGCTCGCGGGCGCACTCCGCGACGAGCTCGGAGTCCGGCAGGAAGACCGTGTCGCGACCCTCATGTGGAACAACGCGGAGCACGTGGAGGCGTACTTCGCGATCCCCTCCATGGGCGCCGTCCTGCACACGCTCAACCTGCGGCTGCCGCCCGAGCAGCTGGTCTTCATCGTCAACCACGCCGCCGACCGGGTCGTGCTCGTCAACGGCACCCTGCTGCCGCTGCTGGCCCCCCTGCTGCCGCACCTGCCGACCGTCGAGCACGTGGTGGTCGCGGGCATCGGCGACCGCTCCGTCCTCGACGGACTCGACGTACGGGTCCACGAGTACGAGGAGCTCCTGGAGGGCCGCTCCGACCACTACGACTGGCCCGAGCTGGACGAGCGCCAGGCCGCGGCCATGTGCTACACCTCCGGCACCACCGGGGAGCCCAAGGGCGTCCTCTACTCCCACCGCTCCATCTACCTGCACTCCATGCAGGTCAACATGGCCGAGTCGATGGGCCTCACCGACCGGGACACCAGCCTCGTCGTGGTCCCCCAGTTCCACGTGAACGCCTGGGGCCTGCCGCACGCCACCTTCATGACCGGCATCAACATGCTGATGCCGGACCGGTTCCTGCAGCCCGCCCCGCTCGCCGAGATGATCGAGCGCGAGAGGCCCACGCACGCCGCGGCCGTCCCGACCATCTGGCAGGGTCTGCTCGCCGAGGTCACCGCCCACCCGCGGGACCTGACCTCGATGAAGCAGGTCACCATCGGCGGCGCGGCCTGTCCGCCCTCCCTGATGGAGGCCTACGACAAGCTCGGCGTCCGGCTCTGCCACGCGTGGGGCATGACCGAGACCTCCCCGCTGGGCACCATGGCGCACCCGCCGGCCGGGCTGAGCGCCGAGGAGGAGTGGCCGTACCGGGTCACCCAGGGCCGCTTCCCGGCGGGCGTGGAGGCCCGCCTCATCGGGCCCGGCGGCGACCGCCTGCCCTGGGACGGGGAGTCCGCGGGCGAGCTGGAGGTGCGCGGCACCTGGATCGCCGGCGCCTACTACGGCGGAGCGGACGGGGAACCCCTGCGCCCGCAGGACAAGTTCAGCGCCGACGGCTGGCTCAAGACCGGGGACGTCGGCGTGATCAGCCCCGACGGCTACCTCACCCTGACCGACCGGGCCAAGGACGTCATCAAGTCCGGCGGCGAGTGGATCTCCAGCGTGGAGCTGGAGAACGCGCTGATGGCGCACCCCGAGGTGGCCGAGGCCGCCGTCGTCGCCGTCCCGGACGACAAGTGGGGCGAGCGCCCGCTGGCCACGGTGGTCCTCAAGGAGGGAGCCACGGTGGACTACGCGGAACTGCGCGCCTTCCTCTCCGGGTCGATCGCCAAGTGGCAGCTCCCGGAGCGCTGGACGGTCGTGGAGGCGGTACCGAAGACGAGCGTCGGCAAGTTCGACAAGAAGGTGATCCGCAAGCAGTACGCCGACGGCGAGCTCGACGTCACCACCCTGGCCTGATCAGCCGCGGGTCAGCCAGGGCCGCAGCAGCCTGCTGACCGCGGGCATGGCCGCGTAGGTCATCAGGGTGCTGAAGACCACCGCGAAGGCGGCGGTCCGCAGCACGAAGTTCACGTCCACCAGGTACGGCCCGAGCACCGCGTTGCCCGCGAGCGAGATCGGGAAGATGGCCAGCCCCGAGCTGATCGCCATCTTCCAGCGCGGCGGCGCGGGCCGGGTCGTACCCGGCTTGGCGAACCAGGTCTCCATGCCCTGCAGCTCGCGCCGGGCTATCTCGGTGTGGTGGTGGCCGAGGCAGTTCGCGAACCACTGCGCCCGCTCCGGGGAGTCCTGCCAGCGCTGGAACGCCGCCTGGTTGCGGAAGCGGTGCACCAGGAACCAGGGCCCGCCCTGCGTCGTCGGCCGGAAGAGCCCGTACCCGAGGTGGTCCGGGAAACCGGCGGCGGTCTCCAGGATCCCGTGGGCCCAGGCCTCGAAGGTCTCCTCGTGACCGGGCTCCACCTGCCGCGCGATGAGCAGGTTCACCTCTCCGTTGTCGGCGGGGACGGTCTGCTCGGACGTGTTGGTGATGGCCATCGGGCCAGGATGACTAGTTGGTCCCGATCTTGGCCAGCAGGTCCACGATGCGGCCCTGCACGTCGGCCGTCGTGGCCCGCTCGGCGAGGAACAGCACGCTCTCGCCGGAGGCCAGCCGCGGCAGTTGCGCCGGCTCGATCCCGGTGGCCGTGTAGACGACCAGCGGGGTGCGGTTCAGCATCCCGTTGGCACGCAGCCAGTCCACGATCCCGGCCCGCCGCCGCCGCACCTGCATCAGGTCCATGACCACCAGGTTGGGCCGCATCCGGGTCGCCAGCTCCACCGCGTCGGTGTCCGCGCCGGCCCGTGCGACCTGTAGGCCCCGCCGCTCCAGCGCGGCGGTCAGCGCGGTCGCGATCTCCTCGTGCTCCTCGATGAGCAGCACCCGGGAAGGGTGCTGCTCGCTGTCGCGGGGCGCGAGCGCCTTCAGCAGCACCGCCGGATCGGCGCCGTACGCGGCCTCCCGCGTGGCATGTCCCAGCCCGGCCGTCACCAGTACGGGCACCTCGGCGGCCGCCGCGGCCTGGCGCAGGGACTGCAGGGCGGTCCGGGTGATCGGCCCGGTCAGCGGGTCGACGAACAGCGCGGCGGGGAACGCCGCGATCTGCGCGTCCACTTCCTCGCGGGAGTGCACGATCACCGGGCGGTAGCCGCCGTCGCTGAGCGCCTGCTGCGTCTGGGCGTCCGGCGCGGGCCACACCAGCAGCCGGCGCGGGTTGTCCAGCGGCTCGGGCGGCAGCTCGTCGTCCACCGGAAGCGGAACGGGACGGTTGACCACCTCGACGGCGCCACCGGGCCCGTCCAGCGGCTCGGGACCCTCGGCGGAGCCCGCCTCGGGGGCCCCTATGGCGAAGGCGCGCCCCTGGGGGGCCGGTTCGGAGAGCCGGCGCCGACGGCCGGACCCGGACCCGCCGGGGCCCGCGGCGGAGGGGTCCACGGAGATGCCCTGGCCCAGGGTGCCGAGCGCGCGCACGCTGATCGGCTGCCCCGCGCCCGCCGGGGCGTCCGTGGCCTGCCGTGCGGCGGGCACGGCCGCGGCCCGGCCGGCGCCGTCGGTGTCCTCGGGGGCGGTCCGGGCCGCCGGAACGGGCCACGCGGGGGTCGCGGGCAGCGCACGCCGACGCCCGGTCGGAGGTACGGACTCCCCCTCGTCCGCGGTGGCGGCGGGGGTCTGCGGCTCGCTGCCGCCGGGCGCGGCGAGCACCCGTCGGCCCCGGCGCCCGCCCGGCCCGTCGGAGTCCCCGTCGGCCTCCCCGGAAACGGGGGACGCGGGGGCGGGGGCGGAAGCGGAAGCAGCGGGGGGAGGACCGGCCGGAGCCGGACCCGCGGGCAGCGCGAAGCCGCCCTCGGGCGCGATCGGCCGCTGCGCGACGGGAGCCCCGAGCCCGGAGGCCGGTACCGGACCGGAGCCGGGCCGCGACGGCGCGGCGGCGGCCCCCAGCGCCCGGCGGCGTCCGGCGGGGTGCTCGGTCACCGGAACCGACGGCACCGCCGGTACGGGCGGCAGCGCCGGCATGGCGGTGCCCTGCGGGGGTACGGGGCGCCCGGCGCCCGGCAGTTCGAGCCCGCCGGGGCCTTCGCTGCCGTCGCCGTCACGGCCCCGGCGGCGCCCGGTGCCCAGCCCGGCGGGGTTCACCGGGGACTGCGCGAGTTCCGCGGGGCCCGAGGGGGCCTCGGCGGGGCTGCCGTCGGCGCGGCGCCGTCCGGACGGCAGCGCCAGCGCGCCACCGCCCTCGCGGGCCCCGGAGGCCTGCTCCCGGTCGCCTTCGTCCTCCAGGAAGGCGTCCACCCCGCGCCGGGCCCGCCGTCCGGCGGGAGCGCCGGGGCCACCGGGAGCGCCGGGGCCACCGGTCCGGCCCGGTCCGCCCTCCCCGGGGGCCTCTTCGCCGTCGGCCGCGTCCGGCTCCGGCTCCGGCTCCGGCAGGGTGACCGTCCCGGCTCCCGAACCCAGCGGCAGCTCCAGCACGAACGCCCCGCCGGGCGCGCCCGGCACCTCCACCGTCTGCAGGACCCCGCCGTGCGCGGCGACGATGCCCCGCACGATCGGCTCGTGCACGGGGTCGCCGCCCTCGTAGGGGCCGCGCACCTCGATCCGTACGACGTCACCGCGCTGCGCGGCGGCCACCACGATCGTGGAGTCCATGTAGCCGCTGCCCTGGGGGGTCTTGCCGGTGGCGTCCACGCCCGCGACGTCCGCGACCAGGTGGGCGAGCGCGGTCGAGATCCGCTGCGCGTCCACCTCGGCCTCGATGGTCGGCGCGTGGACGGCGAACTGCGCCCGCCCGGGGCCGATCAGCTCGACGGCCCCGTCGATCCCGGCCGCGACGACCGTGTTGATCAGAACGTTCTTCTTCTTGAGCTTGTCGCTGCCCGCGTCCAGCCGCTGGTAGCCGAGCACGTTGTCCACCAGGGTGGTCATCCGCGAGTAGCCGGCGGCCAGATGGTGCAGCAGCTGGTTGGCCTCGGGCCACAGCTGCCCCGCGTCGTCCGCGGCCAGGGTGGCCAGCTCCCCACGCAGCTCCTCCAGCGGGCCGCGCAGCGACTCGCCGAGGACGGCGGTCAGCTGGGCGTGGCGCGCGGCGAGGGCGTCGTAGGGGCGCCGGTCGGTGAAGGTCATGACGGCGCCGACGAGCAGCTCCCCGTCCCGCACGGGCGAGGTGGTCAGGTCGACGGCGACGGGCTGGCCCGCCTTGTTCCACAGCACCTGGCCGCGGACCCGGTGCTTGCGCCCGCTGCGCAGGGTGTCGGCGAGCGGGGACTCGTCGAAGGGGAAGGGGGAGCCGTCGGCGCGCGAGTGCTGGATCAGCCCGTGCAGCTCGCGGTTGCCGAGGTCGGTGGCGCGGTACCCGAGGATCTGCGCGGCGGCGGGGTTGACGAGGACGACCCGGCCGTCGGTGTCCGTGCCCACGACGCCTTCGGCGGCGGCGCGCAGGATCATCTCGGTCTGCCGCTGGGACCGGGCCAGCTCGGCCTCGGTGTCCACGGTCTCGGAGAGGTCCCGTACGACGAGCATCAGCAGTTCGTCGCCGGTGTAGGCGGGCTGGGGCTCGCGGTAGGCGTCACGGCCGTCGAGGTGGGCGCTGGTGACCTCGACGGGGAACTCGCTGCCGTCGGTGCGGCGCGCGGTCATCCGCTTGGGCTTGGCGCGGCCGTCCTCGTCGTCACCGGGACGGCGCATCGAACCGGGGATGAGTTTGGAGTCGAACTCGGGCAGGAGGTCGAGCACCCCGCGGCCGACGAGACCCGTGCCGGGGCTCTCCATGACCTCAAGGGCGATCGAATTCGCGTTGACGACCGTGCCGTTGGCGTTGACGAGCAACAGCGCGTCCGGAAGCGCGTCGAGTATTGCTGCGAGGCGAGCAGCGCCTCGGGATGGCCTGCTGCTCACGACGAGCTTCCTCCCTGACCACGACTACCGGCATGTCACGGGAGGAGTCTAAGGGCACCGTCCCGCGGCGAGGTGGCGGATGTACGGGGGAAACCGCGCATCCGCCGCATCCTCCCAGGTCAGGAACGCGCACTCGGAAGCACAGGTTCCAGGTCGTTCCAACGGGCGATGTCGCATCCGTTCTTCCGGTGGAACGTGCTGTCCACCTTCCGTCCGTGCCACGTTCCCGTGATGCGGGCCTTGGCGGGCCCGCCGTCCTGGAAGGTGCACATCCGGCGCTTGGGTTCGGCGGCGAAGGGGTCCTTGCCCTCCCGGGCGAGCTGCTCCAGGCGGTCGCAGGCCTCCTTGGCCTCGGGGTGGTCGCCGCCGACCGGGCGGCACTCCAGCCGGTACTCGCCGTCGATCCGGCGGTTGCCGGTGTCGGACACGGCGACGGTGAGGCGGTCGGGGGACGCCAGCAGCCGTCCGAGGGGCAGCGGTGGCAGCGGGCCGGCGGCCGCGGCGGCCAGGGCGGAGGTGACGGCGAAGGCGGCGAGACGCAGCATGGGGCACTCCAGGTCGTCCGTACGTCGTACGCCTCACCAACGACGCGCCCGCTCCGACGTTCCGTGTCTTAAGGCTTTGCCCTGCGGGCCCGGCGCCTTGTACCGTGGGAGCGGATTGGTGACCGGCCCCGCGGCTGTGTCATCATCTGCACGCACCTTCGTACGCGAGGGTGTGCTGGAGGCGTCGCCTAGTCCGGTCTATGGCGCCGCACTGCTAATGCGGTTTGGGGCTTACACCCCATCGAGGGTTCAAATCCCTCCGCCTCCGCACTCACGAAGCCCCGGTCCTCACGGACCGGGGCTTCGGTGCGTTCAGGGGTCGGACGCGGGGCCCGTACCGCCGGGCTCGCGGGTTCAGGGGTTTCGGATGGCCTCCGGTGGGTAACCCGGCGGGCTCCAGGGTGGCCGCGGATCCAGGTAGACGATCTTCTTCCGGGGCGTTTCCGCAGGTCAGAAGCCATGAGGCTAATGGATTTCGCGTCCCGGCGAGGTCCATGTATTGTTGTTCTCGCAAGGCCAACCGGGCGGAAAACACCGGGAAGCCAAGCACTCGTAGCTTAACGGATAGAGCATCTGACTACGGATCAGAAGGTTGCAGGTTCGAATCCTGCCGAGTGCACAGCCGAAGAGGCCCCCCGGTTCACCGGGGGGCCTCTTGCGTTGTCCTCACGTCCGCGTGGATAGCCTTCGCGGTCGGATGGTCTTTTGAACCTTTGAAGGGGGACTCCATGGGTCTGTTCGGGAATGCCCACCACATCGATCCCGCCTCGGCGCAGCGGGACTACGCCCGGCTGATGGGTCACGGGGAGCAGGTGCACGCCGCGTACCTGTTGATCCGGGACACGATCCTGTTCACCGACCGGCGCCTGGTGCTGGTCGACAAGCAGGGCCTCACCGGCAAGAAGGTGGAGTACCACTCGATCCCGTACCGGAGCATCACGCACTTCTCCGTCGAGACGGCCGGGCACTTCGATCTGGACGCCGAGCTGAAGATCTGGATATCGGGCAGTGCGACGCCGATCGAGAAGACCTTCACCAAGGGCGTGGACATCTACGAGGTCCAGGCGATCCTGACGCAGTTCGTGGCCCGCTAGGTCCCGTCGGGCGGTGGTCGGGGGCCGTCCGGGTGACGGGCGGCCCCCGCTCGTCTACGGCCGGGCGGGCAGGACGCGGGGCAGGCCCGTCACCGACATCACCAGGGAGTAGAGCGAGGTGGTGGCGGTGATGAAGAGGCGGTTGTTCTTCGGGCCGCCGAAGGCGATGTTCGAGACGGGCTCCGGGACGCGCAGGCGGCCGATCAGGTCGCCGTCCGCCGCGTAGCAGTGCACCCCCGATTCCATCGCGGCCGCCCAGAGCCGGCCTTCGTCGTCGAAGCGGATGTTGTCCACCGACGGGCAGGCCGTGAAGACCCGGTCCCCGCCGAGGGTGCCGTCGTCGCCGACCTTGAAGGCGCGGATGTGGCCCGCACGGGTGTCGGCCGCGTACAGCTCGCTCTCGTCGGGGGAGAAGACCAGGCCGTTCGGGCCGAGGAAGCCGTCCGCGACGAGCCGGACCTCGCCGGTGGCCGGGTCGGCGCGGTAGAGGTTGCAGGCGCCGATCTCGCTCGGCGCGCGCCGGCCCTCGTAGTCGTTGGTGATGCCGAAGTCGGGGTCGGAGAACCAGACCGAGCCGTCCGAGCGGACCACCGCGTCGTTCGGGCTGTTGAGCCGCTTGCCGTCGTAGCGGTCGGCGATGACGGTGATCCGGCCGTCGGGCTCGGTGCGGGTGACGCGCCGGTTGCCCTGCTCACAGGTGATCAGGCGGCCTTCCCGGTCCAGGGTGTTGCCGTTGGAGTGCCCGGCCGCGGAGCGGAAGACGGAGACCGCGCCGGTGGCCTCGTCCCAGCGCAGCATCCGGTCGTTGGGGATGTCGCTCCACACCAGCTGGCGCCAGGCCGGGAGGTACAGCGGACCCTCGGCCCAGCGGCAGTCGTCGTGGAGCCGCTCCAGGCGCAGGTCGCCGTTGGCGCAGCGGCCGGTACGGAAACGTTCATCCAGGATTTCGTACAAGGCGAGGTCGGCAATGCCTGACATGGTTCCCCCAGTGGAGTAGTCGGCCGAATTTTGTTCGGCGTGATCGTGAGATTGCAGGATCAGGTACCGTCTTCGCAAGAGCTGCGGGTCCCAGGGGAGGAACAGCGCGTGGACGACATCGACCGGGCACTCGTCCGGCGCCTCCAGGAGGACGCCGGCCAGTCCTACGCCGCCCTCGGCGCGGCCGTCGGACTCTCGGCCGGCGCCACCCACGAGCGGGTGCGCAAACTGCGCGAGCGCGGGGTCATCCTGCGCACGACCGTCGAGGTGGACCCGGCCGCGGTCGGCAGCGGGGTGCTCGCCTACGTCATGGTCGACTCCCGCGCCTGGATGGGGGACTCCCGCGAGGCCTTCGAGGCCATCGCCGAGATCCAGGAGGCGCACATCATCGCGGGCAGCGCGTCCGTCCTGGTCAAGGTGCGCACCGCCACGACCGGGCAGCTGCAGGACGTCCTGCGCCGCCTCTACGCCATCGACGGGGTCAGCGGCACCCAGGCCACCGTGGTGCTGGAGACCTTCTTCGAGCGGTCCCTCCCCCTGTGACCTGGCGGTGCACGGGGATCCGGTGGAGCGCCGACGGCCCCGCCATCGGCTGGTGCGACCCGGCCGGCCGGGAGCGCACCAGTGCCCTCGGGTACGGGCGGCCCCTGGCCTTCGGGGCGCGGGGCGAGCGCCGCTGTCCGGGGGTGCGGCGGGCCGGCAGGCGGACCCCGTGCCCGGCGGCCCGGACCGTACCCGGGCGGACGGGATCGGCCCAGTGCCCCGAGTGCGCCCGTCTCGACCGGTCCTTCTCGGTGGCCGCCGACACCAACGCCGCCGATCCGCGCACGTACCGGGTGTACCTCGCCTGGTTCGGGCCCGGGATGGTCAAGGTCGGCATCACCGCAGAGGAGCGCGGGGCGGTCCGGCTGCTGGAGCAGGGGGCGGTCACCTGGGCCTGGCTGGGGCGCGGGCCGCTGATGGCCGCGCGCCGGACCGAGGAACTGCTGCGCGCCGCCCTGGGGGTGCCCGACCGGATCGCGTACGCCCGCAAGCGCGCCGTACGGGGGCGGCTGCCGGCCGGGCCCGAGCGGGCCCGGGAGGTCGCCGAACTGCACGCCCGCGCCGCCGCGCTGCCCGGGTGGCCGGATTCGCTGGAACGGGTGGGCTGCGAGGTCACCGACCACGCCGGGGTGTTCTGGCCGGCCGGGCTGCCCGATCCGGCCCGGGTGGTCACGGAACTGGTGCCCGGCGGGACCGTCGCGGGCCGGCTCGTGGGCGCCGCCGGGCCGGACCTGCACTTCGCCGACGGGCTCGTGCTGGACACCCGGCTGCTGGCCGGCTGGGAACTGGCCGCGGCGCCCGAGGGGGCGGTCACCGACGTTCCGCTCGCGGACATCCCGCCGGTGGGGCCCCCGGCCGGGCAGGACGGCCTGTTCTGACGGGGGAACCGTCCGCCGGGCAAGGCGAGACGGGCAAGGTCAAAACTTGGATCCCTTTGGCCTTCCGGAGCCGTTTGCGGTGGACATGCCGGGGGCCGTCCGCCGAGGGTGGAGGGCATGAGCATCCAGCCCGTTCAGGCGTTCGAACCGCCTTATGTGATGGCCGTATTCAGCAATGTCCGCACCCCCGACGAGAGCGGATACCCCGAGACCAACGCCCGGATGAACGAGCTCGTCGCCGAGAACCCCGGCTTCCTGGGCTACGAGTCCGCGCGCACCCCCGGAGGCCTCGGGATCACCGTCGCCTACTTCCGCGACCACGAGTCCCTGGGCGTGTGGCGGGAGGACATGGAGCACCAGGCGGCGATGAAGCAGGGCCGCGCCCACTGGTACGAGAGCTACACCCTGCACGTCGCGACCGTAGAGCGGAGCCACGGCTTTGCCCGCAACGACTGAGACGCTCCGCGCCTTCCGCGAGCGGCTCGGGCTGCCCGGACTGGTCGACGTGCACACGCACTTCATGCCCGAGCGGGTCCTGGCCAAGGTCTGGGACTACTTCGACGGGTTCGGCCCGCTCACCGGCGTCCCGTGGCCCATCACCTACCGGCACGAGGAGGAGCAGCGGGTCGCGCTGCTGCGGGAGTTCGGGGTCCGGGCCTTCACCTCCATGCTCTACCCGCACAAGCCCGCGATGGCCGCCTGGCTCAACTCCTGGGCCGCGGACTTCGCCGCCCGCACCCCCGACTGCCTGCACACCGCCACCTTCTTCCCCGAGGAGGACGCGGCCGCGTACGTCCGCCGGGCCGTGGAGGGCGGGGCCCGCGTCTTGAAGGCGCACCTCCAGGTCGGCGGGTACGACCCGAACGACGAGCGGCTGGACGCGGTGTGGGGGCTGCTGGCCGAGGCCGGGATCCCGACCGTGATCCACTGCGGTTCCGGCCCCGTGGCGGGCAAGTACACCGGTCCGGGGCCCGTGGGCCGGCTGCTGGAGCGCACGCCCGGCCTGCGGCTGATCATCGCCCACATGGGCATGCCCGAGTACGCCGACTTCCTCGACCTGGCCGACCGCCACCCCGGGGTCCTCCTCGACACCACGATGGTCTTCACCGACTTCTCCGAGCGGCTCAGCGGCTTCCCGCCCGCGGACCTCGGCCGGCTCGCGGACCTCGGGGACCGGATCCTGCTGGGCACCGACTTCCCGAACATCCCCTACCCCTACGAGCACCAGCTCCGGGCCCTCGAACGCCTGGGCCTCGGCGACGACTGGCTGAGGGCCGTCTGCCACGACAACGGCGCCCGCCTGTTCGGGCTCGAACCGGCCCCCGTTTCCTGAGCGGCGTTTCTCAGGAGATTCACAGGAAGGGGCAAGAACGCTCTCAGAGGCGGCGGCCAGCGTGAAGCCATGACTGCGACGACCACCTCCCACGCGTCCACGTCCACCACCACTCCGACGGCCCTGGTGCGGCCCGACGGCGGCCCCTGCCGGGTCCTCGTCGTCGACGACGAGGCCTCGCTCTCCGAGCTGCTGTCCATGGCCCTGCGCTACGAGGGCTGCGAGGTCCGCAGCGCCGGCGACGGGGCGGGCGCGGTACGGGCCGCGCGGGAGTTCCGCCCCGATGTGGTGGTCCTCGACATCATGCTCCCCGACATGGACGGGCTGGCCGTCCTCGGCCGGCTGCGCCGCGAGATCCCGCAGGTCCCGGTGCTGTTCCTGACCGCCAAGGACTCCGTCGAGGACCGGATCGCCGGTCTCACGGCGGGCGGCGACGACTACGTCACCAAGCCGTTCAGCCTGGAGGAGGTCGTCGCCCGGCTGCGCGGCCTGGTCCGCCGCTCCGGCGCCGCCCAGGCGGCCCGGGGCGGTTCGGTCCTGACCGTCGGGGACCTGAGCCTCGACGAGGACAGCCACGAGGTGGTGCGCGGAGGCCAGGAGGTCCACCTCACCGCCACCGAGTTCGAGCTGCTGCGCTACCTGATGCGCAACCCGCGCCGGGTGCTCAGCAAGGCCCAGATCCTGGACCGGGTCTGGTCCTACGACTTCGGCGGCCAGGCCAACGTCGTCGAGCTCTACATCTCCTACCTGCGCCGGAAGCTGGAGGGCGGCACCGGACTGCCCCCGATGATCCACACCCGCCGCGGCGCCGGCTACCTGATCAAGCCGGCCGAGTAGTGGCCCTGCGCCCGGCCCTGCTCCGCCGCCGCTGGTCCCTGCGGACCCGGCTCGTCGTCTCGGCGGTGGCGCTGATCGCCGTCGTGGGGGCGGCCATCGGCGCCGTCACCACCCTCGCGCTGCGCTCGTACCTGGTCGACCGGCTCGACGAGCAGCTGAACGTCTCCCTCGACATGGCCTTCCGCGGCCCCGGCGCCGGGAAGGCCGCCCGGGAGAACAGCCTCGGCTTCGTCCTGGCCCCGGGCAACCCGAACGGCACCGCGGGGATCCGCCTCGGTCCCGACGGCAAGGTCCTCGCCTCCGGGCTCAGCTCCTCCGGTGACGGATCCCCGCTCGATCACGTCCGCCCCCTCGGCGAGACCCAGTCCCAGGCCCTCCTGGCCGCCGCCCGCCGGGCCGCGCACGGCCGTCCCGGGCCGGTGCAGGCGGAACTCCCGGGCCTCGGCGGCTACCGGGTGCGCAGCGCCGCCGACGGCAGCCTGGTCCTCGCCATCCCGCTCCGCGACGTCGACCGTACGGTCGGCACCCTCGTCGGGGTCGAGGTCTCCGTCACCCTGGCCGGGCTGATCGCCGCCTCCCTCGCCGGACAGGCCCTGATCGGCGTCGCCCTGCGCCCGCTGCGCCGGGTCGCCGCCACCGCCACCCGGGTCTCCGAACTCCCCCTGCACAGCGGCGAACCCGACCTGCACGAGCGGGTGCCCGACGCCGAGGCGGACCCCCGCACCGAGGTCGGCCAGGTCGGCGCCGCCCTCAACCGGATGCTGGGCCACGTCTCCTCCGCGCTCACCGCCCGCCAGCAGAGCGAGATGCGGGTCCGCCAGTTCGTCGCCGACGCCAGCCACGAGCTGCGCACCCCGCTGGCCTCCATCCGGGGATACGCCGAACTGACCCGCCGGGGACGCGAGGAGCCGGGCCCCGACACCCGGCACGCACTGGGCCGGATCGAGTCCGAGGCCACCCGGATGACCGGTCTGGTCGAGGACCTCCTGCTGCTCGCCCGCCTCGACGCGGGCCGCCCGCTGTCCACCGCCGACACCGACCTGGCCCCCCTCGTCGTGGACGCCGTCAGCGACGCGCGGGCCGCCGGCCCCGACCACCACTGGCATCTGGCCCTGCCCGACGAGCCCGCGCCCGTACGGGCCGACGCGGCCCGGATCCAGCAGATCCTGGTCAACCTCCTGGCCAACGCCCGCACCCACACCCCGCCCGGCACCACCGTCACGGCCCGTGTTTCACGTGAAACATCCGCCGTCCGGCTCCGCGTCGAGGACGACGGCCCCGGCATCCCGCCCGAGCTCCTGCCCCACGTCTTCGAGCGCTTCGCCCGGGGCGACGCCTCCCGCTCCCGCTCCGCCGGCTCCACCGGCCTGGGCCTGGCCATCGTGCAGGCCGTCGTCTCGGCGCACGGCGGGCGGGTCGAGGTGCACAGCGCGCCCGGCCGCACGGCCTTCGAGGTCGCGCTGCCCCTCGCCCCCGGCCCGGCCGGGGACTCACAGACGGGCCACAGGCTCACCACACAGCGGTGACAGCGCCCCCCGCGAGGGTCGGAACATGTCAACCGACGCCTCTCCAGGGGCCCTGCCGGCCCGGGCGCCCCTCGCGCTCCGGCCCGGTGTGCCCGTACTCGACGTGGTGATCCCGGTCTTCAACGAGGAGGAGGACCTCGGCCCGTGCGTGCGCAGGCTGCACGCCCACCTCACCCGCACCTTCCCCTACCCCTTCCGCATCACCGTCGCCGACAACGCGAGCACCGACCGCACCCCCGAGGTCGCCGCGGACCTCGTCCGCGGCCTCGCCGAGGTCCGCAGCACGCGGCTGGAGGAGAAGGGCCGCGGCCGGGCCCTGCGCACCGTGTGGAGCCGGTCGGAGGCGCCCGTCCTCGCGTACATGGACGTGGACCTCTCCACGGACCTGAACGCGGTGCTGCCGCTGGTGGCCCCGCTGATCTCCGGCCACTCCGACCTGGCCATCGGCACCCGGCTGGCCCGCTCCTCGCGGGTGGTGCGCGGAGCGAAACGGGAGTTCGTCTCCCGGGCCTACAACCTGCTGCTGCGCTCCTCCCTCGCCGCCCGCTTCAGCGACGCCCAGTGCGGGTTCAAGGCCATCCGGCGCGAGGTGGCCGAGCGGCTGCTGCCGCTGGTGGAGGACTCCGGCTGGTTCTTCGACACCGAGCTGCTGGTGCTCGCCGAACGGGCCGGGCTGCGGATCCACGAGGTGCCGGTGGACTGGGTCGACGACCCCGACTCCAGCGTCCACCTCGTCCGCACCGCCGCCGAGGACCTCAAGGGGGTCTGGCGGGTGGGGCGGGCGCTGGCCGTCGGGGCGCTGCCCCTCGACCGGCTCGCCCGGCCCTTCGGGGACGACCCGCGCGACCGCGGCGCCCTGCCGGGGGTGCCGCGGGGACTGGCCCGGCAGCTGCTCGGGTTCTGCGCCGTCGGCGTGCTGAGCACCCTGCTCTACCTGCTGCTCTACTCCGCGCTGCGGGAAGCGGCCGGACCGCAGGCGGCCAACGCGGCCGCGCTGCTGCTGTGCGCCGTCGCCAACACGGCCGCCAACCGCCGGCTGACCTTCGGGGTGCGCGGGCGGGCCCGTGCGGTGCGTCACCAGGCCCAGGGCCTCGTGGTGTTCGCCATCGGGCTGGCCCTGACCAGCGGGTCCCTCGCGGCCCTCGGAGCGGCCACCGCGGAGCCGGCCCACGGCACCGAGCTGGCCGTGCTGATCACCGCCAACCTCGCCGCCACCGTGCTCCGGTTCCTGCTGTTCCGCGCCTGGGTCTTCCCGGAACCGCGCGAGGGCACCCCCACCATCCCCACCACGACCGAGGAGGGTCCGTGACCACGGCAGCGCTGCCGCTCTTCCCACCCGCCGCCCCCGTTCCCGCCACCGCGCACGGCGCGGCCACCCGGCCGCGCTGGGAACGCCCGGCGTACGCCGCCCTGCTGCTGGCCACCACGGTGCTCCTGCTCTGGAACCTGAGCGCCTCCGGCTACGCCAACTCCTTCTACTCCGCCGCCGTACAGGCGGGCTCCGAGAGCTGGAAGGCCTTCTTCTTCGGCTCCTCCGACGCCGCCAACTCCATCACCGTCGACAAGCCCCCGGCCGCCCTGTGGCCGATGGCGCTGTCGGTCCGGCTCTTCGGGCTCGGCGCCTGGCAGATCCTGGTCCCGCAGGCCCTGATGGGCGTCGCGACCACCGCCGTGCTGTACGCGGCCGTGCGCCGCCAGTTCGGCCCGGCGGCGGCCCTGCTGAGCGGCACCGCCTTCGCGCTGACCCCCGTGGCCGCGCTGATGTTCCGCTTCAACAACCCCGACGCGCTGCTCACCCTGCTGCTGACCGTCACCGTGTACTGCGTGCTGCGCGCCCTCGAAGGGGCGCACACCCGGTGGCTGGTCTGGGCGGGGGTCGCGGTCGGCCTCGGCTTCCTGACCAAGACCCTCCAGGCGTTCGTGATCCTGCCGCCGCTGGCGGTCCTCTACGCCGTCTGCGCGCCGACGCGGCTGCGCCGGCGGCTGGGGCAGCTGCTGCTGGCCGGGCTGGCCGCGCTGGTGGCGGGCGGCTGGTGGGTGGCCGTGGTCCAGTGGTGGCCCGCCGGCTCCCGCCCGTACATCGGCGGCTCGCAGCACAACTCCTTCCTGGAGCTGACCTTCGGCTACAACGGCCTCGGCCGGATCAGCGGCAACGAGACGGGCAGCGTCGGCGGAGGGGGCGGAGGGGGCGCGGGCGGCCCCGGCGGTCCCGGTGGCGGCGGCTGGGGGGAGACCGGGATCGGCCGGCTCTTCTCGGGCAGTGTCGGTGGCCAGATCTCCTGGCTGCTGCCCGCGGCCCTGGTGCTGCTGGTGGCCGGGCTGGTCGTCACCTGGCGGGCCTCCCGGACCACGGACACGCTGGAGGGCATGGCCCGCGCGGCCTTCCTCGCCTGGGGCGGCTGCCTGCTGATCACGGCCGTGGTCTTCAGCTGGATGCAGGGCATCTTCCACGAGTACTACACCGTCGCCCTCGCCCCCTTCGTGGCGGCACTGGTCGGCATGGGCGTGGCCGTGCTGTGGGAGGAGCGGGGCGGCCGCCCCGCCGCCCTCGCCCTCTCCGGGACCCTCGCGCTGACGGCGTGGTGGGCCTTCGTCCTGCTCGGCCGCTCCGCCGGGTACCTGCCGTGGCTGCGCTGGACGGTGCTGGTCGCGGGGGTCGGGGCGGCCGTCGCGCTGCCGTTCGCGGCCCGGCTGGGGCGCCGCGCGCTGCTCGGGGCCGCGGCCGTCGGGCTCCTGGCGGCGCTCGCGGGACCGTTCGCGTACTGCCTGACCACCGTGGGCACCGGCCACACGGGCTCCATCGTCACCGCCGGTCCGGCGGTGGCGGGCGGCCGGGGCGGCCCCGGCGGGATGCGGGGACCCGGCGGCATGCCGGGCCGGTTCGCCCCGGGCGGGGAGGCCCCGCCGCAGGGGATGCCGGGCCGGAGCCCGGGCGCCGCGGGGATGCCGGGCGGACCCGGCGCGCTCGTCGGCCCCGAGGGACCCGGCGCCGGCCGCGGCGGCCGGGGCGGCGGCCAGGGCGGTCCCGGTGGGCTGCTCGGCGGGACCCGGGTCGGTGCGGCGGCCACGGCCGCGCTGCGCGCCGACGCCTCCCGCTACACCTGGGCGGCGGCGGCCATCGGTTCGCAGAACGCGGCGAGCTACCAGCTGGCCTCGGGCGCCCCGGTGATGGCGATCGGCGGCTTCAACGGCAGCGACCCCTCCCCGACCCTGGAGCGGTTCCAGGAGTACGTGAAGGCCGGGAGGATCCACTGGTTCATCGCCCGCGGTGACGGGGAGGCGGGCCGCGGGGGCGGTCCCGGCGGGGCCGCGGGCAGCGCCGTCGAGGACTGGGTGAAGGGCGCCTTCAAGGCCACCACCGTGGGCGGAGCCACCTTCTACGACCTGACGGCTCCCTCGACCGGCTCGTCCTGATCCCGCCTCCACGGACGGCCAACCCCCTAGCATCAAGAGGGCGGACCGGGCATTCCGGGCTGATCCCCTTGTGGCGAGGAGGGTGCCTCCATGGCGACCGAGGCCGATCCGGGCGGGACCAGGACCAGTGTGTGGCTGGCCGTCAGGCCCGCCGCACCCGCCAGACGCCGCAGCGAGGCACCATCGGGACTGGACCGGGACAGGATCACGGCCGCCACCGTGCGCCTGCTCGACGCGGAGGGCCTGGGCCGGTTCTCCATGCGGCGCCTGGCCGCCGAACTCGGGGTCACCGCGATGTCCCTGTACTGGTACGTGGACACCAAGCACGACCTGCTCGAACTGGCCCTGGACAGCGCGCTGGGCCAGCAGCGGCTCCCGGCCGGGCCACCCCCGCGGGAGGCCTGGCCGGGCCGGCTGCGGGCCCTGGCCTGCGGGTACCGGCGACTGCTGGCGGAGCATCCGTGGGTGGCACCGCTGAGCGTGGCCTACCCGAACATCGGCCCGCACGCGCGGGCCTTCGACGCCGCGCTCCAGCGGCTGCTGGACGCCACCGGCCTGGTGGACCCCGGCCGGACGGGGGCCCACCTGGCGGTGTCCCAGTTCCTCAACGGCTGTGGGCTGAGCGGCTGCGGGGGTACGGTCCGGCGGGCGCCGGACGCGGACTTCGGCCTGGCCCTCGACGTCCTGATCGCGGGGATCGAGGCCAAGGCCGGGGGCCGGGCCCCGGGCCTGCGCCCCCGGTGAGGGGGTAAGGGAAAGGAGGCGCGGACGGGGCGGTCATGCCCCGTCCGCGCCTCCTTCTCGCGGTTACTGCCGGGCCGCGGCCTCCGCCGCTGCCGTACCGGCCCCGGCCTGGGACTGGGCCGGGACGGCCGTGGAGCCCTCGGCGGCCGGGGTGTGGGCGGCCGGCCTCGACTTCAGGGCGACCTCCTTGATGAAGACCACCAGCACCAGGGCGAGCAGGGCGAACGGGGCGGCGTAGAGGAAGACGTCGCCGACGCCGTGCCCGTACGCGGACTCGACGACCGTGCGGAACGGCGCGGGCAGCTTGTCGAGGTCGGGGATCCCGCCCCCGCCGGTGCCGCCGTGGCCCATTGCGGCGGCCTTCGGCCCGAGCTCGGCCAGGCCGTCCTTGACGTAGTGGGTGACCCGGTTGGCCATGACCGCGCCGAGCGCCGAGACGCCCACGGCACCGCCGAGCGAGCGGAAGAAGGTGACGACGGAGCTGGCGGAGCCGAGGTCCTCGGGGGCCACCTGGTTCTGGGTGGCGAGGACCAGGTTCTGCATCATCATGCCGAGGCCGAGACCGGTCAGCGCCATGAAGATCGCGATGTGCCAGTAGGCGGTGTCGTAGCGCAGGGTGCCCAGCAGGCCGAGTCCGGCGGTCAGCAGCACGCCGCCGGAGACCAGCCAGGCCTTCCACTTGCCGGTCTTGGTGATGATCTGGCCGGAGACGGTCGAGGAGACGAAGAGGCCGCCGATCATCGGGATGGTCAGGATGCCCGACATGGTGGGGGACTCGCCCCGGGCCAGCTGGAAGTACTGGCTGAAGAAGACCGTGCCGGAGAACATCGCGATGCCGACGAAGAGCGAGGCGGCCGCGGCCAGGCTGATGGTCTTGTTGCGGAAGAGGCGCAGCGGGATGATCGGGTCGCTCGCGCGGGACTCGACGAGGACGAAGAGCAGGCCCAGGACCACGGCGCCGCCGGTCATCGCCCAGGTCTGCCAGGAGATCCAGTCGTACGAGGTGCCGGCCTGGGTGACCCAGATCAGCAGCAGGGACACGGCGCCGCTGATGAGGGTGGCGCCCAGCCAGTCCACCTTGACCTCGCGGCGGACCACCGGGAGGTGCAGGGTCCGCTGGAGCACGATCAGGGCGATGACCGCGAAGGGCACGCCGACGTAGAAGCACCATCGCCAGCCGAGCCAGGAGGTGTCGGTGATGACGCCGCCGAGGAGCGGGCCGCCGACGGTGCCGACGGCGAAGACCGCGCCGAGGTAGCCGCTGTAGCGGCCGCGCTCGCGCGGGGAGATCATCGCGGCCATCACGATCTGGGCGAGGGCGGAGAGGCCGCCGACGCCGATGCCCTGGACCACGCGGCAGGCGATGAGCATGCCGGTGTTCTGCGACAGGCCCGCGACGACGGAGCCGAGGACGTAGATGACCAGGGATATCTGGACCAGCAGCTTCTTGCTGAAGAGGTCGGAGAGCTTGCCCCACAGGGGGGTCGCGGCCGTCATCGACAGCAGGGCGGCGGTGACGACCCAGGTGTAGGAGGACTGGGTGCCGCCGAGATCGCTGATGATCTTGGGCAGGGCGTTGGAGACGATCGTGGAGGACAGGATCGCGACGAACATGCCGAGCATGAGCCCGGACAGCGCCTTCATGATCTGGGCGTGGGTCATGGGTGCGCCGTCGGACGTGGTTTCCGACTGGCCGCCTCCCCGCACACCGGGGGGTGTGGTCGTAGCCATGTGGTTCCTTCTGTCTAGAAGCTCGATCGGAGTCGGGCCAGCAGGGTGTTGAGTGCGTCGATGTCTTCGGGCGACCAGTCGGCGAGCGCCTTCTCCAGCGCGTCCGTGTAGCGGACGCCGAGCTCGCCGAGCACGGCGCGGCCCGCGTCGGTGAGGCGCAGGATCCGGCAGCGGCCGTCGCCCGGGTCGGTCTCCCGTTCGATCCAGCCGCGGGCCGCCAGGTGGGCGACGTGGCGGCTCGACACGGAGATGTCGACGGCCATGAACTCGGTGAGCCGGCTGAGCCGCATCTCGCCGTGCCGGTCGAGCACGGTGAGGACGCCCGCGGCACCGGGCGGGCAGTCGGGGGGCAGGATCCGGGCCAGGTCGCGGCGGACCGCTCCGATGCCGGTGAGCTGGCGGGCCAGCTCCTCGTACCGGGTGGTGCTCTGCGCCGTCGGCGTGGTCACGGGACCGCCCCCCATCTCGTTGCTTCAGGCAACCATAGAACCGAATGGTTGCTACAGGCAAATGAAACTGAGGGGTCCGGCGGTAAAGGAATCGGAAAACCCGTTAGGGTCCTGAGCCATGGCTGCGAACCACAACTCACCTGACCCCGAGGGTGCCTACGACCCCGCGGGCAGCACCCAGATGTTCCGCGCGTTCGTGGAGGAGGCCGAACCGGCCCGAACCCCGTCCGTGCCGGGCGCGCGCCGGCGTCCCAAGGAGTCCGGCTCCAAGACGGGCCTGTGGCTGGCCGTCGGCCTCGTCCTGCTGGTCGTGGTCGGCGTGGCCCTGTGGCAGGCCTTCGGCTAGCCGTAGACGGCGGTGACGTTCCGGGTGTCCACGTGCATGCCCAGGGGGACCCGCCAGGACTCCACGCAGACCGTGTAGGTCTGCGTCTTCGACGTGCCGCCCGCGATGGGGGTGGGCAGCGGCTGGCTGGTGGTGACCGTGGCCCAGTCGATGCCGAGCGCGCCGATGACGTGCGTCGCGAAGCTGACCGTTCCCGAACGGGCGGCGGTGGAGCCGGTGTTGGTGAAGGTCACCGTGACGCGCTCGCACCAGCGCTCGGACGCGGCCGCGCGGGCCGGGGCGCTCAGCGTGAGGCGGGCCGGGGTGGCCGGCGGCGGTGGCGTCGGGGTGCCGGGCTTCGTGCCGGGAGGGACGGGTGGGGTCGGCGTGCCCGGAGTGCCGGGTGGGGTCGGACTGCCGCCGGAGGTGCCACCCGAGCCCGCGCCCGAGCCCGCGCCGGAGCCGCCCGTGCCGCCTGCGGAACCCGCGCCGCCTGAACCCGCGCCGCCCGTGCCGCCCGCTGAGCCCGCGCCCCCGGAGGGGTCCGGGGTGGTCGGGGTGCCCGCGCCGGGCGGGGTGCCGGGGGCGTCGGCGGAGCCGCCGGGGGGCGTGGCCGTCGCTCCCCCCGGGGCGGAGCTCCCGCCGGGCCGGTCCCCCGACGGGCCGGGCGACGTACCGGAGGACGCGGCGCCGGGCGGCAGGGCCTGGAACTCGACCCCGCCCCGTGGTGCCACGTTCTCCCCCGCGCCCCGCTCCGGGCCGGGGGCGGCCGCGCCCAGGGCCACGTAGCCCTCGTGCGGCGGACCGCCGCAGCCCGCGAGGGTGGCGGCGGCCGCGGCGCACAGGGTGAGGGCGAGGGCCGTGCGGGATCCCGTTCGCATCGCGCCAGTGTTCCTGACGGCATGTCAAATGGGAACCCCGCGGCCTGCGCTCAACGCCCGGGCGGGCCCGGTGTCACTCCCCGATCAGGCCCACGCGCAGCTGCGCGAGCGTCCGCGTCAGCAGCCGGGAGACGTGCATCTGGGAGATGCCGACCTCCTCGCCGATCTGCGACTGGGTCATGTTCGCGAAGAAGCGGAGCATGATGATCTGCCGCTCCCTGGGCGGGAGTTTGGCGAGCAGCGGCTTGAGGGACTCCCGGTACTCGACCCCTTCGAGCGCGGTGTCCTCGTACCCGAGCCGGTCCGCGAGCGAGCCCTCGCCGCCCTCGTCCTCCGGGGAGGGCGAGTCGAGCGAGGAGGCGGTGTAGGCGTTGCCGACGGCCAGACCGTCGACGACCTCCTCCTCGGAGACGCCGAGCACGGCCGCCAGTTCCGGCACGGTCGGGGACCGGTCCAGCTTCTGGGCGAGCTCGTCGCTGGCCTTGGTCAGCGCCAGGCGCAGCTCCTGGAGCCGGCGCGGGACGCGGACGGACCAGGAAGTGTCTCGAAAGAATCGTTTGATCTCGCCCACGACGGTCGGCATCGCGAACGTCGGGAACTCCACGCCGCGTTCGCAGTCGAACCGGTCGATCGCCTTGATCAGGCCGATGGTGCCGACCTGGACGATGTCCTCCATCGGCTCGTTGCGGCTGCGGAACCGCGCCGCCGCGTAGCGCACCAGCGGCAGGTTCAGCTCGATCAGGGTGTCGCGTACGTACGCCCGTTCGGGGCTGTCCGCGTCCAGTGCGGCCAGGCGCTGGAAGAGGGAGCGGGAGAGTGTCCGGGTGTCGATGGCTTCCGAGCGGTCGTGCGCCGCGGGTGCTGCCGGCACCTCACGCTTGACGAGCGTGAGCACCTTGGAGCTGCCCTGGTCTACGGACATGCCACCCCCTTGAGGTCGCGGACGGTCGCGCTTCTCTGCGCGCCCGTCGGAGGAACGCAGCCTCCACCTGAATACCGGAGGCGGGGCTGCGGCAAACGCGGTTCCAGCAGAATGTCACATGTCGGCAACACGCTGTAGCGTCATGTCGACAAGTATCTCCAGCGACAGACCACCGACCGAGCGGAATGAGCCGGTTCTGTAGGGAAACGCTGGAACACCTCCACCCGATCCGGTTAAGCCTCGATCCTGTTTGCGGATCTCAGACGGGCGAAGCTCCTCGCGAGCAGCCGCGACACGTGCATCTGGGAGACCCCCAGCTCGGCACTGATCTGCGACTGCGTGAGGTTGTTGTAGTACCGCAGGAGCAGGATCCGCTGCTCGCGCTCGGGCAGTTGTACGAGCAGGTGGCGTACGAGGTCTCGGTGTTCGACCCCGGCCAGCTCCGGGTCCTCGTAGCCGAGCCGGTCGAGCAGGCCGGGCATCCCGTCGCCCTCCTGGGCGGCTTCGAGCGAGGTCGCGTGGTAGCTGCGGCCGGCCTCGATGCAGGACAGCACCTCGTCCTCGCTGATCCGCAGCCGCTCGGCGATCTCCGGGGTGGTCGGGGTCCGGCCGTGGAGGGTGGTGAGGTCCTCGGTGGCGGCGTTGACCTGCACCCACAGCTCGTGGAGGCGGCGCGGGACGTGGACGGTGCGGACGTTGTCCCGGAAGTAGCGTTTGATCTCGCCGACCACCGTGGGCATGGCGAAGGTGGGGAACTGGACCCCGCGCTCCGGGTCGAACCGGTCGATCGCGTTGATCAGGCCGATCGTGCCGACCTGGACCACGTCCTCCATCGGCTCGTTGCGGCTGCGGAAGCGGGCGGCCGCGTAACGGACGAGCGGGAGGTTCGCCTCGATCAGGGCCCCGCGCACCCGCTCGTGCTCCCTGGTGCCCGGCTGGAGGCCCTTCAGCTGCCCGAAGAGGACCTGGGTGAGGGCCCGGGTGTCGGCCCCCCGGCTTTGCGGCCGCGGGGCGGCCGGAGGGGAGGGGGGTTCCTCGTGCGGCTCCTCGCGGGGCTCCTGCGGGTGGGGCACCTGGGGGTCCTGCTGGGGTGGCACCTGAGGCGCAGTACTGGCCGGCACGGTCACGCCACCCTTTCGTTCAACTATCCGTCAAAAGCGGTCATAGCATCACAAGACAGGTGCACTGTGCGCAAGCACCGTATATCGCCGTGTTGAGGGCAAGTTGGGCATATCGGGGCATTATGTTCGAACCGTGGGAATGCAAAAGACCCCCCACCCGTCGGAGTGGGGGGCCGGGAAGTCCGGAAACCGCTTCAGCGTACGGGTTCAGCTCACCAGTTCGGTGATGAACTCGCCGATGCCGGTGGCCGCGTCCGACAGGCCCTGGAAGCCGATTCCCACCATTTCGGCCGCCCGCTTCGGCTGGGTGATGATCACGAAGAGTACGAACACGGTGAGGACGCCCGTGATGAGCTTCTTGGTGTCCATGAACGGTGTCGGCCTCCCCAACCGGTACTGCAAAGTCGGTGGAGTCTAACCGGTCAAGTTGTGGCACTCACCTGTCCTTTAAGGACCAATGACCCGGTGGAACGGGCCCTTTGCCGCTGCGTGCCGGGTGGTGCGGGGCGCACGATTGAGGGGAGCCCACCGGTTCTGGCAGGAAATCGGTGGGCGAGGGACAGGACCTCACTGCGGGGTCCGAGCCGCGAGCTTCCCCCCCTGACCGCGGCCCGGGCTGGCAGGTTCCGTCCTCACCGGGGGAAGTGGCTTGTCCCCCCGGTGCCACTTCCCCCGTTCCCACGTCGAAGGTCCCGGCTCCGGTCGGGGCCTTCTTCGCGTGTGCCGTGCCGCCGGGTGCGGCTGCGGGTGCGGCTATTCGAGGCCGCCGGCGAGGTCCGCGATCGGCTGGACGGGTGCGATCACGGGCGCCAGCTGGTTCGGCAGCTCCATCAGCTGGTTGAGCTGGTTGGCCCCCTGGCTGAGCTTCGAGCCGATCTCCTGGACGGAACGCGGCTGGGCGCCCGCCGGCATGTCCGGGGTCGCCGTCGGCAGGTCCGGGAGGGTGAGGGGGGCGAGGCCCGCGGCGGAGGCGGCGGGTGCGGCGAGGCCCGCGGCGGCCCCCGCGAGGGCGATGGCGGCGAGGATGCGCTGGGTCTTGTTCATGCCGTGACAACGGCCGAGCGGTCGGCCGGTCACGGCGGGCATGCGCGAGAGCCCCGGTTCGTACGAACCGGGGCTCTCGTCAAGGGCGGTAGTGGAGGGATTTGAACCCCCGATGGGTTGCCCCATACTCGCTTTCGAGGCGAGCTCCTTCGGCCACTCGGACACACTACCGAGATAGATCCTAGCCGATGGCGGGGAGTGCTTTGCAACTCGGACCCGAGTGGCCCTCCTCACCGTCCCCTCACAGCTCGCGGAAGAACTCCGTCAGCTGCCGCGCGCACTCCTGCTCCAGCACCCCGCGGATTACCTCGGGGCGGTGGTTGAGCCTGCGGTCGCGCACGAGGTCCCACAGCGACCCCGCCGCGCCCGCCTTCTCGTCCCCCGCGCCGTAGACGACCCGGGCCACCCGCGCCTGCACGAGCGCCCCCGCGCACATCACGCACGGCTCCAGCGTCACCACGAGAGTGCACCCCGGAAGCCGCCACTCCCCGAGCCGGGCGGCCGCCCGGCGCAGCGCCAGTACCTCGGCGTGCGCCGTGGGGTCGCCCGTGGCCTCCCGCTCGTTGTGGCCGGAGGCGAGGAGCTCCCCGGCCGGGCCGAGCACGACGGCACCGACCGGCACGTCGCCGGCCGGTACCGCCAGGGCGGCTTCCGCCATCGCCAGGCGCATGGGGTCGCGCCAGGGATCCCGGACGGGATCGGGGTCGTACGGGGTGTCGTGCACGGTGATCACTAGCGGACGGCCTCCAGTACCTCGGTGGCGCCGAGGGCGTCGGCGATCTCCGAGAGGGCGTCTCCGTCGAGGGACATGAGTTCCTTGTGGCCGACGCCGAGGTCGTCCAGCAGCCGGGGGTCGCCGAGCGGACCGGCCGGGACCGGCTCGGCGCCCGGTCCCACCCCGTCGTCCGCGTCGTCGTCCTCGTCCGTGAACGCGGCGATCGGTTCGTCCTCGCCGTCCTCGGTCCCGTCCAGGTCCAGTTCGTCGAGGTCGTCGTCCTCCTCGTCGTTGCCCAGCAGCTCCTTGGTCAGCATCGAGCCGTAGGAGCTGCGGTCGGCGACGGCGGCGTTCGACACGTAGTACCGGGGGTCCTCCTCCCCGTCCACGCGGACGACGCCGAACCAGGCGTCCTCCTGCTCGATGAGGGCGACCACCGTGTCGTCGTCGACAGCGGCGGACCGGGCGAGATCGATCAGATCACTGAGGGACTCGACGTCGTCGAGTTCCAGGTCGCTCGCTTCCCACCCGTCTTCGGTGCGCGCGAGCAGTGCGGCGAAATACACCGTGACTCTCCCACTGGTCATAGGCGTGCCGGTTGGAGGTCCCCCCGGCCGGAGGGTGGGGTCCGCAACGGCCGTGACGCTCGCCGGTCCGCACCCCGCCCAATCGGCATCGTGGCAGAAACAGCGGCTTTGCGAGAGGTCTTCGGCGCGGCGGCCGTGTCGCGGCGCCGGTCGCGGTGACGGCCGTCCGGCCGCTCACCAACGGAATGTGCGCATCCGCATCTGCTGGCGCATCCGGGCCGCACGGGCGCGCCGGGGCTGGACCCGGTCGCGCAGTTCCCGGGCCTCGTTCAGGTCGCGCAGGAACTGGGCGCGCCGCGCCCTGCGCTGCGCCGCCGTCTCCGGCGCCTCGTACGCCTCGGTGCCGCTCCTCGCGCTGCTCCCGTCGATCGCGTCGGTCTCGTTCGTCTGCGTGTCGGGCATCGGCCACCACCCACGGCTGGTCCGGTCGTCCTCCTCCGCCGGCGCGAAGCAGTCCCCCCGCTCCCACCTTCCCCCGGTCGGCGCGTTTGATGCCACCCCTCGCCAGATCGGCCCAGGTCAGGCGTCCTCGTCGGGATGGAGGGCCGGGACGACGGCCACGGGTCCGTGCGCGTGCTGGAGGACCGCGTTCGCCACCGATCCCATCAGCAGGGACCGCCGCCGCGGGTGGTGGCGGCCCACCACGACCAGGGCCGCCGTCCGCGACGCGTCCACCAGCCGACCGGCGGCGTCCCCGGGCACCGCCGCCTGCTCGACGGGCACGTCCGGGTAGCGGGTGCGCAGCGGGGCGAGGCGCTGCGTCTGGGAGCGCAGCATCTCCCGTTCGGCGGGTACGGCATCCCCGTCGTCGGCGAGCGCCTCGGGCGGGATCACCTGGAAAGGACTGTCGACGATCAGGGTCGGGCCGGGCGGGACGGCGTAGGCGGAGACCACCTGGACGGTGGTCCCCCGCGCGGCGGCTTCGGCGAACGCGAAGAGCAGTACGTCCTCGGGCGTCTCGGCGGCGTGCAGCCCGAGCACCACGCGGCCGGCGGAGGCCCCGGCGCCGTGCGGGCGGGCCGCGCCGTTCCCGCCGCCGTTCCCGCCGCCGTTCCCGCCGCCGTTCCCCTCGCCGTTCCCGCCGCCGGGCGCGTCGCGGTCCGCGTGCGGGACGACCACGACGGGGCAGGTCGCGGTGGTGGCGACGGCCCTGCTGTTGGAGCCGAGCAGCAGGGTGGCGAACCCGCCGCGCCCGCGGGAGCCCATCACCAGCATCGTCGGCGCGGCCTCGGCGGCGATCACCCGCAGGGCTTCCGGCACGGAGCCCTCCAGGGCCTCGTAGCGGACCTCCCGGGGCAGTTCCGGGGCGGCTTCCAGGACGGCGCGCACGTAGTCGCCCACGGGGTCGGCGAACCGTTCCGGCTCGTTCGGGTCGTGCAGGGAGGAGCGGCGGCCCGCGTACAACTGGGAGACGTCGGGCAGCACATGGGCCACCAGCAGGCCGGTCCCGCGGCTCAGGGCGGCCGTACGGGCCCACTCCAGGGCCCGCAGGCTGTGGTCGGATCCGTCGACGGCCGCGATCACCGGTGGGTTGCTCACCAGTCAAGGGTGCTGGGCGGCGCGGCGCGGCGCACGTCGGGCCGTACCGGCGCGCCGGTACCGGGCGCGGGCGCCGCCGGGGACGCGCGGGGGTCCTCCCAGCGCGTAGCCTTTTGCCAGTGGGTCGCGAACAGGCGACCGTTTTTGCAGGTAGCAGGGTCGCAGGTCGCAGATCGCAGGTCGAAGCCCGGCTGAGTCTTGGAGGATGTTGTGCGTTTGCAGGTCGTCGATCACCCCTTGGTGGCGCACAAACTCACCACGCTGCGCGACAAGCGCACCGACTCCCCCACCTTCCGTCGGCTCGCCGACGAACTGGTGACGCTCCTCGCGTACGAGGCCACCCGCGACGTGCGCACCGAGCAGTCGGACATCGAGACGCCGGTCGGCCCGACCACCGGCGTCAAGCTGTCGCACCCGCGTCCGCTGGTCGTGCCGATCCTGCGCGCCGGTCTCGGCATGCTGGACGGCATGGTGCGGCTGCTGCCGACCGCCGAGGTGGGCTTCCTGGGCATGGTCCGCAACGAGGAGACCCTGGAGGCCTCCACGTACGCGACGCGCATGCCCGAGGACCTCTCCGGGCGCCAGGTCTACGTCGTCGACCCGATGCTGGCCACCGGCGGCACGCTGGTCGCCGCGATCCAGGAGCTCATCAAGCGCGGCGCCGACGACGTGACCGCCGTGGTCCTGCTGGCCGCGCCCGAGGGCGTCGAGGTCATGGAGCGCGAGCTCGCGGGCACGCCGGTGACGGTGGTGACGGCCGCCGTGGACGAGCGGCTCAACGAGCACGGCTACATCGTGCCGGGCCTGGGCGACGCGGGCGACCGCATGTACGGCTCGGCGGAGTAGACCGCACACGGCGGTATTCGGGCGGGACGGGTGGGGCGGGCGGGCGGCCGGTGGGTCCGGTCCGCCCGCCTCAGCACTTCCGGGCGGTCGCGGGGACCGGGTTGGCCAGGGCGGCCAGTGCCTTGTCCGCGTCCGCCTTCGGGGTGAGTTCCTTGAAGGCGTCGCCCAGGATCAGGTCGATGTCCGTGCCCTCGCGGGTGTCGGTCTGGGTGGTGACCCCGGTGAGCTGGGCGGCGAGGACGGAGTACGCCGCCTTGTCGGTCCGCGGGGAGCCGAGCAGTATCCCGGCGCCGGGGACCTTCTTGTCGAAGTCGGGAGGGGCGTTGCCGACCTGGCCGATGACGAAGCCGCGTTTCTCCAGCTCGTCGCGGACCGCCTTGGCGAGCCCGGCGCGCGGGGTCGCGTTGTAGATGTTGACCGTGATCTGGCCGGGCGGGGGGAGTGCGACCGCAGGGGGTGCGGAGGGGGCCGCGCCGGGGCCGGTGTTGCCGGCCTTGGCCGCCTTGGCGGGAGTGGCGGACGCCGTGGGGCAGTCCTTGCCGGCCGCCGCGTTCCGCTTGCCGCCGTCGCCTCGGAACACGTCGATGAGCTGCAGTGCCCCGTAACCGAGCAGGGCCAGCGCGAGGACCGATCCGAGCAGGGCGAGCACGACCTTGCGGCGTCGCCGGGGACGGCTCATGCGGGGGTAGGCAGCTCCCGTGATGCGGTACTTTCCGCCCATGCCGGGGGGAGTGAGCATGCTCATGGGCGCAGCGTAGTGCCGTACCGGAACGATGCCTACTAAATGATCTGTTGATCGGGTAAGGCTGACCCGAAAGGCGCAATCAGTCCATTTCCAGGACGCGTGCGTGCAGCACCTGACGCTGCTGGAGCGCCGCGCGCACGGCGCGGTGCAGCCCGTCCTCCAGGTACAGGTCGCCCTGCCACTTCACGACGTGGGCGAAGAGGTCGCCGTAGAAGGTGGAGTCCTCGGCGAGCAGCGTTTCGAGGTCCAGCTGCCCCTTGGTCGTCACGAGCTGGTCGAGCCGGACCGGGCGCGGGGCGACGTCCGCCCACTGCCGGGTGGTTTCCCTGCCGTGGTCGGGGTACGGCCGCCCGCTTCCGATGCGCTTGAAGATCACACGGAAAGCCTACCGGGCCCGCGCCTCCGGGCGCAGCCGCGCTCCGTTGGTGCAAAAGTGGCGGACAGGGCTATTTCGGGAGTGATGCATGAGTCAGAGCACCGACCCAGCCGGTCAGATCGCGGCCGGGTACGCCTTCACCGGGCCCGCGCTCGATCTCGGCGCCCTGCTCTGGGACGGCACCTGCCTGCCCGACCGGCAGATCCGCATCCCGCTGTCCATGCTCAACCGGCACGGCCTGGTGGCCGGGGCCACCGGCACCGGCAAGACCAAGACCCTGCAGCTGATCGCCGAACAGCTCTCCGCGGCCGGCGTGCCCGTCTTCCTCGCCGACATCAAGGGCGACGTCTCGGGGATCTCCGCGCCCGGCACCGAGAACGACCGGGTCCGCGAGCGGGCCGCCGACGTCGCCCAGGACTGGCAGCCGGCCGGCTGCCCCGCCGAGTTCTACGCGCTGGGCGGGATCGGCGCGGGCATCCCCCTGCGGGCGACCGTGACGGCCTTCGGCCCGGTGCTGCTGTCCAAGGTCCTCCAGCTCAACCAGACGCAGGAACAGTCCCTCGGCCTGATCTTCCACTACGCCGACAGCAAGGGACTGGAGCTCATCGACCTCAAGGACCTCCGGGCCGTGGTCGCCTTCCTCGTCTCCGACCAGGGAAAACCCGAACTCAAGGGCATCGGCGGACTGTCCACGGTGACCGCCGGAGTGATCCTGCGGGCCCTGACCGCCTTCGAGCAGCAGGGCGCGTCCGAGTTCTTCGGCGAGCCCGAGTTCGACACGAGCGAGTTCCTGCGCACCTCCGCCGACGGCCGCGGAGTGGTCTCCGTACTGGAACTCCCGGCGGTGCAGGACAAACCGCAGCTGTTCTCCACCTTCCTGATGTGGCTGCTGGCCGACCTCTACGCCGACCTGCCGGAGGTCGGCGACGTGGAGCGGCCCAAGCTGGTCTTCTTCTTCGACGAGGCGCACCTGCTGTTCAACGGCGCGTCCAAGGCCTTCCTGGACTCCATCACCCAGACCGTGCGCCTGATCCGCTCCAAGGGCATCGGCGTGTTCTTCGTGACGCAGACTCCCAAGGACGTGCCGGCGGACGTCCTGGCGCAGCTCGGCAACCGGGTGCAGCACGCCCTGCGCGCCTTCACCCCCGACGACGCCAAGGCCCTCAAGGCCACCGTGAAGACCTTCCCCCGCTCCCCCTACGACCTGGAGGAGCTGCTCACCGGGCTCGGCACCGGCGAGGCCGTCATCACGGTGCTCAGCGAGAACGGCGCCCCGACCCCGGTCGCCGCGACCCGGCTGCGCGCCCCGCGGTCACTGATGGGCCCGGTCGACCCGGCGGACCTGGACCGGGCGGTGAAGTCCTCCCTGCTGTACTCCCGCTACGCGGAGCCGGTGGACCGCGAATCGGCCTACGAGAAGATCGGCGCCGAACAGGCGGCCGCCGAGGCCGCGGCCGAGGAGGCCGCCGCGGCGGCGGAGGCCGAGAAGCAGGCCAAGGAGGCGGCGAAGGCGGCCCGCAGCGCCCCGAAGCCGGAGCCCTCGCTGGCCCAACAGGTGGTGGGCAGCGGACTGTTCCGCTCGCTGGCCCGCTCGGTCGGCACGCAGCTGGGCCGCGAGATCTCCCGCTCCCTCTTCGGCACGGCCAAGCGGCGTCGCTGACCGGTCCGGTCGTGGGGCTGTTCGCCGGCGCTGTTCGCCGGGCCGGTCGTGGGCCCGGTCGCGGGTCCAGGCGTAATCGAGCGAACCGGGTGCCGGACGACCGCCCGGCGCTGACAGACTCGGGGCATGCGGACCGAACTGACCGACACCACGTCCAGCAAGATCGACCGGGCGATGCTCGCCGCCCGCCGAGCCGTCGGCAGCCCCACGATGGGGCTGGTCCTGACGCTCCTCGTGGTCACCGACGAGGAGAACGCCTACGACGCCGTGCGCGCGGCCTCCGAGGCCTCCCACGAGCACCCCTGCCGGATCATCGCGGTGATCAAGCGGACCTCGCGCGGCCCGCAGCGGCGGCACCGGACCCGCCTCGACGCCGAGCTGCGCGTCGGCTCCGACGCCGGGTCCGGGGAGATCGTGCTGCTGCGCCTGCACGGCGACCTCACCTCGCAGGCCGGCTCGGTCGTGCTGCCGCTGCTGGTGCCGGACGCGCCCGTGGTGGCGTGGTGGCCCGCCGAGGCCCCCGCCGACCCGGCCCGCGACGAACTGGGCCGCCTCGCGCAGCGCCGCATCACCGACTCCCAGGCGGCCGCCGACCCGGTCGGCGTCCTGACCGAGCGCGCCGCCTCGTACGCCCCCGGGGACACCGACCTGGCCTGGACCCGGCTCACGCCGTGGCGCTCGCTGCTGACCTCCTCCTTCGACCAGAAGGCGCTCCCGGTCACGGGCGCGGCGGTGGAGAGCGAGCCCGACAACGCGAGCGCCGAGCTGCTGGCGCGCTGGCTGGAGCACCGGCTGGGGGTGGCCGTGGAGCGGGTCGCCACCGACGGGCCGGTCATCACCCGGGTCCGGCTGGCGACGACCGCCGGGGAGGTACGGGTCGACCGGCCGGCCGGGGTCCTGGCGCAGCTGGTGCTGCCGGGGTGGCCCGACCGGAAGGTCGCCCTGAAGATCCGCAGCAGCGCCGAGCTGCTCGCGGAGGAGCTGCGCTGGCTCGGCGCCGACGAGGTCTACGCCTCGGCGCTGCGGGTGCGGCCGGCCCAGGCCTCGCTCTCCGCGTAGTGGTTGTCGTAGGTGGGCTGGCTGTCGATGATGTCCTGCACGGTGGCCTCGCCCGCCCGCACCCGGCCCAGGAGCCGGTAGTAGTCGAAGCGCCCCATGCCGGGCGTGAAACCGACGAAGACCTCGGCCGTCTTGCCGGCGGCCGGGGCGAAGGCGTGCTTCACGCCGGGCGCGATGGTGATGAAGTCGCCCTTGGACAGGGTGTGGACCTCGTCGCCGACGAGGACGTCGAGCGCTCCGTCGGTGACGTGGAAGAACTCCGTGGCCTTGGTGTGGAAGTGCACCGGGGCACCGGTCGCGCCGACCTCGAAGCTCGCGGTGTTGCAGGTGAGCTCGTCGGTGTCGGTGAGCAGGGTGATGAGGCTGCCGGGGCCGTCGGAAATGATCTCGGCGGTGGCGGCGCGGGTGAGGTTTTCGGTCATCTCGCGATCCTATGAACGCCCCCGCGTCCCCCGGCCGATCCGCGACGGAAGTTCGTCAACTCCGCGGCCGCGCGCCCGCTCCGGCCCGTCCGGCGGCTCTCCGGCGGTCCGTCCGGCGGCTCTCCGGCGGTCCGTCCGGCGGTCCTCCGGCGGTTCAGTCGGCGGCCCCCTTGGCTTCCTTGGCGGCGGCCTTCTGCGCCTGCTTGAACTCCCTGACCTTCGCCAGCGACTCCGGCCCCGTGATGTCCGCCGCGGAGCGGTACACGTTCGCCCGTCCGTAGTCCCCGGCGGCCTCCCGCCAGCCCTTGGGCCGGACGCCCAGCCGCTTGCCCAGCAGCGCGAGGAAGATCTTCGCCTTCTGCTCCCCGAACCCCGGCAGCGCCTTCAGCCGCCCCAGCAGCTCGTCGCCGCTCGCCACGTCCCGCCAGACGGCCTCCGCGTCCCCGTCGTAGTGCTCCACCAGGTACGCGCACAGCTGCTGGATCCGCTTCGCCATGGACCCCGGGTACCGGTGCACGGCGGGCTTCTGCGACAGCAGCGCCGCGAAGGCCTCGGGGTCCATGGCGGCGATGGCGTCCGCGTCGAGGTCGTCGGCGCCGAGCCGCCCGGCGATCGTGTACGGCCCCGAGAACGCCCACTCCATCGGCACCTGCTGGTCCAGCAGCATCCCGACGAGCGCGGCGAGCGGGCTGCGTGAGAGGAGGGCGTCGGCCTCGGGCTGCTGCGCGAGCCGGATGGTGATGTCGTCCATGGCTCCAGCCTCCCCCGCCCCGGGCCCCCGCGCGCGGTCGGCGCGCGGTTGTCAGACCCCCCGCCTAGCGTGGAATCCGACAGGCAGTGGATGCGTAGTGGACGAAGTACGACACAGGAGTCGATCGACCATGTCCGATTTCCCTGAGGGCGCCCCGTGCTGGGTGGACGCGATGTTCACCGACGTGGAGGGTGCGAAGGAGTTCTACGCCGACGTGCTGGGCTGGACCTTCGGCGATGCCAGCAGCGAGTACGGCAACTACACGCAGGCCTATTCGGGCGGGAAGGCGGTCGCGGCCGTCGTACCGCCGATGCCGGGGGGTGAGGCCGCCTCGCAGTGGTGTCTGTACTTCGCCTCGCCGGACGCGGCCGCCACGGCCGAGAAGATCAAGTCCGCGGGCGGCGAGCTGGTGATGGAGCCGATGCAGGTCGGCACCTTCGGCACGATGGCGATCGCCAAGGAGCCGAGCGGCGCGGTCTTCGGCGTCTGGCAGCCGGGCGAGCACAAGGGCTTCGAGAAGCTCGGAGAGGCCGGTGCGTACGCCTGGGCGGAGGTCTTCAGCCGGGAGCCGGGCAAGGCGGACGGGTTCCTGGAGAAGGTCTTCCCGTACGAGTCCCAGCAGATGGAGTCGGGCAGTGCGGACTGCGACGATCCGGACGCGGCCGGGATGGACTTCAAGATCTTCAGCCTGGGCGGCAAGGAGAACCCGGTGCTGGGCCGGATGAAGATGGGCGACGATTTCCCGCCGGAGATCCCGTCCTACATCCAGGTCTACTTCGGCGTCCCGGACTGCGACGAGGCCGTCGCGAAGACCCAGGCGCGGGGCGGAAGACTCCACTTCGGGCCGATGGACAGCCCTTTCGGCCGCTTCGCGGCGGTCACGGACCCGCAGGGCGCGGCGTTCGCGGTGATCGACATGTCGACGACGGCCGGGGAGATGCCGAAGTTCGGCTGACCCCGGTCCGACCGGGTCCGACCGGGTCCGGTCAGTGCGCCGTGGCCGCGCGGTAGGCGGCCACGGCGGCCGGGAGGACGGCCTCCACACCTGCCCGCGGCTTCTTCGCGACCAGCTTCTGCACCATGAGGATCACGTCCCCCTCGCGGACGAACGCCTGCTCGCTGACGTACGGTTCGGGATCGTCGGGCAGGGCGGACGCGATCCGGAGCACCAGGCTGTCGTCCGCCGGGACGCCCGCCGCCGTCACCGACACGGTCTCCTGCGTGGTGGTACCGCTGTCGAGGGCGTTGGCGTAGGAGGGGCAGCGCTGGGCGGCGGCGCGTATGGCGGCCATGACCTCGGCCGCCCGGCCGGGTGCGTACCGGTCGAGCGCCTCCTGCCCGAACCAGGCGTCGTCGGGTACCTGTTCCGATATCTGTTCCGGTACCTGTTCCATTCCGACCGCCACGTCCTCCAGGGGCGGGGCGTGCTGCGTCATGAAGGACTGGACGCCGAGTTCGGAACACGGCATCGACGCGATCGGAACGGTGGAGGCGGGGCCGTGGGGTGCGGCGGTCGTCGTCGAGTTGATCTCTGCCGTCAGCAGGTGGAAGCCCCGCGGCAGTTGGGCCTGGGTCAGCAGCCCGTCGCGCAGCCGGTCCCGCGCGGACGCGGAGGCCGACTGTCCTGCCGACGGCGGTGCGGACGACGGCGGGCCGGCCTGCGGGCCGGCGGAGCAGGCTGAGGTGCCGAGTACCGTCATGGCGGCCACCGTCACCGCCCCCGCGACATGACGTGCGCGCACGATCCCGTCCCCCCTCAGATGTGTGGTGGCTCACCCTCCCACACGGCCGATATCGCGAAGTTCCCTCCCCCGGGTGGCGGTGGATCCTCGGAGCAGCCCCCGCAGGTGCCGGGGGCCGGGCCGCGGAAGCCGCGGTCGCAGCGCGTGCAGTTCTGCATGGGGTGGGGGCGTACGGGGGCGGCCCGTCTGGACTCCGGTTCCAGGATCGGGGGGAGCTGCGCCTTGAGGCGGTGGGCGATCAGTCCGGCCGGGTTGGTGAGCGGGTGGGGGATCCGGGCCGTCAGCGCGGTGGTGATCGCGTCCATGCTCGCGCCGCGCTCCAGCCAGACCTCGACGTCGCCCGCGAGGCGCTCGATGTCCCGCTGCCCGAGGAGCAGGCGGTGGTCGATGCGGCGCAGCCGCGCGAGCAGGGTCATGGCCGCCTGACGCCGGGGCGAGGGAGGCTCCGGTTCCGGCTCGGGCTCCGGGGCGGGTGCGGGCGCCGGTTCGGCCCCCTGGGGCTCCGGTTCCGGCTCGGGTTCCGGTTCGGGCGCGGGCTCGGCCTCGGGCATCGGGGCGGGCTCCGGTTCCGGTTCCGGGGGCGGGGGCGGCGGAGGCGGAGGCGGGGCGGTGAGGGACGCCTTCGGGTGGTTGTAGGAAATCGTTCGGGTGACGAAGCGGCCGTCGGGGAGCTGCTCGCGGACCCGCTTCAGGTAGCCGTGGGCCTCCAGCTCGCGGAGCGCGGAGGCGATCCGGATCTCCCCCTCGGGGACCCGCCTGGCCAGTTCCTTGATGCCGATGGGCGTTCCGGGCGGCAGCGACTGGATGTACGCGCCCAGGCCCCTGGCGGTGAGGCTGATCTTCGGATTCTGGATCAGGTGGTTGCCGACGACGGTGTACCGGGTCGTGTGCCGGACGTTCGAGTGATGAACGCCGTACGGCGGGCGAGGGGGCGCGCTAAGGTGCCTAAGAGCCATGGGGAAGTGGCGACTTCCTTGTTGGTCAGGCCCTCGCCCGGGATTGCCGTCCCGACGGGGGCCGTCTCATTTTTGGGGGTTGTCGGGGCGAGCATATGCCCCGCAACCGCTCCCAAATCCAGCTGAGTTGGACTTGTTCACCCGTGTGAGTGAGGGCGCCTCCACGGGGAGGCTGGTGGGGTTGGGCGCGGTTCTTTCCCCGGTACTGCGAAGCAAAAGAAACGTACGGGTGGACCGGGTCGTGGGGGAACGGAATTCGGCGGACGGGGCCGAGAGCCGTCAACGCGGGGGCAGTTGGTCGTACGTCTTGAAGGTGTACAGGGCGGACAGGGTGATCGTGTTGCCGGTGTCGGCCGGGAGGCCGAGGCGGTCGTTCACGAGGCGGGTCAGCGGTCCGCAGCCGGTGGAGGCCGGGGCGGTGAAGGCGGTGTCGGTCGCGGCGAACTTGATGACCGGCGGGTTCTTGGAGATCCACTCGGACTTGCCCACCCGCTTGAGGCGGATCTCGATCGGCGCCCCGTCGCCGCCGATGACGCAGCCCGGGGGCAGCAGGGGGCTCACGGCGCGGTAGCGCAGGGAGAACAGGCCCATGCTGTCGCCGACCGAGTAGAAGTCGGACCGGCCGCCGTACTCGGGCTGGAGGGAGAGCGGGATCCTGCCGACCAAGCCACCGGGGACGGTGGTCGGGCCGCCGCGCAGGGCGCCCCAGACCTGGCCGTTCGTGCCGTCGGGCAGCGGGCCCTCGGCGTGGGTGATGGTCATCGGGGCCAGCTCGGGAACGTCCCGGCTGCCCAGGCGCAGCGATCCGGTGGCGGTGAGCACCTCGCACTTCCACCGCGTGGCGTCGACCCCGGCGGGGATGGCCGGGCAGTCGGTGAAGTCGTACGAGGGCGCCTCGGCGGCGAGGGCGGGGGCGACCGCCAGGCCGGCGAGGGCGGCGGCGAGGCCGAGGGAGGCGGCTGCGCGGCGGAGCGTGGTCGTCTGCATGGCCCCTACGGTGCCGCCGTGCGCTGCCCGGCGGCACCGGGGGCATCCCCCGCCCGACCCTGAGGCCGCCCCGAGGCGGTGTCAGGGCCAACGAACGCGGGCCGTCAGGCCGTTGAGAACCTGGCCACGTACGTGTCGAAGGGTTCGATGCCGACTTCCGCGCGCAGTGCGTCCATACGCTCGGGCTCCTCGCAGGGCCACGGCACCGGTGCTCCGTCCTTCACCCCGGCGATCTGAGTGCCGTAGATCTGGCGACGGCCTTCGTTGACCAGCGTGCGGTCGCTGAGGAAGGCCAGCTCGCGCGGACCGGCGGCGCCTTCCGACACCGCCTGCTCCATCAGCCGGAGGGCGCGCCGCTGTACGTCGAGCTGCCGGTCGGCGTGCTGGGCGATCAGCCAGGCCGCACGTGCGGCCTCCTCGCCGAAGAGCTCCGCGGTCGGCCAGCCGTGCTCGTTCATGATCTCGCCGAGCCGATCGCCGTGCCGCGCGGTCAGCCGACGCCAGGCCAGCTGCTCGGCGGGGTCCTCGCTGTTCGCGTGGACGGCGGAACGGTGATCGGCTCTGGCCATGGCCGTGAGTTCCGCCGCCAGTGCGGCGATGTCGTGCGCCACTCTCAACTCCTGCTGTGGGTCGATCCGTTGTGTTCGTTGCCGCAAGCCTAGGAGTGCATTTCGGGCGTAAAGATCATTCTGGAGAACGGTGACAAGGCCCGCCGCGGGCCCCGATAATGGATCTACCCCGGTTCGGCCCGCACGGATGTGCGCGGGGCCGGCCCGCGGGAGCGTCGGCTTCGTTTTCCGAGCCTCTGACCTGGGATAACCGCAGGAACCAGCCGTGTGGGTGGTTCTGGTTCGCGGATGCGAGGGGCTGAACGAAAGTCAACACAAGGGCACATAGCGTCGATTCCGTGCGGTTCGTCCCGGGCCGCGCGAGGTGTCTACGTAAGGGGTCGAACCGCCCATGAGCCTGAGCATCCGCAACCAGATCGCCGGAACCGTCACCGCCGTCACCACCGGTGAGGCGATGGCGACGGTCAAGGTCCGCCTGGAGGGTGGTCAGGACATCACCGCCGCCATCACCCTCGACGCCGTCAAGGACCTCGGCCTCGCCGCCGGGTCCTCCGTCAAGGCGCTGGTCAAGGCCACCGAGGTGGCCCTGGCGACCGGGCCCGTCGAGGGGCTGTCCATCCGGAACCAGATCGCCGGGACCGTCGTCGACATCGCCGCCGGGCCGGCCATGGCCTCCGTCAAGGTCGACGTGAACGGCGGCGGGCTGACCGCCGCGATCACCGCCGACGCCGTCGAGGCCCTGGGCCTGGCCGCCGGTTCCTCCGTCGTCGCGCTGATCAAGTCGACCGAGGTGTCCCTCCAGGCCGCCTGATCATTGGATGAAGATGCTCCGGCCGTGGGCGACGGTGACCTGGCCCGGGAGGACCGGGTGGGTCACGCGTCCGTCGCAGGAGGGGCCCGACCAGACGAAGGCGACCTCGTCGGTGAAGTTCGCGACCTCCGACGGGGCGAAGTCGCCCAGCGGGTAGCAGCCCGAGGGGTCCTGGTGGGGTGCGCGGTCGATGAACAGGACCCCCTGGGCCGCCTGCGCCGTGCCCGGGGTGGTGAGCGCCAGCATCGCCGCCGCCGCGCAGGCCCCGAGGACCTTCGCCGTGCCTCGCATCATGTGTTCGCCTCTTCCTTCGGGAGCGATCCATTCCGTCACCGAAGGTATGGGTAGGGTAACGGTGTGTGATACGGCGTGCGGGGGTGAAGGAGGGGCGCGTGGATCTTCAGGCAACGCTCGACCGGCTCGTCGCGACCGGCGCCGGCCGCCGGCGCGTCTAGCGGGCCGCGCCGCCGGGCTGCCGGAGCCGACCCGAGAACTGGCCCGCCACCATCACGACCAGTCCCGCGTGTCCACGGGTCTCCGCCCCGGCCTCAGGGCCGCCTACACCCCGACGAGCGCCGGGACGGTCAGGGTGCCGAACCAGACGTGGGTGACGGCGCTGACGTAGCGGGCGCCGCAGCGGTCGGAGGGGACCACCAGCTGGCTGCCCGGCCCGTCGAGGTACGCCCCGTCGAGGCGGGTGGCCAGCAGGACCGGGCTGCCGCAGAAGTCGTCGTCCAGCTCCGCCCAGGACAGGACGGTGTGGTGGCCGTCGTCGCCGCTGACGGCGAGGAGGTAGCGGCTGCGGTCCTTGCGGCGGCGGGCGTCGAAGACCGGGCCCGCGCCCGCGATCACGTCCCGCAGCAGCGCGCCCTCGAAGACGCGGTGCTGCGGGCCGTTGGTCGCGCAGTCGAAGGTGACCTCGGCCCGGTGCTGCGGCCAGGCCCGCAGGTCGCGGACGCTCAGGGTCGCCGGATGGTCGAGCTCGCCGTGCAGCAGGAGTGTGGCCATGGGTAGGACATGCCCGACTCGCGTCCCCCTGGAACCTCATCTGCGAGGTTCAGGGGTACCTATGAGCCGCAGTTGGGCGTCATTTGTGGGATTCACCTTGCACCTTCCGGGCGATCCCGCGCCAGACGACGTCGCGCGTCACCGGCAGCTCGGTGAAGCGCACGCCCGTCGCGTCCCGCAGGGCGTTCGTGAAGGCCGGGGCGACCGGGTTGAAGGGGCTCTCGGACATGGACTTGGCGCCGAGCGGCCCGATCGAGTCCGAGGTCTGCATGAAGTGGACCTCCGTGCGCGGGACGTCCGCGTACTGCGGGAGGCGGTAGCGGCGGAAGGCGGCCGTGGTGACCTCCCCGCGCTCGTCCACCCGTACCGTCTCGAAGAGGGTGGCGCCCAGGGCCTGGGCCACGCCCCCCTCGACCTGGCCGCGGCACTGCATCGGGTTCATGACCTGGCCCGCGTCCGCCGCGTGCACGCTGCGCAGGATCCGCATCTCGCCGGTGTCGGGGTCCACGGCCAGGCGGAACCACTGGGCGTTGAAGGCCACCGAGCGGGGGGAGCCGGTCCAGTGGCCCTCGGCCGTCACCTCGTGCAGCTTGCCCTTGTCGTACGCGGCCTCGTACAGCTCCTTGAGGGTGACGGTCCGGCCCGCGCAGTCGAAGGCCTCGGCCCCCAGCCTGCACAGGTGCCGGGCCACGCCCGTGTGGCGGGCCGCGAAGGTCTTGAGGCGTTCCGCGAGGGAGTCGGCCGCCAGCATCACGGCCTTGCCCGCCACCACCGTGCCGGCCGAGCCGAACGCGCCGGTGTCGTGGCGGACCACGTCCGTGTCCGACTGGCGGACCGTGATCCGGTCGACGGTGGTGTTCAGCGCACCGGCGGTGATCTGCTTGTGGACGGTGGTGGTGCCGTTGCCGAACTCGGCCGTGCCCACCGCGATGTCGTACGTGCCGTCGCGCAGCAGGCTGAGGGTGGCGTCGGCGAAGTGCCCGCCGGGCGGACCGGTCGCGATCATCGCGACGGCCGAGCCCGTGCCGGTCAGCCAGCCCTCCGGCACGTCCTCGTGGCTGCGGTCCTCGGCGATGGCCTTGCGGACGACGTCCATGCACTGCTTCATCCCGTAGGAGGCGATGAAGAGGTCCGGCTCGTGGCCGATCGGGGTCACCATGTGGTCGCCGGCGCCGATGACGTTCTTCTCGCGCAGTTCGAGCGGGTCCATGCCGAGTCGCAGCGCGAGTTCGTCCATCACCGATTCGAGGGCGAACAGGACCTGGCCCAGGCCGTAGCCGCGGAAGGCGCCGGCCGGTACGCCGTTGGTGTAGACGGAGTACGCCTCCACCTGCTTGTTCGGCGCCTTGTAGACGGCGAAGGACTCGCCGACGCTGTGGAACATGACGGCCGGGCCGTGGTTGCCGTAGGCGCCGGTGTTGGAGAGCACGCGGATGCGCAGCGCGGTCAGGGTGCCGTCGGCCTTGGCACCGATCTTGATGGTGATCTTGAAGGGGTGGCGGGTGGTGGCACCGTAGAACTGCTCGGCCCGGGTGAATTCGAGTTTCACCGGCCGCCGCAGCTTCAGGGCGGCGAGGACGACGATGTCCTCGGTCAGCATTTCCTGCTTGCCACCGAACCCGCCGCCCACGCGGCCCGCGACGACGCGGACCTCGTCCTCGCCCAGGTCGTAGAGCGCGCACAGCGCCCGACGGGTCAGGAACGGCGCCTGGGTGGAGGAGCGGACGGTGATGCGCTCGCCGTCGCCGTCCTCCTTGGGCTCGAAGTACGCGACGCTGCCGTGGGTCTCCAGGCTGGCGTGCTGCACGCGCTGGGTCCGGAAGGTCTCCTCCAGGACGACGTCCGCCTCCGCGTACCCCTTCTCCATGTCGCCGATCGTGTTGTGGACCTCGCCGCACACGTTGTTCCCGGCGCGGAAGATCCCCGATTCGGGACCCTTGGGGTGGAGGACCGGCGCGCCCGGGAGCATGGCCTCCTCCGGGTCGATCACGTACGGCAGTTCCTCGTACGTGACGACCACGCGGCGGCAGCCCTCCTCGGCCGCCTGCTCGCTGTCGGCGACGACGGCCGCCACCCGCTGGCCGACGAAGCGGACCACGTCGTCCAGGACCCGGGTGTCCATGGGGTCCTCGGTGGGGTGCTCGTGGCGGGCGGAGGAGTACAGCCGGTCGGGGGAGTCGTGGTGGGTGAGGACGGCGTGCACGCCCGGGACCTCCAGGGCGTCGCGGGTGTCGATGGAGACGATCCGGGCGTGCGGGTGCGGGGAGCGCAGCAGCTTCATGTGCAGCAGCCCCGGCACCTCGACGTCGAAGGTGTAGCGGGCGGTGCCGGTGACCACGAGGGGGCCGGCGGGGGCGCCCAGGGACTTGCCGACGGCCTGCCCGGCCCCGGGGCTCTCGGTGTGCTTGACCCCGCGCACCGCGTCCTCGATGGCGCGGTACCCCGTACAGCGGCAGATGTTGCCCTTGAAGGCGCGCGGGAGGTCCCGGAGCTTGCCGTCGTCGTGGGCCGTGCCCTCCTCGGCCTGGAGGGCGGCGGTGGTCATCAGGAACCCGGCCGTGCAGAAGCCGCACTGGAAGCCCTGGGCGTCGAGGAACTGCTGCTGCGCCGGGTGGAGCTCGCCGCCCGGCTTGGCCAGGCCCTCGACGGTGGTGACGGAGCGGCCCTCGGCGCGGACGGCCGGGTAGAGGCAGCTGTGCACCGGCGCGCCGTCGACGTGGACGGTGCAGGCCCCGCAGTCGCCCTGGTCGCAGCCCTTCTTGACGCCGAACCAGCCGCGCTCGCGCAGGTAGGTGCGCAGGCACTGGCCGGCCCGCGGCTCGTCCTCGAAGCGCTGCTCGTTGATCTCGATCCCGTAGCTCATCGGGAACCCTCCTCCAGCGTGAGTTCGCGGCGGATCTCCTCCGCGAGGCGCAGCGCCATGTGCCGCCGCCATTCGGGCAGGCCGTGGATGTCGTCGAACCACTCGGCCGGGCGGACGGTGTCGTCGATGGCCGCCCGCAGTTCGGCGGCGGTCGGCCACAGGGCGAACCAGAAGCGGAAGGGGCGGGTGGTGGCGGCCGAGACGGTCAGGGCGAAGGAGCCGTCCTGGGGGTCGGCCGTGCCGATGACCAGGGCGCCGGAGCGGCCCAATCCGTAGAGGGAGGCCTGGCGGAAGGCCGTCCGGCAGGCCAGTGCGCGGGCCGGGATGCGCACCGAGCGCAGCAGGTCGCCGTCGCGCAGGTCCTTGACGCCCGCGCCGCGGATGAAGTCGGTGACGGCGAGCCGGCGGGTGGCGCCGTCCTGGCCCTGGAGCAGGACGGTCCCGTCGAGGCCCGCGGACAGGGAGATGATCGGGCCGGCCGGCAGGCCGTTGCAGAGGTTGCCGCCGACGGTGGCCATGTTCCAGATCTTGAAGCTGGCGAGGAAGGCCCGGCAGCACTGCTCGATCAGCGGCGCGGCGGTCATCGGCAGCGACCGGCCGAACCGCGAGAGCTCGGTGATGGTGCACGTGGCGGCGATGTCGAGGGAGCCGTCGGGCTGCCAGGACAGGGGCGGCCAGCCCATGCGGGAGAGGTCGACGAGGCGGCGGACGTGGGGCTGCGGCTCGGAGAAGAGGTACGTGCCCCCGCCGAGCCAGGCGTCGCCGGGGCGCCAGGGCTCGCGGCGGCGCGCGTCGCGCACGTCGAGCACCGTGTTGAGGTCCATTTCGCGCCACCAGCCTCTCTGCAACCCGGGCGTTCTCCTCAGTGAAGCAACGGGCAGGGGGCGAAACGACTGGTCCCGGACACGGAAACCAGACGGGTTCCAGCCGTCCCCCTTGGATAATCAACCAAGAGTCATGGGCAGGGGTTGCCCTTGCATTTACGATGAGGTTTCTCGTATTCACCTGGCGAATGTGGGTCACCCCCACCGCAAGGAGTCCCTGCCATGCACGTCCTCGACCTGCTTCAGTCCGACAGCCTCGGTCTCACACTGCTCTGGGGTGAGGAGGCCCTTCTCGGCCATGAGGTCAGCGGGGTCACCTCCACGGACCTGGAGGACCCGGGCCGGTTCCTGGGCCCCGGCGAGCTGGTGCTCAGCGGACTCGTGTGGTGGTCGGAGGGCGAACCGAGGAAGGTGGACCGCTTCGTCTCGGCGCTCGCCGGGGCCGGTGCCACCGCCCTCTTCGCAGGTGAGGAGACCCATGGCGGGGTCCCCGACGACCTCGTCGCCGCCTGCCGGGCCTACCGGGTGCCGCTCGTGGCCGTCCCGGCGCGGACCAGCTTCCGGGCGGTCACCGAGGCCGTCTACCTGCGCCAGTGGGGCGACCTCAGCCGCCGCCCGACCCGGACCTTCGCGCTCCCCGAGAACGTGCGCGCCGAGCTGAGCCGGCTCCTGGAGCACGGGGCCGGACCGGACGAACTCCTCGACCGGGCCTGCGCCCACCTGGGCAGGGTGTCCTGCTACGTACTGACCGCGAGCGGCCGCACCGTGGCGCGCACCCCGTCCGCGCCGGTGATCCCGGCGCAGCGGGTGGCCCCCGCGCGGGACGGGCTGTCGCTGCGCGTGGAGTCCGACAGTTCCCCGTACGACGCCTGGCAGCTGTACGTGCCCGACGCGGACGCGGCGCCCCCGCGGGTGCTCCACGAGATCGCCGAGGTCCTGGCCCGGTACCGGGACGGGCACGCCCGCCGCGCCGCCGCCGGGCGGGCCGCCGGGCAGGCGCTGGTCTCCCTGCTGGCGCAGGACGGCGACCCGGTGGCCCTGGAGGAGGCGCTGGCCGCCGCCGGACTGCCCGCGGGCGGGCCCTACCGGGTGCTCGCCGCCACCTCCGGCGACGCGCTGGCCGAGGCGCTGGGCCACCTGGAGGGCGTCCGCTGGGCCGTCGGGGACTGCGCCGCCGTCCTGTACGACGACCCGGACGCGGGGGTCGACGTCACCGCCGGGCTGCGCGCGGTGTGGCCGCTGCTCCAGGCGTGCGGGGGCCCGGACGCCGACCTGCGCCTGGGCGCGGGCGCGCGGGCGGCGGGGCCGGAGCAGCTGCGGGCCTCGCTGAACCAGGCGCTGTTCACGCTGACGGCGGCGGGTGCCGAGAGCCCCGTACGGGCCGTCGAGCAGCTGGACACCCTGGCGGAACTGCTGGCCGGGGTGCCGCCGGAGGTGCGCGGCGTCTACGGCACGCGGACGCTGGGGCCGCTCGGCGACGGCATGCTGCGGGAGACCCTGGAGGTCTTCCTGGCCAACAACTGCTCGTGGGCGCGTACGGCGGAGGTCCTCCACCTGCACGTGAACACGGTGCACTACCGGATCGAGCGGGTGGAGGCCCTGACCGGCCGCGACCTGTCCCGCCTGGACCACAAGCTGGACCTGTACGCGGCCCTGCGCTGCGGTTAGCCCCCGGGACGGCGGCCGGGCCCGGGAGGCCCGGCCGTCTCAGGGGACGTCCACGTGCACTTCCGTGGACTTCACGCGGGCGGTGACGCTGACCCCGACCGCGATCCCGAGCTGTTCCACCGATTCCCGGGTCACGACGGAGACGATCCGGTGCGGGCCCGACTGGATGTCCACCTGGGCCGTCACCTCGTCGACCCGTACCGCGGTGACGATCCCCGCGAAGGCGTTGCGCACGGAGGTGGCGGCGGCCGTCTCGGGCAACGGGTGCAGGCCGGTGGCCCGTTCCTTGGCGAAGGCGGCGAGCGCCGCGCCGTCCACCACGCGGGTCCCGTCCGGGTTCCGCGCGGCGGGCAGCCGCCCCGCGTCGACCCAGCGGCGCACGGTTTCCGGGCTCACGCGCAGCAGACCCGCGGCCTGCCCGATCGAGTACGACGGCACGCGCGCAGCTTATCCGCGCCGGGATGCCGCACAGGGGGTTGCGAACGCTGTACGCATCGGCGTACGTTGTTCACGACACCGAGCGAACGGTGTACGCAGCAGTGTGGAGAAGGGGAGAGGGACCGCCATGGACGCGCTGGACGGGATCACCACGAGCGGGGCGGCGCGCGATCCGCGCCGCTGGCTCATCCTGATCGTGCTCTGCCTGAGCACGCTCGTACTGGTCGTCGACAACATGGTGCTGACCGTGTCGATCCCGCCGATCGCCGAGGACCTGGGCGCCGGGGCCGAAGCCATCCAGTGGATCATCGAGTCCTACATCCTGGTCTTCGCCGGACTCCTGCTCACCGCGGGCAGCCTCTCCGACCGCTTCGGCCGCCGCCGGGTGATGGTCATCGGACTCGCGCTCTTCGGGATCGCCTCGCTCCTCGCCGCCTACGCGGACTCGCCGGCCCAGCTCATCGCCGGACGCGTGGTCATGGGCATCGGCGGAGCCCTCGTGATGCCGAGCACCCTCTCGATCCTGATCACCGTCTTCGACGAGGAGGAGCGCCGCAAGGCCATCTCCGCCTGGGGCGCCGTCGCCGTCCTCGGCCTGGTCGGCGGCCCCGCGCTCGGCGGCGTGCTCATCGCCCACTTCTGGTGGGGCGCGGTCTTCCTGATGAACGTGCCGATCGCCCTGCTCGCCATCGCCGCCGCGCTGATCCTGATGCCCGAGTCCAGGGGCCCCTGGCGCAAGCCCGACTTCGCCGGCATGGCCCTGTCCGTCACCGGGATGACCGCCCTGATCTGGGCCATCATCGCCTTCCCCCAGGACGGCCCGACCGTCTGGGCCGCCGTCGCCGTGCTCGCCCTCGGCGGCTTCGTGGTCCACGAGCTGCGCACCGACTCGCCGATGGTCCCCCTCGACCTCTTCCGCAACCGGATGTTCAGCGGCGCCAGCTTCTCCCTGGTCCTGCTCACCTTCGCCAACGGCGGCCTGATGCTGGTCCTGACCCAGTACCTCCAGTTCGTCGGCGGCTACAGCCCCACCGAGACCGGGCTCGCCTTCACCCCGCTCGCCGTCGCCACCCTGCTCTTCAACGGCCTCGGCGCCACCCTGGGCAACAAGGTCGGCAACCGGATCATGACCGCCGTCGGCCTCGCCGTGATCGCCGCAGGCTTCGGGCTCCTGGCCACCCTGGAGGCCGGCGACAGCTTCTGGCCGCTGTGCGCCGCCATGACGGTCATGGGCATCGGCGGCGGCCTGGCGATGCCCGCCGCCACCGCCGCCCTGATGGGCGCCGTCCCCGAGGAGCACGCCGGCGTCGGCTCGGCCCTCAACGACACCGTCCAGCAGGCCGGGGCCGCCCTGGGCGTGGCCGTCCTCGGGGCCCTCCTCAGCAGCGTCTACGGCGGTGGGATGCCCGCCTCCGCCCCGGAGGCCGCCCGGCACTCGGTCGCCGCCGCCCTGACCGACCCGGCCCTGGCCGACGCCGCCCGGTCCGCCTTCACCTCCGCCATGTCGGCCACCTTCGGCGCCGCCGCCCTGGGCGTCCTGGCTGCCGCCGGACTGGCCCTGGTCCTGATGCGGGACCGCAAGGGGACCGCCGCCCCGGCGCAGGAGACCGAACCGGTCGCGGCGGGCGCGCGCTGAGCCCTCGTAGGAGACGCCGGGCACGGCGGACGCGCGCGAGCGGTGGGGGACCTTCCCCCACCGCTCGCGCGCGTTGCCCCACTCGTTCGGCGGGGTCCTCGTTCGGGGGAGGGCCGGGGGCCTCGGGGCGGCGGGCGAAGGAACGTTCATCCCCGGGGCCCGGCCGGGTGGTGGGCACGGGAGGGGCGCTCGCGGACTGCCCCACACGGCGCAGCGCACGGCGGCTCGACGACGGGGGAGCCCGCGCCACACCGCCCGATGCGCTTCCGGTGATCGCGGCGAGCTGCTTCGGTACGGGCGTTCCCCCCACCCCGATCGGAGTGCCTCTCCATGCGCATGCCCATGCGTGTCACCGTCGCCGCCCTGCTCGCGCTGACCCCCGTCGCGGCCGCCTCGGCCTCGGAAGCCGCGCCGGAACCGACCCCCGTACCCCTGCACACCTCCGCCAACGCCGTACCCGGCAGCTACATCGTGACCCTGAACAAGGGCGTCGACGCGGCGAAGACCGCCCAGAAGCTGGGCCTGAAGCCGACCTTCGTCTACGGCAGGGCCCTCAACGGCTTCGCCGCCCCCCTCACCCCGCTCCAGCTGGACATCGTCCGCGTGAGCCCGGGCGTGAAGTCGGTCGAGCAGGACGCCAAGGTCATGGCCCCGCCCCAGCCGGCCACGACGCCGGGCACCCGGGCCCCGTCCCACTCCTGGGGCCTGGACCGGATCGACCAGCGGAACCTGCCGCTCGACAACAACTTCACCACCGACGGCAACGGCGCCGGGGTGACCGCGTACGTCCTCGACACCGGCATCGACTACGCGCACACCGAATTCGGCGGCCGTGCCGCCTTCGGCTTCGACGCCATGGGCGACGGCCGCCAGGGCCAGGACTGCAACGGCCACGGCACCCACGTCGCGGGCACGGTCGGGGGCAAGACCTACGGGGTCGCGAGCAAGGTCAACCTCGTCAGCGTCCGCGTCCTCGGCTGCGACGGCCGGGGCACCTACTCGGGGATGATCGCGGGCTTCGACTGGGTCGCCAAGAACGCCAAGCAGCCCGCGGTCCTCAACGGCTCACTCGGCGGGGACAGGTCGCAGGCCCTGAACGACGCCGCGACCGCCCTGTCCGACGCGGGCGTGCTGCCGGTCGTCGCGGCGGGCAACGACGCGAAGGACGCCTGCTTCGTCTCGCCCGCCTCCGCCCAGCGCGTGGTCACGGTCGCCGCCAGCAACCAGTACGACGAGGAGACCTCCTTCTCCAACTACGGCTCCTGCACCACCCTCTACGGGCCCGGCGAGGGCATCGTCTCCGCGAAGCTCGGCGGCGGCAGCGTCGCCCTCGACGGCACGTCGATGGCCTCCCCGCACGTCGCGGGGGTGGCCGCCCTCTACAAGGCGGCGCACCCGAAGGCCGACCCGGCCGAGCTCTACGAGTTCCTCGAAGGAGAGTCCACCAAGGACGTGCTGACCAAGATCGGCAAGTCCAGCCCCAACAAGCTCCTCTTCACCAACGGCCTGTAACCGAAGGCCCCACCGGCGCCCCGACGGCCTCGCCGTCCCGCTCGACGGCCACCACGTCGGGGCGCGCCCACAGCGCCGCCACCTGCTCCGGTTCCAGGTCGGCGGCGAACCCGCGGACCGTGTCCCGGTAGACGAACCGGACCCGCGTGACCCCCGTCTCGCGCATCACCCGCTCCGGATCGGCGCCGGGGGCGAGCGTCACGACGTACGGCTCGGTGGCGCGGCCGTCCTCGGCGCCCGCCGGCCGCTGGAGCTGAGACAGGGCGACAGGGACCCCGGCCCGGGCCTGGGCCTGGGCGACAGGCGCCGCCCCCACGGCGGCTACGCACAGCAGGACGGCAGCCAGGACGGTACGCGGCATCGCACGAGGCATCGGACGCACGGGGACTCCCCTTCGACGGCGGGACAACAGCGGCTACCCGCTCCTTCGGCGCCCGGCCACCACCCCTTGAGCCCCCTCACCGCCGCCAACCGGCGTAACCCGGCGGCGGGTCGGGGGGCCGCCCCCCGGGGTCGCTGGGACGATGCCGCCCATGGGAACCGCGGCGGGTACTCCGGACACCACGGCCAAGGGACGGGTGGTCCTGCTGACGCTCGCGGCGGGACAGTTCCTGATGGCGCTCGACAGCTCCGTCATGAACGTCTCGATCGCGACGGTGGCCGCGGACGTGGGCACCACCGTCACCGGGATCCAGGGCGCGATCACGGCCTACACGCTCGTGATGGCGATGTTCATGATCCCCGGCGGCAAGGTCGGCGCGATCATCGGCCGCAAACGCGCCTTCGTGATCGGCTGCGTCATCTACGGCTGCGGCTCCCTGACGACGGCCCTGGCCCCGAACCTCACCGTGCTCCTGATCGGCTGGTCGTTCCTGGAGGGCGTGGGAGCCGCGCTGATCCTGCCCGCGATCGTCGCCCTCGTGGCCGGCAACTTCGGCGTCGAACGCCGGGCCGCCGCCTACGGACTGGTGACGGCCGCGGGAGCCGTGGCCATCGCGGTCGGACCGCTCATCGGCGGCATCGCCACGACGTACTTCTCCTGGCGCTGGGTCTTCGCGGGCGAGGTCGTCATCGTGCTCGGCATCCTGGTCCTCGCCCGGCGCATCGCGGACGCCCCGGCCGTCACCCGCCCCCGGTTCGACCTCGTCGGCAGCGTGCTCTGCGCCCTCGGCCTCGGCATCTTCGTCTACGGAGTGCTGCGCTCGGACGAGTGGGGATGGTTCCGGCCGAAGCCCGACGCCCCTGCCTGGCTCGGGGTCTCGCCGGTCGTGTGGCTGACGCTGGCCGGCCTGTTCCTGGTGTGGCTCTTCCTGCGCTGGGAGGCCCGCCTCGTGCACCGGGGCAAGGAGCCGCTGGTGGACCCGGTCCTCCTGCGGAACCGGCAGCTCACGGGCGGTCTGACGATGTTCTTCTTCCAGTACCTCGTGCAGATGGGGGTGTTCTTCCTCGTACCGCTCTACCTGTCGGTGGCCCTCGGCCTGTCCGCGCTCCAGACCGGCGTCCGCATCCTGCCCCTCTCGCTGACCCTGCTGGCCGCCGCGGTCCTGATCCCGCGCCTGCTCCCGGACGTCTCACCACGACGGGTGGTGCGCTCCGGGGTGCTCGCGCTGCTCCTGGGGGCGGTGGTGCTGATGGGAGCGCTCGACGCGGACGCGGGCGCGGAGATCGTCACGGTCCCCCTGCTGCTGATCGGACTCGGCATGGGCGCCCTGGCGTCCCAGCTCGGCTCGGTCACCGTGTCCGCGGTGCCGGACGAGCAGAGCGCCGAGGTCGGCGGCGTCCAGAACGCCGTGACCAACCTCGGCGCCTCGATCGGAACGGCACTCGCCGGGTCGATCCTGATCGCCACCATGACGAGTTCCTTCCTGGCGACCGTCCAGCAGAACCCGGCGGTCCCCACCGAGGTCAAGACCCAGGCGACCGTCGAACTCGCGGGCGGCGTGCCCTTCCTGTCGGACGCGCAGCTCAAGACCGTCCTCGACGAATCGGGCGCCAGCGCGGAGGTCTCCCAGGCCGCCCTCGACGCGAACGCCGACGCCCGCCTCGACGGGCTGCGCGCCGCCCTCGCCGTCCTCGCCTTCGCCGCGGTCGTCGCCCTGTTCTTCACCCAGCGGATCCCGGACACCCAGCCCCGCGCGAAGAACCCGTAGCGGTACGGCGTCCCCGTCTCAGTGCTTGACCAGGACCTTCGCGCCCACGAGGGCCAGGCCCATCAGCAGGTTGACCAGACCGGTCAGGGCGATCAGGCGGCGGGTGGCACCGACCCTGACGAGGGCCGCGGTGGCCCAGCCGATCTGCTGGGCCAGGGCGACGCAGAGCGCGACCCACCCGGTGCCCTCGGGCCCGAGCCCCAGGGACGGGCACACCAGCACGGCGATGGCGGGCGGGATCGAGACCCCGGCGATCGGCCATTCCCGGTGCGCCTCGTGACGGACCATCTCCCACGACAGCGCCTGGTGGGCCAGCCGGTCGCCCACGACGCGCACGTAGACGTGCGTCACCCAGAAGACCAGGCCGGTGGTGATCAGCATGACCACGAGCTGGAGCCGGGGAAAGGCGCCGAGCGTGCCCGCCGTGGCGATGACGGAGGCGGCGAGGAGCGAGCCGTAGACCGCACCGGAGTAGTCCCGGGCCGGCGTTCCCGCCCGTTGGAAACCGCTTTGTCCCATGGGACCCAGCATGCCGAGCGGCCGGGGGCGCACGACGGCACCGCGCCGGGCCGTCCGGTCAGGCGGTCCGGGACGGGCGCCCGGGCGCCAGGACCCCGGAGGCGGCGCTGACCACCAGGCACAGCACCACCGGCAGCAGCAGCGCGGGGCCGAGCGGGACGAGGTGGGTCAGCGGTCCGATCACCGCCGGTCCGGCGAGCATCCCGAGGTAGCCGAGGCCCGCGACGCGGGCGACGTTGGCCCCGGCGGCGGCCGGGTCGGCGTGGCCCGCGGCGCTGAAGAGCTGGGGGACGCAGCCGGACAGGCCCGCGCCCAGTACGGCCCAGCCGGTCAGCGCCGCCGGGACGTTCGGGGCCAGCGCCGCCAGGGCCAGACCCGCCGCGGCGACGGCCGAGCCGGCGCGCAGGACGGCCGCCGGGCCGACGCGCCCCGCCACCCGGTCGGCGAGCATCCGTCCGGCGGTCATGGCGGTGGCGAAGGCCCCGTAGGCGAGGGCGGCGGTGCCGGCGGGCGCGCCGAGGACGTCCCGCAGGTGCGGGGTGCTCCAGTCGTTGGCGACGCCCTCGCAGAGCATGAGCAGGAAGGCGAGTGCGGCCAGGATCCGGATGCGGCGCGGGGACGCCGTGGGGCGGACCGTGGTGACGGGGCCGGTGGTGAGGGGGCCGATGGCGGCCGGGTCGGAGGGGGTCGGGTCGGAGGGGGTGTGCGCGGGCGCGTGGGGCAGCAGGAGCCGGGTGGTGCACGCCGTGACGACGAGGCTCCCGGCCGCGGTGGCGCCCAGCACGGCGGCGGGGCTCCAGCCCCGGTCGAGCACCAGGGCGCCGGCCAGGGCGGCGAGCACCCCGCCGACGGAGAACGCGGCGTGGAAGGCGGACATGAGGGGCCGGTCGTAGCCGCGCTCCACCTCGACGGCGTGGGCGTTCATGCTCACGTCCAGGGTGCCGTTGCCGATCCCGAGGAGCAGCAGGGCCGCGCCCAGGGCGGGGGCGCCGTCGGCCAGCCCCGGCAGGACGACGGCCGCGCCGCACAGGGCCGCGCTCGCCGGGAGGACCCGGCGGGCGCCGAGACGGTCGGTGAGCGGCCCGGCCAGGCGCATGCCGAGGAAGGCCCCGGCGCCCAGGAGGAGCAGGAGCCGGCCCAGCTCCGCGTGGCCGATGCCCGTGTGCCGTTCCACGACGGGGATGTGGACGATCCACATGCCCATGAGGAAGCCGTTGAGGAGGAAGAAGGCGAAGGTGGCGCGCCGCCCGTTCCGCAGGGAAGTCTCCATGCATTCGAACATAACAAACATGATTGATGTTCGGAATCTTGCTCTTCGAACATCAGGGGTGTTGAATGTGAGGTATGAGTGCAGACCGACTGAGGCAGATCACCGACGCGGTGCGCGAGAGCGGCCGCCGCAGCGTCCTGGAGCTGGCCGAGCTCACCGGCGCCTCCGAGATGACGATCCGGCGCGACCTGGAGCTCCTGGCCGAGCAGGGCGTGCTGGAGCGCTACCGCGGCGGCGCCCGCAGCCTGCTGCTGCGCGGCGAGGAACCCCCCTTCGCCCTGCGCGCCCAGGACGGCCCGGAGCTCAAGCGGCGCATCGCGGCCGAGGCCGCCGCGCTGATCGCGGACGGGGAATCGGTCGTCGTGGACAGCGGGACCACCTGCCTGGAGGTGGCGCGCGCCCTGCACCACCGCCGCCTCACCGTGATGCCGCTGTCCCTGCAAGCCGCCAACGCCCTCGCGGACGCCCCGCAGTTGACGCTGCTGCTGCCCGGCGGCCAGCCGCGCCGCGGGGAACTCTCCCTGATCGGCCCGCTGACCGAGGCCTCTCTCGCCGCCCTGCGCTTCGACACCGCGATCATCGGCTGCTGCGGGCTGACCGCCGCCGACGGCCTGACCGCCTACGACCTGGCCGACGCCGCCGTCAAGCGCGCGGCCATCGCCTCGGCCCGCCGCGTCATCGCCGTCGCCGAACCCGCCAAGCTCTCCCGTACCGCCCTGGCCCACGTCATCCCGGCGTCACGGCTGCACGCCGTCGTGACCGGCGAGGACGCCCCGGCCGAGGCGACCGGGGCGCTGACGGCCGAGGGCGTCATCGTACGGAAGGCGTGAACCCCGTAGACCCCGTGAACCCTGTGGACCCCGCGACCCCCGCGACCCCCGACGCAGTGCTCTTCGACCTCTTCGGCGTCATCGCCCGCCACCAGTCCCCCGAGGGGTGGGCCCGGCTCGTCGCCACCGCCGGCGTACCCGCCGCGGCCTTCCGGGGCGCGTACTGGTCCCTGCGCCCGCCCTACGACCGCGGCGACCTCACCGGCCCCGCGTACTGGCGGGCCGTCGCCGGGACCCTCGGCGTCCGTTTCGACGCGCGCCGCACCGCCGCCCTGATCGAGGCCGACGTCGCGAGCTGGAGCGCCGTCGACGAGGAGATGGTGGACCTGATCGGGGAACTGGCCGTGAGCGGCCGGCCGATCGCGCTCCTCTCGAACATCCCCGAGGACCTCGCCGGCCACTACGAGCGCCACCACCCCTGGCTCGGCCACTTCGGGGTCCGCGCCCTCTCCTGCCGGATCGGCCACGCCAAACCCGAACCGGAGGCCTACGGCTGGGCCCTGCGCGCCCTCGGCCTCGAACCCGGCCGGATCCTCTTCGTGGACGACCGGGAGGACAACCTCCGCGCCGCCCGGGCCCAGGGCCTGCGCACGCACCTGTTCACCACCCCGGCCTCCCTGCGCCGCGCCCTCCCCTAGCGCGCCGGTCCTCAGGCCCCGGGGTCGGCCAGCCAGTTGCCGTGGAAGCCGTGCGGCACCCGCGCCGGGAGGTGGACGGTGGCGACCGGCGGCGCCGCGAGGTCGTCCGCGTCCAGCACGACCAGGTCGCTGCGGTCGGTGCGGGCGTCGTGGACGTACGTCATCAGCCAGCCCGGCCCGCCCCCGGCCGGGTCCGCGTCGGCCGGGGCGAAGGCGGCCTCGCCCGGCGTGCGGCCCGGGCCGAAGTCGTGGGAGGCCGAGGCGCCGGTCCGCAGGTCGTAGCGGACCAGGGCGCTCCCGCAGGTCACGTGGCCGAACGCCGCGTCCAGCCCGGTCAGCCGGTCGTCCACCCGGGGGAACTCGCCGGGCCGGTCGTCGCACTGCTCCTCCCGGACGGTCCCCGTGGCCGGGTCGGCCGTCCACTTCCAGAGCACGGCCTGCCGGTCCTCGTCGACGGACCCGTCCGCGGCGCGCCGCCCCAGCTCGGGATAGCGCATGCCGTGCACGACGACGGTCCCGTCCGGCGCGTCGTACGCGTTGAGCGTGTGGAACACGTAGCAGGGGTCGATGTCGAACCACCGCACCCGCCCGTGCGGGTCGTCGCGGCGCAGCAGCCCCAGCCGCGCACCGTAGCCGTCGTCCCAGCGGTAGGGCATCCCCTTGCCGACGAGGCCGAGGTCGAACACCACGGGCAGGTCCATGAAGACCACGTGCCCGGCGGTGAGGGCGAAGTCGTGCATCATCGTCGGGCCGGGCACCTCGACCGGCCTGCTGAGCACCAACTCGCCCGAGGCGTCCGCCCGGTGGTAGGTGAGGTACGGGGCCTCCAGGGTCCCGTAGCCGAAGAAGTGCAGCTCCCCGGTGACGGGGCAGGCCTTGGGGTGCGCGGTCATCGCGGTGGCCAGCCTGCCGCCGAAGTCGTACGGGCCGACGGTGTCCAGGCCGGGGGAGAGCTCGTACGGCAGGGCCGTCTCGACGAGGGCGAGGGTGCGCCCGGCGTGCCGCACGACGTGGGTGTTGGCCGGTCCCGCGGTGAGGTCGCGGTGGCCCCGCTCGTCGTACCCGCGGGCGCCGTCGGTGAAGGTGCTGGTGCGCACCCACCGGTTGCGGTACGAGACGGCGCGGCCGCCCTCCAGCCGGACGCCGTGGACCATGCCGTCCCCGAAGAACCAGTGGGCGGAGGCGGCGTCGGCCGGGTTCGGCCCGTTGCGCAGGTACCAGCCGGTGAGGGCGTCGGGGAGCCGGCCGGTGACGGTGAGGTCGTGGGCGGTGAGTTCCTCCCGGACCGGGGCGTAGTTGCCCGCGAGGTGACGGGGAGTGCTCATCGGGCACCGCCCTGCGCCTTGGCCCGGGCGGCGGCGACGTAGCGGACCGTGAACAGCATCGGGACGACGAACCCGGCGGCCTGGACCAGCGTCGCGCCGGTCGAGTGCCCCTGACCGGCGTGGGCGAGGGCCGCGAGTGCGCCGGCCGTGACCGCGAAGGCGCCGGTCCACACGCCGGTGATGACGGTGTTGATCCGGACGAACGGCTTCAGGCCCCAGAGCTCGCGGGGGGTGGTGCGCTTGGCGATGCCGAGGGTGAACGGCTTGCCCACGAGCAGCGAGCCCCCGGCGATGAGGGCCAGGGTGGCCGAGGAGAGGGCCGCGGAGTAGGCGTGGACCCCGGAGTCCGGATCGGCGAAGGCGATGCCCGTCAGGGCCGCGAAGAAGACCGCCGACCCGATCTCGATGATCAGCGCGTCGAAGCCGGCCCCCGCCCGGCGCTGCTGGAGGGTCACGGCCACCGCGGCGACCAGACCGGCGAGCGCGCCCCACTGCCACCGGTCGGACGGGAACACCGCGAAGACGATCCACGGAAGGAAGGTGCGCACGTAGGACATCGGACAACCCCCGGTCTGACTGACGTTCCTGTTCTGACATGTCGAAGTTAGACGTTCCAGAACTGACATGTCAATGATGGAAGGTAAGGTGAGGGGCATGAGCCTTCGACACGCCCTCCTCGGACTCCTGTCAGAGCGCCCCGCCAGCGGTTACGACCTGCTCAAGCGCTTCGAGACCTCACTGGCCAACGTCTGGCCGGCCACCCAGAGCCAGATGTACACGGAGCTCTCCAAGCTCTCCGCCGACGGCCTGATCACCGTCTCGGCGGAGGGCCCGCGCGGCCGCAAGGAGTACACCCTCACCGACGAGGGCCTGACCGAACTGCGCCACTGGCTCACCGAGACCAGGCCGCAGCGCAACACCCGCAGCGACCTCCTGCTGCGCGTCTTCTTCCTCGACGTGCTTCCCCCGGAGCACGCGCGGGGCTACCTCGCCTGGCTGGCGGACATGTCGCAGCGGGAGTACGAGGACCTGCGCCGCCTGGAGGAGTCCATCGACTGGGGCGACGACCCCCTGTCGGTCAACGGCCGCATCGCCCTGGAGTACGGCCTCCGCCTCAACGCCATGCGCCGCGAGTGGGCCGAGTGGGCCGCGGACCGGATCGGCTAGCGGGGACCGCGACGCCGGGACAAACGAAAAGCCCCGCTGCGAGCAGCGGGGCTTTTCGACAACGTGCCCGGTGAGGCACTGGCGGAGGATACGAGATTCGAACTCGTGAGGGGTTGCCCCCAACACGCTTTCCAAGCGTGCGCCCTAGGCCTCTAGGCGAATCCTCCGCCGCAAACAATACAAGACGTTGAGGGGTGCTCGCGAACACGATCCGATCTTGGGTTTCCGGAGGGGGCCGGCGCGGGGTCCCGTGAGCGGATCGGTTCGGGGGTGGGTCGATTCCGGGGTCCCGGATCCGCTAGGGTGGGGCCCAGCCCCTCACGTGGCGCTATCTCACCCAACTCCCCCAGGGCCGGAAGGCAGCAAGGGTAAGTGGGCTCTGGCGGGTGCGTGGGGGGCGCTTTGCGTTCCGGGGCGGGTCCGGGCGCCGGTCCGGGGGCGGGTCCGGGGCGTCGGCGGGCCGCTGATGTCGGTGGGCCCGGATAACCTCGTAGACGTGTCGTCCCTTGCGCTGTACCGCCGCTACCGCCCCGAGTCGTTCGCCGAGGTCATCGGGCAGGAGCATGTCACTGCCCCGCTGATGCAGGCCCTGCGGAACAACCGGGTCAATCACGCGTACCTGTTCAGCGGGCCGCGCGGTTGTGGAAAGACGACCAGCGCGCGCATCCTCGCCCGCTGCCTGAACTGTGAGCAGGGTCCCACCCCGGAGCCGTGCGGCGAGTGCCAGTCCTGCCGCGACCTGGCGCGCAACGGGCCGGGATCGATCGACGTCATCGAGATCGACGCCGCCTCGCACGGTGGTGTCGACGACGCCCGTGACCTGCGCGAGAAGGCCTTCTTCGGGCCCGCGTCCAGCCGGTACAAGATCTACATCATCGACGAGGCCCACATGGTCACCTCGGCGGGCTTCAACGCCCTGCTGAAGGTGGTCGAGGAGCCGCCGGAGCACCTCAAGTTCATCTTCGCCACCACGGAACCCGAGAAGGTCATCGGGACCATCCGTTCGCGCACGCACCACTACCCCTTCCGGCTGGTTCCGCCCGGCACCCTGCGCGACTACCTGGGCGAGGTCTGCGGCCGCGAGGGAGCCAAGGTCGAGGACGGCGTGCTGCCGCTCGTCGTGCGGGCCGGGGCCGGGTCGGTGCGTGACTCCATGTCGGTCATGGACCAGCTGCTCGCCGGCGCCGCCGACGAGGGTGTGACGTACGCCATGGCGACCTCCCTGCTCGGCTACACCGAGGGCTCGCTCCTCGACTCCGTCATCGACGCCTTCGCCGCCGGGGACGGGGCCGCCGCCTTCGAGGTCGTCGACCGCGTGGTGGAGGGCGGCAACGACCCGCGCCGCTTCGTCGCCGACCTGCTGGAGCGGCTGCGCGACCTGGTGATCCTGGCCGCCGTGCCCGACGCCGGGGAGAAGGGGCTCATCGACGCCCCCGCCGACGTCGTCGAGCGGATGCAGGCCCAGGCCTCCGTCTTCGGCGCCGCCGAGCTGTCGCGCGCCGCCGACCTGGTCAACGCCGGGCTCACCGAGATGCGCGGGGCGACCTCGCCCCGGCTGCAGCTGGAGCTGATCTGCGCCCGGGTCCTGCTCCCGGCCGCCTTCGACGACGAGCGCTCCCTCCAGGCCCGGCTGGACCGGCTGGAGCGCAGCGGGCCCCCCGCCGGGGCCTTCGCCGCCGGGTCCTTCACCGCCCCGCCCGCGGCCGCGCCCGCCATGGGGTACGTGCCCGCGCCCGAGGCGCACGGCATGGCCCCGGCCGGGCCGGGCGGCGGGGTCGCCGCCGCGCGTGCCGCCGTACGGGCCCCCGCGCCGGAGGAGGCCCCGGCGCCCGTGGCCGCTCCGGCGGCGCCCGTGGTCCCGGCCCCGGTCGCCCCGCCCGCGGTCGCCCCCGTTCCGCCCGCCGCCGCGCCCGCACCCGCCCCCGGTGCCTGGCCCGGAGCCGCGCAGCCCGGCAGCGGTGCCCCCGGCGCCTGGCCCGGCGCGGCGGCTCCCGCGCAGGCCGCCGCGCCCGCCGCCGCCCCCGCACAGCCCGCCGCGGGAGCCTGGCCCAGCGCCGCGGCCCCCGGCAGCGGCACCCCGGCGCCCGCGCCCGCCGCCGCCCCCGTGGCGGCTCCCGCGCAGGCCGCCGCCCCCGTCGCCGCGCCCTCCCCCGGCATGGCCGCCGGAGCCGGGCAGGTCCAGGCGATGTGGCCCGCCGTCCTGGAGGCCGTCAAGAACCGCCGCCGCTTCACCTGGATCCTGCTCAGCCAGAACGCCCAGGTCACCGGCTTCGACGGGACCACCCTCCAGCTCGGCTTCCCCAACCCCGGAGCCCGCGACAACTTCGCGAGCAGCGGCAGCGAGGACGTCCTCAAGGCGGTCCTGGCCGAGCAGTTCCAGGTCAACTGGAAGATCGACGCCGTGGTCGGCGCGGGCGGGGGCGGCAGCCCGGCTCCCGTCCAGCACCCCTCGTACGGGGCCCCGGCCGCACCCGCCCACACCCCGCCGCCGCCCCCGCAGCAGCCCCAGGCGCCCGCCCCGCAACAGCAGTACCAGCCGCCCCAGCAGTCGGCCCCCGCACCGCAGCCCCCGGTACAGCAGGCGCCCCCGCCGGTCGCCCCCGAGGACGACTTCGCCGAGGAGGACGATCCGGACCTCGTCGAGAGCGCCCTGACCGGACACGACCTCATCGTGCGCGAGCTCGGAGCCACCGTTGTGGAGGAATACACGAATGAGTAGCCCCTCGTAGTTGGGTGGCCGCACGAAACGCGCCACGCCGTCCGGGCTACCCTGGGCGGCGTGAAGGTCCTCGTCATCGGCGGCGGCGCCCGCGAACACGCCCTGTGCCGCTCTCTGTCCCTCGACCCCGACGTCTCCGCGCTCTACTGCGCCCCCGGCAACGCCGGCATCGCCGAGGTGGCGGAGCTGCGCCCGGTCGACGCCCTCGACGGCGCCGCGGTCGCGGCGCTCGCCACCGAACTCGGCGCCGACCTGGTCGTCGTCGGACCGGAGGCGCCCCTGGTCGCCGGGGTCGGCGACGCCGTCCGCGCGGCCGGCATCCCCGTCTTCGGCCCGTCCGCGCAGGCGGCGCAGCTGGAGGGCTCCAAGGCCTTCGCCAAGGACGTGATGGCCGCCGCCGGGGTCCCGACGGCGCGCAGCTACGTCTGCACCACCGCGGAGGAGGTCGACGAGGCGCTCGACGCCTTCGGCGCCCCCTACGTCGTCAAGGACGACGGTCTCGCGGCCGGCAAGGGCGTCGTGGTCACCGAGGACCGGGCCGCCGCCCGCGCCCACGCGCTGGCCTGCGACCGGGTCGTCATCGAGGAGTACCTGGACGGCCCCGAGGTCTCGCTCTTCGCCATCACCGACGGCGTCACCGTCCTCCCGCTCCAGCCCGCGCAGGACTTCAAGCGCGCGCTCGACGGCGACGAGGGCCCCAACACCGGCGGCATGGGCGCGTACTCTCCGCTCCCCTGGGCCGACCCCAAGCTCGTCGACGAGGTCATGGCGCTGGTCCTCCAGCCCACCGTCGACGAACTCCGCCGCCGCGGCACCCCCTTCTCCGGCCTGCTCTACGCCGGCCTCGCGATCACCTCCCGCGGCACCCGGGTCATCGAGTTCAACGCCCGCTTCGGCGACCCCGAGACCCAGGTCGTCCTCGCCCGGCTGCGCACCCCGCTCGCGAGCGTCCTGCTGAACGCCGCCCGCGGCACCCTGGACGCCGAGCCGCCGCTGAGCTGGCGCGACGACGCCGCCGTCACGGTGGTCATCGCCTCGCACAACTACCCGGAGACCCCGCGGACCGGGGACCCGATCGAGGGCCTCGCCGAGGTGGCGGCCCAGGACGCGCCCGACGCCTACGTGCTCCACGCCGGGACCCGGCGCGAGGGCGACGCGGTGGTCAGTGCGGGGGGTCGGGTGCTGTCGGTGACGGCGACCGGTTCCGACCTGGCACAGGCCCGCGAGAAGGCGTATAAGGCGGTCTCGCGGATCAAGCTCGACGGTTCGCAGCACCGTACGGACATTGCGGCCAAGGCGGCCGAAGGCCGCTGACCAGCAGGGTCGTGGCGAGGCGGGCCCGGTGCGCGGGAAGGCGCACCGGGCCCGCGCGCGTCTTCGCGTGCGACTGCATCCGGCCGCGTTCGAACGCATCCACCTTTGCCCAAAGCCATTCCATCGGGTGATCGTCACCCGGACCGCCTGACGTCCGCGCCGGCCCCAACTAGGGTGCGGCGCAAGCATTCCGGCACATGGCCCACCGGCATTGCGATGTCGGTGGCGGGTGTCACAGTGGGGGAGTGAGCAACGCCGCCGCAGGGCAGAGGGGGTGAGGTCCGGCCGTGTCCGGAACCGGTTCGACCGCAGAAGTGGGCACGCCGTCCGCGCGTTCCCGGGCCCTCGCCGTGCTGCGGGTCCGCAGCAGGGCGCTGGCAGCCGTGCTGTTGCCCGCCGCCCTCGCGGTGGTGCTCGTGGCCGCCCGGATGACGGGCCGGCTGGCCGGTGACCCCTGGCCGGCGGTGACCCTGGCCGTGTGCGCCGTCGCCGCGCTGGTGCTGCTGGCCGGCGGGATCTTCGGCGCCGTCGTCCTGCGCGCCCGCCCCGCCGTGACGCCGACGGTCCCGCTCTCCGAGGCCGCCGCGCCCGACCTCTACCGCCTGGTGCGCGACCTCGCCGACCGGATGGACGTTCCCGCGCCCTCCGCGATAGCCCTGACCCCGGACTGCGACAGCTGGCTGGAGGACCGTGCGCACGCGGCCCACCGCCGGGCCGGGGTCCGCGCCTCCGGCGGCATAGCCGGTCCCGCGGGGCCGGAGTCCGAGCCGGGCGCCGCCCCCGTGCTGGTGATCGGCTCGCCCTTCCTGTGGTGGATGCGGGTCGCCGAGCTACGGGCGGTCCTCGCGCCGGTCGTCGCCGGTACGGGCCCTTCCGCCCACCCGGACATAGCCGACGCGCGCGGCTTCGTCCGCGGACTCGACGCCGCTGTGGACGTCGGGAGCCGGCCCGGCCTGGGCTGGATCGCCCACTGCGCCCGGCTGCTGCTGAGGCTGTGCCGGACGGACGCCGCCGAGATGGAGCGCGGGGTGGCGGCCGCCGCCGCCGACCGCGCCCAGGGCGTGGACTACGGGCTGCGCATCGTCGCCCAGGAGCAGGTCGGCCTCGCCTACGCGGGCTGGGACCGGCTGCTGACCCGGGTCGCCCTGCCCGCCTGGCGGATGGGCCGCTGGCCCGCCCACCTAGACGCCGGGGTGGTCTCCGCCCTGACCGAGCTGTCCCGTCGCGACCGGCTGGCCGACGAGTTCACCTCCCGGCTGGGCGAGCGTCCCGCGTGCGACCTGCTGGAGCAGCCCGGCGCGGTCGACGAGGCCACCTCCCTGCTGGCCGCCCGGCTCTTCCACGGCGGTCCGGCCGAGGCCGGACCGGACTGGTCGCCGGTGGACTGGGCGGCGTACCCGGAGGAGGTCGTGGACCGCAAGTGGCGTACGGAGGCGGCCCGCCTCCACACGGCGCTGGACGCCCTCTCCGTCCCGGCGGGCCTCCCGAGGTCCCCGGCGACCCCCCAGACCCCGCAGACCCCGCCGAAGCCCCCGGTGCCGGCGAGGACCGCCGCCCCGTCCGCCGCCCCGCGCCCTGCCCCGGCAGCCGTTTCCGGCTCCGCCCCGGGCCCCGTCACGGCTCCCGCGGGCCCGTCCGCGGGACCCGGCCGGGACGCGGCGGGCGGCGGGCGCCCCGCCTTCGTGCCGCCCGCCGAGGACGGCTTCGGCGGCCCGACGCTGGAGCGGGTGCTCGCGTACCTCACCGACCCCACCGGCGAGGCCGCCGCCGGAGACGCCCTGGCCGGGCGGATCGGCGGGGACCTGGCACGGGAGGAACGCGCCGCGGGCTCCGCCGCGGGCCCCGGCCGCACCGGCGGCGCGGACACGCTGCCGCTCTTCCCGCTCCAGCCCCCGCGCAGTGGCCGGGACCTGCTGGCCGACCACGTCACCGCGCTGGTCTGCTGCGCCGCCGTGGACTCGGCCGGCGCGGCCCCGGGCCTGGACTGGCTCGACGGCCCGGTGCTCCTCGTCGGCGGGCGCCGCCGCGCCGACCTGGCCCCCCGGGTGCTCTCCCTCGTCGAGGACGGGGACCCGGCGCCCCTGCGCGAATGGCTCGCGGAGGTCGGCGTACGGCCCGAGAAGCCCGTCCGCCTCGTCTGAAGGCGCCGCCCGGGGTTCCGGTCACGCCAATTCGCGACGAACGGTGACGGACTGCGTGCGTTATGTGATGTGCTGGGACCGGTCGCGGCGGCGCTGTCCGAAAACCGCCGGACCGGACTGACGGAATCGCGTTCGGGGGAGTGAGGGAGGGGACGGTATGGGTGCGGACCAGATCCGGCGGTGGGAGTCAGGTGCGCTCGCGCACGCGGTCAACGACCCCTTCGGCCAGGGCCCCCTGCCCTGGTTCCGCGGCAGCGAGCTGTACTTCGACGACACCGGCCACGTCGTCCCCTGGTACGTGGACCCCGCCGTGACCCCCGGCCGGGTCCCCCGCGCCCGCAGCAGCGGCCCGCTCACCGCCGACGACGTGCACCGCCAGATCAAGGGCTTCGCCTCCACCGGCGCGGTCGCCCCCGGCGAGGCCATCGACTTCCACATCACCGTCGACCCGCCCCAGCAGTTCTCGGTCGACGTCTACCGGATCGGCCACTACGCCGGCGACGGCGCCTCCAAGATCACCACCAGCCCCCGGCTGTCCGGGATCGTCCAGCCGCCCCCGCTCACCGCCGACCGCACCGTCTCCTGCCACCACTGGTGGCTCTCCTGGCGCCTCCAGGTGCCCTCGTACTGGAGCGTCGGCGCGTACGTGGCCGTCCTGACCACCGTCGACGGCTACCGCTCCCACATCCCCTTCACGGTCCGCGACGACCAGCCCGCCGACCTCCTCCTGCTGCTCCCCGACATCACCTGGCAGGCCTACAACCTCTACCCCGAGGACGGCCGCACCGGCGCCAGCCTCTACCACGCCTGGGACGAGGAGGGCCGCCTCCTCGGCGAGCGCGACGCCGCCATCACGGTCTCCTTCGACCGCCCCTACGCGGGCGCGGGCCTGCCCCTGCACGTCGGCCACGCCTACGACTTCATCCGCTGGGCCGAGCGCTACGGCTACGACCTCGCCTACGCCGACACCCGCGACCTCCACGCCGGCCGCGTCGACCCCACCCGCTACCGCGGCCTGGTCTTCCCCGGCCACGACGAGTACTGGTCGGCCCCCATGCGCCGCACCGTCGAGCGGGCCCGCGACCACGGCACCTCGCTGGTCTTCCTCTCCGCCAACACCATGTACTGGCAGGTCGAACTGGGCCCGTCCCCCTCCGGGGTCGAGGACCGCCTCCTCACCTGCCGAAAACGCCGCGGCCCCGGCCGGCCCAGCCTGTGGCGCGAGGTCGACCGCCCCGAACAGCAGCTCCTCGGCATCCAGTACGCGGGACGGGTGCCCGACCCGGCCCCCCTGGTCGTGCGCAACGCCACGCACTGGCTCTGGGACTCCACGGGCGCGGCCGAGAACGACGAACTCGACGGCCTGGTCGCCGGCGAGGCCGACCGCTACTTCCCGCGCACCCAGCTCCCGGAGCACCGGGACCGGATCCTGCTCGCGCACTCCCCGTACCTCGACAGCGAGGGCGCCAAGCGCCACCAGGAGACCTCCCTCTACCGCGCGCCCAGCGGCGCCCTGGTCTTCGCGTCCGGCACCTTCGCCTGGTCCCCGGCGCTCGACCGCCCCGGCCACGTCGACGAGCGCGTCCAGCGGGCCACGGCCAACCTCCTCGACCGGATCTGCAAGCGCGACTGACCCCGCCCGCCCCCGCACGCGGTCCCCCGCGAAGCCGCCCCCGACCACCCGGACGGGCGCCCCCGCCGACCCGGACGGGCGCCCCCGCCGACCCGGACGGGCGCCCCCGCCGACCCGGGCGGCCGACCCCCCGACCCGGGCACGGGCCCCCGTGCGGGAGAATGGCCCTGCGCTCGTACAGAACCACAGGGAGACTCCGTGCCCGGATTCGTCGAAAAGCCCGAGCCGGTGCAGGTGCCCGGCCTCGTCCACCTCCACACCGGCAAGGTCCGTGACCTCTACCGCGACGAGGACGGCCGCCTCGTCATGGTCGCCAGCGACCGCATCTCCGCCGCGGACTGGGTGCTGCCCACCGCGATCCCGGACAAGGGCCGCATCCTGACGCAGCTCTCCCTCTGGTGGTTCGACCAGCTCGCCGACCTGGTCCCGAACCACGTCATCAGCACCGAACTGCCCGCCGGCGCCCCCGCCGACTGGGCCGGCCGCGCCCTGGTCTGCCAGAACCTCGACATGGTCCCCGTCGAGTGCGTGGCCCGCGGCTACCTCACCGGCTCCGGCCTCGCCGAGTACAAGCAGTCCCGTACGGTCTGCGGACTCGCCCTCCCCGAGGGCCTCGTGGACGGCTCCGAGCTGCCCGCCCCGATCTTCACCCCGGCCGCCAAGGCCGAGGTCGGCGACCACGACGAGAACGTCTCCTACGAGGAGGTCGCCCGCACCACCGGCGCCGAGACGGCCGCGCTGCTGCGCCAGGCCACCCTCGCCGTGTACGGGCGCGCCCGGGACATCGCGCGCGAGCGCGGGATCATCCTGGCGGACACCAAGTTCGAGTTCGGCTTCGACAAGGACGGCACCCTGGTCGCCGCGGACGAGGTCCTCACCCCGGACTCCTCCCGCTTCTGGCCCGCCGACCAGTGGGAGCCGGGCCACGCCCAGCCCTCGTTCGACAAGCAGTACGTCCGTGACTGGCTGGCCTCCCCGGCCTCCGGCTGGGACTCCAAGGGCGAACTGCCGCCGCCCGTCCTCCCGCAGGAGGTCGTCGAGCGGACCCGGGCCAAGTACGTCGAGGCCTACGAGCGCCTCACCGGCCAGACCTGGAGCTGAGACACGAAGAAGGCCCCGATCGGAGAACCGATCGGGGCCTTCAGCTGAGCGGACAACGCGACTCGAACGCGCGACATCCACCTTGGCAAGGTGGTGCTCTACCAACTGAGCTATGTCCGCCTGTGCGCCTTGGCGCGAGGACAACTATACCCAACCTCGCTCGCGTGCGAGACGCACTGCGGTGTGACGGTTCTCGGCGCCGAGTTTCGTGGCCGCCGACGACAGGTAGTTGCGCACCGTCCCCGGGGACAGCGAGGCCCGCTCCGCGATCTCCGCGATCGGCGCCCCGTCCGCCGCGAGTTCCAGGACCTCGGCCTCCCTGGCCGTCAGCGGGGAGTCCCCCGCGCTGATCGCGTCGGCCGCCAACTCCGGGTCCACGTACCGGCCTCCGCCGTGCACGGTGCGGATCAGCTCGGCCAGCCGCTGCGCCGAGACCGTCTTCGGGGCGAAGGCCCGCACGCCCGCCGCCAGCGCCCGCTTCAGGTGCCCGGGACGGCCGTGACTGGTCACGATCATGGTCCTGCAGTCGGGCAGTTCGGCCCGGATCGCTGTGGCGACACTCACACCGTCGGCCCCCGGCATCTCCAGGTCGAGCACCGCCACGTCGGGCCGGTGCGCCCGCGCCATCGCCAGGGCCTCCGGCCCCGAGGCGGCCTCGGCGACGACCACCAGGTCGTCCTCCAGGCCCAGCAGCGCGGCCAGCGCACCCCGGATCAGGTGCTCGTCATCGGCCAGAAGTACCCGTACGGGAGTCACGCCCGCACCTCCACTCGTCTCGGTCCGTCTCCCGGAACCTCGGCCCGCAGCCGGAACCGGCCGCCCTCGACCGGTCCCGCCAGCAAGGTCCCGTCCACCGCCGCGAGCCGCTCCCGCAGTCCCGCGAGCCCCGATCCGGGCGGGCCGGCCGGGGCGTCGGGCGCCCCGTCGTTCTCCACCAGCAGGGTCACCGCGCCGGAAGGCCCCCCGGCCGTCACCCGGATCAGGCAGTTCCGGGCGTCCCCGTGCCGCAGTACGTTCGTGGTCGCCTCCCGGACCACCCAGCCCAGTGCCGACTGCACCTCGGCCGACAGCGTCCGCCCGGCCGCCTCGAACTCGACCCGGCAGTCCATTCCGGCGGCGCTCAGCACCCCGCGCGCGCCCTCCAGTTCCACCGCGAGGTCCGCCTCCCGGTACCCCCGCACCACGTCGCGCACCTCCCGCTGCGACTCCCGCGCGATCCGCTGCACCTCGATCATCTGGTCGACCGCCTCCGGCCGTTCGCGCCGGGCCAGCTGCACCGCCAGCTCGCTCTTGAGCGCGATCACCGCGAGGTTGCGGCCCATCACGTCGTGCAGGTCCCGGCCGAACCGCAGCCGCTCCTCGGCCACCGCGAGCTGCGCCTGGAGCTCGCGGGTCCGGTCCAGCTCGTGGACGGTGGTCAGCAGCCACCCGGAGAACCCGTAGGCGATGGCCAGGAACATGCCGGTCAGCAGCACCCCGATCAGGTACCCGAGGGACTCGCCCGCGCCGATCCCGAGGGCGTACGCCGCCGCGCCCGCGGCCCCCGCCGCGGCCAGCGGGACGTACCGCATGTGCCGGACCTTCTCCAGGGCGAGCACCACCGCGCCACAGCCGAAGCCGGCCAGCCCGCCCACCAGCGTGATGGACACCGACTCGTCGAGGTGCCCGGTCCGGCGCAGGACGAGGAGGGCCAGGCAGGCGACGGCCGTCACGACGACCACCGCCGCCACGAGCCGTACGGGCCGTTCCCGGCTGCCCACGATCCAGTCCAGCGCCCTGGAGGTCAGGCACCCGATCACGAGGGAGTGGACGCTCACCACCAGGAGGAGGGCGAAGGAGACCGCGAGCGGGCCGCCGTCGGCCGCCGGGGCCAGCCCGGGCAGCCCGAACCCCACGATCTCCATGGCTATGAAGAAGTGGAAGGACCAGCGCGTGTACAGCTCGACCTTCCCCGCACTGCTGCGGCGCTTCCACCACCCGGTCAGCTTCGACACGGCCCGTTCCCCCGGATCCCTCGTACTGGCGGCGCGGTACCCGGCGGACCGCCGCCGCACGGCCGTCACCGCGACCATGATCCAGACCAGTGTGACGGCGGCCGGCGCCCCGAGGTGACCGTTCGACACCACCGCCCCGGCTTCGCTGTGTCGCTCATGGACCCAGCCTCGGTGCGGTCCGGCGGGTCCGGCAGTGCGTGCCGTCACGGCCCGCGATGACATTTGTCACCGGAAAGTGAGGTGTGCCACAAAAGGGGAGAGGGGGGTGATCGCGTCGGAGAACGACAAAGGCCCCGATCGGAGATCGGGGCCTTTGTTCTCTGAGCGGACGACGCGACTCGAACGCGCGACATCCACCTTGGCAAGGTGGTGCTCTACCAACTGAGCTACGTCCGCATGCTTCCCACGGCACAAGTGCCGTGCTCTGCGTGCATCACTCTACCTGATCCACAACCGTGGACGGTAAAGCGCTGCAGAGCGGGTGACAGGGATTGCACACTGCGCCTCCCCCCTGGAAGGGGGGTGTTCTGCTACTGAACTACACCCGCACGACTTCGGGGCTCCGGCCTTTCGGCCTCGCCCCTCGGCGTGATCCACACACTAGCCGATCGGAGGGGGTGGATGGCAAATCCGGGGTCAGTGGGCTTCGTTGTAGGCCGCGTAGACCCGCTTCGGGATGCGCCCGCGGGGCGGCACGTCGTGGCCGTTGGACCGGGCCCAGGCCCGGACGACCGCCGGGTCGGGGGCGACGGACGTGTGCTTGAACGCCTTGCCGGAACGGGACTGCCGGCGGCCCGCGGCCACGAAGGGGGCCAGGCCCTTCCGCAGTTTCTTTGCGTTGGCCACATTGAGGTCGATCTCGTAGGTCTTACCGTCCAGGGAGAACACGACCGTTTCCGCCGCTTCTCCGCCGTCGATGTCGTCGGAGATCGTGACTACTACGCGCTGCGCCACGGATATCGGTCCCTTCGTGCGCCGTCCCCGCGCGCGTGACGTGCGGTGATGTCGCCTGTGTGGATGTTTCGGTGGAATGCATCAAACCGTCGGAATCCCGGCTGATTCCTTTGTACCGCGATTCTCATTCAATTGCGAAGCCCAGTTAATTCTCCCCGCGTGTCCCGCCGCAATGCCGTGCGCGTGGTTTTCCGGTGGATTTTGCGAAGCGTTGGTGAAGCCGAAACGGCGGGCCGGTTGCGGCCGCCCGATATCTACCCGCGTAGAAATTTTGGCCGGGTACGCTGAGGGAACCGCCTTGCACCAACCACCTCATCGGGAGTGCCAGTGGCACGCGTCGTAGTCGACGTCATGCTCAAGCCGGAGATCCTCGACCCCCAGGGCCAGGCGGTGCAGCGTGCACTGCCGCGCCTGGGCTTCGAGGGGATCGCCGACGTCCGCCAGGGGAAGCGCTTCGAGCTGGAAGTGGAGGGACCGGTCGACCAGGCCGCCCTCGACCGCATCCACAAGATGGCCGAAACCTTCCTCGCCAACACCGTCATCGAAGACTTCACCGTGAAGGTCGAGGCCTGACGGTGACCACTCGCATCGGTGTCGTCACGTTCCCCGGAACGCTCGACGACCGTGACTCGCTGCGCGCCGTCCGCCTCGCGGGGGCCGAGCCTGTCTCGCTCTGGCACCGCGACAAGGACCTCCACCAGGTCGACGCGGTCGTCCTCGCGGGCGGCTTCTCCTACGGGGACTACCTGCGCGCCGGAGCCATCTCCCGGTTCTCGCCGGTGATGGAGACCATCATCGAGCAGGCCAAGGGCGGCATGCCCGTCCTCGGCATCTGCAACGGCTTCCAGGTCCTCACCGAGGCGCACCTGCTGCCGGGGGCGATGCTCCGCAACAACCACCTGCACTTCATCTGCCGCGACCAGAAGCTGCGGGTGGAGAACGCGGAGACCGCGTGGACCGGCGACTACACCGCCGGCCAGGAGATCTCCGTGCCGCTCAAGAACATGGACGGCCGCTACACCGCCGACGAGCGCACGCTCGACGAACTGGAGGCCGAAGGCCGAGTGGCCTTCCGGTACCTCGACGTGAACCCGAACGGCTCGCTGCGCGACATCGCCGGCATCACCAACGCCGCGGGCAACGTCGTCGGCCTGATGCCGCACCCCGAGCACGCGGTCGAGCCGCTGATCGGGACGGGCCGCACCGACGGCCTCCCGTTCTTCACGTCGGTCCTGAAGAAGCTGGTCAGCGCATGAGCCTCGACACCGTCAAGAACGCCTCCGAGACCCCGGACGCCTCCCAGCCCTGGAAGGAACTCGGCCTCAAGGAGGACGAGTACGCCCGGATCCGCGAGATCCTCGGCCGCCGGCCCACCGGCGCCGAGCTCGCCATGTACTCCGTCATGTGGTCCGAGCACTGCTCGTACAAGAGCAGCAAGGTCCACCTGAAGCAGTTCGGCGAGAAGGTCCCGCAGAACGACGCCATGCTCGTCGGCATCGGCGAGAACGCCGGCGTCGTCGACGTCGGCCAGGGGTACGCGGTCACCTTCAAGGTCGAGTCGCACAACCACCCGAGCTACATCGAGCCCTACCAGGGCGCGGCCACCGGCATCGGCGGCATCGTCCGCGACATCCTCGCCATGGGCGCCCGCCCGGTCGCCGTCGTCGACCCGCTGCGCTTCGGCGCGGCCGACCACCCCGACACCAAGCGCGTCCTGCCGGGCGTCGTCGCGGGCATCGGCGGCTACGGCAACTGCCTGGGCCTGCCCAACATCGGCGGCGAGGTCGTTTTCGACGCCTGCTACCAGGGCAACCCGCTGGTCAACGCCGGCTGCATCGGCGTGATGAAGCACGAGGACATCCACCTCGCCAAGGCCTCCGGCCCCGGCAACAAGGTCATCCTCTACGGTGCCCGCACGGGCGGCGACGGCATCGGCGGCGTCTCGGTCCTCGCGTCCGAGACCTTCGACGACACCAAGCCCACCAAGCGCCCCGCGGTGCAGGTCGGCGACCCCTTCCAGGAGAAGCTCCTCATCGAGTGCACCCTGGAGATCTTCAAGGAGAAGCTGGTCGCGGGCATCCAGGACCTCGGCGGCGCCGGGCTCTCCTGCGCCACGTCCGAGCTGGCCTCCGCCGGCAGCGGCGGCATGCGCGTCGAGCTGGACACCGTCCCGCTGCGCGACGCGACCCTCTCGCCCGAGGAAATCCTCATGAGCGAGTCGCAGGAGCGCATGTGCGCGATCGTCGAGCCGCAGCACGTCGACCGCTTCATGGAGATCTGCGAGAAGTGGGACGTCATCGCCACCGTCATCGGTGAGGTGACCGAGGGCGAGCGCCTGGAGATCTTCTGGCACGGCGAGCAGATCGTGGACGTGCCCCCGGGCACCGTCGCCCACGAGGGCCCCGTCTACCACCGCCCGTACGCGCGCCCCTCCTGGCAGGACGCCCTCCAGGCGGACGACGCCGGCAAGCTGCCGCGGCCGCAGACCTCCGAGGAGCTGCGCGCGCAGGTCCTGGCGCTGGTCTCGTCCCCGAACCAGGCCTCGAAGTCCTGGGTCACCGACCAGTACGACCGCTTCGTGCAGGGCAACACGGTGCTCTCGCAGCCCGAGGACGCCGGCATGGTCCGCATCGACGAGGAGTCCAACCTCGGCGTGGCCATGTCCACCGACGGCAACGGCCGCTACGCCAAGCTCGACCCGTACGCGGGTGCGCAGCTGGCGCTGGCGGAGTCGTACCGCAACGTGGCCGCGACCGGCGCCAAGCCGCTCGCGATCTCCGACTGCCTGAACTTCGGTTCCCCCGAGGACCCGGACGTCATGTGGCAGTTCGCCGAGGCCTGCCGCGGTCTCGCGGACGCCTGCCTGGAGCTGGGCACCCCGGTGACCGGCGGCAACGTCTCGCTCTACAACCAGACCGGCGAGGTGGCGATCCACCCGACCCCGGTCGTGGCGGTCCTCGGCGTGATCGACGACGTCAACCGCCGGACGCCGATGGCGTTCAAGGAGACCGGCCAGCTGCTGTACCTGCTCGGCGACACCGCCGAGGAGTTCGGCGGCTCCGCCTGGTCGCAGGTCGTCCACGACCACCTCGGCGGCCTGCCGCCCAAGGTGGACCTGGGCCGCGAGAAGCTGCTGGGCGAGATCCTGATCTCGGCCTCGCGCGACGGCATGATCGACGCCGCGCACGACCTGTCGGACGGCGGTGTCATCCAGGCGCTGACCGAATCCTGCCTGCGCGGCGGCAACGGCGCCCGCGTCGTGGTGCCCGAGGGCCTGGACGCCTTCACCTTCCTCTTCTCCGAGTCCGCGGGCCGCGCCATCGTGTCCGTCCCGCGCAGCGAGGAGCTCCGCTTCACCGACATGTGCGGGGCGCGCGGTCTGCCCGCGACCCGCATCGGTGTGGTGGACGGCGAGGAGATCGAGGTCCAGGGCGAGTTCAGCCTCCCGCTGGCCGAGCTCCGCGAGGCCCACGAGGCGACGATCCCGGCCCTGCTGGCCTGATCCCCGCCCCGCCCGTACGCGTACGAGCCCCCGGTCCGGATTCCTCCGGCCGGGGGCTCGTCCGTTGTCCGGACCGGTGGACGCCCGATTTTGTACGGACTTACGTAATGACGTAACTTCAGGGTATGGACCTGGAAGCACGTGTCGCCGAGCTGGAACGCCGGCTGGACGCACTCGAAGCGGACCCGCCCCCGCGCCCGGAGCCCCCCGAAGGGGACTTCTGGGCCCTGGAAGGCTGGAAGGAACGGCTCCCGGCCCTCGGCGCCGACACCGGCGGCGTCCTGTTCACCGGCGCGGTCACCCTCCCCACCGGCGAGCGCTACGAATGGCAGCAGGCCGCCCCCACCACCGCACTCCTCGCCGACGGACCCGACGTACCCGACGGCGGGACCGACGGCAGCCGCACCGCCGACTCCCTCGCCGCCCTCGGCAACCCCGTACGGCTGCGCCTGCTGCGCGAGATCCTGGCCGGACGCCGCACCGCCGCCGAACTGACCGCCCTCGACGGGGTCGGCACCAGCGGCCAGGTCTACCACCACCTGCGCCAGCTGACCGCCGCCGGCTGGCTGCACACGACCGGCCGGGGCCGCCACGAGGTTCCCGGCGCGCGGGTGGTCCCCCTCCTCGTCCTGCTGTCGGCCGCGACCCCGCCCGGGGCCGCCCGCGAGTAGGGTCGCCCCATGCCGCCCGCCAAGAAGAAGCCGCGCACCTACGACCAGGCGAAGGTCCGCGCGGCCGTCACCGCCCAGTTCGGCCACGTCGCCGCGGCGGTACGGACCCTGACCCCCGAGCAGCTCGCGCGGCCCAGCGGGCTCGGGGAGTGGAGCGTCGCCGAACTCGCCGCCCACATCGCCTGGATCGCGGACTCCCTGGCCGGCGGCCTGGCCCGGCCGCCCGCCGCCGTCCCCGAGCTGAGCGCCGTCGAGTGGCCCTTCGCCACCGCCTCCCTCGCCGGGAAGATCAGCGAGGCCGCCCGCGAGACCCTCACGGGCGCCCCGCTGCCCGAGCTCTACGACCGGGCGGCCGCGCGGATGGCCGAGGCCCTGGAGCGCAACGCCGGCAGCCGGGTTCTCGACCTGTGGATCGGGGACATGACCCTCGCCGACTTCCTCGTCACCCGCACCGTGGAGCTGGTCGTCCACACCGACGACCTCAACCGGGCCGTGCCGGGCCTGGAGGTCCCCGTCGAGCGGCAGGCCCTCGCCGCCTGCACCCGGCTGCTCGCCGACGCCCTCGCGGTGAAGGCGCCCGGCGGCTCGGTGGAGGTGCGGATCCCGCCCTTCGCGGTCGTCCAGTGCGTCGAGGGCCCCCGCCACACCCGCGGCACCCCGCCCAACGTGGTGGAGACCGACCCGCTGACCTGGCTCCGCCTGGCCACGGGCCGCACCGCCTGGGCGCGGGAACTCGACGCCGCCACGGTCAGGGCCAGCGGCGAGCGCGCCGACCTGGCCGGGCTGCTGCCCCTGATGGGCTGAACGGGCGAGGGCGGGGAACCGGCCGGGCCCGCGCCCCGTCCCAGGAGCATGCGTACCCTCAGGAACCTCGCCCCCGGGCCCGTCCTGTTCGCCGCGCTCGCCCTCGCCGGCTGCCAGGGCGGCGCCCCCGACGCCGCCCTCACCCCGGACGGCGCCGCCACCCGGCCGCCCGCCGTGGACGCCCCGCTCACCGCGACCACCTGGACGGTCGGCGCCGTGGACGGCACCGCCGCCCCCGCCGGCCGGGAGGCCAGGTTCTCGCTCGCCCCCGACGGGCAGGTGAGCGGCACCCTCGGCTGCAACCGTTTCAGCGCCCCGGTCACCGTCACGGGCACCACCCTCACCATCGGTCCGCCGGCCACCACCCGGATGGCCTGCGAGGGCCCGGCGGGAGAGCAGGAACGGGTCCTGACCGCACTGTTCGCCGCGGGCCCCCTGACCTGGCGCGTCCACGACCGGACCCTCACCCTGACCGCCCCCGACGGCCGGAACCTCACCGCCGAGGCGGGCTCCGCCGCCGAATGACGACCGACGACCGACGAGGTCACGCCGGGTACGGCAGCAGTCCCGCGTCCGTCTTCTCCCAGGCCGCCCGCAGCTCCGCCAGCCGGGCCGGCTCCACCGCCGCCTTGTCGGCCTGCTCGCGGACGTCCCCGGCCAGGTTGAACAGCTGGTCGCGGCCCGACTTGCCCCGGTAGTACTTCCAGTCCCCGCGGCGCAGCGCCCGCTCCCCGCGCACCCGCCAGAACAGGTTCCGCTCGGCGATCCGCTCCCCCCGCAGCAGGTATCCGGCCAGGCTCACCCCGTCCAGCGGGTACGCCCGGTGCGGCCGGGTCCCGGCCAGCTCCAGCAGCGTGGCCGTCCAGTCGGGGCTGAACACCGGCACCCGGCTGACCTGGCCCCCGTCCACCCGGGCGGGCCAGCGCAGGATGTTGGGCACCCGGATCCCGCCCTCCTGGAGCGAGGCCTTGTTGCCTGACAGCGGCCAGTTGTACGAGAAGCGCTCGCCGCCGTTGTCGCTGGAGAACACCACGATCGTGTCGTCCTCCTGCCCGGAGCGCTTCAGCGCCTTCAGCACCTCGCCGACCGACCGGTCCAGGTCCTCGACCATCTGCTTGTACTTCTCGACCGAGCCGCCGTCCTGGTGCCACAGCGCCCGCCCGTCACCCGCCTTGATCCGGCGGACGATCTCGGCGCTCTCCGCCGTGTCCCCCTCGGCGATCCACGGCCAGTGCGGGGTGGTGAAGTTCAGGTTCAGCAGCCACGGCTTGCCGTGATGGTCGCGGGAGACGTACTCGCTCGCCCGCTCCGTGATGATCTTCGTGTAGTAGCGCAGGTCCTTGTACTCGGCGTCCCCCTCGTAGAGGTCGTACTCGCCGCCCAGACCGAGCTTGGAGTAGTACTCCAGGGCCCCGCCGAAGTTCCCGAAGAACTCCTCCCAGCCCGACCTGGTCGGGCTGTAGTCCGGCAGGTAGCCCGCGTGCCACTTGCCGATCAGGGCGGTGGAGTACCCCGCCTCCTTCAGCAGCGAGGCCAGCGTCGGGTGGGACGGCTCCAGCCCCGCCGACCTGTCGGCGATCGGCTCGGCCAGCCCGCCCTTGGTGCGCGCCGGATACCGGCCCGTGTACAGGCTGAAGCGGGTCGGCGAGCAGGTCGCGGAGCCCGAGTAGGCGTCGGTGAACCGCACGCCCTGACGGGCCAGCCGGTCCAGGTTCGGGGTCTTGATGTGCGGGGAGCCGTACGAGGACAGGTCGGCCCAGCCCAGGTCGTCGCCCAGGATGAACAGGATGTTCGGGCGCCGGGAACGCCGCTCCCGGGCCGCCCGGAACTCCCGCTCCTCGGGCCCCGCGGAGGGGTTCTCGGCAGCGGCGGCGGGGCTCGCGCCCAGCCCCACCGCGGCGGCGGCGGCACCCACGCCGACGGCACCGCCGAAGGCACGCCGGGACAGGTGGGATTCGTATGAAGACACAAGGGCTCCAGGGCATGGCCCGTAGGCCCCTCCGAGGCGGCGCGGGACGGCGCGCGGCACGGCGGAGCGGCCCGGACGGGCGGGGGAAGGGAAGAGCGGAAGTCAGTGCGGAACGGCGCAACACCGGGTGTGGCGACGGGAAACGCCGGAAGCCGGCGGACGGCGCGCGTCAGCGCGCGTGGGAACTACGCGCAGCGACGACAGATGGCGCTCGCGACACGGACCAGGTCCACGTGCCGGCGCTCGACGAGGGTGACGGCTCGGTCACCGAGGGGCTGCATGAGCCGGAAGCCTGTACGAACGCACAGGTCCCTGTCAACCAGGGCATTCCGGATGCCGAGACACCCCTGATCGATCACCCTCCGCACGGGTAACCGGACTGTCCGCACTGTGACTTTTCCCGGGCGTCCCCAATTCGGACCAGTGGTCGATCTCGCCTACACTCGGGAGCGTGCCTCGTGGTGATGGACGACTCAACCACGACCTGCTCCCCGGCGAAAAAGGCCCCCAGGACGCTTGCGGCGTCTTCGGTGTCTGGGCTCCGGGTGAAGAGGTCGCCAAGCTCACCTACTTCGGACTGTATGCACTGCAGCACCGCGGACAAGAGTCCGCGGGCATCGCTGTGAGCAACGGTTCCCAGATCCTCGTCTTCAAGGACATGGGCCTCGTTTCCCAGGTCTTCGACGAAACCTCCCTCGGTTCGCTCCAGGGTCATATCGCGGTCGGTCACGCCCGCTACTCGACCACCGGAGCCTCCGTCTGGGAGAACGCCCAGCCGACCTTCCGCGCGACCGCCCACGGCTCCATTGCCCTGGGTCACAACGGCAACCTGGTGAACACCGCCGAGCTTGCCGAGATGGTCGCCGACCTCCCCCGTCAGGACGGCCGCGCCACCCAGGTGGCGGCCACCAACGACACCGACCTCGTCACCGCCCTCCTCGCCGGCCAGACCGACGACGACGGCAAGCCCCTGACCATCGAGGAGTCGGCCGCCAAGGTCCTCCCCCAGGTCAAGGGCGCCTTCTCGCTCGTCTTCATGGACGAGGGGACCCTCTACACCGCCCGTGACCCGCAGGGCATCCGCCCGCTGGTCCTCGGCCGCCTGGAGCGCGGCTGGGTGGTCGCGAGTGAGACCGCCGCCCTCGACATCTGCGGCGCCAGCTTCGTCCGCGAGGTCGAACCGGGCGAGCTCATCGCGATCGACGAGAACGGCCTGCGCACCTCGCGCTTCGCGGAAGCGAAGCCCAAGGGCTGTGTCTTCGAGTACGTCTACCTGGCGCGCCCGGACACCGACATCGCCGGCCGCAACGTCTACCTCTCGCGCGTCGAGATGGGCCGGCGCCTCGCCAAGGAAGCCCCGGTCGACGCCGACCTGGTGATAGCGACGCCGGAATCCGGCACGCCCGCCGCCGTCGGATACGCCGAAGCCAGCGGGATCCCGTACGGATCCGGCCTGGTCAAGAACGCCTACGTCGGCCGGACCTTCATCCAGCCCTCGCAGACGATCCGCCAGCTCGGCATCCGCCTCAAGCTCAACCCCCTCAAGGAAGTCATCCGGGGCAAGCGCCTGGTGGTCGTCGACGACTCGATCGTCCGCGGCAACACCCAGCGCGCGCTCGTGAAGATGCTCCGCGAGGCCGGTGCGGCCGAGGTCCACATCCGGATCTCCTCGCCGCCGGTGAAGTGGCCGTGCTTCTTCGGCATCGACTTCGCCACCCGGGCCGAGCTGATCGCCAACGGCATGACGGTCGACGAGATCGCCACCTCGCTGGGCGCGGACTCGCTCTCGTACATCTCGCTCGACGCGATGGTCGAGGCGACCACCATCCAGAAGCCCAACCTCTGCCGTGCCTGCTTCGACGGCGAGTACCCGATGGAGCTGCCCGACCCGCAGCTCCTGGGCAAGCAGCTCCTGGAGTCCGAGCTCGCGGGCGGTACCGACGCCGCCGACGCGCTCCGCCGCCCGTAGGCCAGTCCTCCCACTGGCCGGCTCGACCTGCGCTGGGCCCTGTCTTTGAGGCTTCTCCCAGGGCCCAGCACCACACGCAGTAACGACACGAAAGCTCTCTCCTGTCATGACAGAGAAGACCACCGGTGCCAGCTACGCAGCCGCAGGCGTGGACATCGAAGCGGGCGACCGCGCCGTCGAGCTGATGAAGGAGTGGGTGAAGAAGACGCAGCGCCCCGAGGTCCTCGGCGGCCTCGGCGGCTTCGCCGGCCTCTTCGACGCCTCCGCCCTCAAGCGCTACGAGCGCCCGCTGCTGGCCTCGGCCACCGACGGGGTGGGCACCAAGGTCGACATCGCCCGCCAGCTGGGCGTGTACGACACGATCGGCCACGACCTGGTCGCGATGGTCATGGACGACATCGTCGTCTGCGGCGCCGAGCCGCTCTTCATGACGGACTACATCTGCGTCGGCAAGGTGCACCCCGAGCGTGTCGCGGCCATCGTGAAGGGCATCGCCGAGGGCTGCGTCCTCGCCGGCTGCGCCCTGGTCGGCGGCGAGACCGCCGAGCACCCGGGCCTGCTAGGCCCGGACGACTTCGACGTGGCCGGCGCGGGCACCGGTGTCGTCGAGTACGACCGCCTGCTGGGCGCCGATCGCATCCGTACGGGGGACGCCGTCATCGCGATGGCTTCGTCCGGCCTTCACTCGAACGGGTACTCGCTCGTCCGCCACGTCCTCTTCGACCGGGCCGGGATGTCCCTGGACCAGCACGTCGAGGAGCTCGGCCGGACCCTCGGCGAGGAGCTGCTGGAGCCGACCAAGATCTACTCGCTGGACTGCCTGGCGCTCACCCGCACGGCCGAGGTCCACGCCTACTCGCACATCACCGGCGGCGGCCTCGCGGCGAACCTGGCCCGGGTCATCCCGGACCACCTGCACGCCACGGTCGACCGCTCCACCTGGACCCCGGGCGCCGTCTTCGACCTGGTCGGCAAGGCCGGATCGGTCGAGCGGCTGGAGCTGGAGAAGACCCTGAACATGGGCGTCGGCATGATGGCCGTGGTCCCGCAGGAGTCGGTGGACGTGGCCCTGACCACCCTCGCGGACCGGGGCGTCGACGCCTGGGTCGCCGGCGAGATCCTCGACCGGGGCGACCACGCCGAGGGCGCGACCCTCACCGGCTCGTACGCGGTCTGAGCAGCACGGAAACCCGGTCCGGGGCAATGCCCTGGACCGGGTTTCCGTGTTTTACGAGTATGGGAGCCGCAGGCAGAACACCTGGTGCAGAGAATCTGCGCGTCAAGCCCCGCGACGGTGCGCCGACGGACCGGACTCTTCGTCCTCGTCCTCGTCGTCGTCGTTGTACAGATCCGCGTACTTGGCGTACGGGTCGTCGTCGTCCAGATCGTCATCGACTTCGACCGGCGCGCTGATAGGCAGCGGCTCTGTCGGCGATGCGCCCAGCTCATTGGCCAGACGCGAGAGGTCAGTCCCGCCGCTGTTGTACTTCAGCTGGCGGGCGACCTTTGTCTGCTTGGCCTTGGCCCGGCCGCGCCCCATGGCTCGACCCCCTCGGTGACGGGGCTCGACGGCCCCAGAGTCTGACACGCGTTCATGGTTCGGAGCGGGCTCTCCGTGGAGAGACCGTCCGTAGGGGTTTAACGGTACCTGCTTCCGCGGCCATACGGTACGCCGCCCGCATGACACGCCTCGGCGCAGAACCAGCGAGACACCCCGTACTCGCTGGTCAGCTGCGATTTTAACGCTTTCCTGGCCCACGACCCGCCGAAGTGCAGTGAGTTCCGTCTCGCCGCACCCCGGCGGGTCCCGCCGGACCTAGGCCGTACGGGCCGCGGTGCGCGCGGCGAGCGCGTCGGCCATCCGCTGCTCGGCGATCCGGTCGGCCGCCGCGGCGGGCGGGATCCCGTCTGCCTTCGCACGTGCGAATATGGCCAGCGTGGTGTCGAAGATCTTCGCGGCCTTGGCCTTGCACCGGTCGAAGTCGAAGCCGTGCAGCTCGTCGGCGACCTGGATGACACCGCCCGCGTTGACCACGTAGTCGGGCGCGTAGAGGATCCCGCGGTCGGCGAGGTCCTTCTCGACGCCCGGGTGGGCGAGCTGGTTGTTGGCCGCACCGCAGACGACGGTCGCGGTCAGGACCGGGACGGAGTCGTCGTTCAGCGCACCGCCGAGCGCGCAGGGGGCGTAGATGTCCAGGCCCTCCGTGCGGATCAGCGCCTCGGTGTCGACGACCGCCGTGACCTCGCCGCCGGGGTGCTTGTCGAGGATCTCGCGCACGGACTCCTCGCGGACGTCCGTGATCACGACCTCCGCGCCGTCCGCGAGCAGGTGCTCCACCAGGTGGCGGCCGACCTTGCCGACGCCGGCGACGCCGACCTTGCGGCCGCGCAGCGTCGGGTCGCCCCACAGGTGCTGGGCGCTGGCGCGCATGCCCTGGAAGACGCCGAAGGCGGTGAGCACCGAGGAGTCGCCGGCGCCGCCGTTCTCGGGGGAGCGTCCGGTGGCCCAGCGGGTCTCGCGGGCGACGACGTCCATGTCGGCGACGTACGTGCCGACGTCGCAGGCGGTGACGTAGCGGCCGCCGAGGGACTCCACGAACCGGCCGTAGGCCAGCAGCAGTTCCTCGCTCTTGAGCGCCGACGGGTCGCCGATGATCACGGCCTTGCCGCCGCCGAGGTCGAGACCGGCGAGGGCGTTCTTGTACGACATGCCGCGCGAGAGGTTGAGCGCGTCCCGGACGGCCTCCTCGTCGGAGGCGTACGCGTGGAACCGCGTGCCGCCGAGGGCGGGGCCCAGGGCGGTGGAGTGGATGGCGATGACGGCCTTGAGGCCTGACGCTCGGTCCTGGCACAGCACGACTTGCTCGTGGCCGCCCTGTTCGCTGCGGAACAGGGTGTGCAGGACGCCGTCGGTCATTTCGGTCACGGTGGTGACTCCCATGGAAGAGATGCGGCGGAAAGGACGCCCGCCCTGCGGGTGGGGGAGGGCGCACTGGGAGCAGAGTAAGACCTGCGGCCCGCGCGGGCGGCCCCTGTCCGGGGATCGGAACACTCCCGTGTGACCGCCCCCGGCCCGGGCGCGCACGCACCTGCGGGCCCGGCATCGGTGCCCCGGAGGTGAACCGGGCCCGAAATGGGGGGAGTACGTGAGGGTGAACGATTCCCCCCGCCCCGTGCCGGTCGTCCCGTACGCCTCCTACCTGCGGGTCTACGAGCCCTTGGCGGCCTTCCCGGAGCCGGAGCGGACCCACTGGGCGGACTACGCGCGGCGCGGGACGGCCCCGACGGCCCAGGACGAGCTGCGTCGGTCGCTCTCCGATCTGGTGCGGGTGCCCGTGGTCGGGGTCCCGGCGCACGAGAGCGCGGACGCCTTCACGACGGAGCTGGACGGGTCGCTGCTGGTCTGCCCCTGGCGGACGCGGCTGCGCGGCTGGCTGGCGCTGCGGGAGCTGGCGGAGTCCTTCCCCCCGCCGGTCCTCGACGCGGTCCTCCCGGCGGGGACCCGCCGCCGGGCCGCCGAGGAGTACGAGGCGTGGCGCGAGCGGAACCCGGACGCCCGCCCGTGGATCCGCACGGGGGTGTGGCAGGTGCCGCTGCGCTGGTTCGTGCTGGTGGCGGACGAGGAGCGGGAGTACGTGCCGGGCGAACGGCTGCGGTACCGGACGCCGATGGTGCAGGCGCGGCGGCGGCTGGCCAGGGGGCTGCGGACGCTGCGGCAGGCGGAGGGGTACGGGCCGCTGGCCGAGGGGCTGGTGGAGGTCGGCAGCTGGCTGGAGGAGTTCCACCCGCGGTCGATGGTCGAACTGGACTACGGCGGGCTGCTGCACGCGCTGCCCGCTGACGCGCTGGCGGGGGACCGGTCGGCCCGGGATCTCGCGGAGGGGATCGCGGCGCTGCGGGCGGGGGACCTCGACGGGGCGTCCCAGGTGTACGGCGAACTTGCACTGCGCTGGCGAAAGGTGCGGGAGAGACTGTTCGCGAACTGACGGATGAGGCATCGTGTGACGGTGACCGCACCCCCGTTCGGCCGCGGTGCGTATCGCCCGTATCGGTAGGCATCGGCCGATCGGGTATAAGTTGCAGATCAGAGGCTTGATCACCACATTAGGGTCTTAGTTCCAGGACCTACGTCCCGATACGGGCCATTGGCCCAAGCGTGACGGACCGCACTATCTACACCCTTGCGCCCTTCCCCTACCCTCGTGCCAAAATAGGACAAGGAGTCCGGGGAGGGTTCCTTCCGCCCAACTAAGGGCGGAATGCTCGGTATTGCACTCTATGGGGGGTCTGAAGACTCCTGATCGCTCTGTGACTGATCGTCACAGTGGGGTGACTGTCCGTTATGGGGCGGTCCATCGGCTTCCGCCGCTGATGAACACCTCGGAGGGCAATTCCATCGGTTTGGCCCTTGGGGCTGGACGGATGGTGTAGTTGTAGTGCCGAGGACAAGCCGTTCGTCCTATAACCGACTCGGCCTGCGTATGTCCATTTCGGGCAACGTGGGCCAAGGTGCAGAATTTAGAGGAAAGAACCGAGATGGTTCGGTTCTCCCGAGGAGGCCGCTCATGACCGCTCGCACCCCTGATGCCGAGCCGCTGCTGACCCCGGCTGAGGTTGCCACGATGTTCCGCGTGGACCCGAAGACGGTCACCCGCTGGGCCAAGGCTGGCAAGCTCACGTCCATCCGCACCCTGGGTGGACACCGCCGTTACCGCGAGGCCGAGGTTCGCGCACTGCTCGCGGGAATTCCGCAGCAGCGCAGCGAGGCCTGAGGTCCCGTAGCACCACTGCTTTAACCGGGTTCGTATCGGGTCCCCCAATCCGATGAAACCCACATGGCTTCATACGGTGGAGCTTGCCCCAACAGGCCACACCGTCGATCGCGCTGGACTCCGCCGGGTCCAGCGCGATCTTTTTTTATGCCCGGAGGGGGCGCCGGCCCGCGGCTCCTGGGGTGTCGGCGGAGTGGGTGCCATTGCACATATTAAATCGAGCGGGCGTAGGAGTCCGATAAACGTGCGGGTTTCAAAAACTCGTGTGGTGACTCCCGTCACAGCTGATAACTCTTGTACATCCGGCAATGCACCCCGTAAGGGGATCTCCGGTGCAGAGCGCCTCGTGTGGACGGGGGATTTTCCCCTCCCGGGCGACAGGTGTAGCCCGAGCCGCTGGAAGCCCCCTGGAGGGCCCGTCGGGCAGGAGGTGGACGTAGGGAGCGGTGCGGGGTCCGATCGAGGCGCTGAGGGGCCCTCAGGGTCGTTCGGGGTCGCCGGGTGATCATGAGACGGGAGGGGTGACCTCACGCGTCCGGGGCCGGTGCCGGGAAACGCGTCAGGGCCCGCATCCCTTACGGGGTGCGGGCCCTGACGTTTCTGCGAACCTGACGGGACTTGAACCCGCGACCTCCACCTTGACAGGGTGGCGAGCTAACCAACTGCTCCACAGGTCCTCGTTCGCGGCCGGTTCCCCGGCTGCGAATGACACTGTACAGCAGGTCAGGGGGTGCGGTCGAACCCGATCACGGAGCGAGGGCGTCGACCGCCTTCACGATGCGTTTGTCGGAGATCGGGTAGGCCGTCCCGAGCGCGTGGGCGAAGTAGCTGACCCGCAGTTCCTCGATCATCCAGCGGATCTCGGTGACCGCCTCCGGCACCGGGCGGCCCTTCGGCAGCTGCTCCAGCAGCCACAGGTACTCGTCCCGCATCTCGTGGACCTTCTCCATGCGCGTGGTGTCGCGCTGGGCGCCCGTCGGCATCTGCTGGAGCCGCCGGTCGGCCGCCACCAGGTACCGCATCAGGTCCGGCAGCCGGCGCAGGCCCGCGAGGGTCACGAAGCCGGCCGGCACCAGGGCCGCCAGCTGCGCCTTCACGTCCGCGACGTTGGCCATCAGGGCCAGGCTGTTGGTCGCCTTCAGCCGCCGCTCGCAGGCCTGCCAGGCGGCGAGCACCTGCTGCACCTGCGCGACCGTCCGTACGGTCGTGTCCACCAGGTCGGCCCGCACCGCGTCGTAGAGCTTGCGGAAGCCCGCCTCGTCCCAGGCGGGACCGCCGTGGTCGGCGATCAGCTTGTCGGCCGCCGCCGTGGCGCAGTCGTCGAACAGCGCCTGGATGGAGCCGTGCGGGTTGCGGGACAGGGCCAGCTTCTGCTGGTTGGTGAGCTTGTCCGAGGCGAACTTCGCCGGGTTCACCGGGATGTTGAGGAGGATCAGCCTCCGGGTGCCCAGCCACATGGCCTGCTGCTGCTCGGCCTCGGTGTCGAAGAGCCGTACGCAGACGCTCGTCCCCGCGTCCACCAGCGCCGGGTACGCCTTCACCGGCTGGCCCGCCCGCCGGGTCTCGAAGACCCGGGTCAGGGTGCCGATCGTCCAGTCGGTCAGCCCGGAGCGCTCCAGCGACTCCCCGCCCGCCCGCTCGGCGGTGGCCGCCGCGGCCTTGGACAGGGCCTGGCGGGCCTTGGGCTTCAGGGAGAGCCGCAGGGCCTCCAGGTCCTTGTCCTCGGCGAGCTTCTTGCGCCGCTCGTCGATGATCCGGAAGGTGATCTTCAGGTGGTCCGGGATCCGGGTCAGGTCGAAGTCGTCGGCCGAGACCGGCACCCCGACCATCCGGTGCAGCTCCCGCGCCAGCGTCACGTGCAGCGGCTCCTGCAGCGGGACGGCCGTGTCCAGGAAGCGGGTCGCGAAGTTCGGCGCCGGTACGTAGTGCCGGCGGATCGGCTTCGGCAGCGAGCGGATCAGCTCGGTGACGACCTCCTCGCGCAGCCCCGGGATCTGCCAGTCGAAGCCCTCGTCCGTGACCTGGTTCAGCACCTGGAGCGGGATGTGGACGGTCACGCCGTCCGCGTCCGCGCCCGGCTCGAACTGGTAGGTCACCCGGAACTTCAGCCGGCCCTGCTGCCAGCTGTCCGGATAGTCGGCCTTGGTGACCCCGGCCGCCTTCTCCGTGAGCAGCATCTCGCGCTCGAAATCGAGGAGTTCGGGCTCCTCGCGCTTCTTGTGCTTCCACCAGGAGTCGAAGTGCGCCCCCGAGACCACGTGCTCCGGGATGCGCTGGTCGTAGAAGTCGAAGAGGGTCTCGTCGTCGACCACGATGTCCCGGCGCCGCGCCCGGTTCTCCAGCTCCTCCACCTCGGTGAGGAGCTTGCGGTTGTCGGCGTAGAACTTGTGGTGCGTGCGCCAGTCGCCCTCGACCAGCGCGTTGCGGATGAACAGCTCCCGCGAGACCTCGGGGTCGATGCGGCCGTAGTTGATCTTCCGCTGGGCGACGATCGGCACCCCGTACAGGGTCACCTTCTCGTACGCCATCACCGCCGCCTGGTCCTTCTCCCAGTGCGGCTCGCTGTACGTGCGCTTGATCAGGTGCTGCGCGAGCGGCTCCACCCACTCGGGCTCCACCTTGGCGTTCACCCGCGCCCACAGCCGCGAGGTCTCGACCAGCTCCGCCGACATCAGGAACTTCGGCTGCTTCTTGAAGAGCGAGGAGCCCGGGAAGATCGCGAACTTGGCCGAGCGGGCGCCCAGGTACTCGTTCTTGTCGGTGTCCTTCAGGCCGATGTGCGACAGCAGGCCGGCCAGCAGCGAGATGTGGATGTTCGTCTCGGGGGCGTCCGCCTCGTTGACGTGGATCCCCATCGTCTTGGCGACCGTGCGCAACTGCGAGTAGATGTCCTGCCATTCGCGGATGCGCAGGAAGTTCAGGTACTCCTGCTTGCACATCCGGCGGAAGGAGGACGAGCCGCGCTCCTTCTGCTGCTCGCGCACGTAGCGCCACATGTTCAGGAACGAGAGGAAGTCGCTCGTCTCGTCCTTGAACCGGGCGTGGTTCTGGTCCGCCTGCGTCTGCTTGTCCGAGGGCCGCTCGCGCGGGTCCTGGATCGACAGCGCCGCCGCGATCACCATGACCTCGCGGACGCAGTTGTTCTTGTCCGCCTCCACCACCATGCGCGCCAGCCGCGGGTCCACGGGCAGCTGGGACAGCTGGCGGCCCATCGGGGTGAGCCGCTGCCCCTTCCTGCCCTCCTGGGCGGACTTCTCGCCCTGCTCCAGCGCGCCCAGCTCCTGGAGCAGCTGCACGCCGTCGCGGATGTTGCGGTGGTCCGGCGGGTCGATGAAGGGGAACTTCTCGATCTCGCCCAGGCCCGCCGCGGTCATCTGGAGGATGACGGAGGCCAGGTTCGTGCGCAGGATCTCGGCGTCCGTGAACTCCGGACGGGCGTCGAAGTCGTCCTCGGAGTAGAGCCGGATGCAGATGCCGTCGCTGGTACGGCCGCAGCGGCCCTTGCGCTGGTTGGCGCTGGCCTGCGAGATCCGCTCGATGGGCAGCCGCTGCACCTTGGTGCGGTGGCTGTAGCGCGAGATGCGGGCCGTGCCCGGGTCGATCACGTACTTGATGCCGGGGACCGTCAGGGACGTCTCCGCGACGTTCGTCGCCAGGACGATCCGCCGGCCCGTGTGCTGCTGGAACACCCGGTGCTGCTCGGCGTGCGAGAGACGGGCGTAGAGGGGGAGCACCTCGGTGAAACGGAGCTTGCGCTTCTCCAGCGCGTCCGCCGTGTCCCGGATCTCGCGCTCACCCGAGAGGAACACCAGGATGTCGCCCGGCCCCTCCGCCTGGAGCTCCTCCACGGCCTCGCAGATCGCGGTGATCTGGTCCCGGTCGGCGTCCTCGGAGTCCTCCTCCAGGAGCGGCCGGTAGCGGACCTCCACCGGGTACGTCCGCCCGCTGACCTCGACGATCGGCGCGTCCCCGAAGTGCCGGGAGAACCGCTCGGGGTCGATGGTCGCCGAGGTGATGACGACCTTCAGGTCGGGGCGCTTGGGCAGCAGCGTCGCCAGGTAGCCGAGCAGGAAGTCGATGTTCAGGGACCGCTCGTGGGCCTCGTCGATGATGATCGTGTCGTAGGCGCGCAGCTCGCGGTCCGTCTGGATCTCGGCGAGCAGGATGCCGTCCGTCATCAGCTTCACGAAGGTCGCGTCCTGGTCCACCTGGTCGGTGAAGCGGACCTTCCAGCCGACCGTCTGGCCGATCTCGGACTTCAGCTCCTCCGCGATGCGCTCGGCGACCGTGCGGGCGGCGATCCGGCGGGGCTGGGTGTGCCCGATCATGCCCCGGACCCCGCGCCCCAGCTCCATGCAGATCTTGGGGATCTGGGTGGTCTTGCCGGAGCCGGTCTCGCCCGCGACGATCACGACCTGGTGGTCGCGTATCGCCTCGGCGATCTCGTCCTTCTTCTGGCTGACGGGCAGGTTCTCGGGATACGTGACCTCCGGCATCCGCGAGGCACGGCCGGCGAGCCGCGCGGCGGCCTTCTCGGCCTCCGCGGCGATCTCGTCGAGCACGGCCTGCTTGGCCTCGGGCTTGCGGATGCGGCGGGCGCCTTCGAGGCGGCGGCCGAGGCGGTGCGCGTCACGGAGGGAGATCTCACCGAGAAGCGTCTGCAGGGCGGCGAAGGAAGTAGACATACCTGGTCGAGGATCTCACCTGGGCCCGGCGGGTGGCGAACGCATTTGTGCCCCTCCCCGTACCATTTCGGGACGAGTCCCCCCGTTTGCGCAAGTGAGAGGCAGCCCACTGTGTCCCGCCGCCGTCGTGTGTGGTGCCTCCTGGCCGCCGTCCTCACGACACTGCTGGCCACCGTGGCCCCCACCGCGTCGGCCGCCCCGACCCAGGTCACCTCGACCCACGCCACCCCGACCCACGCCACCCCGACCCACGCCACCCCGGCCCACGCCACCCCGGCCCAGGCGGCTCCCGCCTTCGGGTCGGTCGTCATGGCGGGGGTGCAGGAGCAGGGGCCACGTTGTGCGCCCGACGGGCCGGAGCGCGGGGGTGTCCCCGTCGTGCCGCCGCGGAGCGGGTGCGAGCACGCGCAGCTGCCGGCCGGCGGGGTCGTGCCCGGGGAGGTCCGCCCGCGCGGCACCGCGCCCCTGCGGGTCCTCGTACGCGGGCCGGACCGGACGCCGCCCGGCCCGGTGGAGCTGTCGGTGCTGCGGGTGTAAGGGGAGCGGTCACCGCCGGTCCCCCTCACCTTCCGCCCCTCAGGAGCACCCGTATGTCCTCTTCCACCCGCAAGCCCGCCCCCCGCAAACGCGCCTCCCGCACGCCCCTGCTGGTCTGCGCCGGGGTCGCCGTCGCCGCGATCACCCTCGGACTCGTCTCGTGGCAGGCCTCGTCCTCGCGGGACGGGTCCCGCGACACCACCGCCTCCGCCGCCGGCTCCACCCCCCGAGCCGAGGACCCCCTGGCCGAGCTCAAGGCCCTGGCCCGCCGCGAGGCCGGCGACAAGCTGGCGCTCGGCCGCCCCGACGCGCCCGTCGTCCTCGTCGAGTACTCCGACTTCAAGTGCGGCTACTGCGGCAAGTTCGCCCGGGACACTGAGCCCGCCCTGGTGAAGAAGTACGTCGACGCCGGCACCCTGCGCATCGAGTGGCGCAACTTCCCGATCTTCGGCGCCGACTCCGAGGCCGCCGCCAAGGCCGCCTGGGCTGCCGGGCAGCAGGACCGCTTCGCGGCCTTCCACGCGGCCGCGTACGCCGACGGCGCCAAGGAGAAGGGCTTCGGCGAGGAACGCCTCGTCGAGCTGGCCCGCGAGGCCGGGGTCCCCGACCTGGAACGCTTCCGGCGGGACACGGCCGGCCCGCAGGCCGCAGAAGCGCTGCGCAGGGACCAGGAGGAGGGCTACCGCATCGGCGTGAGCTCCACCCCCTCCTTCCTGGTCGGCGGCCAGCCCCTGGCGGGCGCCCAGCCCCTCGCCGCCTTCGAGGCCGCCATCAGCCGGGCGGCCGCGGCGGCCGGCAAGTGAACGGCATCGGATACCTGGCCGCCCTGCTGGGCGGCCTCCTCGCCCTGCTGAGCCCGTGCAGCGCCCTGCTGCTGCCCGCCTTCTTCGCCTACTCGATCGACTCCGCCTCCCGGCTCCTGGCCCGCACCGGGATCTTCTACGCGGGCCTCGCGAGCACCCTCGTACCGCTGGGCGCGGCGGGCTCGTACGCGGGCCGGTTCTTCCACGGCCACCGCGAGGGGCTCGTCCTCTTCGGCGGTTGGCTGATCATCGCGCTCGGTCTCGCGCAGATCCTCGGGCTGGGCTTCTCCTCCCGCCGGATCTCCGAGATGTCCGGGCGGATCCGGCCGGTCACCGCGCTGTCGGTGTACGCGCTGGGCGCCGTCTACGGGCTGGCCGGCTTCTGCGCCGGCCCGATCCTGGGCAGCGTCCTGACGGTGGCGGCGGTCAGCGGCAGCCCGGTCTACGGCGGACTGCTGCTGGCGGTGTACGCCCTGGGCATGGCCGTGCCCCTGTTCCTGCTGGCCCTGCTCTGGGAGCGCTTCGACCTGGGCCGCCGGCGCTGGCTGCGCGGGCGGCCCCTGCGGCTGGGCCCGCTCCGGCTGCACTCGACCTCGCTGCTGTCCGGGCTGTTCTTCATCACCCTGGGCGCCCTGTTCCTGGCCTACGACGGGGCGAGCGCCCTGCCCGGGCTGCTGGACGTGGACGACTCGTACGCGGTGGAGGAGCGGGTGCGTTCCGTCGCGGAGGCGGTGCCGGACTGGGCGCTGCTGGGCCTGGTCGCCGCGGGTGCCGTGGCGGTCGGACTGGTGCGCTGGCGCCGGACGCAGCGGGAGGGGTGAACGCGGAAGGCCCCGTCCGATGGACGGGGCCTTCCTTTTGTGGCTGGGGCCGGGGTCGAACCGGCGACCTATCGCTTTTCAGGCGATCGCTCGTACCAACTGAGCTACCCAGCCACGAGACTGTTTCCAGCCTCAGCGAACCTGACGGGACTTGAACCCGCGACCTCCACCTTGACAGGGTGGCGAGCTAACCAACTGCTCCACAGGTCCTTGCATTGTGCGAGAACAAGTCTCGCACATGTACTGCGTACCCCCAACGGGATTCGAACCCGTGCTACCGCCTTGAAAGGGCGGCGTCCTGGGCCACTAGACGATGAGGGCTAAAGGCCCGCCGGGCACTTTCCAGCGCGTCGGGGACGTGAGAAGCATATGGGATCGGGGGAGCTATCGCCAAAACGGTTTCCCCCGGGGCGACAATGGCCGGGTGCTGGAGATGACGCGCGAGGAGTTCGAGGAGCTCGTCGCAGAGGCCCTGGACCGCATCCCGCCGGAGCTCACGCGGCTGATGGACAACGTCGCGGTGTTCGTCGAGGACGAGCCCCCGGCGGACGATCCCGAGCTGCTCGGCCTCTACGAGGGGACCCCGCTCACGGAGCGCGGCGAGTGGTACGCCGGCGTGCTGCCGGACCGCATCACCATCTACCGGAACCCCACGTTGCGGATGTGCGAGGACCGGGAGAGCGTGGTCGCCGAGACGGAGGTGACGGTGGTGCACGAGATCGCCCACCACTTCGGGATCGACGACGAACGACTGCACGCGCTGGGCTACGGGTGACCCGCCCGGTACCGGGCGGCGAGGCGATCGACCCCGACGTCGACCTCCACGTCCCGGCCCAGCGGGCCGAGCCCCAGGGCCGGGTGCTGGCGGCGATCGCGGCGGGCGGGGCCCTGGGGGCCTCGGCGCGCTTCGGGGTGGGCCTGCTGTGGCCGGCCGGGCCCGGGGCGTTCCCCTGGGCCACCTTCTGGATCAACGTCTCGGGCTGTGCGCTGATCGGCGTGCTGATGGTGCTGATCAGCGAGGGCGGGCGCAGCGCCCCCCATCCGCTGGTGCGGCCGTTCCTCGGCGTCGGGGTGCTCGGCGGGTTCACCACCTTCTCGACGTACGCCGTCGAGTTCTCCGGGCTGCTCGACGCCGGGCGGGCGCAGGTCGCGCTGGCGTACGCCGGGCTGACGGTGGCCGCCGCGCTGGGCGCCGTCTGGGCGGCGGCCTCGGTGACCCGGCTCGTGGCCGGGTCCGCTGTGCGGCCCGCGCCGGGCCGGCCCGGCGGACGGGGGCGCGGGTGAACTGGCTGCTGGTGGTGGCGGGCGCGGTCGTCGGGGCGCCGCTGCGCTACCTGACCGACCGGGCGGTCCAGTCACGGCACGACTCCGTCTTCCCGTGGGGGACCTTCGTGGTCAACGCCGCCGCCTGCCTGCTGCTGGGCGGGCTGACGGGGGCGGTGCTGGCCGGGGCCGGGTCCTCGGGGGCGGTGCCGCTGCTCGGGACGGGCCTGTGCGGCGCGCTGAGCACGTACTCGACCTTCTCCTACGAGACGCTGCGGCTGGCGGAGCGCGGCTGGAAGTTCCTGGCCGTCGCGAACGTCCTGGGATCGGTGCTGGTCGGGCTGGGCGCCGTGCACCTCGGGTCCCAGGTGGCCCGGCAGCTGTTCGCGTAAGGGGCGTGTCTCTTACGGGGTAAAGGGAGTTGGGCTCATTGACCCGCCCAACGCGGACCCCGTCCAGTGTCCCGGAGGTGCCCCCGTGCGCCCTTTGCCGCGCCCCCTGTCCGCTTCCCTGAGACTGGCCGTCTCCGCGCTCGCCGTCGCCGCGACGGCGGGCTGCATGAGCGTCGGCGAGGAGGCCGCGAAGCCGGGGCCGGCGGCCTCCGTCGGCGGCAAGGACACCGCCGGGGCGGGTGCCGGCCAGGTCGGTCACGGTTCGGGGATCCACGGCAACGGCCATGGCGTGAAGGACGGTACGGGGAACCAGGAAGGCAAGTCGGGTGAGCCCGGGAAGGCCTCCGGCGCGACCGGCGCCTCTCCCGGCCCGGGCGCCCCCGCGAAGCCCGGGGTGCCCTCGCCGTCGGCCGGGCCGGGTGGCGGGGCGGGCGGTCAGGGGCAGGTGCCGTCGGGCGGCGGGTCGGGTTCCGGGTCCGGCTCGGGCGGCTCGGGTTCCGGTGGTTCTGGCTCCGGATCGGGGTCCGGGTCCGGGTCGGGCGGCTCGGGATCCGGAGGTTCTGGTTCCGGTTCGGGTGGCTCCGGCGGGAGCGGGGGGTCCACGACCACCCCGCCCACGGCGGAGCCGACCCCTCCTGTGACGCACCCCACGCCCCCGGACACCGCTCCGCCGACCCCGCCGGCCCCCGAGCCGACCACCGGATCGGCCTAGCGGGCGGCGGCCCCCGCCCGGTCCGGCCGGGCTGCCCTGGATCCGCACCCCGGGCATCGTCGCAGGTCAGAGGGGATTCTGGCCGGGCGACTTGCCAGACCCCCAGGAGGGTGCGTATGGTTATAGATCGTTTGATCCCATTGCCCGGCGCCGAATCCGAAGAGCGCCGTGTGGCGCGTACTCTCCCTAGCCGTGGCTGACCGCATTGAGGCGGTCGATTTGCGATTCACGGAGTTTGGGCGCGTGCCGAGACTCCGGAAGGTTTCGCATTTCGCATGTCCATTTCCAGTTCTGACCGTTCCGTCATGCCCGAGAACGACACCCACGAGATCGTCGACGCCGAGACCCTTGCGGTCACCGAGGCCATGGAGGCCATCGAGGCGGACGAGATCATCGAGGCCCTTGAGGCCGACGTGACCGGCGACACCGCCGACTCCGCCGACGAGGCCGGCGACGCCGAGCCCACCACCACCTTCGCGGACCTCGGTCTGCCGGAGGGCGTCGTGCGCAAGCTCGCCCAGAACGGTGTCACCACCCCGTTCCCGATCCAGGCCGCGACCATCCCGGACGCCCTGGCCGGCAAGGACATCCTCGGACGCGGTCGCACCGGCTCCGGCAAGACCCTCTCCTTCGGTCTGCCCACCCTGGCCCGCCTGGCCGGTGGCTTCACCGAGAAGAAGAAGCCCCGCGCGATCATCCTCACCCCGACCCGTGAGCTCGCGATGCAGGTCGCGGACGCCCTCCAGCCCTACGGCGACGTCCTCGGCCTGAAGATGAAGGTCGTCTGCGGCGGTACCTCCATGGGCAACCAGATCTACGCCCTGGAGCGCGGTGTCGACGTCCTCGTCGCCACCCCGGGCCGTCTGCGCGACATCATCAACCGCGGCGCCTGCTCCCTGGAGAACGTCGAGGTGGCCGTCCTCGACGAGGCCGACCAGATGGCCGACCTGGGCTTCCTGCCCGAGGTCACCGAGCTGCTCGACCAGATCCCCGGCGGCGGCCAGCGCATGCTCTTCTCCGCCACCATGGAGAACGAGATCGGCACCCTGGTCAAGCGCTACCTGTCCAACCCCGTCACGCACGAGGTCGACAGCGCCCAGGGCAACGTCTCGACCATGACCCACCACGTCCTCGTCGTGAAGCCGAAGGACAAGGCGCCGGTCACGGCCGCGATCGCCGCCCGCAAGGGCCGCACCATCATCTTCGTCCGCACCCAGCTGGGCGCCGACCGCATCGCCGAGCAGCTCATCGAGGCCGGCGTGAAGGCCGACGCGCTGCACGGCGGCATGACGCAGGGCGCCCGTACCCGCGTCCTCGCCGACTTCAAGGACGGCTACGTCAACGCGCTCGTCGCCACCGACGTCGCCGCCCGCGGCATCCACGTCGACGGCATCGACCTGGTCCTCAACGTGGACCCGGCCGGCGACCACAAGGACTACCTGCACCGCTCGGGCCGTACCGCCCGCGCCGGCAAGTCGGGCGTCGTGGTCTCCCTGGCCCTGCCGCACCAGCGCCGCCAGATCTTCCGCCTGATGGAGGACGCGGGCGTGGACGCCTCGCGCCACATCGTCCAGGGCGTCGGCGCGTTCGACCCCGAGGTCGCCGAGATCACCGGTGCGCGTTCGCTCACCCAGGTCCAGGCCGACTCGGCGAACAACGCCGCCAAGCAGGCCGAGCGCGAGGTCGCCGACCTCACCAAGCAGCTGGAGCGCCTGACCCGCCGCGCCGCGGAGCTGCGCGAGGAGGCCGACCGCCTCGTCGCCCGTTCCGCCCGCGAGCGCGGTGAGGACCCGGAGGCCGCCGTCGCCGAGGTCGTCGAGGCCGCCGAGGCCGAGGTCGCGGCAGCCGTCGCCGCCGTGGCCGAGCCCGTCGCCCAGGAGCGCACCTTCGAGCGCCGTGACGACCGTGGCAACTACGAGCGCCGCGACAACCGCCGCGACGACCGCGGTGACCGTGGTGGCGACCGTGGTGGCTTCCGCCGCGACGACCGTCCGTCGGGTGGTTTCCGTTCCGGTGGTGACCGTCGTGACGACAACCGTGGTGGCGGCTTCCGTCGCGACGACCGTCCGTCCGGTGGCTTCAACCGTGACGACCGTGGTGGCGACCGTGGTGGCTTCCGCCGCGACGACCGTCCGTCGGGTGGTTTCCGTTCCGGTGGTGACCGTCGTGACGACAACCGTGGTGGCGGCTTCCGTCGCGACGACCGTCCGTCCGGTGGCTTCAACCGTGACGACCGTGGTGGCGACCGTGGTGGCTTCCGCCGCGACGACCGTCCGTCGGGTGGTTTCCGTTCCGGTGGTGACCGTCGTGACGACAACCGTGGTGGCGGCTTCCGTCGCGACGACCGTCCGTCCGGTGGCTTCAACCGTGACGACCGTGGTGGCGACCGTGGTGGCTTCCGCCGCGACGACCGTCCGTCGGGTGGTTTCCGTTCCGGTGGTGACCGTCGTGACGACAACCGTGGTGGCGGCTTCCGTCGCGACGACCGTCCGTCCGGTGGCTTCAACCGTGACGACCGTGGTGGCGACCGTGGTGGCTTCCGCCGCGACGACCGTCCGTCGGGTGGTTTCCGTTCCGGTGGTGACCGTCGTGACGACAACCGTGGTGGCGGCTTCCGTCGCGACGACCGTCCGTCCGGTGGCTTCAACCGTGACGACCGTGGTGGCGACCGTGGCGGCTTCCGCCGCGACGACCGTCCGTCCGGTGGCTTCCGCTCCGGTGGCGCCGGCGAGCGCCCCTACGGCCGCCGCGACGACAACCGCCCCTCCGGCTCCGGTTCGACCGGCTCCTTCGGCGGCCGTCGTGACGACAAGCCCCGCTGGAAGCGCAACGGCTGACGCCTGAGCGCCGCCTGACGAAGGATCGGCCCCCACAGCACTCCGGTGCCGTGGGGGCCGACCCCTTTTCCGTGCCCCGGACCGCGCCCGCAGGCGGCCCCGGAAGGCGCGACCGGCGCCGGAGGCCGGAAACGACCGAGCGCCCCGCCCGGAAGAAGCCGGACGGGGCGCTCGGTTGCAGGCCGGGGGGTGTCCCCGCGACCTCGGTGCGGTAGGCCATGTCGGACTCGAACCGACAACCAACGGATTAAAAGTCCGCTGCTCTGCCAATTGAGCTAATGGCCCAGGCGCGCTCACCCCAGAGCATAGCGGGAGAGGGCCCCCAGGCCGATCGGGTATCGACCGGGACCGGACGCGGCGGTTTCCCGCCATCGGCGGCCGGAGGGGGACGGGGGCTGCCGGGTGGGGGTCCGGAGCCGGGCCGGAACCTTTCTTTACGCCTCTGACCTGCGGTGATGTGGCTGTGAGGGGTGGTCGGTCCGGTAATTGGCGGGAGCCGTCCCCCGGATGACGTAGAGTTGGGTTTACCGACGCGGGGTGGAGCAGCTCGGTAGCTCGCTGGGCTCATAACCCAGAGGTCGCAGGTTCAAATCCTGTCCCCGCTACTCAGTACGAAGGCCCGGTTCCCTTGTGGAACCGGGCCTTCGTCGTACGCGTTGCCCTTGTTCCGCTCCCTGCCCCGCTCCTTGCTCCGTTCCTCGCTCCGTTGCTTCACCCGCTCGGCCCGGTCCGGTCGCCGTGCGGCGGCCGGACCGCCAGCCTTGGAGGGCGGGGCTGGACCGGGCGGCAGGAGAGCAGCGTGGCGGGGCTGGGCCGGCAGGGCGGTGACGCGAGCGGGACGACGGAGCCCGGCGACGGGGCGGGCCGTCAGGTGCTCCGGGTGCTCCCGGCCCTGCTGATCCTCCTCGGCCTCGTCTTCGACGTGCTGACCCCGCCCCGCTTCACGGGCTCACCCTTCTTCTCGGCGGCCCCGCTGATCGCCGCCCCCGTCTTCAGCTTCCTGGCGACCGCCGTGACCGGGGTCGCCGCCTCCGGCGCCGTGGTGGCCCTGCACCTCCACAACGCCGTCGACTGGAAGGCGGACGCGCTGACCGAGCTGGTGACGGTGGTGACCGTCTCCGGGCTGGCCCTGCTCATCAACCGGGTCGTGCGGCGCAGCGGCGAGCGGCTCGCCTCCGCGCGCGGGATCGCCGAGGCCGCCCAGCGGGCCGTGCTGCCGACACCGGCCGAGCGGATCGGCGGGCTGCACGTCTCCGCGCGGTACGAGGCCGCGCAGGCCGACGCGTTCATCGGCGGGGACCTCTACGCCGTCCAGGACACCCCGTACGGGGTGCGGCTCGCGGTGGGCGACGTACGGGGCAAGGGGCTGGGGGCCGTGGAGGCCGTCGCCGTGGTCCTGGGCGCCTTCCGGGAGGCCGCCGACACCGAACCCACCCTGGAGGCGCTCGCGGAGCGGCTGGAGCGGGCCCTGGCCCGTGAGGGCGTCCGCCGGGACAGCCTGGACGCGGTCGAGGGGTTCACCACCTGCGTGCTCGGGGAGATCCCGGCCGGGGCGGGGGTGCTGAGGCTGCTCAACCGGGGCCATCCCGAGCCGCTGCTGCTGTACGCCGACGGCGGCCTGGCGGTCCTCGAACCGGCCGAGCCCGCGCTCCCGCTGGGGCTGGGGCTGGGCGAGCTGTGGCCCGGGCCGCGGGATCCGGTCGGGGAGTGGCCCTTCCCGCCGGGCAGCACCCTGCTCCTGTACACCGACGGGGTCACCGAGGCCCGGGACGCGGCCGGCGTCTTCTACGATCCGGCGGCCCGGCTGCGGGGGCGGGTCTTCCCGGGGCCGGGCGAGGTGCTCGGCGCCCTCAGCAGCGACGTCCGACGGCACACGGGCGGCGGGACCACCGACGACATGGCGCTGCTGGCGGTGGGGCGGCCCGAGGAGGGGCAGCCGGAGCGCAGGCGGACGGTCCCCGTGGTGCGGCGCGAGGAGGAGTGACGTCCGGATGGTGACGGTGCGTAGTCCACGGGGTGCTCTGTGCAAGGAGATTGACGGTTCGTCATTCGGGCCATCGTGGCTGAAGTGAAGAGGGTGAGCGTGGGGTTTTGCCCTGAGTTGAGGCTCGGTGAGGTGAATGTTCGGGCCAGAGCTGTTCGGGGCGTGGCTGATTGGCGTTAACGATCAGTCGCAACAGCTTGGAATCACTCCCCCGCGTCTATTACCGTTCGATAACGCAGCGCGGTCGTCCCAGCCGTCGCAAGAGACGGCACCCGTGCGCGTTCTCGCTCATGAGGAGTGTGCCCCGGTGGCCTCCAACTCGCCTTCCCCTGAAGGCATCGACGTTCCGGAGACGCCCACCGCCGGAGCCTGGGGCGAGTGGAACCCGACGGAGGACTCGGCCCGTTCGGTCCGCGGCAAACACCGCGTCCTCAAGCAGCGCGGCGGACTCGCCCGCAGCTCGACCGTGCTCGGCGTCGGCGTGATCGCGGCGGTCGGTGCGGGCGGCATCGCCACCGCGCAGGACCGGCCCCAGGTCGCGATATCCATGCCCTCGCTCCCCGACCTCCCCGACCTGCTGGGCGGCGGCGGCCACGCCGCCGGGGCGGCCGGTACGGACACCGCGGCACCCGCCGGGGCGGCGGCCGCGCAGAGCGCCGGGATCCCGGGGCAGGCCGACGGCCGGGGCCACGGGCAGGCCGACGCGGGGGAGGCGCTGCGCCACCGCATCCTCCAGCAGGCCGAGTCGCAGCAGGAGGCCGTCGAGACCCAGGCGCGGGCGGACGCCGAGCGGACCGCGCGCGAGGCGGCGGCCCAGGAGGCCCGCGCCCAGAAGGAAGCGGCCGACAGGGAAGCCGAGACGGCTCGCGCGGCCGCCGAGAAGGCCGCCGCGGAGAAGGCCGAAGCGGACAAGGCGGCCGAGGCGGCCGCGACGACGGCGGCCAAGGCCGCGGAGGGCGCGGAGGGCGGCGGATCCGGGTCGGGTGCGGGTGCGGGCACGAAGGCCTCGGGCGGCTACTCCCTCCCCACCTCCTCATACACCCTCACCTCGCACTACGGCGACTCCGGCTCCATGTGGTCCTCCGGCCACCACACCGGCCTCGACTTCGCGGCGCCGACCGGCACCCCGGTCAAGGCCGTGGGCGGCGGAAAGGTCATCTCGGCCGGCTGGTCGGGTGCCTACGGCTACCGGATCGTGCTCCAGCTCGACGACGGTACGGAGGTCTGGTACTGCCACCTCTCCTCCATGTCGGTGACCTCCGGGACGGTCGGCGCGGGCGAGACCATCGGCCGGGTCGGCGCGACCGGCAACGTCACCGGGGCCCACCTGCACCTAGAGGTGCGCAAGGGCGGCTCGACGGTCGACCCGCTGGCGTGGCTGGAGTCCAAGGGGCTCAGCGTCTAGCCGGGCCGCCCGGATCCTCGCCGGGGCCGCCCCCCTCCGGAGCTGGATTCCATGATCGAATTTCGGGACACTGTGTACATGACACGGGGGCGTACGGGCTTGATCATCGGTGGTGCCTTCGGGCTCGCCTTCATCGCGGTGAACGCGGGCGCCGCGGCGCCCCTGACCGTCCCGATGCGGCTGCTCGCCATCGCCGCGTTCGTCGGCCTGTTCTTCGCGTCCCGGCCCCCGGCGGCCGGTGCCGGCGCCGACGCGACTGCTCGTACGGAGCCTGCGGCACCCGCGGCGCGCACGGCCTTCGGGCGGCGCTACTGGCTGGTGGTGGCCGCCGAGGCGGTCGCGGCCCTGGCTGGTCTCTTCCTCACGGCCCGCGTGTTCCACGCGCCGCACCTGGCGGTGGCGTGCATCGCGCTCGTCGTCGGGGTGCACTTCTTCGCCCTCGCGGCCGTGTGGCGCCAGACCTCGCTGCACGTGCTCGGCGCCGCGATGACGGCCTGCGGTGCCGCCGGACTGCTCCTGGGCGTGGCCGGTGCGGGGGCCGCGGCCGTGTCGGCCGTCGCCGGAATCGCTCCGGGGGTCCTGCTGCTCGCCTCCGCATGGTGGTCCGCCCTCGCCGCCCGCCCCCGCGCCGCCCTCTAGCGATCAGGGGCGGACGGAGGCGGACAGGGCCGGGGTCCTGGGGGACGGCACCGCCGTCGCGGACGGTGTCGGTGTGGGTGCCTGTGCCGGTGTCGTGGGTGCCGGCGGCCGTGCGAAGGCCTGTGACGGCAGGGTGGCCAGGGGCTCCCGGGTGGCCTGGGGCGGCTGAGGGGTGTGCGGGCCGGCCAGCGGGTCGTACCACGGCGGCAGCAGCTCCTCCAGCACCGCCGCCCGCGCGAGGACGGGCCCGGCCGTCGCCCGGCGCAGCCAGAGGCGGTCCAGCAACTCCCGCTCCCGTACGGCGAATTCCCGATCGGGGGCGGCGCTCTGCCGGGTGTGCCGGCGCAGCAGGGCCAGGGCGGCGGCGTCCGCCGCGTAGCGGGACACCGCGCGGGCGGCGGGCCGGCCTCCGCTGCGGCGGGCCAGGGCCCGGGCCAGGGACCGGGCCGGCATCGAGGCCAGCGCCGGCACTTCCGCCGGGCCGAGCCAGCCCGCGCGGGCGTACACCGACAGCTCGGCGGCGACGGCCCGCAGTCTGTGACGCCGTATCCGCACGGCCAGCCCCAGCAGCAGCGCGAACGCCGGGACCATCACGCAGCCGTAGACCGCGTAGAAACCGTACTCACCGAAATGTGAGGAGCCGTTCCACAGCGCGTGCAGACCCATGGCCAGGCCCAGGCCCAGCAGCGGCGGGCCCGCCCCGCGCACGCGGCCCGCGCCGACCGCGGCCATGCCGAAGCCGAGCCCGGTCAGCACGGTGAACAGGGGGTGCGCGAACGGCGAGAGCACCGCCCGCACGAAGAACGTCGCCGCCGTCACGGAGTCCAGGACGCCGGTGCCCTTGGCGAGGTCCTCCTCGAAGGCGTTGCCCAGGTAGAGGACGTTCTCCGTGCAGGCGAAGCCGGTGGCGGTGAACCCGGCCAGTACGAACCCGTCGGCGGGGCCGGTGAACTGCCGTCTTCGGAAGGCGAAGACGAGCAGCAGCGCGGCGGCCTTGGCGCTCTCCTCCACGACCGGCGCGATCGCCACCGAGCCGAACCGGTCGGCGTCGAAGGGGTCGGTGGTGGCCGCGGCTATCCACTCCGTGGCGAAACTGTTCGCCAGTATCGCGATCAGCGCCGCGGTGCAGGCCCCCCAGCCGAAGCAGAACATCAACTGCCGCCAGGGGGCGGGCGCGGCCCGGCCCAGCCACCGGAACGCCGCCATCAGCGGCGGGACCGGCAGCAGGGCCAGGCCGAGGCCTACGAGGAAACCGGCCGTGCCGGTCTGCTCCCGCACGAGTTCCAGGATCGTGAACCCGGTCGCGGTGAGCAGGGTGACGGGCACGCACACGCGGACCGGGTCCGGTGTGCGTGCGAGCACACGGGAGAGCGCTCGGAGCACATGGTGACCCTACCGAGCCGCTCGGACACTCGGAGTGATGTTTGTCAGTTCTTGGGGCGGGCGCGGGTGAAGAGGAGGTCGTGGACGACGTGGCCCTTGTCGAGTCCCTGGCCCTCGAAGCGGGTGAGGGGGCGGAACTCGGGGCGCGGCGCGTAGCCGCCGTCGGCCTGCGTGTTCTCGAACTCCGGGTGCGCGGTGAGGACTTCGAGCATCTGCTCCGCGTACGGCTCCCAGTCCGTCGCGCAGTGCAGCAGGGCCCCCGGCGCCAGCCGGGTGGCGGCCAGGTCGAGGAACTCGGGCTGGATCAGCCGTCGCTTGTGGTGGCGGGCCTTGGGCCACGGGTCCGGGAAGTACACGCGCATTCCGGCGAGGGAGTCGGGCGGCAGCATCTCGCGGAGCAGGATGATGGCGTCGCCGTTGGCCACGCGGACGTTGGTCATCCCGCCGCGCTCGGCGAGCGCGAGCAGGTTGCCCTGGCCCGGGGTGTGCACGTCGGCGGCGAGGATGCCGGTCGAGGGGTCGGCGGCGGCCATCTGGGCGGTGGCCTCGCCCATGCCGAAGCCGATCTCCAGGACCACGGGCAGGCCGTCGAAGAGCTTCTTCAGGTCGATGACCTCGTGGCCGTCGATGTCGAGCCCCCAGGTGCCCCAGAGCCGCTTCAGCGCCTCGCCCTGGCCGGTGGTGACCCGGCTGCGGCGCGGCTGGAAGCTGCGGATCCGCCGCTCGTGGTGCGATCCGGCGGGGTCGGGCGCGGGGCCGTCGGGGAAACGGGGCTCGGTGCGCCACTTGGGGGGCACGTACGCGGTCGCCTCGGGCGCGGTGTCCGGGAGGCTGGGCTGGGGGTTCGGGGACTCAGACACAATGCGCCGATTCTACGTCGTGGGGGCGACGGCGGGGCGGCTGCCTAGCGGGCGGCCGGGGCGCCCCGGGTGAGGCGGGGCAGGGACGCGTCGAGGGCCGGGACCGCCCGGCGGCGCGGGGTGGAGGTGCCCGTCCAGCAGGTTCCCCGGCGGGCGAGGAGGCGGCGCAGCCACAGCTCCATCGAGACGAGCTCCGCCAGCCCGTCGAGCGGTACGGGCCTGCCGTCGGCGGCGTCGGACAGGGCCCGCTGCACGACCCGGGCCTCGACCAGCCCGGCGTCCGCCAGCAGCGGGGCGGAGAACAGGGAGAGCAGGCCGGGCAGGGCGGCCCGCAGCCCGAGCCGGGTCGCGGTCTCGTTCGGGGCGTGGGCGGTGGCGCCCCACCCGGGCGGCAGTTCCCGCACCCCGGCGGAGGCCAGCACGCGGCGCAGGATCTCGGCGCGGGCCCCGGGCTGCACCCGCAGGGACTCCGGCAGGGCGCGCGCGGCCCGTACGACCTGGTTGTCGAGGAACGGCGCGTGCAGGCGCTGGCTGCGGACCTCCACGGCCTGCTCGAAGACCCGGTGGTCGGCCGCGTGGCGGGCCAGCAGCGCGCGGGCACGGGCCTCGCCGGGCCGCAGCGAGAGCGGGGGCCGTCCGGCGGCGGCCCGGAGGCGGATCGATACTTCCGCCAGTGCCTCCCCGGTCAGCCAGCCCGCGGCCGGCCCCGGGCGGGACCAGGTCAGGGCCGCCAGGGAAGCGTCGACCGGCCCCGAGACCGCGGCGGCGACCCCGCCCTCGCGCAGCCGGGCGGCCGCCGCCTCGATGCCCGCGCGGTACGGCGTACGGGCCAGCCGGCGGGCCGCCGAGTACACGGTGAGCGGCACGAGGAGGGACTCCCCGGAGGCCGAGGCGGCGCGGGCGAGGGCGGCGACCGGGCGCAGCAGGTGGCGGCGCCTGCGGTCCATCAGGAGGTCGGCCATCCGGGCGGGGTGCGCGTCGAGGACCTGGCGGGCCCCGTGTCCGGTGAAGTGGTCCGCGGAGCCGGCCGCCAGGCGGCGGCGCTCCCGGGCGGCGGAGACCAGGGAGGGGCCGGGTTCGTCGGTGAGCGGGCCGTCGAGTTCCGCGTAGGGGAGGGCCTCCGCGGCCGCCGCCACCACGACGTGGTGCAGCCGGGGGTCGGCGGCGAGGGCGTGGGCGCGTTCCAGTTCGGCCTCGCGGCCCTGCGGGGTGGCCAGGTCGTTGAAGGTGACGGCGAGCAGCCGGGAGCCGGTGCCGGGCAGGGTGCCGGGGGCGCCGGGGAGCCCGGCGGCGAGGAGGGCCAGCGTCGCCGAGGCGCTGCCGCCGGAGAGGTCGGCGCCCACCCCGGGCGCGGGGGCGCCCCGGGCCGCGCGCCGGTCGGCGGGTCCCATTCCGGGCACGGGCCCGGGGTCGGTCACCAGTGCGTCGGGAGCATGCCGGGGCGCCGTGAGCCGGGCGCGCACCGCGGCCGTCAACGCTTCCCGTACGCCCTCTACCGCACGCTCCGGGTCGGCCTCGGGCGCGGCCACGGCGAGGGAGGCCACCGGCTCGTACCCGGTGATCTCCCGGGAGCCCTCGCGCAGGATCAGCGTGTGGCCGGGCGGGATCCGCCGCACGCCGACGTACGGTGTGCCGTCGCCCAGTGCCTCCGGGCTGTCGGGGCAGGCCAGCAGGGCCGCGAGGTGGCCGACGTCGAGCTGCGCCTCGATCAGGTCGGCGAGCGGGAGGGCGGCGGTGGCGTACGCGGTCCCGCCCGCCCAGGGCGTGTAGAAGACGGGCCGGGCTCCCGCGAGGTCGCCGAGGACGGTGATGCGGCGGCCGGCCTGGACGACGGCGGTGTAGCTGCCCGGCCACTCCGTGAGGTGGCGCAGGGCGCCGCCGCGGGCGGCGTACAGGGCGCGGCGCAGCTCGGCGTCGGTGGCCCCGCAGCAGCCGAGGACGGCCAGCCGGGTGAAGGGGTCCGCGGGGTCGGCGGTGACGGTGCGGATCTCGTCGGGGCGCCAGTCGCCGACGGCCCAGAGGGGGTCGGGGTCGCCCCAGAGCAGCTGGGAGCCGACGGGGTGGACGGTGCGTTCCGCGTCCTGGGCGGCCGGATCGTCGGCGTAGGCGGCGTCCGCGATGCCGCCGCGCGGCGGGGCCGCGTGGGGGTGCGCCCCGGGGGGTCCGTACGGGCCGCGGGCGGGGTCCGCGTAGTCGGCCCGGCCGCCGCCGCGGTGCGGTTCGCCCTGGTGGGAGACCCGGCCGGCCGTGCCGAAGCTCGCGGCGATACTGCTCCACCCGACCAACCAGCGCACCGCCGCCTCCCCCAGCCCGTGGGCACATGACCGGGGCAACGGACGGCTCGGACGACGCGGTCGGCGCCGGAGGGCGCGGCCGGCGGGACCCCGGGTGGCTCGGGGTCCATGCTGCCACGAGACGGGCGTGCGAGAGTGGCTTCGGGGGCGCGCATGTGAACGAACACGCCCTGGCCACTCGGTATTTGGCGTTCCGTTCCCACCGCCCCATAGGTCGGTTTCGGCCATTCTTAGGCCGTGCTGAGTGCCCGCTGCGGTCCGCTGCGGTCCGCTCGGGTCCGGGGCGGCGCCCGCGCGGGCCGCGGTCCGGGAGGCGGTCTCCACCCCCCGGACCGTTCCGCCACCCGCGGGGATTGAGGCGGCGGCATCCCCCGGCCCGCCGGTTCCACGCGGCGGGCCGACCCACGCACCGCACATCGAATCGCCGGGCCCCGGGACCGGCCAGAGCGCACGGCCGGGCGCACGGCCACACGGGCGGAGCACGAGCTGACACGTGCGCCCCGGGGGCGGGCCCCGCCCGGACTGTGCATACGGACAACAATCCCGCCATACGGAAGGCGGGGCCTTAACGCTTGGGAGGCGGGGAACTACGCTGGGTTTACGAAATGCCGGGCGCCTATGCCCCGGCGGCGTCTGCGTTCCGCGTGTGACGAGGGGTGGCGCATGTCCAGGGAGCTCCGCGAGCCCAATGAGAAGCTCGGCGCCGTCCTCGCCCTCGCGGGCATCAGCAACGCGGGACTGGCCCGACGGGTCAACGACCTCGGCGCGCAGCGCGGTCTGACGCTCCGGTACGACAAGACCTCGGTCGCGCGGTGGGTGTCGAAGGGGATGGTGCCCCAGGGCGCCGCGCCGCACCTGATCGCGGCGGCCATCGGCGCGAAGCTCGGCCGCCCGGTGCCGCTGCACGAGATCGGCCTGGCGGACGCGGACCCCGCGCCCGAGGTCGGGCTGGCCTTCCCGCGCGACATCGGCGCGGCCGTGCGTTCGGCGACCGACCTCTACCGGCTCGACCTCGCGGGACGGCGGGGCGGTGGCGGGATCTGGCAGTCGCTCGCCGGGTCCTTCGCGGTGTCGGCGTACGCGACGCCCGCGTCGCGCTGGCTGATATGTCCGGCCGACAGCTCGGTGGCGCGCGAACCGGGCCCCGTACGGGAGAAGACCCCGCTTCCGGTGCCGGTTCCGGCGGCTCCGGCTCCGGCGGCCGGGGAGGCCTCCGGCGCGACGGGTGGAGCGGGTGGAGCGGGTGGAGCCGCCCGGGCCGTGGCGCCCCGGCAGGCGTCCGCGGCGACCGGACGGTCCGCGCAGACCCCGGCGCAGGGCGTTGTGCCCGCCGGGCCAGGACCCGAAACCGGGCGCCAGACCCCCGCGGCGGCGCCCGCCCCTGCCACGGCTCCGGCTCCTCCCGCCCCTCCCGTCCCTGCCGCCGTGCTCCCGGACGCCTCCCCGCAGCGCGTCGGCCACAGCGACGTCACCAAGCTGCGCGAGGCCGCCGAGGACGCCCGCCGCTGGGACTCCAAGTACGGCGGCGGCGACTGGCGTTCGTCGATGGTCCCCGAGTGCCTGCGGGTCGACGCGGCACCGCTGCTGCTCGGCTCGTACAGCGACGAGGTGGGCCGCGCCCTCTTCGGCGCCACCGCCGAACTGACCCGGCTGGCGGGCTGGATGGCCTTCGACACCGGCCAGCAGGAGGCGGCCCAGCGCTACTACATCCAGGCACTGCGCCTGGCCCGCGCGGCCGCCGACGTACCGCTCGGCGGCTACGTCCTGGCCTCGATGTCGCTCCAGGCGACCTACCGGGACTTCCCCGACGAAGGCGTGGACCTCGCCCAGGCCGCCGTCGAACGCAACCGGGGCCTGGCCACCGCCCGCACCATGAGCTTCTTCCGCCTCGTCGAGGCCCGCGCCCACGCCAAGGCGGGCGACTCGGCGGCCGCCGGAGCCGCACTGAGGGCCGCCGAGGGCTGGCTGGAGCGTTCCCGCGACGGCGACCCCGACCCGACCTGGCTGGGTTTCTACTCCTACGACCGTTTCGCGGCGGATGCCGCGGAATGCTACCGGGACCTGAAACTCCCGCGTCAGGTGCGGCGTTTCACCGAGCAGGCGCTCTCCCGCCCCACGGAGGAGTACGTCCGCTCGCACGGGCTGCGCCTGGTCGTGAGCGCCGTCGCGGAGCTGGAGTCCGGCAACCTCGACGCGGCCTGCGCCGCCGGCACCCGGGCCGTGGAGGTCGCGGGCCGGATCTCCTCGGCGCGGACCAACGAGTACGTACGGGACCTGCTGCACCGGCTGGAACCGTACGGGGACGAACCGCGCGTCGCCGAGCTGCGCGAGCGTGCCCGACCGCTCCTGGTGACACCCGCGTAGCCGCTCTGTCGGTGGCGGGGTGCAGTATGCAGGGGTGGGAGGTGTCAGCGTGGGCGGCGGCGTGGACTGCGATGTGCTGGTGATCGGTGGCGGGATCGTCGGCCTGTCGACGGCGCATGCCCTGTCGCGGCTGGCCCCGGGGACCCGGGTGGCCGTACTGGAGAAGGAGGCCGGCCCCGCCCGGCACCAGACGGGCCGCAACAGCGGGGTGATCCACAGCGGCATCTACTACCGCCCGGGATCCCTCAAGGCGCGCTTCGCGGTGCGCGGGGCCGCCGAGATGGTGAAGTTCTGCGCCGAGCACGGCATCGCCCACGAGGTGACGGGCAAGCTGATCGTCGCCACCGAGCGCGCGGAACTGCCGCGCCTGCACTCCCTCGTCCAGCGCGGCCGCGAGAACGGCATCCCGGTGCGCGAGCTCGGCCCCGCGCAGATCGCGGAGTACGAGCCGGAGATCAGCGGCCTGGCCGCCATCCACGTCGGCACGACCGGCATCGTCGACTACGGACAGGTCGCGGCCCAGCTCGCGGAGTCCTCCGGCGCCGAGATCGTCTACGGCGCCGAGGTGGACCTGATCTCCCGCCGCTCCTCCGCCGTCGCGGTACGCACCACGTCCGGCCTCGTCGTCCGGGCGAAGGTCCTGGTGAACTGCGCCGGCCTGCAGTGCGACCGGATCGCCCGCCTCGCCGGCGACGACCCCGGCATGCGGATCATCCCCTTCCGCGGCGAGTACCACGACCTGGCCCGCCCGGAGCTGGTCCGGGGGCTGGTCTACCCGGTGCCCGACCCGGCCTTCCCCTTCCTCGGCGTCCACCTCACCCGGGGCATCGGCGGCGGCGTCCACGTCGGCCCGAACGCCGTCCCCGCGCTGGCCCGCGAGGGCTACGACTGGGCCACCGTCCGGCCCCGCGACCTCGCCACCGAGCTGGCCTGGCCGGGATCCTGGCGGATGGCGTCCCGCCACTGGCGCTACGGGGCCGGGGAGATCCACCGCTCGCTGTCGAAGCGGGCCTTCACGGACGCGGTACGCCGCCTCCTGCCCGGCGTCACCGCAGCGGACCTCACCCCGGCCGGGTCCGGAGTCCGCGCGCAGGCCGTCCTGCGGGACGGGACCCTCGTGGACGACTTCCTCATCCGCGAGGCCCCGCGCACGATCCACGTCCTCAACGCCCCGTCACCGGCGGCGACCGCATCCCTCCCTATCGGCCACGAAATCGCCACCCGCACCCTCACCACCCTCCACACATCCTGACCCCACCCACCGGGCACCGGCTCACCCCCTGTGCCGGGACCCTCCGTGGGCCCGGGGCCCGGAAGGGTCCGTGCCCCGCCCCGCGGGGTCCGTGCCCGAGCGCCCCCGGGCCGGGGCCGGGAAACTGCGCGGCGCTCCCCGCAGGGGCAGGGCAGAATTGCCCGGTGCGGTACCTCATCCTCGGCGTCACCGAGGCACGTGACGAGACCGGCGCCCCCCTTCCCCTCGGCGGCGCCCGCCTGCGCGCGCTCCTCGCCGCGCTCGCCCTGCGCGCCGGCGGTCCCGCCGCCACCCCCGTCGCCGACCTCGTCGACGAGGTCTGGGGCGACGACCCGCCCCGGGACGCCCCCGCCGCGCTGCAGGCCCTCGTCTCCCGACTGCGCCGCGCCCTCGGGTCCCGCGACAGCGTCCGCGCCGACCCCGCCGGCGGCTACCGCCTCGCCGCGGCCCGCGAGGACGTCGACCTCCACCGTTTCACCCGGCTGGCAGCCCTCGGCACCGAGCAGCTCGCCGCGCCCGCCGCCGACCCCGCCGCCGCGGCGGCCACCCTCCGCGAGGCCCTCTCGCTCTGGCGCGGCCCCGCCCTCGCCGACCTCCCCGAGCCCGCCCGCACCTCCCACGCCGCCCCCGCCGAGGCCCGCCGCACCCGCGCCGCGCGCGACCGCGTCGAGGCCGACCTGCGCAGCGGCGCCACCGCACCGGCCGCACTCCTGCCGGAGATCGAGGCGCTGATCCACGAACATCCGTACGACGAGGACCTGCGCGCCCAGCAGCTGCGCGCACTCCGCGCCGCCGGACGCTCCGCCGACGCCCTCGCCGCGTACGAGCGCACCCGACGCGACCTCGCCGAAGGCCTCGGCACCGACCCCGGCCCGCGGCTCCGCGCCCTGCACGCCGAGCTGCTCCAGGCCCCGGCACCGGCCCCGCCCGTGCCCCCGCAGCCCCGCGGCAACCTCCGCCCCCGCCTGACCTCCTTCGTCGGCCGCGAGCCCGAACTCGCCGCCCTCGCCGACGACCTCGCCCGCTCCCGGCTCGTCACCCTCACCGGCCCCGGCGGCTCCGGAAAGACCCGGCTCGCCGAGCACGCCGCCGCCGGCCGGCCCGGTTCCGGCTGGCTCGTCGAACTCGCCCGCCTCGACCACCCCGCCGCCGTACCCGGCGCCGTACTCAGCGCCCTCGGCCTGCGCGAGAGCAGCCTCGTCGCCCGCGAGAAGACCACCACCGCCGACCCCGCCGACCTCCTCGTCGAGCACTGCGCGCACCGCAGCCTCCTCCTCGTCCTCGACAACTGCGAGCACGTCATCGGCGCCGCCGCCGAACTCGCCGAACGCCTCCTCACCCACTGCCCAGGCGTCCGCATCCTCGCCACCAGCCGCGAACCCCTCGGCGTGCCGGGCGAGTTCCTGCGCCCCGTCGAACCGCTGCCGCCCCCGACCGCGCACCGCCTCTTCGCCGACCGCGCCGCCTCCGCCCGACCCGGCTTCACCCCGGCCGACGATCCCGCCGCCGTCGCCGAGATCTGCGCCCGCCTCGACGGCCTGCCGCTGGCCATCGAACTGGCCGCGGCCCGGCTGCGGCTGCTCACCCCGCGCCAGATCGCCGACCGGCTCGACGACCGTTTCCGCCTCCTCACCGGCGGAGCCCGCACCCTGCTGCCCCGCCAGCAGACCCTGCGCGCGGTCGTCGACTGGTCCTGGGACCTCCTCGACGCCTCCGAACGGGCCGTCCTCGCCCGCCTGTCGGTCTTCGCCGGCGGCTGCGACCTGGCCGCCGCCGAAGCCGTCTGCGCCGACACCGCCGACACCGCCGACACCGCCGACACCGCCGACACCGCCGGCACCGCCGGCACCGTCGGCACCCTCGACGTCGCCGACGTCCTCGGCTCACTCGTCGACAAGTCCCTCGTCCTCGCCGAACCCGACGGCGACGAGAGCACGCCCGGCATGCGCTACCGCATGCTGGAGACCATCCACGAGTACGCCGCCGAGCGCGCCGCCGCCGACCCGGCCGCCCTCGACGCCGCCGCCCGCCGCCACGCCGCCCACTACCTCGCCTTCGCCGAGCGGGCCGAACCCCTGATGCGCTCGCGGGCCCAGCTCCCCTGGATCCGGCGCGTCGAGACCGAGCTCGACAACCTCCGCACCGCCCTCGACACCACCCTGGGAACCCCCACCCCGGACGCCACGGAGTCCGCCCAGCGCATCGCCCTCGCCCTCGGCTGGTTCTGGTGGCTGCGCGACTACCGCGTCGAGGGCGTCGAATGGATCGGCCGCATCCTCGACCGCACCCCTGCCGACGGGCCCGAGGGCTCCCGCGCGTACTGGAACGCCCTGCACCTGCGGATCCTCCACATGTTCCTGCTGGCCGAGAGCAACCGGGGCGACCACTTCCGCACCCCCGAGTACCGTGCCCTCGCCGGCCGCATCCAGGACATCTTCCGACAGGACTCCCCCGAATCGGTCCGCTTCCCGGGCATGCTCTGGCCCGCGCTCGGCTTCCTCACCGGCGAAACCGCCGACTTCCTCGCCGACCTCGACCGGGGCGTCGCCAACGCCCGCCGCCACGCCGGGGACTGGGAACTCGGCGTCATCCTGATGTTCCGCGCCCACACCGCCATCGACACGACGGGCGGCCTGCCCACCGTGGACGCCGACCTCGCCGAGCTCCACAGGATCGCCTCCCGGGTCGGCGACCGCTGGTCCCGCGCCCAAGTCGCCAGCGCGGCGGGCGAGATGGCCCTCTCGCGCGGCCGCTACGACGAGGCCCGCGCCGAGTACGAGGAATGCCTGCGCCTGGCCCGCGAGGTCGGCGCCCACACCGAGGTCCCCTTCGCCCTCGCCCGCATCGCGGAGGCCGTCTACAGCGGCGGCGACCTCGACGGCGCCGAGCGGCTCCTGGCGGAGGCCGAGCGGGAGGCCGACCGGCAGGGCGGGCTCTACGACGTCGTGGCCTTCGCCCGGCTCCTCACCGCGTTCTTCGCCCTCCGGCGCGGGGACACGGCCCGGGCCCGCACCGCGTGCGAGGAGGCCCGCGCCGCGGCGGACGGCATCACGGGACCCGCGCAGTTCGCCGCCGGGCTGGCCACCGTCGAGGCCGCCCTGCTCCGGCGCGAACAGGGCCCGGAAGCCGGCCTCGCCAAGGCCGCCCAGGGCCTCGCCGACGCGGTCGCCGCCCGCTGCGCGGAGCGGTTCCTGGCCGCGCTCGCCGAGACGGCCGCCCTGCTGCTGGCGGACGCCGGTCGGCCGGCCGAGAGCGTACGGGTCCTCGCGGCGGCCACCGCCTGGCGCGCGGGCCACCCGCGCTCGGTCCCCGAGGAGGCCGTCCTGGAGGACCTCCCGGCCCGCACCCGCGCCCTGCTCGGGGCGGCCGCCCAGGCCGAGGCGGAAGCGGAGGGCCGGACCCTCACCCCCGCCGAGGTGGCCGCCCTGCTCGCCGCCCCCGCCGCCCCCGCCGCGCTCAGCGGCAGCTGATCACCGCGTCCGCCCAGCTCGCCAGCGTCGGCAGGTGCCCCTGCCCGGCCTGTTCCACCACCAGCCGCAGCGTCTCGTGCCCGGCCAGGGACACCCGGACGTCCGCCGGGGCGTCGCCGTACCCGAGCGCGCCCGACCGCCACAGCCGCTGTCCGTCGCCGTAGACGGAGAACCGCAGCTTCCCGTCGGTCAGCAGCGACAGCCCGTCCACCCCGGCCCGCGCCGAGAAGCCGGTGCACTGCCGGTTGAGGGTGATCTCCACCGAGGAACGGGAGTTCACCGTGATGCCCTGCCCGAACCGCTGACCGCCCACCTCCAGCCCCCACCGCTGCCACACCCAGCTGCTGCGCCAGGTCTCCACCTCCGGCGCGGTGTGCTGCCCGTACGCGGAGTGCCCGAGCCGCGCCAGCTGGAAGTCCTGGGCCGCCGGGGGCTTCGGCGAGGGCTTGGCGGGCGACGGGGCGGGCGTCGGAGTCGGGGAGGGCTTCGGCTCGGGTCGGGGCGAGGCCGACGGCGGCTTCGACGCCGGGGCCGGTGCCGGGGCAGCCGAGGGCGACGGCGGCACCGATGCGGGAGCCGAGGGCTCCGGGGAGCGCCGGGGCGGCCCGGGTTTCGGCGCGGCCGGTGACGGAGCCGCGGGCGCACCGGTCTCCGGAGCCGCGGACGCGGCCGGCTTCGGCACGGCCGGGGCCACCACCCCGGGTGCGGGCTTCGCGGCGGCCCGCACCGGCTCGGGCTCGTCCCCGACGAGGGCGAACACCACCCCGGCGGCCGCGGCGACCGCTATCCCGGCGGCGATGGCGGCCTTGGCGGGCAGCCCCAGCCCCTCGGCGGCAGCGGCACCCCCGGTCCCCGCCCCGGCACCCCCGGTCCCTCCGGCCGCTCCCGCTCCCGCACCCGCGGCACCGGCCCCCGCGGAGGAACCGCCCGCGGCGGCAGCAGCGGCTCCCGCCCCACCGGCCGCGACGGCCCCACCCGCAACCACCCCGGCCGCCTTGGCGGCGTACCCGGCGGCGAACCACCCGATGACCGCGACCGGCAGCAGCGCGGGGATCCCGGCGTTGACGTCCTTCAGCTCCCCGGCGGCGAGCCGGCACTTCGCGCACTCCTCAAGGTGCTTGCGCAGCCCCCGCTCCGCCCGCATCCGCAACCCGCCCCGGGCATAGGCGCCCAGCCGGTCCGCGTACCGGGCGCAGTCGCCGCCCGCGCTCAGCGCGGAACTCACGTGCGCCTGGAGGTAGGCCTGCTTGAGGCCCTCCCGGGCCCGACTGGCCAGCACCGCCGTCGCGTTGGCGCTCAGCCCGAACAGCGGGGCGATCGCACTCGGCGAAGCCTCCTCGACCGTGGTGTGCCACAGCACGGCCTGCCACCGCTCGGGCAGGCTCCGGAAGGCCTGCATGGCGAGCGACCGCTCGGCCTCGTGCATCGCCCGGACGTCCGCGCCCAGCTCCAGGCCGTCGTCGCCGCCCAGCCCGCCCAGGCCGCCCGCGCCCTCGGTACCGGCCGCGGCCTGCTCCGCGAACAGCGCGAAGTCCTCGACCAGATGTTCCCGCCGGGCGGTCTTCCCCCAGGCCGCGGCGACCCGCCGCACGGTGGTGAGCAGGTACGCCCGCACCGACTGGTCGGGCCCCGCACCGCCCCGCACGGCCTGGAGCGTCCGCGCGAACACCTCGGCGGTCAGGTCGTCGGCGGTGTGCCCGTCCCGGCAACAGGTGCGGGCGTACCGGCGCACGGCCTCGGAGTGCCGACGGAACAGTTCCTCGTACGCACCGTCGTCACCACCGCGCATCCGGGCGATCAAGTCGGCGTCGGACGGAGGCAGATCGGCGCCACCCGGCCGCGGAGCGGCGTGCCGTCCCGCCGGTTCGCGCTGGGCCGGCACCTGCCGCGGGGGCAGGCTCCCCGGCCCGGCCTCCCCGCCGGAGCCACCGAGGGACCCGTCCCGCCCGTCAACGCTCATCGCGGAAGCCCCCGCACGACACACTCAGCCCGGTACACCGAGCCAGCGTGTCACACGGCGAAGGTGCCCCGGACGTCTCTCCGCGGCATCCACCCGTCCGGGCAGGTCCCGGCAACTCGACGACACCACCGAAACGGTGCTCACCCGTTCGAGCGACGCCCGCCCCACGGCCACCCGTTGACGAACCGACCGGAAGCGAAGCACCCGCCCAGCGAGCCGACCCTCCCCGAAAGCCCCCGAACACCGGGCCCCGGCCCCTTCCCGGACCGCCGCCCGGGGCCCGCCGCCAACGGCCCGCCGCCCCCGGCGAAACCGAAGACCGGCAGAGCCCCACGACACTCCCCGACGGCGCTCCCCGACGGAGCCCCCGGACGAAACCACCCACACGGCTCACACCGGCCCGCCCCTCCGGGACAGAACCACCCGGCACGTCTCAGGCCACCGGCTCCGGCCGCCCGGTACGTCTCGGGCCACCGGCACGGGCCGCCCGGCACGACTCAAGCAACCGGCACGGGCCACCCGCACGGCTCACGCCGTATCCGCGGCTCACGGCTCACGCCGTACCCGCACGGCTCACGCCGTCCGGGACCTCAGCCCTTCGAGGAGGATGTCCAGCAGCCGGGCCGAAGCCGCGGCCTGCTGCGCCGGGTCCGGCAGTGCGGGAGCGGCGGTCGCTATCACCAGCAGCACATCGGCCACCGTGACGTCGGCCCGCAGCTCGCCGGCCTCCCGGGCCCGGTCCACGAGCCGCCCGACGACCTCCAGCAGCGCACCCGCCCCGGAGTCCTCCGCCGGCTCGTCCTCGACCGCGCTCCGCGAGCCCACGACCCGCAGGTCCGGCACCCCGCCCACGACGGCCTGCCGCTGCTGCGGCACACGCGCCGCGGCGGCGGCCTCCTCGGCCTCGTCCTCCTCGGCCGCGCCGACCCGCAGGACCTGCGGCGGCAGCAGCCGGCCCGCGCCCGAGGCGACGGAGGTCCGCAGGAAGCGCGACAGCGCCTGCCAGGGCTCCTCCTCCTGGCCGAGGGCGGACTGGGCCTGCTCCGTGAGCCGGGCGGTCTCCTCCTCGGCTATGCGCCGGACCAGGACGTCCTTGCTCGGGAACCGCCGGTAGACGGTGCCGACACCGACCCGCGCGCGCCGCGCCACGTCTTCCATCGGAGCGCCGTAGCCGAGCTCGCCGAAGACCTCGCGGGCGGCCCGCAGGACGTGTTCGAGGTTGCGCTGGGCGTCGACGCGCAGCGGCGTGGAACGGCCCACTCCGTGGGTCGTGGCGCCCGCCATCACGCGGCCGCCGCTCTCCGCGGACAGCGCGGTGACAGAGCCATGGAAATCGGAAATATGCATATGTATCCCCCGGTAATCATTTGTCTCCCCCCGGAGACACTCCCCGCCTTCGTGTCGAGGGGGGCCACGGTCATGGGGCCCTGGTCCTACTCCTCGACGAGATACGAACATAGTTGAGCCAGAGTCAATTCAGAAGAGGCAGCCCCGGACGGAGCACCGCCCGATCGGAGCATTCATCCCCACTTTTCCGCCGCAAGTCTCCGGAATCGACCCTTCCGTAGCCTCTGACCTGCGGACCTTTCGCCCGACTCGACCCCCTCGGCAGACCCGCCCCGCCACCCTCACCGGTCACACAATGTGCCGGGCCTGTGGACAAACTCCCGGCCACGTTGCGTCATGGGATGGTGAAGGCTGCTAACTCCCGGGGCGACGCACCCGGCACCCCGCCCCCCACGCGCATCCTCGTGGTCGGAGGCGGATACGTCGGCATGTACACGGCGCTCGGCCTCCAGCGGAAGCTGAGATCCGGCGAAGCCGAGATCACGGTGGTCACACCCGAGCCCTACATGACCTACCAGCCCTTCCTCCCCGAGGCCGCCGCGGGCTCGATCTCCCCCCGCCACGTCGTGGTCCCCCTGCGCCGCGTCCTCGACCGCTGCCGCATCGTCATCGGCGAGGCCCGCCGCATCGACCACGCCAAACGGACCGCCACCGTCACGACCCTCGCCACCGCCGAGGAGGGCACCGGCGACATCGAGATCGAATACGACGAACTCGTCCTCGCCCCCGGCTCCGTCTCCCGCACCCTCCCCATCCCCGGCCTCGCCGACTACGGCATCGGCTTCAAGACCGTGGAAGAGGCCATCGGCCTGCGCAACCACGTCATCGAACAGATGGACATCGCCTCCTCCACCCGCGACCCCGAGATCCGCGCCGCCGCCCTCACCTTCGTCTTCGTGGGCGGCGGATACGCCGGCGTCGAGGCACTCGGGGAACTGGAGGACATGGCCCGCTACGCGGCCCGGTACTACCACAACGTCAAACCCGAGGACATGAAATGGGTGCTGGTCGAGGCCAGCGACCGGATCCTCCCCGAGGTCGGCCCCGAAATGGGCACCTACACCGTCCGCGAACTGCGCCGCCGCAACATCGACGTACGCCTGGAGACCCGCCTCGACTCCTGCGAGAACCGCGTCGCCGTCCTCAGCGACGGCTCCCGCTTCCCCACCCGCACCATCGTCTGGACCGCGGGCGTCAAACCCCACCCCGTCCTCGCCGCCACCGACCTCCCCAGGAACGACCGCGGCCGCCTCGCCTGCACCGCCTTCCTCACCATCGAAGGCGTCGAACACGCCTGGGCCGCCGGCGACGCGGCAGCCGTACCCGACATCACCGCCGCCGAATCCGGCGCCACATGCGCCCCCAACGCCCAGCACGCGGTCCGCCAGGCCAAACAGCTCGCCGACAACCTCGTCGCCGCCCTGCGCGACGAAGTCCTCACCGAGTACGCCCACAAGTACGTCGGCTCCGTCGCCTCTCTCGGCCTCCACAAGGGCGTCGCCCACGTCTACGGCCGCAAGCTCAAGGGCTACCCCGCCTGGTTCATGCACCGCGCCTACCACCTCAGCCGCGTCCCCACCTTCAACCGCAAGATGCGCGTCCTCGCCGAATGGACCCTCTCGGGCCTCTTCAAGCGGGAGATCGTCTCCCTCGGCTCCCTCGAACACCCCAGGGCAGAATTCGAACTCGCCGCGGGCGGACACCGTCCCCACCTCCCGCCGCCCCCCACCCCCGACCCCCCGAAGGACAGCCAGGGCTGACGTTGTCAGTGCGGTCGGCCACACTGGACGTGTGACCATAGGTGGGCCCACGCCTGCACAGAGTGACCTCACCGTCCAGCGACCCACCACGAGCGACACAGCGACCACTTGCGACACCAAGAGGCTTGAACGCAGTGAACTTCACGCGCTGGAGCGCCCGGTTTCCCGGAACGCAGCGCCGCGCCGCCGCCCGGAACGAGCACGCCGCAGCCCAGGCCAAACGGGGCGAAGGCTCCGTCCCGGCAGCCCGCGGCGCGGCCGCCCGATCCGCCCCGCCCCCCGACGGCAGCCCGGCCGACCCCACCGTCAGCGGCACCGGCACGGCACCGCTGCCCGCCGTACCGGGCCTCGACGAGCTCTCCGTACGGGAGGTCCTCGGCCTGCTCCCGGCCCTCGTGGCCCTCGTCCACGGCCCCGAGCACCGCGTCGCCTACGTCAACGACGCCTACACCGCCGGCTTCGGCCCCCGCACCACCGGCGCCCCGGCCCACGAAGCCCTGCCCGAACTCGGCGACCTCGGCCTGCTCCCGCTCCTCGACCAGGTCCAGCGCAGCGGCAAGCCCCGTACGGCCAAGAACCGCACCGCCCCCGGCGGCGGCAGCTCCTACACCGTCACCTGCACCCCCGTGGACTTCCCCAAGGCCGCCACCGACGGCGAACCCGACCCCCACCACAGCGGGATCCTGGTCCACCTCGCCGACGTCACCGACCACGCCGAGGCCGTCGACCGCCTCCGCGCCAGCGAACGCCGCCAGCGCGAGGCCGCCGTCACCCTCCAGCGCTCCCTCCTCCCCCAGGAGCTGGAGCAGCCCGACGACCTCCGCGTCGCCGCCACCTAACAGCCCGGCGGCACCGAAGCGGCCGTCGGCGGCGACTGGTACGACGTCATCACCCTCGGCGCCGGCCGCACCGCCCTCGTCATCGGCGACGTCATGGGCCGCGGCGTCCGCGCCGCGGCCGTCATGGGACAGCTCCGCACGGCGGTCCGCGCGTACGCCCGCCTCGACCTCCCGCCCCACGAGGTCCTGCAACTCCTCGACGGCCTCGCCGCCGAGATCGACGCCAGCCAGATCGCCACCTGCGTCTACGCCGTCCACGACCCCAACGAAGGCCTCCTCGCCTACGCCTCCGCCGGCCACCTCCCCATCCTCGTCCGCGACGAGGACGGCACCGTCCGCCGCGCCGCCGACCCCACCGGCCCCCCGCTCGGCACCGGCGGCTGGCTCCACTCCTCGGGCACCATCGCGCTCGGCCCCGGCTCCACCGCCGTCCTCTACACCGACGGCCTGGTCGAACGCCGCGGCGAGGACATCGACGAAGGCGTCGCCGCCCTCGAACGCGCCCTCTCCGGCGCCCAGGGCACCCCGGCGATCATCTGCGACCGCCTGATGCGCGCCCTCGGCGTGGACGCCGACCACGACGACGACGTCGCCGTGATGGTCCTCCAGCAGCCCGCCCGCACCGGCGCCGACGCCGAGCTCTTCCACAACGCAGCCCTCGAACTCCTTGGCGGAGTCGAAGCGGCCCCCCGCGCCCGCGCCTTCGCCCAGGGCGTCCTCGCCTCCTGGCGCTTCCCGGCCGAACTGTGCGACCTCGGGGTCCTCGCCGCGAGCGAGCTCGTCGCGAACTCCCTCCAGCACGGCACGCCGCCCATGCGCCTGCGTCTGCGCCGCACCGACCGCCGCCTGATCATCGAGGTCACCGACGGGGACGACCACCTCCCGCGCCGCCGCCGCGCCGAACCGGCCGACGAGACCGGCCGCGGCATCTCGATCATCGCCACCATCGCCTCGTCCTGGGGCACCCGCCGCACCCCCGGCGGCGGCAAGGCCGTCTGGTGCGAGTTCGCCCTCCCCGACAAGTAGCCGCACACGGGAAAGGCCCCGGTCCAAAGGACCGGGGCCTTTCCCACACCCATACATACGTACGACTACACGTGCGTACGACTACACGTGCGCGGGCTCCGAAGCGACGATGCCCGCCGGCGCCGCGCCGGCGACCGGCCCGCCCTGCGCCACGACCCGCGACAGCGACGGGTTGTCCTGCACCGGGCTCAGCTGCCTGCCCAGCCGCAGCGCCAGCCAGGCGATGCCGAGCGAGACCGCCACGAACACGCCGATATAGAGCATCGGGATCCCGGCACCCAGCGGCACGCCCAGCGGCCCGAGCGCCAGCGCCATCTGCTTCACCAGGGCGAAGGCCGAGTTGTACTGCCCGACCGAACCCTCCGGAGCCAGATCGGCCACCAGCGGAGCCAGCGTCGGCGACAGCATCGCCTCGCCGATCCCGAAGAGGGCGTACGTCGTCACGAACGCGCCCGCGGCCATCACGGCGCTGCCGTGCCCCAGCCCCGAGAACCCGGCGATCACCCAGGCGACCGTCCAGATCAGCCCGACCAGCGCGATGACCCGCGTCCGACGCCGCTTCTCCACCAGCCGCAGCACCACGAACTGCGCCACGACGATCGCACCGGTGTTGGCGGCGAGGGCGAACCCGAGGGTGGACGGGGTGATCCCCGCGGCCTCGGTCCCGAAGGCGGCCAGACCCGACTCGAACTGCCCGTAGCAGGCGAAGAACAGCACGAAGCCCAGCACGCACAGCTGCACCATCGCCTTGTGCTGCAGCATCCGCTTCCAGCCGCCGCCGGCCTGCGCCCCGTCCTTCTGCGGCATGGCGTCCTTGAGACCCGCCACCTGGGGCATCCGCACGGTGGCGATCACCGCGGCCAGCACCAGGAACATCACGGCCTCGATGCCGAAGAGCAGGGTGAAGCTGGCGGGCCGGCTCTCGTCGACGATCTGGCCGCCGACGAGACCGCCGATGCCCAGACCCAGGTTCTGCATGAAGAACTGGAGGGCGAAGGCCCGCGTCCGGGTGGACGGCGTCGAGCACCACACGATCATCGTGGCCAGCGCCGGCTGCATCACGGCCTGCCCGGCACCCAGCGCCAGCGCCGAAAGCAGGATCGCCACGATCCCCGTCGACAGCCCGAGCGACAGCGCGCCCACCGAGGCGGCCACGGCCGCACCGATGACCACGGGCACCGGACCACGTCGGTCGATGACCCGACCGGTGAAGGGCAGCGCGACGAGAGCACCCAGGGCGAACGCCACGAACGCGCTCGTGGCGGCCATGGAGCCCAGACCTCGCACCTGCGCCACGTAGATGTAGAGGAACGGAACCGTGAAGCCGATGCCGAACGCGGTCAACGCGTTCCCGGCCTGGATCCGCCGCATCGCAGCGCCCATCACCTTGGTCACTTCTCACCCGCCTTGATTAACTGAAGCCTGAAGACTTCATACCTAAAGTTCGATCCTTAACTCTACACATCGAAGGAGTTAGACGCCAACGAGCTCGTGCGATACTTCGACCCATGGGTGACACCCCCGACGGCGCCACGCCCGTCCACGAGCCGAGCCTCGACGAGCAGATCGCCGTCTACCAGCGCGAATTCCAGGACCTCGACCCCCAGGTCGAGAAGGTCGTCTCGGCCCTGAGCCGCCTGAACCGACGTATGAACGTCGCGTACGGGCGCCAGACCGCGGCCCTGGGCATCAGCAACGCGGAGTGGGAGGTCCTCAAGGCCCTCGTCATCTCCGGGGCGCCCTACCGGATGGGCCCGAGCGAGCTCGCGAAGCAGCTCGGCCTCACGCCGGCGGCGATGACCCACCGGATCGACCGCATGACGGCGGAGGGACTGGTGACCCGCGAGCGGGACGAGTCCAACCGCGTCCGGGTGATCGTGGAGCTGACGGACGAGGGCCGCAGCAAGTGGCTCGACGCGATGCGCGCGGCCACGGTCTTCGAGGAGGACCTGCTCCAGGACCTGTCGACGGCGGAACGCGGGGTCCTGGGCGACATGCTCACCCGGCTCCTGGACCGCGTCGAAGACCTCCAGTCCCCGGCCTGACCACCCGAGTTGACACCGCCCTCGGGGATCCGTAAGGTTCTTCGAGTTGTCCCAGAGCCGGAAGGTTCTGGCGTCAACGAATCCCGCCGCCTCGTTGCGGCAACCTACTCAGCACGATCTCCCACTGGGAACGAATTCGGCGTGCCCGAATTCATTTCCGAAGGCCCGATTATCGGTTGCCGGGGAAATCCGCTAGAGTTCAGGAGTCGGAAGGGCCCAACAGCCCGGAAGGCAAACCCCGCTGACTGGGGGTCAGGCCCGAAAGGATCTGATAGAGTCGGAAACGCAAGAACACAGAACGAAAGCCCGGAGGAAAGCCCGAGAGGGTGAGTACAAAGGAAGCGTCCGTTCCTTGAGAACTCAACAGCGTGCCAAAAATCAACGCCAGAAGTTGATACCCCGTCCACTTCGGTGGATGAGGTTCCTTTGAAAAAGACCTGCGAGGTCGCCTTCGGGTGATGCTTGCAGGCAACCAAACACAGCGAGGACGTTGTGGCGCGTCGGTCATATTCCGACATGACGTGCCCGCTCAACGTGTGTGTGCACCCGATTACGGGTAAACATTCATGGAGAGTTTGATCCTGGCTCAGGACGAACGCTGGCGGCGTGCTTAACACATGCAAGTCGAACGATGAAGCCCTTCGGGGTGGATTAGTGGCGAACGGGTGAGTAACACGTGGGCAATCTGCCCTTCACTCTGGGACAAGCCCTGGAAACGGGGTCTAATACCGGATACCACTCCTGCCCGCATGGGCGGGGGTTGAAAGCTCCGGCGGTGAAGGATGAGCCCGCGGCCTATCAGCTTGTTGGTGGGGTAATGGCCCACCAAGGCGACGACGGGTAGCCGGCCTGAGAGGGCGACCGGCCACACTGGGACTGAGACACGGCCCAGACTCCTACGGGAGGCAGCAGTGGGGAATATTGCACAATGGGCGAAAGCCTGATGCAGCGACGCCGCGTGAGGGATGACGGCCTTCGGGTTGTAAACCTCTTTCAGCAGGGAAGAAGCGAAAGTGACGGTACCTGCAGAAGAAGCGCCGGCTAACTACGTGCCAGCAGCCGCGGTAATACGTAGGGCGCAAGCGTTGTCCGGAATTATTGGGCGTAAAGAGCTCGTAGGCGGCTTGTCACGTCGGATGTGAAAGCCCGAGGCTTAACCTCGGGTCTGCATTCGATACGGGCTAGCTAGAGTGTGGTAGGGGAGATCGGAATTCCTGGTGTAGCGGTGAAATGCGCAGATATCAGGAGGAACACCGGTGGCGAAGGCGGATCTCTGGGCCATTACTGACGCTGAGGAGCGAAAGCGTGGGGAGCGAACAGGATTAGATACCCTGGTAGTCCACGCCGTAAACGTTGGGAACTAGGTGTTGGCGACATTCCACGTCGTCGGTGCCGCAGCTAACGCATTAAGTTCCCCGCCTGGGGAGTACGGCCGCAAGGCTAAAACTCAAAGGAATTGACGGGGGCCCGCACAAGCGGCGGAGCATGTGGCTTAATTCGACGCAACGCGAAGAACCTTACCAAGGCTTGACATATACCGGAAAGCATTAGAGATAGTGCCCCCCTTGTGGTCGGTATACAGGTGGTGCATGGCTGTCGTCAGCTCGTGTCGTGAGATGTTGGGTTAAGTCCCGCAACGAGCGCAACCCTTGTCCTGTGTTGCCAGCATGCCCTTCGGGGTGATGGGGACTCACAGGAGACCGCCGGGGTCAACTCGGAGGAAGGTGGGGACGACGTCAAGTCATCATGCCCCTTATGTCTTGGGCTGCACACGTGCTACAATGGCCGGTACAATGAGCTGCGATACCGTGAGGTGGAGCGAATCTCAAAAAGCCGGTCTCAGTTCGGATTGGGGTCTGCAACTCGACCCCATGAAGTCGGAGTCGCTAGTAATCGCAGATCAGCATTGCTGCGGTGAATACGTTCCCGGGCCTTGTACACACCGCCCGTCACGTCACGAAAGTCGGTAACACCCGAAGCCGGTGGCCCAACCCGTAAGGGAGGGAGCTGTCGAAGGTGGGACTGGCGATTGGGACGAAGTCGTAACAAGGTAGCCGTACCGGAAGGTGCGGCTGGATCACCTCCTTTCTAAGGAGCATATAGCCGACTGCGATCGAATGAATCGCACGGTTGCTCATGGGTGGAACGTTGATTATTTGGCACGGTTTCCAGAACATCCTGTAAGTACTGCTTCGGCGTGGAAAACAGTGATAGTCGAGGGGATCGTGCCTGGCACGTTGTTGGGTATCTGAGGGTACGGCCGTAAGGTCTTATCTTCGCGATGCCGGCCCCAGTAAAGCTCTGCTTCGGCAGGGTGTGATGGGTGGCTGGTCGTTGCTTGAGAACTACACAGTGGACGCGAGCATCTGTGGCCAAGTTTTTAAGGGCGCACGGTGGATGCCTTGGCACCAGGAACCGATGAAGGACGTGAGAGGCCGCGATAGGCCCCGGGGAGCTGCCAACTGAGCTTTGATCCGGGGGTGTCCGAATGGGGAAACCCGGCAGTCGTCATGGGCTGTCACCCATGCCTGAACACATAGGGCATGTGGAGGGAACGAGGGGAAGTGAAACATCTCAGTACCCTCAGGAAGAGAAAACAACCGTGATTCCGGGAGTAGTGGCGAGCGAAACCGGATGAGGCCAAACCGTATGCGTGTGATACCCGGCAGGGGTTGCGCATGCGGGGTTGTGGGAATGAGCTTGATCGGTCTGCCGGCCGGTCGGCGAGTCAGAAACCGTTGATGTAGTCGAAGGACATGCGAAAGGTCCGGCGTAGAGGGTAAGACCCCCGTAGACGAAACATCAGCGGCTTGCTTGCTCATCTCCCAAGTAGCACGGGGCCCGAGAAATCCCGTGTGAATCTGGCGGGACCACCCGCTAAGCCTAAATATTCCCTGGTGACCGATAGCGGATAGTACCGTGAGGGAATGGTGAAAAGTACCGCGGGAGCGGAGTGAAATAGTACCTGAAACCGTGTGCCTACAAGCCGTGGGAGCGTCGCTGTATGTGCTTGCACATACAGTCGTGACTGCGTGCCTTTTGAAGAATGAGCCTGCGAGTTAGCGGTGTGTAGCGAGGTTAACCCGTGTGGGGAAGCCGTAGCGAAAGCGAGTCCGAATAGGGCGATTGAGTTGCACGCTCTAGACCCGAAGCGGAGTGATCTAGCCATGGGCAGGTTGAAGCGGAGGTAAGACTTCGTGGAGGACCGAACCCACCAGGGTTGAAAACCTGGGGGATGACCTGTGGTTAGGGGTGAAAGGCCAATCAAACTCCGTGATAGCTGGTTCTCCCCGAAATGCATTTAGGTGCAGCGTCGTGTGTTTCTTGCCGGAGGTAGAGCACTGGATAGGCGATGGGCCCTACCGGGTTACTGACCTTAGCCAAACTCCGAATGCCGGTAAGTGAGAGCACGGCAGTGAGACTGTGGGGGATAAGCTCCATGGTCGAGAGGGAAACAGCCCAGAGCATCGACTAAGGCCCCTAAGCGTACGCTAAGTGGGAAAGGATGTGGAGTCGCAGAGACAACCAGGAGGTTGGCTTAGAAGCAGCCACCCTTGAAAGAGTGCGTAATAGCTCACTGGTCAAGTGATTCCGCGCCGACAATGTAGCGGGGCTCAAGCGTACCGCCGAAGTCGTGTCATTGCAGCAATAGGGCCAACGCCCGCTGTGATGGGTAGGGGAGCGTCGTGTGCCGGGTGAAGCAGCAGCGGAAGCTAGTTGTGGACGGTTCACGAGTGAGAATGCAGGCATGAGTAGCGATACACACGTGAGAAACGTGTGCGCCGATTGACTAAGGGTTCCTGGGTCAAGCTGATCTGCCCAGGGTAAGTCGGGACCTAAGGCGAGGCCGACAGGCGTAGTCGATGGACAACCGGTTGATATTCCGGTACCCGCTTTGAAACGCCCAATATCGAATCAGGCGATGCTAAGTCCGTGAAGCCGTTCCGGACCCTTCGGGGAAAGGAAAGTGGTGGAGCCGACGAACCAGACTTGTAGTAGGTAAGCGATGGGGTGACGCAGGAAGGTAGTCCAGCCCGGGCGGTGGTTGTCCCGGGGTAAGGGTGTAGGCCGAGGGGTAGGCAAATCCGTCCCTCATTAAGGCTGAGACCTGATGCCGAGCCGATTGTGGTGAAGTGGATGATCCTATGCTGTCGAGAAAAGCCTCTAGCGAGTTTCATGGCGGCCCGTACCCTAAACCGACTCAGGTGGTCAGGTAGAGAATACCGAGGCGTTCGGGTGAACTATGGTTAAGGAACTCGGCAAAATGCCCCCGTAACTTCGGGAGAAGGGGGGCCATCACTGGTGATCGGACTTGCTCCGTGAGCTGGGGGTGGCCGCAGAGACCAGCGAGAAGCGACTGTTTACTAAAAACACAGGTCCGTGCGAAGCCGTAAGGCGATGTATACGGACTGACGCCTGCCCGGTGCTGGAACGTTAAGGGGACCGGTTAGTGACCTTTCGGGGTTGCGAAGCTGAGAACTTAAGCGCCAGTAAACGGCGGTGGTAACTATAACCATCCTAAGGTAGCGAAATTCCTTGTCGGGTAAGTTCCGACCTGCACGAATGGCGTAACGACTTCTCGACTGTCTCAACCATAGGCCCGGTGAAATTGCACTACGAGTAAAGATGCTCGTTTCGCGCAGCAGGACGGAAAGACCCCGGGACCTTTACTACAGTTTGATATTGGTGTTCGGTTCGGCTTGTGTAGGATAGGTGGGAGACTTTGAAGCCGTGACGCCAGTCATGGTGGAGTCGCCGTTGAAATACCACTCTGGTCGTGCTGGATGTCTAACCTCGGTCCGTGATCCGGATCAGGGACAGTGTCTGATGGGTAGTTTAACTGGGGCGGTTGCCTCCCAAAGGGTAACGGAGGCGCCCAAAGGTTCCCTCAGCCTGGTTGGCAATCAGGTGTTGAGTGTAAGTGCACAAGGGAGCTTGACTGTGAGACCGACGGGTCGAGCAGGGACGAAAGTCGGGACTAGTGATCCGGCGGTGGCTTGTGGAAGCGCCGTCGCTCAACGGATAAAAGGTACCCCGGGGATAACAGGCTGATCTTCCCCAAGAGTCCATATCGACGGGATGGTTTGGCACCTCGATGTCGGCTCGTCGCATCCTGGGGCTGGAGTCGGTCCCAAGGGTTGGGCTGTTCGCCCATTAAAGCGGTACGCGAGCTGGGTTTAGAACGTCGTGAGACAGTTCGGTCCCTATCCGCTGTGCGCGTAGGAATATTGAGAAGGGCTGTCCCTAGTACGAGAGGACCGGGACGGACGAACCTCTGGTGTGCCAGTTGTCCTGCCAAGGGCATGGCTGGTTGGCTACGTTCGGGAGGGATAACCGCTGAAAGCATCTAAGCGGGAAGCCTGCTTCAAGATGAGTATTCCCACCTCCTTGAGAGGGTAAGGCTCCCAGTAGACGACTGGGTTGATAGGCCAGATGTGGAAGCCCGGTAACGGGTGGAGCTGACTGGTACTAATAGGCCGAGGGCTTGTCCTCAGTTGCTCGCGTCCACTGTGTTAGTTCTGAAGTAACGAACCGTGTCCATGCCCGGTTGGTCAACTTCATAGTGTTTCGGTGGTCATAGCGTTAGGGAAACGCCCGGTTACATTCCGAACCCGGAAGCTAAGCCTTTCAGCGCCGATGGTACTGCAGGGGGGACCCTGTGGGAGAGTAGGACGCCGCCGAACAATCATTGTGGGAAAGCCCCGCACCTTATGGTGCGGGGCTTTTCTGCGTTTACGGGCCGGTCGGCCCGTTCGCCGCTACGGGACGGCCGGCGGGGGCTCCTCCTCCGGGTCGGCCATGACCAGGCCAGAACTCACGGCATCGATCCCGATGTTCTGGAGAGAGGCCCAGCGATCGAGCTTCTCGCAAACCCAGGCGGGGTCGTATGCCGCTGTGGGCAGCTGGGGTATGCGCTTGCGGCCGGTTTCGTCGAGGCGGTAGGGGACGTCGAAGGCCGTGCCCCACTCGCCGAGTACCGCGGCGAAGCGCTCTTCCGCTTCCGCGGGGCCGATCCCCAGGTACTGGGCGATCTCAGCCCAAGAGCTGCCCCGCTCTCGTTCGAAGACCACGGCCGAGGCCAGAGCGCGCTCCGCGAGCTCGATGAGCTGGAACGCCTGGCTCACCCGGCCCCCGGGGCCGGTGTCCACGTCGTTCTCGGTGGCGACCAGGCCGGCGGCGTCCGCGACGTCCACGGCGTGATCGCAGAGCACCAGGCGGGCCAGCGCCTGGCGGGTGAACCGGGCACGGTCGTCGTCATAAGGGGTCGTCTCAGTCACCCTGAGAGCCTTGCAGGCCCGTAAGCGCTACGAGTAGCTGCCCCCCACCGGAGAGATCCCATGACCGAACCCCACCGCTGGTGTCTGCCGGGCCAGGCCTCCGACGGCTACTCCGGTGCGGAAGCCCGGTCGTTGCTCGTACGCAGGCTGGACTGGGGGACCCAGGAGACGTGGTTCGAGGACGGCCGGGGCCGCCTGATGTCCGTGGTCACCAACGGCGCACGCGCGAGGGTCGCTCTGCTGGACGGGGCAGGTGGTCCCGAGGAGCACCTGGTCGATCCGCGGGGCGAGGGCGTCTCCGGCGGATACCTGTCGTCCAGCGGGCGGGTCGACACGCACCCCGACAGGGAAACCGTCCCCTTCCCCTTGGCCTGCAAGGCAGTTGAGCACTTCATCGAGAACGACTCCTGGCCCCACGACGTGACGGTGGCGCAGGCGGTCGAGTAGAAGCGCCGAGTGCGGTTGCGGGGTCGCTCGGCCTGCCTTGGACGACGGCCTCCGACGCGGCATGCAGTGCGGGCAGGAACACGGGGAGCCGATGGCCGGCAGGCTCGGTGATCCGGTGCCGGCAGAACATGTCCCGGCGCGGCGGAGGTTGTCGGCGTACACCGTTGGTGTCGCGAGAGTGGTCTTGGATCCGCATCGCTGGTTGGAGCTGAGGCGGTTTCGCGGTCTGTATGAGTCCGGTGCGATGCCCGCAGGAGACCGCGAAGGAGACCGGGCTGAACCCCCGGCACACGGTCGCCAAGTACCTGTTGGCCGAGACGCCGGTCGCGCCGCCGCGAAGGGCTCCCAACGGGCAGCCGTACCGGCGGGTGGTGGATCAGGACTTGGCCACCTTCTTCGCCTGCCACCGCCAGGCGTTCGCGTACTTCGGCGGGTTCCCGATGTCGAGGCGGGTCAGGACGGGGAGGCGGGTGCTGATGTTCGTGGGGTGCGGTCCTGTGCGGTGATGGCTTCGGCGACCTCGTGGATGGCGTGGCGGATCAGGTCACCGTAGGAATCCCGGGGGAGCCGGGAGGTCTGCGCCTGGGCCGCCTCGATGTGCTCGGTGGCGGCTGCTAAGGAACCGAGCCGGCGGTAGGCGTCGGCGAGGTTGAGGTGCAGGGAGGGGTAGAAGCCGGCGATGTGCAGCCCGGCGTGGTGCTCCAGGGCGCGCTGCTCGGTCACCGCGTCGGCGGCGTCCAGGGCCCGGATGTCCCAGGCGAGGGCTTGGGCGGGGTCCTCGTAGAGGTCCGCGAGGTAGTGCGCGAGGGCGCAGCGGTGCAGGGGGTCGCCGGTGACGCCGATCGTGGACCACAGGGCCAGCAGTTTCCGACGGGCGGAGGGGACGTCGCCGGCTCCGCCTGCGGCGACGGCCCGGCCGATGGCCTCCATGGTTGGGTCGGGGGTGGTCAGTGGGGTGGTGGTCATGGGGTGTGCCTCGTCGCTCTGCTCAGGTGGTGGGTGGGCGCCTCGCCATCCTTGGGTTTAGACCCGCTCGAAGGTCAATGCGGACGGGCGGCGCCGGTGTGTCGAATGCGGCGGCCCCCGATCGACGTGAGGGCGACGGCAGGACGTCCCGAGACCCGAGGAGCCCCATCGTGACTGCGACCGTGACCGTCGCCGCGGATCTGGCCATCTCCCTCGACGGCTACATCGCCGGTACCGACGTGACCATCGACAACCCGGCAGGGGACGGCGCCGTGCCGCCCCTCTTCGAGTGGATCCACAACCTGGCGAGCTGGCGGGAGCGGCAGGGTATGACGGGAGGGGAGGAGAACCGTGACTCCCACCCTTCCGGGTCCCGGTCTTCGTGCTCACCCACCGGCCCCGGCCGACCCTGGTCAAGGAGGGCGGGACCACCTTCACCTTCGTCATCGACGGCATCCACCGCGCCCTCGACCAGGCGAAGGCCGTCCCGGCCGACAGGAACGTCGACATCGCGGGCGGGGCCGAAACGGTGCGGCAGTACCTGAGGGAGGGGCTCGTCGACGAGCTCCAGCTGCACGTGGTGCCCGGCCTCCTCGGAGCGGGGCTGAAACTCTTCGAGGGGCCGGGTGCCGGACCGAGGGACCTGGAGTCCGTCAGGGTGGTCAAGACCCCCCCTCGCCACGCACCTGAAGTACCGCTTCGTGAGGTGACCGCCAGCCCCTGGGACTGCCCGGCACGTGTGCAGTCGAGGCCGGCCGCTACCCCTCGCCCACCGTTTTGACACCCCCCAGGCAGGGTTGTAGAGTCAAACGGTTGCCTCGAACCGGACAGGTTCGGCGACTCCCACCCAACAAGGCGTCAAACCCCTGTGGGGTGGACTCGATTCTTCATTCGGAATCTGAAGCCGGGGAAATCCGGTGGAAAACTTCTGATAGAGTCGGAACCGCCGGAAAGGGAAAGCGCGAAAGCGCAGAACCTGGAAAGCACCGAGGAAAATCGGACACGAAAGAGTCTGATAGAGTCGGAAACGCAAGAACACAGAACGAAAGCCCGGAGGAAAGCCCGAGAGGGTGAGTACAAAGGAAGCGTCCGTTCCTTGAGAACTCAACAGCGTGCCAAAAATCAACGCCAGAAGTTGATACCCCGTCCACTTCGGTGGATGAGGTTCCTTTGAAAAAGACCTGTGAGGTCGCCTTCGGGTGATGCTTGCAGGCAACCAAACACAGCGAGGACGTTGTGGCGCGTCGGTCATATTCCGACATGACGTGCCCGCTCAACGTGTGTGTGCACCCGATTACGGGTAAACATTCATGGAGAGTTTGATCCTGGCTCAGGACGAACGCTGGCGGCGTGCTTAACACATGCAAGTCGAACGATGAAGCCCTTCGGGGTGGATTAGTGGCGAACGGGTGAGTAACACGTGGGCAATCTGCCCTTCACTCTGGGACAAGCCCTGGAAACGGGGTCTAATACCGGATACCACTCCTGCCCGCATGGGCGGGGGTTGAAAGCTCCGGCGGTGAAGGATGAGCCCGCGGCCTATCAGCTTGTTGGTGGGGTAATGGCCCACCAAGGCGACGACGGGTAGCCGGCCTGAGAGGGCGACCGGCCACACTGGGACTGAGACACGGCCCAGACTCCTACGGGAGGCAGCAGTGGGGAATATTGCACAATGGGCGAAAGCCTGATGCAGCGACGCCGCGTGAGGGATGACGGCCTTCGGGTTGTAAACCTCTTTCAGCAGGGAAGAAGCGAAAGTGACGGTACCTGCAGAAGAAGCGCCGGCTAACTACGTGCCAGCAGCCGCGGTAATACGTAGGGCGCAAGCGTTGTCCGGAATTATTGGGCGTAAAGAGCTCGTAGGCGGCTTGTCACGTCGGATGTGAAAGCCCGAGGCTTAACCTCGGGTCTGCATTCGATACGGGCTAGCTAGAGTGTGGTAGGGGAGATCGGAATTCCTGGTGTAGCGGTGAAATGCGCAGATATCAGGAGGAACACCGGTGGCGAAGGCGGATCTCTGGGCCATTACTGACGCTGAGGAGCGAAAGCGTGGGGAGCGAACAGGATTAGATACCCTGGTAGTCCACGCCGTAAACGTTGGGAACTAGGTGTTGGCGACATTCCACGTCGTCGGTGCCGCAGCTAACGCATTAAGTTCCCCGCCTGGGGAGTACGGCCGCAAGGCTAAAACTCAAAGGAATTGACGGGGGCCCGCACAAGCGGCGGAGCATGTGGCTTAATTCGACGCAACGCGAAGAACCTTACCAAGGCTTGACATATACCGGAAAGCATTAGAGATAGTGCCTCCCTTGTGGTCGGTATACAGGTGGTGCATGGCTGTCGTCAGCTCGTGTCGTGAGATGTTGGGTTAAGTCCCGCAACGAGCGCAACCCTTGTCCTGTGTTGCCAGCATGCCCTTCGGGGTGATGGGGACTCACAGGAGACCGCCGGGGTCAACTCGGAGGAAGGTGGGGACGACGTCAAGTCATCATGCCCCTTATGTCTTGGGCTGCACACGTGCTACAATGGCCGGTACAATGAGCTGCGATACCGTGAGGTGGAGCGAATCTCAAAAAGCCGGTCTCAGTTCGGATTGGGGTCTGCAACTCGACCCCATGAAGTCGGAGTCGCTAGTAATCGCAGATCAGCATTGCTGCGGTGAATACGTTCCCGGGCCTTGTACACACCGCCCGTCACGTCACGAAAGTCGGTAACACCCGAAGCCGGTGGCCCAACCCGTAAGGGAGGGAGCTGTCGAAGGTGGGACTGGCGATTGGGACGAAGTCGTAACAAGGTAGCCGTACCGGAAGGTGCGGCTGGATCACCTCCTTTCTAAGGAGCATATAGCCGACTGCGATCGAATGAATCGCACGGTTGCTCATGGGTGGAACGTTGATTATTTGGCACGGTTTCCAGACCATCCTGTAAGTACTGCTTCGGCGTGGAAAACAGTGATAGTCGAGGGGATCGTGCCTGGCACGTTGTTGGGTATCTGAGGGTACGGCCGTAAGGTCTTATCTTCGCGATGCCGGCCCCAGTGAACCTGGTCCTTTGGGATGAGGGTGATGGGTGGCTGGTCGTTGCTTGAGAACTACACAGTGGACGCGAGCATCTGTGGCCAAGTTTTTAAGGGCGCACGGTGGATGCCTTGGCACCAGGAACCGATGAAGGACGTGAGAGGCCGCGATAGGCCCCGGGGAGCTGCCAACTGAGCTTTGATCCGGGGGTTTCCGAATGGGGAAACCCGGCAGTCGTCATGGGCTGTCACCCATGCCTGAACACATAGGGCATGTGGAGGGAACGAGGGGAAGTGAAACATCTCAGTACCCTCAGGAAGAGAAAACAACCGTGATTCCGGGAGTAGTGGCGAGCGAAACCGGATGAGGCCAAACCGTATGCGTGTGATACCCGGCAGGGGTTGCGCATGCGGGGTTGTGGGAATGAGCTTGATCGGTCTGCCGGCCGGTCGGCGAGTCAGAAACCGTTGATGTAGTCGAAGGACATGCGAAAGGTCCGGCGTAGAGGGTAAGACCCCCGTAGACGAAACATCAGCGGCTTGCTTGCTCATCTCCCAAGTAGCACGGGGCCCGAGAAATCCCGTGTGAATCTGGCGGGACCACCCGCTAAGCCTAAATATTCCCTGGTGACCGATAGCGGATAGTACCGTGAGGGAATGGTGAAAAGTACCGCGGGAGCGGAGTGAAATAGTACCTGAAACCGTGTGCCTACAAGCCGTGGGAGCGTCGCTGTATGTGCTTGCACATACAGTCGTGACTGCGTGCCTTTTGAAGAATGAGCCTGCGAGTTAGCGGTGTGTAGCGAGGTTAACCCGTGTGGGGAAGCCGTAGCGAAAGCGAGTCCGAATAGGGCGATTGAGTTGCACGCTCTAGACCCGAAGCGGAGTGATCTAGCCATGGGCAGGTTGAAGCGGAGGTAAGACTTCGTGGAGGACCGAACCCACCAGGGTTGAAAACCTGGGGGATGACCTGTGGTTAGGGGTGAAAGGCCAATCAAACTCCGTGATAGCTGGTTCTCCCCGAAATGCATTTAGGTGCAGCGTCGTGTGTTTCTTGCCGGAGGTAGAGCACTGGATAGGCGATGGGCCCTACCGGGTTACTGACCTTAGCCAAACTCCGAATGCCGGTAAGTGAGAGCACGGCAGTGAGACTGTGGGGGATAAGCTCCATGGTCGAGAGGGAAACAGCCCAGAGCATCGACTAAGGCCCCTAAGCGTACGCTAAGTGGGAAAGGATGTGGAGTCGCAGAGACAACCAGGAGGTTGGCTTAGAAGCAGCCACCCTTGAAAGAGTGCGTAATAGCTCACTGGTCAAGTGATTCCGCGCCGACAATGTAGCGGGGCTCAAGCGTACCGCCGAAGTCGTGTCATTGCAGCAATAGGGCCAACGCCCGCTGTGATGGGTAGGGGAGCGTCGTGTGCCGGGTGAAGCAGCAGCGGAAGCTAGTTGTGGACGGTTCACGAGTGAGAATGCAGGCATGAGTAGCGATACACACGTGAGAAACGTGTGCGCCGATTGACTAAGGGTTCCTGGGTCAAGCTGATCTGCCCAGGGTAAGTCGGGACCTAAGGCGAGGCCGACAGGCGTAGTCGATGGACAACCGGTTGATATTCCGGTACCCGCTTTGAAACGCCCAATATCGAATCAGGCGATGCTAAGTCCGTGAAGCCGTTCCGGACCCTTCGGGGAAAGGAAAGTGGTGGAGCCGACGAACCAGACTTGTAGTAGGTAAGCGATGGGGTGACGCAGGAAGGTAGTCCAGCCCGGGCGGTGGTTGTCCCGGGGTAAGGGTGTAGGCCGAGGGGTAGGCAAATCCGTCCCTCATTAAGGCTGAGACCTGATGCCGAGCCGATTGTGGTGAAGTGGATGATCCTATGCTGTCGAGAAAAGCCTCTAGCGAGTTTCATGGCGGCCCGTACCCTAAACCGACTCAGGTGGTCAGGTAGAGAATACCGAGGCGTTCGGGTGAACTATGGTTAAGGAACTCGGCAAAATGCCCCCGTAACTTCGGGAGAAGGGGGGCCATCACTGGTGATCGGACTTGCTCCGTGAGCTGGGGGTGGCCGCAGAGACCAGCGAGAAGCGACTGTTTACTAAAAACACAGGTCCGTGCGAAGCCGTAAGGCGATGTATACGGACTGACGCCTGCCCGGTGCTGGAACGTTAAGGGGACCGGTTAGTGACCTTTCGGGGTTGCGAAGCTGAGAACTTAAGCGCCAGTAAACGGCGGTGGTAACTATAACCATCCTAAGGTAGCGAAATTCCTTGTCGGGTAAGTTCCGACCTGCACGAATGGCGTAACGACTTCTCGACTGTCTCAACCATAGGCCCGGTGAAATTGCACTACGAGTAAAGATGCTCGTTTCGCGCAGCAGGACGGAAAGACCCCGGGACCTTTACTACAGTTTGATATTGGTGTTCGGTTCGGCTTGTGTAGGATAGGTGGGAGACTTTGAAGCCGTGACGCCAGTCATGGTGGAGTCGCCGTTGAAATACCACTCTGGTCGTGCTGGATGTCTAACCTCGGTCCGTGATCCGGATCAGGGACAGTGTCTGATGGGTAGTTTAACTGGGGCGGTTGCCTCCCAAAGGGTAACGGAGGCGCCCAAAGGTTCCCTCAGCCTGGTTGGCAATCAGGTGTTGAGTGTAAGTGCACAAGGGAGCTTGACTGTGAGACCGACGGGTCGAGCAGGGACGAAAGTCGGGACTAGTGATCCGGCGGTGGCTTGTGGAAGCGCCGTCGCTCAACGGATAAAAGGTACCCCGGGGATAACAGGCTGATCTTCCCCAAGAGTCCATATCGACGGGATGGTTTGGCACCTCGATGTCGGCTCGTCGCATCCTGGGGCTGGAGTCGGTCCCAAGGGTTGGGCTGTTCGCCCATTAAAGCGGTACGCGAGCTGGGTTTAGAACGTCGTGAGACAGTTCGGTCCCTATCCGCTGTGCGCGTAGGAATATTGAGAAGGGCTGTCCCTAGTACGAGAGGACCGGGACGGACGAACCTCTGGTGTGCCAGTTGTCCTGCCAAGGGCATGGCTGGTTGGCTACGTTCGGGAGGGATAACCGCTGAAAGCATCTAAGCGGGAAGCCTGCTTCAAGATGAGTATTCCCACCTCCTTGAGAGGGTAAGGCTCCCAGTAGACGACTGGGTTGATAGGCCAGATGTGGAAGCCCGGTAACGGGTGGAGCTGACTGGTACTAATAGGCCGAGGGCTTGTCCTCAGTTGCTCGCGTCCACTGTGTTAGTTCTGAAGTAACGAACCGTGTCAATGCCCGGTTGGTCAACTTCATAGTGTTTCGGTGGTCATAGCGTTAGGGAAACGCCCGGTTACATTCCGAACCCGGAAGCTAAGCCTTTCAGCGCCGATGGTACTGCAGGGGGGACCCTGTGGGAGAGTAGGACGCCGCCGAACAATCATTGTGGGAAAGCCCCGCACCTTATGGTGCGGGGCTTTTCTGCGTTTACGGACCGGTTCCGAGGCCGAAGCGGGCCAGGTAGTGCCAGACGCGTTTCAGGGCCTGCTCGTCGTGGGCGCCGGTGCGGGCCGCTTCGCCGAGGATGCGGGGGGTCAGGACGCCGGCCACCGCGATGGAGGCGCCGAGGTCGACGAATTCCTGGCCCCGGTAGTCGGGGTGGCGCCGCAGTTCCGTCACGGTGAGGCGGAAGCCCGGGTGCCATTCCGTGGGGCAGGGGAGGGCCGCCGCTGCCGCCTCGATCTCGGTGTCGCGGTAACTGGGGTCCAGTACGAGGGCGGAGACGTCACGGTCGAGCCGGACCGGGGTGTGCACCTGGGCTTCGATGTAGTCGTCCAGGGCGTCCTGCTCGTCGGCTTCGGCCAGGGCGATCAGGGACATGCGCGTGGCGACCCCGAAGGACTCCGGCTCCAGGTAGCTGTCCGGGTAGCAGAAGGTGGTCCGGGAGAGGGTTTCCGGGGCGAGACGGAAGTGAGCCGAGCCGAACCGGGGGGCGGCGCCGGCCGCGGAGCCGCGGAAGTTGAGGGCGCCGTACACCGGGCGGGCCTCGGCCGGCGCGGTGTCGTAGGCGCCGCCGAATATCCGGCTCTCCCACTGCCAGCGCGCTCCGCCGGGGTGGGCGGTGAGCCCGCCGTTGCTGGTGCCCGTGACGAACTGGGAGCGGTACACGCCGTCTTCGGCCAGGGCGGTGAGCACCGGACGGTCGTTCAGGAACCGGTCCGGGTGGAAGTTCAGGGTGACCGGGAGCGTCGGGTCCAGGGTGGGGCCCGAGGCGAGCGCGGTGACGTGCGCGATCGCGCGGGTGTGGGGTTCTGGGTGCGGCTGGTGCATGGGTGCAGTCTGCAACAGACCTGTGGGGGTGGGTGGTTAGGATCCGGCCATGAAGCAGCATGTGATACGTACGGTGCAGGCCGATGAGTGGGAGAAGGCCAAGGAGCTGCGGATCGCCGCGTTGCAGGATCCGGCGGCCCCGGTGGCCTTCCTGGACACGCTGGAGGACGCGCAGGCCCGGCCCGACGAGTTCTGGCAGGGGCGGGTCGCGGGGGCGGCGAGCGGGCGGGCCGCCCGGCAGTTCGTCGCCGAGGCGGCGGACGGGCGATGGGACGGCTCCGTCACCGTGCTGGTCGAGGAGGGCGGGACGACCGACTTCTTCGGGAACCCCGTCGAGGCCGCGCAGGGGCATCTGGTGGGGGTCTTCGTACGGGATGAGCAGCGCGGGACCGGGCTGACCGAGGCCCTGTTCACGGCCGCGCTGGAGTGGGCCTGGTCGTTGGAGGGGCCCGGGCTGGCGCGCGTACGGCTGTTCGTGCACGAGGAGAACGCGCGGGCCGCGGCGTTCTACCGGCGCTACGGGTTCGAGGCGAGCGGGCGGGTCGTGCCGGTGCCCGGGGACTCCGGGGCGCGGGAACTGGAGTACGGGTTCGCGCGGCCGGAGTAGGGCCGGGACCGGGTCAGGGGAGGTCGGCTGCGGGCCAGTGGGCCCGTGCCTGTTCGCGGCTGCGGCACAGGGCGAGGAGCGGGAGCGTCTCGTCCGTCAGCAGTTCCGGGAGCTGGGGTACGGGCGCCACGGCCGCGACGTCCTCCAGGACCAGGGTCAGTGGTGGGTCGAGCCGACCGGCGGATGACCGTACGGCCACGCGCTGGCCGTGCTCGACCACGCTGGAGGCGAGTGCGGTCAGCAGCGGCATCGCACCCGGGTGGGTCCGGGGGTCTTCGAGGGGTTCGCCCACCACGTACAGGCTGCCCCCCTCGGCCACGAACGATGCGAGGGTGAGGGCATCCGTGCGGTTCGGGGTGCAGGCCTCGCGGATGTGGATCGAGGTCAGGCAGGAGAGGGCCCGGGCCGTGAGGTGTTGGGCCTGTTCACGGCGTTCGGGGTGCCCGGTGAGGGCGCTTTCGAGTTCGCCGGCGGCACCGGGGGCGGCCTGGAGGTGGGTGCGCAGGATGCGGACGGGGTCCTGGGCGGAGTTGCCCTGGGCCCAGCGGTGCAGCTGCTTGAAGGGGCGCCCGTCCAGGGCGGCGGCCTGGAGCCAGCTGCGCAGGAGGGTCTCGGCGGTGTCGGCGACGGCCGCGTCCAGGCGGGCCTGGGGGCGTACGGGGGCCAGCAGGGCGATCGCGCGCGCGGCGGCGGTATCGCGGTCGGCGCAGCCCTCCGCGGGGTTCCAGTGCATGCGGGCCGGGGTGTCGCACAGGTGCGAGGGGTCGTAGAGGAGCACCGGTCCGAGTTTCGCCCGGGCGTCCTTGGTGTCCGACCAGAGGGCGGGGGACGAGGTGACGACGAGGACGGCGCCTTCGGCGGAGGCGATGGCCTGCGCGGCGAGGTGGTGGCGCTCCGCGGGGGTGGCGTAGGTGAGGCGGGTGTTCGTGCTGGGTGCGGTGGGTGCCGTGAGGCAGTCTGCCGGGGTCTGGGCCGAGTCGGGGGGCCTCGGGGCGTAGCCGAAGCCGTAGCGGTAGGCCTCGTCGACGGGGGCGGGGCGGGGCGGGGCCGGCGTGACGGCGGCCTGGGGGACGGTGGTGGGCATGGGCGCGGTGGCGGATGCGGGGTCCTGGGCCGGGATCGGAGCCGTACCGGAGGCCTGACCCGGAGCCGTACCGAAGCCCTGACCCGCAGCCGTACCGAAGCCCTGACCCGGAGCCGTACCCGGGGTCGCAGCCGTACCCGGGGCCGCAGCGGTACCCGGGGCCAGAGGCGGAGCCGTGGCTGTTGCCGGGGCGGGAGCCGTACCCGGTGCCGTGGCCAGGGTCGAAGCCGTAGCCGTACCCGTAGCCATAGCCGCACCAGTCGCCGGAGGCGCGGTGTGGAGGCCGGGCTGTGGGGGTGTCGCCGGGGTGGGGGCGTACGGCTTGGTGCGGCGGGCCTTGGTGCGGGCCACCACGCCCATGGTGAAGATCGTGAGGACCAGCGCCACGAGCAGCTGGCTGATGAACAGGCCCCAGAACAGGCCCCACCCGGACAGGGCCGCCGGGTCGGTGTCGGGCCAGGCGGCCGCGATGTCGTGGGGTTGCGCTATCAGGGCGCGGACGGCCCCCGGGGTGCGGGTGAAGGTGACCGTGGCCGGCCAGGCGCCCTTCGAGAAGAGGGCGGCCAGGCCGGTGGCCGACCAGACCAGGACGGCGAGGCCGAGGAGGAAGGCCAGGAGGCCGACCAGGACTCCGTCGGGGATGCCGCCGGCCCGCGCCGGGGGCTCTGTACGTCTGGCGTCGGACATGGTCAGGCCACCGTGGCGGCCGAGCCGGGGCCCGCGCCCCGCTGGCGCTCGATGTACAGGGCGCGTTCCTCCGCTTCGAGTTCGGCGGCCAGCAGGTCCTCGGGGAGCTGCGGCGGGGTGGAGGACTCGGTCATCGCGCGGTCCGTGTAGACGAGAGGGCGTTCGGTTTCGGTGATCAGGTGTTTGACGACCTGGACGTTGCCGTTGACGTCCCAGACGGCGATGCCGGGGGTGAGGGTGGGGATGATCTCGACCGCCCACCGGGGCAGGCCGAGGACCCGGCCGGTGGCGCGGGCTTCGTCGGCCTTCTGGGCGTAGATCGTTCTGGTCGAGGCCATCTTGAGGATGGCCGCGGCTTCGCGGGCGGCCGCGCCGTCGACGACGTCCGAGAGGTGGTGGACGACGGCGACGAAGGACAGGCCGAGGCGGCGGCCGAACTTGAGGAGGCGCTGGAACAGCTGGGCGACGAAGGGGCTGTTGATGATGTGCCAGGCCTCTTCGACCAGGAAGATCCGCTTTTTCCGGTCCGGGCGGATCCAGGTGTGTTCCAGCCACACGCCGACGATCGCCATGAGGATGGGCATGGCGATGGAGTTGCGGTCGATGTGGGAGAGGTCGAAGACGATCAGGGGCGCGTCGAGGTCGATGCCGACGGTGGTGGGGCCGTCGAACATGCCGCGCAGGTCGCCGTCGACGAGGCGGTCGAGGACGAGGGCCACGTCGAGGCCCCAGGCCCGGACGTCGTCTATGTCGACGTTCATGGCGAGGGCGGATTCGGCTTCGGGGTGGCGCAGTTGTTCCACGATGTCGGTCAGGACGGGCTGGCGGTCCCGGATGGCGTCCACGACGTAGGCGTGGGCGACCTTGAGGGCGAAGCCGGAGCGTTCGTCGAGGCCGTGGCCCATGGCGACTTCGATGATGGTCCGGAGCAGCGCGAGCTGGCCGGTCGTCGTGATCGCCGGGTCGAGGGGGTTGAGGCGGATCCCGTCGTCGTTGGCGGCGATGGGGTCCAGGCGGATGGGGGTTATCCCCAGCTGCTGGGCGATCAGGTTCCACTCGCCGACGCCGTCCTCGCCCTGGGCGTCGAGTACGACGACCTGGCGGTCGCGGAAGCGGAGCTGGCGCAGGACGTAGGTCTTTTCGAGCGCCGACTTGCCGTTGCCGGATTCGCCGAGGACCAGCCAGTGGGGGGCCGGGAGTTGCTGGCCGTAGAGCTGGAAGGGGTCGTAGATGTAGCCCTTGCCGCTGTAGACCTCGCGGCCGATGATGACGCCGGAGTCGCCGAGGCCGGGGGCGGCGGTGGGCAGGTAGACGGCCTGCGCCTGGCCGGTGGAGGTGCGGACGGGCAGGCGGGTGGTTTCGACCTTGCCGAAGAGGAAGCTGGTGAAGGCGTCCGTCAGGGCGGACATGGGATCTCGCATGGGGCGGCCGTTCCCTCCAGCTAGCGTCGGATGCCGGTGGCGAACGGCAAGGTGTTGACGAAGGCGCGGTGGTGCTCGCGGTCGCACCATTCGAGCTTCAGGTAGGACTTGCCGGCGGAGGCGCGGATGGTGCGCTTGTCGCGGGCGAGGGCTTCGGGTGAACGCGAGGACACCGTGATGTACCCGACGAGGTTGACTCCGGCAGCGCCGCTGGCCAGATCTTCACCCCTCTGGTCGAGCCGGCCGTGGGCGGCGATGTCGCGCGGGTCGACGGTGCGGTTCATCTTGGCGGCGCGGCTGGCGTCCGCCTCGTCGTTGGTCTTCTCGGTGAGCATCCGCTCGATGGCGACCTCGGTGGGTTCGAGGTCCATGGTGACGGCGACCGTACGGATGACGTCGGGGGTGTGGACGAGGAGGGGGGCGAGGAAGTTCACGCCGACCGGGGTCATCGGCCATTCCTTGACCCACGCGGTGGCGTGGCACCAGGGGGCGCGGGTGGAGGACTCGCGGGTCTTGGCCTGGAGGTAGGTCGGTTCGACGGCGTCGAGTTCGGCGGGCCAGGCGTTGCGCTTGGTCATGGCCTGGATGTGGTCGATCGGGTGGTCCGGGTCGTACATGGAGTGCACGAGGGAGGCGAGGCGGCCCTGGCCGAGGGGTTGGCGGACGCGGATGTCGGCCTCGGCGAGGCGGGCGCAGATGTCGGTGAGTTCGCGGGCCATGACGATGGCGAGGCCGGAGTCGCGGTCGAGCTTGCGGCCCTTGTGGGGGGTCGCGGCGCGGGCGATGGCGACGGCTTCGGCGGCCAGGTCGCGGGTGAAGTGCATGCAGGCGACGAGGTAGGCGCGGTGCTGCTCGGAGGAGGTGGAGACCATCGACTGGAGCTGGTCGTAGGAGTCGCGCAGCCAGCCGGGGGCCTGGGTGTCTCCGCGCTGGGCGACGTCCTTGGCGTGGGCGTCGGGGTCGGCGGGGAGGGTGCGGGCGAGCATCTGGAGGCGGGTGACGAAGCCGTCGCCGTTGGCGACGTGCTTGAGGAGGGTGCCGAAGCGGTCGACGAGGGCTTCTTGGTCCTCGCTGTCGCGCAGGCCGACGCCGGGGCCCTCGATCTCGATGGCGGCGGTGACGGTGCGGCGGTCGGCGTGGAGGAGTACGGCGATCTCGTCGGGGCCGAAGGGGGCGGCGAGCCAGTTGATGCGGCCGATGCCGGGGGGCGGGCCGACCTCGACCTCGCGGCCGTCGGCGGCGCGGGTGCCGGATTCCATGGCGGCGGAGCGGTAGGTGGTGCCGCGGCGCAGGGTGCGCTTGTAGCTGCGGCTGATCTCGAACCACCGGTAGAAGGTGCGGCCCTTGTAGGGGACGTACACGGCGGCCAGGGCGAGCATGGGGAACCCGGCGAGGCTCACGATGCGCAGGGTGAGGTCGGGGACGAGCAGGCCGCTCATCATGCCGAAGAACGCGCCGACGATGATCAGGGCGATCTCGCCGGTTTCGCGGTTCTTGCCGACGATCGCGTTGGGCCGGGCGCGGCCGATGAGATACGTGCGGCGGGGCGCGACCGGGTGGAGCTGGTGGGACTGGGTCGTCAACGCCCGTCACCTCCTGTGTTCCTCGTACTGGAGCCAGTGCGGGGCGGGGGCGCGGCGGAGGGGACGGTTCCGCCGCCGGTCCCGCTGCCGGAGCCACGGCTGCTGTGGGCGGCCATGCCTCCGGAGATCTGGTTGGCGTCGCCTCCGGTGGAGCCGCCGGAGGCGCGGTGGGCACCGCCGCCGCGGCTGCTGTGGGTCTTGATGCCCTGGGAGACGAGGGAGGCCGGGGAGCTGATGACGGCGGCGGCCTGGGCGCCGTCGGTGGCCTTGGAGCGGTTGCTGCGGGCGGAGGCGATCTCGTCGCCGAAGCCGGGTACGAAGCGGTAGATCATCGCGGAGGCGAAGATCGCCAGGAGGATGATGGCGAGGCCGGAGACGACGGCGGAGAAGGCGTCGGGTCCCTTTTCGCCGGCGAGGGCCCCGGCGAGGCCGAGGACGATGACGATGACCGGCTTGACGAGGATGACGGCGATCATGATGCCGGCCCAGCGGCGGACGTGGCCCCACATGTTGCGGTCGACGAGTCCGGCGTAGACGACGGTGCCGAGGAGGGCGCCGACGTAGAGCAGGGCGGCGCGGATGACGAGCTCCAGCCAGAGGACGCCGGCGGCGAGGACGGTGACGAGGGCGACGACGATCAGCATGATCGGGCCGCCGCCGATGTCGCTGCCCTTCTTGAGGGCTTCGGAGAAGGAGCCGAAGAAGACGTCGGTCTGGCTGCCGGTGGCGGAGGCGATGACCTCGGTGACGCCGTCGGTGGCGGAGACGACGGTGTAGAGGATCAGGGGGGTGAAGGCGGAGGCGAGGACCGTGAGCCAGAGGAAGCCGATGGCTTCGGAGAGGGCGGTGGTGAGGGGGACGCCGCGGACGGCGCGCTTGGCCACGGCGAGGAGCCAGAGGACGAGGGTGAGGATGGTGGAGGCGGCGAAGACGACGGCGTACTGCTTGAGGAAGGCGGGGTTGGTGAAGTCGACGTTGGCGGTGCCCTTGACGGCTTCGCTGAGCTTGTTGACGATCCAGGCGGCGGCGTCGGCGCAGCCCTTGGCGAGGGAGGCGAGGGGGTTGATGGCGTCGGTGGGGCTGTCCGTCGAGAGGCCGGTACCGGATCCCGTACCCGGGTTTCCTCCGACGCTGCGCTCGCAGTCCTCCTTGAGCGGGCCGATGACCCCTTCGCAGCGGCTGCTCTTCGAGGGTGAGCCCGACGGGGTCGGCGTCGGAGTCGGCGTCGGCGCGGCGAAGGCCCGGGCCGACAGGAGCACCACGGTCGTCTGTACGGCGGCCAGCACTCCGGCGATGCGGAGGCGGCGGTGGCTACCGGGCATAGGTGAAGCCTCCGAACTCCTGAACGGCCTTGCTGATGTCGTCTGACGAGGACGCGGCGACGTCGCCGGGGACCGGGGCGGGGCCGTCCTGCTGGGTGTCGGAGACGACCTTCCAGTCCTCCCCGGCCCAGGTCAGTTCGAAGATCCAGGTCTTCCAGGTGGTACGGACCGGCGTGGTGGACTTGGCGCCGGACATCCCGACCAGGCCCGTGTACCAGACCGCGACCTTCGCCGTGGTGGGGGTGTAGCTCTCGACGCGGGTACCCACGGGAACGGCACGGGTGACGAAGGTATTGCCCTGAGGGGCGTTGCCGTTCGGATCCAGACCGAGGGTGGCGAGGAACGCGGGTGAGTACGCCGTGTCCTGGGTGCCCTTCCGCTGTGCCGCCTCCGCGGTGTAGATGCCGTCCACGAGGGCGTGCCGGACGTCCTTTTTGAGCATGCCGTCCGAGCCCAGGGCCACCGCGAAGTTCGCCGCCGCCGACTGCGCGCCCTGTTCGTCGTGGGCGAAGCCCTTGGGGATGCCCGCCGTTTTGGTGGTGACCGGGGCCGTGCCCGTCGGGGCCGTGGAGGTGGTGGTCGGGGGTTTGTCCGAGGCGGTGTCGCCGCCCGGGGAGTCCGAGGACTGGTTCGCGAACGCGATGGCGGCGACGAGCAGGACCACGACGCCGACCACCGTCACCAGGCCACGGGAGGCGCGGGGGGTGCGGCGGGGGGTGCCGTAGGGGTCGGAGGGGGAGTCGGGGAGGCGGGTGCGGGTCTGGCCCGTGCCGCCGACGTCGCCGCCGCCGTAATGGTCGTCGTTGCTCATTGCGTGTCCGCCCCCTCCGCGTCGTACGACGGTAGCGCTCGTTCCCGCTCAGGCGCGGTGTGGTGATTCCTCATCAGGGTGCGGCCGGCCGCGCCGGTCCGGCTAGACGGCCATTCCGTAGACGATCGTGAAGAGGGTGCCGAGGGAGCCGATGATGAAGACTCCCGTGAGGCCGGCCACGATCAGGCCCTTGCCCTGTTCCGCGCTGAAGGTGTCGCGCAGTGCGGTCGCGCCGATGCGCTGCTTGGCCGCGCCCCAGATGGCGATGCCGAGGCAGAGGAGGATCGCTACGGCCATGACCACCTCGATCATGACCTTCGCTTCGTTGCCGAGACTGCCGAACGGCCCCCAGTTCGGGGCGATTCCGCCGATGATGGTGGTGATGTCGCCCTTTTCGGCTGCCAGGATCATGTAACTCACCGCCCCTGTATGGGTAGTTCCGGTAGCCCGTGCCCGACGGCAGGGGTCACGCACTATCTTCGCTGATGAAACCGCCGCCGTCGTCGACTTGGCGGCTCTCTTTACCCGATCTCCCGGCGTGCGCCCCTCCCGCGCGCCCTGACCTGGTCACTCTGTGTATCACGGTGGGTGACCCCGGGCAATGATTGTCGGCCCGGCGTGCGCGGGGCCGGGTGAGGGGCGGCCGTTCGGCGCAGTGGGGCGCGTGTCGTTGGGCCGTCCCGCTGATGTTTGTCCGACATTCCGTCAGTCTTTCCATATTTGCGGCGGGTTGGGAGGGAGGCTCGCGGTCGTTGGTGGTGAGGACGTGAGGGCGTGAGGAGGAGTCTGATGGGTTTCGCTGTGGAGCCGGGCCCCAGGGCCCGGCTGGCCGCCGGGGTGGCCGTGGCGTTGCTGTGCGGGCTGGTGGCCGTACCGGTCCCGGCGGTGGCCGTCGAGGCCGGGCAGGGGCAGGGGTACGGGTACGGGTGCGGGAAGGATGACGACCGGGGCTTCAAGGGCGGGGGGTGTACCGGGCCGCGCGGGCCCAAGGGGCCGAAGGGCGACCGGGGTCCGAAGGGGGAGCGGGGTCCGGCCGGGCCGCACGGGCCGTGTGCGGACGTCGACACCGTCTCGGGGCCGGGGACCTCGGAGTTCAGTGCCGTGCTGAGCCGGGGGAGGGCGTACGTCGGGGCGAGGTCCGGGCCGACGGCCCCCTACTACTGGCAGGACCTGACGCGGGCCAGGACGCCGGGCTTCCCGCGCGACGCGTGCGGGGTGTCGGTGCGGGTGGGCGGTCCGCGGGTGTACGTGAAGGTGCTCACCACGGGCGGGGACATCTACGAGAACTCGTGCACGACGGCGTTGGCCTGCACGCTGGGCTGGACGGCGGTGGTCCGGCCCTACTGACGCCGGCCGCACCGGGGTGCGGCGCCGTGACCGGAGCCGGTGCCGGAGTCGGGGCCGGTCACGGACCGGAGTGTTGGCTTCCGGTTGGGTCGCTCACCGTACGGGGGCAAGGGCGGGCGGGAGCGCGAGGGGCGCACGCGCGCACGGCGGGCGCCGGGCGCGGCGGGTCGAGGCGCCGCGGGTCGGGGCGCCGCGGCGCCGGGGCGCCCGGGTTACTGCCAGTGGGACGGGCGGGTGAGGGACGCGGGGATGCGGGTGGCGGCGTCGCCCCGGGCGGCGTTCAGCTGGGCCTGGGTCAGGAAGAGGGCGTCGCGCAGGTCGGCCCCGCGGAGGTTCGTGTCGCGGAAGTCGGCGCCGATCAGGTCGGCGGTGCGCAGGTCGGCGCGGCCGAGGTCGGCGGCGATCAGGTAGGCGCCGCGCAGGTTGGCGCCGCGCAGGTCGGCTCCCGCGAGGCGGGCGCCCATCAGGTCGGCGCCGCGGTGGTTCTTGCGGGGGCCCGGGGCCTTGGCGCGCACCAGCTCGCTCGCCTTGAGGAGGAGGGGGTTGATGTCCTGGCGCAGGGTGCCCACGTCGAGGCCGGTCAGTTCCTCGGCGTCGGCCCGGGTGAGGGCCTCGGTCCGGGTCAGCGCCGTGCGCAGGGCCGGGTGGACGGGGGCCGCGGCGGGGAGGCCGAGCGCCTCGGCCACGTAGAAGAGCAGCTCGTGCAGCTGCCGCATGACGGGGAAGGCCTCGAACATCGCGGCCCGGGTGTCGGGGTGCGCGCGCCAGTCGCGGCCGCCGAAGGTGACCTGGGAGATCTGCTGTCCCGCCCCGAAGCAGTCGAAGACGGTGCACCCCTGGAAGCCCTGGTCGCGCAGCCGGGTGTGGATCCCGCAGCGGAAGTCCTGCCGGAGGTTCTTGCAGGGGGTTCCGGCGGACTTGTTCACGGCGAAGTCGTTGGACTTGGCGAAGGGCAGGGCTACGCAGCACAGGGCGAAGCAGTTGCCGCAGTCGGCCTGCAGGACGGGGAGCTCGGGGTGCGCGGGGCGGGCGGTGGTGGACACCCCTCCATTGTCACCGCAGGCGCGGTGTCGGAGTGCCTTGATCCGCGGGGCGGGGGCGGGGAGCATCTGTACATGACAGAAGTGATCGCAGTTGCCGTCATCACCCTGCTCGCGGTGATCAGTCCTGGCGCGGACTTCGCCATGGTGGTCAGGAACAGCTACCTCTACGGTCGGCCCACCGGGCTGTTCGCGGCCGCCGGGGTGGCGGCCGGCGTGCTGGTGCACGTCTCGTACACGATGCTGGGGGTCGGTCTGCTGATCGCCTCGTCGACCGCCCTGTTCACGGCGATCAAGCTGGCGGGCGCCGCGTACCTGGTGTGGATCGGGATCCGTACCTTCCGGGCGCCGGACACGCTGACCGTGGACCTGGAGTCGAAGCCGGGGCTGAGTCCGCTGGGCGCGCTGCGGTCCGGGTTCCTGACGAACGTGCTGAATCCGAAGACCACGCTGTTCGTGGTGTCGACCTTCACCCAGGTCGTCGAGCCGGGGACGCCGGCGTGGCGGCAGGCGGGGTACGGGCTGTTCATGTCGGCGGCGCACCTGGTGTGGTTCGGGGCGGTGGCGCTGTTCTTCTCGGACTCGCGGCTGCGCGACCGGATGCTGAAGGCGCAGAAGGCGCTGAACCGGGCGATCGGGTCGGTGCTGGTGGGGCTGGGGGTGGGGCTGGGCTTCGCGCGCTGAGCGGGGCGCGGCTCGCCGCGAGGGGCTGGTGCCCGGGGTTACCTGTGGGTAGCGTGCGGCGGCATGGACGCTGAGGACGGGTTCTACGAGCGGATCGGCGCGGGGCGGTTCGTGGCGGGCGAGGCCACGCGCGGGCCGTGGGACGCGGGATCGCAGCACGCCGGGCCGCCGGCCGCGCTGCTGGCGCGGGAGATCGACGAACGGGCGGGCGCGCGGGAGGACATGCGGATCGCCCGCGTCACGTACGAGATCCTGCGGCCGGTGCCGATCGGCGCCCTGGAGATCACCACGAGCGTGCTGCGGGCGGGTCGCAGCACCGAGCTGGTCGAGGCGGCCCTGACGCCCGAGGGCGCCTCCGGCCCGGTGATGCTGGCGCGGGCGCTGCGGATCAGGGTGGCCGGGGAGCCGGTGCCCGCGGTGGTCCCGGGGGTGGTGGTGCCGCCTCCGGGGGAGGCGGTGGCGTCGCCGTTCTTCCCGGTGCCGTGGGAGAAGGGCTACCACTCCTCGGTGGAGGCCCGGTTCACCGACGGGGCCTTCACCGAGCCGGGGCCGGGGACCTGCTGGATGCGGATGCGGGTGCCGCTGGTGGCGGGGGAGGCGGTACGGCCGCTGGACCGGGTGCTGGTGGCCGCCGACTCGGGGAACGGCATCAGCGCGGTCATGGACTTCGGCCGCTTCGTGTTCGTCAACGGCGACCTCACCGTGCACGTGCACCGGCACCCGGTGGGGGAGTGGGTCTGCGTGGAGTCCCGGACGAGCGTGGACGCGGCGGGCATCGGCCTGGCCGACGCCCGGCTGCACGACGAGAAGGGGCCGATCGGGCGGGGGGCGCAGAGCCTGTTCGTGGCGGGGCGCTGAGACCAATCCCCTTGTGGCGCCGGACCATCCGTATGGCACTCTCGTGCGGGTGGAGGCGCTGAGAGACAACGACCCGGCCCATATAGGGGCACAGACGCTGCTGGCCCGGCTGGGGGCCGGGGGCATGGGTCAGGTGTACCTCGGGCGCTCGCCCGGCGGTCGCCTGGTGGCCATCAAGGTGATCAAAGAGGAGATCACCGGGCATCCGGAGGCGCTCGCGCGTTTCCGCCGGGAGGCGGAGACGGTCCGCGCGGTGCGCTCCGCGTACACGGCGAACCTGATCGACGCCTCGCTGGCGGCGCCCCCGTACTGGCTCGCCACCGAGTACGTGGCCGGGCCCACGCTCAGCCACGCGGTGCGCGAGTTCGGGGCCCTGCCCGCCGCCGCCTGCCGCAGGCTGTTCGCCGCGCTGGCGGAGGGGCTGGCGAGCGTGCACGCGTACGGGGTCACCCACCGCGACCTCAAGCCGCAGAACGTCATCCTGGGCGCACAGGGGCCCCAGCTCATCGACTTCGGCATCGCCAAGGGCGTGGCCGAGACGGCTCTGACGCAGGCCGGCTCCGCTCCCGGCACCCCCGGCTACACGGCCCCCGAGGTGCTGCTGCGCGGGGAGGCCGCGGACGCCGCCGACATCTTCGCCCTCGGTGCCACGCTCGCCTACGCGGCCACGGGGCGGGCCCCGTACGGCACCGGGGATCCGACGACGGTCAACTTCCGCGCCGTCCACGGGGAGATCGACGTCGCGGGCGTGGAGCCCGAACTGGCCGGGCTGATCAGGGCCTGCGTGGTGGCGGAGCCGGGCGCCCGGCCCGCCCTCGCCGAGATCATCCGCCGCTGCGCCGTGGACTCGGCGCTGGTCGACGACCCCGTCTACGCCTCGCTCACGGCGACCGCGGGCGGTACGGGCCAGGTCCCGGGGATGCTGCCGTCCACCATCGGGCCGGGGCTGCCCGCAGGAGGTTCGGGCTACGTACCGACGTACGTGCCCGCGAGCCCGCCCGCCACGGAGCGGACGCGGTCCGTGCCCCGCTGGGCGGTGGCGGTCGTGGCGGGCCTGCTGGTGGGCGGGCTCGGGACGGGCGGGTACCTGCTGCTCCAGGACAAGGGGGACGGCGACGGTGCCCGGGCGGGCGGACCGCCGTCCGGCCGGGCCACGCCGGCGGGCCAGGGCGCGCCCAGCGGTCCGGCCTCCTCGCCCTCGGGGCCGCAGGCGTCGGGCCCGGCCCCGGGACCGGCCTCGTCCGCCCCGACCGCGGGCTCCGGGTCCGTGCCGGATCACATCGAGCCCGCGACGGTGTCCCGGGACCTGTGGACCGGTACCGCGCCCGGTGAGGGGAGCTGCAACCTGCCGCCGGAGGAGCGGGCGCAGTACCTGGTGGGCTCCGCGGTGGACGCCGCCGACCCCAACGCGAAGGCGGTCGCGGGCAAGGTCAAGATCCATGTGATGCTGAAGCCATATCATCAGGAGAAGGGGCCCTACCTCGTCTCCGTCGGCGTCAAGCCGCCGCACGAGATCGACTCGACGACCCAGCGGCCGTTCGAGAACTTCCGTGACTACAACCACAGCATCGGCTACACCAGCAAGCCGATCGACCTCACCCAGAAGACCTCCGACGGCGGCGTCTACCTGACCTACCCGGACGACTTCGCCACACAGCTCGTGGACAACGACGGGAACACGCGGCACTTCCCGGCCATCCCGGTGGCCAACGATCCGGGCAACTGGACCGTGCTGTTCTATCGAGTCCGGGGCCTCAGGGAATACAGCAGCCTCTACTGCACCGGCTTTCCGGTGAAATAACGTCAAGACAGACTGATGAATGCACTGTCAGGCGACCTGTTATGCGGCAGTGTTGACGGGTGCGCAAATTCTGGGTGGCAAGCGGGATCGGGATCGGCGTGTGCCTGGCCTTCGTCGCGCTGCTGGTCGTCGGCACGTACTCGGCGGCGGCGGGTCTCACGAAGGGCGGCAGGCAGGGCGCCGTGGCGCTGGTCAAAGGGGCGGTTCCGGCGATCTACCAGCCGTTGGTGGAGAAGTGGGGAAACCTGTGCCCCGCGCTCAATCCAGCCATGCTCGCGGCCCAGTTGTACACCGAGAGCAACTGGAAGCCCGATGTGGTCAGCCACGCGGACGCGCGCGGTATCGCCCAGTTCATCCCGGAGACCTGGGCCACGTACGGCATCGACGGCGACGGTGACGGTGACCGGGACATCTGGGATCCCAAGGACGCGATCCCGTCGGCCGCCTCGTACGACTGCCAACTGGCCAAGGACGTCGCGGGAGTACCGGGAGATGCGTCGGACAATATGCTCGCCGCCTACAACGCCGGTCCCTACCGCGTCATCAAGGCCGGGGGCGTGCCGCCGCTCACCGAGACCCAGGGCTACGTGAAGGCCATCCGGTCCCTGGAGAAGAGCTTCGCCCGGCCCGTCGGCCGGGTGGCGCCCTCGCAGCAGGCCGCCGGGGCCATCTACTTCGCGCAGAAGCAGCTCGGGACGCCCTATCTGTGGGGTGGCAACGGGACGCCCGACCAGAACGGGCGGTTCGACTGTTCCGGGTTGACCAAGGCGGCGTACGAGACCGTGGGTATCGAGCTGCCGCGCGTGGCCAACGACCAGTACAACGCGGGCTCGCACCCCTCGCGGGCCGAACTGCTGCCCGGTGACCTCGTGTTCTTCTCCGACGATCTGACGAACTCCCGGGAGATCCGCCACGTCGGCATGTACGTGGGCGGCGGCTACATGATCAACGCCCCGTACACCGGCGCGGTCATCCGCTTCGACAAGATCGACACTCCCGACTACTTCGGTGCCACCCGGGTGACCAAGGACGGGGCCGCGGCCCTTCCGGAGCGGGCGGCCGCCACCCCGGCGGCCTAGCGACACTCCGTGAAGCGGAGGCCTTGAGCTGCGACGACGAATCACTCTTGGATAACGTTGGAGTGATCATTCGGTGGAGAGTGGAACGTACCTGCCGGAACGGGCGTTCCATGAACACGAGACGTGATCGGCGGGGGGTTTGGAGGGGCGCACACCGGCGTGCGTCCACAGGGGACCTAGGCAAGCAAGGGGCCGCGTCGCATGGCTGGACTCACAACAGGTGGGCCGAATGTGGATGTCAGCCTGCTGTACGAGATCAACGCCCTGGCCCGGCACGCCCCGGGCTGGTTCGACCGGGGCGTCGCGCTCGTCGGCGGGTACGGGCTGCCGCTGGCCATGGTCCTTCTGGTGCTGTGGTGTTGGCGCGGCGCCCGGCGCCAGGACGAGACGGCCGCCGCCGAATCCTTCGCCGCGCTCGTCTGGGCACCGCTCGCCGCCGCCGTCGCCCTGCTCGTGAACGTGCCGCTGCGCGGGTTCGTGGCGCGCCCGCGGCCGTTCGTCCTGCACGAGGGGCTGGAGGTGCTCGGCGGGATGTCCGGCGGGCCCGGAGCCGGGTACTCCTTCGTCAGCGGCCACGCCACCCTGATGATGGCTCTCGGCGTCGGGGTGTTCCTGGCGAACCGCCGGCTCGGGCTCGTCGGCATCGGGCTGGCGCTCGCCGAGGGACTGTGCCGGGTCTACCTCGGCGTGCACTACCCGACCGACGTCATCGGCGGGTTCGCGCTCGGCACCGCCGTCGTGCTGCTCCTCGCGCCGCTGGCCATGGCCGCGCTGACCCCGCTGGTACGGGCGCTCGCGCGGGCGCCGCGGGCGGGGCGGCTCGTCCGGGCCGGGGAACGGGTCGTGGCCCGGCCGGTGGAGCTCGCGCAGCGGCCGGCCGAGAGCGACCTCGCCGCGTAAGGGGGGAAGGGCGGGAAAGGGGGCGCGGTCAGCCCCCGTACGCGTTCCACAGCGCGAGCAGGACCGCCGCCAGCAGGCACAGCACCGCCGCCCCGAAGCACAGCCGCACCGCCGCCGGACGGGGGCGGGGACGCGGACTCACCGGTCGCCGCCCCCGGGGCCCCCGTCCTCGCGGCCCGCGCCGGAGTCCTCCGGGTCGTCACGGCGGTAGCGCGACCGCAGCCACAGCCCGGTCGCCACGGCCGCGGCGGTGGTGACCCCGATCGCCAGTGCCACGTCGCCCGGGCCGTCCGCCGTGCCCACGGGGCGGGCCCAGGCCGCCGCGGCCGGGGTGAGCGCGATCAGCAGGGCCCAGAGGAGGGCCGCGAGGCGGGGTGCGGTTCCTGGCATGACTCCAGGGCAGCCGCTCCCCGGCCACCCGGCCACCCGGGCCGTCCGAACGGGCGACCCGCCCCCACGGCGCCGCCGGGGCCTACTCCCCGCTGTGCCGGGTGGCGTCCCTGCGGGCCAGGTCGCGGGAGCGGCGGGCCGGACCGGTCCAGCCGCAACTGCAGACGGCCAGACAGAACGAGCCGCGCTCCGCCGTGCTGGTGATGTGGCCGGGCGCCTGCTGCGCCGGTTCCGCGGGGTGACGCGGAGGTGGCACAGCGGTAAACGGAGGGACCGGAGTCGCCTGGGTGTGCGGATCCACATCCCCACGGTACCCGGTCCGACCGGGCCCGGTACGGGTCTCGGCCAGTCCCCGGCCGTGACGGGAAACCCCGGACCTCGTTAACCGGAGCGGGTGGGGGTCTCGGGCAAACAGCGGTCAACGCGTTGGGGGTTGGCAGGCGATGGTGGTGCACCAGCACAGGCGGAGACGAAGGCGTGCGGGTGAGGCGGTGCTCGCGGTCTGCGTGGCGGTGGCCGTCGCCGCACTCGGCGGATGCGGCGCCGCGAGCGGTACGGGGACCGGTACCACCGCGGCCGCCGGCGACGACCGGCCGCCGGGGGATCCCGCCGCGGCCGTCCGCGGGGCGGCCGACGCGCTCGTGGCCACCGGCAGCGCCCAGGCCCGTACGGCCATGGAGATGGCCACCGGCGGCACCCGGGTCACCATCCGCGGCGAGGGCGGCGTCGACTTCAGGAAGCGGATGGGGCAGCTGCTGGTGATGCTCCCCGCCGACGTGACCGGCAAACCCGAGCACCGGCCCATCACCGAGCTGCTCGTCCCCGGCGCGCTCTACATGAAGAACCGGGGCGCCGGGGTGCCCGACGACAAGTGGGTCCGCCTCGACACGGCCGCGCTCTCCGACGGGAACCTCGTCACGGGCGGGGCCACCGATCCGCTGGCCGCCGCCGAGCTGCTGCGCGGGGCGCAGGAGGTGACGTACGTCGGCGTCACCGAGGTGTCGGGCACCAAGGTGCGGCACTACCGGGGCACGACGGACATCGGGCGGGCCGCGCAGAGCGCCTCGCCGGGGGTCAAGGGGGCACTGGAGGCGGCGGCGAAAGGGTTCAGCAAGGACAGCGTGCCCTTCGACGCCTACCTGGACGAGGAGGGGCGCCTGCGGCAGGTCAGGCACCGTTTCACGTACGTCAAGAATGGCGTGATCGATGTCTCCTCGACCACGCTGCTGTACGGGTTCGGCACGCCGGTGACCGTCGTATTGCCCGCAAGCGGGGACATTTACGCCGGGAAGATCGCCGACTAGCCGGTACGGCGGGCCCGGACGGTGCGTCCGGGCCATGACCCCGCTATCCGGAAATGGTCCATCCGTGTCATGCGCGGCACGACGTGCGATCCCTACGCTGGGATGCCGAGCGCCGACGGGCGAGGGCGGCAGAGAGAGGTGACACGCGTGACTCCCGCGGGCGGTACGACGGTGCAGGACCACGTGGCACTCGCCGAGATCGAGCTGTGCGGTGAGCTGATCATCGCGGCCTCGACGGCCGTGGAGGAACGACTGAGTCAGGACCGGATCGACGAGGTGCTGATGGGCATCTGTCTCTAGGACCCCTGTCCGTGTCCGTGTCCGTCTCCGTGTCCGTGTCCGGATTCCGGCGGAGCCGCGGGTGCGGCGCCGCCGCCGGGGGTCAGGTGCGCAGGAGGCGGGCGATGGCCTTCGTGGCCTCTTCCACCTTCGCGTCGATCTCGGTGCCGCCCTTGACGGCCGCGTCGGCGACGCAGTGGCGCAGGTGCTCCTCCAGCAGCTGGAGGGCGAAGGACTGCAGGGCCTTCGTGCTCGCCGAGACCTGCGTGAGTATGTCGATGCAGTAGACGTCCTCGTCGACGAGCCGCTGCAGGCCGCGGATCTGGCCCTCGATGCGGCGCAGCCGCTTGAGGTGCTCGTCCTTCTGGTGGTGGTAGCCGTGGACGGCTCCGCCCTCGTGGGTCAGGGTGCCGGGGGCGGTGCCCGTCTCGGCTCCGGAGCCCTCCGCCTCGATGGTCGTCATGGGTCCTCCCGTGGTCCGGAATGAGGGGCGCATACCCCTCATGGGTATAGGGTACTTCGCCCCGGTCCGAGGGACAGGGGTCCGTCTCGCCCACTGTGCCCGATGGAGGACACTGGGGAACCGCGCCGGTTAGCCGTGGCCGGGGGATACGCCTAGCATCAGCCTGACCGAATCCAATGCACCCCGAGGACCTCACGTGCGATTTCGTCTGACCCCCAGGGAGACGAGCTTCTACGACATGTTCGCCGCATCCGCGGACAACATCGTCACGGGCTCCAAGCTCCTGATGGAACTGCTCGGAGCGGATCCCTCCGCCCGGGCCGAGATCGCGGAGCGGATGCGGGCGGCGGAGCACGCGGGGGACGACGCGACGCACGCGATCTTCCACCAGCTGAACTCCTCCTTCATCACGCCGTTCGACCGCGAGGACATCTACAACCTCGCGTCGAGCCTCGACGACATCATGGACTTCATGGAGGAGGCCGTCGACCTGGTCGTCCTCTACAACGTGGAGGAGCTCCCCAAGGGCGTCGAGCAGCAGATCGAGGTGCTGGCGCGGGCCGCCGAGCTGACCGCTGAGGCCATGCCGCACCTGCGGACCATGGACAACCTCACCGAGTACTGGATCGAGGTCAACCGGCTGGAGAACCAGGCGGACCAGATCCACCGCAAGCTGCTCGCCCAGCTCTTCAACGGCAAGTACGACGCCATCGAGGTGCTGAAGCTCAAGCAGATCGTCGATGTGCTGGAAGAGGCCGCCGACGCGTTCGAGCACGTCGCGAACACGGTGGAGACCATCGCGGTCAAGGAGTCCTGAACCACGTGGACACCTTTGCTCTGATCGTGACCATCGGTGTCGCGCTCGGTTTCACCTATACGAACGGCTTCCACGACTCGGCGAACGCCATCGCCACCTCCGTCTCGACGCGGGCCCTGACGCCGCGCGCTGCGCTGGCCATGGCCGCGGTGATGAACCTCGCCGGTGCCTTCCTGGGCAGCGGGGTCGCCAAGACGGTCAGTGAGGGCCTGATCGAGACGCCCCACGGCAACCGGGGCATGTGGATCCTCTTCTCGGCGCTGGTCGGCGCGATCGTCTGGAACCTGATCACCTGGTACTTCGGCCTGCCCTCGTCCTCCTCGCACGCGCTGTTCGGCGGGATGGTGGGCGCGGCCCTGGCCGGCGGGACCGAGGTGATCTGGTCCGGGGTGATCGACAAGGTCGTCATCCCGATGTTCGTCTCGCCGGTGGTCGGCCTCGTCGTCGGTTACCTGGTCATGGTCGCCATCCTGTGGATGTTCCGCCGGTCCAACCCGCACAAGGCCAAGCGCGGCTTCCGCATCGCGCAGACGGTGTCGGCGGCCGGCATGGCGCTGGGCCACGGCCTCCAGGACGCCCAGAAGACGATGGGCATCGTGGTGATGGCCCTGGTCATCGCCGACGTGCAGTCCGCGGGCGCGGCGATCCCGGTCTGGGTCAAGATCGTCTGTGCTGTGATGCTGTCGCTGGGCACCTACGCGGGCGGCTGGCGCATCATGCGCACCCTCGGCCGCAAGATCATCGAGCTGGACCCGCCGCAGGGCTTCGCGGCGGAGACCACCGGTGCGTCGATCATGTTCGGCTCGGCCTTCCTCTTCCACGCGCCGATCTCCACGACCCACGTGATCACCTCGGCGATCATGGGTGTGGGTGCGACCAAGCGCGTCAACGCGGTCCGCTGGGGCGTGGCCAAGAACATCATCCTGGGCTGGTTCATCACCATGCCGGCGGCCGCCCTGGTGGCGGCGCTCAGCTTCTGGATCGTGGACCTCGCCTTCGTGTAGCGCGGGTACGAAAGCGGGCCGGCTCCCCCCACCCAGGGGGAGCCGGCCCTTTTCTTTCGCCTTGCGGTGGCACCGCCATGCAGCACCGCAGGACGCATCTCACATCCCGGTCTAGCCGAAGCGGCCGGAGATGTAGTCCTCGGTCGCCTGGACGGACGGGTTGGAGAAGATCCGGTCCGTGTCGTCGATCTCGATCAGCTTGCCCGGCTGGCCGACGGCGGCCAGGTTGAAGAAGGCAGTGCGGTCCGAGACGCGGGCGGCCTGCTGCATGTTGTGCGTCACGATGACGATCGTGAAGCGTTCCTTCAGCTCGCCGATCAGGTCCTCGATGGCGAGGGTGGAGATCGGGTCCAGGGCCGAGCAGGGCTCGTCCATCAGCAGGACCTGGGGCTCGACCGCGATGGCGCGGGCGATGCACAGACGCTGCTGCTGGCCGCCGGAGAGGCCGGAGCCCGGCTTGTTCAGGCGGTCCTTGACCTCGTTCCAGAGGTTGGCGCCCTGGAGGGACTTCTCCACGATCTCGGTCAGCTCGGACTTCTTGTAGCGGCCGTTCAGGCGCAGGCCCGCCGCCACGTTGTCGAAGATCGACATGGTGGGGAACGGGTTCGGGCGCTGGAAGACCATGCCGACCGTGCGGCGGACCGCGACGGGGTCCACGCCGGTGCCGTAGAGGTTCTCGTCGTCCAGCAGCACCTTGCCCTCGACGCGGCCGCCGGGGGTGACCTCGTGCATGCGGTTCAGGGTGCGCAGGAAGGTGGACTTGCCGCAGCCGGAGGGGCCGATGAAGGCGGTCACGGAGCGGGGTTCCACGGTCATCGAGATGTCATCGATGGCCTTGTGGGTGCCGTAGAAGGCGGAGAGGCCGCTGACGTCGATTCGCTTGGCCATGAGGGGTCACTTCGCTTTCAGGGGGTCGCGTCAGCGACCGGTCTTCGGGGCCTTCCAGCGGGCGATGCCGCGGGCCACCAGATTGAGGATCATGACGAAGGCGATCAGCACGAGCGCTGCGGCCCATGCGCGGTCGTAGGAGGCGTCACTGCCGACCTTGTACTGCTCCCAGATGTACAGCGGGAGCGAGGACTGAGCGCCTTCGAAGGGGTTGCCGTTGATCAGCTGGGTGCCGAAGACCAGGAGCATGATCGGGGCGGTCTCGCCGGCGATGCGGGCGACGGCCAGCATCAGGCCGGTGGCGATGCCGCCGATGGCGGTGGGGAGCACGACCTTCAGGATCACGCGCCACTTCGGTACGCCGAGGGCGAGGGCGGCCTCGCGCAGCTCGTTCGGGACGAGCTTGAGCATCTCCTCGGTGGAGCGGACCACGACGGGCATCATCAGGATCGACAGGGCCATCGCGCCGGCGAAGCCGGAGGGCCCGAAGCCGAGCGCCAGGTTCCAGGTCGTCAGGATGAACAGGCCCGCGACGATGGAGGGGATGCCGGTCATGACGTCGACGAAGAAGGTCACGGCCTTGGCGAGCTTGCCCTTGCCGTACTCGACCAGGTAGACGGCGGTCAGCAGGCCGATCGGCGCGGCGATCAGGGCGGCGAGGGCGACCTGCTCGATGGTGCCGAGCAGTGCGTGGTAGACGCCGCCGCCCGGCTCGAAGCTGGTGACGCCGTTCATCGAGTGGGTGAGGAAGTCGGCGCTGAACGCCTTCAGACCCCGGCTGACGGTGATCCAGATCAGCGAGAGCAGCGGGATGACCGCGAGGACGAACGAGACCCACACGAGGGAGGTCGCGATCCGGTCCTTGGCCTGGCGGCGGTTCTCGACCACCGCGCTGGCGGTGTACGTGATCACGACGAACAGGATCGAGGCGATCAAGCCCCACTGGATCTTGCTCGCGAGGCCGGCGACGGCGCCGATGCCGCAGCCGAGGGCGATCGAGAGGGCCGCGATGCCGGCCGGGGCCCAGCGGGGCAGGCCGCCGCGGGTCAGGCGGGCGGGGGCGGCGGACTTGTGGGCCGGGGCCGGCCGCTGGTCCTGGAGTGCGTGGCTCATCAGGCGTTCGCCCCCGAGAAGTCCTTGCGTCGGGCGATGATCAGCCGGGCTGCGCCGTTGACCAGCAGGGTGAGCAGGAAGAGCACCAGACCGGAGGCGATCAGCGCGTCGCGGCCGAACTCGTTGGCCTCGTCGAACTTGGCGGCGATGTTCTGCGCGAACGTGCCGCCGCCCGGGTCCAGGATGTGGCCGTTGATCAGGAAGCTCGGGGAGAGGACGGTCGCGACGGCCATGGTCTCGCCGAGGGCGCGGCCGAGGCCGAGCATCGAGGCGGAGATGACGCCGGAGCGGCCGAAGGGCAGCACGGACATCCGGATGACCTCCCAGCGGGTCGCGCCGAGGGCCAGGGCGGCCTCCTCGTTCATGCGCGGGACCTGGAGGAAGACCTCGCGGCTGACGCTGGTCACGATCGGCAGGATCATGATCGCGAGCAGGATGCCGACGGTGAAGAGCGAGCGGGCGACGCCGACCTGGGTCTTGTCGAAGACGTAGGTCCAGCCGAGGTACTCGTCGAGCCAGAGGTTCAGCCCGTTCAGCTGCGGCACCAGGAAGAGGGCGCCCCAGATGCCGTAGATGATCGACGGCACGGCGGCCAGCAGGTCGACCACGTACGCGATGGGGGCGGCCAGCTTGCGCGGCGCGTAGTGCGAGATGAACAGGGCGATGCCGACGGCGATCGGGACGGCGATGGCCATCGCGATGATCGAGCTGACGACGGTGCCGAAGAGCAGGACGGCGATGCCGAAGACGGGCGGGTTCGCCGACGCGTTCCAGTCGAAGGTGGTGAGGAAGTTCCCCTCGTTCTTCGACAGTGCGATCGAGGCGCGGTAGGTGAGGAAGCCGGCGATCGACGCCATGATCACCAGGAGCAGGATGCCGGAGCCCTTGGAGAGCCCCGCGAAGATCTTGTCACCGGCGCGGCCGGTGGACCTCCCGCTGGAGGTGACCGGCGGAGCCTGGTCTATCTGGGTGGGTGTGGTGGAAGCCATGGTCTTTCCGGTCTGGGTGGGGGGCAATGCCCCCTGGCGGCGGTGCACCGGATCCCCTGGGTGGAGGGGAGGGGCCCCCGGGCCGGGCCGATCGGACGGGATCGGCCCGGCCCGGAGGCTCAGTGGTTCAGGACAGCGAGTTGATGGCCTCGCGGACCTTGGTGATGATCTCGCCCGGGATGGGCGCGTAGCCGTTGTCGGAGAGGACCTTCTGGCCCGCGTCCGAGGCGGTGTAGTTCAGGAAGGACTTCACGGTCGGCAGGGTCTCGGCCTTGTTGCCCTTGTCGCAGACGACCTCGTACGTCACCAGGACGATCGGGTACGCACCGTCGGCCTTGGTGGTGTAGTCGAGCTTCAGGGCCAGGTCGGAGCCGGTGCCGGCGATCTTGGCGGCGGCGATGGCCTTGGAGGCGCTCTCGGAGGAGGCCTTCACCGGGGCGGCCGCGCCGGTGTTGATGTCGACCGTCTTGATGTTCTGCGAGCTGGCGTAGGAGAGCTCGAAGTAGCCGATCGCGCCGTCGACGGCCTTGACCTGGGAGGCGACACCGGCAGAGCCGGAGGCGGCCTGGCCACCGGGGGCCGGCCACTTCTTGGCGGCCTCGTACGTCCAGGCCTCGGGAGCGGCGGCCTTGAGGTACTTGCCCAGGTTCTCGGTGGTGCCCGAGTCCTCGGAGCGGTGGAACGCCTGGATCGCGGTGGAGGGGAGGGTGACGCCGGGGTTCAGCTTCTTGATCGCCTCGTCGTCCCACTTCTTGATCTTGTCGTTGAAGATGTTGGCGATCGTGGTGGCGTCCAGGTTCAGCTTGTCCACGCCGGCGACGTTGAAGCCGAGCGCGATCGGGCCGCCGACCATCGGCAGGTCGATGCCCTGACCGCCGGTGCAGACCTTCTTCGACTCCTCGACGGCCTCGGGCTTCAGCGCGGAGTCCGAGCCCGCGAAACCGACGGTGCCCTGGTTGAAGGCGACGATGCCCTCACCGGAGGAGGAGGACTTGTAGTTCACCTCGACGCCCGGGCAGGCGGCCATGTAGTTCTTCACCCACAGGTCGACCGCGTTCTTCTGCGCGGAGGAGCCGGAGGCCAGGAGCTTGCCCTTGGCGCCGTCGCACTTGACGTCGCCCGGGGCCGGGGCGGAGGCCTTCGGGGTGTTGCCACCGGCGTCGGTCTTGGTGTTGTCGTCCGAGCCGCACGCCGTGAGGACCAGGGCGCCGGACACGACGAGGGCCCCGAGGGCGGAGGCACGAAGCCGGTTCTTGCGCTGAAGCTTCACTTTCGGGTGTTCCTTCCGAGGAGCCGCCGGCCGCTTTCTGGTTCGGGGCGGCGTGCGAAGAGGACTACGGGGTCGTGTGGTGCGCGTGCCCTGCTTTTCCCAGCGGCTCGCACCGTGCGGTACCGAAATTAGGCAGAACAGGTGAAGCGGTCGACGGGGGTTGGTGAACGGAGGGTGAACCATGGCGGACGGCCCGGTGCGGATGGGGTGGTTTGTACCTGGGCGCAATCGGGCGTTATCCCCCCGTTACCCCACCGTGACCTTCCCCGGCCCGCCGGTGGGCCGTCGGTGGGGTGGCCGATTTTCGCCGTTGCCGCCGGGGGGCGGGAACCGGTGCGGATGCGACCCCTGCGCGGCAGGGGTCCTCCGTCCACCGTTCCACCATTGCGCGCGCTCCGCCCGGCCGGGGCTCCGACCGCCCGGATCGGGCGGTCGGGGCGGGGCGGTGGGGGCGGGCCGGGGGCGCGTCAGGAGGGCGTGGGGACCGGGTGCCAGATGTGGTGGAACGAGAGGCGGGCCGCCAGGGCCGCGTGCCGCTGGTCGGCGTGCAGGACGCCCAGGGCGTAGGCCGTGGCCGGGGCGATCCGCGGGGTGCGGGCGGCCGTCGCCGAGGCGGTGGCCGCCTCGGAGGCGTCGCGGTGCACGTCCAGGGCCTCGCCGGCCGCCGCGAGCCGGGACACGTCCGCGCCCAGCGCCTCCCGCGCGTACCGGTGGACCCGCAGCAGGCGGCGCACCTCGTGCCAGGAGCCGTCCGCGTGGGCCGAGTACGGGGTGCTCGCGCCGGTGTCGGGCAGGGCGGCCACGGCCGAACCCAGCCGGTCCTCGGTGACCGCCGCGAGCGGCACCAGGACGTCCTCCACCCGCCCCCGCGCCGCGACCGCGTCGAGCGGCACCTCCGAGGCCAGCACCGCGACGGCGTCGGCGACCGCGTGGAAGCGGGACGAGCCGAGCGCCTGGAGGGTCGCCGAGTGGGCGCGGGTGCGCGCCAGCGTGAGCTGGCGCTCCAGCAGGGCGCCCGCGCGCGCGGAGCCCACGGTGAGGGCCCCCGCGGAGGCCGCGTTGCCGCGGGGCGCCGGGACCTCGGGCGACGCGGAGAGCCGCTGCAGGGCCTCCATCAGGCGCGACAGCCGGGCGGCGTACGCGTGCTCGTCGGCCAGGGTGGAGGAGAGCCAGACGAGCTCGGTGCGCAGGGAGTCCGCCCACGCAGACTCGGTCACCACCCGGAACGTGCTCAGCGAGCCCGCGATGCGGCGCGCGGCCCCCCGCAGGCCGCGTGCCGCCTCGCTGCTTTCCGCCGCGTCGGACCCGCTTTCCTCGTGCACGCGCAACCCCCGCAGGAACGCGGTGGCCTGGGAGCGCAGGTACGCGCCGAGCACGTCACCTGCGGTCGGGTCATGGTTTGGCTGAGCCACGCCGGCGCCTCCGGGCGTCTATGAGCATCTCCTGAACGTGCCGCAGCGGCTGGCCTTCGGCGTCGGTGCTGTGCCGGGTCCATTCGCCGTCCGGTCCCAGGTGCCAGGAGGAGGTGGCGTCGGACATGCCCGTCTCCAGCATCCGGTCCAGGGCCGCGCGGTGGGCGGGGTCGGTGACCCTGACCAGTGCCTCGATGCGGCGGTCGAGGTTGCGGTGCATCATGTCGGCGCTGCCGATCCACACCTCGGGCTCGCCGCCGTTGCCGAAGGCGAAGACCCGGGAGTGCTCCAGGAAGCGGCCGAGGATCGAGCGGACCCGTATGTTCTCCGACAGCCCCGGGACCCCGGGCCGTACGGCGCAGATGCCGCGGACCCAGATGTCGACCGGGACGCCTGCCCGGGAGGCCCGGTACAGGGAGTCGATGAGGGCCTCGTCGACGATCGAGTTCATCTTGAGGCGGACGGACGCGGGGCGGCCGGCCCGGTGGTGGTCGGCCTCCTTCTCGATGCGCGAGACCAGTCCGTCGCGCAGGGACTTGGGGGCGGTCAGCAGCCGGCGGTAGGTCTCGCGCCGGGAGTAGCCGGACAGCCGGTTGAACAGGTCGGAGAGGTCCGCGCCGACCTGCGGGTCGGCGGTGAGCAGGCCGAGGTCCTCGTACAGGCGTGCGGTCTTGGGGTGGTAGTTGCCGGTGCCGACGTGGCTGTAGCGGCGCAGGGTGTCGCCCTCCTGGCGGACGACGAGCGAGAGCTTGCAGTGGGTCTTGAGGCCGACCAGGCCGTAGACCACGTGGCAGCCGGACTCCTCCAGCTTGCGCGCCCACTTGATGTTGGCCTGCTCGTCGAAGCGGGCCTTGATCTCGACGAGTACGAGGACCTGCTTGCCGGATTCGGCGGCGTCTATCAGGGCGTCGACGATCGGGGAGTCGCCCGAGGTGCGGTAGAGCGTCTGCTTGATCGCGAGGACGTCCGGGTCGGCGGCGGCCTGTTCCAGGAAGGCCTGCACGGAGGTGGAGAAGGAGTCGTACGGGTGGTGCAGGAGGACGTCGCGCTCGCGCAGCGCGGCGAAGATGTCGGGCGCGGACGCGGACTCCACCTCGGCGAGGTCACGGTGGGTGCCGGCGACGAACTTCGGGTACTTCAGCTCGGGCCGGTCCAGGGAGGAGATCCCGAAGAGGGCCGTCAGGTCGAGCGGGCCGGGCAGCGGGTACACCTCGGCGGCGGAGATCTTCAGTTCCTGGACGAGGAGGTCCAGGACGCCGGGGTCGATGGACTCCTCGACCTCCAGGCGCACCGGCGGGCCGAAGCGGCGCCGCATGAGCTCCTTCTCCAGGGCCTGGAGGAGGTTCTCGGCGTCGTCCTCCTCCACTTCGAGGTCCTCGTTGCGGGTCACGCGGAACATGTGGTGCGCGAGCACCTCCATGCCGGGGAACAGCTCCTCCAGGTGCGCGGCGATGACGTCCTCCAGCGGGACGTAGCGCTGCGGGGAGGCCTCCAGGAACCGGGACAGGAGCGGCGGGACCTTGACGCGGGCGAAGTGGCGGTGGCCGCTGACGGGGTTGCGCACGACGACGGCCAGGTTCAGGGACAGGCCGGAGATGTACGGGAACGGGTGCGCGGGGTCCACGGCCAGCGGGGTGAGCACCGGGAAGATCTGGTTGCGGAACAGGGTGAAGAGGCGGGCCTGCTCCTTCTCGGTGAGGTCGGGCCACCGGATGAGGTGGATGCCCTCCTCGGCGAGCTGCGGGGCGATGTCCTGCTGGTAGCAGGCGGCGTGCCGGGCCATGAGCTCGCGCGAGCGGGTCCAGATCAGGTCCAGCACCTCACGGGGCTGGAGGCCCGAGGCCGAACGGGTGGCGACGCCGGTCGCGATGCGGCGCTTGAGGCCGGCGACGCGGACCATGAAGAACTCGTCGAGGTTGCTCGCGAAGATCGCCAGGAAGTTCGCGCGCTCCAGGAGCGGGGTGGCGGGGTCCTCGGCGAGTTCGAGGACGCGCTCGTTGAAGGCGAGCCAGCTGCGTTCGCGGTCGAGGAAGCGGTTCGCGGGCAGCTCGCCGTCGTCGTCCTTGTCCTCGTAGGCGTCGAGATCGGCGTCGAGGTCGGGATCGAGGTCCGCCGCGTGGGGGCGGTGCGCGGCTATGGAGCCGAGGCGCGCCCGCGTCCGGGCCGTCTGCGCCTGGGCCTCGGCCTTGGCCTGCGCCGGTGTCTGCGCGGCGGTCGGCCGGGTGAGGGCCGACGGGACCGCCGCCGGGGCGGCGGCGGGGCCGGTGGGGCCTGCGGGGCCGGTGCTGGCGGCGTTGCGGGACGGCTGCTGGGCGGGGACCTCGGTGGGGCCCGCGGGGCTCGCGCTCGGCTGGTGGCTCATGTCTCCATTCTTCCGCGCACGGGGGAGGACAGGCGCGTCGGAAGTGTCCGCCGTCGGGCGGAGGCGGTGCTGCATGTCCGGAGACTGGCAAGCGCGTCTTAATGCCCGGTTAATGGCGTATGGCTTCCTGGCTCCGGCTGGCGGGCGGTTCCCGGGGGTGGGGGCGCGGTGGGGCGTGACGGGGGTCGACGGGGGCGTGCGGGGCGGGGGAGGGGGGCGGGGCGGGGTCGGGGCCGAGTCCCGCCGTCCCCCGGCCCCGACCTCGCCCCGCCCCCCTGAGCCCTCAGCTCTCCGTGCGGTACATGAGGTCCACCTCGTGCGTCGTGAAGCCGAGGCCCTCGTAGACCGCCAGGGCCGCCGGGTTGTCGGCGTCGACGTAGAGCATCGCCGTGGGCAGGCCCGACGCGGCCAGGTGGTGGAGGCCGATCGCGGTCAGGGCCTTGCCGAGGCCGCCGCCCTGTGCGCCCGGGCGGACGCCGACCACGTAGACCTCGCCGAGCTGCTCCTCCGCGTGGACCTTCGTCCAGTGGAAGCCGATCAGCTCGCCCTCCCGCTCCGCGAGGAAGAAGCCCTTCGGGTCGAACCACGGCTGCGCGATGCGGTCGTCCAGGTCGCGCTGCGTGAGCGCGCCCTGCTCCGGGTGGTGGGCGAAGGCGGCGGCGTTGGCGGCGAGCCAGGCGGTGTCGTCCTGGCCGGGGACGAAGGTGCGGACCGTCACGCCCGGCGGGAGCGCGGCGTCGGGCAGGCCCGCCGCCCCGGGGCCCAGGGGGCGGCGCAGCTGGCGCAGTTCGCGGAACAGGGTCAGGCCGAGGACCTGCGCCAGGTGCCGGGCGGCGGACTTGCCGCCGTGCGCCCACACCCGGATCCGCTTGCCGGAGGCGTGCAGCAGGGCGGAGCCGAGGGCCCGGCCGTGGCCGCGTCCGCGCAGCGCGGGGTGCACGACGAGCTCGGCGGCGGGGGCCTCCACCGGGTCGGTGTCCTCCAGTTGCCCGTATCCGGCGAGCCGGCCGGCGTCGGTCAGGAGGAAGTGGCGGATCCCCTCGCGCGGGCCGCCGCGCAGCTGCAGGCGGCCCTGTTCGGAGACGGCGGTGGTGCCGTCCGTGCGGGCCGCTTCGTGGATGAGGTCCAGTACGGATCCGGCCTGTTCCTCCGTCAGCTCGTCGAGGATCTCGATGTGCCGTCCGGGCTCCAGGGCCGCTGCTGCGTCAGTCATGCTCTGAGCCTACGACCGACGCCCGGTGTCGGGGCCTTCCGCAGGTCCGGGCCCCGTGGGTTCCTGGACGCGGACCCGAGCGCGGCCGGAGCGGCGGACGGCTGTGCGTAACCAGCTCGCAACCCGATACCCCCTGTCGTGCTACGCGCGTTGACCATAGGCTGCGGCGGACCTCCCAAGTTGTCTCGCTGTCCACAAAGGGGAATAAATGTCAGCGAAGCCACAACGGCACCGCACTGCACGCCGGTTGACCCTGTCCGCCCTCGCCCTCACGGCGGGGGCCGGGGCGATGGTCGCCGCCGCACTGCCGGCCGGTGCCGCGAGTGGCGGCGGTGCGGCTCCGGGCCGCACCGTCGACGTACAGATGCTGTCGTTCAACGATTTCCACGGCACGCTGGAGCCCCCGCAGGGCTCCTCCGGCACCGTGACCGAACGTCAGGCAGACGGCACCACCAAGGCGATACCCGCGGGCGGGGCCGAGTACCTCGCGACCGCGCTGCGCGATGCCCGCAAGGGCCACGACTACTCCGTCACGGCCGCGGCCGGGGACATGATCGGCGGCAGTCCGATGCTGTCCGGTCTCTTCCACGACGAGCCGACCGTCGAGGCCCTCAACAAGATGAAGCTCGACGTGACGAGCGTGGGCAACCACGAGTTCGACGAGGGCAAGACCGAGCTGCGCCGCATGGCGTACGGCGGCTGCCACCCGGTCGACGGCTGCTTCGAGTACGGCAAGGAGTACACGGGCGCCCAGTTCCAGTACCTGGCCGCGAACGTCACGGACGAGAAGACCAAGCGTCCGCTGATGTCGCCCACCTTCATCTGGAAGAAGGGGGACGTGAAGATCGGCTTCATCGGCGTCACCCTGGAGGGCACTCCGGACGTCGTGACCGCCGACGGGGTCAAGGGCCTCAAGTTCGGCGACGAGGTCGAGACGATCAACAAGTACGCGGCCGAGCTGAACAAGCAGGGCGTGAAGTCGATCGTGGCGCTGATCCACGAGGGCGGTCTGCCCGCGAGCGGCGCGTACAACTACGACTGTGACGTCCCGGGCGCGGGCGCCGGCATCTCGGGTGCCATCGTCGACATCGCCAAGAACGTCGACCCGAAGGTCGACGCGCTGGTGACCGGCCACACGCACCAGGCGTACTCCTGCAACATCCCGGACCCGGCGGGCAACCCGCGCACGGTCACTTCGGCCGCCTCGTACGGCCGGCTGTTCACCGACACCACGCTGACCTACGACCGGCAGACCAAGGACATCGTCCGTACGCCGGTCAAGTCGCCGAAGCCGGTCAACAAGGTCGTCACCCGGGACCTGCCCAAGGCCCCGGACATGACCGAGCTGATCACCCGCTGGAACGCGCTGGCGGCCCCGGTCGCGAGCCGTCCGATGGGTTACATCTCCGCCGACATCGCGGGCCGCGGCTCCGAGGCGCCGGAGAAGCCGCTCGGTGACCTGATCGCCGACGCGCAGCTGGACGCCACGTCCCCGGCCGACCGGGGCGGCGCGCAGCTGGCCATCATGAACCCGGGCGGCATCCGGGCCGACCTGGCGTACAAGGCCGCGGGCGCCGAGGGCGACGGCGTGGTGACGTACGGCGAGTCGTACACGGTCCAGCCGTTCAACAACCTGATGAACGTGGTGGACCTGACGGGCGCGCAGCTGATCACCGCGCTCCAGCAGCAGGTCAGCGGTACGGTCAACGGCCCGAACCCGAAGATCCTGCAGGTGTCGAAGGGCTTCACGTACACCCTGGACATGACGAAGTCGGGCGCGGACCGGATCGTCGTGGACTCGGTGCGGCTGAACGGCGCGGCGATCGACCCCGCCAAGACCTACCGGGTCGCGATGAACGAGTTCCTCGCGGGCGGCGGTGACGGCTTCACCGTCCTGAAGGAGCACAAGAACAAGCTGGTCGGCATCCCCGACCTGGAGGCCTTCAACAACCTCCTGGGGAAGTCCTCGGCCGCGGCCCCGATCGCCCCGCCGGCGGCGGACCGGATCACGGTCGTCAAGTAGTACCCGCGTACGGCGCGCCCGGAGGGGCGGTGGGCCTTCCGGCCCGCCGCCCCTCCGGCGTTTCGCGGCGCGTCGGCCGGGGCAGGCGCCCCGGCTACAGCGTCGCGAGGAACTTCGCGACGGCCCCGTGGACGCCGGCCGGGTCGGTGAAGGGCACGAAGTGGTCGCCCTCCAGGGGCGTGTACGAGGTCCCGGGCCGCCGGGAGACCATCGCGTCGGCCTGTGCCTGCGGGAGGGACGTGCTGCGGACGCCGTGGACCAGTACGGCCGGGCACGTGCTCCCGAGCCAGGCGTCCCAGTGGTCGCCGCGGCAGGCCTCGACGGAGTCGAGCATGTCCTGGGGGTGGAACGGCAGCCGCCAGCCCCCCTCGGGCAGCGGGCGCAGCGCCTGGGCGACGAACTGGGAGCCGATCGGCCCGGCCGCGGCGAGGAGTTCCTCCCGGGTGGGGGCGGAGTACCGCATGCCCTTGAGGAAGTCCATCCACGCGCCGCCCGCGGGGTGGACCTCGACGGCGCCGTCGATGTCGACGAGCGCCGAGATCCGGTCGGGGTGGGCGGCGGCCAGGTGGACGGCGTTGAGCCCGCCGAGCGAGTAGCCGAGGAGGGCGACGGGGGCGTCCAGTCCGAGGTGGTCGAGGAGGGCGACGGCGTCGGCGACGTATCCGGCGCGGCTGTAGTCGGGGGCCCGGTCGGAGTCTCCGTGGCCGCGCTGGTCGGGGGCGATGACCCGCCACTCGTCGCCCAGGGCCTCGGCGAGGCCGGCGAAGGCGAGGCCCTCGGACATGCCCCCGTGCAGGGCGAGCAGCGGGCGGCCGGGGCCGCCGAAGTCCAGGTACGACAGCGTGCGGTCGTCGATCGTCAGCGTGTGGCGCATGGTTCCGCTCTCCCCTGTGTGTCCTGCGTGCGTCTCCTGTGGTGACGGGGTCAACCCTGCCAGGATTTGGGCAAGCGCGCAATACGATCGTCTTGGGCGCACGCCCAAAATGCTGGCGCGGATACGATCCCGGCATGGGAAATCGCGAGGACCTGCTGGCCGGAGCGCGCCGCTGCCTGGAGGAGAAGGGGTACGCGCGCACGACCGTGCGCGACATCGCCTCGGCGGCGCAGGTGAGCATGGCCGCGATCGGCTACCACTTCGGATCGCGCGAGGCCCTGCTCAACCAGGCCCTGTTCGCGGCCATCGACGAGTGGGCCGCCGGCTCGGGCCGGCTCGCCGGGCAGGGCGCCACCGCCGAGGAGCGCTACGCCGACACCTGGGACCGCAAGAGCCGGGACTTCCTCGACATGCGCTGGCTCTGGCTCGCCAACATCGAGGCCTTCGTGCACGCCCAGTCCTCGCCCGAGCTGCTCGCCGTGCTCGCCGAGGGGCAGCGCCGGTCCCGGCGCATGGTCGCCGCGCAGCTGGCCGGGGTGCCCGAGGACGAGGTCGCGCAGGAGGACGTACGGGCCCTCGGATCGGTGCACCTCGCGCTGCTCAGCGGGGTGATGGTGCAGGCCCTGACCGACGAGGAGCAGGCGCCGACCGGGCGGGAACTCGTGCGCGGGCTGCGGCGGATGGTGGAGCTGCTCGAAGAATCAGTGCCTACCGACGGGTAGTGAAGGCGGGTCCGCGCACGCCATAATCCCGTCCCGACAGCGGAGCGGCGAAGGGGCGGGCATGGCACTGCATCGGCGGGCTTTTCTGACCGGAGCGACGGCGGTGGGCGCCGCGGCGCTCACGGGACTCGGGACGGCGGCCCCCGCCTCCGCGAGAACCCTCGGCAGCCAGGACTGGATGGCCGGCCTCGCCGACTCCACCCCGCTCCAGCGGATGACCATCCCCGGCACCCACGACTCGGGCGCCACCAAGGGCGGGCTCTACGTCGCCTGCCAGAACACCTCGATAGCCCAGCAGCTCGACTCCGGGATCCGCTTCCTGGACGTCCGCTGCCGGGTGACGGGCGGCTCCTTCGCCATCCACCACGCGGCCTTCTTCCAGGACCTGATGTTCGGGGACGTCCTGGTCGCCTGCTGGAACTTCCTCGCCGCGCATCCCTCCGAGACCGTCCTGATGCGCGTCAAGCAGGAGTACTCCGAGGAGAGCGACGCCACCTTCCGCGCCGTCTTCGACGACTACCTCGACCACCGCGGCTGGCGCCCGCTCTTCCGCATCGCCGACACCCTGCCCGCATCGCTGGGCCAGGCCCGCGGCAAGGTGGTGCTCCTCGCCGACAACGGCGGTCTGCCGGGCCTGCGCTACGCCGACGGCAACGTCTTCGACGTCCAGGACGACTACAACACCGAGCCCTTCGCCAAGCGCGGCCGGATCGAGAACCAGTTCCGCAAGGCCGTCCAGCAGCCCGGGAAACTGTTCGTGAACTACGTCAGCACCGCCGCCTACATGCCCCCGCGCTGGAACTCCGACCGGCTCAACCCGCAGGTCCACTCCTTCGTCGACGGCGGCGAACTGGCCGGCCGCACCGGCCTCGGCATCGTCCCGATGGACTTCCCCAACACCCGGTCCGGCCTGGTCGAATCACTGATCCGGCACAACTGACGCGGTCGACGGCGGCGGCGTCGGGGCGCCCGGCAGGCGCAGCACCGCCTCCGTGCCCCGGCCCCCGTCGGCCGCGGCGCGCAGCACGGCGGTGCCGCCCGCGCGCTGGACCGTACGGGCCACGATGGACAGGCCCAGTCCGCTGCCGGGCAGCGCGCGGGCCGACGGGGAGCGCCAGAACCGCTCGAAGACGTACGGGAGGTCCTCGGCCGGGATGCCCGGCCCGTGGTCGCGCACCGTCAGCTCGCCCGCGCGCAGCGAGACCTCGACGGCCGCGCCCGGCGGGCTGAACTTCACGGCGTTGTCCAGGACGTTGACCACCGCCCGCTCCAGCGCCGCCGCCTCGCCCCGTACGTACCAGGGCTCCAGCGTGGAGGTGAAGACCAGCTCCGGGCCGCGCAGCCGGGCCCGGGAGAGCGCGGCGGCGGCGGTCTCGTGCAGGGCCACCACCCCGAGCGGGCCGTGCGGGGCGGCGTCGGGGCGGGAGAGCTCCTGGAGGTCCCCGATCAGCGCGGCCAGCTCCGTCATCTGTGCCTTCACGGAGGCCAGCAGCTCGCGGCGGTCGTCCGGCGGGATGGCCCGGCCGGTCTCCTCGCTGCGCGCGAGCAGCTCGATGTTGGTGCGCAGGGAGGTGAGCGGGGTCCGCAGTTCGTGGCCGGCGTCGGCGATCAGCTGGGCCTGGCGTTCCTGCGAGGAGGCCAGGGCGGCCGTCATGGAGTTGAAGGAGCGCGACAGGCGGGCGATCTCGTCGTCCCCCTCGTCGGGGATCCGTACGGTCAGGTCCTCGGTCCGGGCGATGTGCTCGACGGCGCCGGTCAGTTCGTCCACCGGCCGCAGCCCCGTCCGGGCCACCCACAGTCCGGCGGCCCCGGCGCCGACCACCCCGATGCCGCTGACCAGCAGCAGCACCCAGGCCAGGGTGGACAGGGGCTTCTCCACGTCGCCCAGCGGCTTGGCGATGGAGACGCCGAAGGCGGGCCCGGCCGGGTTGGCCTGGAGGGTGTAGACGCGCATGTCGACGCCGTCGGGGGTGGTCACGTCGTGCAGGACGGGCTTGGCCTCCACGTCCGCCGCGACCTGCCGGTCGGCGCCGGTCACGGGCAGGTCGGGCTGGCCGCCCACCCAGCAGCGGGTGCCGTCGGACAGGACGATCTGCACGGTCGCGTTCAGGTTCCCGGCGATCTGCTGCGTGGGCTTGGGCGGCTGGACGACGCAGCCCTCCCGCAGGGTCCGCGCCACCTGTGCGCTGACGTTCGTCGACATCAGGGAGCGGTCGAGCTGGTCGCGCAGCTGGGTGCGCACCATCACCCAGGCGACGGCGGCGACGGCCGCCACCGCCACCGCCACGGCGACCGCCACCAGCAGCGCGAGCCGCGAGCGCAGCGGCAGCGCGTGGAATCTGGCGGTCGGGCTCACTCGGGGCCGCCCTCGCCGGCGCGCAGGACGTACCCGACCCCGCGCACGGTGTGGACGAGGCGGGGCTCGCCACCGGCCTCGGTCTTGCGGCGCAGGTACATCACGTACACGTCCAGGGAGTTGGAGCTGGGCTCGAAGTCGAAGCCCCACACGGTCTTCAGGATCTGCTCGCGGGTCAGGACCTGGCGCGGGTGCGCGAGGAACATCTCCAGCAGGGTGAACTCGGTCCGGGTCAGTTCCACGGCGCGGTGGCCCCGGGTGACCTCGCGGGTGGTGAGGTCCATGCGCAGGTCGCCGAAGGACAGGACGTCGGCGGAGCTCTCCGGGGCGGCGGAGGGGGCGCGGTAGGAGCTGCGGCGCAGCAGGGCGCGGACGCGCGCGAAGAGCTCGTCCAGCTCGAAGGGCTTGACGAGGTAGTCGTCCGCGCCGGCGTCGAGGCCGGTGACGCGGTCGCCGACGGTGTCGCGGGCGGTCAGCATCAGGATCGGGGTGACGCTGCCGGACGCGCGCAGCCGGCGGGCCGCGGTCAGGCCGTCCATCCGGGGCATCTGGATGTCCAGGACGATCAGGTCCGGGGCGTACGTGGCCGCCTGGTCGAGGGCGTCGAGTCCGTCGACCGCCGTCCGGGTCCCGTAGCCCTCGAAGGCGAGGCTGCGGCGCAGGGCCTCACGGACGGCCGGCTCGTCGTCGACGACGAGGATGCGCTGCGGTTCGCCTTCGGTGGCGTTCATCGGCGGTCCCCCTGGGTGGTGGTCGTGGTGGTGTCCGCGGCCGGGGCCCCGGCCCCGGCCGCGGGCGGCGGACGTGCGGGATCCGTCCCGCGGAGGTCTGCCCCCAGCGTCGCACGGGAGCGCCGCGGCCCGGTGCGGCTGCGCCCGGGGGCGGCTGCCGTACCGGGCGCGGGGCCGGTGGCGGGGCCGGCGGGATCAGAACCAGGAGGTGCCGGAGCGCCCGCTGCCCGAGCCGTCGGAGCCGGTGCCGTTGCCGTTGCCGGAGTCGCCGATGCCTCCCGTGCCGCCCTTGCGGAGGCCGTCGAGGTCGGCCTTGACCGTGTTGACCGGGATGGCGAAGCCGAGGCCGACGCTGCCCGCGGAGGAGCTGTCGCTGGAGGGGGAGTAGATCGCTGAGGGCATGCCCACGATCTCGCCGTTCAGGTTGACGAGGGCGCCGCCGGAGTTGCCCGGGTTGAGGGAGGCGTCCGTCTGGATGGCCTTGTACGAGGTGGTGTTCGAGCCGGTGTTCCCGTTGAACTGCTGCCCGTCGTAGGAGAACGGCCAGCCGCCGCCCTGCCCGCGCTGCGGGGACTGCTGCTGCTCCGACTTCGGTACGTTCACGTCCCGGTCCAGGGCCGAGACGATGCCGCTGGTCACGGTGCCGGTGAGGCGGTCGGGGGAGCCGATGGCGACGACCTGGTCGCCGACGCGCAGCTGGTCGGAGTTGCCGAGCTTGGCGGGCTTCAGGCCGCTCGCGCCCTGGAGCTTGATCAGCGCCAGGTCCTTGTCGGGGTCGGTGCCGACGGTCTTGGCGGCGTACTTCTTGCCGTCGCTCATCGTCACCTGGATCTCGGAGGCGCCGCTGACGACGTGGTTGTTGGTGACGATCTCGCCGTCGGCGGTGATCACGATGCCGGAGCCGGTGCCCTGGCCGGAGCCGGTGCGGGTGTCGATCCGCACGACGGAGGGGCTGACCTGCTCGGCGACGCCCGAGACGGTGCCGTTGCTGGACTGGGAGACGTTGGTGCCGCTGAAGCCGCCACCCGCGGAGCCCTGGTGGTCGAGGAACTGCTGGACGGCGGCGGCCGTCCCGCCGCCGATCACGGCCGCCGCGAGGGCGACGGCGGCGAGCAGCGCGACGGGGCGCTTGGCGCGGGCGGCATGGGCGGGGGCGGCGGGTGCCGCCGGGGCGGCGGAGCCCCAGGCGGCCCATCCGCCGCCCCCGTGGCCGCCATGGCCGCCGGTGTCGCCGTCGCCGCCGGCCGGGACGGTCTCGCCCTGGATCACGGGGGGCTGGTGCGCCTCGTGCCAGCCGGGGGCCGGTGCCGGCGCGGCCGGCGGGTACGCGGGCGGCGGCGGGTACGCCCCGGCCCCGGTGTCCTGTGCCAACCGGTCGCGGCCGCGCTGCCAGTCCTCGCCGAAGGGCGGGTTCTGGGCCGGCCGGTTCTCCTGCGGGTACTCGCCTTCGCGGCGGAAGCTGTCGGTCATGTCTCCGACTGTCCCGCCGGATCATGAGAGCTTCCTGAGTCCCGGCTGAGAAGCCCGACAGAACCGTGTATGCCCGATATAAGGAGGCGGGCCGCACGCCCGGCAGGCCGGGCGCGCGCGGCGGTCAGCGGCAGCCGCAGGAGCGGCGGATCACCAGGGCCGAGGGGAACTGCTTGAGGCGCTCGCGGCGGGAGCCCGCCACGCGCAGGGCGTCGTCCAGGACGAGGTCCACGGCCGCGCGGGCCATCGCCGGGCGGTCCGAGGCGATCGTGGTCAGCGGCGGGTCCGTCAGGGCCGCCTCCTTGACGTCGTCGAAGCCGGCCACGGCCAACTGCTCGGGGACGTCGATGCGCAGCTCGCGGGCGGCCCGGAGCACGCCGATGGCCTGGTCGTCCGTCGCGCAGAAGATCGCGGTCGGCCGGTCGGGCCGGGCCAGGACCTCCAGGGCGACCGTGTAGGCGTCGTAGCGGTTGTACGGGGCCTCGATGAGCCGGCCCTCCACCGAACGGCCCGCTTCGAGCATGGCCCGGCGCCAGCCCTCGACGTGGTCGGCCACCGGGTCGCCGACGGACGGGGTGTTCTCGACGCCGCCGATGCAGGCGACGTACTCGTGCCCGTGTTCCAGCAGGTGCCGGGTGGCGAGCTGGGCCCCGCCGATGTCGTCCGTGACCACCGCGACGTCGTCGATCGCCTCGGGCCGCTCGTGCAGCAGCACGATGCGGGCGTCCCACGCCTCGATCTCCGAGGCGGCGCGCTCGCTCATGCCCTGGCTGACCAGGATCAGGCCGGACACCCGCATGCCGAGGAAGGCCCGCAGGTAATGGACCTCGCGCTCGTCGCGGTAGTCGGAGTTCCCGACCAGGACCATCTTCCCGCGCTCGGCGGCGGCCTGCTCGACCGCGTGCGCCATCTCCGCGAAGAACGGCTGGCGGGCGTCCGGGACGATCATGCCTATGAGGTCGGTGCGTCGTGACGCCATCGCCTGTGCGACCCGGTCCGGGCGGTAGCCCAGCTCCTTGATCGCGGCGAGGACACGCTCGCGCGTGGCCGGGGCAACCGGCCGGGGTCCGTTGTTGATGACGTAGCTCACGACGGCGGTAGACGTACCCGCAAGTCGTGCAACGTCATCCCGCGTCACCTTGGCCACGCGCGGCAGTCTACGCGGGGTGACCTACCTCTGGGCAGGGCGTCCTGCCGAGTGGATGGTCACAGGGGATTCCTCCGTCCGGGGGGCCGCCGCGGCCCGGTCGCCGCCCTGCGCCGCGCCCGACGCCGCCTGCTGCGCCGCCGCCTGCTGCGCCGCCTGCTTCGCCGCGGCCCGCTCGGCCGCCTCCGCCGCCGCCCGTTCCACCTTCTCCGGCGTCACGAAGCGGTAGCCGACGTTGCGGACCGTGCCGATCAGCGACTCGTGCTCGGGGCCGAGCTTCGCGCGCAGCCGTCGTACGTGCACGTCGACCGTCCGGGTCCCGCCGAAGTAGTCGTAGCCCCACACCTCCTGGAGGAGCTGGGCCCGGGTGAAGACCCGGCCCGGGTGCTGGGCGAGGTACTTCAGCAGTTCGAACTCCTTGAAGGTCAGGTCCAGGACCCGGCCCTTCAGCTTCGCGCTGTACGTCGCCTCGTCGACCGACAGGTCGCCGTTGCGGATCTCCATCGGGGAGTCGTCCGAGCCCAGCTGCTGGCGGCCGGTGGCCAGCCGCAGCCGCGCCTCGACCTCGGCCGGTCCGGCGGTGTCGAGCAGGACGTCGTCGATGCCCCAGTCGGCGGTGACGGCCGCGAGGCCGCCCTCGGTCACGACCAGGATCAGGGGGCAGCCCGGTCCGGTGGACCGCAGCAGCTGGCACAGCGACCGCACCTGCGGCAGGTCGCGGCGGCCGTCGACGAGGATCACGTCGGCGCCGGGGGTGTCCACCAGGGCCGGACCCTCTGCCGGGGCGACCCTCACGTTGTGCAGCAGCAGGCCGAGTGCGGGGAGCACCTCGGTCGACGGCTGGAGGGCATTGGTCAGCAGCAGGAGAGAACTCATGCCCGACCACCTGCCCGCGTCGGGTGGTCGTGCACGTGCGGGTGCACGGTTCGCTGGTCCATCACGTCGGTTCCTCCTCGGTCCCGTCGAGGACGTGCGTGGTACTGCTTCGTACGAATGGCCTGGCGTCCGGCCCGGCCCCCGCGCCCTGGGGTCCGGATGGATACCACTGTTCTCGGTTCGTTCAACGTGCTGAAAGCACAAAAGGACCCGGGGGCTACGTTGCCCGGATCCTCTACGCCGCCAGAATAGCCCACCCTCCCTTTCGGGGCCGAGGGCTGCCGCACACCGCGTTCTGTGGTTCGTGCCACGCCTTCCCCCTGCGTATGCCCTGGTTTCACCGGATCGGTGGACCCCCGGAGGGATCCCCGGGCGCACACGGGGCGCGCTGACGCACGCCGGGGTGGTGACCCGGAGGGGTCATCATGGAGGCCGACGATAGAGAGCCGACGGAGCCTACGAAGAGGAGCAGCAGTGGCAACCGGAACCATCCGCTACTGGGCGGCGGCCAAGGCCGCGGCCGGTACGGCGGAGGAGCCGTACTCGGCGCACACCCTGGCCGAGGCGCTCGAAGCCGTGCGGGAACGGCACCCGGGGCAGCTGACCCAGGTTCTCCTGCGCTGCTCCTTCCTGGTGAACGACGAGCCGGTGGGCAAGCGCCCGCACGAGGCCGTACCGCTGACCGAGGGGGGCACCGTAGAGGTGCTCCCGCCGTTCGCGGGCGGGTGAGCGGAGACCATGAGCACTCCCGAAGAACAGCAGCGGGCCGCGCAGGAGGACCCGTACGGGACCCAGACCTGGCAGTCCGACACCTGGGACACCAGCTACCAGCCCGTGCAGCGGCCGCTGGGCTCCGTGCCGGGTCAGCCGGTGGCGCCCGAGGGCTGGTTCCGCGACGAGGCCCAGGCCGCGCCGCAGGCCCCGCCGCCCGCGCAGCAGCAGTGGGCGGCTCCGGCCGGCGCCGCGCCGTGGCCGGACGCCACGGGTGCGGGTGCCGGTGCCGGTGCCGCCGAGCAGACCGCCTATCTGCCGCCGGTGCAGCAGCAGCCCCATCCCCAGCAGCCCCAGCAGCCCCAGGGGCAGCAGCAGCCGGTGGTACCCGAGGGCTGGTTCCGTGACGAGGCCCCGCAGGCCCCGCAGGCCCCGGCGCCGGCCCGGTCCCACGGCCGGCACGCCGCGCCGTGGCAGCAGCAGGCCCCGGCGGCCGACGCCGCGGCCGAGACGGCGTACCTGCCTCCGGTACGGGAGCAGGCCGCTCCGCAGACGCCGTGGCCGGGTGGCCCGGGTGCCGGGGCCGACGCCGCGGCCGAGACGGCGTACCTGCCTCCGGTACGGGAGCAGGCCGCTCCGCAGACGCCGTGGCCGGGTGGCCCGGGGGTGGGGGCGGACGCCGCCGCCGAGACGGCGTACCTGCCGCCGGTACGCGACAGCGCCGCCGAGCAGACCGCGTACCTGCCCCCCGTCCAGGCGCAGGCGCAGCCGCAGGCCTGGGACACCGAGCGGACGGCCTACCTGCCGCCGGTGACGGAGGCCGCCGCCGAGCGGACGGCCTACCTGCCGCCCCAGCCGCCCGCCCCCGACGCGGCGGCGGAGCGGACGGCGTACCTGCCGCCCGTGCCGTCCGCCGCCGCGGCCCCGCAGGCCTCCGCCCCGGCCCCGGCCCCGGCCCCCGCTCCCGCGTCCGGGCCCGCCGGCCCCGACGCCGAGTACTCGCCGCCCACCCTCGGCGGGAACACCCTGCGCGCCGTCGACCCGGCCCAGGCCCGCGCCGAGGGCCGGTCGCCGATCATCGACCCCGGTCCGCAGTCGGCCATACTCACCGCCGCCCTCGGGCTGCTGCTGGCCGGCGCCGCCGCGTTCGGTTCGTACGCCCTGCTCCTGCCGCTGATCGCCCTCCAGGCCCTCACCGCGGCCGGCTGGTTCCGCCTCAACGGCATGTGGCCGGCCCGCCAGGGCATCGCCCTCGCCTTCGCCGGAGCCGTGGTCGCGGACGGCGCGGTGCTCGCGGTGGACGAGCCGTACGGCCCCGGCGCGATCATCGGCACCCTCGGGGCCTGGGTGCTGCTGACGCTGGTGCTCCAGCTGCGCAGCCACGCGGACCCCGACGAGCGGATGTACGGGCTCATGGCCTCGGTGGCCTCCGCCGCCCTGGCCATCGTGTGCGCCGGCTTCCTGGCCGCCGACGGGGAGGCGGTGAGCGTCGGCGCCGCCGCCGTCGCCGTCGCCGTGTTCGCGCGGGCCCTGCCGCTGCCGACCGTGCCCTCCGTGGGCGTCTCGCTGGCCGCCGCGGCCGGTGCGGGCATCGCGGTGGGCGGGCTGACCGGCATCGGGGCGGGCGGGGCGCTGCTCGGCCTGGCCGCCGGGGTCTGCGCGCTGGTGGGCCTGCGCGTGGCCGCGTACGACTACCCGTCGAAGTTCGTCCACATGACGGCCGGTGTCGCGCTGCCGCTGGCGGTGGCCGCGCCCGCCGTCTACCTGCTGGGCCGGGTGGTGGGCTGAGCTGACGGGGGCCCGACGGCGGACCATGGTCCACTAGAACGCACGTACCGATAAGTAGGGGGAGGGTCCGTTGCGTTTCCTGCGCTTCGTACTGATCGTCGGAGTGGTTCTGGGGGCCCTGTTCGTGGGCGCGGACCGCTGGGCGGTCGGCTATGCCGAGAACCGGCTCGCCGAACGCCTCCAGGCCCGTCAGGGGCTCGCGGGGAGCGTGGAGGTGAACATCCACGGCTTCCCGTTCCTGACCCAGGCGCTCAGCCACGACCTGGAGCGGGTGGACCTGAAGCTGAAGGGCGTCGACGCCGCCGCCGACGGCCGCAAGACCCGTCTGACGGAGCTCGACGCCAGCTTCCGAGAGGTGAAGCTGAACGGCAGCTACAGCGGCGGCACCGCCAAGCGGGCGGAGGGCTCCGCGCTGATCTCCTACGCGGACCTCACCGAGGCCTCCCAGAGCGGCGTGAACCTCACCTACGGCGGTGCGCCGGGCAAGGTGAAGGTGACCGCGACGGTGGAGTTCCTCGGTAAGCGCCTGACCCGTGACGTGGTGTCGACCGTCACCCTGGTGGACGCGAACGACGGGAAGAACGGGAAGGTCGTCCGGGTGCGCGCGGAATCCGTGCCGGGCGAGGGGATACCCGGCGTCGAGAGCGCGGTCCGCAAGCGGACCGACTTCGACCGCCGCATCGACGCGGGCCTGCCGTCCGGACTCGCCCTCACCGGGCTGACCTCGGACGCGGAGGGCGTACACGTCACGCTGAGCGGTACGGACGTGGTGCTGGCCGGATAGTGAGACGACGCGGTCCGACCTGCAGAAGGGCGGGCCGCACGAAGAGCCCCGGGGGCCGCGAGGCGGCCGTCCGGGGCTTTCTCATCCCGCCATGCGGACGATCCTGTCTCGAAATATGACACGCCGGTGACAGGGCGGCTGATTCGTCCCTACGATCCATGGCTATGAAGCATCAGCAGGCGGACCTCACGAAGCGGCGGGCAGTAGACCTGTGTCGCGTCGCCGCCATGCTCTGTCGCTCCATTTGAGTGGTGTGAGCCTTCCGCTCCACCGGCCGGACGACGGCCCTTCATCCGCGGCGTGACCGCCCCCGCTCCCCGCCTCCTGCCCCCTGTCGCCTCCCCGCGCAGGTCCCGAGCGCGCCACCCGGAACGGCACGTACGCACCAGCACCGCCCCGCAGCTGCACCAGCACCGCCCCGCCGCACACTGCCCCGGAGGAGAACATCATGAGCCGCAGCGACGTCCTCGTAGACGCCGACTGGGTCGAGGCCCACCTGAACGACGCCAATGTCGTCATCGTCGAGGTGGACGAGGACACGTCCGCGTACGACAAGAACCACATCACCAACGCCGTCCGGATCGACTGGAAGAGCGACCTCCAGGACCCGGTCCGCCGCGACTTCGTGGACCAGGAGGGCTTCGAGAAGCTCCTCTCCGCCAAGGGCATCTCCAACGACGACACGGTCGTCCTCTACGGCGGCAACAACAACTGGTTCGCGTCCTACGCCTACTGGTACTTCAAGCTCTACGGCCACCAGGACGTCCGCCTCCTCGACGGTGGCCGCAAGAAGTGGGAGCTCGACTCCCGCGACCTGGTCGACGGCAAGGACGTCCCGAACCGTCCGGCCACCCAGTACAAGGCCAAGCCGCAGGACACCTCGATCCGCGCCTTCCGCGACGACGTCCTGGCCGCGATCAACGTCCAGAACCTGGTCGACGTCCGCTCGCCCGACGAGTTCTCCGGCAAGCTGCTCGCCCCGGCGCACCTTCCGCAGGAGCAGTCGCAGCGCCCCGGCCACGTGCCGAGCGCCCGCAACATCCCGTGGTCGAAGAACGCCAACGACGACGGCACCTTCAAGTCCGACGACGAGCTGACCGCCCTGTACCAGGCGGAGGGCGTCGACCTCGACACGAAGGACACCATCGCCTACTGCCGCATCGGTGAGCGCTCCGCGCTCACGTGGTTCGTGCTGCACGAGCTCCTGGGCCAGGAGAACGTCAAGAACTACGACGGCTCCTGGACCGAGTACGGCTCGCTGGTCGGCGTGCCGATCGAGCTCGGCCCCAACAAGTAATCCCGCCGGCGGACCGGGCAGGCGACGCCCGGCGCCCCGTAGCAGCAGAACCTCTCTAGGACAGGACAGAGAACATGTGTGGAGCACAGATCGGCGGGCCCGACCTCGCGACGCTGAAGCCCGGTGAGACCGCGATCCAGGGCCAGGTGACCAAGGACGGCGAGCCCGTCAGCGGATACGTCCGCCTGCTGGACTCGACCGGCGAGTTCACCGCCGAGGTCCCGACCTCCGCGACCGGCCAGTTCCGCTTCTACGCGGCGACCGGCTCCTGGACGCTGCGCGCGCTCGTCCCGGGTGCCCAGGCCGACCGTGCCGTCGTGGTCGCCGAGGCCGGCGGCGTGACGGACGTCGCGATCGCGGTCTGAGCGACCGACAGCTGAACCGGCCGAAGGGCCGCACCCCCGGGGGTTGGACGCCACTGGACCGGGGTGCGGCCCTTCGTGCCGTCCACAGCCCTTGCCCCGGCGGGGGACGGCCCTACGCTGGAGATATGTACGCCCGGCGCCGACGCGCCTACTTCCTGCTGATGGGCGGATGCCTGTTCCTCTTCGTCTCCGCCTGGTCCTTCGTGCGCCTGTTCTCCGTGGAGGCGGCGGTGGCCCTGTGCGTGGTCGCCATGGTCATCCCCCCGATCGCCGCGATGGTCGCGAACCGCCGCGGCCCCGACGACCGCTGGTGGGACGACCCCTCCGGGGATCCGAAATCGGATGAATGGTGGGACGAACTGGACGGAAAGCGGCGCCACGAGGACTGAATCGGGCCTATATAAGACCGTAATAAAGATGCGTACAACTGCCTCCCGGACGAAGGTGTCTTCGGTGTGCGCGGGTAAATGAACCCGCCGCCTTCAGTCCTGTGGGGGGACTTCTTTGGAACACGAACAGACCGTTCCCGAGCTGCGGAAAGCGGCGGAGAACGGAGCGGAATCGGACACTCCCGAATTTCCGCCGGTAAATGTGGAAACCCCGGCGGACGCGGACGCGGCCGCCGATGCCGCCGTCCCGCCGCGCCCGGCCCGTCGCGCGGCCGCACCACGCTCCTGATCGCCGCCGCCCTCGTCCTCGGCGCCCTCGCCGGCACGGCCCTGTGCTTCCACGCCTCCGGGTTCGCCGACGTCTTCCAGGGCTGCAGTGCCGACATGAACCTGAACGGCGTCAACCGGATCGAGACGGACGACCTCTGGGGCAAGGCCCGGGTCGCCCAGGCGGCGCCGACCACCGACGACGTGACGGTCCTGGAGGAATCCGTCCCGTTCGGCGACGAGCAGATCAGGGCCGGCTGCGTGCAGTCGGGTGACGTCCAGGCCGTGATCCTGCAGAGCCGCAAGGGTGCGACCCCTGCCGTCCCCTTGCACCAGGCCGTGATCCTCCAGGGCCAGCTGCTCGGCTGACCACCCGGGCGCAGGGCCGGTACGGCCACCTCATAGGGTGTGCCGGTTCCCGGGCCAGTAGGCTTGGGGACCGGCCCGTACACCGCACCGAATCCTCCGAGGAGCACACCGTGCTTGAGGCAGTCTTCACCTCCCTGCTGGTCCTGGTCTGCGTCGGCGTCATGGCCTTCACCGGCCTGGCCGTCAAGAAGCTGTACCAGGGTCAGCGCTGAGCAGCAGCCGACCGGCCGACCGCCCCGGAACCCCTCCCACAGATCGCCTGAGCAGCCAACCATGATCCAGATCCCGTCCGACCTGAACCCGGGCCTCGTCCCCCTCGCCTTCCTCCTCGGCAACTGGGAAGGCGCCGGCGTCTTCGACTTCCCCGGTGAAGAGAAGTGCAACTTCGGCCAGGAAGTCGTCTTCAGCCACGACGGCCGGGACTTCCTGGAGTACACCTCCCACACCTGGGTCCTCGACGCCGAGGGCAACAAGGTGCGCCCGCTGGAGTCCGAGTCGGGCTACTGGCGCATCGACGCCGACCGCAAGGTCGAGATCGTCATGGTCCGCGACCAGGGCGTCGTCGAGGTCTGGTACGGCGAGCTCGCCGACCAGAAGCCGCAGATCGACGTGGTCACCGACGCGGTGGCCCGTACGGCCGCCTCCGGCCCGTACAGCGGCGGGAAGCGCCTCTACGGGTACGTGAAGAGCGACCTGATGTGGGTCGGCGAGAAGGCCACCCCCGAGGTCGAGCTGCGCCCCTACATGTCGGCCCAGCTCAAGAAGGTCGTCACCCCGGAGGAGATCGCCGACATGGCGCGCAACCTCCCGGAGCTCCCCGAGGACGGCATCGCCTTCTTCCGCTGAGCCCGCCGCGCACGCAGACGTGAGGAAGGGGACCGCGGCCCGGCCCACGGTCCCCTTCCCGCGCTTACACTGGCCGGGTGGCGACCACCGACTGGAAGACCGACCTGCGGCAGCGCGGCTACCGGCTGACACCGCAGCGCCAGCTCGTGCTCGAAGCCGTCGACGCCCTCGAACACGCCACCCCCGACGAGATCCTCGTCGAGGTGCGCAAGACCGCCTCCGGGGTCAACATCTCCACCGTCTACCGGACCCTGGAGCTGCTCGAAGAGCTGAAACTGGTCTCGCACGCCCACCTCGGGCACGGCGCCCCCACCTATCACCTCGCGGACCGGCACCACCACATCCACCTGGTCTGCCGCGACTGCAACGAGGTGATCGAGGCCGACCTCGACGTCGCCGCCGAGTTCACCGCGAAGCTCCGCGCCACCTTCGGCTTCGACACGGACATGAAGCACTTCGCGATCTTCGGCCGGTGCGCGAAGTGCGCCGCCCAGCGCCCTCGGTGACGGTGCCGGCGGGGTCGTAGGCTGGGTGCCATGACCAGCAGCCCCTTGCTCCACCTCAGCGGCGCCGTACCGGCCGAAGGCCGTGACGAGGGCGTCGCCGCCCACTACGGAGAGCTCTACGGCGAACAGCGCGCCCTCGCCGACGGCCGCGGCTTCGTCGACCTCTCGCACCGCGGGGTCGTCACCGTCACCGGACCGGACCGCCTCGCCTGGCTGCACCTGCTGCTCACCCAGCACGTCAGCGACCTCCCGGCCGGGCAGGCCACCGAGGCGCTGATCCTCTCCGCCAACGGGCACATCGAACACGCCCTCTACCTCGTCGACGACGGCGAGACCGTGTGGGCCCACGTCGAGCCCGGCACCCAGGAGGCGCTGATCGCCTACCTGGAGGCGATGAAGTTCTTCTACCGCGTCGAGGTCGCCGACCGCACCGACGCCTTCGCCGTCGTCCACCTCCCGGCCGGCTCCATCGCCGAGGTCCCCGCCGAGCACCGCGTGCGCGAGACCGCCCACGGCCGCGACGTGTTCCTCCCGCGCGAGGCGCTGGAGGACTTCGCCGCCGCGCACGGCCCCGCCGCCGGACTCCTCGCCTACGAGGCCCTGCGCGTGGAGGCCCACCGGCCGCGGCTCGGCCTGGAGACCGACCACCGCACCATCCCGCACGAGCTGGGCTGGCTCGGCACCGCCGTCCACCTCCAGAAGGGCTGCTACCGCGGCCAGGAGACGGTGGCCCGCGTCCACAACCTGGGGAAGCCCCCGCGCCGCCTGGTCTTCCTGCACCTGGACGGCTCCGAGGTGCTGCTCCCGCCGCACGGCGCGCCCGTACGGCTCGCGGCCGACGGTGAGGACGGCCGCCAGCTCGGCTTCGTCACCACCGCCGTGCGCCACCACGAGCTCGGGCCCATCGCCCTCGCGCTGGTCAAGCGGAACGTGCCGGTCGACGCCCCGCTGCTGGCCGGGAACACGGCCGCCGCGCAGGAGGTCGTCGTAGCGCCCTGACGGGCGCTGCTCACGGCCTCAGATGTCGATGACGATGGTGAACGGGCCGTGGTTGGTCAGCGAGACCCGCATGTCCGCGCCGAACCGGCCCGTCTCCACCGTCGCGCCCAGCGCCCGCAGCTGCGCCACCACCTCGTCGACCAGCGGCTCCGCCACCGGGCCGGGCGCGGCCGCGTTCCAGGTGGGGCGGCGGCCCTTGCGGGCGTCCCCGTAGAGCGTGAACTGGGAGATCACCAGCAGCGGCGCGCCGATGTCGCTGCAGGACTTCTCCGCCTCCAGGATCCGCACCGACCAGAGCTTGCGCGCCAGCAGCGCCGCCTTCTCCGGAGTGTCGTCGTGGGTCACCCCCACCAGCACGCACAAGCCCTCGCCGACGATCTCGCCCACCGTCTCGCCGGCCACCACGACGCTCGCGCCGTCCACCCTCTGCACCACTGCTCGCATACCACCTGTGTACCAGGCGTGCACCCGTCCGGGGCCGATCGGGTGGCGTGGGACTGCGTCCACACCACGCGGAGTGGCACCATGCACGCAGGCGGTGCCCCCAGCACCGGTCGAGGGGACGGACACGTTCACATGAATATTCCTGGTACCTCCGTACCTGCACCCGCAGCACCCGCAGTACCCGTGCCACAGGCCGCCGCACCGGCGGCCCGGCCACCCGCGCAGCGGACCGGCGACCCGGGGCCGACCACCCCCGCCACCGCGCTCGGCCTGCCCGAACTGCGCGCGCTGCGCCGCGACGCCCAGCGCGACGAGGCCGACCTGAGCTACGTGCGCAGACTCCTGCAGGGCCGCATCGACATCCTGCGCGCCGAGCTGGCCCGCCGTACGGACCCCGAGACGCCGGTGGTGGACCGGCTCTCGGAGATCCTCGCCGACGCCCCCTCCAGCCGCAGCGCCTCCGCCCGGCACGTCACGCTCGGCACCCCGCACAACGAGGAGTTCCGGCTGCTGGCGGCGGAGATGCTGTCCGAGGTCGAACTGTCGGACCTGGCCGCGCGCACGGACGCCGAACTGCACGACGCGATGGGCCGGCTGGTCGGGTACGAACAGCAGGTCTCGCGGCGCCGGCAGCAGCTCCAGCGCACGGCGGACGACTCCAGCGCGGAGATCACCCGCCGCTACCGGGAGGGCGAGGCACAGGTGGACGACCTGCTGGCGTAGCGGGCGGCGGCCCGTCCGCAGGCCCGCGGGCACCCCCGTCGGCGCACCCTTCGCCACAGCCTCCGGCAGACCCTCCGGCACACCTTTCGCCACCCTGTGTCCCACCAGCGGAAATTCGGGCGACCCGGCGCGGTGCGGCGGTTAGCGTGGCCGGTTATGAGTGCTGACGTCCGGCCGATCGCCGCATCCGAACTCCCTGACTGGCTGACCACCCTCAACACCGGATTCCTCACCCCGGCCACCCCGACCGAATCCGACGTGGCGCAGCGCGCCGCCCACAGTGACCTCGCCCGCATACAAGGCGGTTTCGACCCCGTCACCGGCCGCTGCGTGGCGACCTTCCGCTCCTTCGCCCAGGAGCTGACCGTGCCCGGCGGGGCCACCGTCCCGTGCAGCGCGGTCTCCAACGTCACCGTGCTGGCCACCCACCGCCGCCAGGGCGTGCTGACCCGCATGATGGCTGCCGAACTCGACGCCGCACAGGCCCGCGGCGACGTCCTGGCCACCCTGATCGCCGCCGAGTACCCGATCTACGGGCGCTACGGCTTCGGGCCCGCCGCCTCCCTCGCCGAGTGGGAGATCGACGTCGCGCGCACCGGACTGGACCGGCACCGGCCGCTGCCCGCCGACGGGAGCCGGATCGACCTCGTCGACGCCGCGGAGGCGCGCCGGGTGGGGCCCGCCCTGCACGAGCGGCTGCGCGCGGGCGCGCACGGCACGATCGGGCGGGACGACCGCTGGTGGGACCTGACGACCGGGATGGCGCAGATGTCCCACCGCCCCTACAAGCAGAAGATGTTCGCGGTGTACCGGACGGCGGACGGCGAGGTGGCCGGGCTGGCCGTCTACCGGGCCGACGACCACTGGACCGACGCGAAGGTCCCGCAGCAGACCCTGTTCGTCACGGACCTGATCGCCGCGACCCCTGCGGCGGAGCGGGCCCTGTGGCACTTCCTGTGCTCCATCGACTGGGTGCTGAAGGTCCGCACCGGCTACCGCGCCCCCGACAGCCTCGTGCCGGACCTGCTGCCCGACCCGCGCGCGGCCAGGCTGGTGACCGCCGCCGACTTCCTGTGGGTGCGCGTGCTGGACGTCGTACGGGCCCTGTCCGCGCGGACGTACGCCGTGCCCGGCACGCTCGTCCTGGAGGTCCTCGACCCGGACGGCCCGGCGGGCGGGCGCTACCGGCTCGACGCGGGCGCCGGCACCTGTGCCCGTACGGAGGAAGCCGTGGACCTGCGGCTCGACGTGTCCGCGCTGGGCGCCCTGTACCTCGGCGACACCTCGGCGGTGCGGCTGGCCGAGCTCGGCCGGGTGGCCGGGGAGCGGCCGGGCGCCGTGGAGCTGGCGGACGCCGTGTTCCGGACCGCGCGCAGGCCGTGGTGCCCGGACGTCTTCTGATCCGCCGCTCTGACACCATCGTGAGGAACCAGGAGAAGAGTGACGTGTTGACGATCGTGGAACGGCTGCGTGCGGCGGGCTGCGTCTTCGCCGAGGAGGAAGCGGACCTGCTGGTCGCGGCCGCCACCGACGACGGGCACCTGGCGGAGCTGGTGGCCCGCCGGGCGGGCGGTGAACCGCTGGAGCACGTCGTGGGCTGGGCGGAGTTCTGCGGGCTGCGCGTGGAGGTGGGCGCGGGAGCCTTCGTACCGCGCCGGCGCAGCGAGTTCCTGGCCGAGGAGGCGGTGGCGCTGGCCGGGCGCGGCGCGGTCGTGCTGGACCTGTGCTGCGGGGTCGGCGCCCTCGGGGCGGCGGTGGCCTCCCAGGTGCCGGGCGGGGTCGAGCTGCACGCGGCCGACATCGACCCGGCCGTGCTGGAGTACGCCCGGCGCAACGTGGCCCCGTACGGCGGCTCCGTCTGGGAGGGCGACCTGTACGGGGCGCTCCCGGCGGAGCTGCGCGGGCGGGTGGACGTCCTCGTGGTCAACGCCCCGTACGTGCCGACGGAGGAGATCGGGCTGATGCCGTCCGAGGCCCGCGACCACGAGCCGCTGGTCTCCCTGGACGGGGGCGCGGACGGCCTGGACGTGCACCGGCGGGTGGCCGCGGACGCCGTGCGGTGGCTGGCCCCGGGCGGCCGGCTGCTGATCGAGACCAGTGCCCGGCAGGCGCCGCTGACGGCGTCCGCCCTGACGTCGGGCGGGCTCGCGGTGCGGGCGGTCACCTCGGAGGAGCGGTACGCGACCGTGGTGATCGGGACGGCGCCGGCCGCGGGCTGACCGGGGGCCGGGGGCCGGGGGCCGGGGTCTCGGGCTTGGGGCCCGGGCCCGGGTCTCCGGCTCTCAGCGCACGCGTTCGGCGAGGAAGGCCTCCCAGGTCCGTTCCCCCACGAGGGCGCCGTCGCGGGAGAGGTTCACCCCGGCGCGGTAGGCGCGGCCGACCTTGCCGGGCATCCGCACCGGCAGCATCGGGCGGCGGCGGCCGTGGGCCCGGAGGTAGTCGCGGGTGAGGTCGCCCAGGCCGAGGACGTCGGGTCCGGCCAGGTCGGGGACGAGCCCGGCGGGCTCCCCGAGGGCCAGCTCGGCGAGCCGCTGCGCGACGTCGCGGGAGTCGACGGGCTGCCAGCGCAGACCGCCCGGCACCGGCACCACGGGCAGTCCGGCCAGCTTCCCGGCCACGGTGAACGCCAGCTCGTGGAACTGGGCGGCGCGCAGGACCGTCCACGGCAGCCCGGAGCCGGTGACGGCCCGTTCGGCCTCCAGCTTGGCCCGGAACCAGCCCAGGGGGACGGTGTCCGCGCCGATCACCGAGATCAGTACGAGGTGGCGCACACGGGCCGCCTTCGCGGCGCGCACCAGGTTCCGGGCGGCGACGTCGTCGCCCTTGGCCCCGCCCGCGAGGTGCAGGACGGTCTCCACGCCTTCCACGGCGGCGTCGACGCCCCGGTCCGCGACCAGGTCCCCGCTCGTGTACGTGACCCCGTCCGCGTCCTCGCGGGCCGTACGGGTCAGCACGCGCACGGGGTGTCCGGCGGCGCGCAGCAGGGGGACGACGAGGCTGCCGAGGGTGCCGGTGCCGCCGGTGACCAGCAGCGGGCCGTGGGATGCGTTCGTCTGCGCCATTCGGTTCATCTCCGATCGGTGGAGCGGGAGTTGGCCTCCCGGCTACAACCCCGTCCGGGTGAGCGGGGTCTACTGCACTGACCCGCAGTGAGGAAGGAATGTGACACGTGGACGGAAGTTCTTCCCCGACGCCCCCGCAGGCCCCGGCGGCGGCGCCCGAGGTGACGGCCTCGTTGGCCGAGCGTTTCGAGGAGCACCGCAGTCATCTCAGAGCGGTGTCCTACCGGATGCTCGGCTCGCTGAGCGAGGCCGACGACGCGGTCCAGGAGGCGTGGCTGCGGCTGGACCGGACCGACGCGAGCGGGATCGAGAACCTCGGCGGCTGGCTGACGACGGTGGTGTCGCGGGTCTGCCTGAACCTGCTGCGCTCGCGCGAGCAGCGTCGTGAGGACCCGATGGAGCGGGCGGAGACCCGGATCCCGGACCCGCTGATCGGTTCCGAGCGGCGGATCGACCCGGAGCAGGAGGTGCTGCTGGCCGACTCGGTCGGACTGGCGCTGATGGTGGTGATGGAGTCGCTGTCGCCGGCGGAGCGGCTGGCGCTCGTCCTGCACGACATGTTCGCGGTGCCGTTCGACGAGATCGCCCCGCTGATCGAGAAGACCTCCGCGGCGACCCGGCAGCTGGCCACCCGCGCCCGGCGCAAGGTGCAGGGGCAGGCCCCGGCGCCCGATCCGGACCTCGGGCGGCAGCGGGAGGCGGTGGACGCGTTCTTCGCCGCCGCGCGGGACGGCCGGTTCGAGGCGCTGGTGTCCGTACTCGACCCGGACGTGGTGCTGCGTTCCGACGGCGGCGTGGGCGGGGCCCTCACCGTCGTGCTCAACGGTGCGCGGACGGTGGCGGGCCAGGCGGTCACGTACGGCTCGCTCACCCCGTTCGTCCGCCCGGCGCTGATCAACGGCGCCGCGGGCGTCGTGGTGGTGCGCAAGGACCGGGCCGTGTCGGTGATGGCCTTCACCGTCGTGGGCGGGAAGATCGTCGCGATCGACGTCCTGTCCGACCCGGAGCGGCTGAAGTCGCTGGACCTGACGGCCCTGGACCCGCAAGGCTGAGGACGGGCCGCCGGCCGTCCCCGCCCTGGTCTCAGGCGATCAGGGCGAGGGCGGCGACGGCGGGGGCGGCGTAGATCATCGGGAAGACCGCGTGGGCGTAGGCGCGGGCCCGCAGGACGGTGATGACGGCGCCGGTGAAGTAGAGGATCAGGCCGATGGCGGCGGCGATCCCGATGGCCGGGACGGCGAAGCCGACGAGGAGGCCGACCGCCCCGGCGGCCTTGGCGGCGCCGAGCAGGTTCCAGATGCGGCGCGGGACGCCGTACTCCGCGAGGGGCTCGACCACGAACGTGGCGCGGAGGAAGACCGAGACCCCGGAGAATCCGGCCATGAAGGCGGCGACCAGGGTGACGACGGTGGCGGTGGTGGACATCGGGGGCTCCTTCGGGGCGGTGTCTCGTTCGTTCGACATCCCTTTGACCCGCGCCGCCGTACGGATGTGACAACTTCCCGGAACGAATGTCCGGCGGGTGCCGCCGGTGCCCGCCGGTGCCCGCCGGCCGGGGTCAGCGGTGGCGGCCGAGGACCTCGGCGACCCGGATGAACCCGTCCGTCCCGTGGCCCAGCCCGATGGCCCGCCGGGCCATCCCCTCGGCGGCGCGCATCACGCCCGCGTCGATGCCGTGCGCCTCCGAGGCGTGGACGATGTGGGCCATGCTCGACGCCCCCGAGGTGAGCGGGTTGCCCTCGCCGGAGAAGCCGCCGTCGTCGAAGTCCGCGGCGGTCTGCGCGAACAGCGGCGGCAGGATCGCGCCGATGCCCTGGGCGAAGGGGGCGAGTTCCCGCGCGGTGATGCCCTCGGCCCGCGCGAGCGCCACGGCGTGCGCGTAGCCCGCCATGGCCGTCCAGAAGACGTCGAGCAGGGCGATGTCGTAGGCCGCGGCCCGGCCGATGTCCTCGCCGAGGTGGGTGTGGGTGCCGCCCAGTGCCTCCAGCAGGGGGCGGTGTTCCCGGTAGAGGTCCTCCGGGCCGCTGTGGAGGTAGACCGAGGCGGCGGTGCCGATGGTGGTGGTCGGGGTCATGATCGCGCCGTCCAGGTAGCGGATGCCGTGGCGGTCCGCCCAGGCGCCCGTCTCCCGGGCCCGTTCGGGGGTGTCGGCGCTGAGGTTCACGAGGGTGCGCCCCTTGAGGGCGCGGGCGACGGCCGCGGCCCGCAGGACGGCGTCGGCCGCGTCGTAGTTCACCACGCAGATGACGGTCAGCCCGCTCGCGGCGACGGCCTCCTCGGCCGAGGCGGCGCCCACGGCCCCGCGTTCGACCAGCTCGTGGTCCCGGCCCGGGGTCCGGTTCCAGACGGTGACGGACAGGCCGGCGTCCAGGAAGGCGCGGGCCAGGGACCGGCCCATCGGGCCCAGGCCGAGCACGGTGACGGCAGACTGCATGGTGGAACTCCTTCTGGAGCAACGGGAATCGACGGCTGTGAGGGGTGGAGATGACGCGGAGCCGGGCCTTGGACCCGAACGTCTGCGGGGTGACGGCGGCGATCGCCGTGATCGACGGCAAGTGGAAGACCGCGCTGCTGTGGCTGCTGGAATCCGGTCCGCGACGGCCCGGCGAACTGCGCCGGCTGCTGCCGGGGCTGACCGAGAAGGTGCTGACCCAGGCGCTGCGCGAGATGGAGACGGACGGCCTGGTGCACCGGGAGGTGCACGACGTGCTGCCGCTGAAGACCGAGTACTCCCTGACGGGGTTCGGCCGCGAACTCTCCGAGGCACTGGCCCCGGTCTCCGACTGGGGCCACCGCCGCCTGGAGCGCCTCACCACGGCCCCCGAGGGCCGCCCGGCCTCCTAGGTCCTGTCCGATGGGTCGTGTGGGCTGATCAGGGCAGTGGCCTAGGGTTCGTTGGGATGAAGGGGGCTGTATGTCACGCGATGCCGGCGAAGCAGGGGCGGGGATGAAGGGGGTCACGTTTCCTGCCTGGCACGGAAAGCACTACGTGACCCTGGCTGAGCTGGTGGTTCGTCTTGGGAGCTTCGGCCTGGACCTGACGTGGCGGGTCGAGTTCGACGAGATTGTCGATCCTCGCTGTGTCGAGATGGAGAAGAGGTCAGCCGACGCTGGCATGGATACGTTGACGCTGTTGTCGTTGACGACCCCCTTCCTCCAGTTGATCGACGCCGAAGCCCGTGGGTTCGCCGGGGACGAGGTGGTGGTCGTCCTGACCGAGTTCGACAGCTCTTTGTGGGACGTCAGGGCTGTCGACGAGCGCGTACTCAGCGAACTTCGCTACCACTACCCGGGTGCCAAGAACCTCTGAGCCGGAGCCCTTCACTCAGGACGGAGCCATAGGCGGATCGCGGCCACGGTGACCGTTCCGTGGAAGACGTACGCCCGCTTGTCGAAGCGCGTAGCGACGGCGCGGAAGTTCTTGAGCCGATTTATGGTCCGCTCGACCTCGTTGCGTCGACGGTAGATCGCCTTGTCGAACCCTGCGGGTCGGCCGCCTTGGCTGCCGCGGCGCTGACGATTGGCCCGCTGGTCTCTCGGCTCGGGGATCGTGTGCTTGATCTGGCGTCTGCGCAGGTGACGCCGGTTACGGCGTGACGAGTACGCCTTATCGCCCCCGACATGGTCGGGCCGGGTGCGCGGTCGTCCACCAGCCTGCCGGGGCACGCGGATCTCTTCCAGAACGGGAATCATCTGTGGTGCGTCTCCCCACTGGCCGGGCGTGATGACGAACCCGAGCGGGCGACGCCCGCCCTCTCCGGCAAGGTGGATCTTGCTTGTGAGCCCGCCTCGCGAGCGTCCCAGGGCCTCATCGGATCGGTGGCGCGCCGGGCCCTTGCGCCGGCCCGGGATCCTCGGGGCGCGGGTGGAGGCACCAGCCGCGTGCTGATGAGCGCGGCAGGTCGTGGAGTCGACGCTGACCATGCTCCAGTCGATCCGGCCCTCGGCATCGGCGTCGGCCTGGACGGCCCGCAGGATTCTGTCCCACGTGCCGTCCGCCGACCACCTTCGATGACGGTCGTGAACCGTCTTCCAGCTACCGAAGCAGGTAGGCAGGTCCCTCCAGGGGAGACCGGTCCGCTGCCGGAACAGAATCCCGTTGATCACACGACGGTGGCATTGCCAGCGTCCACCCCGCCCGCGATTCGTCGGCAAGTGCGGCTCCAGCCGAGCCCACTCCTCATCCGAAAGATCTCCCCGCCCCATGTCTCACGGAACGAGTTCCCAGCGGGAGCGTCACTCGACCCATCGGACAGGACCTAGTCCCGCCTCCTCACGACCTCCGGCCCGGCCACCCGGGACAAGCCTCACCCGGACGCCGGACCCGGCCAAGTACCCACAAAAAAGTGGGTGCCGGGGGACGGGGCGCGGGGGTGCTGGGAGTTATTGCAAGCATCCGCTTGCAATAGTTAGCAAGGTCCGGCAGGATCGGCGTATGGCATCGCTCAACGTCGGAAACCTCGGCGAATACCTCCGCGAGCAGCGGCGGCAGGCCCAGCTTTCGCTGCGGCAGCTCGCCGACGCCGCAGGGGTGTCGAATCCGTACCTGAGCCAGATCGAGCGCGGGCTGCGCAAGCCGAGCGCGGACATCCTCCAGCAGCTGGCCAAGGCGCTGCGGATCTCCGCGGAGACGCTGTACGTGCAGGCCGGGATCCTCGACGAGCGGGACCGGGACGAGGTGGAGACGCGGGCCGTCATCCTCTCCGACCCGTCGATCAACGAGCGGCAGAAGCAGGTGCTGCTCCAGATCTACGACGCGTTCCGCAGGGAGAACGCCCTGGAGGAGGAGGATGGGGCCGCTACGGACGGCTCCGCTCCCGCTCCGGGTCCCGATCCCGCTCCGGGCAAGGGCTCCGGCGCCGACTCCGACACCACCGCGGTGCCCCCTACGAACTGACTGTGATCCGGGAGGACCAGCACATGGCCATCGCCGATGACCTGAAGAAGACCCTCACCGACCCCACCCCCCTCTACTTCGCCGCCGGTACCGCCGACCTCGCCGTCCAGCAGGCGAAGAAGGTGCCCGGCATCATCGAGCAGCTGCGCGCCGAGGCCCCCGCGCGCATCGAGGCCGTGAAGAACGCGGACACCAAGGCCGTGCAGGAGAAGGCCAAGGTCGCCCAGGAGGCGGTCACCGCGAAGTTCAACGAGGTCCTCGGCGCGATCGACCCGAAGAAGCTGGGCGAGACCGCCCAGGACCTGGCGCTGCGCGGCGTCGGCGTGGCCGCCGAGTACGCCGTACGGGCCAAGGAGACCTACGACAAGGTCGCCGAGCACGGCGAGCAGGCCGTGCGGTCCTGGCGCGGCGAGGTCGCCGACGAGATCGTCGACATCGCCGGGGCCGTGGAGCCCGAGGCATCCGAGCCGCAGGCCGCGACGGACGCCGAGCCCGCCGCCGAGCCCGCCGAGGCCTCCGCCGGGGCCGAGGAGAAGCCCGCCGGGCGGAAGACCACCGCGCGCCGCGGGACGTCCGGCCCGGGCAAGAAGGCCGCCGCCGCTTCCGGCGGCGAGAGCTGATCGACGCACGGCGGACCGGGCACCCGAGCGGTGCCCGGTTCGTTGTCGTTTGGGAAAGGGACTCCGGCGGTAGCGTGGAGTCAGGTGTGCCCGAGGTGAGAAGGCGGTCCGGACGATGCTGATGCAGGGGTTCAACAACGGGGTGCTCCCGTTGCTCGGCTACGCCATGCTGGCGCTCGCCGTCGTGGCCTTCGTTTTCGCGGTGACGGCGCGCGAGGACGCGTACCGGGCCGCCGAGAAGCAGACCAAGACGTTCTGGAGCGTGCTCCTGGGCGTCGCGGTCCTGGTCGACTTCTTCCTCGGGATGCTGTTCCTGCAGATCGCCGGCCTGGTGGCGAGCATCGTGTTCATGGTCGACGTGCGCCCCGCCCTCAAGCAGGTCTCCGGTGGCGGCCGCCGCCGGGGCGGCGGCAGCAGCAGCGACGGACCGTACGGCCCGTACAACGGCGGCCGCTAGGTACCGGCGGGTGCCGGCGGGACGGATCAGCCCGCCGCGCGGGAGAGCAGGACCACCGCCACGTCGTCGGTGAGCTCGCCGCCGTTGAGACGGCGGGCCTCGGTGACGGAGGCCTCCAGGAGGCCCTCGCCGCTCAGGCCGCGCTCCAGGTGACGGTTGATCATCTCGACCATTCCGTCCTGGCCGAGCCGTTCGCGGCCGTCGCCGATCCGGCCCTCGATGAGGCCGTCGGTGTAGAGCATCAGGCTCCAGGTGCCGCCCAGGTCGACCTGGCGGCGGGGCCAGCGGGCCCGGGGCAGCAGTCCCAGCGCCGGTCCGCTGTTCTCGTACGGGAGCAGCTGCGCGCGGCGGCCCGGCCTCGATATGAGCGGGGCCGGATGGCCGGCCAGGCACAGGCCCGCACGGCGGCCGTCGGGGGAGATGTCCACGGTGCACAGCGTCGCGAAGATCTCCTCGCAGGGCCGCTCCACCTCCAGGACCTCCTGGAGGGTGGCCAGCAGGTCGTCGCCGCACAGCCCGGCCAGGGTCAGCGCGCGCCAGGCGATGCGCAGCTCGACGCCGAGGGCGGCCTCGTCGGGGCCGTGGCCGCAGACGTCGCCGATCATGGCGTGGACGGTGCCGTCGGGGGTGCGGACGGCGTCGTAGAAGTCCCCGCCGAGCAGGGCCCGGCTGCGGCCGGGCCGGTAGCGGGCGGCGAAGCGGAGGTCGGAGCCGTCCAGCAGGGGGGTGGGGAGCAGGCCGCGTTCGAGGCGGGCGTTCTCCTGGGCGCGCAGTTTCGATTCTGCGAGCTTGTACTGGGCGGTGTCCGCCCGCTTTCTCTCCACGGCGTAGCGGATGGCGCGGCTCAGGAGCCGGCCGTCGAGCTCGTCGCGGAAGAGGAAGTCCTGGGCGCCGACGTGGACCGCCGCGGCGGCGCGGTCGGCGTCCGCCTCGGAGGTCAGGACGAGGACCGCGTGCCGTGGGGCGATGCGCAGGACCTGGCGCAGGACGGTGAGGCCGTCGTCTTCGGAGCCACCGGCCGGGCCGGTGGCCGGGCCGGACGGGGTCAGGCCCAGGTCCAGCAGGACGCAGTGCACGTCGGGCGTGAGCAGGCGCGCGGCCTCGGTGAGGTTGCGGGCGCTGCGCAGGCGGATGCGGTGGCCGTCGGCGTCGAGGATCTCGGGGACGGTGAGTCCGCCCGCCGGGTCGTCCTCTATCACCAGCAGGGTGAGTGAGGCCGGGGGTGCGGTGGCGGTGACCGGCGGCTCGGCCGCCGCACCGCTCTCCGCGACCGGGATCTCCCTCTGCCGCGGTACGGGTACGGGTACGGCCATCGTTTCCGGTTCCTTCCCTCCCCCCGAGGGTGCGCTCATGCGCAGACCCTAGCGGGCGGGTGGCGGCGAGCGGAATGGCGATCGGGGCGGGGGTGCGGGAGGGCCTCCGTCATATGCCCTTATCACGGGGGATGACCGGGTTGGCGGGATGACCAACGTCACCACCCGCCGTCCGCCCACCGAGACCCCGCGGCGCCCCGCCGGGTCGGTCCCGGCGGGTGGGGCCGGGGCGGCCGGTGGCGGCGGGTGGGGCCGGTGGCGGCGGCGCGCCGGGGGTCCAGGTCGGGGGATGCCCCCGGACCCGGCCCCCTGACCGCCCGGCCAGGGCTTACGCGTCGGGGCGGACCACGGCCTTGATCGGCATCGAGCCTGCGCCCGCCATCGTGATGTTGCGGCCGGGGCGCGGGGCGTGGACCATCGCGCCGTCACCGACGTACATGCCGACGTGGCTCGCGTCGTCGAAGTAGATGATCAGATCGCCCGGCCGCATGTCCTTCAGCGCCACCTTCGGCAGCAGCCGCAACTGCTCCTGCGAGGTGCGCGGGATGGGCCGCCCGGCCGCCAGCCAGGCCTGCGAGGTCAGTCCGGAGCAGTCGAACGAGCCCGGCCCCTCGGCACCCCACTCGTACGGCTTGCCCATCTGCGCGGTGGCGAACTGCACGGCCCGCTTCCCGGCGTCCGTCGCCGCACCCTTGACGTCCTTCATCGCGCCCGACGACAGCCACGCCGTCTGCGCCTTGTACTGCGCCTCCTGCTCCAGCTGGATCAGCCGGGCCTTCTCCTCGGCCGCCAGCCGGCTCTCCAGGGCCTCCGCCGCCTTGATCTTGTCCTCGATCTGCTTCTTGGCGGCTTCCTGCTTGACCCGGTTCTCCTCCATCTTCTGCCAGAGCGCGCCCGCGTCCTTCGCGTACCGCTCCAAGTCGGTCTGGGTCCGGTTCAGTTCGGACAGCAGGTCCGTCGTGGCCTTCTCGCCCTGCCGCAGCCGGCCCGCGCCGTCCAGGTACGCCGACGGGCTGTCGCTCAGCGCCAGCGCCGCGCCCGGCGGCAGTCCGCCCGAGCGGTACTGGGCGCGGGCGGCCGCGCCCGCGCGGTCCTTCAGGCCGGTGATCCGGTCCTGGCCCGCCACCACCAGCCTGGCGATCTCGACGATCCGCTCGGACTGCGCCTTGGTCTCGCCCACCGCGAGGTTGTACGCGTCCGTGGCGGTCCCGGCCTGCCGGTAGAGGTCCTCGATCTCCTTGCGGACCTGGTCCAGGGACTTGCCCTCCGGCTCGGGCGCAGGAGCCGCAGGAGCCGCGGGCGCGGCGTACGCGCTGCCCGCCGCCAGCCCCGGTGCCGTCAGTATCGCCATCGCGCACAGCAGCGCGAGAGCGGACACTCCCTGCACGCGTGACGACGCTCGCTTCGCGGTCCCCATGGCTCCCCCAGGCGCCCCGAGCCAGACCGGACATCACCCGACATCAGATCTGACTATTCATCAGTAACTTGGCACTGTCACCGGGATGGTGCCACGACTCGGTGAATTCCAACACCCTTCCGGATGCCGCTCCGATCATGACCGCCCACGTCCCGCCCACCCCAGCCGACTCAACGGACGGTCCCCACAACCGGTTCCCCGCGCGCCGACATTCACCCCGCCGGGCGCAACGCCTCCCAGCGCACGGTCAGTTCCCCCTGCCGCCACCGCGCCGGACCGTCCGCCAGCGGCCAGTCCACCGCCAGCGCCCGCGCCGTACGGATCCACCGCTGCCGCGCCCCGTACGAGGCGTACGGGGCCGCCGCCGCCCACGCCCGGTCGAAGTCCCGCAGGAAGGCGTGCACCGGCTCACCCGGCACGTTCCGGTGGATCAGCGCCTTCGGCAGCCGCTCCGCCAGGTCCGAGGGGCGCTCCAGGGAGCCCAGCCGGGTCGCGAACGTCACCGTGCGCGCCCCCTCGGGCCCCAGCGCGACCCACACGTGCCGCCGCCCGATCTCGTCGCAGGTCCCCTCCACCAGCAGCCCGCCCGGGGCCAGCCGGGCGCAGAGCCGCTGCCACACCTCCGCGACCTGCTCCTCGTCGTACTGGCGCAACACGTTCGCCGCACGGATCAGGGCCGGGCGTTCCCCGCCCTCCAGCGGCACCTCGAAGCCACCGTGCCGGAAGCTCAGCCCCTCCCGCTCGTACGGCTTCGCCCCCGCCACCCGCGCCGGCTCGATCTCGATGCCGACCACCCGCACCCGCGGCGCCGCCTCCCGCAGACGCGCCAGCAGCTCCACCGCCGTCCAGGGCGCGGCCCCGTACCCCAGGTCCACCGCCACCGGAGCGTCGGCGCGGCGCAGCGCCGCCCCGTGCGAGGCCGCGATCCAGCGGTCCATGCGCCGCAGCCGGTTCGGGTTCGTGGTCCCGCGCGTCACGGTGCCGACAGGGCGCTTGGGAGACGGCGGAGTGCTGCGGGAGACCATGCGCCGAGCGTATGCCGAGCGGCCCGCCAAGATAAAAAACCGGCAAACCGAGCAGGAAGTCCCGGCCCCCCGGAATGCGGGGGACCGCCATCCGGGTTGCACTCCTTGCAGGGCGCCGACCGCGCTCCCGCAGCCATGCCGCCCCGCATGCGCTGCCCCGCCCGTCGTCCGAGCGATCCGAGCGAGAGGAACTGCTCCCTTGAGCCAGTACGTGTCCCGTCTCGGCGGCAGCATCAGCGGCCGCATCGCGGCCGCGCGCGGCACCCGCCACGACCCGCCCCGCCTGCGCCTGCCGGCCGTCGGCCACCACCGCAAGCCGCGCCGCGTGGCCATGCTCAGCGTGCACACCTCACCGCTGCACCAGCCCGGCACCGGCGACGCCGGCGGCATGAACGTGTACATCGTCGAGCTCGCCAAGCGCCTCGCCGCGATCAACATCGAGGTCGAGGTCTTCACCCGCGCGACCACCGGCGGCCTGCCGCCCGTCGTCGAGCTCGCCCCCGGCGTCCTCGTCCGGCACGTGGACGCGGGCCCGTACGAGGGCCTCGCCAAGGAGGAGCTCCCGGCCCAGCTGTGCGCCTTCACCCACGGCGTCATGCAGGCCTGGGCCGGCCACCGCCCCGGCTACTACGACCTCGTGCACTCCCACTACTGGCTCTCCGGACACGTCGGCTGGCTCGCCGCCGAACGCTGGGGCGTCCCGCTCGTGCACGCCATGCACACCATGGCCAAGGTCAAGAACGCCGCCCTCGCCGAGGGCGACGCCCCCGAACCGGCCGCCCGCGTCATCGGCGAGACCCAGATCGTGGCCGCCGCCGACCGGCTCATCGCGAACACCGCCGAAGAGGCCGACGAACTCGTCCGCCACTACGAGGCCGACCCGGGCAAGGTCGCCGTCGTGCACCCCGGCGTCAACCTCGACCGCTTCACCACCGGCGACGGCCGCGCCGCCGCCCGCGCCCGCCTCGGGCTGCCGCAGGACGCCGTGATCCCGCTCTTCGCCGGCCGCATCCAGCCCCTCAAGGCCCCCGACATCCTGCTCCGCGCCGTCGCCGAGCTCGTCGACCGCGACCCCTCGCTGCGCACCCGCCTCTTCGTCCCCGTCGTCGGCGGCCCCAGCGGCAGCGGCCTCGCCAAGCCCGAGGGCCTCCACAAGCTCGCCGCGAAGCTCGGCATCGCCGACCTCGTGCACTTCCACCCGCCCGTGCGCCAGGACCAGCTCGCCGACTGGTTCCGGGCCGCCTCCGTCCTGGTCATGCCCTCGTACAGCGAGTCCTTCGGGCTCGTCGCCATCGAGGCCCAGGCCACCGGCACCCCCGTCCTCGCGGCCTCGGTCGGCGGGCTCCCCGTCGCCGTCGACGACGGGGTGACGGGCATCCTCGTACCCGGCCACGACCCCGTCGACTACGCGCGCGAACTGCGCCGCTTCGTGGACGAGCCGGGCCTCACGGACCGGATGGGCGCCGAGGCCGCACGGCACGCGCAGTCCTTCGGCTGGGACACCGCCGCCAGCGGTACGGCGGACGTGTACACCGCGGCCATGCACGACCACCGCCGTCGCGTACGCTCCCACCATGGCTGACACCGCCGCGATCATCGAGTCCACGCTGGCCGGAGCCGAGCTGAGCTGGGAGAGCCCCCAGCCCGGCAGCTACGTCGTCCAGCTCCCCGGCACCCGCAAGCTGAGCACCACCTGCTCGCTGCGGATCGGCCGGCACTCCCTCTCGGTGAACGCCTTCGTCATCCGCCACCCCGACGAGAACGAGGCGGGCGTCCACCGCTGGCTGCTGGAGCGCAACCTCAAGCTGTACGGCATGGCCTACGCCGTCGACCCCCTCGGCGACGTCTACCTCACGGCCCGGCTCCCGCTGTCGGTCGTCACCCCGGAGGACCTGGACCGCCTCCTCGGGTCCGTCCTGGAGGCGGCGGACGGCGCCTTCAACACCCTGCTGGAGCTCGGTTTCGCGAGCGCGATCCGGCGCGAGTACGAATGGCGCGTCTCGCGCGGCGAGTCCACCCGCAACCTGGACGCCTTCAAGCACCTGACGCGCCCCTCCGCCTGACGCGCCCCTGCGCCTGACGCGCCCCTGCGCCCGACGCGCTCCTGCGCCTGACGCGCCCCTCCGCCTGAGGCGCCCCTGCGCCCGGCGGATCCGGCCGCGCCGACGCGCCTGCCGCATCCGGGCCCCGGCGCCGGGGCCGGCCCCGGCCCTGGCCCGGCCCCGGCGCCGCCCGGGCCGGTGCTACGCCTCCGCGGAAGCCGCCACCGCCGTCGGCGCCGCAGCGGAGCCCGGGCCGCCGGACCCGGCCGCGACCCTCCCCGCGTCACCCTCGGAGAGCCCCCGCATCAGCAGCCAGTACCCCGCCGCCGCCACCGTCCCCAGGACCCCCGTGGCCCCCCACAGCCACGCCGCGCCCAGCCGGTCGATCACGAAGCCGGCCATCAGCGGCGCCACCAGCGCGGCCACCGCCCACGACATCGTGTACATCCCCTGGTAGCGCCCGCGCCCGTGCACCGGCGACAGCCGCGCCACCAGCCCCATCTGCGTCGGCGAGTTCACGATCTCCGCCAGCGTCCACACCGCCACCGTCAGCGCGTACGCCCACAGCGGCCCCGCGAAGGCCGTCATCGCGAACCCGTACCCCGCCAGCAGCGCCGAGATCACCAGCAGCTTCTGCGGGTCCCGGTGCTCGATGAACCGCGTCACCGGGATCTGGAGCGCCACGATCAGCACCCCGTTCACCGCGACGACCAGCCCGTAGTCACCGGGGGAGAACCCCGCCGCGCCCATCGCCGCCGGCAGCCCCACCGAACCCTGCGTGAAGATCAGCGAGATCAGGAACGACAGCCCGACGACCCCCATGAACCGCCCGTCCCGCAGGACGTCCCCCAGCCCGACCTCAGGCCCGGCCGCCTCCTCCTGCGCCGCGTTCCGCACCGGCCGCGACTCCGGCAGCTTCGCGAACACCAGCACCGCGCAGAGCAGCGTCAGCGCCGCCTCGCCCAGGAATCCGGCCAGGTAGCTGTACTCCGCCACCAGCCCCGCCACCGCCGCACTGATCGCGAAGCCGAGGTTGATGGCCCAGTAGTTCAGCGCGAAGGCCCGTACGCGGTCCTCCGGCCGGACGATGTCCGCCATCATCGCGGACACCGCCGGGCGCGAGGCGTTCGAGGTCATCCCGACCAGCAGGGCCACCGCCGCGATCGCCGCCGGATGCTCCATGAACCCCAGCAGCGCCACCGAGAACGCCGTCGACACGTTCGCCGCCAGCATCGTCGGCCGCCGTCCGAGCCGGTCGGTCATCACCCCGGCCACCAGCGAGGAGATCACCCCGCCCAGCCCGTGCAGGGCCACCACGAGTCCCGCGAAGGAGGCCGAGTAACCCCGGTCCAGGGTCAGGTACAAGGTCATGAACGTGGCGACGAAGGCCCCGAGCCGGTTCACCAGCGTGCTCGCCCACAGCCACCAGAAGGCACTCGGCAGCCCCGCCACGCTCTCCCGCGCGGCCTGTCTCAACCTGCTGACGGACATAAGGAATCCCCCCGATGATGTAAGCGTCCCTCCTGCTCTCGGCACGTTACGAGGACGCCCGTCGGGCCGCCACTGGATTGACGCCGCCCGTCAATCGAAGGCCCTCCGCGGCCCTCCGGTGCCGCGCGCGGGCGCGGCGGCACGTCCATTAGGCTCGTACGCATGGCCGACGCACCGTACAAGCTGATCCTCCTCCGTCACGGCGAGAGCGAGTGGAACGCGAAGAACCTGTTCACCGGCTGGGTGGACGTCAATCTCAACGAGAAGGGCGAGAAGGAGGCGGTCCGCGGTGGCGAGCTCCTGAAGGACGCCGACCTCCTCCCCGACGTGGTCCACACGTCCCTCCAGAAGCGCGCGATCCGCACCTCCCAGCTCGCGCTGGAGGCCGCCGACCGCCACTGGATCCCGGTCCACCGCTCCTGGCGCCTGAACGAGCGCCACTACGGCGCCCTCCAGGGCAAGGACAAGGCCCAGACCCTCGCCGAGTTCGGCGAGGAGCAGTTCATGCTGTGGCGCCGCTCCTACGACACCCCGCCGCCGGCCCTCGCGGACGGCACGGAGTTCTCCCAGTCCGAGGACCCGCGCTACGCGAGCATCCCGCCGGAGCTGCGCCCGAAGACGGAGTGCCTCAAGGACGTCGTCGTCCGGATGCTCCCGTACTGGTACGACGCCATCGTCCCGGACCTCCTCGCGGGCCGCACGGTCCTGGTCGCCGCGCACGGGAACTCCCTGCGCGCCCTGGTCAAGCACCTGGACGGCATCTCCGACGCCGACATCGCGGGCCTGAACATCCCCACCGGCATCCCGCTCGCCTACGAACTGGACGCCGACTTCAAGCCCCTCAACCCGGGCGGCACCTACCTCGACCCGGCCGCCGCGGCCGCCGCCATCGAGGCCGTCAAGAACCAGGGCAAGAAGTAACCCTTACCCACGAAGAAGCCCCCCACCTGCCGTTTCCCGGCGGGCGGGGGGCTTCTCGCCGCCCCGGGGCCGTCTGCGGGCCCCAGGGCTGGTCCCCGCACACCGCGCAGTACGTTCACGTCCAGCCGTGCCGGTGGATGAGTGGCCTCCCACCAGCGGTTTTCCCCCGGGCGGGGCTTCGCGGGGGATGGGCGACGGTTCTGCGCCGGGGTGGGGCTTTTTCATCGGTTTGAGATGGGGGAGAGGGGTGCCGGGTACGTGTGCAGTGGCGTTTCGGCGCTGAGCTTGCTGGGCCGGACGGGTGAGTGTGTCGTTTCTGCGCTGTCGGCCTCCCGGGCCGCCCGGCTAGAACTCCGGTCCATGATCAAGCACTTCGTGCGGCGCGGTCTCCCCGTGCTCGCCCTCGCGCTCCTGCCCGTACTCGCCTCCGTCCCGGCCGCCGACGCCTCGTCCGCGCCCGCGGCCGCCGCCCCCACCGCCCGTAGCGACTCCCACTTCTACGGCGGCTCCACCCTCCACAAGAACCAGGCCTGGACCTCCGGCAACGGCCGGACCGTCCTGCGCGTCCAGAGCGACGGCAACTTCGTCCTCTACAAGGACGGCCGCGCGGCCTGGCAGGCGCCGGGCGTCTGGCCCAAGGCCAACAGCGCCGTCTTCCAGGAGGACGGCAACTTCGTCGTCTACGACAGCAACGGCAACCCCGTCTGGGCCGCCGGCACCTGGCACAAGGGCCACTACCTGTCCATCCAGGACGACGGCAACGCCGTCGTCTACAACAGCGCCAACCAGCCGGTCTGGGCCACCAACACCGGCGACTGACCGACACGCAGAAGGGCCCCGCCGGACCGGCCAGGTCCGGCGGGGCCCTCCACAGGTGCCTCCGTGAGCGGGGTCAGCCCCCGCACTGGCAGGGGGCGCCGGACTGGCAGCCGCAGCCGCAGCCCGACCCGCAGCCGCAGGCCGCGAGCAGCGGCAGGCGCAGGGGCTCCGGCGGACGGGGCGGCTGCTCCTGCTCCGGGGTGATGGGAACGGGGGAATCGGGCATGGTTCCTCCTCGCAGGCGGCGTACGGGAAGTGGTAGCGCCTTGGCCTCATTCATGCCCAGCCACACCGGCGCGTCAACGGCGCATTGGGGCGCGGAAGCGGACGGTCAGACCCCGTCGACCTGCGTCGGCTGCTGGAGCTCGTCCGCGTGCTCACCCGTCACCAGGTACACCACGCGCTTCGCCACCGACACCGCGTGGTCGGCGAAACGCTCGTAGTAGCGGCCCAGCAGGGTCACGTCGACGGCCGTCTCGATGCCGTGCTTCCAGCGGTCGTCCATCAGGTGCTGGAAGAGGGTGCGGTGCAGCTGGTCCATCTCGTCGTCGTCCTGCTCCAGCTGGAGCGCGAGGTCGACGTCCTTCGTGATGATGACCTCGGCCGCCTTCGCCATCAGCCGCTGCGCCAGCTGCCCCATCTCCAGGATGGTCGCGTGCAGGTCGCGCGGGACGGCCCGGTCCGGGAAGCGCAGCCGCGCCAGCTTCGCCACGTGCTGGGCCAGGTCGCCGGAGCGCTCCAGGTCGGCGCTCATGCGCAGCGAGGTCACCACGATGCGCAGGTCGGTCGCGACGGGCTGCTGGCGGGCCAGCAGCGCGATGGCGCGGGCTTCGAGGTCGTGCTGCAGGTCGTCGACCTTCTGGTCGGCGGCGATGACGCTCTCCGCGAGCTTGAGGTCGGCGTCGAGCATCGCGGTGGTCGCCCGCCCGATCGCGGAACCGACGAGCCGGGCCATCTCGACGAGGCTTTCTCCGATCGAGTCCAGTTCCTCGTGGTACGCGTCGCGCATGGTGGTGTCCCTCTCCTGCCGGTCTTACTGCCTGCTCGTATGCTGCGTGGCTCCTGGCCCCACGTTCTACACGTTCGGGTGCCAACGCGTCCGACTCCGGCATCACAAGTGAATCAACCCCGTCGCCAGGGTGAACTCTGGGCGACGAGTGTTCGAGCTGGCACCCGAACGGCTGTGGAAGTGTCGTTCGGCCTGCTTAACCTGGATCCATGGACGTGAACGCGGCGGTCGCCGCAGCTGCAGCGATCGCCGGTCTGTGCACCGGTGTGATCGCGATGCTGGCGTTCCGCTGGAGCGAGCGCGACCAGGCCCGCCCCACCCGGAGCTCCATGCGCCCCGACATCAACGCGGTGCTCCCGCCCGGCGTGGACACCGTCCTCTCCGTGCTCCGCTCCTCCGCCGTCGTCCTCGACGAGGGCGACGCGGTGGTGAAGGCCAGCTCGGCGGCGTACGCCCTGGGGCTGGTCCGCGGCGGCAAGCTGGCCGTGGAGCCCATGCTCCACATGGCCCGCGACACCCGCCGGGACGGGGAGATACGCCAGATCGAGCTCGACCTGCCCCGGCGCGGCACCGGCCGCGGCGAGGCCCTCGCGGTCTCCGCCCGGGTGGCGCCGCTCGGCTCCCGCCTGGTGCTCCTGCTCGTCGAGGACCTCACCGAGGCCCGCCGCATCGAGGCGGTCCGCCGTGACTTCGTCGCGAACGTGTCGCACGAGCTGAAGACCCCCGTCGGGGCGATCTCCCTGCTCTCGGAGGCGGTCATGGACGCCGCCGACGACCCCGAGGCGGTCAGCCGCTTCGCGGGCCGCATGCAGATCGAGTCCACCCGCCTGATCAACCTCGTGCAGGAACTCATCGACCTCTCCCGGGTACAGAACGACGACCCGCTGGAGGACGCCGAGCCCGTACGGGTGGACACGCTCGTGGCGGAGGCCATCGACCGGTGCCGCCACACGGCCACCTCCAAACAGATCACCATGGCCGCCGGCGGCACCGCCGAGCTGCGGGTATGGGGAAACCGGGGCCAGCTCGCGGCAGCCCTCGGCAACCTGGTGGAGAACGCCGTCAACTACAGTCCCGCCCGCACCCGCGTCGGCATCGCCGCGCGCCGGGTGACCGCGCCGGGTGGAGACTTGATCGAGATAGCCGTGACCGACCAGGGCATCGGCATCCCGGAGAAGGACCGCGAGCGCATCTTCGAGCGCTTCTACCGCGTCGACCCGGCCCGCTCCCGCGCCACCGGCGGAACCGGACTGGGCCTTGCGATCGTGAAGCACGTGGCGGCCTCGCACGGCGGGGAGGTCTCGGTATGGAGCTCGGAGGGCCAGGGCTCCACGTTCACCCTGCGCCTGCCGGAGGCCGCCGTGCCGGCGCCGGCGACGGCCACGGCACCCGCCCCACCCCTGCGTGAAACAGAACCAGTCATCCCTGCCCCGGAGGTCCTTCCGTGACCCGAGTGCTCGTCGTCGAGGATGAGGAATCCTTCAGCGACGCCCTGTCCTACATGCTCCGCAAGGAAGGCTTCGAGGTCGCGATCGCCGCGACGGGGCCCGACGGGCTCGACGAGTTCGAGCGCAACGGCGCCGACCTCGTCCTCCTCGACCTGATGCTGCCCGGCCTGCCGGGCACCGAGGTCTGCCGGCAGCTGCGCGGCCGTTCCAACGTCCCCGTGATCATGGTGACCGCCAAGGACAGCGAGATCGACAAGGTCGTCGGGCTGGAGATAGGAGCCGACGACTACGTCACCAAGCCCTTCTCCTCCCGCGAGCTCGTCGCCCGCATCCGCGCGGTGCTGCGCCGCCGCGGTGAGCCGGAGGAGGTCACCCCGGCGGCCCTGGAGGCGGGTCCGGTACGGATGGACGTGGACCGGCACGTGGTCACCGTCGCCGGCGCCAAGGTGGACCTCCCGCTGAAGGAGTTCGACCTGCTGGAGATGCTCCTGCGCAACGCCGGCCGCGTGCTCACCCGCATGCAGCTGATCGACCGGGTCTGGGGCGCCGACTACGTCGGCGACACCAAGACCCTCGACGTCCACGTCAAGCGGCTCCGGGCCAAGATCGAACCCGACCCCGGTGCCCCGCGCTACCTGGTGACGGTCCGCGGCCTCGGCTACAAGTTCGAGCCGTAGGCCGGCGGGCGTACGGACGAAAAGGGAGGGCCCCGGCCGCATCAGCGGCCGGGGCCCTCCCCATTTTTTCGTCCCGCGGTGTCAGTGACCGGCGGCGTGCGAGGCGCTGCCCGACGGCGACGGGGTGCCGGAGGCCGAGGCGCCCGCGGCGCCCGACGGGGAGCCGGACGGCGTGCCCGAGGGGGAACCGGACGGGGAGCCCGAGGGGGAGCCCGACGGGGCGGCGGCCGGGGCGGCCGGGGCCTCGGTCGGGCCGAAGCCGGCGTACATGCCGGCGGCGGGTACGACCTGCGCGCCCACGGGCACGTCACCGGTGCTGCTCAGCTGGAAGACGACTTCCTCGATGTTGCCCGCTTCCACCGCGGAGGCGATGCCGCCCTCGATGGAGGCGGAGGCGTTGCCCTTGCCGCCCAGCACCACGGAGCCGCCCGGGGGCACGATGACCTTGTCGGCGCCGCCGGCGCCCTTCAGGACCACCTTGGACTTGGTGGCCGGCAGCGTGATGCCGCTGAGGACCTGCGGCTTCTCGCCGGTGTTGAAGACGGTCGCCGAGACGGCGGCCGGCCCCTTCTTGCCCTTCTCGCCCTGGCTGATCACCAGTACGTTCTGGACCTTGATGTCGCCCTTGGTGGCGGCGGCGTTGTCCGGCTTGATCTGGAGAGTCTGAGCGTCGTTGCCGGCACCGCACGCGGCGAGCGAGGCGATCGAGAACACGATGGCGGTAGCGGCGAGGGCGCCGCGTCGAAGGCTGCGGCTCACGGCTGCGGCAACTCCTAGGACGTACGGACGGGAGGGTGGGCTCTCGGGACGGCCGAGGTAAAGCCGCCCTAAGGGTGTGTCAGCGCGCTTAGGTTACCGAGCCGCCGCCCCGCCCCCGCACCCGACCCTCCGCTGCGCGCGCCCCGTGCCGCACCCGCCCCGCGATCTTGCATTCCCATAACCTCCGGACGCGGCGCGGTGATCAATTTCCGGATTCCCTCGAACGCCGATCCGTGATCAATTCGGGATTGGGCCGGAACCCGCTCCGTACGCGTGCCCGCCAGTCGAACGGAGTACTTCGGTTTCCCGACTCAGAACCCGGCAAAACGGGACGTACGTCACACTGGTGGGCTCGTCCGTCAGGTGTAACGTGGTCGATTCGGCTGGTCCGCACAGCGCCTCCGACCTGCGAATACCCCCTTCCGGAAGCCCTTCGCAGCACGTTCGTGTCGCTGTTGTCAAGCCCCGAGATGTGCCCTGACCTGCGAAAACGCCATTCATAACAGTCAGTTCTCGTGTTACCCTGGATAGCCACGGAAGGGGTACCTGTCACATGACGTTCAAGGTTGGCGACACCGTGGTCTATCCCCATCACGGGGCCGCGCTGATCGAGGCCATCGAAACTCGCCAGATCAAAGGCGTGGACAAGACCTACTTGGTGCTCAAGGTCGCCCAGGGCGACCTGACGGTTCGTGTGCCTGCGGACAATGCGGAGTTCGTCGGCGTTCGCGACGTAGTCGGCCAGGACGGGCTGGACCGGGTCTTCGAGGTGCTCCGCGCACCGTACGCAGAAGAGCCGACGAACTGGTCCCGGCGCTACAAGGCAAATCTGGAGAAGCTCGCTTCTGGCGATGTCATCAAGGTCGCCGAAGTGGTGCGTGACCTGTGGCGTCGTGAGCGTGAGCGCGGGCTTTCCGCGGGTGAGAAGCGCATGCTCGCGAAGGCGCGCCAGATTCTGGTGAGCGAGCTCGCGCTCGCCGAAAACACCAACGAGGACAAGGCAGAGGCCCTCCTCGACGAGGTTCTCGCGTCCTGACGCTCGAACCGAACCACAGTGTGCCGCGGTGCCCGATGACGGACCCTCTCCTCCACGAGGGGGTCGTTGCCGGGCGCTGCGGCATGTCTGCGTCCACACCCACTGCGTCCACACCCACTGCGTCCACACCCACTGCGCTCGCACATGCTGCGCCCGCACCCACTGCATCCACTTCCACGGACCCGTAGGCCTGCTTCTGGCGCGCCGGGCCCGGCCAGCCGGCTCGACCGGTCGTCACGGAAGGGGCGAGGGCGTCGCACCCGGCACCCTTCAGGCCATACCCATGTCGGCCGAAGTCACAAACCTGGCCCGGAGCTACTACTGATGTCTGACCAATCGCGCCCCCACCGCACCGCCGCGGTGATCCCGGCCGCCGGCCGCGGGGTACGCCTCGGCCCCGGCGCGCCCAAGGCCCTGCGGGCCCTCGGCGGGACGCCGATGCTCATCCACGCCGTCCGCGCCATGGCCCGCTCCCGCGCGGTGTCCCTCGTCGTGGTCGTCGCGCCGTCCGACGGCACCGCCGAGGTGCGGCACCTGCTGGACGAGCACGCGCTGCCCGAGCGCACCGAGATCCTGGTCGTCCCCGGCGGGGACACCCGCCAGGAGTCCGTACGGGCCGGCCTGGACGCCCTCCCGGCCGACATCACCTCCGTCCTCATCCACGACGCGGCCCGCCCGCTGGTCCCCGTGGACACCGTCGACTCCGTCGTCGAGGCCGTCCGCGACGGCGCCCCCGCCGTGGTCCCCGCCCTGCCGCTGGCCGACACCGTCAAGGAGGTCGAGCCCGGCGCGCCCGGCCGGCCCGAACCGGTCGTCGCCACGCCCGAGCGGGCCCGGCTGCGCGCCGTACAGACCCCGCAGGGCTTCGACCTGGCCACCCTGCTGCGCGCCCACGAGGCCATCGCCGTCAGCGGCGAGGGCGCCACGGACGACGCCGGCATGGTGGAACGCACCGGGGTCACCGTCGTGGTCGTCCCCGGCCACGAAGAGGCCTTCAAGGTCACCCGTCCGCTCGACCTGGTCCTCGCCGAGGCCGTACTCGCCCGCAGGAGGGCCACCGATGCCTACTGATCCCGAAGGCCGCGCCGACCGGGCCGCCGCCGGCGCCCCGCTGATCCCGCTCGTCGGGATCGGGACCGACGTCCACGCCTTCGAGGCCGGGCGCGAGCTGTGGTGCGCCGGGCTGCTGTGGGAGGGCGAGGACGGCCTCGCCGGCCACTCCGACGGGGACGTCGCCGCCCACGCCGCCTGTGACGCCCTCTTCTCGGCCGCCGGGGTCGGCGACCTCGGCGCCCACTTCGGCACCTCCCGCCCCGAGTGGTCCGGCGCCGCGGGCGTCACCCTGCTGGCGGAGGCCGCCCGGATCGTGCGCGCCGAGGGGTTCGAGATCGGCAACATCGCGATCCAGGTGATCGGCGTGCGCCCGAAGATCGGAAAGCGGCGCGAAGAAGCGCAGAAGGCGCTCGCGGCCGCGGCGGGCGCCCCCGTCGCCGTCTCCGGCACCACCACCGACGGCCTGGGCCTCACCGGCCGTGCCGAGGGGCTCGCCGCCATCGCCACGGCACTCGTCTACCGCGTCTGACGCCCCGGAGCCCCGGCCCGCCGGGCCGGGGCCTCGCGACCCGGTCGAGACCGCGTGGCGGCCCGGGGGCGCGGCGGGGCGCCGCCGGTGCGCACAGTGCCGGGCAAGACGGGTAAACCGCCCGTACGGGACCTCGCGGGACCCCCGCCCGCGCCTCTTCGGCAACAAACCCGCCCCCCGGGTGCCCAAAGGGTCGCGGGGCACTGCTAGAGGCCCACTACCCTGGATGCCGTGACTATTCGCCTGTACGACACCAGCGCCCGGCAGATCCGCGACTTCACCCCGCTCGTCCCGGGCTGCGTCTCGATCTACCTCTGTGGCGCGACCGTGCAGGCCGCCCCGCACATCGGGCACATCAGGTCCTACCTGAACTTCGACGTGATGCGCCGCTGGTTCGCGTACCGCGGCTACGACGTCACCTTCATCCGCAACGTCACCGACATCGACGACAAGATCATCGCGAAGTCCGCCGAGCAGGGCCGCCCGTGGTGGTCCATCGGCTACGACAACGAGCTGGCCTTCAACAACGGCTACGACGCCCTGGGCTGCCTGCGGCCGACCTACGAGCCCCGCGCCACCGGTCACGTCCCCGAGATGATCGAGATGATGCGCGGGCTCATCGAGCGCGGCCACGCCTACGAGTCCGAGGGCAACGTCTACTTCGACGTGAAGTCCTTCCCCGGCTACCTCTCGCTCTCCCGCCAGGAGCTGGACAACATCCGCCAGCCGGAGTCCACCGGCGAGACCGGCAAGCGCGACCCGCGCGACTTCGCCATGTGGAAGTCCGCCAAGCCCGGCGAGCCCTCCTGGGAGACCCCCTGGGGCCGCGGCCGTCCCGGCTGGCACCTCGAATGCTCCGCCATGGCGCACAAGTACCTCGGCGAGGCCTTCGACATCCACGGCGGCGGCCTGGACCTGATCTTCCCGCACCACGAGAACGAGATCGCCCAGGCCCAGGCCTTCGGCGACGAGTTCGCCAAGTACTGGGTGCACAACGCCTGGGTCACCATGTCCGGCGAGAAGATGTCCAAGTCCCTCGGCAACTCGGTGCTGGTCTCCGAGATGGTCAAGCAGTGGCGCCCGATCGTGCTCCGCTACTACCTCGGCACCCCGCACTACCGCTCGATGATCGAGTACAGCGAGGAGGCCCTGCGCGAGGCGGAGTCCGCCTTCGCCCGCATCGAGGGCTTCTACCAGCGCGTCATCGAGAAGGCGGGCGGGCCGGTCGAGGCCGCCGCCGAGGTCCCGCCGGCCTTCGCCGAGGCCATGGACGACGACCTGGGCGTCCCGCAGGCGCTCGCCATCGTCCACACCACCGTCCGCCAGGGCAACAGCGCCCTCGCCGCCGACGACAAGGACGCGGCCATCGCCCGCCTCTCCGAGGTGCGCGCCATGCTGGGCGTCCTCGGCCTGGACCCGCTCGACCCGCACTGGGCCGGCGAGAGCGCCGACCGGGGCGAGGACCTGCACGGCGCCGTCGACACCCTCGTGCGCCTCGTCCTGGAGCAGCGCGAGTCCGCCCGCTCCCGCAAGGACTGGGCCACCGCCGACGCCATCCGCGACCAGCTCCAGCAGTCCGGCCTGGTCATCGAGGACAGCCCCACCGGACCCCGCTGGACCCTCGGCCCGCGCTAGGCGGCGTACGACCGACAGGGCCCTCCGGAGCAGTCCGACTGTGCCGCCCGGCCTTCCGGGCGGCACACTCTTCATACGTACATATCGCAGCACCAACGAAAACAGGTAGAGGTCATGGCCGGGAACAGCCAGCGCAGGAACCGCCGCACGTCCAACAAGAAGGGCGCCACGGTCGGCAGCGGTGGCCAGCGGCGCAAGGGCCTGGAAGGCAAGGGCCCCACGCCCAAGGCCGAGGACCGCAAGAAGCACAAGGCGAACCGCATCGCCAACGCCATGGCCCGCCAGGCCGCCAAGCGCCGCCCCGCACCGCGCCGCGGCGGCCCCAAGGGCCAGAGCGAGATGGTCGTCGGCCGCAACCCGGTCTTCGAGGCCCTGCGCGACGGCGTCCCCGCCACCACCCTCTACGTGCAGCAGTTCATCGACAACGACGAGCGCGTCCGCGAGGCCATCCAGCTCGCCGGCGAGCGCGGCAACATCAACCTGATGGAAGCCCCGCGCCCCGAGCTCGACCGCATGACCAACGGGCTCAACCACCAGGGCCTGGTCCTCCAGGTCCCGCCGTACGAGTACGCGCACCCCGAGGACCTCACCGCCGACGCCTACGACAACGGCGACGACCCGCTGATCGTGGCCCTCGACGGGGTCACCGACCCCCGCAACCTCGGCGCGATCGTCCGCTCCGTCTCCGCCTTCGGTGGCCACGGCGTGGTCATCCCCGAGCGCCGCGCCGCCGGCATGACCGCCGGAGCCTGGAAGACCTCCGCAGGCACCGCCGCCCGCACCCCGGTCTCCCGCGTCACCAACCTGACCCGGGCCCTCCAGGAGTACAAGAAGGCCGGTCTGGCCATCGTCGGCCTCGCCGCCGAGGGCGAGCACTCCGTCGCCGACCTCGAAGCGCTCGGCGGTCCCGTCGTCATCGTCGTCGGCTCCGAGGGCAAGGGCCTCGGCCGCCTCGTCGGCGAGAACTGCGACTACCTCGTGCGCATCCCGATGCCCGGCGGCGCCGAGTCGCTCAACGCGGGCGTCGCCGCGGGCGTCGTCCTCTACGAGGCCGCCCGCCGCCGCGCCGAGGCCGGCCGCGTCTGACGGCACCGGGCACCGGGGGCCGGGCACGCCCCGACGGCCCCCGGGGCGGGTCCCGCCCGCCCCGCCGCTTGATCCACTTGCCTCACGGGGAGTCACCCGTGAGCGTGTCACCCCGCCCGTTCCGGGCGGGGTGACTTGATCTTGACGGGTCTCGGACAGATCCCTGCTGTCAAGGCAGTGTCCTAAACACTGATCACTCGGTTAGATGAGTGTGGACACCAGAACGTCAGGGTTCGACGACCAGCCCGCGCTGAGCATGGTCAAGGTGCCGTGCGACCCCGCACAGGTCATCGTCAACCACGCCAGCTTCCGCGTGCGGCTCGCACCGAGCCCGAGCGCGCGTTCCAAGCCCGCGAATGCCCCCGGCCGCGCGCCCGTACTCGGCGCCGCCGCGGTCGCCGCAGCCGGAGCCACCCGCCGCCGCGCCCCCGTCGTCTGGAGCGGCAAATCCGCCCCCGGCGACGCAGCGGCCACGGGCGGGCTCCTCCAGGCCGTGCGGGAGGCCGGCCGCGTACACGACGAGTACGACGGCGGCGCCACCCAGACCATCCCCCGGATCGACCTCGCGCACGACCTCGCCGACGACACCCTCGCCACCCCCACCGTCATCGGCCAGCGCACCTACGGGGACCCCGACGAGACCCGGCCGCTGGCCGCCGTACGGGACCTGCCCCACCAGCCGTACGACCCGCAGTACCCCCAGCAGTACCCCCAGCAGCACCCCCCGCAGTACACCGACTCCCGGCGCGGCCCCGCCGACCCCCGCGCCCAGGCCTCCTACTACCCCGGCCGCCGGATGAACCTCGGCGTCGTACTGCTCCCGCTGCGCGTCTTCCTCGGCTTCATCTCCATCTACGCCGGCATGGGCAAACTGTGCGACCCCGTCTACTTCGACGGCGGCGAACGCGGCTCCATGGTCAGCTGGCTCCACACCCTGCACCCCTGGGCCCTGGCCGAACCCCTGCGCGACTTCGCGCTCGCCCACCCCGTGGGAGCCGGCCTCAGCGTCGCCTTCTTCCAGGTCATCGTCGGCGTCCTGACCGTCTTCGGCCTCTGGCAGCGCTTCGCCGCCTGCATCGGCGCCCTGCTCTCCGCCGCCCTGCTGATGACGGTCAGCTGGAAGACCGTCCCCGCCTACGACGCCCCCGACATCATCTACCTGGCTGCCTGGAGCCCGCTGATCATCGCCGGCGCGCCCGTCTACTCCCTCGACGGCCGCCTCGCCGGAGAGGCCTGGCGCACCCTCGGCCCCCGCGCCGAGCTCTGGCGGCTGCGCCGCCGCGTCCTGCGCCGCGGCGCGGTGATGGCCACCGTCGTCTGCGGACTCACCCTCCTCATCGGCTCCGTCCTCGGCGGCGCCGTCCGCTCCAGCACCGTCGTCACCGTCCCCGGCCCCGGCCAGGCACCCAGCAACTACCTCCCCGGCAGCCCCCTGCCCCAGCCCCCCGCCCGGCCGTCCGGGCCCGCGGTCAAGCAGCAGCAGCCCTCGAAGCAGGCCGCCACCCCCTCCGCGTCCGCCCCCACCCCCTCCGCCAAGCCCGGCCGCACCGGTACCGGCTCCACCACCCGGGAGACCGCCGGCACCGGCACCGGCTCCGGTGCCCCCAGCGCCACCAGGAGCGGCGGCAGCGGCCAGGCCCCGCGCAGCAGCGCACCGAAGCAGTCCAGCCCGCAGCAGGCGCCCGCCTCCTCCTCCGGGAACCGCGGCGGCGGCGGGGACGCCCCGGCCAAGAAGCCCGGCCTCGTCGGCGGCCTCCTCGGCTGACCCCTCCCACCCCGAAGGGCCCGGCACGCCAGCGAGCGCGCCGGGCCCTTCCGCGTACGCGGGCCGGGGGAGGACGCGGGGGCAGTACGCGCGTACGGGGATGCGCGCGGGCGCTCAGAGGGCGTTCTGCGCCGCCAACTCCCGTGCGGCCTCGGTCAGGTCCTTCGCCGTGTCGATCGCCCGCCAGTAGGCCCCCTGCGGCAGCGGAAACCCCGCCAGCCGCCGCTCGCGCGCCAGATGCGGGAACGTCGTGCGCTCGTGGTCCCCCACATCGGGCAGCAGCGCCGCGAATTCGGGAGCGAAGACGTACACGCCGGCATTGACCGGGTACGGCGACGGCGGCGCCTCGATGAAGTCCAGCACCTGCCCGAACTCGTTCGTCTCCACCACCCCCCACGGGATCCGCGGCCGCGCCAGCGCCAGCGTGGCCGTCGCCCCGCGCTCCTCGTGGAAGGCCGCCATCTCGCGCAGCGGGAACCGCGTCCACACGTCCCCGTTGGTCGCGTACCACGGCCGGTCGGTGCAAGGCAGGTGCCGGGCCGCGTACTTGAGGCCGCCGCCGCGCCCCAGCGGCTCCTCCTCGACCACCGTCGTCACGCGCAGCGGCAACGGGGTCCGCGCCAGCCACTCCTGGAGCACGTCCGCGAGGTGCCCGCAGGAGACGACGACGTCGGTGACCCCCTCCGCCGCCAGCCAGGCCAGCTGGTGCCCGATGATCGGCAGTCCCGTCCCGGGGATCTCGACCATCGGCTTCGGACGGTCGTCCGTATACGGCCGCAGCCGCGATCCCTGGCCGCCCGCCAGGACGACCGCCTGGGTGGGCGGGGCCGGGAACGCGGCCGCGCAGTCGGTGGGTTGGGGCGAAACAGGAGGTACGGGAGGTGCGGGGGGAACATCGCTCATGGCCGTCAGCGTAGGGACGGCCCCTGCCCCGGCGGAGGCAGGCGCGGCGGACGTCAGCCCATCGAGGCGACACCCGAGGCGTACGAGGTGTCGCACACCGGGCGCGCGAACGACTGGGCCTTCGTGGGCCCGTACGCGTCCACGGCGGCCCGGCCCAGGGCCCGTGCGATGCCCACGCAGTGCTCGGCGAGCGAGGGGCGCTTGTCCACCTCCTGCTGGAGGTGGGTCAGGACGTCACCCGGCTCCTCGCCCTGCCGGATTTCCCCGAGCAGCCGGTCGCGCAGCACGTCCTGCGCGGCGCGCGGCTTCGCGGGGACGGAGACGTCCTCGGCGGAGGCGGTCAGGATCTGGGAGGGGGAGTTGTCCGCCCAGGGGACCATCGTGACCGCGAGGGTCCCGGACAGGACCAGGACGACGGGCAGGACCAGGGCGAGGGAACGGCCGATTCGGCGGGCAGTGTGGGTCACGAGGGCGAGATTAGCGCTCGGTGAGGATTTGGCGACATTTAGTCACCCGGTCGGGGGACGGTTCGACGTGGCTTTTCGAATCGGGGGTTGACGGGTGCGGCCGAATGGCCCGGTCTGCCGCGGTTCGTGCCGCGGTTCCTGCCGTGGCCCACAACTGACGCGGAAGGGGCGCCCCTTGGCAGGACGCCCCTTCCGCGGATGCCTGCGCGTCAGTCGGACAGACGGGCACCGGTGGACGTCGAGAACACGTGGATCTCGTCGGCGCGCGGCACCAGGTGCAGGGTCGAGCCCTTCTCCGGGACCTGGCGGCCGCCCACGCGGACCACGATGTCCTGCGCGGTCTTGTCGGTGCCGAGCAGGGCGCTGCCGTAGACGTAGCCGTCGGCGCCCAGTTCCTCGACCACGTTGACGGTGATCGTCAGACCGCCCGCGTCGCCGACGTCGAAGTGCTCGGGGCGCACGCCGACGGTGACCGTGCGGTCGCCGGCGTCCGCGGCCGCCGACAGCGCCGCACGGGAGACCGGGACGACGCTCTCGCCGAACTTCACGCCGCCGTCGGCGATCGGGACCTCGACGAGGTTCATGGCGGGGGAGCCGATGAACCCGGCCACGAACAGGTTCGCGGGCCGGTCGTACATGTTGCGCGGGGTGTCGACCTGCTGCAGCAGACCGTCCTTGAGGACCGCCACGCGGTCGCCCATCGTCATGGCCTCGACCTGGTCGTGGGTGACGTAGACGGTGGTGATCCCGAGGTCGCGCTGGAGGGCGGCGATCTGCGTGCGGGTGGACACGCGGAGCTTGGCGTCGAGGTTCGACAGCGGCTCGTCCATGAGGAAGACCTGCGGCTTGCGGACGATGGCCCGGCCCATCGCGACGCGCTGGCGCTGACCGCCGGAGAGCGCCTTGGGCTTGCGGTCGAGGTACTGGGTGAGGTCCAGCATCTTCGCCGCGTCCTCCACCTTGCGGCGGATGGTGGCCTTGTCCTCGCCGGCGATCTTGAGCGCGAAGCCCATGTTGTCGGCGACGGTCATGTGCGGGTAGAGCGCGTAGTTCTGGAACACCATCGCGATGTCCCGGTCCTTGGGCGGCAGGTGCGTGACGTCGCGGTCACCGATGCGGATGGCACCGCCGTTGACGTCCTCCAGGCCCGCGAGCATGCGCAGGGAGGTGGACTTGCCGCAGCCGGAGGGGCCGACGAGGACGAGGAACTCGCCGTCCTCGATCTCCAGCTCCAGCTGGTCGACGGCGGGCTTGTCGCTGCCCGGGTAGAGCCGGGTCGCGCGGTCGAAAGTCACAGAAGCCATGGTGATGAATCCCTTCTACCGGCAGGAACGTGCCGGACGATCCGAGTGGAAGGTCTAGTCCAGTAAGCAGACTCCGCCCGACGCTACCGGCTGCGAGGCCTCCTGTCAGCAATCTGACGGGCCGGATTGCGGGCCGGGCGGGCCCTCGCGAGCAGTGGTTCCTGCTTCGACGCCCGCTGCCGGCCGGGTGCGACCCTGGGGGTCGCACCCGGCTGGTCCTACGCAGGCTCCACAGGTGTTGCGGCCGACGGCCCGTCGGTCCGTACTGCTCCACTTCGCTACGCCGCCGGTACGAGGTCCAGCAGCTCCGAAGGTGAGATTGGCGATCGGCAGGTCTTCCACCACGAGCACTTGGTTCTCGCGCACGAGGCGGGTCGTCAGCTGGTCCAGCTGATCACGACGGACGTCGCCGATCGAGGCGTACAGGCGGGCGAGCCGCTCCCGTACCTTCCCCCGGTTCTTCGACCCCTTCTGTTTCCGGTGCAGGTCACGCTGGAGGGCAGCGACAGGAGGCGGGGGTGCGGGAGCTTCTCCCCGTCGTCCATCGTCACCAGCGTCGCGAGGCCGAGGTCGAGGCCCACGGCCTTGGGCTCCCGACGTGGCGCCGTCTGCTTGGCCAGGGTAACCGAGGCCGTACCGGGACGGTTCGGGTCTTCGACCCACCGGAAGCCGGTGCGGACGTAGGTCGCCGAGTCCTTCGAGCGGTGTTTGGACTTCCTCCGCGGATACTTCGCCGAGCCCTTGAAGAATCGTGAGAAGGCCGAGTCCAGGTGTCGGAGGGACTGCTGGAGGACCGTGGACGAGGTCTCCTTCAGCCACGCCGTCCCTCGTACGCGCTTCCACCCGGTCAGGGCCCGGCAGGTCTCCGCGTAACCCAGTGAGACCCGGTGGTCTTCCCAGGCCTTCACCGGAGGGCGAGGCCTTCGTTGTAGACCCAGCGGCAGGCGCCGAAGGTCTGCGTGAGCTGGGCCGCCTGGTCGGCGGTCGGATAGAAGCGGAAGCGGTAGGTGCGCTGCTGTTTGCCCGCTTGTCCGATCAGCCCCTTCATCGGCGCCACGGTCCGCTTCCGGTGCTCGGTCCGGTCGCCCACCCCGAGAAGGTCGCGCTTGATGCGCCGGGCTTCTTCCCCTGTGACTCGGTCCGCCATCTCCCCTCCCATGGTCTGATCTTCAGAACGGCACATCGGTTCGTTCAACGAACGTGTGTGTGAGGGGTTACGGGGGAGGGTTCAATCTGATGGCTTGGGGAATCGGGCGCTGTGTAGAGTGAGGGCGGCTTCGCGCGTAGAGGTTGTGTGCGAGGTCGTGCCGCCTTAGCTCAGTTGGCTAGAGCGCTTGACTTGTAATCTTGAGGTCGTCGGTTCGATTCCGACAGGCGGCTCCATTCCAGGTCAGATGGCATCTGATCAAGGGAATTCGTACAGAAGCGGAAGGCCCCGGGTGATCACCCGGGGCCTTTTGCGTTCCTCAGCCGCGGCCCGAGATGTGGTCGGCGAGGCGGGCCAGGGGGGTTGTCGTGGGGCGGTGGGTGGTCGATTCGTGGCGGTCCGCCTCGCGGTAGGCGGCGTAGAGGGCGTGGACGCCGAGCCAGCGGAAGGGTTCGGGCTCCCAGCGGCGGACGCGGTGGTGGACCCAGGGGAGGGTGGTCAGCTCGGTGGTCTGGCCGAGGACCAGGTCGCGCAGGGTGCGGGCGGCGAGGTTGGCGGTGGCCACGCCGGAGCCGACGTAGCCGCCCGCCCAGCCCAGGCCCGTGGTGGCGTCCAGGGTGACGGTGGCGCACCAGTCGCGGGGGACGCCGAGGACGCCCGACCAGGCGTGGGTGATCTCCGTGCCGGTGAGCTGCGGGAAGAAGGAGAAGAGGAGGGAGGAGAGGGAGGCGATGGTGGCCGGCTGGGTGCGGCCGTCGTTGTCGGTGCGCGAGCCGAAGCGGTACGGGACGCCGCGGCCGCCGATCGCGATGCGGTCGTCGGCGGTGCGCTGGGCGTACATGTAGGCGTGGGCCATGTCGCCGAGGACGGCCTGGTCCGACCAGCCCAGGGAGTCCCAGGCGGACGGGGGGAGGGGTGCCGTGACGATCATCGAGGAGTTCATGGGGAGCCAGGTGCGCTTCTGGCCCTTGAGGGCGGCGGTGAACCCCTCGGTGCAGCGCAGGACGTACGGGGCGCGGACCGTGCCGTAGGGGGTGACGGCCCGGCGGGGGGCGAGTTCCGTGACGGGGGTGGACTCGTGGATGACCACGCCGAGGCGTTCGCAGGCGGCGGCCAGGCCGCGGACCAGCTTGAGCGGGTGGATGCGGGCTCCGTGCGGGGTCCAGCTGGAGCCGACGGCGTCGGCGATGTCGATGCGGGCGCGGGTGTCGGTGGCGTCGTAGAGGACCCGGTCGCTCTCGCCGAAGCCGAGTTCGGCGGCGTGGAAGGCCTTGAGGCGGGTGAGCTGGGCGGGGGTGCGGGCGACTTCGAGGACTCCGCCGCGGTGGACGTCGGCGTCGATGCCCTCCTTGGCGGCGGTGTCGATGACCTCGGTGACGGTGTCGTTCATGGCGTGCTGGAGGCGCAGGGCGGCCTGGTGGCCGTGGAGGGCGGCGTAGCGGTCGCGGCCGGCGATGCCGTTGTAGAGCCAGCCGCCGTTGCGGCCGGAGGCTCCGTAGCCGCAGAACTTCTGCTCCAGGACGGTGACGCGGAGGTCGGGGGCGGCGCGCTTGAGGTAGTAGGCGGTCCACAGGCCGGTGTAGCCGCCGCCGACGATGACGACGTCTGCCGTGGCGTCGGTGGTGAGGGGGGCGCGGGGTGGCTGGTGGGCGGTGGTGTCGGTCGCGTACCAGAAGGAGATACCGCCGTTGATCGTCATGGGGGAGTTGGTACACGGGGTGTTCGAGGGGTGTCCAGGGACGGGGTGTCGTGTTTCGGGGGGCGTTGGCTGGCCGGATGGCCGATGTGGGGGGTGCGGGGCGTTGCGTAGGGTGTCGAGGGGGGTTTGTCGGTTTTAGGGTTTATGAGTTTTTTATGGAGAGGGTGTCGTCGGGTGATGCTGGGCGTACGGAGGACAGGGCGCGCGGGACGGGTCGTCGCGGCGGTCGCGGCGGCGGCGCTGCTGGGCGGGGCGGTGGCGGGCTGCGGTGGTTCGGGGGGCGGCGCGGGCTCGTCGGACGCGGCGTCGGACCTGTCGGCCGTGCGGACCAGCCCGATCGCGGACCGGCTCGCGGCGCTGCCCGCCGCCGTGGACGGGGCGAAGGTCGTCGTGGGGCGGCCCGGGGCGCCGCGCACCGTGCAGGTGCTGGTGGATCCGCGGTGCGGGGCCTGTGCGAAGTTCGAGGCGGCGGGCGGGGAGACGCTGCTGAAGCTGGCGGACGAGGGCAAGGTGAGGATCGAGTACCTGCTGGCGTCCTTCCTCGACCAGGGCGGGGCGAGCGGTTCGGTGAAGGCGGTGAACGCGCTGCGGGCGTCGGTGGACGCGGGGAAGTTCGCCGAGTACCACGCGGCGGTCTTCGCGAGCCAGCCCGAGGGGAGGTTCACCGACGGGCTGCTGCTGCGGATCGCCGAGCGGGTGCCGGGGCTGCGCGGGGAGGCCTTCGACCGGGCCGTGGCCGAGGGGACCCACACGGGATGGGCCGACGGGGCGGAGAAGGCCTTCGAGGCGACGGGGATGCGGGGGACGCCGGCGGTGCTGGTGGACGGGAAGCCGGTGGGGGCGAAGGACGGGTCGATGTTCGACGCGGCCGGGTTCGCGCGGACCCTCAAGGGGGCGGGCGTGGCTGCGTAGGGTCGGGGCCGTGGTGGAGATTCCGGCGGAGTTGGTCGAGGTGCAGCTGCGGTACGGCGGCGCGGCGGGGCGGGAGTTCGTCGAGGGGCTGCCGGGGCGGGTGGCGGAGTTCCTGGAGCGGTGGGGGCTGCGGGTGGCGGGGCCCGCGATGCACGGGATGACGGCCCTGGTGCTGCCGGTGGTGCGGGCGGACGGTACGGAGGCGGCGTTGAAGCTGCTGGTCCCGGATGAGGAGAGCGCGGGGGAGCCGGTCGCGCTGCGCGCGTGGGACGGGCGGGGCTGCGTACGGCTGCTGGAGTGGGACGGGCCTACGGGGACGCTGTTGCTGGAGCGGCTGGACGCGGGGCGGCACCTGTCGGGGCTGGTGGAGCGGGACGCGCGGGCGGCGGTGACGGTGGTGGCGGGGCTGCTGGCGCGGCTGACGTCGGTGCGGGCGCCGGAGGGGCTGCGGGGGCTGGGGGAGGTCGCGGCGGGGTTGCTGGCGGGGGTGCCGGAGGCGGCCGGGCGGCTGGCGGACGCGGGGGAGCGGAGGCTGTTGCGGGACTGCGCGGCGGCGTTGGCGGAGGTGGCGGCGGAGCCGGGGGACCGGTTGCTGCACTGGGACCTGCACTTCGGGAACGTGCTGGCGGGTGAGCGGGAGCCGTGGCTGGCGATCGACCCGAAGCCGCTGGCGGGGGACCCGGGGTTCGAGTTGCTGCCGGCGTTGGTGAACGGGTTCCGGGCGGGTGAGGTCGGGTGGCGGTTCGACCTGCTGACGGGGGTGGTGGGGCTGGACCGGGAGCGGGCGCGGGCGTGGACGCTCGGGCGGGTGGTGCAGAACTGTCTGTGGGAGGTGGAGGACGGGGAGGTGGCGCTGCCGGAGCGGGAAGTGGCGGTGGCGGAGGTGTTGTTGGGGCGGGCGGGGTGAGTGGGGCCTCGGAGGGCCGACGGGTGCGGGTGCGGGTGCGGGTGCTTCCGTAGGGCCGTCGGCGGTACCGGGCGGTGGCGGCGTTCGCCCGGGGCGGGGCGGGGCGGGTGCGGGGGGCGTCGTGACGGCGGGTCCGGGGCGTTCCTCGGGGATCCTGCCGGTTGACCCGTGCCGGGTTGGGCGCCGGGCGTGGTGCCGGAGCGTCGTGGCGGCGGGCTCGGGTTGCCCCTTGGGGTTCTCGCCGGTCGGGGCCGGGTGGGCCGGCACCGCGCCTTGGCGGTGGGGTGGGGTGCGGTGCCGGTCAGGGTTCCAGGACGACCTTGCCGGTGGTGCCGCGGGTTTCGAGGGCGTGGTGGGCGGCCGCCGCTTCGGCCAGGGGGTAGCGCTGAACGGCGGGGCGCAGCCGGCCGGTGGCGGCTTCGGCGAGGGCGCGGGTTTCCAGGACGCGCAGGGGGTCGGGGGCTCCGACGGCTTCGAGCATGGCGGGGCCGAGGACGTGGTGGGTGGTGATGCCGCGGGCGGTGAGGTCGTCCTGTTCGGCTTCGGTGAGGGTGAGGGGGCCGGAGGACCAGCCGTGGACGAGGTGGCGGGCGCCGGGGGCGAGGAGGCCGAGGGCGGTCCGTGCGGTGGTGCCGCCGACGGAGTCGAAGAGGACGGTGGCGCCGTCGGGGTGGTGGGCGCGGACGGTGTCGGCCCAGTGGTCGGTGGTGTAGTCGACGGCGAGGTCGGCGCCGTTGGCGGTGGCCCGGGCGGTTTTTGCGGGGCCTCCGGCGAGGGCGACGACGGTGGCGCCGACGTTCTTGGCGTACTGGACGAGCAGGGTGCCGATGCCTCCGGCGGCGGCGGTGATCAGGGCGGTGGAGCCGGGGCCGAGGTCGGCGAACTGGAGGATGCCGAGGGTGGTGCGGCCGGTGCCGATCATGGTGACGGCCTGGGCGGTGTCGAGGCCGTCGGGGACGGGGTGGAGGCGGCCGGCGTCGGTGACGGCGTACTCGGCGTAGCCGCCGGGGGCGAAGCCGAGGTGGGCGACGACGGTCCGGCCGAGCCAGGCGGGGTCGGTGCCGGGGCCGACGGCGTCGACGGTGCCGGAGACTTCGCGGCCGGGGGTGGTGGGGAGTTCGGGCAGGGGCGCCGGGGGGCCCTGGATGCCCTTGCGGAGGTTGATGTCGAGGAGGTGGACGCCGGCGGAGGCGACGGCGATGCGGACCTGGCCGGGGCCGGGTACGGGGCGGGGGACGGTCTCGTAGGAGAGGTTCTCGGCGGGGCCGAAGGCGTGGAGGCGGATCGCGCGCATGGTGTCCATGCGGCCAGCGTGCGACCTGAAGCGGGGTTGAGGTCAAGGGCGTTCCGTTGTCGGTCCCGTGGGTCACGATGGGGGGATGGTGCGGAGCGAGCGGGTGCGCGGGCGGGCTGGCGGGGCGGTCAGGGCGGCGAGGCGGGCGGAGGTCCGGCTGCCGGGGCTGGTGGCGTGGGAGGGCGGTGGGCTGGAGCCGGACGGGGACTATGACGGGCTGGAGTTCGCGGACGTGGACCTGGCGGGGCAGGAGGGCGTCGGGGCGCGGTTCATGGACTGCGCGCTGCGCCGGTGCAGGCTGGACGGGGCGGGGCTGGCGAAGGCGCGGATCCTGGACTCGGTGCTGGAGGGGGTCCGGGGGGTCGGGACGGATCTGGCGGGGGCGTCGCTGCGGGACGTGGAGCTGGTGGAGGCGCGGCTGGGCGGGGCGCAGTTGCACGGGGCGGTGCTGGAGCGGGTGCTCGTACGGGGCGGGAAGATCGACTACCTCAACCTGCGGACGGCGCGGTTGAAGGACGTGGTCTTCGACGGGTGCGTACTGGTGGAGCCGGACTTCGGGGGTGCGGTGCTGGAGCGCGTGGAGTTCCGGGGCTGCGTGGTGCGGGGGGCGGACTTCACGGGGGCGCGGATGACGGACGTGGACCTGCGGGCGGCGTCGGAGCTGGGGATCGCGCGCGGGGTGGAGGCCCTGGCCGGGGCGGTGATCAGCCCGGCACAGCTCTTCGACCTGGCCCCGGCGCTGGCGGCGCAGCTGGGGCTGCGCGTGGAGGGCTAGACGGGGCCCGGACATCCCATTCCGCGGCGCGGAGCCGCGAGGGGGCCAAGGGCCGGAGTTCGGGGTGTGGAGGTGTGGGGGCTTGGGGTGGGTTCGGGGGGTTGCCCCCGGCGGGGTTATGCCGGGACGCGGGGGAAGCGGGACTGGAGGGTCCAGATGATCGGGTTGTCGGCCAGGCCGTCGTGCATGTCGATGAGGTCCGCGATCAGGTCGTGGAGGAAGTCGCGGGCCTCGCGGCGCAGCAGGCGGTGGCTGAAGGTCAGCGGGGGCTCTTCCGGGTCCATCCAGTCGGCCTCGATGTCGACCCAGCCGAAGCGGCGTTCGAAGAGCATCCGGTCCGCGGATTCGGTGAAGTCGAGTTCGGCGTACTGGCGGTTCGCGGAGCGGCTGCCGCGCGGGTCCTCGTCGAGCTGCTCGACGATGTCGCACAGGGCCCAGGCGAAGTCGAGGACCGGTACCCATCCCCAGGCTGTGGACACCTCGGTGTCCTTGACGGTGTCCGCGAGGTAGACGTCGCCGCAGAACAGGTCGTGCCGCAGGGTCCGGACGTCCGCCGAGCGGTAGTCGGTCTGCGGGGGGTCCGGGAAGCGCCGGGAGAGGGAGTAGCCGATGTCGAGCACGTCCCGATGGTGTCACGGGTGGGCCCCTCCCGGCACCGTGGGCCGGGTCAGCCGACGTTGACGGCCTTCCAGGCGGCGGCTACGCGGATGGCCTCGGCGCTCGATGCGCCGTAGAGCTCGATGGCCGACTGGATGGTGGCGGTGCGGGCGGCGGCGTAGTCGGTGGAGGAGCGCATGTGGAGGGTCAGGGCCCGGTACCAGATCCGGGTGGCCCGGTCGCGGCCGATGCCGAGGAGCTTGGAGCCGTCGTAGGTGGGGGAGTCGTAGGCGACCCCGTTGATCTCCTTGGGGCCGCTGCCTTCGGCGAGGAGGTAGTAGAAGTGGCGGGCGGGGCCGGAGGCGGCGTGCGGGTCGAGGCCGCCCATGTCGGCGGACCAGTAGTCGCGGGAGACGCCGTCGGCGCTGGGGCGGTCCATGCGGCGGAGCGGGCCGTCGTAGACGCGTTCGCCGAGGAGGTAGTCGCCGACGTCGGCCTTGTTCTCGGCGAAGAACTCGCCGGCGGTGGCGAGGATGTCGGCGGTGCCCTCGCCGAGGGCGCCGGGCTCTCCGGTGGCGGCGAAGTTGGCGGTGGAGCCGATCAGGCCGTGGGCGAGCTCGTGGCCGACGATGTCGAGCGAGGTCGGCGGGCGGCCGGGGGTGGTGCCGTCGCCGTACGAGACGCAGGCGCAGCTCGCGTCCCAGAAGGCGCCGCCGTAGTCGGTGCCGTAGTGGACGCGGGAGGTGGTGGCGGCCCCGTCGCCGCGTACGCCGCTTCTGTTGAAGGTGGCGCGGTAGAAGTCCCAGGTCACGGCGGTGGCGTAGTGGACGTCGACGGCGGCGGTCTGGCGGTTGGAGGGCAGGCCGGTGCCCCAGACGTCGTCGGCGTCGGTGAACAGCACGCCGGGGCCGGAGGTCTGGTTGAGGGCGTCGAGGGTGCGCTGGTTGCCGCGGGAGGGGTCGCGGAGCTGGTGGGTGGTGCCGGAGGGGGTGGTGCCGAGGGGGACGGTGCCGGAGTACTGGCCGGTGCCGGTGCCGGTGCCGGTGCCGGTGCCGGTGCCGGTGCCGGTTCCGGTGCCGGGGGCTGTCGTGGGTGTGGTGCTCGCGGTCGCCGTGCCGGTGGTGAGGGCGACGGCTGCGCCGAGGAGGACGGCGGTCGCGAGGCGGGCGCGGCGGGAGGGCGTGGGGTGGGGCACGGGAGCTCCTTCGCGGGTGGGGGTGGCGCGAGTGAGCGTGCCATCGGAGGGAGCGGGTCCGGCAGGTCTGCGACGCGAACCCGGGCCGGGTTGTCCGAAGACCGGGCCCTCCTGTCCGGATCCCGTCAGGACGGCAGGAGGCGCTGTTCCTTGGCGACCGAGACCGCGCCCGCGCGGGTGTCGACGCCGAGCTTGTCGTAGATGCGGCCCAGGTGGGTCTTGACCGTCGCTTCGCTGATGAACAGGGCGCGGGCGATGTCCCGGTTCCCGAGGCCGCGGGCCAGCTGGCCCAGGATGTCCAGTTCGCGGTCCGTGAGCGTCGGGCGGGTGCCCCGCATGTGGGCCATGACGCGGCTGGCGACGGGCGCGGACAGGGTGGTGCGGCCCGCCGCCGCCGAGTGGATGGCGGCGAAGAGCTCCTCGGGGCGTTCCGCCTTCAGGAGGTAGCCCGTCGCGCCCGCGCCGATGGCCCGCGTGATGTCCGCGTCGGTGTCGTACGTGGTCAGGACCAGTACGTGCGGCGGCTGCGGGAGGGCCGTGATGCGTCGGGTGGCTTCCACGCCGTCGATGCCCTCGCCAAGCTGGAGGTCCATCAGGACCACGTCCGGGCGGAGCTTCGCGGCCAGCGCGACCGCCTCCTCACCACTGCCCGCCTCACCCAGCACCTCGATGTCCGGCTCGCTGCCCAGCAGCGCGAGCAGGCCGGCCCGGACCACCACGTGGTCGTCGCAGAGGAGGATCGTCGTCATCGGGTGGGCTCCAGGGGGATCACGGCCGAGAGGACGGTGCCCTCGCCCGGGGTGGATTCGATCGTCAGGGTTCCGCCCAGCTGCCGCACCCGGGCGCGCATCGCCGGGAGGCCGTGGCCGCGGCCGGAGGCCGAACGGGTCTCGGCGAAGCCGGCGCCGTCGTCCGCGATGTCCAGGACGACCTGGTCGCCGAGGAAGCTCAGGGTCAGGGCCGCCGTACGGGCGCCCGCGTGCTCGCGGACGTTGGCCAGGGCCCCCTGCGCGATGCGCAGGAGGGCCGATTCGGCGCGGTCCGGGAGCGGTACGGGGGCACCCTCCAGGTGGAAGCGAACCTCGATGCCCGGCCCCGCGTCCAGCGCGCGCAGGGCCTCGGCCAGGCCGGCGCCGTTCTCCAGCTCGGGCGGAGCCAGGTCGTGGACGAGCCTGCGCGCCTCGGCCAGGCCGCGCGCGGTGATGTCCGTTGCGGTACGGACGTGCGCGCGGGCGGTGCCCGGGTCGCTCTCCCAGGTGCGGTCCGCCGCCTGGAGCAGCATCTGCTGGCTCGACAGGTGCTGGGCCAGGGTGTCGTGGATCTCCATCGACAGCCGCTGCCGCTCGGCCAGGGTGCCTTCGCGGCGCTCGGTGGCGGCGAGCTCCCGCCGGGTCCGGATGAGGTCGTCGATCAGCGCGCGCTGTTCCTGCGCCTGGCGCTCCATGTGGACGAAGACGGCGGTGGCGAGGGCGGCGACGGCGGGCGGGGCGACCAGGAGGTTCGGGTCGAAGGCGGTGGAGAGCCTGAGCTGGGCCGCGACGACGAAGACGGTGAGCAGGGCCACGAGGACCACGGCGGCGCGCGGGGGCAGGGTGCGCAGGGCGGTGAAGAAGAGGGGGACGGCGCACCAGGCGAAGCTCGGCGCGAGGACGACGAGCACCACCCAGGTGGCCACCACCAGCCCGAGCCACAGCCGGCGTCGCAGGGGGGTCGGGGGCGCGGTGGCGGGCAGCGTACGGGTGGCGCCGACGGCGGGCCCGAGGACGTAGAGCAGGGCCAGCGCGATGCTGAGGGCGATGACCCAGGGGGTACGGGGCTCGCCGGGGTGCCGGAGCAGGAAGCGGGCCACCGAGGCGCCGAGGAGCAGGAAGAACGCGGCGTGCATGACGGTGGCCAGGCCGCGGGTGTCGTCGGAGGCGGTGAGGTGCGGCCGCGGGGGGTTGCGCACGGTGGGGCTCCTGGTGCTGGAAGGACGGTATCCATTTTGCCGCCGCCCCCACCCGACGCCGGCCACCCGACCCCGGCCGCCCCGACGCCGCCCCCCCAGGAGAACCGCCCGGCCAGGGCCCCCGCATCGACCGATCGGATGACCCCCGCCTCAACCGGTGCGCTCCTCGCCGCGAGCCGGTACGGCGACGGGACCGGGGCCGGTTCCGGCGGAGGCTTGGAGCAGCCAGTCGAGCAGACGACCACCAGGAGCAGCAGCCATGAACACCCGCACCCGCGTCCTCACCGGTACCGCCCTCGCCGTCGCCCTCGGCGCCGGGACGTTCGGCGCCGTCAGCGCGAGCGCCACCCCCGCCCCCGTCCAGGCCGCGGCCAAGAAGGACGACGACCGGAACTTCACCACCTCCACCCACCTCACCGTCGACGCCGCCACCCGCGCCGCCCAGGCCGCGCTCCGCGCGGCCGAGAAGGAGAACCAGAAGGTGACGGTCGCGGTGGTGGACCGCAACGGCAACACCGTCGTCACCCTGCGCGGCGACGGCGCGGGCCCGCAGTCGTACGAGTCGGCGCAGCGCAAGGCCTTCACCGCCGTGTCCTGGAACGCCCCGACCTCGGTGCTCGCGGGCCGCCTCGCCCAGACCCCGAACCTGAAGGACATCCCCGGCACCCTCTTCCTCGCCGGCGGCAGCCCGGTGCAGGCCAACGGCGCCCCGGTCGCGGGCATCGGCGTGGCCGGCGCCCCGAGCGGCGACCTGGACGAGAAGTTCGCCAAGGCCGGCGCCGACGCCCTCGGCGACAAGTAGGCACCGGTGACAGGCAGGGACCGGCGGCCGGGTGGCTCCGCCGGGGTCCGACCGCGGCCCCGCCCCCCGTCCGGGGCGCCCGCTTAGGATCGAACCCGTGGAACACCCCGCACTCCCCGGCCGCACCGGCCTCACCCGCCTCGCCGCCCCCGCGGTCGCCGCCCTCCTCTCCCTCGCCGTCCTGGCCACGGGATGTACGGGCGCCACCGTGCAGGGGCGGCCCGGCGCGTCCGGGCTGCGCGATCCGTACTTCCCCCGCGCAGGCAACGGCGGCTACCAGGTCGAGCACTACGACCTCGACCTCGCCTACGACCCCGCCGACGGCCTGCTGCACGCCACCGCCGTCATCACCGCCCGCGCCGAACAGGGCCTCAGCTCCTTCAACCTGGACCTGAGCGGCCTCAAGGTCGAGAGCGTGGACGTCCAGGGGACCGGAGCCCGTTACAACCGGACCGGCAACGAGCTGACGGTCCGCCCGGCCAAGGACCTGAAGAAGGGCGAGGTCTTCCGTACGGAGATCGACTACGGCGGCCGCCCCAAGCCCGTGGTCGACCCGGACGGCTCCAAGGAGGGCTGGATCGCGGGCGGGGACGGCGCCGTGGCCGTCGGTGAGCCCGTGGGCTCGATGGGCTGGTTCCCCGGCAACCACCACCCCAGCGACAAGGCCACGTACGACATCACCGTCACCGTCCCGCACGGCTACGAGGCCGTCTCCAACGGCGAGCTGCGCTCCCGCAAGGAAGTGGCGGACGGGCAGACCGAGTTCGCGTGGCACAGCCCCGAGCCGATGGCGAGCTACCTGGCGACCGTCGCCATCGGCCGGTTCAAGGTGACGACGGGCCGGACCCCCTCGGGCGTCCCGGTCTACGACGCGGTCGCGCCCGGCGAGGCGGCGGGCAGCGAGGCCGCGCTGGGGCGGCTGCCGCAGATCGTGGACTGGGGGACCGAGAAGTTCGGCCCCTACCCCTTCGGCAGCGTCGGCTCGATCGTGATGCCGGCGCAGACCCTCACCTACGCGCTGGAGACGCAGACGAAGCCCGTCTACTCGGGCGCCCCCGACGAGGAACTGGTCCTGCACGAGCTGGCGCACCAGTGGTTCGGGGACTCGGTGTCGCCGAAGTCCTGGAAGGACATGTGGCTCAACGAGGGCTTCGCCACGTACGCGGAGTGGCTGTGGTCGGAGGAGCACGGCGGGGTGAGCGCGCAGCGGCGCTTCGACGCCTTCCTGGCCGGCGACACCTCGGTCGACCCGCACGCGGACGGCGACTGGGCGGCCTTCCCGCCGGCCTCCCCGCCGGGACCGGAGCACATCTCCGACGATCCGGTGTACTACCGGGGCGCGATGGTGCTCCACCGGATCCGCCAGGAGGTCGGGGACCCGGCGTTCTTCGGCCTGCTGCGCGGCTGGGCCGCCGACCACCGGCACGGGAACGCGAGCACGGCCGACTTCACGGCGTACGCGCAGCGGCGCACGGGCCACGACCTGAAGAAGGTGTGGGACGTCTGGCTCTACGGCGAGGACCGTCCCACGGCCCCCTGAAGGCGACGGGACTCAGAGTTCCTTGCGCATCACCCGGACCGGACGCCCCCGGTCACGGTCCTTGGCGCGGCGCAGGAGGGTGTAGCCCTGGGCCTGCCAGAAGGCGAGGCCGGCGGCGTTGTCCTCCAGTACGGCGAGCCGTACGCCCGCGCGCCCGGCGGTGCGGAAGCGGTCCTCGATCAGCCCGGCCACCGTGCGGCCGTGGCCCTCGCGGTGAGCGGTGGAGTCGATGAGGAGCAGGCCGATCCACGGGTCCGGGTCCCCGGAGGCCGGGTCGGGGTGGTGGGCGAGGGTGACGGCGAGGCCGACGAGCCGGCCCGCGGAGCGGGCCAGGAGCACCTCGGCGCTGTCGACGGCGAGTTCGTCGGCGAGCGCGGTGGCGACCTGCTCCACGGTGATGCGGGCGGGGTCGGGGAAGTCGCCGCTCAGTTCGAAGAACGCGCGGTTCGTCGCGTAGAGCGCGGCGATCTCGGTGAGCGCCGGGCCGGGCAGGGCGCCGTCCACGGGCACGAGCGGTTGCAGGATCACCCCTGGAACGGTAGCGAAACCCCCCGCCCCGGGTCGGGGGCAGGGGGTTTCGGCAGCCCGGACCCGGATCAGACGTTGACGCCGAAGTCCTGGGCGATGCCGGTGAGGCCGGAGGCGTAGCCCTGGCCGACCGCGCGGAACTTCCACTCGGCGCCGTTGCGGTAGAGCTCGCCGAAGACCATGGCGGTCTCGGTGGCGGCGTCCTCGGAGAGGTCGTAGCGGGCGATCTCGGCGCCGCCGGCCTGGTTCACGACGCGGATGTAGGCGTTGCGGACCTGGCCGAAGTTCTGGCTGCGGGACTCGGCGTCGTAGATCGAGACCGGGAAGACGATCTTGTCCACGTCGGCGGACAGGCCGGCCAGGTTGACGTTGATGGACTCGTCGTCGCCGGAGCCCTCGCCGGTGCGGTTGTCGCCGGTGTGCACGATGGTCTGGTCCGGGGTGGACTTGTTGTTGAAGAACACGAAGTGACCGTCGGAGACGACCTTGCCGGTCGCGTTGACCGCGATGGCCGAGGCGTCGAGGTCGAAGTCGACACCGGTCGTCGTACGGACGTCCCAGCCGAGGCCGACCGTGACGGCGCTGAGGCCGGGGGCCTCCTTCGTGAGCGAAACGTTGCCGCCCTTGGACAGGCTTACTGCCATTTTGACTGGTGTCCCTTCCTCGTCACATGACCGCGCTCAGTGGTCGTGGCCACGGTACTGCTGTCCTTCATAACGCCGGGAGGGGTCCGGTAGGTTCCGAACCGCCCGGCGCGCCCCGAAATCGGGGTGACGGGGGCCGTGGCGGGGGCCGATCATAGGGGCATGCCTGGTCCCTATGTCATCCGCGGTTCGGTCGTGCTCCCCGAGGCGGAGCTCGCCTGGCGCTTCTCGCGTTCCTCGGGGCCGGGCGGCCAGCACGTCAACACCTCGGACTCGCGGGTGGAGCTGCTCTTCGACGTGGCGGCGACCAAGGCGCTGCCGGACGTGTGGAAGGAACGGGCGCTGGAACGGCTGGCGTCCCGGCTGGTGGACGGGGTGGTGACGGTACGGGCCTCCGAGCACCGCTCGCAGTTCCGCAACCGGGAGATGGCGCTGGTCCGGCTGGCCGCGCTGCTGGCGGAGGCCACGGCGCCGCCGCCGAAGGCGCGGCGCGCCACGAAGATTCCGCGGGGGATCAACGAGCGGCGCCTGCGGGAGAAGAAGGCCCGCGCCGAAACGAAGCGAGGCCGCACGGGCCGCGACTGGTAACCGGGCCCCGGCCCCGGCCCCGGCGCCTCAATCGCCGGCGGGGCTGAAGGATCCTGGGGCGCCGCCCCGGACCCCGCGCCTCAATCGCCGGCGGGGCTGGATGTCGCCGGCCAGGGCTATGGCGCCAAGTGGCGGTAGCGGCCACGGAAGTACGTCAGCGGTGGTGCGTCCGGGGTCGGGAGGGTGGCGGTCAGGACGCGGCCGATGACCAGGGTGTGGTCGCCCGCCTCGACGCGGGACTCCGTGCGGCACTCCAGCGTGGCCAGCGCCCCCGACAGCAGCAGCGCCCCGCTGACCGCCCCCCGTACCGTGGGCAGGCCCTCGAACAGCAGCCGGTCGCTGATCCGGTTCTTCATGGCGAAGCGCCCCGCCACCTGGAGCTGGCCGTCCGCGAGGACCGACACCGCCCACAGCGGCTGCTCCGCCAGCAGGTCGTCCATCCGGGAGCCCTCGCGCAGGCTCACCAGCACCAGCGGCGGGTCCAGGGAGACCGACATGAACGCGGTGGCCGTCATGCCGACGTCCTCCCCGCGCGGCCCGTCGGCGGTCGAAGGGGGCTCGTGCGCGGTGATCAGGCACACGCCCGCCGCCAGCCGGGACATGGCCGCCCGGAACTCGTCGTTGCTCACTCCCTCAGGATGAGGGGTGGCGGACGGTTCGGGCGCGACCGGGGTCGGAGGGGGCGGCGGGCTCGGCGCGATCGGTACGGTCGATACGGTCGGTACGGGCACAGGGGTCGTCTTCGGCACGACCCGAACGCTAGTCCCGCCGCCGTGCGGCGCACATCGGGCGCTGGTCCGAGCCGCGTCCCCGCCCCGCGGCCTAGGCCCGGGCGTATCGTTTGCTCACGAAAAGGAGGGGGAGCGCTCCCACTCGCCAACGCGCCCGGAGTGCGCGGATATTCATCTCATGTGACTTGAGTCACAGAGGGCAAGATTTGTTGACCCTGTGTACCTGCCGCACAGCTCACTGTGATTCAGTGGACGGGACACCGCAACGAAACGCCGATGACAAACCTGGAGTTGCTGTCGAGGTCTCGGGGAGAGCGAGCAATGGAGACCGAGTCGGAGCCGTACGTCCGTCTTGCGACCCTGCGGCAGCTGCACCAGGTGGTGGCCGAACTCAACACGGCCCGCAGCCTGGCGGACACTCTGCAGACCGTCGTGGACGGCATCGTGCGCGGCCTCGGCTACGAGCTCGCCTGCGTCAATCTCGTACGCCCTGACGGGGATCTCGTCGTCGCCGCCTTCGCCGGCGACCCGGCCGCCGAGGCCCTGATCACCGGCCGCGTCGGTTCCCGGCCGTCCTGGGAGCGCCGCCTGGCCATGGGCGAGGACTGGGACGGGCTGCGCTTCATCCCGCACACCGAGGGCTGGGTCCTGATCGAGGACGACGTCCCCCAGTGGCACACCGACGGCCCCGACCCCCGCTTCGAGGACGAGTGGCACCCCGAGGACCGGCTGTACGCCCCGATGTATGCGACCGGCGGGGAACTTCTGGGTGTCATCTCGGTGGACAGACCGCGCAACGGGCGCCGCCCCGGCGCGTGGGGGCGCGAAGCGCTCCAGATGTACGCCTTCCAAGCCGCGATTGCGATCAGCAACGCACGGCTGCGGGCGAACATGCAGCGGGCCCTGGTCCGGCTGGAACGCGAGCAGCAGGCGCTGCGCGCCAGCGAAGAGTCGTTCCGCCAGGCCTTCGAGTACGCGCCCAGCGGCATGGCCATCGCCGAGATGGGCGGCGACCAGCACGGTCGGCTGCTGCGCACCAACGACGCCCTGTGCCGCCTGCTCGGCCGGCCCGCCTCCGTCCTGCGCCGCTACTCCTTCTCCGACCTGGTCCACCCCGAGGACATCGGCACCCTGTTGCGCACCTCCGCCGAGGGCGGCCGCGCCGAGCTGCGCCTCGGGCGGCGCGACGGCACGTACGTGTGGGTCTCGCTGCGCAACTCCGTCGTCGCGGACGCCGCCGACGGCCCCCGCTTCCTGCTCACGCACGTCGAGGACATCGAGGAGCGCAAGCGGCACGAGCTCCAGCTCGCGCACCGCGCCAGCCACGACTCCCTCACCGGCCTGCCCAACAGCGCCGAGCTGCGCTCCCGGCTCGGCGCCCGGCTGTGCCGGCGGCCCCAGTCGGTGCGGGCCACCGCCGTGGAGGCGCTCGACGCGGCCTTCGAGACGCGCCCCGAGGCGGGTGGTGCGGGCGAGCACGGGTTTCGCCCCGACGGCCACGACGGTTCCGACTACGGCTATCCGGCCGCCGGTGCCGGTGCCGGTGCCGGTGCCGGTGCCGGGACGGGGGCCGCGGCCGGTTCCGGGGCGGCGCCGGGGACGGACCCGTTCGAGTTCTCCGGGGCCTTCACGTCGCACGCGGACGGCCCGTACGACCACCACGTGCACATCGTGGCGCCCGCCACGGACGTCGACGACGGGACGAAGGGGCTCGCCGTCCTCTTCTGCGACCTCGACGGTTTCAAGTCGATCAACGACCGGTTCGGTCACCACACGGGCGACGCGGTCCTGATCGAGGTCGCCCGGCGGCTGACGACGTGCGTCAGGGACGGTGACACCGTCGCCCGGCTCGGGGGTGACGAGTTCGTCGTCCTCGCCGACGGACTGGGCGCCGCGGACGCCGCCGACCTCGCCGTACGGCTGCGCAACGCGATCATCCCGCCGATCCGGGTGGACGGCCGGGCGGTCCGCGTCGGGGCGAGTTTCGGGATCGGCTGGGCCAGCTGCGGGATGTCGGCGGACGAGGTGCTGCGCTCCGCCGACCAGCGGATGTACATCGAGAAAAGGTCCCGTTCCAAGGCACACCGGCGGGCCGGGTAGTCTGATCGGCTGCCCGTGGGCGCACGTGTTCGGGGTAGGCTCCCGTGGGTCGAAAGGAGTGACCTGCGATGACGACGCCCGCGCACAACGGCCCGCACGGTGGGGCGAACCAGCCCGAGGACGACGACCCGTTCGGCTACCTCTACGCGGACGGCCAGGCCGCCGGAGCCACCCCGCCCGGTCAGGGCGGCGGATACGGCTACCCCGGCCCCGCGGTCGGCGGCCCGCCCGGCGCGCAGCCCGGCGTCCCCCGTACCTCGTACAACCAGGTGCGCACGGTCGGCGAGCGGACCTACGGCGGCCAGCGCGGCGCGGTGCCGCCGCAGCAGCAGGCCCCGGCCTACCAGGCCCAGTACCAGGCTCCCGAGGCGCTCCAGGCGGGTGGCTACGGCGTCCCGGCGCAGCAGCAGCACACCCAGCAGGCCCCCCTCCCCGGCGGCCGCGGCGGTCACGGCGGGGGCGGCGGTTCCAGCCGCAAGGGCCTGCTGATCGCGGCGGTGGCGGTGGTCGCGGCGGTCGCGGTCGGCATCAGCGCGGCGGTGATCTTCGGCAAGAAGGGCGAGGACAAGAAGGGCGCCAACCAGGCGTCGTCCCAGTCCCCGAAGCCGTCGGCCCCCCAGCAGAACCCGGGTGCCACCGATCCGAGCGGCTCCCCGGAGCCCTCCCAGAGCCCGCTGCCGAAGGGCGAGGCCGCCGGTGCGGGCATGGCGCTCACCGGTGGTGCGGTGCTGCAGAGCACGGTGCAGGGGTCGAAGAGTTCGGGCGGCCAGTACGTCGGCAACTTCAACACCCCGGGTGCCGCGCTGACCTGGACGGTCGACGTCCCCGAGGCCGGTGACTACACGCTGTTCGTGAACTACGCGGTGCCCGGCAAGGATGCGAAGACGACCCTCACGGTCAACGGGCAGAGCCCGAACCAGTCCCTGAACCTGGCGAACTTCGCGAAAGCCGACGCGGGGGCGTGGGACAAGGGCTGGACCCGCACGTTCGCGTGGATAACCCTGAAGAAGGGGTCGAACGCGATGAGGATCTCGTGCGAGGCCGGCAACCAGTGCGACGTCATCTTCGACCAGCTGAGGCTGGGTCAGGGGCACACCAAGGGCTGACGCCCGCCCGGCGCCCGCCTGAGGCCCGCCCGGCGCCCGCCCTTAGAGCGGCGTGACCTTCACCGACCCCCGTACCTCCTCGTAGGTGCGGGGGTCGAACTCTCCCGCCGTCGGGGCGTGGACGGTGGCCGCCGAGAGGGCCACCGCGCGGGTGAGCCGGGCCGGCCAGTCCAGGCCCTCCGCCAGCGCGGAGAGCAGGCCCGCCACTGCGGAGTCGCCCGCGCCGGTGGGGTTGCCGGACAGGGCGCGGGGCGGGGCGGCCTGCCAGGTGCCGTCGGGGGTGGCGGCGAGGAGCCCGCCGGGGCCCAGGGAGGTGACCACCGCGTGGGCGCCCCGGCGGCGGGCGTCGCGGGTGGCGGGGAGCGGCTCGCGGGAGCCGGTCAGCTCGGCCAGTTCGGCGGAGTTGGGCTTGATGATCTCCGGCCGGGCGGCGACGCCGCGGCGCAGGGCTTCGCCGCTGGTGTCCAGCAGGACGGGGACGCCGGCCGTGCGGGCCGTGCGCACGAGGGTCGCGTAGGCGCCGACGGGGACGCCCGGGGGGAGGCTGCCGCACAGGGCCACCGCGCGGGCCCCGGAGACGAGTTCGGCGTAGCGGGCCAGGAAGGCGGACCATTCCCCGGCGGTGATCTGCGGGCCGGGTTCGTTGAACTGCGTGGTGTCGCCGGTGGTTTCGTCGACGACGGCCAGGGTGCGCCGGGTGGTGCCCGCGCAGGGGACGAGGGCGTCGGTGACGCCGGGGCAGTCGGCGAGCAGCTCGCGCACGAGCGTGCCGGCCGGTCCGCCCGCGAAGCCCGTCGCCGTCACCGGGTGGCCGAGCGCGCCGAGCACGCGGGCCACGTTCAGGCCCTTGCCGCCCGGTCGTTCGGCGACGCCGGTGACCCGGTGGGAGGCGTGCGGGAGCAGTCGCGGCACCCGGTGGGTGACGTCGAGTGCGGTGTTGAGCGTCACGGTGAGGATCATGGTCAGCCCCGGTCTCGGTGAATGCCGGGATCATGCCAAATAGCGGGCGGCGGGCCCAGTCCGAGGGCCCGCCGCCGCGCTCCGTACCGCCGAAAGGCCGCTCAGGACAGCGGGCTGACGATCCATTCGCCGCGCCGCATGACGCCCTTGAGGTCGAACGCGGCGTCGAGGACGACCAGGTCGGCGTACTTGCCCGGTTCCAGCGAGCCGACCTCGTCGTAGCGGCCGAGGAGCTTGGCGGGGTTGGCCGAGATCGCCTGGACCACGGATTCCACGGGGAGCCTGTCGACCGTCACCGACCGCTTGAAGGCGGTGTCCAGGGTCAGGGTGGAGCCCGCGATGGAGCCGCCCTCCACGAGGCGGGCGACGCCGTCCTTGACCTCGACCTCCAGCGGGCCGAGGTGGTAGGTGCCGTCGCCGAAGCCGGCCGCGTCCATGGCGTCGGTGATCAGCGCCACGCGGTGGGCGCCGGCGTGGTGGAAGGCCAGCTCCAGCATGGCCGGGTGCAGGTGGGTGCCGTCGTTGATCAGCTCGACGGTGACCCGCTCGTCCTCCAGCAGGGCGGCGATCGGCCCGGGGGCGCGGTGTTCCAGGCCGGGCATCGCGTTGTAGAGGTGGGTGGCGACGGTGGCGCCGGCGTCGATGGCCTGGCGGGTCTGGTCGTACGTGGAGTCCGTGTGGCCGATCGCGGCGATGACCCCGTGCTCGGCCAGCAGCCGTACGGAGTCCAGTCCGCCCGGCAGTTCGGTGGCGAGGGTGAACATCCGGGCGGTGCCGTGCGCGGCGTCGACCAGCTTGCGGACCTCGGCCGGGTCGGGGTCGCGGAGCAGGTCGGCCTTGTGCGCGCCCTTGCGGCAGGGGTTGATGAAGGGGCCCTCGAAGTGGACGCCGGCGATCTCGCCCTGCTGGGTGAGTTCGGCGAGCAGGGCGGCGCGCCGGGCCAGTTCGTCGAGGTCGCCGGTGACGGTGGAGGCGACGAGGGTGGTGGTGCCGTGCTCGCGGTGGGTGCGTACGCCCCGCAGGACCTCCTCGGCGGTGCCGGAGGTGAAGGAGGCCCCGCCGCCGCCGTGGTTGTGCACGTCCACGAAGCCGGGGACGATCCAGTGTCCGGAGAGGTCGACGATCTCGGCGCCCTCGTGGGCGCTGCCCGCGATGCGGTCGCGCTCGACGATGACCCGGCCTCCCGCGACGGTCCCGGTGGGCAGCACCACCCTGGCGCCGGAGAGAACGGTGCTGTGTGCGCTTCCGGACATCAGGCAGGTACCTCCGTGGCGAGTAGGTCCCAGGCGAGCAGCCCTGCGCCCAGGCATCCGGCGGTGTCCCCGAGGGCCGCCGGAACGATCTCGGGCAGCCGCTGGAACGTCACGCGCTCCTCGACGGCCGCCCGTAGTGGTGTGAACAAGGTTTCCCCCGCCTCGGCCAGCCCGCCACCGATGATCACCCTGCTCGGGTCCAGCAGGGTGATCGCGGTGACCAGGCCGTCGGCGAGGGCGCCGATGGCGGTGAGCCAGACCTCGCGGGCCCGCGTGTCGCCGGATTCGACGGCCTTGGCGCAGTCGGCGGCGTCGGCCCCCGGGTCGCCGGAGGCGGCGGCCCAGGCGCGGGAGACGGCGGAGGCGGAGGCCAGGGTCTCCAGGCAGCCGTGCTGGCCGCAGCCGCAGGCGGGACCGCCGGGGCGGACGACGATGTGGCCGATCTCGCCCGCGTAGCCGTGGGCGCCGGCCTCGATGCGGCCGGCGATGCCGATGGCGCCGGCGATGCCGGTGCCGAGCGGGACGAACAGGAAGCGGTCGGTGCCCCGGCCCGCGCCGATGCGGCCCTCGGCGAGCCCGCCGGTGCGCACGTCGTGGCCGAGGGCGACGGGGAGGCCGCCGAGGCGGGCGCCGAGGAGCGCGCGCAGCGGGACGTCGCGCCAGCCGAGGTTGGCGGCGTAGACGGCGGTGCCCCGTTCGGCGTCGACGATGCCGGGGACGGCCACTCCGGCGGCGGAGGCGGTCGTGCCGAAGCGTTCGGCGCCCAGGCGCAGCAGCTCGGCGGCGAAGTCCAGGATCGTCTCGACGACGGCTTCGGGGCCCCGCTCGCGGCCGGTGGCGCGGCGCACCTCGTGCAGCAGGTTGCCGTCCCGGGCGATGAGGGCGGCCTTCATCCCGGTGCCGCCCACATCGAGGGCGATGACGTGTTTCACGGGTTTCACAGGAGACAGTCTCGCGTGCTCGGGAGGGAAAGGTCTAGTCCATTGGAGGGGATTGTTGAGCTGCCATACAAATTCGGGACCTTGGTCCGGATACGGTCCGGACACAGTCCGGGCGCCACGCCGTTCCGGATGTGGAGGAGCCGCCAAAGTGGTGTAGACCTTACGTCGAATCGTACGTACAAAAAGGGGTGGATCGAGAACCGTGAAGGGCCGTTACCTGAGCCTGGCCGCTACCGGGGCCGCACTGTGCCTGACGGCGACGCTGACGGGCTGTGGAACCGTGTCGGGTCTCAGCGGGGACAACGAGGTGACCCTGCGGGTCGTGGCGGCCGACTACGGCGACAATCCGCAGAACTCCTCCGCGACCTACTGGAAGGGCCTCGCCTCCTCCTTCGAGAAGGACAACCCCGGCGTGCACGTCGAGGTCAGCGTCTACTCCTGGTCGGAGGTCGACGCCAAGGTCGCCGAGATGGTCAAGGCGGGCAAGGCCCCCGACATCGCGCAGATCGGCGCCTACGCCGACTACGCCGAGGCCGGCAAGCTCTACACCGCCGACGAGCTGCTCTCCGTCAACACCGAGGCCGACTTCCTCGCCCCGCTCGCCGACGCGGGCAAGGTCAAGCGGGTCCAGTACGGCATGCCCTTCGTGGCCAGCACCCGGCTGCTCTTCTACAACACCAAGCTGCTCGGCGACGCCGGGGTGATCCCCAAGGACGGCTCGGCCCCCTGGCAGCCCAAGAGCTGGGCCGACCTGGAGGCCGCCGCCAAGAAGCTCAAGGGCGCGGGCGTGCCCACCCCCTTCGCGCTGCCGCTGGGCCGCGAGGAGGCGCAGGCCGAGTCGATGATGTGGATGCTCGCGGGCGGCGGCGGCTACACCGACAACGAGGAGGCGTACGCGATCGACTCCCCGGAGAACGTGAAGTCCTTCGAGTTCCTGCGCGACAAGATGGTCGGACAGGGCCTGACCGGCCCGGTCGAGCCCGGCAAGCTGGACCGCCAGGCCGCTTTCGACGCCTTCACCCGCGGCGAGGTGGGCATGCTCAACGGCCACCCCACCCTGATCAAGCAGGCCGCGGGCAAGGGCGTGAAGTTCGGCATGGTCCCGATGCCGACCGCCGACGGCGCCGACCACTCCGCGATGGGCGTCGCGGACTGGGTGATGGCCTTCAAGAACGGCCACAGGAAGGAGGCCGGGAAGTTCCTGGACCTCCTGTACTCGGCGAAGAACGTGACCGCCTTCACCAACACGTACGACCTGCTGCCCGTCACCACCAGCGGCTACCGGGCCATGGACGCGAGCACGGGCGGTTCGGCGGCCCAGCTGAAGACCTTCCTGGCCGCCCTGCCGACGTCCCGCCTCTACCCGGTCGGCAAGAAGTCCTGGGCCGGGGTCAGCGAGGACATCAAGCAGAACATCGGACAGGTCGTCCAGCCGGGCGGACAGCCCGCGAAGGTCCTGGAGAACATCGCGACGAGCGCCCGCAAGGCCGACGGCGACCACTGAGCCGGCGCCGCACGCCGTTCAGCGCCCCCGCCGTCGGCCTCCCCGGCCGCGCGGGGGCGCTGTCGGCGGGCGGCGTTAATCTGGCCGTATGACGGACGACGGGCGGCTGACGGCCACGGAGGCCGCCGTGCTCGCGTACGAAGGCCGCACCTGGCCCGGGCCCGGCGCCAAGGAGCGGGCGATACGGGAAGGGCTCGGCCTGACCCCCGTGCGCTACTACCAGCTGCTCAACGCCTTGATGGACGATCCACGGGCGCTCGAACACGCGCCGGGCACCGTCAACCGGCTCCGGCGGATCCGCGAGGCCCAGCGGGCCCGGCGGTAGGCGACTGTCCGCGAAGGGGTGGGCGCGTCCCGGCGTCGCCGGTAGGGTCGTCTGCATGGGGAGCCATCCGCACGACCTGCCGATGCCCGTGCCCGCCACCGCAGCCGGACGCGAGGGACTCGAAGCCCTCCTCCGCGCACCCCGCAGCGCCGTCGTCGCCCTCGACTTCGACGGCACCCTCGCCGACATCGTCCCCGACCCGGACCAGGCGCGCGCGCACCCGGACGCCGTACCGGCGCTCGCCGCGCTCGCCCCGCAGGTCGCGGCCGTCGCCGTGGTCACCGGCCGCCCCGCGGGGGTCGCCGTCCGCTACGGCGGCTTCGCCGGGGTGCCCGGCCTGGAACACCTCGTCGTCCTGGGCCACTACGGGGCCGAACGCTGGGACGCCGTCACCGGCATCGTGCACGCCCCCGCCGAACACCCCGGAGTGGCCGCCGTACGGGCCGAGCTGCCGGGCTTCCTCGACGCGATCGGCGCGTGGCGCGGGACCTGGATCGAGGAGAAGGGCCGCGCGCTGGCCGTCCACACCCGGCGGGCCGAGGACCCGGAGGCGGCGTTCAGCGCCCTGCGCGAACCCCTCGCGGAGCTCGCCGCCCGCCACGGGCTGATGGTCGAGCCGGGCCGGGCGGTGCTGGAGCTGCGTCCGCCGGGCATGGACAAGGGCGTCGCCCTGACGGAGTTCCTGGAGGAGCGGCGGGCCGAGGCCGTGCTGTACGCCGGGGACGACCTCGGGGACCTCGCGGCGTTCTCGGCGGTCGAGAAGCGCCGGGCCGACGGCCTGCCGGGGCTGCTGGTGTGCAGCGGCTCCGCGGAGGTCCCGGAACTCGCCGCCCGCGCCGACCTCGTCCTGCCCGGCCCGGGCGCCGTGGCGGCCTTCCTCGCGACCCTCGCCGGGGCCCTGCGCACCGCCTGACCCGCCCGGTCCGCATGGCCCTCGCGACGGATCAGGGGATCAGCGTCGCGAGGCCCGCGCAGATCAGGCGCACGCTGCGCAGGAACTTCTCGTCCTCCCCGTGGGCCGAGGCCGCCGCCACCGTCAGCGGGAAGCGCTCCAGCAGCGCGGCGACGTCCTCGGGCCCGACGGGAGCCTCCGGGGACTCGCTCTGCTCCTGGAGCACGAAGCCCGTGAGGTGGCTGAGCAGCGCGTCGGCCCCCACCGCGCAGTCCCCCTCCGGCACCCCCGCCGCGCGCAGGGTCTCCAGCAGTCGCTCCATCACCGACAGCGCCCCGTCGCTGAGCACCTTCGGACTGTCGGCGAACATCACCGCGCCCCCGGCGTGGCGCCGGATGACGGCGCGCAGCGTCAGGGCCTGGGCCTCCACCCGTTCCCGCCAGCCCGCACCGGGATCCAGTGCGGCCAGGGCGGCGGTGCCGGCGTCGTAGGCCTGCCGGGCCACCCGGTCCGCCATCAGCCGGACCAGGACGCCCTTGCTGGGCACGTGGTAGTAGAGGCTGCCCGCCTTCGCGTCGAGCCGCTGGGCCACGCGCCGCATGGACAGGCCGTGGTAGCCGGACTCGGCGAACTCCGCCATGCCCGCGTCGATGATGCGTTCCTTCGTCAGCTTCACGGGGACAGCCTACGCCCATTTTCTAACACTGTTTGAAAGTGGCCGCCGGGAGCGCTACTGTCGTCCCACGACGACCGAAGGGGGGTGGCGGCGATGGGCGCGATCGTGTTCAACGCGACCACGGCGGCACTGATGGTGATGATGTTCAACGCAGGGCTCGACCTCGTCGGCCGGGACACCCTGCGCGGCCGCCCGGTCCCCCGGGCGGCGGTGGTGCTGACGGCCCTCGCCCTCGCCGGCGTCCTCACGCAGCTGTGCTGGTCCGGGGCCATGGACGCGCTCGACGACGACCCCGCCCGGAGCGGGTGGTGGCGCGTGGTCACCGCCGTCTTCCTGCAGAACGGCGGCCTCCTCGGCGGCGCCTGGAACATCGCCACCCTCGCCGCCGTCGCCGCGCTGGCCGACCGGTACTGGGGCACCGCGCGCACCCTGGCCCTGTTCCTCGCCGGGATCCTTCTGCCGGAGCACCTCGACGCCCTGCTCGGCGCTGGCGGCCACCACGGCGCCGACCCCCGCAACTTCGCCGGGAGCTCCGGCGCCACCTACTTCCTCGGCGCCACCCTCGCCGCCGCACTCCTGCACCACGCCCTGCGCGCACCCCGCGCCGGCACGGCCGAGGACGGACACCCCGCCCCCGGCCGCGCCAAGGAGCTGCTGCTCTCCGCCGGGGTGCCCGTCCTCGGCCTCGTCCTCTGGTTCGCCCAGGCCAACGGCCACGGCCTGGTCGCCTGCTACGGATTCCTCCTCGGCGCCCTCGCCCTGTGCCTCCGGCCGCGCCCGCGGCCCGTGGGCGCGGCCGCCCCCGCTCAGGCCCCGGCCAGCGCCGCCAGCTGAGCCTCGAACCAGGCCGCCGGGGGCAGCGCCGTGGCCGCCGCGGCCAGCCGCTTCGTCCGCTCCGCCCGCTCCTCCCGGGGCATCGACAGCGCCTCGTGCAGGGCCTCGGCCGTCGCGGTGACGTCGTACGGGTTCACGGTGATCGCGTCGCCCTTCAGCTCCTCGTGCGCCCCCGCCCCGGTCGAGAGCACCAGCGCGCAGCCTTCCTCCGAGACCACCGGGATCTCCTTCGCGACCAGGTTCATGCCGTCCCGCACCGGGTTCACCAGCGCCACGTCCGCCATCCGGTACGCGGCCAGGGAACGCGCGAAGTCGTCCTCGACCGACACCAGCACCGGCTGCCAGTCCGCCGTCCCGAACTCCTCGTTGATCTCCGCCGCCAGCTCCCGCACCGCATCCGTGTACGCGCGGTACACCGCCAGGTCCTGCCGCGACGGGTACGCGGAGGCCAGGTGCACCACCCGCTCCCGCCACTCGGGGTGCGTCACGAGCAGCTCCCGGTAGGCCAGCAGCCCGCGCAGGATGTTCTTCGACAGCTCGGTGCGGTCCACCCGCACGATCGTCCTGCGGCCCGCGACCTCCGCCCGCAGCGCCGCCAGCCTGTCGTCCACGACCGGCCGGTGCGCCAGCGCCCGCAGGTCGTCCGCGTCCACGCCCAGCGGGTACTGCCGGACCTCGGTGAACCGCTTCCGCTCGAAGCCGCGCCCGTCGGCGGCCGCCCTGTAGTGCCACACCCCGCGCTCGGGGACCCCGCTGGGCAGGGAGGACTCCGCGATGCCGGTCGCGTCTTCCCTGTTGGATCCGACGATGAAGTTCACCGACCAGCGCCAGGCGTGGAAGCCCAGCTGGTCCGCGCCGAGCATCCCCCACACCAGCTGCCCGCGGATGTCTTCGGGCAGCATCTCCATGAACTCCTGCGACGCCCACGGCGTGTGCGTGAAGTGCGCGATCCGCAGGTCGGGGCGCAGCTCCCGCAGCTGCCCCGGCACCAGCGCCAGGTGGTAGTCCTGCACCAGGACGCGGGCCCCCTCGGCGGCCTCCTCGGCCAGGGCCTCGGCGAAGGCCCGGTTGTAGGAGACGTACGCGTCCCAGTGCCGCCGGAACGCCGCGTCGAAGACCGGCTCGCGCGGGACGTCGTAGAGGTGGTGGTGGGTGAACCAGAGCACCGAGTTGGCGATGCCGTTGTACGCGCCGTCGTACACGGCCGGGTCGATGTCCAGCATCCGCACCCCCGGCTCGGAGGTGCCCCGGCGCACCGCCTCCCGGTCGGCGTCGGAGAGGGCCGCGCAGATCCAGAGGGCGTCCGGCTGCTTCGCGAGGGCCGCCGACAGGCCGGAGACGAGTCCGCCCCCGCCGCGCCGGGCGCTGAGCGTGCCGTCGTCGGAGAGGGCGTAGGAGAGCGGGCCGCGGTTCGCCGCGACGAGTACCTGAGAAGCCATGGGGCGAACCTAGCCCGGGCCGCCCCGGCTCAAACTCGTGTGCGGCGCCGCTCCGGCGGCCGTCAAGCCACGCGGCGGCCCGCGTATTCCTTGATCTCGGCCATCGGCGGCCGCTCCTCGGTGTCCACCGCGTAGGTGCGCGGAACGAACCCGTCCGGCCCCCGCTCGAACTGGGTCAGCTCCGGCCGCACGAGGTGCGCGCGCGAGAGCCGGACCTGCGCCGTCCGGTAGATCGCGGCGGCCATCCGGCCCAGCGCCCGCCCGTCCTGGTGCCGGTGCAGCCGGACCCCGACGTCGACCTGGGCCAGCGCGTCCAGCCCGACCGTGTGCAGCGCGTCCACCAGCAGGCCCAGCTCCACGCCGTAGCCGACGGGGAAGGGGAGCCGCTCCAGCAGGGAGCGCCGTACGGCGTACTCCCCGCCGAGCGGCTGAACGAAGCCGGCCAGCTGCGGCCAGTGCAGGTTCAGAAGGGGGCGGGCGACCAGCTCGGTCACCCGTCCACCCTGGCCGGGGGCGTCCGCGAGCGGGCGGTCGTACATGGCCTTGACGAACTGCACCTGCGGATCGGTCAGCAGCGGGCCGACGATCCCGGAGACGAACGACGCCGAGAAGTCCCGCAGGTCGGCGTCGACGAAGCAGACCACGTCCCCGGTGGTGGCGAGCAGCGAACGCCACAGCACCTCGCCCTTGCCGGGCAGCGCGGGGATCCGCGGCAGGATCGCGTCCCGGTGCACGACCCGGGCGCCGGCCGCGGCCGCCACCTCCGCCGTACGGTCGGTGGAGCCGGAGTCGACCACCACCAGCTCGTCGACCAGGGGGACCGGCAGGCCGTCGATCAGATCGCGCCGGATCACCCCGACGATCTCCCCGACCGTGGCCTCCTCGTCGAGCGCGGGCAGCACCACGCTGACCGTCGTCCCGGCCGCCCGTTTCCGGTCGAGCAGCTGGTCGAGCGGTCGGTCGGCGGCGGACCAGGAGCGGTCTGCCAGCCAGCGCTCCACCTCATCCAGCACCCTCAGCACTCCCTGCTTCCTCGGCGGCCCTCGGAGATATCGGCCGATATGTGATCCATCTCGCGGTTCGGACGGCTGTCTCAACCGCCCTGGCCTTCGGTTACAGTCTTGAACAACGCGAAGGACCACGGCATGCCGGGGTCCCCGCGCACAAACGCACCGGCGCGCCACAGAGCGCGTGTGCCGGTGCCATACCGCTCATCCAGAGGGGCAGAGGGACACGGCCCGTTGAAGCCCCGGCAACCCTCCAGTCGGTTCTCGCGATGCGTTTTCGACACGCACGCCGCGAGGTCCCCGGCTAGGGAAGGTGCCAATTCCGTCTCATGGCGAAGTGCGCCATGGGGAAGATGAGGAGAAAGGGCCTCGCCGTCATGGCTGCACAGACCGTCACCACCTCCACCGCCCCCGGTTCCGTCGACCTCGGACCCGCCACCGGCCTTTCCTGTCGCGAGTGCGGCACCCGCTTCGAGCTCGGCCCGATCTTCGCGTGCGTCGAGTGTTTCGGTCCGCTGGAAGTCGCCTACGAGCTCCCGCTCGGCGACCCCGAGGCCCTGCGCGCCGCGATCGAGGCCGGCCCGAACAACATCTGGCGCTACGCGCCGCTGCTGCCCGTCCCCGCCGACGTGGCCTCCAAGCCCAGCCTGAACCCCGGCTTCACCAAGCTCGTGGACGCGCAGAACCTGGCCAAGGAGCTGGGTGTCACCGGCAAGCTGTACGTCAAGGACGACTCCGGCAACCCGACGCACTCCTTCAAGGACCGCGTCGTGGCCATCGCCGTCGAGGCGGCCCGCGCCTTCGGCTTCACCACCCTGTCCTGCTCCTCCACCGGCAACCTGGCCGGCGCCGTCGGCGCCGCGGCCGCCCGCGCCGGCTTCCGCTCCTGCGTGTTCATCCCGCACGACCTGGAGCAGGGCAAGGTCGTCATGGCCGGGGTCTACGGCGGCGACCTCGTCGGCATCGAGGGCAACTACGACGACGTCAACCGCTTCTGCTCCGAGCTCATCGGCGACCCGCTGGGCGAGGGCTGGGGCTTCGTCAACGTCAACCTCCGCCCGTACTACGGCGAGGGCTCCAAGACCCTGGCGTACGAGATCTGCGAGCAGCTCGGCTGGCAGCTGCCCGACCAGATCGTCATCCCGATCGCGTCCGGCTCCCAGCTGACGAAGATCGACAAGGGTCTGCAGGAGCTGATCAAGCTCGGACTGGTCGAGGACAAGCCGTACAAGATCTTCGGCGCCCAGGCCGAGGGCTGCTCCCCGGTCTCCACCGCCTTCAAGGCCGGCCACGACGTGGTCCGCCCGCAGAAGCCGGACACCATCGCCAAGTCGCTCGCCATCGGCAACCCGGCGGACGGCCCGTACGTCCTGGACATCGCCCGCCGCACCGGGGGCTACGTCGAGGACGTCAACGACACCCAGGTCGTCGAGGCGATCAAGATCCTGGCGCAGACCGAGGGCATCTTCGCCGAGACCGCGGGCGGCGTGACCGTCGGCGTGACGAAGAAGCTCATCGAGAACGGGCAGCTCGACCCGGCGCTGACCACCGTGATCCTGAACACCGGTGACGGCCTCAAGACCCTGGAGGCGGTGGCCGCGGACAGCGGGCAGACCGCCACCATCCGCCCGAGCCTGGACGCGTTCCGCGCCGCCGGCCTGGCCTGACCCTTCCCACGACTCCCGGAAAGGCGGTAGCGCCATGAGCGTCAACGTCCGCATCCCCACCATCCTGCGCACCTACACCGGCGGCGTCGCCGAGGTCCCGGCCGAGGGCTCGACCCTGGCCGAGGTCATCCAGTCCCTGGAGCAGAACCACCCGGGCATCGCCGCGCGCGTCCTGGACGACCAGGGCAAGCTGCGCCGCTTCGTGAACGTCTACGTCAACGACGACGACGTGCGCTTCGAGGGCGGCCTGCAGGCGGCGACGCCGGACGGCGCCGGCGTCTCGATCATTCCGGCCGTCGCGGGCGGCTGAGACCCCGAAAAGTAGAATTGCCCCCTCCGCTAATAAGCGGAGGGGGCAATTCTGCTTGATTGGGCGCGGTAGGGTTGGGGAAGTCCCCTCCGGTGCTCTTGCCCGCCGCATATGAGCGGGCCTCGGGAGGGTTGACATTGAGTCAACATGCGTGCGCCCTTTGGGGCTTTGGCGAAGATTGTCTGGCCCGAGTTGCCCTGCCATATGCCAAATTTTCACTCTATTTCTATGTTTCCGCGTGTCCAGAATTCTCGTCGGATTGACCTGTTGCAGACAGCAGCGGTGCGGATACATTCAGCCCCGGTCGAGGCGTTCCGGCGCAAGTTCTGACCCGGGACCGCGAAGTGCGGTACCGCGCAAGGGCCAGTAATAGGGGAGTTAGGCATGGCTCAGGGCACCGTCAAGTGGTTCAACGCGGAGAAGGGCTACGGCTTCATCGCGGTCGACGGTGGTGCGGATGTGTTCGTCCACTACAGCGCCATCCAGATGGACGGGTACCGCACCCTTGAAGAGGGTCAGCGGGTCGAGTTCGAGATCTCGCAGGGCCAGAAGGGTCCGCAGGCGGACATGGTCAAGCTCGCTGCTGCCGGCTGAAACCCAGCGCGATCGACCACCGACGCAACAGACGTACGAGGGGCCCACATCCTGGACACGGGATGCGGGCCCCTCGTGCGTCGCCCCTTGCGCCCGGCCGGAAGCAGCCCGGCGTTGCCTCAAGCCGCTTGCACTCGCGGGGGTCGAGTGCTAATCATTGGCGTTAGCACTCTCCAGGTGAGAGTGCTACTAAGACGAGGACCGGGTCGGTGAGGCCCGACGGGTCCGGCGGGAAGGAACCGCCGGCTCCGCAGGCCGTCCGTCGCGGGCGCGGGCGCGGTCCGGAGCAATCCACCCCTGTCCGGGAGGACCACTTCAGATGGCCAAGATCATTGCGTTCAACGAGGAGGCCCGGCGCGGTCTCGAGCGTGGCATGAACCAGCTCGCCGACGCCGTCAAGGTCACCCTTGGCCCCAAGGGTCGCAACGTCGTCCTTGAGAAGAAGTGGGGCGCGCCCACGATCACCAACGATGGCGTCTCCATCGCCAAGGAGATCGAGCTCGAGGACCCGTACGAGAAGATCGGCGCCGAGCTGGTCAAGGAAGTCGCCAAGAAGACGGACGACGTCGCCGGCGACGGTACGACCACCGCCACCGTCCTCGCCCAGGCTCTCGTCCGCGAGGGTCTGCGCAACGTGGCCGCCGGTGCCAACCCGATGGCCCTCAAGCGCGGTATCGAGAAGGCCGTCGAGGCCGTCTCCGCCGCCCTGCTCGCGCAGGCCAAGGACGTCGAGACCAAGGAGCAGATCGCTTCCACGGCCTCCATCTCCGCCGCCGACACCCAGATCGGCGAGCTCATCGCCGAGGCCATGGACAAGGTCGGCAAGGAAGGCGTCATCACCGTCGAGGAGTCGCAGACCTTCGGTCTGGAGCTCGAACTCACCGAGGGCATGCGCTTCGACAAGGGCTACATCTCGGCCTACTTCGCCACCGACATGGAGCGTATGGAGGCGTCCCTGGACGACCCGTACATCCTGATCGTCAACTCCAAGATCGGCTCGGTCAAGGACCTGCTGCCGCTCCTGGAGAAGGTCATGCAGTCCGGCAAGCCGCTGCTGATCATCGCCGAGGACGTCGAGGGCGAGGCCCTGTCGACCCTGGTCGTCAACAAGATCCGCGGCACCTTCAAGTCCGTCGCCGTCAAGGCCCCGGGCTTCGGCGACCGCCGCAAGGCCATGCTCGGCGACATCGCCATCCTCACGGGCGGCACGGTCATCTCCGAGGAGGTCGGCCTCAAGCTGGAGAACGCCGGTCTCGACCTGCTCGGCCGCGCCCGCAAGGTCGTCATCACCAAGGACGAGACCACCATCGTCGACGGCTCCGGTGACAGCGACCAGGTCCAGGGCCGCGTCAACCAGATCCGCGCCGAGATCGACAACTCCGACTCGGACTACGACCGCGAGAAGCTCCAGGAGCGCCTCGCGAAGCTGGCCGGCGGCGTGGCCGTCATCAAGGCCGGCGCCGCGACCGAGGTCGAGCTCAAGGAGCGCAAGCACCGCATCGAGGACGCCGTTCGCAACGCGAAGGCGGCCGTCGAGGAGGGCATCGTCGCCGGCGGTGGCGTGGCCCTGCTGCAGGCCTCCTCGGTCTTCGAGAAGCTGGAGCTCACCGGTGACGAGGCGACCGGCGCCAACGCCGTGAAGCTCGCGCTGGAGGCCCCGCTGAAGCAGATCGCCGTCAACGGTGGTCTTGAGGGTGGCGTCGTCGTCGAGAAGGTGCGCAACCTGGCCGTCGGCCACGGTCTGAACGCCGCCACCGGCGAGTACGTCGACATGATCGCCGAGGGCATCATCGACCCGGCGAAGGTCACCCGCTCCGCGCTGCAGAACGCGGCGTCGATCGCGGCCCTCTTCCTCACCACCGAGGCCGTCATCGCCGACAAGCCCGAGAAGGCCGGTGCCCCCGCGGGCGGCGGCATGCCGGGCGGTGACATGGACTTCTGATCGGCCCCTGGCTGATCGGCTGTTCTTCGGCCGAGGGCGGCACTCCCCACACGGGGGGTGCCGCCCTCGGGCGTTCCCGGTCCTCTAGAAGCCGGTGGTGTCGACGGTGCAGTCGAAGGGTTCGGGGACGTGCAGCTCCTCGCCGAAGGACACCGTCCTGCGGGACCGGTAGCCATGTGGTGAGGGTTCGGAGAAGCAGGTGATCTCTTTCGCCTGCATGTCGGCCACCAGGTACACGGGGACCACCTGGCCGTACACCTCCAGCTTCTCGTGCCAGTCCACGTCTTTCGTGGAGGTGGACGTGAACTCGGCGACCAAGGACAGGGCCGCACTGTCCGCGTGACGGCCATCGTCCTCGAAGGCGGCCTCGTCCGCGACGAACAGGTCGGGGCCGTAGGCCCGCTCTGCGGCAGGGAACCGGAAGAGGAACGGGGAGGTCTCGGTGATGTGGCCTTCGGGAGCATGGACCTTGAGCTGCTCACGAAGCGCACGCATGCTGCGCAGATAACGCAGCGACGAGAACGGCGACACGATGATCTTCCCCCGGATGAGCTCGGCTTTGAAGCCGTCTGGCGTGTCCATCTCCGCGACCATGCGCAGGAGTGTTTCGAACGTCGGTGGTGCCGCCTGCTCTATCGGTGTGGCCCGCTCGATCATGGTCGTCACCGTCGTCCTCCGCGTGGCGTGGTGTGCCGTGCACGGGGCGTGAGCCCCGTTCCAGGCTAGCGGCGCGCGGGTGTCCGTGCCCGGGGGGCGAGACGGGGCGTCGTCGGGCGGGGGGCTTTGGTTGACTTGGGGCATGAGCGATCTCTTCGTGAAGATCTGCGGGCTCAAGACCGCCCGTGACGTCGACGTGGCCGTGGAGGCGGGGGCCGGGGCCGTCGGGTTCGTGTTCGCGCCCGGCAGCCCCCGGACCATCGGGGCCGGTGCGGCGCGTGAGCTGGCCGCGCGGGTGCCCGCCGGGGTGCTCACCGTCGGGGTGTTCCGGGGGCAGTCCGTCGAGGAGGTGCGCCGGTTCACCGAGGAGAGCGGCGTGCGCGGCGTGCAGCTGCACGGGGAGGAGCCGCCGGCGCACTACGAGGCCCTGCGCGCGCCCGGCCGGACCCTGCTGCGGGCCACCGCCCTGCACGTGGAGCGCTGCGGCGAGTACGGGGAGGACCTGCTGCTGATCGACGCGCCCGACCCGGGCTCCGGCAAGCCCTGGAACTGGGGTTCCGCGGAATTCGCCGCCCCCGAGGGCCGCTGGCTGCTGGCCGGCGGGCTGAATCCGGGCAACGTGCGCGAGGCCGTCGCCGCGACCGGGGCCTGGGGCGTGGACGTCTCCAGCGGGGTCGAGAGCGAGCGCGGGGTGAAGTCCCCGGAGCTGATCCGCGCCTTCGTTTCCGCGGCGCAATCATATGATTACTCTGAGTGAGAAAGTCCGTGTGAGGCATTCGGGGGCGGGCAGAACGCCCGTATGGAACCGGAAACGTTCGGATGGCTGCGGCGCCTGACGCGCCGCCTCGCTCCCGGAGGTGGCGGCGGAGGGCTGCCCGGGCTCGCCCCGCGCCGTACCCCCGCCTTCACCGCCGACTTCACCTCGACCACCCAGTGGGTGGCCGGCCGCTCCTGGGCCTATCCCAACGGCGGCCCGGTCAACCCGGGCGACAACAAGCTCGACCACCTCGTCACCGACCCCGCCTACAGCCGCGGCGGGACCTTCCTCGCGACCCTGCGCCCCGACGGGAACTGGGACACCGGACTGCTCACCACCGAGGGCAGCGACGAGGAGTTCATGGTCCGCACCGGCGACGTGCTGGAGGCGCGGGTGCGGCTGCCCGTCGAGACGGGGGCCTGGCCCGCGATCTGGACCTGGCGCGACGGCGGTCAGGAGATCGACGTCTTCGAGTACCACCCCGACAACCCCGACCTGCTCGAACTCTCCAACCACGTCCGCGAGGCACACCGCTACCACCGCGATCCCGCGGTCCGGCCCGGAGCGTGGGTGGACCTGAAGGTCGAGTTCGGCCGGACCTCGGTCGTCTGGTGGGTCAACGGCGCGCGCGTCTTCTCCGACCGCCGGGGCGTGGGGCGCGGCTGGCACGCGTACCTCATCGTGAACCTGTCGGTGTCCGCCGGGCGGTACCACCCGGCGCCCGGTCCGGAGCTGACGCGGATGTCCTACGAGGTCTCCCGGCTGCAGGTGTACCGGGCCTGACGGCGCGGGGAACCGGTGCGGGCGATCGCCCCGGCACGGCGGGCCCCGGGTCGCCCGTACGGGTGGATTCCTCAGGGCCGTAACGGGGGCCGGGGGGCTGGGCGACAACGGCGAATGATCGTTTCTGCAGTCGGTGCGGCGGGTCCGCGACGGGCGGTGCGGGCCTTCGGCCAGGCGGAGGCGGGCGGCTCAAGTCGGCTCCGGGGGTGACCCGATGAACCGGAGGGCCGCCTCCCGGGAACCGCCGCCGGTGCCGGGCGCGGCTCACCCACGCCGATCCCCACGCACTCCAGGGAGTCCCCTCCATGCGTCTGCTCGCCGCGCGCCTGACCACCGCCGCCGTCCTGGCCCTGAGTCCCGTGGCGGCCGGTACGGCCTCTGCCGCAGCCCCGGAGCCGACGCCGGCTCCGCTGCACACCTCCGCGAACGCCATTCCCGGCAGCTACATCGTCACCCTCGCCAAGTCCCTCGACCCGAAGAACTTCGCCGAGTCCATCGGGCTGAAGCCGAAGTTCACCTACACCACGGCGATCAACGGGTTCGCGACGAGCCTCACGCCGAAGCAGCTGGAGACGGTCCGGGAGTCGTACGGCGTGCTGTCGGTGGAGGAGGACGCGCGGGTGAGCGGCCCGCCGATGCCCTCCAAGGGCGTTCAGACGAAGTCCCCCGCCCACTCCTGGGGCCTGGACCGGATCGACCAGCGCTTCCTGCCGCTCGACAACAACTTCAGTGCCAATCGCAGCGGCCAGGGCGTGACGGCGTACATCCTCGACAGCGGCATCGACTTCACGCACCCCGACTTCGGGGGCCGTGCGCGCGCCGGCTTCGACGCGATCGGCGACGGCCGGGGCGGCGCGGACTGCAACGGCCACGGCACGCACGTCGCGGGCACGGTCGGCGGTACGACCTTCGGGGTCGCGCGCAAGGTGAACCTGGTCAGCGTCCGCGTCCTCGGCTGCGACAACCGCGGTGCCTGGTCGGGGATCATCGCGGGCTTCGACTGGGTGGCCCGCAACGCCCGGCAGCCGGCGGTCCTGAACGCCTCCCTGGGCGGTGACCGGCTCGAATCCGTGAACGCGGCCGCCACCGCGGTGTCGGACCGGGGCGTGCTGCCCCTCGTCGCGGCGGGCAACGACAACAGGGACGCCTGCCGGGTCTCGCCCGCCTCCGCCGCCCGCGTGGTGACGGTCGGCGCGACGAACCGCTTCGACGAGGAGACCGACTTCTCGAACTGGGGCAATTGCGTGGACCTGTACGGACCGGGCAAGGACATCGTCTCCGCGCGGCTCGGCGGCGGCAGCGTGGCCCTGGACGGCACGTCGATGGCGACCCCGCACGTCACCGGGGTGGCCGCCCTCTACAAGTCCCTGCACCCCAACGCGCTGCCGGCCGAGGTGGCGGACTTCCTGGACGACTCGTCCACGAAGGACATCCTGCAGAACCTCAGCGACAACACCCCGAACAAGCTGCTGTTCACCAACGGTCTCTGAGCCGGGGCGGTCCGGGGCGGCGGTGGTGACGGGGCACCGCCGCCGCCCCGCGGTCCGTCCCTACGCCGGCACCGGCTGCTTCGCCGGACCGGCGGCCGGGGTGCCGGCCGCCGGGTCCGGGTCGGTGTCGAGCTCGGCCAGCATCTGCCGGGTGAAGCCGAAGAAGTAGGTCGCGGCGAAGCCGGTCAGGTAGCCGACGGCGAGGCCGCCCGCGTAGACGGCGACGGTCGCGCCCATGCCCGCCCTGCCGTCCAGCAGCGGGAAGAGGGCCCAGCCCGAGGGGCCGATCGCGGTGGAGCCGAAGCCGACGCCGAGCTGGTTGAAGAGGCCCACGAAGGCCCCGCCCGCCGCTCCGCCCACGCAGGCGGTGACGAAGGGGCGGCCCAGCGGCAGGGAGATCCCGTAGATCAGCGGCTCGCCGACACCCAGGAATCCGGCCGGGAGCGCGGACTTGATGGTGGTGCGCAGCGAGCGGTTGCGCGGGAGCCGGAAGTAGACGGCGATGGCCGCGCCGACCTGGCCCGCGCCCGCCATGGCCAGGATGGGCAGGAGCACCGTGTAGCCGGTCTGCTCGATGAGGGTGGTGTGGATGGGGATCAGGGCCTGGTGCAGGCCCAGCATCACCAGGGGGAGGAAGAGCCCGCCGAGCACGAGCCCGGCGAAGGCGCCGCCGGTGGACAGCAGCCAGGTGGCGGAGGTGCCGATGGCGGTGGAGACCGAGCCGGCGAGGAACATCAGGCCGAAGAGGGTGACCAGGCCGGAGACCAGCACGGTGAGGGTGGGGGTGACCAGTACGTCCAGGGCCTCGGGCACCCGCTTGCGGCACCACTTCTCCACCTGGACGGCGAGCAGCGCCGCCGCGAGCGCGCCGAGGACGCCGCCCTGGCCGGGGGAGAGGTGCTGGCCGAAGGCGTCGATCTTCGCGACGCCGGGGAAGACGATGATCGCGGCGACCGCGCCGCCGAGGACCGGGGTGCCGCCGAACTCCTTGGCGGTGTTGTGGCCGACGAACACGGCGATCAGGGACATGAAGCCGGAGGCGATCGCGGCGAGGGCGGGGACGAGTGCCGGGAGCCAGCCGAGGTTGGTGAGCATGCCGTTCAGGCCCGCGATGATCCCGCAGCCGATGAGGGCGGGGATCAGCGGGACGAAGATGTTCGCGACGCGGCGCAGGAACAGTTTGAACGGGGTGGCGTTGCGGGCCTTGCGGGCGTCCTTCAGCGCCGTGCCCCGGTCGGCGAGTTCGGCCGCGGTGACGCCGGGGTGCGGGGCCGCGGCGGGTTCCGGGGCGGTGGCGGACGCGGCGGCGGGCGCGGTGTCGGGCGCGGGCGCGGCCTGCGTACGGGCCTCGGCCACCAGGGCCTCGAACTCGGGGGTGACGCGGGCGACGGTGCCCGGGCCCAGCACGATCTGGTAGGTGTCGTCCTCGACCACGCCCAGGACCGCGGGGAGGGCCTTGAGCTCCTCGTGCCGGACGAGCGAACGGTCGCGCAGCGCGATGCGCAGACGGGTCATGCAGTGCGCGACGGAGGTGATGTTGTCCGGGCCGCCGACCAGAGGAAGGATCGCGGCGGCTGTGGCGCGGTTCTTGTCAGTGGGCATGCTGGGTCGCCTTGCGTTGGGGGAGCGGGCGGGGGGAACGGGGTCAGCGGGCTTCGGCGAGGGCGGCGCGCAGGTGGCCTCCGGCGGTGGCGAGGAGGGCGGTGGCGGTGGGGCCGTCGACTCCGCCGAGGATCACGAGGATGGCGTTCTTGACCTCGCCGTCGGTGGCGGTGAGGGCGGCCTCGATCTCCGCGTCGGGCGCGCCGGTGGCCAGGGCGACGATGCGGCGGGAGCGGGCGCGCAGCTTCTCGTTGGAGGCGCGCACGTCGACCATGAGGTTCCCGTAGGTCTTGCCGAGGCGGATCATCGTGACGGTCGAGATCAGGTTCAGGACGAGCTTCTGGGCGGTGCCCGCCTTCAGCCGGGTGGATCCGGTGAGCAGTTCCGGGCCGACCACGACCTCGATGCCGTGTTCGGCGGCGGCGGCGAGGGCGGAGCCGGCGTTGCAGGACAGGCCGACGGTGAGCGCGCCGCGGGAGCGGGCGAAGTCGACGGCGCCGATCGCGTACGGGGTGCGGCCGGAGGCCGAGATGCCGATGACGCTGTCGTCGGCGGTCAGGCCGAGGGCGGTGAGGTCCGCGGCGGCCAGCTCCGCGGAGTCCTCGGCGCCCTCGACGGCCTTGACCATCGCTGTGGGGCCGCCCGCGATCAGGCCGACGACCTGCTGCGGATCGGTGTTGAAGGTGGGCGGGCACTCGCTGGCGTCCAGGACCCCGAGGCGGCCCGCGGTGCCCGCGCCCGCGTAGACCAGGCGGCCGCCGCGGGCCATGCGCGCGGCGATCGCGTCGACGGCGGCGGCGATCCGGGGCAGCTCGCCGGCGACGGCGGCCGGGACGGTGGCGTCCTCGGCGTTCATGATCCGGGCGATCTCCAGGGTGGGGAGCCGGTCGATGTCGGCGAGTTCGGGGCGGAAGGCCTCGGTGGTCAGGGTGTCGAGCTGGGCGCGGAGGGCGGCGTACGCGGTCATGTGCGGGGCTCCTGGCGTGCGGTACGGGGGGCGGTGGCGCGGTGGCGGGGGGCGAGGGCCTCGTACGACGCGGCGAGCGCGGGCGCGGCGGTGTCGTAGGTCCGCTGCGCGACGCCGACGAACAGGCAGTCGACGACGAGGAGCTGGCTGGTCCGGCTCGACATGGCGGCCGGGCGCAGCCGGCTCTCGCGCGCGGCCGAGGTGGCCAGGACGAGGTCGGCGTAGTGGGTGACGGGCGAGGCGGGGCCGCCGGTGACGGCGATGGTCGTCGCGCCCCGCTCGAAGGCGTGGCGCAGCGGGTCGATGACGTCGCCCGTGGCGCCGGAGTGGGTGACGGCGACGGCCACGTCCCCGGGGCGGAGCAGGACGGAGTTGGTGACGGCGAGGTGGGGGTCGTGGTGGGCGTGCGCGATCAGGCCGATGCGCAGCAGCTTCTGCGCGAGGTCCTGGCCGACGAGGGCGGAGGCGCCGACTCCGTAGATGTCGATGCGGCGTGCGGTCGCGAGGGCGTCGACGGCGGCGGACAGCTGGGCCAGGTCGAGTGCGGCGGCGGTGTCGGCGAGGGTCTGCGCCTCCTCGTGCGCCAGTTTGGCGACGACGTCGGCCAGGGGGTCGTCGACGGCTATGCCTGCGGTGACGGCGGGCGCCTCGTCGGACTCCTGCCGGCCCGCGAGCGCGGCCAGGGCCAGGCGCAGGTCGCGGTAGCCGGGGTAGCCGAGGAGGCGGGCGGTGCGCACGACGGTGGCCTCGCTGGTGCCGGTGCGTTCGGCGAGGGCGGTGACGGTGAGCCGGGAGCACCCGGCGGGATCGGCGGCGACGGCTTCGGCGACGATCTGCGCGGACCGCGTCATGGACGCCCCGAGCCCGCGGATCCGGGCCCGCAGGGCGGCGGGGGTGGGAGCGGGGGCGGTGGTGAAGGTTTCTTTCGCTCTTTGGCTCACCTTTGAAAGCTATTTTCGGGGCCGGTGGGCGTCAAGGTGCCATGCGGCCCCGGCGCGCCGGGACTTCGGACCCCCGCCGGAAGGGCCTTAGCCACGGGGCCGGTCCGGGTCCACAATGGGCGCATGGACCACGCGACCCCCCTGGAACAGGCGCTGCATGTCGCCCGTGCACTTGTTCTCGCCGATCTCGCCGCCGGTGAGGTCGCCGATGCCGATGTCGTCTCCCTCGTCGAGGACTCGGTCACGCACCGCCGGTGGTGGGTGGAGCAGTGGCCCGAGGGGGTCGACTACCTCGCCGGACTCGTCGCGCAGGACGTGAAGGACGCGCTGCTGGAGAAGTACGGGCGCTGGCCGCTGTGCCCCGTGTGCGCGCACGGGGAGCCGCACGCGCTGGACGTGGAGCCGGAGCTGGGGCCCGATCCGCACTGGGTGTGTTCCGAGGCGGGCGTACGGGTGGCGGCGGTGGGCGGCCTCGGCCCCGTCTTCCACCCGGGCCGGTGAGCCGCCCGTGACGGTGTACATCGACCCGCCGGTCTGGCCGGGGCACGGCCGCATGTGGTCGCACCTGGTCAGCGACGTCTCGTACGAGGAGCTGCACGCCTTCGCGGCGGGCATCGGCTGTCCGCCGCGGGCCTTCGAGCGGGACCACTACGACGTGCCCTCGCACCGGTACGCGGACGCGGTCGGGGCGGGGGCGGTGGAGATCGGCAGCAAGGAGCTGGTGCGCCGGCTGACGGACGCGGGGCTGCGGCGGCCGAAGGGCCGCCCGGCCTGAGGCCGGGGAGCCGCTCGGGCCGGGGCCGGGGTTATGCCTCGGCGGGCTGGGGCGCGGGGGCCGGGGTGGCGGTGCCCGAGGCGATCACGGTGCTGGCGGTGGGCGGCGTACGGCGGTCCAGGCGCAGGGCGATCACGGTGAGCGCGATCGCGGTGAGGGTCATGGCGGCGCCTGCCCAGGCGGGGCTCGCGAAGCCGTGTCCGGCGTCGATGACGGTGCCGCCGAGCCAGGGGCCGCCGGTGTTGCCGAGGTTGAACGCGGCGGTGGTGGTGGCTCCGGCCAGGGTGGGGGCGGCGCCCGCGACGTTGAACATGCGGGCGTTGAGGGCGGGGGCGGTGAAGAACGCCGAGACGCCCAGCAGGAAGGACAGGGCGATCGCGGCCGCCGCGCTGGAGGCCAGGACCGTGAGCGCCGCGAGGAACACCGTGGAGGCGGTGATGCCCCAGAGCATCACCCCGAACAGGTGGGCGTCGGCGATCCGCCCGCCGATGGTGGTGCCGACCAGCGCGCCGACGCCGAAGAGGCCGAGGATCCACGGCACCCACGCCGCGTCCAGCCCGGCGACGTCCGTGAGCAGCGGCGACAGGTAGCTGAAGGCGCAGAAGACGCCGCCCGCGGCCAGTGCGGTGATGCCGATGGACAGCCACACCTGACGGTCGCGGTAGATGCGCAGCTCGCGGCCGAGGCGGGGCTTCTCGGCGGGCAGCGGGATCTTCGGGATCAGGGCCAGGATGCCGGCGAGGGCGATGGCGGAGGCCGCGCCGACCGACCAGAACGCGGCCCGCCAGCCGAACTGCTCGCCGAGGAAGGCGCCGGCCGGGACGCCGAGGACGTTGGCTATGGAGAGCCCGCCGATCATGACGGCCATGGCGCGGGCCCGCTGGTCCTTGTCCACCATGGCGATGGCGACGGCCGCGCCGACGGCCCAGAACCCGGCGCAGGCGAGGGCGGAGACCACCCGGGAGGCGAAGAGCAGCCCGTATGTGGGGGCCAGCGCGCCCGCGACCTGCCCGAGGCCGAAGAGGCTGATGAGGGAGACGAGGGTGGTGCGGCGCGGCAGGCGGAGGGTGGCGACGGCCAGCAGCGGGGCCCCGACGACCATGCCGATCGCGAAGGCGGAGATCAGCAGTCCCGCCTGCGGGATGGTGACGCCCATGTCCTCGGCGATCGGCGGCAGCAGCCCGGACAGCATGAACTCGCTGGTCCCGAGTGCGAAGACGGACAGGCCGAGGATGTAGACGGCAACGGGCATGCGGGGGCGTACGGGGGCTGCGGGCATGTTCTTCACGAACCGCCGGGGCGGAGGGGACATTCCCGGCGGCGTGGAGTCTGTCAGGTCGGGTCAGGTGAGCGTGTGGAGTTCCGCCGTGAGGTTGTGGCGGGCCGGGGTCTCCCAGTGCTCGGCGCCGTGGGGGGTGCGGAAGAGGCGGGGGAGGGCGAGCAGCTGGCGCAGGACGGCGGCGCGGCCGGTGCGGAAGGCCGCGTCGGGGACGAACGCGTACTCCTCGCGGACGGCGGCGGCGTACGCGGCGTAGGCCTGCGGGGTGCCGGCGAGGACGGCGAGGTCGGCGTCGCAGAGGGCCTCGCCGTCGGTGTCGCCGGGGGCGGGGTCGTGGGTGACGGTGAGCCGGACCAGGCGGGCGACCTCGGCGGTGCGGGAGTCGTCGATGCCGAGCTCGGGGAGGGCGCGCTCGGCGAGGGCGGCGCTGCGTTCCTCGTTCTCGGAGCGGTCGGGACGGTAGACGGCGTCGTGGAACCAGGCCGCGAGCTCGACGGCGGTGGGGTCGGCGGCGTGCGGGGCGAGCGTGTCGAGGCGGTCCAGTACGTGGGCCAGGTGCGCGGTGGTGTGGTACCGGCGGTGGGGCTCCGCCCAGGCGGCGAGGAGGCGGTCGGCGTAGGGGTCGGGGTCGTGGGCGGCTCCGGCGGCGGTGGCGGTCGCCCGCCAGCGGGCGCGCAGGGCGGTGGTGTCGCTGTGCGGGGTGTCTGTGTTCATGCGCACATTGTGGGGGTGGCGTGATAGCGCTGGTGGAGCGCGGTGGTGGGCCCGTACCCTGGATATTGGACTAGACCTATTTTCCCTATCCGGGCATCCGGAACGAAGGACGGCATCGAATGAGCAACCGTGCGCTCCTGGAGGTGATCGCCCTCGACGTGGAGGACGCGGTCGCCGCGCAGGCCGGTGGGGCGGACCGACTCGAAGTGATCACCGATATGGCCGCCGACGGGCTCACGCCGTCGCGCGAGACCTTCGCGGCGATCCGGTCGGCGGTCGACATCCCGCTGCGCGTGATGCTCCGCAAGGCCGACGGGTTCGCGGCCGGGGACGTCTCCCGGCTGGTGGAGGCGGCGCGGGAGATGCGGGCGGAGGGGGCGACGGAGTTCGTCCTCGGGTTCCTGAACCCGGACGGCAGCCCGGACCTGGCGGCGGTCGAGGCGGTGGTGGCGGAGCTGGACGGCTGCCGCTGGACCTTCCACCGGGCCATCGACCGGGCGGCGGACCGCGACCAGCTGCGGAAGGCGCTCGCGGATCTGCCGGGGCTCGACACCTACCTGACGGCGGGGTCGGCGGCCGGGGTCTCGGAGGGGCTGCCCGTGCTGTTGGCGGAGGCCGCGCGGGCGGGTGAGCCGGGGTACGGGGCGCGGATCCTGGTCGGCGGGGGGCTGGGGCTGGCGCACGTGCCGGGGCTGCGGGCGGGTGGCGTCGACGCCTTCCACATCGGCGGCGCGGCGAGGCCGTCCGGCTGGGACCGGCCGGTCTCGGCGGCGGCGGTGGCGGAGTGGCGGGAGGCGCTGGGGTAGACCGTTGCCCTGGCCGGGCCGTTGCCCTGGCCGGGCGGGTGCCCTGGCCGGGCGGGTGCCCTGGCCGGGCGGGGTCGGGGGTGGCCGGGGTCGGTGCCGGGGTGGGGTGTCGTCCGGGACTGCATGATTTATGGCGCCCTGTCCGAGCCTCCAGTGGCCCCGGGCACCTCGCGCCAACAAATCACGTTTTACGTCCCGGCCAACACCCCACCCCGTCCCCGCCCCCGGCCGGGCAAAATCCAGCCCCGCCGGCGTTTGAGGCGCGGGGGTCCGGGGGCTGGCCCCCGGCAGACGGCCCGCAGGCGGATGGCGACCGGTGGCCAGATCCAGCCTCGCCGGCGATTGAGGCGCGGGGGCCGGGGCGGGGCCCCAGGGGGTTAGGTGAGGGGGGCCGGGAGGGGGGCCGTGTGGAGGGCCGTGAGGCCTGAGACCGCGCGGGTGAGGCAGACGTAGAGCCGCCGCAGGCCGGTCCGCTCGTCCGGTTCGCCGGAGACGATGGCGGCGGGCTCGTCGAGGACGACGTAGTCGTACTCCAGACCCTTGGCCAGCGACGCCGGCACCAGCGTCAGCCGCGACCGCGCCGTCGTCTCCTCGCCGGGGGACAGGTACGGCAGCCCCGCCGCCAGCAGCGCTTCCGCCAGTACGGGGATCCGCGCGTCCGCCGCGATCAGGCCGATGGAGCCCTCGTGCGCGAGGGAGTCCCGGCAGGCCGACACGACGTCCGCCGTCAGGTCGGCCGTCTCGGAGACCACCAGGGATCCCGGGGTCTCGCGGACCGAGGACACCGGGGACAGCCCCGGCGAGATCGACGGCAGCAGCCGCGACGCGTACGCGATCACCTCGCGCGGCACGCGGAAGCCCGCCGTGAGCTCCTCCACCGCCGCTTCCGGCTTGCCGAGGTGGGTGAGGGCCTCGTCCCAGCTGCGGGTGGCCCACGGGGTGGTGCCCTGGGCGAGGTCGCCGAGGACGGTCGCGGAGCCGGTCGTGCAGCGGCGCCCGACGGCCCGGTACTGCATCGGGGACAGGTCCTGGGCCTCGTCGAGGACCACGTGGCCCAGGGAGTGGGTGCGCTCCACCAGGTCGGAGGCCTCGTCGATGAGGACGAGGTCCGCCGCCGACCACTTCGCCGACCGCACGCTGCGGAACGGCTTCGGCCACAGCAGGAGCTTCTGTTCGTCCTCGGTGAGGATCCCCTCGGCGTGCGCGGCCAGGAACTCCGGCTCGGACAGGAGGCGCAGCACCAGCTTCGACGGTTCCACCGGCGGCCAGACCGCCTTGACGGCGGCCTTCACCGCCGCGTTGCGGGCCACCGCGTCCTGCACCCGGTCGTCGGGTGCCTCGCCCGCCTGTTCCATGCGGACGAGGACCGCGTGGGCGATCCGCTGGGGGAGGGCGTCGCGGGCGGCTCCGTAGCGGATGTCGCGCGTCTGGAGTTCGGAGACGATCTCCGCCAGTTCGTAGGCCGGTACCCGCCAGCGGCGCGAGCCGCGCACCACCATCAGCGGTTCGGTGGGCTCGGTGACGTGTGAGCGGACCGCGCGGCGCAGCACCTGGGCCATCCGGGCGTCGCCCTTGATCACGGCGGTTTCGGCGGTGTCGTCGCCGCGTACCTCCAGGCCCTCGCGGGCGACGAGGTCGTCGACGGTGGCCTGCTTGACCTCCAGCTCGCCCAGGGCCGGCAGGACCTGCTCGATGTAGTGGAGGAAGGAACGGTTCGGCCCGATGACGAGGGTGCCGGTGCGGGCCAGACGGTCGCGGTGCGCGTAGAGGAGGTAGGCGACGCGGTGCAGGCCGACGGCGGTCTTTCCGGTGCCGGGGCCGCCCTGGACGCAGACCGAGCCGGACAGGCCGGAGCGGACGATCTCGTCCTGTTCGGGCTGGATCGTCGCGACGATGTCGCGCATGGGGCCGACGCGCGGGCGCTCGATCTCCTGCTGGAGGAGCTTGCTGACGGCGGCCGCCTCGGCCGGGTCGGACAGGTGCTCGTCCTCGTACGCGGTCAGCTCGCCCCCGGTGTAGCCGAAGCGGCGGCGCAGCGCGATGTCCTGCGGGTCCTTCTTGGAGGCGCGGTAGAAGGGCTGGGAGACGGGCGCGCGCCAGTCGATCACCATCGGGTCGCCGTCGGCGTCGTGGACGTGGCGGCGGCCGATGTAGAACTGTTCGCCCTCCGCGCCTTCGGCCAGTTCCGCGCCCGGGGCGTGGAGGTAGTCGAGGCGGCCGAAGAAGAGCGGGGTGTGGGTGAGGTCGGCGAGGGCCTTGATGCGGTCGTCGATCTGCGCCTGGAGGACGATGGCGTTGACCCAGTTCGCGGTGACGTCGCGGATGTCGAGGGCCTCCACGTCCTCGCGCATGGCGCGCAGGGCGGCGCGCGAGGCGCTCAGGTGGGTGCGTTCCCGGCCGAGCGGGTCGGCTGCGGCGTCGGGGGTGGTGTCAGGGGCGTGCGCGGGCACGGGACTGCCTCCAGCGGTGCGGCAACAGAAGCCCGCCGGTTGCCGTCCGGCGGGTGGCTCTCCCCGGTACGGCGGCGGGAGGCGGCAAGAGCGGCGATTGTAGTCAGCGGGGCGGTCCGGCGCGAACGGATTACCGGGGCGGAAGTCCCGTGGGGGCAGGACCTCCGTACGGGTGTCATACGGGGGAGTGTCAGACCTCAGGGGTGCCAGTAGGGGTCGGCATGCGCCGTGAGGAGGACGCCGGGGCCCGTGCGGTTCCCTCCGCAGGGCGATGTGGAGCGGGAGGCGCGGGCGCACCATGGATACATGAGCACCGCAACCTTCACTCCTCTTCAGGGCGGCCGCCCGAGCGGCGCCACCGCCACCTCCGATACCCGGCACCGTCACCTGGTCGGCGACGTGCTGCGCGCCGCGAAGGTCTTCGCCACGGCCGCGGTGAGCGTCGTCGTCCTGGGCGAGTACTCCGAGGACGCCGGCGTCATACGCCGCTGACCGGTCGGCCCGCGATGGCCTGATACCGGTGGCATCCCCGCGCTGATCCACTAGGGTCACGCGCGTGACCCGCAGCTCCGATCCCGCCCGCTCGCCGTCTCCCCTGGCCGGTGTGCTGGTCACGGGCTCACTGCTCGCGCTGGGCGTGCTGTGCGTGGTCCTGCGCATCCCGACCGCCGACGCCCTGCTGTACGGCTTCTCCGGGGCCGAATGGCATCCGCCCGCCGCTTATCCGCCGTTCGCGGCGATCCTGTTCACGCCCGCCGCCTGGCTGCCCGCCGGGGTGCTCAAGGCCGTCCTCGTCCTCGGGAACGGCTGCCTGCTCGCCCTGCTGGTCCTGCTCTCCTGCCGCCTGGGGGGCCTGCGGGCGCGGCCGGGTGCCGTTCTCGCCGCCACCATCGCCGGTCTGTGGCTGGAGCCGCTGTTCCAGAGCCCGCTGCCCGGCCAGATCAACCTGGCGCTCGCCTGCCTCGCCGTCTGGGACCTGGGCCGGCCGCGCGCCGCGCTCGGCAAGGGCTTCGCGCTGGGCACCGCCGCCGGGATCACCCTGACCCCGGCGGTCTTCATCCCGTACCTGCTGCTCACCGGCCGTGTCCGGGCCGGGCTGACGGCGCTGGCCGGCTTCGCCGGGACGGCGCTGCTCGGGCTGCTGGTCCTCCCGCAGGCCTCCGCCGACTTCTGGGCCCGCCACCTGTCGGCCGCCGGGCGGGCCCTGCTGCTGGACGGGCCGCACCTGTGGGTGTGGTGCGTACCGCTGCTCGCCGTCCTGGCCGGGGCGGCCGCCCGCCGGAGGCGGCCGGGGAGCCCGCGCCCGGAGCCGCTCCCGGCGGGTTCGGTTCCCGGGCCCCGCTCACCCCTGGAGGGGGCGGTCAGTCACTCGCCAGCAGCTCGTCGGCGTCCATGATCCGGTAGGCGTAGCCCTGTTCGGCCAGGAACCGCTGGCGGTGCGCGGCGAAGTCCTGGTCGATCGTGTCGCGCGCGACGACCGAGTAGAACCGCGCCTCGTGCCCGTCCGCCTTCGGCCGCAGCACCCGGCCCAGGCGCTGTGCCTCCTCCTGGCGCGAGCCGAAGGTGCCGGACACCTGGATGGCGACGGTGGCCTCGGGCAGGTCGATGGAGAAGTTGGCGACCTTCGAGACGACCAGCACGCTGATCTCGCCCTCGCGGAACGCGTCGAAGAGCTTCTCGCGCTGCGCGTTGGAGGTCTCGCCCTTGATGACGGGCGCGTCCAGGTGCTCGCCCAGCTCGTCGAGCTGGTCGATGTACTGGCCGATGACCAGGGTCTGCTCGCCCTGGTGCTTGCGCACCAGGGCCTCGGTGACCTTGCGCTTCGTCGCGGTCGTCGCGCAGAAGCGGTACTTCTCCTCGGTCTCGGCGGTCGCGTACGCGAGCCGCTCCGACTCGGTGAGGTTGACGCGGACCTCCACGCAGTCGGCGGGCGCGATGTAGCCCTGCGCCTCGATCTCCTTCCAGGGGGCGTCGAACCGCTTGGGCCCGATGAGCGAGAACACGTCCGACTCGCGGCCGTCCTCCCGCACCAGGGTCGCGGTCAGACCGAGCCGGCGGCGGGCCTGGAGGTCGGCGGTGAACTTGAAGACGGGGGCGGGCAGCAGGTGCACCTCGTCGTAGAGGATCAGCCCCCAGTCCCGGGAGTCGAAGAGCTCCAGGTGGGGGTAGACGCCCTTCCGCTTGGTCGTGAGGACCTGGTAGGTGGCGATGGTGACCGGGCGGATCTCCTTGCGGGTGCCGGAGTACTCGCCGATCTCCTCCTCCGTCAGCGAGGTCCGCTTGATCAGCTCGTGCTTCCACTGGCGCGCGGAGACGGTGTTGGTCACCAGGATCAGCGTGGTCGCCTTGGCCTGGGCCATGGCCCCGGCGCCGACCAGGGTCTTTCCGGCGCCGCAGGGCAGGACGACCACGCCGGAGCCGCCGTGCCAGAAGCCCTCGACGGCCTGCTGCTGGTACGGGCGCAGTGCCCAGCCGTCCTCGACGAGGTCGATCGCGTGGGCCTCGCCGTCGACGTACCCGGCGAGGTCCTCGGCGGGCCAGCCCAGCTTCAGCAGGGTCTGCTTGATCTGCCCGCGCTCGGAGGGGTGCACGGCCACCGTGTCGGCGTCGATCCGGGCCCCGACCAGCGGGGTGATCCGCTTGGACCGCAGGATCTCCTCCAGCACGGGCCGGTCGGTGCTGGTCAGCACCAGCCCGTGGACGGGGTGCTTGGAGAGGGTGAGCCGCCCGTAGCGGGCCATGGTCTCGGCGACGTCGACGAGCAGCGCGTGCGGGACGGGGTACCGGGAGAACTCGACGAGCGCGTCGACGACCTGCTCGGCGTCGTGCCCGGCGGCCCGCGCGTTCCACAGTCCGAGCGGGGTGATCCGGTAGGTGTGGATGTGCTCGGGCGCCCGCTCCAGCTCGGCGAAGGGCGCGATGGCCCGGCGCGCGGCCCCGGCGAGTTCGTGGTCGACCTCCAGCAGGAGGGTTTTGTCGCTCTGGACGATGAGAGGCCCGTTCACAAACGCCCCTTTCCGGCGTGGGTGCCCGTCCGGACGAGGACGGGCAAACCTCCAGTCTGCCGTATCGCCGGGCGGGCGGGAGGGTTCTGCGCCGCGCGGACGGCCCGGCGGCCCGGCGGCCCGGCGGGAAATCCGGTGCGCGGCCGTGGAGGCCGTGCGTACCGTCCGGGCATCAAAGATGATCAGCGGGATTTCGTACCGGACGGTGTCCCGCCGGCTCGCCGGGGCGTGGCCCTTCGGCCCGGAGAGGATCGACTACGCGCCCAGGTGGGGCAGCGGTCCCGCCGGGTAGGGGGTCTCGACGGGCAGGAGGGCCCGGGCGGCGCCGGTGTCGCCGCTCCGGAGCAGCCCGTGGATCTCCCGGGCCAGCGGGGTGACGTCGCGGATGGAGACCGTCCACTCGTCGGCGTAGGCCCGCGAGAGGGGGCCCGACAGGCCGAGCTGGAGCGAGCGGTACGGCAGCGGGTTCAGGTGCGGGTCGCGTTCCGGGTCCCACTGGACCCGGGCGTACGTGCTGCGCACCGACTCCTTCCAGGCGTCGCGGTCCGCGTGCACCCGGGGGGCGTAGTGCGACAGGCAGGCGCCGGCGAGGGCCCGGTCGAAGCCCGCGCGGGTGATCTCGACGGCGAGCACGGTCTCCTGGGCGGCCTTCGTGGCCCAGCCGCAGCGGTACATCATCCACAGGAACGACGGTTTGATCCACGTCATTCGCTCGCGCTTCCAGGCGGGCGGGAAGCGGCCGTCGCGGGCCGCCGGGAGGCCCAGGGCGGGGGAGTAGGCCTGGTAGACGGTGACCGTGGTGCCGGTGTGGGCCGCGCGGATCTGGTGCGCGGGTGTGGCGGGCGTGGCGGGTGTGGCAGAGGTGCCGGGGGTGCCGGCCGGCACGGGCGTCGCGCCGGGCGCGCCGGGCGCGGCGTGGGCGGCGGGAAGTGCGGACATGCCGTCAGACTGCCCCGCCCGCGGGCCCGGTGGCCAGCGGATTTCAGACCTGGTCCTCCGCCAGCTCCGCGACCCCCGTGATCCGGTGGAGGGCGTACGTGCGCACCTCGTCCGCCGTGTGGTCGTAACCGGTGACGAAGCCGCCCTCCACGCGCACGGGCGCGATGACCCGCTGGCTCGCCGCCCCCTCCGCGTTCACGTACCCGATCCACACCGCCGAACCGGTCAGCGCCGCCGCCTGCACCGTCGCCAGGGTCTCCGCCGCGCTCGTGCGCGGGAGTTCGCCCGGAGCCGGCACCTCGCCGCCGCCCGAGGAGGCCGGTTCCCTGCGGACCGCCGTCGCCGCGAGGTCGCCCGCGCGGATCGCCCGTACCGCCGCGCCCAGCAGCGTGGCGTCTGGCACCGGCGGCCCGTCCGGGACCGGCACCGGCGCCGACCGCGCCGGGGTGCGGTGCGCGTCGGCCCGCGCCACCAGTACGTCGCCGGTACGGGACTCCGCCGCCGGGGCGTAGCCCATCGCCCGCAACCCCTCCAGCAGCGCGCCCGGTTCGGCCTGGGCCGCCAGCACGGTCGGCGCGAGACGGCGCAGCCCCAGCCCGGCCGACCGCTTGTCGGCCAGGATCTCGCCCAGCACGGCGTCGTCGTCGCAGCGCACGTACGAGGAGGCCGCCCCGACCCGCAGGTGCCCGTGCCGCCGGGCCACGTCGTCGATCAGGTACGCCAGCGGCTGGGGCACCGGGGTCCGGCTGTGCTCGGCGAGGAAGGCGTGCAGGTCGACGGCGGTGTGCCCGGCGTCCAGGGCCCGGCGCACCGACCCGGGCGTGAAGCGGTACACCGTCGCCCCGCCCTTGGACTCCACGTCGGCCAGGACCGCCAGGGTGTCGCCGAGCGGCCGTCGCAGCGGCCCCGGCGCGACCGCCGTCAGGTCGGCCTGGAGCAGGACGTGGTCCACCGGCTCCGGCAGCAGCGGGGCCAGCAGCGGCGCCGGGTCGAGGCGGCGCAGCAGGGCCCGCCCGAAGGCGCTGAGCGCGCCCCGGCCGGTGACGCCCAGGACCTCGGCCTCGGTCAGGGTCCAGTGCGCGAGCCGGGCCCGCAGGTCGCTGGCCCCGCGTACGGGCCGCTCCCACGCGAGCCGGTCCAGGAGCGCGTCCGGGTCGGGGGAGCCGCCCTCGGGCAGGTCGGCCAGCAGGTCCAGGACCCGGTGGCGGACCTCGGGCGCGGCGGAGCGGTCCAGGTCGGGGCCGAGAGCCGACAGGGTGCGGCCCTTGGCGTCCTGCTCGCCGACCAGCCCGGCGGTACGGGTGGCGGGCAGCCAGGCCGAGGCCAGCACCGACCAGCGCTCGGCGGGCGGCAGCTCGCACCAGCCGTCGAAGGCGGGCGTGGGCGCGTACCGCTCGTCGGCCTCGCCGTCGCCGGCCAGCAGCCCGGCCGCGTAGGCCAGTTCCACCCAGAACGCCGCCGAGGCCTCGGTGGTGTCCAGTGTGGAAGCCGCCCGCTTGAGGTCGCGTACGGCCAGCCCGCCCGCCCGCAGCACCAGCGGCCCGGCGTGCTCCCAGGACTTGACCAGCTCCTCCACGGTCCCCAGCGCGGCCAGCGCCTGCCCGGCGGCGTTCGCGTCCACAAGCTGTGGACGGTGTTCCCGGTGCACGCCGACCTCCGGGGCCAGCGGTGCCGTCCGCCGGTGCGCCAGCCCGCCGCGCAGGTGCAGCGCCACCTCGCGGGGCAGCACCACCGTCCGGGCCGTCGCCGGCAGCAGCAGCCCCCGGTCGCGCAGCCAGCGCACCGGCGGCGTCGGATTGGGGGTCACCTCCCCGTACGGCGGCCCCCACACGAGCCGCTCCAGCACCTGGTGGACCTCGGCCGGGGCCTCGTCCAGCAGCGCCGACATCCGCTCGGGGTCGGTGAACAGCCCGGTCAGGGCGCTCACCGCCGACACCGGGTCATGGGTGGCGGGCAGTCCCGCCGCCGCGACGATCTCCTGGATCCGGGTCGGCGACATCCCGGCGGTGGCCTCGGCGACGGTGGGCCCGAGCCCCGTCGGCGAGGGCCGCTGCGCGGACGGGGCCAGCAACTCGCGGGCGGTGCGGACCAGGCGCAGCCGCTCCTCGTCGCCCCACACCAGGGCCTGGTCGCGCAGGGTCCCGAGGGCCCGGGGGAGCGCGGCGCGGGCGGCCTCGTCCTCGCCGCCGGTCAGCAGCGACTCCAGCACCGGGTACGGGCACGGGTCGGGCGCCACCGCGAGGGCCTCGGCCGTCTGGAGGGCGAACCGGTCCAGCCGGTCCAGGGCGCGCACCACCGACGCGCGGGTGCCGGCCCGGGTGGCCAGCTGGGTGACGTCGCCGGGCACCGGGTTCAGCAGGTCGGGGCGGGCGTGCAGCAGGGCGGCGAGCGCCACGTCGTCGCGGGAGCGCAGCGCCTCGGCGAGGGAGCGCGGGGGGTTCGCCGTCGTACTGCCGGTGCTTGCCTCGGGCACGGTGGTCGCCTCCTGGTCACGTCGGCCGGTCGTCGGCCGGTCCCCATCCGGTCAACGGTATCCGCTGTGCCGTCGGCTGCTCCATGGACGCACGCGCTACCTTCCTGTCAGGCGGGACGTGAGGAGCCGGGGCGTGGGGATCGAGAGCGACCATCTGGTCTACGAATATCTGAGCCGGGTCGGGGACTTGGCGCAGCGCAGGCAGCTGTCGTCGGGCGACCGGATGCGGCTGGTGTCGGGGCTGCGGGATGAGATCGACCGTCGGCGCGCCAAGTACGAGCCGGAGACCCCGGCGGCCGTGCGGCGGATCCTGGAGCGGATCGGCACGCCGGAGGAGGTCCTGGACACCCTGGGCGAACTGACCCGTCCCGCCTCCGCCCCCGCGCCCGCCCCCGCGGCGCCGACGGTCCCCGCGGTCCCGGTGCAGCGGGCCGGCGGACTGCGGCGCAGGCCGGCGCCGCCGCCCCCGAGGGAGCCGCAGAACGTCCCGCCGCACCTCGCCGGACTCGACGAACTCGGCCCGGCCGACGGCATCGAGCCCGACTGGTGGAGTTTCGCCCCGGGCGCGTCGGGGGCGGGGCCGCAGGTGGAGGGCTTCGCCGGCGGCATCGAGATCCCGGACCTCTTCCGGAAACCGGAGAAGGCGGAGAAGGAGGAGGAAGAGGAGCCGCCCGCCGCCGGGACGGCCCCCGCGCCGCCGCCTTCCTCGGCCCGTCGGCTCGTACGGTTCCTGCGGGAGCGCCGCGAGCTGCGGAAGGCGGCGGCCGGGCCGGAGGAGGCCCCCGCCGCGGCCGCGGCCCGCCCACGCCCGCACGTCTTCCTGCTGCTGGCGGCCCTGCTGCTGCTCGCCGGGACGATCACCGCGTACTGGCCCCTGCTCGTGGGCGGCGGGCTGCTGGCCTACGCCTCCCGCGTGCTCGGCCCCGTCGAGCGCAAGTGGGTCGTCCTCGGGCTGCCCGCAGCCGTCTTCACGGCCGGGATGCTGTGGGTGTGGGGCCGGGCCGCGGGCAACTGGGGCGCCCAGCTGCCGCGCGAGCAGCTGGGCGCCGCCTTCCGCGACCTGTGGCCCGCCCTGGCCCGTACGGCGGGCGTCACCACGGCCGCCTACCTGGCCTGGCGCTCCCGCCGCCGCTAGGCCCTGTCGTCTAGGCCCTGTCGTCGAAGTGGCGCCTGGCCCGCGGCGCCACTTCGACGACACCCAGGCGGGAAGCCCCTCCGGGCCGTTCGGGCCATCCGGGCTGTCCGGGTGGCCCGTTCCCGACCGTTCGGGCAGCCCCGCCGGGGCCTTCCGGACGGGCCGGGTGGCCACGCCCGGACATGCCGATTTAAGTGTCGTTGGAGACTGCCTGGAGGATTCACCAGGGGGGCGAGCTGACATTTCGCTAAATTTCAGCGCGCGGCAGGAGGCGACTCGGTGTACTTTCCCTCGACTTTGCCGGGCCTCTGCAAAATGGGAACCATGACTTCCACCCCCCCAGAGCCCACGGTCCCCGCGCAGCTGACGGTCGGTTTCGACCTCGACATGACGCTCATCGACTCCCGCCCCGGCATCAGGGCCGCCTACCAGGCCCTTTCGGCCGCCACGGGCAGGTTCATCGACGCCGACCAGGCGATCACCCGTCTCGGCCCCCCGCTGGAGGAGGAACTCGCGTACTGGTTCACGCCCGAGGAGATCCCGGAGATGACGGACCGCTACCGGGAGATGTACCCCGCGCACGCCATCGAGCCGACCCCGGCCATGCCCGGCGCCCGCGAGGCGATCAAGGCCGTCCAGGCCCTCGGCGGCCGCGCGATCGTCGTCACCGCCAAGAACACGCCCAACGCCGTCCACCACCTGGAGCACCTCGGCATCGAACCCGACGCCGTCATCGGCTGGCTGTGGGCCGAGGCCAAGGCGGGCGCCCTGCGCGAGCACGGAGCCCAGATCTACGTGGGCGACCACGTCGGCGACGTCCGCGGCGCCCGCACCGCGGGAGCGCTCTCAGTGGCGGTTCCCACGGGCCCCTGTCCCGAGGACGAACTGCGCGCCGCCGGCGCCGACGTGGTCCTGCCGGACCTCACCGCGCTGCCGCAGTGGCTCGCCGAGTACGTCGCCACCCGCGAGGTCTGAGCACCGTACGCGCGCCGTCAGGCGGCCTGGGACGCCCGGGCCGCCTTGCGCTGCGCGGCGGCGGAACGCAGCACGCCCGCCGCGGAGATGGCGAACCCGACGCCCATGAGCATGCACACCGCCCACGCGTACGACGGGAACGGATCGGTGCCGAGGAACAGCGGGGCCATCGTCACGAGGGTCGCCACGGCGCCGAGGGCGAACACGATGCCGCCGGCCTTGACGAGCCCGTCGCCGGGCCGCGCGTCGTCGGGATGAGGAGTAACAGTCACCCCACCAGGGTAGTTCCCTGGCCGAAGCCGTGAAGCGGGAAGGACCGGGGAACGTCTTGTCACCCGTTTCCGGACCACTAGCCTGGAGGGGGCGGGTCGAAGGACCCGCTGCACTGCTATCCGGAGCCGCTCATCCCGGCCCACCGGACCCGACGAGTACAAGGACAGAGGACGGACGTGCCTACCGGCAAGGTCAAGTGGTTCAACAGCGAGAAGGGCTTCGGCTTTCTCTCCCGCGACGACGGCGGAGATGTCTTCGTCCACTCGTCGGTGCTTCCCGACGGGGTCGACGCCCTCAAGCCCGGGCAGCGCGTCGAGTTCGGCGTCGTCGCAGGACAGCGCGGTGACCAGGCACTTTCGGTGACGGTCCTGGACCCGGCGCCGTCGGTCGCGGCCGCCCAGCGCCGCAAGCCCGACGAGCTCGCCTCGATCGTGCAGGACCTCACGACCCTGCTGGAGAACATCACCCCGATGCTGGAGCGGGGCCGCTACCCCGACAAGGTGCACGGCACGAAGATCGCCGGCCTGCTGCGCGCGGTGGCCGACCAGCTCGACGTCTGATCCGGTCGCGTCCGCACGTGCCCCGCCGCTCCCCGGAGCCGCGGGGCACGCGCGCGTCCGGGGCCGGAGGTGCCGCAGCGCTACGGGAAGCGCAGCGCGTCCGGGCCGATGGCCGGAACCAGCCCCTCGGCGGCGGCCCTGGTGAGCAGCCCGCGGACCGCCGCGTACCCGGCTTCGCCCAGGTCGGCGGTGAACTCGTTGACGTACAGCCCGATGTGCTGGTCGGCGACCGCCGGGTCCAGCTCCTGCGCGTGCGCGCGGACGTACGGCCGCGACGCCTCCGGGTCCTCCCAGGCCATCCGCACCGACGCCCGCGCCGACTCGGCCAGCGCCCGCAGCGTCCCGGCGCCCAGGGAGCGCTTGGCGATGATCGCGCCGAGCGGGATCGGCAGGCCGGTCGTGGACTCCCAGTGCTCGCCCATGTCGGCCAGGCAGTGCAGCCCGTAGTCCTGATAGGTGAACCGGGCCTCGTGGATGACCAGCCCCGCGTCCACCCGCCCGTCGCGCACCGCCGGCATGATCTCGTGGAACGGCAGCACGACCACCTCGCCGACCCCGGCCGGCAGCACGTCCGCCGCCCACAGCCGGAACAGCAGGTACGCCGTCGAGCGCTCGCTCGGTACCGCGACGGTCTTCCCGCCCAGGTCCAGGCCCGGCTCGCGGGTCAGCACCAGCGGACCGCAGCCACGCCCCAGGGCGCCGCCGCAGGGCAGCAGCGCGTACTCCTCCAGCACCCACGGGAGCACCGCGTAGGACACCTTCAGCACGTCCAGCTCGCCGCGCTCGGCCATGCCGTTGGTGACGTCGATGTCGGCGAAGGTCACGTCGAGGGCGGGTGCGCCCGGGACCCGGCCGTGCGTCCACGCGTCGAAGACGAAGGTGTCGTTCGGGCAGGGCGAGTAGGCGATCCCGATCGGCTCAACGGTGCTCATGGCGTTCTCCCCAGGAGACGAGTACGGGGCCCATCGCGCGGAACCCGGCGGCGAGCGCGCCCAGCGCGTCCCCGATCCGCCAGGCGTCCCGGTCGCGCGGCCCGACGGCGTTGGACACGGCACGGACCTCCAGCACGGGCAGCCCGTACGCGGCAGCTGCCTCCGCCACCCCGAACCCCTCCATGGCCTCGGCCCCGGCCAGCGGGTGGCGGGCCGCCAGCTCGGCGGCGCGGGAGGCGCTGCCGGTGACGGTGGACACGGTCAGCACGGGGGCGAGCAGCGCCCCGGTGGCCTCGGCGCACCGGGCGGCGAGCTCCGCGGGCGGCAGGTGCACGCTCCGGCCGAAGCCGAGCGCGTCGACGGGGACGAAACCGTCGGGGGTGCCGGCTCCCAGGTCGGCGGCGACGATCGCGTCGGCGACCACGAGGGAGCCGAGCGGGGCGGCGGGCACGAACCCGCCGCCGATGCCGGCGGAGATCACGAGGGAGTAGTCGGCCAGCGCGAGCGCGGTGGCCGTGGCGGCCGCGGCCGCGGCCGGGCCGACACCGCCGACGAGCACGTCGACGGCGCCGCCGGGCAGGTCACGGCGGGTGACGAGGTACCCGCCGCGCAGCGTGCGCGGCTCGGGCGTGACCGGGTCCGGATGAGGGGTCAGACCGGTGGCCACGGAGTCGGCCTCCGCGGCCACCGCGGTCACGACGAGCGCGCGCACGACGGTGCCCGGCTTACTTCAGCTTGAGCTTGAAGGACCAGACGGCGAGCGGCTTGCCGTCCTCGCCGACCTGGACGAGACCGAGCATCTTCGAAGCCGGGGCCTCGCCCTGGCCGCCGGTCGCGAAGACGTCGGCGCCCTGGAAGCTGCGGTAGGTGTTGCTGGAGGGCTCGGTGATCGGCTGTCCGTCGAGGACCGCCTGCCACTTCTTGCCGTCCTCGACGACGGCGGGCTCGACGCCCAGGCGCAGCGTGTCGCCGCGGCCGTACTCGACGGTCTTCGCGTTCTTGAGGCCGGTGAGGCACTCCTGGACCCTGTCCATGGAGAGCTCCTTGCCGTCGCCGCGGCAGTCGGACTCGGCGGACACCGACGAGCTGCCGACGGTCACCGTCGCGAGCGGCGTCGGCTTGTCGCAGGCGGACAGGAGGAGGAGGCCGGCAGAGACGGCTCCGAGGGCCGCGACGCTGCGGCGGGCCCTACCCGGGAAAAGCGGTGCGGTCATGAGCCGAAGGCTATCGGGCCACCGGCCCGCGCCGCCGCACGGGGGGTCTTCGGCCACGCCACGGCCCTCCCCGGACCCCCCGGGACCACCCACGCGGCGGCGCCCCGCCCGCCGGCCTCGCGCCGGCGGCACCGGTCCGCAGGGGGCCGTCAGGCCACGCGGGGGCGGGGGGAGCCCGGGCGGTGGGGGCGTGGGGTGGCCAGGAGGCCGCGGAAGGCCATGACGGTGCCCGCGGCCACCATCGTCGCGGCGACCGCCATCCCCAGTACCCCGTTCAGCGGCAGCACGATCCCGATCCCGCCCCCCACCACCCACGCCATCTGCAGCGCCGTCTCCGACCGGGCGAACGCCGACGTCCGCACCGCCTCCGGCACGTCCCGCTGGATCATCGCGTCCAGCGACAGTTTCGCCAGCGCCTGGCAGAACCCCGCCGTCCCGGCCAGCACCGCCATCAGCAGCCCGCTGAACAGCACCGCCGCCAGCACCGCCACCGCGAGCGTCACCGCCAGCACCGCCGCGATGATCGCCTCCGGGGCCCGGTCCCGCAGCCACGAGCCCACGGCCGTCCCCGCCGCGTTGCCCACTCCCGCCGACACGCCGACGATCCCGAGCGACACCGCCGCGCTCTGCCCCGCCAGGGGCTGCTCGCGCAGCAGGAACGCCAGGAAGAAGATCAGGAACCCCGACAGGGCGCGCATCGCCGCGTTCGCCAGCAGCCCGCACAGCACCGGCCGGCTGACCGTCCGCAGCCCCGGACGCTTCGAGTGCGGCTCGTGGGTGGACAGCCGCGCCCGCCGCTCCCCCTTCGCATCGTCCACCTTGTGCGGCAGCTGGAACGCCGCGAACGTCCCCCACACGAAGATCGCGCAGGCCCCGTACAGCGGCCACGGCGGCCCGATCGCGTGCAGCCCGGCCGCCACCGGCGCGGCGGCGCCCGTCGCGAGCAGGCCCGCGAGCGTGACCCGGGAGTTCGCCTTGACGAGTGAGAACGCCGGCGGGAGCAGCCGCGGCACCACGGCGCTGCGCACGACCCCGTACGCCTTCGAGGCGACGAGCACCCCCAGCGCCGCCGGGTACAGCTCCAGGCCGCCCGTGGCCACCGCGCCCGACATCGTCACCGCCAGCAGGGCCCGCGCCAGCATCGCGCACGCCATCGCCGCCCGCCGCCCGTGCGGCAGCCGGTCCAGCAGCGGTCCGATCACGGGGGCCAGCAGGGTGAACGGCGCCATGGTGATGGCCAGGTACAGGGCCACCCGGCCGCGCGCCTCGTCCGTGGGAACGGAGAAGAACACCGTTGAGGCCAGCGCGACGGTGATCATCACATCGCCGGCGCTGTTGATGGCGTGCAGTTCGATCAGCCGGCCGAGGCCCGATTCGCCCGCCCCGTGGGCGTGCGTGGCCCGCCGGATCCCGCGCGCCGTACCGGTGATGGGGAGGTGCAGGGCGCGCCCGACGGCCCGGCCGGCCCGTCTGGCCGGTCCCGAGCCGTCGACGGACGACCGTACGGGTGCCACGTGGCCATAGTGCCCCACCGGCCCCTCCCGGACCCGCCCCGGCGCGTCGCGGTCCACCGCGTTGTCCGCGAATCGGACCTCGCATGTGGGCCGAAGGCTTCGGAGGAGGTAGCGTGCGTAGCGCGCCACCGGCGGTTGCTCTTGGCCGCGCGCCTCTTCGCGATCCCGCAGAATGGATCGCAGTGGGGTGCGCCCGAGGCCGATCGGGCGCGGACGTCGACGCGGCCCTCTGGTCCGCTCCGCCCGCGCTACGTACGGACGAGACCGACGGGTCGTTGTGGACGACAGTACGGACGGCGCACTCGTGAGACGGCGTAGGAGAGAACGAGACCTGTGAGTGCTGCGACGACGACGCGAAGCCGTACCCCGCGTACCCCCGACCGCCTGTGCGTCGAGGCGGTGGAACTCGCCCGGGCGGCGGCCGAGGAGGCCGCGTTCCCCGGCGTGGTGGGCGAGCACGTCTCCGCGGTAGCGGAGGGTGACCGGGTCGTCACACACTTCTTCGAGTGCAAGGAACCGGGCTACCGCGGCTGGCGCTGGGCCGTCACCGTGACCCGCGCCTCCCGCGCGAAGAACGTCACCCTCAACGAAACGGTGCTGCTGCCGGGCGAGGACGCCCTTCAGGCACCCGAGTGGGTGCCCTGGAGCGAGCGGCTGCGGCCGGGGGACATGGGCCCCGGCGACCTGCTCCCGACGGACGCGGACGACCTGCGGCTGGAGCCGGGCTACTCCGGCGAGGACGCCCCGCCGCCGAACGCGGTGGTCTCCACCGAGATGGCCGAACTGGTCGAGGCCGAGGACGCCGACGTCACCGACCGGGTGGTCGCCCCCGCACGCGGCTCCATCACGGCCGTCGCCGAGGAACTGGGCATGCGGCGGGCGCGGGTGCTCTCGCGGTACGGGCTGCACAGCGCGGCCGACCGCTGGGACGAGTCCTTCGGCGCGAAGACCCCGATGGCGCAGGCGGCGCCCGCGTCCTGCGTCTCCTGCGGCTTCCTCGTCGCGATCGGCGGCTCGCTGGGCCAGGCCTTCGGCGTCTGCGCGAACGAGTTCGGACCGGCCGACGGCCGGCTGGTCTCCCTCTCCTACGGGTGCGGGGGCCATTCGGAGGCCGCCGTCATGCCGAAGCCGCTGCGGCCCGCGCCGCCGGTGTTCGACTCGACGGCGACGGACGAGTTCCCGCTGCGGCCCGCCGCGGGCACCGGCTCGGTGCCGGAGGCGGACCTCCCGTCCGCCGACCTCGGCCACTCCTGACCCGGTCCCCCGGACACGTTCCCCGCGTACGCTCGGGGAATGGGGGAGACGGACGCGGACATGGTGGGGATGACCGGGCGGGTGACGGGGACCGTCGGGCCGGGCCTGGTCGGGGAGGTCATCGTACGGATCCGGGGCGGGGCCGAGCACTTCCTCGCCCATCCGGCCCCGGGTGAGGGCCTGCTGACGGTCGGAACCCTGGTGACGGTCGTCGAGCACCTGCCGCCGCGCACGGTGTACGTGATGGCCGCCTATCCGGCCGGCTGAGCGAGGTACAGCTCCCGCGCGCGGGCGGTGTCGACGGCGCCGTCCAGCGACAGGAAGTACTCCAGCTGCCAGGCCTGCGTACGCTCCGCCTGCCGGCTGGTGGTGGTCACCCACGGCGGGTAGACCCGGAAGGCCCGCTTGCCCCCGGCGCCGTCCACCGAGACGACGCCCCGGCGGCGGAGCGCGTCGACGGGCAGGACGAACTGGCCGAAGCCGTCGCCGTCGCGGCTGCTGACGACGAAGAGGTCGACCGGGTCCGACACGTCGAAGGGCGCGATGGGCCCGCCCGGGGACCTCTTCCACACGGTGACGAACTGGCCGGCCCTGGTCGGCGTCGTCCTGGCCGACCGGAAGCGGACGGCGAGGCCCTCCAGGGTGAACGCGCAGGCGTCGTAGGCGGCGCTCTCCGCCTCCGGGACCGGCGGCGAGCAGGCGAACCCGCAGGGGCCGTAGACGCGCTCCCGCGCCGCGAGCAGGTCCGCGGGGGGCCAGGAAGGGTGTGCGCTCATCCGTCCACCCTGTCATGCCGCACCGACAGGGCGGGTCCTTGCCGTCCGGGCCGTCCGCGCCCTCCGTGCCCTCCGGGCCGTTCGCGCCGACCGTGCGTATCAAGATGGCGACAAGAATGATCCCGCCACTTCTCCGGCGGCCCGGCCGGGCGCAGACTCGCCCTCGTCGGTGTCGAACGGCACCGCGATAAGGGGGCGTTGCCGATGGCTATCGGCGTCGTGGCGGGAATCGTGCTCGCCGCAATCATTGCCTTGATCGGCCTGTTCAAGCTCATGTGGCGGGTGGCCGAACCGAACGAGGCGCTCGTCATCTCCGGCTCCACGCACAAGACCGAGGGCATCGGCGAGGGCATGGGGTTCCGGATCGTCACCGGGCGCGGAACGCTGGTGCTGCCCGGGGTGCAGGCGGTGCGCAAGCTCTCGCTGGATCTGAACGAGACCCAGCTGAACGTGGACTGCGTCACCCACCAGGGCATCCCGCTGCGGGTGAAGGGCGTCGTGATCTTCAAGATCGGCGACGACATGGTGTCCATCGCCAACGCCGCGCGCCGCTTCCTGGACCAGCAGAAGATGATGCCCGAGCGGGTGCACATCGTCTTCGCGGGCCATCTGCGCTCCATCGTCGGCGGTCTGACGGTCGAGGACATGATCCGTGACCGGGAGAAGCTGACCGGGCAGACGCGGGCGGCCTGCGGCACCGAGATGGAGAAGCTCGGCCTCATCGTCGACTCCCTCCAGATCCACGAGATCGAGGACCCGACCGGCTACATCAAGAACCTGGCGATGCCGCACGCGGCCGCCGTGCAGCGGGACGCGCGCATCGCGCAGGCCGAGGCGAACCGGCTGGCCACCGAGGCGGAGCAGACGGCCTTCGCACGGATGGCGGAGGCCACCCGCGACAGCGAGATCCTCCAGGCCGGCTACCAGGCCGAGCGGGACAAGGCCGCGGCCACCGCCCGCCAGGCGGGCCCGCTGTCGGAGGCGGCGGCCAAGCAGGAGGTCGTCGTCCAGGAGACCCGGGTCGCGGAGCTGGAGGCGCACCGGCGCGAGCAGCAGCTCCAGGCCGACGTGCGCAAGCCCGCGGACGCGGCGGCGTACCAGACGAGGACCCTCGCCGAGGCGGAGCGCGACGCCCGGATCTCGGCGGCGCAGGCCAAGGCGAAGGAGACGGAGCTGGCGGCGGCCGCCGAGGCGACCCGGGTACGGACGGCCGCGGCCGCCGAGGCCCAGGCCACCGAGGCGCGCGGGCTCGCGGCGGCGACGGCGACACGGGCGAGCGGTGAGGCAGAGGCGGCGGCCACCCAGGCCAAGGGCCTCGCGGCGGCCGAGTCGGCGCGGGCGAACGGCCTGGCGGCGGCGGAGGCGGCGAAGGCGAAGGGTCTCGCCGAGGCCGAGGCGATCAAGGCGCGGGCCGCCGCGCTGGCGGAGAACCAGGAGGCGGTGGTCGCGCAGCAGCTGGCCGAGAACTGGCCGGCGATCGTCGAGGCGGGCGCGGGAGCCTTCGGGAACGTCGAGCACATGGTGCTGCTCAACGGCGCCGAGGGGATGTCGGAGATGTTCGCGAAGGCCCTCACGATGGGCGGCGCGGGTCTGGGCATGGCCCGGCAGATGCTGGCCTCGATGGCCCAGCAGTCTCCGGGAGCCCACCAGGCCCCTGCCGTCACCCCCGTGAACGGCAAGGGCCCGCACCAGCAGATCCCGATCGACGACCGCGCCTGAGCGCGGCCCGGCCCACGGGCCCCGGTGCCCGGGGCCCGTGGGGCCCGGCGGGCGGCCCGGCCGGGTCACCCCGGCACTGGCCGGAAATCGAGCTTAGGGCCTGACCGGCCACCCACCCGTACGTTGCGCGCAAGGATCCTTGACCTTGCGCGCAACGCTGCTGCCCGGGGGCCCCGAGCCCTGCCATGGCGCCCGTCCCGCCCGGCACGGGGGCCGTCGGCCCCGTTACGGGTGGCGGGTGGGCGGGGCGCTCCGGCGGCACTCTGAGGGGCTGGTTCCGTAGGCCCGGCGGAAGGCGCGGCTGAAGACGGCCGCGCTGGTGAAGCCCCAGCGGGCGGCGATCGCGTGGATGGGCCGCCCGGCCGGCCCGGGCCGCAGCAGGTCGGCGCGGCAGGCCTCCAGCCGGCGGCGCCGGATGGAGGCGGCGACCCCCTCCGGCCGCCCCTGGAACAGCAGGTGCAGGCGGCGCAGCGAGATGTGGTGACGGGCGGCGACCATCCCGGGGGTCAGCTCCGGGTCGCCGAGGTTGTGCTCGATGAAGGCGTCGATCTGCCGCAGCAGCACCTCGTCGCGGGCCTCGGCGGGCAGGTCGTCGTACACGTCGAGGCGTTCGGCGAGGCAGGCCGCCGCGAGTCTCAGGGCGGCGCTGCCCAGATGGGCCAGTTCCCGTTCCCCGCAGCCCTGCGCATGGGCGTCGACCGAGCCGAGGAACTGGGCCAGCACCGCGCCGGTGCCCCGGCCGGCCGGGATCCGCTGGGCGAGCAGCCGGTCCACCCGGTCGGGGTGCAGCGGCAGCGCGGTGCGGGGGATCTGCAGGACCACGGCGCGGACCACGGCGCCGTCGTCGCCGGGGGCGCCCGCCTCGTAGGGGTGGGAGGTGTCCCACAGCAGCAGGTCGCCGCTGACCGGCCCCGAGCCGGCCCGCTCCTGGGCGATCCACATGGGGCCGCCGGTCACCAGCGCCAGCTGGTACTGCTCGGGGTCGCCCCGGCGGATGAGCTCCGGGGTGCGGCGCGAGCGCAGCGGGGCGTAGGCGAAGGTGGAGACCTGGACGGGACCCAGGTCCAGCACGGCGGCGTCGGCGCGGAAACCGCCGGGGTCCTCGCAGCGGAGCGCGGTCGGCGCGAGGGAGCGCGCCACGACGTCCGTGAACCAGTCGAACCTGTCCCGCGGTGCCACGGCGGCCGAGGACATCGCCGCTCTCATTTCCGGTACCCCTCCCACCCCACGTCACGGCGGCCATGGACATGACCGGTCCCGTTCTGTGGGCAGGGACGCCGACCGGCTCCCCCTGGTTCCGCGGGAGTTCAGCTGTCGGAACGCCGCCTGAACAGCCGCTTTCCCCCGACGACCAGGGCCGTGGCGGCCGCCAGCACGAGCACCCCCTTGCCGTAGCCGCCGCCCTGGCCGGCCGGCCCGCCGGCCGCCCGGTCCCCGCTCCCGCCGCCCGCCGCGCCCGAGGGGGCCGGGCCGGGGGCGGAGGGGCCGCCCCCGGCGGCGGGCCCGGCCGGGGCCACCGGAACGGCCACCACCTTGCTGTTCGCGCCCTCCGCCCCGAACATCAGCGTCTTCCCGTCCGGGGTGTACGTCACCGACTCCGCCTGCCCCTGCCAGGGCGCGTCCACCCGCTCGCCCCCGCCTTCGGGCCGGCCGTCCCGCCACGGGTAGGTACGGGCCGTGAAGTAGCCGCGCAGCGTCAGGTGCCCGCCGTCCGGCGAGAACGCCCCGTCCGTCACCCACGGCACGTCCGCGATCCGCCGGAAGACGTTGGGCCCGTCCGCCGACAGGCGCTCCGGCCCCTCGTACAGGCCGCCCCGCTGCTCGTTCTTGCTCGCGATGTACGCCCGGCCCGTCACCGGATGCACCATCAGGGCCTCGGCGTTGCGCGGCCCGTCGGCGTACGTCACCGTGAACTGCTCGGCCTTGACGGTGGTGTCGCGCAGCTCCTTCGGCTCCGGGAAGCGGTAGATCCACACGTGGTCCCAGGTGCCGTCCCGGTTGTCCCCGACGTCCCCGACGTACAACTGCCCGTCGGGGCCCAGCGAGATGGCCTCGACGTCGCGGGGGGTCCCGATGCCGCTCATCGTCACCCGGGCCACGGTCCGGCCCGTCGCCGAGTCCACCGCGTACACGTACGGGCCGTCGTCGCTGTCGTTGTGCGTCCAGTAGACGCCCGGGTGGATCCGGCTCGCCGCCAGCCCGCTCGACTCCGTGATCCGCGGATCGGTGATGGTGAACCCGGACGCGCCGGGCCGGTCGTCGGCCGCGGCGGGCCCCGCGGCCGGACCCGCCAGCAGGACGGCGGCCACGAGGGCGGCGGGGGCGAGGGCTGCGGGGACGGCGGTCCGCACGGGCAACAGGCGCATCCCCCCAGCCTGCCAGCCTGCCGGCCCGCCGGGCGTGTCCGGCATCACAGGAGTTCCTGTCGCGTGATCCGCGATGATGACCGGATGCGTTTCATGTTCGTCGGCGACTCCATGACCATCGGACGCGCCGGCGACTACACCTGGCGCTACCGGATGTGGCAGCACCTGACCGCCACCCTGGACGGCCCGTTCGAGATCGTCGGCCCGCGCACCGCGCTCTACGAGACCTCCACCGGCGCGGCGACCAGCCACGCCTACGCCGCCCCCGGCTTCCCCGCCGACGCCCGCCGCCACCTCGCCGGCTGGGGCGAGGGCTGGCAGCACATGGCCCCCCTCATCGGCCCCGCCGCCCACGAGGGCCGCGCCGACGTCCTGCTCGTCTCCCTCGGCCTGATCGACCTCGGCTTCTACACGAAGGCCGACCAGACCGCCGCCAACGTCCGCCTCTTCGTCGACGCGGCACGCCGGGCCCGCCCCGGGATCCGCATGGTGTTCCTCCCCGTCATCCCCAACGTCCGCGCCCAGGACGACCCGCCCTTCGCGGCGGAGGTCACCCGGTTCAACGAACTCCTCGCCAAGGCCGTCGCCGACCTCACCACCGACGCCTCGCCGGTCCTGCTGGCCGCCCGCCCGGACGCGTACGAGATCGCCCACGACACCTACGACGGCACCCACCCCAACGCCTCCGGCGAACACCGCCTGGCGGGCGAGTTCGCGGCCGTCCTCCACCAGGCCTGGGGCATCGGCGCCCCCTACCGCCCGGCCGACGGGCCGTAACACGCCGACGCGGACGGGGTCTTGCCTGGAGTGGACTCGAAGCAGTTGGCTTGGGGTCCATGAAGTACACGCAGCTCGGACGCACCGGACTCAAGGTCAGCCGACTCGTCCTCGGCACGATGAACTTCGGCCCCCAGACGGGCGAAGCCGAAAGCCACGCCCTGATGGACGCGGCCCACGACGCCGGCATCAATTTCTTCGACACGGCCAATGTGTACGGCTGGGGTGAGAACAAGGGCCGTACCGAGGAGATCATCGGTACCTGGTTCGCCCAGGGCGGCGGGCGTCGGGACAAGACGGTGCTCGCCACCAAGGTCTACGGGTCGATGGCCCCCGAGGGCGCGCCGTGGCCCAACTACGACCGGCTCTCGGCCCTGAACATCCGCCGCGCCGTCGACGACAGCCTCAGGCGGATGCGGACCGACCACATCGACGTCTACCAGTTCCACCACGTCGACCGGCAGACCCCCTTCGAGGAGATCTGGCAGGCCATCGAGGTCCTGGTCCAGCAGGGCAAGATCCTCTACGCGGGCTCCTCCAACTTCCCCGGCTGGAAGATCGCCCAGGCCAACGAGACCGCCGCGCGCACCGGGCGGCTCGGACTGGTCAGCGAGCAGTGCCTCTACAACCTCGCGGAGCGGCGCGCCGAGATGGAGGTCATCCCGGCCGCCGAGGCGTACGGACTCGGCGTCATCCCCTGGTCCCCGCTGCACGGCGGCCTGCTGGGCGGCGCGATCCGCAAGGCGGCCGAGTCGGGGCGCAGCGCCTCGGGCCGCTCGGCGGACGCGCTGGCCAACAGTTCGGTACGGGCGCAGGTGCAGGCGTACGAGGACCTGCTCGACAAGCACGGCCTGGAGCCCGGCGAGGTGGCCCTGGCCTGGCTGCTGACCCGGCCCGGGGTCACCGGACCCATCGTCGGCCCACGCACCGCCGAGCAGCTCGCCTCGGCGCTGCGCGCGGTGGAGCTGGAACTCCCCGCGGAACTCCTCGCCTCCCTGGACGAGGTCTTCCCGGGGCCGGGGGCCTCGCCGGAGGCCTTCGCCTGGTAGCGGGTCCGCCGGGGGCGGTCGCCGGGCGGGTCCTACTGCCCGACGGCGGCCGCCACGGCGACGACGACGAACATCAGCACGAGCACACCGGCCATGACACGGTTTCTGGTCTTCGGATCCACCCGTCGAGACTAACGCGACCGCCCCCGCACCCGGCGCCGGGGGCTGCGAGACTTTCGCCATGGTGGTGACCGTGGAAGACGTACGGCGGCTCGCGCTCGCGCTGCCGCGCACCGAGGAGCACCTGGTCCGGGACCGGGTGAAGTTCCGGATCGGGCGGATCGTCTACCTGGCCCTCTCACGGGACGAGAGCGAGCTCGGGTTCGCCTTCCCCAAGGAGGAGCGGGCCGCGCTGGTCGCGTCCGAGCCGGCGAAGTTCTCCCTGCCCGGCGCCGGTGACCTGCGCTACAACTGGGTGCACGCCCGGATGTCGGCCCTCGGTCACGGGGAGCTGGCCGAGCTGGTCACCGACGCCTGGCGGATGTGCGTACCGGCGAAGGTGGCCCGCGCTCACCTGGAGGGCGGGCTGCCGCCCGCGCCCGGTCTCGCCGGGCTGGGCGAGGCCGCCGCGGTGTTCGGGGCCTTCCCCGGCGTCGACCGCAGCTGGCTCGCGCTGGTCGCGGACACCGCCCCCGGCCTGGACCTGTCCAGGGCCGCGCACCGCGCCGCCCTGCACCGCTGGCTCAACGCCTGGGGCTGCCGGATCCGCTACCCCCGGGTCGGCGAGCCCGACCCGCTGGGGGCCGGGCTCGCCGACTGGTGGGGCCGCCACACCCTGCCGGGGGCCCCGCTCGCGGCCCTCGCCGACCGGGACGTGGCCCGGCTCGCGGCCGCGTACGGGGAGCTGGCGGCGCTTCCGCTGGGCCGCCGCACCCTCGGGCCGACCGCCGCCGCCAAGGCCCTGTTCGCGCTGCGGCCGCGCACCGTGATGCCCTGGGACGCGGCGATCGCGACCCGGCTGCACGGTGCGCGGGACGCCGCCGCCTTCGACCGGCACCTGCGCACCGGCCGGGCCTGGGCGCGGGCCGCGCTCGCCGAGAGCGGACTGGACGAGGAGGAGCTGACGGCCCGGCTGGGCCGGCCCGGACTCCCGCTGGCCAAGGTCCTCGACGAGTACCTGTACGTCACCCTCAGCCACGGTGGCGGTGGCTGAGCGGGCTCAGCCGCCCGCGGGGACCGGCGCGGGCTCCTCGGCGATCCGGGCCGGCCGGGGCCGGGCCAGTGCCAGGTAGCTCGACGTGCGCAGGGCCACCGACACGTCGAGCCGGCCCGCGTTGAACCAGATCTCCTCCTGCTCCAGCAGCTCCGGATCGACGACCACCTCCACGGACGGGTCGAAGCTCACCGGCATGATCGAGCCGCTGGCGCAGCCCGTCAGCTCCTCGGCGACCGCCCGCACGGCGAAGGAGGCGTTGGTGCCCCCGTACGCCGCCCGTACCGCTTCCAGGTCGACGCGGCGGTGTCCCGGCACCACGGCGATGACGTAGCGGCGGCGTTTGCGTCCCAGCGCCACTCTGATGACCAGGCACTTGGCGGCCTCTTCGAGGCGGTGGCCGCGGATGAGGCTGGCGAGTTCGGTCTGGCCCTCCGGGGCGTGGTGGAGCAGCCGGTAGTCGGCCCCTCCGTCGCCCAGGAGGTCGAGCAGGCGGGTGTAGCTGTCCGCGATCGCGGTCGCAGAGGTCACAACGGTCCTTTCCGGAAACTTCGTCGGGTGACTCAGCGGTCGCGCAGCTCCAGGGTGCAGCACTTGACGCTGCCGCCCGCCTTGAGGAGCTCGGAGAGGTCGACCCCGATCGGCTCGAAGCCGCGCGCGCTGAGCTGGGCCCGCAGACCGGTCGCCGCCTCCGGCAGCAGCACGTGGCGGCCGTCGGAGAAGGCGTTCAGCCCGAAGACCGCGGCGTCCTCGGCGGTGGCGAGGATCGCCCGGGGGAACAGGGTGCGGAGCACGGACCGGCTGCCCTCGGAGAAGGCGGCCGGGTAGTACATGACCTCGTCGTCGGAGAGCACGGCCAGGGCCGTGTCGAGGTGGTAGAACTCCGGGTCGACGAGGGTCAGGCTCGTCACCGGCAGGCCGAAGAACTCCTGGGCCTCGGCGTGCGAGCGCGGATCGGTGCGGAAGCCGGTGCCGGCCAGCAGCCGGCGGCCGACGGTGAGGATGTCGCCCTCGCCCTCGTTGATGAACTCGGGCCACAACACCTCGCGGTAGCCCCGGCGCTCGAACCAGTCGAGGTACGCCGGGCCCTCCGCGGTGCGCTGCGCGTGGCGGAAGCGGGCCCCGTAGACCTTGCCGTCGACGACGGTGGCGCCGTTGGCGGCGAACACCATGTCGGGGAGGCCGCCGACCGGGTCGATCTCCTCCACGAGGTGGCCGAGGTCGAGGTACAGGTCGCGCAGCCGCTCCCACTGGCGCAGGGCCAGGGCGGTGTCGGTGCGGTGCTCCGGGTGCATCCAGGGGTTGATCGAGTACGTGACGTCGTAGTGCTGGGGACGGCACATCAGCAGCCTTCGCCGGGTGGCGACGCGGGAGGGGGCCGGGAGGGTGGTGGCGGGCTCGGTGAACGGCACGGGGACTCCTTCAAGGGTGACTGGAGGGGCCGGGCCGCCCACGGGATGGGGTGGGCGGCCGTCATCGGGACACGGTGCGTCAGCGGGCGGAGACGGGCGGGTACTCGGCGTGAGCATGCCGGGATCGCCTCTACTGCTCCTTTTTCACCGGAATCCGGATTCCGCCCCCCGAAGTCCGGGCCACCGGAACATGAACCGTCCCGGAACCCTGCGCCTCACCGGCGGGGTCGGGGGCGGGGTCAGCCCGTCAGGGGCCAGGCCCGGGCGACCTCGTACCGGGGCTGCTCGCCGGGGACACCGCTGGTGGGGAGGTTGCTGCGGACGAGGCTGAGGGTGTCGACCCGCCAGGGCGTGCCCTCGAAGCCCGCGAGGGCGTCGAGGAAGGGCCGCAGGTCGGCGGCGCCCCGGCTGCGGGCGAGGGTGAGGTGGGGGGTGTAGCGGCGGTGCTGCTCCATCGGGATCCCGGCCCGCCGGGCGGCGGCGTCGGCCCGTTCGGCGAGCAGCCGCAGGGCGTCGAGCCCGCCGGCGGCTCCGGCCCACAGGGCGCGGTCGCCGAAGTGGCCCGCGCCGTGCAGGCGCAGCGAGAAGGGTTCGGTACGGGCGGCCGCGCGGGCCAGGCGGGCGTGCAGGTCGGGGAGGAGCCGGTCGGGGACCTCGCCGAGGAAGGCGAGCGTGAAGTGCCAGCCCGCCTCGGCGGTCCACCGCAGCCCGTCCCCGCGGGGCACCCCGGCGAGCGCGGCCCGCAACTCCCGGACGGCCCCGTCGGACGGCAACACGGCGGCGAACAGCCTCATGCCCCGACGATATCCCCGCACGCGGTCCCCGCGGCCCCGCACCGGCACTCCCTCCCGGCCCGGTGGAGGCCGGTGGAGGCCGGCAGGGGAGGGGTTACGCCGCCTTGACCAGGGCGCCGGAGCGGGCGGTGGCCGGGGCGAAGGTGATGCCGCGGCGGTCCACGCGCAGGCGGAGGTTGCCGACCCGGGAGAGGACCACCGCGACGCCGAGCGCCGCGGCGAGCGAGACCAGGCCGCCGGCGGCCATGCCGAGGCGGGCTCCGTAGGTGTCGGTGATCCACCCCACGAGCGGGGCCCCGACCGGGGTTCCGCCGGTGAAGACCATCATGAACAGCGCCATGACCCGCCCCCGCATCTCGGGGTCGGTGGCCATCTGGACGCTGGAGTTGGCCACCACGTTCACGGTCAGGCCGAACACCCCGACGGGCACCAGCAGCACCGCGAACAGCCAGAAGGACGGGGCGAGCGCCGTCATCACCAGCAGGACGGAGAAGAGCGCGGCGGCCGTCACCAGCAGCCGCAGCCGTGCCCGGCCCCGGCGCGCGGCCAGCAGGGCGCCGACCAGGGAGCCCGCCGCGATCAGGGTGTTGAACAGCCCGTACGTGCCGGCGTCGCCGTGGAAGACGTCGCCGACGAAGGCCGACAGCCAGATCGGGAAGTTGAACCCGAAGGTGCCGATGAAGCCGACGAGCACGATGGGCCAGACGAGCTCCGGCCGGCCCGCGACGTACCGCAGGCCCTCCCGCAGCTGGCCCTTGGCGCGCGGCTGCGGCGTGACGGGGTGCAGTTCGCGCGTCCGCATCATCAGCAGGCCCGCGATGGGCGCCGCGAAGGACAGCCCGTTCAGCAGGAAGGCCCAGCCGGAGCCGACGGCGGTGATCAGCACGCCGGCGATCGCCGGGCCGACCAGCCGCGCGGACTGGAAGTTGGCGGAGTTCAGGCTGACCGCGTTGGCGACCTGCGCGGGGCCGACCATCTCGGAGACGAACGTCTGCCGGGCCGGGTTGTCGAGGACGGTGACCAGGCCGAGCAGGAAGGCCGCGAGGTAGACGTGCCAGACCTGGACGTGTCCGGCCAGGGTGAGGACGGCGAGCGCGATGCCGGTCAGGCCCATGGCGCTCTGGGTGGCGAGGAGCAGCGGCCGCTTGGGCAGCCGGTCGGCGAGGACGCCCCCGTAGAGGCCGAACACGAGCATCGGCAGGAACTGCAGGGCGATGGTGATGCCGACCGCGGAGGCGGAGCCGGTCAGGGAGAGGACCAGCCAGTCCTGGGCGATGCGCTGCATCCAGGTGCCCGTGTTCGAGACCGCCTGGCCGGCCGCGAAGAGCCGGTAGTTGCGGATCCGCAGCGAGCTGAACATGGAGTTCCTGCCCGCGGGTACCGCGCTAGAGGGGGTGGATGTGTGGCCGGGTGCGGAGTCTGCTCCGGTTCCCGTACTCAAAAGCGTTCGCCTCCTGGCGTCGTTCCTACAGGTGCGCGAGCTTCTCCAGGACGGGTGCGGCCTCGCGGAGCTTGGCCCATTCGTCCTCGGTGAGCTCGGCCGCGAGCCCGGCCAGGAAGGCGTTGCGCTTGCGACGGCTCTCTTCGAGCATCGCCTCGGCCTCCTCGGTCTGGCTGACCACCTTCTGGCGGCGGTCCTCGGGGTGCGGCTCCAGCCTGACCAGACCCTTGGCCTCCAGCAGGGCGACGATGCGGGTCATCGACGGGGGCTGGACGTGCTCGCGACGGGCCAGCTCACCGGGGGTGGCCTGGCCGCAGCGGGCGAGGGTGCCGAGCACCGACATCTCGGTCGGGCTCAGCGATTCGTCGACGCGCTGGTGCTTCAGGCGCCGGCCCAGCCGCATGACGGCGGAGCGGAGGTCGTTCACGGCGGCAGCATCGTCGCCATGGGAGAGGTCAGGCATGTACTTAGAATAACTCATTACTTTTCCTAAGGAACACGGGGTGGGGGGCGTCACTCGTACGGGTGAGTCGGCGGCGGAAAGCGACCCGCGTCCACGCCGTCTGGCCCGACCCTTTCGGCATGGGGACACATGTGCTGAGCGTGCGCATAGACGGGGAGCTGCTGGAGCGGCTCCGGAACCATGCCGCCAAACGCGGAATGAGCGTCCAGGACTATGTCGTCCGGACGCTCATTCGCGATGACTTCGACGAGCGGTTCAAGACCGCGGTCGACGAGACGGAGAAGTTCTACGGTCTGACGTGACCGCGCGTTCTCCGTGTGGTGCGGGCGGTTGCGCGGGGCTACGTGAGGCCGAGGGCCGGCATCGCGTAGTAGAAGACGAACACCGCCGAGACCACGTACATGGGGGCCGGTACCTCGCGGCCCCGGCCGGTCGCCAGGCGCAGCACGCTGAAGCTGATGAAGCTGATGCCGATGCCGTTGGTGATCGAGTAGGTGAAGGCCATCATCACCATGGCCAGGAAGGCCGGGACGGCGACGGTGAAGTCGTTCCAGTCGATCTCCCGGACCGAGCCGGCCAGGATCAGGAAGCCGACCGCCACGAGGGCGGGGGTGGCGGCCTGCGAGGGCACCATCGTGGCCAGTGGGGTCAGGAACAGCGAGACGGCGAAGAGGCCGCCCGTCACGATGTTCGCCAGGCCCGTGCGGGCGCCCTCGCCGACGCCCGCCGTGGACTCCACGAAGCAGGTGGTGGCGGAGGAGGAGGTCGCGCCGCCCGCGGCGACGGCCAGGCCGTCCACCAGCAGGACCCGGTTGATGCCGGGGAAGGTGCCGTCCGGCTGCGTCAGCTTGGCCTCGTCGCCGACGCCGAGGATCGTGCCCATCGCGTCGAAGAAGCACGACAGCAGCACGGTGAAGACGAAGAGCACGCCGGTCAGCACGCCGACCTTGCCGAAGCCGCCGAACAGGCTGACCTGCCCGACGAGGCCGAAGTCGGGCGCGGCCACCGGGTTGCCGGGCCACTGCGGGACGGTCAGGCCCCAGGCCAGGTCCGGCAGGTCGGCGACGAGCTGCACGGCGACCGCGATCAGGGTCATGACGACGATGGAGATCAGGATCGCGCCGGGCGTCTTGCGGATCAGCAGGGCGAGCGTGAGCAGCACGCCGAACACGAAGATCAGGACCGGCCAGCCGTGCAGGTGGCCGTTGCTGCCGAGCTGGAGCGGGACGGTGGTGTGCGCGGCGTCCGGGATGCGGGTGACGAAGCCCGAGTCGACCAGGCCGATCAGCATGATGAAGAGGCCGATGCCGATCGCGATGCCCTTGCGCAGGCTCAGCGGGACCGCGTTCATGACCCGCTCGCGCAGGCCGGTGGCGACCAGCAGCATCACCACGAAGCCCGCCAGGACCACCATGCCCATGGCGTCGGGCCAGCTCATGCGCGGGGCGAGCTGGAGGGCGACGACGGTGTTGACGCCGAGACCGGCCGCGAGGGCGATCGGGACGTTGCCGATCACGCCCATGAGGAGGGTGGTGAAGGCCGCCGTCAGCACGGTGGCCGTGACGAGCTGGCCGCTGTCGAGCTGGTGCCCGTACATGTCCTTCGCGCTGCCCAGGATGATCGGGTTCAGCACGATGATGTAGGCCATCGCGAAGAAGGTCGCGAAGCCGCCCCGGAACTCCCGGGCCACGGTCGAACCGCGCTCCGAGATCTTGAAGTAGCGGTCGAGGCGGGTGGTGGGGGCCGCGGCGGGTGCCGAGGTGCTCATGCGGTCCTCAAACGGGTTGATTGGGTGGTTCATACGAACGAAACCGGCCGTAGGCAAACCGTTTCAGTATGAACACATGAACGAGAGGCAGTCCATCTCCGCGCGTAGACCCCAAATCCGGCCACCTAGACTGGTCTCCATGGCGAAGTGGACTGCTCAGCACGAGGCGCCCGAGCCCCTTGAGGGCCCGGTGGTCGCCACCATCACCGGCGGCACGATCCTCTGGTTCGCCATGTTCCTGGTCCAGCTGCCCTTCTACGGGTGGTTCGCGGACCGGGACCTGCTCTGGTGGGTGTGGACCTGCGCGGCCGGCGGCGGGCTCGGCCTCATCGGCATCTGGTACGTCCGCGGCCGCGACGCCGCCCTCAAGCGCCACGCCGCCGAGCGGGCGGCCGCCGCTGCCGCCCCGGGCACCGGCCCGGATCCGGCGTCCCCCGCCGCGCCCGGCTCCGAGGGCTAGGGCCCGGACGCCGGCCCCGACCTCCACGGCGACCCCGACCCCGACCAGGGGACGATTCCGCTCATCCTGAAGTCGGATCTTCCGACTTCTCGGCGGGTGAACCGTCCCGGCGCCCTTTACCGTCGAAAACATGACGCAGCGGGCGAAGATCGACCAGGACGGGCCGGAGCGCTCCGGCGCCGGCCCCGCCATCGACGCGGGAGCCGAGCTGGACCCCGTCCACCCGGTGAAGCCCCCCGCCCCCCGCTTCAAGCCGGGCGGCCTGCTCAGCGCCGAGGTCGCCGAACGGGTCGCCCGCGGCGACGTCAACGACGTGCCCGTCCGTTCCTCCCGCTCCACGGCCGAGATCGTCCGCGCCAACGTCTTCACCCGCTTCAACGCCATCATCGGCGTCCTCTGGGTGATCATGCTCATCGTCGCGCCCATCCAGGACAGCCTCTTCGGTTTCGTGATCGTCGCGAACACCGGCATCGGCATCATCCAGGAAATGCGCGCCAAGAAGACCCTCGACGGGCTGGCCGTCATCGGAGAGGCCAAACCCAGCGTCCGCCGGGACGGTGCCACCACGGAGATCTCCACCTCCGAGATCGTCCTCGACGACGTCATCGAACTCGGACCCGGCGACAAGGTCGTCGTCGACGGCACCGTCGGCGAGGCCGACGGCCTGGAGATCGACGAGTCCCTGCTCACCGGCGAGGCCGACCCCGTCCTGAAGAAGCCCGGCGACCAGGTCATGTCCGGGTCGTTCGTCGTCGCCGGCGGCGGCGCCTTCACCGCCACCAAGGTCGGCCGCGAGGCCTACGCCGCCCAGCTGGCCGAAGAGGCCTCCCGCTTCACCCTCGTCCACTCCGAGCTGCGCAGCGGCATCTCCACCATCCTCAAGTACGTCACCTGGATGATGATCCCGACCTCCATCGGCCTGATCATCAGCCAGCTCGTCGTCAAGCAGAACAACGTCAAGGACGCCATCGCCCGCACCGTCGGCGGCATCGTCCCGATGATCCCCGAGGGGCTCGTCCTCCTCACCTCCGTCGCCTTCGCCGTCGGCGTCATCCGGCTCGGGCGCAAGCAGTGCCTGGTCCAGGAGCTCCCCGCCATCGAGGGACTCGCCCGCGTCGACGTCGTCTGCCTCGACAAGACCGGCACCCTCACCGAGGGCGGCATGGACGTCACCGAGCTGCGCCCCCTCGGCGGCGCGGACCAGGCCTACGTCAGGAAGGTGCTGGGCGCCCTCGGCGAATCCGACCCGCGCCCCAACGCCAGCCTCCAGGCCATCATCGACGCCTACCCCGACAGCGCCGAGTGGCGCTGCACCGAGTCCCTGCCCTTCTCCTCCGCCCGCAAGTACAGCGGCGCCAGCTTCAGCGAGGGCGACGGCGAGAACAACACCTGGCTGCTCGGCGCCCCCGACGTCCTGCTGCCCGCCGGGGACCCGGCGCTGGAGGAGATCGAGGGCCTCAACGAACAGGGCCTGCGGGTCCTCCTGCTGGCCCGCTCGGCCCGCGAGCTCGACGACGCCGCCGTGGCCACCGGGAGCAGGCCCACCGCCCTCGTCGTCCTCGAACAGCGGCTGCGCCCCGACGCCGCCGACACCCTGCGCTACTTCGAGGACCAGCAGGTCAAGGCCAAGGTCATCTCCGGTGACAACGCCGTCTCCGTCGGCGCGGTCGCCGGCAAGCTCGGGCTGCCGGGCGCGCAGAACACCGTCGACGCCCGCAAGCTGCCCGCCGAACGCGAGGGGATGGCCGCCGTCCTCGACGAGAACGCCGTCTTCGGCCGCGTCACCCCGCAGCAGAAGCGGGAGATGGTCGCCGCCCTCCAGTCCAGGGGCCACACGGTCGCCATGACCGGCGACGGCGTCAACGACGTCCTCGCCCTCAAGGACGCCGACATCGGCGTCTCGATGGGCTCCGGCTCGGAGGCCACCCGCGCCGTCGCGCAGATCGTCCTCCTCAACAACAGCTTCTCCACCCTCCCCTCGGTGGTCGCCGAGGGGCGCCGCGTCATCGGCAACATCACGCGCGTCGCGACCCTCTTCCTCACCAAGACGGTCTACTCGGTCCTCCTCGCCGTCCTGGTGGTCTGCTCCCAGGTCGAGTACCCCTTCCTGCCCCGCCACCTGACCCTGCTGTCCACGCTCACCATCGGCATCCCCGCCTTCTTCCTGGCCCTGGCGCCGAACACCGAACGCGCGAAGCCGCACTTCGTGAAGAGGGTCATGCGGTACGCCATCCCCGGCGGGGTGATCGCGGCCGTCGCCACCTTCGTCACCTACCTGCTCGCCCGCGCCCACTACAGCGGCCCGGACGCCATCCGGGCCGAGACCAGCGCGGCGACGCTGACCCTGTTCCTCACCTCGATGTGGGTCCTGGCGATCATCGCCCGCCCCTACACCTGGTGGCGGGTGGGGCTGGTCGGCGCGATGGGCGGGGCCTTCCTGATCGTCCTCGCCGTGCCGTGGCTCCAGGAGTTCTTCCAGCTCAAGCTGGTGGGCGTCACGATGCCGTGGATCGCGGTGGCGGTCGCGGCGGCCGCGGCCTGCGCGATCGAGTTCGCCTTCCGCTGGGTCACCCGGAAGTTCCCCGCCTGACCCTTCCGGCCGGGGGTGCGACACGCCGGGGTACGGGGGAGCGGCGTGTGCGCTGACCGGGGGTGCCGGTGCGTGCCGTGCCGGGTGCGCGGCCTGCGGGCTGCTAGGCAGGCAGTCGCACCGGCGGGTGTCGCCGACCCCCGCCGCACACCGCACACCGGGAGACACGCACGTGCTGACCCGCCGCGCCCGCCACCGCCGCCGCCTGCGCACCGCACTGGCCACCACCGCCCTCACCGCCGCCGCGCTCGGAGGTCTGCTCCAGCCCGTCTCGGCCGCCGCGGACGACCCGGCCCGGGACCCCGGCCGGCACCTGCAGCAGCAGCTCGACCGGCTCGTCGCCCAGGACGACGGCCCGCCCGGGGCGATCGCCCTGCTCACCCGGGACGGCCGTACGCAGGTGTACACCGCCGGGGTCGGCGACATCGGGACCGGCCGCCCGCCGCACCCCGAGGACCACATGCGCATCGCCAGCATCGCCAAGGCCTTCAGCGGGGCCGTGGCCCTGCGGCTCGTGGACCAGGGGCGGCTCTCCCTCGACGACACCATCGGAGAGCTGCTCCCGGACCAGCCGGAGGCCTGGCACGCGGTGACGCTGCGCCAGCTCCTCCAGCACACCAGCGGGCTGCCGGAGTACTCGGCCGACCCCCGGTTCCTGGAGATCCTCACCGCCGACCCGCGTCACGTCTTCGACCCGCGCACCCTGCTCGGCTTCGTGGCCGACGAGCCGCTGCGCTTCCGCCCCGGCTCCCTGTACGAGTACGCCAACTCCGACAACATCGCCGTCGCGCTCATGGCCGAGGCCGTCACCGGCCGCCGCTACGAGGAGCTCCTGAAGGAACTCGTCTACCGGCCGCTGGGCCTGCGCCGCACCAGCCTGCCCCTGGGCTACCGCCTCCCCGAGCCCTACCTGCACGGCTACGACGTCACCCCGCCCGCCCGCCCCGAGGACATCAGCGAGGCCGTCGGCGCCTCCGGGGTCTGGGCCTCCGGCGGCATCGTCTCCACCCCCGAGGACCTGGGTGCCTTCATCCGCGCCTACGCCGGCCCCCGGCTGCTGTCGGAGCGGACCCGCGAGGAACAGCACGCCTTCCTGCCCGGCGACTCCTCCGAGCCCGCCGGACCCGGCACCAACGCCGCCGGGCTGGCGCTGTTCCGGTACACCACCCGCTGCGGGGTCCTGTACGGCCACACCGGGAACTTCCCCGGCTACACGCAGCTCGCCGCCGCCACGCCCGACGGCTCCCGGTCGCTGACCTTCTCGATCAACACCCAGACCAACAAGGCCGTCAAGCCCGCCCTGCTGGCCCGGCTCCGTACGGTGCAGGAGGACTTCGCCTGCGCCCTGCTGAAGGGGCACTGACCCCGGCCGGGGCCGGGGCCTAGTCGAACCAGCGGTCGCGGGCCAGTTCCGCCGTCCGGGACGGGTCCTCCAGGAGGGCCGCGACCTCGAAGCGGCGGGGCCACTGGCCCGCGGACCAGGCGAGGCCCGCCGCCACGCCCTCCAGGGTGGCCGCGTGGAGGGTGCCGTCCGGGGTGCGGCGCCAGTCCAGTTCCGTGCCGCCCGCGACCAGTTCCTCGTGCTCGACGTACGTCGGCGGGGTGGCCGGGCCCAGGAGGACCCGTACGGCCTCCGGCACCTCGTGCTCCTCGCCCGGGGTGGTCACCTCCGCCGGGACGGTGTCCGAGAGGCGGCGCACCTGGAGGAGGTCGGCCAGGTCGGCCGCGCGGGACGGGGCGACCGGCAGGAGCGGCAGGCCCCCGGCGAGGGGGAGCAGGTCCGGGGCGTCGGCGATGACGGCGTCGGCCGCGTCCACCACGACCACCTCCCCGTCGACCACGGCCCGCAGCTCGTCGGGGAGGGTGACCTGCTCGGGGTCCAGATCGGCCAGGGCCCCGTAGAGGCCGTGCAGCTGGCGGCCGGTCACCTCGCGGTCCGGGTCGGCCAGGCGGGACAGGAGCTCGGCCGCGCCGCCGGGCTCGTCCAGGAGCGCGGCGACCGTGGTGCGCACGCCCAGGGCGCGCAGGACCTGCTCGTCCTCGAAGCCGGTGGCGTCGGCCGGGGTGTAGAGCCCCTCCAGGAGCGGGTCGCCGCCGGCGGCGCGCAGTCCGGCGGGGCGGCGGCCGTCGAGCACGGGGTGGTCGCGCAGCCACCAGGCGGTGTACGGGCGCACGGACTGCGTGGTGCCGTCCGGGAGCAGGATCCGCACGGGCTGGGTCAGGGCGTCGCGCAGCGGGGGCTGCGCGAGCATCGCCAGGGCCCGGGGCCACCGGTCGTCGTCGACGAGGTCCAGGTCGCGGACGGCGACCAGCTCGGTGGCCACCGGGGGCACCGGGGTGTCGGGCAGCTGGTCGAGGAGGTCCTCGCACCACACGTCGACCGCGTCGAGCAGCCCCGCGTCGTCCGGCTCGGCGAAGTCCCCGTCGCGGGGCTCCAGTTCGTCCGGGTCCAGGACCACGTCGGTGGCGCGGACCAGCTGGAAGGCGGTCAGCACCCCGACGGCGGCCAGCACGTCGGCGTCCCAGCGCTCGGCGAGGTCGGCGTCCAGGTACGGGATCTCGTCCTCGCGCAGTACGGAGGCCAGCGGGCTTCCGGCGAGGAGGAGTTCCCCGGCCGGGGTCGGTTCGCCGTCCTCGTCGGGCAGGGCCAGCGCGCCCAGCCAGGGCTCGTCGCCGGGGGCCAGGGCGGAGTCGCGGACCAGGGTGAGGACCACCTCGGCCAGCTCGTCGGCGTCCAGGGCGTCGGCGTCCTCGTCCCAGATCTCGCCCGCGTCCAGGGAGCCCGCGACGGCGGCCCTGATCTGCGGGGTCGTCAGGACGGCGCGGGCGGTGGCGGGGAGGGCGCCGAGCTTCTCCAGCAGCGGGTGCGCGGCGTCCGGGTGGGCCACCTTCAGACCCAGGCGGGCCAGGGACGCGGGGGTGTCGGCGTAGGGCAGCAGGACGTGGCGGGGGCCGATCGTGGTGCGGCCGTCGGCGAGGGGGACGGGCAGCCCGGACAGCCGGTCGGGGTCCACCCCGGCGAGGGTGTCGTACAGGCGGTGCCACCAGTCGGGGGTGCGTTCGATGCCGGCGATCCGCTCGATGGCGTCGCCGAGCGGCAGCCGGCCCACGCCCAGGGTGCGCAGCTCGGGGCGCCGCTCCAGGCCTGCGGGGAGCAGGGTCGGGAGCACTTCGGCGAGGACCCGTACGGTGTCGGCGCCCGCGCCCTCGACGACCTCGGCCTCGAAGGGCCGCAGCCGGGTGAGTTCCTCGGAGGGGGCGGCCGGGGCGAGGAAGGCGGTGCGGGGCAGGCGCGTCAGGACGGCGGCGCGCAGGGCGCCGTCGAGTTCGCCCTTGCCGAGCGGGCCGGGCACCAGGTCGATCAGGGCGGTGCCCACCGGGTCCCAGGCGCCCAGGAGTTCGGCGTACGCGTCCGCGGCGCGCTCGACGAGGAAGTCGGTCAGCGGCCCCGGCGCGGGGTGGCGGCGGGAGGTGTCCAGCGGCAGGGAGGCGATGAGCAGGGCGGGGATGACGAGCGGTTCGTCGGTGGGGGTCGGCGCGTGGACGACGGGGGCGGTGCGGGGGCGTTCGGGCGCGCCGTCGGGGTCCACGGGCACGGCCCAGGTGACGGTCCAGACGGGCCGCAGCCGTTCCTCGACGGGCCGGTCGGCGAGCAGTTCCCGCTCGATGGGGCCGCTGTGGCGGACGGTGCGCCAGCGGTGGGTGCCGGAGGCGGAGTCCTCGATGACGGTGTACGGGCCCTCGGTGCGCCGGTAGAGGGTGCGGGCGCCGTCGGCGGGGGTCTCGACGACGATCTCGCGCAGTCCGGGCAGGGTCAGGAGCAGGGCGTCGTCGACGCCGGACAGCAGCCGCCGCGCGAGTTCCTCGGCGGCGCTGTCGCGCAGGGGGAGGACGACGACGGTGTCGTAGCCCTCGGGAGCGGTGCCCTCGGCGGGCAGCGGCAGGCGCAGCAGCGGGACGTGGCCGTCGCGGCGGCGCAGTTCGTCGCCGAGGCCGGGGCTGAACGCGGCGGCCTCGCGGGCCATTTCGCGGGCTTCGGCCAGGGACCAGCGCACACCGCCGTGGCGGCCGAGGACGGCCGGTTCGTCGGAGACGGCGAGGACGGCGGCGAAGCCGACGCCGAAGCGGCCGACGGAGTCCCGGGCCTCCTCCCGCTTGGCGGAGGCGCGCAGGGTGCTGAGCGATTCCACGCCCGTCGCGTCCAGCGGGGCGCCGGTGTTGGCGGCGGCGAGCACGGCGGGGCCGTCCGGGCCGGCGGGGTGCAGGGTCAGCCGCAGCCGGCCGGGGACCCGGGCGCGGGCCGCGGCGTCGGCGGCGTTCTGGGCCAGTTCGACGACGAGCCGGTCGCGGTAGCCGCCGAGCGCCAGGTCCTCCTCGGCGTTGGCGTCCTCGCGGAAGCGGGCCGGGCCCGAGCCCCAGGCGTCGAGCACCGAACGCCGCAGCCGGGCCGTGCTGAAAGGGTCCATGCCGCTCTGGGCCGCCGTCACTCGCACGTTCACGCCGCTGCCTCCAAGATGTGCTGGGCCTGGAAACCTCCTGCCCCGGACGCCTGAAGGTATCGCGTGCGGGGGCACCCCCTACGCCGTGCCCGTCAGGTGGGCGAACACGACGACGTTGGAGTCCCAGTGGCGGTCGGCGGTGAGTTCGCCGCCGCAGGTGATCAGGCGGAGCTCGGGCGTGCCGTGGGTGTCCCCGTAGACCTTGTCGGTGGGGAAGGCCGCCTTCTTGAAGGTGTCCACGGAGTCGACGGCGAAGACGGCGGTGGTCCCGTCGGTGCGGTGGACCTCGATCCGTTCGTTCTTCTTCAGCCGCTTGAGGTTGAAGAAGACCGCTTCGGGTGCCTTCGGGGTGTCCATGTGGCCGACGATGGCCGCCGCGCCGGGTTCGCCGGGGGTGGGGCCCTCCTTGTACCAGGCGGCGTCGTCGGGTTTGGCGAAGTCCGGTTCCCGCATGACGCCCCGGTCGTCGAGGCCGACGGCGTCGAGGGGGGCGTCGACCTTGATGTCGGGGACGGTGATGCGGTCCGGGACGGACGGGGCGAGGGCGGCGGCGGTGGGGGCGGGGGCCGCCGCGTCGGCGGGCCCGTGCGCGGCGGCGGTGCCGGAGGAGCAGCCGGAGAGGAGGACCACGGCGAGGGCCGGGACCCCGGCCAGGGCGGCCGCACGGCGCACACGGCGCGTGCGGCCGGCCCGGAGGGCGGGGGCGGGCTCAGCCACGGCCGGTCTCGGCGGTGGCGGCGGCAGCGAGGGTGGCGGCGGGGGCCTGGCCGGTGTTCACGGAGCCCTTGGGCTTCTGGTGCTCGGCCGGGCGCAGCGGCTTGAGGTTCGGGTCGACGTGCGGCTTCACGGGGGTGGCCGCGGCTTCGGTGGAGAACTTCACCGTGTCGAACTTCGTGCCGCCCGCGAAGGCGTCGACGCCGTAGTAGCCGGTCGTGACGTCGGCTCCGACGGTCGCGGTGCCGGTGAAGGTGCCCTTGCCGTCGCCCTTGAGGCCGACGTGGCCGCCGGCGAAGGCGCGCGAGGAGACGTACGCGTCCTTCGCGGAGGTCCGGACCGTGACGACGACCTGGTCGCCGGGGCGGCCGAAGTCCTTGGAGAGGTGGACGGTGGACGGCGCCGGGGTGGGCTTCGGGGCGTCCGCGCCGACCTTGAGCTGTGCGGCGGCCCGGATCTTCGCGCCGTCGGGGCCGGTGCCGGTGAGGGAGACGCCGTAGGAGCCGTCCTTGACGCGGGCGACCGTGGCGGAGGCCGTCCAGCCGCCCTTGCCCTCGGTGATCCGTACGCCGTCCAGGGCGGCGGAGGAGATCGCGAACCGGGACCCGGCGGGGGCCGAGACGCTGAAGGCGATCGCGTCGCCGGGCTTGACGGCGGAGGGGAGGTCCATGCCGACGACGGCCGCCGGGGTGGTCGCGGTGGCGCTCGCCGAGGGGGCGGGAGCCGTCGGGGCGGTGGCCGCGAAGGCGGATGCGGTGCTGCCGAGGGCCAGCGCGGAAGCGAGGGCGAGGGCGGGGACGGTGAGTGCCTTGAGCATGAGGGGTCCTCCTGAACGGGCCGGCTGAACGGGCCGGGGTCTTTCCCGGCACACCAGACATGAGGGACATCCAGGTCGTTCGGTTGCGGCCGCGCTCCGGGCCCGGCGGACCCCCTGCCGAAGGTCCCGCGACACGAACCCGCAGGCCGCGGGGTGGGTGCGGAGGGTCTGTTTGCGCTCCCTTTGCCCCGATTTTCGGGACCAAAGTCCCCCGGCGTGCAGCGTCCGCCCCCGGGCGGGCCCCGCGAACGCCGGAGCCCCCGGCGACACGTGGTCGCCGGGGGCTCCGGATGCCGGTCAGGCCCGGGCGCGCCGGATCAGAGCTGCTCGATCACGTAGTCGATGCACGTGGTCAGCGCCTGCACGTCCGCCGGGTCGATCGCCGGGAACATCGCGATGCGCAGCTGGTTGCGGCCCAGCTTGCGGTACGGCTCGGTGTCCACGATCCCGTTGGCGCGCAGCACCTTGGCGACCGCCGCCGCGTCGATGTCGTCCGAGAAGTCGATCGTGCCGATGACGGCCGAACGCTTGGCGGCGTCCTGCACGAAGGGGGTGGCGTACTTCGACGCCTCCGCCCAGCCGTACAGGTTGCGCGCGCTGGCCGCGGTACGGCCGGTCGTGAACTCCAGGCCGCCCTGGGAGTTCATCCACCGCAGCTGCTGGTCCAGCAGGAACAGCGTGGACAGCGCCGGGGTGTTGTACGTCTGGTTCTTCAGCGAGTTGTCGATCGCCGTCGGCAGCGAGAAGAACTCGGGGATGTGCCGCCCGGACGCGTGGACGCGCGCCGCGCGCTCCAGGGCCGCCGGGGAGAACGCCGCCAGCCACAGGCCGCCGTCGGAGGCGAAGGACTTCTGCGGGGCGAAGTAGTAGACGTCGGTCTCGGTGATGTCCACCGGGAGGCCGCCGGCGCCCGAGGTCGCGTCCACCAGGACGAGGGACCCGGCGTCGGCACCCGCGACGCGCGCGATCGGTGCCGCGACACCCGTCGAGGTCTCGTTGTGCGTGTACGCGTACACGTCCACGCCCGCCTCGGCGACCGGCTCGGGGTGCGTGCCCGGCTCGGAGGAGATCACCGACGGCTCGTCCAGCCACGGCGCGAGCTTCGCGGCCTTGGCGAACTTGGAGGAGAACTCGCCGAAGGTGAGGTGCTGCGACTTCCGCTCGATGAGACCGGCGGTCGCGATGTCCCAGAAGGCGGTGGAGCCGCCGTTGCCCAGGATCACCTCGTAGCCCTCGGGGAGGGAGAAGAGGTCCCGGAGTCCCTGGCGCACCGAACCGACCAGGTTCTTGACCGGGGCCTGGCGGTGCGATGTTCCGAGCAGGGAGGTACCGGTGGCGGCGAGGGCGTCCAGCGCCTCGGTCCGCACCTTGGAGGGGCCCGCGCCGAAGCGTCCGTCGGCGGGCTTGATGTCAGCGGGAATCTGGATCTCAGCCACGAGCGGAGCGTATCGGGTCCGGGACCGGCTGTCGGAGGCGCGTCCACCCGATGAGACGCACCGCACGGTGGCAGGCTGGACACCGTGACGTCACCCGGGGAACTCGAACGGACATTGCGGGCGAACCTGCGCGGGGAGGTGGACTTCGGGGCCGCCGCGCGGGCGTTGACGACCATGGACGCCTCCAACTACCGGCGCGTCCCCGTCGGGGTCGTCGCCCCGCGCGACGCCGACGACGTGGCCGCCGCCCTCGCGCTGTGCGCGGAGGCGGGCGTCCCCGTCGTACCGCGCGGCGGCGGCACCTCCACCGCCGGACAGGCCACCGGCACCGGCGTCGTCCTCGACCTCAACCGGCACATGGACGCGCTGCTCGCCGTCGACCCCGCCGCCCGGACCGCCGTCGTCCAGCCCGGACTGGTCCTCGACCGGCTCCGCGACGCCGTCCGCCCCCACGGGCTGACCTTCGGCCCCGACCCCTCCACCCACTCCCGCTGCACCCTCGGCGGGATGATCGGCAACAACGCCTGCGGCGCCCACTCGGTCGCCTGGGGCACCACCGCCGACAACGTCGCCGAACTCGCCGTCACCGCCTACGGGGGCACCGCGCACCGCCTCGCCCGCGGCTGGGCGGGCGCCCCCGCGGGCCTGCGGGAGCTCGTCGAGGGGAACCTCGCCGTGCTGCGCACCGGCATGTCCGGCGGCTTCTCCCGCCGGATCTCCGGCTACGGCGGGCTGGACGCGCTTCTGCCCGAGCGGGGCGCCGACCTCGCCCGCGCCTTCTGCGGCTCCGAGGGCACCCTCGCCGTGGTCACCGAGGCGGTGGTCCGGCTCGTGGAGCTCCCGGCCGCGCCCGTGCTCGTCGTCCTCGGCTACGCCGACGAGGGCGCGGCGGCGGACGCGGCCGCCGGGCTGCTGCCCCACGGGCCGCTCACCGTCGAGGGCATGGCCGAGGACCTGGTCCGCAGCCCCGCCGGGCTCCCCCGGGGCGGCGCCTGGCTGTTCGTGGAGATGCCCGACGAAGGGGCGGCCCGCGCCCTGCTGCGCGGCGCCGACGCCCTCGACGCGGCGCTCGTCACCGACCCGGCCGGGCAGCGGGCCCTGTGGCGGCTGCGCGAGGACGCGGCCGGGACGGCGACGCGGATGCCCGGGGGTCCCTCCCGGACGGAGTCCGGGGGAGGCACCATGGCCTGGCCGGGCTGGGAGGACTGCGCGGTGCCGCCCGCCCGGCTGGGCGGGTACCTGAGGGAGTTCCGGGCGCTGCTGGCGGCGCACGGGCTGCGCGGCACCCCGTACGGGCACTTCGGGGAGGGCTGCGTCCACGTCCGGATCGACTTCGACCTGGTCACCCGGGAGGGCGTGGCCCGCTTCCGGACCTTCTCCGAGGAGCTCGCCGACCTGGTCGCGGCCCACGGCGGGTCCCTCTCCGGGGAGCACGGCGACGGCCAGGCGCGGGCGGAGCTGCTGGGGCGCATGTACGGCCCCGAGGTCATCGCGCTCTTCGCGGCGTACAAGGACGTCTGGGACCCGGCCGGCGGGATGAACCCCGGGATCCTGGTCCGCCCGGCCCGCCTCGACGAGAACCTCCGCTTCGCGGTGCTGCCCCGGACCCCCTTCGCCGGGGAGGTGGCCACCTGCGTCGGCGTCGCGAAGTGCCGCTCCACGGAGGTCGGCGGGGCGGGCGTGATGTGCCCCTCGTACCGGGCCACGGGCGAGGAGCGGCACTCCACGCGCGGCCGGGCCCGGCTGCTGCACGAGATGCTGGCCGGGGAGACGATCACCGACGGGTGGCGCTCCCCGGAGGTCGCCGAGGCCCTGGACCTGTGCCTGGGCTGCAAGGGCTGCCGCAGCGACTGCCCGGTCGGTGTGGACGTGGCCGCGTACAAGGCGGAGTTCCTGTACCGCCACTGGGCGGGCCGGCTGCGGCCCGTCTCCCACTACGTGCTGGGCGGCCTGCCCGGCTGGCTCCGCCTGATCACCGCCCTGCGCGCGACCCGGGCCGTGAACGCGGCCGCCCGCCGGATCCCGCTGCCGGGGCTGGCCCGGGAGCGGGCCCTGCCGCCGCTGGCGCCGGTGCCGTTCACCCGGTGGTGGCGCGGGCGGGGCCCGGGCGTGCGGGGCGGGTCGACGGTGACGCCTGCCGTGACGGTGACCCTGTGGCCCGACACCTTCTCGGAGTACCTGGCCCCCGAGGCGGGCCGCGCGGCGGTACGGGTCCTGGAGGCCGCGGGCCTCGGCGTCGCCGTCCCCGCCGGCCGGGTGTGCTGCGGGCTGACGTACGTCTCCACCGGCCGCCTGGACCGGGCCCGTACGGTCCTGCGCCGCACCCTGGACGCCGTGGGGGAGGTGCCGGGACCCGTGCTGGTCCTCGAACCCAGCTGCGCGGCCGCCCTGCGCACCGACCTCCCCGCGCTGTTCCCCGACGACCCCCGCGCCCACCGCCTCGCGGCGGCCGTGCGCACCTTCGCGGAGACCCTGGAGGAGTACGCCCCGCACTGGACCCCGCCCCGGCTGGACCGGCCCGTGGCCGGCCAGACCCACTGCCACCAGCACGCCGTCCTCGGCGACGCCGCCGACCGGCGGCTGCGCGAGCGCGCCGGGCTGAGCGGGGAGCTCAGCGGGGGCTGCTGCGGCCTCGCGGGCAACTTCGGCTTCGAACCCGGCCACCATGCCGTCTCGGTGGCCTGCGCGGAGGAACAGCTGCTGCCGTCCCTGCGGGCGGCCGCCCCCGGTACGGCCGTCCTCGCCGACGGCTTCTCCTGCCGCACCCAGATCGCGCAGCTGTCCGAAGGCCACCGGGCCCGGCACCTCGCGGAACTCCTGGCGGAGGCGCTGTGAGCAGGAGCCGTGAACGGGGAGCCGTGAGCGGGCGCGCCGTCGAGCAGGTCGTTAAGAGTGTGTGGCTGTAAGGCAAAACACGGAGGGATGGCCCTTACATACCCCTTAGGCTGGATTCATGCCCGCACCCTCCTCGTCCCCGACGACCACCCCCGGCACCAGCGTCACCCCCGGCACCACCGCGGCCCCCGCCACGAAGGCCCCGGCCCCCTCGCGCGGCCGGTTCGGGCCGGTCGCCCTGGTGGTCTCGGCCGGTGTCTCGGTGCAGTTCGGGGCGGCCCTCGCGGTCACGCTGATGCCCCGGGCGGGCGCCGCGGGCGTGGTCACCCTGCGCCTCGCCGCGGCCGCGCTGGTGCTGCTGGTGGTGTGCCGGCCGAAGCTGCGCGGCTACACCCGCTCGGACTGGGGCACGGTCGTCGCCTTCGGCGTGGCCATGGCGGGCATGAACGGCCTCTTCTACCAGGCCATCGACCGCATCCCGCTCGGCCCGGCCGTGACCCTGGAGGTCCTCGGCCCGCTGGCCCTCTCGGTGATCGTCTCCCGCCGCCCGGTGAACCTGCTGTGGGCGGGCCTCGCCCTCGCCGGCGTCGTCCTGCTGTCCGGGCACGGCGGGGGCGGCTTCGGCTTCGGCTCCCTCGACCCGGCGGGCGCGGCCTTCGCGGTCGGGGCGGGCGCCATGTGGGCCGCGTACATCGTCTTCAGCGCCCGCACCGGCCGCCGCTTCCCGCAGGCCGACGGCCTCGCCCTGGCCATGGCGGTGGCCGCCGTCATCTCGCTGCCGCTGGGCGTCGCGCAGTCGGGGTCCGCCCTGCTCGTGCCGAGCACCCTCGCCCTCGGGCTGGGCGTGGCGGTGCTGTCCTCCGTGCTCCCGTACACGCTGGAACTGCTCGCCCTGCGCAGGCTGCCCGCCCCGACCTTCGCGATCCTGATGAGCCTGGAGCCGGCCATCGCGGCGAGCGCCGGGTTCCTGGTGCTGGGGCAGGCGATGTCGGTGCTCGACGGCCTCGCGATCGCCCTGGTGATCGCCGCCAGCATGGGCGCCGTCCGCTCCCAGATCGGCAGGAAGGCCCAGGCGGCGCCGTGAGCGGCGTGGACGCCTACCTGGCCGCCGTCCCCGACGCGCGCCGCGGCGCGCTGACCCGGCTGCGCGAGCTGTGCCGGGCGGAGCTGACCGGCTTCGAGGAGGTCATGGCGTACGGGATGCCCGCGTACGTCCGCCCCGGCGCGCCCGCCGGGGAGATCGCCTGGGCGAACCAGAAGCAGTACGTCTCCTTCTACCTGCTGCGCACGGACGTCCGCGACGCCTTCGCCGACCGGCTGGCCGGCCACGACATGGGCAAGGGCTGTCTGCGCCTGCGCCACCCGGACCGCATCGACTTCCTCCTCCTGCGCGACCTCCTGCGCGCCACCGCGGCGGCAGGGCCGGGACCGGTCTGCTGAGCGGTCCGCACGGCCGTGTCCGGATGTGACAGAGAGCCGTCATTGCGGCCATCCGGCGCCCCCGTGACCATGGACGCATGTCCCCTTCCCACCGCGTCGTGATCGCGGTCTTCCCGGACGTCGACCTGCTCGACGTCACCGGCCCGGCCGAGGTCTTCGCCCTGGCCAACCGGGAGAGCGGGGGCCGCGCGGGCTACGAGGTCCGCCTCGCGGCCCCCGACGCCGGCCCGGTGCGCACCGCGGCCGGGGTGCGTCTGGTCGCGGACCTGGCCTTCGGTGAGGTCGGGGCCGCCGTGGACACCCTGCTGGTGCCCGGCGCGGTGCGGCCGGGCCCGGACGGGCCGCTGGCCCGGGTCGACGAGGACGTCGTCGAGTGGGTGAGGGCCACCGCGCCGCACGCCCGCAGGATCGCCTCCGTGTGCGTGGGCGCGCACCTGCTCGCGGCGGCCGGGCTGCTGGACGGCCGCCGGGCGACCACGCACTGGTCGACCGCCGCCCAGCTCGCGGCCGAACACCCGCGGGTACGGGTCGACGCCGATCCGATCTTCGTCCGGTCCGGCCGGGTGTGGACCGGGGCGGGCATCAGCGCCTGCATGGACCTCGCGCTCGCGCTGGTCGCCGAGGACCACGGCGAGGAGCTGGCGCTCGCGGTGGCCCGGCAGCTGGTGATGTACCTGCGCCGGCAGGGCGGCCAGAGCCAGTTCAGCGTGCCGTTGAGCCGGCCCGCGGCGGCCCGCAGGGACATCGACGAGCTGCGCCTGTTCATCACCGAACACCTCGACGGGGAACTGTCGGCGGCCGTGCTGGCCGAGCGCATGTGCCTGAGCGAGCGGCACTTCGCCCGGGTCTTCCGGCAGGAGACGGGCACCAGTCCGGCCGCCTACGTGGAGGCCGCCCGGGTCGAGGCGGCCCGCAGGCTGCTGGAGACCACCGACGAGCCGCTGGAACGGGTCGCGGCGGCCACCGGGATGGGCTCGGTGGAAACCCTGCACCGCGCCTTCCGCAAGCAGCTCGACATCACCCCGGCGTCCTACCGGCGCCGTTTCCGCACGGCCTCCTGACCACCTTCGTACCGCTTCCCCTCGCTTCATACCGCCTTCTCACCGATCCGCGGCACGCGGGCCGTGGCTCCGCCGTGCCCTCCCACCGAAAGGAACACCCCCATGACCGCCTCCGTGAGCCTGCGCGACGTCATCGGCCTCGACAACACGCCGCCCCGCCTGGCAGAGAGCACCCTGGTGCTGATCGACTTCCAGAACACCTACCGCTCCGGCGTCATGGCCCTCGACGGCGCCGAGGAGGCCCTGGCCGCCGGGGCCCGGCTGCTCGCCGCCGCCCGCGCGGCCGGCACCCCGGTCGTCCATGTCGCGGACGCCGGCTACGACCTCACGACCGAGCTCGGCTCCATCAGCGCCGAGGTGGCGCCCGCGGAGGGTGAGCCGGTCGTGGTCAAGCAGGTGCCGAACGCCTTCCACGCCACCGACCTGGAGAAGGTCCTGCGCGACCTGGGCGCGGGCCCCGACCTGGTGCTGGCCGGGTTCATGACGCACATGTGCGTCGCCTTCACCGCCCAGGGCGCCTTCAACCTGGGCTACCGGCCCACCGTCGTCGCCGAGGCGACCGCCACCCGGTCCCTGGCCGCGCCGGACGGCACGGTCGTGCCCGCCGCCGCCCTCCGGACGGCGGCCCTGACCACCATCGCCGACGTCTTCGGGGTCGTGGTCCCCACCGTCGCCGATCTCGCGCCCTGACCTTCGCACCCCGACCTGTACGGGGGTCAGGACAGGGGCAGCTCCAGGAACGAGGGGGTGGGCTCGGGGGAGGTGAAGGAGAGGGTGGCGCGGGGGAGGTTGGCGTCGCCGTAGAAGGGGTCGCGGGCGGCCAGCACCAGCATCACGCGGTGGCCGGGCGGGACGTCGTAGGCCGTGGCCTGGAGGGCGATGTCCGCGCCGATCAGGCTGTCCGGGGCCGAGTGGAGGTCGCTGAACGGGGCGTGCGTGACCAGGTGCGCCGAGCCGTCGGGCGCCAGGTCCATGAGGTACGCCACGAACGTGGACCCGGGGTTCGCGGCGCGGTAGGTCACCCGCAGCCGGGGGGTGCCGCGCAGCCGGACGGTCTCCGCCGCCGCCGGGGCGGTCCAGACGGCGGCCACCGTACGGTCGATGGCCTCGGCCCGGTGGACCGCCGGGCGGCCGGCCAGCTCCGCGGAACCGGAGCGCACGACCTCCTCGGCGACCCGCACCGCCGTCTCCACCCCGCACACCACCCCGGCCGACCAGCCCGGTTCGGGCGCGTCGGCCAGCTCCCCGCCGCCGGTCAGGTGCAGGCGGCGGACGCGATGAGTGAGGGAGGGCCAGGTGGGGTGGCGTTCCAGGGCGCGGGTCCACATCACCTCCCCGAGCACCTGCCCCTCGTCGGCGATGCCGTTGTCGACGTCCCGCAGGTGGTGGTCGAACCAGCGGTGGGCGTCGGTCCAGATCCGGTTCGGCAGGCCGAGCAGGCCGGTCGTCTCGCGGCCCGCGTGGTCGCCGACGGAGGCGTCGAGCCGCTTGGGGCCGGTGAGTTCGCCGAACAGCTTCAGCGTCTGGTTGACCGGGAAGAGGGTCTCGTGCCAGGCGAGGGAGAGGAAGACCGGCACCCGGCGGCGGTTGAGCTCCTTGAGGTGGGTGGTGGGCGAGCGCTGCTCCGCCCACCGCAGGTTCTCCTCCCGCTCCCGGCCGGCCAGGACGTTCTCCAGCACCCGCTCGGTCCGCCGGCCCAGCCGGGCGCGGGCCGCCGCCGCGTAGAGGGCCTGGACGGCGGAGGCGCGGGCGGTGGAGTTCTCGTAGAGGACCTCGCCGAGGTCGCCCCAGGCGCCGAGCGCGGCGACCGCGTCCACCCGGCTGTCGTGCGCGGCGGCGAGCTGGGCGATGCCCGAGCCGTAGGAGTGGCCCAGGAAGCCGATCCGGGTGACGGGCCCGGCGGTGCGCTCCAGCAGGTGGTCCAGGGCGTGTCCGGCGTCGGCGACGTCGAGCGGCCCGGCGGCGTCCACCTGGCCCCCCGAGGCGGCGAACCCGCGGGCGCTGTAGGCGAGGACGTCGTAGCCGCGCGCGGCGAAGAGGCTCGCCTGGACGGCGTACGTGACCCAGCCCTGGTCCGTCCACGAGGCGGGCACCACCACCACCGGTCGCGGCCCGGAGCCGGTGTGCCGCCAGAGCGCGGCGTCGAGCAGGTCCCCGCCCGCGCCGGCCACCTTGCCCCGGCTGAAGACGGTGACGGCCCGGACGGCCTCCACCTCGGCGGCGCGGGCGGGCGCCAGTCCGGCGGGATCACCGCTCTCCAGGGCGGCCGCGAAGGCGCCGAGGGCCGTCACGTCGAGTTCGGGATGGAGCGGCAAGGACGCTGGGTTCACGGCGTTCATCCTCTTCGTCGATGGGCGTGGACGTGTTCGGATGCGGCTGTGGGGGAGGGCGCGGCGGAGCGTTCAGTATCGGTGGGCCGCACGGCGCTGTCCGGCGGCTTCCCGGCGGACGGCCGAAAGCCTCCCCGGCCCGGTGCGGGGGCGTCCGGGGGAGCGGGCGGGTGGCGCGGTCAATGCGTCAACTCGCGCTCACCCGAACGAGGTTAGATGGGGTGGCGGGAACCGGATGGGCGCTGCAAAAATCATGCAAGCATGCTTGATTGTTTAAGTGGAGGCTGCCAGGCTTCCCCTCACGCCGAGAGGGGAGCACACCGTGCCCGATCCGTCCGCCGTCGCCGTCTTCACCGATCTACGGGAGGAGAGCGGGGAACTCGACGCCCTCGTGGGGGAGTTGCCCGCCGCCGACTGGGCCGCTCCCACCCCCGCGAGCGGCTGGACCATCGCCCACCAGATCGCCCACCTGCACTGGACCGACCAGGCCGCGCTGCTCGCCCTCACCGACCCCGACGGATTCGCCCTCAGGGTCGAAGAGGCCCTGAAGGCCCCCGACTCCTTCGTCGACGAGGGCGCCGAGGAAGGGGCCCGGCTGGACCCCGCCGACCTGCTCGCCCGCTGGCGGGAGGGCCGCCGCGCGCTCGACGCGGCCCTCGCCGCCGCCTCGCCCGACGCCCGCTTCCCCTGGTACGGGCCCCCGATGAAGGCCGCCTCCATGGCCAGCGCCCGCCTGATGGAGACCTGGGCGCACGGCCAGGACGTCGCCGACGCCCTCGGTGTCCGCCGCACCCCCGGCCCCCGGCTGCGGCACGTCGCGCGGATCGGCGTACGGGCCCGCGCCTACGCCTACGCCGTGCGCGGACTGCCCGTGCCCGAAGCGGAGGTACGGGTGGAACTCACCGCCCCGGACGGCCACGAGGTGTGGGAGTACGGACCCGCCGACGCCCCGCAGCGGGTCACCGGCCCCGCCCTGGACTTCTGCCTGCTGGTCACCCAGCGCGCCCACCGCGCCGACCTCGCCCTCACCGCCACCGGACCCGACGCCGACCGCTGGCTCGACATCGCCCAGGCCTTCGCCGGCCCCGCGGGCTCCGGCCGCGCCCCGCGGGACGCCCGGTGAACCGCCGCCCGCTGCGCATCGGCAACGCCTCCGGCTTCTACGGGGACCGCCTCGGCGCCCTGCGCGAGATGCTGACCGGCGGCCCGCTGGACGTCCTGACCGGGGACTACCTGGCAGAGCTCACCATGTTGATCCTCGGCCGCGACCGCCTCAAGGACCCCGGCCTCGGCTACGCCAAGACCTTCCTGCGGCAACTGGAGGACTGCCTGGGCCTCGCGCACGAGAAGGGCGTACGGATCGTCACGAACGCCGGCGGACTCCACCCGGCCGCCCTCGCCGACGCCGTACGGGAACTGGCCGCCAAGGCGGGCGTCCCCGTCTCCGTGGCCCACGTCGAGGGCGACGACCTCATGCCCTACGAGGAGGGCGCCCTCACCGCCAACGCCTACCTCGGCGGCGCCGGGATCACCGCCTGCCTGCGGGCGGGCGCGGACGTGGTGGTCACGGGCCGGGTCACCGACGCGGCGCTGGTCAGCGGGCCCGCCGCCTGGTGGTTCGACTGGGCGCCGGACGCGTACGACCGGCTGGCCGGGGCGGTGGTCGCCGGGCACGTCCTGGAGTGCGGCACCCAGGCCACGGGCGGCAACTACTCCTTCTTCACCGCCCACGACGTGCGCCGCCCCGGCTTCCCGCTCGCGGAGGTCGCCGAGGACGGCTCGGCGGTCATCACCAAACACCCGGGCACCGGCGGGGCCGTCACCACCGGAACCGTCACCGCCCAGCTCCTCTACGAGACCCAGGGCCCCCGCTACCTCGGCCCCGACGTCACCGCCCGCCTGGACACCGTCCGCCTGGAGCCCGACGGCCCGGACCGGGTCCGGATCAGCGGAGTCCTCGGCGAGCCCCCGCCGCCGACCCTCAAGGTGGGCGTCACCCGCATCGGCGGCTGGCGCAACGAGGTCGTCTTCGTCCTGACCGGCCTCGACATCGAGGCCAAGGCCGCCCTGGTGAGAGAACAGCTGGCGGGCCCGCTCGCCGGGGTGGAGTCCGCCGACTGGACCCTGGCCCGGACCGACCACGAGGACGCCGCCACCGAGGAGACCGCGAGCGCCCTGCTGCGTCTGGTGGTCCGCGACCCGTCCCCCGACCGGGTCGGGCGCGCCCTGACCTCGTCGGCGGTCGAACTGGCCCTCGGCAGCTACCCCGGCTTCCACGTCACGGCCCCACCGGGCCCGGCCCAGCCGTACGGGGTCTTCACCTCGGCAACGATCGAAGCCACCCGCGTCCCCCACACGGCGACCCTCCCGGACGGCACGCGGGTGGCGGTGGATTCGGCCTCGCCGGCGTTCGAGGCGCGGGGGTCCGGGGCGGAGCCCCGGGACGGGGGGCCGGGGGCGCAGCCCCCGGTTACGGGAAGGGGCGGGGTGGGGGAGAGCCCCGCAGGGCCCACCCCCCGCGCCCGCCCCGGCGGCGCCCCCACCACCCGAGCCCCCCTCGGCACCGTCGCCGGAGCCCGCAGCGGCGACAAGGGCGGCGACGCCAACATCGGTGTCTGGGTCGCCGACGAAGCCGCCTGGCAGTGGCTGCGGGACACCCTCACCACCGACCTCCTGAGGGACCTGCTCCCCGAGACCGCCCCCCTCCCCGTCACCCGCCACGAGCTCCCGAACCTCCGCGCCCTCAACTTCACCGTCCCCGGCCTCCTCGGCGCCGGGGTCGCCTCCGGACACCGCTTCGACCCCCAGGCCAAGGCCCTCGGGGAATGGCTGCGTGCCCGCCACCTCGACATCCCGACGCACCTCCTGCCGCCGCCCGCCCCGGAGGGGACCCGCCCATGACCCGTCTCGGCACCACCGTCGACCCCCGCTCCCCCGAGCACACCGAGGCCCGTACCGAGGCCCTGGAACGGCTCGCCGCGCTCGACGCGGAACACGCCAAGGCCCTGGCCGGCGGCGGCGAGAAGTACACCGCCCGCCACCGCGACCGCGGCAAGCTCCTGGCCCGCGAGCGCGTCGAGCTGCTCCTCGACCCCGACACCCCCTTCCTGGAGCTGTCCCCGCTCGCCGGCTGGGGCAGCGACTACCCGGTCGGCGCCTCGATGGTCACCGGCATCGGCACCGTCGAGGGCGTCGAGTGCCTGATCACCGCCAACGACCCGACCGTGCGCGGCGGCGCCAGCAACCCGTGGACCCTCAAGAAGGCCCTGCGCGCCAACGAGATCGCCCGCCAGAACCGCCTGCCCTGCATCAGCCTCGTGGAGTCCGGCGGCGCCGACCTGCCCTCCCAGAAGGAGATCTTCATCCCGGGCGGGGCGGTCTTCCGCGACCTGACCCGGCTCTCCGCCGAGGGCGTCCCGACCGTCGCCGTCGTCTTCGGCAACTCCACCGCGGGCGGCGCCTACATCCCCGGGATGTCCGACCACACCGTCATGATCAAGGACCGTTCCAAGGTCTTCCTCGGTGGCCCGCCCCTCGTCAAGATGGCCACCGGCGAGGAGAGCGACGACGAGTCCCTCGGCGGCGCCGACATGCACGCCCGCGTCTCCGGCCTCGCCGACCACTACGCCCTCGACGAGTACGACGCCATCCGCCAGGCCCGCCGCATCGTGGCCCGCCTCAACCACCGCAAGCCGTACGCCGATCCGCCGCGGGCCGCCGAACCCCTCCACGACCCGGAGGAGCTGCTCGGCATCGTCCCGCCGGACCTGAAGACCCCCTTCGACCCCCGCGAGGTCATCGCGCGCATCGTCGACGCCTCCGACTTCGACGAGTTCAAGCCCCTGTACGGCACCAGCCTGGTCACCGGCTGGGCCACCCTGCACGGCTACCCGGTCGGCATCCTCGCCAACGCCCAGGGGGTGCTGTTCAGCGCCGAGTCGCAGAAGGCCGCCCAGTTCATCCAGCTCGCCAACCAGCGCGACATCCCGCTGCTCTTCCTCCACAACACCACCGGCTACATGGTCGGCAAGGAGTACGAGCAGGGCGGCATCGTCAAACACGGCTCGATGATGATCAACGCGGTCTCCAACTCCCGCGTCCCGCACCTGTCCGTCCTCATCGGCGCCAGCTACGGCGCCGGCCACTACGGCATGTGCGGGCGCGCCTACGAGCCCCGCTTCCTCTTCGCCTGGCCCAGCGCCAAGTCCGCCGTCATGGGCCCCGCCCAGCTCGCCGGCGTGCTCTCGATCGTGTCCCGGCAGTCCGCCGCCGCCAAGGGGCTCCCGTACGACGAGGAACAGGACGCGGGGATGCGCGCCTTCGTCGAGGCGCAGATCGAATCCGAGTCCCTCCCCCTCTTCCTCTCGGGGCGGCTGTACGACGACGGGGTCATCGACCCGCGCGACACCCGCACCGTCCTCGGCCTGTGCCTCTCGGCCGTCCACAACGCCCCCGTCGAGGGCGCCCGTGGCGGCTTCGGCGTCTTCCGGATGTGAGCCCGCAGATGACCATCACCTCCCTCCTCGTCGCCAACCGGGGCGAGATCGCCGTCCGGATCTTCCGCACGGCGCGCGCCCTGGGCCTGGCCACCGTCGCCGTCCACTCCGACCCCGACGCGGACGCCCTGCACGTCCGCGAGGCCGACGCGGCCGTCCGGCTGCCCGGCGCCGCCCCCGCCGACACCTACCTGCGCGGCGACCTGATCATCGGGGCCGCCCTCGCCGCGGGCGCCGACGCCGTCCATCCCGGCTACGGCTTCCTCTCAGAGAACGCCGACTTCGCCCGGCAGGTCCGCGCGGCCGGTCTGACCTGGGTCGGCCCGCCGCCGGAGGCCATCGAGGCCATGGCCTCCAAGACCCGGGCCAAGGAGCTGATGCGCGCCGCCGGAGTCCCCCTCCTCGACCCCGTCGACCCGGCCGGCGCCACCCCCGCGGACCTCCCCCTGCTCCTCAAGGCCGCGGCGGGCGGCGGGGGCCGCGGCATGCGCGTCGTACGCGACCTGGACTCCCTCAAGGAGTCCCTCGACGCCGCGTCCGCCGAGGCCCTCTCGGCCTTCGGGGACGGGGAGGTCTTCGCGGAGCCCTACGTGGAACGCGGCCGCCACGTCGAGGTGCAGGTCCTCGCCGACGCCCACGGCACCGTCTGGGCGCTCGGCACCCGCGACTGCTCCCTCCAGCGCCGCCACCAGAAGGTCATCGAGGAGGCCCCCGCCCCCGGCCTGCCCGCCGCCCTGCGCGACGCCCTGCACACCGCGGCCGTCGCCGCCGCCCGCGCCGTCTCCTACCGGGGCGCCGGCACCGTCGAGTTCCTCGTCACCGAGGACGGCCGCCCGTACTTCCTGGAGATGAACACCCGCCTCCAGGTCGAACACCCGGTCACCGAAGCCGTCTTCGGGCTCGACCTCGTCGCCCTCCAGCTCCGCGTCGCCGAGGGGACGGCCCTGCCCGTCACGCCCCCGGAGCCCTCCGGCCACGCCGTGGAGGCCCGCCTCTACGCCGAGGACCCGGCGAGGGACTGGCGCCCGCAGACCGGGGTCCTGCACACCCTGGACTTCCCCGCCGGGGTCCGCGTCGACACCGGCTTCAGCGCGGGCGACCAGGTCGGCGTCCACTACGACCCGATGCTGGCCAAGGTCGTCGCGCACGCGCCGACCCGCGCCGAGGCGGTCCGGATCCTCGCCCACGCCCTCGCGGGCGCCCGCATCCACGGCCTGACCACCAACCGCGAACTCCTCGTGGGCTCCCTGCGCCACCCGGACTTCGCCTCCGGCAGCGTCGACACCGGCTTCTACGACCGCCACCTCGCCGCCCTCACCGAGGAGACCCCCGATCCCGCCCTGGCCGCCCTGGCCGCCGCCCTCGCCGAAGCCGCCCCGGAGGCCGACGCCCCGCTGGCCTCCCGGCTGGGCGGCTGGCGCAACCTCCGCTCCCGGCCCCACACCCGCCGCTACACCGCGGCGGGCACCGAGCACGAGGTCCAGTACCACCCCGTGAACCGTCCCGGCGTCCGCGTCCTGGCCGCCACGCCCACCCTCGTCACCCTCGAAGTCGACGGCGTCAGGCGCGTGTTCCACGTGAAACGCGAATCGAACACGCTCTACGTCGACTCCGTCCTCGGCGCCCACGCCCTCGTCCCCGTCCCCCGGTTCCCCGATCCTCAGGACCGCACCGAACCGGGCTCCCTGCTCGCCCCCATGCCCGGCACCGTCGTCCGCGTCGCCGAGGGACTCGCCCCCGGCACCGCCGTCACCGCCGGGCAGCCTCTGCTCTGGCTGGAGGCCATGAAGATGGAGCACCGCATCCTCGCTCCGGCCTCCGGCACGCTCACCGCGCTCCACGCCGCCACCGGCCAACAGGTCGAGTTCGGCGCCCTGCTCGCCGTAGTCCAGGAGGAAACGCCACGATGAGCTCCACCCTCGAATCCAAGGAACACCAGGCCCTGCGCGCGGCGGTGGCCGCCCTCGGCCAGAAGTACGGCCGCGAGTACCTGGCCCGCACCGCCCGGGAGGGCGGCCACCCCGACGAGCTGTGGGCGGACGCCGCCCGGCTCGGCTACCTCGGCGTCAGCATCCCCGAGGAGTACGGCGGCGGGGGCGGCGGCATCACCGAACTCTCCCTCGTCCTCGAAGAACTCGGGGCCGCCGGCTGCCCCCTCCTGATGATGGTCGTCTCGCCCGCCATCTGCGGCACGGTCATCGCCCGCTTCGGCACCGACGCCCAGAAGCGGACCTGGCTCCCCGGCCTCGCCGACGGCACCCGCACCATGGCCTTCGGCATCACCGAACCCGACGCCGGCTCCAACTCCCACCGCATCACCACCACGGCCCGCCGCGACGGCGACGAGTGGGTCCTCACCGGCCGCAAGGTCTTCATATCCGGCGTGGACATCGCCGACGCCACCCTGATCGTGGGCCGCACCGAGGACGCGAAGACCGGCAGCCTCAAGCCCTGCCTCTTCATCGTCCCCCGCGACGCCCCCGGCTTCGGCCGCTCGGTGATCGACATGGAACTCCAGGCCGCGGAAAAGCAGTTCGAACTCACCCTGGACGAAGTCCGCCTGCCGGCGGACGCCCTGGTCGGCGACGAGGACGCGGGCCTCCTGCAACTCTTCGCGGGCCTGAACCCCGAGCGCATCATGACGGCCGCCTTCGCCATCGGGATGGGCCGCTACGCCCTCGCCAAGGCGGTGGACTACGCCCGCACCCGCCAGGTCTGGAAGCAGCCCATCGGCGCCCACCAGGCCATCGCCCACCCCCTGGCGGCCGCCCACATCGACCTGGAACTGGCCCGCCTGATGATGCAGAAGGCGGCCCAGCTCTACGACGCGGGCGACGACATGGGCGCGGGCGAGGCCGCCAACATGGCCAAGTACGCCGCCGCCGAAGCCTGCGTCAAGGCGGTGGACCAGTCCGTCCACACCCTGGGCGGCAACGGCCTCACCCGCGAGTACGGCCTGGCCTCCCTCATCACCGCGTCCCGCGTCGCCCGCATCGCCCCGGTCAGCCGCGAAATGATCCTCAACTTCGTCTCCCACCAGTCCCTGGGCCTCCCCAAGTCCTACTGAGCCGTGCCCCTGCCGGGGCCGGGGACGGGGCGGGGTGTCGTCCGGGACGTAGAACGTGATTTGTTGGCGCGAGGTGCCGCCCGCACACTCGGATACGGAGGGGCGCCCTACATCATGCAGTCCCGGACGACACCCCGCCCCGGCCCCGTCCCCAGCCCCCGACCCGCCCGGCCAGGGCGCCCGCAGACCCCCTCCGGAGGAGACATGGCCCCACCAGTGCACGCCGCCCGGGCGACCGGCATCACCACGCTCACCCTCGACTCCCCGGCCAACCGCAACGCCCTCTCCACGGACCTCGTCGCAGGCCTCCGTGCGGCCCTCGCCGCCGCCGCGGCCGACCCCGGGACCCGCGCGGTCGTCCTGACCCACACCGGCAGCACCTTCTGCGCGGGCGCCGACCTCAAGTCCCCCTGCGATCCGGCCGACTTCCTCGCCCTGCTCCGCGAACTCGCCGAGCTGCCCAAGCCCGTCGTCGCCCGCGTCACCGGACACGTCCGGGCCGGCGGCCTCGGCCTGCTCGGCGCCTGCGACATCGCCGCCGCCGGCCCGGGATCCTCGTACGCCTTCACCGAGACCCACCTCGGCCTGGCCCCCGCCGTGATCTCGATGTCCCTGCTGCCGCGGCTCGACCCGCGCGCCGCGTCCCGCTACTTCCTGACCGCGGAGCCCTTCGACGCCGCCGAGGCGACCCGCATCGGCCTGCTCACGCTGCACGCCCCCGACGACGTCGACGCGGCGCTGCGCCCCGTCCTGGACGGCCTGCGCAAGGCCTCCCCGCAGGCCCTGGCCGAGACCAAGGCCCTGGTCACCGCCGGGCTGCGGGAGACCCTGGACCGGGACGGCGCACGCCTGACGGAACTCTCCGCGCGCCTCTTCGCCTCCGCGGAGGCCCGCGAGGGCATCACCGCCCGCTTCGAGCGCAGGGACCCGTCATGGGCACGATGACCGACACCCCGCAGGGCGGCATCCCGCGCGCCCGCCAGGAACCCAAGCAGGCCCGCAGCCGGGTCACCCGCCGCCACCTCCTGGAGGCGGCCGTCTCCTGCCTCGCGGAGCACGGCTGGGCGGGCTCCACGGTCGGCGTGGTCGCCGAACGCGCCGGCGTCTCGCGCGGCGCCGCCCAGCACCACTTCCCGACCCGCGAGGTCCTCTTCACGGCGGCCGTGGAGTACGTCTCCGAGGAGCGCTCCACCGCCCTGCGCGAACTCTTCCACTCGGCCCCGGCCCCGCGTCCGGCGGTCGTCGAGGCCCTGGTCGACCTGTACACGGGCGCGCTCTTCCGGGCCGCGCTCCAGCTGTGGGTCGCGGCCTCCAACGAGGAGCAGCTGCGCCCCCGGGTCACCGAGCTGGAGGCCCGCGTGGGCCGTGAGACGCACCGGATCGCGGTGGAGCTGCTGGGGGCGGACGAGTCGGTCCCCGGCGTACGGGAGACCGTGCAGGGCCTCCTGGACATGGCCCGGGGCCTGGGCCTGGCCAACGTCCTCACCGACGACACGGCCCGCCGGGCCCGGGTGGTGGCCCAGTGGTCCCGGATCATCGAGGACGCGCTCACGTGACGCACGGGGGCGCCGCACCCGGACCGGGTACGGCGCCCTCCGCGTACGCCCGGATCAGGCGGTCTCGGCGATGTCCGCGTAGCCCTCGATGTCGGCGGGGTTGCGGCGCCCCGGCCCCACGTAGCGGGCCGACGGCCGCACCAGCCGCCCGGTGCGCTTCTGCTCCAGGATGTGCGCCGACCAGCCGGCGGTACGGGCGCAGCTGAACATGGAGGTGAACATGTGCGCCGGGACCTCCGCGAAGTCCAGCATGATCGCGGCCCAGAACTCCACGTTGGTCGCCAGCACCCGGTCGGGGCGGCGGGCGTGCAGCTCCTCCAGGGCGGCCTTCTCCAGGGCGGCGGCGACCTCGTAGCGCGGGGCGTCCAGCTCCTTGGCGGTGCGCCGCAGCACGCGGGCGCGGGGGTCCTCGGCGCGGTAGACGCGGTGCCCGAAGCCCATCAGCCGCTCGCCCTTGTCCAGGGCCTTCTTCACGTAGGCCACGGCGTCGCCGGTGCGCTCGATCTCCTCGATCATGCCGAGGACGCGCGAGGGCGCCCCGCCGTGCAGCGGCCCGGACATCGCGCCCACGGCGCCGGACAGCGCCGCGGCGACGTCGGCACCGGTCGAGGCGATCACCCGGGCGGTGAAGGTGGAGGCGTTCATGCCGTGCTCGGCGGCCGAGGTCCAGTAGGCGTCGACGGCCTTGACGTGCTTGGGGTCGGGCTCGCCCCGCCAGCGGATCATGAACCGCTCGACGACGGACTCGGCCTTGTCGATCTCGCGCTGCGGCACCATCGGCAGGCCCTGGCCGCGGGCGGACTGGGCGACGTAGGACAGCGCCATGACGGCGGCCCGCGCCAGGTCGTCGCGCGCGGTCCGCTCGTCGATGTCCAGCAGCGGTTTCAGGCCCCAGACCGGCGCGAGCATGGCCAGGGCGGACTGCACGTCGACGCGGATGTCGCCCGAGTGCACCGGGATGGGGAAGGGCTCGGCGGCCGGCAGGCCGGGGTTGAACGCTCCGTCGACCAGCAGGCCCCACACGTTCCCGAAGGAGACGTGGCCGACCAGGTCTTCGATGTCCACCCCCCGGTAGCGGAGCGATCCGCCTTCCTTGTCGGGCTCGGCGATCTCCGTCTCGAACGCGACGACCCCTTCGAGTCCGGGTACGAAATCGGACATCAGGCGGCTCCTCAGATAGTGCGAACACGCGCGGTTCCCGGCGTGATTCGCGGTCCGGCGCGGTCATCCCCGTTGATGCCCGGCACGGCCGATGGTCATCCGTGCGGGGACCCTCGGACCGGCCCCAAGATTTTGTCCGTTCCACCGGGGGTTCGGAAGCGTGACATACGGCACACCCCCGGGTGCCGTCCTGCGGCAGGATGGCCCGCGTGACCGATCAGGACCTTGACCCCGCCGTCATGCGCAAGCAGTACCGCTCCGAGATCGTCGAGGAGGGGAGCCTCGCCGACACCCCCATGGCGCAGTTCGCCCGCTGGTTCCAGCAGGCCGCGGACGCGCACGTCTTCGAGCCCAACGCGATGGTCGTCTCGACGGCCACCCCCGAGGGCCGCCCCAGCTCCCGCACGGTGCTGCTGAAGCAGTTCGACGAGCGGGGCTTCGTGTTCTTCACGAACTACGGCTCCCGCAAGGGCCGCGAGATCGAGGCGAACCCGTACGTCTCGCTGCTCTTCCCCTGGCATCCGATCGCCCGCCAGGTCGTCGTCACCGGCACGGCCTCCCGGGTCGGCCGCGACGAGACGGCCGCCTACTTCCGCTCCCGCCCCCACGGCTCCCAGCTGGGCGCCTGGGCGAGCGAGCAGTCCCGGGTGATCGGCTCGCGGGCGGAGCTGGACCGCCGGTACGCGGAGCTGGAGGCCCGCTACCCGGAGGGCGAGCAGGTCCCGGTGCCGACGGAGTGGGGCGGGCTGCGCGTGGAGCCCGACATGGTGGAGTTCTGGCAGGGGCACGAGAACCGGCTGCACGACCGGCTGCGCTACGCCCTGGAGGACGGGAAGTGGCGCGTGGACCGTCTCTGCCCCTGACGGCGGGCCCGCCCGGGCGGTACCGCGGCGCCGGGGCGGGACATGCAGACGACCCGCGGGCTCGGGTTCCTCTCCTGCAGTGAGAGGAGCCGGCCGGACGTACCGGCGAGCCCGCGGGTCGGGTGACTGCTTGGGATTGGCGCTCGGCGATCCCGCCGGGCACCGCACTGGGTGCGTGCGACGACGGGCCCTTAGCCCGCAGCCACCTCACGCGTCCGGTTTCCGTACATTTCGGGAACCACCTCCCTTCTCGTGTACGGCAGAGCCTAGGCCTCCTGCCGGAGGTCCTCAACCCTATTTATCGGGCTCCGATCGACCCCCTCAACTCCCCTTCTTCGCAGAGCGGTTACTCCCTACACTGGCCCTCCGCCATCGGGGGAGGGGTGTGCATGAGCGCCGAGCTGCTGCCGCGCGACTACCGGATCGGATCCCGGCAGATGTCCGCCGCGTACGTCGCGGTCGGCATCGGTACGCCGGGCGTCGTCCTGTCCGTGCTCAACCTGGACGACGTGGCCGCCGGGGTGAAACTGGTGCTCATCGCGGTGGTCCTGGTCCTCTTCGGCTGGCTGCTGTGGGCCTCCAAGCGCTGCGCGACCTCCGCCGACCTCAAGGGCGTGCGGGTCCGCCGCTTCACCGGGAGCCGTCGCCTGGCCTGGGAGGAGATCCAGGAGATCCGGGCCGTGCCCAATCCGAATGCCGCGATGAACAAGAACCAGCCGCGCGTGATCTCGTACGCCTACGACTCCACGGGCCGCCGCGTCCAGCTCATGTACGTGGACGACAACCACGTCGACGTCGCGCGCGAGATCGGCCTGATCCGGGCCGCCTGGGAGGAGCTGCGCGGCCCGGACTGGGAGCGGGATCCGCAGGCGCTGGCCCGCATGGAGCGGCAGGCGGTCCGCGAGGGCCGGATGATGGCCGGGATGCTCTGGGGGTGCGGGATCTTCTTCGTGGCCCTCGTCATCGTGCTGGTCGTCGTCATCGCCGGCAGCTGACCGGGCAGAACGGACATTCCTGGATGATTCCGGGAAGTGGGTGTGGTGTGGGTCACGTTCCAGTTCAATGATCTGACGTGCCGCACACGCGAACACCTGCAGGGGGTGCCAGGTGAGTGCTTCCGGACGTTCCGATACCGCCGACGATCTGCTCGCAGCGCTGCTCGACGGGATGGACGCCGCCTTGTGCGCGTTCGACTCCGACGGCGTGATCACCCACTGGAACCGCGAGGCCGAGCGGATCCTCGGCTGGACCGCGATCGAGGCGGTCGGCCGCAAGGGCTTCGCCGGCTGGGCGGTGCGCGCCGCCGACGCGGACGACGTGCAGGAGCGGCTGATGTCCGCCCAGCACGTGCCCGGCCGCCAGGTCCACGAGTTCGCCCTGCTGACCAAGGACGGCGGACGGATCCTCGTACGGACCCAGTCCGCCGGGGTGCCGGGCGCCGACGGGAAACCGGCGGGCGTCTACTGCGCCTTCAGCGAGGTGCACGCCCAGATCGACCTGGAACGGTCCATCGCCCTCAGCGAGGCGCTGCTGGAGGACGCCTCCTGGGGCGTCGTCCTCGTCGACGTCGACCTGCGCCCGGCGGTGGTCAACGCGCACGCCGCCCGCGCCTTCGGATCCGGGCGCACCGCGCTGCTCGGCCGCCCGCTCGGGGACCTGCTGGCGCAGGGCGTCGAGGAGCTGGAGGGCGCGCTCCAGCACGTGCTGGCCGAGGGGGCGCCGCCGGCCCCGCTGGAGCTGTGGGTGTCGGTGAAGACCCCCGAGGGCATCCGGCGGCGCTGCTGGCGCTGCGGGTTCCTGCGGCTGGCCTCGCCGCTCGCGGAGGAGCCGGTGCCGCTGGGGGTCGGCTGGCTGTTCCAGGACGTCACCGAGGCCCGGCAGGCCGAGCTGGACACCGGGCAGCTGCGCTTCCGCGCCCACCAGCTGCACCGGGCGGGGCGGGCCGCCGCCGAGTGCGAGGACCCGGCGGAGGCGGCCTCCGTCCGGCTGGACTTCGCCCTGGCGGGCTTCGCGGAACACGCGCTGGTCGACGTACTGGAGGCGGACGGGCCGCAGCGCAGGCTCGTCCGGTCGGGCGCGTCGCCGTCCGGGCTGGCCCTGCTGCTGCCCGGACCGGGCGCGGTCCCGGTCCGCTACGAGGCGGCGCACCCGGCGTTCCAGGCCCTGGACCGGATCGGCCCGGTCCGGGCCAGCGCCCCCGCCACCGGCACCGGCCCGGACGGGAACTGGGCCCGGACCCGGCGGTGGCCGGCCGGGGCGGCGCACGCGCTGTGCACGGTCCTGCGCAGCCGCGGCCGGACCCTGGGCACCCTGACCTTCCTGCGGGGCCCCTCCCGCCCCGCCTTCGACCGCACGGACGCCCTGTACGCGGAGGAGGTGGCGGCCCGCGTCGCGGCCGACCTCGACCTGGCGGCGCGCCCGGGCACCGGCTGAGGGGCCGCTAGGGGGTGCTCCGGCCGCTCGGGGCGGGGGTGGGCGGACCCCATACGTGGGCCGGGGTGACGATCTTCGTCACGGCGCGCGCGAACTGGCCGCTGAGCGAGCCGCCCCGGTCGATGTCGGAGTTGACCAGGACCACGAGCGTGCCCTTGTTCCCGGGGAGCCCGACGGCGATCGTCTCGTAGCCGGGCAGTTCGCCGTTGTGCCCGACCCAGCCGTCGAACTCCGCGATCCCCAGCCCGTACGAGACGTCGGAGACGCCCGTCGGCCGCAGGCGCAGCCGCTGCGCCTGCGTCGCCGGGCTCAGCAGCTTTCCGCCGACCAGCGCGGGCACCCAGGCCCGCAGGTCCTCCAGGTCGGAGGTCATCGCCCCGGCGGCCCAGCCCCAGGAGGGGTTCCAGTCGGTGGCGTCGGTGACGGCCCCGTCCGGGCTGAAGTCCGTGTAGCCCCGGGAGTGCGGTTCGGGGAACTCGCTGCCGGACGGCAGGGCGGTGGCGGACAGCTTCAGCGGGTCGAGCACGTGCTCCCGGAGGTAGCCGGCCAGCGGCTGCCCGGAGACCTTCTCCACCAGCAGGCCGAGGAGGACCGTGTTGGTGTTGCTGTACTGCCACTTCGCGTCCGGGGCGAAGTCCGGCGGGTGGGCGAAGGCGTAGCCGAGGACCTCCCGCGGGGTGAAGGAGCGGTGGGGGTCGGCGCGCAGCGCGTCGAGGAACTTCGGGTCGTCGGTGTAGTTGTAGAGCCCGCTGCGCATGCCCGCGAGCTGGCGCACGGTGATGTTCCCGCCGCCGGGGACCCCGTCGACGTACTTCGAGACCGGGTCGTCCAGGCGCACCCGGCCCCGGTCGACGAGCTGGAGGACGGCGGTGACGGCGAAGGTCTTGGTGACGCTGCCGATCCGCGTGTACATGTCGGTCTTCATCGGGGCGCGGGTCCTGGTGTCGGAGACCCCGAAGGCCTTGGCGTACGCGCCGCGGCCGGGGATCCACAGGCCCACGGTGACGCCCGGGGCGCCGGTCTTCTTCAGGACGGCGGCGATCGCGGCGTCGAGCCGTTGGACGGTCGCGGGGTCGAAGGCGTCGCGGGCGGGGGCGGCGGTCGTCAGGAGGGCCGCCGGGGCCGGGGCGGCGGCGGGGGCGGCCGGGGCGGCCGCGGTGCCGGCGAGGGCCAGCAGGAGGGCGGCGGCGCAGGCGGCGGGCGCACTCGCCCGGCGGGTGCGGGCGCGGGGTGCGCGGGGGGTGGGGCGGGGCGTGCGCATGGGGGTACCTCCGGTCCCCGGGGCCCCGAGCGGCGATCACTCCATCGTAGGAAGCCCCGCCGCCCCGGGCGACCCGCGGCGCGCAGGCACCCCGTGCGCCCGTTGCGCGCCGCGCCGCGCCCCTCAGTGGCGGAAGAAGATCCGGTCGCCGTACTCCTGCATGACGCGGCCGTTCCATTCGTGGCCGCCGTCCACGTTGCCCGAGCGCAGCAGCGGCGGCTCCAGGCCGCGCGCGGCGATCTCGCCGGCCGCCGCCGCCATGACCGCCTGCATGATCGCGCTGGTCACCACCGTGGAGGCGGGGGCGAAGGGGGCGTCGATGCCGTCGGCCGTCAGCTCGGCGTCACCGACCGCGATCTTGCTGTCGAGGACGATGTCGCAGTGGTCCTTGAGGTACGTGCCCGACACGTGCCGGGACTTGGTCCCCGTCGCGTAGGCCACCGAGGTCACCCCGATGACCTTGAGGCCGATGGCCCGCGCGTTCATGGCCATCTCGACCGGCAGCGCGTTGCGGCCCGAGAGGGAGATGATCACGAGGACGTCGCCCTCGGAGGCGGGGCTGCTGTCCAGGACCGCCCCGGCCAGGCCGTCGACCCGCTCCAGCGCGCTGCCCAGGGTGGCGGGCATGACGTCGACGCCGGCCGTGCCGGGGACGGCCAGGAAGTTCATCAGGGCGAGGCCCCCCGCCCGGTAGACCACGTCCTGGGCCGGCAGCGAGGAGTGTCCGGCGCCGAAGGCGAACAGCCGCTTCCCGCCCGCGACGGCCTCCGCGATCACCGTCCCGGCCTCGGCGATCCGGGCCCCCTCCTCGTCCCGGACCCGCTCCAGCAGGCCGATGGCGGCGTCGAAGAACTGCCCGGCCAGCTTGCTCTCGCTCATACGCCGAAGGCCCTTCCAGGGTGGGGTGCGGTGGGTGCGTCGTCGGTGTCCGCCGCTCACCGTGCGGTCTGGACCAAGGGCGTGTCAATACGGACGTCAATCCGCGGACCGAAGGCCTGGTACACGTGCGCGTGCCGTTCCCGGGGAGTATCGGAGGGCTTCCCGGGAGATGTCCCGTACATGCCTTGACGCTCGGCGCGGGACGGTTGTCGGCCCGATGCGTCAGAATTGGGGACAGGGCCAGCGCACGCAATCCGAGGGGCACGAATGTCCGGACTGATCGACACCACGGAGATGTATCTCCGCACCATCCTGGAGCTGGAAGAGGAAGGTGTGGTCCCCATGCGCGCCCGGATCGCCGAGCGGCTGGACCAGAGCGGCCCGACGGTGAGCCAGACGGTGGCGCGCATGGAGCGTGACGGCCTGGTGGCGGTCGCCAGCGACCGGCACCTTGAGCTGACGGACGAGGGCCGCAAGCTCGCGACGCGGGTGATGCGCAAGCACCGCCTCGCCGAGTGCCTGCTCGTCGACGTCATCGGGCTGGAATGGGAGCAGGTGCACGCCGAGGCCTGCCGCTGGGAGCACGTGATGAGCGAGGCGGTGGAGCGGCGCGTGCTCGAACTGCTGCGCCACCCGACCGAGTCGCCGTACGGGAACCCGATCCCGGGGCTGGAGGAACTGGGGGAGAAGGCCGAGGCCGATCCGTTCCTGGAGGACGGCATGGTCAGCCTGTCGGAGCTGGCTCCGGGCAGCGAGGGCAAGACGGTCGTCGTCCGCCGGATCGGGGAGCCGATCCAGACCGACGCCCAGCTGATGTACACGCTGCGCCGGGCGGGCGTGCAGCCCGGTTCGGTGGTGAGCGTGACGGAGTCCCCGGGCGGGGTGCTGGTCGGCAGCGGCGGCGAGGCCGCCGAGCTGGACGCCGAGATCGCCTCGCACGTCTTCGTCGCCAAGCGCTGACGTCCGCCGTACGGGGCGGGGTCGTGCGAAGGGTCCCGGCGCCTCACGGCGCCGGGACCCTTCCTCCCCCGGCTGACCTGGAGCCCCGAGCTCTCAAGGTCATCCCCTTCGGACCGTCTTCCCCGAGCGGCCCGCCTCCCTGTGGAAAGGATCTCCATCGGCAGCGGCGGCCAATCCTTGAGCAAGGTCACTCGAAAGAGCGGTGTTGTCGACGAGAAGCCCGGTTTCGAATGCGGGTTCGATAGTCTGGCCGGGAGCGAAGGGGGTGCATCTGCGGTGGTACAGCGCATCGATGTGACGGGGGCCGACGGCGTCCGCCTTGCCGCCTGGGAGTTCCGTGAACCGCCCGCGGAGCCACGGCATCCGCCGGTCCTGTTACTCCATGGCCTGATGGGCCGTGCCCTGCACTGGGCCGGCACGGCGCGCTGGCTCGGCGAGGACCGCCGGGTCGTGGCCCTGGACCAGCGCGGGCACGGCCAGAGCGAGTGGCCGCCCGCAGACGCCGACCTCCGCGGAGCCCTGGGCCGCGAGGCCTTCGTGGCCGACGCCGAGGCCGTCATCGAGCGGCTCGGCCTCGCCCCCGTGGTCCTGATCGGCCATTCCATGGGCGCCCTCACCGCCTGGCAGCTCGCGGCCCGCCGCCCCGAGCTCGTCCAGGCCGTGGTCATCTGCGACATGAGGGCCTCCGCGCTCGGCGAGGCCTCGCAGCAGGAGTGGGAGGAATGGTTCCGGCGCTGGCCGCTGCCCTTCCCCACCCAGGACGCCGCCCGCCGCTGGTTCGGCGAGGACGATCCCCGGGTGGAGCGCCCCGACCCCGGCCGCGGCGCCTTCTTCGCCGAGGTCATGCACCGCGCCCCGGACGGCTGGCGCCCGCTCTTCTCCCGCCACCAGATGCTGACGGCCCGCGCGACCTGGGTCCACGACGCCCACTGGGAGGAGCTGGCCCAGGTCCGCTGCCCCACCCTGGTCGTCCGCGGTCTCGACGGCGAGCTGGGCCGCGCGGAGGCGCAGGAGATGGTCCGCGTCCTGCCGGCCGGCCGGTACGCCGAGATCCCCGACGCCGGCCACTACCTCCACTACGACCAGCCGGCCGCCTGGCGGGCCGCCCTGGAACCCTTCCTGGACTCCGTCACGGCCGCCGCCCCCTGAGCCCCGTCACACTCCACGGCTTCCCCCGGCGAGCGGTCCGGGGGGAGCCGGGGAAGTCGGGGAAGCCGGCGGCGGGGGCGGCGGCCCGGCGGCGGATCAGCCGGCGATGGCGACCCAGTCGCCGGTGCGCTCCTTGGGGATCCACGCGGTGCGCGAGACGATCGTGGCGCCGGTGCACTTGGCGTTGTAGTAGGTCTGGTAGGAGACCTGGCCGACCCACCAGTAGCCGTTGACGTTGTACCACTCCTCACCTTCGGTGAAGAAGCAGCGGCTGACCGGCTGGCCGTTCTGGTTCGTGCCGGTGATCTTGATCGAGTAGGCGTGCGGGGCGTTGGGCGCCTGTACGTCGTGGAAGACGATCTGCTGGCCGTTCGACCCGGCGAAGGCGGCACCCGCGCCACCGATGACGGAGGAGGCGGCCAGGCCGGCGGCGGCCAGGCCCATGAGGAACTTCTTGGATGAGGTCATACCCCGACGCTAGATGATCTTGAAGGTCCGCCGGCCCGCCCCGCCCGCGCCCCCTCCGTCAACTCCCGTACGCCACAAGGGAATCGGGGCAGGGGCGGCTGCCCGCGGGCCCCGGATCTGCGTGCATCGTCAACACATCCTGCGCGCAGTGCAAACCGGGCGGCCCTTGCGCACCCGACCGGAGCGGGCACGGGATGTCGGGTGCGGCAGGCTTGGCCCCTCCTAACGTCGGTGATCGATAGGGAAGGAGGCCGGGGTTGCTGGATCGGCTGAACCAGGCCATGGAGCACATCGAGGGTCACCTCGACGGGCACGTCGAGGTGTCCGAGCTGGCGCGGATCACGGTCACGTCGGAGTACCACTTCCGGCGGCTGTTCTCCTCGCTCGCGGGGATGCCGCTGTCGGAGTACGTCCGGCGCCGGCGGCTCACCGTCGCGGCGGCCGACGTGCTGGCCGGGAAACCGACCTTGCTGGAGATCGCGGTCCGCTACGGCTACACCTCGGGGGAGGCCTTCGCCCGGGCGTTCCGCGCCCTGCACGGGGTCGGTCCCGGCGAGGCCAGGCGCACCGGCGCGGCTCTGAACGCGCAGCCCCGGCTGTCCTTCCGCCTCACCGTCGAAGGGAACAGCACCATGTGGTACCGCATCGTGGAGAAGGAAGCGTTCCGGGTCGTGGGCAAGAAGGCCCGCGTCCCGTTGATCTACCAGGGCGTCAACCCGCACATCGCCGAGCACATCCGGGGCATCCCGCCGGAGACGATGCTGCGGATCGCCGCCCTCTCGGACCAGGACCCGGAGGGGGTGGTGTCGGCAACCGTACGCCTGTCGGACGGATTCGAGGAGGGAAGCGAACTCGACTACTACCACGCGGTGGTGAGCACCGCCGCCGAGCCGCCCGAGGACCTCGACGTACTGGACTGCCCGGCCGGCACCTGGGCCGTGTTCGACAACTCCGGTCCGTTCCCCGAGGCGTTGCAGCAGATGTGGGGGGACGTGGCCGCCCGGTGGATCCCGTCCAACCCGTACGAGTACCGCCCCGGGCCGGAGATCCTGCGCACCCGTCCCTCGCAGGACGACCCGGCGTGGTCCGACGCCCAGCTGTGGATCCCGGTGGCCCGTACCGCGGTCTGACCCGGCTAGTCGGGCCCGGTCCAGTCGAAGGTGATGTGCTTGCTGGACAGGCCTTCGCGGCTCCAGCGGAAGCCGTGGGCATCGGCGCGGTCCACCGTCGAGCGGCCCCAGGTCGCGACCTGGCCCGGTCCGGTCTCCGCACCCGGCAGGTTCGTCGACTGGACGCGCGCGCCCTGCGGGGTCGTGGGTCCCGTGAGCGCGACCGCGCCCGCCTCGGCCCGGCCGGGCACCACGGCCCGCCAGCTCGCGAGGTCCTCGGCGACCTCGATCTCGATGGGGGCGAACTCCATGCCGCGCATTTCGGCGCCCATCATGCCCACCATCTCGGCGGGCCAGCTGCCCGCCTGCCCACTGAAGATCATCTGGAGCGCCTCGCGCTGGGGGCCGTCGGCGCGCTCGTCGACGAAGACCGCGGCGTACGTGTCCGTGTGCTCGGCCCAGATGTTGCCGACGAACGAGCTCAGCATCAGCACGTTCAGGCCGTCCAGCCCCACGTCGCCGTAGCGGCCCTCGCGGATGTGCCAGGCCAGGATGCCGTCGCAGTCGCCGTGGGTGGGCGGCTGCGCGAACGAGCAGGGGCAGGGGACGCTGCACTTGCAGGTGTCGAACCAGTCGCCCGCCACATGCCACCTGGGAACGGTCGCCGTCGTCTCGGACATCTCCCTGCCTCCTCGTGACCGTGCCGGGACGTCGGTCTCGGGAGGACGGCAGGGCCCCCGGGCACCATCGCCGGCCCACGCCCGGGTCGTACGGGGTATCCACCCCGATTGTCCCACCGCGTGGGCCACCCGGAGGAGGTGCTTTCCGCGTACACGCGTACCCGGGTACCTGTCTTCCCGGGTACCCGGCTACCCGGCTTCCCGCGCGCAGGCGCAGGTCCGCCGTGATGTGCTGGAGGGGTGCGCCTCGACCGGAAGGCCCTGTCACCCCCTCTGCGTCCGGCGAACCTGCAGTCGGCCCGGCAGCTCGCGTTCGCCTGGTCCGTGATGGCGTCGATCGCCCTCCTCGCCTGGGTGCTGGTGGTCGACCAGGCCCGCGGCATGGGGGTCGAGCCGGGGACCATGGGCATGGGCGTCCCGCTGTTCCTGCTGCTGTGGCTGGTCATGATGATCGCCATGATGTTCCCGTCGGTGGCCCCGGTGGCCCTCACCTGGGCACGGGCGATCGGGCGCCAGGCGCCCACGGGAGCGGTGCGGGCGGCGCGTACCGCCCAGTTCGTCGGCGGGTACCTGCTGGCCTGGACGGCCTTCGGCCTGATCGCCTACGGGCTCCTCGCCGCGACCGGCGCCCTGGTGGACGGGCACCCGGGCGCCGGCCGCTGGATCGGCGCCGGGGCCTTCCTGCTCGCCGGGCTGTACCAGTTCGGTGCGTGGAAGGACCTCTGCCTGCGGCACTGCCGGAGCCCGATGGGCCAGCTCGTGCGCTACGCGGGCTTCCGGCCCCGAGCCCGCGATCTGCGGGTCGGGGCCCACCACGGGGCGTACTGCGTGGGCTGCTGCTGGGGGCTGATGGTCGTGCTCGTCCCGCTGGGCGTCATGAACGTCCTGGCGATGGCCGCGGTCGCCGTGGTGATCTTCGTGGAGAAGCTCTGGCGGCTGGGCCCCGTCTTCTCGCGCGCCGTCGGGGCGGCCTTCCTCGTGCTCGCGGTACTGAGCCTCTTCCAGCCCTGGCTGCTGCCGGGCCTGATCCCGCCGCAGTCGCCCATGACGGAGATGCTGAGCCCTTAGGCCGCCGCCAACAGCACCTTCAGCAGGTCCTCGGGGGCGTCCCGCATCACGTTGTGGCCCGACGCGAGGGCGTGCGTACGCCAGGAGGGGTCCGCGGTGAGGCGGTCGTAGGTCGCGGTGAAGGGGGAGGCGCCGTCCCAGCCGGTGGCGTAGACGTAGTCCCGGCTGCGGAAGCCGTCGAGCCCGGCCTCCAGGCGGACGGCCTGGAGCAGGGAGGCCAGCGGGTGCGGGGTGGCCCGCGGGTCGAAGAACGGCAGCGGGGCGCTCGCGTAGCCCGTCTCGCCGACGCCGTTCAGGTACCAGCCGCGCTCCTGCTCGGTGACCAGGGACCAGCAGGAGTCCCCGTCGACGGGCACCATCGCGTCGACGTAGACCAGGCCCGCCACCCGTTCCGCGGCGCGGTCGGCGGCGCCGGTTATGACCATGCCGCCGTAACTGTGGCCGACCAGCACGGCGTCGGTGACCTGCTGCTCGGCGAGGACGCCGACCACGTCCTGGATGTGGGTGTCCAGGTTCACCGAGGAGCCGATCAGGTGCTTGCGGTCGCCGACCCCGGTCAGGGTCAGCGGGAACGCCTGGTGGCCGTGGGCGCGCAGCTGTCGTGCGAGCGGTTCGAAGGTCCAGGCGCCGTGCCATGCGCCGGGTACGAGGACGAAAGTGGTCATCCGGTTCTCCTGGGCGGTCGGGTCCGTCACGCGACGGACGCAACGATCCTGCCAGGCGCGCCGCCGATAGCGTTCACACGCATCCATTGCAACGATAGTGCTGCCGGGCGTTGCATTAAATTCAGACTCGTTGCAATGATTTCATAGCCTTGACCTGCATTGATGCCGATCCTGCGCAACGAGAGTGTTGCTGGATCCATGAACGCAACGTAGCTTTCAGTCATCGGAAAACGAGCTGAAGGAAACGACATCATGCAGAAGTTCGACACCCCCGCCCCGGTCGCCGCCGTCCTCGACATCCCCGCGGGACACATCCGGCTCATCGCCGCCGACCGGAGCGACACCACCGTCGAGGTCCGGCCCGCGAACGCCACCAAGAGCCGCGACGTGAAGGCCGCCGAGCAGATCACCGTCGAGTTCCGCGACGGCGTCCTGCACGTCGCCGCCGCACCGGCGAAGAACCGGCTGCTCGGCAACTCCGGATCCGTCGAGCTGACCATCCAGCTCCCCGCCGGCTCCCACGTCGAGGCGAAGGCGGCCGCCGCCGAACTCCGCGGCGTCGGACGCCTCGGCGACGTGACCTTCGAAGGCGCCCAGGCCACCGTCAAGCTCGACGAGAGCGCGAGCACCCGCCTCACCGTCCAGGCCGGCGACATCACCGTCGGCCGCCTCACCGGCCCCGCCCACATCAGCACCCGGCAGGGCGACCTCCGTATCGACGAGGCCCGCCGCGGCACCGTCGAACTGCGCACCGAGCACGGCGAGATCGCGATCGGCGCCGCCCGCGGGACCTCCGCCACCCTCGACGCCGGCACTGCCTACGGCCGCATCCACAACAGCCTCAGCAACGCCGACGGCGCCCACGCCGCCCTCGACATCCGCGCCACCACCTCCTACGGCGACATCACCGCCCGCAGCCTCTGATCCGCAGCCCCCGAAGGGAACACCTCTCATGACCGACCTGGCCATCGCGGCGAACGGGCTGCGCAAGTCCTACGGCGACAAGACCGTCCTGGACGGCATCGACCTGGCCGTCGCCGAAGGAACCGTCTTCGCCCTGCTCGGGCCGAACGGCGCGGGCAAGACCACCGCCGTGAAGATCCTCTCCACCCTCATCACCGCCGACGCCGGGCAGGCCCGGGTCGGGGGCCACGACCTGACCGCCAACCCCCAGGCCGTCCGTGCCGCCATCGGTGTCACCGGCCAGTTCTCCGCCGTCGACGGGCTGATCACCGGCGAGGAGAACATGCTCCTCATGGCGGACCTGCACCACCTGCCCAAGCCCGAGGGCCGGCGGGTCGCCGCCGAGCTCCTGGAACGCTTCGACCTCACCGCCGCCGCGAAGAAGCCCGCCTCCACCTACTCAGGCGGCATGAAACGCCGCCTGGACATCGCCATGACCCTGGTCGGCAGCCCCCGCATCATCTTCCTCGACGAACCCACCACCGGCCTCGACCCCCGCTCCCGCCACACCATGTGGCAGATCATCCGCGAACTCGTCACCGGCGGCGTCACCGTCTTCCTCACCACCCAGTACCTCGAAGAAGCCGACCAGCTCGCCGACCGCATCGCCGTCCTCAACAACGGCAAGATCGCCGCCGAAGGCACCGCCGAGCAGCTCAAACGCCTCGTCCCCGGCGGACACGTACGCCTGCGCTTCACCGACCCCACCGCCTACCGCACCGCCACCCACACCCTGCCCACCGCCACCGGGGACAACGAGTCCCTCACCCTCCAGATCCCCAGCGGCGCCACCCAGCACGAACTGCGCACCCTCCTCGACCACCTCCACACCACCGGCATCGAAGCCGACGAACTCACCGTCCACACCCCCGACCTCGACGACGTCTTCTTCGCCCTCACCGACACCGCGCACATCCCCCACCAGCCGACGGAGGCCACCCGATGAGCACCCTCACCCTCGCCCTGCGCGACTCCTCCACCATGCTGCGCCGCAACCTCCTGCACGCCCGCCGCTACCCCTCCCTCACCCTCAACCTCCTCCTCACCCCCGTCATGCTGCTCCTGCTCTTCGTCTACATCCTGGGCGACACCATGAGCGCCGGCATCGGCGGCGGCACCCCCGACCGCTCCGCCTACATCGCCTACGTCGTCCCCGGCCTGCTCCTGATGACCATCGGCAGCACCACCATCGGCACCGCCGTCTCCGTCTCCAACGACATGACCGAAGGGATCATCGCCCGCTTCCGCACCATGGCCATCCACCGCCCCTCCGTCCTCGTCGGACACGTCCTCGGCAGCGTCCTGCAATGCGTCACCAGCGTGGTCCTCGTCGGGGCCGTCGCCCTCGCCATCGGCTTCCGCTCCACCCACGCCACCGCCCTGGAATGGCTCGCGGCCTTCGCCCTCCTCGTGCTCTTCGCCACCGCCCTCACCTGGATCGCCGTCGGCATGGGCCTGGCCAGCCCCAACGCCGAGGCCGCCAGCAACTCCGCCATGCCGCTGATCCTGCTGCCCCTGCTCTCCAGCGCCTTCACCCCGGTCCACTCCATGCCCGGCTGGTTCCAGCCCATCGCCCAGTACCAGCCCTTCACCCCCGCCATCGAAACCCTCCGCGGCCTCCTCCTCGGCACCGGGATCGGCAACAACGCCTGGCTCGCCGTCGCCTGGTGCGTCGGCCTCACCGCCCTCGGCTACCTCTGGTCGACCGCCAGGTTCAACACCGACCCGAAGTAACCGCCGTGACAGCGCGGGCCACGCCCCGCACCCCGTCCCGCCCCAGGGGCGGCGTACCCCGCCACCGACGCGGGAGACGCCGCCCCGTCGGCGTTCTTCAGGCCCCGCCACCCCGGACGGCCCCGAGGAAGACGGCCCAGGCGGCGGGGGAGAGGGCGAGGGTGGTGCGGGGGGCGGGGCTGTCGGCTATCAGCACCCGGTCTTGGCGGGGCCTGGCCACGTAGACGCAGGAGCTGCCTTCGGCGCAGTACGAGGACCGCTGCCAGTCGGGTTCGGGCACGGGGTTCCCCTCACAGTTTGCGGGCGATGTCATGGATCAGGTCGCGGGTCCGCCCCGGTGGCAGGGCGACCGCGTCGAGCCGGTCGAAGAGCAGCCGGTACTTGGCCAGTTGGGGCTCGGCGTCGAGGAAGGCGAGCCCGTGCGACTGGTCCAGGTAGACGGTGTCGAGGCGGGGCACCGTCCCGTGGACGCAGTAGACGGACTGCCCGGATCCGGGGAAGGTGCCCACCGAGAACGGAATCACGCGCAGGGTGATGTGGCTGCGCTCGCTCATGTCGAGCAGGTGCTTCAACTGGGCCGCGAAGACGGCCGGACCGCCCACGGCGATGCGCAGGGCGGCCTCGTGGATCGTCGCCCGGTACGGGGTCGGGTCGTCCTCGTAGAGGACCCGCTGCCGTCGGACGCGAAACGAGACGCGGTCCTCGATGCCGGGCGGGGGGAGCGCCGGAACGGCCTGCCGGAAGACCTCGCGTGCGTGTTCGGGCGTCTGGAGCAGTCCGGGGACGTGCACGGTGATGGCGTCCCGGAGCATGCGCCCGTGGTGCTCCAGCTCCGCGAGGTCCAGCCAGGCCGCGGGCAGCCGGTCACGGTACTCCTCCCACCAGCCGGCTCCCTTGCGCTCGCCGGTCATCGCGATCAGCGCGTCGACCAACGCGGTGTCGGAGCAGTCGTAGTGGCGGGCGAGGATGCGGATCCGCTCGGGGCTGACGCCGAACCGTGCGGCCTCCATGTTGCTGATCTGGTTCGGCTTGATGCCGAGGAGCCCGGCGGCCTCGGCGGACGTGAGCCCCGCGCGCTCGCGCATCCGGCGCAGCTCGGCTGCGAAGCGCAGTTGACGCGCGGTGGGGCTGCTGCGAATGGGCATCGTGCGTTCCTCCGCGAGGAAGTGTCACCCACACGAGTGGGCGTTGCCTGCATTTAGCGCGAAGCGCCTAACTCATTAAGCGAACCTCTCTATCGTTGCTGTCAGGCCACCGCCTGGAAGAACCCCGCTCGACGGAGCGACCTGGTCACCGGGCGCCGCATGCACAGGGTCCAACTCTCCTCCTCGATAGGAGACTTCCATGGGCGCTACCGTAACTCCGTCCTGGGCCTACACCCTCCACCTCGCGCACGATCCCCGCGCCGCGGGCATCGCCCGGACCACCCTGCGGGCCGTGCTCCACCGCCACGGCATGACCGCTCTCGCGGACACCGCCGAACTGCTCACGAGCGAACTGGTGTCGAACGCCTACCGCCACACCCGCGGCCCCTGCGCGCTCCGGCTGCGGGCGATGGCCGCCGGGCGGCTGGGGGTCGGGGTCTGGGACACGGGTCCGGACATCCCGTCCCCCTTCGGCCCGGAACCGGCCGGGGACGCGGAGGACGGCCGCGGCCTGGTCCTCGTACGCCTCTGCGCGGACCGCTACGGCTCGTACCGCCTGAACGGGGCGCACGCGGGGAAGCTGCTGTGGGTCGAGTGCGTGTGACCGCGCTCAAGGCGTCTCTTCGGTCCAGCGGTTGAGGGTCTGGGTCTCGCCGTCGTGGGTGAGCCAGGTGCCGTCGCCGAGGGGGAGCAGGTAGCCGGTGGCGGGGGTGCCGGGGTAGGTGACGCGGCCGCGGACCTCCAGGGTGCGGGCGTCGAGCAGCCAGTGGCGGGACAGGGCCGGGTCCTCCTCGTCGTCGCAGTCGACGGTGGAGGCGATGACCGTGTCGGCGTCGACGAAGCCGCAGCCGTAGTCCCAGCAGGGCCGGTCCTCGTCCTCGTCCGCGTCGGCCGGGTCCGGGGATCCCGTGGCGAGGACGTCACCGTCCAGCGTGTGCAGGCGCAGGTCGCTCCCGTAGTGCTCGACCGTGAGGAAGCCCCGGTGGCCCGGGTGGACGTCCATCAGGATGCGGTCCATCGACTCGTTGAGGTCCCAGTCGACCAGCTGCGTGCCGTCCCAGCGGGCCCAGTGGAGCAGGATGCCGTCCTGGCCCATGCCGATGGACAGGCCCATGTGCACGCCGTCGGGGTGGGAGAGGTGGTGCGAGCCGGCGGCGGCGCTGTCCAGGGGCAGGCGGGCCAGCTCCCGCCCGTTCCCGGCGTCGAGGACGACCCAGTGCTCCTGTTCGCCGATCACGACGTGGGCCCAGACGGTCCGGCCGTCGTCCGAGACCCGGCAGGACCCGTGTTCGAGGCCCCGGCACACCTCCTGCTCGTCCCCGGTGTGCGGGTGACCGAGCTCGGGTCCCCAGCAGTCGTGCCGGTACTCCCAGAGGGTCTCCCCTCCCGCGCCGACGGCCCGGACGGCGCGCTGGCCCGAGAACACGGCGTACGAGGCGTCCGGACTCACGGAGTGGACCCCGCGGTCCCAGCCGGGCCAGGGCAGCGGGAAGGTGGCGGCCGGGGCGCGCTCGCCCGCGAAGAGCCCGTCCAGGTCGTGCACCTCCAGCTCGTGCCCGTGCGGCAGCAGGGCCCGGCGCGGGCCGCCCGCCCGGCTCTCGAAGCCGTAGCCGTTGACGAGGGCGCCGCCACCCGGCAGCACCACGGAGTCGCGCAGATGTACGGAGATCGACATGCCCCGAACGTAGCGACCCCCACTGACACCGGCCGCCCGCGCCCGCCTCAGGCCTCGACGCACACCCAGGAGTCCCCGGCCCGCAGCCACAACACCCCGTCCCGGCCCTGACCGCAGCGCCTAAAGCGTTTCAGGGGTTGTCGGAGCGGGAGGCGCGGCGGCATCCAGCGCCTGCAGGATCAGCTCCAGGCCCGCAGACGTGGCGAGGCAGAACTCCTGATCCTCCAAGAGCCGGGACTGCGCCTCGCTGAAGTTGTCCCCGCACCGCGCCGTCTCCTCGGTGAGGCGCACGGGAAGGATCAGCCAGTTCCTCTTGACCTCGAACCGCCAGTCGAGCAGGAGGGGTGCGTCACGCACCGTTTCCTCGAAGACGGGCCTGAACTCGTCATGAGGCTCGGTGAAACGCCAGCCCAGATGCGCCACCTGCAGGTACCCGAACTCATGACGCTCGACGGGCGACCGGTACCAGGCGAGCGGGGCGAAACGCCTGAGGATCGTCAGTGCGTACCGGGTACGATCTCGCGGGGCGTCCTTTTCGTCTCGTATGAGCATGCTCAGGTAGCGTCCGTCCGGGGCTCTCCGTCGTGTCGGAACTGATCGAGCGCGGTGACCACCACCGAGAGCAGCTCGGCGTCCGTCACATCACCGGCTTCCCGGAACGCCGGGTCGATCGGGTAGTCGTCCAGGGCGTAGAAGACTTGGTCCAGTCGGCGCGACAGGGCCTCCGCGACTCGCTCTCCATCGTTCAGCGCCCTTCTCCGGCAATTCAGCCACGCCTTGGCGAATTCCGGTGGGGAGACGGACCCCCGTGACAGGTCTCCCATCAGGCTCAGCTGTCGCCCGGTTGCCGAATCGTGTGGGACTTCTTCGGCTGTTTTCCACGTTCGCATACCGTTTGTCATTGCTTCCATGGTCACTCCTCAGGGTCGGAAGCGCTTCACTTGGCGTGCCATGTTCGGAGTGAGGTTGGACAGCAGGTCGATGATTTCGTTTGCCTCCTGCGCCAGTTCGGGGAATTCCTTCCATGTGTCAGGTTTCCGGCCGAGGACGGCTGACAGTAGGTCATCGTCGTAGAAGCCACCCCGATTGTGGTCGTCCACCGTGTCGCGCAGCACCTTCAGTGCGAGGGGAAGTGTCCAGCGGAGTCCGACGTCCTGCCCGATCAACCTCCCCAATTCGTAGGCCGACAGACGGCTGAGGGGGCGCCGTCGAAGGGTGTACACAGCCTGGACCAGCCCTGTGGAATCCTCCGGAGGGTTTCCCCAGTCGTCCCCCTCCAGTTCCTGGATCGAGCGGTCGGGGTTGAAGTCGATGGGCACGGCTCTCGTCCTTTGCGGATGGGTACGGGTTGCCGCCGATCGCGGCGTCGGCCGCGGGAACGCCGCAGGGGGTGGCAGGCCCGGGGGCCGGCCACCCCCTGGGGGTGGGAGCGGGTGGTCAGCCCTTGCTGACCGCCGTGAGGATTTCCGGGAGGGTGCGGGCCACCCTCGGGGCCGCCAGGCGCAGGCCCGCCCAGGTGGACAGGGTGCCCCAGGCGATGCCGGCCGGGAGGAGGATCCAGCGCAGCCCGTGCAGGTCGTCGGCGACGTTCAGCCAGATCGCCAGGGCGATCACCGGGGAGCAGATCGCCGCCGAGGCGAACATGCCGATGAAGATGCCCATCCAGGCCAGGCCGGCCTGCCCCGGGGCGACGTTCTTGAAGGCGCCGTCCGACGGGATGGAGTACGGGTAGTGCGCGGAGGCCAGTGCGCCCGTGCACAGCATCGCGCCCACCACGGCCAGGGAGACGCCCAGGCCCCCCGGGAAGCCGGCCCAGTCGCCGAGCAGGCCGGCGGTGACGGCCGTGACCAGGGCCGTGTACGGGACGGTGACCAGGGCCAGGGCGGCCGCCCGGGCGCGCAGTTCCTCGTACGCGTCACGCGGGCCGGAGATGGTCTGCGCGACCATCCAGAAGGCGGAGGTGTCCTGCCCGAACTGGTTGTACATCTGGACGCCGAGCATCCCCGCGCCGAAGCAGGCCAGGTACACGGACCCGCTGCCCTGCAGGGCGTTGAAGACCGGGATGATCATGCCGACCGCCAGCGCGGTCACCCAGGCGGCCTTCGTCTTCGGGTCGCGCACGGTGTAGCGCAGGGTGCGCTGCATGACCGCGCCCGTGCGCCCGGCCGGAAGGAAGGACCAGACGCCGCCCGCGCCGTCCCGCACCTTGCGCGGCGCCGCGGCCACGAGGGTCGAGCCGTCCGGGGTGACCATCAGCTTCGTCAGGCTGCGCTCCCAGAACCACAGCAGCCCCGCCAGCGCGGCCAGGGTCAGCAGCAGCTGTCCGGCCGCCTCCGCGTACGCGCCCCGGCCGGCGGAGTCGACCATGCCGATGGCCGTCGCGGGCGGCAGCCACCGCACCACGGCCGCGGCCGGCTCCAGTTCGCCCAGGCCGCCCTGCTGGAACAGCCGCTGGCCGCCGAAGTTGACCGCCTGCCCGCCGACCGCGATCAGCAGCCCGCTCAGCAGCGCGAGGTCGCGCCCCTTGCGGCTGGACAGCAGCCGTACGTTCGCGGTGGCCATGGCGCGGGCGAGCGCCACGCAGCCGAGGAGCAGCAGCGGTACGGCCACCACCGCCGCCACCGCGCCGGCCGCGCCGCGGGCCACCGCCACCACCGAGCCGACGGCCAGGCAGAGCGTGAACAGCGGGCCGATGCCGACGAGCGAGGAGGCCAGCAGGGCCCGTACCAGCGGACGCGGGCGCAGCGGCAGCATCACGAGCCGGCTCGGGTCGAGCGTCTCGTCCCCGGTGGGGAAGAACAGCGGCATGAAGGTCCAGCCGAGGGCCAGGAGCGCGGCCAGCAGCACGACGGCGGTGGCGGCGTGGGCGTGGCCGTGCAGCATGGCCAGGCCCAGGGCGGCGAAGAGGCCGACGACGAGGCAGAAGACCAGGTTGCCGATCCAGACGGCCCTGCGCTTCGAGGAGCCCTTGAGGCCGTTGCGCAGCAGCGAGAGCTTCAGCCGGACGAACAGCGGGGTGAGGGAGGCCTCGGCGGCTCCGCTCACGGGAGCCGTCGCGGTCAGGGTGCCGGTGGCGCTCATCGGGCGCCGCCGAGCCAGTCGAGGGAGTCCCCGGCACCGCGGTCCTGCGCGCCGACCAGTTCGAGGAAGGCGCTCTGCAGGGAGGGCGCGGAGCCCCGTACGTCGGCCAGCGGGCCGGCGGCGCGGATCTGCCCGGCGGCCATCACGGCCACCCAGTCGCAGAGCGATTCGACGAGCTCCATCACGTGGGAGGAGAACACCACGGTGGCGCCGGAGGCGGTGTAGCGCTCCAGCACCCCGCGGATGGTCTGCGCCGACACCGGGTCGACGCCCTCGAACGGCTCGTCCAGGAAGAGGACTTCGGGGTTGTGCAGGAGCGCGGCCGCCAGGCCGATCTTCTTGCGCATGCCCGTGGAGTAGTCGACGACCAGCTTGTGCTGCGAGCCCGCGAGGTCCAGGACGTCGAGGAGCTGCGTGGCCCGCTTGTCGGTCTCCTCGCCGGGGAGCCCGCGCATCCGGCCCATGTAGCCGAGCAGTTCGCGGCCGGAGAGGCGCTCGAACATCCGCAGGCCTTCGGGCAGCACGCCGATGCGCTTCTTCACCTCGACCGTGTCGGCCCACACGTCGTGGCCGGCGACGATCACCCGGCCCATGTCCGGGCGCAGCAGCCCGGTGATCATCGACAGCGTGGTGGTCTTGCCGGCGCCGTTGGGGCCGACGAGCCCGATGAAGCGGCCCGCGGGCAGCTCCAGGTCGATCCCCCCGACCGCGACCTGCTCGCCGAAGCGCTTCCACAGTCCCTCTACGCGCACCGCAGCGGTGGACGGCGCGGGTCGCGCGCCGTCCGTACCGTTCGTGCCGCCTGCCGCATAACCCTGGTCCGGCATGCGCCTGCCTCTCGTTCTGATCCCCGTGGTCCTACTTTCCTCACGATAGGAGGACGGGGGAGAGGGGCGGCAGTTACGAATGTCATGAACCGGCGGACACGAATGTCAGGCCTGGCGGCGCCCCCGGGAGGCCGCGGCCTCGCTGCCGCACGCGTACGCGAGGGCGTCGATCAGCTCCTCGGTGTCCGGCAGCCACCGGTTCGCGGGAGTGGGCTTGCGGGCCCACTGCACCGGCCCCTTCCCGCCGAAGCGGGTGGGCGGCGCGGCCACGTACTCGCCCTCGCCCCGCGCGACGAGGTCGATGGCGTGCGGGAGCCAGCCCAGCTTGCGCACCAGGTCCGTCACCTTCGCCCCGGCACCGGGCAGGACGAAGAACAGCATCCGGTGACCGGGGGTGAGGGTGACCGGCCCGAGGGTGCGCTGCATCCGCTCCAGCCGCGCCAGCGCGAGGAAACCGGCGGAGTCGGGGACGTCCAGCGCGTCGAAGGTGCGGCCCGTCGGCAGCAGGATCGAGGCGCCGGGGTGCTTCGCCCAGATCCGGCGCACGCCGACCGCGCTGCCCGTGGCCAGCCCCGCCCAGTCCTTCACTGCGGGGTGCGCGCCGGGTGCCGGGCAGTCCGCCGCACCGCAGGAGCACACCTCGCGGCCGTCGCCGTGCTCCAGCCAGGTGCCCGCGAAGACGTCCCAGTGCCGCTCTTCCACGTACCGCACGGCATGGTCCAGCAGCTGCTCCCCCCGCTGCTTGGGGATGGGCGCGGTCTCCGTGACTCCGATGGTCTCTTCCACGCCCATCACAACTCCCGCTGTCACCGGGGGTTACGGGCGTAAACCAGCCGGTGGGCGGTGCATCGATCCTGCACGCGGGGCGCACCGGTGCATGTACGGGGGCGCGTAGGAGGCCGGGGCGCGGACGTTGGGTAACGACACGACGCAGAGACGAAGATTCTCCGCACATCAGGCGGGAAGTGATCATTCCATCGCTCTCCCGTGGCTTCAGGGGGTTTTCAATGGCAGCCAGGCCTCTCGTCGCCCGTCAGCCGAACGAACGGCTGCAGGCGCTCATCCAGGAAGCCGGGTGCTCCAACGCCGGGCTAGCCCGGCGCGTCAACATGTGCGGGGCCGAGCACGGCCTCGATCTCCGCTACGACAAGACCTCCGTGGCCCGCTGGCTGCGCGGCCAGCAGCCGCGCGGCCGGGCGCCCGGCATCATCGCCGAGGCCCTCGGCCGCAAACTCGGCCGTACCGTCACCATCGACGAGATCGGCATGGCGAACGGCAAGAACCTCGCCTCCGGCGTGGGCCTGCAGTTCTCCCCGACCGTCGTCGGCGCCATCGAGCAGGTCTGCGAGCTGTGGCGCAGCGACGTCGGGCGCCGCGACTTCCTCGCCGGTTCGAGCGTGGCCGCCTCCGCGCTCGTCGAGCCCAGCCGCGACTGGCTGATCACCGGAGCCGACCCGCAGGTGGCCCGCAACGGCGGGGCCCGGGTGGGGATGTCCGACGTGGAGGCCGTCCGCGCGACGACGCAGGCGCTGACCGAGCTCGACCACCGCTTCGGCAGCGGGCACGTACGCCCCGTGGTCGTGCACTACCTCAACTCCGTGGTCTCCGGGCTGATCGGCGGCTCCTACCGGGAACCGGTCGGGCGGGCCCTGTTCGCGGCCGTCGCCCGGCTCACCGAACTCGCCGGGTACATGGCCGTGGACACGGGCCAGCCCGGCCTGGCCCAGCGCTACTACATCCAGGCCCTGCGCCTGGCCCAGGCCGCGGGCGACCGCGCGTACGGGGGCTACGTGCTGGCCGCGTCCATGAGCCACCTCGCCGCCGAGCTGGGCAACCCGCGCGAGATCGCGCAGCTGGCGCGGGCCGCCCAGGAGGGCACGCGGGGGCAGGTCACCCCGCGGGTGGAGGCCATGTTCTACGCCGCCGAGGCGCGCGGGCACGCGCTGCTGGGCGACGCCCGCGCCACGGCGGTGCTGTCGGGGCGGGCGCTCACGGCGCTGGAGCGGGCCGAGCCGGAGTCGGGGGACGACCCGGTGTGGATCCGGCATTTCGACCAGGCCTACCTGGCGGACGAGCTCGCCCACTGCCACCGGGACCTCGGCCAGGCCGAGGCGGCGGCACGGCGCGCGGAGGAGGCCCTGCGCGGGCTGCCCGCGGCCAAGGCGCGCCGTCGGGCGATCGGGCTGCTGCTGCTGGCGGCGGCGCAGGTGCAGCAGAGAGAGGTGGAGCAGGCCTGCCAGACGGCCACGACGGCCGCCGAACTGCTGGGCACGCTGAGGTCGCGGCGGGGTGCGGAGTACCTGGAGGACTTCCGCGCGCGGCTGGAGCCGTACCGGGAGGAAGCGGCCGTCAGGGAGTTCGGCTCGCGGCTGGAGGCTCAGGTGGCCTGACGGGCCCGTGGCGCGACCGGGTAGCGTGGTCCGACGTTCCGTTGGTTCCGGAAAGTCGGAGAAGGCAGAGGAGTCCCGGTGACGACGCAGAGCGGACAAGGGGGCGTCCCCCGGCCCGGGGCGGCGGATCCGGCACGGCCCGACGCGGACCCGGGTCACCCCGGGCAGCCGGGTCCGGCGGCGGGAGAGCCGTGGGGCGCGCCCGCGCCGTACGGGCAGCCGACGCAGCCGCAGCCTCCGGCGTACGGGGAGGGGCAGTACGGTCAGGAACCGTACGGTCAGGAACCGTACGGCGGGCAGCCGCAGTACGGGCAGCAGCAGGGACAGCCCGCGTACGGATACCCGCCGCAGGGGCAGCCCGCGTACGGGTACCCGCCCGAGGGGCACGTCGTGGGTCCGGGCTTCGAGGGGCCGGGCCAACCGCACGGCTACGGCTACCCGCCGCTGCCCGACGCGGCCACCCAGTACATCCCGCCGGTTCCGGCAGGTGGCGGGCACCCGGGGGAGGCCGCGACCCAGTACATCCCGCCGGTCCCGGCAGGTGGCCCGCACCCCGGTGAGGCGGCCACCCAGTACATCCCCCCGGTCCCGGCAGGCGGTGCGCACCCGGGTGAGGCCGCGACCCAGTTCATCCCGCCGGTCCCGGCAGGTGGCCCGCACCCCGGTGAGGCGGCCACCCAGTACATTCCCCCGGTCCCGGCAGGTGGCCCGCACCCCGGTGAGGCGGCCACCCAGTACATACCGCCCGTCCCGGCCGACGGCGCGCACCCCGGTGAGGCGGCGACGCAGTACATACCGCCCGTCCCCGCGGCCCCGGGCCCCCCGCCCGTGGACGGCTTCGACGCGTTGTTCCGGGCCGACGAGGGCATCGCCGCGGCGCCCACCCAGGCGATGTCGTCGGTGACGGCTCCGGCCCCCCGGCGTACGCCGCCGCCCGCGCCGCCCCAGCAGTACGGACCGCGCCGGCCCCAGCAGAGGCAGCCGCAGCCGCCCCAGCAGCAGTACGCGCCGCCGCCCCCCGCCCCCGCCCCGGCCCCGCGCCGGGTGCCGCCCGCGGTCATCGCGGCCGGGGTCTTCGGACTGGCCGTGGCCGGACTCGGGGTGGGCGCGCTGCTCAGCGACGGCAAGGCCTCGAACAGCGACCCGGGCGCCGTGGCCCCCGCGAGCACGGGCTCCGGAGCCTCGGGCGCACCGGTGGGGGAGGCCCCCGTGGACCCGGCCCGCCCGCAGGCCGTCCAGCTGGACAAGCTCCTCGCGGACAGCAACGACAGCCGGGCCTCGGTGATCAAGGCCGTGGACGACATCAAGGACTGCAAGAACCTCGGTCAGGCGGCCCAGGACCTGCGCGACGCGGCCCGCCAGCGCGAGGAGCTGGTCACCCGGCTCCAGGAGCTCAAGACGGACCAGCTCCCGAACCACGCGAGGCTCTCGGCCGCCCTCACCAAGGCCTGGAAGGCCTCCGCGGACGCCGACAACAGCTACGCGGACTGGGCGGACGACGCGGGCCACGACAAGGGCGGCTGCAAGGACGGCAAGGCCAAGGCCACCGACAACGCCGCCGACGGCAACAAGTCGAGCGGTGAGGCCACGAAGGCCAAGCAGACGGCGGCGGCGCTGTGGAACCCGCTCGCCGTCAAGTACGGCCTCACCCGCCGCGACACGTCCGAGCTGTGACCGGGTGATCAGGCCGAGCGGGGAGCCTGTTCCAGGGTCGAGGTCATGTCCTGGGCAGGCTCGCCGGGCTGGTCGACGATGCGGCCCGCCCGGACGATCTGGAAGCTGACCCGGCCGTTGACCAGGCGGGGGAAGCCCGCCACGGCCCGCATGTCCTGGTAGCGCCAGCTGAGGTCGGGGGTGAGGCCGGCCGTCTTGACGCCCTCGGACTCGTTGAGCGCCCGGGCCACCTTGCGGGCCGTGACGTCCTCGTCGGCCTTGAAGCGCTGCACGATCTCGTTCAGCACGGTGTACGCGATCCAGGTGGTCTGGGCCCCGCTGTCGTCGGGGTCGACGGTGTCGTCGCCGAACGCCTGCTCGGTGATCACCTTCCGCATCGGGGCCCACAGCGGGTCGGTCGAGACCGGGTACCAGCTGGTGACGAAGGCCCCCTCGAAGGGGCTCTCCTTGCCGCCGGTGCGGTCGACGAGGGCCTGGCTGACGCTGCCGAGGACGGAGGCGATCTGCGGGTCGCGGTGCTGGGTGTCGAGGCGGCGGAAGGCGTCGAAGAAGGTCTCGGTGCGCTCGCCGAGGACGGCCGTGACGCAGGGCTTGCCCTCCTTGGGCGCGGAATCCTTGGCCCCGCCGGCCCCCGCTGCCCCGCCGGCCCCCGCTGCGGCTCCGGCCCCCGCTGCGGCTCCGGCCCCCGCTGCGGCTCCGGCCCCCGCTGCGGTTCCGGTCCCCGCTGCGGCTCCGGCCCCCGACCCCGCCCCCGCGTCCTTGGCGCCGCCCTTCGCCGTGTCCTTGGCCGGGCCGCCCGCCGACCCGTCGGCCAGCGCCTCGCGCGCCTGCGGGGTCAGGTCCGCGGAGTCCTCGGCGGCCCGGATGTCGGAGGCGTCCGGCATCTTGTTGGCCCGCAGCCCCGCGTTCAGCAGGACCGGCATGGTGTCACCGGCGAGGGTGTCCGGGCGTACCAGCGACACCTGGGCGCAGGCCTTGCCCAGCTGGTGCCCGGCGCCGGCGAGCAGGGCGGGCTGGCCGCCGTTGACCGGGTAGGACAGGGGGCTCTGGAACTCCTCGGAGGAGACCCCGTAGCCGCCGATGAAGGGGATGCCCTCGGCCTCCAGCGGGGCCATGAAGGCACGTCCGTGCTGGCTGTACGAGCCGACGACGGCGACGGCCTTCTCGGCGATGGCCTGGCGGGCGCAGTCGGCGGCGCTGGTCGGGGTGTTCTTCTCGTTGCAGGTCAGGACGCGCAGCTTGTGGCCGTGGATGCCGCCGTTGGCGTTGACCCAGCGTTCGTAGGCCTTCGCCATGCCGGGCATTCCCGGCATGTTCGTCGCTTTCGTGCCCATCGGTGCGAACGTCATGACCGTGAGGGTGCCCCCGGAGCCCCCCGAGCCCCCGGGGAGCACCCCGCACGCGGTGGTCAGACACGCGCCCATCGCCGAGGCAAGGAGCAGACGGGACAGGGCAGTTGCGCGTCGGCGATCGGTCATGTCCACCGACCATTCCGCTCGCCGGGGAACTGGATGGTGAGGTGTACACAACATTGGGTGACGCCCAGGTGAATTGCTGGGGAGTCGTCCTCCACAGGCGCTTCAAGATCGGGACGCGGGGGAACGTACGATCGAAAGCGTGACATTCGCCCAAGGTTCGAAGAACTCTTCCCGCCGCGGCGGCCGCTCCTCCACCATGGGCGGCATGCCCCTCAACGACATGCCGTGGTGGCGCTGGCGCGCGAACGTGCGCTCCGCGCTGCACATGCTCTCCGACCCGGTGTTCCAGGAGGAGGTCTGGCTGACCGGCGCGGAAGGCTACGGGGACGTCACCGACGCCGTGTACCGGCTCGTCGAGGACACCTGGCTCGACAGCTGGTCCGCCGACAAGTACGTCGGCACGATCTTCCGGGACGCACAGGAGGCCGCCCTCGTGGACCTCGCCGTCCTGCGGGTGCTGCGGATCCTGCACCAGGTCGGCCCCGACGCCCCCGTCTCCACGTACCTGGAGCACCACGCCTGGCCCGAGGCGGTACGGGCCGCGCGCGAGGCGCACGTACGGATGGCGACGGCGGACGGGGAGGATCCGGACGAGGCGCCCACCTCGGTCGACGTACTGAGGATGCTCACCCGCGCGGTGTGAAAGGCTATGCCGTCATGAGCGACCCGCAGCCCGAGGCCACTGCCCAGCCCCAGTACGTCCTGACCGTGTCCTGCCCCGACAAGCAGGGCATCGTGCACGCCGTGTCGAGTTACCTCTTCATGACCGGCTGCAACATCGTGGACAGCCAGCAGTTCGGAGACCGGGAGACCGGCCTCTTCTTCATGCGGGTGCACTTCGAGGCCGAGCCGGCGGTCACCGTGGAGAAGCTGCGCGCGAGCTTCGCCGCGATCGGCGACTCCTTCCGTATGGACTGGCAGATCCACCGCTCCGACGAGCGCATGCGGATCGTCCTCATGGTGTCGAAGTTCGGCCACTGCCTGAACGACCTGCTGTTCCGCTCGCGGATCGGCGCGCTGCCCGTGGAGATCGCGGCCGTGGTCTCGAACCACACCGACTTCGCCGAGCTGGTCGGCTCGTACGACGTGCCCTTCGTGCACATCCCGGTCACCAAGGACACCAAGGCGGACGCCGAGGCGCAGCTGCTCGAACTGGTCCGCGCGCAGGACGTCCAGCTCGTCGTCCTCGCCCGCTACATGCAGGTGCTGTCCGACACCCTGTGCAAGGAACTGAGCGGGCGGATCATCAACATCCACCACTCCTTCCTGCCGAGCTTCAAGGGCGCCAAGCCCTACCACCAGGCGCACGCCCGCGGTGTGAAGCTCATCGGCGCCACCGCGCACTACGTGACCGCCGACCTCGACGAGGGCCCGATCATCGAGCAGGAGGTCGAGCGCGTCGGCCACGAGGTCACGCCCGACCAGCTGGTCGCCATCGGCCGCGACGTGGAGTGCCAGGCGCTCGCCCGCGCGGTGAAGTGGCACAGCGAGCACCGCGTCCTGCTGAACGGCAGCCGCACCGTCGTCTTCGCCTGACGGCGCACCGAGCGAGCCCGCGCGGCGGGCCGGGCGGACACCGCCCGGCCCGCCGCGCGCGCTGTCACGCGTCGGGTGCCTCCACCCCGCAGTAGCCCGCGAAGGCCGCCAGGATCTCGTCCTCGGAGATCAGGCCGTCGCCGTCCGCGTCCAGCGCCCGCGCCACCGGGCCGGCCAGCTCCGGCGCGGTGCCGAGCACCCGCAGGACGCGGGCCGCGGCCGTCGGGGTCGCGGCGCCGGTGCCGTCCTCGTCCGCCACCGCGATCACCGCGGCCAAGAACGGGCGCGCGATCTCCGCGAACCGCTGCGGACTGTCCCGCAGCCGCTTGGCCGCCCCGGTGACGAACTCCTCCCGGGACACCCGCTGGTCCCCGTCCACGTCGGCGATCCCGGCCATCCCCTGCCAGAACGCCTCCGCCCCGTTGAAGACGGCCTGGCCCTTGTCCGACCGCGCGGTGGTGCCGAATTCGGCCAGTACGGCCCTGGCCGCCGTACTGAAGTCCTCCCGATCGATGTAGCCGGATCCGTCCTGGTCGAAAGTGGCGAATCGGGCGGCGATCTTGCGCTCGTATTCTGCGCTGTCCATATGCGGAGTTCCGCCTTCACGTGTGCGAGGGAGTGCAGTTCAAGACAGGCAGGAGCGTAAGGCCTCGGTGGCCTGAGCGTTAAGCGAAGCGGTCAAGGAGGTGGCCGCATCGAACCCGCGCACGGGGAGCGCGGCAGGGCGCGTACACCTGTGCCAACGGTGGCCCTAGCACGTAAGGCGTGGTCCGCGGACGGGGTTCGCCCAAAACAGGCGCGTTCCATCGGTTGCGCACTACATTTGACGGGTCGGCACACGGCGGGAGGCGGCATGGCGAAGGACGTTCCACCGCGTTGGGACCGCCGCATGCAGCAGCGTCTCGCGCGCGGTGAGGCCGCCGCGCTCGGCGAGCTCTACGACCGCTTCGCCTCCCTCGTGCACGGCCTGGCGCACCGGGTGCTGGGCGACGAGAAGGCCGCGGACCGGATCACCCGCGAGGTCTTCGGCTACATCTGGGAGAACCCCGACGCCTACGACCCCAAGCAGGGCTCCATGCGCTCCTGGGTCGCCCGGATCGCCCAGGGCCAGGCCGTCGCCCGGCTGCGCCAGGTCGAATTCGGCCGGGGCTCCCACGAGGAGCTGGAGCAGAAGGTGCGCAGCGCCAACGCCGCCGCCCGCGCCGACTACATCGTCACCTCCATGCCCGCGCCGCTGCGCGCCGCCCTGGAACTCGCCTACTTCAAGCGGCGCGACTACCGGCAGGCCGCCGCCGACCTGCAGATCAGCGAGGACGAGGCGCGCCGCCGGCTGCGGCTCGGCCTCCAGCTGCTGTCGACCGCCAACGTCCTCCCCCGGGAGGACCCTGCCCCTCGCGGATACGGAACCACCTGATGACCGCCCCCTCCGAAGGCACCCCCGAAGGCACCCCCGGCGAAGCCCACGACGCGGCCCACGACGCGGCCCACGAGTACGCGGCGGGCCGCGCGCCGCGGATACCGGGACCCCGCCCGGCCGGTGACGACCTGGAACCGCCCGAGCCGGTGCCCGCACCGCCGCCCCCGCACCGCGTACTGAAGTCCCTGCTCGGAGCGTGGGCGCTCGCCGCCTGCTCCGCCGAGGAGACCCAGGCCGTGGAGGACCACCTCACCGAGTGCGCGCCCTGCGCGGAGGAGGCGCTGCGGCTGCGGGACGCCGTGGGGCTGCTGCACCCCGAGGAGACCCTCGACCTCAAGCCGCTGCTGCGTTCGCGGGTGCTGGAGGACTGCCTGGGCAGGCGCCCCGCCCGCATCCCGGTACCGGTGTGGGCGGGCCCGTACGACACCGAGACCGCGCGCCTCGACGCGCTGCTGCGGGACTTCGGCGAGGCGGAGTGGGACACCCCCGTCCGGCTGAAGTGGTTCCAGGAGGAGCGCCGCCGCACCCGCCGGACCACCGTGTCCGGGGTGATCGGCCACCTGCTGACGGTGGACGGGCTCGTCGCCACCGCCCTCGGCCTCGACGATCCGCTGGGGCCGCACGCACCCCCGGGCGGACCCGCGGGGCGCACGGAGCACTTCTGGAGCTCCGACGCCCGCCCGGGCACCGGCGCGGTCCGCGACCCCTGGCGGGAGCAGGGCCACACCCTGGTCCGTACGGTCTCCTTCGCGGGCCGGGGCGCCGCCGAACTCGCCGTCGACTACGGGCCCTTCGCGCTGCCGCTCGCCGACGCCTTCCTGGAGCGGGCCTTCGAGTGCTGGGTGCACGCCTCGGACATCGCCGAGGCCGTGGACTACCCGTACGGGCCGCCGTCGGGCCCGCACCTGCACCGCATGATCGACCTCGCGGCGCGGCTGCTCCCCACCGCCCTGGCGGGCCGCCGGCGCTCGGGGCTGGCGGCGCCGCCGCGCGGCCTGGTCGCGGCGGGCGCTCCGGGGCGGACCCTGCACCTGGAGATCGAGGGGGCGGGCGGCGGCTCCTGGGACATCGCCCTGGACTCCCCGGCGGCGAAGCCGTCGCGGGAGCACACGGTGGCGGAGGTCGCGCTGGACGGCGTCGAGTTCTGCCAGCTCGCCGCCGGGCACATCTCCCCGGAGGACGCCGCCGTCGGCCAGACCGGCGACCGCGAGGCGATCCGCGACGTCCTGTTCGCGGCGGCTTCGCTGAGCCGGCTGTAGGGGTACGCGCGTACGCGGCTCCGGGGAACCGGAACCGCGTACGGGGTGGTGCGGTGATCAGTTGCGGGTGGCGAGCATCTGGGTGCTGCCGTCGGTGAGGCCGGTGATGGCGACCTTCTGGGCGCCCATTCCGGTGGCCCACCAGCCCTGCCAGCTGCCGTTGGCGTAGCGGGCGGCGTGGTAGGTCTTGCCGTCGTTGCCTACGGCGAGCATCTGGGTGTCGCCGTTGGGCAGGCCGGTGATGGCGAGGCTGCTGGCGGCGAAGCCGGGGGCGCCGCCGTAGCCGTCGACCTTGCTCCAGCCCTGCCAGGTTCCGTTGGCGTTGCGGATGTTGTGGTAGACGAGGCCGTCGCTGCCGGTGGCGAGGAGCTGGGTGTCGCCGTTGGGGAGTGCGGCGATGGCAATGTTGCCGGCCTGGAAGGTGGCGTCGCCGAGGCCGTCGACGGCGTTCCAGCCGGTCCAGGTGCCGTCGGTGGAGCGGATGGCGTGGTAGATGTTGCCGTCGTTGCCGATGATGAGGGTCTGGGTGGAGCCGTCGGGGAGGCCGGCGACGGCGATCTTCTTGGCCTGCCAGGTGCCGACGGGGGACCAGCCCTGCCAGTTGCCGGCCTTGTAGCGGGTGTTCTGGTAGATCTTGCCGTCGTTGCCGATGGCCATGAGCTGGGCGTCGCCGTTGGGCATGCCGGCCATCGCCTGGTCCCTCGCGCCGAAGTTCGCGGCGCCGGCGAAGCCGGGGAGGGCCGCCCACCCGGTCCACTGGCCGTTGGTGTAGCGGGCGGTGTGGTAGAGGTTGCCGTCGTTCCCGGTGGCCAGGGTCTGCGTCGAGCCGTCCGGGGTCGCCGCGATGGATTCCTGGGAGGCGTTGAAGAACGCCGCGCCGCCGAAGCCGTTCAGCGCCTGGAACGGGGTCCAGTTCCCGTCGGCGAGACGGATGGCGTGGAAGAGGTCACCGGCCTTGCTGACCGGCGCCGGCGGGGCGGTGTCGCCGGGGTACGGGTCCGAGTGGTCCGAGCCCAGGCTCGCGGCCGCGCCGCAGCTGCCCCAGGCGCCGGCGCCCTGGCCGGCCAGGATCTTCTCGGCGATCAGGATCTGCTGCTTCTTCGTGGCCTGGTGGGGGTAGGCGGCGTAGGCCCGCCCGCCGAAGGAGTCCCAGGTGCTCTTGAGTATCTGGAGACCGCCGTAGTAGCCGTTGCCGGTGTTGATGCTCCAGTTGTTGGTGCTCTCGCACTGCGCCACCTTGTCCCAGGTGGAGACGGAGGCGGCCTGCGCGGACCCGGCGCCGATCGTCGAGAGGGCGACGGCTGCGAGCGCGGTGGCGGTGATGACGGCGAGGCGGGGGCGGCGAACGGCGTTGCGGGACATCGCGGAGGTCTCTCTCTGCTACGGGCGGAAGGGCGGCGGCGGGCTGCGACGGCGGTGCGGCGGGGGCCGGCCCACCGGGTGTGGTGGGCCGGCCCCGCGGACTCAGTTGCGGGTGGCGAGCATCTGGGTGCTGCCGTCGGTGAGGCCGGTGATGGCGACCTTCTGGGCGCCCATTCCGGTGGCCCACCAGCCCTGCCAGCTGCCGTTGGCGTAGCGGGCGGCGTGGTAGGTCTTGCCGTCGTTGCCTACGGCGAGCATCTGGGTGTCGCCGTTGGGCAGGCCGGTGATGGCGAGGCTGCTGGCGGCGAAGCCGGGGGCGCCGCCGTAGCCGTCGACCTTGCTCCAGCCCTGCCAGGTTCCGTTGGCGTTGCGGATGTTGTGGTAGACGAGGCCGTCGCTGCCGGTGGCGAGGAGCTGGGTGTCGCCGTTGGGGAGTGCGGCGATGGCGATGTTGCCGGCCTGGAAGGTGGCGTCGCCGAGGCCGTCGACGGCGTTCCAGCCGGTCCAGGTGCCGTCGGTGGAGCGGATGGCGTGGTAGATGTTGCCGTCGTTGCCGATGATGAGGGTCTGGGTGGAGCCGTCGGGGAGGCCGGCGACGGCGATCTTCTTGGCCTGCCAGGTGCCGACGGGGGACCAGCCCTGCCAGTTGCCGGCCTTGTAGCGGGTGTTCTGGTAGATCTTGCCGTCGTTGCCGATGGCCATGAGCTGGGCGTCGCCGTTGGGCATGCCGGCCATCGCCTGGTCCCTCGCGCCGAAGTTCGCGGCGCCGGCGTAACCGTCGACCTTGGCCCAGCCCGTCCAGGAACGGTCCGCGTAGCGGGCGGTGTGGTAGAGGTTGCCGTCGTTCCCGGTGGCCAGGGTCTGCGTCGAGCCGTCCGGGGTCGCCGCGATGGATTCCTGGGAGGCGTTGAAGAACGCCGCGCCGCCGAAGCCGTTCAGCGGGGCGAAGCCCTCCCAGTTGCCGTCGGCGAGACGGGTGGCGTGGAAGAGGTCACCGGCCTTGCTGACCGGCGCGGTGGGGGTCTCCGACAGACCGGACGGGCCGACGAAGGCCAGGGCCCGGCCGGCGCCCACCGGGCTGGAGTTGGTCTTCCAGTTGAACCAGCTGCGGAAGCGCACGCCGCCGCTCTCGTTGCCGCCGACGGTCTGGATGCTGTCCCCGTCGACCGCGACGACGATGTTGACGTGGTCGGCGTCGCCGTCGTTCAGGCTGCCGTCCTTGTCGTAGAGGACCGCGTCGCCGACCTGCGGGCTGCCGTGCAGCGTCCCCTTGTTCTTGCCGTACTGGTAGATGCTGACGGCCGCCGCGCTGATGCCGGAGGTGTTCGCGCCGGCCTTGTTCCACACCCAGCGGGTGAACTCGGCGCACCAGGCGCCGGGGTACTGGCAGTTGTAGTCGCCGCACGTGCCGCCGACCTGGCCCCGGGCGATCGAGGCGACGGTCTGGGACTCGGCCTGCGCCGAGACGGCGGGCAGGGCGACGGCCAGCATCGGCGCGGCGACGAAGGTGGTGAGGGCGACGGTGAGCATGCGGGAGGAGCGACGCGAGGTCATGGTGGTGTCTCCGTGAGGACAGGGCGGCCCGAGGCGTCAGGGCCGGGGAAGAAGGACGAAGGGTGGTGCGGGTGTTGCCAAGTGGTGTGGGCCGGTTCGCGTTCTCGTCCGGAGCCCGGGTGGGGGCGGACGGTGCGGTGGCCTGGTCGCCGGTGGTGACGGCTGCCCTGCAGGAACAGCGGTCGGACGGCCGGCGGCCGGAGCGCACGGCCCGGGGCCGTGGCGGTGGATCGGTGGTGGTTCAGTGGCGGATCAGCGGGCCCGGGGTGTAGCCGCGGGCGGCGCCGGTCGCGAGGACGAGGGTGAGGAGGTCGTGGGCCTTTTCGTGGGCGGCGGCGGTGTGCTCCGCCCGGACGAACAGTGCGACGTGCAGGCCCTGCGGTACCGGGCGGACCCGTACGTGTTCCAGTGCGTGGTGCGGGCCGGCGTGGGCCCAGAGGGCGTCCTGGAGGAGGCTCGCCCCGCTCTCGGTCCCCGGTGCCCCGGTGTCGCTGTGGAGGGGCGTGCGGACGAGGAGCACGGTGTCAGTCCCAGCCGATGACGTCGCCGGCGGCGCAGTCGCTGCGGTGCGTGCGAGTGGTTTTCGGCATGGCTGTGCCCCCGGGCTTCTGACGTGTTTCGGACGGTGTCGCCGGAGGCGGCTGGCCGGCCCTCGTGGGCCCCGGCCTGGGGTTTTCTTTTCCCGCCGCCGTTCCGGTGAGCACTATCCTGCTGCGTCGGGAAGCCCCGGGGAAGGCTTTGCGACCGGCACCAAGGGGCCTGGCACCTTGGTGTCAGCGGAGCCCGCGGGGCGGTCGCCCGAGGGTCCGTCAGGGGCGTGAATAGCGCTCCCGCAGGCGGTACTTGAGGACCTTGCGCAGCGCGTCGTTGCGGGGCAGGGCGTCGACCAGCTCCAGCTGCTCGGGGAGCTTGTGGGGGGACAGGCCCTGGGCCCGGAGGTGGGCCGTCAGCTGGGGCAGGGTCAGGGGCGCGGCCCCCGGCGGCTGCTCGATCACGGCGCAGACCCGCTCCCCGCGTTCGGGGTCGGGGAGGCCGATGACGGCGACGTCGCCCACGGCCGGGAGCAGGTGCAGGAGGTCCTCGATCTCCTTCGCCGAGATGTTCTCGCCCTTGCGGATGATCACGTCCTTGCTGCGGCCGGTGAGGACCAGGTGGCCGTCGGCGGTGAGGTGGCCGAGGTCGCCGGTGATCAGGTAGCCGTCGGCGTCGAAGACCTCCGCGGAGTCCTGGCGGCCCAGGTAGCCCCGGCAGACGGCCTCGCCGCGCAGCCGCACCTCCCCGTCGGTCCCGGCGGGCAGGGGGGTGCCGTCGGGGGTGGTGATGCGGACGGACATGGTGCGCGGGGGGCGACCCTCGGTGGTGGCGAGGTTCTCCGGGGTGTCGTCCGGGGAGCCCATGGTGATCATCGGGACCTCGGTCATGCCGTACCCGTGGGTGAGCTGGCAGCCCAGTTCGCGCACCACCGCGTGGTAGATCTCCGGGGGCTTGGGGGCGCCGCCGCCGGCCAGCAGGCGCAGGGTGGGGATGAGGCGCGTCCCGGGGTCCTTGCGCTGTTCGGCGAGGAAGAGGGAGTAGAAGGCGGTGGAGCCGCCCGCGACGGTGACCCCGTGGCGCCGGTAGCCGTCCAGTGCGCCGGGCAGCGCGAACTTCTCGAAGAGCACCGCCGGGAACCCGTACAGCAGCAGCATCACCAGGTAGTCGGGGCCGCCTATGTGCGCGTACGGGAAGGCGATCGAGCCGACGTCGGCGGGGGTCAGCCGCAGCGCGTCGGCGAGGCAGGTGCCGCCCGCGATGAGCGAGCGGTCGGTGTGCAGGACGCCCTTGGGGTCGGAGGTGGTGCCGGAGGTCCAGTAGATCCACCGTACGGAGGTCCCGTCGGCCGGCGGCGGGGGCAGCACGGCGGGGTCGCCGTCGGGGAGGGAGTCGTAGGCCTCGAAGACCCCGCGGGCGCCGATCCGGGCGGCCATCGCGGTGTGGTCGAAGCCGCGCCAGACGCCGGGCACGGCGAAGAACCCGGCCTTGGCCTCGCGCAGCGCGAAGCCCACCTCGCGGTCGCGGTAGAAGGGGATCACCGGCGACTGGACGGCGCCGATCCGGGCCAGGGCGAGCGAGAGCAGCACCGTCTCGATGCGGGTGGGCAGCTGCCAGGCGACGACCGTGCCGGGGCGCACCCCCATCGCGTACAGGCCCGCCGCGGCGCGTTCGGCGCGCTCGCGCAGGGCGCCGAAGGTCAGGGTGCGGTCGTCGGCGGGGTCCTCGGCGGCCTCGATGAGGACGGGTGCGTCCGGGGTGCGGTCGGCCCGCCGGGAGACCAGTTCCCACAGGGTGGCGCAGCTGCTCGGATCCGTCACGGTGTCCGTCATCCCGGACCTCCCCTGGGCGTGGCAGTCGACGGTGGCCAACGAGTCTGACGGGTAGTCAGGTCAAGCGCAGAGCGTAGGCCTCGGACGCTTGTCGGTCCAGGGGTGGCGGGGCTAGCTTGTTTCTGACGATCCATCAGATCGGATTGGGGAGACCATGGAACTGCCTCGGATCATCAGCGTCGACGACCACGTGATCGAACCGGCCCACCTGTTCGACGTGTGGCTGCCGGCCAAGTACCGGGACCGCGGCCCCAAGCCCCTCACGGCGGGCATCGGCGACCTCGTCTACACCGGCGGCAAGTACGTGATCTCCATGGACCCCGACGGCCCGCCGACCGACTGGTGGATCTACGAGGACCTGAAGTTCCCGTACAAGCGCAACATCGCCGCCGTCGGCTTCGACCGCGACGACATGACGCTGGAGGGCATCACCCGCGAGGAGATGCGGCGCGGCTGCTGGGACCCCAAGGCGCGCCTCGCCGACATGGACCTCAACCACGTCGAGGCCTCCCTCTGCTTCCCCACCTTCCCGCGCTTCTGCGGCCAGACCTTCGCCGAGGCCCACGACAAGGAGGTCGCGCTCGCCTGCGTGCGCGCCTACAACGACTGGATGGTCGAGGAGTGGTGCGGCGACAGCGGCGGCCGGCTCATCCCGCTGTGCATCATCCCGCTCTGGGACATCGACCTGGCGGTCGCCGAGATCCGCCGCAACGCCGCCCGCGGCGTCCGCGCGGTGACCTTCTCCGAGATCCCCACCCACCTGGGCCTGCCGTCCATCCACTCCGGCTACTGGGACCCCTTCTTCGCCGTCTGCCAGGAGACCGGCACGGTCGTGAACATGCACATCGGGTCCTCGTCCCAGATGCCCGCCGCCTCCCCGGACGCCCCGCCCGCCGTCCAGGCCTCGCTGAGCTTCAACAACGCCATGGCCTCGATGATGGACTTCCTCTTCAGCGGGGTCCTGGTGAAGTTCCCGCGGCTCACCCTCGCCTACAGCGAGGGCCAGATGGGCTGGATCCCGTACGCCCTCGAACGCGCCGACGACGTCTGGCGCGAGCACCGCGCCTGGGGCGGGGTCCGCGACCTGATCCCCGAGCCGCCGTCCACGTACTACTACCGCCAGATCTACTGCTGCTTCTTCCGCGACAAGCACGGGATCGCCTCCCTCGACGTCGTCGGCCGCGACAACGCCACCTTCGAGACCGACTACCCGCACGTGGACTCGACCTTCCCGCACACCAGGGAGGTCGCCCTCGACCACGTGAAGGACCTCGACGCGGAGACCGTCCACAAACTGATGCGCGGCAACGCCATCCGCATGCTCGGCCTGGACCTCACCTGATGGACCTCACCTACACCGAGGAGGAGCGGGACTTCCGGGCCCGGCTGCGCGAGTGGCTGGGCAAGACCCTGCCCGAGCTGCCCGCCCGGCCCTCCCCGGACGACTGGCCCGGCCGCCGCGCCTACGACCTGGGCTGGCAGCGCAGGCTCCACGACGCCGGGTACGCGGGCCTGCACTGGCCCGTCGACGCCGGCGGCCGCGGCGCCACCCCGACCCAGCACCTGATCTTCCTGGAGGAGACCGAGCGGGCCGGCGCCCCCTACGTCGGCGCGAACTTCGTCGGCCTGCTGCACGCCGGACCCACCATCGCCGCCGAGGGCACCGCCGAGCAGCGGGCCCGCTGGCTGCCGCCCGTCCTGCGCGGCGACGAGGTGTGGTGCCAGGGCTTCAGCGAGCCCGGCGCCGGCTCCGACCTGGCCTCCCTGCGCACGCGGGCGGTGCGCGACGGGGACGCGTACGTCGTCACCGGATCGAAGATCTGGACCTCGCACGCGGAGGTCGCCGACTGGTGCGAGCTGCTGGTGCGCACGGACCCGCAGGCCCCCCGGCACCGCGGGATCTCCTGGCTGGCCCTGCCGATGGACGCGCCCGGGATCACGGTCCGGCCGCTGCGCACCCTCGCCGGGTCGGCCGAGTTCGCGGAGGTCTTCCTCGACGAGGTGCGGGTCCCGGTCGCCAACCGGGTCGGGGCGGAGAACGACGGCTGGCGCGTGACGATGGTGACCCTGTCCTTCGAGCGGGGCACCGCCTTCGTCGGCGAGGTCGTCGCCTGCCGGCGCACCCTGACGCGGCTGGCCCGCACCGCGCAGGCGAACGGCCGCTGGGACGACCCGGTGCTGCGGCGCACCCTCGGGCGGCTGCACGGGGAGTTCGGGGCCCTGTGGCGGCTGACGCAGTGGAACGTCAGCGAGGCGCAGCGCTCCGGCGGCATCCCCGGCACGGGCGGCAGCGTCTTCAAGCTGGCGTACTCCCACGCCCGCCAGGAGCTCTACGACGTCGCCGCGGAGGTGCTGGGCGCGGACTCCCTCTCGCTGGAGGAGGAGTGGACCCTGGACCGGCTCTCGTCCCTCTCGTACACGATCGCGGCGGGCACCTCGCAGATCCAGCGGAACATCGTCGCCGAGCGGATCCTCGGCCTTCCGAAGGGGCGGTGAGCGCCGTGGACTTCCGGCTGACGCAGGACCAGCGGGACCTGCGGGCGGGCGTACGGGACCTCCTCGCCGGACGCTACGGGCGCGAGGCCCTGCGGGCGTCGGTGGAAGCCGACGGCGCCCTGGACCGGGACCTGTGGCGGGAGCTGGGCGCGGCGGGCCTCTTCGCGCTGCGGCTGGCGGAGTCCGGGGGCGGGGTCGGGCTCGGCCTGCCCGAGGCGGTCCTCGTCTTCGAGGAGGCCGGGCGGGCCCTGCTGCCGGGGCCGCTGGTGGCCACCCACCTGGCCGCCGGGACGGTCCCCGGCGCGGCGGAGGGGACGGCCGTGGTCACCGCCTTCGACCTGGACGGGCCGCTGGTGGCGCACCTGGGCGACGCCGACGCGGTGCTCGGCGCCGACCCGCTCCCCGCCGGGACCCCGGTGCGCTCGGCGGACCCGCTGACCCCGCTGTGGCGGGCGGAGGCGGCCGGGGGCGCGGGGGTGGAGGCGTACCGGGAGGAGGGGGCGCTGCTGACGGCGGCCCTCCAGGTCGGCAGCGCGCTGCGGACGGTGGAGCTGGCGGTGCGGTACGCGGGGGAGCGCGAGCAGTTCGGGCAGCCGATCGGGGCGTTCCAGGCGGTCAAGCACCTGTGCGCGGACATGCTGGTGCGGGCGGAGGTGGCCCGTACGGCGGTCTACGCGGCGGCGGTGACGGCGGACGGCGCGGAGATCGCGGCGGCCAAGCTGCTGGCCGACGGGGCGGCGGTACGGGGTGCCCGGGACTGCCTCCAGGTGCACGGCGGGATGGGTTTCACCTGGGAGGCGGACGTGCACCTGCACCTGAAACGGGCGTGGGTGCGGGCCCGGCAGTGGCGGACGGCGGCGGGGGCGGAGGAACTCCTGGCGGAGCGGCTGCTGGAGGAGGCGGTTGCGGGGTAGGAAGGTAGCAGTCCGTGACCGGACCCGGGCCGGTCGGGGCCGGCCGGGCCGGGCCCGGTGGGCCCGGGGCACGGGAGGAACGACGCGGGACGCATGTCCGATTACGGAGAGTTGATATCGGTTTGTGTCCTTCGGCCGCCCCGATGCGGGCCGGAGGCAGGGGTGTGCTCCGGTACGCTCCGACGAATGCGAGCGGTTGAGCGGCGTGAGCGTCGCACAGTATGCACCACGCCTACTCCTTCGCGCTGGAATATGCCCGAAGCGCTTGTTGTGGTGACTGTATGTCAACCATGCTGCTCGGCAAGGGGATCACGAGCGGTGATCCCGCCCCGTCGCGAGGCGAAGTGTCCGCCGGTTCGGATGGTGTGAGCGGTGCAGGTGCTTCAGGTGCAGCTGGAGGTAGGACCGGATCCCGCCGAGGTCGGCCGGGCCCGCAGGTGGGCCCGGTCCAGGCTGGCGGGGTCCGGCATAGGGGACGACGAGCCGCTCGCCGAGACGCTGGTCCTGCTGATCTCCGAGCTGGTCACGAACGCGGTCGTGCACACGGGCTGTCCCGCGGTGCTGCGGATGCTGTTCGGCGGGCCGGGCGTGCGGGTCGAGGTCGCCGACACGAGCGACCGGGCGCCGGCCCGCCGGCAGGCCTGCGGCGAGGACACCGGCGGGCGCGGGCTGGAGCTGGTGGACGGGCTCGCCGACCGGTGGGGCTGGCAGCGCGAGGGCGCGGGCAAACGGATCTGGTGCGAGGTCGACCGCGCGCAGCCGGCGGCGCCCGCCACGCGCCCCGACCAAGAATTTGCCTGGAGGCGGGAACCGCGCGTGTACCTCTAACGAGGTGTTGACGGTTCGTCACCTGTTGATCACCCTGGTGGTGAGCGATTCGTCGCGAGGGGACGCCAAGGGAGTGTTTCCTGCCTTGACGAGTGCGGGTCGTGGGGTGGCGGCTGCCGTGCCGCGCTCGGGGCGTGCACGAACGCACGCCGCCACCCGCAGGTCCTTTCCGGACGGGCCGCCCGCGCGGCTCCGGGGGCGGGCCGGCCCGCGAAAACGGCTCGCGGGGCCGGCGGGGCGGCCGTGCACGTCCAATGGGACCCGGAACGATCGGCGCGCGGCGCGGCGCTCAACCACTACAGCGGCGACCCCTCTCACCTGGGGGGTTCGTCGTGAGGAGATGCGGGTGGGTGGGGTGCGGCGGAGAATCGGCGAGGCGGGGGGTGACCGGCGGCGGCGTTGCGGCGTTCGCCGCTTCTCGACGAGAAGGATGGTGATTCCATGGTTTCCCGATCCGCTCGGATACGGCGTGGGTGCACCGTGGTGTGTGCCTCATCGTTGCTGGTCCTCTCGGGTGCCGTCGGCGCCGGAGCGGCTACCGCCACCGTGCCCACGGCCGTGGGCACGCACGCCGTGGTTCCGCTCCAGAACGACCCCAACAAGGTCCTCGAACTCGTCAACGATGCCCGCAAGGCCGCAGGCTGTCCGCCGCTGACCGTCGACCCCAAGGTGGTCGCGGCGGCACAGGAGTACGCCAACGACACCACCACCAACCACACGGGCTCGGACGGATCCAGCATCCAGGACCGGCTGAAGAAGGCCGGGGCGACGTTCAACGCGTCCGCCGAGAACATCGCCTGGGGCTCGGGCGACGAGAAGGTGCACGTCGACGGCTGGCTCGGAAGCGCAGGCCACGCCGGCAACATCAAGAACTGCAGCTTCACCAAGACCGGCGTCGCCGTCTCGGGCAACCGGATCGTCCAGGTGTTCACCGACTGATCCGGCGGACCAGGACGCCGCGCACGGATCCCGTCGTTCCTCCCGCTTCACGGACGTTCCGCCCCCGGCCCGTCCGGGGGCGGAACGGCGGGACCTCCGCGCTCGTCGTGGGCGACCACGACCGTGGTGCCGGGTGTGGGTGCCGGGGGTCGGCGCTGGGTCCATGGCCTATGGCCTATGGCCTACGGCCGGCGCGGGCCGAGGGGTGCGATGACGCTCGCCGTGGCTCCGCGGGAGCGGAGCCAGTCCTCCAAGTCGGCGCCGGTCAGGGCGTGGTGGGTGCCGGCCGGGTCCTCCAGCCGGGCCGGGCCGAAGACCGTTCCCGTCAGGCCCGCCACGCGGGTTTCGTCGTCCAGGAGCACCTCGAAGAAGTTCTCCCGTAGCCGCGCCCCGCTGAGGTCCGCGCCGCGCAGGTCGGTGTCCAGGAGGGACGCGCCCATGATGCGGGCGCCGCGCAGGCGGGCGCCCCGGGCGTCGGTGCCGTGGAGCTCCGCGCTGACGAGGTCGGCCCCGTCGAGGACGGCTCCGCGCAGGTCGGCCCCGTACGGACTTCCGTCCTCCAGCCGGCGCGCCGGCCAGTGGGCGGCTTCGGGGTCGGCGGCCCGGAGTTCCATCGCGCCTCCCCCTCTCGTCGGCTGCGGCCCGTCGTCCGGACGAGGGTATCCATCAGAGGATGTGCAACCCTCCGGTTGCGCGAGGAGGGGGTTAGGTGCAACCCTGGAGTTGCATCAATGGTGTCGAGGAAAGAGGCTCGTCATGATCCAGGACAGGATCGAACGCGAAACCCTGATCGAAGCGCCGCTGGAGCGGGTCTGGTCGCTGGTGACCGAGCCCGGGTTCTGGGTCGCCGAACCGGAGCAGGTCGCCGGGACCGTCGCCCGGGAGGGCGAGTCGGTGCTGGCGAAGAACGCGCAGTACGGTGACTTCCCGGTGCGCGTGGAGAAGGTCGAACCGCCGACGTACGTCGCCTACCGCTGGGCCAGCGCCTTCCCGGGCGAGGAGCTGCGCGGGGACAACACCACCCTCGTGGAGTTCACCCTGACGCCGGAGGGCGACGGGACGCGGCTGCGCGTCGTCGAGAGCGGCTTCGCGGCGCTCGCCGGGGCCGAGGAGCTGCGCGCCAAGGCGCTGGAGGACAACACCGGCGGCTGGCCGCAGGTGCTCGACGCCTTCAAGAAGCGGGCCGAGGAGTCCTCGGCGTGACGGACCCGAGGCCGGGCGGCGCGGAGGGTGTGGATTCCGTACTCGCCGCGCTCGCCGACCCCACGCGGCGCCTGCTGCTCGACCTCCTCGCCGCGCGGGGCGAGGCCAGCGCGACCGCCCTCGCCGAGGGGGTCCCCGTCTCGCGCCAGGCCGTGGTCAAGCACCTCGCCGTGCTGGAGGCCGCCGGCCTGGTGCGCGGGGGCCGGGTGGGGCGTGAGGTGCGGTACGCGGTCCGGCCCGCCGCGCTGGACGCGACGGCCCGCTGGATGGCCGCCCTCGCGGCCGACTGGGACCGCCGTCTGGCCCGCATCAAGCTCCTCGCGGAGACGGCCGAGGCCGCGGAACGGGACGCCCCTTAGGGCGGCCCGTCCGCGGCCTCGGCCGTACGCGCGTGTCGCGGCCCGGCGCTAGCCGCGCCCGGGGCCCGGCGCGGCGGCGTCGGCGGCGGGGCCGTCGTCCGCCGCGGGGCCGTCGGCCGCCGTGTCCCCGTCCGGGGTGCTTTCGGGCTTCGTGTGCAGGATCTCGCGCGCCTGGTCGGCGGCCCGGGAGATGCTCTCGGAGACGAAGTCGACGAAGCGGGCGATGTTTTCGAGGCGGACCGCGGCGGGGGTGTCGGCGCCGAGGATGCCGACGCCCTGGCGGGCGGTCTCGGCGAGCACGGCGGTGCCGCGGGCGCTCGCCATCATGGACTGGTACCAGACGTCGTTGTCGGCGACGTAGCGCTCGCGCCGCCGTTCGTCGCGTTCGCGGCGGACGAGGCCCTGGCCGTCCAGGTAGCTGATCGCCTTGGAGACGGACGCCGGGCTGACCTGGAGGCGCCGGACGAGTTCCGACGCGGTGAGGCTGCCCTCGTCGGTGGTGAACAGGCAGGTCAGCACCCGGGCCATCATCGTGGGCATGCCCGACTGCACGAGGACGGTGGTGAACGTCTCCTCGTACGCGCGCAGCGCCTCCGGGTCGCGCCCGTGCGCGGGCTCGGGTGCCTGGGGGCTTCGGGACGGGGTCTGGCCGCGCCGCTGGGTGCGGCGTTCGGTGGCGCGCTGGGCCAGGTCGGCGCGGTAGCCGGCGGGGCCGCCGTTGCGCATGACCTCGCGGGTGACCGTCGAGGTGGGGCGGTCGAGCCGCCTGGCGATCTCCGCGTAGGCGAGGCCGTCGGCCACCCCCAGCGCGATCTGCTGGCGTTCCTGCTGGGTGAGCCTGCCTCCCGGCATCGCGGTCTCCTTCGTGCGTGGCCTTCGGCGGCCTCCGGCGGCGGCCCTTCGTGGCCCCGGCGCCCCAGCATAGCGTTCACATCCAGTCCATTGCAACGTCCATGGCTATGGGTGTTGCGTTAAATTGCAGATCGTTGCAACGATCTCTGCTATCTGACCTGTGCTTATGCCGTTTCTGCGCAACGAGTATGTTGCGCAGCCTTCGAACGCAACGTAGCTTTTGCGATGTCGGAAAACGAAGCCAGCCGAAGGACGCAGCATCATGCAGAAGTTCCAGACCCCCGCCCCGATCGTCGCCATCCTCGACATCCCCGCCGGACACGTCCGCTTCATCGCCACCGACCGGGACGACACCACCGTCGAGGTCCGGCCCGCGGACGCCACCAGGAGCCGTGACGTCAAGGTCGCGCAGCAGACCGCCGTCGACTTCCACGACGGCGTCCTGCGGATCGTCACCCCGGCGCCGAAGAACCAGATCCTCACCGCCACCGGCTCCGTCGAGGTGACCGTCGAACTGCCCGCCGGCTCCCGGGTCGAGGCCAAGGCCGCCGCCGGCGAACTCCGCGGCGCCGGACGCCTCGGCGAGGTCGCCTTCGAGGTCTCCCAGGGCTCGATCGAGCTCGACGAGGCGGCGGGCGCCCGCCTCACCGCCCTCGCGGGCGACATCCGCGTCGGCCGCCTGCGCGGCGACGCCGACATCAGCACCCAGAAGGGCGACATCCGCGTCGGGGAAGCCCACGAAGGCGCCCTCATCCTGCGCACCCAGGCCGGCGACGTGACCGTCGGGGCCGCCCCGGGCGTCGCCGCCTCCCTCGATGCCGGCACCGGCCACGGCCGCGTCCACAACGCCCTCAAGAACACCGGGGGCGCCGCCGCCCTCACCGTCCACGCGACCACCGGCTACGGGGACATCACCGCCCGCAGCCTGTGACGCCCACCCCCCCCGCAATCGATACCGACTCCGGCAAAGGGCGAGAAGAATGACCACCGATCAGGACTACCAGACCGCCGAACAGCTCCTGCGCCGCCCGGCCCGCCCCGGCGAGCTCGTCACGGCCGACAGGATCAGGCCGCAGTGGATCGACGGGGGCGCCCGGTTCTGGTACGCGGTGAGCGACGGCGCCGGCCGGCGCTTCGTCCTCGCCGACCCGGCGGCGGGCACCCGCGAGCCGGCCTTCGACCACGCGCGGCTCGCCGCCGCACTGGCCGACGCCTCCGGGCAGCCGGTCGACCCCCAGGCCCTGCCGTTCGCCGCCATCGACCTCCGGCCGGCCGCCAACGCGGTCGAGTTCCACGCGCTGGGCGAGTACTGGCGCTGCGGACTGGACGGCTACGTCTGCGAGCGCGCCGAGTCCGCCCCGCCGGGCAGCCCCCTGGAGGTCACCTCCCCCGACGGCCGGGTCGCGGTGTCCCGCCGTGGGCACGACCTGTGGGCCCGCTCGCTGTCCGACGGCCGCGAATGGCCGCTGACCACCGACGGCGAGCCCGCCAACCAGTACGGCCCCGGCCCCGAAGCCACAGCCAACACCACCCTGCTGACCAAGATCGGCCTGCCGCACCTGCCGCCCGCGCTGGCCTGGTCGCCCGACTCCACGAAGGTGCTGGCCCACCAGACCGACGAACGCGAGGTCCGCGAGACCCACCTCGTACAGGCCCGGCCCGCCGACGGCGGAGCGCCCCTCCTGCACACCCAGCGCTACGCCTACCCCGGCGACGAGCACGTGCCGCTGGCCCGCCTCGTCGTGCTCGACGTCGCCGAAGGCACCGTCGTCCGCGCGCAGGCCGACCCGCTCCTCATGCCGCAGCTGTCGCCGATCGCGACGAAGTGGGCCTGGTGGGCCCCGGACGGCACGGCCGTGTACTACCTGGACCGGCCCCGCGACCTGCGCACCCTCACCCTCCACCGGATGGACCCGGCCACCGGCGAGGTCACCACCGTCCTCGGCGAAAGCGGCGCCACCCGCGTCGAACCCAACCAGTGGGCCTACGAACCGCCCATCGTCGAGATCCTGGCCGACGAGGTGCTCTGGTACTCACAGCGCGACGGCTGGGGCCACCTCTACCGCTACGACCTGCACACCGGCGCCCTCCTCGGGCAGGTGACCTCCGGCGAGTGGGCCGTACGGCAGATCCTGCACGTCGACGAGACCGAGCGGGTCGTGTACTTCACCGCCTCCGGGCTGGTCGAGGAGGACCCGTACCGGCGCACGGTCTGCCGAGCCGCCCTCGACGGCTCCGGCTTCACCAAGGTCACCGACGACGGCCTCGACCACGTCGTCACCCTCTCCCCGGGCCGGGACTGCTTCATCGACTCCGCGTCCACCGTGGACACCCCTCCCGTCACCACGGTCCGCGACTGGTCCGGGCACGTCCTCATCCACCTGGAGCGCGCCGACACCAGCCGTCTCACCGCCACCGGCTGGACCGCGCCGGAACGTTTCCGCGTCAAGGCGGCCGACGGCGTCACCGACATCTACGGCATCCTCCACCACCCCCACGGCTTCGACCCCGCCCACCGCTACCCGGTGGTGGACCACCTCTACCCCGGCCCCCAGGTCACCCGCGTCGCCCCCTGCTTCGACCCCGGCGGCATGGGCCTCGACGCCGAACCCCTCGCGGCGCTCGGCTTCGTGGTGATCGCCCTGGACGGACGCGGCACCCCCGGCCGCAGCAAGGCCTTCCACGACGCCTCGTACGGGAACCTCGCCGACGCCGGCTCCCTCGCCGACCACGCGGTGGCACTGCGGCAGCTCGCCAGGACCCGGCCGTGGATGGACCTCGACCGCGTCGGCGTCCTCGGCCACTCGGGCGGCGGCTTCGCCGCGGCCCGCGCCATGCTGGACTTCCCCGACGTCTACAAGGCCGGCGTAGCCCTGTCCGGCCCGCACGACGCCCGCCACTTCAACCTGGGCTTCGTCGAGACCTACGACGGCGCGGCCAACCCCGAAGCCTGGGCCCGCACCTCCAACGTGGACCTCGCCGACCGGCTGGAGGGCAAGCTGCTCCTCATCCACGGCGAAATGGACGACCAGGTCCACCCCGACCACACGCTGCGCCTCGCCGACCGGCTCTTCGCCGCGGACAAGGGCTTCGAACTGCTCCTCGTCCCCGGCGCCGAGCACACCTTCCTCGACTGCCTGTCCTACGTCCGCAAGCGCTGCTGGGACTTCCTGGTCCGAGAACTCACGGACACCCGGCCCCCCTCCTACCGCCCGGCCCCGATCCCCATCGGCCCGGACATGCTCGCGGAACTCTTCGCCTGACCCGGTCGAAACCTAGGCCCGATCCATGGCATCGAGGGCCGCCCCGTCGAGCGACAGCAGAGGCTCCGCCGCCACGTGGTCCTCCCAGGAGCCCAGCCGGACCCGACTGGCGACGAAGTCGATGAACCCGTTCTCGATCCAGAAGGCTCCGCTCCGCTCGAAGACCAGAAGGAGCGGCTCGAACGGATCGGGCAGACCATCGAACCCGGCGAGGGACCGGGGGGAAAGCGATGCCCAGGTCAGGGCGGCTCGGCAGGTCCGGCCGGTGAGCGGACTGCTCGCGTGCTCGGAAAGGAACGCTCCGAGAGCCGCCGCCGGTTCGCTGTCGGGCCGGGCGGAGGGTTCGACGTAGCGTGCGAGGTCGAAGAACGGCCAGCGGTCGGACTGCGCCACGTCGAAGAACGGAGCAGCAGGCTGCGCCTTCTGGAGTTCCCGGACCCAGACCGCCATCCGGCGCAGATGCTCCCGCATGAGGCGGGCGCTGGAGGTGCCGTGTTCGAAACCCTCCTCCGCGGCCCGCCAGTCGATGGAAGAGATCCTCTGCACCACGGCCCACGCGCAGGCCCTTCCGGGGCCGGTCAGCCGACCGCACCCGGGGCGGCGGCGACGATCGTTCCGATGAGGCGGGCCGCCGCGAGTTCGTCCAGCGGGGCCAGGCCCGCGGCCTTGACCGCCTCGTCGGACTCCGGGATCAGGTCGGTCGGCTCCCAGCGCAGGTCACGGCCGAACAGCTCGTCCGTCTGCTCGTCCCGCAACGCCCGCCGCCGCAGGAGGGGGCCCTGGCCGTCCTCCGACATGTAGTAGGTGACCCGCCCGGCGGCGTCGAGGGCGTCGAGGACCGCGTCGTCGAGCAGCGTGACGGGCACGGTGGTGAGGTAGACGGCCAGCGGGCCGGGCCGGAACCGCATGCCCGTCAGGTCGAGGAATCCGGCATCGTCCCGGGCGAATTCCGCGCCCCGCTCGTAGAAGCGGACCAGCGGCTCGTAGAGGTCGGGAAGGCCGGAGAACGCGTCCGGGTTCTGCCCGCGGAGCTCCGCCAGGCGCACCGCCCCCGCGCAGGTGTTCCTCACCTCCACGTTGGGCAGCCGCACCAGCAGCTCCGCGAGCTCGGCCTCGGCTTCCGGAGGGAGCCGGAACGCGGGATCCACGTACGAGGTGATGTCGAAGAAGGGCCAGGCGGTTTCTGCCGAGTACGCCTGGGCCCACACCGCCGCCCGCCGCATGTACTCGCGGAACAGGACCCGGCGCGACTTGACCCGGTCGAACGCGAAGTCCCAGTCGCCCGGCCACTCCACGGCCCGGAGGCGGTACAGGACAGGGAATGCCGTCCGGTCGGTCACTTGAGTTCAATTCCCTTCGCGCGCAGCTCGTCCTTCAGAGCCGCCACCATCTCGTCGATATTGGACAGATCGGACGCCAGCTCGATCTTCGGAACGTCGAACCCTACCGCCCGCCAGTGATTGAAGTTGCCCTTGTTCTCGTTCAGGGCAAGGTCATGCGCACCGGCGTCCCGGGGGTCATGGGGGAATTCGTGGTAATGCTCCGTTAGCCCGAGCTCGTTCTCGTAGCTCCCCCACAGATGCGGGGAATCGACGAGATAAGGCAGCCCGGCGTCCATCAAGTGGCTCTCGACGTACTCGTGCGCGATGTAACGCTCGAACTTGGTGGCTTCCTCCGGGCTGAGGCTCCGCTGACCGGCGGCTTCCCAGATCTCCGCGATGTCCGCGCGCGGCGTGAAGTACCCGCTCCTGGCGACACCAGGAGCCTCGGCCACCACGTGTTCGGTCAGGAAGAAGTGCGTGCGGACGCGGTCCAGCACCTGCGGGCTGATACCGGTGTTGTCGGAAATCGCCGAGATGTCGAGGGACTCCGGGTTCGCTCTGACCCCGTCGTAGAACTCCGCCGCCTGCACGTGCTCCACGGTCGGCTCTTCGATGTAGCGCGCGCCGTCCGGCCTCACCTCCGACCCGCCGGGGAGCACTCCGTCATCGGCAGCGCCAACGGGACCGTCCGGAAGCGAACCGCCCGGGCCTTCGCCCTGGTGGGGGACGGTCGGGCCGTCGTGGCCGCCGCCTGTCGAGGGGCCGTCGTGGCTGCCGCCTGTGCTCGGGCCGTCGGTGTGGGTGCCGGTGGTGTGGGTGTCCGTGCCGCCGTGGCCGCCCGTGCCTGTGCCGCCGCCGGGTTCGGTGTGGCTGTTGTGGGCGCCGTTGTCGGCGATTCCGCCCGGGGTGTGGTCGGCTGCGCCGCCGGGGGTGTGGGCGGCCGGGCCGCCGGGGGTGTGGGAGGTGACGTCGGCGGTGTGGGCGCCGACGCCGACCGGGACCTTCTCCTGCTTGGGGACCTCGGCCAGGGGGTGGTCGCCGCCCTTGGGGACCGAGGTGAGGTCCTGCTTGGGCAGGCCGTTGTGGTCCAGGAGCTGGTTCGTGGTCTTGTCGAAGTACTGGGGGCGGCCCAGCGCATCGTCGGGAAGACGGACCGTGTCCTCCGGGTGCGGGAAGGTGATCCCGGGCGCGTCGGCCTTCGGAAGGTCCTTCCAGATCACGTCGTCGATCTTCGGGAACGCGCCGTCGACCTTCCCCAGGTTCGCGAACAGGTCACCGATCTTCATCTTGGCGAGGGAGCCGGCCTTGCCGATGTAGGTGATCGGGTCGATGAGACGGCCCGCCTTGCCGGCCACGCTGATGACCTTCGCCACCGTGCCCGCCTTGGCCGCCGTACCCGCACCACCGGTGAACACGGTGGTCAGCACGTTGAAGGTGACCGCACCCGCGGCACGGGCGGGGTTCTTGCCCCACTCGTCCCACGCGACCAGCGCCTTGCCCGTCTCCTTCACCGCGGTGCGCGAATCACGGATCCAGCCCGGCAGGTCCTTGTCGTCGGCCATCCAGAACGCGGTGCTCATACCCGGCACCGACATGATCGCCAGACCCGTCGCCAGCTTCGCCAGACCCGTCCACGCCTGACCGGCCTTGTCCCAGCCGTCCACACCGACGAGGGTGCCCAGGCCGCGGATCGTGCCCCAGATCCCGTCGACGATCAGACCGTCCCAGACGAACGACTTGACCCAGTAACCGACCTCCCAGGCCCGGTGCGTCTCCTCCAGCTGCGAACCCCACGGCAGGTCCTGCGCCTTGTTCAGGTCCTCGCCCTTGTACCCGTACATGTTCGCGCCGTGCGAACCGTCATCAGCGGTCAGCGGCGGCGCACAGTACAGGGCGCGGATCTTGTTCGCGCAGGTCCGCTCCGCGGCCCAGAACGCGGAGACGGCCGCGTTGACGTCGTGGATCAGATCGTTGTTCTCATCGATCTTGTCCCCGTCGTCCTTCCAGTGCGCATCCCCACTGATCTTGCTGCTGAACGTGGTCGCCTTCGTCTGCAGTTCCTTCAGCCGCGCCACGATCGGCCGCGCCTCGGTGATGTACTCGCCCAGCGCCGTCGCCGCCGACTCCAGCTGGTCGGCGAAGAAGTCACTGTCCGTCTTCACCGGCTTGGTCGTCGCGAACAGCTGCGCCGCCTCGGGCGCCGAGTAGAACGCCGACAGGCCCTGGAACTCGGAGTCCACGTTCGATCCCGCGTCACGGAAGGTCCCCGCCGCGGCCGTGATCGCGTTCTTGTCCTGCTCCAACGCGTCCAGGTCACCCGTGAACTGCGGGATCGTGCACGGATTGATCGGTACGTGGTCCGTCACTTCTTCTCCGCCCCCAGGAATCGCTCTACTGCGCGAGTTCATGTCTACCGGCCGGATCCGGTCAACGGCAAAGAGGAAACGGGGTGGTGGGGAGGTGTGGCTGAAAAACGGCGGTGGCCATGCAACGCGCCGCGCGGGCCCGGTGACGGGTCGTGTCCGCCCTCACCGGTGTGGGGCGTCACCGGGCGGGCCGCCGGGGGGGATGGCCCGTACGTCGGCGCCGCGGGCGCGGAGCCAGTCCTCCAAGTCCCGCCCGCCCAGGGGGTGTCGGGTGCCGTCCGGGGTCACGAGGGTGGCCGGCCCGAACACGGTGCCCGTCAGGCCCGCCACTTGGGTGGAGTCGTCCAGGAGCACGCAGAAGGAGTTCTCCCGTAGCTCCGCGCCGCTGAGGTCCGCCCCGCGCAGGTCGGTGTCCAGCAGTGAGGCGCCGAGGATGCGGGCGCCGCGCAGGCGGGCCCCGCGCGCGTCGGTGCCGTAGAGCTCCGCCCGGACGAGGTCGGCCCCGTCGAGGACGGCTCCGCGCAGGTCGGCCCCGTCCAGGTCGGCCCGTACGAAACAGGCCCCGGTGGCGTCGGCGCCGCTGAGGTCGGCCCCGGCGAGGTGGGCGCGGTAGAACTCGGTGCCGACCAGCCGCGCGCCGGCGAGCCGGGTACCGGCGAACCAGGACTCCGCGAAGTCGGCGCCGTCCAGAACCGCCCCGCCGAGGTCGAGCCCGGCCATGTCGGTGCCGCCGTGGGCCCCGGCGCCCTCCCGTACCCACTCCCACAGCCGGTCGGCAGCCTCCGGGTCGGCGGGCGGCAGCACGCGCCAGGGCAGGACCGCGGGGCGCCGGTGCCAGTACCAGGCGCCGGCCGCCGGTCCGGGGCCGATCTCCTCGCCGCCGTCCGCCACGGTGACGGCCCGGAACCGCGCGTCGAGCGCATCCAGTTCCGGATGCCCTTCCAGGTCCGACAGCGCGTCCCGGGCCGCGAGGTCCTGGCGGTACTCGTCCAGCCCGTACCAGCGCAGGGGCGGCCAGTCGGCCTCCATGCGGCAGATCAGGTCGGCCCAGCTCCACAGCCGCCGGTCGGTACCGGCCGGGGCGGCCGGCGCCGCCCGGACCAGCTCGGGCAGCCCGTGCACCCCGGCATGCGGGAAGGCGTCGACCCGGGCCTGCGTGGCCGTCACCCGCAGGCCCGAACTCTCGGGGTCCTCCGGCTCCTCGACGCGGGCGAAGGTCTCTCCGCCGGTGGGGGTCAGCACCCGGGCGATCCAGGGCAGGACGTCACCGAAGTCGGTCAGTACGGTCATGCCCAGCCCGCGCGCCAGGGCCCGGCCCACCTCGGCGGTGCCGGGCACCCCCGGGACGGAGGGGCCCGCGTACACCTCCAGGGAGTACGGGAGGTCGCCCCGCGCGTACCGGCGGATCCCGCACTGGACGGGGGTGTCCCACCGCCAGCCGTCGCTCTCCCCCTCGGGCCCGACCTCCACACCGGCGGCGCCGACCCCCAGTACCGCTCCGAGCACCCGGGCCAACTCCCCGGCCTCCGGCCGCCCGGCGACCAGGAACCCGTACGCGGTTCCACTCAGTTCTGCCATGGGGGCCACGTTAGGCGGGCCCTGTGTCAGCGGGCCGGGCGGTGGGCGGCGTCCAGGGCGAGGTGTCTGACGGGGCGGACGCCCCGTTCAGTCCGTGAAGTGGTCGAACTCTCCGGCCTTCACGCCCTTGATGAACCCTGCGAGCTTGGCCGGAGTGGTGGTGATGACCCAGGCAGGATCATCGCTCTCGCGCAGCACGATGCTGTCGTTCTGCCGACCGACCTCAATGCAGTTCTCGCCGTTACCACCCGAGAACGAGGCCTTCTGCCAGCGGATGGGTGCGCTCATGTCGCTGCCTTTCACGGTTCGCGTGCGATGTGATGGGTGTACCGCCGCGCGATGGGACATGTCAGATCAAGTGATCGAATTCGCCCGCCTTGACACCGAGGATGAATGCATGGAGCTTCGCCGCCGACGTGGTGACCACCACCTCGGGTTGGTCGCTCTCGCGCAGCTTGATCGCACCGGCGACGAGTGTCAGCTCGATGCAGCTCTGATTGTCGTCCGGTCCCGAGAACGAGGACTTCTGCCAGGTGCTTCCGTCGGTCATGCGCACCGACTATAGGCGCGAGGGGCCTTGGCCTGGCAGGGGGCGCGCGCTGGGGGGCCCTCCGCGCCGTGACACGTACGGCGTCAGCGTCCCGTGCAAGGGGCGGCGTCCAGGGCGAGGTGTCTGACGGGGCGGACGCGCCATTCGGGGCGGGTGCCGTCGCGCAGGACGATGCTGAAGCCGGCGGGTTCGCTGCGGTGGAGGGCGGCCAGGGCGTGGATCCGGCCGCCGCCGTCGGCCCAGGCGAGGGCGCGGGTCACCTCGTCGGGGTTCAGGGCGAAGGGGCGCATGGCCCGGATCTGGTGGCCGATCAGCCGGATGGCGCGCTCAGGGGTGTCCAGCATGACCCGGTAGAGCAGTTCAGGGGGCGCGTCGTACGCGTCGTGGTGGCACAGCGCCTGGAACCAGTAGCCGGTGCGGATGGCTGCGGCGTGGTCGACGCCGGTCTGAGGCGGCGGCGCGGGTGCGGGGGGTCGTGTACGGGGCATGCGTGCACTCCTGCCGTTGCGGCGGACCGCCGCCCCTTCGAGCCGTGACGAGCGGCGGGAAGAGGCGGCGGCGGGTTCCCCCAACCGGCGCAAGGGCAGGGGGATTTGCATCGCGCCGGGCCGATCCGGCGCGCCGCTCTTCGACGTTAGCGCTGGCTACAGATCCGTATCAACCTTTTGACGTCTTACGAGTGAGACGGCATATGCCGACGAGTGATACGTGGAACCCTGCAGGCATGGAACGGCCCCCTGTCCGCAGTGGTCAGAGGGCCGGAGTGCCGGAGCGTCAGGCGAGATCGTCGAACTCGCCGGCGGCTGCGCCCTCGATGAAGGCCCTGAGCTTCGCCCGGGAGGTCCGGATGATCACGCTGGGGTCGTCGCTCTCGCGCATCAGGATCTCGCCGTCCAGAATCGCGACTTCCAGGCAGTTACCTTCGGCGTCCGTCGACTTCGAGGACTTGCGCCATTGAATTTCCACTGTTCTCACGCCTTCACACTTGTCGCGCCATCCCGCGAACGAAATCGCGAGAGCGTTCGGGGTCGTAGGACCGCTCCTCGGTCCGATCCAGGACGGCCCGGTAGTTGGCGAGCCTCGTTTCGGCATCGAGGAACGCCGGACCGGTGGGAGTGTCCGTCTGTACGGTGTCGAGCTGTGGCACCGGGCCGTGTGCATAGAGTGTCGAACTTCCGGCGTTAGGGAAGCCGCCCACCTCGAATGGGATCACGCGGACGGTGACGTTGTCCCGCTCGGACTGCTTGAGGAGGTAGTCGAGCTGGTTGGCGGTGATCTCGCGGCTTCCGAACCTCATGCGCAGCGCCGCCTCGTGGATCAGAAAGGTGAAGGATGGCGTGTCCGCGCGGTCGAGCACGTCGCGACGTCGCATCCGGTGCGACAGTCTCCGGCGGAGCTCCGGAGGACGCAGGGCCGGAACGGCCTCCTCGAATACGGCGCGCGCGTAGTCCTCGGTCTGGAGCAGGCCCGGCATGTGCATGATTTGCACGGCGCGGAGCGCGACGGCGTGGTGCTCCAGCTCGGAGAGGTCGAGCGCTCCCGCGGACAGCTCGTCACGGTAATCGTCCCACCAGCCACGACCGCGCTCGTCGGCGATGGCTGCCAGGGCCTCGACGTAATCGGAGTCGGGGCAGCCGTAATGACCGGCCCAGGTCCGCACCCGCTCGCTGCTCACGCCGAAGCGACCACTCTCGATGCTGCTCATGGTGGTCCGGTCGGTGCTCAGCTGCGCCGCCGCGTCCGTGAGTGAAATCCCGGCGTGCTCGCGGATCTTCCGTAGTTCGGAACCCAAGCGGCGTTGGCGTGCCGTCGGGGCCTTCCTGGGTGGCATCGGCTCCCCTCCTGTCGGGTCTCAGTGTGGACCGTGGGCGGTACCGGGTCCACCAAGTCCTACGGTTTGAGGAAAGCCGTCTCAAGTTTGATACGCAACCGCTACTGTCGTCTCCGCATACCGCGTCGCATGCCGGTCAGTCCGAAGTGCAGCCGCTGGAGCGCGCCTTGAAGGCGATCCGGTCGGCCGATGCCACGGGGGCGGCGGCTCGGACCCGTACTCCACTGGAGGTTCGCAATGGAGCAGACGAGCGCCTTGGGTCGTGGCGGAGACCCGCCCGCCCACCGCACGTCCATCTACCGGATGGCCGCGCCGAGCCGGGCCGACACGCCGCGGATCGCGCGGGACTGGGTGGTGTCCGTGCTGCGTGCGGCCGGGTACCGGGAGTTGGAGGAGCGGGCGCGGCTCTGCGCGTCCGAGGTGGTGACCAACGCCTACCGGCACACCGACAGCCCCGAGATCGCCGTCGAGGTCGTGCTGGGGGACCGGCGGGTCGCCGTCCACGTCTACGACTGCGCGCCCGAGCGGCGGCCGCAGGGCGTGAGCCCCGGGCTCCTCGACACCCGCGGTCGCGGGCTCGGGCTCGTCGCCGCCTGTGCCGACGACTGGGCGGCGGTGTCCCAGGGGGACTGCGTCAAGGTCGTCTGGTTCGGCTTCGTGGCAGGGGCGCGGGAGTGAGGCCCGCGGCGCGGGGAGGCGCCCCCGCCCGGGGTGGGGCGGGGGCGCCGGCGAGGGGGCGGGTCAGCAGGGGCGGATGTAGAAGACCGGGGTCCAGGAGGCCGTGCCGGTGGACTTGGCCACGTTCGACCAGCGCTCGCTGCCGTCGGAGTTGTAGAAGCGGGCCCGGGTGCCGGAGGTCTGGTTGTTGTTGAACGTGCCGTTGCCGACGCCGTCGAAGCTGTAGTAGCCGCACTGGTAGTAGTCGTAGGAGTAGCCGCGCCCGTCGACGATGCACAGGTGGCCGTTGTTGCAGGCCAGGGCCGTTTCGGGGGAGGCGAGGTCACGGGTCTCGGCGCGGCCGGGAACGGCGACGGTCACCGTGCCGCCGGCGGTGGTGAGCCGGTTCGCGGAGATCTGGCGGGCCTGCGGATCCCGCGCGGTCTCGGCGTCGACCCGGCGCTGGAGCTCCCCGGCCTGCCGGTCGGAGAGGCCGGCGGTCCGCGCCTGCGCGGCGTAGGCGGTCTGCTGGTCGGTCGGGGTGGCGGTCGAGGCGTGGGCGGACAGGACGGGGCCCGCGATCAGGGCCGCGGTGGCGGTCATGATCGCCAGGGTCTTGCGCGCTGACATGGTGGTTCCCCTCTGCTTCGGCGACCGGTGGCCGCCCGTCCGCGCGGGCGGCCCGGATTGTCGGGACCATCCTCCCGAGGGTCGTGCGTCGCAAGAAGGGGGGAATCGGTCGCTCTGCGCTCTTTGTCTATCCACCAGCCCTATCGCCCGGCCCCACCGGCCACGGCCGTCTCGTACAGGCGTACGCATCTCGGTGTACAGGGCAACGATTCTTCCGCCCCTGGCGTGCGGGTTCGCCCACCGGGCCCGGCCGCCCATGCCGCATGGCGCGAAACAGGGCGAAGGGGGTCGGAGGGGGTCGGAGGGCCCATCGCTCGGCTCCCCCCCCGCGGGTTCAGCGTTCGACGATGCGGTCGAGGGTGTCGGCGAGCCGGGACTTGAGCGCCTCGCGGTGGCGCAGGGGGGTGCGGGGGGACGTCTGGTCCAGGCGTGCCCCGCGGTCCGCGAGGACGTAGAGCAGGCGCAGGGTGCGCAGGCAGTTGCTGATGTGGGCGGGGACCGGGGTGCTGATGCTGTCGGCGCCGAACGCGGCGGCGATCGGGTCCAGCCATGCCGTCGCGTCGTCCTCGCCCAGGTCCGGCCGGGTCAGGACGCGGGCGACGCCCCGCGCCAGCCGGTCGTCCTCCAACTGGTCGTACACGTGGGTGGTGGGGGCCGTCAGCCGGGCGGCGGCCAGGTGCAGCATCCGCGCCGGGTCCACCTCGGGGTGGCTCCCGAGCGTGCCCAGCAGGTCGGCCCCGTGCGCGACGGCGTGGAGCCAGCCCAGCTCCGGGTCGTGGCCGCGCAGGTCCTCCTCCGCGGGGTACCAGCGCTCGAACGCGTCCACCCAGCCGGCCCTGAAGTCCCCCCTGGTCACGAGCATGTCGAGGACGAGGGGGACGAAGGTACGGGCCTGGACCTGCGGGTGGCGGAAGCGGGCGGCCATCTCGTCACCCAGCTCCAGCCGCCGGGCCGGGCCGATCACCCCGTCCGCTATCCAGGACGCGAGGACGGAGTACGGGGCTCCGTCCCGGATCCGCGGATCGGGGTCCGCGAGGGCCTGCGAGAGCTCTCGTACCAGTTCTTCCAGGGGGCGGTCGGCGGGCGCGGGGCAGCCCGCGGCTTCGATCTCGGTCCAGTCGGTCACCTGCCGGGACGATAGGGCCCGCCGTCGCCGCGCACCACGCAATATCGGCCGCGGGCCCCTTGTCGCGGGGGTCAGAGGATGGCCACCGGGGCCACCGGGGTGCCGGTCCCGCCGACGAAGGGTTCCGGCATCGCGGAGAGGAGGAAGGAGTACCGCCCGGCTTCCGCACAGGCTGTGGACAGTTCCTCCAGGTTCCAGTTCTGGCCCTGGTGCATGCCCATCTCGACCAGGTGGAGGGCGTGCACCGGCAGCCACAGGTTCTCGATCTCCGGCGGGAAGATCTCGAAGGTCAGGGTGTCGTTCGCGACCGCCGCCACGTCGCGGGCGTGGAACCACTGCGGGGTGCGCACCGAGAGCCCGGGGGACGGGAAGCCGTAGCCGTGCCGGTCGCCCGCCAGATAGGTCCGGATCTGGCCGGTGCGGACGAGGACGATGTCGCCCGTGCGGACCTGCACCCCCGCGAACTCCTCCGCCTCCGCAAGGTCCTCCGGGGTGACGGCGTGGTCCCCGGGCAGCCGGTCCAGGCCCTTCGCGCGGGCGACGTCGAGGAGGACCCCGCGCGAGACGATGGGGGTGGCCTTGTCGATGCCGCTGAACTCGGCGCGCGCGTGCGCGGTGATCGTGGACGCCGGGCGGCCGTTGTAGATCCGCCCGGAGTGGGAGACGTGCGTCAGGGCGTCCCAGTGGGTGGCCGACTGGAGCCCCATCGTCACGGCGTCGTCGCTGCACGCCACCGTGCCCGGCCCGAACAGCTCCTGGTTGATCTGGACCATCGTGTGCAGCGGGTTGATCCGGCCGGGGATCATCCCGGCCTGCACCCCGTCCTCCTTCAGCGGCAGGGCGAGCGGGACGCGGCGGCCCGCGCGGACCTCGGCGGCGGCCGCCCGGACGACCTCCCCGGTGATCAGGTTCAGGGTGCCGATCTCGTCGTCGGCGCCCCAGCGGCCCCAGTTGTTGACGCGCTTGGCGATCTCGTGGAACTCGGCGGGCAGGCTGCTCATGGTTTTCATCAGCTCCTGAGGTGCGGGGGCAACGGGGGCTTGTGCGAAGGGATCTGACTGGTCATAGAATCTAACGGACCGTCAGAAAACGCGGGAAGGGGCCGGACGTGGGGAACTTCTTGGCAGGCAAGGTCGTCGCCGTCACCGGCGCGGGCCGGGGCATCGGGCGGGCCGTGGCACTCGCCGCCGCCGCCGAGGGCGCCCGGGTCGTCGTCAACGACTACGGCGTCGGGATCGAGGGCGGCGAGCCCACCAGCGAGGTCGCCGAGGCCGTGGTCAAGGAGATCACCGCCGCCGGAGGGCGGGCCGTCGCCGTCGCGGACGACATCTCCACCATGGAGGGCGGACAGCGCATCGTCGACACCGCCCTCGCCGAGTACGGGCGCATCGACGGCGTCGTCTGCGTCGCCGGCATCCTGCGCGAACGGATGCTGTTCAACATGTCCGAAGCCGAATGGGACCCGGTCCTCGCCACCCACCTCAAGGGCACCTTCACCGTCTTCCGGGCCGCCTCCGCCGTCATGCGCAAGCAGGGCACCGGCACCCTCATCGGCTTCACCAGCGGCAACCACCAGGGCTCCGTAGCCCAGGCCAACTACAGCGCCGCCAAGGGCGGGATCATCTCCCTCGTCCGCAGCGCCGCCCTCGGCCTCCACAAGTACGGGGTCACCGCCAACGCCGTCGCCCCCGTCGCCCGCACCCGCATGTCCGCGAACGTCCCCATGGAGCTCAAGGAGATCGGCGAGCCCGAGGACGTCGCCGCCCTCGTCACCTACCTCCTCAGCGACCGCGCCAAGGACGAGGGCATCACCGGGCAGGTCTACACGATCGCCGGACCCAAGATCGCCGTCTGGGCGCAGCCCCGCGAACTGCGCGCCGGCTACGCCGAAGGCTCCTGGACCCCCGAGAAGATCGCCGACTTCCTGCCCGGCACCGTCGGCACCGACCCGATGCCGATGCTCGCGCAACTGGAGGCCATGGCCAGGGCGGCGGCCGCCAAGGACCGCCCCAACGCGTGAAGGGAAGCCCGTGGACTTCAGCTTCGGGACCGAGGCCGAGGAACTGCGACCCCGGGCCCGCGCCTGGCTCGCACAGCACCTCACAGGCCCCTACGAACGGGCCGTCGGCCTCGGCGGTCCCGGCAGCGAGCACCAGGAGGTGGCCACCCGCCGCGCCTGGGAACGGGAACTCGGCCGCGGCGGCTGGATCGGCACCGGCTGGGACCTGCCCGCCGGGACCTACGGACAGCAGCGGCTCTCCCTCACCGGCCAGGTCGTCTGGGCCGAGGAGTACGCGGCGCTGCGCGCACCCGGCCGGGTCGGCCACATCGGCGAGAACCTCCTCGCCCCCACCCTGATCGCCTACGGCACCCCCGAACAGCAGGCCCGCCACCTCCCCGCCATCGCCCGAGGCGAGGAACTGTGGTGCCAGGGCTACAGCGAACCCGGCGCCGGATCCGACCTCGCCGCGGTGCGCACCACCGCCGTGCGCGACCCGGCCGACGGGCTGCCGCGCGTCACCGGGCAGAAGATCTGGACCTCCCTCGCCCACGACGCAGACCGGTGCTTCGTCCTGGCCCGCACCGAAGCCGGCTCGCGCCGCCACCGGGGCCTGTCCTTCCTCCTCGTCCCCATGGACCAGCCCGGCCGGATCGAGGTCCGGCCCATCCGCCAGATGTCCGGCACCGCCGAGTTCAACGAGGTCTTCTTCGACGGCGCCGTCGCCACCGACGTCGTCGGCGGGGAAGGCAACGGCTGGACCGTCGCCATGGGCCTGCTCGCCCTCGAACGGGGCGTGTCCACCCTCGTCCAGCAGATCGGCTTCGCGGCCGAACTGGAACGGGTGGTCCACGCCTACGCGACCTCCGCCGCCCCCGACCCCGCCCTGCGCGACGAGCTCGTACGGCAGTGGGCCGAACTGCGCACCATGCGGTGGAACGCCCTGCGCACCCTCGGGACCACCGGGGACCCGGGCGCGCCCAGCGTGGCCAAGCTGCTGTGGGGCCGCTGGCACCGGCGGCTCGGCGAACTGGCCGTGGCCGTACGGGGCGCGGCGGCGACCGCCGGAACCGGCCCGTGGTCGCCGCAGGCCCCGTACGGGGCGGCGCTCGACGAGGAACAGCGCCTGTTCCTGTTCACCCGCGCCGACACCATCTACGGCGGCTCGGACGAGATCCAGCGGAACATCATCGCCGAGCGGGTGCTCGGCCTGCCTAAGGAGCCCAGGTGAGAGGCGTCGTGTTCGACGGCAAGCAGGCCCAGGTGGTCGCGGACCTGGAGATCCGGGACCCGGGGCCGGGGGAGGTGCTCGTCGCGATCGGTGCGGCGGGACTGTGCCACAGCGACCTGTCGGTGATCGACGGGACGATCCCGTTCCCGCCGCCGGTGGTGCTCGGGCACGAGGGGGCGGGGGTGGTGGAGGCGGTCGGCGCGGGGGTCGCGCACGTGGCGCCCGGCGACCACGTGGCCCTGTCGACCCTCGCGAACTGCGGGGCCTGCGCCGACTGTGACCGGGGCCGGCCCACCATGTGCCGCAAGGCGATCGGGATGCCGAAGCAGCCGTTCTCCCGGGGCGGGAAGCCGCTCTACCAGTTCGCCTCCAACTCGGCCTTCGCCGAGCGCACGATCGTCAAGGCCGTCCAGGCGGTGAAGATCCCCGGGGACATTCCGCTGACCTCGGCCGCGCTGATCGGCTGCGGGGTGCTCACGGGCGTCGGGGCCGTCCTGAACCGGGCCAGGGTGGACCGGGGCGAGTCGGTGGTCGTCATCGGCACCGGCGGCATCGGGCTCAACGTGCTCCAGGGCGCGCGGATCGCCGGGGCCACCACCATCGTGGCGGTGGACGCCAACCCGGCCAAGGAGGCGGTGGCCCGGCAGTTCGGCGCCACCCACTTCATCGATGCCTCGCAGGTGGCGGACGCCCCGGCCGCCGTCCGCGAGATCCTGCCGACGGGCGCGGACCACGCCTTCGAGTGCGTGGGCAGCGTCAAGCTGATCCGGCAGGCGATCGACCTGCTGGACCGGCACGGGCAGGCCGTCCTGCTCGGCGTGCCGGGCTTCAAGGAGGAGGCGTCCTTCCTCGTGTCGTCCCTGTACCTGGACAAGACGATCATGGGCTGCCGGTACGGGTCCTCGCGCCCCCAGCGCGACATCGCCCTGTACGCCGAGCTGTACCGGCAGGGGAAACTGCTGCTGGACGAGCTGGTGACGGAGACCTACCCGGTGGAGGACTTCGCCAAGGCCGTCGACGACGCCCACCACGGCCGGGTGGCGCGCGGGGTGCTCACGTTCTAGGCGCTCGACGCGGTGGCCGTGAGCAGCAGCGGGCCGCTCACGCCCTGCGCGGCGACGCCCTCCGCGAGGAACGCGGCCAGCCAGCCCAGGGCGTCCAGGGACCATTCGGCGAGCCCGCCCGTCACCACGATCCGGTGCCGGGCGGGTCCTCCCCACAGCGCGTCGACGGGCGCGGGGCCGTAGGCGGCGTCCGCCGCGCCGGCTTCGTCCGGCTCCCCGGCGGTGACGGACGCGCAGTCGAACACCGTCTGCTTGAAGCCCCGCAGCCAGGGCAACAGGGCGGGCACCGCCCCGGGCAGCGCGGCGCCGTCCGCGGCGGCCCCGCTGTCCAGGGTGACGCGTACGGGGACGGCGGCGCCCTCCGCGCCACCCGCGAACCAGCCCGCCTCCTGGAGCAGCCCCAAGACGGCGCCCCCGGCCGGGCCGCCGCCCCGAGGGAGCGGCAGCAGGAGCCGCAGCGCGTCCAGCCGCAGGGTCCCGAGCCGCGCCACGACCTCCCCGGCGCAGGCCAGGAACGGCTGCACCGGCACCGCGCCGCCCAGCGGCGCCACCTGGAACCACGCCGCGCGGGAGCCGGGTGCCGGGTCCCGGCCGGCGTCGTTCATGCCCCAGAGGGTGTCGAGCCAGCCCAGGGCTGAGGACCGGGCGAGGAAGAGCCCGTACGCGTCGGCGCCGCCACCGGGGGGCGCCGGGTGCGGGGCGAGCTCGCCGTGCAGGGCCGCGAACAGGGTGGGGTCGGGCCTGGAGGTCATGTCGCCTCTCCTTCGCTCCGTCGGCCGGGGACGCGCGGGCGGGTCAGAGCCGGCAGGCCAGGTCCCGCCCGGCGGTGACCAGCTTCTCCGGGGAGTCTGACAGGCCGACGAGGTCCACGTCGACGACACTGCGCCAGCTGGTCACCGCGCTGCTCTTGCAGGGGCCGCGGCCGGTGGCCCGGCCCTGGGAGCCGCCGCCGGAGCGGACGGTGGACTTGCCCTTGCTGCCGACGTTCCGCCAGACCCCGTCGCTGTAGTACTCCTGGAGCTGGACGGTGACGACCGCCGTGGTGGTGGGGCAGTTGCCGTTGACCCACCAGCCGTGGCCCGAGGCCTCGAAGGCCGACGAGGACACGTGCACGTAGTCGCCCCGGGTCTCGAAGACGCACACCTCGGCGGCGGAGGGCTCCTGAGTCCCCTCGGCGGAGCTGCCGGTGCCCTGGAGCACGAGGCCGCCGTCGGAGCCGGCCCGCGCGGAGGCGGGGGCCACGGCGGGTACGGGACCGGGGGAGGCGGCGGAGACGGACTGGGACGTGCCGAGCAGGGCCGCGCTCGCGATGCCGAGAGCGAGGGAGAACGTACGGAGCGTGGGGCGCATGACCGGACCTCCGGGTGGAAGGGCGCGTGGAGTCGCGCGGCCCAGCCCATCACGCGGCGGCGGTCGCGGGCGTGGAGGTTTTCCGTCAATCTCCCTGTGGGGGATGGGGCTTGGGGTGCTCCGAGTGGTGTGAGGGGTGCGGGTGCGGGGGCGCAGCGGTCAGTCGGCCAAGCGGCCGAAGCGGCCCTTGTGGAAGAGGAGCGGGTCGCCCTCGCCCGCCGCGCCCATGGCCACGACCCGGCCCACCACGATCAGGTGGTCCCCGCCGGTGTGGACGGCGTGGATCCGGCAGTCGATCCAGGCGGGCACGTCGTCGAGCCGGGGCGATCCGGTGACGGGCGCGGGCCGGTGCGCGACCCCGGCGAACTTGTCGGCGCCGCTCACCGCGAAGGACCGGCACAGCTCGCCCTGCTCGGCCCCGAGGACGTTGACGCAGAACACCCCGGCGCGGGCGATCCGCGGCCAGGTGGTCGACGTGCGGGCCACCATGAAGGTGACCAGGGGCGGGTCCAGGGAGAGCGAGGCGAAGGACTGGCAGGCGAAGCCCGCCGGGCCCTCCTCGCCCTCCGCCGCCGGGGCGGTGATGACGGTGACCCCGCTCGCGAAGTTCCCGAGGACGGCCCGGAACTCGGCGGGGCTGACCGGCGCCCGCTCGTCCTCCCCGACGGCCCGCAGGTCGGGGCGGGGCAGGGCGTCGACGCGGTCGGGCTCCGGCCCCGTGGAGGTGGGGGAGCCGACCGACCTGAGGTATCGGACGACGGTGGCCGCCATCCCTGCGTGTCCCATCACGCCACCGATTGAACCTGACGGTGCGTCAGATAGGAAGAGGGGCGCCCGAACGGGTGAAACGACCCGGCCCCCGTGGCCCGTACGGGCCCTCGTACGCGGGGGCTCGGCATGGTGGCGGGTGGACTCGTACCGGCGTCCCCGTACTCCAGGAGGAGAAGCCATGCTCGGCACCGACTTCCGCACCGGATCACCCAACTGGCTCGACCTCGGCAGCCCCGACACCGCGGCCGCCGCCGCGTTCTACGCCCGGGTCTTCGGCTGGAAGTTCGTCTCCGCCGGGCCCGAGGCCGGCGGGTACGGCTTCTTCCAGCTCCAGGGCAAGACCGTCGCCGCGCTCGGCCCGCTCACCGAGGAGGGCGCGCGCTCCGCCTGGATGGTGCACTTCCAGACCCCCGACGCCCGCGCCACCGCCGAAGCGGTACGGGCCGGGGGCGGGACCGTACGGATGGAGCCCATGGACGTCATGGGGGAGGGCTGGCTCGCCCAGTTCACCGACCCGCAGGGCGTGGAGTTCGCCTGCTGGCAGCCCGGCAAGACCGGTGGCCTGGGCCTGACCTCCGACGTGAACTCCCTGGTGTGGGTGGAGCTGCACGTGCCGGACCCGGTCGCCGACATCGCCTTCTACCGCGGCCTGTTCGGGTGGCGGCACTCGGAGATGCGGACCCCCGGCATGCTGTACCGGGTGCTCAGCATCGCCGACGGCGACCAGCAGGAGGGCTCCTTCGGCGGCGTCGCCCCGCAGGGCGAGGGCGCGGGCGGGGGATCGTCCATCGTGCCGCGCTGGGTGCCCTACTTCAACGTCGCCGACGTGGACGCCACCGTCATCGCCGCCGAGGGCGGGGGCGGCGAGGTCCTGATGCCGGCCGTGGACGTGCCGGCGGTCGGCCGGATCGCGTGGGCCTCCGACCCGGCCGGGGCGGTGTTCGCCCTGCTGAAGCCGGACCCGCAGATGTAGGCCGGTCTCAGTGGCCCCGGTACTTCGGCGTGCGGCGCTCCCTGAAGCTGGCCACGCCCTCGTTCGCGTCGGCCGTGGTCATGTTCAGCTCCTGGGCGGTGGCCTCGGCGGCCAGTGCGGTGGCGCGGTCGCTGTCCAGGGAGGCGTTGACCAGCTGCTTGGTCAGTGCCAGGGCGCGGGTCGGGCCTGCCGCGAGGCGCTCGGCCCAGGCGCGGGCGGTCCCCTCCAGCCCGTCGGCGGGCACCACCTTGTTGACGAGGCCGAGCCGGGCCGCCTCCTCGGCGGGGACGGCGTCGCCGAAGAACAGCAGCTCCTTGGCCTTCTGCGGGCCGAGGAGGCGGGGCAGGAGGTAGGCGCCGCCGCCGTCGGGGACGAGGCCGCGGCGGACGAACACCTCGATGAAGCGGGCGCCTTCGGCGGCGATCACCAGGTCGCAGGCGAGCGCGAGGTGGGCGCCGATGCCGGCGGCGGTGCCGTTGACGGCGGCGATGACGGGTTTCTCGCAGTCGAGGACCGCGGTGATCAGGCGCTGCGCGCCGAGGCGGATCATGCGGGAGACGTCGCCGGCCAGGCGGGGGGCCGGGGCCGGGGCCGGCGGTGCGGTGGGGGTGGCGGGGGGCTGGCTGCGCAGGTCGGCGCCCGCGCAGAAGCCGGCGCCGGTGGCGGTGAGGACGACGGCCCGTACGGCGGGGTCGGCGGAGGCCTCGGCGAGCAGGGCGATGACGTGCTCGCGCTGCTCCCAGGTGACGGCGTTCATGGCCTCGGGGCGGTTGAGGGTGATCCAGGAGACACCACCCTCCAGGCGGTGCAGGACCTCGTCCATGGGACTCCGTTCGGTCGGGGGTGGGGTGCGGCAAATTCCAGCCTCGCCGGCGTTGAGGCGCGGGTTCCGGGGCGGAGCCCCAGGGGGCCGGGGGCGCAGCCCCCGGGTTCCGGGGAGCGACCGGCCAGGTCAGCGGCAGATGGCGAGGGCGTCCAGAGCCACCGCCCCCTGCCCCCGGGGAAGCACCATCAGGGGGTTGATGTCCAGCTCGGACAGGACGTCACCCAGTTCCAGCGCCATCCGCTGGACCCGGAGGATGACCTCCACCAGCGCGTCCACGTCCGCCGGGGGTGCGCCCCTGACCCCCTCCAGGAGCGGGTGGCCGCGCAGCTCGGTCAGCATGTGGCGGGCCTGGTCCTCCCCGAAGGGCGGTACGCGGACGGCGGCGTCGTGCAGTACCTCCACCAGGACGCCCCCGAGGCCGACGGTGACGGTGGGGCCGAAGAGGTCGTCCTGGGTGACGCCGACGACCATCTCGACGCCCCGTTCGACCATCTGGCAGACGAGGATCCCGTCCAGCGGGATGTTCTCGTAGCGGGCGATGTCGGTGAGTTCCCGGTACGCGTCGCGGATCTGGCTCGCCGAGGTGAGGCCGATCTTGACCAGGCCCAGTTCGGTCTTGTGGCCCAGCTGGGGGCCCGAGGCCTTCATGACCACGGGGTAGCCGACCAGGCCGGCGGCCCGGACGGCCGCCGCCGCGCTGGTGACGAGCTGCTCGCGGGGGACCCGGATCCCGTAGGCCCGCAGGAGCTGCTTGGCCGCGTGTTCGCTGAGCTGCTGGCCGGGCCGCATCAGGGCCTGGGCCTTGCGGAAGGACGGGGAGGGGGTACGGGGGGCGTCGTCGAAGGGGGAGCGGTAGGAGGCGGTGAAGCGGTGGTGGCCGAGGTAGGCGCGGACGGCGGTGATGCAGTTGCCGAAGGTGCGGAAGGTGGCCACGCGGGAGGAGCCGAGCAGGGTGGTGCGGTAGGCCTCCTCGGTGCCGACGGGGGAGCCCCAGATGACGCAGACGAGTTTGTCGGTGGCTTCCGCCGCGTCCACCAGGTCCTGGGCGAGCTTGTCGCTCATCGGCGGGAAGGGGCCGGTGATCGGACAGATCAGGACGCCTACGGAGGGGTCGGCGAGGATCGCGTCGATGATCTTGCGGCCGCGCCAGTCGCCGACGGGGTGGCCGCCGTTGTCGACGGGGTTGGCCACGCCCAGGTAGTCGGGGATCCACTGGTGGAGTTCCTGCTGCTTGGCCGCGGAGAGGGTGGGCAGGGTGAGGCCCGCCTCGGTGGCGAGGTCGGAGAAGTGGGCGCCGGTGCCGCCGGAGATGGAGTAGACGACGACCCCGTCGGCGCGGGGCGGGCGGGCCCGGGCGAGGAGGGCGGCGGTGTCCTGGAGCTCGTCGAGTCCGTCGACGCGGATCACGCCGAACTGCCGCATGGCGGCGTCCACGACGGTGTCGGCCCCGGTGAGCTTGCCGGTGTGGGAGGCGGCCGTACGGGCGCCGGTCTCGGTGCGGCCGACCTTGACGGCGACGACGGGTACCCCGTTGCGGGCGGCCCGGTCGGCGGCGAGGAGGAACTGGCGGCCGTCCTTGAGGCCCTCGACGTAGCAGGCGATGGCCCCGATCTCGGGCTGTTCGGCGAAGTACGAGATGAAGTCGGAGGTCTCCAGGTCGGCCTCGTTGCCCGTCGGCGCCCAGTGGGAGAGGCGGATGCCGAGCTCCTGGAGGGTGTAGACGGGGCGGCCCTGGTGGCCGGACTGGGTGATGAGGGCGATGGCGGGGCCGTCGAGGTCCTCGCGGAACTCCTCGAAGGCGTTGAGGTTGGTGTTCGGGCCCAGCAGGCGCAGGCCGGAGCGCTGGACGGCGGTCGTCAGGCGGGCCTGGGCGGCTGCTCCCGCGGCGCCGGTTTCGGCGAAGCCGGAGGCGAAGGCCACCGCGAACTTCACCTTGGTGTCGGCGAGTTGCTCGATGACGGGGACCGGGTCCGAGACGAGCAGGACGGCGAGGTCCACCTGTTCGGGGAGGTCGGCCACGGAGGCGTGGCAGGGCAGCCCGAAGACGGTGGCGCGGGTGGGGTGCACGGGGTGGATGCGGGCCCCGACGCGCCCGGCCCAGGCGATGAGCTGCCGCGTGATGCCGGTGTTGGGTCTGCCGTCGGCGTCGGAGGCGCCGATGACCGCCACGGACTCGGGCCGGAAGAACCGGTCCAGGTCGGGCACATCGGAGTGCAGGGGCCGTCCGCTGACGTCCAGCTCGGCCGCGTCCCCGTCGGCCGGCGCCGCCGTGGAGTGGACGGCCGTCCTGGGGGTCTCCCCGCAGGCCTCGACACGTGCGCGGAAGTCGGTGGTGAGGGTGCCGTGAGTAGATCCAAGCATCGTTCCGCCCGCTCCTGCTCGATGAACCTCGATGAAATCCATAGCTGACGCGTAGTCAGATTACTGAACTGACGCGCCGTCAGGAACAGGGATGCGCAGGAAAGGTGGTGGAGGTGCTGTGTGTGTGCCTGAACGGTGGCAGAACCGCCCCGGGCCGGTCCAGACCCCTTTCGGCCTGGCCCCGCCGGCCCGGACCGCCCCGCCGTCCGCGAGCCCGAGCGGCGCATGTCGGCCCGCCTCTTCCGGCTCTTCGGCACGGTGATCGGCCTGTGCGGGTGCGTGCTCGTCCTGGGCGGCCTGGCGGAACTCCTCGGCTGACCCCGCCCGGCGGGAAGCCCCTGTCGACGAAGGCAAGATCCGGAAGAGACGGCCTAGGGGCGGGGCCCCGTGCGGGAGCGGGTCCGGCGCTCTCGCCGGGACAGGGCCTTCGCGATCCGTTCCGCGTCCCGGGCGAGCTCGCGGAGCATCCCGCTGATGGGGTTGGTGAACCCGGTGAAGTACAGGCCGGGGGCCCGCGCCGGGGTGCGGGGGCCGTGGACGAGGGGGCGGCCGCGCTCGTCCAGGACGCCGAGGTGGCCCACCAGGCCCTCCAGGGCCCGCCGGTAACCGGTCGCCGCGATCACCGCGTCCGGGGTGATCCGCGTACCGTCCGCCAGCACCACCGCGTCCCCGTCGAAGGAGGCGACGGCCGCCACCGGCTCCACCCGGCCCCGGCGCACCGCCTCGATCAGGCCCACGTCCTGCACCGGGATCGCCCCCTGCCGCACCCTGCTGTACAGGCCGGCCGGGGGCCGCGGCAGCCCGTACGCCGACAGGTCCGGGACCGAGGCCCGCGCGACCAGCGCCCCCAGCCGGTCCACGAACCGCACCGGCAGCCTCCGTACGAGGATCCCCGTGCGCTGCGCCGGCCACCCGGCCGTCGAGCGGCGCACGATGTGCGGGACGGTGCGCACCGCCAGCCGCACCCGCGCGGCCCCGCCCTCCACCAGGTCCACGGCAATCTCGGCGCCCGTGTTGCCGGCCCCGACGACGAGCACGTCCTGCCCGGCGTACGGCCCCGGCTCCCGGTAGGCGGCCGCGTGCAGCAGCCGCCCCGTGTACCCCGCGCGGCCCGGCCAGTCGGGGAGCGCCGGCGTGTGGTTGAAACCGGTGGCCACGACCACGGCCCCCGCGGCCAGCATCCGCCCGCCCGAGGCGTGCAGGGTCCAGCCCTCCCCGTCGGCGGCCCGCTCGATCCGGGTCACCTCCACGCCCGTGACCATCTCCAGGGCGTGGAACTCCGCGTACTTCTCCAGGTAGCGCACCACGTCCGCCCGGGCGACCCAGCGCCCGAACCGCCTCGGTATCGCCAGTCCGGGCAGGGCCGACAGGCGCCGGGTGGTGTGCAGGTGCAGCCGCTCGTAGTGCCCCCGCCAGGAGGCGCCGACGGAGCCGGACTTCTCGACGACCACCGCGCGCACCCCCCGGGCGCGCAGCGCGGCGGCGACGGCGAGGCCGCCCGGGCCCGCGCCGATCACGTACACGGGGCGGGGTTCGGTGGTGGTCAGGTCGGGCTCGGACATGAGCAGTGATCGTATCGACACACAGCGTTGATGGGTCTCGGACGAGGAGGGAATCGATTGCGGATCGATCACGGCCGTCGCAGCGCCCCTCCCGGCGTTGCTGCGCGACCGCCGGGCCGCCGCGCTGCCACAGTGGAGGGCCCCGGCCCGTCCCCGAGAGGAACGCGCGATGTGGCAGCCCGACGGGTGGGACGTACGCGTCCGCCTCGGAATCCTCACCCCGCACGCCGACGTCGGCCCCGAGTCGGAGCTGCGCGCCATGGCCCCGCCCGACGTGGGCCTGCACACCGCCCGGGTGCCGTTCGCCGCGATGGGCCGCGGGGGTGCGATGGACCCGGTCCTCCCGCTGGCCCCCGTACGCGCCTTCGCCGAGCCCCCGGGCGTGGACGAGGCCGCCGCGCTGCTCGCCGCGGCGCCGGTGGCGGCGATCGCCTTCGCCTTCACCTCCTCCGCCTACGTCATCGGGCCGCGCGGCGAGGGCCACATGCTGGCCCGGCTGGGGGAGCGGGCCCACGGGCTGCCGGTGGTCGCCACCTGCGCCGCCGCGGTCGAGGCCCTGCGGGTGCTGGGGGCCGGGCGGATCGCCCTCGTGGACCCGCCGTGGTTCGACGACACCCTCAGCGACCTGGGGCGCGGCTACTACGAGGACTGCGGGTTCGAGGTCGCGTACGCCGCCCCGTGCGGCCTCCCCAGCGGCCAGACACTGATCGGGCCCGCGGCCCTGCACGACTGGGTGGCGCCACGCGTGCCCGACGCCGCCGAGGCGCTGGTGATCGGCGGCAACGGCTTCCGCGCCGTCGGGGCGATCGGGGCCCTGGAGGCCACCCTCGGCCGGCCGGTCCTGAGCGCGAACCAGGTCCTGCTGTGGGCCGCGCTGCGCGCGGCGGGCGCGGAGACGGGCGGTGTCGCCGGGTACGGGCGGCTGTTCGCCCACCCCTGAGCCCGCCCATGAGGCCGCCCCTGAGCCCGCCCCCTGAGCCCACCCCCTGAGCCCGCCGCCGCGCCCGGCCCGCCGGCCCCGGGGCGCGGCCCCCCGTGCGGCCCCCCTTGCGGGATCGCCGCCGATCCGCTGAACTGACGTACCGTCAGATCAGTGGGTCGAGTGGGTGGGTGAGGGATGCAGACCATCTGGCTCAGCGGCGCCGAGTGGCTCGCCGTGCTGCGCATCGGACTCGGCCTGTGGTGGCTGGAGAGCTGGCGCCACAAGGACAAGAAGGGCTGGTTCGAGCGCGGCACCGGCATCGCCTGGGCCGCCGACGTCGCCGGAAAGCACCGCTGGCCCTTCGTGCGCAGCGGCTTCGACAAGGTCGTCCGGCCCCGCCCGAAACTGATGGCGTACGTCGTCGTCTACGCCGAACTCGCCCTGGGACTCGGCCTGGTCCTCGGCTTCCTGACCCCGGTGGCCCTGATCGGCGGACTGCTGCTGAACCTGCTCTACCTGGTGCTGATGATCCACGACTGGGCCGAGCAGGGCCAGAACGCGATGATGGCGCTCATCTCCCTCGTCGCCCTCTTCGCCATGGCCTGGCAGACCTGGTCCCTCGACGCGACGATCGGAATCCTCCTGTGAGCACCCCGCGCCACGACCTCCCGGAGCCGGACGAGTTCACCCGCCCCTACTGGGACGCCGCCGCGGCCGACCGGCTCCTGCTGCGCCGCTGCGCCGACTGCGGGCGGGCCCACCACTACCCGCGCGAGTTCTGCCCCTTCTGCTGGGCCGGAGAGGACCGGGTCGCGTGGGAGGAGGCGAGCGGCCGGGCGAGCCTCTACACCTGGTCGGTGGTCCACCGCAACGACCTCCCGCCCTTCGGCGAGCGCGTCCCGTACGTGGCCGCCGTCGTCGACCTCGCGGAGGGACCCCGGATGATGACGGAGGTCGTCGACTGCCCGCACGACGGCCTCCGCATCGGCATGCCCCTGGAGGTCACCTTCCGGGAGGCGTCGGACGGGGTCCGCGTGGCCGTCTTCCGCGCGGCCTGAACCCGCCGCGCGGGGCAGGGGCCCTACGGCCAGAGCAGTTCGCGCTCCCACGCCCCGCCGGCCGCGCGCCAGTAGCGCAGGCGGACGTGGCGCCGGGCTGCGTCCCCCTGGAAGAACTCCGCCTCGGCGGGATCGAGCACGTACCGGGTCCAGGTCGGCGCGGGCGCGTCCGGTTCGGTCCCGGCCCGCTCCCACGCCGCCGCCGAGGCCCGCGCCAGCTCCCCGGCCGAGCCCAGTACCTCGCTCTGCCGCCCGGTCAGCGCGGCCGCGAGCGCCCCGCGCGAGCGCACCGCCAGGTCCGCCCGGCTCTCCTCGGGCCCGCACGCGACGACCCGCCCCCGGATCCGGACCTGCCGGCCCACCGCGGGCCAGTAGAAGCACAGCGCCGCCTGCGGGTGCTCCGCCAGCTGGCGCCCCTTGGCGCTGGTGGCGTGCGAGGCGAAGTGCCAGCCGCGCTCGTCGGCGTCGTGCAGCATCAGGATCCGGACGTCGGGCCGCCCCTCTGCGTCCACGGTCGCCAGGCTCATGGTGTGCGGCTCGGTCTGCCCGGACCGGGCGGCCTGGACGAACCACTCCCGGAACAGGGCCAGCGGCCCGTCGGGAGCGGCCTCGGGGTCGAAGCCGGGGAGCTCGGTGTCCCACACCCGCAGGGAGTGCAGGGTGCTGTGGAAGTCGCTGGTCATGCGCCCAGGCTAGGGTGCCCGGCCATGGACATGCACAGAGTTGTGGCGCGGGGGCTGCTGGCCCTCGCCGTGACGGCCGGCGCCGCGGCGGCCGCCGTCCCCTTCTTCGACCGGCCCGGGGGCCTGGCCCTGCTGGCCGAGCTGAACCACCCCGTCCTGCTCGCCTGCCTGGCCGCCGTCCTCCTCGCCGGAGCGGCCCTGCTCGCCTCCCGCCGGGCCGCCGTCCGCAAGGGCGCGGGGCTCGCGCTGGCCGGGGCGGCCGTCCTGGGCGTGCTCGCCGTCCCCGCCTACGCGGTGGTCGCCGACCCCTTCCCGGACCGCGAGTGGGACGTCCCCGCCCCCGACGGGTCCGGCCGACGCCTCGTCGTGGAACGGGGCCTGGGCCTGGGCGACCCGGTCTGGCGGATCTACGTGGACTCCGGCCGCTTCCCGAACACCCGCCGCCACCCCGTCGCCGAGTACGCCGCCGGCTACCCCCGGGGCGTCCTGGAAGCCGGCTGGACGGACGCGTCCCACATCAGACTGATCGACCTCGACCACACCCACCACGACCTGCGCATCACCCCCGACGGCCGCCCCCTGGACCGCCTGACCTGGTAGCGGGACGGGCGGGGGCCTGCGCCGGGGGCCGGCATTCCGTCAGGCGATCGGGACCGCCGTGCCCGTGACCTCGATGCCCGCTGCGGGGTCTGCCGGTACGCCGACCGTGATCAGGCTCGGGCGGCCCATGTCCGCGCCCTGGTGGACGGTCAGGCGGGCCGGGGTGCCGATCAGGCCGAGGGCGCGCAGGTAGCCGCCGAGGGCCGCGGCCGCCGCGCCCGTCGCCGGGTCCTCGACCACGCCGCCGGGCGGGAAGGGGTTGCGGGCGTGGAAGACCGACTCCGACTCGCGCCGCACGAGGGTGATCGTGGTCCAGTCCCGGCGCGCCATCAGATCGGCGAGCGCGGCCCGGTCGTAGTCGAGGTCCGCGAGCCGCTCCCGGCTCGCCGCCGCGATCACCGGATGCCATGCACCGGCGTACGCCGCCCGCGGCGGCAGGGCCGGGTCGAGATCGGCGGGGGACCAGCGCAGCGCGGCCAGCAGCTCGGCCAGGTCGGCCTCCGCGAGGGCCTCCGTACGGGGCTCCACGCTCACCAGCGTGGCCGTGACGGCGCCGTCCGGGCCCACCGAGGTGGTCACCGGGACCGGGCCCGCCTGGGTGTGCAGCAGCAGGTCACCGGCGCCGTGCAGGCGGGCGTGGGCGACGGCGGTGGCGATGGTGGCGTGCCCGCAGAAGGGCACCTCGTTCTTCGGGCTGAAGTAGCGGATGTCGAAGGCGCCGTCCTGGCGCGGCACGACGAACGCCGTCTCCGAGTAGCCGACTTCCGCCGCGGTGGCGGCCATCGTCGCCTCGTCGAGGCCGGTGGCGTCCAGCACCACACCCGCGGGGTTCCCGCCCCGCGGGTCGGTGCTGAAGGCGACGTAGCGCAAGAGATCCATTCCCCGAACGTAGACGTACGGCCATGGGGCGTCAAAGGTGCGTGTACCCGTGCGTGTACCCGGTCGGGCGGGTGGCCGGGGTGGCTAACCTGGGCGGGTGAGCGAGATCGAACCGCCGCTGCTCGTGGACGTCCATCCCGCGCTGGTGTCGTTCCTGGACGCGGCACTGGTCGCCGAGGGCGAGCCCGCTCTGGCCCGCTCCCTGGCGGGGCTGCGCCTGCACGGGTGGTCCAGGTGCAGCCCGGCCTGCGTCCACCTCCGGACTGCTCCCGAGGGCCGGGCGGGCAGCACCTGGATCCACTTCGACGGCGACGTGGCGCCGGGGGTGTGGCTCCAGCCGGACCGGGAGCGTGAGTCGTTCGCCGGGATGGAGATCTGCGGCTTCGATTTGGGGCTACCGGCGGGGGCGGGGGCGGGGTCGGGGGCGGGGTCGGGAGACGGCGGGACTTGACCTGGTCCGTGTCAGGGAGGGTTTGGGGGTTTCCCGTCAGTCTCATCGTCCTTCCGCGTCGGGCCGGGCTGTCAAGGGCGCTCCCTTCGGTCGCGTCGCTTCGCGATGGCCTTCGGCCACCCTTGACAGCCCGTCCCGCCACGGAATGCCAAAGACTGCCGGGAAACCCCCAAAAGAACGGTCACGGGGGAAGTGAGGGAGGGGCGGGTGGCTCAGTGATGCGAGACCCGTCTTCGCCCGGTCCCGCATTCCGGCCCCGAATGGGCATCGGCCCGAGGCCAGGGCCGGCCCAGACCGCCCGACAGGACGACCAGGGCGTCCTGCGGGCCCCAGGGCGCGTCGGGTCGCTACGCGCTTCTCTCGGCATGGCGTCCGGCGGCCGTCTGGGGCTGGACATAAGCCGCCCACGGCCGAGAGTCTCTGTCCCTCACGCGAGCGCGGGTCGTTTGTCCTTTTTGGGGTGCTGGATGGGCCCCGAAGGGGCTCTGGTCGCGTCTCTCGGACTCTGCGGACGACTTTGTCGTCCGCAGAGTCCGACAAGAGTCCTCAGGGGAACAGGAAAGGCCCCAGGCGGCCGTCAGCCGCCCGACAAGCGGGACAATTGCTCGTCTTTGGCGGCTTATGTCCAGCCCCAGGCGGGCGGCAGACGCCATGCCGAGTGAAGCGCGTAGCGATCTGACGCGCAGGGGCCGGGAGGGAGCGGTTGGTCGATTCGGTCGCCGTTTGGGGTGGTCTGGCGGCCCCCGGCCCGGAATCTGATGGAAGTGGGGCCGCATCTCGGGTCCACCCAGGCGGGTCGGCATGGGCATCCCTGAGACACCCGCACGTCCACTCTTCCTCCCGGCCGTTTCCCTGGGGGCTTCCCGACAGTCTTTGGCATTCCGGGACGGGTCGGTCTGTCAAGGGTGGCCGAAGGCCATCGCGAAGCGACGCGACGAAGGAGCGCCCTTGACGGGCCGGCGCGGCACGGAAGGACAGTGGACTGGCGGGACGCCCCCAGCCCTTCCCTGATCCCGGCCAAGGGTGCGCCGCCGCCCCCCGACCCCGCCCCCGCCCCGCCCGCCCCTACCCCCGCCCCAGGATCACCGTTCCCGAGGAGCAGAACCAGCCTCCCGTGCCCGAGGCCAGGGCCACCTCGGGGAGGTGGCCGTCCCGTTTGGTGACCTGGCCCGGGCCCGCTTCGCCGCGGAGTTGGCGTACGGCCTCGACCAGCAGGAACAGGCCGCGCATCCCCGGGTGGCAGGCCGACAGGCCGCCCCCGTCCGTGTTGACGGGGAGCTCGCCCTCCCGCAGCAGGCGGCCCTTCTCCACGTAGGCCCCGCCCTCACCCTTCGCGCAGAAGCCGAGGTCCTCCAGGGTCACCAGGGTCATGTACGTGAAGGCGTCGTAGATCTCCGCCAGGTCCACGTCCGCCGGGGTCAGGCCGGCGCGTTCGAAGGCCAGCCGGCCCGAGACGGCGGCCGGGGAGACGGTGAAGTCCGCCCACTCCGACATCGTGGTGTGCGAGACGGAGGTGCCCGTGCCCAGCACCCACACCGGGGTCTTCGCCGTGTCGGGCACCAGGTCCTGGGCCACCAGGAGGACCGCGCAGCCGCCGTCCGAGCGGATGCAGCAGTGCAGCTTGGTGAAGGGGTCGGCGATCATCTCCGAGGAGAGGACCTCGTCCACGGTCAGCGGCGCGCGGAACATCGCGTCCGGGTTGGTGGCCGCGTTCGCGCGGGCCTGGACGGCCACCGAGGCGAGCTGCTCCAGCGTCGTCCCGTACTCGTGCATGTGGCGGCGCGCGGCCATCGCGTACTTGGAGATCAGCGTGTGGCCGTAAGGGACCTCGAACTGGAGGGGCCCCCGGGCGCCGAAGGAGAGGTTCGAGGTGCGGCGGCGGGCCTTGATGTCGGCGCGGGCGGTGGATCCGTAGACCAGCAGTACGGCGTTGGCGTGCCCCGCCGCGATGGCGTCGGCCGCGTGGGCGGCCATGACCTCCCAGGTCGAGCCGCCGACCGAGGTGGAGTCCACCCAGGTGGGGCGCAGGCCCAGGTACTCGGCCACCTCGACGGGTGCGAGGGTGCCCAGGCCGGCCGAGGCGAAGCCGTCGATGACGGAGCGGTCCAGGCCGGAGTCGGCCAGGGCCCGCCGGGCCGCCTGTGCGTGCAGGGCGTAGGGGGTCGGGCCGTCGACCCGGCCGCATTCCGAGAGCGCGACGCCCGCCACCGCGACCCGGCGGCGGGGGCGGGGTTCGGGTGCGTGGGACAGGGGGCCGGAGGCGGGTCCGGGTGTGGGTCCAGGCATGGGGGGACGGTACATCTGACGGTACGTCAGATGCTAGACCGCGTGCCGCCCGACCCCTGTGCATCTGGGTTCCGGCGGCCTAACATGACGCCCCGTCAGATTCGCCTCCCGGCCACCGCCGGGAGGTGCCCCCGGGAGGAGCCCGACGATGGACGCCGCCTTCACCGCGGAGCAGGACGAGATGCGCCGCACCCTGCGCGAGATCCTGGGCAAACGCTGCGGCCCCGACGAGGTCAAGGCCGCCGCCCGGACCGACACCGGGCACGACCGGGAGCTGTGGCAGCGGCTCGCCCGGGAGCTCGGCCTGCCGGGCGTCGCCGTCGCCGAGGAGTACGGCGGCGTCGGCTGCACCCCCGCCGACCTGGCCCTGGCCTGCGAGGAGACCGGCCGCGCCCTGCTGCCCTCCCCCCTGCTCGCCACCGCCGCGCTCGCCGTTCCGCTGATCGCGGCCCTCGGCACCGCCGCCCAGCGCGCCGCACTGCTGCCCCCGCTCGCCGCGGGGGAGTGGACGGCGGCGCTCGCGGTCCCGGGCCCCGCCCTGGCCACCGCCCTCGGCCTGACCGGCGAGAACGCCCCCGGCGACTGGGCGGGCGGGGGCCGCGCGGGCGGGGTCCAGGCCCGCGCCGCCGGGAGCGGTTCGGCCGGGAGCGAACCCGTCGGCGGCGACCCCGCAGGGGCTCCCGCCTGGCGGCTCTACGGAGAGGTCGCGCAGGTGCTCGACGGCCACAGCGCCGACCTGCTCCTCGTCGCCGCGCACGCCGGAGGCTTCGCCCGCAGCCGGACCCTGCTGTTCCTGGTGCGGGCGGATGCGCCCGGTCTCGTACGCACCCGGCAGCCCACCCTCGACGAGACCCGCCCCCAGGGCCGGGTCCAACTGCGCGACGTACCCGCGGAACCGCTCGGCGCGGAAGGCGCCGATCCGCTGCCCGCCCTCGCCGCGACCGGGCGCACCGCCGCCGCCGTCCTGGCCGCCGAGGCGGTCGGTGCGGCGGACCGGGCGCTGGCCCGTACGGTCGAGCACGTCTGCCGGCGCGAGCAGTTCGGCCGGGCCATCGGCTCCTTCCAGGCGGTCAAGCACCGCCTCGCCGACCTCTACGTACAGATCCAGGCGGCGCGTTCCGCCGCCTACTACGCCGCCTGGGACCCGGACCAGGGCGCACTGGCCCTGGCCCAGGCCCTGGAGGCCCTGCGGGCCACGGCGGGCGAGGCGGTCCAGTTGCACGGCGGCATCGGGTTCACCTGGGAGCACGACGCCCACCTGTACTTCAAGCGGGCGGCGGCCGACGACCTGCTCTTCGGCCCCGTCCACCGGCTCCGCGCCCACGCCGCGCAGCGGTCCGGGCTCTTCACCCCGACCTCCGGCACGACCGGCAACGAGAAGGCGGCCGTCTGATGGCTCCCGGCGTCAAGTTGATCCAGAAGGTCTCCTCCACCCTCCTGTTCGCGAGGATCGCACCCCACTTCATCCCCGCCATGGACAAGGCGGTGCACCGCCTGACCCGTGGAAAGGTCCTGCTCAGCGCCCGGATGCTGCCCGGGGTGATCCTCACCGCGAAGGGTGCGAAGACGGGTGAACCGCGGACCACACCGCTCGCGTGCATGCCGGAGGACGGAGGCGTGAGCTGGCTGCTGATCGGCTCCAACTTCGGCCGCCCCGGCCACCCGGCCTGGACCGGGAACCTGCTCAAGCATCCGGACGCGGACGTGAACTGGCAGGGGCGGGACATCGCCGTACGGGCGCGGCTGCTGGAGGGGGCCGAGCGCGCGGCGGCGTGGCAGGCGGTGCTGAGGTTCTGGCCGCCGTATGCGACGTACCAGGCGCGCATCGAGCGCGAGATCAGGCTGTTCCGTCTGGAGCGGCGCTGACGGCGCTGACGGCGCTGGCGGCGCTGACGGAGCTGACGGCGACAGCGGCGCGGGCGGCGCTGATCGCGGACGTGGCGGAAGTGGCGGACGGGCGGGCAAGGCCGGCGGACCCTCGGTGAGGGTCCGCCGTCACTTGGTGGGCTTCTTCCCGGTGATGCCCAGGTGCACGAGCAGTGCCAGGTTGGGCTTGAGTTCGGCCTGCTTGACGCCCCAGGTCTGGAAACCCTTCTGGTGCGAGGCGACCGCGGCCAGCATCGCGACCAGTGATCCCGCCATGGCCGCCGGGCTGAGGTCCTTGTCGACCTTGCCCTTGGCCTGGAGTTCCTTCATCGACTCCGTGAGGGAGTTGGTGACGGAGTTCAGGATCTTCATGCGGATCTTGTAGAACCGCTTGTCGCCCTCGGCCGCGCCCAGGTCGACCACCCGCAGGATGGCGTCGTTGCGCCGCCAGAACTCCAGGAATCCCTCGACGAGTTCCTCGGCGGTCGCCCAGCCGGCCTTGCCGACCCAGTTGCGGCCCTCGACGAGCGCGGTCAACTGCGCGCCCTCCGTGGCCATTTCCTCGGCGATCTCCAGGACGGCGCCTTCGACGTCCGGGAAGTACTGGTAGAAGGTCGCGGGGGAGGTGCCGGCCTTGCGGGCGACGTCGATCACTTTGACGTCACGGTACGGCGAGGAGCTGAGCATCTCACTGAGGCAGTCGAGCAGCTTCTGCCGCGTCGCCTGGCCGCGCCGGCCGGCGACACGCCCGTCGACGGTGCGTACTTGTCCTGTCATGCCGTCAGCTTACCGAGGGGGGATCGGCGCGCTATTCGGCCGCCTGCAAATGGGGTTACGCACCCGCCGACCTGGTGGGAAGCGCCCGCGCGGAGCGCCGGACGGCGAATTCCGGCCGGGGCGGGCCGGCCCCGGCCGCGGTCGGGGCCGGGCGTGCGGGCGGCCCGACCCGGGCGTGCGGGCCGTACGGGTCCACACGTATCGTGGCGTATCCCCCGAATAGTCTTATCAACAGGCTGTGGACAAGTTTTCGTGCGGATCATGTCTGATACGCACGAAAACAGTACGATCCCGGCAACGGAAGGGAATCCGCCCCATGGCCGCATTCGCGGAAGGCTCGCCCTGCTGGGTCGACGCCTCGCTCCCCGACGTCGAGGCGGGCAAGCGGTTCTACGGTGAGCTCTTCGGGTGGACCTTCGCCGACAGCGCGGGACCCGCGTACGGCCACTACACCCAGGCCTACAGCCGCGGCCGCAACGTCGCCGCCCTCGCCCCCAAGCCCGACGGCCGCATGCCCACCGTCTGGGGCGTGTACCTGTACACCACCGACGCCTACGCCTGCGCCCAGCGCATCCGCGCCGCCGGCGGCCAGATGGTCATGGACCCCCAGCCCGTGGGCCCCTACGGCACCGCCGCGATGGCCGCCGACCCCGGCGGCGCCGTCTTCGGCCTCTGGCAGCCCGGCACCCACCACGGCTTCGACGCCCAGCAGGAGCCGTACACGTACTGCTGGTCCGAGGTCTACACCCGGGCCCGGGACGCCGTCGACGCCTTCTACGCCAAGGTCTTCGGCTACGTCCCCGAGGACCAGGACGACCCCGAGACCGGCATCGCCTACCGCGTCTGGTCCCCGCCCGGCGCCGCCCCTGGCTCCGACACCGCCGTCCTCGGCCGCACCCTGATCACCGACGCGTTCCCGGAGATCATGCCGGCGCACTTCCTCGCCTACTTCGCCGTCCCCGACTGCGACCAGTCCGTCGCCACCGTCCAGCGGCTCGGCGGACGCGTCACGGCCGACCCGTTCGACACGCCGTACGGGCGGATCGCGGTCGTCGCCGACAATCAGGGAGCCGTGTTCGGACTGCTCTCGGAGCCCCGGGTGAAGACCGGCGCGTGAAGGCGGGGGCGGGAGCCGGGGCCGGACCGGGCGCGGGCCTGACAGAATCGGGCATGCGCGACCGCGGGCCACGCCCGCGGTGAGGTGGAGCGGGTCCGGCAGGGGACCCGTACGGGGAGGTGTGGAGGCGAGTGGTGGAGCAGCTGACGCAGCACGACCCGAGACGGATCGGCCCCTTCGAGGTGCTGGGACGGCTCGGCGCCGGCGGCATGGGGCTGGTCTATCTCGCACGGTCGGCATCCGGCCGCAGGGTGGCCATCAAGACGGTGCGCACCGAGCTCGCCGAGGACCAGCTGTTCCGGGTGCGCTTCACCCGCGAGGTGGAGGCGGCGCGCGCCGTCTCCGGCTTCTACACGGCCGCCGTCGTGGACGCCGACCCGCGGGCCGCCGTCCCGTGGCTGGCCACCGCGTACGTCCCGGCGCCCTCCCTGGAGGAGATCGTCAACGAGTGCGGGCCCATGCCCGCCCAGGCCGTACGGTGGCTCGCGGCCGGCATCGCCGAGGCCCTCCAGTCCATCCACGGCGCGGGCCTGGGCCACCGCGACCTGAAGCCCTCCAACGTGCTCGTCGTCGAGGACGGCCCGCGCGTGATCGACTTCGGTATCGCGAGCGGGGTCTCCAACACCCGCCTGACCATGACGAACGTGGCCGTCGGCACCCCCGCCTACATGTCGCCCGAGCAGGCGAAGGACTCGCGCAGCGTCAAGGGCGCCAGCGACATCTTCTCCCTCGGCTCCACCCTCGTCTTCGCCGCGACCGGGCACCCGCCGTACCACGGGGCCAACCCCGTCGAGACGGTGTTCATGCTGCTGCGCGAGGGCCCCAACCTGGAGGGCCTCCCCGACGAGCTGCGGCCGCTCATCGACTCCTGCATGCAGATGGACGCCACCTTGCGTCCCACCCCCGCCGACCTCCAGGCGCAGCTGGCCCCGCACCTCTTCGAGGGCGGCGACGAGAGCGGCACGGCCTCGGCGTGGCTCCCGGAGCGGGCCGTCGCGATGATCGAGGCCCGCCGCGCGGGCCACCGTACGGCCGCCACCGCGCCGGTCGTCCCGGCCCAGCCCCCGGCCGGGCCCCGGTCGGCTCCGCGGTCCGGGCCGGCTTCCGGTCCGCAGTCCGGGCCGGCTTCCGAGGGGGCCACGCACCGCCGGCCGCGCGGCGCCGCCGACCCGTGGGTCGACCCGCGCACCGGGCAGGCGCTCCCGCCGCGCCCGGACCGCCCGCCGATGGCCCCGGTCGCCGCCTCCTCGGCGCCGGGCGCGCCCGTCCTGGTCGGCGGTTCCCCGGTTCCGATCGGGCCCGGCCCGCGTGCCACGGCCGCCTCCGCCGCCGGGCACACCGGCGCCGATTCCGCGACCGGCTGGGTCCGCCCGCCGGCCGGTACCCCGGCCGCCGCCGCGCAGGCGCCCGTCTCCTCGGCCTCGGTCCCGGCCCCCGGACCGTCCCCGGACAGCGGCCGCTGGCGCCCGTGGCGCTTCCGCATGTCCAACGAGGTGTGGGGCACCCCCACCGTCGCGGGTGACCTGCTCTACGTCACCTCCTTCGAGGTGCACGCCCTGGACGTCGGCAGCGGCCGCCGCCAGTTCAAGACGCGCGACGTCGCCTGGTCCATGGCCGTGGCCGACGGCCGCATCCACGCCTCCGACGGGCCGTCCCTCTACGCGCTCGACGCCACCGACGGCTCCGAGCGGTGGCGGCTGTCCACCGACGCCTGGGTGTACGCCCTGCGCGCCGAGCGGGGCACCGTCATCACCGCCACGCGCGGCGGCGGCGTACAGGGCTGGGAGGCCTCCAACGGCCAGAAGCTGTGGGAGCTGACCGGCGCGCAGTCCGACTTCGAGACCCCGGAGGCGGCCCCCGTCCTGAAGGACGGCACCGTCTACGTCTGGCAGGACGCCCGGCTGCGCGCCCTCGACGCCCGCTCCGGCCAGGAGGCCTGGTCCTACCCGGTCGGCGACGCGGCCTCCTGCGGCAACGTCCCCGTCCGCGTCACCCCGGCCCCCGACGGCAACGTCTACGTCAGCGCCGGCACCCGCGTCCTGTCCGTCGACCGGGCCTCCGGCCGGGTCCGCTGGCACTTCGAGGCCCCGGCCGTCTTCCTGGCGCCCCCGGCCTTCGCCCCCGGCCCCGCCGTCACGGGCGGCGGGGTCTACCTCGCCGACTACCTGGGCACCGTCTACGCCCTGGACGCCGCCACCGGCAAGGACCGCTGGCGCATCGCCACCGAGCCGCGCCCGGCCGCGGACCCGGTGCTGGTCGCGGCGGGCAACGTGCACCTCGGCGCGGGCAGCGCCCTGTACACGCTCGACGCGGTCACCGGCACCCCGAAGTGGCGGTTCGCGGCGGGCGGCGAGATCACCGGCTCCCCGGCGGTCGCGGACGGCCGGGTCCACTTCGGCTCCGCCGACCACTGCCTCTACACCCTGGACGCGGCGGGCGGCCAGCTCCGCTGGAAGCTGGCCACGGGCGGCGAGATCACCGGTGCGCCGGTGGCGGAGGCGGGCGTGGTGTACGCGTGCAGCAAGGACCGCTGCGTGTACGCCCTGGACGCGGCGAAGGGCACGGGCACCCGTACGTCCTCCTGAGCTCCGGCGGGTCCGGCGGGGTCGCCTTACGCGGTGCGCGTAAGGCGACCCGCCCCCCTCCAGGTAGCGCACGGCACCAGGAGTGACAGGATGGACCCCATGAGCAACGTCTTCTTCGACATCAACATCAACGGCGCCCCGGCCGGCCGCATCGTCTTCAACCTGTTCGACGATGTCGTCCCGCAGACCGCGCGCAACTTCCGCGAGCTGGCCACCGGCCAGAACGGCTTCGGCTACGCCGGCTCCGGCTTCCACCGCATCATCCCGCAGTTCATGCTGCAGGGCGGTGACTTCACCAACCACAACGGCACCGGTGGCAAGAGCATCTACGGCGAGAAGTTCGCCGACGAGAACTTCAACCTGAAGCACGACCGCCCGTACCTGCTGTCGATGGCGAACGCCGGCCGCAACACCAACGGCTCGCAGTTCTTCATCACCACCGTCGTCACCCCGTGGCTGGACGGCAAGCACGTTGTCTTCGGCGAGGTCGTCGAGGGCCAGGCCCTGGTCGACCAGATCGAGGCCCTGGGCTCCCAGTCCGGCGCCCCCAAGGGCAAGGTCGAGATCGCGTCCTCCGGCGTCGTCGACGCCGCCTGACCCCTCCTTCCCGCCCGGCCCCGCCCCCCTCACCGGGGGCCGGGGCCGTCGCCGTTTCAGGGAGCGCTGCAGCCCTCCCGGCATCCGGTCGAGGTCACCGTCCCTTCACGGACAGCTCGGCCCAGACCTGCTTGCCGGGACCCCCGCGGGCCGCGACGGCCCAGCGGTCGGCGATGGCCTCCACCAGAAACAGCCCGCGCCCGCCGTCCGCGTCGGGCTCCGGCGGCCTGGCCTGCGGCTGTCCGGCGCACGCGTCGTGGACCTCGATGCGCACTCCGTCGCTCCGCCGCACGTACCGGGTCTCGATCTCCCGGTCCCGGGGTGTGGCGGCGTGCCGAACCGCGTTGGTGAGCAGCTCGGACGCCACCAGCAGCGCGTCCCCCTCCAGCTCGGAGAGTCCCCAGGCGGCCAGGGCCTTGCGGAGCTCGGCACGTGCCAGCGGTACGCACCGCGTCTCGCGCCGCCATCGTCGTACCACTTCGACGTGACCCACCGGTAAACCGATAAAATTCTCCATGCTGACGCTCCTTCGAAGCGCTGGCCATGCCCCCGGACCGTTGGCGCGGTCGCGGGGGTTTATGCGTGCATCGAGAGATTGGACCGGTGGACCGGTCCAGTCACCCCCCCCTGGCCCATCGCATAGTTGTCCGTGCGCTCCCACAGGCCCTCCGGGGTGACGCCTTCCTCGCAGACCAGGACCCCTCCGGCTGCGTCATGGGCGGTGTGCAGGACCACCGCGACGGCGCAGGGGCGTTTCACCTGAAGGAGTTCCGCCTCCGCGGTCGTCGCCAGGCGCACCGATGTCGTATCGGTCCCACTGACCGGCAGGCGGCCCGTGGTGCGGCGTACGTAGTGCGTCGTGCCTTCGGCGATCGGCCCGTTCTGGTGCAGGCGCGGGCACGCGTCCGCGATCTCCGGCGGGAACCAGGCGGCCACGTGCGAATGCGGCCCGCCGTCCTCGGCGAGGATCAGCCGGGCCCGGTGCAGAGCCCGCAGGCCCGGCGCCAGACCGAGGGCATCGGCGACGTGGGACGGAGGCACCAGCATCTCCGGCGTACCGAGCCGACGGTACGGGGCGGCTCCCTGGAGCCGGCTGGTTCCCGTGCCCCGGCCTCCCGCCGGCCGGGCCAGCGGCGCCTGCGTCACGACGAATCCGCGGCCCTGGTGCGGCACCACGAGCCCATCGGCTCGCAACACCTCCATGGCCTTGATGGCCGTCGCCCGCGAGACCGCCCACTGCTCGCACAGGTCACGGCTGGACGGGAGGAGGTCCCCGGGACCGAACTCGCCGTCAGCGACCCTGCGTCGCAGGCTTTCCGCGATGTGTTCGTACTTCAGAAGAGGCATGTGCGTTCCTCGATGCGAAGGGCCAACCGGTTGACCGGTCAGGCTAGGGGGTACCGCACCTTGCGGCCAGCGTCGAGAATCGGGACATGCCTCCCTACTCCGTTGGCCCAGAGATCATCGCCTTCTACAGCGAGACGATCGACGAATCCGACCGGCTGAGCACCAGTGCGGACGGAGTGCTCGAAATGGTCCGTACCCAAGAACTCCTGAGGCGTCATCTCCCCGCCGCGCCAGCCCGGATCATCGACATCGGGGCAGGCCCCGGCGCGCACGCCCGGTGGCTGGTCGAGGACGGGTACGCCGTCGACCTCGTCGACCCGGTGCCGCGGCACGTCGAGGAGGCCACGGCCGCAGGGTTGCACAGCGTCATCGGCGACGCCCGTGCGCTGACCGCCGATGACGACACCTACGACGTCGCGCTCGTGCTGGGCCCGCTGTACCACCTGATCGACCACGGCGACCGGATCCGGGCACTGCGCGAGGCCGCCCGCGTCGTCCGCCCGGGCGGGACCGTGGCGGCCGCCGCCATCGGCCGCTACGCGTCCCTCTTCGAGCACGTCGCCACCACCAGGCTGGCGATCGACGCGGTACGGGACGCCGTCGCCGACGTCCTCGTCAGCGGGATCCACGAAGCGGGCCGCAAGGGCTTCACCAGCGCCTACTTCCACACCGGCGAGAGCCTGCACGGGGAGATGCGCGAGGCCGGACTCCGGACGCCGGTCGTGTACGGCGTCGAGGGCCCGGCCTGGGCCGCGCTGAAGGCGGCCGAACAGCACAGCGGGGACGGTCTGGCCGGCTCGAAGCTGTTCGACGCGGCCCTGACCGCCGCGCGTCTGGCCGAGCCCCACCCCGACCTGCTCGCCGCGAGCTCGCACATGCTCGCCGTGGCCACGGTGCCGTAGCCGTCGCCGTTTTACGGGGTGCTGCGGGCCGATTCGACGCGGGTGCGGAGGGCCTCGTTCATTCTTGTGAGGTTGCGGGCCGTGGCGTTCAGGGTCTTGGTGCGGAAGGGGACGAGGAGGCCGCGGAAGCGTTCGCCGTGTTCCAGGCGGGTGGTGCGGTTCGGGCCCTCGGCGAGGCGGAAGTAGTGGAGGCGGTCGAAGAGCCCGCGGACCGGGAGGCGGTGGGCCCAGCGGAACTCGACGTTGCGTGCGACCAGCAGGACGGTCGGCCGGAAGGTGGCCGGCTTCCCCGACTCCGGGTACGCCATCAGCTCCAGCCGGGTGCCGGGCACGGCCTCGCCGACGGCCTGGCGGATGTACGGGTTCCAGACGCAGTAGCGGGGCAGGTCGATCAGCGTCGCCCAGACCTCTTCGGGCGACGCGTCGATGGTGATCTCGGTGGCGATGGTGCGCACTGGTGCCGTGCTCCTCGTGGTGGTCGGTGCTCACCGAAGGGACGCGGGTGGTGCGGGTGCCGCCGGGTTCGGGTGTCCCGGGATGGAACCACGGTTTCCGGGGTGGGGAGGTGCCTCTCGGGTACGTCTTCGCTGGTGGCGCAGAGAGTGGAGAAGGGCGCTCCGGTTGTGGGGTGGGTGTGTGCCGATACGTCGGGCGGGCGTTCGAACCGGGGCGGGCCGGGCTTGATAGCGTGACCCGCCATCGGTCTCAGGGGGAGGGTCCACGTCATGCTGGCTGGAACGGCACGCCGCGTCAGGTTCGGCACGGTGCTCGCGGTGGTGGTCCTGAGCCTGACCGGGTTCTCCACCCATGGGGGGAGCAGCGGCAGCGGCAGCGGCGGCGGCTGCTCCAGCTCGAAGAGCTCCGGCACGGCCAAGAGCAGCGGCAAGAGCAGCAGCAAGACCACCAAGAAGAGCTACGGCGGCACCGACGCCACCCCGGCCGCCTCGCCCTCGCCCACCGGACCCCCCGCCACGACCACCCTGATCTCCTGCGGTGACGTGACCGACCCGTCCACCACCGTCGAGGTGACCTCCCTCCTCGGCCGGGCCGCCACCTTCGAGGTGTCCATGTACCGCGAGGAAGCGGGCGGCGCCGTCATCGAGACGACCTCCGGCAGGATCGCCCTGCCGGCGCACGGGACCGGCAGGACCGTCATCGCCATGAAGAACCGGGCCCGGGCCGACGCCGTGGCGGCGTGCCGGATCAGCGCCGTGCACGTGGTCCCGGACGCGAGCGCCACCCCCGGCGCCACGCCGAGCCCCGCGCCCGGCACGGACAGGTCCGGCTCCAAGTCCACCCCGAAGCCCGGGCCGAAGGCCACCGGCAAGGCCGCCGCCACGTCCCGCCCCTGATCAGCGCAGCCGGAACCCCGCCCCCGCCCGCCGGGACCCGAAGAGCTCGGGCTGCCGCTCCGGCGGCAGGTTCCCCAGGGCGATCAGCGCCGGCGCCTGGTCCAGGGCCTGCGCCAGCGCGGCCCGCTTCGCCGACCACAGTGCCCGTACCGTCCCCTGCACGGCCTCCGTCGGGAACCCGGCCAGCGTCCGCGCCGACCGCAGCGCCGCCTCCAGCAGTTCCCCCGGCTCCGCCAGCTCCGAGACGAGGCCGATCTCGTGGGCCCGCCGCGCGGAGAGCCGTTCCGCCGTGCCCATCAGGGACATCCGGGCGACCTCCCCGAAGGGCATGCGCTGCGCCATGTACACGGCCTCGTAGGCGCTGACCATGCCGTAGGAGGTGTGCGGGTCGAAGTAGGTGGCCTCCGTGGAGGACACGATGAACTCCGCCTCGCCCAGCAGGTAGAAGGCCCCGCCGCAGGCCATGCCGTTGACCGCGGCGATCACCGGCTTCCACAGGTCGCAGGACTTCGGCCCGATGGTGAGCAGCGGGTCGTCCACCGAGTACGGGGAGGCGGGCTGCGGAACCCGCGCCGAGCGGTCGATCCCGGTGCAGAACGCGGCCGTCCCCGCGCCCGTGAGCACCACCGCCCGTACCTCCTCGTCCGAGCGGAACTCCCGCCACACCGCGCTCAGTTCGGCGGCGGTGTCGAGGTCGACGGCGTTGTGCCGGTGCTCGCGGTCCAGGGTGACGACGGCGACCCCGGCCTCCTTCTCCCGCTCCACCCGTACCGTCACGCCTTCTCCAGGATCCAGCGCGGCACGGTCACCCCGCCGGTCTCGGCGAAGACGACCTGGACCTTGGCCCCGATGCGCAGCCGGGCCGGGTCCACCGAGTCCAGCGGGGCGTCGGCGGAGGTGACCAGGTTCCCGGCGAGCCGGATGTGGGGGGCCTCGGCGAGCTCCACGAGGATGACGTTGTACGGGGCCTGCGCGGCGTACGCGGGCAGCAGCGGGGGGTGCGGCCGTACGTAGGACCAGATCCGGCCCCGCCCGCTCATCGGGCGCCACTCGCTCTCGAAGGACTGGCAGTGCGGGCAGCAGGGGCGGGGCGGGAACCGCAGGCGGCCACAGGCGGCGCAGGCCTGGATCCGCAGTTCGCCCCGGGCGGCGTACTCCCAGAAGGGGGCGCCGTCCTCGTCGGGGACGGGCAGGAGCAGCCCGTCGGCGGGCGCGGTCGTCGTCATGGTCGGCTCCTCAGGCTCGCAGCAGGATCGCGGACGTCGGGACACCCTCGCCCGCCGTCACCAGGCAGGTCGCGGCGTCCGGCACCTGGGCGGTGGAGATGCCGCGCAGCTGCTTGACGCCCTCGTTGATCAGGTTGAAGCCGTGCACGTAGGCCTCGGAGAGGCCGCCGCCGCCGGTGTTGATCGGGAGCCGGCCGCCCATCTCCAGGGCGCCGCCCTCGGTGAAGGCCGCGCCCTCGCCGCGCCCGCAGAAGCCGTAGCCCTCCAGGGAGAGCGGGATCAGGGGGGTGAAGGCGTCGTAGATCTGGGCGACGTCCACGTCCTGCGGCCCGAAGTCGGCCTGCTTCCACAGGTGGCGGGCGGCGGTCCAGGCGGGGCCGGAGAGGGGGTCGTCGTTCCAGTAGTTGACCATCCCGTGGTGCTGGGCGGGCAGGCCCTGGGCGACGGAGTGCACGTAGACGGGCTTCTGCCGGCAGTCGCGGGCCCGCTCGGCGGAGACGATCACGCAGGCCAGGGCGCCGTCCGTCTCCAGGCAGTTGTCGAAGAGGCAGAGCGGGTCGCTGATCATGCGGGAGGTCATGTACATCTCGCGGGTCAGCGGGCGCTCGTACATCATGGCGGCCGGGTTCTCGTTGGCCCGGTTGCGGCAGGCCATCGCGACGTTGAAGAGGTGGTCGCGGGTGGCGCCGTACTCGTGCATGTAGCGGCGGGCCAGCATGCCGATCTCGTCGGCGGGGCGCAGCAGGCCGAAGGGGCGGGTCCACTGGCCGGGGGTGGGGAGCTGGACGGCGGTGTTCTTCCAGGGGCGGGGGCCGGAGCCGCGCTTGCGGGAGCGCCAGGCGACGCCGACGGTGGCCTGGCCGGTGGCGACGGCGGCGGCGAGGTGGCCGACGGTGGCGCAGGAGCCGCCGCCGCCGTAGCCGACCTTGGAGAAGAAGGTGACGTCGCCGGCGCCTATCGCCTTGGCGACCTCGACCTCGTCGGTCTCCTCCATGGTGTAGGAGGCGAAGGCGTCCACCTCGGCGGGGGCGATGCCGGCGTCGGCGAGCGCCGCGAGGATGGCGCGGCAGGCCAATTCCTTTTCGGACTGGGGCAGTTGTTTGGCAAAGGCGGTCTGGCCGATGCCGACGATTGCCGTAGCGTCCTTGAGCGTTGCCGCCATCGCCACCTCCGGGGTGTGCCAGTACTGACAGCCGCGAAGGCTACAGCTAATCTGACGGATAGTCAGCTACTGGGATCGCGGGGAGGGGCGGGCGATGAACGAAGTCGCGGACGCGGACGGGTTCGGGCGGGGCGGAACCGGTGCCGGTGCCGGTGCTGAAGCCGGGGTCGGGGCCGGACCCGGGGCCGGGGTCGCGGTGACGGGCGAGACCGGAGCCGCAGTGGCGGCCGCCGGCGCGGGGGCGGCCGGGGGCGCGGCCGCGGGTGACGCCGGTGCCGGTTCCGGACCAGCGGCCGGGGGGTGCGGCGACGTGCCCGACCCCCGGGGGGATCTTCGGTGGGGCAGCATCGCCGGGCTCGTCCAGGACGCCGCTGCCCGCTTCGGTGAGCGGGAAGCCGTCGTCGACGGGCGGCTGCGGCTCGACTACCGGCAGCTCGGCGAGCGGGTCGAGCACGCCGCCGCCGCCTGCCTCGCCGCCGGCGTCGAACCCGGCGACCGCGTCGCCGTCTGGGCGCCCAACACCCTCGACTGGATCGTCTGCGCCCTCGGCGCCGTCAGCGCGGGCGCGGTGCTCGTCCCCCTCAACACCCGCTTCAAGGGCGCCGAAGCCGCCTACGTGCTCCAGCGCAGCCGCGCCCGCCTGCTCTTCGTCACCGGCACCTTCCTCGGCACCTCCTACGTCGCCTCCCTGCGCCGCGCCGCCGCCGAAGGCCCCGGCACCGGACCCCTGCCCGGCCTGCCGCACCTGGAACAGGTCGTGGTCCTCGCCGACGACGCCCCCGAGTCCTTCCGCACCTGGAAGGACTTCCTCGCCGACGGCGACTCCGTCCCCGCCGAGGCCGTCCGCGCCCGCGCCGAGGCGATACCGTCCGACGCCCCCTCCGACATCATCTACACCTCCGGCACCACCGGCAGCCCCAAGGGCGCCGTCATCACCCACGCCCAGACCCTGCGCTGCTACGCCGTCTGGAGCGAACTCGCCGGCCTGCGCGAGGGCGACCGCTACCTCATCGTGAACCCGTTCTTCCACACCTTCGGCTACAAGGCCGGGATCATCGCCTGCCTGATGCGCGGCGCCACGATGGTCCCGCAGTCCGTCTTCAACGTGGACACCGTCCTCGCCAACGTCGCCGCCGAGCGGATCTCCGTACTCCCCGGGCCGCCCACCCTCCACCAGTCCCTCCTCGACCACCCCCAGCGCGACCACCACGACCTGTCGGCCCTGCGCCTGGTCGTCACCGGGGCGGCGGTCGTCCCCCTCCAGCTCGTCGAGCGGCTCCGCGCCGAACTGCACATCGCCACCGTGCTCACCGCCTACGGGCTCTCCGAGGCCAGCGGCATCGTCACCATGTGCCGCCGCGGCGACCCGGCCGAGGTGGTCTCGGAGACCTCCGGACGCGCCATCCCCGACACCCGCCTGCGGATCGCCGCCCCCGACGGAACCGCACGGCCCGACGGCACCGCCGGCGAGATCTGGGTCAGCGGACACCACGTGATGCGGGGCTACTTCGAGGACCCGGACGCCACCGCCGGCGCCATCACCCCCGACGGCTGGCTGCGCACCGGCGACGTCGGCGTCCTCGACGCGGACGGCAACCTCCGCATCACCGACCGGATCAAGGACATGTTCATCGTCGGCGGCTTCAACGCCTACCCCGCCGAGATCGAGCAGCTCCTCGGCCTGCACCCGGACGTCGCCGACGTCGCCGTCGTCGGCGTCCCCGACCCCCGCCTCGGCGAGGTCGGCAAGGCGTACGCCGTGCGGCGCCCCGGCTCCACCCTCACCGCCGACGACCTGATCGCCTGGTCCCGCCGGGAGATGGCCAACTACAAGGTGCCGAGGGAGGTGGAGTTCGTCGCGGACCTCCCGCGCAATGCGAGCGGCAAGGTCCTCAAGACCGAGCTCAGGTCCCGGCGCCGTTCCGCGTAGGAGACGGCGACTCGGCTGCCGTTGCCGTGAACCGGCCGTGACGGAGAACGGCGCGGCCGGTGTCCCCGGGGCAACGGCGCTGGTCCCGGCCGCGTTAGCCTGCACGGGTGAGCTCGCACCAGCCGGTTGTCCGATTCCCCGGAGGCGCCCGGGCCCGGCTGTGGGCGGTGGCCGGGGCCGCGGCCGCCCTTGCCGTGGTCCTGCTCCTGGCCCTCCTGCCCGACCCGCCCGCCGCCCCGGACGGTCCGGACGGCGACGGCAGCGGCGGCGGACGCCGCGGGCTGACCGCCGCCGTGTCCGCGCCCTTCAACGCCTTCACCGAGGGCTACGACTGCTACCGCATCCCCACCCTCACCACCACCAAGGACGGCACCCTGCTGGCCATCGCCGAGGCCCGCACCGCGAGTTGCAACGACATCGGCGACATCGACCTCGTCATGAAGCGCTCCACCGACGAGGGCCGCACCTGGGGCCCGATGGAGGTCATCCGCGGCACCGGTGACCCCGGCGCCTACGGCAACCCCGCCCCGGTCGTCGACTCCGCCTCCGGCCGGATCTCCCTCCTCTACGCCTACAGCACCTGGGCCCCCGACGCCGCGGGCAACCGCGTCCGCGGCCCCCGCGAACTGCGCCTGGCCCACAGCACCGACGACGGCGTCCACTGGAGCACCGAACCCAACCCGCAGCCCCAGCTCAAGGGCGCCGACTGGGCCTGGGTCTCGGTCGGCCCCGGGCACGGCATCCAGCTCACCCCCACCCGCCCCGACCGCCCCGGCCGGCTCGTCGTCGGCGCCGACTACCGCACCGAGTCCAACGAATCGGGGGCCCAGCTCCTCTACAGCGACGACGGCGGCCTCACCTGGCAGGCCGGCGCCCGCTGGGGCGCCCCCGAGGGCACCCCCGCCCCCAACGAGCCCGCCCTCACCCAGCTCCCCGACGGCAGGATCTACGTCAACGCCCGCTCCACCGCAACCTGCGGCACCGACGACCACCGCATCGCCGCCCTCGTCGACGACGCCGCCGCCCCGGCCTTCCCCGCCCCCGGCTTCCAGCCCGTCACCGGCCTGATCGCGCCGCCCGCCTCCGGATCCCTCCTCCAACTGCCCGGCGGCCCCCTCCTGCTGTCGGCACCCAGCCGCCCCGGCGCCGAGTTCTCCGACCGCTGGACCCTGGCCGTGCGCACCTCCGAGGACGGCGGACGCACCTGGTCCGCCAACGGCGCCGTCGTCCTGCGCGAACGCGCCGGCTACTCCGACATGGCCGTCCTGCCCGGCGGCCGGATCGGCATGCTCTACGAGACCGCCAACGGCACCCCGCACGGCTACATCAAGTTCACCGCCTTCGGCCCCCAGGAACTGCGCGCCGCCGCGGAGGACCTCACCCCCCGGCGCACCGCCGACACCAGCGCCGGCCACCACGACGCCATCGTCCACGGCGCGCCCCGCCTCGGCAACCGGCCCGACGGCGGCAAGACCATGCGCTTCGACGGCAAGGACGACTTCCTGCGCCTGACCGACTGCCCCGACGCACTGCGCGTGGGCGACGGGGACTTCGCCGTCGCCACCTGGGTCAAGTACAAGACCCGCGGCCAGGACCGGGAGAGCGGCCTGCGCCAGCCGCTGCTGTGGGCCTACGGCCAGGGCCCGGCCGCCAAGCAGTTCCGCATCGAGGCCGACCCGGAGACCGGCCGCCTCGAAGCCACCGTCAACGACGGGACGGGGCCCGTCTCCGTCACCGCCGCGCGGCGGACCGACGACGACGCCTGGCACCACGTGGTCTTCCAGCGCCGGGGCGACCGCCTCGAACTGGCCGTGGACGGCGGACCGGCCGCCACCGCGCCGCTGGGCCCCGGCCGGCCCGACTTCCGGCCCACCGGAGCCTTCACGATCCACCTCGGCACGCAGCCCGACTACAAGGCCTTCTACGCGGGCGCCCTGGACGACGTACGGATCTACGGGCGGGCCCTGTCCGGCAACGACACGGCCCGGCTGCGCGACGGCAGCGACGTCACCGACCAGGAGCGGGTCCGGCTCGCCTTCGACCGGATCCGGTGATCAGCCGGCCGGGCCGGACTTGCGGGCCAGCAGCAGCCGCCAGCGCGGGCTGCCGTCCTCCCGGTACCCGAAGTGCTCCAGCGGGACCGTCTCCACGCCGAAGCCCGCTGCCGCCAGGTCCGCGCGGACGGGGCCCAGCGGGAAGGTGCGGTAGTACATGACGAAGGGCGGCCGCCACACGGCGTTGCGCACCCGCATCGCCGCGTCGAACCCGGCCACCGCCCACCCCAGGGGCGAGGAGAGCGGGATCGGGGCGCCCACGGGGAAGGCGAAGACCCCGCCGGGCCGCAGCGCCCGGTGCACGTTCGCGAAGAGGGCGGGCCGCTCGGCCGGCAGGAAGTGCCCAAAGGCCCCGAAGCTCACCGCCAGGTCGTACGAGTCCGTGAGCGCCTCCGGCAGCGCCAGCGCGTCGCCCCGCAGGAGGTCCACCCCCTCGGGGTGCTGCCGCGCGGCCTCGGCGAGCATGCCCGTGCTGAGGTCGACCCCCGTGACCCGCTCCCGGCACAGGCGGCGCAGCATCGGCAGGCCCGCACCGGTGCCGCAGCACAGGTCGAGGCCGTCGGAGAAGGACCCCTCCCGCTGGGCGAGGGTCTCCTCGACGGCGTCGAGCATCCGGTCCGGGGTGCGGAACGGGGTGCGGTCGAACTTCGGGGCGAGCAGGTCGTAGCCGTGCTCGACGGAGGAGAGGGCCTGGACGGCCAGTTCGCGCAGGCTCGGGCCCTGGGAGGTGAACACGGTGCCAGCGTAGTCACCGGCGGTCCGGTGGGGACCGGTTTCAGGGACGCCCCGGCCCGGACATGGGCGTGCGGCGGCCGCGGTGGTCCCCCTCCTGGCCACCGCGGCCGCCGTTCCCCCGTGCAGATCCCCCGTACGTCTTCCCCCGTGGGTCCCCCGTACGTCCCCCGTACGTTCCCCCGGGGGAGGATCCCCCGTACGTCCCCCCCCGTACTTCCCCCGTACTTCCCCCGTACTTCCCCCGTACTTCCCCCGTACTTCCCGCGAGCGGCCCCCGTACGTTCCCCCTGTACGCCCGCCCGCGGGTCCCCCGTACGTCTCCCCCGTACGTCTCCCCCGTACGTCGTGCCGTACTGCCCGAAGGCCGCTGGTGTTACGGGAGGGAGCCGGACGCGTGGTTGTCCATCGTCACGATGTCCTCGCCCGAGGCGTGGTTGTCGAGCGGCTTCTCGCCCGGCTGCTTCGGGGCCGGAGGGTCGAGCGGATCCAGCGGATTGATCTCGACGCCCGAAGCGTGGTTGTCGAGCGGTCTGATGTCGCCGTCGAGCGGCAGGCTGTTCTCGTTCGTCGTCATCGGATCTCCTGATGGATGAGTCGGGCCCGTTCGGCGATTCCCCCGCGGACCGCCGAACGGGTGGTCCTCCAGCCGGCCCGGGCGTCCCCCCGACGCGCCGAGTCGATGGATCCATCGTGGCGCGTGGCGATAAACGAACGATGAACGCGGCCGTCCATCCGGCCCGGGTCCGTTCCCGGCCCCGGACCGGCACCCGTCAGGCGGCCAGCTCCGCCGCCAACAGAGCCTGTACCTCGGCCAGTTCGGACGAGCCCAGCTGCGTGAACACCGTCTCCGCGTCCCGCCAGCAGGCCTGCGCCCGGTCCGGCTGGCCCAGCCGCCGCAGCGCCTTGCCCAGTACCGTCAGCACCGTCGCCCGGCGCCACTCCCCGCCGATCCCGCGCAGCGCGATCGCCTGCTCGGCGTGCTTGGCGGCCAGGGTCGGCCGCCGGGCCGCCAGGTGCGCCTCGGCGAGCCGGAAGTGGGTCACGCCCTCCCACAGCGGCTGGCGGTTGTCGTGGAACAGCGACAGCGCCTCCCCGAGCTGGATCAGCGCCTCGCGCAGCCGTCCGGCCTGGGTCAGCGCGATGCCCAGCGCGTAGCGGCCGTTGGCCAGGCGCAGGGTCAGGCCCATCCGGTCGTAGATGGCGATGCCCTGCTGCGCCAGGTCGATGGCGCTGGGCAGGCGGCCCAGTTCGACGTGGATCCGGGAGAGGTTGCACAGGGCGCTGGCCTCGCCGATGAAGTTCGCGTCGGCCCGGAAGTTCTCGATGGCCTCCAGCAGGTAGCGCTCGCCGTCGCGGTAGCGGCCCTGGTAGAGGGCGATGATCCCGCGGTCGTTGGGCGCCCAGCAGCTGGGCAGCGGGTCACCGGCCTCGCGGGCCAGGTCCATGGCCTGGCGGGCCTCCTCGTCGCCCTCGGTGAAGCGGCCCGCGACGAGGTGGACCATGGTGAGCGCGGTTCGGGCGCGGCCCTCGGCCCGCGGGTCCTTCGCCGACCGCGCGGCCTCGCGCAGGGTCAGGGCGGCGGACTCGTACTGCTTGGAGTTGGCGCCCGACTCGGCGAGGTCCTTGGCCGCCCACAGCAGGTCCACGGCCCGGCGCAGCGCGGCGGGCCGCCCGGCCGCCTGCCGTACGCAGGCCAGCAGCGGGTCGGCCTCGGCGAACAGCCAGTCCAGGGCGGCGCGGGGCTCGGTCAGGACCAGGCCGGGGTGGCGGGTGGGGGAGAGGTGGGCCGGAAGCCGGTCGCCGGGGCGCTCGACGGCGTACACCCGGGAGGCGGTGGCGAGGTAGAAGTCGAGGAGCCGGTCGAGGGCGGCGTCCTGCCCCCGGGCGGGCTGCTCGTCGCGTTCGGCGCAGGCACGCGCGTAGAGGCGGACGAGGTCGTGGAAGCGGTAGCGGCCGGGCGCGGCCGATTCGAGCAGGGAGCAGTCGACTAAAGCTTCGAGGAGGTCCTCGGTGTCGTGCTCGGGCAGGTCGAGGACCGCGGCCGCGGCGCAGAGCGAGATGTCGGGGCCGTCGGCGAGGCCGAGGAGGCGGAAGGCGCGCTGCTGGGCGGGCTCCAGCTGGCCGTAGCCCAGCTCGAAGGTGGCCTTGACGGCGAGGTCTCCGGCCTGGAGCTCGTCGAGGCGGCGGCGTTCGTCGGCGAGTTTGGCGGCGAGGACGGAGACGGTCCAGGTGCGGCGGGCGGCCAGCCGGGAGGCGGCGATGCGGATGGCGAGCGGCAGGAACCCGCAGGCGCCGACGACGTCGAGGGCGGCCTGGCGTTCGGCGCCGACCCGTTCGGCGCCGACGATGCGGGTGAACAGCTGCAGGGCCTCCTCGGGGCTCATCACGTCGAGGTCGACGAGATGGGCCCCGGCGAGGCCCGACATCCGGACCCGGCTGGTGACGAGGGCGGCGCAGCCCGCGGTGCCGGGCAGCAGCGGGCGGACCTGGGCGGCGTCGCGGGCGTTGTCGAGCAGCACCAGGACGCGGCGGCCGTCGAGGACCGTGCGGTAGAGGGCGGCCCGGTCCGCGGCGGAATCGGGGATGGAGCTGTCGGGGATGCCGAGGGCGCGCAGGAAGGAGCCGAGGACGGCCTCGGGCTGCGCGGGGCGGGGGTCGGTGCCCTGGAGGTCGGCGTAGAGCTGGCCGTCGGGGAAGTGGGGCCGGGCGGCGTGCGCGACGTGCACGGCGAGGGTGGTCTTGCCGACACCGCCTATGCCCGCGAGCGCCGAGACGGCCATGACCTGGCCCTCCGCACCGGCGAGGATCTCCCCGAGCTCGCTGACGAAGGGGGCGCGGCCGGTGAAGTCCGGGACGGTGGCGGGCAATTGCGCGGGCCTTACGGGTGCGGGGGCGGCGGTGGTGACGGGGGCCTCGGCGCGGGCGAGCTCGGCGTCCGCGTTCAGGATGCGCTGCTGGAGGGCGGAGAGTTCGGGCCGAGGGTCGACGCCGAGTTCGTCGGCGAGGAGGCGGCGGGTGTCGGCGTACACGGCGAGGGCCTCGGCCTGGCGGCCGCTGCGGTACAGGGCGAGCATCAGCAGCTCGCGGAGCCGTTCGCGCAGCGGGTGGGCGGCGGTGAGGGCGGTGAGCTCGGAGACGGCCTCGGCGTGGTGGCCGACCTCCAGGTCCAGGTCGAGGCGGGTCTCCAGGAGCTGGAGGCGCCATTCGGCGAGCCGGGTCCGCTCGGTGTCGGCGTGCGGGCCGGGGACCCCGGCGAGGGGTTCGCCGTCCCAGAGGTCCAGGGCGCGGGCGAGGAGGGTGCGGGCCAGGGCGCGGTCGCCGGCGGAGCGGGCCGCCTCGGCGTCGGCGGCGAGGCTGCGGGCGATGCCGAGGTCGAGGGCCTCCTGGTGGCGCAGCCGGATCGCGTAGCCGCCGGCGTCGCTGACGAGCAGCCCGGGGTGGAGCACCTTGCGCAGCCGGGAGGCGTACGTGCGGATGGTGGCCAGGGCCTGCGGGGGCGGGTCCTCGCCCCAGATGGCGTCGATCAGCTCGGGGGCGGTCGCGGTGCGGCCGTCGCGCAGCAGCAGTACGGCGAGCAGGGCGCGCTGCTGGGGGCTGCCGGAGGGCAGGGCCTCGGGGCCGCGCCAGGCCCGGATGGGGCCGAGGACGGCGAACCGGTTGTCGGCGGGGGAGGGCTCCGGGGCCCCCGGGGCGTGCGGGGGCTCCGCGGCGGCCGGGGCCGCGGGGGCCTGGGCCGGGGTCTCGGGAGGGGCCGGGGGCTCGGGGGCTGCGGGCGCGTCTGCGGAGTTCCGGGACCGGGCTGCCTCGGGGTGGTTCCGCTGGTGCGGGATGGCCGGTATGCCGTCCATCTGTCGTCCCCCCTGCCTTCCGTCGGTTTAAGGGTCAGTCTGCCCTGTCTTGCACGCACACGTCAGCCCGCAGCGGAGGCGGTCACTCCTCGTCACAACGGCGAGTGTGGGACAGATAGCTGACGGTTCGTCAGATCAACGCTACCGTGGAGGGCATGGAGACCTTCCCGAAGATCATCTCGGTGGACGACCACACGGTGGAGCCCCCTCACGTCTGGCGGGACCGGCTCCCGTCGAAGTACCGCGACACCGGGCCCCGGATCGTCCGGGCCCCCCTCAAGGAAATGACCTTCCTCGGCGGGAAGTTCGCCCCCGTGATGGGGGCCAAGGGGGACGACGGCCCGATCGGCGACTGGTGGGTGTACGAGGACCTGCACCGGCCGCTCACCCGCCTCGACACCGCGGTCGGGTACGACCGCGACGAGATCAAACTGGAAGTCATCACCTACGAGCAGATGCGCCCGGGCTCCTTCTCGGTTCCCGACCGCCTCGCCGACATGGACGTCAACCACGTCCAGTCCGCCCTGTGCTTCCCCACCTTCCCGCGCTTCTGCGGCCAGACCTTCACCGAGGCCAAGGACCGCGAGCTCGGACTCCTCGGGGTACGGGCCTACAACGACTGGATGGTGGAGGAGTGGTGCGGCCCCGAGGCGCGGGGCCGGCTCATCCCGCTCACCCTCGTCCCCCTCTGGGACGCCCGCCTGGCCGCCGCCGAGGTCCGCCGCAACGCGGCGCGCGGGGTCCGGGCGGTCGCGTTCTCCGAGATACCGCCGCACCTGGGGCTGCCGTCGATCCACACCGACGACTGGGACCCCTTCCTCCAGGCCTGTGACGAGACCGGCACGGTCATCGCCATGCACATCGGCTCCTCGTCGCGGATGCCCTCCACCTCGGCGGACGCCCCGCCGGCCGTGGGGTCCACCATCACCTTCGCCAACTGCTGCTTCTCGATGGTCGACTGGCTGATGAGCGGAAAGTTCGAGCGCTTCCCGAACCTGAGGATCATGTACGCGGAGGGCCAGATCGGCTGGATCCCGTACATCCTGGAACGCGCGAACGTGGTCTGGGAGGAGAACCGGGGCTGGGGCGGCGTCGCCGACAAGGTCCACCGCCCGCCGTCGGAGCTCTTCGCCGAGCACGTCTTCGGCTGCTTCTTCGACGACGCGTTCGGCCTGCGGAACCTGGACGCCATCGGCGTCGCCAACGTCCTCTACGAGACCGACTACCCCCACTCGGACTCCACCTGGCCGAAGTCCCGGGAGGTGGGCGAGTCCCAGATGGGCCACCTGGCGCCGGACGTGGTCGAACGCATCGTGCGCGGCAACGCGATCGACCTGCTGGGGCTCACGGGGGAGGGGCTCTGGGCGGGGGCGTAGGGGCGGGGGCCGTTGCCTTGGCTGCAGAAACGATATCTCTTGACGGTGATCTTGATATCGTTTAAGTGTGGCCCGGGCGGGTCGCGCCGCGCTGAGGAGGTTTCCCATGGCCAGAACCGTGATCGACGTGGACGACGCCCTGCTGGCGGAGGCCGCCGAGCTCTTCGGAACGAAGACGAAGGTCGCCACCGTCAACGCGGCCCTTCGGGACGCCGTCAACCGGCGCAAGAGGGAAGAGTTCCTGAACTGGCTCGCCGAGGGTGGACTGCCGGACCTGACGGGCCCGGTCGAGCTGCTCGCGGCCGAGGGTGGGCACGTCCAGGACAGGGCGGCATGACCAGGCACTTCCTGATCGACAAGTCAGCCCTCGCGCGCTATCCCAAGCCGGCCGTGCGCGCCGTCGTCAATCCGCTGCACACGGCAGGTGTACTCGCCGTGTGCGGCGCGGTGGAGCTGGAGGTGCTCTACAGCGCCCGCTCCAAGTCGGACGCCGACCGGGTCCGCGCGGGGCTGGGGGCCTTCGCGTGGCTCTCGACCCCGGACGAGGCGTGGGACCGGGCCCTGGAGGTCCAGGAGCAGCTCATCGTGGCGGGCAACTGGAAAGCGGTGTCCCTTCCGGACCTGATCATCGCGGCGACCGCGGAGCGCCACGAGGCGACCGTGCTGCACTACGACGGCGACTACGACATGATCGCCAAGGTCACGGGCCAGCCGACGCGCTGGGTCGTACCCCCGGGCACGGCGGACTGACCCGCGGGTCGGCCGCTCAGGCCGTGACGTTCCGCCCGGCCGTCACCACCGGGCGGACGTGCTGGAGCAGCAGCTCCAGGAACCGCTCCGGGCGGCGCAGCGCCGCGAAGTGGCTCGCGTCCCCGATCAGCTCGAACGCCTTCACCGGCGCCTCGACCGCGTCGAAGAACAGCCGGGCGCGGGCGGCCGGCGTGATCACGTCCCGCTCGCCCTGGAAGACGAAGAACGGCACCTCGAAACGGGTCCCGTCGGCGAAGTCGTCGAAGCCGCCCGTCCCCTCGGTGAGGGGCTCCGAGAAGCCCTGGCCCTTGAAGTAGGCCTTCACCCGCCCGAGCGAGTACAGCGGCGACAGCCACAGCGAGCCCACGATCACCTTCTTCACCGTGTCCAGCGTCAGCGGGTCGCTGCCCGCACACAGCTTGTCGTACGAGGACCGCTGCGCCGGGGTCCACCGGCGGGGGTCGCACCCCATCGCTTCGACCGTGGCCACGTCCTTGGCCTTCCCCGCGGTCCGCAGTCGCTCCAGGGTGGCGTCGTAGGCGGAGGTGTCCCGGCCCGCCTCCTGGATGTTCTGGTCGGTGCCGACGTACGCGGAGTACAGCTCGGGGTGGTTGCGGGCCAGCCGCAGGCCGAAGACCGTGCCGAAGGAGTTCGGCATCAGCACCACCCGCTCCACGCCCAGCCGCGCCAGGACGTGCCGGGTGACCTCGACGGCGTCCTCGTAGACCCGCTCGAAGGTGATCTCCCCCTGGCCCTCCGGCCCGCCGTGCGCGAAGGTCAGCCCGGCGCCGCGCATGTCCCAGCGCACCAGGGTGAAGTGCTTCTCCCAGGACCGGGTGCGGGCCCCGTAGGGGGAGTTGGCCGCGCCCGGGCCGCCGTGGATCTCCAGCAGGACGGGGTTGGCGCGGTCCTCGCCGCGCACCGAGATCCACTGCTCAATCCCGCCGATCCGGACGAGGCCCTGCTCGTCGATGCCGTTCGGCGTCCCGATCCGCATCAGCCGCGCGTGTCCGGCCCGCCGCACGGCCCGATGGGCGAAGAGCCCCGCGACGGGCGCGGCGAAGGAGGCGGCGGTGGCGGCGGCGATGATCCCGATCATTACTGTTTCCCCCGGATACTGTTTTGGCGTCGAGGGGGAGCATACGCGAAAGCGGGGGGTTGTAAAGGGGGTTGGGGGCGGGGCGGGGGCGGGAAGCGGCGGTACTCGACCTGGTCCGTGTCAGGGAGGGTTTGGGGGTTTCCCGTCAGTCTCATCGTCCTTCCGCGTCGGGCCGGGCTGTCAAGGGCGCTCCTTCGTCGCGTCGCTTCGCGATGGCCTTCGGCCACCCTTGACAGCCCGTCCCGCCACGGAATGCCAAAGACTGCCGGGAAACCCCCAAAAGAACGGTCACGGGGGAAGAGGAGGAGGGGCGGGCGTCCCAGAGATGTGCGAGCCGTCTCCGCCCAGTCCCCCAAAGCCGGACCGATACTTCATCGGCCCCAGGCCCGGGGCGACCCAGACCGCCCGACACGGCGATCAGAGCGTTCAACGGGCCGGACAGGCGCATCGGATCGCTACGCGCTTCGCACGGCTTGGCGTCCGGCGGCCGTCTGGGGCTGGGCATGAGCCGGCCGGGGGAGAGGGGAAGTCCGGGGGAAAGGGGGAGTGGTCACGCCTTTCCACTCTCAAGGTATAGCGGGCAGGGGGGATTGCGGCAAGGCCCCCGGCATGCCGCAGAATCGCCAACCTCAGCCACAGTCAAGGGAAATGGGCGTCACGAATGCGTGTGTTGTTGTCTGCGTACGATTCGCGCGGGGGAGTCGAGCCGCTCGTGGGACTCGCGGTGCGGTTGCTGGAACTCGGTGCGGAGGTGCGGGTGTGCGCACCGCCGGACGAGGAGTTCGCGAAGCGGCTGGCGACGATCGGTGTGGAGATGACCCCGACCGGACAGTCGGTGCGCGACTTGGTGACCGGGAAGACGCCGCCGTCGCCGGGAGGGGTACCGAAGCGGGCGGCCGCGCTGGTCGCCGCCTTCTATGAGCAGGCCAGGGCCGCTGCCGAGGGGTGCGACGTACTGGTGGCGACCGGCCTGGTGCCGGCCGTGGCCGGCGTGAAGGCCGTCTCCGAGAAGCTGGGCATCCCCTACGTCTACGCCAGCTACCAGCCGGTGAGCCTGCCGTCCCCGCACCATCAGCCGATGGCACGCCCGGGACGTCCGCTCGCGCCGGATGTGACGGACAACGTCGCGCTGTGGGAGCAGGACGCCCGGGACGCGCAGGAGGTGTTCGGGGAGGCGATCAACACCCACCGGGCGTCGATCGGCCTGCCGGTACTGGACAACGTCCGTGACCACGTCTTCACCGACCGGCCGTGGCTGGCCACCGACCCGACCCTGGCCCCGTGGGTGCAGCCGGCCGATCTCCATGTCGTGCAGACCGGTGCCTGGGTCCTCCCGGACGAACGCCCGCTGCCCGCTGACCTGGTGGAGTTCCTGGACGCCGGTGCGCCGCCGGTCTACGTGGGCTTCGGAAGCATCCCCATGCGCGATCCGCAGGACGTCGCACGCGTCGCCATCGAGGCCATCCGCGCGCAGGGCCGCCGCGCGGTCCTCTCCCGCGGCTGGGCCGACCTGGCCCTGATCGACGACCAGGACGACTGCTTCGTCGTCGGCGAGGCCAACCACCAGGCCCTGTTCCGCCGCACGGCCGCCGTCGTGCACCACGGCGGCGCGGGCACGACGGCCACCGCCACCTGGTCCGGTACCCCCCAGGTGATCGTGCCCCAGGGGGCCGACCAGCCCTACTTCGCCGCCCGCGTGGCCGACCTGGGCATAGGCGCCGCCCACGAAGGCCCGACCCCCACGGTCGAGTCCCTGTCCGCCGCACTCAAGACCGCCCTCACTCCCGACACCAGCGCCCGCGCCACAGCCGTGGCCGCCGCGTTCCAGGCCGACGGAGCAGCAGTGGCCGCCCAACTCCTCTTCGACCTCGTTCGTCAGACCCCGACGACGAAGAACTGACAAACAGCCCGCGCTCGCGTGAGGGACTCCCGGCCGTGGGCGGCTTGTGTCCGGCCCCAGACGGCCGCCGGACGCCATGCCGAGAGAAGCGCGTAGCGATCCGACGCGCCCGTGAGGTTCGTTGGACGCTCTGGTCGTCCTGTCGGGTGGTCTGGGCTGCCCCGGGCCTGGGGCCGATGGCTATTCGGGGCCGGAAATGCGGGACCGGGCGGAGACGGGTCTCGCATCACTGAGCCACCCGCCCCTCCCTCACTTCCCCCGTGACCGTTCTTTTGGGGGTTTCCCGGCAGTCTTTGGCATTCCGTGGCGGGACGGGCTGTCAAGGGTGGCCGAAGGCCATCGCGAAGCGACGCGACGAAGGAGCGCCCTTGACAGCCCGGCCCGACGCGGAAGGACGATGAGACTGACGGGAAACCCCCAAACCCTCCCTGACACGGACCAGGTCAAGTCCCGCTGTCCCCCGACTCCGCCCCCGCCCCACCCTCTCCCCTTGCACCTCGCCCCGCCTCCGGGGCATGCTTCGCGAGGGCGAAGCGGGAGGGATCATGGCGGTGGACAAGCGGACCGTGGTGACGGCGGTGCTGTGTGCGGTGGCTGCCTTGGGCGCCTCCGCCGCGGTGGCCGAGCTGGTGCCGCCGCCCGACGGGGCCGACGCCCCCGTGCGCGCCAAGTCGGCCACCCCGTCCGGCTCGCCCACCGGGCAGTCGCGGTCCAAGGCCTCCAAGCCCCAGCTCGCCTCGCCGCCGCCGGCCGCCGTGACCCCCAAGCCGGGCGGGCCCGCCGCCTTCACCGGCGCCCTGTTCACGGGCGGCCTGGACGGCGATCACTTCTGCACCGCCACCGTCGTCCGCAGCCCCGGCAAGAACCTGCTGATCACCGCCGGTCACTGCCTCATGGAGGGCGAGCAGACCCGCGACGGCGGTGCGGTCTTCGCGCCCGCGTACGCGAACGGCGTGGCCCCGTACGGGACCTGGAAGATAGAGCAGGTCTACGAGGACGAGCGCTGGGCGGACGGCACGGACGACGACTACGACCTCGCCTTCGCCCGCGTGGCCCCCGACGCCAAGGGCCGCAACATCGAGGACGTCATAGGCGGCGCCCCCCTGGACACCTCCGGCCGCGCGGGCGAGGAGGTCACGGTGACGGGCTACCCCGCCGACCGCAAGGTTCCCCGCACCTGCACGGCCGTCTCCGTCCGCCTCAGCCCGACGGAACAGCGCTTCGACTGCTCCGACTTCCCGGGCGGCACCAGCGGCAGCGCCTGGATCGGCCGCGACGGGAAGATCATCGGCATCCTGACGGGCGGGGACACGGACGACGTGTCCACGAGCACCGTCCTCGGCGACTACGCGGCGCAGCTCTACGCGAAGGCCACCGCCAAGCGCTGACCACCCCCACGCTGACCACCCCCACGCTCCCCCCCCGCTGACCCTTCCTCCCCCAACCGGGGGAGGGTGGGTCGCTCCCGGGCGCGATGGCGGGGGAGCGGCGGCCCGACAGGATCGGAGGCGACCGCACCACCGCTTCCGGAGGGGAAACCACCGTGATCGAGTCGACCCCGCGCCGTACCGTTCCGCTCGTCCTCGCCCTGGCCGTAGCGGCGGCCGCGCCGACGGCCACCGCCGCGGCCGCCACGACCGCCGCAGCCGCCCCCGCCCCAGCGGCCTCAGCCACCGCCTTCGCCGGCATCCGCGGCTGGGCCCGTATGGCGTACGGGGATCCGCGGGACGACGTCCGGATCCTCGTCGACGCGCACGGCTCTTTCGACGGCCGCGATCCGGCCGTGGCGGCGCGCTCCTGGGGGACGTTCCGCATCCAGCACTTCATGGGCGGCCCCTCCGACGGCTCCGACGGGCCGCGGCCGGGCTTCAACTGGGGTGACTTCCGGGTCGACTGCGTACGCGTCGACGGCGCCGACGTGGCCGTGACGGGCAGGCTCGTCGACGCCGGACCGGACTGGGAGGAGTTCCTGCACGGTACGCCGCCCGCCCGGATGGGGGTGAGTTTCCACGTCGCCGCGCCGGGGACCGGGGAGACCCGGATCGGGATCACGGCGCCGCCCCCGGCCGGTGCGCCCGAGTTGGCGCCCTGCGCGGCCGGGCCCGCCGACGCCGGTACGACCGCGGGTGGCTACACCCTCACGGACACCCGCCGCCGGTCCGGGTGATCCGGGCGGAATGCGGGGGCGGCCGGCTGCGCGGACCCTCCCCGCCCGGGGTTACGTCACGAGCCCCAGGTGGACCGGTTCGGCCGGGGTGCCGGCGAGGAGCTGGGGCAGGCGCGGGGGCCAGAGGGGTTCGCCGAGGGTGGCGAGGCGCTGCTGGGAGAGCCACTGCCAGTGGATGTCGGGGGCTTCGAGCCGCGGTTCGCGACGGGGGCCCGTGGTGACGTAGATGTGCTCGTGCTGGCGGACCGGGACGCCCTGGTGGGTGAAGTCGTGCTCCCAGGTGCACAGCAGCCGCTGCGGCTCCAGGTCGGTCCACCCGGTCTCCTCGCGCAACTCGCGCCGCACGCACTCCTCCGGGCTCTCGCCGGGATCGATCCCGCCGCCCGGCGGCAGCCAGTGGATGCCGACTTCGCTGTTGTTCTCCCGGAACAGGAACACCGATCCGCTGGGGGAGAGGACGACAATGCGCGCTGCCTGACGAGGAGTTCTCATCAGTTCAGGGTACGTCCGGGCCCCTGCGGGCGGGAGGGGTCGGCGGGCTCGGCGGGACCCGGCTGGACCGGTGTGACCGGCGGGACGGGCCGGTCCCGCCCCACCCGCCCCGCCCGCGCCAGGAATTCAGATGGTGACGCAGATGCCGTCCTCGATGGTGCGGCCGTCGCGCTCCAGGCCGCCGCAGACGAGCTTGGCTCCGGCCTGTTCGTAGCCGACGTTCCAGCGGTGGGAGGCGGCGGTGACCCGCCCCGAACGGAACTCCCCCCAGTAGGCGCGCAGGACGCCGGGGTTGCCGTCGCGGGTCTGGACGGTGATGTCCTGCACGAACCGGTTGTGGTGCGCCGTCATGACGCAGATGTACCGACCGCACTGGCTGTCCACCGCGGCGTTGGCGGGCGATGCTCCCGCGAGGGCGAAGGCGAGGGCGGCGAGCACGGTCGCGGACTTCCGCATGACAGATCCTCCTGTTCGGTCGGCCGCACCCCCGTGCGGCCGGCCCGTCCAGTAGATCGCCCCGCGCCCCCGGGAAGGCCGTTCCGGCCATCATTTCCCCTGATCAGGTGGCATTTGCCGTCTGATCATGCGACCGGCGCGCCCGCCGTATCGTTTATGCGGCTCCTCCCCTCCCCGCCCCCCTACGCCGCCTGGAGCGCCAGCGTCGGGGAGAGGCGGGCCGCCCTGACCGCCGGGTAGAGGCCCGCCAGGGTGCCGATGGCCAGGGTGGCCGCGAAGCCGCCCGTGACCGCCCACGGGGGGACCACCCAGGGGAGGTCGGCCGCCCGGGCGTAGATCCCCGTCGCGGCGCCGCCCAGTGCGATCCCCGCCAGGCCGCCGAGTCCGGACAGCAGCAGCGACTCGGTGACGAACTGGATCCGGATCTGCCCCTTGGTGGCACCGAGCGAGCGGCGCAGCCCGATCTCGTGGCGGCGTTCCAGCACCGAGATGATCATGGTGTTGGCGACGCCGACCCCGCCCACCAGGAGCGCGATCCCGCCCAGCCCGAGCAGCAGCGTGCTGAACGCCCCCTCGGTGGCCGCCTTCGCCTGGAGCGCCGCCGAGGGGTCGGTCACCGAGACCGCGCCCGGCGTCCGGGGGTTCGCGCTCCGGGCGATGAGCCCGCGGACCTCCGCGACCCGGTCGTCCGCGGAGCGTTCGTAGACCGCGGTCGGGTGACCGTCGAAGCCCAGCAGCCCCGTCGCCGCCTCCCAGCCGATCAGGGCCGAGCGTTCGACCTCCGGGGCCAGCGGGACCGGCTCCAGGATCCCGACCACCGTGAAGTAGCGGCCTCCGATGAAGACCTGCTGCCCCGGCTGCGTGATGCCCAGGCGCTGCGCCGAGACGTGCCCGAGCACCACCGAGGGGTAGCGGCCGTTGGCGGCGTTCAGCCAGGTCCCGCTGCGCACGCCCGCCCGCAGCGTGCCGAGGAGGTCGTCCTTGACGGCCTTGAGGGCGATCCCGCCCGTCTCCCCGGCCGGGATGTTCTCCGACCGGCGGACGGACTGCGCCACGTCCCCCGTCGTACCGACCGACTCGACCCCGTCGATGCGGGAGATCATGCCCGGGGCCTCCGGGGGCAGCTTCGTGTCCTGCCCCGAGAACATGGACTGGCCGGGGGTGGCCACCAGCATGTTCGTGCCCAGCCGGTCCAGCTCCCGCAGGAGCTTGGCCTGGCTGGACGAGGAGATCCCGACCACCGCGATCATCGTCGCGATGCCGATGGCGATCCCGAGGGCGGAGAGGAAGACCCGCGTCGGGCGCGAGCGCAGCCCCGCCGAACCGGCGTGCAGGACGTCGCGGGGGGTGAGCCTGGGGGGCGTGAGCCGGGTGCGGCCCCTCGAACGGCGCCCCATCACCCGGCCTCCGTCCCGGCGGCCCCGGCCTCCGGGTTCCGGGCGTCCGCGACGACCTCGCCGTCGCGGATGCGGACCCGGCGGGGCAGGGCGGCGGCGATCTCCTGGTCGTGGGTGATCACGGCGATGGTGGCCCCGTCCTCGTTCAGCTCGTGCAGCAGTTCCATCACCGACCGCCCCGAAGCCGTGTCCAGGGCCCCCGTCGGCTCGTCGGCCAGCAGCAGGTCCGGTTCGCCCGCCACCGCGCGGGCGATGGCCACCCGCTGTTTCTGCCCGCCCGACAGCTCGTGCGGCCGGTGGTCCATCCGGTCGCCGAGGCCGACCCGTGCCAGGGCCCGCTCCGCCCGGCGCCCTCGCTCGGCGCGCGGGAGTCCGGAGTACAGCAGTCCCTCGGCGACGTTCGCCCGCGCGCTGAGGCCCGGGACCAGGTGGAAGGACTGGAAGACGAAGCCGACGTGGCGCGAGCGCAGCGCCGACAGGGCCCGGTCGGACAGGGCCGCCACGTCGTGCCCCGCGATGGCGACGCGGCCCGAGGTGGGCCGGTCCAGGGTGCCGACGACGTGCAGCAGGGTGGACTTGCCGGAGCCCGACGGGCCGACGATGGCGAGGAGTTCCCCGCTCAGGACGGTGAGGTCCACCCCGCGCAGGGCCGTGACCCCGCCGGGGTACTCCTTGGTGACCCCGGCCAGTTCGACGACGGGAGGCCCGTGGCGGACGGCGTGGTCCGTCATATCTTCGGCACCCCCACCCGCATGCCCTCCTTGAGGTCGCCGCCGGTCACCTCGACCCGGCCGTTGCCGAACATGCCCAGCTCCACCTTCACGTCGCGCGCCCGGCCGTTCTCCACGACCTGGACGCCGAAGCCGCCACCGGACAGCGCCAGCAGCGCGCCCACCGGTACGGACAGCACGCCGGTACGGGTCTCGCCGGTCAGGGACACCGACACCGGGGACTGGTCGGGGCCCTTGACGTCGCCGGGGCTGTCGAAGACGACGATCACCTCGACCTTGGCCTTCTTGTCACCGCCGCCACCTCCCCCGCCGCCGCCACCTCCCCCGCCGCCGCCACCTCCCCCGCCGCCGCCACCTCCCCCGCCGGGGCCGCCGTTCTGGTCGTCGGGGGCCGCGGTGCTGCCCACCGAGTCGATCTTTCCGCTCGCGCCGGTGCCGCCCGGGAGGCGGACCGTCACCTTGTCGCCGGTCTTCGCCGAGCCGGCCTTCGCCGCGTCCAGCTGGAAGCGGACGATCCGCTCGGTGCCCGTCACGGTCAGCACGGGCTTGCCCGGCCCCGGCTCGTCACCGACCGCCGCGTCGCCCCGCTTGACCCGCTGCGGGCCCGGGGCGAAGGCGATGTCCTCCCTGGCGACCTCGCCCGTCTCCTTCTCCTTGTGCGCCTTCTGCCAGCGCTTCACCGCCGCCGCCGTGCCCTGCGTGAAGGTCCCGTCCGAAGCGTCCAGACCGGCCCCGTGGCCGAGGGCCACCAGGTTCCGCTTGAGCTGCTTGACGTCCTCGCCCTTGTCCCCCGCCTTCAGCGGCCGGTACATCGGCACGGTCCCGTACATCAGGCGCACCGCCCTGCCGTTGACCTCGTAGAGCCTCCCGTCCCGCTCCACGGCCGAGCCCTCGGCCGCGGCCCAGGTCAGGACGCCCGGCCCGGACGTGCTCAGCTTGCGTTCGCCCGCGTACCCGAGGGTGCCGTCCACCTGGCTGCCCGAGCTCAGGTCCCCGCGCCGGACCTCGTCCGTGGCCGGGGGAAGGCCGTCGGCGTGCTGCCGGCGCCCGTCGTCCCGCGCGGGCCGGTCGAGGAGGACGTACCCGCCGCCCGAGACGGCCAGCACCACCGCCAGGGCGGCCACCAGCCACCTGCCGCGCCGCGCCATCAGGCCGCTTCGCACTTCTTCTGGGCCGCCTCGAAGGCCTTCTCCTGCCCCTTGGGGATCTCGGTCGCGCTCTTGGCGCCGCCGTTGTACTCGGGGTCCTTGAGGTCCACGCCGTTCTCGCGCATGCACCTGACCCAGCGCAGCTCCTTGTCCTTCTGCTCCTGCGTGGGCTCCTTGCCGGACCCGGGAGCCTGGAGCCCGCAGGCCTTCATGGCCTCCTCCGTCTTCTGCGGGTCGGCGCCCCCGCCGAGGGTCATGCCGCGCGGGTCCTGGCCGGGCTCCGGGTCCGGGGCGTCGATGCCGTGTTCGCGCAGGCACTTGCGCACCTTCAGGGCCTTGTCGGCGTCGGCGCCCGTGCCGGACCCGCCGGACCCGCCGGACCCGCCGCTCGCGGAGCCGGTCCCGGTCCCGGTCCCGTTGCCCTCCTTCCCCTCCTTCCCGTCCGACGTCCCGCTGTTCGCGCAGGCCGTGACGAAGAGGGTGAGGCCGGTCAGGACGGCCGCCGTGGTCATGGTCAGGGATCGCTTCATGGGCCCGAGCGTGCGGGAGGAGGCGGTTTCGCTTCCCTCTCGCGGATCGCTTACAACGCCGAAATGTCCTCCTCCTGTAGAGAGGGAGGATGCGAGTACTGGTGGTGGAGGACGAGGAGTTCCTCCGGGAGATGATCGCCGAGGGGCTGCGCCGCGACGCGCTGGCCGTCGACGAGGCGGGCGACGGCCTGGAGGCGCTGCGCCGCCTGCGCCTGGGCGAGTACGACGTCCTCGTCCTCGACCGGGACCTGCCCGGACTCCACGGAGACGAGGTCTGCCGCCAGGTGGTGCGCGAGCGGCTGCTGACCCGGGTGCTGATGCTGACCGCCTCCGGGACCGTACGGGACCGGGTGGAGGGCCTCGGCCTGGGCGCCGACGACTACCTCACCAAGCCCTTCGCCTACGACGAGCTCCTCGCCCGCGTCCTGGCCCTGGGCCGGCGCACCCGTCCGGCCCTGCCGCCGGTGCTGGAACGCGCCGGGCTCGCCCTGGACACCGCGCGGCGCTCCGCCGCCCGCGACGGACACCGCCTCGCGCTCTCGCGCAAGGAGTTCGCCGTGCTGGAGGCGCTGCTGCGGGCGGAGGGGGCGGTACTGAGCAGCGACGACCTGATCGAGCAGGTGTGGGAGCAGGACACCGCCTACAGCACCAACGCCGTCCGGGTCACCCTCAGCAAGCTGCGCGCCAAGCTCGGCGAGCCGCCGCTGATCGAGACGGTGCCGGGAGCGGGCTACCGGATCGCCGCGGGGGAAGCACCGCCCCGCGCAGGAAGCACCGGTCCGCGATGAGAGCGGTGCTCCACTCCGAGCGCGCCCGTCTCACCGCGCTCTACGGCTCCCTGCTGCTCCTCGCGGGCGGCGGCCTCGTCGCACTGGTCAACCTGCTCCTGCGCCGGGGCCTGTACTCCCGCGTCAACGGGGCCGTCACCACCGTCCTGCCCGGCGGCGTCCCGGCCGAGGGCCGCGATCCCGCCGCCGGGGAGAAGGTCTTCGAGCCCGCCCACAGGCTCCCGCCGGGCACCGCCCCCACCGCCGAGCAGGTCGAGCAGTGGCGCGTCACCCGCAACCTGACCACCGCCGCCTCCGGGGCGGCCCTGCACGAGCTGACCCTCGTCTCGCTCGTGGCCCTCGCCCTCTTCGCCGTCCTGTCGGCCTGGCTCGCCTGGTGGATGGCCGGCCGCGTGCTGCGCCCCGTCGGGGTGATCACCGAGACGGCCCGCCGCCTGTCCGGGGCGAACCTGCACGAACGGATCGCCCTCCAGGCCCCGCCCGGTGAGCTCAAGCGGCTCGCCGACACCTTCGACGGGATGCTCGACCGGATGGAGGACCTCGTGGGAGCGCAGCGCCGCTTCGCGGCCAACGCCGCCCACGAGCTGCGCACCCCGCTGGCCGTCCAGCGGGCCGCCGCCGAGATCGGGCTGGCCGGGGAGCCGGACCCGGCGAAGGTGGCCCGGATCCGGGAGCGGCTCATCGCGGTGGCCGACTCCAGCGAGCACCTGGTGGAGTCGCTGCTGCTGCTGGCCGTCTCCGAGGAGGGCCTGGAGTCGGCGCGGCCGGTGGACCTGGCGGCACTGGTGCGGGCCGAGTCGGCGGCGGTCGCGGACGGTGCGGCGGACGCCGGAGTGGCCGTCGTACGGGAACTGGCGCCGCTGACGGTGAGCGGCGACGGGACCCTGCTCGGCCACCTGGTGCGCAACCTGCTGGCCAACGCGGTGCGGCACAACCGGCCGGGCGGCCGGCTGCGCGTGCGGACCTCCCCGTCGGGGGTGCTGACGGTGTCGAACACCGGGCCGGTGATCGGTCCGGGGGAGGTGCCGCGGCTGCTGGAGCCGTTCCGCCGCCGCGCCGAGCGCCGCCACACCGCGGGGGAGGGGGCGGGGCTGGGCCTGTCGATCGTCGCCTCGATCGCGCGGGCGCACGGGGCGCGGCTGCTGGCCGAGGCCAACCCGGCACCGGACGGCGGCCTGACGGTCCGCGTCCGCTTCCCGGCGGAGCCGACGGCGGGGCGCACGGCGGGGTCCGCGGCGCGGCGCGCGGCGGGGCGCGCGGCCGGGTCCGCGGCGGGGCGCGCGGCCGGGTCCGGCGCGGGGTCCGTGGCCCGCCCGGGGTAGCCGCGCGGCGCCCGCGCGGCGCCCGTTCGGCGGGAACGAAGATCGCCTCCTGTACGGTCGGGTCAATGAGCAAGCACGCCCGAGCCCGCTCCAGTTCCCGCGGCCGTACCCGGACGCGCTCCCGTTCGGCCGCCCGCAGGCCGCGGGCGCTGACCGCCGTCGCCGCCTTCGGTCTGCTGGCCTTCGGTGCCGGCTGGGTGCAGGCCCTCCACGAGCAGCCGGGGGCGCCCGTGCCGCCGCCGGCCCGTTCGGACTCCCGCCCGCAGACCCCCGACCGGGCCGCGCGCGACGCGCACCGCCCCGACGCCCGCCACGGGCTGCCGGCCTCGCTCAGCGACGCGGCCCGCGCCCGGATCCCCGCCGAGAGCCGGCAGCTGGTGCTGGTCACCGGCCGGGCGAAGGACTCCTCGGAGTCGGACGTCACCTTCTACACGCGGGCCGCGGCGGGCGCCGACTGGACGGCGGCCGGGCACTGGCCCGCCCGCAACGGCGCCAAGGGCTGGTCCACCGAGCGCGAGTACGGGGACCTGACCTCCCCGCAGGGGGTGTTCTCCCTCAGCGACGCGGGCGGGCGGCTGCCCGCGCCGCCCGGTACGAAGCTCCCGTACGACCGGGACGCGGCCTTCGTGGCCTCCGGCCGCGGGGTCAACGGGGAGTCCCTGGCGGGCTCCTTCGACTACGTCGTGGCGATCGACTACAACCGCCGCCAGGGCGTGTCCCCGCTGGACCCGGCCAAGCCGGACGGCGAGCGCAAGGGCGGCAACATCTGGCTCCACGTGGACCACGACGGCCCCTCGCAGGGCTGCGTCGGCCTGCCGAAGGAGGCGATGCGCAAGCTTCTGGAGACCCTGGACCCGGCGGCGCACCCGGTCATCGCGATGGGGCCGGCCGGCTTCTGAGCAGCAGGCCGATGTAGACGACGTCGAACACGCTGCACAGCACGCCCAGTCCCAGGACGAAGCCGGACCCCTCCAGCACCCCGAACAGCACGGTCGGGGCGAGCGTGCCGAGCCATTTGGCGACGGCGATGAGCAGGGACTGCCCGCGCGGACCGCGCCGGGCGACGAAGAAGGCGATGAACAGCCCGGACATCAGCAGGTTCTGGAGGAACGCCGAGTAGCGGGTGGCGTCGTGCGTCCCGAACTGGGCCAGGAAGAGCCACTGCACGGCGAACGCGGTGGCGAACAGGAGCACGTTCCAGGCGGCGAACAGCGGCCGGGTCACGAAGCCGGGCAGTTCGGCGCGCCCGAAGCGCAGGTAGGTGTACACGATCACGAGGTCGGCGAGCGCCCACACCACGTTGACCACGCCCTGCGCGGAGACGCCGGTGCGGAACTCGTCCACGGCGTAGGTGGTCTCCCAGGCGAGGTTGAGCGCGAGCGCGGCGACGGGCATCGCGTACGTCCGGTCCCGCAGCCCGACGCGGATCGCCTCCACGTACACGACGGTCCAGGCGAGTCCGCTGACGAGGGTGAGCATCAGTTCCACGCGCCGCACCCTAGGCGCTGGAGGCCGCGCGCGGAACGGCGCGTGCGGCGGGGCGCCGGCGGTCGGCGCCGGCGGTCGGCGCGTGCGGCCGGACCGTGCGGCCGGACCGTGCGGATCGCCCCCGCCTCTTGCCTGACGGTCCGTCAGCTACGACGATGGCCGGCACCGGCGCGCCGCGCCGGCGCACGACGCACCCGGCAGACGAAGGCGAGGCGGGCCCGCCATGGCACGCGTGTTTCCGGAAGGCCGGCTGGCGTACGGGATGCAGCTCCCCGTCCAGTCGCAGAGCACCCTCTACGCGGAACCCTGGGAGGCCTCGGCCGGCGCCGCCGACCTCGCCGAGGTGGCCCGCGCCGCCGACCGGGCGGGCTTCGGGTACCTCGCCACCTGCGACCACGTGGCGATCCCGCGCCGCCTCGCCGGCCCCATGAGCACCATCTGGTACGACCCGGTCGCCACCCTGGCCTTCCTGGCCGGGATCACCGAGCGCGTCCGGCTGCTGAGCCACGTCGCGGTCGTCGGGCTGCGCCACCCGCTCGTCACCGCCAAGCAGTACGCGACCCTCGACCACCTCAGCGGCGGCCGCCTGATCCTCGGGGTGGGCGCCGGGCACGTCCAGGAGGAGTTCGAGGCCGTCGGCGCGGACTTCCCCCGCCGGGGCGCCCTGCTCGACGAGACCCTCGACGCCCTGCGCGCGGCCCTCGGCCCCGAGGAGTTCCCCGAGTTCGAGGGGGAACGGTTCTCCTTCCGGGACCTCGGCCAGCTCCCGCGGCCCGCCCAGGAGCGGATCCCCGTCTGGGTCGGCGGGTCCTCGCCCGCCGCCGTCCGCCGGGCCGCCGAGCGCGGCGACGGCTGGCTCCCGCAGGGCGACCCCCGCGGGAAGCTCCCGGCGCAGATCGCCCGGATCAAGGAGCTGCGCGCGGCGGCCGGGGTTCCCGGCCCCGTCGAGTTCGGCGCGATCACCGAGGCCCTCTACGTCGGCGAGCCCGCGTGGGACACCGGCCGCCGGGCCCTGACCGGCAAGGCGGAAGCGCTCGCGGAGTCGCTGCGGGAGTACCGGGCGCTGGGCGTGGACCAGATCCAGGTCCGCTTCCGCAGCCGCGACCGCGCCGAACTGACCGACCAGATCACCGCTTTCGGGGCCGAGGTGGCCCCCCTCCTCAACGACTGAAGGGTGTAGTGGCCATGGGCAAGCTGGACGGGCGCGTAGTCCTGATCACCGGTGCGGCGCGCGGCCAGGGCGAGCAGGAGGCCCGCCTCTTCGCCGCCGAGGGCGCGCGGGTGGTGCTGGGCGACGTACTGGACGAGCAGGGCGCCGCCGTCGCCGAGGACATCGGCGGGGACCGCGCGCGGTACGTACGGCTGGACGTGAGCCGGGAGGAGGACTGGGCGGCCGCGGTGGCCGTCGCGAAGGAGGCCTTCGGCCCGGTCAGCGGCCTGGTGAACAACGCGGGGATCCTGCGCTTCAACGAGCTGACCGCGACCCCGCTGGAGGAGTTCCGCCAGGTGATCGAGGTCAACCAGGTCGGCGCCTTCCTCGGGATCAAGACGCTCGCCCCCGAGATCGGGGCGGCGGGCGGCGGGACCATCGTCAACACCTCCTCCTACACGGGGCTGACGGGCATGGCGTACGTGGGCGCGTACGCGGCGACCAAGGCGGCGATCCTGGGCCTGACCCGGGTCGCCGCGCTGGAGCTGGCCGCGAGGAACATCCGGGTCAACGCCATGTGCCCGGGGGCGGTGGACACCCCGATGGCCAACCCCGGGCTCCTGGACCCGGCGGGGATCACGGACGAGGCCCGGGACGCGATGGCGGAGCTGTACAAGCGGGTGGTCCCGCTGGGGCGGGTCGGGCGGCCGGAGGAGATCGCGCGCCTGGCCCTCTTCCTGACCGGCGACGACTCCTCGTACATCACCGGCCAGCCGTTCGTCGTCGACGGGGGCTGGATGGCCGGGGTGAGCATCCTCTGACAGTTTCTGATGGACCGTCAGGTACGGGTATTGACGGTCCCGGCCCGCGGTGGAACAGTCGGACCCATCAAATCTGACGACATGTCAGAAACCTAAGGACGGTGACCCCCTTGGAATTCGGGCTCTTCGTGCAGGGATACGTGCCCCAGGCGCGGTCCAAGGTCGATCCCGAGGCGGAGCACAAGGCGCTGCTGGAGGAGACCGAGTACGTCATCCAGGCCGACCAGTCCGGCTTCAAGTACGCCTGGGCCTCCGAGCACCACTTCCTGGAGGAGTACTCGCACCTCTCGGCGAACGAGGTCTTCCTCGGCTACCTCGCCGCCGCGACCGAGCGGATCCACCTCGGCTCGGGCATCTTCAACCCCCTCGCCCCGGTCAACCACCCGGTGAAGGTGGCCGAGAAGGTCACCATGCTCGACCACCTCTCCAAGGGCCGCTTCGAGTTCGGCACCGGACGCGGCGCCGGCAGCCACGAGATCCTCGGCTTCATGCCCGGCATCACGGACATGAACCACACCAAGGAGATCTGGGAGGAGACCATCGCGGAGTTCCCCAAGATGTTCCTCCAGGAGGAGTACGAGGGGTTCCAGGGCAAGCACTGGTCGCTGCCGCCGCGCAAGGTCTTCCCCAAGCCGTACGGCAAGGCCCACCCGGCCATGTGGTACGCGGCCGGCTCCCCCTCCTCGTACGCGATGGCGGCGAAGAAGGGCCTCGGCGTCCTCGGCTTCAGCGTCCAGAAGGTCTCGGACATGGAGTGGGTCCTCGACCAGTACAAGACGGCGATCCGGGAGGCGAAGGCCATCGGCGCCTTCGTCAACGACAACGTCATGGTCACCTCGACGGCGATCTGTGCCGAGACCCACGAGAAGGCCGTGGAGATCGCGGTCAACGCGAACATGAACCGCTTCCAGTCGCTGGTCTTCCGCTACCACGACACCTTCCCGCGCCCCGAGGCGATCCCGCAGTGGCCGGAGACCCTCCCCGAGTACAACGCGGAGATCATCGAGCTCCTCATCGCGGAGGAACTCCTCATCTGCGGCGACCCGTCGGAGGTGCGGGCCCAGTGCAAGCGCTGGGAGCAGGCGGGCGCGGACCAGCTGTCCTTCGGCCTGCCGACGGGGGTGTCGAAGGAGGACACGCTGACCACGATCAAGCTGATCGGCGAACACGTCATCCCCCACATCGACACGGACCCGGTCCACCGCACGACCCGCTTCCGCCAGTCGGCGTGACCCTCCGGGGCCCGGCCGCCCCCGGGCCCCGACAGACCCCCGCCGGGGCGGCGTCTTCCCGGACCGCCGTCCCGGCAGGGCATCGCCGAGGGCCGGAGCGGCCGGCGGCGGCCCGCCGCCCGCTCCGGCCCGACGCGGACCACCACCACCCAGGAGGGGAACCGTCATGCTCGACCACCTCATCCGCGGAGCGACCGTCGTCGACGGGACCGGCACGCCCCCGCGCCTCGCGGACGTCGGCCTCCGCGACGGCCGCATCGTCACCGTGGCCGCCCCCGGCACCGTCACCGAGGCGGCCCGTACGAGCGAGGACGCGACCGGGCTCGTCCTGACCCCCGGCTTCATCGACCCCCACACCCACTACGACGCCCAGCTGTTCTGGGACCCGTACGCCACCCCCTCCATGAACCACGGCGTCACCACCGTCGCGGGCGGCAACTGCGGCTTCACCCTGGCCCCCCTCAACCCCGCCCGCCCCGAGGACGCCGACTACACGCGGCGCATGATGAGCAAGGTCGAGGGGATGGCCCTCGCCGCCCTGGAGGAAGGCGTCGACTGGACCTGGTCCACCTTCGGCGAGTACCTCGACGCCCTCGAAGGCCGCATCGCCGTCAACGCCGGTTTCATGGTCGGCCACTGCGCCCTGCGCCGGCACGTCATGGGCGAGGCCGCGGTCGGCGGCCGGCCCACCCCCGAACAGCTCCGGCAGATGGTCGGCCTCCTCCACGAGGCCATGGACGCGGGTGCCTGGGGGCTGTCCACCACCCAGTCCTCCACGCACACCGACGGCTCCGGCGCCCCCGTCGCCTCCCGCCACGCGGAGCCCGCCGAGCTGCTCGCCCTCTGCGCGGCCGTCGCCGAGCACGAGGGCACCCAGCTGGAGGCCATCGTCGCGGGCTGCCTCGACCGGTTCTCCGACGCCGAGATCGACCTCTTCGTGCAGATGAGCGCCACCGCGGGCCGGCCCCTGAACTGGAACGTCCTCACCATCGACGCCGCCGTCCCCGAACGCGTCCCGCGCCAGCTGCTCGCCAGCGAGCGCGCCCGCGCGGCCGGGGGCCGGATCGTGGCGCTCACGATGCCGATCCTCACCCCGATGAACATGTCCCTCGGCACCTTCTGCGCCCTCAACCTCATCCCCGGCTGGGGCGAGGTCCTCGCCCTCCCCGTCCCCGAGCGGATCGACCGGCTCCGCGACCCGGACGTCCGCGCCGTGATGCTCCGCCGCGCCGACAGCAAGGAGGCCGGGGTCTTCCGCCGCCTGGCCGACTTCGGCCGCTACGTCATCGGGGACACCTACAGCAAGGAGAACGAGGGCCTCTCGGGCCGGGTCGTGCGCGACATCGCCGCCGAGCGCGGCCAGGACGCCTTCCAGTGCCTGGTGGAGATCTGCGCCAACGACGAGCTGCGCACCGTGCTGTGGCCGATGCCCACCGACAACGACCCGGCGAGCTGGGCGCTGCGCGCCGAGACCTGGCGGCACGAGGACGTCATGCTGGGCGGCTCCGACGCCGGCGCGCACCTGGACCGGATGTGCGGGGCCCCGTACACGACCCGGTTCCTCGGGGACTGTCTGCGCGGCCGCAGGCTGGTCCCCCTCGAACGGGCCGTGAAGATGCTGACGGACGACCCGGCGCAGCTGTTCGGGCTGCGCGGGCGCGGCCGGATCGCCGAGGGCTTCCACGCGGACCTGGTGCTCTTCGACCCGGAGCGGATCGAGGCCGGGCCGGCGACGCTCGTGCACGACCTGCCGGGGAACAGCCCGCGCCTGGACGCCCGTGCCATCGGGATCGTCTCGGTACGGGTCAACGGTGTGGAGACCATCCGCGACGACGAGGTGACGGGGGCGGTCCCGGGGACCGTGCTCCGTTCGGGCCGGGACACGAGGACGGTGAGCACCCGATGAGCGGTGGCGCGGCGCAGCGGCTCTACGTCGGCGGCGAGTGGGTGGAGCCGGACGGCGGCCACTACGAGGTGGTGAACCCGGCGGACGAGTCCGTGGTCGGGCTGGCCCCCGAGGCCTCCCGGGCGCAGGTGGAGGAGGCGGCCCGGGCGGCCGCCGAGGCCTTCGAGGGCTGGTCCCGTACGGCGCCGCAGGAGCGGGCGGCGATCCTGGACCGGGCCGCGGACGTCATGCAGCGGGAGTTCGAACCGTGGGCGGCGCTGGCGCGGGCCGAGACGGGCGCGCCGACGGGCATCGCGCGCGGGATGCAGGTGGGCGTCGGGGTGTCCCGCTTCCGGCGGTACGCGCGCGGCGCGCTGGAGCCGGTGGAGCGCGGGCTGCCGCCGCAGGTGACCGAGGCGGGCCCGATGGGGCGGGCGAGCGTGCTGGGCGCGCTGGAGGTGCGCCAGCCGGTCGGGGTGGTCACGTGCATCACCTCGTACAACAACCCGTGGGCGAACCCGGCGGGCAAGGTGGCCCCGGCCCTGGCGATGGGGAACACGGTGGTGGTCAAGCCGGCCCCGCAGGATCCGCTGTCGGTGTTCAAGATGGCCGAGGCGCTGCACGAGGCGGGGGTGCCGGCCGGGGTGGTGAACGTGGTCTCGGGCGCCTCGGTGGAGGTCGGCGAGGCGGCGGTGGACTCCCCGTACGTGGACATGGTGTCCTTCACCGGCTCCACGGGCGTCGGGCGGCGCATCGCCGAGGTGTGCGGGCGGAGCATGAAGCGGCAGTTGATGGAGCTGGGCGGGAAGGGTGCGGCGGTGGTCCTGGAGGACGCGGACCTCGACGCGGCGGTGCTGGGCATCGGGACGACGTTCTCCTTCTACTCCGGCCAGATCTGCACGGCGCCGACGCGGGTGATCGTCCACCGGTCGGTGTACGCGGAGCTGGTGGAGAAGCTGACGGGCTACCTGGCCTTCATGAAGGTGGGTGATCCGGGGGAGCGGGGCACGGTGGTCGGCCCGGTGATCTCGGGGGCGCACCGGGACCGGGTGGAGTCGTACGTGGAGCTGGGCCGGAAGGAGGGGGCGCGGATCGCGTACGGCGGGGAGCGTCCCGTGGTCGGGGACGGCCGCGGCTTCTACGTGGCGCCGACCCTCCTGGTCGACTGCACCAACGACATGCGGGTGGTCCGGGAGGAGATCTTCGGCCCGGTGGTGGTGGTCGTTCCGTTCGACGGGGACGAGGAGGAGGCGGTCCGGCTGGCCAACGACAGCGACTTCGGGCTGCTGAGCTACGTCTGGTCGGGGGACGCGGCCCGCGCGTTCCGCGTGGCGCGGCGGCTGCGGGCGGGCGGGGTCGGGGTGAACACGATCGGCCGGAACATGGAGGCGCCGTTCGGCGGGTTCAAGCAGAGCGGCGTGGGGCGGGACGTGGGCTCGTACGCGCTGCACGCATACAGCGAGATCCAGTCGATCGTATGGGCTTGACCAAAAATTGATCTGGAAAGTTTGAAAAGCCTCAAAACGGACACAGCTGCGGTTTCCGCATGGTGAAAGGGGGGCTCCGGGTCCGCCGAAACGATGTCCGGCGGACCCGTGAACCTTTCATTGCGTGATCGTTAACTCTCTCGACCTCAAGATTCAAGGCATTTTGGGGTCTCCGGATCCGGACTTAAGTCTTCCGAATGTGGAAACCGCACCGTCTAACGTCCTGACCCATGACACAGCTGGACGTTCGGCCACAGGTCGGAGACACGGGAAGCGGCGTCGCACAGGGCGAGGGCGGAGCCGACGGCGAGGTCCGCGGCAAGGGCCTCGGCAAGGGGTCGGTCGGCCTGGTGGGCAGCGCCGTCCTCGGAATCTCCACCGTCGCCCCCGTCTACTGCCTGACGTCCACCCTCGGCTCCACCGCCGGCGAGGTCGGCGTCCAGATGCCGGCCGTCTTCCTGGCCGGGTTCCTCCCGATGCTGCTGGTGGCCTTCGCCTACCGCGAGCTCAACAAGGCCATGCCGGACTGCGGCACCTCCTTCACCTGGACCGTCAAGGCCTTCGGCCCGCGGATCGGCTGGATGTGCGGCTGGGGCCTGGTGATCGCCACGATCATCGTGCTCTCCAACCTGGCGGGCGTCGCCACGTCCTACTTCTGGCTGCTGGCCGGCGAGATCACGAACAATCCGTCGATCGCGGCCCTGGACGACAGCAAACTCGTCCACATCACCACCTGTCTGACGCTGATCGCCGTCGCCACCGCCATCAGCTACCGCGGCATGACCGCCACCAAGGGCATCCAGTACACCCTGGTCGGCCTCCAGCTCCTCGTTCTCGCGGTCTTCGTCGCGATGGCCTTCCAGAAGGCCTCCGCGGGCACCTTCGACACGGGACTGAGCTTCTCGTGGGAGTGGATGAACCCCTTCGCGGTCGGCTCCATGGCCGCCTTCACCGCCGGGCTCTCGCTCTCGATCTTCATGTACTGGGGCTGGGACACCTGCCTCACCGCGAACGAGGAGACCATCGGGTCCTCCAAGACCCCCGGCCGCGCCTCGCTCATCGCGATGGTCGTCCTCGTCGGCTCCTACCTGGCCACCGGCGTCGCCGCGCAGATGGCCGTCGGCTCCGGCACCTCCGGCCTCGGCCTCGGCAACCCGGAGACCTCCGCCAACGTCTTCGCCGCCCTCGCCGGCCCCGTCATGGGCCCCGTGCTCGGCATCCTGCTCTTCGTCGCCGTCCTCGCCTCGGCCGCCGCCTCCCTGCAGACCACCTTCATCCCGGTGGCCCGCACGGTCCTGGCCATGTCCACGTACGAGGCCCTGCCCGCCTCCTACGCCAAGGTCCACCCCAAGTTCAAGACCCCGGGCCGCGCCACCGTCACGGCGGGTGTCGCGACCGGCGCCTTCTACACGGTCATGACCCTGGTCAGCGAGAACGTCCTCACCGACACGATCTTCGCGCTCGGCCTGATGATCTGCTTCTACTACTCGCTGACGGCCTTCGCCTGCGCCTGGTACTTCCGCGGCGAGCTGCGCCGCTCCGTGCGCGACCTGCTCTTCAAGGGGATCCTCCCGGTGACCGGCGGCCTCCTCCTCGCCGCGGTCTTCTTCAAGACCCTCACCGACGCCTGGAACCCCTCCTACGGATCCGGCTCGACCATCCCCGGCCTCGGCGTCGGCAGCGTCTTCGTCATCGGCGTCGGCCTGCTCGCCCTCGGCCTGGTCATCATGGTCGTCACCGAACGCCGCAGCCCCGCCTTCTTCCGTGGCGAGGTCCTCACCAAGTCCACCCCGTCCCTGGTCGTCGAGGACTGACCCCGCCGCCCGGCGGGCGTGCGCCGGGGCGCGGGCCCCGGGGTGCGGGCCGGCCGGGCGCGCCGGGGCGCCGGTGCCGGAATAACCCGATGCGCGGAACGCCCGCGGCGAGCGGTGACCCGGGGCGCGGTGAGGTCGTTGGGCCGTGCATGAAGGCCATGAAGCGCACCCTCACCGCCCTGCTCCTGTCCGGCGGCGCCGCGATCGCACTCACCCCCGCCGCCGCCCACGCCGCGGACGGCAACGCCACCGCCGTGAAGCCCCTCGCCAAGCGGGTCGGTCAGATCGTCGACCACCCCGGGCAGGCCGTGCAGGACACCAAGACCGCCGTCGGCGTGACCGCCCAGGCGGCCGGAACCGCCTCCAAGGCCACCGACGCCTCCCTCACGGGCGCAGGCACCGCGCTCTCCGCCGGACTGCCCAAGGCCCCCGAGGTAGGCGGCTGACGGCGGGCCTCCAGCTCCCCGCATCCGCCCGCCGGGCTCAGCCCCAGGTGCGGGAGCAGAGCACGAGCCGGTAGCCGTCCGGGTCGGCGACCGTGACCCCGTACCGGTCCCAGTACGGGTTGTGCGAGGGGACGCGGGTCCCGCCGTGGTCGGTCAGCCGGTTCACGAGGTCCTCGTCGGGGGCCTCGCCGAGGTAGACGACGAACAGGTCGTCCACGGTGGGGCAGGGGGCGATCGGGTTCCCGGGGTCCCGGGTCAGCTCGAAGTGCCAGCCGCCGCCGGCGGGCCCGACCATGAGGAGGTCGTGCTCGCCCGGGACGTGACCGGCCGTCCGCCACAGGACGTCCAGGCCGAGCCCCTGGACGTAGAACCGCTCGGCGGCCTCCAGGTCGAAGGAGGGCCGGGCGACGCGGACGTGGGTGAGTGAATCGATCATGCGCGGAGGGTACGGCACCACCCCGGGCGGCCGGATCCGTCCGCCCGGCGGTCTGTCAGGTGCGGGGCTCCCCGGGGCCCGTACGGTCGTGTGGTCCGGATCCTCGTCGCGACGGCCACCAGCCCGGGGGGCGTGAACGTGTGCACCCACCGGCCGCCCCGCGGGGCTAAAAGCAGGTGCGGGGCTTCGGGAGGGGCGCCTAGCTTGAGGCCGTGAGCAGCGACTATCCATTCGCCGACGGGTACAACCTCGCCTGGGATCTGACCGGCTTCGGTGGCGCGGACGAGGAGATAGTCGAGTCCGTCTCCCTCTCGCGGGACCAGTTCCTGGCGATCAGACACCTCTTCGCGCTGGGTGACGACCCCTGGATGGTGGCGGGCGAGTACCGCGTGGCGCCCGGCATCTGGGGGCACGTGCGCGACGCCGTCCCGGGTCTGCGGTTCCAGCGCGACGCGGACTACTTCCTCGGCGCCCGTCAGGCCCTGCCTGACGGGCGCTTCTGGCGTCCGGCCCCGGGCACGGCGACGCCGGGGCCCGTACCGCCCCCGTGAAGGGCACGTTCGGGTCGGGGAAGAACACGCGGCGCTTCCGCCGCACGGACGGCCTGCTGCACCTCGGCTCCCGCTACACGGAGGCGAAGCGAGCGGCCGGCACTGATCGATCCGCACGGAAACCCCGTGCCCGGCCCCACGGCGTACCTGCGCACCTATCCCGGCCGCGAAGACGCCGATGCCGGAGGGGGTGTTCGCGGGGGGAGGTGTCCGATGCCCGGAGGAACCGGCGCCCGGTGGTGCGTCCGGTGCGGCCACTCCTCGCGCAGGACTCCGAACAGCACGGTGTCGTAGCGCTCGCCCGCCACCAGTACGGTGGACCGGCGGCGGCCCTCCTCGCGGAAGCCCGCCCGGGTGAAGGCGCGGACGGCCCGTTCGTTGCCGCTCCAGGTGTCGAGCTCGATCCGGTGCAGCCCGAAGGCCCCGAACAGGTGGCCCACCAGCAGGCACAGTGCCTCGGAGCCGTGGCCGAGGCCCCATCGGTCACGCTCGCCGATGGTGACACCCACCGTGGCCAGCCCGGCGAACGGGTCCAGGTCGCGGTAGTCCACCATGCCGATCACCGTGCCGTCGGCCAGGTCCTCGACCGTGAAGACGGCCGATTCCCTCGGGTTCAGCCGCAGCATCGTCTCGAAGCCGAGCCCGATGGCCTCCGCCGTGACCGGGCCGAAGCGCGGATCGCCACCGGCGGCCCAGTGGACCACCTCCGGATCGTTGCGCCATCGCAGATGGTGCGACGCATCCTGGGCACGCAGCGCGCGCAACCTCACCAACGTGCCTTCGATCATGCGCAGATCATAGATCTCACAGGTGTTCGAAGAACCGGGTCCGCCGGGCAGGGGCGAATGACGCCCGCTTCCTGTCATTTCGGCGGGGCGTCACTCACCCACACGCTCACCACGTGGGTCGTCGGGTGGGTCAGGCGGCCGCACAGCATGTCCAGGCGGACGTCCTCCGGGCGCAGGTCGCCGCCGCGCAGCAGCTCGTGGACGTACGCCCTGAACTCCGCCTGGTCCTGGGTGGCGAAACGGCGTTCCCAGCGGCCGTCCTGCCGGGCCTTCCGCCACGCCTCGGACTCCCTGCGCCGCTGCGCCTTCCGCTTGCGCTGGCCCGGCACCGCGGACGCCTTCCGGTTACTTCTTGGTCGGCAGGGCCGGGAGCGAGGGGAGCTTGCCCGGTTCGCTGCGCTGGAAGGTGTCCGTGCCGGCCGGGCCCTCCCAGGTGACCTTCAGGGTGGTGGCGTCGACCGAGTCGACCTTGCCCTTCGAACGGGTGGCGCCCGTCGGGCACTTCAGGTCCAGGGCGGCGCCCGTGCTGGTGCCCTCGCAGGTCAGGCCCGTGGCGGCCTCGACGACGAACGCCGTCTGGCCCTTGACCGTGAGGACCACGCCCTTGCCCGGGTTCTGCATGGAGATCCAGCCACCCTCCAGGGTGCCGGCCTTCGCCGCGCCGCCCGCGCCGCCCGTCCCGCCCGCCGAGGGGGTGGTGGCGGCGGCCGGGGCGGAGGCGGCGGCGGAGGGCTTCTTGTCCGCGGCGGGGGAGGAGTCGCTGCCGCAGCCGGTCAGGGTCAGCAGGGCCGCGGCCCCGGTGGCGGCGGCGATGGTCAGGCGCAGGTGGTTGTGCACGGGAAAGTCCCCCAGGGAAAGCGAGTTGATCGAGTGGAACGCGCCAAATTACCAGCCGTACGGGCAGGCGGAGGCACCCGAAGACACGCGCGGGGACGGTCCGGCGGTTCCCGCCGGCCGGGGATCAGAGGTACTGGGCGAAGCCGTCCAGGACCCGCAGCACCTCCTCCTCGGGCGCCGAGGGGAGCTGCAGGACGACCTCTTCCAGGCCGAGTTCGGCGTAGTGGCCCATCTTCCCCGGAGTGGGCTGGACGGCGTACGGGACCACCTGGAGGGTCTTCGGATCACGTCCGGCGGCCTCCCAGGACCGCCGCAGGACCGGCACCGATTCGGTGAGGCCGCGGCCGCCGATGGGGAGCCAGCCGTCGGCGTGGTCGGCGATGGCGGCGAAGAGCTTCGGGCCGGCCGAGCCGCCGATCAGGGTCCGGGGTCCGTACAGGGGCCGCCCGGGGGCGAGTTCGCGCGGGGCCTGGACCGGCTTGGGGTGGGCGGAGCTCGGCCGGACGGACGCGTACGGGCCCTCGTGACCGGTCGCCTGCGGGGCCCACAGGGCGCGCATGAGGGCCATGTGGTCGCGGACGCGTTCGCGCCGGGTGCGCCACTCGACGCCGTGGTCGGCGGCCTCCTCGACGTTCCAGCCGTAGCCGATGCCGAGGGTGACGCGGCCGCCGCTGAGGTGGTCGAGGGTCGCGGCCTGCTTCGCGAGGCCGATCGGGTCGTGCTGGGCGACCAGGGTGATGCCCGTGCCGAGGTGCAGGCGTTCGGTGACGGCGGCGGCCTGCCCGAGGGCGACGAAGGGGTCGAGGGTGCGGCCGTACTCCTCGGGGAGCTCGCCGCCCATGGGGGCGGCGGTGGCGCGGCTGACGGGGATGTGGGTGTGCTCGGGGAGGTAGAGGCCGCTGAAGCCGCGCTCCTCCAGGGCGCGGGCGAGGCGGACGGGGGTGACGGTGCGGTCGGTGAGGAAGACGGTCGTGGCGATCCGCATGGGCGAGGGCACCTCCGAGTCGTGGGGAGGGCCAAGGTACGGCGTTCCGCGTGAAGAGGGCAGGGTGCGCCGCGCCGCGGCGGGGCACCGGGGATCAGGGGTTCAGGACGCCGGGACCGGGTAGCGGGCCGACCAGCCGGGGGCGGCGGCCGCGGGGCCGTGGAGGGCGGGGCCCTGGGTCATCTCCAGTGCGAAGTCGTCGGCGAGTTCCAGGAGCGTGCCGCGGCCCTCCAGCCCGGCCAGCCAGGCCGCGGGCAGGGCCGTCTCCCCGTGCAGGGCGCCGAGCAGGGATCCGCACAGGGCGCCGGCGGCGGCGGAGTCCCCGCCGTGGTTGACGGCGAGGCGCAGCCCGTGCGGGACGTCCTGCGCGACGAGGGCGCAGTAGACGGCGATGGCGAGGGTGTCCGCGGCGTCGGGGTCCTCGGAGACGGCGAGGGCCTCGACGGCCCCGGTGCCGGGCGCGCCCCGGGTGACGGCGGCGAGGGCGCGCAGGAGGGCGTCCGTCACCGGCTGGTGGCCGGGCCTGCCGTCGAGCAGGGCCAGGGTGCGCCGGACCGCGGCGTCGAGGGACTCGCCCCGGGTCAGGCCGTGGACGGTCACGGCGAGTGCGCCGGCGGACAGCCGGGCGGTGGGGTGGCCGTGGCTCTGGGCGGCGCATTCGACGGCCAGTTGCAGCACCAGGGCGGGGTCCCAGCCGACCAGCAGCCCGAAGGGGGCCGAGCGGGTGGCGGCGGCGGCGTTCCGGGCGGTGGGGTTCTTCGGCTGTTCGGGGGTGCCGAGGGTGGTGTCGGCGAAGCCGGTCAGGCAGGCGCGGTCGGGGTCGCGGCGGACGTAGAGCCACTCCTCCTGCGCGAGCCAGCCGTTGTCCTCGCGGCGCTCGTCGGGGCCCCAGTCGTGCTGGGTCGCGGCCCAGCGGAGGTGAGCGCGGTGGACGTCGGTCGGCGGGTGCCAGGCGCCGGTGTCCCGGCGGACGTGCGCCCGTATCAGGCCGTCCACGGTGAACAGGGTCAGCTGGGTGGCGGCGGTGACGGCGCCCCGCCGGCCGGGGGCCGGGGCGGTGAGGCCCGCCGGGCCGTGGGCCGCGCGGACGGCGTCGAGGGAGAGTCCGGCGAGCGGTGCGCCGAGGGCGTCGCCGAGGGCGGCGCCGAGGAGCGTGCCGCGCACGCGGCTGCGGAAGTCCTGCTGCTCGGCCCGGCCCCAGAGCGCGGTACCGAGACCGCCGAGGGTGGCGCCGCCCGGTCCGCCGGCGACGGGGGCCGGGGGCGCCGGCGGGGTCGGTGGGGCGGTGGGCGCGGGTTCGGGCGTGGTCGGCGTGCCCGCTGTGATCGTCGTGTCCATGTCGTTTCCCCCCAGGCTCTCGCGCACTGTAATGGACAGGTTCGGTCACATCCGGAAGGCCTTCGACAGATCGCCCCCCAACTGACCGGTTCCGGCCGCCACCCCGGCGCATGGCACGTTTTGCCACCTGCCTTCCAGTCGGCTGGTTTCGGCCATGCCTCGTTCACACGGCGTTCTCCGGCCGCCCAGAGCCTCGTAGCCATGAAGAAGGCACTCCTCGCCGCGACCGTCGTCGCCTCCGCACTCGCCGCCTCCCTGGTCGCGGCTCCCGCCGCCACCGCCGCCGGATGGGAGCTCCCCTGGAGCAACGGCCACCAGGGCCACTCCGCCATCCCCTTCACCGAGGCCACGGTCACCGCCGGAGCCGACGGCTCGTACACCCTCAAGTGGAGCGCCAAGGGCACCAAGCGCGTCGAGATCAAGGCCAACGGCAAGGTCGTCGCCAAGGGCGGCGCCCAGGGCCGGGCCGTGGTCAAGGGCCTGCCCGCCGCCGACCGCCAGTGGTTCGAGTTCCGGCCGGAGCGCGGCGAGGGCCTGCGCCTGGCCGACCGCCTGATCAAGCTGGAGGGCACGGTCAACTTCCGCGACGCGGGCGGCTACCGCACCGCGAGCGGCCAGTGGGTCAAGATGGGCGAGATCTACCGCTCCGACGCCCTCGACAAGCTCACCGCCGACGACCTCGCCAAGCTCCAGCGGCTGCGCGTCAGGACGGTCTTCGACCTGCGCATGCAGGACGAGCGCACCAAGGACGCCGACAAGGTCCCGGCGGGCGCCTCCTACGTCGTCGCCGACGTCTTCGCCGGCTCCGGTTCCTTCCAGACCCTGCCCAAGAGCCCCGACGAGGCCGTCAAGGCCATGGTCGACGCCGAGAAGGCCATGGTCGGCGGCGAAGGCGGCAAGAAGGCCTACGCGCAGGTCTTCGAAGGGATCGAGAAGGACCGCAGCCGCTCCGTCCTCTTCCACTGCACCGCCGGCAAGGACCGCACGGGCTGGGCGAACGCCACCCTGCTGACCGCCCTCGGCGTCCCGCAGGAGACGGTCATGGCCGACTACCTGGCCAGCAACGACTACCGCAAGGCCGCCAACGACGCCGTCCTCGCGCACCTGCCCGCCCCGCAGGCCGCCGTCTACAAGCCGATGCTCGACGTGCGCCCCGAGTACCTCAACTCCGGCTACGACGAGGTCAAGGCGGAGTACGGCTCCTTCGACCGCTACCTCAAGGACGGCCTCGGCATCGACGCCCGCGAGCTGAAGCAGCTCAAGAAGGACCTCCTCGTCGGCTGATCCCCGCCACGACGCACCACGGGCCCGGCCGGGCGCCACACCGGCCGGGCTCCCGCGTTCCCGCTCAGTCCAGCACCGGCAGCAGCTGCGGCAGGTGGCCGTCCGAGGCGCGCGCCGCCTCCTGCCGCTCCCGCGGCACCTCCCCGTACAGCGTCGTACGGGCCTTCGCGGGCCGGCCGGCCGCCTCCGCGACCGCGACCAGGTCCCGGACGGACTTGTACGAGCCCCAGCCCGACCCCGCCATCCGGGAGATCGTCTCCTCCATCAGCGTCCCGCCCAGGTCGTTCGCCCCGGAGCGGAGCATCTCGGCCGCGCCCTCCGCGCCCAGCTTCACCCAGCTGGTCTGGATGTTGGTGATGTGCGGGTGCAGCAGCAGCCGGGCCATCGCCGTGACCGCCCGGTTGTCCCGGACCGTCGGGCCGGGCCGGGCGATGCCCGCCAGGTACACCGGGGCGTTGGTGTGGATGAAGGGGAGCGTCACGAACTCCGTGAAACCGCCGGTCCGCTCCTGGATCCGGGCCAGCGTGCGCAGGTGCCCCAGCCAGTGCCGGGGCTGGTCCACGTGCCCGTACATCATGGTGGACGAGGAGCGGATGCCGAGCTCGTGCGCGGTGGTGATCACATCGATCCAGTCCGCCGTCGGCAGCTTCCCCTTGGTCAGGACCCAGCGCACCTCGTCGTCCAGGATCTCGGCCGCCGTGCCCGGGATCGAGTCCAGCCCGGCCTCCTTCGCGGCCGTGAGCCAGTCCCGCACCGACATCCCCGTCCGGGTGGCGCCGTTGACGACCTCCATCGGGGAGAAGGCGTGCACGTGCATGCCGGGGACCCGTTCCTTCACCGCGCGCGCGATGTCGAAGTAGGCGGTCCCGGGCAGGTCGGGGTGGATGCCGCCCTGCATGCACACCTCGACGGCGCCCACGTCCCAGGCCTGCGCGGCCCGGTCGGCGACCTGCTCCAGGGAGAGGGTGTAGGCGTCGGCGTCCGTACGGCGCTGTGCGAAGGCGCAGAACCGGCAGCCGGTGTAGCAGACGTTGGTGAAGTTGATGTTCCGCGTGACGACGTACGTGACCTCGTCGCCCACCACCGACTTGCGCAGCTCGTCCGCGATCCGGCACAGCGCGTCCAGCGCCGGCCCGTCCGCGTGCAGCAGGGCGAGGGCCTGCGCGTCCGTGAGCCGCGTCGGATCGTCGGCGGCCTGCGCCAGGGCCGCCCGTACGTCGGTGTCGATGCGCTCGGGGACCATCCCGGGGGCCGCGGCCTCGCGCAGGGCCTCCCAGTCGCCGTAGACGTGGTCGAAGTCCTCGCGCCGGTCACCGGTGCGGCCCTCGGTGTCGATGGCGGTGTGCAGGTCGGTGCGCCCGTACGCGGCGAACCCCTCGTCGGGCTCCTGCCACGGGCGGCCCTCCACCGTCGCCGCCTCGTCGGCCAGACCCGTCTGCGGGTCGGCCAGCGCCCGCACGTGCGGCAGCAGCCGCGGGTCCAGCCACGGCTCGCCGCGCCGGAGGAACTCCGGGTAGATCGTGAGCCGTTCGCGCAGCTCGAAGCCGGCGGCGGCGGTGCGCTCCGCGAGCTCCTCGATGTGCGGCCAGGGCCGCTCCGGGTTCACGTGGTCCGGGGTCAGCGGGGAGACCCCGCCCCAGTCGTCGATCCCGGCGCCGATCAGCAGGGCGTACTCGGCGTCCACCAGGTTCGGCGGCGCCTGGATGCGGGCGCTCGGGCCCAGGATGTGCCGGGCCACGGCGATGGCGGCGGCCAGCTCCTCCAGCTCCGCGTCCGGCATCCCGCGCATGGCCGTGTCCGGCTTGGCGCGGAAGTTCTGGACGATGACCTCCTGGATGCCCTGGTAGCTGCGCTGGATCCGGCGCAGCTCGAAGAAGGCCTCGGCGCGCTCCTCGTAGGACTCGCCGATCCCGATGAGCACCCCGGTGGTGAAGGGGACGTTGGAGCGGCCCGCGTCCTCCAGGACCCGCAGCCGGACGGCGGGCTCCTTGTCGGGGGAGCCGTGGTGCGGGCCGCCGGGCTCGGACCACAGGCGGGTCGCGGTGGTCTCCAGCATCATGCCCATGGACGGGGCGACGGGCTTGAGGCGCTGGAGGTCCGCCCACGACAGCACGCCCGGGTTGAGGTGGGGCAGGAGGCCCGTCTCCTCCAGCACCCGGATCGCCATGGCCCGTACGTAGGCGAGGGTGTCGTCGTAGCCGTGCGCGTCCAGCCACTCGCGGGCCTCGGGCCAGCGCTCCTCCGGGCGGTCGCCGAGGGTGAACAGGGCCTCCTTGCAGCCCGTCTCCGCGCCCCGGCGGGCGATGTCGAGGACCTCGTCGGGGGAGAGGTACATGCCGTGCCCGGCCTTGCGGAGCTTGCCGGGCACCGTCACGAAGGTGCAGTAGTGGCACTTGTCGCGGCACAGGCGGGTGAGGGGGATGAAGACCTTGCGCGAGTACGTGATCACGCCGGGCCGCCCGGCGGCGGCGAGCCCGGAGTCCCGGACCCGGGCGGCGGAGGCGGAGAGGTCCTTGAGGGCCTCGCCGCGGGCCCGCAGGAGCACGGCGGCCTCGGTCGCGTCCAGCGCGACGCCGTCGCGGGCCCGCCGGAGCGCGCGGCGCATGGCGTTGTCGGTGGGAGCGTCGCTCGGAGTGGTCATGTGGCGAGCATACGAGTCGGCCGGTGTCCCGCGGAGCGCGTCATCGCATCAGCTCACCGGCGTTGACCAGCAGGGACTGGCCGGTTATCGCCCGCGCCCGGTCGCTGGCGAGGAAGACGGCGGCGTCGGCGACGTCCCCGTCGGTGGCGAGGTCGGGCAGCGCCATCCGCTCGGTGAGGCGGGCGTGGACCTCGGCCTCCGGGACGTTCTCGGTGTGGGCGGTGAAGGTGACGAAGGCCTGGACGGGCGGTCCCCACATCCAGCCCGGCAGCACGGTGTTGACGCGGATCCGGTCCGGTCCGAGCTCGCGGGCCAGGGAGTACATGGCGGAGGTCAGCGCCCCCTTGGAGGCGGCGTAGGCGGCCTGGCGCACCTCGTTGGGGGCGGCCACCGCGGACTGGGTGCCGATGATGACGACGGAGCCGCCGCCCGCGGCCTTGAGGGCGGGCAGGCAGGCGCGGGTCATGCGCAGGGTGCCGAGCAGGTTGACGTCGAGGATCTGCTGCCAGGTCCCGAAGTCGGCGTCCTGGAGCCCGCCGAAGTACGAGTCCCAGGCGGCGACGTGCACGACGGCGTCGACCCCGCCGAACCGCTCGACGGCCAGCTCGGCCAGGGCCCGGCACTGGGACTCGTCGGTGATGTCGGTCGGCCGGTGGGCGGTGTGGGTGCCGTCGGGGTCGATCTCGGCGGCGGTCTTGGCCAGATTGGCCTCGGTCCGGGCCCCGAGCACGGCGTTGCCGCCGTCGCGGACCACGGCCGAGGCCACCTGGTGCCCGAGCCCGGCCCCGACCCCGGAGACGATGACGGTCTTCCCTCGCAGCAGCATGACGCGCCCCCTGGCGGCTGGATCCGGCGATGGATCTGACGGGGCGTCAGGGTAGGTGCGCGGGGCGGGGTTGTGAAGGGGTGGCGGGCCCGGGGCGGTGGATCCGGGGCGGTCGGCCCGCGGCGTGTCCGGGCGGTGGATCCGCCCGGGGTCAGCCGCTGACGTCCGCGATGATGTTCGTGATCACCCAGACCGCCCAGAGCAGCGGCACGATCGCCACGTACGCCAGCGGGCGCGCGTGCACCGGCTGCCCCTCGTCGAGCTGCTGACGGCCGGGGGCCGGGTCCGACGGTTCGAGCTTGGCGAACCTGGCCGCGGCGATCAGGTTCCAGAACAGGGTGAAGGGTGTGAAGAGCACCAGGGACAGCGGGCTCCACCAGCCCTGGCACAGCGTCTTGGTGGTCATGATCCGCACCAGGGCCCGCCCGCACCGGCGGCAGAAGGGCCCGTCGAGGCGGTGGAAGCGCATCACGACGAGCACGCCGACGTGCGCCCGGACGGCGAAGTTCACGGCCTCGGGCGCCCCGCAGTTGCGGCAGCCGGTGGGGCCGGGCACCAGGTACGGGGGGTGCTGGGGGTGGGCGTACTGGGGGTGCGGCTGCTGCTGCGGGTACGGCTGCTGCTGCGGGTACGGCTGGGCGTACGGGGACTGCTGCGCCGGGACCGGTCCGCCGGGCTGGGGCTGGGGCTGGGGCTGGACGTACGGGTTGGGCGCGCCGGGGCCCTGGGCGTACGGGTTGGGCGGGACGGGTGCGCCCGAGTGCGGGTTGGGCGGGGGAGTGCTCATGGGAGGGCCTTCGGGTTCTGCGGGTGGCGGGGAGCGGCGAACAGCCGGGATGACGGCCCGCGTCCCCCGCCGGAGGGTGCCTTCACGGCGGGGAGCGGAACCGAACGCCAGTGCTCTCGTGCGGCCCGAACGTACCAGCCGGGGCGGACAGTCCCGGTTCCTCGCGCCCCGGGGGGCCGTGGACACCCGGGACATGGAGGTCAGTTCTGTGCCAGAGTGGGCTAATGGGGCGTATCGGTCCGGGTCTTGGGCGGTTCCACCGCCCCACCGGAGGCGCGGACGAGGCAGGCTGGACGCACTGGGCCACAGACGGGTGAAGCCGAGACGAATGGTGCGTCATATGTACGGGGGTGACGGCGAGTCGTATCCGAATACCTGATAGACAGAAGAATCACGGCTCGACCAGCCGACGCCTTCGCCGGCCGCCTTGGGGGGATCGCCGCACTGTGAAGCCGCTTCACCGTCATGTAGTCAACACCTCGCGCAAGGTCCTGTGCACGGCCGCACTCGCGGCCAGCCTGACCACCGCCGCCGTCGTGACCAATACGCCGGTCGCCGGTGCCGGAGAGGCCGAACCGACCCCGGACAGTCCGCAGGCCGCCGACCGCGGTGACGCCCGCCTCGACCTGCCGGCCCCGCTCGCCGACCCCGTGGTGCCGCCCGCCGGCGGTGCCGGCGGCGCCGCGACCGAAGGGGCCTCCGGCATCCCCGCCACCGCCCTCGACGCCTACAAGCGCGCCGAGGTGGCGGTGAAGGCGGCCCTGCCCAAGTGCAACCTGCCCTGGGCGCTGGTCGCCGGCATAGGCCGGGTCGAGTCCGTCCACGCCTCCGGCTACGGGCTCAAGGCCGACGGCACCACCGAGCGGCCGATCCGCGGCCCCCGCCTCGACGGCAACGGCTTCGCGAAGATCACCGACACCGACAAGGGCGAGTGGGACGGCGACACCGAGTACGACCGCGCCTTCGGCCCGCTCCAGTTCATCCCCTCCACGTGGAAGGACTGGAAGGCCGACGGCAACGGCGACGGCCAGCGCGACGCGAACAACATCTACGACGCCGCCCTCGGCGCCGGCCTGTACCTCTGCTCCGGCGGCAAGGACCTGTCGGTCCCGGCCGACCTGGACCGCGCGATCCTCAGCTACAACAGCTCGCGCGAGTACGTGAACAGCGTCCTCGGCTACATGCGCCAGTACCAGGAAGGCACCACCGGCGTCCCGAACCCGCCGGTCGGCACCTACCCGACGCCGCCCGCGCCGACCCTGCCCACCGCGCCGCACGTACCGACGCCGAACCCGCCGGCCTCGAAGCCGAACCCCGCTCCGAAGCCGACCCCGACGCCCACCCCGACTCCGAAGCCCACGCCCACGCCGACGCCCACGCCGAGCGAGCCGACCAAGCCGACCCCGGCGCCCGCGACCCTCGCCAAGCTGGAGCGGGTGGGCGACGCCAAGCTGGAGGCCGAGACCGGGAGCCTGTTCGCCGAGGGCGTCCGCTTCAAGGCGCTGCTCAGCGACGGCAAGCCGGCCGTGGACCAGCCCGTCGTCATCGCCGTCGAGCGGGACGGCACCGACCGCACGGGCTTCGTCTTCGGTGACGAGTCGAGCGTGGTCGTCCGTACGGACTCCGAGGGCATCGCCACCGCGCCCCGGCTGAAGGCGGGCACCAAGGCGGGCACGTTCACCCTGCGGGCCACGGCCTATGACCAGAAGAACCAGTTCACGCTGACGCTGGACGGCAAGGTCACCGAGAAGGCCAAGCCGCTCGTCCTCACCCGCACCGACGGCGCCGCCCCGGTCGAGGCGGCGGCCGGCACCGCGGTGAAGGGTCTGGAGTTCCTGGCTGCCGCGGGCGGGAAGCCGGTGGCGGGTACGCAGGTCACCGCCGCGCTGGTGGAGGGCAAGCCGGGCGCCTGGACCCCGGTGGACGCCAAGAAGGCCAAGGGGCCGTACTTCGCGGGCAAGGACGGCGCGAAGCTGTTCTCCCTGGAGCTGCCCAAGACCGGCGCCGACGGCACGTTCAAGCTGCCGGAGCTGCTCACGACGGACGTGCCCGCGGGCACCTACCACCTCCGCCTGAGCACCGCGGACGGCACGGAGCTGATCCTGGACCTCAAGATCACCGCCCCCGCGCCCGCCCCCGCCACCCCGCCGGCCGCCAAGCAGTAGCCGCCGGGAGGGTCCGTACGCGTACGAACGGCCGTGGCCCGGTCACCGTCCAGGGGACGGTGACCGGGCCACGGCCGTTCCCCCCGGCGGGCCGGCCGGGGGAAACAAAGGCAGGAGCCCTGTCTCCCCCGCCTGGGCGGGGGAGACAGGGCTCCTTGGGTACTGCTTAATCCAGCCGCGATCCGGCCGGCCAGGCGACTAGGCCGGGGTGACGTTCTCCGCCTGCGGGCCCTTCGGACCCTGCGTGACGTCGAAGTTCACCTGCTGGTTCTCCTCCAGGGAGCGGAAGCCAGAGGCGTTGATCGCGGAGTAGTGGACGAAGACATCCGGGCCGCCGCCGTCCTGGGCGATGAAGCCGAAGCCCTTTTCAGCGTTGAACCACTTCACGGTTCCGGTAGCCATGAGCCCTCCTATGGGCCAAAGGGTCGCCCTGCTCCAGAACCTGCTAAGAAGTCTGAAAACTACAAAAGCCTGCGGGTTACATGCTCCGCAGGCCTCGTACTGCAAGGGAAACCAAACTGCAACTTGCGTCGAGCCTAGCACGCACCCTCGGGGCGAGACCAGAGGGAAAGATCACGTCACCCGGACGTTTGAGACCCGCCTGATCGCTGACGGAGAGCCGGGGGCTAGTCTCGCGATGTGGACGTCTATCGCAGCCGGCCCCGTGTCGGCCACATCCAGTTCCTGAACTGCCTGCCCCTCTACTGGGGGCTGGCCAGAACCGGCACGCTGCTGGACATGGACCTGACCAAGGACACCCCCGAGAAGCTCAGTGAGCGCCTCGTGCGGGGTGAGCTGGACATCGCCCCGATCACCCTCGTGGAGTTCCTCCGCAACGCCGACCAGCTCGTCGCCTTCCCCGACCTCGCGGTCGGCTGCGACGGTCCCGTCATGTCCTGCGTGATCGTCTCGCAGGTCCCGCTGGACCAGCTCGACGGCGCCCGGGTGGCCCTCGGATCGACCTCGCGCACCTCCGTACGGCTGGCCCAGCTGCTGCTCGCCGAGCAGTACGGCGTCCGCCCCGACTACTACTCCTGCCCCCCTGACCTGGGGCTGATGATGCAGGAGGCCGAGGCGGCGGTGCTGATCGGCGACACCGCGCTGCGCGCCTCGCTGCACGACGCCCCCCGGCTCGGCCTGGCCGTGCACGACCTCGGACAGATGTGGAAGGACTGGACGGGACTGCCGTTCGTCTTCGCCGTCTGGGCGGCCCGCAAGGACTACCTCGCCCGTGAGCCGCAGGTGGTCCGTGAGGTCCACGAGGCCTTCCTCGCCTCCCGTGACCTCTCCCTCGAAGAGGTGACGAAGGTGGCCGACCAGGCGGCCCGCTGGGAGGCCTTCGACGCCGAGCTGCTGGAGCGTTACTTCACCACCCTCGACTTCCGCTTCGGCCCCGAGCAGCTGGCCGGCGTACGGGAATTCGCACACCGGACGGGAGCCGACACCGGGTACCCGACGGATGTCACCGTAGAGCTGCTGAAGGCGGCCGTCGCGGACCGGTGACGGTCTTATCCGCATGATCTCCGGCGCTGCGAAACCGGCGATTGTTCCGTTTGCCGGGAATTCGTTCCCCTTTCGTATTCTCGTCCGTCGAAGGTGAATACGAACGAGGGACGGGGGATCCCATGGCATTCGGCAGGAACCGGCCGGCCGGACCGATAGAACAGGTGCCCTGGGAAGAGATCACCCGGTTCACCGTCGGCCGGACGCTGCGCGACGCCGTGCGCGCCTCCCGGCGCGGCGCGGGACCGTACGCGATACGTGTTCCACGGGCACTCGGCGGGGACATGGTCCCGGCCGTGTTCATCACACCGGCCGTGCCCGGCGCCCCGCCGCGCCGGGGATTCCGGTTGTCCGCGGACGAAGGCGGTCCGCGCCCGCTGTGCTCGGTGGCCCCGACCGGTCCCGAGCCGGGGGAGGGCCCCTACCGGGTCACCGCCCCCGACGGGCGGGAGCTGGGCGCCGTGCACCGGACCCCGGCCGCGCAGCGGCTGCTCCGCCACGGCTGGTGGCTGGAGCGCCCCGGGCAGCCGGAGGCGGTGGCCGTGCGCGGCTGGGCCCGCGGCGGCCCCCGGCGGACGCTGGAGCGGGGCGCCGGCAAGCTGCTGGGCGGCGTCGTCGACAACCTGCTGAGCCTGGGCGCCGAGGACGAGGCGGCCGGCGGCCTGGCGCCGGTGGTCTGGCGGGCCGGTGACCGGCCCGTGCTCACCTTCCAGCCCTCCCAGGGCCCGCGTTGGTACACGGTGGACCGGGACGGCCCGCTCGACCTGCGGCTGGCCTTCGCCCTGGCGGTGCTGCGCGAGAGCGAGGTGTGGGGCGGGGACCGGCGCTGACTGCCGCTGACGGCTGCCGACCGCCGCCGACCGCGGACCGGCGCCGTCCGCCGCCCCGACCGTCCCACGAACACCCGTCGGCACGGCGAAGACGCGCAGCACCCGGGCGCGCCGGTCACCGTGATGCCCGCGGCCACCGGCGGGCGGTCGTGCGGGCCCGGTGAAGACGCAGGTGGGCGGATCGAGTTGGGGAGTAGCCTGCTCGGGTGCGGCAGGCGCCGCCGGAGGCCGGATCGGACGCGACCCCGGCCGCGGCCTGTACCCGATGCGGTTCCCCGGGGGATACAGGGACACCACACACCGGGGGACGGGGGACGGGGACGTCATGCAGCCGCTCGAAGCCGGGGAGCCCCGGACCATCGGCGCGTACCGGCTGCTGGGCCGGCTCGGCGCCGGCGGGATGGGCCGGGTCTACCTGGGGCGCAGCGCGGGCGGCCGGACCGTCGCCGTCAAGATCGTGCACCCGCACTTCGCCGCCGACGAGGAGTTCCGCGCCCGCTTCCGCCGCGAGGTGGAGGCCGCGCGGCGGGTGGGCGGCGAGTGGACGGCGCCCGTGCTGGACGCCGATCCGGAGGCGGCCGTGCCGTGGGTGGCGACGGGGTACGTGGCGGGGCCGTCGCTGGACCGGGCGGTGGCCGGGCACGGTCCGCTGCCGGAGGCGTCGGTACGGGCGGCGGGCGCGGGACTGGCCCGGGCGCTGGTGGCGGTGCACGCGCTGGGACTCGTCCACCGGGACGTGAAGCCGTCCAACGTGATGCTGACCCTCGACGGGCCGCGGCTGATCGACTTCGGGATCGCGCGGGCGACGGACGGCACGGCCTCGCTGACCTCCACCGGGGTGTCCATCGGTTCGCCCGGGTACATGTCGCCGGAGCAGATCCTGGGCAAGGGCGTCACCGGCGCCTCGGACGTGTTCTCGCTGGGCGCGGTGCTGGCCTTCGCGGCGACCGGGCGGCCGCCGTTCACCGGGGACAACTCCGCGACCCTCCTCTACAAGGTGGTCCACGAGCCGCCGGAGCTGGACGGGGTCCCCGCCGGGGAACTGCGCGAACTCATCGGGTCCTGCCTGGAGAAGGCGGCGGAGCGGCGGCCGGCGCCCGAGGCGCTCGTGGCGGCCCTGGGCTGGGCCCCGGGCGGTGGCCGGGGGTGGCTGCCGGGACCGCTGGTGGAGGAGGCCAGCCGTGCGGCGGTGGCCCTGCTGGACCTGGACGCCGATACCTCCGGGGGCGGTGGCGGGGGAGCGGCGTTCGCGGGCTCCGGGGCCGGCTTCGGGGCCGGTCCGGGCTCCGGCTCCGGGCCGGTGCCGTTCACGGAAGGGTCCTTCGGGGGGCCCGTGGGCGTCGGCTTCGGCACCCCCGATCCCTCCTACGGGGGACGGGTCCCGGGCGGCTCGCCCTACTCCGCCCCGGCGGGTCCGTACGGCTCCTTCGGCGCGCCGGGCGGCATGTACGGGGTCCCCACCGAGACGGCGGGCGGCGCGGCCCCGCACCCCGGCGCGGCGGTGCCGGGCCAGCGGACGGCCGGTCCCGAAGGCCGCCGGGCCAGCCTCAGCGTGGCGGGCCGCCGCTTCAGCTGCACCCTGGTGCTCGGCGCGGCGGCCGTGGCGGTGGCGCTCTCCGGCGGGCTGTACGCGGGGGTGCTGCCGTGGCAGGACGGCACCCGGGAGGCGGCGGCGGGCAAGCCCCCGGCCTCCTCGGCACCGGACGCCGCGGCCTCCGCCCCGTCCCCGTCGTCCTCCCCGTCGGCCTCCCCCTCGGTCCCGCCCAAGGGGAGCCGCAACGACGTCCCCAGGGAACTCACCGGCACGTGGAAGGGCACCGTCACCACCAACCTCGGGGCCACCACCGAGTTCGAGATCACCATCCGGGGCGGCAGGGTCGGCGAGGTCGTCGCCCGGGACAAGTCCGTCATGCCGATCCTCGGCACCGACTGCAGCGGCGACTGGAAGCTCTCCTCCGCCACCGACCGCTCCCTGGTCCTGGACACCGCGGGCGGCCCCAACCCGGCCCCGGGCATCTGCGCCGGGGGCTCCGCCGACGAGCGGTTCACCCTCAACCCCGGTGGCACGCTGCACTACAAGTCGGGCGACAAGGCGGCCGGAAACCCCGAGGGGGACCTCACCCGCAGCACCTGACGCGGGTCCGCGCCCCCTGGAGGAGCCCGGCACGGTCCCTGGCGTAGGCTGGATCGGTCCGAACCCCTTGACACACCGCCGAAAGGTGACGCACCGGTGACCGACCAGGCCGCTCTCCAGTCTGTCCTCGACCGTGCCGCCGCAGGGGGCCGGATCACCAAGGAAGAGGCCCTCGACCTCTACCGGCACGCCCCGCTGCACGCGCTCGGCCAGGCCGCCGACGCCGCGCGCCGGCTGCGCTACGCCGGTACGGAGCACATCGCGACGTACATCATCGAGCGCAACATCAACTACACCAACGTGTGCGTCACGGCGTGCAAGTTCTGCGCCTTCTACGCTGCCCCCAAGGACACGAAGAAGGGCTGGTCCCGCGACCTCGACGACATCCTGCGCCGCTGCGCGGAGACCGTCGAACTGGGCGGCACCCAGATCATGTTCCAGGGCGGCCACCACCCGGACTACGGCGTGGAGTACTACGAGGAGCACTTCTCCGCCATCAAGAAGGCCTTCCCGCAGCTGGTGATCCACTCCCTCGGCGCGTCCGAGGTGGACCACATGGCCCGCATCTCCGGCGTCAGCGCCGAGGAGGCCATCAAGCGGATCCACGCGGCGGGTCTCGACTCCTTCGCGGGCGCCGGCGCCGAGCTGCTGCCGGAGCGGCCGCGCAAGGCGATCGCCCCGCTCAAGGAGTCCGGCGAGCGCTGGCTGGAGATCATGGAGCTCGCCCACGGGCTGGGCGTGGAGTCCACCTCCACCATGCTGATGGGCACCGGCGAGACCAACGCCGAGCGCATCGAGCACATCGCGATGATCCGGGACACGCAGGACCGCACGGGCGGCTTCCGCGCCTTCATCCCGTACACGTACCAGCCCGAGAACAACCACCTCAAGGGCCGGACCCAGGCGACCGTCTTCGAGTACCTGCGCATGATCGCGATCGCGCGGCTCTTCCTCGACAACATCGCCCACATCCAGGGCTCCTGGCTGACCGTCGGCAAGGAGGCGGGCCAGCTCTCGCTGCACTACGGCGCCGACGACCTCGGTTCGATCATGCTGGAGGAGAACGTCGTCTCCTCGGCCGGTGCCAAGCACCGCTCGAACCGCCAGGAGATCATCGACCTGATCCGCAAGGCGGGCCGCGTCCCCGCGCAGCGCGCGACGACGTACGAGCACCTGCTGGTGCACGACGACCCGGCCAACGACCCGGTCGACGACCGCGTCGTCTCGCACATCTCCTCGACCGCGATCGAGGGCGGCACGGCGCACCCCGAGCTGAAGCTCATCTCCACGAACTGACGCAGGCCGATGCTGACGCTGCACACCGCCGAGCTGCTCGTCGCGGGACCGGGATCCGCCCCCGTCGAGGGCGGCGCGGTCCTGGTCGAGGGCGACCGGATCGTCCGCGTCGGCCCGTACGGGGAGCTCGCCGCGGCAGCCCCGCACGCCCGGGTCCGGCGCTGGCCCGGGGTGCTCACCCCGGGGCTGCTGGCCCGCGGGGCGGACGTCCTGCTGGAGGGGACCTACTACCCCGACGACCCGTCCGAGACCACCGAGCTCGGCGCCGGACCGATCACCGGCGCCGAGGCGCTGGCCGCCCTGGGGATGACCGAGGCCCGCTGGGGCAACAGCGCCCGGCGCGGTACGCAGAAGCTGCTCGCGCGCGGGGTCGTCGCGGTGGCCGGGCGGTTCACGATCCCCTCGGTGCGCGCCGCGGTGGTCCGCTCGGGCCTCACGGTCGTGCCCCCCGCCCCGTACGCGGGCCCGCCCTCCCTCGACCCGCTCGCCGGGCTCGGCGCGCCGGACGGGGCCTTCCACGGGGAGCTGCGGGAGGGCGCCGCGGCCCGGTTCGCGGTGTTCGCCGTCGCCGGGCCCGCGGAGCTGCCGGAGCGGGGCGCGAGCACCTGCGTGGCCACCGTCATCGGGGGCCGGCTGCTGCACCGCCGCCGCTGAGCGGTGCCTCTTCAGGGCACGCGGGGTCCGGCCAGGTAGGTGCCGTCGGCGGAGTAGGGCCAGGCGTTCGAGGTACAGCCGAGCAGGCCCTTGATCTGCTGCATCATCGCGGGGGCGGGCGCCCCCGGGCGCGGGCAGGTCTCGTGCTCGTGGCCGAGTTCGTGGCCCACCTCGTGGTTGACGATCAGCGCCCGGTACTCCTGCGGGGATCCGCTGAACTGGGGCGAACCCTCCTGCCAGCGCTTGAGGTTCACCACGACGGTGTGGCCGACCCGGCAGTTCGTCTCCCCGACGAGCTCCGGGGTGACCACCTCGCACAGCCGGTCGGTGGTCCCGGGGGTGGCGATCTTGACGACGAAGTCCACGGGTTCCCCGCGCCCGGCCAGCCGGAAGCCGTACGCGGGGTCGCGTATCCAGCCGCGCCGGTCCCCGAGGATCGCCTCGACGGCGCGGGCCGCGTCGTCCGGGTCGACCCCGCTGCCGTTCTCCACCTCCACCCGCCAGCGCAGCGCCGGCCCCCGCCCCTGGGCCTTCCCGCCGGCCGAGGATCCCGTGAACCCCACCGAGGGCGACCCACCGGGCCCCTGCGTGCTCCCCTGCCCCTTCCCCTGCCCCGTCCCCTGCTCGGTGTGCGCCGGGGGGCGTGCGCCGGCGGGGCCGTCGTGCGCCGGTTCGAGCCGGTAGGCGGCCACCGACAGGGCGGCTAACGCCGCCGCCCACAGGACCGTGCGGCGCAACCGCCTGCGCCGCTCGATCCGTCCCGCGCTGAGTGACCTGCCTGTCGGCATCCTCGAACCCCTCGTTCGCTCCGTCCGTCCAGTGTGCCCCGGGCCCCTGTGGCCCCGCCGGACCCCGGACCGGGGCGGGGCAGCCGTTCGGGCGGGGCGGGGGCCTGAGAGGATGGGCCCGTACCCGCCGAACCGCAGATCCACCGAGCACCGAGGGGCCAACGCCAGTGACAAGGGCTTCCCTGGACAAGCAGCCGCACGAAGTCGCCTCCATGTTCGACGGTGTGGCCGCCAACTACGACCTCACCAACGACGTCCTGTCCCTCGGCCAGGCCCGGCTGTGGCGCAAGGAGGTCGCCAAGGCGGTCGCCGCCCGCCCCGGCCAGCAGGTGCTCGACCTGGCCGCCGGGACCGCGACCTCCTCGCTGCCCTTCGCCGCGACCGGCGCCTACGTCGTGCCCTGTGACTTCTCGCTCGGCATGCTGCGCGAGGGCAAGAAGCGCAACCCGTGGCTGCCGCTGACGGCGGGCGACGCGACGAAGCTGCCCTTCAAGGACGACGTCTTCGACACCGTGACGATCTCCTTCGGGCTGCGCAACGTCCAGGACACCGACGCCGCGCTGCGCGAGCTGTACCGGGTGACCAAGCCCGGCGGGCAGGTCGTGATCTGCGAGTTCTCGCAGCCGACCTGGGCGCCCTTCCGCACGGTCTACACCGAGTACCTGATGCGGGCGCTGCCGCCGGTGGCCCGCGCGGTCTCCTCCAACCCCGACGCGTACGTGTACCTCGCCGAGTCCATCCGCGAGTGGCCCGACCAGCCCGCGCTCGCCGCCCTGCTGCAGAAGGCCGGCTGGGGCAAGGTCGCCTGGCGCAACCTGAGCGGCGGCATCGTGGCGCTGCACCGCGGGGTCAAGGAGTAGCGCACGGTGGAGACCCGGCCCTTCGACTACGCGGCGCTGCTGGAGCGGGTCGCGGCCGACGTCGCCCCGCTGGTGGGCAGCGGCACCCCCGCCGAGTACATCCCGGCACTGGCGTCCGTGGACCCCGGGCAGTTCGGGATGGCGCTCGCCGACCTGGACGGCAACGTCTACGGAGCGGGGGACTGGCGGGTCCCCTTCTCCGCCCAGTCCGTCACCAAGGTCTTCGCGCTCGCCCTGGCGCTCGCGGAGGGCGGCGACAGCCTGTGGGAGCGGGTGGGCCGGGAGCCGTCGGGCAACCCGTTCAACTCCCTGGTCCAGCTGGAGTACGAGAACGGCATCCCCCGCAACCCCTTCATCAACGCGGGGGCGCTCGTCGTCACCGACCGGCTGCAGACCCTGACCGGCGACGCGAGCAGCGAACTCCTGGACTTCCTGAGGCAGGAGAGCGGCAACCCCGGCATCGGCTTCGACGCGGAGGTGGCCGCCTCGGAGCACGAGCACGGGGACCGCAACGCGGCCGTCGCGCACTTCATGGCCTCCTACGGGAACATCGACAACCCCGTACCGGCGCTGCTGGACCACTACTTCTGGCAGTGCTCCATCGAGATGAGCTGCGCCGACCTGGCCCTGGCGGGCGGCTTCCTGGCCCGGCACGGCCTGCGCGCGGACGGCTCCCGTCTCCTCACGCGCAGCGAGGCGAAGCAGATCAACGCGGTGATGCTGACCTGCGGGACGTACGACGCGGCGGGCGAGTTCGCGTACCGGGTCGGGCTGCCGGGCAAGAGCGGGGTCGGCGGCGGCATCGTCGCGGTCGTCCCGGGCCGCTGCACCCTCGCGGTCTGGAGCCCGGGCCTCGACGCCCAGGGCAACTCGGTCGCAGGCGTCGCCGCCCTGGACCGCTTCACCACCCTGACGGGCCTCTCCATTTTCTGACGCGCGGCTGGGCGGGCCGCTGCCCGTGGCCGGTGCCGGGCCTTCGTGTGCGGGTGCGTCGCCGCTGCGCGGGGCTGGTCCGGCGGGGCTGGAAGATCCAGCCTCGCCGGCGTTTGAGGCGCGGGGGTCCGGGGGCGGAGCCCCCGAAGGGGTCCGGGGGATGGGGGAAGGGCGGGCAGGGGACCAGCCCCGCGCAGCGGCCACTCAGCCGCAGACGGCAGCGCACCCGCACCCGCATCCGCACCCCGCGCGGTGCGCCACCGCCCGGTACACGACTCGTCCCCGTCGGGGGGCCGGAACCCGCCCCCGGGGGGACCGACCCCTACCCCGCCGCGAGGGAGAGTTCGTAGCGCCGCCCCACCCGCCGACCCCCCGGCAGGGGAAAGGTCTCGGCCAGCGTCATGCCCAGCCGTTCCGCGACCGCCGCCGAGCGGACGTTCGCATCGTCGATCATCGCCACCACCTTCGGCACTCCCGCCCCCCGCACCCGCTCCAGCGTCGCCAGCGCCGCGGCGTACGCGTAGCCCCGTCCCCACGCCTCGCGCCCGAGCCGCCAGCCGATCTCGATCTCGCCGACCGGGCCCCACTCCTTGTGCGCGGGCCACGGCTGCGCCCCGGTGAAGCCGAGGACCTGGCCCTCGGCGTCCAGGAGCGTCCACAGGCAGTACCCGAGCTGCGCGTCGTGCATCCGCTGCCGGGCGGTGATCTCCTCGTAGTGGGACAGCTCGGCCGGGCCGCCGAGGAACTCCATCACGTCGGGGTCGTCGAAGACGTGGTGCCAGGCGTGCGCGTCCTCGTCCGTCGGCACGCGCAGCGTGACGTCGGGGAGTGGCCGGGTCGGTGAGGTGGTCATCGGGGCAGCCCTTCGGGATCGCGATCTCTCTCGCTGCATAGACTGCGTCATGTCCCGTGCCGTTGGGCACCCCTTATCGAGCCTTCGGGAGACCCCGCAGTGACCGAGCCCCTCTCCGAACACTCCGCGGATGTGATCGTCGTCGGGGCCGGGCCCGCCGGCTCCACGACCGCCTACCACCTCGCCCAGGCCGGACTGGACGTCCTGCTGCTGGAGAAGACGGCGTTCCCGCGCGAGAAGGTCTGCGGTGACGGTCTGACCCCGCGGGCGACCAAGCAGCTGGTGTCGATGGGCATCGACATCTCCGAAGAGGCCGGCTGGCTCCGCAACAAGGGTCTGCGCATCATCGGCGGCGGGCAGCGGCTCCAGCTGGACTGGCCGGAACTGGCCTCGTACCCGGACTACGGACTCGTCCGAAAGCGTGACGACTTCGACGAGACCCTGGCCCGCCAGGCGCAGAAGGCCGGTGCCCGGCTGTACGAGCGCTGCAACGTCGGCGAGCCCGTCCGCGACCCCCGCACCGGGCACATCACGGGCGTGCACGCCAAGCTGGGCGAGGAGAAGACCCCGGTCACCTTCCACGCCCCGCTCGTGGTCGCGGCCGACGGCAACTCCTCGCGGCTGTCCCTGGCGATGGGCCTGCACCGGCGCGAGGACCGTCCGATGGGCGTGGCCGTGCGCACCTACTTCACCTCCCCCCGCCACGACGACGACTACCTGGAGTCCTGGCTGGAGCTGTGGGACCGGCGCGGCCCGCAGGACCGGCTGCTGCCCGGCTACGGCTGGATCTTCGGCATGGGCGACGGCACCTCCAACGTCGGCCTCGGCATCCTCAACTCCTCCTCCGCGTTCAAGGAGCTGGACTGGCGCGAGGTCCTCAAGGCCTGGTGCGCGTCGATGCCGGAGGACTGGGGCTACACCCCGGAGAACATGACGCAGCCGATCCGCGGCGCGGCCCTGCCGATGGCGTTCAACCGCCAGCCGCACTACACCAAGGGCCTGCTGCTGGTCGGTGACGCGGGCGGGCTCGTCAACCCGTTCAACGGCGAGGGCATCGCCTACGCGATGGAGTCGGGGCAGATCGCCGCCGAGGTGATCGTGCAGGCGCACGCGCGGGCCACTCCGGCGCAGCGCGAACTGGCGCTGCACGGTTACCCGAAGGTGCTGAAGGAGACGTACGGCGGCTACTACACACTGGGCCGCGCCTTCGTGAAGCTGATCGGCAACCCGACGGTCATGAAGATCGCCGCGCAGCGCGGTCTGACGCACCCGGTGCTGATGCGCTTCACCCTGAAGATGCTGGCGAACCTGACGGACCCGACGGGCGGGGACGCCATGGACCGCATCATCAACGGCCTCTCGAAGGTGGCCCCGAAGGCCTGAGGTGCCGGCTGTGGGGCCGTCGAGCCGCCTCCCGGGTCTCCGGGGGGCGGCTCAGTCGTTTCCGGGGCCCTCCGGGGCGTCCTGCGGGTCGTGGACCGCGCGGACGCAGCGGGTCAGGAGGACCAGGCCGGAGACCAGCAGGGCGCCCGAGAGGGTCCAGCCGAGGGCCAGGGTGAGGGGATGTCCCGGTTTCTGCCAGGGACGGGCGGTGGTCAACAGCCAGCCGCCGACGGCGAGGAGGGCGAGCCCGGCGGCGGCCGGGACGGCGGTGGGGTCGTCGCCGGTGCCGTGGTCCTCGTAGGACCGTCTGCTCACCGGGTCACCACCTCCAGGTCTCGGTCCGGCGCCCGCCCATCTTCTCAGGGCCCCGGGGGCTTGGGTACCGCGTGGCCGAACCGGTGCGCGGCCGTCCGCGCGCGGGCGCGCCCGAGGGCCGGCACTCCGCCCCCGAGCGGGGGAGTGCCGGCCCTCGGGGCGACCGGAAGGATCAGAGGACGCGGACGGCGCCCGTCGGCATGTCGTAGCTGAGGTTGCGCTCGACGATGCCGGTGCTGGGGTTCTGCGCGCCGACGAACTTGCCGCCGCCGACGTAGATGGCGACGTGGTAGGCGCTGCCCTTGGGGCCCCAGTAGAGGATGTCGCCGGGCTGCAGGTTGCTCAGCGAGACCGAGCTGCCGGCCAGCGACTGGTCCTGGGAGGTGCGGTCCAGGGAGATGCCGGCCTGGCGGTAGGCGGCCTGGACGAGGCCCGAGCAGTCGTACGCGGAGGAGCCGGTGGCGCCCATGACGTACGCCTTGCCGATCTGGGCGCGGGCGAAGTTCACGATGGCGGCGGCGGAACCGGTGGCCTTGGAGGAGGAACCGGTGCTGGTGGAACCGCTGCCCGAGCCGTTGGACGTGAAGCCGCTGTCGTCGGACGCGGAGGCGTTGGTGAGCGAGGTGCGGCCGGCGCCGCGGGTGGCGCGCTCGGCCTCGGCCTTGCGGTCGGCCTCCTGCTTCGCCTTCTGCTCGGCGGCCTTGGTGGCGTCTTCCTTGGCCTGCTTCGCCTCGGCGGCGGCACCCGTACGGGCGCTCTCCTCCTGGGCGTTCAGCTCGCCGGTGACGGCGGCCTCGACGGCGGCGACGCGGGTGTTCTCGGCGGCCGTGTTCACGGCGCTGGAGACCTCGGCGCCGAGGTTCAGGTCGAGGACGGGCATTTCGAGCGTCGTCTCGGCCACGGGCTCGGGGGACGAAGGGGTCGCGCTCGCGGTGCCGGCCATGGCGAGGGTGCTGAGGACGCCACCGGCAACTCCGGCGCGAACCGCGAGCTTCGAGGCGCTACGGCGCGGCTTCCGGTGGCTGGGTATGTGAGCGGTGTGGGACATGGGACAACCGCTATCAGGGCTGCCGGGTTTCCTTCAAGAAACGTGGTCTGCGCCACAGTTGCTGAATCCGGGCCCGAACCGGGCGCGTCGTGACTCTTATTGACGCCGTAACGGGCGAAACGGACACCCCTTCACAAGGCTGTGATCATGGGGTTTCAGTATTAAGTCCGAATTGATCCACTGACTACCATCGACCCGCACAGATGGCCAAGCCCCCTTTTCACGGTCTCGATCCGGTGTGGTGCAGGTCACAGTTACCTCTCGTCGTGAGGGCGCTGTGGCCGGTCCGTGATCCGACCGTGAACTTGCCGTGCGGTTCGTGAACGGATGCACAGCGTCGGCCCCCGCCGCCCCCACCGTCGACTCCCGGCCACCGCGTCCACTCCCGTACCCCCGGACTCCCCCGGTGGAGGGACACGGGTTCCCTTACCACCTGGGCGGATGCGGGGCCAATTTGCTTGCGAGGGCCATCATTTGATAGGGCGACACGCCATTCACCTGGGATGACGGGCCCGGATGTCACCTTTGGTGATCATGTGGATGCCTTGCGTACGAAGATCACCCCTCGGCGGGCTTCATGATCGTTCGTCAGGTGGTGGAGATCACAAACTCGGTGTTGTTACCCGTGTCGCAGATCACAGACCGGCAGGCATAAGATGCGCACCAGCCCGGCTTGTGAACTGCCTCACATGCGGTCCCCCGGCTCCCGGGGTGATCTTCACGAGGCGGAGCTCACCCGTCGCCGGCGCAGCGGTCCAACGGTCAAGGACGACTGGAAGGAGCGAGGAGCGTGAATGCGTACGCACCCATCCTCGTGCTCGGCGCCATCGGCGCAGGGTTTGCGATCTTCTCCGTGGTCATGGCCACGCTGATCGGCCCAAAACGGTACAACCGGGCGAAGCTCGAAGCCTACGAATGCGGCATCGAACCCACCCCGCTGCCTGCCGGCGGCGGACGCTTCCCCATCAAGTACTACCTGACGGCGATGCTCTTCATCGTCTTCGACATCGAGATCGTCTTCCTCTACCCCTGGGCCGTCACCTTCGACTCCCTGGGGATCTTCGGGCTCGTCGAGATGCTGCTCTTCGTGCTCACCGTCTTCGTCGCCTACGCCTACGTCTGGCGCCGCGGCGGCCTGGAATGGGACTGAGGGGCTGAATTTTCCATGGGACTGGAAGAGAAGCTGCCGAGCGGCTTCCTGCTGACCACCGTCGAACAGGCCGCGGGCTGGGTGCGCAAGTCATCCGTCTTCCCGGCCACCTTCGGCCTGGCGTGCTGCGCCATCGAGATGATGACCACCGGAGCCGGCCGCTACGACCTGGCCCGCTTCGGCATGGAGGTCTTCCGCGGCTCCCCGCGCCAGGCCGACCTGATGATCGTGGCCGGACGGGTCAGCCAGAAGATGGCGCCGGTGCTGCGCCAGGTGTACGACCAGATGCCCGCTCCCAAGTGGGTCATCTCCATGGGTGTTTGCGCATCTTCGGGCGGAATGTTCAACAACTACGCGATCGTCCAGGGCGTCGACCACATCGTCCCGGTGGACATCTACCTCCCCGGCTGCCCGCCCCGCCCCGAGATGCTGATGGACGCGATCCTCAAGCTCCACCAGAAGATCCAGGGCTCCAAGCTCGGCGTGAACCGGGAAGAGGCGGCGCGCGAGGCGGAGGAGGCGGCCCTGAAGGCCCTCCCCACCATCGAGATGAAGGGGCTCCTCCGGTGAGCGACGACCCGGCCGTCGAGAACGGCAACAACGTCCCCGCTCCCCGCACCTCGGCCGGGCCCGAGGTGATCGGCGTGCGCAAGGGCATGTTCGGGGCGAACAACGGCGGCGACACCAGCGGCTACAGCGGCCTCGTCCGCACCGTGGCCCTGCCCGGGGCGTCCGCGCGCCCCTACGGCTCCTGGTTCGACGAGGTGGCCGACGAGCTCGAAGGCGCCCTGGAGGAGCAGGACCTGCTCCCCGCCCACGCCATCGAGAAGACGGTGGTGGACCGCGGCGAGCTCACCTTCCACATCGCCCGCGAGCACCTCGTACGGGTGGCCTCCACCCTGCGCGACGACCCGGCGCTGCGCTTCGAGCTCTGCACCGGCGTCAGCGGGGTCCACTACCCCGGCGACAAGGGCCGCGAGCTGCACGCCGTCTACCACCTGCGCTCGCTCACCCACGGCAGGCTCCTCCGCCTGGAGGTGTCGGTCCCCGACGCCGACCCGCACCTGCCGTCCCTGGTGAAGGTGTACCCGACCAACGACTGGCACGAGCGCGAGGCCTACGACTTCTTCGGGATCGTCTTCGACGGCCACCCGGCCCTCACGCGGATCATGATGCCGGACGACTGGCAGGGCTTCCCCCAGCGCAAGGACTACCCGCTCGGCGGCATCGCCGTCGAGTACAAGGGCGCCCAGATCCCGGCTCCCGACCAGCGGAGGTCGTACAGCTGATGAACACCCCGAACGCATCGCACCCCGCGTCCTCCCGCGAGACCACCGAGGGCACCGTCTACACCGTCACCGGCGGCGACTGGGACGAGATCGTCCAGTCGGCGGCCCGCGCGGACGACGAGCGCATCGTCGTCAACATGGGCCCCCAGCACCCCTCCACCCACGGGGTGCTCCGCCTGATCCTGGAGATCGACGGCGAGACGGTCACCGAAGCCCGCTGCGGCATCGGCTACCTGCACACCGGCATCGAGAAGAACCTCGAATTCCGCAACTGGACGCAGGGCACCACCTTCGTCACGCGCATGGACTACCTGACGCCGTTCTTCAACGAGACGGCGTACTGCCTCGGCGTCGAGAAGCTCCTCGGCATCACCGACCAGATCCCGGACCGCGCCTCCGTCATCCGCGTCCTGCTGATGGAGCTCAACCGGCTCTCCTCCCACCTGGTGTGCATCGCCACCGGCGGCATGGAACTGGGCGCGACCACGATCATGATCTACGGGTTCCGGGACCGCGAGCTGATCCTCGACGTCTTCGAGCTGATCACCGGCCTGCGCATGAACCACGCGTTCGTCCGCCCCGGCGGCCTCGCCCAGGACCTGCCCCCCGGCGCGGTCGACCAGCTGCGCGAGTTCGTGAAGACCATGAAGAAGAACCTGCCGGAGTACGACAAGCTCGCCACCGGCAACCCCATCTTCAAGGCCCGCATGCAGGACGTCGGCTACCTCGACCTCACCGGCTGCATGGCCCTCGGCGCCACCGGCCCGATCCTGCGCTCCGCCGGCCTGCCGCACGACCTGCGCAAGTCGGACCCGTACTGCGGCTACGACACCTACGAGTTCGACGTCCCCACCACCGAGAGCTGCGACTCCTACGGACGCTTCCTGGTCCGCCTGGAGGAGATGCGCCAGTCCCTGCGGATCGTCGAGCAGTGCCTGGACCGGCTGGAGCCCGGCCCGGTCATGGTCGCCGACAAGAAGATCGCCTGGCCCGCGCAGCTCGCGATGGGACCCGACGGCCTCGGCAACTCCCTCGACCACATCAAGAACATCATGGGCACCTCCATGGAGGCCCTGATCCACCACTTCAAGCTCGTCACCGAGGGCTTCCGGGTACCGGCCGGACAGGCCTACGCCGCCGTCGAGTCCCCCAAGGGCGAGCTCGGCGTCCACGTCGTCTCCGACGGCGGAACCCGCCCCTACCGGGTCCACTTCCGCGACCCGTCCTTCACCAACCTGCAGGCCATGGCCGCGATGTGCGAAGGCGGCCAGGTCGCCGACGTCATCGTCGCCGTCGCCTCCATCGACCCCGTGATGGGAGGCGTCGACCGATGACAGCCAATCCGACTGGTCAAGGGGTGAGTCTGGGGATGCCCCAGCTTCCGGCCCCCGACTTCCCGGCCGACGTACGCGCCCGGCTGGAGGCCGACGCCGCCGAGGTCATCGCCCGCTACCCCGACAGCCGCTCCGCGCTGCTGCCGCTGCTGCACCTGACGCAGTCCGAGGAGGGCCACGTCTCGCGCACCGGCATCCGCTTCTGCGCCGAGGTGCTGGGGCTGACCACCGCCGAGGTCACCGCGGTCGCCACCTTCTACACGATGTACCGCCGTAAGCCCTCCGGCGACTACCAGGTCGGCGTCTGCACCAACACCCTGTGCGCCGTCATGGGCGGCGACGCCATCTTCGACGAGCTCAAGCAGCACCTGGGGGTCGGCAACAACGAGACCACCCCCGACGGCAAGGTGACGCTGGAGCACATCGAGTGCAACGCGGCCTGCGACTACGCCCCCGTGGTGATGGTCAACTGGGAGTTCTTCGACAACCAGACCCCCGAATCCGCCAAGGCCCTCGTCGACGACCTGCTGGCCGGGCGCCCCGTCGAACCGACCCGGGGCGCGCCGCTGTGCACGTACAAGGAGACCGCCCGGATCCTGGCGGGCTTCCCGGACGAGCGCGAGGGCGCGGTGGCCGCGAGCGGCGGCGCCGGACCCGCCTCCCTGATCGGACTGCGCATCGCCCGCGGCGAGTCCCCGCACGCCCCGGTCGTGCACCCTCGCGGCGAGGCCCGCGGCGAGACCACCACAGAGGGAGGGGAGTGATGAGCGTGTCCACCCCGAAGGAAAGGCACGGGGGCACCTCCCAGCCGGAGGCTGGGGGAGGCACCAGCCCGGAGAAACTCCTCGCGCCCGTCCTGTCGGCGTTCTGGGACGAGCCCGAGTCGTGGACGCTGGAGACCTACCGGCGCCACGAGGGCTACGAGGGCCTGCGCAAGGCGCTCGCGATGACCCCGGACGAGGTGATCGCCTACGTCAAGGACTCCGGACTGCGCGGACGCGGCGGCGCGGGCTTCCCCACCGGAATGAAGTGGCAGTTCATCCCGCAGGGTGACGGCAAGCCCCACTACCTCGTCGTGAACGCGGACGAGTCGGAGCCGGGAACCTGCAAGGACATTCCCCTCCTCTTCGCCAACCCGCACTCCCTCGTCGAGGGAATGATCATCGCCTGTTACGCGATCCGGTCGGAGCACGCCTTCATCTACCTGCGCGGCGAGACCGTCCCCGTGCTGCGGCGCCTGCACGAGGCCGTGCGCGAGGCGTACGCGGCCGGGTACCTCGGCAAGGACATCGGCGGCAGCGGACGCAACCTCGACATCACCGTGCACGCGGGAGCGGGCGCGTACATCTGCGGCGAGGAGACGGCACTGCTCGACTCCCTCGAAGGCCGGCGCGGTCAGCCCCGGCTGCGCCCTCCCTTCCCCGCGGTCGAGGGGCTCTACGCGTGCCCCACTGTCGTCAACAACGTCGAATCCATCGCCTCGGTTCCCGCGATCCTCAACAAGGGCAAGGACTGGTTCAAGGCGATGGGGACGGAGAAGTCCCCCGGCTTCACGCTCTATTCGCTGTCCGGGCACGTCGCGGGCCCCGGCCAGTACGAGGCCCCCCTCGGCATCACCCTGCGCCAGCTCCTCGACATGAGCGGCGGCATGCGCCCCGGCCACCGGCTGAAGTTCTGGACCCCCGGCGGCTCCTCCACCCCCATGTTCACCGACGAGCACCTCGACGTCCCGCTGGACTACGAGGGCGTCGGCGCGGCCGGGTCCATGCTCGGCACCAAGGCTCTGCAGTGCTTCGACGAGACCACCTGCGTGGTGCGCGCCGTCACCCGCTGGACCGAGTTCTACGCCCACGAGTCCTGCGGCAAGTGCACCCCCTGCCGCGAGGGCACGTACTGGCTCGTCCAGCTGCTGCGCGACATCGAGGCCGGCAAGGGCGTCATGTCCGACCTCGACAAGCTGAACGACATCGCCGACAACATCAACGGCAAGTCCTTCTGCGCCCTCGGCGACGGCGCCGCCAGCCCCATCTTCTCCTCGCTGAAGTACTTCCGCGCCGAGTACGAACAGCACATCACGGGCAAGGGCTGCCCCTTCGACCCCAGGAAGTCGACCCTCTGGGCTGACACGGAGGTGAACGCATGACCGTCACCACGAACGCTCCGACCGGTGGCGGAGAGGCCGCCGTACCCCCCGACTCCGTCACCCTGACCATCGACGGACTCGAACTGTCGGTCCCCAAGGGCACCCTCGTCATCCGGGCCGCCGAACAGCTCGGCATCGAGATCCCCCGGTTCTGCGACCACCCCCTCCTCCCCCCGGCCGGCGCCTGCCGCCAGTGCATCGTCGAGGTCGAGGGCCAGCGCAAGCCGATGGCCTCCTGCACGATCACCTGCACCGACGGCATGGTCGTCAAGACCCAGCTGACCTCCCCGGTCGCCGACAAGGCCCAGCGCGGGGTGATGGAGCTGCTGCTCATCAACCACCCGCTGGACTGCCCCGTCTGCGACAAGGGCGGCGAATGCCCCCTGCAGAACCAGGCGATGACCCACGGCAACGCCGAATCCCGCTTCGAGGGCCACAAGCGCACCTACGAGAAGCCCGTCCCGATCTCCACGCAGGTGCTCCTGGACCGCGAGCGGTGCGTCCTGTGCGCGCGCTGCACCCGCTTCTCCAACGAGATCGCCGGCGACCCCATGATCGAGCTGCTCGAACGCGGCGCGCTCCAGCAGGTCGGCACCGGCGAGGGCGACCCCTTCCAGTCGTACTTCTCCGGCAACACCATCCAGATCTGCCCCGTCGGCGCCCTCACCTCGGCCGCCTACCGCTTCCGCTCCCGCCCCTTCGACCTCGTCTCCTCCCCGAGCGTGTGCGAGCACTGCGCGGGCGGCTGCGCGACCCGGACCGACCACCGGCGCGGCAAGGTGATGCGCCGCCTCGCCGCCGAGGACCCCGAGGTCAACGAGGAGTGGATCTGTGACAAGGGCCGCTTCGGGTTCCGCTACGCGCAGCGCCCGGACCGGCTGACCACCCCGCTGGTGCGCGGCGCCGACGGGGTCCTGGCCCCGGCGAGCTGGCCGGAGGCCCTGGAGGCCGCCGCGAAGGGGCTGGCCGCCGCGCGCGGCCGGGCCGGGGTGCTGACCGGAGGCCGGCTCACCGTCGAGGACGCCTACGCGTACGCCAAGTTCGCCCGGGTCGTGCTCGACACCAACGACATCGACTTCCGGGCCCGGGTGCACAGCGCGGAGGAGGCCGACTTCCTGGCCGCCACCGTGGCGGGCACCGGCAAGGACCTCGACGGCACGGGCGTCACGTACGCCTCCCTGGAGGCGGCGCCCACCGTGCTGCTCGCCGGGATCGAGGCCGAGGAGGAGGCCCCCGGGGTCTTCCTGCGGCTGCGCAAGGCCCACCGCAGGCACAAGCAGCACACCTTCGCCCTGGCCCCCTTCGCCACCCGCGGCCTCGCCAAGGCGGGCGGCACCCTGCTGGCCGCCGCCCCCGGCACCGAGCCCGAGTGGCTGGAGGCCCTCGCGACCCGGACCGGACTGGAGGCCGGCGGCGCCGAGGCCGCCGAGGCGCTGCGCAAGCCCGGCGCGGTCCTCGTGGTCGGGGAACGGCTGGCGGCCGTGCCCGGCGCGCTGACCGCCGCCGTACGGGCCGCGACCGCGACCGGGGCCCGGCTGGTGTGGATCCCGCGCCGGGCCGGTGAGCGGGCCGCCGTCGAGGCGGGCGCGCTGCCGTCCCTGCTGCCGGGCGGCCGCCCGGCCACCGACCCGCGGGCCCGCGCCGAGGTCGCCACCGCCTGGGGGCTGGACGAACTCCCGCACCGCTACGGCCGGGACACCGGGCAGATCGTGGAGGCCGCCGCCACCCGCGAGCTGTCCGCCCTGCTGGTCGCGGGCGTCGAGCTCGCCGACCTGCCGGACCCGCAGCGGGCGCGGACCGCCCTGGAGGAGGCCTTCGTGGTCTCCCTGGAGCTGCGGCCCGGCGCGGTCACCGACCACGCGGACGTGGTCCTGCCGGTCGCCGCCGTCGCCGAGAAGGCCGGCACGTTCATCAACTGGGAAGGCAGGGTCCGGCCGTTCGAGGCCGCCCTCAAGCCCGACCAGATGACCCGCCGGCTCGCCCCCGCCGACGCCCGCGTGCTGCACATGCTGGCCGACGCGGCCGACCGGCCGATCGCGCTGCCCGACGTACACGCCGTACGGCGCGAGCTGGAGCGGCTCGGCCCCTGGGAGGGGGAGCTCGCGGCCGAGCAGTCCACGGCCACCGAGCCGCTGCCCCGCCCCGGCGCGGGCGAGGCGGTCCTCGCGGGCCACCGGCTGCTGCTGGACCAGGGCCTGCTCCAGCAGGGCGACGACGCCCTGGCCGGTACCCGGCACGAGGCGAACGCCCGGCTGTCGGCCGCCACGGCCGCCGAGACCGGCGTCAAGGACGGGGACGTCCTCGCCGTCACCGGCCCGGCCGGCTCGGTGGAACTCCCGCTGCGGGTCACCGAGATGCCCGACCGGGTGGTCTGGCTCCCGCTGAACTCCACCGGACGGGGCGTCCTCGCCGACACCGGCGCCCGTCCGGGCACCCTCGTGCGGATCGGCCCGGCGACCCCGGCCGACAGCAGCGACCCCGATGCGGAGGTGGGCGCGTGAACGCGGTACAGCTCGCTGCCGAGGACCTCTCCCTGTTCGGCAGGGACGTCTGGTGGCTGGTCCTCGTCAAGGCGGTGTTCTGCTTCGCCTTCCTGATGGTGACCGTGCTCTTCTCCATCGTGTGGGAGCGCAAGGTCGTCGCCTGGATGCAGTTGCGCATCGGCCCCAACCGGCACGGCCCCTGGGGCATGCTCCAGTCGCTCGCCGACGGCGTGAAGCTGATGCTGAAGGAAGACCTCGTCGTCAAGCGGGCCGACAAGGTGGTCTACGTCCTGGCCCCGATCATCGCGGCGATCCCGGCCTTCATGGCCATCGCGGTGATCCCCTTCGGGCCGGCCGACGACCAGGTCTCCATCTTCGGCCAGCGCACCACGATGCAGCTGACCGACCTGCCCATCGCGATGCTCTACGTCCTCGCCGTGGCCTCCGTCGGCATCTACGGCATCGTCCTCGCGGGCTGGTCCTCCGGCTCCACGTACCCGCTCCTCGGCGGCCTGCGCTCCTGCGCGCAGATGATCTCGTACGAGATCGCGATGGGCGCGGCCTTCGCCTCGGTGTTCCTCTACTCCGGGTCGATGTCGACCTCGGCGATCGTGGAGGCGCAGGCGGACCGCTGGTACATCGTGCTGCTGCCGGTGTCCTTCATCATCTACGTGATCACGATGGTCGGCGAGACCAACCGCGCTCCCTTCGACATGCCGGAGTCCGAGGGCGACCTGGTCGGCGGTTTCAACACCGAGTACTCCTCCATCAAGTTCGCGCTGTTCATGCTGGCCGAGTACGTCAACATGGTCACCGTCTCGGCGGTGTCGGTCACCCTCTTCCTCGGCGGCTGGCGGGCCCCGTACCCGATCAGCCACTTCTGGGAAGGCGCGAACCACGGCTGGTGGCCGATGCTCTGGTTCGTCATCAAGGTCCAGCTGCTGCTGTTCTTCTTCATCTGGCTGCGCGGCACGCTGCCCCGCGTGCGCTACGACCAGCTGATGAAGCTCGGCTGGAAGGTGCTGATCCCGGTCTCCGTGGTCTGGCTGATGCTGGTCGCCACCGTCCGGGCGCTGCGCAACGAGCGCTACGACTTCAGCGAGATCGTCCTCTACGTGGGCGGGGCGGTCGTCGCGATCCTGCTGCTCTCCTTCGTCGCGGACCTCTTCCGCGACAAGCGGGAGAAGGCGGCGGCCGAGGAGGCCGGCCAGGCCGAGGCGGCCTCGTCCTTCGACCCGATGGCGGGCGGCTTCCCCGTACCGCCCAAGCCCGGCCAGCACCTGGCGCCCGTACCGCGCCGGCGGCCCCGCGCGGAGCGGGAGCTGATCGTCAGCGGCGGGGCGAACCCCGACAGTGACCGAGAGGAGGGTTGAGACGTGTCCGACGAAAAGTGGCAGAACCCGGTCGCCGGGTTCGGCGTGACCTTCAAGGCCATGTTCAAGAAGCGCCTCACCGAGCAGTACCCGGAGCAGGAGAAGACCACCGCTCCGCGCTTCCACGGACGGCACCAGCTCAACCGCCACCCCGACGGTCTGGAGAAGTGCATCGGGTGCGAGCTGTGCGCCTGGGCCTGTCCCGCCGACGCGATCTACGTGGAGGGCGCGGACAACACCGAGGAGGAGCGCTACTCCCCGGGCGAGCGGTACGGCCGCGTCTACCAGATCAACTACGCCCGCTGCATCCTGTGCGGGCTGTGCATCGAGGCCTGCCCCACCCGGGCGCTGACGATGACGAACGAGTTCGAACTCGCCGACTCCAGCCGCGAGGCGCTGATCTACACCAAGGAGCAGCTCCTCGCGGGTCTGACCGAGGGCATGGTGGAGACCCCGCACTCGATCTTCCCCGGGACGGACGAGCAGGACTACTACCGAGGGCTGGTGACGGGCGCCGCCCCGGGCACGGTCCGGCAGGTGGCGGTCTCCAAGGGCGAGACGGCCGCGGACCCCGCCGGGGAGGTGCAGGCATGAGCGCCCTCGCAGCCTCCGGTGCCACCCTCACGTCCACGGGCGAGGCCGTGCAGTTCTGGGTGCTGGGCACCGTCGCCGTCATCGGCGCGCTGTGCACGGTCCTGATGCGCAAGGCCGTCCACAGCGCCCTCTGCCTCGCCGGGACGATGATCATCCTGGCGGTGTTCTACCTCGCCAACGGGGCGTACTTCCTGGGCGTCGTCCAGGTCATCGTCTACACCGGCGCCATCATGATGCTCTTCCTCTTCGTGGTCATGCTCGTCGGCGTCACGGCGGCGGACTCGCTGAAGGAGACCCTCAAGGGGCAGCGCTGGCTGGCCGTCCTGTGCGGGCTCGGCTTCGGCATCCTGCTGATCGCCGGCATCGCCAACGCCGGGCTCACCCACTTCAACGGGCTCGGCCGGGTCAACTCCGCCGGGCACGTCCAGGGCCTGGCCGAGCTGATCTTCACCCGTTACATCTTCGCCTTCGAGATCACCGGCGCCCTGCTGATCACGGCGGCCGTCGGCGCGATGGTGCTCACCCACCGCGAGCGCACCGAGCGGGCCGCCACCCAGCGCGAACTCGCCGAGAAGCGCGTGCGCGAGGGCGTACAGCTCCCGCCGCTGCCGGCGCCCGGCGTCTACGCCCGGCACAACGCGGTCGACGTGGCCGGCCTGCTCCCGGACGGCACCCCGTCCGAGCTGACCGTCAGCAAGACCCTGCGGGCCCGCGGTCAGGTACGCGACGTGTCGGGCCAGGCCTTGGAGGACCTCAAGGCGCTGGAGCAGGCCTCCGCGGAGCGCCTCGGCCGTGAGGAGGCCTCGAAGTGAACCCGGTCAACTACCTGTACCTGGCGGCCCTGCTGTTCACCATCGGCGCGGCCGGCGTGCTCGTCCGGAAGAACGCGATCGTGCTGTTCATGTGCATCGAGCTGATGCTCAACGCCTGCAACCTCGCGTTCGTGGCCTTCTCCCGGATGCACGGCAACCTCGACGGCCAGATCATCGCCTTCTTCACGATGGTCGTCGCCGCCGCGGAGGTCGTGGTGGGCCTCGCGATCATCGTGTCGCTGTTCCGTACCCGCCACTCGGCCTCGGTCGACGACGCCAGCCTGATGAAGCTGTAAGGGGCGTTCACACAGTGGAGAATCTGATTGCGCTGCTGATCGCGGCGCCCCTGCTCGGAGCGGTGGTGCTGCTCTGCGGCGGCCGGCGCCTCGACAAGGCCGGGCACTGGCTCGGCACCCTGTTCGCCGCCGTCTCCTTCGGCATCGGCGTGGCCCTGTTCATCGACATGCTGGGGCGCAGCGCCGACGACCGGACGATGTTCCAGCGCCTGTACACCTGGATCCCGGTGGAGGGCTTCCAGGCGGACATGGCGTTCCAGCTGGACCAGCTGTCGCTGACCTTCGTCCTGCTGATCTCCGGCGTGGGCACGCTCATCCACATCTACTCCATCGGCTACATGGAGCACGACGAGCGCCGCCGCCGCTTCTTCGGCTACCTCAACCTGTTCGTCGCGGCGATGCTGCTGCTCGTCCTCGCCGACAACTACCTGCTGCTGTACTTCGGCTGGGAGGGCGTGGGCCTGGCCTCGTACCTCCTGATCGGTTTCTGGCAGCACAAGCCCAGCGCGGCCACGGCCGCGAAGAAGGCCTTCCTGGTCAACCGCGTCGGTGACATCGGCCTGTCGATCGCGATCATGCTGATGTTCACCACGTTCGGGACCTTCGCCTTCGGGCCGGTCTTCGGCGCGGTGGGCCAGGCGAGCGAGGGCAAGCTGACGGCGATCGGCCTGATGCTGCTGCTGGCCGCCTGCGGCAAGTCGGCGCAGGTGCCGCTGCAGTCCTGGCTCGGTGACGCGATGGAGGGCCCGACCCCGGTCTCGGCCCTGATCCACGCGGCGACGATGGTCACCGCCGGCGTCTACCTGATCGTCCGCTCGGCCGCGATCTTCAACGGGGCGCCGGACGCCCAGCTGGTGGTCACGGTCGTCGGCGCGGTCACGCTGCTCTTCGGTGCGATCGTCGGTTGCGCGAAGGACGACATCAAGAAGGCCCTCGCCGGGTCCACGATGTCGCAGATCGGCTACATGATCCTCGCGGCGGGCCTCGGCCCGATCGGCTACGTCTTCGCGATCATGCACCTGGTCACGCACGGCTTCTTCAAGGCGGGCCTCTTCCTCGGCGCCGGTTCCGTGATGCACGGGATGAACGACGAGGTGGACATGCGCAGGTACGGCGGTCTGCGGACGTACATGCCGATCACCTTCGTGACCTTCGGTCTCGGCTACCTCGCCATCATCGGCTTCCCGGGCCTGTCGGGCTTCTTCTCCAAGGACAAGATCATCGAGGCGGCCTTCGCGAAGGGCGGCACCGAGGGCTGGATCCTCGGCGGAGTGGCCCTGCTGGGCGCGGCGATCACCGCCTTCTACATGACCCGGGTCATGCTCCTCACCTTCTTCGGCGAGAAGCGCTGGCAGCCGGACGCTGAGGGCCACGCCCCGCACCCGCACGAGTCCCCGAAGTCCATGACCTTCCCGATGATCGTCCTCGCCTTCGGATCGGTCTTCGCCGGCGGGTTCTTCTCGATCGGCGACCGCTTCGTGGACTGGCTGGAGCCGGTCACCGGCGAGGCGCACGGCAACCCGCCGATCAGCGCCCTGACGGTCACCCTGTCCACCATGGTGGTCCTGGTGATCGGTGTCGCCATCGCCTGGGGGATGTACGGCAGGAAGCCCGTCCCGGTCGTCGCCCCGCGCGGCTCGCTCCTCACCCGGGCGGCCCGCCGCGACCTGTACCAGGACGACTTCAACCACGTCGTGCTGGTGCGCGGCGGAGAGCACCTGACCCGCTCGCTCGTCTACGTGGACCACAGCCTGGTCGACGGAGTCGTCAACGGGACGGCCGCCTCGGTCGGCGGGCTCTCGGGCCGGCTGCGCAAGCTGCAGAACGGCTACGCCCGCAGCTACGCGGTCTCGATGTTCGGGGGCACGGCGATCCTGATCGCCGCGACCCTGCTGATGAGGGCGGTGTGACATGAACTTCCCGCTTCTGACGGTGACGGCGGCCGTGCCCGCGGTCGGCGCGATCCTCACGGCGGCCGTCCCGGCCTCCCGCAGGACCGCCGCCAAGTGGCTCGCGCTGCTGTTCTCCCTGGCCACGCTGGCCCTGGCCGTGCTGGTCGCGGTCCGCTTCGAGCCCGGTGGCGACCGCTACCAGCTCACCGAGTCCCACGCCTGGATCAAGGACTTCGGCGTCCGCTACGAACTGGGCGTCGACGGCATCGGGGTGGCGCTGATCGCGCTCACCGCCCTGCTGATCCCCTTCGTGATCGGCGCCGGCTGGAACGACGCCGACCCGCTGGAGACCAACTCCTCCCGCTGGCGGCCGACGCAGGGCTTCTTCGCCCTGATCCTGATGGTCGAGGCGATGGTGATCATCTCCTTCGAGGCCACCGACGTCTTCCTCTTCTACGTCTTCTTCGAAGCCATGCTGATCCCGATGTACTTCCTCATCGGCGGCTTCGGGGACCGGGCGCACTCCGGGACCGACGAGAACGCGGCCGCGCAGCGCTCGTACGCGGCGGTCAAGTTCCTCCTCTACAACCTGGTCGGCGGCCTGATCATGCTGGCCGCCGTCATCGGGCTGTACGTGGTCGCCGGGAACTTCTCCCTCCAGGAGATCACCGCCGCCCGCGCCGCGGGCACCCTGGACATGGCCACCAACACCGAGCGGCTGCTCTTCCTCGGCTTCTTCTTCGCCTTCGCGGTGAAGGCCCCGCTGTGGCCGCTGCACACCTGGCTGCCGAACGCGATGGGCGAGGCCACCGCCCCGGTCGCCGTCCTGATCACCGCGGTCGTCGACAAGGTCGGCACCTTCGCGATGCTCCGCTTCTGCCTCGGGCTCTTCCCCGACGCCAGCAAGTGGGCCACCCCGGTGATCCTCGTCCTGGCCCTGATCAGCATCGTCTACGGCGCCCTCCTCGCGGTCGGGCAGCGGGACATCAAGCGGCTGGTCGCGTACGCGTCGATCTCGCACTTCGGCTTCATCATCCTGGGCATCTTCGCGATGACCTCCCAGGGCCAGTCGGGCGCGACGCTCTACATGGTCAACCACGGCATCTCGACGGCCGCGCTGATGCTCGTCGCCGGATTCCTGATCTCCCGGCGCGGCTCGCGGCTCATCGCCGACTACGGCGGTGTCCAGAAGGTGGCCCCGGTCCTCGCCGGCACCTTCCTGATCGGCGGCCTCGCCACCCTGTCGCTGCCGGGCCTGGCGCCCTTCGTCAGCGAATTCCTCGTCCTGGTCGGCACGTTCGCCCGCTACCCGGTCGTCGGGATCATCGCCACCGTCGGCATCGTGCTGGCGGCGCTCTACACCCTGGTCCTGTACCAGCGCACCATGACCGGCCCCGTCAAGGAGGAGGTCTCCGGCATGCGGGACCTGCGCCTGCGCGAGGTCCTCGTGGTCGCCCCGCTGATCGCGCTGCTGATCGCACTGGGCGTCTACCCGCAGCCGCTCACCACGATCGTCAACCCGGCGGTGGAGCACACCATGTCGGACGTGAAGCAGACCGACCCGAAGCCCGAGGTGGCCGTCGAGGCCAAGAATGGGGAGGCGGCGAAGTGAGCACCGCGACTGCTGCCCAGGCCCTGCTGACCCTGGCGGCCAACGGACCGGCCGACAAGATCCCGGCCCCGCACATCGAGTACGCGCAGCTGGCGCCCACGCTGATCGTGGTGGGCGCGGCCGTCCTCGGAGTCCTCGTCGAGGCCTTCGTCCCGCGCAGGTCCCGCTACTACGTCCAGGTGTTCCTCGCCGTCGCCGCGCTGGCCTCGGCCTTCGCGGCGGTCGTCGGCCTCGCCGCCGGCGGCTACGGCAGCACCAAGGCGCACATCGCGGCGATGGGCGCCATCGCCGTGGACGGCCCGGCCCTGTTCCTCCAGGGCACGATCCTGCTGGCCTCCATCGTGGCCGTGTTCACCTTCGCCGAGCGCCGCCTCGACCCGAAGGCGCACGGCAACCGGGTGGACTCCTTCGCCGCCCAGGCCGCGTCCGTACCGGGCAGCGACAGCGAGAAGGCCGCCGTCAAGGCCGGGTTCACCACCACCGAGGTCTTCCCGCTGGCGCTGTTCGCCATCGCCGGCATGCTGATCTTCCCGGCGGCCAACGACCTGCTGACGCTGTTCATCGCCCTGGAGGTCTTCTCCCTCCCGCTGTACCTGCTCTGCGCCGTCGCCCGCCGCCAGCGGCTGATGTCGCAGGAGGCCGCGGTCAAGTACTTCCTGCTCGGCGCGTTCTCCTCCGCCTTCCTCCTCTTCGGCATCGCGCTGATCTACGGCTACGCGGGCTCGGTCTCCTACGCGGTGATCGCCGACGTGGTCGACGGCACCGTCGCCAAGCTCGACCCGGCCCTCGCCTCCACCATGGGCAACGACGCGCTGCTGCTGATCGGCGGCGCGCTGATCCTGATGGGCCTGCTGTTCAAGGTCGGCGCGGTCCCCTTCCACATGTGGACCCCGGACGTCTACCAGGGCGCCCCGACCCCGGTCACCGGCTTCATGGCCGCCGCGACCAAGGTGGCCGCCTTCGGCGCGCTGCTGCGCCTGCTCTACGTGGTCCTGCCCGGCCTGCGCTGGGACTGGCGGCCGGTCATGTGGGGCGTCGCGATCGTCACGATGCTGGCGGGCGCGGTGATCGCCGTGACCCAGACCGACGTGAAGCGGCTCCTGGCGTACTCCTCGATCGCGCACGCGGGCTTCATCCTGGCCGGTGTGATCGCCACCTCGGCGCAGGGCGTCCAGTCCGTCCTCTTCTACCTGCTGGCCTACTCCTTCGTGACGATCGGCGCCTTCGCGGTGGTCACGCTGGTGCGCGACGCGGGCGGCGAGGCCACGCACCTGTCGAAGTGGGCGGGCCTCGGCCGGCGCTCCCCGCTGACGGCGGCGGTCTTCGCGGTGTTCCTGCTGGCCTTCGCGGGCATCCCGCTGACCTCGGGCTTCGCGGGCAAGTTCGCCGTGTTCAAGGCGGCGGCGGACGGCGGTGCGGGGGTGCTGGTCGTGGTCGGTGTGCTCTCGTCCGCGATCGCCGCGTTCTTCTACATCCGGGTGATCGTGCTGATGTTCTTCAGCGAGCCGAAGGCAGACGGCCCGACCGTGGCCGTCCCCTCGCCGCTGACGATGACGACCATCGCGGTCGGCGTGGCCGTCACCCTGGTGCTGGGTCTGGCCCCGCAGTACTTCCTGGACCTCGCGGGGCAGGCGAGCACGTTCGTCCGCTGATCCTGCTGTACGCGACAGGGCCCGGCTCCCTCGGGGGAGCCGGGCCCTGGCGTGTGCGGTCGTCTACTCGGGCCGTGTCCGCTTGGCCGTGATGGCGGTGAGGTCGAGGTCGATGGGGAAGGGGGCCGAGACCTTCAGCCGGTCGTGGAAGATGCCGGTGGCGACGTACGCCTTGGTCGCCGGGTCGAGCTCGTACACGTAGACGACGGCGCGGCCGTCCTTGTTCTCCACTCGCCAGTAGTGGAGGATTCCCGCCCGCGCGTATTTGATCGGCTTGGTCTCGCGATCCCGGTCGATCGACTCCGGAGATACGACTTCGATGGCCAGGAGAACAGACTCGGCAGGCAGACGGGTCTGTTCGAGGCCATGGCTGACATCGTCACGGAACACGATGACGTCGGGTTCGGGACGATTGCGCCGGTCGATGTCGATCGTGAATTCGCGCAGGACTCCGAGGGACTCGGGGACCTGAGAACGCAGTTCCCAGGTCACATGGTCGACCGTCTCTGAGTGGAATCGGGTCTGCGGACTCACGAAGATCAGGCTCCCGTCGATCAGCTCCGTGTGCGGAGGCAGATTCGGAAGCGTGTCCAGGTCGTCCGCGGTCCAGCCGCCCGCAGGCGGGATCGGCCAGCTGTGTTCCGGGTTCATCAGTGCTCCCATGAGCCGCAGTCTCGCGAGTGCGACCAGCGTATCGCCGGGGATCCGCGGAACACCGTCCTTACGGGTGAGGCATATGCGAGAAGCACTTGACGGACGGTTTGGGTACAGGCTAATGGCCGTGCGCGTGCGTCGACGGGCTGGTGGCGCCCGGTACCACCGGGGGCTTGTTCGGGCAGGGCAGGGCCGGGTTCCAGTTGTGGAAGCGGCCCGCCGGGTTCTTCTCGTACGCCCACATGTGGAGGTCGTAGTGCTTGGGCATGCCCGCCCAGTGGCCCGGCATCGGCCCGTCGAAGGGCAGCCCGAACATGCTCGGCCGGTCGTCGGTGGTCTTCAGGTCCTGGTCGCGGTCGGTGGACATCCACTCCACGGTCTGGAGCTTGCGCCGGCCGTTGCGGTCCTTCGTGTAGCTGTAGAGGAGGGCCGTCGGCTTGGCGGGGTCCTTCGAACCCCAGTAGGCCTCCTTGACGTAGTGGTAGCCCATGGAGCCGACCCCGAACGGGTTGCTCATGCACGCCTCGCCGTGCGGGACGTAGCCGTCCTTGATGGCCTCCCGCTCGTCCACGTACTTGGCCGTCACCGCCATCGCCGTCGCCATGTCCCGCATGGCCTGCCGGTTGCGCGGGTCGGGCGCGGGACCGTCCACCGCGTGGGCCGCCGGCACGGCGGCGAGGCCGAGCGACACGGCGGCCGCGCAGGCGAGAACGGGCTTCAGGCTGCGTACGGACATCGGAACTCCTGGAGGCGTGGGGCCGTTTCGTCCACCATCACGGTGCTCGGGACGCCCTGCACGCGGCGGGCCCCCGAACGGGGGCCGCCCCCGTCCCTACGGGGTGGTGGCGGGGGCGACCGGGCGGGGTCTGGTGGTGCCGGGGCGGCAGGTGATCGCGGTGTTGAAGGGCTCGAACCGTCCGGCGGGGTTGTCCTTCCACAGCCACAGGTGCAGCGAGTAGTGCACCTTCTGGCCCGGGAAGCGGGGCGGCAGCGGGCCGCGGAAGGGCTCCCCGAACAGGGACGGGCGGTCGTCGTCGGTCTCCACCAGGCCGTCCTTGTCCACGACCATCCATTCGAGGCCGGCCAGGCGCCAGCGGCCCTTGCCGTCGCCCTCGTAGAGCAGGGCGGTGGGCTTCTGCGGGTCGAGCGAGCCGTCGTAGGCGTGGTTGAAGTGCGGGTAGCCGAGGGACCCGGTGCCGCCGGACGGGTTCGTGACGCAGTACTTGTCGGGGACGTACCCGGCGGCGACGCCGACGCTGTGCCGGTGGTACTTCGCGGTGGCCCGGTAGGTCAGGGCCAGCTGGGCGGAGGGCGCGAGCCGGGACGACGGCCCGGCGGGCGGGGCGGGCGGGGTCGGCGCGGCGGCGGCGGCCGACGGTGCGGCCGCCAGCGTCGCGGCGGCCGCGAGGGCCAGGGGGACCAGGGGGAAGCGCTTCGCGTGGCGAGGGGACATGCCAGCAGCGTCGCCTCGGCCGCCCCTGCCCGCCACGGGTGGGGGAGCGTACGGGTGGTCGGGCCGCCCGGGTGGCGTAGGCGGGGACGTGGGTTCCGGCGGGGCGGCGGGAAGGCCCGCCACCCCGCCGGAGGGGTCTAGCTAGCGGAGCCCACGATCCGGCCGGTGACCTCGCCGAGGCCGACGCGGGTGCCGTCGGCGCCGGGGGCCCAGGCGGTGAGGGTGACGGTGTCGCCGTCCTCCAGGAAGGTGCGCTTGCCGTCGGCCAGCTCGATGGCGTCGCGGCCGTTCCAGGTGAGCTCCAGGAGGGAGCCGCGCTGGTCGACCTCGGGCCCGCTGACGGTGCCGGAGCCGTACACGTCGCCGGTGCGCAGCGAGGCGCCGTTGACGGTCATGTGGGCCAGCTGCTGGGCGGCGGTCCAGTACATCGAGGCGAACGGCGGACGCGCCACCTCCTGCCCGTTGATGGAGACGGTGATGTGCAGGTCGAAGCCGCCGGGGCGGTCGGCCGTGGAGTCGTCCAGGTAGGGCAGGAGCGGGAAGTCCCGGGCGGGCGGGGCCACGCGGGCCGCGTCCAGGGCCTCCAGGGGGGTCACCCAGGCGGAGACGGAGGTGGCGAAGGACTTGCCGAGGAACGGGCCGAGCGGCACGTACTCCCAGGCCTGGACGTCGCGCGCGGACCAGTCGTTGAGCAGGAAGAGGCCGAAGACGTGGTCCTCGAAGTCGCCGAGCGCCACGGGGCGGCCCAGCTCGGAGGGGGCGCCGACGACGAAGCCGACCTCGGCCTCGATGTCGAGCTTGACCGAGGGCCCGAAGACGGGCGCCGGGTCGGTGGGGGCCTTGCGCTGCCCGGAGGGGCGCACGACGTCCGTGCCCGACACCACGATCGTTCCCGACCGGCCGTGGTAACCGATGGGCAGGTGCTTCCAGTTGGGGGTCAGCGCGTCCCCGTCCGGGCGGAAGATCCTGCCGACGTTGGTGGCGTGGTGCTCGCTCGCGTAGAAGTCGACGTAGTCCGCGACCTCGTACGGCAGGTGCAGGGTGACGGCGTCGAGCGGCAGCAGGTGCGGCTCGACGGTCCCGCGGTGGCCGGGGTCGGTCACCCACGCGGTCAGCGCGCGGCGCACGTCCCGCCAGGCGGTGCGGCCGGCGGCCAGCAGGGGGTTCAGCGAGCCCTGGGCGAGCAGCCCGGCGTACGGGGACCCGAGCGCGACCGCCACGGCCCCCGCATCGAGCACGTACCCGCCGATCCGCACGCCGACGCGGCGGCGCTGCGGCTCCTCGGGGGTGCTGAACACGCCGTAGGGGAGGTTGTGCGGCCCGAACGGGTCGCCCTCGGGAACGTCGAGGGGGCTCTGCTGGGGCATGGGGTACTGCCTCGCTTTCCATGCGGTCCGGGGGTGTCCCGGGGGCTGGCTGACACGTTACGTGGCTGGTGGGGTCTGTGGGAGGCCGGATTCGGGCGCTATTTGTAGGACTTGTCCAATGGGGTCCGTATCCTTGGCGCCGTGACTTCCGCCCTTCCCTATGCCTTGATCGCCACTGACCTGGACGGGACTCTGCTGTGCGCCGCGGACACCGTCTCCGCCCGCTCCCACGCGGCCCTCGCCACGGCGCGCGCGGCGGGAGCCCAGCACATCGTGGTCACCGGACGCCCCGTCCCCCAGGTCCGGAAGATCCTGGAGGATCTTGGGTATACGGGGCTCGCGGTGTGCGGGCAGGGCGCGCAGGTGTACGACACGGCGCGCGGGCGCCTGCTGCACTCCGTCTCGATGGACCGCGGTCTCGCGGAGGTGGCCCTCGGGAAGATCGAGGCCGAGGTCGGCGAGGTGTACACGGCCGTCAACCAGGAGGGGCTCGACGGGGAGACCCTGATGGGGCCGGGCTACCGGATGTGGCACCCGCACCTGCCGATGGTCCGCGTCCCCCGGCGCGAGGACCTCTGGTCGGCGCCGATCAACAAGGTGCTGCTCCAGCACCCGCGCCTGGACGACGACGAGCTGACGCGGCTGGCCCGCGCGGTGGCCGGGGACCTGGTGAACGTCACGATGGCGGGGGAGCACACGGTGGAGCTCCAGCCGCCCGGCGTCGACAAGGCGGACGGGCTGGCACGGGCGGCGGAGGTCCTGGACCTGCAGGCCTCGTCGACGATCGCCTTCGGCGACATGCCGAACGACGTCCCGATGTTCGCGTGGGCGGCGCACGGGGTGGCGATGGCCAACGCCCACCGCGAGCTGCTGGCCGTCGCCGACGAGGTGACCCTCTCGAACGAGGCGCACGGCATCGCGGTGGTCCTGGAACGCCTCTATTCCTGAACGCGCCGGACCGGACTCCGGCCGACGGCCCAGGGCGGGGTGAGCTCCCAGGTGTGCGCGCCGGGGTGGGCCAGGTACGCCCAGCAGCCCGTGCCGCGGCCGGGGGTGGTGGCCGGGCAGTCGGGCAGGGTGACGACTGTTTCCAGCCACCCGTCGCTGCCCGGGCCGGGCCACTGGGCCCACAGGGCCGCACCGGAGCCGGAGTCGTGGACCAGGTCCATGTGGGGCCCGGAGTGCCGTTCGAGCGCGCAGCGCAGCTCGGGGCCCTCTTCCAGCGCGGCCCGCAGGGCGCGGGCGTTCCCGGCGAGGAGTTCCGCGAGGGCGTCGAGGTGGGCGGCCGACAGCAGCCCGGGCGCGCCGCAGGCGTTGCTCACGCGGACCACCCCCGGGCGACGATGCAGGCCACGCAGCACACCCAGGCGACGGCCCCGAGGGTCACGGCCATGGCCTCCAGCCGGGGCGTCACGGCCGGCCCTCGGAGCTGAGGGCGTTGCGCCGCGCGATCTCGGCCCGGAGCCGCTCCATGGGGTCGGCGAGCCGCACCTCACGGGGCTCCGCCTCCCACTCGGGGCCCCCGCGCACGGGCCGCAGCGCCCAGTACGGTCCGGCGAGGCCCCGGAACTCCCCGAGCCGGTCGTCGCGGCCGGTGTCCACGACGAGGGTTCCGGGAACGGGGGGCGGGGGAAGGGGCGTTCCACACACGGCGGTTCCTCTCCGTAGCGATGCCACTACCAAGCGGGTTCAGAGTGGCCGGGCGGTGGGGACACTTCAACTTGCCAGTGCGGAACGGAAGATTGGTCACGAGCCTGTGAATCGCAAGGAGTTGAACCCCGAAGCGGGCCCCGAAGCCGCCTTCGGGGCACGTCTGCGCAGCTCGCGGGAAGAGCGCGGCTGGAAGCAGGAGGAGCTCGGGAAGCGGCTGGGCTACTCCAGCACGCACGTCTCGGCGGTGGAAACCGGGCGCAAGATTTCTACTCTGCGTTTCGCGCGCAGTGCGGACGCGGTCTTCGGCACCGCGGGGACCGAGAACACGTTCGAACGCCAGTGGCGGGAGATCCGTCACGGCGTCCTGCTGGAGGGCTTCCCGGAGTTCCTCGGCTACGAGAGCCGGGCGGTGGAGATCCGGCTGTACGAGGTCGGCGTCATACCGGGACTGCTCCAGACGCCGGAGTACGCGACGGTGCTGGCCGAGAGCGCCGTCAAGCGGGGGGCCATCACCGCCGATCACGCGGCCGAACGCATCGCCGTCGTCGCGGAGCGGCAGGACGTGCTGCTGCGCACGCCCCGGCCGATGATCCTCGCGGTGCTCGACGAGAGCTGCATCCGCCGCCCGCTCGGCGGACCCGCCCTCATGCGGGAGCAGTACACGCGGCTGCTCGAATTCGCCGAACTGCCGAACACCGTGCTCCAGATCGCCCCGTTCGAGATGGGCGAGCGACGGCCGTTCAACCTGCCGCTGTACATCCTGACGCTGCCGGATCGCTCGATCATGTCCTATGCGGAATCCGCCCAACGGGGCCATTTGGAGCGGGACAACAACTCGGTGGTCCCCCTGCTGACGGCCTACCATCAGCTCCAGGCCGAAGCGCACACGCAGGCGACTTCTGTGGCCTTGATCGAGCAGCTAAGAAAGGGCACGTCGTGACGACCGAATCCCCCCGCTGGTTCAAGTCCTCCTACAGCGACAACGGCGGCGCCTGCGTCGAGGTCGCCACCAACCTCGTCCCGTCGCGCGGTGTGGTCCCCGTCCGGGACTCCAAGCACACCGACGGCCCCGAACTCGGCTTCACCGCCGACGCGTTCGCCGCCTTCGTCGACGGTCTCAAGGCCGTCTGAGCGGCCCGGCGGGCCCCGGGCGGGCAGCCCGGGGCCCGTTCGGCCGCCCTCAGGCCGGCTACTGCATCAACTCGATGTGGGGATGCTCCGGAGCCGCCGGGCAGAAGTAGAGCTGCTGTTTGTAGCCGCTGCCGATCTGGATCCGGGTCGGTTGCGTCAGGTCGCGGTAGCGGGGGTCGGTCGAGGACGCGGCGGCCTGGTCTTCGTACGGGATCCAGCTGCCGTTGCTGCTGTCCCATTCGAAGGTGGCGATGGTCAGCAGCGGGTCCATCGCGGTGCCGCACGCGGGGCAGGACCGGGGAGCGGGGTCGGTGTAGCCCCACATGGGCCAGCCACCGACCTTCCACCCGGGGGCGACGGACAGGTGGCTCCCGTAGAACGAGTCCGGGTAGGGGGCGTAGGAGCTGTCCACACCGGCGCCGGCCGCCTGCCACAGGCTCCAGTCCCCGATCTGCTCCAGCAGTTCCCCGCTCAACTCCCCGGCACCGGGGTACTCGGTGACCTGCTCCGGCGCGAGCACGCACGGCTCCGGCAGGTACTCCTCGACCACCAGGGGCGGTTCCGGGGGTGAGGTGAAGACCTCGTTGACGGCGGCCGCGGACCGCCAGACCACCACGGTCCTGGGCATGTACTGCTCCGGAGGGTGGTCGAAGGGGCACCACAGCACCTGGAGCAGATCCGCCCCGGCCCCCGCGGGCGGGCGCAGCCCGGGGACGTCACGCACGTAGAGCTGGGCCAGGGGCAGCAGGGCGACCGGGCCCTCAAGCCACGAGCTGTCGTGCCAGGTTTCGTCGGAGTCGAGCCGGTCCAGGACCGCCTGCTCCGCAGGTGTGTACCCCGGGACGGGCGCATCGCCGTCCGGGTGCATCGCCTCGCTCGCCCGGATGCGCTGCTGCAGGCGCAGCTCGGCCAAGGCGTGGTCCCCGCCCTCGTGCGGGGCGTCGCAGTGCGGCCAGGGCTCGTCGGCGGGCCACAGCAGTGGCCCGCCGACCGAACTGTCGTGCACCGAAGGAGCTCCGGGGCGGGGATGCAACCGGGTCGCCGTGCGTGCCAGCGGGGCCAGTCGGGGGAAGACCGCGGTGACGTCGAGCGGCCGCGGCGGGGTGGTACGGACGGCATCCATGACGACGATGCTGCCAGCACCCTCTGACAGCGCCGATCACCGATCCACGACGGTACCTGGCGGTCGCGGCAGGGAGTCGTCGCGGAAGCCGCGTCCGGACCCTAGCCCGCCGTCCTCGGCAGGCGGCGTTCCCACGTGCGGTGGAAGACGACCTCCTCGCCCTCCCGGCACACCACCTCGTTGGACGTCAGGAAGCCGCCCTCGTCGCAGGTGATCTCCGAGCGGGTCTCCACCCGGGCGTCCCAGCCCTCCTCCGGCCGGTGGAGCCGGATGCGCCAGTCCGAGCGGCAGGCCGCGGACAGCGGATCGGCGTCCTGGATCTCGTAGACCTCCGCCGCCTCCTCCTCGTACTCCAGGCCGTCCGGGTAGACCCGGGTGCCGCCGTAGCGGGGGTCCACCTCCAGGCGCCAGGTGCCGCGCGCCACGTCCCGTACGACCACCCGCTCCGGGTGCGGTCCGTCCAGGGTCTCGGGGTAGGACACGCCCAGCGGCTCCGCCTGTTCCGGGGCCTCGAAGACGATGCCCCCGTCCGTGGCGGGGGAGGCCGTGCGGACCGGGAGTTCGAGGGTGGAGCCCGTCGGGTCGAGGGTCCAGCCGGCCTCGGAGCCGGCCCGGGGCCAGATCCACGGCCAGTACGCGGAGGACAGGGCGAGGCGGATGCGGTGGCCGGGCGGGAAGGCGTGGCCGATGCCGTTCAGCTCGAAGGTGACGTCCTCCTGCGTGCCCGGGGTCCACGGCGCCGCCCGGTCCCGGCCCCGGCGCGCCGACAGGTTCAGCGCGCCCCGGGTGACCAGGGTCGAGGAGCCGTCGGGGGCGACGTCGCACAGCCGGGCCACGACCTGCCCGTACGGGACGTCCATCCGCAGCCGCAGGGTCACCGACGGGCGGCCGAGGATCTCCACCGGCTCGCCCGGCGCCACCGGGAACTCGAAGCAGGCCGACTTCGCGTCCTCCTCCCGCTGGTCCGGCGGCAGGTCGGCGGCGTTGCCGAAGGGGAAGAAGCGGCCCGCGTCCAGCCCGGTGTGCTGGGGCGAGGCCACGACCACCGGGGCGCCCTGGAGCCCGTAGGAGACGGGCACCACCGTCGGGGAGGGCCAGGCCCGGTCGCCGACCCAGCGGCCCTCCAGGCGGTCGTACACGGTCGCGGGCCGGTGCGACTCGCTGATCCAGGAGCGCAGCAGCGGCTCCTCCATGACCCCGTTGTCCTCGCCCTTGAGCCAGTGGTCCCACCAGCGCAGGGTCTCCTGGAGGAAACCGATCGCCGGGCCCGGCGGCAGTCCCCGGTCCGGGTACTGGTGCGACCAGGGGCCGATCAGTCCCCGGACGCGGGAGGCGGGCAGGGCGGAGACCAGGCGCAGGACCGTGTCCCGGTAGGGGTCGTGCCAGCCGCCGACGGCGAGGACGGCCGCGCGGACGGCCCCGTAGTCCTCGCAGACGCTGCCGTGGCGCCAGTAGGAGTCGCGGGTCTGGTGCGAGAGCCAGGTGTGGACGAGGGGCTCCATGCCCTCCAGCCGCTCCAGCCACTGGCGGCGCCAGCCGTCCCCGGCGTACCGGGGGTCCGGCGGGCGGGAGGTGAAGGCCAGCATCGTGGCGGCCCAGGCGTGCATGTCCACGGCGAGGACCGAGCCGCCCATGTAGTGCACGTCGTTGTCGAAGCGGTCGTCGGTGGAGCAGACGGTGACGACGGCCTTCAGCGCCCGGGGGGCGAGCGCGGCGATCTGGAGGCTGTTGAAGCCGCCCCAGGAGATCCCGAACATGCCGACCGCGCCCGTGCACCAGGGCTGCGCGGCCAGCCACTCCACCACGGCGACCCCGTCGGCCAGTTCCCGGGCGTCGTACTCGTCGCCGGGGCGGCCCCCGCTGTTGCCGTGGCCGCGCACGTCGACCCGTACGGAGGCGTAGCCGTGGCCCGCGTACCAGGGGTGGCGCTGGGCGTCGCGCGGGGCGGTCCAGTCGGTGAGCCGGTACGGGAGGTACTCCAGCAGGGCCGGGACGGGATCGTCGCTCACGGGGCGCCAGATCCGGGCGTACAGCTCGACGCCGTCGGGCATCGGGATCCGGACGTCCTCGTGGGTCGTCGCGTACGGGAAGTCGGTTCGGATGATCATCGGAGCGGGTTCACCGGTCCCCTCAGTGGACGGGATGCATCGTGCGGCGCAGCCAGGGCGCCATCGCGATCACGGCCAGGCCCACCGCGACCGCGATGGCGCCGTTGACGCCGAAGTACACGGGGTCGGACACCGTGCCGTAGACCTTGACCACCTGGGCCTGGATGCCGTTGGCGAGCGCCAGGGAGAGGAACCACAGGGCCATCGTCTGGTTGGCGTAGGCCTTGGGGGCGAGCTTGGTGGTGGCCGACATGCCGGAGGTCTCCAGCAGGACGTCGCCGAGCCCCAGCAGCAGGTACGAGCCGACGATCCACCAGGCGGCCATCCGGTAGGCCTCCCCGCCGTGGCCCGAGGTGGGGATCACCATCAGCAGGAAGGACAGGCCGCCCAGGATCACCCCGATGGCGATCTTGTTGGAGGCGTGCGGCTGGCGGGGGCCCATGCGGGCCCACAGCGCGGCCACCACCGGGGCCAGCAGCACCTCGAAGGCACCGAGCGCCGAGGCGTACCAGCCCGCCGGGAAGTCGAAGCCGAGGATCTCGGTGCGGGCGTTCGTCGAGGCCAGCAGCATCATCGTCGAGTACGCCTGGAAGAGGATGAAGTTGAAGGCGACCGAGGCCAGGAAGAGGACCACGTACGGGCGCAGCCGTCCGCGCTCCTCGGCGCTGACGCGCGGGCTGCGGAACATGAGCGTGAAGTAGACCACCGGGGCGATCACCGAGACGAGGGTCAGGAGGTCGACGAAACGGCCCATCGTCAACCAGCCGACGACCGCCAGCAGGGTGGCGACGGCGGCGAAGGCGACGCAGCCGCCGGCGATCCTGCGGACGGCGGTGCGCATCGCGTCGGGGGCCAGGGCGTACTCGGCCGAGTGCTTGCGTCCGGCCAGATGGCGGCGCCCGAGGACGTACTGGACGAGCCCGGCGGTCATCCCGACGGCGGCGGCGGAGAAGCCCCAGTGCCAGCCCTTGTTCTCGCCGAACCAGGCGGTGACCAGCGGTCCGGCGAAGGCGCCGATGTTGATGCCCATGTAGTAGAGGGCGAAACCGGCGTCGCGCCGCTGGTCGGCCGTCCGGTACAGCTTGCCGACCATGCTGGCCACGTTGGGCTTGAGCAGGCCGGTGCCCGCGCTGATCAGGCCGAGGCCCACCCAGGTCATGGCGGCCGTGGGGACGGCCATGGCGTAGTGGCCGCAGGCGATCAGGATGCCGCCGGAGAGGACGGCGCGGTAGGAACCGAGGATCCGGTCGGCGAGCCATCCGCCGGCCACGGAGACGAGGTAGACCATGGTCCCGTAGGCCGCCGAGACGGAGGCGGCCGTGGCCGGGTCCATCCCCAGGCCGCCGTTCGCGACCGTGTCCGCGAAGTAGAGGACCAGGATGGCCTGCATGCCGAGAAAGGAGAACCGCTCCCAGACCTCCAGCCCGGAGAGCGTGGCGAGACCCCTGGGGTGACCGAGGAAGGCGTGGTCGTCGCCCGGTGGCGGCTGGTCCGCCTCCGGGTCCCTGGGTTCGTCTATATCGGTCACAGTTCTGGACAAAACGTATTCTCCGGTTGTTTCGGGTCTCCTAGAACATACCGGTGCGCATCGGGCGATGCGCACGTGGCGACCGGGCAGGCGCTCTGGGTGATCGAAAACGGACCGGATACGCTGGCTTGAGTGATGGCAGCGACACATCGACAATCCAGGTGATCGTCAGCGTGATCGTCAGCAGACAGGAGTACCCCTCGTGACCGTCGTCGGGCCGTTCGGACTGAGCGTGCGGGACCAGGCTCTTGAGACCGATGTCCAGGCCGGACTGGCCGCCGTCGAGGCGGGTCTGCTGGAAGCCACCAAGAGCGAAGTCCCCTTCATCACCGAGGCCGCCCAGCATCTGGTGCGCGCCGGAGGCAAGAGGTTCCGGCCGCTGCTGGTGATGCTCGCCTCCCGCTTCGGCGACCCCTACGCACCCGGGATCGTGCCGTCCGCGGTGGTCGTGGAGCTCACCCACCTGGCCACGCTCTACCACGACGACGTCATGGACGAGGCGGACGTGCGCCGCGGGGTGGAGAGCGCCAACGCCCGCTGGGGCAACTCCGTGGCGGTCCTGACGGGTGACTTCCTGTTCGCCCGCGCCTCCCACATCCTGGCCGACCTCGGACCCGAGGCCGTACGCATCCAGGCCGAGGCCTTCGAGCGGCTGGTGACCGGCCAGATCCTGGAGACGGCCGGCCCGCGCGACGGCCGCGACCCGGTCGCGCACTACCTCGACGTCATCGCGGGCAAGACCGGCTCGCTGATCGCGGTCTCCGGCCGCTTCGGCGCGCTGATGTCCGGGGCCGACGAGTCGGTCGTCGACATCCTGACCCAGTACGGCGAGCGCCTCGGCACCGCCTTCCAGCTCGCCGACGACGTCCTCGACATCGCCTCCGACTCGCACGAGTCCGGCAAGACCCCCGGCACCGACCTGCGCGAGGGCATCCCCACGCTCCCCGTGCTGCGGCTGCGGGAGATGGCCGAGCGGGACGGGCGCCCGGAGGACCTGGAGCTCGTGGCGCTGCTGGACGGGGACCTGAGCGACGACGCCCGGCACGCCGAGGTCCTCGCCCGGCTGCGGGTGCACCCCGCGCTGGAGCAGGCCCGCCGCGACACCATCCAGTACGCGCAGGACGCGCGCGCCACGCTGGCCCCGCTGCCGGAGTGCTTCGCGAAGTCGGCCCTGGAAGAGCTGTGCGACGCGGTGGTCCACCGGGCCGGCTGAGCCGTCCCCGCCGACACCGCAAGGGGGCCCCTCGCCCGCCGCGACCCCTACGGGTCCGGGGTGAGGGGCCCCCTTCGTGTCATCCCACGGTCGTACGCGCAGTTGATTCCGGGGACTGACGCCCCGGGGCCGCCCATTTGGTCAGATGGAGTCATCAACCCCACCGGATCGGGTGAGAGCGGTGACACGGGGGTCGCCGCCACAGACACAGAGGGCAGGGCACTGACATGGCAGCGAACACGAAGACCTCTCGCAAGGCCGCCCGGTACGCGGTACCGGTAGCGGTGGCGGGCGTCGCCGCGGCGACCGTGGCGATGGTCCCGGCCTTCGCCAACGCCGGCGGCCCGGACCTGCCCAAGGTGACGGCGCAGCAGCTGATCGAGAAGGTCGCCGCCTCCGACGTCCAGCAGCTCACCGGTACGGCCAAGCTCAGCACCGACCTGGGGCTGCCCACCCTCGCCTCCGGCCTGCTCGGCGGCGGCGGGGTCGCGGGCGGCTCGGCCGACCCGCAGGACAAGGTCGCGCAGCTGGCCAACGGCACCCACACCTTCCGCGTAGCGGCCGACGGCCCGGACCGGCAGAAGCTGACCTTCCTGGACGGCAAGGACGAGTACACCCTCGTCCACAACGGCACCGACGTCTGGGGCTACGACTCCAAGTCCAACGAGGCCTTCCACGACAAGGCCGACGGCAAGGACGCCGGTAAGGACGCCGGCAAGGGCAAGGAGCACCCGAAGACGGCCGACCGGCTCGCGGCCTCGCCGCAGCAGCTGGCCCAGGACCTGCTCAAGCAGGCCGGACCGACCACCGACATCGCCGTGGGCGACACCGCGCAGGTCGCCGGCCGCGACGCCTACCAGCTCGTCCTGAAGCCCAAGCAGAGCGGCTCCACCGTCGGCTCGGTCCGGATCGCCGTCGACGCCAAGAACGGAGTGCCGCTGCGCGTCCAGCTGCTCTCCAGCCAGGGCGGCAAGCCGATCGCCGAGGCGGGCTTCACCCAGGTCGACTTCGCCAAGCCGGGCGCCGACGCCTTCTCCTTCACCCCGCCCAAGGGCGCCAAGGTGACCGAGGGCGCGGACAAGGCCGCCGGGAAGGGCGGGGAGCACGGCAAGGAGTTCGGGCCGCTGGAGTCCATCCCCGGTCTGGACGCGCTGACCGGCGGGGCGGACGGCAAGGGCGGCAAGGGCGACGTGAAGGTCCTCGGCGAGGGCTGGGCGACGGTCGCGCGCATCGACACCGGCGCCGGCAAGAGCCTCTCCGACATCGAGAAGGACAAGAACGCGCCGAAGGAGGCCAAGCAGTTCCTGAACTCCCTCGGGGACAAGGTCACCGGGAAGTTCGGCGAGGGCCGGATCTTCTCCACCCGCCTGGTCAACGCGCTGATCACCGACGACGGCAAGGTCTACGTCGGCGCGGTCACCAAGGACCAGCTGGTCAAGACGGCGGACTCCGCCAAGTAGTCGCACCACCGACGGGGGTGGCCGGGGACGTGTGTCCCCGGCCACCCTTGTCCTGTTCCGCTCCTGCGTACAGCACGGCCGCTGTACCGTGAACGCCATGTCGAGACACGTCACCATCCGCCTGGACGAAGAGTTCCACGAGCGCCTCAAGGCGCGCGCGGCGGCGCTGGGGACGACGGTGACCGCGCTGATCACCGAGGTCACCGAGCGCGAACTCGACGAGGACCGGAAGACCTTCCTGTCCGGCATAGAGGAGTTCGCCGACCACTGGGGCTATTTCCAGGAGCGGTTCGGCAATTGAAGATCACCATGGAGTGGGCCTGGACGGCCCTGGCCCACCATCTGCCGTCGGATCCCGCCGTGTGGGACCCCTCCGGGGTCGCCGCGGCCGTCGCCCGGCACCAGAACGACCTGGTGCTGGTGCCCGAGCAGCCCGCTCCCGACACGGCCTGGCGGGCCGCCGCGTTCCTGCACACCCTCGCCGTGTGCCCCGCGCTGGAATCCCCGATGAACGAGTTCTACGCGGCCGCCGCCACCCGCTCGTACCTGCGGGTGGCCGGGGCCAAGCAGCTGCCCTCGCCGGAGGAACTGGGCGACCTGGTGGAGGCCGCGAAGCTGGGCCGGGTGGACATCGGGGCGGTCGCGGAGGAACTGCGCGCCCGCATCCAGGACCCCCTGCCCGCCTCGCTGCGACCGGCCGCCGAGGACGCGTAGCACCACCGGCACGGTCCGGTCGGACCGTGCCGGAGGCCCTGGAGGACCAGACCGTTCAGAAGGTGATCTTCCAGCTGTTGATGTAGCCGACGTCCTGCGCGCCCACGTCCTTGACCTGGAGCTTCCAGACGCCGTTGGCGACCTCGCTGGACGCGTTCACCGTGTAGGTGGCGATCACGTTGGCGGCCGAGTCCGAGCTGGAGTTCTTCAGCAGGTACGCCGTGCCGTCCGGGGCGATCAGGTTGATCACCAGGTCGCCGCGGTAGGTGTGGACGATGTTGACGTCCACCTTGGTGGTGGCGGGCGCGTTGCCCGTGACGCCGGAGACATTGATCGGCGAGGTCACCGCGGCGCCGGGGGAGTCCGGGATGTTCACGTCCGCGGTGTTCTCGAAGGACGGGCCCGGCGGGACCGGGGTGGCCGCCCCGAGGTTCCAGACCGCGTAGGCGATGGCGTCCGCGTTGCGGTCCAGGGCGGTGTCGTTGATGTTCGCCGTGGTGTCGCAGGAGGAGTGGTAGCAGGCGTCGAAGGCCCTGCCGGAGGTGCCGCCCCACTTCTGGGCCTGCGCCGCCGTCTTGGTGTAGTCGGCGCCGGAGAACAGGCCGCCGACGGGGATGCCCGCGCTCTTGAAGGGGGCGTGGTCGGAACGGCCGTCGCCCTCGGTCTCGATCTCGGTGGGGATGCCGAGGCCCGCGTAGTAGTTCTTGAAGGTCTGCTCGATGGTCGGGTCGTCGTCGTAGACGAAGTAGCCCGGGTTCGGCGAGCCGATCATGTCGAAGTTCAGGTAGCCGGAGATCTTCGCCTTCTCGGCCGCCGGCAGGTTGTTCACGTAGTACTTCGAGCCGACCAGGCCCAGCTCCTCCGCGCCCCACCAGCCGAAGCGCAGGTGCTTGGTGGGCTGCAGGCCCGCGCGGGAGACGGCCAGCGCCGTCTCCAGGACGGCCGCCGAGCCGGAGCCGTTGTCGTTGATGCCCGCGCCCGCCGTCACCGAGTCCAGGTGGGAGCCGGACATCAGCACGGAGTTCGGGTCGCCGCCCGGCCAGTCGGCGATCAGGTTGTAGCCGGTGGCACCGCTGGAGGTGAAGGTCTGCAGCGTGGTGGTGAAACCGGCCGCGTCCAGCTTGCCCTTCACGTAGTCGATCGAGGCCTTGTAGCCGGACCGGCCGTGCGCACGGTTGCCGCCGTTGGCGGCGGCTATGGAGGAGAACTGCGCCAGGTGCGCCTTGACGTTGGCCAGCGGGATGTCGGGCGGCGTCGGCGCTGCGGCGACGGCCGTCGGCGCGGCGAGCGCGGCGGGGGAGGTGGCGGCCAGCAGGCCCGCGACCGCGAGCGCGGTCGCGGCGGCCAGGCGCCGGGAGACGGACAGGCTCATGTGGGGGCTCCGGGATTCCGTATGGGGATGAGACGGAACGTGCGGTATCGATCAGGTGAACGATGATGCGCCAGTGCGAGCCTGATGTTCAGTGAGAGCGTGACTGTCCGTCAAGACCGCGATCCGGTCAAGGGAGTTCGGTAAACGGACGATCCCCGGTACGAAGGTTTCGTACCGGGGACCGGGGGAGAGAAGTGAAGGCCGTTATGCGGGCCCGCGGGTCGGGGCCGCCCCCGCCGCGGGGGCGTCGGCGGACGGGGCCGCGGACCCGGTGGCGGAAGCGGCGGGCGCCGCGGCGGGCGCCGCCGCGTTCACGGCGGCCTGCGCGAGCCGGGCCCGCGAGCGCCGGGAGCTGCGCAGCGCGTCCCAGCTCAGCAGCACCAGCGCGGCCCAGACCAGGGAGAAGCCGGCCCAGCGCTCGGGCGGCATCGCCTCGTGGAAGTACAGCACCCCGAGCCCGAACTGGAACACCGGCGCCAGGTACTGCAACAGCCCCAGCGTGGACAGCGGGACCCGGATCGCGGCCGCCCCGAAGCAGACCAGCGGGATCGCGGTGACCAGTCCCGTCGAGGCGAGCAGGGCGGAGTGTCCGAGTCCCTGTGCGGCGAAGGTCGAGCGGCCCTCCGCGGCGAGCCACAGCAGGTAGCCCAGGGCGGGCAGGAACAGCATCGCCGTCTCGGCGGTCAGCGACTCCAGCCCGCCCATGCCGAGCTTCTTCTTGATCAGCCCGTACGTGGCGAAGGAGGAGGCCAGCGCGAGCGAGATCCACGGCGGGCGCCCGTACCCGATGGCCAGGACCAGTACGGCGGCGAAGCTGATGCCGACCGCCGCCCACTGGGGGCGGCGCAGCCGCTCCCCGAGGACCAGGACGCCGAGCGCGATGGTCACCAGCGGGTTGATGAAGTACCCGAGGCTGGCCTCGACCACGTGGCCGTTGTTGACCGACCAGATGTACAGGCCCCAGTTCACGCTGATCACGGTCGCGGCCAGCGCGGTCAGCGCCAGCTTGCGCGGCTGGCGCAGCAGCTCCGCCATCCAGCTCCAGCGGCGCAGCGCGATCAGCGCGACGCCGACCACGGCGAGGGACCACACCATGCGGTGGGCCAGGATCTCGATCGCCCCGGAAGGCTTGAGCAGCGGCCAGAAGAGGGGGACCAGCCCCCACATCCCGTAGGCGCCGAATCCGTAGAGCAGACCCGCGCGCTGCTCGTTCTGTGCCTTCACGGGCCCTCCAGTGCGACTTCCGGCCAATCTCACAACCTCACGACCGTAGCGCCGCGAGGAGCCGATGTCATGCCCGTTACGGCGAGATACTCATGACACCCGGCTGTCGCTTTCCGCCTCCCGCCGTCCGGTCAGCCGGCCAGGGCGGCGCCGATGGCGTGGGCGACCGGGGTCGTCGGGCGGCCGATCAGGCGGGCCAGGTCGCCGCTGGTGCCGGCGAGGCGGCCGCGCGAGATCGCCGCGTCCACGTCGACCAGGATCGCCGCGAAGCCCTCGGGCACCCCGGCCCCGGTCAGCGCCCTCAGGTGCGCGTCCGCCGGAAGGGCGGCGTACGCGACCTCGCGCCCGGACTGCCGCGCCACCTCGGCGGCGTACTCGGCCAGGCTCCAGGCGGTGTCTCCGGAGAGCTCGTAGACCTGGTTCAGGTGGCCCTCGCCGGTCAGCACCGCGGCGGCGGCCGCCGCGTAGTCGGCACGGGCCGCCGAGGCGATCCGGCCCTCGCCCGCGCTGCCGAGCACCGCCCCGTGCTCCAGGACCGAGGCCAGCTGCGCGGTGTAGTTCTCGTGGTACCAGCCGTTGCGCAGGAAGGTGTAGGGGAGGCCGGAGTCGAGGATCGCCTGTTCGGTGACCTTGTGCTCGGCCGCCAGCTCGAAGTCCGCCTCCGGCCCGCCGAGGATCCCGGTGTAGGCCAGCTGGGCCACCCCGGCGGCCTCCGCCGCCTTGATGACGGCCGTGTGCTGCGGGACCCGGCGGCCGACCTCGCTGCCGGAGATCAGCAGCACGCGGTCGCCGGCCCGGAAGGCGCCGGCCAGGCTCGCGGGGTCGTCGTAGTCCGCGACCCGGACCTCGATGCCGCGCGCGGCCAGGTCGGCGGCCTTCTCCTCGTTGCGCACGACGACGGCCAGCCGGTCGGCGGGGACCTTGGCCAGCAGCTCCTCGACGACGAGGCGGCCGAGGGATCCGGTGGCTCCGGTGACGACGATGCTCATGACGCTCACGCTCCTGTGCGGGTGTCTCTGGTGTTCTCCTGCGGGGATTACACCAGCCTATGGAAAGCGCTAACTATCCGTAAGTACCCACTTCAAAGTAAGGTACTGGTATGGAAGTAAGTGTGAAAGCCCCCATGTGTCCCTCGCGCGGGATCCTGGAACACGTCACCAGCCGCTGGGGCGTCCTGGTGCTCGCCGCCCTCTTCGAGCGCTCGTACCGGTTCAGCGAGCTGCGCCGCGAGGTCGGCGGGGTCAGCGAGAAGATGCTGGCCCAGACCCTCCAGACCCTGGAACGCGACGGGTTCGTCCTGCGCCACGCCCGCCCGGTGATCCCGCCGCACGTGGACTACTCCCTGACGGAACTGGGCCGGGAGGCCGCCGAGCAGGTGTGGGCGCTGGCCCGCTGGACCGAGCGGCGCACCGGCGAGGTGGAGCGGGCCCGCGTCGCCTACGACGAAGCCCGGACCCCGTAGCGGGATCCGGGCTTCCGTCTTCACAGGACCACGGCGGCTGCCGGCTAACCGACGACCGTCCAGGTGTCGTTGCCCGCGAGCAGCGTCGCCAGGTCCCCCTTGCCCTTCTGGTCGATCGCCCTGTCGAGCTGGTCGGCCATGAGGGTGTCGTAGACGGGGCGGGTGGTGTCGCGGAAGACGCCGATGGGGGTGTGGTGGAGGGTGTCGGGGTCGGCGAGGCGGGAGAGGGCGAAGGCGGTGGTGGGGCTGGTGGCGTGGGCGTCGTGGGTCAGGACGCGGTGTTCGTTGTCGGGGGTGACGGTGATGACTTCGAGGTCGCCGGTGTCGGGGTTGCGGGTGACGCCCTTGGTGTCGTCGGTGCCGAAGCGGATGGGCCGGCCGTGTTCGAGGCGGATGACGGCTTCGCGGGCCTGTTCCTGGTCCTTGAGGGCGTCGAAGGCGCCGTCGTTGAAGATGTTGCAGTTCTGGTAGATCTCGACGAGGGCGGTGCCGGGGTGGTCGGCTGCCTGGCGCAGGACCTCGGTGAGGTGTTTGCGGTCGGAGTCGATGGTGCGGGCGACGAAGGTGGCTTCGGCTCCGAGGGCGAGGGAGACGGGGTTGAAGGGCGCGTCGAGGGAGCCCATCGGGGTGGATTTGGTGATCTTGCCGACTTCGGAGGTGGGGGAGTACTGGCCCTTGGTGAGGCCGTAGATCCGGTTGTTGAAGAGCAGGATCTTGAGGTTGACGTTGCGGCGCAGGGCGTGGATGAGGTGGTTGCCGCCGATGGAGAGGGCGTCGCCGTCGCCGGTGACGACCCAGACGGAGAGGTCGCGGCGGGAGGAGGCGAGTCCGGTGGCGATGGCGGGGGCGCGGCCGTGGATGGAGTGCATCCCGTAGGTGTTCATGTAGTACGGGAAGCGGGAGGAGCAGCCGATGCCGGAGACGAAGACGATGTTCTCCCTGGCCAGTCCGAGCTCGGGCATGAAGCCCTGTACGGCGGCGAGGACGGCGTAGTCGCCGCAGCCCGGACACCAGCGGACCTCCTGGTCCGACTTGAAGTCCTTCATCGACTGCTTGGCCTCGGCCTTGGGGACCAAGGACAGCAGGTGGTGGGGGGCGTCGGTCACCTCAGTCATTGATGGCCTCCTTGAGAACCGTCGCGAGCTGCTCCGCCTTGAAGGGCATTCCGTTGACCTGGTTGTACGACTGGGCGTCGACCAAGTACCTCGCCCGGATCAGGGTGGCCAGCTGTCCGAGGTTCATCTCGGGCACCACTACCTTGTCGTAACGCTTCAGGACCTCTTCGAGATTCCCCGGGAAGGGGTTGAGGTGGCGCAGGTGGGCCTGCGCGATGGCCGTCCCCTGGGCGCGGAGCCGGCGGACGGCGGCGGTGATGGGGCCGTAGGTGGAGCCCCATCCCAGGACCAGGGTGCGGGCGGTGCCGGTGGGGTCGTCGACCTCCAGGTCGGGGACGGCGATGCCGTCGATCTTGGCCTGGCGGGTGCGGACCATGTGGTCGTGGTTGGCCGGGTCGTAGGAGATGTTCCCGGTGCCGTCCTGCTTCTCGATCCCGCCGATCCGGTGTTCCAGCCCCGGCGTCCCCGGGACCGCCCACGGCCGGGCCAGCGTCTGCGGGTCCCGCTTGTAGGGCCAGAACACCTCGGTGCCGTCGGCCAGCGTGTGGTTGGGGGCGGTCGCGAACCGGGTCCGCAGATCGGGCAGGTCGGCCACGTCCGGGATCCGCCAGGGCTCGGAGCCGTTGGCGAGGTAGCCGTCGGAGAGCAGGAAGACGGGGGTGCGGTAGGTGAGCGCGATCCGGGCGGCGTCGATGGCGGCGTCGAAGCAGTCGGCGGCGGTGCGGGGGGCCACGATCGGGACCGGGGCTTCACCGTTGCGCCCGTACATCGCCTGGAGCAGGTCGGCCTGCTCGGTCTTGGTCGGCAGCCCCGTCGAGGGCCCGCCGCGCTGGATGTCCACGATCAGCAGCGGCAGCTCCAGCGACACCGCCAGCCCGATCGTCTCCGACTTCAGCGCCACACCCGGCCCGGAGGTCGTCGTCACCCCCAGCGCCCCGCCGAACGCCGCCCCCAGCGCCGCACCGATCCCCGCGATCTCGTCCTCGGCCTGGAAGGTCCGCACCCCGAAGTTCTTGTGCTTGGACAGCTCGTGCAGGATGTCCGAGGCCGGCGTGATCGGGTACGAACCCAGGTACAGCGGCAGATCCGCCTGCCGCGCCGCCGCGATCAGCCCGTACGACAGCGCCAGGTTCCCCGAGATGTTGCGGTACACACCCGCCGGGAACGCCTTCGTCGCCGGAGCCACCTCATAGGAGACCGCGAAGTCCTCCGTGGTCTCCCCGAAGTTCCAGCCCGCCCGGAACGCCACGATGTTCGCCTCGGCGATGTCCGGCTTCTTCGCGAACTTCTGCCGCAGGAACTTCTCCGTGTTCTCCGTCGGCCGGTGGTACATCCACGACAGCAGACCCAGCGCGAACATGTTCTTGCTGCGCTCGGCCTCCTTGCGCGACAGACCGAAGTCCTTCAGCGCCTCCACCGTCAGCGTGGTCAGCGGCACCCCGTGCACCCGGTAGGCGTCCAGCGAACCGTCCTCCAGCGGGGACGTCGCGTACCCCACCTTCGCCATCGGCCGCTTCGTGAACTCGTCCGTGTTCACGATGATCTCCGCACCCCGCGGCACATCGGCGATGTTCGCCTTCAGCGCCGCCGGATTCATCGCCACCAGAACGTTCGGCGCGTCCCCCGGCGTCAGGATGTCGTGATCCGCGAAATGCAGCTGGAACGACGACACACCCGGCAGGGTCCCGGCAGGCGCCCGGATCTCCGCCGGGAAATTCGGCAACGTCGAAAGATCATTACCGAACGACGCCGTCTCCGACGTGAAACGGTCACCCGTCAACTGCATACCGTCACCCGAATCACCCGCAAAACGGATGATCACACGGTCCACACGACGGATTTCCTTGCCGGCTCCATCGGGCGCATTCTCGCTGCGCTGCTCTCCGATGGACCCACCGGCCCCGTCGGCCTGCTCGGCCGGGCTACTGACCTGGCTGGTCACTGAACTGGACCTCCTTCGAGGCGCGGGCGTTCGTTCCCAAGGCCAACCCTACGTCCGTGAGGATTTTCGGCCTCTGGGCGCCCGCATTCTGGACCGGCCCTTCGGGGCCGGTCTGTCCGACAGACGTCGTGCTCCAAACGAATGTTCCGAATCCCCCGACCTGTGCCGGTGTGCTCTGCCTGACAGAGTGTCAGTCGATCAGGACCTCAGATAGGTGAGGACCGCCAGAACGCGCCGGTGATCCCCGTCACTCGGGGACAGGCCGAGCTTCATGAAGATATTGCTGACGTGCTTCTCGACCGCCCCGTCGCTGACCACGAGCTGCTTGGCCACGGCGGAATTGGTGCGTCCTTCCGCCATCAGGCCCAGCACCTCCCGCTCGCGCGGGGTCAGGCCGGCCAGGACGTCCTGCTTGCGGCTGCGGCCGAGCAACTGCGCCACGACCTCGGGATCCAGGGCCGTACCGCCCCGGGCCACCCGGACGACGGCGTCGAGGAACTCCCGGACGTCGGCCACGCGGTCCTTGAGCAGATACCCCACCCCGGTGCTGGAACCGGCCAGCAGTTCGGTGGCGTACTGCTCCTCCACGTACTGCGACAGCACGAGCACCCCGATCCCGGGATGCTCCCGGCGCAGGCGCACGGCGGCCCGTACGCCCTCGTCGGTGTGGGTCGGCGGCATCCGTACGTCGGCCACCACCACGTCCGGCAACGCGTTCTCGGCCGCGAGGTCCGCCACCGTCTTGATCAGGGCTTCCGCGTCCCCGACGCCGGCCACGACGTCATGCCCCCGGTCGGTCAGCAGCCGGGTCAGGCCCTCACGGAGCAGCACTGAATCCTCGGCGATGACCACCCGCACCCTGTCGTCCACGTTCAGCAGCTCCCGCGTCCACTCGTCAATCCACGACCGTTCCTGGCAGCCGGGTTTCCCTGGCCGAGCCAAGCATCCCAGCCCAAAGGCCCGGTAAAGGGTGGTCTTGGTCAACAAGTGCGTGCGGGACGAACGAAATCGGGTCGAATCAAGCCGGGTCGATCAATTCCAGCCGCAGTGGCGAAATCCGGCGGGGGGCGCCGGGGTGAAAGTCCGGCGGTGCCGGGGCAAGATCCAGCCTCGCCGACGTTTGAGGCGCGGGGCTCCGGGGCGGAGCCCCCGGGAGACGGCCCGCACCGCTCCGCCGGCCTCCCCGGCGCCTGAGGGGGAACGGGCGAAGGACGGGCAGGGGACCAGCCCCGCGCAGCGGCCCGGGGCCCGGGGGCCAGCCCCCGGGCCCCGGGCCGCTGCGCGGTCAGGCCCCCCGGGAAACCCCGTACCGGCCCGGCCAGGGCAACGGTCAGGCCCTCCAGGGAAGCTCCGCCGTCACCGTGGTCCCCCGCCCCGCCTCGGAGTCCACCACGAGCACCCCGTCCACCGCGTCCAACCGCTCGGAGAGCCCCGCCAGCCCCGTCCCGCCCCGCGGATCCGCCCCGCCGCGCCCGTCGTCCACGACCTGGATCAGCAGCCGACCCCCGGACTTCCACACATCGACGCTCGCGCCCCGCGCCCCCGCGTGCTTGCTGACGTTCTGCAGCAGCTCGGAGACCGTGAAGTACGCGATCCCCTCGATCGCCGCCACCGGCCGGGCCGGCAGGTCCACCGACACCTTCACCGGCACCGCGCACCGCGAGGCCACCGAGGACAGGGCCGCGTCGAGCCCCCGGTCGGTCAGCACCGCCGGGTGGATCCCGCGCGCCAGGTCCCGCAGCTCCTGGAGGGCGACCTTGACCTCGCCGTGGGCCGCGTCCACCATCCGCGCGGCCCCCGCCGGGTCCTCCGTCAGCTTCTCCTTCGCCAGCCCCAGGTCCATCGCGAGGGCCACCAGGCGGGCCTGCGCCCCGTCGTGCAGGTCCCGTTCGATGCGCCGCAGGTCCGCCGCCGCCGTGTCCACGACCACCCCGCGGTCGGACTCCAGCTCCCGGACCCGGTCGTCCAGGCGGGTACGGCCCAGCAGCCCGCCGACCAGGAGCCGGTCGACGCCGGTCAGCGCGCGGATCACCCAGGGCGTGGCGAGGGTGATCAGGAGCCCGGCCAGGCAGGTGGCCGCGATGGCCACGGGCGAGTCGAGGTAGAAGGTGTACTCGCCGTTCTGGACGAGCTGCAGGCCGGGCTGATCGGTGAAGGCGGGGAAGACCCAGAACCACAGCGGGTACAGCAGGGCGCTCCACCCGTAGGCCCACAGCGTCAGCGCGAGGCAGAAGGCGAACACCGCCCACGGGAAGTGCACCACCGAGTACAGGACGTGGCGCCAGGCGCTCCCGCTCTTGAGCAGCGCCCCCATGGCGGCGAGGGGCCCGCTCTTGCCGGCCCGGACCGGCGCCGGTTCGGCGACCGGCATGCGTAGCAGCGACCGTACGCGGCCTCGCTCGATCCGGCCGAAGCCGCGGCACACCAGGAGGACACCGGCCAGGACCGGCACCCCGACGAAGGTGACGAGCAGCCCGGTGCCGAGGGCCACGCCCGTCAGGGCGACGCAGAAGTACAGGGTGCTCAGCGGCAGCCCGATCAGCAGGTACCCGAACTCCCGCCAGGTCCGCGCCGCCACCGGCGCCCGCAGCACGGCGGCGAGCCCGCCGCCGGGGCCGTCGATGCCGCCCATGCCGTTGCCCATGATCCCGCCCCGCCCTTCCTCGTGTCCTTGTCGGCTCCCAGCCTGCCGTCCGGCCCTATTCCGAACCATGCGGCGGATCGGCCTCTCCACCCGGGGGTTAACCCCACCCCACCCGCCCCGGCCCCCGGGCCCCCGGGCCCCGCTCCCACCCACCGGGTCCCCGGACTCCGGCCCCCGCCCCCTGGACCTCCGCCGACTCCCAGCCCCGGCCCATGCGCCGGGCCCAGCCCCCGGCCACCGGCCCAGCTCCGGGCCTCCGGCACGGGCCCTGGGCTCTGGCCCCCGGTCCCGGCTCCGGCCCCCCGGCTCTGGCTTTGGGCTCCGGTCCCCGGTCCCGGTCCCGGCTCGCCCAGTTCTGGGCCCCAGCCCCTGGCCTCCGCCCCAGTCCCTGGCCTCCGCCCCAGCCCCCAGCCCCCGGCCTCCGGCACGGGCCCTGGGCTCTGGCCCCCGGTCCCCGGTCCCGGCTCCGGTCCCCGGTCCCGGCTCCGGCCCCCGGCTCCGGCTCCCGGCCGCGGCCACGCGGCCCCGTACGTGCCGACGGGCCCCCGCCCTCTCGGGCGGAGGCCCCGCTCGGTGCCCGGATCGCGGCCGGTCCCGCTCGTCCGCGCGAGCCCCGTTCCGGCCCGGCAGCTGCGCTGCCTACGCGAGCCCCCGTTCCCGCCACGGCAGCTCCGCCGAGACCACCGTGCCCTCCCCTTCGGGGGAGTCCACCGTGAACACCCCGTCCACCGCCCGCAGCCGTTCCGCGAGGCCGGCCATGCCCGTACCCGTGCCGCCGGACATCCGCGCCCCGCCCCGCCCGTCGTCCGAGACCCGGATCAGCAGCCGCGGCCCCGCCCGCCACACCTCGACGCTCGCGCCCCGCGCCCCCGCGTGCTTGCTGACGTTCTGCAGCAGCTCGGAGACCGTGAAGTACGCGATCCCCTCGATCGCCTCCGCCGGCCGGGCCGGCAGGTCCACCGACACCTTCACCGGCACCAGGCAGCGCGAGGCCACCGAGGACAGGGCCGCGTCGAGCCCCCGGTCGGTCAGCACCGCCGGGTGGATCCCGCGGGCCAGGTCCCGCAGCTCCTGGAGGGCCAGCTTCACCTCCCCGTGAGCCTCGTCGACCATCGCCGCCGCCCCCTCCGGGTCCTCCAGCAGCTTCTCCTTCGCCAGACCCAGCCCCATCGCGAGGGCCACGAGCCGCGCCTGCGCCCCGTCGTGCAGGTCCCGTTCGATCCGCCGCAGGTCCGCCGCCGCCGTGTCCACGACCACCACCCGGTCCGACTCCAGCTCCGCGATGCGCCGCTCCAGCTCGTCCGAGGGCGACAGCAGGCCCCGTACCATCACCCGGTCCACATTGGCCATGCCGCGGACCAGGTACGGCAGGACCGGCCACAGCACGAACAGCCCCGTCAGCGTTACCGTGAAGGTCAGCACCCCCCACGGCAGCCGGACCAACTCGTACAGCACGGTCCGCCAGCCCACCGGGTCCTTCATCCCCGCCCACAGCCAGGCGAAGAACCCGCCCGCGCGCCGCGGCCCCGGCAGCGGGGTCGGCTCGGCCACCCGCACCCCCAGCAGCGCCCGCGCGCGCATCCGTTCGAACTTCCCGAGCAGCCGGGCCCCGTAAAGGCCGCAAACGAGCAGGGGCAGTCCGATCGCGGTCACGGACAGACCGCCGGTCGTGGCGACCATGAACGCCGTGTAAACAAAACCGATCAACGTCACCGGCAGATTGCTCAGCAGATGAGCGATCTCCTTCCACGTGACCGCGTCGAAGGCGGGACGCACGGGAGGAGGGGACGGAGCTTGATCGTTCGCGGTCATGCCGGACAGCCTGCCAATTCCGTCCGCGTCATGCCATGGGGCGGCCCGGCGGCAGTGAACGGGGGATAACCCCACCCCGCGCAGCCCAGGCCCTAGACTCCCGTCCGTACCAGATCAACCAGATCGTCGACAGTGGCCGAGGAGCGAGGAAACGGACGTGCCCGACCCAACGGTATCGACCGTGACCGTGACCGCCGCGGACTACTTCCGGAGTTATTCGGTCGTCGGCCTGCTCGCGGTCCTCGGCGTGCTCTTCGTGGCGGTGGCCTTCGGCGCCGGCCGCCTGCTGCGGCCCGTCGTCCCGACCCCCGAGAAGCTGCTGACCTACGAGTGCGGCGTGGACCCCGTCGGCGAGGGCTGGGCCCACACCCAGGTCCGCTACTACGTCTACGCCTTCCTCTACGTCATCTTCGCCGTCGACTCGATCTTCCTCTTCCCGTGGGCGACGGTGTTCGCCGCCGCCGGTTACGGCGCCACGACCCTGGTGGAGATGTTCGTCTTCCTCGGTTTCCTGGCCGTCGGCCTGCTCTACGCGTACAAGAAGGGCGTCCTCGAATGGACGTGACACCCCAGCCGGACGTGACCGACGTGACGGTTCAGCCGGAGCTGCTCCCGGAGCCCAAGCGCCTGGGAGTCCTCTCCCGCCTCGCCCCGGAGCCCATGAAGGTGGTCCTGAACTGGGGCCGCCGCTACAGCCTGTGGGTGTTCAACTTCGGGCTCGCCTGCTGCGCGATCGAGTTCATCGCCGCCTCCATGGCCCGCCACGACTTCATCCGGCTCGGGGTCATCCCCTTCGCCCCCGGCCCGCGCCAGGCCGACCTGATGATCGTCTCGGGCACGGTGACGGACAAGATGGCCCCGGCCGTCAAGCGGCTCTACGAGCAGATGCCCGAGCCGAAGTACGTCATCTCCTTCGGCGCCTGCTCCAACTGCGGCGGCCCCTACTGGGACTCGTACTCGGTCACCAAGGGCGTCGACCAGATCATCCCGGTCGACGTCTACGTCCCCGGCTGCCCGCCCCGCCCCGAAGCGCTCCTCCAGGGCATCCTCAAGCTCCAGGAGAAGATCGCCCGGGAGTCCCTCGCGGAGCGGTACGCGGCGGCGCCCTCGGTCTCCCAGCTCACCAGCGGCCTCGTCACGCCCCCGCCCGCCCCCGTCTCCGCCCCGGAGGCCGGCGCGTGAACCTCTACGACTCCCTCCCCGACGCGGCCGCCACCGTCTTCGGCGCCGAGGCCGTGGGCTCCTTCGCGTACGACGTCCTCACCGTGGACGTCCCCGTCGGATCCTGGGTCCCCGCGCTGGAGATCGCCCGCGACAAGCTGGGCTGCACCTACTTCGACTGGCTGAGCGCGGTCGACGAGCCCGGCACGGGCTTCCGGATCTGCGCGCACGTCGTCTCCCTGGAGAACCACCGCGTACGCCGCCTCCTGCTGCGCACCACCGTCCCGCACGCCGCCCCGTCCCTGCCGTCGGCCGTCGCCGTGTACGCGGGGGCCGAATGGCACGAGCGCGAGACGTACGAGATGTTCGGCGTGACCTTCACCGACCACCCGCACCTCGTCCCCCTGCTGCTCCCCGAGAACTTCGAGGGCCACCCGCTGCGCAAGGACTTCGTCCTGGCGGCGCGGGTCGCCAAGGCGTGGCCCGGGGCGAAGGAGCCGGGCGAGGCCCACGACCCGGACGCGCCCAAGCGGCGCCAGATGCTGCCGCCCGGGGTGCCCGACCCGAACGACTGGGGTCCCCTCAAGGGCCAGCTCCCGCCGGCCCCCACCCGCCCGGCCCGCACCCCGCGCGCGGCCGGCGAAGGCCCCGCCGCCCGCCGCCCCCGCCCGACCGGCGACGCCCCGGCCGCCCGCCGCACCCGCTCGGTAACGGAAGGCTCGGCCACCCAGCCGACGGACACCCCGGCCCCGGACACCACCACCCCGGACCCGGCCCGCCCGGTCCGCCGTACCCGCTCGGCGTCGGACGGCTCGGCGAGCCAGGCGTCCCCGGACGCCACGGCTCCGGCGGCCGGCACCCCGGACGCGGCGGCCCCGGACCCGGCCCGCCCGGTCCGCCGCACCCGCTCGACCTCGGACGGCTCGGCGAGCCAGGCGTCCCCGGACGCCACGGCTCCGGCGGCCGGCACCCCGGACGCGGCGGCCCCGGACCCGGCCCGCCCGGTCCGCCGTACCCGCTCGGCGTCGGACGGCTCGGCGAGCCAGGCGGCTCCGGACACCACGGCTCCGGACGCCGCCACCCCGGACCCGGCCCGCCCGGTCCGCCGTACCCGTTCCGCCTCGGACGGATCCGCCAGCCAGGCGGCCCCGGCGGCGGACGCGGAGACGACCCCCGCGCCGGAGCCGGAGGCTCCCCGCCGCACGGCACCCCGTAGCGCCGACGCCCCCTGGCACAACCCGAAGCCCGCCTTCGAGGACCCCGGAGGGTCCCCGGCCACACCCCCGGACCCCGCGTCCGAGCCCAAGGCCAAGCCCGACCCCGATCCGGACCCCGACCCCGATCCCGACACCACCGGAGGCGACGCGTGAACGACGTCCTCGACGTCGCCCTGCGACTCATCGTCGTCTTCGCCGTCTTCCTCGTGCTCCCGCTCGTCGTCGGACAGACCGAGCACAAGGTGATGGCGCACATGCAGGGCCGTCTCGGCCCCATGTACGCCGGCGGCTTCCACGGCTGGGCCCAGCTCGTCGCCGACGGCGTGAAGTTCGCGCAGAAGGAAGACATCGTCCCGGCCAACGCCGACCGCCGCATCTTCCAGATCGCCCCGGCCGTCGCCCTGCTGCCGTACCTGCTCGTCCTCCTGGCCATCCCCATCGGGCCCGGCGAGGGCGCCGTCGGCCAGGTCATCGACGCCGGTCTCTTCTTCGCGCTCGCCGTCATGGGCATCGGAGTCCTCGGCTCCCTCATGGGCGGCTGGGCCTCCGCGAACAAGTTCTCCCTCCTCGGAGGCCTCCGCACCGCCGCCCAGCTGCTCGCGTACGAGCTGCCCATGCTGCTCGCCGCCGCCTCCGTGGCGATGGCCGCCGGGACCGTGTCCCTGCCCGGCATCGTGGGCGCCTTCGAGTGGTGGTGGCTGCCCTGGCAGATCATCGGCGCGCTGGTCTTCTTCACCGCCGGCCTCGCCGAACTCCAGCGGCCCCCGTTCGACATGCCCGTCGCCGACTCCGAGATCATCTTCGGCGCGTACACCGAGTACACCGGCCTGCGCTTCGCGCTGTTCCTGCTCGCCGAGTACGCCGGCATCGTCGTCCTGTGCGCCCTGACCACCGTCCTCTTCCTCGGCGGCTGGCACGGCCCCTTCGGCGGTGACGGCCTCGGCTGGGTCTGGACCCTCCTCAAGGTCGCCGTCCTCGCCTTCGTGGTGATCTGGCTCCGCGTGAGCTACCCGCGCCTGCGCGAGGACCAGCTCCAGAAGCTCGCCTGGACCGTGCTCATCCCCCTCGCGCTCGCCCAGATCGCGCTCACCGGCATCGTGAAGGTGGCGATCCAGTAATGTCCCCGATCCCCGGATCCGGCCTCGCCAAGGGCCTGGCCGTCACCCTGCGCACGATGACCAAGCGCGCGCACACCGCCCAGTACCCCGAGACGCAGCCCGAGCTCCCGCCCCGCAGCCGCGGGGTCATCGGCCTGTTCGAGGAGAACTGCACGGTCTGCATGCTGTGCGCCCGCGAGTGCCCCGACTGGTGCATCTACATCGACTCCCACAAGGAGACGGTGCCCGCCGCCACCCCCGGCGGCCGCGAGCGCAGCCGCAACGTCCTCGACCGCTTCGCCATCGACTTCTCCCTCTGCATGTACTGCGGCATCTGCATCGAGGTGTGTCCCTTCGACGCCCTCTTCTGGTCGCCGGAGTTCGAGTACGCGGAGACCGACATCCACGACCTCACCCACGAGCGCGACAAGCTGCGCGAGTGGATGTGGACCGTGCCGGCCCCGCCCGCCCTGGACCCCGCCGCCGAGGAGCCCAAGGAGATCGCCGCCGCCCGCAAGGCCGTGGACAAGGCCGAAGCCGCGGCGGCCGCCGCTGCCCGGGCCCAGGCGGCGGACACCGCGCCCGCCACGCCCCCGACCACCCCGGAGGCCGACGCGTGAGCATCGCAACCGCCCCCCTGGCCCCCCTGGCCGCCGCGGGACACGGCTTCCTGTCGCCGACCGGCGTCGAGATCGCCTTCGTCCTCGTCGGCCTCGCCACCCTCGGCGCCGCCCTCGTCACGGTCACCACCAAGCAGCTCGTGCACGCCGCCCTCTGGCTGGTCGTCGCCCTCGGCGGCATCGCCGTCGAGTACCTGCTGCTGACCGCCGAGTTCATCGCCTGGGTCCAGGTACTGATCTACCTCGGCTCCGTGGTCGTCCTCCTCCTCTTCGGACTCATGCTCACCAAGGCCCCCATCGGCCGCTCACCGGACGCCGACTCCGGCAACCGCTGGGTCGCCCTCGGCGTGGCCGGCCTCGCGGGCGCCACCCTCGTCTGGGTCGTGGTCGACGCCTTCCGCGCCACCTGGATCGACCTCGACGGCCCCGCCCAGGGCTCCACCAAGGTCACCGGCGAGATCCTCTTCCAGCACTGGGTGCTCCCCTTCGAAGCGCTCTCCGTCCTCCTCCTCGCGGCCCTCATCGGCGCCATCGTGCTCTCCCGGCGCAACACCGCCGCCGAGGAAGCCGCCGACGCCGCCGCCCGCACCGGGAAGGGCCAGCGCTGATGCACCTCGCCTACCCCGCCGTCCTGGCGGCGCTCCTGTTCGCCACCGGCCTCTACGGAGTGCTCGCCCGCCGCAACGCCATCCTGGTCCTGATGTCCGTCGAGCTGATGCTCAACGCCGTCAACCTCAACCTGGTGGCCTTCGACGTCTGGCTGCGCGACACCCTCCACGCCGGACAGGCCCTCACCCTCTTCACGATCGCCATCGCCGCCGCCGAGATCGGCATCGGCCTCGCGATCGTGCTGATGGTGTACCGCAACCGCGGCACCTCGGACGTCGACAAGCTGCGCGACACCGCCGAGGGCCACGAGCCCGCCCGGCCCGACGACAACACCGCCCGGCCGGAGGTCGCCGCGTGAGCACCACGACCCTCGCGGTCCTCGTACCCGTCCTGCCCTTCCTGGGCGCGGTGGCAGGCCTGCTCCTCGGCCGCACGGCCCCCGGACTCGTCCGGCCGCTCGCCATCCTGCCGACGCTGGGCGCCGCCGTACTGGCCGTGTTCGTCGCCGTCCGCCAGGGCGGCGGCCCGGCGATCGAGACCGCCACCGAACTGACACCGACCGGCTCGGTGCCCATCGACCTGTCGCTCTACCTGGACGGCTTCGCCGTCCTCGTCGCCGTCCTCGTCGGGGTCGTCGCCACCTGCGTGCAGGTCTACTCGACCGCCTACCTCCGCGACGACCCGCGCTACCCCTCGTACGCCGCGCTCGTCTCCCTCTTCACCTCCGCCATGCTGCTCGTCGTCTACTCCGGCGACCTGATGGTGCTGCTCGTCGGCTGGGAGGTCATGGGCATCTGCTCGTACTTCCTGGTCGGCCACTACTGGGAGACCGAAGCGGCCCGCTCCGCCTCCCTCAAGGCGTTCCTCGTCACCAAGCTCGGCGACGTCCCCTTCCTCATCGGACTGTTCGCCCTCGCCACCGACGCCGACTCCTTCCAGATCACCAAGATCCTGCGCACCGTCGCCTCCGGCGGGCTCGACCACCCGACGCTGATCGCGCTGCTCCTGCTCGCGGGCGTCGCCGGCAAGTCCGCCCAGTTCCCGCTGCACACCTGGCTCCCGGACGCCATGGCGGGCCCCACCCCGGTCTCCGCGCTGATCCACGCCGCGACCATGGTCGCGGCCGGCATCTACTTCGTCGCCCGCCTCCTGCCGGTCTTCGAGGCCTCGCGCGCCGCACTGGTGGTCATGGCCGTCATGGCCGCCGTCACGATGGTCGGCTCCGCCCTCGCCGCCCTGGCGCAGGACGACATCAAGCGGGTGCTCGCCTACTCCACGATCGGCCAGCTCGGCTACATGACCGGGGCCCTGGCCGTCGGCGACCGCGCGGCCGCCGTCTTCCACCTCCTGTCCCACGGCGCCTTCAAGGCGCTCCTCTTCCTCGGCGCGGGCGTCATCATCCACGCCGCCGGAACGAACTCCCTGGCCGCCATGTCCCGGATGGACGGCCTGGCCAAGCGCATCCCCGACGCCTTCTGGACGATGACGATCGCGCTGCTCGCGCTCGCCGCCATCCCGCCCTTCGCCGGCTTCTTCTCCAAGGAAGCCGTCCTCGTCGCCGCCGAGCAGACCGCGACCGGACACTCCGACACCGCCCCCGGCGCGGCCGGCTGGCTGGTGCTCGTCGCCGGGGTGCTGACGGCCCTGCTCACCGCCGCCTACGCCACCCGGCTGTGGCTGATGGCCTTCCGCGGCCGGGGCGCCGCCGCCCCCGACCACGGCAGGGAGCCCGTCGCCATGACCGGCGTGCTGTGGCTGCTGGCGGTCCCCACGGTCGGCTTCGGCCTCGCCGCCGGAACCCTCGCCGACTGGTTCGGCGGCAGGGAGCTCACCCCGACGGTGGCCACCTCGGTCCTCGGCACGGGCGCCGCCCTCATCGGCATCGTCCTCACCTACGGCCTCTGGCAGCGCGCCGCGGCCCAGGCCGCCGCCGCCGTCGGCGCCACGGCCGCGCCCGCCCCCGGCAAGGCCCCTGCGGGCCCGGCCACGGGCGCCCCCGGCACGGCCCCCGCACCCGCCTCCGTCGCCGCCGAAGAATCCGCCGAATCCGCCGCGCTCGCCGCCGTGTCCGCCGCCGAGACCCCCGAGGTCGCCGAGGTCACCCACGACCACCCCGCCGTCCCGGCCGGGCCCGCCCCCGACCCGGGCCGCGCGCTCCTGGGCCCCCTGCACCGCCACGCCGCCGACGGCTTCCACCTCGACGCCGTCTACGACCGGCTGTTCGTCCGCCCCGTCCGGGCCGCCGCGACCCTGGTCCGCTTCCTCGACCGCGAGGTCGTCGACACGTACGTCCGCGGCGCGGGCGCCGGCCCCCGGCTGCTCGGCGGCCTCGTACGCCGGGCCCAGACCGGCAACGTGCAGAGCTATCTGAGCGCCCTGCTCGCCGGCGCCGTGGTCCTGGCGATCGCCACCGCCGTCCTCGCCAACGTCAACGCCGGATCGTGAGCCGTGAGTCAGCCGTGATTGATATCAGCCCGTCCGTGATGCAGTTCCTTCTGGCGTTCGCCGTGGCCGTACCGCTCCTCGGGGCCGTCGCCGCCCTGCTGCCCGCCCCGCCCGGTCTCAAGGGCAAGAACCCCGACCAGGCGGTGCTCCGCCACGGCGTCACCGTCACCGGAGCCGTCCTCGTCGCGGCGATCGCCCTCGCCCTGGGCTTCGACCACGACGCCCCGTCCCGCTTCCAGGCGACGACGGACATCAGCTGGATCCCGGCGCTGGACATCCGGATCCACCTCGGCATCGACGGCATCTCGCTCCCCCTCCTCCTGATGACCGCGCTGCTGTTCTTCCTCTGCGCGGTGTACAGCTACTTCAAGCTCCCCGAGGGACCCTCCCCGAAGGCCTTCGTCTCCCTGCTGCTCGTCCTGGAGTCCGGCACCCTCGCCACCTTCGCCGTCCTCGACCTGCTGCTCTTCTTCCTCGCCTTCGAGATGGTCCTCATCCCGATGTACTTCCTCATCGCCCGCTGGGGCGGTGCTCAGCGGCAGGCCGCCGCCTGGAGGTTCATCCTCTACACGCTCCTCGGCTCCGTGGTCATGCTCCTCGGACTGCTGCTGATCGGACTGAACAGCGGCACCTTCGACATGGTGGCACTCGCCTCTGACAACGGCCGCGGACTGTCCCACACCACCCAGATCCTGGCCGTCCTGGCCATCGGTCTCGGTCTCGCCGTGAAGACCCCGATGTGGCCGCTGCACAGCTGGCTGCCCGACGCCCACACCGCCGCCCCCACCGTCGGCTCCGTGCTGCTCGCCGGCGTGATGCTGAAGATGGGCACGTACGGGTTCGTCCGCATCCTGCTGCCCATCACCCCCGAAGGCATGCACACCTTCGCCCCGTACCTCGGCGCCTTCGCCGCCGTCGGCATCGTCTACGGGTCCCTCGCCTGCCTCGCCCTCGCCCGCAAGGGCAACAAGGGCGACCTCAAGCGGCTCATCGCCTACTCCTCCGTCGGCCACATGGGCTTCGTCCTCCTCGGCATCGCCACGCTGACCCCCACCGGCGTCAACGGCGCGCTGTTCGCGAACATCGCCCACGGTCTGATCACCGGCCTCCTCTTCTTCCTGGTCGGCGCCCTCAAGGACCGCTACGGCAGCAGCGACCTCGACACCCTCGCCGGAGTCACCGGCGCGGCCCTCTACGGCCGGGCCCCCCGCCTCGGCGCGCTCCTCGCCTTCGCCGCCGTCGCCTCCCTCGGGCTCCCCGGCCTGGCCGGCTTCTGGGGCGAGATGCTGGCCCTGTTCGGCGCCTTCGACCCGGCCGAGGGCCTGTCCCGCCCGGCCTTCCTCACCTACATGGCCGTCGGCGCGTTCGGCACCCTGCTGACCGCCGCCTACCTGCTGGTCGTCGTACGGCGCGTCTGCATGGGCGACCCGAAGGCCGGCCCCGAGGTCTCCCTCGCGGACGTCCAGCACTACGAGTTCGCCGCCTGGACCCCGCTCGTCGCCCTCACCGTCCTCGCCGGCCTGTGGCCCGCGACCCTCCTCGGCCTCACCGACCCGGCCGTCCAGAAGCTCCTCGCAGGAGGCAACGCATGACGGCCCCCACGGTCCTCGCCGCCGACACCGCCACCCTGGTCCAGTCCGTCGACTGGCTCGCGATCGCGCCCGTCGTCGTCCCCGCCGCCGTCGCCCTGCTCGTCCTGGTCGCCGACCTCTTCCTCACGGAGGCCCGCAAGCCGGTCCTCGGCTGGATCTCGGTGGCGGGCCTCGCCGTCGCGACCGCCGCCCTGCTGCCGCTGCGCGCCGGGGACCGCACCACCTTCTGCCTCACCGGCGACCCCGCCGCGTGCAGCTACACCGCCGACCACTTCGCCCTCGTCATCCAGTTCCTGGTGCTGGCCGGAGCCCTGGTCACCGCCCTGCTGTCGCTGACCGTCGTGCGCGAGGGCCGCATCCCGGCCGGCGAGTACTGGTTCCTGCTGCTCTCCTCCGCCGCCGGCGCGGCCCTGCTGCCCGCCGCCCGCGACCTCGCGACCCTGATCGTCGCCCTCGAAGTCGCCTCGCTGCCCGCCTTCGCCCTCGTCGGCATGCGCCGCGGCGACCGGCTCTCCTCCGAGGCCGCCCTCAAGTTCTTCCTGTCCTCGGTCACCGCCACCGCCGTGTCCCTGATGGGCGTCAGCTTCGTCTACGCCGCCACCGGCTCCCTGCACCTGTCCCAGGTCGCCGACCGGCTCGAAGACGTCCCCGGGCAGCTCGACACCCTCGCCATGGCGGGCGTCGCGCTCACCCTCGTCGGCTTCGCCTTCAAGACCGCCGCCGTGCCCTTCCACTTCTGGGTCCCGGACACCTACGTGGGCGCCCCGCTGCCCGTCGCCGGCTACCTCTCCGTGATCGGCAAGGCCGTCGGTTTCACCGGCCTCGTCCTCGTCACCGTGATCGCCTTCCCGGCGTACTCCGACGTCTGGGGGCCGGCCCTGGCCGTCCTCGCCGCGCTCACCATGACCCTTGGCAACGCCGCCGCCCTGCGCCAGTCCCCGGACCGGCCGGGCAGCGCCGTCCGGCTCCTCGCCTGGTCCTCCGTGGGCCAGGCCGGCTACCTGCTCGTCCCGATCGCCGCGGCCGCGTACTCCGACCGCGACCAGATCGGCTCCACCGTCGCCTACGCCCTGATGTACGCGACCGTGAACCTCGGCGCCTTCTCCGTGGCCGCCCTGGTCGCCCGTACGAAGCCGCTGAACCGCATCAGCGACTACCGGGGCCTGTACGCCGAGCGTCCCCTCGCCGCCCTCTCGATGGCCTTCTTCCTGCTCTGCCTGGCCGGCCTGCCGCCCGGCATCATCGGCCTCTTCGCCAAGGTCGTCGTCTTCCGGTCCGCCGTCGACGCGGGCCTGGGCTGGCTCGCCGTGCTCATGGCCGTCAACGTCGTCGTCGCCCTGTACTACTACCTGCGCTGGACGGCGCTCCTCTTCCGTCCCGCGCAGGAGGGAGCGGCCGAGGGGGCCGTACGCATCAAGACGCCCCCGCCGGTCAAGGCCGCGATCGCCCTCACCGCCGTCACCGCCCTGGTCCTCTCCGGAGCCCCCCAGCTGGTCCTGCGGTTCGCCTCGGGCACCCTCTTCCCGCAGTAGTCCGACGCGGTCACCCGTACGGAGCAACGCCCGCCGCCGTCCCCGGGCCCCGGCCCCGGGGGCGGCGGCGTCGTCGTGCCCGGGGAACCAGACGCCCTCACCTCGCGTTGACCAGGAAGGGAGGGTCCACTGGACCGAAGACCCTCGGATACAGGACGGGGTTCCCCTGCCGCACCACTTGGAGGGCGTACCGTGCACCGCCGGCACAACGGGCTGAAGACCGCCGTACTCCTCGGCGGGCTGTCCGCACTCATCATCCTCATCGGAAGCTTCTTCGGACGGGGCGGCCTGATCATCGCCGTCGTCGTCGCCCTGGGGACGAACGCGTACGCGTACTGGAACAGCGACAAGCTGGCTCTACGCGCGATGCGGGCCCGGCCCGTCAGCGAATTCGAGGCCCCCGAGCTCTACCGGATGGTGCGCGAGCTCTCCACGTCCGCGCGCCAGCCCATGCCACGGCTCTACATTTCCCCGACCGAGGCCCCCAACGCCTTCGCCACCGGCCGCAACCCGCGCAACGCAGCTGTCTGCTGCACCGAGGGCATCCTGCGGATCCTCGACGAGCGTGAGCTGCGCGGGGTCATCGGCCACGAGCTGAGCCACGTCTACAACCGGGACATCCTGATCTCGTCGGTCGCCGGAGCCCTGGCCTCCGTGATCATGTTCCTGGTGAACTTCGCCTGGCTGATCCCGATCGGCCGGTCCAACGACGACGAGGGTCCGGGCCTCATCGGCATGCTGCTGATCATGATCCTCGGCCCGCTGGCCGCCTCCGTGATCCAGCTCGCCATCAGCCGCTCGCGCGAGTACGAGGCGGACGCCTCCGGGGCCCAGCTCACCGGCGACCCCCTCGCGCTGGCCAGCGCCCTGCGCAAGCTGGACGCCGGCACCAAGCAGCTCCCCCTGCCCCCGGAACCCCGGCTGGAGACGGCGAGCCACATGATGATCGCCAACCCCTTCCGGCCCGGTGAGGGGCTGTCCAAGATGTTCTCGACGCACCCTCCGATGGCCGAGCGCATCGCCCGACTCGAACAGATGGCAGGACGCAGCCAGTGAAAACCATCCTGAACGTCATTTGGCTCGTGCTCAGCGGCGTCTGGCTCTTCCTCGGCTACTGCCTCGCCGGGGTGCTGCTGTGCATCACCATCATCGGCATCCCCTTCGGCATCGCAGCCTTCCGCATCGCCGTCTACGCCCTCTGGCCCTTCGGCTACACCACGGTCGAGCGCCACGACTCGGGCGCCGGCTCCTGCATCGGCAACGTCCTGTGGCTGGTCCTCGCGGGCTGGTGGCTCGCCATCGGCCACATCGTCACCGGCATCGCCCTCTGCATCACGATCATCGGCATCCCGTTCGGCATCGCCAACTTCAAGATGGTCCCCCTCTCCCTGCTCCCGCTGGGCCGCGAAATCGTCCCGACCGACGCGCCCTTCGCCTCCCGCTGAACCTGCTCCACACACCCCCCGGCGGCCTTGGCTCCGGGGGTTATCCACAGGCCTGGCGGACTGTCGGTGGCGTGCCTCACCATGAACACATGAACGAGACAGGGCAGTTGCTCCAGCAAGCCGAACGCCGCTTACGCTCCTGCGCGCGCCGCCCCCGGAAGGTCAGGAGCGACCTCCCCGGCGGTATGGGGACCCGCCGGGCCGTACGCGTGGGCCCCGGCCCCGCCTCGCCCCGACCCCCGCGCCGCCGCCGTCCGCGGGGGCCCGTGCGGGGCAGGGGGACGCTGTGGAGATGAGCCCCTGAATCCGCTTCAGCTCCCGGAAACGGAGCGGCGGCGCACACCGTAGGAGAGCGCGCCCAGCGCCAGTACCGCGGCCCCCGTCACCGTCGAGACGAGGGGCAGCGCGCAGGCGAGCAGTACGCAGCCGGACAGCCCGACCGCTGCCACGGCCCGGCCCTTGACAGCTGAACCGAGAGTCCATGCGGAGGCGTTCGCGATCGCGTAGTAGGCCAGCACTCCGAAGGAGGAGAAGCCGATCGCGCCCCGCAGGTCGACCGTGGCCGCGAGCACCGCCACGACCGCGCCCACGGCCGCCTCGGCCCGGTGCGGGACCTGCCGCCGGGGATGAACGGCCGCCAGCGGCCGCGGCAGATGGCCGTCCCGGGCCATCGCCAGCACGGTCCGCGACACCCCCAGCACCAGGGCCAGCAGGGAGCCCACCGCGGCCAGCGCCGCACCCGCCCGGACCACCGGCGCCAGTCCGGGCCACCCGGCCGCCCGCACCGCGTCCGCCAGCGGGGCCGCCGACCCCGCCAGCACGTCGGCCCCGAGCACCGCCAGCACCGCCACCGTCACGGCCGCGTACACGCCCAGGGCGATCCCCAGCGCGATCGGTACCGCGCGCGGGATCGTGCGCTCCGGATCGCGCACCTCCTCGCCCAGGGTGGTGATCCGCGCGTAGCCCGCGAAGGCGAAGAACAACAGCCCCGCCCCCTGCAGCACCCCGACCGCCCCGGGGTCCGCGCCGCCGAGCCGGCCGTACTCCGCCGCCCCCGACGTCAGGCACGCCACCACCACCGCGGCCAGCACGGCCAGTACCGCCGCCACGATCAGCCGGGCGATCCGGGCGGACTTCTGCACCCCGCCCCAGCCCGCCGCCGTCACCGCCACCACCGCCAGGGCGGCCACGACGTGCTCCCGTCCGGGCCACACGTACGCGCCCACGGTCAGCGCCATCGCCGCGCAGGAGGCCGTCTTGCCCACCACGAAGCCCCAGCCGGCCAGGTACCCCCAGAAAGGGCCGAGCCGCTCGCGCCCGTACACGTACGTCCCGCCGGAGGAGGGGTACCGGGCGGCGAGCCGCGCCGAGGAGTGGGCGTTGCAGTAGGCCACCAGCGCCGCCACCGCCAGAGCGGCGAGGAGGGCGCCGCCCGCCGCCCGCGCCGCCGGGGCCAGGGCCGCGAAGATCCCGGCGCCGACCATCGCACCGAGTCCCACCACGACCGCGTCCGACACGCCCAGGGTGCGTCTCAACTCGTTGTCCACGCGCGGAGGGTAACCGCCCTAGATGACCCCCTCCCGGCCGGGAAGCGGCATCCGCGCGCGCTCCCACCCCTCCAGGGCCGTCAGACAGGCGTGGTCGAGGTGCCGCAGCCCGCTGAGGTCCAGACGCACCGACGCGGCGTGCGGCACCGCCTCCAGGGAGTCCAGCAACTTGGGCAGCTTCAGGAAGCTGGCGTTCCCCACGACCCGCACGCACAGCTCCTCGCCCTCCCAGACCTCCTCGATGTGCACGTGGGAGGTCTCCCAGGCCGCCTTCGCCACGGCGAGCCCCAGCCCGACCAGCACCCCCTCGAACAGGCTGGTCGCCACGATGGCCGCGGCCGTCACCACCAGCACCACCGCCTCCCCCCGGTGGGACCGCCACAGGGCGGCCACCGCGCGCGCCGGCAGCAGCTTCCAGCCCGCGTGCAGCAGCACCCCGGCGAGCGCCGCGAGCGGCACGGCCTCCAGCACCCCGGGGAACACCGCGGCGAACAGCAGCAGCCAGGCGCCGTGCAGGATCCGCGAGGCCCGGGTGCGCGCCCCGGCCTCCACGTTGGCCGAGCTGCGCACGATGACGGCGGTCATCGGCAGCGCCCCGAGCAGCCCGCAGACGGTGTTGCCCACCCCCTGGGCGATCAGCTCCCGGTCGTACTCGGTCCTCGGCCCCTGGTGCATCCGGTCGACGGCCGCGGCGCTGAACAGGGTCTCGGCGGAGGCGATCAGCGCGAGCGCGATCACCGTCCCCACGGCCCCGGCGGAGGCCAGCATCCCGAAGTCGGCCCAGTCGGGCGGCGCCACGGCGTCCAGCACCCCGGTCACCCGCACCCGCTCCACGGGCAGGCGCAGCAGCGCGGCCGCCGCGGTGGCGGCGGCCACCCCGACGAGCGCCCCGGGCACCAGTCGCAGCCGGGGCGGGACCCGCCGCCAGAGGACCAGGACCGCGATGGTCCCGGCGCCGAGCGCCACCGCCGCCCAGTCCGCCCGCGCCCCGAGCTCGTGCATCGCGCCCAGCTTGGCGAGCGTCCGCCCCGGAGCCTCGACCCCGCCCAGGGCGTAGAGCTGCCCCGCGATCAGCACCAGCCCGATCCCGGCGAGCATCCCGTGCACCACGGCCACCGAGATCGCCCGGAACCACCGGCCCAGCCGCAGCGCGCCCATGACGAGCTGGAGCAGCCCGGCGGCCAGCACCAGCACCCCGAGCGCGGGCAGGCCGTAGGCGCTCACGGCCTCGTAGACCAGCACCGTCAGCCCGGCCGCGGGGCCGCTGACCTGCAGCGAGCTGCCCCGGAACCAGCCGGTCACCAAGCCGCCGACCACCCCGGTGACGATCCCCAGCTCGGCCGGGACCCCGGAGGTGACGGCCACCCCCACGCACAGCGGTAGCGCGACCAGCGCCACGACCACGGACGCCCCGAAGTCCGCACGGAAACTGCCGGCCCCAGGCATGCGGGAACCCCCTGTCACGCAGTGGTTGATGATTCACCCAGCGTGGCGGGCGCACCGGCCCGCGCCTAGTGACCACGAGGGGGCCGCGCAGGAGCGTGCGCCGCTCACGCCGGGCACACACCCTGACGAGCGCCGACACGACGAAGGGCACAGCGCGGGCGGCCGCCGAGGAAGGCCTCGGCGATCTGCCCCCGCTGTGCCCCGCGGGTTCCGCTCAGCGGCGCGTCACGGACGCCGGTCAGCGGTAGTTCACGAACTGGATCGCGAAGTCCAGGTCCTTGCCCTTCAGCAGGGCCTGGACGGCCTGGAGGTCGTCGCGGCTCTTGGAGCTGACGCGCAGCTCGTCACCCTGGACCTGGGCCTTGACGCCCTTGGGGCCCTCGTCCCGGATGATCTTCGCGACCTTCTTGGCGTTCTCCTGGGAGATGCCCTCCTCGATCGTCGCGAAGATCTTGTACTCCTTGCCGGACAGCTGCGGCTCGCCGGCGTCCAGCGCCTTCAGCGAGATGCCGCGCTTGACCAGCTTGGTCTCGAACACGTCGAGGACCGCCTTGACGCGCTCCTCGGAGTTCGCCTCCATCAGGATCTTCTCGCCGGACCAGGCGATCGACGCGCCCGTGCCCTTGAAGTCGTAGCGCTGCGAGAGCTCCTTCGCGGACTGGTTGAGGGCGTTGTCGACCTCCTGCCGCTCGACCTTCGAGACGATGTCGAAACTGGAGTCGGCCATGTGCTGTGGCTCCTTGAAGTCGGCTGTGATGTGCCCCGGAGGGCGCGGCCGGACATCCCCGTACCGCTCGGCAAAGCCTAGCCACCGCACCCGCGCGCGGCGCTGATCAATCCGGTGGCGAACCACCCCCGAGCATCGGGTATTGTTTACGTCGTTGCCAAGGAGCGCCGCCGAAAGGCGGAAAGATGGCAGCGGTCTTGGCGGTGTGCCCGAGTGGCCAAAGGGAGCAGACTGTAAATCTGCCGGCTCAGCCTACCCAGGTTCGAACCCTGGCGCCGCCACGCGAGTGGAACCCCCGTTCATCTGCGGAAACGCAGAGGGCGGGGGTTTCTTCGCATACCCGCGCGCCCCGCCCGCCCGCCCCGGCCTACGCCGCCGACGGGTCCGTCACCGTCAGGTGGTAGGTGGTGTCGACCCAGAAGCCCTGGGTGTCGGCCGCCCGGATCTCCAGGACGAACTGACCCGCCGGAAGCGGCGCCAGAGCGCACCACAGACCCCACGCCACCCGGGGTATGCCCAGGCTCAGGAAGGGCTTCGAGGAGAACTCCCGCACGGGCAGGGGAGTGCTGTTCAGCGCCGCGGAGGCCCGGGTCGCCTCCAGACGCCACGGCCCGGTCACGAACGGCACCACCGGGCGCTGGGTGTTCAGGACCGGGAAGAACAGCCGCCGCCCCGCCGGGACGCTGCACCGGCGCACCACCCGGCCGCCGAAGGTGCCCGCCAGGAACCACAGGTCCGACGGCTGGCGCCACCCCGCGTACGCCCCCGTCGTATCGGCCACGGGACTCTCGTCGGCCGGCGCGGACAGGGCCCACTTCCACCACCTCGCGGCGAGCCGGCCACCCTCCGCCGCGCCGATCCGCCAGTCGCCCTCGCCCATGCCCCGCCCCGCCACCTCGCACGACCACCCCCTGCGGCCGATTCCCGGGTGACCCTATCGGGCCACCCGGGCGCACCGATGTGGACGGACGGTCGTTCACGGGGCGTGACATGGACATCGGACACACGGGGGAAAGTCGGCGGCGGCGTACTGGCCGCCCTGCTCGGCGCCGGCATCCCGGCCCTGCTCGGAACGACGCTCCACGGGCACGCGGGGGAGCCCTACCGGGAAACCCGGCTCTCCTTCGGCACCGAACGCCCCGGCGGCCGGGAGCCCGTCACCCGGGACGAGTTCACGCGCTTCCTGGACCGGGAGGTCACCCCCGCCTTCCCCGAAGGCCTGACCCTCCGGTACGGGCAGGGCCGGCGGCGCGGACCGGACGGCGCGACCGTCCGCGAGACCTCGTACGAAGTCGTCCTGCTCTACCCCGAGAAGGAGGCCGACGAGCGCGGCACCCGCGTCGAACGGATCCGCCGGACCTACCGCGAACGCATCGGGCCGTCGTCCGTCGACCGCTCCGACGACAAGGTGGAAGCCGGGTTCTGACGGGCACTCGCAGCGGACCGCGCCCCCGCCCTCAGTTGCCCGCCACGTCCTTCACCGCCACCGACACCGGCGTCGAACCCGACACCAGCTCCAGCGTCAGACCGGCCGTCGCCGGGGTGTCGACCAGCTCCGCCAGCATCGCCGCCACGTCCTCGCGCGGCACCGAGCCCGGGCCGGTGCGCGCCTCCAGCCGGACCAGACCCGTACCGGCGTCGTCCGTCAGCGCACCCGGCCGCAGGATCGTCCACTCCAGCCCCAGCCGGGTACGGAGGTGGTCGTCGGCCTCGCCCTTGGCCCGCAGGTAGAAGTCGAAGACCTCGCCCCCGTCGTGACGGGCGTCGGCGCCCATCGAGGACACCATCAGGAAGCGCCGCACGCGTGCCCGTTCGGCCGCGTCGGCGAACAGCACCGCCGCCGCCCGGTCCACGGTGTCCTTGCGCTCCGCGCCGCTGCCCGGACCGGCCCCGGCCGCGAACACCGCCACGTCCGCGCCCTGCAGGATCCCCGCCACGTGCTCGACCGAAGCCGACTCCAGGTCGCACAGCACCGGTTCGGCACCGGCCGCCCGCAGATCGCCGCCCTGCTCCGGGTCGCGGATGATGCCCGCGACCTCGTACCCGCGCGCGGCGAGCAGGGGCTCCAGCCGCAGCGCGATCTGACCGTGTCCACCCGCGATGACGATGCGCATGTCCCGACCGTACGACGTACCGGGCGCCCACGCCCGCGAACGGCCCGCGGACGCTCAGGGCCCGGCCTCCGTACGGCCCTGCCTGGGCAGGTCCAGAGCCACCGCCACCGCCGAATCGCAGTACTCCCGTACGGCACTCGTCCGGGCTACCACCCGCCCCCGGTGGATCACGATCCTGCTGTACGCGAGGGACAGCACCCCCGCGATCCGTTCCCCGCGCACGGCGAGCAGCTCCGCCGGGAACCCCGCCTCCACCCGCACCTCCGGCAGGCCCATGGCCTCGCGCGCGGCCGCGCTCACCGCCTCGTAGGCCTCCGCGGGGCGCAGCCCGCCCTGGGAGGCGAGCAGGTACGCCGCTTCGAGCGGATCGCCCCGGCCCACCGGGTTCCCGGCGTCCCGCAGCGCCCCGCTGCCGGCGGCGACCCGGACCCCGGCCGCGCGCAGCAGGCGCACGGGGGCGGTGCGCAGCCCGCGGCGCTCCAGGGCGGCGCAGTCCCCCTGGGGCAGGCAGGTCACCCGCACCCCGGCCGCGGCGAGCTGGTCGGCGGCCCGCGCGGCCGCGTCCAGCGGCAGCCTCGACAGCCCGCCGCAGGGGCCGATGGTCACGCCGGGGCGCAGCCCCCCGGCCATCGCCGCGAGGCGGGCGAGACGGCCGGGATCGTCACCGTCGGTGTGCAGGTCGACGGGGCAGCCGTGCTCACCGGCCAGTTCCAGGACGGCTTCGAGGAAGCCCGTGGGGTCCGGGTCCAGGTCGGGGCAGCCCCCGATCACCGAGGCGCCCATCTTGACGGCGTCGCGCAGCATGGCGAGCCCCTCGGCGCCGGCCACCCCGGTCAGCAGCCGGGGGACCGCCACCGTGGTCAGGTCGGTCAGGCCGCGCAGCGAGCGGCGGGCCTGGAGCGCGGCCTCCATGGGGCCCAGGCCGTGCACGTCCCCGATGCGCACGTGGGAGCGGACGGCGGTGGCGCCGTGGCCGAGCTGGAGCAGCGCCGCCTCGGTGGCCCGGCGCTGCACCTCGTCGGGGGTGTACGAGACGGGGCCCTCGGCGTCGGCCGTGAGGGCGGTGTCCCCGTGGGCGTGCGGCTCGGCGGGGGAGGGCAGGAGCAGGTACCCGCTCAGGTCGACCCGGGCCATGGCCGGCGCGGGGAGGCTGCCCGCGGTCCCGACGGCCTGGATCCGGCCCCCGCCGAGCCGTACGTCGACGGTGCGGCCGTCGGTGAGCCGCGCCCCGGCGAGGAGGAGACCGGTCGCCTCGGGGGCGGGGCCGCCGAGGGGGTCACGGGCCGGGTTGCGGGAAGGGCCTTCGGCGGGGTTCCGCGGGGAGTGGGACGGCTGCTGCGGCTGGCTGTCGGACATCGCGCTCCTGCGGGGGCTCGGGCGGTTCCTGTGCCGTGGCCGCAGCCCGCGGCCCAAGATCACGCAGCGTGCTCCGAGCCTAGGGCGCGGGGGTCCCGGGTTCGCGGAGGAGCTCAATAGTCGTACCGGTGTGGTGCCCACGGGCCGAGGGACGGTCCCGGGATGTGACCCCGGGCACATTTGGGGGTGAAAGTGGGTCGGGAGGGGGTGGCGGGTCGGTGGGGAAAGCCCTGGTCCTGCCTTCCGAGCCCAGTCCCCCCAAAGGATTTGGGCGATCGGCGCGCAACCGTGTAATGTCTTCCTCGCTCGCCCCAATAGCTCAGTCGGTAGAGCGTCTCCATGGTAAGGAGAAGGTCTGCGGTTCGATTCCGCATTGGGGCTCTGGTGAGAGAGGTTCCCCACCCTCGGGTGGGGAGCGGATCTCATCAAAGCGGCGTAGCTCAGTCGGTAGAGCAAGCGGCTCATAATCGCTGTGTCACCGGTTCAAGTCCGGTCGCCGCTACACCCAGTAGCCGATTGCGGGGTCGGTCTCCCGATCGGCTACTCTTTTATGCGTTCATCCGTCCCATAGTCCGTCAAGGAGCACTCACGTGGCTGCCACCGACGTCCGCCCGAAGATCACGCTGGCCTGCGTGGAGTGCAAGGAGCGGAACTACATCACCAAGAAGAACCGGCGTAACAACCCGGACCGCATGGAGATGAAGAAGCACTGCCCGCGTTGCAACTCGCACACCGCGCACCGCGAGACCCGCTGATCCTGGCGAAGTCTCCAATATAGGCACCGTCATGAGGTCGTCCCCTTCAATGGGGGCGGCCTTGTGTCGTTTCTGCTCCGGTTTCTTGATCGTCGATCGGTGATCTTCGATCGGTCGTCCGCAGCCTTTCGTGTCCCTTCAACAGGAGGTAGTGAGCCATGGCCCTCGACCAGACCTTCGTGGGGCGGACGTACCCGCCCACCGAGCCGTACGAGGTCGGCCGGGAGAAGATCCGCGAATTCGCGGTAGCGGTGGGTGACGAGAATCCCGTCTACACCGATCCCGAAGCCGCCAAGGCGTTCGGTCACCAGGACGTGATCGCCCCGCCGACCTTTGTGTTCGCCATCACTTTCGCGGCCGCGGGCCAGGTCGTCGAGGACCCGCAGCTCGGGCTGGACTACAGCCGCGTCGTCCACGGCGACCAGAAGTTCGCGTACGTCCGCCCCGTGCGGGCCGGTGACCGTCTCACCGTGACCTCCACGATCGAGGCCGTGAAGTCCCTCGCGGGCAACGACATCATCGACATCCGCGGCGAAGTCCACGACGAGTCCGGCGAGCACGTGGTGACCGCCTGGACCAAGCTCGTGTCCCGCGCCCCCGAGGAGGCCTGAGATGACCGCGCAGATCCAGTACGCAGACGTCGAGGTCGGCACCGAGCTGCCGGCGGCGTCCTTCCCCGTGACGCGCGCCACGCTGGTCCGCTACGCCGGGGCGTCGGGTGACTTCAACCCGATCCACTGGAACGAGAAGTTCGCCAAGGAGGTCGGACTGCCGGACGTGATCGCGCACGGCATGTTCACCATGGCCGAGGCGATCCGTGTGGTGACCGACTGGACGGGCGACCCGGGCGCGGTCGTCGAGTACGGGGTGCGCTTCACCAAGCCGGTGGTCGTCCCGAACGACGACCAGGGCGCCCTGATCGAGGTCACGGCGAAGGTCGCCGCCAAGCTGGACGACAAGCGTGTACGGGTCGACCTGACGGCGATGAGCGCCGGCCAGAAGGTCCTCGGCATGTCCCGCGCGGTGGTCCAGCTGGGCTGAGGGCGGACTGGTCGGGGTCGGGGGTGGGCGGTGCACCCTTGGCCGGGATCAGGGAAGGGCTGGGGGCGTCCCGCCAGTCCACTGTCCTTCCGTGCCGTGCCGGCCTGTCAAGGGCGCTCCTTCGTCGCGTCGCTTCGCGATGGCCTTCGGCCACCCTTGACAGGCCGACCCGTCCCGGAATGCCAAAGACTGTCGGGAAGCCCCCAGGGAAACGGCCGGGAGGAAGAGTGGATGTGCGGGTGTCTCAGGGATGCCCATGCCGTCACGCCTGGGTGGACCCGAGATGCGGCCCCACTTCCATCAGATTCCGGGCCGGGGGCCGCCAGACCACCCCAAACGGCGACCAGATCGACCAACCGCTCCCTCCCGGCTCCTGCGCGTCAGATCGCTACGCGCTTCACTCGGCATGGCGTCTGCCGCCCGCCTGGGGCTGGACATAAGCTGCCAAAGACGAGCAATCGGCTCGCTCGTCGGGCGACTGACGGCATGGCCGGACGATTGGCCCGCCCGAGGGGTGCCTGAGGGGTGCCTGAGGGCCTTGGGTGAGCGCCCAAGGGCTCAAGCAGGCCTTTCCCCTCCCCGGAGACTCTTCCCGGCCCTCCGCAAGTTCTTCCCGGCCCTCCGAAAGCCCTCCCTGGCCCCCCAGAAGTCCTCCCTGGCCCTCCGGAAGTCCTTCCCGGCCCTCCGCAGGTCCTTCCCAGCCCTCCCCAGCCTTCCCCGAGCCTCTTTCTGGCCTTGTCGGGCTCTGAGGACGACAAAGTCGTCCTCAGAGCCCGACAGGCGCCACCCCCACCCCTTCGGGACTCATCCAGCACCCCCAAAAGGGACAAACAACCCGCACCTGCGTGGGGGACTGGGACTCCCGGCCGTGGGCGGCTCATGTCCGACCTCAGACGGCCGCCGGACGCTATGCCGTGCGAAGCGCGTAGCGATCCGATGCGCCTGTCCGGCCCGTTGAACGCTCTGATCGCCGTGTCGGGCGGTCTGGGGCGCCCCGGGCCTGGGGCCGATGAAGTATCGGTCCGGATTTGGAGGACTGGGCGGAGACGGCTCGCACATCTCTGGGACGCCCGCCCCTCCTCCTCTTCCCCCGTGACCGTTCTTTTGGGGGTTTCCCGGCAGTCTTTGGCATTCCGTGGCGGGACGGGCTGTCAAGGGTGGCCGAAGGCCATCGCGAAGCGACGCGACCGAAGGGAGCGCCCTTGACTGCCCGGCCCGACGCGGAAGGACGATGAGACTGACGGGAAACCCCCAAACCCTCCCTGACACGGACCGGGTCAAGTCCCGCCGTCTCCCGACACCGCCCGCCCGCTCCCCCAGCCCACCCCTTGACTAAGTTAGTGAGTGAGCACTAACTTTGAAGCATGGCAAGGATGAGCGCAGAAGAGCGGCGTGAGAGCGTCATCCGGGCGGCGGCTCGGGAGTTTGCTCGTGGGGGGTACTACGGGACCTCCACCGAGGCGATCGCCAAGCAGGTCGGAGTCTCGCAGCCCTACCTCTTCCGGCTCTTCCCGAACAAGCAGGCCATGTTCCTCGCGGCGTCCGCGCGCTGCCTGGAGACCACCCGGGCCGTTTTCGCCCGGGCGGGCGAAGGCCTGGAGGGCGAAGAGGCCCGAGACGCCATGGCGGACGCGTACATGCGGCTGATCGCCGAAGACCCGCACGTGCTCCAGATGCAGCTCCAGATGTACGTGACCGTCTCCGCCGCCGAGGCCGCCGGCGATCACGAGCTCGGGGAGCTCGTGCGGGCGGGCTGGCAGGAGCTGTGGGACACCGTGACGGTGCCGCTCGGTGGTGACGTCAAGGAGACCACCACCTTCATGGCCTACGGAATGCTCATCAACACCCTCACCGCCATGGGTTTCCCGCCCGGGCACCGCATCTGGGAGGGGCTCGACCCCTCGGGGGGCAGTCAGGGCGGCCGCGGCAGCCAGGGCAACCAGGGCGACGGCGAGGCCGAGGTGAAGCCGGTGGACGGGATCACCTCGGCGCCGCAGTAGTCCACCTGCACCACCTGCACTACCCCCACCACCTGCACCACCCGCCGCACCCCCACGCCCGCAGGTGCACCCGCACCACCCGCACCCGCACCACCCCAAGCCCACCCGCACCACCCCAAGCCCCGCCCCGCCTTCTGGCCTTCAAAGTTAGTCAGCAATAACTAACAACCTTCAGGGGGAACCGTGAACCAGCAAGACCGGCTCAGCAGGCCCGCGGTGTGGGCCCTCGTGCTCACGGGGGCCGCCAGTTTCATGGCCGCGCTCGACAACCTCGTCGTCACCACCGCCCTCCCCGCCATCCGCGCCGACCTCGGCGGCAAGCTGGAGGACCTGGAGTGGACGGTGAACGCCTACACCCTCACCTTCGCCGTCCTGCTCATGTTCGGCTCCGCCCTGGGGGACCGCTTCGGGCGCCGCCGGCTCTTCATCGCCGGGCTCGCCGTGTTCACCACCGCCTCCGCCGCGGCCGCCCTCTCGCCCGGGATAGGCCAGCTGATCGCCGCCCGCGCCGTCCAGGGCGTCGGGGCCGCCGTCATGATGCCGCTGTCCCTCACCCTGCTCACCACCGCCGTCCCGGCCACCCGACGCGGTATGGCACTCGGCATCTACGGAGCCGTCAGCGGTCTGGCCGTCGCCAGTGGTCCGCTGATCGGGGGCAGCCTCACCGAGCACATCTCCTGGCAGTGGATCTTCTGGCTCAACGTGCCGATCGGCCTGGCCCTGATCCCGCTCGCCCGCCTGCGCCTCGCCGAGTCCACCGCCCCGAACTCCCGCCTCGACATCCCCGGCACCCTCCTCATCAGCGGCGGGCTCTTCGGGGTCGTCTACGGACTGGTCAACGCCAACGCCCACGGCTGGACCAGCGCCCCCGTCCTCACCGGCCTGATCGCGGGCAGCGCCCTCATCGGGGGCTTCGTCCACCACGGCTTCAACAGCGCGAACCCCATGCTCCCCATGCGGCTCTTCCGTAGCCGGGGCTTCTTCGGGATCAACCTCGCCAGCCTGCTGATGTACCTCGGCATGTTCGGGTCGATCTTCCTGCTCAGCCAGTTCCTCCAGGGCGTCGCCGGATACTCGCCCACCGAGGCCGGCCTGCGCATGCTGCCCTGGACCGGCATGGCGATGATCGTCGCCCCGATCGCGGGCATCCTGTCCGACCGGATCGGCGGCCGCCCCGTCGTCGTCGCCGGGCTGGCCCTCCAGGCGCTGGGCCTCGGCTGGTTCGCGGTGGTCCTCGCCCCGGACGTCTCCTACGTCACCCAGCTCCCCGCCCTGATCCTCAGCGGAATCGGCATGTCCCTGTACTTCGCCCCGGCGAACAACGTGCTGATGTCCACCGTCGCCCCCGCCGACCAGGGCAAGGCCTCCGGTACCAACAACGCCCTCCGGGAGGTCGGCGGAGCCCTCGGCGTGGCCGTCCTGGCCTCGGTGTTCTCCGCCCGGGGCGGCTACGAGACCCCGCAGGCCTTCACCGACGGGACCGTCCCCGCCCTGTGGATCGGCGCCGCCGCGGTCGCCCTGGCCGCAGCCCTCGCCCTGCTCCTGCCCCGCCGCACCACCACCCCGCCCACCCCGGCGGCCCCGCCCACCCCCACCGAGACCCCCGCCAAGATCCCCACCACCCGCTGACCCCGGACGCGAACCGAAGGAGCAGCCGTCATGCCCGACATCCCCTGGTCCACGCCCCACGAGCCCGCCCCCGGCGCCGAGGTCTACGTCATGGCCTCCCGCTTCGAGACCGAGACCCTCACCGGGGCGCTCAGGTTCTTCCTCAAGGCCCCCGGCATCATCCGCCAGATCCGCAAGGCCCCCGGCGCCCACGGCGTCGCCCTCCGCGCCCGGGTGACCCGCCGCACCTTCCTGACCCTCTCCGCCTGGGAGGACCGGGACGCCCTCCACCGCTTCGCCCGCAGCGAGCCCCACCGCTCCAGCTCGCGCGCCGCCGCCGCCTTCATGAAGGAGTCCGCCTTCACCTACTGGACCGTGCCCGCCTCGGAGCTGCCCCTCGGCTGGGCCGAGGCCGAGCGCCGTCTGGCGGAGCGGAAGCAGGCCTACTGAGTGCCCCGCCGGGATGCGAGGGGGACGGACCGTACTCTTGTCCACGTGCAGGAACTCCACGACGCCCCCCTCGCCCCGCTGACCACCTTCCGCCTCGGCGGCCCGGCGGCCAGGCTGGTCACCGCGACCACCGACGCCGAGGTCGTCGACGCCGTACGCGCCGCCGACGCGAGCGGCACCCCCCTCCTGATCATCGGAGGCGGCAGCAACCTGGTCATCGGCGACCGGGGCTTCGCCGGAACCGCCCTGCGCATCGCGACCACGGGCTTCACCCTCGACGGCACCACCCTGGAACTCGCCGCCGGCGAGAACTGGAGCGACGCCGTCGCCCGCACCGTGGAAGCCGGCCTCGCGGGCATCGAATGCCTCGCCGGAATCCCCGGCTCGGCCGGAGCCACCCCGATCCAGAACGTCGGGGCGTACGGCCAGGAAGTCTGCGACACCATCACCGAGGTCGTCGCCTACGACCGCGCCACCGACGCGACGGTCACCCTCTCCGCCGCCGAGTGCGCGTTCCGCTACCGCAACAGCACCTTCAAGGACCAGCCCGACCGCTACGTCGTCCTGCGCGTCCGCTTCGCCCTGGAGGACGCGGGCGGCCTGTCCGCGCCGATCAAGTACCCCGAGACCGCCCGCGCCCTCGGCGTCGGGGCCGGAGACCGGGTCCCGGCCGCCCTCGCCCGCGAGACCGTCCTGCGCCTGCGCGCCGGCAAGGGCATGGTCCTCGACCCCGCCGACCACGACACCTGGTCCGCCGGCTCCTTCTTCCACAACCCGATCCTGACCGACGAGGCCTACGCCGCCTTCCTCGCCCGCGTCCAGGACCGCCTCGGCCCCGACACCGCCCCGCCCGCCTACCCGGCCGGCGAGGGCCGTACGAAGACCAGCGCGGCCTGGCTGATCGACAAGGCCGGGTTCACCAAGGGCTACGGCACCGGCCCCGCCCGCATCTCCACCAAGCACACCCTCGCCCTCACCAACCGGGGCGCGGCCACCACCGAAGACCTCCTCACCCTGGCCCGCGAGGTCGTCGCCGGAGTCCACGCGGCGTTCGGCGTCACCCTCGTCAACGAGCCGGTGACGGTCGGCGTCCAGATCTGACATGCACTGCCCCCTGCACGGGGCCGGTACGGACCCCACCCGCCTGGTGGGCCGCGAGATCAGCCGGGTCGTCGCCTCCTGGCACATCTGCGAGGGCGAGCGCTCCGAGGCGCCGCTCGACGTCTGGCTGATCGACAGCGACGGCGAGTCCACGCGGATCACCACCGGCTCGGACCGGTGCCTCATCGTGGAGTCCGCCGTCCCCCACGAGCCCTACGACATGGGGGAGTGGGGCCGCATCGAGGTCGGCGAGGACCTCGGCGACCACCCCTTCCTGCGCCACCTCGGCCAGACCGTCGCGTCGGTCGCCGAGTTCGCGGTGCCCGAGCAGGGCCGCACCCACCTGGAAATAGTGTTCACGGACGGCCACCGGGTGCGGGCCGACTGCTACGAGGGGGACCTGCGGCTCACCCGTTGAGCCAGTGGTCGATCCCGTCGAGCAGCTTGGCCTTCACCTCGTCGGGCGCGGCCGAACCGCGCACCGACTGCCGCGCCAGCTCGGCGAGCTCCGCGTCCGTGAAGGCGTGGTGGCGGCGGGCGATCTCGTACTGGGCCGCGAGCCGGGAGCCGAACAGCAGCGGGTCGTCCGCGCCCAGCGCCATGGGCACCCCGGCTTCGAAGAGGGTGCGCAGCGGCACGTCCTCGGGCCGCTCGTAGACGCCGAGCGCCACGTTGGAGGCCGGACAGACCTCGCAGGTGATCTGCCGGTCGGCGAGCCGCTTGAGCAGCCGGGGGTCCTCGGCCGCCCGTACGCCGTGCCCGATGCGGGCCGCGTGCAGGTCGTCGAGGCAGTCGCGGACGGAGGCGGGCCCGGTGAGCTCGCCGCCGTGCGGGGCCGCGAGCAGACCGCCCTCACGGGCGATGGCGAAGGCGCGGTCGAAGTCCCGGGCCATGCCGCGGCGTTCGTCGTTGGAGAGCCCGAAGCCGACGATGCCGCGGTCGGCGTAGCGGACGGCGAGGCGGGCGAGGGTGCGGGCGTCCAGGGGGTGCTTCATGCGGTTGGCGGCGATGAGGACCCGCATGCCCAGGCCCGTCTCGCGGGAGGCCGCGTCGACGGCGTCGAGGATGATCTCCACGGCCGGGATCATGCCGCCGAGCAGCGGGGCGTAGGAGGTGGGATCCACCTGGATCTCCAGCCAGCCGCTGCCGTCCCGGACGTCCTCCTCCGCGGCCTCGCGGACCAGGCGGCGGATGTCGTCGGGCTCGCGCAGGCAGGAGCGGGCGGCGTCGTAGAGGCGCTGGAAACGGAACCAGCCGCGCTCGTCCGTGGCCCGGAGCTTGGGCGGCTCCCCGGCGGTCAGGGCGTCCGGCAGCCGGACGCCGTACTTGTCGGCCAGCTCCAGCAGGGTCGACGGGCGCATCGAGCCGGTGAAGTGCAGGTGCAGGTGGGCCTTCGGCAGAAGCGTGAGATCGCGTACGTGCTCCATCTGGTGATCCTGCCGCATCGCTCACCCGATTGGCAGCGGATTACCTGAACGGGACATTGCCCGAACACGAATCTGACACCCCGGACCCCGGACCCCGGGCCTCGAAACGCCGGAGCGGCGTCACCCCCGGGGTGACGCCGCTCCGTACTCGCGGAACCGCCGGAGGCCTAGGCCTTGGCCTCCGCCAGGAGCTTCTGGATGCGGGAGACGCCCTCGACCAGGTCCTCGTCGCCCAGGGCGTAGGACAGGCGCAGGTAGCCGGGGGTGCCGAAGGCCTCGCCCGGGACGACCGCGACCTCGACCTCATCCAGGATCAGCGCGGCGAGCTCGACGGAGCTCTGCGGGCGCTTGCCGCGGATCTCCTTGCCGATGAGCTCCTTGACCGACGGGTACGCGTAGAACGCGCCCTCGGGGGTCGGGCAGAAGACGCCGTCGATCTCGTTCAGCATCTTCACCATGGTCTGGCGGCGGCGATCGAAGGCCTTGCGCATCTCCGCGACCGCGTCCAGGTTGCCCGAGACGGCGGCCAGCGCGGCGACCTGGGCCACGTTGGAGACGTTGGAGGTGGCGTGCGACTGCAGGTTGGTCGCGGCCTTGATGACGTCCTGCGGGGCGATGACCCAGCCCACGCGCCAGCCCGTCATCGCGTACGTCTTGGCGACGCCGTTGACGATGATGCACTTGTCGCGCAGCGCCGGGACCAGGACCGGCAGCGAGGTGAACTTCGCGTCGCCGTAGACCAGGTGCTCGTAGATCTCGTCCGTCAGCACCCACAGGCCGTGCTCGGCCGCCCACTCGCCGATCGCCTTCGCGTCGGCCTCGGAGTACACCGAGCCCGTGGGGTTGGACGGGGAGACGAACAGGACGACCTTGGTGCGCTCGGTGCGCGCGGCCTCCAGCTGCTCGACCGAGACCCGGTAGCCGGTGGTCTCGTCGGCGACGACCTCGACCGGGACGCCGCCGGCGAGGCGGATCGACTCCGGGTAGGTGGTCCAGTACGGGGCCGGGACGATGACCTCGTCGCCCGGGTCGAGGATGGCCGCGAAGGCCTCGTAGATGGCCTGCTTGCCGCCGTTGGTCACCAGGACCTGGGAGGCGTCCACCTCGTAGCCCGAGTCGCGCAGCGTCTTGGCGGCGATCGCGGCCTTCAGCTCGGGCAGACCGCCGGCCGGCGTGTAGCGGTGGTACTTCGGGTTGCGGCAGGCCTCGACCGCGGCCTCGACGATGTAGTCCGGGGTCGGGAAGTCGGGCTCGCCCGCACCGAAGCCGATCACCGGGCGCCCGGCGGCCTTGAGGGCCTTGGCCTTGGCGTCGACGGCGAGGGTGGCGGACTCGGAAATGGCGCCGATACGGGCGGACACCCGGCGCTCGGAGGAAGGCGTTGCAGAGGTCATGCGGCCAATCGTCCCAGACGCCTCCGAGCCGCCGCACACCGTTTCAAACACCGGACGGAGCAGGTCCGGATGTCTTCTGTTCGACGTCAGGGCCCGGACCACGTACACTCACCTGTCGTTGGTCCTCAACAGCCGCCCCAGAGCGTGAACACTCCGTGCACTCGCTCGGATGCGGTAGGTTGGGGAGCGCAAAGGGTCGTAGCTCAATTGGTAGAGCACTGGTCTCCAAAACCAGCGGTTGGGGGTTCGAGTCCCTCCGGCCCTGCTTCACACTCCTCTCGGACGTGTGCGCAGGTACGTACTTCGATGCAACGCCGTGCGGCGCAACCGGGCGCGGCTACGGCCACGACCCGGATTCAGGTGAGAGACGTGACGGACGCCCTGGGCTCCATCGACATGCCTGACGCCGAGGACGACACCCGCGAGAAGAAGGCCCGCAAGGGCGGCAAGCGCGGCAAGAAGGGCCCTCTCGGCCGTCTCGCGCTTTTCTACCGCCAGATCGTCGCGGAACTCCGCAAGGTCGTATGGCCCACCCGTAACCAGCTCTCGACGTACACCACTGTGGTGATTGTCTTCGTCGTCATCATGATCGGTCTGGTGACCGTGATTGACTATGGGTTCCAGGAAGCCATCAAGTTCGTCTTCGGCTGATCCCCGCGGAGGGCGGCGCCTGATGGGTGCCGCCCGTTTTCGCATGTTCCACCACCTTTTGTATCCAGGAAGAAGCAGCCACCGTGTCTGACCCGAACCTGAACGTGAGCCACGACTCCGTCGAGTCCGTCGAGGACGAGCTCGACATCGTCGAGGCGGCAGACGCTGTGGACCCGGACGAGGCCGAGCTCGCCGACGCCGAGGCCGGCATCGCCGCCGAGGAAGCCGCGCTGCACGTCGAGGACGAGGTCGACGCCGAGGCCGAAGACGACGCCGAGGCCGATGAGGCCGACGACGTCGAGGACGCCGACGAGGACGAGGGCGACGCCCAGGCCGAGGCCGACGAGGAGGCCGAAGAGGCCGCCGAGGTCGAGCCCGCCGAGCCGGTCGACCCCATCCAGGCCCTCCGCGACGAGCTGCGCCTGCTCCCCGGCGAGTGGTACGTCATCCACACCTACGCGGGCTACGAGAAGCGCGTGAAGGCGAACCTGGAGCAGCGTGCCGTCTCGCTGAACGTCGAGGAGTTCATCTACCAGGCCGAGGTGCCCGAGGAAGAGATCGTCCAGATCAAGAACGGCGAGCGCAAGAACGTCCGGCAGAACAAGCTGCCCGGTTACGTTCTCGTCCGCATGGATCTGACGAACGAGTCCTGGGGCGTCGTCCGCAACACCCCGGGTGTCACCGGCTTCGTCGGCAACGCCTACGACCCGTACCCGCTGACCCTCGACGAGATCGTCAAGATGCTCGCCCCCGAGGCGCAGGAGAAGGCCGCCAAGCAGGCGGCCGAGGAGGCCGGTCTGCCGGCCCCCGCCGTCAAGCGCACCATCGAGGTCCTCGACTTCGAGGTCGGCGACTCGGTCACCGTCACCGACGGCCCGTTCGCCACGCTGCAGGCGACGATCAACGAGATCAACCCGGACTCGAAGAAGGTCAAGGGCCTCGTCGAGATCTTCGGCCGCGAGACCCCGGTCGAGCTGAGCTTCGACCAGATCCAGAAGAACTGATCCAGATCTTCTGAGCGACGCTTCCGAAACAGGTCAGACCAGCCCGAGAAGGGCGGTCTGACCTGCTCGGTTTTTAGCCCCGCGCCTATACCCGCTATCGTGGTGCGGTATGCCTCCATCCGGATGACCGGTTGGCGGCTGAAAACTCTCACTAGGACCCGGAGAGAGCAATGCCTCCCAAGAAGAAGAAGATCACGGGGCTTATCAAGCTCCAGATCAAGGCCGGTGCGGCCAACCCGGCTCCGCCGGTCGGCCCCGCGCTCGGTCAGCACGGCGTCAACATCATGGAGTTCTGCAAGGCCTACAACGCCGCGACCGAGTCGCAGCGTGGCATGGTCGTGCCGGTGGAGATCACGGTCTACGAGGACCGTTCCTTCACCTTCATCACCAAGACTCCGCCGGCCGCGCGCCTCATCCTGAAGAGCGCGGGCGTGGAGAAGGGCTCTGGCGAGCCGCACAAGACCAAGGTCGCCAAGCTGACGCGTGACCAGGTCCGCGAGATCGCCACGATCAAGATGCCTGACCTGAACGCCAACGACATCGACGCCGCCGAGAAGATCATCGCCGGCACCGCGCGTTCGATGGGCATCACGGTCGAAGGCTGATTCAGCCACCCCAGCACGACAGTGGTAGGACCAAGCGCTGGTCCGCACCACGACTCCACGCCTGAAGTCACAACACAGGAGCAGAAGTGAAGCGCAGCAAGACTCTCCGCGCTGCGGACGCCAAGGTCGACCGGGAGAAGCTCTACGCCCCGCTCGAGGCCGTCCGTCTCGCCAAGGAGACCTCCGCGACCAAGTTCGACAGCACCGTCGAGGTCGCCTTCCGTCTGGGTGTCGACCCGCGTAAGGCCGACCAGATGGTCCGTGGCACCGTGAACCTCCCGCACGGCACCGGCAAGACCGCCCGGGTCCTGGTCTTCGCGACCGGTGACCGTGCTGCGGCCGCGGAAGCCGCCGGCGCCGACATTGTCGGCGACGACGAGCTGATCAACGAGATCGCGAAGGGCAACCGCCTCAACGAGTTCGACGCCGTTGTGGCCACCCCGGACCTCATGGGCAAGGTCGGCCGCCTCGGCCGCGTGCTCGGTCCCCGTGGCCTCATGCCGAACCCGAAGACCGGCACCGTCACGATGGACGTCGCCAAGGCTGTCACCGAGATCAAGGGTGGCAAGATCGAGTTCCGCGTCGACAAGCACTCGAACCTGCACTTCATCATCGGCAAGGTTTCCTTCTCCGATGAGAAGCTGGTCGAGAACTACGCTGCGGCCCTGGACGAGATCATCCGTCTGAAGCCGTCCGCCGCCAAGGGCCGCTACATCAAGAAGGCCGCCCTCAGCACCACGATGGGCCCCGGCATCCAGCTGGACTCCAACCGCACCCGGAACCTCCTCGTCGAGGAAGACCCGGCCGCTGTCTGATCCGGCACCTGCCTGATCGGACCACCGAGTGGTTGAACGGGCCCTTCGCCCCCTTCCGGGGGCGAAGGGCCCGTTTTCCTGTTTCTGTGCGAATGACGATGGACTCGCCGGACGAGCCGGGCGAGAAGGTGCAGATCCGCCTCGTCGACGGTGCCATGTACATGGGCAGCGGCACCCAGTGGCTCAAGTTCGACCTCAAGGCGCTGGCTCCGGAGCAGGCCAAGGAGCTGGACTCGCTCGGCTCCGCCCAGCAGGGCCAGAACCCGGCCGACACGGCCGACAGCCTGAGCGCTTCCAAGGACCTCAAGAAGGTCGGCGAGGAGACCATCGACTGCCGGTCGAGATCACCGCGCCGCCGGCCGACCAGGTCATGGACCTGGCCGAGGCGATGAAGAACAAGGGCACAGGCGGCGCCTGACCGCGTCCGGCGCACGCCTGATACCGGGCCCCGCCCCCTCCCCGGGGCCGGGGCCCGGTTCCGTTACGGAGACAGGGGGATCCACACATGGGGGAGGACCAGATGAACCGGACTGTCCGGACACGGGCCGTCGCCGTCCTGGCGGGCGCAACGCTGCTCGTGGGCGGCCTCGCGGCCTGTGAGGGCGCTACGAAGACGGACGCGGCCAAGGGGGCCGCCGACGGGGCCGGAGCGGCGCCCGGGGCGCCGACGCGGGGGTCGTCCCCCGTGGAGGCCGTGAAGGCGTCCTGGCTCAAGACGGTCAAGGCGAAGTTCGCCATGGCCGAGATCTCCGCCACGGACCGCGACGGCAAGACCACCACCCAGACCGGGACCAAGGGCTGGTACCCCTCGGCCCACGACCTGACGATCAAGGGACCCGACTCCGAGTCCCGCTCCGTCATGACCGGCGACGTGGTCTACACCCAGCTCAAGACCCCGGTCGACGGCAAGCCCTGGATGAAGCTGGACCTCGCCGCGGGGGGCGCGCCCGCCCCCCGGATGAACGAGGACCCGGCGGAGTACCTCGCCCTGCTCCTGGGCCAGCCCAAGGTCGCCCTGGTCCCGGCGACGGCCACCGACGCCCCCGGGACCCGGCACTACCGGGCCCTCCTCACCGGTGCGGACCTCCAGGCGGCCGACGAGTCGACCAAGGTGATGCCGGAGAAGGACCGCCGGTACCTCCGCGAGTCCGTGAAGCACCTCACGGCGCTGGAGGCGGACGTGTGGATCGGCAAGGACGACTACCCGGCGCGCGTCGTCACGGTGAGCCACGACGACAAGGGCGCCTCCAGCACCAAGGCCACCTTCGACGGCTTCGGCCAGGTAGCGCCGGTCACGGCCCCGCCGGCCGACCAGGTCGCCGACTTCGACGCGGTGCTGCAGGGCGGCTCCTGAGGCGATTTGCCTCGTCCGGTCGCCTTCGCGTACGCTTCCGGAGAAGCCAAAGACCGCTGGTCGTTGCCGTGCTCGAAAGAGGGCGGTGGCCGAAGGATTCGCTGCGAGCGGACGTCCTGCGCAGGTGTTCGAGGAAAGTTCCCGGAATTCATTTCGGTTGAGCCGTGCCCCGTGCGCCATGCGCCGGGGCGTTTTGTTTGTCCAGCCCCTTCTGAGCGGTCCTCATCACCCGGAAGGAGGCCGACGCTCTATGGCAAGGCCCGACAAGGCTGCTGCGGTAGCCGAGCTTGAGGACCAGTTCCGCAGCTCGAACGCCGTTGTGCTGACCGAGTACCGGGGTCTCACCGTCGCGCAGCTCAAGACGCTGCGCCGCGCGCTCGGTGAGAACGCCCAGTACGCCGTGGTGAAGAACACGCTGACCAAGATTGCGGCCAACAACGCCGGGATCACCTCGCTCGACGACCAGTTCACCGGTCCGACGGGCGCCGCCTTCATCACCGGTGACCCGGTGGAGTCGGCGAAGGGTCTTCGTGACTTCGCCAAGGAGAACCCGAATCTCATCATCAAGGGCGGTGTCCTTGACGGTAAGGCGCTGACCGCCGATGAGATCAAGAAGCTTGCGGACCTTGAGTCCCGCGAGGTTCTGCTCAGCAAGCTGGCCGGCGCGTTCAAGGGCAAGCAGTCCCAGGCTGCCTCGCTCTTCCAGGCGCTGCCGTCGAAGTTCGTCCGCACTGCGGAAGCGCTTCGCGTCAAGCTCGCCGAGCAGGGCGGTGCCGAGTAATTCGGCTCGCGCACTGATCTACGCCGCCTAGTGCGTGGGTCGTAGCGGGCCGTTACGCCCGCCTCTCAATACATCCGGCACCTGCCGAATTAGTGGAAGGATCGCCCATCATGGCGAAGCTCTCTCAGGACGACCTCCTCGCCCAGTTCGAGGAGATGACCCTCATCGAGCTCTCCGAGTTCGTGAAGGCCTTCGAGGAGAAGTTCGACGTCACCGCCGCCGCGGCCGTCGCCGTTGCCGCCCCGGGTCAGGGTGGTGGCGACGCCGCCGCCGCCGAGGAGGAGAAGGACGAGTTCGACGTCATCCTCACCGGTGCGGGCGACAAGAAGATCCAGGTCATCAAGGTCGTGCGTGAGCTGACCTCCCTGGGTCTGAAGGAGGCCAAGGACCTCGTCGACGGCACCCCGAAGCCGGTCCTCGAGAAGGTCAACAAGGAGGCCGCTGACAAGGCCGCCGAGGCCCTCAAGGCCGCTGGCGCTGGCGTCGAGGTCAAGTAACACCTCTGGGGCCCTCTGAGGCCCCTTCCAAGGGCGATCACCCGTAAGGGTGGTCGCCCTTTGGCGTACCCCCAGTGCCTGACTTGCCCTGGTCTCGTTGGGGAGTAGGGTGATCATCGTTGCCCCGGTGCGGGGTCCGCGGATGATCCGCTCGGAGCACGGGGCCTTGACGAACGGCCAGCGGCGCGCAATTCTCAGAGCCGTCGCCAGCTCGGCCGGGTCGATCCCGGATTCGAGGCATGGATCGACTACGAAGAGGGCAGTACTGATACGCGCTCCGTGTGCGAGCGCCGCAGCGTTGGTGTTGGTGGAACGAGTTGAGGAAGGCCTGTTGCCGGTTTCCGGAAACCTGGTCTGGACATCAGTGAGCCGAGTGGCTACACTGACCCTTTGCGCTGCCTGTTAGCTGACCCCTGCCCGTCGCCAGGGTCATGCCCACGCTTGAGCACACCTGATTGATACGCCCTGACCTGGTCTTTTGGCCAGCTGGGGAGGCTCTGTCTTCTGTGTCGGCTGGGACCGGTACGCGCGTAGTGAGTCCGAGCCCTCGGAAGGACCCCCTCTTGGCCGCCTCGCGCAACGCCTCGACCAATACGAACAACGGTGCCAGCACCGCCCCGCTGCGCATCTCCTTTGCAAAGATCAAGGAGCCCCTCGAGGTTCCGAACCTCCTGGCGCTGCAGACCGAGAGCTTTGACTGGCTGCTCGGCAACGCCGCCTGGAAGTCCCGCGTCGAGTCGGCGCTTGAGAGTGGACAGGACGTCCCCACCAAGTCCGGTCTGGAAGAGATCTTCGAGGAGATCTCGCCGATCGAGGACTTCTCCGGGTCGATGTCGCTGACCTTCCGCGACCACCGTTTCGAGCCGGCGAAGAACTCCGTCGACGAGTGCAAGGAGCGCGACTTCACGTACGCGGCGCCGCTCTTCGTCACGGCCGAGTTCACGAACAACGAGACCGGTGAGATCAAGTCTCAGACGGTCTTCATGGGCGACTTCCCGCTCATGACCAACAAGGGCACCTTCGTCATCAACGGCACCGAGCGCGTCGTCGTGTCGCAGCTCGTCCGTTCCCCGGGTGTCTACTTCGACTCCTCCATCGACAAGACGTCCGACAAGGACATCTTCTCCGCCAAGATCATCCCGTCCCGGGGTGCCTGGCTGGAGATGGAGGTCGACAAGCGCGACATGGTCGGTGTCCGCATCGACCGCAAGCGCAAGCAGTCCGTCACCGTCCTCCTCAAGGCTCTCGGCTGGACCACCGAGCAGATCCTGGAGGAGTTCGGCGAGTACGAGTCCATGCGCGCCACCCTGGAGAAGGACCACACCCAGGGCCAGGACGACGCGCTGCTCGACATCTACCGCAAGCTGCGCCCGGGCGAACCGCCGACCCGCGAGGCCGCTCAGACGCTGCTTGAGAACCTCTACTTCAACCCGAAGCGCTACGACCTCGCCAAGGTCGGCCGCTACAAGGTGAACAAGAAGCTCGGCGCCGACGAGCCGCTGGACGCCGGTGTGCTCACCACCGACGACATCATCGCGACGATCAAGTACCTCGTGAAGCTCCACGCGGGCGAGACCGAGACCATCGGTGAGTCGGGCCGTTCGATCGTCGTCGAGACCGACGACATCGACCACTTCGGCAACCGTCGTCTGCGCAACGTCGGCGAGCTCATCCAGAACCAGGTCCGCACGGGTCTGGCTCGTATGGAGCGCGTCGTCCGCGAGCGGATGACGACCCAGGACGTCGAGGCGATCACGCCGCAGACCCTGATCAACATCCGGCCGGTCGTCGCCTCCATCAAGGAGTTCTTCGGCACCAGCCAGCTGTCGCAGTTCATGGACCAGAACAACCCGCTGTCGGGTCTGACGCACAAGCGTCGTCTCTCGGCGCTGGGTCCCGGTGGTCTGTCCCGTGAGCGGGCAGGCTTCGAGGTCCGTGACGTGCACCCGTCGCACTACGGCCGCATGTGCCCGATCGAGACCCCCGAAGGCCCGAACATCGGTCTGATCGGCTCGCTCGCCTCCTACGGCCGCGTCAACGCGTTCGGTTTCGTCGAGACCCCGTACCGCAAGGTCGTCGAGGGTGTCGTCACGGACGAGGTCGACTACCTGACCGCGGACGAGGAAGACCGCTTCGTGATCGCCCAGGCCAACGCCGGCCTGAACGACGAGATGCGCTTCACCGAGAACCGCGTGCTGGTCCGCCGTCGTGGCGGCGAGATCGACTACATCGCCGGCGACGACGTCGACTACATGGACGTCTCCCCGCGCCAGATGGTGTCCGTCGCGACCGCGATGATCCCCTTCCTGGAGCACGACGACGCCAACCGTGCCCTCATGGGCGCGAACATGATGCGCCAGGCCGTTCCGCTCATCAAGGCGGAGGCCCCGCTCGTCGGCACCGGCATGGAGTACCGCTGTGCGGTCGACGCCGGTGACTCGATCAAGGCGGAGAAGGACGGTGTCGTCCAGGAGGTCTCGGCCGACTACATCACCGTCGCCAACGACGACGGCACGTACACCACGTACCGCGTCGCCAAGTTCTCCCGCTCGAACCAGGGCACCTCGGTCAACCAGAAGGTCATCGTCAACGAGGGTGACCGGATCATCGAGGCCCAGGTCCTCGCCGACGGTCCTGCGACCGAAGAGGGCGAAATGGCCCTCGGCAAGAACCTGCTCGTCGCGTTCATGCCGTGGGAGGGTCACAACTACGAGGACGCGATCATCCTGTCGCAGCGCCTCGTGCAGGACGACGTCCTCTCCTCGATCCACATCGAGGAGCACGAGGTCGACGCCCGTGACACCAAGCTCGGCCCCGAGGAGATCACCCGGGACATCCCGAACGTCTCCGAGGAGGTCCTCGCGGACCTCGACGAGCGCGGCATCATCCGCATCGGTGCGGACGTCGTCGCCGGCGACATCCTGGTCGGCAAGGTCACGCCCAAGGGCGAGACCGAGCTGACCCCGGAGGAGCGCCTGCTCCGCGCGATCTTCGGTGAGAAGGCCCGCGAGGTGCGTGACACCTCGCTCAAGGTTCCTCACGGTGAGATCGGCAAGGTCATCGGTGTCCGCGTCTTCGACCGCGAGGAGGGCGACGAGCTTCCTCCGGGCGTGAACCAGCTGGTCCGCGTCTACGTCGCCCAGAAGCGCAAGATCACCGACGGTGACAAGCTCGCCGGCCGCCACGGCAACAAGGGTGTCATCTCCAAGATCCTTCCGATCGAGGACATGCCCTTCCTTGAGGACGGCACGCCGGTCGACATCATCCTGAACCCGCTGGGTGTCCCGTCCCGAATGAACCCGGGACAGGTCCTGGAGATCCACCTCGGCTGGCTCGCCAGCCGTGGCTGGGACGTCTCCGGCCTCGCGGACGAGTGGGCGCAGCGCCTCCAGGCGATCGGCGCCGACCAGGTCGCCCCCGGTACCAACGTCGCGACCCCGGTCTTCGACGGTGCCCGCGAGGACGAGCTGGCCGGCCTGCTCCAGCACACCATCCCGAACCGTGACGGCGAGCGCATGGTGCTCCCGACCGGTAAGGCGCGTCTGTTCGACGGCCGCTCCGGCGAGCCGTTCCCGGACCCGATCTCGGTCGGGTACATGTACATCCTCAAGCTCCACCACCTGGTCGACGACAAGCTCCACGCACGTTCGACCGGCCCCTACTCGATGATCACGCAGCAGCCGCTGGGTGGTAAGGCGCAGTTCGGTGGCCAGCGCTTCGGTGAGATGGAGGTGTGGGCGCTTGAGGCTTATGGCGCCGCTTACGCCCTCCAGGAGCTGCTGACCATCAAGTCCGATGACGTCACCGGCCGCGTGAAGGTCTACGAGGCCATCGTCAAGGGCGAGAACATCCCCGAGCCGGGCATTCCCGAGTCCTTCAAGGTGCTCATCAAGGAAATGCAGTCGCTCTGCCTCAACGTGGAGGTGCTGTCCTCGGACGGCATGTCCATCGAGATGCGCGACACCGACGAGGACGTCTTCCGCGCGGCGGAGGAGCTCGGTATCGACCTGTCCCGGCGCGAGCCGAGCAGCGTCGAAGAGGTCTGACGGGCCTGACGGGGGGCTCGCTCAAGAGCCCCCCGTCATCCCCGGGACCGTTCAGACCATGATTGAGACTCGACCCCGAAAGAGGGATTGACGCACAGTGCTCGACGTCAACTTCTTCGACGAGCTGCGGATCGGCCTTGCCACCGCGGACGACATCCGAACCTGGTCGCACGGCGAGGTCAAGAAGCCGGAGACCATCAACTACCGCACCCTCAAGCCCGAGAAGGACGGACTCTTCTGCGAGAAGATCTTCGGTCCTACCCGGGACTGGGAGTGCTACTGCGGCAAGTACAAGCGTGTCCGCTTCAAGGGCATCATCTGTGAGCGTTGTGGCGTCGAGGTCACGCGCGCCAAGGTGCGCCGTGAGCGGATGGGCCACATCGAGCTTGCCGCTCCCGTCACCCACATCTGGTACTTCAAGGGCGTCCCGTCGCGCCTGGGCTACCTGCTGGACCTCGCGCCGAAGGACCTCGAAAAGGTCATCTACTTCGCCGCGTACATGATCACGTTCGTCGACGACGAGCGCCGTCAGCGCGACCTGCCGTCGCTGGAGGCCCACGTCTCCGTCGAGCGCCAGCAGATCGAGAACCGCCGTGACGCGGACCTCGAAGGCCGTGCCAAGAAGCTTGAGACCGACCTGGCCGAGCTTGAGGCCGAGGGTGCGAAGGCCGACGTGCGCCGCAAGGTGCGCGAGGGTGCCGAGCGCGAGATGAAGCAGCTCCGTGACCGCGCCCAGCGCGAGATCGACCGCCTCGACGAGGTGTGGAACCGCTTCAAGAACCTCAAGGTCCAGGACCTTGAGGGCGACGAGCTGCTCTACCGCGAGCTGCGCGACCGCTTCGGTACGTACTTCGACGGTTCGATGGGTGCCGCGGCGCTGCAGAAGCGCCTGGAGTCCTTCGACCTGGAGGAGGAGGCCGAGCGCCTCCGCGAGATCATCCGTACCGGCAAGGGCCAGAAGAAGACCCGTGCGCTCAAGCGCCTCAAGGTCGTCTCCGCGTTCCTGCAGACCAGCAACAGCCCCAAGGGCATGGTCCTGGACTGCGTCCCGGTGATCCCGCCGGACCTGCGTCCGATGGTGCAGCTGGACGGTGGCCGCTTCGCGACCTCCGACCTGAACGACCTGTACCGCCGTGTGATCAACCGCAACAACCGCCTGAAGCGCCTTCTCGACCTCGGTGCCCCCGAGATCATCGTGAACAACGAGAAGCGCATGCTCCAGGAGGCGGTCGACGCCCTCTTCGACAACGGCCGTCGTGGTCGCCCGGTGACGGGCCCCGGCAACCGTCCGCTGAAGTCCCTCAGCGACATGCTGAAGGGCAAGCAGGGTCGATTCCGTCAGAACCTTCTCGGCAAGCGTGTGGACTACTCCGCGCGTTCCGTGATCGTCGTCGGTCCGCAGCTGAAGCTGCACCAGTGCGGTCTGCCCAAGGCCATGGCGCTGGAGCTCTTCAAGCCGTTCGTGATGAAGCGCCTGGTCGACCTGAACCACGCGCAGAACATCAAGAGCGCCAAGCGGATGGTCGAGCGCGGCCGCACGGTCGTCTACGACGTCCTCGAAGAGGTCATCGCCGAGCACCCGGTCCTCCTGAACCGTGCGCCCACGCTGCACCGCCTCGGCATCCAGGCCTTCGAGCCCCAGCTGGTCGAAGGCAAGGCCATCCAGATCCACCCGCTCGTCTGCACCGCGTTCAACGCGGACTTCGACGGTGACCAGATGGCCGTGCACCTGCCGCTCTCCGCGGAGGCGCAGGCCGAGGCCCGCATCCTGATGCTGTCCTCGAACAACATCCTCAAGCCGGCCGACGGCCGTCCGGTCACGATGCCGACGCAGGACATGGTCCTGGGTCTGTTCTTCCTGACCACCGACGGTGAGCTCCGTGACGTCAAGGGCGAGGGCCGTGCGTTCGGCTCCACCGCCGAGGCGATCATGGCTTTCGACGCCGGCGAGCTCGCGCTGCAGTCGTCCGTCGACATCCGCTTCCCGGTGGGCACCATCCCGCCGCGCGGCTGGGTGGCGCCGGTCGCCGAAGAGGGCGAGCAGGAGTTCCAGCCGGGCGACAGCTTCCGTCTGAAGACGACCCTGGGCCGTGCGCTCTTCAACGAGCTGCTGCCCGAGGACTACCCGTTCGTCGACTACTCGGTGGGCAAGAAGCAGCTCTCCGAGATCGTCAACGACCTGGCGGAGCGCTACCCCAAGGTCATCGTGGCGGCGACGCTCGACAACCTGAAGGCGGCCGGCTTCCACTGGGCGACCCGTTCGGGCGTCACCGTGGCCATCTCCGACGTCGTGGTTCCCGAGGCGAAGAAGGAAATCGTCGCGGGCTACGAGGCCAAGGACGAGAAGGTCCAGAAGCAGTACGAGCGCGGTCTGATCACCAAGGAAGAGCGCACCCAGGAGCTCATCCAGATCTGGACGCAGGCGACCAACGAGGTCGCCGAGGCGATGAACGCGAACTTCCCCAAGACGAACCCCATCTTCATGATGGTTGACTCGGGTGCCCGAGGAAACATGATGCAGATGCGACAGATCGCCGGTATGCGTGGTCTGGTGTCGAACGCGAAGAACGAGACCATCCCGCGTCCGATCAAGGCGTCCTTCCGTGAGGGCCTCACCGTTCTGGAGTACTTCATCTCCACGCACGGTGCCCGTAAGGGTCTGGCGGACACCGCCCTGCGTACCGCCGACTCGGGTTACCTCACCCGTCGTCTGGTGGACGTCTCGCAGGACGTCATCATCCGCGAGGAGGACTGCGGCACCGAGCGCGGCCTCAAGCTCAAGATCGGTGTCAAGGACGAGGCGGGTGTCCTCCGCAAGGCGGACGACGTCGAGACCTCCGTGTACGCCCGCATGCTGGCCGAGGACGTCGTCATCGACGGCAAGGTCATCGCGCCGGCGAACGTGGACCTCGGCGACGTGCTCATCGACGCCCTCATCGCGAACGGCGTCGAGGAGGTCAAGACCCGCTCGGTCCTGACCTGCGAGTCCGCGGTCGGCACCTGTGCCTTCTGCTACGGCCGCTCGCTGGCCACCGGCAAGCTGGTCGACATCGGTGAGGCGGTCGGCATCATCGCCGCCCAGTCCATCGGTGAGCCCGGTACCCAGCTGACGATGCGTACCTTCCACACCGGTGGTGTGGCCGGTGACGACATCACGCAGGGTCTGCCGCGTGTCGTCGAGCTCTTCGAGGCCCGTACCCCGAAGGGTGTCGCCCCGATCTCCGAGGCCGCCGGCCGCGTGCGGATCGAGGAGACCGAGAAGACGAAGAAGATCGTCATCACGCCCGACGACGGCAGCGAGGAGACGGCCTTCCCGATCTCCAAGCGCGCCAAGGTCATCGTGCACGAGGGCGACCACGTCGAGGTGGGCCAGAAGCTCACCATGGGTGCCACCAACCCGCACGACGTGCTGCGCATCCTCGGCCAGCGTGCCGTCCAGGTCCACCTGGTCGGCGAAGTCCAGAAGGTCTACAACTCGCAGGGCGTGTCGATCCACGACAAGCACATCGAGATCATCATCCGGCAGATGCTGCGCCGCGTGACGATCATCGAGTCCGGCGACGCGGAGCTCCTGCCGGGCGAGCTCGTCGAGCGCTCGAAGTTCGAGACCGAGAACCGTCGCGTGGTCACCGAGGGCGGTCACCCCGCCTCCGGCCGTCCGCAGCTGATGGGTATCACCAAGGCCTCGCTGGCGACGGAATCCTGGCTGTCGGCCGCCTCCTTCCAGGAGACGACCCGAGTCCTGACGGATGCGGCGATCAACGCCAAGTCCGACAGCCTCATCGGCCTCAAGGAGAACGTCATCATCGGTAAGCTCATCCCGGCCGGTACGGGTCTGTCCCGCTACCGCAACATCCGGGTCGAGCCCACCGAAGAGGCCAAGGCCGCGATGTACTCGGCCGTCGGCTACGACGACATCGACTACTCGCCCTTCGGCACCGGCTCCGGCCAGGCTGTCCCGCTGGAGGACTACGACTACGGCCCGTACAACGGCTGAGTCGCAGCAGAGCAGTAACCGCAGGGCGGTCACCCGAAAGGGTGGCCGCCCTGCGGCGTTCCCGGGGCGCCCGCCTCAGAGGTGCCGCTGGAGGTGGTGGAGGCGGGTGCGGTGGTCGGGGTGGGAGGAGAGCAGGCGCCGCAGGAGGCCAGGCCCGTCCTCCTCGGGCTCTGCCGTGAGGACCTGGGCGAGCGGGGGGCCGAAGCCCAGCGCTGCGGCGTGCCGGTCCGCCCGCAGTTCGGTGCGCCGGCTGACGGCCGCGATCAGGAAGGGCAGTGCCAGCAGGAGCAGGGGCAGGCCGAAGGTGACGAACAGGGCCCGGTAGCCGGCCAGGGCGACGAGCGCGCCTGACAGGACGACGGCGAACGGCGGCACGTCCCTGATCCGCCGCCGGCCCGAACGGGCGGCCGCAGCCAGGGCCCATCGGGCGAGCCTGCCGGGCAGGGCGTACCACCAGCCGAGCAACTGTGCCCAGGCGTGCCCCGCCGTATGGTGTCCGAGCTCGTGGGCGAGGACCGCCGCCAGCTGTGACGTCGGCAGTGTCTCCAGTGCCCGCCTGGTGACGATGACGAGGTGGCCGCCGGCGCCCGAGGCCGTCAGCTCCTCGCCCTCCTCGATCCAGAACTGGTAGCGGCTGCCGTCCACACCGGCGCGGGCCGTCACCTCGCGCCACACGGGTGCCAGCACGGCGAGCTCGTGCGGCAGGGGGCGTCCGAGCCTCAGCAGGTACCGGGCGAGCAGGGCTTCGGTGGGCGGGTGGAAGGCGAGCGCTCCGGCCGCCAACCACAACCCGACGGGCACCCCGTAGGGGATCCCGGTGGCGGATTGCAGCACGCGGGCCACCAGACCGACGAGGAGCAGCCCGAACAGGGCGCCGGGCAGCTGGAGAGCGAGGCGGCCGACAGCCGCGAGATCGGTGGCGCGGGTCCGGGCCCGGTAGTGGACCCGGGTGCCGGGAGCGTGCCGGTAGTCGAGGTCGTCGTGGTGCTCGGAATCCTCGCCCACGGTCACCCCTTGGCCGGGTCGACGGGTGTCCGTCCGTAGCCGGGCGGCAGGTCCTTGGCGGGCGGTCCCTCGGCTGCCGCGTGACCGGTGTCGGTGGAGGTGCCCGGGAACCGCTGGGTGAGGACCTCGGTCAGTGCGCGGACTGCGTGCCTGCGGGGTTCTGCCAGCTCGTGGGTCTCGGCCTCCGCCGAGTCGAACAGCTTCGTGACCAGTTCCAGCTGCTTCTCGACCAGCTGCCGCTGGTCCTCCCGCAGGTTGGCCATGACCTCCTGCCCCGCCTCGGGGTGCCGGCTCAGGTACCAGGCCGAGGCTCGGGTCCCGCCCTGTTCCAGGTAGTCCTCGTACAGGCCGACCTTCTCGGCCTGGAGCCTGAGGAGAGCGGCCTCGCGCTGCTCGGCCGCGGCGTCCACGTCCTTCCCGAGCACGGCATCGAGGATCTTCGCCTCAGCGTCCTGTGTGATCTCCTGCAGGCGGACCTGGTGTTCGATCGCCTGCTGGTTGCGGCGCAGGCGCAGGGTCCAGGCAGTGTCCAGGCCCGCCTCGGCCCCCAGCCGGGGCCAGCCCACAGCGGCGGCCAGGAGCTCGGCCTCGGCGGCGGCGCTGTCGGTGACGGGGTGGAGCCGTACGAGGCCCCGTGCGCGCTCTTCGAGTTCGTTGCGCAGCAGGCGCGGCACGTCGCGCCGCCCGCTGCGGACGAACCCGACCGGGTCTTCCACCCGCCAGCGGAATTCGACCTCGGCCTGGAACTCCAGGGCGTCGTTCGAGCTGGGCAGCGTCAGCTCCCTGCGGACCAGGTGGACGCCCAGGTCCACCTCGTACACGGCGCTGTACCGAGCGGTTGCTCTGGGGCGCACGGGTGGGCGGAACTCCACGTACTCGCCCTGGTGCGTCGCGTAGACCAGACAGTGGTCGAAGCGGGTGTGGTGCTTTCGGCGCAGGTCCCACCGGGAGAGCTGGCGGACGCTGATGACCGGGTCCACCAGCTCTGTGTGCCGGTCGGCCGCCTGTAACCAGTCGAAGTGTGCCGGGGACATGGGGACTCCTTGGGGTCAGGCCCGGTGCAGGGCTGTGAGGAGGTCGTCGGCCGCTGCCGGGCGCGGGCCGCCGTCATCGCCGCGCACCGTGTGCAGCAGGTGCCCGATGCGGTGTGCGGCGGTCGCGCCGTCGACCAGCTTCGGCAGCAGGTCCGCGAGGGCCCAGGACGTGTCCTCGTCCCGGTCGGCGGCGAGGACCCAGCCACGGAGGACGTCCAGTGCCTCCGTGGTGAACGAGGGGTCGTCCAGAGCGGCCCTCCACAGCCTGGGGATCCCGTGGGCCGCGGGTGTGCTGTCGAGGCGGGCCTGCCGGTACGTCCGGAGGACGAGCGGGAGGCCTGACTCTTCCTCGGTGTGCCGGCAGGCCCCCAGGAACCCGGAGACCGAGATCCGGAACACCGAACGGTGGTCGTCCAGTGTCCGCAGGACCTCGGAGAGGACGTCCTCGGTCTCGGGGGAGAGCAGCAGCAGTTCGACGGACTGGGCGAGCTCGCTCTCCAGTGGGCCGGGTTTCTCGGGGTCGTACTGCTTGCGCGCCTGTACCCGAAGGGCGGCGAGCGCCTCCCGGGGGCGTTCGGCCCCCAGCAGGCCCTGGACGCGGATGCCCACCCAGGAGAGTCGCGGGTCGCTGTCGGCCGTCCAGTCGTCGGCGATCCGCAGGATGTTCGGAGCCCCCACCCGGTGCGCCAGGGCCAGCGAGCTGACCGCGCCGACCCGCTGCAGGGGATTGCGGGACACCGCCCAGGGCTCGATGACCAGGGCCATCGCGGACGGCAGGTCGGTGAAGGCGAGCGCCCCCACGGTTGCCGCGGCCCGGGTACGGACGAAGGGCCGGCCGTCGACGATGAGCTCCCCGAGCCAGGAGACCAGGGCGGGACGGGCCGAAGGGTGCCCCGTCCACACCTCGCGGAGCAGGACGAAGGCGGTGCGGCTGTCCAGGAACTCGGCCATGAGCTGCTCCACGGGACCCCACTCGGTCATCTCCCGGGCGGGGTAGGGCCGTGCGCGGGCCGTCCTCAGCCGGTGGGCGATGTGGGTGCCGAACACGGGGACGGCCTTGGGCAGGTCGGAGTTGGCGGTCGCCTGGAGCTCCTGGAACAGCAGGTCGCTGAGTTCGGCGGTGAGGGCGTACGGGCCGGCGTCGAATGCGGCGAGAGCGATGAGGAAGGCCTTCTCCCGCAGGTGGAGCGTGTCCTCATCCGCCTCGAACCACTCGCGCACTTGTTCGTTCAGCAATTCGGCCGAGGTGTCACGGAGTGCTTCCTCGCCGATTTCTCCCGAGGCGAGGCGCATCAGCTCGGCGGCGTACGCGACCACCTCACGCGGCTGGTGGGCGCGGGGCAGGAACTCCCGTACCTCGGCCAGCTCCAGCAGCCTGCGGGCAGTGGCCTCGCCGGTCCGGCGCTCCAGGCGGGACCGCAGCAGGACATCGGTACGCGGCGCCTCCCACATCCGGGTGCGGACGTCGTCCTCGATCCACGGCCGCAGACCCGTGGTGATCACGAGGTGGCCGCCGTGCTTCAGGAGGTGGTCCCGGAGCGACAGCAGGTGTGTCTCGCGCAGCGGCTCGTCGCGCGAGGTCACCAGGTCACACAGCACGTGACCGGGGGCTTCGCCCTTCGTGAGCTGTTGGAGCAGTGCGCTCGGTGGCGTCTCACGGTCGATCGCGTGCACCGGGCTCGCCCCCGCCCGTCGCAGCAGCATCAGAGCGGCGGTGCGGCGCCCGGTGAAGGGGACGCCGGTCAGCACCAGGACCCGCTCTTCGCGGAGCCGCTCCAGGAGCTCCTCGAAGGGGGTGCCGTCGGACACGAAGGTGAGGGCCAGCCGGTCCAGTTCCGCGGCCGGAACCTCTCCGGAGGTCCGGGTGGGGCCCGAGGCGCCGTAGTAGTGGTGCTCGGTCCTGGTGACGTTTCCGTTGATCTCACCTGCGACGACGCCGTTGTTCCGCCCGGTGAACCGGGCGGAGGCCGGGGCGTGCCGGTCGATGTCACGCAGGGTGTCCCAGGCCCGTTGCGGAGGGGCTTCCTCCCGCTGGGCGCTCTTCTCGTCGGTGCCCTGACCGGTGTCGTCCGCGTCACCGGGCGTGGCCGACTGGCCCCCGTCCGCCTTGGGGTCGGTCGGCTCGGCCGGGGCGGGAGCGGTCATCGGCGCTCACCCTGGGCCCCGTTGAAGGTGACGCCGCCGTTGATCACCCCGCCCTGGATCATCGGTCCGTCGATCCGGCCCGTGACCACCCCGCTGTTCGTGCCGTGGAACTCGACCGCGCCGCCGCCCTCCGCCGGAGCCCGGCCCTGCTGCTGTGCGGGTGCGGCGTCCCGCGCGGTCGGAGCGCTATCGGCCGCCGTGGGCACCGGGCCGTGGAGCCAGGCCTTCAGCGGACCGTTCTTGCTCTCCACCGTGACCGGGTGGAACGCGTCGGCCGGGATGCCCGTGTGATCGTGGCGCACGATCCCCGCGTGCACGGATTCGGACACGCACAGAGCGATGTCCGAGCTCCTCCGGCGCAGCGCGGCCCGCAGGACGTCGGCGTCCAGGAGGCGGCACGCGTGGTTGAGGTCGGAGCCGACCCAGCCGTCCACGGCGTCGACGCTGACGAAGCCGGTGGCCACCACCGCGCGAAGCCTGATCTGGGCCGCACTCGAAGCCATCCGGTTGACCTCCCTCAGCTGGGCCGGGGCCTCGGTGAGCAGGACGCGGAGCAGGAGCGGCAGCGGGGCGTTCGCGTCGATCATCACCAGTACCCCGTCGCCCCGGTCGGCGCGCAGGTGGAGTGTCTGGTCGATGCCGGCCGACTGCAGGACTCGTTCGACGACGTCGTAGAGCATGCGGCGCAGGTAGGCCTGTTCCACGTCGTCGCGGTCGCTGAACTTCTCGATGTCGAGCAGGAGCAGTGTGCGGTTGAGCGGGTGCGTCATGTCTGCCTCTCACGGGTCGAGTGCCGGTGCCGCACCAGGTTGAGGGCGGGGCGGGGCACTGCGTGAGGGCAGAAGGCGCACTGCGACTGTGACGGTGTGCACTGACCGTTCAGGCGTCCAGGCGGCCGATCCGCCGCAGGACGTCCGGTCGGACGATCACCACCGTGCGGCGTCCGGTGGCGACGACGCCCCGGTCGCGGAAGTCCTTGAGCTGCCGTTGGACCATCTCGCGCGAGGCTCCGACGGCCCCGGCCAGCTCCTGCTTGGTCAGTGGCACGGTGATTTCCACCCCATCGGCCGTGGTCCGGCCGTGCGTACGGACGAGATCGAGCAGCAGGGTCGCCAGACGTTCCCGCACGCTCATGGAGGCGTGCGCCAGCTGGCGCCGGTCAGCCGCCCGGGTGCGGTCGGCGGTCAGCCCGATCAGGGTGAAGGCGGCGGAGGGGCAGCGGACCAGGAACTCGCGGAACGCGCGGTGGTCGATGGCCACGGCCCGGACCCGCTCCAGCGCCGTGACGGTGGCCGATCGCGGGCGGCCCGTGACGGCGGCCGATTCACCGACGATGTCGCCCGGGCCGCGCAACGCCAGCAGGGCCTGGTAGCCCGTCGCGGCCGAGGCGGTGACCTTGGTCCAGCCGGTGAGGATGAGCAGGACGTGCGTCGACGGCTCGTCCTGCTGGATCAGCGGGGTGCGCGGCTCGAAGTACAGCTCGCGCCCCAGTGCCCGTAACGCCGTGGCGTCCTCGTTCTCCAGGCGGGCCAGGAACGGGACGCGGTCGTCCAGTCCTCCGTCGCCCGGGAGGTATGCCGGATCCATGTGGCCCCCGATCCATCGCGGGCCGTCAATCTACTGACGGGAGACCCCTCCGGTCTGCGGAAACGGCAGGATTGGCGCCCGGACGCGGGTGCCGCCGACCGTCAGCCCCGCTCGCGCCGGCGGCGGAGGCGGTGGGTGAGGGGGACGGCCAGGAGGGTGAGGAGGGCCAGGACGGCGGCGGCCAGGCCTGGGGTGAGGCCCTTGGGGGTGAAGGTGCAGGAGACCTTGTCCGTGTCCGGGGGCAGGGGGACCGCGAGCAGGCCGTGGAAGGGGCGGACCGGGGCACTGCACTGCCAGCCGGGGACGGCCGTCACGGCCAGGACCGCGGTGCCGGTGGAGCCCTTGGGGAGGGTGGCCTCGACGGTGTGGCCGCCCGCGGTGACCTTCGTGGCGCCGGTGGCGGTGAGGTGGCCGACCGCCGCGTCCAGGGCGGGCCGGTCCAGGCAGCCGATGGGATGGGCCCCGGCGTCGGCGCCGCTGGTGCGGGTGTCGACGGTGACCTCCAGGCGGCCGGACGCCGGGACCGGGCCCAGGGGGAGGACGCCGCTCATGCGGTCCTCCAGCTGCCGCCGGGTGGCGCCCGCGTGGAGGGTGCCGTAGAGCTCGGGGGAGTACCAGTAGGCCTCGGAGCCCGGGGTGCACTGGGCCGCGTACGTCTGTGCGGTGGCGGTGCCGCCGCGGGTGACCTCGGGGACCTCGTAGACGGTGGCGCCGAGGACGGTCTCCTGGCGGGCGTAGACGCTGTCCGCCGGGTGGGGGGAGGTGTACGGGGTGGCGGGGCGGAGCGTGACCAGCGGCGGGGCGGGGGAGCGGGTGGCCGTCCAGCTGCCCGGGGTGGCGCCGGGGCGGACGCGGGCGCCGATCGAGAAGATCGCGTCGAGTACCGGGTTGTCGGCGCCGAAGAAGGTCCGGCCGTCGTTCTTGTAGCCGTAGCCGAGGGGTTCGAGGGCCTGGTAGGTGGCCTCGGGCAGGTAGCTGCTGTAGTACTGCGGCCCCTGCGCCCGCAGGGCCAGGCCGTCGTTGTACGAGGTCTGCGGCGCACCCGGATCCGTCCGGTACGCGGGCCAGCCGTCCACCTGCCGGACGGCCTGCCAGTGCTCGGTGATCGACCGGCTGGAGGTGGCGGCCGGCTTCGCCCAGCGTTCGCGGGCGCGGCGGGCGTCCGCGTTGGCCGCGGCGACGGTGGACTCGGCGAAGACCACCGCGACCATCAGCGCGGCGGCGACGGGGACGAGCACCCGGCGCCGCTCGCCCAGGGCGAGCAGCGTCAGGGCCAGCAGGGAGACGGCCCCGCCGCCCAGCACCGCGGGCCAGGTCCAGCCGCCGAAGTCGTCGGTGCGCCGGAGCACGAAGGTGGCCGTGACCAGGAGGGCGGCGGCCAGGGCCAGGTGCAGCGGGCGCGGCCGGTTGGCCAGCGCCAGCCAGGCCACGATGACCACCATGCCGCTGAAGACGAAGGCCTCGCGGTACGGATTGCCGTTCGGGACGGCCAGCCCGTGCCACACGTACTGGGTCGGCGGGAACTGGAAGGAGGCGACGACCAGCAGCGTCGCCGCCGCCCACACCAGACGGGTCTTCTTCGCGATCGCGGTGTTGAAGAGGAAGCTGCCCGCCAGGATCAGGCCCAGCGAGGCCACGTACAGGCGCGGCCGGCCGCCCCACAGGTGGGTGGCCGGGAGCATCCCGGCGAGGAAGACCTCGATGCGGACGGGGTCGAAGGCGGCCGCCTTCGTGGGCTGCGCCGCCCCGCTGGACAGGAACGACGGCAGCAGCAGCGGCAGGGTCAGCAGGATGCCCACCGCCGTGGCGGAGGCGGCCCGCCACAGCGCGCGCAGCCGCTGCGCGCCCGTCAGGTCCAGGGTGATCAGGCGGACGGCCAGCAGGACGCAGGCGGCCATCGTGGCCATCATGGCGGTGTAGAAGTTCCCGAACCACGCGAGGGCGACGAACAGGGCGACCCCCGGCCAGCGGCGCTGCTCCAGGCACCACTCGACGGCGATGCCGAGGAGCGGGAGCGCGACCAGGCCCCACAGCCACATCGGGATGTACGAGGCGTCGCTCAGCGCCCACCCGCACAGCCCGTACACGGCCCCGAGCACGCCCCGCTGCCACCAGGGGCCGGGCTGGAGCTTGCCCAGGTAGACGGTCATCAGCGCGGCGGCGGCGCCCATCGTGACCGGGGTGATCGCGAAGACCGCCAGGTCCACGTGCGCGCGCGGGACGAGGACGGCCAGCCAGGAGAAGGGGTTGCCGAGGTAGGTGTAGTAGTCGGACAGGAACTGCTGTCCGAAGCCGCCGCTCCAGCTGAACAGGACGTCGCCGGAGGCCTGGCCGTGGACCAGGTCCCACAGGGCGCGGTGGAAGGGCACGTACTGGTTGGCCTGGTCGTTGATGGCCCGGCCGGTGTTGCCGAAGGGGAAGCTGCCGCGCGCCGCCCAGGCCGCGCAGAAGGCGCCCGAGGTGACGAGGAAGGCCAGCAGGGGCCCGTAGAGGCGGCTCAGGCGCCCTCCGAGGCGTGATGACCCGGGGGTCCGGCCGCCGTCCGGGGGCGGGCTGTCCGCCGTCGTCGGCTCCGAGGTGACCGTCCCCAATGTCCTGCTCCTGGCGCTCGTACGTGTTTGGTCTGACTCGCTGGGATTCGCTGGCAGTGTAGTTCGCCCGCCCTACCACGCCGGTGTGAAGAGCGCACGGCCACCCCGCCTCGGGGGGCCCGCGCCCGTGTGGCGTCTGAGCTGTGCGGTCGTACGGGCCGCAGCGGTGCGGCTTATGTTTTGACCGGAGTGGATGCGGTGGGTACGCTCAGACCTTGTGCCTGGGGTGTGCCTGGGCTCCCGTGCGTGTCCATCAACCGCACGCGAGCCGCATCGGCCACCGCGATCCATGCGTTTCCGCGCTTGCGCGGAGGTCCGCCGGATCCGACACACCCGACCGCGTGGGTCGGCAAAGTTCCAGGTTAGCTTCACTACACGGCACACAGAAACCGGAGAAGTAGTGCCTACGATCCAGCAGCTGGTCCGTAAGGGCCGGCAGGACAAGGTCGAGAAGACAAAGACCCCCGCGCTTGAGGCTTCGCCCCAGCGTCGTGGCGTCTGCACGCGTGTGTTCACGACCACCCCGAAGAAGCCGAACTCGGCGCTCCGTAAGGTCGCGCGTGTGCGTCTGACCTCCGGCATCGAGGTCACCGCTTACATTCCGGGTGAGGGACACAACCTGCAGGAGCACTCGATCGTGCTCGTGCGTGGTGGCCGTGTGAAGGACCTGCCGGGTGTTCGTTACAAGATCATCCGCGGTGCGCTTGACACCCAGGCTGTCAAGAACCGCAAGCAGGCCCGCAGCCGCTACGGCGCCAAGAAGGAGAAGTAAGAATGCCTCGTAAGGGCCCCGCCCCGAAGCGCCCGGTCATCATCGACCCGGTCTACGCATCTCCTCTGGTGACCTCGCTCATCAACAAGATCCTCCTGAACGGCAAGCGCTCCACCGCCGAGCGCATCGTTTACGGCGCCATGGAAGGCCTCCGCGAGAAGACCGGCAACGACCCGGTCATCACGCTGAAGCGCGCGCTGGAGAACGTCAAGCCGTCCCTTGAGGTCAAGTCCCGCCGTGTCGGTGGCGCGACCTACCAGGTTCCCGTCGAGGTCAAGCCGGGTCGCCAGTCGACCCTGGCCCTCCGCTGGCTCGTGGGTTACTCCCGCGCCCGCCGCGAGAAGACCATGACCGAGCGCCTGATGAACGAGCTGCTCGACGCCTCGAACGGTCTTGGCGCTGCCGTCAAGAAGCGTGAGGACACGCACAAGATGGCCGAGTCCAACAAGGCCTTCGCGCACTACCGCTGGTAGTCCCAACCCACATCGAGACCGAGAGAAGACTGAGCCGATATGGCTACCACTTCGCTTGACCTGGCCAAGGTGCGCAACATCGGCATCATGGCCCACATCGACGCGGGCAAGACGACCACCACCGAGCGCATCCTGTTCTACACCGGTGTGTCGTACAAGATCGGTGAGGTCCACGACGGCGCTGCCACGATGGACTGGATGGAGCAGGAGCAGGAGCGTGGTATCACCATCACGTCTGCCGCTACCACCTGCCACTGGCCGCTCGAAGATGTTGACCACACCATCAACATCATCGACACCCCGGGTCACGTCGACTTCACCGTCGAGGTGGAGCGTTCGCTCCGCGTCCTCGACGGCGCCGTCACCGTGTTCGACGGTGTGGCCGGCGTCGAGCCGCAGTCCGAGACCGTTTGGCGTCAGGCGGACCGCTACGGCGTGCCGCGCATCTGCTTCGTCAACAAGCTCGACCGCACCGGCGCCGAGTTCCACCGCTGCGTCGAGATGATCAAGGACCGCCTCGGTGCGGTTCCGATCGTCATGCAGCTCCCCATCGGTGCCGAGGCCGACTTCCAGGGTGTCGTCGACCTCGTCACGATGAAGGCGTTCGTCTGGTCCGCCGAGGCGACCAAGGGCGAGATGTACGACATCGTCGACATCCCGGCCACGCACACCGAGGCTGCTGAAGAGTGGCGCGGCAAGCTGGTCGAGACCGTCGCCGAGAACGACGACGAGATCATGGAGCTCTTCCTGAACGGCGACGAGCCGTCCGTGGAGCAGCTGCACGCCGCCGTCCGTCGCATCATCCTCGGCTCCGGCAAGGGCAAGGGCGAGCCCACGATCACCGCGGTGTTCTGTGGCACGGCGTTCAAGAACAAGGGCGTCCAGCCCCTGCTCGACGCCGTCGTCCGCTACCTGCCGTCGCCGCTGGACATCGAGGCCATCGAGGGCCACGACGTCCGCGACCCCGAGGTCGTCGTGAAGCGCAAGCCGTCCGACGAGGAGCCCCTCGCCGCGCTCGCGTTCAAGATCATGAGCGACCCGCACCTCGGCAAGCTCACCTTCGTCCGGGTTTACTCGGGCCGCCTGGAGGCCGGCACTGCGGTGCTGAACTCCGTCAAGGGCAAGAAGGAGCGCATCGGCAAGATCTACCGCATGCACGCGAACAAGCGTGAGGAGATCGACTCGGTGGGCGCCGGCGACATCGTCGCCGTCATGGGCCTGAAGCAGACCACCACCGGTGAGACGCTGTGTGACGACAAGAACCAGGTGATCCTGGAGTCCATGGACTTCCCGGCCCCGGTCATCCAGGTCGCCATCGAGCCCAAGTCCAAGGGTGACCAGGAGAAGCTGGGTGTCGCCATCCAGCGTCTCGCGGAGGAGGACCCCTCCTTCCACGTTCACTCGGACGAGGAGACGGGCCAGACCATCCTCGGCGGTATGGGCGAGCTGCACCTTGAGGTGCTGGTCGACCGTATGAAGCGCGAGTTCAAGGTCGAAGCCAACGTCGGCAAGCCGCAGGTCGCGTACCGCGAGACCATCCGCGGCACCGTCGAGCGTCACGACTACACCCACAAGAAGCAGACCGGTGGTACCGGTCAGTTCGCCAAGGTGCAGATCGCGATCGAGCCCATCACCGAGGCCGACGGTCCGGCGTACGAGTTCGTGAACAAGGTCACCGGTGGCCGCGTGCCGAAGGAGTACATCCCTTCGGTCGACGCCGGTGCGCAGGAGGCCATGCAGTTCGGCATCCTCGCCGGCTACGAGATGACGGGCGTCCGCGTCACGCTTCTCGACGGTGGCTACCACGAGGTCGACTCCTCCGAGCTCGCGTTCAAGATCGCCGGTTCGCAGGCCTTCAAGGAGGCCGCGCGCAAGGCGTCCCCCGTGCTCATGGAGCCGATGATGGCCGTCGAGGTCACCACGCCCGAGGACTACATGGGTGACGTCATCGGCGACATCAACTCCCGCCGTGGCCAGATCCAGGCCATGGAGGAGCGCCACGGCGCTCGCGTCGTCAAGGGCCTCGTGCCCCTCTCGGAGATGTTCGGCTACGTCGGAGACCTCCGCAGCAAGACCTCGGGTCGCGCCAGCTACTCGATGCAGTTCGACTCCTACGCCGAGGTTCCCCGGAACGTCGCTGAGGAGATCATCGCGAAGGCCAAGGGCGAGTAACTCTTCCGAGTTCACGTTTTAGGCTTGCCACCGGAGCCTCTGGGGCAACAGGAGTAACCCTCCCGTTGCCCCGGGGGAACCGGCTATCCAGCAAAGATCACCTGGCGCCGATGATTCAAGGCGTACAGAACCACTCTCAGGAGGACCCCGTGGCGAAGGCGAAGTTCGAGCGGACTAAGCCGCACGTCAACATCGGCACCATCGGTCACATTGACCACGGTAAGACGACCCTCACGGCCGCCATTACCAAGGTGCTGCACGACAAGTACCCGGACCTGAACGCGGCCTCGGCGTTCGACCAGATCGACAAGGCTCCCGAGGAGCGCCAGCGCGGTATCACCATCTCCATCGCGCACGTCGAGTACCAGACCGAGGCGCGTCACTACGCCCACGTCGACTGCCCGGGTCACGCTGACTACATCAAGAACATGATCACCGGTGCCGCCCAGATGGACGGTGCCATCCTCGTGGTCGCCGCCACCGACGGCCCGATGCCGCAGACCAAGGAGCACGTGCTCCTGGCCCGCCAGGTCGGCGTTCCGTACATCGTCGTCGCCCTGAACAAGGCCGACATGGTGGACGACGAGGAGATCCTGGAGCTCGTCGAGCTTGAGGTCCGTGAGCTGCTCTCCGAGTACGACTTCCCGGGCGACGACCTGCCGGTCGTCCAGGTCTCCGCGCTCAAGGCGCTTGAGGGCGACAAGGAGTGGGGTGACAAGCTCCTCGGCCTGATGGACGCCGTGGACGAGGCCATCCCGACCCCGCCGCGTGACACCGACAAGCCGTTCCTGATGCCCGTCGAGGACGTCTTCACGATCACCGGTCGTGGCACCGTCGTCACCGGCCGCATCGAGCGTGGTGTCCTCAAGGTCAACGAGACCGTCGACATCATCGGCATCAAGACCGAGAAGACCACCACCACGGTCACCGGCATCGAGATGTTCCGCAAGCTGCTCGACGAGGGCCAGGCCGGTGAGAACGTCGGTCTGCTCCTCCGTGGCATCAAGCGCGAGGACGTCGAGCGCGGCCAGGTCATCATCAAGCCCGGTTCGGTCACGCCGCACACCGAGTTCGAGGCCGCTGCGTACATCCTGTCGAAGGACGAGGGTGGCCGTCACACCCCGTTCTTCAACAACTACCGCCCGCAGTTCTACTTCCGTACCACGGACGTGACCGGCGTCGTGACCCTCCCCGAGGGCACCGAGATGGTCATGCCGGGCGACAACACCGACATGACGGTCGCGCTGATCCAGCCGGTCGCCATGGAGGAGGGCCTGAAGTTCGCCATCCGTGAGGGTGGTCGTACCGTGGGCGCCGGCCAGGTCACCAAGATCACGAAGTAATTTCGTGCTCTGACCTGGTAGCTCGCGCGAGCGGGCACCATGTTCGGCAGAAGGGCCCCTTCCCCACCGCTCCGGCGGCGGGGGAGGGGCCCTTCTCCGTACCCCGGTAAAGAACACATAAAGCCCCTGTGAGAGGCTCACCGGCAGTTCGACCGGAATCGCACAAGGTGGGGAAGCATGGGGCAGCAGGACGACGGCAGACCGCGGATCTCCGACGAGGAGTGGGCCCGGTTCGCGGATCAGGTCGCGCGGGAGTCCGCGGACGCCCCGGCGGAGCCGTCGGCACGGGCGCGGATGGTCACCGAGCGGCTGCGCCGCGAGGAGGCGGAGCGGGCGGCCGGGCAGGGGCGCGGGCGGTTCGGCCGCCGCCGGCCGGTGCGCAACGATCCGCCGGGGTGGCGGACCGGGCCGGCCTGGCAGGAGATGGAAGGCCGGGGGAAGGCCAAGCGCAGGCTCAAGGCGGCCGCCGCGATCGTCTTCATCGCGGGGCTCGCGCTGGTCGTCGTACGCCCGGGGCTGGTGATCGACAAGCTGACCGGCAAGGCCGGGGCCCGTGAGCGGGCCGCCACGGCCGCGCCGCTGCCGGCCGAGTCCGTACGTCCGACCGCGGCCCCGGAGGCCGTGTACCCCGACCGTCCGACGCTCAAGGACCCCTTCCGGGGCTCGCCGGCACTCCAGTGGGCGGAGGGCGCCGCGGGCATCGAGGTCCCGCCGGCCACCGCGGTCGGGGGTATGACCGAGGACCAGGTCGCCGACGCGCTGGCGAAGGTGAAGCAGTTTCTGGTCGCCGCCAACCTGAACCCGGCGACGCTGCGCGGGGAGCGGCCGGAAGAGGCCCTGAAGCTGCTGGACCCGCAGGACGAGGAGTTGCGCAAGGAGCTGGACGAGTCCCTCCGGCAGCCGACGCGCGAGCACGACCCGCTGGACCTGTTCACCCGCTACGACCCGGCCGAGCTCAAGCCGGTGGGAGACGTGGTCAAGGTGCGGGGCCGGATGTGGGTGGAGCCGGGGGAGAAGGCCGGACAGGCCGAGGTGAAGGCGGACTTCTCCTTCGTCCACCCCTTCGTGAAGGTCAAGGGGAACCCGGAGGACGTCGCGCGCACGATCGTGCGGCGCGAGATCACCTTCTCGGTCGCCGATCCCGCCAGGTGGAAGGGGGTGCCCGGCGCCCTGCGGCTCGTGTCCTTCCGGCCGGACCTCGCCAACAGCGCCTGCGACCGGTACGACGGGTACCTGCACCCGTCCTTCTTCTCGGACCCCGCGGACAGCGGACCGGCACCCTCCGGATCGCCGGTCGACCCGTATGACCGCAGCAAGACCATCGAGGCGCGCGGGCAGGAGGAGTGCGGGACCGTCTCCCGCTCGTGATCAGCAGTCCGGCCTGGGAGAACCCCCGTAGGGCGAGGCGCGCGGCGCGGTTTGACGTGATCGCCCGGCGGGGTATTCTCTTCGGCCCGATTGGCCAGGTAGGTGTGTCGTATGGCAGACTACTCAAGTTGCTCGGTTGAGTGCCGATGCTGTGCGCCTCCCGCCGGGAGGACCGGAAGCGAGTCCCACAGTACTCGTCGTCCTTAATCTGCCTTTCGGGGCAGCAATGAGGGCGGACGTACGGGAATCTTCTGGGAAGTGTCAGCAGGGTGCTTACCAGGCACTCGGTGGGTGTTTCTCCCCCGATGCGCGGTCCGGGACCGCATCCCCTTGGACGAGGGAATTTCCGTATGGGAATTTTCTGTAGAGGGTGTGCGACACGCCCGACCGCGTGGGTCGGAGAGAAGCCGCGGGATCCGTCCCGCAGCCGACCGAGAGCCAGAGCGTTTCCACATACAGACAGGACTACGGAGTAGCCATGGCGGGACAGAAGATCCGCATCCGGCTCAAGGCCTACGACCACGAGGTCATCGACTCCTCGGCGAAGAAGATCGTCGAGACGGTGACCCGCACTGGTGCGTCGGTCGCAGGCCCGGTGCCGCTGCCCACTGAGAAGAACGTGTACTGCGTCATCAAGTCGCCGCACAAGTACAAGGACTCGCGCGAGCACTTCGAGATGCGCACGCACAAGCGCCTGATCGACATCCTCGACCCGACGCCCAAGACCGTTGACTCGCTGATGCGCCTGGACCTTCCGGCCGGCGTTGACATCGAGATCAAGCTCTGAGAGGCGTCGAGAAGATGGCAAAGCAGATCAAGGGCGTCCTGGGCGAGAAGCTCGGCATGACCCAGGTCTGGGACGAGAACAACCGTGTCGTCCCGGTGACCGTGGTCAAGGCCGGACCCTGCGTCGTTACCCAGGTCCGTACGAACGACATCGACGGCTACGAGTCGGTCCAGATCGCCTTCGGCGAGATCGACCCGCGCAAGGTGAACAAGCCCCTCAAGGGCCACTTCGCCAAGGCCGACGTGACCCCCCGCCGCCACCTGGTGGAGCTCCGCACCTCCGACGCCAGCGAGTACACGCTCGGCCAGGAGATCACTGCTGAGGTGTTCGAGTCCGGCGTCAAGGTTGACGTCACGGGCAACAGCAAGGGCAAGGGCTTCGCCGGTGTCATGAAGCGGCACAACTTCCGGGGCCTCGGCGCCGGTCACGGTGTGCAGCGCAAGCACCGCTCCCCCGGTTCGATCGGTGGCTGCGCCACCCCTGGGCGTGTCTTCAAGGGCATGCGCATGGCCGGTCGCATGGGTAACGAGCGCGTCACCACCCAGAACCTGACCATCCACGCGGTTGACGCGGAGAAGGGTCTGCTGCTCATCAAGGGCGCGGTCCCCGGTCCGAACGGCGGCCTCGTCCTGGTCCGTACCGCGGCCAAGGGGGCTTGAGGTAATGAGCACCATTGACATCCTTTCGCCGGCAGGCGACAAGGCCGGTACCGTCGAGCTCCCCGCGGAGATCTTCGACGCCAAGACCAGCGTTCCGCTGATCCACCAGGTCGTTGTCGCTCAGCTGGCTGCTGCCCGTCAGGGCACGCACAAGACCAAGACCCGTGGCGAAGTCCGTGGTGGTGGCCGCAAGCCATACCGCCAGAAGGGCACCGGCCGCGCCCGTCAGGGTTCGACCCGCGCTCCGCAGTTCGCAGGCGGTGGCGTCGTCCACGGCCCGCAGCCGCGTGACTACTCGCAGCGGACCCCGAAGAAGATGAAGGCCGCCGCCCTCCGCGGTGCCCTCTCGGACCGTGCGCGTCACTCCCGCATCCACGTCGTCACCGGCGTGGTCGAGGGTGCCGCCTCCACGAAGGCCGCCAAGACGCTGTTCGGCAAGATCTCGGAGCGCAAGAACCTGCTCCTGGTCGTCGACCGCAGCGAAGAGGCCGCGTGGCTGTCCGCCCGCAACCTGCCCCAGGTTCACATCCTGGAGCCGGGCCAGCTGAACACGTACGACGTGATCGTCTCTGACGACGTGGTCTTCACCCAGGCCGCTTTCGAGTCCTTCGTGTCTGGCCCCAAGGCCGATGAGACCGAAGGGAACGAGGCCTGATGTCTGAGGCGACCGTTACCAGCAAGACCTTCACCGACCCGCGCGACCTGCTGATCAAGCCGGTCGTCTCGGAGAAGAGCTACGCGCTGCTGGACGAGAACAAGTACACGTTCATCGTCGCGCCCGGCGCCAACAAGACCCAGATCAAGCAGGCCGTCGAGGCGGTCTTCTCGGTCAAGGTCACCGGGGTCAACACGATCAACCGTCAGGGTAAGCGCAAGCGCACCAAGACCGGTTTCGGCAAGCGTGCCAACACCAAGCGCGCCATCGTGACCCTTGCCGAGGGCAACCGTATCGACATCTTCGGCGGCCAGGCCTCCTAACGGAGGTCTAGTCGTCCGGAATCGGACGAGGACTGAGAAATGGGTATCCGCAAGTACAAGCCGACGACCCCGGGCCGTCGTGGCTCCAGCGTCGCCGACTTTGTCGAGATCACGCGGTCCACGCCGGAGAAGTCGCTGGTTCGCCCTCTGCACAGCAAGGGCGGCCGTAACAACACCGGCCGGATCACCGTTCGCCACCAGGGTGGTGGACACAAGCGCGCCTACCGCGTGATCGACTTCCGTCGTCACGACAAGGACGGCGTGCCGGCCAAGGTCGCGCACATCGAGTACGACCCCAACCGCACCGCGCGCATCGCGCTCCTGCACTACGCGGACGGCGAGAAGCGCTACATCATCGCGCCGAAGGCTCTGAAGCAGGGCGACCGGATTGAGAACGGCCCCACGGCCGACATCAAGCCCGGTAACAACCTGGCGCTCCGCAACATCCCGGTCGGTACCACGATCCACGCGATCGAGCTCCGTCCCGGTGGCGGCGCGAAGTTCGCCCGCTCGGCCGGTGCCTCCGTGCAGCTGCTGGCGAAGGAGGGCACGATGGCCCACCTTCGTATGCCGTCCGGTGAGATCCGTCTCGTCGACGCGCGCTGCCGCGCCACGGTCGGCGAGGTCGGCAACGCCGAGCAGTCGAACATCAACTGGGGCAAGGCCGGCCGCATGCGCTGGAAGGGCGTTCGCCCGTCCGTCCGCGGTGTCGCGATGAACCCGGTTGACCACCCGCACGGTGGTGGTGAGGGCAAGACCAGTGGTGGTCGCCACCCGGTCTCCCCGTGGGGTCAGAAGGAGGGTCGTACTCGCTCGCCGAAGAAGGCTTCGAGCAAGTACATCGTCCGCCGCCGCAAGACGAACAAGAAGCGCTAGGAGCGGGTTTAGATGCCGCGCAGTCTCAAGAAGGGGCCCTTCGTCGACGACCACCTCGTAAAGAAGGTGGACGTCCAGAACGAAGCCGGCACCAAGAACGTCATCAAGACCTGGTCCCGTCGCTCGATGATCATCCCCAGCATGCTGGGTCACACCATCGCGGTGCACAACGGCAAGACCCACGTCCCGGTGTTCGTCACCGAGTCGATGGTCGGCCACAAGCTCGGCGAGTTCTCGCCGACTCGCACCTTCCGCGGCCACGTCAAGGACGACCGGAAGTCGAAGCGCCGCTAAAGGCGGGGTGGTTATGACTATGACTTACACCGAAGGGACAACCATGGAAGCCAGGGCCCAGGCGCGGTACATCCGCGTCACGCCCATGAAGGCCCGCCGAGTGGTGGACCTTATCCGTGGCATGGATGCCACGGAGGCTCAGGCGGTCCTGCGTTTCGCCCCGCAGGCCGCGAGCGTGCCGGTCGGCAAGGTGCTGGACAGCGCCATTGCCAACGCCGCACACAACTACAACCACCCGGACGCCTCCACGCTGGTCATCAGCGAGGCGTACGTGGACGAGGGCCCGACCCTGAAGCGGTTCCGTCCGCGTGCCCAGGGCCGTGCCTACCGGATCCGCAAGCGGACCAGCCACATCACCGTGGTCGTCAGCAGCAAGGAAGGTTCCCGGTAATGGGCCAGAAGGTAAACCCGCACGGGTTCCGGCTCGGCATCACCACCGACTTCAAGTCGCGTTGGTACGCCGACAAGCTGTACAAGGACTACGTCAAGGAAGACGTCGCCATCCGTCGGATGATGACGTCCGGCATGGAGCGCGCCGGCATCTCGAAGGTTGAGATCGAGCGCACCCGTGACCGCGTGCGTGTGGACATCCACACCGCTCGTCCGGGCATCGTCATCGGCCGCCGTGGCGCCGAGGCCGACCGCATCCGCGGTGACCTCGAAAAGCTCACGGGCAAGCAGGTCCAGCTGAACATCCTCGAGGTCAAGAACCCCGAGCTCGACGCTCAGCTGGTTGCCCAGGCCGTGGCCGAGCAGCTCTCCTCCCGCGTCTCCTTCCGTCGTGCCATGCGCAAGAGCATGCAGGGCACGATGAAGGCCGGCGCCAAGGGCATCAAGATCCAGTGTGGCGGCCGTCTCGGCGGCGCCGAGATGTCCCGCTCCGAGTTCTACCGCGAGGGTCGTGTGCCGCTGCACACGCTGCGCGCGAACGTGGACTACGGCTTCTTCGAGGCCAAGACCACCTTCGGCCGTATCGGTGTGAAGGTCTGGATCTACAAGGGCGATGTCAAGAACATCGCCGAGGTTCGCGCCGAGAACGCTGCGGCCCGTGCGGGTAACCGCCCGGCCCGTGGCGCGCAGGGCGCTGGCGACCGTCCCGCCGGCCGTGGTGGCCGTGGTGGCGAGCGCGGCGGCCGTGGTGGCCGCAAGCCGCAGCAGGCTGCTGGTGTCGAGGCCCCCAAGGCCGACGCTCCCGCCGCCGCTCCGGCCGAGAGCACCGGAACGGAGGCCTGACCGACATGCTGATCCCTCGTAGGGTCAAGCACCGTAAGCAGCACCACCCGAAGCGCCGCGGTATGGCCAAGGGCGGTACTGAGGTCTCGTTCGGCGAGTACGGTATCCAGGCGCTCACCCCCGCCTATGTCACGAACCGCCAGATCGAGGCGGCTCGTATCGCGATGACCCGCCACATCAAGCGTGGCGGCAAGGTCTGGATCAACATCTACCCGGACCGCCCGCTGACGAAGAAGCCGGCCGAAACCCGCATGGGTTCCGGTAAGGGTTCTCCCGAGTGGTGGATCGCGAACGTGCACCCGGGTCGGGTCATGTTCGAGCTGTCCTACCCGAACGAGAAGATTGCTCGTGAGGCGCTCACCCGCGCTGCTCACAAGCTTCCGATGAAGTGCCGGATTGTTCGGCGCGAGGCAGGTGAGTCGTGATGGCGACGGGAACCAAGGCGTCCGAGCTGCGTGAGCTCGGCAACGAGGAGCTCGTTGGCAAGCTGCGCGAGGCCAAGGAGGAGCTGTTCAAGCTCCGCTTCCAGGCGGCCACGGGTCAGCTGGAGAACAACGGCCGGCTCAAGTCCGTCCGTAAGGACATCGCTCGCATCTACACCCTGATGCACGAGCGTGAGCTCGGTATCGAGACGGTGGAGAGCGCCTGATGAGCGAGAACAACGTGACTGAGAAGACCGAGCGCGGCTTCCGCAAGACCCGTGAGGGCCTGGTCGTCAGCGACAAGATGGACAAGACCGTCGTCGTCGCCGTCGAGGACCGCGTGAAGCACGCCCTGTACGGCAAGGTCATCCGCCGTACGAACAAGCTCAAGGCGCACGACGAGCAGAACGCTGCCGGCGTCGGCGACCGCGTCCTCATCATGGAGACGCGTCCGCTGTCGGCGAGCAAGCGCTGGCGCATCGTCGAGATCCTCGAGAAGGCCAAGTAAGCACCTGAGGGGTTTCCCTTAGGTTCGTTCCGCCAGGCTCGGTGGGGGCGGTAGCTCTTCGGAGTGAGGCCCCCGCCGGGAACCGGCAGACAAACAGGAGATACACGTGATCCAGCAGGAGTCGCGACTGCGTATCGCCGACAACACTGGTGCCAAGGAAATCCTTTGCATCCGTGTTCTCGGTGGTTCCGGTCGCCGCTACGCGGGCATCGGTGACGTCATCGTCGCCACCGTCAAGGACGCGATCCCCGGTGGCAACGTGAAGAAGGGTGACGTCGTCAAGGCGGTCATCGTTCGCACCGTCAAGGAGCGTCGCCGCCAGGACGGCTCGTACATCCGCTTTGACGAGAACGCCGCCGTCATTCTGAAGAACGACGGCGACCCTCGCGGCACCCGTATCTTCGGCCCGGTGGGCCGTGAGCTGCGCGAGAAGAAGTTCATGAAGATCATCTCGCTCGCGCCGGAGGTGCTGTAAGCATGAAGATCAAGAAGGGCGACCTGGTTCAGGTCATCACCGGTAAGGACAAGGGCAAGCAGGGCAAGGTCATCGCGGCCTTCCCCGCCAACGACCGCGTCCTCGTCGAGGGTGTCAACCGGGTCAAGAAGCACACCAAGGCCGGCCAGACCGCTGGTGGCTCGCAGACCGGTGGCATCGTGATCACCGAGGCGCCGATCCACGTCAGCAACGTTCAGCTGGTTGTGGAGAAGGACGGCCAGAAGGTCGTCACCCGCGTCGGTTTCCGCTTCGACGACGAGGGCAACAAGATCCGCGTTGCCAAGCGGACGGGTGAGGACATCTGATGGCTACCACTCCGCGTCTCAAGACGAAGTACCGCGAGGACATCGCGGGCAAGCTGCGTGAAGAGTTCTCCTACGAGAACGTCATGCAGATCCCCGGCCTCGTGAAGATCGTGGTCAACATGGGTGTGGGCGACGCCGCCCGCGACTCCAAGCTGATCGACGGCGCCATCAAGGACCTGACGACGATCACCGGTCAGAAGCCGGCCGTCACGAAGGCCCGCAAGTCCATCGCGCAGTTCAAGCTGCGCGAGGGTCAGCCGATCGGCTGCCACGTCACCCTCCGTGGTGACCGCATGTGGGAGTTCCTGGACCGTACGCTGTCGCTCGCGCTGCCGCGTATCCGTGACTTCCGTGGTCTGTCGCCGAAGCAGTTCGACGGCCGTGGCAACTACACCTTCGGTCTCACGGAGCAGGTCATGTTCCACGAGATCGACCAGGACAAGATCGACCGTACCCGGGGTATGGACATCACCGTGGTCACCACGGCGACCAACGACGCTGAGGGCCGCGCGCTCCTTCGTCACCTCGGCTTCCCCTTCAAGGAGGCGTAAGCGAGATGGCGAAGAAGGCTCTCATCGCGAAGGCTGCCCGCAAGCCCAAGTTCGGTGTGCGTGCGTACACCCGCTGCCAGCGCTGCGGTCGTCCCCACTCCGTGTACCGCAAGTTCGGCCTGTGCCGCGTGTGCCTTCGTGAGATGGCTCACCGTGGCGAGCTGCCGGGCGTGACCAAGAGCTCCTGGTAATTCCCTCTCGTCCGCAAGGACTTGAGGAGTACCAGGCACTCTCGGTAAGCATCTGGACGGCGGGTGCCCGGCCGCGCATGCCTTAGGCTTGTGTGGTTGGGCGTCCGCCGCCCATAACGACTTACTACGCCGTAGGTCCCCGCGCCGCACCCGTCCCGCCTCTGAGTGGGGAGAGGGATGGCGCATACAGGAAACCCCGGCGAGAGAGGCCGAAGGCCACTTCATGACCATGACTGACCCGATCGCAGACATGCTGACCCGTCTGCGTAACGCTAACTCGGCGTACCACGACACCGTGGTGATGCCGCACAGCAAGATCAAGTCGCACATCGCGGAGATCCTCAAGCAGGAGGGTTTCATCACCGGCTGGAAGGTCGAGGACGCCGAGGTCGGCAAGAACCTCGTCCTCGAGCTGAAGTTCGGGCCGAACCGTGAGCGCTCCATCGCGGGCATCAAGCGGATCTCGAAGCCCGGTCTGCGCGTGTACGCGAAGTCCACCAACCTGCCGAAGGTCCTCGGCGGCCTGGGCGTGGCGATCATCTCCACGTCCCACGGTCTCCTGACCGGCCAGCAGGCAGGCAAGAAGGGCGTAGGTGGGGAAGTCCTCGCCTACGTCTGGTAGTCGGGAACGGAGGAAAAGCAATGTCGCGAATCGGCAAGCTCCCCATCCAGGTTCCCGCCGGTGTGGACGTCACCATCGTTGGCCGCACGGTCGAGGTGAAGGGCCCCAAGGGTTCCCTCGCCCACACCGTCGCCGCGCCGATCGAGATCGTCAAGGGTGAGGACGGCGTTCTGAACGTCACCCGCCCGAACGACGAGCGTCAGAACAAGGCCCTGCACGGCCTGTCCCGCACGCTGGTGGCGAACATGATCACCGGCGTGACCACGGGTTACGTGAAGGCGCTCGAGATCAGCGGTGTCGGTTACCGCGTCGCCGCGAAGGGCTCCGACCTGGAGTTCCAGCTTGGTTACAGCCACCCGATCCTGATCGAGGCGCCCGAGGGCATCTCCTTCAAGGTCGAGTCGCCCACCAAGTTCTCGGTCGAGGGCATCGACAAGCAGAAGGTCGGCGAGGTCGCCGCCAACATCCGCAAGCTGCGGAAGCCCGACCCGTACAAGGCCAAGGGTGTCAAGTACGCCGGCGAGGTCATCCGCCGCAAGGTCGGAAAGGCTGGTAAGTAGCCATGGCATACGGTGTGAAGATCGCCAAGGGCGACGCGTACAAGCGCGCTGCCAAGGCTCGCCGCCACATCCGCATCCGCAAGAACGTCTCGGGTACGGCGGAGCGTCCGCGCCTCGTCGTGACGCGTTCGAACCGCAACATCGTTGCTCAGGTCATCGACGACCTCCAGGGCCACACCCTGGCGTCCGCGTCGACCCTGGACGCTTCGATCCGCGGTGGCGAAGGCGACAAGAGCGCCCAGGCCCAGGCTGTCGGCGCGCTCGTCGCCGAGCGTGCCAAGGCTGCGGGTGTCGAGACCGTCGTGTTCGACCGCGGTGGCAACCGATACGCCGGGCGCATTGCCGCTCTGGCTGACGCCGCCCGCGAAGCCGGGCTGAAGTTCTAAGCCCCGGTTCCGGGACTCACGGACGTAACAGAGAGAGGTAATCCAATGGCTGGACCCCAGCGCCGCGGAAGCGGTGCCGGTGGCGGCGAGCGGCGGGACCGGAAGGGTCGCGACGGTGGTGCTGCCGTCGAGAAGACCGCTTACGTTGAGCGCGTTGTCGCGATCAACCGTGTCGCCAAGGTTGTCAAGGGTGGTCGTCGCTTCAGCTTCACCGCGCTCGTCGTGGTGGGTGACGGTGACGGCACCGTAGGTGTCGGTTACGGCAAGGCCAAGGAAGTTCCCGCGGCCATTGCCAAGGGTGTCGAGGAAGCCAAGAAGAACTTCTTCAAGGTTCCGCGCATCCAGGGCACCATCCCTCACCCGATCACGGGCGAGCGTGCCGCGGGCGTCGTGCTGCTGAAGCCGGCCGCCCCCGGTACCGGTGTTATCGCCGGTGGCCCGGTGCGCGCCGTTCTGGAGTGCGCCGGCGTTCACGACATCCTGTCGAAGTCGCTCGGCTCGTCCAACGCGATCAACATCGTGCACGCGACCGTGGCGGCCCTCAAGGGCCTGCAGCGTCCCGAGGAGATCGCGGCTCGCCGTGGTCTGCCCCTTGAGGACGTCGCCCCCGCGGCCCTGCTTCGTGCGCGTGCTGGGGCGGGTGTCTAATGGCCCGCCTCAAGATCACGCAGACGAAGTCGTACATCGGCAGCAAGCAGAACCACCGCGACACGCTGCGTTCGCTCGGGCTCAAGCGCCTGAACGACGTCGTCGTCAAGGAGGACCGCCCCGAGTTCCGCGGAATGGTGCACACCGTCCGCCACCTCGTGACGGTTGAGGAGGTTGACTAACATGGCTGAGAGCAGCCCGCTGAAGGCCCACAACCTCCGTCCCGCCCCCGGTGCCAAGACCGCGAAGACCCGTGTCGGTCGTGGTGAGGCGTCGAAGGGTAAGACGGCAGGTCGTGGTACGAAGGGCCAGAAGGCCCGCTACCAGATCCCGCAGCGCTTCGAGGGTGGGCAGATGCCCCTCCACATGCGCCTGCCGAAGCTCAAGGGCTTCAAGAACCCGTTCCGCACCGAGTTCCAGGTTGTCAACCTGGACAAGCTCGGCGCTCTCTACCCCGAGGGTGGAGAGGTCACGGTGGCCGACCTGGTCGCCAAGGGCGCGGTTCGCAAGAACAGCCTCGTCAAGGTCCTGGGCCAGGGCGAGATCTCCGTGGCGCTGACGGTTTCGGTTGACGCCGTCTCCGCCTCCGCCAAGGAGAAGATTGCCGCTGCCGGCGGCACCGTCACCGAGCTCGTCTAAGACGAAACTCTTGTGACAAATAGCTAGAAACCCGACCGGGGATGCCTCACATATGGGGCATCCCCGGTTGGTCGTTCCACGGGGGGCACACTCGCCGGTAAGGTGGCGTGCACCTTTGCTCGTACGTATTCGTCGATCCCTCAGACCGTCACCTCTGACGCAGTAGCGCGGGGGTCGCAGGAGGCACCGTGCTCACCGCGTTCGCCCGGGCGTTCAAGACGCCCGACCTGCGCAAGAAGCTGCTCTTCACGCTCGGCATCATCGTGCTGTATCGGCTCGGGTCCCACATCCCGGTACCCGGCGTGAGCTACAAGAACGTTCAGATCTGTGTCGACTCGATGGGCACCAGCAACAGCCTCTTCGGTCTCGTCAACATGTTCAGCGGCGGTGCGCTGCTGCAGATCACGATCTTCGCGCTCGGCATCATGCCGTACATCACCGCCAGCATCATCCTGCAGCTGCTGACCGTGGTCATCCCGAAGCTGGAGAACCTCAAAAAAGAGGGGCAGTCCGGCACGGCGAAGATCACTCAGTACACGCGCTATTTGACGGTCGCGCTCGCGATCCTGCAGGGCACCGGCCTGGTCGCCACCGCGCGTACCGGCGCCCTGTTCGGTAGCTGCCCGGTCGCTCGGGAGATCGTCCCGAACCACTCGATCTTCACCACGGTCGTCATGGTGATCACCATGACCGCCGGCACCTGTGTCGTCATGTGGCTCGGTGAGCTGATCACCGACCGCGGCATCGGCAACGGCATGTCGATCCTCATGTTCATCTCCATCGCCGCCGGTTTCGTCGGCGCGCTGTGGACGATCAAGCTCCAGGGCAAGATCGCTGGAGGCTGGGTCGAGTTCGGCGTGGTCATCCTGGTCGGTCTCGCGATGGTCGCCCTGGTGGTCTTCGTCGAGCAGGCGCAGCGCAGGATCCCTGTTCAGTACGCCAAGCGCATGATCGGCCGCCGGGCTTACGGCGGTACGTCCACCTACATCCCGCTCAAGGTGAACCAGGCCGGTGTCATCCCGGTCATCTTCGCCTCGTCGCTGCTGTACATCCCGGCACTGATCGTGCAGTTCAGCGGCTCGCAGGCCGGCTGGGCGACCTGGATCCAGAAGCACTTCGTCAAGGGCGACCACCCGTACTACATCGCCGCCTACTTCCTCCTGATCGTCTTCTTCGCGTTCTTCTACGTGGCGATCTCGTTCAACCCCGAGGAAGTTGCCGACAACATGAAGAAGTATGGTGGGTTCATCCCGGGCATCCGCGCCGGCCGGCCCACCGCCGAGTACCTGAGCTACGTACTCAACCGGATCACCTGGCCGGGGTCGCTGTACCTGGGTCTGATCGCTCTCGTGCCGACAATGGCGTTGGCGGGCTTCGGGGCGAACCAGAACTTCCCGTTCGGCGGGACGAGCATCCTCATCATCGTGGGTGTGGGTCTGGAAACCGTGAAGCAGATCGAGAGCCAGCTCCAGCAGCGCAACTACGAAGGGTTCCTCCGCTGATGCGAATCGTCCTCGTCGGGCCCCCCGGTGCGGGCAAGGGAACGCAGGCCGCGTTCCTTGCCAAGAACCTGTCGATCCCGCACATCTCCACGGGCGACCTGTTCCGCGCCAACATCAGCCAGAACACCGAGCTGGGCCGGCGCGCGAAGGCGTTCATGGACGCCGGTGACCTCGTCCCCGACGAGATCACCATCGGCATGGCCAAGGACCGCATGGAGCAGCCGGACGCCGCGAACGGCTTCCTGCTCGACGGCTTCCCGCGCAACGTCTCCCAGGCCGAGGCCCTGGACGAGATGCTCAAGGGTGCGGGCATGAAGCTCGACGCCGTCCTCGACCTGGAGGTCGAGGAGGACGAGGTCGTCAAGCGCATCGCGGGCCGGCGGATCTGCCGCCTGGACTCCTCGCACGTCTTCCACGTGACGTACGCGGCGCCGAAGGTCGAGGGTGTCTGCGACACCTGCGGCGGCGAGCTGTACCAGCGCGACGACGACTCCGAGGCCACGGTCCGCAACCGGCTGGAGGTCTACCACACGCAGACCGAGCCGATCATCGACTACTACAAGTCGCAGGGCCTCCTGGTGACGATCGCCGCCCTCGGTGAGGTGCACGAGATCACCAAGCGGGCGATGGACGCCCTCAAGAAGTAGTACCCCTGTCGTACAGGTACGGCCGCGGTGTCCCCAGGGCATCGCGGCCGTACTGTTGAGAAGACCCGTTTCGAAGCTGGAAGGCACGCCCCATGGTGCAGATCAAGACCCCCGAGCAGATCGCGAAGATGCGAGAGGCGGGGCTGGTCGTCGCAGCGATCCACGCGGCGACCCGCGAGGCGGCCGTTCCGGGCGCCACGACGCGTGATCTGGACATGGTGGCCCGCAAGGTGATCGCGGACGCCGGGGCCAAGTCGAACTTCCTCGGCTACGGCGGTTTCCCCGCGACCATCTGCACCTCGGTGAACGAGGTCGTCGTCCACGGCATCCCGGACGACAAGACGGTCCTCAAGGACGGCGACATCATCTCCATCGACGCCGGGGCCATCGTGGACGGCTGGCACGGCGACGCGGCGTACACGGCCTTCGTGGGCACGGGTCACGCTCCGGAGCTGGTGGAGCTCTCCCGGGTCACCGAGGAGTCCATGTGGGCCGGTATCGCGGCGATGAAGCTCGGCAACCGCCTGGTGGACATCTCGAAGGCGATCGAGGGGTACATCAAGCGCCAGCCGCGGCCGTCCACGGGTGAGCACAGCCTCGGCAAGTTCGGGATCATCGAGGACTACGGCGGCCACGGCATCGGTTCCGAGATGCACATGGACCCGCACCTGCTGAACTACGTCTCGCGCAAGCGGGGCAAGGGCGTCAAGCTGGTCCCGGGCCTGTGCCTGGCGATCGAGCCGATGGTCTCCCTGGGCACCGCCCAGACGGAGGTACTGGCGGACGACTGGACGGTCATCACGACGGACGGCACCTGGTCCTCGCACTGGGAGCACTCCATCGCCCTGACCGAAGCCGGTCCCATCGTCCTGACCAGCCCGGACTGTGGCAAGGCAAAGCTGGCGGAGTACGGGGTCACCACGGCTCCCGACCCTCTGGCGTAATGATCTACACTCTGGGGCAAACTTTCCGGATTCGTCTTTCTGGGTGCCCTGACGTAGACTGACTCGTCGGCTCTCGTGCACTTCCATGCCTGCATGGCGCGCGAGGCCGATCAAGGTAGCCGATTCGAAGGGCGAAGCGTGGCCAAGAAGCAAGGTGCCATCGAAATCGAGGGCACCGTGATCGAGTCCCTCCCGAACGCGATGTTCAAGGTGGAACTGCAGAACGGTCACAAGGTCCTCGCGCACATCAGCGGCAAGATGCGCATGCACTACATCCGCATCCTCCCGGATGACCGGGTCGTCGTGGAGCTGTCTCCGTACGACCTCACGCGTGGCCGGATCGTCTACCGATACAAGTAGATCTTGTCCTCACTCCTGCCTGGGCATCCGTCCCGGTGCGGGTGGTGGCACTGACCCGGAGAACCTCACCAACATGAAGGTCAAGCCGAGCGTCAAGAAGATCTGCGACAAGTGCAAGGTGATCCGCCGTCACGGTCGGGTCATGGTCATCTGCGACAACCTGCGCCACAAGCAGCGCCAGGGCTGACGCACGCCGACCGACCTGCCTTCCGCAGTTCTTCGCGCGACGTAAGAAAACGTACATACGCAGAACCCGCCCAGCCCTGAGAGGGGCCGGCGGCACCTCCGGCGGGGGCCGGGGACCCGGACGTACCACCACCCATCAGGGTGGTCGGCGGTCGGGAGTGGTTCTGCGGAAGACCCCCGAACACACAGGAGCCATTTGTGGCACGCGTTTCCGGTGTTGACATCCCGCGCGAAAAGCGCGTGGAGATCGCACTCACCTACGTCTTCGGTATCGGGCGCACCCGGTCCAAGGAGATCCTCGCCTCCACCGGCGTGAACCCGAACACCCGCGTTCGTGACCTGGCCGAAGAGGACCTCGTCAAGATCCGCGAGTACGTGGACGCCAACCTCCGTACCGAGGGTGACCTCCGCCGCGAGATCCAGGGCGACATCCGCCGCAAGATCGAGATCCAGTGCTACCAGGGCATCCGCCACCGTCGCGGCCTCCCGGTGCACGGTCAGCGCACCAGCACGAACGCGCGTACCCGCAAGGGCCCGCGTCGCGCGATCGCCGGTAAGAAGAAGCCGGGCAAGAAGTAGTCCTGTTCAGCGGTCTTGCGCTGTAGGACCGACCACCTCCCGTAGGAGATTTAGATGCCCCCCAAGGGTCGTCAGGGCGCTGCCAAGAAGGTGCGCCGCAAGGAAAAGAAGAACGTCGCTCACGGGCACGCCCACATCAAGAGCACGTTCAACAACACGATCGTCTCGATCACGGACCCCTCGGGCAACGTGATCTCCTGGGCCTCCGCCGGCCACGTCGGCTTCAAGGGCTCGCGCAAGTCCACCCCCTTCGCCGCGCAGATGGCCGCCGAGTCGGCCGCCCGCCGCGCGCAGGAGCACGGCATGCGCAAGGTCGACGTCTTCGTCAAGGGTCCGGGCTCCGGCCGCGAGACCGCGATCCGCTCCCTCCAGGCCACCGGCCTTGAGGTCGGCTCGATCCAGGATGTCACCCCCACCCCGCACAACGGCTGCCGCCCGCCGAAGCGCCGCCGCGTCTGACGCAGCGGACGCCCCTGTGCGTTCTTGAGTGTCCGGGCGGTACGAACCCTTCGGGGGACGTGCCGCCCGTACCCTTGTAAGTCCGCGGTCCCCGGACCGCACCCGTCGGGCGTCAAATAGTGGGCGTCCACGACTGAAGGAACACAGACATGCTTATCGCTCAGCGTCCTTCGCTGACCGAAGAGGTCGTCGACGAGTACCGCTCGCGGTTCGTGATCGAGCCGCTGGAGCCGGGCTTCGGCTACACCCTCGGCAACTCCCTGCGCCGTACCCTCCTGTCCTCCATCCCGGGTGCCGCTGTCACCAGCATCCGCGTGGACGGCGTCCTGCACGAGTTCACCACCGTGCCGGGCGTCAAGGAAGACGTCACGGACATCATCCTCAACATCAAGCAGCTGGTCGTCTCCTCGGAGCACGACGAGCCGGTCGTGATGTACCTGCGCAAGCAGGGTCCCGGCCTGGTCACCGCTGCCGACATCGCGCCCCCGGCCGGTGTCGAGGTGCACAACCCGGACCTGGTCCTCGCCACGCTCAACGGCAAGGGCAAGCTGGAGATGGAGCTGACCGTCGAGCGCGGTCGCGGCTACGTCTCCGCCGTCCAGAACAAGCAGCTGGGCCAGGAGATCGGCCGCATCCCGGTCGACTCCATCTACAGCCCGGTCCTCAAGGTCACCTACAAGGTCGAGGCGACCCGAGTCGAGCAGCGCACCGACTTCGACAAGCTGATCGTCGACGTCGAGACCAAGCAGGCCATGCGCCCGCGCGACGCCATGGCGTCCGCCGGCAAGACCCTGGTCGAGCTGTTCGGTCTGGCCCGCGAGCTCAACATCGACGCCGAGGGCATCGACATGGGCCCCTCGCCGACGGACGCGGCCCTGGCCGCCGACCTGGCGCTGCCGATCGAGGAGCTGGAGCTCACCGTTCGGTCGTACAACTGCCTCAAGCGCGAGGGCATCCACTCCGTGGGTGAGCTCGTCGCCCGCTCCGAGGCCGACCTGCTCGACATCCGCAACTTCGGTGCGAAGTCGATCGACGAGGTCAAGGCGAAGCTGGCCGGCATGGGCCTGGCCCTCAAGGACAGCCCGCCCGGATTCGACCCGACCGCCGCCGCCGACGCCTTCGGCGCCGACGACGACGCGGACGCCGGTTTCGTCGAGACCGAGCAGTACTAAGCAGCACCCGTAGATCTTTCCCGCGGCATCCGCCTCGGGGGAACTGACACCGGTACCTGACACGGCCGGTGCAGATATGAAGGAGTAACACCATGCCGCGTCCCGCAAAGGGTGCCCGCCTGGGCGGTTCCGCCGCGCACGAGAAGCACCTCCTCGCGAACCTCGCGAAGGCGCTCTTCGAGCACGGCCGCATCACCACCACCGAGGCCAAGGCCCGTCGCCTGCGTCCCTACGCCGAGCGTCTGGTCACCAAGGCCAAGAAGGGCGACATCCACAACCGTCGCCTGGTGCTGCAGACGATCACGGACAAGAGCATCGTGCACACGCTGTTCACCGAGATCGCCCCGCGCTACGAGAACCGCCCCGGTGGTTACACGCGCATCACCAAGATCGGCAACCGTCGTGGCGACAACGCCCCGATGGCGGTCATCGAGCTGGTCGAGGCCCTGACGGTCGCCCAGCAGGCCACCGGTGAGGCCGAGGCCGCCACCAAGCGCGCGGTCAAGGAGGCGGAGGCCAAGGCCGAGGCCACCGAGACCGAGGCTGTCGAGGAGACCAAGGAGGCCTGATCCCGCTACGGGATCGAGCTTGCTTGATCGGCTCTGAACGGGCCCGCCCCCTTCCCGGGGCGGGCCCGTTCTGCATCTCTGAGAGAGGATCTGTCACGTGAGTGACGAGGTGGAGCCCGGTCACGTCCGGGTGCGGCTGGACCTGTCGTACGACGGCAAGGACTTCTCCGGCTGGGCGAAGCAGCGGACGCTGCGGACCGTGCAGGGCGAGCTGGAGAGCGCCCTGCAGACCGTGATGCGCCTCAAGGAGCCCGTCGACCTGACCGTCGCCGGGCGCACCGACGCCGGGGTGCACGCGCGCGGGCAGGTCGCGCAGTTCGACCTGGCCGAGGAGGTGTGGGCCGAACACCACGACAAGCTGCTGCGCCGCCTCGCGGGCCGGCTGCCGCACGACGTACGGGTCTGGCGGGCCGCCGAGGCCCCCGAGGGCTTCAACGCCCGGTTCTCTGCCATCTGGCGCCGCTACGCCTACCGGGTCGGCGACCACCAGGCGGGCGTCGACCCGCTGCGGCGCGGGCACGTGCTGTGGCACCAGTGGCCGCTGGACGTGGACGCCATGAACCAGGCCGCCGCCGCGCTGCTGGGCGAGCACGACTTCGCCGCGTACTGCAAGAAGCGCGAGGGCGCCACGACGATCCGTACGCTCCAGGAGCTCAGCTGGGTGCGGGACGCGGACGGGATCGTCACCGCGACGGTGCGGGCCGACGCGTTCTGCCACAACATGGTCCGCTCCCTGGTCGGGGCGCTGCTGCACGTGGGCGACGGGCACCGGCCCGTTGAGTGGCCCGGGCAGGTGCTGGCCGCCGCCGTACGGGACTCCTCGGTGCACGTGGTGAAGCCGCACGGGCTGACCCTGGAGGAGGTCGGCTACCCGGCGGACGAGCTGCTGGCCGCCCGGAGCAAGGAAGCGCGCAACATGCGGACCCTGCCGGGGGCGGGCGGCGGCTGCGGCGGCTGCTGAGCCCGGGCCCGGCGGGCGCTCACCGGGCCGGTTCGGGCCCGCCGCCGCAAACGGTTTGGGCGGATCGCCGCCGGGCCGGGACAATGCCCCGCATGGGACATCTCGAAGCCAGCCACCTGGAGTACTACCTTCCCGACGGGCGGGTCCTGCTCCCCGACGTCTCCTTCCGGGTGGGGGAGGGGTCGGTCGTCGCCCTGGTCGGGGCGAACGGGGCCGGCAAGACCACACTGCTGAAGCTGATCTCCGGTGAGCTCCAGCCGCACGGCGGCGGGGTGACGATCAGCGGCGGGCTCGGCGTGATGTCGCAGTTCGTGGGCTCGGTGCGGGACGAGACGACCGTGCGGGACCTGCTGGTGTCGGTGGCGCAGCCGCGGATCCGGGAGGCCGCGAAGGCGGTGGACCGGGCCGAGGAGCTGATCCTGACGGTGGACGACGAGGCCGCGCAGATGGCGTACGCGCAGGCGCTCAGCGACTGGGCGGACGTCCAGGGCTACGAGGCGGAGACCCTGTGGGACGTCTGCACGATGGCCGCGCTGGCGATCCCGTACGACAGCGCGCAGTTCCGCGAGGTGCGCACGCTGTCGGGCGGTGAGCAGAAGCGGCTGGTCCTGGAGGCGCTGCTGCGCGGGCCGGACGAGGTGCTGCTGCTCGACGAGCCGGACAACTACCTGGACGTCCCGGGCAAGCGGTGGCTGGAGGAGCAGCTGCGGGCCACCCGTAAGACGGTGCTGTTCGTCTCCCACGACCGGGAGCTGCTCACCCAGGCCGCCGAGAAGATCATCAGCCTGGAGGCGAGCCCGACGGGCAGCGACGTGTGGGTGCACGGTGCGGGCTTCGGTACGTACCACGAGGCCCGCAAGGAGCGTTTCGCGCGGTTCGAGGAGCTCAAGCGGCGCTGGGACGAGGAGCACGCACGGCTGAGGGCGCTGGTGCTGCGGCTGCGCAACCAGGCGGCTTCCAGCCCCGACATGGCCTCGCGGTACCGGGCGATGCAGACGCGCTTCCAGAAGTTCGAGGAGGCGGGGCCGCCGCCGGAGCCGCCGCGCGAGCAGGACATCAAGATGCGGCTGAAGGGCGGGCGCACCGGGGTGCGCGCGCTGACCGTGGAGAACCTGGAGCTGACGGGGCTGATGAAGCCCTTCTCGCTGGAGGTGTTCTACGGGGAGCGCGTCGCGGTGCTCGGCTCCAACGGTTCCGGCAAGTCGCACTTCCTGCGGCTGCTGGCGGGCGAGGACGTCAAGCACACCGGCGACTGGAAGCTGGGCGCGCGGGTGCTGCCGGGCCATTTCGCGCAGACGCACGCGCATCCGGAGCTGTTCGGGCGCACGCTCGTCGACATCCTGTGGACGGAGGCGGCGAAGCCGCTGGGCGCGGCGATGGGCGCCCTGCGCCGCTACGAGCTGGAGCGCCAGGCGGAGCAGCCGTTCGAGAAGCTCTCGGGCGGACAGCAGGCGCGCTTCCAGATCCTGCTGCTGGAGCTGGCGGGCACGACGGCGCTGCTGCTGGACGAGCCGACGGACAACCTCGACCTGGAGTCGGCGGAGGCCCTGCAGGACGGCCTGGAGTCGTACGACGGCACGGTGCTGTGCGTGACGCACGACCGCTGGTTCGCGCGCACATTTGACCGTTACCTGGTCTTCGGTTCGGACGGTGTTGTGCGGGAGACTCAGGAGCCTGTCTGGGACGAACGTAGGGTCGAGCGCAAGCGGTAGGGGCCGGCGGGCCCCTGCGGGGCGAGGGGGAGGCGCTGTGGGGCTGCGGCCTGGCATCTGGCTCATGAAGTGGGACCGGCCGTCCGCGGCCGGCCGGCGGGCCGCCTGGCTGGCGGAGCCGGCGCCCCGGTCCTGGCGGGCCGTCTCGCTGCTGGTCCTGCTGGGCGTCGCGGTCTCGACGAGCCTGCGCCCGAACTGGGGCTCCGACAACGCGTTCGTGGTCAAGGCCGCGGACGCGTTGCTGTCGGGGGTCTCCCCGTACGAGGACAAGCGGTTCCTGTACCTGCCGAGCGCGGTGCTCATGGCGGTGCCGGAGGCGCTGGTCCCGCGGGAGCTGCTGCGCTGGCTGCTGCCGCTGGGGATGACCGGGCTCATGGGGATCGGCTGGTGGGCTTCGCTGCGGTTGTTCGCGGTGCCGCTGTGCTCGCGGTTCGCGGTGGCCGTTCCCGTGCTGCTCGCGCTGGCGTACAAGCCGTACGCGAACCTCGTGCTGATCGGGAACTGGACGGCGGTCTCGGCGGCCGCCCTGCCGGTGGCCCTGCTGCTGGCGCACCGGCGTTCGTGGGTCGCGGCCGGGCTGGTGGTGGGGCTGGCGATCGCCTGCAAGCCGATGCTGGTGCCGGTCGGGCTGGTCTTCGTACTGGCCCGGCAGTGGCGGGGGCTGGCGGTGGCGGTGCTGGTGCCGGCGGTGTTGTCGCTGGTGGGGGCGGTGCTGATGCCGAGCCCGACGCTGTTCTTCACCAAGACGCTGCCGTTCCTGTTCCAGGGGCAGGACGCCTACGCGCTGCCCTGGGACGCCTCGCCGATCGCGGTGCTGCCGCGGCTGGGGGTGCCGGAGCCGGTGGCGGTGGTGCTGGCGGGTGCGGGGGCCGGGGCCGCTTTCTGGGGCGTGTGGCGGCGCTGGCGGCGGCCGGATCCCGTCGACGGGGACGAGGGGCAGCTGCGGCTCGCGGAGACGGCTGCCATGGTGATGCTCGCCGCATTCCTGGTCTCCCGTCCCTCCTTCGACCACTACCTCCTGGTGGTGCTGCCGCTGCTGCTGGCGTCGGGTTCGCGGCCGGGCTCGATGCCCCGCTCGCCCTGGTTCTGGCTGGCCCTGGTGCCCCAGGCGGCCTTGGTCCCGTGGCCCCCGGAGCTGGCCCACAAGCGACGTGCTTTCCGGGACATGGCGGCCCTGTGCGGGCTGGCGGCTTTGCTCGCGCGTCGTGCCCTGCGCTCGGATCGGGTTACTCTGGGACCCGTAACAACTGCGGGGTCCCCACCCAGGACCGAACCGGAGTGCGCCGCGACGCCAGCAGCATCGGCATCGCGGACCGCGTTTTGACCCGTACGGGTCTGCTTGGGTACTCTGCTGGTTTGTTATGCGTATTGGCTTTCTCATTCTCACGTGAAAGGGCCTTACGCCGGTCCACCGGGCCGATGACCAGCGGTTCACACGGGTTGCGTCCCCGATGTGGACAAGCGGCTGTCGTGATCGTCCGTGGTGACCCTGTCAGGACCCTTCCCCCGGGGCTCGTGCCCTATGGGATGACCCACCACTGAAGAAGCGAAGGCATACGCGTGCGTACGTTCAGCCCCAAGCCCGGCGACATCTCGCGCCAGTGGCTCGTCATCGACGCCCAGGACGTTGTCCTCGGCCGTCTGGCGACCCAGGCCGCCGCCCTCCTGCGCGGCAAGCACAAGCCGACTTACGCCCCCCACATGGACATGGGCGACTTCGTCATCATCGTCAACGCCGACAAGGTTCACCTGTCCGGCAACAAGGCGACCCAGAAGATGGCGTACCGCCACTCCGGCTTCCCGGGCGGTCTGCGCTCCGTGCGTTACGACGACCTCCTGGCGAACAACCCGGAGAAGGCCGTCGAGAAGGCCATCAAGGGCATGCTCCCCAAGAACACCCTGGGCCGTCAGATGCTCTCGAAGCTGAAGGTCTACTCGGGCGACCAGCACCCCCACGCTGCCCAGCAGCCGGTGCCGTTCGAGATCACCCAGGTCGCGCAGTAGTTCCGGCCACCCCCTAAGACGTAGAAAATTCTGAGGAGCATCGTGGCCGAGACCACCGCCGAGACCCCCGTCGAAGAGTTCGAGGGCGTCGAGGAGTACACCACCGAGTCCGAGGTTGTCGTCGAGGGCGACTACACCTCCGAGTCGCTTGCCGGTCGCTTCGGTGACCCCCAGCCGGCCGCCGGCCTGGGCCGTCGCAAGAACGCCATCGCCCGCGTCCGGATCGTTCCGGGCACCGGCAAGTGGAAGATCAACGGTCGCACCCTTGAGGACTACTTCCCCAACAAGGTGCACCAGCAGGAAGTCAACGAGCCCTTCAAGCTTCTTGAGCTCGACGGCCGCTACGACGTCATCGCCCGCATCGCGGGTGGCGGCGTCTCCGGTCAGGCCGGTGCCCTGCGCCTCGGCGTTGCCCGTGCGCTGAACGAGGCGGACGTGGACAACAACCGCCCGGCGCTGAAGAAGGCCGGCTTCCTTTCCCGCGACGACCGTGCGGTCGAGCGCAAGAAGGCCGGTCTCAAGAAGGCCCGTAAGGCTCCGCAGTACAGCAAGCGTTAATCTGCGCCTGCTGTTCTGCAACGAAACCGCCCCGGCAGCACTCTCCGTGCTGTCGGGGCGGTTCGTTTACCGCCACAAGCGGCAATACCTGTCACAAGCGGTCACAAAGCGAAGCGTGAACTCGGGAGGACAACAGTGGGACGACTCTTCGGGACGGACGGTGTACGAGGCGTCGCCAATGCGGATCTGACGGCCGAGCTCGCGCTCGGCCTCTCCGTGGCGGCCGCGCACGTACTGGCCGAGGCGGGCACCTTCGCGGGCCACCGGGCCACGGCGGTCGTCGGCCGCGATCCCCGCGCGTCGGGCGAGTTCCTGGAGGCCGCGGTCGTCGCGGGCCTCGCCAGCGCCGGCGTGGACGTCCTGCGCGTCGGTGTGCTGCCCACCCCGGCGGTGGCGTATCTCACCGGTGCGCTGGGCGCCGACCTCGGCGTGATGCTCTCCGCGAGCCACAACGCCATGCCCGACAACGGCATCAAGTTCTTCGCCCGCGGCGGCCACAAGCTCGCCGACGACCTGGAGGACCGCATCGAGTCGGTCTACGAGGAGCACCGCACGGGCGCTCCCTGGGACCGCCCCACCGGTGACGGCGTCGGCCGCGTCTCCGAGTACACCGAGGGCTTCGACAAGTACGTCGCCCACCTCATCGGCGTCCTGCCGAACCGTCTCGACGGCCTCAAGGTCGTCCTCGACGAGGCCCACGGCGCGGCCGCCTACGTCTCGCCCGAGGCCTTCACCCGCGCGGGCGCGGAGATCGTCACGATCGGTGCCGAGCCCGACGGGCTCAACATCAACGACGGCTGCGGCTCCACCCACCTGGGCCTGCTCAAGGCGGCCGTCGTCGAGCACGGCGCCGACTTCGGCATCGCGCACGACGGCGACGCCGACCGCTGCCTGGCCGTGGACCACACCGGCGCCGAGGTCGACGGCGACCAGATCCTCGCCGTGCTGGCCCTGGCCATGCGCGAGGCGGGCCAGCTGCGCGAGAACACCGTGGTCGGCACCGTCATGTCCAACCTGGGCTTCAAGCTGGCGATGGAGGCCGAGGGCATCCAGGTCGTGCAGACCGGGGTCGGCGACCGCTACGTGCTGGAGTCGATGAAGGAGCACGGCTACGCGCTGGGCGGCGAGCAGTCGGGCCACGTGATCATCCTCGACCACGCGACGACCGGCGACGGCACCCTGACCGGCCTGATGCTGGCGGCGCGGGTCGCGGCCACCGGGCGTTCCCTCGCCGATCTGGCCGGGGTCATGACGCGGCTGCCGCAGATCCTGATCAACGTCCCGGACGTGGACAAGTCGCGGGTCTCGACCTCCGGCGAGCTGGCCGCGGCCGTCGCCGACGCCGAGCGGGAGCTGGGCAGCACCGGCCGGGTGCTGCTGCGCCCGTCCGGCACCGAGCCCCTCGTGCGGGTGATGGTGGAGGCCGCCGACATCGAGCAGGCCCGCGCGGTCGCCGGTCGGCTGGCGGACGTGGTGAAGTCGGCGCTCGGCTAGATCCGGCAGCCGGCACACGCGTCGGCCCCGTCCTCCCGCACGCTGCGCAGGACGGGGCCGACGGCGTTTCCCGGGCGGCCGGTGCCGCGCTTCAGGTCTTGGGCCGGCGCACCCAGCGGCCGCGCTGGGTGCGCCACAGGGCCTTCTGCGCGTACAGGGTCAGGATGCCCGCCAGCATGATCCCGCCCAGGTTCAGCGCCAGCTGCTCCGCCGACCCCCACATCTGGGCGAACTCGCCGTAGCTGAGGGCCACGGCGGCATTGGCACCGGCCGGGACGGTGGTCACCGAGATCGCGACGCCCACCAGTGCCCCGGACTTGGCGGAGGTCAGGGACAGTACCCCCGCCACGCCCGCGAGCAGGGACACGACGAACGAGAACGGGTCCGGCTGCCAGATGAAGCCGGTGTTCGGGCGCGGCTTGTCCAGCATTCCCTCGTGGAACTGCCCGATCGCGTCCATCCCCAGGCTGAAGAGGGTGGTGGCCGCGATCGCCACGGCGAAACCGACCAGCAGGGCGCCCAGGGACCGCAGCGCGAGCCGCGGCGCGCGCTGCACCACCGCGGTGCAGACACCCGCGAGCGGTCCGAACTCCGGACCCACCGCCATCGCGCCCACGATCAGGATGGCGTTGTCGAGGACGACACCACACGCCGCGATCATGGTCGCGAGGACCATGAACGCGACGTACGTGATGGTGAGTGTGGACTCCTCGTGGGTGGCCTCGGTCAGCTGCTCCCACAGCACCGCGTCGGCGGCCTCGCCCGGGGCCTCCTCCTCGGCCGCATCGGCCCGCCGGGACAGCGACAGGTCGATGTTCTCGACGGCGATCGAGCCGGCTTCCGCGAGGCCCAGGGCCTGGAGCTCCTGCAGCAGCTCGTCCCCCGCCTCGCGGGCGACATCGCACAGCACGACATCGCCCCGGGGGTCGCGGGCCGCGCCCGGCAGCACGACCAGGTGGGTGGTGCCGACCGTCGACTCGATGACCGAGACCACGGCCTCGGTCCGGTCCGCCGGAGTGATCAACCGAAGGTGCAGCATGGCCGCACCCTAGTGGGTGACGTCAGAGCTTGCGCAGGCTCAGCTTCTGGACCTTGTGGTCGGGGCCCTTGCGCACGACGAGGGTGGCGCGCCCGCGGGTGGGCGCCACGTTCTCCAGCAGGTTGGGCTTGTTGATGGTCCGCCACATCGTCTGGGCGTACTCCAGGGCCTCCTCCTCGGAGACCTGGGTGTACTTGCGGAAGTAGGAGAAGGGGTTCTGGAACGCGGTCTCGCGCAGCTTCCGGAAGCGGTTGAGGTACCAGCGCTCGATGTCCTCCGGCCGGGCGTCCACGTACACGCTGAAGTCGAAGTAGTCGGCCAGACCGACGCGGGTGCGGCCGTCCTTGCCGGGCAGGGCCGGCTGGAGGACGTTCAGTCCCTCGACGATCAGGATGTCCGGGCGGCGTACGACGAGCTGCTCGCCCGGGACGATGTCGTAGATCAGGTGCGAGTAGACCGGGGCCGTCACCTCGTCCTTGCCGGCCTTGATGTCGGCGACGAAACGGGTCAGCGCCCGGCGGTCGTAGGACTCCGGGAAGCCCTTGCGGGCGGTCAGGCCGCGCCGCTGGAGCTCCTTCATCGGGTACAGGAACCCGTCGGTGGTGACCAGCTCGACGCGGGGGTGCTCGGGCCAGCGCGCGAGGAGGGCCTGGAGCAGGCGGGCCACCGTCGACTTGCCCACCGCCACCGAGCCGGCGACGCCTATGACGAACGGGGTGCCCTGCTGGGCGCCGTGGCCGTTGCCGGCGTCGCCGAGGAAGGTGTTCAGGGTGCCGCGCAGGTTGCTGGTGGCGCCGACGTACAGGTTCAGCAGACGGGAGAGCGGCAGGTAGACGTCGCGGACCTCGTCGAGGTCGATGACGTCGCCGAGGCCGCGCAGCCGCTCGACCTCCTCGGCCGTCAGGGGCAGCGGCGTCCGCTCGCGCAGGGCGCTCCACTCCGCGCGGGTGAGGTCGACGTAGGGGGAGGCCTCGTGGCCCCGGCGGCGCGTGGGGTGCGCGGCGGGTTCGGGGTGCCCGGCGGGTTCGGGGTGCGCGGGGTGCTCCGATCCGTCGGGGTGCTCCGTTGCGCTCTCCGGCGTGCTTCGTGGCGGCGAAGTGATCACAGGGCCATTGTCGGGGCTCCGGGCCGGTCGTGGGTGGTGGGCTCGGTCACGTGGCCGAAGGCCCCGCCGAAGGCGCAGGTGGTGGGGTTGTACGGGTCCGGGTATCGATCGCAATCCCGTCCCGTCTCATGCCGGTCACGATTGGTCCGTGGGGCCGGGAACTCCGGCGGGGCGCTCCGCCGGGTCGTAGATTGATCGCTACCGCGACGCCGTTCCGTGTGCGTGCGGTGTTCTTTTTCCCCGGGGGGATCCTTCGTGCGCAGCACCCTTGTCCGTCGTACCGTCCTGACCGCTTCCGCGGTGTCCCTGGTCCTGCTCGCCACCGCCTGTGGCTCCGACAAGGCCGACACCAAGGGCGACGCCAAGCCCGACCCGCGGCCGTCCGCGCCCAGCGCGCCCGCCGCGAAGGGCAGGACGGACGCGGAGCTGACCGGCCTGCTGGTCACGCAGGCGGAGGTCCCCGACTACGTGATCAACGCCCAGGCCGCCGCGAAGCTGTCCAAGGTCGACGAGAACCAGGTCACCACCGACAAGCCCGCCTGCAAGGTCCTGGTGCAGACCCAGGCCCTGCAGAAGATCGGCAAGCCGACCGGTGTCGCCCGTACGACGCTGGGCGCCAAGCCGAAGGAGCCGGCGGCCGGCGCCTCGCCCGAGGAGAAGCTGGAAGCGGTCAAGAACGCCCTCGGCACCACCGCGACCCTGACCGGTCTGTCCTCCTACGACGGCCAGGGCGCGCAGGAGACCCTCGCGGCCTTCAAGACCGCCGGGCAGATCTGCGCGGGCGGGTTCTCCTCCACCTCGGAGGGCGAGACCACCAAGTACGAGAGCGTGGCCGCGGGCCCGGCCGTCACCGCCGGCGACGAGGCGGTCAGCCTGAGCCTCACCGTCGACATGGAGGGCGGCGACAAGGGCACCCTGCTCCTCGTCATGGCGCGCAAGGGCGGCACGATCGCCTCCTTCAGCTCGATCAGCCTGCTGGGCAAGGCCGATTCCCCGACGGCCCTGATCGACGCTCAGGTCAAGAAGCTCGGCTGACCCGCAGCCCCCGTACGTCAACCCCGCTCCGGCGATCCGCCGGGCGGGGTTTTCGTCTTGTTCGGGTACGGGGCAGACGGCCGGCCAGCGCGTACGCTGCGGCCTATGTGCGGAATTGTGGGTTACGTGGGAGCGCAGTCTGCGCTCGATGTGGTCATCGCCGGACTGAAGCGGCTGGAGTACCGGGGCTACGACTCGGCGGGCATCGCGGTGCTCGCCGACGGCGAGCTCGCCAACGCCAAGAAGGCCGGGAAACTGGTCAACCTGGAGAAGGAGCTCGTCGGACACCCGCTGCCGGCCGGCTCCACCGGACTGGGGCACACCCGGTGGGCGACCCACGGCGGGCCCACCGACGTCAACGCCCATCCCCACCTGGACAACTCCGGCCGGGTGGCCGTCGTGCACAACGGCATCATCGAGAACTTCGCCGCCCTGCGCGCCGAACTGGCCGGGCGCGGGCACCGGCTGGAGTCCGAGACGGACACCGAGGTGGTCGCGCACCTGCTCGCCGAACGGTTCTCGGCCACCGGGGGCGGCCTGGCCGAGGCGATGCGGCAGGTGTGCCGGCGCCTGGAGGGCGCGTTCACCCTCGTCGCGGTCCACGCCGACGAGCCGGACGTGGTGGTCGGCGCCCGCCGCAACTCCCCCCTGGTGGTCGGCGTGGGGGAGGGCGAGAACTTCCTCGCCTCGGACGTGGCGGCCTTCATCGCCCACACCCGCTCCGCGATCGAACTGGGGCAGGACCAGGTCGTCGAACTGCGCCGCGACGAGGTCACGGTGACGGACTTCCACGGGGCGCCGGCGGACGTGCGCGCGTACCACGTGGACTGGGACGCCTCGGCGGCCGAGAAGGGGGGCTACGACTACTTCATGCTCAAGGAGATCGCCGAGCAGCCCAAGGCCGTCGCCGACACCCTCCTCGGCCGGATCGACGCGAGCGGCCTGCTGACCCTGGACGAGGTGCGCATCCCCGCCGCGGTGCTCCGCGAGGTCGACAAGGTCGTGATCGTGGCGTGCGGTACGGCGTACCACGCGGGCATGATCGCGAAGCTGGCCATCGAGCACTGGACCCGCATCCCCTGCGAGACGGAGCTCGCCAGCGAGTTCCGCTACCGCGACCCGATCCTCGACCAGCGCACGCTGGTGATCGCGATCTCGCAGTCCGGCGAGACCATGGACACCCTGATGGCGCTGCGCCACGCCCGTGAGCAGGGGGCGAAGGTGCTGGCCGTCTGCAACACCAACGGATCGACGATCCCGCGCGAGTCGGACGCCGTGCTGTACACGCACGCCGGCCCCGAGGTGGCCGTCGCCTCCACGAAGGCGTTCCTGACGCAGCTGGTCGCCTGCTACCTGGTCGCGCTGTACCTCGGGCAGGTGCGGGGCACCAAGTGGGGCGACGAGATCGAGGCCGTGATCCGCGAGCTGTCGGACATCGCCGGCGCGGTGGACACGGTGCTGGAGACGATGGAGCCCGTACGGCGGCTCGCGCGCTCGCTGGCCGACAAGGACACCGTGCTGTTCCTCGGGCGGCACGTCGGCTACCCGGTGGCGCTGGAGGGCGCGCTCAAGCTCAAGGAGCTGGCGTACATGCACGCCGAGGGCTTCGCGGCGGGCGAGCTCAAGCACGGTCCGATCGCGCTGATCGAGGAGGACCTGCCGGTGGTGGTGGTCGTACCGTCCCCGCGCGGGCGCTCGGTCCTGCACGACAAGATCGTCTCGAACATCCAGGAGATCCGGGCGCGCGGGGCGCGGACCATCGTGATCGCCGAGGAGGGCGACGAGGCGGTGGTCCCGTACGCCGATCACCTGATCCGCATCCCGGCGACCCCGACGCTGCTCCAGCCGCTGGTGGCGACGGTGCCGCTGCAGGTGTTCGCGTGCGAGCTGGCGACGGCGCGGGGCAACGAGGTGGACCAGCCGCGTAACCTCGCAAAGTCCGTGACCGTGGAGTAGATGGGGCTGTTGTGATCGTCGGTGTGGGGATTGACGTTGCGGAGATCGAGCGGTTCGGCGCGGCCCTGGAGCGGACGCCGAACCTGGCGCGGCGGCTCTTCCTCGACTCCGAGCTGACGCTGCCGGGCGGCGAGCGGCGCGGGACCGCCTCGCTCGCCGCCCGGTTCGCGGCCAAGGAGGCCCTCGCCAAGGCGCTCGGCGCGCCCGGCGGGCTGCTGTGGACCGACGCCGAGGTGTACGTGGAGGAGTCGGGGCAGCCCCGGCTGCGGGTGTCGGGGACGGTCGAGGCGCGGGCGAAGGAGCTCGGTGTGAAGTCCTGGCACATCTCGCTGAGCCATGACGCCGGGATCGCGTCCGCCGTGGTGATCGCCGAGAAGTAGGCCTCCGGGACCGGCCTTCGGGCACGCTGGTGCCATGCGTACTGCTTACAGCGTGGAGACCGTACGGGCCGCCGAGCGCGAGCTGATGGCCCGGCTGCCGGAAGGCGCCCTGATGGCGCGGGCCGCGGCCGGGCTGGCCGCCGTGTGCGCGGGACTGCTGGGGCGGGTGTACGGCTCCCGCGTCGTGGTGCTGGCCGGCCCCGGGGACAACGGCGGCGACGCCCTGTACGCGGGAGCGCGGCTGGCGCGGCGCGGGGCCCGGGTGACGGCGGTCCCGATGGACCCGCAGCGGATCCACCCCGGCGGGCTCGCCGCGCTGCGGGCCGCCGGGGGCCGGGTCGAGGCGTCCGTCCCGCGACGGGCGGACCTCGTCCTGGACGGGCTCCTCGGGATCGGCGGCCGGGGCGGGCTGCGCCCGGCGGCGGCCGCGCTGGCGGAGCGGGTCCGGGCGGACGCGCTCGTGGTCGCCGTGGACCTGCCGAGCGGGGTCGACGCGGACACCGGGGAGGTGACCGGGCCCGCGGTGACGGCCGACGTGACGGTGACCTTCGGCGCGTACAAGCCGGGGCTGCTCGTCGACCCCGGGGCCTCGCGGGTGGGCGCGGTGCGGCTGGTCGACATCGGGCTGGACCTCGCGGAGCCCGTGCTGGAGGCCCTCCAGCACGCCGACGTGGCGCGGCTGCTGCCGGTGCCGACGGCGTCGAGCGACAAGTACCGGCGAGGCGTGGTCGGGGTCGTCGCCGGGTCGGAGCAGTACCCGGGCGCGGCGGTCCTGGCCGTCGCGGGGGCGCTGCGGGGCGGTGCGGGCGCGGTGCGGTACGTGGGCCCGGCGGCGGACGCCGTGCTCGCGCGGTACCCGGAGGTGCTGGTCGGGCGGGGCCGGGTGCAGGCCTGGGTGGTCGGGCCGGGGATCGGGGCCGGGCGGGCCGCGGAGGTCGGCCGGGCGCTGGCCGACCGGGACGTGCCGGTGCTGGTGGACGCGGACGGGCTGCGCGGACTGGACCCCGAGGTGGTGCGGGGGCGCCGGGCCGCGACCCTGCTGACCCCGCACGCGGGCGAGGCGGCGGCGCTGCTGGGGGTGCCGAGGGAGTCGGTCGAGGCCGGGCGGCTGGCCGCCGTACGGGAGCTGGCGGAGCGGTACGGGGCGGCCGTGCTGCTGAAGGGGTCGACGACGCTGGTCGCCCCCGCCGGGGGCGGAGCGGTACGGGTCAACCCGACCGGGACCCCGTGGCTGGCCACCGCCGGGAGCGGGGACGTGCTGTCCGGCCTGGCCGGGGCCCTGCTGGCGGGCGGGCTGCCGGGGGCCGACGCCGGGTCGGTGGCGGCGTACCTGCACGGGCTGGCCGGGCGGCTGGCCGCCGACGGGGCGCCGGTGGTGGCGCAGGAGGTGGCCGCCGCCCTTCCGGCGGCGTGGCGCGACGTCATCTCCTGACCCCGGGAAGCGGGTCCGGCCGGGGCCGGTCCGGCGCGGCCGGGCGGGTGGAGATCGGGGCGGGGCGGGGGTTCTGAGAGACTGTGGGCGATGAACGAGACTCCGATGCGCGTGTACGCCGAGATCGATCTTGACGCGGTACGGGAGAACGTGCGCGCCCTGCGCGCACGGGCGCCCCGGGCCCAGCTCATGGCCGTCGTCAAGTCGAACGCCTACGGGCACGGGGCCGTCCCCTGCGCCCGTGCCGCCCAGGAGGCCGGCGCCACCTGGCTCGGTACCGCCACCCCCGAGGAGGCGCTCGCCCTGCGCGCCGCCGGCATCGAGGGGCGCGTCATGTGCTGGCTCTGGACCCCCGGCGGCCCCTGGCGGGAGGCCATCGAGGCCGACATCGACGTGTCGGTCAGCGGAATGTGGGCCCTGGACGAGGTACGGGAGGCCGCCCGCGCGGCCGGCCGCACCGCCCGGATCCAGCTCAAGGCCGACACCGGCCTCGGCCGCAACGGCTGCCAGCCCGCCGACTGGGCGGAGCTCGTCGGCGCGGCCGTCGCCGCGCAGGCCGAAGGAACCGTCCAGGTCACCGGCGTCTGGTCGCACTTCGCCTGCGCCGACGAGCCCGGCCACCCCTCCATCCGGCTCCAGCTCGAAGCCTTCCGCGACATGCTCGCCTACGCGGAGAAGGAAGGGGTCGACCCCGAGGTCCGGCACATCGCCAACTCGCCCGCCACCCTCACCCTCCCCGAGAGCCACTACGACCTCGTCCGCACCGGCCTGGCCGTCTACGGCGTCTCGCCCGCCCCCGAGCTCGGCACCCCCGCCCAGCTCGGACTGCGTCCCGCCATGCGACTCAAGGCCTCGCTCGCCCTGGTCAAGTCCGTCCCCGCCGGGCACGGCGTGAGCTACGGCCACCACTACGTCACCGAGGCCGAGACGCACCTCGCGCTGGTCCCCGCCGGTTACGCGGACGGCCTGCCGCGCTGCGCCTCCGGCCGCGGGCCGGTGCTCGTCGGCGGCAAGGTCCGCCGGGCCGCGGGCCGGATCGCCATGGACCAGTTCGTCGTCGACCTCGGCGAGGACCTCGCCGAGCCCGGCGACGAGGCCGTCGTTTTCGGCGACGCGGAGCGCGGCGAACCCACCGCCGAGGACTGGGCTCAAGCGGCACACACGATCGCGTATGAGATCGTCACCCGTATCGGAGGTCGGGTGCCCCGGGTGTACCTGGGCGGCTGAGTGAGGACGGCGACGTCGTGAGCGAAAACTGGCGCAAGGCCGGCTGGGCCGGCGCCGCCATCGGTGTCATAGCGGCGGGCGCCGCGGCCGGTGTCGCGGTCGAAAGGATCACCGTGGGACGGGGCATCCGCATGAAGGCCCGGCTGGCGCTCGACGCCGCCGGGGACTACGGCTCCCTGCGCGGGACCGAGGGCGCCTGCCGGGCCGAGGACGGCACCGAGCTCTACTACGAGACCGACGAGCTGCCGCCCGAGCCGGCCGGCAAGAAGCGCCGCCTGCGCCGCTCGTCCCCCACCGCCGGGACCACCGTCGTCTTCTGCCACGGCTACTGCCTGGGCCAGGACTCCTGGCACTTCCAGCGCGCCGCGCTGCGCGGGGTCGTCCGGGCCGTCTACTGGGACCAGCGCAGCCACGGCCGCAGCGCCCGGGGCCTGGCCCAGGCCGACGGCGAGCCGGTGACCATCGAAGCGCTGGGCCGCGACCTCAAGGCCGTCATCGACGCCACCGCGCCCGAGGGCCCGCTGGTCCTCGTCGGCCACTCCATGGGCGGGATGACCGTCATGGCCCTCGCCGAGCAGTTCCCGGAGCTGGTGCGCGACCGGGTGACCGGGGTGGCCCTGGTGGGCACCTCCAGCGGACGGCTCGACCAGGTGACGTACGGGCTGCCCTCCGTGGGGCAGGGCGCGGTGCGCAGGATCCTGCCCGGCGTGCTCAGGGCCCTCGGCTCCCAGGTGGAGCTGGTGGAGAAGGCCCGCGGGGCCACCGCCGACCTCTTCGCCGGGATGATCAAGATGTACTCGTTCGGCTCGCGGGACGTGGATCCGGGCGTGGCCCGCTTCGCCGAGCGGCTGATCGAGGCGACCCCGATCGACGTGGTCGCCGAGTTCTACCCGGCCTTCCAGGCCCACGACAAGACCGAAGCCCTCCAGCGGTTCGCGGACATCCCGGTCACCGTCATCGCCGGGGACCGGGACATGATCATCCCCGCGGAGCACAGCGTGTCGATCAAGGAGGCGCTGCCGGCCGCCGACCTGGTCGTGCTGGAGAACACCGGGCACCTGATGATGCTGGAGCGCCCGGACATCGTGACCGGCCTGCTGACCGACCTCCTGGCGCGCACCGGAGCCGTCCCCGCACCGACTAACGTTGGGGCGCATGGAAGAAGTACCGCGGGAAGCACCGCGCAGCCCGGCGGCTGAGGCCCTGGCCGAGGCCGCCGCCGAAACCATCGTCACCGTCGACTCGCCCGCCTCCATGCAGGAGCTGGGCCGCAGGATCGCGGGGCTGCTGCGCCCCGGCGACCTCGTCCTGCTGACCGGGGAGCTCGGCGCGGGCAAGACCACCCTGACCCGGGGCCTGGGGGAGGGGCTGGGCGTGCGCGGGGCCGTGACCTCGCCGACCTTCGTGATCGCCCGGGTGCACCCGTCCCTGGGCGACGGACCGCCGCTGGTGCACGTGGACGCCTACCGGCTCGGCGGCGGGCTGGAGGAGATGGAGGACCTGGACCTCGACGTCTCGCTGCCCGAGTCCGTGGTCGTCGTGGAGTGGGGCGACGGCAAGGTGGAGGAACTCTCCGACGACCGCCTGCACGTGGTGATCGGCCGGGCCGTGGGCCACGAGGAGGTCCTGGACGACGTGCGCGAGGTCGCGCTGCGCGGCGTCGGGGCGCGCTGGTCCGGCGCGGAGCTCGCGGCACTCACCGGGGCGGCCGGACGGTAGGCGCGACGCCGTAAGCCCCCCTCGCCCGCCCCCTGTGGACCGGCGCTGCGCCCACGACGTACCGACAAGCCGTCGGGAAGATATTGCGCAGGTGTGGGGCCGCGTGATGACATGGTACCGAGCGTTGGTTAGGTCTACCTAAGTACAGCGTCCCGGGGTCTCAGGAGGCAGCCATGTCGGCAGCAGGAGCAGAGCGAGCGCCCGTCGTGTCCATGCGGGCCCTGCTCGCGGCGGGCGTGGCCGCCACGGCGGTGTCGACGCCGCCCGGACGGGCGGACCGGGACCCCGCACCGCAGGGCGGGGCGGCACCCGCCGGGCCGCACGCACAACAGGCCGCCCCGGAGTCGGAAGCGGCCTGAAAGACCCCGTTCGGGTGAATCCCCGGACGGGTCGGCGGGGCGTGGTGCGCGGGGCGGGGCGGTGCGCCGCGCCCTGAGCGGCGTCAGGGAACGACGACGACCTTCGAGCTGATCGTCGCGAACGCCCACATCGCGTCACCGTCGGCGCGGGTCATCCGGATGCCGCCGGCCTTCTTCGCGGGGTCCGGCGCCGGCATCGAGCCGTCCACGCGCGCGCTGAAGCCGATCGCGATGCCGTCCGTGCTGGCGAACCGCACGACGTGCTCGATCGGCACCCCGTCCGTGCCCGTGACCGTGCCCGACCGCGAGCCGACCACGTAGCTGCCGGGCGCCGGGTGCACCGTGCTCGGCGTCACCGTGAACGACCTGGGGTCCCGGCCGTCCTCCGCGACCAGCCACACCCGCTTCTGGGACACCGAGTACACGACCCGCATCCCGGTGCCCGAATCGGCGGGCACCGCCACGGGCTTCGCCGGGTCCTGCTTGGCCGGGGGCTGGTTCTGCGGCGCGGCGGGGGCCTGCGGAGCCGCCTTCGCGGGGTGCGCCGGCGCGGTCGCCGAGGCCTGCCAGCCGAGGAAGCCGATCGCGGCGAGCGCCGCGACGGTGAGCCCGGCCACGATTCCCGAGCTGCTGCGTGCCACCTTGCTCCACCTCTTTGCGCCTGCGCCGTCGACCCGGGGGTGGGCCCCCGGTCGTGTCCCCGGTCGAAAGGTAGCAGCCGGGCTCCGCCGTGACCGGCCGCAAGGCCCCGGGGCCCGGGAGTCGTAGGCTGTTCGCGTGCTCTTGCTTGCCGTAGATACCGCCACGCCCGCCGTCACCGTCGCCCTGCACGACGGGGAGGCCGTCCTCGCCGAGTCGAACCAGGTCGACGCCCGCCGCCACGGGGAGCTCCTGCTGCCCTCCGTCGAGGCGGTCCTCGCCGAGGCCGGGGTGAAGCTCGAAGCCGTCACCGGCATCGTCGTCGGCGTCGGCCCCGGCCCCTACACGGGACTGCGCGTCGGCCTGGTCACCGCCTCCACCTTCGCCTCCGTCCTCGGCGTCCCCGTGCACGGCCTGTGCACCCTCGACGGCCTCGCCTACGCCGCGGGCGCCGCCGGGATCGAGGGCCCCTTCACCGTCGCCACCGACGCGCGGCGCAAGGAGGTCTACTGGGCGCGCTACGAGGACCCCCGCACCCGGACCGGCGAGCCCGCCGTCGACCGCCCCGCCGACATCGCCGAGCGCGTGGCGGGCCTCCCCGCCGTCGGCCAGGGCGCGCAGCTCTACCCCGAGGTGTTCCCCGACGCGCGCGGCCCCGTGCACCAGTCGGCGGCGGCCCTGGCGGCCCTCGCGGCCGAGCGGCTCGCGCAGGGCGGGACGTTCCTGCCGCCGACGCCCCTCTACCTGCGCCGGCCCGACGCGCAGGTCCCCAAGAACTACAAGGTGGTCACCCCGCAGTGACGGCCGTGACCGCGGTGCTCCGGGAAATGCGCTGGTGGGACATCGAGCCGGTGCTGGAGCTGGAGCACGAGCTCTTCCCCGACGACGCCTGGTCCGCCGGGATGTTCTGGTCCGAGCTGACCCACGCGCGCGGACCGCGGGCCACCCGCCGCTACGTCGTCGCGGAAGACCCCTCCGACGGCCGGATAGTCGGCTACGCGGGGCTCGCCTCCGCCGGCGACCTGGGCGACGTACAGACCATCGCGGCGGCCCGCGACCAGTGGGGCACCGGACTCGGCGCCCGGCTGCTGACCGAACTGCTGCGCGCCGCGACCGACTTCGAGTGCGCCGAGGTGCTGCTGGAGGTCCGGGTGGACAACACCCGCGCCCAGCGGCTCTACGAGCGCTTCGGCTTCGAGCCGATCGGATTCCGGCGCGGCTACTACCAGCCGGGCAACGTCGACGCGCTCGTGATGCGCCTGACCGACCCCGCACAGACGAAGACCGACCCTGAGCACCCTGAGCACCCTGAGAGCAGTGAGACCCATGGCTGACGAACCTCTCGTCCTCGGCATCGAGACCTCTTGCGACGAGACCGGCGTCGGCGTCGTCCGCGGCACCACCCTGCTCGCGGACGCGATCGCGTCGAGCGTCGACGAGCACGCCCGCTTCGGCGGGGTCGTGCCCGAGGTGGCCTCCCGGGCCCACCTGGAGGCGATGGTCCCGACCATCGAACGCGCCCTGAAGGAGGCCGGGGTCAGCGCCCGCGACCTCGACGGCATCGCCGTCACGGCCGGTCCGGGCCTCGCGGGGGCGCTGCTGGTGGGCGTCTCGGCGGCGAAGGCGTACGCCTACGCGCTGGGCAAGCCGCTCTACGGGGTCAACCACCTGGCCTCGCACATCTGCGTCGACCAGCTGGAACACGGGCCGCTGCCGGAGCCGACCATGGCCCTGCTCGTGTCCGGCGGGCACTCCTCGCTGCTGCTCGCCCCCGACATCACCAGTGACGTCCGGCCGCTCGGCGCGACCATCGACGACGCGGCGGGCGAGGCCTTCGACAAGATCGCCCGGGTGCTCCAGCTGGGCTTCCCCGGCGGCCCGGTCATCGACCGGCTCGCGCGCGAGGGCGACCCCAAGGCGATCAACTTCCCGCGCGGGCTGACGGGGCCGCGCGACGCGGCGTACGACTTCTCCTTCTCCGGCCTCAAGACGGCGGTGGCCCGCTGGATCGAGGCCAAGCGCAAGGCGGGCGAGGAGGTGCCGGTGCGCGACGTGGCGGCGTCCTTCCAGGAGGCCGTGGTGGACGTGCTGACGCGCAAGGCGATCCGCGCGTGCAAGGACGAGGGCGTGGACCACCTGATGATCGGCGGCGGCGTCGCCGCCAACTCGCGGCTGCGCTCGCTCGCCCAGGAGCGCTGCGACGCCGCCGGGATCATCCTGCGGGTGCCGCGGCCGAAGCTGTGCACGGACAACGGCGCGATGGTCGCGGCGCTGGGCGCGGAGATGGTCAAGCGCAACCGGCCGGCCTCCGACTGGGACCTGTCCGCCGACTCCTCGTTGCCGGTGACGGATCCGCACGTGCCGGGAACGTCCCACGAACACGAGCACGAACACGAGCACGAGGGCGGCGACGGCCACGGGGGCGGCCACGGGCACAGCCACGGGCACGGCCACGATCACGACCACGTGCACGAGCTGAGCAAGGACAACCTGTACTCGTGAGCACCGTCGCCCTGATGTGGGAGGCGCGGGCCGCCACCGGCCGCGGCAACGAGCTGCTGGAGTGGGCCCGCGCCCAGGTCCTGGCCCGGGAACCGGTGCGCCGCGAGATCCTGCGGGCCGCCCAGGACCGGGTCCTCGTCATCACCTGGTGGGAGGCCCCCGAGGGACTCGCCGCGGAGCTGCCCGAACTGCCCGAGCCGGCCGCGGACCTGATCACCCGCGCCGTGCACCGCTGGCGGTTCGAGTCGGTCGAGGTCAGCGGCGGCTGAGGCGCGCGTCGAGCGGGGCTGGAGCGGCCGGGGCTACGGTCATGCGCATGACTGGCCGTGAGCTCCCGCCCCCGCCGCCGCCCGCGCACCTGCGCGAGTGGCTGGACGAGACCGTCGTACGGGCCGACCGCGCGCGCTTCCTCGCCGACCTGAGCCGGCGCGGCCTGGGCCTGGGCCGGCTGGCCCTGCTCTGGGCGGTGGCGGCGGCCTTCGCGCTCGGCTGGGCGTTCGTCGGCCTGGCCGTGACCTCCTTCGAGGCCGCCGACCCCGTGGAGTCCCTGTTCGGGGCCGTCTTCGCCGCGACCGCGGTGGGCGTGCTGGTGCCCGCCGGGATCTGGTTCGTACGGGGCGCCCGGCGCGAGCGGCGCGAGCACGAGCTGCTGTGCGGCTGGGTCGAGGCCGGGCGCGAGCCCGTCGTCGACCCCGCCCTGCGGGCGCCGGTGCGCAGCCTGGTGTGGCTGGGCGCCTCCCTGGCCCTGGGCGCCTGCGGGCTCTGGACGGCCTTCGCGGCGGCGGCCGGGGTACGGCCCGGGGCGACGGCGTACGGGGAGGTCGTCGGCTTCGTGGGGCTCGGCATGATCCTGTGGATCACGGGGCTGCTGGGCGCGGCCAAGGCGGCCACCCACCTCCGCTGGGCGGCCCGCGCCGGCCGCCCCGCCCCGGCGGCCGCCCGCCGCCGGCCGGTCCTGTCGGACGTGGCGGGCTAGCCGGCCGGCTGGGTGGCGGGTGACCCGATCAGCATCGACGGGGCGCCGCCCACCCGGGTGAGGAAGACCGTCGCCGCGTTCGGACCCTGCGGCTTCACCTTCTTGCGGAGCTCCTCCGGCTCGATCGCCGAACCCCGCTTCTTCACCGTCAGGATCCCGACCTCGCGCTCGCGCAGCAGCGCCTTGAGCTTCTTCAGCCCGAAGGGCAGTACGTCCGTGATCTCGTACGCGGTCGCGTACGGCGTCGGGCGCAGCTCGTCGGCGGTGACGTAGGCGATGGTCGGGTCGATGAGCCGGCCGTCCAGCCGTGCGGCCACCTCGGCGACGAGGTGCGCGCGGATCACGGCCCCGTCGGGCTCGTAGAGGTAGCGGCCCACCGGGCCCGCCTCCGGATCCGGCAGCGGATCGGCGGTCAGCAGCTCGCGGGGCCCGGGCAGCAGGGTGGCGCGGATCGTGCCCGGGGCGGTGCCGAACCACAGCACGGCCTCCTTCACGTCCCCGTGGTCGGAGATCCACTCGGCCTCGGCCTCCGCGGGGACCGCCTCGTGCGGGATCCCGGGGGCGATCTTGATGGCGGCGTGTTTCGCGGCCCGGGCGGCCTCCACGGCCCAGGACAGCGGCGGCGAGTACGACTCCGGGTCGAAGATCCGCCCACGGCCGCCACGGCGCGCCGGGTCGATGAAGACGGCCTCGTACGAGGACGCGTCGACCTCCGTCACATCGGCCTCGCGCACCTCGATCAGGTCCGCCAGCCCCAGCGCCTCGGCATTGGCCCGGGCGACGGCCACCGTCAGCGGGTCGAGGTCCACCGCCAGCACCCGGATCCCGAGCCTGGCCAGCGCCAGGGCGTCCCCGCCGATCCCGCAGCACAGGTCCGCGACGCTCCGTACGCCCAGCGCCGCGAGCCGCCCGGCGCGGTACGAGGCCACCGAGGCGCGGGTGGCCATCTCGCCGCCGCCGGGCGTGAAGTACATCCGGAACGCGTCCTCGGCCCCGAACTTCGCCACCGCCCGCTGCCGCAGGCGGGCCTGCCCGAGCGCCGCCGACACCAGCGGGGCGGGGTGCTCGCGGCGCAGCCGGGTGGCGACGGCGAGCTCCTGGCCGGGGTCGTAGTCACGGAGGGAGTCGAGGAGCGCGCGGCCCTCGGGGGTGAGGAGCGCGGCGAAGTCTTCGGGGGTCACCGTCCCATTGTCGGCCAGCCGGGGGAAGGGCGGCCTCCGGCCGTGGTGTCGGCTGCCGAGGGGCGCTGCGCGGTGTAAGGATCCGCTGCTATGCAGCTAGTACGACAAAAGGGAAATACTGCGCAGTATGGTCACCGGTCCGCGGTCCGTCCGCGCGGCCGGTACGGGGTCGCGGTGGCGGCGCTGCTCGTCGCCGCCCTGGGCACGGGCTGCGGGGCCGCGGACCGGGCGGCGCCGGCCAAGACCAAGGCCGGCGAAGCGGGCCCCGGAGCGGCGGGCGCCCTCGCCAACTCCGCCGAGCAGCTCAAGGCCGCCCAGCAGGCCCGGGTCGCCGCCGCGAAGAAGTGGGGCCTGCTCAAGACGCCCCTCATGGCCCCGGCCGCGCCGAAGACGAAGCCCGAGATCACCACCCGGGAGGGCTTCGAGGTCGAGGACCAGGACGAGCTCCCGCCGGTCTTCACCACCGTCCCGACGGAGGACAAGGTCGTCTTCCTGACCATCGACGACGGCGCGGAGAAGGACCCCGAGTTCGTCAGGATGATGCAGGAGCTGAAGATCCCGTACACGGCGTTCCTCAGCGACTACCTCGTCCGCGACAACTACCCCTACTTCAAGGGGATGCAGGACGCGGGCGTCACCCTGAACAACCACACCCTGAACCACCGCTACATGCCCGCGCTCTCCTACGAACAGCAGCGCGAGGAGATCTGCGGCCAACAGGACACCATCCAGAAGCAGTTCGGCAAGCGCCCGACCCTCTTCCGGCCGCCGTACGGCAACTACAACCAGGACACGCTGCGCGCGGCCAAGTCCTGCGGCATCAAGGCGGTACCGCTGTGGAACGCGGAGGCCTTCGTGAACCGGATGGACTACCGCGAATGGGACAGGGACCTCCACCCCGGTGACATCATCCTGACCCACTTCCGGGGCCGGGAGGACTGGAAGGGCACGATGCCTGACATGATCCGTCATGTCATGAAGACCGTCACGGACAAGGGGTACGCCGTGGCTCGGCTGGAGGATTACCTGTGAAGTACGCGCGCCGGTTCGTAGCCGGGACGCTGACGGCCGGCGCGCTCGCGCTGTCCCTGACGGGGTGCGGGAACAGCGTGGATCCCATCGAGAGACTGGGCCGCAAGACCGCGACGGAGACGGGGACGGCCTCGGCCTCCCCGTCGGCGCGGCCCTCCGCGGCCCCCGGGGCCTCCGCGTCGGCGGGGACGCCGGCGGACGAGGCGTACAAGAAGTGGGGTCTGACCGCCCCCCTCCAGTACGCCCCCAAGCCCGCGCAGAAGCCCCAACTCCCCAAGGCGGCACCGGGGAAGCCGGTCGTCCTGGACCGAATACCCGTCCCGGCGACGGACAAGGTCGTCTTCCTGACCTTCGACGACGGAGCCGAGAAGGACCCGGAGTTCCTGAAGATGGCGGCCGATCTGAAGCTGCCGATCAGCATGTTCCTGACCGACAACATCGCGTCGGCGGACTACTCGTACTTCGAGAAGCTCCGCGACAACGGCTCGGGCAGCACGATCAACAACCACACGCTGACCCACCCGAACCTGCGCACGCTGCCCTTCGCGGCGCAGAAGAAGGAGATCTGCGGGCAGCAGGACCGCCTGGAGAAGCGCTTCGGCAAGCGCCCGACCGCCTTCCGGCCGCCGTACGGCAACTACAACGACGACACCCTCAAGGCAGCCTCCGAGTGCGGGATCTCCTCGGTCTTCCTGTGGCGTGAGTCGATGCAGATCAACGACTTCCAGTACAGCGAAGGCTCCGCCTTCAAGCCGGGCGACATCATCCTGGCCCACTTCCGCGGCCCCTCGGAACTCAAGGGCACGACGGAAACCCAGATGACCACCCGCATGCTCCAGCACATCCAGCAGCAGGGCTACAAGATCGCCCGCCTGGAGGACTACGTATAACGGTCCCCGGGCCCGCTTTCCCCCTCGCCCCTCACCCCCGCGAAAGGGTGACCGGACCACCCTGCACGGCAGCCGGGCGCGGATGATCGCGCGGCGGTCGGAGCCGCACCGGCGTCGGTCCCGGCGCGCGTGCTCCTGCCTGTAACGCGCTCTCAGGTCTCACGCAGGGCGTGGGCGGTGGCCCGGGCGAAGGCTTCCGGGTTGTCCAGCATGATGTTGTGCCCGCAGTCCGGGATCGACACCACCTCGACTCCCGCTTCGGCGAGTTCCTGCGCGCCGGGAAGCGGCTGGTCGGCCTCCGGCCGCAGGTAGGCGCGCGGGATCGGCAGGGCCAGCAGCGTGTCGCGCAGGGCGGGCTCGGTGCCGAGGGCCCGGTGCGTCGCGCTGCGGTACAGCGCCTCGCGCCCGGCCAGCCGCATGGTGGACCACCAGTGCGGCCCGGCGTTCTCGCGAACCCGGCGCCACCCGCCGACCAGGAACTCCTCCTCCGTATAGGCGGCGATGCCGCTCGCTCCGGGCAGGCCGTGAGCTATGGGCACCGGGTCGAGGGCGGCGTCGACCAGGACGAGCCGGCCGACCAGGTGCGGGTGGCGGGCGGCCAGCACGATGGCCACCGCGCCGCCCATGCTGTGCCCGATGACGTCCGCCGTCTGGACCTCGGCCGCCTCCAGGGCCGCCGCCACGGTGTCGGCATGGTCCTCCAGGGTGTAGGCGAAGTCGGTGGGGCGGTCGCTGATGCCGAAGCCCAGCAGGTCGACCAGCAGCGAGCGGTGGCCGGCCAGGGCGGGGTGCGCGGCGGAGGCCGCGAAGTACGGCGCGGCGGAGGCGCCGAGCCCGTGCAGGTAGACGCGGGTGGCGCGGCGGGGGTCTCCGGGCATCTCCACCCAGCGGATTCGCGCCCCTTCGGGGGTCACCTGAGCGTCACGCACGACTCCTCCTCCATCCATCCGAAAGCATCGCCGAGACTATACATCGGCGCCGATATATAGAGGGTGGTGAGGCATGATGGCGTGGTGTTGGAACTGGCGATCCTGGGCTTCCTGTACGAGCAGCCGCTGCACGGCTACGAGCTGAAGCGGCGCGTCGCGCATCTCACCGGCCATGTCCGGCCGATCGCCGACGGCACGCTCTATCCGGCCATCAAGCGACTGGAGAAGGCCGGGCTGCTGAGCCGGCAGACCGAGCCCGGCGCCCGGGCGGCGCCCCGACACGTCCTCACCCTGACCGGCGCGGGCCGGGACGACCTGCGCCGACGCCTGCGTGAGGCCGACGGCGTCGAGATCAGCGACGAGAACCACTGGTTCACCGTCCTGGCCTTCCTGGGCCACCTGGAGGACCCCGACCGGCAAGCGGCGGTCCTCCGCCGCCGCCTGGCCTTCCTCCAGGAGCCGAGCAGCTTCTTCTACGAGGGTGAACGCCCGCTCGGTGCCGAGGAGTTCGACGACCCCTTCCGCCAGGGTTTGCTGACCATCGCCCGTGCCACCAGCCGCACCGAGCTGCACTGGTTGGACACCACCCTGAAGGCGCTCACCTCCGTGGCCGACACGAACTGACGCTCCAGGCCGGCGGTCGGGTCGCGATGCAGCACGACACGGCCGGCGGCGACCTGGAGGCCCGCGACCAGGAGCTTTGCGCCCGACCCGGACGAGACCCGGGCCGTCCTCACCCACAAGGGCGCCCGCTCCTCGCTTCGCAGCATCGGCCGATCGTGACACCGGTTCGGCCGGTTTCGTGCGGGTAATCAGCCCAAGACGGCCGCCGGACGCCGAGAAATGAGGAGCGGGTAGCGATCTGGTGCGGCTGGGTGCGTTCCAGGGCGCTCTGGTCGCCGTTTCGTGCGGGTAAGCCGCTCCCGGCGGGTGTTCCCGCCCCGGGCCCCCGCCCCCTCACCGACCCGCCACCACCACCGGGGTGATGGTCGTTTCCGCCGGGCCCCGGGCGTCGGCCTCGCGTTGGCGTTCCGCGCTGTCGCTGATGCGGAGGAGAAGGGCGATCATGATCCAGTTGGCCAGGAGGGAGGAGCCGCCCTTCGCCAGGAAGGGCAGGGCCTTGCCGGTCAGGGGGATCAGCCCCGTGACGCCGCCCGCGACCACGAAGACCTGGAGCGCCAGCGCCGAGGCGAGGCCGACCGCGAGCAGCTTGCCGAACGGGTCCCGCGCGGCCAGCGCCATCCGCAGGCCCCGCTGCGCGAGGAGGGCGTAGAGGACCAGGACGGCCATGACGCCGGCCAGGCCCAGTTCCTCGCCGACCGTCGTCAGGATGAAGTCGCTGCGGCCCGCGAACCCGATCAGCTCGGGGTGGCCCATCCCCAGGCCGGTGCCCGAGACGCCGCCGGTGCCGAAGCTGAACAGCGCCTGCGCCGACTGGCTGGAGGTGACGCCCGGCGGGCGGACCTCCCAGTAGTAGGAGAGCGGGTTGAGCCACGCCGCGACGCGGGCCTTCACGTGCGGCTCGGTCGACCCCACCGCGAAGGCGCCCACCGCCGCCATGAGCAGACCGCACACGATCCAGCTGGTGCGCTCGGTGGCCACGTAGAGCGTCACCACGAAGACGCCGAAGAAGATCAGCGAGGTGCCCAGGTCGCGCTCGAAGACGAGGACGAGCATGGACACGATCCACACCGTGACGATCGGGCCGAGCTGCCGCATCGGGGGCAGCCGCATGCCCAGGAACTTCCGGCCCGTCAGGGCCAGCGAATCCCGGTGGATGACCAGGTAGCCCGCGAAGAAGATCGCGATCATGATCTTCACGAACTCGCCGGGCTGAAGCGAGAAGCCGAAGAGGATGATCCAGCGCTTCGCGCCGTACGTGTCCGCGCCGAAGAACGCCGGCGCGATCAGCAGCACCAACGCGATGGCCATCGTGATGTAGATGAACCGCTGGAGCAGCCGGTGGTCGCGCAGCAGTGCCAGCACCAGGATGCAGGCGGCGACCCCGACCACCGTCCACATCAGCTGGCCGGGCGCGTTCGCGTCGGAGCCGTACCGCTCGATGTACCCCTGGTCGAGGCGGTGGATCAGCACCAGGCCGAGCCCGGTCAGCAGCATGGCGAGCGGGAAGATCAGCGGGTCGGCGTACGGCGCGAACCGGCGGATGCCCAGGTGTCCCACCAGGGACAGCAGCGTCAGGCTGATGACGAAGCTGAGGAGCTGCTGCGGCAGCTCCCCGTTCATCGCGAGCCCGGCGCTCACGTGGCCGAAGACGGCGATGCCGATGACGAGGAGCAGGAGCAGTGCCTCGGTGCGGCGGCGCGCACCCGAGACCGTCAGGGGCCTCAGTCCACGCACGGTATGCCGCCGCCGTCGATGGTGCCGGGCCGTTCCCCGGAGGAGGGGGGTGCCGACGGTGACGCGGCGGGGGAGGACGAGGGGGAGGGAGGGGGCGGGGAGGGGGCTGAGGAGGCGGCGCCCGGTGCACTCGGGCTCGCAGTGGCCTGGGGACCGATCTGCTCTGCAATGAGGCGCTTTATCTTCATATCATCTACGACGTTGATGTCCTCCCCATGGTTCCTTCCGAAGCCCTCCACGGGAAGTGTCGTAAATTGCACTTTTCCCCCGGACAGGTTCTTCGCCTGCTTCACGAAGGCCAGCAGATCCCAGCCCGCGTCCGTCACGACGTCCTGTTTCGCGGTGTCGATCAGCTTGAGCAGCTTCGCCGGGTCCGTGAAGGTCCCGGCCGAGTTCAGCTTCTGCGTCGCGCCCGCCAGGAACGCCTGCTGCCGCTTCGTCCGGTCCAGGTCGCCCATCTCCAGCCCGTGCCGCTGCCGTACGAAGGCCAGCGACTCCTTGCCGTTGAGGGTCTGGCGGCCCGCCGGGAAGTCGGCGCCCGAGTACTTGTCCTTCACCGGCTTCCTCAGGCACACCGGTACGCCGTCCAGCGCGTCGGCCAAGTGGTAGAAACCGGCCAGGTTCAGCTCGGCGAAGTGGTCGACCGGGACGCCCAGGAAGCTGCGCACCGTGTCGATCTGGGCCTTGCGCCCCGCCTCGCGCCCCTCGTGTTCCAGCCTTCGGCGGTCGTTCACCCCCTGCGCCGTCAGCTGGTCCTCCTTCGCGGCCTTCGCCAGCCCGTACGCCTTCTTGATCTTGTCCTTCCCGTGGCCGGGCACGCCGGAGAGGTCCACGAAGTCGTCGCGCGGTATGGAGAAGGCCTTCGCCCGGCTGCCGTCACCCGGCACGTGCAGCAGGATCATGGTGTTGGCGTTGTAGCCGCCGATGTCGGAACTGCCCGCGTGCAGCTGGTCGAGGACCGCCTCGGGCAGCGGGTCGCCGTTTTGGTCGCGGCGGCTGTCCAGGCCGATGAGCAGGATGTTCAGGTCCCCGTGTGCCGATCTCTCGGCACCTTCCAGGGCCTTGGAGCTGCCGATGCTCGACGCGAGGTCCCGGTACAGGTACCAGGCCGTGCCGCCCGCCATCACCGTCAGCGCGCAGCCCGTGATCAGCAGGGTGCGCCCGATCCGCCGCGGCGAGGGCCGGCGGCGGCTGGTCTTCCTCCTATGCGCGCTCATGCCTGCCGATGCTGGCGCAGGCCCGCTGAAGGAATCCTGAGCGCGCCCCCGCAGCCCGCCCCCGTGGCCCCGCCCCGGCAGCCCCCCGCAGCCCGCCCCCGAAGCACCCCCGCCGTGCGGCAGGCGGCGGTTTTCAGCCGCGGCGCCGCGTGGGCAGGCGCAGCTCCAGCCTGGCGCCCGGAGCCCCCTCCCGGGCCGGCAGCGCGCGTACGTCGCCCCCGTGCGCCCGGGCGATCTCCCGGGCGATGGCCAGGCCCAGCCCGGTCCCGCCCCCGGCCCGCCCCCGGTCCGCGTCGAGGCGCACGAACCGCTCGAAGACCCGGTCCCGGTCCGCCTCCGGGATGCCCGGACCGTCGTCCGCCACCTCCAGCACCGCCCAGCCGTCCTCGGCGGCGGCGGCCCGGACCAGGACCCCGGAGCGGGCGTACCGCAGGGCGTTGTCGACCAGGTTGGCCAGGGCCCGCTCCAGCCGCGCCGGATCCCCGTACGCCGGTACGGGCGCGGGCGCGGCCAGCCGCAGCGGCACCCGGGGCGCGGGCCGCCGGGCCGCGTCCTCGGCGGCGAGCAGCGCGAGGTCGACGGGCTCGGGGCGCGGCGCGGGCCCGCCGTCGAGGCGGGCCAGCAGCAGCAGGTCGGCGGCGATCCGCTGGAGCCGTTCGGTGTCGGCCAGCGCGGCGGACACCGACTCCCGGTCGGGGCTCGGCCGGGCGAGGGCGACTTCCAGCCGGGCGCGGACGGCGGCCAGGGGGTTGCGCAGCTCGTGCGAGGCGTCGGCGGTGAACTGGCGCTGGCGGGCGTCGGAGCGTTCCAGCCGGTCGAGGGTGTCGTTGACGGTCCGGGCCAGCCGGGCGATCTCGTCGGCGCCGCCCGGGTCGGGGACGCGCCGGTCGAGCTCGCTCGCGGTGACGGCGGCGAGCTCCGTGCGGATCGCGGTGACGGGCCGCAGCGCCTGACCGGTGACCCACCAGGCCAGGGCCGCCGCGAAGGCGATCAGCGGGGGCGCGCCTGCGAGCAGTCCGAGGGCGATGGCGCGGGTGGCGTCGTCGACGTCGCTGAGCACGGTCATCGCGTAGACGGCGTAGGGGGTGTGCGGACCGCCGGCGGCGGGGGCCTCGACGACGACGGCCACCCGCCGTTCCGCGCCGGGGCTCGCGGGGGCGAGCACGACGGAGCGGGAGTCCTGGCCCGGCGCGGGGTGCAGGGCGGAGAGGCCGGGGACGTCCTGCGGGCCGCCGCTGGTGGAGACCGTCCGCCCGGCCGGGTCCCGTACGAGGACCAGGTCCACGCCGCTCTCCGGCGCGGGCAGCCGTCCGCCGGGCGGGAGGGTGCGGGTGTCGAGCTGGGCGGCGACCTTGCGGGCGGCGAGCTCGGTGCGGCCGGTGGTGTTGTCGAGGAGGTTGGCGCGCATGAGGGTGTACAGCCACAGTCCGCCTCCGGCCAGGACGGCGGCCATCGCGAGGGCGGCGGCCAGGGCGGCCCGCGCGCGGACGCTGCTAACCACCGTCGGGGGCCATCCGGTAGCCGGTGCCGTGGACGGTGAGGATGGAGCGGCGGCCGAAGGGGGCGTCGATCTTCTTGCGCAGGGAGGAGACGTAGACCTCGACGATGTTCGGGTCGATGTCGTGGGGGGCGTCCCACACCTCGTCGAGGATGTCCTGTTTGGCGACGGCCCGGCCGGGGCGCTCCATCAGGCAGGCGAGGACGCCGAGCTCGCGCGCCGTCAGTTCGATGTCGTGGGTGCCGCGGCGGCAGCGGCGGTCCTGCGGGTCGAGGACCAGGTCGCCGGCGCGCAGCACGGTGGGCTCGGGGGCGGCGGCGCGGCGGGCGAGGGCGCGCAGCCGGGCGCCGAGCACGACGAAGGAGAAGGGTTTGGTGAGGTAGTCGTCGGCGCCCGCGTCGAGGCCCTCGGCCTCGTCCTGCTCGCCGTCCTTGGCGGTCAGCATCAGGACGGGGGTGGGGACGCCGTGGGCGCGCATCCGGGCGCAGATCTCGGCGCCGCCGAGGCCGGGGAGCATCAGGTCCAGGAGCACGGCGTCGTACGGGCCGCCGGTGAGGGCCAGTTCCAGGCCGCGGTGGCCGTCGTGGGCGACCTCCACGCGGTGGCCGTCGGCGGACAGGCCCTGGCGGAGGGACTCGGCCAGGTTCTCTTCGTCTTCGACCACGAGGATGCGCACGGCTTCCACTCTCACACACCGGTCCCGCAGCCCGCTTTCGCACACCGGTCCCGCACACCGGTCCCGCACACCGGTCGCGCCCACCGGCCGCGTCAGCCGCCCGGACACTCGTGGGAGTCGCCGCCGCTGAAGCACTGGCCGTACGTGCCCCGGTACGGGGACGAGGGCGCGGGCGTCTGCTGCCCCAGGTGGTCGCGGGACTGGTAGGCGATGCCGGCGGCGCCCGCGAGCAGGGCCGCGCACACCAGTGCCTGGACGCATCCGGTGACGGGTGCGCGGCGGCGGAAGGCGCGGCCCGAGACGACCGCGGTGGCCACGGCCGCCAGCAGCAGCCCGACCAGCAGCACGATCACGACCGTGCGGGGGTCGTCGCCGCCGCCCTGGGTGTCCCAGGCGGCGATGGCCGCCACGTAGAGGCCCGCGGTGACGGCCACGGCCTCCAGCAGCGTCAGCAGCAGGGCGCGCGCGATGTCCGCGATCCAGTGGGATCCGGTGCGTTCGCGTTCGCCGCGTGCCCGTGGTGTCGGTCTCGTCATGACGGCAGTCTCGTGCGCCGGCCGGCGTATTCACCTGAGTACGGATACCTACGCGCACCCGTGGGTACCCCACACGTGCCTCACGGGTTCTCGGCCAAGGCACGGCCGGATGACGACGCCGCGCGAGCTGGATTGGCACTCCGCTTGACCGAGTGCTAATCGCCGGAATAGTGTCACACCTGGCACTCGCCCCCGGTGAGTGCCAACACAGCGACAGGCAGGTCCGGCACCCGCGACGACGGATCGACCTGGTCGCCACCTCAGACAGTTAACCCCGGATCTCCGAAGGGGGAGGTCGGATCGTGACGACCGCCAGCTCCAAGGTTGCCATCAAGCCGCTTGAGGACCGCATCGTGGTCCAGCCGCTCGACGCCGAGCAGACCACGGCCTCCGGCCTGGTCATCCCGGACACCGCGAAGGAGAAGCCCCAGGAGGGCGTCGTCCTCGCGGTCGGTCCGGGTCGCTTCGAGGACGGCCAGCGTCTCCCGCTGGACGTCAGCGTCGGCGACATCGTGCTGTACAGCAAGTACGGCGGCACCGAAGTGAAGTACAGCGGCGAGGAGTACCTCGTCCTCTCGGCCCGCGACGTGCTCGCGATCGTCGAGAAGTAATTCACTTCTCCAGTTTTGCTTTGAGCTGCGCCCCTGGTCACCCTGCTGATGCCGGGCGGCGAGGGGCGTAGTTCGTTTCCATCCGGTCGCGGTGAGCGGCCGAGGGTCGCAACGAGAGGGCGGAACCGCTCCCATGCCGAAGATTCTGAAGTTTGACGAGGACGCTCGTCGCGCCCTTGAGCGCGGCGTCAACAAGCTTGCCGACACGGTCAAGGTGACGATCGGCCCCAAGGGCCGCAACGTCGTCATCGACAAGAAGTTCGGCGCGCCCACCATCACCAACGACGGTGTCACCATCGCCCGCGAGGTCGAGCTGGACGACCCGTACGAGAACCTGGGCGCCCAGCTCGTGAAGGAGGTGGCGACCAAGACCAACGACATCGCGGGTGACGGCACCACCACCGCCACCGTGCTGGCCCAGGCGCTGGTCCGCGAGGGTCTGCGCAACGTCGCCGCCGGCGCCTCCCCGGCCGCCCTGAAGAAGGGCATCGACGCCGCGGTCAAGGCCGTGTCCGAGGACCTCCTCGCGACCGCCCGTCCGATCGAGGACAAGTCCGACATCGCCGCCGTGGCCGCGCTCTCCGCGCAGGACCAGCAGGTCGGCGAGCTCATCGCCGAGGCGATGGACAAGGTCGGCAAGGACGGTGTCATCACCGTCGAGGAGTCCAACGCCTTCGGCCTGGAGCTGGAGTTCACCGAGGGCATGGCCTTCGACAAGGGCTACCTCTCCCCGTACATGGTGACCGACCAGGAGCGTATGGAGGCCGTCCTCGACGACCCGTACATCCTGATCAACCAGGGCAAGATCTCCTCCATCCAGGACCTCCTGCCGCTGCTGGAGAAGGTCATCCAGGCCGGCGGTTCCCGCCCGCTGCTGATCATCGCCGAGGACGTCGAGGGCGAGGCGCTCTCCACCCTCGTCGTCAACAAGATCCGCGGCACCTTCAACGCGGTCGCCGTCAAGGCCCCCGGCTTCGGCGACCGTCGCAAGGCGATGCTCCAGGACATGGCCACCCTCACCGGTGCCACCGTCATCGCCGAGGAGGTCGGCCTCAAGCTCGACCAGGCCGGTCTGGACGTCCTCGGTTCCGCGCGCCGCGTGACCATCTCCAAGGACGACACGACCATCGTCGACGGTGGCGGCAACGCCGCTGACGTCGCGGGCCGCGTCAACCAGATCAAGGCCGAGATCGAGTCCACGGACTCCGACTGGGACCGCGAGAAGCTGCAGGAGCGCCTGGCGAAGCTCGCCGGCGGCGTCTGCGTCATCAAGGTCGGCGCCGCCACCGAGGTGGAGCTCAAGGAGAAGAAGCACCGCCTTGAGGACGCCATCTCGGCGACCCGCGCCGCGGTCGAGGAGGGCATCGTCTCCGGCGGTGGCTCCGCGCTCGTCCACGCCGTCAAGATCCTCGACGACAACCTCGGCCTGACCGGCGACGAGGGCACCGGCGTCTCCGTCGTGCGCCGCGCCGCCGTCGAGCCGCTGCGCTGGATCGCCGAGAACGCCGGCCTGGAGGGTTACGTCATCACCGCCAAGGTCGCCGAGCTCGAAAAGGGCCAGGGCTTCAACGCCGCCACCGGCGAGTACGGCGACCTGGTCAAGGCCGGCGTCATCGACCCGGTCAAGGTCACCCGCTCCGCGCTGGAGAACGCCGCTTCCATCGCCTCCCTGCTGCTCACGACCGAGACCCTGGTCGTCGAGAAGCCGGCCGAGGAAGAGGCCGACGCCGGTCACGGCCACGGTCACGGCCACAGCCACTGAGGCTGACGCCGCGCGACGTCGCTGACGCCGCCTGACGCGTGAGAAGGCCCTGGTCACCGCTGCCGAGCGGGGGTGACCAGGGCCTCTTGCGTTCCGTACCCGCGGCGCCCCGCGCGCTCTCCGCGCAGTCGGTGCCGTCCGGGCGTCCGGTCAGCCGGGCATCATGCCCAGCTGGCGCATCAGACCGGGGGCGTCGTAGTACCACCAGTCCTCCGCGATCTGGCCGTTCTCGATCCGGCAGGTCATGCATCCCGACATGCTGACCTCCTTGCCGGTCGGTGCGACCCCCATGAACTCGCCCTTGTGGGTGCCCTTCCAGTTCCACAGCGTCGTGACGCAGTCCCCTTCGGCGATCTGGTGCGTCTTCTCGAACGAGAAGTCGAACGCGTCCCGCCACATGCCGATGGTCCGCCGCATCCCGTCCCGGCCGTTGCCGCGGCCCTGCGTGTCCATCATGTCGTGCGTGACGAATCCGGCCGCGACGCACTCCTCGATGACGTCGAAGTTGCCCTTTTCGGCGATCTCGTCGAAGACCCGGTTCGCGACCAGCTTGTTGAGGTACTCGTCCCGGACGACGTCGAGGTTCATGAACTTCGGCATTCCCTCGCAGAGGGCCACCATCTCCTGGAACATCCGGTCGGTCTCCGGGAGGTGAGAGTTCCTCATGGCCTCCTCGTAGGAGGGGAATTCGACGAGGTCGACGTAGTGCGTCTGCGCGTCGCGGTCCCGGCCGATCATGGTGTGGGTGACCGTGCGCCTGCCGCTGGTCTGTTCCGCGTAGCGGTCGATGAGCGCGTTCATCTCGTCGAACCGCTTCGTCTCGTAATCGATCACCTGTACGAATGTCATCGCGTCGCCTCCTGCGGTGGGTGGGACACGTCCAGTTTAGGGAGATTTCACCCACTTGGTAGGCTTACCTGTGAGTCACACCGGTTACTGGGGGCCGTACTTGCGCCCGGTGCGGGAGGACACGCCGCCGAGGATGCCGCGCGGCGTCAGCTTCACCACTCCCATGAGCGCCTTGTACCGGGGGTCGGGGATCGACACGGTCTTGCCGCGCGCCAGATCCGCCAGGGCCGCCGCCACCAGCTTGTCGGCGTCCAGCCACAGCCAGCCCGGGATGTTGTCCGTCCCCATGCCCGCCCGCTGGTGGAACTCGGTCCGCACGAACCCCGGGCACAGGGCCATCAGCCGCACCCCCGAACCCGCGAGGTCCCGTGCCGCCCCCTGGGTGAACTGCACGACCCACGCCTTGCTCGCGCCGTAGGTGCCGCGCGGCACGAAGGCCGCCACCGAGGCCACGTTCACCACCCCGCCGCGCCCGCGCGAGCGCATCGACTCCGTCGCCGCCGAGGTCAGCCGCAGCACCGCCTCGACGTGCACCTTGATCATGGCCAGCTCGTCGGCCATCGAGACGTCGAGGTAGCGGCCCTTGTTGCCGAACCCCGCGTTGTTGACCAGCAGGTCCACGGGGTGCGTGCGGTCCCCGAGGCGGGCCTCGACCGCCGCGATGCCCCGCTCCGTGGAGAGGTCGGCGCTCAGCACCTCCGCCTCGATGCCGTGCCGGTCGTGCAGCTCGGTGGCCTGCTCGGCCAGCCGCTCGGTGTCGCGGGCCACCAGCACGAGGTTGTGTCCCTGGGTGGCCAGCCGGCGGGCGAAGGCGGCGCCGATGCCCGCCGTGGATCCCGTAATCAACGCAGTCGTCATGTGCGCAACCTAGCCGCCCCGTCCGGCCCGGGCGCCCCTGCGGGCGGGTGGCTACGCACTCGTGATCTTCCGGCTCCGCGGCGTCACCGGAAGTGGGCCCGAGCTCAAAGGGGCTCCATGACATTGGCGCCACGGTCAAAGTCGGGCTTATGCTCGAACCGTGATTGAGGCACGCCATCTCCGGGTCCTGCGCGCTGTCGCCGGGACCGGGTCCTTCTCCGCCGCAGCCCGCGAGCTCGGCTGCACCCAACCCGCCGTCTCCCAGCAGATGAAGGCCCTCGAACAGTCGGCCGGCACCCCGCTGCTGATCCGCACCGGCCGCGAGATGCGGCTGACCCAGGCCGGCGAGGCCCTGGTGCGGCACGCGGCCGGGATCCTGGCCGGACTGACCGCGGCCGAGGAGGAGGTCGCGGCCATCGCCGGGCTGCGCGCCGGGCGGGTCCGGCTCGTCTCCTTCCCGAGCGGGAGCTCCACCCTGGTGCCGACCGCGCTCGCGGCGATGCGCGCCGCGCACCCCGGCACCCGCATCTCGCTGGTCGAGGCGGAGCCGCCGCGGTCGGTGGAGATGCTGCGCGAGGGCGACTGCGACCTGGCGCTGGCCTTCCGTTACGGGGGCGGGGCGGCCGGGGCGGCGGCCGAGTGGGAGGACCTGGTGGTCACCCCCCTGCTCACCGACCGGCTCGTCGGGCTGGTCCCCGAGGGGCACCGGTTGGCCGGCGCCGAGCGGGTGGGCATGGCGGAACTGGCCGAGGAGCCCTGGATCGCGGGCTGCCCCCGCTGCCGCCGCCACCTGGTGGAGGTGTGCGAGGGCGCGGGCTTCACCCCGCGCATCGACTTCGCCACCGACGACTACCCCGCCGTGGTCGGTCTGGTCGGGGCGGGGCTCGGGGTCGCGGTGCTGCCGGAGCTGGCGGTGGAGTCCGTACGGGCCAAGGGCGTGAGCACCCTGGCCGTGGAGCCCGCGGTCGAGCGGGAGGTCGTGGCGCTGACGCTGCCCGACCTGGCGCGGGTGCCCGCGGTGGCGGCGACCCTGGGCGAACTGGTGCGGGCCGCCGCACGCTGACCCCCGCCCCGCCCGGCGCGCGGCCGGGGGAGGGCGGGAGTTCAGGTGAAACGTTCCTTCGGGCGTCTCTGCCGCCGCTCGGCGGTCAGTGGGGGGCGATGGGTCCGATCGTGCTCGACGCGGGGATCAGCCGGTGCCGCGCGCGGCCCATCAGCTCCTCGCGCTCGTCCTCGGTGAGGCCGCCCCACACCCCGTAGGGCTCACGGACGGCGAGTGCGTGCGCGGCGCATTCCGAACGCACCGGGCATCTCATGCAGACCTCTTTAGCGGAGGCCTCGCGCGCACTCCTGGCCGCACCCCGCTCGCCCTCCGGGTGGAAGAACAGGGAGCTGTCGACCCCGCGGCAGGCAGCCAGCAGCTGCCAGTCCCAGAGGTCGGCGTTCGGTCCGGGGAGGCGGGAGAAATCTGCCATGGGTAGTCCCTCTTGGTGCCGGTACTGAGGCGGATACGGTCCATGTCTCCACACCTACTGTCGTAGTAGATGTAAATATGACTCATTGGGAATCTAGCCTCAGACACATGCCAAACGGAAGAAAAGCCGCCAAATAGGGCATAGCTCCAGATGGAGGACAGCTGGCTCGTGGCTCCGGCGCCGTGATCGCTTCCTCACGTAGAGTGCCGAAGGTGTCCGTCCGACCCGTAACTCTTTCGAGTGACCATCGTTGAGAGAGCGAGTGCGGTTGAAACGAGAAGTTCCCGGACAGGTGTCCGAGGGCATCGATCGCACAGGTGACGATACGTACCAGCCTGGAGGCTCAAGGTGACGCGCATCAGCAGCTGCGGAGGGCGGTCATGACTTCCGTCCTCGTCTGCGACGACTCCCCGCTTGCCCGAGAGGCGCTCCGTCGCGCGGTTGCCACCGTGCCCGGCGTCGAGCGTGTGACGACGGCTGCCAACGGCGAGGAAGTCCTCCGCCGCTGGGGTGCCGACCGCTCCGACCTGATTCTGATGGATGTACGGATGCCGGGGCTGGGCGGTGTCGAGACGGTCCGCCGGCTCCTGTCCGCCGACCCGGGCGCCCGCATCATCATGCTGACGGTCGCCGAGGACCTGGACGGGGTGGCCCTCGCGGTCGCCGCCGGCGCCCGCGGCTACCTGCACAAGGACGCCTCGCGCGCCGAACTGCGGGCCACGGTCACCCAGGCCCTCGCCGACCCGACCTGGCGACTGGCCCCGCGCCGGCTGCGCTCGGCCGAGATGGGCGCCGCGCCCACGCTCACCGCGCGCGAGATCCAGGTGCTGGAGGGCATGAGCCACGGCCGTTCCAACGCGGAGATCGGGCGCGAGCTCTTCCTCTCCGAGGACACGGTCAAGACCCACGCCCGCAGGCTGTTCAAGAAGCTCGGCGCCTCGGACCGGGCGCACGCGGTGGCACTCGGCTTCCGCTGGGGCCTCGTCCGCTGACCTGCCGGATCCCGGGCCGGCCGTCCCCGGCGGTCCCGTCCGCCGCCGGCGGGCGGGGCGGCGGGCGTCCCGGCCCCCGCGGGGAGGCGCCCGCCGCCCCGCCGGCGGCGCCGCGCGGACACCGTCGTACGTCGCGTCGTACCCGGTGACCCGGCGGGGGTTGGCGGTGCACAATCCGGGGGACGTGTCGCTTCGGGCGCGATGCCGCATCCTTGGTGGTGTGCCGCATTCTTGGAGAGGTCGAGTCCCCGGGGCCCCGGGGGCGACGATTCGGGCCGAGCGGAGGGGAGGGCGCACATGATGAGTTCCGGCGCACCCGCTCATAACGCTTCGATGCACAACACGGACCACGGTGCCGCGAATGCTCCGGCGCCAAGGCACCATGGATTGATGCGCGACGACGAGGCCCTGGGGTCCCCCACGGCCACAGCACCCACCGGCGCCGCCAAGGGCGGCAGCGCCGGGGCCGTCAGCGCGCTCGTGCGCCGTGCGGTGGAGGGCGACGAGCAGGCCACGCACGACCTGCTGGCCTTCGTGCACCCCCTCGCCATCCGCTACTGCCGCACCCGGCTCTCGCGGCTCCCGGGTGACGCTCGTCACTTCGTGGAGGACCTGGCGCAGGAGGTCTGCGTCGCCGTCCTGATGGCACTGCCCCGCTACCGGGACACCGGCCGGCCCTTCGAGGCCTTCGTCTTCGCCATCGCCGCGCACAAGGTCGCCGACCTCCAGCGGGCCGCCATGCGGCACCCGGGGAGCACGGCCGTGCCGTCCGACGAGATGCCGGAACGGCCGGACGACTCGCTGGGACCCGAGGAGCGGGCGCTGCTCAGCAGCGACGCCGCCTGGGCCAAGAAGCTGCTGGCCAACCTGCCGGAGAACCAGCGCGAGCTGCTGGTGCTGCGGGTGGCCGTCGGCCTGACCGCCGAGGAGACCGGCCAGATGCTCGGGATGTCCCCGGGCGCGGTGCGGGTCGCGCAGCACCGGGCGCTGAGCCGGCTGCGCGCGCTCGCGGAACAGTGAGGAGCCGCGCGGCCGCGCCGTGCGACTCCCGACCGTGCGATCGCTCGTAGGAAACGACGAAACTTCTGCTTGACCTTGGTCGTGGAATGAGACGCGTCGGGATCCCGTTAGCATGGACATCCGCGCTGAGCAAGACCATTTGGGAAGGTGTCATGACCGCCGACGGAGTGCCCGACAAATTCGCCACGCTCGGACTGACCTACGACGACGTGCTGCTGCTGCCGGGCGCGTCGGACATGTCGCCTGACGCGATCGACACCTCTTCCCTCATCTCGCGCAACGTCCGCGTGAACGTTCCGCTGCTGTCCGCCGCCATGGACAAGGTCACCGAGGCCCGCATGGCCATCGCGATGGCCCGCCAGGGCGGCGTCGGCGTGCTGCACCGCAACCTCTCCATCGTCGACCAGGCCAACCAGGTCGACCTGGTCAAGCGCTCCGAGTCCGGCATGGTCACCGACCCGATCACGGTGCACCCGGACGCGACGCTGCGCGAGGCCGACGAGCTGTGCGCGAAGTTCCGCATCTCCGGCGTCCCGGTGACCGACCCGGCCGGCAAGCTCCTGGGCATCGTCACCAACCGCGACATGGCCTTCGAGTCGGACCGCAGCCGCCAGGTGCGCGAGGTCATGACCCCGATGCCGCTGGTCACGGGCAAGGTCGGCATCTCCGGCGTGGACGCCATGGAGCTGCTGCGCCGCCACAAGATCGAGAAGCTTCCGCTGGTCGACGAGGCGGGCATCCTCAAGGGCCTGATCACGGTCAAGGACTTCGTCAAGGCGGAGAAGTACCCGAACGCCGCCAAGGACAAGGACGGCCGGCTGCTCGTCGGCGCGGCCGTCGGCGTCGCGGGCGACGCGTACGAGCGCGCCCAGGCCCTGATCGAGGCGGGCGCCGACTTCATCGTCGTCGACACCGCCCACGGCCACTCCCGCCTGGTCGGCGACATGGTCGCCAAGATCAAGTCGAACTCCGGCGTGGACGTCATCGGCGGCAACGTCGCCACCCGCGACGGCGCCCAGGCGCTGATCGACGCCGGCTGCGACGGCATCAAGGTCGGCGTCGGCCCCGGTTCCATCTGCACCACCCGCGTCGTCGCCGGCATCGGCGTCCCGCAGGTCACCGCGATCTACGAGGCCTCGCTGGCCGCCAAGGCCGCGGGCGTCCCGGTCATCGGCGACGGCGGCCTGCAGTACTCCGGCGACATCGCCAAGGCCCTGGTCGCGGGTGCCGACACGGTGATGCTCGGCTCGCTGCTCGCGGGCTGCGAGGAGTCCCCGGGCGAGCTGCTCTTCATCAACGGCAAGCAGTTCAAGTCGTACCGCGGCATGGGCTCGCTCGGCGCGATGCAGTCCCGCGGGGAGCAGAAGTCCTTCTCCAAGGACCGCTACTTCCAGGAGGGCGTCGGCGGCGACGACAAGCTGATCCCCGAGGGCATCGAGGGCCAGGTGCCCTACCGCGGCCCGCTCTCCGCGGTCGTGCACCAGCTCGTCGGCGGCCTGCGCCAGTCGATGTTCTACGTCGGCGGCCGCACCGTCCCCGAGCTCCAGGACCGGGGCCGCTTCGTCCGGATCACCTCGGCGGGCCTCAAGGAGAGCCACCCGCACGACATCCAGATGACGGTGGAGGCGCCGAACTACAGCCGCAAGGGCTGAAGCGCGTGAGGTGAGGGGCGGACCCGGCGGAAGTGCCGGGTCCGCCCCTTCGCCGTGTGCGCGTACGTCCGTACAGCGGTCACCGAAACGCAAGGCCCCGCCCGTCGGGGATACTGGACGGGCAGACCCAGAGGAAAGGCCACCACACGTGACTGAGATCGAGATCGGGCGCGGCAAGCGCGGCCGCCGGGCGTACGCCTTCGACGACATCGCCATCGTCCCCAGCCGGCGTACGCGGGACCCGAAGGAGGTCTCGATCGCCTGGCAGATCGACGCGTACCGCTTCGAGCTCCCCTTCCTGGCCGCCCCCATGGACTCGGTGGTCTCCCCGCAGACCGCGATCCGCATCGGTGAGCTCGGCGGCCTCGGCGTGCTGAACCTCGAAGGCCTGTGGACCCGTTACGAGGACCCGCAGCCGCTGCTCGACGAGATCGCGGAGCTCGACGAGGAGACCGCGACCCGCCGTCTCCAGGAGATCTACTCCGCCCCGATCCAGGCGGACCTGATCCGGCAGCGCATCAAGGAGGTCCGCGACTCCGGTGTCGTCACCGCCGCCGCGCTCTCCCCGCAGCGCACCGCCGAGTTCTCCAAGGCCGTCGTGGACGCGGGCGTGGACATCTTCGTCATCCGCGGCACCACCGTGTCGGCGGAGCACGTCTCCGGCGCCGCCGAGCCGCTGAACCTCAAGCAGTTCATCTACGAGCTCGACGTGCCGGTGATCGTCGGCGGCTGCGCCACGTACACCGCGGCCCTGCACCTGATGCGCACCGGCGCGGCGGGCGTGCTGGTCGGCTTCGGCGGCGGCGCCGCGCACACCACCCGCAACGTGCTCGGCATCCAGGTCCCGATGGCCACCGCCGTCGCGGACGTGGCCGCGGCCCGCCGCGACTACATGGACGAGTCCGGCGGCCGGTACGTGCACGTCATCGCCGACGGCGGCGTGGGCTGGTCCGGCGACATCCCGAAGGCCGTCGCCTGCGGCGCGGACGCCGTGATGATGGGCTCCCCGCTGGCCCGTGCCACCGACGCGCCCGGCAAGGGCAACCACTGGGGCATGGAGGCCGTCCACGAGGACGTGCCGCGCGGCAAGAAGGTCGACCTCGGCACGGTCGGCACCACCGAGGAGATCCTCACCGGCCCGTCGCACAGCCCGGACGGTTCGATGAACATCTTCGGCGCGCTGCGCCGCTCGATGGCCACCACGGGCTACAGCGAGCTCAAGGAGTTCCAGCGGGTCGAGGTCACGGTCGCGGACTCGCAGCACCGCCGCTGACCCGGTTTCCGGGTCGCTTCCGTGCGTACGCCGGAGGGCCGGTACCCCGATGTGGGGTACCGGCCCTCCGGCGTACTACGTCCGGTCAGTGCTCCGCCGCGGCGGGCAGCGGACGCAGCCCCGGGACGGTCGCGAGGGCGCCGGTGAGGGCGCCGACGCAGATGTCGGCCAGCGCGGTGCGGGAGTAGGAGCCGTCGAGGAGCCAGTCCACGCACAGCGCGCGGACGAACACCAGCCAGCTCGTCACCACGGCCGAGACCATGGGGTACTGCTCCTCGGCGGGGGCGGTGACGGCCAGCAGGTGGGCGCGCAGGCCGGCCAGTTCGTCGTCGATGATCGCCTGCACCACCGGGTCGCCGGCGAGCGTGCGGTTGGCGGCCAGGACGGTGTTGCGGTTCGCGGCGAAGTAGTCGATGTGCGTGTCGAGTCCGGCCCGGAGCCAGGTGGACGCGGGGACGTCCGGGTCGAGCGCGGTCGCGGACAGGAGGCGGTCCGAGGCCTCCCGGTAGACGGCGGCGAACAGCTCCCGCTTGCCGGGGAAGTAGCGGTAGAGCAGGGCGCGGGAGACCCCGGCACGCTCGGCGACCTCCTCCATGAGCACGTCCTCGTACGGCTTGGCGGCGAAGAGGGCTGCCCCGACGGCGCGCAGCTGGGCGCGGCGGTCTTCGGGGGAGAGGCGGCGGCGCGTGGTCATCCGTCCACGTTACTTGACGCGTGTCTACTACGCTCCTACGCTCCGCTCCAAGTTGACGTGTGTCTACTAAGCGGGGTGGGGTCGTGAGCAGGCACGGACTTCTGAAGGGGCTCGCCTGGGCCATGGGCGTGGCCTGCGTGGCGATCGGGCTCTACCACCTGGTGCTGGGCATCGTCTCGGTGCCCGGCGCGGAGGGGGCGGGCCCGGCGACGGCGACCGTGGACAGCCGGGAGCGCTTCTACAACGCGGTCTTCGTCGGGTTCGGGCTGGCCTGGATCGAGACCGCCCGCCGTACGCCCGTCCCGGCGCGGGCCGTCCGGTGGCTGTCGGCCGTCTTCCTGCTCGGCGGCGTGGGGCGGGTGCTGTCGGTCGCGGTCCACGGATGGCCGCACTGGTTCCAGATCCCGCTGGCGGCGCTGGAGCTCGGCCTGCCGCCGCTGTACTTCTGGCTGGCCGACGCGGACGAGAGGCGGGCCGCCGGAGCGGCCCGCCTCTGACGGCGTCCGGACGGCCTGGGAGGCGCTAGGAGGCGGTCTTGCGGGAGGTCTGGAACGCGGCGTACCCGCCGAGGGCGAGGAAGAGGAACGTCAGCGGGTCCGCCGCGCCCTTCCAGACCTCCAGGAGGGGGGAGGCGCCCTGGCCCAGGATGTCGAAGACACTGACCTGGAGCTTGTCGGCGAAGATCAGGACGATGCCGAACAGCTGGCCGGCGAAGACGGCGGCCAGCGCGAGCAGTGCGGCGACGGGCGGCAGGGCGGGGCTGCGGCCGCCGGCCTTGCCCGCGGCGAGGCCGACCAGGGCGCCGACGCCGACGGCCGCCCAGCCGATCTGGTGATCGGTGGCGCTGATGATCCAGCCGTAGACGCCGGCGGCCACGACCGCCGCGGCGACGGCGGCGAGGACGCCGAGGCCGGGGCTGTCGGAGGCGGGCACGGGTGCCGGGGCCTCGGCGTAGAACGAGGGCGCGGGTGGCTGGTGGCTCTGGCTCATCGGAAATCCCCCCCAGGGATTCGGGAAACACGCACGCACGTACGTCGGTCGGTCGTAAGTGCGGGATAAGTGACGCCGCAGGCTAGCAGGGGGCGACGACATCCGACGGGGGATTTCCGGGCACCGGACGGGGCCGGTGTCAGAGGCGGTGGGCGGCGCCGGCCGGGCTGGCGCCCCGGGTGTCGAGGAGCAGCTGGGCCTTCACCGCGAGCCCCTGGAGGTCGTACGTGCGGTGGTGCTGGAGCAGGATCGTCAGGTCGGCGTTGGCGGCGGCCTCGTAGAGCGAATCGGCACGCGGCACGGGCCGGTCGCGCACCCGCCAGCCCGTGATGTACGGGTCGTGGTAGCTGACCAGGGCCCCGAGGTCGAGGAGCCGGCTGGCGATCTCGCGGGCCGGGGAGCCCTCCTGGTCGGCGAGGTCCTGCTTGTAGGTGACGCCGAGCAGCAGGACGCGGGCGCCGCGGGCGGATTTTCCGTGCTCGTTCAGCAGGGTGGCCGAGCGCTGGATGACGTATTGCGGCATCCGGTTGTTGATCTCCTGCGCCAGGCCGACCATGCGCAGCGGGTGTCCGGGGGTGCGGGTGGTGTGCGGGAGGTAGTTGGGGTCGAGGGGGACGCCGTGGCCGCCGACGCCCGGGCCGGGGCGGAAGGCCTGGAACCCGTACGGCTTGGTCTCGGCGCACCGGACGACGTCCCAGAGGTCCACGCCGAGGTCGTGGCAGAGGACCGCCATCTCGTTCATGAGCGCGATGTTCACGTGCCGGTAGTTGGTCTCCAGGAGCTGGACCGTCTCGGCCTCGCGCAGCCCGCGGGCGCGCACCACCTTCTCGGTGAGGCGGGCGTAGAAGGCGTGCGCGGATTCGGTGCAGGCGGGGGTGAGGCCGCCGATGACCTTGGGGGTGTTGGCGATGCCGTGGGTGCGGTTGCCGGGGTCGTGGCGGGAGGGGGAGTAGGCCAGGTGGAAGTCGCGCCCGGCGCGCAGTCCGGAGCCGCTCTCCAGGATGGGGCGCAGGTAGTCCTCGGTGACGCCCGGATGGACGGCGGATTCGAGGATCACCGTGGTGTGCGGGCGCAGCCGGGCGGCGAGCGTGCGGCCCGCCTCGCCGACGGCGGAGAGGTCCAGCGCCCGGTCGGCGCCGAGCTGGGTGGGGGCGCAGACGACGGCGGTGCGGACCCGGCCGAGGTCGGTGGCGTTGGTGGTCACCCGGAAGCCGGCCGCCGACATGCGGCGGATCTCGGCTGCGCTGAGGGTGCTGTCCGTGGTGGGGCCGCTGTCGTAGCCGATGGTCTCGATCCCGGCGGCGACGGCCGCCTGGGCGAGGGGGAGGCCGAGGTGGCCGAGTCCGATGACGGCGAGATCTGCGGGCATGGGGGGCCGTCCCTTCCCTTCCCTGGCATGAGGGGGCGGTGCGCGCGCGTCCCGGGAGCGGGGCCTCCGGACGGGTCCGGAGGCTGCCGGGAGCTGGCGCAATGTCACACTAGGCGTATATATGACAGATATGTCGCATTGCGGGGCGGTGGCTACCGTTGTGTTGTCCACAGCCGGTGGCTGATGTCGGTGCGGCCGGTCAGAATCGTGAAACGGGAGATGTGAGCGGGATCACCCGCATCGAGCGGGTTCGGCCCGCACCAACGGGAGGCAGCCGTGAGGACAGCGACACTGGGACCGGCGCAGCGCGCGGAGGCGCTCGCCCGGATGGCCGAGCGGGAACTGGACGTGCTGGTCGTCGGTGCGGGGGTGGTCGGCGCCGGCACGGCGCTGGACGCGGTCACCCGGGGCCTGTCGACGGGTCTGGTGGAGGCCAGGGACTGGGCGTCCGGCACGTCGAGCCGGTCGAGCAAGCTCATTCACGGCGGGCTCAGGTACCTGGAGATGCTCGACTTCGCGCTCGTGCGCGAGGCGCTGAAGGAGCGCGGCCTGCTGCTGGAGCGCCTCGCCCCGCACCTGGTGAAGCCGGTGCCGTTCCTGTACCCGCTCCAGCACAAGGCCTGGGAGCGTTTCTACGCCGGTTCGGGCGTGGCCCTCTACGACGCCATGTCCTTCTCCAGCGGGCACGGGCGCGGCCTGCCCACCCACCGGCACCTCTCGCGCCGCAGGGCGCTGCGGATCGCCCCGGCCCTGCGCAAGGACGCGCTCGTGGGCGCCCTGCAGTACTACGACGCCCAGATGGACGACGCGCGCTACGTCGCCACCCTCGTGCGGACGTCCGCCGCGTACGGGGCGCACTGCGCCAACCGGGCGAGGGTGGTCGGCTTCCTGCGCGAGGGCGAACGGGTGGTGGGCGCCCGGGTCCAGGACGTGGAGGGCGGCGGGGAGTACGAGATCCGCGCCCAGCAGGTGGTCAACGCGACCGGGGTGTGGACCGACGACACCCAGGCGCTCATCGGCGAGCGCGGGATGTTCCACGTCCGGGCGTCGAAGGGGATCCACCTGGTCGTCCCGAAGGACCGCATCCATTCGAGCACCGGGCTGATCCTGCGGACGGAGAAGTCGGTGCTGTTCGTCATCCCGTGGGGCCGCCACTGGATCGTGGGCACCACCGACACCGACTGGGACCTGGACAAGGCCCACCCGGCCGCTTCGAGCGCGGACATCGACTACCTGCTGGAACACGTGAACTCGGTGCTGGCGGTGCCGCTGACCCGGGACGACGTCCAGGGGGTCTACGCGGGCCTGCGGCCGCTGCTGGCCGGGGAGTCGGACGCGACGAGCAAGCTCTCGCGCGAGCACACCGTGGCCCATCCCGTGCCGGGACTGGTGGTGGTGGCCGGCGGCAAGTACACGACGTACCGGGTGATGGCCAAGGACGCGGTCGACGAGGCGGTGCACGGGCTCGACCGGCGGGTGGCGGAGTGCGTCACGGAGGACGTGCCGCTGGTGGGGGCCGAGGGGTACCGGGCCCTGTGGAACGCCCGCGCGCGGACGGCGGCGCGTACGGGGCTCCATGTGGTGCGGGTGGAGCACCTGTTGAACCGGTACGGATCCCTGACGGAGGAGATCCTCGAACTGATCGCGGCCGACCCGAGCCTGGGCGAGGCGCTGACCGGGGCGGACGACTACCTGCGGGCCGAGGTCGTCTACGCCGCCTCGCACGAGGGGGCCCGGCACCTGGACGACGTCCTGACGCGGCGGACCCGGATCTCGATCGAGACCTTCGACCGGGGGACCCGATCGGCCCGCGAGTGTGCGGAATTGATGGCTCCGGTTCTGGGGTGGGACAAGCAGCAGATCGAGAAGGAGGTCGAGCACTACGAGAAGAGGGTCCAGGCGGAGCGCGAATCCCAGCGCCAGCCGGACGACCAGACGGCGGACGCGGCGCGGCTGGGGGCGCCGGACATCGTTCCGTTGTAACTCCGCGATGCGGCGGGGGGAACCGTCGGACCCGGGGCTTCCGTCCGATGCGGAGTGAGCAACAATGAGGTTTCTGCCGGGGTGGGTTACCGTGCCCCCCGGCGGCTGCCGGGGCAGCCGGGGCAGGCTGCACGAACGCAGAGGGGACGCATGTCGAAGCCGGAGCACACCGAATCGCCTGCCGGGGCGCCAGCCGGGTCGCCTGCGGCGGAGCTGGACGGTGACGCGGCGACCGCGTCCGGGCCCGTGAGGGTGCCGAAGGCGCGCTCCGCTGCCGCGGCGGATGCCGCCGATGCCAACCCGGAGTCCGGGCCGGCCGACGCCTCCGCCGCTGACGCCGGGTCCGCTCCCGGCCGTGACGGCTCGGCAGCCGCGAAGCCTGGGGCGCGTTCCGCTTCCGGTGGGTCGGGCGGGGCCGCTGACGACTCGAAGTCCGGGTCCGCCGCTGACGCCGGGTCCGGCTCGGCGGGCACGAAGCCGGGGGCGCGTTCCGCTTCCGGTGGGTCGGGCACGACCGCTGACGGTTCGAAGTCCGGGTCGGCCGACGGCTCGGCAGGTGACGCCGGGTCCGGCTCGGCAGCCGTGAAGCCCGCCGCCGCGCGCCCGTCGGGCGGGGCCGCCGAGGACTCGAAGCCCGGGTCGGCCGACGCCTCGGCCGATGACGCCGGGGCCGGCTCGGCGGGCCCGAAGCCTGCTGCTGCGGCAGACGCTGCCGACGAGGGGGCGGACCCGTCCGTGCGCGCCGCTTCACGCCCGTCGGGCGAGGTCGTTGACGACTCGAAGCCCCGATCGGCGGACGGGAAGGGTGACGGCGCGAAGGCCGGGTCCGGCCGTGGTGGGGTGACGGAGGGCAAGGCCTCGCCCGTCAAGTCCGGTTCCGCGGCGGAGGCCGTCGGCAAGGACGCTGACGGCGGTTCGGCCGACGACGGCAAGGACCGGGGGCGGCTGCTCGCCCGCCGGTACCGGCTCGGGGCCGTCCTCGGCAAGGGCGGCATGGGCACCGTGTGGCGGGCCGAGGACGAAGTCCTCGGACGCACCGTCGCCGTCAAGGAACTCCGCTTCAGCACCGGCGTCGACGAGGACGAGAAGCGCCGCCTCATCACCCGCACCCTCCGCGAGGCCAAGGCCATCGCGCGGATCCGCAGCGAGGGCGCCGTCACCGTCTTCGACGTCGTCGACGAGGACGGCCGCCCCTGGATCGTCATGGAGCTCGTCGAGGGCGCCTCCCTCGCCGAGTTCGTCCGGGAGAACGGGCCCCTGACCCCGCGCCGCGCCGCCGAGGTCGGCCTCGCGGTCCTCGACGTGCTCCGGGCCGCCCACGGCCAGGGCATCCTGCACCGCGACGTGAAGCCGTCCAACGTGCTCATCGCCGCGAGCGGCCGCGTCGTCCTCACCGACTTCGGCATCGCGCAGGTCGAGGGAGACCCCTCGATCACCTCCACCGGCATGCTCGTCGGCGCCCCCTCCTACATCTCCCCCGAACGCGCCCGCGGACAGAAGCCCGGCCCGCCCGCCGACATGTGGTCCCTCGGCGGACTCCTGTACGCGGCCGTGGAAGGCGTGCCCCCGTACGACAAGGGCTCCGCGCTCGCCACCCTCACCGCCGTGATGACCGAGCCGGTGGACCCGCCGAAGAACGCCGGTCCGCTGACCGAGATCATCTACGGGCTGCTGGTCAAGGACCCGGCCGGGCGGCTGGACGACGACGGTGCCAGGGCGATGCTCACGGCGGTGCTCAACGCCCCCGACCCCGAGCCCGAACCGGTCCCCGAGCCGGCCCCGCCGGTGGAGGAGACCCGGGCGATATCCCTCACCAAGGCGGACGCCGAGGCGGAGAAGGCCGCCGAGAAGGCGGCGAAGAAGGAACGCGAGCGGCGGGACCGCGAACAGCGCGAACGCACCCGCGCCGCCCTGAAGTCGGCCCGCAAGGCGGCCGCCGCCGCTGCCGCGGCCCCTCCGGCCAGGCCCGCACCGGTGAAGGCGCCGCTCACCGACGTGATGTCGCGCCGCACCATCGTGCTCGCGATAGCCGGCGTGGTCGTCGTCCTGGCCGTGCTCGGCACGCTGATCGGCTACCTCGTCAGCGGCGGCGACAAGGACTCCGGCCGCAAGAACGAGGGCAAGGGCGGGCCCACCCCCGTCGCGTCCGGGGCCAAGTCCCCCGGCGGCCAGGCCCCCGCCACCCCGCCCGCGGCCTCCCCGGCCGCCTCGGCCGGTTCCTCGCCGTCCGCCGGCCCGAGCCCGGCCGCGTCCGGCGGCGCCCCGGGCGGAGACCCCGGCCAGGGGCAGTCCCAGGGGCAGGGCCAGGGCCAGGACGCCGGCCAGGGACAGAGCAGCCAGGGCCAGGGCGCCAGCCCGGGCAACCCCGGCGGCGCCCTCCCCGCCGGGTTCAGCACGGTGACGGACCTCCGCTACCACTTCTCGATGGGGATGCCCGAGGGCTTCCACCAGACCGACACCGCGGGCCAGGACTCCGGTGCCATCTACAGCCGAGACGGCGGGTTCCCGCGCATCCAGGTCGACTACACCGACAGCCCGGGCTCCGACGCCCGCGCCGCCTGGCTGGAGATAGCCCCCGGCGTGGCCGGCAGCAGCAAGGGCTACCACCTCGTCCGCCTGGAATCCGTCGAGTACCGGGGCTATCCGACCGTCGCCGACTGGGAGTTCGAGCGGGAGCAGAAGGGCGTCAAGGTCCGGGTCCTCGACCGGGGCTTCCGGATGGACGCGAAGCACGGCTACGCGATCATGATCACCTGCGCTGCCGACCAGTGGGACGGCCCGGAATGCACGCAGCTGCGCAACACGGCGTTCCAGACCTTCCAGTCGTTGGGCTGACGGGCCTCGCAAGCCCGGGACGCGGGCGCCCCGGGCGACGTATCGTGTTCAACGGGGCCACGGGGGACCCCTCGTCGGCTGCCGCCGGGAGGTGCCCCCGCACTCGGGGGAGGCGATGTGGAGGAGTACGCGGGCCGGATCCTGGCCGAGCGCTACCGCCTGCCGCTGCCGCCCTCCGACGAGTACGAGCTGATAGAGACCCGCGCCTTCGACACGCGCAGCGGTCAGGAAGTCCTCGTGCGCCAGGTGCCGTTGCCCGAGGTCGTCGACGCGGAGCTGCTCGACGGGACCCCCGCCCGGGCGGGAGCGGCCGGGGAACTCCCCGCGGTGCGCAGGGCGATCGCCGCCGCCCAGGCCGCCGCCTCCGTACCGGACCACCCCCGGCTGGACCAGGTCTTCGACGTGTTCGCGGAGGGGGAGTCGCTGTGGATAGTGAGCGAACTCGTCCCCGCCAGGCCGCTCGCCGCGCTGATCGCCGATGAACCGCTGAGCCCCTACCGGGCGGCGGAGGTGGCCTCCGACGTACTGACCGCGCTGCGCGTGCTGCACGCCCACGGCTGGACGCACCGCAACATCACCGTCCGGACCGTGCTGATATGCGAGGACGGGCGGGTCGTCCTGACCGGGCTCGCGGCGGGGGCGGCCGAGGAGGCCCTGTGCGGGTACGACCCGGTGCCGGAGCCCGAGCCCGGGCCCGGGCCCGAACCGGGCGGGGAAGCGGGTCCCGGCACCGGAGGGGGCGAAGCCCCGCCGGCCCCCGGTCCCCCGGCCGAGGAGCCGGTGTACGCGCCCCTCGTGGCGCCGGGGTACGACACCGGGCCGCGCTACTCCGACCACATCGTCCCGGAGCCCGCACGTCCCCCGGAGCCCGCACACCCCCCGGAGGACCCGGCCGCCGCGGAAGCCGCCGCCCGGGCCGGAACCGTCGCGGCCTACCGGGCCGGGAGCCGGGCCGCTGCCGCCAAGGTGGCGCGGGACCGGGGCGAGCGCGGGCCGGTGGTGGTGCCGCAACTGCCGCCGACCGGGGCCAACCTGCCGCAGGAGTACGCGTACCCGTACGGCGGCCCGGACACCACCACCCCGTCCCCCTGGCACGGCGCCACCCCCCGCCGCCCCGCGGAACACGACCCGAACCCGGAGCCGGCAGCAGAGGCCCCGCCCACGCAGGGGCCCGACCGCCAGGAGCCGTACCGGCAGGGCCCGGACGCGTCGGCGTCGTACCGGCAGGTTCCGGAAGGAGAGGGTGGGTACGCGGAGGAATCGTACCGTCAGGAGCCGTACCGCCAGGAGTCGTACCGTCAGGAGCCGGACGCGCAGGAGACCGACCGGCGGGAGTCGGCCGAGTCGTACCCGCCGGAGGCGGAGCCGTGGTCCGGGCGGCGGGGTGGGGAGGCCGGGGCGCCGTCCGCGCTGCCCGCCCGGCTCGCCCTCCCGCAGGGCTACCGCCAGGCCGACGCTCCCCCCGCGCCGGGCGCCGCCCCGGACCGCCCGCAGGTTTTCCCCGGCTCGCCTCCGGCCGCGCCGGGCCGGGGGCCGGGCGAGCCGGGGGCACCCCCGGTCGCCGCGGAGCGGTCGCAGGACGTACCGGAGCGGCCCCGGGCCGTTCCGGCCGGGGGAGTCGGCGGCGGTTGGGGTGGGGGGCCGCGTACCGGGCTGGACGCCGAGCGGGCCCGGCAGACGCGGATGGCCGTCATCGGCCCCGTCACCGAGCGCTGGGCGCCCGAGCAGGCCGGGCCCGTCCACGGGCACTGGCAGCTGGCCGCGCCCGTCGGCCCGGCCACCGACCTGTGGGCCCTCGGCTCCCTGCTCTACCGCGCGGTCCAGGGGCACGCCCCGTACCCCGAGGACAGCGTCGCCGAACTGGTCGAGATGGTCTGCGCGGAGCCGCCCGCCTTCGCCGAGGAGTGCGGCCCGCTGCGCCCCGTCGTGGAGTCGCTGCTGCGCCAGGACCCCACCGAACGCCCCGACTTCGAGGAGCTGCGCGGCTGGCTGCGCTCCCTCGTGCGCTCCGCGCCGGAGCCCGACGGGGACCAGGCCGTGCTGCTGCCCGCGCCGGAGCCCGACCCCGCCCGGCTGCCCGTCGTCCGCCGCCGCGGCGACCTGCACGGCCGCCACCGCAACCCCGCCGCCCCGCGCGGGCCCCGCTCCCTCGGCCGGACCCTGCTGGTCGGCGTACTGGCCCTGATGGCCGCCGCCGTCGCCTACGCGCTGCTGTTCATGCCGCGTTCCGCCGACCCCGGCGGCCGGCAGGCCCAGCAGCCCACCGCCGCGCAGAGCCCGGCCGGCCCGAGCCCGTCCGGCTCCGCCCCGGGCGCGGGGACCCCGAGCCGCGGCCCCTCCGCGACCCCCGGCGGGACCCCCGGCGCCACCCCGCAGGCGAACGCCCCCGAGGGCTACACCCTGGAGCGGGACCCGGAGCACTTCACGGTCGCCGTCCCCCGGGGCTGGACCCGCCGGAGCATCAACGAGGCCGGCCAGGTGCGCTACACGCAGGGCGCGTTCACCCTGGTCGTGGTCCCCGGCCGGGACCGGGTCGAGGGCAACCCGGACCCGAAGGCCTACCAGCAGGACAAGGAGCCGGAGCTGTCGCCGTACCGCAACTCCACCTGGGCGGAGTCGGGGGACGTCAAGAGCACCACGGTCGCCGGTCAGTTGCGCGTCACCGGCCGCTACACCTGGATCGATTCGACGGGCCGGTCCGTCCTGGCGCGCAACTTCGTCGTCGCCCTCGGCGGGAGCTACCACGTCGTCATGGTGACCGGACCCAAGGACGAGGAGGACAAGGTCACCGACGTCTTCGAGAAGGCCACGGCGAGTTACCAGGCGGGCGGCTGACTGGATGTCAGTACGGCGATTGCGTCACAGTGCTGTCTCACCGGCCCCGCGCGGTTCCGGCAGCGCCCGCGGGCTCCGTAATCTGGCCCGGAGAGTACAGAGCGGCGGGAATTCGTGGAACAGCAGACAGGTGCGGGTGCGGTGCTGGCGGGCCGGTACCGGCTCGTGGAGCCCATCGGCAGCGGCGGCATGGGCAAGGTGTGGCGCGCGCACGACGAGCTTCTGCACAGGACCGTGGCGGTCAAGGAACTGACGGCGGGCCTGTACGTGGCCCAGGCCGATCGGGAGGTCCTGCACGCCCGCACGCAGAAGGAGGCCCGGGCCGCGGCCCGGATCCAGCACCCGGCGGTCGTCACCGTCCACGACGTGCTGGAACACGACGACCGGCCGTGGATCGTCATGGAGTACATCGACGGCCCCTCCCTGGCGGAGGCCGCCAAGGCGGCCGGACGCATCGAGCCCCGCGAGGCGGCCCGGATCGGCCTGCACGTGCTGGGCGCCCTGCGCGCCGCGCACGCGGTCGGCGTGCTGCACCGCGACGTGAAGCCGGGCAACGTGCTGCTGGCCAAGGACGGCCGGGTGCTGCTCACCGACTTCGGGATCGCCGCGATCGAGGGCGACTCGTCGATCACGCGTACCGGCGAGCTGGTCGGCTCCATCGACTACCTGGCCCCGGAGCGGGTCACCGGCGGCGCCCCCGACCCCTCCTCCGACCTGTGGTCGCTGGGCGCCACCCTGTACACGGCGGTCGAGGCCCGCTCGCCGTTCCGGCGGACCTCGCCGATCTCCAGCCTCCAGGCCGTCGTGAACGACGAGCCGCCCGTGCCGCGCCAGTCCGGCGCCCTCGGCCCGGTCATCACCGCGCTGTTGCGCAAGGACCCGGGCCAGCGGCCCTCGGCCGCCGAGGCCGAGCGGATGCTGATCGAGGCGATGGAGGGCCGCGAGCCGAAGGCGGCGCAGGCGTACGTGCCCACGCGCGCGGTCAGTGCCGAGGAGCGGGCGCCCGCCCGGTCCGCCGAGCCCGCGCGTCCGGAGCCGGCCGCGCCCGCCCCGACCACCTTCCTGCCGGAGCCCCCCGCGGCCCCCGCCGGGCGTCCGCCCGGGCGGCTCAAGCGGGCCGCGGCCGTGGCCCTGGTGGCGGCGCTGCTCGGCGGCGGAGGGGTGTTCGGGGTGCTCAAGTACCTCGACGGCCAGGGCGAGGGGGTCCAGGACGAGGGCTCCGCCGACAAGCCGGCGAGCGCACCGGACCGTCCGGGTACCGGCGAGGACGGCAAGGGGGGCGCCGTGGCGACCCCGCCGGCCGGTTTCGTCAAGGTGGAGGACCCGGCGGGGTTCTCGCTGTTCGTCCCGGCGGGCTGGAAGCGCCAGATGGACGGCAACCAGATCGACTACACCCCCGACAACGGCCGTCACCTCATCCGGATCGCCATCGACACCACCCCGGACTACCCGAACCCGTACACGCACCTCCTCGACATGGAGAAGCAGCTCAAGGAGCGCATGGACTACAAGCGCGAGGTGCTGGACCAGAACAGCTTCCGGGACACGACCCGGGCCGGGCTCTGGGACTTCTCCTGGACCGAGAAGGCGCCGCACGCGGGCCCGCGCCGGGCCATCGAGCAGATGTACATCAGTCCCGACAACACCGAGTACGCGGTGTACATGTCCGGTCCGGCGAACGAGTGGTCCAAGATCCGCCAGCAGTTCGACACGGTGCTCACCGGCTGGCAGCCCCCGGCGAAGAAGGGCTGAGGCGGGCCGGGCGCGGGCGTCCGCCGGAGGGGACGTCCGGCCGCCCGGCGCGGTGATCGCGCCAGAGTCCGCCGATCGCGCCAGTGTTCACTGGCAGACTTGGCAAAATCCGGTTACCGACGGGTACCCAAAGGCCTCCGGGCGGCATACGCTCACCGCCATGACGGACTCGCAGGCCCCCGCCGCCCCCCTCCGCACCGCACCGCAGCCCACCAACCCGGTCGCCCCGGCCCCGGCCGGCGCGCGCACCGCCGCCGACGTGGTGACCCCCGAGCTGGTCACCCGGCTGACCCGCGGAGTGATCGGCTCCGGGCGGACCGCCAACCACACCCCCTTCACCGGGGACAAGCTGGCGGACCTTCCCGAAGCCACCCCCGAGGACGTGGCCACCGCCTTCGCGAAGGCCCGCGCCGCCCAGAGCGCCTGGGCCGCGGTGCCCGTCCGGCGGCGGGCGGCCGTGCTGCTGCGCTTCCACGACCTGGTCCTCGCCCGGCAGAGCGAGGTCCTCGACCTCATCCAGCTGGAGACCGGCAAGGCGCGCCTGCACGCCCACGAGGAGGTCCAGGCCGTCGCCGTCGCCGCCCGCCACTACGGCCGCAAGGCGCCCGCCTACCTGCGCCCCAAGGGCCACACGGGCGCCATGCCGACCCTGACCAAGGTCACCGAGCTGCGCCAGCCGCGCGGGGTCGTCGGGCAGATCGCCCCCTGGAACTACCCCCTCGAACTGTCCGTCGGCGACGCGCTGCCCGCCTTCGTCTCGGGCAACGCGGTGGTCATGAAGCCCGACACCGAGACCGCGCTGACCGCCCTGTGGGCCCGTGACCTGCTGATCGAGGCCGGACTGCCCGCCGAGGTCTTCCAGGTCGTCCTCGGTGAGGGCCCGGTCGTCGGCCCCGAGGTGGTCCGGCACGCGGACTACGTCTCCTTCACCGGCTCCACCCGTACCGGCCGCGAGGTCGCCCAGGGCGCGGCCGCCCGTCTGGTCGGGGTCTCCCTGGAGCTCGGCGGCAAGAACGCCATGCTCGTCCTGGCCGACGCCGACGTGGAGAAGGCCGCCGCGGGCGCCGTCCGCGCCTGCTTCTCCTCCGCCGGCCAGCTCTGCATCTCCATCGAGCGGCTCTACGTCCACGCCTCGATCGCCGACGCGTTCGTCGAGCGCTTCGCCGCCCGCACCAAGGCCATGCGGCTCGGCAGCGCCCTCGCGTACGGGGCCGACATGGGATCCCTCGTCGGGACGCGCCAGCTGGAGACCGTGCAGCGGCACGTGGACGAGGCCGTCGCCAAGGGCGCCACCCTCGTCGCCGGCGGCACCGCCCGCCCCGACATCGGCCCCCTCTTCTACGAACCCACCATCCTCGACGGGGTCGAGGCCCCCATGGCGGTCTGCGCCGAGGAGACCTTCGGCCCGGTCGTCTCGATCTACCGGTTCACCGACGAGGACGAGGCCGTCGCCGAGGCCAACGCGACCCCCTACGGCCTCAACTCCAGCGTCTGGACCAAGGACGCCCGGCGCGGCCACGCCGTCGCCGCCCGCCTGCGCACCGGCACCGTCAACATCAACGACGGCTACGCCCCCGCCTACGGCAGCGCCCAGTCCCCCATGGGCGGCATGAAGGAGTCCGGCCTCGGCCGCCGCCACGGCTCCGAGGGGATCCTCAAGTACACCGAGGCCCAGACCGTGGCCCACCAGCGGCTGCTGCCGATGGCGCCCTCGCTCGGGATGGACGACGCGAAGTACGCGGAGTTCATGACCCGCAGCCTCAAGGTCATGAAGGCCCTCCGCTTCCGTTAGGAGCACGCCAGTGCCGTACGACTACGACGTCATCGTCATCGGATCGGGCTTCGGGGGGTCCGTCTCGGCGCTGCGGCTCACCGAGAAGGGCTACCGGGTCGGCGTCCTGGAGGCCGGGCGCCGCTTCACCCGCGAGAACCTGCCCCGCAACAGCTGGGACCTGCGCAACTACCTGTGGGCCCCGGCCCTCGGGCTGTACGGGATCCAGCGCATCCACCTCCTGGGCAACGTGATGGTGCTCGCGGGCGCCGGGGTGGGCGGCGGCTCGCTCAACTACGCCAACACCCTGTACGTGCCGCCCACCGCCTTCTTCGAGGACCGGCAGTGGGCGGCCGTCACCGACTGGCGCGAGGAACTCGCCCCGTACTACGAGCAGGCCAAGCGGATGCTCGGCGTGCGCCTCAACCCGACGCTCACCCCCTCCGACGTCCACCTCAAGGCCGCCGCCGAGAAGATGGGCGTGGGGGACTCGTTCCACATGGCGCCGGTCGGGGTGTTCTTCGGCGACGGCGAGGACGCGGAGGGCGGGTCGCCGGCCCGCCCCGGACAGGAGGTCCCCGACCCGTACTTCGGCGGCGCCGGGCCCGCCCGCACGGCGTGCACCGAATGCGGGGAGTGCATGACGGGCTGCCGGCACGGGGCCAAGAACACCCTGAACGAGAACTACCTGTACCTGGCCGAGCGGGCGGGCGCCGTCATCCACCCCATGACCACCGTCACCGCGCTCGCCGAGCACCCCGACGGCGGCTACCGCGTCCGCACCGTCCCCACCGACCACCGCCGCAAGGGCCGCGCGAAGGTGCTGCGGGCCCGGTACGTCGTCGTCGCGGCGGGCACGTACGGCACCCAGACCCTGCTGCACGCCATGAAGGACCGGGGCGAGCTGCCCCGGCTGTCGGACCGGCTCGGCGACCTGACCCGCACCAACTCCGAGGGCCTGGTCGGAGCCCAGACCGACGACCGCCGCTACCGCAGGCGGCACGGGGCCGACCGGACGGCGGACTTCACCCGGGGGGTGGCCATCACCTCCTCCGTGCACCCCGACGCCGACACCCACATCGAGCCCGTCCGCTACGGCAAGGGCTCCAACGCCATGGGGTTCCTGACCATCCTCCAGGTGCCCTACGGCCGCCACCGGGTCCGGGCCTGGTTCGCCCGCACCGCGAAGCACCCGGTGCAGCTGGCCCGCTCGCTGTCCAACCGCCGCTGGTCGGAGCGGACCATCATCGGTCTGGTCATGCAGTCCCTCGACAACTCGCTGACGACCTACCGCAAGCCCGGCGGCATCGGCAAGGGCCTGCTGACGGCCCGCCAGGGCCACGGAGCCCCCAACCCGGTGCAGATCGAGGAGGCCACCCGGGCCGCGACCCTGCTGGCCGAGGAGATCAACGGCTTCCCGGGCAGCAACGTCGGCGAACTGATGGGCACCCCGCTGACCGCGCACTTCCTCGGCGGCTGCCCGATCGGCGCCTCGCCCGAGGAGGGCGTGGTGGACCCGTACCACCGGCTCTACGGGCACCCGGGCATCTCGGTGGTCGACGGTGCGGCGGTCTCCGCGAACCTCGGGGTCAACCCGTCGCTGACGATCACGGCGCAGGCCGAGCGGGCGATGTCGTACTGGCCGAACAACGGCGAGGAGGACCCGCGGCCCGAGCAGGGGGCGGCGTACGTGCGTCTCGCGGCGGTGGAGCCGGTCCGGCCGGCCGTCCCGAAGGAGGCCTTCGGTGCACTGCGGCTGCCCTTCCTCGCGGTCCCCGCGGTTCCCCCGAGGCAACCGGAACCTGAGCTGTGACCGTGGTGGGTACCGCGCTCCCCCTCCGAGCGCGGTACCCACCGCGGTACAAGAGTGGACAGGCGGTTGCCGGAGAAGGTTGTACCGGAATCCCCCCGCCGGGGGTGTGGTGTCGGTCACACGCCCAAGAGTGCAACTGTCGCCGGGCTCCGGCTGTCACAGGGGGCATGAGACAGCGCATCTCCCTGCCGGTCGCCTGCGGCCTGGCCGCCGCGGGGCTGGCCACCGCCATCACCCCCGCGTTCGCCGCGGAACCCGTCCTCACGCTGACGGCCCCGGCCGCCCTCGCCCTCCCGCTCCACCCGGCCTCGGGCTCCCCGAAGCCGGTCGCCCTGGACGTGCGCCTGGACTACCCGGGCACCGCCGAGGGCCTCGGTACCGAGGTCACCTTCACCGTCGACCTGGCCAAGCTCGCGGGCGTGGCCTCGGTCCGGGAGTCGGCCGCCGGCGGGGCCGCCAAGTGCAAGCCCGTCGCCAGCACCCTCGTCTGCACCGAGCAGGGGGTCCGCCCCGGCTCCCGTCCCGGCGTAGGCCTGGAGGTCACCGCCGCGAAGGACGCCAAGAACAAGGACTCCGGCGAGATCCGGGTCACCGGCGCGGTGTCCGGGGCCACCGTGCGGTCCGCCGTCACCGCGGTCACGGTCGGCGGTCCCGACCTGGTCATGGGGGAGATGGCGCTCAAGGGGGACCCGAAGCCGGGCGAGAGCCAGCCGCTGCCCCTGGCGTTCTCCAACCGGGGCACGCAGTCCGCGAACGGCGTCGTCCTGGAGCTGGAGGCCAGCCGCGGGATGGAGCTGGCCGAGCGGTACGACAACTGCGAGTACCGCACCACGCGCACCTCCACCACCGCGGTCTGCACGGTCGACGGGGAGTTCGAGGCCGGTGCGAGCTACGAGCTGGCCGGCGACAGCCCCCTGCACCTGAAGGCCACCGGGCACGCCCGCGCCGAGCTGCTCGGCTACGGGATCTACCCGGCCGCGGCCCCCGTGAAGGCGGAGCAGGCGCAGACGGGCGCGGACGCCAAGCCCGCGCCCGGTGACCAGGCCGCGAAGGACCCCGCGGGCAAGACCCCCGCCGCCGGTGGCGGGGGCGGCACCGGCGGGCGCAAGCTCGCCGCCAAGAAGCGGGCCGCGGCCCTCACCCCGGCGCTGCGGGGCCCCGACCTCAACCCGGCCGACAACCGGCGCGAGTTCGTGTTCGCCGTCTCGAACACCGCCGACCTCCTGGCCGAGCCCCTCGTCGTCAAGGGCAAGGCCGGCACCACCGTCAAGACCGCGGTCGCCGTGCGCAACCAGGGCCCGGCCTGGGTCTTCGAGCCCCGCTCCACCGCCCCGGCGGCCGTCGTGGACGTGGTGGTCCCGCCGGGCGTGAAGGTGCTCACGGCCCCCGCGGCCTGCCGCTCCGCCGGCACCGCGGCGGCGCCCCGCTACCTCTGCACCACCGGCTCGTCGCTGCTGGAGTCCGAGAAGGCGGAGTTCCCCTTCGAGCTGCGGATCGACAAGGCCGTCCCGGACGCCCGGGGCGCGATCACGGTCGGCCGGCCCGGCCCCGGGGGCGAGCCCCAGCGGCACCCCTTCGACCCGGTCCTGGCCAACAACCTGGCCTCCTTCACGGTGAACCCCACCGGCCCGGCGCCCAGCCCCTCCGCGACGGCGAGCCCGAAGCCGACCGCCTCGGCGTCCGCCTCGGCCTCGGCCTCGCCGTCGGCCGGCCCGAGCGCCGGGACCACGCCGACGAAGTCCTCCTCGGGCGGCGGTCCGCTGGCCTCCACCGGCAGCACGGCGGGCGTGGTCGGCCTCGCGGGGGCCGCGCTGGTGGCCGCCGGGGGCGCGCTGTTCCTGGCCTTTCGTCGCCGAGCGGCGGGCCGCGCGTAGCGGAGCCGGACACGCGGAACGGCCGGCCCGGGGCGTCCCCCGGGCCGGCCGTCCTCACGGGGTGACCGGGCTGCTGTCCCCTGCCGTCCGGTCACGCGAGGGAGCGAGGTCCCACGACGGACGCCGTCGGGCGTCACGTCTCATCGCTCCCGTGGAGCCACGCGTGGTGCTGCGGACCCGCGCCTGGCTGACGCGGACCACACCGAGAACGAGGTTTCGTGGGGCCGGTCACGGCCCGGACGGGTGACGAACACCCGTCAGACGCGGCCCCGGCACAGCTCCAGCAGGGTCATCGCGAGCGCCGTGCCGGGCTTGCCGAGGGCGTCGCTCCAGTGCGCGAGCACCTCCATCTCGCGCGAGAGGTGCACGCGCCGGCCCCCGGCGGCGATCCGGGCCTCCTGGACGACCGTGGAGACGGCCGTCCGTTCCTGGATCAGCCCGATGATCCGGTCGTCGATGGCGTCGATCCGCTCGCGGCTGTCGGCGATGAGCTCTTCGGGGGTGGCGGCGGTGGTGATGACGGACATGTCGTTCTCTCCTCGTGGACGGGTCACGGACGATCGGGGGAGGTCCGTCAGTCCCGGAGAACGCCAGAGCGCCCCGGTCCTGTCGGACCGGGGCGCTCTGGGAAGTCAGCGGCTCAAGCGAGCATCACGAAGACCCATGGCGACCGGACCGGCCGGTGCCATAGGTAAAGAGGAAGCTCAGCTGCTTGCGCATGGAACGGATTATTACCCTCCGCCCCACTCCCCGGTCAACCGGGCCCGCATCGTGAGACGGCGGGGGACTGGATGGTGCGACAAAACGGCGGGTGCCGCCACCGGTAGAATCGACAAAACAGCCACCCTCTTCCGCCGGAAGGCCTGCCCCGTGCCAGAAGCACCCTCCGCCGCCCACGACAGCGCCCCGGACACGGTTCTCGTCGTCGACTTCGGCGCCCAGTACGCCCAGCTCATCGCCCGCCGCGTCCGCGAGGCCCGGGTCTACAGCGAGATCGTGCCCAGCACGATGCCCGTGGCCGAGATGCTCGCCAAGGACCCCAAGGCGATCATCCTCTCCGGCGGTCCGTCCTCCGTGTACGAGGAGGGTGCCCCGCGCCTGGACGACGCCCGCGCCCTCTTCGAGGCCGGCGTCCCCGTCTTCGGCATGTGCTACGGCTTCCAGCTGATGGCGACCACCCTCGGCGGCACCGTCGACAACTCCGGCGCGCGCGAGTACGGCCGCACCCCGCTGGCGGTCTCCAAGACCGGCTCGACGCTCTTCGAGGGCACCCCCGAGAGCCAGTCGGTGTGGATGTCCCACGGCGACGCCTGCTCCGCCGCCCCCGAGGGCTTCTCCGTCACCGCGTCGACCGACGTCGTCCCGGTCGCGGCCTTCGAGAACGACGAGAAGCGGCTGTACGGGGTCCAGTACCACCCCGAGGTCATGCACTCCACGCACGGCCAGCAGGTGCTCGAACACTTCCTCTACCGGGGCGCGGGCCTGTCCCCGACCTGGACCACCGGCAACATCGTCGAGGAGCAGATCGCGGCGATCCGCGAGCAGGTCGGCGACAAGCGCGCCATCTGCGGCCTCTCCGGCGGCGTGGACTCCGCGGTCGCCGCGGCCCTCGTGCAGAAGGCCATCGGCTCCCAGCTGACCTGCGTCTACGTCGACCACGGTCTGATGCGCAAGGGCGAGACCGAGCAGGTCGAGAAGGACTTCGTGGCCGCCACCGGCGTCCAGCTGAAGGTCGTCGACGCCCAGGAGCGCTTCCTGACCGCGCTGGCCGGCGTCTCCGACCCGGAGACCAAGCGCAAGATCATCGGCCGCGAGTTCATCCGCGTCTTCGAGCAGGCCCAGCTGGAGATCCTCCAGGAGGACGGCCCGGCGGTGGCCTTCCTGGTCCAGGGCACCCTGTACCCGGACGTCGTCGAGTCCGGCGGCGGCACCGGCACCGCCAACATCAAGTCCCACCACAACGTGGGCGGCCTGCCCGACGACATCGAGTTCGAGCTCGTCGAGCCGCTGCGCCAGCTGTTCAAGGACGAGGTCCGGATGGTCGGCCAGGAGCTCGGCCTGCCCGAGGAGATCGTCCAGCGCCAGCCCTTCCCCGGCCCCGGCCTCGGCATCCGCATCGTCGGCGAGGTCACCAAGGAGCGCCTGGACCTGCTGCGCGAGGCCGACGCCATCGCCCGCCACGAGCTCACCGCGGCCGGCCTGGACCGGGAGATCTGGCAGTGCCCGGTCGTCCTGCTCGCCGACGTCCGCAGCGTGGGCGTCCAGGGCGACGGCCGCACCTACGGCCACCCGATCGTGCTGCGCCCCGTCTCGTCCGAGGACGCCATGACGGCCGACTGGACGCGCATGCCGTACGAGGTCCTCGCCAAGATCTCCACCCGGATCACCAACGAGGTGCCGGACGTGAACCGCGTGGTCCTGGACTGCACGAGCAAGCCCCCGGGCACCATCGAGTGGGAGTAGTCCCACCCGTGCCCCGCGCCGCGTGACGAAGCCGCCGTTCCCCCTCGGGAGCGGCGGCTTCGCCGCGTGTATGGCCTCTTCGGGCGGGCGCCGGTACCTTGCGCCGCGACCTTGGGAGTCTGGAGGAACCGACATGGCCGAGCGGCCCGTACCCGTGCCCGTCGAGCGGCTCGGCTTCGCGATGCCGCCGGTCTTCGCCACCGCCGGGGAGACCCGGGCGCACCGCAAGGCCGGGCTCGCCGAGGGGCTGCGGCTGCTGGGGCGGCTCGGGTACGAGGACGGGGTGGCGGGCCAGGTCTCCGTACGGGACCCGGAGTTCGAGGACTGCTACTGGGTGAACCCCTTCGGCCGGGCCTTCGGCGCCCTCACCCCCGACGATCTGCTGCTGGTCGACGGGGAAGGGCGGGTGCTGCGCGGTGAGCGGCGCGTGAACCAGCTGGCCTTCGCCGTGCACGCCGCCGTCCACCGGGAACGGCCGCAGGTGGTGGCCGTCGTGCGCACGCAGGGCCCGTACGGCAGGGCGCTGGCCTGCCTCGGGGAACTGCTGGCCCCCCTCACCGAGGAGGCCTGCGCCTTCTACGAGGACCACGCGCTGCTCGACGAGTACGCGGGGGCGGAGGACCCGGCGCGGATCGGGCGCGCGCTCGGCCCGTACAAGGCGCTGGTCCTGCGCAACCGCGGGCTGCTGACGGTCGGGGACTCGGTGGAGGCGGCGCTGTGGTGGTTCCTCGCGGCGGAGCGGGCCGCGCAGGTGCAGCTGATCGCGCGGGCGGCCGGGAAGCCGGTGCCCATCGACCACCGCAGCGCGGTCGCCACGCGCGCGCGGTTCGGCTCGGACCTGGCCGCGTGGGTGAGCTACCAGCCGCTGCGGGAGGCGCCCGGAGGGGTGGCGTCAACATCATGAACGGTTAATCACCTGCTCTGACATCGTGCGCAATCCGGAGCACTGCCGCAGTGGTGCACAATTCGCTGGCATTGCACCGGAGTTCAGAGAGGCGGCACGCACGTGGCTGTCCAAGAGATCCCCCGAAGCACCCACGGCGGCGGCTGCACCTGCGACGACTGCCCCCACGGAGCCCGGGAGGGCCACCGCCGGGCGGTGGCCGCCTTCCTGGAGAAGCGCGACGAGTTCGCCGCCGGACAGGGCGTCCCGGCCGCCGTGGCCCACTCCCTCGGCGCCTCCCGCCAGTGGGTGTCCGACGAACTGACCCTGTCCGCCCGCACGGTCGCCGACCGGGGCCGGGAGGCCGGGCACTCCTGGCTGTACCTGCTCTCCCGGCGGGCCGTCCTCGTCGTGTGGATCGCCGCCGGGATCCTGCTGGTGGTGCAGGTCGGCACCGCCCTCGGCACCGGCTGGTCCACCGCCCGCACCGCCGGGCTGCTCGCCGCCGTGGTGCTCGCCGGGCTGCTCACCCTGGCCGCGCGGGCCCAGTCGCTGCGCGGCGGGCTGCTGGCCCCGCTGGTCGGCGAGGACAACCGGCTGTCCACCTCCAAGGCGGTGCCGGCGGCCTGGCTGGTGCTGACCTCCTTCGCCGCGCTGCTGCCCGCGCTGCGCCTGGCGGCCTCCTCTCCCGGCCCCGAGCGGGAGGCCCTCTACGACGGGCTCTCGCTGGGCCGGGCCCTGCCCCTGCTCGCGGTGCTCGGGCTGACCTCCGGGGTGGCGGTGCTGGTGCGCCGGGTGGTCTCCGTACGGATCATGGGGCAGCGGCTCCAGAAGCTGCCGGCGGACCGCCCCCGCGGGGCCGACCTGCTCACCGACGACGCGGGCCGGGGCAGCTTCACCGACGCCCAGTACGTCCTGGTCTCCACGGTGGTGCTGGCCTACGCGGCGGTGTCGCTGGCCCGCTTCCCGGACCGGCTGCCGCGGCTGCCGTGGTCGCTGGCGATGCTGGTGGCCCTGTCGGCCGTGGTCTACCTGGCGGCCAAGTACGCCGAGGGGAGCCGTCCGCTCGTGCTGTCGGTGGTGCGCAGACGGGAGCCCGGGGACCTGGACGCCGCCGTCCGCCCCGGGGACGACATCGAGATCCGGGGGGTGGGCTTCGTACCGCCCGGGGCGCAGACGCCGGAGATGCTCGCCCGTCTGGTGGTACGGATCGGGGCCGTCCACGTCCACGTGCCGCTGGTCCCGGTGGCGGGCGGGTTCACCAATCCGTCGGACGCGGTGCTCACCGTTCCGGTGCCGGCGGAAGTGGAACCGGGCCGCACCGAGGTCCAGGTGGTGACCGCCGCAGGAGTGGAATCCAACCGCTACGCCATCGACGTGGCCGAGTGAAGGGGGTACACATGGGGAGTGACCCGAACTGACGTGCCTTCCGTGCGGCGGACCTCAGGGAGACGGATCTCCGTTCTCCGGGAGACGGCCTCCCGCCACGCGCTCCTTCCCCTGCGGATCTTCCTCGGCGTGACCTTCGTGTACGCGGGGCTCGACAAGTTCACCGACCCCGCCTTCCTCTCCGCGACCGGTACCGGCTCCATCGGCGAGATCATGCGCGGGGTCCGGGACACCGCCGGCGTCCCGGCCCTGGTGGACCTGGCGCTGAAGGCGCCCGTCGGGTTCGGCGCCGCCATCGCGATCGGTGAGGTCCTCGTCGGCCTCGGCACCCTGGCCGGACTGCTGACCCGGATCGCGGCCGCAGGCGGGGCACTGATCTCCCTCAGCCTGTGGCTCACGGTGTCCTGGGCGGCCACCCCGTACTACTACGGCAACGACCTGATCTACCTGATGGCCTGGATCCCGCTGGTCATGGCCGGGGCGCCCTACCTGTCGCTGGATTCCCTGCGCCGGTCGCGCTGATCCCGGCGCACCGCGAAGGTGACCGTCCCGACCAGCGCGGCGAGCACGAGCCCGCCCGCGGCCATCGGGACGACCAGGAACCACGGCAGGTCGGTCTCGCCGGCCGCGTCGAGCAGGTACAGCCCGCCGACCGCTGCCAGCACCAGCCCCGCCAGCAGCCTTCCCGGCTGGAACTCATGACGCCGCACGGGCCACCTCCACCTGTCCCACACCCGCGTCCAGGTGCAGCTCGATCGTCCCGCCGGCCTCGGTGCCGACGGCGGGGGGCAGGCTCGCCCGCCGGGTCTCTCCACCGCTCTTGATGCGGACGTCGGGGCCGCCCTCCCCGGGGAACCGGATGTCGCCGAGCCGGATCGACACGTCGGCCCGCGCCGTGACCTCCCGGGGCACGATCACCTTCAGCCGGCCCGCCTCGATCGTGGCGCGGACGGAGACGGTGGCGCCCTTCGGCACGTCCAGACGGCTCAGGTCCAAGGTGGCCAGCCCGGTGCCCGAGCGGTACTCGGGACGGACGTCGGCCACCGCCGCCGGGCGCCAGTCGACGTTGTGCCAGTCGGTGCCGATCTCGCGCGGCAGGGCGACCGACACCGCGAGCAGCCCGGCGGTGATCATGCCCAGCAGGACGGTGCCGAAGCCGGTGCGCCCCTTGACGGAGCTGACCGCCAGCCCCAGCCCGAAGACGGCCAGCGCCGCGGCGAAGCCCACCTGGAGGGCGTGCCCGAGCGTACTGCCGTGCCACACCGAGGCGGTGGCGCCGCCCCCGGCCAGCAGGGCCAGCACGAACACCCGGCCCCCGATCCCGCCGCGCGACCACTGCGCGGCGCCGCCCGCGTGCGGCTTCGCCGGGGCGGCGCCCGCCTGCGCCCGCCCGTCCTCGTCGTCCGGGCCCCACAGGTACCCGGTCGTCCCGACCGGGCCGGTGGTGCCGTCCTTGACCAGCGGGTCCCGCCACCAGGACGGGCTGCCGGGCACGGGCGGCGCCTGCGTCTCCGGCGGCGCGGGGCGGTGCGGCGCGGGCCGCGCCGCGGGGGTCTCCGCCTCCGCCTCGGGGGCCCGGCGGTGGCGCTGCGACCAGTACGAGGCCGCGCCCAGCGCCAGGATGACCAGGACGGAGAAGGCCCCCAGCACCCCGTTGTCCATCATCGTCAGGAACAGGGCGCAGCCGACCAGGGCGCTGAACACCGCCGCCAGGGTGGAGCCCTCCACCCGGCCGGTCAGCAGCTTCTTGCCCTCGCTGTCCTCCTCGCCCTCCTGCGGGAGCAGCAGCCAGGCGAACCCGTAGAAGATCAGGCCGACGCCGCCGGTGACGGCGAGCACGCCCAGCACGATGCGGAACACCACCGGGTCCAGCCCGAAGTACCGGCCGAGGCCGCCGCACACGCCCGCGAGGACCTTGTCGTGCCTGCTGCGGCGCAGGGGTGGGCGGTCGGCCGGGGCGGGTGCCCCGGGCCGCTCCGGCGGAGCGTCGTGTACGTCGGTCATGGGTCCATGGTGACGGCCCGCCCGGCGCCGTGGCACCGGGGCCGACCCTGGCGCAACCCTGATATCCCCCCGGAGGAACTGGGGGACCGCCCTGATGCCGTGCCCCGCCCGCGCGTGTGACCCTTGGTGTCATGCCCGTAGCCGCCGCACCCAGACCCCCGCACGCGCCCGACAGCGAGGACGTCCCCCAGCGCAAGCTCTACCGCAGTGCCGACGGCCGGATGCTCGGCGGCGTCGCCCGCGGCCTCGCCGGCCACCTCGGGCTGCCGGTGATCTGGGTCCGGCTCGCCTTCCTCGGCATGTTCATGTTCGGGGACGGGCTGGGCGTGCTGCTCTACGCGGCGTTCTGGGTGTTCGTCCCGCTCGGCGTGGGCGGCAGCACCGGACACCACTCCTTCTTCGAGGTCCTGCCCGACGGCACCCGGCGCCTGCGCAAGCCCGACAAGGGCGCGGTGTCCGGACTGGTCGCGCTGGCCGTCGGCGCGGGCATCTTCTTCTCCCAGCTCAGCGTCGGCGGCGCCAACGGCCGCTACATCTGGCCGACGCTGCTCGTCGGGGCCGGCGTGGTCCTGGTCTGGCGGCAGGCCGACAACGCCCGCCGCGCCCACTGGAGCGCCGCCGCCGGACGCCACGGGCGCCTGCTCCAGGGCGCCCGCGCGCTGGCCGGGGTGGTCCTCGTCGGCATGGGCCTGACGGTGTTCATCGTCGTACGGGGCTCCGCCGCCCAGCTCGGCAACGTCCTCACCGCCACCCTCGCCGTCCTCGTCGGCGTCGCCCTGCTCGCGGGCCCCTGGCTGATCCGGATGACCCAGGACCTGTCCGAGGAACGCCTGATGCGCATCCGCGCCCAGGAGCGCGCCGAGGTCGCCGCCCACGTCCACGACTCGGTGCTGCACACCCTCACCCTGATCCAGCGCAACGCCGAGGACGTCGGCGAGGTGCGCCGCCTCGCCCGCGCCCAGGAACGCGAGCTGCGCAACTGGCTGTACAAGCCCGAGGGCACCGGCAAGGACGAGGCCGAGGAACCGGCCACCCTCGCCGAGGCCGTGAAGAAGGCGGCGGCCGAGGTCGAGGACCACCACGGCGTGCCCATCGAGGTCGTCGTCGTCGGCGACTGCCCGCTCGACGAGAGGCTCGGCGCCCAGGTCCAGGCCGCGCGCGAGGCGATGGTCAACGCCGCCAAGTACGGTGGCGACGGGGGCCCGGTACAGGTGTACGCGGAGGTCGAGGGCCGCACGGTGTTCGTGTCCGTACGGGACCGCGGTCCGGGCTTCGACATCGACGCGGTACCGGACGACCGCATGGGCGTACGAGAATCGATCATCGGCCGGATGCAGCGCAACGGCGGGACCGCCCGGCTGCGGTCCGCGCCCGACGGCGGCACGGAAGTCGAGCTGGAGATGGAGAGGGCGGCATGACCACCGAGGACAGCGCTGTGAACGGGACCGAGACCAGGCGGGTGCGGGTCGTGCTCGTCGACGACCACCGGATGTTCCGCGCCGGGGTCCAGGCGGAGATCGGGGAGACCGCGCGGACCGGGGTGGAGGTCGTCGGCGAGGCCGCCGACGTGGACCAGGCCGTCACCGTCATCACCGCCACCCGCCCCGAGGTGGTGCTCCTCGACGTGCACCTGCCCGGCGGCGGCGGGGTCGAGGTGCTGCGGCGCTGCGCCCCGCTGATGGCGGCGGCCGAGAACCCGGTGCGCTTCCTGGCCCTGTCGGTGTCGGACGCCGCCGAGGACGTCATCGGCGTCATCCGCGGCGGTGCCCGCGGCTACGTCACCAAGACCATCACCGGCACCGACCTCGTGCACTCCGTCTACCGGGTCCAGGACGGGGACGCGGTGTTCTCGCCCCGGCTGGCCGGCTTCGTGCTGGACGCCTTCGCCTCCACGGACGCGCCGCCGGTCGACGAGGACCTGGACCGGCTCACCCAGCGCGAGCGCGAGGTGCTGCGGCTGATCGCGCGCGGGTACGCGTACAAGGAGATCGCCAAGCAGCTGTTCATCTCGGTCAAGACCGTCGAATCGCACGTCTCCGCGGTGCTCCGCAAGCTGCAGCTCTCCAACCGGCACGAACTGACCCGCTGGGCCACCGCCCGCCGCCTGGTCTGAGCCCGGCCGTCGGGGCCCCGGCCCCCGCGATGTGATCCACACCGCAGGGGCCGGGGGCAACCGCGGGGGCGCGCGGCGGGTCTTGGGTGGCGTGATGAGCCTGACGGGGACCCCTCTCTTCGCGACGGTGGTCGCCCTGACCGTGATCGCCGTCGTCCTGCCGCTGGCCGTGTGGAGCAAGGTGCGCGGCCCCGCCGCGGCGCGCCTCGCCGTGCGCGGCACGATGGTGCTCTTCGCGCAGACCACCGCCGTGGCGCTGGTGTTCGTCGCGATCAACCGCGACATGAACTTCTACGCCAGCTGGGGCGACCTGTTCGGCACCGGGAAGTACGTCACCGCCGCCCCCGACCTCGGCGCCGACGGCCTCGGCGGCAAGAAGGCCGAGGAGGTCAAGGCCGAGCCGAAGGTGCGGCAGAAGTTCGAGCCGGTCGAGGGCCTCGGCGGGCGCGTGCAGAAGACCGAGCTGGACGGCAGGATCTCCGGGGTCAAGGGCGACGTCATGGTGTGGCTGCCGCCGCAGTACGACGAACCGGCCTACAAGGACAAGAAGTTCCCCGTGGTCGAACTCATCCCCGGCATCCCGGGGACGGGCAAGTCCTGGTTCCAGGGGCTCAAGGCGCACGAGGTGCTGGAGCCGCTGATGAAGCAGGGCAAGGTGCAGCCCTTCATCCTCGTCTCCCCGCGCGCCATGCTGCTGGGCAACGCCGACACCGGCTGCGCCAACCTCCCGGGCAAGGTCAACGCCGACAGCTGGTTCAGCGTCGACGTCCGCAAGATGGTCACCGACAACTTCCGGGCCTCCGACGAGGCCCGCACGTGGGGCGTGGCCGGGTACTCGGCCGGCGCGTACTGCGCCGCCAAGCTGGCGGTGCTGCACCCCGACCGCTACAGCGCGGCCGTGTCCCTCTCCGGGTACAACGACCCCGGCCAGGAGCCCTCCTCGCTGGTCGCGAAGGACCCCGAGCTGCGCCGCACCCACAACCTGAAGGAGCTGCTCAAGGCGCAGCCCGCACCGCCGGCGGTCGCGCTGTGGATGTCGGGGGCCGAGCAGGACGGCTACCTGTCCGGCATGGACCTCAAGGGGCTCGCGCAGAACCCGACCACGGTGCACGCGGAGAAGGTGACCGGCGGCCACAATCTGGAGTCCTGGTCGAAGCAGATCCCGCAGACCTTCGACTGGCTGAGCAAGACGGTCAAGGCGCCGTAGTCGTAGCCGTAGCCGTAGCCGTAGCCGCTACGCCGGGCGGGAGGCGCCCGCCCACGGCATCGAGTCCACCGGCGCGAGGCGGACCGTGGAGCCGGGGCGCGGGGCGTGGATCATCTGGCCGTTGCCGACGTACATGCCGACGTGGGTCACCCCCGCGTAGAAGAAGACCAGGTCACCGGGGGCGAGCCGGTCCCGGGTGACGCGCTGTCCGGCGTTGATCTGGGTGTAGGTGGTGCGGGGCAGGGAGACCCCGGCCGACTTCCAGGCCGCCTGGGTCAGGCCCGAGCAGTCGTAGGAGCCCGGTCCGGTCGCGCCCCACACGTACGGCTTGCCGATCGCCGCGTACGCGAAGGCCACCGCCCGTGCGGCGCGGGAGCCGTCGGAGGGGGCCGGCGGGGCGGGGGCGGGGGCGGCGGCGCCGGGGGCGCCGGCCGGGGCGGGGCCGGTGCCGCCGGTGCCCGACCGGGCTTCGTAGGCGGCCCGTTCCTCGGCGGTGAGCCGGGCCAGGAGGCGCCGCGCGGTGGCGAGCCTGTCCTCGATGAGGGCCTTCTGCCCGGCCAGTTCGTCCTGCCGGGCCCGCAGGTCCGCGAGCTGCCCGGCGGCCCGGGCGCGCAGCTGCCCGACCTCGTCGAGGCCGCGCCGTACGGAGGCCACGTCCGCGGCGGTGCGGTCGCCGGCCCGGGTCAGGAGGGAGGCCCGCTCCAGGTAGTCCTGCGGGTCGGTGGCCATCGCCAGCTGCAGGGCCGGGCCGAGGCCACCGCTGCGGTACTGGGTCGCGGCCAGCGCGCCGAGCGAGCGGCGGGCGGTGTTGAGCCGGTCCTCCTTGCGGGCGGCCTCGTCGCGCAGGCCGGTCAGTGCGCGCTCGGCCTCGTCGGCCTTCACCTTCGCCCCGTTGTACCGCTCCGTCGCCGCCTCGGCGTCCCCGTAGAGCCGGTCGACCTCCGCCTTGACCTGGGCGGGGGTGGTCCGGGGGTCGGCGTGCGAGGTGCCTTCGAAGGCGGTGGCGGTGGCAGCGCCCGCGAGGGCGAGGGTGGCGGCGGTGCGTACGGTGCCGCTGGAGAGCGGGCGCTGCCGGGGCTTTCGATGACTGGCCACGGGGGCCTCACGTCCTTCCGTCGGTCTTGGGGGAGGACGCTAAACCCGGAGGTCACGGGGCGATGACGAGTTGCCCCGAACTGGCCGTCTCCGACCGCGGATGACCGGGAAGGGGCGGTCAGTGCCAGAGGACGGCGATAAAGATGTTGGCGACGGTCAGTCCGCCGACCGCCGCGAAGAGGCCCTTCTCCGCGTGCTCCTCGTCGCGCTTGACGTAGACGATCGCCAGGATCACGAAGAGGACCGCGAGCTTCACGCCGATCTTGACGTGGTCGAGGGGGGCGCCGTCGCCCATCTCGCGGAAGCCCACCAGCAGGACGCCGGTTATCAGCATGGTGAGCGCGCCGTGCAGCATCGCGGGCACGAAGCGGGCGGTGCCGGCGCCCATGGCCTTCATCTGGGTGAGGAAACCGCCGAGGAGGGAGGCGATGCCGATGATGTGCAGGCCGACGAAGGCATTGGTGAGGACAGTCATGGCGTCGAGCGTACGGGGCGGCCCACGGGCCCCCGACGGCGGTGTTCGGGCGGGGCCGGGGGCCGGCGGCGGACCTGCGTAGGGTGGTCCCATGCCGCCCGCTGCCGCCGCCGAGCCGACCCATCCCGCCGCCGACCGGATCGAGCTGGCCGCGGTCCTCGCGGCGCTGGGCCACCCCGCCCGGCTGGAGATCGTCCGCAGGCTGGCCGCAGGCGAGGAGTCCTGCTGCGGGGACGTGGTCCCCGACCTGCCGCGCTCCAGCGTCACCCACCACATCAGGACCCTGCGCGAGAGCGGCGTGATCCTCCAGCACCCCCGCGGCCGCAAGCACCTGCTCGCCCTGCGCCGCACGGACCTCGACGCCCGCTTCCCCGGCCTGCTGGACGTCGTACTGCGGGCCGGCTAGCCGGTCCCGGGGGCCCCGGCGGGTGCCGCGGTCCCGGGCACGGGCGTCGCGTCCGCGTGCGGATTCCGAGCGATTTTCCGGCGCCGGGACCGGCTGTCGGTCCCGGCCTCTAAACTCGGAAGGCGATGAGCAGCCTCTTTGACGACAGTTTCCTGGCGGACCTCACCCCCTCCGACGAGGTGCCGCCCCCGCCCGAGGACCACCCCGCCCCGGAGCCGGGCGCGGACGACCTCTTCGGGGGCCGGTTCGACGCGCCCATGAGCGGGGACGCGTACTACCGGGACGGCGCCCCCCGGCCCGTCATCGACCCGGCGGTGCTCCTGGACGGGCTGAACACCGAGCAGGCCGCGGCCGTGGTGCACGCGGGCTCGCCGCTGCTCATCGTGGCCGGCGCCGGTTCCGGCAAGACCCGGGTGCTGACCCACCGCATCGGACACCTGCTGTCCGCGCGCGGCGTCCACCCCGGCCAGATCCTGGCGATCACCTTCACCAACAAGGCCGCCGGTGAGATGAAGGAGCGCGTCGAGGGCCTCGTCGGCCCGCGCGCGAACGCCATGTGGGTCTCGACCTTCCACAGCGCGTGCGTGCGGATCCTGCGCCGCGAGTCGAAGCGGCTCGGCTTCACCTCCTCGTTCTCGATCTACGACGCGGCCGACTCGAAGCGCCTGATGGCGCTCGTCTGCCGCGACCTGGACCTGGACCCGAAGAAGTTCCCGCCCAAGTCCTTCAACGCCAAGATCTCGAACCTCAAGAACGAGCTGATCGACGAGGACGCCTTCGCCGCACAGGCCGCGGACGGCTTCGAGAAGACCCTGGCCCAGGCGTACGCGATGTACCAGGGCCGGCTGCGCGAGGCCAACGCGCTCGACTTCGACGACATCATCATGACCACCGTCCACCTGCTCCAGGCCTTCCCGGACGTCGCCGAGCACTACCGGCGCCGCTTCCGCCACGTGCTGGTCGACGAGTACCAGGACACCAACCACGCCCAGTACACCCTGGTGCGCGAGCTCGTCGGCCCCGGCTACCCGGACCTGCCGCCCGCCGAACTGTGCGTGGTGGGTGACGCCGACCAGTCGATCTACGCCTTCCGCGGCGCGACGATCCGCAACATCCTCCAGTTCGAGGAGGACTACAAGGACGCGACCACGATCCTGCTGGAGCAGAACTACCGCTCCACGCAGACGATCCTGTCCGCCGCCAACGCGGTCATCGAGCGCAACGAGAACCGCCGCGCGAAGAACCTGTGGACCCAGGCCGGCTCCGGCTCGGTGATCACCGGCTACGTCGCGGACACCGAGCACGACGAGGCCCAGTTCGTCGCCGACGAGATCGACCGGCTCACCGACGCCGGCGACGCCAAGGCCGGCGACGTGGCGATCTTCTACCGGACCAACGCGCAGTCGCGCGTGTTCGAGGAGATCTTCATCCGTGTCGGACTGCCCTACAAGGTCGTCGGCGGCGTCCGCTTCTACGAGCGCAAGGAGGTCCGGGACGTCCTGGCCTACCTGCGCGTCCTGGCGAACCCCGAGGACAACGTCCCGCTCCGGCGCATCCTGAACGTGCCCAAGCGCGGCATCGGCGAGCGGGCCGAGGCGATGATCGACGCGCTCGCGCTGCGCGAGAAGATCACCTTCCCGCAGGCGCTGCGCCGCGTGGACGAGGCCTTCGGCATGGCCGCCCGCTCCACCAACGCCGTCAAGCGGTTCAACGTGCTGATGGAGGAGCTGCGGACCATCGTCGACTCCGGCGCGGGCCCGGCCGTGGTGCTGGAGGCGGTCCTGGAGCGCACGGGGTACCTCGCCGAACTCCAGGCGTCGACCGACCCGCAGGACGAGACGCGCATCGAGAACCTCCAGGAACTCGCCGCCGTGGCACTGGAGTTCGAGCAGGCCCGGGACGAGTCGAACCCCGGCACCCTGGCCGAGTTCCTGGAACAGGTCGCGCTCGTCGCCGATTCCGACCAGATCCCCGACGAGGACGAGGACGGCAGCGGCGTCATCACGCTGATGACCCTGCACACCGCCAAGGGCCTGGAGTTCCCGGTGGTCTTCCTGACGGGCATGGAGGACGGGGTCTTCCCGCACATGCGCGCGCTCGGGCAGACCAAGGAGCTGGAGGAGGAGCGCCGCCTCGCCTACGTCGGCATCACCCGTGCCCGCGAGCGGCTGTACCTGACCCGCTCCAGCATGCGCAGCGCGTGGGGCACCCCCTCGTACAACCCGCCCTCGCGGTTCCTGGAGGAGATCCCGGCCGAGTACCTCCAGTGGAAGCGGACGGGTGCCTCGCAGAAGCCGGCGGGACCGGTGCGCGGCTCCGGGTACGGCTCGTCCTCGTCCTCGTCGTCCGGTGGCAGGTCCTCGTTCGGGACCTCGCCCGAGGCGTTCCTGTCCTCGTCGCGTACGAAGTCGGGTCCGTCCGGGTTCGCCACGCGCCGCGCCGCCGACAAGCCGGTCATCGCGTTGGCGGTCGGGGACCGGGTCACGCACGACCAGTTCGGGCTGGGCACCGTGATGGAGGTCAGGGGAGCGGGCGCGGACGCGCAGGCCACCATCGACTTCGGGGACGCCAAGCCGAAGCGGCTCCTGCTGCGCTACGCGCCGGTCCAGAAGCTGTAGCGGAGGCGGCCGTCCGGCCCGGCTGGGTCGGGTCCGGTCGGGTCCGGTCGGGTCCGGCGTGCGGTTACGTCGGGTCCAGGCCGTGGCTGCGCAGCCACGACGCGGGGTCGATCGCGGCGCCGGCGCCGGGCCGTACCTCGAAGTGGAGATGCGGGCCGGTGGAGTTGCCCGAGTTGCCGGAGTACGCGATGACGTCACCGGCCTGCACCTTGCCGGAGCGGATCTTGGTGCTGCTGAGGTGGCAGTACCAGGTCTCGGTGCCGTCGGGCGAGGTCACTATGGCCATGTTCCCGTAGGCGCTGTTCCACTGCGTGCGCACGGTGCCGTCGGTGGCGGCCATGACCGGGGTGCCGTAGGAGACGGGGAAGTCGATGCCGGTGTGCACCGACATCCACATGCCGCCGGCCTGTCCGAACCCGGCGCTCAGGCCGTGCTGGGTGACCGGGATCGCGAACTTGGGGCGGGCCGCCTCCTTGGCCGCCGCCTCCTCGGCCCGCTTCTTCTTCTCGTCTTCCTGGCGCTGCTTGAGGTCGATGCGTTCCTGGGTGCGGCTCGCGCGGTCAGCGAAGTCGCCCGCGTCGGCGCTGAGCGCGGCCAGCTGGGTGTCGAGCTTGTTGTTCGCCGCGACCGGCTTCACCGACGCGGGGTCGGCCGCGGCCATGGTGGTCGTTTCCTCGGCCGGCTTGTCGGCGCCGGTGAGTCCGCCGACGGAGGCGGCGGCGACTCCCGCGACTCCCATCACGCAGACGGAGGGGACGGCCACGGTCAGCAGCGCGGACCGCTTGGCGGGGGAGCGGCGACGGTTGCCGGCGTGCGCTTCCCCGTCACCGCCCTTGGCCTTGGTCCGGCCGCTCTTGGCGTTGCCCTTGGCGTTGTTCCTGCCGGTGGCGCGGCGCGCCGCGCGCGGTTCGGCGGGGGTGACGGGCATGGCCTGCGTGGGCAGGTCGTGCACGACGTCGGTGAACTCCGGCTCCTCGTCGACCGTGAAGGCGAGCGGCTCGAAGACGGAGGTTTCGTCGTCGGCGTACGCGTCGCCGTAGGAGTCGGCCGCGTCGTACGGGTCGGCGGCGGTGTCGGACGCGGGGACGGCCGGGACGACGGTCGTGGCCTCGTAGCCGGCATAGGCGGTGGCGGTGGCGGTGGCCGGGTCGGCGGCGGCGCCGCCGTTCCAGGCGGTCGCGTCGTAGGTGCCGGTGTCCTGCCCGTAGCCGGGGAGGGTCCAATGTCCGCTCTGGTCCACGCCGGTGGGGTCGTAGGCGAAGGCCGCGGGCGAGGACGCGTAGTCGACGGCCGGGGCACTCCAGGCGCCGGTGTCCGTGGCCCAGCCCCCCGCTCCCGTCGTGTCCTCGGGGACGCTCTGGGAGGGGACGCCGGTGAGGTGGCCCTCCTGCGGAGCCCACGCGGTGGTGTCGTACGAGCCGGTGTGCGCGGGGGCTTCGTAGGCGCCGCCGATGCCGTAGTCCGTGACGTACTGGTAGCCCTGACCCTGCGTTTCGTAGGAAACGTATGCCTGGTCACCAGCGAAAGTGGTGGTGGAAAGGCCGTCGTATCCCATTTCGGGATACTGGCCCGACGTCGGGCGGTCGTTCACCAACTTCTCTTTCGCCTCGGCAGTGGGGGGCCTGGGTGGCCGGGAACTCAAGGTTCACCGGAGGAGAGCAGTGGCGTGACTGTACCCGGCGGTTACTCGCCACGACAATCTTCGACGGGTTCCGGTCTCGGGGGAACCGGGCATTCGGCGGCCTTTCGGTCGCCGTATCACCGAGCCTTGGCCTTGAGTTCGAAATTCGTTCGAGTTCCGTTTGACCGTCAGTCGGTGCCGGACGAGGCCAGCGCCAGGAGCAGGACGAACGGCACCGGTATGAGCGCGGCCGACCCGAGCCACACGCGCCGCCGCTCCTTCGGGGGCAGGACGGCGTCGACGACGAAGACCGCCCCGAGCAGCAGCACACCGGTCACGACCAGCAGGAACAGCACGCCCGTGGAGTGGTCGAGGGTGGTGTAGTCGCAGTTGCCGAGGTTCGGGTCGGCGAGGTCGTCCGTGCTGTGGCAGTCCATGGGCAGGTACTCCGTCACCACCCACCAGAGCAGGTGGAAGGGGACGGTCGCGGGCACGCCGAGGGCCAGGTTCGCCAGACCCGCCGCCCACAGTCCGCGGCGCGGCGCGCTGTCGGTGCCCATCCGCCCTCCCCGGTGCGCGGACCTCTCGGAGGCTCAGATGGCCCGGCTCTCCCCTTCGGTTCCCGTGGGGCGGAGGTTTTCGGTGGGACGGGAGGCTGCGTCCGTGGCGCGGACCGGGCCGTCGAGCGCGCGGCGGACGGCGGTGATGACGGCCGGGTGGACGGGCAGCGCGAGGTGCCCGATGCCCATGACCTGGATGTTCGTCGCATCCAGGTCCGGGTGCTCGATCCGGGCCGTGCCGGTGGGCGCCATCAGGGCGTCGAACTCGCTCCAGAACGCCAGGCAGCGGGTCCGGCAGCCGGGCACGGGTGCGCGCAGTTCCGCCATCACCGCGGAATCCGGACGCATCTGGCGGACCAGCGGGTGCGCGTCCATGAACGGGGCCACCCGGGTCCCCTCGTGCGGGGTGCCCAGGGTGACCAGCGTGCGCACGCGCGCGTCGCCGCCGAGCCGCTGGACGTAGTACCGGCCGACCAGTCCGCCGAGACTGTGGCCGACGAGGTCCACCCGGTCCTGCCCGCTGCGCTCGCACAGCTCCTCGACGCGGCGGGCGAGGTGGCGGGCGGTGACGCGCAGATCGCGGGTGAAGGGGGAGTAGTTGTACGTCTCCACGCGGCGCCGGCCGCCCGCGCCGAGGGCGCGGCGCAGCAGGACGAAGACCGAGCGGTTGTCGGTGAAGCCGTGCAGGAGCAGCACGGGCGGGAGCGGCGCCGGGCCGCCGGCCGGCGCGGGGTCCTCCGACCGCACGCCGGTCGGGTAGAGGAGCAGGTGCCCGGCGAGCACCACCGCCTCCAGCAGCGCGGCCCGCAGTGCGGCACCCGTTCGCGATACGGACGGCGGCGCGGTCATCAGCCCCATGGACGGCCTCCCCTGGACCTCTTGGGTGCGGGGCCGTGCCGCCGACACGGCCCCGTCACCGTGCCGTGCGGCTGTCGGCGCGGTGACGGGGCGACCGGGCGGTGGTGAATCAGCGGCGTCCCACGTGTGATTTCCCCCTCGTGGTTGACCGCGAAACGGCGGCGTGCGCAATGCTGTACTTAACGTTCGTTCACTCGGGAGGCAGTGCGATGGGTGTGACCGGTCCGATCCGTGTGGTGGTGGCCAAGCCGGGTCTCGACGGCCACGACCGCGGCGCCAAGGTGATCGCGCGTGCGCTGCGGGACGCCGGCATGGAGGTCATCTACACCGGCCTCCACCAGACCCCCGAGCAGATCGTGGACACCGCGATCCAGGAGGACGCGGACGCCATCGGCCTCTCGATCCTCTCCGGGGCGCACAACACGCTGTTCGTGCGCGTCCTCGAACTCCTCAAGGAGCGCGACGCCGAGGACATCAAGGTCTTCGGCGGCGGGATCATCCCCGAGGACGACATCGCCCCGCTCAAGGCCAAGGGCGTCGCGGAGATCTTCACTCCGGGTGCCACCACCACCTCCATCGTGGACTGGGTCAACGCGAACGTCCGCCAGGCGTAATCCGTCCGCTCAGTTCTTGCTGAGCGTCCGGGTCACGCCCGCGACGGCCGCCGTCGTCAGCAGCCAGCCCGCCGCGATCAGCGCGTACGCCACCCACTGGACGGCCGGGTCCGACCAGTACCAGGCCGAGCGCTGACCCAGGTTGCCGATGGGCACGAGCAGGTCGAGGGAGTAGACGAGCGCGCTGAACCGAGGCCCCTGTCCGCTCTGGACGGGGGTCGGCGTCCGGCTGCCGAACACCGCCGTGCCGAGCGCCGTGAGGGCGGCCAGCCAGACCCCGGCCAGCCACGGGCGGTACCCGAAGCCGACGGTGACGTCCAGGACGTGGCTCCAGAGGCGGCCGGCGGGGTTCATCGCCCGCCGCCGGTGGCGCTGCTTGAACAGCAGCACCCGGCGGGCGTCGTCGTCGTGCCCCACCTTCCGGTACCAGGCGGCCAGCTGCTCGTACGGCTGCGGGGCGTAGCCCGGTTCGCGGCGTATCCACTCCACGCGCCGCCCCACCTCGCGCCTGTCGCCGCCGCCCGACGGGAGGGAGCCGTAGACGAGCCCCTGGAGCAGCACGGTCGCGGGCCAGCTGCCGGGCCGGTCGCGCAGTGCCTCGATCCGGGCGTCCCGCAGGTCCACCGCCGCGGACGGCGGCTCGGCCGGAGTGAAGTCGAGGACGGCCGCGCGCATCAGGGAGCCGTCCACAGCGGTGTCCGCACCCTTCAGGACGGCGCCCTCGAAGGTCACCGAGCCGCTCACCTGCGCGCCCCGCAGGTCCACGGCGCCGTGCGCGGTGAACCCGTCCGAGAGGACCAGGGTGGAGGCGATGACGTCCGCCGCGCGCAGGGCGGTGCCCGAGGGGTGGGGGTGCAGCCGGGCCCCGGACAGGAACAGTCCCCCGGGCAGTGTGGCCCCCGGCAGGCGGACGCCCCCGTGTGCCGTGAACCCCTTGCAAGCCCAGATGCCGCCGCCCATGTCGAGGCCGCCCGCGTCGAGGGCCCAGCGGCCGTCCGCCGTGATCTCCGCGCGTTCCAGGAACAGTTCGCCGGATATCCGGGCGTTGCGCAGGAGCAGCGCCCCGGCGAGGCGCGAGCCCTTCAGTTCGAGCCGGCCCTCGACCCGGGCCATACAGGCGTCGATGCCGCCCGCCAGCGTGCAGTCGAGCAGGGAGACCGTACGGGTGGCGGCCCCGTAGAGGCTGAACTCCCCTTCCAGCCGGCAGTCCTCCAGCCGCAGGGCGTAGGCGAGCTCCGCGCCGCTCAGGTCGAGCGGGCCGGTGATCCGGGCCCCCGACAGCCGCACGGCGGGCACCGCCCCCGGCGGCCGGTCACCCTCGCCCAGCAGCAGGGTCTTGAGTACCGAAGCCCGCACGGCCGGTTCCGGGACGCCTCCATCCGGTCCCGGCAGCCGCAGGTCGATCGGGTGTCCCCCGGGGAACGCGTCCCACACCAGGCGTTCGGCCGTGCTCAGTTCCTCGTATGCCACCATGGGCGCAACCTAACTCCACGGGCCCGGTGGGACATCAGGCGGCGGGGCCAGTTCGGCGAGCATCGCCGCGCGCAGGCGCAGGGTGGCCACCAGGCGCTGGAAGGCCTCCGACCAGTACGCGGCGGCGCCCGGGGAGGTGTCCTGGGAGGCTTCCGTGTCCTGGTGGTCCTCCCCGAGGGTGGTCAGGGCCTCCAGGCGGGAGGCCTCGGCGGGATCGAGGCAGCGTTCGGCCAGGCCCATCACCCCGCTGAAGCTCCACGGGTAGCTGCCCGCCTCGCGCGCCGCGTCCAGGGCCTCGACCACCGCCCGGCCCAGCGCCCCGGCCCAGGGGACCCGGCACACGCCGAGCAGCTGGAAGGCCTCCGACAGGCCGTGCGCCCGTACGAACTCCGCGACCCAGTCGGCCCGTTCCCCCTCCGGCAGGGTCTCCAGCAGCTTCGCCCGCTCCGCCAGCGAGGCGGTCCCCGGACCCGCCGCGGGCGGTGCGGACGCCGGGCCGAGCAGGGCCTTCGACCACTGCGGATCCCGCTGGCGCACCGCCGCCCGGCACCAGGCCGCATGCAGCTCCTCCGCCCAGCCCCCGGGCACCGGCAGTGCCACGATCCCGGCCGGGTCGAGCCCCCCGAACCGCTCCGGCCAGCAGGACAGGGGCGCGGCCTCCACCAACTGGCCCAGCCACCAAGCCCGTTCACCGCGTCCCGCGGGCGGCCGCTTGACCACCCCGTCGCGCAGCATCCCCGCGTCGCACTCCGCGGGCGGTTCGACGGCGCCCGGGCCCACGCAGGCCAGCGCCCGCCGGGCCATCCGCCCGGCCAGCGCCGAACCGGGCAGGGCGGAGAGCAGTTCGGCCGCGGTGGCCCGGACGTTGCGGCTGCGGTCGGCCAGTGCCGCTTCCAGGAACGGCTCGTCCGCGGGGGAGAGTCCGGTCCTGAGCGAGTCGAGGAACATCAGCCGGTCCTCAGCCCGTTCGGTGGGCCAGGTCGTGGTCAGCAGCCGGGTCGCGGCCCCCGCGTCGTGCGCCCGTACGATGCCGAGCAGGGCGACCCGTTCCGCGAACAGCCCCTCCTCCCAGAGCCGTTCCACCGCCGGGCCGTCCGCCGGGTCGGGCAGGCCCCCGCCGCCGCCCGCCGCCCCGCGCAGCGCGAACCGCCAGTCCGGATTCATCCGGGCCAGCCACAGCCCCCGGGCCCCGGCCAGGGCCAGGGCCTGCGGGCGCAGGTCGGTCCGGGCCCGCGCCGCGTCCAGCAGCGCCGGGACCAGCGCCTCCGGCGCGCGGTAGCCGTGCCGGCCGGCCGCGGCCAGCCACTGCGGGAGCAGCTCCGTCAGATCCGGGGCGGCCCCCCGCCGCCCGCCGCCGTTGTTCGCCGCGGTGCGGCCCGCCAGCAGCTGGGCGAGCCGCCGCCGGGCGGCCCGCGGCGGAGCCGGGCGCGGGTCCCGCGGCGCGGGCCGCGGACGGTGCGCCGCCTCGGCGGGCCGCAGCCCGGCGCGGCGGCGCACCGTCCGCAGCGCCGCCGCGCCGAGCAGTGCCTGAGGTGAGCCGCCCCGCCGTTCGGTGCCCAGCAGCGCGGTCGCGACCAGGTCCTCCCAGTCCCGCTCCCCGTGCCGCTCCGCGTCCCCGTCCGCCGTCGTCGTACCGCCGGCCTGGTCGATGTCGTTCACCGGACCCCCTCCCTCGTCTTCTCGCGTGTCCGTGTCCGTGTCCGTGTCGGTGTTAGGGCCCCGGTCCCGCCCCCTGTGCGGGACCGGGGCATGCGTCAGCTGGCGTGGTTGTCGTTCATCACAAAGCCCCCCGGCTTTCTCGTCCCGTACGGCGGCGCCCCCGCGCCCCGTTCCGGGTACTCGACGTGCAGGGCGGATCCCGGTCGTTCCGGTCCCTTCCGGTACCGGCCCTTCCGGCCCCGATCCGCCCTTCCCCTCCTCGCACGGCCCCCCCCGGGCCCCGGTCACCCCAGGGCGACCGGCTCCGCGGTGTGCGGATCCCAGGCCGTCAGCGGAGTGAATCCGCGGTGGCCGCACTCGCCGAAGACCGTGACGGGGCCACCGCCCGAGAGGGCGGCGAGCTGCCACAGTCCGGACCGCGAGCGGCCTTGGGCGAGGGTCACCGGCAGCGCGGACGTCCCCTCCACGTCCGCGATCTGCCAGGCCCCGTCACCGGCTTCCCCCGGTATCGGGATCACCGGGCCGAGCACCACCGGCCAGGACTCCAGCCACGGGTCCTCCCGCAGCGCGGCCCCGTAGGCCGCGAGGGCCTCGCCGGTGCTCACCCCCTCGGGCACCCCCGGGACCGCCGCCGTGACGGTGCGGTCCCCCAGGTCCCCGCGGAGTCCCGCCGAGCCGGGCCGGAAGCGGATTTCCGCCTCCAGTGCCAGTCCGACGGGCAGTGCCAGCTCCGGCGGCCGCCCGGGCGGGCCGAAGTCCAGCACCAGGGCCGGGCGTCCGCTCCCCAGCCCCCACAGCCACGTCCGGCGGGTGGTGAGCCGGCCGTCCGCGGACACCGAGTCGTACTGGGCCAGTACGAGCCATTGGTCCCCGACGGCCTCCCCCTCCGCCGGCTGTGGCAGCCCCACCCGGCTGCGGACGGTCGCGGCCAGCGGCTCCGGAAGCCCGGACACCCCCAACCAGGCCCGGTCCAGCAGGTGCAGCAGCGCGAACTCCTCAAGCATCCGGGCGGGCCAGCCGGCGCCGCAACCGGGTATTGCCCCGAGCTCCCGCACCCGGGAGGCGAGCCCGGGCGCCTGGGCGTCGACCATCCGGGCCGCGGTCTCCTCCCAGCCCGCGTACCCTGACCGCTCCTGCCCGGCGAGCCCCCCGCTCAGCACGTCCGAGAGCCGCCGCTCCAGCTCCGCGACCCCCGCCCCGACCCGCCCGGCCCGGCGCTCGGCCCGCTTGCGGGCCGCCTCGGCGTCCACCGGACCGGCCGTCCGGCGCTCCGCCCGGGCCGTCCGCCCCGCCAGCCACTCCGCGGCCCAGTCCGGGGCCGCGACGGGATCTCCCGCCCCCCGGCGCGCCCAGAGCAGCAGCAGTCCCAGCGCGTGCTTGCACGGGAACTTCCGGCTCGGGCAGGAGCACTTGTACGCCGGTCCCGTGAGGTCCACGACCGTCCGGTACGGCGTGCTGCCGCTGCCCTTGCACAACCCCCACACAGCACCGGAAGCGGAACCTCCGGTATGCGTCCACGAACCCTCCCCTCCTAGCTTTCCCCCCGCCTTGCGCGACGCTTCGTCAGGTGCCAGAGCCAGTACCTGTTCCGCCGTCCGGCGGACCTGCTGCCCAGTCATGTGAACCACCGTAGAGACCCCCACTGACAATCGCTCTGACCTGCAACGACGTTGATATCGGGGGGTGTTGTCAGTGGCATGGTGCACGGTGGGTACAGCAGTCGGGAACGGCTGCCGAGCATTGGAGGGGGACCATGACCATGCCCGGAACCGACACCGCAGGCGAAGCGCTGCGACCGCACGCCGAAGACGCCTTCGCACACGAACTGAAAGCCCTGGAAGCGGCCGACGACCGGCCCCGCCCGGCCCGCTGGAAACTCTCCCCCTGGGCCGTCGCCACCTACCTGCTCGGCGGCACGCTCGCCGACGGCACCGTCGTCACGCCCAAGTACGTCGGCCCGCGCAGGATCGTCGAGGTCGCCGTCACCACCCTCGCCACCGACCGGGCCCTGCTCCTCCTCGGCGTCCCCGGCACCGCCAAGACCTGGGTCTCCGAGCACCTCGCCGCCGCCGTCAGCGGCGATTCCACCCTCCTGGTCCAGGGCACCGCCGGCACCCCCGAAGAAGCCGTCCGCTACGGCTGGAACTACGCCCGCCTCCTCGCCCACGGCCCCGGCCGCGAGGCACTCGTCCCCAGCCCCGTCATGCGGGCCATGGCCGAGGGCTCGACCGCCCGCGTCGAGGAGCTCACCCGCATCCCCGCCGACGTCCAGGACAGCCTCATCACCATCCTGTCCGAGAAGACGCTCCCGATACCGGAGCTCGGCCAGGAGGTGCAGGCCGTCCGCGGGTTCAACCTCATCGCCACCGCCAACGACCGCGACCGCGGGGTCAACGAGCTCTCCAGCGCGCTGCGCCGCCGCTTCAACACCGTCGTGCTGCCGCTGCCCGCCACCGCCGACGCCGAGGTCGACATCGTCGCCCGCCGCGTCGACCAGCTGGGCCGCTCCCTGGACCTGCCGCCCGCCCCCGAGGGACTGGAGGAGATCCGCCGCGTCGTCACCGTCTTCCGGGAGCTGCGCGAGGGCGTCACCGGCGACGGCCGCACCAAGGTGAAGTCGCCCAGCGGCACCCTCTCCACCGCCGAGGCCATCTCGGTGGTCACCGGCGGGCTGGCACTGGCCGCCCACTTCGGCGACGGCGTCCTGCGCCCCTGCGACGTGGCCGCCGGCATCCTCGGCGCCGTCGTGCGCGACCCGGCCGCCGACCGGCTCGTCTGGCAGGAGTACCTGGAGGCGGTCGTCCGCGAGCGGGACGGCTGGAAGGACTTCTACCGTGCCTGCCGGGAGGTGAGCGCATGAGCCCGGGGGCCGCGCAGCCGCTGCTGCTGGGGGTGCGCCACCACGGCCCCGGCTCCGCCCGCTCGGTCCGGGCCGCGCTCGACGCGGCGCAGCCGCGGGCCGTGCTGATCGAGGGGCCGCCCGAAGGGGACGCCCTGCTGGCACTGGCCGCCGAACCGGACATGCGCCCGCCCGTCGCCCTGCTCGCCCACGCGGCGGACGATCCGGGCCGGGCCGCGTTCTGGCCGCTCGCCTCCTTCTCCCCCGAATGGGTCGCCCTGCGCTGGGCCCAGGCCCGGGACGTGCCGGTGCGCTTCATCGACCTGCCGGCCGCGCACACGCTGGCCGAAGGCCCCGGCGCGGACGAGGACGACGGCGGAGCCGGCTCCGTGCCGGTGGACCCGCTCACGGCACTCGCCGGCGCCGCCGGGTACGACGACCCGGAGCGCTGGTGGGAGGACGTGGTCGAACACCGGGACGCGGACTCCGCACCCGATCCGCTGGCCCCCTTCGCGGCGCTCGCGGAGGCGATGGGCGCCCTGCGCGAGACCCACGGGGACGGCGGCCGCCCCGGCGACCTGGTCCGCGAGGCGCACATGCGGCAGCGGATGCGGGCCGCCCGCCGGGAGTTCGGCGCGGACTACGCCGTGGTGTGCGGGGCCTGGCACGTACCGGCGCTGCGCGCCCGGACCACGGCGGCGGCCGACCGGGCCCTGCTCACCGGACTCCCGAGGACCAAGGTGGAGACCACCTGGGTGCCCTGGACCCACCGCAGGCTCGCCAGGGCCGGCGGATACGGCGCGGGCATCACCTCGCCCGGCTGGTACGCGCACCTCTTCGCGGCCCCCGACCGGCCCGTCGAGCGCTGGCTGACCAAGGTCGCGGGCCTGCTGCGCGAGGAGGACCGGCAGGTCTCCCCGGCGCACGTCATCGAGACCGTCCGCCTCGCCCGGACCCTCGCCGCCCTGCGGGGCCGACCGCTGCCCGGGCTCACCGAGACCCTGGAGGCCGTCCGGGCGGTCATGTGCGACGGCTCCGACGTGCCGCTCGCGCTGATCGAGGACCGGCTCGTCGTCGGCGACGTGCTCGGCGAGGTACCCGGGACCGCGCCCGCCGTTCCGCTCCAGCGGGACCTCACCCGCCGCATGCGCACCCTGCGTCTGAAGGCCGAGGCGCAGAGCCGAGACCTGGAGCTCGACCTGCGCAAGGACACCGACGCGGCCAAGTCCCTGCTGCTGCACCGGCTGCGGCTGCTCGGTGTCGACTGGGGCGTGCCGACCGCCTCCCGCACCGGCACGGGCACCTTCCGCGAGACCTGGCGGCTGTGCTGGGAGCCCGAGCTGTCGGTACGGGTGGCCGAGGCCGGGATCTGGGGCACCACCGTCCCGGGGGCCGCCACCGCCAGGGCGGAGGCCGAAGCCCGCGGCGCCGGGGAGCTCGGCGAGATCACGGCGCTGGCCGAGCGGTGCCTGCTGGCCGGGCTGTCCGAGGCGCTGCCCGCCGTGCTGCGGGCCCTCGCCGACCGGGCGGCGCTCGACACGGACGTGGCCCGGCTCGCGGGGGCGCTGCCCGCGCTGGCCCGTTCGCTGCGCTACGGGGACGTGCGGGGGACCGACGCCTCGGCCCTGGGCACGGTCGCGGCGGGGCTGGCGGAGCGGATCTGCGTGGCCCTGCCCGCGGCCTGCGCGGCCGGGCTGGACGCCGACGGGGCGGCGGCGCTGCGCGGGCACGTGGACGGGGTGCACGGAGCGGTCGCCCTGCTGGCGGACACCGACCCGGGGCTGCGCGAGCGCTGGTCGGGGGTGCTGCGGACGCTGGCCGGGCGGGACGCCGTACCCGGGGTGATCCGCGGCCGGGCCGCCCGGCTGCTGCTGGACGGCGGCCGGCTCCCGGCTGAGGAGACGGCGCGGCTGATGGGGCTCGCGCTGTCCCCGGCGGCGGCCCCGGCCGACGCGGCGGGCTGGATCGAGGGCTTCGCCGGGGGGAACGCGGGCGGCGGCACCCTGCTGGTGCACGACGAGCGGCTGCTGGGCCTGATCGACACCTGGCTGGTGTCGGTGCCGCCGGACGCCTTCGTCGACGTACTGCCGCTGCTGCGGCGGACGTTCGGGGCGTACGAGCCCGGGGTGAAGCGGAGCCTGGGCGAGCTGGTGCGCCGGGGCCCCGGCGCCGGGCGGGCGCGCTCCGCCTCCCGGGCCGCCCCCGAGGGCTTCGCCCCGGACCTCGATCCGGCCCGCGCGGACGCGGCGGAGGCCCTGGCCCGCCTGCTGCTGGCCGCGGCGGGCTGAGGCGCTGGCACACGGGGGCGGCGGGGCGGCGGCCGGAGCGGGAACGCAGGGAACGCAGGGAACGCAGGGAACGAGCGGAGGGGGAAGGACGGATGACGGAGCGGGAGCGGACGGCCGACGGGACGGCGGCGGCGGAGGCCGTCGCGGGGGACGAGCGGCTGCGGCGCTGGCGGATGGTGCTCGGCGGCGGGGCCGACGGCACGGGGTACGCGCCGGCCGGGCGCGACGCCGCGATGGACGCCGCCCTGGAAGCGCTCTACGGGAGCGGCGGTGACGGCGGCGGACGGCCGGCGGGGGAGCGGTCCGCCGGGCTCGGGGGCTCCGCGCCGCAGGTGGCGCGCTGGCTCGGGGACATCCGTACGTACTTCCCCACCACGGTGGTCCAGGTCATGCAGCGGGACGCCATCGAGCGGCTCGGCCTGGCCACGCTGCTGCTGGAGCCGGAGATGCTGGAGGCCGTCGAGCCGGACGTCCACCTGGTCGGCACCCTGCTGTCGCTGAACAAGGCCCTCCCGGACACCACCAGGGAGACCGCGCGGGCCGTGGTCCGCAAGGTGGTGGAGGACCTGGAGCGGCGCCTGTCCTCCCGTACGCGGGCCACCGTCACGGGCGCGCTCGACCGGTCGGCGCGGACCGCCCGCCCCCGCCACCGCGACATCGACTGGGACCGGACCATCCGGGCGAACCTGAAGAACTACCTGCCCGAGCACCGGACGGTCGTGCCGGAGCGCCTCGTCGGCCACGGCCGGTCCGCGCGGGCGGTCCGCAAGGAGGTCGTCCTCTGCGTCGACCAGTCGGGTTCGATGGCCGCGTCCGTCGTCTACGCCTCGGTCTTCGGGGCGGTCCTGGCGTCCATGCGCTCGATCGCGACCCGCCTGGTCGTCTTCGACACGGCCGTCGTCGACCTCACCGACGAGCTCGACGACCCGGTCGACGTCCTCTTCGGCACCCAGCTCGGCGGCGGCACCGACATCAACCGCGCCCTCGCCTACTGCCAGTCCCGGATCACCCGTCCCGCCGACACGGTCGTCGTCCTGATCAGTGATCTGTACGAGGGCGGCATACGCGACGAGATGATCAAACGGGTCGCGGCGATGAAGGCCGCCGGAGTGGAATTCGTGACCCTCCTCGCACTGTCCGACGAGGGCGCCCCGGCCTACGATCACGAACACGCGGCGGCGCTCGCCGCACTCGGCGCGCCCGCCTTCGCCTGCACCCCCGACCTGTTCCCGGAGGTGATGGCGGCGGCACTGGAGAAGCGGCCCCTGCCCAGCACGGACGGACGCTGACGCAAATCGGCAGATCACACGAAGTTGCAGTTCAACCGTGAGGCGATCTGTGACAGGTATCACCGCGCAGGTGTGATCTGCGATTTAGGGACCTACGGCCCACGGGGATAACCTGCGAGACGGACATGCCGCGTCCACGGTCACCGTGTGCGCCTCCCCTGTGACAGCGCCGTCACGTTGCCCTTCGCGGCACGCCCACGCAGATAGCAGACAACCGCGAATCACTGCGAATCTTTGAAGACAAGGGACGGACGCGCGTGGACCTGTTCGAGTACCAGGCGAGGGACCTCTTCGCCAAGCACGGTGTACCGGTGCTGGCCGGTGAAGTCATCGACACGCCTGAGGCGGCTCGCGAGGCCACCGAGAAGCTGGGCGGCAAGTCGGTCGTCAAGGCCCAGGTGAAGGTCGGCGGCCGCGGCAAGGCCGGTGGCGTCAAGCTCGCCGCCACCCCGGACGAGGCCGTCGCCCGTGCGACGGACATCCTCGGCATGGACATCAAGGGCCACACGGTCCACAAGGTGATGATCGCCGAGACCGCTCCGGAGATCCTGGAGGAGTACTACGTCTCGTACCTCCTCGACCGCACCAACCGCACCTTCCTCGCCATGGCCTCGGTCGCGGGCGGCATGGACATCGAGCAGGTCGCCGAGGAGACCCCGGAGAAGCTCGCCAAGGTCCCGGTGAACGCCAACGAGGGCGTGACCATCGAGAAGGCCCGCGAGATCGTCGCCCTGGCGAAGTTCCCGGCCGAGGTCGCCGAGAAGGTCGCCGAGGTCCTCGTGACCCTGTGGAAGACCTTCATCGCCGAGGACGCGCTCCTCGTCGAGGTCAACCCGCTCGCGAAGGTCGCCAACGGCGACGTCATCGCGCTCGACGGCAAGGTCTCGCTCGACGAGAACGCCGAGTTCCGCCAGCCGGGCCACGAGGAGTTCGTGGACCACGCGGCCGCGAACCCGCTGGAAGCCGCCGCCAAGGCGAAGAACCTCAACTACGTCAAGCTCGACGGTGAGGTCGGCATCATCGGCAACGGCGCGGGTCTCGTCATGAGCACCCTCGACGTCGTCGCGTACGCCGGTGAGAACCACGGCGGCGTCAAGCCCGCCAACTTCCTGGACATCGGCGGTGGCGCCTCCGCCGCCGTCATGGCCAACGGTCTTGAGATCATCCTCGGCGACCCGGACGTCAAGTCCGTGTTCGTCAACGTCTTCGGTGGCATCACCGCGTGTGACGAGGTCGCCAACGGCATCGTCCAGGCCCTGCAGCTGCTCGCGGACAAGGGCGAGGCGGTCACCAAGCCGCTGGTCGTCCGCCTCGACGGCAACAACGCCGAGCTGGGTCGCAAGATCCTCTCGGACGCCAACCACCCGCTGGTGCAGCGCGTGGACACCATGGACGGCGCGGCCGACAAGGCCGCCGAGCTCGCGGCTGCGAAGTAAGGGCAGAGGTCACAGACTCACATGGCTATCTTCCTCAACAAGGACAGCAAGGTCATCGTCCAGGGCATGACCGGTGCCACGGGCATGAAGCACACCAAGCTGATGCTGGCTGACGGCACCAACATCGTCGGTGGCGTGAACCCGCGCAAGGCCGGCACCACCGTCGACTTCGACGGCACCGAGGTCCCGGTCTTCGGTTCCGTCGCCGAGGCGATGGAGAAGACGGGCGCCAACGTCTCCGTCCTCTTCGTCCCGCCGGCCTTCGCCAAGGCCGCCGTCGTCGAGGCCATCGACGCCGAGATCCCGCTGGCCGTCGTCATCACCGAGGGCATCGCGGTGCACGACTCCGCCGCCTTCTGGGCGTACGCGACCGCCAAGGGCAACAAGACCCGCATCATCGGCCCGAACTGCCCGGGTCTGATCACCCCCGGCCAGTCCAACGCCGGCATCATCCCGGGCGACATCACCAAGCCCGGCAAGATCGGTCTCGTGTCCAAGTCCGGCACGCTGACCTACCAGATGATGTACGAGCTCCGTGACATCGGCTTCACCTCCGCCGTCGGCATCGGTGGCGACCCGGTCATCGGCACCACGCACATCGACGCCCTGGAGGCCTTCGAGGCCGACCCGGACACCGAGCTCATCGTCATGATCGGCGAGATCGGCGGCGACGCCGAGGAGCGTGCGGCGGACTTCATCGCGAAGAACGTCACCAAGCCGGTCGTCGGTTACGTCGCGGGCTTCACCGCCCCCGAGGGCAAGACCATGGGCCACGCCGGCGCCATCGTCTCCGGTTCTTCCGGCACCGCACAGGCCAAGAAGGAAGCCCTTGAGGCCGCCGGCGTCAAGGTCGGCAAGACGCCGACCGAGACCGCCAAGCTGGCGCGCGAGATCCTGAACGCCAAGTAGTCGTTCTCGTCTTCCGCACGTGTACGGGCGTGGCCCGCATCCCTTCGGGGGGTGCGGGCCACGCCCGTTCCTCATTCCAGGCCGGGGGAGAGCCGGGCGGGCCCCGATGCCGGGTCGCCGCGCAGTCTCTCCCGCAGTTCCCGGCTCTGGTCGGTGAGCCGCTGCGGGCCGCTGTGCGGGGGGACCCCGGAGACGCTGCTGCCGGGCGAGACCGGGGCCACGTAGCGGTCCGGCGCGGTGACGGCGGTGTACCCGGTCGCCACGGCGATCGCCGCCGTGAGGCAGATCGCGGCCCGCGCCCACCGCCGGGCCGTGCGCTCGGTGAGGGCGCGGACGGTGGCCGGGGTGCTGCGGGGTTCCAGCGGCACGGCGGGCCGGAGCGTGCCGAGCAGCTCGCGCAGCGCGGCGGACTGCTTCTCCGGCGCCACGTCGGCCAGTCCGGGGACCCGTTCGGCGAGGGTGGCGTGGGCGCGCAGCAGCCGGTTCCCGGCGGCGGGGGTGGTGGCCTCGGTCTCGGCGGCGGTGTCGGGCAGGTCGAGGCCGATGCCGTCGTAGAGCAGCACGGTCCTGCGGTGGACGGGGGGCAGGTCGATCAGGGCGTCCAGCAGCATCCGGTCGACGGGTTCGACCGGGCCCGGGTCGGGGTGCCGGTATGCGCGGCGGAACCGGCGCCAGGGCGAGAGGGCGTACTCGTAGGCGACGGCCCGGACCCAGCCGACGGGATCCGGGTCGGTGGCCACCTCGGGCCAGCGCCCCCAGGCCTGCCGGAAGGCGTGCTCGACGGCCTGCCGGGCGAGGGCGCGGCGGCCGGTGAGCAGGTAGGTCTGGCGGACCAGCGCGGGGGCGGCGCAGAGGTAGAGGCCGTCGAAGGCCCGTGCGGCTGCCCCGCGGACCGGTTGCGCGGGGTCGTCCGGCGGCGGGGGGTCCGGGTGCGTGGTGTCCGGGGACTCGGGGTCGGCGCCTGCGGCGGCCGGCTGCTCGGGGCCCGTGCGGGCGGATGCCGGGTGCGTGGTGTCGGGGTGGGGGGTGTCGGGCCGGGCGGGGTCGGCGGCCTGCGGGTCGGGCTGAGCGGGGTCGGGCCCGTCGGGTTCCGGCCGTGCGGAAGTGCCGGGCCGGGCGGGGGCCGGTTGTGACGGGGCGTCGGCCCGGGGGTCGGGCCGGGCGGCGTCCGGTCCTGAGGGGGTGTTGGTTCGGGGGTCGGGTCCGGTGGGTTCCGGTCGTGCGGGAGTGTCGGCCCGGGGAGCGGGTCCGGTGGGTTCCGGTTGTGCGGAAGTGCCGGTCCCGGGGTCGGGCCGGGTGGGGTCCGGGCGGGGGGGTGTGGAGGGGGGTGGGTCCGTCGGGCCGGTGGGGCCGCCCCCGCCGGCCCCGGTTCTGACGGGGTGTTTCGTCTCGTGGCGGGTCAGGGAGACGGGTGGCCGGGCGGCTCCCTTGCCCGCCGGCCGGGGGCGCGTACCGGGTCCGCCCGCGCGCGCGGGGGCACCGCCCGCCGCGAAGGCGCGTACGCCCCCGGCGGTCCGGGCGGCCGCGCCGGCGGGAGCGTCCGCCTCTTCCTGGCCGGGCGGTTCGGGTGCGGTGGCGGCCTCCGGGGCGGGGCCGGTCCCGGTCCCGGCCTCGCCCTCCGCTTCCGCGAGGCGGGTCAGCAGCGCGGCGTACGCCTCGCGCTTGCGCCCGCGCGGTTCGGTGCGGCCCGTCTCCCAGGAGCGGACGGTCGTCGCGGTGACGCCCACCGTCGTCGCGACCTCCTCGTGGGTCAGCCGGCCCGCTTCGCGCAGCCTGCGGCGTTCCTTGGGGGACGGCAGGCCCAGCTCCGCGTCGGAGGTCGTCTCGACGCCTTGTGTCATGCCACACTCCCCGCGACCCGACAGTCCTGCGCGAAAAAGTACATAAACGTATATTGAGCGACACCACGGGCATTCGCCTGTTACCCGCCCATAGCGCGTGTCGTTGGCACCATGGCGGGGTGACCCAAGTGACCGAACACGGGACCTCGTTGCCGACGGTCCCGCGGGCCGGTGCGCGGCGGCGTTCGCCGGCCGCCGCGGCCTGCGTGCTGGGCGGCGCCGTGGCCGCCGGACTGGGGCTCGGCTTCCTGGCCGTGCTCGTGATCGTCCTGTGGATCAGCTCCCCCTATCCGGACAGCGGTCCGGGCGGGGCGCTGCACCTCGCCGCCGGGCTGTGGTTGATGGCCCACGGGACGGAACTCGTCCGCTACGAGACCCTCTCCGGGGTGCCCGCGCCCGTCGGCCTGACCCCGTTGTTGCTGGTGGCGCTGCCGGTGCTGCTGATGCGGCGGGCGGCCCGGCTCGGCAGCGCCTCCGGGGACGGCGGGGGCGCGGAGGGAGAGGAGGCCGATGAGGTGTTGCCGGCGAGCGTCGTCTTCTCCGCCGTCACCTGCGGCTACCTGTGCGTCGGGGCGCTGGCCACCGTGTACGCCGCCGGGGGGCCGATGCCCGCCGACCCGCTCAGCGCGGCCTGGCACGTCCCGCTGGTGGCGGTGCTCGCCGCCGCGGCCGGGGTCTGGTCGGCGAAGGGGAGGCCGCTCGGGCCGCTGCCCGGCTGGATCCCGGGGGGCGTACGGAAAGCCGTCGCGCGCCCCCGTTACGCGCTGGCGCTGCGTTCGGGCGCGGCCGGGGTCCTCGTCCTGCTGGGCGGCGGCGTCCTGCTCGTCGGCGCGTCGCTGGCCTGGCACGGAGCGGAGGTGCAGTCCTCCTTCCTGACGCTGACCGGGGTGTGGTCCGGGCGGTTCGCGGTGCTGCTGCTCGCGCTGGCCCTGATCCCCAACGCCATGGTGTGGGGCGCGGCGTACGGGCTGGGGCCCGGGTTCGCGGTGGGGGCCGGGGTGACGGCGACCCCGCTCGGCTTCGGGGGCGCCCCTGCCCTGCCGAGGTTTCCGCTGCTCGCGGCGCTGCCGCCGGAGGGGCCGGGAACGCCCGTCACCTGGGCGGCGGCCGGGGTGCCGGTGGCGGCCGGGCTGGTCGTGGGCTGGTTCGCGGTGCGCCGGGCGCGGGAGGTCTCCGCCGGGGAGGCCGCGCTGACGGCGACGCTCGGGGCGCTGGTGTGCGGGCTGGCGATGGCGGGCCTGGCCACGGCTTCGGCCGGGCCGCTCGGGTCGCGGGCGCTGGCCGGCTTCGGGCCCGTGTGGTGGGCGGTGGGGGCCGCGGCCGCGGGGTGGACGCTGCTGCTGGCGGTGCCGTTGGCGGTGGGGGTGCACGTGTGGCGGACCCGGCCCGTGCGGGGGGCCTCCGACGGGGCGGGGGAGGAGGACGCGTGGCACGACTCCGGGGTGCGGGAGCTGCGGTGGGCGGCGCTGCGGGAGGCGGCCCGGCCCGTGGCTCCGCCGGTTTCGGTGGGGGTGGTCGTTCCGCCGGAGCCGGTGGCTCCGCCGGTTCCGGTGGGGGTGGTCGTTCCGCCCGAGCCGGTGGCTCCGCCGGTTCCGGTGGGGGTGGTCGTGCCGCCGGAGCCCGTGGCTCCGCCGGTTCCGGTGGGGGCGGTTGCTCCACCCGAGCCCGTGGCTCCGCCGGTCGTGGCGGCTCCGGAGCCTCCCGGTGTTCCTGAGGTCCCGCCGCCGGCGGCGCCCGCGGAGCCGTTGCTGCCGCCGGTGGTGGGGGTCCGCGTACTGTCCCGCCGCCGCCCACCGACCTGACCCCTCCGGGGCTCAATCGCCGGCGGGCCTCCGCCCGGCCCCGCCCCCGTCCCGACCGCCGGAGGCACTCGGTTCGGTCAGCGCTGGACCTTCAGGATCTCGCCAAGGACGTTGTCCGGGAGGAGATCGTTGCACTGGAGTTCCGCCGTGCGGGTCAGGGCGTCGTCGCGGCAGACGAAGAAGTCCTTGTACGCCAGCTGCAGCGCGTACGAGCTCGCGGCCAGCATCAGTGCCATCGACGCCGTCACCAGGCCGCCGACCGCCGCCGCGCGCTGCGGGCGGGCCGCCGGGCCCAGGGAGTCCAGGCCGCCCGGCCGGGACGGGGTGCCCTTCACGGGGTCGGCCTCGGTCGCCGGGCGGCCGCGCAGGGCGCTGATGCCCCAGTACATCGCGAGCGCGCCCAGCAGCAGCCCCACCGAAGGGATCCCGAAGATCCCGAAGAAGAACCCCCACATGCCCGCCAACAGGGCGTACCGCGCGCGCCGCTGGAGCGGGTCCATGGGGTCCCACCGGGCCGGGCCCCCGGGGCCGCCGGGCTCGGAGGGGCCGCCGCCGGGGCCGCCGCCGTCCTGCGGCCGCTGCGGCTGCCGGGGCTGCCACGGCTGGTCGGGCCGGCCTTCCGGGGGCGCCGCGAAGGGGTTGTCGTCGGTCGAGGGGTCGGGCTGACGGCGGTCCGGCATCGAGTGCGTTACTTCCCCTGTGTCGTGGGCCGGGCGCGCGCCCGGCGTGCGGTGTACGCCAGACGCTACCGCTCGCCCGTCCCCCCGTCCCTCGGGGGCGGTCCCGTGTGCCGGTATCGTTGCAGGCGGTCGGTGGCTTCGTATGGTTCCCCGTATATCGGTACCCCGAAGTTTCGTATGACCACACAAGACGAACGACGGCAATCCCGTAAGAAAGGGCCTCCCATGCCCGCCTCCCGGCTGGTCGTGCTGGTCTCCGGCTCCGGCACCAACCTCCAGGCCCTGCTCGATGCCATCGACGCGCACCCCGGCGGAGCCGAGGGATTCGGCGCCGAGGTCGTCGCCGTGGGGGCCGACCGCGCGAACATCGCCGGACTCGAACGGGCCGAGAAGGCCGGGATCCCCACTTTCGTGTGCCCGGTCAAGGACTACGGCAGCCGCGAGGAGTGGGACGCGGCGCTGACCGAGGCGACGGACGCGCACGCGCCGGACCTCGTGGTCTCCGCCGGGTTCATGAAGATCGTCGGCAAGAACTTCATCGACCGCTTCGGCGGCCGGTTCGTCAACACCCACCCCGCCCTCCTCCCGGCCTTCCCCGGCGCCCACGGCGTACGGGACGCCCTCGCCTACGGGGCGAAGGTCACCGGCTGCACCGTCCACTTCGTGGACTCCGGCGTGGACACCGGTCCGATCATCGCCCAGGGTGTCGTCGAGATCCGGGACGGCGAGGACGAAGCCGCTCTCCATGAGCGCATCAAGGAAGTCGAGCGCCAGCTGCTCGTCGACGTCGTGGGGCGCCTGGCCCGGCACGGCTACCGCATTGAGGGACGAAAGGTAACAATCCAGTGACCGCCGCAGACTCCGCACAGAGCAACGACCCGACCACCACCCAGCGGCCGATCCGGCGTGCGCTCGTCAGCGTCTACGACAAGACGGGACTGGAAGAGCTGGCCCGCGGCCTGCACGAGGCGGGCGTCTCGCTCGTCTCCACCGGCTCCACCGCGTCGAAGATCGCCGCTGCCGGGGTGCCCGTCACCAAGGTCGAGGAGCTGACCGGCTTCCCCGAGTGCCTCGACGGCCGCGTCAAGACCCTCCACCCGCGCGTGCACGCCGGCATCCTCGCCGACCTGCGCCTGGAGGACCACCGCAACCAGCTCGCCGAGCTGGGCGTCGAGCCCTTCGACCTGGTGATCGTCAACCTCTACCCCTTCCGGGAGACCGTCGCCTCCGGCGCCACCCCCGACGAGTGCGTCGAGCAGATCGACATCGGCGGCCCCTCGATGGTCCGCGCCGCCGCCAAGAACCACCCGTCGGTCGCCGTCGTCACCAGCCCCGCCCGCTACGCCGACGTGCTCGCGGCGGCCCAGGGGGGCGGCTTCGACCTGACCGCCCGCAAGCGGCTGGCGGCCGAGGCCTTCCAGCACACCGCCGCCTACGACGTGGCCGTCGCGTCCTGGTTCACCAACGTCTACGCCCCGGAGTCCCCCGAGGTGGCGCTGCCCGAGTTCCTCGCGGGCGCGTGGGAGCGCAAGTCGACCCTGCGCTACGGCGAGAACCCGCACCAGGCCGCCGCGCTCTACACCGACGGCCAGCCGGGCGGCATCGCCAACGCCGAGCAGCTGCACGGCAAGGAGATGTCCTTCAACAACTACGTGGACACCGAGGCCGCCCGCCGGGCCGCCTACGACCACGACGAGCCCTGCGTCGCGATCATCAAGCACGCCAACCCGTGCGGGATCGCCGTGGACCAGGACGTCGCCGCCGCGCACCGCAAGGCGCACGCCTGTGACCCGCTGTCGGCCTTCGGCGGGGTCATCGCCGTCAACCGCCCGGTGACCGTCGAGCTCGCCGAGCAGGTCGCCGAGATCTTCACCGAGGTCATCGCCGCCCCGGCCTACGAGGACGGTGCGGTCGAGATCCTGGCCAAGAAGAAGAACATCCGCGTCCTGAAGGTGGACGGCACCCCGCACCAGCCGGGCGACCTGAAGCCGGTCTCGGGCGGCGCGCTGCTCCAGCAGAGCGACCTCTTCCAGGCCGAGGGCGACGACCCGGCGAACTGGACGCTGGCCACCGGCGACGCGCTGTCCGCCGAGGAGCTGGCCGAGCTCGCCTTCGCGTGGAGGGCCTGCCGGGCCGTCAAGTCCAACGCGATCCTGCTGGCCAAGGACGGTGCCTCGGTCGGCGTCGGCATGGGCCAGGTCAACCGTGTGGACTCGGCGAAGCTCGCCGTCGAGCGGGCGGGCGCCGAGCGCGCGCAGGGCTCGTACGCCGCGTCCGACGCCTTCTTCCCCTTCCCGGACGGGCTGGAGATCCTCACCGCCGCGGGCATCAAGGCCGTGGTCCAGCCGGGCGGTTCGGTCCGTGACGAGCAGGTCGTCGAGGCCGCGAAGAAGGCCGGGGTGACGATGTACTTCACCGGCACCCGCCACTTCTTCCACTGAGGCACGGATACGGCGAAGGCCGCCACCCGCTGGTGCGGGTGGCGGCCTTCGCCGTGTGCGGGCGGGTTACTTCGTCTTGACGACGATGGTGCCCGCGGCGCGGTCGTGCCAGCCCTGGAGCTTGCCCGAGTTGTCGAAGAACGGGGACAGGTAGACCAGGACGGCGCCGATGTAGCAGAGGAAGGCGCCGACGATCGGGATGATCCAGCGGATGAAACCGCCGCCCAGGCCCGGGTTCTGGCCGGTGTTCTCCTTGACGACCTTCAGGCCCAGCGCCATCTTGCCCAGCGTGGCGCCCGCGAAGGCGATCATCAGCCACTCGTAGAGCAGGGTGACCAGGAAGAACAGCAGCATGATGCCGAGGAAGGTCATCACGATGCCGCCGGCGGCCGCGTTCGCGTCGTCGAGGCAGGAGGAGTACGCCGGGGACAGCGGGTCCATGCCGGAGCAGTCGTCGATGGACTTCGAGGCGCCGAAGACGCCCGCGAGGCCGATCGCGCTGAAGATGGCGTACAGGATGCCGATGGCCACGCCGTCGATCAGGCGCGCGCCGAGCCGGCGGCCCATGGTCGGAAGCTGGACGGTGCCCAGACCCGCGACGTTGATGTAGCCGTTGTTCGCCTGGATCGTGCCCGGCGCCTGCGGCGGCACGCCGCCGTACGGCTGCTGGCCCTGCTGCGGGTATCCGTAGCCGCCCTGCGGCGGGACGCCCTGCGGGGCCTGCTGGGGGTAGCCGTAGCCGGGCTGGCCCTGCGGGGCCGGCGGCTGCTGCTGCCCGTACGGGTTGTTCGGGTCGCCGAAGCTCATCTGGGTCTTTCCTCCGTGAAGTGCGGGGACGCACGGCACGCACGGAGGACATCTGCTTTCTGCGGTACGCCCCCCGGCACTGCCCGCGGCACTCTTTCGATCGTCTTGCCGACCGTCATCGTGGTGGGCCCGTACCGGCCTTGTCCAGCCGGTTGTCCCAGCGGACCCGACTTGTTGTGCAAGTGCAATGAAGAACGCATTCCGGCCGCCGCCGACTGGAACCGGGACCACCACATCCGGGAGGATGGCGGTATGACCGCCCAGATTCTCGATGGCAAGGCCACCGCAGCCGCGATCAAGTCCGAACTGACCGCCCGAGTGGCGGCGCTGAAGGAGCGGGGCATCACCCCCGGCCTCGGCACCCTGCTGGTCGGCGACGACCCGGGCAGCCGCTGGTACGTCAACGGCAAGCACAAGGACTGCGCCGAGGTCGGCATCGCCTCCATCCAGCGCGAACTGCCCGCGACGGCCTCCCAGGAGGACATCGAGGAGGTCGTGCGGGAGCTGAACGCCAACCCGGCCTGCACCGGCTACATCGTCCAACTGCCGCTCCCCAAGGGAATCGACACCAACCGCGTCCTCGAACTGATGGACCCGGTCAAGGACGCCGACGGCCTGCACCCCATGTCGCTGGGCCGGCTGGTCCTCAACGAGCCCGGCCCGCTGCCCTGCACGCCGTACGGCATCGTCGAGCTGCTGCGCCACCACGGCGTCGAGCTCAACGGCGCGCACGTCGTCGTCCTCGGACGGGGCATCACCGTCGGCCGGTCCATCGGCCTGCTGCTGACCCGCAAGTCCGAGAACGCGACCGTCACCCTGTGCCACACCGGTACCCGCGACCTGGCCGGGCTGCTGCGCCAGGCGGACGTCGTCGTCGCGGCGGCCGGGGTGCCGCACCTGGTGAAGCCGGAGGACGTGAAGCCGGGCGCGGCCGTGCTCGACGTCGGCGTCAGCCGCGACGAGAACGGCAAGATCGTCGGGGACGTGCACCCGGGCGTCGCCGAGGTGGCGGGCTGGATCTCCCCGAACCCGGGTGGCGTCGGCCCGATGACCCGCGCGCAGCTGCTGGTCAACGTGGTCGAGGCGGCGGAGCGGACCCCCAGTGCGGGCTGAGCACGACGAGCCCGGCGCGGCCGGGCGGCCGGCGGAGCCGCGGCGCGAGCCGGAACCGCAGCGCGGGCCGGAGCCGGAACGGACCCCCGAGCAGGCGGAACGGGCCCCCGAGCAGGCGGAACGGGCCCCCGAGCAGGCGGAGCGCACCCCCGAGCCGGGGGAGCAGCCGCGGGCGGGGGCCGCGAGGTCGCGGCGGTTCCCCTCCGTCACCGAGGGCACCGTACGTCCCGAGGGCGGCGGGCGCGCCGTCCCCGGGGCGGTGTCCACCCCCGCCCGTCAGTGGCCGATGCTCAGCGTCCTGGCGGCCACCGCCGCCGGGCTGCTGACCACGGCGACGGGGCATCCGCGGGCCGGCTGCCTGATGATCGGCATCGCCCTGATGGCGGCCGCCGCGCTGCGCCGGTTCCTGCCCTCGGTGGGCATGCTCGCGGTCCGTTCCCGCTTCACGGACATGATCACGTACGGACTGCTCGGCGTGGCGATCACGCTGCTCGCGGTGGTCATGGAGCCCAAGCCCTGGCTGGACGTCCCCTTCCTGGAGAGCGCGGTCCGGGTCACCGTCCGGTGACCGGGAGCGCGGTCAGCGCGGCCAGCGCGGCCGCGACGGCCGGCCGGGTCTCGGTGCCCGCCCGGACCAGCGCCTCCAGGACCCGCCCCCGGCCCGGCAGTTCCACCACCGCCGTGCCGGGCGGCGGTGCGTCGCACAGCAGTTTCGGCAGGATCGACGCGGCCCGTCCGGTCGCCACCAGCCACAGCCCGGCCCGCAGGTCCCCGCACTCGTGCGCGATCCGCGGGGTGAACCCGGCGTTGCGGCAGGCGTGCACCAGCATCTCCCGGCAGCTGCTCGGCGCGGGCGCCGAGACCCAGTCGGCGTCCCGCAGGGCCGCCAGCCCGTCCCGCCCGTAGGCCGGGAGGAGGGCCTCGGGCAGCGCCAGGCAGAGCGGGTCGTCGAACAGCGGGACGGCGGTGGTGCCGCTCGCGGGCGGGGCGCCGAGCAGCGGGTAGGCGTAGGTCACCGCCAGGTCCAGGCGGCGCCCGCGCAGCAGCGGCAGGGCGTCCTCCGGATCGGCCTGCACGATCCGCGGCCGCAGCCCCGGATGGCGTGCGGCGAGGGCGGCGACCAGCGGGGCGGCGACCGTCGCCAGCGCGCTCGGGGCGCAGCCCACGTGCAGCTCCCCGACCGGTCCGGCGTCGAGGGCCCGTACCGCCCCCTCGGCGCGTTCCAGCGCGGCCAGGACCGGGTCGCAGGCGGCGGCCAGGGCGGCGCCGGCGGGGGTCAGGCGCAGCCCGCGTCCGTCCCGTTCGACGAGGACGGCCCCGGCCTCGGCCTCCAGGGCCCGCAGCTGCTGGGAGACGGCGGAGGGGGTGACGCGGTGCAGGTCGGCGACCGCGGTCACCCTCCCGTGTTCCGCCAGGTCCCGCAGGATGACCATCCGCTTCACGTCAAGCATGAGTTCATCTTAATGATTGCTGTAGTGAAGGTAGCTGGACTTCACGTTGGGGCGGGGGTGATGCTCGTGCCATGAATCCCTTGAAGGTGCTCCTGATCGGCGCCGGCGGCACGCTCGGCCGCGCGGTGCACACGGCCCTGCGCGAGCGCGGCCACGAGGTGGTCACCGCCTCCCGCAAGGACGCGGACGTCCACGTCGACATCACCGACCCCGAATCCGTCCGGGCGATGTACGAGGCGGTCGGGCCCGTCGACGCGGTGGCCTGCGCGGCCGGCTCCGTCCCGTGGCGCCCGCTGGGCGAGCTCACCACCGCCGACGTCCGGGCCGGCCTGGAGGGCAAGGCCGTCAGCCAGATCGAGCTGGTCCGCCAGGGCGCCGCCCGGCTGCCCGCGCACGCCTCGTTCACCCTGATCACCGGCATCCTGGCCCGCGAGCCGCTGCTCTCCGGCTCGGTCGCTTCCCTCGCCAACGGCGCGGTCGAGGCGTTCGTACGGGCCGCCGCGATCGAACTGCCGGGCCGTCAGCGCGTCAACGCCGTCAGCCCGACGGTGTTCACCGAGTCCCTCGGCGTCTACGGGGACACCTTCGCGGGATTCGATCCGGTACCGGTCGCCCGCGCGGCGAACGCCTACGTCAAGTCGGTCGAGGGGCACCGGACGGGGGAGATCTTCCGGGTGGAGTAGTGGCCGCGGGCGGGCGGAGGACGGGGCCCGGACCGGGCCGGGCCTTCGATCCGGCGGGTCCGTGTGCCGTGGACCACAGGGACCCGGGGGTTGGGGGCCCCGCGGGTCGGATAGCCTGACCGCGGATGTCTCTTCACGTCAAGATTCGTAAGGACAGGGAAGCGGCGTCCTCCCAGAACCTGGGGCCCAGCACATGGGGCAGGGACGCCCCACCGCCAGCTGTCTAACGGAGAAGGCCATGACCCGCACTCCCGTGAATGTCACCGTGACCGGCGCTGCCGGCCAGATCGGCTACGCGCTGCTCTTCCGCATCGCCTCCGGCCACCTGCTCGGCGCGGACGTGCCGGTCAAGCTCCGCCTGCTGGAGATCCCGCAGGGCATGAAGGCCGCCGAGGGCACCGCCATGGAGCTCGACGACTGCGCCTTCCCGCTGCTCAAGGGCATCGACATCTTCGACGACCCGAACAAGGGCTTCGAGGGCGCCAACGTCGCGCTGCTCGTGGGCGCCCGTCCGCGCACCGCGGGCATGGAGCGCGGTGACCTGCTCTCCGCCAACGGCGGCATCTTCAAGCCGCAGGGCGCCGCGATCAACGCGCACGCCGCGGACGACATCAAGGTCCTGGTCGTGGGCAACCCGGCCAACACCAACGCGCTCATCGCGCAGGCCGCCGCCCCGGACGTCCCGGCCGAGCGCTTCACCGCGATGACCCGCCTGGACCACAACCGCGCGATCTCGCAGCTCGCGAAGAAGACCGGCGCCGACGTCACCGACATCAAGCGCCTGACCATCTGGGGCAACCACTCGGCGACCCAGTACCCCGACGTCTTCCACGCGGAGATCGCCGGCAAGAACGCCGCCGAGGTCGTGAACGACGAGCTGTGGCTCGCCGACACCTTCATCCCGACCGTCGCCAAGCGCGGCGCCGCGATCATCGACGCCCGTGGCGCGTCCTCGGCCGCCTCGGCCGCCAACGCCGCCATCGACCACGTGCACACCTGGGTCAACGGCACCGCCGCGGGCGACTGGACCTCGATGGGCATCCCGTCGGACGGCTCCTACGGCGTCCCGGAGGGCATCATCTCCTCCTTCCCCGTCACCACCAAGGACGGCAAGTACGAGATCGTCCAGGGCCTGGACATCAACGAGTTCTCCCGTGCGCGCATCGACGCGTCCGTGGCGGAGCTCGTCGAGGAGCGCGACGCGGTCCGCGAACTCGGCCTCCTCTGAGCCACACCCCGCGGGACGGCCGGTCCGATCCTTTGATCTGATCGCCTGACCTGTACGAACGCCCTTGCGCCCCGGTCAAACCCGACCGGGGCGCTTTGGCGCGTTTTCGCCTGTCGGGTGCGTGTAGGCGGAAAATAAGGTCGGCCGGTGACCGATCACCTGATTCCCCCTCAGCCCGGTGGTGACGCCCGGGCGGACCGACAGGCCGGCCGTCCGCCCGTGGATCCCGCCGTCAGCGAGGCCGGCCGCCTGCTGTGCGCCGGCACCTACCTCGACGCGGTCTACCGCGACCGGGTGATCGACGAACTCTTCGTCCACGAGGAGCGCATCGCCGCTCCGTCCTACGGCTTCGACGCGGCCCGGGTCCTGGCCCACGCGCTCCGCGCCCGCCGCATCGAACTCGGCTGGGCCGCCGGCGTCCTCGGCGCCTGGTTCGTCGGCTCCCTGCTGACCGGCGGCCTGCTCACCCTGCTGCTGGTCCCCTTCGTGCTGCTGAGCCTCGCCCGCTGGCTCCGCGCCCGGGCCAACGTCCTGCTGCGCTTCCTGTCCGTGCTGGTCCGGATCTACGCCTGGTGGTCGCTGGCCGCGGTCCTGGCCGGCGTCTGGATCTTCCTGTACGGACCCCTGGGCGACTTCGCCTCCTTCTTCTTCCCCGGCGTCGGCGACCTCGTGAGCCCCGGCGCCCCCCACGGCTACTACGACAGCGGCTTCGACGGCTCCGCGAGCGGCTACCCGCACGACGACGGCGTGCCCGCCGCGGTGTGGCTGGCCCCCGTCGTCTTCGCCGCCGTCGTGGCCGTCGTGGGGCTCCAGCGCGGACACGCCGCCCGCATCGTCGCCACGGAGCTCTCCCCGGCCCGCTACGCCGACCGGCACGGCGACCCCGCCGAGGCCTCGCCGGGCGCCCGCTACGCCCGCGTCCGCGACCGGATCCGGGCCGAACAGCACGCCCCGCTCGTCATGTACGACATCAACGGCCCCTTCACCGGGGCCGGGGACGCCTTCCGGCCCTGGCAGCTGTCCGTCGAACTGCGCCCCCGGGAGGACCTCGGCACCGACCGCGCACCGCAGGCCGTCACCAACGCCCACATCGTCGGGCGCATCGTGCCGCTCCTGCACGCCCTGCGCGTGCCGTCCCCGCACGGATCCCCGCAGGCCGAGGCCGCCGTCCTGGACCGGCTGCGCGAACTGGTCGTCGACGAGTGCGTCTTCCTCCCGGCCGGCGGCCTGCCGCACCGGGACGCGGCCCCGCTGAGCCCGCAGCAGTTCGCCGAGCACCGGTCCGGCGCCATCGAGGAGGGCGGGGAGCGGCGCAGGCACTTCCTGCGCGTCCGGGTCGGCGGCTGGGACGAGAACCTCGTCGTGACCGTCTTCGTCCGGGTCCACACCCAGGGCCGCATGCTGATGCTGGAAGTGGCCCCGCACGTGCTGCTCCCCGTACGCACCGGGTTCCAGCGGGCCGACGCGGAGGCCCACCGGCTCCTGCACAACACCCGGTTCGGCAAGGCCGTCGCGGCGCTCGCCGCCACCCCCCGCTCCTTCACCGGCGCCCTCGCCACCCTCGGCCGGGGCCTCGCCAGCTGGTGGCGGATCGTCACCGGCGGCCACGGCGGGGCCCGCCCCGAAGGGCCCGGGCTGTCGGTGCGGGAGATCGCGGCGGAGGAGGACGGCTCCCTCTTCCACCTCATGGACCTGGACCGGTATCTGAAAACGATTCAGGACCGGGTGGTCAGCGGGGTTACCGTCGCTCTGCACGAAGCGGGCTGGCACACGGAGGAATTCGCGCAGCGCGCGGTCCACGTCGCCGAGGGCGGCGTGTTCATCCAGTCGGTGAACGGCAGCGCCTTCAGCGTCGGCGGCACCGGACACCACAACACCGCCGGTGGCGGCGGTGGGGGCGGAAAGGGGAGCAGCGGTGGCAAATGACGGTGAAGGGCCCTCGGTCCGGATCGGCGGGATCAGCGGCAGCGCCTTCAGCATCGGCGGCAGCGGGAACACCAACACCGTGCACCACGGCGGTACGGGAGCGGCGGCGCCCGGCGCCGCGGAGCTGCTGGAGGCCGTCCTCGAACTGCGCGCCGCGCTCGTGCGGCTGCCCCGGGGCGAGGAGCGCACCGGGCTGGACACCGAGCTGGACGAGGTCGCCGGGGAGCTGGAGGAGGCCGGGGAGGTCCGGCCCGGCATGGCCGCACGGCTGCGCGGGGCACTGACGCGCTGGGCTCCGCTGGTCGAGTCGGTGAGCGCGGCCACCGCGCTGGGCGAACTGCTCGTCTCGCTGGGAGGCTGACCGGTGTCCTCGCCCGACGGCGCCCCCGGCGCCCCCTGGTGGAACTCGCAGTCGCAGCGGTGGGAGTGGGGCGCGCAGCCGGGACCGGCCGCCGGCCCTGAGGCCGACGCGCCGGCCGAGGCCGAGCCCTCGACCCTGCCGGCCGCGCCGCCGCCCGGGTACGGGTTCTGGCCCGCGCCGCCGTCCTCGACCCTGCAGCCCCCGTCGCCGCTCCCTCCGTCGCCGCCCCTGCCGCCCCCGCCGCCCCCGCCGCTGCCTCCGTACGGGCCGGACGGCGGCAGCGGTGGCGGGGCCGGCGGCGGGGCCGGGCAGTGGCGGACCCCGCTGCTGGTGGGACTCGTGGCGGCCGTCGCGGGCGGTTCGGCCGTCGCGGCGTGGATGCTGCTGGGCGGGAAGGGCGAGCAGAGCGCCGCCCCCGGCCCGCCCGCCGCGAGCGCGCCCTCGCAGGAGCGGACGGAGCCCACGGGCCCCCGTAGCTCCCCGCCGGGCGCGAGCACGGGCGCGAGCGCCACGCCCTCCGGCTCGCCGTCCGCCGGAGCGGGGTACACGGTGGTGCGCAACGAGAGCGGCTTCTCGGTCGCCGTCCCCACCGGCTGGCAGCCCAGCCACGACGAGACCGGCAGCGGGTCCTTCTACCGCCCGCCCGGCGACCGCAGCGCCCTGCTCCAGATCTTCCGGGTCACCGAGGACTCCGCCACCGGCTCGTGCGAGCTGCTGCGGATGTCCTCGCAGCGCCTGGACGACGGCACCCCCGCCTACCGGCAGGTCTCCCTCGAACCGGTCGCGGGCGACGCCTGCGAACTGGTCTACGAGTACGACAGCGCCGAGTCCCACGGCCGCCGCCGCGGCATGGAGCGGATCGTCACCACCCCCGACGGCAAGCGGTGGGCCCTGCTCGCGGCCGGACCGGCCACGGACTCCCCGACGGTGCGCGCGCACCTGACGGCGGCCCTGGACTCCTTCCGGCCGGGCTGAGCCGGCCGGGGCGCAACGCGTGCGCCCCGGCCGCGGGACGGCCGGGGCGTGCGCGGGGTGCGGCTACTTGTACATGCCCACCGTGTAGTGGCCGGGGACGCTGCGGGTGGTGACGCCGATGCGGTTCCAGACGTTGATCGTCGCGATCACGGCGATCAGCTGGGCCAGTTCCGCCTCCTCGAAGTGCGCCGCGGCCTTCGCGTACACCTCGTCGGGGACGAACCCGTCCGTCAGGACGGTGACGGCCTCGGTCAGCTCGATCGCCGCCAGCTCCTTCTCCGTGTAGAAGTGCCGCGACTCCTCCCACGCGGAGAGCTGCACGATCCGCTCGACGGTCTCGCCCTGCGCGAGCGCGTCCTTGGTGTGCATGTCCAGGCAGAACGCGCAGTGGTTGATCTGCGAGGCACGGATCTTGACCAGCTCGACCAGGGTCTCGTCCAGACCCTTGACGGCGGCCATCTCCATGCCGAGGACGGCCTTGTAGAAGGCGGGTGCGTGCTTGGCGAGGTTCATGCGGGGGGTGTGCTCGGCGGCCGGTTCGGTGGTCTTCGTCTCGTTGGTCATGACACCACCGTACGGAGCGGGCGGCCCGCGGATATGGTCCATATCCATGACCGGATCTTGGGCCACTTTAGGGGCCGACCTCCATCTGGACCTGTCGGCCGCGGTACGCGGCGGACGCGGACTGCGGGCCGCGCTCACGGAGGAGCTGAGGGAGGCCGCACGCAGCGGGCGGCTCGCGCCGGGCACCCGGCTGCCGTCCTCCCGGTCCTTCGCCGCCGACCTCGGGATCGCCCGCAACACGGTCGCCGAGGCGTACGGGGAGCTCGTCGCCGAGGGCTGGCTGACCGCCCGCCAGGGCTCGGGCACCCGGGTCGCCGAACGGGCCCGGCCGCGCCGCCCCGCGGGCGCCGCGCGGGTCCGCCACCCCGCGCGCAGGGGGCCCTCGTACAGCCTGATCCCCGGCTCTCCCGACCTCGGCGGCTTCCCGCGGGCCGGCTGGCTGGCGGCCGCCCGGCGGGCCGTCACCGACGCCCCCAACGACGCCTTCGGCTACGGGCTCGACGTACGGGGCCGGGCGGAGCTGCGCGAGGCCCTCGCCGGATACCTGGCCAGGGCCCGCGGGGTGTACGCCGACCCGGACCGGATCGTGCTGTGCTCCGGGTTCTCGCACGGGCTGCGGCTGCTCGGCGCGGTGCTGCGGGCGCGCCGGGTGCGGGAGGTGGCGGTGGAGGGGTACAGCCTCGACATCCACCGCGACCTGCTGGCCGGGGCCGGGCTGCGGACCCGCCCGCTGTGGGTCGACGGGGCCGGGGCCCGCACCCCCGACCTGGCGGGTTTCGGCCCCCGCACCGGCGCGGTGCTGCTGACCCCGGCGCACCAGTTCCCCACCGGCGCGGCCCTCACCCCCGAGCGGCGGGCGGCGGCGGTGGACTGGGCGCGGACCAGCGGCGGGATCATCCTGGAGGACGACTACGACGGGGAGTTCCGCTACGACCGCCAGTCCGTCGGCGCCCTCCAGGGCCTGGACCCGGACCGGGTGGTCTACCTCGGCACCGCCAGCAAGTCCCTGGCGCCGGGGCTGCGGATGGGGTGGATGGTGGTACCGCCGGACCTGCTGGAGGAGGTGCTGGAGGCCAAGGGCCGGATCGACTGGAGTTCGAGCGCCCTCGACCAGCTCACCCTGGCGGAGTTCATCACCTCCGGTGCCTACGACCGCCACGTGCGCGGCATGCGGCTGCGCTACCGGCGCCGCCGGGACGCGCTGGTCGCGGCGGTGGCGGGGCGGGTCCCCGTCTCCGGGGTCGCCGCCGGGCTGCACGCCGTACTGGACCTCCCGCCGGGCACGGAGCGGGCCCTGCTGCGGTCGGCCGCCTGGCAGGACCTGGCGCTGGAGGGGCTGGGCACCTACCGCCACCCCGACTCGGCGATGCCCCCGCGCGAGGCCCTGGTCGTCGGCTACGGCACCCCGTCCGACAGCGCCTTCGCCCCCACCCTCGCGGCCCTGGTCGCCTCCCTCCCGTAGAGCCGCCGGGTCCGGGGCCCGGTCGCAGGGCGGGTTCCGGGCCGGCTAGGCCTTCGGCTCGCCGAAGCGGGACAGGGCGAGGGCGCCCGCCACCGCCACCGCGAAGCCGAGGACCGCGAGCCAGGTGTAGCCCTCGCGGGTGGTGTCGCCGAGCCAGGCCACGCCCACCACCGCCGGGCCGATCGTCTCGCCCAGGACCAGGCCGGCGGTCGCCGCCGTCACCGAGCCGCGCTGCAGGGCCGAGGTGAGCAGCAGGAAGCCCGCCGCGCCGCCCAGCAGCAGTGCGTACAGGGCCGGGTTGCGCAGCTCCTGCCACGAGAGGGAGTCGACGAGCCGGACGGACACCTCCACCACCCCGAAGCCGGTCCCCGCCGCCAGGCCCAGCACCAGCGCCCGCGAGCCGTCCGGCAGGCGGCCCGCCGCCGCGCCCACCAGCAACACCAGCCCCGCCACCCCCAGCAGCCCGAGCTTCAGCGCGAACGACCCGGTCTCGGAACCTTCCTCGCCGGACGCCAGCCCCAGCATCAGCAGCCCCGCGCACACCACCCCCACCGCACCCCACTCCAGCCCCGACAGCCGCACCCGCAGCAGCCGCGCCGAGACCACCGCCGTGACGGCGAGGCTGGAGGCCAGCGCCGCGCCCACCGCGTAGATCGGGATGTGCCGCAGCGCGACGATCTGGAGCACGAAGCCGACCGCGTCCAGGCCGAGCCCGGCCAGGTACCGCCACTGCCGAACGGCCCGCAGGAACAGCGCGGTGTCCACCCCCGAGCCCGTGCCCGGCTCCGCCGCCCGCGCCGCGACGGCCTGCAGCACCGACGCCGTACCGAAGCAGACGGCCGCACCCAGCGCGCAAAGCATCCCAATCAGCACGAACCGACTCTAGGCCCTGACCTGGGCCTCCACCCGTGACAAGGGTGTGACGACGGCCGGATTCCATCCCCCCGCGCCCCGATCTAGTCTGTCGGCCATGGACAGCAGCCCGACCGGCAGTACCGGCACCACCGGCAGTACCGAAAGCACCGGCACCCCAGGCCGCACCGTGGCGCGACGCCGCATGCGCTCCGGCGCCGTCGCCCTCGGCGGCATGGGCCTGCTCGCCGCCACCCTGGTGGCCTGCGGCAGCAGCGACGAGCCGGACAAGCGCTGCGCCTCCCGGTCCACCCTGGACCACCTGAACGCGAAGGAGTGCAAGAGCGGCGGCCGCGGCGCCTACTACTACGGCGGCAGCGTCAGCAAGGGCAAGGTGACCGGCGGCAGCTTCGACAAGTCGGCCGTCACCCGCGGCGGCATCGGCGGCGGCAGCCACTCCGGCTCCTCCGGCGGCTGAGCGCACCATGCGGCGGCACACCATCGAACCCCGTCCCGACTGGCAGAAGACCGTCGAGGCACAGGGCCTGATCTACCCCCTCACCCGCTACCCCGACGACTCCCTGCGCCCCTACTGGGACGAGAGCGCGTACTACTCCTTCTCCCTCCCGGAGGTCGAGGCGCTGGAGGAGGTCGTCGAGGAGCTGCACGCCATGTGCCTGGCCGCGGCGGCCCACATCGTCGAGCACGACCGCTTCGCGGACCTCGGCATCACCGATCCGAAGCTGGCCGGCCTGATCGCCGAGTCCTGGCACCGCCGCGCCGAACAGCCCTCCCTCTACGGCCGTTTCGACCTGCGCTACGACGGCGAGGGGCCGGCCAAGTTGCTGGAGTACAACGCCGACACCCCCACCTCCCTGGTGGAGGCGGCGAGCCCGCAGTGGTTCTGGATGGAGGAGCGCTTCCCCGGCGCCGACCAGTGGAACTCCCTCCACGAGCGGCTCGTCGAGGCCTGGCGCCGTCAGGCGGAGCTGCTGCCGCCCGGTCCGCTGCACTTCGCGCACTCCGAGACCGACGAGCTCGGCGAGGACCTGATGACGGTGGCCTACCTCCAGGAGACCGCCGGACAGGCCGGCCTGGAGACCCACGCCCTGTCGGTCGAACAGATCGGCTGGGACAGCCTCTCGGGCCGGTTCGTCGACGAGAAGCTCCGCTTCATCCGCGGCTGCTTCAAGCTCTACCCGTGGGAGTGGCTGGCCGAGGACACCTTCGGCCCGCAGGTCCTGGACACCTACGACCACGGGGGCGGCTCCGGCACCACCGCCTGGATCGAGCCCCTGTGGAAGATGCTGCTCGCGAACAAGGCGCTGCTGGCGGTCCTGTGGGAGCTCTTCCCGGAGCACCCCAACCTGCTGCCCGCCTACCTCGACGGCCCGCGCGAACTCGCCGGTCCCGGCTCGGCCGGCTACGCGGCCAAGCCCCTGCTGGGCCGCGAGGGCGCCGGGGTCACCCTCCACGGACCGGACGGGGAGGGCGGGCCCTTCGTCCCGGCCGAAGAGGAGACGTACGTCTTCCAGGCGCTGGCGCCGCTGCCCGACTTCGACGGCAACCGGGTCGTCCTCGGCGCCTGGGTGGTCGAGGAGGAGGCGGCGGGCCTGGGGATCAGGGAATCGGCGGGGCCGGTCACGGACGAGTACGCCCGCTTCCTGCCCCACGTCATCCTCTGAACGCGGACGGGTACGCGGACGGGGACTAGGCCAGGACCGAGCGCAGCCGGTCCAGGCCCCAGTCCAGGTCCTCCTTGCTGATCACCAGCGGCGGTGCGATCCGGATCGTCGACCCGTGGGTGTCCTTCACCAGCACCCCCAGCTCCATCAGCTTCTCGGAGATCTGCCGGCCCGTACCGCGGGAGGGCTCGATGTCCACCCCCGCCCACAGCCCGCGTCCGCGCACGGCGGTCACCGCACCCCCGCCGACCAGCAGGTTCAGCTCCCGGTGCAGGTGGTCGCCGAGTTCGGCGGCGCGCTGCTGGTACTCGCCCGAGCGCAGCATTGCGATCACCTCCAGGGCGACGGCGCAGGCCAGCGGGTTGCCGCCGAAGGTGGACCCGTGCTCGCCCGGCCGGAACACCCCGAGCACGTCCCGGTCGGCGACCACGGCGGAGACGGGGACCACCCCGCCGCCCAGCGCCTTGCCGAGGACGTAGACGTCGGGGACGACGCCCTCGTGCTCGCAGGCGAAGGTCTTCCCGGTGCGGCCCAGGCCCGACTGGATCTCGTCGGCCATGAAGAGCACGTTCCGCTCGCGCGTCAGCTCCCGTACGCCCGCCAGGTACCCGGCGGGCGGCACGAGCACCCCGGCCTCGCCCTGGATCGGCTCCAGCAGCACCGCCACGGTGTTCTCGGTGACGGCGTGGGAGAGCGCGGTGAGGTCCCCGTACGGGACGATCTCGAAGCCGGGCGTGTAGGGCCCGAAGTGGTCGCGCGCCTCGTGGTCCGTGGAGAAGGACACGATGGTGGTGGTGCGGCCGTGGAAGTTGTCGGCGGCCACCACGATCTTGGCGTGCCCGTCCGGTACGCCCTTGACCTCGTACCCCCACTTGCGGGCCGTCTTGACCGCCGTCTCCACCGCCTCCGCGCCCGTGTTCATGGGCAGCACCATCTCCTTGCCGCACAACTGCGCCAGCTCCGTGCAGAAGTCCGCGAAGCGGTCGTGGAAGAAGGCGCGGGAGGTGAGGGTGACCCGCTCCAGCTGGTCGCGGGCGGCGTCGATCAGACGGCGGTTGCCGTGGCCGAAGTTGAGCGCCGAGTACCCGGCGAGCATGTCGAGGTACCGGCGGCCCTCCACGTCCGTCATCCACGCGCCCTCCGCCGAGGCGACGACGACGGGCAGGGGGTGGTAGTTGTGCGCGCTGTGTTCGTCGGCGGAGCGGATGGCATCAGCAGTTCTCGACACGGGGTCTCCGATCGTCCGTCTGGCCGGTGACGTGGGTGGCGTCCTTTCTATCGTCGCTCGGATCGCGGACGGAGAAACCTTCTTTCCGGCGCGCCCGCTAAGGTGTCCGGTACGCACGGCGACTGGCGTACGGAGAACCAACTCCGGGGGAGTCGTGCGCGCACGACCGCACACAGGGCCGCTCGCCTGGGCCTCGCGGGGACGAGAGACGACATCGACCCCGGAGGAGCCGCCATGAGCGCGAACCACCGTCACCCCGCACTGCTCGCCACCGACCCCGAGCTGGCGTCCTTCGTCGCCGCCGAGGAGAGCCTCCAGGCGGAGACCCTGCGCCTGATCCCCAGTGAGAACTACGTCTCCGCCGCCGTGCTGGAGGCCTCCGGCACGGTGCTCCAGAACAAGTACAGCGAGGGCTACCCGGGCCGCCGCTACTACGAGGGCCAGCAGAACATCGACCGGGTCGAGGCCCTCGCCGTCGAGCGGGCCAAGGGCCTGTTCGGGGTGGACCACGCGAACGTCCAGCCGTACTCCGGGTCCCCGGCGAACCTCGCCGTCTACCTGGCCTTCGCGAAGCCCGGCGACACGGTGATGGGCATGGCCCTGCCGATGGGCGGGCACCTCACCCACGGCTGGGGGGTCTCGGCGACGGGCTCCTGGTTCCGCGGCGTCCAGTACGGCGTCCGCCCGGAGGACGGCCGGATCGACTACGACGCGGTGCGCGCGCTGGCCCTCGCCGAACGACCGAAGATCATCTTCTGTGGCGGCACGGCCCTGCCGCGGACCATCGACTTCGCGGCCTTCGCCTCGATCGCCGAGGAGGCGGGCTCGGTCCTCGTCGCGGACGTGGCCCACATCGCGGGCCTGATCGCGGGCGGCGCCCACCCGTCCCCGGTCGGGCACGTGGACGTGGTCTCCACGACCACCCACAAGACCCTGCGCGGTCCGCGCGGCGCGATGCTGATGTGCCGGGAGGAGCACGCGAAGGCCATCGACAAGGCGGTCTTCCCGGGCCTCCAGGGCGGCCCCCACAACCAGACGACCGCGGGCATCGCGGTCGCCCTGCACGAGGCCGCGCAGCCCGCGTTCACGGCGTACGCCCACGCGGTCGTCGCCAACGCGAAGGCGCTGGCCGCCGCACTGCTGGAGCGGGGCTTCGACCTCGTCTCGGGCGGCACCGACAACCACCTGATCCTGATGGACCTCACCTCACGGGGGGTGGCGGGCAAGGTCGCGGCGAAGGCCCTGGACCGGGCCGGGATCGTCGTGAACTACAACACCGTGCCGTTCGACCCGCGCAAGCCGTTCGACCCGTCGGGCATCCGGATCGGCACCCCCTCGCTGACCTCCCGCGGCCTGACCGCGGAGCACATGCCCGTCGTCGCCGACTGGATCTCGCGGGCGGTGGACGCCGCCGCCAAGGGCGACGAGCCGGCCCTCGCCGCGGTCCGCCGCGAGGTCGCGGACCTGATGGCCGCCTTCCCGGCGCCCGGACTCCCGCTGTAGGCGCCGCGCCGCCGCCGGGGACCGCCCCGGCGGCGGCAGCGGTCCGCCCCCCCGAATCGGTCGCTCGGCCGGGGCGGGATCCGGCCGCCCCGCTACCGCCCGGTACGTGGGCAGGGGCCGGGCGGGACCGGGGGAGCGGATCCGGGCCCGCCCGCACGGCGCCACGACGGAGGCAGGGTTCAGGCCAGCACGGGGCCGGAGCGCGCCCTCGCACCTGAGAGAATGGGGCCATGGCTTCTGATCGTCCTCGCGCGCTCTCCGGCATCCAGCCCACCTCCGGCTCGTTCCACCTCGGGAACTACCTCGGAGCCATCCGCCAGTACGTCGCCCTGCAGGAGACGCACGACGCCTTCTACATGGTGGTCGACCTGCACGCGATCACCATGCCGCAGGATCCGAAGGACCTGCGGGCGAACACCCGCCTCTCCGCGGCGCAGCTCCTCGCGGCCGGCCTGGACCCGGAGCGCTGCACGCTCTTCATCCAGAGCCACGTGCCGGAGCACGCCCAGCTGGGCTGGGTCATGAACTGCATCACCGGTTTCGGCGAGGCCAGCCGGATGACCCAGTTCAAGGACAAGTCCGCCAAGTCGGGTGCCAACAACGCCACCGTCGGCCTGTTCACGTACCCGATCCTCCAGGTCGCCGACATCCTCCTCTACCAGGCCGACTCCGTCCCGGTCGGTGAGGACCAGCGCCAGCACATCGAGCTGACCCGCGACCTCGCGGAGCGCTTCAACCAGCGCTTCGGCGACACCTTCACGCTCCCCGCGGCGCACATCGTCAAGGAGGTCGCGAAGATCTACGACCTCCAGGACCCGGCGATCAAGATGTCGAAGTCCGCGTCCTCGCCCAAGGGCCTGATCAACCTCCTCGACGAGCCGAAGGTCACCGAGAAGAAGATCAAGAGCGCGGTCACCGACACCGAGGCCGTGATCCGTTTCGACACGGAGAACAAGCCCGGCGTCAGCAACCTGCTCACGATCTACTCCACCCTCACGGGCGAGAGCATCCCCGCCCTGGAAGCCGCGTACGAGGGCAAGGGTTACGGAGCGCTCAAGACGGACCTCGCGGGCGTGATGGTCGATTTCGTCACACCCTTCAAGCAGCGGACCCAGGAGTACCTGGACGACCCGGAGACCCTGGACTCCTTGCTGGCCAAGGGCGCGGAGAAGGCCCGCGCGGTCGCCGCCGAGACGCTGGCGCAGACCTACGACCGCCTCGGCTTCCTGCCCGCGAAGCACTGACGGACCGACGCCCCTGGCGGTAGGGGGGGTGCTGGCGCCACACTGAGGCGGCAGCATCCCGCACACAGACGGAGGAGACATACGTGGGGACCGTAACGCTCGGCGTTTCGATCGCGGTCCCGGAGCCGTACGGCAGCCAGCTCCAGGGGCTGCGCGCCGGCTTCGGGGACGCCGCCGCGCACGGCATCCCCACGCACGTCACCCTCGTACCGCCCACCGAGGTGGAGGCGGACCGGCTGCCCGGGATCCGCGCCCACCTGGCCGAGGTCGCCGGGGCCTTCCGGTCCTTCCCGATGCGACTGGAAGGGACGGGAACCTTCCGTCCCCTCTCGCCGGTCGTCTACGTACGGCTCGTCGAGGGCGCCCCGGACTGCACCCGGCTCCAGGGCCGGGTGCGCGACCCCGAGGGCCCGGTCAACCGGGAGCTGGCCTTCCCCTACCACCCGCACGTCACGGTCGCCCACGGGATCTCCGAGGAGGCGATGGACCGGGCGTACGCCGAGCTCGCGGACTACGCCGCCGACTGGCTGTGCGAGGGCTTCGCGCTCTACGAGCAGGGCTCGGACGGGGTCTGGCGCAAGCTGCGCGAGTACCCCTTCGGCACCGGCCCGGCCCCCGTCCCCGCACAGTCGGCGCCCGCCGCCGACACCGCCGCCGGCGCGGCCGCGCGCCACTCCTGACGCAGCGGCCGCAGGGCCCGCAGGACGCGGAAACGGAGCCCGCGCAGGACCAGGGCATGGATCGGGCGGGCCGGCGGGCGCGCTTCGCGAAAAGTCACAATCGACGACCGTAGTCCCAGGAACCGGCAATCCCGGCTATTTCCGACAGCTCATTTACGGTGACCCCCATGGACTGGCTGAAGAAACTCCCGGTGATCGGGCCACTGGTGGCCGCCGCGACGAGGACCCACGCCTGGCACTCCTACGAGCGCCTCGAACGCGTCCACTGGGCCCGGCTCGCCGCCGCGATCACCTTCATCAGCTTCCTCGCGCTCTTCCCGCTGTTCACCGTGGGCATCGCCGTCGGCGCCGCGCTGCTGAGCCCCGAGCAGCTCGCCAAGCTCCAGAAGAACCTCGCCCAACAGGTCCCCGGCATCTCCGACCAGCTGAACCTCGACGGACTCGCCGCCAACGCCGGCACCATCGGCCTCGTCGCGGGCGCCCTGCTCCTGTTCACCGGCATCGGCTGGGTCGGCTCCATGCGGGACTGCCTGCGCGCCGTCTGGGACAAGGACGACGAGGACCAGGGCAACCCCGTCGTCCGCAAGGGCAAGGACGCCCTCGTCCTGTTCGGACTCGGCGGCGTGGGCCTGGCCTCGGCCGCCGCGTCGATCCTCGGGGCCAGCGCGGTCGGCAAGTTCGGCGAGACCCTCGGCGTCCCGCGCGAGGGCGCGGGCGGCGCCCTGCTGCGCGCCGGCGCCTTCCTCGTCGGTGTGGTGGCGGCCTTCCTGGTGCTGCTCTACCTGCTCACCCTGCTGCCCGGCGTCGAACCACCGCGCGGCCGCCTGATCCAGGCCGCCCTGATCGGCGCGGCGGGCTTCGAACTGCTGAAACTGCTGCTCAGCGGCTATATGCGGGAGGTCGCCGGCAAGAGCATGTACGGGGCCTTCGGCGTGCCGATCGCCCTGCTGCTGTGGATCAACTTCTCGGCGAAGCTGCTCCTGTTCTGCTCCGCCTGGACGGCCGCCCGCGACGACGGCGAGAAGGACCCCGAGCCCGCGCGGGGCTAGCCCCGCTGGCCCCGGCGGCCGCCGCGCGGCCAGCGCCGGTTGACCACGAACGCCCCGCCCGCCAGGACCGCCAGCGCCCCGCCGGCGATGCCGAGGGCCGTGCCGACGCCGCTGCTGCCGGAGTCGTCACCGTTCGCCGACGCGTCGCTCTCGTGGGACTTGGCGGGCGAGCCGAGGGAGGTGGTGTCCGCGCTCTTCGGCGGCACGAGCTCGCCCACCGGCTTCACCTTCCCGACCGCCGCGAAACCCCAGTCGAAGAGCTCGGCGGTCTCCTCGTACACCGAGTTGACCCCGCCCGTGTCCGGGTTCATCACCGTGACCAGCAGCTTCTTGTCACCGCGCTGCGCCGCGCCCGTGAAGGTGGAGCCGGCCATCGTGGTGTTGCCGTTCTTCACGCCCGCGATGCCCTTGTACGGGGTGATGCCGCCGGCGCCCGTCATCAGCCGGTTGGTGTTCTGGATCTCGAAGAAGTCGCGCGGCCGGCCCGCCTCCTGCTTGCCCGGGAAGCGCGCGCTCACCGTCCCGCAGTACTCGCGGAAGTCCTGCTTCTGCAGTCCGGAGCGGGCGATGAGGGTGAGGTCGTAGGCGCTCGACACCTGCTCCGGGGCGTCGTAGCCGTCCGGCGAGATCACGTGGGTGTCCAGTGCCTGGAGCTCCTCGGCGTGCGCCTGCATGTCCTTGACGGTCTTGTCGATCCCGCCGTTCATGGCGGAGAGCACGTGCACGGCGTCGTTGCCGGACCGCAGGAACACGCCCAGCCACAGGTCGTGGACCGTGTACTCCTCGTCCTCCTTGACGCCCACCAGGCTGCTGCCCGCGCCGACGCCCGACATCTCCTGCTCGGAGACCCGGTGCACCTGGTCCTTGGGCAGGCTCGGCAGCACGGTGTCCGCGAACAGCATCTTCATGGTGGAGGCCGGGGGCAGCCGCCAGTGCGCGTTGTGCGCGGCGAGGACCTCGCCCGTCTCGGCATCGGCCACGATCCAGGAGCGGCCGGTGAGGTTCGCGGGCAGGGCCGGCGCCCCCGGCAGCAGGTTCACCTGCGTGCCCGGCTGGCCGAGCCGGGTCCCGCCGACCGTGGACATCGACGCGGGCGGCGCGGGCGCCGCCGGGGCCTTGGCAGGCCGGCCCTTCCCGCCCGCCGCGGGGGGCGCCGGCGCGGCGTGCGCGGGCGACACGATCATCGCGGGGACCAGCAGCGCGGCGGACAGGACCGTCAATGCGGTCTTTTTGGCAGACACGCAGGTGAACGTACATCCCGATGGGCTGTCCGCCCTCCCGGACCGGCCATCCGTGGAGAACCACCGCCGGTACGGCCCACCCCGGCGCGTCCGTCCTGGGGACGAATCCGATACTGGGGACATGAAACTCAGCCGCGCCGCCTCCTGGTTCCTGCTCGCCTTCGGAGTGTGGAGCTGGTTCATCTGGGTGTCCTTCGTCCGGAACTTGTGGAAGAACGGCAGCGGCCTGTCCTTCGACACGGCCGGCGACCCTACTGCGTACTTCTGGGTCCACCTTCTCCTCGCGGTCACGTCCTTTCTCCTGGGGACGGCCGTTGGTGTGATCGGGTTGCGTGGCGTGCGGGCCCTGCGGCGGGAATCACGATGACCGTCGTGGTGGTGGTCGTGGCGGTCGTCGCCGTACTGGTCCTGCTGGCGCTCGTGCACCGGTGGCTGTGGGTGCGGCTGGTCCGTGACACGACCCGGGCGGGCGGCGCGGCCCGCCGCACGGGCACCGTCCTCGCCTTCGCGCTGCCGGTGCTGGCACTGGCCGCCCTGACCGCCGGACGGGCCGGAGCGCCCTTCTGGCTCCAGCAGGTGGTGGCGTGGCCGGGGTACATGTGGCTGGCGGTGCTGCTGTACCTGACCATGGCGATGCTCGTGGCCGAACCGGCCCGCCGCCGGTGGCTGCGCCGCCTGGCCCGCACGGAGGCCGCTCCCGCGCCCCCCGGCCCCGGCGCACCGGACACCCCGGGAGGCCCCGCGACGACGTCCGACAATTGTCCGGATCTCGCGGGCCCGACGGCCGCGGGGGCCGCCGTTTCGCAGCCCGCAGGTGCGGGTGGTGCCGGGACCGTGCAGGGCGCGACGGCTGTCGGGGCGCAGGCTCCGCGGCCCGCGGGCGCGCACGGCGCCGGGACCCCGCAGACCGCGGGTGCGGGGGACCCGGCGGCCCCCGAGGCTGCGCAGTCCGCGAGTGCCGGAGGCGTTTCCGTCAGTCGGCGGGTGTTCGTCGCCCGGGTGGCCGGGGGTGCGGCCGCCGCGGCCGCGCTCGCGACCGTCGGGACGGGTACCTACGGGGTGCTCCGCGGCCCGCGCGTCAAGCGCGTGCAGGTCCCGCTCGCCCGGCTGCCCCGCGCGGCGCACGGGTTCCGGATCGCCGTCGTCAGCGACGTCCACCTCGGACCGGTCCTCGGCCGGGCCCACACCCAGCGCATCGTGGACACCGTCAACCGCACGCAGCCCGACCTCATCGCCGTCGTCGGTGACCTCGTCGACGGCAGCGTCCACGACCTCGGCCCCGCCGCCGAACCGCTGCGCCTGCTCCGCTCGCGCCTCGGCTCGTACTTCGTCACCGGCAACCACGAGTACTTCTCCGGCGCCCGCCAGTGGGTCGACCACGTCCGCGAGCTCGGCCTGACCCCCCTGGAGAACGCCCGCCGCGAGCTGCCCCACTTCGACCTCGCCGGGGTCAACGACGTGCAGGGGGAGAGCGAGGGCCAGGGCCCCGACTTCCGCGCGGCCCTCGGGGACCGCGACCGGTCCCGGACCGCGGTGCTCCTCGCCCACCAGCCGGTGGTCATCCACGACGCCGTCCGGCACGGCGTGGACCTCCAGCTCTCGGGGCACACCCACGGCGGCCAGCTGTGGCCCGGCAACTACCTGGCCGAGCTGGCCAATCCGACCGTCGCGGGCCTGGAGCGCTACGGCGACACCCAGCTCTACGTGTCCCGGGGAGCCGGTGCCTGGGGCCCGCCCGTCCGGGTCGGGGCGCCGTCCGACATCACGGTGGTGGAACTCGCCTCATACCAGGCCTGACCAGGCCCGACCGGGCATCGTGGACCTTCCCGTGGCCGATTTTCCGTGATGGGATGTCCGATAGTCGGATACCGGGTTCGGATGACGGGGTTCAGGGATGCGGTCTGTCCGCGCGAAGGTCATTGCGGCCGGGCTGGTCCTCGCGACCGCGGGCGTCGGCGCCTGGCAGCTGCTGCCCGAGGGTGACGACGGCCGGGGCTCGATCCGGGTCGGGACCACCGACGTGGTCTCCGCCCTCGACCCCGCCGGGGCCTACGACGCCGGTTCCTGGGCCCTGTTCAGCAACGTCTACCAGTCGCTCCTGACCATCGGGCCGGGCTCCGACACCCCCGTCCCGGACGCCGCGTCCGCCTGCCGGTTCATCGGTCAGAAGCTGATGACGTACCAGTGCGAGCTGCGCCCCGACCTGACCTTCCCGAGCGGCCGTGCGGTCACCGCGGCCGACGTGAAGTTCTCGTTCGACCGCATCAAGCAGATCAACTCGGACCAGGGCCCGGCCCCGCTCTTCAACACCCTGGAATCGGTCAAGGCCGACGGCCGCACCGTCACCTTCAACCTCTCGGCCCGCGACGCCACCTTCCCCTTCAAGATCGCGACGGGCGCCGCCTCGATCGTCGACAAGGACACCTACCCGGCCAAGGAGCTCCGCAAGGACGGCAAGGCCGACGGCTGCGGCCCGTACACCCTGGTCGCGTACAAGGCGGGCACGAGCGTCGACCTCAGGCCCAATCCCGCCTACCGGGGCCAGGGCAGGCCGGCCCGGGCGAGCGTCGCCGTCCGCTACTACAAGGACTCCGCCCAGCTCGACGCGGCCTGGCGGGACCACCAGGTCGAGGTGGCGCACCGGGACATGCCGCCCGCCGTCCTCGCCGGTCTCAACCCCGGTATGAAGGACACCCGGTACCAGGCCTCCGGCGGTACCGAGACCCGGAGCATCGTCTTCAACGTGCGCCCCGGCTCGGGCGCCGCGAAGCCCGCCGTCCGGCAGGCGGTGGCCGCGGTGCTGGACCGCTCGAAGATCGCCGGGGACATCCACAAGGGCACCGTCACCCCGCTGTACTCGCTGGTCCCGGCGGGCATCGCCGCGCACGGCACGCCCTTCTTCGACGCCTATCCCGCGCCGAACGGCCTGACCGCCCGCAAGATCCTCAAGGACGCCCTGATCACCGCCCCCGTCCCGCTGACCCTCGGCGTCAACGCGCGCGGCGTGAACCTCGCCGAGGCCGAGGAGATCAAGCGGCAGCTGGAGTCGACGAACCTGTTCCAGGTGAAGATCAAGCCGGTCGAGGTCTGGGGGGACTTCCAGAAGGCCTACGCGGCCGGGCAGTTCGACGCCTACACGATCGGCTGGATCGCCGACTTCCCGGACGCGGACAACTTCCTCGCGCCGCTGGTCGGCGCGGGCTCCAGCATGAACAACGGCTTCTCCGACAAGGCCGTGGACGAACTGATCACCCGCACCCAGTCCTTCTCGGACCGCGGCGGGGCGGCCGGCGACTTCCGGGAGCTCCAGCGGCTGGTCTCCCAGCAGGTCCCGATGCTGCCGATCTGGCAGAAGAAGGACTACGTCATGTCCCGCGAGGCCGTCACCGGCGCGCAGTACCTCTCCGACGGCACGGGCGTGTGGCGCCTGTGGGAGCTCAACTGGATGTAGGCGCCGGGTCGGCGGCGGTGTCCCCGTGCGCCAGCAGGAGGGTCTGCAGGGCCTCGGCGACCGCGCTCGACGTGGCCCGGTCCAGGGGGGCGAGCAGCTCCGCGTAGTGCTTGAGGTGCCCCTCCATCACGCTCTCGCAGAGCGCGCGGCCCGGCTCGGTCAGCCGGATCCGCACCGAGCGGCGGTCCACGTCGTCACGGACCCGCTCGACCAGGCCCTTGGCCTCCAGCCGGTCGATCCGGTTGGTGATCGCGCCCGAGGTCACCATCGCGGCCGGTACCAGCGCGCCGGCGGTCAGCGCGTACGGCGGGCCCGAGCGGCGCAGGCTGGCGAGCACGTCGAACTCGCCCACCTCCAGGCCGTGTCCGGCCATGAAGGCCTTCAGCTGCTTGTCGATGATCCGGGTCATCCGCTGGATGCGGGCGAGCACCTCTACGGGCCAGAGCTCCTCCGCGAGGTCGGGCCGCTCCGTCTGCCACTGGCCGATGAACGTGGCCACCGTGTCCTTCTCCATGCCCACAGATTACCTCAACGTTAAGACACTTGACGTTGAGGCAGTCTCTCTGTTTTTATTTCAACGTTGAGATTGTCAAGGTTGAGATGTGAAGGGGAGTGGGTCATCCATGACGGTCACCACCGGCACCACCACCGTGAAGGCTTCCGGGACGGCCGCCGCCGCACCCGCCGGGGCGCCCGTCCCCGTCCTGTGGCTCGCCCTGCTGGCCACCCCCATCGCCGCCGGGGCCAACGCGCCGGTACTGATCCTCCCGGACATGGCCCGCTCCCTGGGCGTTTCCACGGGCGGTGCCGCCTGGCTGCTCACCGCCTTCGGCTGGGCCATGGCCGTCGGCACCCCGCTGCTCGCCGGGCTGCTGCGCCGCCGGGGCCTGCCCGCGGTGCTGCGACTGTCCACCCTGCTCGTCCTGGCCGGCACCCTGCTGGTCGCCGTCTCCCCGTGGCTCGCGCTCACGCTGCTCGGCCGCTGCGCCCAGGCCGCCGGCGGCGCCGGGCTGGTGGCCGCGGCGATCAGCCTGGCCGGCACCGCCCGCCGGATGGGCGTCATCAGCGCCGGGTTCGGGATGCTCGGCGCCGCCGGGCCGCTGCTCGGCAAGGCCCTCGCGGACGGGGCGTCCTGGCGGATCGCCCTCACCGTCTCGGCGCTCTCGCTGCTCGCGGTACCCGCCGTCGGCCGCCGCGCCGGGGCGGCGAACCCGCCCGTGCCCGGCCGCTTCGACGGCCGGGGCGCCGCCCTGCTGACCGCACTCGCCACCGCCCTGGTCCTGCTGCCGACCGCGCCGCTCGCCGCCCTCGGCGGGGCCCTCGTCGCCGCCGCGCTGCTCGCCCTGCACGTCCGCCGCCGCCCCGAGGGGTTCGTGCCCGCCGCCCTGCTGCGCCGGCCCGTCTTCGTGGTCTCGGCCCTGCTGGCGCTCGCCCTGTCGGCGTCCTACTTCACCCTGCTCTTCTCGGTGCCCCGGCTGCTCGCCGACCGCGCCGGCTGGGACACCGCCTCCGCCGGGACCGGACAGCTGGTCGCCCTGCTCACCGGATCGGCGCTGTCCTGGCTGCTCGCCGCCGCCTCGGCCCGCATGAGCCGCGCGGCCGTCCGTACGGTGCTCGTCTCCCTCGGGGCCCTGGCCGCCCTCGCCGGGATCTTCGCCACCTCGGGCCCGCTGCTGCTGGTCGCCACCGCGGTGGGGGTCTTCACCGCCAGCGCCGCCAACGCCGTCCTGTCCACCCACGCGGTGGCCGCCGCCCCCGACCCGGCCCAGCGCCCGTCCGCCATCGGTCTGTTCACCCTCTGCTACCAGCTGGGCGGCGCCTTCGGGCCGGCCGTCGCCGCCCTGCTGGTCCTGGGTGCCTGAGTCCTGGGTGCCTGCGGGGAGCGGGAAGCGGGCCTGGGACCCTCACTCCTCGCCGGGGTGCGGGTCCGAGGCCCGCTTGCCGCGCGAGACCGCCGTCTGGGCCATGCCCGGCAGGAAGTCCGCGAACAGCTCGTGCACCTCCCGCACCAGCGGCCGCAGCACACGGAAGCGGGCCAGGACGATGCCCCGCGTCGTCAGCTGCGCGCCGCGCTCGGCCAGCCGCCGCGTCTTCTCGCTGTCGGGGGAGCGGTCGAAGACCCAGTACAGGACCAGGCCCATCTGCGAGAGCCACATCAGCTCGGGCAGGACGTCGGCCAGTTCGGCCGGCACCTTGGTCTTCGCCCCGGCCAGCACCTCGCGGTGCATGTCGATCGCGGCCTTGCGGGCCGGCTCCGACTCGGGGGAGAAGGGGCTGAGCGGGCTCTCCGGGTCCGCCGCGTTCTTGAAGAACTGCGAAGCGAACTCGTGGTACGGCGCCGCGATGTCCAGCCAGCTCGTCAGGACCCCCGCGAGCCGCTTCTGGAGATCGGTCTCCTGGTCCAGGATCGGCCGGACCGCCTTCTGGTGCGCGGCGCCGATCCGGTCGTAGAAGCCCTGGACCAGGTGTTCCTTCGACTCGAAGTAGTAGTACGCGTTGCCGACCGAGACCCCCGCCTCCTTGGCGATGCCCCGCATGGTCGTCTTGTCGAAGCCGCGCTCCTGGAAGAGCCTCAATGCGGTTTCGAGGATGAGCGTGCGGGTCTGCTCGCTCTTGGGCGCCTTCTGATCTGTCACGGTGTCCGACCTTATCGGGGTACGGAGCACTGCTCGTCACAGGCCGGTGCTCCGGGCTCCGCCCCGGAATCGCTGCGCACCGCGTGCCGGATGGCGGCGGCCGTGTACATGGCGGCCTTGGCGAAGGGCCGGCCGGCCGGGGTCGCCAGCCAGTTCGCCTTCGGCCGGTGTTCGGCCAGCGCCCACAGGCACACGATGAAGGCGTCCGTCCCGGTCCACACCTGTCCCTGGTCCCCGATCACGGTGATCTCCCGCAGGGTCTCGGCGTGTGCGAGCCCGGGGAACCGCCGCCGCGCCTCGGCGGACGCGGCGGGCACGAGCAGGAGCGGTACGAGGTGGCGCTGCCCGAGCAGCCAGTGCCGGATGTGCACGCACACCGGGCAGTCCGCGTCGTAGAGGACGGTCAGGTGGCGCATGCGGCCCCGTACGGTCCGCGCCACCGGTCAGGCCCCGGCCGGAGTGGTCCAGGCCTGCGGGACGACCGGCGGGGTCTGGCGGCGCTCCATGATCCCGCGGCGGCGCATCTTGTTGAGCACCCACACGTTGCCCAGGTGCATGACGCCGAGGAGGAGCAGGACGACGCCGATCTTCACCGACAGCGCCTCGAAGAGGCCGCGGGCGTCGAGGATCGTCTCCCCCGAGCGCAGGTAGAGGGTCACGAAGCCGATGTTCACGAGGTAGAACCCGACCACCAGGAGGTGGTTGACGGCGTCCGCGAGCTTCTCGTTGCCCTGCAGCACGTCGCCGATGAAGACGCGGCCGTTGCGGCTGAGCGTACGGGCCACCCAGACGGTGAGTCCGATGCTGATGACCAGGTAGATGACGTACGCGACCACGGTGAGGTCCATTGCCCTCAGCCCCCTTTGAACGTGTTCAACTGCTGACGTCGCTGACTCTAGCCCTCTTTTTGAACAGGTTCAAGCCTTCCTTTTCCCCGGCTCCCGCGGCGGTCCCCGTGCGATGCTGGAAGGCATGAACCTGGAGGACCTGGTCCGTCTGCGCCGCGCCCGGGACGCGATGGACCGCGACTACGCGCAGCCGCTCGACGTCCCGGCACTGGCCAAGGTCGCCCTCATGTCACCCGGGCACTTCTCCCGCAGCTTCCGCGCCGCCTACGGGGAGACCCCCTACAGCTACCTGATGACCCGCCGCGTCGAGCGGGCCAAGGCCCTGCTGCGCCGCGGCGACATGAGCGTGACGGACGTCTGCTTCGCGGTCGGCTGCACCTCGCTCGGGTCGTTCAGCTCCCGCTTCAGCGAACTCGTCGGCGAGAGCCCCAGCGCCTACCGGGCCCGCTCCCACGAGGACGGCGCCGCGGTCCCGGCCTGCGTCGCGAAGGTCTCCACGCGACCGGTCAGGAACGGAGAAGCGAAATCGGCCGCCCCCTCGTAGCGTCGAGGCATGACCATCAACCTTTCGCAGTGCTTCATCGCCGTCGACGACCACGACAAGGCGCTCGCCTTCTACCGCGACGTCCTGGGCCTGGAGGTCCGTAACGACGTCGGGTTCGAGGGGATGCGCTGGGTGACCGTCGGGTCCCCCGAGCAGCCCGACGTGGAGATCGTCCTCGAACCCCCGCTCGCCGACCCCGGCGCCTCGCCCGCCGACCGGCAGGCCATGGCGGAACTGCTGGCCAAGGGCCTGCTGCGCGGCGTGATCTTCTCCACCGACGACGTCGACGCCACCTTCGAACGCCTCCGGGCGGCCGGCGCGGACGTGCTCCAGGAGCCGATCGACCAGCCGTACGGCGTCCGCGACTGCGCCTTCCGCGACCCGGCGGGCAACATGCTCCGCTTCACCCAGCCCCGCAAGAGCTAGAGCCAGAGCCAGAGCCAGAGCCAGAGGGAGACACCACACGATGAGCAGGGCCACGAGGACGGGCACGCCGGCGCCGGCGCCGGTGCCGCACGCGGCGGACAGCCACGATCTGATCCGGGTGCACGGCGCACGCGTGAACAACCTCAAGGACGTCAGCGTCGAGCTCCCCAAGCGCCGCCTGACGGTGTTCACCGGTGTCTCCGGCTCCGGCAAGAGCTCCCTGGTCTTCGGCACGATCGCCGCCGAGTCCCAACGGCTGATCAACGAGACCTACAGCGCCTTCGTCCAGGGCTTCATGCCCACGCTGGCCCGCCCCGAGGTCGACGTCCTCGAAGGACTGACGACCGCGATCATCGTCGACCAGCAGCGGATGGGTGCCGACCCCCGCTCCACGGTCGGCACCGCCACCGACGCCAACGCCATGCTCCGCATCCTCTTCAGCCGCCTCGGCCGGCCGCACATCGGCTCGCCCAAGGCCTTCTCCTTCAACGTCGCCTCGATCAGCGGCGCGGGCGCGGTCACCGTGGAGCGCGGCGGGCAGACCGTCAAGGAGCGCCGCAGCTTCAGCATCACCGGCGGCATGTGCCCGCGCTGCGAGGGCCGCGGCTCCGTCAGCGACATCGACCTCACCGCGCTCTACGACGACACCAAGTCCCTGAACGAGGGTGCGCTGACCATCCCCGGCTACAGCATGGACGGCTGGTACGGGCGCATCTTCGCGGGCTGCGGCTTCTTCGACCCGGACAAGCCGATCCGCAAGTACACCAAGCGGGAGCTGGCGGACCTGCTCCACAAGGAACCGACCAAGATCAAGGTCGACGGGATCAACCTGACCTACGAGGGCCTGATCCCCAAGCTCCGCAAGTCGATGCTGTCGAAGGACGTCGACGCCCTCCAGCCCCACGTCCGGGCCTTCGTCGAGCGGGCGGTCGCCTTCGCCGTCTGCCCCGACTGCGACGGCACCCGGCTCAGCGAAGGCGCCCGCTCCTCGAAGATCCGGGGGATCTCCATCGCCGACGCCTGCGCGATGCAGATCAGCGACCTCGCCGCATGGGTCGCCGCCCTCGACGACCCCTCGGTGGCCCCGCTCCTGGCCACGCTGCGCCAGACCCTCGACTCGTTCGTGGAGATCGGGCTGGGCTACCTCTCGCTCGCCCGCCCCGCGGGCACGCTCTCGGGCGGGGAGGCGCAGCGCGTCAAGATGATCCGCCACCTCGGCTCCTCGCTCACCGACACCACCTACGTCTTCGACGAGCCCACCACGGGCCTGCACCCGCACGACATCCAGCGGATGAACGGGCTGCTGCTGCGCCTTCGGGACAAGGGCAACACCGTCCTCGTCGTGGAGCACAAGCCGGAGGTCATCGCGATCGCCGACCACGTCGTCGACCTCGGCCCGGGCGCCGGTTCGGGCGGCGGCACCGTCTGCTTCGAGGGCACCGTCGAGGGGCTGCGGGCCGGCGGCACCGTCACCGGCCGCCACTTCGACGACCGGGCCAAGGTCAAGGCGGAGGTCCGCGAGCCCAGCGGGGTGCTGGAGATCCGCGGCGCGAGCACGAACAACCTGCGGGACGTCGACGTCGACGTGCCGCTGGGGGTGCTCACCGTCGTCACGGGCGTCGCGGGCTCGGGCAAGAGCTCGCTCGTGCACGGGTCGCTGACCGCCGGCTCCGCGGCCGAGGGCGTGGTCTCGATCGACCAGGGCCCCATCCGCGGTTCCCGCCGGAGCAACCCGGCGACGTACACGGGACTCCTCGACCCGATCCGCAAGGCCTTCGCCAAGGCCAACGGCGTGAAGCCGGCGCTGTTCAGCGCCAACTCCGAGGGCGCCTGCCCCACCTGCAACGGCGCCGGGGTCGTCTACACCGACCTGGCGATGATGGCGGGCGTGGCGGCCCCCTGCGAGGAGTGCGACGGCAAGCGGTTCCACGCCTCGGTGCTGGAACACCGCTTCGGGGGCCGCGACATCAGCGAGGTGCTCGCGATGTCGGTCACCGAGGCCGAGGAGTTCTTCGGCGTGGGCGAGGCCCGCACCCCGGCGGCGCACCGCGTCCTGACCCGGCTCGCCGACGTCGGCCTCGGCTACCTCAGCCTGGGCCAGCCGCTCACCACGCTGTCCGGCGGCGAGCGGCAGCGGCTGAAGCTGGCCACGCACATGGGGGAGAAGGGCGGGGTCTACGTCCTGGACGAGCCGACCGCCGGCCTGCACCTCGCCGACGTCGAGCAGCTGCTCGGCCTGCTCGACCGGCTGGTCGACTCCGGCAAGTCGGTCATCGTGGTGGAGCACCACCAGGCGGTCATGGCGCACGCCGACTGGATCATCGACCTCGGCCCCGGCGCCGGCCACGACGGCGGCACGGTCGTCTTCGAGGGCACCCCCGCCGACCTGGTCGCCACCCGCCCCACCCTCACGGGCGAACACCTCGCGGCCTACGTCGGCGCCTGACCGGGGCGGGCAGGTGGCCCGCGCCGGCGGTCAGAACGCGGCTTCGACGAAGTCCTCGGCCCGCCGGCGCTGCCTGTCCGCGTCGTCGCCGACCGCCGTGTACGAGTAGACCAGGACGCGCTTGCCGTCCTGGGTGCCGAACAGGCCGTTGACGCCCCCGGCCTTGGAGCCGGTCGTCCGGCGCCATCAGCCGCGCCAGGGCCTGACGGTCGACCGGCGCGGGGCCGTGCAGGGCGGAGCCCACCGCGGACGGCCGCGTTCCGGCGCCGGCGAGTCCGGTCCAACGGGCTGCGCGGGGCGGGAGTTCATGGGGTTCGTCATGCCCACCACTGTGCGCCGAAGGAGATCGCCGAACCATGGGGCCCACCCCTGACCCGCCCCTGAGCGGTCCCTGGGACCTCGTCTAGGGGCGCGTCAGGGTCTCGGTGATCTCCAGCCCCTTGGCCGGCCCGTCGGGGACGACGACGGGGGTCCCGTACGCGACGGTGGTCTTCGTGGCGTACGTGGCCCTCTCCGGGTCCGGCCCGCTGAACACGGTCACCGTGCCCTGGTCGTCGAAGTCGTCGATGACGAGGTAGACGGGGATCCCGGCCTGGGCGTACCAGCGGCGCTTGCGGATGTGGTCCCGGCGGTGGGCCTCCTTGCCGGGGGAGACGACCTCGGCGACGAGGGCGACACGGGTGGCGTCCACGCCGAGTCCCTCCTCGTCCGGGATCTCGTCCAGGTCCTCGGGTCCCACGAAGAGGTCGGGAATGCAGATCTTCCTGCCGTGAATGAGGTTGCCGTCCTGGAAGGCCTGCAGATCACCGTTCGCGAGATGGGCCTCCAGGGCCCTGCGCAGACGGTTGGTCAGGACGGTGTGACGGCGGCGGCCGGTGGGAGACACCTCGATGGACCCTTCGATGATCTCGGCCCGGTAGCCCTCCGGAAGGTCCATCGCCTTCCAGGCCTGCCAGAGGACCTCGTCGAGACCTGGGTCGCACGGCGCCTCGTGGGCGAGAGCGGACATGGAAAGCACCTCCTTCTCTCAGTGTGGGTGCGGACGGCGCTCCGGTTCAAGCGACGCCGGTCACCGTACCGCCGTACGTGGTGCCGCTCGTCCGATGAAAGGTTCTTCCGTCCGCCCCTTCACCTCCCGGAGTGAACGGACGCGACGAGGCCCCGCTCCCCTGGAGATGTTCCGGGGAGCGGGGCCTCGTACGTCGGACTACGACAGAGAAGGCTAGAAGCGGCGCGTGATCAGGGCGCGCTTGACTTCCTGGATGGCCTTCGTGACCTCGATGCCGCGGGGGCACGCGTCGGTGCAGTTGAAGGTCGTGCGGCAGCGCCACACGCCGTCCTTGTCGTTCAGGATCTCCAGCCGCTGCTCGCCGGCCTCGTCGCGCGAGTCGAAGATGAAGCGGTGGGCGTTGACGATCGCCGCCGGGCCGAAGTACTGGCCGTCGTTCCAGAACACCGGGCACGAGGACGTGCACGCGGCGCACAGGATGCACTTGGTGGTGTCGTCGAAGCGCTCGCGGTCCTCGGCGGACTGCAGGCGCTCACGCGTCGGCTCGTTGCCCTTGGTGACCAGGAACGGCATGACATCGCGGTACGCCTGGAAGAAGGGCTCCATGTCGACCACGAGGTCCTTCATCACCGTGAGGCCCTTGATGGCCTCGACGGTGATCGGCTTCTCCGGGTTGATGTCCTTGATCAGCGTCTTGCAGGCGAGCCTGTTCTTGCCGTTGATCCGCATCGCGTCGGAGCCGCAGATGCCGTGCGCGCAGGAGCGGCGGAAGGTCAGCGTGCCGTCGAGGTCCCACTTGATCTTGTGGAGACCGTCGAGCACGCGCTCCTTCGGGTCGATCTCGACCTGGAAGTCCTGCCAGGTCGACTCGTCCGAGATCTCCGGGTTGAACCGGCGGATCCGGAAGGTGACCGTGATGAACGGCGAGGCGGCGGCCGCCGCCTCCATCTTGTCCAGGGTGGGGGTGGCCATCAGTACTTACGCTCCATCGGCTGGTAGCGGGTGACGACGACGGGCTTGTAGTCAAGACGGACGGAGTCCTTGCCGTCGGCGCCGACCTCGCGGTACGCCATGGTGTGGCGCATGAAGTTGACGTCGTCGCGGTTCGGGTAGTCCTCGCGGTAGTGACCTCCGCGGGACTCCTTGCGCGCCAGGGCGGACACGGCCATGACCTCGGCCAGGTCGAGCAGGTTGCCCAGCTCGATGGCCTCCAGCAGGTCCGTGTTGAAGCGCTTGCCCTTGTCCTGGACGGACACGTTCTTGTAGCGCTCGCGCAGCTCCGCGATCTTCTCGACCGCGGTCTTGATGGTCTGCTCCGTACGGAACACCATCACGCACGCGTCCATCGTCTCCTGGAGCTCCAGGCGCAGGTCGGCGACCCGCTCCTTGCCCGTGGAGTTGCGCAGGTGCTCGACGAGGTCGGCGACCTGCTGCGCCGGGTTCTCCGGCAGCTCGACGAAGTCGTTCTCGGCCGAGTACTTCGCCGCCGCGATGCCGGAGCGCTTGCCGAAGACGTTGATGTCCAGCAGCGAGTTGGTGCCCAGGCGGTTGGCGCCGTGCACCGACACGCACGCGACCTCGCCGGCCGCGTACAGGCCCGGGACGACGGTGGTGTTGTCCGCCAGGACCTCACCCTCGACGTTGGTCGGGATGCCGCCCATGGCGTAGTGCGCGGTGGGCTGGATCGGGATCGGGTCCGTGTACGGCTCGATGCCCAGGTAGGTGCGCGCGAACTCCGTGATGTCCGGGAGCTTCGCGTCCAGCTGCTCCGGCGGGAGGTGCGTCAGGTCCAGGTACACGTGGTCGCCGGCCGGACCGCAGCCGCGGCCCTCACGGATCTCCGTGTAGATGGAGCGCGAGACGACGTCACGGGACGCGAGGTCCTTCATGACCGGCGCGTACTTCTCCATGAAGCGCTCGCCGTCCTTGTTGCGGAGGATGCCGCCCTCACCGCGGGCGCCCTCCGTCAGCAGGATGCCCATGCGCCAGATGCCCGTCGGGTGGAACTGGAAGAACTCCATGTCCTCCAGCGGCAGGCCGCGGCGGTAGCAGGCCGCCTGGCCGTCACCCGTGAGGGTGTGCGCGTTGGAGGTCACCTTGAAGAACTTGCCGGTGCCGCCGGAGGCGTAGATGACGGCCTTCGCCTGGAAGATGTGGATCTCACCGGTGGCCAGCTCGTACGCGACCACACCGGCGGACTTCTTCACGCCGTCGACCTCGACCAGCAGCTGGTCCAGGACGTAGAACTCGTTGAAGAACTCCACGCCCTCCTTGACGCAGTTCTGGTACAGCGTCTGGAGGATCATGTGGCCCGTGCGGTCCGCGGCGTAGCAGGACCGGCGGACCGGCGCCTCGCCGTGGTTGCGGGAGTGACCGCCGAAGCGGCGCTGGTCGATGGTGCCGTCCGGGGTGCGGTTGAACGGCAGGCCCATCTTTTCGAGGTCGAGGACCGCGTCGATGGCCTCCTTCGCCAGGATCTCGGCGGCGTCCTGGTCGACCAGGTAGTCACCGCCCTTGACCGTGTCGAAGGTGTGCCACTCCCAGTTGTCGTCCTCCACGTTGGCCAGCGCGGCGGCCATGCCGCCCTGCGCGGCGCCCGTGTGGGAGCGGGTGGGGTACAGCTTCGTCAGCACGGCGGTGCGGCTGCGCTTCGTCGCCTCGATGGCGGCGCGCATGCCGGCGCCGCCGGCGCCGACGATGACGGTGTCGTACTTGTGGATCTTCATGGGATTCGCCTCAGCCCCGTTGCCTAGCGGATGTTCGGGTCGAAGGTGAAGATCACCAGCGTGCCCAGAAGGATGGTGAACACCGTGGCGGTGTAGAGCAGGCCCTTCAGCCACAGCCGCGTGTTGGCGCGCTCCGCGTAGTCGTTGATGACGGTACGCAGACCGTTGGCGCCGTGCAGCATGGCCAGCCACAGCATCAGCAGGTCCCAGACCTGCCAGAACGGGGACGCCCAGCGACCGGCGACGAACGCGAAGCCGATCTTGGAGACACCGCCGTCCAGCACCAGCTGGATGACGAGGTGGCCGATGACGAGGACGACCAGCACGATGCCCGAGAGGCGCATGAAGAGCCACGCGGCCATCTCGAAGTTGCCGCGGGTCGAGCGCGGCGTCTTGCCGGTCCGCTTGCGCGGGGCCTCGATGTACGGCGCCGGGTTCTCGACGTCGTAGAGGGAGACGCCCTCCACGTCACCGATCGCCCGGGCGGAAGAAGTGTCAGAAGACATGCGTGTCACTCCCCGAACAGAACGCGGTAGGCGTGGCCGAGGACGGGGTAGAGGGCCCCGATCATCAGCAGGATCCAGATGCCTACGACGGACCAGAGCATCTGCTTCTGGTAGCGCGGGCCCTTGGACCAGAAGTCCACGGCGATGACACGGAGACCGTTGAGCGCGTGGAACAGGATGGCGGCGACGAGGCCGTACTCCAGCAGCGCGACGATCGGAGTCTTGTAGGTAGCCACGACATCGTCGTACGCCTCAGGGGAGACGCGGACGAGAGCGGTGTCGAGGACGTGTACGAACAGGAAGAAGAAAATGAGGACGCCGGTGACTCGATGAGCCACCCAGGACCACATTCCTTCCCGGCCGCGGTACAACGTTCCAGCCGGCACGGAAAACCCTCCGGAAGCGGGGCGGGGGCCAGCCGGCTTCTTTGTCGGTCGGGCCCGGCCGGGTACGGTCCTCCGGCCCCGGACATCGTAGCGACGCTTTGTCGGTTCCCTTGCGCCGGGTCCATCGGTGTGATCAAACAGGCACGGACGGACTATCCCACAGGGGCGAATAGCCCGAAATCGGCCTCGGACAGCCCATCGTCGGGACCGTCCCGGTGCGCGTCCGCCAGCCGCGCCAGCAGCCGCGTCAGCCGGGAGCGGGCGACCATGCGCAGCTCGTCCGCCGCGATGGAGCGTTCCTCGTCCACCTCGTGAGCGAGCCTGCGGCGGATCGCGGCCAGCAGCTGGTCCACCCGCTCCTCCGGCGGGTGCCCGTCCAGGCAGATCACGAAGGCGTGGCCGAAGGTCCGCTCGTACTCCGCCCGCGCCGCGTCGAGCGCGAGGAGCGCCGCGTACGGGGCCCCGCGGCCCAGCTCGGCCGAGGACTCCCGCGCCAGCGCCTCCGTCAGGTCGCCCTGGGACATGTCGTACGCGGCCTCGTCGGCCGCCGCCAGCAGGGACGCGGTGTCCGGGTACGGGCGGTGGGCGGCCATCCGCTGCGCCCAGCGCCGGCTGCCGCAGCAGTGCGTCAGGGCCGTCCGGGCGACGTCGGGCGGCAGCGTGTTGAAGTGCGTCAGCCCGGTGCCGGGGGCGGAGACCGGGCCGCGGACCTGTGCCGGAAGGTGGCTGGACAGCGGAGTTCTCCTCGGGGGCGTGGCGCGGGTGTGCCGCCACGCTAGCGATCTCCGTGGGGGAGTGTCCCGCCGATAGGGGGATTTCACCCGTAAGTGAGCCGAAAGGATGACCCGGGCAGGGGTGTGGAGCGGCCTGGAGGAGGGGAGGGCGACCGAGGCCGCCACCCCCCACAGGAGAGGCCCCGGTCGCCATCCGTCACGGACTCGTGCGACAAGCCCGTACCCCTGTCAGCGTCCGGAGTGCGTTTTGTGTCACACCCCGCTCCGCGCAGGGTCGGTTGCTGGTTGTACAACTCGTGGACGAGAGGTGCGTGAAAGCCGTAACGTGCGGATTTGCGCCACACGTACAGGACGTCGAACGGGTTGGGGACTTTGCTGGGGGACGACGCGGAGCTGACCGCCGCGGTGCTCGCGGCACAGGACGGCGACGAAAGCGCGTTCCGGACTGTGTACCGCGCCGTGCACCCACGCCTGCTCGGATACGTCCGCACGCTCGTCGGTGACGGCGACGCGGAGGACGTGACCTCCGAGGCATGGCTGCAGATCGCCCGCGACCTCGACTCCTTCACCGGCGACGCCGACCGCTTCCGCGGCTGGGCCGCCCGCATCGCCCGCAACCGGGCCCTCGACCACATCCGCATGCGCGGCCGGCGGCCCGCCGTCGGCGGCGACGAGAGCGAACTCACCGGGCGCGCCGCCGACAGCGACACGGCCGGCGAGGCCATGGAGGCCCTGTCCACCGGCCGCACCATGGCCCTGATCGCGCAGCTCCCGCAGGACCAGGCGGAGGCCGTCGTCCTGCGCGTGGTCGTCGGCCTGGACGCGAAGAGCGCGGCCGAGACCCTCGGCAAGCGGCCCGGCGCCGTCCGTACGGCCGCGCACCGGGGGCTCAAGAAGCTCGCCGAACTGCTGACCGCCGAGTCCGGGTCCGCGGGCCCCGCGGACGGGGAAGCGGAACGCGGCGGGGACGCCGTCCGGCGGTTCGGCCATAATGCCGGTGACCAGGCGCGGGAGCGTGACCTCGACGCGGTGCCGGCGCAGCGCGCGCGGAGCGCGGGCCTGGCGGAACCGACCGGTGTGACGCATTCACGTTGGCGGACGCAGAAGGACATGTGATGGCCGACGAGCACAACGCGTGGCTGGACAAAGCCGCGGCGGACGAGCTGCTGTGCCCGGGGACCGGCCCCGTCGCCTCCGGCGCCGACCCGCGCGCCAGGGCCGAGGCCGCCCGGCTGCGCGCCGCCCTCGACGCCCTGACCCCCTCCCGTCCCGCCGCCGGCGAGCTGCCCGGCGAGGCCGCCGCGGTGGCCGCCTTCCGCGCGGCGCGCGCCGCGCGGCCCGAGGCCGTCCGGCCCGGCGCGCGGGCGCCGGGGGAGGACCGCGAACAACTGGTCGACCTGGCCCCGATACCCCGCGTACGGATCCCCGCGCAGCGGCGCGGCGGAGCCCCCGTGCGCTTCGGGCTGGCCGCCGCGCTGGCCGGCGTGGCCGTGGGCGGGATCGCCGCCGCCGCGGCCGGCGGGCTGTTCGACCGTGTCACGCATCACACCGCGGGCCCCGCCCCCGCCGTCTCGATCAGCGCCGACACCGATCCGGCGCCCGCGGCGGACACCGCCGGCCCCACCCTCGTCCCGCAGCCGCGCCCCACCCCGCCGCGCGTCGGCGAGGGCGCGGCGTCCGCCGGCCCGGGGGCCTCGCGGGTGCCCGGTACGGAGTCCCGTACGGTCCCCGGCGCGCCGTCGGGCAGCGTGTCGCTGCCGCCCGGCACCGGGGGCACGGGCGCGGGGTTCGACGCGGGGACCGGCACGGGTACGGGTTCGGACGGCGGCCGCGACAAGGTCACCGACAAGCTCACCGGCGGCAAGGACCACGGCCGGGACGACCAGGTCAAGTCCGCCTCGCTGTGCCAGGACTACCGCTCGGGCCGGCTCGACGACGACCGCCGCAAGCGCCTCTCCAGCCTCGCCGGCACCCCGGCGAAGATCGCGCGCTTCTGCGAGGCCGTGCTGGACGGGGTCCGCGACGGCCTGCCGCAGAGCGGCTCCGTCGACCCCGGCAGCGCCCTGGTCCCGGCGCCGTCCCCGAAGGCGGGCGGCGCGCTGGGCTTCCGTACCAGCTGACCACCCGCTGACCACCCGCTGATTCCGCACCCCGGGCTTGGCTGAAAATCGCCGTAGTTTCCGGGCCGGGACGGGGGTCCGCTCCGGTCTCCGAAACGCTGGGGCAACGCCCCGCGCGGGAGGCAGTAACACTTTCCGCACCCCCGGCGCAGTACATATTGAGCCGACTGGTCATCGGCCGCGCATGAGCCGGGGTTCCCCCCGTACCCCTGGGCTCTGCGCAACCGGCGCGGGCGGGGCACGTTCCCCCGGCCCTGCCCGCGCCCTCAATCCGCTACCGGGTTCACCAGTAGACGACGACCTTGTCGCCCACCTTCACCTGGTCGAACAGCGCCGACAGCTTGGCCTTGTCCCGGACGTTCACGCAGCCGTGCGAGGCGCCGGCGTAGCCGCGGGCCGCGAAGTCCGACGAGTAGTGCACCGCCTGGCCCTCGCTGAAGAACATCGAGTACGGCATCGACGTGTGGTAGATCGTCGACGTCCACTCCTTGGCCTTCCACCCCACCTGGAACTCGCCCTCGCGGGTCGGGGTGTTCTCCGAGCCGAAGCGCACGTCCATGGTGGAGACCACCTTGCCGTCGATCATCCAGGCGAGGGTCCGGCTCTCCTTGCTGATGCACATGACCCGGCCCTGCATGCAGCGCGGGTCCGGGGCGTCGACCTCGTTGGTGGTCGGCGGGCGCAGCTCGTCGTCCGTCGGCTTCTTGCTGAGGCCCTGGATCTTCTGCCAGGTGGCCTCGTCCACCGAACCGGTGGCGCCCAGCCCGTGCTGGGACTGGAAGGTCTTGACCGCGGCGGTCGTCTTCGAGCCGTAGAACCCGGTCGGCGCCGTCGACAGCAGCTTCAGTTGGCGCAGCCGCGCCTGGAGCTCGCGGATCTGCTCGCTCTCGTCGCCGTTCGCCATGATCGGCTTCACCCCGGGGGAGGACGGCGCGGAGGCCGACGGGGAGGACGGCTGCGAGGGCGAGGCCGCGGGCGAGGACGCGCCCGCCTTGCCGTCGTCCGGCGTGGAGGGGGAGGCCGCGGGCGAGCTCCCCGCCACCGGCGAGGACGGCGCCGCCGGTGCGGCGCCGGACTTCTGGGGGCCGCAGCCGGTCGCTGCCAGCGCGACGGCCGCGGCCAGGCCGAACGTACGGATCATGACTCTCTGGCGGTGCATCGCGGTCCCCCGGTCTTCGACGTCGTGTACTAGGTGATGCCTGGTGGGCGTGGACAGTTGCGGACGTTCACCCGTTGTTGCGCCATTGTGACCAGCGGCCGCCGTGGGCACGGTTGTACCAGCCTCCGGCCGGCCGGCAGCACGGACACGGAGGAATCGCGTCATGGTCCGTCCCACACCGCGCACCGAGAGCGGCATCCCGATCGAACCCGTCTACGGGCCGCAGGACCTGGCCGGCTGGGACCCGGCGGTGAGCCTGGGGGAGCCCGGCGCGTACCCGTACACCCGGGGGATCCACCCCACCATGTACACCGGGCGCCCCTGGACGATGCGCCAGTACGCCGGGTTCGGCACGGCCGCCGAGTCCAACGCCCGCTACCACCGGCTCATCGAGGGCGGCGGGACCGGGCTGTCCGTGGCCTTCGACCTGCCCACCCAGATGGGGCACGACTCCGACGCCCCGCTCGCCCGGGGGGAGGTCGGCAAGGTCGGGGTGGCCGTCGACTCCGTCGAGGACATGCGGGTGCTCTTCGAGGGGATCCCCCTCGACCGGGTCTCCACCTCGATGACCATCAACGCCCCGGCCGCCCTGCTGCTGCTCATGTACCAGCTCGTCGCCGAGGAGCGGGGCATCGATCCCGCGCTGCTGACCGGCACCGTGCAGAACGACATCCTGAAGGAGTACATCGCGCGCGGGACGTACATCTTCCCGCCCGGTCCCTCCCTGCGGCTGACCGCCGACACCTTCCGCTACTGCCGCGCCGAGATCCCGAAGTGGAACACCATCTCCGTCTCCGGCTACCACATGGCCGAGGCCGGGGCCTCGCCCGCGCAGGAGATCGCCTTCACCCTCGCCGACGCCGTCGCCTACGTCCGTGCCGCGCTGGCGGCCGGCATGGAGGTCGACGCGTTCGCGCCCCGGCTGTCGTTCTTCTTCGTCGCCCGCACCACCCTGCTGGAGGAGGTCGCGAAGTTCCGGGCGGCCCGGCGGATCTGGGCCCGGCTGATGCGCGAGGAGTTCGGGGCGCGCGACCCGAAGTCGCTGATGCTGCGCTTCCACACCCAGACCGCCGGGGTCCAGCTGACGGCGCAGCAGCCGGAGCTGAACCTCGTACGGGTGGCCGTGCAGGCGCTGGCCGCCGTACTGGGGGGCACGCAGTCGCTGCACACCAACTCCTTCGACGAGGCCATCGCCCTGCCGACGGAGAAGGCGGCCCGCCTCGCGCTGCGCACCCAGCAGGTCCTCGCGCACGAGACCGACGTCCCGCACACCGCCGACCCCTTCGCCGGTTCGTACGCGGTCGAGCGGATGACCGACGAGGTGGAGGCGGCCGCGCTCGCCCTGATGCGCAGGGTCGAGGAGCTCGGCGGGGCGGTCGCGGCGATCGAGGCCGGCTTCCAGAAGGGGGAGATCGAGGCCAACGCGTACCGGATCGTGCGGGAGCAGGAGGCCGGGGAGCGGGTGGTCGTCGGGGTCAACCGGTTCGCCCTCGACCGGGAGGAGCCCTACGAGCCGCTGCGCGTGGACCCGGCGATCGAGGCCCGCCAGTGCGCGGCGCTCGCGCGGCTGCGGGCCGCACGGGACGGGGCGGCGGTGGAGCGGGAGCTGGCGGCGCTGCGCCGGGCGGCGGCCGGGACCGGGGAGAACGTGCTCCCCCCGATGAAGGAGGCCCTGCGGGCACGGGCCACGGTGGGGGAGGTGTGCGGGGTGCTGCGGGAGGTCTGGGGGACGTACGAGCCGAGCTGACGGGTGCGACGGAATTCACTGGCGCGACAGGTGCGTCCTCATGGGACACTCCTGCACATGCTGGGTGTGACAGATCTTCCTACGTATCTCGCCGCCGTCGTGCTGATCGTGCTGCTGCCGGGACCGAACTCCCTCTACGTGCTCTCCGTGGCCTCGCGGCGCGGGGTGAAGGAGGGCTACAAGGCCGCCTCCGGGGTGTTCACCGGGGACACCGTGCTGATGGTGCTGGCAGCCGTCGGCGCGGGCGCGCTGCTCCAGACCAGCCCCGTGCTGTTCACCGCGGTCAAGGTGCTCGGCGCCGGGTACCTCGGCTGGCTGGCCGTGGGCATGCTGCGCGGCGCCCTGGCGATGTGGCGCAGCCGCCGCGCGCGCGACGAGGAGGCCCCGGCGGATCGCGAGGGGGTCGGCGCCGCCGCCGAACGGCCGTTCCGGCGGGCGCTGGTGGTGAGCCTGCTCAACCCGAAGGCGATCCTCTTCCTGCTGTCCTTCTTCGTGCAGTTCGTGGACCCCCACTACTCCTACCCGGCGCTGTCCTTCCTGCTGCTGGGGACCGTCTCCCAGCTGGTCAGCTTCCTGTACCTGTCCACCCTGATATTCACCGGCACCCGCCTCTCCGCCGCCTTCCGCCGCCGCAAGCGGCTCGCGGCCGGGGCCACCTCGGCGGCCGGAGTGATCTTCCTGGGCTTCGCCGCGAAGCTCGCCGTCAGCTGACCCGGCGCAGCCCCCGCCGCAGCCGGTGCACGGCCCGGCGCACGGCGGGGCTGCGGGGCAGGAAGGACAGCCGCGCGGGGATCCCGCCCGGCAGGCCCAGCGTCGTGAGCCGGCGGCGGTTGAAGTAGTGCCGGGTCCGCCCGTCCAGGTGCCGGGCCAGATGGGCCTCGGCCCGCTCCCGCCGGTCGGCGAGGATCCGCGGCTGCATGGCGAAGCCGACGGCGGTGACCAGACCGGGCAGGTCCTCCGGGGCGCCCGGCCCGTCGGCCGGCTCCGCCGCCAGGTCCGGGACCAGCGCGTCCACCAGCGTCAGCGGGATCCGGTTGCTGTTCTGGTACGGGGCCAGCCGGGCCAGCAGCGGACCGGTCCCGGTGCGCGCGACGGGGATCCCGTACAGGGCCCGCGCCGTGAGCAGCCCCGTCGAGAAGCAGCCCGCCACCAGGGCGGGGCGCAGCCGCTCGTACAGGGTCTCCGCCAGCACGGGCGCGTCCAGCACCGTCAGCCGCGCCCCGAGCCGCTCGGCCTCCTCCTCCGCCCGCCGGGAGTAGGCCGCCGGGGCGGAGGGGTGCGGTTTGAAGACCAGTTCCCGGTGGCCCCGCTCCCAGGCCCCGCGCACCATCGCGACGTGCAGTTCCTCCTCCTGCGCCGGGGACATCAGGTCCAGCGCGGAGAGGTACTGGCCCAGGAGCAGGGCGCAGGGCTCCGGGGGTACGTAGTCGCTCTCGTCGGGCAGCCCGGCCAGCCCCGCCAGCTCCGCCATGACCTTGAGGAAGGCGGGCGCCGGGACCGGCTCCGCGGGCACCCCGAACTCCGTCAGCAGCAGCGGCTCCAGGCCCGGGACCAGGTCGAGGTGGAGCACCCGCCGCACCCGCATGCCGATCTGCGGGTCGAGGCGGAAGCGGGTGGGGCCGTAGGACATCAGCCCGTCCGCGTACACGTCGACCGCCGCGCCCGGGAACAGCCGGCACAGGCTCTGCGCGGGCGGCACCTGGAGGGACTCCACCACCAGCTCGATCCGGTCCCCGCCCAGCCCCCACAGGGAGCGCAGCTGCCGCTCCCACAGCGGGACGTCGTCCGGGCGCGGGGCCCAGGTGCTCGGGTGCTGCGGGGCGAGGAAGGCGTTCCAGTCGCGCACCTCGTCGAAGCGGGTCCGCAGCGCCTCGAAGCCCGGCATGGCGTCGATGCCGGGGGTGACCTCGGGGGTGAGGGAGTGGTTGCTGGTCAGCAGGATCCGGCGGGCGGCCGCAGGGAAGGAGCCCGCGTCGAGGGCGGCGGCGAGGGTGGCCGTCCCGTAGAGGGTGGAGGCGAGGAAGACCTGGGTGACGCGGTCGCCGCTCACGCGGCGGCCCCGGCGGCCCCGTTGGCGGGTGTGCGGCGCCGCAGCCTGCGCAGCAGCGCGGAGCGGTCGGCGTCCATCGAGTCGAGCGCCCGTTCCAGCAGGGGTCGCGGCATGCGCCCGAGCGCTTCCGCGCTCATCGCCCGGAGTTTTTTCGCCACGGCCGGTTCGAACCTTTCGATGGAGCCGATATGGTGCGCGATAATCGCGCAATACGTTCGGACGGCCTTGGGGAGCAGGAGTTCGGATTCCCGGTCCATGGCGGTGTCCGCGAGCACTTGATCAAATGCTCGAATGAAATCGAGCTGACGCCCGTCCCCGATCTGGGTGAGCGAGGTGGAAATGCCGCGCCGGTAGAAGATTCCGGCCTCGCCGACCGTCGCGAAGGACCGCGCCGTACGGTGCAGCCGCCAGATCCACGGCCGGTCCTCCGCCGTCCGCAGCCCGTCCGTGAAGTGCAGCAGGCCCCGGTCCAGCAGCCTCCGGTGGTACATCCCCGCCCAGGCGTACGGATAGTCCACCGCCGTGGCCCGCGCGGCCGGCAGGATCCCCGCGCGCGGATCGGCCACCACCCCCTGCGGCCCGTACGGCACCCGCTGCACGGTCCGCTCCCGGCCCGTCACCTGCACGTGGTCGGTGCGGACGAAATCGCAGTCCAGAGCCTCGATGGCGGCCAGGGTACGGGCCAGGTGGCCCGGCGCCAGCCAGTCGTCGCCGTCCAGGAAGGCGATGTACTCGCCGCGCGCCGCGTCCAGTCCGGTGTTGCGGGCCGTCGCCAGCCCGCCGTTGCGCTCCCGTCTGAGGTGCACCGCCCCGGGCAGGCCGCCCGCCGCCGCGCGCTCCAGGAGCCCGGACGTCCCGTCCGTGGAACGGTCGTCGACGAGCAGGAACTCGAAATCGTCACGCGCGTTGAGTCCGAGTCCCTTCAGGACATCCGGTGCGTACGTCAGCACGTTGTAGAACGGCACGACAACAGAGAGCTTGGGCACCCGCGAGACATTAGGACGCGGTCCGGCATTCACCATGGCCCGGACGCGGATTCCATGTGAACGACGTGGGGCGGGCGCGTTAACCAGGGCGCTTTCGCATTTCGTCGACGGGTTGTTAACCCGCCGTTGTGCGCTCGTTGGGCCGATCACCGGAAATGCGGAATAGCTTCTGCCGGGTGCCAGTGCCACTCAGCAGCAGCCGGTCCGATCAACGCGTCGCCGTACTCGCGGATTCCGACACCCGCTGGAAATGGGGCGCCCTCACCGCCCGCCGCCTCGCCCCCGACGCCCCCGCACCCGCCGGGTACGTACTGCGCGGCCGGGCCACCCCCACCGCGCGCCAGCTCGGCGAGGCGGGCGTCGGGGAGGCGGACGGCGGCCCCGTGGAGGTGACGTGCGCCGAGTTCCTCGCCGAACTCGGCCGCCGGCACTACGACGTGGTCGTCCTCGCCCTCGTCGGCGGCGCCGTCCAGGCCGTCCTGCACGGGGTGCGCGCCCTGTGGCCCGACCCGGCCGCCCGCCCCGTCCTCGTCACCGGCTACGTCGGCGTCGTCTACGAGAAGCTCGCCGACGGGCTGCTGCTGCGGCACGGCGCCGACCTCGTCCTCGCCAACTCCCGGCACGACGCCGCCCGCTTCCGCGCCGTCTACGAGGGCGTGGGCGCCGATCCGGCGGCCGTCGTCGAGACCGCCCTGCCCTTCCTGGACGGCGCGGCCTACGAGAGCGCGGGCGACCGCGCCCACCGGGTCGTCTTCGCGGTGCAGCCGTCCGTCCCGGAGGGCCGCGCCGACCGCGCCTACCTCCTGGAGCGCGCCGCCCGGCACGCCCGGCTGCACCCGGGCCGGGAGGTGCTCGTCAAACTGCGCAGCCGCCCCGGGGAGCACACCACGCACCTGGAGGAACACCCCTACCAGCGGCTGGCCGAGCGCCTTCCCGGCGGGCTGCCGCCCAACTGCCGCCTGGTGTACGGGAACATGGGCGAGGTGCTGGACGGCACCGACCTGCTGGTCACCGTGTCCTCCACCGCCGCGCTGGAGTCCCTGCACCGGGGCATCCCGACCGCCGTCCTGACCGACCTCGGCATCCGCGAGGCGCTCGGCAACCACCACTTCCTGGGCTCCGGCTGCCTGGCCTCGTGGGACCAGCTCGACGAGGGCCTCCTCCCCGGCGGCGACCCGGCCTGGCTCACGGCCCACGGGGTCGCGCCGGTCACCCCGGCCGGGCCGGTCGCCCCGGCCGGGCCGGTCGCCCAGGCCGCCGGCGACCCCTACGCCGCCGCGCGGGAGCGCGTCGCGCGGCTGCTCGCCGCCGACCGGCTGCCGCCCGTGGCCCCGTACTACACGCCCGCCACCGCCCCCGGCTACCTCCCCGGGATCCTGGCCCGCCACCGGCTCGCCCCCGACGGGACCCCGCTCCCCGGAACCGGCGCCCGCACGGCGGGGGAGTCCTCCGGGGCCCGCCGCTGGCTCCGCGCCCACCTGCGCGAGGCCGCCCGGGGCGCCTACCGGCACGGCGTCCAGCGGGTGGCCCCGGTGATCCGACGGCTGGGCGAGCTGTGAGGGTCCTCGCGGTGATCCCGGCCCGCGGCGGATCCAAGGGCGTGCCCGGCAAGAACACCGCACCCGTCGGCGGGATCCCGCTCGTCGCCCGCGCCGTGCGGGCCTGCCGGGCCGCGCCCACCGTCACCGACGTGGTGGTCTCCACCGACTCCCCGGCCGTCGCGGCGGCCGCCCGCGCCGCGGGAGCCGCCGTGGTCACCCGGCCCGCGGCCCTCTCCGGGGACACCGCGAGCAGCGAGGCGGCCCTGCTGCACGCCCTGGACTCCTTCGAGGAACTGCACTCCCTCACCGTGGACGTGCTCCTCCTGGTCCAGTGCACCAGCCCCTTCCTGACCCCCTCGGACGTCGAGTCGGTCGCCGCGGCCGTGGCCTCGGGCGCCGCCGACACCGCCCTGACCGCCGCCCCCTTCCACGGCTTCCTGTGGCGGACGGAACCGGACGGCCGCGGAGCCGGGGTCAACCACGAGGCGGCGTACCGGCCCCGGAGGCAGGACCGCCCCGCCGAACTGCTGGAGACCGGCGCCGCCTACGCCATGGACGCGGCCGGCTTCCGCACCGCCCGGCACCGCTTCTTCGGCCGGACCCTGCCCGTGCCGGCCGACCCGGCGCGGGTCCTGGAGATCGACGACCCGCACGACCTCGCCCGCGCCCGCCTCCTGGCGCCCCTCCTCGACACCCCCCACGCACCGGACCCCCTCCCCACCGAGCGAAGGACACCCCCCGTCATGACCGTCGCCACCACCGACTCCCGCCAGCGCAGCTTCGGTTCACGCATCGCGGGCCCCGGTCACCCGGTCTACGTCGTCGGCGAGATCGGCATCAACCACAACGGCGACCTCGGCACCGCCTTCGCCCTCATCGACGCCGCCGCCGACGCGGGCTGCGACGCCGTCAAGTTCCAGAAGCGCACCCCGGAGATCTGCACCCCGCGCGACCAGTGGGACGTCGAACGCGACACCCCCTGGGGCCGGATGACGTACATCGACTACCGCCACCGCGTCGAGTTCGGCGAGGCCGACTACCTGGCCATCGACGAGCACTGCGCCCGCCGCGGCATCGCCTGGTTCGCCTCCCCCTGGGACACCGAGGCCGTCGCCTTCCTGGAGAAGTTCGACCTGCCCGCCCACAAGGTGGCCTCCGCCTCCCTCACCGACGACGAACTCCTGCGCGCCCTGCGGGCCACCGGCCGCACCGTCGTGCTGTCCACGGGCATGTCCACCCCCAAGCAGATCCGGCACGCCGTCGAGGTCCTCGGCAGCGACAACATCCTCCTCTGCCACGCCACTTCGACGTACCCGGCCAAGGCGGAGGAGCTCAACCTGCGCGTCATCAACACCCTCCAGGACGAGTACCCGAACGTCCCGATCGGCTACTCCGGCCACGAGACCGGCCTGCAGACCACCCTCGCCGCCGTCGCCCTCGGCGCCACCTTCGTCGAGCGGCACATCACCCTCGACCGCGCCATGTGGGGCTCCGACCAGGCCGCCTCCGTCGAACCCGGCGGCCTCGCCCGCCTCGTGCGCGACATCCGCACCATCGAGACCGCCCTCGGCGACGGCGTCAAGAAGGTCTACGCGTCCGAGCTCGGCCCCATGAAGAAGCTCCGCCGCGTCCAGGGCCAGGCCCCGGCAGCGGTCTGACCCGGCCCCACCCCTCCTCCAAGAGCGGATTTCGTGGTGAACTCTCCCGTCCCCACGCTGGCCCTCGTCGAGAGCCCGGTCCAGCTGCTCAACGTGCTCGAATGGGCCCACGCCCACGCCCACACCGACATCGCCCACACCGACGCCGGCGCCGCGGCCGGCGCGCCCGCCCCCCTGCTGTCCGCCGTTCCCCGCCAGCCCGGTTCCCTCCCCGGCCGCGCCCGCCGCCCGCAGGACGGCCCGCCGCGGCCGGACGCCGGGTGGCTGCGCGTCGTCGTCCTGCCGCCCACCGACCCGATGTCCCGCGGACAGCTGCGCCGGGTCGCCGGAATCGCCCGCGACGAGGGCCACGCCGTGCACTGGCAGGAGGCCCGCGGCGGCTCCGGCAGCCCGTTCGGGGCCCTGGCCGCGCTCGCCCCGGCCGTGCGCCGGGCCGGGCGGATCGTCGTCGGGGACCCCTTCTCGCGGCTCGTCCAGCTGCTGCTGGTCCCGGCCCGCACCGCCGAACTGACCGTCGTGGACGACGGCACCGCCACCATGGAGTTCATCGCGCAGCTCGGGCGCGGCGAGCGGCTGCGCCGCTGGCACCGCACCGGCGGCGGGACCCTGACCCGGGCGCGCGAACTCGCGTACGCCCCGGTGTCGGGGACGGCGCGGCGCCGGCTGACCCCGCGCGGCGGGCGCGTCACGGAGGTGTTCACCTCGATGCCCATCACCCCGCTGCCCGGGATGCGGCTGCGCGTCAACGACTTCGCCTGGACCCGCTCCCGGTTCGGCCCGCCCCGGCTGACCAAGGGCACCGACCTGGTCGGCACCTCCCTCGTGGAGACCGGGGTCGTCGATCCGGCCCGCTACCTCGACGCGGTCCGCGCCCTGACCCTGGAACACGGGGTGACCCGCTACTTCGCGCACCGCCGCGAGTCCCCGGAGAAGCTGCGCGCGCTGAGCGAGGCGACCGGGCTGGAGATCGTGCGCCCGGACCTGCCGCTGGAGCTGATCGCCCGGCGCGGCCCGGTCGGCCGTACGATCGTCAGTTTCCCGTCCACCGTCGTCCACACGCTGCCGTACGCGCTGACCGGGACTGGCGTGACGGTGGCCGTATGCGATATCGACCCGGCCTGGCTCACCACCGCCGCCTCGCCGAGGGCCCGCAGCTTCCTCGCGGGCGTCACCGAAACGGCCCGTGATGTGCGCAGACTCCCCGCTCAGGCGGCCCCCGCCGCCGGATGAGCGCGCGAGTTTACCCCCGGCAGCATACGGTCATGCGTCCAGAGGCCGGGTTTCTTTCCCCTAACGGCATGAACTTTTGGTGATCTCCGGCCAGTTGACCCATCCGTGCGCCTACCCTTCAACGGGTGAACCAGTTGATGTCCCGCGAGTCCCAGACCGCCCTGCCCGGCACGCCCGACCGGCCCGAGCTGCCCGGCACGCTTCCGGACCACCTGCGTGCCGAACTGATCGCCTTCCGACGGGACTTGCACATGCATCCCGAGCTAGGACACCAGGAGTTCCGCACCACGGCGGCGATCAAGGCGCGGCTCGAAAAAGCCGGCCTGCGCCCACGCGTGCTGAAGTCCGGTACGGGGCTGATCTGTGACGTCGGGACCTGGGACGGGGGGCGGCCGATGCTGGCCCTGCGCGCGGACATCGACGCCCTGCCGATCCCGGACGCCAAGGCGCACGTCGCGTACCGCTCCACCGTCCCGGACCGCGCCCACGCCTGCGGGCACGACGTGCACACGGCCGTCGTCCTCGGTGCGGGCCTGGTGCTCGCCGAGCTCGACCGCCAGGGGCTGCTGCCCCGCCCGGTGCGGCTGCTGTTCCAGCCCGCCGAGGAGGTGCTGCCGGGCGGCGCGACCGAGGCCATCGAGTCCGGGGTGCTGGACGGGGTGGGGCGGATCATCGCGGTCCACTGCGACCCGCGCGTCGACGCGGGCCGGATCGGACTGCGGGCCGGGCCGATCACCTCCGCCTGCGACCGGCTGGAGGTCAGCCTGTCCGGCCCCGGCGGCCACACCGCCCGCCCGCACCTGACCACCGACCTGGTGACGGCCGCCGCCCGCCTCGCGGTCGACGTCCCCGCCCTGCTGACCCGGCGCATGGACGCCCGCTCGGGCATGTCGGTCACCTGGGGCCGGATCGAGGCGGGCCACGCCTGCAACGTCATCCCGATGCAGGCGGAGCTGTCCGGAACCATCCGCTGCCTGGACCTGAACGCCTGGTACGAGGCCCCCGACATGATCCACGCGGCGATCGACGAGGTCGCCACGATGCACGGGGCGAAGTTCGAGATCAACCACGTGCGCGGGGTCCCCCCGGTGGTCAACGACCCGGTCGTCACCGAACTGCTCCGGGAGGCGATGGCGGCCCGCTGCGGCGCCGGATCGGTCGAGGACACCGAGCAGAGCCTCGGCGGCGAGGACTTCTCCTGGTACCTGGAGCACGTGCCCGGCGCCATGGCCCGCCTCGGCACCCGCAGGCCCGGCGACACCGCCAAGCGCGACCTGCACCGCGGCGACTTCGACGTCGACGAGAGCGCGATCGGCGTCGGCGTGGAGTTCTTCACCGCCGTCGCGCTGCTCGACGGCCGCCGCCCCGGCGCAGTGAGGTAGCGCACGCGGGGCGGTGCGGGGCCGAAATCCCTACCCCAATGCGGGCTCCGCCGGTGGAGCTGTCCAGCCCTTGGTACGCAAGGGCTGGGCACCTGTCGAGTTACCGATCGGTCACTGTCCGGTTCGCGACGATCCGATAACGACTCATGAACGGGCCTTTAACTGACATCTACGCGCGTTACGATCGCCGCTAAACCAGCGCCGGTCGTGGCGCTTCGGTCAGGTTTTGAAGGAGCCTCCCCTTGCGCCGGATCACCAGGATCGCCACCGTGGGCATCGCGTCCGCGGCGCTGGCCCTCTCGGCCACCGCCTGTGGCGGAAAGAAGTCCTCGGACGCCTCGTCGTCGTCCTCCTCGTCCTCGGAGACGAAGAACGCCGGCGCCGCAATCGCCTACGACGTCGGTGGCCGCGGCGACCAGTCGTTCAACGACGCCGCCTACGCGGGCCTGGAGAAGGCCGCGAAGGACCTCAAGGTCAAGACCGCCGAGGCGGAGCCCACCGAGGGCGAGAGCGAGGCCGACAAGGTCCAGCGCCTCACCGAGCTGGCGCGCAAGGGCAACAACCCGGTCATCGGCGTCGGCTTCTCCTACGCCCCGGCCATCGAGAAGGTCGCGAAGAAGTTCCCGAACACCACGTTCGGCATCATCGACGACACCTCGAAGACCGGCACGAACATCGCCAACCTGGTCTTCAACGAGGAGCAGGGCTCCTACCTGGCCGGCGTCGCCGCCGCCAAGGCGTCCAAGACCGGCACGGTCGGCTTCATCGGCGGTGTCGAGGTTCCGCTGATCAAGAAGTTCCAGGCGGGCTTCGAGCAGGGCGTCAAGGACACCAACCCGAACGCCAAGGTGCTGTCGGCCTACCTGACCCAGCCGCCGGACTTCTCGGGCTTCGCCAAGCCCGACCTCGGCAAGGCCACCGCCAAGGGCCAGCTCGACGGCGGCGCCGACGTGATCTACGCCGCCGCCGGTCTCGCGGGCTCGGGCGCCATCGAGGCCGCCTCCACCGCGGGCAAGTGGGCCATCGGCGTCGACTCCGACCAGTACAACCAGCCCGGTCTGGCGAAGTACAAGGACCACATCCTGACCTCGGTCACCAAGGACGTCTCCCTCGCGGTGTACGACCTGATCAAGTCGGTCAAGGACGGCAAGCCGGAGGCCGGCGAGGTCCGTTACGGCCTGGACAAGAACGGTGTCGGCCTGGCGGAGTCCAACCCGCAGTACAAGTCGATGACCGACATCACCGCCGCGGTGGAGAAGGCCAAGGCCGACATCATCGCGAAGAAGATCACCGTCAAGACCGCGCCGTAAGGCCCTTGTCTGACGCCTAGTCGCGGTCTCCGGGGTCCGGGAGCGGTCAACCCGCTCCCGGACCCCGAGCCGCGTCTTCGCCCCCAGTCCGTGCGAACTTGTGGCCAGTTGGCCGCAAGTTTTCACTTTCGACAGTGCTACGCGCGTAGAGGCATCGTGGACGCGATACCTTCTCTCCCCCGCCCTGTCCCCCCTGCCAACTTGGCTTTCCAGCTCCTTCCGCGCCAAGGAGAGTGCGTCATCAACGCGTCCAGCCCCCCTCTCGCCGTAGAACTGCACGGCATCACCAAGCGTTTCCCCGGCGTCGTCGCCAACAAGGACATCGCCATCTCCGTCCGCAAGGGCACGGTCCACGCCCTCATCGGTGAGAACGGTGCCGGCAAGTCGACCCTGATGAAGATCCTCTACGGCATGCAGAAGCCGGACGAGGGCACCATCGCCATCGACGGGGAGCAGGTCTCCTTCAACAACCCCGGCGAGGCCATCGCCCGCGGGATCGGCATGGTGCACCAGCACTTCATGCTGGCCGACAACCTCACCGTCCTGGAGAACGTCGTCCTCGGCGGCGAGAAGCTCTACGGCATCGGCGGCAAGGCCCGCAAGAAGATCATGGAGATCTCGGACGCGTACGGCCTCGGCGTGCGTCCCGACGCCCTGATCGAGGACCTCGGCGTCGCCGACCGCCAGCGCGTGGAGATCCTCAAGGTCCTCTACCGCGGCGCGAAGACCCTCATCCTCGACGAGCCCACCGCCGTGCTCGTGCCGCAGGAAGTGGACGCGCTCTTCGACAACCTGCGCGAGCTCAAGGCCGAGGGCCTGACCGTCATCTTCATCTCGCACAAGCTGGGCGAGGTGCTGAAGGTCGCCGACGACATCACCGTCATCCGCCGCGGCACCACGGTCGGCACCGCCGACCCGAAGACGGCCACGACCAAGCAGCTCGCCGAGCTCATGGTCGGCACCGAGCTGCCCTCGCCGGAGACCCGCGAGTCCACGGTGACCACGACCCCGATGCTCAAGGTCGAGAACCTGACCGTCGCCGAGTCCGGCACCGTCACCACCCCGGAGACCTCCACGCCGGTCCTGGGCGACTCCGACACCGACCTGCGCGAGGCCCCGGTCGCCGGCCGCCTCCTGCTCGACGGGATCGGCTTCACCATCCACAAGGGCGAGATCCTCGGCATCGCCGGCGTCGAGGGCAACGGCCAGACGGAGCTGATCGAGGCCCTCATGGGCATGATCACCCCCGACGCGGGCGTCATCACCCTCGACGGCGCCGACATCACCAAGATGCCGGTCCGCAAGCGCCGCGAGGGCGGCATCGGTTACATCCCCGAGGACCGCCACCGGCACGGCCTGCTCCTGGAGTCCCCCCTCTGGGAGAACCGCATCCTCGGCCACGTCACCGAGCGGCCGAACTCCAAGGGCGGCATCCTCGACCCGAAGGCCGCCCGCAAGGACACCGAGCGGATCGTGCGCGAGTACGACGTCCGCACCCCCGGCATCGACGTCACCGCGGCCTCCCTGTCCGGCGGCAACCAGCAGAAGCTGATCGTCGGCCGCGAGATGAGCCACAACCCGAAGTTCCTGATCGCCGCGCACCCCACCCGTGGTGTGGACGTCGGCGCGCAGGCGCAGATCTGGGACGCCATCCGCGAGGCCCGTCGCGAGGGCCTGGCCGTGCTGCTGATCTCGGCCGACCTGGACGAGCTGATCGGCCTGTCCGACACCCTGCGCGTCATCTACCGCGGTCGCCTGGTCGCGGACGCCGACCCTGCGACGATCACCCCCGAGGAGCTCGGCACCGCCATGACCGGCGCCGCCAGCGGGCACCTCGAAGCCCACGACGACAGCTCCGCCGGGGTCGACGGCGACACCACGGAGGACGAGGCCCGATGAAGAAATTCGACAAGGACCGGCTGCTCCTGGCAGCCGCCGGACCGGTGCTCGCACTGGTCAGCGCCCTGGTGCTGACCATGATCGTGCTGGCCGCTTCGGGCGTGGACCCGATCGACCCGCTGCGGATCATGATCGAGCAGGCGGGTTACGAGGACATCCAGGTCCTGATCATCAATCAGGCCGGCATCTACTTCCTGGCAGCCCTGGCCGTCGCCATCGGCTTCCGGATGAACCTCTTCAACATCGGCGTCGACGGCCAGTACCGCCTCGCGGCGATGGTCTCGGCCGTCGTCGGCGCCTCGGTCTCGCTGCCCGGGCCCCTGCACGTCCTGCTGATCGTGCTCGTCGCCATGGCGACCGGCGCCTTCTGGTCCGGTATCGCGGGCGTCCTCAAGGCCCGCCGCGGCGTGAGCGAGGTCGTCTCCACGATCATGCTCAACGCCATCGCGACCTCGCTGATCGCCTGGCTGATCCTGCCGAAGAACCTCGGCGTGCAGCCGGCCGGCTCGAACGACCTGACCACCGGTGACATCCCGGAGTCCGGCTGGTTCCCGGCCCTGTCCCTGTCCGGCGGCGACATCTACGGCTTCACCTTCGTCGCCTTCGTGCTCGGCGTCGTCTACTGGTTCGTGCTCAACCGGACCCGCTTCGGCTTCGACCTGCGCGCCTCCGGCGCCAGCGAGTCCGCCGCGCAGGCCTCCGGTGTCGAGCCCAAGAAGATGATCATGACCGCCATGCTCATCTCGGGCGCGGTCGCCGGTCTGACCGGCATGCCGCTGCTGCTGGGCGAGTCGCACACGTACAACCTGTCCTTCCCGCTGGGTGTCGGCTTCACCGGTATCACCGTCGCGCTGCTCGGCCGCAACAACCCGATCGGCATCTTCTTCTCGGCCTTCCTGATCGCCTTCATCGACAAGGCGTCCGCCGGTCTCGACACCGAGGGGTACGCCAAGGAGATCGGCACGATCATGCAGGGCCTGATCGTGATCGCGGTCGTCGTCAGCTACGAGCTCGTCCGCCGCTACGGCATCCGCCGCCAGCAGCAGAAGGTCGGCGAAGAGCTGGCCGCCGGCCACGCCCTCAAGACCGACAACAAGGAGGTCGCGGCGTGAGCACCAGCACCGTTTCCGCGACGAGCGCCGCGCCCAAGAAGGGCGGCGGCCGCCGCAAGCTCACCCTGCCCTGGATCCTGCTGATGATCGCGGGAGGCCTCGCACTGGTCTCGGTCGTCCGGCTGATCTCCGGGGCCAACGACCTGACCTCCGTCGGCCAGGTCTCCGGCGCCCTCCAGCTCGCGGTGCCGATCGCCCTCGCGGGCCTCGGCGGCCTGTGGGCCGAGCGCGCGGGCGTGGTCAACATCGGCCTCGAAGGCATGATGATCCTCGGCACCTGGTTCGGCGCCTGGGCCGGCTACCAGTGGGGTCCGTGGACCGGTGTCCTCGTCGGCATCATCGGCGGCGCGATCGGCGGCCTGCTGCACGCGGTCATCACCGTGACCTTCAACGTGAACCACATCGTCTCCGGTGTGGCGATCAACATCCTGGCCGTCGGCTTCACCCAGTACCTGTCGAACTTCACCTTCGACAAGACCCCGGGCGGCTCCTCCAAGCAGTCCCCGCGCATCGATCCGATCACCGAGATCACGATCCCGGGGCTGTCCGACTGGATGGCGACACTCCAGGGCAAGCACTGGTTCCTGATCTCGGACGCCGCCGGCGTCGTCGGCGGTCTGGTCACCAACCTCTCGCTGCTGACCGTCGTCGCGGTGCTCCTGGTCCCCGCCACCTGGTGGGTGCTGTGGCGCACGGCCTTCGGCCTGCGACTGCGCTCCTGCGGTGAGAACCCGATCGCCGCCGAGTCCCTCGGCGTCAACGTCTACAAGTACAAGTACATCGCGGTGATCGTCTCCGGCGCGATGGCCGGCCTCGGCGGCGCCTTCCTCGCGATCGTCTCCACCGGCATCTACCAGGAGGGCCAGACCGGCGGCCGCGGCTACATCGGTCTCGCCGCGATGATCTTCGGTAACTGGATGCCGGGCGGCATGGCCCTCGGCTCGGGCCTCTTCGGCTTCACCTACAGCCTCCGCCTGCGCGGCGGTGCCGAGAACGTCCACGCGATGCTGCTGCTCCTGGCGATCCTGCTGGTGCTCGTCGTCGTCTGGCAGCTGTACAAGAAGAAGCACGTCCAGGCCGCCATCGCGGCGGTCTGCGCCGCCGGCCTCTTCCTCTGGTACGCGCTCACCGACCAGGTGCCGAGCCAGTTCGTCGACGCCGCCCCGTACCTGACCACGCTGCTCGTGCTCGCCCTGTCGGCGCAGCGCCTGCGCATGCCCAAGGCGGACGGCATGCCGTACCGCAAGGGCCAGGGCAAGTGACCGCGGAGCACGCGGTGGACTGGGAAGCCCTGCGGACGGCCGCCCGGGACGCGATGACCCGGGCGTACGCCCCCTACTCGGGCTTCCCGGTCGGGGTGGCCGCGCTGGTCGACGACGGCCGGGTCGTGACCGGCTGCAACGTCGAGAACGCGAGCTACGGACTCGGCCTGTGCGCCGAGTGCGGCCTGGTCTCCTCCCTCCAGGCCACCGGCGGCGGCCGTCTCACCCACTTCACGTGCGTGGACGGCAAGGGCGCGAGCCTCGTCCCCTGCGGGCGCTGCCGCCAGCTGCTCTACGAGTTCGGCGGCCCGGAACTGCTGGTGGACACGCCCGACGGGATCCTCCCGCTGAGCGCGATGCTGCCGCAGGCCTTCGGGCCCGACCACCTGAGATAGCCGTGCCGACGGCCCTCCGCCCCTGCCGGGCGGAGGGCCGTCCCGCTTCCCCCGGGCCGGTCGGGCCCCGCTCGAACCCCCTCGAACATTTCCTGAACTCCCTCCCTCATCTCTATGCGCGTAGAAGGAAGTCACCTCATGGACGTCATCTCCGTCATCCGGACCAAGCGGGACCGTGGTGAGCTGAGCCCCGAGCAGATCGACTGGGTCATCGACGCCTACACCCGCGGGGTCGTCGCCGACGAGCAGATGTCCGCTCTGGCCATGGCCATCCTGCTCAACGGCATGAACCGGGCCGAGATCGCCCGCTGGACCGCCGCGATGATCGCCTCCGGCGAGCGGATGAACTTCGACTCCCTCTCCCGCCCCACCGCCGACAAGCACTCCACCGGCGGCGTCGGCGACAAGATCACCCTCCCGCTCGCCCCGCTCGTCGCCGCCTGCGGCGCGGCCGTGCCCCAGCTCTCGGGCCGCGGCCTGGGCCACACCGGCGGCACCCTGGACAAGCTGGAGTCCATCCCGGGCTGGCGCGCGCTGCTCTCCAACGAGGAGATGCTGAACGTCCTCGACACCACCGGCGCCGTCATCTGCGCGGCGGGCGACGGCCTGGCCCCGGCCGACAAGAAGCTGTACGCCCTGCGCGACGTCACCGGCACCGTCGAGGCCATCCCGCTGATCGCCTCCTCGATCATGTCGAAGAAGATCGCCGAAGGTACGGGCTCGCTCGTCCTGGACGTCAAGGTCGGCACCGGCGCGTTCATGAAGAACATCGAGGACGCCCGCGAGCTGGCCTCCACCATGGTGGCCCTCGGCACCGACAGCGGCGTCAAGACGATCGCCCTGCTCACCGACATGTCCACCCCGCTCGGCCTGACCGCGGGCAACGCCCTGGAGATCCGCGAGTCCGTCGAGGTCCTGGCCGGCGGCGGCCCCTCCGACGTGGTCGAGCTGACGCTGGCCCTGGCCCGCGAGATGCTGGACGCCGCGGGCATCAAGGACGCCGACCCGGCGAAGGCCCTGGCCGACGGCTCCGCGATGGACGTGTGGCGCCGGATGATCTCCGCCCAGGGCGGCGACCCGGACGCCGCCCTGCCGGTGGCCCGCGAACAGCACGTGGTCACCGCCTCCGCCTCGGGCGTCCTGACCCGCCTCGACGCGTACGCCGTCGGCGTCGGCGCCTGGCGCCTGGGCGCGGGCCGCGCCCGCAAGGAGGACCCGGTCCAGGCCGGTGCCGGCATCGAGCTGCACGCGAAGCCGGGCGACACCGTCACCGCGGGCCAGCCGCTGATGACCCTGCACACGGACACCCCGGAGAAGTTCGAGTACGCCCTGGCCTCCCTGGAGGGCTCCTACGACGTGGCCCCGGCGGGCACGGCCTTCTCGGCCACCCCGATCGTCCTGGACCGCATCGCCTGACGCGCGGCTCATCCGTACGGCTGAACGGGACCGGTGGACGCCCACCGGTCCCGTTCGTCATGCTGGGATCGGTGACGACCGACAAGGAGCACACCATGAGCGCACTCGCAGTCGAGCGCCAGCCGCCAAGCGGTGACGACTGGGACTCGGTGGTCCGTCTCTGGGAGGAGATGGACGTACCCGGGGGCTGCAAGGTGGAGATCATCGAGGGGATCGTCACCGTGGCACCACCGCCCGTCAACAACCACAACCTGATCGCCGAACTGGTACAGCGTCGACTGTATGCGGCGATCCCGGATGACTGGGGTGTTTTCCAAACCCTCAACGTGACCGTCCCGAGCCGCAGCGGTCTCTACATTCCGGACCTCGTGGTCGTACCCAGGTCGGAGGTCCCGCGCGGGGAGAACTTCACTCCTGCCGCCGCTGCAGAGCTGGCGGTGGAGGTCACGTCCAAGTCGAACGCCGTCAACGACCGCGTGGCCAAGCTGCACGGCTACGCAGCGGCAGGTGTCGCGCTGTATCTGCTCATCGACCCGCACGCCACCGGTAGCCCCACGATCCACCTCTACGGCGAACCCAAGGACGGCAAGTACCGCGTCCTGCACGCGGGCAAGTTCGGCGAGGCCGTCCGCCTTCCCGAGCCGTTCGAGCTCACCCTCGACACCTTCGGCTTCCCCCGCCCCTGACCCTCAGTGCCGCGGCAGCGCCTCCCCGGCCCGGGGGCGCGCCGCTGTTCCAGCCAGAACAGGTAGCCGCGCAGGTACGCCTCCAGGCCGTCGTCGATGTGGGCGACGAAGTCCCGGTGGCCCAGGGCGGCTTCGTGGTAGTGCGGGAAGAACCGCGGGTCCGCGTCTTACGAGGCCCATTCCGCGCCGGCCGGGAGGGCGTGCGCCGTGGGCGGCGGGTCCCGGTAGGAGGGCAGGTCCATCTGGTCATTGTGCGGGTCACCGATGAGTTCCGGGAGGGGCGGCGGTCAACCCGGCATGAAGATCGGACGGCTCGTACTGCCCGGACCCGGCCCCACCGAGCGGGACGCGGCGCGGCTCTGCGCGCGGCTGGCGCTGCTCTACGACGGCGGGGCCGACGCGGTGGTGTGCGATGCCGGGGCCGTCACCGCGCCCGGGCTCGGGGCCGTCGAGGTGCTCGCGCGGCTGCGGCTGGCCGCGCGGGGGCGCGGGGCCTTCACCGTGACCGGCGCCGGCCCCGCGCTGCGGGCCCTGCTGGGCCTCGTAGGCCTGTCAGAGCTGCTCGGGGAGCCCGAAGAGCGGGAACCACCGGGCGGTGTCGAGGAAGGCGTTGAGCCCGACGATCTTCCCGTCTGAGATCTCCAGGACCTGGAGCGCCCACGGCACGTGCCCGGTCCCCGAGGGGGCGGGCCGGTACTGGCCGAAGGCCGGCATGCCGTTCGCCGTGGTGGGGAGCAGACGGGAGCCCTTGCAGCCGATGCCCTGGTCGAGGTGCCACGCCGCGATGTCGGCGTGGCCCCGCAGCCACAGGTCGAACGGCGGCATCGACAGCACCGCGTCCTCGTGCAGCAGGGCCGTCAGCCGGGTGATGTCGTAGGCCTCGAAGGCGGACAGGTAGCGCCCCAGCAGCTCGGCCTGCGCGGCGTCGAGGGGGTCGGCCGCCTCGCTCGCGCGGACGCGCTGTCCGGAGAGGGTTGCCCGGGCCCGCTGGAGGGCGCTGTTCACCGAGGCCACCGTGGTCTCCAGGAGCTGCGCGACCTCCTCCGCCTTCCAGGCCAGCACCTCCCGCAGGATCAGCACGGCCCGCTGCTTGGCCGGCAGGTGCTGGAGGGCGGCGACGAAGGCCAGCCGGACGGACTCCTTGGCCAGCGCCAGCTCCGCCGGGTCGGCGGTCTGCGGCAGCACCCGCCCGTCGGGCACCGGCTCCAGCCAGGTCACCTCGGGCCGCTCGTTGAGCACGGCCGAGGCCTGGTGCTGCGGGGCGCCGAAGTCCATGGGACGGGCCCGCTTGTTGCCCGCGTTCAGCAGGTCCAGGCAGACGTTGGTGGCGATCCGGTACAGCCAGGACCGCAGCGAGGAGCGGCCCTCGAACTTCTCGTACGCCCGCCAGGCACGGATGTACGTGTCCTGCACCGCGTCCTCGGCGTCGAAGGCCGACCCGAGCATCCGGTAGCAGTAACCGGTCAGCTCGACGCGGTACCGGTCCATCGCGGCGTCGAGGTCCGGTGGTGTCGTCGCGAGGTCACTCATGGTCGCCCCCAGGTAGTCCCGTCTCCGACGGAAACTACCCGAGGGGTCCGACAACGGCAGCCGGGAGCGCCAGGAGTGTCAGGTTCCGGGCTTGCGCCCGTACACGAAGACGTCCTCGCCGTTGCCCAGCATGTTCCAGTACGCCTTGGCGTCGGCCGTCGTCATGTTCACGCAGCCGCCGGAACCCGGCGGGTTCCACATGCTCTTGGTCACCGAGTGGAAGGCGATCCCGCCGTCGAAGAACTGCGCGTACGGCATCGAGACGTTGTAGATCGTCGACCAGTGGTCGATGGACCGGTAGTAGATCTTCTTCAGGCCGGTCCGCGTCGGCGTCTCCGCCTTGCCGGTGCGCACCGCCACCGGCCCGTACTTCAGCGTCGCGCCGTCCTGGATCCAGCTGAGCTGGCGGGTCAGGTCGACGCAGGCGATCCGGCCCAGGTTGGTGGGACAGGTCCCGGCCGCGTTCGGGTTCTTGCCCGCGGCCCGCTGCGCGAGCATCGTGTTCATCGTCTGCCAGGTCAGCGGGCCCGCGTACCCCATCGTGGGGGTGATCCCGTGGGTCGCCTGGAAGGACTGGATCGCCGTGCAGTCGGCCGCCGACTGCACCCCGTCCACCGGCCGTCCCAGGAACTGCTCCACCTGACGCTGGTAGGGCCCGGTGGTCACGTTGCACGAGGCGGTGGCGGCGGCCTGGGCCGTCCCGCCCCCCGTCAGCACCACCGGAACCGCGAGGGCCAGCGCCCCGCCGAACACCACCGCGGCCCGCCGCTTCGCGCGCACACGTATCCCCGCCATCGGTTCCTCCCCTGCCTCGCCCAGGGCGTTCGGGGGCCCCATGCCCCGGAAACACGGCGAGTCGCACCGCGAGCGTAGGGTCTGGGGCCGCTTTCGTCAGGAGGTCCGGCAGAGGGAAATATGCAGATCGGACGGCCGTTCGCCCGGCCGTCCGATCTTCTGTCCCGGTAGTTCCGGGTCGGTCCCCGTGGGTCCCCGCCGGTCAGCGGGCCGCCGCGGCCGGAGCCGCGAGCCGCCGTCCGCGCGCCCGCTCCACCCGGGCCGCGTGGGACCCGTAGAGGGTGATCGACGCGACGCCCACCACCGCCAGCAGGGCGATGCCGACCGTGGCCGCCCAGCCCGAGGCGTGGTACGCCAGCGCGCCCAGGGTGCCGCCCGCGCTGGAGCCCAGGTAGTACGCGGACTGGTAGAGCGCGGAGGCCTGCGCCCGGCCCGACTTCGCCGTCCGGCTCACCGCCGCCGAGGCCACGGCGTGCCCCGCGAAGAAGCCCGCCGTGATCAGCACCAGCCCTGCCAGGACCGCGGCGAGGGAGTCGGCCAGCGACAGCAGCAGACCCAGCGCGGTCGTGGTCACCGCCAGGTACAGCGCCCCGCGCCGCCCCGTACGGGCCACCAGCTGCCCGGCCGCGGCCGAGGAGGCCGTACCCACCAGGTAGACGAGGAACACCGAGCCGACCACGCCCTGCGGCAGCGAGAACGGCGCGTCCACCAGCCGGAAGCCGATGACCGTGTACACGGCCCCGAACACGGTCATGAACAGCGCGCCGATCCCGTAGAGCCGCAGCAGCAGAGGATCGCGCAGGTGCCCGGCGACGGTACGTCCCACCGCGCGCGGGTTCAGCGAGGCCGCCCGGAAGAACCGTGCCCGGGGCAGCAGCACCAGGAAGGCCGCCGCGCAGGCCAGCGCCATCAGCCCGACGGCCAGCAGCCCGGCCCGCCAGCCCCACAGCTGCGCCGCCCAGCCGGTCACGATGCGGCCGCTCATGCCACCGATGGAGTTGCCCGCCACGAACAGGCCGATCGCCCCGACCAGTGCCTTCGGCTTGACCTCCTCCGCGAGGTACGCCATCGCGGAGGCCGGGATCCCGGCGATCGCCGCGCCCTGCACCGCGCGCAGCGCCACCAGCCACTCCAGGTTCGGGGCGAAGGGGACGAGGAGGCCGACGCCGACGGCGATCACCATCGAGCAGGTCATCATCCGGGTCCGCCCGAACCGCTCCGACAGCGCGCTGAGCGGCAGTACGAACAGGGCGAGCGCGCCGGTGGCCGCCGACACCGTCCAGCTGGCCTGACCGGCCGTCACGCCGAAACCGGCGGAGATCGCGGGCAGCAGTGCCTGGGTGGAGTAGAGGAGGGCGAAGGTCGCCAGTCCGGCGGCGAAGAGCGCGAGGCTCATCCGGCGGTAGCCGGGGCGGCCGGGGGAGTGGGCTTCGGGCTGAGGGGACGACGCGGTGGAGGCACCCGAGGTGACGGGTGCCCCGGTATGAGCGGGAGGCATACGTCGAAGGTAGGCCCCTGTTTTTCATGCGTCCAATGCACGAAATCGCGATAATCGATCCACTCGCGCATCACCACAGCTCAGGGGCGTACATGTCAACGAACCGTTACGAAGAAGACATGGCCGTGACACGCCTGCTGGCCCCGCGCCTCGCGTACTTCACCGCCGTCGCCCGGCACGAGCACGTCACCCGCGCCGCGCACGAGCTGGGCGTCCCGCAGTCCACCCTGTCGAGGGCGATGGTCCGCCTCGAACAGGACCTGGGCGTCACGCTGTTCGCCCGCAAGGGCCGCACCGTCGCCCTCACCACGGCCGGCCGCACCTTCCTCGCCTCCGCCGAACGGGCCCTGGACGGCATCGCCCGCGCGGCCGGCTCCGTCCAGGAGGACGCCGACCCCTCCTTCGGGAAGGTCGCCTTCGGCTTCCTGCACACGCTGGGCCCCGAGACCGTGCCCGGCCTGATCCGCGCCTTCCGGGCCGACCACCCGCGCGTACGGTTCTCCCTCGTCCAGAACTACGGCGAGGCCATGCTGGAGAAGCTCCGCGCCGGGGAACTCGACCTGTGCCTGACCTCGCCCTTGCCCGACGCCCCCGACCTGGTGGCCCGCCGGCTCGACGAACAGCGGCTGCGCCTGGTGGTCCCGGACGACCACCGCCTCGCGGTGCGCAAGCGGATCCGGCTCGCCGAGGCCGCGGAGGAAACCTTCGTCACCCTGGAGGCGGGCTACGGCCTGCGGCGCATCACCGACGACCTGTGCGCGGAGGCGGGCTTCACCCCCAAGGTGGCCTTCGAGGGCGAGGAGGCCGAGACCCTGCGCGGCCTCGTCGCGGCGGGCCTGGGCGTGGCCCTGCTGCCGCCGCCCGCCGTGCCCCGGCCCGGGGTGGTGGAGCTGACGGTGACGGCGCCGCGCGCGGTGCGCCAGATCGGCGTCGCCTGGCTGGACGGCCACCCCGACACCCCGCCGGTGGCGGAGTTCAAGCGCTTCCTGCTGTCCCGCCGGGGGCGCCTGATCCCCGAACTGGAACCGCCCGCCTAGCCGGCCGCGTTCAGTACGGAAGCCCGATCAGCCCCCAGCCGCGCTCCCCGGCCCCCGTGACCGCCTCGCCCCACTCCCGCAGGAGCGCGCCGGCGATGTCGAAGGTGCCGAGCCAGGCCGGCCGGCGGGCGGCCGTGGCGGCGAAGGGCTCCCGGAGCTCCTCCAGCCGGGGCGCGGCCGCCTCCCAGGCACGGGCCAGCGCCGCCACCTCGTCCGGCGAAGCGAGCACGAGCACCTCCGGGCGCCACGGTGCCGGGTCGCCCGGGAAGCCGGGGGCGGGCCGGGGCCAGTCGTCCGGTTCCGCTCCCGCCCACCGGTCCGGGCCGTACCAGAACAGGCCGCCCAGGAAACGGTCGAGGGCCTCCCGCAGCGCGGGCGCGGCCGCCGGGCGCAGGTCCTCCCAGGCCTCGGCCAGCTGGAAGTGCCAGGCGTACGTACCGGTGGTCCCGAAGAACCGGTACTCGGCGCACCACGGCGTCCCCCGCTGCCCCACCCAGCCGCCCGGCACGGCGCGGTCGGCCTCCTCGCAGCGGTCGCAGCAGGAGTCCGGGCACACGGCGTCGGTCAGGGCGTCCAGGCGCGCGTCGGCCGGTATCCCGGCCAGGTGTTCCCAGTCGGCCGTGACCACGGTGATGTCCATTCCCATCGCCGCAGGCTAACAAGGCATCAGCGGACCGGTTCGGCAGTTCCGGGGTCCGGGTCCGGGTCCGGGTCAGGGCGGCGGTCGGCGGCGGCGGAGAGCAGGTATCCCGCCTGGAAGCGGGACTTGGCGCCGACCGCCCGCATGATCTCCGCGATGTGCCGCTGGCAGGTCCGCTCCGACATGCCCAGCCGGCGCGCGATCACCTTGTCCTCCAGCCCCTCCGACAACAGCTGCACGATCGTCTGCCGCAGCTCGTCCGAGATCGACCGGGCCGCCTCCGGGCTCACCGTCGTGGCGAACGGCTGCGCCCCCAGCCAGGACCTCTCGAAGGCGGCCGTCATGAAGTGCACGACGCTCGGCTCCCGGACCACCAGCGCCGCCCCCGTCCGGTCCGGCACCGCCATCAGCCCCGTCCGCCCGTCGAAGATCAGCATCCGCATCAGCCCGTCGCCCAGCGTCCGCACCTGCGCGCCCAGCGCCGTCACCCGCTCGACGTACGCCGCCGTCGGCCGTGAGTAGCGCGCCGTGTGCTGGTAGATCGTCCGCATCCGGACCCCGCGGGCCAGCAGCGACTCGTCCCGCCCGACCGCCTCCTCCAGGGTTTCCTGCGGCCGCCCGCCGCCCGGCTGGGAGGTCAGCAGCTCCCGCTCGCACCCCGCCGCCAGCTCCGTGATCAGCCCGCGGACCGCCCCGAGGTCCGTCACCAGCTCCAGCCGGCCCGCCCCGCTCAGGTCCCGGTGCGCGGCCCCCGCCTCGTACGCGGGCACCAGCGCCTCCAGCCGCCCGCGCAGCCGGTCCATCTCGTCGTGGGTCTCCCGTACGAGCAGCGCGAGCGGGGCCAGCGCGCGGGCCGCCGCGGCCCGGGGCGCCACCGCGGTCCACCGCTCCGGTCCCGTTCCCGGGGCCCGCTGGAGCAGGTGCCCGGCGGCCAGCTCCGTGATCGCGGCCCCCGCGCGGACGCCGAGGGCCGCGGTGGCCTCGGCGGCGGTGAAGACCGGCCGCTCCACCGCGTAGGCGTAGAGGCGCCGCGCGGCGGGGCTCAGATCGCCCCCGCGCTCCGTCCGGTCGGCTCCCTCGGCATCCACGGGCATATGCCTATTCGTCCCTGTGTGTGTCTGTTTATAAACCCCTCGTGTTCCCGCAAGGCGGCAACTCGACGCCTGAACGGGCGACTCCGGCATATGCCGGACCGGCACAGTGGGAGCACGGCGTGACGGGGGGAGCGCGGTATGCGGCAGCAGGGGACGACCACCGGAGCACGGCACCGACCCGTGGCGGTCCTGCTCGGCCCGTGTCCCGCCGAGGTGGCCGCCGCCCGCCGTGCGGGCGCGCGCACCGTGGTGGTCGCGCCGGATCCATCGGTGCCATCCGACCGTGAGGGGGCGGAGCGGCGGGTACGGACGGACTGGCGCGACCACCCCCGCCTGGTGGGGGCCGTCGCCCGGCTGGCGGAGGTCCGCCACGGCCGGGCCCGCGTCTTCGGCTTCGGCCCCGCCACGGCGCTGGCCGCCGCCCGCGCCAACGAGGCCCTCGGCCTGCCCGGCACCGCGCCCTCCGCCGTCACGGCCCTCATGGACAAGGCCGCCCTGCGCGCCCGCGCCAACACCCTGCACCCCGCCCGGCCCGTCTCCTTCGCGCGCTGCGGCCGGGCCGCCCTGATCCCCTTCCTCGCCACCCTCATCGGCTACCCCTGCGTCATCAAGCCCCGCGCGGGCAGCCACGGCGAAGGCGTGCTCGTCGTCCACGACGAGGCCGGGGCGCGGGCCGCCGCCCCGCACTACCCCGAGGTCACCGACCTGCTGGTGGAGGAGTTCCTGGAAGGCCCCGAACTCGCCGTCCAGACCCTCTCCCGGCAGGGCCGCCACCGCGTCCTCGGCTGGACCAGGAGCCTGCCGGCCCCCGCCCACGACCCCGCCTCCGCCTCCGCCCCCGACCCGGGCCAGCCCGTCCACGCCCCCACCGCCCACGCCCCCACCGCCCGCGGCCACGACGCGCCCGTCGCCCTCGACCCCGCCACCGCCGAAGCCGTACGGGCCCTCGTACGCGGCGTCCTCGACCTCGCCGGCCACCGGGACGGCCCCTCCCACACCGAGGTGGTCCTCACCGCACGCGGCCCCCGCCTGATCGAGACGCACCCCCACCCCGGCGCCGAGGAGGTCACCCAGCTGCTGCGCCTCGCGCACGGCACCGACGTGCTCGCCCACGCCCTCAGCGCCGGCCTCGGCCTGCCCGCGCCCGTCCGCAAACCGCCCGCCACCGCCCACGCGGGCCTGCGCTACGTCGACTTCCCGCCCGGCGGCGGTCCCCCGGGGGCCGCCGACGCCCTCGCCGCCGCCCGCGCCCTCCCCGGCGTGGTCCGCGTCCAGCTCCAGGTCCCGCCGGACGCCACCGTCCGCCGGGCCCCCACCGGCGCCCTCCACCACGCCTACGTCCTCGCCACCGGCCCGACCCGGCCCGCCCTCACCCGCAGCCTGGACCGGGCCACCACCCTGCTCCACGCCCCCGCCCCGGCCCGGCGCAGCCGCTAGACCCGGCCCGGCCTGCGCCCCACACACCGAATCCACGCGGGATTCACCTCCCCCGGTCACCCTGGGGACATGGCGATGACCCGACGCGATCTGCTGGCGGCCGCCGCGGCCGCCCCGCACGTCCCCTCCGCCGTCACCGGCACGGGCACCGGAGGAGCCCCCACCACCAGGACCCTGCGCGGCACCATCCCCGCGGGCGCCCCCGACTTCGTCGAAGTCCCCCTGGACGTCCCCTCCGGCGTGAGCGAGCTGCGCGTCTCCTACACCTACGAGAAGCCCCCGGTACCGCCCGGCACCCCCGGCAACGCCCTCGACATCGGCATCTTCGACCCGCGCGGCACCGCCCTCGGCGGCCGCGGCTTCCGCGGCTGGTCCGGCGGCGCCCGCACCGAGTTCTTCCTGCGCACCGACGCCGCCACCCCCGGCTACCTGCCCGGACCCGTCGACGCCGGCCGCTGGCTCCTGCTGCTCGGCCCGTACACGGTGGCCCCGCGAGGACTCCCGTACGAGATCACCGCGACCTTCACCTACGGACCCGCCGCCCCCGCCGCCCCGCTGCGCTACCCGCCGCAGCGCGCCCGGGGCCGCGGCCGCGCCTGGTACCGCGGCGACTGCCACATCCACTCCCTGCACTCCGACGGGCGCCGCACCCCGGCCGAGATAGCCGCCCTCGCCCGCGCCGCGGGCCTGGACTTCATCAACTCCTCCGACCACAACACCCACTCCGCACACGCCGCCTGGGCCGACGTCGTCCCCCCGGAGCTCCTCGTCCTCACCGGCGAGGAGGTCACCACCCGCACCGGCCACGTCCTCGCCGTCGGCACCGACCCCGGCACCTTCGTCGACTGGCGCTACCGGGCGCGCGACGACCGCTTCGGCCGGTTCGCCCGTACGATCCGCGGCGCGGGAGGCCTCGTCGTACCCGCGCACCCGCACGCCACCTGCGTCGGCTGCGCCTGGAAGTTCGGCTTCGGCGAGGCCGACGCGGTGGAGGTCTGGAACGGCCCCTGGACCCCGGACGACGAGGTCGCGCTGGCCTCCTGGGACGCCACCCTGCGCGGCGCCCGCGGCGAGCGCTGGCTCCCGGCCGTCGCGGGCAGCGACCACCACCGCGAGCCGGACCGGGTCGGCGGCCCGCAGACCGTCGTCCTGGCCGACGACCTGACCCGCGAGGCGGTCCTCGTGGGCCTGCGCTCCGGCCGCTCCTACGCCGCGGAGTCCGACCGCGTCACCGTCTCCTTCGACGCCGTGACCGGCCACGGCGCCCACGCCGGCATCGGCGGGCGGCTGCGCACCCCCGGCCCGGACACGGACGTGCTGGTACGGCTCTCGGTGACCGGCTCCGGCGCCGAGGGCTGCGAGCTGCGGCTGGTGACCGACCAGGGCGTGGTCCTCACCGTCCCGCCCGCCGTCGGCGCGGTGCCCGCCCCGCTGGAGTGGCACACCACGCCGGCGCGCTCGGCCTACATACGGGCGGAGGTCCGCCACCCGGCGGGCGCCCCGCCGCTGCCGGGCGCCCCGGCGGCGCTCACCAATCCGGTCTTCCTCGACGGGTGATCAGGCGCCGATCAGGCGCCGATCAGGCGGCGGGCTTCGCGAAGTTCCCGTAGCCGGTCCAGTCCAGGACCACGCAGGGCTCGTCGCCCAGTACCCAGGCGTCGTGTCCGGGGGCGATCTGCAGGAAGTCGCCGGTGCCGTACTCGCCGCTCTCCCCGTCGTCCATGACGACCTGGATGCGCCCGCTCACCACGTACCCCGTGTGCGCGGCCTCGCAGCTGTCGGTGCCCGCCAGCGGCTTGACGTGCTCGGACCACTTCCAGCCCGGCTCGAACACGGCCCGCCCGACGGGCCCGTCGGCGGTCTGGAGGAGGTCCATCCGGCCCTTGCCGCCCTCGAACGGCCGCGTCTCGTCGGCGCTGTCGAAGCTCCTGCGCACCAATCCGGCCATGAGTGATCGCCTCCCGGGGAAAAAGCACCGCGAACCACCCCGAGTCCACTCCTCATTCTACGCCCGGGGCCCCCGCCCGACAGCGGATCACCGGACCCGCAGGGACCGCCCGAAACCCGAGGCCAGCGGCATCCGCAGCCCCAGCGGCGGCGGCGCGGCCAGGGCGTCGGTCACCGGCCGCGAGTACCGCCCGGAGAACATGGACCCGAGGACGAAGTCCACGCAGAGCGCCACCACTTCCGCCTGGTGGTCCCGCAGCCCGTGGCCGTCGGAGTGCACCTCGAACCGGCAGGTAGAACGATTCGCCTTCTTGGCCCGCGCCGCCAGCAGGAAGGAGGCCTCCGGGTCGCTGCGCGCGTCGTTCGTGCCGTGCACGATCAGCACGTGCCGGCCCGCGAGCTGTTTCACCGGTTCAGGGGAGGCCCCCCGCGCGGCTTCCGTTAAACAAGGAGCGAGCGCCAGCACCGAGTTGACGGCCTCGTGCCCCGCCGCCCGCAGCGCCGCCCCGCCGCCCGCGGAGTAGCCGGCCAGGCACACGGGCACGTCCCCGTAGAGCCGTACCGCCTCGTCCGCGGCCCACCGCGCGGCCTCCTCCCGGGAGCCCGCGCCGTGCGCCACGGTGTGCGCGACCAGCCCGTCCCCTCCGCCCGTCCGGGCCAGTGCCCGCGCGAGCGGACGCACCGGACCGGGGGAGAATCTGGACGCCCCGGGAAGCAGGAGCACCACACCACTGACCGTCGAACCCGAGCCGTTCGCGCCGGCCGCCCGCCCCAGACGGGCCCCGCGCGCCGGCGGCGCATGCTGTGCCATGGCGGAACAGTCTCAGACTGACAGGTGTACGCCACCCGTCCGTACGGTCTCTGTTACATATCGACCCCCGGCGCCAACCGGTGCTCTACGCGCGTAGGAGCTAGAGTGCCCAGATGACGAGCGAGACCTCCAACCTGCCCACCCCGGATCAGATCCGCCGCTCCCCGAAGGTGCTCCTGCACGACCACCTCGACGGTGGCCTGCGCCCCGGGACCATCATCGAGCTGGCCCGCGAGGTCGGCTACGAGAACCTTCCCGAGACCGATGCCGACAAGCTGGGCATCTGGTTCCGCGAAGCCGCCGACTCCGGCTCCCTCCCGCGCTACCTGGAGACCTTCGCGCACACCTGCGCGGTCATGCAGACCAAGGAGGCGCTCTTCCGGGTCGCCGCCGAGTGCGCCGAGGACCTGGCCGAGGACGGCGTCGTGTACGCCGAGATCCGCTACGCCCCCGAGCAGCACCTGGAAGCCGGCCTGACCCTCGAAGAGGTCGTCGAGGCGGTCAACGACGGCTTCCGCGAGGGCGAGCGCCGCGCCAAGGCCAACGGTCACCGCATCCGCGTCGGGGCGCTGCTGACCGCCATGAGGCACGCGGCCCGCGCGCTGGAGATCGCCGAACTGGCCAACCGCTACCGGGACAACGGCGTGGTCGGCTTCGACATCGCCGGCGCCGAGGCCGGTTTCCCCCCCACCCGTCACCTCGACGCGTTCGAGTACCTCAAGCGCGAGAACAACCACTTCACGATCCACGCGGGCGAGGCCTTCGGCCTGCCGTCGATCTGGCAGGCCCTGCAGTGGTGCGGCGCCGACCGGCTCGGCCACGGCGTGAAGATCATCGACGACATCGAGGTCGCCGCCGACGGCTCGGTGAAGCTGGGCCGCCTGGCCTCGTACGTCCGGGACAAGCGCATCCCCCTGGAGATGTGCCCGACCTCGAACCTGCAGACGGCCGCGGCCGCCTCGTACGCCGAGCACCCGATCGGTCTGCTGCGCAAGCTGCACTTCCGGCTCACGGTCAACACCGACAACCGGCTGATGAGCGGCACCAGCATGAGCCGCGAGTTCGAGCACCTGGTCGACACCTTCGGCTACTCGCTCGACGACATGCAGTGGTTCACCGTCAATGCGATGAAGTCCGCGTTCATTCCTTTCGATGAACGACTGGCGATGATCAACGACGTGATCAAGCCGGGTTACGCGGAGCTGAAGTCCGAGTGGCTGTTCCGTCAGACCGCTTCGACCAGCGGAACTGTATCGGCCTAGGCCACGGGATAACCCACGGAAAGCGCCCGGGAGCACCAACTCCCGGGCGCTTTCTCATATTGACTGATGTTTGCGGCCGGGGGTTTGAAGTGACTAGTTTGCGGAGCCGCTCAATTCCCCGTCGCAAGGACAATTCATGAAGCTGTCAGCTGCCAAGTCCCTCGGTCTCGCTGTCGTCGGAGCCGCCCTCGCCGCGGGCGCTGCCGGTACCGCCTCCGCCGCCGGACTCCCGGCCGCCAACCTGACGGACGCCCTCGGCACCGTCACGGGGGCCACCAGCTCGCTCACGAACCAGACCGAGCAGGGCCACGACGGTCAGCAGTCCTCCGACCCGACCGCGCCGGTCACCGGCCTGCTCGGCGGCCTCGCCCCGGCCACCGGCGCCCTGAACGGCCTCGGCGGCTGACACTGCCGCGAAGCGCACGCGCGTGCGGCGGACGCACACCCCTTCGAACGGGTGTGTACTCCGCCGCGCGGTGTGCCACGATCGCCACCAACTGCCCGCCGACGCACGGGGTATGAGGTCTAGGTCATGCGCATGAAGGCACGAGCGACGATGGTCGCGCTGGTTCCCTGCCTGCTCTTCGCGGCGGTGGGGTGCAGCGGATCCCCGGCCCCTGCCGCGGGCAGGTCCCCGGACCCGAAGGGCTCCGCGGCGGCTCCCGCCCCGGGCGCCTCCGGCGCCCCGGCCGTCTCCGCCGCGCCCAAGGCGAAGGACGCCACCCTGGAGGCGTCCGCCTTCCGGCAGGGAGACCTGCCCGGCTACCAGATCTCCGCGCAGGGCAAGAACCCGAACGCCCCCGACGGCCAGCCGCAGGCGGACAAGAAGGCCTGCCAGCCGCTCGCCGACGTCATGGGCGACAAGCCGGACCCGGCGGCGCACGAGACCGTCAACCGCGGCATCGGCTCGCAGAAGGAGGCCGGGCTCGCGGTCTCCGCCTCGGTCAGCTCCTACGACGAGAGCGACGCCAAGCGGGTCCTGTCCCGCCTGCGCGAGGCCGTCGCGGCCTGCGGCGCGGGCTTCACCGCCACCGTCCAGAAGCAGACCGGCAGCTACCGGGACGTGAAGGCGACCCCCTACAAGGCCGACGGCGACGAGAGCGTCAGCTGGACCACGACGGCCGCCGCCGCGGGCGTCTCGGCGCAGGTCCATCTGGTCGTCGTCCGCGAGGGGGACCGGGTCGTGCGTCTGATGGCCCTCAACGTGGCCTCCGCCGACAAGAAGGTGCTGGTCCCGCAGGAAGTGTCCGACAAGCAGCTGGAGAAGGTGCGCAAGGCGGGCTGAGCTCCGCTCGCATGCCGGTCCCATGCCGCTCGGGCCCACGGGGGGCGCGGCGCCCCGGCCCCGACGCGCGGTGCCCCGGCCCCGGCGGCCCGGCCGCCGCGGACCGCACTACCAGGCGGTCCGCGCCGAACCGGAGGCGGAAGCGGCCCTCTCGTTCGGCATCAGCAGCCACAGCGCCAGGTAGATCAGAAACTGCGGGCCGGGCAGCAGGCACGAGAGCACGAAAATGATGCGCATCGTCCGCGTCTTGATCCCGAAGCGGCGCGCGAGGCCGGCGCAGACGCCACCGATCATCCGACCGTCACGGGGGCGGGTCATCGCGCTCATGGTCTGTCTCCTTCGTAGCGGGAATTCGTATCGGAACCCGCCCGGAATCCCGTGTCCCGGGCGATGTCTCAATACTCCCGCGGTACCGCCGACAGGACCTCGGCCCAAGGTGGCAGACCGACCCTGGTAATTCTCGGGGTGGACCCCTGAGGCCGCAGCGAGCGCCGCACCCGGGCCCTCAGGGCCGGCAGCACGGCGAGGTGGACGAGGACCACCCCGAGGGTGTTCAGCAGCAGCGAGTCCACGTCCACGACCCGGCCCGGGACCGCGCTCTGGAGCATCTCGATGCTCAGGGAGATCAGTACCGCGGCGGCCGTCGTACGGGCCAGCGAGGACCACGCGCCCAGCGACGAGTGGGTGAGCCGGCCGCCGGTCAGCGGCAGCAGCGCCCCCAGCGGGGCCAGCAGGGCCACCCCCTCGCCGATCCGCTGCGCGGCCTCCAGCGGCCCGTAGGCGAGGTCCGCCCGGATGCCCTCCAGGAAGTCCAGGTTCGCCGCCGCCGCCCAGGGGACGTCCAGCGGGCGCAGGGTCAGCCATCCGACGAGGACCAGATGAGCGGCCAGCAGGGCCCCGCTCAGGAGGCGGAGCCGGACCGGGAACTGTGTGGCGGTGGCGGCGCTGCCGCTGCCCTCATGACGGTGCACACCAGCGAGGACGCACCCCCCGGTGGCCCCGGTTCCGGACCTGCCCGCGAGAGTGACGCAACTCGCTGATCGCGGCTGATCGCGGTTGATCGCGCGCCGTATCAGCCCGTGGCGAGCAGGACGATCAGCGCGACCGCGCCGACGACGGCGGGAGCGATGATCTCGTAGGCCCACTTCACGCTGACGGAGCCCTGCGCGCCGGGCCGCCCGGCCCCGCGCTCGGCGAGCTCGCGCAGCTCGTCCACGACCTGGTCGGCGGCGGCCCGCTCGGGTCCGGCCGCGGCCGCCGCGGCCGCGTCGCCGTCCTGCCCGAGCCCCTTGCCGCCCAGCGCGTCACGGCGGCTGAACTTGCGGCTCGCCTTCTTGCGCTCGCGCAGCGACACCGGAACCGACCAGAGCTGGTACTTCGACCCCTCGGCGAGCACCTCCGCCGAGTACCCGGCGCGCACGGCGTCCACGGCCGCCCAGGGCAGCACGATGACGCGGAAGGGGTTGCGCACCCGCATCCGGTCGTCGTTGGCGAAGACGGCCGGCCGCAGGGTGAAGGCGACCGTCAGCGGTACGGCGAACAGTGCGATGGCGAGCCCGACCCAGCGGGCACTGCCCTCGCCGCGCACCACGGCGTCCCCGCACAGCCACGCGATCAGGGCCAGCAGCAGCACCCCGGTGACGACGGCCATGGGGGAGCGGTAGACGCGGTCGGCGTAGACCGGCTCGTGGGGGGAGGGCGTAGTCATGCCGCCGATTGTGCCGTACGGCCGACCGGGCGCACCGATGACGGATGTCACGCGCAGATGTGCGCGAGGGGGGTGACAGGCAGCTACGCGCGTAGATATGCTCATGTGGTGACCATGCCCACCACCCTCACCGCATTCGCTGACGTGACGACGTCCGACAGCGCGCTGCGCCGCTTCCTGCACGGGCTGCCCGGCGTAGACGCAGTCGGCCTGGAGGCCCGCGCGGCCTCGCTCGGCACCCGCTCGATCAAGACGACGGCCAAGGCGTACGCCATCGACCTGGCCATCTCGATGATCGACCTGACCACGCTTGAGGGTGCGGACACCCCGGGCAAGGTGCGGGCGCTCGCCGCCAAGGCCGTCAACCCCGACCCGACCGACCGCAGCACGCCGATGACCGCCGCGGTCTGCGTCTACCCCGACATGGTGGCCACCGCCAAGGCCGGGCTGAACGGCGCCGACGTCAAGGTCGCCTCCGTCGCCACCGCCTTCCCGGCCGGCCGCGCGGCGCTGCCCGTCAAGCTCGCCGACACCCGTGACGCCGTCGCCGCCGGCGCCGACGAGATCGACATGGTCATCGACCGTGGCGCCTTCCTCGCCGGCCGCTACCTGGAGACGTACGAGCTGATCAAGGCCGTCAAGGAGGCGTGCGTCCGCGAGGACGGCACCGCCGCCCGGCTCAAGGTGATCTTCGAGACCGGCGAGCTGTCGACCTACGACAACATCCGCCGCGCCTCCTGGATCGGCATGATCGCGGGCGCCGACTTCATCAAGACCTCCACCGGCAAGGTCGGCGTCAACGCCACCCCCGCCAACACGCTGCTGATGCTCGAAGCCGTCCGCGACTTCAAGGCGCAGACCGGGATCCAGATCGGCGTGAAGCCGGCCGGCGGCATCCGGACCACCAAGGACGCGCTGAAGTTCCTGGTCCTGGTCAACGAGACCGCGGGCGCCGACTGGCTGACCAACGAGTGGTTCCGCTTCGGCGCCTCCAGCCTGCTGAACGACCTGCTCATGCAGCGCCAGAAGCTGAGCACCGGGCGTTACTCCGGTCCCGACTACGTGACGGTGGACTGATCACCATGGCATCCCTCTTCGAGTACGCACCGGCCCCCGAGTCCCGCTCGGTCGTCGACATCGCCCCCTCCTACGGGCTCTTCATCGACGGCGAGTTCACCGACGCCGCCGACGGCAAGGTCTTCAAGACCGTCTCCCCGTCCTCCGAGGAAGTCCTCTCCGAGGTCGCGCAGGCCGGCGCCGCCGACGTCGACCGCGCCGTGAAGGCCGCCCGCAAGGCCTTCGAGAAGTGGTCCGCACTGCCGGGCTCCGAGCGCGCCAAGTACCTCTTCCGCATCGCCCGGATCATCCAGGAGCGCAGCCGCGAGCTGGCCGTCCTGGAGACCCTGGACAACGGCAAGCCGATCAAGGAGACCCGCGACGCGGACCTCCCGCTCGTCGCCGCGCACTTCTTCTACTACGCGGGCTGGGCCGACAAGCTCGACCACGCGGGCTACGGCGCGAACCCGCGTCCCCTCGGCGTGGCCGGCCAGGTCATCCCCTGGAACTTCCCGCTCCTGATGCTCGCGTGGAAGATCGCCCCGGCGCTCGCCACCGGCAACACGGTCGTGCTGAAGCCGGCCGAGACCACCCCCCTCTCGGCCCTGTTCTTCGCGGACATCTGCCGCCAGGCGGGCCTGCCCAAGGGCGTCGTCAACATCCTCACCGGCTACGGCGACGCGGGCGCGGCCCTCGTCGAGCACCCGGACGTCAACAAGGTCGCCTTCACCGGCTCGACCGCGGTCGGCAAGGCCATCGCCCGCCAGATCGCCGGCACCGACAAGAAGGTCACCCTGGAACTGGGCGGCAAGGGCGCCAACATCGTCTTCGACGACGCCCCCATCGACCAGGCCGTCGAGGGCATCGTCAACGGCATCTTCTTCAACCAGGGCCAGGTCTGCTGCGCGGGCTCCCGCCTGCTGGTCCAGGAGTCGATCCACGACGAGCTGCTGGACTCCCTCAAGCGCCGCCTGTCCACGCTGCGCCTGGGCGACCCGCTCGACAAGAACACCGACATCGGCGCGATCAACTCCGCCGAGCAGCTCGCCCGGATCACCGCGCTCGCGGAGACCGGCGAGGCCGAGGGCGCCGAGCGCTGGTCCCCGGCGTGCGAGCTCCCGTCCGCCGGCTACTGGTTCGCCCCGACGCTCTTCACGAACGTCACCCAGGCGCACACCGTCGCCCGCGACGAGATCTTCGGCCCGGTGCTGTCCGTGCTGACCTTCCGCACCCCCGACGAGGCCGTCGCCAAGGCCAACAACAGCCAGTACGGCCTGTCCGCCGGCATCTGGACGGAGAAGGGCTCGCGCATCCTCGCGGTCGCGAACAAGCTCCGCGCGGGTGTCGTCTGGGCCAACACGTTCAACAAGTTCGACCCGACCTCGCCCTTCGGCGGCTACAAGGAGTCGGGCTTCGGCCGCGAGGGCGGCCGCCACGGCCTGGAGGGCTACCTCGATGTCTGAGTCGACCCGTCTGAACGTCTTCAAGACCTACAAGCTGTACGTCGGGGGCAAGTTCCCCCGCTCCGAGAGCGGCCGGGTGTACGAAGTGACGGACTCCAAGGGCAACTGGCTGGCCAACGCCCCGCTGTCCTCCCGCAAGGACGCCCGTGACGCGGTCGTCGCCGCCCGCAAGGCCTTCGGCGGCTGGTCGGGCGCGACCGCGTACAACCGCGGCCAGATCCTCTACCGCATCGCCGAGATGCTGGAGGGCCGCCGCGACCAGTTCGTCCGCGAGGTCGGCGAGGCCGAGGGCCTGTCGAAGTCGAAGGCCGGCGCGGTCGTCGACGCGGCCATCGACCGCTGGGTCTGGTACGCGGGCTGGACCGACAAGATCGGCCAGATCGTGGGCGGGGCCAACCCGGTCGCGGGCCCGTTCTTCAACCTCTCCACCCCGGAGCCGACGGGCGTCGTCACGGTCGTCGCCCCGCAGGACTCCTCGTTCCTCGGCCTGATCTCGGTGATCGCCCCGGTGATCGCGACGGGCAACACGGCGGTCGTGATCACCTCGGAGAAGTCCCCGCTCCCCGCCCTGTCCCTGGGCGAGGTGCTGGCCACCTCCGACCTGCCGGGCGGCGTGGTCAACATCCTCTCCGGCAAGGCCGGCGAGATGGGCCCCCACCTGGCCTCCCACCAGGACGTCAACGCGATCGACCTGGCGGGCGCCGATGCGGCCCTCGCCAAGGAGCTGGAGATCGCGGCGGCGGACAACCTCAAGCGCGTCCTGCGTCCACAGCCTGTGGACGACTGGACCGCCGACCCCGGCACCACGCGCCTGACCGCCTTCCTGGAAACGAAGACGGTCTGGCACCCGACGGGCTCCCTGGGCGCGGGCGGCTCTTCCTACTAGGTCGGCTTCGCCTCCGGGGCCGCCGATGTCGGCTCCAGGCGGGCGTGCGTCCTCAGGATTCGCTCGTTCCTCGCGAATCCCTCCGGGCGCTCGCCCGCCTTCGCCGACGCGGCCCCTTCGGCTCAGCCGGCCGTGGGGGCCGCGGGCGTCACTTCGGCAGGACCGGGGACAGAAGGTTGGACACGGCGGCCGTCGGGATCTCCTTCACCGACGGGCCCTGGGTCAGGATTCCGGTGACCATGCCCGTGCCGACCGAGGGGAAATCGGCCACCTTCGTGGCGACGCCGTTGTCCAGGGGATCCACGCCGGTGTGCGCCAGCGGGTTCACCTTCAGGTCCCCGATCGGATTGGCCACCCCCGCCACCGCCGCCGGGACATCGAGCTCCCCGGCCTGAGCGGCGCCCGCCGCCATCGCCAGGGCCGCGCCGGCCATCGAGAGGGTCAGGCCGGCGGAGCGGAGCCGCTTCGGCGAAGGATCGGAGGCTGCGTGACGTCCCATGGGTTCCCGCCTGTGGTCGTAGTCGCGTGCGCACGCAGCGTAGCCGAGCGGGTCGGCCAGTTTCCAACCGCCGATCGGTGTGAGGGTCGTCGCAGCGGCTGTCCGCGGTGTGTTGATACGCCGGGTAATGCCGCACACTGGTGTCCCGTGAGCTGTTCATCTCCCCTTCCCACGCGCGTCGTCCTGCTGACCGGTCCCTCGGGATCCGGCAAGTCCTCGCTCGCGGCCCGCTCGGGCCTGCCCGTACTGCGCCTGGACGACTTCTACAAGGAGGGGACGGACCCGACCCTCCCGCTGGTCGAGGGCAGCTCCGACATCGACTGGGACTCCCCGCTCTCCTGGGACGCGGACGCCGCCGTCGCCGCCATCGGGGAACTCTGCGCGACGGGCCGTACCGAGGTCCCCGAGTACTCCATCGCCACGTCCTCGCGGACCGGCACCGAGCGCCTGGACATCGACCGGACCCCGCTGTTCATCGCCGAGGGGATCTTCGCCGCTGACATCGTCGCGCGCTGCCAGGAGCTCGGGCTGCTCGCGGACGCGATCTGCCTGCGCGGGCGGCCCTCGACGACCTTCAGGCGGCGGCTCGCCCGGGACCTGCGGGAAGGGCGCAAGTCCGTCCCGTTCCTGCTGCGCAGGGGCTGGCGGCTGATGCGGGCCGAGCGCGGGATCGTGGCGCGGCACGTCGCGCTCGGTGCGTACGCCTGCGCCGGTGACGAGGCCCTCGGCCGTCTCGCCGCCGCGGCGGCCGGCCGCCACCGTACGGCGAACACCCCGGCCTGAAGCGCGTGGAGAAATGAAAGGGCGGGATCGCGCGGACCCCCATCCGCTCGATCCCGCCCCTTCTCCCCCCGCGGCCTCCGCCCCACCCCCGCAGGACGGACCCCCTGACCGCTTGGTCTTTGTGCGTTACGCGACGAGCTCCCCGAAGGACTCCGCCTCGTCACGCCCGAAGCTCAGCGCCTCGTCGTCGCGCAGCCGGCGCAGCGACCGCCAGATGCTCGACTTCACGGTGCCGACGCTGATGCCCAGGATCTCCGCGATCTCCGGGTCGGTGCGGCCCTCGTAGTAGCGCAGCACCAGCATCGTGCGCTGCGGCTCCGGGATCCGGGCCAGCGCCTGCCACAGCACCGCGCGCAGTTCCGTGCCCCGCATCGCGTCCGTGTCGGAGGCCGTCTCCGGCAGCTCCTCGGTCGGGTACTCGTTCAGCTTGCGCCGACGCCAGGCACTGATGTGCAGGTTGGTCATCGTGCGCCGCAGGTAGCCGCCGACGGCCGCCTTGTCGCTGATCCGGTCCCAGGCGCGGTACGTGGAGAACAGCGCGCTCTGCAGCAGGTCCTCGGCCTCGTGGCGGTCGCCGGTGAGGTGGAAGGCCGTCGCGTAGAGCGCGGCCCGCCGCTCCTGGACGTACGCCGTGAACTCCGCCTCCGAGGTGGAGCACGGGGTGCGCGGTGCGGGAACCGCCTGGTACTGGTTCGCGTCAATGGCTGTGACGTGTGCGGGCCGCGGACGGGCGACCGTGACGTTACGGACACCCGCCCGGCGGTTCACATCGTGCAGCCGCGTGACAACCGCGCTGGTCGTGGTGCTGTGCAGCGTGTTCATCTCGCGCCCCCCGTCGTGGAGTCTGCTTCGGTCCGTGCTTGATGACAGAAGCCTGCCCGCCCGACATAACCGGGGTGTCCTTCGACTGTCACAGGCCTGTCACAGCCACCCGCGGCCGGATCCGCCGCGCACGACGGTCGAAGTCCCGACGGCCGATGGGACAGAATGAGCCCGTGCCTTTCCTGTTGCTGATCGAGGACGACGACGCCATCCGCACGGCCCTCGAACTTTCCCTGTCACGCCAGGGCCACCGTGTGGCCACCGCGGCGACGGGCGAGGACGGCCTGAAACTGCTGCGCGAGCAGCGGCCGGACCTGATCGTGCTGGATGTGATGCTGCCCGGGATCGACGGCTTCGAGGTGTGCCGGCGGATCCGCCGCACCGACCAGCTGCCGATCATCCTGCTCACGGCCCGCAGCGACGACATCGATGTCGTCGTGGGCCTGGAGTCGGGTGCCGACGACTACGTGGTCAAGCCCGTCCAGGGCCGGGTGCTCGACGCCCGGATCCGGGCCGTGCTGCGCCGCGGCGAGCGCGAGGCGAGCGACTCCGCCGTGTTCGGGTCCCTGGTCATCGACCGGGCCGCGATGACGGTGACGAAGAACGGCGAGGACCTCCAGCTCACCCCGACCGAGCTCAGGCTGCTGCTGGAGCTCAGCCGCCGGCCCGGCCAGGCGCTCTCGCGCCAGCAGTTGCTGCGCCTGGTGTGGGAGCACGACTACCTGGGGGACTCGCGTCTCGTCGACGCCTGCGTGCAGCGGCTGCGCGCCAAGGTCGAGGAAGTCCCGTCCTCGCCCACGTTGATCCGTACCGTCCGGGGTGTCGGCTACCGGCTGGACTCCCCGCAGTGATCAGAGCCCTGTTCGCGGGCCGGCGCTGGACCAGCCTGCGGCTGCGGCTGCTGGTGGTGTTCGCACTGGTCGCGCTGACGGCCGCGGTCTCCGCGTCCGGGATCGCGTACTGGCTCAACCGCGAGGCGGTGCTCACCCGTACCCAGGACGCGGCCCTCGGCGACTTCCGCCAGGAGATGCAGAACCGGGCCGCGGCCCTGCCCGCCGACCCCACTTCGGAGGAGATGCAGCGCACCGCCGAGCTGATGGCGGGCAGCAGTCCCGGCTACAGCGTGCTGCTCGTGCACGAGCGCAAGGACGGCCGCAAGGTCTTCGGCGCGGCCGGGGCGGACTCCTTCGGGCTGGACGACGTACCGAAGTCGCTTCAGCACGCCGTGAACGACCGGCAGAAGACGACCGCCGCGAACGACGCCGAGTACCACATGTACTGGCAGCGGACGAAGCCGAACGGGAACCCGTACCTGGTCGGCGGCACCCGGATCGTGGGCGGCGGGCCGACGGGCTACATGTACAAGTCGCTCGCCACGGAGCGGGCCGACCTCAACGCCCTGGGCTGGTCGCTGACTATCGCGACGGGCCTGGCGCTGCTCGGTTCGGCGCTGCTCGCCCAGGCGGCGGCGCGGACCGTGCTCAAGCCCGTACAGCGGCTCGGGGACGCGGCGCGTCGGCTCGGCGAGGGGGAGCTGGACCACCGGCTGGAGGTGTCGGGCACCGACGAACTCGCCGATCTGGCGCACACCTTCAACAAGACGGCGGAGGCGCTGGAGAAGAAGGTCGCCGACATGAGCGCGCGCGAGGAGGCGAGCCGGCGGTTCGTGGCGGACATGTCGCACGAGATGCGCACGCCGCTGACGGCGCTGACCGCGGTGGCCGAGGTGCTGGAGGAGGAGGTCGAGGACCTCGATCCGATGATCGCGCCGGCGGTGGGGCTGGTCGTCAGCGAGACGCGGCGGCTCAACGACCTCGTGGAGAACCTGATGGAGGTCACCCGCTTCGACGCGGGGACGGCGCGGCTGGTGCTGGACGACGTGAACGTCGCCGACCAGGTGACGGCCTGCATCGACGCCCGCGCCTGGCTGGACGCGGTCGAACTCGACGCCGGACGCGGGATCGTGGCGCGGCTCGACCCGCGCCGGCTCGACGTGATCCTGGCGAACCTGATCGGCAACGCCCTCAAGCACGGCGGCTCGCCGGTGCGGGTGTCGGTGGCCGTGGAGGGGGAGCAGCTGGTGATCGCGGTCAGGGACAACGGTCCCGGCATCCCCGAGGAGGTGCTCCCGCACGTCTTCGACCGCTTCTACAAGGCGAGCGCGTCCCGGCCGAAGTCGGACGGCAGCGGGCTGGGGCTGTCGATCGCGATGGAGAACGCGCACATCCACGGCGGTGACATCACGGCCGAGAACGGTGCGGACGGCGGGGCCGTCTTCACGCTGCGGCTGCCGATGGACGTGGGGAAGGTGATCCCGGATGACGTGGACGCGTAGGGGGCCGGTGCTGCTGGGCGGGCTCGCGGGGCTGCTGGTGCTGTCCGGCTGCGGGATCCGGGCGACCACGGTGCCGGTGGACGTGGGCGCGGCGCCGTCCCGGGTGTCCTGCGACACCCCGGCGCAGCCGGCCGGCGAGAGCGGGGTGCAGGGCTTCCGGGCCACGGTGGAGCTGGTGTGCGGTTCGCAGCTGGTCGGCGTGGAGCGGGTCGTACCGGCGCCCGAGAAGCGGTCCGGGCGCGACCCCGTGGCGCTGGTCGCACAGGCGCTGCTGGAGGCGCTGGAGAAGCAGCCGTCGGGTGAGGAACGGGACGCGGGCTTCACCACCGGGGTCCCGGACGGGCTGTCGGTCGCCCCGACGCGGCAGGGCGACCCGGCGGGGACGCTGCGGCTCAGCCGCAAGCCGGAGGACCTGCCGCCGGTTGCGCTGTCGCAGGTGGTGTGCACCCTGGCGGCGAGCGACGCGGTGTCGGCGGGCCCGGGTCCGGTGGTCCTGGGCGGCCCCGACGCGGACCCGCCGCGCGCGTGGGAGTGCACGGAGGCCGTCCGCTCCCGCCCGGAGTCGGTCCCGACCCTGGGGGAACTGGTACGGCCTTCGGCTTCGCCGTCGGGGGGCTGAGGGGCTGAGGGGAGCGGGGCTCGACTGGTACGTCCTTCGGCTTCGCCGTCGGTGTCGCCGAGGCCTTGAGGGGAGCGGGGCTGCGGAGGCAGCCCTGAGGGCGCGGGCCGGTGGGTGGGGAGCGGGACCCCGGCCGGGCGGCCTCGGGGAGGGGCTGGGGTTTCCCGCCAGTCTCACTGTCCTTCCGCGCCGTGCCGGCCCGTCAAGGGCGCTCCCTGCGGTCGCGTCGCTTCGCGATGGCCTTCGGCCACCCTTGACAGGCCGGCACGGCGCGGAATGCCAAAGACCGCCGGGAAGCCCCCAGAAGGACGGTCACGGGGGTCGAGCAGCAGGAGCGGCCGCATCAGCGAACCGACGGGCCGCCTGCGGCCGGGCGCGCCCGGCACCGGGCCGATGCGCCGTGGATCCGGGGCCGGGGACGGCCTTCCCGCGCGGAAGGACGACCGGACCGCCCTGCGGGAGCACCCGGCGCGCCGGATCGCTACGCGCTTCGCCCGGTTTGGCGTCCGGCGGCCGTCCGGGGCTGATCGCGGGAGACCGTCGTCGGCGCGCGGGCCGACCGAACGGCTCGCCGCGGTGCTGGACGGGCACCTGGCCGGGCCGGCCCGGAAGAACGCCGACGGCCCCCCGAACCGGGGTGGGTTCGGGGGGCCGTCCGGGGGGCCGGGGGCTAGAGGCCCATGGCTGCTGAGAGGTCCTTTTTGATGGCGTCCAGGATTTCCTGGCCGGTTGCGCGGGCGGTCGTGAGGTCGGAGGCCTCGGCGACCGGGACGACTACCTCCAGGTAGCACTTGAGCTTGGGCTCGGTGCCGGACGGGCGGCAGATCACCCGGGCCTTGTAGGCGCCGTCCAGGTAGTAGCGCAGGCCGTCCGTGGGCGGGAGCTTGTCCGTGCCCCGGTTCAGGTCCTCCGCCGAGACCACGCGCAGGCCCGCCAGGGTGGTCGGGGGTTCCGCGCGCAGGGCGGCCATCGCGTCGGCGATGACGGAGAGGTCCGAGACACGGACCGACAGCTGGTCGGTGTGGTGCAGGCCGTGGGCCATCGCCAGGTCGTCCAGCAGGTCGGTCAGGGTGCGGCCCTGCTCCTTGAGGACCGAGGCCAGCTCCGCCACCAGCAGGGCCGCGGTGACGCCGTCCTTGTCGCGGACGCCCTCGGGGTCCACGCAGTAGCCGAGCGCCTCCTCGTAGCCGTAGCGCAGGCCCTCGACGCGGGCGATCCACTTGAAGCCCGTCAGGGTCTCCTCGTAGCCGACGCCGGCCGCCTCCGCGATCCGGCCCAGGAGGCTGGAGGAGACGATCGACTCGGCGAAGACGCCCCGGGCGCCCTTGTGGACCAGGTGGGCCGCCAGCAGGGCGCCGACCTCGTCGCCGCGGAGCATGCGCCAGCCGTCGGCGGTGGGGACGGCCACCGCGCAGCGGTCGGCGTCCGGGTCGTTGGCGATGACGATGTCCGGGTTGACCTCGGCGGCCTTCGCGAAGGACAGGTCCATCGCGCCCGGCTCCTCCGGGTTGGGGAAGGCGACCGTCGGGAAGGCCGGGTCCGGCTCCGCCTGCTCGGCGACGAGCACCGGCGTCGGGAAGCCGTGCCGGGCGAAGGCGGCCAGGACCACGTCCTTGCCGACGCCGTGCATGGCCGTGTAGACGGTCCGCACGCCGCGCGGGGACCCGGGCGTCAGCACGGCGTCCGTACGCGCCAGGTAGGCCTCCAGGACCTCGTCGCCGAGGTCCTGCCAGCCGGAGCCGGGGCGCGGGACGGAGTCCAGCGTGGTGACCTTGGCGATCTCCGCCGCGATCTCCGTGTCCGCCGGGGAGACGATCTGCGAGCCGTCGCCGAGGTAGACCTTGTAGCCGTTGTCCCGGGGCGGGTTGTGGCTCGCGGTCACCTCGACGCCGGCGACGGCGCCCAGGTGCCTTATGGCGTACGCGAGGACCGGCGTGGGGAGGGGGCGGGGGAGGACGGCCGCGCGCAGGCCGGCGCCCGTCATGACGGCCGCCGTGTCGCGGGCGAAGTCCGCCGACTTGTAGCGCGCGTCGTAGCCGACGACGACCAGCCCGCCGGCGTGGCCCTGGGCCTTCAGGTACGCCGCCAGGCCCGCCGCGGCCCGGATGACCACGGCACGGTTCATCCGCATCGGGCCCGCGCCGAGCTCGCCGCGCAGACCGGCGGTGCCGAACTGCAGCGTGCCGGAGAAACGGTCCGCGAGTTCCGCCGTGTCGCCGGACGCGATGAGCGCGGCGAGTTCGTCCGCCGTCTCCCGGTCGGGGTCCTCGGCCAGCCAGGCCTGCGCCCGGGTGATCAGGTCGTCCTGTTCCTGCACTACTTCCGCCTTACCTCTCGTGGGTCGATCAGATGCGGGCGAGGACCTGCGTCAGCAGCGTGCCCATGCGGGAGGCCGAGTCGCGGCCGGCCTGGAGGACCTCTTCGTGGTTCAGCGGCTCGCCGGACAGGCCCGCCGCCAGGTTGGTGACCAGGGAGATGCCCAGGACCTCGGCGCCGGCCTCACGGGCGGCGATGGCCTCCAGCACGGTGGACATGCCGACCAGGTCGGCGCCCATCACGCGGATCATGTTGATCTCGGCCGGGGTCTCGTAGTGCGGGCCGGGGAACTGGACGTAGACGCCCTCCTCCAGGCTCGCGTCGATCTCCTTGCACATCGCACGCAGGCGCGGCGAGTACAGGTCGGTGAGGTCGACGAAGTTCGCACCGACGATCGGCGAGGTGGCCGTCAGGTTGAGGTGGTCGCTGATCAGGACGGGCTGGCCGGGCTTCATGCCCTCGCGCAGACCACCGCAGCCGTTGGTCAGGACGACGGTCTTGCAGCCGGCCGCGACCGCGGTGCGGACACCGTGCGCGACGGCGGCGACGCCGCGGCCCTCGTAGTAGTGGGTCCGGCCGAGGAAGAGCAGCGCGCGCTTGTCGCCGATCTTGTACGAGCGGATCTTGCCGCCGTGGCCCTCGACGGCCGGGGGCGGGAAGCCGGGCAGCTCGGTAACGGGGAACTCGGCCTCGGGCGCGCCCAGCGCCTCGGCGGCGGGGGCCCAGCCGGAGCCCATGACGAGGGCGACATCGTGGGAATCGACGCCGGTCAGCTCGCGCAGGCGAGTGGCGGCGGCGTCGGCGGCGGCGAAGGGGTCGATAACAGATGCATTCACGCTGACGAGCGTAGCCGCTTATCGCCTACGCGCGTAGATGGCGCAGCTCACGGTGTTCGGATCGTTGCCTTGTCGTTTCCGCCGAAACGTCCGCCGTGGTCCCGGTACGGCCTCCGCGGGGCCTTGAGGGCCGCTCGGGGAGCCGTGGAGGTCAGCAGGGGCGCTTGCGGAGTTCCATCACGTAGTCGTGCGGGGCGCCCGCCGATTCGGCCGCGTCGGCGATCTCGCCGAGGTACCGCGCGGAGGGCAGACCGCCCTCGTAGCCGTTGAGCACGTACACCCAGGCGGCCTCCTCGCCGTCCAGGGTGTGGACCCGGATCCGCATGCGCCGGTAGATGTCCAGCCCGACGCCCTCCCAGCGGTCCATGGAGTCCTCGTCCAGCGGGGCGATGTCGTAGAGGGCGACGAAGACCTGGTGGCGGGGGGCTTCGACGATCGTGGCGAGGGCGCCCTCCCACCCCATCTGCTCGCCGCCGAAGGTCAGCCGCCAGTCGTTGATCCAGCCCGTGCCGCGCAGCGGCGAATGCGGAGCGCGGCGCGTCATCAGCCGCGGGTCGAGGTTGCCGGCGTACGCGGCGTAGAGCGACATGAGGTCGAGGGTACGGGAGGGGCGGCCCGGCACGCTTGCCCGGATGGCGCAGCGGGGTCGGGACCGGGGGCGAAGCACCTTGATGAGTGCGGGACAATGGAGCACGGAATGCATCCCCCGGGGAGACCCCCCGGACCGCCGGCCGGGGCGGCAGCCGGCCGGGTAGACGTGAGGCGGACTTTTCGTGACCCGGATCGTGATCATCGGCGGCGGACCCGGCGGGTATGAGGCGGCCCTGGTGGGGGCCCAGCTCGGCGCGGAGGTGACCGTCGTCGACTGCGACGGTCTGGGCGGGGCGTCGGTACTCACCGACTGCGTGCCCTCGAAGACTCTCATCGCGACCGCCGAGGTCATGACGACCTTCGACTCGTCGTACGAGGAACTGGGCATCGTCGTCGCGGACGACACCCCGCCCATGGAGCAGGCCGCGCGCGTCGTCGGCGTGGACCTCGGCAAGGTGAACCGGCGCGTCAAGCGCCTCGCGCTCGCCCAGTCCCACGACATCACCGCGTCCGTGACCCGGGCCGGCGCCCGCGTGCTGCGCGGCCGCGGCAAGCTCGGCGGCCCGCAGGGCATCGACGGGACCCGGGACGTCATCGTCACCGCGGCCGACGGCACGGAGACGATCCTGACCGCCGACGCGGTGCTGATCGCCACCGGCGGCACCCCCCGCGAGATCCCCGACGCGATGCCCGACGGGGAGCGGATCCTGAACTGGACCCAGGTCTACGACCTGGAGGAGCTCCCCGAGGAGCTCATCGTGGTCGGCTCGGGCGTGACCGGCGCCGAGTTCGCCGGCGCGTACCAGGCCCTCGGCTCCCGGGTGACCCTGGTGTCCTCCCGCGACCGCGTGCTGCCGGGCGAGGACCCCGACGCGGCCGCCGTGCTGGAGGACGTCTTCCGGCGCCGCGGCATGAACGTGGTCGGCCGCTCGCGCGCCGAGTCCGTCAAGCGGGTCGGCGACCGGGTCGAGGTCACCCTGTCCGACGGGCGGGTCATCGCCGGCACGCACTGCCTGATGGCCGTCGGCGCCATCCCGAACACCCAGAACATGAACCTGGAGGAGTCCGGGGTCCGGCTCAAGGACTCGGGCCACATCTGGACCGACAAGGTCTCGCGGACCTCCTCGCCGGGCGTGTACGCGGCCGGTGACGTGACCGGGGTCTTCGCGCTGGCCTCCGTGGCCGCCATGCAGGGCCGCATCGCGATGTACCACTTCCTCGGCGACGCGGTGACCCCGCTGAACCTGAAGACGGTCTCCTCCAACGTCTTCACCGACCCGGAGATCGCCACCGTCGGCTACACCCAGGCCGACGTGGACGCGGGCAAGATCGACGCCCGTGTGGTGAAGCTGCCGCTGCTGCGCAACCCGCGCGCGAAGATGCAGGGCATCCGGGACGGCTTCGTGAAGATGTTCTGCCGTCCGGGCACCGGCATCGTGGTCGGCGGCGTGGTCGTCTCGCCGCGCGCGAGCGAGCTCATCCACCCGATCTCGATCGCCGTCGACAACAACCTGACGGTCGAGCAGATCGCAAACGCGTTCACCGTGTACCCCTCCCTGTCCGGTTCGATCGCGGAAGTGGCACGCCAGTTGCACACCCGCAAGACGGCCGGCGAGGCGTAGGCTTCGGCCAACCGCCCCTTCCCGCAAGGGGTTTGGGGCGGTTGCCGAGGTGGGGGGCGGATCGGCCCCGGCGGTGCGCCCGGCAGTCGGACCGCGTATACCACCAGTCGACCCGCCGTATGGACAACTTCGGTATTCCGGCGCAAAGAGCTGAAAGCAGTCGGTCGCTGGGGTTACTGTCAGTTTCGTGTTCGCTGCAGAACGTCGCCAATTGATCCTCGAAATGGTGCGGGCCAACGGAGCGGTATCGCTCCGGGAGCTCGCCCGCGTCGTCCAGACCTCCGAAGTGACCGTACGGCGGGACGTGCGGGCACTGGAGGCAGAAGGACTCCTCGACCGCCGGCACGGCGGTGCGGTACTGCCGGGCGGTTTCACGCGGGAGTCCGGCTTTCCGCAAAAGTCCCACCTCGCCACGGCGGAGAAGACCGCCATCGCCGATATCGCGGCCGGCCTCGTCGAAGAGGGCGAGGCCGTGGTCGTCGGCGCGGGGACGACCACCCAGGAGCTGGCCCGCCGGCTCGCCCGGGTGCCCGGTCTCACCGTCGTCACCAACTCGCTGCTCGTCGCCCAGGCGCTGGCGCACGCCAACCGGGTCGAGGTGGTGATGACCGGCGGCACCCTGCGCGGGTCCAACTACGCCCTCGTCGGCAGCGGGGCCGAGCAGTCCCTCCAGGGGCTGCGGGTGTCCCGGGCCTTCCTGTCCGGGAGCGGTCTGACCGCCGAGCGGGGGCTGTCCACGTCCAACATGCTCAGCGCGAGCGTGGACCGGGCGCTGGTGCAGGCCGCGGCCGAGGTGGTGGTGCTCGCCGACCACACGAAGCTCGGCACCGACACCATGTTCCAGACCGTGCCGACGGACATCATGACGCGGCTGGTGACGGACGAGCCCCCGCCCCACGACGACCGGGCCGCCACCGAACTCCAGGCCCTGGCGGACCAGGGCGTGCAGATCACCGTGGCGGGCTCCTCGGCGGCCTCCGGCGGGGGCCACGGCGGAGCCCCGGGCGGGGACGGCATGCAGGGCCGCAGGCCCCGCCGGGAGTCCCCCCTGCCGGTCCAGCGGCGCGGCGGCCCCACCGCCCAGCTGCGCAGCGCCCCGGCCTCGATGCTGGAGCAGCAGGCCGGCGAGCGGGCGCGCGTCGCGGACATGCGCCGCCGCTGACCCCGGACCGCTCCGGGACGGTGTCCGTCGGGCGGCTCCCGCCAGGGTGGCCCGCCGTACACCGCCCGTACGGTCCGGAGCGTCCGGACCGTACGGACCCTCCGGCAGCTCCGGACCACGACGAGGCCCCGCCCGGTCAGCCGGGCGGGGCCTCGTCACGTTGCCGCGGTGCGGTCCCGGACGTCAGTCCTTGATCTCGCAGATGGTGGCGCCGGAGGTGAGGGAGGCGCCGACCTCGGCGCTCAGGCCCACGATGGTGCCCGAACGGTGGGCGTTGAGGGGCTGCTCCATCTTCATGGCCTCCAGGACGACGACGAGGTCGCCCTCGTTGACCTGCTGGCCCTCCTCGACGGCCACCTTGACGATGGTGCCCTGCATCGGGGAGGCGAGGGTGTCGCCCGAGGCGGCCGGGCCGGACTTCTTGGCGGCGCGGCGCTTGGGCTTCGCCCCGCCGGCGGCGGCGGTGCGGGCCAGGGTCATGCCCAGCGAGGACGGGAGGGAGACCTCAAGGCGCTTGCCGCCGACCTCGACGACCACGGTCTCGCGGCCCGGCTCGTCCTCGGTGTCCTCGGCCGCCGGGGCGACGAAGGCCGGGATCTCGTTGACGAACTCGGTCTCGATCCAGCGGGTGAAGACCGTGAACGGGCTGCCGTCGGTGGGCGCGAAGGCGGGGTCGGTGACGACCGCGCGGTGGAAGGGGATGGCGGTGGCCATGCCCTCGACCTCGAACTCGGCCAGGGCGCGGGCGGCCCGCTGCAGGGCCTGCTCGCGGGTGGCGCCGGTGACGATCAGCTTGGCCAGCAGGGAGTCCCAGGCAGGGCCGATGACCGAGCCGGACTCGACGCCGGTGTCCAGGCGGACGCCGGGACCGGTCGGCGGGGCGAACTTCGTGACGGTGCCCGGCGCGGGCAGGAAGCCGCGGCCCGGGTCCTCGCCGTTGATGCGGAACTCGAAGGAGTGGCCGCGCAGCACGGGGTCGCCGTAGCCGAGTTCCTCGCCGTCGGCGATGCGGAACATCTCGCGGACCAGGTCGATGCCGGAGACCTCTTCGGTGACCGGGTGCTCCACCTGGAGGCGGGTGTTGACCTCCAGGAAGGAGATCAGGCCGTCGGCGGAGACGAGGAACTCGACCGTGCCGGCGCCGACGTAGCCGGCTTCCTTGAGGATGGCCTTCGACGCGGCGTACAGCTCGGCGTTCTGGGCCTCGCTCAGGAACGGCGCGGGGGCCTCCTCGACGAGCTTCTGGTGACGCCGCTGCAGGGAGCAGTCGCGGGTGGAGACGACGACCACGTTGCCGTGGCTGTCGGCCAGGCACTGGGTCTCCACGTGGCGCGGCTTGTCGAGGTAGCGCTCGACGAAGCACTCGCCGCGGCCGAAGGCGGCGACGGCCTCGCGGACGGCGGAGTCGTAGAGCTCCGGCACCTCTTCGAGGGTGCGGGCGACCTTCAGACCGCGACCGCCGCCGCCGAAGGCGGCCTTGATCGCGATGGGCAGGCCGTGCTCCTGGGCGAAGGCGACGACCTCGTCCGACCCGGACACCGGGTCGGGGGTGCCGGCGACCAGCGGGGCGCCGGCGCGCTGGGCGATGTGGCGGGCGGCGACCTTGTCACCGAGGTCGCGGATGGCCTGCGGCGGCGGGCCGATCCAGGTCAGGCCCGCGTCGATGACGGCCTGGGCGAAGTCCGCGTTCTCGGACAGGAAGCCGTATCCGGGGTGGATGGCGTCCGCTCCGGAGTCGGCGGCGGCCTGCAGGACCTTCGCGATGTCGAGGTAGCTGGTGGCCGGGGTGTCACCGCCCAACGCGAAAGCTTCGTCTGCCGCGCGGACGTGCAGGGCGTCCCGGTCCGGATCGGCGTAGACGGCTACGCTCGCGATCCCGGCATCCCGGCAGGCCCGAGCAACGCGGACAGCGATTTCGCCACGGTTGGCGATGAGCACCTTGCGCACGATGGCTCCCTCCTTGAAACAAGCTGAGTTTAGGGACAGCCGACACGGCCTTTCGACCCTTCCCCGGTGGTGAGCTTGCCCACACAGAGCGTGATGCGAGCGTCCCTCTGGCGCGAAAGCCCTTGTGTCGCCCCAGGTCAGGGAGATCCCCGACTGCACAGTAACCCCGTTGCACAGTGCAGGTCTCTGTTCGGCGGGTCAGCGGCCCCCGCTGATTCTTTGTCGAGTCCCTACGAACGGCCTATGCATTCTTTGAGTGAGAGCCGTCACGGAGGGCTCCCGTAACGAAGCCGCCCCGACCTCTTGTCCGCAGGTTTACTCGTTAGTAGCCTCCAGTGCGTCGAACACACTTGTGGTGTGCGGGGGATGGGGGCGTCGTGCTGCGCAGACTCGTGGCCGGGCTGGGCGCGCTCGCGCTCGTCGCGGAAGCCGCGGTCCTGGTCCTCGTCCACCTCGTGCTCGGGCGGACCACCGCGAACCAGTCGATGTCCATCGCCGGCAGCGACCCGCAGCTCATGAGCCGGCTGACCTACGGGCTGGGGGCGGCCATCGGCGCCTTCCTCCTGCTGGGCGCCGTCCTGCTCGCCCTGACGGCCCTGCGGGACCGGGCGCCCGGCCGCTTCGCCCGCGTCGTGCTCGTCGCCGTCGCCCTCACCCACGTCCTGCTCGGGGCCATCGCCGCGGGGCTCGTCACCTGGAGCGCCTTCGCGGTGACGATGGTGATCCTGTGCCTGCTCGTCCTGACCCTGACGCTCTACGCCGGGGGCCGGGACGAGCCGACGGGCGCCAGGGGGCTCAGGCCCACAAGTCCGTGATGGACACGTCCAGTTCGCCCAGCAGGGAGCGCAGCAGGGGCATCGACAGGCCGATGACGTTGCCGTGGTCCCCGTCGATGCCGTCGATGAACGGCGACGACAGTCCGTCCAGGGTGAACGCCCCGGCCACGTGCAGCGGCTCGCCGCTCGCCACGTACGCCGCCACCTCCGCGTCCGACGGTTCGCCGAAGCGGACCGTCGTCGAGGCGGTGGCCGAAACCTGACGCCCGGTCGCGGTGTCGATCACGCAGTGACCCGTGCGCAGCACCCCGGCGCGTCCGCGCATCGCCTTCCAGCGGGCCGTGGCCTCTGCCGCGTCGGCCGGCTTGCCCAGGGCCTCGCCGTCCAGCTCCAGCACCGAGTCGCAGCCGATCACCAGCGCGCCCGCGGCCTCCGCCAGGCCCGCCACCACGCCCGCCTTGGCCTCGGCCAGGGCCAGGGCCAGGGCGGCCGGTTCGTCGTGGTCGAGCGTGTCCTCGTCGAACCCGCTGACGATCACGTGCGGGGCCAGCCCGGCCTGCCGCAGCAGGTTCAGCCGGGCGGGGGAGGCGGAGGCGAGGACGAGCGTGCGCTGTGGCTCTACGGTCATGGGGGTCATCGTAGGGCGGCCGCGGACCCGCCACCGGGCCGTCCCCCTAGAAGGGGGCGATGCCGAGCACGTACACCCCGACGACCATCGCGAGGGCGAGCACCACGAGCAGCCGCCTGAGCATCGCCTGGGCGTCGCGCATGTCCTTCGGCGGCTCGTTCTTCGGGTCTGACCAGAGCATGCTCCGATCCTTGCCCCGGGACGCCGGTGGCGCCTGAGTACCCGTACTCAGGCGCCACCGTCCGTTCGCGCCATCTTGCGGGCGCCCGGTCCTTCCGCGGCCGGTCGCGTCAGCGCTGGCCGGGCCAGTACGTACGGCCCCACGCGCGCGGACCGGGCTGCGGCACCCGGTGCCGCGCCACCCGGCGCGGAGCGGCCCACTCGTCCGGGACCCGGGGCGCGCCCGACGGGGCCGAGGCCAGCGCCGCCGCGCGCGCCCTGACCACCGCCAGTGCGGCGGCCAGCTCCTCGGGGGTCGGGTTGCCCTTGACGACCTTGATCATCACTGTGAGCTCCTCGGGGGCCTAGAGGGGGATGTTGCCGTGCTTCTTCGGGGGCAGGGACTCCCGCTTGGTCCGCAGCTGGCGCAGCCCCTTGACCACGTGGGCGCGGGTCTCGGACGGCATGGTCACCGCGTCGATGTAACCCCGCTCGGCGGCCGTGTAGGGGTTGAGCAGCGCGTCCTCGTACTCGCCGATCAGGCGGGCGCGCACCTCCTCGACCTCATTCTCCCCCGCTTCGGCGATCGCGCGCCGGTGCAGGATGTTCACCGCGCCCTGCGCGCCCATGACGGCGATCTGCGCGGTGGGCCAGGCCAGGTTCAGGTCGGCGCCCAGGTGCTTGGAGCCCATGACGTCGTAGGCGCCGCCGAAGGCCTTGCGGGTGATGACGGTGATCAGGGGGACGGTGGCCTCGGCGTAGGCGTAGATCAGCTTCGCGCCGCGCCGGATGATCCCGTTGTACTCCTGGTCGGTGCCCGGCAGGAAGCCCGGGACGTCGACGAACGTCAGCACCGGCACGTTGAAGGCGTCGCAGGTCCGCACGAACCGCGCCGCCTTCTCGGAGGCGTTGATGTCCAGGCAGCCGGCGAACTGCATCGGCTGGTTGGCGACGATGCCCACCGGGTGGCCCTCGACGCGGCCGAAGCCGGTGAGGATGTTCGGGGCGAACAGCGACTGCGTCTCCAGGAACTCGCCGTCGTCCAGCACGTGCTCGATCACGGTGTGCATGTCGTACGGCTGGTTCGCGCTGTCGGGGATCAGCGTGTCGAGTTCGAGGTCGGAGTCCGAGACCTCGGTGTCCGCCTCCTCCGGGAAGGAGGGCGGCTCGGAGAGGTTGTTCGACGGCAGGTACGCCAGCAGGGACTTGACGTACTCGATGGCGTCCTTCTCGTCGCCCGCCATGTGGTGCGCCACGCCCGAGGTGGAGTTGTGGGTGCGCGCACCGCCCAGCTCCTCGAAGCCGACGTCCTCGCCGGTGACCGTCTTGATGACGTCCGGGCCGGTGATGAACATGTGCGAGGTCTGGTCGACCATGACGGTGAAGTCGGTGATCGCCGGGGAGTACACGGCGCCGCCGGCGCAGGGGCCGACGACCAGGCTGATCTGCGGGATCACACCGGAGGCGTGCACGTTGCGGCGGAAGATCTCGCCGTACATGCCGAGGGCGCTGACGCCCTCCTGGATGCGGGCGCCACCGGAGTCGTTGATGCCGATGACCGGGCAGCCGGTCTTCAGCGCGAAGTCCATCACCTTGATGATCTTCTGGCCGTAGACCTCGCCGAGCGCCCCGCCGAAGACGGTGAAGTCCTGCGAGAACACGGCCACCGGGCGGCCGTCCACCGTGCCGTAGCCGGTGACGACGCCGTCGCCGTAGGGGCGGGTCTTCTCCAGGCCGAAGTTGGTGGAGCGGTGCCGGGCGAACTCGTCCAGCTCTACGAAGGACCCCTCGTCCAACAGCAGCGCGACGCGCTCACGCGCCGTCAGCTTGCCCTTGGCGTGCTGCTTCTCGACGGCCCGCGCGGAACCGGCGTGGGTGGCTTCCTCGACACGGCGCCGCAGGTCCGCGAGCTTGCCCGCGGTCGTGTGCATGTCGATCGGCTCTGAGGGTTGGGACATCGGGGTCGCGGCTCCCTGTGTGGTGTCAACTGCCTGGTCAATTGATTGACTGCTGCTGGCTACTGGTGCGTAGCGTATCGGCGGGCATGGCGCTCGGCAGTGCGGCGTTTGACACACCTAATGTGGCTTGCATGACGCCATCAGATGCAGCAGCCGGACCCTCCGCGGGACGCTGGTCGAGCCTGGACCGGCCTCCCCTCAACGCCGCCGCCCTGCGCCGGGCCCTCGTCACCGAGGGCGGCCTGTGGACCTCCCTGGAGGTGGTGCCCGCCACCGGGTCCACCAACACCGATCTCGCCGCCGGGTCCGCGGACCTGGCGGAGGGGGCCGTGCTGGTCGCCGAGGAGCAGACCGCCGGGCGGGGCCGCCTGGACCGCAGCTGGACGGCTCCGGCGCGGTCGGGGCTGTTCTTCTCCGTGCTGCTCAAGCCGGGGGAGGGGGTTCCGCAGGAGCGCTGGGGCTGGCTGACCCTGCTGGCCGGGGTGGCCGCCGCGCAGGGCCTGTCCCGGGCGGCGGGCGTGGACACCTCCCTGAAGTGGCCCAACGACCTGCTGGTCACGGTGGACGGGGAGGAGCGCAAGGCCGCCGGGATCCTCGCGGAGCGGGTCGCGGACGGGGTCGTGGTCGGCATCGGGCTCAACGTCACGCTGACCGAGGACGAGCTGCCGGTGCCGGCGGCGGGGTCGCTGCTGCTGGCGAAGGCGGCGGTGACGGACCGGGAGCCGCTGCTCAAGGCGGTGCTGCGGACGCTGGAGGAGTGGTACGGGCGCTGGCGCGACGCGGGCGGGGACCCGGCGGAGAGCGGCCTGCAGGAGGCGTACGCGGCGAGCTGCGCGACCCTGGGCCGCCACGTCCGCGCGGAGCTGCCCGGCGGGCGCGCGCTCACCGGAACGGCCGAAGCGGTGGATGCCGACGGGCGGCTGGTGATCCGGACGCCGGAGGAGGAGCGGGAGGCGGTGGGCGCGGGCGACGTGGTCCACCTGCGCTCCGTCCGCTGACGCCGGCCGCTGGGGTGGGTGCGGCGGGGGCTCTGCCCCCTCGGGGCCCCGCTCCGGGGCCCCGAGGGCCGCTCCGGCCGCGCGGGTGCGGCTGCGATTCCGGGGGCTCCGCCCCCGGACCGCCGCGCCTCAAGCGCCGGCGGGGCTGGATTTGCCCCCGGTTGCGGCCTCCCGCCCTTTGCCTCGCCCGCAGCTCCCGCCCCCGCAGCCCGCAGCCCGCACGGACGGTCCGGGAGTACGGCATCCAGCGCCCCGGAGGCGAAGAAGCCCCAGAATGGGAGGGGGAGTGAGCTACGGCACACCTGCCGTATGGTTTAGGCGATCCCGGTCCCGCGGTGATCACCCGGTTTCGCAGTGCGCACGGAATGGACAGGAGGCGGCCCTTGACCGTCGACGACCCTACGTCCAGCGCGTCCGGGTCCGGTCCGGGCCCGGGAACCGGCTCCGGTTCGGGGCCGGGGACGCCGATCGGGCGTGACCAGCACACCCCGATGCACGAGGTGGACCACACCGCCCAGCCCACGGCTGACCCGCTCGCCATCCGGCTGGAGCAGCTGATCCTGGGCGCCGAGCGGCGCTACACGCCGTTTCAGGCCGCCCGCAGCGCCGGGGTGTCGATGGAGCTGGCCTCCCGGTTCTGGCGGGCCATGGGCTTCGCCGACATCGGGCAGGCGAGGGCGCTGACGGAGGCCGACGTACTGGCGCTGCGCCGCCTGGCCGGTCTGGTCGAGGCGGGGCTGCTCAGCGAGCCGATGGCGGTGCAGGTGGCCCGGTCCACCGGGCAGACCACCGCCCGGTTGGCGGAGTGGCAGATCGATTCCTTCCTGGAGGGGCTGACGGAGCCGCCCGAGCCCGGCATGACCCGTACGGAGGTCACGTACCCGCTGGTCGAGCTGCTGCTGCCGGAGCTGGAGGAGTTCCTGGTCTACGTGTGGCGCCGCCAGCTCGCGGCGGCCACCGGCCGGGTCGTGCAGGTCGCGGACGACGAGGAGATGGTCGACCGCAGGCTCGCGGTGGGCTTCGCGGACCTGGTGGGCTTCACCCGGCTGACGCGGCGGCTGGAGGAGGAGGAGCTCGGTGAGCTGGTCGAGGCCTTCGAGACCACGGCCGCGGACCTGGTGGCGGCGCACGGCGGCCGGCTCATCAAGACGCTCGGTGACGAGGTGCTGTACTGCGCCGACGACGCGGCGACGGCGGCGGAGATCGCGCTGCGGCTGATCGAGACGATGGAGGCCGATCCGCAGATGCCGGAGCTGCGGGTCGGGATCGCCTTCGGGACCGTGACGACCCGGATGGGCGACGTGTTCGGGACGACGGTGAACCTCGCCTCGCGGCTGACCTCCATAGCCCCGAAGGACGCCGTGCTGGTGGACGGGGCGATGGCCGAGGAGCTGAGCCGGACCGGAGCCGCGCCGAAGTCGGAGAAGGGCGCCGAGGCCGAGGAGGGCGGCGGCTCGTACCGTTTCGCGCTCCAGCCGATGTGGCAGCGGCCGGTCCGCGGTCTGGGTGTCGTGGAGCCCTGGTCGCTGACGCGCAGGACGCCTAAGATCCCCGGGTAACGTTCGTTAACCGGGAGGGTGGCGTGGCTGTGGACGAGGTCCGGTACGGGGAGTTCGTCGCGGTGCGGCGCCATGGCGACGGCGGGGCCGTCGCCGAGCTGGTGCTGGACCGGCCCAAGGCGATGAACGCCGTTTCCACGGAGATGGCGCGGTCCATCGGGGCGGCCTGCGCGGCGCTCGCGGCCGACGCCTCGGTACGGGTGGTCGTGCTCTCCTCCACCCATGAGCGGGCCTTCTGCGTGGGCGCGGACCTCAAGGAGCGCAACTCCTTCTCCGACGCCGAGCTGGTGCGCCAGCGCCCGACCACCCGGGGGGCCTACGGCGGCGTGCTGGAACTGCCGATGCCGACCGTCGCCGCGGTGCACGGCTTCGCGCTGGGCGGCGGCTTCGAGCTGGCGCTGGCCTGCGACGTGATCGTGGCCGACGAGACCGCGGTGGTGGGCCTGCCCGAGGTGTCGGTCGGCGTGATCCCGGGCGGCGGCGGTACGCAGCTGCTGCCCCGGCGGGTCGGGGCGGCCCGCGCGGCCGAGCTGATCTTCACGGCCCGGCGGGTGGAGGCCGCGGAAGCGCTCTCCCTGGGCCTGGTGGACTCGGTGGCCCCGGCGGGCGAGGACCGTGCGCAGGCCCTGGAGCTGGCGGCCGCGATGGCGGCGAACTCCCCGGTCGGCCTGCGCGCGGCCAAGCGGGCGCTGCGGCTGGGCCACGGGATGGACCTGGCGGCCGGGCTGGAGATCGAGGACGCGGCCTGGCGCACGGTGGCCTTCTCCGGGGACCGGGCCGAGGGCGTGGCGGCGTTCAACGAGAAGCGCAAGCCGAACTGGCCGGGGGAGTAGGCCTCGGGGGAGCAGGGCCGCGCCCGCCCGTCGCCGTCACGCGGTGTGCCCGTAGAGCTGCGGATATGCGCGCCAATTGTCACTAAATCAGACAAACCCCCTAACCTGGTGTGATGGGAGTTGACGGGCGGCTTCGGGCCGTCGTGGGCCTCGCGCAGGCCATGGCGGCTGCCTGCGCGCCGCGGGACAGCGTCCGGGCCGCCGCCCGGGGCGCACGGGTGGCGATGGACGGCTCCTTCGCCGCCATCTCCGCCTGGGAGCGCGAGCGGGGACGGCTGCGGGTGCTCGTCAACGAGGGGGAACGGCGGGACGGGGAAGAGGAGTTCCCCGAGGACGAGTCCTATCCCGTGCACGACTTCCCGGAGATCACCGAGTTCCTGCACGAACGCTGGGTCGGCGGCAGCGGGCCGCACGCCTGGGTCGAGAGCGCGGCCGGGAACCGGCCGGGCCGCCGGGGCGAGGCCCTGCGCCGGCGCGGGCGCGGCAGCTGCGTGGTCGCGCCCATCGTGCTCAGCGGGCGGGCCTGGGGCGAGCTGTACGTCGCCCGGGACGAGGGGCTGGCGGACTTCGGCGAGGACGACGCCGAGTTCGCCGGGGTCCTCGCGGCGGTGGTCGCGGCCGGACTCGCGCAGAACGAGAGGCTGGAGGAGGCGCGCAGGCTGGCCTTCACCGACCCGCTGACCGGGCTCGCGAACCGGCGGGCCGTCGACATGCGGCTCGACGAGGCCCTGGAGGAACACCGGCGGGCCGGGGCGGTGGTGAGCCTGGTCGTCTGTGACCTCAACGGCCTCAAGAAGGTCAACGACACCCTCGGGCACGCCATGGGCGACCGGCTGCTGGAGCGGTTCGGCTCGGTGCTGAGCCTGTGCGGGGCCATGCTGACGGGCACGCTGGTCGCCCGGCTGGGCGGCGACGAGTTCTGCCTGGTGAGCGTGGGGCCGTCGGCCGACGAGGTGGTCCGGGTGGCCGAGGAGGTGTGCGCGCGCGCCGCCGAACTGGAGCTGGGCGAGGGGGTGGCCTGCGGGGTCGCCTCGACCGGGGACCCGATCGGGGCGGTCAGGTCCTCGCGCCGGCTCTTCCGCCTGGCCGACGCCGCCCAGTACAAGGCGAAGGCCGCGCGCTCCGCGCAGCCGGTGGTGGCGGGCCGGGACACGGCCGTGGTGCGGCTCGCCGACGCCGCCGCGCGCGAGGCCCCGGGCGAGCGGCGCCGCTTCCGCGGGCGGCAGTGAGAGGCGCGGGGCGAGGCCGTGGCGGGTAAGGGGCGCCGGGTGAGCGCGATCGTGACAATTTCCCCTAGTGACATGAAGCGATTCAATCCGTAGGGTGCTGAATATGGATATGCACACTGTCGTGGTGGGAACGTCCGGGACCACCGCCGAGGACGTCATCGCAGTCGCCCGAGGCAACGCGCGGGTCGAGCTGTCCGGCGAGGCCCTGGACGCCCTCGCCCGCGCTCGGGAGATCGTCGACGCGCTCGCCGCCAAGCCCGAACCCGTCTACGGGGTCTCCACCGGGTTCGGCGCCCTCGCCTCCCGGCACATCAGCCCCGAGCTGCGCGCGCAGCTCCAGCGCAACATCGTCCGCTCGCACGCCGCCGGCATGGGCCCGCGCGTCGAGCGGGAGGTCGTGCGCGCCCTGATGTTCCTGCGCCTGAAGACGGTGGCCTCCGGGCACACCGGGGTGCGCCCCTCCGTCGCGCAGACCATGGCCGACGTGCTCAACGCCGGGATCACCCCCGTCGTGCACGAGTACGGCTCCCTGGGCTGCTCCGGCGACCTGGCCCCCCTCTCGCACTGCGCGCTCGCGCTGATGGGCGAGGGTGACGCCGAGGGCCCCGACGGCACCGTCCGCCCCGCCGGGGAACTGCTCGCCGAGCACGGCATCGAGCCCGTGGAGCTGCGGGAGAAGGAGGGCCTCGCCCTCCTCAACGGCACCGACGGCATGCTCGGCATGCTGGTCATGGCCCTCGCCGACCTCGACCGGCTCTACAAGTCGGCCGACATCACCGCCGCGCTCACCCTGGAGGCGCTGCTCGGCACCGAGAAGGTGCTCCAGCCCGAGCTCCACGCCATCCGCCCGCACCCCGGCCAGGGAGCCTCCGCCGCCAACATGGCCGCCGTGCTCAAGGGCTCCGGTCTCACCGGGCACTTCCAGGAGGAGTCCGCCCCGCGCGTCCAGGACGCCTACTCCGTGCGCTGCGCCCCGCAGGTCGCCGGCGCGGGCCGCGACACCATGGCGCACGCCGCCCTGGTCGCCTCCCGCGAACTGGCCTCCGCCGTCGACAACCCGGTGGTGCTGCCCGACGGCCGCGTGGAGTCCAACGGCAACTTCCACGGCGCGCCCGTCGCCTACGTGCTGGACTTCCTGGCCATCGCCGCCGCCGACCTCGGCTCCATCGCCGAGCGGCGCACCGACCGCCTCCTCGACAAGAACCGCAGCCACGGCCTGCCGCCGTTCCTGGCGGACGACGCCGGCGTGGACTCCGGCCTGATGATCGCCCAGTACACGCAGGCCGCCCTGGTCAGCGAGATGAAGCGGCTGGCCGTTCCGGCCTCCGCCGACTCGATCCCCTCCTCCGCCATGCAGGAGGACCACGTCTCCATGGGGTGGTCGGCCGCGCGCAAGCTGCGCACCGCGATCGACAACCTGACCCGGATCATCGCCATCGAGCTCTACGCGGCCACCCGGGCCATCGAGCTGCGCCACGGCCTCACCCCGGCGCCGGCCAGCCGGGCCGCGATCGCCGCGGCGCGGGAGGCGGGCGTGGAGGGTCCCGGGCCGGATCGTTTCCTCGCCCCCGACCTGGCCGCCGCCGACGCCTTCGTGCGCGCGGGCGGTCTCGTGGCGGCCGTGGAGCCGGTGACGGGCCCGCTGGCCTGATCCGGCGGTCCGCCGCCGCAGTCGTACGAGGGCCGCGCCCCCGGGGATCCGATCCCCGGGGGCGCGGCCCTTTCGCGTACGGGGCCGTACGCGCAGTCCTACAGGCTGCGGGAGCGGCGTACGGAGAAGGCCACGAAGCCGGCCCCGAGGCCGAGGCAGAGCGTCCCGCCCACCACGTACGGGGTGGTGTCGACGCTGCCGGTGTCGGCGAGCGAGAGGGTGACGACGGAGGCCGTCTCCGCCTCGTTGACCCCGGCGATGCTGCCGGTGCCGGTATCGGCGGCGGTGCCGGTACCGGTGTCGGGGGCGGCAGCGGTGTCGGTACCCGCGCCGGTGCCGGTACTGGTGACCGTGCCGGTGCCGGTGCCGGTGCCGGTGCCGGAGGCGGTGACGGTGCCCGTGTTGGCGGCGACGGGCGTGCCGGAGGAGCCCGCCGGGTGTCCGGGAGCCGTGGCGTTCGCCGAGGGGACGAACCAGAGGGCGGCGAGGAGGGTGGTCGCTCCGAGAGCGGTGAGCAGCGGTCGAGGTGCGGACACGGTGCGATCCCCCTTGCGGAAGCAGCGAATTGGCCGTGTGGGCAGATGCTAGTGAAAGGGGCGGGTCGTGGGAAAGTCGAGGCTGTCGCGGGCTTACTCTCCGTCGTATGAACCCTTCTGAGACATCACGATACGTACGGCTTCGGGTGGATTTGGTCCTGGAAGTCTCCGACTCGGACGCCCTGATCGGCGCCGCCCTCTCCCACATCAAGGCCGACGAGTTCATGCCGGACGAGGAGCGCGGCCACGCCGAGTCGGCGGTGCGCGAGGACGAATCCGAGGCGCTGGCCTACCTGGTGGACCCCACCGACCTGGTCGCGGAACTGGCGGGAGTCGAGCTCGCGCAGGCCTCTTGGAGCAGCGAACCGGTCGAATACGACCCCGATTCGCTGGAGTGGGACCTGGGCGAGGAAGATGGTGACTTCGAGGAAGAGGCCGACAACGCCTGACCGTGGGGTTGCACACATCCGAACGGAATGTGGAACCGTTCCGCGTCGTAACGCGTTGTCAGGACGAGCAGGGGGGTTGATCTCCCCTGCCCGGCCCGATCCCGGGAATGCAGCCTCGGGGTTTCCGGCAACGATGGAGTGACGTGTGAGGACGTACAGCAAGCGGCGGCGAAGGTCCCTGGTGGCCGTGTCCGCCGTGCTCGGTGGCGTACTGATGCTTTCGGCCTGTAACGACGCGGGCGACGAGAAGGCGAAGGGCGGCGCGGAAACGGGCAAGTCGCAGGCGGACGTGGACGCTGCGGCGGCCAAGGACACCTCCAAGGCCCGAATAGCCATCACGCCCAAGGACGGCGCGACCAACGTCGGTCTGAACGACGCCACGAACGTCACCGTCAGCGACGGGAAGCTCACCAAGGTCGAGCTCAAGTCCACGGAGGGCGGGGCCGTCGCGGGCAAGATCTCCGCCGACGGCAAGAGCTGGAAGCCGGACGGCGCGCTGAAGCGCTCGACCAAGTACTCCCTCGCCGCGACCGCGAAGGACGACGCCGGGCGCGAGGCGCACGAGAACACCTCCTTCACGACGGTCTCCCCGGAGAACAGCTTCGTCGGCTCGTTCATCCCGGACGAGGGCGAGACGGTCGGCGTGGGCATGCCGGTGTCGATCACCTTCAACAAGCCGATCAAGGACATGAAGGCCGTGCAGGCGGCCATCACGGTGTCCTCGACCAGCAACCAGGAAGTCGTCGGCCACTGGTTCGGCAACCAGCGTCTGGACTTCCGTCCGGAGCAGTACTGGCAGGCGAACTCCACCGTCACGCTGAAGCTGGCGCTGGAGGGCGTCCAGGGCGCTCCCGGCATCCAGGGCGTCCAGAACAAGACCGTCACCTTCAAGATCGGCCGGAGCCAGGTCTCCACGGTCGACACCAAGACCAAGAAGATGACGGTCACCCGGGACGGCCAGGTCCTCAAGACCATCCCGATCTCGGCGGGCTCCCCGGACAACCCGACCTACAACGGTCAGATGGTGATCTCCGAGAAGTTCAAGGAGACCCGGATGGACGGCTCCACTGTCGGCTTCAAGAACAGTGAGGGCAAGGGCGAGTACGACATCAAGGACGTCCCGCACGCGATGCGGCTGTCCACCTCCGGCACCTTCATCCACGGCAACTACTGGGGGTCGGACTCGATCTTCGGCAGCGTGAACACCAGCCACGGCTGTGTCGGTCTGAACGACACCAAGGGCGCCAACGACCCGGACACCGCCGGTGCCTGGTTCTTCGACAACTCGCTCATCGGCGACGTGGTCACCGTGACGAACTCCCCGGACAAGACCATCAAGCCCGACAACGGCCTCAACGGCTGGAACATGAGCTGGGCCGAGTGGAAGGCCGGTCCCTCGGCCTGAGCCGGACCGACCCCACAGGCGTAGAGACGGACGGCGGGGAGCCCCACACGGGCTCCCCGCCGTCCGTCTTTTCTTCTCATCGGACTCTTACCCTGGACTTATCCGGCCATCAGAGCACCCGCCTACTTTCGGCCGCATGTTCTTCACCTACCTCCGGCGCGAGTTGCGCCGCCGCCGGAAGGCCGCGTTCGTCGTCGCCTCCGGGCTCGCGCTCGGCATCGCCCTCGTCATCGTGGTCACCTCCGTCTCGGCGGGCATGAGCGCCGCCCAGGACAAGGTCCTCCAGTCGCTCTACGGCCTCGGCACGGACATGACCGTCACCAAGGCGCAGACCCCGCCGGGCGAGAACGGACAACCCTCCAGGCCCCGCTTCCAGTTCGACGCCAAGGGCGAGGGCGACGCCAACGCGGACGCCGAGCAGAGCCACGACATCGTGATGCCGCAGGGCTTCCAGACCCTCGACGCGGCCACGGTCGGCAAGGTGTCCGGCCAGGACGGGGTCGCGCAGGCGGTGGGCGGCCTCAGCCTCCAGGTGATGAAGGTCAACGGCCAGTTCAAGCGCGGCGAGTTCCGCGGCGCCCAGGGCGGCAAGGGCACCGGCGGAGGCCGGGGCGGCGCCGGCGGCGCGGGCGGTGCGGGCGGCGGCCAGGGCGGGACGGTCGAGGGCGGCGGCGCCAACTTCGACGTCAACTCCTTCTCCGTCTACGGCGCGGACGTGGCGCACCCCGCGCTCGGCCCGCTCACCACCTCCAAGATCACCTCCGGTCGCGGATTCCAGACAGGCGAGGCCGACACCGCCGTCGCCGTCGTGGACAGCGCCTACGCCACCCAGAACAAGCTCGCCGTGGACTCCACGCTGACCATCAAGAACACCCCGTTCAAGGTCATCGGCATCGCCACCGCCGACAGCGGCGACGCCACCGCCAACGTCTACGTCCCGCTCAAGCAGGCCCAGACCCTCGCCGGGACCGCCGACAAGATCACCACGGTCTACGTCCAGGCCAAGGACTCCCAGGCCATCGGCTCCGTCAAGCAGGCCATCCAGAAGAACGTCCCCGACACCACCGTCACCACCTCCGCCGACCTCGCCGACACCGTCTCCGGCTCCCTCTCCACGGCCTCCTCGCTGGCCTCCACCGTCGGCACGTGGCTCTCCTACGCCGTCCTCGCCGCCGCCTTCCTCGTCGCCGGACTGCTCACCTCCTCCGCCGTCTCCCGCCGGGTCAGGGAGTTCGGCACCCTCAAGGCACTCGGCTGGAAGAGCGGCCGCGTCACCCGCCAGGTCGCCGGAGAGGCCCTGGTCAACGGTCTGATCGGCGGGGTCCTCGGGATCGGCGTCGGACTCGCCGCCGCGTACGCGATCACCGCGATCAGCCCCAGCCTCACCGCGCACCTCGCGGGCGGCGGCGGCCGCGGCGCGGGCGGTCCCGGGGGCGGGGGCCGGATGTTCGGCGCCGCCCGCCACACGGCCGGCAAGGCCGTGGACGTGGCGCTCACCGCTCCCGTCTCGCTCGCCACCATCGGCCTGGCCGTCGCCCTCGCGGTGGCCGGAGGACTCGTCGCGGGCGGCTTCGGCGGCTGGCGCGCCTCGCGGCTGCGGCCCGCGGACGCCCTGCGCCGCGTCGAGTAGCCCGTACGGCGGCCCCCCCCGCCGGGTCCGCGCCCGTCCGTACGGGCCACGCACGTGGCCGCGTACCTCCACAGCAACCGAGGGAACCAGATGTACCAGCTCACCGGAGTCACCAAGCGCTACCGGCGCGGCAAGGAAACCATCGACGCGCTCGCCGGCGTCGACCTGACCATCGAGGACGGCGGCCGGCTCGTCATCCAGGGCCCCACCGGCGGCGGCAAGTCCACCCTGCTCCAGATGCTCGGCGCGCTCGACCGCCCCACGGCGGGACAGGTCGTCCTCGACGGACTCGACCTGGCCACCGTCTCCGAGGCCCGCCTGACCCGGGTCCGCGCCGAGAGCATCGGCTTCGTCTTCCAGTCCTTCAACCTCATCCCGACGCTCACCGCCCAGGAGAACGTCGAGACGGCCCTCGTCCCCCTCGGACCGAAGGCCGGCGAGCGGCGCGCACGGGCCGCCGAGGCCCTGGAGTCGGTGGGGCTGGGCGAACGCATGGGCCACCTGCCCGGCGAGATGTCCGGCGGCCAGCAGCAGCGCGTCGCCATCGCGCGGGCCCTCGTCAAGAAGCCCAAGGTGCTGCTCGCCGACGAGCCCACCGGCAACCTCGACGAATCCATGCGCGACGAGATCATGGACCTGCTGGAAGGGCTCTGGAAGGAACACGGCCTGACCTTCGTGATGGTCACCCACGACAGCGCGCTCGCCCGCCGGGCGCCCCGCCTGGCGACCATCCGGCACGGCCGGGTGACCATCACCGAAAACCCCTGACCCCCCCGGTGGGGCACGGCTTAAGGTCCGGGTATGACGAAGATCCACATGCTGTCCGTGCCCCCGACCGACGACGAGGTGGACGCCTGGTGGGCGGTCCAGGTCGCCGCGCACGCCGCCGACGCCGCGGCCCTGCCCGGCCTGCCGCCGCCCGCCCGGGTGGAGGCCGCCGGGCGGCTGCGGGTGGAACCCGCCCGCGGCCGCCTGCGGCACTGGGTCACCGAGGACGGCGACGGGCACGCGGCCCTGCTGCTCTTCACCGAGCCCGGCAACACGCACACCGCGTTCCTGGAGGAGCTGACCGTACGGCCCGACGCGCGCCGGCACGGGGTGGGCACGGCCCTGTGGCAGCGCATCCGCGAGGAGCTGCGGGAGCAGGGCCGCACCTCCGTCGCCACCATCGCCGACACCGGAGGCCCCGGGCAGGCCTTCGCCGAGTCCCTCGGCTTCGAGAACGTGCTGCCGATCGGCTGGTACGTCCAGGAAGTGCCGCAGGCCGCCCCCGAGGTCCCCGACACCCCCGGCTACGAGCTCCTGACCTGGCCCGGCCTGGTCCCCGACGCCTGGGCCCAGGCCACCGCCGTCGCCCACGCGGCGATGGAGGACGCCCCGAGCGGGGACAGCGACGAGCAGTTCCTGACCTGGACGCCCGAGCGGGTGCGCGCCGCGCAGCAGCTGGTCCTGGACCGGGGCGGGGAGATCACCGTCGTCGCGGCCGTCACCCCCGCCGGGGAGGTCGCCGCGTACACCGTGCTCGTGCTGCCGGACCCGCAGGGCACCCGCGCCCTCCAGTACGACACCGTCGTCGTCCCGGCGCACCGGGGACACGGCCTGGGACGGGCGGTGAAGCTGCGGATGCTCGGCGAGGCCGCCGCCCGCCACCCGGGGCTGCGCCGCATCGCCACCACCGTGGCCGACGAGAACGCCCCGATGCGCGCCGTGAACGAGGCCCTCGGCTACCGGCACGAACGCGACGCGGGGCTCTTCCAGCTCAAGCTGTGACGCCGGCGCCGCTCTGACGTCCGCGCCGCTCTGACGCCCGGCCCGTCAGCCCTGCTGCTCGGCGGACGCGGACGCGGAGGTCTGAGCGGAAGCCGACGAAGGCGGCGACGGGGATGCCGGCGGTGCGGCGGCCGGGGAGGGAGCCGTCCAGGACGACAGCATCCGCAGCGCGTCCGCCGACGGCGACCCCGGCTCGGCGTGGTAGGTGACCAGGAACTGCGCCGGGTCGTCGGGCAGCGTCAGCGTCTCGAAGGACAGCGACAGCTCACCCACCAGCGGGTGCCGCAGCCGCTTCACCCCGTGCGTCTTGTTGTCCGCCACCGTGTGCGCCGCCCACAGCCGCCGGAACTCCTCGTTCTTCACCGACAGCTCCCCCACGAGCGCGGAGAGCTGCTCGTCGTCCGGGAACTGTCCGGCGTACATGCGCAGGTTGCTGACCACCTCGCACGCCCTGCACTCCCACTCCGCGTACAGCTCCGCCGTGGCCGGGTCCAGGAACACCAGCCGCACCAGGTTCCGCTCGGCCGGCGGCATCGCCCCGAAGTCCCCGAAGACGGCCGCGGCGAGCGGGTTCCAGCCGATGACGTCCTGCCGCCGCCCCACCAGGTACGCCGGCACCCCGTCCATCGCCTCCAGCAGCGACCGCAGCCCCGGCCGCACCTGCTGCGGGCGCCGGGCCCGGCTGCGCCGGTTGCGGATGCGCGGGCTCGCCAGGTGGTTCAGGTGCGCCGACTCCGTGCCGTCCAGGCGCAGCGCCCGCGCGATGGCGTCCAGCACCTCGGCGGACACGTTCTGGCCGTGGCCCTGCTCCAGGCGCGTGTAGTACGCCACCGACACCCCGGCCAGCTGGGCCAGCTCCTCGCGGCGCAGCCCGGGCACCCGGCGGTGGCGCCCGTAGTCGGGCAGCCCCACGTCGTCGGGGCGCAGACGGGCCCGGCGGCTGCGCAGGAACTCTCCCAGTTCGGCACGCTGATCAAGGTGGTCCATACCGAAAGTATCCCCGTCGGGAGGTCCCGGCGCGGGGCTGAGCCTGACCCCGCCAGGGGTAGGCTCGCCAGTCCTAGGTTCCGCAGGGGGCTGGGTGGGCCGCCCGCGGCACGGCATCGTGGTTCCCATCGCAGCACGGACGCCACCGCCCGGCCCCGACCGGGCCGGACCGGCGTCCTCGTCCGAGGAGAGAGCACCCCCATGTCCGTCACCCAGGTCGCCGCCTACGCCGCCCCCGCCCCCAAGGCCCCGCTGGAGCGCACCACCGTGCCGCGCCGCCCGGTGGGCGAGCACGACGTCCTCATCGACATCAAGTACTCCGGCATCTGCCACTCCGACATCCACCAGGCCCGCGACGGCTGGGGCGAGGGCATCTTCCCGATGGTCCCGGGCCACGAGATCGCCGGCGTCGTCGCCGAAGTCGGCCCGGGCGTCACCCGGTTCGCGGTCGGGGACCGCGTGGGCGTCGGCTGCATCGTCGACAGCTGCCGGGAGTGCGAGCAGTGCCTGGCCGACCAGGAGCAGTACTGCGCCAAGGGCATCACCGGCACGTACAACGCCCTCGACAAGAACGGCCAGCCCACGTACGGCGGTTACTCCACCCACATCGTCGTCGACGAGAACTACACCGTCCGCATCCCCGACGGCCTCGCCCTCGACGTCGCCGCGCCGCTGCTGTGCGCCGGCATCACCCTGTACTCCCCGCTGCGCCACTGGCAGGCGGGCCCCGGCAAGAAGGTCGCCGTCGTCGGCCTCGGCGGCCTCGGCCACATGGGCGTGAAGATCGCCCACGCGCTCGGCGCGGAGGTCACCGTCCTGTCGCAGAGCCTGCGCAAGAAGGAGGACGGCCTGCGGCTGGGCGCCTCCCACTACTACGCGACCAGCGACGAGACCACCTTCGAGAAGCTGGCCGGGAGCTTCGACCTGATCGTCTCCACCGTCTCGGCACCGCTCCCGCTGGACGCGTACCTGCGCCTGCTGAAGGTCGACGGCGCGTTCGTGAACGTCGGCGCCCCGGAGGAGCCGGTCGCGCTGAACCTGTTCTCCGTCATCGGCGGCCGCAAGACCCTCGCCGGATCGATGATCGGCGGCATCGCCGAGACCCAGGAGATGCTGGACTTCTGCGCCGAGCACGGGCTGGGCTCGGAGATCGAGGTGATCGCCGCCGAGCAGGTCAACGAGGCGTACGAGCGGGTGCTGGCCAGCGACGTCCGCTACCGCTTCGTCATCGACGCCGCGACGATCTGACGCACGGTCCCACGGTGACACCGGCCCCCGCCGCACGGCGGGGGCCGGTGTCACACGTTCTTCATGCCCCGTGCATGGCCCTCACGGACCCCCGCTGCCGATGATCTGGTCACCGACCGTCCGCAGCCCTGGAGTTCGAGATGCCCAGCCGCCGTCACTTCCTCGCCGGGTCCGCGGCCGCCGCCGGCCTCGCGGCCCTGCCCCAGCTCCCGGTGGCCGCGCCGGCCGCCGCCGCCGAGGGCGCCGAGGGCGCCGCGCAGCGGCCCCCGAACCTCGTGGTGGTCCTGGCCGACGACCTGGGCTACGGAGACCTCGGCGCGTACGGCCAGAAGCTGATCACCACCCCGCGCATCGACCGCCTCGCCGCCGAGGGCCTGCGCTTCACCGACGCCTACGCCGCGGCCGCCGTCTGCGCCCCCTCCCGCGCCGCGCTCCTGACCGGCCTGCACACCGGCCACGCCGCCGTCCGGGCCAACCCCGACAGCGGCGGCCAGGGCGCCCTGCGCGACGGGGACACCACCGTCGCGGAAGTGCTGCGCGCACGCGGCTACCGCACGGGCCTGTTCGGCAAGTGGGGCTTCGGCCCCGAGGCCGCCGACCAGCCCAGCCACCCGGGGGCGCGCGGCTTCGAGGAGTTCTACGGGTACATCGACCACGGGCACGCCCACGAGTACTACCCCGCCTACCTCTGGCACAACGCCGCCAAGGAACCGGTGGCGGCGGGCACCTTCGCCCCCGAGACCATCGCCGCCCGCGCCCTGGACTTCATCGACGCGCACGCCGCGGGCCCCGACCCGTTCCTGCTCTTCCTCACCCCCAACCTCCCGCACGCGCCCAGCGACATCCCCGACGTCGGCCCGTACGCCTCCCGGAGCTGGTCGGCGTCCAACAAGGCGCACGCGGCCCAGATCAGCCTCCTCGACGCGCAGGTCGGCGCGGTCGTGGACCGGCTGCGGGCGCACGGGATCGCGGAGCGCACGGTGGTGCTGGTGGCCTCGGACAACGGCCCGCACGAGGAGGGCGGGGTGGACCCCGACCTGTTCGACGCCAACGGCCCGCTGCGCGGCTACAAGCGCAACCTCTACGAGGGCGGCGTACGGGTCCCGCTGATCGCCTGGGCCCCCGGGCGGATCGCGGCGGGCACCACCAGCTCCCGCCCCACCCCCCTCTACGACCTCCTGCCCACCCTCGCCGACCTGGCGGGCGCCCCCGCCCCCTCGGACACCGACGGCCTCTCCGCCGCCCCGGTCCTCGCCGGCACGCCCGCGCTCGCCCCGCTCCACGGGCACCTGTACTGGTACCGGGACGAGCAGGGAGTCACCGCCCGCGCCAACGCGCAGGACGCGGGCCGGGCGAAGCGGGTGGCGGAGGCGGTCCGCCAGGACCGCTGGAAGGGCGTACGGTTCGCCCCGGCACGGGACCGCTCGGTCCCCGACGCGCAGTGGCAGTTCGAGCTCTACGACCTCGCGGCGGACCCCGGGGAGCAGCACGACGTGGCGGCGGCCAACCCCTCGGTGGTCGCCTCCCTGACCACCCTGCTGCGGTCCTCCTGGGCGGACGCCTACCCGCGCCGCGCCTGGGGCCTGACGCTGACCTCGGACGGGGTCACCCTCACCACCCGGCTGGCCAACGGCACCGCCCGCGCCTGGACGGACGTACGCGTCGAGCCGGCCGTCCCGGCGGGCTGGACGGCGGTCCCCGCCGGCCCGGCCACGGCGGCCTCCCTGGCCCCGGGGGCCACGCTGACCACGGTCTGGACGGTCACCGCCCCCGGGACGGCGGCCGGTCCGGTGAGCGCCACCGCGACCACCTCGGAGTTCCGCTTCACGGCCGCGACCCGCTTCACCCCCCTCCCGGCCCCGCCCACGGCCGACTCCTACCTCAGCGACCTGCCCTGGGTATCGGCCGCCAACGGCTGGGGCCCCGTCGAACGGGACCGCTCCAACGGCCGCAAGGAGGCGGGCGACGGCACCCCGATCGCCTTCGGCGGCGTCACGTACCCCAAGGGCCTGGGCGTGCACGCCCCGTCGGAGGTCGTCTACCACCTGGGCGGCCGCGCGGACCGCTTCACGGCGCTGGTCGGCATCGACGACTTCTCGAAGAACCAGTCGGCGGCCGGCGCCACCCGCGCCGTGGTCCGCGCCGACGGCCGCACCCTCCTCACGACCGGCACGCTGACCGCGGCCACCGGCCCGGTGGCCCTGGACCTTGACGTCCGCGGCGTCCGCCTCCTCCACCTCCTGGTCGAGGACGCGAACGGCAACTCCGCCTTCGACCACACCTCCTGGGCCCGCGCCCACGTCACGGTCCGCTGACCGCCGCCGCACCGGCGGCGGTCACAGGCCCCGCGGGTGCTCGGACAGCCAGGAGGCGTGCCGGTCGCGCAGGTGGTCGCGTTCCTTGGGGGTGGGGAGGATGACGTCGGCGCCGCCGTCGTACGGGTGGTGGATGCGGGTGAGGTCCGGGTCCGTGAAGAAGACGCCGGACAGGGCGTCGTCGGCGACGGCGCGCAGCAGCGCGTCGGCGCAGCCGCGCTGCCAGGGGCGGCGGTCGGCGTAGAAGTACCAGCGGTTGTGGTACTCCGGATCCGGGTCGTCGGTCTCGTCCAGGGTGGTCCACACCGTGCCCTGCGGATGGAGGGCACGGCGGTGGTGCGACCACTGCGTCGGCTCGGCCGGGTCGGCCCAGTCGAGCGACACCACGTACACCTCGCCGCCCGCGAAGAGCTCGTCGAGGACCGTGTTGTACCGGTCGAGGACGACGGCGTACTCGGCCTCGTCCTCCGGGTAGCGCTTGGACTCCGGCAGGCTGTGGAAGCGCACCCAGCGGTCCTGGTACACGCCCTTCAGGTCCCACGGCAGCCACGGCCCGGGGGGCCGTTGCCCCTGCCAGAGCCGGGCGAGCCGCTCGTGCGCGGGGTCGGCGAGGGGGACGCTCACTCGCCGGGCGCCGCGGCGATGCCGATCGGGCAGGAGACGCCCGTGCCGCCGATGCCGCAGTAGCCCGCGGGGTTCTTGTCGAGGTACTGCTGGTGGTACGGCTCCGCCGGCCAGAAGGGGCGCTCCGCCGCCGGGAGGACGGCCGTGGTGATCTCGCCGTAGCCCGAGGCCGTCAGGACCTCCTGGTAGGCGGCGCGGGAGGCCTCCGCCGTGGCCTGCTGGGCGGGGGAGTGGGTGTAGAGCGCCGAGCGGTACTGGGTGCCGACGTCGTTGCCCTGGCGGAAGCCCTGGGTGGGGTCGTGGGACTCCCAGAACAGCTTCAGGAGGGTCTCGTAGGAGACGAGTGCCGGGTCGAAGACCACGCGGACGACCTCGGTGTGGCCGGTCCGGCCCGAGCACACCTCCTCGTACTCCGGGTTCTCGGTGTAGCCGCCCTGGTAGCCGGCCAGGGTGGTCCACACCCCCGGGGTCTGCCAGAACTTGCGCTCCGCGCCCCAGAAGCAGCCGAGGCCGAAGTCGGCGACCTCCAGGTGCGCGGGGTAGGGGCCGGCGAGCGGGTTGCCGAGGACCGTGTGGCGCTCGGGCAGGGAGAACTGCGGGTGCGGGCGGCCCTTGAGGGCCTCCTCGCGGGTGGGCAGCTCGGGCGTGCGACGGTACGAGAACATGGAATCGATTCCCTTCTTGTGGAAGGGACAACGGAACGGGGCCGGCCGGGATTCCCCGGCCGGCCCCTTCCTTGCGCCACGCCGCGGGCGCTACGCCTTCTCCGGCACCCGGCTCACGCAGTAGTCCCGCACCCGGAGGTAGCGGGCCTTGCGGTCCGCCACGTACGTCCACGGCGCCGCGCCGATGTACCCGTCGACGATCCGGAACTGCTCCAGCGCCTCCTCGTACCGGTCCTGCCAGTACAGGACCCACGCCAGCACGTGCCGCAGCCGTCCCGCCCGCGGGTCGTCGGGCCGGGCCGCCGCCAGGTCCGCCAGCGCCGCGTCCGCGGCCGCGACGACCTCCGGCTGCTTGTAGTAGACGTCCGGGTCCGCGTCCCCGGTGGCCATTTCCTGCTCCAGGTGCGCGTACAGCGGCAGCAGCGTCAGCAGGTCGCCCGGCCCGCCCGCGGCCGCCGAGGCCCGCGCGAACTCCCGGGCCTCCTCGTGCGAGCCGCGCCACTTGCGGCACCAGTACTGGAGCGCGCCCGTGTGGGCCGCCAGCACCTTCGGGTCGCGCTCGGTGATCTGCGTCCACAGCTCCCGGTACCGCTCGTGCGAGTACCCCAGGGCCATGGCGATCGGCTGCTCGACCATGTACGGGACCGGGTCGGCCGGATCGGCGAGGCGCTGCGCCTCGTGCGCGGCCTCCTGCGCCTGCGCGATGAGCCGGTGGAAGATCCGGAACTGCTCCTGCGTGGTCTGGCTCGCGCTCAGCGACCCGCGGACGTTCCACGCCACCTGCACCGCGGTGTCGGCGTGCACCACCGCGGCCGTCGGGTCCTGAGGCTTTGCCGACCGCCAGGCGAGCAGCCACTGGTCCTCGACCGCGGCCAGTTCGGACAGGACCTGGACGCGCCGGATGCGCTCGTCCCAGTCCTTTCCGGCCGCCTCCAGCCAGGCGGCGCAGGCCTGCCAGTCGCCCGTCCCGGCGGCGGCCACGGCGGCCCGCTCGTCGGCGGTCACCGGGGCCCGGTGTTCCGTGTCCAGCCGGTCGGCGGGTACGAAGCCCCGCTCGACGGCGGCCCGGGCGGCGGCGCCGCCGTGGCCGCTCTCCTCCCGCTTGCCGGCGCCCCGGCGGGCCTTGGCCCACTTGAAGCCGCCGCCGAGCAGCATGACGGCGAGGATGACGAGTCCGATCACGGGGCGAGCACCAGCTTCCGCAGGGGTTCGGTATCGGGCAGGTCCGCCACGGCCGCGTCCAGGGCCAGGCCGAGGCGCTCCTCGAAGTCTTCCGAGGCGTAGCGCAGGGTGGCCGACTCCGACCAGGACAGCTGCCAGCGTGCGGCGCCGCGGGCCGTCAGGTCGGCGGTGACCAGCTGGCTCAGGGCGCGCCGCAGGACCGGGCGGGCGAACTCGCGGGCCGCGCGGCCGGTGGCGGCACTCGCCTGCTCCGACTTCGGGAAGCGGTCGGTGATCCGCCAGCGCACCGCCGGGTCGGCGTCGACGGCGTCCAGCAGGGTGGCGAGCTCCGGGCCCGCGCCCTCGGCGGTGAGGGCCTCGCGGACGTCCTGCGCGCCCTGGCCGACGTAGTGGGTCATCGACGTGTGGACGAGGTCGTCCCAGTCCACCCGCTCCAGCGCGAGGGCCTGCGGGGTGAGGACCGCCTGTTCCAGGGTGGCCAGCGCGTCCCCGGGGGCGGAGAGCAGTTCCAGGGCCGGACGGGCCGCCTGGCCGGCGCGGCCGTCGTCCGGCAGGGCCTCGATGCGGGCCACGCGCTCGGCGAGCGCCGGGTGGGAGTCGTACGGGGAGGTGGGCTCGGTGGACAGCTCCCGGCGCAGGTCCTCCAGCTCGTCCGAGCGGGCGTCGAGCAGCCTGCGCAGGCCGCCGAAGACCTCGCCGGGGCGGGGCAGCAGCCCGGCGCCGACGCCGAGGGTGGCGTAGGAGCCCATGTAGAAGTCGTGCGCCGAGTCGAGGGCGTTCAGTTCGCGCAGCGCGGAGGCGGTGGAGTCGCGGCCGGCGACCCGCACCGAGGCGAGGTCGGCGGCGAGCTCCTGGCGGCGGGCCGAGGAGAGGGTGGCGCGCATGTAGAGCTTGCCGTACGCCGTGTAGATCCTGGCCATGCCGCGGTACAGCGCGCCCTGGCCCGTGGTGTCGACGGCCTTGGCTTTCTTGCCCTTGGCGATCCGCACCTCGGCCTTCTTCTCCTGCTTCGCGCGCTCGGTGGCCACCTTGTGGTCCGCGCGCTCGTGGAAGTGGCCGATCGTGCGGATCAGTTGGGCGCGGCCGCGGGCGATCAGCGGGGTGAGGCGGGTGTCGAGGTTGGCGTAGTGGCCCATCTCGTGGGCGAGTACGGCGCGCAGCTGCATCTCGTCCAGGCCGGCCATCAGGGGCAGGCCGACGTAGAGGCGGCGGGTGCCGGCCCGCAGCCCGAGCAGGCGGGCGTCCTCGCTGACGGCGGCGTTGACCTCGCCGATCAGCACGATCTCGTCCGGGGCGCGGGTGCCCACCTGCCGTGCCGTGTCACGGACCGTCTGCCAGAGCTGCGGCTCCTGCGCCTCGGTGACCGGTACGCCGGCCGGCGGCTCGCCCTTGGGGGTGCGCAGCATGAGCATGCCGCGCACGATCGGGACGGCGAGGACCACGGAGACGATGGCGAGCTTGAACAGGGCCGGGCCGTGCAGGCCGGCCGTGAAGGCGGCGTAGTCGAGGCCGGCCAGGACGGCCAGCAGGACCACGCCGAGCAGATAGAAGCCGGACAGCAGGACGAGCGCGCGCAAGGCGCGCAGTGAAGCGCCCATATGGACAGATCCCCCCACGGGATGAAAAGCGGTGCAGAAGTGCCTGGCGCGCATGCGTCCCCGCGCCACCACCGCCGCATCATGCGGCCCGGTGCTCACTTACGGCAACCTTATTGTCGGGGGATCCTTCCTGGTGACGGGGGTGGGCGGCCCGCCCGCTCAGTGCGGGAGCGTCGCCGGGGAGCCGCCGTTGGCCTCGTAGCCGGCCACCGCCATCGCCCGGCAGACCGCGTACGAGGCCGCCGGGTCGGGGGAGGCCGACCAGGGCAGCGCGCCCACGCAGCCGTCCACGTGCCGGACCTGCTCCATCGCCTCCGCCCACCGCTCCATGTTCACCAGGAACAGCAGCAGCAGGTGCCGTACGTGCGCCAGCATCGGGTCGTCGGGCCGCGCCGAGTGCACCGCGTACAGCGCGCCCTCCACCGCCCGCGTGACGACGGCGCTCTGCCAGAAGCTGTTCACCAGGACCACCTCGGGCAGGTGCTCGTACACCGCGAACAGCGGGAGCGCCGCCAGGAGCGAGCCCTGCGGCGCGCGGGCCGCCGCCGCGTGGGAGAAGGCGTCGGCCTTCTCGCGCGAACCGTGCCACTTCTCGCACCAGTAGTGCAGGGCCGCCAGGTGCGCGCCCATGTGCGTGGGGGCCACGTCCATCACCTTGGCCCACAGCGCGTCGAACTCGGCCTCCGAGTAGCCCAGCGCCCGCGCGACCGCCAGCTCCGTGATGAAGGGGACCGGGTCGCCCGGGGCCAGCAGGGCCGCCTTGCGGCAGGCGTCGCGGGCCTCCTCCAGGATGATCCGGTGGTCGTCGGCGCCCACCCCGCCCGAATGCCGCCACGCCTGCTGCACCAGCAGCTCCGCGTGCACCTGCGCGCCGCCCGGGTCCTTCTCCTGCTCCAGCCGCCACGCCTTGAGCCACATCGCGCCGGTCCCGGGCTGGCGCACGAGCTCCAGCGCCGCGGCCCCGCCGAAGGCCTGCACCCGCTGCCAGCGCCGTTCGCCGTCCTTGGGGGTGCCGCCGAGCAGCGCCGAGGCGGCCTTCCAGCTGCCGGTGCGCTGGACGTTCTCCAGCGCGTCCATCAGGTCCCGGTCCGGCCCCGGCACCCGGATGTCCAGGTCCTCCTGGCGCGCGAAGCCGTAGTCCGCGGGGTCGGCGGCGTCGGGGCTGCCGGGCGCGACCAGCCGCGGGCCGCCACCGCCGCGCCTGGCCCGTACGAACTGGAACGTCATGGCCGCAACCAGGGCGAGCCCCATCAGGACCCAGATCATCTGCATGTCCTCCAGCGAACCAGACGGGGCGGGGGAAACGCGAATGCCCCCGGGCCCGCCGCGGTCAGCGTCCCGTCGGCGCACCGTCAGGCCGGAAGAGGACCGCGGCCCGGACGGGGCATAGCATCTGCCCCATGAGCGACGACAGCCACGAGCACCAGAGCTTCGAGACCCGCGCGATCCACGCGGGCAACACGGCGGACCCGCGGACCGGCGCGGTCGTGCCCCCGATCTACCAGGTGTCCACGTACAAGCAGGACGGTGTGGGCGGACTGCGCGAAGGCTACGAGTACAGCCGCAGCGGCAACCCCACCCGTACCGCCCTGGAGGAGAACCTCGCGGCGCTGGAGGGCGGCCGGCGCGGCCTCGCCTTCGCGTCCGGGCTCGCCGCCGAGGACTGCCTGCTGCGCACGCTCCTCTCCCCGGGCGACCACGTGGTCATCCCCAACGACGCCTACGGCGGCACCTTCCGCCTCTTCGCGAAGGTCGTCTCCCGCTGGGGCGTGGAGTGGTCGGTGGCCGACACCTCCGACGCGGACTCCGTGCGGGCGGCCCTGACCCCCAAGACCAAGCTCATCTGGGTCGAGACCCCCTCGAACCCGCTGCTCGGCATCACCGACATCGCGATGATCGCCGACATCGCGCGCTCGGCGGGCGCCAAGCTGGTCGTGGACAACACCTTCGCGTCCCCCTACCTCCAGCAGCCCCTGGCGCTCGGCGCCGACGTGGTCGTGCACTCGCTGACCAAGTACATGGGCGGCCACTCCGACGTCGTCGGCGGCGCCCTCGTCACCGCCGACGAGGCCCTCGGCGAGGAACTCGCCTACCACCAGAACGCGATGGGCGCGGTCGCCGGGCCCTTCGACTCCTGGGTCGTGCTGCGCGGCATCAAGACCCTCGCCGTGCGCATGGACCGGCACGCGGAGAACGCCGCGAAGATCGTCGAGGTGCTCAAGCGCCACCCGAAGGTCACCAAGGTCCTCTACCCGGGCCTGCCCGAGCACCCGGGCCACGAGATCGCCGCCAAGCAGATGCGCAACTTCGGCGGCATGGTCTCCTTCCAGGTCGCCGGCGGCGAGGAGGAGGCCGTCGCGGTCTGCGGCCGGACCAGGATCTTCACCCTGGCGGAGTCCCTCGGCGGCGTCGAGTCCCTCATCGAGCACCCGGGCCGGATGACCCACGCCTCGGTGGCCGGCTCGGCCCTGGAGGTCCCGGCGGACCTGATCCGCGTCTCCGTCGGCATCGAGAACGCCGACGACCTCATCGCGGACCTCACCCAGGCCCTGGGCTAGGCCCGTCCCGGGGCCCCCGGCCCCGGTGCCGTCGCTGCCCGCCGCCCCCGGAGGCCTACCAGCCCTCCAGGGGCGGCGACACGTCGGCGGGCGGAGTGACCCAGGGGTGGGTGAGCGCCGCCCACACCGCGAAGGCCAGCGCCGCCGCGCAGAGCACCGTCCAGCCGAACCGGCGCAGCGCCCGGCGGCGGCGCAGCATCCGCCGGCCGTGCGCCGCCGCAGCCGCCGCCAGACCGGCCGGGACCGCCGGGTGCGGTCCCTCCAGCAGCGCCCTGACCTGGGCTTCCTTACGGTCGAAGGGGCTCATGCGGCCTCCTGCGCGGGGGCCCGCATGGTGGCCACCGCCCGGTTGCAGACGGCCTCGACCCGCTCCGGCGTCAGCCCCAGCTGCGCGGCCGTGACCTCCTCGGCGACGCCCTCGTAGACCCGCATCACCAGGACGAGCCGCTCCAGCGGGCCCAGGCGGGCGAGCACCCCCGTGCCCGGGGGCAGCCGCCGGGCGGTGCGGGCGTACGCGGCGCACAGCTCCTGGCGGGTGTGGTCGTACGGGTCGTCGCCGCGCAGCCGCTCCCAGTGCGCGTACGTACGGGCCAGCGCGCCGGCCAGGATCCGGCGGGCGGCGGGCGCGGCCGTGGACGCGGGCGTCGGGCCGGACGCCCCGCCGGAGGCCCCGGCCGGTGCTCCGTACAGGGGTTCGGCCGTCAGCAGGACCGCGACGTGCAGGAGCCGCCCCGCCGCGCCCGCGACGAAGGCCTCGAACTCCGGGTCGCGCCCCGAACGCCGGTCCACGGCACCCATGGTGGGGCCGGTGCCACCACCCCGGTCAAGGGGTCGGACGCCGCCGGATCGGGGAGTCCGCCGCGCGGGCGGCCCCGGCGGTGCTCGGGCGCCGGTTCAGGAGGCCGGGCCGCCCTCGGCCGCCGCGGCCATCAGCTCCGACAGCGACAGGTTGAAGCGGGTCAGCAGCGTGGTGAAGGCCTCGCGCTCCTCCTCCGCCCACCCCTCGGTCACCCGCGCCATCAGCTCGCGCCGCGAGGAGCGGACCTCCTCCAGCCGCGCCAGGCCCCGCGCCGACAGCGCGAGCACGACGGCCCGGCCGTCCTCGGGGTGCGAGGTCCGCTTGACCAGGCCGGTGTCGACGAGCGGGGCGACCTGCCGGGTCACGGTGGACGAGTCGATGCCCATCCCGCCCGCCAGCGCCTTCACGCCCATCGGGCCCTCCAGGTCGAGCCGGTTCAGCAGCAGGTACGCGGCCCGGTCCATCGAGTTGCGGGCCTGGCCGACGCCGCCCAGGCGGGTCTGCTCGGCCCGCCGGGCGAAGACGGCCACCTGGTGCTGGAGCGCGTCGAGGAGACCGGATCCGGCGGGCGCTTCGGCCGCCGCGGGCAGGTCGGAACTGGCCGGGATGGAGGGCATGGCCGTGGGCTCTCTTCGCTGGGTCCGACAAGGTTGGGGGACAGAGTAACCGGCTGTACGGCGGCTCGTACGCCGCGTACGAGAACTGATACGGCCCGTGGCTCCGGGCGCCCCGCGGTCGTCCCGGATGGCGAGATTTCGCCCATGCGCCGGGAGGACCGCGGGCTGCGAGACTGGCCGCATGAACTACCGCGTGCCCCGTCCCGTCCCGCAGGTCATCCTCGACGACGTCAGGGGGGCCCAGAAGATGCTCTCGGGCGTCTCCCGGGTGACCGCGATGGAGGGCAGCCGGCACCTCTCGGCCCTCACCGGCTCCCCGGTCCACCTCAAGTGCGAGAACCTCCAGCGGACCGGGTCCTTCAAACTGCGCGGCGCGTACGTGCGCATCGCGGGCCTGCGCCCCGAACAGCGCGCGGCGGGCGTCGTCGCCGCCAGCGCGGGCAACCACGCGCAGGGCGTGGCCCTCGCCTCCTCCCTGCTCGGGGTCCGCTCCACCGTGTTCATGCCGGTCGGCGCCCCGCTGCCGAAGGTGGCCGCGACCGAGGAGTACGGCGCGGAGGTGCGCCTGCACGGCCAGGTCGTCGACGAGACCCTCGCCGCGGCGCAGGAGTACGCGGACCGCACCGGGGCGGTGTTCATCCACCCCTTCGACCACCGCGACATCATCGCGGGCCAGGGCACGGTCGGCCTGGAGATCCTGGAGCAGTGCCCCGAGGTGCGCACCATCCTCGTCGGCATCGGCGGCGGCGGGCTCGCCGCCGGCGTCGCCGTCGCGGTCAAGGCCCTGCGCCCGGACGTGAAGGTCATCGGGGTGCAGGCGGCGGGCGCGGCCGCCTACCCGCCCTCGCTGCGGGCCGGGCACCCGGTGTCCATCGACCACCCGACGACGATGGCGGACGGCATCAAGGTCGGCCGCCCCGGCGACGTCCCCTTCGCGATCATCGGGGAACTGCTGGACGACGTGCGGACGGTGTCGGAGGACGCCCTCTCCTCGGCCCTGCTGCTCTGTCTGGAGCGGGCCAAGCTGGTCGTCGAGCCGGCCGGCTGCAGCCCGGTGGCCGCCCTGCTGAGCGAGCCCGAGCGCTACGGGGGCGGCCCGGTCGTCGCCGTCCTGTCGGGCGGCAACATCGACCCGCTGCTGCTCCAGCGGATCCTGCAGTTCGGGATGGCGGCGGCCGGACGGTACCTGTCGCTGCGGCTGCGCGTCAGCGACCGGCCGGGCGCCCTGGCGGGCCTGCTGGGGGTGCTGACCACGGTGGACGCCAACGTCCTGGACGTCAGCCACGTGCGCACCGACCCGCGCCTGGGGCTCACCGAGGTCGAGGTGGAACTGCACCTGGAGACCAAGGGGCCCGAGCACTGCACACAGGTCGCCCGCACCCTGCACGGCGCGGGCTACACGGTCATCGGCTGACGCGCCGGGCCGGGGCAGCGGGCGGGCCCGGGGCAGCGGGCGGGCAGGCGGGCGGGCGGGCGCCGCGAGGCGGTGCGGTCACGCCCGCGGCGCAGCGCGGTGCCGGTCCGCACGTACCGCTCGGCGACCGCCGGAGCCGCGGTGGCGGGCGCCCGCCCGGCCCCGTACACGCGTGAGCCCCCTGCGGACCGGGTCCGCAGGGGGCTCACGTGCGCGCAGGGGCCGGATCAGCCGGTGAAGGGCTTGACGGCCAGGATCCTGACCGCCGCCTTCTTGCCGTTCGGGAGCTCGTACTCGGCGTCCTCGCCGACCTTCTTGCCCATCACGCCGCTGCCCAGCGGGGACTGCGGCGAGTAGGTCTCGAAGTCCGAGGACGCGTACTCGCGGGAGGCCAGCAGGAACTCCAGCGTGTCGTCCTCGTCGCCGTCGAACGCGATCGTCACCAGCGTGCCGGGGGCGACCACACCCTCCGCGGCGGGCGCGGTCCCGACCTTCGCGTTCTCCAGGAGCTGGGTGAGCTGGCGGACGCGCAGCTCCTGCTTGCCCTGCTCCTCCTTGGCCGCGTGGTAACCACCGTTCTCGCGGAGGTCCCCCTCTTCCCGGGCGGCCGCGATCTTCATCGCGATCTCCGTGCGGGCAGGACCAGAGAGGTAGTCCAGCTCCGCCTTCAGCTGGTCGTACGCCGCCTGGGTCAGCCAGGTGACGCTCTCGCTCGTCTGGGTCACGGGTGCTCCTCGTTGGTACAGGGGACTACAAGGCCGCCAGCGGCGGGCGAAACCACGAGCCTAACAATTCGGGAAGAAAAGGGGGAGGACACCCTGTGTATGAAGTGTGTCATTGACCCCGTGGGAGTCATGCGCCGTCCGGACGGCCCGGCCGTGGCCGCCGCCGGGGGCGCCGTGGTGTCAGCGTTCGAAATTGGTCAGGACGCACCCCTCGACCTGCGCCCGCTCCAGCCGGTAGCCCGCCGGGGCGGTGAAACCGGTCTCGCAGTTCAGGTACAGGAACTGCAGCTGGTAGAGCCCGAACCGCACGTCCTTGTTGTTGGACTCCACGGCCACGTCCGTTCCCACCAGCAGCTTGCTCGCGGTGGCCCGCAGCCGTCCGTCGTCCGCCAGGTCGGCCAGCTGCGCCGCCTTGGCCCTGCTCTGGAGGGTCTTCATGTCACTGACGGTGTCCAGCCAGTTCAGGTCGTGCGCGCGCTGCGCCCCGCCGAGCTGCCCGCAGACCGCCCGCTCCCGGACCCCCCAGGCGCGCGGGCCCTCGCGTCCGACGACCGGCTGGTAGTCGATCGACTCCACGTGCTCGTCGGTGACGGCCATGCTCGTGCAGTCCACCGTGTGCGGGCTGACGAGCTTCTTCAGCTCGGCGAGGCTGCCCGCGGAGGCCAGGCCCAGGCTGCCGGTGGCCGGCTGGCCCGGCTTCTCGGCGCCCTCGGTGGAGGGGTCGTGCGGGACCTCCAGGTTTCGGCTGCCCTCGCCGTCCTTGCTGCTGACGAAGTCGGTGAGCCCGCAGTGGTCGACCAGGGGCTTCTCCTTCTTGTAGCCGGCCGGCACGGAGAAGCCCGGGTTGCAGGTCAGGACGCGCAGGTCGGAGGCGACCAGGTCCACGGCGGTCCCGGTCTTCGCCGGCACGGCCACGAAGCCCTTGCCGACGATCGTCCGGCTGAAGATCCCGAACTCGCCGTTGCCCTCGCCGATCTCCTTCATGGTGTGGTCGTAGTAGGCCTGCTGGAAGGTCTTCATGTCCGAGACCAGGTAGATGAGGATCTCGCCGTGCCGTTTGACGTCCGTGCAGACGCCGCGGCCGGTGACGGCCCAGTCCCCGTCCTTCGTGTCGTCGGTGGCCGGCAGCCGGGAGTCGTTCGGGTCCGTGCCCAGGCGTTCGCAGGAGGTGAACTTCTGGAGGTAGGCCTGCACCTCGGCCAGTGAGGCCGGCGCGCGGTCGGTACCCCCGGGAGCGGCCGGGGCCGGGGCCGCTCCGGCCGCGGCGGGACCGGCGGGGCGCGGGGCCGCCCGGTCCGGGTCCTCGCAGGCGGTGGCGAGGGTGATCAGGGGGACGAGGGCTGCGGTCGCGGTCAGGATCCGCTTGAAGCGCATGGGGTTCTTCCGTCGGCTCAACAGGGCACGGGGGGTGGCGTGCACATGCTAAACAGACAGGCGATCATGCCCTGGGACCTGCACCGCGCGTCGCCGGGACGGCGCGGGAGCGGTTCAGCCGGCGGAGGCCGTCGCCTGGCAGCCGACGAGCTCGATCATCGTGGCCCGGCCGGTGGTCTTCAGCGTCACCATCTCGTCCACCCGCCCGGCGCGCTGCGCGAAGGTGAAGTCCGCCCGGCCCACCTCGCCGTGCTCCTTGTCCTGGGAGCTGAGGGTGCAGACACCGGTGACCGAGGCGTCCTTGCGGACCTCCAGGTGCACCTTGACCTCGGAGTCCGACACGATCTGGAACTTGATCACCTCGGCGCTGACGGCCTGCCCGCCGACGTAGTCCCAGCCGATCCAGCCGACGACGGCCAGCAGCCCGACCCCGAGCACCGACCCGACGACCTTGAGCTTCCGGTCCGCACGCTCGTCCGCCGACCGGCCGTACCGGCCCTCGGGGAGCCCTTCGCGCACCGCGCTCATGATCGTTCCTCTCGCTGGGGAGGGTGAGGCACCCTGGAATTTTCCGTCCCCCGATTCGGTCACTATAGAAGTTGTCCGCCGCGCCGAATCACAGAGGATCCTGTCTTGACCGAGCAGCTTCGACTGATGGCCGTCCACGCCCACCCCGACGACGAGTCGAGCAAGGGCGCGGCCACCATGGCCAAGTACGTGTCCGAGGGCGTCCCCGTGCTGGTGGTGACCTGCACCGGCGGTGAGCGCGGCTCCGTGCTGAACCCCAAGCTCCAGGGGGACAAGTACATCGAGGAGAACATCCACGAGGTCCGCGCCAAGGAGATGGACGAGGCCCGCGAGATCCTCGGCATCGAGCAGGAGTGGCTCGGCTACGTCGACTCCGGCCTGCCCGAGGGCGACCCGCTGCCCCCGCTGCCCGAGGGCTGCTTCGCGCTCGCGGACGTCGAGGAGGCCGCCGGTGAGCTGGTGAAGAAGATCCGCGCCTTCAAGCCGCAGGTCATCACCACCTACGACGAGAACGGCGGCTACCCGCACCCCGACCACATCATGACCCACAAGGTCACGATGGTCGCCTTCGACGGCGCGGCCGACACCGAGAAGTTCCCGGAGGCCGAGTACGGCGCCGCGTACCAGCCGCAGAAGCTCTACTACAACCAGGGCTTCAACAAGCCGCGCACCATCGCCCTGCACGAGGCGCTCCTCGCGCGCGGCCTGGAATCCCCCTACGGCGAGTGGCTGGAGCGGTGGAAGGAGTTCGAGCGCAAGGAGCGGACCCTGACCACCCACGTGCCCTGCGCCGACTTCTTCGAGATCCGCGACAAGGCGCTCATCGCGCACGCCACGCAGATCGACCCCGACGGCGGCTGGTTCCGCGTGCCCATGGAGATCCAGAAGGAGGTCTGGCCCACGGAGGAGTACGAGCTGGCGAAGTCGCTCGTCGACACTTCCCTCCCCGAGTCCGACCTCTTCGCGGGCATCCGGGAGAATGCGTAGCTATGAGCGCTACGCAGGCAGCAGTCACCCAGCTCCTTCCGCTGGCCGCCGACACCTTCGACAAGAACAAGGTGACCCCCGGAATCCTGGGCTTCATCGTGTTCGCGGCCCTCGCCATCGGCGTGTGGGGCCTGATGAAGTCCATGAGCCGGCACATGGGCCGGGTCAACTTCCAGGAAGCCCCGGACCCGGCCCTGGCCACCCCGGCCACGGAGGCCCCGACCACCCCGTAGCCCCCGACGGGTTTCCGGGCCCCGGCGGGCCCCAGGCCCCGGCGGGTTTCCGGGCCCACGGGCTTCCGGGCCCCGCAGGTTCCCGGACGCTAACGAGCACACGGGCCCCCGGGCCTCGCGGGGGCCCGAGTTTCCGGGCCCCGCGGGCCCATGGGCTTCCCGGCCCCCGGGCCCGCGGGCGGGATGCGTAGGCGTCGGTCGCGCGTGGGGTGGTGGGGGTTACTCCGGTGTGGGCGCCGGAGTCGGTACGCCCATGATTTCGCGGGCCCGGAGGTCCGGGATCATGCCCAGGCGCCACGCCTGCCAGCCCTCCGCCGGGTCCACGCCCCGCGCCAGGACCACCGCGTACGTCTCCAGGCAGTCCGCCAGCCGCGCGTCCCGCAGCGGGTGCCCGGCGGCCGCCAGCCGGGCCAGCTCGACCCCCGCCTCCTCCGCGGCCGCCGGCACGGCATACGGCAGGAGCGTGCAGCGCAGGAACCGCGCCCAGTCCTCGCCGCGCCGGTCCCCGTACGAGACGAACAGCCCGGCCGCCTCCTCGCACAGCCCCACCGCCTGCGGCACCCGCCCGTTCCCCGCGTCGACCACCGCCAGCTCCAGGCAGGTCCACCCCTCCCCGTGGGCCAGCCCGATCCGCCGGAAATCCGCCCGCGCGTCCACCAGCAGCTGACGGGCGAAACCCGAATTCCGCAGGTTCCCCGTCTGCGCCGCCCGCTGGTCACGCGTGACCCGCCCCGACTGGTAGCGGGCGTGCGCCAGCCCGTACACGTCCCGCATCCGCGAGAACATCGTCCGCGCCCGCTCCAGCTCCCGCACCGCCCGGTCCCGCTCCCCGTTCTCCTCCAGCGCCTGCCCCAGGTAGTACAGCGTCCACGCCTCACCACGCGCGTCCTCCGCCAGCCGGTGCCGCGCCAGCGCGTCCCGCAGCCGCTCCAGCGCCGGCTCCGGATCCCCGTCCACCACCCGCGCCCGGCCCAGCTGCGTCAGCGCCCACGCCTGACCCCGGTCGTCCCGCGTACGCCCGTACAGCTCCAGCGCCAGCCCCAGCTCCGCCTCCGCCCCCGGCACGTCCCCCAGCCGCAGGTGGACCTGCCCCAGCTGGAAGTGCGCCCACGCCTCACCGTGCACGCTCTCGCTCTCCCGGTGCAGCGCCAAGGACTCCTCCAGCAGCTCCAGCGCTTCCGCCAGCCGCGCCCGGTCCCGCTCCACCGCCGCCAGCGCGTGCAGCCCCCACGCCCGGTCACCCGCCAGCTCCGGCGACCCCTGGAGCGCCAGCGCCTCCCGGATCCGCGCCGCCGCCTCCGGCAGGTTCCCCTGGTGGTGCAGCGTGATGCCGAGCGACACCAGCGCCATCCCCGCCCCCGCCTCCTGCTCCGCCTCCTTGTACTGGTCCACCAGCGAGGTCAGCGTCGTACGCGACTTGTCCAGCTCACCGAGCTGGCGCGCCGCGATCCCCGTACGCCACTGCACCGAACGGTTCAGCCGCCCCTGGTCCACCGCCCGCGTCAGCTCGTTGATCTCACCGAGCCGGTACAGGTCCCCGCGCAGCAGACAGAAGTCGCACAGCGCCCCCAGCAGGTCCAGCACCGCCTGCTGGTCCACCCCGTCCGAATGCCGCAGCGCCGCCGTGATGAAGCTCGACTCCTCGTCCAGCCAGCGCAGCGCCGCGTCGAGCGAGCCGAAACCGTGCCCGCCGAAGTGGTGGGCGCGCGTCGACATCTTCCCGTCGACCATCCGGATCACCGAGTCCGCGAGCTGCGCGTAGTCACGCACCAGCCGCTCGTGAGCGGCCGCCACCTCCGCCCGGTCCTCGTCCGCCGCCAGCCGCGCCGCCGCGTACGCGCGCACCGCGTCGTGCATCCGGTACCGCTCCCCGCGTACGAGGTCCAGCAGCCCCGCCCCGGCCAGCTCGCGCAGCAGCCGCCCGGCCTCCACCCGGTCCGCGCCCGCCAGCGCCGCCGCCGCCGCGGCGCCCAGCGAGGCCCGCCCCGCCAGCGGCAGCAGCCGCAGCAGCCGCCGCCGCTCCTCCGGCAGACGGGCGTACGCCAGGTCCAGGGCGTGCTCCAGCGAGCCGTCCCCCGCGTCCGAGGCCCGCGCCGACCCCAGCGGCGCCAGCACCCGCAGCGCCAGCGGCAGCCCCGCGCCGAGCTCCAGCAGCCCGGCCGCCGCCCCGGCCGCCGGCGCCGCCCCGCCCGCCGCCCGCGCCCCGGCGGCCAGCACCTCGGCCGCCTCCGCACCGGCCAGCCGCACCACCGGCAGCTGGTGCACCCACGCCTGCAGCTCGCCGGGCAGCTCCAGCGGCTCCCGGGCCGTCACCAGCACCAGGCTCTCGGTCCGCTCCGGCACCAGCGCGCGCACCTGCGCCACGTCCACCGCGTCGTCCAGCACCACCGTCACCGGGAACCCCTGGAGGTGCTGGTGGTACAGCTCCCCGAGCCGGCGCACCTGCTGCTCCGCCGTGGCCCCCTCCCGGAAGAGGAGCTGCTCGCGCGGGGCACCCAGCCGGTTCAGCAGGTGCAACAGAGCCTCCCGCGTCGACAGCAAGGGCTCACCCGGAGCGGAACCACCGCGCAGGTCGACCAGGCAGGCCCCGCGGAACTGGTCGCGCAGCGCGTGCGCCGCCCGCAGCGCCAGGGCGGTGCGGCCCACCCCCGGCTCGCCGTGCAGCACCACGACCACGGGACGCGTCTCGGTGCTGGCCCGGGCGGCCTGCACCCACTGGGCGATCCGGGTCAACTCCGTCCGCCTCCCCGTGAACTGCTCCCCGGCGTCCGGGAGTTGCGCGAACGACTGCTCCAGCATGCTGCGCCGCCGGGCCTCCGCGCTGCGGTCCGCCCCGCGCAGCTGCTGCGCCGCCCCGGCCCCGGCACCGCCCCCGGCGCCCGTGCCCCCGGCCGCCGTCCCGTTGCGGATGCCGCGCGGCGGCGTGCGCACTGCACGCTGCTGCTCCAGGAAGGGCCGTATCCCCCGCACCTCCAGCGCCGTCAGCCACTGGAGCCTCAGCTGCTCCGGGCCGCCCGGGCGCCCAGCGGCCCCGGCCCGGCGGTTCGCCGCGGGCAGGTGCACGGCGGTCACCTTGGCCACCGTCGCCGCCGCCCCCGCGATGCCGACGACGACGCCCGCGCTGAGCGCCGTACCGACGGGGACGCCCAGCGCCAGGTCCGCCCCGGCCGCGGCGGCGGCCGCGACCGCCGTCACCAGCAGGGCCGTCGAGGTGTTACCGCGCCGGAACGCCTCGCCGAGCGACTCCTGCCCGGCCGCGGCCTCGTCCAGGGCCGCCACGTACGCCCCGTACTCCTCGGCTGCCGCCGCCGCGAGCCCGTCCAGGGCCTCCCGTCCCCGCGCCAGCAGGGCCTCCCGGCCGACCGGGGCGCCCGCCCGCCGGACCTCCTCCTCGACGGCCCGCACCAGCAGCCGCTCGGCCTCGACACGATGGCTGTCCCGCATCGGCGTCCTCCTCGGAGCGTTCCGTGCAACGTGGCCCAAGTGTGCGGCGGCACCACCGCGCGCGCGAGGAATCTGAGCTATTTCAGAGGGAGTTGACGACTCCCCGGTCACGACCACGCATAAATGCACCCCCCGACCACCCCGCCCCCGCCTCGACGGATGCCCCCACACCGCCGCCCGGCCGCCCCCCCCCACACCGCCGCCCGGCCCCCTCCGCCCCGCGGCCCTGGTGCCGCCGCCCTCCTCACGCCCCGCCCGCCCTCACCCCCTTCCTCCGCCGACGCCGGGCCGGGCGGGTTCCGATCGGCCGAACCGGCGGTCCGATGGCCCAGTCGCGGGGCGGGAGCCGGGTGGTGCGGCAGGATGGGCGTATGCCGAACCACCTCGCGAACGAGACCTCCCCCTACCTCCTCCAGCACGCGGACAACCCCGTCGACTGGTGGCCCTGGTCCCCGGAGGCCTTCGCCGAGGCGCGGGAGCGGGGGGTGCCGGTGCTGCTCAGCGTGGGGTATTCGAGTTGCCACTGGTGCCACGTCATGGCGCACGAGTCCTTCGAGGGGGAAGCGACCGCCGCCTTCATGAACGAGCACTTCGTCAACGTCAAGGTGGACCGCGAGGAGCGGCCCGACATCGACGCCGTGTACATGGAGGCCGTGCAGGCCGCGACCGGGCAGGGTGGATGGCCCATGACCGTGTTCCTGACGCCGGACGCCGAGCCCTTCTACTTCGGGACCTACTTCCCGCCCGAGCCCCGCCACGGGATGCCCTCCTTCATGCAGGTGCTCGAAGGCGTGCGGACCGCCTGGGTCGGGCGGCCCGAGGAGGTCGCCGAGGTCGCGCAGCGGATCGTGCGGGACCTGGCCGGGCGGCAGTTGGACTACGGCAAGGCCGGCGTGCCCGGGCCCGAGGAGCTGGCCGGGGCGCTGCTCGGGCTGACGCGGGAGTACGACGCCGTGCGCGGCGGCTTCGGCGGGGCGCCGAAGTTCCCGCCGTCCATGGTGCTGGAGTTCCTGCTGCGCCACCACGCCCGCACCGGCTCCGAGGGTGCCCTCCAGATGGCCGTCGACACCTGCGAGGCGATGGCCCGGGGCGGGATCTACGACCAGCTGGGCGGCGGGTTCGCCCGGTACTCCGTGGACCGGGAGTGGGTGGTACCCCACTTCGAGAAGATGCTCTACGACAACGCGCTGCTCTGCCGGGTCTACGCCCACCTGTGGCGGACCACCGGATCGGACCTCGCGCGCCGGGTCGCGCTGGAGACCGCCGACTTCATGGTCCGTGAACTGCGCACCGAGCAGGGCGGGTTCGCCTCCGCCCTCGACGCCGACAGTGAGGACCCGGTCAGCGGGAAGCACGTCGAGGGGGCCTACTACGCGTGGACCCCGGAGCAGTTCGCCGAGGTGCTCGGCGAGGCCGACGGGGCCTTGGCGCAGGCGTACTTCGGGGTGACCCGGGAGGGCACCTTCGAGCACGGCACCTCGGTGCTGCAACTGCCCCAGGACGGCCCCGCCCTCGACGCCGAGCGCCTCGCCGGGATCAAGGAGCGGCTGCTCGCCGCGCGCGGGCGGCGTCCGGCGCCCGGCCGGGACGACAAGGTGGTCGCCGCCTGGAACGGGCTGGCCATCGCGGCGCTCGCCGAGTGCGGGGCGTACTTCGAGCGCCCGGACCTGGTCGAGCGGGCCACCGAGGCCGCCGACCTGCTCGTCCGGGTCCACATGGACGGTTCCGCCCGCCTGGCCCGCACCAGCCGCGACGGCCGGGTCGGCCCCAACGCCGGGGTGCTGGAGGACTACGGTGACGTCGCCGAGGGCTTCCTGGCGCTGGCCTCCGTCACCGGTGAGGGAGTGTGGCTGGAGTTCGCCGGGTTCCTGGTGGACCTGGTGATGACCCGCTTCACCGCCGAGGACGGCTCGCTCTACGACACCGCGCACGACGCCGAGCAGCTGATCAGGCGGCCGCAGGACCCGACCGACACGGCCGCTCCCTCCGGCTGGACGGCCGCCGCCGGGGCGTTGCTCTCGTACGCCGCGCACACCGGTTCCGAGCCCCACCGTACGGCGGCCGAGCGGGCGCTGGGCGTGGTGCAGGCCCTCGGGCCGCGCGCCCCGCGCTTCATCGGGCACGGTCTGGCGGTGGCGGAGGCGCTCGTGGACGGGCCGCGCGAAGTGGCCGTCGTAGGGCATCCGGACGACCCGGCGACGGCCGCGCTGCACCGGACGGCGTTGCTGGGGACGGCTCCCGGGGCGGTCGTGGCGGTGGGCCTGCCGCGTGCGGAGGACGGGAGCGGCGGGGAGTTCCCCCTTCTGGCCGAGCGCACACTTGTTCGCGACCTTCCGACGGCGTACGTGTGCCGGCACTTCGTCTGCGCGCGGCCTACGACCGAACTCGTCGAGTTGGCCGATCAGTTGGGTGTGGTTCGTCCCTGAAGTACCCGGAGTACCGTCAGTTCCGGTTGTTGTACATCAACTCCGAAACGTGGTTTTTATCTGGGCGGCGCCTCCGCTTCACGTTGCCTGCCTAATCTCATGGCTTCGGGATTCGCCGAGCCGCGCACTGGGGGGTGCGCACGAGGGGGAAGCGGAGGCGGTGGGCCGGGGGGCCCGTGGTCCGCCTCCGGGGGGTTTCGATCGCCGCCTGGGGTTGCGGCATGTCTGTGGGGGACAGTTTGTACACTTCTGTGTTCATTGCTGCCATTTCGCTGGCGCTCTTCTGGATGGCCGCCTTCACCCTGTGGTGGCAGATGCACGCGTGGCGCACACCGGAGACGCTCGCGTCGACCCGGTTCGACCGCCCCGACGGCGGCGGTCGGCTGGCCTTCTCGCTGCTCCTGCCCGCCCGCCACGAGCAGGCCGTCCTGGAGCACACGATCGACCGGCTCCTCGAATCGAGCCACACCGACTACGAGATCATCGTGATCGTCGGTCACGACGACCCCGGGACGGCGGCCGTCGCCGAACGCGCCGCCGCCCGTGCGCCCGAGCGGGTCCGCGTCGTCACCGACCACCACGAGGCGAAGAACAAGCCGAAGGCCCTCAACACCGCGCTCCCGCACTGCCGGGGCGACATCGTGGGCGTCTTCGACGCCGAGGACCAGGTCCACCCGGAGCTCCTCGCCCACGTCGACCACGCCTTCCGGGCCACCGGCGCGGACGTGGTGCAGGGCGGCGTACAGCTGATCAACTTCCACTCCAGCTGGTACAGCCTGCGCAACTGCCTGGAGTACTTCTTCTGGTTCCGCTCCCGGCTCCACCTGCACGCGGAGAAGGGCTTCATCCCGCTCGGCGGCAACACCGTCTTCGTGCGCACCGAGGTGCTGCGCGAGGCGGGCGGCTGGGACCAGAACTGCCTCGCCGAGGACTGCGACCTGGGCGTGCGGCTCTCCTCCGTCGGCAAGAAGGTGGTCGTCGCCTACGACTCCGACATGGTCACCCGCGAGGAGACGCCCGGCTCGCTGATGAGCCTGCTCAAGCAGCGCACCCGCTGGAACCAGGGCTTCCTGCAGGTCTACCGGAAGAAGGACTGGCGGCAGCTGCCGGGCCGCGGCCAGCGCTGGCTGGCCCGCTACACGCTGATGACCCCCTTCATGCAGGCGGCCTCCGGGGTGATCATCCCGGTCAACTGCGCCGTGGCCGTCTTCCTCGACGTCCCCGTCGGCATCGCGATCATCACCTTCCTGCCCATGATCACGGCGCTGGTGACCTTCGTCTTCGAGATCGTCGGCCTGCACGACTTCGGCCGCCAGTACGGCCTGCGGGTCCGTTTCGTGCACTACGTCAAGCTCGTCGTCGGCGGCCCCTTCTACCAGGTGATGCTGGCGGGCGCCGCGATCCGCGCGGTCTGGCGCGAGCAGCGCGGCCGCAACGAGTGGGAACTGACCAGCCACACCGGCGCCCACCTCTCCGGGGCGACGGCCTCCACCGCTTCCACCGCGATCCGAGAGGACAGCCACCGGTGACCGCCACCCTGCCCACGGCCACTGATCCCCAGCCCCAGCCCGGACCCGGCGAAGCCACCGCCATTACGGCCTCCGCCACCCTGCCCGTCCGCCCCCGGGCCGGCGCGGGCACCGCCACCGACACCGCCACCGACACCGAGCCCAGAGTCCCCGCCCAACGCCGCCCCGGCAGCCCCGGCAGCCCCGGCAGCCCCGGCGGCCCCGGCGGCCCCGGCGGCCCCGGTGGAACCACCGGCGGCCTCGGCGTCCGTCCGCCCGCGCCCGCCCGGCCCTTGGTCCGCTTCCGTTCCTCCCGCCCCGACCTGCTGCTCTGCGCCACCCTGCTGCTGGCGATCCTCCTCGTCCAGGGCTGGAACATCACCCACTTCCCCACCCTGAGCGACGACGAGGGCACGTACCTCGCGCAGGCCTGGGCCGTCCAGCAGGGCAAGGGCCTCGCCCACTACACCTACTGGTACGACCACCCGCCGCTCGGCTGGATCCAGGTGGCCGGGCTGACGTACCTGCCCTCCCTCTTCGTGCCCGACTGGATGACGGTCGCGCCGATGCGGTTCTCGATGCTCGCCGTCTCCGGCGTCAGCTCGGTGCTGATCTACGTGCTCGCCCGCCGGCTCTGGCTGCCGCGCTGGGCGGCCGGACTCGCGATGGCCCTCTTCGGGCTCTCCCCGCTCTCCGTCGTGCTCCAGCGGGAGATCTTCCTCGACAACCTCGCCGTGATGTGGATGCTGCTGGCCTTCTGCCTCGCCGCGTCGCCCAGCCGCCACCTCTGGCACCACTTCGGCTCCGGCCTGGCCGCCGCCACCGCCGTCCTGACCAAGGAGACGATGCTGGTGGTGCTCCCGGCGCTGCTGGTGACGATGTGGCGCCACAGCCACCGCGACACCCGTAAGTTCGCCGTCACCGGGGCCATCACCGCCTGCGCCCTGATCGGGCTCTCGTACCCGCTGTACGCCCTGCTCAACGGCGAACTGCTGCCCGGCGCCGGGCACGTCTCCCTCATCGACGGCATCACCTACCAGATGGGCCGCCCCGGCTCCGGATTCATCCTCGACCCCGGCTCCGGCTCGTACGGCGTGTTCCGGTCCTGGCTCTACTACGACACCGTCCTGCCGCTCGGCGGGCTCGCGGGCGCCGTCCTGCTGCTGGCCACCACCCGCTGGTCGGTCACCGCACGGGCCCTGGCCGGACCGGCCCTGGCCGCCGTGATCCTCGCGCTCGTCGCCCTGCGGCCCTCCGGCTACCTGCCCGCCATGTACGTGATCCAGGCCCTGCCCTTCCTCGCCCTGGTCCTCGCCGCCGCCGCGGCCAGTGTCACCCACGCCGTCCTGCGCCGCCGCCGCACCCCGGGGGAGCGCCGCGCCCTGGTGTGCGCGCGCTGGGCGCTGACCGTCGTCCTCGCCGCCTCCGCCGCCGTCTACGTCCTGCCGCGCTGGTACGACGGCAACCGCACCGCCCTCACCGTCGACGCGAACGCCCCCTACCGGCAGGCCGCCGCCTGGCTCGGCACGGTCCCCGAACCGGCGAACACCCGCGTCCTCGTGGACGACGCACTGTGGCTCGACGCTGTTCACCACGGTTTTGCACCCGGAACGGGCGCCATCTGGTTCTACAAGGCGGACCTCGACCCGGCCGTCACCAAGACCCTGCCGCGCGGGTGGCGGGACATCGACTACGTCGTCTCCTCGCCCACCGTGCGTCGTGATGCGGCGGACCTGCCCAACGTGAAGGCTGCACTTGAGCATTCGACCGCGGTCGCCGTCTTCGGTACGGGCGAGGACCGTGTCGAGATCCGCCGCACCGACCGCGAGAGTGGGAGCTGAACCACCATGAGCGAGGACCTGTGGCCCCCGCGCGCCCTGGACGCGCCGGAGGCCGCCGCGGGGCGGGCGCCCGCCCCCGGCAGCGTCACCGTGATCATCCCGACCTTCAACGAGGCGGCGAACGTGGGGGAGTTGCTGAGCCGGCTCCGTACCTCGCTGCCCGCCGCAGCGCCCTGTGAGGTGCTCTTCGTCGACGACTCCACCGACGACACCCCGGCCGTGATCGAGAAGGCCGCCGCGGACTGCCCCTTCCCGGTGGCCGTCCTGCACCGGCAGGTGGCCGAGGGCGGCCTGGGCGGGGCCGTCGTCGAGGGGGTCAAGCGGGCCGGCTCCGAGTGGATCGTCGTCATGGACGCCGACCTCCAGCACCCTCCCCACCTCGTCCCCGAACTGGTCGGCGAGAGCACCCGCACCGGCGCCGACCTGGTCGTCGCGTCCCGCTACATCGCCGGCGGCAGCCGGGCGGGCCTCGCCGGGAGCTACCGCGTCGCCGTCTCGCGCGGCGCCACCTGGCTGGCCAAAGGCCTCTTCCCGCGCGCCCTGCGCGGCATCAGCGACCCGATGAGCGGCTTCTTCGCGATGCGCCGCTCGGCGGTGAGCGCCGACGCCCTCAAACCCCTCGGCTACAAGATCCTGCTGGAGCTGGCCGTCCGCTGCCGCCCCGCGAAGACCGCCGAGGTCCCCTTCGTCTTCCAGGACCGCTTCGCCGGGGAGTCCAAGTCCGGTGCCCGCGAGGGGATCCGCTTCCTCGCGCACCTGGCCGCCCTGCGCTCCGCGAGCCCGCTCGCCCGGATGATCGGCTTCGGCCTGATCGGCCTGTCCGGCTTCGCCCCGAACCTGCTGGCCCTGTGGCTGCTGACGCACGCCGGGGTGCAGTACCTGGCCGCCGAGGTCCTCGCCAACCAGGCCGGCGTGCTGTGGAACTTCCTCCTCATCGAGACCCTGCTCTTCCGCGACCGGCGCCGCCACCGGCACTGGGCGGACCGGATCGGCCGTTTCGCGCTCCTCGCCAACGCCGACCTGCTCCTGCGGATCCCGCTCATCGCGCTGTTCGTCGCCCGGCTCGGCCTCGGCGTCCTGCCCGCGACGGCCCTCGCGCTCGTGACCACCTTCGTCCTTCGCTTCGCCGCCACCGAAGCCCTCGTCTACCTGCCGCGCGGGCCACGTGCGGCGACCTCACGCAGGAGTTGAGCCGCACCGAAAGGACACCCCGCATGCAGAGGAAGATCCGACGGAGGGCGGGGCGCCGGGCCGCCCTCCTCGCCGTCGGGGCGATGACCGCCGGCCTGCTGCTCACCGCACCGCAGCAGGCCACGGCCGGACCGCCCAACCTGCTCACCAACCCCGGTTTCGAGACCGCCGGTCCGGCCGGCGCCGACATGCCCGCCTGCTGGGAGAAGTCCGGCTGGGGCGACAACGACTTCACCTTCGCCACCGTCGCCGACGCGCACGGCGGCACCAAGGCCATGAAGGTCTCCGTCACCCGCCGCGTCGACGGCGACCGCAAGGCCCTGATCACCGAGAACGCCACCTGCGCCCCCACCGTCACACCGGGCCGGCAGTACGACCTGTCCGCCTGGTACAGGTCGAACACCCCCGACGTCTCCGTGACCGTCTTCCGCCACGACACCACCGCCGGCTGGCAGTACTGGACCGACCTGCAGAACCCGCCGGTCAGCGCCGCGTGGGCGCGTACGGAGGTCCGTACGCCCGCCGTCCCGCCGAACACCGACAAGATCACCTGGGGGCTGTCGGTCTACGGCGTCGGCACCCTCACCACCGACGACTACGCGGTGGAGGAGGTCGGGGCCGTCCCGCCCCAGCCCGCCTGCACGGGCACGCCCGACCAGTGCGCCAAGGGCGCGTGGGAGGTGATGGCCGCCCAGAACCCGGTCCGCTCGATGCACGCCGTGGTCCTCAGGAACGGCAAGGTGCTGCTGATCGCGGGCTCGGGCAACGACATATCCCAGTTCAACGCGGGGACCTTCACCTCCGCCGTGTACGACCCGGTGGCCGGTTCGGTCAGGACGATCCCGACGCCGGTGGACATGTTCTGCTCCGGGCACGTGCAACTGGCCGACGGCCGGGTGCTGGTGATGAGCGGGAACAAGGGCTACCCGTCCGCCGACGGCAAGATCGGCTACCAGGGGCTGAAGGACTCGTACGTCTTCGACCCGGCGACCGAGACGTACACGAAGACCAACGACATGAACGGCGGCCACTGGTACCCGTCCGCCACCGTCCTCGGCAACGGCGACGTGATCTCCTTCGGCGGTCTGAAGGAGGACTCCACCGGCAACGTCACGGCGGAGAAGTTCTCGGCGGCGCAGGGCCGGTGGCTGCCGATGAACCAGGTCAACCAGACCTGGTCGTACTGGGGCCTGTACCCCTCGATGATCCTGATGCAGGACGGCCGGCTCTTCTACTCCGGCAGCCACACCTTCGGCAACGGCACGGCCGGATCCGGCTCCTCGGTCTACGACTACGCCGCCAACACCGTCACCGACGTGCCCGGACTGCGCAGGAAGGACGAGCGCGACGAGTCGGCGAGCGTGCTGCTGCCCCCGGCCCAGGACCAGCGGGTGCTGACCGTCGGCGGCGGCAACAACGAGAGCAACCCGGCCGCGAACCGCCTCACCGACATCATCGACCTCAAGAAGCCGAGCCCCGGCTACACCGCGGGCCCCGACCTCCCGCAGGGCCTCGTCGACGTCGGTGCGGGCAAGCGCCCGCAGACCGGCGCCGAGGGCAAGATGTACGTGTCCGCCGTACTGCTGCCCGACGGCAAGGTCCTGGAGACGGGCGGCGGGCTGCACGACCGGGCCGACCCGGTCTTCGAGGCCTCCTTCTTCGACCCCGCGAACAACAGCTACCAGCCGGGCCTGGCCACCGACCCGATCCCGCGCACCTACCACTCGGGCGCCTTCCTGCTGCCCGACGGCCGGGTCATGTCGGTCGGGGACAACCCGGGCAACGGCACGTACAACCACGCGGTGTCGATCTACACCCCGCCGTACCTGTTCAAGGGCCCGCGCCCCCGGCTCACCTCGGTGATCGACACCGAGTGGATCTACGGCGACACGCAGCGGATCACCGTCGACCGGCCGATCGCCAAGGCGGAACTGATCCGCCCGGCGGCCGTCACCCACTCCTCCGACCCCAACCAGCGGTTCGTGGACCTGCCCATGACCGTCGTCAACAACACCACCATCGACCTCAACGTCACCAGCAACCCCAACCTGGCGCCGCCCGGCTGGTACATGCTCTTCGGCGTCGACGCCAACGGCGTCCCCTCGGTCGCCACCTGGGTCCACCTCGGCGGAGCCCCCGCGCTCGCGGCCGCCCAGGGGCAGCAGCCGACGGCCCACGAGCACGCCTTCGCGGACGCGCTGGCCGCCCCGAAGCCCAACCCGCAGCAGCGCGACGCCGCCCCGGTCGCCCCGACCGTGGCCGGCTGCGACCGCCACTACGGGACGGCGAGCCTGTGCGTCCCGGCGAACTTCCCGGCGGAGGTCGACAGGACCACCCGGGCGCGCTGCGACTGGCTGGCCTCCCACCGGTTCCCGAAGGGGATGAAGGTCAACGGCAGCGACCCGCTGCGCCTCGACCCCGACGGCGACGGCCGCACCTGCTAGCGGTCCCCGCCACCCGTCTTCGCCCGCCCGCCCCGCCCCCGTACCCGCCCGGTACGGGGGCGGGGCGGGCCCGTCGCCCGGAATGCGGGTCCCGGTCCGCCGTGCGATAACGGCACCATGAAGCAGCTCCCGACGGCCACGGCCGCAGAACTCAAGATCAGCTTCGTCGGAGCGGAGGCCGGGACCGCGTTCGACGCGCTGGAGCTGGACCGCGAGGAGGGCCGCGCCCGGGTCGTCCACTTCTGGGACCGGCCGGTGAAGTCGGCCGACGGCGCGATCGGGCTCCCCCTGCTGAAGCACGGGCTCATCCTGCGCCTGCGCCGGGACGAGGCCGGACCCGGCTCCAAACACAAGGCGGACCTGACGGTCAAGCTGCGCCCGTGCACCCCGCTCCCGGGGCCCTGGCAGGAGGAGCGCGAGGAGGAGAACTGGGAGTACCGGATCGAGGAGGACCGGGCCGGGCCCGACTTCGCCGCGGTCCTGGCGGCCTCGCTGGAGGTCGACCGGAAGTTCGACGAGGCCCTCGACGCCGAGCGGGGCTCCCTGGGCGACCTGGTCACCAAGCCGCAGCTGGAACTGCTGGAGGCGGCCGACGCGGACGGGGAGGACCTCGACGCCCTGACGGCGCTGGGCCCCGTGCACGCCGTCAAGTGGAAGCAGGACTGGGACGGGCTGCCCGGATCCGTGGCGATCGAGGAGTGGACCACCGACGGCGGACTGCGGTTCCTGGAGGTGTCGGTCCGCGCGGACGCCGCCGATGCGCCCCGGGTCCAGGACCTGCTCGGGCAGGGCCTGCGCGACCGGGGCCTCACCCCGCCGCAGGCGGGCGACACGAAGACCCGGGCCGTACTGACCGCCCTCGCCCGCGAGCTGCTGCGCTGACCCTCCGCGCCGTCAGCCCCGGTGCGAGTAGGCGGCCAGGGAGATGCCGACGTAGTGGGCCACGAAGGCCGCCAGCGTCAGGGAGTGGAAGACCTCGTGGAAACCGAAGAAGCGCGGGGAGGGGTTGGGCCGCTTGATGCCGTAGATCACACCGCCCACGCTGTAGAGCAGGCCGCCCACGATCACCAGTACCAGGACCGCGATGCCGCCGGTGTGCAGGAAGTCGGGCAGGAAGAAGACCGCGGCCCAGCCCATCGCGATGTAGCAGGGGGTGTAGAGCCAGCGCGGGGCGCCGACCCAGAAGACGCGGAAGGCGATCCCGGCCGCCGCCGCGATCCACACCGCCCACAGCAGGGTCCGCCCGGTGGAGGCCGGCAGCAGCAGGACGGTGAGCGGGGTGTAGGTGCCCGCGATGATCAGGAAGATGTTGGCGTGGTCGAGGCGGCGCAGGATCGCTTCGCCGCGCGGCCCCCAGGTGCCGCGGTGGTAGACGGCGCTGACGCCGAAGAGCAGGCAGGCCGTGAGGACGTACACGCCGCAGGCCACGCGTGCCCGGGTGGAGTCGGTGAAGGCCATCAGCACCAGGCCCGCGATCACCACGGCGGGGAACATTCCGGTGTGCAGCCAGCCGCGCATCAGCGGCTTGGCCTCGGTCTCCACCCCCGGCGCTGCCGGTGAGGCCGCTACGGCGGCGGCGTCAGAAGTCATGAGCGACATGCTACCTACGGGTCCGTAAGTTTCGGTCAGCCCTCTTTACGGAAGATTGACGGACGTGTCGATGCTCACGTGAGAGGCCCTCTGGACATATGCGCACATCCACCGGATGATCAGATGAGTGCGGTCGACACCGGATGAGCGGAGCGCGAAGCATCCGGGTCGCAGCCCCCACGGGGCCAACACCAAACAAACCCCTCAACAAGGAGCAATCGTGGCGCGCGACAACGCGGCTCCCACTTCCGGATCGACCGTCCCCACCCAGCATGCGGAGCTCGTCTCCTGGGTGGACGAGATCGCAGCCCTCACCCAGCCGGACCGCGTCGTCTGGTGCGACGGCTCCGAGGCCGAGTACGAGCGCCTGTGCGAGGAGCTCGTCTCCAAGGGAACGTTCAAGAAGCTGGACGAGGCCAAGCGCCCGAACTCCTACTACGCCGCCTCCGACCCCTCCGACGTCGCGCGCGTCGAGGACCGGACCTTCATCTGCTCCGAGAAGGCCGAGGACGCGGGCCCGACGAACCACTGGAAGGCTCCTTCCGAGATGAAGGAGATCTTCTCGGGCGAGCAGGGCATATTCCGCGGCTCCATGAAGGGCCGCACGATGTACGTCGTCCCCTTCTGCATGGGCCCCCTCGGCTCCGAGCTCTCCGCGATCGGCGTCGAGATCACCGACTCCGCCTACGTCGCGGTCGCCATGCGCACCATGACCCGCATGGGCAAGGCCGTCCTCGACGAGCTCGGCACCGACGGCTTCTTCGTCAAGGCCGTCCACACCCTCGGCGCTCCGCTCGCCGAGGGCCAGGAGGACGTGCCGTGGCCGTGCAACACCACCAAGTACATCTCGCACTTCCCCGAGACCCGCGAGATCTGGTCCTTCGGCTCCGGCTACGGCGGCAACGCCCTGCTCGGCAAGAAGTGCTACGCGCTGCGCATCGCCTCCGTCATGGCGCGTGACGAGGGCTGGCTCGCCGAGCACATGCTCGTGCTCAAGCTCACCCCGCCGCAGGGCGAGGGCGAGGCGAAGTACGTGGCGGCGGCGTTCCCGTCGGCCTGCGGCAAGACCAACCTCGCCATGCTGGAGCCCACGATCCCCGGCTGGACGGTCGAGACCATCGGCGACGACATCGCCTGGATGCGCTTCGGCGAGGACGGCCGCCTCTACGCGATCAACCCCGAGGCCGGCTTCTTCGGCGTCGCCCCCGGCACCGGCGAGCACACCAACGCCAACGCCATGAAGACCATGTACGCCAACACCGTCTTCACCAACGTCGCGCTCACCCCCGACGGCTCCGACGTCTGGTGGGAGGGCATGACCGAAGAGGCGCCCGCGCACCTGATCGACTGGAAGGGCAACGCCTGGACCCCGGAGTCCGGGACCCCGGCCGCGCACCCCAACGCCCGCTTCGCCGTCCCGGCCTCGCAGTGCCCGACGATCGCCCCCGAGTGGGAGGACCCCAAGGGCGTCCCGATCTCCGCGATCCTCTTCGGCGGCCGCCGCGCCTCCGCGGTCCCGCTGGTCACCGAGTCCTTCGACTGGAACCACGGCGTCTTCATCGGTTCGAACATCGCCTCCGAGAAGACCGCCGCCGCCGAGGGCAAGGTCGGCGAGCTGCGCCGCGACCCCTTCGCCATGCTGCCCTTCTGCGGCTACAACATGGGCGACTACATGGCCCACTGGGTCAAGGTCGCGGCCGACAAGGACCAGACCAAGCTCCCGAAGATCTACTACGTGAACTGGTTCCGCAAGAACGACGCGGGCAAGTTCGTGTGGCCCGGCTTCGGCGAGAACAGCCGCGTCCTGAAGTGGATCGTCGGCCGCCTCGACGGCACTGCCGAGGGCGTGGAGACCCCCATCGGCGTCCTGCCGACCAAGGACTCCCTCGACCTGGACGGCCTCGACCTCCCGGCCGAGGACCTCGACTTCCTCCTCACGGTCGACAAGGAGGTCTGGCGCGAGGAGGCCGCCCTGGTCCCCGAGCACCTGAACACCTACGGCGACCACACCCCCAAGGAGCTGTGGGACCAGTACCACGCGCTCGTCGAGCGCCTGGGCTAGTCCCCGGCACCACCCCCAAGAACCGAGGCCGGCTGTCCCCGGCCGAGGGCTGACGCGGGATTCCCCGACCTAGGACTCCCTGCGACCTTCCAAATAGGTCGTGTGCGTCTGCTGACGGCGGGCCTCCACATCGTGGAGGCCCGCCGTCACGCGTTCCGCCTCCTCGAACAGCACCGACAGCTGCCGCTCCAGGTGCCGCTCCGGTGATTCCCCGCCCGGCGTCAGCCGGGTCCACCAGCGGGTCCGGTTGTACGTGTCCACGCACTCCGGCACGTCCAGCCGGATCGCCCGCGACAGCGTGTGCACCGCCTCCGGCTCCGTGGCCAGCACGTCCGCCACCCAGCCCGGATCGAGCAGCGCCGCGTACAGGTCCAGCAGCTCGCTCAGCTTGCCCTCGGCGGCCGGCGGCAGCTCCACCTCCGCCACGTACTCCCGCAGCCGGCCCAGGTCCTCCCGTACGACGCCCAACTGCTCCGCCGGATCAGGGAAGTACGGGGTGTCCGCCCGCTCCGGCGGAGCGATCAGCGCGCCCGCCGCGTACAGGCCCGCGACCACCGCCGGCCAGTACGCACCCGCCGCCCCGGCCAGCGTCAGCCCCAGCCCGAGCAGCCCGCCGGCGCTGCCCGCCAGGTTCTTGCGCGACTCCAGGTACCCGAGCACCCTGGACCCGGCCCCCGCGCCCCCGGACGCCCTACTGGTAGCCACGGATCTCCTCGAAGGCCCCGTCCAGCGAACCGTTCCCGTCGGTGGCGTCGAAGAGACGGCCGCCGGTCAGCTCCGTGATGTGCGTGAGCTCCTTGCGGTCCGAGTCCCCGAACAGCACCGCGAAGACCGGAGTGTGCTTCTGCCCTTCCGGCAGCCCCGCGTAGAAGGAATCGAAGTCCTGCACCTTGTCCCCGCTCTGCCCGTCCGTCATGAGCACGATCGAGGTGAACGCATCGGCGTTCCCCTGCCCCAGGTGCTGGTACGCGGCCTTCAGACTCCCGTACACGGCCGTGCCCCCCTCCGGTCGGAGGGACCCCACGTCACCCCGGATCGCCTCCAGGGCCGGCCCGGGATTCCCCGGTTCGACGACGTGCGTCAGCACCTGCTTCACCTTGTCACCGAAGGGCAGCAGAGTCACCTCCTCGCGGTCCCTGAACCGCTCGCCCGTCCCCGAACTCCCGCTCCCCGTAAGGTCGGTGAGCGCCGACTTCAGCCGGCCGATCCGATCCTGCTCCGCCATCGAACCCGAGGTGTCCAGCACGTACACCGTGCGCGACGGCCGGCGCAGCTCGTTCTCGTACGAGGCCAGCAGACCGTCCGCCACCGACCGCGAGCCCGGGAACGGAAGCTCGCGCCGCCGCTCCCCGTCCAGCCCGGCCGCCGGGGCCACCCCGGCAGCCACCGGCCGCCGGAAGGTCTTCTCCGTGATGGCCTTCTGCGCGGCGTCACCGCGCAGGTACTCCGTCAGCAGCCGGCCCGACTCGCGCGCACCGGCCGGGGCCGAGGTCAGCAGCGTCAGCGGATAGTGCGCCGTCACCACCCCGTCCTTCGGCCGGATCACCGTCAGCGGCTCCTTCGCCCGGTCGTTCATCGACAGCAGCACCGACTCGTAGTTGACCAGCGCGTCCACGTCGCCGCGCTTCGCGTACGCCGTCACCAGCCAGCCCGAGGAACCCGAGGTCAGCTTCTGCCCCTTGAAGAACTCCCGCAGCCGCGGCTGCGCCGTGCGCACGTCGGCGTCGGTCAGCGCCGACTGTGCGCCCGACAGGCCCGAGGCCACCGACACCAGTGCGGAGAAACCGGAGTTGGAGTGCACCGGGTCCGTCATCCCGTACGTCAGCTTCCCGGCGGCGACGGCCTCCTCGACCGCCGACCAGGTCACCTCCTGCGGCTTCCAGCCCAGCCGGGCCAGCGCCTGCGGCTTCACCCCGACGGCCACCGGCGAGGACATCACCGGCGTCTCGTTGGCCAGCTTCGACGCCGCTTCCGGGCGCAGCCGCAGGTAGTCGTTGGACGACAGCCAGATCGCGTCGTACCGGCCGTCGGCCTTGCCCGAGGCCACCTGCTCCGCCGCGTCCAGCGTTCCCGACCAGGTGAAGTCGACCGAGACTCCGGTCGCGGCCTTCGCCGCCTTCAGCACCGGCTCCATGTCGGTGAGCTCACTGGAGGCCAGCACCCGCAGCCTGCCCTCCTTGTACTCCTGCTGCTTGGGCCCGCCGCCCGAGGATCCCGAGGATCCCGAGGATCCCGACGCCCCCGAACCGCCGGAAGCCGCCGACGGGCCGTCGGAGGTGCAGCCGGCGGCCCCCAGCAGGGTCGCGGCCAGGGCCACGGCCGCCATCAGCCGCGCGCGCGTGCGCGCCGTACGCGGGCTCATCGCTCCCCGCCTTCCAGCGCGCCCGCGGTCCGCGTCCGGGCCAGGTGGGCCGAGGCCGACCGCAGCTCGCCCGTCAGGGACTCCACCGTGGCCGCCATGTTCTCCGTGGCCTGCACCTTGAAGGAGTCGATCGCGTCGAGGGTCTCGTAGATCTGCGCGAACGCCGTCCGCAGCGTCTCCGCCCCCACCGCCGGGTCCGCCGCGATCCGCTGGATCTCCCCGCTCTGGGTGGCCAGCATCTGCGCGTTCCCCCGGATCAGCTCCTCCGTGGTCCCCTTCAGCGCGTTGACCTGCTCGACCACCTTGCGCTGGTGGTCCAGCGCCGAGGCCAGCATCACCGCGATCCGCAGCGCCGACACCGTGGTCGTCGCGGCCCGGTCGACGCCCTTGATCAGCTCGTCGTTGTTGCGGCGCACCACGTCCATCGCCAGATAGCCCTGGGCGCAGACCGCCAGCTGCGTCAGCAGGTCCTGGTGCTTCTGCCGCACCGGGAACAGCACGTCCGCGCGCATCGCGTCCGCCGCCTGCGGATCCGTCCGCTCCGCCTCGGCGATCCGCTGCCCGACGGCGCCGTCCAGCGCCTCCGTGAGCACCGCGTACTCCTGGAGCCGGCCCATGGTCTCCCACAGGCGGGCCCGTTCGGTGTGCAGGGCGGCGTTGTCGCGGCGCAGCTCGTCCTGACCGCCGCGCAGCGCGCCGACGATCCGGTTGAGGGTGGCCTGCGAGGAGGCGTACCGGGCCACGTGGTCGCGCAGCCGGTTCCCGCCGGGCAGCTTCGCGAGCAGCCGGCGCGCCCCCTTGGCGGGCGCGTCCCGCGGATCGAGGTCCTCGACGGTGCGCCGCAGCTCGACGAGCGAGCCGGCGACCCGGTCCTGCGCGTCGCCGCCCCCGGTGCCCAGCGAGCGCACGGCCCGGTCCAGCATCCGGTTCGACTGCTGGGAGGCCTCGCGCATGTCGGACGACCCCAGCGCGGCGATCTCGCCGATCCGGGTGGCGAACTCGGGCGAGCGGACGTCGATCCCGGCGAGCTGTCCCACGTACTCCCCGGCCCGGCGGTTCATCTCCTCCCGTACCCCGTCCTCCAGCGGGACCAGCCCGGAGGCCTGCTCCCGGCGGACGGGGGCGACGGGCTCCGGTGCGGTGAGGATGAGCGGGGCGTCCTCGGGCGGTGTCGGTGTCATGGCGTGTCCCCCTGCCCCTTGGCGCGTGCGGCCAGCGCCATCAGGACCTTGACGGTCGGTGCGCCGACCTGGCGGATCCCGGTCAGCCCGGGATTGAGGTAGCCCGGGTACGGCGCGGTGGCGGCGGTGAACTCGGCGACGCCCTCCTGCGGGCGGAAGCCGTGGCGTACGGCCAGCTCGCGCAGCTTCGGATCGGTGGCGAGGAGGGTGCCGAGCTCCCTGGCCTTCTCGCTGATCGGTACGAAGGTGTGCGGGGAGTTGACGGTGGTGTCCGGGTACAGCACGACCATGTCGGCGGCCTCCCCGGTGGCCTGCTTCTGGATCAGGAGCGAGGCCACCTGGGACTCGTAGGCGAGGATCAGCGGTTCGCCGCTGCCGCTGATGAACGCCCGGAAGGGGTCGTCGGTGCTGGGCTCCAGCGCCCCCTGGACCGAGATCAGCTTGCGGAGCAGGGGAGCGGTACGGGCGATGCCGGCGTCGTCGGAGACGACGGTGCCGCTGTTGGCGACGTTGGAGGTGGCGGCGATGAACAGGGCGCCGGAGTTGGAGGTGGCGGGGTCGGTGGTCTTGATGAAGACCCGTCCGGCCAGCTCGGTGAAGGCGTTCGCCCCCGTCAGCTGCTGCCAGTTGCGGTCCTCCTCGGCGGCCTTGAGGTAGGGCCCCATCAGCAGGGTGCCGGAGTTCTTCCCCGACATCCTCACGAGCCCGTTGTCGGCGAGCACCTTGGCCGCGTTGGCGCGGGCGATCACGACGAGCGGGGAGAAGAAGGGCTTGGTGGTCTGTGCGCCCTTGACCCCGGCGGCGGTCTCGATCTCCTGCGCCGGCTCACTGCTGCTGGGGAAGGCGAAGTCGTACTCCTTGAGGGCGAGCTGGTCCATGGCCCAGGAACCCGATGTTTCGGTCTTCACGGTGTAGCCCTTGGCCGCGAGGGCCTTGGTGACGTCGGGGTCGCGGAAGAACTCGGACTTCTCCGACCCGATGACGCCGCGCACGCTCTTCGTTGGCGTGTGGTCTGGCCCTTGGCCCCCGATGACGATGACGGCGATCACGCCGCCGATCAGGAGGACCGCCAGAGCGATTCCCAGGATGCGTCTCACGGGTGCAGCGTGCTCGCGGAAACCCACATTCCGCGGCGCGTCCGGTGAACGCCGGGTGGCCAGGCGGTCCCACTTCGAAATGCTGTGTGGGCCCGTGGGTGCTGGTGGGCCGGGCGGGGGCCGAGGAGGATCGTGCCATGGGCGTGAGCGCGTTGAAGTGGCAGGGCTGGCTCGTCGGCCTGGTGGGAGTGGCGGGCCTGCTGGTGTTCGCCCCCCTGGGCCTCTACGTATGGGCCAGCGGCGGCGACGGCCCCGCGGCGACCCCGCCCCCGCCGGACGTACGGGTCACCGCCTGCCGCGTCGACCCGGCGAGCCGGCGCGTGGTGGCGGCGGTGGAGGCGCGGGGCACGGGCTCGTACGTGGTCACCGTCGAGTTCCGCGACCGCGAACCCCCCGCCCCCGGCGCCCGCACGGCCCGCGCCCTGATCGCCGTGCCGGGCCTCACCCCGGCCGCCCCGGCCCAGGCGGAGGCCATCGGCCCGGTCTGGCCCCCGTCCACGACCCCCTGGTGCGGCATCGCCGGCGCGGCGTCGGCGCCCCCGCCCCGCTGAGCCGCGGGCGGGCCGGATCGTGTTCCTCCCCTTGCCCCGTGATTGCTATCGTCTCGGGGTCGTTGAGGGAGACCAGGGGGAAACATGTCGGACCCGTTGCAGCAGCCGGCCTCGCCACCGCCCGTACCGCCGGCGGCCGTACCGCCGGCTCCCGCGGGACCTTCCCGGGCCAAGCTCTGGGCGGCCGGGGCCGCCGTGGTGAGCGCCATCGCAGGTGTGGCGAGCGCCATCGCCGCCTTCTCCAACAACTCGCCCTCCCCTGCGGCCGTTCCACCCCCCACCGCGGTCACCCTCCCGGCTCCGCAGGCCGCTTCGACTCCGGGTGCGGGTGCGGGTGCGGGATCGAGTGCGGGTACGGGCACCGGCACGGGTGCGGCCCCGGCCTCCGTCCGCTGGTCGGGCAAGATCGTCCTCGGCCTGGAAGGGGTCGACCTGACCCAGAACCCGCCCCGGAGGGGCGACGGCTCCACTTTCGGCTACCGCCCGGCGGCCGCCCGCAGCGGGTCCAGCTCGATGACGGTCAAGGGCACCGCCGCCCTCTGGACGGACGCCTCGGCGCCGACACCGCAGGGCTGCCGGGACCTCCTGGCCACGCAGTCCCGCTCCGAGGTCGTCGTGGCCGAGGGCGACAGCGTCTGCCTGGTGAACGAGAAGTCTCCGATCGCCGTCCTGAAGGTCACCGCGACCCATTACGACGACGGCACCTACGGGCTGATCGAAGGCGAACTGACGACCTGGAACCTCCGCGGGACCGGCTGAACCGACCGGCCGGCGGCCCGGGCGACGAGCACCGAAACGACGGGCCCGCACCGCGCGTGTGCGCGGTGCGGGCCCGTCGTAGGTTCGTGGCACCCGGTCCGGAGCCTCCGCGGCCCCGGACCGGGGCCGTCAGTGGGCGCCGGCCAGGTCGACGGAGTCGAGGGCGGCGGCGTGCGCGTCCATGCGCTCGGCGGCGAGGATCGCGGCGGCGGTGTCGGCGCGGGACGCGGCGACGAGGAGGGCGCGGGCGGCGAGGTCGTGGGCGCGGCGGTGCAGCGCCGCCGGGTCCTCGTCCGAGCGTCCCGCGGCGCGGGCCGGGCGGACCCCGCGCAGCCGGGTCACCTGGGCGGCGATCTGCTCGGCGGCCTCGTCGAGCCCGAGCTCGTCGGTCAGGGTGAGCAGGGCCGACAGGTGCCCGGCGAGCTGGATGTCCAGCTCCTCGCCGCGGCTGCGGCGCGGGTAGTCGGATGCGCCGTGGTGGCCGCCCTCGCGATGGTGGACGACCGGCTTCGTGCGGATCGGCTCGTACATGAGGAGGCCTCCTGCTGGGTCAGGAGACCATCCTACATTGGAACCGGTCTAAAGTTGAGTTGAATCCTGGTGGAGTGCGACTGGAACGGCCCCCGGGTGGGGTTCCGCCGGGTGCGCCCCGCCTGCTCAGGGCTGGCTGTAGCCGTCCAGGAAGTTGCCGATCCGGGTGACCGCGTCCGCGAGGTCCTTCGCGTTGGGCAGCGTCACGATGCGGAAGTGATCGGGCTCGGGCCAGTTGAAGCCCGTGCCGTGCACGACCATGATCTTCTCGGCGCGCAGCAGGTCGAGGACCATCTGCCGGTCGTCCTTGATCTTGTAGACCGACGGGTCGAGCCGCGGGAAGGCGTAGAGCGCACCCTTCGGCTTCACGCAGGTGACGCCCGGGATCTGGGTGAGCAGGTCGTACGCGACGTTGCGCTGCTCCAGGATCCGGCCGCCCGGCAGCACCAGGTCCTCGATCGACTGCCGGCCGCCGAGCGCGGTGGCGACGGCGTGCTGCGAGGGCATGTTCGCGCACAGGCGCATGTTGGCGAGGATCGTCAGGCCCTCGATGTACGAGGCGGCCTGCTTCTTCGGGCCGCAGACGGCCATCCAGCCGGCCCGGTAGCCCGCGACGCGGTAGTTCTTCGACAGCCCGTTGAAGGTCAGCGTCAGCAGGTCGGGGGCGATCGCGGCGGTGTTGGTGTGGGTGGTGCCGTCGTACAGGATCCGGTCGTAGATCTCGTCGGAGCAGACGACCAGGTTGTGGCGGCGCGCGATGTCCGTCAGCCCGCGGAGCATCTCGTCGTCGTAGACGGCGCCGGTCGGGTTGTTCGGGTTGATGATCACGATGGCACGGGTGCGGTCGGTGATCTTGCGCTCGATGTCGGCGAGGTCGGGCATCCAGTCGGACTGCTCGTCGCAGCGGTAGTGCACGGCGGTACCGCCGGCCAGGCTGACGGAGGCGGTCCACAGCGGGTAGTCCGGTGCCGGGACCAGCACCTCGTCGCCGTCGTCGAGCAGCGCCTGCATCGACATCTGGATCAGCTCGGAGACGCCGTTGCCGAGGTAGATGTCCTCGACGTCCAGCTCGATGCCCTTGGTCTGGTAGTGCTGCATGACCGCGCGGCGCGCCGACAGCAGCCCCTTCGCGTCCCCGTAGCCGTGGGCGTTGCCCAGGTTGCGGAGCATGTCCTCAAGGATCTCCGGCGGGCACTCGAAGCCGAAGGCCGCGGGGTTGCCGGTGTTGAGCTTGAGGATGCGATGACCTGCAGCTTCGAGCCGCATCGCCTCTTCGAGGACGGGGCCGCGGATCTCGTAGCAGACATTGGCGAGTTTCGTTGACTGGATCACCTGCATGACGGGAGCTTACGGGCCCCGGGGACCGGCCGCCTGGTCATTTCGGCTGAACATGGTGGATGAAATGCCCCGTTTCGCGCGATGGGTGGGTGGCAACCCCGTCCACCCTTTGAAACGGCGGCCCGCCGCCACCGTGACCTGCGGAATGAGTGGGTGCCGGGTCGGGGCGGGGGGGTGTTGCGCTCGTCACTTGGGGGGTGGGGGGTGGGGGGTGGGGGGTGTTGGGCGGGGTCGGGGGTGGGCGGTGGGCGGTGCACCCTTGGTCGGGATCGGGGGAGGGCTGGGGGCGTCCCGCCAGTCCACTGTCCTTCCGTGTCGGGCCGGTCCCTCAAGGGCGCTCCTTCGTCGCGTCGCTTCGCGATGGCCTTCGGCCACCCTTGACCGACCGTCCCGCCACGGAATGCCAAAGACTGTCGGGAAGCCCCCAGGGAAACGGCCGGGAGGAAACCGAGCGGATGGGGGTGTCTCAGAGACGTCCACGCCGTCCCCGTCTGGGTGGACCCGAGATGCGGGCCCACTTTCATCGGATTCCGGGCCGGGGGCGGCCAGACCGCCCGACACGGCGACGAGAGCGTCCGGCGGACGCCCTGCGCATCGGATCGCTACGCGCTTCACTCGGCTTGGCGTCCGGCGGCCGTCTGGGGCTGGACATAGGCATCAACTAGCTTGGTTTCCACCATGAACCTGTTGCCTGCGGATCCGACGGTGTTGCACCCGTTTCCCGATCAGCCGCGCGTGGTGCTGCTCAAGCCGCTCGTGACGTCCGCGCTGATCGAGGTCGGGGAGTACTCGTACTACGACGATCCGGACGATCCGACCGCCTTCGAGACCCGCAACGTGCTCTACCACTACGGGCCGGAGAAGCTGGTGATCGGGAAGTTCTGCGCCCTCGGCACCGGGGTCCGGTTCATCATGAACGGCGCCAACCACCGGATGGACGGGCCCTCGACCTTCCCGTTCCCCATCATGGGCGGGTCCTGGGCCGCGCACTTCGACCTGCTCACCGGGCTGCCCGGCCGGGGGGACACCGTGGTCGGCAACGACGTCTGGTTCGGGTACGACACGACGGTGATGCCCGGGGTGCGCATCGGTCACGGGGCGGTCATCGGTTCGGGGGCCGTCGTCGTCGACGACGTTCCCGACTACGGCATCGTCGGCGGGAACCCGGCGCGCCTCATCCGCACGCGCCACGACGAGGCCGACGTCGCCCGCCTGCTGGGGGTGGCCTGGTGGGACTGGCCGGTCGAGCACATCACCGCGCACGTCCGCGTCATCATGTCCGGCACCGTCGACGAGCTGGAAGCGGTCGCACCGCGCTGAATCAGCTGTTGGTGTTGAGGAAGCCGATGACGACGGAGCCCCACCAGCACGCCTGCGACACGAGGGCGGTCGCGCCGCCCCAGAGCAGGAGCCGGCCGCCGACCGGCTGGGACGCCTCCTCCATGCGACGGCCCAGCAGGCCCGCCTGGAGCCCGTTGAGGGTGAGTGCGGCGACCAGCCCGAGCTTCGTGAGGGTCAGCGGGGAGTGCACGTCGGGGTGCAGCATCATGCCGCTCGCCACGAGCCCCCCGAGGCCGGCCCAGATGGGCACGTGCAGCCGCGCGGTCGCGCCGATCACCTCGGCGAGGGTGCAGCGCCCGGTGGCCCAGAGGAGCCCGTAGTAGTCGGCCGACAGGACCGCTCCGAAGCCGAGCACGAGGGAGGCGAGGTGCGCGAAGAGCACGGCGGAATGCAGCGTCTCGTCGGTCTGCACGTGGAGCGAGAACCACAGGCCGCCCGCCAGCACGACCATCGCGCACAGCGCTCCCGCCGCCACCGTCCACCAGGAATCGAACAGGCGGACAGGGCGTGCGGGAAGTCTGACGGCAGGGGACGACATGAGCGGACTCCGGAAAAAAAGCCACGGCACCAGCTGCCGCGTGAGGCAAGGTAAGGCTTACCTAAAGGCTCTTCTCCGTCAATCCGCGTCCACCACCCAAGACCGTGAGGCCCACCACACGGGGCGCTCCGCTCTGGGCGAAGGGGCCTGCACCGGACCCGCGGGCCGTGGTCCAGTGGGCCGATGGAGATCTTGGTACTGGGTGGAACGGCATGGGTGGGCCGCGAGATCTCGCGGCAGGCATACGGGCGGGGGCACCAGGTGACCTGCCTGGCCCGCGGGGAGAGCGGCGGGGTGGCCGAGGGCGCGCGCCTGGTGGCCGCCGACCGGCGCGACCCCACGGCGTACGAGGCCCTGGCGGGCCGCGACTGGGACGCGGTGGTGGAAGTGTCCTGGCAGCCCGGCTTCGTGCGCGACGCGCTGGCGGCCCTCGGCGGCCGCGCCCGGCACTGGTCGTACGTGTCGTCGGTCAGCGCGTACGCCGATCACGGGCGGCCGGGCGCGGACGAGTCGACCACGCTGCTTCCGGCGGCCGAGGAGGCCGAGGTCGGCCGTGAGCTGTACGGGGAGGCGAAGGTGGCCTGCGAGGAGGCCTCCACGACCGCGGTGGGGGACCGGCTGCTGATCGCGCGGGCCGGGCTGATCGGCGGTCCCGGCGACGGGAGCGGCCGCACCGGCTACTGGGTGGCCCGCGCCGCCCGCGACCCGCTGGCGCCCCTCCTGGTCCCGGACTCCCCGGACCTCCTGACGCAGGCGATCGACGCCCGGGACCTCGCGGCCTGGCTGCTGGACTGCGCCGAGAACGGCACGACCGGCACCTACGACGCGGTGGGCCCGGTCGTCCCCTTCGCCGAGTGGGTCGCCCTGTCCCGGGAAGTGGGCGGGCATACCGGTCCGGTCGTGCAGGCCGACCCCGACTGGCTGCTCGCGCAGGGCGTGGAGCGGTTCATGGGGCCGGAATCACTGGCCATGTGGATGCCCGACCGGGAATGGGCCGGCTTCGGAGCCCGCAGCGGAGCAGCAGCGATCGCGGCCGGCCTCCACCACCGCCCCCGGGCCGACCTGCTGAAGGACACCCTGCGCTGGGAGCGGGAAGCAGGCCTGACCCGGCCGCGCCGAGCGGGCCTGAGCGCCGCCCGCGAACGCGCCCTCCTGAACTCCCTCACTCCGTAAGCCTCCAGCCCGCCATTCCCAGCCCCAGACGGCCGCCGGACGCCAAGCCGAGTGAAGCGCGTAGCGATCTGACGCGCAGGGCGTCCGCCGGACGCTCTCGTCGCCGTGTCGGGCGGTCTGGCCGCCCCCGGCCCTCCCCCGATCCCGACCAAGGGTGCACCGCCCACCGCCCACCGGGGGACGACCACCCGGCTGCATCCGAGGCCCGGCGACCCGGGGGTGGGGGACAGTTCCGTCAGTCGGGCCGATGCTGTGGCCGGCGCAAGCGCCGGTTGGCGGCCGCTGGAGGACCGGGTCCCCGGCGTCGGGGTGTCCTCCACGCCCACCGAGGCCGTCGTGGGCCGCTGGGGCGAACTCAACGTCTTCGCCTGCGCGTCGGACCCCCGCCACCCGCACCGCTGGAGCATCCAGTGAGGCTGTCGGTGCCACCGCCTAGCGTGGAGGCATGAAGCCGCTCAGGATCATCGCCGGAGATGCCACGAGTCCGCAGGCCAAAGGTCCGAAGCTGATCGCCCACGTCTGCAACGACATCGGGGGCTGGGGCAAGGGCTTCGTGGTCGCCGTGTCGCGGCGGTGGCCGGAGCCGGAGGCCGAGTTCCGGGCCTGGCACCGGGGCAGGAGCGGGAACGACTTCGGGCTCGGGGCCGTGCAGGTGGTGCGGGTACGGCCCGACGTGTGGGTGGCCAACATGGTCGGCCAGCGCGGGATCCGGACCGGCAGCGGCGGGCCGCCGATCCGGTACGACGCCGTCGCGCGCTGCCTCGCGGCCCTGGCCGACCACGCCGTCGAGTTGGGGGCCGGCGTCCACATGCCCCGGATAGGCTGCGGGCTCGCCGGCGGCAAGTGGTCCCGTATCGAACCGCTGATCAGCGACAACCTGTGCGCCAAGGACGTGGAGGTGACGGTCTACGACCGGAGTTGAGCCCCGCACCGGTACCCCCGTGGCAGCATCGGGGTCATGCGCTACCGATACGCCGTCGAAGCCGACGCGCCCGCCCTCGCCGGGCTGTTCGCCGCCAACCACCACGACGCCCTGACCGAGGAGCAGCGGGCCGGCCAGGGCTTCGTGCAGGGGGCCTTCGGGGCCGAGACCCTGCGCGGGATGGCCCGGGACCGGGAGCTGTTGGTCGCCGATGCCGGGCAGGGGCGGATCGCCGGCCTGCTCGCGCTGTCGGTGGCCCGGGACATGGGCGATCCGCCGGCCGCGGTACTCGGACTGCTGCACGCGCAGGACGGCCTCGACTGGCAGGGCCGCCCGCTCGGCGGGGTCCCGTGGCTGCTGTACGGGCCGGTCGTGGTCGACGCCGCGTTCCGTGGACACGGGGTGGCCCGGGGGCTGTTCGGGACGGCGCTCGACGCGGCGGTGGGGCGGGCCGAGCTGCTGGTGGCCTTCATCGAAGCCGGGAACGCCCCTTCGTGGAAGGTGCACGTCGATGCCTTCGGGATGACCCCGCTCGGGGAGTACGTCGTCGCGGGCCGGACCTACACGGCGGTGGCGGTCGCGGTGCCGGCCGCTCCGTAGGGCGGAGCGCGCTCGGGGCGGCCGACGCGGCTACCGCCGCTCCAGCGGCTACCGCGGCTCGTGCGCCGCCTGACGGCAGGCGCCGTTCGCGGCGCCGCCGGCGACGCCGGCCGCGGTCAGCCCGTTCACGCATCCCGCCAGGTCGTTGACCACGCCACGGGCGCACGCGGCCCTGACGGCGTCGGTGACCGTGACGCCGGACATCTCGACCGTGCTCGTGCAGGCCGGGATGTCCGCGTGCGCGGTGGGGGCGGCCAGGGCGGCGCCGCCGAGGCTGAGGGTGAGGCCGGTGAGGACGGCGGCGATACGGGTCGACGTGCGCATGGGAGGCACCTGCTCTCCGGAATCGCGCGGCCGGGGAACCGGGTGTCCCGGATCCGCGGAGGAAGGTCGGGAACGGGCGGATGCGAGGGTTCCCCCGCGCGCTCCCTCGCGCTCCCTTCCCCCCTTCGACGCTAGAACAGCTCCCCGCCACACGCACCCGCGCTCACCGCGCGGACGTCCAGCCCTGGTCGCGGAGCCTCTCGAAGCCGTCGAGGAGGAGGTCCAGCGCGAACTCGAACTCGAACTGGTCGTCGCAGCCGCCGCCGACGACGGAGTCCCCGTCGTGCGACGCGGCCGCCAGCTCCGCGATGTACGGGTAGCGCTCCGCGAGCCCCGGGTCCGGCGGGCCGGACGCCGCCACGGAATCCGCCGACCCCGCAGGATCCGCCGACTCCCCCGACCCCCCCGACCCCGGCGTGGCGAACAGTTCCTGGCTGAAGCCCAGCAGCCGGCTGCCCATCGCGTGCATGACGTGGTGCGTGAGGTCGGCGGAGAGGCCGCCCTCCCGGAAGATCCCCGCCGTCGAGTCCAGGTACTCCAGCACCGCCGGGGTCGGCCCGGTCCGTGACTCGATGACCCGGGCCGCCCAGGGGTGGCGCAGCAGGACCCGCCGGGCCGAGAGGATCCGGGCGCGGACCACGTGCCGCCAGTCGGGGCCCGCGCCCGGCGGGTCGATCTCGCCGACGACGGCGTCGGTCATGCCGTCGAGCAACTCCTCCTTGTTGGCCACGTGCTTGTAGAGCGCCATCGGCACGACGTCGAGCTCCTGCGCGAGCCTGCGCATGCTGAGCGCGTCGATGCCGGTGGTGTCGGCCAGCGCGACGGCGGCCCGCAGGACGCGCTCCCTGTTCAGGGGCGTCCGTTGCGTGGATCGCTGCGTGGCGCGCTGCGTGGCTTCCTGCCGTGTCATTCCAGGCCCCTTCCCTCGTTCGGCCTTGACGAGTGTACGCCGTACACCTATGGTCAGCGACAGGTGTACGGCGTACACCCATCAACAGGTGTACGGCGTACACCGGGGAAGGGGAATCGATGAGGGGTCCGGACCGGAGAACCGCGGTGGCCGCCGGGGTGCTGTTCCTGCTGACCGAGGTCGCCGCGATCGCGGGGGCCGTGCTGTACCGCCCGCTGCTGGGCGCGGCGGAGGGCCGGCTCGCGCCGGGCGCCGACACGAGGGCGCTGCTCGGGGCCCTGTGCGAGCTCGTCCTGGTGGCGGCGGTGACCGGTACCGGGGCGGCGCTGTTCCCCGTGCTGCGGCGGCGCGGCGAGGGGATGGCGCTGGGGTACGTCTGCGGGAGGCTGCTGGAGGCGGCCCTCATCGCCGTCGGGATCGTCGCCGTGCTGGGGCTCGTCACCCTGCGGCGGGTGTCCGCGGGCGCGGCGGGCGGCGCGGCCGACGCCGCGTTGGTGGCCGTCCACGACTGGACGTTCCTGCTCGGGCCGAACATCGCCCTCGGGGCGAACACCGTCCTGCTCGCCTGGCTGGCCTACCGGGCGCGGCTCGTGCCCCGCCCGCTCGCCCTGCTCGGGCTGGTCGGGGGGCCGCTGATCTGCGCTTCGGCCGTCGCCGTGATGTTCGGGCTCTACGCGCAGCTCTCGGTGCCCGGCTCCCTCGCCGCGCTCCCGGTGTTCGCCTGGGAGCTGGGGTTCGCCGGATGGCTGATCGCCAGGGGGTTCGGACCCCACGAACAGTCCGCCGCGGACGGCCGAAGGGGTGATCGTGCCGGACACGCCGGATCGGCGGTCCGTGCAGGATCGATTCGCCCCGCGCGGGCCTCCTAGGGTCGGCCCCGCAGTCCCACTTGATCATCTTCGAGAAGGGATCACTCCCCGCATGAAGCTCCGCAACGCCGTCGCCGCCACCCTCGGCGCCCTCGCGCTCACGCTGTCGATGTCCGGCTCGGCCTTCGCCGCCGAAGGCGAGTTCCACTACACGTACAAGGAGGAGGACGGGCAGGTGCGCGAGGGCGCCCTCAGCAACCCGGCCAACGACACGTGCGTCAACCTCTTCGGCGCCGGCGCCGACGAGATCCCGGCCGGCTACGGTCCGCAGAACTCCACCGACTCCTACGTGATCCTCTACCTCGGCGCCGACTGCAACGAGGACAGCCCCACGGAGGTCCTGAAGCCCGAGGGCCAGCGCGCCACGGACGACATGAAGGTCCGCTCGGTGAAGTTCACCACCGAGCGCCCCAGCCTCCGCCTCATGCCTCGATGATCACCAGCGGGACCTCCCGCGGCCGGGACGCCTCCCGGTAGTCGTCGAACGGCGGCCACAGGGCCGTCATGGCCTCCCAGTACGTTTCCCGCTCCAGCGCCGTCGCCGTACGTGCCCGGGCCGGGAAGACGTCGGCGCCCACCTGGAGGCGGACCTCCGGGTGGGCGGTGAGGTTGCGGTACCAGGCCGGGTGGCGGGGGCCGCCCGAGCCGACGGCCACCACCAGGTGGCGGCCGGCGTCCCGCCCGTAGATCAGCGGCGTACGCACCGTACGGCCGGTCGCCCGGTCGAGGGTGGTGAGCAGCAGGGTGGGGACGCCGTGCCACAGGTGGCCGTCGGCACCCTCGCTCGCGACATACGTCCGGACGTGGTCCAGGCGCGGTCCGGGGTGCGGGTCCGTGGGGCGGTCCCAGTCGACGGTGACGACGACGCTGTTCATCTGACCTCCGTGGCGCGGCCCCCGGACGGCTAACGACCCCCGTCGGTTCTGGATGCGGCGCACCGCCCGCGCACCGGGCCCGGGCGGTCAGTCCGAGTCCGCCACCACCACGGCGGCCCGCTCGATCACGACGGGAACCAGCGGCACGTCTCCGTGCCCGCCCGCCCGGCCGGTGCGGACGGCGGCGATGGAGTCGACCACGTCCCGGCCGTCGCTGACCACGCCGAAGACCGCGTACCCGTACCCGGCGGGCGTCGGGGCCGTGTGGTCCAGGGCCGGGTTGTCGGCGGTGTTCACGAAGAACTGCGAGGTCGCCGAGTGCGGCACGCTGGTCCGGGCCATCGCCACCGCGTACCGGGTGTTCTTCAGCCCGTTGTCCGCCTCGTTGCGGACCGGCTCCCGGGTGGGCTTCTGGCGCATGTCGGCGGTGAAGCCGCCGCCCTGGTTCATGAAGCCGGGGATCACCCGGTGGAAGACGGTGCCGTCGTAGTGGCCGCTCTCCACGTAGCCGAGGAAGTTGGCCACCGATGCCGGGGCCTGCTCCTCGTGGAGGTCGATGACGATGGTGCCGAGGCTGGTGGTCAGCTTCACCTGTGGCATGGCGGTTCCGGTCCCTTCCGGCGCTGAAACGTGCCTGTCAGCTTCGCAGAGGGTCACCGGGGGACCACGGCCCGGGGTGCGGCCCCGGGCCGGACCGTCGGCAGGTGCTTCGAGCGGCCGCTAGGGCAGATAGCGCTCGATGACCTGCGGCCCCTCCTTCTCCATCAGTTGGCGCGCCTTCTCGACCCGCTCCGGTGTCACGTCCTGCCCGGTCGCCATCACCAGGTCCTCGGGGTCGTACGGTCGCTCCCCGCCCGTGAAGAGCCGGTCCGACCGGGTGGGCTGCTGGTCCGCTTCACTGTCCATCGGTACCTCCTCGTGCCCCCTCAGGCCCCCATACTCCGGCCCCGGCCCCATGAACGCACGTCGGGACGGGGACGCGGTGCCGGGCCCCGGACGAGGCCCCGGATCAGGCGGCGGCGGTGAGGGTGGCCAGGGCGCCGAGGGCGGTCAGCAGTCCGCAGATCCACAGGTTGACCACCCGGTGCTCCCAGAACACCGCGACGAACTCGCGCAGCGTCGCGCTGGGCAGGAAGTACCGCGCCGTCGGCGAGCCCAGCACCTGTCCGTTGACCCCGGCCTTGCGGGCCATCATCGCGGCGCGGAAGGCGTGGAAGTTGTTGGTGACGACCACGCACCGGTAGCCCGGGTCGGCCGCCTCCATGATCTGCCGGGAGAACAGCATGTTCTCCTCGGTGGTGGTGGACCGGTCCTCCAGCACGATGTGCTCCGCCGGAACCCCCTCGGCGATCAGCCAGTCCGCCATCGCCCGCGCCTCGGCGACCTTCTCGTCGGTGCCCTTGCCGCCCGAGGGGAGCAGCACCGGCGGGCGGCTGCCCCGGGCGATCTGGGCCGCGTAGATCTCCTGGCCCTTGCGCAGGCGCGAGGCCAGCAGGGGCGGCACCCGCTCGCCGCCGATCAGGCCGGAGCCCAGCATGACCACGTGGTCGACGTCGCCGCGCACCTTGATGCGGCCGTAGAGGAAGGCGTAGCCGAAGAAGCACACGAAGATGAAGGAGACGTAGCCGACGACCAGGGTGAGGGTCGCCGCGATGCCGGCGAGGGTCTTGGAGCCGGTCCAGGCGACCGCGACCAGCAGGGCGATCATCGCGAAGATCCCGAGTCCCGCCAGCAGGGACAGCAGGTTGGCCGGCCGGCCGCCCTCCTTGCGGACCATGGTCACGCCGTTGCGGACGAGGAAGACGCCGAGGGCCACCACGCCGACCGCGGGCACGAAGAAGACGAGCGCGAACAGGGTCAGCGCGGCCCACGGCGGCAGCGCCGTCAGCTGCAGGAGCATCACGAACGAGAGGGAGACGAAGGTCAGTCCGAGCAGGACCGCGTTGCGGAAGCGGCGGCGGTCCTTCCAGGCGCTGACGCAGAAGACGAGGAAGAGGAGGGCGGGGAGGACGAAGGCGGCGACCATGGCGTTCATCGTATGGGCCGACGGTGAACGGGAGTCCGGCGCACGGAGCGGCCCGCCAGGACGTCCGTGCGGCGCCCGTCGCGGATGACGGGAAGGCCGCCGATCAGTACGTGCGGGATGCCGTGCGGCAGTGCGCGCGGTGCCTCGAAGGTGGATCCGGCCGCGACCGTCTCCGGGTCGAAGAGAACAAGGTCGGCCCGGAACCCCTCGCGCACCAGGCCCCGGTCGGGCAGGCGCAGCCGTGCCGCGGGGCGGCCGGAGAGGTGGGCGACGCATTCCTCCAGGGAGAGCACGCCGAGTTCGCGGACGTAGCGGCCGAGGTAGTGCGGGAAGGTGCCGTACGCGCGGGGGTGGGGCTTGGCGCCGTGCAGGATGCCGTCGGAGCCGCCGGTGTGGGCCCGGTGGCGCATGATCGCGCGGACGTTGTCCTCGTGGCCGACGTGCTGCAGGACGGTCGGCCCGAGCCCGTCCGCCAGCAGCAGCCGCCGGGCGGTGTCCCAGCCGTCGAGGCGGGTGCCGACGTGGCCGGCGAGGGCGGCCGAGGCGGTGCCGGACACCTCGATCGCCGACCAGTCCACCGGCACCCCGTGACAGCCGTCGGCGCCCTCCACCTCCAGGGCGTGGCGGATCCGCTCGGCGGTGGCGTCGTCGCGCAGCCGGGCCAGGACCGCCTCGGGGCCGCCCTCGTTGGCCCAGCTCGGCAGCAGGGCGACCAGGGTGGTGCAGCCGGGGGTGTACGGGTAGCTGTCGAGCGTGAGGTCGGCGCCCCCGGCGAGGGCGGTGTCGAGGAGGTCCAGCAGTTCGCCGGCCCGGCCCTCGTTCTCGGCGAAGTTCATGGTGGCGTGGGCGAGGTGGAGGGCGCAGCCGGCCTCGCGGGTCAGGTCGAGCATCTCGGCGTAGGCGTCGAGGGCGCCGCGGCCGTACGAGCGGTGGTGCGGGCAGTAGTAGCCACCGTAGCGGGCCACGACCCGGCACAGTTCGGTGAGTTCGGACCCGGAGGCGTACATGCCGGGGGTGTAGGTGAGCCCCGAGGACAGACCGACGGCGCCCTGCTCCAGGCCCTCGGCGACGAGGGAGCGCATCCGGTCGAGTTCGGCGGGGGTGGCGGGACGGTCGTCCCAGCCGAGGGCGTACGCGCGGACGGTGCCCTGGGGGACGAGGTAGGCGGCGTTGACGGCGATGCCCCGTCCGTCGAAGCCGTGGTCGAGGCGGTCGAGGTAGCCGCCGACGGTGCGCCAGTCGAAGTCGACGTCCTCGCCGGTGCCGTTCCAGCCGGCGATGGCGGTGCGCACCCCGGTGAGGGTCCGCTCGTCGGCGGGGGCGTACGAGAGCCCGTCCTGGCCCAGGACTTCGAGGGTGACGCCCTGGGCGGCCTTCGCGCTGTGGTCGGGGTCGCGCAGCAGCGCGAGGTCGCTGTGGGCGTGCATGTCGACGAACCCGGGGGCCAGGACCAGCCCCCGGGCGTCGAGCGTGCGCCGTCCGCCGCCCGGGACCTTGCCGATCGCGGCGATGCGGCCCTCGTGCACGGCGACGTCGGCGGTGTAGGAGGGTCCGCCGGTGCCGTCGGCGACGCGGGCGCCGCGGATGACGAGGTCCACCGTCAGAAGAAGGTGCGGACGAAGTCGGTGACGGTGCCGTCGGACTGCACCAGCGGGATCAGCGGCCACTTCTCGAAGATGGTGCAGGGGTGCGACATGCCGAGGGCCACCCAGTCGCCGACCTGCACGTCGTCGGCGGAGCCGGTCTCCAGCCAGGCGTGCTGGTCGGACAGTTTGACGACGCGGATCCCGGTGGCGGGGCGCTCCTCGCCGGTGAGCGCGTCACGGACCAGTTCGGCCTCGGGCAGGCCGAGGTCGTAGGCGATGTCGCGCTTGCCGGCGTTGACGAAGGCCTGGGTGGGGGAGGGGCGGGAGACGACCTGGGTCCACAGCCGGAAGGCGGGGCGCAGGCCGCCCTCCTCGGGGACCCGGTTGAAGGGGGTCAGCCGGGTGTACCAGCCGTGGTCGTGGGAGACGTACGCGCCGGAGCGCAGCAGCCGCAGTACGGGGCGGGACAGCGGCGGGATCGCGGCGAAGACGTCGGCGACGGCGTCGAACCAGGCGGAGCCGCCCGCGCTGACGACGATCTCCTCCAGGTCGGGGGCGAACCGTCCGGCCTTGTCGAACTCGACGGCGAGGCCGGTGAGGCGGCGCAGGTAGGCGTGGACGGAGTCCGGGTCGGCGCCGGGCACCTCGGCCTCGTAGCCGGCGATGCCGGTCAGGCGCAGGGTGGTGGTGGCGGCGACGGCGTCGGCGACGGCGCGGCAGTCCTCGTCGGTGCGGGCGCCGGTGCGGGCGCCCTCGCCGGCACCGAGTTCGACGACCACGTCGACGACGGCGCCGCGGCCCTGGAGGGCGCGGTCCATGAGCTGGACCCCGCGGACGGAGTCGACGTAGCAGACGAAGCGGAAGCCGGGGTCGGCGGCGAGTTCGTCGGCGACCCAGTGCAGGGCCGCGGGGTCGACGAGCTCGTTGGCGAGGAAGATCCGCCCGATGCCGAAGGCGCGGTAGACGCGGGCCTGGTGCGGGACGGCGGCGGTGATGCCCCACGCGCCGTGTTCCAGCTGGCGCTCGAAGAGCTGCGGGGCCATGCAGGTCTTGCCGTGGGGCGCGAAGGCCAGGTCGTGGCGGCGGGCGTACTCGCCGAGGGCGGTGAGGTTGTGCTCCAGGGCGTCCGCGTCCAGGGTCAGGACGGGGGTGGTGAATCCGCCGTCGTACAGGCCGCGGGCCTGGGTGGCGAGTCCGCCGACGGTGAGGCCCGCGGTCTGGGCGTCCGGGGGGAGCCCCTTGAACCGGTGGTCGACCGGTTCGTCGGCGAGCCGTCGGACTGCGTCGCTGGCCATGCGGGTGCCTCCTCGTATCGTTGCGTGATGCGCAACGAGCGTTGCGGGTGGTGCTTGTGGTGTCTAACATCCCCGATGACGACGGGTCAACGGCGCCCGGTTCCGGAGCGGGGCGACGCACCGGCGGACGGGCGGACGGGGGCGCGGCATGAGCCAGTCGGTGGAACGGGCGCTGCGGATCCTGCCCGCGCTGGCGAAGGGACCGGCGGGCCTCGGCGAGGTGGCCGACGGACTCGGCGTGCACAAGAGCACCGCCCTGCGCCTGCTGCGCACCCTCCAGGCGCACGGCCTCGCCTACCGGCAGCCGGACGGCCGCTACCGGCTGGGGGCCCGCCTGTTCGCGCTGGCCGCCGAGGCCGTCGAGAACCTCGACGTCCGTGACGTCGCCCATCCGCACCTGGTCGAGCTGAACCGGCGCACCGGGCACACCGTCCACCTCGCCCTCCACCAGGACGACGAGGTCGTCTACGTGGACAAGGTCGACAGCCGCTACCCGGTGCGGATGTACTCGCGCATCGGCCGCCCCGTCCCCCTCACCGTCGCCGCCGTCGCCAAGCTGCTCCTGGCCGACCTGCCGGAGGACGACCGGCGCGCGCTCGCGGGGCGGATCGACTACCCGCGCTACACCTCCCGCTCGACCCCGGACGCACAGGCGTTCCTGGCCGAGCTGGCCCTCGTACGGGAGCAGGGCTGGGCCGCCGACCTGGGCGGTCACGAGGAGGCCCTGAACTGCGTGGGCGCGCCGGTGCGCGGGGCGGACGGCCGGGTGGTGGCGGCGATGTCCGTCTCGGCGCCCGCCGTGGTGGTGGGCGCCGGAGAACTGCTGGAGCTGTTGCCCCTCGTGCGCCGTACTGCCGACATCATCAGCCGGGAGTACTCCGGCACCGCGCCGGAGCCGGACCGAGAGCCAGAAGACGAGGACCTTCCGTGAGCGAGAAGACCGCCATCACCCCCGACACCCACACCGCGCCGCCCGCGAGGTTCTCGCACGGCGTGCGCAAGGGCAACATCCTCCAGGTCGCCGGCCAGGTCGGCTTCCTCCCGCACGTGGAGGGGCAGCCGCCGACGCCGGCCGGGCCGACGCTGCGCGAGCAGACCCTGCAGACGCTGGAGAACGTCCGCTCCGTACTGGAGGCGGGCGGCGCGGGCTGGGACGACGTGATGATGATCCGCGTGTACCTGACCGACACCGCCCACTTCGCCGAGATGAACGGGATCTACAACACCTACTTCGAGGAGCAGGGCCTCAAGGAGGCCCCGGCCGCCCGCACCACGGTGTACGTGGGGCTGCCGGCCGGGCTGCTGATCGAGATCGACGCGCTCGCCGTCCTGGGCTGAGCGGACGGGCGGGGCGCCCCCCTGGCGGTGGGGCGACCCCCTCGCGCGGCCGCGCGGGCCGCGTCCGGCCGGGCCGCGCGTCCGGTCGGGCTAGGAGCAGTACTGGGCTTCCTTGCCGATCGAGCGGTACATGCAGTCGGCGTTCTCCAGGAGCTGGAGCACGGCCTCCTTGTTGCGCGAGGTCTCGCGGTCGATGACCTCGTCGGGCGGGTAGAAGCCGCCGCCGCTGCCGGATTCGGACGGGTACATCTCGAAGGTGTAGGCGAAGACCTTCTGGTTGCCCCACAGCCAGTCGTCGATCGTGCCGTCGGTGATGTACAGGTCGCTCGACTGCTCGGGCGTGTAGCCGTTGCTGGCCGCCATGCCCGTGCCGATCTTCTTGTAGGCGGCGAGGTCGTCGGCGGTCATGCCGGGCGCCGTGTCGTTGTACGTCCAGCCGAAGGGCCACAGGACCAGCTGGCTGTACGTGTGGAAGTCGATGGCGGCCTTGATCTGCTGCTTGCCGCCGACGACGCGGCTGCGGACGAAGTCGGAGACCACCTTGACCTCGGGGGCGGAGGCGGCGGCGGGGCCGCGGTAGGTCTCGGAGCTCTTGCTGGAGCTGGAGCCGCCGCAGCAGCCCCACTTGTAGTCCCAGTTGCGGTTGAGGTCGGTGCCGACGGCGGAGGAGCCGCTGTTGGGCTGCCGGTTCTTGCGCCAGGAGCGGTAGGAGCCGGTGGCGATGTCGTACTCGCCGCCGTCCGGGTTGAGGTCCGGGACGATCCAGATCTCGCGGTTGTCGACCATGTTGGTGATCCGGGGTTCGGTGCCGTACTTGGAGCCGAACTCCTTGAGCAGGTAGAGGGCCATCTCCACCGTGAGGTGCTCACGGGCGTGCTGGTGGGCGGTGAAGAGGACCTCGGGCTCGGCCTCGTCGGTGCCGACGTTGTCACTGATCTTGATGGCGTAGAGGTTGCGGCCCTCGTACGACTTCCCGATGACCTGCTTGCTCATGATCCCGGGGTACTGGGCGATGCGCTGGTCGATCTCCGCGTTCGCCTCGGCGTAGTTGTGGTAGTTGGAGTCCGCCGAGGGGAAGTCCATCGGCTTCGCCGCCGCGCCGCGCTCGTTCCGGTCCGGCGGGCCGGGCAGGGCGGTGAGCCGGTAGCCGCGGGCCCGCAGGTCCTTGGCCTGCGCGGGGTCGGCGCTGACCACGACCGAGCGGGCGTCCACCTCGTCGATCGAGACGCCCGAGCTCAGCAGGGCGGTGCGTTCGGCGGCGGTGGACGGGCCCCGGATCTCGTACTGGACGATCGCCTCGTCCTGTGTCGCGGTGGACGGGGTGGGCGGCGGTGCCGCCGTCGCGCTCATGCCGTAGGCGGGCGCGCCGAGCGCGAGCGCCAGGAGGGCCGCCGTGACGGCGGCCCTTCCGCGGTGGTGGAGCCGCATGCGTTCTCCTGGGTGGGAGTGTGGGGGTAGCCGTGCGGACGCGCACAGCGTGCTCTCATGGCATGTTCCGGTCAAGAACCCCGTCTTTCCGGGGAACCCGAACCGGCCACCCCCACACCTACCGCCTACGGGAGCCCGTGGACCTTGGGACCCACCGCGTTGGACCAGGCACTACCCGCCTTGGCGTCCCAGTTGGTCGACCAGGTCATCGCGCCGCGCAGTCCCGGGTACGTCTTCGACGGCTTGAAGGAGCCGCAGCCCGTGCCCCGGGTCAGGCAGTCCAGGGCGTTGTTGACGACCGTCGGGGAGACGTAGCCGCTGCCCGCGCCGCTGGGGGAGGCCGGGACGCCGATGCCCACCTGCGAGGGGTCGAGCCCGCCCTCCAGCTGGATGCAGGCCAGGGCGGTCAGGAAGTCCACCGAGCCCTGGGAGTAGACCTTGCCGTCGCAGCCGTTCATCGCGCCGCTGTTGTAGTACTGCATGTTCACCACGGTCAGGATGTCCTTGACCGCCAGCGCCGTCTTGAAGTAGCCACCCTGGGTGGACTGCATGTCGATGGTCTGCGGAGCCATCGTCAGGACGAGCGAGGGACCCGCCTTGGCCGCCAGGGCGCGCAGCGCCTGGGTCATGTACGTCGGGTTGAGGCCGTTCTCCAGGTCGATGTCGATGCCGCTGAAGCCGTACTCCTGCATCAGCGCGTACGCCGAGTTCGCCAGGTTGTTGGCGGAGGCGGAGTCGTTCACCGAGATGGTGCCCTTCTCGCCGCCGACGGAGAGGATGACGGACTTCCCGGCCGCCTTCTTCGCCGCGACGTCGGCCTTGAACCGGTCCACCGTGTACCCGCCCAGCCCCGCCGAGTCGAGGTTGAAGGCGATGGCCCCGGGCGTGGTCGTGGCGTCGGCGAAGGAGACGGCGATGATGTCGTACTGCGGGGAGACGTCGGAGAGCTTCTGGACGGTCGCGCCGTTGTTGAAGTTCTGCCAGTAGCCGGTCAGGGCGTGCTTGGGCACCGACGGGTTGGGGTTCGGGCCGCCGCCCCCGGTCGTGGTACCGGTGACCGCCGCCGACTTCGGCCCCTCGCCCGCCGCGTTGTACGCGCTCACCTGGAAGGCGTACGAGGTGGCGGCGGCCAGTCCGGTGATCTGGGCGGAGGCGCCGGACACCGTCTGGACGCGGACGCCGTCCTGGTAGACGTAGTAGCCCGTGGCACCGCTGACCGCGTTCCACGAAAGGGTGAGCCCGCTCGCGCTCTGGCCGGAAACGGCGGTCCCCGAGGGGGCGCCCGGCACGCTCGGGCCGGGATCGGTGCCGCCGCCCCCGTCCGGGCCGAAGACGCTGAACTCGTCGACCGTGTAGGCGGGCTGGCCGTACCAGCCGTGGGTCCAGACGGTGACCTGGGTGGTGTTCGGGCCGGTGGTGAAGGTGGTCGACAGCTTCTGCCAGCCGGAGCCCGAGCCGGGGGTCCAGGTGGAGACGTCCTGGGTGCCGGTGCCGGTCGCGCCGAGGTAGACGTACGAGCCCTGCACCTGGGTGCTCAGCGTGTACGTGGAATTCGGCTTGACCGTGACGGTCTGGCTGCACTGCGCGTTGTCCGAGCCCGCCGGGGTGGCGCGCAGGGCGCCCGCACCGGAGTAGACCGGAGAGGAGACGACGGCCCCGCTGCCGCCGGTGCAGGACCAGTTGGCGAGGCCGGACTCGAAGCCGCCGTTGCGGGCGACGTTGACGTCGGCGGCCTGTGCGGTGCCCGTGGCGAGGGCGGTCAGCCCGCCCGCGGCGAGGGTGGCGGCGCCCAGCAGGGCGAGGGAGCGTATGCGGTTCACGTGGGCTCCGTGGGGGGAGGAAGGGGGGAAGCGGAAGGAGGGGGAGTGGGGGTCCCCCGCAACGAACTGCCGGCGCAGCCAAGTTGGTCCAGACCAATCCCCGTGTCAAGGGTCTTTGCGAAGTGGCTTGAACTGTTCGGACTTCCGATCCCTGTTGTCCGGGTTTTCCGCCACCTGTGACAGGCCCGTCCGGCACGGGAATCACCAAGCCCCTGACCAGCCAGGGGCGGCGCGGTTATGGTGCTGGGGCAAGGGGGGAGCGCGTCGGTCGTTTGCGGTCGCGCAGCATGTGCGCGTACGTGACGGCCGTGCGAACAGGCGTCGCGTACAGGCTGAACGGGGGGATTCGCGTGCCGACCGCCATCGCTGTCACCAGCGCCGACCTGGTGCTGCCCGCCCCCGACCGGCACACCCCCGGCGCCGCCGTCCTGCGCCCGCCCGGCGAGGCCGACCTGGAGGGCGCGCTCGCCGAGACCTCCGCCCTGCTGGAGCGGCACGGCCACCTCGTGGCCGTCGTACCGCCCTGGCTCCCGCCCGCCACCGTGCGCCGGCTGCACACCGTCCGGGCCATCCTGGAAACCGACCGGATCGCGCTCCTCGACGTCGATCTGCCGCCCCTGGGAACCGCCGTGCTGGTCCGTCAGCTGCGCCAGCTCACCGTCACCGACTTCAGCCCCGGCGTGATCGCCTCCGCCGCGCGGCTGCTGTCCCACTACATCCACGCCGGCGCGCTGCTGGGTACGGTCGCAAAGCTGGACCGGGTCCCCGTCGGGCTCAAGGCCCACGCCCGGTCCTGGTCACCGAGCGCCCAGTTCGCCGTACTGGCCCACCCGACGCCGCACCTGGCCAGGCTCGGCCCCGCCGGCTCGGCGGGGGGCAGGGGCGCGCTGCCGCCGGGACCCGGCTTCGCCACCCACCTCACCTTCGCGCGCGGATCCCTGTCCTCCGACTGGGTGACGGCCGAACTGGCCCCCGCCTGGCAGGTGCAGGGCGTCATGGAGAACCCGCTGCCCGCCGACTCCGCCGGCTGGTGGGCGACCCCGAAGCTCGTCGAGTTCGCCGCCGCCATCCCCGACCTGTCCGTGCTCTACCAGCTGGTCGCCTCGGTCCGCCGGGAGGAGTGCCGCTGGTGCGGCTTCGAGCTCATCGGCGACCGCTGCGGATTCTGCGCCGCGCCACTGGCCGCACCCCCGCCCGAGGCCCCCGCCCGTACCGGCACCCGCTCCCGCTCCAGAACCTGACCGGCCCGACCGAACGAAGAACGGCGAGGTAGTACGGCCCATGAACTCACGCCAGCGCCGCGGCGTCATCCTGCTGCTCCTGTCGGTCCTGTGCGCCCTCGCGGCCTTCGCCGGGGTCCTGGTCGTGATCGGCGACGTCAACTCCAAGGTCGGGGCCGAGGTCGTCGCCTACCGCGTCAAGGGCGACATCGCCCCGTACAGCCCGCTCACGGCCGGCCAGTTCGAGGAGACCAAGGTCCCCAAACGGTGGCTCTCCGACACCGCCGTCACCGACCTGGGCGCACTCCAGGGCAAGATCGCGCTCACCACCCTGAAGCGGGGCTCGCTGCTCCAGAGCGACATGTTCGTCGACAAGCCGCAGCTCCAGGCCGGGGAGCAGGAGATCGCCATCATGATCGACGCGGCCACGGGCGTGGCCGGCAAGATCACCTCCGGCGCCAAGGTCAACATCCTGGCCACCTTCAAGGGCGCCAAGGAGGGCGACCCCGCCCGCTCGGTCATCATCGTCGCCAACGCCCGCGTTCTGGGCGTCGGCAAGCTCACCGCCCTCGACAAGGACAGCGACAAGAAGGGCCCCGCCGAGGCCGTCCCGATCACCTTCGCCCTGAACACCAAGGACACCCAGCGCGTCGCGTACGCCGAGTCCTTCGCCGAGCACGTCCGCCTGGCCCTGGTGGCCCCCGGCACCGACTCGACCCCCGGACCGAGCGACCGCACGTACACCCTCGACGGGGACAAGTGAGGCCCGGATGACCACCCGAATCCTCCCCGCGGCCGGCGACCCGGACGCCGCCCGCGCCATCGTGGCGCTGCTCAGCCAGCTCCCGGACGCCGAGCCCGCCGCTCCCGTCCCCGATTCCACGACCCTCCTCGACACCCTGTTCCGCCTCGCCGCGGACTCCCTCGACGAACTGCCCGAGGTGGTCCTCGTCCACGAGCGGATCGGACCCGTCCCCGCCCTGGAGCTGATCCGCGAGGTCGCCCTGCGCTTCCCCGCGGTCGGCGTGGTGCTGATCTCCTCCGACGCCGGGCCCGCCCTCTTCTCCGCCGCCATGGACTCCGGCGCGCGCGGCCTGATCGGCCTCCCCCTCGCCTACGAGGAACTCGCCGCCCGCGTCCAGGCCGCCGCCCAGTGGTCCGCGGGCGTACGCCGCCACCTGGGCCGCGGCCCCGAGGCGCCCGCCGGGCCGGGCGGCCGGGTGGTCACCGTCACCGGCGCCAAGGGGGGCGTGGGCGCCACCTTCACCGCGGTCCAGTTCGCGCTGGCCGCCGCCGCGGCGGGCCGGCGCACCGCCCTGGTGGACCTGGACCTCCAGGCCGGGGACGTGGGCTCGTACCTCGACGTGCAGTTCCGGCGCTCCATCGCCGACCTCGCCGGCATCCAGGACATCTCCCCGCGCGTCCTCCAGGACGCCGTCTACGAGGACCGCACCGGCCTGGCCCTGCTGCTGGCCCCGGCGGAGGGGGAGCGGGGCGAGGAGGTCGACGAACGGGCCGCCCGGCACGTCATCGGCGCCCTGCGCGCACGCTACGAGCTCGTCGTCATCGACTGCGGCAGCCAGGTGACGGGCGCGAACGCCACCGCCGTGGAACTCGCGGACCTGGCCGTCATGGTCACCACCCCGGACGTGGTCGCCGTGCGGGCGGCGAAGCGGACGGTCCGCATGTGGGAGCGGCTCCAGGTGCGCAAGGCCGAGGACACCACGATGGTGGTGAACCGCTGGAGCAGGCACACCGAGATACAGCCCTCCCTCATCGAGAAGATCACCAAGACCCGGCCCACCCGCACCCCGGTCCCCGCCGCATTCAAGGAACTCCAGGCGGTGGTGGACGCGGGCCGGGTGCAGGACCTCGACAACCGCTCGACGGTCAAGCAGGCCCTGTGGACCCTGGCCGGCGAACTGGGCCTCCTCGCCGCCCCCGACGCCCCGGCGGGATCCCCGGCCCCCGCCTCCGGCTCCGGATCCGGCTCGGCCCTCGCCCTGCGCGCGGCCGGCCCGGTGGCCCGGCTGCGGCGCGGCCGGGAGGGCTGAACCGTGGCCGGGCGGGGATCCGTAGGCGGGGGGCGGCCGCCATCGCGGTCGCGGGACCGGGGGCAGGTGGCCGTCGAGTTCGTCGGCATGGTCCCGCTGATCCTGCTGCTCGTGGCGGCGGTGTGGGAGTGCGTACTGATCGGCTACGCCTTCTCCCTGGCCGGGAACGCGGCGGACCAGGGGGCGCGGGCGGGGGCGGTGAAGGGGGGCGGGGAGTGCGACACGGCGGCCCGCAAGTACGTGGGGGATGCCTGGAACATGACCGTCGACTGCGGTCCGGCCGGGGACCTCTACAAGGCGAAGGTCAGCCTGCAGATCCCCGTCCTCTTCCCCGGTCTCGGCTTCGGGGGGATCGACGGCACGGCCGGCGCGGCGATGGAACGGGAGGAGTGACATGAGAAGGCGTCGCATCCGCTCCGACCGCGGCCAAGTGGCCATCGAATACATCGGCTTCGTCCCGATCCTGCTGTTCGTCGCGCTCTGCGGGATCCAGCTGGGCTGGATCGCGTACGTCCACGAGCAGGCCGACACCGCCGCGCGGACGGCGGCGCGCGTGGAGGCCCAGCACCGCGGCCGGGGCGAGGCGGCGGGGCTCGCCGCGATCCGGTCGGGCCTTCCGGCGACGGTCTCCGTGCCCGGCGGCGGGGACGCGATCACCGCGACCGTGACCATCAAGGTCAACTCCATCATCCCCGGCCTCGACCTCCCGGACGCCACCGCAACGGCCGTCATGCCCAACACCGACCCGGACGGAGCCCGACCATGAGCCTGCGTTCCCGGGTCACCACCCCCGACGACCGCCACGGCCCCCGCGAGGACGGCCGCCTGGTCTCCTCGTACCGGGCCAAACTCCTCGAAGAGATCGACCTCGCCGAGATGTCCGCGCTCGCGCCCGCCGAGCGCCGCGCCCGCCTGGAGCGCGTACTCGGGCACATCATCAGCCGCGAGGGCCCGGTCCTGTCCACCGCCGAGCGCGCCCAGCTGATCCGCCGCGTCGTCGACGAGGCCCTCGGGCTCGGCGTCCTCGAACCGCTCCTCGAAGACGCCTCGATCTCCGAGATCATGGTCAACGGCCCCGACCAGATCTTCGTCGAGCGCTCCGGCCGGGTGGAGCAGCTCCCCCTCCGCTTCGCCTCGCACGAGCAGCTGATGCAGACCATCGAGCGCATCGTCTCCACCGTCAACCGCCGCGTGGACGAGGCCAATCCGATGGTCGACGCCCGCCTGCCCAGCGGCGAGCGCGTCAACGTCATCATCCCGCCGCTCTCCCTCACCGGCGCCACCCTCACCATCCGCCGGTTCCCGCGCGCCTTCACCCTGCCCGAGATGATCGCCCTCGGCTCCCTCGACGAGCAGATGCTGCTGCTCCTGTCGGGGCTGGTCCAGGCGAAGCTGAACCTGATCGTGTCCGGCGCCACCGGCACCGGCAAGACCACCCTCCTCAACGCCCTCTCCGGACTCATCCCGGAGGGCGAGCGCATCATCACCATCGAGGACTCCGCCGAACTCCAGCTCCAGCAGGCACACGTGATCCGCCTCGAATCCCGCCCCGCGAACGTGGAGGGCAAGGGCCAGATCACCATCCGCGACCTCGTGCGCAACTCCCTGCGCATGCGCCCCGACCGGATCATCGTCGGCGAGGTCCGCGGCGGCGAGACCCTCGACATGCTCCAGGCCATGTCCACCGGCCACGACGGCTCCCTCGCCACCGTCCACGCCAACAGCTCCTCGGACGCGCTCACCCGCCTGCAGACCCTCGCCTCCATGTCGGAGGTGGAGATCCCCTTCGAGGCGCTCCAGGACCAGATCAACAGCGCCGTCAACGTCATCGTGCAGCTCACCCGCTTCGGCGACGGCTCGCGCCGCATCACGGAGATCTCCATCCTCGAATCCCACGGCCGCGAGCCCTTCCGGATCACCACCGTCTGCCGCTACGTGGCCCAGCCGATGGGGCCCGACGGGCGCGTGCACGGCTACTTCGCGTACGCCCCCCTGCCCCGCCGGATCGCGGAGCGCCTCTACATGAACAGCCAGCCGATCCCCCAGGCCTTCGGCGTCGCGCAGCCCGACGCCCTCCTCGACCCGCTCACCCCCCGGACCGTCCTGTGAACGACCTCGTCCTCCTCACCCTCGGTGCCACCCTGCTCGCCGGGCTGTTCACGGCCCTCGGGGTGCACGCGTACTCGGCCGGGCTCGCCCAGCGCGCCGCCCTCATCGAACGCCTCTCGGCGAGCGGCGAACCCCCGCCGACCGGCCGCAGGCGCCGCTTCCGCGGCGTCGACCGCCGCCTGCGCAGGACCGCCCTGGGCCGCCGCATCGAAATGAAACTGGCGACCACGGGACTCGACCTGACCCCGGGCGAGTTCTTCGTCTACATGCTGCTGGCCGTCGCCGGGACCTGGCTGGTCTGCTCCTCCCTGCTGGCCCCGTTCTTCGGCCCGGTGGCCGGACTGATCGGCCTCTGGGCCGCCAACGCCTTCCTGAACTGGCAGCGCGCCCGCCGCACCGAACGGTTCATCAACCAGCTCCCCGAACTGGCCCGGATCCTCGCCAACGCCACCCAGGCCGGCCTGGCCCTGCGCACCGCCATCGGCATGGCGGCGGAGGAACTGGAGGCCCCGGCGGGCGAGGAACTGGCCCGGGTCGCGGACCGCCTCGCCGTCGGACACTCCATCGAGGAGTCCCTCGGGGAGATCGTCGACCGGCTCCCCTCCCGGGAACTGGTCGTCCTCGTCTCCACCCTGGTCCTCTCCGCCCGCGCGGGCGGCGCCATCGTGGGCAGCCTGCGCAACCTCACGGTGACCCTGGAGCAGCGCAAGGAGACGCGCCGGGAGATCCGTACGCAGCTCTCCCAGGTGACGGTGACGGCGTACCTGGTCCCGGCCATCGGACTGGGCTCGCTGCTCCTGGTGAACACGATGATGCCGGGCGCCCTGGACCGGATGACCGGCGCGCTGGTGGGCCAGGTCGCGGTGATCGTGGCACTGGGGCTCTTCGCGCTGGGCTTCGTCCTGATCCGCCGGCTGTCGAAGATCGACGTGTGAGGCCCCGGTGACCCCCTACCTCCCGTTCCTGCTGGCCCTGGGCCTGGCCCTGTCGGTGCTGGGCATCCTGCACGGCATCCGCCTCTACCGCGCCGACGTCAAACTCCCGACCGACCTCGCCCTCGCCCTGGAGGTCGGCGCCACCCGCACCACCGCCGTCGGCTCCCTCGTGGACCGCCTCGGCATCCGCTGGGCGCCGCTCGTCCTGCGCCTGATGGGCCCCAAGCAGGTGGCCCGCAAGCGCCGCCAGATCGACATGGCGGGCAACCCGGCGGGCCTGACCATAGACCGCTACGCCGCCCGGCGGGCGGTCTACGGGTTCCTGGGCGGGCTCGGGGCCCTGTCGATGCTGATGAACGGGCAGCTCGTCCTCGCCCTCCTCATGGTGGCCTTCGGCCTGTTCTGGATCGAGGCCGGCCTGTGGTCGGCCATCAGGGTCCGCCGCGACCACATCGAGCGGATCCTCCCCGACTTCCTCGACGTCCTCGCCGTCGTGGTCAGCGCCGGACTCGGCTTCCGCCAGGCCCTGGAACGCGTCGCGGACAAGTACACCGGCCCCTGGTCCGACGAGATCCGGATCACCCTGCAGCAGATGGACATGGGCGTCAGCCGCCGCCAGGCCTTCGACGAACTGCGCAGGCGCAACGACTCCGAACAGGTCGCCCAGTTCGTCACCGCCCTCCAGCAGGGCGAGGAACTCGGCTCCCCGATCGTGGACACCCTCATCGCCATCGCCGAGGACATGCGCCGCACCGACGCGCAGAACGCCCGCCGCCGCGCGGCCCGCGCCGTCCCGAAGGCCACCTTCGCCGTCACCATGTTCATGCTGCCGGGCACCCTGATCCTGCTCGTCTGCGGGTTCGTCTACGGGGCCAACGTGGACTTCGGCGCCCTGCTCGGGGGCGGGTGAGCCGCCATGACCGCACTGCACCTGCCGTTACTGCGCACGGCCCGGGGACGGGACACGGCTCCCGCACGCGACACCGCACCCGGACGGGACACGGCTCCCGCCCCCTCCCTCGCGGTCCAGGCGAACGCCCTCCAGAGCCTGTGCCGGCAGGTCATGGCCTTCCGGCTGGTGATGACCGGCCTCGGCGCCCCCTTCTCCCTGGGCCGGACGGCGGCCGGGGGACCCACGTACCTGGTGTCCGGCGCGCTGCTGGCCACCTTCATGCTGTCCTACGTCCTCTTCCGCGACTGGGAGCGCTTCGGGCCGCTGCTGCTGCGCCACCGCTGGCTGCTGGCGGTGGACATGGTCCTGAGCGGGCTCCTCCTGATCGTGGCCACCCCCACCTCCCCGGTCGCTCTGGTGGCCCTGTGCACCCCGCTGCTGGCCGGGCTGGTCTACGGATGGCGGGGCTCGGCGGTGTACGCGGCCGCGCAGGCGGTGGCGGTGGCCGCGCTGGGCGGCGGCTTCGTGCTGTGCCTGCTGTGCGTGGTGGCGGGGGCCGCCGGATCCGGGCTGCGGGAGCTGCTGCTGCGCTTCGGGACGGCCGTACGGAGCCTGGCGGCGGCCGAGGCGGTCCGGGCGGAGCGGGAGCGGATGGCCCGGGAGATGCACGACTCGGTGGCCAAGACCCTGCACGGCCTGGCCCTGGCGGCCGACGCCCTGGCCCGGACCTCCGACCCGGCGGCCATCCGCCGCCAGGCCGAACTGGTCGCGGACGCGGCCCGTCGCGCCTCCGCGGAGTCCCGGGCCCTGCTGACGGAGCTGCGCGTGCCCGGCGCCGCCCTGCTGCCGGGCCTGCGCGCCCTGGACGCGGAGCTGCGCACCACGGGCACGCTGCCCGTCCTTCCCCCGGGGGTGGTCCACCAGCTCCTTGCCGTTGCCGGGGAGGCGGTGGAGAACGCCCGCCGCCACGCGGGGGCCTCGCGCGTGGAGATGTCGGTGTGTGCGGGGCCGTCCACCCTCACGGTGACGGTCGAGGACGACGGCGTCGGCCTGCCCCCCGTACTGCCCGCCGGGCACTACGGGCTCCTCGGCATGAGGGAACGCGCGCAGGCCATCGGCGCCGCCTTCGAACTCGGCCCCCGCACCACGGGCCCCGGCACCCGGGTCCGCCTGACCCTGCCGACGGGGGGCCGTCCGTGACCGCCCTGCGCGTCCTGATCGCCGACGACAACCCGGTCGTCCGCGCGGGCCTGAGCAGCCTGCTGGCCACCACCGAGGACCTCGTGGTGGTGGCGGAGGCCCGGGACGGCCACGAGGCCCTCCACCTGACCCGGCTGCACCGCCCGGACGTGATCCTGCTGGACGTCCGCATGCCGGGGGTCGACGGCATCTCGGCCCTGCCGCACCTGGTGTGCCTGGCGCCGGTGCTGATGCTGACGTACAGCCAGGAGGCCGAGGTCGTCCGCGAGGCGCTGCTGCTGGGCGCGGGCGGCTACCTCGTCCACGGCGAGTTCACGCCCGACGACCTCCTGCGCGCGGTCCGCGACACCCGCGCCGGCCGCGCCCACTTCACCCCGACGGCGGCGACGGCGGTGCTCACGGAACTCCGGTCCTCTTCGCAACAGCAACGAAGTGTGGGACAGTCTACGGAGCGCGTGCACAACTCCGTTGCTTTCGGGCTGAGTTCGCGGGAGGTGGAGATCATGGACCTGATCGCGTCCGGCATGAACAACCAGCAGATCGCCGGCGCCTGCTTCATCAGCGAGAAGACGGTCAAGAACCACATCAACCGCATCTTCGCCAAACTCCGCAGCACCTCCCGCAGCGAGGCAATAGCCCGCTGGCTGGGAACCGCCCGTCCAGGGGTGACCGGCCATGGGTAGACGCAGTACGCAGTGGGTCCGTATTTGGGCCCCGGGACCCTTGGTTATCACCGGTAACTCCCCGTACCGTCCGGCCATCAACGGTGACACCGGCCCGGGAGGGGACCTCCATGTCACAGAACCCGCTACTGAAGACCGCAGTGGACGCCAAGATCCGGATCAACGGCTGGGCGGAGACGGCAGTCATCCGCATCCGCAAGCGCTACGAGCATCAGGACCGAGGGCAGACGGCGTTCGAGTACCTGGGCATCATCCTGGTGGTCGTGGTGATCATCGGGGCGATGATCGGCACAGGGATCGGCCAGTCGATCGTCGACAAGATCAAGGAGCAGGTCGGCCTGATCAAGGCGGGCTGATACGGCGCGTGCGCAGCAGCGGGTCGACTGACCGAGGGCAGGCCTTCCCCATCTACGTCGTGGCGGTGGTGGGCCTGCTCTTCGCGGCGTTCGTCTTCTTCGTCGTCGGACAGGCCTCGGTGACACGCAGCGACGCGCAGGGTGCGGCGGACGCAGCCGCGCTGGCAGCGGCCCGAGAAGCGGGGGAGGGGAGCCTGGGGGCTCTGGACCTCGTCTCCCTGAAGCCGGAGGAATGGGTGAAGTTCCTGGCGGGTGACCTCCTCATCGGCAAGGGGGCGTGCGACGCCGCGGTCGACTTCGCGGCGAGGAACGATTCCAGTGCCACGTGCGAGGCGTCGCCTCCGCGCTTCGCCGTCACGGTGGAGACGAACCGTACGGTGGGCAAGTCGGTGGTTCCGGGCACGGACGGCATGCATGGCGAGGCGCGCGCCGCAGCCGTCATCGAGCCCCTCTGCACGTTGGGATCCGCCCCCGCCCCCGCCCCCACTGCGACGCCCCGGCCCGACCCCACCGCCACCGCGTCTCCGGGGCCGACCGCCACGCCGGTGCCGGCCCGGGTCAAGTTGCGGTGCAAAGGGGGAAAGTCCATTGACATCGACCCGTTGAATCCGGGATCCCTGCGCGATCTGGCGCGGTCCCTGTTCAGTGTGCGATTGGTCGAGTGAGAGCGAATGAGAGACAAGGAAGCGGCATACATGAGCATTCGGCACACGGTGAAGGTCCGCGGGGGAGCGGCCACGGCGGTCGTGGCGGTCCTGGCACTCGCGCTGGCCGGCTGTGGCGGCGGCGGGGAGAAGCCGAAGGCGAAGGACGTGCACACCTCCTCGTCACCGCAGCCGCAGGGCGGCTCATCCGCTTCGGCCCCCGCGGGCGGCGGCAGCTCCGCGCCGCCCCAGATCCTGGCGTCGGTGAACGGCGAGACCGGGATCGTTCTGACGATCAACTCCGTCACCCGTGACGCGGGCGGCTTCGTGACGATCAACGGCCAGATCAAGAACACCACCGGCCAGCAGTTCGTCAAGACATCGGCCTGGCGCGGCAGCGAGCGCGATCTCAACGGAAGCGGCGAGTCCGTGGCCGGTGCGACACTCGTCGACAAGGTCGGCAAGAAACGCTACTACGTGCTGCGCGATACGGACGGCAGGTGCCTGTGCACCACGGGGGTGGCCGGCATCGCCGCGGGCGCCACGGTGCCGTTCTTCGCACAATTCCCCGCACCTCCCGCTTCGACCACCGAGGTGGACTTCAGCCTCCCCACCTTCGCCACGGCCACCGTCAAACTCTCCGGGTGACGCCATGACCACACGCCACCGCGCAGCCGCCGCCACAGCCGTCTCGGCCCTGATCATCGCCGGGGCCCATCTGATCGGTGCCACCGCCGCCCACGCCGACGACGTCAAGCCGTCCACGCCGCCCGGTACCGAGCCGTCCGCCTCGGCGCCCGTGCCGATCGACTCCGCCTCGCCCGGGCTCAAGATCCCCCAGGGCGGCACCCTCGCCCCCGCCAAGGTGCTCGACATCGCCGAGGTCGTCGAGGACCTCGGCGGGGAGCAGCGGCGGCAGGAGACCAATCAGACCGTGATGATGGCCCTGCAGTCCGAGGTGCTCTTCCCCGAGAACAGCGCCGTCTTCAACGCCCAGGCCGCCGCCCGCATCCAGGCCATCGCCAACGAGATCAACACCCAGAAGGCCACCCGCGTCCGCGTCTTCGGCTTCACCGACGACCAGGGCAGCTACGAGCACGGCAAGGAGCTCAGCAAGCAGCGCGCCGACGCCGTGCAGGCGGAGCTGGCCAAGACCGTCACCGCCCCCGGGGTCACCTACGACGTCCGCGGCTACAGCGAGGACTACCCGATCGCCGACAACAGCACCGAGGAGGGCCGCAAGAAGAACCGGCGCGTCGAGATCACCTTCCCCCGCAGCACCGGCGGCTAGCCGGGCGGCGGCCCGTCGCCGGTCAGGCGTTCCGCCATCGCGCGCGCCCTGCGCGCCGGCTCCGGGCCCGGGGAGAGGGTGGCCACCGTGATCGCGCCCTCGACCAGGATCAGCAGCTCGTCGGCCGTGGCGGGGGAGTCCGGGACGAGTTCCGCCAGCAGTGCGCGCAGTTCCGCCTTGTGGCGGCGTACGGCGTCGAGGACCCCGGCCGGGCCCCCGGCGCCCAGTTCCCCGTACGCGTTCTGGAAGGCGCAGCCCCGGAAGTCCGGCTCCGAGAACCACCGTTCCAGCCAGTCGAAGACCGCGCCGACCGGCTCCGGGGCCCCCGTGACCGCCTCCCGCAGGCTCCCGGTCCAGCGCCGGTCCCGCCGCTCCAGGTAGGCCGTGACCAGCGCTTCCTTCGCCGGGAAGATCCGGTACAGCCGCTTCAGCGGCACCCCCGAGCCCGCGCGGATGCGGTCCATGCCGACGGCCTGGATGCCGTGTGCGTAGAACAGCTCCTCCGCCGCGTCGAGCAGTCGGGTGCGGGCCTCTTCCTCGTCCATGGGGGCAGCGTAGCTCAGTCGGCCTTGCCGTGAGAACGGTCGTTCTCTAAGGTTGAGAACGACCGTTCTCCATCGTTTCAGACCGATCGTGAGGTCCCCGCATGTCCGCTTCCGTCCGACCGCCGCTTCCGCCCTTCACCGAGGAATCCGCCCGCGCCAAGGTCCAGGCCGCCGAGGACGCCTGGAACAGCCGCGACCCCGAACGCGTCGCCCTCGCCTACACGGAGAATTCCGTCTGGCGCAACCGCGACCGCTTCCTCACCGGGCGCACCGAGATCCGCGCCTTCCTCGCCGACAAGTGGGAGCGCGAGCTGGACTACCGGCTCCGCAAGGAGCTGTGGGCGTACACCGGCAACCGCATTTCCGTCCGCTTCGAGTACGAGTGGCACGACGCCGCAGGTCAGTGGTGGCGCAGCCACGGCAACGAGCAGTGGGAGTTCGACCCCGACGGCCTGATGCGCCGCCGCGAGGCCAGCATCAACGACGTCCCGATCACCGCCGCCGAGCGCCGCCTCGCCTGACCCCTGCGCCCGCTACCGGGCCCCCACGATGCGCTCGACCGCCGCCGTCACCAGCTCCTCGCGCTCCGCCTCGGAGAAGACGTCGGGGAGGGTGAGCTGCTCCACGATCAGCCAGTTCAGCGTCAGGATGAGCAGCTTCACGGCCATGGCGTCGCCGGGCAGGCCGGAGGCCTCGTGGTAGGAGACGTTGGCGTCGACGTCGGCCCGGACCCGGGTGGTGAGGATCTCGCGCAGTTCGGGGCGGCGGGTGGCTTCGAGGCGGAGTTCGAGCAGCGCGAGGTAGCCGGTGCGGAAGGAGGCGACGCGGCCGACGAGTTCGCGCATCAGCGTCACGTACGTCTCGCGGTCGCGCCCGGCCGTCTGCTGGCGGGCGATCGTCTCCTCGTCGGGCCGGAGGCGTTCGTACACCCGGGCGCCGGCCTGCGTGAGCAGTTCGTCGCGGTTGCGGAAGTAGTTGGACGCGGTCCCGATCGGTACGGCGGCCTCGTTGTCCACCGCACGGAAGGTCAGGCCCCGCGCGCCCTCCTTGGCCAGCACCTCGATCGCGGCGTCGACGAGGGCCGTCCTGCGCTGGTCGTTCCGTCTCACCATTGACACCACTCCATGCGGTTCCACCCTCTGAATCACTACGTGCAGAGTACGACACCCGGAGTTATCGGGGGCGAACGACAGTCCGAGGCCTAGGCCGCCCGGGTCGCCTCACCCGCCGCCCAGCAGATGGTCCGCCTTCCCGGCCTTGATGTCGCGGATCAGCTGGCGCAGCGACTCGGCCGAGTCGGTGAGGTAGGCGGCTTCGGCCCCGGCGACGGCGATGTAGCTGTTGCCTTCCCCGTCGACCCCGATCCGGTAGCAGCTCGCGCCCTCGCCGCAGAAGGCGTCTTCCCAGGTGATGTCGGGCATCGGTCGTCCTCTCAGACGTGGCGGGCCAGGCGATGGATGAAGTCCCGAGAGGCCTCGGGGGAGAGGCTGAGGCTCTCCATCCAGTCCAGCTGGGCCCGGTACTTGGCCAGTTGGGCTTCGGTGTGCAGGAAGTCCGGGCCGTGCGTGCTGTCCACCTGCACGGTGTCGAGCTGGGGGACCGGCCCTTCCGAGTAGTTGACGGTCTGGCCGGCGCCCGGGAATCCGCCCGCCTCAAAGGTAAGCACGCGCAGGATGACGTTGTCGCGCTCGGACATGTGGTTCAGGTGTTCCAGCTGCGCCCTGGAGACCTCGGCTCCGCCGAACTGCATACGCAGCGCCGCCTCGTGGACGATCGCGACGTATTCGGGCGCCGAGTCGTGCGCCAGTACCTGCTGGCGCTCCAGGCGATAGGCCAGTCGCAGGGCGACCTCCGCTTCCGGCAGGGCCGGTACGACGAACCGGAAGAGGGCCAGCGCGTGATCGCTTGTCTGCAACAGCCCGGGGATGTGGACCGAGTGGGCGCATCGCATGCGTGTCGCGTGCGCCTCCAGCTCGGCGATGTCGAGTATCGGGGCCGACAACGAACCCCGGTAGCGCTCCCACCAGCCACGCTTGCGTGTTTGGGTCATGGCGACGAGCGCTTCGACGTATTTCTCGTCGGCGCAGTCGCAATGGCAGGCGAGGGAGCGCAGCCGCTCTTCGCTGATGGCGCGGATGCCCTGCTCGATGGCTGAGACCTTGGAACGGTCGACTCCGAGGAGCCCGGCCGCGGACTCGGCCGAGACGTCAGCGGCGAGCCTCATGCGACGCAGCTCGGTGCCAAGTCGCTTCTGCCGTTCGGTCGGTGCGGTGCGTGGCGGCATGGGTGCAGTCTGCCGTGCAACAGGCGCCCGATCTACCGGGGGTGTAATCACCACGGGCGGGTGGTGAAAAGACCCCCGAGCGCGCTACGTTTAGTACTGCACCGCTCACGCAGGGGAGTTGAAGTGCATCGCCGCAGCATGCCTCGGGCCTCGGCGACGAGCCACGCCCCCCACTCCGCGTCAGCCATCCGTGCGCGTCGAACTCGCCTCTGTCACAGCCGACTTCAGGGAGTCCGTCATGTCCAGCCCCTTTCCCTCCTGCCCTCCGCCCCGGCCTGTCGAGGGTGAGTGCCGGCCGCCCGAGCCCGATGGGCTCGCGTGCAGCCTCACCGTGCCCGGGGCCCCGTACAGCGCCCAGATCGCGCGCGGCGCCGTACGGGCCGTGCTGCACACCTACCGGCTCGACCCCCTCGCCCCCGCCGCCGTACAGGTCACCGGGGAACTCATCGCCGCCACCTGGCACTTGGAGCCCGGCCGGAGCCTCTACCTCTCCGTCCGCTACCGCGAGGACGCGCTGCGCCTCAGCGTCTACGACGGCCACGCCCCCCACTCCCACCCCCGCCTGGCCGCCCACTGCGAGGCCCGGCGGCGTGCGGGGCTGCGGGTGATGGCGGCCGTCGTGCGGGACTGCGGCGGGGCGTGGGGGTTCGGGGAGTCCCGGGAACCCGGAGGCGGCACCCGAACCTGGGCGACCCTGCCCCACGCCGGGGCCGCCGGGTATCTCCGTTGCCAAGGGTCCGACCTGCCCTGACCTCCGTCGTGGGGAGTTGCCTCGGCGTCCTGGTTGAATCTCAGGACTTCGTGTGCATCGTGCGCCCGAAGTCCTGAGCGGGGGTCTGACGATGGGGCGTCTTTGGGACAGGTGGACCGGTACGAAGCATCCCGCCGCCGGGGTCAGGCCCCTGCCGACCATGGAGGTGCGGGAGGCGCTGCTCGCACTCAACGGGCCCGACGTGCCGTTCCAGTTGCGCCACGGCTTTCCGAAGGAGAAGGCCGATCTGGTGGCGGAGCGTCGGATTCCGGAGCTGAAGCTGACCGTCAAGATCCGGATGCGGTTGGTTCCGGCGGCCCGTGAGGTGCGTGTGCTCGAAGAGCAGTGGGGCAACGTGTCGCACGAGTACTCCGACTGGCAGTACGGCCGTGGGGGCGCGACCCTGGTCGCCAGGGAGTGGAAGTTCGAGAAGGGCCCCGACGGCCGTCGCCGGTTCGTCGAGACGTTTCGGTACAGCTCGCGGGACATGAAGGACCCCCTGCGGGACGCCGTCCTCGCCGCCGGGTGGACCTGGCGGGGCGTGCTGCTCAAGTGGTGAGGGGGATGCGGGTCTCCGGTGGGTGAACATCCCCTGACGGGACGGCTGTTCGGGGTGTGGGGGCTCCGGTGGCCGGTCAGGATGCGGGCATGGTGGTGGATGTCAGACGGAACCTCGCCGGTGCGGTCTTCGCCGTCGTGCTGATGGGGGCCGCGCTCTGGTGGGTGTCGCTCCCCGATGCCGTGCGGGTGCCCGCACGGACCTGTGGGGGTGTGCTGCCGGGCAGGGAGGTCGCCGTGCTGTTGCCGTCGAAGACGCGGGGCGAGGGGTACGCGGAGTCCCGGGAGCCCGCCGACAGCGGTACCTGGTGCCGGATGACCGCCGGGGGCGGCGCCCTCTCGGTCGGCCACTACTGGCTCACCCCCGACGACGCCCGCAGCCGGGTGCGGGGCAACGCCCCCGTCCGGCTGGCGGAGGTCGAGGGGTACGCGAACGCTTATGCGGGGGTCCTCTACCTGCCCTGCCGGGCCCCCGCCGGTGCCGAGGCCCGCTGGCTCGCGGTCACCGTGTACCGGAGGGAGAGCCCGGTGGCGGGCGAGGGGGTGCCGCCCGGCAGCGCGCAGCCGCTGGCCGCCCTCGCCGCCGACGCGGCCCGCCACCTCGCCCCGCTCCTGCCCTGCGACCTCGGCTTCCGCATCGCCCCCGGCGCGCCGGTCGCGGGTACGGACGTCGTGGAGCCGGCCGCCCCCGCGACGGCTACTGCGCCTGGTGGGCGCGGGTGATCAGATCGGTGGCCACCTCCAGGGCGGCCTGGCGGGTCTCCTCCGGGTCGCCCTCCACGTGCTGGAGGAACATCATCCCCGCGTGCAGGGTGAACAGGGCGCTCACGCAGCGCACCTGGTCCGCCAGCGGCCCCTCTTCCGTGCGCAGCAGTTCCACCAGGGTGAAGAGCCGCTTCTTGACGGTCTCGCCGATGCTGAGCTCCCGCATCGTGGCCTGGTTCTCCTGCATGAAGCGGTACAGCTGCGCGCCCGAGGCCATCGCCTCGCTGTAGCGGCGCAGCACCTCCCGCTTGGTCTCCAGCGTCCGGGGCTGCCCCTGCGCCCACTCGATCAGCTCGTCGATGGGCCGCGTCGAGTCCTCGAAGACACTGATGATGATGTCTTCCTTGGTCTTGAAGTGGTAGTAGAGCGCCGCCTTGGTGACGTCCAGCCGCTCAGCGATCTCCCGCAGGGAGGTCTTCTCGTACCCCTGCTCGGCGAAGAGTTCCAGCGCGACGTCCTGGATGCGCTGGCGCGTGTTTCCGCGCTTGGCCTGCGGAGCGCTTCCGCTGGAACTGCTGGACATGACTCTCCCCACGAGAACTTACTTGACGCCCGGCTAGTGGCAGGGCTACCTTCCCCAGTGTAGTGAACTAGCCGGGCGGCAAGTAAGTGCCCGACCGAATGAAGAAGTGTCAGTACCAGGGGAGTGGACATGAGTGAGACGGTCAAGCAGGCGGACGCCTCGGGGGAGGTGAAGCCGCGCAGCGTGCGCGTCGTGCTCATGGCACTCATGATCGCCATGCTGCTCGCCATGCTAGACAACATGATCATCGGGACCGCGATGCCGACCATCGTCGGTGAGCTCGGTGGTCTCGAACACCTCTCCTGGGTGGTCACCGCCTACACCCTGGCGACCGCGGCCTCCACGCCGATCTGGGGCAAGATCGGTGACATGTACGGGCGCAAGGGCTCGTTCCTCACCTCGATCGTCATCTTCCTCATCGGCTCCGTGCTCAGCGGCATGGCCCAGGACATGGGCCAGCTCATCGGCTTCCGCGCGATCCAGGGTCTGGGCGCCGGCGGTCTGATGGTCGGCGTCATGGCGATCATCGGCGACCTGATCCCGCCCCGCGAGCGCGGCAAGTACCAGGGCATGATGGCCGGCGTGATGGCCCTCGCCATGATCGGCGGCCCGCTCGTCGGCGGCACCATCACCGACCACCTCGGCTGGCGCTGGGCCTTCTACATCAACCTCCCGCTCGGCGCCGTCGCCCTCGCGATGGTCACCGCCGTGCTGCACCTCCCCAAGAAGAAGGCCAAGGGGAAGATCGACTACCTGGGCGCGGCCCTGCTGACCGTCGCCATCACCTCGACCGTCCTCGTCACCACCTGGGGCGGCACCGAGTACGCCTGGGGTTCCGGTGAGATCATCGGCCTGATCGTCGTCGGCGTGCTCTCGCTCGCCGCCTTCCTCTACGCCGAGACCAAGGCCGCCGAGCCGGTCATGCCGCTGCACATCTTCCGCAGCCGCAACTTCACGCTGATGTCCGTGATCGGCTTCCTGGTCGGCTTCGCGATGTTCGGCGGCGTGCTCTACCTGCCGCTCTTCCAGCAGTCGGTGCAGGGCGCCTCCGCCACCAACTCGGGCCTGCTCCTGCTGCCGATGCTGCTCTCGATGATGGTCGTCTCCCTCATCGCGGGCCGGATCACCACCAGCAGCGGCAAGTACAAGATGTTCCCGATCATCGGCGGCGCGCTGATGGTCGTCGGGCTCTTCCTGCTCGCCTCCATGGACACCGGCACCACCCGCCTGGTCTCCGGCCTCTACATGGCCGTCCTCGGCGCCGGTCTCGGCTTCCTGATGCAGATCACCATGCTGGTCGCGCAGAACAGCGTCGACATGAAGGACATGGGCGTCGCCTCCTCCTCGGCGACCCTCTTCCGCACCCTGGGCGGCTCCTTCGGCGTGGCCCTGATGGGCTCGCTCTTCACCACCCAGGTCACGGACACCATGGCGGAGCGGCTCGGCCCGCAGGCCGCGAAGGCCGCGGGCTCCGCCCAGCTGGACGCCGCGAGCCTGGAGAAGCTGCCCGAGGCCGTCCGCGACGCCTACCAGCACGCGGTGGCCGCCGGTACGCACTCGGCGTTCCTGCTGGGCGCGTGCGTCGCCGTACTGGGCTTCGCGCTCGCCTGGTTCGTCAAGGAGGTCCCGCTGCGGGGCGCCGGTCCGGCCCAGGCAGGAGGCGAGGGCGCCAAGGCCGCCCCGGCTCCGCAGGACTCCCTCGCGCACTGAGCCGCGCGGCGCAGGTACGCACACCACGCACGGGTCCGGCCCGGGGAGCGATCCCCGGGCCGGACCCGTTCCGTATGCCGTGAGGCAGGAGGGGCGTAGGGGGCAATAAAGGACCAAAGTCCTTATTACCTGGAATTTATAGGGCAATCGGGCGGAACCCGGCCCGGTTCCAAGGCGTCATGACCCACAAGGACCCCCGCGGGTCCGGATGGGGAGTGGACACATGACGCGTACGCAGAAGCCGGGCCTGCGGGCCCGGATGGCGGTCGGGGCCTCGGCCGTGGCCGTCGCCGCGACCATCTGGGGCGTGACGGCCCTGGTCGCCACGGACGACCACACCACCCACCGGCAGGAGAACGCCGCGCGCCCGGGCGAAGCGGGCGGAGGGCCGGACGAGGGGGGCGGCGGGCCGGACGAGGGCGGCGGTGCCGGAGCCCCCACCGGTGCCGGTGCCGGGGGCGCGCCCGCCGCACCGGCGGGACTGCCCGACACCATCGCCCACGCCTCGGAGGGCGGCGGCAACACCGTCAACATCACCATCGACGACGGCCCCGACCCCCGCTGGACCCCCCAGGTCCTCGACGTCCTGGCCCGCCACGGCGTGAAGGCCGTCTTCTGTATGATCGGCCCGCAGGCCAAGGCCCACCCCGAGCTGGTCAGGCAGGTCGTCGCGGCCGGTCACCGGCTCTGCGACCACACCATGAACCACGACACGGCCATGGACAAGAAGCCCGCCGCGTACCAGGAGGCGCAGATCCTCGACGCGAAGAAGCTGATCGAGGAGGCGGCGGGCGGCGGCGCGAAGGTCGAGTACTACCGGGCCCCCGGCGGGGCCTTCACCCCCGACAGCCGGCGGATCGCCGCCGCCCACGGCATGCGCCCGCTCGGCTGGAACGTCGACACCAAGGACTTCGGCAGGCCCGGGACCGCCGCCATCGTCGACGCCGTCAAGCGCGAGATCGGCAACGGCCCCACGGTGCTCTTCCACGACGGGGGCGGCGACCGCCGGCAGACCGTCGAGGCCTTGGACCAGGTGCTGACCTGGCTGAAGGAGCAGGGCCGGCCGACCGGCTTCCCGGTCCGCACCGCGCCCTGAGACCGCGCCCTGGAACCGCCCCCTGGAACCGCCCCTGACACGCCGCCCGGCGGCGAACGGGTGAGGGTCGCCGCGTCCGCGGCCGCCACGGTGTTCCCTGGTCGCGCACGCAGCACCGTACGCCGCCCGCACCCGCCCAGGAGCCCCCGTGATCGACCCCACCCAGCTGACCGACCCCACCGTCCGCGCCTTCGTCACCGCCGTCAACGCCGGGGACCGCACCGCCTTCCACGCGGTCCTGACCCCCGGCGCGACCATGTCCGACGACGGCTCGGACCGCGACGTCGACGACTGGACGGAGCGGGAGATCTGGTCCTGCCACGGCCACATGTCGGTCGACTCCGAAGCCGACGGGGGCCGCTCCCTGGTCGTCGACTACCGCAACGACACCTGGGGCGAGATGCGCACCGCCTGGCGGTTCGAGGTCGCCGACGGCCACGTCGTCCGTTTCGAGACCGGCCAGGCCTGATCCCGGGGCCCGGAGCCCCCGGGCCGCGGGGCTACAGCCCCCGCGCCACCTTCAGCACCGCCGCCGTCAGCGGGCCGTTCTCCGGGGCCGTGCCGCCCGGGAAGCCGAAGCGGCGGCGCGTGTACCCGTACGCGATGCCCGTGACCGGGTCGGCGAAGCCCAGCCCGCCCGACGCGGCGCAGTGCCCGAAGGCCTCCGGGCCCACCGCGTGCTGCCGCTCGAAGCCCAGGCCGAAGTGGTCGGCCTCCGGGACGACCGAGTCCGCGCCCGGGGTGTGCGGCCGCGCCACGTCCGCCAGCGTGTCCGGCTTCAGCAGCGCCGGGAGGCCGCCCAGCCCGCCGATCGCCGCCGCGTACAGGTCCGCCACCGCGCGCGCCGTGCCGACGCCGCCCGCGGAGGCCGGGCCCCGGCCCTTGACCTGCGGGTGGTTGGCGTAGGCGACCAGGTCCATGGCGGGCTCCCGGTGCCAGTTGAAGGCGATCTTCATCAGCTCCGGCAGCGGCTCGCCCGCGGCCAGCAGCTCCAGCTGGGCCGGGGTCGGCACCATCTCCAGCACCGGCTTCCAGCGGCCCTCCTCGGAGGCCGGCAGCCCCATGTACAGGTCCAGCCCGTACGGGGCCCGCACCCGCTCCTCGTAGACCTCCTGCAGGGAGCGGCCGGTCACCCGCCGCACCACCTCGCCCGTCAGGGCGCCGATCACGAAGGCGTGGTAGCCGTACGCCGTCCCGGGCTCCCAGTAGGGCTTCGCCTCCGCCAGCCGCGCCGCGACCAGGGCGTCGTCCGCGATCTCCTCGTACGAGAAGCCCTCCGGGGTGTTGATCAGCCCGGAGCCGTGCGCGACCAGCTGCCGCACCGTCAGCCGCTCCTTGCCGTGCCCCGTGAACTCCGGCCAGTACGAGGACACCGGACGCTCCAGGTCCAGTACGCCCTCCTGCGCCAGCAGGGCCACCACCAGGTGCGCCGCACCCTTGGTGATCGAGTAGACCCCGGTCAGGGTGTCCCCCTCGGTGTCCTCGCCACCCCACAGGTCGACGACGACGCGCCCGTGGTGACGCACCGACAGCTGTGCCTCGGGCGAGACGTGTTCGCCGGTCACGAAGGCCTCGAACTCCTCCCGCACCGGCTCCCAGCCCGCCGCCACCGTTCCGTTCACGGTCACGCTCATGACATCCCCCGTTTGGTCGGCACGCGGATCTTTCCGCCGTGTCCGTGGCAGCCAACCAGAGGCGGTGGGATCGTATTCCTGTCGTATCCGGGAATGTGTCACCTGCGCGGACCCGGTCCGCTCCCTTACGGGTGAACGCGCCCGCGGCGTCGTTCCGGCCCGCCGCGGGCCCCCGTTGGACCGTGCATGAACCGCACCCGCACCGTCGCCCTCAGCCTCGCCGCCACCGTCGCGGCCCTCGCGCCCGCCCTCGGGCAGGCCGCCGCCACCGCCGCGCCGGGCACGGCCTACCTCCAGGACCCGGCAGGGGACGAGCACGCGATGAAGTCCATGTGGACCAAGGACGACATGCACAAGGTGGAGGGACAGCTCCGGTTCCACCCGGGAGTGCAGTACAAGACGGTGACCCGCTCCGGTCCGCCGGAGGCACCCGAGTGGAAGCGCCAGGTGGGCGACCCCAAGACGCTGGCCTGGCAGCCCTCGTACGAGTTCGCCTGGGCGGTCTCCGACTCGGCGCTCGTGAAGAAGGCCCTGACCACCAAGGACGGCAACCAGCCGATCGTGCTCCACGCGGTGCTGCGCGACGCGAAGGGGGCCGTGGCGGGCGAGGTGCGCAAGGAGCTGTCGGGGCAGCCGGCGACCGGGCGTCAGAAGGTGGCGGGGAACAAGCGGATCGCGTGCGACACCGGTCGGTACACGGTGGAGTGGTCGGTCACCCGGACCGGCTACGGGACGCTGACGGGCAGCCTGCCCTGGGACTCCAGCTGCGAGCAGTACCGGACGGCGTTCGCCGCGGAGAACGGGGCGCACTAGCCGCGCGGAGCGGAGCGGAGGGGGCGGAGGGGGGGAGGTGAGGGGAGGCCTGGCGCCCCGGCACCTTGTGGGTGCTCGGCGGGCGACCGGGCCGGGGCCTTTGATCAAGGCCGTCACGGTCATTGTGCCGCACGGGATGGGTGCGGGCGGTGGGTCGAAGGTCCCGGATCGGGAGGTGCTTCAGTGCTTCTTCCCGGCCTCGGCGGCCTTCGCGGCCATGCCCTCCAGGACGGCCTTCGGGTCGCCGCCCGGTTCCACGGCCCGCCCGATGCCGCGCTTGATGGTGTCGCTGACCGTCACCCACGTCGGGTCGTTGACGGGGTAGAGCTGGGCGCCGCGCAGGGCGGTCAGGAACTGCTCGTCGGTCCTGTCGAGACCCCCGCCCGAGGGGGTGCGGGAGGCCGAGACCGTCGAGGGCAGCAGGTGGTAGCGGCCCGCGAAGTCCGACAGGTACTTGTCCGCGTAGACGAAGTCGAGGAACTTGCCGATCTCGACGCGGTGGTCGTTCTGCTTGAAGGCGATCATCCAGTCGGCCACGCCCACGGTCGGCGGGGTCTCGCCCGCACCCAGGCTGTCCGAGACCGGCATGGCCACGGCGCCGACGGTGATGCCCTTGGCCCGGGCCTCGTGGGAGAGCGAGGGGTAGCCGTTGAGCATCCCGACCTCGCCGCGCAGGAAGGCGGCGAAGGCGTCCGCGCGGTTGAACTGCGAGGGCGGCGTCGGGCCGGTCAGGCCGGGGGCGACCAGCTGGTCCCTGAGCCAGCGCAGGGTGTAGATGTTCGCGTCGGAGGCCAGGGCGTAGTTGCCGCTGCTGTCGGCGTAGCCGCCGCCGTTGCTCAGCTCCCAGATCAGCGTCTCGGCGTGCGCCTCCTCGGGACCCAGCGGAAGGGCGTAGGGGTACTTCACGCCCTTGTCCTTGAGCGCTTTGGCGGCGGCCTTCAGGTCGGACCAGTTCTTCGGCTGCCAGGTCGCCGTGGGGTCCTTGGGGATGACCCCGGCGTCGGCGAGCAGCTTCTGGTTGTAGAAGAGCAGACGGCTGCTCGCCACGAAGGGCAGGCCGTAGAGGGTGTTCCCGACCGAGCCCGCCTCGGCGAGGGGCTGGAGGAAGTTCGATTCGGCGGTGATGGAGAGGAGCTCGTCCGCGGAATACAGCTTGCCCTGGGCCGCGAAGTCCGAGTACGAGCCCATCAGGGCCATGTCGGGGGCCTTGCCGGCCTTGACCATACGGGAGACCTCGCGGTCGATGTCGGCCCAGGGAAGCAGCTGGACCTCGACCTTGATGTCCGGGTTGGCCGCGGTGAAATCCTTCGTCACCTGGTCCCAGAAAGCCTTGGAACTGTTGCCCGCATTGTCGCCGTATTCGGCCGCGACCAGGCGCAGGGTTCCGCTGCCACTCGACCCGGCCGCGGAACTTCCGCAGCCGGACAGCGGTATCAACAGGCCGAACACGGCCGCCGTGGCGGCAGCGCCGAACATTCTTCGTCGCACGGGTGGGTACCCCTGATTTTCTTTTGAGGCCGGATATTACTTATGAGTTGCTCCGGGCTGGGGTGTCCCTCCGTGGCCCGTTGGCCGGAATTCTCTCCTGAGGGTGGCGGGGTCGATTCCATTGGGTGGGCAGTTGTGTTCAATGCTCCAAATTCAGCAATTCCCATTCGTGTTTTCCGATGTGGGGTCCGTGAATCGGACGCGCGTAGACCTGCGTAGACATGCCGAAAAGCCCGTTTCCGGTGGGGAAACGGGCTGAAGGGCGGTGCGGGTGGCGGGCGGCCGGCCGGCTAGTCGGCGAACTCGCCCGCGTAGGGGTCGGGCTCGCCCGTCTCGGGGTTGCGGCCCTCCTGCCAGCGGCGCTGGGCCTTGCGCCAGTGCACGAAGCTGAGGTGGCCGCCGTCCCAGAAGGTGATGCCGACGGGGCTCACGTCGAACTCGTCGGAGCACAGCAGCAGCAGGAACTCCGCCATGCCGTACGGGTACACCGCGAAGGCGTCGGCGGTGTGCCGTCCGACGACGAGGACCGGCCACCGGTCCGGGTCCGGGTCGGTGGTCAGCCAGCACAGGATGTCGGCGCCGCCGGTGACGCCCCACGCGACGATCGACTCCGGGTCCACGTCGAAGGCGGCCCGGCCGCCCCCGTCCTCCCAGGCCTGCCGGGCGTTGGCGGTCTCCTCCGACATCTCCGCCGGGTCCCACTGGAGTCCGGGCTTGGGCAGCGGCAGCAGGATGCTGGCCTCGCCGTTGATGGAACCGGCCCCGTAACGCCCCATGAAGGCCACGAAGTCGGCCGGGAACCGGGTGCCCCAGACGGCCTCGGCCGCCTGCCAGTCGACGTCCTCGTCGGCGCCGTGCGTCGCCGGCATGATCTGCTCCAGCGCCTTGATCCGCGCGTTCTCCGTCATGCCGCTCCCCTGCGCGCCCCAGCTCAACCGCCTCAACCTACCGCCCGAGCGCCCGCGGACCTAAGGGCTGTCGAGACGGCCCCGCGGCAGCACCCCGACCAGGACCCCGGGGCGCAGCCCCCAGCCCGCCATCGCGCCCGCCTCCGCCTCCAGGACGTGCCGGGACAGCGGGCGGGGCAGGCCCAGACGGCCCGGCGGCATCGTCACCACGGCCCGGACCCGCAGGCTCCGGTCCAGGTAGGCCACGTCGATCGCGAACCGCATCCGGAAGGTGTGCACGCTCGCCGCCGGGGTCAGCAGCAGGGCCCCCTCGACGCCGTCCCGCCCCAGGAGCCCGCGCGTCCGGGCCCGGTACGAGGCGGCCACCTCCAGCGGCACCTCCACCCCGCCGACCCGCAGGATCCCGTACCCGTCCTCCCACCGCGTCATGGCGGCCACCCTAGGGGTCACGCGCACGGCCCTCCAGCCCTCGGCCCGGGGGAACCGGGGAAGGGGAAACGGCCGCGGGGCCGGTGCGCCGCGGTCTACCGTCGGCGGATGGGTCACGCCGTGATCGTCCTGCTCGCCGTCGCGTACGGCGCCGCCGCCGGGCTGGGGCTGCCGCGCGCCGCGTACCGGCTGTCCGTGGAGCCCGGGGAGCCCTGGCGGCGCAGCTGCCCCCGGGGGCATCCGCTCGCCGGGTGGCTCGGCCCCGCCCGCTGCGCCGGGCGCCGCTACGGGCCCGCGGGGGCCTGGGCGGCCTCCGGAGCCGTCTGCGGGGCGCTCGCCGCCGCCGTGGGCCCGCGCCCCGAGGCGGCGGCGTACGTACTGCTCGCCCCGGCGCTGGTGCTGCTGGCCCTCGTCGACCTCGCCGTGCACCGGCTGCCCGACGTGCTCACCCTGCCGCTGGCCGCCGCCACCGCCGCGCTCCTCGGCGCCGCCGCGCTGCTGCCCGGCGCCGCCGGGTCGTGGCGGCTCGCGCTCCTGGGCGGGGGCGCGCTCGGGGCCGCGTACCTCCTGCTGTTCCTGATCAACCCCGCCGGGATGGGCCTGGGCGACGTCAAGCTGGCGCTCCCGCTCGGGGTCGCTCTTGGGTGGTACGGGTGGGGGGTATGGCTCGCCGGAGCCTTCCTGGGGCTGCTCTACGGGGCCCTGTACGGCCTCGGCCTGCTGCTCAGGGGCCGGGCGACCCGTACGACGGGCTTCGCCTTCGGCCCCTTCATGGCCGCCGGAGCCCTCACCGGAGTGCTGCTGGGCGGATTCGGAGCGTAATCGTTTCGCGGCAATGCACGCATCACGCTTTACGAAGGGTTATGGTGGAACCCCCCCCTCGGGCCGGTCCGTATCCCCCCCACGGACCGGCCCGTTTTTTTCTTTCAGCCCCTTCCGGGCAAAAGCGCAGGTCAGCCGCGCTGGGCCCAGATGTTGGTGCCGGGGGTGGAGACGGCGAAGGAGTCGATCTCCTTCAGCTCCTCCGCGGACAGCGGCGCCCCGGCCAGTGCGGCCACGTTCTCCTCCAGCTGCCGGACGCTCGACGCGCCGATCAGCGCGGAGGTCATCCGCTCGTCGCGCAGCACCCACGTCAGCGCCAGCTGCGCCAGCGACTGCCCGCGCCGCGCGGCGATCTCGTTCAGGCCGGCGAGGCGGCCGCGCACGTCCTCGGAGAGCAGGTCCGGGTTGAGGGACTTGCCCTGGGAGGCCCGCGAGCCCTCCGGGATGCCGCCCAGGTACTTGCCGGTCAGCAGGCCCTGCGCGAGCGGCGCGAAGGAGATGCAGCCCATGCCGGCCTCCTCCAGGGTGTCCAGCAGCCCGTCCTCCTCCGTCCAGCGGTTGATCATGGAGTACGAGGGCTGGTGGATCAGCGGCCGCACGCCCATCCCGCGCAGGATCCGCGCGGCCTCGGCCGTCTGCTCCGCCGTGTACGAGGACACGCCGACGTAGAGCGCCTTGCCCTGCTGGACCGCGGACGCGAGCGCGCCCATGGTCTCCTCCAGCGGGGTCTCCGGGTCGAAGCGGTGCGAGTAGAAGACGTCGACGTAGTCCACGCCCATCCGCTTCAGCGAGGCGTCGAGCGAGCCGAGGAGGTACTTGCGGCTGCCCCACTCACCGTAGGGGCCCGGGTGCATCAGGTAGCCGGCCTTGGTGGAGAGCACCAGCTCCTCGCGGTAGGACGCGAAGTCCTGCGCGAAGATCTTGCCGAAGTTCAGCTCGGCCGAGCCGGGCGGCGGGCCGTAGTTGTTGGCCAGGTCGAAGTGGGTGACGCCGAGGTCGAAGGCGCGGCGGAGGATGGCCCGCTGGGACTCCAGGGACCTGTCGTCGCCGAAGTTGTGCCAGAGGCCGAGGGAGATGGCCGGAAGCTTGAGGCCGCTGTGGCCGGTGCGCCGGTACTGCATGGAGTCGTAGCGCGAGGGCTCTGCCCGATAGGGATTGTTATCAGTCACGATGTCCTCCCTATCACGGACTTGTGACCGACCGAGTTGGGTACCCGATCCCGCCGCGCAGTAATGTGGCCGCCTCGGGGGAGACCGCAATCCGCACGGGGGCATTGCACGGAGGGGCTGGAAGATCGTGAAGCTGCGCGACCTGGTGTACAGGCTCTATGCACGCCGGGTGGAAGGCCGTCTGGACCACGACGCGTCGCCCAAGCACATCGGCGTCATCCTGGACGGGAACCGGCGCTGGGCCAAGGCGTCGGGGAGCTCCACGGTGCAGGGCCATCAGGCCGGCGCCGACAAGATCTCCGAGATGCTGGGCTGGTGCACCGAGACGGACGTCGAGGTCGTCACCCTGTGGATGCTGTCCACGGACAACCTGGACCGGCCGGAGGTGGAACTCCGCCCACTGCTCAACATCATCGAGAACACGGTCCGGGGCCTCGCCGCGGACGGCCGCTGGCGCGTCCACCACGTGGGCAACCTCGACATCCTGCCCGCACAGACCCAGTCCGTGCTCAAGGAGGCCGAGCAGGCCACGCACGACGTCGACGGGATACTCGTCAACGTCGCCGTGGGCTACGGCGGCCGCCAGGAGATCGCCGACGCCGTGCGCTCGCTGCTCCTGGAGCACGCCGAGAAGGGCACCTCCTTCGAGGAGCTCGCCGAGGTCCTCGACATCGACCACATCGCCGAGCACCTCTACACGCGCGGCCAGCCCGATCCGGACCTCGTGATCCGCACCAGCGGCGAGCAGCGGCTGTCCGGATTCATGCTGTGGCAGAGCGCCCACTCGGAGTACTACTTCTGCGAGGTCTTCTGGCCGGCCTTCCGCAAGGTCGACTTCCTGCGCGCCCTGCGCGACTACGCCGCCCGCCACCGGCGCTACGGCACCTGACCCCGCGGATCTGACGCCCCTTCGGCCCCTCCCGCCCCCTCGCGCAGCCTTCACCAGGGATTCACCGAGCGTCCGTCATATGCCATGGCATGACGGCGCACGTTCGAGGGCATAAGCCAGGCAGGTCGACGCCCGATCCACGGGTGTCGAGTCTCAGCGGACGGCACAGGGCCGTCCGCCCGGGAGGCCCTTTGCACCAGGACGCGCGTGCGGTTCGCACGGACGGATTGGAGGGCCGGAATTCGGCCCTGGCATGGGTGCCGTTGACCGGTCCGGTCTTCATGGCCCGACCTCTTCCGAGGGGGTACGTCCTTCCGTGGTGACCAGCACAAAGCGCCGCCTGCCCGACAGGCGGACCTACGTCCTCGACACCAGCGTCCTGCTGGCAGACCCCAACGCGTTCTCCCGCTTCGACGAGCACGAGGTCGTGCTCCCGATCGTGGTGATCACCGAGCTGGAGGCAAAGAGGCACCATCCCGAACTCGGCTACTTCGCGCGTCAGGCCCTGCGCCTGCTCGACGACTTCCGGGTCCGCTACGGTCGCCTCGACGCCCCCATCCCGCTGGGCGATCTGGGCGGCACCCTGCGCGTCGAGCTCAACCACTCCGACCCGGGCGTCCTGCCCGCCGGCTTCCGGCTGGGGGACAACGACTCGCGCATCCTCGCGGTCGCCCGCAACCTCCAGGCCGAGGGCTACGACGTCACGGTCGTCTCGAAGGACCTTCCCCTACGCATCAAGGCCTCCTCCGTGGGGCTGCTCGCGGAGGAGTACCGCGCGGAACTCGCGATCACCGGCGCCGGCTGGACCGGCATGAGCGAGCTCGCCCTCTCCGGGGAGCAGGTGGACCTCCTCTACTCGGAGGAGCGGCTCTACGTACCGGAGGCCGCGGAGCTGCCCGTGCACACCGGACTGGTCCTCCAGTCCGAGCGGGGCAAGGCCCTCGGCCGGGTCACGGCCGACGGGAACGTGAAGCTCGTCCGGGGCGACCGGGAGGCCTTCGGGCTGCACGGCCGCAGCGCCGAACAGCGCATCGCCCTCGACCTGCTCCTCGACCCGGAGATCGGGATCATGTCGATGGGCGGCCGGGCCGGCACCGGCAAGTCGGCGCTGGCCCTCTGCGCGGGCCTGGAGGCGGTCCTGGAGCGCAGGCAGCACAAGAAGGTGATGGTCTTCCGGCCGCTGTACGCGGTCGGCGGCCAGGACCTCGGGTACCTGCCCGGCGACGCGTCCGAGAAGATGAGCCCCTGGGCGCAGGCGGTCTTCGACACCCTCTCGGCGGTGGCCGGGCGCGAGGTCATCGAGGAGGTGCTGGGCCGCGGGATGCTGGAGGTCCTGCCGCTCACGCACATCCGCGGACGCTCGCTCCACGACTCCTTCGTGATCGTGGACGAGGCGCAGTCGCTGGAGCGCAACGTCCTGCTGACCGTTCTGTCCCGGATCGGGGCCAATTCGCGGGTGGTCCTGACCCACGACGTGGCCCAGCGGGACAATCTGCGGGTCGGCCGGTACGACGGAGTGGTCGCCGTCGTTGAGAAGCTGAAGGGGCATCCGCTCTTCGCCCACGTCACGCTGACCCGTTCCGAGCGCTCCCCGATCGCGGCCCTGGTCACCGAGATGCTCGAAACGCTCTGACCGGCACCGATCGCCCACCCGGCCCGAAAGGGTCAAAAACCCCATAGCGGGAAGGCGAGTTGGCGCCGCCCGGCAAAGGCCCAGGAGCCTAGCCGGGCGGCGCCGTGCTGCACAGGGCTTTGTCGAAAACAACGGCAACATGCCAGGTGTGACCTTTCCCACGCAACGTGGAATTGCCCTGCGGCGTCGCGGTCCGGCAGAGTCTGTTTTCCGTCAGGCCCCGCATACGGCACACCTGTATCTCTCGCGGGATACGCGCAGCACCACAACTCCACAGCCGATGTCCGTATGCCGCCCGGTTTCACGCGGCAGCTCCCGCAGGGGAGTTGCCCACGGGCCCGCGTCTCCAGTGACCGCACCACCACGGAGACCAGTGTCGAGGGGGCACTCTCGCGCCCGTGCGGTCACTGCGGACGCTGCTGGAAGGACACCGTGTGAGCCGGATCTCGGTCCGGGGGTTCGCAGTGGCTTCGGCCACCGCGGTCACCACCGTCGGCGCAGTCGTCGGAGTCGCCACCGGCGACGCCGCCACCTCGAACGACATCGAGACCACCGCATCGGGTGCGACTCTCCTCAGCGAAATCCCGGTCGGCGAGCAGGCCCAGGTCCAGAGCGCGTCCCTGACGCAGCAGGCCGACGCCATCGCCCACGCCGCCGACACCGACGCCAAGCGCTCGGCGGAAGAGGCTGCCCGCATCCAGGCCGCCGAGGACGCCAAGTCCAAGAAGGCCGACGCCGAGAAGGCGGAGAAGGCCAAGAAGGACGAGGCCGACGCCAAGCTCAAGAAGGAGCGCGAGGAGAAGGACGAGGTCGCGAGCCGGTCCGCCACGCGCGACGCCGGCGACTTCCCGCTCCAGGGCTCCTACACGGTCTCCCAGGTCAAGGCGATCGCCCAGCAGCTGGTCCCCTCGGGCCAGTTCCAGTGCTTCTCGAACATCATCAACGAGGAGTCCACCTGGAACTACCAGGCGGTCAACTCCTCCTCGGGCGCCTACGGCCTGGTCCAGGCGCTCCCCGGTTCGAAGATGGCCTCGGCCGGCTCGGACTGGCGCACCAACCCGGCCACCCAGATCAAGTGGGGCCTGGGCTACATGAACGAGCGCTACGGCAGCCCGTGCAGCGCCTGGAGCTTCCACCAGGCCAACGGCTGGTACTAGCGGATCCGCCTCCGGGCCGGTTCAACCTTGAGGGGCCCCGCACCGTCCTACGGTGCGGGGCCCCTCGCGTGTACGGTCGTGAGAGGTGTGACCGCAGGGCGGGGGAAGGGAACGAGATGTCGAAGAGGGCAGGCTGGCTCGGCCGGCTCGGCAGCAGACTGAGCCGGATGGAGGCGCGCCTCGACGAACGGCGGGCCGAAGTCGAGGCCGAGGCCACCGGGGAGCCGGTGGCGCCCGCCGCCGTCGAGGCGCCGCTCCCCGTACCGCAGGCCCCCGCAGGGGCGTTGCCGGCCCCGGGCAGGCCCGATCCGGTGACCGTCATCCCTTGGGGCATGCGCGTGGCCGCCGAGGCCTCCTGGCGGCTGCTGCTGCTCGCCGGGATGCTCTGGGTGCTGATGAAGGTGATCAGTGAAGTCCGGCTGGTCGTCCTCGCCTTCGCGGCCGCCCTGCTGGTGACCGCACTGCTCCAGCCCTTCGTGGTCCGGCTGCGCAGGCTCGGGCTGCCGAGGGGGCTGGCCACCGCCGTCACGGCGATCCTCGGCTTCGTCGTCATCGGACTGGTCGGCTGGTTCGTGGTCTGGCAGGTCATGGAGAACCTCGACGACCTCTCCAACCGGCTGCGCGAGGGCATCAACGAGCTCAAGAGCTGGGCGCTGGACAGTCCGTTCCACGTGACCGAGAAGCAGATCAACGACATCGCGAAGAACCTCAGCGAGACGATCGGCACCAACACCGAGGAGATCACCTCCGCCGGGCTCCAGGGCGTGACGGTCCTCGTCGAGGTGCTGACGGGCATGCTGCTCGCGATGTTCTCGACGCTCTTCCTGCTCTACGACGGCGCGAAGATCTGGAACTGGGTGCTCGGCCTGGTCCCGGCCGCAGCCCGCCCCGGGCTCGCGGGCGCCGGTCCGCGCGCCTGGCGCACGCTCACCGCGTACGTGCGCGGCACCGTCCTGGTCGCGCTCATCGACGCCGTCTTCATCGGCCTCGGGCTGTACTTCCTCGACGTGACGATGGCCGTGCCGCTGGCCGTGTTCATCTTCCTGTTCGCCTTCATCCCGCTGGTCGGTGCCGTGGTCTCCGGGGCGCTGGCCGTGGTCGTGGCGCTGGTGACGCAGGGGCCGTTCATCGCCCTGATGGTGCTGCTGGTGGTGCTGGCGGTGCAGCAGATCGAGGGGCACGTGCTCCAGCCCTTCATCCTGGGCCGCGCGGTACGGGTCCACCCGCTCGCGGTGGTGCTCTCGGTCGCGGCCGGCGGCCTGATCGCGGGGATCGGCGGCGCGGTGGTCGCCGTACCGCTGGTCGCCGTCACGAACACGGTCGTCGGCTACCTGCGGGCCCACGCCCGCGAGCGGCACCTGCCGTCCGTCGCGATGGGTCCGGCTCCGCACGGCGCCACGGCGACGTCCGTGGCCGTGACGGGGCCGGGGGCGGGCGATGATCAGCGAGCCTGAGCTCGTGGGGGAGTGGTCCGCGGGCCGGCCCGCCGAGGAGGCCGGACCGGACCCCGCGCCCCCGCCCCCGTCCCGGGGCGGCGGGCGCGCGCCGTGGTGGTGGGCGCTGGGCGGGGCGGCGCTGGCCTCGGTGGTGTGGGCGGGCGCCCTGGCGGTGCAGGACCGTTCCGCCGCGGCCGGTCCGCCGGTCCGCTACCGGCACGCCGAGAACCTCTGCGACGAGACGCCCCTGAAGATGCTCGCCGCGATGGGCGGCTCGATCGACGGGCGCAGGCCCAAGCACGGCGAGAGCCCCGCGCAGGACTGGGCCTACTGCTCGATCGGCACGAGCGGCGGCGAGGGACGGCTCGCCTACGAGCACCAGGTCCTGGTCGAGCTCCACAAGAAGCTCGATCCGGAGCCGGAGTTCGGCGCCGGTCCGGGGCTGGAGCCCGGCATGCGGCCGGTGAGCGCCGAGGTGGAGCAGGTCCCCGGGCTCGGGGAACGGGCGCTGATGAGCACGGCGGTGGGCTGGCCCCAGCTCCAGGTGCTCGACGGCGGGGCGGTCTTCACCCTGACCACCCGCTGGTACGGCGTGGACGGTCCGGACAGCGCGCAGGAGCCGGACGAGGACGCGGTCAAGGCCGCGATGATCGAGGACATGCGCGCCCTGATGGCCCGGCTGCGCAGGTGAACGCGGAGGGCCCCCACGGCCGGTGACGGCTGTGGGGGCCCTGTCGTTCGCGCGGGTGACTACGCGCGGGTGACTACTCGGCGGCCAGGGCCGCTTCGGCGTCGAGGGTGACGGCGACGGCCTGGATCACCGAGGCGATCTTGAAGGCCTCCTGGACGGTCTCGCGGTCGACGCCGGCCTTGCGCAGGACCTGCTCGTGCGAGTCCAGGCACTGGCCGCAGCCGTTGACCGCGGAGACCGCGAGCGACCACAGCTCGAAGTCGATCTTCTCCACGCCGGGGTTGCCGATGACGTTCATCCGCAGGCCCGCGCGCAGCGTCCCGTACTCCGGGTCGGAGAGCAGGTGGCGCGTGCGGTAGAAGACGTTGTTCATCGCCATGATCGCCGCGGCGGACTTGGCGGCGGTGTACGCCTCGGGCGACAGGGCCGCCTTCGCCTCCGGCTCCAGCTCGCGCAGGACGCGCGGGGAGCGGGAAGCGATCGCGCAGGACAGGACGGTGCCCCACAGCTGCTGCTGCGAGAGGGTGTCCTGATTGCCGATGACCGAACCGAGGTTCAGCTTCAGGTCCTTGGCGAAGTCCGGTATGGCGGACTTGAGGGAGTCGAGGGACATCCGTCACTCACCGGCCAGCAGGGCGCCCGCGTTGATGGTGTCGTCGCCCTTGTTCCAGTTGCAGGGGCACAGCTCGTCGGTCTGCAGGGCGTCGAGGACCCGCAGGACCTCCTTGGGGTTACGGCCCACGGAACCGGCGGTCACCATCGAGAACTGGATCTCGTTGTTCGGGTCCACGATGAAGACGGCGCGCATCGGCAGGCCGTCCTCGCCGAGGATGCCCAGCTCGGTCGACAGCTCGCGCTTGATGTCGGACATCATCGGGAAGGGCAGGTCACGCAGGTCGGCGTGGTCCTTGCGCCAGGCGTGGTGGACGTACTCGGAGTCGAGGGAGAAGCCGAGGACCTGCGCGTCGCGGTCGGCGAACTCCTCGTTCAGCTTGCCGAAGGCGGCGATCTCCGTCGGGCACACGAAGGTGAAGTCCAGCGGCCACGCGAAGACGACCTTCCACTTGCCCTCGTAGGTCTTGTGGTCGATCTGGGCGAACTCGCTGCCGGCTTCGAGGGAGACGCAGGCGGTCAGGTCGTAGCTGGGGAACTTGTCACCGACAGTGAGCACGAACTCTCCTTGCGAACGGGAAAGTGACCCTTTTGGGGGCTTTCCGAAGGGGTTGGACGGATCTCACATGCTGGCACAGCTGCATTGATTACGGAAATAGCTACTCTTGTGCCGGGTGATCGGAGGTACCTATCAGTGGCTGTCGGTAAGAGGGGACCCCAGCAGATGAAGCAGGCGAGGCAGAGCAGGCAGCCGACGCTGGCCCAGCTGCGCGCCTTCGCGGCGGTCGCCGAGCACCTGCACTTCCGGGACGCCGCCGCGGCGATCGGCATGAGCCAGCCCGCGCTCTCGGGCGCCGTCTCCGCGCTGGAGGAGGCCCTCGGGGTGCAGTTGCTGGAGCGCACCACCCGCAAGGTGCTGCTCTCCCCGGCGGGCGAGCGGATCGCCGCCCGCGCGCGCGGCGTGCTCGATGCGATGGGCGGGCTGCTGGAGGAGGCCGAGGCGGTCCGGGCCCCCTTCACCGGGGTGCTGCGGCTCGGGGTGATCCCCACCGTGGCCCCGTACCTGCTGCCGACCGTGCTCGGGCTCTTCCAGCGGCGCTACCCGCGCATGGACCTCCAGGTGCACGAGGAGCAGACGGCCTCACTGCTGGAGGGGCTGGCCGGCGGACGCCTGGACCTGCTGCTGCTAGCGGTGCCGCTGGGCATGCCGGGCGTCACCGAACTGCCGCTCTTCGACGAGGACTTCGTCCTGCTGGCCCCGCGCGAGCACCCGCTGGCCGGGCGGCGCGACATCCCGCGCGAGGAACTGCGCGGCCTCCAGCTGCTGTTGCTCGACGAGGGTCACTGCCTGCGCGACCAGGCCCTGGACATCTGCCGCGAGGCGGGCCGCAGCGCGGGGGCGGACGTCACCACCACCGCCGCCGGACTGTCCACGCTCGTCCAGCTGGTCGCGGGCGGACTCGGGGTCACCCTGCTGCCCCGCACCGCCCTGCGCCTGGAGACCGCCCGCAACGAGCACCTGGCCACCGGCTGCTTCGCCGAGCCTGCCCCCTCACGGCGGATCGCGCTGGCCATGCGCACCGGGACGGCCCGGCAGGAGGAGTTCCGCGCCGTCGCCGCCGCACTGCGCGAGGCGGTGCGCCCGCTCCCGGTATGGCCCACCGACTGAGACGGCCGCCCGGGGCGCCGGTGGGGAGTCGGTTCAGGCGTCCGGGTTGATGCGGGGGCGGCCGCGTGGCGGGATGGGGGCGGCGCCTCCGGGGAGGCGGCCCGTCTCCGACAGGGCCCGGCGCAGCAGGAACTCGATCTGCGCGTTGGCGCTGCGCAGCTCCTCGCCGGCCCAGCGCGCGAGCGCGTCGTAGACCTGCGGGTCCAGGCGCAGGAGCACCTGCTTGCGCGCCTGCCGTGCGGTCCGGGGGGCGGGCCGCCCCGCCCCCGGGTCCTCGGGGCCGGGGGTCACTGGTAGAGGGTCCCGGTGTTGATGACGGGCTGGGCCGCGCGGTCGCCGCAGAGCACCACCATCAGGTTCGACACCATGGAGGCCTTGCGTTCCGGGTCCAGGTCCACGATCTCCTCCTCGGCCAGTCGCGTCAGGGCCAGTTCCACCATGCCCACCGCGCCCTCGACGATCTGCTTGCGGGCCGCCACGACCGCGCCGGCCTGCTGGCGCTGGAGCATCGCGGAGGCGATCTCCGGAGCGTACGCGAGATGGGTGAAGCGGGACTCGATGATCTCCACGCCCGCGGTCTCCACCCGGGTGGAGAGCTCCGCCGAGAGCTTCTCGGTGATCTCCTCCGCGTTGCCGCGCAGCGAGAGCCCGCCCTCGTCGTGGGCGTCGTAGGGGTACTCGATCGCGATGTGCCGCACGGCCGTCTCGGTCTGCGTCTCGACGAACTCCGTGAAGTCCTCGACCTCGAACACCGCGCGCGCGGTCTCGGAGACCCGCCAGACCACGACGGCGGCGAGCTCGATCGGGTTGCCGTAGGCGTCGTTGACCTTCAGGACGGCCGTCTCGTGGTTGCGGACCCGGGTGGAGATCTTCCTGCGGGAGGTCAGCGGGTTGACCCAGCGCAGTCCGTCCGCCCGGATCGTGCCGCGGTAGCGGCCGAAGAGCTGGACCACGCGGGCCTCACCGGGGGCCACGGTGTTCAGTCCCATCATGGCGAACAGCGAACCGAGGACCAGCAGGACGCCGGCCGTGATCATGGCGGCCTTGGGTCCCGTCGCGGTCGCCGCCGCGCCGCAGGCGATCAGGCCCACCCCGGCCGCGGTGCCCAACAGGCCCAGCAGCAGGGCCAGTCCGCCTCCGACGCTGTGCGCCGCGAACTCCCGGATCTCGCTCGGTCGCCGGTCGGCTGCGGTTGTCATGGATTACCCCCGTTTGATGTGGGGCGTCCGGCCGCGATCGGCCGGAGCGCCTATCAAAGTGATAGCACTTTTTGCGTTCACCGCAACCCTTCAGGTCTCATGGGCGTCGGTTCCATCGGAGTGGGTGCTGATTCTCACGTCCGAATTGACCGGTATTGATCAGGGTTAGCCGTCCTTTGTCACAGCCTGCGGTGTTAGTTTTCTGAGCTGACGTCGGGGGGGTAATCGAGCGGAGCGGGAGCGATGGGCCGAGCAGAGGCGCGACGGGCGCAGCAGCAGCGCGGTGCGCGGAAAGCGCCGAGCGGGCGTGCGGGCAAGTCGACCGGGAAGACCGGGAAGAAGCGCAGCGGCATACGTCGCTTCCTCAACTGGAAGACGATCCTGGGGACTTTCCTCGGAGGTGCCCTGCTCCTCATCATCGGAGCGGTCGCCCTCTACTTCTCCGTGGATCCGCCGGACCCGAACAAGAACGCGATCCTCCAGAGCAACACCTACAAGTACGCCGACGGTTCGATCATGGCCCGCACCGGCCAGATGAACCGCGAGATCCTCCCGATCGACAAGATCCCCGAGGACGTGCGGACCGCCTTCATCGCCATCGAGAACAAGTCCTTCTACAAGGACAGCGGCGTCGACGTCATCGGTGTCGCCCGGGGCGTCGTCAACACGGCCCTCGGCCGCGGCAAGGCCGGCGGATCGACGATCACCCAGCAGTACGTCAAGAACTACTACCTGACCCAGGACCAGTCGGCGACCCGCAAGCTCCGTGAGCTGGTGATCTCCATCAAGGTCGACCAGCGCATGAAGAAGAACGAGATCCTCGCCGGTTACCTGAACACCAACTTCTACGGCCGCAACGCCTACGGCATCCAGGCCGCGGCCCAGGCCTACTACGGCATCGACGCCGAGAAGCTGAACCTGGAGCAGGCCGCCTACCTCGCCGCCGTCATCCAGGCCCCCAGCCAGTACGACTGGGCGATCGCCGGTCCCAACGGCAAGCGGCTGGTCATGATCCGCTTCAACGCCGTCCTCGACAACATGGTCGAGATGGGCAAGCTGGACCAGGCCAAGCGCGCGACCCTGAAGTTCCAGGAGCCCATCAAGCCCAAGCCCCTCCCGGGCATGGACGGGCAGAAGGGCTACCTGGTCCAGGCCGCCAAGCAGGAGCTGAGCCGCCAAAACATCAAGGACGCCGACATCTCCGCCGGCGGCTGGACCATCACCCTCAACATCGACAAGAAGAAGCAGGCCGCGCTGGAGAAGGCCGTCGACGACGAGCTGGAGTCCAAGCTCGACCGCAAGAACACCAAGGACCGCCCCCAGGACCAGAGCGTCCAGGCCGGCGCCACCTCCGTCGACGCCAAGACCGGCCAGATCGTCGCGATGTACGGCGGCGTGGGCCTGACGGAGAAGGCCGAGAGCAACGCCCTGCGCACGGACTACCAGCCGGGCTCGACCTTCAAGCCGATCGTGCTGGCCAGCGCCCTGGAGAACGGCGCGAAGACCCAGGACGGCCGTCCGATCACCCCGAACACCCTCTACGACGGCACCAGCAAGCGCCCCGTGGTCGGCAGCGCGACCGCCTTCGCCCCGCAGAACCAGGACGACATCAACTACGGCGACCCGATGCTCACGGTCCAGGAGGCCACCAACTCCTCCGTGAACTCCGTGTACGCGCAGATGATCGTCGATGCCAAGCCGGAGAAGGTGAAGGAGACCGCCCTCGCCCTCGGCATGCGCGACCGCGACGGCTGGCCCGGCGACAGGCCCGCCATGACGCTCGGCACCATGAGCGCCAACACCGTGGAGATGGCCGCCGTCTACGCGACCTTCGGCAACCACGGCAAGAAGGTCACCCCGACCATCGTCAAGAAGGCCGAGCACGTCGACGCCCAGTTCAAGCCGGTCAACCCGATCGGGGCCCAGGTCCTGACCAGCAAGACCGCCGACACCGTCACCAAGGTCCTCACCGGCGTGGTCGAGGACGGTTCCGGCAAGGCCGTGCGCAGTTCCGCCTACGAGGCCGCGGGCAAGACGGGCACCACCGAGAAGAACGTGGCCGCCTGGTTCACCGGCTACACCCCGGAGCTCGTCACCGTCGTCGCGATGTTCGGCGAGGACCCGAACTCGCACAACCAGGTCACCCTGACCGGTACCGCGGGCAAGGGCCGCGCGGGCGGTTCCAGCTTCCCGGCCCAGATCTGGCAGGCGTACACCACGGCCGCGCTCAAGGGCCAGAGCACCGGCCAGTTCGACCTGGAGGACGCCGAGATGGGCACCCCGCCGGCGCCGACCCGCAGCCCCTCGCCCAGCGCGTCGAACCAGACGGTCGCCCCGACGCCGACCGGCTCCGCCGGCACCCGTCCCACCGGCACCCCGGACCCCACGGGCAGCTCCGGCAAGCCGGACCCGACCGGGCCGACGAAGAACCCGACGCCGACGACGAAGAACCCGACGCCCCCGACGAAGGACCCGACGCCGCCGACGAAGGACCCGACGCCCCCCGGCCCGCCGAACCCGCTCCTGGGCCGTTAGCCACCGGGCACCGCGACACACCGCCGCCCCGCAGCGATCACGCTGCGGGGCGGCGGTGTGCCGTGCGTACGGGCCCTCAGCGTCGGCCGTGCGGCCCCGGCAGCGGGAGCTCGAACCAGACGACCTTCCCGCTGCTCAGCCGGGTGGCACCCCAGCGCCGGGCCAGGCGGTTGACCAGGAACAGGCCGCGCCCGCCCTCGTCGGTCTCCCGCGCCCGCCGCTGGCGCGGCAGCTGCGGGGAGTCGTCGCCGACCTCGCAGCGCAGCACGTCCGTGCGCAGCAGGCGCAGCGTCACGGGCCGCTCGGCGTACCGGACGGCGTTGGTGACCACCTCGCTGACCAGCAGCTCCAGCGAGTCGCTCAGCTCCTCCAGGCCCCAGCGGGCCAGCGCGCGCCGGGCGAAGCGGCGGGCCCGGCCCGGAGCGGTCTCCTCCGGGTCCAGGAACCAGTACGCGACGTCGCTCGGCGCGATGCCCTCGAAACGGGCCGCGAGCAGGGCGATGTCGTCGTCCCGGTCACCCGGGCCGAGCATGTCCAGCACGTCGTCGCAGAGGGCCTCCAGCGGCGGGGAGTGGTCCAGCCCCGTCAGCTGCGCGGTGGTCGCGAGCCGCTCGCGCAGCTGTTCGATGCCGGTCCACACGTCCCGCAGCCGGGACTCCACCAGCCCGTCCGTGTACAGCAGCAGGGTGGCCCCGGCCGGGGCGTCCAGCTCGACGGCCTCGAAGTCCACGCCGCCGACCCCGATGGGGGCGCCCGGCGGGACGCGCAGCACCTCGGCCCGGCCGCCCAGGTGCAGCAGCACCGGCGGCGGGTGGCCGGCGTTGGCGATGGTGATCCGGTGCGAGACGGGGTCGTAGACCGCGTACAGGCAGGTGGCCATCCGGTCGGAGCCCAGCCGCTGCGCCTGCTCGTCCAGGTGGTGCAGCACCTCGGCGGGCGGCAGGTCCAGCTGGGCCAGGGTCTGCGCCGTGGTGCGCAGCTGGCCCATGATCGCGGCGGAGGTCATGGAGTGGCCCATGACGTCGCCGACGACCAGCGCGACCCGGCTGCCGGGCAGCGGTATGGCGTCGTACCAGTCGCCGCCCACCCGGGCCGTCTCGGCGGCGGGCAGGTAGCGCGAGGCGAGCCGCACCCCGGTGGGCTGGGGGAGGCCGTCCGGCAGCATGGTGCGCTGCAACTCGTCGGCGATGTAGGCCTCGCGGCCGTAGAGCACCGCCTTGTCGATGCCGAGCGCGGTGTGCGTGGCCAGCTGGGCGGCGACGAGCAGGTCGTTCTGCTCGAAGGCGTCCCGGTCCGGGGTGCGCAGGAACACCGCCGCGCCGATGACGCGCCGGCGGCCCCGCAGCGGGGCCAGGATGGCCCGCTGGCCGCGCGGCACCGGGTGGTCGGACCCCAGCAGCTCCGGGAGCGCGTCGCGGGCTCCCAGGGCCGATCCGAAGACGGGCCGTACGCCGCGCAGCACTTCGGCGAGGGCCCCGCCGGGGCGGATCTCGCAGAGCTCGGCCGCGGGCAGGTCACCCTGCGGGCCGACCAGCGGCAGCTGGCTGAAGTCGAGCTCCCCGGCGGCTCCCGCCGCCCCCGCGCCCTCGCCCTCGGCCAGCCCCAGGTCGTCGATCGGCCGGAGCCGGTCGGTGCGCCGCAGCCTTAAAACGACCGGGCCGACGGGCCGCTCGTCGCCGACGGGCAGCGGGTCGCGCAGGTAGACGAGGATGGCGTCGGAAAAAGTGGGCACGGTCGCCCGGCACAGGCCCAGCACGATCTCGTCGAGGTCGATGCCGCGCGCGATCCGCCGGGTGGCGGCGCCGACGAAGCGCAGCCGGTCGCCCTCGCGGCGCGCCACGCCGACCTCACCGGTACCGGTGGCACCCGTCCCGGAGCCGGCCCCCGCCGCCGGGGGCGCGCCGGTGACCGGGGCCGCCGCCGCGGGATCCGTGCCCGGGGCTCCGGCGACGGCCGTCACCGGGGCGCCCGGCAGCGGCTCGCCGTCGCCCGCGTCCCGGCGTCCCGCGTTGCGCGCGGCCTCGCCGTCGCGCGCGCGGGCGCCGGCCGGGCCGGTGTCCGCCGCGTCGTGGCCGGAGGTCCGGGCGCCCTGCGGTCCGCCGCTCCCGGCGGCGCCGCGCGGGCGCGGGAGGTCGGCGGCCGGAGTCTGCGCATGCGTGCGTACGGCCTCGGCGGCCGCGATGGGGGCCTTGCCGTGGCCGGGCTCGTCCGTACCTCCGCCTGAGGCGACGGCGGGCTGCGGGCCCTCCTGGGAGGTGGGGTACTCCGTCACGCGTGGAATTCCGTCCGTTTGCGCTCGATGTGCGCTGCACTCAACTCGGTCAGTCGCGGTATACCCGCTCAGCGGCGGGGGCACCATCACCCCCGGGATCCGCGTCCCGCTCGTTACCTCTCGTTCGGCGTCGACCTCCGGTCAAGTCCCGGTCGCCGCAGGTCATTTGCGGTTACGGGGACGGGTCGGCCCCCCGCGCACGACCGGCGGAGGACGATCCTACGTTTGAACCCCGGGGGCGCATCAAGGGTCTCATGAGGTCATATGCGCCGGGGTGCGGTCCCAGTCCTCGGGCAGGGCCGGAACACCCCAGGCCGGATCGGGCCGCCAGTCCTGCCAGCCATCGCGGAACGGAGACCCCCAGGCCTCGATCACACCGACCGCCGCGCGCCCGGCCTCCTCGACCCCCCGGGCCTGTTCCGGGTCCATCAGCCCGATGTTCCGGGCCTGCGCGAACTCGTCCTCGTCCCGCCAGTTCCAGGTGCGGTCGGGGTAGACGGAGATGTCGAGGAAGTGGTCCACCGAATCCACTCCGCCGGACCAGCGGACGAGGGGCTCCTCAAGGTTCACGTACCAGTTCTTGAAGCGCCAGCCGTGGTCCCAGAACAGCCACACCGACCACGGCTCGCCGGGGCGGGCCAGCTTGAGCACGCCCGCCCCGAACCAGCGCGAGCGCACGGTGGTCCGCGGCGCGGTGTAACGGGTGGCGAGCGGTTCCTCGTGCACGGGGGTGCCGTCCGCGAGCACCGGCTTGACGCATTCGGTGCCGGGGGCCATCCACACCGCCAGCAGCTCGTCGGTGTCCCGCACCACGGTCACCGGGCGGGCGATGTGGACCTGCCCCTTGAGCCCCGGGGCGTGGTCGCGGTAGCGCCAGAGGATCCGGTCCCCGGGCGCCCAGTGCGCGTCCTGCGCGGGGCGGTGCCCCGCACCGCTCACGGACCTGTGGGTACCTGTCATGCGCAGATCTTAGGGCGGCTGCCCCCGAACTGGCTGCGTTGCAGGTCACGGAGGGGTGCGGGGACGGTAAACGACCGGATTCGGCCCCTGGGAGGGGGCCGTTCAGGGCCGGGTCATCCGCAGGACGTCGAGGGCCTCGTCCAGCTGTTCCAGGGTGAGCGCGCCCCGTTCGACGTAGCCGGACTCCAGGACGACCTCCCTGATCGTCTTCCGCTCGGCGAGGGCCCGCTTGGCGACCTTGGCCGCCTCCTCGTAGCCGATGTAGCGGTTCAGCGGCGTCACCACGGAGGGCGAGGACTCGGCGTACTCCCTGGCCCGCTCGGAATTGGCGGTGATCCCGTCCACCGTGCGGTCGGCCAGCAGCCGGCTGCCGTTGCCGAGCAGGCGGATCGATTCGAGGAGGTTCCTGGCCATCACCGGGAGCATCACATTGAGCTCGAAGTTGCCGGCCGCGCCCGCCACGGCGACCGCGGTGTCGTTCCCCGTCACCTGCGCGGCGATCATCAGGACCGCCTCCGGGACCACCGGATTGACCTTTCCGGGCATGATCGAGGACCCCGGTTGCAGATCCGGCAGATTGATTTCGGCCAATCCGGTGCGCGGGCCGGAGGCCATCCAGCGCAGATCGTTGCAGATCTTGGTGAGCGAGACGGCGATGGTGCGGAGCATCCCGGAGGTCTCCACCAGCGCGTCCCGCGCCCCCTGGGCCTCGAAGTGGTTGCGGGCCTCGGTCAGCGGCAGTCCGGTCGCCGCGGCCACCTCGGCGATCACTGCGGCGGAGAAGCCGGGAGGGGTGTTGATGCCGGTGCCGACCGCCGTGCCGCCCAGGGGCAGTTCGGCCAGCCGGGGCAGCACGGCGCGCAGCCGCTCGACGCCGTAGCGCACCTGGACGGCGTACCCGCCGAACTCCTGGCCCAGGGTGACCGGGGTGGCGTCCATCAGGTGCGTGCGGCCGGCCTTGACCACCTCGGCGAACGCGGCCTCCTTGCGCTCCAGGGCGGCGGCGAGGTGCTCCAGGGCCGGGATCAGCTCGCGGGAGACGGCGGCGGTGGCGGCGATGTGGATGGAGGAGGGGAAGACGTCGTTGGAGCTCTGCGAGGCGTTGACGTGGTCGTTGGGGTGCACGTCGCGGCCGAGCCGTTCGGTGGCCAGGGTGGCGATGACCTCGTTGGCGTTCATGTTGGACGAGGTCCCGGACCCGGTCTGGAAGACGTCGACCGGGAAGTGGGCGTCCCAGCGGCCGTCGGCGACCTCGGCCGCGGCGGAGCGGACGGCCTCGGCCGTGTCGGCGTCCAGCACGCCGAGCTTCTCGTTCACCGTGGCCGCGGCTGCCTTGATGCGGGCCAGGGCTTCGATGTGGGCGCGTTCGAGGCGCTGCCCCGAGAGCGGGAAGTTCTCCACGGCGCGCTGGGTCTGGGCGCGCCACTTGGCGTCCGCGGGGACCCGTACCTCGCCCATGGAGTCGTGCTCGGTACGGAACGCTTCGGACCGCTGATCGTCTGTCATGTTCGTTGCCTCCTGAAAAAGTTGAGCAATTGTCTTGTTCGAAGTGTTCCCAACTCCCCTACCGGCCAGTAAATACCGTGGGTAACACCACGGGTAACACTGCAATCGGGGAGGCGTTCATGGCACGTGCGCGTACGAAACCCAGGCTCAGATCTACCTTCGCCGCCATCGCGGCGATCGCGGCCGCCCTCGGGGGCGTCACCGCCATCACCCCCATGGCCCAGGCGGCCCCCGCCGCCGGCGGCTCGATCACGCCCCTGTCGCCGGAACTCGAAGCGGTCCGGGCCGCCGAGGCCACCAAGATCTACGGAGACCCGGCGATCCGCCCGCTGAACGAGCGCAAGACCGGGCTCATCTCGCTCGGCGACAGCGAGATCTCGGGCGAGGGCGTCGGCAACTACGACCCCGCGACCAACACCTCCGCCAACCAGTGCCACCGCTCGCCGGACTCGGCGATCCACCGCACCGGCATCCCGGCCGACCTGACCTTCAACGTGGCCTGCTCCGGCGGCTACACCGGGAACATCAGGATCGGCGGCAGCAAGCAGTACGCCGACGAGCTGGTCCAGAGCGACAGCCTCGCCGTCAAGGCGCGCAACACGAAGATCAAGATGGTGCTGCTGGTCGCCGGGGCCAACGACGACCTCCAGTTCGGCCCCGTCATGACCGACTGCGTCACCCGCTGGGTGCTCAGCCAGGGCACCTGCGAGCCCAAGTACGGCCCCGGCTGGCAGGCACGCGTCGACGGCCTCAAGCCCAAGGTGGAGGCCACCGTCGCCGACCTCAAGACGGTCATGCGCGAAGCCGGTTACGCCGACTCCGACTACAAGCTCGTCGTGATGGGCTACCCCAGCCCCATCGGCCCCGACTTCAACGACAACCCCGACTTCCCCGGCAAGCTCCCCGGAGGCTGCGCCGGCTACGACTCCGACGCCGCCTGGGGCCGCAACTACGCCGTGCCCACCTTCGAGAAGGGCATGCGCGAGGCCGCCCGCGCCTCCGGCGCCCTCTACCTGGACAACTCGCGCCTCTTCCAGGGCCACGAGGTGTGCATGGAGGACACCTGGGCCCGCGGCCTCTACCTCGACCTCGGGGACCACTTCCCGTGGGACGAGAACACCGCCCGGCAGTCCTTCCACCCCAACTACCGCGGCCACGGCGCCTTCGCGTCCTGCCTGACCCAGCTCTACGACTCTGGCCTGCGCGAGGCCTCCTGCGCCGACCCCGCCAGCACCGGCACGCCCGTCCTGCAGGCCGGCGCCTGGGACGACCTCTACAAGCCCCTCAGGAACGAGGCCACCGGCAACTGCCTCGACGACTTCGGCGGCTCCAGCGCCAACGACACCAAGGTCGTCGGCTGGGACTGCCACGGCGGCCGCAACCAGGGCTGGTGGTACGACCCCGCCCGCGGGGCCGTCCACACCGAACTCACCCAGGACCGCTGCCTGGACGTCCCCGGCGCGAACTACGGGGCGGGCACCGGCCTGATCCTGTGGAACTGCCACGGCGGCGCCAACCAGAAGTTCGTCCGCGACGGCGCCACCCTGCGCCCGGCCGCGGCCACCGGCATGTGCCTGACCGTGGCCGCCGCCCACGAACAGGTCCGCCTCCAGCCCTGCAACGGCTCGGCGAACCAGCGCTTCGCGTAACCCCGCCATCCCCTCGGACCCCCCACACCCGGCCGGCCCGCCCGGCCGGGTGCCACCCGCTCTGCAACCGGGCGCCCCGGACGTACGTCCGTAGCCTCCGGCAGGCTCGCCGCGGCACCAGGCACCGGCGCGCGCAGACCGCAGCAAGGGAGCAGTCCGATCCTCCTCACCGCCCTCCTCACGGCCGCCCTCGGCCTCCTCGCCCTCCTCTTCCTCCTGGGCAAGGGCGTCCATCTGCTGGCGACCCGCAGACCGGCCCTGAGCACGAGCCCGGTAGGCCGGTGGGCGGAAGCGGTGGGACTGTGCCTGAGCGCGGCGGCCCTCCTGGCGGCCGTCGGCGGCCTCACGGGCCTCAACCCCGCCCACCCCGTGCGGCCCTGCGTGGAGGCGCTCGCCGGACAGGGGGGCGGCGGGTACCGCACCCCCGACGCCGACATCACCGTCAGCCGGACGCTGGTGCCCCTCTCGGTGCGCTGCGATTTCTCCGGCGGCACCCGCGTGGAACTCGTCCCGGCCTGGGTGAACCCACTGCTCGCGCTGTCGCTGGTCGGTGCCGCCGGATGCGTGGCCGGCTTCGTACGGGCCGCCTCGGCCGCCCCGCGCGGCGCACCGGGCGGCGGGCACCCGGCGTACTGAACGGCCGCCCTCAGCGGGCCCGTGCACCGAGTTGCTCGCGCACCTCGCGCGGCCGGTTGGTGATCAGGGTGTCCACCCCGAGCCGGACGCACAGCTCCACGTCCTCGCGCTCGTCCACGGTCCACACCCGCACCGCCAGCCCCTTCGCCTTCAGGCGCCCCACCAGTGCGGGGTCCTTGCGCACCAGGTCGATGCCGGGGCCCGCGTGCGTCGCGAACGGGGGACGGACCGGCCTGACCCGGCGCTCGATCAGGTACACGGCCGGCAGCCCGGGCGCGAGCCGGTGCATCCGCGTCAGCGCGGTCCGCGAGAAGCTCATCACCTCGACGAGCCCGGACGCCCCGTCGGCCAGGCCGTGGTCGCGCAGCACCCGCACCAGCTCGGCCTCCAGGCGCCCGCCGGCCCGGGTGGGGTGCTTGGTCTCGACCGCCAGCCCCACGGGCCGGTCCGCGGCCAGCGCCTCCTTGAGCAGGTCCTCGAAGAGCAGCACCCGCGCCCCGCGGTGCGCGTCGCCCTTCCACCGGCCGAAGTCGAGCGCGGACAGCTCCTCGTACGTCATCTCGGAGACGACCCCGCGGCCGTCGGAGGTCCGCTCCACCGTCCGGTCGTGCACGCACACCAGCCGCCCGTCGGCGCTCAGCCGCACATCGCACTCCAGTGCGTCCGCGCCGTCGGCGATGGCCCGCCGGTAGGCCTCGATGGTGTGCTCGGGGTGCGCGTACGAGGCCCCGCGATGCGCGACGACGCGCACGCCGCGGTCGGTGGGGGAGGACAGATCGGTCATGCCGCAGACGTTATCCGGATGCGCGGTCCGACCCGTTACGGGATGCTCCACCGATGGTTGAACAGTTCGTGACGCTCCACTGCGAGCCCTGCGACGCGTGCCGCTCCGAGGCGTGGCAGCACGTCGTGGAGGGCCGGCTGCGCTGGGAGGAACAGTCGTACTGCACCGCCCCCCTGACGGCGTTCCAATCCTGCGACGGCGGCTGGGGCCCGCCCCCGCCGTGGGTCCGCGAGCGGATCGTCGCCGCGGAGGGCACCGTCCGCCTCGCCGTCGGCGGGCCGGACGGGGTGCCCCTGAAGGCCGTCCGCGCGATGTACGGGCTCACCCTGCCCCAGCTGCGCGAGGCGCGGGCGAACGGTCTGCACGCCACCCCGGTGGAGGCCGGCCTGCTGCGCTGGACGCGGAGCGGGCCCCGGGGGTGATCACCCCCGGGGCCCGTCCCGGTGTCGGGGCGGCTTCGCCCCGGTGGTTACGCCAGGCCGGGGCCACGGACCGGGATGTGGGTGAACGTCGGCTCCGGGGCCGGGTTCTGGAAGAAGTCGTTGCCCTTGTCGTCCACGACGATGAACGCCGGGAAGTCCTCGACCTCGATCTTCCAGACCGCCTCCATGCCGAGCTCCTCGTACTCCAGGACCTCGACCTTCTTGATGCAGTCCTGGGCCAGACGCGCGGCCGGGCCGCCGATCGAGCCGAGGTAGAAGCCGCCGTGCGAGGCGCACGCGTCGGTCACCTGCTGCGAGCGGTTGCCCTTGGCCAGCATGACCTTGGAGCCGCCCGCCGCCTGGAACTGCTCGACGTAGGAGTCCATGCGCCCGGCCGTGGTCGGGCCGAAGGAGCCGGACGCGTAGCCCTCGGGGGTCTTCGCGGGGCCCGCGTAGTAGACCGGGTGGTCCTTGAGGTACTGCGGCATCTCCGCGCCCGAGTCCAGCAGTTCCTTGATCTTGGCGTGCGCGATGTCGCGGGCCACGACCAGCGGTCCGGTCAGGCTCAGCCGGGTCTTGACCGGGTGCGCGGTCAGGGTCGCCAGGATGTCGTCCATCGGCTGGTTCAGGTCGATGGAGACGACGTCCGAGGACTCGGAGAGGTGCTCGTCCGTGGTGTCCGGCAGGAAGCGGGCCGGGTCGCGCTCCAGCTGCTCCAGGAAGACGCCCTCGGCGGTGATCTTCGCAGTGGCCTGGCGGTCGGCCGAGCAGGACACGGCGATGGCGACCGGGAGGGACGCGCCGTGGCGGGGCAGGCGCACGACGCGGACGTCGTGGCAGAAGTACTTGCCGCCGAACTGCGCGCCGATGCCGATCTTCTGCGTCAGCTCGAAGACCTGCTGCTCCAGGGCCTCGTCGCGGAAGCCGTGGCCCAGCGGGGAGCCCTCGCGGGGCAGCTCGTCCAGGTAGTGGGCGGAGGCGTACTTGGCCGTCTTCAGCGCGTGCTCGGCGGAGGTGCCGCCGACGACGATCGCCAGGTGGTAGGGCGGGCAGGCCGCCGTACCCAGGGAGCGGATCTTCTCCTCCAGGAACTTCATCATGGAGGCCTCGTTGAGGACCGCCTTGGTTTCCTGGTAGAGGAACGACTTGTTGGCCGAGCCGCCGCCCTTGGCCATGAAGAGGAACTTGTACGCGCCGCCGTCGGTCGCGTACAGCTCGATCTGCGCGGGCAGGTTCGAGCCGGTGTTCTTCTCCTCCCACATGGTCAGGGGGGCCATCTGCGAGTAGCGCAGGTTCAGGCGGGTGTACGCGTCGTAGATGCCGCGGGAGAGGGCGGCCTCGTCCGCGCCCTCGGTCAGCACGTTCTGGCCGCGCTTGCCCATCACGATCGCCGTGCCCGTGTCCTGGCACATCGGCAGGACGCCGGCCGCCGCGATGTTCGCGTTCTTGAGCAGGTCGAGCGCGACGAACTTGTCGTTCGCGCTCGCCTCCGGGTCGTCGATGATGCGGCGCAGCTGCGCGAGGTGGGCCGGGCGCAGGAAGTGCTGGATGTCGTGGATGGCCTCTTCGGCGAGCTTGCGCAGCGCCTCCGGCTCGACCTTGAGGAACGTACGGCCGTCGGCCTCGAAGGTCGAGACGCCCTCCGAGGTCACCAGCCTGTACGGGGTGGTGTCCTCGCCCAGGGGGAGCAGATCGGTGTACGCAAACTCTGGCATGACGGCAGTCATTCCTCACTCGGCAGACGGCGCTGGCGACCAATTTGGCAGCGCGGTTAACCAGCGTAGGACCTCCCCCGGGGGCTTTGTCTGTGAGGTAAGGCTCAGTCGGCCCCCGCGGGGGAGTATCGCGATCTATCGTGTCTCGCTATGCTGGCCGGCGTGGACCTGGAAAAGCACCCCGCAGCCCCCGCCCCCGTGGCCGCCGCCCCCGCCGCGCTGCGCGCCTCCGACGCCGATCGGGACCGGATCGCCGAGATCCTCTCCCACGCCGTCGCCGAGGGCCGGCTGACCGCCGAAGAGCACTCCGAGCGCCTGGACTCCCTCTACGCCCTGAAGTCGGTGGGGGAGCTGGAGGTGCTGGTGGGCGACCTCCCGGCCGGCGCCGCGGCCGCGGCCGTCCCCGCCCCCGGGCCGGCCGGCCTGCCGGCCGCCGCCGCGCCCGGCCCGGCCGAGACGGTGGTCGCCGTGTTCAGCAGCTCCGCCCGCAAGGGCCGCTGGCGCCCCGGGGCCCGCACCCGCGCGGTCTCGGTCCTCGGCGACATCACCATCGACCTCACCGAAGCCGTCTTCGAGCAGCAGGTCACCGAGATCAACGTGACCTCCGTCCTCGGCAACGTCGAGGTGCTGGTGCCGGAGAACGTCACGCTGCGCGGCTACGGCGGCGGGGTCCTCGGCAACTTCGAGGTGCGCGGCGAGGGTGTCGAGAGCGACCCCCAGGCGCCGGTGGTCATCGTCCGCGGGTTCGCGCTGCTCGGGAACATCGAAGCCCACCCCAAGGCCGGCTCCCGCCTGGTCGACCTGGCGCAGAAGTTCCGCAAGCGGCTGGACGGCTGAGTCGCCGCGGGGGCCCCGGACCGGGGCCCGGAGCGAGTCCCGGGGGTCCGGCGCGGCCGGCGCGTGCCTGCGGCGTATTTCGGTCGAACCTCCCATCGGTGACGGTGCACAGTGCTTAGTGGCACGCACAGCGGGTAGGGACTGGTGCATCGTCTCTCGCTCGCGTATACGTCGTCAGGAGTAGACCCGTGCCGCATCCGCCGCATCAGTCCCTGCAGGCAGCCGCCGTCCAGAGTCTTCAGGCGCGTCCGGCCGCGGTGCCGAAGCCACGGGTGCCGGCGAGGGAAGAGGACGGCCCATGGCATGCGGAAGCGGTGTGCCGGCGGGACGAGGCGGGCCTCTTCTTCGCACCCTCCAAGGAGCCGACCGCGGCCCGGCTCGCGCGTGAGGAAGCCGCCAAGCGGGTCTGCGCGCGCTGCCCCGTGATGGTCGCCTGCCGCGAGCACGCCCTGCTCCAGCCCGAGCCCTACGGGGTCTGGGGCGGCCTCACCGCCGCCGAGCGGCGGGTGGTCCTGGGGCGCAGGCGCCGCCGGGCCGCCGAACTGCTCCCCGGGGCGGGTACGCCGCCCATCGCCGCCGCGGGCTGAGCCCCGTCCGCGCGGGCCGGTCCCGTACGCGCGAGCGGGTCCCCGTACACGCCGGTGGGTCTCCCCGTGCCCCCATCCGAAGCCCCGTACGACGAAGGGGCGGTCCCCCCACACCGGGACCGCCCCTTTCGCCGTGCCGTCGCCGGCCCGGCCGCTCCTACTGCGCCCGGTCGAAGTCGATCGCGCTGTAGGCGCGCAGCTTCGAGAGGCGGTGGGTGGAGTCGATCTGCCGGATCGTGCCCGACTTCGAGCGCATGACCAGCGAGGACGTGGTCGCGGTCTCCGCGCGGTAGTGGACGCCGCGCAGCAGCTCGCCGTCGGTGATGCCGGTGGCGACGAAGAAGACGTTCTCGCCGGACACGAGGTCGTTGGTGTGCAGGACCCGGTCCAGGTCGTGGCCCGCGTCGAGGGCCTTCTGGCGCTCGGCGTCGTCCTTGGGCCACAGCTTGCCCTGGATCGTGCCGCCGAGGCACTTGATGGCGCAGGCCGAGATGATGCCCTCGGGGGTGCCGCCGATGCCCAGGAGCAGGTCGACGCCGGTGCCCTCGCGCACCGCCATGACCGAGCCCGCGACATCGCCGTCGGAGATGAACTTGATGCGGGCGCCGGTCTCGCGGATCTCCTTGACGATGCCCTCGTGGCGGGGGCGGTCCAGGATGACGACCGTGACGTCCTCGACGGCCATGCCCTTGGCCTTGGCGACCCGGCGGATGTTGACCGAGACGGGGGCGTTGATGTCGACGAAGTCGGCGGCCTCGGGGCCGGTGACGAGCTTGTCCATGTAGAAGACCGCGGACGGGTCGAACATCGTGCCGCGGTCGGCGGCCGCCAGGACGGCGATGGCGTTGGGCATGCCCTTGGCGTTCAGGGTGGTGCCGTCGATCGGGTCCACGGCGATGTCGACCTCGGCACCGGTGCCGTCGCCGACCCGCTCGCCGTTGTACAGCATCGGGGCTTCGTCCTTCTCGCCCTCGCCGATGACGACGACGCCGTTCATCGAGACGGTGGAGATCAGGGTGCGCATCGCGTTGACCGCGGCGCCGTCGGCGCCGATCTTGTCGCCGCGGCCGACCCACCGGCCCGCGGCGAGGGCGGCGGCCTCGGTGACCCGGACGAGTTCCAGGGCGAGGTTGCGGTCGGGAGCTTCGGGAGAGACTTCGAGCTGGGGCGGCAGGTTGTGCTCGGTCATCGGAGCGCACCTTTCTGTACGACGACGGCCGGGATGTGAGGGTGCTGGAACTCTATCGGTACGTCGACATATTGAGCAGAGCGGGTCACTTATGAGCGGAATATCGGTCAACGGGTCGGGCTGAGCGGACACGTCCCCCGTCCCTCCCGTCCCGTGCGGGACGTGCGCCGCGTCCGCCACGCCGACCCCGGCGCCGATCGTCCCCGGGCATGCGGGACGATGGGGGTGTGGCAGGTATGAAAGGCAAGCAGACGGTCTGGGACATGGTGCGGTCGCTGGCGGTGATCGGCGTCGTCGTGGCGGGCATCTACATCTTCCTCCCCCATGACGACTCGGCCGACCCGACGCGCACGGTGGACTACCGGGTGGAGACCATCACGGCCCGGCGTGCCGCGCCGTACCCCGTGGCGGCCCCGGTGGGGCTGCCGAAGGAGTGGCGGGCGACCTCGGTGACGTACGAGCGCAAGGACGCCAACGCCTGGCACCTGGGCTTCCTGGACCCGGACAAGCAGTACGTGTCCGTGGAGCAGTCCAGCGACGCCTCGGTGAAGTACGTGGAGGGCGTCACCCGGGGGGCGAAGGCCACCGGGCAGACCCAGCAGGTCGGCGACCGCGCCTGGGAGCGCTGGGACGGCGAGAAGTACGACGCCCTGGTGCTCCGGCAGCAGGGCTACGTCACCGTGGTGACCGGGACGGCCTCCTTCGAGCAGCTGGGCTCGATGGCCGCCGCGCTGGAGTTCAAGCAGGGGGCGCAGGAGTCGTAGGGCCCCCGCGTTTCCCGAGGGAACACGAAGAAGGCCGCCCGTCCCGGGGAAACCGGGGCGGGCGGCCTTCTTCGTCTGTGCGCTTGTCCGCGGGGCGGGACTCAGACGGTGGTGACGACCTGGTCGAAGTCCAGGCGCGGGGAGCGCGGGAACCAGGCGTTCTCGCCCGGCTTGCCGATGTTGACGACCATCAGCGGGGTGTGGTCGGCGTCCAGGAACTCCTTCTGGACACCGGCGAAGTCCAGGCCGGTCATCGGGCCGGCGGCCAGGCCGGCGGCGCGGACGCCGACGATGAAGTAGGCGGCCTGGAGGGAGGCGTTGACCAGGGCGGACTGCTCGCGGACCGGGCGCTCGGAGAAGAAGGCGTCCTTGGCCTGCGGGAAGTGCGGCAGCAGCTGGGGGAGCTCCTCGTGGAACTCGTTGTCCGCGGAGAGGATCGCGACCAGCGGGGCGGCGGCGGTCTTGGCCTGGTTGCCCTCGGCCATGTGCTTCACGAGGCGCTCGCGGGCCTCGGGGGAGCGGACCAGCGTGATGCGCAGCGGGGTCTGGTTGAAGGCGGTGGGGCCGAACTTCACCAGGTCGTAGATGGCCTGGACCTGCTCCTCGGTGACCGGCTCGTCGGAGAACGAGTTGGCGGTACGGGCCTCGCGGAACAGCAGGTCCTGAGCAGCGGCGTCGAGCACGAGAGACATCGGAAAGCCTTCTTCTGTAATGAGGTGAAGCGCGATGTCTCCGACTCTACGACGAAAGTAGATGAAATTTCAACTAAATCGGTGTGGGGTGACCTGGATCACTCCTCGCGGCCGCCCTCGCGGCCGTCGCCGTCCCCGGCCGCCTCCCGGGCCGCCAGCGCCGAGTCCAGCCGGGCGCGGGCCCCCTCCAGCCAGTGCCGGCAGACCTGCGCCAGCTCCTCGCCGCGCTCCCAGAGCGCGAGGGACTCCTCCAGGGAGGTGCCGCCGGCCTCCAGCCTGCGGACGACCTCGACGAGTTCGTCGCGGGCCTGCTCGTACCCCAGCGCGGTATCGCTCTCAGTCATTCCCGTTTCCCATCGTATCTGCGTACTACAACCAGTTTGTTGCCGGAACTTGTCATCCTTGAGCGGTCTTCGAGGCGCTCTCCGCCGTGACCTCGGCCGTGATTTCTGCCGCGCTCTCCGCCGTGCTCTCCGCCGTGACCTCCACCGCGAACTCGCCCGCCGCCACCCGCGCCCGCAGCACCTGCCCCGGCCCGACCTCGCCGGGCGACCGCACCACGTGCCCGTCCGCCCGCTGGAGCACCGCGTACCCGCGCTCCAGGGTGGCCGCCGGGGACAGCGCGAGGACCCGGGCGCGGGTGTGCTCCAGCTCGGAGTCGGCCCGGTCCAGCAGGTGCCCCAGCGTGCGCCGGCTGCGGCCCAGCAGCGCGTCCAGCTCGGCCTCCCGGGTCTCCACCATCCGCTGCGGGTGTACGAACACCGGCCGGGCCAGCGCGTGCGCGAGTCCCCGTTCCTCCCGGTCCAGCAGCCCGCGCAGCGCCCGGAGTCCCCGGCCCTGCAGCTGGCGCACCCGCTCCAGCTCCTCCCCGACGTCCGGGACCACCTTCTTGGCGGCGTCCGTCGGCGTGGAGGCCCGCAGGTCCGCGACCAGGTCCAGCAGCGGCGAGTCCGGCTCGTGCCCGATCGCCGAGACCACCGGCGTACGGGCCGCCGCGACCGTCCGTACGACCTCCTCGTCGGAGAAGGGCAGCAGGTCCTCCACGCTGCCGCCGCCGCGCGCCACGATGATCACGTCCACATCGGGCCGGGCGTCCAGCTCCTTGACCGCCTGCACCACCTGCGGCACCGCGTGCACCCCCTGCACGGCCACGTTGCGCACCTCGAAGCGCACCGCCGGCCAGCGCCGCCGGGCGTTCTCCAGCACGTCCCGCTCGGCCGCCGAGGCCCGCCCCACCACCAGCCCGATCAGCTGCGGCAGGAACGGCAGCGGCTTCTTGCGGTCCAGCGCGAACAGGCCCTCGGCGGCCAGCGACCGCTTCAGCCGCTCCAGCCGGGCCAGCAGCTCCCCGATGCCGACCGGGCGGATCTCGGTGACCCGCAGGGACAGCTGCCCGCGCGGGGCGTACCACTCCGGCTTGGCCAGGACGACGACCCGCGCGCCCTCCGACACCGCGTCCGCGACCTCCTCCCAGACCTGCCGGAAGCAGGTCACGCTGACGGAGATGTCGTGCGAGGGGTCCCGCAGCGTCAGGAACACCACCCCCGCCCCCGGCCGCCGGGACAGCTGCGTGATCTGCCCCTCCACCCACACCTGACCCAGCCGGTCGATCCAGCCCCCGATGAGCCGGGACACCTGACCGACCGGCAGCGGCGCATCAGCCGACGTATTCAGACCCATGCACGCAGGCTAGCCGCCGGGGCCGACACCCGTACCGGGCCCGTCGGCCGGGGTCCCGGCGCGTCGGCCGCGCTGGGCCACCAGCACGCACAGCCCCACCAGCAGCCACACCGCCCCCACGAGTTGCGCCGTCCAGGAGGCCTCGACGATCACGGCCACGGTCACGGCGGCGCCCAGCACGGGAACCACCAGGTGCTTCCACCAGTTCGGCGGGCCCTCCATCCGCCGCACCACGAACCAGCCCACCACCGAGGCGTGCAGCAGCGTGAAGGCCGTCAGCGCCCCGATGTCCACCACGGAGACCAGATGGTCGAGACCGTCGTCGCGGCGGGCCGCCCACACCGCCGCCACCAGCGTCACCGTGGCCGCGACCAGCAGCGCCGCCCTCGGGGTGCCGCCCGAGGTGCGCGCCAGCACGCCCGGCAGCCGCCGCTCCCGGGCCATCGCGAACAGCAGCCGCCCGGCCGCGGCCTGCCCGGCCAGCGCCGCGAAGGCCGCCCCGATGGCCTTGCTCGCCGCCACCAGGTCGTGCAGCCACCCCCCGACCGAGGCCTCGACGGCGTCGTAGAAGGCCGGCCCCTGCCGGGCCGGGTCGGCGGCCAGCTCCGCCGAGGACACCGGGGTGAGCAGCGACGCCAGGTAGGTCTGGGCCAGGAACAGCACCCCGGTCAGCGCCAGGCAGAACAGCACCGCCCGTGCCACCCGGGCCGAGCCCCCGGTCACCTCCTCCGCGAAGGAGACGATGGCGTCGAAACCCAGGTAGGACAGGACCGCGACCGATACCGCGCCCAGCACGGCGGCCGTCGAGAAGCCCAGCGAGCCGTCGCCGGTCAGCGGCGACAGCCAGCCGCGCCGGGCCCCGTCGCGCACCAGCACGGTCACCGCCGAGACGAGGAAGACGAGCAGGACCAGGACCTCCATGGCGAGCACCGCGAAGCCCACGCGTGCGGCGGCCCGTACGCCCCACAGGTTCAGCAGGGTGGTGACCACCACCGCCAGCGCCGTCCACACCCAGCGGGAGACCTCCGGGACCAGCGCGTTCATCGCGATCCCGGAGAAGAGGTAGGCGACCGCCGGGATCAGCAGGTAGTCCAGCATCGCCATCCAGCCGGCGATCAGCCCCGGCCCCTCGCCCAGGGCCTTGCGGGCGTAGGTGAACACCGAGCCCGCCTGCGGGGCCACCCGCACCATCTGCGCGTACGAGAGGGCCGTGAGGGCCATCGCGGCCGTCGCGACGAGGTAGACGAGCGCGACGGCGCCGTGCGACCTGGCGTCCAGGGCGCCGAAGACCCCCACGGGGGCCATGGGGGCGATGAAGAGGAGGCCGTAGACGACCAGGTCCCGGAATCCGAGGCTCCGGCGCAGGGCGGTGGACGGGACGGTGGTGGAATCCGTGGCGGACGCCATCGTTCCTCCGAGGGATCGCCGGTATGGACGTTCGACCAAGTGTGTGCCGAACGGGGGACGTCCGGCCTGCTGGAGACCCCCGTACGATGGAGCGTATGAGTGCTCCCGCCCCCGCTTCCGCATCCCGCCGCGTCCTGCTCGCCGCCCCGCGCGGCTATTGCGCGGGAGTGGACCGCGCCGTGATCGCTGTCGAGACGGCCCTCCAGCAGTACGGTGCGCCGGTCTACGTCCGCCACGAGATCGTGCACAACAAGTACGTCGTCCAGACCCTGGAGAAGAAGGGCGCCATCTTCGTCGAGCGGACGGAGGAGGTCCCGCCCGGCTCCATCGTGATGTTCTCCGCGCACGGCGTGGCGCCGGTGGTGCACGAGGAGGCCGCCCGCGGCAGGCTCGCGACGATCGACGCGACCTGCCCGCTGGTCACCAAGGTGCACAAGGAAGCGATCCGCTACGCCAACGAGGACTTCGACATCCTCCTCATCGGCCACGAGGGCCACGAGGAGGTCATCGGCACCTCCGGCGAGGCCCCCGACCACATCACCATCGTCGACGGCCCGGACGACGTCGCGAAGGTCGAGGTGCGCGACGAGTCCAAGGTCGTCTGGCTCTCGCAGACCACGCTCTCGGTCGACGAGACGATGGAGACGGTCGACGCCCTGAAGACGAAGTTCCCCCTGCTCGTCTCCCCTCCCAGCGACGACATCTGCTACGCCACCTCCAACCGGCAGGCCGCGGTCAAGGTCATGGGCGCCGACTCCGACCTGGTCATCGTGGTCGGGTCGAAGAACTCCTCGAACTCGATCCGGCTGGTCGAGGTCGCCCTCGACGCCGGCGCGGGCGCCGCGTACCTGGTCGACTTCGCGAGCGAGATCGACGAGGGCTGGCTGGAGGGCGTCACCACCATCGGCCTGACCTCGGGCGCCTCGGTGCCGGAGGTCCTGGTCGAAGAGGTCCTGGAGTGGCTGGCCGCCCGCGGCTACGCCGACGTGGAGATCGTCAAGACCGCCGAGGAGTCCATCGTCTTCTCCCTCCCCAAGGAGCTGCGCCGCGACCTGCGCGCGGAGGCCGCCGAACTGGTTGCCGGGGGCGCGGACGAGTAGCCCGCCGGGCCCGGCGTTCGTACGGTGAACCCATGCAGATCTTCGGTGTGGACATCGGCGGTTCCGGGATCAAGGGCGCTCCCGTGGACCTGGACCGCGGCGAGCTGGCGCAGGAGCGCCACAAGGTACTGACACCACATCCGGCCACCCCCGAGGGGGTGGCCGGCTGCGTTGCGGAGGTGATCGGGGCGTTCTCCTGGAAGGGCCCGGTGGGGGTCACCTTCCCGGGCGTGGTCACCGGGGGCGTCACCCGGTCGGCGGCCAACGTCGACAAGGCGTGGGTGGGCACGGACGCCGCCGCCCTGCTCTCGCGGGAGCTCGACGGCCTGCCCGTCGCCGTCCTCAACGACGCGGACGCGGCGGGCGTCGCGGAGATGACGTACGGGGCCGGGCGCGGCCGGGGCGGCACCGTCATCCTGCTCACCCTGGGCACCGGCATCGGCAGCGCCCTGTTCACCGACGGGCAGCTGGTCCCGAACTCGGAGCTGGGCCACCTGGAGCTCAAGGGCCATGACGCGGAGACCCGGGCGTCGGTGAAGGCCAAGGAGGACGGCGAGCTCACCTGGGAGCGCTGGGCGCACCGGCTGCAGAAGTACCTGGCCCACGTCGAGATGCTCTTCTCCCCGGACCTGTTCATCCTCGGCGGCGGCGTCAGCCGCAAGCCGGAGAAGTTCCTCCCGCTGATCCAGGGCATCAGGGCGGAGATCGTCCCGGCGAAGCTCCAGAACGACGCGGGCATCGTCGGCGCGGCGATGGCCGCCCGCGACCTGGCGCGGCGGGCGGGGTAGGCGGGCCGGGCGGGTCAGGCGGTGCTGCTACTGCTGCGGCGGGCGGCGCGCCGCCGCCCGCTCAGCGCGGCCCGCCGCACCAGGGCGATCAGGGCGGCGACCAGCGTGCCCGCGTAGAGCCAGCCGGCGTGCAGGGACAGCGCCGATACCACCCCCATCAGCTGCCCGCCGACGCCGCCGGAGCCGCCCGACACGGGCCAGACCCCGGCGGCGAAGGCGATCGGCACGGCCACGGGCGCGGTGATCAGGTCGGCCGGCCGCACCCACGCGGCGGTCGCGGCGGCCACGGGCAGGAAGAGCAGCCCGTACGCGAAGAGCGAGGAGTCGAAGAGCAGCCAGGAGATCCCGGCGGCCAGGAGCATCGCGACGCAGGCGAACAGCCCGCCGCCGAGCCCGGTCAGCCGGGGCCGGGGCAGCCGCCGCCCGCCCCGGGCCGCGGGGGGCCGGGGAGCGCGCACCTGAGGGTGACCTGTCGAACGCATCCTGTATTGCTCCACCGCACCAACCTAGGCGGGAGGCCCCCCGGATCGCCCCCCGGACACGCGTACATCCACCGGCGCTCATCGGAAAGTAAACTGTCCGACGGCCCACTCCGGGCCGCCGCCCCCTCCAGCTACGGGAAGTCGCCAACGTGTCGCTCACGATCGGAATCGTCGGCCTGCCGAATGTCGGCAAGTCGACCCTTTTCAACGCCCTGACCAAGAACGACGTGCTGGCGGCCAACTACCCGTTCGCCACCATCGAGCCGAACGTCGGCGTCGTCGGCGTCCCGGACCCGCGCCTGGCGGTCCTGGCCGGCATCTTCGGCTCCCAGAAGGTCCTCCCCGCCACGGTCGACTTCGTCGACATCGCGGGCATCGTGCGCGGCGCCTCGGAGGGCGAGGGCCTCGGCAACAAGTTCCTCGCGAACATCCGCGAGTCGGACGCGATCTGCCAGGTCATCCGCGCCTTCAAGGACGAGAACGTCGTCCACGTCGACGGCAAGGTCTCGCCCAAGGACGACATCGAGACGATCAACACCGAGCTGATCCTCGCGGACCTCCAGTCCATCGAGAAGGCGGAGCCGCGCCTGACGAAGGAGTCCCGCCTCCAGAAGGAGAAGGTCGCGGTCCTGGCGGCCGTCGTCGAGGCGAAGAAGATCCTCGAAGCGGGCGACACCCTCTTCTCGAAGGGCATCACCAAGGGCACGGAGCAGGGCGACCTCCTCCACGAGCTGCACCTGCTCACCACCAAGCCCTTCCTCTACGTCTTCAACGTGGACGAGGACGAGCTGACGGACGAGGCCTTCAAGGCGGAGCAGTCCGCGCTGGTCGCCCCGGCCGAGGCCATCTTCCTGAACGCGAAGCTGGAGCAGGACCTCTCGGAGCTGGACGACGAGGAAGCCCTGGAGCTCCTGCAGTCGGTCGGCCAGGACGAGCCCGGCCTCGCCACCCTCGGCCGCGTCGGCTTCGCCACCCTGGGCCTCCAGACCTACCTGACGGCAGGCCCGAAGGAAACCCGCGCCTGGACCATCAAGCAGGGCGCCACCGCCCCCGAGGCGGCGGGCGTCATCCACACCGACTTCCAGCGCGGCTTCATCAAGGCCGAGGTCATCTCCTTCGCGGACCTGGTCGAATGCGGCTCGGTCGCAGAAGCCCGCGCCAAGGGCAAGGCCCGCATGGAGGGCAAGGAGTACGTCATGCAGGACGGCGACGTGGTGGAGTTCCGCTTCAACGTGTGAGCGGATAGCTAGAGACGGCCTGACCTGCGAGAACGCGGGTCAGGCCGTTGTGCTGTCCGCAGCAGTCCGCAGAACGCTTCCACTCCGGGGATGCGGGACGCCGCTGTCTCTGGGCACGCAGGTGCTGTTTCGCCCTCACTGCGATCGTTCGAACTGGTAGGCGCAATCTCGCGCAGAAGTCACCGTATTAGTGCGTTAGCTTGATCGTTCACGTCTGCAGTGGGGAGGGGCGCCGTGAGCGGGCTCGCGCCTGACTTGGAGTTCATCGCGGAGGGCATGATCCGCGGTTCCACGGGGTTGATCGAGACGATGCGTGGGGCTCGGGATACGGCCATCGCGCTGGGACACGAGCTGGCACGGCAGCAAGGGATGGCCGGCGATGACGACGCGGGCCGCTCGTTCGCCAAGGTTTACGCGTCGGCGGCGTCCACGACTCTGGACAAGATGGGTTTCAGTTCGTACATCCTCGGGGCCACGAGCCGAGGTCTGATGCGCAATGCCCGTGAATTCATGGCTCAGGAGAGCCGCACGGTGTCCGCGTTCCTGGGGGAGCAGGTCGATCTGACCGTAGGCATGGGTGACCCGGGCGCCGACTGCACGGAGAACTATCTCGGCCTCGGGCAGGAGCTCCCGGGAGTGGTGGGGGAAACCGCTTGGTACGACCAGTACGCGCCAGGCGGACGTAGCGACCGGTTCCGTGGTTCACCCGAGAAGATCCGCGACGCCGGCCGGTGATGGCAGCACGCCGGATCCCTCTTGCAGCGGTTCCTCAAGGATGCCCAGGTCTATGCCTCCACCGCCAGCAAGGCGCACTCGGGGGAGGCGGCTGATGCCTTCCAGTCGTACTTCAAGCACAGTGTGGGCCTTACGTGTCCTCCAGCAAAGGCGCAGCAGGATGAGCCGCTGGTGACGAATCTGGTGGCCGCCTGCTCTCAGCTCGCAAAGGCATGTGCGCGGTAGGCCGATCACGTGGAGGCTGCCAAGGCGAAGATCCAAGACCGCAAAAACAGCCTGTTCGAAGTGGACATGCCTTGGGACACGCCCATGTTCGGAGCCAACGGCTACGACGGTGGACCGCACAACGCGGTGCTTGGCGACTCCTGGATACACGACCTGGGCGAGGTCGCGCACGCGCTCGACTCCTCTGCTGCACGAGTCGCTCTTCCCGACGCGGAGGGTCATCCCCCGGCCTCCCCGGGGTGCCGTTCCTGCCCCCGCTCATCCGCATGCCCGTACCCGTGCCGATCAGGCTCGCGTCGTACGCGGGCACTCCTGCCATTCTGCCGATGGTCAACTCTGTCGACCCCGGCATCCCGTTCGCTGACCCCATTGCCCCGGTTCCTGGTATACGAAGCTGCTCACGGCCCCTGAGCAGCAGCAGTTCCATATGTGGATGAACTCGCTGACCCCTGGTGGCTTCGCCGGAGGCGGCGGAGCGAACGACCCGGATAACGCCTACCAGCTACGCGTTTCCGGGTACCCGGAACGGGAAGTGCCGCTCGCCGGGAAGAACCGTGGGCTCATGGTGGACGGCATACGGCCCGACGACGGGTACCTCGTCGAGGCGAAGCACGTGCGGGACCCCGACTGCAAGAAGAAGAGCTTCCGGTCCCTTGACCGCCTGGAAGAGACGCTGGTCAAGCCCGTCAAGGTGGACTCGCACGGAAAGATCGCTTGGGATCCTGTCATCGACTCCATGTACGCGGGTGATGAGAAGGAGCTCGTCCGATACAAGGACGCGATGGCGAACCCCGCGAACAGTGAGATACGTGGACTGGAGATCGTCACGAACGGCAAGGACAACGCAGCCTAGTGGCAGTCCATGATGGCGATGTCGGGTACGCCGGGCTCGACGCGATACGTGCCGTGAGACAGAGGAAGACCGTGCCCACTGAACGGAACATCCGCACCAATTTCGCCTTCTACCCGCCCCAGGGCGATGGTGGAGCCTGGCGCGCAACGGTCGAAGCTTTGGAGAGGGCTCTGCGGGAGGCATTTCCCGAGCCGACTGTGGAGTATCGGATCTCGGGGATCCACAACGTCCCGGTTCTCGATTTCGAGATCGAGCTGGCTCCGGGTGTGTGGATTGACGGGACAGCGGCGCTGCCGAAGCCTGACTATGCCTACATCGCCCTGACCGACGTGACCGCGGGCGAAGCTGCTGTCTTCGCGCGGTGGCTCCGGGACTTCTTCGTGCCCGCACCGGACCTGGTCTGGTTCGCGAGCAGCCTCGCCATGGCGAACGGCGAGCAGGACCCGTGGCCACTGCCGGCTGAGGGGGGAGATGATGAGCTCGCGGTGGAACTCCGCAGGCACCTCGACTCCGTCGACACCCCGTAGGTCAGTCCGCAGACAGTCCGCAGGACACCCGTAAGCATCCATCGGAAGCCAACGCAGCCGAACGGAGAAATCCCTGGTCAGAGGCTCGGTTGGGGCTCCGTCGCAGGTCAGGGTCGGGGTTCAGGCATTCCGCTTCAATGTATAGGCCACGCATCATCGCGGATGGGGCTGTTTAGCAAACTGCCAGGTCAGGTGGGGTCGTTCTGCTTCCGGGGCGGCCCCATTCGCGTATGGCTGGCTGGATGTTGGCTGGGCCGGGCTGAATGGCGAGTCAGGTGGGCCGTACTTTTATGAAGCGGTCGAACTGCCCGGCCTGGACGCCGAGCGCGAAGGCATCCCACTTGGTGTGTGTCGTGGTGACGACGATGTCAGGCGCGGATGTCTCGCGCAGGTGCACCAACTCGGCGTCGCCGAAGGTGATTTCGATCCAGGGGCCAGGCCCGGCGGCGTCGTCCGGGGCGGCTCGTGGTCAGGCGAGGTCGCCGGGAATGTCGGCCGAGGTGGGGTCAGCCACGGTGCGGGGCCTTCTGCTTTACGTGGGTGAGGAGGGCGGCGAAGGCGTCGAGGGCGGCGGTGAGTATGGCTGCGTTGGGGGCGCCGGATTCGGTTACGTGGAAGCGGGCGGCGGTGGTGGCGACGTGTAGGCACGATTCGCCCTCGCCGCAGTAGATGGACTTCTGCCAGTTGTCGAGCTCGGGCACGGGGCCGTGGATGTAGTAGATGGGCTGTCCCGATCCGGGATGGCCTCCGGCGTCGAACGGGATGACGTAGATCGAGACGCTGGGGTGTTCGCTGAGCTTGAGCAGGTTGTCGGCGGGTGACGGTGCGCCCGGCATGCTGTGCGGCGCGATCTGTCATCGGCAACTGGATGCGACTTCGGCTCGCCATGCGCCACGACCGTGCTCCCGGAGGTACGGCCCACACTGCACTGTCGGATCCGTCATCAGCCCTCCGCTCCCGCGCTTCCGGAGCCGTGGATGTTGGAGGACGCGCGAATTGCTGGGGCCGCTCGGCCGCAGAACGAGTCCTCGGTAGGAGCCGACGACCAGGGCTGGTCGTTCCGAACGCCTTGTGACATGCGGAGGTTCGTCAGTCGTGGCGGTGTCGACGCGTCTGTCGAAGACCGGACAATCTGACGTACGGTCACCAGGACAGCGGGCCGCCGGATATCTGGCTGATGGCCGGCGGCCCGCTGACGGCGTGGGCCTGCTGCCAAGCGCTGGCGGTGTGGGTTCCTCTGCGTGCAGGGAGAGGTAGCGATCGTCCGTGCGTGGATCGTCGTCTCGCCGTGTAGTGAATGGCAGTGACCCCTCGGGGTGCTCGCCGTGAGCGTCCGTGGTCCAGCGCAGAAGAGCCCGACATCCGTGTTTGTTAACCGGGTAGGTGGCTACAGACTCTGCAGCCACCAGACGGTCGCCGTCACCATGACAGCGCCTGCGGTGTACGCCGCCCCGCGGACGGATGCGAACAGCGCGGTACGGATCAGCCGCTCGAAGGTGGACTTCTCGGAAGTGGACTTCTTCGACATGCTTTCGAGATCCTTCTGGTCGTGCACCCTTGGCTGGGCGCCCTGCACCTAGAGTCGCCGCTCCCTGACGGGCCAGGATGCGTGAGGCCGCCTTTCGACGCTTTGGGGCGCCCGAGCACACGTTTGGACGTCGTGCGAGTATTGCTGGACGTTTCTGGACGGTGCCGGACGGTCGGGGGTAAGTCGTGGCTAGGGCCTTGCAGAAGCCGGAACTTCGCCCGGGTGCCCTCAGGGAACTTAACGAAGCTCTACACGAACTGCACTTGCTGGCTGGGTGGCCTAGTTCTCCGGAGATGGCGCGACTGCCAGCCACCTACTCCAAGAGCGCCATCCATGCCGCCTTCCGCAGGCCGGACCTGCCCGCGCTGGAACTCGTTCGCCAGCTAGCACACCAACTTGCCGGTCTGGCTGGTCGGAACCCGGAAGAAGTGGTGTCTCGGTTCCACGAGTTGTGGGTTTCTGCTGCCCGGGAGCATGCCGTTGTGAGGGGCGGCGAAGAGCAGCCGCTTGAGGCAACGCCCGGGGGCGCACCACCTGGAGCGTGGGAGCCTCATGGCTGGGATGGTTCATGGGTGCTGCTGTCTCGAAGGGGCAGCCCGCAGGATGACTCTGACGCAGTGACGGCTACCTCAGGGCGCGATGGTGCAGTTTGGCTTGATATTGCAGAGTTGGCTATAGCTGCTGTACTTTTGTCCCTTTTTCCCGTAAAGACCAAGGCGTACGAGTTCTTGCACAGCGCAAAGTTGCCCGAAGAGATTTATGTCGGAGGTGCTCCGGAAGCGATTGGCTACTGGGTTGGAATAGTGGAGCACGTCCGCAGCGAATCCTCCCTGGAAGGCCTAAGGGAGCTGATTAAATCAGCGGAGGCGGTCTGCGGCGGAGGTCCGCGCGAGCTGCGAATACTCCTCGGCGCACTCGGTGAGGGTTTTCAGCCCTGTTCCTCGATCGTGGATGCACAGGAATCTGGTCTGCAGGTTTAGGCGGCCACATCACCAGATCGGGGTGATGGTTCCCGGAAGGCCGACGGAAGCAGATCGCGGCGCCAAAACTAGTGGCGCCGCGAGGCTGTTACAGCGGCAGCGTGCCTTGATCAGGGCCGGGCAACCCTAGGCCCTCTAGGTACTTGATGCGAGCGTTGATCGCTGCCGAGAAGTGGCGCCAGTCCAGGCTTGTGACAAGCTCGATAGGCTTCGTATCCTCCTTCGAGGACGTGATATAGCAGACAGAGTCGTAAAGTCCCTCGTCCATCAGGCGCTCGCAGAAGATGGCGAACCTGTCTTGATAGGACTTCCCCAGCCAAATCCGCTCGACTGGGAAGGGGCCCTTCCGGACCGACACTGGACTGCGGGACTTGGGGTGATCTTCCATTATGAAGAAATACCCGAGCCACGGCTTCTCGCCGGGGAAAGCATCGGCGAGTGCAGCACGTCGCAGGTCCATGGCGCTGCCTAGTGCTTCCTCGACCCGGTTGTTGTAGTTGTTTCCGAACGAAGGCCCACCCAGGGCCTTGAGCTCGAAGGCGGCAACCAAGGTGTTGCCACGGGTCACTACGAGGTCCCACTGCTTTTGGGGCCGGTAGTACCCAGGAAGCTCCAGTCCTTGCTGCTTGTTTACCCGAATATCTTCCGGTGCGTAGCCGGCATCGAGGAAGAATTTGGCAAGCAGTGCAGCAATGTGGTCGAAGTGCTTTCCTCCTCGTACTGAGCCAGCCGTTCCCGCTCCCACGGCGTCCTTGATGATGGAGAGCTCGCGCTGAGTGTTCTTAGCGTCCCAGTACGCAGCTATGGCGTCCTCGAAGTCTTGGCGGGTAACCGTCAAGATCCGTTCCTTTCTAGTCGGGTAGTTCGGCGAGTCCATAGACACGCAGAGCTGCTTCAGTGGCAGCCTGCACATCGCGCTTGTCGAAAGCTTCCCTGAGTGCGACCTGGTCGCTCTCGCTGATCGCCTGCGGATCGGGCACGCGGATCTTGCGGAGGTACTGCGCCTGGAAGCGGATCGTTCCCCCTCGCATCTTGACCGCGTACGCCTCTACGAAAGCCTCGGCGACTTTCGACAGCAACAGGCCGCCGAGAACGCGCATGTCCCAGTCTTCCGAGACGATGAAGTACAGGTTGTGGTGAGGGTACAGTCCGCCCTCATCGAGGACCGGATGGATCGTCAGCTTCATGTCCGGAAGCAGCAGCTTCGGCCGACCAGTCAGACGGTGATCGACCTTGTCGATCGTCTTGTACCAGCGATCAGGCTGCTTGGTCGCGATGTAGCGCTTTCTTAGTGCGGCCCCATGCTCCTCGAAGTACGAGGCTAGGCGGGGATACGCGGCAAGATCGACGAGGCGGCCCTCGGCTGTCCATGGGTTGACCAGATATGTGCCGTGCCAGTCAAGGGAGCCGCTGGCCGTATCGCGGACCATGGCCATGGGGAGGAGTCGGTCGCCCTCGACGAGTCGCTTGTCTTCCGTGAGGAAGACCTTGTCGGCGCCGGTGGCAACGCCGATGCCGACCCGAGTGCCCGTCTCGTCATCTTCCAGCAGCCGGAAGCGTTCGGTGAGTTCCTCGAGTACCGCCAGCCTGGCGGGGGAAGCGGCTGGCCAGGAATCCTCATCCGGGAACCAGTTAGGCATGCGGGCTGCTTGGAATGCCGTTGTGGTGATCGACTCCGGGGAGTCCTGTGCATACCAGGACACAAAGCCTCGGGCCTGCGCGCTGCCGAACTCCCTGGTGGTGTCTGCTGCCACTGCGCTGCCCTGAGCCTGGTTGGAGATGATCGTGATGGCCGGGTAGGCCGAAACCTGATCATCGAAGGCGTCTACGTCATGCATGACAAGCGCCACGTCCATGCAGAAGCGGCTGCTTACCATCTGCCGGAGTCGACGACCGTACTGGTTCCGCATCCAGCGGTCCGCACAGATGAAGCCGAGCCGTCCCCCTGGGGTGAGGCTCCGTAGCGCTACTTCGTAGAAGCCGATGTAGATATCTGCCCGGCCACCCATCGTGGAGCAGGCTTGACGGTATGCAGCCATCCGGGCATCGGGAACGTCTTCGAGACGAATGTATGGAGGGTTGCCGACCACGTAGTCAGCTCGATGGCCAGCGTCGGCTTGCAGTAGGTAGTCACCTTGCTCGACCCAGGCTGCCGCCACCTGTCTCGACTCCTCTGCCGACCATCCCTCGGCCACCAGCTGCGCCTCGACAGTCGCGCGGCTCCGCAACACGTGGCGGTCCAGCAGGTCCAGGGCGCGGACTGCGGAGAGTGAATCCGTGATGGGGCGGTTGTGCGCGCGGCAGGACGAACTGATCCTCGAAGCGATCGCGACCAGGAATGCGCCAGCGCCACAGGCGGGCTCGACAATCCTTACCTCGGTGAGGTCCTTGTCCGGGGTGTAGCCGAGGAGGTCGAGGACGAGGTCGACCACCCAGCGTCGCGTGAAGACCTCACCGTGTTCCACAGCCTCCACAGGGAGGCTGGGAAGCTTGTGCGGGTCGGTGTCGATGAACGGAGGAGTGGCCACGTTCCGACCCTACTAGGGAGGTTTCCGGCCGCAGATCCGGTCGTGGCAGTCGTAGGCCGTGATCTTCGTGGTGGAACCAGTTTTTTTGGAGTACAGAGCGGCGTTCCCTGTCAGCCGGTACTAGCACCGGGTGTGCGGGGTGGCCACCACCAGGACCGGTAGTCGGCTGGCACGGGCTGTGGGTGGGCCTCTTGCCGCTCGACTCATCCGCAGCCCGAGTCACGCTCCCCGACTCAGCAGGTCCTGCGGCCCCCGGACTCCCCGGCATCCCGTTTGCTGATCCCCTTGCTCCGGTTCCGGGTACTACGAAGCTGCTCACTCCCTCTGAGCAGCAGCGCTTCCGTACGTGGATGAACTCGCTCACGCCTGGTGGTTTCGCTGGCGGTGGAGGACCGAGCGATCCGGACAACGCCTACCAAGTGCGTACTTCCGGGTACCCGGAATGGGAGGTGCCACTGGTCGGGAAGAACCGTGGACCGACGTTGAATCAGGCGGTCGGCCCGGCCCTACTCGGTAGACCGTTCGAGCATCGGCTCGAAGGCGGACTCCTCCTCATCGGGAACGTGCGGGAGGAATCCGTCGGGGACGGTGCGGGCGGCGGTGGTGCGCAGGCGGTCCAGGACTTCCCGGTCGGTGGCCGCGGGAAGCCGAAGCGCGGCGAGGAGACGGTCGCGGACGGCGGGGTGGTCCGGGTGGTTGTCGAGGTAGTCGGCGTTGAGGGCCGGAGGGCGGAAGCCGGCCAGGGCGTCGTGCCAGGGCGGCAGGACGATGGTGAGGGTCAGGGCCTCGGCGAGGCACTCGGCGATGAGGGAGGCCCGGCCCTCGGAGTCGGTGTAGAGGACGGGGCGGGGGCCGGCTGGGACGGCCGGGCCGCACAGGTAGTGGGTGCCGCCCGCGTTGCAGCCGGCGACGGGCTCCACCGGGAGACCGTTGGGCAGGGCGATCGACTCGATCGGGTCGGTGCGGGCCAAGTCGAACTCGCCGTCGCGGGACAGGTACGAGGAGACCTCGGGATGTGCCGCGATTCTGCGGAGCAGTGCGCTGTCCGAGAGGGCGGCCGGGTTGAGGGCCCGGGCGATCGCTGGGGTGAGGGGGCGTCCGGCGAGGACGTGGCGGATGGCATCGAGGGGGACGGGTCGCTCGTAGTAGTCCTCGAAGTGGGCCTGGACGGCCTCGGGGGAGCGGTCTGTGAGGAGATGGAAGAGGAAGCCTGAGCCGTCCGGGTCCTCGCTGCCGGCGGGGAAGGGGATGGTCGGGCCGGTGCGCCAGGCGGTGTCGCAGGTCTCCCGCCACAGGCATGCGGTGACCCGAGGCGTATCGATCCCTTCATCACGGAAGGCGGGCTCGTCCAGCATCGGGCGCAGTGTGGCGGGCACGTCGTCGATGACACCGGGCCAGACCTGCTCGTCGTCCGTCCCGTACGGGCTCATCGCCGACTCGTGGTCGAAGCCGCGTATGAGCACGCCGGCCGGGGTGAAGAGGACGGAGAAGTCGTCCCCCGAACCGTTCTCCATCAGGGCCGCCTCCACGCCGGGGCTCCAGGTGTTGTCGAAGGTGTACTGGGAGAACCGTGGATCGTCCCCGATCGTGGCGTCCAGGACGGCCAGTGCGCGCAGATGGGCACGGAGTTGGGGCGGGTCAGGGAGAAGGGCGGCGGTCTCGTACACAGTGCTCATGGCGGCATGGAAGCAGCAGCCACTGACAGTCCGACGCGGCCGGACCGAACTGTGGTGCAGTCGCCTCCTGCGGATTCCGACGGGCTGCGCGCGCTGCTGGCGCAGGATCAGGTGTCGTAAACGGTGGAGCGGTGTCCGACGTGAACCACCCAGACCACCAGCTCGCCGTTGTCGATGGTGTAGAGGACGCGATAGTCGCCCACTCGTAGGCGACGACGTTCGGGCTGGGACACGAGTGCGGTGGTGTTGAAGCCGAGGGGGTCGCTCTCCAGCTCGGTCAGCTTGGCGAGGATGCGCAGTGCCATGTCGCGAGGGATCTTCCGAAGCTCGGCCTGCGCCTCGGGTCGGAAGACGGTGCGGTACTCACTCACCGCGCGCCAGCGTCTCCCTCATGATGTCCTCGATCGGGATGCCGGGAGCCGGGTTGGCCATGCGCTCGTCGATGATCCGGTTGATCTCGCGCTCTTCCCATTCCTGGTACTTGCGCAGCACCTCGATAGAGACGACAGCGGCGACTTCCTTACCTCGGCGGGTGATGACTGTGGGTACGTCGTCACGGTCAGCGCGCTCCACTACTTCCGCCAGGTGGGCGCGCACGTCGCGGATGGACTCTATGGGCAGCGGCTGCGTCATGCGCTCAAGCGTACCGAGTGTGCCATGTGTACACCACTTCTTCGGTGCTGGAAGCCGCACCGTGCTGGATGCGTGCTGGATGGCACTTCCAGAACCGTGTTTTCGCAGGTGGGAGCGCTGCGCTGAGCGGTCCGCTTCAACGTGTGGCCAGCTGGGTACCGGAACGCAGATGATCTAGCAAACATGCAGGTCGAAGGGGTTCGGCTCTTCGGAGTCGGACCCCTGACTGTTTCCCGCGCTGGGATGGTGCCGGGAAATGTGACCCCGCGCCACCCCTCATCGCCCCTGCTCACTCACTTGGTGACGGACGAGGAGATCGTCGTCCTTGCGGGCTCGATACCACTACTGACCGCTCAGGCGGTGTGGGCGCGGCCGGGCTCCTCACTGAACGTGCAGACCGGAAGGGGCCGGACTCACCCGAGTCCGGCCCCTTCCGCATGCCCCTGCCGACTGTCAGATGCTGCGGGGCGGCGTCAGCTTGTCGAGGTCCAGGCTGACCTCGAAGGGCACCGGGCGCTGGAGGGTGCCCCGGAAGATCCCGGCGGGCGCGTAGGCGCCGGTCGGTTCGTCGAGCTCGTAGACGTGGACGACGGGTGCCCCGTCCTCGTCCTCGATGCACCAGTAGTGCGGGATGCCGGCCTCTTCCGCGAACCAGCCTTCCGCGCGCGGCGGGCGCATCCAGTCGGGCAGTGCGGTCATGGCTTCACGGTAGCGGGCCACAGCCCACGCCGGAGGGGCAATGACGTCGGCCGGAGGATTCCCGGCGAACATCCGCACCGTGCCCGGCATTCGGGCATGGGCCATCACCGGTCCGTCCGGCGCTGCTGTCGAGCGCTCAGCCCGGCGGTGTCCGGATGGCGCGGCGGGTGGCGGAGCGGAGGACGAAGGCCATCACCACTTCGAAGACGCCGAGCAGGACGAGCCAGAGGCCCAGCAGGCGGGTCAGGGCGACCGCGGAGTTCACCGGGAAGCAGAGCACGACGATTCCGGCGATGACGCCGAGGGCGCCCAGGCCGAGGAGCATGCCGCGGTGCACGAGCGTGCGGTCGGCGATCGCGGCGTACGCCGTGAGGACTCCGCTCAGGAGCCAGAACACCCCGAGGATCAGGGACAGCGCGCCGATCGTCTGCATCGGGTGCCGCAGCACCAAGACGCCCGCCAGGAACGCCAGCATGGCGATCAGGACGCCCGCCAGCCGGCTGCCGCCCCGGTCGCCGCTGTGGGAGAAGGCCGAGACGAAGCGGAAGCCGCCCGCCACCAGGAGCTGCAGGCCGATGATCACGGCCAGGACGTGCAGGGTCTCGTCGGGCCAGACGAGGATCAGGATGCCCGGGATCAGGGTCGCGAGGGCGAATCCGAGTGCCCAGCGCCATGAGCTTCCGAGTTGCTTGAGGACGTCCTCGGGGTCGCTGTGCACGTACTGGGTCGCCGGGTCGGGGGATACGGTCATCACGCCTCCTGAGCCGGCCGGGCAGCCCGTGGGGACGCCCTGGAGCCGCCGGACATGCCGTGACTGCTTTTAGGTCAGTTTAGGCCGTTCCGGGTAGCTGTCGCATTGTCCGCCCGGCCCGCCGGGGCCCCGGTCAGAGGCCCCGCACGGCGGCGATCGTGAAGGTGGTCGGTGTGCCGCCGGAGGGGTTCATGGGGCCGCCCCGGTCGAACTGGGAGCGGACCACCAGGATGCGGCCCCGGGTGCGGGTGAGGGTGGTGGGGACCTGGAGCGAGGGGTCCGTCAGGGTGTGGATCAGGCGGGCGCGGGTGCCGTCTGCCCCGAGCTGCCAGCGGGTCAGGGTGTTGGGGAGGTTGTGGGCCACGCGCAGGGTGCCGTCGGGGGAGAGGTCGAGGCCGTCGGCGGCCTTGAGGTCGCCGCCGGTCAGCGCGACGCGGCTGATGGCGCCGGTGCGCAGGTCCACGCGGTGGAGGTCGCCCGCGGTCATGTCGACGGCCAGCAGGTAGCGGCCCGCCGGGTCGGAGACGATGCCGTTGAGGGCGAAGCTGCCGGCGGGTGCCGGGGTGAGGTGCCCGGTCAGGTCGTGGGCGACGGTCAGGGCGCCGGAGCCCGCGCGCAGCTGGGCCGGGGTGACCCGGTAGATCACCGGGCGGGCGCTGTCGGTGAGGTAGGCCGTGCCGTCCGGGGTGATGGTGAGGTCGTTGATGAAGCGCGGGCCGGTGCCCGGGACCTCGAAGTGGGCCAGGCGCGCTCCGGTGCGGGTGTCGTACACCGCGACCCCGGTGGTGGAGTCGGTGACCCAGAGCCGGCCCCGGGCGTCGACGCGCAGGCCGTTCGCCGTGTGCCGGCCGTCGGCGCCGGCGGGGAGGAAGACCTCGGCGGTGCGGACGCCGGGCCGGGCGCGGTAGACGGTGCCGTCCGCGTACGAGCCGACGTAGACGGTGCCCGTACGGGGGTCGGAGGCGATGCCCTCCGGGTAGACCTTCGCCCCGGGCAGGGTGAACGCCGTCGAGATCCGGGGAACGGGCGACGGGGGAGCCGACGGGGGAGCCGGCGCGGGAGCGGCGGCGGCGGGAGCGGCGGCGGCCGCCGTGAAGGCGGCCGACAAGGCAAGGGTTGCGGCCAGGAGCTTCGACAGCTTGGGCATGAGTGAGTCCTTCTTGTTGATTGTGCCCGAAGAGTAATTAGAGTTCTAATGATTGGCAAGGGTCGTAGGATTCGGCCATGACGTCCATGCCCCCCGAGGAGCGGATCGGCTCGCACATCAAGCGCGCCGAGCAGGCCCTCCTCGCGGCGAAGAACACCGCGTGCAAGCCGGCCGCCGTGACGGTGCCGCAGTACGCGGCCCTGCTCTGGCTCGCCGAGAAGCCCGGCATCTCCGCCGCCGCCCTCTCCCGGCTCTGCGGGGTCACGCCGCCGACGATGAACACGGTCCTGAAGAACCTCCAGGAGCGCGGGTTGATCGACCGGACTCCCCACGAGTGGCACCGCAACGTGCTGGAGACCCGGCTCACCGAGGAGGGGCGCGCCGTGATGGAGCGGGCGGACGCGGGTGCGGTCCGGGTCGAGCGGGCGCTCGCCGCGGCCCTCTCCGCCGAGGACCGGGAGCGGCTCGTGGAGCTGCTCGGGCGCTGCGCCGAGGTGCTCGACACCCTGAAGTGACCGGAGGGCCCGGTGTCGGTCATCGGGAGTTCCGCTCGTTTTTTGCGCGGATTCGGAACTTTCCAGGACACTCGCACATCAGGACCAGTGGATGTGTGTCCCACCGTGTCCAGCCGTTCTGCCCCGCCCGGGGCAGTCCCGACCGTTCGGAGCGAAGTCCGTGCACGAGTACCCGCAGCAGCCGTCCGGCGCCGACCCCGAGCCGGGGACGGGCCGGGGCCGGTCCCGGCGCGCGATCTGGATCGGCGCGGGCGTGGCCGTAGCGCTGCTCCTCGGCGGCGGGGGTTTCGCCGCCTGGAAGAACGAGTGGTTCTCCGGCAACGGCGAGGCCGTCAGCTTCGGCCCGGCGGCCGACCGGGCCGCCCGGCAGTCCGGCGCGCCCGGCGGCTCCGGCGGTTCCGGGCAGCAGTCCCCGAGCGCCCCGGCGGCCCCGCCCAAGCCCACCGGCGACCCGGACGTGCTGCTGCCGTCCGGCCCGAAGTCCGACTTCAAGCAGACCGCCAAGCTCGACGACGGCACCGTCATAGCCAAGACCCGCCTGGCGGGCGCCAAGTCCGGCTTCGAGGGTGACGTCTGGGTGTGGGCCCCCAAGGAGTACGACGACCCGAAGTACGCCAAGAGCGCCTTCCCGGTCCTGATCGCGCTCCCCGGCGGCAACGGCTTCCCGACGAACTACTGGGCCGACCGCAGCCTCGGCCTCCAGAAGGCCATAACCGAGGGCGTCCAGGCCGGGACCAGCCTGCCGTTCATCCTGATCATGCCGGTGCTCAACCCGGACAACAAGTATTACTACGACGGGGCCGACATACCCGGCCAGCCCAAGATGGGCACCTGGATCGCCGAGGACGTCCCCGACTTCGCCCGCGCGAACTTCCGTACGTACAAGTCCCGCGACGGCTGGGCCTTCATGGGCTCCTCCTCCGGCGCCTTCGTCGGCATGAAGACCGTCCTGCAGTACCCGGACCGCTTCAAGGCCGTCATCGCCAGCGGCGGCGAGATCACCCCGGACTCCCCGCTCTGGAAGGGCCACCAGGCCGAGATGGACGCGAACAACCCGGAGAAGCTCGCCCAGAAGCTGATCGACTCGGGTGGCCCCGAGGTCTACATCAACTTCCAGGTCGGCACCAAGGAGACCGGCAAGGACCGGATGTCGAAGTTCGTGCGCGACTACGGCAAGGGCCCCGTCAAGACCACCATCCGCGACATCCAGAACGGCGAGCACAACGGCTGGCACTACGTGCGCGGCATGAAGGAAGGCTCGCTGGAGTGGGTCAGCAAGGTGCTGAAGGGCCCGAAGCCCGAGGCCGGCTGACCCGTCCCACCCGAACGCCCGTCCACCACGTGGCCCTCGCCACGTCGCACCGGTCCCAGGCAACCCCTACGGTCGTTCACACCTCTGTACAGGTGTGTAAGGGGGACCTATCGGTCCGACCCGCGCCCAACCAGGGCGCCGGAGAAGGAACGGGAACAAATCCGTGCAGTATGACCATCAAGGCGACGGCGGCCCCACGACCAAGGGCGGCCGTCGCCCCCAGCGCCTGCGCCGGGCCCTCATCGGCGGTGCGGTCGCGCTCGCCCTCGCCGTCGGGGGCGGCGCGGCGTACGCCTTCGGGCTCTTCTCGGACCTGGGCGACCCGGTGTCCTTCGGGAAGATCCAGGAGTCGGCCGCGGCCGAGGACATCCGGGAGGGGGTGCTGATGCCGACCGGCCCCAAGGCCACGTTCGTGCGCACCAGCAGGCTGCCGGACGGCACGCAGATCGGCATGACCACCCTGACCGGGGCGAAGTCGGGCTTCACCGGCGACGTGTGGGTGTGGGCGCCCAAGGAGTACGACGACCCGCGCTACGCCAAGAGCGGCTTCCCCGTGCTGATCTCCCTGCCGGGCGGGCGCGGCTACCCCAAGAACTACTGGGGCACCGGCCCGGGGCTCGGCCTCCAGCAGGCCGTGATCGACGGGGTCAAGGCCGGCACCAGCCTGCCCTTCATCCTGATCATGCCGGTGATCAACGCCGACACCAAGCACCACTTCGACGGCTCCGACATCCCGGGAGAGCCCAAGATGGGCACCTGGATGGCCGAGGACATCCCCGATTTCACGAAGGCCAATTTCCGCACCTTCACCTCCCGCGACGGCTGGGCCTTCATGGGCTCCTCCTCGGGCGGCTTCGGCGCCTTCAAGGACGTGCTCAAGTACCCCGAACGCTTCAAGGCGGTCATCGCCAGCGGGGTCGACATCGTCCCCGATTCCCCGCTGTGGAAGGGGAACCGGCAGGCCATGGACGCGAACAACCCCGAGAAGCTCGCCGAGAAGCTGATCAGGGAGGGCGGCCCGGACGTGTACGTGAACTTCCAGATCGGGACCAAGGAGAGCGGCCGGGAACTGGCCGAGGGCTTCATGCGCACCTACGGGAAGGGCCCCGTGCACACCCGCCTCCAGGTGATCCAGGATGGTGAGCACAATGGGAAGTCGTACGTACGTGGCATGAGGGAGGGCTCCCTGGCGTGGATCAGCAAGGTGATGCAGGGACCTACGCCCGATCCCGCCGTGCGATGAGCCCGGTGGTGAAGGGGGCGTCGGCGGCCGCCGCGGCCGGGATCGCGGCGCTGTGCGCCGTCGTGTTCCTCAAGGCGTCGGGCGACCAGTCCGTGCATCCCTTCCCCACCGTCGGCGTGCTCATGGCCAACGGGGAGCACTGGTGCACGGCGAGCGTGGTCGACAGCCCCCGGGGCAACGTCGTGGCGACCGCGGCGCACTGCGTCGCCCCCGCCGGGGAGGACGGGCACCCCGGAGAGGTGGCCCACGACGGCCTCGCCATCGGCGAGCTCTCCTTCGCCCCCGCCTTCTCCGGGGAGGGCGCGGGCACCCAGCCCCTCGGGGTGTGGAAGGTCCGTTCGATCCACGTGGACGACCGCTGGACGAAGTGGGGCGACGAGACCGCCGACTTCGCCTTCCTCACCATCGAGCCCGACGGGGACGGCCGGAGCCTGCAGCAGCGGGTCGGCGCGGGCGAGGCGCCGAAACCCGACTGGACCTCCGGGTACGAGCGGGACGTCACCGTGATCGGCTACCCGGAGTCGGAGCACAACCCGCAGAACAAGCCCGTCTCCTGCACCACCCAGACCCGGCACGACGCGAACGACCCCGACATGCTGTACATCAGCTGCGCGGGCTTCTGGACGGGCACCAGCGGCAGCCCCTGGATCGCCGACCGGGGCGGCACCGGGCAGCCGGGCCGGCTGATCGGGGTGCTCAGCGGCGGCGACACGGACGTGGACTCCACCGCCGCGCTCTACGACGAGAAGGCCAAGGCCCTCTTCGAGAAGGCGGCCCGCGGCTGACGCGGGTCCCCTCCCGGCCCGCCGCTACCCCGCTACCGCCGCTACCCCCTGCGTTCCGTGCTGACGATCACGACGACCCCCGCCACCACGATCGCCCCGCCGAGCACGATCGGCCAGGTCAGGGCCTCGTCGAGGATCAGCGCACCGAGCGCGACCGCGACGACCGGATTGACGTAGGCGTACGTGGACACCAGCGAGAGCGGCGCCGACCGCAGCAGCCACGTGTACGCGGTGAAACCGACGACCGACCCGATCAGCACGAGGTAGCCCAGCGCCAGCCAGGAGGCGGTGGAGAAGGAGCCCGGGTCGAGGCCGTGCTGCTCCCCGCGCAGCAGCCCCACCAGGATCCCGCCCGTGCCGCCCGCGAGCATCTGGTAGACGCTGCCGGTGAAGGGGTTGCCCGGCGCCGGGAGCTTCGAGCCCGAGAAGGAGCCGAGCGACCACAGTACGGAGGCCGCCAGCACCAGCAGCACCCCCGACAGCCGGACATCACCGCTGAGCCCCGGGCTGGTCAGCACCGCCAGCCCCGCGAACCCCACCAGCACCCCGGCCAGGGTCCGGGCCGGCGGCCGGTCCCCGGTGGCCGCCCGCAGCACCACCAGCCACATCGGCACCGCCGCCACCAGCAGGGCGGCCAGTCCCGACGGCAGCGAGGTCTCGGCCAGCACCACCAGGCCGTTGCCGCCCAGCACCAGCAGCAGGCCCACCAGGAACGCCGAGCCGATCTGCGCGCGCGTCGCCCGCAGCGCGCCCGGCCCGTACGCGCAGGCGACCACGACGGCCAGCACCAGCGCGGCCGCGAGGAAGCGCACCCCGGCGGACAGGAACGGCGGCATGGTCTGCACGACGATCCGGATGCCGAGGTACGTCGAGCCCCAGACGACGTAGACGAGGCCGAGGGCGGTCCACACCGCGCCGGTGATCCGGAGGCGCGGCGCGGTCGCGGGTCTGCCCGTCAGCGGGGCCGGGGTGCTCATGGCCGGATCCTATGGTCGTTGCCCTCTGCACGCTTCCCGGTTTCTCACCCCTTGAGCAGGGCGTTCACCTCGCCGTACGGGAGCGCCCGCGCCAGGGAGCCGTAGGTGCCGCCGGCGAGCAGCTCCTCGGTGGCGCGCCGGACGAGGGCGTACGCGGCCTCCGCCACCCAGGAGCCCAGGCTGACCCGGGCCACGCCGAGGGAGCCGAGCGCGGCCACCGGCGGGGCGCCGGGACCGGCGAGCACGTTGAGCGGGGCGTCGATGCCCTTGGCCAGTTCCGCGAGGACCGCGGGGTCGGTGACGCCGGGGACGAAGATGCCGGAGGCGCCGGCGCCGAGGTAGGCGGCGGCCCGCGCCAGGGTCTCGTCCAGACGGCCCTCCGGTGCGCCCAGCCCGCGCAGGTAGGTGTCCACCCGGGCGTTGACGTACAGCGGGACCCCGGCGGCCTCGGCGGCGGCGCGCGCCGCCGCCAGGCGCTCCGCGTGCTCGGCGGGGCTGCGGTCGCCGTCCTCGATGTTCACGCCGACCGCACCGGCGGCCAGCACCCCGGTGACGGTCTCCCCGACGGCGGCGGCGTCCGCGCCGAAGCCGCCCTCGATGTCGGCGGTGACGGGGACGCGGACGGCTGCGGCGACGCGGGCGATCAGGTCCAGGGCCCGGTCCCGGGCGAGGGCGTCCCCGTCGGGCGCCCCGAGGGACCAGGCGACGCCGGCGCTGGTGGTGGCCACCGCGGGCGCGCCGGCGGCCTCGGCGACGCGGGCGCCGGCGACGTCCCAGACGTTGGCGAGGGCGAGGGGCGCCGCGGGGGTGTGCAGGGCCGCGAACGCGGTGGCCTTCGCGGTGAGGTCAACGGAGTGGGTCATGGCGCCAGTCCACCAGAGCGGCGGCCCCGGGGCTGGCGGATTTCCGACGGGGACCCGGGCCGGGACCTCAGGCCAGGCCCGTCTTCGCCCCCGCGCCGCACAGGGGGAGGACCGCCGTGCGGCCCTGGAGCGGGTCGCCCGGGGCGTCGGGGCCGACCGCGGCCCAGCAGGCCGCCGCCGTCGGCTCGACGAACAGCCCGCGCCGGGCCAGGTCCCGCTGGGCTTCGCGCAGCCGGTCGTCCGGGACCGTCAGGAAGGTTCCGCCGGACTTGCGGACCGCCGCCAGGATCTGCCGGGCCCGCGGCGGCGCCGGGATCGCGATGCCCTCCGCCAGGGTGGGCAGCTGCGCCACCGGCTCCGCGTCCTCCGCGCCCGCCGCGAACGCGGCCGCCAGCGGGGACACCGCCTGCGCCTGCACCGCGATCAGCGCGGGCGCCCGCACCCCGCGCCGGGCCAGCTCCTCCACGGCCAGCGCCGCGCCGAGCAGCAGGGTGCCGTTGCCGACGGGGACGACGAGGGCGTCGGGGAGCCGGCCGCCGAGCGCCTCCCAGATCTCGTAGACGTAGGTCTTCGTCCCGTGCAGGAAGTAGGGGTTGAAGACGTGGCTCGCGTAGAAGACCCCGGGGGCGTCCGCCGCGGCGCGGGCGGCCTCCGCGGTGGCCTCGCGGCCGCCGGGCACGATCCGTACGGCCGCCCCGTGGGCCCGCATCTGTTCCGTCTTCTTCACCGAGGTGCCCTCGGGCACGAAAACTTCACAACTCAGCCCGGCCCGCGCGCAGTACGCCGCCACCGAGGTGCCCGCGTTGCCGCTGCTGTCCGCGATCACCCGCTCGGGGCCCAGTCGCCGGGCCAGTTCGGCGAGCATCACCGCGCCCCGGTCCTTGAAGGACAACGTCGGCATCAGGTAGTCGAGTTTGGCGTGAATCCGCTCCGCGAGCGGGACCATCGGAGTGTGCCCCTCCGCGAGGGAGACGGAGAACGCCCCCGGCAGCGGCAGTGCGGGCGCGTACCGCCACAGGGAAGGGGGCCCGGCCGCCGGTTCCAGGGGGGCGGCCGGATCGGGTGCGAAGTCGAGGTCCCAGGGGCCGCCGCACAGGGGGCAGCACCACGGCGCGGTCCGCACGTCCCCGCGCGTGCCGTCCTCGGGGCAAAGGTAACCAGGGAGTGCGTGCGTCATGTGCGGACCACCTTTGCTCGTTCATGGCCGTCGTATGGCACGGATGTTACGCGTCCGTTGTCCTCTTGTGGGATGGCGCACGGGTGGGTCAACCTTTCGGAGGCGACGGCCCGTTGGGCTCCATGCATTGTCATGCGCATGTCGAAATGACGGCTCGGGCAGGCCCCGCGGATTCCCGCTCGACCCCCCGCAGAGATCTCCGCACCGACCTCGGCACCGACCTCCGCACCGACCCCGTACGACCTCCGCACCCCCCCGCAGCGCACCGCCTATGAGGAGGAACCCTCACATGTCCGTGATGCGTCACACCCGCCGGAAGACCGCCGGCGTCAGCGCGATAGCCGTCGTGGCCCTCGTGCTCGGCGCCGCCGCCGCGTTACCCGCCTCGGCGGCCGACCGCGGCGCGCAGGGCGTCATCGAGAACGCGGGGGCCGCCGGGTCCGTCCCCGGCAGCTACATCGTGACCCTGGACGACTCCGCGGCGCGCTCCACCGCCGACAGCGGCAAGGCCGTCGCCAAGCGGTACGGGGCGAGGATCGACCGGACCTACAGCGCCGCCCTCAACGGCTACGCGGTCGAGGTCTCCGAGGCGCAGGCCAGGAAGCTCGCCGCCGACCCGGCCGTCAAGTCGGTCGTGCAGAACCGCGTCTTCACCGTCGACGCCACCCAGCCGAACCCGCCGTCCTGGGGACTGGACCGCATCGACCAGCGCGCGCTCCCCCTCGACCAGAGCTACACCTACCCGGACAAGGCCGGCGAGGGGGTGACGGCGTACATCATCGACACCGGCGTCCGGATCACCCACCAGGACCTCGGCGGGCGCGCCTCCTACGGCTACGACGCCATCGACAACGACAACACCGCCCAGGACGGCCACGGCCACGGCACCCACGTGGCGGGCACCGTCGCGGGCAGCACGTACGGCGTGGCGAAGAAGGCGAAGATCGTCGGCGTCCGCGTGCTCGACAACAACGGCTCCGGCACCACCGCCCAGGTCGTCGCCGGCATCGACTGGGTGACCCGCAACGCGGTCAAGCCCGCCGTGGCCAACATGTCGCTCGGCGGCGGTGCCGACTCCGCGCTCGACACCGCCGTGCGCAACTCGATCGCCTCCGGCATCACCTACGGCGTCGCCGCGGGCAACGAGTCGACCGACGCCTCCACCAAGTCCCCGGCGCGCGTCGCCGAGGCCATCACCGTCGGCGCCACCACCAACACGGACGCCAAGGCCAGTTACTCCAACTACGGCAGCGTCCTGGACATCTTCGCCCCGGGCTCCTCCATCACCTCCTCGTGGGGCACCGGCGACACCGCCACGAACACCATCTCGGGCACCTCGATGGCCACCCCGCACGTCGTCGGCGCGGCGGCCCTCTACCTGTCCCAGAACCCGGCCAGCACCCCGGCGCAGGTCCGTGACGGCCTGGTCGCGGCGGCCACCCCGAACGTGGTGACCGGCCCCGGCACGGGCTCCCCGAACCGTCTGCTGAACGTGGGCGCCGGCACCACCCCGCCGAACCCGGGCACCCGCTTCGAGAACACCGCCGACTACGCGATCAACGACAACTCCACCGTCGAGTCGCCGATCACCGTCAGCGGGATCTCCGGCAACGCCCCGGCGACGCTGAGCGTGCCCGTCGACATCAAGCACACGTACGTCGGTGACCTCAAGGTCGACCTCGTCGCCCCCGACGGCACGGTCTACAACCTCCGCAACCGGACCGGCGGCAGCGCCGACGACATCGTCCAGACCTTCACGGTGAACGCCTCCTCCGAGGTGGCCAACGGGGTCTGGAAGCTGCGGGTCGCCGACCTCGCCGGTGCGGACACCGGGAAGATCGACTCCTGGGCCCTGCAGTTCTGAGCTGAACTCCGGCCGGGCGGCCGGGTGGTGAAGGGCGCGGCTCCGGGCCGGACCGCGCGGTGAACGGCGGGGGTGACCGACTGGTCGGTCGCCCCCGCTGCGTACTATTTCGCGCGTTCGTTCGCACGCCCCCCCGCATCCCCCCTTGATGGAGCACCCCGCCCCGTGAGCACCCCGCCCCCGTACCGGCCGCCCATGGGTCAGGGGCCGTTCCGGCCGGCCCTCAACGGGTTCGCCCTCGCCTCCCTGCTGGTCGGGCTGCTGTGCCTGCCGCCGCTGGGGATCGTCTTCGGCGTCGTGGCCCTGGTGCAGATCGCGCGCAAGGGGGAGCGCGGCAGGGCCCTCGCCGTCGTGGGCCTGGTGGTCTCCGTCGCGATGACCGCGGTGCTCGTCCTCGGCGCGGGCCGCTACGGCGGGACGGTCCTCGGACGGCTGGGCCCGGCGCGGGAGCCGGTGCGCGTCGAGGGGGAGCTGACGGGCATCGACGAACTGCGCGCGGGCGACTGCTTCAACGTCCCCGGCGGCGACCTCCTCGAAGAGGACCCCTTCATCTACCGCATCGACTGCGGGCGGGTGCACGACGCCGAGGTGACCTCCACGAGCCCGCTCGCGCTCACGGGTTCCCCCGGCACGACGAAGCTCAAGGAGGCGGCGGCGCAGGCCTGCTGGAAGGCGCAGGACGCGTACGCGATGGACACCTGGGCACTGCCCCCGTACGCGGAGATGTTCTACTTCGCGCCCACCGGCGAGACCTGGCGCGACGGCGACCACGGGCTGCTGTGCGTGATCGGCACGCCGGACCGGGAGCACCGGGGCAGTCTGCGCAAGGACTCCGGGACGCTGACGGCCGACCAGGTGGCCCTGCTGGGCGTGCTGAACGGGACCGACCAGGTGCTGGGCGACGGCCCCCGGCGCGAGCTCGGCGTGGCGCTGGCGGAGTACCGCTCGTGGGCGCGCGAGGTCGACGGGGCGCTGGGCGCGGAGGCCGGGCTGCTCCGGGGCGTCGTCTCCCGGCCGGGCGTGGGTCCGGCGGCGCAGGCCCTGCTGAAGGAGGTCGAGGCGGCGCGCGAGCAGTGGCAGCGGGCCGCGCGGGCGGGGAAGCCGGAGGAGTTCCGGCGGGCGTGGGACGCGGCGCTGGGGGCCACGACGATCGACACGGAGAAGTCGCTGCGGGGTGCGTACGGGCTGTCCACCCGGGTTCCGGACTGGCTTGAGGAGTTCCCGGGAGACTCGGACGGGGGTTCGGGGAGCGGATCCCGGTCGGAATCCGTCGGATACACCGTGGGTAACGCGCGGTAACGGGTTTGAGTGACCAGGCTTCATCACTTCGAGTGAAACTCTGGCCCGTGCTTGCGCAGTTCAACGGTGGGTTGCCAGGGTGTAGCTGTCTGTCAACCTGATGGGAGTGGCCCGTGACTTTCGGTGAGCAGCCGGCCTATCTGCGCGTCGCCGGGGATCTGCGGCGGAAGATCGTCGATGGGTCCCTGCCCCCGCACGCCCGGCTCCCCTCGCAGGCCCGGATCCGCGAGGAGTACGGGGTCTCGGACACGGTCGCGCTGGAGGCCCGCAAGGTCCTCATGGCGGAGGGGCTGGTCGAAGGCCGCTCCGGGTCCGGCACGTACGTGCGCGAGCAGCCGGTCCCGCGGCGGGTCGCCCGCTCCGGCTACCGCACGGGCGGCGCCTCGACCCCGTTCCGGCAGGAGCAGGCCGAGGCGGGGGCGCGCGGCACGTGGGAGTCCAGCAGCGAGCAGACCGGCGCGCCGGCGGAGATCGCGAAGCGGCTGGGCATCGAAGCGGGCGACCGCGTCATGCGCACCCGTTACGTCTTCCGCGACGCGGGCGAGGCGATGATGCTGTCCACCTCCTGGGAGCCGCTGTCCGTGACGGGCCGCACCCCGGTGATGCTGCCCGAGGAGGGGCCGCTCGGGGGCTCGGGGGTGGTGGACCGGATGGCCGCGATCGACGTGGTCGTGGACAACGTGGTCGAGGAGGTCGGCGCCCGGCCCGGCCTGGCCGAGGAGATCATGTCGCTGGGCGGCGTCCCGGGGCACGTGGTCCTGGTCGTGAGCCGGACGTACTTCGCGTCGGGGCGGCCGGTGGAGACGGCCGACGTGGTCGTCCCGGCGGACCGCTACCGCCTCTCCTACCACCTGCCCGTCCGCTGACCCCTGCCCCGGCCGGGTTCCTCCCCGGGACCCCCGGCGGGGCCGCGGGGCCGGGAGATCCGTTAACGCCGTGGTGACGCCGGGCGGGGCCGCGTAACGCGCGGGCAACGCCCGGGTGTGACGGGGCGTCACGTATCGGGCCTACCTTCCCGCGGTATGACCGACACCGCCCTCACGTCCACGCCCCCGAAGGAACCGCGCCGCAGCTACGCCCGGCTCGCCGCCGACGAGAGCCGCGAGGACTACTCGCTGAGGTACGCCCCGCACGCGTTCCGCCGCTGGAGCCCCGGCTCCGTCGCCGGGACCGCACTGGGCGGGATCGCCTACCTCGCCGACTTCGCGATCGGCGCCTCCATCGTCTTCGCCTACGGCTTCACGAGCGGCGCGGCCGCGATCCTGGCCGCCGCCGTGGTGATCTTCCTGACCGGCATCCCCATCGCCCGCGCGTGCGCCACGTACGGGCTGGACATGGACCTGGTGACCCGCGGCGCCGGATTCGGGTACTTCGGGTCGACGCTGACCTCCCTGATCTACGCCTCCTTCACCTTCATCTTCTTCGCGCTCGAAGGTTCGATCATGGCCCAGGCCATGCACCAGGCCTTCGGGCTCCCGGTCCAGCTCGGGTACCTCCTCACCACGCTGATCGTGATCCCCGTCGTCTTCCGGGGCATGGGTGCCCTCGCCAAGGTGCAGGCCTGGACCCAGCCCGTCTGGCTCGTCGGGCTCGCGCTGCCCTTCCTGGTCCTGGCCTTCGAGGCGCCCGGCGCCTGGGGCGACTTCACCCGCTTCGGCGGCACCGACGGGGCGGGCTCCGGGTTCTCCTGGATCGGCTTCGGCTTCGGGACGGGCATCGCCCTGTCCCTCATCGCGCAGATCGGCGAACAGGCCGACTACCTGAGGTTCATGCCCGCCGAGACCCCCGCCAACCGGCGCCGCCGACGGCTCGCGGTCCTCGCCGCCGGACCCGGGTGGGTGGTCATCGGGGCCGCCAAGCAGCTCGGCGGGGCCTTCCTGGCGTTCGCGGCCCTGGAGGCCGTCGGCAAGACCCACGCCCTGGAGCCGATCGCCCCGCAGGTCGAGGCGCTGCGCCCGTGGCTCGGCGGCTTCGCGCTGCCCGCCGCCGCCCTCTTCGTCATCGTGTCCCAGATCAAGATCAACGTCACCAACGCCTACAGCGGGTCCCTGTCCTGGTCCAACTTCTTCTCCCGCGTGACCCACCGCCACCCGGGCCGGGTCTGGTACATCTTCCTCAACCTCGCCATCGCGCTCACGCTGATGGAGCTGGACATGTTCGCGATGCTCGGCAGGCTCCTGGGCTTCTACTCCAACGTGGGCATCGCCTGGATCGCCGCCGTCGCCGCCGACCTCGTGATCAACAAGCGGCTCGGACTCAGCCCGCCCTACATCGAGTTCAAGCGGGCCTATCTGTACGCCGTCAACCCGGCGGGTTTCGGCGCGATGGTGATCGCCTCCACCGTCTCGATCCTCGCCTTCTCCGGCCTCTTCGGCACGTACGCCGAGGCCTTCTCCACCTTCATCGCCGCCGGACTCGCCCTGCTCCTGTGCCCGTTGATCGCCTGGGCGACGGGCGGGAAGTACTACCTGGCCAGGCCGAACACCGTGAGCGGCCCGGACGCGGAGGTCGCGGACGTCACCGCCACCCACACCTGCGCCGTGTGCGAGACGGCGTACGAGCTCCCGGACATCGCCGACTGCCCCGCGTGGTCGGGGCCGGTCTGTTCACTGTGCTGTTCCCTCGACGCGACCTGCGGTGACGTCTGCCGCAAGACGCCGGGGGCCGGTCCGGTGGCCCTGCCGACACCCTCGGTGCGCCCGGTCTGAACCGGCGCGCACGGCCCGCTCGTACGCCTGGCCGGATGCGTACGCCCCCTAGGTACCTCTTTGTGAAAAACCGTATCCGCTGAGTAAAGGTCGGGCGTAAGCTCCGGCATATGCGCAATGCGGTTTCCTGGGCATGTACATCGGCGGAGGGTGAAGCGCGATGAACGACAGCGGTGCCCTGCTCCCGTGGCTGGTCATACGTCAGGACGACAACGGCAACCGCTACCGGGTGGGCCGGTACCCCACCCGGGCCGAGGCCCAGAAGGTCGTCGACAGCCTCGACGACCGGGGACACAAGCAGCTCTACTGGGTCGAGCGGATCGAACAGGGCAGCCGTACTGCCACGATGAACTGACAGTCGGCGCTGGCATAGGCTCCGCCCATGACCGTACGTGTGGTTGTGGGCGGAGCCCTTTGTCATGACGGGCGGCTGCTGGCCGCCCGGCGCAGTGCGCCCCCCGAGGTGGCGGGCCGGTGGGAGCTCCCGGGCGGGAAGGCCGAGCCCGGTGAGTCCGTGCCCGAGGCACTGGTGCGCGAACTGCGCGAGGAGCTCGGCGTCGAGACCGAGGTGTTGGAGCGGATCCCGGGGGAGTGGCCGGTGCGGCCGGGGCTCGTCCTGCACGTGTGGACGGCCCGGCTGCTCTCGGGGGAGCCCGAGCCGCTGGAGGACCACGACGAGCTGCGCTGGCTCGGGCCGCACGAGCTGGACTCGGTGGACTGGCTCGACCAGGACCGTCCGGCCGTCGCCGAGGCGGGCCGGCGGCTGCGCGACGGGGCGCACCGGGGCGCATGAAGCGCACGCTGTAGGCCGTCTGCGCCACAGTGCGCCGGTGCCGGGGGGATCGGGCGGGATCGGGTGGTACGACGCCCCAAATAGGGGGTATGTCGCTATTAGTCCCTATCTCGTCCCCCTTTCGTCCCCGACGAACCGGACTGGGGTCGCTGGTGGCCCGGGAAGTGATCGGCGTGATCGACACAGACGGTGAATGCGCCGAGTGGGCCTTTCCCGCCGAGCCCGGTGCCGTCCGCACCGCCCGCCACGCCGTGCGCGGCACCCTTCGCTCGTGGGGGCTGGAATCCGTGGGCGACGTGACGGTCCTGCTGGTCAGCGAGCTGGTCACCAACTCCCTGCGCTACGCCTCCGGTCCCATCGGGGTCCGCCTGGTGCGGCGCGGCCCCGACACACCCGGTCTGGCCGGAGGCCCCGCACTGCTGGTGGAGGTTTCCGATCCGCTTCCGGATCCACCCCGCGAACGGGTCGCGCAGCCGGACGACGAGGGCGGGCGCGGACTGCATCTGGTCGCCGTCTCGGCACAGCGCTGGGGGACCCGTCACGGAAAGTCGGGCAAAACCGTGTGGTTCGAGTTGGCTCTTCCTGGTGAGTAACAAGGTGAAGGGTGGCAGGGGGTCTCCCGGAGGACGTCCGGTGGAGACCGCCGGGCGTGGCCGGAAAACAACGGGACCCTTTTGTGATCGTGAACGCCGTGCCGTACGGGGCCGTGGTGCTGAATACTTCGGTCATGGCCGGTCCGGTTGCGGTGAGCTGGAGGGGACGGTCGCGTGAGCGAGATACCTGCGCAGGCACATCAGGCCCGCGTGCCCGGGGAGACGTGGCACGACTCCCTGTGGCACAGCAGCCCGCCTGGCTCGATATATGACTACATAAAGGTCGCTTCTTTCTCGATCGGGCCCGACGGGCTCATCGACCAGTGGAGTCTGCGCGCGGAAGAGCTGTTCGGGCTCACCGCGGCCCAGGCGGTGGGGCGCGATCCGGTGGACGCCTTCATGCCGCCGGAGCTGCGCGCCGGCGGGCACCGCAAGGTCGCCGAGATCCTCGACGGCAAGGAGTGGACCGGCCTGGTCCCCTTCCGTATCCCGGGTGGTGACGGCGAGCACGGCGTGGCCGAGATCTATGTGATGCCGACCCAGACCGAGACCGCCGAGCGGGCCGCGCTGTGCGTCGTCGTCGACGTGCGCGCACTGCGGCGCATCGAGTCCGATCTCGCCGCCTCGCAGGCCATATTCGGCCAATCTCCCTTCGGGTTCCTGCTCTTCGGCACGGACCTGACCGTGCAGCGCGCCAACCGCCGCTTCGCGACCGTCTTCGGCGGGGCGGTGGAGGAGCACCGCGGCCGGACCGTGCACGACTACCTGCCGCCGCACGAGGCCGACAAGATGACCGAGGCCCTGCGCCGGGTGCTGGAGACCGGCGAGTCCGTGACCGACCTGCGGATCACCGGCGCGGCCCCGGGCAGCCGGGACCACCGGCACTGGTCCATCAACCTCTACCGCGTGCACGGCGGCACCGGCCGTCCGATCGGTATCGCCGGCCTCGGCACCGACGTCACCCGCCGCCACCTCGCCGCCCGCGAGGCCGCCGGGGTGCGGCGCAACCTCGCCCTGCTCAACGAGGCCGGGCACCGGATCGGGAACTCCCTCGACCTGGAGACCACCGCCCGCGAACTCCTCGACGTCACCGTCCCCGGCTTCTGCGACCTGGCCGCCGTCGACCTCTACGAAGGGCTCCTGCTCGGCGACGACGACCGGCCCGCCCGCCCGCAGGGCCCCGGGATGCCCTCGCTGCCCGGGCAGGGGGCCGGCCGGGCCCCGTCCGCGCCGCTGCGGCGGGTGGCCTTCGCCTCCGCCGTGTCCGACGCCCCGCTGTCGGGGCCCGGCGCGCTGGTCTCCGTAGGGGAGACCCACCGCTATCCGGCGGCCTCGCCCGGGGCGCTGGCCCTGCGCACGGCACGGCCCCGGCTGATCGAGGGGGGCGCGCCGGACGCGCTCGTGCAGTCCACGCTGATCGTCCCGATGGTCGCCCACGACACGGTGGTCGGCCTCGCCCAGTTCTCCCGCACGAAGGGCAGCGAACCCTTCGGCGAACGGGACCGGGCCGTCGCGGTGGAACTGGCCGCCCGCGCCGCCGTCTGCATCGACAACGCCCGCCTCTACCGGCGCGAGCACGAGCGGGCCCTGATCCTCCAGCGCAGCCTGCTGCCCCCCGGCGACCCGGAGGCGGCCGGACTGGACATCGCCTGCCGCTACCTGCCGGGGAACGCGGCCACCGAGGTCGGCGGCGACTGGTTCGACGTCATCGAGCTCCCCGGGCACCGCACGGCACTGGTCGTCGGCGACGTGATGGGGCGTGGTCTGCGGGCCGCCGTCGCCATGGGCGAACTGCGCACCGCCGTACGGACCCTGGCGCTGCTGGACCTGGAACCGGCGGAGGTGCTCACCGCCCTCGACGAGGTGGCCCGGGGCCTGGGCGCCGGAGGACCGGGAGGCGGCTCCCAGCAGGCCTCGCGCGCGGCCCTGCACTCACGCGACGCCGACCGCTCCGAGGTGTACCTCGCCACCTGCGTGTACGCCGTCTACGACCCGGTGACCCGGCGCTGCACCATCGCCAACGCGGGCCACATGCCGCCCGTGCTGGTCGAACCGGCCGAGGAGGGCGGGCGGCCGCACCCCGGCCTGCTGCTGGAGATCCCGACCGGGATGCCGCTCGGGGTGGGCGGCGAACCCTTCGAGGAGGTCGAGGTGGAGATCCCCGAGGGGGCGCTGCTCGCCCTGTACACGGACGGGCTCGTGGAGTCCCGCGACCACCCCCTGGAGGAGGGGCTGCGCGGACTGCGGGAGGCGGTCGCGGATCCGGCCCGGCCGCTGGAGGAGATCTGCGACCACGTCCTGGACACCCTGCACACCCGGCACGGGGAGGACGACATCGCCCTGCTGATGGCGCGGGTGCAGGGGCTGCCGGTGGACGCGGTCGGCGACTGGCAGCTGCCGCGCGAGGCCCGCTCGGTGGGCCGGGCCCGGGAGCTGGCCCGCGCCAAGCTGCCGGCCTGGGGCCTGGAGGGCCTGCTCGACACCACGGAGCTGCTGGTCAGCGAGCTGGTGACGAACGCCCTGCGGTACGGGGAGGGGGAGATCCGCCTCCGCCTGCTGCTGGACCGGACCCTGGTGTGCGAGGTGTGGGACGCCAACCTGGCCCAGCCCCGCCGCCGCCGGGCCCGGGACACCGACGAGGGCGGCCGCGGCCTCCAGCTCGTCGGCCTCCTCTCCGCGGGCTGGGGCACCCGCCGCACCCACCGCGGCAAGACGGTCTGGTTCGAACTCCCCCTGCCCATGCCCGGAGGGGCGGGTGAGACGGTCACCGAACTCTCCGCGGAGCAGCTGCTGAGCATGTACGGGTGACCCGCGCCCCGCGCCCCGCGCCCCGGCGGGGTCCGGGGCGGGGCCCGCCCCGGCTGTCCTACGCCGCCCGGCCGGCCTTGAGCGCGGCGAGGCGGGCCTCGATCTCCGAGGTCCTGCCCAGGTCCTCCAGCGACTCGAACTGGGCGTCCAGGGAGGAGGCGGCCAGCTCCTGCTTGCCCATCGCCATCGCCTCCTCGCGGCGGACCTTCTCCTCGAAACGGCTGAGGTCGCTGGTCGGGTCCATGACGTCGATGTTCTTGACCGCGTCCAGCATCGTGTTCTGCGCCCGGGCGGTCCTGGCGCGCGCCACCAGCTCGTCCCGTTTGGCCTGGAGCTCCGTCAGCTTGCCCTTCATCGAGTCGAGGCCCGCCTTGAGCTTGTCCACCACCTCCGTCTGGGCGGCGATCACCGGCTCCGCCGTCCGCGCCTCCTTCTCCGACTGCAACTGCCGGCCGAGGGCCACCTTCGCCAGGTTGTCGAACCTGTCGGCGTCCGCCGCGGACCCCGCCGCCCTCAGTTCGTCCGCCTTCCGGCTGGCCGCGAGGGCCTTGCCGCCCCACTCGGCCGCGGCGTCCACGTCCTCCTTGTGGTCGGCCTCCAGCATCCGCAGGTTGCCGATGGTGGTCGCCACCGCCTGTTCGGCCTCCGAGATGTTGTTCGTGTAGTCGCGGATCAGCTGGTCGAGCATCTTCTGCGGATCCTCCGCCTGGTCCAGCAGCGCGTTGATGTTGGCCCTGGCGAGCTGGGTGACGCGGCCGAGGATGGTCTGCTTGCTCATGACGGGTCTCCTGAGGGGGTCTGCGCGGGGTCCTTGCGGGGGTCTGGGTGGGGCTGCGCGGGTCTCGGTGGGGTCTGTGTCCTGGGTCCGCCGCCATGCGGGTTCAGAAGCGGCCGCCACCGCCCATCCGGCCCCGGGTGCCGCCCCCGCCGAACGACCCCGGGCCGCTGCCGCCGCCCCCGCCGCCGCGCAGGATCTCGCCCAGGATGATCCCGCCGAGCACCGCACCGCCCCGCCCGCCGCCGGAGCGCCGGCCGGCGTACGGGTTCTGGTACGCCCGTACGTCCTGCTCCGCCAGCTGCTGCGCCTCCCGCGCCAGGGAGTCCGCCCGCTGCGCCTCGGCCAGGGCGCCCGCCGGGTCCTGGCCGGCCAGCGACGCCGACCGCTCCAGGTGCCGCTGCGCCTCCGCCAGCCGGGTGCGGGCCTGGCTGCCGACCGCGCCCCGGCTGGTGGTGACGTAGTCCGTCGCCGCGCCGATCGCGCTGCGGGCCGACAGCAGGGCCTGGTCCAGCAGGGCCGCCGCCCGCTGCCGCCCGCTCTCCCGCTCGCGCGCCCCGGCCAGCGCCTCGTCCAGGGCCGCGTCGGCCTCCTCGATCCGGCGCAGGGCGTCGATCGGGTCGTACCGGCCGGCCGCCTCCTCCCGGCGCACGTCGGCCAGGACGGACTCGGCCCGGCCGATCCGGCCCCGCAGGTCACCGGTGGATGCGCCCTCCGCGGTACCCGTGAGCAGCCCGCGGGCGTCGGCGAGGTCGCCCTCCGTCTCGCTCAGGGCGACCGGCAGCTTTCCGGCCGCCTCCGCCAGCTCCCTGGCCCTGCGCTCCACCGCGTCCACCAGGGTCGCCGCCTGGTCCACCGCGCCCTCCGCCGCCCGCACGTGCACGGCCGCCCTGCCGTTGTCCCCGGCGCCGACCGCCGTACGGGCCTCGCCGAGATGGGTGGTCGCGAACAGCAGCCGGTCCTCGGCCTGCGCGGCGTTGGCGGCGACCGGCGCCGACGCGGAGTCCGCGTACCGGCCCGCCAGCGCCGTCAGGGTCGCCCCGGCGGTCGTCGTCCGCCCGTCCAGCGCACGGAAGCGCGCCTCCACCGCGGCCAGGGCCTGCGGGGCGTTCTTCTCCAGGTCCCGCAGCCGGTCGAAGTCCGCCGACTCCGCGTCGAGCCGCCGGTTCGCCTCCGTGCAGCGCGCCACGATCTCGTCCAGCATCCGGCGCCGCGTGGCGTCGTCCTCCGGGTAGGCGTCGTCCAGCTGCTGGCGCAGCCGGAAGGCGTGGGTCAGCTCGTTCCCGGCGTACTCGACGGCCGCCGTGAACGCCGCCACCGCCTCGTCGCCGAACTGGGCCGTCGCGAAGCCCAGTTCCTCGGTGCTGGTGCGGACCGCGTCATCGGTCTCCACCAGCAGCGCCCTGGCCCGGCCGTCCAGCTCCGGCAGCGGCATCGGCTCCGCCCTGCTGCCGTCCCAGCCCGGATGGGCCGTAGCGGTACCGCGTCCGCCGCCCCCGCCGCCCCGGCCGCGCTTGCGGCGCGCGTACGCGTACGCCCCCAGGGCCCCGGCCGCGCCGACCACGACCACCGGCAGCACGTAGTCCCCGGCCCCGCTCTCGCCGCCCTGCCCGCCGCCGGGGTCGGGCTCACCGGGCGTGATCGTCGGCGCCGGGACGGGCTGCCCGGCGCGCACCGCGCCGTAGCCGTTGGCGGCACCGATGGCCGCGCCCGCCCAGTCGTTCTGCCGCAGGGCGGGCTCGATCGCGGTGCGGGCGACGGTCGCTAGCTGCTCCGGCGTGAAACCGGAGTCCACATCGGCCGAATAGGCGTACTGACGGGCGCCCGTCGCCACCGCCAGCAGCACGTCGTCCCGGCCGAGGCCGTTCTTCTGCGCGGTGGCGTCCGCCCAGCTCTGCGGGGAACGGCCGGAGAAGTCGTGCACGTACGTGACGAACAGCTGGATCCGGTGGTCGGCGTACAGCTTGTCCAGCGCCGCCGTGACGGCGGGCTTCCGGTCGCCCAGCGCCCCCACGCGGTCGGTGATCTGCCCCTGCGCCGACAGGGTGACGGGATCCTCCGCCCGCGCGGGCGGCGCCCCGGCGACCCCCCACCCGCCGAACGCCAGCAGCGCGGCGGCGAGGGCCAGCCCGGTCCGTACGGATATCCCGGCGGTTGCCCGTGTTCTCGACGCAGTCACATTTGGGAGGGTATGGGGGCTTTTCCGGCCACGCACCCGGAGGCTACGGGAGGGCGATGCCCGTCAACTCCGGCAGCGGCAGGGCCAGAGTTCCGGGGGTCAGGGCCGGGCGGTGGACGGCGAGCGCGGCGTGCTCCCACTGCCAGCGGGGCTTCCCCCCGTCCAGCTCCAGGCCCGTCACGAACGGAGGCGGCGTACGGCCCAGCAGGCCGCGCCGTCCGCCGCGCACTGACCTCACGTGGAGCACGCCCCGCCGCACGCCTAGCAGTTCGAGCGCGCAGTCCGGCCCGTCGTGCCGGGTCACCGGCCGCTGCCAGCGCACCGCGCCCGTCCCCGCGTCCAGCGCGAACACCACGTCCCAGCCCTGCTCCGCGCGGTACGCGGCCACGTACACCACCCCGTCCGCGGACAGCAGCCGGGCCGCCGGCGCGCCCGGGTCGAAGCGCCACAGCTCGTAGCCCCTGCGCCGGTCCAGTGCGCGCACGACGCCCCCGTCCAGCACGGGCACCGCCCCCGCCGGTACGTCCGGCACCGCCCGGTCCCCGCCCCCGGCCCCGTACCCGCGGGGCCAGGACCACAGGGGCACCCCGCTCGGCAGGTGCAGCGCCCGCAGCTGCCGGCCGTCGCCCACGACCAGGCACTCGCCCGCCACCGTCACCGTCCGCGGGCCGTCGCCCGCCAGCGGATGCCGCCAGGCCGGTTCACCGGTCGCCTTGCGCAGGGCGGTCAGCCCGCCCTCCGACGCCCACAGCACCAGCGCCCCCGTCAGGGTCAGGGGCGTACCCGGGCGGGCCCGGTCCAGCTCCCGCCACCAGCGCACCCGCCCGTCCGAGGGCTCCCGCACCACGAGCCGCCCCCCGGGCGCGCCGCCCGACTCCACCACCACGCAGACGGTGTCCGCGTCGGCCGCGCACCACACCCGCTCCGGCTCCGGCAGCGGCGGCGCCGCGACCCCCTCGTCGGACCAGGCCGTCCAGCGCGCCGCCCCGGTCGCCGCCCCCACGACGCCCACCTCGGCTCCCGCCGCCCACACCACGGCCTCCCCGGCCGCGTGCACCGACTCCGGGCGGACCGGCGCCCGCCACCGCTCCGCCCCCGGTCCGGCCGGCGGCGCGGGCCGGACCGGCAGCCGGGACTCCGGGCTCAAGGTCACCGCCACCGAGTGCGGCGGCGGGGTACCGGGATCGGACGCGGCCCCGGCCAGCCAGGGCGCGCCCGCCGTGCTGTCCCGGGCGATCCAGGCCAGCTCCCGCCCCCGCTCGGCGGCCCCGGTCAGCCCGCGCGCGGCGGCCGCCCGCTCCCGGGCACCGGCCGGCCGGAGCACGGAGCCGTGGCCCCGCTCGTCCAGCTCGCGGGCGGCCTCCAAGGCCGCACGGGCCGCCTCCACCTCCTCGTCGCCGGTGCCGGCCGGCAGCTCCGCGAGGGCCCGCTCCGCCGCGCCGAGGGCCTCCGCCGCGCCCGCCCGGTCCCCGACGGCGGAACGTTCGCCGGCCACCCGGCACAGCGCCCGCACCCGGGCCCCGCCCGCCGGGACCCGGCCGGCCAGGCGCAGCGCGGCCGCCAGGTCGTGCCGGGCCACGGCCGTGACGGACTTCGACTCGGTGGCCGCGCGCACCGCGGCGCTCCTGATCCGGGCCAGGTAGCGCTCGGCGCGGGCGGGGTCGGTGGGGGCGCTCGCGAGGACCGCGCGGGCCAGTACGGCCTCCTCGGCGGGGCTCCCCGCGAAATGCCGTTCGGCCAGCCGGACACCGCGCTCCGGGGCCACCGCCGCCAGCTCCTCCGCGACCTTGCGCAGCCGGGACGCGCGGGCGGGGCCCGACACCGTGAACAGCGCCTGCTGCGCGGCGGTCAGTATCCGTTCGGTGCGGCGGGGGGCGTCCCGGGAGATCCGCCGGGCCAGCCCGGTCAGCAGGGCGGCCACGCGGGCGCCGTCGCCGTCGCCGTCGGTCCAGGCCCACAGCTCGGCGTCGTCCAGCAGCCGGCCCGCCAGACCCGCGTCGAAGCGGGCCGCGGCCTCCGCCGCCAGGGCGAGCCCCTCGGTACGGACCTCACCGGCACCGGGCGGCAGGGAGACCAGCGTCTCCTCCGCCTCCACCAACAACTCCCGCACGACCTCCCACACCCCCTCCCCCCACCCAAAGCCCCCGGCCTCCGGCCCGCCCGGAGCCTCCGACCGGCCTGCGGTCCCGTCCGCCTCCGGCTCGTCCAGGGCCTCCGACCGGCCTGCGGTCCCGTCCGCCTCCGGCCGGCCTGCCGCCGCGTCCGCTGCCAGCCCTTCCAGGGCCTCCGGCCCTCCGGCGGTCCCATCCGCTTCGGGCCGGTCTGCGGCCCGGGGTGCGCCCGCTGTCCCGTGTGGGCCCGGTTCGCCATCGGCCCCCGCCCGTCTTCCGGCCTCCGGCCCGGCGTGGTCGTCGCCCGGGGGCCGCGCCCCCGAGTGCGCCCCGGCCTCGGTACCGGCACGGGTCCCGGCACGGGCCGGGGCGCCGGTCGGCGGCGTGGTTCCCGGGCCGGCCCCGCCAGGGGCCACCGGTAGGTCCCGCAGGGCCTTCGCCACCGCCTCCGCCGACTCCGGCCGGTCCGCCGGGGCCTTCGCCAGCAGCGCCAGCACCAGCCGGTCCAGCTCCCGGGCCACCGCCACCCCCGCCTCGCGCAGCGACAGCGGGGCGTCCTCCACGTGCCGCCGCATCAGGACGTACATCGGCTCGGCCGAGCCGAACGGCGGCTCCCCGCTCAGCAGCGCGTACAGCACGCACCCCAGCGCGTACAGGTCGCACCGGGCGTCCACGTGCTCGCCCCGCCACTGCTCGGGCGCCATGTACGGCGGCGTGCCGAACATCCGCCCCGTGACCGTCCAGCCCGCCGTCGCGTCCGCGGAGTGCGCGATGCCGAAGTCGCAGATCTTGAGCCGGCCGCCCGGCAGCAGGAAGAGGTTCCCCGGCTTCAGGTCCCGGTGGACCACCGCCCGTTCGTGCGCGGCGGCCAGCGCCTCCGCCGTCTGCGCCGCCAGGTCCACCGCGACGGAGACCGGCAGCCCGCCCCGCTCCCGGGCCAGCACCGCCCCCAGGTCCTCGCCCGACAGCAGCTCCATCACGATGAACAGCCGGCCCTCGTGCTGCCCCACGTCGTGCACGACGGTGATGCCCGGATGCTGGAGCCTCGCCCCGATGGTCGCCTCCCGCCGGAACCGGGCGATCAGCTCCTCGTTCGTCGCCGCCTCCAGCAGCACCTTCACGGCCACCGCACGGTCGAGCGCCAGGTCGTGGCCCCGCCACACCTCGCCCATGCCCCCCGCACCCAGCCGCCGGTCCAGCCGGTACCGGTCCGCCAGTCGATCCCCCACCCGCACCGCGAAGCCCCCTGACGTCACGTCATCCGACGGTCACCCAGGGGGCATTGTCCAACCGCGAAGTGAACTAACGGGGGTCGGAATCCGAACGGCGCCGGATCCTGCTCCCCAGCCACACCAGGGGGTCGTACTTGCGGTCCACGGCCCGCTCCTTCAGCGGGATCAGGGCGTTGTCGGTGATCCTGATGCCCTCGGGGCAGACCTCCGTACAGCACTTGGTGATGTTGCAGTAGCCCAGCCCGTGCTCCTCCTGCGCCGCGCGCTTGCGGTCCAGGCCCGCCTCCGCCGCCGCGTCCAGCGGGTGCATGTCCAGCTCGGCGACCCGCATCAGGAAGCGCGGACCGGCGAAGGCCGCCTTGTTCTCCTCGTGGTCGCGCACCACGTGACAGGTGTCCTGGCACAGGAAGCACTCGATGCACTTGCGGAACTCCTGCGAGCGCTCCACGTCCACCTGCTGCATCCGGTACGCGCCCGCCGCGACCCCCTCCGGCGGCACGAAGGCCGGGACCTCCCGCGCCTTGGCGTAGTTGAAGGACACGTCCGTGACCAGGTCCCGCACCACCGGGAAGGCGCGCAGCGGGGTGATCGTGACCGTCTCGTCCCGCGCGAAGACGGACATCCGCGTCATGCACATCAGCCGGGGTCGCCCGTTGACCTCCGCGCTGCACGAACCGCACTTGCCCGCCTTGCAGTTCCAGCGCACCGCGAGGTCGGACGCCTGCGTCGCCTGGATCCGGTGGACGATGTCCAGGACCACCTCACCGTCGTGCACCTCGACGGTGAAGTCCCTGAGCGATCCGCCCTCCGCGTCACCCCGCCAGACCCGGAAGCGTGCGTCGTAGGCAGTCATTCGCAGAGCTCCTCTTCGGCGAGGTACTTGGCCAGCTCTTCCTTCTCGAACAGGGCCAGCAGGTCGGGGCGGATGGGCTCGGTCCGGGTACGGACGAGGACGATCCGGTCGGCGGCCGGATCGGCGGGAGGGGGGTCCACCGGCCGGCACAGCAGGTTGACCGGACGCCACTCCCGCTCCATCGCGGGGCGGTCCTCCCGGGTGTGCCCGCCCCGGCTCTCGGTGCGCTCCAGGGCGGCGCGGGCCACGCACTCGCTGACCAGCAGCATGTTGCGCAGGTCCAGCGCCAGGTGCCAGCCGGGGTTGAACTGCCGGTGCCCCTCGACCCCGGCGCGGGCGGCCCGCACGCGCAGCGCGGCGAGCCGCTCCAGGGCCTCGGCCATCTCGGCCTCCCGGCGGATGATGCCGACCAGGTCGTTCATGGTCGTCTGCAGCTCCTGGTGGAGCGTGTACGGGTTCTCCGCGCCCTCCGCCGCGTGGAAGGGGGCCAGCGCCTCGGCGGCCGCCGCGTCGATCTGCTCCTGGGAGACCACCGGCCGCGCCCCGCCCTCCGACGCGTATCCGGCCGCGTGCAGTCCCGCCCGGCGGCCGAAGACCAGCAGGTCGGACAGGGAGTTGCCGCCGAGCCGGTTCGAGCCGTGCATGCCGCCCGCCACCTCGCCGGCCGCGAACAGCCCCGGCACGCCGACGGTGGCGGCGGTGTCCGAGTCGACGGCGATCCCGCCCATCACGTAGTGGCAGGTCGGGCCGACCTCCATCGGCTCGGCGGTGATGTCCACGTCCGCCAGCTCCTTGAACTGGTGGTACATGGAGGGCAGCCGCCGCTTGATCCTCTCGGCCGGCATCCGGGTCGACACGTCGAGGAAGACCCCGCCGTGCGGGGAGCCGCGGCCCGCCTTCACCTCGGAGTTGATGGCCCGCGCCACCTCGTCGCGGGGCAGCAGTTCGGGCGGGCGCCGGTTGTGGTCCGGGTCCTCGTACCAGCGGTCGCCCTCCTCCTCGGACTCCGCGTACTTCTCCTTGAACACGTCCGGCACGTAGTCGAACATGAACCGCTCGCCCTCGCTGTTGCGCAGCACCCCGCCGTCGCCGCGCACGGACTCGGTGACGAGGATCCCCTTCACCGAGGGCGGCCAGACCATGCCCGTCGGGTGGAACTGCACGAACTCCATGTTCAGCAGCGGGGCCCCGGCGAGCAGGGCCAGCGCGTGGCCGTCCCCCGTGTACTCCCAGGAGTTGGAGGTGGTCTTGAAGGACTTGCCGATCCCGCCGGTGGCCAGGACCACCGCCGGGGCCTCCAGGACGAAGAACCGGCCGCTCTCGCGCTCGTAGCAGAAGGTCCCCGAGACCCGGGCGCCGTCCTTCAGCACCCGCGTCACCGTGCACTCCTGGAAGACCTTGAGCCGGGCCTCGTGGTCCCCGTACTCCTTGAAGTCCTCCTGCTGCAGTTGGACGATCTTCTGCTGGAGGGTGCGGATCAGCTCCAGCCCCGTCCGGTCGCCGACGTGCGCCAGGCGCGGGTACTCGTGCCCGCCGAAGTTGCGCTGGGAGATCCTGCCGTCGGGCGTGCGGTCGAAGAGCGCGCCCCAGGTCTCCAGCTCCCAGACCCGGTCGGGGGCCTCCTTCGCGTGCAGTTCGGCCATCCGCCACTGGTTGAGGAACTTGCCGCCGCGCATGGTGTCGCGGAAGTGCACCTGCCAGTTGTCGTGGTCGTTGACGTTGCCCATGGAGGCGGCGATCCCGCCCTCCGCCATCACCGTGTGGGCCTTGCCGAACAGGGACTTGCAGATCACGGCCGTACGGGCGCCCCGCTCGCGCGCCTCGATCGCGGCCCGCAGCCCGGCGCCGCCCGCGCCGACCACGACCACGTCCCACTGCTGCCGTTCCACCTGTGCCATCTCAGAAGATCCTCGGGTCGGTGACGGTGCCGCTGGCCAGCAGGTACACGTAGAAGTCGCACAGGGCGACGCTGATCAGGGAGGCCCAGGCCAGCTGCATGTGCCGGGCGTTGAGCCGGCTCACCCAGCCCCACAGCCGGTAGCGCACCGGGTGTTTGGAGAAGTGCTTCAGGCGGCCGCCCATGATGTGCCGGCAGGAGTGGCAGGACAGCGTGTAGGCCCAGATCAGCACGATGTTGACCAGGAACAGCAGGGTTCCCAGGCCCATGTGGCCCCACGCGTAGTGCCCGTCGCGGAAGGTCAGCACCGTGTCGTACGTGAGGATCCCGGCGACCGGCACCGCGGCGTAGAAGAAGTACCGGTGCGCGTTCTGCAGGATCAGCGGGAAACGGGTCTCGCCCGTGTACGAGGCGTGCGGCTCGGCGACGGCGCAGGCGGGCGGCGAGGCCCAGAAGCCCCGGTAGTACGCCTTGCGGTAGTAGTAGCAGGTCAGCCGGAAGCCGAGCGGGAAGATCAGGATCAGCAGGGCGGGGGACAGGGCCCACCAGCTGCCGAAGAGGTCAAGGTTGGGGCCGCCGCGCATCGGGACGCAGTTCTCCGCCAGACAGGGCGAGTAGAACGGCGACACGTACGGGGCCGCGTAGTAGTCGGCGTTCGAGAAGGCCCGCCAGGTCGAGTAGACGATGAAGGCGAGCAGCCCCGCCGCGGTGCCGGCGGGCGAGAGCCACCACCGGTCCGTGCGCAGGTGCCGGGCCGCGATGGCGGCCCGGGAGGGGTCGTGGACCCCGCCGGGCCGCTGTGGGTGTGGTTCCGTGCCTGTGGCCAAAGGGGACTCCGGGTGGAGTGATGAGGGGTGGCCCAGGAGGCCCGGCCGGGGCGGCCGGGCCAGATGGGGAGTGCGCGGACGGACGGACGGGGCGGGTCAGGGGGCGCGGCGGTCGCGGGCGCCGAGGCCCTCGTCGTCGGTGTCCGTCCACAGCGTGCTGTCGTACGGGGTGTCCGGGACGGACACCATCCGGCCCGCCTCGGGGGCCTTGGGAGCGGCCGGCGACTGTCGTGCGACGTCCTGCTCCAGCCGCTCCACGGAGCGGACCAGCTCGTTCAGATTGCGTCGTACGGCCGTCAGATCATCTTGCAGGGACATGACGTGACCTCACTTCCGCGGGTGCGGTGGCAACGCTCACGGGCGCCTGCGAGTGTCGCGCCTCCCGTCCCCGGTTGTGAAGGGACGTGCAGCGATTCCGGGCGCGCAGGCGCGAACCGTGCGCCCCTCCCTGCCCCCCATTTTCATCCCTCGTCCGGGGGAACGCGCGCCCGCCCGCAACTCGGATTGGTCCGCACGGGTGGGGTTCGCGGCGTGGCGAGGGGCCGCTCCTGAAGAGCCGGGCGGCCGTCTATTTCAGTGGGATCCGGCACCAGTGTGATCAGCTCCATATACCGCCGAACGTGATCAGGACACCCCTCTTTCACGGCCACCCGCGCCCCGCCCCGGAGGTACCACCCATGACCCAGAGAACGCGCAGGTCCTTGGCGCTCCTCACCTCGGGAGTCCTTGCGCTGCCGCTCCTCGCGGGCTGCGGGGCGGCCGAGGAGGAGGGCGGGACGGCCGCCGCGGGACCGGACATCGCGGTGACCGCCCGCGACCGGGTCGTCGACGGCGGCGTCCTGCGCTGGGCGGTGGACTCCCTGCCGGACACCCTCAACACCTTCCAGGCCGATGCCGACGCCACCACCACCCGGATCGCGGGGGCGGTCCTGCCGCAGCTCTTCGTCCTGGACGCCAAGGGCCGGCCGGTGGCCAACCCCGACTACCTGGAGAAGGCCGAGGTCGTCGAGCGCGAGCCGAAGCAGGTCGTCCTGTACCGGCTGAACCAGAAGGCGGTGTGGAGCGACGGCCGCGAGATCGGCGCCCCCGACTTCGTCGCCCAGTGGCGGGCGCTGAACGGCAAGGACTCGGCGTACTGGACGGCCCGCAACGCCGGCTACGACCGGATCGAGAAGATCGAGCGCGGGAAGAACGACCTGGAGGTCAAGGTCACCTTCGCCAAGCCGTACGGCGACTGGCGTTCCCTGTTCGGCCCGCTGTACCCGAAGCAGGTCATGGGCACCCCGGAGGCCTTCAACGAGGGCGCGCGCGGCGCCCTGAAGGTCACCGCCGGACCCTTCAACCTCGGGGCCATCGACAAGAAGACCGGCACCGCGGCCCTGACCCGCAACCCGCGCTGGTGGGGCCGGGCCGCGAAGCTGGACACCCTCGTCCTGACGGCCGTGCCCCGGGCGGGCCGCCCGGCCGCGCTCGCCTCGGGCAAGGTCGACCTGGCCGAGATCGACCGCGCGGGCGCCGACCGGATCGCCCTCGCCCACCGCGACGGCGGCCAGGTGAACGGGGCGCACGGTCCCGCCGCCGCCCTCACCCCGGCGCAGGCCACCCTCTCCTGGGCGCTCGCCCACGGCTCCGACGAGACCAAGGCGAAGGAGGAGCAGGAGAGCCGCGAGAAGAACGCGGAGGCCGTCAAGAAGTACGCCGACGAGCAGACGGCGCTGCGTTCCTTCACCGTCCGCAAGTCGCTGGAGCCCGCCTACACGCAGCTGGCCATGAACGGCGCCTCCGGTCCGCTGTCCGACGAGCGGGTCCGGCGGGCGGTGGCCCGCGCCCTGGACCGCAAGGAACTCGCCGAGATCGTCCTGAAGCCGCTGGGCCTGCCCGCGAAGCCGGTCGGCAGCCACCTGGCCCTGGCCGGGCAGCAGGCGTACGCGGACAACAGCGACGCCCTCGGCGGCCTGGACCCCCAGGCGGCCCAGGCCCTCCTCTCGGACGCGGGCTGGCGCAAGAACGGCAAGATCACCGACCCGGCGGGCGCCAAGGCCGGCTCGGAGAGCGACGGCAGCGGCACGAAGGACGACTCCAAGACCCCCTCGGGCCCGGGTACCGGCAACGACGGCCTCTACATCGTCGGCCAGGACGACGGGCGGGGCGGCGCTGCCCGCCGCGCCGCCGCCCACGGCGGGCACGCGGCCGCCGGTCTCCCCGAAGGCCCCGCGCAGGACTTCGACGGGGAGATCGCCGACGCGGACCGGTTCGCGCCGGGCGCCCGCCGCGAGCAGCCCTCCCCGGTGCTCGCCCCCGGCTCCCTCGCCGCCCAGCAGGAGGAGGCGCTGCTGACCCAGGCCCGCACCCTGGACGACGGCAAGCGCACGGCGGCCGACGCGGAGGGGCAGGCCGAGAACGGCGCCGACGACAAGGAACCCGCGCGGGCCACCCCGGCCCCCGCCCCGGCCAAGCAGGCCGCCCGCACCTCCGGCGCCGTCCTCGCCAAGGACGGCAAGCCCCTCACCCTGCGCTTCGTCCTCCCGGCGGGGCCCGGCTCGGAGGCCCTGCGCACGGTCGGCGACCGGATCTCCCGGATGCTCCAGACGATCGGTGTCGCCACCGAGATGAAGAAGGTCGCGGACGAGAGCTTCTTCAAGGACCACGTGGCCTCGGGCCAGTACGACCTGGCGCTCTACTCCTGGCCCGCGACGGCCTACCCCGCCACCGACGCCCGGCCCATCTTCGCCAAGCCGGAGCCGGCCGCCGACGGCTCGCTCGTCGTCGAACAGAACTACACCCGGGTGGGCACCGACCACATCGACCAGCTCTTCGACCAGGCGGCCGGTGAGCTGGACGAGGAGCAGGCCCGGGAGCTGATGCGCAAGGCGGACGCCCGGATCTGGGCCGCGGCCGGTTCCATCCCGCTCTACCAGCGCCCCGAGCTGGTCGCCGTGAAGCCGGGCCTGGCCAACGCCGGGGCGTTCGGTCTCGGGGCGCCGCGGTACCAGGACATCGGCTGGATGAAGCCGCCCACCGAGAAGGACGCGAAGAAGAAGTAGAAGAAGGAGCCGCGCCGAACAAGTGGTGAAAAAGCGGGGCCTGGGAGGTTGACCCACGGGTCACTAGCTCAGATGTGACTCAATTCCCTTGCCCGCCGGATCCCCGGCGGGCAAGGTCGTGGATACCCATTGACCCGCAGGAACACAGGCTTCTCCCACGGCCGGGACTCCCCACCCCGAACCCGGCCCCGCTCAGTCGTCCGGCCTCTTGACAGACCCCCCGGCAGGCGGTTCCCGCCAACCGACGTAGGATGGGGTAAGGCCGTGGCAGGTTTTCCGCCCGGTCGAGGCGCGCGTGCCGGACCGTACGCGACGCCATCCACGATCCCGGGAGAAGCGCCGAAGTGCCCACGCGCCACGACATCCGTAACGTCGCCATCGTCGCCCACGTCGACCATGGCAAGACGACCATCGTCGATGCCATGCTCAAGCAGGCCGGTGCCTTCGCCGCCCACCAGCAGCTCGACGACCGCATGATGGACTCGAACGACCTGGAGCGTGAGAAGGGCATCACGATCCTCGCCAAGAACACGGCGGTGAAGTATCACCCCAAGGACGGCGGGGCCCCGATCACGATCAACATCATCGACACCCCCGGCCACGCCGACTTCGGTGGTGAGGTCGAGCGCGGTCTGTCGATGGTGGACGCGGTCGTCCTGCTGGTGGACGCCTCCGAGGGTCCGCTGCCCCAGACCCGCTTCGTGCTCCGCAAGGCCCTCCAGCAGCGGAAGCCGGTCATCCTCTGCATCAACAAGACGGACCGCCCGGACTCCCGGATCGACGAGGTCGTCAACGAGACCTACGACCTGTTCCTGGACCTGGACGCGGACGAGGACCAGATCGAGTTCCCGATCGTCTACGCCTGCGGCCGTGACGGCGTCGCCTCGCTGACCAAGCCGGAGGACGGCACCGTCCCCGCGGACAGCGACAACCTGGAGCCGTTCTTCTCCGCCATCCTGGAGCACGTCCCCGCCCCGGTGTACGACGAAGAGGCCCCCCTCCAGGCCCACGTCACCAACCTGGACGCCGACAACTTCCTCGGCCGCATCGCGCTCCTGCGCGTCGAGCAGGGCGAGCTGCGCAAGGGCCAGACGGTCGCGTGGATCAAGCGTGACGGCACGGTCTCCAACGTCCGCATCACCGAGCTGATGATGACCGAGGCGCTCACCCGCAAGCCGGCCGAGGTGGCGGGCCCCGGTGACATCTGCGCCGTCGCCGGTATCCCCGACATCATGATCGGTGAGACCCTGGCCGACCCGGAGAACCCGATCGCGCTGCCGCTGATCTCGGTCGACGAGCCGGCGATCTCCATGACCATCGGTACGAACACCTCCCCGATGGTCGGCCGCGGCGGCACCGGCAAGGGCGCGGACGCCAAGTCCGCGGTCAAGGACCGCAAGGTCACCGCCCGCCAGGTCAAGGACCGCCTCGACCGCGAGCTCATCGGTAACGTCTCGCTGCGCGTGCTGGAGACCGAGCGTCCCGACGCCTGGGAGGTCCAGGGCCGCGGTGAGCTTGCGCTCGCCATCCTGGTCGAGCAGATGCGCCGCGAGGGCTTCGAGCTGACGATCGGCAAGCCGCAGGTCGTCACCCAGGAGATCGACGGCAAGACCCACGAGCCGGTCGAGCGCATGACGATCGACGTCCCCGAGGAGCACATGGGCGCGGTCACGCAGCTCATGGGCGTCCGCAAGGGCCGCATGGACAACATGTCGAACCACGGTTCCGGCTGGGTCCGCATGGAGTTCGTCGTCCCGTCGCGCGGTCTCATCGGCTTCCGCACGGAGTTCCTGACCAACACCCGCGGTACGGGCATCGCCCACTCGATCCACGAGGGCCACGAGCCGTGGTTCGGCCCGCTGGTCACCCGCAACAACGGTTCGCTCGTCGCGGACCGCGCGGGCGCGGTCACCCCGTTCGCCATGATCAACCTGCAGGAGCGCGGTGTCCTGTTCACCGACCCCGGCACCGAGGTGTACGAGGGCATGATCGTCGGCGAGAACTCGCGCTCCGACGACATGGACGTGAACATCACCAAGGAGAAGAAGCTCACCAACATGCGTGCGGCTTCCGCGGACAACACGGAGAACGTGATTCCGCCGCGCAAGCTCTCCCTGGAGCAGTCCCTGGAGTTCTGCCGCGACGACGAGTGCGTCGAGGTGACCCCGGAGGCCGTGCGCATCCGCAAGGTCGTCCTGGACCAGAAGGAGCGCTCGCGCACCGCTTCGCGCGCCAAGTCGGCCAAGTAGCAGGCGAGTCGTACCCCGGCCGTACTCCAGCCGGACACTGACCGACAGGCGTACGGCTTGAAACAGCCCCTCCCCGCACCGGACCGGTGCGGGGAGGGGCTGTTCGCTTTTGTCAAGCGGATTGTTGCGTTCTGGTGTCCGCATTCCGAGCGTGACACTCCGGAAGGTGAGCTAACCGTCCGTTTCGCACGTGTCTGTCTCCTATCCGTTTGTCCGGATTTCGGGTTTTCGCCATGCGGTGATGTTGTGAAAACGAGACCACTTAAGTGTGGTTTACGGTCTGGCAGTCCCTGAGGATGGCTCCATTGAGCTCGGGTCAATGGGTCACACGCTGTGGGGAGCGTCGACTCACGAGCACACACGATGGGACCGGATTTCGCTGTCAGGGGTGTCAGCGGAACCCGGGTCCTTCACGAATCGACAGTGACTCCTGAGGAGGCAAATACCCATGCGCGGAGCAACGAGCGCCAAGTGGGTCGCGGGTGCCGTCATCGTGGCGATGGCTGCCACGGCTTGCAGCACCAGCAAGGACGAGGCCGGCGGCAAGGGCGGCAACATCACGGTGGTGCTCGGCGAGCCGCAGCACGGCCTGGTCGGTCAGAACACCGCCGAGTCCGAGGGCGCCGAGGTTCTCCACGCGCTCTTCACCGGTCTGGTCGACTACGACAACAAGACCAACGAGCCGAAGCTGGCCGCCGCCGAGTCCATCAACACGACCGACTCGAAGACCTGGACCATCAAGGTCAAGGACGGCCTCACCTTCCACAACGGTGAGAAGGTCGACGCCCAGTCCTTCGTCCGCGCCTGGAACTGGGGCGCCAACCAGGACAACGCCGCCGAGGGCATGCCGTTCTTCTCGAAGATCGAGGGCTCCGAGGAGCTCGCGCCGGGCAAGGACAAGAAGCCCACCTCCAAGGAGCTCAAGGGCCTCAAGGTCGTTGACGAGCGCACCTTCACCGTCACGCTGAAGGAGCCGTTCTCCCAGTTCAAGACGATGCTGGGCTACAACGCCTTCTACCCGCTGCCGAAGGCCTTCGAGACCGACGGCGCCAAGAAGTTCGGCGAGAACCCGATCGGCAACGGCCCCTTCCAGATGGACGGTGCCTGGGACCACAACAAGCAGATCAAGGTCAAGCGGTACGACAAGTACCCGGCCGAGGGTCGCGCCAAGCTCGCGGGCGTCACCTTCAAGATCTACGACAACCTGGACACGGCGTACAACGACCTGCGTTCGGACAACATCCAGATCGTCGACAAGCTCCCGATCTCGGCGATGGCCACCGTCTCCCAGGAGTTCGGCGACCGTTACATCTACAAGCCCGAGTCGGCCGTCGGCTACATCGGTCTCCCGCTGGAGCAGAACCCCGAGGCGTTCGGCAAGGTGGAGATCCGTCAGGCCCTCTCCATGGCCATCGACCGGGACGCCATCACGAAGACCATCTTCAACGGCACCCGCAAGCCGGCCGACGACTTCATCAGCCCCATCATCCCGGGCTACCGCAAGGGCGCGCTGGGCGAGGTCGGCACCTACAACCCGACCAAGGCCAAGGAGCTCTTCGACAAGGCCGGCGGTGTCCCCGGCAACAAGATGGAGCTCGGCTACAACGCCGACGGTGGCCACAAGGAGTGGATCGAGGCCGTCGCCAACCAGCTGAAGGCGAACCTCGGCATCGAGGTCACCGCCAAGCCGTTCGCCAAGTTCGGCGAGCTGCTGGACGACCTGGGCGCCTCGAAGTACAAGGGCGCGTTCCGTATGGCGTGGTCCATGGACTACCCGGCGGCGGAGAACTACCTCCGTCCGGTGTTCTCGAAGGTCGCCATCGAGAACGGCTCCAACTACGGCCACTACAAGAACGAAGAGTTCGAGAAGACCATGGCGGAGGCCGACAAGGCCACCGACCCCGCCGAGGGTCTGAAGCTGTACCAGAAGGCCGACGACATCGTCATCAAGGACCTTCCGTACATCCCGATCTTCACCTACATGTCTTCTTCGGCCTACTCCAAGTCCGTGAAGAACGTCGAGGTCGACGCCCAGGGCCGCATGGACCTGGCGAACGTCGAGCTCAACTAACACCCCTCTTCACGTAGGGGAACCCGGGGGCGGGCAGGCGGAATCAGGTTTCCGTCTGCCTGCCCTTTCCCCCTGTTCTTTGCTGGAGGTCTGATGGGCCGCTACCTCATCCGCCGACTCATACAGGCGATCCCTGTTCTGATCGGTGCCACGTTCCTGATCTACTGGCTGTCCTTCAAGCTCCCCGGTGACCCTATTCAGGCACTGGCCGGAGAGAAGAAGGCAGACCCGCTCGTCGCGGCGATGCTTCGCGAGAAGTACCACCTCAACGACTCGTTCCTGTCGCAGTACTGGAACTACATTTCCAACCTGTTCCAGGGCAACTTCGGCGAGACCCTGACCGGACGATCCGTCTGGGACAAGATCACCGAAGCCTTCCCCTACACGATGAACCTGGCGATCGTGGCCTTCCTGATCGAGGCCGTCGTCGGCGTCCTGGCCGGCATCATGGCCGCCCTGCGCCGCGGCAAGTTCCTCGACCAGCTCGTGCTCCTGTCCACGCTCCTGGTCATTTCGATCCCGGTCTTCGTGAGCGGCTTCATCCTTCAGCTGACGCTCGGCGTCCAGCTGAAGAACAGCTGGGGCATCGACTTCTTCCCCGTCTCCTTCAACGAGAACGACGGCATCCGCGCCTACCTGCTCCCGGCCCTGGTGCTCGCCTCGACCTCGCTCGCGTACGTGGCCCGACTGACCCGTACCAGCCTGATGGAGACGATGCGCGCCGACTACGTCCGCACCGCCACGGCGAAGGGCCTGCCCCGCCGCCGTGTCGTGGGCCGTCACGCGCTGCGCAACGCGCTCATCCCGATCGTCACCTTCCTCGGCGCCGACCTCGGCTCGCTCATGGGTGGCGCGGTCATCACGGAGAAGATCTTCAACATCCACGGGATCGGCGGCCTGCTGGCCGAGTCGGTCTACCGCAAGGAAGGCACCGTGATCGTGGGCGTCGTCTCGCTCCTGATCATCGTGTACCTCGTTGCCAACCTGATCGTGGACCTGCTGTACGCCGTGCTCGACCCGAGGATCCGCTATGCGTGAGACAACTACGGTGGGGGACGAGTTGACCGACACCAAGACCGCCGGCGCGCCCTCCACGAGCGGCACGGTCGGCAACACCCCCGGCAAGAAGGCGAAGAAGGAGCGCGAGGCCAGCCTCTGGTCCGACGCCGTCTCCGACCTCCGCCGCAACCCCATCTTCCTGATCGGCTCCGCGCTGGTCCTGCTGCTGGTCGTGCTCTCCGCGGTCCCGCAGTGGTTCACGCCGGACAGCCCGTTCACCGCGGGCGCCTGCCAGCTCCAGGACTCCCTGAAGAAGCCGAGCGCCGACCACTGGTTCGGCTTCGACGTCCAGGGCTGCGACGTCTACACGCGCACCGTGTGGGCGGCCCGCAACTCGATCATCGTCGGCATCGTCACCACCGCCCTGGTGATCGTCGTCGGCGGTGCGCTGGGCCTGCTGGCCGGCTGGGTCGGCGGCCTCGTCGACAGCCTGCTGTCCCGCTTCACCGAGATCTTCTTCGCCATCCCGCTGCTCCTCGGCGGAATGCTGATCATGTCCGGCCTCGGCAAGGGCAACGCCTGGACCGTGTCCATCGTGCTCGCCACCCTGGGCTGGCCGCAGATCTTCCGCATCATGCGGTCCTCGGTGCTGCAGAACAAGAACAACGACTACGTGGTCGCGGCCCGCGCCCTCGGCGCCGGCACGTGGCGCATCACGATGCGCCACATCCTGCCGAACGCCATCGCCCCCGTCATCGTGGTCGGTGCGATCAGCCTCGGCGTGTACATCGGTGCGGAGGCGGCGCTGTCCTACCTCGGCATCGGCGTCCAGCCGCCCGGCATCTCCTGGGGCCTGATGGTCAGCGACGCCTCCGTCCGCTGGCTCCAGGCACCGCACGTGCTCCTCTTCCCGGCCGCCGCGCTGAGCATCACCGTGCTCGCGTTCATCATGGTCGGCGACGCGGTGCGCGACGCCCTCGACCCGAAGCTGCGCTGAGGAAGGGCGTACGTTGACCACTATCAGCAAGACCTCGAACGTCCCCGCGCCCCGTTCGGCGCCGGAGGGGACCCCCCTGCTCGAAGTGCGCGACCTGCACGTCGAGTTCCACACCCGCGACGGTGTCGCCAAGGCCGTCAACGGTGTCTCGTACTCCGTGAACGCCGGCGAGACCCTCGCCGTCCTCGGCGAGTCCGGCTCGGGCAAGTCCGTGACGGCGCAGGCCATCATGGGCATCCTCGACATGCCCCCGGGCAAGATCCCGCACGGCGAGATCCTGTTCCAGGGCCAGGACCTGCTCAAGCTCCCGGCCGAGGACTTCCGCAAGATCCGCGGCCAGAAGATCGCCATGATCTTCCAGGACGCGCTGTCCTCGCTGAACCCCGTGCACACGGTCGGCGCCCAGCTCGGCGAGATGTTCCGCGTGCACCGCGGCATGTCGAAGAAGGACGCCACGGCCAAGGCCGTCGAGCTCATGGACCGGGTGAAGATCCCCGCCGCCAAGGCGCGCGTGGGTGACTACCCGCACCAGTTCTCCGGCGGTATGCGCCAGCGCATCATGATCGCCATGGCGATGGCCCTGGAGCCCGACCTGATCATCGCCGACGAGCCGACCACGGCCCTCGACGTGACGGTCCAGGCCCAGGTCATGGACCTGCTCGCGGAGCTCCAGCGCGAGATGAACATGGGCCTGATCCTGATCACCCACGACCTCGGCGTCGTCGCCGACGTCGCGGACAAGATCGCCGTCATGTACGGCGGCCGGATCGTCGAGAACGCCCCGGTCCACGAGATCTACAAGCGCCCGGCGCACCCGTACACCCGCGGCCTGCTGGACTCGATCCCGCGCCTGGACCAGAAGGGCCAGGAGCTCTACGCGATCAAGGGCCTGCCGCCCAACCTGCTCAACATCCCCTCGGGCTGCGCCTTCAACCCGCGCTGCCCCAAGGCGCAGGACATCTGCCGCACCGACGTGCCCGTCCTGCACCAGGTGACCGAGCGCGACGGCAGCGAGCTGCCCGGCCGCGGCAGCGCGTGCCACTTCTGGAAGGAGCAGATCCATGGCTGAGCCCACCGGGAACGCCCCCGAGCGCGAGCCGATCCTCCAGGTCCGCAACCTGGTCAAGCACTTCCCGCTGACCCAGGGCATCCTGTTCAAGAAGCAGGTCGGCGCGGTCAAGGCCGTCGACGGGATCTCCTTCGACCTGTACCGGGGCGAGACCCTCGGCATCGTCGGCGAGTCCGGCTGTGGCAAGTCCACCGTCGCCAAGCTGCTGATGAACCTGGAGCGGGCCACCGCCGGCGAGGTCTTCTACAAGGGCCAGGACATCACCAAGCTGTCCGGCCGCGCCCTGAAGACCGTGCGCCGCAACATCCAGATGGTCTTCCAGGACCCGTACACCTCGCTGAACCCGCGCATGACGGTCGGCGACATCATCGGGGAGCCCTTCGAGATCCACCCCGAGGTGGCTCCCAAGGGCGACCGGCGCCGCAAGGTCCAGGAGCTCCTGGACGTCGTGGGCCTCAACCCCGAGTACATCAACCGCTACCCGCACCAGTTCTCCGGCGGCCAGCGCCAGCGCATCGGCATCGCCCGCGGCCTCGCGCTCAACCCGGAGATCATCATCTGCGACGAGCCGGTCTCCGCGCTCGACGTGTCGGTGCAGGCGCAGGTCATCAACCTGATGGGGAAGCTGCAGGACGAGTTCGACCTCTCCTACGTCTTCATCGCGCACGACCTCTCGATCGTCCGGCACATCTCGGACCGCGTGGGCGTCATGTACCTGGGCAAGATGGCCGAGATCGGCTCCGACGCCGAGATCTACGAGCACCCCACCCACCCGTACACGCAGGCCCTGCTGTCCGCGGTGCCGGTGCCGGACCCCGAGGTCCGCGAGGCCCGCGAGCGCATCATCCTCACCGGTGACGTGCCCTCCCCGGCCAACCCGCCCTCGGGCTGCCGCTTCCGCACCCGCTGCTGGAAGGCCGAGGAGAAGTGCGCCACGGAGGAGCCGCTGCTGGCGATCCCGACGCGCTTCAAGAGCGTGAACACCCCGGCCGCCCACGAGTCGGCGTGCCACTTCGCGGAGGAGAAGGCCGTCCTGGCCGTCTGACCCCCTCCGCACGCTCGTCCCGGGGCGCCCGGGGCCGGAACCTTCCGGCCCCGGGCGCTCCGGCGCGTTCCCGTCCGTAGCGCGGGAAGCCGGTTGCGGCCGGGCACGGGGTGCGCCGACAGTGGGCGGATGCGCGACACGCTGACCGTCCGGCCCGCCGGCCCCGGGGACGCCTCCGACCTCTGCGCCCTGCTCAACGCCGTCGACGTCATCGAGATCGGCAGACCCGAGACCGACCTGGGCACGGCCCTGGCCGACCTCAACCACCCCGGGGTCGACCTGGCCACCGACTCCTGGCTGGCCCTGCGGGGCGGCCGGCCCGTCGCCTACGCCCTCGTCTGGAACGACTCCGGCCCGGGCCGGATCGACGGCGACCACTACGTGCTGCCGGGCGAGCCCCGGGCCGCCCGCATGCTGCTGGAGCTGATGGAGGCCCGCGCCCGCGAGATGGCCGCCGGGGCCGCCCGCCCCCGCCTGCGCCTGCAACTGGGCGCCGCATCCACCCTGGACCCGGCCCTCCTCGTCGGCCGCGGCTACCGCGTCGTGCGCCGCCACCAGGTGATGACCCGTCGGCTCACCGCCGCCGACGCCGTCCCGCCCACCGCGCCCCCGGGGCTGACCCTGCGCGACTGCGGGGCCGACCGGGCCGACCGCCGCCGGGCGCACGCCCTGGTGGAGGAGACCTTCGCCGGCCACTTCGGACACGTCCCGCGCGCGTACGAGCCCTGGCTGGACCACCTCGACGCCCGCGCCCTCGACTGGTCCCTGGTGTGGATCGCGAGCCTGCCCGGGGCGGGCGACGCGGCCGTGCTGCTCACCCGGGACGACCGCACCCGCATGGGCTGGGTCAGCCACATCGGCGTGCGCGAGGGGCTGCGGGGCCGGGGCGTCGGCGGCTTCCTGCTCCGCCACGGATTCGCCGCGTACGCCACCCGGGGCCGGCGCACCGTGGGCCTCGGCGTGGACACCGCCAACGAAACCGGCGCCCTCGGGCTGTACGCGGCGCACGGCATGCGACCGCACTACGCGGTGGACACCTGGGAGCTGGCTTTGCACTCGCAGGGGTGACAGCCGGGGGACGCGGGGGTGCAATCGGTCCAACCACGGGTGTGCAGGGACCCACATGGGGTGACATTGGCCCCGAAGCGAGTCTTGGTACCCCTAGGAGGCACTCCATGCGCGGAGCCACCCACGCCAAGTGGGCCGCATGTGCGGTGGCCGTCGCCCTCACGGCGACGGCCTGCGGCGGCGGCAGCGACAGCGGCGGGGGTGGCGGTGGCGGTGCCGGAGGGATCGTCAGTTCCTCCTGGGGCGACCCGCAGAACCCCCTGGAACCCGCCAACACCAACGAGGTGCAGGGCGGCAAGGTCCTCGACATGCTCTTCCGCGGTCTCAAGCGCTACGACCCGAAGACCGGCGAGGCCGTGAACATGCTCGCCGAGAAGATCGACACCACGGACAGTCAGAACTTCACGATCACGCTGAAGGACGGCTGGAAGTTCAGCAACGACGAGCCCGTCACCGCCCAGTCCTTCGTCGACGCCTGGAACTACGGCGCGGACGTGCGCAACAAGCAGAACAACTCGCCCTTCTTCTCCGACATCGTCGGCTACGAGGACGTGCACCCCGCGACCGGGGAGCCCAAGGCGAAGACCATGTCCGGGCTGGTCGTCAAGGACCCCAAGACCTTCACCGTCGCCCTGAAGCACAAGTTCTCCACCTGGCCCGAGACCCTCGGCTACCAGGCCTTCTCCCCGCTGCCCAAGGCCTTCTTCACCGACCACGCCGGCTGGCTCGACAAGCCGGTGGGCAACGGCCCGTACACGGTGGACTCGTACACCAAGGGCACCGGCATGAAGCTGCGCAAGTGGGACGGCTACACGGGCGCGGACAAGGCGCTGAACGGCGGCGTGGACCTCAAGGTCTACACCGACAGCAACACCGCCTACACGGACCTGATCTCCGGCAACCTCGACCTGGTCGACGACATCCCGGCCCAGCAGCTCAAGAACGTCAAGAACGACCTCGGCGACCGCTACATCAACCAGCCCGCGCTCATCATCCAGACCCTCACCTTCCCGCTCTACGACCCCCAGTGGGGCAAGGAGGGCATGGAGAAGGTCCGCCGGGGCATCTCGATGGCGATCAACCGCGACGAGATCACCCAGCAGATCTTCCGCGAGACCCGTACGCCCGGCAAGGACTGGACCTCCCCGGCCCTCGGGGCCAAGGGCGGCTTCAACGCCACCCTCTGCGGCGACGCCTGCAAGTACGACCCCGCCGCGGCCAAGAAGCTCATCCAGGAGGGCGGCGGCCTGCCCGGCGGGAAGGTCACGCTGACCTCCAACGTCGACACCGGCTCGCACCGCGAGTGGATGGACGCGGTCTGCAACAGCATCAACAACGCGATCGGTGAGGGCCCGGTCTGCACGGTCAACCCGATCGGCACCTTCGCCGACTTCAGGAACCAGCAGAGCGCCTACAAGCTGACCGGCCCCTTCCGCTCCGGCTGGCAGGCCGACTACCCGCTGATCCAGAACTTCCTCCAGCCGCTCTACTACACCGGGGCCTCCTCCAACTACGGCAAGTTCAGCAACCCGGACTTCGACAAGCTCGTCGACGAGGCCAACCAGGAGAGCGACGCCCCCAAGGCGATCGCCAAGTTCCAGGACGCGGAGAAGATCCTCGCGGAGCAGATGCCGTCCATCCCCCTCTGGTATCAGAACGGCAGCGCCGGGCACTCCGAGCGGATCTCCGACGTCGCCCTGAACCAGTTCAGCGTCCCGGTCTACAACCAGATCACGGTCAGCTGACCCACCCCTCGGATCGATCCTGGAGCAGTCCATGGGACGTTACGTGATCCGGCGACTGCTCCAGATGATCCCGGTGTTCATCGGCAGCACGTTCCTGATCTTCTTCATGGTGTACGCGCTCGGCGACCCGGTGGCGGCCCTCTTCGGCGACAAGGCCCCCGACCCCGCCACCGCCGCGCGGATCCGCAAGGACCTCTACCTCGACCAGCCCCTGTGGAAGCAGTACCTGCACTACATGGGCCAGATCTTCCAGGGCGACTTCGGCACCGCCTTCAACGGGCAGAGCGTGACCGACCTGATGGCCTCGGCCTTCCCCGTCACCCTGCGCCTGACCATCGTCGCGATCTTCTTCGAGATCGTCATCGGCATCACCCTCGGCGTGATCACCGGGCTGCGCCGGGGCAAGTCCATCGACACCTCGGTCCTGGTGCTCACCCTCGTCGTCATCTCGGTGCCCACCTTCGTCACCGGCTACCTGCTCCAGTACGTCTTCGGCGTCAAATGGGGCTGGGTACGGCCCACCGTCTCCCCTGACGCCCCCTTCAACGAGCTGATCCTGCCGGGCATCGTCCTCGCCCTCGTCTCGCTCGCCTACGTCACCCGGCTCTCACGGACCTCCATCGCCGAGAACGCCAAGGCCGACTACGTCCGCACCGCCACCGCCAAGGGCCTGCCGCGCCACCGCGTCGTCACCCGCCACCTGCTGCGCAACTCCCTGATCCCCGTCGTCACCTTCATCGGCACCGACATCGGCGCCCTGATGGGCGGCGCCATCGTCACCGAGCGGATCTTCAACATCCACGGCGTCGGCTACCAGCTCTACCAGGGCATCCTGCGCAACAACTCACCCACCGTGGTCGGCTTCGTCACCATCCTCGTGATCGTCTTCCTGCTGGCGAACCTGCTCGTGGACCTGCTCTACGCGGTCCTGGACCCGAGGATCCGGTATGCCTGACCCCGAGCGCCCGGAAGGCCCCGCCATGTACGACCCCGTGGGCCCACGTCCGCGCGAGGCGGTCTCGCCCACCGGTCAGGGCGGGCCCATGGACCTCGCCGTGGAGGGGGGCGAGAGCCTGGAGCGGCCCCCCGGACCCGACACCGGCCCGCGGGAGAAGGCCCGCTCCCTCTGGTCCGACGCCTGGCACCAGCTGCGCCGCAACCCCGTCTTCGTCATCTCCTCCCTGATGATCCTCTTCCTGGTGGTCATCGCGATCTGGCCCCAGCTCATCGCGAGCGGCGACCCCCTGTACTGCCAGCTGTCCAAGTCCCAGCAGGGCCCCGAGCCCGGACACCCCTTCGGGTACGACACCCAGGGCTGCGACGTGTACACCCGTACCGTCTACGGAGCCCGCGCCTCCATCACCGTCGGCGTCTGCGCCACCCTCGGCGCCGCCCTGCTGGGCTCCGCGCTCGGCGGGCTCGCCGGTTTCTTCGGCAGCTGGGGCGACGCCGTGCTCTCCCGAGTCGCCGACGTCTTCTTCGGGATTCCCGTCGTCCTCGGCGGCCTGGTGTTCCTCTCCGTGGTCACCAGCACCACCGTCTGGCCCGTCGTCGGCTTCATCGTGCTGCTGGGCTGGCCGCAGATCGCCCGCATCGCCCGCGGCTCGGTCATCACCGCCAAACAGAACGACTACGTGCAGGCGGCCCGCGCCCTCGGCGCCGGCAACGGCCGGATGCTGCTGCGGCACGTGGCCCCCAACGCCGTCGCCCCCGTCATCGTCGTCGCCACCATCGCGCTGGGCACCTACATCGCCCTCGAAGCCACCCTGTCGTTCCTCGGCGTCGGGCTGCGGCCGCCCACCGTCTCCTGGGGCATCGACATCTCCAACGCCGCCCCCCAGATCCGCAACGCCCCGCACATGCTGCTCTGGCCGGCGGGCGCCCTGAGCCTGACCGTGCTCGCCTTCATCATGCTCGGCGACGCGGTGCGCGACGCCCTCGACCCCAAGCTGCGCTGAGGAGTGAGTCGCCAGATGCTGCTCGAAGTCCGCGACCTGCACGTGGAGTTCAAGACCCGCGACGGCGTCGCGAAGGCGGTCAACGGGGTGAACTACTCGGTCGACGAGGGCGAGACGCTCGCCGTGCTCGGCGAGTCCGGCTCCGGCAAATCCGTCACCGCGCAGGCCGTGATGGGGATCCTCGACGTGCCGCCGGGCCGCATCGCCGGCGGCGAGATCCTCTTCAAGGGCAAGAACCTCCTCACGATGAAGGAGGAGGAGCGGCGCAGGGTGCGCGGCGCCGGAATGGCGATGATCTTCCAGGACGCCCTGTCCTCCCTCAACCCCGTGCTCAGCGTGGGCGCCCAGCTCGGCGAGATGTACGAGGTCCACCGCGGGATGTCCCGCAAGGACGCCAGGACCAAGGCCGTGGAGCTGATGGACCGGGTCAGGATCCCGGCGGCGAGGCAGCGGGTGGGGGACTACCCGCACCAGTTCTCCGGCGGTATGCGCCAGCGCATCATGATCGCCATGGCGCTGGCCCTGGACCCTTCCCTGATCATCGCCGACGAGCCGACCACGGCCCTCGACGTGACGGTCCAGGCCCAGGTCATGGACCTGCTCGCGGAGCTCCAGCGCGAGATGAGCATGGGCCTGATCCTGATCACCCACGACCTCGGCGTCGTCGCCGACGTCGCCGACAGGATCGCCGTCATGTACGCGGGCCGGATCGTCGAGAACGCCCCCGTCCACGACCTCTACGCGGCCCCCGCCCACCCCTACACCCGCGGCCTGCTCGACTCGATCCCGCGCCTGGACCAGAAGGGCCAGGACCTCTACGCCATCAAGGGCCTGCCGCCCAACCTGCTCGCCATCCCGGCCGGCTGTGCCTTCAACCCCCGCTGCCCGATGGCCCGCGCCGCCTGCCGGGCGGAGGTCCCGCCGCTGGCCGACGTCGCCCCGGGCAGGGCCAGCGCCTGCTTCTTCTGGAAGGAGTGCCTCGGTGGCTGAGCCCATCCTGGAGGTCCGCGGCCTCGTCAAGCACTACCCGCTCACCCAGGGCATCCTCTTCAGGAAGCAGATCGGCGCGGTCAAGGCCGTCGACGGGGTCTCCTTCGGCCTGGCGGCCGGCGAGACCCTCGGCATCGTCGGCGAGTCCGGCTGCGGGAAGTCCACCGTCGCCAAGATGCTGGTCAACCTGGAACGCCCGACCGCGGGCGCGATCTCGTACAAGGGCCAGGACATCACCAAGCTGTCCGGCCGCGCCCTGAAGGCCGTCCGCCGCAACATCCAGATGGTCTTCCAGGACCCGTACACCTCGCTGAACCCGCGCATGACGGTCGGCGACATCATCGGGGAGCCCTACGAGATCCACCCCGAGGTGGCCCCCAAGGGCGACCGCCGCCGCAGGGTCCAGGAACTCCTGGACGTCGTGGGCCTCAACCCCGAGTACATCAACCGCTACCCGCACCAGTTCTCCGGCGGCCAGCGCCAGCGCATCGGCATCGCCCGCGGCCTCGCGCTGAGGCCCGAGGTCATCGTCGCGGACGAGCCCGTCTCCGCGCTCGACGTCTCCGTCCAGGCCCAGGTCGTCAACCTGCTGGAGCGCCTCCAGGGCGAGTTCGGGCTCTCGTACGTGTTCATCGCGCACGACCTCTCGATCGTGCGGCACATCTCGGACCGGGTCGCCGTCATGTACCTCGGCCGGATCGCCGAGACCGGCACCGACACGCAGATCTACGACCACCCCACCCATCCGTACACCCAGGCCCTGCTCTCCGCCGTGCCCGTCCCCGACCCCGGGGCCCGCGAACGCCGCGAGCGCATCATCCTCACCGGTGACGTGCCCTCCCCGGCCAACCCGCCCTCGGGCTGCACCTTCCGCACCCGCTGCTGGAAGGCCGAGGCGCGCTGCGCCGCGGAGGTCCCGCTGCTGGCGGTCCCGCAGGCCTTCCCGTCCGGGCCGGCCGCCCATCCGTCGGCCTGTCACTTCGCGGCCGAGAAGCGGGTGGTGCCGCCCGCGCCGCCGACCCCGGGAGACGCCGACGGGTAGCGTCCGGCCGGGCCGTCCGGCGGCCCCCGGCCTTTCGAGCGATTATTTTTCGCCACCGTGCATACGGGGTCGCCGTCGGGTTCCGGCCATGACAACACGCGCTGCACATGGGCGACTTGACCGTTTCTGCCCCGAGTTCCGGACCGTGCGTGCGGGTGGGATGTGGCCGTTCGCACCCCGGGGGGCGCCGGGGGTGCCACGACACCCTCCCGTCCGGCCCCCGTGTGCCCCGGGGCGTGCGCGCCATGCGCCCCTCGTGCTGCCGGAATTCGATCGATGCGCTGGTACGGATAGTTATGATCCGTAGCGCACGGTGGGTATGACTTCGCCGAGCACGAGTACGCGTACCGATGTCCGCTCGACGTGGAGGTGAAACGCCGTGGCACTCTCGATCTCGGCCGTGGTGCTGCTGGCGATCGTCGTCTTCCTTCTGGTCCGGAGGTCGGGACTGAAGGCGGGGCACGCCTTTGTGTGCGTGCTGCTCGGGTTCTACCTGGCGAGCTCGACGATCGCTCCGACGCTCAGCCAGCTCACGTCCAACGTGGCGAGCATGATCAGCGGCCTCAAGCTGTAGGGACGCGGCCGGGCGGTCCTGCTCGTAGGCTGGCCCCATGAACGGTCTTCCCGCCCGTCGTCTGCTCCTCGTGCACGCGCACCCGGACGACGAGTCGATCAACAACGGCGTCACCATGGCCAAGTACGCGGCCGAGGGCGCCCACGTCGCCCTGGTGACCTGCACGCTCGGCGAGGAGGGCGAGGTCATCCCGGCGGACCTCGCCCACCTCGCGCCGGACCGCGACGACACCCTCGGCCCCTTCCGGGTCGGCGAGCTCGCCGCGGCCATGAAGGAACTCGGGGTCACCGACCACCGCTTCCTCGGCGGCGCCGGCCGCTACCGGGACTCCGGGATGATGGGCGCCCCGCAGAACACCCGCCCCGGCGCCTTCTGGTCCGCCGACCCGGACGAGGCGGCCGGCTACCTCGTGGAGGTGATCCGGGAGCTGCGGCCGCAGGTCCTCGTCACCTACGACCCCGACGGCGGCTACGGCCACCCCGACCACATCCAGGCCCACCGCGTCGCCACGCGCGCCGCGGAGCTGGCCGCCGACCCCGCCTGGCGGCCGGACCTCGGCCCCGCGCACGCGGTGGCCAAGCTGTACTGGAACCGGGTCCCGCGCTCGGTCGTCGACGAGGGCTTCGCCCGGCTGCGCGCCACCGGGGCCTCCTTCCCCGGTGTGGCGGGCCCGCAGGACGTCCCCGGGGTCGTCGACGACGAGCGGATCACCGCCGAGATCGGCGACGACGATGACGACACCGGTGGCGGCGGCGGGCGGCCGTGGGCGGCGGCCAAGGCGGCCGCGATGCGCGCGCACGTCACCCAGATCGCCCTGGACGGTCCCTTCTTCGCCCTCTCCAACGACCTGGCCCAGCCGCTGTTCGTCCGGGAGTACTACGAACTCGCCGCGGGCGAGCCGGGAGCCCCGGCCGGCACGCGCGAGCGGGACCTCTTCGCGGGGGTGCGCGCATGACCACGCCCTGGACCCCCGGACGGATCGCCGCCCTGCTCGGCCTGCTCCTCGCGGGCGCGCTCACCGGCGCGGCCGGCTGGCTCGTGCTGGACCTGTGGTTCCCGGCCGGGCTGCTGCTGGCCCTGCTGGCCCTGCTCGGCCTGTTCCTCGGCGCCCGGATCGCGATCGGCGCGGGGGCCGGAGTGGGCGCCGCGGCGGCCGGCTGGTTCCTGTCGTACGTCCTGCTCAGCCTCCCCCGCCCCGAAGGGGACTTCCTGTTGGGTTCCTCCGGAATCGGTATGTACGCATACCTTTTGGGGGGAAGTGTGATCGCTGTGATCTGTGCCACGATGCGCGGCCCCGTGGAGGGGCCCGTTTCGGCCTCCCGGCCGCGCGGCTGACGGGCCGCCGAACTCCGCCGCTCGCCGATCGGGGACGGGTTGAGGGGGTTTGACGGGCCCTCGGCAGGGGGCGTGCGGGGAGCGAAGAGGAACCTGGGATTCCCGGGGGACAGTTGCGCGCGGGCGGCGGCCAGTATGGTGGACGGGCCGCCGAGCTGCCCGCGCACGGTAAAGACGGGCGGCGGAGCCAACCGGGAGAACCTGCCTTGAGTCGTGAAACTGACAGTTCGTCCCCCGGGCCCCAGGGGCACGGTGGAGCCGCCTACCCCTCGGGTACGCCGCCGTACGGAACCGGCCAGCACCCGAACACGACTGTGCCATTCGGGCCCGGCGCGACGAGCGCCCCGGAGGAGAACCCTGTGACGTCGAACCCGTCCACGCCCGACACCGACGGGCCGAAGACCGAGACCACCCTGACGACCCGGATCCGGATCAACATCCCGGGTTCGCGGCCGATCCCGCCGGTGGTCGTACGCAAGCCGGTGAAGGGGCCCGCCTCGGGCGGCTCCGCCCCGGAGCGGACCGGGGCCGACCAGGCCCAGGGCCAGACGCCGGCCCAGGCCCCGTCGCGCGGCGGGCCGCAGACGCCCGCCGCCGGACCGGCACCGGCCGCCCGCGCCCTGCCGCCCGGCGGTCCCGCGGGCCGGCCCGCGCCCGACCGGGCCGCACCCGCCCCGGCCGCACCGCCCGCGCCCGCCGCGGAGGAGTCCAGCAACTGGTTCGCCCCGCGCAAGGGCCCCGTGGCCCCGCCGGCCGCCCCGGCCCCCGTGCCGCCGGCCGCCAGCTACGGTTCCGCCGCGCCCCCGGCCGCCCCGTCCGCCGGTGAGGGCTTCGCGCCCCCGCCGCTCCCCTCGCGCCCGCAGGGCCAGCGCCAGGTCCCGCCTCAGGCCCCGCACGGCAGCGGCGCCGGGTTCGCCCCCGCCCCCGCCGTCGGCGGCCCCGGGGTCGGCGCCCCCACGCCCGCGTACCCGGAGTTCGACGGTCCCGGCACGGAGGCCTTCCCGGTCTACGAAGCGCCCGACGGACCGACGGGCGGGCCCGCGCTGGGCACCGTACCCGTGGGGGCCGAGGAGTCCCCGCGCTGGCCCGGCCCCGAGGCCATGGACTTCCCGGCCCCGGTCCCGACGCCCGGCCCCATCACCCCGCCGCCGCCCGGTCCGCAGCCGCCGCGGCAGACCACCCCGGTGCCCCCGCCCGCCCCGGCGGGCAAGAAGCCCGGCAAGCCCGGCAAGCCCGGCAAGCCGGCGAAGCCCGCCAAGGCGGGCAAGGCGGCCAAGTCCGCCGCCCCGGCCGCGCCCGCCAAGAAGGGCCGCTCCAAGGTGGCCCTCCTCGGCGGCGCCGTCGTCGTCCTCGCGGGCGCGGTCTACGGCGCCGGACTGCTGCTGAACCACTCGGACGTCCCCAAGGGCACCACCGTCCTCGGCGTCGACATCAGCGGCAGCCGCGACGACGCCGTCACCAAGCTCCAGACCGCCTTCGGCACCCGCGCCGCGGCCCCGCTGCAGCTCAGCGTGGGCGGCAAGCAGGTCGAGCTGAAGCCCGAGAAGGCCGGTCTGACCCTCGACAGCCAGACCACGGTCCGCAACGCGGCGGGCAGCGACTACAACCCCGTCACGGTCATCGGCTCGCTCTTCGGCGTCGAGCGCACCGCCGAGGCGGTCATGCCCGTCGACGAGGAGAAGCTGCGGGTCGCCCTGCAGGAGCTCGCCGGCACCGCCGGCTCGGCCACCGAGGGCACCATCAAGTTCGACACGGGCAAGGCCGTCGCGGTCCCCGGCAAGTCGGGCACCAGCCTCGACGTCGACGGCTCCGTGGACAAGGTCACCAAGGCCTTCCGCGAGCTGGTCGGCACCGGCAAGGCCGGCGCCGTCCAACTCCCCACCGCCACCAAGGAACCCACCGTCAACGAGGCGGAACTGAACCGGGCGATGAAGGAGTTCGCGGAGCCGGCGATGTCCGCTCCCGCGACCGTCAAGGCGGGCGGCAAGAGCCTGCCCTTCGGCTCCAAGTCCCTGCCCAAGATCCTCAGCATGACCGCCGTGGACGGCCACCTCGTCGAGAAGTACGACCTGGAGGCCCTGAAGGCGACCTACGGGAACACCTTCGACGGGGTCATGATCACTCGGGGGACCGGCGCGAAGACCGCCGTCACCCCGCAGGACGTCGCGGGCGCCCTCGGCAAGGCGCTCGTGGGCAAGACCCCCGCCGAGCGGATCGTCACCATCGAGACCAACGCCAACTGACGCCCCCGCACGCACGGCACGCATGACGCGCGGCCCCTTCCCGGTCCCCGGGAAGGGGCCGCGCCGTGTCCGCACCGTGGTGTCCGCACCTCCTCCGCACCTCCTCCGCGCCCGCCCGCGTCACACCGACCGCATGACATCCGTCATGTCACAGTCACGACCGCCGACACTGCCGGGCGCACCCCCGTACGGGCGATCCTCGATCCATGACGACGACGACCCCGGCGCACTCCGCAGGACCGGCCACCACGGCCGGCCCCGTGGTGAGCTTCCAGAACGTGACCAAGAGCTACGGCCAGGTACGCGCGGTCGACGGCCTCTCCCTGGAACTCCACCCGGGCGAGACCGTCGCACTCCTCGGCCCCAACGGGGCCGGCAAGTCCTCCACCCTCGACCTCCTCCTCGGGCTGCGCCCCGCGGACTCCGGCGAGGTCCGGCTCTTCGGCGGCACCGCCCGCGAGGCCGTCGCCGCCGGCCGGGTCGGCGCGATGCTCCAGAGCGGCGGCCTGATGGAGGAGGTGTCCGTACGCGAACTCGTCGCCCTCGGCTGCTCCCTGCACCCCCGCCCGCACCCCGTGGACGAGGTCCTGCACCGCGCGGGCATCACCGAGATCGCCTCCCGCATGGTCAACAAGCTCTCCGGCGGCCAGGAGCAGCGCGTGCGCTTCGCCCTCGCCACCGCGGGCCACAACGACCTGATCGTCCTCGACGAGCCCACCACCGGCATGGACGTCACCGCCCGCCAGGCCTTCTGGGCCACCATGCGGGAACAGGCGGCCCAGGGCCGCACGGTCCTGTTCGCCACCCACTACCTGGAAGAGGCGGACGCCATCGCCGACCGGGTACTGGTCCTCAACAAGGGCCGGCTCCTCGCCGACGGCAGCGCCGCCGAGATCAAGGCGAAGGCCGGCGCCCGCCGGGTCGCCTTCGACCTCGACGGCACCGTCGACGAGCAGGTGCTGCGCGCCCTGCCCGCCCTGACGGCCTTCGAGCGGCACGGCACCACCGTCAAGCTCCAGTCGAGCGACGCCGACGCGACCGTGCACGCCGTGTACGCGCTCGGTCTCTACCCCCGGAACCTGGAGGTCGCGGGCCTCGGCCTGGAGCAGGCCTTCATCGCCCTCACCGAGGCCGAGGAGGCCACCCGATGAACGCCGGAACGTACCAGCTGATCAAGCTGGAAGTGATCCGCGCCCTGCGCAACAAGAAGTACCTGTTCTTCACCGTGATGTACCCCGCCGCCCTCTTCCTGATGCTCGGCGGCACCCTGAGCGGCACCACCAAGGTCATGGGCACCGAACTGACGATGCCCGCCTTCTACATGGTCGCCATGGCCTCCTTCGGCGCGCTGACCGCCGTCCTGGTGGGCAACAGCGAACGCATCGCCAAGGAGCGGGAGAAGGGCTGGGTCCGCCAGCTGCGCCTGACCGCCCTGCCCGGCCGCGGCTACGTCCTCGCCAAGACCGCCAGCGCGGGCGTGCTCTCCCTGCCCGCCATCCTGGTCGTCTTCGGGGTGGCCGCCGCGGCCAAGGGCGTCCGGTTCGAGGTCTGGCAGTGGTTCGCCCTCACCCTCGCGATCTGGGCCGGCAGCCTGGTCTTCGCCGCGCTGGGCGTGGCCATCGGCTACTGCGCCAGCGGGGACAACGTCCGCCCCATCACGATGCTCCTCTACTTCGGCCTCTCGATCCTCGGCGGCCTGTGGATGCCCACCGCGGCCTTCCCGCAGTGGCTCCGGAACATCTGCGAGTGGCTGCCCACCCACGCCTACGCGGGCCTGGGCCAGGCGATCGAGCTGGGCGGCGCACCGCACGTCAAGGACGTGGCGATCCTCGCCGGGTACTTCGTACTCTTCACCGGTGCGGCCGCCTGGCTGTACCGCAAGGACTCGCTGAAGGCGTGACGCAGAGATGGCAGTGACGGTCGACGACCACGGGGACGCGACGCGGACGAGGGACGGCGTCCGCATCGGGATCCCGCCCGAGAACCGCCGCCAGCACGCCGTGAAGCTGTTCTGGACGGGGCTGTGGCTCTTCTACCTCAGCGCCCCCGTCCTCGACCTGGTCCGCGGCGGACACAGCGCCGGGGCCCGGACCCTCGGGGTCCTCGGCCTCGCCGCGTTCGCCGCCGCGTACCTGATCCTCGCCCTGCGGGCCGGGCCCCGGGTCTTCCTCGGCCGGGTCCTGGTCACGCTCGGCGTCCTCGCGGCCCTGGCCGTCGTCCTGTCGCTGGCCCTGGGCCGCGAATGGCTCGTCCTCTTCGTCTACGTGGCCATCTCCTCGGGCGCCGCCCTGCCCGGGGAGTACTCCCGCTGGACCGTCCCCGCCGCCACCGCCCTGCTCACCGCGACGGCCTTCCTGGTGCCCGACGGCGACCACTACCTGGTGGGGCTGCTGCTCCCGGCCCTGATGGGCGGATTCGCGATGGTCGGCGTCCAGGCGATGCTCCGCACCACCACGCAGCTGAGGGAGGCCCGGGCCACCGTGGCCCAGCTCGCGGCCAACGAGGAACGCCTGCGGATGGCCCGCGACCTGCACGACCTGCTGGGCCACTCGCTGTCGCTGATCACGCTGAAGAGCGAACTCGCGGGCCGGATGCTGCCGGACCACCCCGACCGGGCCGCCCGGCAGGTCGCGGACATCGAGCAGGTCTGCCGGCAGGCGCTGGTCGACGTACGGGAGGCCGTCAGCGGCTACCGGCGCCCCACGCTCCCCGGGGAACTGGCCGGGGCCCGCACGGCCCTGACGGCCGCGGGGGTGACGGCCGACCTGCCGACCGACGCCCCGGGGGAACTCCCGGAGGAGACGGAGTCGGCCCTGGCCTGGTCGCTGCGCGAGGCCGTCACCAACGTCGTCCGGCACAGCGGGGCCAAGCGGTGCACCGTCACCCTGGAGGCCTGCCAGACCCTCGCGGGCCCCGTCATGGAACTGACCGTCCGCGACGACGGCGCGGGCGGCCCCGGCAACCACGGCAACGGCCTGACCGGGCTGACGGAACGGCTGGAGGCGGTCGGCGGCAGCCTGGCCGCGGGCCCCGCGGGCAAGACCGGCTTCCGGCTGTGCGCCCGGGTCCCCCTAGGATCCTCCTCATGACCCCAGCCGCACCGATCCGCATCCTGCTGGCCGAGGACCAGTCGATGGTCCGCGAGGCCCTCGCCGCCCTCCTGGGGCTGGAGCCGGACATCGAGGTGCTGGCCCAGGTGGCGCGGGGCGACGAGGTGGTCGCCGCGGCCCGGAGCCACGACGTGAACGTCGCGCTCCTCGACATAGAGATGCCCGGCATGACCGGCATCGAGGCCGCGGCGGAACTCCGACGCTCCCTCCCCTCCCTCAAGATCGTCGTCCTGACCACCTTCGGCCGGCCCGGCTACCTCCGCGGCGCGATGGAGGCGGGCGCCTCCGCCTTCCTGGTCAAGGACGCCCCGGCGGCGCAGCTCGCCGACGCGGTGCGCAGGGTCCTGGCGGGGGAGCGCGTCATCGACCCCACCCTCGCGGCGGCGGCCCTGGCGGAGGGCGCGAACCCGCTGACGGACCGCGAACGGGAGGTCCTGCGGGAGGCGGACTCCGGCGCGACCAACGCCGAACTGGCGGCCCGCCTGAACCTCTCGCAGGGCACGGTCCGCAACTACCTCTCGACGGCCATCCAGAAACTGGCGGCCCGCAACCGCGCCGAAGCGGTACGCGTGGCCCGCGAGAAGGGCTGGCTCTAGCGGGGGCTCCGCCCCCGGACCCCCGCGCCTCGAACGCCGGCGGGGCTGGATCTTCCAGCCGCGCCGGCGACTGAGGCGGGAACGGAGGAAGGGCGGGTGGGGGACAGCCCGCGCAGCGGCGTCTTCGCCCCCGCTCCCGCCCGCGGGGAGGGTCAGTTCAGGAGGGCGCGGGCGGAGACGGCTTCCGCTCGGATGCGGACCGCCGCATCGGCGTCCACCGCGTCCATCACCTCCGCGTACGCCTCCAGCTCACCCGCCCCCTCCCGGAACGCCCCCCGCTCCACCAGCAGCCGCGCCCGCTCGTACCGCAGCTTCGCCGGATGCGACGGCAGCAGGAGCGCCAGGTCCAGCGCCCACAGCGCCACCCCCGACTGCTCGGGCCGCGAGGAGGCCCACGCCCGGATGTTGTTCAGGATCCGCAGCACGATGTCCAGGGTCCGGGCCGGCGTCCGCGGCCCCGCGGCCAGCTCCGCCGGGCCCGCGCCCAGCGAGGCCCCGCCCGCGAACGGGTCCGCGACGACCCCCTCCTCCGGATCCCCGAAGCCGATCACGAAGTGGCCCGGCAGCCCCAGCCCGTAGACCGGCGCCCCGGCCCGCCGGGCGACCTCCAGCCACACCACCGACAGCAGGATCGGCAGCCCCCGCCGACGCCGCAGCACCTCGTGCAGCAGCGAGGACGACAGCCGGTCGTAGTCGGCCGGGGTGCCGTGGAAGCCCATCCGGCCCCCGAGCAGCTCCGTCACCGCCGAGGCCCACGCCCGCGCCCCCCGCAGCCCGTACGGAAGCATCCCCGCGAGCCGGTCCAGCTCGATCTGCGCCCAGTCCATGGCCCGTTCGTCGAGCGCCGGGTCGGCCTCCGCCGCCAGCAGCAGGCACAGCTGCGCCAGGTCCGGCCGCTCGGCGCGGGCCTCCGCCGCGAACTGCTCCCGCGTCGCCGCGCTCACCGGGCCCCCTCCCGGAAGTGGTGGTAGGCGTGGTGGGTGGCGAAACCCAGCCCGTCGTAGAGGGCGCGGGCCCCCGGGTTGTCGGTCTCCACCTGCAGCCACGCGGCCGACGCGCCCTCCTCCAGCGCCCGCCGCGCCAGCACCGCCATCACGGCCGTCGCGAGCCCCCGGCGCCGGTACCCGGGGTCGACCGTCACGGCGCCGAAGCCCGCCCAGCGCCCGTCCACCACCATGCGCCCCACGGCCCGCCCGCCGCCGAGGGAGGCGAACCACACCGACGGCCCCTCGACCAGCATCCGCCGGGCCAGCTCCGGGTCCCGGACCTTGCCGTAGCGGCCCAGCCAGTCCTCGTCCGGGGTCCGGGTCAGCGTCACGGCGGCCGAGACCGACTCGTCCGCGTCCGCCTCGCCGACCGGCGCGAGCGCCCCGATCCGCACCTCCGCGGAGACCTCGTTGACCCAGCCGCGCCGCTCCAGCTCCGCGCAGAGCAGCTCCTGCGTGCCGGCCGCGCCCGTCGCCGCCTGCACGTACGCCGGAAGTCCGCGTTCCGCGTACCACGCGCTCACCCGCGCGAGTGCTCCGTCCAGGGGTATCCCGGGATCGCCGAGCGGGAGCACCGAGTTGGCCCGCCGGGTGAACCCCCCGGCGGCCCGCAGGGTCCACTCGCCCAGCGCCTCGCTCTCCAGCGGCCGCCAGGCCCGCGCCGTGACCCGCGCGAGCTCCTCGAAGGAGGCCGCCGGACCCCGCCGACGGGCCGGTGCGGGGGGCACGACCTTGCCCGCTACCAGCGAGGATTCCGAAATGTGGACGGACACGCCGTCCTTGCGTGTGATCGTCAGCACACCCTGGTTCCAGGATGTGAGAACCCCGACGGCGTCGGAGAAGACAGGGGGTACCCCGGCCTCGCCCTCCACCCGTCGTACAGAGACTCGTTTACCCACGTCAGCCGGGGTGATACGGATCTCCAGCAGCCCACCGGCAGTGATTTCCACAGCTCTGTCCGCCCCTCCTGTTCGGATCGTGCCCGGGAACGGAGATACTAGGTGCGGGCATCGACGACGCCGCGCTCCCGCGCGAATGGAAAGCCCTACCGAGGAGGAACGAGAGCGTGACCTACGTCATCGCGGAGCCTTGTGTCGACGTCAAGGACAAGGCATGCATCGAAGAGTGCCCCGTCGACTGCATCTACGAGGGCCAGCGGTCCTTGTACATCCACCCGGACGAGTGCGTCGACTGTGGCGCGTGTGAGCCGGTCTGTCCGGTCGAGGCCATCTTCTACGAGGATGACACCCCGGAGGAGTGGAAGGACTACTACAAGGCGAACGTCGAGTTCTTCGACGAGCTCGGTTCGCCCGGTGGTGCCTCCAAGCTCGGTCTGATCGAGCGGGACCACCCCTTCGTCGCCGCACTGCCCGCCGACATCAACGGCGAGCACTGACCGTTCACGGCAGACGCGCCCCTCGGTCCCGTACGGCACTCCCGCCGCACGGGACCGAGCCGTTTTCCCGCACCTCAGAGAGAGCAGAGACCACCGTGGCCGCAGTTTCCGACCGTCTTCCCGCCTTCCCCTGGGACAAGCTGGAGCCGTACAAGGCCACGGCGGCGGCCCATGCGGACGGCATCGTCGACCTCTCCGTCGGCACGCCCGTGGACCCGGTCCCGGAGCTGATCCAGCGCGCCCTGGTCGGCGCCGCGGACTCCCCGGGCTACCCGACGGTGTGGGGGACGCCCGCCCTGCGCGACGCCATCACCGGCTGGCTCCGCGGCCGGCTCGGCGCGAGCGCCGCCGGGCACCGCAACGTCCTGCCCGTGGTGGGCTCCAAGGAACTGGTCGCCTGGCTGCCGACCCAGCTGGGCCTCGGCGCCGGCGACAAGGTGGCCTACCCGCGCCTCGCCTACCCGACCTACGAGGTCGGCGCGCGGCTGTGCGGCGCCGAGGCGGTGGTCTACGACGACCCGACCGAGCTCGACCCGGCCGGCGTGAAGCTCCTGTGGCTCAACTCCCCGTCCAACCCCACCGGGAAGGTCCTCTCCAAGGAGGAGCTGATCCGGATCGTCGCCTGGGCGCGCGAGCACGGCATCCTGCTCTTCAGCGACGAGTGCTACCTGGAACTGGGCTGGGAGGCCGAGCCCGTCTCCGTCCTGCACGACGAGGTCTGCGGAGGCTCCTACGAGGGCATCGTGGCCGTCCACTCGCTCTCCAAGCGCTCCAACCTGGCCGGGTACCGGGCCGCGTTCATCGCCGGTGACGCCGCCGTCCTCGGCGAACTGCTGGAGATCCGCAAGCACGGAGGCATGATGACCGCCGCCCCCGTCCAGGCCGCCGTCGTCGCGGCGCTCGGCGACGACGCCCACGTCGAGGAGCAGCGCGGCCGCTACGCCGCCCGCCGCGAGGCCCTGCGCACGGCCCTGGAGGCGCACGGCTTCCGCGTCGAGCACAGCGAGGCCAGCCTCTACCTGTGGGTGACCCGCGACGAGCCCTGCTGGGACACCGTCGCCCACCTCGCCGACCTGGGCATCCTGGTCGCGCCGGGCGACTTCTACGGCGAGGCCGGCGCGAACTTCGTCCGCGTGGCCTTCACCGCCACCGACGAGCGGGTCGAGGCCGCCGTCAAGCGCCTGGGCTGAGGCCCCGCCGCCCCGCGGCAACCCGAAGGGGCCGGGAGTGCGTACTCCCGGCCCCTTCGGCGTTCCCCGCGGGTCAGCCCCCGAGCGGGAGCCCGCCCAGCGGGAGGGTGCTCACCGGCAGCTGGCCGACGGGCAGGTCCTTCACCGGCAGGTCCTTCACCGGCAGGTCCTTCACCGGCAGCTGACCGGCGACCGGCAGCCCGCCCAGCATCCCGCCCGCACCGTCCGCCACGGCGGCGGCGGGGGCGGCGGCCGGGACGGCACCGGCCACGGTGTCCGCGGCCTGCGTGGCGGCGGAGGCGTCCGGCGCGGTCAGCGAGCCCAGCTGCGGCACGGACTCCAGGCCCGCGGCGCTGGCCGCGCCGGCCGCACCGACCACGGGAGCGGTTCCGGCTGCGAGGAGAAGCGCGGCGCGGGCGATCCGGCTGGTCAGGGGGAGGGACATGATGCTCCTAAGCGGTAGCGGCTGAGTACGCCGTGTACAACCGCTGCCGGGGTGGGTGGAGTTGCGGACCCGGCGGGTAAAGGATCAGTAACGCATCGTTTAATCGGCTTCCGCGACAAACGCATCGGATGCGCGCCCACCAGGCCTTCCGTCCGCTCACGGCCCGTCCGGCCCGGCCGTCCGGACACCCCCGCACGGGTGAGGCCCCGTACGCACGGCCGGTTCCCGCGTCAGCCCCGGCGGGCGACGAAGATCCGCACCTCGTCCGGTGCCGGGTCGTACGGGTCCGTCCCGCCCGCGCTCCGCGGCCGCCAGGCACCCCCGTCGTCGCCCGCGGTCCAGCGCGAGGTGCCGTACGAGACCCGGGCGACCCCCAGTTCGTTCGAACGGGCCACCGCCCAGTGGGCCATCGCCCGGCCCCGGCGCGCCTCGCCCGGCCCGCCGTCCTTGCGCAGCCGCAGGGAGACCTCGGCCTCCGGGACCGCGCCCGGCTTCGCGCGGCCCGCCGCGGCCGGGGCGTGGGCACCGCCGAGGGCCTCCTTGCCGAAGGCCCGGGTCAGTTCCGAGCGGACCTTCTCCGGGTCGCCCGGCTGCGGGGCCGGGCCCGAGCAGGTCAGCGTGGCCGGCGTGGCGCTCTCGCCGAAGGCGGCCGTCAGCACCGTCGCGTCCGGCTCGTGCTTCGCGTAGGCCTGCGGGAAGCCGCTGAGCTGCACCTTCTGCGCGGCCACCGTCAGCGGCAGCCGCGTGTACCCCTTGATCTCGGCGAGCCGGTCGTAGAAGATCCCCGCCGAGTACACCGGGTCCATGATCTGCTCCGGGGTGCCCCAGCCCTGCGAGGGCCGCTGCTGGAACAGGCCCAGCGAGTCCCGGTCGCCATGGTCGAGGTTGCGCAGCGCCGACTCCTGCATCGCCGTCGCCAGCGCGATGGTCACCGCCCGGTCCGGGAGCCCCTTGGAGATCCCGACGGCGGCTATCGTCGCCGCGTTGGCGGCCTGTTCGGGAGTCATCTCGTACGTCTGCACGGTGCCGGGTGAAGTGCCGCCGGCCCCGGTCGCCGTGACCGTGCAATACGGGGCGCCACCACCGGTGGAGGACCGCTGCACGGCGAAGTAGCCGGCCACCGCGAGCAGGACGGCCAGACCCAGGGCCACGCGGAGCGGCCTGCGGCGGCGGGGACGGGAGCGATCGGTCTCGGACACGCGGCCCACCGTACTTGAGGCGTTCGACGCGTCCAGTGACCGGACGGACCCCGTTCCGGCGCATCCCGGGGCGTTAGGGTCGGGTCCATGTCCGAATCCGAGCTGGACCTCACCCTGGACGCTGCCGAGCTGACCGCCCGGCTCGTCGACATCCCATCCGTGAGCGGCGACGAGAAGGCACTCGCCGACCTCGTGGAGAACGCGCTGCGCGGCCTCGCACACCTGACCGTCGACCGCCACGGCAACAACGTCGTCGCCCGTACGCACCTCGGCCGCGCCGAGCGCGTCGTACTCGCCGGCCACCTCGACACCGTGCCGATCGCCGACAACGTGCCCTCCCGCCTGGACGAGAACGACGTCCTGTGGGGCTGCGGCACCACGGACATGAAGTCCGGGGTCGCCGTGCAGCTGAGGATCGCGGCCACCGTCCCCGAGCCCAACCGCGACCTCACCTTCGTCTTCTACGACCAGGAGGAGGTCGCCGCCGACCTCAACGGCCTCGGCAAGGTCGCCGCGGCCCATCCCGACTGGCTGACCGGCGACTTCGCCGTCCTGCTGGAGCCCTCCGACGCCGAAGTCGAGGGCGGCTGCCAGGGCACCCTGCGCGTCCTGCTGCGCACCAAGGGCGAGCGTGCCCACTCCGCCCGCAGCTGGATGGGCGCCAACGCCATCCACGCCGCGAGCCCGATCCTGGCGAAGCTGGCCGCGTACGAGCCCCGCAGGCCGGTCATCGACGGCCTGGAGTTCCACGAGGGCCTCAACGCGGTCCGGATCGAGGGCGGCGTCGCCAACAACGTCATCCCCGACCGCTGCACGGTCACGGTGAACTTCCGCTACGCCCCCGACCGCAGCGAGGCCGACGCGCTGGCCCACGTGCGCGAGGTCTTCGCCGACTGCGACATCGACGAGTTCGTCGTCGACGACTCGTCCCCCGGCGCCCTCCCCGGCCTCTCCCACCCGGCCGCCGCGGCCTTCATGGAGGCCGTCGGCGGCCACGCCATGCCCAAGTTCGGCTGGACGGACGTGTCCCGCTTCAGCGCGCTGGGCGTCCCCGCGGTGAACTACGGTCCGGGCGACGCCCTGCTGGCCCACAAGGTCGACGAACGCGTCGAGACGAAGGCGATCCTGCACTGCGAGGAACGACTCCGCGCCTGGCTGACCTCCTGAATTCCACCTGCCGTCACCTTCGTGCGCCTAACCTGATCCAACGATCAGCAGGAGGGAGCACATCATGGGCAACCCTGAAGGTTCGTCCCGTCGCAAGCCGGAGGAGCAGCAGCTCGGGCCGGTGCTGCGCAGGCGGGGACAGGTCCAGGCGGGCAGCACGACGGACCAGCGGCTGCTGGACTCGGCCGGACCCTCCGAGTGGGTGCACACCGATCCCTGGCGGGTCCTGCGCATCCAGTCGGAGTTCATCGAGGGCTTCGGCACGCTCGCCGAGCTGCCGCCCGCGATCAGCGTGTTCGGGTCGGCCCGTACTCCGGTGGACTCGCCGGAGTACGAGGCGGGCGTACGGATCGGGCACGCGCTGGTGGACGCCGGCTTCGCCGTCATCACCGGCGGCGGCCCCGGCGCGATGGAGGCGGCCAACAAGGGCGCCCGCGAGGCGAACGGCATCTCCGTCGGCCTGGGCATCGAGCTCCCCTTCGAACAGGGGCTCAACCAGCACGTCGATCTCGGCCTGAACTTCCGGTACTTCTTCGTCCGCAAGACGATGTTCGTGAAGTACAGCCAGGGGTTCGTGGTGCTGCCGGGCGGTCTCGGCACGCTGGACGAGATGTTCGAGGCCCTGACCCTGGTGCAGACCCAGAAGATCACCCGGTTCCCGATCGTGCTGTTCGGCACGGAGTACTGGAGCGGCCTGATCGACTGGCTGCGCAACACGGTCATCGCGCAGGGCAAGGCCTCGGAGAAGGACCTCTACCTCTTCCACGTCACGGACGACGTGGACGAGGCGATCGCGCTGGTGACGAAGGAAGTCGGGAAGTAGCTCCCGAACCGTCCCCGGGCGGGAGACCGCACGGGGACGGACCGGCCGCGGCGGCCCCCGGGCCGCGCGGGCCCTCAGGCCAGGCCGCGGCGGGCGACGGCCGGGGGGCGGTGGCCCTTGATCGAGGCCACCATGTCGAGGATCTGCCTGGTCTCCGCCACCTCGTGGACCCGGTAGACCTGGGCCCCGAGCCAGGCCGAGACGGCCGTGGTGGCCAGCGTTCCCAGCAGGCGCTCCTTGACCGGCTTGTCGAGGGTCTCGCCGACGAAGTCCTTGTTCGACAGGGAGACCAGCACCGGCCAGCCGGTGTCCGTCATCTCCGAAAGCCGGCGGGTCGCCTCCAGCGAGTGCCGGGTGTTCTTCCCGAAGTCGTGACCCGGGTCGATCATGATCGACTCCCGGGGGACGCCCAGCGCCGCCGCCCGCTCCGCGAGCCCGACCGTGACGCGCAGGATGTCCTCCATGACGTCCTCGTACGAGGTCCGGTGCGGCCGGGTCCGGGGCTCCACCCCGCCCGCGTGGGTGCAGACGATGCCCGCCCCGTGGCGCGCGGCGACCTCCGCCAGCCGGGGGTCCACCCCGCCCCACGCGTCGTTCAGCACGTCCGCCCCGGCCTCGCACACGGCCTCGCCGACCTCGTGCCGCCAGGTGTCCACGCTGATCACCACGCCCGGGTGGCGGCGGCGCACCTCCGCGACGAAGCCGACCGTGCGCCGGGCCTCCTCCGCCGCGTCCACGTGCTCGCCGGGACCGGCCTTGACCCCGCCGATGTCGATGATCGCGGCGCCCTCGGCGACCGCCTGCTCCACCCGGTCCAGCGCGGGCTCGTCGCGGAAGGTCGCGCCCTGGTCGTAGAAGGAGTCCGGGGTCCGGTTCACGATGGCCATGATCACCGGCTCGTGGGGGTCGAACTCGCGCCTGCCCAGTCGCAGCATCCTGCTCTTTCCTCCTTCGGCGACCCTCGCGCCTCGTCTGCGACCTTAACCTGGTGGCCGGAGTCTCTCAGGGGAGTTGATCGTGTTCTGGTTCTTGCTGATCGCGCTGGTCGTGGTCGTGACCGCGGTCACCCTCGCGGTGGTCGGCGGAGGCGCGGAAGCCGTACTGCCCGAGGCGGAGCCGGACCGGGTGGCCGACGCGCTGCCCGAGAGCCGGCCGGTGGTGCGGGACGACATCGACGCCCTGCGGCTGCCGGTCGCGCCGCGCGGCTACCGGATGGCCGAGGTGGACGACGTGCTGGACCGGCTCGGAGCGGAGCTCGCCGAGCGGGACGCGCGGATCGCCGAGCTGACCGCTGCGCGCGCCCAGGCGCCGGCCGCCCCGGCCGCCCCGGCGGACCGGGTCGACCTCCACAAGGACGAGCGGTGAGCGGCGCGGGGCCGGTGGCCGGCCCGGACGGCGGGCTGCGCTGCCCGTGGGGGCTCTCCACGGAGGACTACGTGGCCTACCACGACACCGAGTGGGGCAAGCCGGTCCACGGGGACGACGCCCTCTACGAGCGGCTGTGCCTGGAGGCCTTCCAGTCGGGGCTGTCGTGGCTGACGATCCTGCGCAGGCGCGAGGGGTTCCGCAAGGCCTTCTCGGACTTCCGGATCGCCTCCGTCGCGGAGTTCGGCCCGGCCGACGCCGAACGGCTGATGGCCGACGAGGGGATCATCCGCAACCGGGCCAAGATCGAGGCCACCCTCACCAACGCGAAGGTGCTGGCCGGCTGGGAGGCGGGGGAGCTGGACGCGCTGGTCTGGTCCCACGCCCCGAAGAAGCCGGGCCGGGCCCCGAGGACCACCGCCGACGTGCCGGCGGTGACCCCGGAGTCCACGGCCCTGGCCAAGGCCCTGAAGAAGGCGGGCATCCGCTTCGTCGGGCCGACCACGGCCTACGCCCTGATGCAGGCGTGCGGCCTGGTCAACGACCACCTCGCGGGCTGCGTCTCCCGCGAGGGGTGAGGCGTCAGCGGCCGAGGTAGCGCGGCGGCTGCTTCGAGAGGAAGGCCTGGACGGCGATGGAGTGGTCCTCGGAGGCACCCGCACGGGTCTGGAGCACGTCCTCCCGCTCCAGGGCCTCGGAGAGGGAGTGCGAGGCCCCGTACGCCAGGGACTCCTTCAGGGCCGCGTAGGCCACGGTCGGGCCGGCGGCGAGGGCGCGGGCCACGGCCTCGGCCTCCGCGTGCAGGGACTCCGCGGGGACCAGGCGGTTGGCGATGCCGAGGTCGTACGCCTCCTGCGCCTTGACGGAGCGGGGGAACAGCAGCAGGTCGGACGCCCGGGAGGCGCCGATCAGGCGGGGCAGGGTCCAGGACACCCCGGAGTCGGCGGTCAGCGCGACGCCCGCGAAGGAGGTGTTGAAGGAGGCGGTGTCGGCGACGACGCGGAAGTCCGCGGCGAGCGCGAAGCCGAAGCCCGCTCCGGCAGCGACGCCGTTCACCCCGGCCACGACGGGCTTCGGCATCTCCGTCAGGGCCCGCACGATCGGGTTGTAGTGCTCGGAGACGGTGCTCATCGTGAGCTTCGAGCCGCTCTCGCGGTCCGCCGCCAGGTTCCCGACGTGCTCCTTGAGGTCCTGCCCCACGCAGAAGGCCCGGGTCCCGGCGGCGGTCAGCAGGACCGCCCGTACCGCGGTGTCGGCGCCGGCCGCCCGGAGCGCGTCGCGCAGGGCGACCTTCGTCTCCGTGTTCATGGCGTTCATCGCGTCGGGCCGGTTGATCGTGACGGTCGCGAGTCCGTCGGTCACTTCGTAGAGCACGCTGTCGGCCATGGCGGGGGTCCCCCTTCGTCGCGGGCTTGGCTACCGGCCGGTACTGCCGGTCCAAGGGTCAGCATGGCGGACTCGGCCGCGGGCGGGCGTGTGATGTGCGTCAAACAAAGCGGAGCCCGTCCGGGGGGAGCAGCGGCGAAGTATCGCAGGCGGCTCCCCGAAATGAGTGGTTTTGGTCGAGCGCGTTGCGCAAGCGTTCCCGGCCGATGTTGGTCATCGGGTCCTGACATGCGGGATAATGGCTGGGAAGCAATGTGTTCGATGCCGGGTACTAGGCGCCTGAACGGGGCCGTCGGCTGACGATGAGCTGGTTTCAGGAAGGGGAACGAGCATGGCGGCCATGAAGCCGCGGACGGGCGACGGCCCGCTCGAGGTCACCAAGGAGGGGCGGGGCATCGTCATGCGCGTACCGCTTGAGGGCGGCGGTCGGCTCGTCGTCGAGCTGACTCCCGACGAAGCGGACGCCCTGGGTGACGCCCTGAAGAAGGTCGTCGGCTGAAGCGTCGGCACCATCTGATCTCTGCACCGCCCCGGCCGCTGCCCGCGTCCGGGGCGGTGTTGCGTGCACCCTCCCGCGGGCGCCGTCCGCACCGCCCGGCGGCGGGCCCGGGGCGCCGCCGGACGGCCCGGACGGCCTAGCGGCGTACCGCGCAGAGGAGGCCGTCGCCGACCGGGAGGAGCGCCGCCTCCAGGGCCGGGCTCTCCCGGACGCTGCGCAGCAGCTCGCGCACCCGGATGACCTCCACCGGCTGGGCGGCGGAGTCGACCGTGCGGCCGTCGGAGAAGACGCCCTCGAAGCAGACCAGGCCGCCGGGGCGGAGCAGCCGCAACGATTCCGCGAGGTAGTCCAGGGACTCGGAGGGGTCCCCGTCGCAGAAGACGAGGTCGTAGCCGCCGTCGGCGAGCCGCGGCAGCACGTCCAGCGCGCGGCCCGGGATGAACCGGGCGCGGTTGCCCGCGAAACCGGCGGCGCGGAAGGCCTGGCGGGCGAAGGCCTGCCGGTCGGGCTCGGGATCCACCGTGGTCAGGACGCCGTCCGGGCGCATCCCGTGGAGCAGGTGGATGCCGGAGACCCCGGTGCCGGTGCCGATCTCGGCGACCGCCTTGGCGTCCGCGGTGGCGGCCAGCAGGCGCAGCGCGGCCCCGGTCCCGGGGGAGACGGACCGAAGGCCCGCTTCCCTGGACCGGTCGCGGGCCCACCGCAGAGCGTCGTCCTCGGCGACAAACGCGTCGGCGAACGCCCAGCTCGTCTGCCGGTTGCCGCTAATGACCCTCTCCTGTCCCCATAGTTGGCGCAACGGTGACTGTATCCGCTGACGTCGGGAACCCGCAGATGGGACCGGGCGTTGGGAGTAACAGAGGCGGGATAGAGGGGACGGCAGCGGGCAGATCGGCGGCCCGGGACCCAAGACCCGTGCAAAGTTACTGCAAAAATGCTTATCCAGAGCTGACGGGAGGGGTGGCTATGGTAGGGGCTCCACTGGACACCACCAGAGCCGATAGGGGAGGTGCGGCTGCGCCTGTGGATCGTGGAGGCGTACTGAGACGTCTCTTCTGGTCGGCGGGTGAGCCGAAATCCGTGACCGACATTGCTGACCGCTTCCACACCGCCACCACCGCAACCTTTGCCGCCGATGCGGGCTCCCAGGCGTGGACCCCTCCCACGTGGGAGGAGATCGTCAGCACGCACAGCGCGCGGGTCTACCGCCTCGCCTACCGCCTCACCGGCAACCAGCACGACGCGGAGGACCTGACGCAGGAGGTCTTCGTCCGCGTCTTCCGCTCGCTGTCCACGTACACCCCCGGCACCTTCGAGGGCTGGCTGCACCGCATCACCACGAACCTCTTCCTGGACATGGTGCGCCGCAAGCAGCGGATCCGCTTCGACGCCCTCGGCGACGACGCCGCCGAGCGGCTGCCGAGCAAGGAGCCGTCCCCCCAGCAGGTGCTCCACGACACCCACTTCGACGCGGACGTGCAGCAGGCGCTGGACACCCTCGCCCCGGAGTTCCGGGCGGCCGTGGTCCTGTGTGACATCGAGGGCCTGTCGTACGAGGAGATCGCCGCGACGCTCGGCGTGAAGCTCGGGACCGTCCGCAGCCGCATCCACCGCGGCCGTTCGCACCTGCGCAAGGCGCTCAAGCACCGGTCCCCGGAGGCCCGTGCCGAGCAGCGGGCCCTGGCGGGCGTCGCGGTGGGCGCCCCGGGCGCCGGGGGAGAGGGCGGAGCCGAGTGAGCGGAGTCAGTCCGTCCCCCGCCGAGCAGCACCTGGGCGACCGGCTCGCCGCCCTGGTGGACGGGGAGTTGAAGCACGACGCGCGCGAGCGGGTGCTGGCGCACCTGGCGACCTGCGCCAAGTGCAAGGCCGAGGCCGACGCGCAGCGCCGGCTGAAGACCCTGTTCGTGGAGAGCGCCCCGCCGCCGCTGTCCGCCGGACTGCTGGCGCGCCTGCAGGGCCTGCCGGGCGGTCTGCCGGGCGCAGGTCCCGACGGGGCCTCCGGGCCCCCGGGAGGTGCTCCCGGCGGTTCGCCGGGAGCCGGTTCGCCGGGTGCCGATCCCTTCGCCTCGTTCGGGTACGCCGCCCCTGCCGCCCCGCGCGAGGGTTTCCGCATCCACGACGTCGGCCGTCCCCGGCGCCGGTTCGCCTTCGCCGCGGCGGGAGCCGTGTCGCTGGCCGCGATCGCGCTCGGAGGTTCGCTGCCGCTGGACCCGGTCGAGCCGAACCTGCGGGGCGACGCCCCCGCCACCCGGCCCGGCCCCTCGGTCCCGCTGACCGACGCCTTCGTGCGCGAGCGGCTGCCCAGCCCCGGCGTCGTCCCCGGCCCGGTCCCGGCCGGGCAGTTCCCCACGCCGACCCCCACCGCGGCGACCGCGGTCCCGGCGACCGCCGTCCCGGCCTCGCTGGCCCGCTGAGGGCGCGCGGCGGAGCCCCGGCGGGAGCCGGGGCTCCGCCGGCGCGCGGCACCTGGTTGAATCTCCGGCAGATGCGCCGCCGTGCGGTGCGCCAGGCCTGCGGGGAGCGTCCATGTCCGACAGTCGCGACAGTCAGCGGAGCGGTCCGGCTCCGTCCTGGTGGAGCCGGCCCGCCGATCCGGCGCCCTCCGCTCCGGCGGACGGCACCGCGCCGCAGGTCCCGGACTCCGGGACGGCCTCCGGGGCGGACTTCGCGGCGGGGCCCGGGACCGGGGAGCCGGACACCGCCCCCGGACCGCGCTACGACCCCTGGGCCGACCGCCCCTTCCACGTGGTGGACCACGGCGGGGAGCGCCGCGCCCCCGGCATCTGGCGGCTGGTGGTCCTCGGCTCGGTGATCGCCCTCCTCGCCGGTGGCGTCGGCGGCTACCTCGGCATCCTCGCCGAGCGGCGCGCCGACACCCGGCTGGAGCTCCCGCAGGCGGCAGCCGACCACAAGGACCGGGCCCCGGAGAGCGTGGCCGGCATCGCGGCCACCGCCCTGCCCGGCGTGGTCACCCTGCACGTCAGCGGCAGCGGCGGGGGCGGCACCGGGACCGGCTTCGTCCTGGACGAGCAGGGCCACATCCTGACGAACAACCACGTCGTCGCCGACGCCAAGAACATAACGGTCACCTTCAGCACCGGCGAGAGCGTCGCGGCCGAGCTGGTCGGCCGCGACGGCGGCTACGACCTGGCGGTCGTCAAGGTGACCGGGGTCCGGGGCCTGCGCCCGCTGGCCCTGGGCAACTCGGAGAACGTCCGGGTCGGCGACCCGGTCGTGGCCATCGGGGCCCCCTTCGACCTCTCCAACACGGTCACGGCGGGCATCATCAGCGCCACCGGCCGCCCCATCACCGCGGGCGGCGACAAGGGCGACGGCAGCGACGTCAGCTACGTGGACGCCCTCCAGACCGACGCCCCGATCAACCCCGGCAACTCCGGCGGCCCGCTCCTGGACTCCCGCGCCCACGTCATCGGCATCAACAGCGCGATCCGCGGCGCCGACAAGGGCGACGACAAGGACAGCACCCGCCAGAGCGGCAGCATCGGCCTCGGCTTCGCCATCCCCGTCAACCAGGGCAAGCGGGTCGCCGAGGAGCTCATCCGCACCGGTCGCGCCACCCACCCCGTCATCGGCGTCACCCTGGACATGCAGTACAGGGGGGACGGAGCGCGTGTGGACTCCAAGGGCGAGGACGGGAAGCCGTCGGTGGCCGCCGACGGCCCCGGGGCGCGCGCCGGGATCCGGGCGGGCGACGTGATCACCAAGGTGGACGGGGTCCGCGTGCACGGCGGGGACGAGCTGATCATCAAGATCAGGGCCCACCGCCCCGGCGACCGCCTCACCCTGACCGTGCTGCGCGACGGCACGGAGCGCACGCTGGAAGTGCAGCTCGGCTCGGCCAGCGGTTCCTGACCCGAACACCGCATGACGCCCGGGTGAATCCGGGAAGAGGACCGCACCGGCGTAGGGGCCCGCAAGGAACGGCGGGTACCGTTGTCCGGGCCCGATGTGGAGAGAGCCGAGGAGCGGCAAGGTGTTCAACGACATAGGCGCACTCGAACTGGTCACGATCGTGGTGCTCGCCATCCTCATCTTCGGCCCGGACAAGCTGCCGAAGGTGATCCAGGACGTCTCCGGCATGATCCGCAAGCTCCGCTCGTTCTCCGACAGCGCCAAGCAGGACATCCGCTCCGAGCTGGGACCGGAGTTCAAGGACTTCGAGTTCGAGGACCTGAACCCGAAGACCTTCATCCGTAAGCAGCTGACCGAGAACGAGGACCTCAAGGAGATCCGCAGCAGCTTCGACCTGCGCAAGGAGCTCAACGACGTCACCGACGCGGTCAACAGCAAGGAGGCGGCTCCCGCTCCGGCCGCCCCCGCCGGCCCCGCCACGCCCGCCGCGGGCACCGGTCCGGACCTGCTGAAGAAGCCTTCCGCCCCGGCCCCCGAGGCCCGTACCCCCTTCGACGCCGACGCCACCTGAGCCACCGCCTGCCCGGCGATCCGGAGTCGGATGGCTATCCTCCATCTGTCCGGACCCAGGACGCCCGAGGGGGGCCGGCCGCTCCGGACCCCACGGAACGAGAGGCCGCCCAGATGGAGACGACGCGCAGCAGCCGGGTGGGTACGCAGCCCGCCGATGCCCTTGACGCGCCCCCGCAGACCGAGCAGCAGCCCCCGGGGCAGGCCCAGGAGGGCACCGCACCCGTCCCGGCGGCCCGCCGGGCGGCGGAGGGGTACCTGAGGGCGGACTTCCCCTGGTACGGGCTGGACGGGGCCTTCACCGGCCCCCGCTGGCTCATGCAGGTCTCCGCGGGCGCCGACGGCACCGTGGAGCACGGGTCGACCGGCCACGGCGACGAGCCGTCCGTGCGCGGCGAGATCGCGACGGGGGAGAAGGAGCGCTTCGCGGTGGTCATCACCGTGGCCAGCAACCCGCTGCGCCGCAGCGGTGACGGCACCGGCGTGCTGGAGGCCACCTCGGTCTCCTCGGCCGCCTGGCTGGCCGGCTCGGGCCTGCTGTCCTACAGCTGGCCGCAGCAGATGGACCACACCCTGCGCGACGACTGGCTGGACCAGCAGACCGAGGCCGCGTGGGAGCTCGCCGACGACCTCGCGGGCCCCGACTGGTCGACGCTGTCCCTGCCGGTGGACGGGCAGCCGACGCCCTTCCACTACCGCGAGTCGGAGTTCGGCTGGGTGCTGGCCGGCTCCACCGGGAGCGGGGTCCACCTGGGCGCGTACGGGCGCGGGATGAGCGCGTACGGGCTGGGGTTCTCGGCGATCGCCGACCTGGGCGCGTACGAGTAGACCCGTACGGCCAGACGCGTACGGGCAGACGGATACGGGAAAGGGCACCGCCGGCGGCGGTGCCCTTCCGTGCCGGGCTCCGTACCGGAGCCCCGCGTCAGAACTTGTTGCGCGGGGTGATCCCCAGCGACATGCCCGACAGGCCGCGGGCGCGGCCGCCCAGCTTGCCCGCGATCGCGCGCAGCGCCGCACCGGCCGGGGAGTCCGGGTCCGAGAGGACGACCGGCTTGCCGTCGTCGCCGCCCTCGCGCAGCCGTACGTCGATCGGGATGCTGCCGAGGACCGGCACGGACGCGCCGACCGTCTTGGTGAGCCCGTCGGCGACCTTCTGGCCACCGCCGGAGCCGAAGACGTCGACCATCTCGTCGCAGTGCGGGCAGGGCAGGCCCGACATGTTCTCGACGACGCCGACGATCTTCTGGTGGGTCTGCACGGCGATCGAGCCGGCCCGCTCGGCTACCTCGGCCGCCGCCTGCTGCGGGGTGGTCACGACGAGGATCTCGGCGTTCGGCACCAGCTGGGCGACGGAGATCGCGATGTCGCCGGTGCCCGGCGGCAGGTCGAGCAGCAGCACGTCCAGGTCGCCCCAGAAGACGTCGGCGAGGAACTGCTGGAGCGCGCGGTGCAGCATCGGCCCGCGCCACACGACCGGGGCGTTGCCCGGGGTGAACATGCCGATCGAGATGACCTTCACGCCGTTCGCCGACGGCGGCATGATCATGTTCTCGACCTGGGTGGGGCGGCCCTCGACGCCGAGCATGCGCGGCACGCTGTGGCCGTAGATGTCCGCGTCGACGACGCCGACCTTCAGGCCGTCGGCGGCCATCGCCGCGGCGAGGTTGACGGTGACGGAGGACTTGCCGACGCCGCCCTTGCCGGACGCGACCGCGTAGACGCGGGTCAGCGAGCCGGGCTTGGCGAAGGGGACCTCGCGCTCGGCGGTGCCGCCGCGCAGCGTGGCCGCCAGGTCCTTGCGCTGCTCGTCGCTCATCACGTCGAGGGTGACGGCGACGGAGCTGACGCCCGCGACCTTCTCGACGGCCTCGGTGACGTTCTTGGTGATCGTCTCGCGCATGGGGCAGCCCGACACCGTCAGGTAGACCGTGACGGCGACGGCGCCGCCCTCGCCGATCTCCACCGATTTCACCATGCCGAGCTCGGTGATCGGACGGTGGATCTCGGGGTCGTTCACCGTCGACAGCGCGTCCAGGATCGCGTCCTGCTCGGGCGCGGCGGCGTCGGCGGCGGAGCTTGTGTCGGTAGCCATGCCCCGATGGTACGGCTCGGTAGCACGGCTCAGGAAAGGCCGTCAGCGGTCGCCTTCGTCACTTTCGCCTGGGAACAGCCGCCGCTCGTCCATCTCCTTGATCAGGTCCTGGAACTCGGACCTGATCCAGTCGCGCGTGGCGACCTCGCCCAGGCCCATGCGCAGCGCCGCGATCTCGCGGGTCAGGTACTCGGTGTCCGCGATGGAGCGCTCGTTCTGCTTGCGGTCCTGCTCCAGGTTGACCCGGTCCCGGTCGTCCTGCCGGTTCTGCGCGAGCAGGATCAGCGGGGCGGCGTAGGAGGCCTGGAGGGACAGCATCAGGGTCAGGAAGATGAAGGGGTACTGGTCGAAGCGCAGGTGGTCGGGCGCGAAGATGTTCCACAGCACCCACACCACGATGACCAGGGTCATCCAGACGATGAACCGGCCCGTGCCGAGGAACCGCGCGACCCGCTCCGACAGCCGCCCGAAGGCCTCCGGGTCGTACTCGGGCAGCAGCCTGCGGCGCGCCGGGCGCGGCTGGTCCAGCCGTACGCGCGGACGCGCCAGCGCGCTCGCGCCCAGGGCGACGCTGGCCTTCGCCCGCTCGGAGGAACGTTCCGGCCGCTCGGTGCGCAACCGCTCCGCCGCCTCCTCCAGCCGCTCGGAGAGCCCGTCACGGGCATGCTCGCGCCGCTCCCGGCGCCGTTCGCGCGCCGCGTCCCCGCGGCCCCGCTCAGTGGCCACGCACGGCCTCCTCGGAGTGGAAGTCCGTCTCCCGCCAGTCGTCCGGCAGCAGGTGGTCCAGGACGTCGTCGACGGTGACGGCGCCCAGCAGCGAGCCGCTCTCGTCGACGACGGGCGCCGCGACCATGTTGTACGCGGCCAGGTAGCTCGTCACGGCGGGCAGCGAGGCGTCCGGCCGCAGCGGCGGCAGGTCGGTGTCCACGATCGAGCTGACCAGGGTGAACGGAGGGTCCCGCAGCAGCCGCTGGAAGTGCACCGTCCCCAGGTACTTGCCCGTCGGCGTCTCGTCCGGCGGACGGCACACGTACACCTGCGCCGCCAGCGCCGGCGACAGGTCCGACTTGCGTACGCGGGCCAGCGCGTCGGCGACCGTGGCGTCCGGCCGCAGCACGATCGGCTCGGTCGTCATCAGGCCGCCCGCGGTGTTCTCCTCGTACGACAGCAGGCGCCGCACGTCGGCCGCGTCGTCGGGCTGCATCAGGGTCAGCAGCCGCTCCTTCTCCTCCTCCGGCAGCTCGGAGAGCAGGTCGGCGGCGTCGTCCGGGTCCATGGCCTCCAGGACGTCGGCGGCGCGCTCCTCCTTCAGCTTGCCGAGGATCTCCACCTGGTCGTCCTCGGGGAGCTCCTCCAGGACGTCGGCGAGGCGGTCGTCGTCGAGGGCGTTGGCCACCTCGGCGCGCCGCTTCGGCGTCAGGTGGTGCAGGACGTTCGCCAGGTCGGCGGGACGCATCTGCTCGAACGTCGCCACCAGGCTCTCGGCGCCCTGTCCGTGCTCCTCCAGCGAGAAGCCGGTCACCGCCGACCACTCGACCGTGAGGGCCTCGCCGCGGCGGCGCAGCGCGCCCCCCTTGCCCTTGCGGACGAAGATCCGGTCGATCTCCCAGTCGCGGCGGGCCGGGAGCTGCTGGATGGCCACGTCCAGGACGGTGGCCTCCTCGCCGGTGGCCACGAGCGTCACCCGGCGGTCCAGCAGCTCGCCGAGGACCAGCCGCTCGGTCGGGCGCTGTTCGAAGCGCCGCATGTTGATCACGCCGGTGGTGATGACCTGTCCGGACTCGACGCCCGTCACCCGGGTCATGGGCAGGAAGATCCGGCGGCGGCTGACGACCTCCACCACCAGACCCAGCAGCCGGGGCGGCCGGCCGCCGACGCGCAGCATCGCGACGAGGTCGCGGACGCGGCCCACCTGGTCGCCGTTGGGATCGAAGACGGGCACACCCGACAGATGCGAGACGAAGATCCGAGGGGCGCCTGCAGCCATCCGAGCGCCTCCTAGAGCGTCCATCACCGGTCCTGCCGTGCCTCAGGCTAGCCCGTGCCGCGGGAAGGCGTCCTGGTGGGGCCGTCCGCCCGGGGGTCCCGTGGGCGTGTGCGCGGCGGCGGGTACGCTGCCTGCTGCCCGCAGACCCCCGACGAGAGGCACCTGCCCGTGACCCCCTACACCCCCGCCGCACGGCTGCGCCGGGCCGCCTTCGCCGGTGTCCTGTGCGCGGGTCTCGCCGTCACCGCGACGGGCTGCGGCGGCAAGGCGGAGGACCCCGACAAGGGCACGAACGGGATCGGCAAGCTCGGCGCGGACAAGATCGAGGGCCAGTCGAAGGCAGCCGCCACCGCCGCGAGCTCGGTGCACCTGTCCGGGAGCCTGGTCACCGGGGGCAAGACCTTCACCCTCGACATGCGGCTGAAGGCCGACGGCGGCTCCGGCGAGGTGAAGTCGCAGAACGACACCTTCCAGCTGCTGCGGGTCGGCGAGCAGCTCTACCTGAAGGCCGGCGCGGCCTTTTGGGGGAAGTCGGACTCGGCGGGCAAGCTCGGCGACAAGTACGTGAAGGTGCCGGAGAACGACCCCTCGTACAAGCAGTTCCGCGGGTTCACCGACATGCACGTGCTGCTGGACGGGCTGCTGGGCCTCCAGGGCAAGCTCACCAAGGGCGCCTACACCACGGTCGGGCACACCCGCGCGGTGCCGATCTCGGCGGACGCGGGCAAGAGCGGCAAGCTGACGGTGTCCCTGGAGGGGACCCCGTACCCGCTGCTGATGGAACGTGCCGGCGGCGCGGGCCGGGTGGAGCTCTCCGAATGGGGGAAGCCCTTCCCGCTGGAGGCACCGGCGCAGGACCAGACCGTGGACTACGGCTCGCAGCTGCCGACCACCAAGGACGGCAAGGACACGGGTACGGGTACGGGAACCGGTACGGGCAAGGGCACCGGATCGGGATCCGGCTCGGGAACCGGGAGCGGCACCGGCGGCCCGTCCCCGTCCAAGAGCCAGGGCTCGGGCCAGGGCTCCGACCCCGGCTCCGGCTGAGCCCGCTCCCTCACCGGGCCCGCGTCAGCGCTTGGCCTTCTTCCGCTTCAGCAGCAGCTTCGGCAGCCCCGCCGGTACGGGCCGGCGCGTGACCGCCGGGGAGGGCAGCGGAGCCGCGGCCAGCGACCCGTCGGGCAGCCCGTCGGCGACCGCCACGGGCTCCAGGCGCAGCAGCCGGCACTCGCGGGCCCAGCGCTCGGTCATCCGCTCCGAGTCGGGCGCGTTCAGCCGCTTGCCCTTCAGCTCGGCGACGGCGGCCTCCCACGACTCACTGCCGGGCACGAGCTCCCGTACGGCCGCCGTCCAGGCGACGAGCCGGCCGCCCTTGTCCTTGCTGCGCACCGTCACCTCGGCCGCGGCGCCGTCGGTGAGGCCCGGGAAGGGCTGCTCGCCGGGGCCGTCGCCGAGCACGTGCGCCGCTCCGTCCACCCAGGCGTGCCACAGGGCCCGGTCGGCGCCCGCGCCGCGGACCCAGATCAGGCCGGACTTCTTGGAGGCCTCCTCGACGAGGGCCAGGTCGAGTGCGCTGAGAGTCATGCGCACAGGTTAGGGGGTCCGCCCCGGGGTGCCTACAGCCAGCCGTTGCGGCGGAGTGTCCGGTGGATGGCGAAGCAGCTGCCGACGATCGCGACCATCACCATCGGGTAGCCGTAGCGCCAGTGCAGCTCCGGCATGTGCTCGAAGTTCATCCCGTACACCCCGCAGATCATCGTCGGCACGGCGATGATCGCCGCCCACGAGGTGATCTTGCGCATGTCCTCGTTCTGGGCGACGGAGGCCTGCGCCAGGTTCGCCTGGAGGATCGAGTTCAGCAGCTCGTCGAAGCCGATGACCTGCTCGTGGACCCGTGCGAGGTGGTCGGCCACGTCGCGGAAGTACTTCTGGATGTCCGGGTCCACCAGCCGCATGGGCCGCTCGCTCAGCAGCTCCATCGGCCGCAGCAGCGGGGAGACCGCCCGCTTGAACTCCAGCACCTCGCGCTTGAGCTGGTAGATCCGGCCCGCGTCGCCGCCCCGGCTGACGCCCTTGGCGGGGGCGGCGAAGACCGCGCTCTCCACCTCGTCGATGTCGTCCTGGACCGCCGCCGCCACGGCGATGTAGCCGTCGACCACGTGGTCGGCGATCGAGTGCAGCACGGCCGAGGGGCCCCGCGAGAGCAGCTCCGGGTCGTCCTGGAGGCGGTGGCGCAGACTGCGCAGGGAACCCTGGCCGCCGTGGCGGACGGTGATGACGAAGTCGGGGCCGGTGAAGCACATCACCTCGCCGGTCTCCACCACCTCGCTGGTGGCGGTGAGTTCGGCGTGCTCCACGTAGTGGATCGTCTTGAAGACGGTGAAGAGCGTGTCGTCGTAGCGCTCCAGCTTCGGCCGCTGGTGCGCGTGCACCGCGTCCTCCACGGCCAGGGGGTGCAGGCCGAAGGTGGCGGCGATCCCCGCGAACTCCGCCTCGGTGGGCTCGTGCAGCCCGATCCAGGCGAAGCCGCCGCCCTCGCGGACCCGGCGCAGCGCCTCACGCGGCGTCAGGCAGCCGCGGCCCGGCTCCAGGGGGTCGCGCCGGCCGTCGCGGTACACGGCGCAGTCGACCACCGCGCTGCTGGCGGAGGGGTCGCGGGTGGCGTCGTAGCCGGGCTGGACGGGCGTGGCCCGGCGCAGGGACGGACGGACGGCGGCACGGAGGTAGGGCAGCATCGACATGGCAGGCTCCTTCGCGCGCACGGCTGCGGACCGTACGGGTGGGAGGCCCTCCGGGAGCGCGGGCGGGCAGACCCGGGCGGATGGAGGGAAACAGGACGGGAGGACGGAAGTTCTGCCGTCGCTCTTCTGCTGATCAGAAGATCAAAGGGGGCGGGACGCACCCTGCACAGAAGCGGAAGAGCGATCGGTACTGCACGATCGACTTCGATCCATCGCAGCCCCACCTCCTCCGGCCGGTCCCCCGTGAGGGACGTCCTGTCGCCGGAGCACCGAAACATCGCTTCTGCGTGCGGCCCCGACCAGCTGTCAACACTATCAGCCGACGGATGGTCAAGACCCGCCCTTTACCCGGGGGATAGGAGTTCTATGCTCGCTCCATGGCAGAAATTCTGGCCCTCGTCGAGGCCCGGCTGCGCAACGCGTTCGGCGAACCCGACGCCCGTGCCGCCGTCACCTTCCTGGGCACCGACCGCATCGAGGTACTCCGCTTCGCCGAGGGCGACCTCGTCCGGTACGCGACCCTCGGGATGTCCGCACACCCGATGACCGACCCCACCGCCGTGGTCGCCGACCCGGTGCGCGGCCCGCGCGCCGAGCTGGTGCTCACCGTGCGGGCGGGCCTGGCCCCGACCGACAAACTCCTGCGCCCGCTCGCGGTGCTGGCGGCCTCCCCGATGGTGGAGGGGCTGATCGTGGCCCCCGGCGCCTCCCTGGACGTGGGCGAACCGCTGTGGGAGGGGGCCGCGTTCAGCTCGGTCCTCGTCGCCGAGCCGGGCGGACTCGTCGAGGACCTCGCACTGGACGAGCCCATGGACCCCGTCCGCTTCCTGCCCCTCCTCCCGATGACGGCGAACGAGGCCGCGTGGAAGCGGGTGCACGGCGCGGCGGCCCTCCAGGAACGCTGGCTCGCGCGCGGCACCGATCTGCGGGACCCTCTGCGTACGGCCGTCGCACTGGACTGACCGGCGCGCCCGCGGGTACGGATGACATCCGGACGGGTGATCGTGCCTTGACGGCGCGCCGGGCGGGGAGGAGCGTGCTTCTTATGAGGGGCGAACCGAGTTGCCCGAAGTGCGGTGGCCGGGTCCGAGCGCCCGGTCTTTTCGCCGACTCCTGGCAGTGCGCGGTGCACGGCGCCGTCCATCCGCTACAGCCTGTCATCCCACCGAGCGTCGAGGGTCTCGGCGTGGTGGTGAACCGGGCCCAGGTGCCCGTCTGGATGCCGTGGCCACTGCCCGTGGGGTGGCTCTTCACCGGGGTCGCGACCGCCGGTGACGACCGCAGCGGGGGCCGGGCCACGGCCGTGGCCTGCTCCGGGCCGGGGCCGCTGGGCGGCATAGGCGAGCTGCTGCTGATCGCGGAGGAACTGGGCGTGGGGCTGGGCTCCCGCTTCGCGGGCATCGACGGCCCCGACCCGGGCCCGTACATGAAGGTCTCCGCCCCGCCGCACGCCAAGGTCGTCGCGGCGGGGCGGCCGACGCCGCTGTGGCACGTCGCGGGGGCGCCGGACGACCGGGCGGTGTTCGCGGGCGAGGCGCGGGGGCTGTGGCTGTGGGCCATCGTCTGGCCGGAGCAGTCGGGTCTCCTCATGTACGACGAACTCGTCCTCACCGATCTCCGCGACGCGGGCTCGGAGGTCGAACTCCTCCCTTGCGGGGCACTGACCCCCCGCATCCTGTCGCCTTCTTGACGCGCCGCTCGCGCGGCTCGGCCCTGGCGGGCCTCTCCGGCTTCGCGCCGCTGCGCCGGACTCCGTCCGGCGGCCTGCTGGGCGGGGCCGCTGCCCGTCGTCTGCGGGTGCGTGCCGCTGCGCGGGCTGTCCCCTACCCGCCCTTCCACCGTTCCCGCCTCAGACGCCGGCGCGGCTCACCACACGGCGCTCCGCGCCCGCGCCTCAAGCGCCGGCGGGGCTGGAATTGCCCTCCGGGCAATCCAGTCGCCGCCAGGCACATCCAGCCTCGCCGGCGTTTGAGGCGCGGGGGTGGGGGGCGGAGCCCCCGAAGGGGTCCGGGCGGAGCCCGGTTGGGGGTCCCCCCGGACGGAGTCTGGGGGATGGTGGAAGGGCGGGTAGGGGACGGCCCCGCGCAGCGGCGGACCCGCCCAAGGCGCACGGACGCCGCCCGCCCAGGGCACAGGTACCCTGGAGTGTCCCCGTCCGTTCAAACCCTGGAGCCCGGCTGTGCGCATCGACCTGCACACCCACTCCACGGCTTCGGACGGCACCGACACCCCCGCCGAGCTGGTCGCCAACGCCGCGGCCGCCGGGCTGGACGTCGTCGCGCTGACCGACCACGACACCGTCGGGGGATACGCCGAGGCCATCGCGGCCCTGCCGCCCGGCCTCACGCTCGTGACCGGCGCCGAGTTGTCCTGCCGTCTCGACGGGGTCGGGATGCACATGCTCGCGTACCTCTTCGATCCGCAGGAGCCCGAGCTCTCCCGTGAGCGCGAGCTCGTGCGCGACGACCGCACCCCCCGCGCGCAGGCCATGGTCGGCAAGCTGCGGGCGCTCGGCGTGGACGTCACCTGGGAGCAGGTGGCCCGGATCGCGGGCGCCGGTTCCGTGGGGCGCCCGCACATAGCCACCGCCATGGTGGAGCTCGGCGTGGTGCCCACCGTCTCCGACGCGTTCACCGCGGACTGGCTCGCCGACGGCGGCCGCGCCTACGCCGAGAAGCACGAGCTCGACCCCTTCGACGCCATCCGCCTGGTCAAGGCGGCCGGCGGGGTCACCGTCTTCGCGCACCCCGCCGCCGTCAAGCGCGGCGAGTGCGTGCCCGAGTCGGCGATCGCCGCCCTCGCGGCCGCCGGTCTGGACGGCATCGAGGTGGACCACATGGACCACGACGCGGCTACCCGCGACCGGCTGCGCGGCCTCGCGGCCGACCTCGGCCTGCTGGCCACCGGGTCCAGCGACTACCACGGCAGCCGCAAGACCTGCCGCCTCGGGGAGTACACGACCGACCCCGAGATCTACGGCGAGATCACGCGCCGCGCCACCGGGGCCTTCCCCGTTCCGGGCGCCGGCGGATCCGCCGCCCGCGCCTGAGCGGCGCGCGGCCCTCCCCACACCCCTCTTTTCGCGACACCCCTCACCTGCAAGGCATCACTGTGTTTGATTTCGCCGTCTTCGGATCCCTTTTTCTCACGCTTTTTGTGATTATGGACCCCCCGGGGATCACGCCGATCTTCCTCGCCCTCACCTCGGGGCGCCCCGCCAAGGTCCAGCGCCGCATGGCCTGGCAGGCCGTCTGCGTGGCCTTCGGCGTCATCGCCGTCTTCGGTATCTGCGGCCAGCAGATCCTCGACTACCTGCACGTCTCGGTCCCCGCGCTGATGATCGCGGGCGGCCTGCTGCTCCTGCTGATCGCGCTCGACCTGCTCACGGGCAAGACGGACGAGCCCAAGCAGACCAAGGACGTCAACGTCGCCCTCGTCCCGCTGGGCATGCCGCTGCTGGCCGGCCCCGGTGCGATCGTGTCCGTGATCCTGGCCGTGCAGAAGGCCGACGGCTTCACCGGCCAGGTCTCCGTGTGGTGCGCGATCATCGCCATGCACGTGGTGCTGTGGCTGACCATGCGCTACTCGCTCGTGATCATCCGGATCATCAAGGACGGCGGCGTCGTCCTGGTCACCCGCCTCGCGGGCATGATGCTGTCGGCCATCGCCGTCCAGCAGATCATCAACGGTGTGCTCCAGGTCGTGCACGGCGCCTGAGACCGCATGCGAACGCCCCCGCACCGTCCTCGGTGCGGGGGCGCCGTCGAAAGCATCAGGAGGACGCCGTCTCGGCCGGCCGGATGAGAATGCGCTGGCCCACCGCGGCGGCCTGCTGCACGATCCGGTTGACGGAGGCCGCGTCCACGACGGTGCTGTCCACGGCGGACCCGTCGACGTCGTTCAGGCGCAGAATCTCGAAGCGCATGGCTTCTCCCTTCGTCGGTTTTCTCCTTGCGAAGGGTTCAACGGGTGGTGCACCAGAAACATTCCCTACGCTAAGGAAATTTTTTCCTTAGCTAACTACCGAGCGCTCAAGGATCGCCAAAACCTCACTAGAGAATCGGCTGTGACCTGCGGGTTCTCGGCGTTCGGCGAGTGCTCGGCAGCCTCCACCAGGACCCGGGACGCGCCCAGCCGGACGGCCATCTCGTCCATCAGCGGCACCGGCCACGCGTAGTCCACCGTCCCCGACAGCACCAGCTTCGGCAGCGGCACCTCCGCCAGCTCCGCCACCCGGTCCGGCTCCGAGATCAGCACCCGCCCCGTGGCGATCAGCTGCTCCGGTACGGTGCCCAGCCAGCGCTCGCGAAGGAACCGCGCCAGCTCCGGCGCGTCGGGAACCGCGTCCTCGGGATCGTGGGCCCGCATCGCCTCCCACACCCCCGGCATGTCCTCCCGCATCGCCTCCAAGGCCGCGACCAGCAGCTTCGTACGCGCCCGCTGCTCCTCGGCGATCGCGCCCGGCCCGCTGCTCATCAGGGTGAGGGAGGCGAAGGGGGAGGCGTCGCGCAGCACCGCCGCGCGGGCGACCAGGCCGCCCAGGGAGTGGCCGACCAGGTGCAGCGGCCCCCCGCCGGCCGCCGCGGCCTGCGCCAGGACGTCCCGGCCCAGCTCCTGGAGCCCGTACGCGGACTCCTCGCGCGGCCCCGGGGTCTGGTACTGGCCGCGCCCGTCGACGGCGAGGACCCGGAAGCCGGCCGCGGCCAGGGGCTCCAGCAGGGCGATGAAGTCCTCCTTGCTGCCGGTGAAGCCCGGGAGCAGGAGGGCGGTGCCGAGCACGGGCTCACCGGCCTCGTGCACGGCGAAGGCGCCGCGGTCGGTCGTCAGGCGGTACGCGCGGGCGGCGGGCGGCAGGGTGAGGCGCGGCGGCTTGCTCATGGCCCCGAGGTTACCGGCCCGTAGGCCCGGGTACGAGGACGGCCCCGGCCCCCTGGGAAGGGGGCCGGGGCCGTCGTGAGGGTGTGAGCCCTACGCCTCCGGCGCGGCCTCGGCGACCTTGCGGGTCCGGGTGCGCTTGGGCTTCGCGGGAGCCTCGGCGGCGGCCTCGGTGACCGGCGCGGCCTCGGCGACCTTGCGGGTCCGGGTGCGCTTCGGCTTCGCGGGGGCCTCCTCGGTCACCGCGGCGACGGGCGCCTCGGCGGCCTTGCGCGGCGCCCGGGTGCGGCGGGCCTTGACGGGCTCCACCGGCGGGGCCATCTGGAAGTCCGGCTCGTCCACGGCGGGAGCGGCGACCTTGCGGGGACGACGCACCTTCACCGGAGCCTCCTCCACCACGAGGGCGGCGGTGGCCAGCGGCGCGACCGGGGTCTGCGTGGGCTTGCGGGTCCGGGTGCGCTTCGGCTTGGCCGGAGTCTCCTCGGACACGGCCGGAGCCGGGACCTCGACGACGGCCGGAGCCACGGGCGCCTCGACCATGACGGCCACGGGGGCCTCGACCACGGCGGCCTCGGCCACCACGGCCGGAGCGGCGACCCGGGTGCGGCGGCGGCGCGGGCGGCGCGGCTCGTCGGCGGCGGGCGCGCCAGGGGCGGAGGGGGCCTCGGCGGCCGGAGCCGCCGCGGGGGCGGCCACGGCCGTGTCGCCCAGCTCCTCGCCACCACGGGTGCGGCGGCGCTGGCGCGGCGTACGGGTACGCGCGGGACGCTCCTCGGTCACCACGGCGGCAGCGGCCGCGCCGCGGCCGCCACGGCCACCGCGCCCGCCGGTCTCGCCGAGGTCTTCGAGCTCCTCGGCCTTCAGGCCGGCCCGCACGCGCTCGGCGCGCGGCAGGATGCCCTTGGTGCCGGCCGGGATGTTCAGCTGCTCGTACAGGTGCGGGGACGTGGAGTACGTCTCCTCGGGCTCGTGGAAGTCGAGCTCCAGCGCCTTGTTGATCAACTGCCAGCGCGGGATGTCGTCCCAGTCGACCAGGGTGACGGCGGTGCCCTTGTTGCCCGCGCGGCCGGTACGGCCCACGCGGTGCAGGAAGGTCTTCTCGTCCTCGGGCGTCTGGTAGTTGATGACGTGGGTCACGCCCTCGACGTCGATGCCGCGCGCGGCGACGTCGGTGCACACCAGCACGTCGACCTTGCCGTTGCGGAACGCGCGCAGGGCCTGCTCGCGCGCGCCCTGGCCCAGGTCGCCGTGGACGGCGCCGGAGGCGAAGCCGCGCTTCTCCAGCTGCTCGGCGATGTCGGCCGCCGTGCGCTTGGTGCGGCAGAAGATCATGGCCAGGCCACGGCCCTCGGCCTGCAGGATGCGGGAGACCAGCTCCGGCTTGTCCATGTTGTGCGCACGGAAGACGTGCTGCTTGATGTTGGCGACGGTCGCGCCCTCGCCGTCCTCGGAGACGGCGCGGATGTGCGTCGGCTGGGTCATGTACCGGCGGGCCAGACCGATGACGGCGCCCGGCATGGTGGCCGAGAACAGCATCGTCTGACGCTTCGCGGGCAGGTAGCCCATGATCTTCTCGACGTCGGGCAGGAAGCCCAGGTCGAGCATCTCGTCGGCCTCGTCCAGGACGAGGGCCTTGACGCGGGAGAGGTCCAGCTTCTTCTGCCCGGCCAGGTCCAGGAGGCGGCCCGGGGTGCCGACGATCACGTCGACGCCCTTCTTGAGGGCCTCGACCTGGGGCTCGTACGCGCGGCCGCCGTATATGGCGAGGACGCGGACGTTGCGGACCTTGCCCGCGGTCAGGAGGTCGTTGGTGACCTGGGTGCACAGCTCGCGGGTGGGAACCACCACGAGGGCCTGCGGCGCGTCGGTCAGCTGCTCGGGCGTGGCCCGGCCGGCCTCGACGTCCGCGGGGACGACGACCCGCTCCAGCAGGGGGAGGCCGAAGCCCAGCGTCTTGCCGGTGCCGGTCTTGGCCTGGCCGATGACGTCCGTGCCGGAGAGGGCGACGGGGAGGGTCATCTCCTGGATCGGGAAGGGGGACACGATGCCGACGGCCTCAAGGGCCTCGGCCGTCTCGGGAAAGATCCCGAGGTCTCGGAACGTAGTCAGGGTGCTGCCTCTTCTGTGAGACGCGGCGCGAGGCGGCGAGGGGGGTCGTACCGTGCCGGGCTTGCAGTACTGCGCCCACCCAGGTTCGGGCAGGTCGTACGAAGCTGCGCGGGACCACTAGCCTTCGCTCAAGCGCTCGTGCCGCTGAGGGGGCCCCTCGTGCGGAGGTGGTACGCATGGACGTACGCACCGCACAGAGGGCGGTCGGGTTGGAGCCGATCGGGCCACCGACCGGGCATCCTCATTCGGATGGCCCGCCGAGCATTCCGGCAGGCGCATTACCACTGTACCCCGGAATCGCGCAGGTGTGTCGGGTGAATTCACCGGGTAGGCGCGTTTACGTGGACTGAGCAGGTGGTTCGTGTCGCCTTTCGGCGGGCTATTGTGCGGAGCATGTCGACCGTAGAAAACGCATCTCCCGCCGACGACGGCGCGCCCGACGGCGCGCAGGGCATCGCCGCCCAGGACTGGGCGACCGCCTCGGCCTCGCCCCAGTACCGCGCCGCCGTGGTGGACCTGCTCGGCGCGCTGGCGTACGGGGAACTCGCGGCCTTCGAGCGCCTCGCCGAGGACGCCAAGCTCGCGCCCACCCTGGGCGACAAGGCCGAGCTCGCGAAGATGGCCTCCGCCGAATTCCACCACTTCGAGCGGCTGCGCGACCGGCTCGCGGCGATCGACGCCGAGCCCACCGAGGCGATGGAGCCCTTCGCCAAGGGCGTGGACGACTTCCACCGCCAGACCGCGCCCTCCGACTGGCTGGAGGGTCTGGTCAAGGCCTACGTCGGCGACTCGATCGCCAGCGACTTCTACCGCGAGGTCGCCACCCACCTCGACACCGACACCCGCGCCCTGGTCGTCGGCGTCCTCGACGACACGGGCCACGGCGGCTTCGCCGTCGAGAAGGTCCGTGCCGCGATCGAGGCCGACCCGCGCTGCGGCGGCCGGCTCGCGCTGTGGGCCCGCCGTCTCATGGGCGAGGCCCTCTCGCAGGCCCAGCGCGTGGTCGCCGAGCGCGACGCGCTCTCCACCATGCTGGTCGGCGGCGTCGACGGGATGGCGGCCGGCTTCGACCTGGCGGCCGTCGGCGAGATGTTCACCCGCATCACCAAGGCCCACACCAAGCGGATGGCGGCTCTCGGCCTCGCGGCCTGAACCCGCCCCGCCCGTCCGTACGCGGGCGAAGGCCCCGGCCGCGCAGCCCCGCGGCGGCCGGGGCCTTCGCGCGTGTGCGCCGCGGGTCAGACTCCAGCGCGGCTCAACCCCGCGACGGGAGCGAAAACGGAGGCCTGCGGGACCTGCGCCCGGAACCCGCCGCCGGCCGCAGGAGCAGCGAGAGCACGACGGCCGACACGCCCAGCCCGCCGAGGCAGGTCGCGGCCACGGTGTTGTGCCACGGACCGAGCGCGGTGTGGGTGAGGTACGCCCCGAACAGGGCCCCCGCCACCCCGCTGACCAGCACCGTTCTGGTGGACGGAAGCCGCTTGGCGAGTACGCGCACGGCGGCGCCCGCCAGGGCGAGGCCCAGCAGGCCGGAGCCGATCGCCTCCAACAGCAGCATCAGGTCACTCCCATACGTCAGGGCAAACCGGGTCACTGCGGTCCTACCCGAAGCGGAAGAAACGGAAACGGCCCGGCGGTGTCAACCGCCGGGCCGTTCCCCTCAGTTCCCGGTGCCTCAGAGAGCTCCGAAACCGACCTTCCGCACGCTCGGCTCGCCCAGGTCGACGTACGACAGGCGGTCGGACGGCACGAGGACCTTGCGGCCCTTGACGTCGGTCAGGCTCAGCAGCGGCGCCGTGCCGGACAGTGCGGCGACGACGGCGCTCTCCAGCTCCTCGGCGCTCAGGTCGCTCTCCAGCACGATCTCCCGGGGTGCGTGCTGCACGCCGATCTTGACCTCCACGGCTATGTCCCTCCGACGGTCCGTTTCGCGCGATCAGCCGCGCCGTTACCCGGTCCACATTAGCCCGGTGAGGGGATGCGATCGGCTCGTGGCGGACACGCTCGCAGCGAACAGCGGCCGGTCAGGGCCCGGCCCCGGCGCCCGCCCGGACCCCTCGCCCGGCCCCGCCCGCTCAGCCCTCCGTGCCGTGCAGCGGGAAGCCGGCGATACCGCGCCAGGCCAGCGAGGTCAGCAGCCCCACCGCCGTGTCACGGGCGACCGGGCTCTCGCTGGACAGCCAGTACCGGGCCACCACCTGGGAAACCCCGCCCAGGCCCACGGCCAGCAGCATCGACTCGTCCTTCGACAGGCCCGTGTCCTCGGCGATGACGTCCGAGATGGCCTCCGCGCACTGGAGCGAGACCCGGTCGACGCGCTCGCGCACCGCGGGCTCGTTCGTCAGGTCGGACTCGAACACCAGCCGGAACGCGCCACCCTCGTCCTCGACGTACGCGAAGTAGGCGTCCATCGTCGCGGCGACGCGCAGCTTGTTGTCGCTGGTGGACTCCAGTGCCGTGCGCACCGCCACCAGCAGTGCCTCGCAGTGCTGGTCCAGCAGCGCCAGGTACAGGTCGAGTTTGCCGGGGAAGTGCTGGTACAGCACCGGCTTGCTGACCCCGGCGCGCTCCGCGATGTCGTCCATCGCGGCGGCGTGGTAGCCCTGCGCGACGAACACCTCCTGGGCTGCGCCCAGCAGCTGGTTGCGCCGGGCACGGCGCGGCAGTCGCGTGCCCCGCGGACGCGCTGCCTCGGTCTGCTCGATGGCTGTCACGCCGCCTCCCACTTTCTCTAAGAACACAGTGCGCTCTGCGCCGCGCCGCCATCGTACTTTTCGGTAACCGAATCTGGTGGGTTCAAGCCGAGTTTTCTCGCGGTACGGACCACCCGGACACACCCCTGACACGCTGGTCAGCGCCCGTCAGCGGTAGTCGTCCTCGTCCAGCGGGACCACTCGCGCCTGCTCCGCGGCATCCGCCTCCGGGGCTTCCAGGGGCTCCAGGTCGGTGAGCGAATCGTCCTCCTGCGGCTGGATCTCGATGTCCTGCTCTGCGGCGTCCGCCTCCGGCGCCTCGGTGTTGAGCGTTTCCCGGAGCTCCTTGCGGAAGGTCTCCGGTTCCGCAGGATCGACTGTCATCGCGCTCCCCTCGCTTCCCTCGTCCTCCTCCCTATGAGCCTAGGAGGATCGGGGGCAGGCCGCCAGACGATCCTGTGACCGCCAACACAAGCGAAGACACGGGGGCGAGCGTGATCGTCTCGTAACATTGGCCCATGTCTTCGACCGAGCTGCCGGGTGTGCGGTCCACCGTCGAGCCGACCCCCCAGGTGGGAGCCGCGCGGGTGGCCGAAGGAGAGCAGCTGCGCACCGTCGCGCTGCCGGGCCTGGAGATGAACGTACGTTTCCGGCCACCGACGAGGGAAGGGCTGCCGCCCGCGCTCTTCGTGCACGGACTCGGCGGTTCCTCGCAGAACTGGTCGGAGCTCATGGAGCGGCTGGCCGACAGCGTCGACGGCGAGGCCGTCGACCTGCCCGGCTTCGGCTGGTCGCCGCCGCCCGCCGACCGGGACTACTCCGTCACCGGACTCGCCCGCGCGGTCATCCGCCACCTCGACGCCGCCGGGCGCGGCCCCGTCCACCTCTTCGGCAACTCCCTGGGCGGCGCCGTCTCCACCCGCGTCGCCGCGGTCCGGCCCGACCTGGTGCGCACCCTGACCCTGGTCTCGCCCGCGCTGCCCGAGCTGCGCGTGCAGTGGTCGGCGGTGCCCACCGCCCTGCTCGCCGTACCGGGCGCGGCACCCCTGCTCGTCCGCCTCACCCGGGGCCTGAGCGCCGAACAACGCACCCTGGGGGTGACGGGCCTCTGTTACGGAGACCCCTCACGGGTGACGGAGGAAGGCTTCCGGGCCGCCGTCGAGGAGATGCGACGCCGGATGGAGCTGCCGTACTTCTGGGAGGCGATGACGCGTTCCTCGCGCGGGATCGTCGACGCCTACACCCTCGGTGGCCAGCACGGACTGTGGCGCCAGGCCGGGCGCGTGCTCGCGCCGACGCTGCTGGTCTACGGCGGCCGGGACCAGCTGGTCTCGTACCGGATGGCGCGCAGGGCCGCCGCGGCCTTCCGCGGATCGAGACTGCTGAGCCTGCCCGAGGCCGGCCACGTGGCGATGATGGAGTACCCCGAGGTGGTGGCCGCCGCCTTCCGGGAGCTGCTGCACGACACCGACCGGAACACCGAAGACAGCAAGGGCTGAACCGTGGGACGACATAGTCGCAAGGACTCCGCCCCTGCCCGTCCGCGGCCGGAGGCCGCGCCGCCGGAGCCGGAGCCCGAGCCCTTCACACCCGGACCGGTGTTCGACGGCGCGCCCGGAGCGCGCCGGAGCGCCGAGGCCACCGTCAGCCACCGGGGCTACGCCCCGCCGGCCCGTCCCGCCCCGCCCGGTGCCCGCCCCGGCGGGCACCCCGAGCAGCGCGAGCCCGGCGGGGCCTGGGGAGCGGAGCCCGCCCCCGCGTCCGCCGCCGTCCACGGGGACTGGCGCGGCGCCCCCCGCGCGGCCGCGCCCACCCCGCCCGTGCACACCCCGCCCGCGCGCGGCGCCGACACGCCCGTGCGCGGCGCCCGGATCCCCGTGCGCGACGCCGGGATGCCCGCCCGGGACACCGACACCCCGGCCTTCGGCACCCCCGCCGTCGGCTTCCCCCGGGTCACGGTGGCGCCCCCGCCGCCCGCGCCCGACCCCCTGACCTCCACCGGCTCCCACCGCCGGGTGCCCGGTCCGCGCCGGCCCCAGGCACCCGAGACCCCCGCGGGCTCCGGGGCCGCCGAGCCGTCCGCGCCGGTCCGGGGCGGGCGGATCCGTACGTACACCGGGATGGCCGCGGCGGCCGTCACCACCGTGCTGGCCGTCGTCGTCGCGGGTCAGGTGGTCGCCGACAGCGACTCCGCCCCCGGCAACGCGCACGCCGCCGGGGACGACGCCCCCGAACGCTCCCTGAGCGGCCAGTCCGCCGCCTCCCGCTCCGACGGCCGCGCCACCCCGGCCAACCCGCCCGCCGCCGCCGCGCAGCCGCAGACCTACGAACAGCAGATGGCGCGGCAGCTGCCCATCGACGCGAAGCTCGCCGGTCCCGGCACCTTCGACACCGTCCCCGGGTTTGCCAAGGCGCCGGGCAAGGGCAAGGTGGTGCGCTACCGCGTCGACGTGGAACAGGGGCTGGGCCTGGACCCGCAGCTGTTCGCCGAGGCCGTGCAGCGCACCCTCAACGACCCGCGCAGCTGGGGCCACGGCGGTGCGATGACCTTCGAGCGGGTCCCGGCCGGCGAGGCCGACTTCGTGATCACCCTGGCCAGCCCCGGGACCACCGGCACCTGGTGCGCGAAGTCCGGCCTGGACACCACCGTGGACAACGTCTCCTGCGACTCCGCTGCCACCGAACGCGTGATGATCAACGCCTTCCGGTGGGCCCAGGGCTCACCGACCTACGGCCCGGACCAGATGCTCGCGTACCGGCAGATGCTCATCAACCACGAGGTCGGCCACCGGCTCGGCCACGGGCACGTGAGCTGCCAGACCCCGGGCTCGCTCGCGCCGATCATGCAGCAGCAGACCAAGTCCCTCGACATCGACAACATCCACTGCCTGCCCAACCCGTGGGTGTTCCCCGGGAGTTGACCGGAGAAGACCGATGGGCGACCGGATGCCGCGTTGACAGCGCGTCCGGTGATCGGTAATTGTTCTCCGCATGTCGCACCGCCACACCACCGCCGCGAGCGCCGCCATAGAGCTGGCGCTCCTCGGTGTGGCCGCGCACAGCGTGGCCGACATCTTCTGTCGCTGACGCCTGCCTGAGCGCGCGACCCGTTTCCGAACCGTCTCGCCGCGCCCGGGCCCTCCTGCCCGCGGGCGCGGCGTCCTCCTCCTCGGTGCGCATTTCCACCGGTGATCCCGAACGCCGCCTCCCGCGCGGCCGCTTCCGCATCCCGTACACCGCATCCAGCAGCCGGCAGCCATCGTGCCGCTGCACGCCGAGAGGTCCCTTTTCCCATGCGCCAGTCCCAGATATCGCGCCGTGTGGCCGCGGTCGCCGTCAGCCTCGTACTGGCCGGAGGCGCCGCCGCCTGCGGGCCCGAGGACGCCGCGGACAAGGCCTCCGCCGGCGGCGGGCCCGGCGCCTCCGGCTCGGCCCCGCAGAAGGGCGGCACCCTGACCGTCCTCAACAACGAGCCGCAGAGCGACTTCGACCCCGCCCGCCTCTACACCTCGGGCGGCGGAAACGTCCCCTCGCTGGTGTTCCGCACGCTCACCACCCGCAACCGCGAGGACGGTCCGGCCGGCGCCAAGGTCGTCCCCGACCTGGCCACCGACCTCGGCAGGCCCAACGCCGACGCCACCGAGTGGACGTACACCCTCAAGGACGGGCTGAAGTACGAGGACGGCAGCCCGATCACCACCGCCGACATCAAGTACGGCATCGAGCGCTCCTTCGCCGCCGAGCTCTCGGGCGGCGCCCCCTACCTGCGGGACTGGCTGGTCGGCGGGGAGACCTACGAGGGCCCGTACAAGGACGGCGGCAAGGGCCTCGACTCCATCGTGGTGCCCGACGCGAAGACCATCGTCTTCAAACTCCGCAAGCCCGAGGGCGAGTTCCCCTTCCTCGCCACCCAGACGCAGTTCGCCCCCGTGCCCAAGGCCAAGGACACCGGCGTCAAGTACGAGGAGCACCCGGTGTCCTCCGGCCCGTACAAGGTCGCCAAGAACACCGGCGACGGCGAGACCCTGCTGCTGGAGCGCAACGAGAACTGGGACCCGAAGACCGACGAGGAGCGCAAGGCCTATCCGGACCGGATCGACGTCCGCTCCGGGCTCGACGCCGCCGTCATCAACCAGCGGCTGTCCACCAGCTCCGGCCCCGACGCCGCCGCCGTCACCACCGACACCAACCTGGGCCCCGCCGAACTCGCCCAGATCGGCGACAACAAGGAGCTGGCCTCCCGCGTCGGCACCGGCCACTTCGGCTACGTCAACTACCTGGCCTTCAACCCGAAGGTGGCCCCCTTCGACAATCCGAAGGTCCGCCAGGCCATCGCCTACGCGGTCAACCGCACCAGCGTCGTCAACGCGGCCGGCGGCTCCGCGCTGGCCGAGCCGGCCACCACCTTCCTGCCCGAGCGCGAGGCCTTCGGGTACACCCCGTACGACCCCTTCCCGGCCGGGAAGACGGGCAACCCGGCCAAGGCCAAGGAGCTCCTCAAGGAGGCGGGCTTCGCCGACGGGCTCACCATCACCCTCACCCACTCCAACGCCCAGAACCGCCAGACCAGCCCCGAGATCGCCACCGCCGTCCAGCAGGCCCTCGCCGCCGCCGGCATCACCGTCAAGCTCGAAGGGCTGGAGACCAACGCCTTCAACGAGCGGCGCTGGGACGCCAAGAACACCCCCGGCTTCTTCCTCTCCCGCTGGGGCGCCGACTGGCCCTCCGGCGGACCCTTCCTCGCGCCGATCTTCGACGGCCGGCAGATCGTCACCAACGGCTCCAACTACAACCACGCCCAGCTGAACGACCCCGCCGTGAACGCCGAGATCGACGAGATCGCCAAGCTCACCGACCTCGCGGCGGCCGGCAAGCGCTGGGGCGCCCTCGACAAGAAGATCGGCGAGCAGGCCCTGGACGTGCCGCTCTTCCACCCCGTCTACAAGCGGCTCGTCGGCAAGGGCGTCAAGAACGTCGTCATCAGCGACTGGACCGGCGTCCTCGACATCTCCCAGGTCGCCGTCAAGTGAGCGTCCTGACCACCGGGCCGGTGCCCGCGGCCGGGGTCACCACCCCGGCCGCGGGCACCGGCCGCCAGGTCTGGCGGCGGCTGCGCCGGCGGCCCTCCGCCGTCGCCGCCGCCGCCGTCCTGGCCCTCCTCGTCCTCCTCGCCCTCGCCGCACCGCTGTTCGCCCAGCTCACCGGCCAGGACCCGAACGCCTACCACGACGACCTCGTCGACTCCGCCCGCGGCGGCGTACCCCTCGGCTCCTTCGGCGGGATCTCCGCCGACCACTGGCTCGGCGTCGAACCCGGCAGCGGCCGCGACCTGTTCGTCCGGCTGCTCTACGGCGCCCGGATCTCCCTGCTCGTCGCCCTCGGCGCCACCGCCCTCCAGGTCCTCCTCGGCGTCGCCGCCGGGCTCACCGCCGCCCTCGGCCACCGCATCCTGGGACGGTTCATCGGCGGCGTCACCGACGTGATGATCGCCCTGCCCATGCTGGTGCTGGCCATCGCCCTGACCGCCGTCGTCCCGCCCGACTTCCCGCGCCCGCTGCTGCTGGTCCTCGTCATCGGCGTCCTCGACTGGGGCGGCACCGCCCGGCTGGTACGCGCCCAGACCCTCTCCCTGCGCGGCCTGGACTTCGTGGAGGCCGCCCGGCTGTCGGGCAACGGCACCCTGCGGATCGCCCGCCGCGAACTGCTGCCCTCCCTGGCCGCACCCGTCATCACCCTCGCCGCCATCAAGGTCCCGACCAACATGGTGATCGAGGCCTCGCTGTCCTTCCTCGGCGTCGGCGTGAAGCCGCCCACCCCGTCCTGGGGGCAGATGCTCTCCAGCGCGCAGACCTGGTTCCGCGCCGACCCCGCCTACGTCCTGCTCCCCGCCGGACTGCTCTTCGTCACCGTGCTCGCCTTCACCGTCCTCGGCGACGGCGTCCGTACGGCCCTCGACCCGCGCGAGGGCTCGCGCCTGCGGGTCGGCACCGGAAAGGAGCGCACGACGTGACCGGCTTCGTGCTCAGACGGCTCGGCGCGGCCCTGCTGGTCCTGCTCGCCCTGTCCGCCGTCGTCTACGCCCTCTTCTACCTCGCCCCCGGCGACCCCGCCCGCCTCGCCTGCGGGGAACGCTGCAACCCGCAGCAGATCGCCCAGGTCCGCGAACAGCTCGGGCTGAACGACTCCGTCCCCACCCAGTACCTGCGCTTCCTCCAGGGGGTGCTGGCCGGCCGGGACTACTCCGGCGGCGCCGGACTGGTGCTGCACTGCGACGCGCCCTGCCTCGGCTTCTCGTACCAGAACGACCGGCAGGTCACCGAACTCCTCCTGGAGCGGCTGCCCGCCACCTTCTCGCTGGCGCTCGGCGCCCTCGTGATCTGGCTCGTCATCGGCGTCGGCACCGGACTCCTGTCGGCGGTCCGCCGCGGCGGGCTCACCGAACGGCTCCTGACCGTGGTGACCCTCGCCGCGACCGGCACCCCCGTCTTCATCCTCGGACTGCTGCTGCTCATGGCCGTCTGCGCCTACCTCCGGTGGCTGCCCTTCCCGACGTACGTGCCCTTCGGCGACGACCCCGAGCAGTGGGCCTGGAACCTGCTGCTGCCCTGGGTCACCCTCGGCTTCTTCGAGAGCGCCAAATACGCGCGCCTCACCCGCAGCTCCACCCTGGAGACCCTCGCCGAGGACCACATCCGCACCTTCCGCGCCTACGGGGTGGGGGAGCGGGCCCTGGTCACCCGGCACGCGGTGCGCGGCGCCGTCGCGCCCGTGATCGCGCTCAGCGCCGTGGACTTCGGCACGATGATCGGCGGCGCCGTGCTCACCGAATCCCTCTTCGGGATCCCCGGCCTCGGCAAGACCCTCATCGACGGGGTGCGGGTCGTGGACCTGCCCGTGGTCGTCGGCGTCGTCCTCACCATCGGCACGGCCGTCGTGATCGCCGGCGCCGTCGCCGACCTGCTGTACGCCGTAGCGGACCGAAGGGTGGCCCTGGCATGACCGAACCGCTCGTGGACGCCGTCGACCTGGTGGTGGACTTCCCCGTCGGCGCGCCGGGGGAGTACCTGCGCGCCGTGGACGGGCTGTCCTTCACCCTGGAACCCGGCCGCGCCCTGGCCCTCGTCGGCGAGTCCGGCAGCGGCAAGTCCACCGTGGCCGCCGCCCTGCTCGGACTGCACCGCGGCACCGGCGCCCGGCTCGGCGGCACCGTCCGCGTCGGCGGCACCGACGTGGGCTCCGCCGACGCGGGGGAACTGCGCCGGCTGCGCGGGGGAGTCGCTGCCATGGTCTTCCAGGACCCGCTCAGCTCCCTCGACCCGTACCACGCCATCGGCGACCAGATCGCCGAGGTGTACCGGATCCACACCACCGCCACCAGGCGCGCCGCCCGCGCCCGCGCCGTCGAGGTCCTCGACCGGGTGGGCATCCCCGACGCGGCCCGCCGCGCCCGCTCCCGGCCGCACGAGTTCAGCGGCGGCATGCGCCAACGGGCCCTGATCGCGATGGCGCTGGCCTGCGAACCCCGGCTGCTGATCGCGGACGAGCCCACCACCGCCCTCGACGTGACCGTCCAGGCCCAGATCCTCGACCTGCTGCACGGCCTGCGCGAGGAGCGGGGCCTGGGGCTGCTGCTGGTTACGCACGACGTGGGCGTGGCGGCCGGCAGCGTCGACGACCTGCTGGTGATGCGCGGCGGCGCCGCCGTGGAGCGGGGGCCCGTGGACCGGGTGCTGTCCGCCCCCCGGGCCCCGTACACCCGCGAGCTGCTGGCGGCCGTCCCGCGGCTCGACGGGCCGCGCACCCCCCGGCCGCGCCCGGCCACCGACGCGGACGAACCCGTCGTCGAAGCCTTCCGCCTGCGCCGGGAGTTCGGCCGCGGGAAGCGGCGCGTCCTCGCCGTGGGCGGGCCCGACCGGGCCGAAGGGGTCTCGCTCGCGGTGCGCCGCGGGGAGACGCTCGGCATCGTGGGGGAGTCCGGCAGCGGCAAGAGCACCCTCGGGCGGATGCTCGTCGGACTGCTGGAACCCGGCTCCGGCCGGATCCACCACGAGGGCCGGGAGACCGCGGGCATCGCGCCCGGCGCCCAGATGGTGTTCCAGGACCCGGTGTCCTCCCTCAACCCGCGCCGCTCCGTGGGCGAGTCCATCGCCGATCCGCTGCGCGCGGCCGGGCAGCGCGACGAGGCCGCGATCCGGGCCCGCGTCGAGGAACTCCTGACCCGCGTCGGCCTGGAGCCCGGGCACTACGACCGCTACCCGCACGAGTTCAGCGGCGGCCAGCGCCAGCGCGTCGGCATCGCCCGCGCCCTGGCCCCGCAACCGTCGCTGATCGTCTGCGACGAACCGGTGTCCGCCCTCGACGTCACCACCCAGGCACAGGTCACCGCCCTGCTGGCGGAACTCCAGCGGGAGCTGGGGATCGCGCTCGTCTTCATCGCCCACGACCTCGCGGTGGTCCGGCAGGTCAGCGACCGGGTCGCGGTCATGCGCGGCGGACTGATCGTCGAGGAGGGCCCGGTCGACGAGGTCTACGACCGCCCCGCCCACCCCTACACCCGGCGGCTGCTGGACGCCGTACCGGCCCTCGACCCGGGCCTGGCGGCACGGCGGCGCTCCGCGCGGCAGGAGGCGTTCGCGTAGGCCCGCACGGACGCGGACCCCCTTTTTAGCGTGCTCGAACGCGAACCGTACGGGAAAGTTACGACTCTTCACCCCTTCCGGTGGCGCGACGGACAACCGTCCGTCGCGCCACCGGCACATCCGCTTGAGTTCTTCCGCGGCGGGTCGCCGGACCGACGGCGACCGCCAGGAACGGGAGATCGGGGGTGCACTCGTGCGGATCGGACTGGTCACGGAAGGTGGTTATCCGTATGCGGCGGGAGAGACCGGGCTCTGGTGCGACCGGCTCGTGCGCGGGCTCCCGCGGCACGAGTTCGAGCTCTACGCGCTGAGCCGCAGCGCCGGCCAGGAGGCCCGCGGCCTGCTCCCGCTCCCGGGGCACGTCATCCGGGTGCGGACCGCCGCGCCGTGGGCCCCGGGCGACGACGGGCGCACGTACTCGCGGCGCGAACGGCGGCGCTTCACCGCCGGCTTCGAGGACCTGGTCCGAGGGATCTGCGCGGACGGGCCCGAAGCCGCCGCATCCTTCGCCGCCGGGCTCTACGAACTGGCCGCCCTCGCCCGGGAACAGGGCGGGATGTACGCGGCCCTGCGCTCCGAGACGGCCGTACGGACCGTGGAGGCCGGCTGCCGCGCCCCGGGCGCGGGCCGCAGCGTGGCGACGGCCCGGGTCCCCGACCTGCTGGAGTTCGTCGACGCCCTCGAACGGATGCTGCGGCCGCTGTCCCTCGACTGGTACGAGGACCCCGGACTCGGCGCCGTCGACGTCTGCCACGCCGCGGCCGGCGGGCTGGCTGCGCTCCCCGGACTCCTGGCCAAACGCTTCTTCGGGGTCCCGCTGCTGGTCACCGAGTACGGGGTCGCGCTGCGCACCCACTACCTGGAGCACGGCGGCGACGACCGGCCCGCCCTGCGCGCCCTGCTCGCGGCCTTCCACGGCCGGCTCGCCGGCGAGATCTACGCCGCCGCCGACCTCCTCACCCCCGGCAACGCGCACGCCCGCCGCTGGCAGGAGCGCTGCGGGGCCCCGCGGGAGCGGCTGCGGACCGTGTACCCGGGGATGGAGGCGGACCGATTCGCCGCCGTCGGCGAGGACCCGGACCGCGGCGACCCGGACACCCTGGTGTGGATCGGCCGCGTGGAACCCGCCAAGGACCTGATCGGCCTGCTGCACGCCTTCGCCGAGGTCCGCCGGGCCGCGCCGGACACCCGGCTGCGGATCTTCGCGACCGCCGCCGTGCCCGGCTACCTGGCCGACTGCCGGTCGCTGGCCGCGCAGCTCTTCCCCGACGAGGCCGCCGACGCGCGGACGGTGGGGGAGAACCCGGTCTCCTTCGAGGAGATCGGCGGCCCCGAGACGCCCGCCCCGGCCGACGCGTACGGGGCAGGCCGGATCGTGCTGCTGTCCTCGGTGATCGAGGGCTTCCCCCTCACCCTCGCCGAGGCCATGTTCTGCGGGCGCGCCACCGTGTCCACCGACGTCGGAGCCGTCCGCGAGGTCATCGGCGGCACCGGACTGGTCGTGCCGCCCCGCAACCCGCGGGCGCTCGCCGACGCCTGCCTCGCGCTGCTGCGGGACCCCGAGCGGGCCCAGCGGCTGGGGGCGGCGGGACGGGCCAGGGCGCTGGAGCTGTTCACCGTCGAGCAGAACGCGGCCGCCTTCGAGGACGGCTACCAGCTGCTGCTCGCCCGCGGCTCCGCACGGCCCGACGGGGAGGTCCCCTTCGAGCGGCCCGCCGAGGCACGGGTGCCGGGGCACTGGACCACCCCCACGTGGGCCCCGCCCGTCACCCCCGCACCGGATCCGGAGGCGGCGGCATGACGACCGTCGACCCGTACGCCGTCACGGACGGCCCCGCAGCCGACGACACCGGTACCGCGCGGCCGGGAGCCCCGTCCCCGGGCCCCCGCGCCCCGAGCGCGGGCGCGGCCGGACCGGCGGGCGCGCAGTCGGCCCGGCGCCGGGGCGGCGGGGATCCCGTCAAGGCCCTGCTGCACCGCCACCGGGAGCTGTGCGAGCGGGCCGTCGACGCCCTGGAGGTCGCCGCCGGGCTGGAGGCGCACGGCATCACCGACCGCACCGCCGCACGGTTCCGGCACCGGGACGTGTTCTCCCTCGCCGAGGAGCTGTACGCCCGCACCCCGCGCGGCGAGACCCCTACGCCGCCGCCCGCGCGGACCCCGGCGGGGCCCCGGGCCGTGCGCCGGTTCGGCTGCGCCCTGCTGCCCGGCGCCCTCGCGTTCGCCGCGGCCGCCGCCGGGACGCCGTGGACGGGCCCCCTCACGGTGCTCCTCACCGCCGGCGCGCTGGTGTGGCCCGGCCGGTGGGCCGCCGGGCGCTTCCCCTACGCCGCCCACCTGCTCGCGGCGGCCGTCGTCGGATGGGCCGTCCACCGGCACGGGGCGGCGCTCGGAGCCGCCCTCGCGCTGGCCGTGGCCCCCGGACACCTCGCCGCCGCGTACTACGCCGCCCGGGCCCGCCGCCGGCTCGCCGGGAGCCGGGCCCTGAAGGACTTCGCCGCCGGGGCCCGGCCCCTGCTCGCCGGGGTCCTGCTGCCCTTCGGCGCGGCCGCCGCGGGGGCGGCCGCGCTCGCCGGAGCCGACCCGGCCGAGGCCGTACCGCTCGCGGTGCTGCTGTTCCTGGTCCGGCTGCTGCTCCGGCACGGCGCGCACCGCGCCCCCCTGGCGGCGGCCCTGGCCCTCGCCCTGGTCCCGGCCCCGGCGGCGGTGGCCGCCGCGGCCGCGGGACTCCTCGTCCACGCCGTGCTCGCGCTGTCCCGCGCCTCGGCCCACGCGCGGCCCTGAGCGCCCTACCGCCCACCGACCCCCGACCCCACCCACCGACCCACCCAAGGAGAAACAGGATGACCGGCCAGCCAACCAACCCAGGGGCCGCGCGATGAGGGTGCTGCTGATCGGAGCCAACGGTTACCTCGGCCGCTACGTCGCGGACCGGCTGCTCGCCGACCCCGCGGTCCAGCTCACCGCGCTCGGCCGCGGCGACGACGCCGACGTCCGCTTCGACCTCGCCACCGGCAGTCCCGGAGCCCTCACCCGGTTCCTGGACGCCGTCCACCCCGGCGTCGTCATCAACTGCGCGGGCGCCACCCGCGGCGGGGCCCGGGAGCTGACCCGGCACAACACCGTCGCCGTCGCCACCATCTGCGAGTCGCTGCGCCGCAGCGGCTGCGGAGCCCGGCTGGTCCAGCTCGGCTGCTCCGCCGAGTACGGGCCCAGCCAGCCCGGCTCGTCCACGGCCGAGGACGCCGTGCCGAGACCCGGCGGACCGTACGGCGTCAGCAAGCTCGCCGCGACCGAGCTGGTGCTCGGGTCCGGGCTGGACGCCGTCGTCCTGCGGGTGTTCTCGCCCGTCGGCCCCGGCACCCCCGCGGGCTCCCCGCTGGGCCGGCTCGCCGAGGCGATGCGGCGCGCCATGCAGTCCGGGGACGGCGAGCTCAAGCTGAGCGGCCTCGGCGTCCAGCGCGACTTCGTCGACGTACGGGACGTCGCGCGGGCCGTGCACGCCGCCTCCCTCTCCGCGGCCCAGGGGGTCGTCAACATCGGCACCGGCCGGGCGGTCCGGCTGCGCGACGCGGCGGCCGTCCTGGCCCGCGTCGCCGGATACGGCGGCGCCCTGCACGAACTGGACGTCCCGCACGGCGGCCCCGGGCACGGCGGTCCCGCGCACGGTCACCCCGGCCGCCCGCAGGGCCTGGCCGCCATCGGTTCGCCGCGCTCCGAGGCCACCGCGGAGCAGATCGCCTCCGCGGCTCCCCAGCCGTACCCCTACCCCGACGGCTGCGGCGCCTGGCAGCAGGCCGACGTGCGCACCGCCCGGGACCGGCTCGGCTGGCGGCCCCGGATCAACCTGGAGGAGTCCCTCGCGGACATCTGGATGGAGGCGGCGTGCCGTATCTGACCACTCCGCCGGGGGCCACGGCGGCGGCCGCGACCGAGGCCGGCCGGCTGGGCCTGGGCATCCCCGGTTACGCGCACCCGCTGCTCGCCCCGGTGGAGTGGGCCGAGCTGACCCGCCCGGGGACCCCGCTGCACTGGGCGGTGCTCAACGTCTCCGACGGCCCCGGGGGACGCCCCGACCCGCACTGCACCGAGGCCGCCGCGAAGCTCGGCCGGGCGGACGGCACGGTCCTCGGGCATCTCGCCATGCGGGACGGGAGCCGGTCCTTCGGGGAGCTCGTCTCCGACGCCCACCGCTTCCGCGACTGGTACGGGGTCGGCGGCTTCTACCTCGCCGGAGCCCCCTGTGACCGGGACGGCCTCGCCGGGGTCCGCCGGCTCACCGACACCCTGCGCGGGCTCGGCGAGGGGCTGCGGATCGTCCTCGGACACGGCACGCACCCGTGCGAGGGCTACACGGAGGCCGCCGACCAGCTGGTCACCTTCTCCGGGGCCTGGGCCGACTACCGCTGGTCGCAGGTGGCCGAGTGGACGGCCGACCACCCGCCCGAGACGTTCTGTCACCTCGTCCACGGCGTGCCGCGGACCCACCTGGAGGAGGCGCTGCGGATCGCCCGCTGGCAGGGCGCCGGCACGATCTGGTTCACGGACCGGCGCGCGGCGGGCGACCGGGACCCGTGGGCCTCGATGCCCGGGTACTGGGACGAAATCGTCTCGCGGATCGGACCGGGTGTCTCGGAATGAAGAAGGGCGTGGCAGTGTTACGGGGAGAACCACCGTTCAGACATACCCATCTACGGAGTCCCCGTGTCGCTGCCACCCCTGGTAGAGCCAGCTGCTGAGCTCACCGTTGACGAGGTCCGTCGGTACTCCCGCCACCTGATCATCCCGGATGTCGGGATGGACGGCCAGAAGCGCCTGAAGAACGCCAAGGTGCTGGCCGTGGGCGCGGGCGGCCTCGGCTCCCCCGCCCTCATGTACCTGGCCGCGGCCGGCGTGGGCACGCTGGGCATCGTGGAGTTCGACGAGGTCGACGAGTCGAACCTGCAGCGCCAGATCATCCACAGCCAGGCGGACATCGGCCGTTCCAAGGCCGAGTCGGCCCGCGACAGCGTGCTGGGCATCAATCCGTACGTCAACGTGGTCCTTCACGAAGAGCGGCTCGAAGCCGAGAACGTGATGGAGATCTTCAGCCAGTACGACCTCATCGTCGACGGCACGGACAACTTCGCCACGCGCTACCTGGTCAACGACGCCTGCGTGCTGCTGAACAAGCCGTACGTGTGGGGCTCGATCTACCGCTTCGACGGCCAGGCCTCGGTCTTCTGGTCCGAGCACGGCCCGTGCTACCGCTGCCTCTACCCGGAGCCCCCGCCGCCGGGCATGGTCCCGAGCTGCGCCGAGGGCGGCGTGCTGGGCGTGCTCTGCGCGTCCATCGGGTCCATCCAGGTCACCGAGGCCATCAAGGTCCTCACGGGCGTCGGCGAGCCGCTGGTCGGCCGTCTGATGATCTACGACGCCCTGGAGATGCAGTACCGCCAGGTCAAGGTCCGCAAGGACCCCGACTGCGCGGTCTGCGGTCCGAACGCGACCGTCACCGAGCTCATCGACTACGAGGCCTTCTGCGGCGTCGTGTCGGAGGAGGCCCAGGAGGCCGCCCTCGGTTCGACGATCACTCCCAAGCAGCTCAAGGAGTGGATCGACGCCGACGAGCCCATCGAGATCATCGACGTCCGCGAGAAGAACGAGTACGAGATCGTCTCGATCCCCGGCGCGAAGCTGATCCCCAAGGGCGAGTTCCTGATGGGCACCGCCCTCCAGGACCTGCCGCAGGACAGGCGCATCGTCTTGCACTGCAAGACGGGTGTCCGCAGTGCGGAAGTCCTCGCGGTCCTGAAGTCCGCGGGCTTCGCGGACGCGGTGCACGTCGGCGGCGGCGTCATCGGCTGGGTCCACCAGATCGAGCCCGAGAAGCCGGTCTACTAGGCGGCGACGTCCGAAAGCGACGTCCGAAGGCGACGTCCGAAGGCGACGTCCGAAGGGGCCGTACCCGGCGCGGGTACGGCCCCTTCGGCGCGTCCTAGGCGGGGCCGGGACTGGCGGCGGGACTGGGGCTGGCGGCCGGGGTGCACACGGTGCCGGCCGTCGGCACCTTCCCGTCCAGCAGGTACGTGTTCACGGCCTGCTGCACGCACGCGTCGCCGCTGTTGTACGCGCCGTGCCCCTCGCCCTTGTACGTGAGCTCCACGCCCACGCCCTTGCCGAGCCGCTCGGCCATCTTCCGCGCGCCCTCGTACGGGGTCGCCGGGTCGCCGGTGTTGCCGATCACCAGGATGGGGGCGGCGCCGGGGGCCGAGACGTCCGGGGTGTTCCAGGAGCCCGGGACCGGCCAGTCCGTGCAGCTCAGCATGGCCCAGCCGAGGAAGTCGCCGAAGACCGGCGAGGCCTTGCGGAACTCGGGGAGCTTGGCCTTGGTCTGCGCGAGGCTGTACCGGTCCTTGGAGTCGGCGCAGTTGATGGCGGCGTTGGCCGCGCCGAGGTTGCTGTACCGGCCCTGCTGGTCCCGGCCGTTGAGGGCGTCCGACAGGGCCATCAGCAGCTGGCCCTGGCCGCCCTCGGCCTCGTCCAGCCCCTGCTCCAGCAGCGGCCACAGCTCCTTGGAGTACAGGGCCTGGGCGATGCCGTTGGTCGCGGCGGACTCGCCGAGCATCCGGTCGCCGATGCCGGGGATGGGCTTGGCCGCGAGCGCCTTCTGGAGCTTGATGACGTTCGCCTCGATCTCCTTGGCGGTGCTGCCCTGGAGCCGGCAGGCGTCGCCGCGGTCCACGCAGTCCTGGGCGAAGTTGCCGAGGGCGAGCTGGAAGCCCTTCGCCTGGCCGAGCGCGCCCTGTTCGGCGTTCTGGGTCGGGTCGACGACGGCGTCGAACACCGCCCGGCCGACGTTCTTCGGGAAGAGGTGGGCGTAGACCCCGCCGAGCTCGGTGCCGTAGGAGATCCCGAAGTAGTTCAGCTTCTCGTCGCCCAGGGCCTGGCGGATGCGGTCCAGGTCGCGGGCGGCGTTCTCGGTGCCCACGTGGGGCAGGACGGCGCCGGAGTTCTTCTTGCACGCCTCCTGGTACTTCCTGAGGCCGTCGAGGTAGGCCTTCTCCTGCGCCGGGGTGGCGGGGGAGGAGTCCTGCGCGTAGTACGCGTCCAGCTGCTTGTCGTCCTCGCAGCGCACGGGCGCGCTGCGGCCGACCCCGCGCGGGTCGAAGCTCACCAGGTCGTAGCGGGCGCGCAGGGCCGTGTACTCCTGGGCGGCGCCGGGGAGGGTGCTGATCCCGGAGCCCCCGGGGCCGCCGAAGTTGAAGACGAGCGAGCCGAGGCGGTGCTTCTGGTCCCGGGCCTTCGCGCGGATCAGGGCGATCGGGATGGTCTTGCCCTCGGGGTCGGCGTAGTCGAGCGGCACATCGAGGGTGGCACACTGCCAGTCCTTGCCGGGCACCTGCCCGCCGCCTTCGGCGGGGGTGGGGGCGGAACACTCGCCCCACTTGAGGGGCTTGGGCTCCCGGGTGCTGCCGCCCTGGGGTCTTCCCGCCGTACCGGAGCCGCCTCCGGCGCAGGCGCCGGTGGTGAGCAGCGCGGCGGTGAGGGTTGCGGCGGCGGCTGTCCGAACGACGTTTCTGGGCATGCCTCCATCCTCTGCCCCCACCCCGTGGCCCGCCCCCGCGCTGACCCGTCCGGGGGATCCGGCCGGGCCGCATCAGGCGCCCCGCCGGGCCCGGCCGGGCGGCGTCAGGCCGCGGCCGGGGCGGGGACCGGCGCCACGGCCGGGGCAGGAGCCGCCGGTGCCGGTGCCGGTGCCGGTGCCGGTGCCGGGGTCAGGGCCTGGCGGGCCGCGGCGAGGCCCGTGGCCACGCAGGCGGCCACGCCCACGCCCTCGTACGCCGCTCCGCACAGCGCCAGCGACGGCAGCTGAGCGACCGCCTCGCGGATGCGGGCCACGCGTTCCGCGTGCCCGACGCCGTACTGCGGCAGGCCCCGGTCCCAGCGGGTCACGCGGGCGGCGAGGGGCTCGCCCATCGGGCCCACCGCCCGGTGGAGTTCGGCGACGGCGGTGCGGATCAGGTGCCGGTCCGGGCGGTCCAGCAGCTCCTCCTCGCCGATCCGCCCGATCGACGCGCGCAGCACGAAGGTGTCGGGCGCCGCCTCGTGCATCCAGGACCACTTGGTGGAGAGGAAGGACGCGGCCTTGAGGGCGTGCCCGTCCACCGCCGGGACCAGGAAGCCGTTGCCCTCCGGGAGGCGGTGCGCCCGGCTCCGCGAGAAGGCCATGGTGACGACCGCGGTGGAGGCGTGCGGGATCGCCGACAGTTCGGCCTCCGCCCGCGGGGAGTGCGCGCGCAGCAGTTCCGCCGCCGCGAAGGCCGGCAGGGCCAGGACCACCGCGTCCGCGTCCACGGTCAGCGGGCCGTCGGACGTCACGGCCCGTACCCGCCACCGGTCGCCGGGGAGCCGTTGCAGGGAGCGGGCCGTGGTCCCGGTGAGGATCCGCGCCCCGCAGGCGCGGGCGACCGCCTTCGGGAAGCGGCCGGTACCGCCGGCCACGCCCCGGACGGCGCCCGCCGCCGGGCGCGGGGCGCCCGCGGCCTTCATCCGGCGCAGCGCGGGCAGCAGCGGGCCGCCGCGTTCGGCCAGGGCGGCGATCCGGGGCAGGGTCGCGCGCAGCGAGAGCCGGTCGGCGCGGCCCGCGTAGACCCCGCCCAGCATCGGTTCGACCAGCCGGTCCACGGCCTCCTGGCCGAAGCGGGCGCCGAGGTAGGCGCTCACCGAGCAGTCCTCGGTGAGCGGTGCGGCGGGCAGGCTCTCCTCGGCCGCGATCCGGGCGATGCCCTCCGCCGAGAGCAGGCCCGTGCCGGCCAGTGCGGCGGGGTCGGCCGGGACGCCCATCACGTGGCCGGGCGGCAGCGTACGCAGTCCGCCGTGGGTCCAGATGGCGGTGGCGGACGGGGTCGGCTCGCGCAGGGCGTCGCCGAGTCCGACGGCGGTCGCCAGCTCCACGGCCTGGCCCTCCAGCACGGTGACGTCCGCCTGGCCGCGCAGCTGCCAGGCGGCCGCGAGGCCGCTGATGCCGCCGCCCACGACGATCACTGAACGCATGGTCATCTCCTGTAACGGTATATCCCCTTTGTGAAGGTAGGGGAGGGGCCCGGGCCGGCACATCGTGCTTTCGGTCAGAGCCCGCAGCTCCGCCCGGTACGGGACACGCGAAGGCCCCGCCGGGACACGCGTGGTGTCCCGGCGGGGCCTTCCCGGTTCGAGCCCGAGGGGGCTAGATCGCTTCCTTGCGGGTCAGGAAGTTGAACGAGATCCAGCCCGGCAGGACCGGCAGCCAGAAGGTCATCAGACGGAAGAGCAGGACCGCCGAGATGGCGACCTCCTTCTCCAGGCCCGCCGCGATCAGCCCCAGCGTCAGGGTCGTCTCCACCGCGCCGATGCCGCCCGGGGTCGGGGCCGCCGAGCCCAGGGCGTTGCCCGCCAGGAAGACCACCGCGATGCTCGCGTAGCTGATGGCCTGCCCGCCGCCGAAGGCACGGATCGAGGCGTCCAGGCACATCACGAAGCAGCCGGTCAGCAGCAGCATGCCGCCGATGCCGGTCATCAGCTTCTGCGGGCGCTGGAGCACGTCCAGCATGCGCGGGACGACACCCGCGAACAGGGCCCGCACCCGGGTGACGACGAACTTCCGCAGGAAGGGCACCGCCGTCACGACGAGGACCAGTACGGCGACCGTGAGCAGGCCCGCGATGACCGTCCGCGAGGGGGTCATCTCCGGCGTCTTCTCGGTGCCCGTCAGGTAGCCGAAGGACAGCAGCAGCAGGATGTGGCTGGCCAGGCCGAAGAGCTGGGAGGCGCCGACGCTGGCCACGGCCAGGCCGGGGCGGATGCCGGCCCGCTGGAGGAAGCGGGTGTTCAGCGCGACACCGCCGACCGCCGCCGGGGCGACCAGCTTCACGAAGGACCCCGCCACCTGCGCGAGCACCGTCCGCAGGAAGGGCACCCGTTCCGGTACGAAGCCCAGCAGGCTCATCGCCGCCGCGAAGTAGCTGAGCGCCGAGAAGGCGAGCGCCGCCCCGACCCAGCTCCACTGCGCCTGCTCGACGATGGTCGCGAAGTCCACGTGGGCCAGCTGCGTGAGCAGGAAGTACGCGCCGAACGCGCCCGCGATGAAGGACACCAGGGTGCGCGGACGGATCCGCTCCAGCCGGGCCGGCTCCACCGGGGCCTGCGGACGGATCAGCAGGACCTGGCGGCGGATCTGGCTGAGCAGGTCCTCCTCGCGCGCCCCTTCGAGCGCGTCGTCCAGCGCCCGCTTCTCCGCCTTGCGGTCGGCGGCCGCGCTGGCGGCGCCGTCCCGCGCGCCCGTCGCGGCCTGCGCCTCGCGGGCCGCCTTCGCCGCCCGCGAGGACTCCAGTACGGCCTCGCGCTGCCGGTCGGCCCGCTCGCGGGCCAGCCTGCGCAGGGTGGCGCGGGTGGAGCGGCTCAGGGCGATCGGCTGGAGCAGCGGCAGACAGTCCGCCACCGCGTCCGGGCCCAGCACCGACACCGCCGAGGCCACCGAGCGTTCGGCGCCGACCCGCAGGCCGAGGGTGGTGAGCAGCTGGGCGATGTCCATGCGGAGCACCAGGTCGCCGGCCGCGATCTCGCCGCCCCGCAGGTCGGTGAGGATGACGTTGCCGGAACGATCCACCACCAGCGCGTCCCCGGTGAGCCGGCGGTGCGCGATCCGGCGCGACTGGAGGGCCCGCACCTGCTCCCACGCGTTGCGGCTCAGGTCGTCGGTGATCTCCTCGTCCGGCAGCGCGTCGAGGGTCCGGCCGCCCAGGTGCTCGTAGACCAGCATCACGGCGTCGGGGCCGAGCTCGGAGGTGGCGATCAGCCGGGGGGCGTTGGCCCCGGCCGCGATGGCCGCGTAGGCGAGCAGGGCCTCCTGCTCCAGGGCCTGGCGCAGGGACTGCAGGCTGCGCCGGGTGGTGATCCCGCGCAGGGTCATCCGGCGCCACACCCGGTAGAAGAATCCGTGCGCCTGCTGTTCGCGGTCCACGACGGTGACGTCCAGCGGCGGCCCGTCCTCCAGCGTGACGTGGTAGCGGCGGCCCCGGTCGTTGGCCTCCGCGCCCTCGCCCTCGGGAGCCTCCGCGCGCATCGCGCTGACCGGCTGGAAGCCGACGCGGCGCAGGCCCGCGAGGAGGTTCTGCCCGGTCGGGCGAACGTTCGGGGAGCCGACCGCGTACAGGGTGCCGTACGCGACGCTCCAGCCGATCAGCACCGTCAGGATGATCGAGAACGGTGTCGTGTACCCGCCGACCAGCATGGCGAAGGCGTCCAGGAGCAGGACCACCCACAGCGCCACCCGCCAGCGGGGCCGGCGCGTCATCCCGACGGCGGTCATGTACGCGATCACGGGCGCGAGGTAGCCGTGCACCGGGTCGGTGAGGGTCCCGGTGGTTCCCGTGGTCCGGGTCAGCGCCTCCTGGATGGTCCCGGGGGCGGCCTGGGAGACCCACAGGTCGGTGGCGAGGGTGACGCCGTGCGCGAGGACCGCGGCGAGCACGCCGTCCGCGATGCGCAGCCCGTCGCGTTTGATCAGCCGCTCGATCGCGAAGGCGACCGGCACCAGGAGGACGGCGATGGAGGACACCAGCCCGGCGACCTTGATCAGCAGGTCGGGCGCCTGGCCCGTGCCGGCGCTGATGTCCTGCTCCAGACCCGCGGTGGTGCCGTGGGCGAAGGCGGCGATGCACAGGACGACGGCGATGCCGAGGACGCCGACGAGGAGCCGTACGAGGTCGGAGGGCCGGTGCACGCGCGCGGCGAGCAGCGGCTCGTCGACCTCCACCCGGTCGGCCGCCGTCGGCGTGTGGCCGGGCGGGTCGTCGGGGTGCGGATCGCAGACGGGCACCTCGGGCCCGGCGCCGGGCCGCGGCTGCCCGGAGCGCGCGGGCTCGGGGTGCGCGGGCTCGGGGCGTGGCCGGCCGGAGCGCGTCGGCTCGGAGGCCGCGGGTTCCGGGCGCGCGCGCTCCGGGAGCGCCGCGTCGGGGAGGGTCGCGTCGGGGAGGGGCGCGTCAGGGCGCGCGTCGCCTTCCGCAGGCGCGCCGGAGCCCGCGGGCGCGCCGTTGTTCGGCCGCGCGCCCTCGTCTCTCGTCGCACCGTCCGGAGGGCTCACACCCTGCTCCTTCGCCGTCACATCCGTCTCTTCTTGATCACGTATCACCAGTCACCGCCCGGAAGATGGTGGCACGGACCGGCGGCCGAAGGGGGCACCAGGGTGCGCGCCGGTTCGGAAGGAAAGCTTCCGCCGAGGTGTCCGTGCCGTCCGGCACCATGTCCCGAATGAGCGAAGAGCTTCCCGCGTACGCGGAGCGGGTGCTGGAGGTGACCGAGCGGATTCCGCCCGGCCGGGTGATGACCTACGGGGACGTCGCGGAGTGGCTCGGCGAGGGCGGACCCCGCCAAGTCGGCCGCGTCATGGCCCTGTACGGAGGAGCCGTGCCCTGGTGGCGCGTGGTGCGGGCGGACGGCGTACCCCTGCCCGGCAGCGAGCGGCGGGCCCTGGAGCACTACCGGACCGAGGGTACTCCGCTGCGCGAGACGCCCTCCGGCGAGCCGCGGATCGCGATGCGACGGGCCCGCTGGGACGGTCGTGACGAGAGGGACGGAGGCGACGAGGCTCACATCTGACGGCTTCGGCCGTGCCGGGCACCGGCACGGGCTCGAAGGCGCGTACGGGGGACGACCCGGAAGGCCTCCGGGACGACGTCCCGGCCCGCCGGCACGGACTGCGGCGGCCGACGCGGTTGGCGTAGCGTTGCCTCTTCGGCGCGCGCGACGGCCACCACGGCCGCCGCCGTCACCGACCCCGAAACCGCCAGCGCGGCAACCGCGGCGACCGCAGACCCACCAGGACCGGCACCCCACGTGATCACCTCTCCTTCCGACCGCTCAGAGCGGCGTACGCGGACCCCTGACGCGTACCGGCTGGTGCGTACCGGGCCGGGACGGGTGGCTCCCCCTGTGCTGGACGCAGCGCAGCGTGCGGTGGTTGATCACACCCGCGGCCCCCTGCTGGTCCTCGCAGGACCGGGCACCGGCAAGACCACCACCCTGATCGAGGCGGCCGCCGCCCGGGTCGAGGCGGGGGTCGACCCCGCCCGCGTCCTCATCCTCACCTTCAGCCGCAAGGCCGCCGTGGAACTCCGCGACCGCGCGGCCCTGCGGCTCGGCGGCGCCCGCGCCCCGCAGGCCACCACCTTCCACTCCTTCTGTTACGGACTGGTCCGCGCCCACCAGGACCACGAACTCTTCGCGGACCCGCTGCGGCTGCTCTCCGGCCCGGAGCAGGACGTGATGGTCCGCACCCTGCTGGAGGGCCAGCGCCGGCTCCGTTCGATCCGCTGGCCGGACGACCTGCGGGCCGCGCTGACCACCCGCGGGTTCGCCGACGAGGTGCGCGCCGTCCTGGCCCGCGCCCGCGAGCTGGGCCTCGGCCCCCGCGCCCTGGCCGACTTCGCCGAGCGGATCGGCCGCCCGGACTGGAAGGCCGCCGCGGCCTTCCTCTCCGAGTACCTCGACGTCCTCGACCTCCAGGGGGCGCTGGACTACGCGGAGCTCCTCCACCGGGCCGTCCTGCTGGCCGAGAGCACCCCGTCGCTGTCCTCCGCCTACGACGTGATCCTCGTGGACGAGTACCAGGACACCGACGCCTCCCAGCTGCGGCTGCTGCGCGCCCTGAACGGCCCGGGCGGGACCCTGGTCGCCTTCGGCGACCCCGACCAGTCGATCTACGCCTTCCGGGGCGCCGACCTCAACAACATCCTCGGCTTCGAGACCTCCTTCCCCGGTGCGGCCGTGCGCGCGCTGACCGTCGGCCGCCGCTCCGGCTCCGCCCTGCTGGCCGCCACCCGGCTGCTCACCACCCGCATGGCCGTCCCGCGCCTGCCCGCCGCCGCGGTACGGGCCCACCGGGCGCTGGAGCCGGTACGGGAAGGCGGCCGCGTGGAGGTGTACACGTACCCGACGGCCGGCTCCGAGCTCGACAACATCGCCGACATCCTGCGGCGGGCCCACCTGGAGGACGGCGTGCCCTGGCGGGACATGGCCGTCCTGGTCCGCTCCGGTGGCCGCACCCTCCCGGCGATGCGGCGCGCCCTGATCGCGGCGGGCGTCCCGGCGGAGACGGACGCCTCGGCGACCCCCCTCCGCCACGAACCGGCCGTGGCCCCCCTCCTGACAGCCCTCCGCATCACCGCCACAGCCACCCAACCCACCCCCAAGCCCCCAACCACCCCGTCCGACCCGTCCGGTCCGCCCGCCCCCGCATCGGCGTCGTCCGCCCCCGCCGCGCCGTCGGACGACGCCGATGCGGCGGCTCCCGTCGTGCCGTCCGACTCCGCCGTGCTGTCCGTCCCTGCCGATGCGGCGGCTCCCGCCGCGCCGTCGGACGACGCCGAGCCGGCCGGTCATCCCGTGCCGGGCGGCCCCGCCGATCCCGTCGCGCTGCCCGACCCCGACGGATCGGCATCCGGCGTGGCGGTCCCCGGGCCCGGGGCGGACGCCGCCGGCGGGCCGGAGGGGGCTGCGGACGAGCCCGCCGGAGGCGACGGGTGGGTCGGGGTCGAGGCGGCCATCGAGCTGCTCTCCTCCCCGCTCGGCGGGATGGACGCCGCCGACCTGCGCCGCCTCGGCCGGGCCCTGCGCGACGAGGAGCGGGCCGCCGGGGTCACCGTCCCCGCGCCCTCCGACGTACTCCTCGCCCGCGCCCTCGCCGAGCCCGAACGGCTCACCGCGCACGACCCCGCGTACGCCCGCGGAGCGCAGCGCCTCGGCCTGCTCCTGCGCAAGGCCCGCGAGCTCCTCCAGGGCGGCGGCACCGCCGAAGAGGCCCTGTGGACCCTGTGGGACGGCACCCCCTGGCCGCAGCGCCTGGAGCGCCGCGCCCGCCGCGGCGGCACCTCCGGCCGCAACGCCGACCGCGACCTCGATGCCGTCTGCGCCCTCTTCGACAACGCCGCCCGCGCGGAAGAACGCACCGGCGGCCGCGGCGCCCTCAACTTCCTCGAACAGCTCGAAGCCGAGGACATCGCCGCCGACACCCTCACCACCCGCGCCGTCCGCACCGACGCCGTACGCCTCATGACCGCGCACCGCTCCAAGGGCCTGGAGTGGGGCCTCGTCGTGGTCGCCGGCGTCCAGGAGGGCCTCTGGCCCGACCTGCGCCGCCGCGGCTCCCTCCTCGAAGCCGACCGCATCGGACACGACGGCCTCGCCGAACCCCTCACCCCCGGCGCCCTCCTCGCCGAGGAGCGCCGGCTGTTCTACGTCGCCGCCACCCGCGCCCGCCACCGCCTCGTCGTCACCGCCGTCAAGGCCCCCGCCGAGGACGGCGACCAGCCCTCCCGCTTCCTCACCGAACTCGGCGTCACCCCCAAGGACGTCACCGGCCGCCCCCGCCGCCCCCTCGCCGTCCCGGCCCTCGTCGCCGAACTCCGCGCCACCACCGTCGACCCCGACGCCTCGCCCGCCCTGCGCGACGCCGCCGCCCGGCGCCTGGCCCGCCTCGCCGCGCTCACCGACGACGAGGACCGCCCCCTGGTGCCCGCCGCGCACCCCCAGCGCTGGTGGGGCCTGTACGAGCCCACCGCCTCCACCGTCCCCCTGCGCGACCGCGACCGTCCCGTGGCCCTCTCCGGCAGCGCCCTGGACCAGCTCGCCAACACCTGCTCCCTCCAGTGGTTCCTGGGCCGCGAGGTCAAGGCCGACGCCCCCTCCACCGCCGCCCAGGGCTTCGGCAACGTCGTCCACGTCCTCGCCGACGAGGTCGCCTCCGGCCGCACCCCCGCCGACCTCGCCGTCCTGATGGAACGCCTCGACTCCGTCTGGGACGCCCTCGCCTTCGACGCCCCCTGGAAGTCCCGCCAGGAGAAGGACAACGCCCGTGCCGCCCTGGAACGCTTCCTGCGCTGGCACACCACCGACCGCGGCGGCCGGACCCCCGTGGCCACCGAGCACGACTTCGACGTCACCCTCGACGCCGGCGAGTACGCCGTCCGCATCCGCGGCTCCATGGACCGCGTCGAGGCCGACCCGCAGGGCCGCGCCTACGTCGTCGACTTCAAGACCGGCAAGGGCGCGCCCACCCGGGACGAGGTCGCCCGCCACCCCCAGCTCGCCGTCTACCAGCTCGCCGTCCGCGAGGGCGCCGTCGACGAGGTCTTCGACGGCCTGCGCCCCGGCACCGGCGGCGCCGAACTCGTCCAGCTGCGCCAGGGCGCCGCGAAGAAGGAGGGCGGCGACGAGGTCCCGAAGGTCCAGGCGCAGCAGCCCCTCGACGGCGGCCCGTCCGGCGCGTGGGTCGGCGACCTGCTCGCCACCGCCGCCGGCCGGGTCCTGGACGAACGCTTCGCCCCCGCCACCGGCGAACACTGCGCGCGCTGCTCCTTCCGCAGCGCGTGCAGTGCCCGTCCCGAGGGCCGGCAGACCGTCGAATGAGACGCCGCAGCGTGATGTCGGTGGCGGCGGCTAGCCTTTCGATGTGACCGCCGTGACCGCGTACGGGTCCGGGCGCGCGCCCGCACTCACCGATCCCGAGCAGCTCAAGGAGCTCCTCGGGATCCCCTTCACGCCCGAACAGCTGGCCTGCGTCACCGCCCCGCCCGCCCCCCAGGTGATCGTCGCCGGAGCCGGCTCCGGCAAGACCACCGTCATGGCCGCCCGCGTGGTCTGGCTCGTCGGCACCGGAGCGGTCGCCCCCGAGCAGGTCCTCGGCCTCACCTTCACCAACAAGGCCGCAGGCGAGCTCGCCGAACGCGTCCGCAAGGCCCTCGCCCGGGCCGGAGTCACCGACCCCGACCCCTCCCCGGCCGAGGCCGAAGCGGCCGGCGGCGAGCCGCGGATCGCCACGTACCACGCCTTCGCCGGACAGCTCCTGAAGGACCACGGCCTGCGCATCGGGCTGGAGCCCAGCGCCCGCCTCCTCGCCGACGCCACCCGCTTCCAGCTCGCCGCGAAGGTGATCCGCGAGGCCCCCGGCCCCTACCCCTCCCTCACCAAGTCCGTCCCCGACCTGGTCAGCGACCTCCTCGCGCTCGACGGGGAGCTCTCCGAGCACCTCGTCGAACCGGACGGGCTGCGCGCGTACGACACACGGCTGCTCGACTCCCTCGCCGACGTCAGACTGACCAACGAGGACCTGCGCAAGGTCCCCGAGGCCGTCCGCGGCCGCCTGGAGCTGCTCGAACTGGTCGCCCGCTACCGCACGGCCAAACGCTCCCGCGACCTCTTCGACTTCGGCGACCAGATAGCCCTCTCCGCCCGGCTCGCCACCACCCGCCCCGAGGTCGGCGCGCTGCTGCGCGAGGAGTTCCGCGTGGTCCTCCTCGACGAGTACCAGGACACCTCCGTCGCCCAGCGCCTGCTGCTCTCCGGGCTCTTCGGCGGGGGCACCGGGCACGCCGTGACCGCCGTGGGCGACCCCTGCCAGGCCATCTACGGCTGGCGCGGAGCCTCCGTCGCCAACCTCGACGACTTCCCCGCCCACTTCCCGCACGCCGACGGGAGCCCCGCCACCCGGCTCTCCCTCAGCGAGAACCGGCGCAGCGGCGGCCGCCTCCTCGACCTGGCCAACGGCCTCGCCGCCCCGCTGCGCGCGATGCACGAGGGGGTCGAGGCGCTGCGCCCCGCCCCCGGGGCCGAACGCGACGGCGTGGTGCGCTGCGCCCTGCTGGAGACGCACGCCGAGGAGCTGGAGTGGCTCGCGGACTCCGTCGCCCACCTGGTGCGGACGGGTACCGAACCGGGCGAGATCGCGGTGCTGTGCCGTTCCGCCGCGGACTTCGCGCGGATCCAGGCCGTGCTGGTGGCCCGTGACGTCCCCGTGGAGGTCGTCGGCCTGTCCGGGCTCCTCCACCTCCCCGAGGTCGCCGACCTGGTCTCGGTCTGCGAGGTGCTCCAGGACCCGGGGGCCAATGCCGCCCTCGTCCGGCTCCTCATCGGCCCGCGCTGGCGGATCGGCGCCCGCGACCTCGCCCTGCTCGGCCGCCGGGCCCGGCAGCTGGTGGCCCGCGCCTCCGCCGCCGACGGCCCCGACGGGCGGCTCGCGGCGGCTGTCGAGGGCGTGGACCCGGCGGAGATCGTCTCCCTGGCCGACGCGCTGGAAACCTTCCTCGACGGCGCCGGCCAGTCCGCCCCCGACGACCTGCCCTTCTCCGCCGCCGCCCGGGTGCGCTTCGCGCACCTCGCGCAGGAGCTGCGCGACCTGCGGCGTTCGCTCGCCGATCCGCTGATGGACGTGCTGCACCGGGTGCTGGCCACCACGGGCCTGGAGGTCGAGCTCTCCGCGTCCCCGCACGCGCTGGCCGCCCGCCGCCGCGAGACCCTGTCGAACTTCATGGACGTCGCGGCCGGCTTCGCCGCGCTCGACGGGGAGGCGACCCTCCTCGCCTTCCTGGGCTTCCTGCGCACGGCCGCCCAGTACGAGAAGGGCCTGGACCACGCCCTGCCGGGCGGGGAGAACACCGTCAAGGTGCTGACCGCCCACAAGTCCAAGGGGCTGGAGTGGGACGTGGTCGTCGTCCCCGACCTGTGCGCCGGCTCCTTCCCGAAGGAGAAGCCACCGGAGGCCTGGACCTCGTACGCGAAGGTCCTCCCGTACGGGCTGCGCGGCGACGCCCCCACCCTTCCCGCCGACCCGGAGTGGACCTCGGCGGGCCTGAAGTCCTTCAAGGCCGCCCTCAAGACCCACAAGCAGACCGAGGAACTCCGCCTCGGGTACGTCACCTTCACCCGGCCGCGCTCCCTGCTGCTGGCCTCCGGCCACTGGTGGGGGCCGACGCAGAAGCGCCGCCGCGGCCCGTCGGCGTTCCTGGACGCCCTGCGCGCGCACTGCGAGGCCGGGTTCGGGGAGATCGAGGCCTGGGCGGCCGAGCCCGCCGAAGACGCCGAGAACCCGGCCCTGACCTCTGCGGCCGACCCCGACCACTCCTGGCCCCTCCCCCTGGACCCCGCCTCCCTCGCCCTCCGCCGCGAGGCGGCCGCCCTGGTCGAATCCCACCTCCTGACCGCCCTCACCCCGCCCCCCGCCCCCGACCCGTACCTGTGGCCCCCGCACTGCGAGGACCCGTCCTACGACGACCCCCCGTGGCCCCTGCCCCCCGAATCCGACGACCTCTGGCCTGGCGAGGCCCGGCCGGGCGGCTCCGGCGTGCCCGCGCCGGCTGACGGCCGCGGCGGGGTTCGGGGCGGAGCCCCGGTTCCGGGAAGGGGCGGGGTGGGGGACCTTCATCTTCCGCCCGGCCCCGCCGACGACCCCTGGGCGACCGAGCCCTGGGCCGACGACCCCTGGGCGACCGAACCCGCCGACGCCGCCGACGCTTCCTGGGCCGCCGCGCCGGCCGAGCCCGCCGGGCCCGGTGAACCCGGCGGCCTCCGGTCCCGGGCGGCCGCGCAGGCCGATGACCTGTGGGCCGGGGAGGCCGCGCGGCCCGTCGGTGCGCCCCGCGCCGGGGATCCCGCCCGGCTGCCCGGACCCCGCCGGCACGGCGCCCCCGCCGGCCCGTACCGGCCGGAGGCAGAGGGCGCCCCCGCCGGCCCGTCGCAGCCAGGGGGCACTGCCCCGCCGACCCCCGAAGAGGCCCGCGCCATCGCCTCCTGGGACCGTGATCTCGACGCCCTCGAAGGCGAGCTCCGCCGCGCACGGGCGGCCGTGCGCGAGGTCGAGTTGCCCTCCGCCCTCTCCGCGAGCCAGCTCATGCGCCTCGCCGCCGACGAGCAGGGCTTCGTACGCGATCTCGCCCGCCCCATGCCCAGGCCTCCGCAGCCGGCCGCCCGCCAGGGCACCCGCTTCCACGCCTGGGTGGAGTCCCGCTTCGAGGAGCTGCCCCTGCCGCTCCTCGACCTCCTCGACCCCGCCACCGAACTGCCCGGCTCCGACCAGGAGGTCGCCGACGAGGCCGACCTCGACGCCCTCAAGGCCGCCTTCGAGCGCAGCGAGTACGCCGAGCGGACCCCGTACCGGATGGAGGCCCCGGTGCAGCTCACGCTCGCCGGCCGGGTGATCCGCGGCCGGATCGACGCCGTGTACAAGAACCCCGACGGCTCGTACGAGGTGGTCGACTGGAAGACCGGCCGCACCACCCAGGCCGACCCCCTCCAGCTCGCCGTGTACCGCCTCGCCTGGGCGGAAGCCACCGGCACCCCCCTCGACCGGGTCTCCGCCGCCTTCCTCCACGTCCGCAGCGGCCGCGTGATCCGCCCCCGTGACCTGCCCGGACGGGCCCGTCTTGAGCGGATCCTCCAAGGCGAAACGGGCACGGACGGTGACGCTCAGGCGGACGGATAGGCTCGGGGCCATGAGCGAAACCCAGCCGGACAGCGTCGTCCGCACGTACATCGACACCCACCGCACGGCCTTCCTCGACGACCTCGCCGAGTGGCTGCGCATCCCGTCCGTCTCGGCCCAGCCCGAGCACGCGGGCGACGTGCGCCGCAGCGCTGAATGGCTCGCGGCGAAGCTCAAGGAGACCGGCTTCCCGGTCACCGAGATCTGGCCGACCCCCGGCGCGCCCGCGGTCTTCGCGGAGTGGCCCAGCGAGGACCCGTCGGCCCCGACCGTCCTCGTCTACGGCCACCACGACGTCCAGCCCGCCGCCCTCGCGGACGGCTGGCACACCGAGCCCTTCGAGCCGGTGGTCCGCGACGGCCGCATGTACGGCCGCGGCGCGGCCGACGACAAGGGCCAGGTCTTCTTCCACACCCTCGGCGTGCGCGCCCACCTCGCCGCCACCGGCGCCGCCGCCCCCGCGGTGCACCTCAAGCTGCTGATCGAGGGCGAGGAGGAGTCCGGCTCCCCGAACTTCCGCGCCCTCGTCGAGGAGCGCGCCGAGCGCCTCGCCGCGGACGTCGTGATCGTCTCCGACACCGGCATGTGGTCCGAGACCACCCCCACCGTCTGCACCGGCATGCGCGGCGTCGCCGACTGCGAGATCGACTTCCACGGCCCCGACCAGGACATCCACTCGGGCGCCTTCGGCGGTGCCGTGCCCAATCCGGCCACCGCCGCAGCCCGCCTCGTCGCGGCCCTGCACGACGAGGACGGCCGGGTCACGATCCCGGGCTTCTACGACGGCATCGCCGAGCTCAGTGACGCCGAGCGCGCGCTGATCGCCGAGCTGCCCTTCGACGAGGCCGAGTGGCTCCGTACGGCCAAGTCCCACGCGGCCGCGGGCGAGGCCGGCTACTCCACCCTGGAGCGCGTCTGGGCCCGCCCGACAGCCGAGGTCAACGGCATCGGCGGCGGTTACCAGGGCCCCGGCGGCAAGACCATCGTGCCCGCCTCGGCGCACCTGAAGCTCTCGTTCCGCCTGGTCTCGGGGCAGGAGCCGTACGAGGTCGAGGCAGCCGTCCGGGACTGGGTCGCCGCCCGTGTGCCCGCCGGGATCCGGCACTCCATCGTCTTCGGCGCCCCCACCCGGCCCTGCCTGACCCCGCTGGACCACCCCGCGCTGCAGTCCGTGGTCCGCGCCATGGGCCGCGCCTTCGGGCAGCGGGTCCGCTTCACCCGCGAGGGCGGCTCGGGCCCGGCGGCCGACCTCCAGGACGTGCTGGAAGCCCCCGTCCTCTTTCTCGGGATCTCCGTGCCGTCCGACGGCTGGCACTCCCCGAACGAGAAGGTCGAGCTCGACCTCCTCCTCAAGGGCGTGGAGACCACCGCCTACCTGTGGGGCGACCTCGCCGAGCACTGGAAGCCCGCGACCGCCTGACACAACCGCCACACCGGCCACACCGGCCACCCGCGCCGCACCGCCACCCGAGCAGCCTGCCTTGTCCCACACACCGGGGGAGTTGGAAGTACCTGTGAGCACCCATACCGAGCCCGAGCGCCCTCTCTCGCTCGCCGCGCCCAGCGGAATCGACCGCGCCGCGCACCACCGCCTCGACGAGGCGTGGCTCGCCGCGGCCTGGAGCCACCCGACGACCCGCGTCTTCGTCGTCTCCGGCGGCCAGGTCCTGATCGACGACACCCCCGACGGCGGCACCGCCATCGTGATGACCCCGGCCTTCGAGGCCCCGGTCACCGAGACCCACCGCTACTTCCTGGGGACGGACGAGGACGGCGTACGGTACTTCGCGCTGCAGAAGGACTCCCTGCCGGGCCGGATGGACCAGTCGGCCCGCCCGGCCGGACTGCGCGAGGCCGGGCTGCTGCTCTGCCCCCGCGACGCCGGGCTGATGGTCCACGCGGTGGCGCTGGAGAACTGGCAGCGCATGCACCGCTTCTGCTCCCGCTGCGGCGAGCGCACGGTGGTCGCGGCCGCCGGGCACATCCGCCGCTGCCCGGGCTGCGGCGCCGAGCACTACCCGCGCACCGACCCGGCCGTGATCATGCTGGTCACGGACGAGCAGGACCGCGCGCTGCTGGGCCGCCAGGTGCACTGGCCCGAGGGCCGCTTCTCGACGCTGGCCGGGTTCGTGGAGCCGGGCGAGTCCATCGAGCAGTCGGTGATCCGCGAGGTGTGGGAGGAGGCGGGCGTCAAGGTCGGCACGGTCGAGTACGTGGCCAGCCAGCCCTGGCCGTTCCCGTACAGCCTGATGCTGGGCTTCAACGCCCGGGCCGTCAGCTCGGAGATCACGGTCGACGGCGAGGAGATCCAGGAGGCCCGCTGGTTCTCCCGGGAGGACCTGCGCGCCGCCATCGAGGCCGGCGAGGTCCTGCCGCCCTCGGGCATCTCCATCGCGGCCCGCCTCGTCGAGCTCTGGTACGGCCAGCCCCTCCCGAAGCCGGCCACGACCCTCTGACGGCCGACCCCGTACGCGGCGGCCCGCCGCGTACGGGGGCACCTGCCCGGGGTTCCGGCGAAGGACGCCCGGCATCACGGCCCGACCGCCCCACGCACCGCCCGGGTCCCGGCGCGGCACCATGACGCCGGGCCGGACGCAGCAGGCCCCCGCCGGGGCGGGGGCCATTGCGGGGCCGGGACCGGTCAGACGGCGAGGGCCTGCTTGACCTGGGCCAGGCTCGGGTTCGTCATGACGGACTCGTTGCCGCCGGAAGACTTCACGAGCACGGTGGGGACGGTCTGGTTGCCGCCGTTCGCCTGCTCCACGAACTTCGCGGACTCCGGGTCGAGCTCGATGTTGATCTCGTTGTACGCGATGCCCTCGCGGTCCAGCTGCTTCTTCAGCCGGTTGCAGTAGCCGCACCAGGTGGTGCTGTACATCGTGACGGTGCCCGTGTCCTGCATGCTCGCTCCTCTGGGAGGTCTCGGTGGACCGGGTCTCGGTGATCGGTCCGAGTAATCGAACGTCCCCCGTCCCCGGCCCATTCCCGGTCCGGGTGCCGGGACGGCCGGTGTGACGGATCCGACTGCCGCGGACGCTCCGGCTGGTGGGGCCGGTGTGACGGTATGAAGGACGCCCCTCGCCTGTGGACGGTTTTCCCGCCCGCCCCTCGGGACCTGGCAGCATGGCGGGGTGACAGCAGCAACGCACTCCTCAGTCTCCCCGGCCGACGCAGACGCCGCGGACGCCGTGCTCCTGGGCCTGGACCCGGAGCAGCGCGAGGTCGCCACGACCCTGCGCGGCCCGGTGTGCGTACTGGCCGGCGCCGGCACCGGCAAGACCCGCGCGATCACGCACCGCATCGCGTACGGGGTCCGCTCGGGCATGCTCATGCCCGCCAGCGTGCTCGCCGTCACCTTCACCAACCGCGCCGCCGGAGAGATGCGCGGCCGCCTGCGCACCCTCGGCGCAGGAGGGGTCCAGGCCCGCACCTTCCACTCCGCGGCCCTGCGCCAGCTCCAGTACTTCTGGCCCCGGGCCGTCGGGGGCGAGCTGCCCCGGCTCCTGGAGCGCAAGATCCAGTTCGTGGCCGAGGCCGGCGCCCGCTGCCGCATCCGCCTCGACCGCAACGAGCTGCGCGACGTCACCGGCGAGATCGAATGGGCCAAGGTCACCCAGACCGTCCCCGCCGACTACCCCGCCGCCGCCCTCAAGGCCGGCCGCGAGGCACCCCGGGACCTGGCCGAGATCGCCCAGATCTACGGCACGTACGAGCAACTCAAGCGCGACCGCGGGATGATCGACTTCGAGGACGTGCTGCTCCTCACCGTCGGCGTCCTCCAGGACCGCCACGACATCGCCGAGCAGATCCGCGCCCAGTACCAGCACTTCGTGGTGGACGAGTACCAGGACGTCAGCCCGCTCCAGCAGCGCCTGCTCGAACTCTGGCTCGGCGACCGCGACAGCCTCTGCGTCGTCGGCGACGCCAGCCAGACCATCTACTCCTTCACCGGGGCCACCCCCGACCACCTGCTCGACTTCCGCACCCGCTACCCGCAGGCCACCGTCGTCAAGCTGGTCCGCGACTACCGTTCCACCCCCCAGGTGGTCCACCTGGCCAACGGCCTGCTGGGCCAGGCCAGGGGCCGGGCCGCGGAGCACCGCCTGGAACTGGTCTCCCAGCGCGAGCCCGGCCCCGACCCGGTCTACGCCGAGTACCCCGACGAGCCCGCCGAGGCCGAGGGCGTGGCCGGCCGGGTCCGGGACCTGATCGCGGCCGGCGTCCCGGCCGGGGAGATCGCCGTCCTCTACCGGATCAACGCCCAGTCCGAGGTGTACGAGCAGGCCCTGGCCGACGCCGGGGTCCCGTACCAGCTGCGCGGGGCCGAGCGGTTCTTCGAGCGGGCCGAGGTCCAGAAGGCCGTCCTCGCCCTGCGCGGATCCGCACGGTCCGGCGGCAGCGACGACCCCCTCCTGCAGGACGTGGTGGAACTGCCCTCCCAGGTCCGGGCCGTGCTCAGCTCCACCGGCTGGACCACCGAGCCGCCCACGGGTTCCGGAGCCGTGCGCGACCAGTGGGAGTCCCTGGCCGCGCTGGTCCGCCTCGCCGAGGACTTCGCCCGCAGCCGGCCCGGCGTGACCCTGGCCGACCTCGTCGTCGAGCTCGACGAGCGCAGGGCCGCCCAGCACGCGCCGACCGTCCAGGGCGTCACCCTCGCCTCGCTGCACGCCGCCAAGGGCCTGGAGTGGGACGCCGTGTTCCTGGTCGGCCTCACCGACGGCATGATGCCGATCACCTACGCCAAGACCGACGAGCAGGTCGAGGAGGAGCGCCGGCTCCTGTACGTCGGGGTCACCCGCGCGCGGCACCACCTGACCCTCTCCTGGGCGCTCTCCCGGGCTCCGGGCGGCCGGGCCTCCCGTCGCCCCAGCCGCTTCCTGAACGGCCTGCGGCCGGGCTCGGCGGCCCTCGGCAGCCGGCCGGGCGGGCCCGAGGCGGGAGCGGCCCGCAAGCGCGGCCGCCGCGGACCGGCGCTGTGCCGGGTCTGCGGCAGGACCCTCACCGAGGCCGGCGAGATCAAGCTGATGCGCTGCGAGGACTGCCCGTCGGACATGGACGAGGGCCTCTACGAGCGGCTGCGCGACTGGCGCGCCGGCCAGTCGAAGCTCCAGGGGATGCCCGCGTACTGCGTGTTCACGGACAAGACCCTGATGGCCATCGCCGAGGCCGCGCCGGGCGAGGCGGGGCAGCTCTCGATGATCTCCGGCGTGGGTGGTCGCAAGCTTGAGCGGTACGGAGCCGATGTCCTGGCCATCTGCGCAGGCCAGGAGCCTGCGGGCGCGGATCCTGACGACGCGTAGAAACTCGTCGGAAAAATAGTTTGCACATGCCCAGCGAATCCCCATAGGTTCTTAGCAACGGAAACGGTGGCTTCTCCGAAGCCCAGGATCCGTGCTGTACTTATCCGAATACGCATGGGACGGGCCTTCGGGCCGAGTCCCCGAGACGCCGAGAGGAGGCGAGACCAGTGACCAGCTTCATGACCTTCACCAAAATGACCGATCGCTCGGTCGACGCTTCCTGCCTGCTCGGTTCCGTCTCCCTCCTGGGTACCGGTCTGTCCGCGATTTCCGCTGACCGGCCCGCCCTGCTGGCGACCCTTGCGGTCAGCGAGCGCAATGAGCGACCGACCCAGGCACCGGTGGCAGTACTGGAAGCCCAGGCGCATGGCGCCTATGGCTTCGCGGCCGCAGCCGGTGCCGGATCCCAGACGCAGACGAAGAAGCAGCAGCACCACCTGATGTGGGCCTTCCGCGGGCTCGAACCCTGGAGTGATCCAGCCTGATCTCATGATCAGGCCGGCGCCTTCAGGGCCGCGGAACCCCACCCGGGATCCGCGGCCCTTCTGTTTGTCCCCGAACGGGGACGACGGAGCGAAGGGGCCTCGGGACTGGCAAGACCAGGTACCAAGCCGCGACCGGCCAACCGGCCGGAACGACTAGTCGAACAAGACGAGGAAGAAAACACCGTGCAACTCGAAGCGCACGCCCCGTCCGTACCGCAGAACCGAACGATCTCCCCGCCCGCAGTCCCGGAGGACTCCACCTTGACCCCCCTCACCGCGCTCACCGCGCTCGACGACGCCATCGAGAACCTCGGCGTCCCGGTTCCCTGCCGCACCTTCGACCCCGAGGTCTTCTTCGCCGAGTCCCCGGCCGACGTCGAGTACGCCAAGTCCCTCTGCGGCACCTGCCCGCTGGTCGAGGCCTGCCTCGCCGGCGCCCAGGAGCGCCGCGAGCCCTGGGGCGTCTGGGGCGGAGAGCTCTTCGTCCAGGGCGTCGTCGTGGCGCGCAAGCGTCCCCGTGGCCGTCCGCGCAAGAACCCGGTTGCAGCGGCATGACCGCCATCGGAACCATCGACCGCCCCCTGACGCGCGACCCCCTGAAGCAGGCCCCCATGTCCCCCTACGCCACCACGAGCGAGCAGCCGCACGGCTCCGCCACCGCAGACTTCATCACCGCCGGCGCGATCACCTCGCGTCAGAACAGGACCCGCGAAATGCAACTCATCCCAGAAGCCCTGGCCCGTGCCCATATGGACGACCGCATGCGTGAGGCGGACGCCGAGCGTCACGCCCTGCGCCTGGTCGCCGCGCGGCGCATGCAGCGCCGGGCCGAGCGCGTCTCCATGCGCGCCCGGCGCGCGCTCGCCATGGCCGTCATGCACTGAGGCTCACCGAGCCACCGGGTCACCCAGCGGGTGACCCGGCCCCCGGGGGGACCGGTCCGAACGGACCGGTCCCCCCGGTGCGTTGCGGAGCCCGGACGCCCCCCGCGGGGATATCGTCTGGAGGTGGACCAGCAGACTCCCCACCCCGACCCGCCGGGATCCGGGGCCCGGCCCGTCGTCTGCGCGCGCTGCGGCGCACGCTCCCCGGACGGAGCCCCGCCGACCTGGACCTGTTCGGTGGAGAACGGCACCAGACAGTACTTCTGCGTGGACTGCGCGCGGGCCAACCTCCGGGCCATCGAGGGCCGCCTCGACTCCGCCTGGTGGTGACCCCGGCCGCCGCCGGTCCCGCCCCCGGAACTCAGTCCTCGGGCAGGAACCCCGGCAGCCAGGACTCCAGCTCGTCGCGCAGCCGCACCGTCGAACCCAGCTGACACAGCACCCCGATGGTGCTCAGCGTCACCCGGTGGATCAGCAGGTACGAGGGCGGCAGGTTGATCTGCCGCCCCAACTGGTGCGCGGGGGAGCGGGGATCGGCGATCCGGGCCGCCTGACCGCGCAGCCACGGCCTGGTGAAGGTGAACTCCTCCGCCTCGGCGGGCTCGATGATCGGCTTGAGGTAGTCGAGCACCGCCTCCGGGTCGAGTTCGATGGACTCCTTCACGAACCCCTCGGCACGCAGGTGTCCGTATACCCCCTCGGCGTCCCCGTCCAGGGTCAACCGCAGGGACCGGCCTATGGGCTTGGGCCAGCCGCCCGGCAGCCGGTCGACAGTGCCGAAGTCGAGCACGCCCAGCCGCATCCGGCCGTCCGCCCCCTCGATCAGCCGGAAGTTGCCCGGATGCGGATCGGCGTGCAGCAGCCCCGTGCGCGCGGGCCCGGAGAAGAGGAACCGGGCCAGCAGCTGCCCGGCGCGGTCGCGCTCCTCCTGAGTGCCGTCGGCGATCACCTCCGACAGCGGGACGCCCTCCATCCACTCCGTCACCAGCACCTGGTCGCCCTGGTACACCACGTCCGGAACCACCACGTCCGGGTCGGCGTCGAAGGCGTCCGCGTGCGCGCGCTGCGCCTCGGCCTCCAGCTCGTAGTCCAGCTCCTCCGCGACCCGGTCGCGCAGCTCGTTGATCAGCGGCTTCATGTCCATGCCGGGGATCAGCGGCCCGAGCAGTCCGGCGAAGCGGCTCAGCTGCTTGAGGTCCGACAGCAGTGCCTCTCCGGCCCCCGGGTACTGGACCTTGACCGCCACCTGCCGGCCGTCGTGCCACACCGCCCGGTGCACCTGCCCGATGGAGGCGGCCGCGGCGGGCTTGTCCTCGAACTCCTCGAAGAGCTCCCGCCAGTCCTCGCCGAGCCGCTCCGCCAGCACCTGGTGCACCCGCGCCGCCGGCAGCGGCGGGGCCGCCTCCTGAAGCTTGGTCAGCGCCGCCCGGTACGGACCCGCGACCTCCTCGGGAAGCGCCGACTCGAACACCGACAGGGCCTGCCCGAACTTCATGGCGCCGCCCTTCAGCTCGCCGAGCGTGCGGAACAACTGCTCGGCGGTGCGCTGCTGGAGCTCCCGGGCGACGATCTCGGCAGACTTCCCGCCGATCCGCTTGCCCAGCCCCCAGGTCGCCCGGCCCGCTATGCCGAGCGGCAGCGCGGCCAGCTTGACGGTACGGGTGACCGCCTTCCGGGGAAGATCAGACATACGCCCCTCCTGTTCCCAGACGGCTGCGCCGCGAGCGGCGGATCCGGGACGGCCCCTCGGCCCCCGACGCATCCTGTCACGAGCCCCCCGGCCCGCGGACCCGGGCACCCGCCCCCGGTCCGCCGCGACTCCGGCCGTTCACGAGCGCACCGCCGGGGCGGCCACGGCGGGCGCCGCCGCGCAGGGGCAGTCCGGATGGGGGTGCAGCGGGGACCGCTCCCAGTGGGCCCCCGGAAGCGCGGCCTCCCAGCGGGCGGCCGTCGAGGCGGGCAGCTCCCCGTCGAGGAAGGCCAGGGCGTGCGCCGCGGCCAGCCCCGCCACCGCCGTGGACAGCCCCACGTCGCAGGCCCCCGAGTCCCGGCGGCGGTGCGCCGACCGCCACTGGACCAGCATCCTCGGCCAGGCCGGATCCCGGTCGACGCGCTCGCGCTCCATGCACCCGGCGCAGGCCGTGGCGCCCGGCAGCACCAGCGGGCCGACCAGCCCCGTCCCCTCCAGCACCCCCGCGTACAGGTGCGGGGTGCCCGCGGCCACCCAGTCGGCCGCGGCGGCCGGATCGGGAGCCCACGCCTGCAGCCCGTCCCGGGGCGCGACCACCACCAGCGCCGGTCCGGGCTCCGGCCCCTCGGGATCCCCGGTGCGCGGAGGCCGCCCCGGCGCCGACCCCCGTACCAGGGCCCGCGCGGCCTCGGCCCGCAGCCGGCCCACATCGGCCGGACCGAGCCCGCCCGGCGCCACGTCGGCCGCGGTCACCCGGCCCCCGTCGAGCACATCGACCCGTCCGACCCCGGCCGACGCCAGGACGGCGGCGACCACCGCCCCCACCCGCCCGCTCCCGCGCACCTGGACCCGTATCGCCCGCCGCGCCGCGAGGCCCCGTAGATCACCGCCCGGTTCACGGCGCACCAGCGAGAGCGAACCCAGATCGGGCCCGAGCCGCTCCAGGGTCTCGGGGCGGCGCCGCACCGCCTGGGCCCGCGGCCCTCCCGCGGTGACGTCGTCGAGCAGCCCGGCGCGCGCGAGCCGCCGCACCAGCTCGTCCACCTGCCCCTCCGGCAGCCCCATCCCCCGGGCCTCGGTCCGCAGCAGGTCCATGCCCCGCGTACCGTCGATCCGGTCGATCAGCGCGCCCGTGGCCGTGTCGACCGGCCCGAGCACCACCGCGTGCGCGGGCGTCACACCGAACTGGACCGTCTGCAGATCCCTCCAGGCCCGTGCCAGGGCCGGCTTCACCTTCGGATACACGGCTTCCCCCTCGTCGTGGTGCGTCCCGGTGCGCGGCCGGGGACCACCGCCCCCGCCTCGCCCGCTCTTCTCTCCTTCCGTCACCATGCCCGTCTTCCGCCGGACGTGCGGGATTTTGTCCACAGGCAAGGGGTATTAGGCATATGAGAGGGATAACGAGGTGTCCCCGGCGCCCCCTTCAGGACCCTTCTTCAGGACCCTTCCGCCGCCGCCCGCGCCCCGCTCACGTTCCAACGGCGGACGCGCGGGACTTCCGCCACGACGACCGGGTACCTTCGAGGCGTGTCCGCCGACCCACCCCAGCGCGCCGTGGAAGTCCGCCGGAGCGCGCGCCGCCGCAGGACCGTGTCCGCCTACCGCGAGGGTGACCGGACGGTCGTGCTGATCCCTGCCCGGATGTCCGAGGCCGAGGAGCGGCGCTGGGTGGGCGTCATGCTCGACAAGCTCGCCGCCCAGGAGAGCAAACGCACCCTGGGCGACACGGAACTGACCGAACGCGCCGGGCACCTGTCGGAGCAGTACCTCGACGGCCGCGCCCGCCCCCGCTCGGTCCGCTGGGTCACCAACCAGAACACCCGCTGGGGCTCCTGCACCCCGTCCGAGGGCAGCATCCGCCTCTCCCACCGCCTCCAGGGCATGCCCGAGTACGTCGTCGACTACGTGCTGCTCCACGAGCTGGCGCACCTCCTGGTGCCCGGCCACGGCCCCCGCTTCTGGGAGCTGCTGGACGCCTACCCGAAGACGGAGCGGGCCCGCGGATTCCTCGAAGGCGTGGTCGCCGCGGAACGCCTCCCCCGGATTCCGGGCGCGCGCGAGGAATGACCTTCTGTCACAGAACGCGATTTGTGTACCGGGTCGGTACCGGCTTGGCCGGATGTCCGCAGGAGCCGTTAGCCTGAGCGGCACGCATTCAGCGGTACGCATTCACAGTCGGGATGGGGGACGGTCGGACGTATGGCCAGGGAATTCCAACGCGGCCACAAGGCCAAGATCAGTGATCTGACGGCGGGCACCGATCTGTACGTGGGCGTCCAGATCGCCGGGCCCGGGCTCACCTTCGACATCAGCTGCTTCGGCCTCGACGCCAACGAGCAGCTCTCGGACGACCGTTACTTCGTCTTCTACAACCAGCCCGCATCGCCCGAGGAGTCCATCCAGCAACTCGGACCGCAGGCCGGTGACACGGAATCCTTCCGGGTGACCCTCGACCGCGTGCCGACGGCCGTCCGCAAGCTGTCCTTCAGCGCCACGCTCGACGGTGCCGGCCAGATGTCGCAGATCGGCCCCGGCTACATCCGGATCGTGGCCGGCGGCGAGGAGGTCGTCCGGTACTCCTTCACCGGCTCCGAGTTCAGCACCGAACGCGCGCTGATGATCGGCGACCTCTACTTCAAGGACGCGTGGCGCTTCGCCGCCGTGGGCCAGGGCTTCGACGGCGGACTCGCCGCCCTGCTGAAGCACTTCGGCGGCGAGGTCGCCGAGGACGAGGAGCAGCAGCCGGCGCAGCAGCAGGTGCCGGCCCAGGCCCCGCCGCAGAGCGCCGCGCCCGGTTTCGCCCCGCCGCCGCAGACGGCCGCCCCGGCCCCGGCCTTCGCCGCCCCCGCCCAGCCGCAGCAGCCCCAGCCGCCCCAGCCCGCGCCCTACGCGGCGCCGCAGCAGCAGCCCCCGGCCCCCGCGCCCGTGCACTCCCAGCCGACCATGATCGCCCCGCTGGCCCCGCCCGCGGCCCCGTACGGCCAGCCGCCCCACCCGCCGCAGCAGCCCGGCCCGCCCTCCTACGGCGGCCAGCAGCAGCCGCACTCCTCGTACGGCGCACAGGTCCCCCCGCCGGCCCCGGCCCCCGCGCCCTACGGCCAGCAGCCGCAGGCCCCGTACGGCCAGGTCCCGGGCCAGCAGTACGGTCAGCAGCCCGGCTACGGCCAGCAGCAGCCGGCGTACGGCCAGCAGCCCCCGGCGCCCTACGGCCAGGCCCCGCAGGCCGCCGGCCACGGCCTCGCCGCCGCCCTCCAGCCGTACAAGGAAGCCCCCACGGGCGCCCGCTGGACCCCGCAGAACCAGCAGCTCATGCGGGTCGACCTGGCGATGGGCGGCCAGCCCGTCCTCGCCCGCCAGGGCAGCATGGTCCTCTACCAGGGCAAGGTCGACTTCAGCTACAAGGGCGCGGGCTTCGCCGGCCGCATCGTCGGCAACGCCACCGGCCAGGAGATGCAGCTGATGCGCTGCAGCGGCCGCGGCCAGGTCTTCCTCGCCGAGAACGGCGCCCACCTGCACGCCATCGAGCTCCAGGGCGACGGCATCTGCGTCTCCGCCGAGTCCGTCCTCGCCTTCGACGAGTCCCTCCAGCACGAGGTCCGCCGGATCGAGGGCCACGGCATCCCCGGCGGCGCCCTGTTCACCATGCTCTTCCAGGGCTCCGGCACGGTGATCGTCAAGACGCACGGCGCCCCCGTCGTCCTCCCCGTCACCCCGACCACCTTCGCGGACAGCAACGCCATCGTCGCGTGGTCGGCCGCCTCCCAGGTGATCATTTCCAGCCAGGTGCGCCTGCGGCGCAACGCCTACCCCGGCCACAGCGGGGAGACCGTGAACCTCCAGTTCCGCGGCGCTCCCGGCAACTTCATCGTCGTCCAGCCGTACGAGGTCTGAGGGAGCCCCACATGAACGCCATGAACGCAATGAACCAGCAGCTCGCGGGCTACGCCCCCACCCCCGTCACGGCCCGCATGGAGAACCACGGCCGCGCCATGCTCAAGGTCGCCATGCAGAGCGGCCAGGACCTCTTCGCCCGCACCGGCTCGATGGTCGCCTACGAGGGCTTCGTCCAGTACGAGCCCAACCCCCCGGCCGTGCGCCAGATGGCCTCGCAGTGGCTGACCGGCGAGGGCGCCCCGCTGATGAAGTGCACCGGCGACGGCCTGCTCTACCTCGCCGACTACGGCGCCGACGTCGTCTGCGTCAACCTCAACAACGACGCCCTCTCCGTCAACGGCACCAACCTCCTCGCCTTCGACGCCCACCTCCAGTGGGGCGTCGAGCGGGTCAAGGGCATGGCGAAGTTCGCCGGCCAGGGCCTGTTCAACGTCCAGGTGTCCGGAACCGGATGGGTCGCCATCACCTCCCGCGGCACCCCGATCGTCGTCGACTGCGGCCGCGGCGAGGACGAGACCTACGTGGACCCGGACGCGCTCGTCGCCTGGTCCCCGAACCTCAAGGTCAAGGGCAAGCGCAGCTTCAAGGCCTCGTCGATGATCGGCCGGGGCAGCGGGGAGGCCTACCAGATGGCCTTCTCCGGCCAGGGCATCGTCGTCGTACAGCCCAGCGAGGACAGCACCGACCGGCTCCGGACCCGGGGCTGAGGGGGAGCGGACACATCATGCAGAGCTCACTTTTCGGCTACGCGGAAGCGCAGTCCCAGGAGCGGTACACCGTCCAGAACCCGCAGCTCCTGCGGGTCTCGCTGACCGGCTCCGACGACGTCCTCGCCCGCAAGGGCGCGATGGTCGCCTACCAGGGCATCGTCGACTTCGACGGCGAGTACCAGAGCACCACCCAGCGCACCGCCCGCGCCCGCACCGGCGAGGGCCTGGACCTGATGCGCTGCTCCGGGCAGGGCACGGTCTACCTGGCCAACCTCGCCCAGTACGTGCACGTCGTGGACGTGGACCAGGACGGCCTCACCGTCGACAGCAGCTACGTGCTGGCCCTGGACTCCACCCTGCACACCGAGGCCATCGCCGTCGACAGCCAGTACGGCATCTCCGGCTCCGGCAAGTACCAGCTCAACATCTCCGGCCGCGGCAAGGTCGCGCTGATGACCTCCGGCCAGCCGCTGATGATGCAGGTCACCCCCGACAAGTACGTCAACGCCGACGCCGACGCCATCGTCGCCTGGTCCACCTCGCTGCGTGTGCAGATGCAGGCCCAGACGCACTCCACCGGCGTGTGGCGGCGCCGCGGCAACACCGGAGAGGGCTGGGAGCTCAGCTTCCTCGGCACCGGCTTCGCCCTGGTCCAGCCCAGCGAGCTGCTCCCGCCGCAGAACGCCCAGCTCGGACAGGGCATGGCCGCCCAGTTCGGCATGGGCCAGCACGGTGCCCACGCCCAGAACCAGAACAACGCCTGGAACTGAGCCACCGCGCCCCGCGCGACGGCGGAGGGGGCCGGTCCGCCCGGACCGGCCCCCTCCGCCGTACCGGCGTCCCTACGCGCCCAGGCGCGCCCGGGTCGCCTCCAGCAGCAGCACCACCGAGGTGTCGGCCACCGCCGCCACCTCCTCGTACGGGAACCAGCGCAGGTCCAGCGACTCCTCGCTGATCTCCGCCACCGCACCGGCCGGGGCCAGCGCCGCGTACTGCACGTCCAGGTGCCAGTTGCACGGCGCCGGGATCGGATGCCGGTCCAGGCGCACCGGCCCGCCCGGCAGCAGCGTCAGCCCGGAGGCGATCCCCGACTCCTCGGCGGCCTCGCGCAGCGCCACCTCGGCCAGCGTGGTGTCGCCCGGCTCGCAGTGCCCGCCCATCTGGAGCCACATGCCGAGCTTCTTGTGCAGGGTCAGCAGGACGCGCCCGCGCTGCGGGTCGACGACCAGCGCACTGCCGGTGACGTGTCCGGCGGTGCAGGGCTTGTAGACCCCGTCCGGGTGGGCGGCCAGGTGCTCCAGGTAAAGGTCGCGGAGCTCGGGCTGGGCCTCGTACCGCTTCAGGACGAGGACCGCGTCTTCGTGCAGGCTCACTTCTTCTCGTCGCCGTCCTGGTCGTCGCCGTTCTGGTCGTCGCCGCGGGCGCCGCCCTCGTCGTGCTTGCGGGCCGCCTCGCCGAGCATCTTGTCGATCTCGGAGAAGTCCAGCTGCTCGCGGTGCACGAAACCGTCCGGGTCGTCCAGGTCGGAGGCGGTCGGCAGCATGTCCGGGTGCTCCCACAGCCCGTCGCGGCCGTCCACACCGCGCGCGTCGGTGAGCGAGGCCCACAGCCGCGAGGCGTCGCGCAGCCGCCGCGGGCGCAGCTCCAGCCCGATCAGCGTCGCGAAGGTCTGCTCCGCCGGGCCGCCCGAGGCACGGCGCCGGCGCATGGTCTCGCGCATCGCGTCGGCCGAGGTCAGGCGGGGCTTGGCCGCCTCGTGCACGACGGCGTCCACCCAGCCCTCGACCAGCGCGAGCGCCGTCTCCAGGCGGGCCAGCGCGGCCTTCTGCTCCGGGGTGTCCTGCGGCTGGAACATGCCGCCCTGGAGCGCCTCCTGGAGCTGCTCCGGGTTCGACGGGTCGAGCTGGCCGACCACGTCCTCCAGCTTCGAGGTGTCCACCTTGATGCCGCGCGCGTAGCCCTCGACCGCGCCGAACAGGTGCGAACGCAGCCACGGCACGTGCGCGAACAGACGGGCGTGGGCCGCCTCGCGCAGGGCCAGGTACAGCCGGACCTCGTCCGAGGGGACGCCGAGGTCCTTGCCGAAGGCCTCGATGTTCAGCGGCAGCAGCGCCGCCCGCCCGGCCGGACCGAGCGGCAGCCCGATGTCGGTGGATCCGACGACCTCGCCGGCGAGGGTGCCCACGGCCTGGCCGATCTGCTGGCCGAACATGGCCCCGCCCATGGAGCGCATCATCCCGAGCAGCGGGCCCGCCATGGCCTGCATCTCCTCGGGCAGCACGCTGCCCATGGCCGCGCCGACGCGTTCGGCGACCGGGTCGACGAGCTCCTTCCACACCGGCAGGGTCGCCTCGACCCACTCGGCGCGGCTCCACGCCACGGCCGCGTTGGCGCCGGACGGCAGGGAGGTCACCCCGTCCAGCCACAGGTCGGCCAGGCGCACGGCCTCCTCGACGGCCGACTTCTCGGCGACGCCGACGCTCACGTCCTTCACACCGTCCGCGGTGCCCTGGGCGACGGTCTGGCGGGCGATGTCCTTGGCCATGTCCCAGTTGACCGGACCGCCCTCGTAGCTCAGCATCTGGCCGAGCTGCTGGAAGGCGGCGCCGAGGTCGTTCGGGTTCATCGAGCCGAACATCGCGGCGAAGGGGTTGTCCGCACCGCCGGGGAGGCCGCCAGGGCCGAACCCGAACGGATTCGCGGGACCGCCCTGCCCGCCCTTCTTGCCCTCGTCGCCGTTCTCCGGCTCCTCCGGCGGAAGGCCGAATCCGAATGGGGTGTCGCTCACGGGTTTCCTCGGCTCGTAGGGCCGTCGGCGGGAGCCGACGGGCAATGGTCCGACAACACACCCAGCGTAGACACCACTCCCGCTTCCGGGCTCGGTGCTCCGCCGACTCCTGGGCTGCGGCAGGATGGACATCACCTGGTGGGTACGCGTCACGACGCGTCCCTACTGAAGACAACCGCTGGAGACGCCCGGTGAGTTCCCCAGATCCGCAGGCTCGCGCGCCGCACGACGCCGAAAACCGCCCCGAGCACGGCGACAGCGCCCCCGGCGTTCGCCAGTCGCGAAACCAGGCCGAACCGCGACGGCGCAGCCCCGTGATCGCGGTGACCGGCGCGGCCTCCGGGGTCGGCGCGGCCCTGGTCGCCCGCCTCGCCGAGTCCGACGAGGTCAAGCAGGTCGTCGCCATCGACGAGCGGCGCGGGGACTGCGCCTCCGCGCAGTGGCACGTCCTGGACGTACGGGACCCCGCGATCGCGGAGAAGCTGCGCGGCGCGGACGTCGTCGTCCACCTCGCGCTGGACCTCGACCTGGAGACCGACCCCGCGGCCCGTACCGCGTACAACGTACGCGGGACCCAGACCGTCCTGACCGCCGCGGCGGCGGCCGGCGTGCACCGGGTCGTGCTGTGCACCTCCGCGATGGTCTACGGGGCCCTCCCGGACAACGACATCCCGCTCTCGGAGGACTCCGAGCTGCGCGCCACCGCCGAGGCGACCGGTGTCGGCGACCTGCTGGAGATCGAGCGCCTGGGCCGCCGGGCCCCGCGGGCGCACCCCGGGCTGAACGTGACCGTGGTCCGCCCGGCGGTCCTGGTCGGCGGCACCGACACCGCCCTGACCCGCTACTTCGAGTCCCCGCGCCTGCTCGTCGTCGCCGGATCCCGGCCCACCTGGCAGTTCTGCCACGTGGAGGACCTGGTCAGCGCCCTGGAGTACGCGGCGCTGGAGAAGGCCGAGGGCGAGCTGGCCGTCGGCTGCGAGGGCTGGCTGGAGCAGGAGGAGGTCGAGGAGCTGAGCGGCATCCGCCGCATGGAGCTGCCCTCGGCGGTCGCCCTGGGCGCGGCCGCCCGGCTGCACCGGATCGGCCTGACCCCGTCCCCGGCCGGGGACCTCGCGTACACGATGCACCCGTGGGTGGTCAGCGTCAGCGGGCTGCACGCGGCGGGCTGGCGGCCCCGCTGGACCAACGAGGAGGTCCTCGCCGAGCTGCTCCAGGAGGTGGCGGGCCGGCACACCGTCGCGGGCCGCCGGCTGGGCCGCAAGGACGCCGCCACCGCCGCGGGCGCCGCCGGTGCGACGGTTGCCCTCCTGGGCGCCGCCGCCGCGGTCCGCCGGGCCCGCAGGCGCCGGGGCATCTGAACCGCGGCGCCGCCCGGCCCGGCCGGGCGGGGCTCCTGTAGGAGGCTCCCAAGCGGGCGGGCCGGGCCCGGGCGAATCGGCTATTCCACCGCCCCGGCCGCTAGGGCACGATGGAAGGCATGGCACCGCACTTCGACCACCCCGGCGAGCAGGCCGCTCCGGACCCGATTCGGCTGCTCGAAATCCGTGACGCCCCGCTCTCCATCGACGAGGTCTTCCGGGCCGTCGGCGACGACGCGACGGGCGGTACGACCCTCTTCGTCGGCACGGTGCGCAACCACGACGGCGGCGCCGACGTGGACTCGCTCGGCTACTCCTGCCATCCCACGGCGGAGGCCGAGATGCGGCGCGTCGCCGACCGGGTCATCGAGAAGTACCCGGTCCGCGCGCTGGCCGCGGTCCACCGCGTCGGCGACCTGGCCGTGGGCGACCTGGCCGTGATCGTCGCCGTCTCCTGCCCGCACCGCGGCGAGGCCTTCGAGGCCTGCCGGATGCTGATCGACGACCTCAAGCACGAGGTCCCGATCTGGAAGCACCAGACCTTCTCGAACGGCACGGAGGAGTGGGTCGGCGCCTGCTGACGCGGACGGCCGGGCAGTGTACGGGTACGGGCACCCCGGACGCGGGGGTGTCCCCGCCGCGGAGTAGCCTCACACCCGTTCGGCCGCGCAACACGCCCTCGATTTGCGTAACCCCCTCCCGGGCACGAGCGTTGAAGCCACAGACGACACGTACTTTCGGGGCAGGGAGGCACGTCCATGGCGTCACTGGCGTGGTTGCTGATTCCGCTGTTCGCCGCGATCGGGGCGGCGATATGGGGCAGCTGGGCGGCACGCGACCGCACTCAAGGCGACATATCCGAGCTCGCCGGTTACGCGAGGTTCCGCGAGGTCATGGACGAGGTGGACCGGGCCCATCAGGCCCGCAGGAAAGAAAAGGCGCACTCCGGTTCCGACGCCGTCTGACGCGTCCCGTGAGTCCCGCCGGGAAGCACCGCCGCACGGCTCCGCGGGAAGCGCCGCGGGGAGTACCGCGGGCCCCGCCGCCGGAAGGTTCGGCTCCGCTGAGAATCCCCTGAGAGTTCCCGCACGGGGCCCCGTACGGACCGGCCCCGGGGGCCGCCCGCAGAGGCCGTCACGTACTGTCGAGCCATGCCACGCCGCACCGCGACGATGCTCGCCTCCTTCCTCGTGCTGTTCGCGCTGCTCTGCGCAGGGGTGTTCATCAAGGTCCCGTACTCGGAGATGAGCCCGGGCCCCACCGTGAACACGCTCGGCGACTCGCGCGGCGAGCCGGTCCTGAACATCTCGGGCCACAAGACGTACCCGACCAGCGGTCACCTCAACATGACCACGGTCCGCGTCACCGGCGCCGACTACGACATGAACCTGCTGGAAGCGGTCTACGGCTGGCTGGCCGGCGACAACATCGTCGTGCCCCACGAGAACCTCTACCCGAACGGCAAGACGGACAAGGAGTCGACGCAGGAGAACGCCGAGGAGTTCAGCCAGTCGCAGGAGAGCGCCAAGGTGGCCGCCCTCAAGCAGCTCGGCATCCCGGTCACCGCCCGCGTCATCGTCTCCACCGTCGTCAAGGGCAGCCCCTCCGAGGGGAAGCTGCACGCCGGGGACGTGATCAAGGACGTGGACGGCGCGCCGGTCAACGAGCCGGGCGACGTGGCGAAGCTGGTCACCAAGCACCAGCCCGGGGAGCCGGTGGAGTTCACCGTCGTCCCGGCCGCCGATGCCGCCGCGGCCGAGAAGGAGAACCGCGAGCCCACCGGCAGCACCAAGATCACCATCACCGCGGGCAAGGCGCCCGACGACGGCCACGCCATCGTCGGCATCCGGGCCGGGAACGACCACGCCTTCCCGTTCCCGATCGACATCAAGCTCGCCGACGTCGGCGGCCCCAGCGCCGGCCTGATGTTCGCGCTCGGCATCGTCGACAAGCTCACCCCGCAGAGCCTGACCGGCGGGAAGTTCATCGCGGGCACCGGCACCATCGACGACACCGGCAAGGTCGGCCCCATCGGCGGCATCCAGATGAAGACCATCGGCGCCCGCCAGGCCGGCGCCGAGTACTTCCTCACCCCGGCCGAGAACTGCGCCTCCGCGTCGGCGCACACCCCCGACGGCCTCACCCTGGTGAAGGTCTCCACCATCGACGACGCCACCAAGGCCCTGGAGAAGATCGGCAAGGGGGACACGGCGGGGCTGCCGCGGTGCACGAAGTCCTGACCGCAGGACCCCGCCGCACCCGGCCCCGCCGCGTCCCGCCCGGCCGGTCCGGCAGGGCGGGACGCGCCGGCCGGTCGAGCCGCCCCGGCCTGTCCGGCTAGTCCAGGAAGGTCGCGGCCAGGGCCTCGGCCAGGCCCGGCACCAGGCTCGCCCCGGTCAGCACCTCGCTGGAGGAGTCCTTCTCCCGCAGCCGCACGGCCGACTCCCGCGAGCCGTCGCGCAGCACGCCCACCGTCAGGCGGACCTCCTGCCGGTCGGGGTGCCCGGCGACCCACTTGGCCAGCTGCTTGTCGCTGAGCCCCTCCGGTACGGAGGCCTCCGCGGACGGCGGCAGCATCAGCCGCTCCACGGTCAGGGCGCAGCCGACGATCGCATCGGGCCACGCGATGGTTCCCAGGAACTTGTCCAGCGGCATCCCGGCCGGGACCTGGTCCTGCTCGATCGGGGTCAGCTGGCTCTTGCCGGCGTCGTCCCGGTCCAGGCCCAGCTGGTTCGCGAGGCCGGGCTCCGAGCGGCGCAGGCGGGCCGTGTCGACCAGCGCGAACAGCCGCGCGGGCTTGTCCCAGCCGAGGGTGGAGGCGTACTCGTCGATTTCGAGGACGGCGCGGGTCAGCGGACCGGCCGCCATCGGGGTGCCGGGGGAGGGAGAAAGGTTGGACATGGACAACATCCTGCCTCCTTTCTCCCCGATAGCGGGAACTGACTAAAGCCTCAGTAAGTTGCATGAGTGGGCCCTACGATCGGGGGCCCAGCTTTGGACACTTTTCCAGTACGCCAGAGACCGACCAGACCACAGCGACTTTCGAGGTGCGCACCTTGGCTTTCCAGATGCCGGACCGCGGCGGAGGCCCCTCCGGGCCACGGATGAGAGTCGGCCGCCCGTCCCGGCGCGCCCGGACTCTTCTGATGACCCTGGGCGTCCTGGCCGTCCTGGCCATGGCGTTCATCATGTTCGCCGGGTTCTGGACGGACTGGCTCTGGTTCCGCTCCGTCAAGTACTCCACGGTCTTCACCACCACCCTGTGGACCAAGATCGGCCTCTTCGCCGTCTTCGGCCTGCTGATGGCGGGTGCCGTCGGGTTCAACATCTGGCTGGCGCACCGGCTGCGGCCGCCGCTCAGCGCGATGTCGATGGAGCAGCAGAGCCTCGACCGCTACCGGATGAGCGTCGCCCCGTATAAGAAGTGGCTGCTCCTGGGCATCGCCGCGGTCGTCGGACTGATCGCGGGCGCCTCGGCGGCCGGCCAGTGGAAGACCTGGCTGATGTACGTGAACGGGGTGCCCTTCGGGCGCAAGGACCCCCAGTTCGGTCTGGACGTGTCCTTCTACACCTTCGACCTGCCCTGGTACCGCTTCCTGCTCGGCTTCGGCTTCGCCGCCGTCGTGCTCTCGGTGATCGCCGCCGTCGTCGTGCACTACCTGTACGGCGGCCTGCGCGTGACGAGCCCTGGCGCCCGGGCCACCGCCGCGGCGACCGGGCACCTGTCGGTGCTGCTCGGCCTCTTCGTGACCTTCAAGGCCGTCGCCTACTGGCTCGACCGGTACGGCCTCGCCGTGAAGTCCAGCGACTTCAAGGCCGCCGACAACTGGACCGGCCTGCGCTACGTCGACGCCAACGCCTACCTGCCCGCGAAGACGATCCTCGTCGCCATCGCGGCCATCTGCGCACTGCTCTTCTTCGCCACCCTGTGGCGCCGCACCTGGCAGCTGCCGGTCATCGGCTTCGGCCTGATGGTCCTCTCGGCGATCCTCATCGGCGGGCTCTATCCGGCGATCGTGCAGAAGTTCCAGGTCCAGCCGAACGAGCAGGCCAAGGAATCCCCGTACGTCGAGAAGAACATCGAGGCCACGCGCGACGCCTACGGGATCGCCGGCAGCGACGTCAAGGACTACCCGGGCGTGCCCAACGCCGGCACGAACAAGGACCAGCTGCGCAAGACGGCGGACACCACCGCCAGCATCCGGCTCCTCGACCCGAACATCGTCTCCCCGGCCTTCCAGCAGCTCCAGCAGGTCAAGGGCTACTACGCCTTCCCGTCCACGCTCGCCGTGGACCGCTACAGCGGCCAGGACACGGTCATCGGGCTCCGCGAGCTGAACATCGGCGGCATCCCGAAGAACAACTGGATCAACGACCACTTCCGCTACACGCACGGCTTCGGCGTGGTCGCCGCCAAGGGCAACACCGCCACCGACAAGGGCGCCCCCGACTTCACCCAGGCCGACCTCCCCTCCAAGGGCATGTTCGGCACGGACTTCGAGCAGCGCATCTACTACGGCGAGCAGACGAAGCAGTACTCGATCGTCGGCGGTCCGCAGAAGGAGCTCGACTACTCGGACGACAAGGAGGGCGAGAAGGAGACGAGCTACAAGGGCGACTCCGGCGTCAACCTCGACAACCCGGTCAACCGGGCCGCGTACGCGCTCGCCTTCAGCGAGCCGCAGATCCTGTATTCGGGCGCCATCGGCGAGGGCTCGCGGATCCTCTACAACCGCACCCCCAAGGAGCGCGTCGAGGCCGTCGCGCCCTGGCTGACCATCGACGGGGCCCCGTACCCGGCGGTCGTCGACGGCCGGATCAAGTGGATCGTCGACGCCTACACGACGACGAACGGCTACCCGTACGCCTCGCGCACCACGCTGGGCGACAGCACTGCCGACTCGCTGACCAACAGCCAGCGCGCGGTGGTGGCCCAGGAGAGCCAGGTCAACTACATCCGCAACTCGGTGAAGGCCACCGTCGACGCGTACGACGGCACGGTCAGCCTCTACCAGTGGGACACCGAGGACCCGGTCCTGAAGACCTGGATGAAGGCCTTCCCGGGCACGGTGAAGCCCAAGAGCGCGATCGACAAGGCGCTCATGGACCACCTGCGCTACCCGCAGGACCTCTTCAAGGTCCAGCGCGAACTGCTCACCCGATACCACGTCACCGACCCGCAGACCTTCCTCAGCGGCAGCGAGGCCTGGCAGGTCCCGGACGACCCGACGACCAAGGCCGGCACGGCGGTCCCGCCGTACTACCTGTCGATGAAGATGCCGGCGCAGAAGGAGAAGGACCAGGTCTTCTCCCTCACGACGACCTTCACGCCCAACGGCCGCGACAACCTGAGCGCCTTCATGGCGGTCAACGCGGATCCGGGCACCCCGGACTACGGCAAGATCAGACTCCTGAAGCTGCCGACCAGCAGCCCGGTCGACGGCCCCAAGCAGGTCCAGAGCAAGTTCAACTCCGAGCCGAAGATCGCGGAGTCGATCCGTCTGCTGCGCGGCGGTGACTCCGAGGTCGAGTACGGGAACCTGCTCACGGTCCCGCTGGACGGCGGCATGCTCTACGTGGAGCCGGTGTACGTCCGCAGCTCCGGGCTCAAGTACCCGCTGCTGCGCAAGGTGCTCGTGACCTACGGCGGCCAGACGGCCTTCGAGGACACCCTGGAGAAGGCGCTGAACGTGGTCTTCGGGGCCGAGGCCCCCACCACGCCCACCACGCCGACGCCTCCGACGACGACCCCGCCGGGCGAGGGCACCGTCACTCCGCCCACCGCCCAGGACCCGACCGTCAAGGCCGCCCTGGACGACGCCCAGAAGGCCGTCGAGGCGGCGGAGAAGGCCCGGCAGTCCGGCGACTGGACGGCCTACGGCAAGGCGCAGGACGACATCAAGGCCGCGCTGAAGCGGGCGATCGACGCCGAGGCGAAGCTGACGGCGCCCAAGACGGGCGGCTAGGCACCACGTGGTCAAGGCCCCGCCCCGCATCGTGATACTGTGGTTTCACCGACGCGGGGTGGAGCAGCTCGGTAGCTCGCTGGGCTCATAACCCAGAGGTCGCAGGTTCAAATCCTGTCCCCGCTACTGAAAACGAAGGCCCGGATCCAATGGGATCCGGGCCTTCGTCATGTCCGGGCGGGGGCCGGAAGAAGAAGCCGGAAGAAGAAGCCGGAAGACACGGGGTCACTGGGGCGGGTGAGTTGGGGTATGAGCGTGTTTGACTTGTCTCTCTGTGGGCATGTCGACAAAACGCTGTAGTGACCTCACTGGCTGCGACATACCAGGTGTACGCGGGTAGCAGGTGATGCGACGATGGGATTTATGGGGGACAGGTCAACTCTGCTGGAGACAGGGCGGTTTGTGAGGGCGGAGGCCGAGTCGGGTACGGAGTCCGGTGAGGCGGCTCAGTCTGTCAACGCGCAGACCGCACTGACCGATGCGGTGTTCGCGGAAGAAGCCTTCGGCGAGGCCGAAGGCGCGACCGAGGCCGAGCTGGAGGCCCGCCACCGGGTCGCCGCCGACAAGGGCGACTCCGGCGCCATGAGCGTGCTCGGGGCCCTCCTGCTGCGCCGCGGCGACCTGGCCGGTGCCGAACCGTACCTGCGCGGAGCCACCGCGGCGGGCGACCGCGCCGCCGCGAACAACCTCGGCGTCCTCCTGCACCAGCGCGGCTACCCCGACGACGCCGCCGGCTGGTGGCGGGTCGCGGCCGTCGCCGGATCGGCCCCGGCCGCGCACGCCCTGGGCCGCCACTACCGCGAGCGCGGGGACGAGCCCGCCGCCGAGTACTGGCTGCGCCAGGCGGCCGAATCCGGCCACGCCCTGGGCGCCTACGGCCTGGCCGACCTGCTGGAGCACCGCGGGGACAAGGGCGTCGAGCGCTGGTTCCGCGCCGCCGCCGAGCAGGGGCACCGCGAGGCGGCGTACCGCCTGGCACGGCACCTGCGCAAGGGCGACCCCACCGAGGCCGAGCAGTGGTACCGCCAGGCCGCCGCGCGCGGGCACCGCCGCGCCGGGCTGCACCTGGGCGCCCTGCTGGAGGCGCGCGGCGAGCTCAAGGAGGCCGGGCGCTGGTACCTCAGCTCGGCGAAGCAGGGCGAGGCCCGGGCGGCGTGCGCCCTCGGCTTCCTGCTGCGCGACGCGGGGGACGAGGAGAGCGCGGCCTCGTGGTGGCTGCGGGCCGCCCAGGACGGCGACGGGAACGCGGCCAACGCCCTGGGCGCGCTGCACGCCGCCCGCGGCGAGACCCAGACGGCCGAGAAGTGGTACCGGGCCGCGATGGACGCGGGCGACCAGAACGGCGCCTACAACCTCGCCCTGCTCTGCGCCGCGCAGGAACGCACCGCCCAGGCCGAGCAGTGGTACCGCCGGGCCGCCTACGCGGGCCACCGCGAGGCCGCCAACGCGCTCGCCATCCTGCTCCTCCAGGGCGGCGACGCGGCCGGGGCCGAGCCCTGGTTCTCCAAAGCGGCCGAGGCCGGCAGCGTGGACGCCGCCTTCAACCTCGGCATCCTCTTCGCCAGCCGCGACGAGGACCGCACGGCGCTGAAGTGGTACGAGCGGGCCGCCGCGGCCGGGCACACCGACGCGGCGCTCCAGGTCGGGATCGCCCTGGTGCGCGACGGGGCCGAGCGGGCCGCCGAGCGGCACCTGCGCTGCGCGGCGGGCGGCGGCAGCGCCGAGGCGGCGTTCCGGCTGGCCTCCCTGCTGGAGTCGCTGGCCCCGCCGCCGGAGCCGGTGGCGCTGGGCGAGCCGGTCGGCGGGGCCGCGCGGACCGAGAGCGAGGAGTGGTACGAGCGCGCCGCCGAGCAGGGCCACCGGCGGGCCCAGGTCCGGGTCGGGATGCTGGCCGCAGCCCGGGGCGACCTGACGGTCGCCGCGCGCTGGTACCGGGAGGCTGCAGAGGCCGGCTCCCGCAACGGCGCGTTCAACCTCGGGCTGCTGCTGGCCCGCGAGGGCAACGAACCCGAGGCGGCCCTGTGGTGGACCCGCGCCGCGGTGGCGGGGCACGGCAGGGCGGCGCTGCGGCTCGGTCTGCTCGCGGCCCGGCACGGAGACCTGGCCGAGGGGCAGAAGTGGTGCGTCCGGGCCATGGAACTGGGCCCGGCGGAGGTCTCGGAGCGCGCGGCCCGGCTGCGCGACGCGCTGGCGGAGGAGCTGTCGGCCTGAACTGCCGGTTAACTGATTTGCATCTGCCGGGTGGCCTCACGTACAGTCGGGTTTACCGACGCGGGGTGGAGCAGCTCGGTAGCTCGCTGGGCTCATAACCCAGAGGTCGCAGGTTCAAATCCTGTCCCCGCTACTGAAGGCCCAAGGCCCGGATCCCATGGATCCGGGCCTTGAGTCGTTTCTGATCGTGAACGGGCGAAAAGGCCGGGGCCACAGGCCCCGGCCTTTTCCGTTCGCTCGTTCGCGCCGCCGCCGCCGCGGCTACGCGCCCGCGCAGTTCGGGCAGACGCCGCGGTACGTCACCTCGACCGCCGAGACCACGAAGCCGAAGCGCTCGTCGGCGGGCAGGTCGGCCAGCGGGTCCCCCGCCGGGTGGACGTCGCGGATGGCTCCGCACTGTGCGCACACCAGGTGCTGGTGGGGGCGGTGGGCGTTCGGGTCGTACCGCTTGGCCCGCCGGTCCGTGGAGACCTCCAGCACTTCGCCGAGTGTGACCAGCTCGCCCAAGGTGTTGTAGACCGTCGCTCGACTGATCTCGGGCAGTTTGGTGACGGCTCGTGCGTGGACCTCGTCGGCCGTCAAGTGGACGTGGTCGCCGTCGAGCACTTCGGCCACGACGCGCCGCTGGGCCGTCATGCGCCAGCCGCGTCCGCGAAGTCGTTCCAGCAGGTCACTCATACACGCCAGCCTAACAGTGGGGATTCGGTGCAGATCCCGAACCGGTGTGGACTTGGATGCTTACTTGACTTAGACAAAGTCCATCGTAGGATCGGGAACGGCAAACGCCAAGGACAGGACATGCAGGAATGACGCAGGAGGCGCACGTGACGCAGCAGGGACCGCTCACCACGGAGGCCGGGGCTCCGGTCGCCGACAACCAGAACAGCGAGACCGCTGGCGTCGGCGGGCCCGTTCTCGTCCAGGACCAGCTCCTCCTGGAGAAGCTCGCCCACTTCAACCGCGAGCGCATCCCGGAGCGCGTGGTGCACGCCCGCGGCGCCGGCGCCTACGGCACCTTCACCGTCACCCGTGACGTGACGCAGTGGACCCGGGCGAAGTTCCTCTCCGAGGTCGGCAAGCAGACGGAAACGTTTCTGCGCTTCTCCACCGTCGCGGACAGCCTCGGCGGCGCCGACGCCCGCCGCGACCCCCGCGGCTGGGCGCTCAAGTTCTACACCGAAGAGGGCAACTACGACCTCGTCGGCAACAACACCCCGGTCTTCTTCATCCGGGACGCGATCAAGTTCCCCGACTTCATCCACACCCAGAAGCGCGACCCGTACACGGGCTCGCAGGAGGCGGACAACGTCTGGGACTTCTGGGGTCTGTCGCCCGAGTCCACCCACCAGGTGACCTGGCCCTTCGGCGACCGCGGCATACCGGCGTCCTACCGCCACATGAACGGCTACGGCTCGCACACGTTCCAGTGGAACAACGAGGCCGGCGAGGTCTTCTGGGTCAAGTACCACTTCAAGACCGACCAGGGCATCAAGAACCTCACCCAGGCCGAGGCCAACACCCTGGCCGGCGAGGACCCCGACTCGCACCAGCGCGACCTGCGCGAGTCCATCGAGCGCGGCGAGTTCCCGACCTGGACCGTGCAGGTCCAGATCATGCCGGACGCCGACGCGGCGAACTACCGCTTCAACCCGTTCGACCTCACCAAGGTGTGGCCGCACGAGGACTACCCGCCGATCGAGATCGGCAAGCTGGAGCTCAACCGCAACCCGGAGAACATCTTCGCCGAGGTCGAGCAGTCCATCTTCTCCCCGGCGCACTTCGTCCCCGGCATCGGTCCGTCCCCGGACAAGATGCTCCAGGGCCGTCTCTTCGCGTACGGCGACGCCCACCGCTACCGCGTCGGCATCAACGCCGACCACCTGCCGGTGAACCGTCCGCACGCCACCGAGGCGCGCACCAACTCCCGTGACGGCTTCCTGTACGACGGCCGCCACAAGGGCGCGAAGAACTACGAGCCGAACAGCTTCGGCGGTCCCTTCCAGACGGACCGCCCGCTGTGGCAGTCCTCCGCGGTGACCGGCGGCACGGGCAACCACGCCACCCCGTCGCACTCCGAGGACACCGACTTCGTCCAGGCGGGCGACCTCTACCGCCTGATGTCGGAGGACGAGAAGTCCCGTCTGATCGAGAACCTGTCCGGCTTCATCGCCAAGGTCTCCCGTGACGACATCGCCGAGCGGGCGATCGACAACTTCCGCCAGGCGGACGGCGACTTCGGCAAGCGGCTGGAAGCTGCGGTCCAGGCCCTGCGCGGCTGACGCCCCCGCCGAGAGGCAGAAGGGCCGGACCCCCTCGGGGGTCCGGCCCTTCGGCCTATGCGGCGAGGCTGCTGCGTGCCCGTACCCAGCAGCGGATGACGTCGCGGACGGAGACGATGCCCACCGGGCCGCCGTCCTCCAGCACGATCAGGTGCCGGAAGCCGCCGAGCGCCATGGCCTCGGCGGCCTCCTGCACGGTGGCCTCCGGGGTGCAGAAGACGACGTTGTTCGTGGTGTGCGCGCCTACCGACTCCCGGTCGGGATCGTGGCCCGCGCCGATCGAGTTGAGGATGTCGCGCTCGGTGAGGATGCCGATGCCGCTGTGGTCGGGGTCGAGGACGACGGCCGCGCCGACGCGCCGGCCGGACATCAGGCAGGCCGCCTGACGAAGGGTGTGCGCGGGTCCGAGGGTGAGGATCACGGTGCTCATGGCGTCACGGACGAGCATGAAAGGAGCCACCTCCTGGGTGAGTCCCCCGCTTGGGTGGGTGCACCCGCGGGCGCCCCTTTCGAGAATCGCTTCACAAGTGCACAAGCGGGGGAGTCTCAGATTCCCACGAGTACGGAGAGTCATCAAGAGGGCGCGCTGAGCGCACTCACCCGCGCAGCGGGGTCAGGCCCGGGGGCGCAGGTGCGCGAGCATCTCCTCGTGCAGCAGGCCGTTGGACGCCGCCGCGTTGCCGCCGTGGACGCCCTCGACACCGTCGAGGTCGGTGAACCGGCCGCCCGCCTCCTGGACCACGACCGCGATCGCCGCCATGTCCCACAGGTTCAGCTCGGGCTCGGCGCACAGGTCCAGCGAACCCTCCGCGACCATCATGTACGGCCAGAAGTCGCCGTAGCCCCGCGTGCGCCAGCAGGCGCGGGTCAGGTCCAGGAACCCGGGGAGCCGGCCCTGCTCCTCCCAGCCGCCCAGCGAGGAGTACGCGAAGGAGGCGTCGCCCAGGCCCGCGACCTTCGAGACCCCCAGGGGCGTCGGCTCGCCCAGCGCCCCGCCGGAGAAGGCCCCCGCGCCCTGCGCCGCCCACCAGCGGCGGCCCAGCGCCGGGGCCGAGACCACGCCCACGACCGGGCGGAACACCCCGTCGTCGCCCTCCGTCATGAGGGAGATCAGCGTCGCCCAGACGGGGACCCCGCGCACGTAGTTCTTCGTGCCGTCGATCGGGTCCACGACCCAGCGGCGCGGGCCCTCGCCCCGGAGCCCGTACTCCTCGCCCAGGATCGCGTCGGCGGGCCGGGCCGCCAGGATCCCCGCCCGGACGATCTCCTCGGCGGCCTTGTCGGCCTCGCTGACCGGGGTCATGTCCGGCTTCGTCTCGACCTGGAGGTCGAGGGCGCGGAACCGCTGCATCGTGGCGGCGTCCGCCGCGTCGGCGAGTTCGAGGGCAAGGCGCAGATCATCGGCATACGTGGACATGCCCGAACAGTATCGACACGGAGGCGGCCCGGCGAACGGGGTCCACAGTGCGGCCGGGAGGCGCCCTTGACAGGATCTGTCGGCCCGTCAACTCTGGCGGGGGAGCCCAGCGGGAGACCGACAGCGGGGAGGCGACGATGCCGGCGGGCCGGGAGTCCTTGCTGCGAGCGGCCGGAGCGGCACTGTCCGCGCGCCCCTGGCCGGCCGTGCGGATGGTGGAGGTCGCGGCCGCGGCCGGGGTCTCGCGGCAGACCCTCTACAACGAGTTCGGCGGCAAGGACGGCCTGGGCCGCGCCCTGGTCCGCCGGGCGGCCGAGGAGTACCTCGACGGCGTCGACCGCGCGCTGGCCCCCGGACCCCTCTCCCTACCGGACGCGGACGCCGCCGGGCGGCTCGCCGCCGTCGCGGAGTGGACCGTACGCGCCGCCCGCACCCGGCCCCTCGTACGGGCCCTGCTGACCGGCGGCTGGGAGCCGGCGCTGCCCGCCCCGCCCCCGCCGGGGACCCGGCAGGCACTCGCGCCGGGGGACCTGGCCCGGACGGTACGGGACCGGGCCGCGGCCGCGCTGAGCCCGGAACCGGCCTGGCGCTGCGAGCTCGCCGTCCGGCTCGCGCTGTCCTACGTGATCGCCCCGGGCGAGGACGCCATCGGGGACGGGGCCGCCGCCGAGCTGCTGCGGCTGCTCGGAGTGCCGGCCGGACCGTCGGCCCGGCCGCCGGCGCAGGCGCCGCCCGGCCCGCGCCTCAGTGCGCCGAACCGGACAGCTGGAGCCCGATGACCCCCAGGATCACCAGCGAGATCGAGACGAGTTTGAGGGTGGAGACCAGGTCGCCGAGGAAGACCATCCCGTAGATCGCGGTCCCGGCGGCCCCGATGCCCGTCCAGACCGCGTAGGCGGGACCCACGTCCAGCTTCTTCAGCGCCAGCGTCAGCAGCCCGAAGCTGCCCAGAGCGAAACAGGCGAAGGCGATCGTCGGCCACAGCCGGGTGAAACCGTGGGACAGCTTGAGGCAGACCGCGAAACCGGTCTCCAGGATTCCCGCGACCACCACCAGCAGCCACGCCATGTCGATTGCCTCCCCGCCTCGCGTGACGTCGCGTCACTTGGTGCGATGATGCATTTACCAGACAGGACGCCCTGCAAACCCCGCCCCCGGGTCAGTCGCCCTCGCGACGCTCCCGCGTCTGCAGCAGCCGGCGCAGCGAGTACAGCCGGGCCGGGTCCGCGTGGCCGTCCTCCACCCACTGGTCCAGCGCGCAGTCCGGCTCGTCGTGGCTGCACGCCCGCGGGCAGCCCTCCGTCCCCGGCACCAGCTCCGGGAAGGCCAGGATCACCCGGGACGGGTCCACGTGGTGCAGGCCGAAGGAGCGCACGCCCGGGGTGTCGATGACCCAGCCGTCCCCGGCGGGCAGCGGCAGGGCGAGCGCCGAGGTGGTGGTGTGGCGGCCGCGGCCGGTCACCGCGTTGACGTGCCCGGTGGCCCGCTGGCGGCCCTCGGCGACCAGCGAGTTCACCAGGGTGGTCTTGCCGACGCCGGAATGGCCGACGAAGGCGGTGATCCGGCCGTTGAGCCGCTCGCGCACCCGGTCGGCGGCGCCGCCGGTCGCCAGCTCCTCGCGGTTGGTCACCACGTAGTTCAGGCCGAAGGTGGAGTAGATCTCCAGGATCTTGTCCGCGGAGGTCAGGTCGGACTTGGTGAGCACCAGCAGGGGCTCCAGCCCGGCGTCGTACGCGGCCACCAGACAGCGGTCGATCATGCGGGGCCGGGGCTCCGGATCGGCCAGCGCCGTGACGATGGCCAGCTGGTCGGCGTTGGCGACGACCACCCGCTCGTACGGGTCGTCGTCGTCGGCGGTGCGCCGCAGGACGGACTTGCGCTCCTCGATGCGCACGATCCGCGCGAGGGTGTCCTTCTTGCCGGACAGGTCACCGACGATCCAGACCCGGTCGCCGACCACCGCCGCCTTGCGGCCCAGCTCGCGGGCCTTCATCGCGGTGATCGTGCGGTCCCCGACCAGGCAGGTCAGCCGGCCGCGGTCCACGGTCAGCACGAAGCCCTCGGAGGCGTCCTCGTGCTTGGGCCGGATGTTCGTCCGCGCCCGGTTGCCCTTGGGGTTCGGGCGCTGGCGGATGTCGTCCTCGTCGGTGTGCTTGCCGTACCTGCGCATGACGGGCCCTACGCTCCCGCTCCCGTGCCCGCGAGCATGTCTGTCCACATCTTCGGGAAGTCCGGCAGGGTCTTCGCGGTCGTCGCCACGTTCTCGATCTCCACGCCCTTGACGGCCAGGCCGATCACCGCGCCGGCCGTGGCCATCCGGTGGTCGTCGTAGGTGTGGAAGACACCGCCGTGCAGCGGGCGCGGGCGGATGTGCAGGCCGTCGGCGGTCTCGGTGACGTCGCCGCCGAGCCCGTTGATCTCCGCGGTGAGGGCCGCCAGCCGGTCCGTCTCGTGCAGGCGCAGGTGCTGGACACCGCGCAGCACCGACTCCGAGTCGGCCAGCGCCGCGACCGCCGCGATGCCGGGGGTCAGCTCGCCGACCTCGCTCAGGTCCACGTCGATGCCGTGGATCTTGCCGGTGCCGGTGAAGACCAGGCCCGCGTCGGTCAGCTCGCAGGAGCCGCCCATCTCGGTGAAGATCCGGCGCAGCGCGTCACCGGGCTGGGTGGTGCGGCGCGGCCAGTCGGGGACGGTCACCGTGCCGCCGGTGATCAGGGCCGCGGCCATGAACGGCTGGGCGTTGGACAGGTCCGGCTCCACGACCATGTCGCGGCCGAGCAGCGCGCCGGGCGCGACGCGCCACACGTTCTTCTCGCCGCCGGCCTCGGGGGTGTCGACCTGGGCGCCCGCCGCGCGCAGCATCTCCACCGTCATCCGGATGTGCGGCATCGACGGCAGGCTCGCGCCGGTGTGGCGGACCTCGACGCCCTGGTTGAAGCGGGGTGCGGAGAGCAGCAGCGCCGAGACGAACTGCGAGGAGTTGGAGGCGTCGATCTCGACCGTGCCGCCCTCCAGGGCCCCACCGCCCTGGACGGTCATCGGCAGCGCGCCGCGGCCGTCGTCGTCGATCCGGGCGCCGAGGACGCGCAGGGCGTTGATGACCTCGCCGAGGGGGCGCTCGTAGGACCGCGGGTCGCCGTCGAAGCGGATGTCGCCGGCGGCCAGGGTCGCGACGGGCGGCAGGAAGCGCATGACCGTGCCCGCGTTGCCGACGTCCACGGTGGCCGGGCCGTGCAGGGCCGCCGGGATGATCCGCCAGGCCTCGCCGCCCGCGCCGTCGCCGGAGCTGGAGGAGACGGTCTCCTCGATGCCGACGCCCAGCGCGCGCAGCGCGTCCGACATCAGCTGGGAGTCGCGCGAACGCAGCGGGCGGCGCACCCAGCCCGGCTCGGCGGCGAGCGCGGCCAGGACGAGGGCGCGGTTGGTGACCGATTTGGACCCCGGCACGGTGACGGTGGCGTGGACGGCCCCGTCGGCGAGGGGGGCGGGCCAGAGGGCGTGGAGCGCGGGGGTCTCGGTCATGGCCACCACTTTAGTGGCTTCCCCCGGGCCCAGATCTTGATCGCGGGCCCGTCTCAGAGGCCGAGAAGCCAGCGACCGCCGCCGATCAGCGAGCACAGGGCGACGGCGTGGAAGAGCAGCAGCCAGGCGAGTGCGGGCACATGGGTGAGCCGCCCCAGCTGGTCGGCGTCCGAATCGGGGGCTCCGCCGTGCCGACGCTTGGCCTGGAGCTCGAACACCGGCCGCACGCCGCCCAGCAGCAGGAACCACACCACCGCGTACGCGAACACCGCCTGCACCCCGGACGGCGCCAGCCAGGACACCAGGACGAACGCGGCGCCGGTCAGCACCACCGTCAGCAGTCCGTACGCGTTGCGGATCATCACCAGCATCGCGAGCAGCAGCGCGGTCGCCGCCCACAGCAGCAGCGTGATCCGGTGCGCCGACAGCAGGGCGGCCCCGCCCAGGCCCAGCAGCGACGGCGCCGTGTACCCGGCGGCGGCCGTGAGGATCATCCCGAGCCCGGTGGGCTTGCCGCTGCTGACGGTGACCCCGCTGGTGTCCGAGTGCAGCCGGATCCCGTCGAGCCGCCGGCCGGTCAGCAGGGCCAGCAGCCCGTGCCCGCCCTCGTGGGCGATGGTGATCGCGTTGCGCGAGAGCAGCCACACCGGCCGCGGCACCACCGCCGCCAGGGCGGCCAGGCCCGTCAGGACCACCAGCCACCAGGAGGGCTCGGGCTGTATGCCGGTCAGCCGGTCCCAGAGACCGGCCGTCGTGGTGCTGTCCATGGAGTGGCGGACTCCTTGCGGTGGAGGGCGGGTGCCATGGCAGTGTGTCAGCCATGTGCGGAAGGTTTGCGGCGAGTCGGACGCCCCGGGAGCTGGCGGCGATATTCGGTGTCGAGCGCTGGGAGCCGCAGGAGACCCTGGCCCCCGACTGGAACGTGGCGCCGACGAAGGAGGTCCACGTGGTCCTCGACCGTCCCCTCAAGGACGCGGGGGACCCGCGTCCGGTTCGCCAACTGCGGGTGCTGAAGTGGGGCCTGGTCCCCTCCTGGGCCAAGAGCCCCGAGGGCGCCGCCCGGATGATCAACGCCCGGTCCGAGACCCTGCACGAGAAGCCGTCGTTCCGCCGCCCCTTCGCCCAGCGCCGCTGCATCGTCCCCGCCGACGGCTACTACGAGTGGGTCACCGCCCACGACGAGCGGCAGCTGGAGGTCGAGGGGAAGAAGAAGCGGGCCCGCAAGCAGCCGTACTTCGTCCTGCCCACCGACGGCTCCGTCTTCGCGATGGCCGGGATCTACGAGTTCTGGCGCGACGGGACCCTGCCGCCCGAGCACCCGCAGGCCTGGTGGGCCACCTGCTCGGTGATCACCGCCGAGGCCGAGACCGGGCCGCTGGGCACCGCCCCCGCCGAGGGCCCGCGCTCGCTGTCCGACATCCACCCCCGGATGCCGCTCATGCTCACCCCCGACCGCTGGGACGCCTGGCTGGACCCGGCCCGCACCGACGAGGACGAGCTGCGCGGCCTCCTCGCCCCGCCGCCCGGCGGGCTGATGCGCGCCTACCCGGTGTCCACCGCCGTCAGCAACGTCCGCAACAACGGGCCCGAGCTGCTCGGCGAGCTGGCCGCGCCGGAGGAGGGCACCCTCTTCTGACCCGGTGACCGGCATGATCGGGGGATGACCACCGAGAGCGTCGACACCCCGGCGGGCGAGGCCCGCGTCACCTGGCACCCCGCCCGCTCCGCGCGGCTCGTCCTGGCCCTCGGCCACGGTGCCGGCGGCGGCATCGAGGCCCGGGACCTCGCCGCCCTGGCCGCCGCCCTGCCCGCGCGCGGGGTCACCGTCGCCCTGGTCGAGCAGCCCTGGCGGGTCGCGGGCAAGAAGGTCGCCGCCGCCCCCGGGACGCTCGACGCGGGCTGGCGGGCCGTGTGGCCCGTGCTGCGCCGGCCGGGCCTGCCCGTGGTGGCCGGCGGACGCAGCGCGGGGGCCCGGGTGGCCTGCCGGACCGCCGTGGAGCTGGACGCCGCCGGGGTGCTCGCGCTGGCGTTCCCGCTGCACCCGCCGGGCCGGCCCGAGAAGTCCCGGGAGGCGGAGCTGCTGGGCGCCGGGAGGCCGGTCCTGGTGGTCCAGGGCGGCCGGGACCCCTTCGGGCGGCCCGGGGAGTTCCCGCCGCCGGCCGGGGCGCACCCGTACGAGCTGGTGGAGGTGGCCCACGCCGACCACGGCTTCGCCGTGCCGAAGAAGGCGGGCCCGACGCAGGAGGAGACCCTCGCCGTGATCACCGGGGCGGTGGGCCCGTGGCTCGACCGGCGCATCGGATGAGGGCGGCCGCGCTCCCGACCTGACGGATTCCGGAGTGATCCCGGTCACCCGCCCCCGGACGGGCCGGAAAACGGCCGAAAGCCCTTGGCGGGCCCGGGAATGCCCTGCACGGCCCGCCTGTTGTGCGGAGTGTCGGAACGTAGGGGAATTCGTCGGAGGAGAGGGAGCGCATGACCCAGGTCATCAGCCAGAACCGTCCGCAGGCCGCTGACCTGGACTGGACGGTGCTGCCTGCCCCCAAGCGTGCCTCGCTTCGGGCGGCGGAAGGCCGGGATGGTCGACTATTCTCCGATTCGAGCGGGTCCGCTTTCGGAGCCGCCACGCTGTCGGAGGAGGTGGGTCCTGTCGCTGGGACCGACGAAGGCCAGGCGCAGGAGACAACGGCGGAACGCAACGCGCGTTTCGAGCGGGACGCCCTCGGCTACCTCGACCAGATGTATTCCGCCGCGCTGCGCATGACGCGCAACCCGGCCGACGCCGAGGACCTGGTCCAGGAGACGTACGCGAAGGCGTACGCGTCCTTCCACCAGTTCCGCGAGGGCACCAATCTCAAGGCGTGGCTGTACCGCATTCTGACCAACACGTTCATCAACTCCTACCGCAAGAAGCAGCGCGAGCCGCAGCGCAGCGCGGCGGAGGAGATCGAGGACTGGCAGCTGGCGCGCGCCGAGTCGCACATGTCGACCGGATTGCGTTCCGCGGAATCGCAGGCGCTCGACCACCTGCCCGATTCCGACGTGAAGGAAGCCCTGCAGGCCATTCCGGAGGAGTTCCGCATCGCGGTCTATCTTGCCGACGTAGAGGGCTTTGCGTACAAGGAGATCGCGGACATCATGGGTACACCCATCGGTACGGTCATGTCGCGACTGCACCGTGGCCGCCGTCAACTCCGCGGAATGCTGGAGGACTATGCCCGTGAGCGCGGGCTGGTCCCCGCGGGCGCGGGAGAGTCGAACGACCTGAAAGGCTCGGGCTCATGAGCTGCGGAGAGCCGCACGAGACGGAGTGCGCCGAGGTTCTGGACCATCTCTATGAGTTCCTGGACCACGAGATGCCCGACAGTGACTGCACGAAGTTCGAGACGCACTTCGGCGAGTGCAATCCCTGTCTTGAGAAGTACGGCCTGGAGCAGGCCGTGAAGAAGCTGGTGAAGCGCTGCTGCGGTTCGGACGACGTACCGAGCGATCTGCGCTCCAAGGTCATGGGACGGATCGAGCTGATCCGCTCGGGCCAGGCCGTGCCCGACCACGACGTCACCGCCGGTCCGGCGACCGGCTGAGCGGCCGCGCCGAACGGCCGCGCTGAAACGGCCGCGCCGAACAACCGCCCCCGGAAGCCCACTTCGTTCACTCGAAGGTGCTAATCCGGGGGCGCCCGTACGGCGCAATGCGAAAATGTGCCCTGCTTTCCCCGAGGGCGCGCCTATTCTCCCCTCGCGGTGCCGGTTCCCTTCGGCACCCGATGTGCGCGGCACAGGGGGGAGGCGAGCGCCATGCGGGCACTTCCGCCGACGGCGCGCGCGTTCGTGCTGGCCGCCGTGCTCGCGGCCGCCGCCTGTGCCGCACCCGCCCTGACGGACCCCGCCACGCCCTGGACGGCCGTCGTCGTGCTCGCCGCGCTCTACCTGGGCTGCGAACTGGTCCGGGTGCTCGCGCCGACGGACCGCCGGGCGCCCGACGGCCTCGGCTGCTTCTTCCCCGTCGTGATGGCGGCCGTCTTCCTGCTGCCGCCCGCGGCCGCCGCGCTCGTGGCCGTGCCGGGCGCGCTCGCCCAGACCGTCGTCCAGCGGCCCGCCGGGGTCCGCCGGGTGTGGCACGCGGCGCAGCAGGCGGTGGCCGCCCACCTGGCAGGCCGGGTCCACGGGCTCCTCGGCGGCCGGGGAGCGACCGCCGGACCCGGATCCGGGGCGCCGGGCGGGACCGGCCACGGCGCGGACCCCTCCCCCTGGGTGGCCGACTTCCCCTCCGTGCTGCTCCCCGCCGCGGCCGCCGCCGTCGTCTTCTGCCTGGTGCTCACCGCTCTCGACACCGGGATCCTGGCCGCCGCCGAAGGCCGGCCGGCCGCCGACGCCCGGCACGGACTCCTCACCCGGTCCCTCGCCCCGCACTGCGTGCACGGCCTCGCAGGGCTGATGATGGCCGTGATGTGGCGCAGCTCCTACGGGATCCCGGCCGCCCTCCTCGTCCTCCTGCCGATGTACGTCTCCTGCTGGGTCTTCGCCCAGTACCACCGCGAGCGCGCCGCCCACCGGGCCACGATCCGCGCCCTGGTCCAGGCCGTCGACATCAAGGACCGCTACACGCGCGGCCACAGCGAACGCGTCGGCCAGGCCTCCGCGATGATCGCCCGCGAGCTGGGCATGGCCGACGACCGCCTGGAGGTCGTCCGCATCGCCGGGATCCTGCACGACGTCGGCAAGCTCGGCGTACCGACCCGGCTGCTGCGCAAGGACGGGCCGCTGACCCCCGAGGAGCGCCGCGTCATCGAGCTGCACCCCGAGTACGGGCACGAGATGGTCCGGGGCATCGGCTTCCTGGGGGAGGCCCGGTCCGCGATCCTGCACCACCACGAGCGGGTCGACGGCTCCGGGTACCCGTACGGGCTGAGCGGGGAGCAGATCCCGGTGCTGGCCCGGGTGGTGGCGGTGGCCGACTCCTTCGACGCGATGACCTCGACCCGCTCCTACAGCCGGGCCCGGCCGGTGGAGGTCGCCCTGACGGAGCTGGAGCGCTGCGCCGGGGCCCAGTTCGACCCGGCCATGGTGCGGGCGCTGGTCACCGCCATCGGGCGGCACGGCTGGCACCCCGTGGTCACCTCCGACGACGACCTCCAGGTGATCGGCGCGGGCGCCGCCGCGGTTACGGCCACTGCCTCGGGTACACCCGCCGGCGCCGCCGCGGGTACGGCCGCCGCCGGCCCCGCGGGTACGGCCGCCGCCGCGCTGCCCGCGGTGCCGGCCCAGCCGCCGGGGCTCGCGGCCGACCGCCCGCGCGGCGGGGGCGGACCGGCGCCCGAGCGGCCCGCGCCGGGTTCCCGGTGAGGGCCCCGTCCGCGTGGGGCGTGCGGGGGGCCGCCGCCCTGCTCACGCTGGCGGGGCTGGGCCACACCCTGTGGACCGGAGTCGCCGACCCCGGCGTGGCCCTCGCCTTCGGCATCCTGATCACCGTGGGGGAACTGGCCCGGCACGACCACCGCGACCCCGCCGGGCACGTTCCGGGTGAGGAGCGCCGGCCCGCGCCGCTCGGTTTCGCCGCGGCCCTCGCGTACGCCCTGCTCGGCCAGAACGCCGGGCACCCCACCCAGCACGGGGTCCTGCAGACCGTCGCCGTCGTCGTCGCGGCGGCCCTGGCCGGGGTGGTTCCGCACGTTGCCCGGGGCCGCGGGCCGGCCCTGGACCACGTGGCCCGCCGGGTCCTGACCGTCGCCTTCGCCGCCTCCTGCTTCCAGCCCCTGCACCACTCCGGGCGGCTGGAGCGCTGGCTCGGGCAGGGCCCGTACCTCGTCCTGTTCCTGCTGCTCCTGCTCGGCCTGACCGCCCTGTGCGACGCCGTGCTCGCCGCCGTCTCGGCCCGGTCCCGCACCGGATGGCCCTATGGGCCGCTGTTGCGCGACGAGCTGCGCGCCCGGCTCGGCATCGGCGCCGCGATCTGCGCCACCGGGGTCGTCATGGCCCTCGGCGTGGCCGTGGCGGGTCTGTGGGCCCTGCCCGTCTTCAGCGTGCCGTTGCTGCTGACCCAGACCTCCTTCCACCGGATCAACGCGATCCGCACCACCTACCGCCAGACCATCACCTCCCTGGCCCGGGCCACCGAGATCGCGGGCTACACCCCACCGGGGCACTCCCGCCGGGTCGCGGCCCTCAGCTGCGCCGTCGGCCGGGAGCTGGGGCTCTCGGAGCGGGAGCTCACGGTGCTGGAGTACGCGGCCCTCATGCACGACATCGGGCAGCTCTCGCTGGTCGACCCGGTCCCCTCCGGGGCCACCGCCGCCCTGCCCGCCGACGAGGCCCGCCGGATCGCCGGGCTGGGCGGCGAGGTGGCCCGCCAGACCGGGGTGCCGTCCGAGGTCGCGGTGATCGTGGAGCGGCAGGCGGACCCGTACCGGGACCAGCCCGTCGCCGCCCGGATCGTGCGCGCGGTGAACGCGTACGACGACCTGGTGGGCGGGAACCGTCACCCGGGCGGCTCACTGGCGGCCCTGGAGCAGCTCCGGCTGGGCACCGGGCGCGATTACCAGCCGGAGGTCGTGGAGTCCTTGGCGAGGGTTCTGGCCAGGGGCGGGCGGTCCGGAGTCGTCCCCGTTCCACCGGGGTAACCCATGGGTAATGAGCGGCCGTCCGAGCGGGCATGGTTGGATGCAGTAGGAGTGTCCGTGAGGGTGTCCGCAAGGCTGCACCGTTGGACCGGCAGGCGGGAATCGTGAGGATCTTCGGGAAGGTACGGCATCGGCCCTCCGCCTCGTGGCGGCAGGCCACCGACCGCGCGTTCACGCTGATCGGCGACGGTCGGTACGAGGACGCGGGCGCGCTGCTGACCAGGGCGGCGGATCTGGAGCCCTGGCTGTCCGAGTCCTGGTTCAACCTGGCCCTGCTGCACAAGTTCCGGCACGACTGGGAGCAGGCGCGGGCCGCCGGGCTGCGGGCCGTGGCCCTGCTGGACCGCGAGACCGGCGCCCCGGACTGGTGGAACGTGGGCATCGCCGCGACCGCCCTCCAGGACTGGCCGCTGGCCCGCCGGGCCTGGCAGGCGTACGGGCTGAGGGTGCCCGGAGACCCGCACAGCACCGCCGGGACGGGCGAGCCGGTCGGCATGGAGCTCGGCAGCGCGGCCGTACGGCTGTCGCCGGAGGGCGAGGCCGAGGTCGTGTGGGGCCGCAGGCTCGATCCGGCCCGGATGGAGGTCCTGTCCATTCCGCTTCCCTCCTCCGGGCGGCGCTGGGGCGAGGTCGTCCTGCACGACGGCGTGCCGCACGGCGAGCGGATCACCGCCGCCGGCCCCTCGTACCCGGTCTTCGACGAGATCGAGCTGTGGGCCCCCTCCCCGGTGCCGACCTGGGTGGTGCTGCTGGAGGCGGCCACCGAGGCCGACCGCGACGCCCTGGAACAGCTGGCCTCCGACGCCGGTTTCGCCGCCGAGGACTGGTCCTCGTCCGTCCGGCTGCTGTGCCGGACCTGCTCGGAGAGCGCGATGCCCAGCGGGGAGGGCGAGGGGGACCACCTGGACCCGCACGACCACAGCGAACCGGGCCATCCGGGCCCGCTCGGCCACCGCACGGCCGGTTCCGGCTCCCTGTGGGTGCCCGAGCGTGAATGCGGCATCGCGGCACCCGCCGGTCTGGTGCGCGGACTGCTCGACGGATGGGTCGCCGACAGCCCCGACAGCCGCGAGTGGCGGGATCTCGAAGAAGTCTGCTGACCCCGGGCCGTAGGCTGTACGGGCACACCACGGACTTGAGGGAAGGCGTACGGCGGACATGGCGCAGCAGGAGAACCAGGTGACCCCGATCGACGACGAGGGCTACGTCGTGGACACCGAGGACTGTGAGGCGCGCGAGCTCGCCCACCGCGAGCGCGGTACCTCCCGCCCCATCACCGTGGTCGGCAACCCGGTGCTGCACCGCGAGTGCAAGGACGTCACCGAGTTCGGCGAAGAGCTCGCGCAGCTGATCGACGACATGTTCGCCAGCCAGAAGACCGCCGAGGGCGTGGGCCTGGCCGCGAACCAGATCGGCGTGGACGCCAAGGTCTTCGTCTACGACTGCCCGGACGACGACGGCAAGCGCCACACCGGCTACGTGGTCAACCCGAAGCTGGTGGAACTGCCGGCCGCCGGCCGCGTCCTGGACGACTCCAACGAGGGCTGCCTCTCGGTCCCGACCGCCTACGCCCCCCTCGCCCGCCCGGACTACGCCGAGGTGACCGGCCAGGATGCCCAGGGCAACCCGGTCAAGGTCCGCGGCACCGGCTACTTCGCCCGCTGCCTCCAGCACGAGACCGACCACCTGTACGGGTACCTGTACATCGACCGCCTCTCCAAGCGCGAGCGCAAGGACGCCCTGCGCCAGATGGAAGAGGGCACCCCCCGCTACCCGGTCGTCCCGAACGACTGATCCCGTACGCGACGCGCCCACGCCGAAGGCCCCGCCCCGGAATCCGGGGCGGGGCCTTCGTGAGCGGGGACTAGAAGTCCTCGTCCAGGTCGACCGTGCCCTCGACCGCGACCTGGTAGGCCGACGGACGGCGCTCGAAGAAGTTCGTCAGCTCCTGGACGCCCTGGAGCTCCATGAACGAGAACGGGTTCTGCGAGCCGTACACCGCCGGGAAGCCGAGGCGGATCAGGCGCTGGTCCGCGACGCACTCCAGGTACTCGCGCATCGACTCGGTGTTCATGCCCGGCAGGCCGTCACCGCACAGGTCGCGGCCGAACTGCAGCTCCGCCTCGACGGCCTCCTTCAGCATGTCGGTGACCTGCTGCTGGAGCTCGGCGTCGAAGAGCTCCGGCTCCTCCTTGCGGACGGTGTCGATGACCTCGAAAGCGAAGCTCATGTGGGCGCTTTCGTCGCGGAAGACCCAGTTGGTGCCGGTGGCCAGACCGTGCAGCAGGCCGCGGGAGCGGAACCAGTACACGTACGCGAAGGCGCCGTAGAAGAACAGGCCCTCGATGCACGCGGCGAAGCAGATGAGGTTCAGCAGGAAGCGACGGCGGTCGGCCTGCGTCTCCAGCCGGTCGATCTTCTCGACCGAGTCCATCCACTTGAAGCAGAACTGCGCCTTCTCGCGGATCGACGGGATCTCCTCGACGGCGTCGAAGGCGGCCGCGCGGTCGTCCGGGTCGGGCAGGTAGGTGTCGAGCAGCGTCAGGTAGAACTGGACGTGCACGGCCTCCTCGAACAGCTGGCGCGACAGGTACAGGCGCGCCTCCGGGGAGTTGATGTGCTTGTAGAGCGTCAGCACCAGGTTGTTCGAGACGATCGAGTCACCGGTCGCGAAGAACGCGACCAGACGGCCGATCATGTGCTGCTCGGCCGGCGTCAGCTTCGCGAGGTCGGCGACGTCCGAGTGCAGGTCGACCTCCTCGACCGTCCACGTGTTCTTGATCGCGTCCCGGTAGCGCTCGTAGAAGTCCGGGTAGCGCATGGGGCGCAGGGTCAGTTCGAAGCCCGGGTCGAGCAGGTTCTTCTTCTTGTCGGTGGTGCTCATTACTGGCAGGCCTCGCAGGACTCGGGGTTCTCAAGGGAGCAGGCCAGCGCCTCGGCGTCGACGGCCTGCGGGAGGGGGGTGGCGGTGGCCGGGACGGCGCTGCCGGAGGCGGCGCGGGCGATCTTCGTCGCCGGGCGGGACCGCAGGTAGTACGTGGTCTTCAGACCCTGCTTCCAGGCGTACGCGTACATCGAGCTGAGCTTGCCGATGGTGGGCGTCTCCAGGAACAGGTTCAGCGACTGCGCCTGGTCGAGGAACGGCGTACGGGCCGCCGCCATGTCGATCAGGCCGCGCTGCGGGATCTCCCACGCCGTGCGGTACAGCTCGCGCACCTCGGCCGGGATCCAGCCGAAGCCCTGCACGGAGCCGCTGGACTCGCGCAGCGCCTCGCGGGTCTGCGCGTCCCACACGCCGAGCTTCTTGAGCTCCTCCACCAGGTAGCCGTTGACCTGGAGGAACTCGCCCGACAGGGTCTCGCGCTTGAAGAGGTTGGAGACCTGCGGCTCGATGCACTCGTACACGCCCGCGATGGAGGCGATGGTCGCCGTCGGGGCGATGGCCAGCAGCAGCGAGTTGCGCATGCCGGACTTCGCGATGCGGGCGCGCAGGGCGTCCCAGCGCTCCGGCCAGTTCAGCTCGACGTCGAAGTGGTCGGGGTGCAGCACGCCGCGGGCGGTGCGGGTCTGCTCCCAGGCCGGGAGGGGGCCGCTGCGCTCGGCGAGGTCGCAGGAGGCCTCGTAGGCGGCCAGCATGATGCGCTCGGAGAGCTTGGTGGACAGGGCCTTCGCCTCGGGGGAGTCGAAGGGCATCTTCAGCTTGAAGAAGACGTCCTGGAGGCCCATCGCGCCCAGGCCCACCGGACGCCAGCGGGAGTTGGAGCGGCCCGCCTGCTCGGTCGGGTAGAAGTTGATGTCCACGACGCGGTCGAGGAAGGTGACCGCGGTGCGGACGGTCTCGTCCAGGCGCTCCCAGTCGATCTCCCCGTCCACCACGAAGGCGCCCATGTTGACGGAGCCGAGGTTGCAGACGGCCGTCTCGCCGTCGTTGGTGACCTCGATGATCTCGGTGCAGAGGTTGGAGGAGTGGACGACGGTGCCCGGCTCGGCGGTCTGGTTCGCCGTGCGGTTGGAGGCGTCCTTGAAGGTCATCCAGCCCTGGCCGGTCTGCGCGAGGGTGCGCATCATCCGGCCGTACAGGTCGCGGGCGGGCATGGTCTTGCGGGCCAGGCCGTCCGCCTCGGCCTTGCGGTAGGCGGCGTCGAACTCGTCGCCCCACAGGTCCACCAGCTCGGGGACGTCGGCCGGGGAGAACAGCGACCAGTCGGCGTCGGCGTTCACGCGGCGCATGAACTCGTCCGGCACCCAGTGGGCCAGGTTCAGGTTGTGCGTGCGGCGCTGGTCCTCGCCCGTGTTGTCGCGGAGCTCCAGGAACTCCTCGATGTCCGCGTGCCAGGTCTCCAGGTACACGGCCGCGGCACCCTTGCGGCGGCCGCCCTGGTTCACGGCGGCGACGGAGGCGTCGAGGGTCTTCAGGAACGGCACGATGCCGTTGGAGTGGCCGTTGGTGCCGCGGATCAGGGAGCCGCGGGCGCGGATGCGCGAGTACGAGAGGCCGATGCCGCCGGCGTGCTTGGACAGGCGCGCGACCTGGTGGTAGCGGTCGTAGATCGAGTCCAGCTCGTCCAGCGGGGAGTCCAGCAGGTAGCAGGAGGACATCTGCGGGTGACGGGTGCCGGAGTTGAAGAGCGTGGGGGAGGACGGCAGGTAGTCCAGGCGGCTCATCAGCCGGTAGAGGGAGGCGACCTCCTCGACGGCCTGGACGGTGTCGTTCTCGGCGAGGCCGCAGGCCACGCGCAGCATGAAGTACTGCGGGGTCTCGATCACCTGACGGGTGATCGGGTGGCGCAGCAGGTAGCGGCTGTGCAGGGTGCGCAGGCCGAAGAAGCCGAAGCGGTCGTCCGCGCCCTCGGCGAGCGCGTGCTCGACCAGGGAGTTCAGGCGGGCCGCGTGCTGGGCGACGAACTCGGCGGTGCGGTCGGCGATCAGGCCCTCGCGGTGGCCGACGGCGACGGACTCGGCGAAGGAGGCCGAACCCTGGCCCGCGGCCTCGTCGGCCACGGCCAGCGTGAGCAGGCGGGCGGCGAGGCGGGAGTACGCCGGGTCCTCGGAGATCAGGCCCGCGGCGGCCTCGGTGGCCAGCCCCCGCAGCTCGGCCTCGTCCGCGACGGCGCTGCGCCCGCGCAGGGCGGCGGCGGCGACCCGGCCGGGGTCGGTGTCGGGGAGGTCGACGGTCAGCTCGGTGAGAGTACGCAGCAGCGCGGCCCCCGGGCCTTCGGTGGTGTCGCCAGAAGTGGACTCGGCGCGCGGTGCGGAAGGCGCGATGGTCACGGCGGGAGCTCTCCCTCGCTCGGCCCGGTGCATCGGCGGGGCGCGGGCGGGCGCATGCGGGCGCGCGGGAAGGCGCGACGTGCCGCATGGCGTCCACCGGCCCAACCGCGAGGCCCGGACGTGTCTCCACCCGGTTCGGTCGATCCGGGCGCGCTGCCGGCAGGTCCTCGGACTTGCGGAATGCACCAATGGGTGCACGTCATACCGTTGCGGGACAGTTCCGGATTCCCACCGGATTCCCCTGCGGCGACAGCGAGGATGAGCATACATGTGGGGGCGCCCCGATGCGTGACCCCCCACATGTTGTGTCGGCGCGCCGTTCGCTCAGCGTGGCCTCACAGTTCCAGTCGGTACGTGAGGAGCCTCAGAGCCGGGATCGGGGACCAGTCCAGCTCCGGCGTACGGACGAAGCCGAGGCGCCCGTAGAGGCGTTGGGCGCCGAGCATGGCGGGCTGGGTCGACAGCACCAGTGCCGGGACCCCCAGGGCCCGGGCACGGTCGACGCAGGCGCGTACGAGGGCCTCGCCGACCCCCTTGCCGCGCGCGGCGGAGGCCACGGCCAGCATCCGGAACTCGGCCTCGCCGGGGCCCGCGATGTCGGCGAGGGGGCTCCCGGGTGCGGCGAACGTCACTCCTCCGAGCACCTCGCCGTCCCGGGCCGCGACGATCACCTCCCCGTGACCGGCCCGGCCGGCGACGTCCCGCAGGACGTTGAGGTAGTGGTCGTCCTCGTTCAGGTCGAGCAGCCCGTCCCCGGTGTAGGCCTGCCCGGTGATCTCGCCCAGCTCCGCGTACTCGGCGGGGAGCGCCGCCCTGATCTCGATGTCCATGCGGTCGAGTGTGCAGGGCGGGTGTCGGTGCCCGCCGCTATCGTCGGAGACAGCACCGTCGAGGAAGGTGAGCGAGGCAGGACCGTGACGACCGACCGGCCCCACATGCTGACCGAGGACTTCGAGGCCGTGGCGCGGATAGCGGCCCGCGAGAGGGTGGGGACGCGGCTGGAGTTCATCGACGGGGTTATCAGGAGCAAGGCCATGCCGGACGGCGACCACCAGATGATCATCCAGTGGCTCACCCGGATCTGCATGCAGTACCGGCCGGAACTCTGGCTGCACCCGGGGCAGGGGATCAAGGCGCAGGAGTACCGGGCGGGCCGGGCGATTCCTGACGCAGCGTTGGCACCCTCCAAAGCGTTCGTCGGACAGGGAGACTGGGTCGATCCGGATCCGATCCTCATGGCCGTCGAGGTGACCTCATGGGACTCGGACACCCGTCGGCGGGACCACGTCGAGAAGCCCCGTACCTACGCGGAGACCCGGATCCCCGTATACCTGCTGATCGACCGGGCCAAGTGCGAGGTCTCCGTCTACAGCCAGCCCAACGGGCAGCGGTACGAGAGCGTCCACGTCGTTGCGTACGGCAAGGACGTCGAGCTCCCCGACCCCGTAGGCATCACCCTCCAGACCGAGGTCCTCAAGGACTGGGTGCGCTGAGCATGCCGAAGGGCCCGCTGCCCGGCGGGCCCTTCGGGTGAGACTCAGCAGCAGCGGAAGCCCTCGCGGGGGTCCGCCTCGCGGGCGTCGGTGCGGGCCCGTTCGAAGGCGCGCCGGGTCATGACCTCGGCGTCCGGGTCGTGGGAGCGGGCGTGGGCGACGTAGCGGTCGTACGCGGCCTCGCCGGAGAACTCCCGTACGTAGAAACGCGCCCTGGCCAGGGCCGCGCGGACCCCGCTCATGCCACGGGCTCCTTGACCCGGCCGCCGCCCGAGTCGAGGCCGGCCGCCGCGAGCTCGGCCTTCTCCTCGGCGGAGGCCAGCAGGCCGGCCGGGGCGACGATCTTCGACTCGGTCCACGGCACCTCGGAGAGCCGCACGGAGCCCGGGTCGGCGACGGCCTTGAGGCAGGTCCGGGCCGCGTCGGCCAGCACGATCAGGATCAGGACGGCGAACAGCACCGACAGGACGCCGTCGACCGTGGCGTTGGTGACCACGGTGTGCATCTCGTCCATGTTCTTGGCGGGCGGCAGCACCTTCCCCGCGTCGATGCCGGTCCGGTACTTGTCGCGCTGGGCGAAGAAGCCGACCTTCACGTCGTCGGAGAAGACCTTCTGGTAGCTCGCGGTGAGGGTGACGGCCACGTCCCAGGCGAGCGGAACGCCGGTGATCCAGGCCCACTTGAGCCGCCCCGACTTCACCAGCAGCGTGGTGCAGACGGCCAGGGCCACCGCGGCGAGCAGCTGGTTCGCGATCCCGAACAGCGGGAAGAGCTGGTTGATGCCGCCCAGCGGGTCCTTCACCCCGACCCACAGGAAGTAGCCCCAGCCGCCGACCACGACCGCGCTGGCCAGCCAGACGCCGGGCTTCCAGCTCACGTCCTTGAAGGACTTGTGCACGTTGCCCAGGGTGTCCTGGAGCATGAACCGCCCGACGCGGGTGCCCGCGTCGACCGTGGTCAGGATGAAGAGGGCCTCGAACATGATGGCGAAGTGGTACCAGAACGCCTTCATGCCGGATCCGCCGATGACGGAGGAGAAGATCTCCGACATTCCGAGTGCGAAGGTCGGCGCGCCACCCGTACGGGACAGCAGGCTCGCCTCCTCCACGTCCTTCGCGGCCTGCGCGAGGGCGTCCGGGGTGATGGCGAAGCCGAAGTGGGTGACGGCCTCGGAGGCGGTCTGGACGGTGGTGCCGATGACCCCGGCGGGGGAGTTGACCGCGAAGAACAGGCCGGGCTCGATGATGCAGGCGGCGATCACCGCCATGATCGCGACGAAGGACTCGGTGAGCATCGCGCCGTAGCCGATGACCCGGACCTGGGTCTCCTTCTGGATCATCTTCGGGGTGGTGCCCGAGGCGACCAGCGAGTGGAAGCCGGACAGCGCCCCGCAGGCGATGGTGATGAAGACGAAGGGGAACATCGAGCCGGCGAAGACCGGGCCGTCGCCGCGCGTGGCGAAGTCGGTGACCGCGGGCATCTTCAGCGTCGGCATCGCGATGACCACGCCGACCGCCATCAGCGCGATCGTGCCCACCTTCATGAAGGTGGACAGGTAGTCGCGCGGTGCGAGCAGCAGCCACACCGGCAGCACCGAGGCGATGAACCCGTAGGCGATCATCCAGATGACCAGGGTCTCCTTCTCCAGGGTGAAGAACTCCGCCCAGGAGGACTCGGCGACCCAGCCGCCCGCGACGATGGCGAGGAGCAGCAGCGCCACGCCGATGACGGAGACCTCGGTGACCCGGCCCGGCCGCAGGACGCGCAGGTAGACGCCCATGAAGAGGGCGATCGGGATGGTCATGCCGATGGAGAAGACGCCCCACGGCGAGTGCGCCAGGGCGTTGACGATGACGAGCGCCAGCACGGCCAGCAGGATGATCATGATGGCGAACACGGCGAGGAGGGCGGCGGCTCCGCCGACCGGGCCGATCTCGTCCCGGGCCATCTGGCCGAGCGAACGGCCGTCGCGCCGGGTGGAGAAGAACAGCGTCACCATGTCCTGCACGGCGCCGGCGAAGATGACGCCCGCGACGATCCAGATCGTGCTCGGCAGGTAGCCCATCTGCGCGGCGAGCACCGGGCCGACCAGCGGGCCCGCGCCGGCGACGGCGGCGAAGTGGTGGCCGAAGAGCACGCGCCGGTCGGTCGGGTGGAAGTCGACACCGTTGTCGAGGCGTTCGGCCGGGGTGGCCCGGGTCCTGTCCACCTTCAGTACGCGGTCCGCGATGAACCGCGCGTAGAAGCGGTAGCCGATGGCGTACGAGCCCAGTGCGGCGGCGAGCAGCCAGGCGGCCGAGATCTCCTCACCCCGCGAGAGCGCCAGCACGCCCCAGCCGACGGCCCCGACGAGGGCCACGGCCGCCCATATCGCCAGGGACCGGGGGGAGAGCCTTCCCGCCGGCGGGAGCGAGCCCGGCCCGTCGCCGGGGCTCGCCGCGCCCCTCGGATTCGGAGCCCGATCCGTCTGTGTTGCTTCCGGTTCCGCCATGATCCTCGTCCCCTCGTTGATCATCTGCCGAGCGCAGGGAATCTACGGGGGCACGACCGGTGGACGTAAGCCCCCGTCCGTATAGCGGTACGAGGTTCCACCGGGGGCCGAACGGGAGTCAACCTCCTTTTACAAGGCGGGTCGCTGAAGGCGGGCCACGAACTTGTAACGGTCGCCGCGGTACACCGATCGCACCCATTCGACCGGTTCGCCGTCGGCGTCGAGCGAGTGCCGGGAGAGCATCAGCATCGGCAGGCCGACGTCGGTGCCGAGCAGCCCGGCCTCGCGCGGGGTGGCCAGCGAGGTCTCGATGGTCTCCTCGGCCTCCGCGAGCCGGACGTCGTACACCTCGGCGAGCGCGGTGTAGAGGGAGGTGTACTTGGCCAGCGAGCGGCGCAGCGCGGGGAAGCGCTTGGCCGAAAGGTGCGTGGTCTCGATGGCCATCGGCTCGCCGCTCGCCAGGCGCAGCCGCTCGATGCGCAGGACCCGGCCGCCGGTGGCGATCTTGAGGAGTCCGGCAAGGGTGTCGTCCGCGGTCACGTAGCCGATGTCCAGCAGTTGGGAGGTCGGCTCCAGCCCCTGGGCCCGCATGTCCTCCGTGTAGGAGGAGAGTTGGAGCGGCTGGGAGACCTTGGGCTTCGCCACGAAGGTGCCCTTGCCCTGGATGCGCTCCAGCCGGCCCTCGACCACGAGTTCCTGCAGGGCCTGCCGGACGGTGGTCCGGGAGGTGTCGAATTCGGCCGCGAGCGTGCGCTCCGGCGGCACCGGGGTGCCGGGCGGCAGCGTCTCGGTCATGTCGAGCAAGTGCCGCTTGAGTCGGTAGTACTTGGGCACACGCGCCGTGCGAGTGGCTGCCCCGCCTTCCGGCTCCGTGGTCGCCCCTTCGGTGGCCATCGCCGCCCGCCTTCCCGACTCCAGTTTCGCTGCCGTCACCGGCTCCTCCGATATGTGCGGTCACATGGTGACACGGGTGGGAGGGCAGGCCTCCTCCCTCCCCCAGGTGTCGGTCCGGTAACGGACCGAGCACCCGCTCATTAGACCCTTGACACCCCTAAAGGTCTAGGCCAAGCTCCCGGTACTGGTCTACACCAATATGGATCGGATCCCGGCCCCACGGGCAGTACTTGGTACGTACGTCACCGCGGCGGGCGAGGGAAGTTGCAGGCAGCATCCCTGAGGAGGGTGGCGTGAAGCGCAAGCTCATTGCGGCGGTCGGTGTCGTGGGCATGATGGTCGGTGTCGCGGCGTGCGGCAACGGCGGCGACGACAAGCCGAAGGCCGACGCGTCGGGTGGCGCCAAGGAGATCACCGTCTGGGTGATGGACGGCTCCGCACCGAAGGCCTGGCTCGAAGAGGTCAACAAGCAGTTCTCGGCCAAGCACCCCGGTGTGACGGTGAAGGTCGAAGAGCAGAAGTGGACCGGCATCCAGGAGAAGGTCACCACCGCCCTCTCCGAGAACACCCCGCCGGACGTCCTGGAGCTCGGCAACACCCAGACCGTCGGCTACGCGGTCACCGGCGGCCTCGCCGACCTGTCCGGCGACAAGTCCAAGCTCGGCGCCGACGCCTGGTCGAAGGGCATGCTGTCCTCCGCCGAGGTCGACGGCAAGCTGTACGCCGCTCCCTGGTACGCCGCCAACCGCGTCGTCATCTACGACAAGAAGGCCTACGAGAAGGCCGGCATCACCGCCCCCAAGACCCGTGACGAGTGGGTCGCCGGTCTGGAGAAGCTGAAGGCCTCCGACCCGTCCGCGCAGCCGATCTACCTGCCCGGCCAGAGCTGGTACATCCTCGCCGGCTTCGTCTGGGACGAGGGCGGCGACCTCGCCGTCAAGGACGGCGGCAAGTGGAAGGGCCAGCTGAGCACCCCGCAGGCCGCCTCCGCGATGGACTTCTACAAGAAGCTCCAGTCCTACTCCACCGCCCCCAAGGACAAGGACGAGGCCACCCCGCAGCAGTCCACCGACATCATCCCCAAGGGCGGCGTCTCGTCCTGGATCGGTCTCGGCTGGGAGGCCCAGGGCGCGCTCAAGGCCCTGAAGGACGCGGGCAAGGAAGGCGACTTCGGCTACTTCCCGATCCCGGGCAAGACGGCCGACAAGCCGGGCTCCGTCTTCCTCGGCGGCTCGAACCTCGCCGTGGCCGAGCGCTCCAAGAACAAGGAGCTCGCCAAGGAGTGGCTCGCCCTCGCCGCCGGCAAGGAGCAGATGACCAAGTACGCCGCCGCCACCGAGGGCGCCCTGCTCCCGAACCAGGCCGCCGCCAACTTCGCCGCCGCCCCCGGCTCCTTCGCGGAGTCCATGGCCAAGGCCGCCCTCTCCGGCAAGATCACCCCGGTCACGGCCGGCTGGGCGAACGTCGAGACCGAGCCGAACCCCATCAAGGAGTTCATGACCAAGGTCCTGAAGGGTGAGGACGCCGCCAAGGCGGGCGCGGACGCGGACAAGGAAATCGCGAACCGCATCAACAAGTAGTACCGCCCGGCCGTACCGGCAGCACCCGCACGACCCGCAGCACCCGCAGCACCCAGCAGTGTGATCGCACCGGGGGGTGCGGCAGGCGCCCCGCAGCGCCTGCCGCGCCCCCGGTCGCGCATTTGACTCCACAGTCAACCGCGAGGAAGCCCAGACATGACCGTGCACTCCCAGGGAGCGGCGACCAGCGCTCCACAGGACGCACCACTGAAGTCCGCCGGCCTGCCGCCGAAGGCACCCGCCGCCCCGGCCGGCCCCAGCCAACCGTCTCCTCGCGGGGGCAGAAAGCAGCTCCCCACGGGGTGGCTGCCGTACCTGCTGATCGCACCGGCCGTGCTCAGCCTCGCGGTCCTGCTCGTGTACCCGCTGATCAAGAACGTGATCCTGTCCTTCCAGGACATCAACAAGATCGAGTTCATCCAGCGCAAGTACCCCTCCGCGGGCTTCGACAACTACACCCAGCTGCTCGGCGACTCGAACTTCTGGACCGTCGTCCTGCGCAGCTTCGGCTTCACCCTCGCCAACGTCGTCCTGATCATGGCGATCGGCAGCCTCATAGGCCTCCTGCTGAACAAGCTCGGCAAGAAGATGCGCCTGGTCCTGTCGATGGCCCTGGTGATGGCCTGGGCCATGCCGATCGTCGCCTCCGTCCAGGTCTTCTACTGGCTGTTCGACGAGCAGTTCGGCGTGATGAACTGGGTGATGCGCACCGCCGGCTTCTCCGGCTACGAGCAGCACAACTGGTTCGAGACCGGCCTGTCCACCCTGACGATCGTCACCGTCCTCGTGGTCTGGGGCTCCATCCCCTTCGTCGCCCTCAACATGTACGCCGCGCTGACCACCGTCGGCGCCGAACTGTACGAGGCCGCCCGCATGGACGGCGCCAACGGCTGGCAGACCTTCTGGAAGGTCGTCTTCCCACAGCTCAAGCCCTTCTTCCTGATCACCACCTTCCTTGAGGTGATCTGGGTCTTCAAGGCCTTCACCCAGGTCTACGCGATGAACAAGGGCGGCCCCGACCGCGCGTCCGAGATCCTCCCGGTCTTCGCCTTCGTCGAGGGCCAGAGCCAGTCCCACTACGGTCTCGCCGCCGCCATCTCCGTCCTGACGATCCTGATCCTGATCGTCATCATGTCGTTCTACTTCCGCCTGATCCTGAAGCAGGAGGAGGAGCAGTGAGCACCACCACCGCCCCGAAGCCGGCCCCCACCGCCCCGTCCGCGCAGCCCGCCCAGCGGCTGCGCACCCGCGGGCCGCTGCGCCCCGCGACCGTCGCCAAGAACCTCGGCGCCCTGCTGCTGGCCCTGCTCTTCCTCTTCCCGGTCTACTGGATGTTCTCCTCGGCCCTGAAGCCGTCGAGCGAGATCCTCACCAAGGACCCGGTGTTCGTCTTCACCCCGACGATGCAGAACTTCGAGAAGGCCACCGGGGTCGACAACTTCTGGACGTACGTGACGAACAGTCTCGTCGTCACCGTCAGCGCGGTCCTGCTGGCCCTGCTCGTCGCCCTCGCCGCCAGCTTCGCGATCGCCCGCATGAGGTTCCGCGGCCGCAAGGGCATGGTCCTGGCCGTGATGATGGCGCAGATGGCCCCCTGGGAGGTCATGGTCATCGCGATGTACATGATCCTGCGCGACGCCGAGATGCTGAACAGCCTCCCGATGCTCACCGCGATCTACTTCGTGATGGTCCTCCCCTTCACCATCTGGACCCTGCGCGGCTTCATCGCCGCCGTCCCGGTGAGCCTGGAGGAAGCCGCCCAGATCGACGGCTGCACCCGCGGCCAGGCCTTCCGCAAGGTGATCTTCCCGCTGCTGGCGCCCGGCCTGATGTCCACCTCGCTCTTCGGCTTCATCACCGCGTGGAACGAGTTCGCGATGGTCCTGATCCTGAACAAGGACAAGACCGCGCAGACCCTGCCCCTGTGGCTGACCCAGTTCAAGACCGCCTTCGGCAACGACTGGGGCGCCACCATGGCCGCGTCCTCGCTGTTCGCCGTCCCGGTCCTGCTGATCTTCATCTTCCTCCAGCGCAAGGCCGTCGGCGGCATGACCGCCGGCGCCGTGAAGGGATAACGGCCCATGACTGTCCTTGCGCACCGAACGGACACCCTCACCCGCGACGCCCTCGCCGTCCTCCAGCCCGGCTTCGAGGGCACCACCGCCCCCGCCTGGGTGCTGCGCCGGGTCGGCGAAGGCCTCACCGCCGTGGGCCTCTTCGGCCGCAACATCGCCTCCGCGGAGCAGCTCGCCGCCCTGACCGCGCAACTGCGCGCCGAACGGGACGACGTCCTCGTCGCCATCGACGAGGAGGGCGGGGACGTCACCCGCCTGGAGGTCCGCGGCGGCTCGTCCTTCCCCGGCAACCTGGCCCTGGGCGCCGTCGACGACACCGCCCTGACCCGCGAGGTCGCCCGGGAACTGGGCCGCCGCCTCGCCGAGTGCGGGGTCAACCTCAACTGGGCGCCGTCCGCGGACGTCAACTCCAACCCCGACAACCCGGTCATCGGCGTCCGCTCCTTCGGCGCCGACACCGCGCTGGCGGCCCGGCACACCGCCGCCTACGTGGAGGGCCTCCAGGACTCCGGGGTCGCGGCCTGCACCAAGCACTTCCCGGGCCACGGCGACACCAACGTCGACTCCCACCACGCCATGCCCCGCATCGACGTGGACCTGGACACCCTCCAGGTGCGCGAGCTGATCCCGTTCAAGGCGGCCATCGAGGCCGGCACCAAGGCCGTGATGAGCGCGCACATCCTGGTGCCCGCCCTCGACCCGACCCGCCCGGCCACGCTCAGCCCGCAGATCCTGACCGGCCTGCTGCGCAAGGAGCTCGGCTACGAGGGCCTCATCGTCACCGACGGCATGGAGATGAACGCCATCGCCGGGACGTACGGCATCGAGCGCGGCTCGGTGCTGGCCATCGCCGCCGGCGCCGACGCGATCTGCGTCGGCGGGGGACTGGCCGACGAGGCGACCGTCCTGAGCCTGCGGGACGCCCTCGTGGCCGCCGTGCGCGAGGGCACGCTCGCGGAGGAGCGGCTCGCCGACGCCGCCGCCCGGGTGCGGGCCCTCGCCGAATGGACCCGCCGGGCACGGCCGGACGCGCGACCGGAGGGGAGCCGCGCGTCCGGCATCGGCCTGACGGCGGCCCGCCGCGCGGTGGTCGTCTCGGGCACCCCGGCCACCGTGTCCGCCCCGTACGTGGCCACGCTCGCGCCCGTCGCGAACATCGCGGTCGGCGACGAGACCCCGTGGGGGGTGGCCGCGGAGCTGGCCGCGCTGGTCCCGGGCACCGGGTCGGGCGTCTACCCCGAGGGCTGCTCCGCCGGGGACGTGCTGGCCGCGGCGGGGGACCGTACGGTCGTCGCCGTGGTGCGCGACGCGCACCGGCACCCCTGGATGACCGAGGTGCTGGACGCCCTGGTCGCGGCCCGGCCGGACACGGTGGTCGTGGAGATGGGCGTACCGCTCGCCGAGCCGCGCGGGGCCCTGTACGTCGCCACGCACGGAGCCTCCCGCGTCTGCGGGCGGGCCGCCGCCGAGGTCATCGCGGGGGAGCGGCGGGGCTAGCCCCGCCGGACGCGGCGCCGGGCACCCGTCACGGGGGTGTCCGGCGCCGCCGCGTCCGGGCACGCGCGAAGGGCCGGGCCCCCGAGGGGGGGCCCGGCCCTTTCCGTGTGGTGCCGGTGTTGCTACAGGCCCTGCCAGGCGGGCTTGTTGGCGAAGGTGTGGCGGAAGTAGTCGGCCAGCTTCAGCTTCGAGGCGGCCGCCTCGTCCACGACCACGGTGGCGTGCCGGTGCAGCTGCAGCGCGGAGGCCGGGACCAGCGCGGACAGCGGGCCCTCGACGGTCTGCGCGACGGCCTCGGCCTTGCCCTCGCCCGTGGCCAGCAGGACCAGGTGGCGGGCGTCGAGGATGGTGCCGATGCCCTGGGTGATGACGTGGTGGGGCACCTGGTCGATGTCGTCGTCGAAGAAGCGCGCGTTGTCCACGCGGGTCTGCTCCGTCAGCGTCTTGATGCGGGTGCGGGAGGCCAGGGAGGAACACGGCTCGTTGAAGCCTATGTGGCCGTCCGTGCCGATGCCCAGCAGCTGGAGGTCCACCCCGCCGGCGTCCGCGAGGGCCTGGTCGTAGGCGACGCAGGCGGCCTGGACGTCGGCCGCGGAGCCGTCGGGACCCATGAAGGAGTCCTCGGCCAGCCCGAGCGGCTCCACGACCTCGCGGAGCACGACGGCGCGGTAGGACTCCGGGTGCCCGGCCGGCAGGCCGACGTACTCGTCGAGCTGGCAGATCCGGGCCCGGGAGGCGTCGACCTCACCGGCCCGGACCTTGGCGGCGAGGGCTTCGTAGACGGGCAGCGGGGTAGAGCCGGTCGCCACGCCGAGCAGGGCGTCGGGCTTGCGGCGGACCAGGGCGGCCATGGCCTCCGCGATGAGCTCGCCGCCTGCCTTGGCGTCCGGGACGATGACAACTTCCACGCGGGGGCCTGCCGATCTGAGAGGGGTGCGGACACTTGTGGTATAGACCAATCTAGCAGAGCGTGCCCGCCGATGGCGGGCCCTTGCCCCTTCCATCGTGTTCCCGTTTCCCGTCCTCCGCCCGGCCGCGCGCCGGGGTGCTACAGCGCCAGTTGGAGACCGCCCGTGGCGTCCAGATGCTGGCCCGTGACCCAGCGGGAGTCGGGCGAGGCCAGGAAGGCGACCACGTCGGCGACCTCCTGCGGGGTGCCCACCCGGCCGAAGACCGACCGCGAGGACGCGTGCGCGCGGGCTTGCGGGTCGGCGAGCCAGGCGGCGTTGAGGTCGGTCTCGGTGATGCCCGGCCCGACCGAGTTCACGGTGATCCCGCGCGGGGCGAGCGCGGCGGCCAGCGACACGGTCAGCGCGTTCACCGCGCCCTTGGCCATGATCGTGGCCAGGATCGCCGGCAGTGCGATGGCCGGGGTGCCGGTCACGTTGACGATCCGGCCCCCGTCGGTGAGCCGCTCCAGCCCGTGCTTGATCACGAAGAAGGGCGCCTGGGCGTTGAGCGCCTGGATCCGCAGGAAGGTCTCCTCGTCCGTCTCCTCGATGCCGGCGAAGGTCGCCGCGCCGGCGTTGTTCACCAGGACGTCCACCCGCTCCGTGGCCAGCGGATGGGCCTCGTACGCGGCCCAGAGCGCCTGGGCGTCCCCGGCCACCCCGAGCTCCGCCCCGATGGCGAAGGCCCGGCCCCCGGCCGCCCCGATCGCCCCGACGGTCTCCTTCGCGGCCGCCTCGTCGTGTCCGTAGTGGACCGCGACCAGGGCGCCGTCGCGGGCGAGGCGCTCCGCCACCGCCCGTCCGATCCCCCTGCTGCCGCCCGTGACCAGTGCCGTCTTCCCCTTGAGCACGCCCATGACGCGCCCCCCTTCAGCATTCGCTAGTGGTCGCTACAGAAAGGACCGTACCAGATCCCTAACGGCCGCTATAGAATGTGGCCCATGGTGACCGGACAGCGCGGCAGGCCCCGCTCCTTCGACCGGGACGCCGCCCTCGACAAGGCCATGCTCGCCTTCTGGGAGAACGGCTACGAGGCGACGTCCATCGCCGACCTGACCAGGGCCCTGGGCATCGGCGCGCCCAGCCTCTACGCCGCCTTCGGCGACAAGCGCAAGCTCTTCGACGAGGTCGTGGTGGTCTACGGCGGCCGGTACGCGGACTTCGCGGGCGTCGCGCTCGCCGAGGAGCCCACCGCCCGCGCCGCCATCGGCCGGATCCTGCGCGAGGCCGCCGAGATCTACACCGACCCCGCCCACCCGCCGGGCTGCATGGTGATCAGCGCCGCCGTCAACACCACCTCGCAGGAGGTGGCGGACGCCCTGCGCGAGCGGCGCGAGGCCAGTCTGGAGCTGTTCGAGAGCCGTATCCGGGCCGACATCGCCACCGGCGAGCTGCCCGCCGGTACGGACGCGCGGGCGCTGGCCCGCTACGCGGCGGCCGTGCTCCAGGGGATGTCGCAGCAGTCGCGCGACGGGGGGACCCGGGAGGAACTGGAGGCGGTGGCCGAGCTGGCACTGGGCGCCTGGCCGTCGCAGGCGACGACCCGCCGGTGATCGATGAGGATTTCCGCGCCTATCGGCGGGGGAATTCCCGGGCGGCGAATTCGATCGCCCCGCGCCCCTTCGGCGCGCTCACTTTCCGTCGCGCCGGCTTTCCGCAGCGTTGTTTTCCTCTGGGCCACGGTGCAGGACGGGACCCTCAACCCGTCCGGCACCGTAGCCCGGAGTACTTACGGCCGACCGGGTGTGCGGTTCCCGACGGCCGGTGGGAGGTGCCTGCGCGGTCAGGGCAGAGCGCGCGGTTACCTCGATCCGTCCTCCTGTGCGGGGAGGGCGGAAACTTGACACAATTGTGGACTAGACCAATCTGTTCTGTCCATCCAATGGCGGGGTCTGCAATCCCGTCACTTCCTCCAACAGTACGCGGAGTGGGCCCCTCCTGGGTACTCCTGAGTATTCGCCGTGTGGAAAGTCATCCCCGTACCCGGGGTACGCTCGCCACGTGCCCTCCATGAACGACCTCGTACGCCAGCACACCGCTCTCAGTGAAACCGACCTGGAGTGGCTCCACCTGCTGGTCTCGGAGTGGCAGCTGCTCTCCGACCTCTCCTTCGCCGACCTCGTGCTCTGGGTGCCCACCCTCGACGGCTCCCGCTACGTCTCGGTCGCGCAGATGCGCCCGAACACCGGCCCCACCTCGTACCAGGACGACATGGTCGGCCACCTGGTGCCGCGCGGCCGGCGCCCGCTGCTCGACGCCGCCCTCGACGAGGGCCGCATCGTGCGCGAGGGAGACCCCGAGTGGCGCGAGGAGGTCCCGGTCCGCGTCGAGTCGATCCCCGTCCGCCGCGAGGGCCGGGTCCTCGGCGTGATCGCACGGAACACCAATCTGCTCACTGTGCGTACACCCAGCCGGCTGGAGCTCACCTACCTCCAGTCCGCCTCCGACCTCGCGCAGATGATCGCCGCGGGCTCCTTCCCCTTCCCCGGCCAGCAGGTCGACATGGACGCCTCCCCGCGCGCCGGGGACGGCCTGATGCGGCTCGACGCCGAGGGCGTGGTGACGTACGCGTCCCCCAACGCGCTCTCCGCCTACCACCGCCTGGGCCTCGCCTCCGACCTGGTCGGCCAGCACCTGGGCACCACCACCGCCGAACTCGCCCCCACCCGGGGCCCGGTGGACGAGGCCATCGTCAAACTGGCCAGCGGCTGGGCCCCCCGGGAGACCGAAGTTGAGGGCAACGGCGGGGTCATCCAGCTGCGCGCCATCCCGCTCAAGCCCAAGGGCACCCGGATCGGTTCCCTCGTGCTCTGCCGCGACGTCACCGAACTGCGCCGTCGCGAACGTGAACTGATCACCAAGGACGCCACCATCCGGGAGATCCACCACCGGGTGAAGAACAACCTCCAGACCGTGGCCGCGCTCTTGCGCCTCCAGGCCCGCCGGATGGATTCGGAGAACGGCCGCGAGGCGCTGAACGAGGCGGTGCGGCGCGTCGGTTCGATCGCGATCGTGCACGAGACCCTGTCTCAGAACCTCGACGAGCGCGTCGAGTTCGACGAGATCGCCGACCGCGTGATCGCGATGGTCGCCGAGATCTCGCCCGGAAAGGTGCGCTGCCGGCGCGTCGGCCGCTTCGGGATCCTGGACGCCGAGGTCGCCACCCCGCTGTCGATGGTGCTGACCGAGATCCTCCAGAACGCCCTGGAGCACGCCTTCACGCAAGGGGAGGGCGGCACGGTCGAGGTGTCCGCGACCCGCTCCGGTACCGGCCGCGCCGATGCCCGGCTGCTGATCACGGTGCTCGACGACGGGTGCGGCCTGCCCGAGGGCTTCGACCCTCAGCGGGCCGGCAACCTCGGGCTGCAGATCGTACGGACCCTCGTGGAGGGGGAGCTCGGCGGCACCTTCGACATGCTCCGGGCCGAGCCGCGCGGCACCAAGGTCGTCCTCGACGTGCCCGCGAGCCCGCAGAAGTAACCCGCAGGGGGACCCGCGGACCCGTCACGCAATGTGACGGGAACAGCACTGAGCCCCGGACCGAATGGTTCCCGGTCCGGGGCTCAAGAGCACGTTGCTGAGCGCTTGTCTGGTACTACGCGCTGCGCGTCGAGGCTCGAAAAGTCGATGTCAGGCGGTGGCGTTGCGCGCCCGGTTGCGAGCGGCGCGGCGCTTCATGGCGCGGCGCTCGTCCTCGCTGAGGCCACCCCAGACGCCGGAGTCCTGACCGGACTCAAGCGCCCACTGCAGGCACTGCTCCATGACGGGGCAGCGGCGGCAGACGGCCTTGGCTTCCTCGATCTGCAGCAGCGCAGGACCGGTGTTGCCGATGGGGAAGAAGAGCTCGGGGTCTTCCTCGCGGCAAACGGCGTTGTGACGCCAGTCCATGGCTGCTCCATCTCCTTGTATTGCGGGCAGGTTGCTTGTGAATGTGAACGCTTTCACGAATCCCCCCGTGAGGGAAGGGCCGACCCCCAGGTGACTGGTGGGGTCCGAAGATTCGTGGAGGGGTTCTGGCGTTCTGTGTGGGTGCCGGGTTCTGCGGGCTGTCCCGATCGCCATGTAGAGATTCGCAAACCTCGGACGGGGATACAACCCCTTCCGGAAAGTTTTTTTGGATTCGTCGGTGTCTACTAGGTCACAGCCCTAGTTCTTGGGGGTGGACCGGCGTGTAAACGTTCGAGTGGAAGGACTTTTGGCCCTTCCACTCACACAATCACACGCAGTGCACGGCGTACGCCTGTGAACCGAACGCTGGTGCGCAGTCCGAGGTGGTCCCCGTCCATCTGGAACGGGAGGGGAACCTTCGAATGCAAGGTGAAGTCGGTCAGATCGTGCAGAGACACCGCATGCTTGCCGTGCGGACCGCGCTCAGGAGTCGAGGTCAGGAGCTGCGTGGCGTACCTGGCGACGGCCGGAGTTGACAAACGGTCGAGGGCCAATACGTCAAGCGCAGTATCGAACGACGCCTCCGGAGAGGCGTAAAGGGGCCGATTGCCCAGGTACGTCCAGGGCGAGGTGTTGCAGACTATCGACAGCACCAGATCCGTCACCGGATCCGCGCCGGGCCGCTCCAGAGTGATCGTCCCGCGCCGGCGGTTCGGCTCCTCCCAGAACTGGCGCATGAGCTGTCGCACGTACAGGGCGTGTGTCGAACGCTTGCCGCGTTCGCGCTGCTGCTCGACCCGCCCCACCACGCCCGCGTCGAAGCCGAAGCCCGCACAGAACGTGAACCAGCGCGCCGGGACCGACTCGTCCTCGGTGCCGGGCGTGCCGGCGGCCAGCCCCAGCCCCACCGTCCGCTCGCGCTGCTCCCGCAGCGCGTCCAGCAGGGCGCCGGTCGCCTCCACCGAATCGTTGGGCAGCCCGAGCGCGCGGGCGAAGACGTTCGTCGAACCGCCCGGGACCACCGCCAGCCGCGGCAGCCGCTCGGGGTCGGGGCCCTCGTGCAGCAGTCCGTTGACGACCTCGTTCACGGTGCCGTCGCCGCCCAGCGCCACCACGAGGTCCACCCCCTCGTGCGCGGCCTTGCGGCCCAGGTCGCGGGCGTGCCCCCGGTACTCGGTGGTCACCGCCTCCAGCTTCATCTCGCTGGCGAGCGCATGGGTCAGGACGTCGCGCGTGCGCGCACTGGTGGTCGTCGCTGCTGGGTTGGCCACGAGAAGTGCACGCATGAGCGCCAGACTACCCACCCCGTCATATGCGGCCCCTACCGACCGTACCGTCAGCGCCCCACGGGCCGCGGCTACCCTGCTGGGGTGAGCAAAAAGCCGACCCCCCACACCCCCGCCGCCCCCGTCACCGATGCCGCGGAGCGGCCCGCGACCCTGCCCGGCCGGCTGACCGGCGCCGCGGCGCTCACCGCGCTGGAGGGTCTGGCCCTGGCCGGGCTCGGCCTCTACATGCTGTTCGTCGGCATCGCCGGCCACCCCGATTCCCCCCAGCAGGCGGAGACCGGGGGGATCACCCTGCTCGGGCTCGCCGCCCTGCCGCTGATCGCGGCGCGCGGGCTGCGCCTGGGCCGCCGCTGGAGCCGCGGCCCGGCGCTGATCACCCAGCTGATGGCGCTGCCGGTGGCCTGGACCCTGTGGAACACCGGCGGCGCGATGCGGATCGCCGCCGTCGCCCTGGCCCTGGCCGCGGTGGCCGTCGCGGCCCTCCTCGTGAACCCGACGGCGACCCGCGCCCTCGGAATCGGGCCCGGCGACCAGGCCCGATAGTCCGTCCCGGGTACCGCTCCCCTGCTGCCCCCGGTTACTCCTCGACCAGGAGCTTCTCGCGGAGCTGGGCCAGGGTGCGGGCCAGCAGCCGGGAGACGTGCATCTGGGAGATGCCGACCTCCTGCGCGATCTGCGACTGGGTCATGTTGCCGAAGAACCGCAGCAGCAGGATCCGCTTCTCCCGCGGCGGCAGTCCCTCCAGCAGCGGCTTGAGGGACTCGCGGTACTCGACGCCCTCCAGCGCCTCGTCCTCCGAGCCCAGCGTGTCCGCGACCGCCGGCGACTCGTCGTCGGTGTCCGGCACGTCCAGGGACAGCGTGCTGTAGGCATTGGCCGATTCCAGCCCCTCCAGCACCTCCTCCTCGGAGATCCCCAGCCGCTCCGCCAGTTCGTGCACGGTGGGGGAGCGGCCGTGCTGCTGGGACAGTTCCGCCGTGGCCGTGGTCAGCGAGAGCCGCAGCTCCTGCAGACGCCGGGGCACCCGTACCGCCCAGCCCTTGTCACGGAAGTGCCGCTTGATCTCGCCGACCACGGTGGGCGTGGCGTACGTCGAGAACTCGACGCCCCGGTCCGGGTCGAACCGGTCCACCGACTTGATCAGGCCGATGGTGGCCACCTGGGTCAGGTCGTCCAGCGGCTCGCCGCGGTTGCGGAACCGCCGCGCCAGGTGCTCCACCAGTGGCAGGTGCATCCGCACCAGCCGGTTGCGCAGCTCCGCCCGCTCCGGTGACCCCTCGGGCAGCTCGCGCAGCTCGAAGAACAGGGCTCGCGCACCGCTGCGGTCCCGCGGGTCCGGCAGCGCGGGGGACGCGCCCGGGGCCGCGGCGGCGGCCGCCGGTGGCCGTGATGGTTGTGGTTCCTCGTGCTGGTTCTCGCTCATAGGGCCCGCCCGTCGCTCCGCCGAGTCCAAAAAGCCGTCTTCCGCATCCGCGTCAGCCGGGTGCGGCCGGGCGTGCTGCTGTTCGGGGATGCCCCCGTCGACCTCGTGCCGTACCCGGGGCCGATCCCCGCCCCGCACCGGGATCTCCCCGCCGCTCACGCCGGGCCTGGCCCCGCGCCGCGCTGTTTGTAGAGGCTGATGCTCACTGTCCGGTTCTCCTCGACCGTGGCCTCGACCTTGCCGGCCAGCGCCGACAGGACCGTCCACGCGAACGTGTCGCGCTCGGGTGCGCGCCCGTCGGTGGTCGGTGCCGAGACGGTCACTTCCAGCGAATCGTCGATCAGCCGGAAGACGCAGCTGAGGACGGAGCCGGGCACGGCCTGCTGGAGCAGGATCGCGCAGGCCTCGTCCACCGCGATGCGGAGGTCCTCGATCTCGTCGAGGGTGAAGTCCAAACGTGCCGCGAGACCGGCCGTGGCCGTTCGCAGCACCGACAGGTAGGCACCCGCAGCCGGCAGCCGGACTTCCACGAAGTCCTGGGTCCCGGGCTCGCCTGCGATCTGGGACACCCTCACCTCCAAGGTGGTACGAGCTCTGTTCGCCGGTGACGCTACCGCGATCCGGGCGATCGTGTCGCGGCACCCCTCATGGCGCCCGTTTTGGAACGTCAGGGCCGACCCCGCTCCTGTCCGGTGACTGATGGTAAGCCCACGGGTACGCACAGTGGCTAGGGGTCTGCGGGCCCAAATAAGGGGAACCGGCGGAGGGTTGACCTACCCCGCTTCACACGATCGAACCGTCGACAAAACACCACCGCCAGCTCTCGCCCTGCTCGAAGCTGCGCATGACGGGATGGCCGGTCGCCTCGTGGTGCCCGGTGGCGTGCCGGTACGGGGAGGAATCGCAGCACCCCACGTGCCCGCACACCAGGCACATCCGCAGCTGGACGGGATGGCTCCCGAGCACCTCACATTCGGGACAGGTCGGCGCATGCGGGACGGGCTCGGGGCGCGGCAGTTCGGCAACATGGGTGCACTCGCTCATGATGGCCAGCGTACGGGTGGGGCGACGAGTGGGGATGGAAGCGCATGGAGGTATTGCCGCTGGTGGCGCTGGTCGCGGGGAGCGCCGCCGTCGCCGGGCTGGCCCGCAGGACGCCGGTGCCCGCGCCGCTGTTGCTGGTCGTCGTCGGGCTGATCGCCGCGTACGTGCCGGGGCTGCCCGCGTACACGCTCGATCCGCACATCGTGCTGCCGCTGCTGCTCCCTCCGCTGCTGTACACGGCCGCGGTGGACAGCTCGTACCTGGACCTGCGGGCCAACGCGCGGCCGATCGCGCTGCTGTCGGTGGGGTACGTGCTCTTCGCGACGCTGGCCGTCGGCTGGGTGACGTACATGGTGGTGCCGGGGCTGACGCCACCGGTGGCGCTGGTGCTGGGCGCGGTGATCGCGCCGCCGGACGCGGTCGCGGCGACGGCCATCGCCCGCAGGCTCGGGCTGCCGAACCGGATCACGACCATCCTGCAGGGGGAGTCCCTGGTCAACGACGCCACCGCCATCACCGCCTACAAGGTGGCCCTGGCGGCGGCGGTCGGGGTCGGTGCGGGCTGGGCCGGCGGGGTCGCGGAGTTCCTGCTGGCGTCGGTGGGCGGGGTCGGCGTGGGCCTGCTGCTGATGGTGCCGATCCACCAGCTGCGCACCCGGCTGAAGGAGCCGCTGCTGCAGAACACCCTGTCGCTGCTGATCCCCTTCGTGGCGTACGCGGCGGCCGAACGGGTGCACGCGTCGGGCGTGCTGGCGGTGGTGGTGGTCGCGCTGTACCTGGGTCACCGCAACTGGCAGGTCGACTTCGCGACCCGGCTCCAGGAGGAGGCGGTGTGGAAGGTCGTCGCCTTCGTGCTGGAGTCGGTGGTCTTCGCGCTGATCGGGCTGCAGCTGCCGGTGGTGCTCAAGGGGCTCGGCGAGTACGAGGGCGCGGCCGCGGCCGGGTACGCGCTGGTGGTGTTCCTGGCGGTGGTGGCGGCGCGGTACCTGTGGGTGTTCCCGGCGACCTTCGTGCCGCGGTGGGTGTCGGAGCGGATCCGGCTGCGCGAGCCGGACACCGACTGGAAGGCGCCGGTGATCGTGGGCTGGGCCGGGATGCGGGGGGTGGTGTCGCTGGCGATCGCCTTCTCGGTGCCGATGGGCGTGCCGCACCGGAACCTGATCCTCTTCCTCACCTTCACGACCGTGATCGGGACCCTGGTGGTGCAGGGGCTGACCCTGCCGCCGCTGATCCGGATGCTGAAGCTGCCGCCGAAGGACCGGCAGGCGGAGACCCTCGCGGAGGCGCAGGCGCAGAGCGAGGCCTCGCGGGCGGCGGAGGAACGGCTGGTGGAGCTGCTGGAGTCCCCGGCGAACAGCAGCCTGCCGCCGCCGTTGGTGGACCGGCTGCGGACGGTGCTGGAGCGGCGGCGCAACGCGGTGTGGGAGCGGCTGGGCGAGGTCAACCCGCTGACGGGGGAGTCCGCGGACGACGTCTACCGCAGGCTCGCGCGGGAGATGATCGAGGCCGAGCGGGAGGTGTTCGTGTCCTTGCGGGACCGGCGCCGGATCGACGACGAGATGCTGCGGGGGTTGCTGCGCAGGCTGGACCTGGAGGAGGCGGCGGCTTACCGGGAGGAGACGTGACCTTGCCCTTGCCCTGGCCGGGCGGTTCTGGTGGGGCGGGGTCGGGGGCCGCCCCCGGCTAGGGGCGGCCGGTGATGACGGCGGTCAGGGTGGTGCCTTCGGGGAAGGTGCCCGTGCCGGTGAGGGTGGTGAGGGCCCAGAGGAGCTTTGCCACGTAGATCCGTTCGACGGGGAAGGCGTGGCGGGACTCGAAGTCGGCGGCGAACGCCTCCAGGGGTTCCGGGATCCGGGCGTAGCCGCCGTGGTCGTAGCCTTCGGCCAGGGTCCAGTCGCCGGCCGGGCCGCCGAAGGCCCGGTGTTGGAGGGAACGTATCTCCGGGGCGAGGAAGCCGCCTGCCAGGACGGGTACGCCCAGGGCCCGCTGGCCCGGGTCCAGGCCCGCCGCCAGTCCGGCCAGGGTGCCGCCCGTGCCGCAGGCCACCGCCACGACGTCGCAGGCGCCGCGCAGTTCGCGGCCCAGCTCGGCGCACCCCCGCAGGGCGAGGGCGTTGCTGCCGCCCTCGGGGACCACGTAGGCGTCCGAGGCCCCGGCCGACTCCAGCAGCCGCCGCAGGGTCCGGGGTTCGGCCTTGCGGCGGTAGTCGGAGCGGGTGGCGAAGTGCAGCCGCATGCCGTCCGCCGCGCAGCGGGCGAGGGAGTCGTTCAGCGGCCGGCCGGCGAGCTCGTCCCCGCGGACGATGCCGACCGTCGCGAGCCCGAGCAGCCGGCCGGCCGCGGCGGTGGCCCGCAGGTGGTTGGAGTAGGCCCCGCCGAAGGTGACGAGCCGGTCGTGCCCGGCGTCCAGGGCCGCCCGGAGGTTGGGGGCCAGCTTGCGCCACTTGTTGCCGGGCAGCTCGGGGTGGACGAGGTCGTCCCGCTTGAGGAGGAGCCGGACCCCGTGCGCGGCGAAGCGGTCGTCGTCGGCTTCGACCAGCGGGGACGGCGGGCGGGGGAGCAGCTCGGGGTGGGTCACCCGTCCATTGTCCGGTCAGGGCAGCCGGAGGGTGAGGTAGGCGACGGTGTCTCCGGGCAGGAGGTAGCGCTCGGTCTCGGTGAAGCCGTGGGCCAGGGCGAAGCGCAGGCCGTCCTGGTTGGACTCCAGCACGATCGTCTCCACGGCGGCCGGGGAGAGGGCGCGGGCCCGCTCCAGGACGTGGGCGTAGAAGGCGGTGCCCAGGCCGCGGCGGCGGTGGGCGGGGAGGATCCGGGCGATCACGGTGGCCGTGCCGTCGTTGTCGGGGGTGGGCGGGCGCAGGGTCGCGCAGCCGACCAGCGTGTCGCCGAGGTAGGCGACGTCCAGGCGGTTGCGCACGGCGCGTTCGCGGACCTCGTCGAGGGTGAGGGCGTCCGGCGGGATGATCAGGTTGTGGACGTCGTGCCAGTCGCGGACGGCCCGTTCGTCGTCGGCGGCCACGGGGAGGATGCGCAGGTCGGTGGACATGGGTGCAGGGGATACCGGCGACGGGTGGGGGGTCAACCGGTTTTGGTCACTTGAGGCGTTCGGCGACGCGGGCGCGCATCGAGTCCATGGTGAACCCCTTGGGGTCGATTTTCCCGGGCTGCCATTCGAGGTGGCCCAGCACCGAGCGGGAGCCCCAGCCGTGGACCCGGCAGACGGCGGCCGCCGCGCGGGCGATGGCGTCGAGCTGGACGGCCGGCCAGGGGTCCTCGCCGTCGCCGAGGTTCACGCACTCGAAGCCGTAGAAGTGGCGGTTGCCATCGGTGTCGGCCTGGTTGTCCGGGGGGAGCCGCCGTTCGGCGATCACGGCCGCCAGGACGTCGGAGTCGCCGGCTCCGGCGTGGTTGGCGCGGCCGTAGCCGACCAGGTGGACGCGTCCGTCCTTGCCGATGACCCCGTGGCAGAGCGGGCCGGGCAGGTCGGAGTCGCCGTCGCGGCAGAGTTCCACGCTGTAGGCGGTGCCCCGGGTGACGGTGTGGTGGATCATCACCCCGTTCACCGGTCCCCAGGGGCCCTTGTGGTTGCGGTTGTGGGTGCGCCAGGCCCCGACCTGGACAACGGTGAGGCCCTCGGCGCGCAGGGCGCCGAGGAACCGGTCCGCGGACATGGGTACGGACATGGCCGCCTCCTCGTGTGGCGGTGCGCGACGGACACCCTGTGTGTTCGTCTCGTCACCTACCGGTTTAGCGGAGGCGGCCGTTCCGCCGCTAGGGCGTTCGTACGCCGTGCGATCCGATCCGGACAGCGGACATCAGGCCGAGGCGAGCCAGAGGTCCGGGCCGAAGACCTCGTAGTGGATGTCCGAGGCGGGGACCCCCTTGGCGATCAATTGCGTGCGCACCGACCGCATGAAGGGGAGCGGGCCGCACAGGTACGCCTGGGTGCCGGGGGCGACCGGTACGGACTCCAGGTCCACCAGCCCGGTGGCGTCGCCCGCCTCGGCGTCGGCCTCGTACCAGAAGCGGGCCGAGGCGTCGGGGAGCTTGTGGGTCAGGGCGCGGTGGTCGGAGCGCAGCGGGTGGTCGGCCGGGGTGCGGTCGGCGTGCAGGACGGTGACGGGGGCGGCGTGCCCGGTCTCGGCGAGGTGTTCCAGCATCGACAGCATCGGGGTGCAGCCGATGCCGGCCGAGGCGAGCAGCACCGGTGCGGCGGAGTCCCGCAGGACCAGGTCGCCGTACGGGGCCGAGACGCGCAGGGCGTCGCCGGTGCGGACCCGGGCGTGCAGGTGGTTGGACACCTCGCCGTCGGGGCCGCCGGCGGCCGGGCCGTGGACGCGCTTGACGGTGATCGAGCGGACCGGGGAGCCGGGGGCGCCGCTGAGGCTGTACTGGCGGATCTGGCGGGCGCCGTCGGGGAGTTCGACCTGTACGGAGACGTACTGGCCGGGCCGGAAGGAGGGGGCGGGCGCGCCGTCGGCGGGGGAGAGGCGGAAGGTGGTGCAGTCCGCGGTCTCCTCGACGCGGGCGGCCACGGTCCACTCCCGCCAGACGTCGCCGGCGGTGACCCGCTGCTCGGCATAGAGCCGCTCCTCGATGGCGATGAGGGCGTTCGCCATCAGCCAGTAGACCTCGTCCCAGGCCTCGGCGACCTCGGGGGTGACGGCGTCGCCGAGGACCTCGGCGATGGCCTCGAAGAGGTGCAGGCGGACGACGGGGTACTGCTCGCGGGTGACGCCGAGGGAGGCGTGCTTGTGCGCGATGCGGTTCAGCATCACGTCGGGGCGGGTGTCCGGGTGTGCCAGGAGGTGGGTCGCGAAGGCCGCGACGGAACCGGCGAGGGCCTGCTTCTGGAGTCCGGCGTTCTGGTTGCCCCGGTTGAACAGGTCCCGGAGCAGGGCCGGGTGGGCGGCGAACAGCTTCTCGTAGAACAGCTCTGCTATCTCGCCGATGGCGGCTCCGACGGCGGGCAGGGTGGCGCGTACGGTCGCGGCCGACTTCTCGGACAGCATGCGGAGCTCCTTGCATAATTGGTATTTCAGATTCATATTCAAGCCCACCGAAGGGTGCCTCCGCGATGCGGACGTTCGTTCGGAAGGGCCCCCGGGGTCAGGCCGGGCGGGCGGTGCGGCGCACTTAATCGGCCATTCGGCCCTCGGTGGCGGGACCTTCGGACCCGCTCCGGTTCCCGCCCGAGATCCCCAGTAGCAGCGGGCCCGTCGGGGCCGCCACGAGAGCGTCCACCGTGAGCGGGTCCAGGGCGGCGAAGAAGGCCTCCTGGGCCCGGCGCAGCGCGCCGCGCAGGACGCACGCCCCGCGCAGCGGGCACGGGACCGTCCCGTCGCAGTCCACGACGTCACCGTCCCCCTCCAGGTCCCGCACCAGGCCCCCGACCGACGCGGCGCGTCCGGCCGGGGTGAGCGCGAGCCCGCCGCCGCGGCCGCGCCGCGCCTCGACCAGTCCGAGGTGCTGCAGGCGGGCGACCACCTTGGCCGTGTGGGTGTACGGGACCTCCATGGTCGCCGCCACCTCCCGGGTGGTGGGGAGTTCGGTGCTCTCGACGGCCAGGCGCATCAGGACGCGCAGCGCCAGGTCGGTGAATCGCGTCAGCCGCATGACCCCAGGTTAGAAAACTTGCATCACAGATACAACTTAAGGGGCGGGGGCGTGGGAAGTGGCCGGAACCGGTGGGGTGCGGAGGGGGTCCTGTGAAGACGTTCAACCGTGAAGGATGCCCAGACCCACACGGAGTAGTCCCACCCTTTTGTGTAATGGTCTCACCACGTTGCGTGCTGGAAGTGTTCCGTCCCGCAGATCCATGGAGTGATCGAAAGGGAAAGACATGTCGGTCCAGGCGGGTTCCGAAACCGAACCCCAGACACCGCAGCGCAGTCTCGGCACCTCGGCCGCGCGGAACTTGGCCACCACGACCAAGTCCGCGCCGCAGATGCAGGAGATCACCTCGCGGTGGCTCCTGAAGATGCTCCCCTGGGTCTCGGTGCAGGGCGGCGCCTACCGCGTCAACCGCCGCCTCAGCTACTCCGTCGGCAACGGCATCGTGGAGTTCATCAAGACCGGCACCCAGGTCCAGGTCATCCCCGCCGAACTCGGCGAACTCCCGCTGCTGCGCGACTACGACGACGAGGAGGCCCTCACCGAACTCGCCGCCCGCTGCCGCCAGGTCGACTTCGAAGCCGGCCAGGAACTCACCTCCTTCGGCAGCCCCTCCGACCGGGTCTTCCTGCTCGCCCACGGCCGCATCGACCAGATCGGCCCCGGCCCCTACGGCGAGGACGCGGTCCTGCGCACCGTCGCCGACGGCGCCTACTTCGGCGACGGCGCCCTCACGGACGAGGAGGCGATCTGGGAGTACACCGCCCGCGCCGCCACCTCCGGCACCGCGCTCGTCCTCTCCCGCCAGGACTTCCAGCTCCTCGCCGACCGGGTCGACTCGCTGCGCGCGCACGTGGACCGGGCACGGTCCGCGCCCGCCCAGCGCACCAACACCTACGGCGAGGCCGCGATCGACCTCTCCGCGGGCCACCACGGCGAAGCCGTCCTGCCCGGCACCTTCGTCGACTACGAGGCCCGCCCGCGCGAGTACGAACTCTCCATTGCACAAACGGTCCTGCGCGTCCACACCCGCGTCGCAGACCTGTACAACCAGCCGATGAACCAGACCGAGCAGCAGTTGCGGCTCACGGTCGAGGCGCTGCGCGAGCGCCAGGAGCACGAGATGCTCAACAACCGCGACTTCGGCCTGCTCCACAACGCCGACTACGACCAGCGCATCCAGCCCCACGACGGCGCGCCCACCCCCGACGACTTCGACGCCCTCCTCGCGATGCGGCGCGGCTCCAAGATGTTCCTCGCGCACCCCAAGGCCATCGCCGCCTTCGGCCGCGAGTGCAACAAGCGCGGCCTCTACCCGGAGTCGGTGGACGTGGGCGGCCACCGGGTGCCCGCCTGGCGCGGGGTGCCGATCTTCCCGTCCAACAAGATCCCGGTCAGCGACGCCCGTACGACGTCCATCCTGTGCATGCGCACGGGCGAGGACGAGCAGGGCGTGATCGGCCTGCACCAGCCCGGCATCCCGGACGAGATCGAGCCCAGCCTGTCGGTGCGCTTCATGGGCATCAGCGAGCAGGCGATCATCTCCTACCTGGTCACCGCCTACTTCTCGGCCGCCGTGCTGGTGCCGGACGCCCTCGGGGTGCTGGAGAACGTCGAGATCGGCCGCTGGCGCTGATGACCGCGAACGCCATCGCCGCGGGCGAGGGGCAGGAGGCGGCGGCCCTGCTGGAGCGCACCAGAGAAACGGTCAACCCGGAACTGCGCCGGACCGTCGAGAGCCTGCCCGGGTCCATGCGGCGGGTGGCGATGTACCACTTCGGCTGGGAGGACGAGGAGGGCCGCCCGACGGAGGGGGGCGCGGGCAAGGCCATCCGGCCCGCGCTCGTCCTCGCCTCCGCGCAGGCCCTGGGCGGTCCGCTCGGCGGGCCCGGCGGGTCCGGTGAGCGGGGGGTCGTACGGGCGGCGGTGGCCGTGGAGCTGGCGCACAACTTCACGCTGCTGCACGACGACGTCATCGACAAGGACGTCCGCCGGCGCGGGCGTCCCACGGCCTGGGCCGTCTTCGGGACACCGGACGCGATCATCACCGGCGACGCCGTGATGGCGCTCGCGCTGCGGCTGTTCGCCGAGGACCCGCACCCGGCCGCGGCGGCCGCCTCCGCCCGGCTCGCGGCCTGCGTCATCGAGCTGTGCGCCGGACAGCAGGCGGACTGCGCCTTCGAAAGCCGTCCGGACGTCGCGCTCGACGAGTGCCTGACCATGGCGACGGCGAAGACCGGGGCCCTGCTGGGCTGCGCGTGCGCCCTGGGCGCGCTCTACGCGGGGGCCGGGCCGGAGGAGGTCGAGGCGATGGACGCCTTCGGCCGCGAGGCCGGGCTGGCCTTCCAGCTGATCGACGACCTGATCGGCATCTGGGGGGATCCGGCGCACACCGGGAAGCCCGCCGGGGCCGATCTGCTGGCCCGCAAGAAGTCCCTCCCGGTCGTGGCCGCCCTCACCTCGGGCACCCGCGCCGGGGCGGAGCTGGCAGAGCTGTACGCGGGCCCGATGGCCGGGGACGACGTGCGCGCCGCGGCCCGCGCGGTGGAGCGGGCGGGCGGGCGGGACTGGGCGCAGGCCCATGCCGCCGACCGGATGGGCCGGGCGGTGCAGGAGCTGTCCCGGGCCGTCCCGGACCTCGGGGCGGCGGGCGGGCTGCTGGCCCTGGCGGAGTTCGTGACGCGCCGTACGAGGTGAGCGCGTGGGGCGGGGGCGTACGGGCAAGGCCCGTTCCGGCACCGGGAGGTGCCGGAACGGGCCTTACCGCGCAGGTGGCCCAACTCTAGGATCACTCAGTGTTGTTGAGACCTGAGTGGAGGGTGTGACCTGTGGTGCTGGACATACGTCAGGCGGATCAGTCGGACCGGGACGCGGTGGCGCGGCTGCTGGACGAGGCCTTCCGCAGCGACCCGGTGAGCTGCTGGGTCTTCCCCGATCCGGAGCACCGGGCCGCCGTGCACGGCCGCTTCCTCGGCGTCTTCGTGGACGTGGCGCTGGCGGAGGGGCGGATCGACTACGCGGCGGACGGCTCGGCGGCGGCGCTGTGGCTGCGGATCCCGGCGGGCGATCCGGAGGCGGAGCCCGTCGAGGACGAGGTCCCGGCGAAGATGCGGGCGGTCGCCGATCCCGGCAACGAGCGCTGCGAGCTGGTGGGCCGGCTCACGGGCGCGGTGCACCCCACCGCGGAGGAGCACGAGTACCTGCTGATGATCGCGGTGGCTCCGGGCCGGCAGGGCGAGGGGCTGGGCACCGAGCTGATCCGGCCGGTCCTGGAGCGCTGCGACCGCGAGGGCGTCCCGGCGTACCTGGAGGCGAGCAGCGAGCGCAGCCGCGCCCTCTACGAGCGGCTCGGCTGGGAGTTCACGGGCGAGGCGGTGCGACTGCCGGACGGGCCGCTGATGTGGCCGATGTGGCGCAAGCCGCTGGGCTGAGCCGCCGGCGGGATACCGGGGGCTTCCGGGGGCTTCCGGAGGAGCCCCGGAAAAGGGGGTTGTTGAAGTACTTCAGGTGAAGTACTTTCGTCGTCGTGCCCTGGAGCGGTGGCACTGCCTGACGGAAGAGAATCGCTTGCGCAAGCTCACGTACTTCATCGCCGCCACGGTCGACGGTTTCATCGGAGCCCCCGACGGCGACGCCGATTTCATCTACGCCCACCTCGACCCGGAGTTCATCGGCCACCTGACGGCCGAGTACCCCGAGACGATCGCCGCCGTCGGCCGGGCCCAGCTCGGGATCGAGGACGCCGCCCCGAAGCGGTTCGACACGGTCCTCATGGGCCGGGGCACCTACGAGCCGGGCCTGAAGGTGGGCATGACCAGCCCCTACGGCCACATGCGCGAGCAGTACGTCGTCTCGCGCTCCCTCACGGTCCCGCCGGACCCCGAGGTCCGGCTGATCTCCGGGGACGTCGCCGCCAGGGTCCGCGAGCTCAAGGCGCAGGACGGGCTCGACATCTGGCTCTGCGGCGGCGCCGACCTCGCGGGGCAGCTGGCCGATGAGATCGACGAGTACATCGTCAAGACCTACCCGGTCGCCGTGGGGACCGGCATGCCGATGTCCCGGGCGGGCTTCGGGGTGCGTCCGCTGGAGCTGACCGGCTGCACCGTCCTCGGCGGCGGCCAGATCATCACCTCGTACGACGTCAGGCGCTGAACCGCGCCGCCCGCGCCGAACCGGCCTACCGTGGAGGTATGGCCGGTGAACAGCAACAGCGGGCGCGCGGGACGGTGGCCCCGCGGGCCGGGCACGAGCAGCAGACGTGCCCGGCCTGCGGGCGCGCCGTCGACACCCTGCTCAGACGGCGCAAGTCCCTCGGCATCTTCGTGCCGGAGTGGAGCCCGGGTCCCTGCCGGAACCCGGACTGCACGCGGTACGCCGGAGGCTAGCCCTTGGTGTCCATGCCCGAGGCGACCAGGCCGTTGGCCCACAGCTGGTTCACGCGCGAGCGCTCGGCGCTGTTCGGGTTGGGGTTCGTGCACGAGGTGCCCGGACCGCCGCCCGACATCAGCTCGCTGCACGGCCCCGAGTAGTGGTCCGGCAGGCCCAGCACGTGACCCGTCTCGTGCGCCGTCACGCGGGTCGAGTTGTACTGCTGGTTCTGGGCGTAGTCGAGGAAGATGTAACCCCGGCCGTGCCCGTCGGTGCTCGCGTACGACCCGCGGGAGTCGTTGCCCTCGTAGTACGAGAAGTTCCCGCCGGAGGACACCTCCTGGAGCTTCACGTTGGACACCGAGCTGTTCCATATCTGGGTGGAACGGGCGATCACGCTGCGGAAGCTCGGCGCGTTGCGGGTGTTGTAGGTGACGGTGACGGCCGCCAGGCCGGGGTTGGCCGCGCGCTGCTCGGCCACCGAGCGCTTCACGGCCTCGAAGAAGGCGCTGTTGGCGGCCTGGTTCTCCGCGGAACGCTCGTACGCGGCGTAGCTGGCCGGGTTGCCGGCCGGGGCGTTCGCCGCCGTGGCCGTGGGGACCACGCCGCCGAGGGCCGCGGCGATGCCGAGGCCGATGGTCGCGGACAGCGTGATCCTGCGGGAGTGGCGCATGTGGGGGGCTCCTACTCAGCCGGTGCGGTGGGGGGTGGATGGGTCATCCGGTACCGGAGTCTGCGGGAGCCGAAGGGGCCCGGGGATGATGTCAGCACCCGATAGCGCCGGCCTATCGGGAAGATTTCGACAGGGCAACTGGCGTGAGAATGGCGGGATTCGGGGGGCTATAGGTGACTGGTGCGGTCCGTCGGCCGCCCCCTACCCTCGGGACATGGAGCTTGAGGTCAGGCACCTGAGGGCGCTCTGCGCCATCGCCGACGCCGGCAGCCTGCACAAGGCGGCGCGGCAGCTCGGCGTGAGCCAGCCCTCGCTGACGACCCAGCTGCGCCGGATCGAACGGGCCCTGGACGGCGAGCTGTTCCTGCGGGAGCGCACCGGCTGCCGGCCGACGCCGTTCGGGCGTACGGTGCTCGGCCGGGCCCGGCCCCTGCTCGCGGAGATGGCCGCGCTGGTCGCCGAGGCCCACGCGGCGGCGCACGGGCCCCGCCTGAGGCTCGGTTCGACCGCGAGCCGCGCCCTGCCGGGGTGGCTGCGGCGGCTGCACCGGCGCGCGCCGGACACGGAGACCTCGCTGGTCGTCGACGTTTCGGCCAACGCGCTGCTGCGGATGGTGGCCGCCGGACAGCTGGACGTGGCGTTCGTCCACGAGGTCGAGGGCTTTCCGCTGCGGGTGCCGGACGGGCTCCAGCTGCGCGTGCTGATGGAGCGCGAGCCGCAGTTCGTGTCCATGGCGCGGGACCATCCCGCCGCGCGGTCGTCGGTGGTGGAGTTACAGGACCTGGCCCGAGACCGCTGGACCGTCGACCCGTCCGTCGACGGTGAATGGGACGGTCTGCGCAGGGTCTTCGCCGGGGCGGGGCTCGACCCGCCCGTGCTGCACGCCGACTACCACACCGCCACCTCGCTGATCGTGTCCGGCGAGGCGGTCGCGCCCTGCCAGCCGACCTCGGGGCCGCGGGAGGACATGGCCATCCGGCCGCTGTCGGGGGACCCGCTGGCGGTACGGCTGCTGCTGGCCACGCGGCCGGGGGCGCACGCGGAGGTCTACGAGGACCTCCGCGCGGCCTACCGCGAGGCGGCGCTGCGGACGCCGCCGTACCGGGCGTGGCTGCGGCACCACGACAGTCCGCTGCTGGCGGCCTGAGTCCTCGTCGTTGCCTGCCCCACCCCGTCCCCGTCCCCGCCCCCGGCCGGGTCGTCGTGCCCCGTCCCCCTTTGTCCTCCGTTGTGCGCGGTGCTTGACTTCGGCATGCCGCGATATATCGTGTTCTACAGAAGACGCGATATGTTGCGTGCGTCAGCCCACGAGGAGGAGCAGCACCATGGCAGAGCAGATGACGTGGTCCGTCGCCGCACCGCAGAAGCTCACCTTCGAGCAGCCGGTGACCGACCTGCGCGTCCGTGTGGTCGGTGGCACGGTCAACGTGGTGGCCGCGGTCGACGCCGGCCCGGCGCGGCTGGAGGTCGCCGAGGTGGACGGGCCGCCGCTGCACGTGGTCCAGGAGGGCGGCACCCTCACCCTGTCCTACGAGGACCTCCCCTGGAACGGCTCCCAGGGCTTCAAGAAGTGGTTCGAGGGCAAGCCGTGGAAGGCCTGGAAGGGCGCCTCCGAGGACGGCCGCAAGGCCTGGGAGCGCAGCGTGACCGTGACGCTGACCCTGCCGGCCGGCACCCACGTGCAGCTGGCCACCGTCAGCGCCACCGTCTTCGTCTCCGGCATCGCGGGCGGCACCGAGGTCAACGGGGTCTCCGGTGACGCGACCCTCGTCGGGCTGTCCGGCCGGGTCAAGGCGCACACCGTCTCCGGCAGCGTCGAGGCCCAGTCCCTGACCGGCGAGCTCGGCTTCCACTCTGTCTCCGGCGGCCTGACGGTGGTCGACGGCTTCGGCGGCAACGTACGGGCCGACTCGGTCAGCGGCGACATGCTCATCGACCTCGCCCCCGCGCCGGACGCCCCCGCGCCGGTGGACATCTTCCTCAACTCCGTCTCCGGCGAGGTGGCGATCCGCCTGCCGCACCCCGCCGACGCCAAGGTGGAGGCCAACACCGCCACCGGCGGGGTCTCCAACGCCTTCGAGGACCTGCGGGTCTCCGGGCAGCTCGGCGCCAAGCGGATCACCGGCACGCTCGGCACGGGTGCGGGCACCCTGCGGGCGACGACCGTCTCCGGGGCCATCGCCCTGCTGCGCCGCCCGCAGGCCGACGCGGACGCCCCCCTCCAGCTCGACAAGAAGGTGCTCTGACATGCCGCCCGTCTTCGCCCACGGCCGACTCCGCCTCTACCTGCTCAAGCTCCTGGACGAGGCGCCCCGCCACGGGTACGAGGTGATCCGCCTGCTGGAGGAGCGCTTCCAGGGCCTCTACGCCCCCTCCGCGGGCACCGTCTACCCGCGGCTGGCGAAGCTGGAGGCGGAGGGACTCGTCACGTACGCGACCGAAGGCGGGCGCAAGGTGTACTCCATCACCGAGACGGGCCGGGCCGAACTGGCCGACCGCGGCGGTGAACTGGCCGACCTGGAGCTGGAGATCCGCGACTCCGTCTCCGAGCTGGCCGCCGAGATCCGCGACGACGTCCGGGGCGCCGCCGGCGACCTGCGGCGCGAGATGCGGGCCGCCGCCTCCGCCACGGCCACGCAGGTCGACGACGAGTCCTGGAAGGCCGCCAAGGAGGAGCTCCGCAAGGCGAAGCAGGAGTGGAAGGAGCAGGCCCGCCGGGCGAAGGACGAGAGCCGCCGGGCCCGCGAAGAGGCCCAGCAGGCCCGCCGCCAGGCCAAGGAGGCGCAGGAGCGGGCCCGCGAGGAGGTCCAGCGGATCGCCGCCCAGCTCCAGGAGCAGTTCGCCAAGCCCGGCGGGGTCCTCGGGAGCCTCGCCGGAGCCTGGCTCGGCGGAGGGCCGGCGGCCAACGCTCCCGCCGGGTCGCCCAGCGCCCCGGGGCCCTCGGGCGCCGGGTGGGCCGAGGACCTCGCGCCCACCGCCGACCCGGCCCGGGACCTGGACCGGCTGCTGGACCGCTTCCGCGACGACGTCCGCGACGCGGCGCGCGACCACGGCGTGACCCCCGCCCAGCTGGCCGAGGCCCGCGCCCACCTGGCGGCGGCCGCCGCCAGGATCGAGGCAGGGCTGCGCCCGGGGGCGTAGCGGAGGGTCAGGCGGCCAGGGCCGTCTCGGCCGCGGCGTAGGTGATCCCGTGGTCCGTGAGGACCTCGGAGACCGTGCCCGGCCGGGACAGCAGGGCCAGCAGCAGGTGCAGGGTGCCGATGTGCCTGTCGTGGCGGCCCAGGGCGATGCGCAGGGACTGCTCCAGCACCTTCTTCGCGCCCGCCGTGAAGGGGACGTGGTGCTCCGCCTCCCGGTCGCGGCGCCGCAGCGCGGCGATGCCGCGCCGGCGCGGCGGCGGGGTCGCCAGGGCGCCCGCGCCGTGGGTCTCCTCGATGCGGGCGACGATCTCGCCGAGGTCGATGCCGAGTCCGGCGAGGGCCTCCTCGTCGGCCTTGGACATCCCGCCGCGGCGCCGGGACTCGGCGAGCCGGGCCCGTACGGACTCCCGGTCCACGCCGAGCGGGTCCAGGGCGCCGAGGCCCATCAGGGAGAGCAGCAGGTGCTCCTCGGTGACCGTGGCGGCGCCGGCCCGCCGGGCCTCGTCCAGTGCGCCCTTCACGGTGTCGCGGGCGTCCCGGGTGAAGCGTTCGAACATCACAGCCTCCCGTACTTCTTGTGTACGGCCTGCCGGCTGACGCCCAGCTCGGCCGCGATCTCCTGCCAGGACCAGCCCTGCGCGCGGGCGCTGCGCACCTGTACGGCCTCCAGCTGCTCCAGCAGCCTGCGGAGGGCGGCCACGGCGTGCAGGCCCACGCGGGGGTCCTGGTCTCCGGCCCGTTCTGCGAGGTCGGTGGCTTCCGTCATGCATGTCAATCTAGGTTGACAGGGGAGGACTGTCAACCCTGATTGACAAACGGGTGCCGTGGGGGAGTGGTCAGGTGGTGAGGACGATCTTGCCGAAGAGGTCGCCCGCCTCCAGCTTCTCGAAGCCCTCGCGCGCCCGGTCGAGCGGCAGCACCTCGTCGATGACCGGCCGTACGCCGGTGGCGGCGCAGAAGGACAGCAGGTCCTCCAGCTCGTCCTTCGAGCCCATGGTGGAGCCGACCACCTTCAGCTCCAGGAAGAAGATCCGGGTCAGCTCGGCATGTGCCGGGCGGTCGCCGCTGGTGGCGCCCGAGATGACCAGGGTCCCGCCGGGCCGCAGGGACTTGACCGAATGGGACCAGGTGGCGGCCCCCACGGTCTCGATGACCGCGTCCACCCGGTGCGGCAGCCGGGCGCCCGGCTCGAAGGCCTCCAGGGCGCCCAGCTCCACCGCCCGCTTGCGCTTGGCCTCGTCGCGGCTGGTGGCGAAGACCCGCAGGCCGGCCGCGCGGCCCAGGACGATCGCGGCGGTGGCCACCCCGCCGCCCGCGCCCTGGACGAGGACGGAGTCGCCGGGGCGCACCCCGGCGTTGGTGAAGAGCATCCGGTAGGCCGTCAGCCAGGCCGTCGGCATGCAGGCGGCCTCCTCGAAGGAGAGCTCGGCGGGCTTGCGCAGCACGTTCCAGGCGGGGACGGTGACCTGCTCGGCGAAGGTCCCCTGGTAGCGCTCGGTCAGGATCGAGCGCGGCTCGTCGGGGCCGACGCCGTGGCCGCTCTGGCCGATCACGGAGTGCAGGACGACCTCGTTGCCGTCCTGGTCGGTTCCGGCGGCGTCGCAGCCGAGGATCATCGGCAGTTTGTCCTGGTCCAGACCGACTCCGCGCAGCGACCACAGGTCGTGGTGGTTGAGGGAGGCGGCGCGGACGTTCACGGTCACCCAGCCGGGGCGGGCCTCGGGTGCCGGGCGGTCGCCCAGTACAAGGCCGTTCAGCGGCTGGTCTCGGTCGATTCGGGCGGCATAGGCAGCGAACATGCGGCCAGAGGCTACCGGTCGGTAGACCCGTCTGGCCAGGGGTCGGGGCGTGTCGCCGTGCCGGAGCGGAAGCCGTGCGTGACCCCCCAAGTGCCCTCCGTACCAGGTGGTTTATCCACTGGATAGGACTAAACGGAACGTCGGGAGGGGGTCTGGATCGAGGTAGGATTCAAGCCATGCGGCGCGCTCGTCATGAGCCTGTCATCCCCGTCGCATTCCCGCTTTGCGTCCCCGCGCTCTCTCGCGCGCCCGGCAAGGAAAAGACGGAACGACCCCTCCCGGTTCGGGGGCCGGGAGGGTGCGTTCTGCGAGGGGACGACGCGCACGCGAAGAGGCCCGGCCGCAGTGATGCGGCCGGGCCTCTTCGCGTAGGGCTCAACGTGGCGGTCAGGCCAGGCGGGCCACTCCGTCGGCCTTCGCCGCCGCGGCGACCGCGGCCGTGACGGCCTCGGCGACGCGCTCGTCGAACGGCGAGGGGATCACGTAGTCGGCGGCGAGCTCGTCACCCACGACACCGGCGATGGCGTCGGCGGCGGCGATCTTCATGCCCTCGGTGATCCGGGTCGCGCGCACCTTCAGGGCACCCGCGAAGATGCCCGGGAAGGCCAGCACGTTGTTGATCTGGTTCGGGAAGTCCGAACGGCCCGTGGCCACGACCGCCGCGTACTTGTGCGCGACGTCGGGGTGGACCTCCGGGTTCGGGTTGGCCATGGCGAAGACGAAGGAGTTCTTCGCCATGGTGGCCACGGCCTCCTCGCCGACCGTGCCGCCGGAGACGCCGATGAAGACGTCCGCGCCCGCGAGGGCCTCCTCCAGCGTGCCGTTCAGGCCCGTCTTGTTGGTGAGGCCCGCGATCTCCGCCTTGACGTCCGTCAGGTCGGAGCGGTCCGCCGAGACGACGCCCTTGCGGTCGGCGACGCAGACGTCGCCGATGCCCGCGTCCACGAGGATCTTGGCGATGGCGATGCCCGCCGCGCCGGCGCCCGCGATCACGGCGCGCAGGTCGCCGAGGGTGCGGCCGGTGAGCTTCGCCGCGTTGCGCAGGGCGGCCAGCGTCACGATCGCCGTGCCGTGCTGGTCGTCGTGGAAGATCGGGATGTCCAGCGCCTCCTGGAGGCGGCGCTCGATCTCGAAGCAGCGGGGCGCGGAGATGTCCTCCAGGTTGACCCCGCCGAAGGACGGTGCGAGGCGGATGACCGTCTCGATGATCTCGTCCGTGTCCTTGGTCGCGAGCGCGATCGGAACCGCGTCCACGCCGCCGAACTGCTTGAACAGAATCGCCTTGCCCTCCATGACGGGGAGGGAGGCCTCGGGACCGATGTCACCGAGTCCGAGCACGGCCGTACCGTCGGTGACGACGGCGACCACGTTCGACTTCCAGGTGTACTCGTTCACGAGTTCGGGCTGTTCGGCGATGGCGGTGCACACCTTCGCCACGCCCGGGGTGTACGCCAGGGACAGGTCGTCCTTGTCGTTCACCGGCACCGTGGCCTGGATGGCCATCTTGCCGCCCCGGTGCAGTGCGAACACCGCATCGGGGTTGTTGTCCGTCGCACTGTCGCTGCGAGGGTTGACGATCTCCGCTGCCACTTCGTGTGACCCCTTAAGTCCTTTGAATCGTTGAGGGTGGCCACTCCTGGTTAAGGGGTGGGCGGGCACCGCGTCCGTACTCCGCGTCGGCGGTTGGCCCGCCTCCGCGAAGGGGAGGTTCGTACGCGCGGGCGCGCCGCACGCGCGCCCTGAGCCCCGGATGAGGGGTGTAAGGATCTGTTCTACCCGAAGAACGCATGCCCAGACGAGTCGATTCCCGCTCAACTGTAGGTCGCTTGTCCTGTTTTTGGCTAAAAGTCCAAACCTCTCTGTCCAAGGGGTGAGACAGGCCGGAAATAGTGAGGACAAAAGGGCTGGTCACGGCGGTTTGTACGGCTCCGAGGGGCCTTGCCCGCAGTCCTGTTGGGTAGTCGGCAGCGCCCGTTATCTGATTTTGACCTGATGGGCAGCCTGAATGCGTCAGTCCGAATGGCAAGATGCCGTAATCACACAGGGACGCGGCACTCGATGGTGCGTGCCCGACCCCTCTCGGATGCTTTTCCACCCCTGTCGGAGGAACCAGCCCATGACCGCAAGCACCACCCGTCGTACGACCGCCGCCCGGTCCCGGATCGCCGCGGTCGGCGCGATCGCGGTCGCCGGCGCCCTGATCCTCACCGGCTGTGGCGACCAGACGGACAAGGCCTCCTCGAACGCCTCGGGCAAGGCCGACAACAGCGCCCCGCTGTTCTCGAAGCTCCCGAAGAAGATCCAGGACGCCGGTGTCATCAAGGTCGGCTCCGACACGGCCTACGCGCCCATGGAGTTCGTCGACGGCGGCAAGATCGTCGGTGTGGACCCCGACATCGCGGACGCGCTCGGCAAGCAGCTCGGTGTGAAGCTCCAGTTCACCTCCGGCACCTTCGACGGCCTGATCACCTCCCTGGAGACCGGCCGCCAGGACGTCGCGATCTCCTCGATCACCGACAACAAGAAGCGCCAGGAGGGCCTGGACGACAAGGGCCAGAAGATCGGCAAGGGCGTCGACTTCGTCGACTACTTCTCCTCCGGCGTCTCCCTGATCCTCAAGAAGGGCAACCCGGAGAACATCAAGTCCCTGGACGACCTGTGCGGCCGCACGGTCGCCGTCCAGCGCGGCACGATCTACGAGGACACCTTCAAGGCGCAGGCCGAGAAGTGCGGTGACAAGAAGCTCACCATCGAGGCCTTCGACACCGACGCCGAGGCCCAGACCCGCGTCAAGGCCGGCGGCGCCGTGGCCGACCTGAACGACTACCCGGTCGCCGCGTACATCGCGAAGACCTCGGGCGGCGGCAACGACTTCGAGGTCGGCGGCCAGCAGTCCGACGTCGGTCTCTTCGGCATCGCGGTCTCCAAGGACAACACGCAGCTGCGCGACGCCCTCAAGGACGCCCTCGACGCCATCATCAAGGACGGCTCCTACGCCAAGGTCCTGGAGAAGTGGAACGTCCAGGGCAGTGCCGTGCAGTCGGCCACGATCAACGCGGGCAAGTAAGACCGAGCGCTCCACTGAAGGGCAGTCATTGTGACTGACAAGATCGACAAGGGTTCGGCCGCCACACCGCCGGCCGGGCCCGGGGCCTCGGGCGCCACTCCCTACGAGGCCATCAAGGCAATCCCCGTACGGCACTACGGCCGCTGGATCAGCGCCGTGGTCGTCGCCGTACTCCTCGGGTGGCTCGTCTACGCCTTCTCCCAGGGCAAGATCATCTGGGCGACGGTCGGCGACAAGCTGTTCGACCCCTCGGTCCTCAGCGGCCTCGGCAACACCGTCATCATCAGCGTCTCGTCGATGGCGCTGGGCCTCGTGCTCGGCATCCTCTTCGCGGTGATGCGCCTGTCGAAGAACCCGGTCACGAGCTTCGTGTCCTGGCTCTACATCTGGTTCTTCCGCGGTACCCCGGTCTACGTCCAGCTGCTGGTGTGGTTCAACCTGTCGCTGATCTTCCAGTACATCAACCTGGGACCGATCTACAAGAACGAGACCGTCGACGTCCTCACGCCGTTCATGGTCGCCCTGCTGGGCCTCGGCCTGAACGAGGGCGCCTACATGGCGGAGATCGTCCGCTCCGGCATCCAGTCCGTCGACGAGGGCCAGAGCGAGGCCTCGCACGCGCTCGGCATGACCGGGATGCAGACCATGCGCCGCGTGGTGCTCCCGCAGGCGATGCGCGTGATCATCCCGCCCACGGGCAACGAGTTCATCAACATGCTGAAGACCTCCTCCCTGGTCTCGGCGGTGCAGTACCCCGAACTCCTGCGGGCCAGCTCCAACATCGGCACCACGGCCGGTGCCATCATGGAGATGCTCTTCGTGGCGTCCATCTGGTACCTGACGCTGACCAGCATCTTCAGCGTCGGCCAGTACTACCTGGAGCGCCGCTACGCCCGCGGTTCGCTGCGCACGCTGCCCCCCACCCCGTTCGAGCGGCTCAAGGCCAACCTGAACATGTTCCGCCGTACGGAGGTGGCGAAGTGACCGCCCAGCCGATGGTCAAGGCCGAAGGCGTCCACAAGTCGTACGGCGCCGCCCACATCCTGCGGGGCATCGACCTGGAAGTCGCCCCCCGCGAGGTCTTCTGCCTGGTCGGCCCGTCCGGCTCCGGCAAGTCCACCTTCCTGCGGTGCATCAACCACCTGGAGCGCATCAACGCCGGCCGGCTCTCGGTCGACGGCCAGCTGGTCGGGTACAAGCAGAAGGGCGACAAGCTCTACGAGCTGAAGGACAGCGAGGTCGCGGCCCAGCGCCGGGACATCGGCATGGTCTTCCAGCGCTTCAACCTCTTCCCGCACATGACGGCCATAGAGAACGTCATGGAAGCCCCGGTCATGGTCAAGGGCGAGTCCAAGGCAGTGGCCCGCGAGCGGGCGATCAAGCTCCTGGACCGCGTCGGCCTCGGCGACAAGGGCGGGAACTACCCGACCCAGCTCTCCGGCGGCCAGCAGCAGCGCGTGGCGATCGCCCGCGCGCTGGCCATGGAGCCGAAGCTGATGCTCTTCGACGAGCCCACCTCGGCGCTCGACCCGGAGCTGGTCGGCGACGTCCTCGACGTCATGCGCGACCTGGCCGAATCGGGCATGACCATGATCGTGGTGACCCACGAGATGGGCTTCGCCCGCGAGGTCGGCGACAACCTCGTCTTCATGGACGGCGGCGTCGTGGTCGAGTCCGGCCACCCGCGCGAGGTCCTGGGCAACCCGCAGCACGACCGCACCAAGGCGTTCCTGTCCAAGGTGCTGTAACCGCGGTACGCGCGTGAGGGGCGGTACGGGATTCCCGTACCGCCCCTTCGCCGTGCCCGGGCGCCTCGGTGAAGTCCTACTTCAGGCCCAGGACCAGTGCGTCCGAGGGGGAGCGCCAGACCGAGCGGGCCTCGGCGAAGCCGGCCGCACGCAGGGTCCGGGCGTGCCAGGCCTCGTCCGGGGTGTCGCCGTCCGCGTGCTCCCCGTAGATCTCGAACCGGGCCGCCGTGGGCTCCGCCAGGACCGGGTCGGCCGCGGCCAGGGCCCACCATTCGCGCCAGTCCGGGACGCCCAGGGCGCGGGCCCGGTCCATGCCGGCGTGCCGGTGGGCGTGCTCGGCGGCGTCGATGCGCGGGGTGGCGGGGTCGGGCATGTGGTCGGCGTTCATGAAGACCCCGCCCGGGCGGACCAGCGGGGCGATCCGCCCGTAGAGGACGGCCAGGTCGGCGCTGGGCAGCCAGTGCAGCGCGGTCGCGGTCAGGACCGCGTCGTAGGACGCGTACGGGAGGGCCGCGGGCCAGTCGGGGTCCTTGAGGTCGGCGGTGACGAAGGTGACCCGGTCGTCGCCCGCGAAGTGGCCCCGGGCGATCGTCAGAAGCGCGGGGTCGAGATCCAGCCCCGTACTGGTGGCTTCCGGGAACCGCTTGAGGAGCCTGTCCGTGATACTTCCCGTACCGCACGCGAGATCCAGTACCCGGGGGGCGGGGCCGACCAGTGCTTCCACCATGTCCAGCATGACCCGGAACCGTTCCTCGCGGTCGGGCATGTACCACTCCTGCTGGCGGTCCCAGCTGTCCTGCCATGCCTGCCAGTCCGTACCGAACGACCCGGTCGCCGTATCCGTCATCGAGAACCCCTCCGTACGTAATACCCTCGAACCAGTACCAGCCGTTACCTCGGCCGCTGCTGACACTAATCCGCATCCGTAAGGACTACAAGTGGAACTGGCCCATTACTCGGACTATGCCGTGCGCCTGGTCAACACCGAGGAGCCGGCCCGCAACAAGGACGCGCTCACCTCGGTGGACGACGTCCGCGCCCTCTTCGGGGCCAGCGTGCAGATGGCCCGCCGGGTCGCCGACACCGACGTCACGCGCTTCCGCAACGTGCGCGGCCGGCTGCGCGCCGTCTTCGAGGCCGCCGACGGCGGCGACCACGTCCTCGCCGTCGACCTGCTGAACTCCCTCCTCATGGAGTTCCCCGTCAGCCCCCAGGTCTCCGGCCACGAGCTGGTCGGCCCCGACGGCCGCCCCGACTGGCACATCCACCTCGCCGAGCACCCCTCCAACGCCTCCGCCGGCTACGCCGCCATGGCCGCGATGGGCCTGGCCTTCGCCCTCACCGAGCACGGCCCCGACCGCCTGGGCCTGTGCCAGGCGCCGCCCTGCCGCAACGCCTACCTCGACACCTCCACCAACCGCTCCCGGCGCTACTGCTCCGACCGCTGCGCCACCCGCGCCAACGTCGCCGCCTACCGCGCCCGCAAGCGGCTGGAGGCCGAGGAGTCCGCGCGCATCGGCCGCACCGCCGAGGCCGCCCAGGACAGCCACGCCCTCAGCGAACGCTGACCGCCCGGGCGCGGCCGCAGGCGCAGCCGGGCCACCGCCAGCACCAGCTCCTCGGGGACCGCGCCGTAGTCGGTGCTGTCCCCGGTCTCGTTGAACGGGTTGTCGCCGAGCATCCACCAGCCGCCCGGCCGGCGCTCGGCCGCCCGCTTCACCACCAGCAGGTCCTGCTGCAGCGGATGGCGGAAGACCACCACGTCACCCGGCCGGACCAGCGCCTCGTACCGGACCACCAGCCGGTCCCCGTCCGCCAGGGTCGGGGCCATCGACGGGCCCGTCACCTCGGTGATGCCGATGCGCCCCCGTGTGCGCCTGTTCTCCGTCATGTCCGGCCTCCTCGTCCTCCCCGCATGCTGCCGTACGGTCCCGTACGTTCGCTCACCACTCCTCGACCGCCCCTGGACTTTTGTCCTAAGCCCATGGGGGCGCCAGCGATTTCCGCTTTCTCAGCGAGTAATCTCCACCCTTGAGAAGACGATCACGAGGAGGACCCACTCCAATGCTTTCCCGCTTCTTCGCCCCCAAGGTGAAGGTCTCCGCCCACTGCGACCTGCCCTGCGGTGTGTACGACCCGGCCCAGGCCCGCATCGAGGCCGAGTCCGTCAAGGCCGTCCAGGAGAAGTACCAGGCCAACGAGGACGCCGACTTCCGCGCCCGCGCCATCACCATCAAGGAGCAGCGCGCCGAGCTCGCGAAGCACCACGTGTCGGTGCTCTGGAGCGACTACTTCAAGCCCCCGCACTTCGAGAAGTACCCCCAGCTGCACACCCTGGTCAACGACACCCTGAAGGCCCTCTCGGCCGCCAAGGCGTCGAACGACCCGGCGACCGGCGCGAAGGCCCTGGAGCTCATCGCCGAGATCGACCGCATCTTCTGGGAGACCAAGGCCGCCTGATCCAGGCCCAGCCCGTCCCCCGTACGACCGAGGGGCCCGACCGCACGCGGTCGGGCCCCTCGGTCGTACGGGGGACGGTGCGGCGCGGACCAGTCCAGGTCCGCGCCCTCCCCGCGGCTACTCCTCGTCCTCGTCCTCGTCGTCCAGGCGGGCCAGCCAGGTCGCCAGGCGTTCCACCGGGACCTCGAAGTCCGGGTTCAGGTCGACGAACGTGCGCAGCTGCTCGGCCAGCCACTCGAAGGTGACCTCCTCCTCGCCGCGCCGCTTCTCCAGCTCCTCGATGCCGCGATCGGTGAAGTACAAGTCGGGCTCCGTGCTGTGTGGTGATGGGGGTGTTTCCCGCCAGGATAAGCCGGGTCGCGGCGACACCTCCCGCCCTCCCCGCCGCGGCGCTAGCGTGGAGGTCCCGGTGGGGCGAGCGGGGGACGGGGGTCGAGGGATGCCTGATGGGCGCACGGCCGGGCCCGCGCGCGCCTTCGAGCTCCTGGAGCCCTTGGTCCGGGCCGCCACGGTACGCGTCCACGCGCCCCCGGGCGGGTATGACAACCCCGGCAACGACTGGACCGGACCCACGTGGGGGAGCGGCTTCTTCATCGCCCCCGGCTGGGTCCTGACGTGCGCGCACGTGGTCGGTGAAGGGGGTGCTGCGATGCGTCTGGCGGGGCGTGAGGTCGGCATCAGCTTCTCCTCCGGACCCGGTCCGGGAACGGGCTCCGGCCCCCCGGGCTCCCGGGCCGACGCGGGCATCGGGACGGTCACCGGGCGCGTGGAGTGCGTCCTGCCCGAACGGCTGGAGGAGCGCCGGCCCGGCCGGCGCGCCCTGTGGGACCTGCCCGACCTGGCGCTCGTACGGGTGCTCTCGCCGATCTCCCACGCCTGCGTGTGGCTGACCGACCGGGCCGGACCCCGGCTGGAGGAGGCCGCGTACTTCGGCTGCACCGAGGAACTCGGCATCCGCGAGATCACCGGCCGCACCACCCGCCTGCGCGGCACCGCGGCGGGCGGCGCCGCGATCCGCCTCGGCGACGAGGACGAGATCGAGGCCGGCATGTCCGGCGGGCCCGTGGTGGACCTGGCGCGCGGAGAGGTCGTCGGCGTGGTCAAGGCCCGGCGCCACGGCGGCGGGGGCGGACTCGCCGTGTCCGTGGCACAGCTGCGGACCCTGCCGATGGCCGCGACCGGGCAGACCGGCCTGTACCGCAGGGTCATGCAGGCCCACGACCTCTACCACTACGACCGCCACGTCAGCGACCTCGACAGCCGCCGGACCTGGACCGACGTACACGACGAGCTCGCCGCCGCGGACGGGGACCGCTACGGCGGACGCGGGCGGCTCACCCCCGGCGAACGCACCACCCTGTGCGGACTGCTCGCCGAACTCCCGCCCCCCGGCTCCTCGGAGGCCGTCCGCGAGCTGGCCGAGCAGGCCCGCGGCGAGGAACCGGACACCGCCCTGCCCGCCCCGCTCAGCTGGCGCGACGGGCTCGGGCTGCTCCACGACCCGCCGGGCGCGGGCGGCGAGGCCGCCGCGATGCTCCGGTACGCCACCGACGTGAGCGTGGCCGACCACCGCGAACCCCCGGCGCCGGGGGCCGACGAGGAACTGTGGGACTGGGTCCGCGCCACCGCGGAACGGCTGTGGCGCCCGCTGCGCCGCGAGCTCGGCGAGCGCCACGAGCGCGGCCTGGCCGAGCGGGAGCAGCGCAGGCGCGCCGCCGTGGGCCGGGCGGCGCACGGACCGGTCCGCCGGGACCGGGGACTGCCCACCGGGCCCTCGGTGCTGCTGGAGGTGTGGGCGCACGGCTGGGAGGACGTCTACGACTGGCGGGTCTCGGTGCTCGCCGGACCGGCCCGCCCCGGCCGGGTCACCCCGGTGGACGCGGGCGTACGGGAGACCCTCGCCGCGCTGCCGGAGGCACTGCGGGCCCCGCTCGCCGAGGGCTTCCGCCGGTGCGACACGCACGAATCGGCCGCGCTCCTCGAAGTCGCGGCGGCCCCCGAGCTGTTCGGGCTCGCGGTGGACGCCTGGACGGTGTCCGGCGGGGTGCCGGTCGGCGTGCAGCGGCCCGTGGTCTTCCGCCTCCCCCCGGCCGGGGCCGGGGAGGCGGCCGGCCCGCGCTGGACCCGCGTACAGGCCGGCCCGCTCCTGGACCAGCGCGCCGACTGCTCCCGGGGGCGCCCCCGCAGCCCCTCTCCGGAGTGGCCGGCCGGGCTGGCCGACAACACCGTCCCGGTGCTCTGCCGGGCGCCGGCCGCCGAACCCACCCTGGGCGCGCTGCACGTCCTGCGGGACGCGGGCTACGGGGTGGTCGTGTGCCGACGGCCCCCGGCCGACCCCGGGGCGTCCTGCGCGCCCTACCACCGGGGCGTCCGGGAGGAACTGGCCGAGGCGGGGCGGGGCGCGGTGCTGCCGCTGCGCGTCCAGGCGCTGCGCGGGCGGGCGTACGGGGCGGATCCCGACGCCTACTGGGCGGCCGGGCTGGCCCTCGTATGGGAGGACCCGGCGCGGGCCCTGCCGGAGGACGAGCCGTTGCAGGGGGATCTGTGAACCGGCGGGCCGGTGGCCGGCGGGAGGGGCGCCGGCCGGGCGGGAGCCGGTGCGGGCGAGTCGCGTTGCGTGGGAGGGGACGGCCGTGAACGACGAATGGCTCATCTACCGGGGCGTGGGCGAACCCCACGACGGGATCGCGGCACTGCCCGATCCGCCGCCGTGGCGGGACTTCGACGGCGGCCCCGTCGAACCGCCGGGCGGGGCGGCCGCCACCGCCGACGGCAACGTGGCGCGCCGCCTGGGAGCCCACCGGCAGGCCGCCGAACTGCACCGGCCCGAGCCGGAGGAGCTGGAGGCCGTCAACGCGGCCCTCTACCTGCGCAGGCCGCTGCTGGTCACCGGCTACCCCGGCACCGGGAAGTCCACCCTCGCGCACGCCGTCGCCCACGAGCTGAAGCTCGGCCGGGTGCTGCGCTGGCCCGTGGTGTCGCGGACCGTGCTCCAGGAAGGGCTGTACCGCTACGACGCCCTCGCCCGGCTCCAGGACGTGCAGATCGCCGCGAGCGGGGGCGGCGGCGGGGCCGGGGCCGGGGGGATCGGGAAGTACATCCGGCTCGGGCCGCTGGGGACGGCGCTGCTGCCCACCGAGCGGCCGCGCGTCCTGCTGATCGACGAGCTGGACAAGAGCGACATAGACCTGCCCAACGACCTCCTGAACGTACTGGAGGAAGGCGAGTTCACCCTTCCGGAACTGGAACGGGTCGCCGACTCCGAGCCGGAGGTGCGGGTGCTCACCGACGACGGGGCGAAGGTGACCGTCCGGGACGGGCGGGTGCGCTGCCGGGCCTTCCCGTTCATCATCCTGACCAGCAACGGCGAACGGGACTTCCCGGCGGCCCTGCTGCGCCGGTGCATCCAGCTCAAGCTGGGGCAGCCGGGGGAGAAGCGGCTGGCCACCATGGTCCGGGCGCACCTGGGGGAGGAGGCCGCCCGGCTGGGCGCCGACCTGATCCGGGAGTTCCTCAGCCGCTCGCGCTCCGAGCTCGTCGCCGCCGACCAGCTGCTCAACGCCATCTACCTGACGCACTACGCCGCCCCGCCCACCCGGGAGGACCTCGCCGACCTGCTCATCCAGCGCCTCGACCGTCCGAGGTGAGGGCCCGTGGCCGCCTCCGCCGACCCGGGGCCCGTGGACCCCGACATCCGCGCCCTGGCCGGGCTGCTGCGGGCCGCCGGGCTCGATCCGTCCGCCGGGGAACTGGCCGACGCCCTCTGGCTGGCCGCCCGTACCCGCAGCCGTGCCCGGCCCGTCCCCGCCGGTCCGGACCGGGCCCCGGTGGACCCGCGGGAGCGGGGAGCGCAGCCGCCGGGGGAGCGGCCGCCCCCGCCTCCGCGCCGGGAGGAGCCGGAGGCCGAGGACCCGGTCAGGCTCTACGCCGCCGGGGCGCGGTACGGCGCCGAGGACGATCCGGACGCGGAGATCCCGGTCGGGGGCGGAGTGCCGGTCCGGGTGCCCGGCGCCGCCGCGCTGCCCCGCATCCTCGACATCCAGCGGGCCCTGCGCGCCCTCCAGCGCCACCGGCCCCCCGGCCGGCCCGTCCGTACGGTCCTCGACGAGGCCGCCACCGCCGAGGCCAGCGCCCGCGCCCCGGGCCTGGTCATCCCGGTGCTCCGGCCGGAGACCCGGCGCGAGGCGACCGTCAGGCTGGTGATGGACGCCTCCCCCTCGATGGCGGTCTGGCAGGAGATGTTCGAGGAACTCCGGTCGGTCTGCGAGCGGCTGGGCGCCTTCCGGGACGTCCAGGCGCACTACCTGCACCGGCTCGCGGACGGCACCGCCGCCGTCGGACGCGGCCCCTCGCCGGCCACCGCCCTGCGCTCGGGCGACCAGCTGCGCGACCCCACCGGGCGGGCGCTGACCATGGTCGTCTCCGACTGCACCGGCCCGGTGTGGCGGGAGGGCGAGGCCCAGCGGCTGCTCCACCGCTGGGCCGAGTGCACGCCCTGCGTGATCGTGCAGCCGCTGCCGCAGCGGCTGTGGAGCCGCAGCTGGCTGCCGACCGAACGCGGAGTGCTGGAGCACGCCGAGGGCGGCGGCGAGGCCGTCGGCGGCGGGCTGAAGCTGAGGTTCCGCCCGGACCGGCCACCGCGGCCCGGACAGCCCACGGGCGGGCTCACCGTCCCCGTGCTGCCGCCGCACGCCGCCGCACTCGGCGCCTGGGCCCGGCTCGTCGCAGGACTCGGCACGGGCCCGGTGCCCGCCGAGGTCGGCCGGGTCCTCGCCCGGCACCCCGCCGCCCCCGTCCCGCTGCCCCGCACCGCCCGGCCGCCCCGGGAGCTGGTGCGCCGCTTCCGCGCCTCCGCCGCGCCCGGCGCCGTACAGCTCGCCGTGTACCTGGCGGCGGCGCCGCTGACCCTGCCCGTGATGCGGCTGGTCCAGCGCACGATGCTGCCGGACTCGGAGCCCTCCGACCTGGCCGAGGTCCTGCTCGGCGGACTGCTGCGGCGCAGCGGCGAACCCCCCGGTCACTGGTACGAGTTCGTTCCCGGGGTGCAGGACGTGCTGCTGGGGCCGCTGGGACGGGACGAGGCCGCCCTGGTGCTCAAACACTGCTCGGAGTACGTACGGGCGCACTTCGGCCGCGGCGTGCGCGACTTCCCGGCGCTCGCCGTCTCCCAGCTCACCGGCGTCCCCCCGGACGGCCCCGCGGACGACCTGGGCAGGGTGCCCGCCGGGCGGCTCCCGCAGGCCTTCGCGCACGTCTCGGCCAAGGTCGTACGCCGCTACCTGCCCGGTCCCCCCGAAGACGACCCCGACGCCGCCCCCGTGCCCGAGCCCGACCCGTCCGCCCCCGCGGGCCGGGCCCCCGGGCTCCGGGCCGCCCGCGACCGCCTCGCCGACGGCGACGCCCGGGCCCTGCACGAGGCCGCCGCACTGCTGCGGCGGGCCGTGGCGGCCCCCGCCGGGCCCGAGGACCCGCCGGAGGAGGCGGAGACCGAGCTGGCCGGGACACTGCTGCGGCTGTGGGCCGTCCAGCGGGACCCCGAACTCCTCGACGAGGCCGAGCGGGCGCTGACCGCACTGGGCTCCCCGCCCGCCCGCGCCGCCCGGGGCCGGGTGCTGTACGAGCGGGCCCTCGCGGCCGTGCCCGACCCGGAGCTGCTGGCCGCCGCCGACCGGGAGTTCGCCGCGGCGGGCGCCGCCGCCGGCCCCGCCCTGCGCCGCGACTGCGCCGTGCGGCGGGCGCAGACCCTGATCCGGCTGGGCGCGCTGCGCGACGACCCGGGCCCGCTGTACGAGGCCCGGTCCGCGCTGGAGGCCCTGACCGGCCCGGACGCCGCCCCCGGCGGGGGACCGCACCCCGCCCTGGCCCTGGCCCTGGGACGCGTCCTGCTGGCCCTGCTGCCCCGCACCCCGGACCCCGCGGAACGCACCGCACTGGCCGAGCGGGCCGCCGCCCACCTGTCACGGGGCCTCACCGCGCTCCTCGCCGAGCAGGCCGCCACGACCGCCCCGGACACCGGCACCGCCGCCGGGGAGGGCCTCCCGGCCGAGAGCCCCGCCGCGCGCACCGCCCGCGTACGGGTGGAACTCGCCGAGGCCCTGCGGTACCTGCCCGCCCGGCTGGAGGAGGCCGCCGGGCAGCTGGCCCGCGCCCTGGACGGGGCCGCCACCGAACCCGAGGCCCGGCTCGCCGCCCTGCTCTGCCTGGCCCGGGTGCACCGGGCCCGCTCCGCCCGTGACGCGGACCCGGCGGCCCTGGAGGAGGCCTCCGAGGCGTACGGGCGCGCCCGCCGGCTGCTCCCCCGGGACGGGGAGGCCTTCGCCGGGCTGCTGGCCGAGTGGGGCGACGTGCTCCTGGACCGGGCGCGCGCCGCGGGCGGGCGCCGCTTCGCCTCCACCGCCGTACGGGTGCTGCGCGAGAGCCGCTCGGCGGTGCCCCAGTCCGACCCGGGAGCCGCCCACCGGCTGCTGCGGCTGGCCACCGGCCTGCGGCTGCGGCACGCCTACGAGGGGGACCTCGTCGACCTGCGGGAAGCGGAGTACCTGCTGGAACTCGCCGTCCGGCAGAGCCACCACCCCCTGGAACGGGCCCGCGCCTGGCGCGACCACGGCGACGTCCAGCAGGAGATCCACGCCCACACCCGCACCGTCGACCGCCTCGACCGGGCCGCGGACTCCTACCGCCGGGCCTGGCGCGCCGCCCTGGAGGCCGACCCGGACGAACGGCACGACACCGCCCTCCAGCTGGCGGCCCGCGTCCAGGAGCTGCGCGGCGACGTCCTGGAACGCCTCGCCCGCCCGCGGGCCGCACTCGACGCCTACCGGGCCGCCCTGGAACTGCGCCGGCGCCTCGACCCGGCGCGGGCCGAGGCGGCCGAAGCGGACACGGTGGAGTGCGAGGCGATGGCGGGAGCGGTGGAGGCCGGAGAAGCGGAGCCCGGACCCTCCGGGGCGCCGCGGTCCGCCGCGGCGCTCACGGAGCGGATCCGCGCCCTGGAGGAGGGCCTGTGAACCGTTTCCCCCCGCCGGGCGGCGGGAAGAGGCAGTGGACCGGAAGAGCGGGACGACAGGGGGACGGGCAGCCCATGGTGACCGGACGTCAGGAAGCGGCAGCACCGACCCGCCCGTGTCCCGGGCAGCTCCCGGACCTCTCCGGGCTCGACCTGGCCGCACTGCGCGGGATCGACCACCCCGTGCTCGCCGAGGTCATCGAGAGCATGGTCGAACGGGTCACCCACCCCGCCGAGATCCTCAACGCCTTCGACTCCGGCGTCACCTGACCGCGCCCCGCACCGGCGCGGGTTGACCACTTTCCGCCGTTAGCCGGGCCCGTCCGGGGGGCAGGGATGGACCGTCCCGGGGGTCCCCCCGGTGTCGGCCGGGGGAGGGAGGTGCCGGCGGATGAGCCGAGCGATCACGAGCGGTCCCGTGCTGCCCGCGCACCCGGCCCTCGACCGGCACGCGCTCCACGCCCCCTGGCCGTACGCCCGGCTCGACGTGCCGGCCCTGCGCGCCGCCGGCCACCGCCCCCAGCCGATCCGGCAGTTCGTCCTCAAGACCCACAGCCGCTGCAACCTCGCGTGCACCTACTGCTACGTCTACGAGATGGCCGACCAGAGCTGGCGCACCCGCCCCGCCGTCATGACCCGGGCCACCGCCCTGCGCGCCGCCGAGCGGATCGCCGAACACGCCGCCGCCCACGACCTGCCCCGCGTCGACCTCGTCCTGCACGGCGGAGAACCGCTGCTGGCGGCCCCCGCCGCCCTCGCCGCGCCCGTCGACGCGGTACGGGCGGCCGTGGCCCGGCGCGCACCCCGCACCCGCGTCACCGCGAGCGTGCAGACCAACGGCACCCTCCTGACCCGGGGCCGGATCACCGCCCTGGCCGCCGCCGGGATCCGGGTCGGCGTCAGCCTCGACGGAGGACTGCCCGCGCACAACGCCCGCCGCGTGGACCACGGCGGGCGGCCCGGCTTCGGTGCCGCCGCGCGCGGGCTGCGGCTGCTCGCCCGGCACCCCGACGGCTATGCCGGGGTGCTGTGCGTGGTGGACCTGGCGCAGGACCCGGTGGAGACGTACGAGTCCCTGCTCGCCTTCGCGCCGCCCGCCATCGGCCTGCTGCTGCCGCTGGCCAACTGGAGCACCCCGCCACCGGGCCGTCCCGGACCCGGGACCCCGTACGGCGACTGGCTGCTGGCCGTCTTCGACCGCTGGTGGCACGACGGGGCGCGGCGGACCCGGATCCGGATCTTCGAGGAGGTCATCGCGCTGCTGCTGGGCCTGCCCACCGCCACCGAGACGCTCGGCCTGGCCCCGGCGGCCACCGCCGTCGTCGAGACCGACGGCACCGTCGAGCAGGCCGACTCGCTGAAGTCCGCGTACGAAGGGGCCGCCGCGACCGGCATGAGCGTGGACACCCACAGCTTCGACCAGCTGCTCGACCACCCCGGCTTCGTGGCCCGCCAGCTCGGCCTGGAGGCCCTCGCACCCGGCTGCCGGTCCTGCGAACTCGTCGAGGTGTGCGGAGGCGGCCACTACCCGCACCGCTACCGCGAGGGGGAGGGCTTCCACCGGCCGTCCGTGTACTGCGCCGACCTCCAGGCCGTCATCCGGCACATCGCCGGGGCCCTGCACCTGGCCGCGACGACGGGACGAGCCGCCTCATGACCCACCACACCCGATCGGCCGACGCCGAACCCCGTTCCCGGGCCGTACCCGCCATCCCGGACCCCCGGGCCGGAGACTCACCTCCGGACGGGGTCCCGCTGCCGGAGCAGGCCTTGCCCGAGGGAGCGGCACCGTCCCCGGGCCAGGGCCTGCCCTGGGCCCGGGTCCGGGCCCAGGGCAGGCCCGAGGACTGGGCCCGGGCGGTGGACCGGGGCCAGGGCCGGGACCAGGGCCGGGGCCAGGGTGTGGCACTGGAGGGCGGGGCCGAGCCCGGTGGCGGGCTCGTGCGGTTCGCCGTCAGTTCCCACACGCTGCGCGCCCTCGCCTCCACCGAGCCCTCGGCCGAGGGCACCCGCCTGGTGCGCGACGTACGCCGCTCCAAGCGGCTCCTGCTGCTGCGCGCCGTCCTCGACGCCGCGCCCGGCGCGGAGGCCGCCGAGCGCTGGGCGCTCCTGGAGGAGGCCGAACGGCAGGACCCCGAGGCCGTGCGCGACGTCCTGCACTACCCCGCCACCGGGGTCTGGGCCGAGGAGACCCTGCGCCGCCTGCACGCGTCCCAGGGACCCCCGCCCGACCTCGCCCACCTCGGAGCGCTCGCCGTCGCCGCCGCGCTGCGCGCCGGCATCGGCTTCAAGGCCACCCTGCGGCCCGTCGGCGGCCGGCTCGCCCTGCCCACCCTCGGGCTGCTGCGCCCCGACCGGCCCGGCCCGCTCGCCCTCACCGAACGCTCCTGGGACTCCTGCGCCACCCTCCCGCTGCACGCCCTGCCCGGCGGCCGGACCGCCCTCGACGACCTCGACCCCTACCGAGCCCCGCCCGCCGCGCACCCGGCCCCCGTACGCCCGGCCCGCCGGCTCACCCCCAAGGGCCACAAGCGCTGGGACACCCAGTGGTCCGGCGCCCTCACCCTGCTGGAGCGCTACGACTCCGCCCGTGCGGACGAGATCGGCCGGCTGCTGCGCACGGTCGTGCCCCTCGGCGGCGGCACCCGCTCCAGCGGTGCCACCCTCCCCGCGGCCGCCGGATCCGTCCTGGCCCGCGCCCAGGCCCCGCCCGCGCTGGCGGCGACCCTGGTCCACGAGGTGCAGCACGGCAAACTGGCCGCCCTCGCCGACGTCCTCACCCTGCACACCGCCGACCGCACGCCCCGGCTCTGGGCCCCCTGGCGCAGCGACCCGAGGCCGCTGGAGGGGCTGCTGCACGGGGCGTACGCCCACCTGGCGCTGGCCGGGTACTGGCAGCGGGCCGCGCTGTACGGGGCCCGGGGCGCCTGGGCGCAGCACGCGCGGGTGCGCGCGCAGGTCGCCGCCGTCCTCCCCGTACTGCGGGCGCAGCCTCAACTGACGGTCACCGGGCGGGAGTTCGTGGACGGAATGGCGGCCGCCGAGCGGACCATGGACGAACTGCCGCCCCCCGGGGACCAGCACGCGACCGCCCGGCGCGCGCTGGAGCGCGAGCGGCGTGCCTGGTGCGAGGCCCACCCCGAACTCGCGGCATTCGTACAGGTCTGAGGGCCCCGGGCTGCGGTACCTTTCAAGCCCGCACAGCCACCGCAGCACCCCCGCACAGCCCCCGCACCGCCCCTCGCACCGCCTCACGTCCCGTCCACCGCCCGGACCCCAGGGAGACGGCCGCATGACCGGTACCGGTACGCGACTCGACCGCGACGGAGCCGCCCAGCCGCAGCGCTTCGTCATCAGCTTCGCGGGCTTCAACCGCCCCTGGGCGGTGTGGATCGCCCACCGCCTGGAGGAGCACGGCCACCGCGTCGCGCTCCAGCGCTGGGACCCCCAGACCAGTCCCGGCCTCGCCGAGGCCCTGGACGACCTCCCCCGGGCGGGAGGCAAGGTCCTCCTCGTCCTCAGCGAGCGCTACTTCTCCGCCGGCACCCACACCGACGAGGAGTGGAACACCGCCCTGCGCGCCGTCACCGAGGCCCACCCGGACCGGTTCGCCGCCGTCTGCCTCACCGACGCCCCGCTGCCCAGCGCCGTGGCCGCGCTGGAGAAGACCGACCTGTGGGGCCTGGACTCCTACGAGGCCGAGTACCGGGTGCTGCGCCGCCTGGAGCTGCCCACCGACCGGATCGGCACCGAGAGCGGCCGCCGCGGGCCCCGCTTCCCCAACGACCCGCCCGAGATCTGGGGCCGGGTCCCGCGCCGCAACCCGCGCTTCACCGGCCGCAACGACGTCATCGGCCGGCTCCGCGAAGCCCTCACCGAGGCACCGCCCGGCGCGTCCACCGTGACCCTGCTCGGGCTGTCCGGCGTGGGCAAGACCCAGGTCGCCACCGAGTACGCCTACCGCTTCGCCTCCGAGTACGACGTCGTCTGGTGGGTGCCCGCCGAGGACCGCCCCACCCTGCGCGAACGCCTCGCCGACCTGGCCCCCGCCCTCGGCCTGCCGCGCGGCGCCGGCAGCTACGGCGAACAGATCCGGGCCGTACTGGAGGCACTGCGGCGCGGGGCGCCGTTCCACCGCTGGCTGATGGTCTTCGACGGCTGCGACAACCCCGACGACCTCACCGACCTGCTGCCCTCCGGCGCCGGCGACGTGATCATCACCTCGCGCAACCGCGAATGGGCCGCCCGCCACACCAGCCTCGTCGAAGTCCCCCTCTACGCCCGCCCCGAGTCCATCACCTTCATCCGCCGCCGGGCCCGCCGCCTCACCGGCGAGGAGGCCGACCAGCTCGCCGAGGCGCTGGAGGACTACCCCCTCGCCCTCGACCAGACCGCCGGCTGGCTCGCCGACTCGCCGATCGGCGTGGGCGAGTACCTGAACCTCCTCCAGCGCAGGCTCGACTCCCACGAGGCCGTCACCCTCTCCGACGACTACCCGCTGCCCTTCCCGACCGCGCTGGCCATACTCCTCAACAACGTCCGGGAGAACTTCCCCGACGCCCTCGCCCTCCTGCGGCTGTTCGTCTTCTTCGCCCCCGGCCGGGTCCCGCTGCGCCTGCTGCGCGAGTTCCCCGCCGACGACGTCCCCGAACACCTCGCGGGCCTGATCAACGACCAGATCCGCTGGAACGCGGCCCTCAACAAGCTGGTCCAGTTCTCCGTCGTGCGCCTGGAGTACTCCGACCTCTCCGTGGAGGAGGGCGGCGGCCTGGAGACCGTGCAACTGCACCGCATGGTCCACAACATCGTCCGCGAGAACCTCGCCGAGGACGAGGCCGACCAGCTCTCACGCGCCGTCCGCCAGGTCCTCGCCGCCGCCGACCCGGGCCGCCCCACCGACTCCCGGCTCTGGCCCCGCTACGCCGAGCTCATCCCGCACCTCGACTCCGCGGGCGTCCTGACCAGCAGCAACCCCCGCATCCAGAGCTTCCTGCTGCACTGTCTGCGCTACCTGATCCTGGCCGGCGAATACCGCACCTGCCTGCGCCTGTCCGAGCAGACCGACGGCGTCTGGCGGGCCATGCTCGGCGACGACCACGACCAGGTCCGCGAACTCAGCTACCACTACGGCGGCGCCCTGCGCATGCTCGGCCGCTTCCGGCAGGCCGAGACCCTCGCCCGCTCGGTCGCCGACCGGCTCGTCGCCGAACGCGGCGACCGCGACCTGGAGACCCTGCGCGCCACCAGCACCTACGCCGGGGTCCTGCTCAGCACCGCCAAGTTCGACCAGGCCCGGACCCTGCTGGAGCACGCCTTCACCACCTACCGCGAACTCCTCGGCGAGGACGACTCCACCACCCTCAACGCCCAGAACAACGTCGCCGTCGTCCTGCGCCTGCTCGGCCGCTACCAGGAGGCCTACGACACCGACCTGGACACCCTGCGCCGCCGCGAACGGGTCCTGCGGGTCCGCCACATCGCCACCCTCTCCTCCGGCATCGGCTGCGCGATGGGACTGCGCCTGATGGGCCGCTACCGCGAGGCCCTCGCCCGCCAGGAACAGGGCCTCAAGCTCAACACCCAGGTCCTCGGCGTCAACCACCCGCAGACCCTGCGCGCCGAGCACAACCTCGGCATGTGCCTGCGCCGCTCCGGCGACATCCCCGGCGCCGGCTCCCGGCTGCGCAGCGTCCTGGAACGCTCCACCCGGGTGTTCGGCGCCGAGTTCCCCTGGACGCTGATGGTCGCCTCCGACTACGCCACCTACCTGCGCGAGTACGGGGACATCGAGGAGGCCCGCCGGATCTCCGAGGAGGTCGTCCGCGGCTACCAGTCCCAGCTGGGCCTCGCCCACCCGTACAGCATCGGCACCGTCGGCAACCTCGCCCTGGTGCTGCGGGCCCAGGGCGAACGCACGGAGGCCCTCAACCTCGCCGAGCAGGCCCTGGTCGGCATGCGGGCCGCGCTCGGCGACCACCACCCCTGGACCCTGGGCTGCGCCCTGAACACCACCGGGCACCGCAACATCACCGGCCGCCTGGAGGACGCGCTCGACCTCAGCCGCGAGACGCTGCGGGGGGCCGAGCGGATCCTCGGCCCCGACCACCCGATGGCGCTCAGCGCCCAGATCGCCCTCGCCGCGGACCTGCGCTCGGTACGGGAGGACGCGGAGGCCTCCAAGCACGAGGAGGCGGGCATCAAGGCCCTGACCCGCACCCTCGGCCCCCAGCACGTCCACACGGTCTCGGCCCGCCAGCAGACCCGCCCGTACTGGGACTTCGAGCCCCAGCCGTAGGCGGTGGACCCGGCAGACCCGCGGGGCGTCCGGCGCCCCGTCCCGTGGCGGCACCGGACCGGTCTGCGAAGGTGCGGTCGTCAGGCCGCGCACCGGTGCTGCTCGGCCTGCCGCGCGGTCTCGCTGCGCTCCCGGCGGGCCGCGTCCGCCTCCTCGCGTACGCCGTCGAGCCGCTGCTCCAGCTGGGCGACCCGCTCGCGGTAGCGCTCCAGCTCGGCCCGTACGAACGCCAGGTCCGCGACCTGCTGCGCGGCCTCCTGGCGGATCTTGTCCACCTCCTCCTCGAACCGGTGCTTCGCCACGTCCAGTTGGGCGACGGCCATGTCCGCGGCTTCCTCCGCCAGCGCGGTGCGCCGTTCGGCCTCCAGGGTCCGCTGGGCCGCGGCCCGGGTCACGGTCCGGATGCGCTCCTCGGCGGTGGCCGAGTCCGTGACGAGGGCCAGTTCCTCGATGTAGCCCGGCAGGTCCGCGGACAGCCGGGAGAGGAGCGTCACGAGGTCGGTGCGGGGGTCGGATCCCTCCACGTCCGGCAGGGCCTCCGCGCCGGGCGCCTTACCGGCCGCCTTTCCGGCCTCGGCCGCCTGGCGCTTCTCGTCCCTGCGCTGCTGCCGCTTGGCCCGGAACCTGCGGAACGCGCCCAGCGCGTTGTGGTCGGGGTGGGCGCAGTACCGGGGCTCGGGGTTGCCGGGCGTCGGCGCCTCGGGGTGGTTGGGGCACTCCGGGTACGCGCAGAGGGGAAGCGTCTCGACCGTCATTTTCCTGCCTTCTCGTGAAATTTCATGCATCCCCGGATGCGAGTCGTCACCGGGTGCGGCTCGCGCCGACCGGTGACACTCGGGGGATGTACGAACACGCTAGAGGCGGAAGGGGAGTTGTGGGCGTTCCCAGAGGGTGCGTCAGACTTCGGTAAGATCATCGGCCGCTTTCCGGCGGCCGGGTCCGACCCCCCCCGGACAGCCGGAAGGCCCGGCCCCCCATGGGGACCGGGCCTTCCGACCGTTCGGCTCAGCGGGGCGACTACGCCTCGAAGACCTCGTTCAGCAGGAGCTGCTGCTCCGCCTGGTGGCGCTTCGCGGAGCCCACCGCCGGGGACGAGCCGTGCGGACGCGAGACGCGGCGCAGGCGCTCGCCGGCCGGGATGTCGGCGCCGACGGCCAGGTCGAGGTGGTCGATCAGGTTCAGCGCGATGAACGGCCACGCACCCTGGTTCGCCGGCTCCTCCTGGGCCCAGATGTACTTCGCCGCGTTCGGGAACTTGGCGATCTCCGCCTGGAGTTCCGCGCCCGGCAGCGGGTACAGCCGCTCGATGCGGATGATCGCCGTGTCGGTGATGCCGCGCTTCTCCCGCTCGGCCTCCAGGTCGTAGTAGACCTTGCCCGCGCAGAAGACGACCTTGCGGACCGCGTTCGGGTCCACGGTCGAGTCGCCGATGACCGGACGGAACGAACCGTTCGTGAACTCCTCCGCCTTCGACGCCGCCGCCTTCAGACGCAGCATCGACTTCGGGGTGAAGACGATGAGCGGCTTGTGGTGCGGGTTGTGGACCTGCCAGCGCAGCAGGTGGAAGTAGTTCGACGGCAGGGTCGGCATCGCGACCGTCATGTTGTTCTGCGCGCACAGCTGGAGGAAGCGCTCCGGGCGGGCGGACGAGTGGTCCGGGCCCTGGCCCTCGTAGCCGTGCGGGAGGAGCAGGGTGACGCCGCTGGTCTGGCCCCACTTCTGCTCGGCGGAGGAGATGAACTCGTCGACGACGGTCTGCGCGCCGTTGACGAAGTCACCGAACTGCGCCTCCCACAGCACCAGCGCGTCCGGGCGGGCCAGCGAGTAGCCGTACTCGAAGCCCATGGCCGCGTACTCGGAGAGCAGCGAGTCGTAGACGTTGAAGCGGGCCTGGTCGTCCGAGAGGTACAGCATCGGCGTGTAGTCCTCGCCGGTCTCCCGGTCGATGAGGACCGCGTGGCGCTGGCCGAAGGTGCCGCGGCGGGAGTCCTGGCCGGACAGCCGGACCGGGGTGCCCTCCATCAGCAGCGAGCCGAAGGCCAGGGTCTCGCCCATGCCCCAGTCGATGGTGCCGTCGTCGATCATCGCCGCGCGGCGCTGCAGCTGCGGCAGCAGACGCGGGTGGACGGTGACGCCCTCGGGGATGTTGACCTGGGACTCGGCGATCCGCTTGACGACGTCCTGGGAGATCGCCGTGTTCACGCTCACCGGGAACTCGGCCGCGGCCTGCGCCGGGGCCGGCACGCTGATGGGCGGCTGCGTGGCGGCCTCGCGGACCTCCGCGAAGACCTTCTCCAGCTGGCCCTGGAAGTCCTGGAGCGCCTGCTCGGCCTCTTCCAGGGTGATGTCGCCGCGACCGATGAGGGACTCGGTGTACAGCTTGCGCACCGAGCGCTTCTTGTCGATCAGGTCGTACATCAGGGGCTGGGTGAACGCCGGGTTGTCGGACTCGTTGTGGCCGCGGCGGCGGTAGCAGATGAGGTCGATGACCACGTCCTTGTTGAACGCCTGGCGGAACTCGAAGGCCAGGCGCGCGACGCGGACGACGGCCTCGGGGTCGTCGCCGTTCACGTGGAAGATCGGCGCCTCGATCATGCGGGCCACGTCGGTCGCGTACATCGAGGAACGCGAGGACTCCGGGGCGGCGGTGAAGCCGACCTGGTTGTTGATGACCACGTGCACGGTGCCGCCGGTGCGGTAGCCGCGCAGCTGCGACATGTTCAGCGTCTCGGCGACCACACCCTGGCCGGCGAAGGCCGCGTCACCGTGCAGGGCGAGTGGCAGGACGGTGAAGTCGGTGCCGCCCTTGTTGATGACGTCCTGCTTCGCGCGGACCACGCCCTCCAGGACCGGGTCCACCGCCTCCAGGTGCGAGGGGTTCGCGACGAGCGAGACCTTGATCTGCTCGCCGTCCAGGCCCGTGAAGGTGCCCTCGGCGCCCAGGTGGTACTTGACGTCGCCGGAGCCGTGCATCGACTTCGGGTCGAGGTTGCCCTCGAACTCGCGGAAGATCTGCGCGTACGACTTGCCGACGATGTTGGCGAGGACGTTCAGGCGGCCGCGGTGGGCCATGCCGATGGCGACCTCTTCGAGGCGGGCCTCGGCCGCGGAGTCGATGACCGCGTCGAGCAGCGGGATGACGGACTCGCCGCCCTCCAGGGAGAAGCGCTTCTGGCCGACGTACTTCGTCTGCAGGAAGGTCTCGAAGGCCTCGGCGGCGTTCAGGCGGCGCAGGATGCGCAGCTGCTCCTCGCGCTCCGGCTTGGAGTGCGCGCGCTCGATGCGGTCCTGGATCCAGCGGCGCTGCTTCGGGTCCTGGATGTGCATGAACTCGACGCCGGTGGTGCGGCAGTACGAGTCGCGCAGCACGCCGAGGATGTCGCGCAGCTTCATCATCGACTTGCCGGCGAAGCCGCCGACCGCGAACTCGCGCTCCAGGTCCCACAGGGTGAGGCCGTGCTCGGTGATGTCGAGGTCGGGGTGCTTGCGCTGCTTGTACTCCAGCGGGTCGGTGTCGGCCATGACGTGGCCGCGGACCCGGTAGGAGTGGATCAGCTCGAAGACGCGGGCGGCCTTCGTGACGTCGTCGTCGTGGGAGGCGTCGATGTCGCGGTTCCAGCGGACCGGCTCGTACGGGATGCGCAGCGCCTCGAAGACGGCGTCGTAGAAGCCGTCCTCGCCGAGCAGCAGGTTCGCGACGATGCGCAGGAACTCGCCGGAGGCCGCGCCCTGGATGACCCGGTGGTCGTAGGTCGAGGTCAGGGTCATGACCTTGGAGATGCCCAGCTTGTTCAGGGTGTCCTGCGAGGTGCCCTGGAACTCGGCGGGGTAGTCCATGGAGCCGACGCCCATGATGACCGACTGTCCGGGCATCAGGCGGGGCACGGAGTGCACGGTGCCCAGGCCGCCGGGGTTGGTCAGCGAGACGGTGACGCCGGTGAAGTCGTCCATCGTCAGCTTGCCGACGCGGGCGCGGCGGACGATGTCCTCGTAGGCCTGCCAGAACTCGAAGAAGTTGAGGGTCTCGGCCTTCTTGATGCCGGCGACGACGAGCTGGCGGTCGCCGTTGGGCTTCACCAGGTCGATCGCGAGGCCGAAGTTCACGTGCTCCGGCTTGACCAGGGTCGGCTTGCCGTCCTTCTCCGCGAAGGAGTGGTTCATCGACGGCATGGCCTTGATGGCCTGCACCATCGCGTACCCGATCAGGTGGGTGAAGGAGATCTTCCCACCGCGGGCGCGCTTGAGGTGGTTGTTGATGACGATGCGGTTGTCGAACAGCAGCTTCACCGGGACGGCGCGGACGGACGTGGCCGTCGGGACGTCGAGGGAGGCGTTCATGTTCTTGGCCACGGCAGCAGCCGGGCCGCGGAGCGTCACCAGTTCGGGGCCGGAGGGGGCCTCGGTGGCGGGCGCGGCCTTCTGGGCGGCTACGGGGGCGGCGGCCGGAGCCGGAGCCTGAGGGGCGGGCGCGGCCGGTGCGGCGGCCGGGGCCTGGGAGGTGACAGTCACAGCAGGGGCACCAGAGGGGGTGGCAGGAGCAGGGGCAGGAGCTGACACAGGCGGAGCGGCCGGGGCGGCCGGGACCGCTCCGGAGGAGCCGTTGCCGGCGACGGGGGGCACGGCGCGCGCCGCCCCCGTGGCGGCGGCGACAGGGGCCTGAGGAGCTGCGGCGGAGGTGGCGGCCTGTGCGGAGGCGCCATCCGTCGTCGTGGACTTCCCGGGACCGTCCGCCTTCACCGGAGCGACAGCGCCCCCCGGCTTGTAATCGGCGAAGAAGTCCCACCAGGCCCGGTCGACCGAGTTCGGGTCCTGGAGGTACTGCTGATAGATCTCGTCGACGAGCCACTCATTCGCGCCGAAGCCTGAGGCAGGGGTCTTCCCGCCCTCTGCTGCTTCGGTCGTGGTGCTCGGGTTACTGGGGGACTGTGGCGACACGGCGGCAACCGCCCTCTTCCGCTTCACAAGGTATGGACAGCGGGAATAAAGGCTACGCCTCCTGGACGGTGCCTTGCAGGCCGGGCGGGACTTCCGTCGCGCAGGTCACATCGAACGGCGGGTTTCGTCACGTGGAATGGCGGGAAACTAGCGTGGTTCGGGTAGGGGGCACCGAGGTTGCGACCCCCATGGCTTCGCACCCCTGACGACCCCGGGCACGTGTGGCCGAGATCATGTCCTTCCCACCAGAACCCTACGTCAAGACGATGCCGGTGAGCTGCCCGGAAGAGTGACAAGGATTCGGCAACCCCGTGACGATTCGGCCACGCCGATGTGCCCGCCGTGCAGGCCGACGGCCCATCGGGCGATCGCCAGACCCAGCCCGGTACCCCCGTCGCCGCCGCGCGCCGCACCCCGGTTGAACCGCTCGAAGACCCGGTGCCGCTCCGCCTCCGGAATCCCGGGCCCCTCGTCCACGACCTCCAGGGCCAGACTCCCGGGCGCGTCGCCGGCCCGGGCGCGGACCGTCACCCGGCCGTGCGGCGGACTGTGCTTGACCGCGTTGTCGATCAGGTTCGCCACCACCTGGTGCAGCCGCTCCGCGTCCGCGTGCGCCGTCAGCTCCGGAGGGAACACGTCCAGGTGAAGGTGCACGTCGTTACGGGTGTGCCCGCCCGAACCGGACGCCAGCCCCGGCCGCCCCGCGGCTGCCAGCCCCGACTCCTTCAGCACCCCCGACAGGTACGGCCACACCTCGAAGCGGCGCGCCTTCAGCGGCACCACCCCGTTGTCCACCCGGGACAGGTCCAGCAGGGTCTCCACCAGCCGGCCCAGCCGCTCCGTCTGCTTCAGGGCCGTGCGCATCGTCTCCGGATCGGCCTCCGAGACCCCGTCCACGACGTTCTCCAGCACCGCCCGCAGCGCCGCGATCGGCGTGCGCAGCTCGTGCGAGACGTTCGCGACCAGTTCTCTACGGTGCCTGTCCACGGCCTCCAGGTCATCGGCCATCAGATTGATCGTCGCGGCCAGATCGCCCAGCTCGTCACGGCGTCCGGCCCCGCGCACCCGGCGCGTGTAGTCCCCGTGGGAGATGGCGCGCGCCACCGTCGTCATGTCGTCCAGCGGCGCCGTCAGGCTGTGCGCCACGAACTGGGTGATCAGCATCGAGGCGATCACCGAGAACACCGTGATGAACCGCAGCTCCGTGGCCGTGCGCAGCGCCACCATCAGCAGACCCGTGGTGATGAACACCGACACCACGACGAGCGTGCCCAGCTTCGTCTTGATCGAGAACGGCGAGTAGGGCCGCAACCCCGCGCCCGGGGGCCGGTCGCTCACGCCTGCGCCGGGGTCTCCAGGGCGTACCCGACGCCGTGGACCGTCCGGATCCGCTCCGCCCCGATCTTCCGGCGCAGCGCCTTGATGTGGCTGTCGACCGTACGGGTGCCCGACGCGTCCGCCCAGTCCCACACCTCCGCGAGCAGCTGCTCCCGCGAGAGCACCGCACGGGGGGTCCCCGCCAGGCACACCAGCAGGTCGAACTCGGTCGGCGTCAGGTGCACGTCCTCCGCCTGCACCCGGACCCGCCGCTGCGCGTGGTCGATCTCCAGGTCGCCCAGGCGCAGCGTGGCCCCGCGCGGGGCGGTCGCGGCCAGCGTGGCCCGCTCCACCCGGCGCAGCAGTACGTGGACCCGCGCGGCCAGCTCCCGCATGGAGAACGGCTTCGTCATGTAGTCGTCCGCCCCGACCCCGAGACCGACCAGCATGTCGGTCTCGTCGTCCCGGGCGGTCAGCATCAGCACGGGCACGGGCCGCTGCGCCTGGACCCGGCGGCACACCTCCAGCCCGTCGAAGCCCGGCAGCATGACGTCCAGCACCAGCAGCTCCGGCAGCCAGCTCTCGGAGGCCGCCACGGCCGCCGGCCCGTCGTAGGCCGTCTGCACCTGGAAGCCCTCCGCCCGCAGCCGGGCCGCGATGGCGTCGGCGATGGTGCGGTCGTCCTCGACCACGAGCACGCGCCGCTGGGCGCCCGGGGTGGCCGCGGCGCCGTTGTGGGTGGTGTGTGTCTGTTCCATGTCCCGCCCCTGAAGATCCCGCGTGATGGGGTGCAGCGTAGAGGAGGCACCGGCCTGCGGCTATGTGCGGTTCGGACAGCGAACACCCGGGTGGACGGGCCGCGCACCGCGTTGCCGGACAACACGCGGTGCGGTGGCCGGAAAGGGCCTGCGGCCCGGTGGACGCCCGGTGGACCCGCCCGGCGCGGCCCTAGAAGCCCGGCAGGGCCGCCAGCACCTTCCGCAGCCCGGGGGTCAGCGAACCCTCGTCGGAGCTCACCGTGGACCCGTCGTACGCGAACTCGTACGCGAACCCGTCGTAGACCGGCGGGTCGGCCCTGGCGTCGGCCGGCAGCCGGGGCAGGTCCGCGGCCCGCAGCGCGCTGCGCAGCGCCTCCAGGCCCGACGGGGGCAGCTGCCCGGCCCCGGGCTGCGCGGTGCCCGAGGTCCGGGTCCACGAGCCGTCGCCCCGGACGGTGAGGACCACCGTCCGCCCGGCGAAGCCGCCGGTACGGGTGACGGTGACCAGCCGCTCCGCGGCGGGATCCCGGCTCGGGGACGCGGACGGGGCGGGCAGGCCCGAGGACCCGGGGGTCCCCGCGGTGGCGCCGGCCGTCGCCCCGCCCGAGGGCCCGCCGGGCCCGGGGGAGCCGCCGGCGCCCGCGCCGCAGCCGATCAGTACCGCCACCGCCAGCAGCGCCCCCGCCGCGGCCCGTGCCGTCCGTCCCGTCCGCACCGTTCGCACATTCGCCTCCCGGGTACCCCGGCCGACCCCGACCATGGACTTCCATCCCACCACGGAACGCATCCCGGGAGGCCGTCATCCGCCGCATCGCCGCCTGGCGCTGGGCGCCCCCGCTGTTCGCCGTCCTCCTCGGCCTCCTCGCACTGGAACGCGGCCCCGGCGACGGCAGCATGTGGCGCGACGAGTCCACCACCTGGCAGGTCGCCCACCGCCCCCTGGCCGCCCTCGCCGGCCTCCTCGCCCGGGTCGACGCCGTCCACGGCCTCTACTACCTGCTGATGCACGCGGTCTTCGCCCTGTGGGACGGGGGCCTGTGGGCGCTGCGCCTGCCCTCCGTGGCCGGCGCCGCCCTCGCCGCCGCCGGTGTGGCCGCGGTCGCCCACCGCCTGGCGGGGGAGCGGGCCGCGCTCCTCGCCGGCACCGCCTACGCCCTGCTCCCGCCCGTACAGGCCTACGCCCAGGAGGGGCGCTCGTACGCCCTCGTCACGGCGGCCGTGGTCTGGGCCACCCACCTGATGCTGCGCGAGCGGTGGGCCGCGTACGCCGCCGTCCTGCTCCTCGGCTGCTGGCTGCACGAGTTCGCCGTCCTGGCCCTGTTCGCCCACGCCCCCGCGGCCCGCCGCTCGCCCGGCTGGCGGTGGAGCGCGGCGGCCGTGGTGGCCGGGCTGGCGCCGCTGGCGCTGCTGAGCGCCGGACAGGCGCGGGCGCAGCTGGGCTGGCTCGGACGGCCCTCCTGGCAGGACTGGGCGGCCTACGGGGTGCTCGCGGCGGTGGTGCTGCTGCTCGCGCGGGGCGCCGCCGAGCGGGACCTCGCGGACCTCGCCCGGGTCGCCGTACCGCTGGCGCTGCTGCCGCCCGGACTGCTGATGACGGTGTCGCTGGTGCACCCCTGGTACGTCGACCGGTACGTCCTCTACGCGCTCGTCGGCCCGGCCCTCCTCGTCGGGGCCCGGCTCGCCCGCGCGCGCGGGTGGTGGCCCTGGCTGCTGGCCGCCGTACTGCTGGTGCCCCTGGGCTGGTGGTCCGCGTGGCTGCGGACCCCCGAGAGCCGCAAGGACGACGTCCTCGCGGTGGCCGCCGCCGTCCGGGAGCGGGCCAGGCCCGGGGACGCGGTGCTGTTCATGCCGTCGCGGCGGCGCGAATGGCTGCTGTCCTCGCCCACCGCCTACGCGGGCCTGCGCGACGTGGCCCTGGACCGCTCCCCGGCGGCCTCGAACACCCTCCACGGCACCGAACTGCCGCCGGAGCGGATCCGGACGGCACTGCTGGACTCTCCCCGCGTGATCGCCCTGCTGGACCCGCAGGGCCAGCCCCTGGACCCGTACCCGACCGAGGCCGCCAAACGCGAGGCCCTGGCCACCACCTTCGAACGCTGCTCGCTGACGACGGTGCGGGGGGCCCGGGTCGTGGTGTACGCGAGACCGGGCGGCTGCGACTGAGCGGGGCGGGGGTCTCGGTCCGGTCGGGGTGGCCGGGGTGGCCGGGGTGGATTCGCCCTCGGGTGGGGGGTGTTGGCGGGTGGGGGTGCGGGCGGGGGAGGATGTTGCGGACCGCGTCAGTACCCGTCGGGTCCCGTGCACTCCGGTGGGCGGGGGCCGGCGTGCTCTCCGGAGGTGCCGTATGTCCACGCCCGACCCCGCCGCCGGGCCCGTACCCGCGTCCGAACGTCCGGACCCGGCCGCCCCGTTCGGGCCGCTCGTGGGGGTGGAGTGGCTCGCGGAGCGGATCGGCGGGCCCGGAGTGGTCCTGTTCGACGCCTCCGTCGGCGCCCACCGGGGCGCCCCCGCGCGGATCCCCGGCGCGCGGCCCTTCGACCTCGACGGCGCGCTGTCCGACCACGCCGCCGCCGCGCCGCACACCATGCCCGCCGCCGCGGAGTTCGCCGACGCGATGCGCGGCCTGGGCCTCGACGACACCGACACCGTGGTCGTCTACGACGGCGCCGGGATCTACTCCAGCGCCCGCGCCTGGTGGATGCTGCGCGCCATGGGCTTCGACCGGGCCGCCGTCCTCGACGGGGGCCTGCCCGCCTGGACCGCCGCCGGGCTGCCCGTCGAGGACGCCCCGGCGGCGTACGAGGGCCCGCGCGGCTCCTTCACCGCCCGGCCCCGCCCCGGGCTGCTGGTGGACGCCGCCGCGGTCTCGGCGGCGCTGGCCGATCCGGCGGCCGCCGTCCTGGACGCCCGCACCCGGGAGCGCTTCGAGGGCACCGCCCCCGAACCCCGGCCGGGACTGCGCGGCGGCCACATGCCGGGCGCGGTGAACCTGCCGTTCGGGCGGCTCCAGGGGCCGCAGGGCCTGATGCTCCCGCCCGACGGGCTCCGCGCGGCCTTCGAGGCGGTGGCCGCGGGGAAGGAACGGCTCCGCTTCAGCTGCGGGTCCGGGGTGACGGCCTGCGTGCTCGCGCTGGGCGCCACTCTCGCCGGGTACCGGGACACGGCGGTGTACGACGGCTCCTGGAGCGAATGGGGCCTGCCCTCCCCCGACCGCCCGGTGACCTCCGGCCCCTGACCGCCCCGCCCCGGCCGGGGGATACCCCCACCCCGGAACGGGTACCGGCCCCAGGGCCCGGCGGCCCCGGGGCCGGAAGACTGGGCGGCATGCCAGCCCACACCGCGTCAGCCCGCCCCGGCCGGAAGGCCTTCGGCGGCGCCGTCACCGCCGTCACCGCCGGGTTCCTCCTCGTCGGCTGCTCCCTGCCCGGGGGCACGTCCAGGAGCCTCACCGCCGACGACACCGTGACCGAGGCCGTCACCGCGGTCGAGGTGACGGACGCGCGCCGCGGCTCCATCGAGGTCACCCCCGGCGCCGGACCGGGGGTGCGGGTCCACCGGACCGTGCACTACCGCGGCGAGGCGACCCCCGAGCCCGGCCGGCGGGTCTCCGACGGCGTGCTGAGCTTCACCGCGGGCTGCGCGGACTCCTGCTGGGTCGACTACCGCCTGGAGGTGCCCGCCTCCGCGAAGGTCCGGCTCGACAGCAGCAGCGGCCGCATCACCGTGGCGGGGGTCGCGGCCGCCGAGGTCACCTCCGGCTCCGGGGACGTGCGCGCCGAGCGGATCACCGGCCCGCTGAGGATCCGTACCGCCTCGGGCGACATCGAGGCCACCGCCCTGCGCGCCCCCGACGCCGAGATCCGCTCCGCCTCCGGCGACGCCACCGTCGGCTTCGCCGCGCCCCCGGCCTCCCTGTCGGTCACCACCACCTCGGGCGATGTCCGGGCCCGGCTGCCCGGGGGCCCGTACGAGGTGACGGCGTCCACGGCCTCCGGCGACCGTGACGTCACCCTGGCCTCCACCCCGGCCGCCCCCTCCCGGCTCTCCTTCCGCACCACCTCGGGGGACCTCCACGTCTCCGGCTGACGCCGGCCCTCAGGCCACCGGGGCGGGCACCGCCGCCTCCGCGGCACGGCTGACGGACTCCCAGCCCGCCCAGGTGTCCATCCGTCGCCGGGCGATGTCGAAGGCCAGGTCGTAGACCATGCTCCCCAGCAGCAGGCGCAGCGGCGGTTCCGCGCTGTCGACCAGCGAGAGCAGCGCCCGCGCGGCGAGTGCCGGATCACTGTCCACGGACCCCTCCGCGAACTGCTCCTCCAGCCGCGCCCGCAGGGGGGCGTACGGCTCCAGGGGGGTGGTGGCGCCCATCGCCGTATAGAGGTCGGTCCAGTAGCCGCCGGGCTCCAGGATGCTCACCTTGACCCCGAAGCCGGCCGCCTCCATGGCGACGGCCTCGCTCATCCCTTCGAGGGCGCACTTGCTCGCGCTGTAGAGCCCGGTGCTCGGGAAGCCGCTGAGCGCACCGATGCTGGAGACCTGTACGAGGTGTCCCGCGCCCTGCCCGCGCAGGACGGGCAGTACGGCCTGGGTCACCCACAGCGCGCCGAAGAAATTGACCTCCATCTGGGCGCGGGCCTCGGCTTCGGTGAACTCCTCGACCATGCCCATCGTCAGGGTCCCGGCGTTGTTGATGACGACGTCGAGCCGTCCGAAGCGGCCGACGGCGGTGGCGACGGCCGCAGCGACCGCGTCCCGGTCGGTGACGTCCAGGGGCAGGGGCAGCACCCGGCCGGGGTGCGCGGCGGCCAGTTCCTCCAGCGGCCCGGTGGTGCGTGCGGCGACGGCGACGCGGTCCCCGGCGGCCAGGGCCGCTTCGGCGAAGGCCCGGCCGAGCCCGCGGCTGGCACCGGTGATGAACCAGACGCGGTCGGTACCTGCGGTTTCGGTGCGCACGGGGGCTCCCCTCGTCGATGCGGCGAGACGTTCCGTCTCGTTTGATGCCCCTACTGTGCCCGCCGCGCGTGCATCGAGTCAAGACGGAACGTCTCGTCTTTGTGAAAAGGGGTCAGAAGGCGCCCGCCCGACGCGCCGCTGATTGCTCGTGCCTCCCGGGGGCCTGCGCGCAGGTGTTCGCCCCCGGCGAACGGGAGTTGGGGAACATCCCGGGGCGCAGGTGCATTGAGTCGGCATAGCTCAACTTCACTGCCGGAGGGAAGATCATGGCTTCGACGTCCGTAACGCTCACCCTGCCCGTGCTGCCGCTCGACGACGAGGTCGTGCTGCCCGGAATGGTCGTACCGCTGGACCTGTCCGACGCCGAGGTGCGCGGAGCCGTGGAGGCGGCGCAGGCGGCGGCCGGGAGCGGGAAACCCCGGGTGCTGCTCGTGCCCCGGGTCGACGGCAAGTACACCGGCACAGGTGTGCTGGGAACCGTCGAGCAGGTCGGCCGGCTCTCCGACGGGGACCCCGGCGCCCTGATCCGCGGCCGTGGCCGCGTCAGGATCGGAGCCGGCACGACCGGGCCCGGCGCCGCGCTCTGGGTGGAGGGCGAGACCGTCGACGAGAAGGTGCCCGACCCGCTGCCGGGGGCCGTCGCCGAGCTCGTCAAGGAGTACAAGGCCCTCGCCACCACCTGGCTCAAGAAGCGCGGCGCCTGGCAGGTCGTGGACCGGGTCCAGCAGATCGAGGGCGTCTCGGCGCTCGCCGACAACTCCGGCTACTCGCCCTTCCTGAGCACCGCCCAGAAGGTGGAACTGCTGGAGACCGCCGACCCGGTCGCCCGCCTCCGGCTCGCCGTCAAGGCGCTCAGCGACCACCTCGCCGAGCAGGACGTCGCCGAGTCCATCGCCAAGGACGTCCAGGACGGCGTCGACAAACAGCAGCGCGAGTTCCTCCTGCGCCGTCAGCTCGAAGCCGTCCGCAAGGAACTGCGCGAGCTGAACGGGGAGCAGGAGGGCGAGGAGTCCGACGACTACCGCGCCCGCGTCGAGGCCGCCGACCTGCCCGAGAAGGTCCGCGAGGCCGCCCTCAAGGAGGTCGACAAGCTCGAACGCGCCAGCGACCAGAGCCCGGAGGGCTCCTGGATCCGCACCTGGCTGGACACCGTCCTCGAACTGCCCTGGAACGAGCGGACCGAGGACCGGTACGACATCCAGGGCGCCCGCGCCGTCCTCGACGCCGAGCACGCCGGACTCGGCGACGTGAAGGACCGCATCACCGAGTACCTCGCCGTCCGCAAGCGGCGCGGCGAGCGCGGCATGGGCGTCATCGGCGGCCGGCGCGGCGGAGCCGTGCTCGCGCTCGTCGGCCCGCCCGGCGTCGGCAAGACCTCCCTCGGCGAGAGCGTCGCCCACGCCATGGGCCGCAAGTTCGTCCGCGTCGCCCTCGGCGGCGTCCGCGACGAGGCGGAGGTGCGCGGCCACCGCCGTACCTACGTAGGCGCCCTGCCGGGCCGCATCGTCCGCGCGATCAAGGAGGCCGGGTCCATGAACCCGGTCGTCCTCCTCGACGAGATCGACAAGGTCGGCTCCGACTTCCGCGGGGACCCGGCCGCCGCCCTCCTGGAGGTCCTGGACCCGGCGCAGAACCACACCTTCCGCGACCACTACCTGGAGGTGGAGCTGGACCTGAGCGACGTGGTCTTCCTGGCCACCGCCAACGTCCTCGAAGCCATCCCCGAGGCCCTGGCCGACCGCATGGAACTGGTCCGCCTCGACGGGTACACCGAGGACGAGAAGGTCGTCATCGCCCGCGACCACCTGCTGCCCCGCCAGCTGGAGCGCGCGGGCCTGGCCGCCGACGAGGTGGTGCTCCAGGAGGAGGCCCTGCGCAAGCTGGCGGGCGAGTACACCCGCGAGGCGGGCGTGCGCACCCTGGAGCGGTCCATCGCCCGGCTGCTGCGCAAGGTGGCCTCCCAGCACGAGCTGGGCGAGCGGGAGCTGCCCTTCACCATCGGCGCCGACGACCTGCGCGCCCTCATCGGGCGGCCGCACCACGTCCCGGAGTCCGCGCAGGACCCCGCGGAGCGGCGCACCGCCGTCCCCGGCGTGGCCACCGGCCTCGCCGTGACCGGTGCCGGAGGCGACGTGCTCTTCGTCGAGGCCTCGCTCGCCGACCCCGAGACGGGGGCCGCCGGGCTCACCCTCACCGGCCAGCTGGGCGACGTGATGAAGGAGTCGGCGCAGATCGCGCTGAGCTTCCTGCGCTCGCACGGCGCGGAACTGGAGCTGCCGGTCGCCGACCTCAAGGACCGGGGCGTGCACATCCACTTCCCGGCCGGCGCGGTCCCCAAGGACGGCCCCAGCGCGGGCATCACCATGACCACGGCCCTCGCCTCGCTGCTGTCCGGCCGCCAGGTCCGCACCGACGTGGCCATGACCGGCGAGGTCTCCCTCACCGGCCGGGTGCTGCCGATCGGCGGGGTCAAGCAGAAGCTGCTGGCCGCGCACCGCGCGGGCCTGACCACCGTGATCATCCCCAAGCGCAACGAGGCCGACCTGGACGACGTCCCGGCCGAGGTGCTGGAGGGGCTGGAGGTGCACCCGGTGACGGATGTGCGACAGGTCCTGGAGCTGGCCCTGGCCCCGGCCGCGATGTCCTTCACCAAGGCCGCCTGACCTGCGCACGAGAGCTCCGTACGGCCCGGGGACCCGCATCGGCGGGGCCCCGGGCCGTCGGCCCGCCCCCTGCGAAATACTGGGCCCGTACACCGGGCCCGCAGCGGGCCCGCAGGGGGACACCACCACCGATCGGAGCGGGACGTGCACGGGAGCGAAGACCAGGAGTTCCTTGCCCTGGAGCGGGAGCTGTCCGTCTTCCTCCGGCGGGCCCGCGCCTCCTCCGGCGAGATGGCCCGCGCGCTCCACCCGGAGCTGGAGCCCGCCGCGTACGGGCTGCTCGTCCGGCTGGAGGCCGCCGGCCGCCAGCGGGCCACCGAGCTCGCCGCCTACTTCGGGGTCGGCAAGGCCACCATGAGCCGCCAGCTGCGGGCCCTGGAGGTCCTGGGCCTGGTGGCCCGCGAGCCGGACCCGGCCGACGGCCGCGCCTTCCTCGTCGGCCTCACCGACGAGGGCCGGGCCCGCTTCCTGCGCGTACGGGGAGCCCGCCGCGAGCAGTACATGCGCAAGCTGGCCGACTGGGACCGGGGCGAGGTGGCGGAGCTGGCCCGCCTGCTCAACCAGCTCAACTCCGGCGAGGAGTAGGGCCGGAGCGGGGACCGGGCGCCGCGCCGGACCGCGCGCCGCGCCGGCTCAGAGTTCCGCGTAGACCGCCGAGGCGTCGTCGTGCCGCTTGTGCCGGGCCGGCGGACGCAGCGGATCCGACTCGATGGTCCGCACCCGCCCGATCAGCCCCTCGGCGCCCTCCTTGCGCAGCACGTCCAGACAGGCGGCCCAGTCGCCCTCCCCGAACGTGTCCGTCCACCGGCTCGCCCCGTCCGTCAGCGCCGCGACCGCCACCACCTCCCCGCGCGGGGTGCGCCCGGTGACCGCGCGGGCCGCCACCGCCGGGTCGGCGGCCGCGGTGAAGAAGCCCCCGTCGGCGTTGCGCAGCGCGTCCGTCGCCGCCACCGAGCCGAGCACCTCGCGCGGGATCCGGTCCAGCCGGTCGTCGAGCACCGCCGTCACCGCGCCGTCGGGCGCGCGGAGCAGGAGGACGGAGTCCGAGAGCACGAGGTGCTCCACGCAGGCCCCGTCCCAGCGCACCATCACGACCGTCGCCTGCGGGGTCCGGACGTGAGAAAGGTCACAGGTGTCGCGGTGCGCGTCGGCCGTCTCGCGGATGGCCCGCGCCAGGATCCGGTCCAGCGGCATGTCCCGTCGCGATCCGGACAGTTCGGTCAATCGGCCGCCGAGCCGGGCCGAGAACCAGGGCACTCCGTGCACGCACCCGTCGTCCCCGCGTGGCGGGGTGACTCCGTCCAGGACGACCAGGACGCCACCTCCCGCCGCAGGTATCGCGGCCGACGCCCAGTCCTCGTTGGGGCGTTCCGGGTTGCCGGGGGCCGAGGCCAGGTCGATGCGCATGCGGACATTCTGCCCGCCGGGAACTCCCGGGCCCCAGAAGGTCCATACCAATAACGGTGCGTACGGAGCCCCCGCCCACACCGCGCCCGGCGCGGCCCCGCGGGCATGTGGGCGGGCATATTGCCAAAGCCCGGCTCGTTCTTTCAACCACCCGTCCACGGCGGCCCCCTGACACGGGATGCCCGAGTTGGTCGGCCACTCCTCCGTGATGTTCACTCCTTCGAGTGGCCGGGTGGGCGATGTGCGGCTCTCCTCCCAACACGCTGCAAAGGTCTGAGGCGGTACGAGGGGGCAGGGGGCGTTTACTTGTTGACCGGCCGTTACCTCGGCCACACGAGTAGACGAGCACGAGCACACGTACAGGATTGCGAGCACCGGTGCAGAAGAAGCGGTCTCGGAAGAACGGCACCGCCAGCGCCGACGGACCCGCCAACGCAGGACGGCGCGTCCGCGTTCGCCGCAGGCTGGTGATCGGGGTGGCAGTCGCCGGACTCACCGTCCTCGCGGCCGGCACCCCCGCCGTCATCTCCGCAACGAGGGAACTGAACGACTCACAGCGCCTGGTCACCCTCGCGGAACAGACGCAGCACACCCTCACCCTCGTCCACCTCCTCGGCGACGAGCGCGACGCCGTCGTCGAGTACGCGGCGAAGGGCAGGCCCGGCAACGGCAAGGCCCCCGTCGACGAGCGGACGGCGCGCACCGACCGGCAGATCGCCGAGATCCGCCCCGAGGCCGACGGGGAACTCGCCCGCGCCCTCGGCCGGATCAAGGGAGTCCGCACCGAGGCCCTCGACGGCAAGGGCACCGCCCTCGCCGCCCAGCAGGCCTACGCGGGCGTCATCACCGAACTCCTCGCGCCCGGCGACCGGCTCGCCGAACTCACCCCGCCGCGCGCCGAGGCCGCCCTCGCCTTCACCCGGCCCACGGCCCCGCTGGGCCAGGCCGTCGACCAGGCCTCCGCCACCCGCGGACTGCTGCTCGCCGCGCTGGCCGTCCCCCGGGGCGAGCAGCCTCCGGGCTCCGCCGTCGCCGACGAACTCACCTCCGCCGCCCAGCGGTCCCGGGTCCGGGAACAGGCCGCGCTGGACGACTTCAACCGCGCCGCGCGCCCCGACGTACGGGAGACCCTCGCGGTCACCGTCACCGGCCCCGAGGTCAAGACCGCCGAGGACCACCTCAAGCGGCTCACCGACCGGCCCACGCTCACCCCGGCCGACCGCAAGGTCGACGCCGGCGCCGTCGGAACCGCGCTCACCGCACGGATCGACCGGATGCGGTCGGTGGAGTCCACCCTCGCCGGCCAGCGGGCCACCGCCCTCGCCACCCTGCGCGACGACGACGTGACCCGGCTCGAACTGATGGTCGCCGGGCTCGGCGTGCTCTTCCTCTTCGTCATCGGCTTCTCCACCGCGATCGCCCGCTCCCTGACCCGCCCGTTGTCCGTGCTGCGCCGCGGCGCGGAGCGGCTGGCCACCCCGGAGGGCTCCGTCGAGCCGGTGCGCTTCACCGGCCGCAACGACGAGTTCGCCGAGGTCGTGCGCCACCTCAACGCCGTACGGGACCAGACGGTCGCCCTGCACACGAAGATCGCCGGCCTCGACGCCGACCGGCGCCGCCTCATCGGCCGCAACGAGGCCCTCTCCTCGGGCCGCGAGGCGCTGGAGGCGGAACTCAAGGAACTGCGGGCCGGGCTGGAGGAACACCGCCGGGTCATGTCGACCACCTCGGTCTCCCTCTCGCTGCGGACCCTGGGCCTGGTCGAGCGCCAACTCGCGGTCATCGAGGACCTGGAGTCCAAGGAGGGCGACCCGGACCGGCTCGCCACCCTCTTCAAGCTGGACCACCTGGCGACCGTGATGCGCCGCCACAACGAGAACCTCCTGGTCCTCGCCGGACAGGAACACGGCCACGGGCAGAGCCTGCCGGTGCCGCTGGTCGACGTCATGCGGGCCGCCGTCAGCGAGATCGAGCGCTACGAGCGGGTCGACCTGGCCGTCCTGCCCGTCGCACCGCAGGTCGCCGGGCACGCCGCCGACGACATCTCGCACGTCCTGGCCGAACTCCTGGAGAACGCCACCACCTTCTCGCCGCCCGAGGCCAAGGTGAAGGTGTCCGCGCTGATCCAGGACTCCGGCGACGTGGTCCTGACCGTCGTCGACGAGGGCATCGGCGTCACCGGCGACCGGCTCGACGCGCTGAACCTGCGCCTGTCCACCCCCGACGCCTACGACGAGGAGCCCGAGGCCGAACACGGCCTGGGCCTCGGCCTGTACGTCGCCGGGCGGCTCGCGGCGCGCCACGGCGTGACGGCCGAGCTGCGGGCCCCGCGGCACGGCGGCACGGAGGCGCTGGTCGTCATCCCCGCCCACCTGCTCCCGGCGGGCCCGCCCGCCTCCCCGGTGCACACCCTGGCCTCGCCGGGCGCTCCCGCGCTCCAGCTGCCCGGGGTGGTCGCCGAGGCCAACGAGAACACCCTGTCGCCGAGGCTCCGCCCGGAGGCCACGACGGCCGGCGCGGAAACGGACGACGCCCTCGCGGAGGCCCTGCCGGACGGCCCCCTGTCGGAGGGCCTCCTCACGGGCTCCGCCCCGCTCCCCGAGCCCACGGAACCGGAAGCTCCGGCCCGGGTGGTCACCTTGGCGGAGGCCTTCGAGGCCGACGCGCAGGGGGCCGACGCCCAGGCGACCGACGATGGCCAGGGTTCTGACGCCCAAGGGGCGGATGCCCAGGCGACCGACGCCCAGACGTCCGAGTCCCCGGCGTCCGACGCTCCGCTGTTCGATGCGCTGGTGTCGGAGTCTCTTGGGTCGGAGTCCCCGGAGCCCGAGTCCCTGGGGTCCGACGCTCCGCGGTCCGAGCCCCTGGGCTCCGAGTCGCCGGTGCCCGACGCTCCGGTGTCCGGGTCCCAGGGTGCCGAGCCCCGGGCCTGCGACGCCCCGCTCTTCGACGCCCTCGTATCCGAGTCCCTGGAGTCCGAGCCCCAGGGGGCGGGCGCCTCCGCGTCCGAGTCCCCGGCGGAGCCCGCTGAGGCGGAGGCCCCGGAGGGAGAGGCCCCCGCCCGGGTCGTCCCGCTGGCCGAGGCCTTCGAGGATGCCCCGCCGCCCCCGGCCGACCAGGTCTTCACGGCGTCCGCCGAGCCGGAGACCCCGGCCGGGGAACTGCTGGCACGCGTCGTCCCCCAGGCCGACGCCGACACGACCGCCCACCGGCGCGTCGAGGACGCCGGGGACGGCTTCGTACCGCGCCAGGGCAGCCACCCCGGCCACGCACCCGACGCCGGCTCCGGGGCCATCCCCGGACCCGTCGCCGCACCCCTCTCCGAGGCCGTCACCGACAAGGGCCTCCCCAAGCGCACCCCGCGTTCCGTCCCCGGCCCCGCCGCCGGACGCCCCGCCGCGGCCCGCCCCGAGCCGCGCCGGGTGGACGCCGAAGAACTGCGCCGTCGCCTCGGCGGGTTCTACCAGGGCGCCCAGGACGGGCGCCGCGTGGCCGCCGCCGAGCTCGCGCAGGACCGCGGGCGGGGGCAGGGACACACCGACCAGGGGGACACCGCACAGGAGGCCCGCACATGACCGCGCCCAGTACGTACGGACTGAGCACCCAGGCCCGCAACCTGCAGTGGCTGCTGACCGACCTGGTCGAGGAGGTGCCCGGAGTCAACTCCGTGGCCGTCGTCTCCTCGGACGGTCTCCTGCTGCTCTCCTCCGAACCGGGGGCCTCGGACACCCCGCAGGAGGGGCGCCCCAAGGGCCCCCGCGGGGCCTCGGCCGACCTCGCCACCATCGTCTCCGGACTCGGCAGCCTCACCACCGGCGCCGCCGCCCTCATGGAGTTCGGCGCGGTCAAGCAGACCATGGTGGCGATGGAGAACGGCTCCGTCTTCGTCATGGCCATCAGCGACGGCTCCCTGCTCGGCGTGCACGCCACCCCCGACTGCGACATGAGCGTCATCGCCTACCACATGGCCCTCTTCGTCGGCCGGGCCGGCCACGTCCTGACCCCCGAAGTCCGCAGTGAGCTGCGCCAGTCGATGGAGAAGACCCCGTGAGGAGTACGGCCTCCGACCGGCTGCCGATACGCGGCGCCGACCGCCGCCCCGCCCGCGTCCGCCCGTACTCCCTCACGGGCGGCCGCACCCGCTTCACGCAGGTCCTGCTGGTGGAGACCTTCGTCGCCGCCCTCGACACCGGCCCGGCCAAGACGCCCGACCGGATGCCCGAGATGCGGGCCATCGTCGAGGTGTGCCGCCGCATGCGCACGATCGCCGAGATCGCCGCCCTGCTGAAGCTGCCCCTCGGCGTCGTCCGCGTCCTCGTCAGCGACCTCGCCGACCAGGGCCGGGTCCGCGTCTACGGCACCGGGCACGGCACCGGCCGGCCCGAACGCGCGCTGCTGGAAAGGGTGCTCAGTGGTCTTCGCCGTCTCTGACCCGGCCGCCCTGCTGGACGACGAACCCGTCCAGCCCTGGCAGTACGACCGTTCGCGCGCGCCCGTCGCCGTCAAGGTGCTCGTCGCGGGCGGCTTCGGCGTCGGCAAGACCACCTTCGTCTCCTCCGTCTCCGAGATCACCCCGCTGCGCACCGAGGCGGTGATGACCCAGGCCGCCGCACCCACCGACGACCTCACCGGCACCCCGGACAAGCACACGACGACCGTCGCGATGGACTTCGGCCGCATCACCCTCGACGACGACCTCGTGCTGTACGTGTACGGAACCCCGGGCCAGGAACGGTTCTGGTTCATGTGGGACGACCTCGTCCGCGGGGCCATCGGCGGACTCGTCCTCGCCGACACCCGCAGGCTGCGCGACTGCTTCCCCGCGCTCGACTACTTCGAGAGCTGCGGGCTCCCGTACGCCGTCGCCGTCAACCACTTCGAGGGCTCGCAGGCCTACGACGTGGAGGACGTGCGGGAGGCGCTCACCATCCCGCCGGAGGTCCCCGTCGTGATCATGGACGCGCGGCGCCGGGCGACGGTCGTCGAATCCCTGCTGACCCTCGTGGGCCACGCGCTGGACGCCACCCCCGAATAGCCCGAACCGTCCCGCAGATTGAGAACGTGAGATGCGCAGGATACTTGTCGTGGGGGCCGGCCAGTCCGGTCTCCAGCTCGCCCTCGGCCTCCAGGCGAAGGGGTACGAGGTCACCCTCATGTCCAATCGGACGGCGGACGAGATCCGCACCGGGCGGGTCATGTCCACGCAGTGCATGTTCGACTCGGCGCTCCAGCACGAGCGCGACCTCCAGCTGAACTTCTGGGAGCGCCAGGCCCCCCGGATCGAGGGCGTCGGCGTCTCGGTCGCCGCCCCCGACGCCACCCGCCCCATCGACTGGCTCGGCCGCCTCAAGGGCTACGCCCAGTCCGTCGACCAGCGCGTGAAGATGGCCGGCTGGCTCGACACCTTCACCCAGCGCGGCGGCCAGCTGGTCATCCACGGCGCCTCCGTCGCCGACCTGGACTTCTTCTCCCGCACCTACGACCTGGTGCTCGTCGCCGCCGGCAAGGGCGAACTGGTCTCCATGTTCGAGCGGAACGCGACGCGCTCGCCCTACGACGCCCCCCAGCGCGCCCTCGCCGTCAGCTACGTCCACGGACTCGGGCCGCGCCCCGAACACCCGGAGACCGAAGCCGTCCGCTGCAACCTGGTCCCCGGCGTCGGCGAGCTCTTCGTCATGCCGACCCTCACCACCTCCGGCCGCGCCGACATCCTCTTCTGGGAGGGCCTCCCCGGCGGCCCGCTGGACGTGTTCCGGGGCGTCAACGACCCGGGCGAGCACCTGGCGCTGACGCTGGAGCTCATGGAGAAGTACACGCCCTGGGAGTACGCCCGCGCCACCAAGGTGGAGCTGACGGACGCCGGCGGCACCCTCGCGGGCCGCTACGCCCCCGTGGTCCGCAACCCCGTCGGCCGGCTGCCGGGCGGCGGCCTGGTCCTGGGCGTCGCGGACGTGGTCGTGGCGAACGACCCGATCACCGGCCAGGGCTCGAACTCGGCCGCCAAGTGCGCGGCCTCGTACCTCTCCTCCATCCTCATGCACGGCGACCGGCCGTTCGACGAGGCCTGGATGAAGGCCACCTTCGACAAGTACTGGTTCACCACCGGCATGCCCGTCACCGAGTGGACCAACGCCATGCTCGGCGCCCCGCCGGAGCACGTGCTGGAGCTGATCGGCGCGGCCGGGCGGCTCCAGCCGGTGGCGGACCGTTTCGCCAACGGCTTCGACAACCCGGCCGACTTCGACTCCTACTTCTACGAGCCCGAGGACACGGCCGACTACCTGGCCGAGGTGTCCTCGTCGCTGTCCCCCGTCCCGGCGGAATAGCCCGTGTCGTCCCCCGCCGTCGCGCCCTCGGGCAGCGGCGGCGGGGTGAACTCCGCCAGCGGGACCCCCTCCGGATCCGGCCGCACCGCCCCCAGCAACGGGTTCGCGGCGATGGGGGACACCTTCACGGTGGCACCCGGACGCGGCGCCTGGATCACCTTCCCGTCCCCGATGTACAGGGCCACGTGGGTCGCCTTCGGGAAGTAGACCACCAGGTCGCCCGGACGCAGCCGGTCCAGCGGCACCCGGGGGAGCTGCGCCCACTGCTCCTGGCTGGTCCGGGGGATGGAACGCCCGGCGTGCTCCCAGGCCTTCGAGGTCAGCCCGGAGCAGTCGAAGGAACCCGGCCCCTCGGCGCCCCACACGTACGGCTTGCCGATCTGCGCCGTCGCGTACCGCAGGGCCGCGCCACCGGCCGCCGTGGGCGTCCCCGTACGGGCGGGCAGCCGGCCGGAGTCCACCAGCTCCCGCTGCGCCCCGGCGGTGACGGCCGCCTCGCGCCGGTCCAGCCCCGACAGTTCCTCGGGGGTCAGCGCCGCGAGCAGCCGCTCGACGTCCTTCAGCCGGCCCGTCACCTCCTCGTGCTGCTTCCTGCGCTCGGCGACGAGACCCTGCTGGGTGTCGAGGGCCTTGCGGGCCGCCGCCGCCAGGGCGTCGGCCCGCTGCTCGCCGCGCTCCAGCCGCGCCACGACCCCGGCCTGCCGGGCGCCCTGGCGGGCGGCGATCCGGCGCTGGTCGACGGCCTGCTGGGGGTCGCCGGAGAGCAGCATCCGCAGGTACGGGGAGAGCCCGAGGGTGCCCTGGTACTGCTCCCGGGCCAGCCGCCCGGCGGTGGCCTTCTCGGCACCGAGCGCGGTACGCGCCCGCCCGAGCTCGGCGGTGAGCCGCCGCTCCTCGTCCTGGCCGGCCTTGAGGGCGACCTCGGTGGCGTTGTACGCCTCGCTGGCCTCCTCGGCGCGCTGGTACAGCCCCTGCAGCCGGGTCAGCAACTCCCCGACGGGCTCGGCCCGCGCGACGGGCGGCGGCCCGGCGGCAGCGACGAGCACGGCGGCCAGGCAGGCCAGCCGCAACAGTCGTTTTGTCATGTAATCACCTCCGTGACACCGCCCGATGCTGCCACGTACCACCCCCGTAACCCCCGAGGCGGAACGGCGGGGTCACCCGGGTGGGGGTGTGGGGGGTGTTGGGGGTGTGGGGGTGTGGGGGTGTGGGGGTGTTGGGCGGGGTCGGGGGGCGGCGGCGCACCCTTGGCCGGGATCAGGGAAGGGCTGGGGGCGTCCCGCCAGTCCACTGTCCTTCCGTGCCGTGCCGGCCTGTCAAGGGCGCTCCCTTCGGTCGCGTCGCTTCGCGATGGCCTTCGGCCACCCTTGACAGGCCGACCCGTCCCGGAATGCCAAAGACTGTCGGGAAGCCCCCAGGGAAACGGCCGGGAGGAAGAGTGGATGTGCGGGTGTCTCAGGGATGCCCATGCCGTCCCGCCTGGGTGGACCCGAGATGCGGCCCCACTTCCATCAGATTCCGGGCCGGGGGCGGCCAGACCGCCCGACACGGCGACGAGAGCGTCCGGCGGGCACCACGCGCATCGGATCGCTACGCGCTTCGCCTGGCATAGCGTCTGCCGTCCGCCTGTGGCTGGACATAAGCCGCCCACGGCGAGTAATTGGCCCGCTTGTCGGGCGGCTGAAGGCCGCCTGGGGCCTTTCCTGTTCCCCTGAGGGCTCTGTCGGACTCTGCGGACGACAAAGTCGTCCGCAGAGTCCGAGAGACGCCATCAGAGCCCCTTCGGGGCCCATCCAGCACCCCAAAAAGGACAAACGGCCCGCGCTCGCGTGAGGGACAGAGACTCCCGGCCGTGGGCGGCTTATGTCCAGCCCCAGACGGCCGCCGGACGCTATGCCGGGCGAAGCGCGTAGCGATCCGACGCGCCCGTGAGGTTCGTTGGACGCCCTGATCGTCCTGTCGGGTGGTCTGGGCCGGCCCGGGCCTCGGACCGATGCCCATTCGGGGCCGGAATCCGGGACCGGGCGAAGACGGGTCTCGCATCACTGCGCCACCCGCCCCTCCCTCACTTCCCCCGTGACCGTTCTTTTGGGGGTTTCCCGGCAGTCTTTGGCATTCCGTGGCGGGTCGGCCTGTCAAGGGTGGCCGAAGGCCATCGCGAAGCGACGCGACGAAGGAGCGCCCTTGACAGCCCGGCCCGACGCGGAAGGACGATGAGACTGACGGGAAACCTCCAAACCCTCCCTGATCCGGACCAGGCGGGACCCCTCACCCCCGCAGCAACCGCCCCTTCGCCAGGGTGAACTCCTCCGGGGTCAGGAGGCCCTGACGGGCCAGGTCGGAGAGTTGGGTCAGCTCCGCCACCAGGGTGGGCCCGGTCACGGGTGGGTGGGTCGGGGGTTCCGCCTCGGTCGGGGGCTCGCCCCCGTCCCCGCCTTCCGGCGCGCCGGGCCCCTCCGGCGCGCCGGGCCCTTCCCGCTCGGCCTCGGTCCCCGCCTCCACCTCGTACTCCCGCCGGACCCCCTCCTCCAGCGCCTCCTCCAATTCCTCCGCCACGCTCTCCTCCGCCACGCCCTCTTCCGCCGTCGCCCACTCCGCCGCGCCCGCCGCGCGGCGGAGGAGGCCGCGGAGCAGTGGGTGGCCCGGTGGGCGGAGTGCGGGGGAGACGGTGACGCCGACCGGCCGGATGAACATCACGCCACCTCCACCCGGTCCGCCGGGATCCGGACCGACCCCACGATCCGTCCGCCCGCCGCCCGTACGGCGACCGCCGCGTCCTGCGCCCAGACGTGCTCGACCACCAGGAGCAGCGCGCAGCTGCCCCGGTCCAGGAGTTCCGCCGCCTCCCGTACGTCCTCCGGGCCGATCAGCCGCGCCACGTCGCGGCCCGCCAGGAGGCCCCGTAGCTCGACGAACTCGTCGAACTCCGCGGCCATCACCTCGCCCCCGGCCGTCTTCGTCGTGACGAGGCCGTCGATCAGCCGGACCACCCCGGTCTTGCGCAGCCCCATCACGGCCTCGACGGCCGGTACCCGGAGCTGCTCCTCCGGGAAGGCCAGGACGATGAATTCCACAGGTCCCATGCGCCGGGGCTCCCTACTCCTGACCGTTTATGACGACTCTTCGGCACACTATGACATAAGCGGACATACCAGCCCCACCCTTGCTACGTTTCCCCGTATGACCGCTCTGACGGCGAGGGTGACGGAGCCCGCTCCGCCCCCGCCCCCCGATGCCCGGACCCCCAAGGGCCGGGGCATCGAGTTGACGCTGCTCGCCGGTGCGGTCCTGATCTCCGTACTGGGCCACCTCTACGTCGGCCTCGCGGACACCGGCCACCTCCCCCGCCCCGGCGGCCGCTACGCCGGGGGCCTCGCCGCCGCCGCCCTGCTCGCGCACCTCGCCGTCCGGTTCCGGGCCTCCTACGCCGATCCCCTCCTGCTCCCGATCGCCGTGCTGCTCAACGGCCTGGGCCTGGTCCTCATCCAGCGGCTCGACCTCGCGACCCCCGGCGAGAGCGGCGCGGGCGACCAGTTGCGCTGGTCGGCCCTCGGGGTGGTGCTGTTCGTCCTCGTCGTCGCGGGGCTGCGCGACCACCGCGCGCTCCAGAAGTACGCCTACCTCTCGGTCGCCGCCGCGCTCGCCCTGATGCTCGTCCCCGTCCTCTTCCCGGCCGTCAACGGCGCCCACATCTGGATCCGCTTCGCGGGACTCTCCTTCCAGCCGGGGGAGTTCGCCAAGATCCTGCTCGCCGTGTTCTTCGCCGCGTACCTCGCCGCGAACCGCACCGCCCTCGCCCTCACCGGTCGCCGGATCTTCTGGAAGCTGCGCCTCCTGCCCGGCCGGGTGCTCGGCCCGATCCTGGCGATCTGGCTGCTCAGCGTGGGCGTGCTGGTCCTGGAGCGGGACCTCGGCACCTCGCTCCTGTTCTTCGGCCTCTTCGTGATCATGCTGTTCACCGCCACCGGACGGATCGGCTGGATCGCCATCGGGCTGGTCCTCGCGGCCCTCGGCGCCTACGCCGTCGGGACCCTGGAACCGCACGTGCACGGCCGCGTCGACGACTGGCTGAATCCTTTCGCCTCCATCGAGCGGGGCGAGGGCCCCGGCCAGCTCGCCCAGTCCCTCTTCTCCTTCGCCGCCGGCGGCCTCCTCGGCGCCGGCCTCGGCCACGGCCAGTCCTTCCTCATCGGCTTCGCCGCCAAGTCGGACTTCGTCCTCGCCACCGCCGGCGAGGAGCTCGGCCTCGTCGGCCTCACCGCGATCCTGCTCCTCTACGGGCTCCTCGTGTCCCGGGGCTTCCGCGCCGGGCTCGCCCTGCGCGACCCCTTCGGGCGGCTGCTCGCGACCGGGCTCGCCTCGATCATCGCCCTCCAGGTCTTCGTCATCGCGGGCGGCGTGACCGGCCTGATCCCGCTGACCGGCATGGCCATGCCCTTCCTCGCCCAGGGCGGCTCGTCGGTCGTCACCAACTGGATCATCGTGGCGCTGCTGGTCCGGCTCAGCGACAACGCCCGACGCCCCCGTCCCGCCGAGAGCGCCGGGGAGGGGGCCGGATGATTCGCTACATCCGCTGGTGCGCGTGGTTCTGCGCCCTGCTGCTCCTCGCCCTGCTGGTCAACGTCGCCCGGGTGCAGGTCTGGGAGGCCGCCGCCTACGGTGCGAACCCGGCCAACAAGCGGCCCGCCGTCCAGCGCTACGCCGAACCGCGCGGGGAGATCCTGGTCGACGGCAAGCCCGTCACCGGCTCCCGCGACAGCGGCCAGCTCCTGCGCTACGAGCGCACGTACGCCGACGGCCCGCTCTACGCCCCCGTCACCGGCTTCTCCTCCCAGACGTACGGCACCAGCTTCGTCGAGCGCGCCGAGGACGCCGTCCTGTCCGGCACCGATCCCGGACTGTCCGCCTTCCCCCTCTGGTACGAGCTCTCGCGCGGCCGCCCCGGCGGCGGCAACGCCGTCACCACCCTGCGCGCCGCCGTCCAGCGGGCCGCGTACCGGGGGCTGGGCGGCAAGCGGGGCGCGGTTGCGGCCGTGGAACCGGCGACGGGCCGGATCCTGGCGCTGGTGAGCAGCCCCTCCTACGACCCCGGCCTGCTCTCCGGTACCGGCGCGAAGGTCAAGGCGGCCTGGCGGCGGCTGAACGCGGACCCTGCCAAGCCCATGCTGAACCGGGCGCTGCGCGAGACCTACCCGCCCGGCTCCACCTTCAAGATCGTGACGGCGGCCGCGGCCCTCGACTCCGGCGTGGTCACCGACGTGGACGCGCCGACCGAGACCCCCGACCCGTACCCGCTCCCCGGTACGAGCACCCTGCTCCCGAACGCCGGCACGGGCTGCCAGGACGCCTCGATGGCGGAGGCGGTGCAGTTCTCCTGCAACACGGTGATGGCCAAGATCGGGGTGCGGGTCGGCCTGCGCCGGATGGCGGAGGCGGCGGACCGGTTCGGGTTCAACGACGACGGACTGCGGGTCCCCTCCTGGGTGTCGCGGTCGAACTTCGACACCGACATGAGCCCCGACCAGCTGGCGCTCTCCTCGATCGGGCAGTTCAACACCAAGGCCACCCCGCTCCAGATGGCGATGGTCGCGGCGGCGGTCGCCAACGGCGGGGAGATCAAGACGCCCTACCTGGTGGACCGCACCACCCGGGGCGACGGCTCGCAGGTGCGGCGCACCGACCAGCGCACCCTGGGCCGCGCGATGAGCCCGGCCACGGCGCTGCGGATGCAGGAGCTGATGGTGAAGGTCGTCGAGAACGGCACCGGGCGCAACGCGGCGATCAAGGACGCGCAGGTCGGCGGCAAGACCGGCACGGCGCAGCACGGCGTCGGCAACGCCGGTACCCCGTACGCCTGGTTCATCTCCTGGGCCCGGGCGAAGGGCGCTCCGCAGCCGGCGGTGGCGGTGGCCGTGGTGGTCGAGGACGCGTCGGCGGTCCGCGGGGACATCAGCGGCAACGGCGCCGCGGCGCCGATCGCGCGGGCGGTGATGGAGGCCGCCCTGTCCACCCGCTGAACCGCCGCGGGCGGCCCGCACCCACCGGTCCCGCGCTAGCCGGCGGCCCCCTCGGCCTCCTTGGCGCCCTCCCTGACGGCGGCGGCCACCTCCGCCACGCGCTCCTGTTCCTCCGCCGCGAAGCGTTCGCGGTCGAGGGACTCGGCCAGCTCCTCGTCCTGGCTCATGAGGAGGTCCAGATTGGCGTCGCCCATGTCGAAGACCCCCATGTCCAGGTAGGCCTTCTGGAGCCGTTCGCCCCACAGTCCGATGTCCTTGACGCAGGGCACGATCCGGCTGAACAGCAGCTTGCGGAACAGGTGCAGGAACTCCGACTGCTCGCTGTACTCCTCCGCCTCCCGCCGGGGTATGCCGAAGTTCTCCAGGACCTCGACCCCGCGCAGCCGGTCGCGCATCAGGTAGCAGCCCTCGATCACGAACTCCTCGCGCTCGCGCAGTTCGGCGTCGGTCAGCTGCTTGTAGTAGTCGCGCAGGGCCATCCGCCCGAAGGCCACGTGCCGGGCCTCGTCCTGCATCACGTAGGCCAGGATCTGTTTGGGCAGCGGCTTGTCGGTGGTGTCGCGGATCATGCCGAACGCGGCCAGCGCCAGGCCCTCGATGAGCACCTGCATGCCCAGGTACGGCATGTCCCAGCGGGAGTCGCGCAGGGTGTCCCCGAGCAGTCCCTGGAGGCTGTCGTTGATCGGGTAGAGCATCCCGACCTTCTCGTGCAGGAAGCGGCCGAAGATCTCGGCGTGCCGGGCCTCGTCCATGGTCTGGGTGGCCGAGTAGAACTTCGCGTCCAGGTCCGGCACCGATTCCACGATGCGCGCCGCGCACACCATGGCGCCCTGCTCGCCGTGCAGGAACTGGCTGAAGTTCCACGCGCTGTAGTGCCGGCGCAGTTCGCCCTTGTCCCGGTCGGTCATCCTGTCCCAGTGGCGGGTGCCGTAGAGGGTCAGCACCTCGTCGGGGGTGCCGAGCGGATCGTACGGGTCCACCTCGATGCCCCAGTCGATGCGCTTGGCGCCGTCCCACTGCTTGTCCTTGCCCTTCCGGTAGAGCGCGAGGAGACGTTCGCGGCCTCCGTCGTACTCCCAGCCGAAGCGGGCCGAACCGGTGGCGGGGACCTGCCAGACGCCCTCGCCCGGGGCTGTGGTGTAGAGCTCGTGCGTCGACACTGACGCCTCCTCGACTGCCGTGCGGGATGCGGTGGTTGGCAGCGTCACACGTTGGTAGACGCGGGGTCAACAAGTCGTGCGCGAGGGATTGACGCCCTTGCTGACAGGCAGTCTTATAAGAGGTGACCGCAGGTAACCCGACCGCGAGGTGCCCGAAGCCATGACGACAGTGACGGAACGAGCCGCGCTGAGGGACGCCCTCGGCCTGCTCAAGGACCGCGAGCAGGTCGCGGAACGACTGCTCGAATCCTCCGCGAAGCACTCCTTCGACCCGGACCGCGAACTCGACTGGGACGCCCCGCCGATCGAGGGCAAGTACTACTGGCCGCCCGAACTGCTCTCCCTCTACGACACCCCGCTGTGGAAGAAGATGGGCGAGGAGCAGCGCATCGACCTCTCCCGCCACGAAGCCGCCGCCCTCGGCTCCCTCGGCATCTGGTTCGAGATCATCCTCATGCAGCTGCTGGTCCGCCACATCTACGACAAGTCCCTGACCAGCAACCACGTCCGCTACGCACTCACCGAGATCGCCGACGAGTGCCGCCACTCCATGATGTTCGCCCGCATGATCCGCGAGAGCGGCACCCCGGCCTACCCCGTCTCCCGGGTCAACCACAACCTCGCCCGCATCCTCAAGACGGTCTCCACCACCCCCGGCTCCTTCGCCTGCACCCTCCTCGGCGAGGAGATCCTCGACTGGATGCAGCGCCTCACCTTCCCCGACGAGCGGATCCAGCCCCTGGTGCGCGGAGTCACCCGGATCCACGTCATCGAGGAGGCCCGCCACGTCCGCTACGCCCGCGAGGAACTGCGCCGCCAGATGCTGACCGCCCCGCGCTGGGAGCAGGAACTCACCCGGATCAGCTGCGGGGAGGCCGCCCGCGTCTTCTCCCTGGCCTTCGTCAACCCCCAGGTCTACGACAACATCGGCCTGGACCGGCGCGAAGCCGTCGCCCAGGTCAAGGCCAGCGGACACCGCCGGGAGGTCATGCAGACCGGCGCCAAACGGCTCACCGACTTCCTCGACGACATCGGCGTACTGCGCGGAGTCGGCCGCCGGCTGTGGAAGAGCTCCGGCCTCCTGGCCTGAGGGGCGTCGTCTACCCTGCGTGCATGACCGTACGCGCGTACCGCAGGCTGAGCGTCGAGGAGCGGCGGGCCCAACTCCTCGACGCGGCCCTGTCGCTGTTCGCGCACCGGGCACCGGAGGAGGTCTCCCTCGACGACGTCGCGGAGGCCGCCGGGGTCTCCCGGCCGCTGGTCTACCGCTACTTCCCGGGCGGCAAGCAGCAGCTCTACGAGGCCGCCCTGCGCTCCGCCGCCGACGTCCTCGAACTCTGCTTCGCCGAGCCCCAGCAGGGTCCCCTCACCCAACGGCTCTCCCGTGCCCTGGACCGCTACCTCGCCTTCGTCGACGAACACCACACCGGCTTCTCCGCCCTCCTCCAGGGCGGCAGCGTCGTCGAGACCTCCCGCACCACCGCCACCGTCGACGGCATCCGCCGCGCGGCCGCCGACCAGATCCTCGTCCACCTCGGCGTCCCCACGCCCGGGCCGCGGCTGCGGATGATGGTCCGCACGTGGATCACCGCAGTCGAGGCGGCCTCCCTGATCTGGATCGACGAGGGCAGGCAGCCGGAGGCCGGCGAGCTGCGCGACTGGCTCCTGGACCAGTTCATCGCCCTCCTCACCGCCACCGCCGCCACCGACCCCGAAACGGCGTCCGCCGCCCGGGCCGCCCTGGCCCTGGAGTCGGCCGACGGCCCCGTGGGCGTCCTCGCCCGCCGCGTGATCCCGGTGGTCTCCGAGGCGGCCCACCTGCTGTGACACTGGTGGGGTGAGAAGCGAACCGACCCCCTTCGAGGGCGGCCCCATGGACGGCCGGGTCCTCCCGATCCTCCTCGGCCCGACCGGCCACCCCCCGAAGTGGTACGAGATCCCGGTCCCGGCCCCGGACGGCGGCCTCCCGACGGTCCTGCTGTACGAACGGGTCCCGGCGGGCTACTCGAAGCGGCTGGGGCTCCAGAAGGGCTGGAAGTACGCCTTCACCCCGACGGGCCGCAAACCGAAGCCGCGCTGGCCGTGGACCAAACCCCCGAAGCCGTAACCCTGCGGGGCTGTCGGTGTACGGGCCGTCTGCCGGGGGCCAGCCCCCGCACCCCCGCGCTTCAAACGCCGGCGGGGCTGGATTTCGTGCGGGCCGCCTGCCGGGGGCCAGCCCCCGGACCCCCGCGCCTCAAACGCCGGCGAGGCTGGATTTCACCTGGCCAGGGTGGAAATGTGCCCCGGCCGGGGGCGGGGACGGGGTGGGGTGTTGGCCGGGACGTAAAACGTGATTTGTTGGCGCGAGGTGCCGACAGGCCACTGGAGGCCCGGACAGGGCACCATAAATCATGCAGTCCCGGACGACACCCCGCCCCGGCACCGACCCCGGCCACCCCCGACCCCGCCCGGCCAGGGCAACGGCCCGGCCAGGGCAACGGCCCGGCCAGGGCTACGGCAACCTCAGCACCGCCAGCGCCCCGCCCCCCTCCGCCCCCCGGAACTCCAGCCCCGCGCCGATCGCCTCCGCCTGCCCCACCGCGATCGTCAGCCCCAGCCCGTGCCCCTTCCCCTTCCCCCCGCTCCGGAACCGCTGCGGCCCGTGCGCGAGCAGGTACTCCGGATACCCGTCCCCGTGGTCCCGTACGGTCACCACCGGCCCGTCCACCGTCACCACCACCGGCCCCCGCCCGTGCTTGTGCGCGTTCGCGACCAGGTTCCCCAGCACCCGCTCCAGCCGCCGCCGGTCCGTCTCCACGTGCGCGTCCCTGACGACCACGACCTCCGTGTCCGTCCCCGACGCCCGCACCACCCTCCGCGCCAGCCGCGCCAGCTGGTGCAGATCGGTATCCACCCGCTCGCTCCCCGAATCCAGCCGGGAGATCTCCAGCAGGTCCTCGGTCAGCTGCCGCATCGTCCGCACCCGCTCCCGCACCAGCTGCGTCGGCCGCCCCTCCGGCAGCAGCTCCGACGCGGCCTGCAACCCGGTCAGCGGCGTCCGCAACTCGTGCGCGACATCGGCCGTGAACCGCTGCTCGCTCAGCAGCTTCGCCTGGAGCGTGCCCGCCATCGTGTCCAGCGCCCCGGCCACCGTGGAGACCTCGTCCTGGTGCCGCGAGGGATCGGTCGTGCGCCGGTCGCCGACCCGCGCGTCCAGGTCGCCGCCGGTGATCCGCCGGGCGACCGTCGCCGTCTGGTGCAGCCTGCGCGTCACCCGGGTCACGGCGAAGGCCCCCACCAGCAGCGTCCCGCCGATGGCCAGCACCGAGGAGCCGATGATGGCGTTGTCCAGCCCCCGGATCGTCCGCGCGCTCTGCCCGTATTCGATCGCGGTGGCCAGCGCCCGCCCGTCCGCCGGGGCGGCGGCCCACATCACGGGCTGCCCCAGGCGGTCCGCGACGACGGTCGCCCGCTGCCCGCTCACCGCCAGGGCCCGCAGCTCCGGCGGCAGCCCCGCCGGATCGATGCCCGAATCCGGTGGCAGCGCCTCGCCCGCCTCGTAGGCGGCAGCGGCGTCGTGCAGCTTGGCCAGCGCCTTCTCCCGCGCGGCCGCGACGGTCTGCCGGGTCACCTCGGCGTGCACCAGTACGCCCAGCACCGCCGCCAGCGAGCAGCACATCACCACGATGAAGCACGCCGACTTCCAGGTCAGCGTGGCCGTCCACGCGGGCAGCACCCGCCTCATGACGCGCCGCCGGCGGACGGCCGCGGCGGCGCGGGCACCCGTACGATCTGCTCCCGCGCCGGCAGCATCGTCCTCTGCTTGCCGTCCCAGGACCAGGCGGTGATCAGCTCGTACCCCGGGTTGCCGCTCGGCACCCGCAGGATCACGTCCCGTCCGGCCAGCTCGACGGCGACGACGGTCTGGGTGGTCGCCATGATGCGGTTGAGCCGGCCGTCGGGGTCCGCGGTGTAGACCCGTACGGACATCATCCGGTCCGGGAACTCGATGCCCACCACGACCTCGTCCTTGCCGTTCCCGGTGAGGTCCCGGTAATACGGCCGGCGCACCGGGCAGCGCCCCGGGTCCTCGCCCGCGGTCCCGCACGCCATGATCGCCGCGGCGGTCTCCGCGGGCATCCCGTCGGGCCCCGTCACCAGCCCGGGCCGCGCCCGCAGCTCCGCCTGGACCAGCGCCACCGGGTCGACGTCGTGCACGTTCTGGCCGACGACCCGTGGCAGGCCCTGTACGTACTCGGGCGGCGCGCCCCCGGGATCGGCGGGCGGGACCTCGGCGCCCGCCCGCTCCGGCCACAGGTGTACGGGTCCGCTCGCCGTCGGGGTGGGCCCGGCGGCCGCGAGCCCGCCGGTGTTCCCGCAGCCCGCGAGCAGCGGCAGCGGCAGCAGCAGCCCGAGCAGGGCGGCACCCGCACGCGACGGCGGTATTCGCACGGTGGAGGGCCTTCCTGTGGATTGCGTACGACCGATTCCGGCCGAAGCAACCTTATGCAGAGGTACGTCCCTTTTGCCGCCCGGTCCGAGGTGTGGACTCCCCGCCGGCGGCCCTCACCGGCCCCCGGCCCCGCTCAGCCGTCCGTCCGCCCCCGCCGCAGCATGGCGAAGCCCAGCCCGGCCGCGCCCACGGCCGCGATCCCGCCGCCCGCGGCGAGCAGCAGCACGCCGTCGCCGGGCCCGTCGGCCAGCGAGTGCAGCCGCAAGGCCTGCGCGGTGCCGGTGCCGGTGCCCGACCCGGTACCCGTAGCGCCCCGCCCGCCACCGTCCTCCGTGGAGGCGGGCAGCACCCGGCCGTCGCCCCCACCGCTCCCGTGCCGGGTCCCGGTCTTGTGCCCGTCACCGGCCACCGCGTGGGAGCCGTCCTGCGGGCGGGTCTCGCCGACCCAGGAGGACAGCCGCCCGTCCGGCCGCAGCGCGGCGTGCAGCTCGCCGGACCCGCCGAAACCGGTGGAGCCGTCCCGGCTGGTCAGCGTGGCCACCGTGGTGCCCGAGCGCAGGATGTCGGCCTGGTACGCGTCCTTGGCGAGGCGGTACACCTTCGCGGTGGAGCGGCCGTCCGCCAGGAAGATGCTCTTGACCAGCGTCCGCTGCGCCCCGGACGCCGGCCTGCCCTCGGCGAACGCCGTGGCCGCGGGCAGCGCCAGCAGACCGGCGACGCATGCGGTCACGGCGGCGGCGCGAACGGTCGAGCGGCGGCTGACGGTACTCACGGGGTTCCTTCGGCGTCGGTCGGGGCGGCCCGGAGGGTCCGGGCGCCATAAAAATAGGCGCCGGCCGTTGCGAGGGAGCACTGTTCTTGTAACAGGCAGGCCGCAAGGAGCCGACGGAGCTGTTACACAACGGAGGGATTGCCGTGGGCGGCGCCGGCTGCTCACATGGACGGCGGGGGTGAGGCCGATGAGCGGACTCAAGGTGCTTCCGAGCGGCCGGCCGGGGCGCGGCCGGCTCTACGTCAGCGGTTCCGACGGCCACGCGGTGGCCTGGTACGACCGGCGGACCAACCGGATCAGCGTCCTTGAGGACGACCAGCGCGCGGCGGTCCTGGCGGCCCTGCGCCCGTACCTGAGCGGTGACTGGACCATCGGGCCGCCGCCGGTCCCCACCCCTGCCGAACTGCTCCGGCTCACCCTGCCGCCCGACCTGGATCTGGCCCCGAACCGCCCCGGCGAGACCCTGCTCGGCGAGCTCGCGTACGGCTCGCCCGGCAGCAGGGCCCGGCACCGGATGCGGCAGGAACTCCAGGCGCGGCAGCGGATCGGGGCGGAGCTCGACGCCCTGGAGGAAGAGGACTGGCGGGCCCTGCACGACGTCCCGCTGCCCGGCCTCGGGATGCTGGACCACCTGCTCGTCGGGCCGGCCGGCGTGTTCGCCGTCCGCACGGTCGCGGGGCGCCGCCAGCGCGCCCAAGTGGGTGACCTGCTGCTGACGGTGGGCCGCGCCGAGCCCCGACCGGACCCGCGATGGATCCGCAGGGCGGCGGCCCGCACGGCCCGGGCGCTGACCGCCCAGGTCACTCCCGTCCTGGCCCTCGCCGACGCCTCCCGCATCGACGTGGCCCCGACGGTCCGGGACGTCCTCGTCCTCCAGTCCGCCACCGCGGCCGCCGTCCTGACGGCCGCCCCCGCCACCCTCAAACTCCCTGACGTGGAGGCCCTCTTCACCCTGGCCCGCACCCGGTCCACCTGGTCGGCCCCATAGCGCGCACCCCTCGGTGCGACCCCCTCAGGCCGAACTCCGCTTGCGGGGCGCCGCCTTCTTGGCGGCCCCCGCGCCGGCGGTGGCGCCGGCGGCCGAAGCCCGGCCGGTACCGGCCGACTTGGCGCCGGCGGCGGAGGCGGACTTGGTACTGCGGGCCCCGGCCCGGGCCCCGGCCCCGGACTTCGTACCGGCCGCGCCCTTGGCCGTGGCGGTGCTCTTCTTCCCCCCGGCCGCGGTCTTCTTCGCGGCCGCCGTCTTCTTCGCGGTGCCCGTCGACGCCGTCGACTTCTTCCCGCCCACCGCCTTGGGCGCGGGAGCGCTCGCCGCCGGCGTCCTGCGGCCGCGGATCGGCGTCACCTCCGCCTCCGCCGCGGACTCCGCGGACTCCCCGGAACCCCCGGCCCGGGAGGCCTTGGCCGCCCGTACGCTGCTCTCCAGCGCCGCCATCAGGTCGATCACCTGGCCGCCGGCCGGCTCCACCACCGCCTCGGCCGGCTCGAACCCCTCGCCCGTCTTCGCCGCGAGCATGGCCTCCACGGCCTCGCGGTAGTCGTCGTGCAGCGAGGCGATCTCCACCTCGCCCAGGGTGGCCATCAGGGCGTCGGCCAGATCGAGTTCGGCCTCCCGTACGGTCACCGACGCCTCGGGGGCCACGCCCTCCGGCTGCCGGATCTCGTCCGGCCACAGCAGCCCGTGCATGGCGATCACGTCGTCGACGACCCGCAGCATGCCGAGCCGCTCCCGCCCGCGCAGCGCGTACTTGGCGATCGCCACCTTCCGGCTCCGCTTCAGCGCCTCCCGTAGCAGCGTGTACGGCTTCGCCGCCGTGGCGCCGTTCGCCGCGAGGTAGTAGGCGGCGTCCATCTGCAACGGATCGATCTCCTCGGCCGGCACGAACGACACGATCTCGATCGTCTTCGCGGTCGGGATGGGCAGCCGCGCCAGGTCCTCGTCCGTGATCGGGACGATCGACCCGTCGGCCTCCTCGTACCCCTTGCCGATCTCGGCGGCCGGCACCTCCTCACCGTCGAGTTCGCACACCTTGCGGTAGCGGACCCGGCCGCCGTCGCTCACATGGATCTGACGGAAGGAGATCGAGTGGCTCTCGGTGGCGTTGACGAGCTTGATCGGAATGCTGACCAAGCCGAAGGAGATCGCCCCGTTCCAAATGGATCGCACGGTTCCTCCTGATTCGTGGCAATCTCATCGTATGACGCCGATCACCATGGTGGAGGGGCGTCGCATCGCGCTCAGCAACCTGGACAAGGTCCTGTACCCGCGGACCGGCTTCACCAAGGGCGAGGTGCTGCACTACTACGCCACGGTCGCGGACTCCCTCCTCGCGCACATCCGCGACCGCCCGGTCTCCTTCCTGCGCTATCCCGACGGTCCGGACGGACAGCTCTTCTTCACCAAGAACCCGCCGCCCGGTACGCCCGCCTGGGTGAGGACCACCCCCGTGCCCCGCTCCGAGGACGCGGGGGCCGAACAGGTGGTCGTCGGCGACCTGCCCACCCTCATGTGGGCCGCGAACCTCGTCGTGGAGTTCCACACCCCCCAGTGGACGGCCGGCCGCCCAGCCGTCGCCGACCGGATCGTCTTCGACCTCGACCCCGGCCCGCCCGCCACCGTCGTCGAATGCTGCGCCGCCGCCCGCTGGCTGCGCGGGCGCCTCGCCGCCGACGGCCTCGACGCCTACGCCAAGACCTCCGGCTCCAAGGGCCTGCACCTGGCCGTCCCGATCGAGCCGACCCCGTCGGCGCGCGTGTCCGCGTACGCCAAGACCCTCGCCCAGGAGGCCGAGGCCGCCCTCCCCGGCCTGGTCCTGCACCGGATGGCCCGGGCCCTGCGCCCCGGGAAGGTGTTCGTGGACCACAGCCAGAACGCCGCCGCCAAGACCACCGCCGCCCCCTACACCCTGCGCGCGCGGGAGCTGCCCACCGTCTCCGCCCCCGTCACCTGGGAGGAGGTCGAGGGCTGCCGGACCGCCGCCGACCTGGTGTTCCTCGCCGACGACATGGCGCCCCGGCTGGCCCGCGACGGCGACCTGCTGGCCCCCCTGACCGACCCCGCCCGCGCGGGGAGACTGCCATGATCCGCGTGGCACTGGCCGCAGCCGTACGGACCCTGCCGCGCGGGGCCGGACTGGCGTACGAGCCGAAGTTCGACGGTCACCGCCTCGTCGTCGTGCGCACCGCGCAGGACGTGGTCCTCCAGGCCCGCTCCGGCCGGATCGTGACCGCCGCCTTCCCCGACCTGGCCGCCGCCGCCCGGCAACTGCCCGCCGGGACCGTACTGGACGGGGAGGTGGTGGTGTGGCACGCGGGCCGTACGGACTTCGCACTGGTCCAGCGGCGCGCCGCGGCCGCCAGCGCGGCCCGCGCGGCGGTGCTCGCGCAACGCCTGCCGGCCTCGTACGCCGCCTTCGACGTGCTGGAACTGGCCGGGCTCGACGTCCGGACCCGCCCCTACGAACGTCGCCGGGCCCTCCTGGTCGACCTCCTCCTGCCCCTGGGCCCGCCGCTCCAGCCGGTGCCGATGACCACGGACCCCGAGCTCGCCGAGACCTGGTACGCGACCCTGCCCGCCAGCGGCATCGAAGGCCTGGTCGTGAAGCGGCTCGACGAGAGCTACCCCGCGGGCCGGCGCTCCTGGCGCAAGCTGCGCCACACCGACGTCGCGGACGCGGCCGTGATCGGCTTCACCGGCACCCCGCGCTGCCCGCTGGCCCTGGTCCTGGTGCTGCCGGGGGACGACGAGGCGCCGGTGGTGTCGAGCCCGCTGCCCGCCGGGCTGCGTACGGAGATGGCGGCGGCCGTCGCCACCCTCGGGGAGGCGGCCCCGGCCGCGGCCACGGTCACCGCGATCGGGCTCGGCGAGGTGCCGTTCCGCCTGCTGGACCCGCCCCTGGCCGCAGAGGTCCGGCGCAGCTCGGCCCGGCATCCGCCGCCGGAGGTGCTCCGGCTCCGGACGGGCCTCTGACCCGCGGGGCCGCGGGTCAGAGGCCGGGGGTCGGGGGTCGGTGGTCCTGCTCTCAGGCGTGGGCGCCGCGCCCCGCGTTCGGGGGAGCCCCGGGCTGCACGTGGGGTCCGGGCCCCTTGGGGACTTCGTAGCCGGACTCCCGTTCGGCGCGGGCGTCGTCCGGATGGCTGTGGGTGCGGGAGCCGAAGTTTCCGTACCCCTGCATTTCGTGGGGGCGCAGGCCGCCTTCGGGGATCTCGACGTAGTCCCGCTCCTCGCGCACCTCGTACACCGCACCGCCGTCGGGCAGGTGGGGCTGGCTCTCGGGGGTGGGGGGCGGTGGCTCGTGGTCGCGGACCCTCCGGCCCAGTGCGAAGCCGCCGAGCAGGACGCCGACGACGCCGAGCCCGACGACGAGGAACCATGCGATCTGGCCCAGTGTCGCGTCCGCCGCGAGGGGGATCAGGGTCGTGTTCATACGTCCTATTTTCCCGCGTTTGGTCTGATTTCATGCAATCGGCCCACAGAAACTTCGCACCGCGGGGGAGCGGCCAGCCGGCGCCGGGCGACCCCGTCCGGCCCGGCCGCCCCGTCCGGCCCCTCCGGCCCGGCCGCCTTGCCTGGCTCGCCTGGCCCGTCCGGTCCGTCCGTTCGCCCGACCAGCCGGCGACCCCCCGCCTGGCCCGTCCGGCCAGAGCGGTCCGCCCGCCCGGGCCGGACGCCCGGTGGTCCCTACCGACCCCGCCGGTCCGTCACCGCCCCCGGGCGGTCCGTCACCGCAGCGGGCCGTCGGAATCCCGTAGGCCCTGCGCCTCCCGGCCGCCGAGTACCCCGAGGATCTCGGCGCAGATCGCCAGGGCCGTCTCCGCCGGGGTCTTGGCGCCCAGGTCGAGCCCGATCGGCCCGTGCACCCGGGCCAGTTCGGCCTCCCGGACCCCGGCCGCGAGCAGCCCCTCCCGGCGCCGGGCGGTGGTCCGCCGCGAACCGAGCGCACCGACGTACGGGATCCCGAGCGCGAGCGCCGTCCGCAGGGCCGGCACGTCGAAGTCCGGCTCGTGGCTGAGCAGCACCAGGCAGGCGGCGTCCCGATGGGCGCTCAGCACCTTCTCCGCCTCGGCCGCGCTCTCCACGGCCACCGCCTCCCAGCCGAGCAGCGCCGCCTGGGCCGCGATGACCTCGGCCAGCTCCCCGGCCCCACCGATCACCACGTGCGGCGCCGACGGGTACGCCTCCACGAGCACCAGCCCGGACCCCCCGTACAGCGCGTCCCGGCCGGGACGGCGCGTACCGAGCAGCTCCCCGGCCCGGCGCTCGGCGTCGTCGCCGGCGGTCCCGTCGGCCCGTACGACCCGGCTCTCCGCCCGGTCGGCGTCCTCGTTCAGCCGGGTCACCAGCGCCACCCCGGCCCCCGTCCCGAGCAGCTCCCACCACTCGGCCGGGATCGCCGCGAGCGGCTGCAACAGCACCTCGGCCTGCCCGCCGCAGGTCAGCCGGGCCTCCACCGCCTCGCCCGCCCCGACGGACAGCTCGCACACCCGGGCCCCTTCCGCGCCCGCGCCCCCGCCCAGCGCCGCCGCCTCGGCGACGAGCTCGGCGTCGAACACCCCGCGGTACAGGGCCCCCACGCACTCGCCCCGCACGTCCACGAGCAGGGCCCCGGCCGGATCCCGCGGCCCGAACCCCTGCTCGGTCACCGGCCGCGCCAGGAACGCGACCCGCCCCTCCGCCACCCACTGCCGTGCGGTCTCCGCCAGCTCACGCATCCGCCTCGCCCCATCCTCCACGCGCTGCCTTCCCGCAAAGGCCCTGGTCAGCGGCACAATGCGGCCTGTCCGACCACCCTACGACCGCCCCCCCCCCCCACCCACCCCCCAAACCCACCAACCCCGCCCCTCCCCCCTCGTACGGACCACCGGAAGTGGCCGGAACCCCGTCACGAGACAGAATCGAGTGGGCGGGACGACCGTGTTCCCAGGTGTGCCGCCGAGCCCGTGCGGCGCCGGGGACGGGGAAGGGGAACGGCCGGACCGTGGAGACCTTGAGACGCACCTTCCAGTCCCTCTCGGTGCGCAACTTCCGGCTGTTCGTCCTCGGACAGCTCCTCTCCGTCACGTGCACCTGGATGATGGTCATCGCCCAGGACTGGCTGGTCCTGGAACTGTCCGGCGACTCGGGCACCGCCCTGGGCGTCGTGACCGCCCTGCAGTTCACGCCCGTCCTCCTGCTGACCCTGTACGGGGGCAGGCTCGCCGACCGGCACAGCAAACGCAGCCTCCTGATGCTCGCCAACAGCGCGTCCGGGGTGCTCGCGCTGGCGCTGGGCCTGTGGATCCTCCTCGGCGAGGTGCGGCTCTGGCACATCTGGCTCTTCGCCCTGGCCCTGGGCACCGTCAACGCGGTGGAGGCGCCGACCCGGATCTCGTTCGTCGGCGAGATGGTCGGCGGCGAACTCCTGCCGAACGCCTCGGCGATGAGCGCGGCGTACTTCAACGTCGCCCGCGTGGTGGGCCCGGCGATCGCGGGCTTCCTCATCGCCCGCCTCGACGTGGCGGCCGTCGTCCTCATCAACGCCGTCAGCTACCTCGGCACGGTCGCCAGCGTCGCCCTGATGCGCCCGGCCGAACTGCACGTCCCCGCGGAGCGGCCGGCCCGGCCCCGGGTCGCGGACGGCCTGCGCTACGTCGGCCGGCGGCCCGACCTCGTACTGCCCCTGGTGCTGCTCGGCGTGGTGGGCCTGGCCGGGTTCAACTTCCAGCTGACCCTGCCGCTGATGGCCAAGACGGAGTTCCACACCGACTCCACCGCCTTCGGCCTGCTCAGCAGCTCCCTCGCGGCGGGCTCCCTGCTGGCCGCCTTCGCCACCACCGCCCGGCGCGGCCGCCCGTCGGCCCTCGTGGTGACCGGCTCGGCACTGGCCTTCGGCGCGACGGAGGCCCTCGCGGGCCTGGCCCCGACCCTGACCACGGCCTGCCTGCTCCTGACCCTGACCGGTTTCACGATGATGTACTTCGCCCAGGCCTCGAACCACCGCGTCCAACTGGGCACCGACCCGGCCTACCGGGGCCGCGTGATGGCCCTCTACACGGTGATCTTCCAGGGCGGCACCCCCCTGGGCGCCCTCCTCACGGGCTGGCTCGCAGAACACTGGGGCCCCCGCTGGGCCCTCTCCACAGGCGGCCTCATCACCCTCACCACAGCCACCCTCACCCTGACCCTCTCCCGCCGCCCGGCACCCCCCACCCCGGAAGCCCGCTGACCGAACAGCCCCTGTCCTGCGGGTTGTTAGGGTGAACTCTTCCGACGCGCGCACCAGGGGGAGGGTTCGGTGTCGTTCGACGAGGAATGGGCAGCCGCCAAACAGAGCGCCGCCGCGGGGAGCGGTTCGCCGTACGACCTGGTCGTCACGCAGGACGACCTGGGGGCCGTCGGGCACGAGGCGTTCCTCGTCCACGGCGAGCTGCGCAAGAAGTCGGACATCGCCGGCACCGGGGCGACCGCCCGGGCCGCGGCCGAGTGCTCCGGGAAGAACCTGGCCATGGGGTCGGAGCTGTCAGTGACCCTCTTCACCTGGGACTCGCAGGTCAAGACGGTGCTGCAGATGTACGCGCACATCTCCAACCACCTCGACTACTCCAAGCAGGCGCACGCACGTGACGACGAGGCCATCGCCGCCGACCTGCGTCACCGGGACGGTTCCGCCATGTCGGTCTCCGAGATCCAGAGGCACGTGAAGTGACCTTCACCTGGACCGACCTGATGACGATCGACCTCGCCAAACTGAACGAAGCCGCCACGGAGTGGAAGACGGCCGCCGAGGAACTCGCCAAGCTGCACGGCACCGTGCGCGACGGCCTGGTGAAGAAGTCGGAGGCGGCCCGCTGGGAAGGGGCGAACGCCACCGTCACCCGGGAGTTCGTCCGCAGCGCGGCAAAGGAGGTCGACGACCTCCAGCGTGAGGCCAGGAGCATCCACGCGGTCCTCGCCGACGCGCACGCCGAGCTGACCCGGATCCAGAAACGGGCGAAAGAGCTGGCAGACGAGGCGAGGCAGGGAGACCCGGCCCATCATCCCGAGCCGGACCCGGGGCTGCTGGTGTCGGACGCCGGTGGCGGCAGGGTGCGCGTGGAATCGTCCGTCTGCGATGCGAAGGGCCCCAGTCGGCGCACCGAGGACATGGTCCGCTGGTACGCCGACACGCTCACCGGCATGGTCACCGACGCGGCCGAGGTGGACGCGGCCGCCACCCGCGCCCTGCGTGCCTCGCACGGAGCCGACCCGTACGACGCGGGCCACGCCGAGTACACCTCACTGGACCAGGACCAGCTGCCGCGGGCCATGAAACTGGCCGCCCTGGGCGGGGACGCCAAGCCGGCCCAGCAGGCCGAGCTGCGCAGGCTGTGGCAGTCCCTCAGCCCCGACGCCCGCGCGCAGCTGTGGACCGCCCACAGGGGCGACCTGCTCGCTGCCGGACTCCTCAACCCGTCGGTCAAGCGGGTGGCACCCGACCGTGGATCCGGCAAGCACGGATCGGAGGATCCCGACTGGGGCGACTGGGGCACCCGGATGAAGATGCAGGGGCTCGTAGTGGCCGCTGACGGGGGCGACATGAACGACGCGGCACGCCACATGAAGCACTACCTGGACGACACCGGCACCCCCATGAGGCTCCCCGTCGACAAAATGCTCACCGACGATGACGACTTCCAAAACCATGTGAGCCATCGCCATCTTCTGCCCCATGAGGCGCAATGGCGCGAGCAGGCGCTGGCGGAGTACGAGAGGAACGGTGGCCGGGCCGTCGTCCTACCGGTCGAGACTCCGAACGAGGACTACTCCTTCTCCCAGATGACGGACCCCAACTGGTTCTACGCGGTCGGCTCCGCCCGGTCGAACGTGACAGGGGTGGTGACCGTCGTGCCGGGCGCCGGAGGCCAACCGAAGGTCGGGCTCGACTACCAGGTCAACGTCTGGGACCGCTACAACTGGGACGAGGGCAAGGGCGTGCACATTTGGAGCTTCGGCATCCCGGACGGCGAGCCGGGCCGGCAGCACAAGGTGGGCCTGGCCCAGGAGTTCAACATGGCGGGAAGCGGTTCGGTCAAGCACTACGAACTGGGCAATGGTGCGGCGTTGCCAGCCCCCGACGATCCGGGACGGGCCGGTGAGCGCAGTGACCCCGGCCGCCACGCCCGCGACGGCGGCGGCGAGATCGACCGATGAGCAGCACGAACCGGTCCTGGCACCGGCGTCTCGCCCTCGGCGCCTGGGCGTTCACGGGCCTGTGTGTTCTGGGCGTCCTCGGTCTGGTCCTGTGGTCCATGTACGAGCTCACGCACCCCACCGAGGAGCAGAAGAACTGCTGCTGGGAGCAGAACGTCACCCCCGAGTGGATGGCGAGGACGATGGGCTTCCAGGTACCGGAGACGGCCACCGACCGGCGGGCAGGCCTCAATTCCAACGTGCAGTACGACGTCGCGCTGCTCACCTTCACCGTGACGACCGCCGAGGCGGACCGATTCCTCAAGCCGCTGCAGCGGGAGGGCACGCAATTGGTCCGCAACACCCACCCCAAGGAGCCGGGGTACACCCGCAGCGACGGCTTCAGCCACCTCGGCCTGCCCGAGCCCGAGACCTTCGTCGACGGCATGCGCATCGGCGGCCTCTGCCACGGCGACACCAAGACTCCCGAAGGCCAGGCGGTCCAGTTCTGCACGAAGATCTACGCGCACGAGTTCCAGCCCGGCACCACCCGCATCTACCTCTGGGCCAGCAGCGACGCCAACATCGACAAGCCACCGGCAAGCCACTGAGCCCGAGTGCCCCGGGCCGCCCCGCACAGTTGTGGCCGCCTCCCCGCCTCGGGGGCCGACATGGCCGCACATACGCGAAGACCCCGTCTCAGCGTTGCCGCTGATGGCGGGGTCTTTGGGCACTTCCTGCGAAGTGCCCCCGGCAGGATTCGAACCTGCGCACACGGCTCCGGAGGCCGTTGCTCTATCCCCTGAGCTACGGGGGCGTGTCGTCCGCTGTGCGGCGACGGGTTGAACACTACCAGCTTCCGTGGGGTGATCAGGAACGGATTTGGGCGGGAGAGGGAGGTCGGTCGCCCGGAGGGGGTGGAAGTGGCGAAAACCCGGACGCGGGGGCTTAGGGCGACCTACCCTCAAGTTGTGCCAGGCGCCTCGGGCCGGGTGCTTGTTGTCGACGACAACAAGGTCATCCGGCAGCTGATCAAGGTCAATCTCGAGCTGGAGGGCTTCGAGGTCGTGACCGCGAGCGATGGTGCCGAGTGTCTGGACATCGTGCACCGGGTGCAGCCCGACGCGATCACCCTTGATGTGGTCATGCCCCGGCTGGACGGGTTCGGGGCCGCCGCGCAGTTGCGGGCCGACCCGCGGACGCGGCACCTGCCCGTCGCCATCGTGAGCGCCTGCACCCAGCATGAGGTCGAGGCCGGGATCGCCGCCGGGGTGGACGCGTTCCTCGCCAAGCCCTTCGAGCCCGCCGAGCTGGTGCGCATCGTGCGCAGGCTCGTCGAGCGCAAGGACCGCCGTGAGCGCAAGGGTGCGTCGGCCGGCAGAGGGGTGTGAGGGCGCCTCTTTACAGGGGGCCCGGCCGGGGGTGTTCCGGGTGTTTGTTCACATGGCGAAACCCGGTGCGGGCCGATGCGGCTTCTCCCCTAGGCTGGGCGACGTGATCCCCGCCGACCTCTCTCGTGCCGTCGTACACGCCGTACGCCGTGCCGTCGAGGGCGGTGAGCTGGGCGGCGCCGGTTCCGTGCCCGAGCGGGTCGTCGTCGAGCGGACGCGGCCCGGCGGGGTGGGGGAGTACGCCACCCCCGTCGCCTTCCAGGTGGCCAAGGGGGCCGCCCGCGCCCCCCGCGACGTGGCCGACGTGCTGGCCCGGCTGCTCGCCGAGGAGCCCGGGATCGCGCGCGTCGACGTCACCGGGGCCGGGTTCCTGAACTTCACCCTCGCCGCCCGCTCCGAGGCCGCCCTCGTACGGGAGGTGCTGGGCGCCGGAGTCCGGTACGGGTACGCCGCCGGCGGCCGTGCGGCCGACCCCTTCTGCTGGGCCCCCTCCGTCGGGCCGCGCGAGCGGGCCGTGCGCGAGGCCGCCGGGCGGATCGCGGCCTCGCAGGGGCAGTCGTACGGGCAGGAGCGCGCGGCGATGGCCGTGGCGCCCGTCGCCCGCCGTGACGGTGACGTGATCGCCGCCTACGGGCAGGACGCCGCCCGCTGGGCCATGGTCGGTGTCCCGGCCCGGGAGACTCCCGCCTTCACGCCCGGCCTCCTCGTCCAGGACGAGTCCAACGAGTTCTTCCGGGTGCGGTACGCCCACTCCCGCGCCCGCGCCCTGAGCCGCAACGCCGAGCAGCTCGGGTTCGACGCCGAGCCGGGAGAGGGTGGGGGGACGGGGGGCCGCGAGCTGGTGCGGCTGATCGCCGAGTATCCGCTCGTCCTCGAAGCCGCCGCGCACCACCGGGCCCCCGAGCGGCTCGTCCGGCACCTCGTCGCCGTCGCCGACGCGCTCCTCGACCACCAGCACCACGTCCTGCCCCGAGGGGACGAGAAACCCTCGGCCGCCCACCGTGCCCAGCTGGCCCTCGCCGAAGCCGCCGGGACGGTGCTGGCCGGCGGCCTGGCCCTGCTCGGCGTAGACGCCCCCGACTTCCTGTGACCCGCGAAGAGAGATTCCGATGAGCCGTTCCGCGCACCCCGCCGGGCCCCGCCACGCCGACGTCCTGCCCGAGGGCCACTACGCCCCGCCGCCCGCCGACCTGAACGTGCTGGACGAGAAGGTCTGGGCGCGCACCGTCACCCGCAACGACGACGGGGTGGTCTGCGTCGGCGGGATGGAAGTGACCCGGCTGGCCGAGGAGTTCGGGACGCCCGCCTACTTCCTCGACGAAGAGGACTTCCGCGCCCGCTGCCGCGCCTGGGCGCACGCCTTCGGCAAGGACGCGGACGTCTTCTACGCCGGCAAGGCGTTCCTCTCCAAGGCCGTCGTGAAGTGGCTGAAGGAAGAGGGGCTGAACCTGGACGTGTGTTCCGGCGGGGAACTGGCGACCGCCCTCGCCGCCGGGATGCCCGCCGAGCGGATCGCCTTCCACGGCAACAACAAGTCGGAGAGCGAGATCCGCAGGGCCGTCACCGCCGGAGTCGGCCGCATCGTGCTCGACTCCTTCCAGGAGATCGCCCGCGTCGCGCACATCGCCCGTGAGCTGGGCGTGCGCCAGCCCGTGCAGATCCGCGTGACCGTGGGCGTGGAAGCGCACACGCACGAGTTCATCGCGACCGCGCACGAGGACCAGAAGTTCGGCATCGCCGTCGCCGACGGGTCCGCCGCCGAGGCCGTGCGGCGGGCGCTCGGGCACGAGAGCCTCGACCTGCTCGGTGTCCACTCGCACATCGGTTCCCAGATCTTCGACATGGCCGGCTTCGAGGTGTCCGCCAAGCGGGTGATCCGGCTGCTGGCCGCCGTACGCGACGAGCACGGCGTCGAGCTGCCCGAGATCGACCTCGGCGGCGGCCTCGGCATCGCCTACACCTCCGCCGACGACCCGCGCGAGCCGCACGAGATCGCCAAGGCCCTCACCGAGATCGTGGCGCGGGAGTGCGAGAGCGCCGGGCTCAAGGCGCCCCGGATCTCCGTGGAGCCCGGCCGCGCGATCGTCGGCCCGACGGCGTTCACCCTCTACGAGGTGGGCACGATCAAGCCGCTGGAAGGCCTGCGCACCTACGTCTCCGTCGACGGCGGGATGTCGGACAACATCCGCACCGCCCTTTACGACGCCGAATACGGGGTCACCCTCGTCTCCCGCGTCTCCGACGCCGAGCCCATGCTGGTCCGCGTCGTCGGCAAGCATTGCGAGAGCGGCGACATCGTGGTGAAGGACGCGTTCCTGCCGGCCGACCTCGCGCCCGGGGACCTCCTCGCCGTACCCGCCACCGGGGCCTACTGCCGCTCCATGGCCAGCAACTACAACCACGCCCTGCGCCCGCCCGTCGTCGCCGTGCGCGACGGCGGGGCGCGGGTGATCGTCCGGCGCGAGACGGAGGAAGATCTCCTGCGTCTCGACCTCGGATGATTCCCATATTTCTGGGGAAAGCCCCAGGACCCCCAAAATAGGTATCTCAAGGGTGTCTCACTCAATGGACCGAGGATGGAAAGTCCTGTCCATTGAGTGAGACTGGTTCAGGACCCGCACGCAATCCGCGCACGGGTTACGGATGGAAGATCGAAAGGCGTAGGTCGAATGATGCGTACGCGTCCGCTGAAGGTGGCGCTGCTGGGCTGTGGAGTGGTCGGCTCAGAGGTGGCGCGCATCATGACGACGCACGCCGACGATCTGACAGCCAGGATCGGCGCGCCCGTCGAACTCGCCGGCGTGGCTGTGCGCCGTCCCTCCAAGGTGCGCGAGGGCATCGACCCCGCGCTGATCACCACCGACGCCACCGCCCTCCTCAAACGCGGTGACATCGACGTGGCCATCGAGGTCATCGGCGGTATCGAGCCCGCCCGCACGCTGATCACCACCGCCTTCGAGAACGGCATCTCCGTCGTCTCCGCGAACAAGGCGCTGCTCGCCCAGGACGGCGCCGCGCTGCACGCCGCGGCCGAGACGCACGGTCTGGACCTCTACTACGAGGCGGCCGTCGCCGGCGCCATCCCGCTGGTCCGCCCGATGCGCGAGTCCCTCGCGGGCGACAAGATCAACCGCGTGATGGGCATCGTCAACGGCACGACGAACTTCATCCTCGACAAGATGGACTCGACCGGCGCCGGCTACCAGGAGGCCCTGGACGAGGCCACCGCCCTCGGCTACGCCGAGGCCGACCCGACCGCCGACGTCGAGGGCTACGACGCGGCCGCCAAGGCCGCGATCCTGGCCGGCATCGCCTTCCACACCCGGGTCCGTCTCGACGACGTCTACCGCGAGGGCATGACCGAGGTCAGCGCCGCGGACTTCGCCTCGGCGAAGCGCATGGGCTGCACCATCAAGCTCCTCGCGATCCTGGAGCGGGCCGCGGACGGCCAGTCCGTCACCGCCCGCGTGCACCCGGCGATGATCCCGCTCAGCCACCCGCTCGCCTCCGTGCGCGAGGCGTACAACGCCGTCTTCGTCGAGGCGGAGGCCGCCGGGCGGCTCATGTTCTACGGGCCCGGCGCGGGTGGCGCTCCGACCGCGTCCGCGGTCCTCGGCGACCTCGTCGCGGTCTGCCGCAACAAGCTCGCCCAGGCAACGGGGCCCGGCGAGTCGGCGTACACCCAGCTGCCGGTCAGCCCCATGGGGGACGTCGTCACCCGGTACCACATCAGCCTCGATGTGGCCGACAAGCCGGGCGTCCTCGCCCAGGTGGCGACGACCTTCGCGGAGCACGGTGTCTCGATCGACACCGTCCGTCAGCAGGGCAAGGACGGCGAGGCCTCCCTCGTCGTCGTCACCCACCGCGCGCCCGACGCCGCCCTTTCGGGGACCGTCGAGGCGCTGCGGAAGCTGGACACCGTGCGCGGTGTCGCCAGCATCATGCGTGTTGAAGGGGAGTAAGGACCCATGAGCAGCAATCGCACCCACCAGTGGCGCGGCATCATCGAGGAGTACCGGGACCGCCTGCCGGTGACGGACACGACCCCGGTGGTCACGCTCCGCGAGGGCGGCACTCCCCTCGTCCCCGCCCAGGTGCTCTCGGAGCGCACGGGCTGTGAGGTGCACCTCAAGGTGGAGGGCGCCAACCCGACGGGGTCCTTCAAGGACCGCGGCATGACGATGGCCATCACCAAGGCCAAGGAGGACGGCGCCAAGGCCGTCATCTGCGCCTCCACGGGCAACACCTCCGCCTCCGCCGCCGCCTACGCGGTGCGCGCCGGCATGGTGTCCGCGGTGCTCGTGCCCCGCGGCAAGATCGCGCTGGGCAAAATGGGTCAGGCGCTCGTGCACGGCGCCAAGATCCTGCAGGTTGACGGCAACTTCGACGACTGCCTGGACCTGGCCCGGGCGCTGTCCGACAACTACCCGGTCGCGCTGGTCAATTCCGTCAACCCGGTCCGGATCGAGGGCCAGAAGACGGCCGCGTTCGAGATCGTGGACGCGCTCGGCGACGCCCCCGACATCCATGTCCTGCCGGTGGGCAACGCGGGCAACATCACCGCGTACTGGAAGGGCTTCAAGGAGTACAAGGCCGACGGCCTGGCCTCCCGTACGCCCCGCGTGTGGGGTTTCCAGGCCTCGGGCTCCGCGCCGATCGTGCGCGGCGAGGTCGTCAAGGAGCCGCACACCATCGCCACCGCGATCCGCATCGGCAACCCGGCCTCCTGGGACTACGCGCTGGCCGCGCGGGACGAGTCGGGCGGCTTCATCGACGAGGTGACGGACCGCCAGATCCTGGCCGCCTACCGGCTGTTGGCGGCCCAGGAGGGCGTCTTCGTCGAGCCCGCCTCGGCCGCGTCGGTGGCCGGTCTGCTGAAGGCCGCCGAGCTCGGCCTGGTCGATCCCGGCCAGACGATCGTGTGCACCGTCACCGGCAACGGCCTGAAGGACCCCGACTGGGCGGTCGCCGGCGCTCCGCAGCCGGTCACCATTCCGGTGGACGCCGAGGCCGCGGCCGCCCGTCTCGGCCTGATCTGACCCGGAGGGCCGGGAGGCCGGGGCCCTGACCCCGGCCTCCCGGCCCGCCGCCGGGTTGCCGGATCCCGGAAGTCCGCGGAATCCGGCAACTCGGCCCGTACGGCACCAAAAGTCAAGGCGGAACCGCGGAAGACCGCGACACGCATCGTGCGCCTCCTGTGCGCCCTATGTCGCGAGAGAACCTTCCTTCGATACGCTGTACTTACATCCGCCACCGCGCATATGACGCGGTGCTGCCCCAAGGGCCTTCGGGTGTCGTACGTTCTCCAGTACATTCGCAGCGAAGATCCCGCACCGACACCAGATCTCGCACAGTCACAAGGAGTGTCATCGACCGATGGCAGGTCCAGCGTTCCGCGCCGCCGCCGTACGAGTGCGCGTCCCCGCCAGCAGTGCCAACCTCGGCCCCGGCTTCGATGCCCTCGGCCTGGCCCTGGGGCTCTACGACGACGTGGTCGTCCGGGTCGCCGACTCCGGCCTGAACATCGACATCGCGGGTGAGGGTGCCGACACCCTCCCGAGGGACGAGAGCCACCTCCTCGTACGTTCCATGCGCACGGCATTCGACCTGCTGGGCGGGCAGCCGCGCGGCCTGGAGGTCGTCTGCGCCAACCGCATCCCGCACGGCCGTGGCCTCGGCTCCTCCTCCGCCGCGATCTGCGCCGGCATCGTCGCCGCGCGCGCCGTGACCATAGGCGGCGAGGCCAGGCTCGACGACGCCGCGCTGCTGGAGCTCGCCACCGAGATCGAGGGGCACCCCGACAACGTCGCCGCCTGTCTGCTCGGCGGCTTCACCCTGGCCTGGATGGACGGGGGCAGTGCCAAGGCGATCCGGATGGACCCCGCCGATTCCATCGTTCCGGTGGTCTTCGTGCCTTCCAAGCCGGTCCTGACCGAGACCGCGCGGGGACTGCTGCCGCGCACCGTGCCGCATGTGGACGCGGCCGTGAACGCGGGCCGCGCGGGCCTGCTCGTGGAGGCCATGACCAGGCGTCCCGAGTTCCTGCTGCCCGCCACCGAGGACCGGCTGCACCAGGAGTACCGGTCGCCCGCGATGCCCGAGAGCGTGGCGCTCGTGGGCCGGCTGCGGGCGGACGGCATCCCCGCGGTCATCTCCGGCGCGGGCCCCACGGTCCTCGCGCTGGTCGACAACGACGCGGCCGACAAGGTCGCGCAGCTCGCGGGCGAAGGGTGGGCGGCCAACCGGCTCGCCCTCGACGCCGCGGGCGCGAGCGTCCTTCCGCTGGGTACCCAGGGCGGGCAGTCCGTGTCGTGACGACACGGCCCGCCGGGGGCGGGCGGCCGGGCAGGCCGCCCACCCCGCGGAAGGGGCTATTGCCGGTGATTGAGAGGGGGAATATCTGTTGGATCCGGTAGTGTTAGTCTCAAGTGCGCATCCGAAGCCGCCATGGCTCGGTGCTCAGTGTCCCCATCCGGGACCACCTTTCTTCCGGGAGCCTCCCCGACTGCTTTGATCGCTGCCAGCAGTTTCGAGCACGCTCCGGAATCGGCGTGACATTCCCACGCTTCCAGCTCGGGGGCTTCTCGCCGGAACCACCCATGCACGTTTCTCTCCGCCGTACATCGATCGGCGGACCACCGCCCCGGCCGCGGTCCATGACCCATCAGGTTCTGGTCCGTTGCCGGACAGCACAACCGGTCGCCGAGCCAGACAGGCCGACGTCCGCTCCAGGGAAGGACCCTTCGTGAGCGACACCACCGATCTGATGGGCGCTGCCGACACCAACGTCGACACCAGTGCCCCCGCCGCGGGCGCCGCACCCAAGCGCCGCCGCTCCGGCACCGGCCTTGAGGGCATGGTCCTGGCCGAGCTGCAGCAGGTCGCGTCGGGCCTCGGGATCAGGGGCACCGCGCGGATGCGCAAGAGCCAGCTGATCGAGGTCATCAAGGAGGCGCAGGGCGGCAGCGCCCCCAAGGCCGCGGCCCCCGCCGCCGACGCCGCCGAGACCAAGCCGAAGCGCCGCGCCACCAGCAAGGCCCGCACGGGCGAGGCCGCCGCCGCGGCGCCCGCCGCCGAGAAGCCCGCCGTGCAGGCGCAGATCGACATCCCGGGCCAGCCCGCCGGGGGCCCCTCCCGCACGGCGGAAGCCGAGCGCGGGGTAGAGGACGCCCCGGTCGGCGAGCGCCGCCGCCGTCGGGCGACCGCGCCCTCCGGCAGCCCGGAGTCCTCGGCGCCCGCCGTCGTGGCGGTCGAGCAGAAGACCGAGGCCGCTCCGGTGGCCGCGGCCGAGCCCAAGGCCGAGGCGGCGACCACCGTCGCGGCCCAGGGCCAGCCGCAGGAGGCCGGCGAGGGCCGGACCCGCCGTGACCGCCGTGACCGCGGCGAGCGCGGTGACCGCGGCGAGCGGGGTGACCGTGCCGAGCGCGGTGACCGTGCCGAGCGGGGCGAGCGCCAGGGCCGCCGCGAGCGCGGTGCCAAGGCCGACGACCAGGGCCAGGCCCAGGGCGGTCAGGCCCAGGGCGGTCAGGGCCAGGGCGGCCAGGGCCAGGGCCAGGGCCAGGGCGGCGGCCGGCAGGACCGCGCCGACCGTCAGCAGCAGGGCGGCCGGGGCCAGGGCCAGCAGGGTCGTCAGGACCGTCAGGACAACGGCCCGCAGGACGACTTCGACGGTGAGGACGGCCGTCGCGGCCGTCGCGGCCGTTACCGCGACCGCCGGGGCCGTCGCGGCCGCGACGAGTTCGCGCCGAACGAGCCGCAGGTCGCCGACGACGACGTGCTGATCCCCGTCGCGGGCATCCTCGACATCCTCGACAACTACGCGTTCATCCGGACCTCGGGCTACCTGCCCGGCCCGAACGACGTGTACGTCTCCCTCGCCCAGGTCCGCAAGGCGGGTCTGCGCAAGGGCGACCACACCACCGGTGCGGTCCGTCAGCCCAAGGACGGCGAGCGCCGCGAGAAGTTCAACGCCCTCGTGCGTCTGGACTCCGTCAACGGCATGGCGCCCGAATCCGGCCGAGGCCGCCCGGAGTTCCAGAAGCTGACGCCGCTCTACCCGCAGGACCGGCTCCGTCTGGAGACCGACCCGGGGGTGCTGACCACCCGCATCATCGACCTCGTGTCGCCGATCGGAAAGGGTCAGCGAGGCCTGATCGTGGCCCCGCCGAAGACCGGCAAGACCATGATCATGCAGGCGATCGCCAACGCGATCACCACCAACAACCCCGAGTGCCACCTGATGGTCGTCCTGGTCGACGAGCGTCCGGAAGAGGTCACCGACATGCAGCGGTCGGTCAAGGGCGAGGTCATCTCCTCGACCTTCGACCGCCCGGCCGAGGACCACACCACCGTCGCCGAGCTGGCCATCGAGCGCGCCAAGCGTCTCGTCGAGCTCGGTCACGACGTGGTCGTCCTGCTGGACTCCATCACCCGTCTGGGCCGCGCGTACAACCTCGCGGCGCCCGCCTCCGGCCGCATCCTGTCCGGTGGTGTCGACTCGACCGCGCTGTACCCGCCGAAGCGCTTCTTCGGTGCCGCGCGCAACATCGAGGACGGCGGCTCGCTGACCATCCTGGCCACCGCGCTCGTCGACACCGGCTCGCGCATGGACGAGGTGATCTTCGAGGAGTTCAAGGGCACCGGCAACATGGAGCTCAAGCTCGACCGCAAGCTCGCCGACAAGCGCATCTTCCCGGCCGTCGACGTCGACCCGTCGGGCACCCGCAAGGAGGAGATCCTCCTCAACAGCGAGGAGCTCGCCATCGTCTGGAAGCTGCGCCGGGTGCTGCACGCGCTCGACTCGCAGCAGGCGATCGAGCTGCTGCTCGACAAGATGAAGCAGACGAAGTCGAACGCCGAGTTCCTGATGCAGATCGCGAAGACGACCCCGGCCGGCAAGAACGACGACTGACCGGGTCCGCCTCACCGAAGCCGCCCCCGCCGCACCCGCGGCGGGGGCGGCTTCGTGTCGTCACGCCCCACGGTTTCCCGGTTCGGGGCCTGTGCGACCTTCGCCACATTCATGCTGCGGAATGAACCCCTCCGCAGGCTCGTACGTTCACGATCCCAACCCCGGGTGGCCGCGGCGTCACGCACCGTCCACCCCCGTCGGGGGGAGCCGCCCCCGGGGTTCCGTACGCCCCGCGCGCCGTGGAACCCTGGAACGCATTCGTCCGTCTGAGTGAGAGATACGGCGGGCAACGCACGCAGGACTGAGGAGAGCATGAGCGAGGAAAGCAAGGGCCGCGGCCGCCGCGCCGTCACCCGGCGCCGCCGGAAACCGCCGCGTCGGCGCCGTGCCCTCACCATCGCCGCGTGGACCGCAGCGGGCGTCGTCCTGCTCGGAGGCGGTGGCCTCGGCTGGTTCTACTTCAAGCTCAACGGCAACCTGCACAGCGTCGACATCGACCAGGCCCTGGGCAAGGACCGCCCGCCGAACGTCGACAACGGCTCGATGGACATCCTGGTCCTCGGCTCCGACTCCCGCGAGGGGGCGAACCGCGAGTACGGCGCGGACGACGGCGGCTCGGCCCGCTCCGACACGGCGATGATCATCCACCTCTACGAGGGCCACAAGCAGGCCAGCGTGGTGTCGATCCCGCGCGACACGATGCTGCCGCGGCCCGCCTGCCCCATCGGCAAGGGGAAGAACAGCGCCCCCCGGCAGCGCGCGCAGTTCAACGAGGCCTTCACCATCGGCGGGGCCGCCTGCGCGGTGAAGACCGTCGAGGCGATGTCGGGGATCCGCATGGACCACTACATCGAGGTCGACTTCACCGGCTTCAAGAACATCATCGACAACCTCGGCGGGGTCGAGCTCACGACCACCAAGCCGATCAAGGACTACGGCAGCCACCTCGACCTGCCGGCCGGCTCCCACAAGCTCAACGGCGAGCAGTCCCTCGGCCTGGTCCGCACGCGCAAGAGCGTCGGCGACGGCGGCGACCTGGGCCGAATACAGCTCCAGCAGGCCTTCATCAAGGCGCTGATCAAGCAGGTCAAGGGCGTCGGCGTCTTCGACAGCCCGAAGAAGCTCTACGGTCTCGCCGACTCCGCCACCAAGGCGATCACCACCGACAAGGCGCTCGGCGACGTGAAGTCCCTCGCGAGCTTCGCCCAGGGGCTCCAGGGCATCAGCGGCGAGAACATGCACATGATCACCGTCCCGGTGACCCAGGACCCGCTCGACAAGGACCGCGTCGCGCTCCTGCCCAAGGACTCGAAGATGGTCTGGGACGCCCTGCTGGCCGACCAGCCCATCCCCGCCGCGGCCACCGAACACTCCAACGGGGACAAGAGCACCGCGGGCTCGATCGTCCAGTAGCCCTTCCTGCCGGGACCCGGCCGGAATAGATGCCCGCTCCTCCCCGTTGAGGGGAGCGTCCTCAGAATTTTGACAGGCGGCCCGGTCCTGGCAGACTGGTCTGTCGGCCCCGGTTCACGCAGTGCGCAATTCGGCTCCTGCGACCCGGCGCCCTCCCGAATCTAGGAGACACCTTGAAGCGCGATGTTCACCCCGAGTACGTCGAGACCCAGGTCAGCTGCACCTGTGGCGCGTCGTTCACCACCCGTAGCACCCTGACCGAGGGCACCATCCGTGCCGAGGTCTGCTCCGAGTGCCACCCGTTCTACACGGGCAAGCAGAAGATCCTCGACACCGGTGGCCGTGTGGCCCGCTTCGAGGCCCGCTTCGGCAAGGGTGCGGCCAAGAAGTAGCGCGACCCAGGCGCCGGTCACCGGCCGCCCCCTGACTTCGCGGGGGCGGCCGGACCGGCGCCTTTGTCGTCGTTCAGCCGAACCAGCCCATTTTTACTTTCACCACAGGAGCACCCGATGTTCGAAGCGGTCGAGGAACTGGTCGGCGAACACGCCGATCTTGAGACGAAGCTCGCCGACCCTTCGGTCCACTCGGATCAGGCCAACGCGCGCAAGCTCAACAAGCGCTACGCGGAACTGACCCCGATCGTCGCGACCTTCCGTGCCTGGAAGCAGTCGGCCGAGGACATCGAGACGGCCAAGGAGCTGGCGGCCGACGACCCGGACTTCGCCGCCGAGGCCAAGGAACTGAGCGCCCAGCGCGAAGAGCTCACCGAGAAGCTCCGCCTGCTGCTCGTCCCGCGCGACCCCAGCGACGACAAGGACGTGCTCCTGGAGGTCAAGGCCGGCGCCGGCGGCGACGAGTCCGCCCTGTTCGCGGGCGACCTGCTGCGCATGTACCTGCGCTACGCCGAGCGCGTGGGCTGGAAGACCGAGATCATCGACGCCACCGAGTCCGAGCTCGGCGGCTACAAGGACGTCCAGGTCTCCGTCCGCACCAAGGGCGGCAACGGCGCGACCGAGCCCGGCCAGGGCGTCTGGGCCCGCCTGAAGTACGAGGGCGGCGTACACCGCGTACAGCGCGTTCCGGCCACCGAGTCCCAGGGCCGCATCCACACCTCCGCCGCCGGCGTGCTCGTCACCCCGGAGGCCGAGGAGGTCGAGGTCGAGATCAACGCCAACGACCTGCGCATCGACGTGTACCGCTCCTCCGGCCCCGGCGGCCAGTCCGTCAACACCACCGACTCGGCCGTGCGCATCACGCACATCCCGACCGGTGTGGTCGCCTCCTGCCAGAACGAGAAGAGCCAGCTCCAGAACAAGGAGCAGGCCATGCGCATCCTGCGCTCGCGCCTGCTGGCCGCCGCCCAGGAAGCCGCCGAGCAGGAGGCCTCCGACGTGCGCCGCAGCCAGGTGCGCAGCGTGGACCGTTCGGAGAAGATCCGTACGTACAACTACCCGGAAAACCGGATCTCGGACCACCGGACCGGTTTCAAGGCGTACAACTTGGACCAGGTGCTCGACGGCGACCTCGACGCGGTCATCCAGGCCTGCGTCGACACGGACTCGGCGGCCAAGCTCGCCGCCGCGCACTGATCCGGCCCGATCCCCGTACCACCCCCCGTACGACAGCAGCCCGGAGGACCAGCGTGAACTTGCTGCTTGCCGAGGTGGCCCAGGCCACCCAGCGGCTGGCCGCCGCCGGCGTGCCCTCACCGCGTTTCGACGCGGAGGAGCTCGCGGCCTTCGTGCACGGCGTCAAGCGGGGGGAACTGCACCACGTCAAGGACGCGGACTTCGACGCCCGCTACTGGGAGGCCGTCGCCCGCCGCGAGGCGCGCGAGCCGCTCCAGCACATCACCGGCCGCGCCTTCTTCCGCTACCTGGAGCTCCAGGTCGGCCCCGGGGTGTTCGTGCCCCGGCCCGAGACCGAGTCGGTCGTGGACTGGGCCATACAGGCCGTCCGGGCGATGGACGTCGTCGAGCCGCTGATCGTGGACCTGTGCACCGGCTCCGGCGCGATCGCGCTCGCCATGGCCCAGGAGGTGCCCCGCTCGCGCGTGCACGCCGTGGAGCTGTCCGAGGACGCCCTGCGGTGGACGCGCAAGAACGCCGAGGGCTCCCGCGTCACCGTCCACCAGGGCGACGCGCTGAGCGCGCTGCCCGAGCTGGACGGCCAGGTCGACCTGGTGATCTCCAACCCGCCCTACATCCCGCTCACCGAGTGGGAGTACGTGGCCCCGGAGGCCCGCGACCACGACCCCGAGATGGCGCTGTTCTCCGGCGAGGACGGCCTCGACACCATCCGCGGGATCGAGCGCACCGCGCACCGGCTGCTGCGGCCCGGCGGCATCGTCGTCATCGAGCACGCCGACACCCAGGGCGGCCAGGTGCCGTGGATCTTCGCCGACGAGCGGGGCTGGGCGGACTCCGCCGACCACCCCGACCTGAACAACCGCCCGCGCTTCGCGACCGCCCGCAAGGCGATGCCGTGACCGGCGCGACCCCCCTTCCCGCCACCACCCCGCTGTACGAGGAGGCCCGCTGATGGCCCGGCGATACGACTGCAACGACGCGACGGACCGCAAGACCGGTCTGCGTGAAGCGGCATCCGCCGTACGCCGCGGCGAACTCGTCGTGCTGCCGACCGACACCCTCTACGGGATCGGCGCGGACGCCTTCAGCAAGGAGGCCGTCGGCGACCTGCTCGCCGCCAAGGGCCGGGGCCGCAACATGCCCACCCCCGTCCTCATCGGCTCCCCGAACACGCTGCACGGCCTGGTCACCGACTTCTCCGAGCAGGCCTGGGAGCTCGTCGACGCCTTCTGGCCGGGCGGGCTGACCCTCGTCGCCAAGCACCAGCCGTCGCTGGCGTGGGACCTGGGCGAGACCCGCGGGACCGTCGCCGTACGCATGCCGCTGCACCCCGTCGCGATCGAGCTGCTGACGGAGGTCGGTCCGATGGCGGTCTCCTCCGCCAACCTGTCCGGACACCCGGCGCCCGAGGACTGCGACGCGGCGCGCGCCATGCTGGGCGACTCCGTCTCGGTGTACCTGGACGGCGGCCCGACGCCCAGCACCCTGCCGTCGTCGATCGTCGACGTCACCGGGAAGGTTCCCGTCCTGCTGCGTGCCGGGGCGCTGACCGCCGAGCAGCTGCGGGAGGTCGTACCCGACCTTGAGGTGGCCCCGTGAGCCCTGAGGGGCGTGGCATAGCCAGGGGGCACCTGCCGGCCGCGGCCGGGGGAGACTCCTTCCGCATACTCCACGTCAGTACCGGCAACGTGTGCCGCTCGCCCATCACCGAGCGGCTGACCCGGCACGCCCTGACGCACCGGCTGGACGCCCTCGGTCTCGTGGCCGGCGATCTCATCGTCGAGAGCGCGGGCACGTGGGGCCACGAGGGGGCCCCGATGGAGGCGAACGCCGCCGCCGTCCTCGCGGACTTCGGCGCCGACGCCTCCGGCTTCACCGGGCGCGAGCTGCTGGACGAGCACGTCATACGCGCCGACCTGGTGCTGACGGCCACGCGGGACCACCGGGCCCAGGTCATCTCGATGGGCCACTCGGCGGGACTGCGGACCTTCACGCTGAAGGAGTTCACCCGGCTCGTGCGGGCGATAGACCCCGCGACGCTGCCGCCGCTCGACGACGGCATGGCCGAACGCGCCCGTGCGCTGGTGCGGGCCGCCGCCGCGCTGCGGGGCTGGCTGCTGGCGCCCTCCGCCGACGCGGACGAGGTGTACGACCCGTACGGGGCGCCGATCACCTTCTTCCGCTCGATCGGCGACGAGATCAACCAGGCCCTGGACCCCGTGGTCACGGCCCTGACGGGCGTCACCGCACCGCGCTGACCCGGCGAGGAGGGGCCGGGACCGGCCCCCGGAGCCCGTGGCGCGGGCGGGCACGCGCAGGACGCCGGGGCTATCGTGGCTGATACCTGACGGGTCGCCCCTGGAGCCGCGCCATGAGCGTCATCACCCCGGCCACGGACCTGCTGCGGCAGCAGGATCCGCAGATGGCCGACGTCCTCGCGGGGGAGCGGCAGCGCCAGGCCGAGACCCTGCAGCTCAGCGCCGCCGAGAACTTCACCTCGCCCGCCGTGCTCACCGCCCTCGGCTCCGCCCTCGCCAACAAGTACGCCGAGGGGTACCCCGGCGCCCGCCACCACGGCGGCTGCGAGTACGCCGACCTGGCCGAACGGACCGCGGTGGAGCGGGCCAGGGCGCTGTTCGGGGTCGAGCACGCGAACGTACAGCCGCACTCCGGCTCCTCGGCCGTCCTCGCCGCGTACGCCGCGCTGCTGCGCCCCGGAGACACGGTCCTGGCGATGGGGCTCTCCTACGGCGGACACCTCACGCACGGCTCGCCCGCGAACTTCTCCGGCCGCTGGTTCGACTTCGTCGGGTACGGGGTCGACGCCGCCACCGGGCTCATCGACTACGCGCAGGTGCAGGAGCTCGCCCGCGCGCACCGGCCGAAAGCCATCGTCTGCGGGTCGATCTCCTACCCCCGTCACCCCGAGTACTCGGCGTTCCGGGAGATCGCCGACGAGGTGGGGGCGTACCTCATCGCCGACGCCGCGCACCCGATCGGACTGGTCGCGGGCGGCGCGGCGCCGAGCCCCGTCCCGTACGCGGACCTGGTGTGCGCGACCACGCACAAGGTGCTGCGCGGCCCGCGCGGAGGGATGGTGCTGTGCGGCGCGGAGTTCGCGGAGCGCGTCGACCGGGCGGTGTTCCCCTTCACCCAGGGCGGCGCCCAGATGCACACCATCGCGGCGAAGGCGGTGGCCTTCGGGGAGGCGGCCGGACCGGCCTACACGCAGTACGCGCACCGGGTCGTGGCCAATGCCAGGGCCCTGGCCCGGGCCCTGGAGGACCGCGGCTTCACGCTCACCACCGGCGGTACGGACACCCACCTGATCAGCGCCGATCCCGCACGGCTCGGGATCGACGGGCCGACGGCCCGCGGCCGGCTCGCGGCCGCCGGGATCGTCCTGGACACCTGTGCGCTGCCGTACGGGGACCAGCGCGGGATCCGGCTGGGCACTGCGGCGGTGACCACGCAGGGGATGGGGGAGGCGGAGATGGTCCGGATCGCCGGGCTGTTCACGGCCGCGCTGCGCGGCGGGGCGGCGGCACAGACCCGCAAGGAGGTCGCCGAGCTGACCGGTGGATTTCCCCCGTACGGGGTTTAAAGGGGCATGCGGCGCGTACCGCAACCGGTAAGGGGTACCCGCGCGTCCTCTTGACCGGTGACATCGCGGCTAATGTGTGGGGCTGAGATGGCCGGCGATACATCTGGGGCAGCCAGTGCGTGAATATCTGCTGACGCTTTGCGTCACGGTCGCGGTGACCTACCTGCTGACCGGGCCCGTGCGGAAGTTCGCGATCGCGGTCGGCGCCATGCCGGAGATCCGCGCCCGCGACGTGCACCGCGAGCCCACGCCGCGGCTCGGCGGCATCGCCATGTTCGGCGGTCTGTGCGCGGGCCTGCTGGTCGCCGACCACCTGCGCAACCTCAACGGGGTCTTCGAGCTGTCGAACGAGCCCCGGGCCCTGCTCTCCGGCGCGGCGCTGATCTGGCTGGTCGGCGTGCTGGACGACAAGTTCGAGCTCGACGCCCTGATCAAGCTGGGCGCGCAGATGATCGCGGCCGGCGTCATGGTGATGCAGGGCCTGACCATCCTGTTCCTCCCCGTCCCGGGCATCGGGACGGTCGCGCTCACCCAGTGGCAGGGCAACCTGCTGACCGTCGCCCTCGTCGTGATCACCATCAACGCGGTGAACTTCGTGGACGGCCTGGACGGCCTGGCGGCCGGCATGGTCTGCATCGCGTCCGCCGCGTTCTTCCTCTACGGCTACCGGATCTGGTTCGGCTACGGCATCGAGGCGGCCGCCCCCGCGACGCTCTTCGCCGCGATCCTGATGGGCATGTGCCTGGGCTTCCTGCCGCACAACATGCACCCGGCGCGGATCTTCATGGGCGATTCCGGCTCGATGCTGATCGGCCTGGTGCTGGCCGCGTCGACCATTTCCATCACCGGGCAGGTGGACCCGGACACGATGGCCCTCTTCGCGGGTGGTGAGCGCAATGCGACGCACGCGATGCTGCCCGCCTTCATCCCGCTGGTGCTGCCGCTGAGCATCGTCGCGATTCCGATCGCGGACCTGGTGCTGGCGATCGTGCGGCGGACCTGGAAGGGCCAGTCGCCCTTCGCCGCGGACCGCGGTCATCTGCACCACCGGCTCCTGGAACTCGGGCATTCCCACAGCCGCGCCGTACTCATCATGTATTTCTGGTCGGGGCTGATCGCATTCGGAGCGGTGGCCTATTCGGTGCATTCCACCTCCATGTGGATCGTCCTCGCCATCGCCGCGCTGAGCGGGCTGGGTCTCGTCCTGCTCCTGCTGCCGCGGTTCACCCCGCGGGCGCCGCGCTGGGCCGAGGCGCTGGTTCCGCCGCGCTACCGGCACGCGGAGCGGGCGGCGGAGGCGGCCGTGCGGGAGGACGCGGGGACGGAGCCGGAGCCGGCGCGGCCGATCGCGGCCGGGGTCTCGGGCGTCAACGGCGCTACCGCCATTGGCCCCCGTTCGCGCTTCCCCGACCGGCGGAAGGCCGGATCGGCGCGCTGACAGCCCAGGTGCATGTCCGACATGAACGCCCTTTACCAGACAAGCCGCTTGGGTGGCGCGCACACACGCGCAGGGTCACTCTCATGTGTGACAGTCAGCACACCGGACAGGTAAAGCTCTCATCAAATAGTTTGTGATACCGTTCACTAAACCCGGCGACAGAGCCGAAGGACCGTAGTGCGACGGTCCATTGGCCCGAGGCTCTCACTCGGACCGGGCTTACGCTCGTCCCGTACGAGTCCCGTGCCCCCACCACCACGCGGAGCAAACCGCCATGCGGTCAGATGACGTCCGATCCCTCCTGCAAACCGCCGTACCCACAGCTGTAGCCGGTGCTGTAGCCGCCGTGATCAGCGCGTTGGTCGTGGGCGGCAAGGGGGCCGTCGGAGCCATCGTCGCCACCGTGGTCGTGATTCTCTTCATGGGCATCGGATTCGTGGTTCTGCAGCGCACCGCGAAATCCCTTCCGCACCTGTTCCAGGCCATGGGTCTCATGCTCTACGCGACCCAGATCCTGTTGCTCTTCGTCTTTCTCGCCGTGTTCAAGAACACGACGCTGTTCAACCCCCGGGCGTTCGCGATCACGCTCGTCGCCACCACCCTCGTGTGGATCGGCGCACAGACGCGCGCTCACATGAAAGCCAAGATCCTCTACGTCGAGCCCGACTCGTCGAAGACCGAAAAGCCCGAAAACCCGGGGTCGAAGTCGTGAGGGGTAGGGCCGGGATAAGGGCGCGTTCGAGATCCTGCTATCGTCCGGTTCCAACTGCGGCACTGCGGGCGCGGGCATCTGAGCTGACGCCTGTTCCATCGCGAGGCTCGATGCCTGACTGCCGCCCCCACATCCGTTACACCAGTCCAGTGCCGAACCGCGGCTGCGCGCCGCGCCGACACAACGAGGTTGCCGTACCTATGCGCCACGCTGAAGGAGCCCGCGGTGAGTGCTGACCCGACTCAGGTGCTCGCCTTCGAGACCGACTGTCACATCTTCGACGGATGTGGCTTCCCCGGCCCGGGCCTGCACTCGTTCCTCTTCGAGCCGCTCTGGGGCGAGCCCGGCACCACCAGTGCTTACTTCAACAAGCCGATGCTGCTGGCCCTGCTGGGCTCGATCATCATCGTGGGCTTCTTCTGGGCCGCCTTCGGCAAGCCGAAGATGGTCCCGGGCAAGCTCCAGATGGTCGCCGAGGCCGGCTACGACTTCGTCCGCCGCGGCATCGTCTACGAGACGCTCGGCAAGAAGGAGGGCGAGAAGTACGTCCCCTTCATGGTCTCGCTGTTCTTCTTCGTCTGGATCCTGAACGTCTGGTCGATCATCCCGGTGGCCCAGTTCCCGGTGACCTCGATCATCGCGTACCCGGCCATCCTGGCCCTGATGGTCTACTGCGTGTGGATGTCGGTCACCTTCAAGCGCCACGGCTTCGTCGGCGGCCTGAAGAACCTGACGGGCTACGACAAGAGCCTCGGCGGCGTGCTGCCGCTCATCATGGTCATCGAGTTCTTCTCGAACGTCCTGGTGCGCCCGTTCACCCACGCGGTCCGACTGTTCGCGAACATGTTCGCCGGTCACACCCTGCTGCTGCTCTTCACGATCGCCAGCTGGTACCTGCTGAACGGCATCGGCATCGCCTACGCGGGTGTCTCGTTCGTGATGGTCATCGTGATGACCGCCTTCGAGCTCTTCATCCAGGCCGTCCAGGCGTACGTCTTCGTCCTCCTGGCCTGCAGCTTCATCCAGGGCGCGCTCGCCGAGCACCACTGAGCCAGGCCCGCCCCCGCTCAGCCCCCATTCGTCCGGTGGCCAACCCCCACCGGTCCGTGAAAGAGAAGGAAGAACTGGCATGTCCCAGACCCTTGCCGCCGTCACCGGCTCCCTCAGCTCCGTTGGTTACGGTCTCGCGGCCATCGGCCCCGGCGTCGGCGTCGGCATCATCTTCGGTAACGGCACCCAGGCCCTCGCCCGTCAGCCCGAGGCTGCCGGCCTGATCCGCGCCAACCAGATCCTCGGCTTCGCCTTCTGTGAGGCGCTCGCGCTCATCGGTCTGGTCATGCCGTTCGTCTACCCGAGCTCCTGATCTTCGGTCTCGACGAACAGTCCATTAGACGAAAGGCACTGATGTGAACCTCATGGTTCTGGCGGCCGAGGAGATGGAAAACCCCCTCATCCCGCCGATCCCCGAGCTCGTCATCGGTCTGATCGCCTTCGTCATCGTCTTCGGCTTCCTCGCGAAGAAGCTCCTCCCGAACATCAACAAGGTTCTGGACGAGCGCCGCGAGGCCATCGAGGGCGGTATCGAGAAGGCGGAAGCCGCTCAGACCGAGGCCCAGAGCGTGCTGGAGCAGTACAAGGCCCAGCTCGCCGAAGCCCGGCACGAGGCCGCGCGCCTGCGCCAGGACGCGCTGGAGCAGGGCACTGCGCTCAAGGAAGAACTGCGCGCAGAGGGCCAGCGGCAGCGTGAGGAGATCATCGCTGCCGGCCACGCCCAGATCGCCGCGGACCGCAAGGCCGCGTCTCAGGCGCTGCGTCAGGACGTGGGCAAGCTCGCCACCGACCTGGCCGGAAAGCTCGTCGGCGAGTCCCTTGAGGACCACGCCCGGCAGAGCCGCACGATCGACCGCTTCCTCAGCGAGCTTGAGGAGAAGGCCGAGGCGGCCCGATGAACGGAGCGAGCCGCGAGGCGCTGGCCTCCGCGCGCGAGCGTCTCGACGCGCTGACGGACAACACGTCCGTCGACGCGGCGAAGCTCGCCGGTGAGCTGGCAGCCGTCACCGCGCTGCTCGACCGTGAGGTCTCGCTGCGTCGGGTCATCACGGACCCGGCGCAGTCCGGCGAGGCCAAGGCCGAGCTGGTGGGCCGGCTGCTGTCCGGCCAGGTGGGCGGGGAGACCCTCGACCTGGTGTCCGGCATGGCGCGTTCCCGCTGGTCGCAGTCCCGCGACCTGGTGGACTCGCTGGAGGAGCTGGCGGCCACCGCCGACCTCACCGCCGCCCAGCGCGGCGGCGCGCTCGACGACGTCGAGGACGAGGTCTTCCGGTTCGGCCGGTTCGTCGCCTCGAACACCGAGCTGCGTTCCGCGCTGACCGACCGCGCGGCCACCGCCTCCGCCAAGGGCGAGCTGCTGCGCAGCCTGCTCGGCGGCAAGGCGAACCCGGTCACCGAGCGCCTGGTCACCCGTCTTGTCTCGCAGCCGCGTGGACGTAGCCTGGAAGCGGGACTGGAGTCCCTTTCCAAGCTCGCCGCCGAGCGCCGGGACCGCATGGTCGCGACCGTGACCAGCGCGGTTCCGCTCAGCGACGTGCAGAAGCAGCGTCTCGGCGCGGTGCTGGCCAAGCTGTACGGCCGCCAGATGCACCTGAACCTGGACGTGGACCCCGAGGTCCTCGGCGGGATCTCGGTGCGCGTCGGCGACGAGGTCATCGACGGCACCATCGCGGACCGCCTCTCCGAGGCGACCCGCCGCATGGCCGGCTGACCAGCCACCAAATTAGAACAACGCATTCCTAGCGGCCCGGTTGGGCCGTGCAGAACTTGCAGAAGATTCCTGGGGGTCGCCCCCAGACCCCTAAGAAGCTTCAGGCCCAACAAGGAGAGCAGGGAACCCAGATGGCGGAGCTCACGATCCGGCCGGAGGAGATCCGGGACGCACTGGAGAACTTTGTCCAGTCGTACCAGCCGGACGCGGCCTCGCGCGAGGAGGTCGGAACGGTCAGCGTTGCCGGCGACGGCATCGCGAAGGTGGAGGGCCTGCCCTCCGCCATGGCGAACGAGCTGCTGAAGTTCGAGGACGGCACCCTCGGTCTCGCCCTCAACCTCGAAGAGCGCGAGATCGGTGCGATCGTCCTCGGCGAGTTCAGCGGTATCGAGGAGGGCCAGCCGGTGCAGCGCACCGGTGAGGTGCTCTCCGTCGGCGTCGGCGAGGGTTACCTCGGCCGCGTCGTCGACCCGCTCGGCAACCCGATCGACGGCCTCGGCGAGATCGCGACCGAAGGCCGCCGCGCCCTCGAACTGCAGGCCCCGGGCGTCATGGTCCGCAAGTCGGTGCACGAGCCCATGCAGACCGGCTACAAGGCCGTCGACGCGATGGTGCCGATCGGCCGTGGCCAGCGTCAGCTGATCATCGGTGACCGTCAGACCGGCAAGACCGCTCTTGCCGTCGACACGATCATCAACCAGCGCGACAACTGGCGCTCGGGCGACGTGAACAAGCAGGTCCGCTGCATCTACGTCGCCATCGGCCAGAAGGGCTCGACCATCGCGTCCGTTCGCGGCGCCCTGGAAGAGGCCGGCGCGCTTGAGTACACGACGATCGTCGCCGCCCCGGCGTCCGACCCGGCCGGCTTCAAGTACCTGGCGCCGTACACCGGTTCCGCCATCGGCCAGCACTGGATGTACGCCGGCAAGCACGTCCTGATCATCTTCGACGACCTGTCGAAGCAGGCCGACGCCTACCGCGCCGTGTCGCTGCTGCTGCGCCGCCCGCCGGGCCGCGAGGCCTACCCGGGTGACGTCTTCTACCTGCACTCGCGTCTGCTGGAGCGCTGCGCGAAGCTCTCCGACGAGATGGGTGCCGGTTCGATGACCGGTCTGCCGATCGTCGAGACCAAGGCGAACGACGTGTCGGCGTTCATCCCGACCAACGTCATCTCCATCACCGACGGCCAGTGCTTCCTGGAGTCCGACCTGTTCAACGCGGGCCAGCGCCCGGCGCTGAACGTCGGTATCTCGGTCTCCCGCGTCGGTGGCTCCGCCCAGCACAAGGCCATGAAGCAGGTTTCCGGCCGTCTGCGCGTGGACCTCGCCCAGTACCGCGAGCTGGAGGCGTTCGCCGCCTTCGGTTCCGACCTGGACGCCGCGTCGAAGAACTCGCTGGAGCGCGGCAAGCGCATGGTCGAGCTGCTGAAGCAGGGCCAGTACCAGCCGATGCCCGTCGAGGAGCAGGTCGTCTCCGTCTGGGCCGGCACCACCGGCAAGATGGACGACGTCCCGGTCAACGACATCCGTCGCTTCGAGTCGGAGCTGCTGGAGCACCTGCGCCGCGAGCGCAAGGACCTCCTCACCTCCATCGCCGACGGCGGCAAGATGTCGGACGACACCCTGTCCTCCATCGCCGACGCCATCGCTGCGTTCAAGCAGCAGTTCGAGACCTCGGACGGCAAGCTCCTGGGCGAGGACGCGCCGGCCGTCAACGTCTCCAAGTGACGACGGAAGGGACCTGACTCATGGGAGCGCAGCTCCGGGTCTACAAGCGTCGCATCCGTGCCGTCACGGCGACCAAGAAGATCACCAAGGCGATGGAGATGATCGCCGCCTCGCGCATCGTCAAGGCGCAGCGCAAGGTGGCGGCATCGATGCCGTACGCGACCGAGCTCACCCGTGCGGTGACCGCGGTGGCGACCGGTTCGAACACCAAGCACGCCCTGACCACCGAGGTCGAGGCGCCGGTGCGCGCCGCGGTCCTGCTCATCACGAGCGACCGCGGTCTGGCCGGCGGCTACTCCTCGAACGCCATCAAGCAGTCGGAGCGGCTCATCGAGCGGCTCCGCGCTGAGGGCAAGGAGGTCGACTCGTACATCGTCGGCCGCAAGGGTGTCGCCTACTACGGCTTCCGCGAGCGCAAGGTCGCGGATTCGTGGACCGGCTTCACCGACAGCCCGGCCTACGCCGACGCCAAGCGCGTCGCCGCGCCGCTGATCGAGGCCATCCAGACGGAGACGGCCGAGGGCGGCGTGGACGAGCTGCACATCGTCTACACGGAATTCGTGTCGATGATGACGCAGAACGCGGTGGACGGCCGGATGCTGCCGCTCAGCCTCGACCAGGCTCAGGACGAGGACGGCGCGAAGGGCGAGATCCTTCCGCTGTTCGAGTTCGAGCCGTCGGCGGAGGACGTCCTCGACGCCCTGCTGCCGCGCTACGTCGAGAGCCGCATCTACAACGCACTGCTGCAGTCGGCCGCTTCCGAGCACGCCGCCCGCCGCCGCGCGATGAAGTCGGCGACCGACAACGCCGGAGACCTCATCAAGAGCCTCTCCCGGCTTGCCAACGCGGCCCGCCAGGCCGAAATCACCCAGGAAATCAGCGAGATCGTCGGTGGCGCGAGCGCCATGGCTGACGCGACCGCGGGGAGTGACAAGTAATGACGACCACTGTTGAGACGGCCGCCGCCACGGGCCGCGTCGCCCGGGTCATCGGCCCGGTCGTCGACGTGGAGTTCCCCGTCGACGCCATGCCCGAGATCTACAACGCCCTCAAGGTCCAGGTCGCCGACCCGGCCGAGGACGGCAAGCTCAAGACGCTGACCCTGGAAGTCGCCCAGCACCTGGGTGACGGCCTGGTCCGCACCATCTCGATGCAGCCCACCGACGGTCTGGTCCGCCAGGCCGCGGTGACCGACACGGGCGAGGGCATCACCGTCCCCGTCGGTGACTTCACCAAGGGCAAGGTCTTCAACACCCTGGGTGAGGTGCTCAACTACCCCGAGGCGAACGCCGAGGTCACCGAGCGCTGGCCCATCCACCGCAAGGCGCCCTCCTTCGACGAGCTTGAGTCGAAGACCGAGATGTTCGAGACCGGCGTCAAGGTCATCGACCTTCTCACCCCGTACGTCAAGGGTGGAAAGATCGGTCTGTTCGGTGGTGCCGGTGTCGGCAAGACCGTTCTGATCCAGGAAATGATCTACCGCGTCGCCAACAACCACGACGGTGTGTCGGTGTTCGCGGGCGTCGGTGAGCGTACCCGTGAGGGCAACGACCTCATCGAGGAAATGGGCGACTCGGGCGTCATCGACAAGACGGCGCTCGTCTTCGGCCAGATGGACGAGCCCCCGGGCACCCGTCTGCGCGTCGCCCTGGCCGGTCTGACCATGGCGGAGTACTTCCGCGATGTGCAGAAGCAGGACGTGCTGTTCTTCATCGACAACATCTTCCGGTACACCCAGGCGGGTTCCGAGGTGTCGACCCTGCTCGGCCGCATGCCCTCCGCGGTGGGTTACCAGCCGAACCTGGCCGACGAGATGGGTCTCCTCCAGGAGCGCATCACCTCGACCCGTGGTCACTCGATCACCTCGATGCAGGCGATCTACGTCCCCGCGGACGACCTGACCGACCCGGCGCCGGCGACCACCTTCGCCCACCTCGACGCGACGACGGTTCTCTCCCGTCCGATCTCCGAGAAGGGCATCTACCCGGCCGTGGACCCGCTGGACTCGACGTCCCGCATCCTCGACCCGCGGTACATCGCGGCGGACCACTACGCGGCCGCCATGCGTGTCAAGGGGATCCTGCAGAAGTACAAGGACCTCCAGGACATCATCGCGATCCTCGGTATCGACGAGCTGGGCGAGGAGGACAAGCTCGTTGTCCACCGTGCCCGTCGTGTCGAGCGCTTCCTGTCGCAGAACACCCACGTCGCCAAGCAGTTCACCGGCGTGGACGGTTCGGACGTTCCGCTCGACGAGTCGATCACCGCGTTCAACGCGATCTGCGACGGTGACTACGACCACTTCCCCGAGCAGGCGTTCTTCATGTGCGGTGGCATCGAGGACCTGAAGGCCAACGCCAAGGAGCTGGGCGTCTCCTAGTCGGACGCGCTCCTCGGAGCGCATCCGGTTTCGCAGATGTACGGAGAGGGGCGGGTGTGTCCCGTCCCTCTCCCCACGCCCATTAGAATTTGACCCAACACCCGGCTGACCCGCCGGGTGGTGACCCGAGGAGCCACCTTGGCTGCTGAGCTGCACGTCGAGCTGGTCGCGGCGGACCGCAATGTCTGGTCCGGCGAGGCCACCCTTGTTGTCGCCCGCACCACGTCCGGCGACATCGGCGTCATGCCCGGTCACCAGCCGCTTCTCGGTGTGCTGGAATCGGGCCCGGTGACCATCCGTACCAGCGAGGGCGCCACTGTCGTCGCCGCGGTACACGGCGGATTCATCTCGTTCGCGGACAACAAGCTGTCCCTGCTGGCCGAGATCGCCGAGCTCGCGGACGAGATCGACGTCCAGCGGGCGGAGCGGGCACTGGAGCGCGCGAAGTCGGAGGCCGACGCGGCCGCCGAACGTCGCGCCGATGTCCGGCTGCGCGCGGTGACGGGGCACTGAGCCCCGTACCGAAGAGTGTGTGACCTCAGCCGCGGTCCGTGCTGGAATTTTCCAGACCGGGTCGCGGCTGAGGCGATGCGGATCCGTTTTGTTTTTTGCGGGATTTCGATGAGCGAGGAGGTCGGTGAAGATGCTCCTCGCTCTGCTTGTGAGCGGCCTGGTCGTAGCCCTGGTGGTGATCGGGCTGTTTGTCTTCGGCCTGCGCCGCAGACTCATCCAGCGTTCCGGCGGGACCTTCGACTGCAGCCTGCGCTGGGGCATGGCCGACGAGCCCGATGTCTCCGGCAAGGGCTGGGTCTACGGGGTCGCGCGCTACAGCGGTGACCGGATCGAGTGGTTCCGGGTGTTCTCGTACTCCCCGCGCCCGCGCCGGCTGCTGGAGCGTTCCTCGATCGAGGTGCTCGCCCGCCGTGCGCCCGAGGGCGAGGAGGAGCTGGCCCTGCTGTCCGACGCGATCGTGCTCGGCTGTTCCCACCGGGGGACCCGCCTGGAGCTGGCGATGAGCGAGGACGCGCTGACCGGCTTCCTGGCCTGGCTGGAGGCGGCGCCTCCCGGCCAGCGGGTGAACGTCGCGTAGGACGCGTGGAAGAAGCCGGGGGGACGGGGGCGGACCCGTCCCCCCGGCTTCTGCGCGTCCCGGGGGCGGCTGCTACTGCAGGCCGGTGTGGATGGCGCTCGCGAGCTCGCCGTTCGCGGTGTCTCCGCTGAACTCCCAGAAGAAGGCGCCCTTGAGGCCCTGCTGCTTGGCCCAGGACATCTTCCCGGCGATGGTGGCGGGGGTGTCGTAGCTCCACCAGTTGCTTCCGCACTTGGCGTAGGCGGTGCCGGCGACGGTGCCGGTGGTGGGGCAGCTGCCCTTGAGGACCTTGTAGTCCTCGATGCCCTGCTCGTAGGTGCCGGGCGCGGGGCCGGTGGCGGTGCCGCCGGGGGCGTCCTGGGTGACGCCGGTCCAGCCGCGGCCGTAGAAGCCGATGCCGAGGTTGAGCTTGGAGCCGGGGATGCCCTTGCCCTTGAGCTTGGTGATGGCGGCCTCGGAGTTGAAGCCGGCGATCGGGATCCCGGTGTAGGAGGTCAGCGGGGAGTGCGGGGCGGTCGGGCCCTTGGCGTCCCAGGCGCCGAAGAAGTCGTACGTCATGACGTTGTAGAAGTCGACGTACGGGGCGGCGCCGCCGTAGTCGGCGAGGTCGAGCTTGCCGCCGTTGGAGCCGTCGGCGGAGATCGCGGCGGTGACCAGGCTGGAGCCGCCGAACTTGGTGCGCAGGGCCGACATCAGGTTCTTGAAGGAGGCGGCGCCGCTGGTGTCGCAGGACAGCCCGCAGGCGTTGGGGTACTCCCAGTCGATGTCGATCCCGTCGAAGACGTCCGCCCAGCGGGGGTCCTCGACCAGGTCGTAGCAGGACTGGGCGAAGGCGGCCGGGTTCTGGGCGGCCTGGCCGAAGCCGCCGGACCAGGTCCAGCCGCCGAAGGAGTAGATGACCTTGATACCGGGGTACTTGGCCTTCAGCTTGCGCAGCTGGTTGAAGTTGCCGCGCAGGGGCTGGTCCCAGGTGTCGGCGACGCCGTCGACGCTCTGGTCGGCGGTGTAGGCCTTGTCGTAGTCGGCGTAGGAGTCACCGATGGTGCACTTGCCGTTCTGGACGTTGCCGAACGCGTAGTTGATGTGGGTGATCTTGGCCGCCGTGCCGGAGGTGACCAGGTTCTTCACGTGGTAGTTGCGCTGGTAGACGCCCCAGTCGGTGAAGTAGCCGAGCTTGACCCTGGCGCCCGGGTCGCCCGGGTTGCCGGGGTCGGTGCCGCCGCCCGGGGTGGTGACGGAGAGGGCGCCGGAGGAGGGGCCGGTCTGGTCGGCGGTGTCCCGGGCGGTGACCGTGTAGCTGTACGTGGTGCCCTTGGTCAGGCCGCTGTCGTTGAAGGTGGTTCCGGCGACGGTGGTGAGCTTGGTGCCGCCCCTGTAGACGTCGTAGTTCTTGACGCCCTTGTCGTCGGTGGCCGCCGGCCAGGACAGGGTCAGCGCGGTCTCGGTGACGCCCGTGGCGGTGGGGGTGCCGGGGGCCGAGGGCGGGGTGTCGGTGGGGGTGGTGCCGCCCTCGCAGGAGCCGCCGTTGACCTTGCAGCCGGAGGGGGCGCCGGGGCCCGCCCCGTTGAAGCCGAAGCTGGCGGTGGCGCCGGGGGCGAGGGTGCCGTTCCAGCCGACGTTCTTGGCCGTCCAGTGGGTGCCGGAGCTGGTGACGGTGGCGTCCCAGGCGGAGGTGACCGAGGTGCCGGAGGGGTAGTCCCACTCCACGGTCCAGCTGCTGAGCGTGGTGGTGCCGGTGTTCTTCACCGTCCACTTGCCCTCGAAGCCGGAGCCCCAGTCGGAGACCTTGGTGAAGGTGGCGGTCGCCGAGGCGGCGGCCTGGGCGGGGCCGGCCAGGCCGACGAGGCCGGCGACGGGCAGGGCGAGGGCGGCCGCCGTGGCGGCCAGCCTCCGGAACAGGCGGATGCGTCGTGGGGGTGCTGTGCTCAAGGGTGCTCCTCCGTAGGTCCGCAGCAGTCGCGGGGCCGACTGCTGCATGGGGGTGGGACCTGCGCCGCCCGTGAGCACGCGGTGTCGTGGGCCGGGGCCTTTGACATGGCACGCTCACCACAGTGTTGCGGTGAGATTAGAAAGGTCTGGACCAAGCGTCAAGAGGTCCAGACCTCACCTCAGGTATCGAGCTGGATCCCCAACTCCCCTGCCAATACGGCTGCTTGAACCCGACTGCGCAGACCCAGCTTGTTCAGGAGACGGCTGACGTGCGTCTTCGCCGTGGCCTCCGCCATGTCCAGCCGGACGGCGATCTCCGCGTTCGACAGCCCCTCGCCCAGAGCGCCGAGCACCTGCCGCTCGCGCCGCGTCAGCGACTCCACCGCCTCCGCCGTCTGCGGGAGCGCGGAGCCCCGTACCGGATGCGGCGCCGCGAACTCGGCGATCAGGCGGCGGGTCACCGCCGGGGCGATCAGCCCCTCGCCGCGCGCCACCGTCCGCACCGCCGCGATCAGCTCCGCCGCGTCCGCGTCCTTCAGCAGGAAGCCCGAGGCCCCCGCGCGCAGCGCCCCGAAGACGTACTCGTCCAGGTCGAAGGTGGTCAGGACGAGGACGTCGGCCAAGCCCTCCGCGACCACCTGCCGGGTGGCCGACACCCCGTCCAGACGGGGCATCTGCACGTCCATGAGGACGAGATCCGGCCGCAGCTCGCGGGCCAGGCGCACCGCCTCCTCGCCGTCGGCCGCCTCGCCCACCACCTCGACGTCCCCGGCGCTGCGCAGGATCAGCACGAGGCCGGCCCGTACCGCGCGCTGGTCCTCGGCCACCACGACCCTGATGGTCATTCCCGTACCGCCTTCTCCTCCGCGGGCAAGGCCGCCCGCACCTGCCAGACGGGTCCGGCCGGTCCCGCCGTGAACGTGCCGCCGAGCAGTTCCGTCCGCTCGCGCATGCCGATCAGCCCCGCCCCGGAGCCGGGGGCGCGGGGGCCGGACCGGTCTCCGTAGGGGGAGTCCACGCCCACCGTCAGCAGCGTCCCGCCGTCCTCGTGGGCCACCCTGATCGCGACGGTGCCGGGGGTCGCGTGCTTGAGGGCGTTGGTCAGCGACTCCTGCACGATCCGGTACGCCGCCAGCTCCACCGGGGCCGGCGGCGCCGGGCCGTCCGCCCGGGTGTCGTCGAGCACGAAGTCCAGCCCGCTCGACGCCCCGTTGGTGCGGGCCTGCCCGACCAGCGCCTCCAGCCCGTCCAGCGAGGGCACGGCCACCGCCTCCTGCCCGGCGCCCGCATCGCGCAGCAGACCGATCAGCCGTCGCATTTCGGCCAGTCCCTGGACGCTGTTCTCGCGGATCACGCCGAGGGCCTCGCGGCTGGTGGCGGGGGAGTCGATGGACAGCGCGGCGGTGGAGTGGATGGCGATCGCCGAAAGGTGGTTGGCCACCATGTCGTGCAGTTCCCGGGCCATCCGGGCCCGCTCGCCCGCTACCGCCTGCGTACGGTCCATCTCGGCCAGCAGCGCCGTCTGCTCGGCGCGCAGCCGGGCGGCCTCGGCGGCCTCCCGGTGGTTGCGCAGGGTGGCGCCGGTCAGGGCGGGGGCGAAGCTGACGATGCCGGTGAGCACGCCGATCAGCAGGGCCTGCGGGGTGCGCAGCAAGGCGACGGCGGCGATCGTGACGACGACGGTGATCAGGCCGGTGCCGACCGGCAGGCGCCGGGCCATGGCGGGTGTGCCGTAGACGACGGCCGCGTACATCAGGTCGGTGAACATCACGACGGTGGCGATGCTGCCCACCGTGAACTGGTCGGCGACCACCGCGAGGGCGCCGACGACCAGGGTGACGTTCGGCACGGTGCGGCGCAGCAGCTCCATGCCGCCGGCCGTCAGCAGAGGGACCAGTGCCGCCCAGTCGGGCAGTTGGTGCCGGTAGCCGGTGCCCCCGGGGCCGGTGCTGTGGACCCCGAGCGACCACAGCAGGAGACCGGCGAGGGTGCTGATCATCGCGATCAGGGCGTCGTCGCGGCGGGGGCGGGGGATCTCGGGTGTCACCGTCCCATCCAACACGGTGCCGGGCGGCGCGGCCTCGGTACCGGGGCGGAGACGGCGCTACACCGAAGGATGCAGTCGGGATTCGTCACCGGTGAGGAGGCGTCCGGGCACGGCGGCCGGAAGGATGGAGGGAACCACGGGGGAAGCGAGAGGAAGGGAGGCGGGGACGTGCTCGTCGCGCTGATCATCGCCTGTGAGGTCGGCTTCTGGGTCCTGCTGGCCGGGGGGCTGGCGCTGCGGTATCTGCTGAGGATGCCGAGGCTGGGGGCCGCCGTGCTGCTGTGCGAGCCGCTGCTGGAGCTGGTGCTGCTGGTGGCCTCCTTCATGGACCTGAAGAACGGCGGCGAGCCGAGCTGGAGGCACGGCCTGGCCGCCCTCTACCTCGGCTACACCGTCGGCTACGGGCACTACACCGTGAAGTGGCTCGACGGGCACGCCGCCCACCGCCTCGCCGGTGGCCCGAAACCGCCGGGCGCGAAGTACGGCCGGGAGCGCGCGGTCCATGAGTGGAAGCTGTGGGCGCGGACCCTTGCGGGCGCCGCCGTCGCGCTCGCCCTGCTCCAGGCCGGCGTCTGGTACGTCGGTGACGCCGCCGACACCGGAGCCCTGAGGGACTGGCAGTTGGTGGCCCTGCGGGTCCTGGGCATCCAGGTGGTGGTCGCCGCGACCTACTCGCTCTGGCCCCGCAAGGCCCCGGCGGGCGCGGAGCGGGCCTCCGGCGAGGAGGGGATCCTGGCCGGAAAGGACCGCTAGGCCCGGTCGGGCGTCCGGGCTAGCGCTCGCCGCCGGGCACCCACAGCACGTCGCCGATCTCCTTGTTGGCCGTACGGGCCAGGATGAACAGGAGGTCGGAGAGGCGGTTGAGGTAGGTGGCCGTCAGCGGGTTCATCACCTCGCCGTGCTCCTCCAGCGCCGCCCACGTCGAGCGCTCGGCGCGCCGGACCACGGTGCAGGCCTGGTGCAGCAGGGCCGCGCCGGGGGTGCCTCCGGGGAGGATGAAGCTGCGCAGCTTCTCCAGCTCCTCGTTGAAGGCGTCGCAGTCGGCCTCCAGCTTGTCGACGTAGAACTGCTCGACGCGCAGCGGCGGGTACTGGGGGTCCTCGACCACCGGGGTGCACAGGTCGGCGCCGACGTCGAAGAGGTCGTTCTGGATCCGGACGAGCACCTTGACGACCGGCTCCGGCAGGGAACCCAGCGCGATGGCGGTGCCGATCGCGGCGTTGGCCTCGTTGGTGTCGGCGTACGCGGAGATGCGCAGGTCGGTCTTGCGCGTACGGCTCATGTCGCCGAGGGCGGTCGTGCCCTGGTCGCCGGTACGGGTGTAGATACGCGTCAGGTTCACCATGCGGCCAGGGTAGTGCGGGGCCGCCGGAGACCCGCACCGCCGCCACCCCGCCGGGCAGCGGCGGGTGAACTGGGGGGCGGTGCACGGCTGCTGAGCCGTCCCGGTGTGATGTCCGTCATCTGAGACGTGACGCGTGTTACTTCACGGTCACACCGTCCCTCCCGGGCGCTAGTCTCCGCCGGAGAGGCCATGAGACTGGCCCGCATGGGAAACGAGGGGTGTGCAGTGGCTGGGAAGCTCGCCGTCATCGGTGCCGGACTGATGGGTTCCGGGATCGCTCAGGTCTCCGCTCAGGCGGGGTGGGACGTCGTCCTGCGGGACGTCACCGACGCCGCGCTGACCCGTGGCACCGACGGGATCAAGGCCTCGTACGACCGGTTCGTGGCCAAGGGCAAGATGACGGCCGAGGACGCCGAGGCGGCGCTCGCCCGGATCACGACGACCACCGACCTCGACGCGGTCGCGGACGTGGACATCGTCGTCGAAGCGGTCTTCGAGAAGCTGGAGGTCAAGCACGAGATCTTCCGCACCCTGGACGACCTGGTGCGCGAGGACGCGGTGCTGGCCTCCAACACCTCCGCCATCCCGATCACCAAGATCGCGGCCGTGACGAAGCGTCCGGAGCGGGTCGTCGGCGCGCACTTCTTCTCGCCCGTCCCGATGATGCAGCTCTGCGAGCTGGTCCGCGGCTACAAGACGAGCGACGAGACCCTCGCCACCACCCGCGCGTTCGCCGAGTCCGTCGGCAAGACCTGCATCGTCGTCAACCGCGACGTCGCCGGATTCGTGACGACCCGTCTGATCTCCGCGCTCGTGGTCGAGGCCGCGAAGCTGTACGAATCGGGCGTCGCCTCCGCCGAGGACATCGACATCGCCTGCAAGCTGGGCTTCGGCCACGCGATGGGGCCGCTGGCCACCGCGGACCTCACCGGCGTCGACATCCTGCTGCACGCCACCAGCAACATCTACACCGAGTCGCAGGACGAGAAGTTCGCGCCGCCGGAGCTGATGCGCCGCATGGTCGACGCGGGCGACATCGGCCGCAAGAGCGGACAGGGCTTCTACAAGCACTGAGAACGAACGTTCGAATCTCCGCACCCTATGGGGTGAATTAGGTATCGGTTCGCTCACAGTCGGCAACTTCCCCGCCCGCGGGGCAGTCAGTTGCAGTGAGAGTTGCCGACCACGGATCTATCGGACCACACGCACGCAGTACAGCCGGGGAGCACACATGCACATCAGGGGCGACCACGCCGAACTCGCTGTCGGGGGTCGCCTCGACGTGCGCAGCGCGGCGGACGCCCGTACGGTCCTGCACACCGCCCTCGACGACGGCCACGGCGACCTCGTGCTCGACCTGACCGGACTGGACTCCTGGGACGCGACCGGACTCGGCGTGATCATGGGAGCCCACCGGCGGGCCGGGCGCAGCGGCCGGCGCCTCGTCCTGCGCGGGGTGCCGGACCGGATGCAGCGCCTCCTGGTGGCGACCCGGCTGCACCGGATCCTGGCGATCGAGGGCGGGCTGGAAGCGGAATCCCTGCCCCGGGTCTGAGCGGCCGTCCGCCATGGCGGACCCCCGCGTTCCGCACCGGACGTATCCGGAAGAAACGTAACGGTCCGGTGGTGAAGGCACCCCTGCGGTTCCCGCGCGCCCGGCCACGGTCTAGGGTTCGGGCGGAAACCGGACGAGTAGCGACAGCGGCGCGAGCGAAGCCGGGCGTAAGGACGGCGGCGACGACGGCGGCGCGCGACGCGATCGGGGGACTTGGTCATGGACCGTACGGACGGTACGCAGGGGCAGCCCGAGCAGGGCGGACCGGCCGCGCACGTGCCCGCGGGCGGACCCGCCGGTTCGCCCCCGGCCCCCCTCGCCCCCGCCCGGATCGTGACCCTGACCGCGGGGGACTTCACCCTCACCGTCAACCCCGTCGACGGCAGCGAGATCGAGCCCCTGCGCCCCACCTCGGCCCCCGCCGCCCGCCGTGGCCCCGCCAAGCGCGACGCGGCCTCCCGCGCCGCCCGGGACACCGCCGCACGGCCCCCGGCGCTCCCGGGACCGCCCGTACCCGCCGTCCCCCTCCTCGGCCGTGCCGAGGAACGGGAGCGGATCGCCCGGCTGCTGGGGCGCGGACGCTCCGTCCGGCTGACCGGGCCCGCCGGATCCGGCCGCTCCGCCCTCCTCGACCTCGTCGCCCGCGACTGCGCCGGCCTCGCCCCCGACGGCGTCGTCCGGCTGAGCGGGTACGGCCTCCAGCAGCCGGCCGAGCTGCTGTACGCCCTCTACGCCGCCGTGTACGAGGCCCCCGACAGGCGCCCGGACCGTACGGAACTCCTCGCGCGGGCCGGTGAGATCGGCGCCGTCGTCCTCCTCGACGACCTGGAGCTGGGCGGCGCCGCCCTGGATGAACTGCTGCGCGCCACCCCCGAATGCGCCTACCTGCTCGCCGCCGCCCCCGACACCAAGTCCCCCTCCGACGACACGCACCTGGAGGAGGTCTTCCTCGGCGGCCTCGGCCGCGCCGACTGCGCGGCCCTGCTGGAGGCGGGCACCGGCAGGCCGCTGACCGACGAGGAGACCGCCTGGGCGGGCGACCTGCGCTTCGCCTCCGAGGGGCTGCCGCTGCGCTTCGTCCAGGCCGCCGCCCTGCTGCGGCAGCGCGACGAGATCAACCGGCTGTCCGCCCAGGACGAGGACGAGGAGCCGGGGGTCTTCGAGGAGCGCCCCCGCGAGCCCGCCCACGTGCCGCTGCCCACCCTCGCGGAGGGTGCGGCCCCCGCCGAACTGCTGGCCTCCCGGGTCAGCGAGTCGGCACGGGCCGCCCTGCGGATCGCCTGCGCGCTCGGCGGCGAGCTCCCGCACCACGCGCACCTGCCCGCGCTCGTCGGGGACACGCACGCCGACTCGGCCGTCGCGGAACTGCTGGGCTGCGGGCTGATCACCCCCGTCGGGCCGCGCCACCGCCTCGCGGAGGGGGTCGCCCGGCAGCTGGAGGAGGCCGGGTACGGGGACACCGCCGCCGAGGAGGCCCGCACCGCCGCCCGGCACTACGCCTGGTGGACCGGGCACGCCTCGGTGACCCCGGAGCGGGTCGCCGCCGAGGCCGACGCGGTGCTGGCCGCGCTGGCCGGGGCCGATGTGGTGGCGGCCGTACTCCTGGCCCGCACGGCGGCGCCGGCCTTCGCGGCCTCCCTGCACTGGGAGGCGTGGGAGCGGGTGCTGCGGGCGGGCGCCGAGGCCGCGCGGAAGGCGGGAGAGGTCGCCGAACAGGCCTACTTCCACCACGAACTCGGCGTGCTCGCGCTCTGCGAGGGGCGCCTGGACCGGGCCCGTGCGGAGCTGGAGGCCTCCATCGGGCTGCGCGGCGCGCTCGCGGACAAGCGGGGCACGGTGGCGGGACGCCGGGCCCTGGCGCTGGTCACCGACCGGGAGGCGCTGGGGGTGGAGGTCTCGCCGCCGCTGCGGCTGGAACCGCCGGTGAACCTCCCCGGGGCCGCTCCCGCGGCCTTCCCCGGGGCCGCGATACCGGCCCGGAAGCAGCCTTCGGCCCTGGCTCCGGCACCGACGGGTGCGGCGGCACCGACGGTTCCGACGCCGCTGACGGGGCAGGCGGCTCCGGCGGCGGCGGCGCCGACCGCACCGACCGCCGCATCGACCGCCCTGACGGTTCCGACGCCGCCCGTCTCGACGGTGAAGCCGGACGCGGTCGCGCCCGTCGCGCCCCTCGCGCCCGAGGGATCGGAGGCCGTCACCCGGATCACCCCGGTGATCGGGCGGCAGCCGTCGCCCGCGTCCACCCCGACGACCCTGTCGCAGGTGTTCGAGGACGCCTTCCCCAAGCTCCCGCAGCTCGCGCCGCCGGCCGCCTCCGGCCGGCCGGAGCCCGAACCGGCGGGGCGGCGCAAGACGGTGCTGCTGGCTGCCGCCGGGGCGCTCACGGTGGTCGCACTCGGCACGGTCGTCGGCCTGGCGCTGGCCTCCGAGGACCAGGAGCAGCCGCAGGCGCCCACCGTGTCCTCGACCCCGGACGGCCCGCCCGCGGTCCAGCCGCAGGTGCCGGGCGGCGGCGGCAACGACCCCGCCCCCGAGCCGGGCGCCTCCTCGCCCCCGCCGCGGTCGGAGCCCTCCGCGCCGGAGCCGGGCACGGGGCAGTCCGGGCAGCCGACCCCGCCCGCCCGTACGAACGGTCCGCAGCCGCCCCCGGCGACGACCCCGCCCGCGACGAAGCCGGCGACGACCCCGCCGGCCAAGCCCCCGGCCTCCCCGGAGCCGCCGGTCTCGCACCCCCCGTCGACGACGCCGACCGAGCCCCCGCCGGCCACCTCTCCCGCGACGCCCCCGGCCACCTCGACGGCGGCCCAGTCCCCGACCGCGCCCCAGATCCCGGGCGCACCCGGGTCCCCGAGCACGCCGGCGACGGCCTGACACGACGACGGCCCCCCGAGCAGTCGCTCGGGGGGCCGTCGCACGGTCGGAAGGACCGGCTCAGAAGAGGCGGAGCTTGTCGTCCTCGATGCCGCGCAGGGCGTTGTAGTCGAGGACCACGCAGTCCATGCCGCGGTCGTTGGCGAGCACCCGCGCCTGCGGCTTGATCTCCTGGGCCGCGAAGATCCCCCGGACCGGCGCCAGGTGCGGGTCGCGGTTGAGGAGTTCCAGGTACCGGGTGAGCTGCTCGACCCCGTCGATCTCCCCACGGCGCTTGATCTCCACCGCCACCGTCGCACCCGAGGCGTCCCGGCACAGGATGTCCACGGGGCCGATCGCCGTCATGTACTCCCGCCGGATCAGGGTGTACCCGTCGCCCAGGGTGTCGATGCGGTCGGCGAGCAGCTCCTGGAGGTGCGCCTCGACGCCGTCCTTGATGAGCCCGGGGTCGGTGCCCAGCTCGTGGGAGGAGTCGTGGAGGACCTCTTCCATGGTGATGATGAGCTTCTCGCCCGCCTTGTTGACGACGGTCCAGACGCCCGCGTCGTCTCCGGTCCCCTCCTTGAGGGTGCACGGCGGGGACATCCAGTTGAGCGGTTTGTACGCTCGGTCGTCCGCGTGGATCGAGACACTGCCGTCGGCCTTCACGAGGATCAGACGGGGTGCCGAGGGCAGATGGGCGGTGAGCCGGCCCGCGTAGTCGACGGAGCAGCGGGCAATGACGAGACGCATGGTCGGCAACGCTACTCGACGAGAAGGCCTCCACGCGATTCGCCCCTGAAAGCCCCGTTCGCCGATGGCGCGTTGTATGCGCATTCTCCTGGTGCGGTACCCGGCGGGCGCCTACCGTGGTGAGCGGGAGGTTGCCGAGCGTGCACGCTGCGTCGCGGCCTCCCTCCCTGCCCGTAAGACTCCGGCAACCCAATCGTCCGGGGTCACGAGAGGAGAACCCATGTCGCTCGACGTCTCACCGGCCCTACTCGAACAGGCCGAGCGAGGCGAGGTCGACGAAGCCGCATTCGTCGACTGCGTCCGGACCTCCCTGCCCTACGCATGGGAGATGATCAGCTCGTTGACGGCCCAGCTGGAGGTTGAGGGCGGAGAGTTCGCCGACAACCAGACGCCGCCGCCGGACGAGCAGGCCCGTGGGCAGCTGCTGCGCGCGCTCGCGAGTGACGCGATACGCGGTGCGCTGCAGCGGCACTTCGGGGTGCGCCTGGCATTCCAGAACTGCCACCGGGTAGCGGTGTTCCCGCTCGATCCCTCGGTGGACGACCGGCTGGCCAAGTTCACGTCCATCCGCGGCCAGCTGCTCAACCAGTCGCCGGAACTGCGCGACTGCTAGCGGGACCGTACTCCGCTGCCGCTCCGTGTCGCGGGAGGTGCGACTGACACCGGAGCGGCAGCCCAGGCCCGTCCCCGGACCCGGGACCGCCGCGTCCCGCCCGCGTCACACCAGCAGCGGCAGCACCTCCGTGCCGAGCCGCCGCACGTTCTCCTCCGTCGCCGCGAGGTCGCCGGAGCCCTCGGTCAGCAGGGCGAAGCGCGTGATACCGGTGCGCTCGGCCGTCGCCGCCAGCCGGTCCGCGGCCAGGGCGGGGCTGCCGACCGGATGCAGGTCGCACAGGAGCTCGGTGTAGGCGACGGGGTCGCGCATCGAGCGCTGCCGGCCGTCCACCGTCACATGGGCGTCCAGGCCCTGCCGGAGCCAGCCCGGCATCGCCTTGAGCAGGGCCTCCCGGGCGTCCGCCGTGCGGTCCGCCAGCTGGCACACCCCGGCCGACACGTGCCCGGCCGCCCGTACGGTCTCGGGGGAGTGGCCCGCCTCCCGCGCGGTCCGCCCCCACAGCGCGACCATCTCCGCCTTCTCCTCGTCCCCGCTGTGCATGCCCAGCAGCATCGGCAGCCCCCGCTCGGCGGCGAGGCGCACCGACGTCGGGGAGGTGCAGGCGACGATCACTTCCGGCCCACTCCCGTCCCCGTCCAGGGCCTGCGCCGGGCACGGTACGACGGCCACCTCGCGGAAGCCGTGCCGCGCCCCGGCGGCGCCCACCCGGGGCTCGGTCAGCCAGCGGCGCAACAGGTCGAGGTCCTCGGGGAAGCCCGTCTCGTAGGCCTCCAGGCCGGCCCCGAACACCTCCAGGTCCACCCACGGCCCGCCCCGGCCCACCCCCAGGGTGAACCGGCCGCCCGAGGTGACGTGGAGCAGGGCCGCCTGCTCCCCGAGGGCCACCGGGTGCGTGCTCGGCAGCACGCTCACCGCCGTGCCGACCCGCAGCCGCCGGGTCCGGCCCAGCAGCAGGGCCGCCAGGGTCACCGCCGACGGGCAGACGCCGTACGGCACGAAATGGTGCTCGGCCAGCCAGACGGAGTCCAGTCCGGCCTCCTCGGCCACCTCGGCGGTCCGCACCGCCCGGTGCAGTGCCTCGCCCTGTCCCTGGCCCGGGAACTGGGCCGCCAGTACAAACGCTCCTACGCGCATCGCCTTAGCCTCCTCGCGGCTGACGCGGCCTCCCCCAGGTGGACCGACTCGTTGATGACATCAGCATCTGATGGCAACAACGTCTGACACGTGCCAAAGGCACGGTCTGACAGCAAAGTTATTGAGATTGTCGGGCCGGTTCTCTTATGGGTCCGGCCTCCGTCCGCCACCCTGCGGGTACCCGGGCTCGCTGCGCGTAGTCTGGGAGAAAGTCACTGTCGGCCGCCCATTCGTGAGGTATACGTGTCACCGCGCCACAACCGCCCCAGGGGCGGCGAGACTCCGGACGAACGACCTGCGACCGGCCTCGACCGGTACGGCCTGGAGCGGACCGAGGAGTACCAGGGCGAGGAGTGGAAGGTCCGGCACGTGGCGGGGGCGAGCGCCGCGGGCAAGCGCTACCGCTGCCCCGGCTGCGACCAGGAGATCCCCTCGGGCACCCCGCACCTGGTGGCCTGGCCCGAGTACGGCGGCGTGGACGACCGGCGGCACTGGCACAAGGCCTGCTGGAACGCGAAGGACCGCCGCACCTCGAAGGTGCAGCGGTCCCGCAACGCGCCGAGGTACTGACCGGCCCGGGGCTCAGACGTCGCGGCGGCGCACCACCACGTACGAGGCGGTGACGGCGAGCGCGGTCACCAGGACCAGCAGCCCCAGCTGGGCCAGGTCGCTGGGGGTCGGGCTGCCGTCCATGCCGCTGTTGGGCAGCCCGAAGAGCTGGATCAGCCCCATCGGCGCGTTGTAGCGGACCACCGTCAGACCGATCTCCCTGCTGACGGGCCACCCCGTGAGGATCGCCCCGAGGACCGGGGGCATCGTGACCAGGCCGAGCATGATGGCGATCCCGCCGGCCGAGTGCCGTACGAGGGCGCCGACGGCGAGCGCGAGGACGCCCAGCAGGGTCACGTAGAGGCAGCCGCCCAAGGCGCCCACCCACTCGCCGGCGCCGTGGTACCCGGCCTCGGGGCCGTTGCGCAGGAGGGCGGCGGAGATGCCCACGAACGCCACCGAGCCCAGGGTGACCCCGAAGGCGACCGCGCCGAAGACGAGGTACTTGGCGGTGAGCACCCGCAGCCGGTCCGGGGCGGCGGTGAGGGTGGTCCGGATCAGGCCGGTGCCGTACTCGGAGGAGACGGTCAGCACTCCGAGCACCATGACGGCGAGCTGGCCCACCATCATGCCGAAGAGGGCGGGCGCGACGAAGGGGATCGACTTGTAGTCGGCGGAACCGGTCTGCAGCACGGCGAAGACGCCGATGCCGACGACCAGGGCCACGAGGGAGCCGAGTGTCCACACGGTGGAGCGCACGGAGGTCAGCTTGGTCCACTCCGAGGCCAGGGCGTGCCCGAGGTGGGGCCGCGGGGTGGGCAGCGGCGAGCTGTAGCCCCCGTCCTGCCGCGCGCTCGCGGCCGGGGTCGCGTCGGCGGTGGCGGTCATCGGGGTTCCTCGGGGCTGTTCTGGGCGGCGGGGGCGAGATCGGCGGGGCTGCCGGGCATCAGGAAGGGCCGCGCGGCGGATCCGGGGGGCGGGGGAGCGAAGAAGCTCGCCGCGGTCTCGGCGGGGACCACGGGGGCCTGCACCTCCTCCTCCCAGTCCGGGACGGTCAGCGGCTCGGGCTCCCACAGCTCCGCGCGCGGGTCGTCGGTGGAGGTGTACTCGACGGAGGACTGGGTCATCCGCATGTAGGCCTCCTCCAGCGAGGCCCGGTGCGGGGACAGCTCCCACAGGCGTACGCCGGTCTCGTGCGCGAGGTCGCTGATGCGGGGCAGCTCCAGCCCGGTCACCCGCAGGGCGCCGTCGGGTTCCTGGAGCACCCGGCCGCCCGCCTTCGTCAGCGCCGTCCCCAGGATGACCCGGCCGTCGGGGCCGTTGCCCGCCACGCGGACCCGGGCGAATCCGGCCGAGTTGTGGGTGATGAAGTCCTGGGTGCTCATGTCGGACAGCAGCCGGCCCCGGCCGATCACGATCAGGTGGTCGGCGGTCAGCGCCATCTCGCTCATCAGGTGTGAGGAGACGAACACGGTACGGCCCTCGGCGGCGAGCTGGCGCATCAGGTTGCGGACCCAGAGGATGCCCTCGGGGTCGAGGCCGTTGACCGGCTCGTCGAAGAGCAGGACCTGAGGGTCGCCGAGGAGGGCGGTGGCGATGCCGAGCCGCTGCCCCATGCCGAGGGAGAAGCCCTTCGTGCGCTGGCGGGCCGCGTCCTGGAGCCCGACCACGCCCAGGACCTCGTCGACCCGCTTCTCGGGGATCCCGGAGAGCTGGGCGATGGACAGCAGGTGCGCGCGGGCCCGCCGGCCGCCGTGCACGGCCTTGGCGTCGAGCAGGGCCCCGACGTGCCGCTGGGCGTTCGGCAGCTCCCGGAAGGGCAGGCCGTTGATCGTGACCTGCCCGGCGGTGGGCCGGTCCAGGCCGAGGATCATGCGCATGGTGGTGGACTTCCCGGAGCCGTTGGGCCCGAGGAATCCGGTGACGTGGCCCGGCTTGACCTGGAAGGAAAGCCCGTCGACGGCGGTCTTGGCGCCGAAGCGCTTGGTCAGGCCGACTGCCTCGATCATCGTGCTGCCCCTTGCCAGGCCGGGACGGCTCTCGCCCGCGTACGCCTTAAGAGGATATCGAGTCCTGCGTGGTTCCCTCCCGGGCCGGATCCCTGAGCTCTCCCTGAGATCCGGCTCCGGGATGTCCCGTAGTACGGGAGGCGTCCGTCACAAGGAGGACGCCGGGTCACTCCCGTCCCTCACGCGTCGCGCTTCTTGAGCACCAGGTATCCGCCGAGTACGGCCGCCAGCACCCACAGGAGCATGATCCCGAGTCCGCCCCAGGGGCCGTAGGGAGCGTGGACCTGGTTCGTGGTGTCCGTGACGGTTTCCATGATCTTGGAGCCGGCCTGGTCCGGGAAGTACTGGGCCACCTTCCGGGTCGCCTCGAAGGCCCCGAGGATCGTCGAGATCAGGAAGAAGAACGGCATCAGGATGCCGAGCGCCAGGATCGAGCTGCGCAGGACGGCGGTCACGCCCATCGAGAACAGCGCGATCAGGGCCATGTACACCCCGGCCCCGGCCACCGCGCGCAGGACGTTGTCCTCGCCGATGCCGATGCCGTGGTCGCCCAGCAGGGCCTGGCCGAGGAAGAAGGACAGGAAGCTGGTGGCGAGACCCACGACCAGCGCCAGGGCGGTGGCGACCGTGAGCTTGCCGAAGAGGAAGCTCGCGCGCCGGGGCACGGCGGCCAGCGAGGTGCGGATCATGCCCGAGCTGTACTCGGTGCCGACCACCAGGACCCCGAAGACGATCATCGCCAGCTGGCCGAGGGACATGCCCGCGAAGCTGGTCATGGTCGGGTCGAAGGTCAGCTTCTCCGCGGCGGACATGTCCTTGAAGCGGGACGAGACGAAGGAGCAGAGCAGTGCGCTGATGCCGACCGTGACCAGCAGGGCGCAGGCCAGGGTCCAGCTCGTGGAGGCGACCGTGCGGATCTTGGTCCACTCGGACTTGAGGACGGCGGTGAAGGCCATGGGTCACTCGCCGCCTTCGCGCGTCGCCTCGTAGCCGGCGCCCCAGGCGGGGGCGGCGGTGGCCGCGCCCGCGGGCGCGGTGGTCCCCGGCGCGTGGGCGTGGTACTCGACGGAGTCCGCCGTCATGCGCATGAACGCTTCCTCCAGTGAAGCCCGTTGCGGGCTGAGTTCGTGCAGCACGATCTGGTGCTGGGCGGCCAGCTCGCCGAGCCGCTCCGCCGGGACCCCGTCGATCTCCAGGGCTCCGGTGGCGGGCACGCTGACGGCGTCGATCCCGGCCTCGTGCAGGACGTCCTTCAGCCGTTCCTGCTGTGGGGTGCGCAGGCGCACGTAACTGCGCGAGTTCTGCTGGATGAAATCGGACATCGACAAGTCGGCAAGGAGCCTCCCTTGTCCGATCACCACCAAATGGTCCGCGGTCAGGGCCATTTCGCTCATCAGATGGGAGGAGACGAAGATCGTCCTCCCCTCGGCGGCCAGCCCCTTCATAAGATTGCGGATCCAGAGAATTCCCTCCGGGTCCAGACCATTGACGGGTTCGTCGAACATGAGGATCTCCGGATCCCCGAGCAGGGCGGAGGCGATTCCCAGCCTCTGGCCCATTCCGAGCGAAAATCCTTTCGACTTCTTCTTCGCCACCGGCGTCAGGCCGACGAGGTCCAGGACCTCGGCCACGCGGCTGCGCGGGATCCGGTTCGACTCGGCCAGGCAGAGGAGGTTGTTGTACGCGCTGCGGCCGCCGTGCATGGCCTTCGCGTCCAGCAGCGCCCCGATGTGCTTCAGCGGTTCCGTCAGGTCCCGGTAGTGCTTGCCGTCGATCCGGACCGTACCGTTGGTCGGGTTGTCGAGGTCGAGCATCATGCGCATGGTCGTGGACTTCCCCGCCCCGTTGGGGCCGAGGAAGCCGGTCACCACCCCCGGTCTGACCTGGAAGCTGAGGTTGTCCACGGCGGTCTTCGCGCCGAATCGTTTGGTAAGGCCCTCAAGCTCGATCATGCGGCCACGCTAGAACGCCGAAGGGCCGTACGCCACCTCAAAAGAGTGACGTACGGCCCGACACCGTGAGTCCGTCTACCGGCGGCTCAGCGGCTCTGCTGCGCCGGCACGCCCCGGGACACGGGCTCGTCGTCGACGATCGGGTTGGCCGCGGCCACGGCCGCGCCGGTCAGAGTCGCCAGCATCTCGCGGACGTTGGTCAGCTGCGCGTTGATGGAGTCGCGGCGGTTGGTGAGCGCCGCCAGCTCGCGCTCGGACTCGCTGCGGATCCGGTCGGCCTTCGCGTTCGCGTCGGCGACGATGTCCTCGGCCTGGCGCTGCGCGGTCTCCACGGTCTGGCGGGCCCGGCGCTCGGCGTCCGTACGGAGCTTCTCGGCCTCCAGGCGCAGCTGCTCCGCGCGGTGCTCGATCTCCGCGAGGCGCTTCTCGGCCTTCTGCTGACGCGAGGCCAGGTCGCGCTCGGACTGCTCCCGCCGCTTGGCCAGGTTGGTCTCGAAGTCCGCGGCGGCCTGGGCGGCCTTGGCGCGGGTCTCCTCGAACAGGGCGTCGGCCTCCTCGCGCTTGGAGGCCGCGTCCTTCTGGGCCTCGGCGCGCAGGGTGGAGGCGTCGCCCTTGGCCTTCTCGACGATGCGGACGCCCTCGTCCTCCGCCTTCGACTTGCGGTCCGCCGCGAACGACTCGGCGTCGTTGCGCACCTGCTGGGCGGCCGACTCCGCCAGCTCACGGTGCTGCTCGGCCGCGCGACGGGCCTCCTCGCGAAGGTCCATCGCCTCCTCCTCGGCCAGTCGCAGGATCTTCTCGACCCGGGCGCCCAGACCGGCGTACGACGGCTCGGCGTCGCTCACCTGGGCCTGGGCGTTCTGCGTTTCGAGGTGTAGCTCCTCGATGCGCTTTTCCAGAGAGTTGATGCGTCCAAGTGCGCTGTCGCGGTCGGAGACCAGCTTGGTAATGCGGTCGTCCACCTGACCGCGGTCGTAACCACGCCGCACGAGCTCGAAGCCGAAGGGGGAGGAAGTGTCGCTCATGGGGTTCCTGTCGAATGAGACCGATGAGGTGCTACGTGAGGTGTTAAGGGGAATCCTAGGCGCCCGGGCGGCGTGTCATCGAGTCAATCCGGGTTTGCCCTGGACAATGACACCCCTTTTGAGTGGCAAGACGGCAGAATGCTTGTCACTCCTTCGCCTGAACCTCCCTCAGAAGCACACATCCCGTCTTCTGACTACCCCTCTGACGCCTTGCCACCCGAACGAGTGGAACCCGCTGTTGCTCCGGCCTTCACGCCCCCCGCGCCCTGGCCACCCAATGCGGGCTTTCCGCCACCCGAAGGTGCCTCGAATGATTCCAACGCCTCAAGAACGTCCTGGACACGGGAGATCTCCGCCTGAATGTCCTCGCGCCTGCGCACCAGGACCTCCAGCTCACGACGGCCCTCGTCGACGAGCCGCTCGGCCTCCGCCTGCGCCTCGGCGAGCGCCTTCTCGGCCTGCCGCGACAGGTCGGCCTTCTTCTGCTCGGCCTCCTTGAGCAGCGCCTCGGCCTTGCGCACGGCCGCGATGCGGACCTTGCTCGCCTCGCTGCTCGCGTCCGACACCAGCTCCTTGGCCTTGGCCTCCGCCTCGACGCTCTGCTCCGTCGCCGCGCGCACCAGCTTGTCCACGCGCTCGCCGGCCGACTTCATCTGCTCCGCCGACTCCCGGCGGGCGCGCTCGTGCAGCTCCTCGACCTCGGACTCCACCCGGCCGCGCAGCTCCTCCGCCCGCTCCCTTATGGCCGCGGCGTCCGTACGCGCCCCGACCAGCAGCTCGTCGGCGTCGGTACGGGCCTTCTCCACCAGGGAGTTGCCCTCGACGGTCGCCTCCGAAGTGATCCGCGCGGCCTCCTTGCGCGCCGCGTCGACCATCGCGTCGGCCTGCTCCTCGGCCGCCGTGGTGGCGGCGAGGGCCTGGCGGCCCGCCTCGGAGGTGAGCTTCTCGGCTTCCGCCGCCGCCTCCGTGATGAGCCGGTCCACCTGCTCCGCGGCCTCGGTGCGGCGCTTGTTGGCCTCCTCGCGCGCCTCGTCCAGCAGCCGCTCCGACTCCTCACGGGTCTCGGTGCGCGTGCGCTCCGCGTCGGTCGCCGCCTCGGCCTTGACCCGCTCCGCCTCGGACCGGGTCCGCGTCGCGTGCTCCTGCGCGGAGGCCAGCGCCTCCGCCGCGTCGGCACGCAGCCGCTCGGCCTCGTTCTGCGCCTCGCCGACCGTCCGCTCGTTGTCCTTGCGGGTCTGCTCGGTGAGCTTCTCCGCCTCGGTGACGGCCTCGGTGATGAGCCGGTCCGCCTGCTCGGCGGCCTCGGTGCGCACCCGGCCCGCCTCGGTGCGGGCCTCGTCGAGCGTCTGCTCGGCCTCCCGCTCCGCGCCCGCCAGGGTCTCGTTCGCCGCGACCGTGACGCGCTCCGCCTCCGCGGTGGCCTCGCCGATGATCCGGCCGCCCTCCGCGCGGGCCTCGTCCAGGGTCTGCGCCGCCTCGGCGCGCAGCGCGTCGGCCGCCTCCTGCGCCTCGCCGACCGTCAGCTCGTTGGCCGCGCGGGTCTCCTCGACCAGCCGGTCGCCCTCGGCACGGGAGTCGACCAGGATCCTCGTGGAATCCCGCTCGGCCGCGGCCAGCGTCTGCGCCGCCTGCGCCGTGAGCTTCTCCGCCTCCGCGGTGGCCTCGGTGATGAGCCGGTCCGCCTGCTCGGCGGCCTCGGTGCGCAGCCGGTTCGCCTCGGCGCGGGCCTCGTCGAGGGTGTCCGCCGCCTCGGCGCGCAGCGCGTCGGCCGCCTCCTGCGCCTCGCCGACCGTCAGCTCGTTGGCCGCACGGGTCTCCTCCGTGAGCCGCTCCGCCTCGGCCGTGGCCTCGGTGATGAGCCGGTCCGCCTGCTCGGCGGCCTCCGTACGGAGCCGGTTGCCCTCGGCTCGGGCCTCGTCCAGGGTGGCCGCGGCCTCGGCGCGGGTGGCCTCGGCCGCCTGCTCCGCCTCCGCGGTCAGCCGCTCGGCCTCCGCCCGTGCCTCGTCGACCGTCAGCGCGTTCGCCGCCAGGGTCTCCTCCGTGAGCCGCTCCGCCTCGGCGGTGGCCTCGGTGACGATCCGGCCGCCCTCGGCGCGCGCGGACTCCAGGGACTCCGCCGCCTCGCCGCGGATCCGGTTCGCGTCCTCGCGGGCGTCCGCCCGGGTCCGCGCCGCGTCGCGCTCGGACGCCGCCAGGGCGTCCGTCGCCTCCGTGCGCACCCGCTGGGCGTACTCCGCCGTATCCGCGCGCAGCTGCTCGGCCTCGGCGATCGCGTCGCCGACCGTGCGCTCCGCCAGGGCCTTCGCCGCGTCCGTCTCGACGCGGGCCTCGCTGCGCAGGCGCGCCGCGTCCTCGGCCGCCCGCTCGCGGTCCGCACGGGCCTCGGCGCGGACCCGGTCCGCCTCCTCCTCGGCCTCCGTACGCGTACGGTCCGCCGCGTGCTCGGCCGCGCTGCGCAGTCCGGCGACCTCCTCCTCGGCCTGCTCGTGCAGGCCGGCCACGGAGTCCCGCACCTGCTGGGCGGTGGCCTCCGCCGCCGCGACCAGCTCCGCGGCGCGGCTCTCCGCCTCCTCGGTCAGCCAGACCGCCTCGGCCTGCGCCTCCTCCGAGCGCTTGCGCGCCTGCGCCAGCAGTTCCTCGCTCTGCTCACGGGCCTGGGCCCGCTCGTTGCCCGCGTCCGTACGGGCCGCCGACAGGGTCTCCTCGGCCTCCCGGCGACGGCGCGCGGCCTCCTCCTGGGCGGCCGCGAGGGCCTCCGCGGCCTCCGCCGCGACCCGCTCGGCGGCCGCCTTGGCCTCGGCGCGCAGCCGGTCCGCGGTCTCCTGCGCCTCGGCGCGCAGCCGCTCCGACTCGGTCTCCGCCTCGGCGCGCAGCCGTACGGACACCTGCTCGGCCTCCGCGCGGACCCGGCCCGCGTCCTGCGCGGCCTCCGTGCGCAGCTGCTCGGCCTCCGCCTCCGACTGTGCCTGGAGGGTACGGATCCGCTCCGCCGCCTCGGCGCGCAGCCGGTCGTTCTCCTCGGTGGTCTCCTTGCGGATGCCCTCCGCCGCGGCGCGTGCGTCGCGCAGCGTCTGCTCCGCCGTGGCCAGCCGTCCCTCGGCGTCCGTGTGCAGGCGCACGAGCTCCTGATCGGCCTCCGCCCGCTTCGCGGCCAGTGCCTGCTCGGTCTCCTCGCGCCGCGCCCGTACGGCCGCGTCCGCCTCGGCGACCAGGGCCTCGGCGTGCTCCTCGGCGTCCGCGCGCAGCCGGTCGGCCTCCGCGCGGGTGCGCTCCAGGGTCTCCTCGGCCTGCCGGCGCAGGGTCGTCGCCCGCTCCACGGCCTCGGCGCGGACCCGCTCGCTCTCGGCGGTCGCACCGCCGCGCAGCTCGTCCGCGTCCGCCTTGGCCTTGCCCAGCAGTTCCTCGGCGGTCCGGGCCGCCTCCTCGATCTGCTGGACCGCCTCGCGGCGGGCCTCCCCGCGGATCCGCTCGCCCTCGGCGACGGCCTCGGCGCGCAGCTGTTCCGCCTCGCCGCGCAGCCGCCGGGCCTCAGCCTGGAGTTCGACGGTACGGGCCCGGTACTCCTCGGTGTCGTCCTTCGCCGCGCCCTTGAGCTCGTCGGCCGTGGCCGCAGCCTGCAGACGCAGCCGCTCGGCCTCGGCCTCCGCCTCGCGGCGGATCCGCTCGGCCTCCTCGGAGGCGGCGCGGGTGGTGGCCCGGGCGTCCTCCGAGGCCTTGTTGAGCACGTCCTCGGCGGTGCGGGCGGCCTTCGCCAGCTGCGCGGCGGTGTCCTCGGCGGCGGCCGTACGGGCCTGCTCGCCCGCTTCGGTGCGCAGCCGCTCGGCCTCCACGCGGGCGTCGGCCAGGGCCTGCTCGGCCTCGGCCTTGAGGGCCTCGGTCTCCTTGGTGGCCTCGCCGACCAGCCGGGCGACCTGCTCCTTCGCGGTGCGGGTGCGCTGCTCGTTGACGGACTCCGCCGAGGCGAGCTGCCGGGCGGCGCTCTCCTTGGCGTCCGCGAGCAGGGTCTCGGCCTCGGCGCGGGCCGTGCGCAGCGCCGCGTCGGCCTCCTGGACCCGGGCCTCGGCCACCCGGCCGAGGTCCAGGGTCTGCTGCCGGGTCTGCTCGGCTTCGGCGGTGGTGCTGCTGCGCAGCCGCTCCGCGTGCTCGGTGGCCTCCTGGGCCTGCGCCGAGGCGGCGGCGAGCAGCCGCTCGGCCTCCTTGCGGGCACGCAGCAGCGTGGATTCGGCCTCGGTACGGGCGGCCTCCGCGTCGGCGGCGAGCCGGCGGCGGGCCTCCTCCACGGTCCGGGCGGCCTCGGCGCGGGCGGCGTTCAGCGCCTGCTCGGCCTCGGCGCGGGACTCGTCCATGAGCCGGCGGGCCTGGGACTCGGTCCGGGCGCGCAGCTGCTCGGCCCAGGCGACGTTCTCGTTGACGTGGGCCTCGACCGTCTGGCGGCGCTCGTTGAGCTCCTGGTCCAGGCGCTGGCGCCGGTTGACGGCCTCGGTGTGCAGCTCGGCCTGGAGGCGCGCCTGGTGCTCGGCGTGCTCCTGGAGGATGCGCTGGGTCTGGGCCCGGGCATCGCGCAGTTCGCGCTCGGCGTCCGAGCGCATCTGGTCGGCCTGCACCTGGGCATTGCGGAGCAGCTGCTCCGCCTGGTACCCCATGTCCGCGCCGTCGTACGCGGGGCGGGACGCGAGATTGCGGCGCACCTCATGGAGCTTGGCGCGCAGCACTTCGACCTGGTATCCCAGGTCTTCTGCGTGCTGGACGGCCTTCCCGCGCTCCTTCTTCAGCCGCTCCATCTCGGCCTCGAAGCGCGAGAGATGGTCGGCCTCGGCCTGATGGCTCTCCTGGCTTTCGTAGCCCCGCACAGCGCGGTCCCATCCGTCCCCTGGTCGCAAGCTCACTCCCAATTGAGCATCGCTCGCCCGCTGAACGACGCCCCCGGGGAATGGTGTCAGATACCGGGGCAGGGGTTCGGGCCCCGACCCCGTCTCCGCACCGAACCCCGGCCGAGCCAGTGCCACTCTACCGGCCGGGGAATGGGGGCATCAGTGATCAGGGTTCGAGGTGACCAGTTCGGTGAGGACTCCGTGGCAGTCCTTGGGGTGGAGGAAGGTGATCCGGGAGCCCATGGAGCCGGTGCGCGGCTCGTCGTAGAGGACCCGTACGCCCTTGCCCCGGATGGCTTCGGAGTCGCCGTCGACATCCGCGGTGCCGAAGGCGATGTGGTGGACGCCCTCGCCGTTCTTGGCCAGCCACTTGCCCACCGCGGAGTCCTCGCGGGTGGGCTCCAGGAGCTGGAGGTAGGAGGCCCCGCCGTCGGAGGTCTCGTTGATCTTGAGCATGGCCTCGCGCACGCCCTGCTCTTCGTTGATCTCGGTGTGGAACACCTCGAAGCCGTACGTGGCACGGTAGAACTCGACGGTCTTGTCGAGGTCGAAGCAGGCGATCCCGATGTGGTCGATTCTTGTCAGCATGGGTCCAGTCCACCGCCGCGGAGGGTGGTTACGCAACGTGCCAGCGATCACACCGACTGCCCGGTGACGGCGCGGGTACTGCTCAGTACATTCAGGTAAACCCTCGTTCACTCCTCATCCAAGGGGCTGTGCCTCATGTCCGGAACGAACAACACCACTTCAGTGATCGTCGCCGGGGCCCGCACGCCCATGGGGCGTCTGCTCGGCTCGCTGAAGTCCTTCTCGGGCGCCGACCTCGGCGGATTCGCCATCAAGTCGGCGCTGGAACGGGCCGGCATCTCCGGCGACCAGGTCCAGTACGTGATCATGGGCCAGGTGCTCCAGGCCGGCGCGGGCCAGATCCCCGCCCGCCAGGCCGCCGTCAAGGCGGGCATCCCGATGAACGTCCCCGCCCTCACCATCAACAAGGTGTGCCTCTCGGGCCTCGACGCCATCGCCCTGGCCGACCAGCTCATCCGCGCCGGTGAGTTCGACATCGTGGTCGCGGGCGGCCAGGAGTCGATGACCAACGCCCCGCACCTGCTGCCGAAGTCCCGCGAGGGCTTCAAGTACGGCGCGATCGAGATGCTCGACGCCATGGCGTACGACGGCCTCACCGACGCCTTCGAGAACATCGCGATGGGCGAGTCCACCGAGAAGCACAACACCCGGCTGGGCATCGAGCGCGCCCCGCAGGACGCGTTCGCGGCCGCCTCCCACCAGCGGGCCGCCGCCGCGCAGAAGAACGGCGTCTTCGAGGCCGAGATCACCCCGGTCGAGATTCCGCAGCGCAAGGGCGACCCGGTGCTGTTCACCGCGGACGAGGGCATCCGCGCGGAGACCACCGTGGAATCGCTCGGCAAGCTGCGTCCCGCCTTCGCCAAGGACGGGACGATCACCGCCGGCACCTCCTCGCAGATCTCCGACGGCGCCGCCGCCGTGGTCGTGATGAGCAAGGCCAAGGCCGAGGAGCTGGGCCTGGAGTGGATCGCCGAGATCGGCGCCCACGGCAACGTGGCCGGTCCGGACAACTCCCTCCAGTCGCAGCCCTCGAACGCGATCCTGCACGCGCTGGAGAAGGAGGGCCTGGAGGTCTCCGACCTGGACCTCATCGAGATCAACGAGGCCTTCGCGGCGGTCGCCGTCCAGTCAATGAAGGACCTCGGCGTGACCCCGGAAAAGGTGAACGTCAACGGTGGCGCCATTGCCCTGGGGCACCCCATCGGCATGTCCGGTGCCCGCGTGGTGCTGCACCTGGCGCTGGAGCTCAAGCGCCGCGGCGGCGGCGTGGGCGCGGCCGCGCTCTGCGGTGGCGGCGGCCAGGGCGACGCCCTCGTGATCCGCGTCCCGAAGGCGTAGGTGCGCGGATGACGACGGTGGACGTCCCCACGCTGGTGGCGCAGGCCCGCGAGGGCCGGCCGCGGGCCGTGGCCCGGCTGATCTCACTGGTCGAGGGGGCGTCCCCGCACCTGCGCGAGGTGATGGCGGCCCTGGCCCCGCTGACCGGCGGCGCGTACGTGGTCGGTCTGACCGGCTCGCCCGGCGTCGGCAAGTCGACCTCGACCTCGGCGCTCGTCACGGCCTACCGCAAGGCCGGCAAGCGGGTCGGCGTGCTCGCCGTGGACCCGTCCTCGCCCTTCTCGGGCGGGGCGCTCCTCGGCGACCGGGTCCGGATGTCGGACCACGCCTCCGACCCGGGGGTCTACATCCGCTCGATGGCGACCCGCGGGCACCTCGGCGGCCTGGCCTGGGCCGCCCCGCAGGCGATCCGGGTGCTGGACGCGGCGGGCTGCGACGTGATCCTGGTCGAGACGGTGGGCGTCGGCCAGTCCGAGGTGGAGATCGCCTCGCAGGCCGACACCTCGGTGGTGCTGCTGGCGCCCGGGATGGGCGACGGGATCCAGGCCGCGAAGGCCGGGATCCTGGAGATCGGCGACGTGTACGTGGTGAACAAGGCGGACCGGGACGGCGCGGACGCGACGGCCCGGGAGCTCAACCACATGCTGGGGCTCGGCGAGTCCCGCGGCCCGGAGGACTGGCGGCCGCCGATCGTCAAGACGGTCGCGGCGCGCGGGCAGGGCATCGACGAACTGGTCGAGGCCCTGGAGAAGCACCGGGCCTGGATGGACGAGCACGGGGTGCTCGACGGGCGCCGCGCGGCGCGGGCGGCCCGCGAGGTGGAGACGATCGCGATCACCACCCTGCGCGGCCGGCTGGCCGACCTGCACGGGGACGCGCGGCTCGACGCGCTGGCCGTACGGGTCGCCGCGGGCGAGCTGGACCCGTACGCGGCGGCGGACGCCCTGCTGGACGGCCTCACGGAGGCCTGAGCGGGGCCTCGGAGGCCTGAGCGGGGCCTCGGGGGGGCCCGAGGGGGAGTGCCGGGGCCCGAGGGGGGAGTGCGGGGTGCCGGGGGCGGCTGCCGGGTGGCGCCGCCCCCGCACCGCTGCCCGGGGCGGGTCAGCCGCTGTCGCTGCCGTCGTCGCCGTTGTCGCCGCCGGAGTCGGCGGGGACCACCTTGCCGGTCGTGGCGTCGATGCCGACGTCCCGGGTGGCGCCGTTCGCGGACTTGATCTGCACCGACCAGTGGTCGGCGACGCCGTTGTCGTTCTCGTCGTCCCAGTCGAGGGACCGGACCTTGCCCGGCTGGGCGGCCAGCGCCGCCTTCATCGCCTTGGCCGCGCCGACCTTGGCCGCGATCAGGGTCTTGTACTCGCCCGCGTCCTGGCCGGTGTCCTGGTTGGCCCGGGTCGCGGCGCCGGAGGAGCTCACGATGACCTCGGAGTTGCTCTTGCCGTTCTTGCCGACCACGTTGACGTGCCAGACGGCGCCGTCCTGGTCGAGGGACTCGACGTAGCCCGGGTACTTCTTGAGGGCCGCCGCGGCGGCCCCCTGCGCGTCGGTGTCGGCGCGGGCGGCCGTGATGGCGGTGACGGCGGTCGCGGTGCGCGCCGTGTGGGCCGACGCCGACGTCGCGGCCGCCACCGGACCCGCGGCCAGCAGGACCACGGACACGGCGGCGCGGACGTACGGGGTGCGCTTCATGGCAGGACCTCCTCGGACCGGCCTGCGCGCTTGTGGTGCCCGGCGGGCGGCGGGCGGCCGGCGGTGAGCGATACCACCGCTCATTCTCCGGCCGCCGCCTCCGTCCGGCGCGGCGGGCGCCCGCCGCTCAGACCTTGCCGCGGTTCTCCCGCAGGTGCTCCGCGACGGGGCGCAGCGATTCGCGCAGGGCCGCCAGGGCCTGCGGCGGCAGCAGGTCGATGAAGTGCTCCCGCACCGATGCCACGTGGTGGGGGGCCACCTTGCGCATGGTGTCCATGCCCTCGTCCGTGAGCACCGCGTACAGGCCGCGGCGGTCGGACTCGCAGTTCACCCGGCGCACCAGGCCCGCCGTCTCCATGCGGGTGATCTGGTGGGACAGCCGGCTCTTGGACTGCAGCGTGGCGGTGGCCAGGTCGCTCATGCGCATCCGGTGGCCGTCCGACTCCGAGAGGTTCACGAGGATCTCGTAGTCGTTGTTGGTGAGCCCGAAGGGCTGGAGATCCTTTTCCAGCTGGTGCATCAGCAGTCTGCTGACGTCCAGGTGGGTGCGCCAGGCGCACTGCTCGGCGTCGGTCAGCCAGCGGGTGGCCGTCTCGGTCTCGATGGTCTCCATGAATGAACTCTACCTAAGAAGTTGAATTACGTACAAAAATGGGAAGGTGTGGGGAGTCTCACAGTCGGAGTCTCACAGTCCGAGTCGCCGCTGGAGGTCACCGAGCTGTCCCGGCATCCGCGGTACGCCCAGCTGGCCCAGCGGACCCTGCCCGGCCCCCGGTACGCCCTGGGCGTGGCCCGTGGCCGCGCCGGCGCCCACCGCGCCCACCGACTGCTCCGCCATCAGCATCTCCGACGACTGGAGCAGTACCGTCCCGGCCCCGACGAACTCGAACTGGTGCTCCTCGCCCGAGGTGCCGCCGAGTCCCGTGAGCGAGCGCAGCCCGCCCATCACGCCCGTCATGTAGCCGTGGTCGTAGTGGTGGCACGGGGACGGGCAGTCCGCCCAGCCCACCAGGGCCTGCGGGTCCACGCGCAGCGGCGGTTCCATGAACACCACCGGTCCGTTGGACGCCGCCACGAACTTCCCGGTTCCGATCAGCGTCAGGAAGCCCGGGACGATGGACTGCTTGAGGGCGAGCGAGGGCTGGTAGGCCAGGAGGTTCCCCGACCGGATCGTCAGGTTGCCCTCGTCCAGATCGTACGAGTTCACGTCGAAGGCGCGGTCGGCCAGCAGCATCTTGCCCGAGCCCTCGGCCACCACCCAGTCGCTCGCGTGCAGCGGCGAGTGGAAGCTGGTGCGCAGCAGCCGGTCGAAGCGGCCGTTGCCGATGCCGTTGAAGTCGATGCGCCCGTAGTAGGCGATCATCTTGCCCTTCTGCAGGAACCACTGGCTCCCCTTGAGCTCCACGCAGAAGGTGTAGGCGTTCACGTTGTCGTCGGAGGGCAGGGAGTGCGGGTCGAAGACCGTCGGGCCGCCCGGTCCGCCGGTCACGGGACCAAAGTTCACAGCTTCTCCTCCGAGGCCTGTACGAAGACGGCGCCCTGGCCGGACAGCTCCAGCTGGAACGCCTCGCCCGAACCGCGGCCGACCATGTCCCGCCAGCCCAGGGCGGCGGAGAGCTTGTTCCTGACGTCCCCGTGGTGGGCCACGTACGCCTGCGGGTCGACGTGGACCGGCCGGTTCGGGGTGATGGGGAGTTCCAGGACTCCGCCGTGGGCCATCACGGCGACCGCGCCGTGGCCCTTGAGGGTGGTGGTGAACAGGCCCTGCCCGGTCACCTGGCCGCGCACCATGCCCATGACACCGCCCTGCGAGCCCATGAACATGGTCCCCTGCTGGAGGGTGCCGTCGAAGGCGAGCAGCCGGTCGGCCTCGACGTAGAGGGTCTCGCCCGAGAGGTTGACGACCTGGACGTGGTGGCCGCCGTGGCCGAACATCACGGTGCCGCTGCCCTCCACGGTCATCAGCGGGGTCTGCTCGTTCGCCACCCGGCGCCCGATCATGCCCATCACGCCTCCCTGGCCACCCGTCATGCTCGGGGTGAAGGAGACGTCGCCGCGGTAGGCCAGCATCGCCCCGCGCTGGCTGTACAGCCGCTGCCCGGGGATGACCTGGGCCTCGATCATCTTCGAGTTGATCTCGCGGAACGGCATCAGACGTCGCCCCCGACGGTGTTGCGCTCGCTGGGCTGCACGTAGACCAGGCCCTCGCCCTCGAAGCGGATCTGGAAGGCCTCTCCGGACCCCTCGCCGATCAGGGTGCGGAAGGTCACGCCGGACTGGAAGGACTGCTGGAGGTTCCCGGTGTGCGCGATGTACGCGCCCGGGTCCACCGACAGCGGGTACTGGCCGCTGACGCGCAGCACCACCGCCGGGCCGTCGGACATGATCGCCGCCTGGCCCGTGCCCTCGACCGTGGTCGTGAACAGGCCGTTGCCCGTGGTCGCGCCGCGTAGGCCGGTGAAGGTGGTGCCGGTGCGCAGGCCGGCGTCGGTGCACAGCAGGTTGCTGGACTCGACGTGCAGCTTCTCACCGCGCAGATTGACCAGATTGATCTCACTCGCCCGGTCCGCGAAGTAGCAGGTGCCGTGTCCCTGCACCTCCATCACGGTCATCTGTTCACCCGTCAGGCGACGGGTCACCATTCCGCGGAGGCCTTCGCCACCGCCGGTCATCTTCTTGAAGGCCATCTGGCCGTCGTACGCGACCATGGCGCCGTTCTTCGCTTTCACGGCGTCACCGGTCAGGTCGACGGCGAGCACCTTGCTGCCTTGGAGTCGGAACTGAGCCACGGGGACGAAGGTATCGGCAGCGGGCGGGCCCGAACAGGGCCTGGTGGCCGATATGCGCCACACTCTCCCGACTCCTGGGGATCCGCGGGGACCCGCCACAAGATCTTCCGTGACGGCTGAGACACTGGGACGGACCCCCGGCCTCCTCCCGCGAAGGTTCCACGTGGACATCAAGACCGCTTCCGCCCTGCACCGGCTGCGCCTCATCTCCGTTCCGGAAGCCCTCTCGTTCCCGGCGCTGCTGATCTTCGGCTCGCTGCTCAGCCGGGTGTCGGACATCGACTACCTGATGATGCCGCTCGGGATCCTGCACGGGATCCTGTTCGTGATCTACGCGGTCTTCCTGCTCGACGTGTGGAACAAGGCGAAGTGGCCGCTCAAGAAGGTGGCCCTGTTCTTCCTGTTCGCGCTGCTGCCCTTCGGCGGCCTGTACGGGGACCGGCTGCTCAAGCGCGACGAGGCCGACAGCGTCATCGCGGCCCGCGCCCGTGAGGCGGCCCAGGCGTGATCGTCGCGTTCTCGGTGACCCCGCTGGGGGTCGGTGAAGAGGTCGGCGAGTACGTCGCCGACGCGGTCCGCGTGGTGCGCGAGTCCGGTCTGCCGAACCGCACCGACGCGATGTTCACCACCGTGGAAGGTCCCTGGGACGAGGTGATGGACGTGGTCCGGCGCGCGGTCGCCGCCGTCGAGGCGAAGGCTCCGCGGGTGTCCTTCATCCTCAAGGCCGACATCCGGCCCGGCGTCACCGACGGCATGACCTCGAAGGTCGAGACGGTCGAACGCCACCTCGCCGAGGGCTGACGGACCGCCGCGCCGCACCGGCCGCCGGCTCCGCACCGGCGGCCGCGCCTACGGGGCGCAGCCGGTCGCCAGCGCGATGGCCAGGGGCGTGCGCTCGTAGAGCACCTGGTGGCCGTGGCGCGACGGGATCAGCAGTCCCGCCGCGCGCAGCGCCTTCAGGTGGGCCGAGACCGTCGAGGGCGCCAGGCCCAGACGGTGCGCGAGGGCCGTCGTGGAGGCGGGCTCGTGCAGCGCGCACAGCACCTCGGCGCGGGCCCGCCCCAGCAGCCCGGCCAGCGCGCTCGGCGCCGGCCCGTCCGAGGCCGCCCACAGGGCGCCGATGCCCCGGGCCGGATACACCAGCGTGGGCTGCCACGGCGGGTCGTAGCCACCGACCACCTCCGGCCAGACGAAGGCGCTCGGCATCAGGAGCAGCCCCTGGCCGCCGAGTTCGCGGTCGTGGTGGGCGGGGCGCTCGACGGTCAGGGTGTTCGTCCCGCCGTCCCACCGCAGATCGGGGTGGAGGCCGTCGAACAGCGCCTCCAGCCCGCCCGCCGCCAGCCGCCGGGAGTGGAACAGGACGTCCGCCTCCAGCAGGGCCCGCAGCCTGGGCCAGTGCGGGGCGACCAGGGCCCGCCAGGCGGCCTCGGTCAGATCGGCCAGCTCCGCCACCGCCCGGCCCGGATCCGCCAGCATCCGGCGCCCGGCGGCGCTCTCCAGGGCGCCCGGGGTGCAGGCCAGGGAGCGGCGCAGGTCCTCGCGGGCCTCCTCCGGGTCCCCGGCCGCCGCGCGCACCCGCGCCATCTCCTCCTCGAAGGACGGGGACGGGCCCGTCGGGGGCGGGCTCAGCAGGTCGGGGTGGTGCCCCCGGCGCGGCATCAGCAGCCACAGCGGACGCAGGTCCAGGCCGGCCGCCGCGGCGCGGATCCGGCTCAGCCAGGGCAGGTGGTACGCCTGCCGGTCCGGGCGCATCAGGACCCGTACCGCCTCCTGCGTCTCCCAGCGCGGGGAGATCCCGAAGCGGCAGCGCAGCAGATCGGCCGGGCCGAAGCGGAAGTGGTTCCCCATGGCGGCCCCTTCGATACGGCGGCCCCTTCGATTCGGCCGCTGCCGAATGTCTACCGCCCCACCCCAGGCGGCCCGAGGCTGACCCCATGCCCACACCCACCGACCCCGCCCGGGCCGGAGCGCCGCCCCACGGGCCCGTCCGGCCGGCCGCGCCACCGGGCCCCGCGACCGCCCCGGGCCCGGCGCCCGATTCCGTTCCGGCCCCCGCGACCGCCTCGGCCCGCGTACCCGTGCCCGCACCCGACTCCGCTCCGGCCCCCGGCGGCGGGTCCGTGCGGCAGCGTCAGGGGGAGGGGTACCGGTCGGCGTTCCGGGTCCGCGAGTTCCGGGTCGTGTTCCTCGCGCACCTGCTGTCGCTGCTCGGGGTCGTCGTCGCCGAGATCTCCCTCACCGTCCTCGTCTACCGCGCCACCGGCTCCGCCCTGATGAGCGCCCTCACCTTCGCCCTCGGGTTCCTGCCCCACGCCCTCGGCGGCACCCTCCTCGCCCCGCTCGCCGACCGCCACCCCGCCCGCAGGGTCCTCGTCGCCTGCGACCTGCTCTGCGCCGCCTGCGCGGCGGCCATGGTCTGGCCGGGGACCCCGGTCGCCGCGATCCTGGTCCTGCGCTGCGCCATGGCCTTCGTCGCCCCGCTGTTCCAGGGCGTCCGCAGCGCCTCCCTCGCCGACATCCTCGGCACCGGCGAGACCTTCGTCCTCGGCCGCTCGCTGCTGCGCATGGTCTCCCAGGGCGCCCAGCTCACCGGCTTCGGCCTCGGCGGGCTCCTGCTCACCGTCCTCGCCCCGCGCGGGGCGATCGCCCTCACCGCGGCGGGGTTCCTCGCCTCCGCGCTGCTGCTGCGCCTCGGCACCCGTGACCGGCCCGCCCGGGCCGGCGCCGGGGCCGGGGCCGGGTCCCCGCTCGACGGGATCCGTGCCGTGTTCGGGGACCGGCGGCTGCGCGTCCTGACGCTGCTGTGCTGGCTGCCGCCCGCCTTCGCCGTCGTGCCCGAGGCTCTCCTGACGCCCTACGCGGACGGCATCGGGGCCGGCACCGCCACCCTCGGGGTGCTCATGTGCGCGCTGCCCGTCGGCTCCGTCGCCGGTGAACTCTGGGCCGGCTCGGCCCTCACCGCCCGGACGCGCTCGCGGATCACCGCCCCGCTGGCAGCCGTCGCGTTCCTCCCGCTCCTCGTCTACGCCGTCCGGCCCGGCGCCCCCGTCCTCCTCGGGGCGCTCCTGCTGGCCGGGCTCACCCACGCCTACACCATCGGCCTCGACCGGATGTACGTGGACGCCGTTCCCGACGCGCTGCGCGGCCGGGCGATGACCCTGCTCGGCACCGGCCTGATGACCCTCCAGGGCGTCGGCATGGCGCTCGCCGGGGCCGCCGCCGAGTTCCTCCCGGCGCACGTGGTGGTCACCGGCGCCGCCGTCCTCGGCACGGCCGTCGTCCTGCTCCTCCTCTCCCGGCTGCGCGCCACCGCACCCGCCGCGCCCGCCGCACCCAGTGCGCCCCGGGCGCTCCCGGTGCGCCGGGCCGAGGGGTGAGACGGGGCTGACCGCCAAATGGCCGCCCGGTAGGGTCTGGTGGATGCCCAAGCCGCTCAGCCTCCCCTTCGACCCCATCGCCCGCGCCGACGAACTCTGGCGTCAGCGCTGGGGTCCCGTGCCCTCCATGGCCGCGATCACCTCGATCATGCGCGCCCACCAGATCCTGCTGGCCGAGGTCGACGCGGTGGTGAAGCCGTACGGGCTGACCTTCGCCCGCTACGAGGCGCTGGTGCTGCTGACCTTCTCCCAGGCGGGGGAGCTCCCGATGTCGAAGATCGGGGAGCGCCTGATGGTCCACCCGACCTCGGTGACGAACACCGTCGACCGGCTGATGCGGTCCGGCCTGGTGGCCAAGCGCCCCAACCCGCACGACGGCCGCGGCACGCTCGCGTCGATCACGGAGAAGGGCCGGGAGGTGGTCGAGGCGGCGACGAAGGACCTGATGGGCATCGACTTCGGCCTGGGCGCGTACGACGCCGAGGAGTGCGCGGAGATCTTCGCGCTGCTGCGCCCGCTGCGGGTGGCGGCCGCGGACTTCGAGGAGAACCAGCCCCGGGCCGGGGCCGCGTCAAGATCGCGCAAAACGGACGGTTAGGCTCGTGGCCATGAAACGAAGCGTGCTGACCCGCTACCGCGTCATGGCCTACGTGACCGCGGTCATGCTCCTGATCCTCTGCGCCTGCATGGTGGCCAAGTACGGCTTCGACACCGGCGCCGACCTGACCCTGGCGGTCTCGCAGGTCCACGGTGTGCTCTTCATGATCTACCTGGTCTTCGCCTTCGACCTGGGCTCCAAGGCGAAGTGGCCCTTCGGCAAGCTGCTGTGGGTGCTGGCGTCGGGGACCATCCCGCTGGCCGCCTTCTTCGTCGAGCGCACCGTGCGCGCCGACGTCGAGCCGCTGGTCGAGGACGCCCTCGCGCCCGCGAAGGCCTAGAGCTTCACTCGGCCGGACGACCCCGGGGAAGGACTCCCCGGGGTTTCCCATCGACATTTACTAGGACGTCCTAGTAAATTCGTGGGTATGGACGCTGACGCCATCGAGGAGGGCCGCCGACGCTGGCAGGCCCGGTACGACAAGGCCCGCAAGCGCGAGGCCGATTTCACGACGCTCTCCGGAGATGACGTCGACCCCGTCTACGGGCCCCGGCCCGGTGACTCGTACGAGGGGTTCGAGCGCATCGGCTGGCCCGGGGAGTACCCCTACACCCGCGGTCTGCACGCCACCGGCTACCGCGGCCGGACCTGGACCATCCGGCAGTTCGCCGGGTTCGGCAACGCCGAGCAGACCAACGAGCGCTACAAGATGATCCTGGCCGCCGGCGGCGGCGGCCTCTCCGTCGCCTTCGACATGCCCACCCTCATGGGCCGCGACTCCGACGACCCCCGCTCCCTGGGCGAGGTCGGCCACTGCGGCGTGGCCATCGACTCCGCCGCCGACATGGAGGTCCTCTTCAAGGACATCCCGCTCGGCGACGTCACCACCTCGATGACCATCTCCGGGCCCGCCGTGCCCGCCTTCTGCATGTACCTGGTCGCCGCCGAGCGCCAGGGCGTCGACCCGGCCGTGCTCAACGGCACGCTCCAGACCGACATCTTCAAGGAGTACATCGCCCAGAAGGAGTGGCTCTTCGAACCCGAGCCGCACCTGCGCCTCATCGGCGACCTCATGGAGTACTGCGCGAACGGCATCCCGGCCTACAAGCCGCTGTCCGTCTCCGGCTACCACATCCGCGAGGCCGGGGCCACGGCGGCGCAGGAGCTCGCCTACACCCTCGCCGACGGCTTCGGCTACGTGGAACTCGGCCTCTCCCGCGGCCTGGACGTCGACCACTTCGCCTCCGGCCTCTCCTTCTTCTTCGACGCGCACCTCGACTTCTTCGAGGAGATCGCCAAGTTCCGCGCCGCCCGCCGCATCTGGGCCCGCTGGATGAAGGAGGTCTACGGGGCGAAGTCCGACAAGGCCATGTGGCTGCGCTTCCACACCCAGACGGCCGGTGTCTCCCTCACCGCCCAGCAGCCGTACAACAACGTCGTGCGCACCGCCGTCGAAGCCCTCGCGGCCGTCCTCGGCGGCACCAACTCCCTGCACACCAACGCCCTCGACGAGACCCTCGCCCTCCCCAGCGAGCAGGCCGCCGAGATCGCGCTGCGCACGCAGCAGGTGCTGATGGAGGAGACCGGCGTCGCCAACGTGGCCGACCCGCTGGGCGGCTCCTGGTACGTCGAGCAGCTCACCGACCGCATCGAGGCCGACGCCGAGAAGATCTTCGAGCAGATCAAGGAGCGCGGCCTGCGCGCCCACCCGGACGGGCAGCACCCGATCGGGCCGATCACCTCGGGCATCCTGCGCGGCATCGAGGACGGCTGGTTCACCGGGGAGATCGCCGAGTCGGCCTTCCAGTACCAGCGCGCCCTGGAGAAGGGCGACAAGCGGGTCGTCGGCGTCAACGTCCACCACGGCTCGGTCACCGGCGACCTGGAGATCCTCCGCGTCAGCCACGAGGTGGAGCGGGTCCAGGTCCAGGAACTGGCCGCGCGCAAGGGCCGTCGCGACGACGTCAAGGTGAGCGCCGCGCTCGACGAGATGCTGGCCGCCGCCCGCGACGGTTCCAACATGATCCCGGCCATGCTGGACGCCGTGCGGGCCGAGGCCACGCTCGGCGAGATCTGCAACGTCCTGCGCGACGAGTGGGGCACCTACACCGAGCCGCCCGGCTTCTGACGGACGGCCCGCGAGGCCGGTCACGCCCCCGCCGCACGGCGGGGGAGGTGGCCGGCCTCCGCGTTTCCCTGGCTGGTCCGGGCGGGGGCCTCAGGCGGAGGCGGCGCCCCGCAGGCCGTGCATCAGCAGCGAGGTGAAGGCGGACACCCACAGCTCGTCCACCGGCTCGCAGCTGACCAGGGCGCGGTGCACCACCGTGCCCGCGATCACGTCGAAGATCAGGTCCGTGGCAAGGCCGGCGAGGGCCTCGTCCTCCTCGTACGGAAGTTCCCCGCGCGCCTGGGCCCGTTCGCGACCCAGTACGACGAGACGTTTCTGCCGGTCCACGATCGCCGACCGGATCCGCCCGCGCAGGGCCTCGTCCCGGGTGGACTCGGCGACCACCGCCATCAGGGCGGTACGCGCCTCGGGGCGCCGCAGCAGCTGCGCGAACTGCAGGACCACGTACTCGATGTCCGCTTCGAGCGAGCCCCGGTCGGGAAGTTCCAGCGCGTCGAACAGCTCCGCGACCGCGTCCACGACCAGCTCGCTCTTGCCCGCCCAGCGCCGGTAGAGGGTGGTCTTCGCGACGCCCGCGCGGGCCGAGACGTCCCCCATCGTCAGCTTCGACCAGCCCAGCTCCACCAGCGCGTCCCGGGTCGCCGCGAGGATCGCGGCGTCCGCCGCCGCGCTGCGGGGACGGCCGGTGCGGCCGGGCGGGGGGCTCGTACAAGGGCTGGGGTTGCGCATGGCCGAGACCATACCCGTCAGTAGCGGAACCGGCGGGGGGTCGTTCGCTGTGGTTCAGATCACGGGGCGCCCGGGGCGCGGGGGAGTTACGCTACGGCTCGTAGCGAAAGAGCGACAACCACGCGAAGGCTACTGGCGCCAGGTGGGGACCCGGCGCCGCACAACGGTTCGACCGATCAGCGGGACGATCTTTCGGGATCCTTTTCGTCGGCGCGCGCACACGGGGGAGGATGTACGCATGCAGCCCAGAAACATGTCCATGAGCGGCGTCGTCGACCTCGCCGCGGTGAAGGCGGCCGGCGAAGCCAAGGCCAAGGCCGAGCAGGCGCGCGCCGAGGCGGCCCGGCAGGGTGGCGCCGGAGCGGGCGCCGCGCCCGGTGGCGCCGTACCGCCGTCCGCGCTCGTGATCGACGTCGACGAGGCCGGCTTCGAAAGCGATGTCCTCCAGCTCTCCAACGAGGTCCCGGTCGTCCTCGACTTCTGGGCCGAGTGGTGCGAGCCGTGCAAGCAGCTCAGCCCGCTCCTGGAGCGGCTGACCGCCGAGGCGAACGGCCGCTTCGTCCTGGCGAAGATCGACGTCGACGCCAACCAGATGCTGATGCAGCAGTTCGGCATCCAGGGCATCCCGGCCGTGTTCGCCGTCGTGGCCGGCCAGGTGTTGCCGCTGTTCCAGGGCGTGGCCCCGGAGCAGCAGATCCGCGAGACCCTCGCTCAGCTGGTCCAGGTCGCCGAGGAGCGCTTCGGCCTCGTCGGCCTCCAGGTGGACCCGGGCGCGGAGGGCGTCGCGGCCGAGCGGGCCCCCGAGCCGGCCGGTCCGTACGACGCCCTGCTGGAGGCGGCCGTCGTCGCGCTGGACGCGGGCGACCTGGGCGGGGCCGTGCAGGCGTACAAGAACGTGCTCGCCGACGACCCGGCCAACACCGAGGCGAAGTTGGGCCTGGCCCAGGCCGAGCTGCTGTCCCGGGTGCAGCACCTGAACCCGCAGACCGTGCGCGCCGAGGCGGCCGAGCGTCCGAAGGACCCGGCCGCGCAGATGGCGGCGGCCGACCTGGACCTGGCCGGCGGCCACGTCGCCGACGCCTTCGCGCGTCTGGTGGACACGGTCCGCGTCACCTTCGGTGACGATCGGGACTCCGTGCGGGTCCGGCTCCTGGAGCTCTTCGAGGTCATCGGCGCGGACGACCCCCGGGTCACCGCGGCCCGCACCGCGCTGGCGCGCGTGCTGTTCTAGGCGGTGCCGGGCGCCCCTCCGGGCGCCGGCGATTTGTTGACACGTAGATAAACAGCGGCCGCGCTTTACCAAAACTTGGTAATCGCGGCCGCTGTTACTCGCAGTAAAGCGAACCCCGTGAACTGTCCGGTTGGTTCGGTCTCCTCCCCTTCTGTCGTGGCCCTGGGTGACACCCTGTGTGGCCACTCGACGGCGCCGGGTCGCACCCCGGTTATCCAGCCGTTACCCGCCAGTAACGAACCCCCTTGTGCCCCGGCCGCGAATGGACCACGATCGGCGACGCTCGGTCCTTCCCGCAGAGCCGCTCATCCGGAGCCGCGGTGGAGGGTCCCCACCGGGCCGGCCGGTGGCAGTGGCACCGGCCGTGGGACAGGGGGGTCTCCACCACACCCGGCGGAGCCTGTCCTCCAGGTTGCGCGAACGCGTGGCCCAGTGGTTGTCGCTCGGGGGTGATCGCCGGTGTACGGGACGTGGCCCAGCCACACCCGGCCTCCTGCGCTCCTTCCCGAGGACGTAGCACTTCTCCCATCCCAGGACGGGCACGGCCCGGACCGGAGATGTACGTCCGAGAAGGAGGAACGATATGAGTTCTCAGGTTCGTGGCGGGACCAGATGGAAGCGCTTCGCGCTCGTCATGGTGCCGAGCATCGCGGCCACGGCCGCGGTCGGTGTGGGTCTGGCGCAGGGTGCCCTCGCGGCGTCCTTCAGCGTCTCGGGCCAGGACTTCAAGGTTTCGGCCGACAAGCTCGACGGTGACGACCTGCTGCAGTACGGCAGCGTCGCCAAGGGCAAGGGCCTGGACGGCAAGGAAGCGGCGCACCCGGTCACCATCTCCGGGTTCCGCCGCGCCGAGATCACCAACATGTGCCAGTCGCTGGTCACCCCGATCCCGGGCCTCGGCGCGATCACGATGAAGCTCCAGACCGGCAACAAGGGCACGCCGGCGGTGGCGTCGAACATCTACCTGGACGTCGCCGAGCTCGACACCGACGCCGAGTTCAAGGACCTGGACATCGGTGTCGCGGTCGCGGATGCGGCCGACAAGGACCACCCGACGGCCCCGCAGGCCAACACGGTGGCCAACGGTGCCCTGTTCTCGCAGCGCGCCAAGAAGGCCGTGCTGACGAACGTGCGCCAGAAGGCGTGGGCGACGACGGCGGGCACCTTCACGCTGCCCAACCTCAAGCTCCGTCTGCTCAGCGGCGACCAGCCGTGCTACCAGGACGAGAAGTAGTCGATCCCGGTCGAGCGACCGCGGGGGCGGGGGCGGACACCGCCGCCCGCCCCCGCGGGCTCCACAGAGTTTCCGTACCACCGTTTCCAGGGAGCTGTTGTCCATGAACCCCCAGGCCCCGGTTCGCGCCGCAGACGACGCTTGGTTCACCGTGGTGTACTACCGCTTCCGTGCCTGGAGGGGGGAACGGCCCTTCTGGGCGGGTCTCTTCACCGCCGTGGGCGGCGTTCCGATCGCCTACTTCCCCTACGCGGACCTCCGGCTGGGCAACATCACCATCGCCATGGCGACCACCGCCGGCGCGGGCTCGCTGATCATCGGCCTCCTGCTGATCACCCTCGGCATCGCCCTCTGGTTCCAGCAGGGCATCCGGGTGTTCGCCGGTGTCGCCGCGATCCTCCTCGCGCTGGTTTCCCTGCCGGTGTCGAACCTGGGCGGCTTCTTCCTCGGATTCCTGTTCTCCCTGCTCGGCGGAGCGCTCGCGCTGTCCTGGGCCCCGGGGAAGCCGGTCGAGGAGGAGCCCGAGGACGCGGCGGAGGCCAAGGCGCAGGACCCGGCGCACGGCCTCCTGGGCGTCCCCGGTCCCCGCGACGTGGAAACGGCTTACGCGACCGAGACGAATGCCCACGCCGATGGCGGGAGGAACAGTGCGGGGTGACGAGACGCAGCGGGGCGTGGCCCCAGGCGCAGAGTCGCGCGACAGGAAGGGCCCGCGCCACGCGGCGCCCAGGAAGTCGCTGCTGAACAAGCTCCAGATACCCGTCGGCAAGACGATGGCGCTGGCGGCGATGCCGACGGCCGTGTTCGTCGGGATGGGCATGGCCCCGAAGATGGCCCTGGCCGACGACAAGGACATCCCCTTCGCGCCCGGCCCGTGTGTGACCCGGTCGGACGAGCCGTCCGAATCGGCCTCGCCGTCGCCCTCCAAGACGGCCTCGCCGAGCACGTCGCCCACCACGACGCCCTCGCCTGGCGCGAGCGGGAGCCCGAAGCCGGTCACCACCCCCGCGCCCTCCGCGTCCGGCTCCCCCAAGAAGGAAGCGGACAAGCAGGCGCCGCCGGCGCCCAAGCCGTCCGCGAGTGCGAGCACCTCGCCCTCCCCCTCGGCTCCGGCGGCCAAGCCCACGAACCCGCTCGACCCGCTGGGAGTGGGCGACGCCCTCAAGGGCCTCGTCGACGCGCTCGGCAGGCCGCTCAAGGACGCGCAGAAGCCGGCCACCCCGACGCCCGCGCCCACCCCGAGCGGCGCGGCGAAGACCACGGACCCGGCCGCGGACGCGATCCGCGAGGCGGCGAAGAAGGCCGGCGTCGAGGTCAAGGAACTGCCCCAGGACGTCAAGGACACCGTCAAGACCCCGAAGGACGAGACGGGCAAGGCCGCCGACCCGAAGAAGACCGCCGACGAGACCGACCCCGAGGCCTCGCCGTCGCCCTCTCCCTCGGCCTCGGCGTCCACGGACCCGGACGGCAAGCAGCCCTTCCCGTGCCCGACCTACGACGCCAAGGCCCTGGCCGACGCGAAGCTGGAGCCGGGCATCCCGCTCCTGCCGGACGAGCCCTGGTACCTCGACAGCTCGCTGCTGACCCTCTACGGCCTGGACTACGCGGGCATCGTCGAGGTGAAGACGGCGGGCGGCAAGGTAAAGAAGGTCCTGAAGTTCACCGCGGACTCCCTGGACATCAAGGACCTGTACCAAACGGTCGGAACGGGCGACAACGTCGCCCACCTGAAGTCCCGCCCGGGCTCCACGTCCAAGATCCGGGGCGCCAAGGTGACGATGTACACCGAAAGCCTCAAGGGGAACCTCTTCGGCCTGATCCCGATCGAGTTCACCCCGAACAGCCCGCCGCCCCTGAACGTCCCCTTCGCGTTCTTCACGAACGTCAAGGTCGTCCAGGCCGGCCAGTTCGGCGGCGACCTCACCGTCCCGGGCCTCAAGAACTACGTCGGCCCGGCGGAGAAGTAGTCCCGCACAAGCCCGCATACAACCGAGGCCCGCTTCCGAAGGGGAGCGGGCCTCGGTCGTGCGTGTGGTGCTCAGACGTCGAACCGGGGCAAGACCTCGGTGTTCATGCCGTACTCGTCGAAGATGTCCACCAGCGCCCGGGTCATGGAGTCCACTCCGGGCTCACGGACGATCACCAGATCCTTGACCTGGAAGTAGGATCCGTCGGCGCATTCGCCGGTGGTCGACCACACGTCCATGACGCGGGCGACCTCGTCGAGGGTCAGGAGCGTGGCACTCCAGCGCGTTCCGCCGGGTGCCGTGACGATCGCGTCGGTGTTCTTCACGGTCCGAGGATCATCCTCGGCGCCGAGGATGTACGTGATGGAGAACCGGTCCGTCTCCACGGTGTGGAGGGGCTCAGCCATACAGCTTCTTCAGTTCCTTGATCACGCTCGGCTCGTGCTTCTTGTCGGTCATCGCGACGACACCGTAAGTGTCCTCGATCCTGCGGGGGGGGGGGGGGGATCGAGGTGACCGGCCCCTGGGGCGGATTGTCCCTGAGCTTGGCCGCAAGCGAGTCGAAGTCCCGCGCCACGTCCTGGTTCTTCGGCGGCCCGAGCGGCGTCGGCCGCCGAGGTGCGCGCGGCTGCCATGGACTTCAGCGCGGCGGTCGTGTCAACGCACCGAGGGCGGCGCTCCCGGTCCCGGTGGGGGAGTCGGGGGCGCCGCCCTCGGTCTCTGTGCGGCAGAGTCGGGCCGGTGGGTCAGGCCTGGGTGGGGTTGCCCAGGTGGTGGACGCGGACCATGTTGGTCGTGCCCGGGACGCCGGGGGGCGAGCCGGCCGTGATGATCATGGTGTCGCCGGCGGCGTAGCGGCCCAGCTTGAGCAGCTCGCCGTCCACCAGGTCGACCATCGCGTCGGTGTTGTCCACGTGCGGGACGACGTAGGAGTCGACGCCCCAGCTCAGGGTGAGCTGGTTGCGGGTGTTCACGTCGGTGGTGAAGGCCAGGATCGGCTGCGTGGCGCGGTAGCGCGACAGGCGGCGGGCCGTGTCGCCGGACTGGGTGAAGGCGATGAGCGCCTTGCCGTCGAGGAAGTCCGCGATCTCGCAGGCCGCGCGGGCGACGGAGCCGCCCTGGGTGCGCGGCTTCTTGCCCTGGACCAGCGGCTGGAGGCCCTTGGCGAGGAGCTCTTCCTCGGCCGCCGCGACGATCTTCGACATCGTCTTGACGGTCTCGATCGGGTAGGCGCCGACCGAGGACTCGGCCGACAGCATGACCGCGTCGGCGCCGTCGAGGATGGCGTTCGCGACGTCGGAGGCCTCGGCGCGGGTCGGGCGGGAGTTGGTGATCATCGACTCCATCATCTGGGTCGCGACGATCACCGGCTTGGCGTTGCGGCGGCACATCTCGATGAGCCGCTTCTGGACCATCGGGACCTTTTCGAGCGGGTACTCGACGGCGAGGTCGCCGCGGGCCACCATGACCGCGTCGAAGGCGTCGACGACCGCCGCCATGTTCTCGACGGCCTGGGGCTTCTCGACCTTGGCGATGACGGGGACGCGGCGGCCCTCCTCGTCCATCACCTTGTGGACGTCCTTGACGTCGTTGGCGTCGCGGACGAAGGAGAGGGCGACCATGTCGCAGCCCATCCGCAGGGCGAAGCGCAGGTCGTCGACGTCCTTCTCCGACAGGGCGGGGACGTTCACGGCGGCACCCGGCAGGTTGATGCCCTTGTGGTCCGAGATGACACCGCCCTCGATGACGATGGTCCGCACCCGCGGGCCGTCGACCTCCGTCACCCGCAGTTCGACGTTGCCGTCGTTGATCAGGATCTGGTCACCCTTGGCGACGTCGCCCGGGAGCCCCTTGTAGGTGGTGCCGCAGATGGACTTGTCGCCCGGGACGTCCTCGGTGGTGATGGTGAACTCGTCACCGCGCACCAGCTCGACGGGACCCTCGGCGAAGGTCTCCAGGCGGATCTTCGGACCCTGGAGGTCGGCCAGGACGCCGACGGCGCGCCCGGTGTCCTCGGAGACCTTCCGGACGCGGTCGTACCGCTCCTGGTGTTCTGCCTGGGATCCGTGGCTGAAGTTGAATCGGGCCACGTTCATACCTGCCTCGATGAGCGCTTTCAGCTGCTCATACGAGTCGACGGCGGGGCCCAGCGTGCAGACGATTTTGGAACGGCGCATGAAGCGGATCCTATCCGTTTGTTTCGTAGCGGAATATTCCGTCTGGTGGAAAGTCCAAGTGACTACTGGGTAACCAGCGCGTACGCCTGGGTCGCGATCTCCAGTTCCTCATCGGTCGGGACCACGGCCACGGCCACCCGGGCGTACTCCGGCGACACCAGCCGGGGCTCGCCGGAGCGGACCGCGTTGGCTTCGAGGTCCAGCGCGAGACCCAGCTCCTCCAGGCCGGCCACCGCAGCCTCCCGGACGGCGGCCGCGTTCTCCCCGACGCCCGCCGTGAACACCACCGCGTCCACCCGGCCGAGTACGGCCGTATAGGCGCCGATGTACTTCTTCAGACGGTGGACGTACGCCGCCAGCGCGAGCCGGGCCGCCGGGTCGCCCCCGTCCGCCCTCCGCTGCACCTCGCGCATGTCGTTGTCGCCGCACAGACCCAGCAGACCGCTCTTCTTGTTCAGCAGCGAGTCGATCTCGTCGACGGACAGGCCGCCGACCCGGGCCAGGTGGAAGACGACCGCGGGGTCCAGATCGCCCGACCGGGTGCCCATGACCAGGCCCTCCAGCGGGGTCAGGCCCATCGAGGTCTCCACGCACACCCCGCCGCGGACGGCCGAGGCCGAAGCCCCGTTGCCCAGGTGGAGCACGATCACGTTGACGTCCTCGACGGGCTTGCCCAGCAGCGCCGCCGTCGCCCGGGAGACGTAGGCGTGCGAGGTGCCGTGGAAGCCGTAGCGCCGGATGGCGTACTTGTCGGCCGTCGCCGCGTCGATCGCGTACCGGGCCACGTGCTCCGGCATCGTCGAGTGGAAGGCCGTGTCGAAGACGGCGACCTGGGGGAGGTCCGCGCGCAGCGAGCGGGCCACCTCGATGCCGGTCACGTTCGCCGGGTTGTGCAGCGGAGCCAGCGGGATCAGGCTGCGGATCTCGGCGAGCACCTCGTCGTCGATCACCGTCGGCTGCGTGAACCGGGTCCCGCCGTGCACCACCCGGTGCCCGACCGCGGCCAGCTCCGGGGAGTCCAGGCCCGTGCCGTCGGCGGCCAGCTCCGCGGCGACCGCCTTCAGCGCGGCCTCGTGGTCGGCGATCGGGCCGAGCCGCTCGCGCCTGCCCGCCTCCGCGCCGGGGCCGGCGAGCGGTTCGTGCACGAGCCGGGAGGTCTCCTCGCCGATCCGCTCCACCAGGCCCATCGCGAGGCGGGACCGGTCCGCCATGTCGAGGAGCTGGTACTTGACCGACGAGGAGCCGGAGTTGAGGACGAGTACGCGCGATGCGGTCACGGTGGCGGTCTTTCCTTCTTGCGGACGGAGGGGGGTCAGGCGGTGGCGGCCGGCGCGCCCTGGGACTGCGCCTGGATCGCGGTGATGGCCACGGTGGTGACGATGTCCTGCACCAGCGCGCCCCGCGAGAGGTCGTTGACCGGCTTGCGCAGACCCTGGAGGACCGGGCCGACCGCGACGGCGCCCGCCGAACGCTGCACGGCCTTGTACGTGTTGTTGCCCGTGTTGAGGTCGGGGAAGATCAGCACGCTCGCCCGGCCGGCCACCTCGGAGTCCGGCAGCTTGGTCGCCGCGACCGACGGCTCCACCGCGGCGTCGTACTGGATCGGACCCTCCACGGCCAGGTCGGGGCGCTGCGCGCGGACGATCTCGGTGGCCTTGCGGACCTTGTCCACGTCCGCGCCCGAACCGGAGGTGCCGGTCGAGTACGAGAGCATCGCGATCCGCGGCTCGACGCCGAAGGCGGCGGCGGTGGCGGCGGACTGGACGGCGATGTCGGCGAGCTGCTCGGCGTTCGGGTCCGGGTTGACGGCGCAGTCGCCGTAGACGAGGACCTTGTCGGCCAGGCACATGAAGAAGACCGAGGAGACGATGGAGGCCTCCGGCTTGGTCTTGATGATCTCGAAGGCCGGGCGGATGGTCGCGGCGGTGGAGTGCACCGAGCCGGACACCATGCCGTCGGCGAGGCCCTGCTGGACCATCAGGGTGCCGAAGTAGTTGACGTCGGTGACCACGTCGGCGGCCAGTTCGACGGTCATGCCCTTGTGGGCGCGGGCCTGGGCGTAGTACTCGGAGAACCGTTCCCGCAGGGGGGAGGTCGCCGGGTCGATCAGCTGCGCGCCCGAGATGTCGAGGCCCAGGTCGCCTGCCTTCTTCAGGATCGCCTGCTCCTCGCCCAGCAGGGTCAGGTCGCAGACCCCCCGGCGCAGCACCACGTCGGCCGCGCGCAGCACGCGCTCCTCGGTGCCCTCGGGCAGGACGACGCGGCGCCGCTCGGCGCGGGCCCGCTCCAGCAGCTCGTGCTCGAACATCATCGGGGTGACCCGCTCGGACCGGGCCACGGACAGCAGCCCGCGCAGTTCGGCGGTGTCCACGTGCCGTTCGAAGAGGCCGAGGGCCGTCTCCAGCTTGCGCGGGGTCGCGGAGTTCAACCGGCTCTGCAGCGAGAAGAGTTCGGCCGCCGTCGGGAAGCTGTTGCCGGCCACCGACACCACCGGGGTGCCCGGTGCCAGCTTCGAGGCCAGGGTCAGGACCTCGTCGGTCGGACGCTCGTTCAGGGTCAGCAGCACGCCCGCGATCGGCGGGGTCCCGGAGGTGTGCGCGGCCAGCGCCCCCACCACCAGGTCGGAGCGGTCCCCGGGGGTGACGACCAGGCAGCCGGGGGTCAGGGCGTTGAGGAAGTTCGGCAGCATCGCGCCGCCGAAGACGAAGTCCAGGGCGTCGCGCGCCAGCCCGGCCTCGTCGCCGAGGAGCACCTCGCCGCCGAGCGCCCGGGTGATCTGGGCGACGGTGGGGGCCGAGAGGGACTTGTCGTCGGGGAGCACGTAGCAGGGCACGGGCAGCCGGGCCGCGAGCCGCTCGGCTATGACGTCGCGGTCCTCGGGGGCCACCCGGTTGACGACCATCGCCACGACGTGGCAGCCCAGGCTCTCGTAGGCCCGGTGGGCGTTGCGCGCCTCGGCGCGCACGGCCTCGGCGGGGTGCTTGGTGCCGCCCACCACGGGGACGACGACGGCGCCGAGCTCGTTGGCGAGGCGGGCGTTCAGGGCGAGCTCGTCCGGGAGGTTGGTCTCGGCGTAGTCGGTGCCGAGGACCAGCATGACCTCGTAGTCGCGGGCCACCCGGTGGTAGCGGTCGACCAGCCGGGACACCAGCTCGTCGGTGCCCTTCTCGGCGAGGATCGCGGAGGCTTCCTGGTACTCCATGCCGTACGCCGTCGCGGCGTCCTGGTCGATCCGGTAGCGGGCCTTGAGCAGGTCGAAGAGCCGGTCGGGGCCGTCGTGCAGCAGCGGCCGGTACACGCCGACCCGGCCCGTCTGACGGGTCAGGAGCTCCATGATCCCCAGCTCGACGACCTGGCGGCCGTCCCCCCGCTCGATACCGGTCACGTACACGCTGCGCGTCACGCGAGCTCTCCGTCCCATGATGTGTGCGCCGGTCCGGCCCCGCCGCTTGGCGGGGCGATCTTCGGCTCGGTTGTCCCGATTGGTGTGGGCTTGACCTCTTGACAATACCTCTGCGGATGGATACGACGCCCACCGGGAAAAAGGCCTGCCGGGGAGGGTCGAAAGGCCCTGCCGGCGGAGTGGCACGAAGAGCGCGGGCTCCTCGGAGCGTGGAACAATCGGACAGGGTTCACCATTACGCCCTTCATCTTGTACGGCCGTCCGCCCGCACGCGCCCGGCCGCGGACGACCAGGAGCAGGAGACACAGCACGATGCGTATCGGAGTTCTCACCGCAGGCGGCGACTGCCCGGGCCTGAACGCTGTCATCCGGTCGGTCGTACACCGCGCCGTGGTCGGTCACGGGGACGAGGTCATCGGTTTCGAAGATGGTTTCAAGGGCCTCCTCGACGGTCACTACCGCCCCCTCGACATCAACGCCGTCAGCGGCATCCTCGCCCGCGGCGGCACCATTCTCGGCTCGGCGCGCATGGAGCGCGCCCGGCTCCACGAAGCGGCCGAGAACGCAGCCGAGTTGGCCCGGCGCTACGAGATCGACGCGCTGATCCCGATCGGCGGCGAGGGTACCCTGACGGCCTCCCGGATGCTGTCCGACGCCGGGATGCCGGTGGTCGGCGTACCGAAGACCATCGACAACGACATCTCCTCCACCGACCGCACCTTCGGCTTCGACACCGCCGTCATGGTCGCCACCGAGGCCATCGACCGCCTGAAGACCACCGCCGAATCGCACCAGCGCGTGATGGTCGTCGAGGTCATGGGCCGGCACGCGGGCTGGATCGCCCTGGAGTCGGGCATGGCCGGAGGTGCGCACGGCATCTGCCTGCCGGAGCGCCCGTTCGAGGTGGACGCCCTGGTCAAAATGGTGGAGGAACGTTTCTCCCGAGGGAAGAAGTTCGCCGTCATCTGCGTCGCCGAAGGCGCGCACCCGGCCGAGGGCTCCATGCCCTACGAGAAGGGCGAGATCGACGCCTACGGTCACGAGCGCTTCGCCGGCATCGGCAACCGCCTCGCCGTCGAGCTGGAACACCGGCTGGGCAAGGAGGCCCGCCCGGTCATCCTCGGCCACGTCCAGCGCGGCGGCACCCCCACCGCCTACGACCGCGTCCTCGCGACCCGCTTCGGCTGGCACGCGGTGGAGGCCGTCCACCGCGGCGACTTCGGCAACATGACGGCCCTGCGCGGCACCGACATCGTGATGGCCCCGCTGGCCCACGCCGTCACCGAGCTGAAGACCGTCCCGGACAACCGGATGTACGAGGCCGAGTCCGTCTTCTGACGAGGTCCGGCAGGCCCCGCCGGCCGGGACCTTCGACCCCATTTGCGCGCCGAACGGCCCCGGGCGTCGCCCTCGTGGAGCGCCCGGAGCCGCTTCGCCGCGACGGGGGTGTGGCCTATCCCGCACCGCCGGCCAGTGCCCAGAAGCGGTCCACGATCTCCGCGAGGAACTCCCGGCCCGCGTCCCCGGTCCCGGCCGCGCCCCCGCCGCCGCCCCAGCTCAGGGTGGCCACCATCCGGGACTGGTAGTCGTTGTGCATCGTCTCCAGGACCCGCTCCAGATGGGCCTTGGGTACCGGCAGCAGCTTGGCCAGCGGTTTCGTGTACGCCTGCCAGCGGGTGGTGACCGCGCTGCGCAGCAGCCCGGCGAGCTCTTCCTGCTTGCCGGTCGCCGCCACGAACTGGGCCAGGGTCAGGCCGAGCACCGAGGCGAGGGCCGCGGACTGCCGCTCGTTGCCCTTCCAGCGCCCGGTGTCCTCCATCTTCTGGTACGCGCTCGCGTCCAGCCCGATCCGCCGGGCCAGGTCCTCGGGGTCCAGGCCCCGGGCCAAGCGGTGTTCGCGCAGCGAGACGGGCTCGGCGAGCAGCTCGCCGGGGGCGCACCAGAGCACGCCGGCGAGCGCCGTGAGCTCGGCGGAGGTGGGGGACTGTTCGCCCCGTTCCCACGCCATCACGGTTTCGGGCGCGACGAGCAGTCCGTACTGGGCGCGCAGGCCATAGGCGACATGACCGGGAGCCATGCCCAGGGCCGCGCGCAGGCGACGCGCGGCGGGGGCATTGAAAGGTGGGCTGGAGTGCACACGGCACACCGTAGGAGTGGCCGAGGCGTGCCGACTACCAACCAATCAAACAAGCTCATAACTCGTAGGAAAGTCCTATGGAGTTCGACGCTTTGGTCAGGTTTCTCAGCGACTGTCCGGTAATCGGATCAAGAGAAGATCCAATATCAGCGTACGGATTCAGCCACTCCATTTCAGGTGTCCGCCGATACTCGTGGAGTGATCCCCGTCACAGGCCCCGAACCGGACATCCGCCCCGTACGTGATCCCTGTCGGGGACCCTCGCGCACGGGGGTGGCGAGGGTCCCCGGAATCCCGGCCCGCGCCCGCCCTTGCCTTGACGTCCGCGTCAAGCCCTACGGTCGGTCCATGCGCATCGGCGAACTGGCGAAGCGGGCCGGGACCAGCACACGGACCCTCAGGTACTACGAATCACGCGGGCTGCTGGCCGCCCGGCGGACCGGCAACGGCTACCGCGACTACGACGAGGACGACCTGCGGCTGCTGCGGCAGATCCGCACCCTCCAGGACTTCGGCTTCGAACTGGAGGAGACCCGCCCCTTCGTCGACTGCCTGCGCGCCGGCCATCCGGCCGGGGACTCCTGCCCGGCCTCGCTCGCCGTCTACCGGCGCAAGCTCGGCGAACTCGACGGCCTCATCGGCCAGCTCGCCGGCGTCCGCGAGCAGGTCGCCCGGCAGCTGGCCGCCGCCGAGGAAGCCGCCGGCGAAGCGGCTGGGCAAGCCGCCGGGCACACCGCCGGGGACGGAGGCGGGGAGCCGCCCGCGCCGCGCTGCGAGATGACCGGCTGATCCGCGACCGCACCACCCGTACGAGAGGGGAACCACATGACCCGCGCCCACGGCGTACCCGAAGTGACCGACGCCGACTTCACCGCCGAGGTACTGCAGGAGCGGGACCGGCCCGTCCTGGTGGAGTTCACCGCGGACTGGTGCGGACCCTGCCGCCAGCTCGCCCCCGTCCTGTCCGCCGTCGCGGCCGAGGAGGCGGACCGGCTGAAGGTCGTCCAGATCGACGTCGACCGCAACCCGGCCACCGCCGCCCGCTACGGGGTCCTGGCCGCCCCGACGCTGTTCGTCTTCCGGGGCGGCGAGCCCGTCCGCCAGATGGTCGGCGCCCGCGCCAAGCGGAAGCTGCTCCAGGAACTCGAAGAGCACCTGGAGCAGCGCCCGGTCGCTACGGCCTGAGCCAGACCGTCGCCATCGGCGGGAGCGTCATCCGCAGGCTCACCGCACGCCCCTGGGCCGGAACCGGCTCGGGGCGCAGCGCACGGGCGTGGTGGACGCCGCTCCCGCCGTACGGTTCGAGGTCGGTGTTGAGGACCTCGCGCCACTGGCCCACCTCCTGCGGCACCCCGATCCGGTAGCCGTGCCGCACCACCGGGGAGAAGTTCGACACGCACAGCAGAGGCGAGCCGTCCCGCGCGAACCGGAGGAACGCGAACACGTTGTCGTCGGCGGCGTCCGCCTCCACCCACGCGAAGCCCTCCGGCACGCTGTCCCGCTCCCACAGCGCGGGCGAGGCCGTGTACGTGCGGTTCAGGTCGCGCACCAGGCTCCGTACGCCCAGGTGGTCACCGGCCGCCGGGTAGGAGGAGTCCAGCACCCACCAGTCCGGGCCGTACGTCTCCGACCACTCCGAACCCTGCGCGAACTCCTGCCCCATGAACAACAGCTGCTTGCCCGGATGGGCCCACATGAAGCCCAGGTAGGCGCGGTGCGTGGCCCGCTGCTGCCACCAGTCGCCCGGCATCTTCGACACCAGCGAACGCTTGCCGTGCACCACCTCGTCGTGCGAGATCGGCAGCACGAAGTTCTCGCTGAACGCGTACACCATCCCGAAGGTCATGTCGTGGTGGTGGTACTTGCGGTGCACCGGCTCCTTCGACACGTAGCGCAGCGTGTCGTGCATCCAGCCCATGTTCCACTTCAGGCCGAAGCCCAGCCCGCCGGAGTCCGTCGGCCGGGTCACCCCGTCCCAGGCCGTCGACTCCTCCGCGATCGTCACCACGCCCGGGAAGCGCCGGTACACCGTCGCGTTCATCTCCTGGAGCAGCGCCACCGCGTCCAGGTCCTCCCGGCCGCCGTGCGCGTTCGGCGACCAGTCGCCCTCGTCGCGCGAGTAGTCCAGGTACAGCATCGAGGCCACCGCGTCCACGCGCAGCCCGTCCACGTGGAACTCCTGGCACCAGTACACGGCGTTGGCGACCAGGAAGTTGCGGACCTCCTTGCGGCCGTAGTCGAACTCCAGCGTCCCCCAGTCCGGGTGCGCGGCCCGCCGCGGGTCCTGGTGCTCGTAGAGCGGCCGGCCGTCGAACTCCGCGAGCGCCCAGTCGTCGCGCGGGAAGTGCGCGGGGACCCAGTCGACGATCACCCCGATCCCGGCCCGGTGCAGCGCGTCGACGAGGAAGCGGAAGTCGTCCGGCGTGCCCATCCGCGAGGTCGGCGCGTAGAACCCGGTGACCTGGTAGCCCCAGGACCCGCCGAAGGGGTGCTCGGCGACCGGCATCAGCTCCACGTGCGTGAAGCCCAGCTCCTTCACGTACGCCGGCAGCTGCTCCGCCAGCTGCCGGTACGAGAGCCCCGGCCGCCAGGACGCCAGGTGCAGCTCGTACACCGACATCGGCGCCTGGTGCGGCGCCAGGGCCCCGCGCCGGGCCATCCACTCCGCGTCCTGCCACTCGTACCGGGAGGCGGTCACGATCGAGGCGTTGGCCGGCGGGACCTCGGCGTACCGGGCCATCGGGTCGGCGCGCAGGGTGCGGCCGCCGTCCGGGCGCGTGATCTCGTACTTGTACAGGGCGCCCTCGGCGACCCCCGGCAGGAACAGCTCCCACACGCCGCTCGCGCCCAGCGAGCGCATCGGGTACGCGACCGCGTCCCAGTACGAGAAGTCCCCGGTCACGCGCACGCCCAGGGCGTTGGGCGCCCACACGGTGAACCGGGTGCCCGCCACCCCCTGGTGCTCCATCGGCTGCGAGCCGAGCGCCGTCCACAGCTCCTCGTGCCGGCCCTCGCCGATCAGGTGCAGGTCCAGCTCGCCGAGGGCGGGCAGGAACCGGTAGGGGTCGTGGACCTCGATCTCGTCGCTGTCGTACGTCACCAGGAGCCGGTAGTCCGGCACCCCGGTCAGCGGCAGCAGCCCGGAGAACAGCCCGTCCCCCTCGTCGACGAGCTCCGTCCGCAGCCCCTTGGCGACGACCGTGACGGCCTTCGCGTACGGGCGCAGCACCCGGAAGGCCACCCCGCCGCGTTGCGTGCGGGCCCCCAGCACCGCGTGCGGGTCGTGGTGGCGGCCCTCCAGCAGCCGGGCCCGTTCCTCCGCGGCCAGCGCGGGGGCCGGCCGCACCCCGTGGGGCGGGGCGGCGCGGCGGGCCCGGGGGGCGCGGGCCCCCTTCGGCGCGGCCGGTGCGGCGGGCTCGGGTGCGGCCTTGTCGCGGACGGTCGGTGACGGCTGTCGTGCGGCGCTCACGCGAGCGGCCTCCTCGGGGGCTTCGGGTGGGGAGTGGTGCCGGGGGTGACCGGCGGGGGCATGCGGTGGGCGGGTCGCTGGGGTTCCGACAGACGGCGGATCGCCGCCATCGGGACGTGCAGCCAGTCGGGGCGGTGCCGGGACTCGTAACGGGCCTCGTACACCGCCTTGTCGGTCTCGTACGCGCGCAGCAGCACCGGGTCCTCGCGGGGGTCGCGGCCGGTGGTGCGGGCGTAGCCCTCGCAGAACGCGGACCGGCAGGCGTCCGCCCAGGCGGGGGCGAACGGCCGGTGCGAGCGGGCGGCGTAGTCGAAGGAGCGCAGTATCCCGGCGATGTCGCGCACGGCCGGTTCGGGCCGCCGCCGGTCCGCCAGCGGCCGCGCGGGCTCCCCCTCGAAGTCGATCAGCGACCAGCTGCCGTCGGCGGTGCGCAGGGTCTGCCCCAGGTGCAGGTCGCCGTGGATGCGCTGGGCGGGGACCCCGGCGCCCCGGGAGGCGGCCAGGGCGTCGAAGGCCCCGCGCAGCCCGGCCTCGTAGGGCTGGAGGGCGGGCACCTCGCGGACGGTGGCGGCGAGCCGCGCGGTCATCCCGGCGGCGAGCCGGGCCGTCTGCTCGGGGCCGAGCGCCAGGGTGGGCAGGGCAGCGGCCAGGGCGCTGTGCACCTCGGCGGTGGCCCGGCCCAGCGCGTGCGCCTCGGCGGTGAAGTCGGCCCCGGCGCCGAGCCGGCGCAGCGCCAGCTGCCAGCCGTCGTCGGAGCCGCGCAGGTAGGGCTGGAGGACGCCCAGGGTCAACGGTTCTCCACCGGGCAGATCGGCCTCGTACCAGGCGACCGGGGCGGGTACCCGGGCGCAGCCGGCGGCGGCCAGGGCTCTGGGCAGTTCCAGGTCGGGGTTGACCCCGGGACCGACCCGGCGGAAGACCTTCAGGATGTACGAATCCCCGTAGATCAGCGAGGAGTTGGTCTGTTCCCCGGACAACGGACGGGGGGTGAGCCCGGCCGGGACGGGGGCCCCGGGGTCCCGGTCGAAGCGCAGCGGCCCCAGGGTCCCGGGGGAGCGCAGCCGCTCCAGCAGCATCGAGGCCAGCCGGGGGTCGCCCAGTGCCTCGTAGACCGTCCGGCCCGTGTACGGCCCGCTGTCGACGTGCCCGATCAGGGCGGGGCCGAGGGCGGGCGGCAGGGGGGACGGGCGGATGCCGAGCAGGAGTTGGTAGCAGTCCCCGTCCACGTCGAGGAGCAGGTGCAGCAGGCCGGGGGTGGACCCCGGCGGCAGCAGTTCGGCCGCGGAGACGGCCCTGAGCCTGCTGATGGCGCGGCCCTTGCCCGCGAACCAGCGCTGCGTGGGCAGCCAGGCCCGCAGCATCGGTTCCAGCGGGGCGATCCCGGCGGCCCGGTCGGCCGCCAGCCGGCTCCGGGCGGATGCAGCCTCCGACATGGCGTCGCGTCCTTTCCCCGGGCCGTCACAGAATGCGCAGAGTGTCCCGGATGCGCGGCAGTTGCTTCTCCGGTATGGGCGAGTGTCGGGTCAGGATGATCCGTACAGGGGCGGGCGATTGACCCAAATGAGTGCCCGCCCCGTACATCGGCCCCGTCAGTCGGAGCGCTTCTCGCTCCGCAGACGGAACCAGTAGAAGCCGTGGCCCGCCAGGGTCAGCAGGTACGGCCACTCGCCGATCGGCGGGAAGCGCACGTCACCCGTGAGTTCCACGGGAACCCGCCCGTTGAACGACCGCAGGTCCAGCTCGGTGGGCTGCGCGAAACGGGAGAAGTTGTGCACGCACAGCACCAGGTCGTCCCCGAACTCGCGCAGGAACGCGAGGACCGCCGGGTTGGACGAGGGCAGTTCGGTGTACGAACCGAGGCCGAAGGCCGGGTTGGCCTTGCGGATCTCGATCAGCCGCCGGGTCCAGTGCAACAGCGAGGAGGGCGACGCCATGGCCGCCTCGACGTTGGTGACCTGGTACCCGTGGACCGGGTCCATGATGACCGGCAGGTTCAGCCTGCCCGGATCGCAGGAGGAGAAACCGGCGTTGCGGTCCGGGGTCCACTGCATCGGGGTGCGGACCCCGTCGCGGTCGCCGAGCCAGATGTTGTCGCCCATGCCGATCTCGTCGCCGTAGTAGAGCACCGGCGAGCCGGGCAGCGACAGCAGGAGCGCGGTGAACAGCTCCATCTGGTTGCGGTCGTTGTCCAGGAGCGGGGCGAGCCGGCGCCGGATGCCGATGTTGGCCCGCATCCGCGGGTCCTTGGCGTACTCGGCGTACATGTAGTCGCGCTCTTCGTCCGTGACCATTTCGAGGGTGAGCTCGTCGTGGTTGCGCAGGAAGATGCCCCACTGGCAGCGGTCCGGGATCGCCGGGGTCTTGGCCAGGATTTCGGAGACGGGGTAGCGGGACTCTCTTCGCACCGCCATGAAGATGCGCGGCATGACGGGGAAGTGGAACGCCATGTGGCATTCGTCCCCGCCCTTGGCGAAGTCCCCGAAGTAGTCGACCACGTCCTCGGGCCACTGGTTGGCCTCGGCGAGCAGCACGGTGTCGGGGTAGTGCGCGTCGATCTCGGCCCGGACCCGCTTGAGGAGCTGGTGGGTACGGGGGAGGTTCTCGCAGTTGGTGCCCTCCTCGGCGTACAGGTAGGGCACGGCGTCGAGACGGAAGCCGTCGATGCCGAGGTCCAGCCAGAAGCGCAGCGCGGAGACGATCTCCTCCACCACCGCCGGGTTCTCGTAGTTGAGGTCCGGCTGGTGCGAGAAGAAGCGGTGCCAGTAGTACTGCTTGCGTACGGGGTCGTACGTCCAGTTCGAGGTCTCGGTGTCGACGAAGATGATGCGGGCGTCCTGGTACTGCTTGTCGTTGTCGGCCCACATGTAGTAGTCGCCGTACGGTCCGTCCGGGTCCTTGCGCGACTGCTGGAACCACTCGTGCTGGTCGCTCGTGTGGTTCATGACGAAGTCGATGATCACCCGCATGCCGCGGGTGTGGGCCGCGTCGACGAACTCCACGAAGTCGGCGAGGTCGCCGAACTCGGGCAGCACGGAGGTGTAGTCGGAGACGTCGTAGCCCCCGTCGCGCAGGGGCGAGGCGAAGAACGGCGGCAGCCACAGGCAGTCGACGCCGAGCCACTGGAGGTAGTCCAGCTTCGCGGTGAGCCCCTTGAGGTCACCCACGCCGTCGCCGTTGCTGTCGTGGAAGGAGCGGACGAGCACCTCGTAGAAGACCGCCCGCTTGAACCAGTCGGGATCGCGGTCCTTGGCGGGGGTGTCCTCGAAGGTGTCGTGGACGGGATCGTTGATCATCATGTGGTGGGTGACCCTCCGGTGGGCGGGGACGGTCGCAGGGCGGCCAGTACGTGCGCGGGCGTGCGGCCCGGCTCTAGGCGCACGTAGTTCGCCCTGCCCCAGTGGTAGGTCTCGCCGGTGAGCTCGTCGCGCACCGCGAGGGACCCGTGCCAGTCGAGGCCGAGTACCGGCATGTCCAACGAGACCGTCGCCTCCTGGGTGTGGTGCGGATCGAGGTTGACGACCACCAGTACGGAATTGGCTCCGGCGTGCTTCGAAAAAGCGATCACCTGTTCGTTGTCGGTCGAGTGGAAGTGGATGTCGCGCAACTGCTGGAGTGCGGGGTTGCGCCGGCGGAGCCGGTTCAGGGTGGTGATCAGCGGGGCGATGGAGCGGCCCTCGCGGTTGGCGGCGGCCCAGTCGCGCGGCCGCAGCTCGTACTTCTCGGAGTCCCGGTACTCCTCGCTGCCCTCGCGCACCGGCTCGTTCTCGCAGAGCTCGTAGCCGGCGTAGACGCCCCAGGTGGGGGAGAGGGTGGCGGCGAGGACCGCCCGGACCTCGAAGGCCGGCCGGCCTCCCTTCTGCAGGTACTCGTGCAGGATGTCGGGCGTGTTCACGAAGAAGTTCGGCCGCATCACGGAGGCCGAACGGTCCCCGGACAGCTCGGTGACGTACTCGGTCAGCTCGGCCTTGGTGTTGCGCCAGGTGAAGTACGTGTACGACTGCTGGAAGCCGATCGCGGCGAGCGCGCGCATCATGGCGGGCCGGGTGAAGGCCTCCGCCAGGAAGATCACGTCGGGGTCGGACTTGTTGATGTCCGCGATCACCTTCTGCCAGAACACGACCGGCTTGGTGTGCGGATTGTCCACGCGGAAGATCCGCACGCCGTGGTCCATCCAGTGCCGCAGGATCCGGACCGTCTCCGCGACGATGCCGGCCATGTCGGCGTCGAAGTGGATCGGGTAGATGTCCTGGTACTTCTTCGGCGGGTTCTCGGCGTAGGCGATCGTCCCGTCCGCGCGGTGGCGGAACCACTCCGGGTGCTTTTCCACCCACGGGTGGTCCGGGGAGCACTGGAGGGCGAAGTCGAGGGCGATCTCCATGCGCAGCTCGCGGGCGCGGGCGACGAAGGCGTCGAAGTCCTCGATGGTGCCGAGCTCGGGGTGGACGGCGTCGTGCCCGCCCTCCGTGGAACCGATCGCCCACGGTACGCCCGGATCCCAACTCCCTGCCGAAAGCGTGTTGTTGGGGCCCTTGCGATGGGTGGAGCCGATGGGGTGGACGGGAGGCAGGTACACCACGTCGAAGCCCATGGCGGCGATGGCCGGCAGCCGCTCGGCGGCCGTCCGGAAGGTGCCGCTCACCGGCGCCCCGTCCGGCTCGACCACCGCGCCCTCCGAGCGCGGGAACATCTCGTACCAGGAACCGAAGAGGGCCCGCTTGCGTTCGACCTGCAGGGGCAGCGGCTTGGCCGCGGTGACCAGCTCCCGGTAGGGGCGCCTGGCCAGCGCCGCGTCGACCGCCGGGGCGAGCGCGGCCGCGTACCGCTGCTCCACCGGCCGGTCCTCGTCGCGCATCGCGTCGGCCGCCGCCAGTACGGCCTCGCGTCCGTCGCGCTTGGGGATCTTGGCCGCGGCGCGGGTGTAGAGCTCCGCGCCTTCGAGCAGGGTCAGTCCGGTGTCGAGGCCCGCCGGGATCTTGATGGCGGCGTGGGCGCGCCAGGTGGCGACCGGATCGCTCCACGCCTCGACGGTGTAGGTCCACCTCCCCTCGACCTCGGCGGACACCCGGGCCCCCCACCGGTCGGTGCCGGGGGCGAGCTCGGTCAGGGGGACGGGCGGGCGCAGCCGCCCGCTGGGGTCGCGCAGTACGACGTGCGCGGCCACGGCGTCGTGGCCCTCTCGGAACACGGTGGCGGAGATTTCGAAGACCTCGTCCACGACCGCCTTGGCGGGTCTGGCGCCGCAGTCGACGGCGGGGCGGACGTCCAGCACGGGAATGCGACCGATCATGATGGGATCACCTGGGGGCAGTTCGCAGGGCTCGGTGACAACAGGCCGGCCGTGATGACGGCCGGTAGTGCACGCTCTGTTCGCTCTGTTTCTAGCCGCTCGGAAGACGGCTGGGCTGCGGGCATGGCCGCTCCTGTCCGCGTTCACTCGGGTGGCGGGGAAAGGTTGGGGGCGGGTGCACCGTGCGTGTACCGCGCGTACCCGCAGAGCCCTGCCCCACTCACACCCCGCCCAATCCGTGCTGTTGGTTAACTACTCGTACGTAGTGGCACGCGGAAGTCCAGGGGATGGATCGACATCCGCCGAGGCTCCGTCAAGTCGGCGAGGAGCAGCCGTTGTACACCGAGACATCCCCCGCCCCACCTGCCACCAGGGCCCCACAGCCGGTGTTCGCGCTGCCCTGCGGGATGGAGCTGCGGCCCTGGCGGGAGGCGGACGCACCGGTCCTCGTGGAGGCGTACGCGGACCCCGGTATACGGCACTGGAACCGGCCCGAGCCGGAATCCCCGGAATCGGCCGCCGCCCGCGTCCGGCGCTGGGGCCTGCGCTGGGAGGCGGGGGAGGCCGCGGTGTGGGCGCTGGCCGAACCGGGCCCGGCTCCGGCCGTCGGGCTCGTCGGCCTCGGCGACATCGATGTGAGCGGTTCGAGCGCGGAGTTCCTGTACTGGCTGCTGCCCCGCGGGCGCGGGCGCGGCGCGACGGTGCAGGGCGTACGGGCCGTCTCCCGGTGGGCCTTCGACGACCTCGGCCTGCACCGGCTGCGGATCTGCCACTCGGTGGCCAACCCGGCCTCCTGCGCCGTCGCCGTCCGGGCGGGCTTCCCCCTGGAGGGCACGATGCGCGGCGCCCTCCACCACGCGGACGGCTGGCACGACGAGCACCTGCACGCCCGCCTGGCGACGGACCCGGAGCCGGCGTAGCCGGTGGCCGCCCCGCCGCCCCTGTTCCCGTACGTCGGCCCGCCGGGCCCGGCCGCCCTCGTCCGCCCCGGGGTCCGCGGCCGGGCCGTGCGCGGCCCGGGGGACCTGGAGCCCCTCCCCGGAGACCCGGGCGAGCCCTGCACCTACGTGGTCGACCGGGAGGGGGTGCTGCGGATCGCGCCCCGGCGCAGCGAGCACGTCGTCTGCGCGGGCGGCGAACCGGTACGGGCGGCGGGGGAGATGGGCTTCCTGCGGGGCGCCGCCGGGCCGTGGACGGTGGACGCGGTGAGCAACCTGTCCACCGGCTACTGCCCCGACCTGACGGCCTGGCGGGCCGTCGCCGCCGCCCTGGACCGGGCCGGGATCCACCGCCCGGAGGGCTTCACCCACGCGGTGGTCTTCCGCCGGTGCGAGAGCTGCCGCGCGTGCAACGTCGTCAGGGAGGAGTGGTACGTGTGCGCCCTGTGCGACGCCGACCTGCCGGCCCGGTGGAACTTCGGCCACGGGAGATGATGCCGGCGGTCCGCCGCGCCCCGCGCACGCGGGACAATGCCGGGCATGGGCCTGACGGAGCAGCTCGGACATCCCGACCCCCGGCAACGGGAGGCCGCCGCACGCCGGGTGGCGCTGCGGGTGTGGGAGCCGGAGGCGGAGGAGGCGATCGGCGCGGCCCTCGTGCGGGCGGCCGGCGCCGAGACGGAACCCGGCGCGCTCGCGGCCCAGCTCGACGCGCTGCCCGCCGTCGAAGCGGGACTCACCGACGGGGACCTGCACCGGCTCGGCCTGGTCCGCTCCGACTCCCCCGTGCTCGCCCGGCTCCTCGCGCGGGCCGGCCGGCTCCAGATCTCCGCGCCCGTGCGGCCCAACGGCGCCGCCACCCTGGCCGTCGTGCGCTGCCTGCGCGGCGCCCCGCGCACCGGGCTGTGGCTGCGCACCCCGGACGGGGCGTGGACCGTACTGGAGCGCATCGAGCTCTACGGCCGGGCCGCCGACCGCCTCGACTCCGGGTGCACCGGGCGGGTGCTGCTCTCCGGGCCCGGGGCGCGCGGCCTGGGGGAGTGGGAGCGCCTCGACGCCGACCCCCGCCCGCGGGAGTGCGTACGCGGGCTGCGCGCACCCGACCCCCGCGTCCGCGCCCTGGCCGCCGCCGGGGCGGCGGACGCGGCCGGAGCCGCCGGCACGGGCGGAACAGGCGGCACGGGCGGAACAGGCGGAGCAGCCGGCACGGGCGGAGCGGCCGCACCCGTCGTCGACCCGGAGGCGGGACGGATGCTCTGTGCCGCCCTGGCCCGTGCCGCCGTCGCCGAGACCGACCCGGCCGCCCTGGAGTCCGAGCTCGCGGCCCTCCTGGGCCTGGCCCCCTTCCTCGGCCCCCCGCACCTCGCGCTCCTGCACGCCCTGGACGCCGCCACCCTCCCGGCCCGGCCCCGCACTTACCTGGACGCACTGCTGCGGCCCGGCCGCACGGGCTGAGGCGGGATGGCCCGCGGCCGGGGGCGACGCTAGCCTTCCGGGGGCGTTGCGCGGGTGCACAGCGTGGTGCGGCCGCTCCTATCCGTCATCCCCTGCGAAGGTGGTACACGTGAAGGCCATCCGTCGATTCACCGTGCGCCCCGTCCTCCCGGAACCCCTGATGCCGCTCGCCGAACTCGCGCGCAACCTGCGCTGGTCGTGGCATACGGAAACCCGCGAACTCTTTCAATCCGTCGACCCCGAGGGCTGGCAGGCCGCCGGCGGCGACCCCGTCCGGCTGCTCGGGTCCGTGCCCGCCGCCCGGCTGGAGGAACTCGCCGCCGACCGGCGGTTCCTGCGGCGACTCGCCGTCGCCGCGGCCGACCTCGACGACTACGTCCACGGCGGGAGGTGGTACCAGAGCCAGGAGAACACCGCCGAGCTCCCCGCCGCCATCGCCTACTTCTCCCCCGAGTTCGGGATCACCGCCGCGCTGCCGCAGTACTCGGGCGGCCTCGGGATCCTGGCCGGCGACCACCTCAAGGCCGCCAGCGACCTCGGCGTCCCCGTCATCGGTGTCGGGCTGCTGTACCGGCACGGCTACTTCCGCCAGTCCCTCTCCCGCGACGGCTGGCAGCAGGAGCACTACCCCGTCCTCGATCCCCACGAACTGCCCCTGACCCTGCTGCGCCACGAGGACGCGACCCCCGCCCGGGTGTCGCTCACCCTGCCGGGCGGGCGGTCGTTGCACGCGCACATCTGGCAGGCCCGCGTCGGGCGGGTACCGCTGCTGCTGCTCGACTCCGACGTCGAGGACAACGACGCCGCCGCCCGCGAGGTGACCGACCGGCTCTACGGCGGCGGCAGCGACCACCGCCTGCTCCAGGAGATGCTGCTCGGCATCGGCGGCGTCCGGGCCGTGCGCGCCTACTGCGGGATCACCGGGCACGCCGCCCCCGAGGTCTTCCACACCAACGAGGGCCACGCCGGGTTCCTGGGCCTGGAGCGCATAAGGGAACTGGAAGGGGAGCAGGGGCTCGGCTTCGACGCCGCCGTCGAGGCGGTCCGCGCCGGGACCGTGTTCACCACGCACACCCCCGTGCCCGCGGGCATCGACCGCTTCGAGCGCTCCTTGGTCGCCCGGCACTTCGGCGAGGGCGGCGAGCTGCCCTCCGTACCGGTCGAGCGGATCCTGGAGCTCGGGGCCGAGACCTTCCCGGGCGGTGACCCCGGGGTGTTCAACATGGCCGTCATGGGGCTGCGCCTGGCCCAGCGCGCCAACGGGGTCTCCACCCTCCACGGGGCCGTCAGCCGCGGCATGTTCGCCGGGCTCTGGCCGGGCTTCGACGCGGCCGACGTGCCCATCGTGTCCGTCACGAACGGGGTGCACGCCCCGACCTGGGTCGCCCCCGAGGTGATGCGGCTCGGCGCCCGCCAGATCGGGCCCGGGCGCACCGAGGACGCTCTCGCGGTCGGCGGTTCGCCGCGCTGGGACGCGGTCGCGCAGATCGCGGACCAGGACGTGTGGGACGTACGCCGGGCCCTGCGCGAGCAGCTGGTGCAGGAGGTGCGGGACCGGCTGCGGGCCTCGTGGAAGCAGCGCGGGGCCGCCGACGCCGAACTGGGCTGGGTGGACTCCGTCCTGGACCCGGACGTGCTGACCATCGGGTTCGCCCGCCGGGTGCCCTCGTACAAGCGGCTCACGCTGATGCTCCGCGATCCCGAGCGGCTGCGCCGGCTGCTCCTGGACCCGGAACGGCCCGTGCAGATCGTCGTCGCGGGCAAGGCGCACCCGGCCGACGACGGCGGGAAGCGCCTGGTGCAGGAGCTGGTGCGCTTCTCCGACGACCCGCGGGTGCGCCACCGGATCGTGTTCCTGCCCGACTACGGCATGGCCATGGCCCAGAAGCTCTACCCGGGCTGCGACGTCTGGCTGAACAACCCGCTGCGGCCGCTGGAGGCCTGCGGCACCAGCGGGATGAAGGCCGCCCTCAACGGGTGCCTCAACCTCTCCGTCCTCGACGGCTGGTGGGACGAGTGGTTCGAGCCCGACTTCGGCTGGGCGATCCCCACCGCCGACGGCCTGGGCACCGACGAGGACCGGCGCGACGACCTGGAGGCGGGCGCCCTCTACGAGTTGATCGAGAGCCGCGTCGCACCCCGGTTCTACGACCGGACCGGGCGGACCGGGCTGCCCGTGCGGTGGATCGAGATGGTCCGCCGCACCCTGGTGTCCCTGGGCCCGAAGGTGCTCGCGGGGCGGATGGTGCGGGAGTACGTGGAGCGGCTCTACGCCCCCGCCGCCCTCTCCCACCGGGCCCTGGACCCCGCCGCCGCGCGGGACCTCGCCTGGTGGAAGGGGCGCGTCCGGGCGGCCTGGCCGCGGGTGGCGGTCGAGCACGTGGAGGCCGTCGCGGCGGCGCCCGTCGGGGGCACCGCCGAGCTGGGCGCCACCCTCACCCTGCGGGTCCGGGTGGCGCTGGACTCGCTGGCACCCGACGACGTGGAGGTGCAGGCCGTCGCGGGCCGGGTCGACGCGCAGGACGTGATCCGGGACGCCCGGACCTTCCCGCTCAAGCCCGCCGTCGGACCGGACCTGGAGGGCCGCTGGGTCTACGAGGGCCCGCTCGCCCTCGACCGCACGGGGCCCTTCGGCTACACCGTGCGGGTCCTGCCGAGCCACCCGCTGCTGGCGACGGCGGCCGAACTGGGTCTGGTCGCCGCCCCGGTGGACGCCGAACCGGTGGGCGGCGTGGTGCTGCGCTGACGCGGTGCCCTCAGGGGACGGGCGGCGGGTCCACCAGCCGCTGCCCGTCCTCCACCAGCATCCCGGCCCGCTTCACGCTGCGCAGGCTCGGGATCACCTCCACCTGGCCGACGCCGTCCACGGCGCCGATCCGCTCGGTCAGGTACGTGTAGAGCGCGTCGGTGTCCCGGCAGACCACCACCGCCATCAGGGAGGCCGACCCCGTCACGGCCGCCGCGAAGGCCACCTCGTGGTGGCCCGCCAACGCCTCGCCCACCTGCGCCAGCCGGGCCGGGGGAACGGTCAGCACCAGCGTGGCCTCCGCCTCGATGCCGAAGAGCGACGGGACGAACTCCACGTCGAAGAAGAGCGCCCCGAGATCGCGCAGCCGCTCCACCCGCCGCCGGGCGGTCGATTCCGACAGGCCGGTGGCGCGGGCCAGCTCCGGATACCCGGCGCGGCCGTCCCGGCCCAGCACCGAGAGCAGCGCGAGCTCCGTCTCGTCCAGGACGTAGCGCTCGGGACCGGGCTCCACGGGCGGCCGTTCCAGGGCCGCGATCTGGTCGGGGCGCAGCACGTCGATGCCGGGCCAGGCGTCGGGCCCGCCGAAGAACTTCCGCAGGATGGTGTGGGCGCTGATGCCGGTCACCCGGCGGGTGCGCGGCAGCTTCTCCAGCAGCAGGGCGTCCCGGTCCTTGCGGGTCCGGGCCCGGGTCATGCAGTGGACCTCCGTACCGCCCGAGTTCAGGGTCACCCACGCGATGTCCGGCCGGCGGGCGAGCGCCTCCGCCACCGGGAGCGCCGCATCGGGGGCGCACTGCACCCGCAGCCAGGACTCGAACAGGCCGACGCGGCTGCCCTGCGGCAGCCCGACGACCCGGATCAGGCCGGTGGCCCGCAGGCGCCGGTAGCGGCGCACGACCGTCTGGTCGGAGACCTCCAGTACCTCGGCGAGGCGGCTGAAGGGGGCCCGGCCGTCGATCACGAGGGCCTGCACCAGGGACCGGTCGAGGGCGTCCAGCTCCACGTCGTTCATGGTTTCCATCATCCCAGGCGCTCCGATGAGGGAAATCCGGCACGGGGGGCCCGCTGGTTCGGGGGCGGGCACGCGGCGCTGGGACCTTGGGGGCACCGGGACCCACACCCCTCCCGGGATCAGCGACCGAGGAGAACCCCCATGCGCAAATGGCTCCCCCTGACGGCCGTGTGCCTCGGGGCCTTCATGCTGCTGGTCGACGTCACCATCGTGACCGTCGCCCTGCCGGACATGGCCGAGGACATGAAGACCGGCTTCGCCGGACTCCAGTGGGTGATGGACGTCTACGCCCTCGCCCTGGCCGCCCTGCTGCTGGGCGCGGGCTCGCTCGCCGACCGGATGGGGCGGCGCCGCGTCTACCTCGGTGGGCTCGCCGTCTTCGCCGCCGCCTCCCTCGCCTGCGGCCTGGCGACCGGCCCGGAGGCGCTGATCGCCTTCCGCGCCGTCCAGGGGCTCGGCGGCGCGGCGATGTTCGCCACCACCATGGCCCTGCTCAGCTCCGCCTACCAGGGCCGCGACCGCGGGATCGCCTTCGGCGTCTGGGGAGCGGTCAACGGCGCCGCCGCCGCGGCCGGGCCGATCGTCGGCGGGCTGCTGACCGAGCACTTCGGCTGGCGCTGGATCTTCTTCATCAACCTGCCCTTCTGCGCCCTGGCCGTCTACGTGACCGTCAAGGCGGTGGCCGAGTCCCGCAACCCGCGGGCCACGGGCCTGGACCTGCCGGGTATGGTCACCTTCACGGCGGGCGCCGGGGCCCTGACCTACGCCCTGATCCGGGTCGGCGAGAACGGCTGGACCTCCGCCGCCACCCTCGGCCTGCTGGGGCTGGCCGTCGTCGCCTTCGCCGCCTTCGTCCTCGTCGAGCTGCGCAGCACCAAGCCGATGCTGGACCTCTCGCTCTTCCGCAGCCCGCACTTCGTCGCCGTCATGGCGGGCGGTCTGCTGCTGTCCGGCGCGGCCTTCTCATACCTGATGTACGTCTCCCTGTGGCTCCAGTCCGCCGAGGGCATGGGGCCGGTCCAGGCCGGTCTGGTGCTGGTGCCGATGAGCCTGGCCGCCTTCGTGGTCTCGGCCCTGGCCGGGCGGTTGCTGCACGCGGCCCCGCCGCGGCTGACCATCGCCGGCGGACTGCTGCTGATCGGCGCGGGGGCGCTGCTCCAGGCCTGGATGACGGACCCCGGTGACGGCTGGACGGCACTGGTGCCGGGGCTGGTGCTGACCGGCATCGGCGTCGGGATGGCCACCCCGCAGCTCGCGGCCGTAGCGATGGCCTCGGTGGCACCGGCCCGCGCGGGCATGGCGGGCGGCGCCCTGAACACCTCCCGGCAGCTCGGCAACGCCCTCGGGATCGCGGTGCTGGGCGCGGTGTTCCACGCCGGGCTGGTCTCCGGGCTCGACGGCCGGCCGCGCCAGACGGCCGACGTACTGGCCTCCGGCGGGGCGGGGCGGCTGCTCGCCGAGGCCCCGGACGCGGCGCGGTGGGTGGAGGCGGCCTTCGCGAGCGGGCTGCGGGAGACGTTCCTGGCCTCGGGGGTGATGGGCGTGGCGGGCGCGCTGCTGGTGGCGCTGCTGATCCGCCGCCCGGCCGCCGGGGCCCCGGTCCCGGCCCGGGCCTCCGCCCCGGCGGCGGCCGCCTCCGAGCGGACCTCCGTCTGAGGGAGGCGGATGGCTCAGAGGCGTTCCGTGAGGGTGAACCTTCGAACGCACTGAGCATGCCGCGCCCGTCCCGCCCTCGGGTCCGCTCCTACGCTGCCCGCGGTGCCCGCCCGATCAGGGCACCGCCGGAACCCGAGAAACGGAACGATCATGCGTCTTCGTACCACCGCGGCGGGGCTGCTCGCGTCCCTCGCGCTCGTCCTCCCCACGGCCGGCCAGTCCCTGGCCTTCGGCCACGATCCCCACCACGACAGCCTCGGCACCTTCTTCTACCGCTTCACCGACGGGGACGGCGAGGCCCGCACCGGTCAGATCCACCCCGGGGACAACGACACCTGCTACCAGCTCACCCACGCCCAGCGCCACCCGGCGTACGCCGTGAAGAACGAGACGGACTCCATCGCGCTGGTCTACCGCAACGGCAACTGCGGCGGCGAGGCCGAGGAGACGGTGTTCCCGGGCGACCGGGCCCACAACCTCAACGTCCGGTCGGTCTACTTCAAGCCGGTCGACGGGCACCACGGCCGCCACGACGGCGACGACTGGGAGGACGAGGACCGCAGCGCCGGACCGCGCACCGTGCGGGACCGCGCGGGCGACCTCTTCGGCCGGGTCGTCGGCTCACGCGGCTGATCCCCCCCCCCGGCACGACGGGCCCGGCACCCCACGGGGTGCCGGGCCCTTCCGCGTCCCGTCCCTCGGGGCGCATGGAACAGGGCCGCCCGGGGAGGTCTCTCTCCCGGGCGGCCCCGTGATCTAGCGGTTCAGCTCTGGTCCACCGGTGCCCCTCGTGGGGGTCAGAAGGTGAGCTTCCAGCTGTCGATCTTGCCGGTGTCGGCGGAGGCGAGGTCCGCGACACGGAGCTTCCAGACACCCTGGGCGACCTCGGAGGAGGCGTTCACGGTGAAGCTCTGGAGGATGTTGTCCGCGCTGCCGCCGCTGCGGTTGCGCAGGTTGTAGACGGTGCCGTCGGGGGCGACCAGGTCGACCCGCAGGTCACCGACGTACGTGTGCTTGATGTCGACGTCCACCTTGAGGGTGCTCGGGGCGTTGCCCGTGCGGGTCACGGTGATCGGGGACTCGACCGTCGCGTTGTCGTTGATCGCGTAGTCGTTGGTGTTCTCGAAGACGTTCTGCTGGGCGGTGCCGACCGTCCAGGTGAAGGACGCCGTACCCGTCTTGTTCGCCGAGTCGGTCACCGTGACGGTCACGTTGGACGTGCCCGCGGTGGTGGCCGTGCCCGAGATCAGGCCGGTCGAGGAGTTGATCGACAGGCCGGCCGGCAGGCCGGTCGCCGCGTAGCTCAGCGCACCCGGGTTGGTGCTCGTGGCCTGGACCTGCAGGCTCACGGCGGTGTTGATCTGGGTGGTCTGGTTGGCGATCGGGGTGACCGAGACGCCGGAGACGATGCGCGCACCGACGTTGATGCCGGCCCAGGCGTTGGCCACGTTGTTGTACGTGGTCGAGCCCTGGCCGTACAGGTCGGCGGCGGCCTGCAGGGTCGCCGTACGGGCGGCCGCGTAGTTGGTGTTGGACTTGAAGTAGCCCACCGTCAGCGCGCGGAACCAGATCTTCGCGGCGGCGTCACGGCCGATCGCGGTGACCGGGAGGCCGTCCGAGGTCGGGGAGTCGTAGCTGACCCCGTTGATGACCTTGGCGCCGGAGCCCTCGGACATCAGGTAGTAGACGTGGTTGGCCGGGCCCGAGGAGTAGTGGACGTCGATGGAGCCGATGCCCGAGTACCACGCGTCCTTGGAGCCGCCGTCCTTGCTCGGCTTGTCCATGTAGCGCAGCGGCGTGCCGTCGCCATTGATGTCGATCTTCTCGCCGACGAGGTAGTCACCGACGTCGTTGGGGTTGTTCGCGGCGAACTCGACGTTCGCCGCCATGATGTCGGAGGTCGCCTCGTTCAGACCACCGGGCTCACCGCTGTAGGTCATGTTGCCGGTGACCGAGGTGAGGCCGTGGGTCATCTCGTGCGCGGCCACGTCGATGGAGGTCAGCGGGTGGTTGTTGCCCGTGCCGTCGCCGTAGGTCATGCAGAAGCAGGAGTCGTCCCAGAACGCGTTGACGTACGCGTTGCCGTAGTGGACCCGGCTGTACGGGGCCACGCCGTCGTTGCGCAGGCCGTTGCGGCCGTGCACGTTCTTGTAGTAGTCCCACGTCAGCTGCGCACCGTAGGCGGCGTCGGCGCCGGCGGTCTGACGGTTGGAGGGAGAACCGTTGCCCCAGGTGTCGGACGTGCTCGTGAAGAGCGTGCCGGTGCCGGAGCTGCCCCCGTTGAGGTCGTAGGTCTTGTGACCGCCGCGGCCCGCGTCGGTCAGCGTGTAGTTGCTGCCCGACTGCGAGGTGCCCAGGGTGACCTGGCCGCTGTACTCGGTGTTGCCGATGCCCTTTTCGACGGCCTGCCACTCGGTGATCTTCGCGCCGGTCCTGGCGTCGGTGACCACGTGCAGCTTGCTCGGGGTGACGCCGTCGCTCTGGACACCGCCGACGACGGTCTCGTAGGCGAGGACCGGGGCGCCTTCGGCGGCCCAGATCACCTTGCGGGCACCCTGCTCGGCCTTGGCGTCCTTGCCGCCGGCGGCCGACAGCGCGGCGAAGGCGGTGCCTTCGGCGGCCGACGGGGTCACGGTGGCGGAGGTGTCCGCGACCTTGATCTCGTGGTTGGTGGCCTTGGTCACGCTCTTGGTGACACCACCCTTGGCGTGGACCGTCAGGTCGCCGCCGAGGACGGGCAGACCGTTGTAGGTCCGCTCGTAGGTGGTGTGCGTGGTGCCGTCCGCGTCCTTGACCACGTCGCGGACGACGAGCTTCTCGCCGCTGCCGAGACCGAGGGCCTTGGCGGCCTGCACGGTGGTCGAGTTGGCGTCGGCCAGGAGCGTCGCACGCTCCGAAGCGCTGAGTACGAGGTTGGCCGCGCCCGGATTGGGCTGGGCGACCTTGGCGGCCTGCGACGCGGTGACGTCGGCGGTGGCGGTACCGGCCTGTATACCTACGGCGAGCAGGGCTGCCGCGGCTACGAGTGCTCCGGCCGCAGTGGCACGCCTCTGGGGGGTGGAACTCAACGCAGACTCCTTCTGCAAGGGGGGTTCCGGATGGCTGGGTGGGCCTCCGGGCAGATCAGGGCTGATGCGATGAACGGATCGAAGAGTGCCATCAGTTGGCTGTGATGTCAGGGCCGCGTCAAAAGGTTGGCCGGAAACAGTCCGTTGTCCGTAGAGACGTATCCGGTATCCGAACCATTCACCTTCGTGTGGGAAGGAGGGATCCGGGATCCGGAATAGTTGATACCGGTATTTAACGCTTGGGCAACGAGAGGCCTCGTTCACCCGAACGGCATTAAACGTACGGGTGTTTGTCGTACTGTTTCCCGGTGCGACAGATGCCCGTCGCCAGGGGAAGCCACGGGCACGCGCCACCGACATAGACCACGTGCCAGGGGGGCCCATGAGGCATGTCCGTTTTCCTGCGCAAAGAGTGGCCGGAACGGCCGCGGGTGCGGAGGGGACGACAACCGCCCCCGCACGGCGCCTCGGTGACAAGGCCCGGTGGTACCTGCCGGCGGCGGTGACGGCCGACTTCGTCGGGGCCGCGGCACCCGTCGGCCTGGTCTTCGACGCCGCGCAGCAGGCCAGGCCGGTCTCCTGCGCACTCGCCGCCGCCCTCGCGTGGACCGGCGTGCAGGGCCTGCGACGACGTTACTCCTCCCGGACCCTCGGAGAATCCCGCGGAGTGCTGCCCGTCGTGCACGACTGGCTGATTCTGATCGGAATCCTGGCCGTCGCCCGGGTGATGACGGGGGAGGCCACCCCCCGACTGGCCGCCCTCGGGGCGCTGTTGCCCGCCCTGCTCGTCACCGTCGCCTGCCACAAGCTCACCTACCGGCACCTGTCCGCCGCCCGCCGCGAGGCCCAGGCCGTCAGCCGGGTCCTGGTCATCGGCGAGCCCGAGGCCGCCGAGCACGTCATCGCGCACCTCGCCGCGCGCACCGACCACCCGTACGTCGTCGTCGGCGTGGTACCCGTCGGCGACGGCTCCCTGACCAGCGGCGTCCCGGTCGCGGCCCGGCTGGACGCGGGGATGCCCGAGGCCCCGAACGGCGACGGGGCCCCGGTGCTCGGTGCCGTCCGCAGTCACCACGCCGACCTGGTGCTGGTGGCGCCGGGCGCGCGGATCGCGGGGGAGCGGCTGCGCCGGGTGGCCTGGGCCCTGCACGACGAGGGCCTCGAACTGGCCGTGTTCCCCGGGCTGGTGGAGATATCCGTCAAGCGGCTGGAGACCCAGTCCGCGGGCGGACTCGCGGTGCTTCGGGTCGCGCCGCCCGTGGGCCGCGGGGTGCAGACCCTGCTCAAGTCGGTGCTGGACCGCCTCGGCGCCGCCGTCGGACTGCTCCTGCTGTCCCCGCTGTTCCTGGCGGTCGTCCTGGCCATCCGGCTCGGCTCGCGCGGGCCGGCCTTCTACAGCCAGCGCCGCATCGGCCGCGACGGTGAGCCCTTCGTCATGTGGAAGTTCCGCACGATGGTGGTGGACGCCGACCGGCTGAAGGCCGAGCTCACGGGGGCCAACGAGAACGACGGCCTGATGTTCAAGATGCGCCGCGACCCCCGGGTGACCCGGGTGGGCCGCCTGCTGCGCCGTACCTCACTGGACGAACTGCCCCAGCTGGTCAACGTGCTGACCGGCAGCATGTCCCTGGTCGGGCCGCGCCCGCCGCTGCCGGAGGAGGTGGCGGAGTACGACGAGGTCGAGCTGCGCCGGCTCACCGTGCGGCCCGGGATGACCGGCCTGTGGCAGATCAGCGGGAGGTCGGACCTCTCCTGGGACGAAACGATTCAGCTCGATCTCCAGTACGTGGACAACTGGTCGTTCACCAGCGATGTCGACGTGATGGGCCGTACGCTCCGCGCCGTCGTCGACGGTCGCGGAGCGTACTGAGGGCCGTGGTGGAGTCAGTTCTGCCGGCTCTGGTCGAGCCACCAGCGGTAGGTGGCGGCGATGCCGTCCCGCAGCGGGATGCCCGGCTTCCAGCCCAGCGAGGTCAGGCGGGAGACGTCGAGCAGCTTGCGCGGGGTCCCGTCCGGCTTGGACGTGTCCCAGGCGAGCCGGCCCTCGAAGCCGGTCACCTCGGCGACCGTCTCGGCCAGCGCCTTGATGGTCAGGTCGTCGCCGCAGCCGATGTTGACGGGCTCGTCCCCGTCGTAGCGCTCCAGCAGCACCGCGCACGCGGCCGCCAGGTCGTCGACGTGGAGGAACTCTCGGCGCGGGGTGCCGCTGCCCCACAGGGTGACCTCGTCCCGCCCCTCGGCGGCGGCCTCGTGGAAGCGGCGGATGAGGGCGGGCAGGACGTGCGAGGACTCCAGGTCGAAGTTGTCGCCCGGGCCGTAGAGGTTCGTCGGCATGGCCGAGATGTACGAGGCCCCGTACTGCTTGCGGTAGGACTGGACCTGCACGATGCCGGCGATCTTGGCGAGGGCGTACGCCTCGTTGGTGGGCTCCAGCGGGCCCGTCAGCAGCGCGTCCTCGTGGATCGGCTGCGGGGCGTGCTTCGGGTAGATGCAGGAGGACCCGAGGAAGAGCAGGCGGCCCACCCCGGCGGCGTGCGAGCCGGCGATGACGCTGAGCTGGATCCGGAGGTTGTCCTCCAGGAACTGCACCGGGTACGTGCTGTTGGCCATGATCCCGCCGACCTTGGCGGCGGCCAGCACGACCGCGTCGGGGCGCACGTCGCGCAGGTGGGCCTCCGTGGCGGCGGCGTCGCGCAGGTCGAGGTCGGCCCGGCCGCGGGTGAGCACCTCGTGGCCGTCGGCGGTGAGCCGGCGGGCGACCGCGGACCCCACGAGGCCACGGTGTCCGGCGACGAATACGCGGGCGTGCGGGGGCAGGAGCGGCGAACTTGTCATACCGCCGATGATGCCAGTCCGCTGCTGCGGCCTTCCCCGCAACCCGCACTCCGGCCCCGGCCCCAACTGCGCACCCCGGCCCCGGCCTCGGCCCCGGGCCCCGGCCTGGGGCCCCGGCCTCGGGCCCGGATTTCCGGCCGTCGCCGGGCCCGGCAGCGGCGCCCCGGGGGCGAAGGGCGTCCGATCGACGCAGTACGGTGCGTTCCCGCACCTCACACCCCGGCCGACCGGGCCGGACGCAGCCCGACCACGAACGACAGCAACGACAGCAACGACAACCTGGGGGACCCCATGGGCAAGACCGCACTGATCACCGGCGTCACCGGACAGGACGGCTCGTACCTCGCCGAGCTCCTGCTCTCCAAGGGCTACACGGTGCACGGGCTCGTGCGGCGGTCCTCCAGCTTCAACACGGAGCGGATCGACCACGTCTACCAGGACCCGCAGACCGCGAACCGCTCCTTCGTCCTGCACCACGCCGATCTCTCCGACGGCGTGGCCCTGGTGAACCTGCTCCGTGACATACGCCCCGACGAGGTCTACAACCTGGGCGCCCAGTCACATGTCCGGGTCTCCTTCGACGCCCCCCTCTACACGGGCGACGTGACCGGCCTCGGCGCGCTGCGGCTGCTGGAGGCCATCCGGGCCAGCGGTGTGGACACCCGGATCTACCAGGCCTCGTCCTCCGAGATGTACGGCGCGACCCCGCCCCCGCAGAACGAGGGCACCCCCTTCCACCCGCGCAGCCCGTACGGCGCCGCGAAGGTGTTCGCGTACTGGACCACGGTCAACTACCGCGAGGCGTACGACATGTTCGCCGTCAACGGGATCCTCTTCAACCACGAGTCCCCGCGCCGCGGCGAGACCTTCGTGACCCGCAAGATCACCCGCGCGGTCGCCCGCATCAAGGCCGGTCTCCAGGACCACCTCTACCTCGGCAACCTCGACGCCGTCCGCGACTGGGGCTACGCCCCCGAGTATGTGGACGCGATGTGGCGGATGCTCCAGCAGGACGAGCCGACCGACTACGTGGTCGCCACCGGAGTCGCCGCGACGGTCCGCGAGTTCGTGGAGTCCTCCTTCACGCACGCGGGCCTCGACTGGAACGAGCACGTGCGCTACGACCCCAAGTACGAGCGCCCGAGCGAGGTCGACGCGCTCATCGGCGACGCGTCCAAGGCACAGGAGCTCCTTGGCTGGAAGCCGTCGGTCCTCGTGCCGGAACTGGCGCGGATCATGGTGGACGCGGACATCCGTCAGGTCGAGGACCAACTGGCGGGCGCGAGCGTGCGTATCGACCGCTGAGGCCCTGCGCTTCGCCTACGATTTGCCGTGTCCCGGTCATCACCGCGACCTTCCGCGGTCTTGGCCGGGACAAACCTGCCGTATGTCCGAAGTGCGTCTCCCGCGTTGCACCCTGTTGGTTCCAATTTGGTATGCAGGGGGTCAACTGAGGTGACCGGGGCCTCGGGTGAGCCCTAGTCTGCGCCAGTACATATGGCTGTTCGGATAGTTCCAGCCATCAAGCCGGGCGATTGCCCTGGGGGGCTCATGCGTAGATCCAGAGGGCTGACTGCTGCCCTCGCCCTGTCACTGGCCGGCGCCGGTACCGGAATAGGCCTGGTGTTGATGCCCGAGGCCTCCGCCATCACGCCGCCCGTGGCGTTCACCGCCGACGAACTGCCCACGTGGCAGCCGAACGGCGTCGTCTTCGCCATGGAGCAGGTGAACGGCACCGTCTTCGCCGGCGGCACCTTCTCGGCGGTCCGCCCGCCCGACGCCGTGGCCGGTACCGAGCAGGAAGCCGTGAACTTCGTGGCGCTCGACGCCGCCACGGGCAACCCCACCTCCTGCAAGCTGGCCTTCACCGTCGGCGACGGCACCGCGACCGTGCGGGCGCTGGCCGTCTCGAAGGACAAGAAGACCCTCTACGCGGGCGGCTACTTCGGGGCCGTCAACGGCACCCCGGTCTCCAGCCTCGCGGCGATCGACATCGAGACCTGCGCCCCCAAGGCCTCGTTCCACCCGGCCGTCCCCGCCACCGTCCGTGCGCTCGCCGTCACCGACGACACCCTCTACGTCGGCGGCGACTTCGCCGCGGTCGAGGGCCAGACCCGCGAGCGGTTCGCCGCGGTCGACGCCGGCTCCGGCGCGCTCAAGCCCTTCACCGCCAACGCGGACGAGCCGGGCCGTGCGATCCAGGTCAGCAACGACGGCAAGAACGTCCTGCTCGGCGGCGACTTCTTCTCGGTCAACGGCTCCAACACGCACGCCCTGGCCGTGGTCGACGCGACCACCGGCGCGGTCGCCAAGACCTACTCCACCATCCCCTCCAACTCGGTGGTCAAGCACATCGCGGCCGACGCGACGGGCTACTACACCGGCAACGAGGGCTCGGGCGGCGGTGTCTTCGACGGCCGCATCGGCCTCGACACCGGCTTCAACGAGAAGTGGCGCGACCGCTGCCTGGGCGCCACCCAGTACGTGCTGCCGTACGACGGCGTGCTCTACAGCTCCTCGCACGCCCACGACTGCTCGCTGGAGGGCCAGTTCCCCGACGGCAAGCGCAACTTCCTGCTGGCCCAGCAGACCGACCACAAGGGTGCCGCCCCCGCGCCCGTGGACGGTTTCGTGCCGAGCCCGCCGAAGCTCGGATGGCACCCCACCGCGAACGACGGCATCGGCGAGGGCATCGGCCCGCGCGTCATGTCGATCGCGGAGAAGAACGACGTCAAGTACATGTGGGTCGGCGGTGAGTTCACCCTCATCAACGGCCGCGCGCAGCAGGCCCTGACCCGCTTCGCCTCCACCGGCGACGTCGGCGCCCCCACCACCCCGCTCGCCAGCGTCGGCAGCGTCAAGCCCGGTGAGGTCCAGGTCCGCTGGCGCACCAGCTACGACCAGGACGACAGCAAGCTGACGTACCGGATCTACCGCAACGGCTCGGGCACCCCGATCGCCACGGTCTCGGCCGACTCCCTGGAGTGGGAGCGCCCGCAGGCCTCCTGGACCGACACCACCGTCAAGGCGGGCCAGGCCTACAGCTACCGGGTGACCGCCACCGACGGCGCGGGCAACACCAGCGCCCTGTCGGCGAACGTCTCCGTGACCGTCCCGACCTCGGTCCAGGCCTACCCGGACAAGGTCCGCGCGGACGGCGCCAACCTCTACTGGCGCTACGACGACACCGTCAGCCCGTACGTGGCCGACTCCTCGGTGTCCGGCAACACCAGCGGCATCCAGGTGGGCGCCCCGGCCCTGGGCCAGAGCCCCGGCGCCATCACCGGCACCAGCACGGCGATGGGCTTCAACGGCACCAGCCAGCAGGTGTACAGCGACCACCGCCAGACGGTCGGCGCCTCGTACTCCATCGAGACCTGGTTCAAGACCGGCACCACGCGCGGCGGCAAGCTGATCGGCTTCGGCAACAACACGGTCAACAGCAGCGGCTCGTACGACAAGCAGATCTACATGACCAACACCGGTCGTCTGATCTTCGGCGTCTACAACGGCTCCACCCGCACCATCTCCACCGGGCTGTTCGAGACGTACAACGACAACAAGTGGCACCACGTCGTCGGTACGCAGGGCCCCGGCGGCATGACGCTGTACGTCGACGGCCAGAACAAGGGCACGAACAGCGCCACGAACTCCACCTCGTACGCCGGTTTCTGGCACGTGGGCGGCGACAACCTCAGCAGCTGGCCGACCCGTCCGACCAGCAACTTCTTCGCCGGTTCCATCGACGAGACGGCCGTCTACCCGTCGGCGCTGACCCAGGCCCAGGTCAAGTCCCACTTCGACCTGGCCAAGGCCGCCGTCGACACGGTCTCCAAGGTCGTCGCGACCGAGGACACCTACATCAACCAGGGCGCCCCGAGCACCGCCTACGGCACCTCCACCCAGCTCGCGGTGCGCGGTACCTCGGCGTACGAGTCGTACCTGCGCTTCACCCTCCCGGCGGCTCCGTCCGGGCAGGTCCTGAAGAGCGCCTCCCTCCAGTTCAAGACCTCCACGCAGGCCGGGGCCGGCACCGCCGACACCGTCTCCGTGGTCCCGGTCACCGGTACCTGGAGCGGCACCGGCACGACGTTCAACACCAAGCCCACCCTCGGCACCACCGCGCTCGGCTCCATCTCGGGCGTGCCGGACGGTTCGGCCGTCCAGAACGTCGAGCTGGACACCACCGCCATCTCCGCCGTGCTGGGCAGCAGCTACAGCCTCGGCCTGACGAGCACGGGCACCGACGCGATGTGGCTGTGGTCCGCGGAGTCGACGGCCGCGGACGCCGCTCCGCAGCTGATCCTCACCTTCGGCCCGAAGTAACCGCCTGACGGCGTACGGGGCCCGGCCGGCACACGGCGGGCCCCGTACGCCTTTCCGACCCCGTAGGGGAGCCACCTGATGTACCGACGCTCCGCCGCGGCCGCCGTCCTCCTGGCCGCCGCCCTGACGCTGACCGCCTGCAGTTCCGACGGCGACGGCAAGGCCGCCGCCGACGCGGCGGGCAAGCCGAAGCCGCCGGCCTCCAGCCCGGTCCCCGACCCGGCGGACGCCTCCACGGCGCCCACCGCGGCCGCCTCCCCCGACGCCAAGCCGACGGGACCGGTCCTGCCGGACGCCAGGCTGACCCCCAAGACGGGCAGCTTCAAGGCGAACGAGAAGCAGTACCTGAGCGGACGCGTCCCGGAGAAGACGGACCCGGCGGCCGTCCTGCAGACCGGTCAGGAGACCTGCCAGCGGGTGGAGCGCACCGCCAAGCGGGACAAGGACGCGGCGGCCGCGGCCATCATCTCCGGGGACGTCACCGGGGCGAAGGACGCCATCGAGTTCCTGTGCCCGGAGCAGAAGCCGGTGCTGGCGGTGGCGGAGAAGGGCTTCGGGGACTCCCCCCGGACCGTCCCGGCCCCCGGTACCTACCGGGCGCTGACCCAGAGCACCACCTGCACCTGGGAGGCGAGGGGCAAGGACGGCGCGGTCCTGGCCTCGGGCCCCGAGACCCCGCCCAAGGCCGGTGACCGGATCACGGCCACCGTCCCGGCCGGCACCACCGAGTTCCGCTCGACGGGCTGCTACGCCTGGGTGCCCGCGTAACACCCCCGGCCCGTACGGACGGACGCCGCCGCCGCACCCGACCCGGGTGCGACGGCGGCGTTTTCGTGTTCCGTGCCGGGGTATCCGCGGGCTCACAAGCCCAACAGCCGGGAGGCGAACGTTATGCGCGGCATCGGCGGTTGTATCGCCCTGATCGTGGTGGGAGCCATCCTCACCTTCGCGAGCGACTGGCAGATGGAGAGCGTCAACCTCGACCTGGTGGGCGTGATCATGATGGTGGCGGGCGCGGTGGGCCTCGGCGTCTACGCGAGCGTCCTCAAGCGCCGCCGCGCGCTGGGCGTCCCGGTGGTGGAGGAACGGCGCGACACCCTCTGAGCCCGCGTGGCGGCCCGGCTCAGCGCGTGATGCCCCCGTAGATCCCGAGGAGGGTGTCGAGGACCGAGTCCATCGAGAAGGAGGCCGCGGCCAGTTCGCGGGCCGCCTTCGAGGCCGCCGCGTTCGCGGCGGGCTCCAGCAGGTCGAGGACGGCCCCGGCGACGCCCGCCGGGCCCGGCTCCACCGCACGGCCCGCGCCCGCCGCCGCGATGTCGCGGGCCAGGCCGTTGGAGTGGGTCACCACCGGCGGGACCCCGACCGCCAGGGCCTCCAGGACCGACATGGGGAACGGCTCGTCCACCGACGGCAGTACGTAGACGTGGGCCCGGCGCAGCTCCGCGAGCACCTCGGCGCCGGACAGGGCCCCGGGCACCGTGAAGCGGTCCGACAGCCCCAGGGCGGTGATCCGGGCGCGGACCGCCGCCAGCTCCCCCTCGTCCGGGCCCGCCACCACGAAGTGGGCGTCCGGGTGGGAGGCGAGCACGGCGGGCGCCGCGTCCACGAAGTCGACGGGCCGCTTGCGGGCCTGGAGCCGCGCGGAGTACAGCACGCGCGGCGGGCCGGACAGGGGCGGCCGCTCCTCCTGCGCCGGGGTGCCGTTGACCAGGCGGACGGTACGCACCGACGGCCCGCCCACCACCGCCTCCAGCCCCGCCCGCTCGTGCGGGGTCAGGTACAGCACGGCGTCGGCCCCGCGCAGCAGACGGCGTACCGCCACCGCGTCGAGCACCTTGGCCAGCAGCTTGTCGCTCGGGTCCACCATCCCGTGGGTCTGCAGCACCAGCGGCTTGCCCGCCCGCAGCGCGGCGAGGGCCACGGGCAGGGTCACCAGGTCCCGGGCGAGGTGGACGTGGACCAGATCGGCCGCCCGCACCAGCCGGCCCGCCGACGCCAGCAGGGCCGGCGAGGTCATCCCGCTGAAGCCGAGCGGCAGGATCCGCCGGGCCGGGAACAGCCTGGCGGGCACCCCCTCCACGGAGTCCGGCCACGGGTCGAAGCCCTCGCCCAGCGCCAGCAGCCGGGCCTCGTGGCCGCGCTCCCGCAGCCCCTTGGCCAGGTTCAGCGCCACCCGCACCGGCCCGCCGAAGGCGTGCGAGGGGGAGTGCAGGGTGACGGCGTGCAGGACCTTGCGCGCGGCGCTCACTTGGGCTCCTCCACCGGGCGGCGACGCCCGTCCTGGGTCTGCAGGGTCAGCTCCGGCAGGTCCTTGTGGACCACGGACCCGGCGCCCGCCACCGCGCACCGCCCGACGGTCACGCCCGCCAGCACGGTCGCCCGTACGGCCACCCACGCGCCGTCCTCGACCACGATCGGGGCGTTGCGGTAACGGAAGTCGGCGGCGCGGTGGTCGTGCGAGCCGGTGCACAGCAGCGACTCCTGCGAGAGGCACACGTTCGCGCCTATGGTCACCGGCTCCAGGTTCAGCAGCCAGGCGCCCTCGCCGATCCAGGTGTGGTCCCCGACGGTCAGCTTCCACGGCCACAGCACGCGCACCCGGTGGCGGATCAGCACCCCCTCGCCGATCCGCGCCCCGAACGCCCGCAGCAGCGCGACCCGCAGCCGGGCCGGGCAGAACCACGCCATGAACAGCGTGTTCATCACCGCGAACCACAGGGCCTGGGTCAGCAGACCGCGCCCCTTGTCGTAGCCGGCCAGCGTGAAGGCAGGAAGATCACGCAACAGTCGCCCCTCGTCGTCCACCCCGACGCGCCTCCCCGGGCGCGGAACGCTCAGACTAGACTGCGCGCGGATCACGCACAGGGGTGGGGGCAACAGTGGTGACGGACGTACGCGAACCCTCGGTCGCCCCCGAACGGCCCCTGCTCCTCGACGAGTCGCAGTGGGGGCGGGTGACCACCCCGCGCACCCTTCTCTCCCGTGCGCTCTCGGTCCCCCTCGCCCTCGGGTTCACCGTCTTCCTGCCGTTCGTCGTCGCCGCCCAGTCCGGCGACGGCCAGCGCGACGCCGCCTTCTGGCTGCAGCTGCTGCTGGCCATGTACGCGGGCGCGCGGCTCTCGGCCATGGTGCTGACCAGCCGCCGCAAGCTGCTGCAGGGTTCCTTCTGGCTGTTCGTGTACATGGCCATGGGCGTGGCCCCCCTCGCCCAGGCCGTCCTCGGCCGGGTCCCCACGCCGGTCGTCGGCCCCCGCTCCGACCTCACCGTCGCCATCGGCCTGGTGCTGCTGGGCTGTACGGCCTTCGACGTCGGCGTGCTGCTGGCCCGTCACCGGCCCGCCGCGCGCCGGGCCGGCGGCGCCCGCAAGGAGCCGAGGCCGGTGATGGTCCACCGGCGGCGCCTCCAACTCCTCACCCTGTTCGCCTTCCTGGGCAGCGCGGCGTTCATCGTGAAGCTGGGGGGACCGGCGGTCTTCTTCTCCAGCCGCCAGGAGATCATCGCGGGCATCCAGGAGGCGGGCGTCTCCAACGGCGACGGCCAGGCCGGCCAGGCCCTGCTGCGGGGCTTCGGCACCGTCCCGGCCCTGCTCGCCCTGCTCCTGTACACGCGCTGGCTGATCACCTCGAAGTACGCCCGCCGCAAGGTCTCGGTCATCGCCACGACGGGTGCGCTCGCCGCCCTGAACCTGATCGTCAACAACCCCGTCTCGAACCCGCGCTACTGGTTCCTCACCGTCCTGTTCGCGCTGCTCTTCACCGTCTTCCCGGTGAGCGCCGCGATGTACCGGGTGGCCCTGTCGATGGCGGTGGTGGTCGCCCTGCTCGTCTTCCCCTTCGCGGACCGCTTCCGCTACGACGAGAAGAACTACAAGCCCGTCGAGACGACCTCGTTCCTGGAGCCCATGGCGCTCAAGGACTACGACCAGATCGGCATGTTCGCCAACACCATCACCTTCTCCAACTCCGGCCCCGGCCACTTCTACGGCCGCCAGCTCGCCGGATCCGTCTTCTTCGCGGTGCCCCGCTCGGTGTGGCCGGGCAAGCCGCGCGACACGGGCGTGATGGTCGGCCAGTGGATGGGCACGGTCAACACCAACCTCTCCTCCCCGATCTGGGCGGAACTGTGGCTCGACTTCGGGCCGCTGGGCATGGGCGCCGGGCTCCTCGCCATGGGCTACGCCGCCGCCCGCGTCGACCGCCGGTACGCCAAGCGCGCCACGCGGCGCTCCCCGCCGGGCAGCCTGATCTCCACCGTGGTCCCGCTGGTCGCCGGGTACTCCTTCATCCTGCTGCGCGGCCCGCTCCTGCAGGCGTCCGGGCGCGTGGCCATCGCCGGGATGTGCCTCGCGCTCGTGGCCACGTACCGCCACGACAAGGGGACGACCCTGCGCTGACCGGTGCGGTCCCGGCCGAGGTGACCCCTTCCTGCCCGGCGGCGCCCGGCGGGGTTCAGGCGGCGGTCGCGACCTCGGGGGCGGGGGTCTCCAGCCGGGCCACCCGCAGCCAGCCCGCGGCCGCCTTGGCCGCCGAGCCCAGGGCCAGGCCCCAGGCGGCTCCGGCCACGCCCCACAGCGCGTACCCGCCCAGCAGCAGGGCCACCGACAGCAGGGAGAAGACGATCTGGAGGGAGAGGGTGGCCTTCGGGTTCAGCACCCGCAGCGTCAGCAGGGCGCAGGTCCCCAGTCCCATCACCGCGTACTGCGCGCCCGTCGCCGGGAGCAGCGCGGCGGCCGCCGCCCAGGTGTCGCCGAGCAGATGGCGGCCCAGCCGGTCGGGCAGCGCGTACAGGACGGCCGCCCAGCCGGCCCCGAGCACGGCGAGGGCGGCGCCCATCAGGGCGGTCAGCCGGACCACGCCCCGCTTGCCGGAGGCCCGGCCGACCACCGGCGGCCCGAAGGCGTTCGCCGAGTTGAACAGCACGTTCAGCGGACCGAAGAGGGTGGTCGCACCGCGCAGCGCGCCGACGGCCAGCGGGGTCGCGAACGCCCCGAGCCCGAGCACCGCCAGCTGGCTGGAGCCGTTGCCGACGGCGAACTCGACCACGAACCGCTGCCCGAGGTGCCCGCGCCGCAGGTACGGGCGCAGGTCGGCCCGCGCCCCCCGCACGTGGGGCCGCAGCAGCCACAGGCCCAGACCCAGCGCGGGCAGCGCCGACAGCCCCCACACCAGCACCAGCCGCCCGGCCGAGGCCCCGGCCGGCTGCGCCGCCAGCGCCGCGACCACGCACAGCAGCCGCAGCGAGTCCGCGGCCAGCGCCCGCTGGGGCACCCGCAGCGCGGAGAAGCAGTAGCGCAGGCCGTCCTGGACGAGGACCGGCGCCAGGACGAGGCCCAGGGCGAGGAAGGCCCGCCCGGCGTCCCCGGCCAGGGCCAGGCCCACCACCGCCAGCAGCAGCCCGGCCACCGCCGACGCGGCCGCGGTGAACAGCACGGAGGAGCGGCACACCGTCGCGAGCCGCCCGCCCTTCTCCAGGACCACGGTCTGGCCGACGTAGGCCATGTTGAGGCCGAGGAGCACGCTGAAGGTCACGTACACCATCGAGAAGTCGGCGAAGCCGGACGCCGAGGAGAGCCGGGCCGCCAGGACCAGCACCAGGATGTTCGTGGCGCTGGAGGCGGCCTGGTCGAGGACGGAGGCGACGGCGCCGAGGCCCCGCCGGCTCACCGCCGGCCCGTACGGACCGTGCGCAGGGCGACGGTGTCGCTGCCGTCGCCCGCGATCTGCTCCCCGAGGTCGGCGGGCTGCCGGGTCAGCGGCTGCGGGGCGGGCGCCGGGCCCGCGCCGGAGGCCGCCGCGGCCTTCTTCGAGGCGCCGCGCCCGCCGCGCTTCTCCGTGGCCAGGGGCGTGTGCAGGACGGCGCCGAGCACGGTGCCGCCCGCGCCGCCGATGAGCTCGCGGATCCGCGACAGGTCGCTGCGGTGCACCGCGCGCGGGTCGCAGACGACCAGGACTCCGTCGACGCGGTCGACGAGGGCGAGGGCGTCGGCGTAGGAGAGCACCGGCGGGGCGAGGACCACGACGGTGGAGTTGGGGGAGTCGGCCTCGGAGATCAGCCGGGTGGCGCGCGGGGAGGTCAGCGCGCGGGGGACGTTGCGCGCCCGCTCGCCGGGGATCAGGTCGAAGGAGCCCGACTCGCCCGCGTCCACCACCAGCTGCCGGCCGTCGGGCCAGTCGGCGTCCGGGCCGGCCGCGGCGGCGCCCGGCTGGCTCCAGCGGGGCCGCGCGCCCGCGTCGGTGGGCAGCTGGCTGGCCAGCACGGGGGTGCGCAGGTCGGCCTCGATGAGCAGGACGTCCTTGCCGGTCTCGGCGAAGGAGGCGGCGAGGTTCACGGCCACCGCGGCGGCGGTCTCGCTGCTGCCGCGCGGGGCGACCACCAGCAGGCGGCGCCGGTCGGCGAAGCGGGAGTCGTAGGCGAGCCGGAAGGCCACCGAACGGTACTCCTCGGCCAGCCGGGGATCGGCCTCACCGGCCGCGAGCAGCGGTCCGCCGCCGGTCTTGTCCCGTGGCAGGGAGCCCAGGACGGGGGCCCGCAGCGCCCGCGCCACGTCGCCCTCGGAGCGCGGCGCCGGGTCGAAGACGAGGCGTACCCAGGCGGCGAGCAGACCGAGTGCGAGGCCCACGGCCGCGCCGAGCGCGAGCGACATGGGGATGCCCGGACCGTCGGGCGCGGCGGGCGGGGTGGCGGGGCTGGTGACCCGGCCGGGGGTCATGTCCAGGGCCGCGAGCTTGGCTATGTTGCCGTTGAGGGTGTTGACCTTGCTCTGCAGGTCGGTCTTGGAGGACAGCGCCGAGTCGCGGGCCGTTCCGGCGGGCAGGTTGTTGGCCTGCCGGGCCGTCTCGTCGAGCTGCTTGGCGACCGGGTCGCGCTGGTCCTCGTAGCCCTTGACCATCTTGTCGCGGGTGGCGTCGAGGGCCTCCTGCCGCTTGAGCAGGTAGGCGGCGGTCATCGCGTTCGCCCGCTTGGCGGCCTCCTTGGGGGAGGCCGAGGTGTAGGTGAAGCGGAGCACCATCGTCTGCGGCGGGTTGGTCACCTGGAGGCCGCCGCGCAGCGCGGCGAAGTCCTTGTCGGCGATGCCCAGCTTCTTCGCCGCCTGCTCGGCCGTGGAGCTGGAGAGCGCGACCTGGCGTTCGGAGCCGATGTTGATGGCCTTGTCGGGGGCCAGGCTCGGGTTGAACGGGTCGTCGGTGGGGGCGCGCAGGACGACGTCGGCGGTCGCGACATAGGTGTCCGCGGTGGAGATGCCGAGGTAGACGCCGCCCAGCAGGCCGATGCCCACGCCCGCGCCGAGGAGCCGGCGGTAGCGCAGGAGCTGCTTGAACTGGTCCCGCAGCAGGTCCGGCTCGTCGTCGGCCGGGGCCGCTGCCGGGCGGTTCGTCTCGGTCACGGCTGGAGACCCCCAAGTGCTTCGTCGATCAGTGCGTCGATGCGGGCCAGGCCCGCCTCACGGCTCAGGTGGGCCGCCACGTGGACGGGCCCGGCGGCGCCCAGCGCGTCCGCGCCCTCGGGGTCCTCGGCCAGGGCCCGTACGGCCTTCAGCAGGGCCGCGGGGTCCTCCGGGGGTACGAGCACCCCCGCGCCGGAACGTTCCACCTCCTGGGCGGTCCCGCCCTCGGCCGCGACGGACGCGACGACGGGCCGGCCGGCCTGGAAGTAGGAGGTCAGCTTGGACGGGACGCTCATGTCGAGCACGGCCGCGTGCTGGGTGACCGCGAGGACGTCCGCCGCCGCGAGGATATCGGGGAACTCCCCGTCGGCGGCAGGGGGGATGATGTCCAGGTTCGGCACGTCGGCCGAGAGGTCGGCGAGGGCCGCGCGCTGGCTGCCGTCGCCCATGAGGACGAAACGGACCTGCGGGTCGAGCCGGGCCGCGCCGACGAGGACGTCGAGGCCCTGCTTGAGGCCCATGTTCCCGGAGTGCAGCACCACGGTCTGGCCGGGTGCCCAGCCGAGGTGACGGCGGGTCTCCCCGCGCGGCTTGGTGGGCTGCGGCACGTGGGACCAGTTGGGGACCAGCCGGATCCGCTTCGGGTCCACGCCCATGCCGACGACCCGGTCCACGAAGGTCTCGTGGATGACGCCGACCAGGGTGGCGCGCCCCAGGGCGTACGCCTCCGCGCGCCCGGCGAACGCGGCGGCCTTGTCGCCGCCGCTGATCCCGCTCTGCGCGGCCGCGGCCCCCATCAGGTCCTGGACGACCGGGACGTAGGGGACCTTCCACTTCGCCGCGAGCCGGGCGGCGAGCACCCCGCCGGCCAGGCTGGGCATCTGGGCCAGGATCGCGTCCGGCTTCGGCATCCGGGGCGGGGCCACCGCGCCGTGCAGCAGAATCGATCCTTCAAAAAGGGCCCGGCGGACGGCGGTCTGACGCGGCGGCACCGTGTGCGCGCGCCGGTGCACGGTGACCCCCGCACGCTGCTCCGTGCGCCGCAGCGCCCCCTTGTACTCCGGCTCGACCGACCAGGCCGGATAGTGCGGCATGCCCGCCAACACATGCGTCTCGTGGCCGATTTCGGCCCAGTGCTCCGCGATCTGGGTGGCGTACGGGCCTATGCCCGCGTGCTCCGGGGCGTAGTTGGTGGAAACCAGCAGCAGGCGCCGGTGACCGGATGTGGACACTGAACGTCCCCTTCTCCCCTGGATGATGCGCACGTCACCCTATTCGTTCACCCACAGGGTGCGGAACGTGCACGCTATTGTCTGCTAATCCGCCGCACCGGGGGGTGCGGCCGCTGGGGGGTAACTGATGACGGAGTACGACATGTCCGAGCCCGTTTCGGCGGCGCGCAGGCCGTACCGGGTGGGTTACGCGCCCGGAGCCTACGACCTCTTCCACATCGGACACCTCAACATCCTGCGCCACGCCCGCAGCCGGTGCGACTACCTGGTCGCCGGTGTGGTCTCGGACGAGATGGCCGAACTGGCCAAGGGCCGCCGCCCGATGATCCCGCTGGTGGAACGGCTGGAGATCGTCCGCAGCGTCAAGTACGTCGACGCGGCCTTCGTCGAGACGGTCCCCGACAAGGTCGAGACCTGGAAGCAGGTCCGCTTCGACGTGATCTTCAAGGGCGACGACTGGCGGGGCACCCCCAAGGGCGACCGGCTGGAGCGGGACTTCGCCGCCCACGGGGTCGACGTCGTCTACTTCCCCTACACCGTCCACACGTCCAGCACCCAGCTGCGCCGGGCCCTGGACGCGCTCGCCCAGCCCCAGGCCGAACCCCTCACCGCCGAACGGCGCTGAGCTCCCGGAACCACTTCGCCAGGAACGCCAGCAGGAACAGCGTGGCCACCGCGCCCAGGCCCGCGTACGCCCAGCGGAACAGCGCCCCGCCGCCGAGCAGCAGGAACACCAGGCAGAACACCCCGTAGTCCACGGGCAGCAGGGCCACGGCCCGCAGGGTCGACGGCGCCGCGGCAGGGCTGCCCGGGGCGGGCTTCGGCTTGAGCTTCTCGGTCAGCAGACCGCCGAAGAAGGTGACGACCGAGGCGAACTGGAAGCCCAGCGGCACCAGCAGCCAGCCGTCGGAGCCGGTCCCGTACTCCTCCGGGAAGCGGTAGAAGGCGATCAGCACACAGGCGTGCAGGGCGGTCAGCTTGGCGGCGTCCACGACGTGGTCGAGCCACTCGCCCGCCGCGCTGCCGCCCCCGCGCAGCCGGGCCAGCTGCCCGTCGGCGGAGTCGAAGGCGAAACCGACCGCGAGCGCGGCCCACACGGCGACGCCCAGCCCCCAGGAGGGCGCGGCCAGCGCGACGGCCGCCACGGCGGCGAAGCTGAAGGCGGCGCTGACCAGCGTCACCTGGTTCGGCGTGAGCCCGAGCGCGTACGATCCGGCGGCCAGGTACCGCCCGGCGGGCCGGTTGACGAAGCGCGAATAGAGCGACACCCCCTTGGCCGACTTCTGCGCCCCGCGCAGTTCCAGCAGCGCGGTCCCGACTCTCGCCATGCGTTCCCCTGATCCCCGGCGATGGCACACGTGCACGAGGGCACGGGTGTTCGTATGAGGGGCACATCATCGCAGGACGGCCACGGGCCGCGGTTCCGGACGGGCCGATCCGTCCGGAACCGGCGCGGCGGCCGGGCGCACGGCGGCCCTACGACACCACCCGCAGCAGCAGCACCGACCGCGCCGGGACCGTCAGCCGCTCCCCGCCCCGGTGCCGCCCCGCCGGCGCCTCGGCCTGCGCCTCCCGGGAGGTGTCCAGGACCAGTTCGTACGTCCCCGCCCACGGCGGGCCCGGCAGGATCCACTCCACCGGCCGGTCCCCGGCGTGCAGCAGCGCCAGGAAACTGTCGTCCGTCACCTGCAGACCCCGCTCGTCCCGCCCGGGGATGTCCCGCCCCGACAGGTACAGCCCCACCGCGGCGGCCGGCGCGTACCAGTCCCGCTCCGTCATCTCCGTGCCCGCCGGGGTGAACCAGGCCAGGTCCCGCAGCCCGTCCGCGCCCTGCGCCCGCCCCGAGAAGAACGCCCTCCGGCGCAGCACCGGATGCGCCTGGCGCAGCGCGATCAGCCGCCGGGTCAGTGCGAAGAGCTCCTTCCAGGCGGGGTCCTCCAGCAGCGACCAGTCCACCCATCCCGTCTCGTTGTCCTGGCAGTACGCGTTGTTGTTGCCGCCCTGCGTGCGCCCGAACTCGTCGCCCGCCACCAGCATCGGCACCCCGGTCGACAGCAGCAGCGTGGTCAGCAGGTTGCGCAGCTGGCGCCGGCGCAGCGCCCCGACCCCCGGGTCCGCGCTCTCGCCCTCCGCCCCGCAGTTCCACGACCGGTTGTCGTTCGTCCCGTCGCGGCCCTCCTCGCCGTTGGCGTCGTTGTGCTTGCGCTCGTAGGTCACCAGGTCCCGCAGGGTGAACCCGTCGTGCGCCGTCACGAAGTTCACCGAGGCGTACGGCCGCCGCCCGCCCCACGCGTACAGGTCGCTGGAGCCCGACAGCCGGTAGCCGAGGTCCCTCACGTCGGGCAGCGCGCCCCGCCAGAAGTCGCGCACGGCATCGCGGTAGCGGTCGTTCCACTCCGTCCACAGCGGCGGGAACGCCCCCACCTGATAGCCACCCGACCCCACGTCCCAGGGCTCCGCGATCAGCTTGACCCGCCGCAGTACCGGGTCCTGGGCGATCACCGCGAGGAACGGCGAGAGCATGTCCACGTCGTGCATCGAGCGGGCCAGCGCCGCCGCCAGGTCGAACCGGAAGCCGTCCACCCCCATCTCGGTGACCCAGTAGCGCAGGGAGTCGGTGATCAGGCGCAGCACGTGCGGCCGTCCGGCGTGCAGGGTGTTCCCGCAGCCCGTGTAGTCGGCGTAGCGGCGCTGGTCGGACTGGAGCCGGTAGTAGCCCCGGTTGTCGATCCCGCGCAGCGACAGCGTCGGTCCCAGCTCCCCGGCCTCCGCCGTGTGGTTGTAGACCACGTCGAGGATGACCTCGATCCCGGCCGCGTGCAGGGCCTTCACCATCCGCTTGAACTCGCCTACCTGCTGCCCGGCGGTCCCGCTGGCGCAGTACCCGGCGTGCGGGGCGAAGTAGCCGACCGAGTTGTAGCCCCAGTAGTTGCGCAGGCCCCGGCGCAGCAGGTGGTCCTCGTGCGCGAACTGGTGCACCGGCAGCAGCTCCACCGCGGTCACGCCGAGGCTGGTCAGGTGCTCGACCGCCGCCGGGTGGGCCAGCCCCGCGTAGGTGCCGCGCAGCTCCTCGGGAACACCCGGATGGCGCATCGTGAAGCCGCGCACGTGCAGTTCGTAGATCACCGAATCGGCCCAGGGCGTCTTCGGCCGGACGTCGTCCGCCCAGTCGTCGTCATCGTGGACGACCACCCCCTTCGGGACGAACGGGGCCGAGTCCCGGTCGTCGCGCACGGTGTCGGCGATGTACTGCTGGGGCCAGTCCCGGACGTGCCCGTAGACCTCGGGCGGCAGGGCGAAGTCCCCGTCGACGGCGCGCGCGTACGGGTCCAGGAGCAGCTTCGCCGGGTTGTACCGGGCCCCCGTCCAGGGGTCCCAGCGGCCGTGCACCCGGAAGCCGTACCGCTGACCGGGGTGGACCCCCGGGACGAAGCCGTGCCAGATCTCGTGCGTGAGCTCGGTCAGGGTGCAGCGGGTCTCGACCCCGTCCCCGTCGAAGAGGCACAGCTCCACGGCCTCCGCGCCCTGGGCCCAGAGCGCGAAGTTGGTGCCCGCGACCCCGCCGGGGCCCGGGTGGAAGCGGGCCCCCAGGGGATGCGCGGACCCGGGCCACACGGGTGGCGCCGGGTGTGCGGCGGCCCGTAACACCTGTGCCTGGACCCGCTCGCGCACGGAGTCCATGGCGTCCCTGGCCTCGGGGCCGCCCACGGCATTGCTGGCGGCGGCATCCACCGCCTCTTGCTCGGCTGCGCTCGACACTGCCCGCCTCCACGGCTCCTGGTACCGGCGGGGGAGTGCGGCCCGGCGTCCCGGCCTGGCCCGCCCCCGTCTGGTCCTTCCCACTGTTCTGCCCGAACAGTTCTGCCCGGAACGTGCCCGGCCCTCACGTTTCCCCCGGAGGGGGCCGGTCGTTGGACGGTGCGTGACTCTTCTGACGAGGCGGGCAGGGGCGGGCTTGGCCGCCGTGGCGGCGTGGGCGGGCCTGCTGGGCGGGCTGACCGGCTGCACCAAGGACGGCGGTTCCCCGGTGGAGATCGCCCTGCCCGGCAAACCCCGCCTGCCGGACGAGGCCATCCGGATCACCCCGGCGGACAACGCCAAGGGGGTCCCCGCCGAGGGGCCGCTGCGGGTGAACGTGCCCGAGGGCCGGCTGGAACGGGTCGTCGTCACCAAGGTGGAGGACGCCCAGGAGGAGCAGGTCCCCGGGACCATCGCCCCCGACGGGCTCAGCTGGAGCCCCGCGCCGTCGGCCGGGCGGCTCTCGCTCGCCGCCAAGTACACCGTCGACGCCGTCGCCCGCGACGGGCACGACCGCCGCCAGGCCCGGCACACCACCTTCACCACCTACGTCCCCGAGGAGAGGTTCATCGGCTACTTCAAGCCCGAGAACCGCTCCACCGTCGGCACCGGGATGATCGTCTCCTTCAAGTTCAGCCGCTCCATCAAGCAGCGGGCCGACGTGGAGCGGGCCATCACCGTCACCTCGGACCCGGCCGTGCCCGTCGTCGGCCACTGGTTCGGCGGCGAGCGCCTCGACTTCCGGCCCAAGGAGTACTGGAAGCCCGGTACCGAGGTCACCGTCAAGATGGACCTGCGCGACGTCGAGGGCGCGCCCGGCTCGTACGGGATCCAGGACAAGACGGTCCGCTTCACCGTCGGCCGTTCCCAGGTCTCCCTCGTCGACGCCGCCGCGCACACCATGGAGGTCCGCCGGGACGGGCAGCTGCTGTCGACGATCCCGATCAGCGCCGGGGCGCCCAAGAACACCACCTACAACGGCAAGATGGTGGTGATGGAGATGTTCGACGTCACCCGGATGAACGGGCAGACCGTCGGCTTCGGCGGCGAGTACGACATCCCCGACGTCCCGCACGCCATGCGGCTCACCAACTCCGGCACCTTCCTGCACGGCAACTACTGGGCCAGCCCGGACACCTTCGGCTCCAGCAACACCAGCCACGGCTGCGTGGGCCTGCGCGACGACAAGGGCGGCGGCTCGGACACCCCGGCGGGCTGGTTCTTCGACCGGACCCTGGTCGGGGACGTGGTGGAGGTCGTGAACTCGCAGGACCGCGTCGTGGCCGCCAGCAACGGACTGGGCGGCTGGAACATGTCCTGGGCCGACTGGGTCGCCGGCTCCGCCCTCGGCTGACCCGCAATCGAGTGATTGTCGGACCGCAATGCCGAGGCCCGAGAGTGTCCTCCCTCCGCCGCGCCGACGCCGTGTTCTAGAACTGGGGCGCCCCCAGAGCCTGGCCGGGCGATCAGCGCGGATACGGACGGAGCGTCATGTCAGCAAGGAACTGGACCCTAGGGCTCGCGATCGGGGCCGTGCTGGCCGCCGGGGCGCCCACGGCCCTGGCGGCGGCTCCCGACGCCGGTCCCCCGGCCGCCGCCCGCACCGTGCGGGCCCCGCTGCCCGGCGGACTCGGCCCCTGCGTCCCGGGTGACTGCCCGCGTCCCTTCCCGCCGATCGGCAGCGACGGCAGCATCAAGGGCCGTGACGACGCCGTCAACATCTTCGCCGGCGGGCAGTTCCGGGTCCGCGGACGGGCCTCCGAGGCCGAGGGCCGCCTCGTCGTGCTCGGCAGCTTCGACCAGGACAAGCTGGCCGGCGCGGACTCCCGCTACAACGTCGGCATCGTCGGCGCCGGTTCGCTGGTCCCGCCCTCCGACGGGGCGGACTTCCTCACCACCGGGGCGAACGTCACCGTCGCCACCGGCGAGACGCTGATCGCCGACCGGGGCGTGGTCCGCTACGGGGGCACCCTCAGCGGCACCGTGACCGGCACCCGCACCGCCGACCCGAACGCCAGGGCCCCGTACGCGGGCCTGCGCGACCGGCTCAGCGCGGCCAGCCAGTGCTACGCCAAGGTCGACGGCAGCCCGCGCCCGGCGACCGGCACCGTCGTCAACAGCGGCTTCGAGACCGTGTTCACCGGGGACAACCGATCCCCGCTCCAGGTGTTCAACGTCGACGCGAACCTGGTCGGCAACCAGGGCGCCCAGCAGGGCATCCGCTTCGCGCAGATCCCGCCCGGCGCCACCGTCCTGGTCAACGTGCTCGGCGCGGGCACCCGCACCCTCAACACCTACAGCGGCGGAATCGCGGACACCGACCCGCTGAACGCCTACCGCGAGCGGCTGCTGTGGAACTTCCCGGACGCCGCCACGGTGAACCTGATCGGTACCGGCCAGTTCCAGGGCAGCTTCCTGATCGGCAACCAGGCCTCCGAGACCCTGGTCACCCTGCCCGGGATCAACGGCCGCTTCTTCACCACGGGCTCCGTCACCCACGGCAGCGAGACGATCGGGGGCGGCGGCCAGGAGTTCCACGCCTACCCCTTCACCGGCGACCTCCCCGACTGCGGCTCCACCCCCGCCCCGACGGGCACGGTGGCCGTGGCCAAGGTCGACGACGAGGGCCGCCCCCTGGCCGGCGCCCGCTTCGAGCTCTGGCACGAGACGAACGGCGTACCGGGCCTCCAGACGGAGGGCGCCGATCCCGACACCCGCGTCAGCGACTGCACCACCCCGGCCACCGGCCGCTGCGAGCGCACCGGTACCGCGCCGGGGACGTACCACTGGCGGGAGACGGCCGCCCCGCCCGGACACGACCTGCCCGCGAACCCGGTCTTCACGCTGACGCTGACCCCCGAGAACGCCGCCGCCGGGGTCGAGGTGCGGGCCGTGAACACCCGCACGCGGACGCCGGGTGCCAAGGTCGTGCTGCGCAAGACCGACCGGGACACCGGGGCCGGGCTGCCCGGCGCCCGCTTCGAGCTGTGGCGCGAGACCAACGACCGGACGGGCCTGCAGACCACGGGGGACGACGCCGACGAGCGGCTGGACGGGGTCTGCGTGACGGACGCGCAGGGGACCTGCACGGTCGAGCTGCCGGTCGACGAGACGTACTACTGGCGGGAGACCGGCTTCCCGGCCGGCTACGAGCGGCCCGCCGACCCCGTCACCCCCTTCGACCTGACGCGGGAGGACCTGGTCCGGGGCATCGTCGTCACCGTCCCGAACCGCAAGGAGAACGAGGAGCGCCCCGGCTCCCTGCACCTGGTGAAGAAGGACGCCAAGACGAAGCGGCCGCTGCACGGCGCGGTGTTCGAGCTCTGGAAGGAGACCAACCGCACCGACGGCCTCCAGACCCGCGGCATCAACGCCGACCAGAAGGTCAAGGACGGCTGCGCGACCGACCGCAACGGGGTCTGCGACTTCGACGGGCTCTCCGAGGGCCTGTACTACCTGGTCGAGACGGACGTCCCCGAGGGCTACGTGCTGCCGGGCGACCGGGTGACCGGCCCGGTGCGGGTCACGGCGACGGCCCCCGGCAACCACGTCGTCGTCACGCTCCAGAACAAGCGGGACCAGCACGGCAAGGACCCGGGCAAGGAACACGGCAAGCACGACGGCAAGGAGCACGACAAGCGCCCCGGCGCCTGACCGCCCCGCGCCCGGCCGCACGGCCCCCCGCTGCGCCGGTGGAGTGGACCCCTCACCCCACCGGCGCAGCCGCGCGGGCGGCGCCCCGCCCGCGCGGGTTGGCTGGGGTGCGGGGGTCCGGCGGGCGGACCCGAGGAGGACCGATGACCGTACGTCAAGCGACAGGACCCGCGGCCGTCCTGGCCGCCCTCCTCGCCGTCCTCGTCCTGCCGGGCCCCGCGCTCGCCGCCGCCCCCGACCCCGAGACGGCCTGCACCGCGGGGACCGGCCCCTACCAGCGGGAGCTGGAGGCCCACCTGCACCGGAAGGTCGACGGGGTGCAGTCGCCGGGCGACTGCGCCGCCGTCCGGGCCTTCCAGCGCGCGCACCGCATCGCCCCCGCCGACGGCTACGCCGGCCTCGCCACCTTCCGCATGATGACGGCCGTCGCCGCCCGCCCGAACCCCAACGCCGCGGGCCGCTGCCCCGTCGACGAGGACCGGGTGGCGTGCGTGGACCTGGACCGCCAGCTCCTGTGGGTCCAGGAGGGCCGCCGCGTGGTCTTCGCGCCGGTGCCCGTCCGCACCGGCCGCGACGACCAGGAGACCCGGACCGGCCGCCACGAGATCTACTGGCGGCACAAGGACCACGTCTCCACGCTCTACCCCGACTCCCCGATGCCGTACGCCCAGTTCTTCGACGGGGGCCAGGCCCTGCACGGACGGCACGGCGACCTGTACGCGCACGGCGGATCGGCCGGCTGCGTCAACCTCTCCCTGGCGGACGCCGAGCGTCTGTGGAACCTGCTGACGGAAGGGGACGCGGTCTACGTCTGGGGTACCAAGCCCGGGACCGAAGGCTGACACGCCGCCGTACGTCCCACTTGGGACGGAACGGTGACATGACCGTGCCTTTTCGTGGTCCACCCATGTGATTTCCTGTCGACATGCGCGCGACTGCCCGCGCGCGGGGGACATGGGGAGAACACGAGTGAACCTGCAGCCGATACGCGGCCGCGTCCGCACCGGCCTGCCGGCCCTTCTGCTGGGGGCGGCCCTGCTGCTCACCACCGCGTGCAGCGGCGGCGGCGGAAGCAACAGCGGCGGCAGCGGCGGGAGCGACGCCAAGGGGACGGCCGCCGGGGCCAAGAGCGGCACCGAGGCGTCCAAGGCCGTGGTGAACGTCAAGCCGGACGACGGGGCCAAGGAGGTCGCGACGAGCGGCATCCTGAAGATTTCCAGCACCGGCGGCAAGCTGACCACGGTGACGGTCGCCGACACCAAGGGCAACGCGGTGGAGGGCAAGCTGGCCGGTGACGGCGCGAGCTGGGAGCCCGCCCGCAACCTGGCCGCCGCCACCGAGTACAAGGTTCACGCGGTCGCCAAGGACGAGGCCGGCCGGGAGTCCGCCAAGGACACCACCTTCACCACCCTCACCCCGCAGAACACCTTCGTCGGCCACTACACGCCGGAGGACGGTTCCACCGTCGGCGTGGGCATGCCGGTCTCCATCAACTTCACGCGCGGCATCACCAACACGGAGGCCGTCGAGAAGGCCATCACCGTGACGGCGGAGCCGGCCGTGAAGGTCGAGGGCCACTGGTTCGGCAACGACCGTCTCGACTTCCGTCCCGAGAAGTACTGGGCCGCGGGCACCAAGGTCACCGTGAAGCTCGCCCTCGACGGCGTCGAGGGCCGCCCCGGGGTCTACGGCAAGCAGACCCGTACGGTCACCTTCACCGTCGGCCGCTCGCAGGTCACCACCGTCGACGCGAGCGCGCACACGATGCAGGTCGTCCGTGACGGCCAGGTCCTCAAGGACATCCCGATCACCGCGGGCGCCCCGGCGACGACCACCTACAACGGACAGATGGTCATCAGCGAGAAGTACAAGGTGACCCGGATGAACGGCGCCACCGTCGGCTTCGGCGGCGAGTACGACATCTCCGACGTCCCGCACGCTATGCGCCTGTCGAACTCCGGCACCTTCGTCCACGGCAACTACTGGGCCCCCTCCAGCACCTTCGGCTCGGAGAACGTCAGCCACGGCTGCGTCGGCCTGGAGGACGAGCGCGGAGCCGGTGACGACAGCACCCCCGCGGCCTGGTTCTACAACGAGTCCCTGATCGGCGACGTCGTCGTCGTGAAGAACTCCAAGGACAAGCAGATCGCCCCGGACAACGGCCTCAACGGCTGGAACATGGACTGGGCGGAGTGGACCAAGTAGTACCCCTCCCGGCGTAGTCGAGGTGGCCCGGTGCTGTGACCCACAGCACCGGGCCACCTGCCGTTAACCGGCACTAACCTTCCCCGTATGACCATCTCTCTCGAAGTCTCCGAAGGCGTCGGCACCATCCTGCTGGACCGCCCGCCCATGAACGCCCTGGACATCGCCACCCAGGACCGGCTGCGCGAGCTCGCGGTGGAGGCCACCGACCGAGCCGATGTGCGCGCGGTGATCATCTACGGCGGGGAGAAGGTGTTCGCGGCCGGCGCGGACATCAAGGAGATGCAGACGATGGACCACGCGGCGATGGTCGCCCGGTCCCGCGCCCTCCAGGACGCCTTCACGGCCGTCGCCCGGATCCCCAAGCCCGTCGTCGCCGCCATCACCGGCTACGCGCTGGGCGGTGGCTGCGAGCTCGCGCTCTGCGCCGACTACCGGATCGCCGCCGACAACGCCAAGCTCGGCCAGCCCGAGATCCTGCTGGGCCTGATCCCGGGCGCGGGCGGCACCCAGCGGCTGTCCCGGCTGGTCGGGCCGTCCAAGGCCAAGGACCTCATCTTCACCGGCCGCATGGTCAAGGCCGACGAGGCCCTCGCGCTCGGTCTGGTGGACCGCGTCGTGCCCGCCGCCGAGGTGTACGAGCAGGCGCACGCGTGGGCCGCGAAGCTCGCTCAGGGCCCGGCGATCGCCCTGCGCGCCGCGAAGGAGTGCGTGGACGCGGGCCTGGAGGCGGACATCGACACCGGCCTGACCATCGAACGCAACTGGTTCGCGGGCCTGTTCGCCACCGAGGACCGCGAGCGCGGCATGCGCAGCTTCGTCGAAGAGGGCCCGGGCAAGGCCAAGTTCGTCTAGCCGGGGCCACCGGGACGCGGTGGGGGAGAACCCCTGCGGGTGGATTAGCCAGGCCTTAAGGCAGCCTTAAGCAGAGCTCTTGATCCACCGACGGTGATCGTCGCACAGCGCACCGTCATCGCAGGTCAGGTCGATCCCACCGGCTTCCGGTTGCCCGGTGCATATGCCGTGGAGGCCCTCCGGGAGGCATGATCCCGGGTGGTGTTTTCCCGTGGAACGGCCCGGACGGGCGCATCGGCCGTCCATGATGGGTGCATGGCGGGCCTGGAGGGTGTGGAACAACCGCGGCAGCGCAGTGGCGCGCAGGCCGTGCGGCTCACGGCGGCGGTCGAGGAGGAACAGGGCCTCAAAGCGCTGGAGACGTACGGCAATCCGGCCGAGGGCGAGGTGACGCTGCCGTCCATGCCGGAGTCGGCGAGCACGGCCCGCCGGCTCGCGCAGAGCGTGGTGATCCGCTTCTGGGGGCTGTCGCCGCAGATCGCCGAGCACACCGTCCTGCTGGTCTCCGAGCTCGTCGGCAACGCCGTGCGCCACACGGGCGCGCGCACCTTCGGCTTACGGATGCTGCGCCGCCGGGGGTGGATCCGTGTGGAGGTGCGCGATCCCTCGCGCGGACTGCCCTGCCTGATGCCGGTCCACGAGCTGGACGTGACGGGCCGCGGGCTCTTCCTCGTCGACAAGCTGTCCGACCGCTGGGGTGCCGACCTGCTGCCGCGCGGCAAGATCACCTGGTTCGAGATGCGTGTCGCCGACCGCTAGGGCGCTCCCGGCGCCTGAGGCCCCGCAAACGCCAGAAACCCCCTGTCGCCGAGGTGGGGCGCTGCGGGGGTTCCATGGGTGCGCCGAGGATCGTTGGGGTGTGTGATCCTCGGCGGAAGACTTCGCTCGGGTCAAAGGGAAGCCGTGGTTCCGACTATGGCAGACGAGGGTCCAAACGCCAAAAGTCCCTACTCGGACATAAGTGTGCATATCCTAAGAGTTTTCATCTAAATCTTAGGTGAGGTGGGCCACTCACCTCTCATTCAATGAATAAGTATCGACCGCTCTGCGTAAATCGTTGATCACATAGCGGACAGTCGCCCTCCCGACACGCGGGCCGCATAGGTCCCGAATTGGGTCAATCGTTATCTTCTCGCCCATCCACCTCTTAAATGGGCAGGTGTTCTCACCTCCAGGCCGCCGCGCGGCCCTGCGCGCGGGCACCGCCGTCCTGGCCGGCCTCGCCGCCGGCTGCGCCGCGGACCGGCCCGCCAAGGGCCCCGCGCCATCCGCCGGCCCGGTCCGGGCCAAGCCCGCCCCGGCCGGCCCCGCCCCCGCGCCCCGCCGCTTCCCCGGCCAGCCCGTGGAGATCGGGCACGGCCCGCGCGACCGTCCGGAGGTCGCCCTGACCTTCCACGGCAACGGGGACCCCGCCATCGCCCGCGCCGTCCTCGCCGAGGCGGAGAAGGGGGGCGCGCGGGTCACCGTCCTGGCCATCGGCACCTGGCTCGACGACCACCCCGACATGGCCCGCCGCGTCCTGGACGGCGGCCACGAACTGGGCAACCACACGCAGCGCCACCTCGCCGTCAACGACCTGCCCGAGGCGGAGGCCTACGCCGAGATCACCGGCTGCGCCGAGCGCCTCAAGCGGCTCACCGGCTCGATCGGCACCTGGTTCCGCCCCTCCCAGACCCAGTACGCCTCCCCGCTCGTCCAGAAGCTGGCCCAGCGGGCGGGGTACCCGCACGTCCTCTCGTACGACGTGGACTCACTCGACTTCACCTCACCCGGCGCCGCGGCCGTCATCCGCAACGTCACCGGGACGATCCACGGCGGATCGGTGGTGAGCCTGCACTTCGGCTACGCGGACACGGTCGACGCGCTGCCGCCCCTCCTCGAAGAACTCGCGCGCCGCAAGCTGCGCGCGGTGACCACCACGGAGCTGCTGACCTCATGACCACGAACCGCCTTCCACGGAAGGCCACCGCGCTCTTCGCCGGACTGGTCCTGGCCGCCCTGGCGGGCTGCGGATCCGGCGGAAAGGGCGAGCCCGAGGCGCTCGGTTCCAAGGGGCCGGCCCAACCGGTCAAGGCCGTCCCGGCCGCCCCGCCCGGACTCGCCGGGATGCCTCCGGTGCTCGACCCGAACGACGTGTACGCGGCGGACCGCCCGAACCGGCTGTCCCCGGTGGTCAAGGACTTCCCGTCCCGCGTCTACGTCCCCAACACCAACTCCAACACGGTGTCCGTCATCGACCCGGCCACCTACAAGGTCATCGACACCATCCCGGTCGGCATCCAGCCGCAGCACGTGGTGCCGTCCTGGGACATGAAGACCCTGTGGGTCAACAACAACCGCGGCCACACCCTCACCCCCATCAACCCGGCCACCGGCGAGGCCGGTGAACCCGTCGAGGTGCACGACCCGTACAACCTGTACTTCACCCCGAACGGGAAGTACGCCGTCGTGATGGCGTCCATGGACCGCGAACTGGTCTTCCGCGACCCGCACACCATGAACCGAGTGAAAACCGTCCCCGTGACCTGTTACGGCGTCAATCACGCCGACTTCTCCTCCGACGGCCGCTACTTCATCGTGAGCTGCGAGTTCTCCGGAGAACTCCTCAAGGTCGACACCGAGAAGATGGAGGTCGTCGGCCAGCAGAAACTCCCCTTCGAGGGGGCGATGCCGCAGGACGTGAAGATCTCCCCCGACGGAAAGACCTTCTACGTCGCGGACATGATGGCGCACGGCATGTGGGTGCTCAGCGGGGACAAGTTCGACGTGCCCAAGCTGCTGCCCACCGGCAAGGGCTGTCACGGTCTGTACGTCAGCCGCGACTCCCGGGAGATGTACGTCTCCAACCGGGGCGAGGGCACCATCTCCGTCTTCGACTTCAAGCAGAACAAGCTCACCAAGAAGTGGGACCTGCCCGACGGCGGCAGCCCCGACATGGGCGGGGTCTCCGCGGACGGCAAGGTGCTCTGGCTGTCCGGCCGCTACAACTCCGAGGTCTACGCGATCGACACCGTCAGCGGCAAGGAGCTGGCCAGGATCCCGGTCGGCGACGGCCCGCACGGCCTCGCCGTCTACCCGCAGCCCGGCCGCTACTCCCTCGGCCACACCGGCATCTTCCGCTAGGCCCGTACGCACGGAGGTGCCCCGGGAGCTCGCACAGCTCCCGGGACACCGGTCCCGTGGGGTTACTGCCAGGCGACGGGCAGCCGTTCGGGCAGCCGCTTGATGAAGCCGGTCCGCCACACGAGGTTCTCCGCGGGGACGGCCAGGCGCAGGTCGGGCAGCCGCTCGACCAGCACCTCCAGGGCGATCTCCGCATGCGCCCGGCCCAGCGCGGACGCCGGGCAGAAGTGCCGGCCGGCGCCGAAGGCGAGGTGGGCGTTGGCGCTCTTGCGCTCCAGGTCCAGCTCGTCCGGGCGCTCGAAGGCCTCCGGGTCGAAGTTGGCCCCCTCCAGCAGGACGAGCACCAGCTCGCCCTCCTTCACCAGCACGTCCCCGACCTGGACGTCCGCCATCGCCAGGCGCGGCAGGCCGTCGCCCACGGACAGGTTCCAGCGCAGCAGCTCGTCCACCGCCGCGCCCATGCGCTCCGGGTGCTCGCGCAGGTACCCGATCAGCTCGGGCCGCTGGAGCAGGGCGAGGACCGCCAGTACCAGGAACGCGGACGTGGAGACCGCGCCCGCGCCGAAGAGCGAGACGGCGACGGTCGCGAACATCTCGTCCGTCAGGTGGGCCGACTCCGGGTCGGCCTCCCGCAGTCCGGCGAACTTTCCGAGGAGCCCCGTACGCTCCTCGGCGGTCCGCGCCAGCTGCGCCTTGAACGCGTCGGCGAAGTAACCGACGTCCTTGTACCAGTTGAGCGCGGAGTCGGCGAAGGGCTCGCGCGCGGTCATGAACGCGACGTCCAGCCCCGACATCAGCCGCCTCCAGTCCTCGAAGGGCACGCCCAGCACCTGGCAGTGCAGCGCCGCCGAGAAGGGGTCGGCGAACCCCGTCCGGAGGTCGGCCGGCCCGCCCTCGGCGACCAGGGCCTCGATCAGCTCGCCGGCGGTGGCGCGCAGGAAGTCCTGGAGCCCCTTCTGACGGGGGTTGAGCGCCTTCATGACCGCGTTGCGCAGCCCGGCGCTGTTGATGTTGCCCATGTTGTTGACGACCTCGGGCGGGATCGTCAGCGCGTACTGGCGGGGCACCCCGGCGTTGGCGGTGTCCTTGAGGCTGAACCGCTCGTCCTCCAGCACCTGCTTGGCCAGCGCGTAGCTGCTCACGAGCCAGGCCGGGTCCCCGGTGAGGGTGCGGACCCGGGCGACCGGGGCCTTCTCGCGCAGCCACGAGCACTCCTCGGGGAGCACGTCACCGCGCCGGGAGAGGGGGAAGTCCAGGAGCGGCTCCGGCTCCGGCCCCCGCTCCTGCGTGCCCTCAAGCTGCTCGACGCTCATCGACGGTCCTCTCGGTCGGTGCTGTGCCGTGCGCGGTGGTGTCCCGCGCGGTGGTGTCGTGCGGCGGTGCGGGGGGCGTGGACCCGGCGGTCTCGGGGCGTACGACGGCGTACGCCTGGTTGCGGGTCGCGCGCAGGCCGCCGCCCCGCGCGAAGAGGACGTCGGTCATCGGCATCTTGACGTGGTACGCCGCCACCGAGGACGGCACGTCGAGAATGCTCGGGGTGTCCACGAAGAAGGGCAGCTCCGCCGCCATGTAATCGAAACAGACCTGCAACTGCGCGTCGGTGATGGATTCACCTTCCGGCAACTTGGACCCGACAAAGTGAAGGGCCATTTCCTCACAGCCCTTGCGGAATACGTCGTCGGTCTCCAGGAAATGCAGAACGCGTCGGTGCAAGAGTTGGTAAACGGGGTTCGACTGGAACTCGGAAAGTGCTCTCACCCGGATCTCGGCGTGCTGAGGTCCTGATTCCTCGACGCCTTTGATGATCCTCCTGCGGACCGCCTTGATCTCCTTCGCCGAACGCTTCTCCGCGTGTTCCCGGGTGTAGCCGAAAGCGGCGAACATCCGGTCTACGTGGAGGTCTGCGTAGACGAAGTCGACCTGCGCGAAGCGGGTCACGGCCCATCTGGCGAGGCTCGATATGCGTTCGGAGCTGAAGTAGCTGTTGCCGGGACTCACTCCGATCAGCACATGGTCGCCGTCTTCCCAGATGTGGCGGCAGGTGCGGGTGAAGGGCAGAACTTCGAATGATGCGTCAGCTGTGATCGTCACCTGTTTGATCGCCCTTGTTGCCACTTGTCCCTGGGAGCCCTGCGCTCCTGGTGTGGCGGCAATGCCGGTACGTTATGCCGTGATCCCGGAGCGTGACAAGTCCACGGCGGAATTGTTGGCCGGAATTATCACTTCCGCATTACGGAAGGGTAATTGAATTTCTTTCTGCCGGTCGAACGGGACCCGCGGCGCCGCTCCCCGCGGAGTGCCGCTACCCTGAGCCGGTCAACAAGCACCAAGAAGGGGTGGACCCAGTGGCGGACATCGAGAGCGCACGGGCGACGTTCAACAAGTTCGACGTGAACGGTGACGGCTTCGTCACGGCCGACGAGTACAGCGCGGCCATGAAGGCGATGGGCGACGCGTTCGTCACCGCCTCGGTCGCGGACGCCGTGATCGCCTCCAAGGACGCCAACGGCGACGGCCTGATGAGCTTCGACGAGTTCTGGGCCGCCCTGAACAAGTAGGCCCCGCGCCGCCCCCGTCCCCCTGCCGGGGCGGGGGCGCGGTCCGGCCCCGCGCCGGCCGCACCCCTCAGGCCCCGGACGTGCCCTCCATGGCCTCGACCTCCGCGAGCGCCTCCCGCAGCCAGGCCAGCCAGAAGCCCTCCAGGGCGATGCCGCCGTGCAGCACGATCCGGCGCAGCCGGTCCTCCACCGCGTCCCGGCCCGGCGGGAAGTCCTTGGCCTCGATCGCCTCGTACTTCGCCAGCTGCTCCCGGTGCAGCTCCAGATGGCGCCGCAGCTCCGGACCGAGCCCCTGGAGCCCCACCACCCCCGCCGCGCGCAGCCGCAGCAGCAGCGCGTCCCGCATCGGCTTGGGGTCCTGGCTCTCGTCCACCCAGCGGGCCAGCTCCGCGCTGCCGTCGGGCAGCACCTCGTACTCCTTCTTCTGCCCCCGCACCGGGACCTCGCTGGGCAGTTCCCGGATCAGCCCCGCCTCCTCCAGCCGCCCGAGCTCCCGGTAGATCTGCTGGTGGGTCGCCGACCAGAAGTACCCGATCGACTTGTCGAACCGCCGGGTCAGCTCCAGCCCCGACGAGGGCTTCTCCAGCAGGGCGGTGAGGATGGCGTGCGGCAGCGACATGGGGGGAGTTTACGGTCGGGGGCCCGCCCGTCAGGGACGCAAGCCGGCCAGGGCCTCCGGGGTGCGCGGGCCCGGGGCGTGCTCGGACAGCAGGCCGCGGGCGCGCAGGAAGGCCGTCACCGCCGGGGACCAGGCCTGGCGCAGGCCCGCCGAGGCCAGCAGCTCCGGATCCGACAGCAGCCCGTGCGCCGGTCCGGTCCGGATGCCCGACGGGGTGAGCACCGCCGCGTCGTCCGCCCAGCGGACCGCCAGGTCCACGTCGTGCGTGGCCATGACCACCGTGGTGCCGTCCGCCCGCAGCCCCGCCAGCACGTCCAGCAGCCGCTCCTGACCGTCCGGGTCCAGCCCGGCCGTCGGCTCGTCCAGGATCAGCACCCGTGGGGCCATGGCCACCGCCCCCGCGATCGCCGCCCGCTTGCGCTGCCCGTACGAGAGCAGGTGGGTCGGGCGGTCCCGCAGCGCGGTGATGTCCAGGGCGGCCAGGGCGGCGTCGACCCGCGCGCGGACCTCCGCCTCCGCCAGCCCCAGGTTCATCGGGCCGAAGGACACGTCCTGTTCGACGGAGGCCGCGAACAGCTGGTCGTCCGGGTCCTGCACCACCAGCTGCACCGAGGTCCGCAGGCGGGTCAGCCCCGCCCGGTCGTACGCCACCCGTTCGCCGTCCAGGCGCAGCTCGCCCGTACCGGGCCGCAGGCCCCCGCTCAGCAGCCGCATCAGCGTGGTCTTGCCGCTGCCGTTGCGGCCCAGCAGGACCAGCGCGCGGCCCCGCTCGATCCCGAAGTCCACCCCGGACAGCACGGCCGGGCCGTCCTCGTAGGCATAGCCCGCCCCGGCCAGCTCCACCACCACGGTCACAGGTACAGCTCCTTCAGTACGAGGGTCCCCGCGACCAGGGCGGTCAGCAGGGCGGCGGTGGCCGCGAGGAACCGCCAGGACAGCGCGGCCCGCGGGACGAGCACCCGCAGCGCGCCGTCGTAGCCGCGCCCGGCCAGCCCCTCCTGGAGCCGGCCCGCGCGGTCGAAGGCGCGGACGAAGGAGGTCGCCGCGAGCCCGGCCAGGGAACGCCACACCGCCGCCCGGCCGCTCTGCCCGAGCCGGGCCGCCTGCGCCCGGCGGACCTGGGCCATCGAATCCAGCAGCAGGAAGCCGATCCGGTACATCACGAGGGCCACGTCCACCACGGGGGCGGGCACCCCCGCCCGCACCAGGCGCGGCAGCACGTCCGAGACCGGGGTGGTGAACGCGAACAGCAGCACGCCGAGCGAGGCCGCCGAGGTGCGCAGCAGCAGTTCCCCGGCGTGCCGGGGCCCGTCCGGCGCCAGGGAGACGAACCCGGCGGGCCCGCCCAGCGACACCAGCAGCGGCAGCGCCCCGGTCACGCAGAAGCCGAGCGGCATCCGGAAGGCCCGCCACAGTTGCCGCCCCGCCACCCCGGCCGGACCGAGCAGCACGGCCAGGGTCGCCGCGGCCACCAGCGGCCCGCCGGGCCAGGGCGGCAGGCACACGGCGGTGACGGTCAGCCCGAGTCCCAGCAGGGCCTTCTCCAGGGGGTGGCGGCCCCGCCAGCGGCTCCCGTGCGCCGCCACGTCGATCGGCAGCACCGCCTACGACTCCGCGGCCGTCGGGGCGGCGGACCCGGATGCGGACCCGTCGGGGCCCGCGGCCGCCGCGGCCGCCTGGGCGAGGCCCTGCCGGCGGCCCTTGCGCACGCCGAAGTAGTACGCGAGCACGCCCGCGCCGAGCGCCGCCTGGAGGGCGAACAGCGCCGACTCGACCTCCCCGGAAGGGGGTTCGTACAGCGGCGAGAACCAGGGCTTGTAGTCGGGCTTCAGCTCGGTGATGGCCGACTCCGCCTGCGCGTCGGCGCCCGCGAACGGCTCCTCCTTGTCGTCGCCGAGCCCCAGCGCGAGCGGGAGCACGGCCAGCGCCGCCACCAGGAACAGCAGCAGGGTGTTGATCTTCGCGTTGCGGGTCATCGGGCCGTCGCCTCCTGCTGTGCGCCGGCGCCGCCGGTCAGCTTCGCGACCCCGAGCCGGACCAGGTCCGACCTGCTGGACTGCATCAGCAGGCGCATCACGAGCACCGTCAGCAGCCCCTCGCTCACCGCGAGCGGGATCTGGGTCAGGGCGAAGATCCCGGCGAACTTCTCCAGCGCGCCGAGGAAGCCGCTGCCCGGGTCCGGGAAGGCCAGCGCCAGCTGGACGGAGGTCACGCAGTAGGTGACGAGGTCGGCGAAGAAGGCGCCCAGGAAGACGGTCACCATCAGCGGCGCACCGGACTTCCGCAGCAGCCGGTAGACGGCGTAGCCGGCCCAGGGCCCGGCGATGGCCATGGAGAAGACGTTGGCGCCGAGGGTGGTGAGCCCGCCGTGCGCCAGCAGCAGGGCCTGGAACAGCAGGGTGATCGTGCCGAGCACCGCCATGATGGGCGGCCGGAAGAGGATGGCGCCGAGCCCGGTCCCGGTCGGGTGCGAGCAACTGCCCGTCACCGAGGGGATCTTGAGCGCGGACAGGACGAAGGTGAACGCCCCCGAGGCCCCGAGCAGCAGGGTGCTCTCCGGATGGGCCTTCACCTCGCGGGTGAGGGCGCGGACTCCGTGGACGACGAACGGGGCGGACGCGGCGCCCCAGGCGACCGCGTGCAAGGGGGGCAGGAACCCCTCGGCTATGTGCATGAGTAGAGACCTCTCCAGCACCTCGTGGATGGACGACGCGCCCCGGCCGGTCTCCTGGCTCACGGGTACCGATGCCCTGACTCCGCCTTCCCGGGCCCGTGCGGTCTCCCGCGCGGGCCCAGTGGCTCCCCGCAGCGGGGCACCCCCGGAGGTGGTCCGGGGGCGGAGCAGGACTTCCCGATCACAGTGGCGAGGGCCGCACCGGTTTCCCACCGGTTTCCCGAACACCAAGGCCAGCTGACCCTAGTCGCCAGGACGGACCGGTAACAACCCACCCCAATTCCGCCGTTCGGATGGCCGGATCCCGCTCGCCCGCCACCCGGCGTGGCCCGGACGGACGCGACCGGCTGGCGGCCCGCGCGGACCCGGGGAAGGGTGGGGCGCATGGCTGCCGACACCCAGGGCTTCGACTACTCGGACCTCTCCGCCGTCTACGTCAACTGCACCCTCAAGCGCTCGCCCGAGACCAGCAACACCGAGGGCCTGATCGCGAAGAGCCGGGCCGTCATGGAGGCTGCCGGCGCCCGGACCTCGCTCATCCGCGCCGTGGACCACGACATCGCGACCGGGGTCTGGCCCGACATGACCGAACACGGCTGGGAGAGCGACCAGTGGCCGGTTCTCTACAGCCGGATCATGGACGCCGACATCCTCGTGCTCTGCGGCCCGATCTGGCTCGGCGACAACAGCTCCGTCATGAAGCAGGTCGTCGAGCGGCTCTACGCCTGCTCCTCCCTGCTCAACGACCGCGGCCAGTACGCCTACTACGGGCGGGTCGGCGGCGCGCTGATCACCGGCAACGAGGACGGCGTCAAACACTGCGCCATGAACGTCCTCTACAGCCTCCAGCACCTGGGCTACGCCATCCCGCCCCAGGCCGACGCGGGCTGGATCGGCGAGGCCGGCCCCGGACCGTCCTACCTGGACCCCGGATCGGGCGGCCCCGACAACGACTTCACCAACCGCAACACGGCCTTCATGTCCTGGAACCTCATGCACCTGGCCGCCCTCCTCAAACGGGCGGGCGGCATCCCGGCGCACGGCAACCAGCGCTCCCTGTGGGACGCGGGCTGCCGCTTCGACTTCCCCAACCCGGAACACCGCTAGCCGTGCGGCGTCCCGGGCCGGGCCGCCGGGGTCAGCAGGTGTTCGGGTGCGCGACGTCCACCACGTACCGCTCGGGCGAGTGGAGGACCGAGGTGGTGAAGGCGGGCTTGGTGTCGAAGGCGGCGCCGAAGGTCACGTACCCCTCGTAGTCGCCGGTCAGGGCGAGGCCCTTGAGCTTGCTGAGGGAGATCTTCTGGAGCTTGGGGCCCTGGTAGACGTTCTGCCCCGCGTCGTCGTGACCGGCGGCGGGGTGCAGGCGGATCTCCAGGAAGTACTTCCCGGCCAGCGGGACGGGCTTGCCGGACCCGTCGTAGACCAGCTGCGGGACGGGAGTGACGGTGACCGGGGGCACGGAGCCCTGGAGGTCGATGACGATCCGGTCGTACGTGCAGTGACCGCCCCAGCGGGCGTTGACGACGAGCGGGGTCAGGGTGCGCGCGGACGGAGCGGCGGACGCGGCGGCCGAGGCCGGTGCGGCGAGCGCGAGCCCGGCGGTGAGCAGGGCGCCCGTGGCCAGGGCCACGGTCCGGCGGTGGCGCAGGCGGTTCAGGTGACGCATGACGTTCCCCCGATTCTCGTGAGACGGGGACAGGCTGTCACCGGGTAGGACACCCGTGGGGCGCCACGCGGTTCCCTCAGTGCGCGAGCAGTGCGCTCAGTTCCGCGTCCAGGTCGTAGTGGCGCCGTTCCTGCCCCCGCGGGACCAGCTCCGTGAGCCGCCGGCACAGCTCGCGCACGTCCTTGGCGCGGGCCGAGACCACACAGCTCTGCGCGCCGTTGCTGAAGGCGAGGAACACGCGCGGTTCGGTGCCCCGCCGCAGCGGCCACACCTGTATGTCGCCCTCACCGGTGGCGCAGACCTGCCCGTCGAGCAGCAGCTCGCGCGAGAACACCCAGCGGGCGAGGTGGGTCCCGGCGCCGCGGAAGTCGACGGCCAGCTCGTACGGCCGGTCCGTGCGGTAGACGAAGGCGCCGACCAGGGGGACGGACAGCGGCGCGGCCTCCAGCCGGAGCGGCAGGACGCGGTGTTCGGTGGTGGCCATGGTGGCTCTGCCTCTCTTCGCGCGGGTGGCGTGGACGGACCCCCTCCGGGCACGCTAGCCGACGCTCGCCGCGCTCCCCGGGGCCGAAGGTCCCGAGCCGGACGGGCCGCAGGACCCGTTTCCGGGACCTCCGGGGGCCGCCGCCGAGGGTGGGGCGAAGGGGCGGCGGAACCCAAAGCCTGCTGAACCAGGTGCAGTTGACGCTGTTCCTGCCGTGTCCATGACTGCCTCCTCGCCGGTCGGCCCGATCGTAGCCGGGACGCGCGCGAGCCCGCCCTCCGGGGGAGGGCGGGCTCGACGGGCCCGCGGCGGCGGGCCGCGCCCCCGCTGTTACGGCAGCGGGTTCCAGACCAGCGAAGCGTTGGAGCCGGACTGCCCGAGGACGGTGGCGGCGGAGCCGTTGGTCTGCGCCCCGTTGTGCTGGTTCGACGCACCGAAGCCCGAGGCGACCTGCTGGGCGGTGGCGGAGTTGCCGAGGTTGCTGCCGCCCACCCCGCTGCCCAGGATGCCGGCGAGGGCCGCGTTGTGTGCCTGCACGGAGGGGCCCGGCGCTTTCGCACCGGGCCCCTCCACCGTTCCCGCCCGTCAGGACGCCCGTCGGGACGCCGGTCCGGTCAGCACTCGATGACGTTGACCGCGAGACCGCCGCGCGCGGTCTCCTTGTACTTGACCTTCATGTCGGCGCCGGTCTCCTTCATGGTCTTGATGACCTTGTCGAGGGAGACCTTGTGGCTGCCGTCGCCGCGCATCGCCATCTTGGCGGCGGTGACGGCCTTCACGGCGGCCATGCCGTTGCGCTCGATGCAGGGGATCTGGACGAGGCCGCCGACCGGGTCGCAGGTCAGGCCGAGGTTGTGCTCCATGCCGATCTCGGCCGCGTTCTCGACCTGCTCCGGGGTGCCGCCCAGGACCTCGGCGAGGGCGCCGGCCGCCATGGAGCAGGCCGAGCCCACCTCGCCCTGGCAGCCGACCTCGGCGCCGGAGATGGAGGCGTTCTCCTTGAAGAGCATGCCGATCGCGCCCGCGGCGAGGAGGAAGCGGACCACGCCGTCCTCGTCGGCACCCGGGACGAAGTTCATGTAGTAGTGCAGGACCGCCGGCAGGACGCCCGCGGCGCCGTTGGTGGGCGCGGTGACGACCCGGCCGCCCGCCGCGTTCTCCTCGTTGACCGCCATCGCGTAGATCGTCGTCCACTCGCTGCGGTGCATCATCGGGTCGCCCTCGGTGCGCAGCTGGCGCGCCGTGGAGGCGGCACGGCGCTTGACGCGCAGCCCGCCGGGCAGGATGCCCTCGCGGGACATGCCCCGCGAGACGCAGGCCTGCATGACCCGCCAGATCTCCAGGAGGCCCTCGCGGATCTCCTCCTCGGTGCGCCAGGCCTTCTCGTTCTCCAGCATCAGGGAGGAGATCGACAGGCCCGTCTCGTTGGCGAGCCGCAGCATCTCGTCACCCGAGCGGAAGGGGTACTTCAGCTCGGTGTCGTCGAGCTTGATCCGGTCCTCGCCGACCGCGTCCTCGTCCACGACGAAGCCGCCGCCGACCGAGTAGTAGGTCTTCTCCAGCAGGGGCGCGCCGGACTCGTCGTAGGCGAAGAGGGTCATGCCGTTCGCGTGGTACGGCAGCGAGCGGCGGCGGTGCAGGATCAGCTGGTTCGGCTCGTCGAAGGCGATCTCGTGCCCGTCGCCTATCTCCGCGCCCAGCAGCCGCAGCCGGCCGCTCTGCCGGATGCGCTCCACCTCGGCGTCGGCGCTCTCGACGTCCACGGTGCGGGGGGAGTGTCCCTCCAGGCCGAGCAGGACCGCCTTGGGGGTGCCGTGGCCGTGGCCCGTCGCGCCGAGGGAGCCGAAGAGCTCCGCGCGCACGGAGGCGGTCTGGGCGAGGACGCCGTCCTTCTTCAGCCGCGTCGCGAACATGCGCGCCGCGCGCATCGGGCCGACCGTGTGGGAGGAGGACGGGCCGATACCGATGGAGAAGAGGTCGAAGACGGAGATGGCCACTGGCGGACTCCCTTGTCTGCTCGTGGGTGGGGAGGGGGCAGGAGTGGTGGATCTTCGGTGGAGAAGAGGGGTGGATCCGGGGATTTTGTCCGGCAGTCGAGCGTATCGCGTGGAGATGAACGGTTCGGCTCCCGGACGGGTCCGTCAGACGTGAGACAGCTCGCGCTCCGGTGTCCTGGAGCCCCTGGCCGGCCCTTCGGCCCGGTCCGGGGCCGGGTCCGGGCCGGGCGGGCCCGCGCGGTGGGCCCTGACGCCCGCCCGGACGGCCCGGAAGCACGTGACGAGCGCCATGGCGGCCATCAGGGCGACGATCGGGGCGGCCGGCGGGGTCGGGGCGGTGACGATGCCGGTGCCGGGCCACTTCGGCCGGTAGCGGGCGCGGGCGGCGAAGGCGGAGGTCGGCGGGCAGAGGATCTTCGCGGCGGGCAGCCAGGAAGGGGCCAGGGTCTCCCGGCCGTGGCCGACGGTCACCGGGAGCAGGACGGAGAAGCCCGGGTCCATCCCCATCGCCGGGCGGGCGGTGCCGTGGTTTCGGAGGTGATAGGCGGAATCCACCAGGGACTTCGGTCACGAAAGGGGCCCGACCCCGTGGAAACGCGGCCGGGCCCCACCGCGGCTGCTTAGAGCGACGGGTACAGCGGGAACTTCGCGGCGAGCGCGGAGACGCGCGCCTTGAGGTCATCGGCGTCGAAGTCGGGCTTCAGGGCGGCGGCGATGATCTCCGCGACCTCGGTGAAGTCCTCGGCGCCGAAACCGCGCGTGGCGAGCGCCGGCGTACCGATGCGCAGGCCCGAGGTGACCATCGGGGGACGCGGGTCGTTCGGGATCGCGTTCCGGTTGACCGTGATGCCGATCTCGTGGAGGCGGTCCTCGGCCTGCTGGCCGTCCAGCTCCGAGTTGCGCAGGTCCACCAGGACCAGGTGCACGTCGGTGCCGCCCGAGAGGACGGAGACGCCCACCTCGGTGACGTCGGCCTGGACCAGGCGCTCGGCGATGATCTTCGCGCCTTCCAGGGTGCGCTCCTGGCGCTCCTTGAACTCGGGCGAGGCCGCGATCTTGAAGGAGACCGCCTTGGCCGCGATCACGTGCTCCAGCGGGCCGCCCTGCTGGCCCGGGAAGACCGCGGAGTTGATCTTCTTGGCCAGCTCCTGCGTCGACAGGATGACACCGCCGCGCGGACCGCCGAGGGTCTTGTGCGTGGTGGTGGTGACGACGTGGGCGTGCGGCACCGGGTTCGGGTGCAGACCCGCGGCGACCAGGCCGGCGAAGTGCGCCATGTCGACCATGAGGTACGCGCCGACCTCGTCCGCGATGCGGCGGAAGGCGGCGAAGTCCAGCTGGCGCGGGTACGCGGACCAGCCGGCGACGATCAGCTGCGGCTTGGACTCCTTGGCGAGGCGCTCGACCTCGGCCATGTCGACCTGACCCGACTCGTCGACGTGGTACGGGACCACGTTGTAGAGCTTGCCGGAGAAGTTGATCTTCATGCCGTGGGTCAGGTGACCGCCGTGGGCCAGGTTCAGGCCCATGATCGTGTCGCCCGGCTTCAGCAGCGCGAACATCGCGGCGGCGTTGGCCTGCGCACCGGAGTGCGGCTGCACGTTCGCGGCCTCGGCGCCGAACAGCGCCTTGATGCGGTCGATGGCGATCTGCTCGACCACGTCGACGTGCTCGCAGCCGCCGTAGTAGCGGCGGCCGGGGTAGCCCTCGGCGTACTTGTTGGTCAGGACCGAGCCCTGGGCCTCCATGACGGCGACCGGAGCGAAGTTCTCCGACGCGATCATTTCCAGGGTCGACTGCTGGCGTACGAGCTCCGCGTCGACGGCGGCGGCGACGTCCGGGTCGAGCTCGTGGAGGGGGGTGTTCAGAACGGACATCAGGATCCCCTGGGGTCTCAGTTGTCGGAGTGGGTGAGCGCGGCGTACTCGTCGGCGGAGAGCACGTCCTTCGGCTCCTCCGAGAGGCGCACCTTGAACAGCCAGCCACCCTCGAACGGGGCGGTGTTGACGAGCGCCGGGTCGTCCACGACGTCCTGGTTGGCCTCGACGACCTCGCCGGAGACGGGGGAGTACAGGTCGCTGACCGACTTGGTCGACTCCAGCTCGCCACAGGTCTCGCCCTCGGTGACGGTGTCGCCGACCGCGGGGAGCTGGGCGTAGACGACGTCACCGAGCGCGTTGGCCGCGAACTCCGTGATGCCGACCGTCGCGACGCCGTCGACGGCGTCCGACAGCCACTCGTGCTCCTTGGTGTAACGCAGCTGCTGGGGGTTGCTCATGACCTGATTCTCCTGGATGCGGGGGAGTGGATGTGAACAGTGGTCTCGCGGACCGAGACGGGCGCCGGGGCGCCGGGACACGGCCGTACGGTCGGCCGTGCGGCTGCGGCGACTACTTCTGCCGCTTGTAGAACGGCAGAGCCACGACCTCGTACGCCTCATGCGTACCGCGAATGTCCACGCCGACGCCGGAGGTGCCGGGCGCGGCGTGCGCCGCGTCGACGTAGGCCATCGCGATCGGCTTGCCCAGCGTCGGGGACGGGGCACCGGAGGTGACCTCGCCGATGACCTGGCCGTCGGCGACGACCGGGAAACCGGCGCGCGGGACGCGGCGGCCCTCGGCGATCAGGCCGACCAGCTTGCGCGGCGGGTTCGTCGCGGCACGCTCGGCGGCGGCCTCCAGCGCGGCGCGGCCGACGAAGTCCCCCTCCTTCTCGAACTTCACGACCCGGCCCAGCCCCGCGTCGAAGGGGGTGAGGGAGGTGGTCAGCTCGTGCCCGTACAGCGGCATGCCCGCCTCCAGGCGCAGCGTGTCGCGGCAGGACAGGCCGGCCGGCACCAGGCCGACGCCCTCGCCCGCCTCGGTCAGCGCCTGCCACAGCTCCACGGCGTGCTCCGGGGAGACGAACAGCTCGAAGCCGTCCTCGCCCGTGTAGCCCGTACGCGCGATGAGCGCGGGCACGCCCGCGACGGTGCCCGGCAGGCCCGCGTAGTACTTCAGGCCGTCCAGGTCGGCGTCGGTCAGCGACTTCAGGATGCCGGGGGACTCCGGGCCCTGCACGGCGATCAGCGCGTAGGCGTCGCGGTCGTCGCGGACCTCGGCCTCGAAGCCGTCGGCGCGCTCGGTGAGGGCGTCCAGGACGACCTGGGCGTTGGAGGCGTTGGCGACCACCATGAACTCGGTCTCGCCCAGGCGGTAGACGATCAGGTCGTCCAGGATCCCGCCGTCCTCCTGACAGATGTGCGTGTAGCGGGCGCGGCCGACGCCGACGGTGGAGATGTTGCCCACCAGTGCGTAGTCCAGGACCTTGACGGCCTCGGGGCCGGTCAGGGTGATCTCGCCCATGTGGGACAGGTCGAACAGGCCGGCCTTGGTCCGCACGGCGTTGTGCTCGTCGCGCTCACTCGCGTAGCGCAGCGGCATGTCCCAGCCCGCGAAGTCGGTCATGGTCGCACCGAGCGAGCGGTGCAGCGCGTCGAGCGCGGTCAGGCGGGGGGCAGTGCTCATGGGTGTGGCTCCCGGGTCCCAGGGCATGACATGACGAGGACGATCCTCCCCATCTGTCATCGGAACCTGAGAGGTTCGCCGAGAGTTCCCGCGACACGGCGGGACGCCCTGGCTTGCACCTTGGGTGGAGCGCGCGGCGGCCGTCGGGGGACGGACGTCGTCGCTCGCTTTTCAGATCTGCCTCATCCACGCGGTACGGGGCCTGAGAGATTCAAGGGAGGTACTTGCTCCTTCGGCGCCCGGGCACGGCCTCGCGGCGTGCCGGGACTCTCCCGCGCGGATTCAAGCGGCCGGTATGCAGTTGGTGTCCAGATGGCGCACATCATTGCACGGGACGCTCGGGAGCGGGCAGTGGGGCCCTGGAAGAACGGACGGACCGGAACCGAGGCCACCGGATTACCGTCTCTTTACACTCAGTGGGCACGGGGTCCTGGCGACCCGATTCGGGGGGAGACGATCACTGTGCGGAGATTCGGAGTGCTGGCGGCGACGGGAACGGTGGACGGGGTCCCGGCCCAGCGCAGTCCGCGGCCGCGGCCGGCCGGCCGGGTCCGCGACCTGCGCGGCGCAGCGGTGGCCGGGCCGCGGCGGCTCGGTTTCCCCGCCGGGGACATCGTGGTGGTCTCCGGCCTGCCCGGCGGCGGCAAGAGCACCCTGATCAAGCGGGCGGCCGAGGACGGCGGCATCGACTCCCAGGACGCCCGCGAACGCTGGGAGCGCCGGATGCCGGGGGCCCTGCCCTACGCCGTGTACCGGCCGCTGGTGCGGGCCGCGCACTACTGGGGGCTGTGGCGGCGGCTGCGCACGGGGGACTCCGTGGTGGTCCACGACTGCGGCACCCAGATGTGGGTGCGGGGGATGCTCGCCGCGGCCGCCCGGCGCCGGGGCCGCTCGCTGCACCTGCTGCTGCTGGACACCACGGCCGAGGAGGCCCGCTCCGGGCAGGAGGCGCGGGGGCGCCGGGTCTCGGCGTATGCCTTCGCACGGCACCGGGGCGCGGTGGGACGGCTGCTGCGCGACGCCGAGGCCGGACGCCTGCCGGCGGGATGCGACTCCGCGGTCATCCTGGACCGCCGCTCGGCGGCGGCGGTGACCCGCATCTGCTTCTTCTGAGGGCTGCGGGGGAGGGGGATCAGGGGTGGGCGGTAGCCTCGGGGCGACATCGGGGCGGAACCGTACGGAGGCAGGGGTACATGCAGGGCAGCGGCTGGCCGGCGAACGAGTTGGAACAGGTCCTCGGGGCGGCGCTCGGCCGCCCGGACGCCGGGCCGCGGATCCTGGAGGCCCTCGGCCGCAGCCAGGTCTGGGTACCCCTGCCCCACGGCGGCAGCCCCGACCACGCCGCCCTCGACCTCCCGACGATGCTGATCGGCGGGGAGGCGTACGTCCCCGTCTACAGCTCGGAGGCCCAGTTCCGGCACGGCGCCGGACCCGCCATGGACTTCGCGATCGCCCCCGCCGTCGAGTTCGCCCGCGGCCTGCCCCCGCAGCTCGGCATCGCCGTGAACCCCGAGGGCGCCGTCGGGGTACCGCTGCCCCCCGCCGCCGTCGCCGAGCTGTGCCGCGCCGGCCGGACCCCGCTCGACGGCCCCGCCACCGGCGGCCGCGTCCGGCTCTTCGAGCCCGACTGGCAGGAGGACCCCGTCGACTTCCTGGCCGCCGCAGCCGAGGAGTTCCGCGCCACCGGCGTGGTCACCGCCGCGCACCGCTGCCTCGCCAGCGTCGAGGCCGGCCCCCCGCAGCTCTACGTCGGCGTCCGGCTGGTGGGACAGGATCTCGGGCTGCGCGACGCCCCCCTGGAGGCCCTCGGCCGCGCCCTGGCCCGCGTACCCGCGCCCTGGCCGGTGCAGTTGATCCTCCTGGACGCGGCGGAGGACCCGGTCACGGACTGGATTCGTGAGCGCGTACGCCCCTTCTACCTTCCCTAGCGCCGCTTAAGCTGGTTGGTACGGGTGGACGACGGGCGGACGAAGAGGGGTACCGGGTGAGTGCGTCAGGCACGGCCGCGGCCGGGCAGGTCGAGCACATGCTGCGCCAGGTGACTCCCGGGCGCTATGAGAGTTATGAGTCATTCCTGCACGCCCTCGCCGAGGGCAGGCTGTGGATGCTGCTGTGGCAGGGGCAGCCGGGTTCGCCGGACGCCCAGTACGGCGGCATGGAGGTCGAGGGCCTCGGATACGCGCCCTGCGTGACCTCGCCGCAGGAGCTGGCCGCCAGCGGCTGGAACCGCGGCTACGAGGTGGTCACCGGCCGGGACATCGCCCGCGCCCTCTACCCCGACCGCTGGGGCCTGTGGGTCAACCCGCACGCCCCGGGCGGCGGCCTCGGCGTCCCGTGGGCCGACCTGCGCCGCGTCGCCACCGGCCTGGACCGCATGCCCGCGGGCCCGCTGCGGCTCTCCGAGCCCGCCCTGGAGCTCCCGCAGTTCTACGGGCTGCTGACGCAGCACGCGCACCGCACACCGGCCGTCAGGTCGCTGCGCCGGGCGTGGGTCCAGCCCGCGCTCGGGACGGCCTACCTCGCGGTGGGGCTCGACCTGTACGACGCCTCCGCGCCCGCGCTGGAATCCGTACGCGAGATGATGCGCCAGTCGGTCGGGGCGGTCCCCGAGGGCGTGCCCGTGTGCACGGTCGCGCTGGCGGACGAGCACGATCCGGTGGCGATGTGGCTGCGGGCGCAGACCCGGCCGTTCTACGACCGCGAGGGCCAGGCCGCGGCGTACTAGCCCGCGCGGAAAACCACTTGACCGGCTCCGCCGGGCCGGAACGGGGCTCCGTACCGACCCGTCAACAGGGACTCGCGCGGGCGCGCCCGGGGCCTGAGACGGACAGCTTCGACGGACCTTCGGCCGTCGGGAACCACGGTTCCCGGCGGCCTTCTCCTTGTCCGGATATCACCCCTGTTGGGCGTCCAATTGGCGCACTCCTCCTGCGTGTTGGGCGGCATGTCCGTTTGTGTACCGAACGGACGGTCTTGCTCCGCTGAGCCGTGAGCGGAGTCCGGATAACGGGAACCGGGGCGTCAGATCACGGTTGCGCATCCATTCATCTGCGGGTCTGGCGGCTGGTCGAGCGCCCGATGAAGACTCCCCACCCAAGAGCCGGTCAGTCCTCCAGGGCGCGGTTCGGCACGTGGACTTCGCTTGTTGTTTCACACGGCACTTCCCGCACTTCCCGCACTTCTCGCACGTCGGCTGCATCGCACCGCGCTCCGTACAGCAATTCGCACAGCAGTTCGTATAGCAGTTCGTATAGCCCCGCTTTTCGCAGTCCGCAGTTCGCACCTCCCACCGCACTTCGCACGCGTTCCACGTGTCCCGAGCACTCCGAGCGCCACTCCGCACCAACGCCGCCACAGCGGCGGGCATGGGCCGGCAACCCGTCGGCCGAGAGGGGTCCCCACCACGATGACGGCACCACAGCACGACACGAGCGCGGAAACGCCCGCACCCGTGTCCGTAGCCGACGTCCCTGCCAAGGCCATCGAAGGCCGCTCGCCCGGCCGCATCGCCTGGATGCGGCTCAAGCGCGACAAGGTCGCGCTGACCGGCGGCGTGGTCGTGATCCTCCTGATCCTGGTGGCGGTCTTCGCGCCGCTGATCGTGGGCCTGCTGGGGCACGATCCCAACGAGTTCCACGAGGACATGATCGACCCGGACCTGGGCACGCCGCTCGGCTCCTTCGGCGGCATCAGCTCCGACTTCCTGCTGGGCGTCGAACCGACCAACGGCCGCGACGTGTTCAGCCGGATCGTCTACGGCGCCCGCATCTCCCTGGTCGTCGCCTTCCTGGCGGCCTTCGTCTCGGTCGTCCTGGGCAGCCTGCTCGGCGCCCTGGCCGGCTTCCTCGGCGGCTGGGTCGACGCCGTCATCAGCCGCGTGATGGACCTGCTGCTGGCCTTCCCGCAGCTGCTGTTCACCATCGCCCTGGTCTCCGTGGTCCCCAACTCCCTGTGGGGGTTCGAGGGTTCGGGCGTCCGGATGGGCGTGCTGATCGTCGTCATCGGCTTCTTCGGCTGGCCGTACATCGGCCGTATCGTCCGGGGCCAGACGATCTCCCTGCGTGAACGCGAGTACGTCGAGGCCGCACGCAGCCTCGGCGCGGGCCGCGGCTACATCCTGATCAAGGAGCTGCTGCCCAACCTGATCGCGCCGATCCTCGTCTACTCGACGCTGATCATTCCGACCAACATCCTGACGGAAGCGGCCCTCAGCTTCCTGGGTGCCGGCGTCAAGCCGCCCACGGCCTCCTGGGGAAAGATGCTCTCCGACGCCGTCCCCATCTACCAGGACGACCCCATGTACATGGTGGTCCCGGGTATCACGATCTTCATCACCGTCCTGGCGTTCAACCTCTTCGGGGACGGGCTGCGTGACGCACTCGACCCCAAGGGCAGCTGAACCGCTTCTTCGATTCACCCACCTCTGGAGGTTGGACAACCGTGATCCGCAGAAAGCAGGCACTCGCGATCACCGCCGTGATCGCCGCCCTGTCGCTGACCGCCGCGTGCGGTGGCAACGACAAGAAGGCAGACGGCAGCGACGACAAGGGCGACAAGGGCTACAGCGGTGCCACCGCCTCCCTGGTCAACGCCTCCGACGCCAAGGGCGGCGAGCTGAAGCTCTGGTCCCCGCAGGACGTCGACTTCCTCGACCCGGCGCGCGCCTACTACGGCTTCGTGTGGAACCTGCAGCGCCTCTACATCCGCCAGCTGTACGCCTACGACAGCAAGCCCGGCGCGGCCGGCACCAAGCTGGTCCCGGACCTCGCCGCGGGCGAGCCCGTCCTGAGCAACGACGGCAAGACGTACACCGTCAAGATCAAGGACGGCGTGAAGTTCGAGGACGGCTCGCCGATCACCGCGAAGGACTTCAAGTACGGCATCGAGCGCGTCTTCGCGCAGGACGTGCTGTCCGGCGGTCCGACGTACCTGATCGACCTGCTCGACCAGGGCCAGAAGTACCCGGGTCCCTACAAGGACACCGACCCGAACAAGATGGGCCTGAAGTCCGTCGAGACGCCGGACGACCACACGATCGTCTTCAACCTGGCGAGCGCCAACTCCGACTTCAAGTACCTGCTGGCCATGCCGTCCTCCTCGCCGGTCCCGGCGGGCAAGGACGAGGGCGCCTCGTACACCAACAAGCCGGTCGCCACCGGTCCCTACAAGGTGGAGTCCTTCGCCTCGGGCAAGGGCGCGACCTTCGTCCGCAACGAGAACTGGGACCAGGCCACCGACACGATCCGCAAGGGTCTGCCGGACAAGGTCACCTTCACGGTCACCACCAACCCGGACGACATGGACCAGCGCCTGCTCTCCGGCGACATCGACCTCGCCGTCGACGGCACCGGTGTCCAGCAGGCGGCCAAGAACAAGATCCTCAAGGACGCGAACCTCAAGAAGAACGCGGACAACCCCTACACGGGCTACATCCGCTACTTCGCCTTCCCGCAGACGGTCGCGCCGTTCGACAACATCGAGTGCCGCAAGGCCGTCATCTACGCGGCCGACCCGAAGTCGCTGCAGAACGCCCGCGGTGGCCCGACCAGCGGTGACCTCGGCGCGAACATGCTGCCGCCCGGCATCCCCGGCTCGGACAAGAAGTACGACCCGTTCAACCTGACCTCCGGCAAGCCGCAGCTGGACAAGGCCAAGGCCGCGCTCAAGGCCTGCGGCAAGCCCGACGGCTTCGAGACCACCATCGCGGTCCGCAACAACCGCGCCCCCGAGGTCAAGAGCGCCGAGTCCCTCCAGGCCGCGCTCGCCAAGATCGGCGTCAAGGCGACGATCGACCAGTACGACGGCAAGCTCTCCTCCTCCACGATCGGTTCGCCCGAGAACGTGAAGAAGAAGAACTACGGCATCATCGTCATGGGCTGGGGCGCCGACTACAACTCCGGCTCGGGCTTCCTGCAGCCGCTGGTCGACGGCTCGTTCATCCTGCCGAACGGCAACAACAACTACACCGAGGTCAACGACCCGGAGATCAACGGCCTGTTCAAGACCGCCGCTGCCGCCGCCACCCCTGAGGCCGCCGCCCCGTTCTACGGCCAGATCAACCAGAAGGTCATGGAGAAGGCGCTCTACCTGCCGATCAACTTCGACAAGGCGCTGATCTACCACAACCCGCGTCTGACCAACGTCTACTTCAACGACTCGATGGGCCGCATCGACCTCGCGGTCCTGGGCGTCGGCAAGTAGTCGGGCGAGCAGTACCGGCCCGCGAGGGCCCGTAAGACAGCAGCAACTACGCAAGTACGCAAGTAAGTGCCTTCACCGCACGTGCGCTAGTCCGAAGGGCAGGTGAAGGCCGCAGGCGGCGGCTGCCGTCCCCACGCGGGACGGCGGCCGCCCGCCCCGGGCGGCCGACTGCAGTGCTCGTCTACCTCATACGGCGGCTTTTCAACGTCGCCGCCACGCTGCTGGTGGTCTCCGCGGTCACCTTCGGCATCTTCTTCGCGGTCCCCAAGCTGACCGGCAGCGACCCCGCGCTCATGTACGCCGGCCGCGAGACCAGCGAGACCGCCCTGCAGGGCATCCGGGTCAAGATGGGCTTCGACAAGCCGATCTCCGAGCAGTACTGGGTGTTCCTCAAGGGGATCTTCGTCGGCCGCGACTACGACGCGGGCACCGAGGTCACGCACTGCGCCGCGCCGTGCTTCGGCTACTCCTTCAAGAGCGAGGCACCCGTCTGGCAGACCATGCTCGACCGCATGCCGGTCACCCTGTCGCTCGCCCTCGGCGCGGCGGTCATCTGGGTTCTGGCCGGTGTGGCCACCGGAGTGGTCTCGGCGCTCAAACGCCGGACCGCCATCGACCGCACCGTCATGGTCGGCGCCCTCGCCGGCGTCTCCCTGCCGATCTTCTTCACCGGCATGGTGGCCCCGGCGGTCTTCGTCTACAGCCTCGGCTGGCTGGACGTATCCAACTACAAACCCCTGACCGAGGATCCGCTGGCCTGGCTCAACAGCATGATCCTGCCCTGGGTCACCCTGGCCTTCCTCTTCGCCGCCACCTACGCCCGCATCACCCGGGCGACCATGCTGGAAGTCCTCGGCGAGGACTACATCCGCACGGCGCGCGCCAAGGGACTCAAGGAGGGCGTGGTCATCCGCAAGCACGCCCTGCGCTCCACCCTCACCCCGATCGTCACGATGTTCGGCCTCGACCTCGGCGGACTCCTCGGCGGCGCGGTGCTCACCGAGACGACCTTCAACTTCCAGGGTCTGGGGACGGCGGCCGTCGCCGCCATCGGCCAGGGCGACCTCCCCGTGATCATGGGAGTCACCCTGCTCGCCGCGCTGTTCGTGGTGATGGCCAACCTGATCGTGGACCTGCTGTACGCCGTCATCGACCCGCGCGTGAGGCTGACGTGACCAAGACCGTTTCCGACGAGCCCGCCTTCGTCCCGGAGCAGGGCGGACCGCGCGACGCGGCCCCCTTCCTCTCCGTACGCGACCTGCGCGTGCACTTCCCGACCGACGACGGCCTGGTGAAGTCCGTCGACGGACTCTCCTTCGACCTGGAACGCGGCAAGACCCTCGGCATCGTGGGCGAGTCCGGCTCCGGGAAGTCGGTGACCTCGCTGGCCATCATGGGCCTGCACCGCACCGGCAACGCACGCAGCCGCCCCCACATCTCGGGCGAGGTCGTGCTCGACGGCGAGGACCTGGTCGCCGCCGACGCCGACCGGGTGCGCCGCCTGCGCGGCCGCAAGATGGCGATGGTCTTCCAGGACCCGCTGTCCGCGATGCACCCGTACTACTCGGTCGGCAAGCAGATCGTCGAGGCCTACCGGACCCACCACGACGTCGACAAGAAGACGGCCCGCACCCGCGCCGTCGAGATGCTCGACCGCGTGGGCATCCCGGAGCCCCACCGGCGGGTGGACGCCTACCCGCACGAGTTCTCCGGCGGCATGCGCCAGCGCGCGATGATCGCGATGGCGCTGGTCAACAACCCCGAGCTGCTCATCGCGGACGAGCCGACCACAGCCCTGGACGTCACCGTCCAGGCGCAGATCCTCGACCTGATCCGCGACCTCCAGAAGGAGTTCGGCTCCGCGGTCATCATGATCACGCACGACCTCGGCGTGGTCGCCGAGATGGCCGACGACATCCTCGTGATGTACGGCGGCCGGTGCGTCGAGCGCGGCACCGCCGAGAAGGTCTTCTACGGTCCCCGGCACCCCTACACCTGGGGCCTGCTCGGCTCCATGCCGCGCATCGACCGCGACCAGACCGAGCGCCTGATCCCGGTCAAGGGCTCGCCGCCCAGCCTCATCAACATCCCGAGCGGCTGTGCCTTCAACCCCCGGTGCCCCTACGCCGACGTGCCCAAGGGCGGCATCACCCGCACCCAGCGCCCCGAGCTGACCGAGGACGACAGCCGGCACTGGTCCGCCTGCCACATGTCGCAGGAGGAGCGGACCCGGATCTGGACCGAAGAGATTGCGCCGAAGCTGTGAGCGAGAACCCTGAAACGAACACCGAGGACGCGCTCCTGAAGGTGACCGGGCTGGTCAAGCACTTCCCCATCAACAAGGGGCTGCTGCGCCGGCAGGCCGGGGCCGTCAAGGCCGTGGACGGCATCGACTTCGAGGTCCGGCGGGGGGAGACCCTCGGCATCGTCGGCGAGTCCGGCTGCGGCAAGTCCACCATGGGACGCCTGATCACCCGGCTGCTCGAACCGACCGACGGCCGGATCGAGTTCGAGGGCAAGGACATCACGCACCTGGGCGTCGCGGGCATGCGTCCGCTGCGCCGCGACGTGCAGATGATCTTCCAGGACCCCTACGGCTCGCTGAACCCGCGGCACACGGTCGGCACGATCGTCGGCGCGCCCTTCCGGCTCCAGAAGGTCACCCCCGAGGGCGGCCTGAAGGCGGAGGTCCAGCGGCTGCTGTCGCTGGTCGGCCTGAACCCCGAGCACTTCAACCGCTACCCGCACGAGTTCTCGGGCGGCCAGCGCCAGCGCATCGGCATCGCCCGCGCCCTGGCCCTCAAGCCGAAGCTCGTCGTCGCGGACGAGCCGGTCTCCGCGCTGGACGTGTCGATCCAGGCCCAGGTGGTGAACCTGCTGGACGACCTCCAGGAGGAGCTCGGCCTGACGTACGTGATCATCGCGCACGACCTGTCGGTCATCCGGCACGTCTCGGACCGCATCGCGGTGATGTACCTCGGCAAGATCGTGGAGCTGGCCGACCGAAAGTCGCTGTACGAGGCCCCGATGCACCCGTACACGACGGCGCTGATGTCGGCGGTGCCGGTCCCGGACCCGCGGCGGCGTGGGGCGAAGAGCGGGCGCATCCTGCTCAAGGGCGACGTGCCCTCGCCGATCTCCCCGCCGGCCGGCTGCCGCTTCCACACGCGGTGCTGGAAGGCGACGGAGATGTGCACGAAGGTGGACCCGCCGCTGGTCGCCCTGAAGACCGGGCACCAGGTGGCGTGCCACCACCCGGAGAACGCCCCCGACCAGGCCCCGGGCGACCCGGCCCTGCCGGGCGCCACCGAGGCGGTGGCAACGGCCACCGAATAGCCCCTGCCCTGCCGGGCACTGCCCCGGGCGGGCGGTGTCCCTGCCGGGCGGTGCCTGCGGGGGCGGCGGGGTTCGCGACGGTCCCCTCGCCCCTGCCGGGGCGGTGCCCGCGGGCGGGTCAGACGTGGGGGTGGCGGGTCCGGAGTAGCGGACGGACCCACCGCCCCCGGGCGGGGCCCCGGGTCACACCCGGGGCCCCGCCACACCCACACCAGCCCCGCGGGCGTTCGAGGCGCGGGGGTCCGGGGGCGGAGCCACCCCCGGGGGCTCCGGCGGCCCGCAACGCAGCCCCGGCTCCGCCGCACCACCGGCTCCGCCGCACGTGCGACCGGCGGAGCCACCCGGCCGGGGCGGCCGTCGCGCGTGCCCGGCGGGTGCGGCCCGCCGACGCCGGCCGGCGGAGCCACCCGGCCGGGGCGGCCGTCGCGTGGGGGAGCGGGATGCGGCCCCACGCGCCCCGGCTCCGGCTGCCACCCGTCCCGGCCGGCGGAGCCACTCGTCCCGGCCGGCGGAGCCACTCGTCCCGACCGGCGGAGCCACTCGTCCCGACCGGCGGAGCCACCGGCGTTCGCGGCGGGCGACAATGGCGGGGTGCTCCACGATCTCTTCCCGCCCGACGTCCAGCACGCCCTGGACCTCGCGGGCATCTTCGTCTTCGCCCTGGCAGGCGCCCTGCTCGCGGTCCGCAAGAATTTCGACGTCTTCGGCATCGCCGTCCTCGCCCTCGTCACCGCCCTCGGCGGAGGCCTCTTCCGCGACCTCGTCATCGGCGCCGTGCCGCCCGCCGCCTTCGGCCAGCTCAGCTTCTTCGTGACGCCGCTGGTCGCCGCCGCGATCGTCTTCTTCCTGCACCCCGAGGTGCAGCGGATCAACCGGGCCATCAACGTCTGCGACGCCGCCGGCCTCGCCCTGTTCTGCGTCACCGGCACGACCAAGGCCTACGAGTACGGCCTGGGCCTGACCGCGTCCGCCGCGCTCGGCCTGGCCACCGCCGTCGGCGGCGGCGTCCTGCGCGACGTCCTCGTCAACGAGGTCCCCTCGCTGCTGCGCGACCGGGAGATGTACGCCGTCCCGGCCATGGTCGGGGCCTCGATGGTGGCCGTCTTCATCGGCCTGGAGGTGCTCAACGCCCTGACCACCGGCGTCGCCATCGTCACCACCTTCGTCCTGCGGCTGCTCGCGATGCGCTACCACTGGCGGGCCCCGCTGGCATGGAACCGCCGCTCCGCGGTCGCCGAGGAGCCGTAGGCCCCGCCCGGTCCCGCCCGGCCCGCCCGGCAAAAGAAAGCTACCGCTTAGTAGCTTGCAGGTGTATTTTCGAGCCATGTCACACACAGCCGCCCAGGCCACCATCGGCGACAGCGAATTCGACCGCGACACCACCATCGCCCCGCGCGCGGGCGAGCCCGGGGTCTACGACGCGGAACTCTCCGCAGGCTGGACGATCATCAGCGCCGTCAACGGCGGCTATCTGCTGGCCCTGGTCGGCCGGGCCCTGTCCGCGGCCCTGCCGCACCCGGACCCCTTCACCGTCTCGGCCCACTACCTGACCTCCTCGGTGCCAGGCCCCGCCGTGATCCGCACCCAGGTCGTGCGGGCCGGCCGGAACCTCTCCACGGGCCAGGCCTCCCTCTTCCAGTTCGACGAGAACGGCGCCGAGGTCGAGCGCATCCGTGTGCTCGCCTCCTACGGCGACCTCGACGGCCTCCCCGACACCGTGCACACGGTGGCGAAGCCGCCCGTCATCCCGCCCTACGAGGACTGCCTCGGCGCCGAGGCCGGCCCGGCGCCGATCCCCGGCAGCTCGGCCATCGTGGACCGGCTCCGGCTCCGCCTGGACCCGGCGACCGCCGGCTGGGCGGTCGGCGCGCCGTCCGGGAAGGGCGAGATGCGGGCCTGGTTCGAGCTGGCCGACGGCCGCGACGCCGACCCGCTGTCGCTGCTGCTCGCGGTGGACGCGCTCCCGCCGACCGCCTTCGACCTCGGCCTGCTGGGCTGGGCCCCGACCGTCGAGCTGACCACCCACATCCGCTGCCGCCCGGCCCCCGGTCCGCTGCGGGTGGGCATCGTCACGCGCAACCTGGCCGGCGGCTTCCTGGAGGAGGACGCCGAGGTCTGGGACTCCGCCGACCGCCTGGTGGCCCAGTCCCGCCAGCTGGCCCGCGCCCCGCGCCCGTAGCCCCCGGCGCGGCTCCGCGCGCGACCCCGGCGCGGCCCGTGGCCCCGACCGTGGCCCGGGTCGCGCCGCGCTCGCGCGCCACCGGCCGTCCCGGCCGCGCGTACCCCGGGGAACCCGGCGCCCGGGGACTCGTAGAATCGGGGGATCATGGCCTACCTCGACCACGCCGCGACCACGCCGATGCTCCCGGAAGCCGCTGCGGCGATGACCGCGCAGTTCGCCGTCACGGGTAACGCGTCCTCCCTGCACGCCGCCGGCCGCCGGGCCCGCCGTACCGTCGAGGAGGCCCGCGAGTCCCTCGCCGAGGCACTCGGCGCGCGCCCGAGCGAGGTGGTCTTCACCGCGGGCGGCACCGAGGCGGACAACCTCGCCGTCAAGGGCCTCTACTGGGCCCGCCGCGACGCCGACCCCGCCCGCACCCGCATCCTCGCCAGCCCCGTGGAGCACCACGCCGTCCTCGACGCCGTGCACTGGCTCGGCGAACACGAGGGCGCGCGGGTCGAGTACCTGCCCGTGGACCGCTACGGGCGGGTCCACCCCGAGGCCTTCCGCGAGGCCGTCGAGCGGGCCCCCGAGGACGTGGCCCTGGCCACCGTCATGTGGGCCAACAACGAGATCGGCACCGTCATGCCGGTCGGTGAACTGGCTGCCATCGCGGGCGAGTTCGGTATCCCGCTGCACTCCGACGCCGTCCAGGCCTTCGGACAGCTCGACGTCCGTTTCGGCGACAGCGGCCTCGCCGCGATGACGGTCAGCGGCCACAAGATCGGCGGACCCTACGGCATCGGCGCGCTGCTGCTCGGCCGTGACCAGAGCCCCGTCCCCGTCCTGCACGGCGGTGGCCAGGAGCGGCACGTCCGCTCCGGGACCCTCGACGTGCCGGCCGTCGCGGCCTTCGCCGTCGCGGCCGTACTGGCCGCCGAGCGGCGCGAACGCTTCGCCGCCGAGGTCGGCGCGCTGCGCGACGAGCTCATCGGCGCCGTCCTGGAGGCCGTCCCCGACGCCGTCCTGGGCGGCGACCCCGAGGACCGCCTCCCCGCGAACGCCCACTTCAGCTTCCCCGGCTGCGAGGGCGACTCCCTGCTGCTGCTCCTGGACGCCCAGGGCATCGAATGCTCCACCGGTTCGGCCTGCACCGCGGGCGTCGCCCAGCCCAGCCACGTCCTGCTGGCGACCGGCACGGACCCGCAGCTGGCCCGCGGCACCCTGCGGTTCTCCCTCGGCCACACCTCCACCCGGGAGGACGTCGCCGCGGTGGCCGCCGCCATCGGCCCGGCCGTCGAACGCGCCCGTACGGCGGGCCTCAGCTAGGCCTCATCCAGGACCGGGCGAAGCGGCGGCCGGTGCGGCGGTCGCGGCGGTCGCGGCGGTCACCGTGAGCCCGGCGCGGACCAGACCGAGGTAGCGGTCCCAGTCCCAGTGGGGGCCCGGGTCCGTGTGGTCGGCGCCCGGGACCTCGGAGTGCCCCAGGAAGTGGGTGCGGTCCACCGGTATGCCGTACCTCCGGCAGACATCGGCGGCCAGCCGGGCCGAGGCCGCGTACAGGGCGTCGGTGAAGTCCTGCGGCCGGTCCACGAACCCCTCGTGCTCGATGCCCACGCTGCGCTCATTCATCGAGCGGTTCCCGGAGTGGAAGGCCACGTCCAGCTCGCGCACCATCTGCTCCACGTGCCCGTCCTGGCGCACTATGTAGTGCGCCGAGGCCTTGTGGAACGGGTTCTTGAAGGCGTCCACGGAGGACGCGAAACTGCCCTGGGTGACGTGCACGACGATCCGGTCGATGCGGTAGTCGTCGGGCCGGTCCGCCATCCGCCAGTTCGCCGGGGAGGCCGCGGTCCAGCTCGCCCCCGCGTGGTCCAGCTCACCCTCCTTGCGCGGCTTGCGCACGCCCGGCAGCAGCCACCAGGCCCGCCCGATCTCCTCCCGGCCCACGAGCGCCGCCGCCCCGAGCACCCCGATCCCGCCGAAGAGCACCGCCCTGCGGGTCCGGCCCGTCGTGCGCTTCCCCGGCTCCGCCGGACCCTTCGTCCCCTGCTCCGCCATGTGATCCACCCCCCACAGCCGACAACGCGCCGTGACCCCGCCCGGTTCCCCGTACCCTGGACGGTGCTATGACTGAGAACCTGCCGCGCACCGCCCGCCCCCTTCGCGTCCTGGCCGCCATGTCCGGTGGCGTGGACTCCGCCGTCGCCGCCGCCCGAGCGGTCGAAGCCGGGCACGACGTCACCGGCGTCCACCTGGCGCTCTCCGCGAACCCGCAGTCCTTCCGGACCGGCGCCCGCGGCTGCTGCACCATCGAGGACTCCCGCGACGCCCGCCGCGCCGCCGACGTCATCGGCATCCCCTTCTACGTCTGGGACCTCGCCGAGCGCTTCCGCGAGGACGTCGTCGAGGACTTCGTCTCCGAGTACGAGGCCGGCCGCACCCCGAACCCGTGCCTGCGCTGCAACGAGAAGATCAAGTTCGCGGCGCTGCTCGACAAGGCCCTGGCCCTCGGCTTCGACGCCGTCTGCACCGGCCACTACGCCACCGTCGTCCTGAACGAGGACGGCACCCGCGAGCTGCACCGCGCCTCCGACATGGCCAAGGACCAGTCCTACGTCCTCGGCGTCCTCGACGAGAAGCAGCTCGCCCACGCCCTCTTCCCCCTCGGCGACACCCTCACCACCAAGGACGAGATCCGCGCCGAGGCCGAGGAGCGCGGCCTGGCCGTCGCGAAGAAGCCCGACAGCCACGACATCTGCTTCATCGCCGACGGCGACACCCAGGGCTTCCTCGCGAACCGCCTGGGCAAGGCCGAGGGCGACATCGTCGACGAGAACGGCGAGAAGGTCGGCACCCACGAGGGCGCCTTCGGCTTCACCATCGGACAGCGCAAGGGCCTGCGGATCGGCCACCCCGCCCCCGACGGCAAGCCCCGCTACGTCCTCGACATCTCCCCGGTGAACAACACGGTCACCGTCGGCCCCGTCGAGGCCCTCGACGTCAGCGCCCTCACCGCGATCCGCCCCCGCTGGTGCGGCTCCGCCGCCGCCGCCCCCGGCACCTACACCGCGCAGCTGCGCGCCCACGGCGGCGAGACCGAGGTCTTCGCCGAGACGGTGGACGGCGAGCTGCGCGTCACCTTCACCGAGCCGGTCCGCGGCGTGGCCCCCGGCCAGGCGATCGTGCTCTACGACGGCACCCGCGTGGTCGGCTCCGCCACCATCGCCACCACCACCAAGGCCGCGGCCGCCGCGGTCTGACCCCGGCGTCCCGCTCCCGCTCCCGCCCCCACCCCGTCCCGGGTGCGGGCGGCGGGCGGGACCACCGCCCTCAGGCGACGGTCAGGACGATCTTGCCCGTGGTGCGGCCCCGCTCGCCGATCTCGTGGGCCTTCGCGGCCTGCTCCAGCGGCAGCACCGTGTCGATCAGCGGCTTGAGCAGACCCCCCTCGACCAGGGCCGTGATCTCCTCCAGCCCCTTCAGGTCCGGCTCCACCAGGACCCAGGAGGCGTGCACGCCACCCGGGTCGGCCGGGAGACCGTCCGGGCCGGGCAGGGTCACCAGGTGCCCGCCGGGCCTGAGCACCTTCAGCGAGCGCTCCCCGTGGTCCCCGCCGATGGCGTCGACGACGACGTCCACGTCCGCGACCGCGTCCTCGAAGTCGGTGGTGCGGTAGTCGATCACCTCGTCGGCGCCGAGGGCGCGCAGCAGCTCGTGCTTGCCGGCGCTCGCCGTGCCGATCACGTACGCGCCCCGGGCCTTCGCGATCTGCACGGCGAGGTGGCCGACCCCGCCCGCCGCGGCGTGCACCAGGACGCGCTGCCCGGCCGAGACCCCGGCGGTGTCCACCAGCGCCTGCCAGGCGGTCAGCGCGGCCAGCGGCAGGGCCGCCGCCTCCACGTGGCTCAGCGAGGCGGGCTTGCGGGCGAGGTGCCGGGCGGGGGCGGTCACGTACTCGGCGTACGCTCCGGCCTGCTGCGGGAAGCGGGGCATCCCGTACACCTCGTCGCCCGCCCGGTACAGGGTCACGCCCGGTCCGACGGCCTCCACGGTGCCCGAGACGTCCCACCCGACCGCCGGGACCGGCCCCCAGGGGATCAGGCCGCCGCTCTCGCGGGTCTTCCAGTCCACCGGGTTCACCCCGGCCGCGTGGACCCGGACGAGCACCTCGCCCATGCCGGGCTCGGGACGCTCGGCCTCGGTCTCGACGAGGACCTCGGGTCCGCCCCACTTGCTGACGACGACGGCGCGCATGAAATATCTCCTTGCTGGCTTTCCGTGCCGGTACCACCGGCCGACGGGTCCACTCTGGCCGCTGCCCCGACCGCACGGTATTGGCCGTCCGGCCACCATGTGACAGGATCTGGCCATGCACCGTGTCGCCGTACTCGCCCTCGAAGGCGTCCCCCCGTTCGAGCTCGGGATCCCCTCCCGGGTCTTCGGCAACGCCCAGGACGACGCCGGGAACCCGCTCTACGAGCTCACCGTCTGCACCGCCGACGGCCGGCCCGTGACCAGCGACGCGGGCTTCACCATCGGCGTCTCGGCGGGCCCCGAGGCCCTCGCCGCGGCCGACACCGTGATCATCCCGCCCACGCACGCCATGGACGAGCTCGCCCGGGGCGAGGCCCTGCCGCAGGCGCTCGTCGACGCCCTCGCCGCGATCCGGCCCGGCACCCGGCTGGTCTCCCTCTGCACCGGCTCCTACGTCCTCGCCGCCGCGGGTCTGCTCGACGGCCGGCCCGCCACCACGCACTGGCTGCACGCCCCCGAGTTCCAGCGGGGCTTCCCGCGCGTCCGGCTCGACGAGGAGGTCCTCTTCGTCGACGACGGCGACATCCTCACCTCGGCCGGCGTGGCCGCGGGCGTCGACCTCTGCCTCTACATGATCCGCCAGGACCACGGCACCGCCGTGGCCAACCGCGCCGCCCGGCTGTGCGTCGTACCGCCCTGGCGCGACGGCGGCCAGGCCCAGTACATCGACCGCCCCGTCCCCGCCCCCACCGTCGCCACCACCACCGCCACCCGCGCCTGGGCCCTGGAACGCCTCGCCGAGCCGATCACCCTCGCCGAGCTCGCCGCCCACGCCCGGATGAGCCTGCGCACCTTCACCCGGCGCTTCCGCGACGAGGTCGGCATGACCCCCGTCCAGTGGCTCACCGGCCAGCGCCTGGAGATCGCCCGCCAGCTGCTGGAGTCCAGCGACCTGCCCGTCGACCTCGTCGCGCACCGGTCCGGCTTCGGCTCGGCGAACTCCCTGCGCCAGCACATGCGGACCGCCTTCGGGGTCTCCCCGATCGCCTACCGCCGCACCTTCGGCCCGCACACCGCGCGGCCGGAGGCGGTCGCGCAGACGGCCCCGGAGACGACTCCGGAGATGACCCCGGAGGTAATCGCCCCGGCCGCCGCCCGCTGACAGGATCGTTCCAGCGGCCCGGAACACCGGGCCCGTCGACAGGGGGAACGACCATGACCGCGTACGCCATCGGCCACATCCGTCCCGAGACCATGAACGAGGACGTCCTGCGCTACATCGAGGAGATCCAGTCGACCATGGATCCCTTCGAGGGCCGCTTCCTCGTCCACGGCAACCCGGTCGAGGTCCTGGAGGGCTCCTTCCCCGGCGACCTCGTGATCATCGCCTTCCCGGACATCGAGCGCGCCCGGGCCTGGTACGCGTCCCCCGCCTACCAGGAGATCCTCCCCCTGCGCAGCCGCCACATCCCCGGCGACATCCTCCTCGTCGAGGGCGTTCCGGCGGGCTACGACGCCACGAGGACCGCCGCCGCCCTCCGCGGGTCCGCCGGCCTCTGAGCCCGCCCCCGCCGGCCGGCCGCGGGTGGCGGGGCCGGCGCCGTCCGCGGGGTGCGAGCATGGGCCGTATGCCTACTCACCTGATCACCGGTGCCGGATCCGGCATCGGCGCCGCCGTAGCCGCCCGCCTGCACGCCCGCGGCGACGACCTCGTCCTGCTCGCCCGCGACGCCGCCCGCGCCCGGCAGCTCGTCGAGCGCTACCCCGGCGCGCGGACCCTCGTGGGCGACCTCGCCGATCCCGACCGGCTGTCCTGGGCCTTCTCCAAGCAGCCGGTCCCCGAGCGGATCGACTCCCTCCTGCACATCGCCGGGATCGTCGACCTCGGACCCGTCGGAGATCTGCGCCCCAAGACCTGGCACCAGCAGCTCAACGTCAACCTGATCGCCCCCGCCGAGGTGACCCGGCTGCTGCTGCCCACCCTGCGGGCCTCCAAGGCCACCGTCGTCTTCGTGAACTCCGGCGCCGGCCTCACCGCCCACGCGGACTGGAGCGCCTACGCCGCCTCCAAGCACGGCCTCAAGGCCCTCGCCGACTCCCTGCGCGCCGAGGAGAAGCCGAACGGCATCCGCGTCACCTCGGTCTACCCGGGCCGCACGGCAAGCCCGATGCAGGCCAAGGTGCACTCCCAGGAGGGCAAGGAGTACGACCCCGCCCGCTGGATCGACCCCGAGTCGGTGGCGACCACCATCGTCATGGCCGTGGACCTCCCGCGCGACGCCGAGGTCAACGACCTGACCGTCAGGCCCGGCCGATGACCGCGAGCGCCACCGGCGTCGGCTCGCTGCCCGGCGGCGACGCCCGCGAGGCCGCCAAGACCGTCACCGGGTCCTTCGAGGAGTTCCCCTACCTCGCCGAGCTGCCCGCCCGCGGACCCGGCGCGGACATGATCGGCCGCTCCCTCGGCCTCCTCGTCGACCTGTACGCCCACGTGGAGCCGAGCGGCTGGCGGATCAGCGACCGGCCGGGCCGCGACACCCGCCGCGCCCGCTCCTGGCTCGGCGAGGACCTCGACGCCCTGGAGGAGTTCACCCAGGGGTACACCGGCAAGCTCAAGGTCCAGGCCGTCGGGCCGTGGACCCTGGCCGCCGCGCTGGAGCTGCACGGCGGCGAGGCCCTGCTCCAGGACCCCGGCGCCTGCCGGGACCTCGCCGGATCCCTCGCCGAGGGCCTGCGCGGCCACCTGGCCGACGTGCGCAAGCGGATCCCCGGCGCCGAGATCGTCCTCCAGTACGACGAGCCCTCGCTCACCGCCGTCCTGCTCGGCCGGGTCCGCTCCGCCAGCGGCTACCGCACCTACCGGGCCGTCGACCGGCAGGTCGTCGAATCCGCCCTGCGGGAGCTGTTCGCCGTCCACGACGGGGAGGTGATCGTGCACTCCTGCGCCCCCGAGGTCCCCTTCGGCCTGCTGCGCCGGGCGGGCGCCACGGGCGTGTCGTTCGATTTCTCCTTGCTCACCGAGCGCGAGGACGACGCCATCGGGGAGGCCGTCGAAGACGGTGTGAAACTCTTCGCCGGAGTGGTGCCGGGCACCGACGGCCCGTTGTCGGACCCGGGCGGTAGCGTCATGGGTGTCAGGAAGCTCTGGCGCAGGCTGGGGCTGGCTCCGGGGACTCTCGCCGAGTCCGTCGTGGTCACCCCCTCGTGCGGTCTGGCGGGCGCCTCGCCCGCGTACGCCCGCGCGGTGCAGGCCCATTGCGTCAGGGCGGCGAGGTCGCTCGCCGACAACCCTGAGTGACGGTCGAGACGGGCCACGGGAGGACACGGCATGGCAGCCGAACAGCAGGACACGGCGGTACCGACGGCGGTGCGCGAGCAGCACGGGCTGCTCGCCGAGCAGGTCGAGGAGCACCGCTTCCGGTACTACGTCAGCGACCAGCCGGTCGTCAGCGACGCCGAGTTCGACCGGCTGCTGCGCTCGCTGGAGGCCCTGGAGGAGCAGTACCCCGAGCTGCGCACGCCCGACTCGCCCACCCAGAAGGTGGCCGGGGCGTACGAGACGGACTTCGCCTCCGTCGAGCACCGCGAGCGCATGCTCTCCCTCGACAACGCCTTCGACGACGAGGAACTGGCCGCCTGGGCCGAGCGCGTGGCCCGCGACGTGAACACCCCGGACTTCCACTACCTGTGCGAGCTCAAGGTGGACGGCCTCGCCGTCAACCTCACCTACGAGAACGGCCGCCTGACCCGGGCCGCCACCCGCGGCGACGGCCGCACCGGTGAGGACATCACGCCCAACGTCCGCACCATCGCCGAGATCCCGGACCGGCTCAAGGGAGACCGGATCCCGGCCCTCGTCGAGATCCGCGGCGAGGTCTTCTTCCCGATGGAGAAGTTCGAGGAGCTCAACGCCCGGCTCGTGGAGGCCCAGGGCAAGCCCTTCGCCAACCCGCGCAACGCGGCCGCCGGTTCGCTGCGCCAGAAGGACCCGAAGGTCACCGCGAGCCGCCCGCTGCACATGGTGGTGCACGGCATCGGCGCCCGCGAGGGCTTCGCCATCGAGCGCCAGTCCCAGGCGTACGAGCTGCTCCACGAGTGGGGCCTGCCCACCGCCCGGCACAACAAGGTCGTCTCCTCGCTCGCCGAAGTCCGCGAGTTCATCGCGTACTTCGGGGAGAACCGGCACTCGGTGGAACACGAGATCGACGGCGTGGTCGTCAAGCTCGACGAGATCGCCCTCCAGGGCCGGCTCGGCTCCACCGCCCGCGCCCCGCGCTGGGCGATCGCCTGGAAGTACGCCCCGGAAGAGGTCAACAGCAAGCTGATCGACATCAAGGTCGGGGTCGGCCGCACCGGGCGCGTCACCCCGTACGCGCAGGTGGAGCCGGTCACGGTGGCGGGCTCCGAGGTGGAGTTCGCGACCCTGCACAACCAGGAGGTCGTCAAGGCCAAGGGCGTGCTCATCGGGGACACCGTCGTGCTCCGCAAGGCGGGAGACGTCATCCCCGAGATCCTGGGCCCGGTGGTGGACCTGCGCGACGGCAGCGAGCGGGAGTTCGTGATGCCCGAGCAGTGCCCCGAGTGCGGGACGGCGCTGCGGCCGATGAAGGAGGGGGACATCGACGTCCGCTGCCCCAACGGCCAGTCCTGCCCGGCGCAGTTGCGCGAGCGGCTCTACTACCTCGCCGGCAGACAGAGCCTGGACATCGAGAACTTCGGCATCGTCGCGGCCGCCGCGCTCACCGGCCCGCTGGAGCCCGCCGAGCCGCCGCTGCGCGACGAGGGCGACCTCTTCGGCCTCACCATCGAGCAGCTGCTGCCCATCAAGGCGTACGTCCTCGACCAGGACAGCGGGCTGCCCAAGCGGGACCCGAAGACGGGCGAGGAGAAGATCGTCACGGTCTTCGCCAACCAGAAGGGCGAGCCCAAGAAGAACGCCCTGGCCATGCTGGAGAACATCGCGGCGGCCAAGGAGCGCCCGCTCGCCCGCGTCATCAACGGCCTGTCGATCCGGCACGTCGGCCCGGTCGCGGCGGAGGCCCTGGCCCGGGAGTTCCGGTCGATCGAGCGCATCGAGCAGGCCACCGAGGAGGAGCTGACCGCCACCGAGGGCGTCGGGGCGATCATCGCCGCCTCCCTCAAGGAGTGGTTCGCCGTCGAGTGGCACCAGGAGATCCTGCGCAAGTGGCGGGAGGCCGGTGTCCGGATGGAAGAGGAAGGTTCCGCCGAGGAGGAGGGCCCGCGTCCGCTGGAGGGGCTGACCGTGGTCGTCACCGGCACTCTGCAGAGCCACACCCGTGACGGCGCCAAGGAGGCCCTGCAGAGCCGGGGCGCCAAGGTGACCGGATCGGTGTCGAAGAAGACCTCCTTCGTCGTGGTCGGGGACAATCCCGGCTCCAAGTACGACAAGGCCATGCAGCTGGGGCTGGCCGTCCTCGACGACGCGGGCTTCGCCGTCCTGCTGGAGCAGGGCCCGGACGCGGCCCGCGAGGCGGCGCTGCCGGCCGAGGGCGCGGGCGCGGCACAGGAGTAGCCCGTACGGGAGTCCCCCGCGGGGAGTGGCGAAGGCGATCGGATGCGTGGCGTGCGTCCGTACGGGCGGGCGCACGCCCGGCGCGGGGTCCGGTGGTAAACGGCCGGTACAGGGCTGGTCGTGGGGCGGTGAGCTGTCGGATCATCGGATGGGTGAGCCGGGGGTCCTGGTCCAAACTCACCCGTTCGGCGGATACCGTACTGATGAGGATGGCTGGGTCGCATTCGGGCAACCACCGCCGACAGCTGCCCCTGGGAGCCTCTCGCGTCCTACTGTTGTGGGGTGCGCCTGTCGTGCACGGCTGCCTGATGCGCTTCCGGCCGTGATGGCATGACATCGGGGCCATCGCGTGACATCGGCATCGCCGGCTGTGAGAGGGACGGGCATGAAACCCACCGAAAGCGCCGACCCGTCACCTGAATTCGGCGGGGACATCCCGCCCATGCGGGCGGGCCGGCTCGGTGTCCTGGGAGCCAGGACACCGGAGACCCGTGCCCTCGACAGCGGACCGGGCGGCGGGACGGGGCAGGAGCGGGGTCGCACCGTGCTGCCCCTCGTCGTCGTGGGCCTGTCCGCCGTCGTGCTCCTCGGCGGCATCGCCCTGGCACTGACCGACCGTCAGGCACTCTTCCCCGGGGGCACCGTCGGCTGGGCGCTGGCCCTGCTCACGGGCATCATCGTCGGCCACCTCGTGGCGCTGGGCCGGGACCGCTGGTGGGGCGGCACCGGATCGGGCGCGGCCCTCACCCTCGGCGTGCTCATCCTCTACGGCTGGATCCCGGCCGGACTCGTCTCGCTCGCGGTGGTCTCCCTGGTCGGGGCGGCCCGCCGGCACCGCTGGCGCCAGGGCCTGCTGCACGGCTCCGTCGACATCCTCGGTATCGGCGCCGGGGCCCTCGTCCTGGCCGCCTTCGGCGACGCCCCGACCGTCGGGGCGCCCTGGTCGCCCACCACCTGGGACCTCGCGGCCGTCCCCGAGGTGGTCCTGGTGGCCGTCTCCTACCTGCTCGTCACCCGGGTCCTGCTGTGGTTCGCGCTGACCCCGCGCGGCGGCGGGCTGCCCACCGTGGCCCGTACCGCCCTGATCCGGCAGGCGCTCGTCGCCGCGGCCCTGCTCGGCATCGCCCCGCTGATCTGCGTGGTGGCCAGCACCCAGCCGGTGCTGCTGCCGCTGTTCGCCGTACCGCTCATCGCCCTCGACTCCACCCTGTGGATCGCGCGGGCCCGCGCCGAGGAGCAGCTGCGCGACCCGCTGACCGGGCTGCCGAACCGGCAGTGGCTGCTGGAGCGGGCCTGGTCCGCGCTGGACGAGGCCGAACGGCTGGGCACCCGCTCGGCCCTGGTGCTGATCGACCTGGACCGCTTCCGCGCCGTCAACGACACCCTCGGCCACCTGGCGGGGGACCGGCTGCTGCTCCAGATCGCCGACCGGCTGCGCCAGGCCCTCCCGCCCGACGCCGAGGCGGCCCGGCTCGGCGGCGACGAGTTCGCCGTGCTGCTGCCCTTCGCGGACTCCACCACCAGCGCCCAGCGGGTCGCCCGCCACCTGGTCGCCGAGCTCAGCTCCCCGCTCGACCTGGACGGCCTCACCCTCGTCCTGGAGGCCAGCGCCGGCCTCGCCGTCTTCCCCGACCACGCGCTGGACGCGGAGGGGCTGCTGCGGCGGGCCGACGTCGCCATGTACCAGGCCAAGCGCGACCGCACCGGCGTGGAGGTGTACGAGTCCAAGCGCGACAGCAACACCCCCGACCGGCTCGGCCTCCTCGGCGACCTGCGGCGGGCCCTGGACGCCGGCGAGGTGGAACTCCACTACCAGCCGAAGGTCCGCTTCGACGGGCAGGTGGCGGGGCTGGAGGCGCTCGTCCGCTGGGTGCACCCGGAGCGGGGCAGGGTCTCGCCCGACGAGTTCATCGCGATCGCCGAGACCTCCGGGCTGATGCCGCACCTGACGGAGTACGTCCTGGAGACCGCCCTCGCGCAGGTCGCGCGCTGGCGGGCGCAGGGCCTGAAGGTCCCGGTCGCCGTCAACGTCTCACCGCGTGACGTCCACACCCCGGGCTTCGCCGGAGCGGTCGCGGCGCGCCTGGCCCGGCACGGGGTCCCGGCGAGCGGCCTCCAGCTGGAGATAACGGAGCACGTGCTGCTGGAGGACCCCCAGCGGGCGGCCGACACCATGGCCGGGCTGACCGGCCACGGCGTGAAGATGTCCCTGGACGACTTCGGCACCGGCTACTCCTCGCTCGTGCACCTGCGCCGGCTCCCGGTCAGCGAGCTGAAGATCGACCGCTCCTTCGTGGCCCGCCTGGCGGTGGACGCGCAGGACGCGGAGATCGTGCGCTGCACCGTCGACCTGGCGCACTCCCTCGGGCTGCTGGTCGTCGCCGAGGGAGTGGAGGACGACGAGACCTGGGAACGCCTGCGGGACCTGGGCTGCGACGCCGTCCAGGGATGGCTGGTCGCCGCCGCCATGCCGCCCCAGGAGGCGACGGCCTGGCTCCTGGCGCGCGGTGAACGCGGCTGGCGCCGCCCGGCAGACATCACGGCGGAACTCGCCGCCGCGGCCGCCGCCACGTCGGAGACGCCGACCGGTTCCGCCTCCTGACGCGGGGGTCCGGGGGTAACCGTTTAGTGGGTCGGGGCCGGGCCCCATAGGATTGGGCCCGAAACCTACACACTCACCACCCCCAGAGGATCGCTGCATGCCTGGCATCACGCGCGAGGAGGTCGCCCACCTCGCTCGGCTGGCGCGTCTGGAGCTGAAGAGCGAAGAGCTCGACCACTTCGCAGGACAGCTCGACGACATCATCGGCGCGGTCGCCCGCGTTTCCGAGGTCGCCGACCAAGACGTCCCGCCGACCTCCCACCCGCTGCCGCTGACGAACGTCATGCGCGCGGACGAGGTCCGTCCGTCGCTCACCCCCGAGCAGGCGCTTTCCGGCGCTCCCGCCCAGGAGCAGCAGCGTTTCAAGGTGCCGCAGATCCTGGGGGAGGACTAACAGTCATGATCGACATCATCAAGCTCACGGCCGCGCAGACCGCCGAGAAGATCGCCTCCGGCGAGCTCACGGCCGTCGAGGTCACCGAGGCCCACCTGGCCCGGATCGAGGCGACCGACGAGAAGGTCCACGCCTTCCTGCACGTCGACCGCGAGGGCGCCCTCGCGCAGGCCCGCGCCGTCGACGCCAAGAAGGCCGCCGGCGAGGAGCTCGGCCCGCTGGCCGGCGTCCCGCTCGCGCTCAAGGACATCTTCACCACCGTCGGGGTCCCGACCACCGTCGGTTCGAAGATCCTCGAAGGCTGGATCCCGCCCTACGACGCCACCCTGACGCGCAAGCTGAAGGAAGCCGACGTCGTCATCCTCGGCAAGACCAACATGGACGAGTTCGCCATGGGGTCCTCCACCGAGAACAGCGCCTACGGCCCCACCGGCAACCCCTGGGACCTCACCCGGATCCCCGGCGGCTCCGGCGGCGGCAGCGCCGCGGCCCTCGCTGCGTTCCAGGCCCCGCTCGCCATCGGCACGGACACCGGCGGTTCCATCCGCCAGCCCGCCGCCGTCACCGGCACCGTCGGCGTCAAGCCCACCTACGGCGGCGTCTCCCGCTACGGCATGGTGGCCTTCTCCTCCTCCCTCGACCAGGGCGGACCCTGCGCCCGTACGGTCCTGGACGCGGCCCTGCTCCACGAGGTCATCGCCGGCCACGACCCGCTCGACTCCACCTCCATCGACGCCCCGGTACCGCCGGTCGTCGAGGCGGCCCGCAACGGCTCCGTCGCCGGCATGCGCGTCGGTGTGGTCAAGCAGTTCGCCGGCGAGGGCTACCAGGCCGGCGTCGTCCAGCGCTTCAACGAGTCGGTGGAGCTCCTCAAGGAGCTCGGCGCCGAGATCGTCGAGCTGGACTGCCCGTCGTTCGACCTCGCGATGGCCGCGTACTACCTGATCGCGCCGTCCGAGTGCTCCTCGAACCTCGCCCGCTTCGACGCCATGCGCTACGGCCTGCGCGTCGGCGACGACGGCACCAAGTCCGCCGAGGACGTCACCGCCCTGACCCGCGAGGCCGGCTTCGGCGACGAGGTCAAGCGCCGCATCATCCTCGGCACGTACGCGCTCAGCTCCGGCTACTACGACGCGTACTACGGTTCCGCCCAGAAGGTCCGCACGCTCATCACCAAGGACTTCGAGAAGTCCTTCGAGCAGGTCGACGTGATCGTCTCCCCGACGACCCCGACCACCGCCTTCGCCATCGGTGAGCGCACCGACGACCCGCTGGCGATGTACCTCGCGGACCTGTGCACCATCCCGACCAACCTGGCCGGCAACTCCGCCATGTCGCTCCCCTGCGGCCTGGCCCCGGAGGACGGTCTCCCGGTCGGACTGCAGATCATCGCCCCCGCGATGAAGGACGACCGGCTGTACAAGGTCGGTGCCGCCGTCGAGGCCGCCTTCGTCGAGCGCTGGGGGCACCCGCTGCTTGAGGAGGCACCGTCGCTGTGAGTTCGAGTGCGCTGTCCAAGGCCAAGGGCTTCAAGAAGTCCAAGTCCGGTACGTACCTGTCGATCGGCACCACCGCCTTCGGTGCCATCAGCGTGATCAAGCAGGCCCGCAAGGCCCGCACCGAGCACGACACGCTGAAGCTGGTCGACGCCGTCGTGTCCGCCGCCGCCATCGTCACCGGTCTCGCGATCCTGTACCGCGAGCTGAAGCGCCTGGGCGACGACGACGTCCTGCTGGGCTGAGAGGGAAAGTTTCACCGTGACCACCTTCACCGAACTGCTGTCGTACGAAGACGCCCTCGCGTCGTACGACCCCGTCATGGGCCTTGAGGTCCATGTCGAGCTCGGCACCAAGACCAAGATGTTCTGCGGCTGTTCCACCGAGCTGGGCGCCGAGCCCAACTCGCAGACCTGCCCCACCTGCCTCGGTCTGCCCGGCTCGCTCCCGGTCGTCAACGCGATCGGCGTCGAGTCGGCCATCAAGATCGGTCTCGCGCTGAACTGCGAGATCGCCGAGTGGTGCCGCTTCGCCCGGAAGAACTACTTCTACCCGGACATGCCGAAGAACTTCCAGACCTCCCAGTACGACGAGCCGATCGCCTTCAACGGCTTCCTCGACGTACAGCTGGAGGACGGCGAGATCTTCCGCGTGGAGATCGAGCGCGCCCACATGGAGGAGGACACCGGCAAGTCGCTGCACGTCGGCGGTGCCACCGGCCGCATCCACGGCGCGTCCCACTCCCTGCTGGACTACAACCGCGCCGGCATCCCGCTCATCGAGATCGTCACCAAGCCGATCGAGGGCGCGGGCGAGCGCGCCCCCGAGGTCGCCAAGGCGTACGTGGCCGAGCTGCGCGAGGTCATCAAGGCGCTCGGCGTCTCCGAGGCCCGCATGGACAAGGGCCAGATGCGCTGCGACGTGAACCTGTCGCTGCGCCCGAACGGGACGAAGGAATTCGGCACCCGCTCGGAGACGAAGAACGTCAACTCGCTGCGCTCCGTCGAGCGTGCGGCGCGCTTCGAGATCCAGCGCCACGCGGCCGTGCTGTCGTCCGGCGGCTCGATCGTGCAGGAGACCCGGCACTTCCACGAGGAGGACGGCTCCACCACGGCCGGCCGCATCAAGGACAACGCCGAGGACTACCGGTACTTCCCGGAGCCCGACCTCGTCCCCGTCGCCCCGGCCCGTGACTGGGTCGAGGAGCTGCGCGGCGGCCTGCCCGAGATGCCGCGCGTGCGCCGCAACCGCCTCCGCGAGGAGTGGGGCGTGAACGAGCACGACATGCAGTCGATCCTCAACGCGGGCGCGGTGGACTCCATCGTCGCCACCATCGAGGCCGGCGCCGACTCGACCGCCGCCCGCAAGTGGTGGATGGGCGAGCTGGCCCGCAACGCCAACGAGCAGGGCGTCGTCGTCGACGAGCTGCCGATCACCCCGGCCCAGGTGGCCCGGGTCGCGGCCCTGGTCGCGGCCGGCGACCTGAACGACAAGCTGGCCCGCCAGGTCATCGAGGGCGTCCTCGCCGGCGAGGGCACCCCGGACGAGGTCGTCGAGAAGCGAGGCCTGAAGGTCGTCTCGGACGAGGGCGCGCTCGGCGCGGCCGTGGACGAGGCCATCGCGGGCAACGCGGCCATCGCGGACAAGATCCGCGGCGGCAAGGTCGCGGCCGTGGGCGCCCTGGTCGGCGCGGTCATGAAGACCACCCGCGGCCAGGCCGACGCGGCCCGCGTCAAGGAGCTCATCCTGGAGCGCCTGGGCGTCTCCGAGGGCTGAGCCGGCGGATCACCGCCCAACGCGAGGGGCCGCGCCCGGGATCTCCCGGGCGCGGCCCCTCCGCCGTTCTGCCGCGGCGCGGTCGCTCAGTGAGCGGCCTCCCGGCCGAGGAAGGCCAGGCGGGCGGGCTTGGCCGGGAGGAAGACCTCGGGGAGGTCGACCTCCGGGAGCTCCACCTCCGGACCGAGTACGAAGCCGGAGCGCTCCAGCAGGGAGATGGCCTTGGCGTTGCGGGCGTCCGGCTCGGCGACCACCCGGCGGGCGCCCCCGTCGGAGAACAGGTAGGCGAGGAAGGCCTCGATCAGGGTCCCCGTGAAGCCGTGCCGGGCCGCGCCGCCGCTGGGGCCGATCAGCAGGTGCACGCCGACGTCCCCGGGCCGGACCTCGTAGCACTCGCTGACCCGGTCCTCGGCGCAGTCGTACGTCTGGAACAGCGCCACCGGCTCGCCGTCGAGGCCGACCATGAAGGCGTGGTGGGTGGTGCGGCGGTCCACGTCCTCGTAGATCTCCTGCACCAGCTCGCGGCCGGCCCCGTTCATGCCCCAGAAGCGGGCGCGCTCCTCGGTGACCCAGCTGTGGATCAGCGCGGAGTCGGCGGCGGGGTCCACGGGGGTGATGGTGATCGTGCCGAAGCCCTCGACGGTGCGGGTGTGGACGGGGGTACGGGTGCTGATCATGCGGTTTCCTTGGTCAGACGGGTCCAGTCGGTGACGACCGGGACGAGGGCGCAGTCGGCCCAGAGCGGGAGCTGGTCGCGGTGGTGGGGGGAGCCGGTGACGCCGTCCGCGCCCAGGGGGACGGCCCAGAGGCTGTTCTCGCGCTCGGCCAGGTCCCAGACGTAGCGGGCCGCGGAGGCGCGGGCGGTGCGGTCGGTGAACCCGGGGACGGAGGAGGTGGCGTTGACGCAGTCGTGGTCGCCGCCGAGGCCGGGCCACTGCGCCTGCGGGTCGGGGACCGCCTGCCACGGGGCGAGGACGTGCACCTCCGACCAGGGGGTGTCGGGGAGGTCCGCGGCGGCCGTCTCCTCCAGGGCGGCGCGGACGTGCGCCGCCCGGTCCAGGGCGGGCAGCAGGGTGGTGGTGAGCAGCCTCTCCAGGGCGTAGCCGACGCGCGGGACCAGGTACAGCCACGGGTGGAACACGTCGGGGCCGGCCGGGGCCCCGGCCAGCCCCGCGAAGACCGGGTCCGCCGCGAGACGGCGTACGGTCGCGGTGCGCAGGGCCGAGAAGACGGTGGCGTCGGTGCTGTCGGCCTCCATGTGCCGGTCCCACGCGAGCAGTCGGGCCCGCAGCTTCTCGGCGGCCGGGGAGAGGGAGTCGAGCGCGGGAAGCAGGGCGAGCAGGGGCTCGGCCGACGCGAGGTGCGTGTCCCGGTGTACGTCGGCCATCGCGCCGGGCGTCCAGTCCGTCGAGCCGCTGAGCAGCGCGCGGATGCGGTTGGCGCGGTGCGGGGGCGCGAACTCCACGCCGAGGGGGGAGGCGATGCCGCGCGCGTTCGCCATGACGGCGAAGCCCTGCACCGGCTCGGCGGGGGCCGCCGTCCAGCCCTGCCAGGCGTGCCGCGGCTCCCAGGCGGGCACCGGGCGGAGCCGGTTGGCGGGGTCGCGCAGCGGGACGGCGCCCGCGACGCGGTGCAGGAGGCCGCCCTCGGTGTCGGCGGCGTGGACGACGTTGACGGGCTCGGCCCAGCCGTCGAGGGCGCGGTCGACGTCGGCGACGGTGCGGGCGCGGAGCAGGGCGGGCAGGGCGGCGAAGCCGAGGTCCGCGCGGACGCGGGGCGGGTAGCGGAGGGAGAGGGTCTGGGGGGCGTCGGGGGCGGCCGCGGTGTTCGGGGCGTCTGTGGGGGCGCCGGTGGCGGCCGGGGCGTACTCGGTGTCCTCGGCGTCCTCGGCGTCCACGAGGTCCGGGGCGTCCTCGTCGGCCGGGCGGATGATCACCGGGCCGCGGCGGGTCTCCAGGACCTCGACCTCCACGTCCGGGCCCCCGGCAACGGTGACGGTCTCCGTGTGCCGGGTCACCGGCTCCCAGGTGCCGTCCGGGCCGAGGGCCTCCACCCCGTCCCCGTCGGCCGTGTTCCTGAGCCGCTCGACGTAGAGGTCCTGGTAGTCGGCCATGGCGTTGGTGATCGCCCAGGCGACGCCGCCCGTGTGCCCGAAGTGGCCGAGCCCGGGGACGCCGGGGACCGCCAGGCCGAGGACGTCGAACTCGGGGCAGGCCAGGCGTATCTGCTGGTAGACGCCGGGGTCCTCGATGAACCGGTGCGGGTCGCCCGCGATGATCGCCGCGCCGGTGGCGGTCCGCTCGCGCGGGACCAGCCAGCCGTTGCTGCCCGCGGTGCCCGGCCCGTCCGTCGCGAAGAGGGTGGCGGCCCCGGGACCCAGGGCGCGGGCCACGCGCTCGCGCCAGAGCTTGGTGGCGAAGCCCGCGAAGAGGATGTGGGTGCCGATCCAGATCGACAGCGGTACCCAGGGCTCCCAGGGCGTGGGGGTGTGGCCGGTGCGCGCGAACCGGTCGTCGCGGGCGGCGCCTTCGGCGAGGCCGGCGTTGACCCCGTCGACGTAGGCGCGGACCCAGGCCGCGGTGTCCGGGTCGAGGGCCTCGTGGCAGCGCCGGGCGGTGTCGTCGAGGCGGGCCTGGCGGGCGAACCGGTCCCAGGTGACGCAGTCGGGCCCGAGGAACGAGGCGCTGGAGCCCTGGGCGCGGTGCCGCTCGACCTCCAGCTGCCAGGCCCTGTCCACGGCCGTGACGCGGCCCTGGGCGTAGGAGAGCCGGAGGGCGTCGGACGCGCGGAGGTGGGGGATGCCCCAGCTGTCGCGGTAGACCTCGTAGGCCTCGGTAGTCACACTGCTCACACTCTTCCCCCAGTGTCTTAGGTTAGGCTGCCCTAACTATAAGGGTGCGGGGGGAAGGGGCGGACATGGCGGTCGGCAAGGGGGCTGGGAGCCGCGCACCCGACGATGTGGGTCCGCGCCTGGTTCGGGGGCGGCGGCAGGCCGCACCAGCGGGCCTACACCCTGGTCGACCCCGATCCGGCCGCCGGGACCTTCGCCTTCCAGTTCGTCCTGCACGACGGTCTCGCGAGCCGGTGGGCGCTCGGGGCCCGGCCCCGTGACACCCTCGAAGCCACCGTCCGGTTCGAGACGCAGCACCCCTCGGACGCGGGGCTGCCCGTCCGGGCCGGCGCGGCCCCGCGCGACGTCCGGCGGGTGCCGCGCGGCGGCACGGCCCCGGCCGACCGGGTCCGGGCCGAACTGCCGGAGCTGCTCGGCCCGGACCCGGCCTCGGCGTACGTCTGGCCGGCCTGCGACACCGCCACCACCCGCGCCCTGACGGCGTACCTGCGCAAGGACCTCGGCCTGCCGAAGCAGCGCGTGCACGCACTGGGCTACTGGCGTCCGGCCTGAGCCTGAGCATCCGCGTTCCGGGGGCTCAGGCCCCCACGGTGCCGTCGACGGCCTCGCGGAGGAAGTCCGCGTGGCCGTTGTGGCGGGCGTACTCGTGGATCATGTGCAGCATCACCAGCCGCAGCGAGGCGTCCGCCCCCCACTTCGGGACGTGCACCGTCACCTCCAGGGAAGCGGCGGCGGCCTCGACGGCGCGGGAGTGCTCGACCTCCGCCTCCCACGCGGCGAACGCCTCGGCCCGGGTCGAGCGGGAGGCGTCGTAGGCGGCCTGGAAGTCGTGCTCCGCGGACCACAGGTGCGGCACGACCGCTCCGCCGATCGTGCGGCGGAACCACTGCCGCTCCACCTCCGCCATGTGCCGGACCAGACCGAGCAGCGAGAGGGTCGACGGCGGTGAGGCCGGGCGGCGCAGTTCCTCGTCGGTGAGGCCCTCGCACTTCAGGGCGAGGGTGGCCCGGTGGAAGTCGAGGTACGCGCGCAGCGTCTCGCGTTCGGTCCCGGTCAGCGGAGGGTCGATGCGTTTCATGCCCAAGATCCTGCCCCCTCGTCCCCGCCCGGCAAAGGAGTTCCGGACACCCGGTTCCCGTCAGCGCCGCCGGAGGTACGGGGTCGTCACGCCCAGGACGCCGAAGCCCAGGCGCTCCAGGATGGGGCGGCTGTCGTCCGAGGCGTCCACCTGGAGGTACGGGATGCCGCGGGCCGCCGCGACGCGGGCGCGGTGGGCCACCAGCAGGCGGTAGATGCCCCGCCCGCGCCACTGCGGGTCGGTCCCGCCGCCCCACAGGCCGGCGAAGGAGCAGCCGGGCCGCATCTCCATGCGGGCCGCGCTGACGGGAACCTCGCCGGCCATCGCCAGCACGGCCTCGATCGTGTCCGGTTCGTCCCGCAGCAGGTTCAGCATCTGCTCCCGGATCCGCGGCCGCTCCCTGCCGAAGGCCCGCCGGTGGACCTCCATCATCAGGTCCACCCCGGCCTCGTCCGTGACCACCCGAAGGGTGATCCCCTCCGGCGGTTCCACCGACAGCGCGGCGAGGTCCCCGGTCCGGCCCACCAGTAGGGTCTCCGGCGGCTCCGGCACGAAGCCCGCCGCCCGCAGCCGGTCCCCGAGGTCGGCGGGCCGGTCGTGGGAGTAGAGCTTCCACTCGAACTCCCCGTCACCCCCGGCGTCCGCGTGGGCCCTGAAGTGTGCCACCTGCGCCGCGATCTCCGCGTCCGCCGTGTCCGCGTCGAGGTCCGACCACAGCACGCCGTTCCAGCCCAGCCCCGGCACGGTCTGCCGGACGACCGCACCCACCCGTTCCACCCGCGCGTTCGCGGCGTCGGGCACGGCGTCGCGCCGCATTTCCGCGTCGTAGCGGTCGCGCACCTTCAGCAGTTCGTCCTGATCCATCGTCATCGGGCCAGCTCACCAGGTGCCGGTCCGCTTCCACAACTGCAATAGCCTCGGCCCGTGAACCACGAACCGATGATCTACACCGGCAAGGCCGGGCCCGACGCCGCCGCCGACCGGGGCTGGCTCCTCGGGCACTTCAAGGAGACCGGCGACCCCCGCCACAGCGAGGACGTCGAGATCAAGTGGGGCGTCCATCCCCGGGGCGAGGAACGCGCCCGGTGGGTCACCGGCGAACACCGCACCGCGCTCCAGGTCCTCATCAGCGGACGGTTCCGGCTGGAGTTCCCCGGACGGACCGTGGTCCTCGCCGAGCAGGGGGACTACGTGGTCTGGGGGCGCGGGGTCGACCACTCCTGGTACGCCGAGGAGGACGCGGTGGTCCTCACCGTGCGCTGGCCCTCGGTCCCCGGCTACCGCGCCGACCCGCCGACCGACCCGCCTTCCGACCGGCCGTCCGTCCCGTCCACCCCCTGACCAAGGCTCCCCGACCCCGTGCGGGCCTGTGACGGTGCACACGAAACGGGCCAACGATCACCGAACGCTGACATCGTGGCGTTTTGAGGTGTAGACCACCCCGTCTCTTCACAAATCCAGCAGTTCACGAGTTCACGAGTTCTTTGCGCCGGGCCGCCTCCCGCTGAAGATCCGAACCACCAGGGAGCACGTCCGTTGGCAGCAATCGCACGGTGGTGCATGCGGCACCGACTGGTCACCGTCCTGATCTGGCTGCTCGCCCTCGGCGCCACCGCCGCCGCGGCCGGCGCGGCCGGAACCGCGTTCTCCAACGACTACGAGGTCCCCGGCACGGAGTCCGCGAAGGCCAACGCCCTCCTGCGCGAGGGCTTCCACGGCCGGGGCGGCGACACCGACACCATCGTGTGGCGGACCCCGGACCACCAGAGCGCGCGCACCCCGGACGTCGAACGGCGCATGACCCGGGCCCTGGACGCCGTCGCCGCCCTGCCCGGCGTCGGATCGGTCGCCGGACCCTACGGGCCGGGGCCCGCCGGAGCCGCGCAGATCAGCCCCGACGGCCGCACCGCCTACGCCGTCGTCACCTTCGACCGGCCGGCCGACTCCGTACCCCGCTCCCAGGCCGAGGCGGTCGTGGACACCGTCCGGAACCCGGCCACCCTGGCCGACGGTCTCCAGGTCGAACTCGGCGGCCGCGCGATAGGGCTGACCGAGGCTCCCAGCGCCCACCTCGCCGAGGTCATCGGCGTCCTCATCGCCGCGGTGGTGCTCTTCCTCGCCTTCGGCTCCCTGGCCGCGAGCCTGCTGCCCATCGCGACCGCCCTGGTGAGCGTGGGCAGCGCCTACTTCGGGATCACCCTCCTCGGGCACGCCATGCCCGTCGCCGACTTCGCGCCGATGCTGGGCACCCTCGTGGGCCTGGGCGTCGGCATCGACTACGCCCTGTTCATCGTCACCCGGCACCGCAAGGGACTGACCCGCGGGCTCACCGTCGCCGAGGCCGCCGAGAACGCCGTCGCCACCACGGGCCGGGCCGTCGTCTTCGCCGGGGCCACCGTCTGCATCGCCCTGCTCGGCATGCTGGTGCTGCGGCTGAACTTCCTCGACGGCGTCGCGCTGGCCGCCTCCCTCACCGTGGTGCTCACGGTGGCGGCCTCCGTCACCCTGCTGCCCGCCCTCCTCTCGTACATAGGCCCCCGGGCCCTCTCGCGCCGCGAACGCCGCAGGCTCGCCGCCGACGGCCCCCGCGCGGAGTCGCCGACGGGATTCGCCGCCCGCTGGTCCGCCTTCGTGGAGCGCCACCCCAAGCCGCTCGGCCTGCTCGCCACGCTGGTCATGCTTGTGCTGGCGCTGCCCACCCTCTCGCTCCACCTCGGCACCTCCGACCAGGGCAACAACCCGGCCGGATCCACCACCCGCAAGGCGTACGACCTGCTGGCCGAGGGGTTCGGGCCCGGTACGAACGGCCCGCTGGCGATCGTCGCCCGCCTCGACGGGGCCGGCGACCACGTCGCCGTCGACCGGCTGACCGAGGCCCTGCGCACCACCGGGAACGTCGCCTCCGTCGGTCCCGCCGTCTTCAACCGCAGCGCGGACACCGCCGTCCTGACGGTCGTACCGCGCTCCGCGCCGCAGTCCCGGGCCACGAGCGAGCTGGTCGACACCCTGCGCCGGGACGTCATCCCGCGCGCCGCGCAGGGCAGCACCATGGAGGCCCACGTCGGCGGGGTGACGGCCGGCTACGACGACTTCGCCGGCGTGATCGTCGGCAAGCTGCCCCTCTTCGTCGGGGTGGTCATCGCCCTGGGCTGCCTGCTGCTGTTGCTGGCCTTCCGCTCCCTCGGCATCCCGCTCAAGGCGGCCGCCATGAACGTCGCGGCCGTCGCCTCCTCCTTCGGCGTGGTCGTCGTGATCTTCCAATGGGGCTGGGGGAGCGAGCTGATGGGCCTGGGCAGCGCCGGCCCGATCGAACCCTTCCTCCCGGTGATCATGGTGTCCGTGCTGTTCGGGCTCTCCATGGACTACCAGGTGTTCCTGGTCAGCCGGATGTACGAGGAATGGCTGGAGACCGGTGACAACCGGCGGGCCGTCCGGGTGGGACTCGCCGAGACCAGCCGCGTGATCAACTCCGCCGCCGTCATCATGATCTCCGTCTTCCTGGCGTTCGTGCTCAGCGGCGACCGCCTCATCGCGATGTTCGGCATCGCCCTCGCGGCCGCCGTCGCGCTCGACGCCTTCGTCCTGCGCACCCTGCTCGTCCCCGCCCTCATGCACCTGCTCGGCGGGGCGAACTGGTGGATACCCCGCCGCCTGGACCGCCTGCTGCCCCGCATCAGCATCGAACCCCCGGAGTGCCGCCCCCGTGCGACACTTCCGACGCAGCGGCCGGACGCGGACCACGCGCCCTCGGCCCCCCTGTCCCGCTGACCGGTTACGAGCCGCAAGGAAGCACGCATGTTCGCGATAGACCTCGCCGACGACGCCCAGCTGTTCCCGCTGGAGATCTGGCACGCCGAGGAGTTCCTGGCCCACATCGACCGCGGCCGCGAGTTCATCGGCCAGTACGTGGGCTTCCCGGACCGCGCCACCGACCTCGAATCCGCCCGCCGCCTGCTCGGCGCGAACGCTGAGTCCGCGGCCGCCGACGGACGCCGCCTGTACGGCATCCGCGTGGACGGCACCCTCGTCGGCGGGGTCCTCTTCCCGAGCTTCGACGCCGCCTCCGGCAACTGCGAGGTCGGCTGCTGGATGGAGCCCGCCGGAGCCGGCCGGGGCCTGGTCACCAAGGCCTGCCGGGTCCTGATCGACTGGGCCGTGCGCGAGCGCGGCATGCACCGCGTGGAATGGCACGTGGCCACCGGCAACAAGAAGAGCATCGCGGTCGCCGAACGCCTCGGCATGACCCGCGAGGGCGTCATGCGGCAGAACCACCTCCACCGGGGCGTCCGCCAGGACACCGAGGTCTGGTCGCTCCTGGCCCACGAATGGACCGCCACCCCCGCCGTGTAGCCGCCGGGGCCGCGGGCGCCGCCCGGAGCCCGCGGCCCGCCACCGGGCCCACGCCGTGAGCCCTCTCAGGAACCTCTCAGAAACGCCGCCTACGGTGCCCGCCATGGACACCACGAAGACCCTCGCCCCGACCGCCGCCGAGACGGACGCCGCCGGGGAGCAGGCGGCGCCGGACACCGCGGCCGCCACCACCGCGGCCGAAGGGGCCGCCCCCGCCGACGGGGCCGCCGAGCCGGCCGTCGAGGCCGCGGCCGCGACCGAGACCCCGGCCGCGGCCGAGGCCGGGGCCGCCGGGGACGAGGACGCGGAGTTCGACGAGGACGCGGCGGACGGGGAGGACTCCGGGCACGGCTCCGGAGTCGGCGCCGCGGCCACCTCCATCGTCGCCGCCGGCCTCGGGCTCGTCGCCCTCAGCGGCAGCTGGGTGTCCCGCGTGATCGCCGAACGCCAGACGCTCATCGGCCAGATCGAGTCGGTCAACGCGACCACCGCCAAGGAGAAGATCGCCGCCCTGTACGGCGACGCCTGGCACATGACCGCCCTCGTCAACGGTGTCCTGTCCACCCTCGCCCTCCTCCTCGCCGCCTTCGTCCTGGCCCGCCCCGCCTTCGGTACCCCCGGCCGGGTCCTGCCGGTCTGGGTCCGCTCCGTCTCCTGGGCCGCCGTCGCCCTCGGCGTCCTCGGCGTCCTGGTGTTCGGCCTCATGTACTTCGACCTCCTCGTGGCCCTCCCGACGGCCGCCCAGTAGGCACCGCCTTACGCCCGCTCCACTGCCTCTCCACTCCCTCTCAGGCCGGACCTAAGTCCCTCCGGGGATCCTGGGTCCGGTACTAAGGCCCCCCGCGCCGCAGAGATGCGGCATGAGCCCCATGCGGCGGACCCCTCTGGGAAGCGAATCTTGGATCACACCGAACGAGGTGCCGGAGAAACGCGACAAGGGAGTACGAGATGTTCGAGTACGAGATGGCCACCGCCCGCCGCGCCGACCTCATCCGCGAGGCCGACCGCTTCCGGATGGTCCAGCAGGCCAAGAAGGCCGACCGCGCCTCTCGCGGCCAGGAATCCGAAAGGACGGCGAGAGGACACCGCAGCCTCTTCACCCGCGCCGCGTAAACAGCGCCGCGGACCGGACGAGCTGACGCGTGATGAGAAGCGCAGCGATAAGCAGTGCCGCCAACCCGCACCTCTGTGCGATCCTCGGCGGTGTGGAAACCAGATCCGTCAGCCCGGTGTTCGTCGGCCGAGCCGACGAACTGGCCGCACTCGTCGACGCCCTGGAACGCGCTGCCGGACAGGAGCCGCAGGCCCTGCTCATCGGCGGAGAGGCGGGCGTCGGCAAGACCAGGCTGACGGAGGAGTTCCTCGGCGAGGCCGCCCGCCACGGAGCAGTGGTGGCCGTCGGAGGATGCGTGGAAATCGGGGCGGAGGGGCTTCCCTTCGCCCCGTTCTCGACCGCCCTGCGCACCCTCCTCCGCCAGCTGCCCGACGAACTCGCCGCCGCGGCCGCCGGCCAGGAGGACGAACTCGCCCGGATCCTCCCCGAACTCGGCGAGACCCCCCGCGGCCCGCACGACGAGGAGAGCACCGCCCGGCTCTTCGAGCTGACGGCCAGGATGCTGGAACGCCTCGCCGCCCACCGCACCGTCGTCCTCGTCCTCGAAGACCTCCACTGGGCCGACACCTCCACCCGGCACCTGCTCGCCTACCTCCTGCGCACCCTCGGCAGCGGCCGCCTCGTCCTCGTCGCCACCTACCGGGCCGACGACATCCACCGCCGCCACCCCCTGCGCCCCCTCCTCGCCGAACTCGACCGGCTGCGCACCGTCCAGCGGATCGAACTGCGCCGCTTCAACCGGGCCGAGGTCCGCCGCCAGCTCGCCGGGATCCTCGCCAGCGAGCCCGAAGAGAGCTTCGTGGACTCCGTCTTCGACCGCTCCGACGGCAACGCCTTCTTCGTCGAGGAACTCGTGGCCTCCCGCGAGAGCGGCTGCCGCACCGGGCTCACCGAATCCCTGCGCGACCTCCTGCTCGTCCGCGTCGAAGTCCTCCCCGACGCCGCCCAGCGCGTGGTGCGCGTCGTCGCCGAGGGCGGCTCCACCGTCGAGTACGCCCTGCTGCGCGCCGTGGTCCAGCTCGGCGAGGACGAACTGATCGAGGCCCTGCGCGCGGCCGTCGGCGCCAACATCCTCCTCGCCACCTCCGACGGCGACGGCTACCGCTTCCGCCACTCGCTCGTCCGCGAGGCCGTCAGCGACGACCTGCTCCCCGGCGAGCGCGCCCGCGTCAACCGGCGCTACGCCGAGGCCATGGAGGCCGACGAGAGCCTGGTCCGCGCCGAGGAACGGGTCATCCGGCTCGCCAACTACTGGTACGCGGCGAACAGCCCGGCCAAGGCCCTGCCCGCCGTCCTCGCCGCCTCCGTCACCGCCCGCCGCCGCCACGCCTACTCCGAGCAGCTCAGCCTGCTGGAGCGCGCCATGGAACTGTGGGAGAGCACCCCCGAAGAGGTCCGCGACGAACTGCGCCCCGCGGACTACACCGACGTGTACCCGCCCTGCGGCTGCGACCCCGAGACCACCCCGCTCCAGCGCCTCGACCTGTTCGCCGAGGCCACCGTCGCCGCCCGGTTCGGCGGCGAACGGGAACGCGCCCTGAAGCTCGTCAAGCTCGCCCTGCGGATCCTCGACGAGGACGGCTCCGACCCGCTGCGCGCCGCCTGGTTCTGGACCGAGCGCTCCCGGCTGGTGGCCAACCTCGCCCGGGGCGACGGCTGGGAGGAGATCGCCAGGGCGCAGGAACTGGTCAAGGGGCTGCCCCCGTCCCAGGTGCACGCCGACGTCCTGGTCCGCGCCGCCGGCTGGGGCATGCTCCACAACCCCGGCCCCGCCAACCTCGTGGCCGCCGAACGCGCCGTCGAGTACGCGCGGATGGTCGGAGCCGAGGAGACCGAGCTCAACGCCCGGATCACCCACGGCAGCCTGCTCGCCGACTCCGGTGACCCGGACGCCGGACTCGCCGAGATCCACGACGTCCTGGTCCGTGCCTCGGAACTCGGATTCACCCTGCTCGCCGGTCGTGCTCACATCAACCTCAGCTCTCAACTCGAAGGACTCGGCCGGTCCCGCGAAGCGGTGGAACTGGCCGAACAAGGGATCCGGCTCGTCGCCAAATCCCGGCTCCTGGACACCGAGGCCTGGCTACGCGGCAACATGGCCGAGAGCCTGTACAGCCTCGGTCGCTGGGACGAGGCGGCCACGGAGGCCCGCCGCACCCTGCGTGACGGCCAGGGCGCACCCCCGCGCGGCACCGCCGCCGCACACCTGGTCCACCTGGCCCTGGCCCGCGGCGAACTGACCGAGGCCGCCCACCAGCTGGCCGCCGCCCACACCCACTTCGGCACCCACGACGCCCAGCCCCAGCACCGGCTGCCGCTCTACCGGCTGGCGATCGGCATCGCCGAGGGAGAAGGCCGCATCGCCGACGTCCGCGCCGAGACCGCCGAAGCCGTCGCCCTCGGGTTCGCGCTCGGCCAGCACCGCTACGCCTGGCCGCTGCTCCTGGCCTCCGCCTCCGCCGAGGCCGACGCCCGCGGCCTGCCCGCCGCCGACGAGGGCCGTGAGGCGGCCCTGACGGTCCTGCGCACCGGTGCCAGGGACCTGCCCACCCCGGCACCCGTGTGGAGCGCCCACGCCGAGTACCTGCGGGCCGAACTGCTGCGCGCCGAGGGACGCGACACCCTCGCCGACTGGACCGCGGTGGAGGCCGCCGTCCGCCCCCTCCAGCGCCCCTACCTGCTGGCCCGGGCCCGCCACCGCCTCGCCGAGGCGATGCTGGCCCGCGGCGCCGACCGCGAGGAGGCCGCCTGCCTGCTGCGCGACGCCCACGCCGCCGCCGACCGGCTCGGCGCCCGCCGGCTCCGCGAGGAGCTGGCCCTGCTCGCCCAGCGCGCCCGGCTCCCGCTGACCGCCGACCACACCGGCGCCGACCGGCCCGACCGGCACACCGAGGACCCCCTGGAGGCCCTCGGCCTGACCAGCCGCGAGCGCGACGTCCTGCGCCTGGTCGCCACGGGCAGCACCAACCGGCAGATCGCCGAGGAACTCTTCATCTCCCCGAAGACGGCCAGCGTGCACGTCTCGAACATCCTGGCCAAGCTGGGCGTCGCCGGCCGGGGCGAGGCCGCCGCACTCGCCCACAGGCTGCGTCTGTTCACCCCCGCGGTGCCGGAGCCCGCCACCCCGGCGGGCCGTGGCTAGGACGCGTCCGCCTCCCCCTCCGGCCGGTCCTTCCGGGGCCGTATGAGCACCCGGCCGGAGCCGAGGTCTATCGGGCCCCGTCCCGGATCGCCGTCACCGACGTCGGTCCGGGACAGCTCCAGCCGTTCGCGCTCCTCGCGCGCATGCCGGGAACCAGGGTTGAAGAGCTCCTGGATCGCGTCGAACACCGTGCCCACCGTGCCTCTCCGCCCCCTCCGGGGCCACTCGGTTCAGCGCACCGTCAGGGTCAGGACCCTGTCGTCGCCGGCCTCAGGCGACCCGCGCCCGTCTGTCTCGCTCGTGACCAGCAGCAAGCGGTCCCCGCCGAGGGACACCACCGTCCGCAGCCGCCCGTACTTCCCCTGCAGGAAGGCCTCCGGCTCCGCCGCGGGTACGGCGCCCCGCAACGGGATCCGCCACAGCCGCTCGCCCTTCAGCCCGGCCATCCACACCGACCCCTGCGCCCAGGCGATCCCGCTCGGCGAGGCCTCGTCCGGCTTCCACACCGCCACCGGATCACGCAGCCCCGCCCGGCCTGCCTTCCCCTCCGCCTCCGGCCAGCCGTAGTTGCCGCCCGGCTCGATCAGGTTCAGCTCGTCCCAGGTGTTCTGGCCGAACTCGGCCGCCCAGAGCCGTTTGTCCTTGTCCCAGGCGAGGCCCTGCACATTGCGGTGCCCGTACGAGTACACGACGGAATCGGCCTCCGGATTGCCGTGCACCGGCTGTCCGTCCGGGGTCATCCGCAGGATCTTGCCGCCCAGCGACTTCCTGTCCTGGGCCAGTGCCGTGTCCCCGGTCTCGCCGGTGCCCGCATAGAGCATCCGGTCCGGCCCGAAGGCGATCCGGCCGCCGTTGTGGACGACGCCCTTGGGGATGCCCCGCAGCACCGTGTCGGGCGCGCCCAGCTGCTGCCCCGGCTGCCTCTGCTCGTCGTACCGCATCCGGGCGATGCGGTTGTCGGACTCGGTCGTGAAGTACGCGTACACCAGCCGGTCCGAGGCGAACGTGGGGGACAGGGCCAGGCCCAGCAGCCCGCCCTCCCCGCCCGGCGCGACCCCGGGCACCCTGCCGATCTGCGTCACGGCTCCCGTGTCCGTCCGGACACGGCTGATGGTGCCCTTGTCGCGGGAGGCGACCAGCAGGTCCCCGCCCGGCAGCGGGGCCACCCCCCAGGGGGACTCCAGGCCCTCGGCCACCTCCCCCGACACCGTCACCGAGCCCCGGGCCGGGGGTACCGCCGGATCCTGAGCCGTCCCCGAAGGCCCCGGCGACGCCGTCTCCGGCGGCGACCCGGGCGGGGAGCCGCCCGCCCCCGGCGGCACACCGCCGGAGGAGCAGCCGGCCGTCAGCAAGGCCCCGCACCCCGCCAGCGCGAGCGCCACCGCCGCGCCCCGCCCGGGCGGCCCCGATCCGGTGCGGCGCCCCGCACCGGGGCCCCGCGCCCCGCCGTCCCCCGTCCCCACGATCCCGCCGCCCGGAGCCCCGGCCGCCCCGCCCCCGGCCGCCCCGCCCGCGTACGCCCCGCTCCCGCCCCGCCGGTTCCTTCCGTATCGCATGGTCCCGCTCCCCTCCGGTCCGCCGATCCCGCCTTTCATCCCTCTCAACAGGTCCGGCACATCCGGAAGTTCCAGCGGTCGTACACCCGATCGAGTGGTTGTGCGGGATCGGGCCCGACCGTCCGGCGCCCCGCCCGTCGGGTCAGTCCCAGGCACCCACCGCGGCCGGCAGCGCCGCGATCTCGGCCAGTTCCCCGGCCGTCAGCCGCACTTCCGCCGCCCGGGCGTTCTCGGCGGCCCAGTGCGCCCGCTCCGCCCCCGGCACCGGTACCACGTGCGGCCCCTGCGCCAGCACCCACGCCAGCGCCACCTGCGCCGCCGTGACCTCCGGCCCGTGCCGCAGCGCCACCCGCCGCAGCGCCGCCACCAGCACCTGGTTCGAGGCCATGGCGTGCGCCGTGAACCGAGGGTGCCGCGCCCGCACGTCCGCGTCCTCGAACCCCTGCCCGGGCGTCAGCGTCCCCGTCAGGAACCCGCTCCCCAGCGGCATCGCCGCCAGCACCCCCACACCCCGTGCCGCGCACCACGGCAGCAGCTGCCACGCGGCCTCCGGCGACCACACCGACAGCTCCGCCTGCACCGCGGTCACCGGGAACACCTGCTGGACCCGCTCCAGCTGCCGCACCGTCGACCGGTAGCCCCGGTCCCCGCGCCGACCGGCCCCCGGCCCGGCCCCGGCGCCCAGCGCGCAGAACCCCAGCGCCCGCACCTTCCCCGCGCCGACCAGCTCCGCCATGGCGCCCCAGGTCTCCTCCACCGGCACGTCCGGATCCACCCGGTGCAACTGGTACAGGTCTATGACGTCGGTCCGCAGCCGCCGCAGCGAGGCGTCGCACGCCCGTCGCACGTACCCCGGCCGCCCGTCGGCCACCACGTGCTGCTCACCGGCGCGCAGCCCCACCTTGGCGGACACGAAGGCCTCCGCCCGCCGCTCCCGCAGCACCCGCCCGACCACCAGCTCGTTGGTGAACGGCCCGTACAGGTCAGCCGTGTCCAGGAGGTTGGCCCCCAGGTCCAGCGCCGTGTGCACGGTCCGCAGCGACTCCTCGCCCCGGCGTCGCGAAGGCGCGTAGGCCCAGCTCATCGGCATGCACCCGAGCCCGATGGCCCCGACCGTCAGCGGCCCGGCCCCGATCGCCCTGCGCTCCACCCCTGCGTCCCCCTCCCGGTACGGACCTCAAAGTAACGGCTTGATCCAGTTCCCTTCGCATAGCCTCGTGATCATGACTGCTGCGACCGGGGACGTCTGGCTCCCCTTCCCCGCCGAGGAGATCGAGGGTCTCCCCACCTCCTTCCGCTACCGACGGTGGGACGGTGAGGAATCGTTCCCGGCCGACCCCGCCGACTGTGTCTTCTACGTCACGCCGTACATGAAGTCCCGGACCGTCACCCTGCGCCCGCTCGCCGGAATGTCCGCCCTGCGGGTCGTCCAGACGCTCACCGCGGGCATCGACCACCTCGCCGGCGGCCTCGACGGCCTGCCCGCCGGGGTCCGGGTCTGCAACGCCCGCGGCGTCCACGAGGCCAGCACCGCCGAGCTCGCCCTCACCCTGACGCTCGCCTCCCTGCGCGGCATCCCCGGCATGGTGCGCGGCCAGGACCGCGAGGAGTGGCACGGCGGCTTCTACGGGGCACTCGCCGACAAGGCCGTCCTGATCGTCGGCTACGGGTCGATCGGCGCGGCCGTCGAGGACCGGCTGCTCCCGTTCGAATGCGGGACCGTCACCCGTGTGGCCCGCTCCGCCCGCGAGGCCCCGCACGGCCCGGTGCACGCCCTCGCCGACCTGCCCCGCCTGCTGCCGGACGCGGACGTGGTGATCCTCTGCACCCCCCTGACCGAGGACACCCGGGGCCTGGCCGGCACCGGCTTCCTCGCCCGGATGAAGGACGGGGCCCTGCTCGTGAACGTCGCGCGCGGCCCCGTCGTCGACACCGAGGCCCTCCTGGCCGAACTGCGCCCCGGCCGGCTGCACGCCGCGCTCGACGTCACCGACCCCGAACCGCTGCCGCCGGGCCACCCCCTCTGGCACGCCCCGAACGTGCTGATCACACCTCATGTGGGCGGCAGCAGCTCGGCGTTCGAACCCAGGGCGAAGCGGCTCGTCGCCCGCCAGCTCACCCGGTTCGCCGCCGGGGAGCCCGTGGACAACACCGTCCTGGTCACGGGCCAGACCCCGCCGCACACACTCCGCAACCACCCGTATGCGCGTGGTGTCCATCACGCTCTTGATGGTGACGCAGAGTAGAGAGCCTATGTCGCTGAGTGACGAAAGTGGTGTATCGTCCGGAACCAGGGGCTGCGCCACGTACGTCTGGCGCTGGGGAGTGATCGGACACTTTGGGGGGCGACGGGCGATGCACGGCCAATGGACGAAGGATCCGATGCGGCAGAGCCGCCGGAGGCGACGATGGGGCGCGCCGGAACCAGCCGGCGAGGGGGACCGGTGAACCCCCCGGGGGCGGCGCTGCTGACCCGGCCGCCCGTGGCGGGCGGCGGCGGGGGCCTGGCGGCGCAGCTCCTCCTCGCGGTGGTCAGCGGCGGGTACGCCGTGGGAGCCGCCCTCGGCTGGGGGTCCGAGGAACTCGCCAAGGTCATGGGCGACTTCGGCCTCAGCACGGCGGGGTTACTGGCCGCCGTCTCCTGCTACCACTACGCCAGGACGATCGACCGGCGTGAGCGCCCCGCCTGGCTGATGTTCGCGTTCTCCTCGCTCATGGGAGCCCTAGGGAACGCCGTCTGGGGCTGGTACGAGGTCATCCTCGGCCAGAAGGTCCCCGAGCCCTCGCTCGCCGACTTCGCCTTCCTCTGCTTCGCCCCGCCCGCCATCGTGGGCCTGCTCGTCCTCGCGAAGCGCCCCGTCACCCGGGCCGGCTGGGTCTGCCTCGGGCTGGACTCCTGGCTCATCGGCGGCTCGCTCCTGACCCTCTCGTGGAGCCTGGCCCTCGCCAACGCCGCGCGCACCGCCCAGTCCGGAGCGCCCGGCAGCGTCCCGCGCGCCGCGCTCTCGCTCGCCTACCCGCTCCTGGACATCGCGCTCGTCTCGATGGTCCTGGTCCTGCACTTCCGGCGGTCCGCGAACAACCGCTCCGCCGTCAACACGGCCATCGCCGCGCTCGCCCTGACCGTCCTGAGCGACGCGCTGTTCACCTCGCCGCTGCTGAACACCACCTACCGCTCCGGCGAGATCCTCGACGCCGGCTGGTTCGCGGGCTCCCTGCTGCTCGCCTACGCGCCCTGGGGTGCCCGCCGGCCCGACGGCGCCGACCGGGTGCCGCCCCCGCGGGTCGAACGGCCCCACAGCCGTCCCATCACCGGCTCGCTGCCCGCCCTCACCCCCTACCTCGCCGCCGCCGTGTGCACCCTCGGCATCCTCTACAACGTCGTCGACGGCCGGAAGGTCGACCGGATGGTCGTCTTCACCGGCTGCACCGTGGTCCTCGCCCTCGTCATCCGGCAGGGCATCATGCTCCTCGACAACATCGCGCTCACCCAGGAACTGGCCCAGAAGGAGAACCACTTCCGCTCCCTGGTCCAGGGATCCAGCGACGTCATCATGATCGCCGCGCCCACCGGGACCCTGCGCTACGTCAGCCCCGCCGCGGCCGGGGTCTACGGCCGCGAGGCGGAGGAGCTGATCGGCAGCGAGCTGGCCAGCCTGATCCACCCCGACGACCTCGGACGCGTGGTGCACGAGGTACGCCGCTTCCTGGCCGCGCCGCCCGCCGAGGAGCCCACCACCCGCATCGAGTGCCGGTTCGAATCGGGCAGCGGCGAATGGCTCAACGTGGAGTCCACCGTCAACCGGCACCAGGGCGGGCTCATCCTCAACAGCCGGGACGTCACCGAGCGGGTCCGCCTCCAGGCCCAGCTCCAGCACAGCGCCGAACACGACCCGCTGACCGACCTGCCCAACCGGGCCCTGTTCACCCGCCGGGTGCGCCAGGCGCTCACCGGCCGCCGGGCCGGGGACCACAGCACCGCCGTTCTCTTCATCGACCTCGACGGCTTCAAGGCGGTCAACGACACCATCGGCCACCAGGCCGGCGACGAACTGCTCGTCGAGGCCGCCCGCCGCCTCCAGGACGCCGTCCGGGCGGGGGACACCGCCGCCCGGCTCGGCGGGGACGAGTTCGCCGCCCTGATCCTCGGCGACGGCAGCCGCGACCGCAGCGCCCGCGAGTACCAGGTGCACGAGATCGCCGAGCGGCTGCGCAGCACCCTCTCCCAGCCCTACCGCATCGCGGGCAGCGAGGTACGGGTCGCCGCCAGCATCGGCGTGGCGTTCGCCGACCCCGGCATCACCCCTTCGGACCTGATGCGCAACGCGGATCTGGCGATGTACCGGGCCAAGGCCGGCGGCAAGGACCGCGTCGAGCTGTACGCCCCCCAGATGCAGGCCGAGGTCGTCCGCAAGGCCGAGCTGGCGGGCCGGCTGCGCACCGCGCTCCACGAGGGCGAGTTCGCCCTGCTGCACCAGCCCGTGGTCTCGCTGGCAACCGGCGAGGTCACCGCGGTGGCCGCCCAGGCCCGCTGGCGCTCCGCCCAGGGGATCCTCTTCACGCCGGCCGAATTCCTCCGGGTGGCCGAGCAGGGCGAGACCGGGTCCGCCGGGCAGGACGCCGCCCGCACCACCGAACTGGGCCGCTGGCTGCTGGAAGAGGCCGTCGAGCGGGCCGCCGAGCGCCATCGGGCGGGACACGACGTACCAGTGGCCGTACGGATGACCGCGCAGCGGCTGCTCGACCGCTCCCTGCCCCGCGGTTCCGTGGAGGCGCTGCTGGCCCGGCACGGACTGCCCTCCGGGGCGCTGGTGCTGGAACTCGCCGCCTCCGACCCCAGAGTGCCCTTCGACGAGCTGGAGCGCCGCCTGACGGCCCTGCACCGGCTCGGCGTCCGGATCGCCCTGGACGGCTTCGGCAGCGGCTACGCGGCCATCAGCGCCCTCCGCAGGCTCCCCGTGGACCTCCTCAAGCTCGACCGGGGCCTGGTCGAGGGGGTGGTCGAGTCCGCCCGGCTGCACAAGATCACCGCCGGATTGTTGCGTATCGCAAATGACCTGGGCATGCAGTCCGTGGCGGACGGCCTGGACCTGCCCGAGCAGGTGCTGGCCCTGCGGGCCATGGGGTGCACCCACGGCCAGGGAGCGGCCTTCTCCGGACCACTCGACGAATACAGGCTGCGCCGCGCGCTCGTGAGGGGTACGTTCCCAGTACCGGGCGGTACGGCCCAGCCGGCCTTGGCCGGTGGCTCGTCCGGTGGTTCGATGGTCATCCGTAGAGGCTCAAATAATGAGACGCCCGTCCCACCCGCTTGACATCGACCTCCCGCCGGAGGGAGGGTCAGTGCCATGCGCACCCGAATTCTCGTACTTGGAAAGCGCGTCGGCTGAAGCTGGGACCACCATGTCCCCGCTCAACGCTACCGACGCGCTCCCCTCGCTTGCCACCAGGCACGAGGGGTTTTTTGTTGCACTGGCACACGCCCCCGGCCCTGATCCGGGGGATCCCCGCCCCTCGTAAAACCCTCAGCTTCGAGAAGAGAATGCCGATGACCGAGCAGGCCACCGGGGCCCACCATCCGCAGCCGCGGCCCCGTACGGGTGGACACCAGCCCACCGCAGTTGAGCACGTCACGGGCGCCCAGTCCCTCATCCGCTCTCTCGAAGAGGTGGGGTGCGACACCGTCTTCGGCATCCCGGGCGGCGCCATCCTCCCCGCGTACGACCCGATGATGGACAGCAAGAAGGTCCGTCACATCCTGGTCCGCCACGAGCAGGGTGCCGGACACGCCGCCACCGGCTACGCACAGGCCACCGGCAAGGTCGGCGTGTGCATGGCCACCTCGGGCCCGGGTGCCACCAACCTGGTCACCCCGATCGCCGACGCGCACATGGACTCCGTCCCGCTCGTCGCCATCACCGGCCAGGTCTCCTCCAAGGCGATCGGCACGGACGCCTTCCAGGAGGCGGACATCGTCGGCATCACGATGCCGATCACCAAGCACAACTTCCTGGTCACCAAGGCCGAGGACATCCCGCGGACGATCGCCGAGGCCTTCCACATCGCCGCCAGCGGCCGCCCCGGGCCGGTCCTGGTGGACATCGCCAAGGACGCCCTCCAGGCGAAGACCACCTTCTCCTGGCCGCCGTCCATGGACCTGCCCGGCTACCGGCCGGTCACCAAGCCGCACGCCAAGCAGATCCGCGAGGCCGCCAAGCTCATCTGTCAGGCCAAGCGCCCGGTCCTGTACGTCGGCGGCGGCGTCATGAAGTCCGGCGCCACGGCCGAACTGAAGGTCCTCGCCGAGCTGACCGGCGTCCCGGTCTGCACCACCCTGATGGCCCTCGGCTCCTTCCCCGACAGCCACCCGCTGCACGTCGGCATGCCGGGCATGCACGGCAGCGTCACCGGCGTCACCGCGCTCCAGAAGTCGGACCTGCTGATCGCGCTCGGCACCCGCTTCGACGACCGCGTCACCGGCAAGCTGGACAGCTTCGCGCCGTTCGCCAAGGTCATCCACGCGGACATCGACCCCGCGGAGATCGGCAAGAACCGCGAGGTCGACGTCCCGATCGTCGGCGACGCCCGCGAGGTCATCGCCGACCTGATCCAGGCCGTCCAGGCCGAGCACACCGAGGGCAACGCGGGCGACTACACCGCCTGGTGGAAGGACCTCAACCGCTGGCGCGAGACCTACCCGCTGGGCTACGACCTGCCCGAGGACGGCATGCTGTCGCCGCAGCAGGTCATCGAGCGGATCGGCGCGCTCGCGCCGAAGAGCACGATCTTCGCCGCGGGCGTCGGCCAGCACCAGATGTGGGCCTCGCACTTCGTCAAGTACGAGGAGCCCCGCACCTGGCTGAACTCCGGCGGCGCCGGAACCATGGGCTACGCGGTCCCGGCCGCGATGGGCGCCAAGGTCGGCATGCCGGAGCGCACCGTCTGGGCGATCGACGGCGACGGCTGCTTCCAGATGACCAATCAGGAACTGGTCACCTGCGCCCTGAACAACATCCCGATCAAGGTCGCGATCATCAACAACGGTGCGCTGGGCATGGTCCGCCAGTGGCAGACCCTGTTCTACAACCAGCGGTACTCCAACACCGTGCTGCACGCGGACGAGACCGGCCACGACACCGTCGGTTCCCAGCTCGGCGAGTCCGTCGCGCCCCGCAAGGGCACCCGCGTCCCGGACTTCGTCAAGCTGTCCGAGGCCATGGGCTGCGTCGCGCTGCGCTGCGAGGACCCGGCGGACCTGGACAAGGTCATCGCCGAGGCCAACGCGATCAACGACCGCACGGTCGTGATCGACTTCATCGTCCACGAGGACGCCATGGTGTGGCCGATGGTCGCCGCCGGCACCTCCAACGACGAGGTCATGGCAGCCCGGGGCGTCCGCCCCGACTTCGGCGACAACGAAGACGACTGAGCCGAGAGAGCCTGAGAGAGAGAACGCCTCACATGTCCAAGCACACGCTCTCCGTCCTGGTCGAGAACACGCCCGGCATCCTCGCCCGGATCGCCGCGCTGTTCTCCCGCCGCGGGTTCAACATCGACTCCCTCGCGGTCGGCGTCACCGAGCACCCCGACATCTCCCGCATCACCATCGTCGTGAACGTGGAGGACCTCCCGCTGGAGCAGGTGACCAAGCAGCTCAACAAGCTGGTCAACGTGCTCAAGATCGTCGAGCTGGAGCCGCACAACGCCATCGAGCGCGAACTCGTCCTGGTGAAGGTCCGCGCCGACAACGAGACGCGCTCGCAGATCGTCGAGATCGTCCAGCTGTTCCGCGCCAAGACGGTCGACGTCTCCCCGGAGGCCGTCACCATCGAGGCCACCGGCGGTACCGACAAGCTGGGCGCCATGCTCAAGATGCTGGAGCCCTTCGGCATCAAGGAGCTCGTGCAGTCCGGCACCATCGCCATAGGGCGTGGCGGCCGGTCCATCACGGACCGCAGCCTGCGCTCGCTCGACCGCAGCGCCTGACCGCAGCGCCTGACCGCAGCGCCTGACCGCACCGTCCGGCCGCGGCGCCCCGCCGCGGTCGCCGGCCGCGGCGCTCCGGGGCTCGAATGCCCCGGTTCGAATGGCGAGACCGACAAACTCAGATTCCGTTCCCCGCCGTACGGTGGGAGCAACACCAGCGCACCAAGGAGATATCCCAGTGGCCGAGCTGTTCTACGAGAACGACGCCGACCTGTCCATCATCCAGGGCCGCAAGGTCGCGGTCATCGGTTACGGCAGCCAGGGCCACGCCCACGCGCTGTCGCTCCGTGACTCCGGCGTCGACGTCGTCGTCGGCCTCAAGGAGGGCTCGAAGTCCAAGGCCAAGGCCGAGGAGCAGGGCCTGAAGGTCGTCTCCGTGTCGGAGGCCGCCGAGTGGGCGAACGTCATCATGATCCTGACCCCGGACCCGCTCCAGGCCGAGATCTACGAGGAGTCCATCAAGGACCACCTCAAGGAGGGCGACGCGCTCTTCTTCGGCCACGGCTTCAACGTCCGGTACGGCTTCATCAAGCCCCCCACCAACGTCGACGTCGCGCTGGTCGCCCCGAAGGGCCCGGGCCACCTGGTCCGCCGTCAGTACGAGGAGGGCCGCGGCGTTCCGTGCATCGCCGCCGTCGAGCAGGACGCCACCGGCAAGGCCTTCGACCTGGCGCTCTCCTACGCGGCCGGCATCGGCGGCACCCGCGCCGGCGTCATCAAGACGACCTTCACCGAGGAGACCGAGACCGACCTGTTCGGTGAGCAGGCCGTCCTCTGCGGTGGCGCCTCCGCTCTGGTCAAGGCCGGTTTCGAGGTCCTGACCGAGGCCGGCTACCAGCCGGAGATCGCGTACTTCGAGTGCCTGCACGAGCTGAAGCTCATCGTGGACCTCATGTACGAGGGCGGCCTGGAGAAGATGCGCTGGTCGGTCTCCGAGACCGCCGAGTGGGGCGACTACATCACCGGCCCGCGCGTCATCACCGACGCCACCAAGGCCGAGATGAAGAAGGTCCTGGCCGAGATCCAGAGCGGCGAGTTCGCCAACACCTGGATGGCGGAGTACAAGGCGGGTCTGCCGAAGTACAACGAGTACAAGAAGGCCGACGAGGCCCACCTGCTGGAGACCACCGGCAAGAAGCTGCGCAAGCTGATGAGCTGGGTCGACAGCGACGAGAGCTGATTCCGTGGGCGGCGGGGCCGGGACGATGCGTTCCGGCCCCGCCGCGCACCGCCCCCACGGGTGGAGATGGCCGGAATGTAGGCCTGGTGTAGCGCGGATTGTCCACCCCGGCCAATCACGGACGGGTGATCCTTCCGTACAGGCGGAATTCCGGCTCGGATCCGCTACTACACTGCACAACACAACGCGTCAGGCCCACAGTGTCGTGCGTCTTCCACGCGGCTACCCCCTCCACCGCCTGCGGCCGTCGGGACGGCCGTCCGCACTGGACTTGTGAGGATGACCCACGTGAGCTCGAAACCTGTCGTACTCATCGCCGAAGAGCTGTCGCCCGCCACGGTGGACGCGCTCGGTCCGGACTTCGAGATCCGGCACGTCAACGGCGCCGACCGCGCCGAGCTGCTCCCCGCGATCGTCGACGTCGACGCGATCCTCGTCCGCTCCGCCACCAAGGTGGACGCCGAGGCGATCGCCGCCGCCAAGAAGCTGAAGGTCGTCGCGCGCGCCGGTGTCGGTCTCGACAACGTCGACGTCTCCGCCGCCACCAAGGCCGGCGTGATGGTCGTGAACGCCCCGACCTCCAACATCGTCACCGCCGCCGAGCTCGCCTGCGGTCTGCTCGTCGCCACCGCCCGCAACATCCCGCAGGCCAACACCGCCCTGAAGAACGGCGAGTGGAAGCGGAACAAGTACACGGGCGTCGAGCTCAGCGAGAAGACCCTCGGCGTCGTCGGCCTCGGCCGCATCGGCGTCCTGGTCGCCCAGCGCATGTCGGCCTTCGGCATGAAGATCGTGGCCTACGACCCCTACGTGCAGCCCGCGCGCGCCGCCCAGATGGGCGTCAAGATGCTGACGCTGGACGAGCTCCTCGAAGTCGCCGACTTCATCACCGTGCACCTGCCCAAGACCCCCGAGACCCTCGGTCTCATCGGTGACGAGGCCCTGCACAAGGTGAAGCCGTCCGTCCGCATCGTCAACGCCGCCCGCGGCGGGATCGTGGACGAGGCCGCGCTGTACTCGGCCATCAAGGAGGGCCGCGTCGCCGGCGCCGGTCTCGACGTGTACGCGAAGGAGCCCTGCACGGACTCCCCGCTCTTCGAGCTCGACCAGGTCGTCTGCACCCCGCACCTCGGCGCGTCCACGGACGAGGCCCAGGAGAAGGCCGGCATCTCCGTCGCCAAGTCGGTGCGTCTCGCGCTCGCCGGCGAGCTCGTGCCGGACGCGGTCAACGTCCAGGGCGGTGTCATCGCCGAGGACGTCCGTCCCGGTCTGCCGCTCGCCGAGAAGCTCGGCCGCATCTTCACCGCCCTCGCGGGCGAGGTGGCGGTGCGCCTCGACGTCGAGGTCTGCGGCGAGATCACCCAGCACGACGTCAAGGTGCTCGAACTCTCCGCGCTCAAGGGTGTCTTCGAGGACGTCGTCGACGAGACGGTCTCCTACGTCAACGCCCCGCTGTTCGCGCAGGAGCGCGGCGTCGAGGTCCGCCTGACCACCAGCTCCGAGTCCCCGGACCACCGCAACGTGGTCACCGTGCGCGGCACCCTGTCGGACGGTCAGGAGGTCTCGGTCTCCGGCACCCTGGCCGGTCCCAAGCACCTCCAGAAGATCGTCGGCGTGGGCGAGTACGACGTGGACCTGGCCCTGGCCGACCACATGATCGTGCTCCGCTACACCGACCGCCCCGGCGTGGTCGGCAAGGTCGGGCAGCTGCTCGGCGAGGCCGGTCTGAACATCGCGGGCATGCAGGTCGCCCGTGCCGAGGAGGGCGGCGAGGCGCTCGTCGTCCTCACCGTCGACGCCGAGGTCCCGGTCGACGTCCTGGCGGCCATCTCCGCCGAGATCGGTGCCGCGTCGGCCCGTACGGTCAACCTCGGCTGACCGCCGCACCGCATCCGAAAGGGCCCGGGGGTGTTCCCCCGGGCCCTTTGCGTTTCCTCCTCCCGCCGCTACGGGGATCAGACCGCCGGCGTGCCGGCCGGTACGGCCCGCTCCGCCGAGGCCGGGGCGGCACCCTTCCCGCTCCGGGCCATGGCCAGGGCTCCGGCCGCCGCCACGAGGAGCAGGGCCGCCCCGCCCCAGGCCGCGTACTGCATTCCGTGGACGAAGGCCTCGCGGGCCAGGGCCAGCAGCCGGTCGCCGGCCGCTCCGCCGGTCTGCGCGGCGGTGGCCACCGCGCCGCCCAGGGTCTCCCGGACGGCGGGTTCGGCGCCCGACAGGTCGGAGCGGTAGACGGCGGTGCCGAGGCTGCCGAGCAGGGCCATGCCGAGGGCGCCGCCGAACTCCTGGCCCGTCTCCAGCAGCGAGGCGGCCGAGCCGGCCTTCTCGGCGGGGGCCGAGGCCAGCGCCATGTCGGAGACCAGCGACATCACCACCACGATGCCGGAGGCCAGCACCCCGGCGCCGGCCAGCATCAGCCACAGGGAGTCGGTGCCCACCAGGGAGATCAGGGCGAACCCGGCGGCGGCCAGGACGAAGCCGCCGGCGATGACGCGGGCCCGGTCGGTCTTCTGGGCCAGGGCCGCTCCGACGGGGGCCGCGGCTCCGATGAAGAGGGACGGGGCCAGGCTCCACAGGGCCGCCTCCAGGGTGCCCATGCCGAGCACCGACTGCAGGTACTGGGTGGTGAAGTAGGCCGAGCCCATCATGGCGAAGGCGGCGACGGTGTTCAGGCCGATGCCCGCCCCGAAGCCGCGCCCCCGGAACAGCGCCCGGGGGACCATCGCGTCCTCGCGGCGGCGCTGGCGGCGGACGAAGACCAGGCCGAAGGCCAGGCCGACGAGCAGGCACGCGAGGTAGCGGGGTTCGAAGCCCTCGGCGGCGATCTCCTTGAGCCCGTAGACCACCGGCAGGACGGCGGCCGTCGACAGCGGGACGCTCAGCAGGTCGAAGCGTCCGGGCGCCGGGTCCTTGAACTCTGGTACCAGCACCGGGACCAGGACCAGCAGGAGCAGCATCGCGGGCACGTTGATCAGGAAGACCGAGCCCCACCAGAAGTGGTTCAGCAGCACGCCGCTGAGCACCGAGCCGAGGGCGATGCCGCCGGTCATGGCCCCGGACCAGAGGGCGATGGCCTTGCCGCGCTGCTTGTCGTCGCGGAAGAGGTTGCGTACGAGGGCCAGGGTGGAGGGCATCAGGGTCGCGCCGCCGATGCCGAGGAGCACGCGGGCCGCGATCAGCATCTCGGCGCTGGTGGCGTAGGCGGCGGCGACGGAGGCGAGGCCGAAGGCGCCGGCGCCCGCCAGCAGGAGCTTGCGGCGGCCGATCCGGTCCCCCAGCGAGCCCATCGTGATCAGCAGGCCGGAGAGGGCGAAGGCGTAGCTGTCGAAGATCCACAGCTGCTGGGTGGCGCTCGGGTCGAGCTCCCGGGTGATGGCCGGGATGGCGAAGTAGAGGACGGAGGTGTCCATCGAGACCAGGAGCAGGGGCAGCAACAGGACCGTGAACGCGGTCCATTCGCGGCGGCCGGCGAGGGGCGCCGTAGCGGCGGGGTTCGTCATGGAAAGGAATGTACATCCGTCATAAACGCTTGTCTATGACGGATGTATGGAACTTATGTCTGGGACGCTTGTCTTGCTACCGTGACGCCATGGGACATCGCGAAGATCTGCTCGAAGGCGCGAAGAAGTGCCTGGCCGAGAAGGGGTTCGTGCGGACGACCGCGCGCGACATCGTCAACGCCTCCGGCACCAACCTGGCGTCCATCGGCTACCACTACGGCTCCAAGGACGCCCTGCTCACCCAGGCGTTCATCGCCCTGATGGAGGAATGGGGCGAGGGCTTCGGCGGGTCCATGGGCGGCGCGGACGGCTCGCTGGAGCGCATGCGCGGTCTGTGGGAGGGGGTCGTGGACCGGCAGGAGGAGACCGCGCCCGTCTGGGCGGCCAGCCTGGAGATCGCGCTGGGCCGTGGTCAGCACCCCGAACTGCGGGCCATGCTGGGCGCCTCGCAGCGGGAGGGGCGCCGGGGCCTGATCTCGATGCTGACCGGGACCCCGGAGGACGAGGTCACCGAACACGACGAGCGCACCCGCGGCACCGTCTACCAGGCGCTGCTCAACGGCCTGATGATCCAGTGGCTGTTCGACCCGGCGAGCGCCGCCACGGCGGAGGAGTTCACCGAGGGCCTGCGGCGGGTGGCCGAGACGGTCACGGCCGCGGCGCAGGCCGACAAGGCCTGACCGGCACTCGCCGCGCGCCCCTGGCGGGCCCCGGCCGGGGGCATCCGCCGGGCCTCGCCGGGCCTCTGGAGGGTGCCCCGGCGGGCATCCGCCGGGCTCGTCGGGCCCCCGGCGGCGCGGCCTCGGGGCGGTGCCGCCCCCTCTGTCCCCGCAGGGTCAGCCGTGCAGGCGGGAGGCCTTGAGGGCCATGTGGAGCAGCAGGCGGTCCTCGCCGTCGTCCAGGTCGAGCCCCGTCAGCTGCTCCACCCGGCCCAGCCGGTAGTACAGGGTCTGGCGGTGGATGCCCAGCGCGGCCGCCGCACGGCCCGCCTGACCCGCGCAGTCGAGGAACACCTCGGCGGTGCGGGCCAGTTCCCGGTGGGCCGGGCCGAGCAGGGCCCGGGTCGCCGGGTCGTCCGCCGGGCCCGCCGCCAGGGCGGCCAGCATCCGGTACGGGCCGATCGCCGACCACTGGGCCACCGGCCCCAGGCGGGGCCGGGCGGCGGCCGTCCGGGCCGCGGCGGTGGCCTGCGCCCAGGCGGCGGGCAGCTCCGCGAGCGTCCGGACCGGGTCGGACAGTCCCGCGGTGGGGCCGGGCGCGGCGTCCGGCGCGGCTCCGGGTCCGGGGCCCGCGGCCCCCGCGGCCCCGGCGCGGGGCAGCAGCCGGTTCACCGCGGTCAGGGCCGGGGCGAGCGCGTCCGTCGAGCGCAGCCGGAGCAGGACGGCGAGCGCCCCGGAGCCCCCGGGACCCGCGCCGGACCCGCCCGGCACACCGTTCGCGTCGGCGGCGTCACCCGGTACGACGCACACCGCCGCCGCCCCCGGCACCGACGCCGGAGCCTCCCCGGTCCACGGCGCCACGCACACGGCGGCGTGCAGTCCCTCGGCCCCCGGCCCCAGGGCCACCCGCAGCGCGGCCACCGCCATGTCCTGCTGCCAGCCCCGCCCGGCGGTGAGGACCGCGCGGAACTCCCGGGACAGGCCGGCGCCCGCCTTCGCCTCCTCGGCGAGCAGCACCCCGATCCGCTCGGCCACCTCCATCGCCGCGGCCAGCGCCTCCGCCCCCGGGCCCGGCTCCTGGTCGAGGAGCCACACGTAGCCCTGCACGATGCCCCGGTACCGCACCGGCAGGCAGATCCGCCCGCGGAAGACCCCCGCGTCCGGGGCGGCCGGGATGTGGACGGGGCCGGTCGCGCGGGTGATCCCGTAGGCCTCGAACCAGGAGCGGACGGCGGCCGTGGACTGCCGGGTCAGGATCGAGCGGGTGCGGACGGGGTCCATGACCAGATCGTCGTCGCTGTCGTGGGCGCCGAAGGCGATCAGGCGGAAGTCCCGGTTCTCCAGTGTGGCCGGGGCGCCGAGCAGCGCCGAGATCTCGTCGACCAGGTCCTGGTAATCGCCCTTCACGCGCCCATTCTCCCATCTCGCACACGGCTCTTCAGACAGATGTATGACATCCGGACCACGGATGCGTGACAGCTGTCGATGGCAGAGGATCGTGGAGATCCTTAGGTTTCACGGTGGTTTTACTTGCGTTTTCCTCACGGCCGCGGCCCACCCCGCACGGCGGCCGTACTCCGCTTCTGCCACCCGTTGGAGGTGCCCCGTGCTGGGTCCCGTGATCCTCGCCGCTTCGCGCAGCGACAAGATGCGCCGCATCGTCTCCGCCGCCCCCGTGACCAAGCCCGTGGTGAACCGTTTCATCCCGGGTGAGACGGTCGGCCAGGTCATCCCGATCGTGGAGGACCTCACGCGGAACGGCCTGGAGGTCACCCTCGACGTCGTCGGCGAGGACATCACCGCCGTGGAGCAGTCCCACGCGGCCCGCGACGCCTACCTGGAGCTCATCGGGCGCCTCAAGGAGCTGGGGCTCGGCGAGACGGTCGAGATGTCCGTCAAGCTGTCCATGTTCGGCCAGGCGCTGGAGGGCGGCCACGAGCTGGCCCTCGCCAACGTCCGCCCGGTCGTCGAGGCCGCCGCGGCCATCGGCACCACCGTGACCCTGGACGCCGAGGACCACACCACCCTCGACTCGATGTTCGCCATCCACGAGGAGCTGCGCCGGGACTTCCCGCAGACCGGCTGCGTGATCCAGGCCTACCTCTTCCGCACCGAGGCCGACGCCCGCCGCCTGGCCGCCGCCGGCAGCCGCGTCCGCATCGTGAAGGGCGCCTACAAGGAGCCGGCCGAGGTCGCGTACCAGGACAAGGCCGAGATCGACAAGGCGTACGTCCGGATCATGAAGATCCTGATGGAGGGCGACGGCTACCCGATGATCGGGTCCCACGACCCGCGCCTGATCGCCATCGGCCAGGAGCTGGCCCGCCAGGCAGGGCGCAAGCTGGACGAGTACGAGTTCCAGATGCTGTACGGCATCCGCAGCGAGGAGCACCTGCGGCTGGCCGCCGAGGGCCACCGGATGCGCGTCTACACGGCGTACGGCACCGACTGGTACGGCTACTTCATGCGCCGCCTCGCGGAGAAGCCGGCCAACCTGCTGTTCTTCCTCCGCTCGATGATCACCAAGAACTAGGCACCCCACTAGCTCAAGGAGTTACCAGCCCCATGGATGCTGTGACCCAGGTCCCCGCGCCGGTCAACGAGCCGGTCCACTCGTACGCCCCCGGCAGCCCGGAGCGTGCGCGCCTCGAATTCCAGCTCAAGCAGCTGTCCGAGAACCCGATCGACCTCCCCATGACGATCGACGGCGTCAAGCGGATGGGCGGCGGCGAGCGCTTCGACGTCGTCCAGCCGCACGACCACAAGTCGGTCATCGGCACCTACGCCAACGCCACCGAGGCCGACGCGCAGGAGGCCGTCGACGCCGCCCTGGCCGCCGCCCCGGCCTGGCGCGCGATGTCCTTCGACGACCGCGCCGCGATCATCCTGCGCGCCGCCGAGCTGCTCGCCGGCCCGTGGCGCGAGAAGCTGGCCGCCTCCACCATGCTGGGCCAGTCCAAGACGGCGCAGCAGGCCGAGATCGACACCCCGTGCGAGCTCGTCGACTTCTGGCGCTTCAACGTCCACTTCGCCCGCCAGATCCTGGCCGAGCAGCCCGCCGCGAACTCCGCGGGCGTGTGGAACCGCAGCGACCACCGCCCGCTCGAAGGCTTCGTCTACGCGATCACGCCGTTCAACTTCACGGCCATCGCCGGCAACCTGCCGACCGCCCCGGCCCTGATGGGCAACGTGGTCGTGTGGAAGCCGTCCCCGACGCAGACCCACTCCGCGGTCCTCCTCATGGAGCTCCTGGAGGCGGCCGGCCTGCCCAAGGGCGTCATCAACCTGGTGACCGGCGACGGCATCGCCGTCTCCGAGGTGGCCCTGAACCACCCCGAGCTGGCCGGCATCCACTTCACCGGCTCGACCAAGACCTTCCAGTACCTGTGGAAGACGGTCGGCAACAACATCGAGAAGTACCGCTCCTACCCGCGCCTGGTCGGCGAGACCGGCGGCAAGGACTTCGTCGTCGCGCACCCGTCCGCGGACCGCGCGATCCTGAAGACCGCCCTGACCCGCGGCTCCTTCGAGTTCCAGGGCCAGAAGTGCTCGGCCTCCTCGCGCGCCTACGTTCCGGCCTCCATCTGGAACGACGGTTTCAAGGAGCAGTTCGCCGCCGAGGTCGACGGCATCACCATGGGTGACGTCCGCGACCTGACCAACTTCATCGGCGCGGTCATCGACGAGCGCTCCTTCGCGAAGAACAAGGCCGCGATCGACCGTGCGAAGGCCGACCCGACCTGCACGATCGTCGCCGGTGGCACCTACGACGACGCCGAGGGCTACTTCGTCCGCCCGACCGTCATCGAGTGCACCGACCCGGAGAACGAGGTCTTCACGACCGAGTACTTCGGCCCGATCCTCGCGATCCACGTCTACGAGGACGACAAGTACGACGAGATGCTCGCCCAGATGGAGAACGTCTCGGCGTACGCCCTGACCGGCGCCGTCATCGCGCAGGACCGCTACGCGGCCGCCGACACGATGGAGAAGCTCCGTTTCGCCGCGGGCAACTTCTACATCAACGACAAGTCGACCGGTGCCGTCGTCGGCCAGCAGCCCTTCGGCGGCGGCCGTGCCTCGGGCACCAACGACAAGGCGGGCGCGGCCTCGAACCTGCTGCGCTGGACCTCGACCCGCTCCATCAAGGAGACCCTGGTCCCGCCGACCGAGTACGGCTACCCCCACATGGGCTGACCCGCCCCCCGCTGAACCCCGCCCCCGCTCCGGTACCCCCAAGTCCGGAGCGGGGGCGGTATCCATTTCCCCTCTCGGTAACTCCTGCTAGCCTGAACGCAGTTGTCGTGTACGGCGACCAGCTCCGCCACTCGGGCCCGGTATCCCGAGGGAGCCAAGGGCTCTGACGAGTTCCCGTACGGGGTGGGACAGACCGCTGGGAGATACGCAACCTCTACGCGCCCGTACCGGGGTCGGCGCCCGGGGAGACGTATGTCCAGGCGTACAGACAATCACCACTGTGCCGCGTCCATCTGCCGCGCAGCCACCGGGCTGCCGCACCGCACCTGCCTCGGCTGGGCCGAAGCCGGCCTGATCACCCGCCGCCGACCGGTACCCGACGCGGCCGACCCGGCCCAGCGCGCCTTCGAAGCAATGGTCGCGCTGACTGCGGGCGACGCCCTTCGCGACGGACAGCTCGACGGGGCGGTGTTCGGCGTCGTCGCCGCTGTGCCGTCGGCGGACGGCCTTGCCCTCCGGCTCCACGAGCGGATGGCCCGGCGGGTCGTCACCGAGCTGCTGCCCCGCCTCGACGAGGATTACGGGGGCCTGCGCGGGGTGCCCGGCCTGCGGGTCACCTCCGACACGGAGGGGCTGACCCTGCGGGATGCCGTCGGCGGCGGAACCATCCGCCTTCGGGGCGTCCCCAGCTCCTGGCGGCTTCCGGACGACGGCGACGGGCTGCGGTACGTGGGCCGCAGCGCAGGCGGGGCGCCACATCCTGCGGAGCTGGAGGAACTCCACTATTGGACACGCACCGCGACGGCCGGGCCGGACCCTGCCTCCCGCGACCACCTGCTCAGCCGGCTGCTCCGCCGTCCGGCGCTGGTCAACCGTACGGGGAACGCCCACGGCTGGGTGAACTCGTACTGCCACCAGTACCAGGACCTCGTGCTGGAGTGGTGCTGCGCGCCCGGAGCCCCGGAGATGGAGCGGTCGCTGCGCCGCAGCGGTCTCGCCGAGCCCCAGGCAGGGGGGCACCCCGAACCGGGTGCGCCGCCCGCCCGTCCCGGCGTGATCAGGCTCGGCGGTGCGGAGGTGACCGTTCGGTGCATGGACTTCGCACACGGGGACGGGGAGATCGCCGGGATCACCGCGTCGATCGAGCGGAGGTACCGGTGATGCTGACCGCGGCGATCGTGACGGCGGCCGTGCTCGGGGTCACCAAAGTGGTGCGGGACTGGCTCATCCTGCGGCACGTGCGGGCCGCCATGGACGCCGGGACGCCCGAGGACCGTGTGCGGATCGGGATGCGGCTGGCGGAGGCACTGGGCGGGCGGCCGGGTCCGCCGCCCGCCGGGCCGGACGGCGACGGCTAGACCTCCACCAGCACCTGGTCCAGGGACTTGCGGATCAGGTCCGGGACCTCGCAGTCGGCGGACGGGTAGCCGATCGGGATGACCGCGAAGGCCTTCTCGTTCTCCGGGCGGTTCAGGACGTGGCCCAGGAACCGCATCGGGCTCGGGGTGTGGATGAGGGCCGCCAGGCCCGACAGGTGCAGGGCGGACAGCAGCATCCCGACGGCGATGCCGACCGACTCGTCGACGTAGTAGTGCTTGCGCTTCGTGCCGTCGGGGCCGAGCCAGTACCGCTGCTGGAAGACCACGATCAGCGCCGGGGCGTCCGTCAGGTGGGTCTTGACCGCGTCGGTGCCGATCGGGCGCAGGGCGGCCAGCCACTCGTCGCCGAGGCGGCCGTCGTAGGAGATCTCCTCCTCCTGCTCGGCCGCGGCGCGGATCTGGCGCCGCACGCCCGGGTCCTTGACCAGGACGAAGGTCCACGGCTGCTGGTGCGCCCCGGAGGGGGCGGTGGCCGCGCAGGCGACGGCGTCGAGGACGACCTGGTCGGGTACCGGGTCCGGGGAGAAGTGGCGTACGGTGCGCCGCTCGTCCATCCGGGCCCGCAGCTCCGCCGCGCGCGCGAGGGATTCCTCGCTCGGCATGCGCGCGGGCCGGTAGGCGACGGGCCGGTAGGGCTGGCCATGGGTCGGGGTCCACTGCTGGGTACGGGGCGACATGCGCAGATCTTCACGCGGGGGAACCCCTGAGGCCAGAGTCGCGTCCTCGACGACTGTCCGATGTGTACTGACAGGGGGGCTATGACCGTGACGAACGTCGGTCGATTCGTCGACTGGGAGGGCTGCTTCAACGCCCGCGACCTCGGCGGCCTCGGGAGCCTGCCGCCCGGGGTCCTGGTACGCGCGGACAGCCTCGACGACCTCACCGCCAAGGGCTGGACCACCCTCGCCGCGCACGGGGTGCGGACCGTCATCGACCTGCGCAACGACGACGAGCGGCCGCTGGACCACGCACCCCGCCCGGCCGGGATCACCACGCTGGCGATTCCGCTCGACGGCATCGAGCACCGGGACTTCTGGGACGTGTGGTGGGGCACCCCGGGTTTCGCGACCCCCGCGTATTTCCGGCCTTTCCTGGACCGCTTCCCCGACCGGGTCGCCACCGTCGCGCGCGCCGTCGCCGACGCCCCGCCGGGCGCCGTGGCCTTCCACTGCGGCCTGGGCCGCGACCGCACCGGGATCGTCGCGCTCGTCCTGCTGCGGCTCGCGGGCGCGAGCGCCGAGGAGATCGCCGACGACCACGGGCTGAGCGAGCCGCGCGTACGCGCCCGGTACGCCGCGCAGGGCAGCCCCTACGACGCCACCGCGATCGAGGACTACGTCACCGGACTCGGCACCACCGTCCACGCTCTCGCCCGCGACGCCGCCCACCGCCTGGACGCGGCGGCCTACCTGCGCGCGGCGGGCCTGACCGGGGCCGAGCTGGGGCGGCTCCGCGGCAGGCTGCGGGGGCGTTGATACCGTCCCCGGATGGAGATCTGGGACGCGCGCGCCGTACGGGAGCGGCTGCGGGACAAGGCCGCCCGGGACCCGGGGCACGCCCGGCACGGGGCGCGGACGCACCGGTACGCGCTGGCCGCCCCGCTCGCCCCGGCGGCGGTCGACGGCTTCGAGGAGCTGCACGGGATCCGGCTGCCGCCGCAGTACCGGGCCTTCGTGACCGCGGTGGGCGACGGCCCGGCGGGGCCCGGCCACGGGCTGCTGCCGCTGGTCACCCCGCGCCCGGAGGCGGCGGCGGGGGAGGACTGGGCGGTGGACGGGGAATGGGAGGACGACCGGCGGCCGGGCCGTGCGGCGGCGCCCTTCGCGCTGACCGCGCCGCGTCCCGGGCCCCTCGGCCGCGGGGACGGGGAGCTCGCCGCCGGCACGCTCACCCTCGCCGAGGAGGGCTGCGGGCTCTACCTCCGGCTGGTCCTGAACGGCCCGTACGCGGGACAGGTGTGGCGGCTGGACCCGGACTGGGGCGGATTCGTCCCCGCCGCACCCGACTTCCGCGCCTGGTACACCGACTGGCTGGAGACGCCGTGACCGTACGCCTCGTCCACACCGCCGAACTGCGTGCCGGGGAGCTGCGCGCGATCCGGGAGCTGCTCGACCTCGCCTTCGCGGGGGACTTCGCCGACGAGGACTTCGAACACGCCCTCGGCGGTGTGCACGCCCTGCTCCACCGGGACGGATCGCTCGTCGCGCACGGCAGCGTCGTCCAGCGCCGGGTGCTGCACCGCGGCCGCGCCCTGCGCACCGGGTACGTGGAGGCCGTGGCGGTACGGCCGGACCTGCGGCGCGCCGGACTGGGCGGGGCCGTGATGGCCGCCCTGGAGGGGGTGATCGGGCGGGCGTACGTGCTCGGCGCCCTGTCCGCCTCCGAGGCCGGGGCCGCCCTGTACGCGGGCCGCGGCTGGCGCCCGCACCCCGGCCCGGTCGGGGTCCTCGGCCCGGACGGCCCGGTGCGCCTCCCCGACGAGGAGGGCTCGACGTACGTGTGGACGCCGCCCGGCGGGGTCGTGCCGGACCCGGCCGGGCGGCTCGACTTCGACTGGCGCGACGGCGACGTGCTGTAGGCCCCGCCGCCGGAGCGGAGTCGGAGCCGGAGCCGCGCCCGAGCGGCGCCGCGCGCCGGGCGCCGCTCCGGCGGCCGGGGCTAGGAGCCGGAGACGCTCGCCGCGCCCGTCTCGATGTGGCCGGTGTAGCGGCGCGACCAGGTGCCGTCCGCGTCCGCCAGGATCGTGAAGTCGTACCAGCCCTTGCTGTACGCGACCGCGTTGAAGAAGTCCTCGCGCGAGGAGTTCGCCGGGACGGTGTACGTCCACGGTCCGTCCGTGCGGTAGGCGTTCGAGCGGACGGTGAAGGTGACCGGCGAGGCGGACGCGTTCGTCATCTTGAACCAGATCGCCATCTTGCCGGTGCCCGACTCGACCGCGAAGCGGGCGGCGACCTCCAGGGACTTGCCCACCTTGGTCGCGTCGCCGATGAAGCGGCGCAGGAAGCGGTTCGGCCCGTACATGGAGATGTCGTACTTGCCGGAGCCGCTGCCGAGGCCGATGGAGAACCAGTCCGCGGCGGTGGTGCCGGGGTCGACCGTGTACTGCCAGGCGGTGGTGTCCCGGTACTGGTGCGGGTGGATGGAGAAGTGCGCCGCCTGCTTCGCCGGGGCGCCCTGGTTGGTCATCGAGAACCAGGCCGTGATCTGCCCGGCCGTCCCGAACTCGAAGCGGTCCAGGTTGCCGTTGACCTGGTACGGGAGCGCCCGCGCCGGGCGCGTCCCGGGCTCCTGCGCCGGGAGGGCGTTGTCCTGGGGGGCCGGGTTGGGCAGCGGGCCGCACGTCGCCTGCCCGATCACCTTGGCGGTCGGCGGGAGGCCCGAGGGGACCCCGTAGACGGGGTGCGCGAAGTCGAAGACGCCGGTCAGGTCACCGACCACCTTGCGGCGCCAGGGGCTGATGTTGGGGCAGGTGGCCGGAGTGCCCAGGGCTGTCGTCCAGGTCTCCATGAAGCGGAGCACCGAGGTGTGGTCGAAGACCTCGGAGCTGACCCAGCCGCCCCGGGTCCACGGCGACATCACGAGCATCGGGACGCGGAAACCGAGGCCGATCGGGACGCCGTCCAGGTACTCGCCGGCGGTGCCGGGCGGGGCGACCGGCGGCGGGACGTGGTCGAAGAAGCCGTCGTTCTCGTCGTAGTTGAGGAACAGGACGGTGGAGTCGAAGACCTCCGGGTTCGCGGCGAGCGCCCGGTAGACCAGGTCCACGAAGTGCGCGCCGTCGCCGGGCGGGGCGTACGGGTGCTCGGAGAAGGCCTCGTTCGCCACCACCCAGGACACCTGGGGCAGGGTGCCGGCGACGACGTCCGCGCGGATGGCGGCGGCGATGTCGTCCGGGGTGGAGCCGGTGACCTTGGGGACCGAGGCCATGCCCCGGTCCCACAGCGGGTCGCCCGGCTTGGAGTCGGTGAACTGCTTGAAGTAGGCCAGGCCGTTGTCCCCGTAGTTGTCCTGGGCGTTCTGGTAGACCTTCCAGGTCATCCCGGCCCGCTGGAGGGCCTCCGCGTACGTCTCCCAGGTCAGCCCGGACTCCTCGCCGCCGTCCTTGCTGCCCGCGTCGACCTTGCCGCTCCACAGGAAGGTGCGGTTGGGGCCGGTGGCGCTGAGGGTGGAGCAGAAGTAGGCGTCGCAGATCGTGTAGTTGTCGGCGAGCCCGTAGTGGAAGGGGATGTCCCCGCGGTCCAGGTAGCCGAGGGTGTGGGTCTTGCCGACGCCCAGGACCCAGTTGTCCATCCGGCCCTTGTTCCAGGCCGCGTGCTGCGAGGTCCAGCTGTGCGGGAGGTCGCCCGTGCACTGGGCCAGGGTCTCGCTGTCGGCGCCGCCGGCCGCCGGGGTGGCGGAGAGCTTCCACGGGTACTGGCGCCCGCCCCAGTTGGGCTGGTTGAACGTGCCCCAGCCGCCCGGGATGTTGCCGGCGGCGCGGTCGCCGAAGCCGCGGACGCCCTTCAGCCTGCCGAAGTAGTGGTCGAAGCTGCGGTTCTCCTGCATCAGGATCACCACGTGCTTCACATCGGTGATCGTGCCGGTCGCGGCGGCCGCGGCCGCCGTCGTCGGCGTGATCGCGGGCAGGGTCGCCCCCGCCACGAGCCCGGCGCCGATTCCCACGAAACCTCTGCGGCTGATCGGTGTCACTGGCTGCTCGCCTCCAACTCAAGTGCCCCGCTGGCACATTGACGGCAAGAGTGGCGGCAGCCCCTGCAAAGGTCTACATCTGTGCGGTAAGAACTCGGTGAACATCCGGTTGGCCGGATTCAGTCCTTGAGACGGACCAGCATCTTGCCCACGTTCTCCCCGCGCAGTACGCCCAGGAAAGCCTCCACGGTCCGGTCGAACCCCTGGACAACGGTGGTCTCGGTGCTCACCCGTCCGCTGCGCAGGTGGGGGACCAGGAAGTCCTCCAGCTCGTCCTGCAGATTGGTGTGATTTCGAACCAATACCCCTTCCAGGCGCAGCGATTTGTGTACGACCTCGAAGAGGTTGCGGGGCGCCGCGGGGGAGCGGTCGCCGTTGTACATCGAGATCCCGCCGACCCAGGCGATCCGCCCGTACTCGCGCAGGACGTCGATCGCGCCCTCCAGGTGGTCTCCGCCCACGTTGTCCACGTAGACGTCGATGCCGTCCGGGGCGGCCTGCGCCAGCTGCTCGCCGACCGGCCCGTCGTGGTAGTCGAAGGCCGCGTCGAAGCCGAGGACGTCGGTGAGGTGGCGCACCTTCGCCGCCGAGCCCGCGCTGCCGATGATCCGGCGGGCGCCGAGCAGCCGGGCGATGTGCCCGGTGGCCGTGCCGACCCCGCCCGCCGCGGCCGAGACGAACAGGTCCTCGCCCTCGCGCAGGGCCGCCGTCCGGGTGAGGGCGGCGTACGCGGTCAGGCCGGTCCCGCCCAGGACGGACAGGTACGCCTCCAGGGGGACGCCCGCGTGGCCGCGCAGCTTGCGCGTGCCGTCCACCCCCAGGGTGACCAGGGCGTGGGTGCGCCAGCCCGAGCGGTGGAAGACCAGGTCGCCCTCGGCCAGGCCCGGATCGCGGGAGGCGGTCACCCGGCCCACCGAGCGTCCTTCGAGGGGGGAGTGCAGGGCGAAGCCGCCCTCGCCGCCGTCCATCATCCCGCGGTGGTACGGGTCCACCGAGAGCAGCAGGTTCTCCACGAGCGCGGTGCCCGGGGCGGGTTCGGGAACGGGGTGGGACACGAAGGCGAAGCCGGAGGGGGAGGGGAAGCCGGTGGGGCGGGCGGTCAGGTGGACGGAGGAAGCGGTGTGCGTGGTGGTCATGGCGACGAACGTAGGGAGGAATCCCGGGGCCGGGCAGGGGGTTGCCCTCATGGAAGCCGCGCACCCATGAGCGCGGCTCATACACCGAGGTGGGAACCCCGTGACCGAGCTCGCGCCGCAGGAACTGAGGGTGCTGGTGGCCGTCGCCGAGGCGGGCGGCTTCTCCGCCGCCGCGCACCGGCTCGGGATCACCCAGTCGGCGGTCTCCCACTCGGTGCGCGGCAGCGAGGCCAAGGTCGGCGCGGTGCTCTTCGACCGCGGGCGCGCCGGCGCCTCGCCCACCCCGGCGGGGGAGCGGGCCGTGGCCCTGGGCAGGCGCATCCTGCGGCTCTACGAGGTGCTGGGCGCGGAGGCCCGAGCCGCCGGCCGGGCCGCCGCCGGGCCGGGGACGGCGGAGGGGGTCCTGCGCATCGCCGCCTTCCGCAGCGCGGCCCTGCACCTGCTGCCGCCCGCGCTGGAGCGGCTGGCCGCGCGGCACCCGGGGGTCCGGCCCGAGATCAGGGTGGTGCGCGAACTCGGGCCCGGTACCGCGGGGGAGGTGGCGGCGGGGCGGGCGGACCTCGCCATCGCGACCCTGAGCGGGCCCGCTTCCGGCCCGCCGTCCGGCCCGCCGTCCGGGCCGTCCGGTCTGCCGGACGGTCTCCCCGACGGCCTGCTGAGCGGGGAGCTCACCCGGGAGGCCTACTCCCTGGTCCACCCGGCCGGGCACCCCGACCCGAAGGCGCTGCCGCTGCTGGACTGGGACGAGAACTGCGGCTCCTACACCCGGGACTGGTGGCGGGCCCAGGACTGGATCCCGCGGGCCACCGTGAAGGCCGAGGACGACGCCATGGTGCTGACCATGGTCGGCCGGGGCCTGGGCATGGCGATCCTTCCGGAGCTGTCGCTGCGCGAGGCCACGGACGCCGTCGAGATCGCCGGACTGGGCCCTCAGGGGCCGGTGAGGCGCGTGGGATACGTCACCACACCGGAATTGGCGTCCACTCTCGCTGTCAGGGCTCTGATCAGGGAACTCAGGGCCGAAAGGGGCTGAAAACGGAGTCCCTGGGAGGGGCCTTCCGGGGGTTCGGGCGTCTCAGATAGTAGGAAGTCCGAGTAATTGCCGAGACATACAGCCGCACCTGGCCTAGCTTTGTAGAAGCCGAACGTCTCGCTGATCCAGCGAATGGCGGTCGAGAGCGCGCGCCCCTGGGCAGGCAACCCCTGCCGCGCCGCTTCCCGCCTCTTCCGGCGCCTTGAAGGAACCCCTCATCCGTGGCCCCGCCACGCCGTGATCTCAAGGAGTCGATCACCATGACCCCCACCTCCGCCGCCACCCGTCGCGTCCGCCACTCCTCCCCGGCCGACGCCGACCGCAAGAACGCCGCGGCCGCCCTCCAGCGCGCGCTGGACCGCCGGGACAACGGCGGTTCGACCGGCCACTGATCCCACCGATCCGGCCCGGGACACGTCGCGTCCACGGTGGACCATTGGTCCACATGGTGGACGCGATATGTCTGAGGGCTGGGACACGGAGTACGGTTCCGTCATGTCGACCAGCATCAATCTCGCAGTGATCCCCGGTGATGGCATCGGCCAGGAAGTCGTGGCTCAGGGCCTCAAGGTCCTTACCGCGGTCCTGCCCCAGGATGTGAAGCTGGAGACCAAGGAGTACGACCTCGGCGCCCGGCGCTGGCACCGCACCGGTGAGACCCTCCCGGACGCGGAGCTCGAAGCGCTCAAGCACCACGACGCGATCCTGCTCGGAGCCATCGGTGACCCCTCGGTCCCGTCCGGCGTCCTGGAGCGCGGTCTGCTGCTGAAGCTCCGCTTCGCCTTCGACCACTTCATCAACCTGCGCCCCTCGAAGCTCTTCCCCAACACGGCCACCCCGCTCGCCGGCCGTCCGGAGATCGACTTCGTCGTGGTCCGCGAGGGCACCGAGGGCCCGTACACCGGCAACGGCGGCAGCCTGCGCACCGGCACCCCCGCCGAGGTGGCCACCGAGGTCAGCATCAACACCGCGTACGGCGTGGAGCGCGTCGTCCGCGACGCGTACGAGCGGGCCAATGCCCGGCCGCGCAAGAAGCTGACGCTGGTTCACAAGAACAACGTCCTCGTGTACGCGGGCCACATGTGGAAGAACATCTTCGACAAGGTGGGCCAGGAGTACCCCGAGGTCACCACCGACTACCTGCACGTCGACGCCGCGACGATCTTCTTCGTCACCCAGCCCGAGCGCTTCGACGTCATCGTCACGGACAACCTCTTCGGTGACATCCTCACCGACCTGGCCGCCGCCGTGACCGGCGGGATCGGCCTGGCCGCCTCCGGGAACATCAACCCGACCGGCTCCTTCCCGTCCATGTTCGAGCCCGTCCACGGCTCGGCCCCCGACATCGCGGGCACCGGCAAGGCCGACCCGACCGCGACGATCCTCTCCGTCGCCCTCCTGCTGCGCCACCTCGGCTACGAGGAGCAGGCCGTGCGCATCGAGGACGCCGTCTCCGCCGACCTGGCCGAGCGCGACGGGACCTTCCGCTCCACCGACGCGATCGGCGACGCCCTCGCCGCACGCGTAGCCGGCTGACCCGGCAGCTCCACCTCAGGAAGCCGCAGGGTCGCGACCACCGGACCCGGCGGCTTCTCCTGTGCGGCCCCGGGTGCCACCATCTCCCCTGGGCCGCATTCACCCCGTTTCACCGGAACCCCCTCGCGCGCGATAATCGAACGCGAGGCCGCGAAAAACGGGGAAGCTCGAACGTCCTGGTACGCATGAGCGCGGTCCGCCATACACAAACGGTGAAGGACAAGCACTCATGACGATGCCCACGATCGAGCTCAAGCCCTCCTCGAACCCGCTGTCCGACGCGGAGCGCGAGGCGATCCTGGCCAGCCCCGGCTTCGGCCGCCACTTCACCGATCACATGGTGACGATCAAGTGGACGGAGGGCCGCGGCTGGCACGACGCCGAGCTGGTCCCGTACGCGCCGCTGTCGATGGACCCGGCGAACATGACCCTGCACTACGCGCAGACGATCTTCGAGGGCCTCAAGGCCTACAAGCAGCCCGACGGCACCGTCGCCACCTTCCGCCCGCGGGCCAACGCCGAGCGCTTCCAGGCCTCCGCCCGCCGCATGGCGATGCCGGAGCTGCCGGCCGAGCTGTTCATCGAGGCCTGTGACGCCCTCATCAAGCAGGACAGCGCCTGGGTGCCGGACTCCGGCGAGGCCTCCCTGTACCTGCGGCCGTTCATGTTCGCGTCCGAGGTCGGCCTGGGCGTCCGTCCGGCCAACGAGTTCCTCTTCATGGTCATCGCCTCGCCCGCCGGCGCCTACTTCCCCGGCGGCGTCAAGCCCGTCTCCGTGTGGCTCTCCGAGGAGTACGTCCGCGCCGTCAAGGGCGGCACCGGCGCCGCCAAGACCGGCGGCAACTACGCGGCCTCCCTCGTCGCCCAGGCCCAGGCCGCCTCGCACGGCTGCGACCAGGTCGTCTGGCTGGACGCCGTCGAGCACCGCTGGATCGAGGAGATGGGCGGCATGAACCTGTACTTCGTGTACGGCGACCGCATCGTCACCCCCGAGCTGACCGGCTCGCTCCTGCCGGGCATCACCCGCGACTCCCTCCTCACCATCGCCCGCGACCTCGGCTACACCGCCGAGGAGGGCCGCATCACCACCGAGGACTGGAAGCGCGACAACGAGAACGGCACCCTCACCGAGGTGTTCGCCTGCGGCACCGCCGCCGTCATCACCCCGGTCGGCTCGGTCAAGTCCGAGCGCGCCAACTGGACCCAGGGCGACGGCGAGCCCGGCGAGGTCACCATGAAGCTCCGCAAGGCGCTCCTCGACCTCCAGACCGGCCGCACCGCCGACACCCACGGCTGGATGCACCCGCTCGGCTAGCCGCCGGGAACCCCTCGCGCACGAAGGCCCGCGCCCCCGATCCGGGGGGCGCGGGCCTTCGTGCGTCCGGCGGGGGAGGGCCTCACACGGTGGCCGGTTCCTCCGCGGCGGGGGCCGGGGCGGGGACGGCGGCGGGCGCGGTGCGGGCGGTCAGCGCCGTGTAGACGAGTCCGCCGGCCAGGCCGGAGAAGATGAAGGAGCAGTCCACCCCGCCGGTCAGGGCGAGCAGCGGGCCCTCGTAGAAGGGGGTGCTCACGGCGAGCAGGCCGACACCCGCGCCGATCGCCCAGGAGGCGGTGGCGCGCGGGTTCCAGCCGCCGCGGTACCAGTAGATCCCGCCCACCGAGCGGCGGTTGAAGACCTGGAGGGCGTCGGCGTCGTACCGGCCGCGGCAGCGCACGAAGCCGATCAGCGTGATCACGGCCCACGGGGTGCCGATGGCGGTCAGCAGCAGGACGAAGGAGGTCATCGCGGACTGCACGTTCCACTCGAAGGAGCCGACGAAGACGAAGGCGGTGGCGACGGTGGCGGCGATCACGGTGGCCTTCGTACGGGTGGCCTTGGGGACGATCGCGTCGAGGTCGAGGCCCATGGAGTACAGCATCAGTCCGGCGTTGCCCACGGAACCCGCGGCGGCCGCGGCGAGCAGCGGCACCAGGTACCAGAACGGCGAGGCGGCGACGAGCGGCCCGGCGTAGTCCGTGGAGCCCGCCCGGGCGGCGAGCGCGGTGTAGGTGCCGAACAGCTGCGGTACGAGCAGGCCGACCAGCAGGCCGAAGGCGGTGGCCCAGAACACCTTGCGGGAGCTGTGCCGGGTGGGGGAGACGTAGCGGGTGTAGTCGCCGAGCAGGGTGATGAAGGCGACGGGACCGCTGAGCCCGGCGGCGACGGCGGCGAGCAGCCAGGTCGGCCAGAAGGAGCCGAGGAGGTACGAGGCCTCCGGCGCGGCGGTGGTGAAGTCGGGGGCGTAGGCGAAGACGCCGATGGCCAGCAGGACCACCATGCCGATGGACAGGACCTTGCTCATCCGCAGCAGCAGCCGGTAGCCGAACACGGCCCCGACGACGGTACACGCGGCGAGTACGCCGTACATCGCCGCCCGCGTGATGCCGTTGTCCGGCAGTCCGGTGAGCCGGGACAGGGTGCCGACCATCACGTCGCCCCCGATCCACAGGGTGAGCGCGGTGTAGCCGAGGGAGAGCAGCAGACCCACGACCGAGCCGACGAGCCGCCCGCGGACGCCGAACTGGGCTCCGCTGGAGGTGGAGAGGTTGGTCGCCGTGCGCAGGGACACCAGTGCCAGCGGCGCGGTCACCGCGATCCCGACGACGGTGCCGGTCACGATGGCGGTGAGCGAGGGCCACAGCCCCAGTCCGAAGGACGGGGGCAGCCAGCCGAAGACGATCACACCGAGGCAGAGGTTGGAGCCGAGAAGGATCGAGATCAGGTCACGGGGACCGCTCGTCCGCTCCTCCTCCGGGATGGTGTCGACTCCGCGCTGTTCGATGGGCATGGGGGGACTCCCTTGGCAGGGCGGGGGGTGGTTGCGCAATTGTTTGAGCGCCACTCAATGTGACTCAGGCCCGGCCCCCAGGTCAATGATTCCCAGCGAGGAAATGAAGAGTTAGAGTGATGCTCTAACCCATCGACTCAAAAGGTGGTGGATCGGCGTGCGGCTGACCCCTGCGGAGCGCGACCGCCTGCTGTTGCGCAGTGCCGCGGAACTGGCCAGGGCCCGGCGGGCCCGGGGCCTGCGGCTCAACGTCCCCGAGGCGACCGCGCTGATCGCGGACACGGTCTGCGAGGCCGCGCGGGACGGCAGGCGCCTGGCGGAGGCCATCGAGGAGGCCCGGAGCGTCCTGGGCCCCGACGACGTGCTGCCCGGCGTGGCCGACGTGGTCACCGAGGTCCACGTGGAGGCCGTCTTCGACGACGGCTCCCGCCTCGCGGTGGTCTCGTCCCCGATCCGGGGCGCGACCCCGCTCGGCGACGACGCCCCGGGCGCGGTCGTACCGGGCCCCGGCGCCCCCCAGCCGGAGCCGGCCCTCCACCTGCGGGTGCGCAACACCGCCCCCGTGCCGGTGAGCGTCACCTCGCACTTCCACTTCTTCGAGGCGAACCCGCGCCTCGACTTCGACCGCGCCGCGGCCTACGGCATGCGGCTGTGCGTCCCGGCCGGGTCCTCGGTGCGCTTCGACCCGCACGGCGAGGGCGAGGTCGGCCTCGTCCCGATCGGCGGCGACCGGATCGCGATCGGTTTCGCGGGCCTGGTCGACGGCCCGCTCGACGCCCCCGGCGCGAAGGCCGAGGCCCTGCGCCGGGCCGCCGCCTGCGGCTACCTGGGCGTGGCCGGCACCACCGAAGGCGCTCCGGAAGGCGCCCCGGAAGGAGACCCTGCGTGAGCCGTCAGACCCCCCACACCGACCACAGCGCGCACTGCGCCCCGGGCAGCCGGCACATCGACCCGCACGAGTACGCCTCCGTCTTCGGCCCCCGCGCCGGGGACCGGGTCCGGCTCGGCGACTCCGGGCTGACCGTCCGGGTGGAGTCCGACGCGCAGAAGCCGGGGGACGAGTTCCTGGCCGGTTTCGGCAAGACGGCCCGTGACGGCCTGCACCTGAAGGCAGCGGCCGTCCGCGAGACCTGTGACGTCGTGATCAGCAACGTCCTGGTCATCGACGCCGTCCTCGGCATCCGCAAGGTGTCCATCGGCATCCGTGAGGGCCGCATCCACGCGATCGGCCGGGCCGGCAACCCCGACACCCTCGACGGGGTCGACGTGGTCGTCGGCACCGGCACGAGCATCGTCTCCGGCGAGGGCCTGATCGCCACCGCCGGAGCCGTCGACACCCACGTCCACCTGCTCTCCCCGCGCATCATGGAGGCCTCGCTCGCCGCGGGCGTCACCACGATCATCGGCCAGGAGTTCGGCCCGGTCTGGGGCGTCGGCGTCAACTCCCCGTGGGCCCTCAAGCACGCCTTCAACGCCTTCGACGCCTGGCCCGTCAACATCGGCTTCCTGGCCCGCGGGTCCTCCTCGGACGCGGCCCCGCTGGTCGAGGCCCTGGCCGAGGGCGGGGCCTCCGGCTTCAAGGTCCACGAGGACATGGGCGCCCACACCCGCGCGCTGGACACCGCCCTGCGGGTGGCCGAGGAGCACGACGTACAGGTCGCCCTGCACAGCGACGGCCTCAACGAATGCCTCTCGGTCGAGGACACCCTGCGCGTCCTGGACGGACGCACCATCCACGCCTTCCACATCGAGGGCTGCGGCGGCGGGCACGTCCCCAACGTGCTCAAGATGGCGGGCGTGCCGAACGTCATCGGCTCCTCCACCAACCCGACCCTGCCCTTCGGGCGCGACGCCGTCGCCGAGCACTACGGCATGATCGTCTCCGTCCACGACCTCAAGCCGGACCTCCCCGGCGACGCCGCCATGGCCCGCGACCGCATCCGTGCCGGGACCATGGGCGCCGAGGACGTCCTGCACGACCTGGGCGCCATCGGCATCACCTCCTCCGACGCCCAGGGCATGGGCCGCGCCGGCGAGACGATCCGCCGCACCTTCGCCATGGCCGCGAAGATGAAGGGCGAGCTCGGCCCGCTGGAAGGCGACGGCGAGGGCGACGACAACGCCCGCGTCCTGCGCTACATGGCCAAGCTCACGATCAACCCGGCCATCGCCCACGGCCTGGCCCACGAGATCGGCTCCATCGAGGTCGGCAAGCTCGCCGACATCGTCCTGTGGCGCCCCGCCTTCTTCGGCGCCAAGCCCCAGCTGGTCCTCAAGTCAGGCTTCCCCGCCTACGGAGTCACCGGCGATCCCAACGCCGCCACCGACACCTGCGAACCACTCGTCCTCGGCCCGCAGTTCGGCTCCCACGGGGCCACCGCCGCCGACATCTCCGTCGCCTTCGTCTCCGCCGCGGCCGCCGCGCTCGGCTCCGACGAGATGCCCACCCGCCGCCGCCGGGTCGCCGTCCGCGGCACCCGCGGCATCGGCCCGCGCGACCTCCTCCTCAACTCCCGGGTGGGCGCGGTCGATGTGGACGCGCGCAGCGGACTGGTCTCCCTCGACGGGGAACCGCTGCGCTCCGAAGCCGCCGAGTCGGTCTCCCTCAACCGCCTGTACTTCCTGTGAAGCCCGTAAGGACCTCTGCCATGACCACGAACAAGCCCACCGCCGACGGTTTCCGGATGCCCGCCGAGTGGACCCCCCACGAGCGCACCTGGATGGCGTGGCCCAGCCCCAACCCCACCTTCACCAACGAGCGGGAACTCGCCGAGGCCCGCGAGGCCTGGGGCGCCGTCGCCCGCGCGGTGCGCTCGTACGAGCCCGTGACCCTCGTCGTCTCCCCGGGCGACGCCGACTCGGCGCGCGCGATCGTCGGAGAGGACGTCCAGCTGGTCGAGCGCGAGCTCGACGACGCCTGGATGCGCGACATCGGCCCCACCTTCGTCACCAACGAGGCCGGCGAGCTGGCCGCGGTCGACTGGACCTTCAACGGCTGGGGCGCCCAGGAGTGGGCCCGCTGGGACCACGACGAGAAGATCGCCCGGCACGTCTCCGACCTCGCGGGCACCCGTACGTACAGCACCCGCCTGGTCAACGAGGGCGGCGCCATCCACGTGGACGGCGAGGGCACCGTGCTCCTGACCGACACCGTGCAGCTCGGAGAGGGACGCAACCCGGGCTGGACCCGCCAGGAGGTCGAGGCCGAGATCCACGCCCACCTCGGCACCACCAAGGCCATCTGGCTCCCGTACGGCCTGGCCGGCGACTACGGCACCTACGGTACCCAGGGCCACGTGGACATCGTCGCCGCGTTCGCCCGCCCCGGCGTGGTCATGGTCCACACCCAGCCCGACCCCGCCCACCCGGACCACGAGCGCTGCAAGACCATCGCCGCGATCCTGCGCGCCTCCACCGACGCCCGCGGCCGGCAGCTGGAGGTCGTGGAGGTCCCGGCGCCGACCGTCCTGGAGGAGGACGGCGAATGGGTGGACTACTCGTACATCAACCACTACCTCTGCAACGGCGGCGTGGTGCTGTGCGCCTTCGACGACCCGCGCGACGAGGAGGCCGCCGAGATCTTCCGCGGTCTCTTCCCGGAGCGGACCGTGACGCTCGTTGACGCACGTACGATTTTCGCCGGGGGTGGCGGTATCCACTGCATCACCCAGCAGCAGCCGAAGGTCTGACCCACGGACCGCCGGCGAACCTCGTGAAGGAGTGGCCCATGGTGGCGGGTGGAGTACCGGTACGGGCGGCGCGCAAGAACGCGCCCCCGCGCGAGGACGTACTCGTCGCCGCCATGGCCACGATCGCCGAGCGCGGACTGGACGGCCTGACCATGGCCGGCCTCGGCCGCCAGGTCGGCATGAGCAGCGGCCACCTCCTCTACTACTTCGGCAGCAAGGACGAGCTCCTGCTGCGGACCCTGGAGTGGAGCGAGGCGGCGCTGGGCACCGAGCGGCGGGCCCTGCTGTCCCGTCCCGGCACGGCACGCGCCCGCATCGGGGCCTACGTGGACCTCTACGTGCCCGACGGCCCCCGGGACCCGCACTGGACCCTGTGGCTGGAGGTCTGGAACCGTTCCCAGAACGCCGGCCCCCAGGAACGGGAACGGCAGGCCGCCATCGAGGGCGCCTGGCACCGCGACCTGGTCGCCCTCCTCGCCGAGGGCATCTCGCGCGGCGAGTTCCGCCCCGTGGACGCCGACCGCTTCGCGGCCCGCCTGCGGGCCCTGCTCGACGGCTTCAGCATCCAGCTGGCCGTCGGCCTGCCGGGCACGGGGCGCGAGGACATCCTCGAACACGTGGCGGAGTACCTCGCGGAAGCCCTGGTGGCACAAGCCTGACGGGGCGGCCGGACCGGCTGCCGGACCGGGGTGCCCGGATGCTGAGACCGGCGTCCACGGGCGACGGGCGGTGTGGCACACTGCGAGCGTGCCTGCTCAGCTCATGATTATGGACAGCAGCGCGCCGGTCCTCTGTGACCGCTGAAACCGTGGAAGACCTTCGCGGCAGCGGCCACCGTGCCTCAGACCCGCGCGCAGACCTCTCGCACCCGCGAGGGGTCTTTTCGTTTCCCGGCTCCAAAACCACGCCGGGTCGGCAGCGCGCGATGATGGGGGCAGTGGATCCCGGGCTTCCGGAACCACTCATCCGACAGGAGTCAGATCAGCATGACGACGACAGAGGCGACGGAGCCGACAGCGGCCCTCGATGACAGCTTCCACGTCTTCGACACCACCCTGCGCGACGGCGCCCAGCGTGAGGGCATCAACCTCACGGTCGCGGACAAGCTGACCATCGCACGGCACCTGGACGACTTCGGAGTCGGCTTCATCGAGGGCGGCTGGCCCGGCGCCAACCCCCGCGACACCGAGTTCTTCGCCCGCGCCCGCGCCGAGATCGACTTCAAGAACGCCCAGCTCGTCGCCTTCGGCGCGACCCGCCGGGCCGGCGGCAGCGCCGCCGCGGACCCGCAGGTCCGCGCCCTCCTGGAATCCGGCGCCCCGGTGATCACCCTGGTCGCGAAGTCCCACGACCGGCACGTCGAGCTCGCCCTGCGCACCACCCTCGAAGAGAACCTGGAGATGGTCCGGGACACCGTCTCCCACCTGGTCGCCCAGGGCCGCCGCGTCTTCGTCGACTGCGAGCACTTCTTCGACGGCTACCGCGCCAACCCCGAGTACGCCAAGTCCGTGGTCCGCACCGCGCACGAGGCCGGGGCCGACGTCGTCATCCTCTGCGACACCAACGGCGGCATGCTCCCCGCCCAGGTCACCGCCGTCGTCGCGACGGTCATCGCGGACACCGGGGCCCGCCTCGGCATCCACGCCCAGGACGACACCGGCTGCGCTGTCGCCAACACCCTGGCCGCCGTCGACGCCGGCGCCACGCACGTGCAGTGCACCGCGAACGGCTACGGCGAGCGCGTCGGCAACGCCAACCTCTTCCCCGTCGTCGCCGCACTGGAGATCAAGTACGGCCGCAAGGTGCTCCCCGAGGGCGCCCTCGCCGAGATGACCCGCATCTCGCACGCGATCGCCGAGGTCGTCAACCTCACCCCCTCCACGCACCAGCCGTACGTGGGCGTCTCCGCCTTCGCGCACAAGGCGGGCCTGCACGCCTCGGCCATCAAGGTCGACCCCGACCTCTACCAGCACATCGACCCCGAGCGGGTCGGCAACACCATGCGGATGCTGGTCTCCGACATGGCCGGCCGCGCCTCCATCGAGCTCAAGGGCAAGGAGCTCGGCGTCGACCTCGGCGGGGACCGCGCGCTGATCTCCCGGGTCGTCGAGCGGGTCAAGGAGCGGGAGCTCCGGGGCTACACGTACGAGGCCGCCGACGCCTCCTTCGAGCTGCTGCTGCGCGCCGAGGTCGAGGGCCGGGCCCGCAAGTACTTCCGTACGGAGTCCTGGCGCGCGATCGTCGAGGACCGCCCCGACGGCACCCACGCCAACGAGGCCACGGTCAAGCTGTGGGCCAAGGGCGAGCGGATCGTCGCCACGGCGGAGGGCAACGGCCCGGTCAACGCCCTGGACCGGGCCCTGCGCGTGGCCCTCGAACGCTTCTACCCGCAGCTCGCCAAGTTCGAGCTCATCGACTACAAGGTCCGCATCCTGGAGGGCAAGCACGGCACGGAGTCCACGACCCGCGTCCTGATCTCCACGACGGACGGCACCCGGGAGTGGTCCACGGTCGGCGTCGCCGAGAACGTGATCGCCGCGTCCTGGCAGGCCCTGGAGGACGCCTTCACCTTCGGCCTCCTGCACGCGGGCGTCGAACCGGCGGAGTAGCCGAACCGGCGGAGCAGGCGTCCCCGGCGCGGTCCGCCGGGTCGCCGGATCGCCCTTATGTCCAGCTCACACAGGAAACATCCGGTTCGGGTAGCGTCGTGGGCATGAGGACCAGGCTGATTTCCGCGCGCTTCCGACCGATGCTGGCAGGCCTGCTGCTGGCCCTGTCGGCGACCGCCTTCGTGGCCGCCCCGCAGGCGTCGGCGGCCACGGGGGTCTCCGCCGTGGGGGAGGCCCTGAAGGAGGGGCCGGTCTACGTCGACCCGGGGGCGCGGTCACAGCTGTCCCAGAGCCAGGCGGACGCGCTGGCCAAGAAGATCAAGGACGCGGGGAAGCCGGTGTTCGTCGCCGTGCTCCCGAACACCGCCCAGTTCCCGCAGGACAAGGTGCTCGGCGCGGTCCGCGCCGAGACCGGGATCACCGGCCTGTACGCGATCCGCCTCGGCGACGGCTTCAACGCCGGCGCCGACCGGACGGTGATGTCCGGCAACGCCGTCCGCAACCTCACCGACGCCGTCAAGACCGGCACCCCGGTGGACGCGAACACCCAGCTCAACAACTTCGTCGACCAGGCCCTCACCCAGGTCAAGGGCGGAGCCCCGGCCTCCTGGGGCGGCGCCGCGGCGGACGAGGCCTTCCCCACCGGCGCCCTGATCGGCCTCGGCGCGGTCGCACTGGTCGGTGGCGGCGGGGCGTACGCGCTGGTCAAGCGCAACCGCAGGCAGAAGGAGGAGGCCCGCCGCGAGGCCGTCGCGCGCCTCAGCGTGGTCGTGGACGAGGACATCACCGCCTTCGGCGAGGAGCTCGACCGCCTCGACTTCCACCCGGGCGAGCCCGGCGCCGACGACGCGATGCGCGCGGACTACGAGCAGGGCCTGGACTCCTACGAGAAGGCCAAGCAGATCATGGCCTCGGTGCAGCGCCCGGAGGAGGTCCAGGGCGTGACCCAGGCGCTGGAGGACGGCCGCTTCGCGCTGGCCCGCCTCGATGCGCGCCGCCAGGGTCGGCCCCTGCCGGAGCGCCGTTCGCCCTGCTTCTTCGACCCGCGCCACGGCCCGAGCACGGAGGACGCCGCCTGGGCGCCGGCCGGCGGGGCGCCGCGTACGGTGCCGGTCTGCGCGGCGGACGCCGTACGGCTGCGGGACGGCCTGGACCCGGCGGTCCGCACCGTCGACACCGAGCACGGGCCGCGCCCGTACTACGACGCCGGCCCGGCGTACGGCCCCTGGGCCGGCGGCTACTTCGGCGGCGGCATCCTGCCCGGCCTGCTCGTGGGCACGATGCTCGGTTCGATGATGTCCTCTCCCGCCTACGCCTCCGACTTCGGCGGTGGCATGGGCTCCGGGTTCGAGGGCGGTGACGTCTCCGGGGCGGACTTCAACCCGTCCGACTTCGGCGGCGGGGACTTCGGCGGCGGGGGCGGCTTCGACGGGGGCGGCGGCTTCGACGGCGGGGGCGGCTGGTAGCCGCCCCCGGCCCGGAGCCGCCCGGCAGGACTAGGCCTGCTTGATCGCCGAGATGTCGAAGGTCAGCTTCACCTTGTCGCTGACCATGACGCCGCCGGCCTCCAGGGCCGCGTTCCAGGTCAGGCCCCAGTCGGAGCGCAGGATCTCGGCGGAGCCCTCGAAGCCGACGCGCTCGTTGCCGTAGACGTCGGTCGCGCTGCCCGCGAACTCCAGGTCGATGGAGAGCGGACGCGTGACGTCCTTGATCGTCAGTTCTCCGGTGATCCGGTACGTGTCGCCGCCGACGCGCTGCGCCGAGGTGGAGCGGAAGCGCATCAGGGGGAAGCGTTCGGCGTCGAAGAAGTCGGCGCCCCGCAGGTGCGCGTCGCGGTCGGCGATGCCCGTGCCGACGGAGGCGATGGTGACGTCGATGGCGGCCGTGGACCGGGACGGGTCCGTGCCGTCGAGGTGCAGGGTGCCCTCGTGCTCGGTGAAGCTGCCGCGGACGTTGGTCACCATGGCGTGGCGCACGGTGAAGCCGATGCTGCTGTGGCTCGCGTCGATCGTGTAGTCCCCGGTGAGGGCGGCGAGCGCCGGGTCCACGTCGAGCGTGGCGACGGGGGTGGTCTGGCTGCGGCGGGTGAAGAGACCCATGGCTTCCTCCTCGGAAGGTTCTGCGTGGAAATTGCTTGAAAGTTCAACTAGAGCGAGGCTAGAGCCATTCCGTTCAAATTTCAACTTCCTGCGTCCATGTGGGTCGGTTTTGTTCGACTCCCACAAAGGCCGAAGGTCCCCGCTGGGGGAGTCCGTACATCCTCCGGAGGTTCTGTCCGGCCCGTACAGCGGATGGGGCCCGAGACTGTGTAGAACCAACGGAGGGTTTTCATGGCCGGGCTTCGTAAGGTCGGTACATGACCGTTGTGGACCAGACTCCGAGCGAGCCGACGGACGCCCGCGGGCGCGTGGCCGAGCTGCACTCCCTCCGCGAGGACGCCCGGCGCGGCCCCAGCGACCGGGCGACCGAAGCGCAGCACGCCAAGGGCAAGCTGACCGCGCGTGAGCGCATCGCGCTCCTGCTCGACGAGGGTTCCTTCAAGGAGGTCGAGCAGCTCCGCAGGCACCGGGCCACCGGCTTCGGCCTGGAGGCCAAGAAGCCCTACACCGACGGTGTCATCACCGGCTGGGGCACCGTCGAGGGCCGTACGGTCTTCGTCTACGCGCACGACTTCCGGATCTTCGGCGGCGCGCTGGGCGAGGCCCACGCCACGAAGATCCACAAGATCATGGACATGGCCATCGCGGCCGGTGCCCCGCTGGTCTCCCTCAACGACGGCGCGGGCGCCCGCATCCAGGAGGGCGTCTCGGCGCTCGCCGGGTACGGCGGCATCTTCCAGCGCAACACCAAGGCCTCGGGCGTCATCCCGCAGATCTCGGTCATGCTCGGCCCCTGCGCCGGCGGCGCCGCGTACTCCCCGGCGCTCACGGACTTCGTCTTCATGGTCCGCGACACCTCGCAGATGTTCATCACCGGCCCGGACGTGGTCCGCGCGGTGACCGGCGAGGAGATCACCCAGAACGGCCTCGGCGGTGCGGACGTGCACGCCGAGACCTCGGGCGTGGCGCACTTCGCGTACGACGACGAGGAGACCTGCATCTCCGAGGTCCGCTACCTCATCACGATGCTGCCCTCCAACAACCGCGAGAACCCGCCGGTCCACGAGACCGACGACCCGAAGGACCGTCGCTCCGAGGTCCTGCTGGACCTGGTCCCGGCCGACGGCAACCGCCCGTACGACATGCTCAAGGTGATCGAGGAGCTCGTCGACGACGGCGACGTCCTGGAGATCCACGAGCGCTGGGCCCGCAACATCATCTGCGCCCTCGCGCGGCTGGACGGCCAGGTCGTCGGCATCGTCGCCAACCAGCCCGGCCACCTCGCCGGCGTCCTGGACATCCACGCCTCCGAGAAGGCCGCGCGGTTCGTCCAGCTCTGCGACGCCTTCAACATCCCGATCGTCACACTGCTGGACGTCCCCGGCTTCCTGCCGGGCGTCGACCAGGAGCACGGCGGCATCATCCGCCACGGCGCCAAGCTGCTGTACGCGTACTGCAACGCCACCGTGCCGCGGATCTCGCTGATCCTGCGCAAGGCCTACGGCGGCGCGTACATCGTCATGGACTCCCAGTCCATCGGCGCCGACCTCACCTACGCCTGGCCGACCAATGAGATCGCCGTCATGGGCGCCGAGGGCGCGGCCAACGTCATCTTCCGCAAGCAGATCGCGGACGCCGAGGACCCCGAGGCGATGCGCGCCCGGATGGTCAAGGAATACAAGGCCGAGCTGATGCACCCGTACTACGCGGCCGAGCGCGGCCTCGTGGACGACGTCATCGACCCCGCCGAGACCCGCGAGGTGCTCGTGAGCGCCCTCGCGATGCTCCGCACCAAGCACGCCGATCTGCCGTCCCGCAAGCACGGCAACCCGCCGCAGTAACGAGCGAAGGAGACCTGCCACCGATGAGCACCGCCACCGACACCCTGCTGAAGGTCGAGAAGGGCAACGCCGCGCCCGAGGAGCTGGCCGCGATCACCGCGATCCTGCTCGCCCGCGCCGCCGCCGCGCCCGAGGAGGCCGCCACCACCCGTCGCTCCCAGGCCGGCTGGCGCCGCCTGGAGCGCAGCCGGGGCTTCCAGGCCCCGCACAGCTGGCAGGGCTAGCCGACGCGCCACCGCTTCGTCCGACGGCCGCCGTCCGTACCCGAACCCGGGTACGGACGGCGGCCGTCGGCGTTCGCAGCCCGGACGCCGAAGGGCCCCGCCCCGGGGTGGGGGCGGGGCCGGGCGCCGGCATGCCGGACGGTCAGGCCCGGGTCACTCGACCTTGTTCGGCGAGAAGCCGTAGGAAACCTCTCCGTGGAAGGGGACGCTCTTGCCCCGGCGCAGGGCGGGGCCGACCTGGAGCACCCATCCCGTCGTGGTGTCGGGGGTGAAGTTCGCCCCGTTGACGGCGACGTGCAGCTGGTAGACCCGGCCGGTGGTGGTCAGGGTCTTGACGTAGGCGTCGTTGCCCGCGGCCTCGATCGAGACGCCGCACGGGACGCCCGCTTCAGCGGTACTGGGGTAGCCGGTGATGCCCGAGAGGTTCTGCCAGATCACCGGGGCACCCGTGTTCGGCGCACGACCGGCAGAGACGATGCCGTTGCGGACGGCGGCGCTGAACGACTCGCTGTTGGAGCGGGAGTAACTGTCGATGTCGATGCACGGGCCGGCTGCTCCCGTCGCACCCGTCGCACCCGTGGCTCCGGTGGCGCCCGTCGGACCTGTCGGACCCGTCGGACCCCGCTCGCCCTTCGGACCGCGCGGACCCCTCGGGCCCTGCGGACCGCGGCACTCGTCGTCGTCGCCACCCCCGCCGGACGGCGCCGCCTTGTGCCGCGACTCGGACGACGTGCAGTGATCCCCACCGCCCAGGGCATCAGCCCCGGGTGCCGCCGCCGCGACGGCGGGGGAGGCGACGCCGCCCAGCACCAGGGCGAGGGAGGCGAACGCTCCGCCGGTGAGCCAGCCGGCTCGCCTGGGCACCGGGCCCAGCTTGGATCTGCAGCTGTCCTCAGGACGCATGTGCCGCTCCTTGGAAAATCTGATCGGATGATCACCGGATCGTCCGGTGGTACGCAGACATGCTGGGGACCACCCGCCGCGCCGCGCCGCGCGGCGCGCCCGCCGTTCAGCGGTTCGGCCCAGTGCACGCACCCGCCCGGGTCAGCCGCGCGGCGCGCTGCGGGCCGTACCCGTCCGGCGGTCCATAGGGTCCCCGCCGTGAAGCCGACCATCTGCCTCTGCATGATCGTGAAGAACGAGTCCGCCGTCATCGAGCGCTGCCTGGCCTCGGTGCGCGACCACATCGACACCTGGGTCATCTCCGACACCGGATCCACCGACGGCACCCAGCAGCTGATCCGCGCCGCCCTCGACGGGATCCCCGGCGAACTCCACGAGGAGCCCTGGACCGACTTCGGCCACAACCGGAGTCTCAACATCGCCCACGCCCGCGGCAAGGCCGACTATCTGCTCCTCCTCGACGCCGACCTCGTCCTGCGGGCCGACGCGCCCCTGCCGCCGCTGGTGGCCGACTCGTACATGCTCCGCCACGAGGGCGACACCGAGTACCGCATCAAGCGGCTGGTGAGCGGCCGGCTGCCGTGGCGGTACGAGGGCGTCACCCACGAATACATCACCTGCGACCGCTCGGAGACCGTGGCCCACCTGGACGCCCTGGCCATCGAGGACCACGGCGACGGCGGCTCCAAGCACGACAAGTTCGAGCGCGACGCCCGGCTGCTGGGCGCCGAGATGGCACGCGACCCGGACAACGGACGGACCGTCTTCTACCTCGCCCAGACCATGCGCGACATGGGCGAACGCGCCGAGGCCATCCGCCTGTACGAGCGGCGGGCGGCCATGGGCGGCTGGGGCGAGGAGGTGTACCAGTCCCTCCTCCAGGTCGGCGTGCTGCACGGCGACAGCGGTGACCCGGCCGACTGGCCCGCCGCGAGGGACGCGCTCGACCGCGCCTGGGAGTCCCGGCCGGAGCGGATGGAGGCCTGCTACGAACTGGTCTCGCGGCTACGGCTCCTCGGCCGGTACCACTCGGCGCACGCCATCGTCCGGGCCTGCCTGGACCGGCCGGTCCCGGACGACGTCCTGTTCATCCAGCCCTGGGTCTACCGCTGGGGGCTGCTGTTCGAGTACTCCATCACCGCGTTCTGGGTGGGCGACCTGGCCGCCAGCCTCCACGCCTGCGACCGGCTCCTCGCCCTGCCCGCCCTGCCCGCCTCCTACCGCAGGCAGACCGAAATCAACCGCGGATTCGCCCTCCAGCGGCTGTCGGTGCCCGCCCAGGCCTGACGGTCGGCTACCGCGCGGCCGCGGTGAAACGCAGCGGAGCGGGACGCAGCACGCGCGGTACGGGCACCTCCGGAGCGAAGGGCTTCGAGAAGAGGGCCAGCAGCCCCGGGTGCACCGCGCACAGCGGCATGCGCCCCGTCTCCGCCGCCGCCTGCCGCAGCCGCTCGTCCTCCGCCAGGCGGTCCGCGCTCACGTACAGGTAGGCGTTCTGCGCGTACCAGGGCTCGATCTCGGGGTCGTCCCACAGCCGGGTTCGCAGGCAGTCGACGAGCTCGTACCCCCACCGGCCGAAGTGGTCGCGCCAGTAGTTCGGCCACTGCTCGTTGCGGTGGTCGCTGCCGGTCTGACCGGGGATCGCGGCCGAGAAGAGCACCACGTCGGACAGCGCGCAGAGGTCGGCGACCAGCGAGTCGGCCCGGCCCGGGTCCAGGTGCTCGGCCGCCTCCAGGGACATGGCCAGGTCGAAGCGCCGGCCCTCCAGCCGCAGCGGCTCGGAGAGGTCCCACCGCAGGAAGGACTCCGCCGGGATGCGCAGGGCGGACTCGGTGACCCAGTCCCCGTCGACCCCGAGGACCGACTGCGCGCCCAGCCGGCGGGCCGCCGCCAGCCAGGACCCCGTACCGCAGCCCAGGTCGACCACGCTGGAGGGCTCGACCAGGTCGAAGACCAGCGGCAGCACCCGCTCGGCGGACCGCGCCGAGCCGTCCTGCTGGCTCTCGTAGAACCACGTGCCGTACGCGTCGCTGCGGGACACGGACATCCCCATCACCTCGAAACTCGCCGCTCGCCGATCCGGTCGACGCGACGATCCCACAACGGGCCGCGGGCCAGGGCGTGCCACGCGCGGGGCGGCAAAGACGGAGCGCCGGGATCCCCTGAGGGGATCCCGGCGCTCCGGCGCACGAGGGGGACGGCTACCGCAGACGGGCCATCAGGGCGTGCTCGACGAGCGTGATGAGCGCGCTCTTGGCGTCCGCGCGGTGGCGGGCGTCGGTGGTGATGATCGGGGCGTCGGGCCCGATCTGGAGGGCCTCGCGGACCTCCTCCGGCGTGTACGGCTGGTGGCCGTCGAAGCCGTTGAGGGCGATCACGAACGGCAGGCCGCTGTTCTCGAAGTAGTCCACGGCCGGGAAGCAGTCCGCGAGACGGCGGGTGTCGACGAGGACGACGGCACCGATCGCACCGCGGACCAGGTCGTCCCACATGAACCAGAAGCGGTCCTGACCGGGCGTACCGAAGAGGTACAGGATCAGGTCCTGGTCCAGGGTGATGCGGCCGAAGTCCATGGCGACCGTGGTGGTCGTCTTGTCACCGGTGTGGGTGAGGTCGTCGATGCCGGCCGAGGCACTGGTCATGACGGCTTCGGTGCGCAGCGGGTTGATCTCGGAGACCGCGCCGACGAACGTGGTCTTGCCCACGCCGAAGCCGCCCGCCACCACGATCTTCGCGGAGGTGGTGGAGCGAGCAGGAGCCGCTCCGCCGTTAGAGCTTGCGAAGTCCACTGAGCACCCTTTCGAGCAGTGTCACATCTGGCTGGCCACCGGCAGACTCGTCGCCGCCGGGCTGGTGAATGGCGACAAGGCCCGCCTCCGCCAGGTCGGCTACGAGGATGCGGGCGACACCAAGAGGAATGGAGAGAAGTGCCGAGATCTCCGCTACGGATTTGATCTCCTGGCACAGGCGGCAGATGCGCTGGTGCTCGGGCAACTGCCCTTGCAGCCGGGCGGGATCCGCCGTGGTACTGACCAGCGCCTCGATGGCGAGCTGGTAGCGCGGCCGGGTACGACCGCCGGTCATCGCGTACGGACGCACCAGCGGGTTGTGCGCCTTCGGAGCCTGCGGCTGGGAGCCGCGCAACGGCTGCTGCGAAGGGCGCTGGGAATACGGGGGTTGCTGGGGCTGGCCGTACTGCTGGTGCTGGTAGGGGTTCTGCTCCGGCACGGGCCGGCTGGGAGCCGAGGGGAAGTTGAAGCGGTTCTGGTCGTGCCCACCCTGCGGCTGCTGCGCGCCGCCATAAGGATGTCCTCCGGGTGTTGTCACGTTTCCTCCTCCGACTCCAAGAACGCAGTACTCCCTGTGGAACCGCGCCACCGCACCCTACGGTGCGATGACGCGAAACACACTGCCTGTCTGTTAGTTGAGAAGACTTCCCTGCAGCTCGGCGCGCAGATCCGGAGTCAGGACACTGCCCGCGCGATCGACAAGAAGGGCCATCTCGTAGCCCACGAGGCCGATGTCGCACTCGGGGTGCGCGAGCACCGCGAGGGACGATCCGTCGGAGACGGACATGAGGAAGAGGAATCCCCGGTCCATCTCGACCACGGTCTGGTTGACGGCGCCGCCCTCGAAGATCCGGGAGGCTCCCGCGGTCAGCGACGTCAGACCGGAGGCCACGGCCGCCAGCTGATCGGCGCGGTCGCGCGGGAACCCGTCGGACATCGCCAGAAGAAGGCCGTCGGCGGAGACCACCACGGTGTGGGACACCCCTGGGGTGTTGTCCACGAAGTTGGTGATCAACCAGTTCAGGTTCTGTGCCGCCTGGCTCATCGGGCTCACACTAACGCTCCTGGTCATAGCTGTTACTTGACTGCTCGGAACCCGCGCTGCGTCCCTGCTGGACACCGCGTCGCAGGTTGCTCAACCTGCCACGGACGTCCTCCGGTGCGCGGGAGACCTGCGGGCCGCCCTGCGGGGTCGTCTCCGCGGCGCCCTCGACCAGGTTGGCCTTGGGTACCCGCCGAGGGAGACCGGACGGGGTGACCCCGCCCGCCTTCGGCTCACGGAGCTTGCCGGCCTGCTGCCAGCGCTCGTCGTTGCGCGAACGCCACGCGGCGCCGTCGTCCGTCTCCTCCGCCGGGGCCTTCTCCGCGGCGGCGGCCTGCTGCTGACGCTGCGGGCGCTGCTCGAAGAGGGATCCGGAGGACTCCGCTTCCTGCTGTGCCGGCTGCCACTGCTGCTGGCTGCCGCGTCGCGGCAGGCCCGCTCCGGTCATTTCGTGACCGGTGTCGGCAGCGGCGCCCGGACGGTCGAAGCCTACGCGTTCCCGGGCCGGTTCGGGAGCGGGCTGGGATTCCGATTCGATCCCGTAGTCCTGCTGGTAGGAGCCCGGGAAGGTGTTCTGCTCGGGCCATGCCGCCTGCGGTGACTGCTCTTCGTAACCGCCGTCGTACGCCTGCGCGGGCTGCTGCTGCTCCGGGTAGCCGTCTTCCGTATAGGCATATCCCTGGTCGGGGTACGCCTCGTAGGACTGGGGCTGCTGCGCGTTCTCGTACGGGGCCTCGTAGGCCGGCGCGGCCGGCTGCTCGTAGCCCTGGTACGGCTGGTACGCGTGCTCCGGCTGGGGTTCCGGATACTCCTGGCCGGCAGCTTCCGGCTGCTGCTGCTGAGGCTGCGGCTGCTCCTGCGGGAAGCCGACCTGCGCCTCCAGCTGGGCCCGGCGCTCCTCGCGGCCGAGCGAGCGCACGACCGGGTCGACCGGCGCCCCGTCGGGGCCCTGTCCGCCCTGGGCGTCGTAGCGCGAGTCGTCGAAGCCGAGTTCGGCGGCGGTGCGCAGCGGGGCCGCCTGCTGGCTCTGCTGCTGCGGAATGATCGAGGAGACGGTGAAGTCGTCGTCCGGGATGCCCTCGCCACCGCCACCGTGGGTGATGGCGTCGGGGAGCATGACCAGCGAGGTGGTGCCCGCCGCCTCGCCCGAGGGGCGCAGCTGCACGCGGATGCTGTGGCGGTCCGCCAGCCGGCCGACCACGAACAGACCCATGCGCTGCGAGATCGCGGCGTCCACGGTCGGCGGGTTGGCCAGCTTGTGGTTGATGTCCGCGAAGTCCTCGGCGGTGAGGCCGATGCCCTTGTCGTGGATCTCGACCATCACGCGCCCGTCGGGCAGACGCGTGGCGTTGACGCGGACCTTGGTCTGCGGGGAGGAGAACGTGGTGGCGTTCTCCAGGAGCTCGGCGAGCAGGTGCACGAGGTCGGTCACGGCCTGGCCGTGGATCTCGGCCTCGGAGACGCCCGAGAGCTCGATGCGCTCGTACTGCTCCACCTCGGAGGAGGCGGCGCGCAGCACGTCGACGAGGGGGACCGGCTGGTCCCAGCGGCGGCCCGGGTTCTCACCCGCGAGGATGAGGAGGTTCTCGCCGTTGCGGCGCATACGGGTGGCGAGGTGGTCCAGGCGGAAGAGGTTCTCCAGCTGGTCCGGGTCGGCCTCGTTGTTCTCCAGGTCGGTGATGAGGGTCAGCTGGCCCTCGATCAGCGACTGGTTGCGCATGGAGAGGTTGGTGAAGATCGCGTTGACGTTCCCTCGCAGGAGCGCCTGCTCGGCGGCGAGCCGGACCGCTTCCCGGTGGACCTGGTCGAAGGCGCGGGCGACCTCGCCGATCTCGTCCTGGGAGTTGATCGGGATCGGCTGGACGCGGGTGTCGACCTTGCCCGGGTCCGTGCGCGAGAGCTGGTCGACGAGCATCGGCAGGCGCTGCTCGGCGACGTCGAAGGCGGAGCTGCGCAGGCGCAGCATCGCGCGGCTCATCTGGCGGGCCATCATGCCGGCCAGGATGAACGCGGCGAGCATGGCCACGACCACGATGGCGCCGGTGAGGATGGCGTCGCTCTGCGACTTGTCGGAGACGGCGACGGCGTCGTCGACGGCCTTGCCGAGGAGGTCCTTCTCGATCTCGGCGTAGGCGTCGAACTTGGCGGTGGCGGCGGCCTGCCAGGCGGGGGCGGTGGTGCCGTTCAGGGCGAGCTTGGCGGGCTTGTCGCCGCTGGCTATCGCCTCGGTCATACCGGTGAGCGCGGAGCCGTTGACCACGGGCGGAGCCTTGAAGGTGGTGCTGCCGGACTGCTCGGCGGCCTGCTTGGCCTGCGCGAGCTTGGCGGCGCCCTCCTGGGACTTCTTGCCCATGACCTCCTTCAGCCGGTTGGTGTCCTCGTCGGTGCCGGCGGCGACGTACTCACCGATGGCGATCTCTTCGAGGTAGGCGTAGGAGGAGAAGGCGACGAGCTGGGCCTTCCGGACGTTCTCGTCCTCGTTCGGGCGCACCAGCAGGTGCGTGCCGACGGAGCGCTGGAGCGAGTTCGCGGCCTTGGCCAGCTCGACCGCGTAGACCATGCGGCCGTAGCTGGTGACGTTGCCGGTGCCGAGACCCAGTTCGTTGGAGAACTGCATGAGGTAGTGCTGGACCAGCACGTACCCCTCTTCGGTCGGGATGGGGCCGGCCGCGGCGGGGAGGTTCTTCTTGGCGGTCTCGGGGACGGCGTAGGCCGTCTTGCGGACCTGCTCCAGCTTGGGCTCCTCCTGGCGGAAGAGCTCCAGGCGCCGTTCCAGACCCTGCTTCTGCGGCAGGTTCTTCGCGGCCTGGGCGAACTTGGCCTTGGCCGCGTCGGTGGCCGCGTAGGCCTTCGTCACGGCCTCGTTGTTGCGGTCGCCCTTGAGGAGGGGCTCGGCGGTGAGGTCGCGCTCGTTGAGGAGGGCCTGGCCGTATTCGGCCGCCGCCTGGACGATCCGCGCGGTCTGCTCGGCGTCCTTGGCCTCGTTCCAGCTGTCGACCGAACCCTTCACCTGGAAGCCGCCCATGACCAGGCCCACGAGGGCCGGTACGAGGAGGATGGCGTTCAGACGGGTCGGCACGCGCCAGTTGCGGGGGGAGAACTTGCTGGTGCTGCCGCCGCCGGTGGGTGGTTCCACGGGTACGTCGACGGGAGACGCGGCCGCGCGCGGCGGCGGGGTGAAGTTGCCGCGCGCGGGTTCATCCGCGGGGCTCGAGTTGCTTCGCCTCACTCGACCAACAACCTCTCGGCGGTGCTACTAGCTAGTTCGTTGAATTCCAGCATGATGAACGGCCGTGTTCCAAACAGTTGAAACCGGCCGTTCCCAGAGCCTTATGTCCCGCATAAACCGGACATAAAGAGCGAGCTACGGCAAAAGCCGGGACGGATGTGCGCACAGCGATACCAGCCGAACGCGCGCTGTGCCCAACTGGCGGCAATTCACTGTCGAAACGTTATGAACGACAGGGGCGGGCCGTGTCCGATGACACAGCCCGCCCCGGCGAATCCACCTGGAGACCGTGTTACTTGAGCCGGGCCATCAGCGCGTGCTCGACGAGGGTGATGAGCGCGCTCTTGGCGTCCGCGCGGTGGCGGGCGTCGGTGGTGATGATCGGGGCGTCGGGCCCGATCTGGAGGGCCTCGCGGACCTCCTCCGGCGTGTACGGCTGGTGCCCCTCGAAGCCGTTGAGCGCCACGACGAACGGCAGGCCGCTGTTCTCGAAGTAGTCCACGGCCGGGAAGCAGTCCGCGAGACGGCGCGTGTCGACGAGCACGATGGCACCGATCGCGCCGCGGACCAGGTCGTCCCACATGAACCAGAAGCGGTCCTGACCGGGCGTACCGAAGAGGTACAGGATCAGGTCCTGGTCCAGGGTGATGCGGCCGAAGTCCATGGCGACCGTGGTGGTCGTCTTGTCACCGGTGTGGGTGAGGTCGTCGATGCCCGCGCTCGCGGACGTCATGACGGCTTCGGTGCGCAGCGGGTTGATCTCGGAGACCGCGCCGACGAACGTGGTCTTGCCCACGCCGAAGCCGCCCGCCACCACGATCTTCGCGGAGGTGGTGGAGCGGGGAGCCGCTCCGGCGTCAGAGCTTGCGAAGTCCACTGAGAACCCTCTCGAGCAGCGTTACATCCGGCGTTCCGCCGGCCTCTCCATTGCCCGGCTGGTGGATGGCCACCATTCCGGCCTCGGCCAGGTCGGCCACGAGGATCCGGGCGACACCGAGCGGCATCGACAGCAGTGCGGAGACCTCCGCGACCGACTTCACCTCGCGGCACAGGGTGCAGATGCGCTGGTGCTCGGGGAGCAGGGTGGAGAGGTGCATCGGATCGGCCGTGGTGCTGACCAGCGCCTCGATGGCGAGCTGGTAGCGGGGCCGGGTACGGCCGCCGGTCATCGCGTACGGACGCACCAGCGGCTGGTCGCCTTCCGAGTACGAATCTCCGTACGCATCGGGATAGGCGGGGGGCGGGGTCATTGATCCTCCGGGCTGGACAGCAGTGGTCAGCGTGCCGTCTGACGGGGCGGCCGGTGGGGGGACGTGATGACGGCCTGACGGGTGTACTGGTTTCCGGGTGCGGAGTCCCGGTCCCCCGGCCGGAAGTACCGTCCGGCCGGGAGTGTGCGAGTCAGATGAGCAGGCTTCCCTGAAGCTCCGCGCGCAGGTCCGGGGTGAGGACGCTGCCGGCGCGGTCCACGAGGAGGGCCATCTCGTAGCCCACGAGGCCGATGTCGCATTCGGGGTGCGCGAGAACGGCCAGCGAGGATCCGTCGGAGACGGACATGAGGAAGAGGAATCCCCGGTCCATCTCGACCACGGTCTGGTTGACGGCGCCGCCCTCGAAGATCCGGGAGGCCCCGGCGGTCAGCGAGGTCAGACCGGAGGCCACGGCCGCCAGCTGGTCGGCGCGGTCACGGGGGAATCCTTCGGACATCGCCAGAAGGAGTCCGTCGGCGGAGACCACCACGGTGTGGGACACCCCAGGGGTGTTGTCCACGAAGTTGGTGATCAACCAGTTCAGGTTCTGTGCCGCCTGGCTCATCGAACTCAACTATCGCTCCTGCTGGTAAGTGGGGTCGATGTGGTAACTGCCGGTCGCGGGGCCGGAGGTGCCGGCCTGACGCCCCTGCTGGATACCGCGTCGGAGGTTGGTGAGGCGCCCGCGGACGTCGTCCGGGGCACGCGAGACCTGCGGGCCCGCCTGGGCGTCGGCCTGCTGCTGGGCGGTACCGGCCACGAGGTTCGCCCGCGGCACCCGGCGGGGCAGCCCCGAGGTGGTGATGCCGCCCGCGGCGGGCTGACGCACCCGCTCCGCCTGACGCATCAGCTCGTCGTTGGGGGAGGACCGCCAGCTGACCGTCGGCGTGCTGCCGGTGACCGCGGTGGCGGGCTCGGCCGCGTGCTCCTGGCCGCGCTGCGGCAGGCCCTGCTGCGGGGCCGCCGGAGCGGCGGACCGCTGCGGCCCGGACGGCTGGGGCTGCTGGGGTACGGCCGGTGCCTGCCCGGAGGACTGCGCGTCCTGCTGGGGGTACCAGTTCGACTCCAGCGTGTCGAAGATCGGGCTGCGCAGCTCGCCGGTGTGCTGCGACGGGGCCGCGGGCAGCGCCTCCGGCTGGTGGGCCTGCGGCAGCTGCGGAGCCTCGGCGCGCGGGGCCGGGGCGTAGCCGCCCGGCTGCTGCGCCTGCGGCTGCTGTTCGCCGTAGCCGCCGGCACCGGGGCCGCCGGGCCGGGCGAACTGGCCGGTCGAGGACGGGTCCAGCGGACCGCCCTGCTGCGGGCGCTCGAACTGGCCGGTCTGGCCCGGGCCCGCGTCCTGCGGGCGCGGGGCGTTGAAGTCCGGACGGGCGAACTCGGCCGTGGAGCCGGGGCCCGACAGCTCGTCGTGGCCGCGCGGGACCTCCTGGCCGTTCTGCCCGACTCCCCAGCTGGTGGCCTGGGGGAGCCCGGCCGCGGGAGCGCCGGCACCCGGAAGCTCCGGGCGGGGGGCGCCGCCGCGCGGCGGCAGCTGCGGGCGCCGGCGCTGGACCGGAGCCTTCTGCGCCGGCTGCTGCCGGTCCTGCTGGCCCGGCTGCTGCGGGGGCTGGCCCTGCTGGCCCTGCTGCCCGTACTGGCCGGGCTGCTGGGACTGGGGCTGCTGCGGCCGCTCGAAGCCGTTGCCCTGCGGGAACCCGCCGGGCGCCGGCTGCTGCGGCATGCCGGCCGGACGGGCCTGCGGACCGCCCGAGAGGAGGCCGCCGCCCTGGTTGCCGCCCTGACCGCGGGCGGGCAGCGGGGCCCCGGAGCCGAAGGCGCCCTGGCCCTGACCCGTCGCGGCGCCGGGACCGCCCTGGGGACGCTGCCCCGGGCCGCCCTGCTGCGGACGCTGCTGGCCCGGCGCGCCGTCACGTCCGGGCAGTGCGGCACGCTGGCCGCCGCCCTGGACCTGGCCGCGCTGCTGGCCGGCGCCCACGGGGGGACGCGCGCCCGCGCCGGGCACGGAAGCCTGCCCGCCGGGAGCACCCTGGCCGCCCTGGCCGCCCGCGGGACCGCCCTGAGCGCCCGCGGGGCCGCCCTGACCACCCTGGCCCGGCATCGGAGCCGGCTTCTTGCCGCCCTGGGCGACGTCCACCGGGAGCATGACGAGGGCCGTCGTACCGCCCGAGTCGGAGGGGCGCAGCTGGATGCGGATGCCGTGTCGCAGGGACAGGCGGCCGACCACGAACAGGCCCATGCGGCGGGAGACGGAGACGTCCACGGTCGGCGGCGACGCGAGCCGCTCGTTGATCGCGGCGAGGTCCTCGGGGGAGAGGCCGATGCCGGTGTCGTGGATCTCGACGAGCACGCGCCCGTCGGGCAGCGCGTGACCGGTGACCTTGACCTTGGTCTGCGGGGAGGAGAACGAGGTGGCGTTCTCCAGCAGCTCGGCGAGGAGGTGCACGAGGTCGTTGACGACGCGGCCGGCGACGTCGGTGCCGGGCACCGACGCGAGTTCGATGCGCTCGTACTGCTCCACCTCGGACGCCGCGGCGCGGAGCACGTCGACGAGCGGGACGGGGCGGGTCCACCGGCGGCCCGGCTCCTCGCCCGCGAGGACGAGGAGGTTTTCGCCGTTACGGCGCATGCGGGTCGCGAGGTGGTCGAGCTTGAAGAGGGAGGACAGCTGGTCCGGGTCGGCCTCGCGCGACTCCAGTTCGGAGATGAGCGAGAGCTGACGCTGGATGAGGCCCTGGGAGCGGCGCGAGAGGTTGGTGAACATCGCGTTGACGTTGCCCCGCAGGAGGGCCTGCTCGGCGGCGAGGCGGACGGCCTCGCGGTGCACGTCGTCGAAGGCCGCGGCCACCTGGCCGATCTCGTCGCGCGTGTGCAGGCCGACGGACTCCACGGAGGTGTCCACGTCCTGCGGGTCCGACTCCGAGAGCTGCTTGACGAGCTCGGGCAGTCGGTCCTGGGCGACGCGCGTCGCGGTGTCCTGCAGACGGCGCAGCGAGCGGATCATGGACCGGGCCATGATGAACGCGCCGACGAGCGAGACGCCGAGGACGAGGAGGATCAGGGCACCGTTGATGATGGCGTCCTGCTGCGACTCGTTCTTGAGCTCGCGGGCCTTCTGCTCCATGTCTTCGAGCAGCGTGAGCTCGATGACCTTCATCGCCTGGAGCTTGGTGTCGTCGGCGTCGTACCAGTCCATCCAGGACCGGTTCTTCTCCTTGCCGAACTGTCCCTGGGTGCTCAGGACGCGGCGGGCGTAGTGGTCGGCGGTGCCGATCTCCGTGTTGCCGTCGCCGAGCGCCGCGAGGAGCTCCTCGGGCTTGCCCTGGTAGACGAGTTCGAAGGTCTTCTTCTGCTGGCTCTCGCCGCGCAGCGCGGAGAGGGCGTAGAGGCGGTCGTTCTCCTCCAGCTTGCCCGGCTTGTCACCGCTCTCGGGGAGCGAGGCGGCGATGATCGCGCGCTGGATGGAGGCGTACTCCTTGGCGGCGGAGAACGCCGCCAGGGCGCGGGTGCGCTTGATCATCTCGGGGCTGGAGGTGGCCTGGGCCATGTCCTGCGAGAGCGAGAGCAGCGAGACGATCAGCGAGTTGTACTCGGTGACGGTCTGCTGGGCGCCGTTGACGTACGCCTTCTTGCGGATGTCCTCGATGCCGGTGAGCTGGCGGCCGATCTGCAGGATGTTGTTGCGGATCGACTTGAGGGTCTCGTCCTTGTCCTGCGCGTTGTCGACCTTGTCGGTCGCGGAGGCGAAGGCCTTGGCGGCGGCGTCGGTCTGGTCGCGGACGCCCTGGACGAGGCTGTTGGCCTTGCCGTCCTTGGTCTGCGACAGCGGACCGGCCGACTTGTCGCGCTCCTCCTGGAGCATGGCGGCCAGGTTGGTGGCCTGCCGGGTCATCGTCGTCAGCAGCTGCATGTGCTCCAGCTGCGCGATGTCGTTCATCGAGTCGTTGATGCGGAAGCCACCGAGCGTGGTGGCGGCGACGACCGGCAGCGTCAGCAGCGACACCAGTCGCGTGCTGATGCGCCAGTTCTGCATGGCCAGACGGGAACCGGGCCCGGGAGGGGCCTTCGGTATCGCCTCGTCGGTCTCGGCCGGCTCGCTCTTGCCCTTGGCGCGGCCGGCCTTGGCGACCTTGCCGGCCTTGGCGGACTTGCCGCGGCCCTTCGCCTTCACCGAAGCCGAGGCGTCCGGGACGCCCGCTCCTTCGACAGCCGGCCCGCGGTTCTGGGCGTGCTGGTGCGAGGAGCCACGGTCGGTCCCGCCGCGCGGCTCCTGCTCCGCCGCAGCGCTGCCATCCCTCTTGAATCGTCCCTGCACTAGCGTCGCAACCTCTGGACCAGGCGTCCCGCCGGGTGAGCGGTGGGACGGTGTCGAGTCGTGGGGCACTGACGGCCCCATGGTGGTCGTCGGTGACCGGCGCGTCTCCCTCTCCTTGCCACCGCGCTCGGCGCTCTCTCGCGCCACCTGCGCGCCGGCTGATACCCGCGGCGGTCCCGCGAATTCCAGCACAGTGGGGGATCTCCAACAAGGTGCGCGTGTCGCCCCGGCGAGCCGGTCACGGCACGTGACGGGCGGGCTACGCGACGTACAACCGCTATCGGGATGAATCGGACTTACGCCAATCAAAGCTTGCCTCTGGCAAGGTGTCCCAGTCCTGATGATCAGGAGCGGAATGACAGATTCAGTGGCGCAATGTCCGTTTCGTCAAGCGGAATTGACTGACCATTATGCCCGGAATGCCCCTTCGTTGGTGAGCAAACTCACACGCTCGTGGCCATTACTTCCCGGTTCGGTCGGGGATTCAGATGTTTAGCCTTGCCCTTTAAAGGGTTGGCGCCACACCCGGCGCATCCGACAACCCTCACCCCACGAGCGAGCCGAGGGCCCGAAACTCCGATGAAGACGACGATGATGTTCCGCAACATAGCCAACCCCCGCCGCACGACCCTCGCGCACCTCAAGGACGCCGAGGAACTGCAGGCGGCCCCGGCCACCCCGGAGCACTCCGTCGAGCTGCCGGCCCAGACCGCGAACCCCCGCCGCACCGTCCTGATGGACGCGCCGGTCGCCGCCGCGCAGTAGCGGCCCCGCGCGAGGACGCGGAGCGCCGCCGCCCACCGCGTTAGCCTGGAGTCCGCAGACTCCAGCCAGCGGAAACACAAGAGGGGCAGACGCAACACGTGCGCATCGCCAGGTTCTCGATCGACGGCAACGTCGCCTTCGGCGCGGTCGAGGGCGACGCCGCCCCCGGCGACGGGTCGGAGCTCGTCCTCGACATCATCAAGGGCATCCCCTTCGCGGACTTCGAGCTCTCGGGCACGAAGGTCCCGCTGAGCAAGGTCCGGCTGCTGCCTCCCGTGCTCCCGAACAAGGTCGTGGCCGTCGGCCGCAACTACGCGGAGCACGCGGCGGAGCTGGGCAACGAGGTGCCCGAGGCGCCGATCACCTTCTTCAAGCCCTCCACCTCGGTGGTCGGCCCGGGCGACCCGATCACGTACCCCTCCTTCTCCCAGGACCTCCACCACGAGGCGGAGCTCGCCGTGGTCATCGGCCGCATGTGCCGGGAGGTCCCCAGGGAGCGCGTCAAGGACGTGATCCTCGGCTACACCTGCGCCAACGACGTCACCGCGCGCGACGTCCAGCAGCGGGAGAAGCAGTGGGCCCGGGCCAAGGGCTTCGACAGCGCCTGCCCCCTCGGCCCCTGGATCGAGACCGGCCTCGACCCGGCGGCGATCGCCGCGGGCCTGGCCGTCCAGTGCACCGTCAACGGCGAACAGCGCCAGCTCGGCAGCACCAGCGACATGGTCCGCTCCGTCGAGGACCTGGTCGTGCACATCAGCGAGGCCATGACCCTGCTCCCGGGCGACGTCATCCTCACGGGGACCCCGGCCGGAGTCGGCCCCCTCAACGTCGGCGACGAGGTCGCCGTCACCATCGAAGGCATCGGCACTCTCACCAACAAGGTGATCAAGCGTGGCTAACGCGAACGTCCGCGTACGTTTCTGTCCCTCCCCGACCGGCAACCCCCACGTGGGCCTGGTCCGCACCGCCCTCTTCAACTGGGCGTTCGCCCGCCACCACGGCGGTACGTTCGTCTTCCGCATCGAGGACACCGACGCGGCGCGCGACTCCGAGGAGTCGTACGTCCAGCTGCTCGACTCGCTGCGCTGGCTCGGCTTCACCTGGGACGAGGGCCCCGAGGTGGGCGGCCCGCACGCCCCGTACCGCCAGTCCCAGCGCATGGACATCTACGCGGACGTCGCGCAGAAGCTCCAGGACGGCGGCTACGCCTACCACTGCTACTGCACCACCGAGGAGCTCGACACGCGCCGCGACGCCGCCCGCGCGGCCGGCAAGCCCTCCGGCTACGACGGCCAGTGCCGCGACCTCACGGCGGAGCAGAAGGCCGCGTACGAGGCCGAGGGCCGCAGCTCGATCGTCCGCTTCCGGATGCCCGACGAGACCATCACCTTCACGGACCTGGTCCGCGGCGAGCTCTCCTTCACCCCGGAGAACGTGCCGGACTTCGGCATCGTCCGCGCGAACGGCGCCCCGCTGTACACGCTGGTCAACCCGGTCGACGACGCGCTGATGGAGATCACGCACGTCCTGCGCGGCGAGGACCTGCTGTCCTCCACCCCCCGCCAGATCGCCCTCTACAAGGCGCTGACCGAGCTGGGCGTCGCCAAGGCCACCCCGCAGTTCGGCCACCTGCCGTACGTCATGGGCGAGGGCAACAAGAAGCTCTCCAAGCGCGACCCGGAGTCCTCGCTCAACCTCTACCGCGAGCGCGGCTTCCTGCCCGAGGGCCTGCTGAACTACCTCTCGCTCCTGGGCTGGTCCTTCTCCAAGGACCAGGACATCTTCTCGATCGAGGAGATGGTGGCGAAGTTCGACATCGACGGCGTGAACGCCAACCCGGCGCGCTTCGACCTCAAGAAGTGCGAGGCGATCAACGCCGACCACATCCGCCGCATGGACCCCAAGGCCTTCGCGGACGCCTGCGAGCCGTGGCTCCGGGCCCCGCACGCCAACTGGGCCCCCGAGGACTTCGACGCCGAGGCCTGGGCGCGCATCGCCCCGCACGCCCAGACCCGCGTCACCGTCCTGTCGGACATCACCGCGAACGTCGACTTCCTGTTCCTGAAGGAGCCGGTCGAGGACCAGGCGTCGTGGGACAAGGCCATGAAGGGCGAGCCCGCGGCCCTGCTGACCACCGCCCGCGAGAACCTGGACGCGGCCGACTGGTCGGACCCGGAGTCCCTCAAGCAGGCCGTCCTGACCGCCGGTGAGACCCACGGCCTCAAGCTCGGCAAGGCGCAGGCCCCGGTCCGCGTGGCCGTCACCGGCCGCACGGTCGGCCTGCCGCTCTTCGAGTCCCTGGAGATCCTGGGCAAGGAGCGCTCGCTGGCGCGCATCGACGCGGCGCTGGCGAAGCTCGCCGCCTGATCCGCACCCCGTGAAAGGGGCGGTGGCCTTCCGGCCGCCGCCCCTTTCGGCGTTGTCGGCGATCGGCCCTAAGGTGCGTGCAGTCGATCACGCACTCCCCGGAAGGCCGCACCATGCCGATGACCGCCCCCGACTTCGACCGGTACTTCACGCCGGGCCATTCCTTCGTCTACGAGAGCGGCGAGAGCGGCACCCTCGCGGTGGCCGTCGCGGGCGAGCTGTGGCTCCCAAGCGGCGAGGTGATCGCCTGCGACCCCTTCGTCAGCCTCGGCGGGGGATGGACCAAGCCGTTCACCACCCGGGTGGCCCCCGGCCGCTACCGCGTCGAGACGGCGATAGCCACCCTCGTCACCCCCGGCGCGGACCCCGGCGGCCGCCCGCACCTGCGTACGGCCGCCGCCCGGCTGGTGATCCGGGACACGGCGACGGCGAGCTGGGAGCACGCCGTGACCGAGGGCCAGGACGTCTCCGGGCTCGGCGACGGCGAGTTCTTCGGCTACGGGGTGGACGCGGGCGCCGGCTGCTTCTACGACAAGGCCGCCGACGACTCCTTCCCGGACTGCGAGGGCGACGAGGGCCCGCTCTGGGACGCCTTCGAAGGAGCCGGCCACGGCCCCGGCCCGTACCTGGTCGCGGGTGAGCACGGTCACAACATCGCCGCCTTCGGCTCCGGCTGGGGCGACGGCCACTACCCGACCTGGGTCGGCCGGGACGCCGACGGCGAGGTCACCTGTTTCGTGACGGACTTCTTCGTCGTGCCCACGAAGGAGGACGCCGCGGCGTAGGCTCGCACCCATGCCGATCCGCGCCGTGCTGTGGGACATCGACGACACCCTCTTCGACTACACGGGTGCCGATTCGGCGGGCCTGGCACGGCACCTCGCCGACGAGGGGCTGGGGGAGCGCTACGGAACCCCCGCCGACGCCCTGGCCCTGTGGCGGCGCCTCACGGAGGTGCACTGGGCGCGTTTCGCCGCCGGCGAGGTCACCTTCCAGGGCCAGCGGCAGGACCGCGTACGGGACTTCCTCGACTCCCCGGGCATGGGCGACGAGCAGGCCGACGCCTGGTTCGACCGCTACGTCGAGCACTACAAGGCCGCCTGGGTGCTGTTCCCGGACGTCGTGCCCGTACTCGACGCCCTGGCCGGTGACTACCGGCACGGGGTGCTCTCCAACTCCTCCGCCGCCAACCAGGACCCCAAGCTGCGCCACCTCGGGGTGCGCGACCGCTTCGAGGTGCTCGTCTGCGCCGCCGAGCTGGGCGTCAGCAAGCCCGACGCCGCCGCCTTCCTCGCAGCCTGCGCGGCCCTGGCGCTGCCCGCGGGCGAAGTGGCGTACGTGGGCGACCAGCCGGAGATCGACGCGCGGGGCGCCCGGGACGCGGGCCTGAAGGCGGTCTGGCTCGACCGGGACGGCGGGCGCGGGCCCGGTCCGGCCGGAGTGCACCGGATCGCCGGACTCGACCGGCTGCCGGAGCTGCTGGCAGCAGATACCCGTTTTGGAGCACGGTCAGGCATCCGGTAATGTTCTTTCTGCGCCGCCGGAGCGGGCCGAAAGGCCGGACACGGAGGCGCTAACCAAACGAAAGCCCCCCAGGGGGTTGAAGTTCGGTGGGCTATAGTGTAATTGGCAACACGAGGGTTTCTGGTTCCCTTATTCTAGGTTCGAGTCCTGGTAGCCCAGCGCAGTGCAGCAGTAACGCAGTGCTTTGCCCCCGTTGTGTAGCGGCCTAGCACGCCGCCCTCTCAAGGCGGTAGCGCCGGTTCGAATCCGGTCGGGGGTACAGATCCTTCCCGCGAGATCTCCAGGGTCGCACCCGGACGTCTTGATGCAGGATCGCTAGGGCCCCCGTTGTGTAGCGGCCTAGCACGCCGCCCTCTCAAGGCGGTAGCGCCGGTTCGAATCCGGTCGGGGGTACAGTGTCTAGCTGGTCTAGACCTTTGGGCTATAGTGTAATTGGCAACACGAGGGTTTCTGGTTCCCTTATTCTAGGTTCGAGTCCTGGTAGCCCAGCGCAGTACCGCAGTAACAGCTAGCCCCCGTTGTGTAGCGGCCTAGCACGCCGCCCTCTCAAGGCGGTAGCGCCGGTTCGAATCCGGTCGGGGGTACGCACGGAAGAGGCCCTCCGCGATCATCGCGGAGGGCCTCTTCGCTGTTTCCGGCCGGGCGCCCGAGTGGGCCGGCCCGGCGCATAAGTACGGGCCCGGAGGCGCGAGTTCGGACGTGTGCGGCGTCGTACGCGCCCCCGGACCCGGGGGTGGTGGTGGGAGGTCTGTGGCCGGGAGGTGCTCAGCCGGAGCGGCGCAGGGCCTCCGTCAGTCGGGCGGCCGCGTCGATGACGGCCTGGGCGTGCATGCGCCCGGGGTGCCGGGTCAGGCGCTCGATCGGCCCGGAGACCGATACGGAGGCCACCACGCGGTTCGACGGACCGCGCACCGGCGCCGAGACGGAGGCCACGCCGGGCTCCCGCTCGCCGATCGACTGGGCCCAGCCCCGGCGCCGTACGCCGGACAGGGCCGTGGCCGTGAAGCGCGCGCCCTGCAGGCCCCGGTGGAGCCGTTCGGGCTCTTCCCAGGCCATCAGGATCTGCGCGGCCGATCCGGCCTTCATGGGGAGCGTGGAGCCCACGGGGACGGTGTCCCGCAGGCCCGACAGCCGCTCGGCGGCCGCCACGCAGATGCGCATGTCGCCCTGACGACGGTAGAGCTGCGCGCTCTCGCCCGTCACGTCACGGAGGTGCGTGAGCACCGGTCCGGCCGTGGCCAGCAGGCGGTCCTCGCCGGCCGCGGCGGCAAGCTCTGCCAGCCGCGGACCGAGGATGAACCGGCCCTGCATGTCCCTCGCCACCATCCGGTGGTGTTCCAGTGCCACGGCAAGGCGATGTGCCGTGGGTCGTGCGAGCCCTGTCGCCGCGACCAGCCCGGCGAGGGTGGCCGGACCGGACTCCAGTGCGCTCAATACCAGAGCTGCCTTGTCGAGAACGCCGACGCCGCTAGAGTTGTCCATGAAACGATATTCACGTCTCACACTGTGAAACGCAAGTTCAATTTTTCCAAGAACCAGCGAGTCTGTATGTACGGGTCCACGAACCACTGGATCCGGGACGGTGAGCCGGAGGGAAAGCGATGGGTAGGACACTCGCGGAGAAGGTCTGGGACGACCATGTCGTCCGGCGCGCCGAGGGCGAGCCCGATCTCCTCTTCATTGATCTCCACCTGCTGCACGAGGTGACCAGCCCGCAGGCCTTCGACGGCCTGCGCCAGGCCGGCCGCAAGGTCCGACGCCTCGACCTCACCATCGCGACCGAGGACCACAACACCCCCACGATCGACATCGACAAGCCGATCGCGGACCCGGTCTCCCGCGCGCAGCTGGAGACGCTGCGGGCGAACTGCGCCGAGTTCGGTGTCCGTCTGCACTCGCTGGGCGACGTCGAGCAGGGCGTCGTCCACGTGGTGGGACCGCAGCTGGGCCTGACCCAGCCCGGCACCACGGTGGTCTGCGGCGACTCGCACACCTCCACCCACGGCGCCTTCGGCGCGCTGGCCTTCGGCATCGGCACCAGCCAGGTCGAGCACGTGCTGGCCACCCAGACGCTGCCGCTGGCCCGCCCCAAGACGATGGCGATCACCGTCACCGGCGAGCTGGCCGAGGGCGTCACCGCGAAGGACCTGATCCTGGCGATCATCGCCAAGATCGGCACCGGCGGCGGCCAGGGCTACATCCTGGAGTACCGCGGCGAGGCCGTCGAGAAGCTCTCGATGGAAGCCCGCATGACCATCTGCAACATGTCGATCGAGGCCGGCGCCCGCGCGGGCATGATCGCCCCCGACCAGACCACCTTCGACTACCTCCGGGGCCGCGACCACGCCCCCGTGGGCGAGGACTGGGACGCGGCGGTCGCGTACTGGAAGACGCTGCGCACCGACGACGACGCGGTCTTCGACGCGGAGGTCGTCATCGACGGCGCCACGCTGTCCCCGTTCGTCACCTGGGGCACCAACCCGGGCCAGGGCGCGCCGCTGTCGGCCAACGTCCCCGACCCGGCTTCGTACGAGGACGCTTCGGAGCGCCTGGCCGCCGAAAAGGCCCTGGAGTACATGGGGTTGACCGCCGGGCAGCCGCTGCGCGACATCCGTGTCGACACGGTCTTCGTAGGTTCGTGCACCAACGGCCGCATCGAGGACCTGCGGGCCGTCGCCGGGATCATCGGGGGCCGCAAAGTCGCCGACGGCGTACGGATGCTGGTCGTCCCGGGCTCGGTCCGGGTCGCGCTCCAGGCCGTGGAGGAGGGCCTGGACAAGGTCTTCAAGGAGGCCGGCGCCGAATGGCGGCACGCGGGCTGCTCGATGTGCCTGGGCATGAACCCCGACCAACTGGCTCCGGGCGAGCGTTCCGCGTCCACCTCCAACCGCAACTTCGAAGGCCGGCAGGGCAAGGGCGGACGGACCCACCTGGTCTCCCCGCAGGTGGCCGCCGCCACCGCGGTGCTGGGCCACCTGGCCTCGCCCGCCGACCTGTCCGACGCCACCGCGACCGCCGGAGTCTGAACCATGGAAGCCTTCACCACCCACACCGGCCGGGCCGTCCCGCTGCGCCGCAGCAACGTCGACACCGACCAGATCATCCCGGCCCACTGGCTGAAGAAGATCACCCGCGACGGGTTCGAGGACGGGCTCTTCGAGGCCTGGCGCAAGGACCCGGAGTTCGTCACGAACCGTCCGGAGCGCGCCGGTGCCACCGTGCTGGTCGCCGGTCCCGACTTCGGCACCGGTTCCTCGCGCGAGCACGCCGTCTGGGCCCTGCAGAACTTCGGCTTCAAGACCGTCATCTCCTCGCGCTTCGCCGACATCTTCCGCGGCAACTCGCTGAAGAACGGTCTGCTGACGGTCGTCCTGCCCCAGGAGACGGTCGAGCGGCTCTGGGAGCTGACCGAGGCCGACCCCACCGCCGAGATCACCGTCGACCTGGTGGACCGCAAGGTCCGAGCCGAGGGCGTCGAGGCGGAGTTCGAACTCGACGACAACGCCCGCTGGCGTCTGCTGGAGGGGCTGGACGACATCTCGCTCACCCTTCAGAACGAAGCGGACATCGACGCTTACGAAAGCACCCGCCCGGCCTTCAAGCCCCGTACGATTCGCGCGTGATTCCTGCCTGATCAGCGCTTATTCGCCCTAGGGCGATCACATCGGCAACACTGTGCCCCCCGCCTTCCGGCGGGGGGCACAGCCGTATGTTGAGGCCCCGTGAGGCGACAACTCGCCCCAGATGGCACAATCTGTGCATGGAACGCGACAGTCAACTGCACCTCTACGAACTCGTCGCGGACCGGTTGAAAGAAGCACACGCAAGGGTGCGCACACTGCAAGTCCCGGAGGGCGTAAGGATGGCGCTGTCCCGGAAGCTGTTGGTCGTCACTGCGGCGTCGAAGCACGATCTCGTCGATGCGGCAAGGCGCCTGGACAGGTTGATGAAGGACCTCGACGAGGGTCGATTCCCTGAAGGCGACTGATGCGAAGGAACTCCGTAACGGCCTACATCGTTGCGGCACTAGGGTGATTAGCCCGTTTCGTGTTTGATTTGCGGTATATATCCGCCTAACGTGCGAAATAAGCTTGAACACATTCGTTCTGGCGAAGTCTCCGAAGGGGAAGACGTGAACAAGGCGCAGCTCGTAGAAGCGATTGCCGACAAGGTTGGCGGCCGCCAGCAGGCCGCGGACGCTGTCGACGCGGTACTCGACGCGATCGTCCGCGCGGTCGTCGCGGGCGACCGGGTCTCGGTCACGGGCTTCGGCTCGTTCGAGAAGGTGGAGCGGCCCGCCCGCTACGCCCGCAACCCGCAGACGGGTGAGCGCGTCCGGGTCAAGAAGACCTCGGTTCCCCGTTTCCGCGCGGGTCAGGGCTTCAAGGACCTGGTCAGCGGCACCAAGAAGCTCCCCAAGGGCGGCGAGGTGTCGGTGAAGAAGGCGCCGAAGGGCAGCCTGTCCGGCGGTGCCTCGGCGTCCGCGACGGTCAAGAAGGCCGCGGCCAAGAAGGCCACCACCGCCAAGAAGGCGGCGGCCAGGACCACGGTCGCGAAGAAGACCACGGCGACCGCCAAGAAGACCGTCGCCAAGAAGACCACCGCGACGGCGAAGAAGACGACCCCGGTGGCCAAGAAGGCCGCGACGGCGGCCAAGAAGACCACCGCCGTCAAGGCGACCGCGGCGAAGAAGACCACCGCCGCCGCCAAGAAGACCGCCCCGGCGGCCAAGAAGGCCACCCCGGCGACCAAGGCGCCCGCCACGAAGAAGGCGACGGCGCGCAAGACCACCGCGAAGAAGACCACCGCCCGCAAGAAGTAAGGGGCACGAGTCACACACGCCGGGCCGGCTTCCCCAGCAGAGGGAAGCCGGCCCGCGGTGCGTGGCCCCGGGCCGCTCGGCCGGGGTTTGTGCAGGTCAGAAGGTCTGCAGCGTGACCAGGGTGATGCGCAGGGCCGGGCCCTCGCCGTCCGTCTCGATCCGCACGCGCTGCCCCGGGCGCAGCAGCAGCAGACCGCCCGCCTCGAAGGCCGCGGCCTCGAAGGGCACCGGGGTGCCGTCGTCCAGCAGCACACTGCCGCTGTGGGTCCGGGAGTCGTACGTGTACGCGGTCGCCTGCATACGGGCACTGTATCGGGCCGTGTGCCGCCCCACGCCGAGGGCCAGGGCCGTGCGCAGGTCCGCCGGAGTGTCCACGTCCCGGCGGACGCTCTCGACGTCCGTCAGTGCGATTTCCACCGCCCCCGAGGCCGAATGACGGGCCCGGGAGGGTCCGCCGAACGAGGGCGCCAATTCCACGTCGGGGCCCGCGCAAAGCAGCGTCGTACCGATTCCGGCCGCATCCGCCAGAAATGCCCGGGGAAATGCGGTGGCGGTATCGAGCACGCGTAGCAATTCCGGCGGCCGCAGGGCGGGCAGGTCCGCGTTGATCGCCGCCACCGCGGTCCCGGGCCGCCCGGCGCGCACCGCCCGCGCCCCGTGGTCCAAGGCGGCGTTGAGCCCGGCCCCGGGGGAGTCGGGAAGGATCCGCGCACCCAGTCTGGCCAGTTCCGCACCGGCCAGGACGTCGTCCGTGACGACCACCACATCCGCGACCGAGGCGCAGGCCAGCGCCCCGGCCACGGTGTCCTGGGCGAAGGCCAGAGCCAGCCCCGGACGGGACGCGCCGACGGCCGCCGCCAGCCGGCTCTTCGCCAGCGCCAAGGGCTTCAGCGGCACCACCAGACTCCACACGGCGTTCGTGACGGACCCCTTCCCTCCGGTGCGCTCCCGCACCCGCCCCGGCCATCGGCGGGCCGTCGCCCGGCCCCCGGTCGGCCCATTGTCGCCTCCGACCGGCCACAGGGGGGCCCGGTGGTGCGAGCGGGGCGTACGGTGTCCTCGACAGGGACCGGACCCGAAGCGACACTTGTCCGGCCCGCAAGGTGCCCAAGCCGCGCACCGCTCCTAGAGGAAGGTGTCCGAGTGTCCCGCCGCAGAATCGGCTTCTGGTACCGCCTGGCGGCGGTCATCGCTAAACCGCCGCTGGTAGTGCTCTTCAAGCGGGACTGGCGGGGAATGGAGCACATTCCGGCTGAGGGCGGATTTATCACCGCCGTCAATCACAACTCGTATCTGGACCCGCTCTCCTACGCGCACTTCCAGTACAACACCGGCCGGGTGCCCCGATTGCTCGCCAAGGCCGGACTCTTCAAGGTGCCTTTTGTCGGCACGATCCTCCGCGGCTCCGGGCAGATCCCCGTCTACCGGGAGACCACGAACGCCCTGGACGCATTCCGTGCGGCCGTCGACGCCGTCGAGCGCGGTGAATGCGTGGCCTTTTACCCGGAGGGCACCCTCACCCGCGATCCGGAGATGTGGCCGATGGCCGGCAAGACCGGCGTCGCCCGCGTGGCACTGATCACCAAGGCCCCGGTCATTCCGGTGGCCCAGTGGGGCGCGAACCTCGCGATGCCGCCCTACGCCAAGGAGAACAAGGTCCGCCTGTTCCCGCGCAAGACCCTCCAGGTGCTCGCGGGACCGCCCGTGGACCTCTCGGCCTACTACGACCGGGAACCCACTCCGGAGGTCCTCAAGGGGGCCACCGAGGCCATCATGGCCGACATCACCGGGCTCCTGGAGGAACTGCGCGGGCAGCGCGCGCCCGGGCAGCCGTACGACCACCGCAAGGCCAGGGCGGAGCAGCGGCGCAACGCCGCGGGGGAGGGCGACAAGTGACACGTCCCGTGAAGGCGGCCGTCTTCGGAACGGGCTCCTGGGGCACGGCCTTCGGCATGGTGCTCGCCGACGCCGGCTGCGAGGTGACCCTGTGGGGGCGCCGCCAGGAGCTCGCCGACGCCATCAACACCGGCCGGACCAACCCGGACTACTTCCCCGGCGTCGAACTGCCCGCGAACCTCCGCGCCACCACCGACGCCGCCGAGGCCGCCCGCGACGCCGACTTCGCCGTCCTGGCCATCCCCTCGCAGACCCTGCGCGCCAACCTCGCCGCGTGGGCGCCGCTGCTGCCCGCCGACGCCGTGCTCGTCTCCCTGATGAAGGGCATCGAACTCGGCACCGCCAAGCGGATGAGCGAGGTCATCGAAGAGGTGGCCAAGGTCCCCGCCGAACGCGTCGCCGTGGTCACCGGACCCAACCTGGCCCGCGAGATCGTCGCCCGCCAGCCCGCCGCCTCCGTCGTCGCCTGCGTGGACGAGGACGTGGCCCGGCGACTCCAGGCCGCCTGCCACACCGCGTACTTCCGCCCGTACACCAGCACCGACGTCATCGGCTGCGAGCTCGGCGGCGCCGTCAAGAACGTCATCGGCCTCGCCGTCGGCATCGCGGACGGCATGGGCCTGGGCGACAACACCAAGGGCTCCCTCATCACCCGCGGCCTGGCCGAAGCCACCCGCCTGGGCCTGGCGATGGGCGCCGACCCGCTCACCTTCTCCGGCCTCGCGGGCCTCGGCGACCTCGTCGCCACCTGCTCCTCGCCGCTCTCCCGGAACCACACCTTCGGTACCAACCTGGGCCGCGGGATGACCCTGGAGGAGACCATCGCGGTCACCCGGCAGACCGCCGAGGGCGTCAAATCCTGCCAGTCGGTGGCGGATCTGGCAGGCCGGTACGGGGTGGACATGCCGATCACCGACACGGTGGTCGACATCGTGCACCACGGCAAGCCCCCGCTGGTCGCGCTGAAGGAACTGATGGGCCGCAGCGCGAAACCGGAACGCCGCTGAGTCCTTTCCGGACGTGTGAGCGGGTACCCTCGTGGCGATATGAGCAGCGAGAACCTCCCCCAGACCCCTGAGCAGCAGGGCCGCAAGCCCCGCGTGGCCGTCGTGTTCGGCGGCCGCAGCTCGGAACACGCCATCTCGGTCGTCACGGCGGGCGCCGTGCTGCGCTCCATCGACCGTGCCAAGTACGAGGTGCTGCCCATCGGCATCACCACGGACGGCCGGTGGGCCCTGACCGCCGACGAACCCGAGCGCATGGCCATCGCGGACCGTGTCCTCCCGAGCGTGGAGGCACTGGCGGATTCCCCGGACGGCACCGTCGTGCTCTCCGTGGACCCCGCCAGCCGCGAGGTCGTCTACACCGAGCCGGGCGCCGTCCCCAAGGCGCTGGGCGAGGTCGACGTCGTCTTCCCCGTCCTGCACGGTCCCTACGGCGAGGACGGCACCCTCCAGGGCCTCCTGGAGCTGTCCGGGGTCCCCTACGTCGGCTCGGGCGTCCTCGCCTCGGCCGTCGGCCAGGACAAGGACTACATGAAGCGGGTGTTCACCTCCTTCGGGCTGAAGGTCGGCCCGTACGTGACCATCCGTCCCCGTGAGTGGGAGGCCGACCCGGCCGCCGCCACGGCCAGGATCCTGGACTTCGCGGGCGAGCACGGCTGGCCGCTGTTCATCAAGCCCGCCCGCGCCGGCTCCTCCATCGGCATCACCAAGGTCGACGACCCCTCCGGACTGGAAGCGGCCGTCCACGAGGCCCGCCGCCACGACCCGAAGATCATCGTGGAGGCGCTGCTGCGCGGCCGCGAGATCGAGTGCGGCGTGCTGGAGTTCGAGGACGGGCCGCGCGCGAGCGTCCCGGCCGAGATCCCGCCGGTCTCCAGCCACGACTTCTACGACTTCGAGGCGAAGTACATCGACTCCGCCACCGGACTCGTGCCCGCCCCGCTCACCCCGGAGCAGACCGCCGAGGTCCAGCGGCTCGCGATCGAGGCCTTCGAGGCCGCGTCCTGCGAGGGCCTGGTGCGTGCCGACTTCTTCCTCACCGAGGACGGCACCTTCGTCATCAACGAGATCAACACCATGCCCGGGTTCACGCCGATCTCCATGTACCCGCGGATGTGGCAGGAGTCGGGCATCGAGTACCAGGAGCTGGTGGACCTCCTGCTCCAGGCGGCCCTGCGCCGCTCCACCGGGCTGCGCTAGCCGCACCCGGCCCCGTACAGCCGACCGCCCGCCGTCCGCCCCGAGAGGGGCGGCCGACGGGCGGCGGTGTGAGCGGGGGCGGGTCCCGCGGGATCAGTACGAGGAGATGCCCACCGGCACCGTCTTGGCCACGGCGGCGGACAGACCGACCAGCATGCCCGCGTCCGTGGCATGCTCCTTGTCGACCCGGACCTCCGTGTACGCCAGCCGCGCCCCGGTGGTGAACCGGAAGCCGCCGTCGGACATCTTCTCCAGCAGCCACCCGACGCCGTTGACCTCGACGCCCTCCTGCTTCGGATCGGCCATCGCGGGGGGCTTGGGGATACCGCACCGCAGTACGATCGCCGAGCCGCCCCACGCGGCGGTCAGATCCGACACCGGCTCGGTGGCGGTCCGCGCCAGTCCCGCCACCGACTCCGGGAGCTCCTTGTGCAGCGACGCACAGAGCCCCGCGACGGCGGCCGGCGGAGCGGGCGGCGGGTCCACCCGGGCCTCGGAATCCCCCGGGGCGCAGCCCGCGAGGGCCAGCAGGGCCAGTGGGGCGGCTAGACGGAACGGCCGGTGGTGGAGTGACATCACCGGCCAAGAGTAGACGGGGGCTACAGATGGACCACGGGGCAGGTCAAGGTGCGGGTGATCCCCTCCACCTGCTGGACCTTGGCGACCACCATGCGGCCGAGATCGTCGACCGTGTCGGCCTGGGCGCGCACGATCACGTCGTACGGACCCGTCACGTCCTCGGCCTGGATCACCCCCGCGATCTTTCCGATGGACTCGGCGACGAACGACGCCTTGCCCACCTCGGTCTGAATGAGGATGTACGCCTGTACCACGGAACCTCCAGGGCGGCCACGAGGATCATTTCCCCTAACCTTCGGATGGGCCCAGGCAGATCGGGCGGGCCCGGGGAAGAAGGGACGCCACGGTACCGCGTCGCCGTGCGCCGCGGGGAGACCCGTGGGCCCGGCGCCACGCACAGCGGGGCGCACGGAGAGCAGAAGTTGACGTATCTGTTGACGGTACCCAGAGCTGTGACGGCTCGCGACCGCAAGCGGACTTGCCAAGAAGGGGCACAGCGATGAAGGGCACTGTGGGCGAGCTGGGGGAGTTCGGGCTCATTCGGGAGCTCACCTCACGGCTCACCACCACCCCGGCGGTCCGGCTCGGACCCGGCGACGACGCCGCGGTGGTGTCGGCCCCCGACCGACGGGTCGTGGCGAGCACGGACATCCTGCTGGAGGGCAGGCACTTCCGGCGCGACTGGTCCACGGCCTACGACGTCGGCCGCAAGGCCGCCGCGCAGAACCTGGCCGACATCGCCGCCATGGGCGCGGTGCCGACCGCGCTGCTCCTGGGCCTGGTCGTCCCGGCGGAACTGCCGGTCACCTGGCCCACCGAGCTGATGGACGGCATCCGGGACGAATGCCAGGTGGCGGGCGCGGCCGTGGTCGGCGGCGACGTCGTGCGCGGCGACACCATCACCGTCTCCATCACCGCCCTCGGTGACCTGCGCAACCACGAACCCGTCCTGCGCTCCGGCGCCCGGCCCGGGGACGTCGTGGCCGTCACCGGCTGGCTCGGCTGGTCCGCGGCCGGCTACGCGGTGCTCTCGCGCGGCTTCCGCTCCCCGCGGGCCTTCGTCGAGGCGCACCGGCGCCCCGAGCCCCCGTACCACGCGGGCCCCGCGGCCGCCGGACTCGGCGCCACCGCCATGACCGACGTCAGCGACGGCCTGATCGCCGACCTCGGCCACATCGCCGAGGCCAGCAAGGTGCGCATCGACGTGCGCTCGGGGGCCGTGGACATCCCGACCCAGATGCACGACATCGGCCAGGCCGTCGGCGTGGACCCGCTCCAGTGGGTGCTGACCGGGGGAGAGGACCACGCCATCGTGGCGACCTTCCCGTCCGACGTGAAGCTCCCGGCCCGCTGGAAGGTCATCGGGGAGGTCCAGCACCGTTCCGCGCTGCCCCAGGTGACCGTGGACGGCGCCCCCTGGACCAGCACCGGCGGCTGGGACCACTTCGGCGCCGATCCGGCCGCCGAGGGACCGTCCCAGTGACCCGGCAGGCACCACACCCGCACCCGCCCCTGTGCCTGACCGTCGCCGGATCCGACTCCGGCGGCGGCGCGGGCATCCAGGCCGACCTCAAGACCATGCTCGCCCTCGGCGTGCACGGCATGAGCGTCGTCACCGCGGTGACCGCGCAGAACTCCCTCGGCGTACGGGGGGCCTGGGAACTGCCCGCCCAGGCCGTCACCGCCCAGTACCGGGCCGTGGTCGACGACATCGGGGTCCAGGCCGTCAAGACCGGGATGCTGTCCTCCGCCGTGCTGGTGGAGACGGTGGCCGGGCTGCTGGCCGGCACGGCGGCCCCGGTGGTGGTCGACCCCGTGGGGGTCTCCAAGCACGGGGACGCGCTGCTCGCCGCGTCCGCGCTGGACGCCGTGCGCCGGGAGCTGCTGCCCCGGGCCACGGTGGCGACGCCGAACCTCGACGAGGTGGCGCAGCTCACCGGGCTGACCGTCACCGACGAGGACGGCATGCGCCGGGCCGCCGACGCCGTCCTCGGCCACGGACCCCGCTGGGCGCTGATCAAGGGCGGCCACCTGGCCGCCCACGGCGGCGAGGCCGTGGACCTGCTCACCGACGGCTCCGAGGAACTGTGGCTGCGCGCGCCCCGCTACGACAACCGGCACACGCACGGCACCGGCTGCACCCTCGCGAGCGCCGTCGCGGCGGGCCTGGCCAAGGGCCTCGCCGTCCCGGAGGCGGTCACGGCCGCCAAGGAGTACGTCACGGGCGCCATCGCGGCCGGCTTCGCGCTCGGCGCGGGCATCGGCCCCGTCGACCACGCCTGGCAGTGGCGCTGAACGCGCCCACCCCCTCCCCGTACCGTCCCGGGAAAGGCAAAAGGCCGGTTCACCAGAGGTGAACCGGCCTTCTTGGCAACCGGAAAGGGCTGCGCTACGACGACGGGAGGCGTCAGCGCGAGACCTTGCCGGCCTTGATGCACGAGGTGCAGGCGTTGAGGCGCTTCGGCGTCCCATTGACCACGGCACGGACGCGCTGGATGTTCGGGTTCCAGCGACGCGAGGTGCGGCGGTGCGAGTGGGAGATGTTGTTGCCGAAGCTCGGCCCCTTGGCGCAAACGTCGCAGTTGGCAGCCACAGGTCACTCCAAGACTTCAGATGCAATTACGGTGGAATCCGGCGCACCGGAATCAGAGATCTGAAGTGGCTTGCCGGACGAATGACCCGACTCTCGACGGGCAACCTGAGCAGCATACAACGACTGCTTGGGTCCAAGAAAACTACCATGGCGGGGACGGGCTCCGCCCCGGGGTCCCGAGCCGGGGCCCGTCCTTCGTTACCCTGCGGTGAACCCTGGCCCGCACAAGGAGGAACGCCCGGTGGCGCACGAGCCTGGCCCGCACACCCTCGACGCCGAAGCGGTGCGCACCTGGAGCTCGCTGGCCCTGGCCGCACTGGGCCGGGCCCGCGAGGACATCGACGCGATCAACGTCTACCCGGTCGCGGACGCCGACACCGGCACGAACCTCTACCTCACCGCCGAATCCGCGGACCGCGCCCTGACCGAGGCCTTCGCCGCACCCCCCGCCCACGTGACCGACGGCACAGCCGGGACCCCCTCCCTGTCCGAGGCCGTACGGGCCTACGCGCACGGCGCCCTCATAGGCGCCCGGGGCAACTCCGGGACGATCCTCGCCCAGCTGCTGCGCGGGGTCGCCGACGTCCTGGGCGCCGAGCCCGCCGGCCGCGACGCAGGCCCGCTGCTGGCCAGCGCCCTGTCCAAGGCCGCCGAGGAGGCGTACGAGGCCGTCGCGCACCCGGTCGAGGGCACCATGCTGACCGTCGCCGGAGCCGCCGCCCGGGCCGCGGCGGCAGCCGGAGCGGCAGCCGGAGCCGCCGCCGCGACCGCCGCCGACGTGGCACGCGCCGCCTACGAGGGGGCCCGCGCGGCCCTCGCCGAGACCCCGGGCCAGCTCGCCGCGCTCGGGCGGGCCGGGGTCGTCGACGCGGGGGGCTGCGGGCTGGTCGCCGTACTCGGGGCCCTGTGGCAGGCGCTGTCCGGACAGGAGCCCGAGGCCGAACCGGCGCGCGGCAGGGCCGTGCCCGGCCCCCGGGACGACCGGCCGTGCGCCGAGGAGCTGGGCGGACCCGCCTACGAGGTGGTCTACCTGCTGGAGGCAGGCGAGGAGGCGGTCGGGGAGCTGCGCGCCACGCTCGACGGGCTCGGCGACTCCCTGGTGGTGGTCGGCGGCGACAGCCTGTGGAACGTCCACGTCCACGTCGACGACCCCGGCGCGGCCGTCGAGGCCGGAGTGGTCGCCGGGCGGCCGTACCGGATCCGCATCACCCACTTCGGCGACGAGCGCCGCCTCGCGCGGGCCCCGCGCGTCCAGCGGGCCGTCGTCGCCGTCGTCCAGGGCGAGGGGCTGGCCGGACTGTGCGGCGAGGCCGGCGCCACCGCCGTACTGGCCCGCCCCGGCGAGCCGCCCGCCGTCCCGGTGCTGCTCGACGCCATCCGCCGGGCCCACGCCCGCGAGGTGGTCCTGCTGCCCGGCGCCGCCGACCTGCGGGCCGCCGCCGCGGCCGCCGCCGAACAGGCCCGCGCCGACGGCGTACGCGTCGCCGTCATCCCCACCCGCTCCGCGGTCCAGGGCCTGGCGGCCCTCGCCGTGCACGACCCGGACGGCAGCTTCGACGAGGACGTCGTCGCCATGACCGCCGCCGCCGGCGCCACCCGCTACGGCGAACTGGCCGTCGCCGAACGGCAGTCCTTCACCTCCGCCGGCATCTGCCAGGCCGGCGACGTGCTCGGCCTGATCGACGGCGACGTCGCCGTCATCGGCGCCGGCCTGCCCGAGACGGCCGAAGCCGTCCTGGCACGGATGCTCGGCTCCGGCGGCGAACTGGTCACCCTCGTCCTGGGCCCCGAGGTCCCCGACGCCCTCGCCGCGCGCCTGGAGGCGTACGTGCAGCACGGACACCTCGCCGTCGACACGGTCACCTACCGGGGCGGCCGGTACTCGGCGCCCCTGCTCATCGGGGTGGAATAGCGGGCTTGTCAGCGCGATGGTGTGCAATGGAACACGTGCCCGCGCTCGACGAAGACCTCAAGAAGACCCTCGGCCCCGCCACCGCCAAGGTGCTGGCCGAGCAGCTCGGCCTGCACACGGCCCTGGACCTGCTCCACCACTACCCCCGGCGGTACGCCGAGCGCGGTGAGCTGACCCCGCTGACCGAGCTCGCCGACCAGCTCGACGAGCACGTGACGGTCGTCGCCCAGGTCGCCGACGCCCGGATCCTGACCTTCAACGGCGGCCGCGGCAAACGCCTCGAAGTCACCATCACCGACGGCAGCGGCCGGCTCCAGCTGGTCTTCTTCGGAGCCGGCGTCCACAAACCCCACAAGGACCTGCTGCCCGGAACCCGCGCCATGTTCGCGGGCAAGGTCGGCATGTTCAACCGCAAGCTCCAGCTCTCCCACCCCGCATACGAACTCCTCGGCGCCGACGCCTCCGACCGGGACGCGGCGACCGCCTTCGCGAACCGGCTCATCCCGATCTACCCCGCCTGCGCCAAGCTGGAGTCCTGGAAGATCACCAAATGCGTGGACGCGGTCCTGCCCAGCGCCCAGGAGGCCGTGGACCCCCTTCCGGCCGCCCTGCGCGAGGGCCGCGGGCTCGTCCCGCTCACCGAGGCCCTCCTCAAGATCCACCGCCCCGCCACCAAGGCCGACATCGAGGACGCGCGCCAACGCCTGAAGTGGGACGAGGCCTTCGTCCTCCAGGTCGCCCTCGCCCGCCGCCGCCACGCCGACTCCCAGCTCCCCGCCGTCCCCCGCCGCCCCGCCCCCGGCGGCCTCCTCGACTCCTTCGACGCGAAGCTGCCCTTCACCCTCACCGACGGCCAGCAGAAGGTGTCCCGGGAGATCTTCGACGACCTCGCCACCAGCCACCCCATGCACCGCCTCCTCCAGGGCGAAGTGGGCTCGGGCAAGACGATGGTCGCGCTGCGGGCCATGCTCGCCGTCGTCGACAGCGGGGGGCAGGCCGCGATGCTCGCGCCCACCGAAGTGCTCGCCCAGCAGCACCACCGGTCCATCACCGAGATGATGGGCGAGCTCGCCGAGGGCGGCATGCTCGGCGGCTCCGACCAGGGCACCAAAGTCGTGCTGCTCACCGGCTCCATGGGCATGCCCGCCCGCCGCCAGGCCCTGCTCGACCTGGTCACCGGCGAGGCGGGCATCGTCATCGGCACCCACGCGCTCATCGAGGACAAGGTCCGCTTCCACGACCTCGGCCTCGTCGTGGTCGACGAACAGCACCGCTTCGGCGTCGAACAGCGCGACGCGCTGCGGTCGAAGGGCAAGCAGCCCCCGCACCTGCTCGTCATGACCGCCACCCCCATCCCGCGCACCGTCGCGATGACCGTCTTCGGCGACCTGGAGACCTCCGTCCTGGACCAGCTGCCCGCCGGCCGCTCCCCGATCGCCACCCACGTCGTGCCCGCCCAGGACAAGCCCCACTTCCTCACCCGGGCCTGGGAACGCGTCCGCGAGGAAGTCGGCAACGGCCACCAGGCCTACGTGGTCTGCCCCCGGATCGGGGACGGCGAGGACGAGCCCAAGAAGAAGAAGGCCGCCGAGGAGGACGGGGACAGGCGGCCCCCGCTCGCCGTGCTGGAGATCGCCGAGCAGCTGGCGAAGGGACCGCTCGCCGGGCTCCGCGTCGAGGTCCTGCACGGGCGGATGGACCCCGCCGACAAGGACGACGTCATGCGCCGCTTCGCCGCCGGCGAGGTCAAGGTGCTCGTCGCCACCACCGTCATCGAGGTCGGCGTCAACGTCCCCAACTCCACGGTCATGGTGATCATGGACGCGGACCGCTTCGGCGTCTCCCAGCTCCACCAGCTGCGCGGCCGGGTCGGCCGAGGCTCCGCCCCGGGCCTGTGCCTGCTGGTCAGCGAGATGCACGAGGCCAGCCCGGCCCGCGCCCGGCTCGCCGCCGTCGCCGCCACCCTCGACGGCTTCGAACTCTCCCGCATCGACCTGGAGCAGCGCCGCGAGGGCGACGTCCTCGGCCAGGCCCAGTCGGGCGTGCGCTCCTCGCTGCGCATGCTCGCCGTCATCGAGGACGAGGAGGTCATCGCCCAGGCCCGCGAGGAGGCCACCCGCGTGGTCGCCGACGACCCCGAACTGACCCGCCTGCCCGGCCTGCGCACCGCCCTGGACGCCCTGCTGGACACCGAGCGGGAGCAGTACCTGGAGAAGGGCTGACAATGGGGGAGCGTCGAACGAACCCCCGAGCACCGAAGGACCCCAGATGACCCGCGTGATCGCCGGCACCGCCGGCGGGCGGAGGCTGGCCGTGCCGCCCGGCACCGGCACCCGCCCGACCTCCGACCGGATGCGCGAAGGGCTCTTCTCCACGTGGGAGTCCCTGCACGGGCTGGAGGGCTCCCGGGTGCTCGACCTCTACGGCGGCTCCGGCGCCGTGGGCCTGGAGGCCCTCTCCCGGGGCGCGGCCCACACCCTGCTCGTCGAGGCCGACGCCAAGGCCGCCAAGGCGATCCGGGACAACATCAGGACGCTGGGCCTGCCCGGCGCCGAATTCCGGGCCGGCAAGGCCGAGCAGGTCGTGGCGGCGGCCGCACAGGGGGACCCGTACGACATCGTCTTCCTGGACCCGCCGTACGCCGTCGAGCACGGCGATCTTGGGGAGATCCTCCTCACACTCCGGTCCAATGGCTGGCTCACCGACGATGCGCTCGTCACCGTGGAGCGGAGCACGAGGAGCGGAGCGTTCCCGTGGCCCGAGGGCTTCGAGCCGCTCCGTTCGCGGAAGTACGGCGAGGGCACCCTTTGGCACGGTCGCGCCGCCTCCACCAGCGAAGACTCATGAACGAGGGAGTTCAGTTGCGCCGCGCGGTCTGTCCGGGGTCCTTCGATCCCATCCACAACGGACACCTCGACGTCATCGGGCGCGCCGCCAGGCTGTACGACGTGGTGCACGTCGCCGTGATGATCAACCAGTCGAAGCAGGGCCTGTTCACCGTGGAGGAGCGGATCGAGCTGATCCGCGAGGCGACCGCCGACTACGGCAACGTCGAGGTCGAGGCCTTCCACGGCCTGCTCGTCGACTTCTGCAAGCAGCGGGACATCCCGGCCATCGTCAAGGGCCTGCGCGCGGTCAGCGACTTCGACTACGAACTCCAGATGGCCCAGATGAACCGCGGCCTGTCGGGCGTCGAGACGCTGTTCGTCCCGACGATCCCCACCTACAGCTTCCTCTCGTCCTCCCTGGTCAAGGAGGTCGCGACCTGGGGCGGCGACGTCACCCACCTGCTCCCCGCGCACGTGCACGCGGCGCTGATCGAGCGGCTGCGCGCGAAGTGAGGCGGCGGCGGCCGGACCAGGCTTCCCCGGTCCGCGCCGCGCGTCCGGCCGGTGGCCCTACAGTCGTCTCCGTCAGTGGTCCCGTCCGGCACAGGACCCGTCCGAGGCAGAGAGAGTGCGAGCCCCCATGGACGTACAGAAGAAGCTCGACGAGATCGTCGCGGCCGTCGGCGGCGCCCGGTCCATGCCCATGTCGGCGTCCTGCGTGATCAACCGTGCGGAACTCCTGGACATGCTCGAAGAGGTGCGCCAGGCGCTGCCCGGCTCGCTCGCCGCGGCCGCCGAACTGATCGGCGGCCGCGAGCAGATGGTCGAGGAGGCCCGCCGGGAGGCGGACCGGATCATCGAGTCCGCGCACGCCCAGCGGGGTTCGCTGATCTCCGACACCGAGATCGCCCGCCGCTCGCAGGCCGAGGCGGACCGGATCCTGGCGGACGCGCGCCGCGAGGCCGAGGAGATCCGGGCCGAGGCGGACGACTACGTCGACAGCAAGCTCGCCAACTTCGAGGTCGTCCTCAGCAAGACCATCGGCTCCGTGGACCGGGGCCGCGAGAAGCTCCTGGGACGGGGCCCGGGCCTCGACGAGCAGGGCTTCGCCGACGCGGACGCCCCCGAGCGCAGCCACGACCCGCAGGTGCAGCGCCAGCAGGCGGACGCGTACGTGGACACCAAGCTGGCGACCTTCGAGGCGGTGCTCGCCAAGACCCTGGAGGCCGTCGGCCGGGGCCGCCAGAAGCTGCTGGGCCGGGTCCCGACGGACGACCTCGGCGCGCACATGGCCGCCCAGGACGCGGCCGGCGGCGCCGGGACGCGCCCGTCGAGCGACGCGGACTTCCTGGCCGGCCTGGCCGAGCCGGACCCGGTGCGCGCGCACGTCCCCGCGCAGGCCCAGCCCGCACCGCAGTACGACGCGTACCCGTACCCGCAGCAGCCGGCCGTCCAGCAGCAGGACGCCTACGCCTACCAGGACCCGTACGCGGGTCACTCCTACGGGGTCCCGCAGCAGCCCGACCCGTACGCGGTCTACCAGCAGCAACAGCAGCCCGACCCGTACGGCGCCTACCAGCAGCCCCAGGACCGCCATCCCCAGCAGGCGCCTTCGCAGCCCGCTCTGGACGAGACCAGCTTCTTCGACACGAGCATGATCAACCTCGACCAGCTGCGCCAGTACGAACAGGGGCGCTGACCCCGGATTGGGCTCAGAGCGAAGCGCCGGGTATCCTGGCTCTTCGGTCGCGCGTATGCACCGCGATCCATGCTGCCCGTAAGCGTCTTCTCGCTCACGCGGCAGGAACTCGATCTTCAGCGATCTGTGAAAGCAGGAACGGCCCTGAATACCCGCCTCGACCACCGCAACCCCCTCGTGTTCGACACGCACGAGCTGGGTCGGCGTCCTGGTGCCATGCAGCGGCTCTCCCGTGAGATCGAGACCCCGGCGGACTTCGGTCTCGTCGGAGTCATCGGAGTGCCGGAAGGCGCCCCGCTGAAGCTCAACCTCCGCCTGGAGTCGGTCATGGAAGGGGTGCTTGTCACAGGCACCGCCCGTGCATCGGCCGTGGGGGAGTGCGTAAGGTGTCTGGAGGCCGTCGAGCGCGAGCTCAAGGCGGACTTCCAGGAGATGTTCTCGTACCCTGACGCCGACGACCGGAACCGCTCCGCGGAGCCGGCCGACGACGCCGAGGACGACGAGGACACGCTCTTCCTCGAGGACGGTTTGTTCGACCTCGAACCCGTGCTGCGGGACGCGGTGGTGCTCGCACTGCCGATGCAGCCGGTGTGCCGGGAGGACTGTCTCGGACTGTGCCCCGATTGCGGGACCAGCCTGAACGACGACCCGGACCACCACCACGACGCCGTCGACATCCGTTGGGCGGCATTGCAAGGACTCGTCACCGATCAGGGCGATGAGAAGGACAACATGAGCGGCACTGCCTCTGACGGAGTTCAGGGCGCCGCCGAGAAGCAGGAGAAGTAGCCGTGGCTGTTCCGAAGCGGAAGATGTCGCGCAGCAACACGCGCCACCGCCGGTCGCAGTGGAAGGCTGCGGTCCCCACCCTGGTTTCGTGCGAGCGTTGCCAGGAGCCGAAGCTCCAGCACATTGCGTGCCCGAGCTGCGGCACCTACAACAAGCGCCAGGTCCTCGAGGTCTGAGCGGCTGGTGAGAGGCGCAATGTCTGAGCTGTCCAACGCTGAGAAGCAGGCAGACAGTAACAACGCGGCCTCGTCCCACACGCTTCTGGAAGGGCGGCTCGGGTATCGACTCGAGTCCGCCCTTCTGGTGCGTGCGCTGACCCACCGCTCGTACGCGTACGAGAACGGCGGTCTGCCCACCAACGAACGCCTGGAGTTCCTCGGGGACTCCGTGCTGGGCCTGGTGGTCACGGACACGCTGTACACCACCCACCCCGACCTGCCGGAAGGCCAGCTGGCCAAACTGCGGGCCGCGGTGGTCAACTCGCGCGCACTGGCGGAGGTCGGGCGCGGCCTCGATCTCGGCTCCTTCATCCGGCTCGGCCGGGGCGAAGAGGGCACGGGTGGCCGGGACAAGGCCTCCATCCTCGCCGACACCCTTGAAGCGGTGATCGGCGCGGTCTACCTCGACCAGGGCCTCGACGCGGCCTCGGAGCTGGTCCACCGGCTCTTCGACCCGCTCATCGAGAAGTCCTCCAACCTCGGGGCCGGCCTGGACTGGAAGACCAGTCTCCAGGAGCTCACGGCGGCCGAAGGGCTCGGGGTGCCCGAGTACCTGGTCACCGAGACCGGACCGGACCACGAGAAGACCTTCACCGCTGCCGCCCGCGTCGGTGGTGTCTCGTACGGCACCGGCACCGGCCGCAGCAAGAAGGAAGCGGAACAGCAGGCGGCGGAGTCCGCGTGGCGCGGGATCCGTGCCGCCGCGGACGAGCGGATCGCGGCAGCGGCCGTGGCCGCCGCCGCTCCGGCGCAGGACCCGGCTCCGGCCGGGACCGGGGCCGCGGACGGCGGGGCGCCGACGCCCGTCGACCCGGCGCCGGGCGTCTGACCCCTTCCTTCGGGACGTTCCCGCCCCGCCCCCCGCTCCGGCGGGGGGCGGGGCGGACCCGTTTCGGGGGCCTCCCACGGGGGCCGGTAGGCTCGGCCGCAGCGAGCGGATCCGCGTCGAACCCGGAGGAGAACCGTGCCCGAGCTGCCCGAGGTCGAAGTGGTCCGGCGCGGTCTGGAGCGGTGGGTGGCCGGGCGGACCGTCGCGTCCGTGGAGGTGCTCCACCCCAGGGCCGTACGCCGCCATCCGGCGGGCGGGGCCGACTTCGCGGCGCGCCTGGCCGGGCAGACCGTCGGCGTGCCGAGGCGGCGCGGCAAGTACCTGTGGCTGCCGCTGGAGGAGCGGGAGCTGTCCGTCCTCGGGCACCTCGGGATGAGCGGGCAGCTGCTGGTGCAGCCGGCCGACACCCCCGACGAGAAGCACCTGCGGATCCGGATCCGCTTCGACGACGCCGCCGGCACCGAGCTGCGCTTCGTGGACCAGCGGACCTTCGGTGGGCTCTCGCTGCACGAGACCGTCCCCGGCAGCGCCGAGGGGCTGCCCGACGTGATCGCGCACATCGCCCGCGACCCGCTCGACCCTCTCTTCGACGAGGGGGCGTACCACCTGGCGCTGCGGGCCAAGCGCACCACGCTCAAGCGGGCGCTGCTGGACCAGTCCCTGATCAGCGGGGTCGGCAACATCTACGCCGACGAGGCCCTGTGGCGCGCGAAGCTGCACTACGAGCGCCCCACCGCCACCCTCACCCGCCCCCGGAGCGCGGAACTCCTGGCCAGGGCGCGGGAGGTCATGAACGCCGCGCTGGACGTCGGCGGGACCAGCTTCGACAGCCTCTACGTCAACGTGAACGGCGAATCCGGATACTTCGACCGGTCCCTCGACGCCTACGGGCGCGAGGGCGAGCCCTGCCGACGCTGCGGTACGCCGATCCGGCGGCGGGCGTGGATGAACCGGTCCAGCTACTTCTGCCCGCGCTGTCAGCGGCCGCCGCGCGCGGTGTCGTAGGACCGCCGGGAGACGAGGACCTCGTCCATGCTGCCCTCCAGGAAGTGGATCAAGGAGAGCAGGCGGTCGGCGACCTCGCGGCCGAGCGGGGTGAGCTCGTAGTCGACCCGGGGCGGGTTGGTGGGCTGGGCCTCGCGGTGGACGATGCCGTCGCGCTCCAGGGCGTGCAGGGTCTGGGAGAGCATCTTCTCGCTCACGCCCTCGACCCGGCGGCGCAGCTCGTTGAAGCGGCAGGGACCGTCGCGCAGGGCGCCGACGGTGAGGCTGCCCCAGCGGCCGGTGACGTGTTCCAGGGTCTCGCGGGACGGGCAGGCGCGTGCGAAGACGTCGAACGGCAGGTCGGCCGTGGTGGCGTCGGTACAGACAGGGGTCTCCATAAGGACAGCGTACTCCCGGGCAGCGCTAACTGTCCGCTTGCGCTTTCGAAAAGTTAGTGGTTCTCTTTCTCTCGTCGCACCGCCCCGTGCCCGGCGCGCGGCGGTGCACCCGCACCCCGCTCTTGAGGAGAACCACCATGTCCACCACCGCGTCCGCCCCCGTCGTCTCGATCGCCTACCACTCCGGATACGGCCACACCGCCGTCGTCGCCGAGGCCGTGCGGGAGGGTGCCGCCGCCACGGGTGCCACGGTCCACCTGATCAAGGTCGACGCGATCACCGACGCCGAGTGGGAACTGCTCGACGCCTCCGACGCGATCGTCTTCGGCTCCCCGACCTACATGGGCACCGCCTCCGGCGCCTTCCACGTCTTCGCCGAGGCCACCTCCAAGCGCTGGTTCGGCGACGTGTGGCAGGACAAGATCGCCGCGGGCTTCACCAACTCCGCCTCCAAGGCCGGAGACAAGCTGAACACCCTGCAGTTCTTCCAGATGCTGGCCTCGCAGCACGGCATGAGCTGGGTCAACCTGGGTCTGAAGCCGGGCTGGAACTCCACCGCCGGCACCGAGTTCGACCTCAATCGCCTCGGCTTCTCCTCCGGCGCCGCGGCCCAGACCAACTCCGACGAGGGTCCGGAGGGCGTCCACAAGGCCGACATCGCGACCGCCGAGCACCTCGGCCGCCGCGTGGCCGAGCACACCCGCGTGGTCCTGGCCGGCCGGGCGGCACTGGCGGCGTCCGGCGCCTGACCGGCGCCGGTGCGGGCGGCCCGAGGGGCGGCCCGCACGGTGGCCCGCCCCTGATCCGGGCGGGCGGGGCGGTCAGAAGCCGAAGTCCTGGGTCCACCAGGGGCCGCCGGCGCCGAAGTAGACGCCCACGCCCAGGGTCCGGTATTCGCAGTTGAGGATGTTCGCCTTGTGGCCCGGGCTGTTCATCCAGGCCTGCATCACGGACTTGGCGTCGCCCTGGCCGCGCGCGATGTTCTCACCGCCGAGGCCGCCGATCCCGGCCTTGTCGGCCCGGTTCCAGGGGGTGTTCCCGTCCGGGTCGGTGTGGTCGAAGAAGCCCCGTACGGCCATGTCCTTGCTGAAGGCCGCGGCCAGCGAGGCCAGCGGCGGGTTCGCGCGGACCGGGACGCACCCGGCCTGGGCCCGCTCCTGGTTCACCAGGGTCAGGACGGCGGCCTCCTCCGCGGAATGCCCGTCGTCGGGCGTCGTCGCGGAGGGCTTGGGGGCCGGGGGCTTCGGGGCGGCCGTCTTCGGGGGCGCGGGCTTCGTGGTCTGCGGGGCCACGCTCTTCTCCGGCTCCCGGACCGGGGCCGGGGGCGCCGTCGAGGGCGAGGCCGACGGGGAGGGCGGGACCGAAGGGGAGGGGGAGGTCGACGCAGAGGCGGAGGCCGAGGGGCTGGTGGAGGGCGTGCCCGTCTCGGGGGCGGAGGAGGCGCGGCCGGACAGGTTGGCCAGGCCGCCCTGCTGCTCCGGCGCCTGCCGCTCGGGGCTCGCAGACGGCTGCGCCCCGGCCTCGGTCCGGCTCCCGGAGTCCGTGCCCACGTAGGGGAAGGAGCCGCCGACCGGCACGAAACCGGTCGTGACGGCCGCCGTGCCGAGGGCCACCGCCACGGACACGCCGAGCACCCCGCCCAGCACGACGGTGCGGCGCCGGCCGCCGCGGCGCGGCGTGGCATGGAGTCGGTGGCGTCCCATCGGCGGCGTGCCTTCCCTCGCAAGATCGACCCTGTTCACCCGGACGGGTGAGGCATTGGTGGGGGACTGTAGTCGATGAGCCCTGGGGGGCGATGTGATGCGGAATCGTTTGCCCCGTTAGCGTTCATGCATGAATGAAGACGTCCGGCTGACCGCCTGGGTACGCGGCCGAGTACAGGGAGTGGGCTTCCGCTGGTTCACCAGGGCCAATGCTCTGGAGATCGGAGGGGTGGTCGGCTTCGCGCTCAATCTCGACGACGGCCGAGTGCAGGTGGTGGCAGAAGGTCAACGTGAGAATTGCCACCGGCTGCTGGACTGGCTCCGCTCCGCCGACACGCCCGGGCGGGTGGACGGGGTGACAGAGATCTGGGGCACACCGCGCGGTGGCTACGAGGGCTTCGCGATCCGGTGACCGATCGAACGATCATGGACTGATCGCATCCCTGGATGGACCACACACGGTCGGAACTGCGCATTCGCCGTCGAGGCGTTGCCGGGGAGATCGATTCGTGGAAGGCTCGGAACCGAGGCCGACCTCCCCGCCGCCCGAGACGGCCGGACCGCCCGCCGATACGGGGCGTGATCGTGTTGACCGTCAAACTTTTTGGTGAGACGCTGGAAGCCCCGCGCACCTGAGCTGTTTGGCAGTGCTGGCAGTAGTAAGCGCAGTGACTGACAGTCGCTGCCGGACATCCGCGGGTGCGATTCCCTCACGACCCACACCGCTTCGGTCGGTCACTCAGTGTGGAGGACCATCCATCATGGCAAAGGCGCTTCTCGGTTACGTCGGCGGTTCCGACCCGCGACTCCTCGCCGAGATGCGACGGCTTCAGCAGCGCGTCCAGGACCTCGAGTCCGAGCTCGGACGGATCCAGTCCGAGAACGACGCACTGAACGCTGCCGCCGCTCAGCACGGAGACTCGCTGCTGGACAGCATTGACCTCGACGTACCCCAGGCGGAGCCTGCGCTCACCTGATCCGCGCTACTCGTCGTACCACTCCAGCCCCGCATGATCTGCAAGGGACGCTCCGGCGTCCCTTCTTTCTTGCACCGACGTCCTGTCCCCCTCCGCGTCCTACTCCGCCGCCGTCCCGCCGCGAGCCCGCATTGGGCCAGGTGGGGGGCCCATTCCTTTAACGTCTGATGTGCCCTGCACCTTCATGGGCGAAACCGAACGTGAAAGGTAGAGTCCGGCGGCGTGCACCTCAAGTCCCTGACCCTGCGTGGCTTCAAATCCTTTGCCTCCGCGACCACCCTGCGCTTCGAGCCGGGCATCACCTGCGTCGTGGGACCGAACGGTTCGGGCAAGTCCAACGTGGTGGACGCGCTGTCCTGGGTCATGGGGGAGCAGGGGGCCAAATCCCTGCGCGGCGGGAAGATGGAGGACGTCATCTTCGCCGGGACCACGGGCCGCCCCCCGCTGGGGCGGGCCGAGGTCTCCCTCACCATCGACAACTCCGACGGCGCGCTGCCGATCGAGTACGCCGAGGTCACCATCACGCGGATCATGTTCCGCGGCGGCAGCAGCGAGTACCAGATCAACGGGGACACCTGCCGGCTCCTCGACATCCAGGAGCTGCTCTCCGACTCCGGCATCGGCCGCGAGATGCACGTCATCGTCGGCCAGGGCCGGCTCGACTCCGTCCTGCACGCCGACCCGATGGGCCGACGCGCCTTCATCGAGGAGGCCGCTGGGGTTCTGAAGCACCGCAAGCGCAAGGAGAAGGCGCTGCGCAAACTCGACGCGATGCAGGCCAACCTCGCGCGGGTGCAGGACCTGACCGACGAGCTGCGGCGCCAGCTCAAGCCCCTCGGCCGGCAGGCCGCGGTGGCCCGGCGGGCCGCCGTCATCCAGGCGGACCTGCGCGACGCCCGGCTGCGGCTGCTCGCCGACGACCTGGTGGCCCTGCGGGGCGCCCTGGACGCGGAGATCGCCGACGAGGCCGCGCTCAAGGAGCGCAAGGAGTCCGCCGAACGGGACCTGGCCGGGGCCCTGCGGCAGGAGGCCGCGCTGGAGGAATCGGTACGCCGCCTCGCGCCCCGGCTCCAGCGGGCGCAGCAGACCTGGCACGAGCTCTCGCAGCTGGCCGAGCGGGTGCGGGGGACCGAGTCGCTGGCACTGGCACGGGTCAAGAGCGCGTCGGCCCCGGTGGAGGACGAGCGGCGCGGCCGCGACCCCGAGGAACTGGAACGGGAGGCCGCCCGGATCCGGGAGCAGGAGGCGGAGCTGGCCGCCGCGCTGGAGGCCGCCGAGCGCGCGCTGGAGGACACCGCCGAGCACCGGGCGGATCTGGAGCGGGCCCTCGCCGAGGAGGAACGGCGGCTGCGGGACGCGGCCCGGGCGATCGCCGACCGGCGCGAGGAACTGGCCCGGCTGACCGGGCGGCTGGGCGCGGCCCGCTCCCGGGCCGGGGCCGCAGAGGCCGAGATCGACCGGCTCGTCGCCGCCCGGGACGAGGCGCGGGTGCGGGCGGAGGCCGCCCGGGAGGAGTACGAGGCGCTGGCCGAGGAGGTCGGCGGGCTCGAAGACCCGGCGGCGGAGGGCGAACACGAGCAGGCGCGGGCCGCGCTGGCCGCAGCGGAGGCCGCGCTGGCCGCCGCCCGGGAGGCGCTGACCTCGGCGGAACGCTCCCGAGCCGCCGTGTCGGCGCGGCGGGAGGCGCTCGCGCTGGGGCTGCGGCGCAAGGACGGGACGGGGGCGCTGCTCGCTGCGCGCGAGCGGCTGGCCGGACTGCTGGGGCCGGCCGCCGAGCGGGTGACGGTGGCTCCCGGGTACGAGGTGGCGGTGGCGGCCGCGCTCGGGGCCGCGGCCGACGCGGTGGCCGTGGCCTCCCCGGCGGCGGCTGCCCTGGCCATCCGTCACCTGCGGGCCGCCGACGCGGGCCGCGCCACGTTCCTGGTGGCCCCGGCGGCGGTCCCGGGCCCGGGCCGGGCCCCGGACGGGGCGGCTCCGGACCGGGCCCCCGCGCCGGGCGGCGGTACCGCTCTGCCCGGCCAGGACCGGGGTCCGGACGACGCCCCCCACCCGGCCCCCGCGGACGGCCGGGGGGCGGGGGGCGAGGCGGCGCAGCCGCAGGCCCCGGTCCTGACCGCGGGCGGGCCCGCGTGGCGGGAGGCCGCCGCGCTGGTGGGCGGGGACGCCGAGGTGCGCCGGGCCGTGGCCTGGGTGCTGCGGGACCACGTCGTGGTCGGGACCCTGGAGGAGGCCGAGGCGGTGGTGGCCGGTCACCCCGGCCTGGTCGCGGTGACCGCGGACGGGGACCTCCTCGGGGCGCACCTCGCGCACGGCGGTTCCGCGGGCGCGCCCAGCCTGATCGAGGTGCAGGCCGCCGTCGACGAGGCGGCGGCGGAGCTGGAGCGGCTGGACGGGGAGTGCCGGGAGCTGACCGCGGCCGAGGCGGAGGCCCGGGCCCGTCGCGACGCGGCGGCCGCCCTCGCCGAGGAGCTCGCCGAGCGGCACCGGGCCGGGGAGCGCGCCCGCGCCGGGGTGGCGCAGCAGCTGGGGAGGCTGGCCGGGCAGGCGAAGGGGGCCCTCGGCGAAGCCGAACGCAGCGCCCTGGCCGCGGCCAAGGCCGAGGAGGCGCTGGAGCGGGCCCGGGCCGAGGTGGAGGAGTGCGCGGAGCGGCTCGCGGCGGTGGAGGAGATGCCCGTGGAGCGGGAACCCGACACCTCGGCGCGGGACCGGCTCGCGGCCGACGGGGCGAACGCGCGGCAGACCGAGATGGAGGCCCGCCTGCAACTGCGCACCCACGAGGAACGGGTCAAGGCGCTGGCCGGGCGCGCGGACGGGCTGGACCGCGCGGCCCGGGCCGAACGCGAGGCCCGGACCCGCGCGGAGCGGCGCCGGCAGCGGCTGCGCCACGAGGCCGAGGTGGGCCGCGCCGTCGCCGAGGGCGCGCGGCAGCTGCTGGCGCACCTGGAGGTGTCGATCGGCCGCGCGGACCGGGAGCGTACGGCGGCCGAGGAGGCCAAGGGATCGTGCGAGCGGGAGCTCGGCGAGGCCCGCGGCCGGGGCCGTGACCTGAAGGCCGAGCTCGACAAGCTCACCGACTCCGTGCACCGGGGCGAGGTGCTGGGTGCCGAGAAGCGGCTGCGGATCGAGCAGCTGGAGACCCGGGCGCTGGAGGAGCTGGGCGTGGAGCCGGCCGCCCTGGTCGCGGAGTACGGGCCGGACCAGCCGGTCCCGCCGTCCCCGCCGGCCGAGGGCGAGGTCCTTCCGGAGGACCCCGAGGACCCCCGCAACCGGCCCGGTCCGTTCGTCCGGGCGCAGCAGGAGAAGCGTCTGAAGGCGGCCGAGCGCGCCTACCAGCAGCTCGGCAAGGTCAACCCGCTCGCGCTGGAGGAGTTCGCGGCGCTGGAGGAGCGGCACCAGTTCCTCAGCGAGCAGCTCGACGACCTGCGCAAGACACGGGCCGACCTTCTTCAAGTGGTGAAGGAGGTGGACCGGCGGGTGGAGCAGGTCTTCACCGAGGCCTACCACGACACCGCCCGCGAGTTCGAGGGAGTGTTCTCGCGGCTGTTCCCCGGCGGCGAGGGCCGGCTCGTGCTCACCGACCCGGACGACATGCTGGCGACCGGCGTGGACGTCGAGGCCCGCCCGCCGGGCAAGAAGGTCAAGCGGCTGTCGCTGCTGTCGGGCGGGGAGCGCTCGCTGACGGCCGTGGCACTGCTGGTCTCCATCTTCAAGGCCCGGCCCAGTCCGTTCTACGTGATGGACGAGGTCGAGGCGGCCCTGGACGACACCAACCTCCAACGGCTGATCCGGATCATGGTGGAGCTCCAGGAGAGCTCGCAGCTGATCGTCATCACGCACCAGAAGCGGACGATGGAGGTCGCGGACGCGCTCTACGGCGTCTCGATGCAGGGCGACGGCGTCTCGAAGGTGATCAGCCAGCGACTGCGCTGAACCCGCGCCGAACTGCGCCGACCCCCTTTACTTTTCAAGAAGTGAAGTCAAGGTCCCAACAAGCCGCTTAACACGACCTTCACGCCAACTATTGACTTCAGGAAATGAACGCATAGGCTCGCTCCGCTGTCTCCCGTCCTCCGGTGGTGCCCGATCTTGACCTGTGCGCCACTGGGAGAACGGACGAAACCCCCACGGAGCACACCTTGACCAGCAGCACAGCGAAGACCCCGGCGCCCGGCGGGCCGAGCCCGTCGCACCCCGAGCACCTCGGGCACGTCATCTTCATCACCGCGGCCGCGGCCATGGGCGGATTCCTCTTCGGATACGACAGCTCCGTCATCAACGGCGCGGTCGAGGCGATCCGCGACCGCTTCGACGTCGGATCCGCCGTACTCGCCCAGGTGATCGCGGCCGCGCTGATCGGCTGCGCCTTCGGCGCTGCCACGGCCGGCCGTATCGCCGACCGGATCGGCCGAATCCGGTGCATGCAGATCGCGTCTGTCCTCTTCACCGCGAGCGCCATCGGTTCCGCCCTGCCGTTCGCCCTCTGGGACCTCGCCATGTGGCGCATCATCGGCGGCTTCGGCATCGGCATGGCCTCGGTCATCGGCCCCGCCTACATCGCCGAGGTCTCGCCGCCCGCCTACCGCGGCCGGCTCGCCTCCTTCCAGCAGGCCGCCATCGTCATCGGCATCGCCGTCTCGCAGCTGGTCAACTGGGGCATCCTCAACCTCGCCGACGGCGACCAGCGCGGCGAGATCGGCGGCCTGGAAGCCTGGCAGTGGATGCTCGGCGTCATGGTGGTCCCGGCCGTCCTCTACGGCCTGCTGTCCTTCGCGATCCCCGAGTCCCCGCGCTTCCTCGTCTCGGTCGGCCGCATGGAGAAGGCCAAGACGGTGCTGCGCGAGGTCGAGGGCGACAACATCGACGCCGACGCCCGCGTCCGCGAGATCGACAGCGCCATCCACTCGGAGCACAAGCCGAGGTTCACCGACCTGCTCGGCGGCCGCTTCGGCTTCCTGCCGATCGTCTGGGTCGGCATCGGCCTGTCGGTCTTCCAGCAGCTCGTCGGCATCAACGTGATCTTCTACTACAGCTCCTCGCTGTGGCAGTCGGTCGGTGTGGACCCGAGCTCCTCGTTCCTGTACTCCTTCGAGACCTCCGTCGTGAACATCATCGGCACCGTGATCGCGATGCTCCTGGTCGACCGGATCGGCCGCAAGCCGCTGGCCCTCATCGGCTCCGCCGGCATGGCGATCTCCCTCGGCTGCGCCGCCTGGGCCTTCTCCTACAAGGACACCAGCGGCGGCCAGATCGCCCTGCCGCACACCCAGGGGCTGGTCGCCCTCATCGCGGCCAACTGCTTCGTCCTCTTCTTCGCCCTGTCCTGGGGCGTGGTGGTCTGGGTGCTGCTCGGCGAGATGTTCCCGGGCCGCATCCGCGCCGCGGCCCTCGGCGTGGCCGCCGCCGCCCAGTGGATCGCCAACTGGGTCATCACGGTGTCGTTCCCGACCCTCTCGGACTGGAACCTCTCCGGCGCCTACCTGATCTACACGGCCTTCGCCCTGCTCTCGATCCCCTTCATCCTCAAATGGGTGCCGGAGACCAAGGGCAAGGCGTTGGAGGAGATGGGGTAACCATCCCCCGCCACCACCCCTCTCCTCCGCGGGCGCTGCCCCGGCTCAGTCCTTGAGCCGGGGCAGTACCCGTTCGCACAGCAGCTGCAGGCTGCGCCTGCCCTCGTCCAGCGGCATCCCCCCGCACAGCGGGTGCAGCACCAGGTTCCCCGCCTCGCCCGCGCCCTTCGCGTACGCCACCGCCTCGTCCGGGGTCAGGACCCGGTACACGCCCTCCGCGCGCAGCTCCGCCACCGAGCGGGCGGCCGACCGGACGGCGCTGCGGATGTCCTTGGACTGCCAGGAGGCGTACGTGGCCGCCTCGTGCAGGAAGTGGTCCCCGTACTCGGCCCAGACCCGGTCCGGGTCCTCGGCGACGTGCAGCAGCGGGGTCTCGGCCGCGGGCATCATGCAGAACCCCTCCGTGCCGTACTCCGCCAGCCGGGCCCGGTAGTACTCCTCCAGCTCCGGCAGGTGCGCGCTGGGGAAGAACGGCAGCCCGAGCCGGGCCGCGCGCCGGGCCGCGGCCTCGGAGCTGCCCCCGACCAGCAGCAGCGGGTGCGGCCGGGTGAAGGGGCGCGGGGTCACCCGTACGGTCCTGCCGCGGAAGGTGAACGGCTCGCCGGTCCACGCCTTCAGCAGGGTCTCCAGCAGCTCGTCCTGGAGCCGGCCGCGCCGGCCCCACTCCACGCCGTGCTGCTCGTACTCCTCGGGCCGGTACCCGATGCCCGCCACCGTCACCAGCCGGCCGCCGCTGAGCAGGTCCAGTACGGCGATGTCCTCGGCGACCTTGAGGGGGTCGTGGAGGGGGCCGATGATCGCCGACACGGTGACCGCGATCCGGCGGGTGGCGCCGAACACGGCGCCCGCGAAGGCGAAGGGGGACGGCAGCCAGTTGTTGGCGGTGCCGTGGTGCTCCTCGGTCTGGACGGTGTCCACGCCGAGGTCGTCCGCGTACCTGGCCATCTCCAGGGCGGCCCGGTAGCGGGCCGAGAGGGTCTCGGGGGTGCCGTGCGGGTCGACGAGATTGAACCGGACCACGGTGATGGGCATGGAGGTGTCCCCCTTCGCCGGAGGTGGGTGGGCGGGCGAAGGGGGACGCTAGCTGACGCGGCGTCAGTTGGACAGGGATCCGACGCGCCCGTGCTCCTCGGCGGGAGCCTGCGCGGCCGGCGCCGGGGTGCGGGGCAGGACCGCGTAGAGCAGGCCGGACGTCAGGATGCCGGTCACCCAGCCGAGGCCGTTCTCCCCGATCCAGGTGGAGGCGAGCGGCCCGCTGAACCAGTCCACGCGGGTGAACAGCAGCCCCGCCACCAGGGCCGCGCCCCAGGCCGTCATGGCCTGCCAGGCGAAACCGCCCCGGTACCAGTAGGCGCTGCCCGGCGTGGTGTCCAGCAGCGCGGCGCCGTCGTAGGACGTGCGGCGCAGCATGTCCACGCCGAAGACACCGATCCAGGCGGAGAAGGCCACGGCCAGCAGGGTCAGGAAGGAGATGAACGACCCGAAGAAGCCGGTCGCGACCACCATCAGCAGGAAGCCGAAGACCAGGCTGATGACGGCGTTGACGCTGACCGCCGCGGCGCGGGGCACCTTGATGCCCAGGGTCTGCGCGGTGAAGCCGGCGGAGTACATGGACATCGAGTTGATCAGCAGCATGCCGACGAGGGCGATGAGCAGGTAGGGGACCGCGATCCAGGTCGGCAGCAGCTCGCCGATGAAGGACACCGGGTCCTGCGCGCCGGCCAGGTCCGGGGTGCCGACGGCCATCACCGCGCCCATCAGCACCATCGGCAGCACGACCACGCCCGCGCCGCCGATCGTCGCGCCGACCAGGCCCCTGGAGGAGGCGGTGCGGGGCAGGTAGCGGGTGAAGTCCGGGCCCGAGGGGACCCAGCTGATGCCGCCGGCCGCGATGGTGCCGATGCCCGCGACCATCATCGCCGTGGAGCCGGCCGGCTTGGCGAAGACGGCGGACCAGTCCGTGGTGACGAGCAGGTAGCCGAGGACCAGCACGCTGAACGCGCCGAAGAGGTACGTCGACCACTTCGAGCAGACGCGCAGCGCGTTGATGCCGAGCCCTGAGACCACGAAGGTGCAGCCCACGAAGAAGAGGAGGGTGACCACGATCAGCGGGGTGCTGCTCTTCACGCCGAAGAGCAGGTCGAGGACGGTCAGCACGGCGTAGGCGCCGCTGACCGCGTTGATGGTCTCCCAGCCCCACCGGGCCACCCAGATCAGGGCGCCGGGGAAGAGGTTGCCGCGCTGGCCGAAGACGGCCCGCGAGAGCGCCATGCCGGGCGCCCCGCCGCGCTTCCCGGCGATGGATATCAGGCCGACCATGCCGTACGAGACGACGGGCGCGGCGACCGCGACGACCAGCACCTGCCAGATGTTGAGCTTGTTGAAGATCACCAGGCCCGCGCCCATGGTGAGCAGCAGCACGCTGATGTTGGCGGCGACCCACGTGGGGAAGAGCTCGCGGACCCGGCCGCCGCGCTCGCCGTCGGGCACGGGCTCCAGGCCCCGGCTCTCGACGGCGCCGTCCAGGACGGTCTCTTCGGCAGGCATGCGGTACTCCCTGGGGGCCGGGCATGGAACAAGTCGACCATCATCGTGGAATTGACGTTAAAACCACAAATGGCGGCTTTCGGGCCCGGTGCGAACGTCCAAGGTACGGGGCCCGGGGCGACCCGTGGCCGATACTGGGGTCGTTATGGAAATCCTGATCCTTGCTGTAGTCATCGCCCTGGTCGCGGTCGGCGCGATCAGCGGGCTCGTGGTCAGCAGCCGCAAGAAGAAGCAGCTGCCCCCCACGGCGCCGCCGAGCACGCCGACCATCACTGCCCCGCCTGCCGAACCGCAGGTGGGGGAGGACGCCGTAGAGACGGCGGAAGAGCCGCGCCGCACCATCGAGGAGGTTGGGCTCCCGGAGGCGGAGGCCGAGGCTCCGGTCGAGGAGCCGGCGGCGGAGCCCGAGGCCCCGGCCGCACCCGAGATCGAGGTGCCCGAGCCCACCGCCGGCCGCCTGGTCCGGCTGCGCGCACGGCTCGCCCGTTCCCAGAACTCGCTCGGCAAGGGGCTGCTCACGCTGCTCTCGCGCGAGCACCTCGACGAGGACACCTGGGAGGAGATCGAGGAGACCCTCCTCATCGCCGACGTCGGCGTCGCGCCGACGCAGGAGCTGGTGGACCGGCTCCGGGAGCGGGTCAAGGTGCTCGGCACCCGTACCCCCGCCGATCTGCGCGCGCTGCTGAAGGAGGAGCTGCTGACCCTGGTCGGCACCGACTTCGACCGCGCCGTGAAGACCGAGAGCGGCGTGGACACCCCCGCCGTCGTGATGGTCGTCGGCGTCAACGGCACCGGCAAGACCACCACCACCGGCAAGCTGGCCCGCGTGCTCGTCGCCGACGGCCGCAGCGTGGTCCTCGGCGCTGCCGACACCTTCCGCGCCGCTGCCGCCGACCAGCTCCAGACGTGGGGCGAGCGGGTCGGGGCGCGCACCGTGCGCGGTCCCGAGGGCGGCGACCCCGCCTCCATCGCCTACGACGCGGTCAAGGAGGGCATCGCCGAGGGCGCGGACGTGGTCCTCATCGACACCGCCGGCCGCCTGCACACCAAGACCGGTCTCATGGACGAGCTCGGCAAGGTCAAGCGCGTCGTCGAGAAGCACGGCCCGCTGGACGAGGTCCTGCTGGTCCTCGACGCCACCACCGGCCAGAACGGCCTGACCCAGGCGCGCGTCTTCGCCGAGGTCGTGGACATCACCGGCATCGTCCTGACCAAGCTGGACGGCACCGCCAAGGGCGGCATCGTCGTCGCCGTCCAGCGCGAGCTCGGCGTCCCGGTCAAGCTCGTGGGCCTCGGCGAGGGCCCGGACGACCTGGCCCCCTTCGAGCCGGAAGCCTTCGTGGACGCCCTCATCGGCGACTGAGGACCGGCCCCGGGCCCGGGCCCGGCCCCGTCACGCGTAGCCAGTGCCCCCGCATCCGCGCCGGATGCGGGGGCACTGGCGTGCGAGGGTGGCTCAGCGCCGGAAGCGGTGGCAGGTGTAGGCCAGGGTGCCCAGCAGCAGGCGGGCCTGCGGCGGGCCGCCCGCACAGTCCAGCGCGGGCCGGCGCAGCCAGCCGGCCGGGCCCAGGCCCGCGTGGTCGCTGGGCGGCGCGGTCAGGAAGGCGCCGTGGCCCAGAGCGCGCAGGTCCAGGTCGGCGTCGTCCCAGCCCATCCGGTACAGCAGCTGCGGCAGCTCGGCGGCGGCGCCCGGGGCGACGAAGAACTGCGCACGGCCGTCCGGGGTCACCGTGACGGGCCCCAGCGGAAGCCCCATGCGTTCCATCCGCACCAGTGCCCGCCGCCCGGCCTCCGCGGAGACCTCGATCAGGTCGAAGGCGCGGCCCACGGGGAGCAGGATCGTCGCACCGGGGTACTCGCCCCAGATCTCGGTGACCTCGTCGAGGGTGGCGCCCCCGGGGACGGTGGGAGCGAAGCCCAGCGGATGCGCCCCCGGAGCGACGCAGTTCGTACGACCGCAGGAGCAGTCCCGGGCCGGAGCGGCGGCGCGGGCGCCGGGGACCGCGTCCCAGCCCCACAGTCCCGTGTACTCCGCCACGGTGGTGCACTCCGATGTCCGGCCGCGGCGCCGGACGCCGGAACGGAACTCCTTGGTGCCGCGGCTGCCGCCGATCGTGAAGCCCATGCCCATGCCCCCTCCAACGGGTCGGACGCGCCGGTGGTTACGACGCCGGCGGCACCGGTCGGCCGGGCGGGTGCAGTACGCCTTCCACCGGGGCCGCCCGGCGCACTCCTCGCCGCGCGCGCCCCCTGCGCACTCCCGTCCAACCGTTCTGTTTCGCCGTGGTGTCAAGTGAATCGCGCCTGGCCGGTGGGGAGTTCATTCGAAGGGGTGGCGAATGGTGGCGTTTCTGGAATCGACCTCGCGGCAGCGGTGATCGTAGGATTACTTTCGGTGCACGAACCCGGAAGGCGAGCCCAGTCGTGGGTATGCCGGAGGCAAACTGTGGAGGACCTGTGAAGGTCCCAGGCGGCGCCGTCCGCCCCGGCCAGGGTTTGTGCTGAAGAAAGCGATGCGGATGGGGGCGTTCCAGTGAGCGGCAGCGGCGCAAGCGGAACGAGTGGCGATGCCGCCGAGGACAGGAACGTCCAGCTGACCTCGTGGTTCGTCCGCAGCGGCTGGTCCAAGGGCGAACTCGCCCGCCAGGTGAACCGCCGCGCCCGGCAGATGGGCGCCCACCACATCAGCACCGACACCTCCCGGGTGCGCCGCTGGCTCGACGGCGAGCAGCCCCGCGAGCCCGTGCCCCGGATCCTCTCCGAGCTGTTCTCCGAGCGGTTCGGCTCGGTCGTCGCCATCGAGCAGCTGGGCCTGCGCACCGCCCACCAGACCCCCTCCGTCTCCGGCGTCGACCTGCCCTGGGCGGGCCCGCAGACCGTGGAACTGCTCAGCGAGTTCTCCCGCAGCGACCTCATGCTGGCCCGCCGGGGCTTCCTCGGGACCTCCCTCGCCCTCTCCGCCGGCCCCGCCCTCATCGAGCCCATGCAGCGCTGGCTCGTCCCGTCCCCGGCCGCCGACCCCGGCGTGCGCGCCGACGGCGGCTCCGCGGGCCGCGGCCCCGGGCAGCGGCCGCCCCGGCTGACCGAACCGGAACTGGGCCTCCTCGAAGCCACCACCGTGATGTTCCGCCAGTGGGACGCCCAGTGCGGCGGCGGACTGCGCCGCAAGGCCGTCGTCGGACAGCTCCACGAGGTCACCGACCTGCTCCAGGAGAACCATCCGGCCCCGGTCATGAAGCGGCTCTTCAAGGTGGCCGCCGAGCTCTCCGAACTCGCCGGCTGGATGAGCTACGACATCGGCCTGCACCCGACGGCCCAGAAGTACTTCGTCCTCGCGCTGCACGCCGCGAAGGAGGGCGGCGACAAGCCGCTCGGTTCGTACATCCTCTCCAGCATGAGCCGCCAGATGATCCACCTGGGCCGCCCGGAGGACGCGCTGGAGCTCGTCCACCTCGCCCAGTACGGCAGCCGCGACTGCGCCGGACCCCGCACCCAGGCCATGCTGTATGCGATGGAGGCCCGCGCCTACGCCAACATGGGCCAGCCGAGCCGCTGCAAGCGGGCCGTGCGGATGGCCGAGGACACCTTCTCCGACGTCGGCTTCGACGGCGAGCCCGAGCCCGACTGGATCCGCTTCTTCTCCGAGGCCGAGCTCAACGGCGAGAACTCCCACTCGTTCCGGGACCTGGCCTACGTCGCCGGACGCAGCCCCACCTACGCCTCCCTCGCCGAACCGGTCATGGCGCGGGCCGTCGAGCTGTTCTCCAAGGACGACGAACACCAGCGCTCGTACGCCCTGAACCTCATCGGCATGGCCACCGTCCACCTGCTCCAGAAGGAACCCGAGCAGGCCACCGTCCTCGTGGACCGCGCCCTCGACGTGGCGCGAAAGGTACGCTCCGAACGGGTGAACACCCGGCTCCGCAAGACCGTGGACAGCGCCGCCCGTGAATACGGCGACGTCGCCGAGGTGGTCCGGCTCACCGACCTCCTCGCGTCCCGGCTTCCCGAGGCCGCCGAGGCGGTCTAGCCCTCCCCGGAGCTCCAGGGCCCTTCGAGTCCTGTTCATTGACGCGTAACACGCCCGACCTCTTCGTCATCGGGGCGAAACACCCAGCGGCGCCGCCGGAAACCGGCCTGCGCGAATCTCAGGGCCAATAACCGGCCAGTCCCCAGGCCAGCCCCCCGGCCTACGCCTTGCGCCGCTCAGGTTTTCACGCTCGCCCGCACGCGAACGTACCGACGACGAGGAGACGCCGATGGCATCAGCCATCACGACCCTCGCGGCAGACGCCCCGACGCTCTCTGCCGCGAACACCGGGTTCATGCTCATCTGCTCCGCCCTGGTCATGCTGATGACCCCGGGACTCGCCTTCTTCTACGGAGGCATGGTCCGCGTCAAGAGCAGCCTCAACATGCTGATGATGAGCTTCATCAGCCTCGGGATCGTCACGATCCTGTGGGTCCTCTTCGGCTTCAGCCTCGCCTTCGGCACCGACTCCGGCTCGCTCATCGGCTGGAACTCCGACTACGTCGGCCTCAGCGGCATCGGCATCACCGAGCTGTGGGACGGCTACACCATCCCGGTCTACGTTTTCGCCGTCTTCCAGCTGATGTTCGCCGTCATCACCCCGGCCCTGATCAGCGGCGCCCTCGCCGACCGCGTGAAGTTCAGCGCCTGGGTGCTGTTCTCCGCCCTGTGGGTCACCGTCGTCTACTTCCCCGTCGCCCACTGGGTGTGGGGCGCCGGCGGCTGGCTCTTCGAGCTCGGCGTCATCGACTTCGCGGGCGGCACCGCCGTCCACATCAACGCGGGTGCCGCGGCCCTCGGCGTGATCCTGGTCATCGGCAAGCGCGTCGGCTTCAAGAGGGACCCGATGCGCCCGCACAGCCTCCCCCTCGTGATGCTCGGCGCCGGGCTGCTGTGGTTCGGCTGGTTCGGCTTCAACGCCGGATCCTGGCTCGGCAACGACGACGGCGTCGGCGCGGTCATGTTCGTCAACACCCAGGTCGCCACCGCCGCCGCGATGCTCGCCTGGCTCGGCTACGAGAAGCTGCGCCACGGCTCCTTCACCACCCTCGGCGCCGCCTCCGGCGCGGTCGCCGGCCTCGTCGCCATCACCCCCTCCGGCGGCTCCTGCTCCCCGCTCGGCGCGATCGCCATCGGTGCCATCGCCGGCGTGCTCTGCGCCATGGCCGTCGGCCTGAAGTACAAGTTCGGCTACGACGACTCCCTCGACGTGGTCGGCGTCCACCTCGTCGGCGGCATCGCCGGCTCCCTGCTCGTCGGCCTCTTCGCCACCGGCGGGGTCCAGTCCGACGCGGCCGGCCTCTTCTACGGCGGCGGCCTGGCCCAGCTCGGCAAGCAGGCCGTCGGCGTCTTCTCCGTCCTCGCCTACTCCCTCGTCGTCTCCGCCGTCCTGGCCTTCCTCCTCGACAAGACCATCGGGATGCGGGTATCCGAGGACGTGGAGGTCTCGGGCATCGACCAGAGCGAGCACGCCGAGACCGCCTACGACTTCAGCGGGGCCGGCGGCGGGATCTCCTCCCGCGGCACCGCGGCCCCCGCCCCCGTTGCCGCAGCGAGCAAGAAGGTCGACGCATGAAGCTGATCACCGCGATCGTCAAGCCCTACAAGCTGGACGAGATCAAGGAAGCCCTCCAGGCCTTCGGGGTCCAGGGGCTCACCGTCTCCGAGGCCAGCGGCTACGGCCGCCAGCGCGGTCACACCGAGGTCTACCGGGGCGCCGAGTACACCGTGGACCTCGTGCCGAAGATCCGCATCGAGGTGCTCGTCGACGACGTGGACGCCGAGGACGTGATCGACGTCGTCGTACGGGCGGCCCGCACCGACAAGATCGGCGACGGCAAGGTGTGGAGCGTCCCCGTGGACTCGGTCGTCCGGGTCCGCACCGGCGAGCGCGGCGCCGACGCGCTCTAGGTGACGGGAGCTCCTGGGTGACGAGCGTCGAAGTGACCACCGACGAAGCCGGCGACGACCGCCCGGACGGCTCGGGACCCAGCGGGTACGCCGCGGCCCGGCTGCGACTCCTCCAGGAGGAGTCGCGGTCCGGGCCCTCGCGGCGTTCCGCGCTGTCCACGCTGTCCGACCACTGGCTGTCCGCGCTGTTCGCCGCAGCCGCGCGGGAGACCGGCGTACGCGGCGCCGCCCTCGTCGCCGTCGGCGGCTACGGCCGCGCGGAACTCTCCCCGCGCAGCGATCTCGACCTGCTGCTGCTCCACGACGGCAAGGCGGAACCCCGGGCGCTCGCCGCGCTCGCCGACCGCCTCTGGTATCCCGTGTGGGACCTCGGCCTGGCCCTGGACCACTCGGTGCGCACCCCCGCCGAGGCCCGAAAGACCGCAGCCGAGGACCTCAAGGCCCACCTCGGCCTGCTGGACGCACGGCTCGTCGCCGGGGACGCCGGGCTGCTCGCGGGGCTGCGCACCTCCGTCCTCGCCGACTGGCGCAACCAGGCCGTCAAACGGCTCCCACAGCTGCACGCCCTGTGCCGCGAGCGCGCCGAGCGGGCCGGTGAGCTGCGCTTCCTGCTGGAACCCGACCTGAAGGAGGCCCGCGGCGGACTGCGCGACGCCACCGCCCTGCGGGCCGTCGCCGCGTCCTGGCTGGCCGACGCCCCGCGCGAGGGACTGGCCGACGCCCGGCGGCGGCTGCTCGACGCGCGGGACGCGCTGCACCTGGTCACCGGCCGGGCCACCGACCGGCTCTCCCTCCAGGAGCAGCCCCAGGTCGCCGCCCGCCTCGGCCTGCTCGACGCCGACGCCCTGCTCCGCGAGGTGTACGAGGCCGCCCGGGTGATCTCCTACGCGGGCGACGTCACCTGGCGCGAGGTCGGCCGGGTGCTGCGGGCCCGGACCGCCCGGCCCCGGCTGCGCGGACTCCTCGGCACCCGTGGCGCGCCCGCCGGCGAACGGGCACCGCTGGCCGAGGGCGTCGTGGAGTCCGACGGGGAGGCCGTGCTGGCCCTCGCCGCCCGGCCCGAGCGGGACCCCGTCCTGCCCTTGCGCTTCGGCGCCGCCGCCGCCCAGGCGGGCCTGCCCGTCTCGCTGCACGCCGTACGCCGCCTCGCGGACCGGGCCCGGCCACTGCCGGTGCCCTGGCCGGCCGAGGCCCGGGAACAGCTGCTCACCCTGCTGGGCGCCGGGGAGCCCACGGTGGCCGTGTGGGAGGCGCTGGAGGCCGAGGGGCTGATCACCCGGCTGCTCCCCGACTGGGAGCGGGTGCGCTGCCGGCCCCAGCGCAACCCCGTGCACACCTGGACGGTCGACCGGCACCTGATCGAGACGGCCGTGCGGGCCTCGGCGCTGACCCGCCGGGTGAGCCGGCCCGACCTGCTGCTGATGGCGGCCCTGCTGCACGACATCGGCAAGGGCTGGCCCGGGGACCACTCGGTGGCCGGTGAGACCATCGCCCGCGACATGGCCGCCCGGGTGGGCTTCGACCCCGAGGACATCGCCGTGCTCGGCACCCTCGTGCGCCACCACCTGCTGCTGGTCGACACCGCGACCCGGCGCGACCTCGACGACCCCGCCACCGTGCGGGCCGTGGCGGCGGCCGTCGGCTCGACGGGCACCCTGGAGATCCTGCACGCCCTCACCGAGGCCGACGCGCTCGCGACGGGACCCGCCGCCTGGAGCACCTGGCGGGGCTCCCTCGTGGCCGACCTCGTGGCCCGGGTCGCCGCCGTCCTCAGCGGCTCCCCGCCCGACGCCTCCGAGCCGGACATCCCGACCACCGAACAGGAGCGCCTGGCGGTGGAGGCCCTGCGCACCGGGGAGCCGGTGCTCATGCTCCACGCGCGCCGGGAGGAGGAGGAAGCCGTCGGGGTCGAACTCGTCGTCGCCGTCCCCGACCAGCCGGGGGTGCTCCCGGCCGCGGCCGGGGTCCTGGCGCTGCACCGGCTGACCGTGCGGGCGGCCGAGCTGCGCTTCCTGGAGCTGCCGGACCGGCTGGGGGAGGCCCTGGTGCTGCGCTGGCGGGTGGCCGCGGAGTACGGGGCCCTGCCGGAGGCCGCCCGGCTGCGGACCGACCTGGTCCGGGCGCTGGACGGCTCGCTGGACGTCCCGGCGCGGCTCGCCGACCGCGAGGCGGCGTACCCGAGGCGGCGCGGAGTGGTCCCGCCGCCGCCCCGGGTGGCCGTCGTCCCCGACGTCTCCTCGCTGGCCACCGTGCTGGAGGTGCGGGCGCCCGACGCGGTGGGGCTGCTGCACCGCATCGGGCGCGCGCTGGAGTCCCGCCGGGTCCGGGTGCGCAGCGCCCACGTCTCGACGCTGGGCGCCAACGCGGTGGACACCCTGTACGTGGTCGACACCGACGGCAAACCCCTGTCCGGGGCCGACGCCGCCGCCCTGGCCGCCGCGGTGGAGGCGGCCCTGTCCTAGACCCCGCACCGGGTCCCGTCCGGCTCCCCGGGGTCCGCCCCGGGGAGCCGGAGCGGGGGGCGGGCGGGGGATTGCCTCCCGCAGGGCCGGGCAGGCGGCGTGGCCCGATACCCTGGGGGACGACCACCACGCCCCCGACCCGAGGAATCGCGACCACCGTGTTCGATACGCTTTCCGACCGCCTCAGCGCGACCTTCAAGTCCCTCCGGGGCAAAGGCCGCCTCTCCGAGCAGGACATCGACGCTGCGGCGCGGGAAATCCGTATCGCCCTCCTTGAGGCCGACGTCGCGCTTCCCGTCGTCCGCTCCTTCATCGCGAACGTCAAGGAAAGGGCCCGTGGCGAGGAGGTCAGCAAGGCGCTGAACCCCGGCCAGCAGGTCCTGAAGATCGTCAACGACGAGCTGGTCTCCATCCTCGGCGGCGAGACCCGCAGGCTGCGCTTCGCCAAGACCGCGCCCACCGTGATCATGCTGGCCGGTCTCCAGGGTGCCGGTAAGACCACCCTCGCCGGAAAGCTCGGCCTCTGGCTCAAGGGGCAGGGTCACACCCCGCTCCTCGTCGCCTGCGACCTCCAGCGCCCCAACGCCGTCAACCAGCTCTCCGTGGTCGCCGAGCGCGCCGGTGTCGCCGTCTACGCGCCGCAGCCCGGCAACGGCGTCGGAGACCCGGTCCAGGTGGCCAAGGACTCCGTCGAGTACGCCCGTACCAAGCAGCACGACATCGTCATCGTCGACACCGCCGGCCGCCTCGGCATCGACCAGGAGCTGATGCAGCAGGCCGCGGACATCCGCGACGCCGTCAGCCCCGACGAGATCCTCTTCGTCGTCGACGCGATGATCGGCCAGGACGCCGTCAACACCGCGGAGGCCTTCCGTGACGGCGTCGGCTTCGACGGCGTGGTGCTCTCCAAGCTCGACGGCGACGCCCGGGGCGGTGCCGCGCTCTCCATCGCGCACGTCACCGGCAAGCAGATCATGTTCGCCTCGAACGGCGAGAAGCTCGACGAGTTCGACGCCTTCCACCCCGACCGCATGGCGGGCCGGATCCTCGACATGGGTGACATGCTCACCCTCATCGAGCAGGCCGAGAAGACCTTCTCGCAGGCCGAGGCCGAGAAGATGGCGGCCAAGCTCGCCAAGGGTCCCAAGGAGTTCACGCTCGACGACTTCCTGGCCCAGATGGAGCAGGTCCGCAAGATGGGCTCCATCTCCAAGCTCCTCGGCATGCTGCCGGGCATGGGCCAGATCAAGGACCAGATCAACAACATCGACGAGCGCGACGTGGACCGCACCGCCGCGATCATCAAGTCGATGACCCCGGCCGAGCGCCAGGACCCGCACATCATCAACGGCTCCCGCCGCGCCCGCATCGCCAAGGGCTCCGGCGTCGAGGTCAGCGCCGTCAAGTCGCTGGTCGAGCGGTTCTTCGACGCCCGCAAGATGATGTCCCGCATGGCCCAGGGCGGCGGCATGCCGGGCATGCCCGGCATCCCCGGGATGGGCGGCGGCCCCGGCCGGCAGAAGAAGCAGGTCAAGCAGGCCAAGGGCAAGCGCAAGAGCGGCAACCCGATGAAGCGCAAGGAAGAGGAGGCCGCGGCCGCGGCCCGGCGCGAGCAGGGCCCGCAGGCGATCGAGCCCGCCGCCGGCGGCAACCCGTTCGGCCTGCCCACGGGCGGCCAGGGCGGTCAGGACTTCGACCTGCCGGACGAGTTCAAGAAGTTCATGAAGTAGCACCGGGCAGGCGTACCCGGGTACGCGAAGAGGGCCCCGGCCGTGCACGCACGGCCGGGGCCCTCCCGTTTCCTGCGGGGGCATACGTCCTGTTTGTCGCCTAAGGTCGGCCGGGAGGACGGCATAAGGAGGCCCCGTGCCCAGCCCCACCCCCGTACCGCCGCGCGACCGGGCCGACACCCCCTGGCGTTCGGAGGGCGCCCCGCCCGCACCGCCACCCAGGAAACGGATGCCCGGCGGCTGGCGCGGGCTGATCCTCACCGCGCTGATCGTCTACCTGATCGCCAACGTGGTCCTGTCCTTCTTCAACGAGGGCGACGAACCGGTCGTCTCGTACACGGAGTTCAGCAAGCAGGTCGCCGCCGGCAACGTCTCGAAGATCTACTCCAAGGGCGACGCCATCCAGGGCGAGCTGAAGTCCGCGCAGCCCCTCCCCGACGGCAAGGGCGACTACACCAAGTTCACCACCCAGCGCCCCGCGTTCGCCGACGACCAGCTGTGGGCCAACCTCACCCAGCACAACGTGACCGTGACCGCCTCGCCGGTCGTCGTACAGCGCAGCTTCCTCGCCAATCTGCTGCTCTCCCTCGCCCCCATGCTGCTCCTGGTCCTCCTGTGGGTGGTCATCGCCCGGCGGATGGGCTCGGGGATGGGCGGCATGGGCGCCCTCGGCCGCAAGGCCCCGCCCAAACCGGTGGAGCTGGCGGGCGCCAAGCGCACCACCTTCGAGGACGTGGCGGGCATCGACGAGGTCGAGGGCGAGCTGAACGACGTCGTCGACTTCCTGAAGAACCCCGGACAGTACCGCCGGATGGGCGCCCGGATGCCGCGCGGCGTCCTGCTGTCCGGCCCGCCCGGCACCGGCAAGACCCTGCTGGCCCGGGCCGTCGCCGGCGAGGCGGGCGTGCCCTTCTTCTCCGCCTCCGCCTCCGAGTTCATCGAGATGATCGTCGGCGTGGGCGCCTCACGGGTGCGCGAACTGTTCGCGGAGGCCCGCAAGGTGGCCCCCGCGATCATCTTCATCGACGAGATCGACACCATCGGCCGGGCCCGCGGCGCCGGGGCCGGCGTGGGCGGCCACGACGAACGCGAACAGACCCTGAACCAGATCCTCACCGAGATGGACGGCTTCTCCGGCGCCGAGGGCGTGATCGTGCTGGCCGCCACCAACCGGGCCGACGTCCTGGACCCGGCGCTCACCCGCCCCGGCCGCTTCGACCGCACGGTGGTCGTCTCCCCGCCCGACCGCGACGGACGGGCGGCCATCCTGCGCATCCACACCCGGGACATCCCGCTCGCCCCCGACGTGGACCTGACCCGGGTGGCCCGGACCACGCCGGGCATGACGGGCGCCGAACTCGCCAACCTCGCCAACGAGGCCGCCCTGCTGGCCGTCAAGCGACGGCGCGACCAGGTCACCCCGGCCGACCTGTCCGAGGCCCTGGAGAAGATCCAGCTGGGCGCGGAGCGGTCCCTGGTGATGCCCGACGAGGAGCGCCGCCGCACCGCCTACCACGAGAGCGGGCACGCCCTGCTCGGCATGCTCCGCCCGGGCGCCGACCCCGTCCGCAAGATCACCATCGTCCCCCGCGGCCGCGCGCTCGGCGTCACCCTCTCGGCCCCGGACGCCGACCGGTACGCCTACACCGAGGACTACCTCCGCGGCCGCATCATCGGCGCACTGGGCGGCATGGCCGCCGAGCACGTCGTCTACGACGTCATCACCACGGGCTCCGAGAGCGACCTGGAACAGGTCACCGGCATCGCCCGCGGCATGGCCGGCCGCTGGGGCATGAGCGAGCGCGTCGGACGCCTGACCGCCATCCCCTCCGACGGACAGAGCCCCTACGGCCTCGCCGCCGCCCCCGCCACCCTCGACGCCGTCGACCACGAGATGCGCCGGATCGTCGACGAGTGCTACGAGGAGGCCTGCCGCGTCCTGCGCGAGCACCGCCCGCAACTCGACGCCCTGGCCGAGGCCCTGCTCGCCCACGAGACCCTGGACGAGAAGGCGGCGTACGCCGCGGCCGGGATCACCCGTCTGGAGAAGTAGCGCCGGGCGGCCCGAGGCCGCCCGGCGGCCGGCCTTCAGGCCACCCGGGCGACGACGTAGCGGAAGATGTTCGGCAGCCAGACGGCTCCGTCGGTCCGCTCGTACGGGTGAAGCGCCTCGGACAGCTCCTTCTCCGCCAGCGCCGGATCGGCCGCCGCGTCGTAGAGCCCCGTCGACAGCAGACCCCGTACGGCGCTGTCCACGTCCGCGTACCCGAACGGGCAGAACACCCGCCCCGACCCGTCGGGCACCAGACCCGCCCGCGCCACCAGCTCGTCCAGGTCCCGGGCCGCCGGGCCGCCGCCCAGCACCGCCGGAACCGTGCAGCGCTCCGCCGGACCCCAGTCGGCCAGCACCACCGCGCCGCCCCGCCGGACCGCCGGCAGGGCCTCCGCGAGGGCGCCCGGCCCCGGCGAGAGCGCCAGCAGCACGTCGTAGGGCCGCGCGGCGGGCACCGGGGGAGCCGCCACCACCTCCAGCAGCCGCTCCCGGGCCAGCGCCCGGCGGGCCGGATCCGCCTCCACGCCCGTGGCGGCGGCGCCCCGGCCCGCGGCCAGCAGCAGGGGCAGCCCGGCCCCGCAGCCGAGGCCCAGCAGCCGGTCACCCGGCCCGACCTCCAGCCGGTCGTAGACCGCCTCGTACAGCGGTACCAGCATCCGTTCCTGGATCTCCGCCCAGTCCCGGGCGACGAGCGTCGCCGTCGGCGTCGGTGTCATCGAAAGAGCGCTCCTGATTCCGTCTCGCCCCCTTGCCCCCGTTGCCAGGGAACTCCCCATTCGCCCCCGCGTCCAGAGGAGTGCGCCACCCGATTCACGCTCGGTGCGCCCGGCGCCGTACCATTCGCGCCATGGCAAAGGCACCCGTTCTCACCCCGCAGGCGGAGGATTTCCCCCGCTGGTACCAGGATCTGATCAACAAGGCCGAGCTGGCCGACAACGGTCCGGTCCGCGGCACCATGGTCATCCGGCCGTACGGCTACGGCCTGTGGGAGCGGATGCAGCAGGAGATGGACGCCCGCATCAAGGACGCGGGCGCCCAGAACGCGTACTTCCCGCTGTTCATCCCGCAGTCGTACCTGACGAAGGAAGCCGAGCACGTCGAGGGCTTCGCCCCCGAGCTCGCGGTCGTCACCCACGGCGGCGGCAAGGAGCTGGAAGAGCCGGTCGTCGTCCGGCCCACCTCCGAGACGATCATCAACGACTACTTCTCCAAGTGGGTCCAGAGCTACCGGGACCTGCCCCTGCTGATCAACCAGTGGGCCAACGTGGTCCGCTGGGAGATGCGCCCCCGCGTGTTCCTCCGTACGAGCGAGTTCCTCTGGCAGGAGGGCCACACCGCCCACGCCACGTACGAGGACGCCCGCGACTACGCCGCCCGCATCCACCGCGACGTCTACGGCGACTTCATGACGAACGTGCTCGGCATCGACGTCGTGCTCGGCCGCAAGACCGCCAAGGAGCGCTTCGCCGGCGCCATCAACACCCTCACCCTCGAAGGCATGATGGGCGACGGCAAGGCGCTCCAGCTGGGCACGAGCCACGAGCTCGGCACCAACTTCGCCAAGGCCTTCAACACCCAGTACCTGTCGAAGGAAGGCAAGCAGGAGCTGGTCTGGCAGACCTCGTGGGGCGTCTCGACCCGCATGGTCGGCGGCCTGATCATGTCCCACGGCGACGACAACGGCCTGCGCGTCCCGCCGCGCCTCGCGCACGTCCAGGTCGTCGTCATGGCGATCAAGGGCGACGAGGCCGTGGCCAAGGTCCGAGAGCTCGGTGCGCAGCTGAAGGCCGCGGGCATCCGCGTCCAGGTCGACGACCGCGTCGACACCCCCTTCGGCCGTCGCGCCGTGGACTGGGAGCTCAAGGGCGTACCGGTCCGCATCGAGATCGGCCCCCGCGACCTGGAGGCCGGCACCGCGATGCTGGCCCGCCGGATCCCGGGCGGGAAGACCCCGGTGCAGATCGACGCCCTCGCCGACCTGCTGCCCAAGGTCCTCGACGAGGACCAGGCGCAGCTGCTGCGCGAGTCCCGCGAGCGCCGCGAGGCCCGCACGTCGGACGTCTCGACCATCGAGGAGGCCGCCGAGGCCGCCGTCGCAGGCGGCTGGGCGCGCATCCCGTGGGCCGACCTGGGCCCCGAGGGCGAGGCCAAGCTGGCCGAGCAGGCCGTCTCCGTGCGCTGCCTGATCGCGGCGGACGGGTCGGTTCCGGAGGCGGACGACGCCCCCGGTACGCTCGCCATCGTGGCGCGCTCGTACTGACGCACGGCATCGCGCCCCCGGCGTGCGGCTTCGGCCGCGCGCCGGGGGCGTGGCCATTGCCGGTCTTCGTTACGTACCGACTCCTCCTGAGATCGACGCACCCGTCCTCCTCAGGACGCATCAGAGTGAACTGACTGGTACGTGCAAAAAATTTGGAATGGCCCGGAATCGGAACACCGGGGCACCCCGGCTCGTTGTCACGACGTGAGCACGACACCACCTGTTCTCGCCGCAGAGCTGGCGCAGGCGTGGGCCGACATTCAGCGGTACCACCCCGAGCTGCCTGACCTTGCCGCGCCCGAGTCCCTGATCGGAGAGTCCTCGTCCGCCTGCGGCGCGGAGCTCTCCTTCGAGCGACTGCTGCACGAGGCAGTCCACGGCATCGCGGCCGCCCGCGGTGTCCGTGACACCTCGCGTGCCGGCCGCTACCACAACCGCAGATTCCTGGCGATCGCCGAGGAGATGGGGCTGGACCACTCCGAGGAGCCGCACGCCAGCAGCGGGTTCTCCCTGGTCTCCCTCAATCCCGAGGCCAAGAGGCGCTACCGCCCCACCATGGAGCGGCTCCAGCGCGCACTGAAGGCGCACACGGCGGCCACGGCCGCCGACACCAAGCGCAGCTTCCGCGGTCCGGCCGCCCGGCACGGTTCCTCCGGCGGCGGCGTACGGGTCAAGGCGGTCTGCGACTGCGGGCGCAACGTCCGGGTGGTCCCGTCCGTGCTGGCCCAGGCGCCGATCGTGTGCGGCGGCTGCATGAAGCCGTTCCGCATCCCCGAGGTCGCCGTTTCGGCGGCCGCCTCCTGAGCCCGCGGCCCCGCGGCTCCCGCGGCCGTACGGGGGCGGCGGCCGGGCGCGGGCCCGCCGGCGGGGCGGCGGCCCGGTGGGGTGCTGCCGCACGCCTCCGATCGCCCCTCCCCGTGAGGAGCGCCGCAGGCATGTGGCACAATGGACAGCTGTACTCGACAGTCGCATAGGACCCCTCTCTCCTCCGGCTGACGCGTCCATCGGGCACCCGAGTACCGCAACCCCACGTGGCATCTCATGTGCCCAACCACGTCAAGTTCAGGAGACACCACTCCAGTGGCAGTCAAGATCAAGCTCAAGCGCCTCGGCAAGATTCGCCAGCCGCACTACCGCATCGTCGTCGCCGACGCCCGCACCCGCCGTGACGGTCGCGCGATCGAAGAGATCGGTATCTACCACCCGACGTACAACCCGTCGCGCATCGAGGTCAACGCCGAGCGTGCGCAGTACTGGCTGTCTGTTGGCGCCCAGCCCACCGAGGCTGTTCTCGCCATCCTGAAGCTGACCGGTGACTGGCAGGCGCACAAGGGCCTCCCGGCCCCCGCGCCGCTGCTCCAGCCCGAGACGAAGGAGAGCAAGCGTCGCTCCTTCGACGAGTTCGCCAAGGCCCTTGAGGGCATCGGCGAGACCAAGGGCGAGGCCATCACGCAGAAGGCCAAGAAGGCCGACAAGAAGGCGGACGAGGCTGAGGCCGCCGCCGAGTCGACCGAGGCCTGATCATGCTCGAGGAGGCTCTTGAGCACCTCGTGAAGGGCATTGTGGACAACCCCGACGACGTGCAGGTCGCCTCGCGCAACCTGCGCCGCGGTCAGGTGCTCGAAGTCCGGGTCCACCCGGACGACCTCGGGAAGGTGATCGGCCGCAACGGCCGCACCGCACGTGCACTGCGTACCGTCGTGGGCGCCATCGGCGGCCGGGGGATCCGCGTCGACCTCGTCGACGTGGACCAGGTCCGCTGAGCAGTTGAATCACCGGCACGGGCCGGGGAGGGCGTTCGTCGCCTTCCCCGGCCCGAGTCGTTTCTGCCTGTGAGCAGAGCGACCATTGATTGAGAAACCAGGACGCAGAGGGACCACCTCCGCGGGAGCGGCGGCGGTCCGGCCGCGCAAAGGGGAAGAGACGCACAGTGGAGCTGGTAGTCGCGCGGATCGGCCGCGCCCACGGGATCAAGGGTGAGGTCACCGTCGAGGTGCGGACGGACGAGCCGGAGCTCCGGCTCAGCCCGGGCGCCGTCCTGCGGACCGAACCGGCGTCGGCGGGTCCGCTGACCATCGAGACGGGCCGGGTGCACAGCAGCCGGCTCCTGCTCCGCTTCGCGGGCGTCAAGGACCGCACCGGTGCCGAGGCGCTGCGCAACGTCCTGCTGATCGCCGACGTCGACCCGGCGGAGCTGCCGGAGGAGCCCGACGAGTACTACGACCACCAGCTGATGGACCTGGACGTGGTGCTGGAGGACGGCACCGAGGTCGGCCGGATCACGGAGATCTCCCACCTGCCTTCCCAGGACCTCTTCATCGTCGAGCGCCCGGACGGCAGCGAGGTCATGATCCCCTTCGTGGGGGAGATCGTGGCCGAGATCGACCTGGAGGAGCAGCGCTGCGTCATCACCCCGCCGCCCGGGCTGATCGACGACCGCGCCGAGATCGCGTCGGCGCGCGACGCCGGGGCCGAGGGCGGGGACGGCGCCTGATGCGGCTGGACGTCGTCACGATCTTCCCCGAGTACCTGGAGCCGCTGAACGTCTCCCTCGTCGGCAAGGCGCGGGCGCGCGGCCAGCTCGACGTACACGTCCACGACCTGCGGGACTGGACGTACGACCGGCACAACACGGTCGACGACACCCCGTACGGCGGCGGGCCGGGCATGGTCATGAAGACCGATCCGTGGGGCGAGGCCCTGGATGCGGCGCTGGCCGACGGCTACGAGTCCGGAGCCCGCGGCCCGGTCCTGGTCGTCCCGACGCCCAGCGGCCGTCCCTTCACCCAGGAACTGGCCGTCGAGCTCTCCGAGCGCCCGTGGCTCATCTTCACCCCGGCCCGGTACGAGGGCATCGACCGCCGTGTCATCGACGAGTACGCGACGCGGATGCCGGTCTACGAGGTCTCCATCGGCGACTACGTCCTGGCGGGCGGCGAGGCCGCCGTCCTGGTCGTCACGGAGGCCGTGGCCCGGCTGCTGCCCGGGGTGCTCGGCAACGCGGAATCGCACCGCGACGACTCCTTCGCGCCCGGCGAGATGGCCAACCTGCTGGAGGGCCCGGTCTACACCAAGCCCCCGCAGTGGCGCGGGCGCGGGATCCCCGAGGTGCTGCTCAGCGGCCACCACGGCAAGATCGCGCGGTGGCGCCGGGACGAGGCCTTCCGCCGGACCGCCCGCAACCGCCCGGACCTGATCGAGCGCTGCGAGGCCTCCGCCTTCGACAAGAAGGACCGGGAGATCCTGAGCATCCTGGGCTGGAAGCCCACCGCCGACGGCCGATTTTGGCGCAGGCCGCAGGCCGTGGAAGAATAGGCGGCTGCTGTGTGCTCGCGTGCGCCCCTGCCACAGGGGGACCGTCGTCCGCGACGTGCCACGGCTCCCGAATTCTCTACGGAAATCCGCACCGGCGACCTGTGGCGTCGTGCGAAGAAAGCAGACGAAGAACATGTCTCACCTGCTCGATGGCGTCAACGCCGCCTCCCTGCGCACGGACGTCCCGGCCTTCCGCCCGGGTGACACGATCAACGTGCACGTCCGCGTGATCGAGGGCAACCGCTCCCGTATCCAGCAGTTCAAGGGCGTTGTCATCCGTCGCCAGGGCTCTGGCGTCTCCGAGACCTTCACCGTTCGCAAGGTCTCCTTCAGCGTCGGCGTCGAGCGCACCTTCCCCGTGCACTCCCCGATCTTCGAGAAGATCGAGCTCGTCACCCGCGGTGACGTGCGTCGCGCCAAGCTGTACTTCCTCCGTGAGCTCCGCGGCAAGGCCGCGAAGATCAAGGAGAAGCGCGACCGCTGATCTCCTCTCCGGGTCCAGGGGAAGGCCGGATAGGCTCGCCCCCGATGGACACCGAAGCAGAGCTCACACAGCGCGGCCACTCCTCCCCCGAGCAGGGGGAGGAGGGGCCGCGTTCTGCGTTTTCCGGACGGGACCGACGCTCGTCGTCCTGGCGGCGGGCGGGGCTGCTCGGCGTGGTCTGCACCGTCTTCCTGCTGCTGTTCGCCAACTTCGTGGTCCAGCCGTTCCTGATCCCCAGCCGCTCGATGGAGCCGACCCTGAAGGTCGGGGACCGGGTCCTGGTCAACAAGCTGGCGTACCGTTTCGGCCAGGAGCCGAAGCGCGGGGACGTGGTCGTCTTCGACGGGACCGGCTCCTTCGTGCGCGAACGTCCCGCGGGCAATCCGGTCGGCGAGGCCGTGCACGGCGCGTTCTCGGCGCTCGGGCTCGCGGAGCCCTCCGACACGGACTTCGTGAAGCGGGTCGTGGGCGTCGGCGGGGACGACGTGGTGTGCTGCGACGCGGCCGGCCGGATCAAGGTCAACGGGGTCGCGGTCGACGAGCCCTACCTCCACCCCGGTGACTCCCCCTCGGCGGTGCCCTTCCGGATCGTGGTCCCGCTGGGGACCCTGTGGGTCATGGGCGACCACCGCTCCCAGTCCCGTGACTCCCGGGACCACCTGGGGGAGCCGGGCGGCGGGATGGTGCCGGTGGAGAAGGTGATCGGGCGGGCCGACTGGCTCGGCTGGCCGGTGACGCGCTGGGGCTCGCTGCCCGACGGCGCGGGGGCGTGGTCCCGCGTGGGGAGCGGCTCCCATGGGTAGCCGGGGCCGCCCGAGGGGCGGTCGGGACAGGGGGCACGGGGCGGAACCGGAGCCGACGCCGCCCGTTCCCGAGCCCGAGCCTTACCCGGAGCCCGGGTCGGCTTCTGCCGCCGCCTCCGGTTCGGCCTCCGCTGCCGCCTCGGGTTCCGCCGGAGCCGGCGAGGAGGAGACCGCCGCGCCGGAGCCCGGCGGCCGGGCCGAGCGGCGCAGGCTGGCACGGCGGGTCCGGCGGCGTCGGCGCACCCGGCGGGCGGGCGAGCTGCCGCTGCTCGTGGTCGTCGCCCTGTGCATCGCGCTGCTGCTCAAGACCTTCCTCGTGCAGGCCTTCTTCATCCCGTCCGGTTCGATGGAGCAGACGATCCGGATCGGGGACCGGGTGCTCGTGGACAAGCTCACCCCGTGGTTCGGCGCCAAGGTCGAACGCGGCGACGTCGTCGTGTTCAAGGACCCGGGGGGCTGGCTCAAGGGCGAGGCCGCCCAGCCGGACCAGGACCCGGCCGGGATCAAGCAGGTCAAGGAGGCCCTGACCTTCATCGGCCTGCTGCCGTCCGCCGACGAGCAGGACCTCATCAAGCGGGTCGTCGGCGTCGGCGGGGACACCGTGAAGTGCTGCGACGCGCGGGGCCGGGTGACCGTCAACGGCGCGCCGCTCGATGAGCCGTACGTGTCACCGGGCAACGCCCCCTCGGAGATCCGTTTCGAGGTGCACGTACCGAAGGGACGCCTCTTCGTAATGGGCGACCACCGCGCCAATTCGGCCGACTCCCGCTACCACCTCGACGAGGCCTTCGACGGCACCATCGACGAGAACGGCGTGGTCGGGCAGGCGGTGGTGATCGCCTGGCCCTTCGACCACTGGCGCAGGCTGGAGCAGCCGGCGACCTTCCTGACGGTTCCGGATCCGGCGCGAACCGGTCGGCGGCGCGGGCGCCTTGGGCGCCGTCGGGGCACGGCGTTCGCATAGTGTGTCCTCGGTCTCCCGCGCCTTAGGGAACTCCCGCTCGTTAAGGGAGGGGAGGGCCCGTCGACCGATCCGGCGCGGGACGCGAATTCCGAACGAGGAGTGGATGTGGGGGACGTGGCGGTAGGCGCGCGGTCCGGACGCGATGAGGGCGAGGAGCGGCCGGACGATGCCGTCGAGCGCGAGACCGGGGCGGAGGACGGCGGTGCGGCGGCACAGCCGCAGCGTTCCTTCTGGAAGGAGCTCCCGCTCCTCATCGGTATCGCCCTCCTGCTGGCCCTGCTGATCAAGACCTTCCTGGTGCAGGCGTTCTCGATCCCGTCCGACTCGATGCAGAACACCCTCCAGCGCGGTGACCGGGTGCTGGTGGACAAGTTGACCCCGTGGTTCGGTTCGGAGCCCGAGCGCGGCGAGGTCGTTGTCTTCCACGATCCGGCGAGCTGGCTGGCGGGGGAGCCCACCCCGGAGCCCAACTTCGTGCAGACGATCCTCAGCAAGATCGGCCTGATGCCCTCCGCGGACGAGAAGGACCTGATCAAGCGGACCATCGCCGTCGGCGGGGACACCGTGGAGTGCAAGAAGGGCGGACCGGTCGTCGTCAACGGCAAGGCGCTGGACGAGCCGTACATCTACCCCGGCAACACCGCCTGCGACGACGCCCCCTTCGGCCCGATCACCGTGCCCAAGGGCAAGATCTGGGTGATGGGCGACCACCGCCAGAACTCCCAGGACTCCCGCTACCACATGCAGGACTCCACCCAGGGCTTCGTGCCGGTGGACAAGGTCGTCGGCCGGGCCGTGGTGGTCGCGTGGCCGCTCACCCGGTGGGCCACCCTCCCGGTTCCGGACACCTTCGACCAGCCCGGCATCAACCACCAGGCGGCGGCGACCGCCCTCGGCCTCGGGGCTTCCGGCCTCGCCCCGGTCGGGCTCGGCCCGGCGGCGCTGGGCCTCACGGGCGCGGTGCCCGTGGTGATGTGGCGCAGGAGGAGGCTGACCAACGGGCGTACCGCCCGGTAGGGTGCCGCCCAGGTCGACGATCTCCGAGGTGGGGGCGCTGCAATGGGCGGAACACAGGCAAGACGCGGGACCACCGGTGGCCGCGGCGGCCTCGGCAACGTGTTGTCGGGGCTCGCCGTGGCCATCGGTTTCGTGTTCTTCCTCGGCGGTTTCGTCTGGGGGGCGCTGGTGTACCAGCCGTACACGGTGCCGACCGACTCGATGGTGCCGACGGTGCGGCCGAACGACCGGGTCCTGGCCCAGCGGATCGACGGCGACCAGGTGCGGCGCGGCGACATCGTCGTCTTCACCGACACCGAGTGGGGCGGCTCTCCGATGGTCAAGCGGGTCGTGGCCGTGGGCGGCGACACCGTCCGCTGCTGCGGCCAGGGCGGCCGGCTGACCGTGAACGGCAAGGAGCTCGACGAGCCCTACCTCGACCGGGCGGGCAGCGAAGGGGCGGCGATCGGTACGGCCGGCGCCCCGTACGAGGTGAAGGTGCCCGAGGACAACCTCTTCCTGCTGGGTGACCACCGCAGTTCCTCGCTCGACTCCCGCGCGCACCTCCAGGAGGCCGGGCAGGGCACCGTGCCCCGGTCGGCCGTTTCGGCCCGGGTCGATGCGCTGGCCTGGCCGTCGATGACGATGGTGGAACGGCCGCGGGCGTACGCCTCCCTGCCCGGCGGGGTCTCCGCGCCGGGGCCGCTGCGGCTCCAGGTGGCCGCGGTGGTGGCAGGAGCCGCCCTGGTGGTGCTGGGGGCCGCCTACGGCCCCCTCGTACGGATCCTGGGGCGCGGGCGGCGGGAGACCTCCGGTGCCCGCTGAGCCGGGCGCCGGCGGGCAGCGGGTCCCGGAGCCGCGGAAGGTCGCCCGGGTGGTCCTGCTGGACCCGGAGGACCGGATCCTGCTGCTGCACGGCTTCGAGCCGGACGATCCCGCCGCCGACTGGTGGTTCACGCCGGGCGGGGGGCTGGAGGGCGACGAGAGCCGGGAGCAGGCGGCGCTGCGGGAACTCGCCGAGGAGACGGGGATCACAGAGGTCGAACTGGGGCCGGTGCTGTGGCGCCGCTACTGCGCCTTCCCCTTCGACGGACGGCGCTGGGAACAGGACGAGTGGTACTTCCTCGCCCGTACCGACCGGACCGCGATCGAGATGGGCGGGCTCACCGAGCTGGAGCGGCGCAGCGTCGCGGGAGCGAGGTGGTGGACCTCCGAGGAACTGTCGGCGGCCCATGAGACGGTGTACCCGACCAGACTCGCCGAGCTGCTGCGCACGCTGCTCGACGACGGTCCTCCGGGTGCTCCGGTGGTCCTGGCCCCGGAAATCGTTTAGGGGCCCGTGGCGCTGGCGCACAATAGGGGGACGCACGGCTGAAGGGGAACATGCCATGAGTGCCGAGGACCTCGAAAAGTACGAGACCGAGATGGAGCTGAAGCTCTATCGGGAGTACCGCGACGTCGTCGGGCTGTTCAAGTACGTGATCGAGACCGAGCGCCGTTTCTACCTCACCAACGACTACGAGATGCAGGTGCACTCGGTCCAGGGGGAGGTCTTCTTCGAGGTCTCGATGGCGGACGCCTGGGTCTGGGACATGTACCGGCCCGCACGCTTCGTCAAGCAGGTACGGGTGCTGACCTTCAAGGACGTGAACATCGAGGAGCTCAACAAGAGCGACCTCGAACTCCCGGGCGGCTGATCCGCCCCGCCCGCTCACCCCTGGGGGTGAGCGGGTTTTCCACAACGCCCCGGTTGTCCACCAAGATCCACTCGGTGCGTCCGGACGCGGGAACCTCGGTGCCGGAGGTGGTGCCGGATGAACGCGAAGGGCGTGGCACGACAGGCGCTGGGACGGTACGGCGAGGAGCTCGCCGTGCGGCGGCTGACCGAGTCGGGGATGACGGTGATCGCCCGGAACTGGCGCTGCCGGGGCGGGGAGATCGACATCGTCGCGCGGGACGGGGACGCCCTCGTCCTGTGCGAGGTCAAGACGCGCCGCCAGGGGGTCTTCGAGCACCCCATGGCCGCGCTCCGGACCGCGAAGGCCGAGCGGCTGCGGCGGCTGGCCGGGCGCTGGCTCGCCGATCACGGCGGACCGCCCCCGGGCGGGGTGCGGATCGACCTCGTCGGAGTACTGCTGCCCCGGCGCGGTGCGCCGCGGGTGGAGCACGTCAGGGGCGTGGCCTGATGGGGTTCGCGCGGGCCTGCTCGGTGGCCCTGGTGGGCGTCGAGGGCGTACTGGTCGAGGTCCAGGCCGACCTGGAGCCGGGGGTGGCCGCCTTCACCCTGGTGGGGCTGCCCGACAAGACCCTGGTCGAGAGCCGGGACCGGGTGCGGGCCGCCGTGGTGAACTCCGGTGCCCAGTGGCCGCAGAAGAAGCTCACGGTGGGGCTCAGCCCGGCGTCCGTCCCGAAGGCGGGCGCCCATTTCGACCTCGCCGTCGCCGTCGCGGTGCTGGGCGCCGCCGAGGTGGTCGACCCGGGGGCGATCGCCGACCTCGTGCTCATCGGGGAGCTGGGCCTCGACGGCCGGGTCCGGCCGGTGCGGGGGATCCTGCCCGCGGTGCTCGCCGCCGCCGAAGCCGGGTACCGGCAGGTGGTGGTGCCCGAACAGTGCGCCGGTGAGGCAGGGCTGGTCCCGGACGTCGCCGTGCTCGGGGTGCGCAGCCTGCGGCAGCTGATCGCCGTCCTGACCGACGCGGTGGTGCCCGAGGAGGAGCCGCCGGACCGGCCGGGTCGCCCCGACCCGATGCGGGCGGGGCTGGTGGTGCCGGGCGCCGGACTCGGTACGGGCCTGGCCCGGGGCGGGGGCGACGCCGCGGACGCTCCCGACCTCGCCGACGTCGCGGGCCAGTACGGGGCCCGCCGGGCCTTGGAGGTGGCCGCTTCCGGGGGCCACCACCTCTTCCTCAGCGGGCCGCCCGGCGCGGGCAAGACGATGCTGGCCGAGCGGCTGCCGTGGCTCCTGCCCCCGCTCGACCGGCAGGACTCCCTGGAGGTGACCGCCGTCCACTCCGTCGCGGGGATCCTGCCGCCCGGCGAACCCCTGGTCGGGCGGCCCCCGTACTGCGCCCCGCACCACTCCGCGACGATGCAGTCCCTGGTCGGCGGGGGCGCCGGGATCCCCCGGCCCGGGGCGGTCTCGCTGGCCCACCGGGGGGTGCTGTTCCTGGACGAGGCCGCGGAGTTCAGCGGGAAGGTGCTCGACGCCCTGCGGCAGCCCCTGGAAGCGGGGCACGTGGTCATCGCCCGTGCCGCCGGGGTGGTGCGGCTGCCGGCCCGCTTCCTGATGGTCCTCGCCGCGAACCCCTGCCCGTGCGGGCGGCACACCCTGCACGGCGCCGGGTGCGAATGCCCCGCCGCCGTGATCCGGCGCTACCAGGCCCGGTTGTCGGGGCCGCTGCTGGACCGGGTCGACCTGAGGGTCGAGGTCGAGCCCGTGACCCGCTCCGACCTCCTCGGGCAGGGCGGCCGGGGGGAGAGCAGCGCGACCGTCGCCGCCCGGGTCCGCGAGGCCCGCGACCGGGCCGCCGTCCGGTTCGCCGACACGCCCTGGCGGCTGAACTCCGAGGTCCCCGGGCACGAGTTGCGCACCCGCTGGCCGGCCGCCCCCGGGGCGCTCGCCGGGGCCGAGCGGGACATGGAGCGCGGACTGCTGACCGCGCGGGGCCTGGACCGGGTGCTACGGGTCGCCTGGACCGTGGCCGACCTGCGCGGCCACGACCGCCCCGGCGCGCTGGACGTGGCCGTCGCCCTGGAACTGCGCACCGGGATCGCCCGAGGGGCGGCCATGGACACCGGGGCCCGGCGGTGACCGCCGGCGGGCCGGGAGACGCCGGGGTCCCGGAGCACGGCGGCCGCGGCGGCCCCGGGGCCGGGGTCCGCGGCGGGAGGGGTGAGCGGGACGGCGCGGCGCGGGCCGGGCACGACGGCCCGGAGGTCCGGGGCGACACCGACGGGCGGCGGGAACCGCGGGCCGGGACCGGTCGGGGGCGGGGCGGCACGGAGGCAGGGGAGGGCGTGGCGGAGGCCGCGGTGGAGCCCGCACCGGAGCCCGGGGCGGAGGTGCTGGCGCGGGTGGCGCTGACCCGGGTGCTGGAACCCGGGGACGAGTGCGGCGGCCGGTGGCTGCGCGAGCACGGGGCCGTCGGGCTGATGCGGCTCCTGACCGGCGACGGGGCGGAGACCGGCGTACTGGCCGGGGTCGGACCCGAGCGGATCGCCGGGTACCGCAGACGGGCCGCCCTCGCCGAACCCCGGCGGGACCTCGCGGAGGCCGCCGCGGCGGGGTGCCGCTTCGTCCCGCCGGGCTCGCCGGAATGGCCGACCCAGCTGGACGACCTCGGGGACGCCCGGCCCGTCGGGCTGTGGCTGCGGGGCGGCGCCGACCTGCGGACCTGGGCCCTGCGCTCGGTCGCCGTGGTCGGGGCCCGCGCGTGCACCCCGTACGGGGCCCACATGGCGCAGACCCTCGCCGCCGGGCTCGCCGAGCGCGGCTGGGTGGTGGTCTCCGGCGCCGCGTACGGGATCGACGGAGCCGTGCACCGGGGCGCCCTCGGCAGCGGCGGCGCCACCGTCGCGGTGCTGGCCTGCGGAGTCGACGTGAGCTACCCCCGCGGCCACGCCGGACTCCTCGGCCGGATCGCCCGTCAGGGGCTGGTGCTGGGGGAGCTGCCGCCCGGCAGCCACCCCACCCCGAGCCGGTTCGTCCTGCGCAACCGGGTCATCGCCGCCCTCACCCGGGGCACGGTGGTCGTCGAGGCCGCCCATCGCAGCGGCTCCCTGGTCACCGCCCGCCGGGCCCAGCGGCTCGGCCGCCTCACCATGGGCGTCCCCGGCCCCGCCACCAGCGGCCTCTCCGCCGGAGTGCACGAGCTGCTGCGCGGCGAGGCGCAGCTCGTCACCGACGCCGCCGAGGTGGTGGAACTGGTCGGCGACATCGGCGAGCTGGCACCCGAGCGCCGCGGACCGGTGCTCGCCCGGGACCTCCTGCCCCCGGACACCGTGCGCGTGCTCGACGCGCTCCCCGCCGGCCGGGCCGCGCGACTGGAGGAGATCACCCTCGCCGCGGCCACCGGTACCGATGAAGTCATCGGCAGACTGTACGAACTTCACTCTCTGGGGTTCGTCGAACGGCAGGGCGACGGCTGGCGGTTGACCCCGCGCACGCCACGAGAGGGGGCGCAATCCCGGGCCACCCGGCGAGGCGGTCATTGACCTGGGGCGTTCCGGTGAAAGAGTGACGGCGATGAGAGACGCGGTCTTCCCGGTGGCAGCCGCCGGGACCGAGCGCCAGGCGCCGGTCCCGGGCCGCCCGTGCGAGTCCGGGCGCCGCTGCGCCCCCGCGCCATCCCGTACTCTTCGCGCACCGCGACACTTCCGTCACGCTACGCTCCCAAGGAATCCCGCTCCGGCAAAGGCGAAGCATGCCCCAGCACACCTCAGGGTCCGACCGCGCTGCGGTGCCCCCCGCTGCCCGCGGCAGCGTGCGGTCCACCGCGCCCTCGTCCCTGGAGGTGCTCTGGCGCTCATACAAGGACTCGGGCGACGAACGGCTGCGGGAGCAGCTGATCCTGCACTACTCGCCGCTGGTGAAGTACGTGGCGGGCCGGGTCAGCGTCGGCCTGCCGCCCAACGTGGAACAGGCCGACTTCGTCTCCTCCGGGGTCTTCGGCCTGATCGACGCGATCGAGAAGTTCGACATCGAACGGTCCATCAAGTTCGAGACGTACGCCATCACCCGGATCCGCGGCGCGATGATCGACGAACTGCGGGCGCTCGACTGGATCCCGCGCTCGGTACGGCAGAAGGCGCGCGCCGTGGAGCGGGCCTACGCCACCCTGGAGGCCCAGCTGCGGCGGACCCCGACGGAGGGCGAGGTCGCGGGTGAGATGGGGATCGGGGTGGAGGAACTCCACACGGTCTTCAGCCAGTTGTCCCTCGCCAACGTGGTCGCCCTCGAAGAGCTGCTGCACGTCGGCGGGGAGGGCGGCGACCGCCTCTCCCTGATGGACACCCTGGAGGACCACGCCGCCGACGACCCCGTCGAGGTGGCCGAGGACCGGGAGTTGCGCCGGCTGCTCGCACGGGCGATCAACACGCTCCCCGAGCGGGAGAAGACGGTGGTGACCCTCTACTACTACGAGGGCCTGACCCTCGCCGAGATCGGCAACGTGCTGGGCGTGACCGAGAGCCGCGTCAGCCAGATCCACACCAAGTCCGTGCTCCAGCTGAGGGCCAAGCTGGCCGACGTCGGCCGGTGAGCCGGTACCGCCCTTGCACACCCTCCGTAGAGTGGTGACGTGCCCAGGATTCGAGCGGCCTCCGTGGCCGAGCACCGGTCGATGCAGCGCGGCGCCCTGTTGGACGCGGCGCGCTCCCTGCTGTCCGAAGGCGGGACGGAAGCCCTGACCTTCCCCGCCCTCGCGGAGCGGACCGGGCTCGCCCGGTCCTCCGTGTACGAGTACTTCCGGTCGCGCGCGGCCGTCGTCGAAGAGCTGTGCGCGGTGGACTTCCCCGTGTGGGCCGCCGAGATCGAGGCGGCCATGGAGGCGGCGCAGACGCCCGAGGCGAAGATCGAGGCGTACGTGCGCAGCCAGCTCGGGCTGGTGGGGGACCGCCGGCACCGGGCGGTGGTGGCGATTTCGGCCAGTGAGCTGGACGCGGGCGCGCGGGAGAAGATCCGCGCCGCGCACGGCGGCCTGGTCGCGATGATCGTCGAGGCCCTGGGCGCCTTGGGCCAGACGGAACCGCGGCTGGCCGCGATGCTGCTCCAGGGCGTCGTGGACGCCGCGGTGCGCCGGATCGAGCTGGGCGCGGCCGAAGAGCCCGAGGTGGTGACCGAGGCCGCCGTCGCCATGGCCCTGCGGGGCGTGCGCGGCTAGCCGCCGCCCCGCGGGAGCCCGGCCGTCGGCAGGAGGCGGGGCGTGGGGCGGGGGAGCAGGGTCAGCGGGTCGAGGTAGGTGTTCTCGCCGGTCAGCAGGCCCCAGTGCAGGCACGGGGCCGGGCAGTGGGAGCCGGCGGTGAGGACCGCGACCTCCTGTCCCGCCGTGACCTCCTCCCCTTCCGCGACCAGCGGCCGCACCGGCTCGTAGGTCGTGCGCAGGCCCCCGGGGAGGGTGAGGGAGAGCACCCCGCGGCCCGCGACCTGCCCCGCGTAGTGCACCCGGCCCGGCCCGACGGCCCGGACCCGTTCCCCCACCGGAGCGGACAGGTCCACCCCGCGGTGGCCGGCCGCGTACGGAGTCGGCGGCGGATCCCACCAGCGGGCCACGGACAGCGGCGCTGGCAGCGGCCGGACCGCCGCCGGGACGGGGGCTGGGGCAGGGGCGGGTACGAGGGCCCCGGGCAGGGCGGGAGCCAGGCCGGGGGCCAGGGCCAGCAGCAGGGTGAGCAGCAGTGTCGTCATGTCCACAGGCTCCCGCGCGGACGGCCCCGGACGGCCGTGCCTGTGGATGGCCGAAAGCGTGTGGACAACGGCGTCACCCGGCATACCGCCGGGTCCCGTACACTTCTTGTGGCGATCCGGGTCACCGGGTCGACTTCGCACGCCCCAGCATCGGCCGGATCCGGCCTGGTGAAAGCGTCTCTCGGTCCCTCTGCGGGGCAGGGCGCGGCGGGGCGTCAGGAACCAAACCGAGAAACCAAGGAGATGGCCATGGCCGTCGTAACGATGCGGGAGCTGCTGGAGAGCGGCGTCCACTTCGGTCACCAGACCCGTCGCTGGAACCCGAAGATGAAGCGCTTCATCTTCACCGAGCGCAACGGCATCTACATCATCGACCTGCTCCAGTCGCTGTCGTACATCGACCGCGCCTACGAGTTCGTGAAGGAGACCGTCGCGCACGGTGGCTCCATCATGTTCGTCGGTACGAAGAAGCAGGCCCAGGAGGCCATCGCCGAGCAGGCGACGCGCGTCGGCATGCCGTACGTCAACCAGCGTTGGCTCGGTGGCATGCTCACCAACTTCTCCACCGTCTACAAGCGCCTCCAGCGTCTGAAGGAGCTTGAGGCGATCGACTTCGAGGACGTCGCCGCCTCGGGTCTCACCAAGAAGGAGCTCCTGGTCCTCTCCCGCGAGAAGACCAAGCTGGAGAAGACCCTCGGTGGTATCCGCGAGATGTCGAAGGTTCCCAGCGCCGTCTGGATCGTCGACACCAAGAAGGAGCACATCGCGGTCGGTGAGGCGCGCAAGCTGCACATCCCCGTGGTCGCGATCCTCGACACCAACTGTGACCCCGACGAGGTCGACTACAAGATCCCGGGCAACGACGACGCGATCCGCTCCGTCACCCTGCTCACCCGCGTGATCGCCGACGCCGTCGCCGAGGGCCTCATCGCCCGCTCCGGCGCTGCGACCGGTGACTCGAAGCCGGGCGAGAAGGCCGCCGCCGAGCCGCTCGCCGAGTGGGAGCGCGACCTGCTTGAGGGTGAGAAGAAGGCCGACGACGCCGAGGCCCCCGCGGCCGACGCCGCCGTCGAGGCCCCGGCCGCCGAGGCTGTCGAGGCTGTCGAGGCTCCGGCCGCCGACGCCGAGCAGGCCTGACCCACTGAGTGGGCCCGGCGTTCATCCGCCGGGCACTCGCAGCACGGACGATGACGGCGGGGGAGCCGCGCCACGAGCGCGGCGCCTCCGCCGTTCACCCGTAGATCTACGACTTCGAGAGAGAATCACAGACTCATGGCGAACTACACCGCCGCTGACGTCAAGAAGCTCCGCGAGCTCACCGGCGCCGGCATGCTGGACTGCAAGAACGCGCTCGTCGAGGCCGACGGTGACGTCACCAAGGCCAACGAGATCCTGCGCGTCAAGGGCCTGAAGGGTGTCGCCAAGCGCGAGGGCCGTTCCGCCGAGAACGGTGCCGTCACCTCCCTGATCGCCGCCGACGCCACCTCCGGTGTCCTCGTCGAGCTCAAGTGCGAGACCGACTTCGTCGCGAAGAGCCCGAAGTTCCTGGCCGTCGCCGACCAGCTCGCCGCCCACGTGGCTGCCAGCAAGCCCGCGGACATCGAGGCGCTGCTCGCGTCCGAGATCGAGGCCGGCAAGACCGTCCAGGCGTTCGTGGACGAGGCCAACGCCAACCTCGGCGAGAAGATCGTCCTGGACCGCTTCGCGGCGTACGAGGGTGCCTTCGTGGCCTCCTACATGCACCGCACCATGCCCGACCTGCCCCCGCAGATCGGTGTCCTGGTCGAGCTGGACAAGGCCGACGCCGACCTGGCCAAGGGCATCGCCCAGCACATCGCCGCCTTCGCGCCGAAGTACCTCACCGCCGAGGACGTCCCGGCCGAGATCGTCGAGTCCGAGCGCCGCGTCGCCGAGGAGACCACCCGCGCCGAGGGCAAGCCCGAGGCCGCGATCGCCAAGATCGTCGAGGGTCGCGTCAACGGCTTCTTCAAGGACGCCACGCTGCTCGGCCAGCCGTACGCCCTGGACAACAAGAAGTCCGTCCAGAAGGTTCTGGACGAGGCCGGTGTCACCCTGAAGCGCTTCACCCGCATCAAGGTCGGCATCTGAGTCCGTCCGTACGCGACGGACACCGGACCCCGGTAGGGTCTGAAGCAGTCGTCCGCGTTCGCGCGAGGCGACCGCAGATCTGACGAGGAGGCCATTGCCGTAGAGGGAACCGCAAGGACCCACCGGCAATGGCCTTCTTCGTATGTGCACGAGGAGATCTCCATGAACCAGGGCGTGGACACCCACACCGCTTCCGACGACAAGAGCGACCACGAGAAGAAGGGTCGCCGCTTCATGCTGAAGCTGTCCGGCGAAGCCTTCTCCGGCGGCGGCGGGCTGGGTGTCGACCCTGACGTCGTGCACGCCATCGCCCGCGAGATCGCGGCCGTGGTCCGCGACGGCGCCGAGATCGCGATCGTCATCGGCGGCGGCAACTTCTTCCGCGGCGCGGAGCTGCAGCAGCGCGGCATGGACCGGGCCCGGTCCGACTACATGGGCATGCTCGGCACCGTCATGAACTGCCTCGCCCTCCAGGACTTCCTGGAGAAGGAAGGCATCGACAGCCGGGTCCAGACCGCCATCACCATGGGCCAGGTCGCGGAGCCGTACATCCCGCTGCGCGCCGTACGGCACCTGGAGAAGGGCCGCGTCGTGATCTTCGGCGCCGGCATGGGCATGCCCTACTTCTCCACCGACACCACGGCCGCCCAGCGTGCCCTGGAGATCGACGCCGAAGCCCTCCTCATGGGCAAGAACGGCGTCGACGGGGTCTACGACTCCGACCCGAAGACCAACCCGGACGCGGTGAAGTTCGACGCGCTGGAGTACAGCGAGGTGCTGTCCCGGGACCTCAAGGTCGCCGACGCCACGGCCATCACGCTGTGCCGCGACAACGCACTGCCGATCCTGGTCTTCGAACTCCTCGCCGAGGGCAATATCGCCCGCGCCGTCAAGGGTGAGAAGATCGGCACGCTCGTGAGCGACCAGGGCACCCGGGTCTGAGCCCCACCGCGGCCCGGCTCCGGCCGGGCCCGGTCCGGGCGGCTCGCACCGCCCCGCCCGCCTGAACCATCCATATCTGACATGCAGGAGCACGTGGTGATCGAAGAAATCCTCCTCGAGGCCGAGGAGAAGATGGAGAAGGCCGTCGTCGTAGCCAAGGAGGACTTCGCCGCGATTCGCACGGGCCGTGCGCACCCGGCGATGTTCAACAAGATCGTGGCGGACTACTACGGTGCCATCACGCCCATCAACCAGCTCGCCTCCTTCGCGGTTCCCGAGCCGCGCATGGCGATCGTGACGCCGTTCGACGCGTCCGCGCTGCGCAACATCGAGCAGGCGATCCGCGACTCCGACCTCGGTGTCAACCCGAGCAACGACGGCCGCATCATCCGGGTGACCTTCCCCGAGCTCACCGGTGAGCGCCGCAAGGAGTACATCAAGGTCGCGCGCACCAAGGCCGAGGACTCCAAGGTCTCCATCCGTTCCGTGCGCCGCAAGGCCAAGGACGCCCTCGACAAGCTCGTCAAGGACAAGGAAGCCGGCGAGGACGAGGTGCGCCGCGCCGAGAAGGAGCTCGACGACACCACCGCGAAGTACGTCGCGCAGGTGGACGAGCTGCTCAAGCACAAGGAATCCGAGCTGCTCGAGGTCTGATGAACGACTCTCCCTGGGCCGCCGAGCCGGTCGCGGCGGGTCCCGCATACGATGCGCTGGTGGGCCCGCAGACTCGGCCCATGTCCATCGTGCCCGATGCCGCCGGCCGTGATTTCGACGACCGGGAAGCACGCGATCGGGGGGCCGCCGCCTTCGGCGGCCCCCCGTTCCGCGCCGAGACGCCGCCGCAGGAGCCCATGCCCAGCCCCCCGCCCCCGCCTTCGCAGGTACCGCAGGACGCCTCCCCGCCGCCGCAGAAGAAGCGCGCGGGGCGGGATCTGCGTGCCGCCATAGGGGTCGGCGTCGGCCTCGGCGCGGTGATCTTCGCTTCGCTGTTCATCGTGAAGGCCGTCTTCGTCGGTGTGATCGTCGTCGCCGTCGTCGTCGGCCTGTGGGAGCTCACCTCCCGGCTCCAGGAGAAGAAGGGCATCAAGGCCCCGCTCGTCCCGCTCGCGGTCGGCGGCGCGGCCATGGTGATCGCCGGATACGTCCGGGGGGCCGAGGGCGCCTGGGTGGCCATGGCGCTCACGGCGCTGGCCGTGCTCGTCTGGCGGATGACCGAAGCGCCCGAGGACTACCTCAAGGACGTCACGGCGGGCGTCTTCGCGGCGTTCTACGTGCCCTTCCTGGCCACGTTCGTCGCGATGCTGCTCACCGCCGACGACGGCCCCCAGCGGGTGGTGACCTTCCTGGTCCTGACGGTGGTCAGCGACACGGGGGCCTACGCGGTGGGCTGGCGCTTCGGCAAGACCAAGCTCGCCCCGCGCATCAGCCCCGGCAAGACCCGCGAGGGACTCTTCGGGGCGGTGGCCTTCGCCATGGCGGCCGGCGCGCTGTGCATGGAGTTCCTGATCGACGGGGGCTCCTGGTGGCAGGGCCTGCTGCTGGGCCTCGCGGTCGCGGTCAGCGCCACCCTGGGTGACCTGGGCGAGTCGATGATCAAGCGCGACCTGGGCATCAAGGACATGGGCACCCTGCTCCCGGGCCACGGCGGCATCATGGACCGGCTCGACTCGCTGCTGCCGACCGCTCCGGTGGTCTGGCTGCTGCTGGCGGCCTTCGTCGGTACGGGCTGACCTGCGGAAAAGCCGGGCGACACGCCGGGCGGTTACTCTTGGAAGGCGCGCTGCTTCTGCGGCGCGCCTTTCGTCTTACAAGGAGTACCTGCCATGGCCCGCCCCGTTCCGGGAGAGCTCACCTTCGTCGCCCCTCGCGGGGCCAAGAAGCCGCCCCGGCACCTCGCCGACCTGACCCCGGCCGAGCGCCGGGAGGCGGTGGCCGCGATCGGCGAGAAGCCGTTCCGGGCCAAGCAGCTCTCCCAGCACTACTTCGCCCGCTACGCGCACGACCCGGCCGAGTGGACCGACATCCCCGCCGGGTCGCGCGAGAAGCTCCAGCAGGAGCTGCTGCCGGAGCTGATGAACGTCGTCCGGCACATCAGCTGCGACGACGACACCACCCGCAAGACCCTGTGGAAGCTGCACGACGGCACGCTCGTCGAGTCCGTGCTGATGCGCTACCCCGACCGGGTCACCATGTGCATCTCCTCGCAGGCCGGCTGCGGCATGAACTGCCCGTTCTGCGCCACCGGCCAGGCGGGTCTGGACCGCAACCTGTCCACGGCCGAGATCGTGCACCAGATCGTGGACGGCATGCGCGCCCTGCGCGACGGAGAAGTCCCCGGCGGCCCGGCCCGGCTCTCCAACATCGTCTTCATGGGCATGGGCGAGCCGCTGGCCAACTACAAGCGGGTCGTCGGAGCCATCCGCCGCCTCACCGACCCGGAGCCCGACGGCCTGGGCCTGTCGCAGCGCGGCATCACCGTCTCCACCGTCGGCCTGGTCCCGGCCATGCTGCGCTTCGCCGACGAGGGCTTCAAGTGCCGCCTCGCCGTCTCGCTGCACGCGCCGGACGACGAGCTGCGCGACACCCTGGTCCCGGTGAACACCCGCTGGAAGGTCCGCGAGGTCCTCGACGCGGCCTGGGAGTACGCGGAGAAGTCCGGCCGGCGCATCTCCATCGAGTACGCGCTGATCCGCGACATCAACGACCAGGCCTGGCGGGGCGACCTGCTCGGCCGTCTGCTCAAGGGCAAGCGCGTGCACGTCAACCTGATCCCGCTCAACCCGACCCCGGGCTCGAAGTGGACCGCCTCGCGCCCCGAGGACGAGAAGGCCTTCGTCGAGGCCATCGCCCGGCACGGCGTGCCGGTGACCGTACGCGACACCCGTGGCCAGGAGATCGACGGCGCGTGCGGCCAGCTGGCCGCCTCCGAGCGCTAGATTCCGGCCGCGACAGCCCGTAATCGGCCACGGGGTACCCTGTGGCCGAACAACTTCATCATTCCGACAGGGGAGCGCCACAGCGCTGAGAGTGCGGTAACCGTCATCCGCAGACCCTCTGAACCTCGCCCCGGTCATTCGGGGTAGGAAGTTCGGTCATCACTCAAGCTGTTGCGCCCTGCCCGGCGTCCGCTCCCACAGAGCGCCGGGCAGGGCCGCGTCTTCTCCTGGACATCCCAGGAGGAATTCACCAGTGAGCACCACCAAGAAGATCGCGGGCGCGGCGCTCGTGGCCGCGCTGGGCGTCGGCACGCTCAGCGCCTGCGGCGGCGGCGACGCCAAGGACAAGCCGGCGGGCGCGAGCGACGCCCCGAAGTCCAAGACGATCACCCTCGTCTCCCACGACTCCTTCAACGTGACCGACACGGTCCTCAAGGAGTTCGAGCAGCAGAGCGGCTACACCGTCAAGGTCCTGAAGTCCGGCGACGCGGGCGCCGCCCTGAACCAGGAGATCCTCACCAAGGGCTCCCCGCGCGGCGACGTCTTCTTCGGCGTCGACAACACGCTCCTCTCGCGCGCCCTCGACAACGGGATCTTCACCCCGTACCAGGCCAAGGGCCTGGACCAGGTCAAGCCGGAGTTCGTGCTCGACCAGCAGCACCGTGTCACCCCGGTCGACTCCGGCGACATCTGCGTCAACTACGACAAGGCCTACTTCGCCGACAAGAAGATCGCCCCGCCGCAGACGCTGGACGACCTGACCAAGCCGGAGTACAAGAACCTGCTGGTCACCGAGAACGCCGCGACCTCCTCGCCCGGCCTCGGCTTCCTCCTCGCCTCCGTCGGCAAGTACGGCGAGGACGGCTGGAAGGACTACTGGAGCAAGCTCAAGGCCAACGGCGTCGAGGTCGTCGACGGCTGGGAGCAGGCCTACAACGAGCGCTTCTCCGGCTCCGCCGGCGGCAAGAAGGCCAAGGGCGACCGTCCGCTGGTCGTCTCCTACGCCTCCAGCCCGCCGGTCGAGGTCCTCTACGGAGAGCCGCAGCCGGCCGAGGCCCCCACGGGCGTGGCCACCGGCACCTGCTTCCGCCAGGTCGAGTTCGCGGGTCTGCTCAAGGGCGCGAAGAACGAGGAGGGCGGCAAGGCGCTCATCGACTTCCTGGTGGGCAAGAAGTTCCAGGAGGACATGCCGCTCCAGATGTTCGTGAACCCGGTGATCAAGGACGCGAAGCTGCCCGAGGTGTTCACGAAGCATGGCGTGGTCGTCGAGAAGCCGGAAACGGTCGCCCCCGACGCCATCGCCAAGAACCGTGACCAGTGGGTCAAGGCATGGTCCTCGCTCGTCGTGAAGTAGTGCGGGACGCCTCCCCGAAGGCGGGCGGGCGCGCCACCGCCGTCAGGTTCGCCCTGATGGCGGTGCCGCTCGCCTTCTTCGGGCTGTTCTTCGCCTATCCCGTCGCCGCGATCGTGGGGCGCGGGCTCAAGACGGACGAGGGATGGCAGTTCGGGCGCATCGGCGAGGTCCTGGCCAGGCCGGACATCGCGGGCGTCCTGTGGTTCACCACGTGGCAGGCGTTCGCCTCCACCGTCTTGACCCTGCTGGTCGCCCTTCCCGGCGCGTACGTCTTCGCGCGCCTGGAGTTCCCCGGCAAACAACTGCTGCGGGCGCTGGTCACCGTGCCGTTCGTGCTGCCCACCGTGGTCGTCGGATCGGCCTTCCTGGCGCTGGTGGGGCGGGGCGGACTGCTCGACGAGCTGTGGGGCGTCCGGCTGGACACCACCGTCTGGGCGATCCTGCTCGCCCACGTCTTCTTCAACTACGCCGTCGTCGTCCGGACGGTCGGCGGGCTGTGGGCCCAGCTGGACCCGCGCCAGGAGGAGGCCGCCCGGGTCCTGGGCGCGGGGCGGTTCGCCGCCTGGCGGCGGGTGACGCTGCCCGCGCTGGGACCGGCGGTGGCCGCCGCGTCGCTGATGGTGTTCCTGTTCACCTTCACCTCCTTCGGCGTCGTGCAGATCCTCGGCGGACCCTCGTACTCCACCCTGGAGGTGGAGGTCTACCGGCAGACCGCGCAGCTCCTGGACCTGCCGACGGCCGCGGTGCTGACGATGGTCCAGTTCGCCGCCGTCGGCCTGATCCTCGCCGTGCACGCCCGGACCGTGCGCCGGCGCGAGGGCGCGCTGCGGCTGGTGGACCCGGCGCAGACCGCCCACCGCCCGCGCGGCCGGTCCCAGCGGATCCTGCTCGGCGGGGTGCTGCTGAGCGTGGCGCTGCTGATCGTGGCACCGCTGGCCGTGCTGGTGGAACGGTCCTTCGACGCGCCCGGCGGGTACGGGCTGGGCTTCTACCGGGCGCTGCAGGACGCGGGCGCCGGGGGCGGAACGTTTCTGGTGCCGCCGCTGGAGGCCATCTGGAACTCCCTGCAGTACGCGCTGGCCGCCACCGCCATCGCCCTGTTCGTCGGAGGGCTCGCGGCCGCGGCGCTGACCCGCCGCGGCGGGTCGTTCGTGCGGGGCTTCGACGCCCTGCTGATGCTCCCCCTCGGGGTGTCCGCCGTGACGGTGGGCTTCGGCTTCCTGATCACGCTGGACGAGCCACCGCTGGACCTGCGGACCTCGTGGATCCTGGTGCCGCTGGCGCAGGCGCTCGTCGGTGTTCCGTTCGTCGTACGGACCATGCTGCCCGTGCTGCGGGCCGTGGACGGCCGGCTGCGGGAGGCGGCGGCCGTGCTCGGGGCGTCGCCGCTGCGGGCCTGGCGGGAGGTGGACCTGCCGCTGGTGCGGCGGGCCCTGCTGATCGCGGCGGGCTTCGCCTTCGCCGTCTCGCTCGGGGAGTTCGGGGCGACGGTGTTCATCGCCCGGCCGGACCACCCGACGCTGCCGGTGGCGGTGGCCCGGCTGCTGGGGCGGGCCGGGGAGATGAACTACGGGCAGGCGATGGCCCTGAGCACGATTTTGATGCTGGTGTGCGCGGTGTCCCTGCTGCTGCTGGAACGGCTGCGCCCCGCCACGACCTCGGGAGAGTTCTGATGACCCTGCTCCGGCTCGACGGCGTGTCGGTCCGCTTCGGCGACCGGGCCGTCGTGGACGCGGTGGACCTGGAGGTCGCCGAGCACGAGATCGTCTGTGTGCTGGGGCCGAGCGGCAGCGGCAAGTCCACGCTGCTGCGGGTGGTCGCCGGGCTCCAGCCCGTGTCCGCCGGGCGGGTGCTGCTCGGTGACGCGGACCAGGCGGCGGTGCCGGTGCACCGGCGCGGGGTCGGTCTCATGTTCCAGGACCACCAGCTGTTCCCGCACCGGGACGTCGGCGGGAACGTCGCCTTCGGACTGCGGATGCGGGGTGCCTCCGGCGGGTCCTCGGCCGCCCGGGTCGAGGAACTGCTGGAGCTGGTCGGCCTGCCGGGCGCCGGGCGCCGGGCGGTGGCCTCGCTGTCGGGCGGTGAGCAGCAGCGGGTGGCCCTGGCCCGGGCGCTGGCCCCCTCGCCGCGGCTGCTGATGCTGGACGAGCCGCTGGGCCAGCTCGACCGGGGGCTGCGGGAGCGGCTCGTGGTGGAACTGCGCTCCCTGTTCTCCCGCCTCGGCACCACCGTCCTCGCCGTCACCCACGACCAGGGCGAGGCCTTCGCGCTGGCCGACCGGGTCGTGGTCATGCGGGACGGGCGGATCGCGCAGGCCGGGACCCCGCTGGAGGTCTGGCAGCGGCCGGCGTCCGAGTTCGTCGCGCGCTTCCTCGGCTTCGAGAACGTGGTCCCGGCCACCGTGTCCGGGGGCGCGGCCGCGACCCCGTGGGGGAAGGTCCCGGTCCCCGCCGGGGCACCGGAGGGCGAGCGGCGGCTGCTGATCCGCCCGGTCGGCGTACGTCTGGAGGCGGCCGGGACGGACGGACTGAGCTGCGAGGTGGCCTCGCGCACCTTCCGCGGCACCCATGTGGCCCTGCTGCTGAGGCCCGGAGCGGGCCCGGTGCTGGAGGCCGAGTGTTCCCTCGCGGGGGCTCCGGCCGTGGGTGACCGGGTCCGGGTGTCCTTCACCCCGTCCGAGGTGGTCGTGCTGCCGGACGGGCCCTGAGGACCGTGGTCCGCGGGGCCCGCCCCTCGGGGCCCTCAGGCCCTCAGGGCCGGATGCCGTCGACGGCGATCGGCAGGTGGCGGGGGCCGCGCAGCACCGCGTTCTGGCGGTACGGGGGCGGGTCCGCCAGCAGCCGGGGGTTCTCCAGCCTGCGGGCCAGCTCGCTCAGGGCCAGCTGGGCCTCCTGCCGGGCCAGCGGCGCCCCGAAGCAGCTGTGGATGCCGCTGCCCAGGCCCAGGTGCTGGATGTCCTCGCGGTCCGGGTCGAACCGGTCCGGGTCCTCGAACCGCAGGGGGTCCCGGTTCCCGGCGGCCAGGACCAGCCACAGCGAGGCGCCCTTGGGGATGGACACCCCCGCCACCTCGATGTCGGCGAGGGTGCTGCGCTGCGGGACCAGCTGCACCGGGGGCTCGTAGCGCAGCAGCTCCTCCACGAGGTTGACGGACAGCTCCGGCTCCTCGCGCAGCCGATCGAGGACCTCCGGGAAGCGCAGCAGCGTGAGCATCCCGTTCGTGATCAGGTTGACCGTGGTCTCGTGGCCGGCGATCAGCAGCAGCGCCGCCGTGCTCAGCACCTCCATCGTGGTCATGGTGCCGTCCGGACCGTTCCCGGTGGCCAGCTCGGAGAGCATGTCACCGGTCGGGTTCTTGCGCCGCTCCTCGATCAGCCCGGACAGGTACATGCCCAGTTCCATGCGGGAGTCGTGCGTGCGCCTCTCGCGTTCCTTGGGGTCGGCGTCCGGATCCGGGTCCAGACTCGCCGCGAGGGTGTCCGCCCAGACGTGGAAGCGCGCCTCGTCCTCGGGCGGCACGCCCAGCAGCCGGCAGATCACGGTCACGGGGAAGGGGTAGGAGAACTCCTCGACCAGGTCGATCCGTTCGGCGTTGCCGTTCTCCGCGATCCTGTCGATCAGCCCCTTGACGATCTCGTGCAGATCGCCCCGCATGTCGTGCACGCGGTGCGGGGAGTGCGGCGGCCCGAAGGGCCGGTTGGTCATCCGGCGCAGCCGGTCGTGCTCGGGCGGGTCGAGCTTCAGGAAGGAGGGCGGCAGGACCGTCTCCTCCTCCCCGCCCGGCTCGGCCAGCGGGTCGGCCGCGTTCGACGCCAGGTTGCGGGCGTCGGAGCTGATCCGCGGATCGTGCAGCAGGGCCTGGATCTCGTAGTAGGTGCTGACGACGAACGGCCCGCTGCCGTCGTGGTAGACCGGCGTCCGGCGGAGCTCCTTGTAGAGCGGGTACGGGTCGGCCCGGTTGGAGTAGTCCAGGATCTGACGCAGGATGTCTTGAGTCATGAGGGGTCCTCGTGCTCCTCGCGCTCCTCCGGGGAGGGCGCGTCCGGGTCAGTGGTGCGCGGGGGTGAACGTCATCCGCCGGTCGGCCGGCGAATAGCCGCTGAGCGTGATGGTCGGGCCGTGCGTGGGCACCGACGGGTCGGGGAAGTCCGCGGGCATCGGCCGGTTGCCCTCGGGCCTGCGGTCCACGGTGGTGAACGTCGGCGGGAACGGCGCGGTCTCCTCGATGAGCCGCTCGTAGAACTGCAGCCACCGCGACTGGTCGAAGGTTACGGCGCCGATCACCCGGCCCTGGTACCCGTAGACGCCCGTGAACCGGCGCTCGTCGCGCGAGCCCTGGGCGATCAGGATCTCCGTGCCCATGGAGGGCACCCCGACCGACTTGATGTTCACGCCGAACTGGGAGGACCAGAAGGCCGGCACCCACAGGTGGGGCCGGCGGTCGGCGCTCTCGCTGAGCATGTTGTGCGCCGCCGTCTCGGCCTGTGCGACCGCGTTGCCCCAGTGCTCCAGGGACAGGAACTGGTACCCGAACAGGGCGTGCGGGGAACGTGCCACGTCACCCGCCACGTAGATGTCGTCGGTGACGATGCCCCGGATGTCGAAGGCCCGGCAGCCCGCGTCGCACGCGATGCCGCGGGGGCCGGCGCCCAGCCCGGACCCGGCCAGCCACTCGGTGTTGCGCATGGCGCCGAGGGAGACGACCACCACGTCCGCCTCCAGGGTGGTGCCGTCGGACAGGTGCGCGACGCGGACCCGCCCGGTGGCGTCGCCCTCCAGCCGCGTCACCATGATCCCGGTGCGCAGGTCCACCCCGTGCTCGCGGTGCATCTCGGCCGCCACCTCGCCGACCACCCCGCCCAGAGCGCCGACCAGCGGGGCGGCGCCCCGTTCGGCGACCGTGACGGGCAGCCCGCGTTCCCGGCAGGCGGAGGCGATCTCGGAGCCGGTGAACCCGGCGCCGATCACCAGCACCCGGCCCGGTCCGGCGGCGAGCTTCTGTTCCAGGGCGGCCGCGTCGTCACGGGTGCGCAGGACGAACACCCCGTCGAGCGCGGCCTCGTCCGCCTGGGGCCAGGGCCGGGCCCGCACGCCGGTGGCGATCAGCAGCCGGTCGTACTCCACCTCGTCCCCGTCGGCGAGGCGGACCCGGCGGGCCGCCATGTCCAGGCCGGTCGCGGGGACGCCGAGGCGCCACGCGGCCTCGATGTCCCGGCGGCGGGGCAGCGCGGTGCGTTCCGGGCCGGCCCGCCCCAGCAGCACCTGCTTGGACAGCGGGGGCCGGTCGTAGGGCTCGTACGGTTCGTCGCCGATCATCGTGAGGGAGCCGGTGAAACCCTTCTCGCGCATGGTCTCGGCGGCCCGCAGGCCCGCCAGCGAAGCGCCCACGACGACGATGCGCCCCTCGCGCTTGAGCCTCTCCAGGCTGCCGTCGACGGTCATGACGCGCCTCCAGGTCCGTCCCCGGCACGGCCGTCCGCCAGCTCCAGCAAGATCGCCCGTACCGGACAGGCGGCAACCGCCCGGGTGACGTTCTCGCGCAGCTCCGCGTCCGCTTCCCCGTCCGTGCCCGGGTTCGGGTCGTAGAGCAGCGATTCCTCACCGTGCATCGCGAACACTTCGGGAGCGAGGAACGCGCACTGGGCGTATCCCTGGCAGCGGTTGAGGTCGACGACAAGCCTCATGAGGCATCAGCCCTTCCGTGGCCCGAACACCCCCGTCACCCCCGGTCTCCAGAATGCACGCACCACCCCGGGGTCGCCTGCCGGGAGGACTAGTGCCTGCTCACCCGCAGGATGTACCCGCTGACGGCCAGTGCCCAGGCCGGGAAGAGCATCTCGGACCAGGGCAGCGAGGAACCCACCAGCAGCAGCACCAGCCCGACCGCGAAGCCCAGCAGCACCACCGGCCTCGGGAAGACGCCGAGCCGCCTGCCGATGGACGAGGTCGTGAAGACGAACACGGCCGCCATCCGCATCCCGTACGTCGTCAGCACCGTGTAGGCGAAGGAGCGGCCGAAGCCGGACTGCGCCGTGCTCTCCTGGAGGACGGTGCCCGCCGCGGCGGCGGCGACGAACAGGGTGGCCGCGAAGACGAAGCCGCTGCCCAGGAAGACGGTGGCGACGAAGCGGTCCTCGGCGTCCCCGGTGTGGGCGCGCAGGGCGCCCATGAACCAGAGGAAGAAGATCCCCGCGAACGGGACGATCTCCAGCGCCGCGCTCACCGCCCAGCGCCGGTCGGGATCCACGGGTGCGTGGGCGACGTCCGAGGGGAGGGCGTAGCGGATCAGCGCGATCGAGGCCGCCAGCAGCAGTGCGAAGAGGATCCCGGCCGCACCGGCCGCGCGCGGCGTCTCCATCCGGGCGGTGGTGGTCTCCATGCACCCAGCAAGCGGCAGCGGCCGCGGGCCCGCCACCCCGGGCACCCGTGGGGGTGAACGGGGCGGCGGGCCCGCGGCCGCCGCACGCAGGGGTGTCCGCGCGTCAGGACACCGGCTCGGGGACGGGCTCCGGCGCCGGTTCCCCGGCCCCCTCGTGGTTGCCGTACCAGGCCACCGCCACGGCGCCCGTGACCGCGAGGACGAAGCCCAGCACGGCCAGCCATGCCAGTCCCGGCCGGGAGGCGTCGCCGAGCCAGAGCACGCCGATGGCTCCCGGGAGCACGGTCTCGCCGACGACCAGCGCCGCCGTCGCACCGTTGACGGAGCCGATCTGGAGGGCGACGGTGTGCAGGTACATGCCGCCCGCGCCCGCCAGCACGATGGCGTAGAGGGCCGGGTCGGCGAGCAGCGTCCCCAGGGCGAAGGGCTCGACGCCGTCCAGGATCCGCACCCCGACGCCCAGTGCGCCGAAGGCCAGCCCCGACAGCAGGCCCGCCAGGATCGCGGCCCGGGCGCCGAGGAAGCGCACGGCCACCGTGCCGCCGACGATGATCAGCGCGGTCACCGCGAGCAGCCACCAGTGCGTGGCCATCGGGGCGTGGTGGCCGCCCTCGTGTCCGGCGGCCGTGGCGAGCAGCACCAGCGCCGCGCACACCACTCCGATGGAGGCCCACTCCTTGCGGGTCAGCCGGATGCCCAGCATCTTCACGCTCAGCACGGCGGTGATCACCAGGTTCGCGCTGATGACCGTCTGGGACAGGAACAGCGGCAGCATCCGGGCGGCCAGCGCACCCAGTCCGAACCCGACGAAGTCGAGGATCGTGCCGACGATGAACTCCCAGGTCATCGCCGCCTTGGCGGTGGAGGTGAGGTTCGGTCCGCCGTGCGCCGTCACCCCGGCGGCGGCCGGGGAGGTCCGGGCGGCCCGGCGCGAGCCCACGGCTTGCAGGACGGATCCCGTGCCGTAGCAGATGGACGCCGCGACAGCGGTCAGCAGGCCTATGAGCACAGAGGGCTCCGTTCACGTCTGGCAGGTTTTGCGGTACCTAGACCAGACGTGTGAACGGCCCCGGAAGTTGCCTGGGGGAGCGGGTGAGAGTTCAGCGCATCGCGGCGAGCACGTCCGGGACCTCGTCCACGGAGTCCACCAGCGCGATCCGGGACTCCATCGAGCGGCCGCTCGCCAGGGCCCGGAGCAGCGGCCAGACCGGCAGGTGCCCGGTCCAGTGGGCGCGGCCGACCAGGACCATCGGCGTCGGTTCGCCGCGCGACCCGTAGTAGTTGGGGGTCGCGTTGTCGAATATCTCCTGCACCGTGCCCGCCGCGCCCGGCAGGAACACCACGCCCGCCGTGGACCGGGCGAGCAGCCCGTCCTCGCGGGTGGCGTTCGCGAAGTACTTGGCGACGCGGCTCGCGAAGGGGTTCGGCGGCTCGTGCCCGTAGAACCAGGTCGGGATGCCGACGGAGTCGCCGCCCCCGGGCCACCGCTCCCGTACGGCGAAGGCGGCGCGCGCCCAGTCGGAGACCGACGGGGCGAAGGAGGGCGCCTTCTCCAGCATGCCGAGCGCCTCGGTGAGGGCTCCGTCGGGGGCCGGGGCCAGGTAGGCGCCGAGGTTGGCGGCCTCCATCGCGCCGGGTCCGCCGCCGGTGGCCACCGTCAGCCCCGACCGGGCCAGCGTCCGGCCGAGTTCGGCGGCGCCCCGGTAGTCGGGGCCGCCGCGCTCCACGGCGTGGCCGCCCATCACGCCGACCACGCGGGCGCCCGCGAGGTGTTCGTCGAGGGCGTCGCAGACCGCGTCGTCGTGGATGGAGCGGAGCATCGAGGAGAAGACGTCGCCGTCGGCCTTGGTCTCCTGGAACCAGGCGTAGGTCTGGGCGTCCGGGGTGGCTTCGTAACCGTCCGCCAGACCGGCGAAGAGCTCGTCGGGCGTGTATAGCCGCCCCCGGTACGGGTCGAAGGGCAGGTCCGGCACCGGGGGGAAGACGAGCGCGCCGTCCGCACGGACCTTCGCCGAGGCGTCGGGCTCCATCGCACAGCCCAGGAACACGGCGTCGGAGGTGTCGGCGGACAGCAGCGCGAACGTCCGCTCCAGCAGGTTGACCGACTGGACGCGGTAGCCGCTCAGTGAGCCCCGGGCCGCGACCCGGTCGAATTCCGCGAGCGTCTCGATCTCGATGTCTGCGTTGACCATTCGGCCCACACTAAGGGCTGGTCCGCTCAGCGGGTCAAAGCCAGCGACGTCAGCTGCGCCACACCCCAGCTGAGCGGGAGGCACACGACGAGGAGCGCGGCGGCCCGCACGGTCACGGCCGTACGCAGCACCGTTCCCGGTGTACCGAGGTCGAGCAGGGCCGCCCGGGCGGCGGAGCGGGAGTGGCGGGACTCGGCGGCCGATGTGAGAAGGGTCGCGCCCGCGCACAGGGCCACCAGGGCGGCGGCCGGACCGGTCAGCGGTCCGAGCGGGGTGAGGAGGCCGCCCTGGTCACGCAGGGCCACGGAGGTGAGGGCGGCGGCGCCGACGGCGCAGAGCACCCCGAGGGGCCTGCCGAGGCGGGGGGCCTCCTCCTGGAGGGCCCGCCCGGCGAGCAGCCGCAGCGCGCCCGGGCGGACGGCCTGGACGAGGGTGCCGCAGGCGTAGGCCACGCCGGGCCCGGCGAGGGCCAGCCCGACCGCGATCAGGCCCCAGCCGGCCGGAACGGCCGCCCCGCGCGGGCCGGCGTAGGCCTCGACGGTGAGCCCGCTGGCGGCGAGCGCCACCCCCCAGGGCACTCCGCTCTGGGGACTGAGCCCGGCCGTCGGGGGGCGGGGGCGCAGGGCGACGACGGTGGCGGCGGAGGCCGTGAGGGGGATCAGGGACAGCAGGGTGAGGGCCCCGGCCACCGGCAGCGGCTGGTCCGCGTGGAGCAGCCCGGCCCCCGCGCCGTCGAAGGGCAGGCCCGCCAGTTCGCCCCGCAGGTGCAGGAAGACGGCCAGGGCCAGGGCGCTGCCGAGGGCGCAGGCGACGGCGGTGGAGACCGCGCCGACCAGGGTGAGCCGTACGGGGCCCAGCCCCACGGCGTCGAGCCCCTCGCGGGGCCGGGTCGCCGGGTCGGTCCGCGCCACCGCCACCGCGAACTGCACGGTGGCGGCGAGCGGCACGAGGGCCCACAGCAGCCGGGGCAGCGATCCGGCGGGCCGGGCCATCGCCTCCGCGAGGACGTACAGCAGCAGGAACCCGGTGCCGGCCGAGGCGGCGGCGACGAGCATCCGCCGCAGCTGGACCGCGGGGCGGGAGCCGCGGGCTAGGCGGAGAGCGAGCACGCGGCCTGGTCCTCCGTGGTCCGGGGTGAGTCGGCCGCCGTGGCGGCCGCGGCCGGGCGGCCGTCGAGCAGGTCCAGCCTGCGGTCCGCCGGCGCGGCGGTCTCCTCGTCGTGGGTGGCCAGCACCACGGTGATCCCGTGGGAGCGGGCGGCGGTGGTGAGCGTCCGCAGCAGCAGGGCGCGCTCGGCGCGGTGCAGCGGGGCGGTCGGCTCGTCGGCGAAGAGCACGGTGGGCTCCCCGACCAGGGCCCGGGCGAGGGCGACGCGCTGGCATTCGGCGCGGGTCAGGGCGCCGGGGCGCTTGCGGGCGAATCCGCCGATGTCGAGGCGGTCCAGCCAGGCGCAGGCGGCGTGCTTGGCGGCGCGGTGCGTGGCGCCGGTGAGCAGCAGGGGCAGGGCCGTGTTCTCCCACACCTTGAGCTCCGGCAGCAGCTGGGGCTCGGGCCCGATCCAGGCGAACCGGTCGCGGCGCAGCCGTTCGCGGGCGACGGGGCCCAGCGTGTGGACGGGGACGCCGTCGAACCAGACCTCGCCCTGTTCGGGCACCAGCCGCCCGGTCAGGCAGCGCAGCAGCGTGGTCTTCCCGCTGCCGCGCGGGCCGGTCACGGCCAGGATCTCGCCCCGGCGCACTCCTGCGGTGACCCCGATGAGTCCTGGGGAACCGCTGTGGGAGTAGTGCAGGGCGCGTGCCCAGAGCACGTCATCGTCCGGTGGGGCATTGTCCGATGGAGCCACCATGGCGTACACCTCCGTCCGGGGGAACGAAGCGGAGCCCCTTCGGTCACTGGCGCCGCACTGAGATGTAAAGAGATGAACGTCTTGGATGGTGACAGCACACGGCCCGGACCCCCGCGTTCTCACTCGAACGGGGGATCCGGGCCGTGTGATCGGACTATCGCCGCGTGGCGCCGGGGGTTACAGCTTGGTCCACGCCTCGGTGAGCACCGAGCGCAGGATGCCTTCGATCTCGTCGAAGGTGCCCTGGTCCGCGATCAGCGGCGGGGCCAGCTGGATGACCGGGTCGCCACGGTCGTCGGCCCGGCAGTACAGGCCGTTCTCGAAGAGCGCCTTGGAGAGGAAGCCGTAGAGCACGCGCTCGGTCTCCTCGTCCGTGAAGGACTCCTTGGTGACCTTGTCCTTGACGAGCTCGATGCCGTAGAAGAAGCCGTTGCCGCGGACGTCGCCGACGATCGGGAGGTCGTGCAGCTTCTTCAGGGTGTTGAAGAAGTTGCCCTCCTGGTCCAGCACGTGCTGGTTCAGGCCTTCCTTGTCGAAGATGTCGAGGTTGGCCAGCGCCACGGCGGAGGACACCGGGTGCCCGCCGAACGTGTAGCCGTGCAGGAAGGTGTTGTCGCCCTTGTAGAACGGCTCCGCGAGGCGGTCCGAGATGATGCAGGCGCCGATCGGGGAGTAACCCGAGGTCATGCCCTTGGCACAGGTGATCATGTCCGGGACGTAGTCGAACTTGTCGCAGGCGAACATGGTGCCGAGGCGGCCGAAGGCGCAGATCGTCTCGTCGGAGACGAGGAGCACGTCGTACTCGTCGCAGATCTCGCGCACGCGCTGGAAGTAGCCGGGCGGCGGCGGGAAGCAGCCGCCGGCGTTCTGCACCGGCTCCAGGAAGACGGCGGCGACGGTGTCGGCGCCCTCGAAGAGGATCTCCTGCTCGATCTGGTCGGCACACCAGCGGCCGTAGGCCTCCGGGTCGTCGCCGAAGATCGGGGCGCGGTAGATGTTGGTGTTCGGCACCTTGTGCGCGCCGGGGACCAGCGGCTCGAAGGGGGCCTTGAGGGCCGGCAGGCCGGTGATGGACAGGGCGCCCTGCGGGGTGCCGTGGTAGGCGACCGCGCGGGAGATGACCTTGTACTTGGTGTGCTTGCCCTGCAGCTTGAAGTACTGCTTGGCGAGCTTCCAGGCGGTCTCGACGGCCTCGCCGCCACCGGTGGTGAAGAAGACCTTGTTCAGGTCACCGGGGGCGTAGTGGGCGAGGCGCTCGGCGAGCTCCACGGCCTTGGGGTGCGCGTACGACCAGATGGGGAAGAACGCGAGTTCCTGGGCCTGCTTGTAGGCGACCTCGGCCAGTTCCTTGCGGCCGTGACCGGCGTTGACCACGAACAGGCCCGCGAGGCCGTCCAGGTAGCGCTTGCCCTTGTCGTCCCAGATGTAGGTGCCCTCGCCCCGGACGATGGTGGGGACGGGGGAGTTCTCGTACGACGACATGCGGGTGAAGTGCATCCACAGGTGGTCGTACGCGGTCTTGGAGAGGTCCTGGCTCACGGTTATCTGGTTCCCCACATGTAGGTCTGCTTCTTGAGCTTCAGGTAAACGAAGCTCTCGGTTGATCGCACGCCGGGGAGCGTGCGGATCTTCTTGTTGATCGTCTCCAGGAGGTGGTCGTCGTCCTCGCAGACGATTTCCACCATCAGGTCGAACGACCCGGCGGTCATCACGACGTACTCGCATTCGGCCATCGCGGTCAGCGCGTCGGCCACCGGGTCGAGATCGCCCTCGACGTTGATGCCGACCATGGCCTGGCGCCGCAGCCCCACGGTGAGCGGGTCGGTGACGGCGACGATCTGCATCACGCCCTGGTCCAGCAGCTTCTGTACGCGCTGGCGGACGGCCGCTTCGGAGAGGCCCACGGCCTTGCCGATCGACGCATAGGGACGGCGACCGTCCTCCTGCAGTTGCTCGATGATCGCCAGGGACACAGCATCGACCGAAGGGGACGGTTGTCTGTTCCTGGAATCTGCGCTTCGACTGACCACGACCTCACTCTGCACGAGGAGTCGTCCGTTCCGCAACCCGTAATCGATGAAATCCGTTGTGAAGGGTCTCGGATTGCACGGATTTCGTAGTTCGTGATGTCCGGCTCTGTCGAAAGCGTCGCCCGAGGAGCTAGTCTTGGGAGGTCGTCTCAATCGTTGGACATGTGATCAGGAGAGTGGCTGTAGTGACCACCGAACTGCGTCGTCTGCGCAACTACATCGGCGGGGAGTTCAAGGACGCCGCCGACGGGCGGACCACCGACGTGGTCAACCCCGCCACCGGCGAGGTCTACGCGACCGCCCCGCTGTCCGGCCAGGCCGACGTGGACGCCGCCATGGCCGCCGCCGCTGCCGCCTTCCCGGGCTGGCGCGACACCACCCCCTCCGAGCGGCAGAAGGCCCTGCTCAAGATCGCGGACGCCTTCGAGGCGCGCGCGGACGAGCTGGTCGCCGCCGAGTCGGAGAACACCGGCAAGCCGGTGGGCCTGACGGCCAGCGAGGAGCTGCCGCCGATGGTGGACCAGATCCGCTTCTTCGCCGGCGCCGCACGCCTGCTGGAGGGCCGTTCGGCCGGCGAGTACATGGAAGGGATGACCTCGATCATCCGCCGTGAGCCGGTCGGCGTGTGCGCCCAGGTGGCGCCGTGGAACTACCCGATGATGATGGCCGTGTGGAAGTTCGCCCCGGCGATCGCCGCGGGCAACACCGTCGTCCTGAAGCCCTCGGACACCACCCCGGCCTCCACCGTCCTGATGGCGGAGATCATCGACTCCGTCCTGCCCAAGGGCGTCTTCAACGTCGTCTGCGGCGACCGCGAGACCGGCAAGGCCATGGTCGAGCACTCCACCCCGGCGATGGCCTCCATCACCGGTTCGGTGCGCGCGGGCATGCAGGTCGCCGAGAGCGCCTCCAAGGACGTCAAGCGCGTCCACCTGGAGCTCGGCGGCAAGGCCCCGGTCGTGGTCTTCGAGGACGCCGACCTGGCCAAGGCCGTCGAGGACATCGCCGTCGCCGGTTACTTCAACGCCGGTCAGGACTGCACCGCCGCCACCCGCGTACTGGTCCACGAGTCGATCCACGACGAGTTCGTGGCCGCGCTCGCCAAGGCCGCCGCGGAGACCAAGACCGGGCAGCCGGACGACGAGGACGTGCTGTACGGCCCGCTGAACAACCCCAACCAACTCCAGCAGGTCGCGGGCTTCATCGAGCGCCTTCCCGCCCACGCCAAGGTCGAGGCGGGCGGCCACCGGGTCGGCGACAAGGGCTTCTTCTACGCCCCGACCGTCGTCTCGGGCCTCAAGCAGGACGACGAGATCATCCAGAACGAGGTCTTCGGCCCCGTCATCACCGTCCAGTCCTTCACGGACGAGTCCCAGGCCCTGGAGTACGCGAACGGCGTCGAGTTCGCCCTCGCCTCCTCCGTGTGGACCAAGGACCACGGCCGCGCGATGCGCATGTCCAAGAACCTCGACTTCGGCTGCGTGTGGATCAACACCCACATCCCGCTCGTCGCCGAGATGCCCCACGGCGGCTTCAAGAAGTCCGGCTACGGCAAGGACCTCTCCGCCTACGGCTTCGAGGACTACACCCGCATCAAGCACGTGATGACCTCGCTCGACGGCTGAACCGCCGCGGCCGTCGCGGTGACGGACGCGGACTGATCACCGCAGGCCACTGAAGGGGCGGGCAGTAGACACCTTGTCTATTGCCCGCCCCTTCGCGTTCACCGAGGCTGGGCCCATGCCTGAACTCGCCTTCTCCCGCCGCGCGGCGCTGCGCGGCCTCGGTGCCGCGGGCCTGCTGGCCGCCCTCACCGGCTGCGGTGTGCCCGCCGCCTACGTCCCCGAGGACCGGCGGCAGGGCCAGGACCTCTCGGACCGGGACCGGAGCATCGCCTTCTCCAACTGGCCGCTCTACATCGACACCGACGACCAGGACGAGGAGAGCCGCCCGACGCTGGAGGCCTTCACGAAGAAGACCGGCATCGAGGTCCGGTACACCGAGGAGATCAACGACAACGACGAGTTCTTCGGCAAGGTCAGCCCGGCCCTGATGAACCACCAGTCGACCGGTCACGATCTCGTGGTCGTCAGCGACTGGATGGCCGCCCGCTTCGTCCACCTGGGCTGGGCCCAGAAGATGGACCGGTCCGCCCAGGGCAACGTGGCCCGCCACCTCGACCCCCAGCTGCGGTCCCCCGCCTTCGACGAGGGCCGGCTGCACACCGTCCCCTGGCAGTCGGGGATCACCGGCATCGCCTACAACCGCAAGGCCCTGGGCCGGGAGATCAAGTCCGTCAAGGACCTCTGGCAGCCGGACCTGGCCGGCAAGGTGACGCTGTTCTCCGGCCTCGACGAGTCCTTCGCCCTGCTCATGCAGGGCAACGGCGCCGACGTCACCCGGTGGACCGAAACCGACTTCCACCGGATGTGCGACCAGGTCGAGAGCATGGTGAAGAAGAGGCACATCCGCCGCTTCACCGGCAACGACTACACCTCCGACCTCAGCAAGGGAGACGTCCTGGCCTGCCAGGCCTACTCCGGCGACGTCATCCAGCTCCAGGCCGACAACCCCGACATCGAGTTCGTGGTCCCGGAGGAGGGCGCCGAGCTCTGGGCCGAGAGCCTGCTCGTCCCCAACCTCGCCCGCCACAAGGCCAACGCCGAGGCCCTCGTCGACTACTACTACGAGCCCGCGGTGGCCGCGGAGCTCGCGGCCGCGGTCAACTACGTCTGCCCGGTCCCCGCCGCCCGTGAGGTGCTGGCCGCCTCCCCGGACAAGGAGACCGCCCTGCTCGCCGAGAACCCGCTGATCTTCCCCGACGACGGGATGCGCAAGCGCCTCGTCGTGGCCCGGGACATCTCCTCGGCCGAGCGCTCCTCCTTCGCCAAACGCTGGAACTCCATCGTCGGACTCTGACCGGGCCGCCCGCCGCACCTACTTGGCGAAGGCCGCACCCACGATGCCCATGGCCACCTTGTTCATGTCCCGGCCCTTGGCATCGGTGGAGTTCACCGAGTACACGAGCGTGCGGGAGAGGTCCCGGCTGCCGCCGATCACGGTGTTGTAGCCGAAGCGGGCCCCGGTCTTGCCGTAGACCACGGCACCGCCCGGCAGCCTGAACTCCTTCAGGCCGGCCGTCTGGACCGCGTGCTCACCGGTCTCGGCGTCCTGCACGTCGGGGACGGTGAACATCTCCTCCAGCTGGGGCCGCGGGACCACCTTGCCGCCGAACAGCGCCACCGTGAACCGTTCCAGGTCGGCCGTGGTCGATATGAGGTCCCCGGCCGCCCAGTTGGAGGAGGAGTTCCACTCCGTCACGTCCACCAGGGAGCTGCCCCCGCCCGGCTGCGGCACCGCCTGGTAGCCGTGGTTGTGGGGGCCCGGTATCCGCGTCTGGGTGCGGGCCGGGAACGAGGTGTCACGCAGCCCCAGCGGCCGCAGTATCCGCTGGGACACCGCCTTCTCGTACGTCGTCCCCGTCACCTTCTCGATCAGCACGCCGAGCACCGTGTAGTGGATGTTGCTGTAGTGCTGCTTCTCGCCGGGCCGGGACTCGGGGCCCTTGGCGGCCGCATTGGCGATCAGCGCCCGCGGGTCCACCACGTCGAAGCGGTGGGCGTACTCGTCCGCGAAGGCGTCCCCCGGGCCGTCCGCCGACCGCAGGCCGCTCGTGTAGTTCAGCAACTGGCGTACGGAGACGGGCTCGAAACCGCCCGGGCCGCCGGGCAGCAGCCCCGGCAGGTACTCCTGCACCGGCCGGTCCAGATCCAGCCTGCCCTCGGCGGCCAGCTGCAGCACCACCGCGGCGGTGAAGGTCTTCGTCACCGAACCCGCCCGGAACCGGGCGTCCTCGATCGCCCCGCGTCCGCTGCGGACGTCCGCGACCCCCGAACTTCCCTTCCAGGAACCGCTCGTGCCGCCCACCCGCACCAGCGCGGCCGTCGCCTCCGGGTGATCGGCGCCCAGGCCCGCGATGGCCCGCTCCAGCGCCGCCGCGTCGGGCGGGGACGAGAAGAGGGGAGCCTGCGCCCCAGCGGCCCGGACCCGGCCGTCCGTGGCCGCCGCGACCGCCGCCGGCGTCCCGGCGGCGTGGGCGGCGACCGCCGGGCCGGACACGACGCCCAGTACCAGAGCGGCCGCGACCAGCGTGCGAGTGCGTGTACGTGTCTTCATGATGGTGATCCCCCTGTGTGCGAGCCGCGGGACCCGCTGCCCCGACGTCCTCAATGGTGCTGTTCACAGGGGTGGTTGCGGATCACCGGTGAGAGGGGTCTTCACCGGTACGACAACTCACCGGCGCGGGGGAGCCGACACGCCGCTCCTCACTCTCCGGAGGGAGAACCGGCCGCGATCAGACCCGTCTCGTACGCGCAGATCACCGCCTGGATCCGGTCCCGCAGACCCAGTTTCCCCAGCACGTTGCCCACGTGCGACTTCACCGTGTGCTCGCTCACCGTCAGCGCCGCCGCGATCTCCGCGTTCGACAGCCCCCGCCCCAGGTGCAGCAGCGTCTCCCGCTCCCGGGCCGTCAGCACCTGAAGCCGGTCCTCCGACAGGGCCCGCGCGCCCGCCGGCCGGGCCGTCACCGCCGTGTACTCCTCGATCAGTCGCCGCGCCACCGAAGGCGCCAGCAGGGACTCGCCCGCCGCCACCACCCGTACCGCGTGCACCAGATCGTCCCGCCGCACGTCCTTCAGCAGGAACCCGCTCGCCCCCGCGTGCAGCGCCTCGTACACGTACTCGTCCGAGTCGAAGGTCGTCAGCATCACCGTCCGGCAGGCGCCGCCCGCCGAGATCCTCCGGCAGGCCTCGATCCCGTCCAGCACCGGCATCCTGATGTCCAGCAGCACGACGTCCGGCGCGAGCCGGGCGACCGCCTCCACCGCCGAAGCCCCGTCCCCCACCTCCGCCACGACCTCGATGTCCTCCTGGACGTCCAGGATCATCGCGAAACCGCTGCGCACCAGCTCCTGGTCGTCGGCCACCACCACACGGATCGTCACTTCCCCACCTCCAGCGGCGAGGTTACAAGGACCACCCGCACCGAGAACCCCCCGTCGGGCCCCGGGCCGCACCGGGCCGTCCCGCCGTGCGCCGCCGCCCGCTCCCTGATCCCGATCAGCCCGTGCCCGCCGCCCGCCGCGCCGCTCCGTGCCCCGTCCGGTCCGCGGCCGTCGTCGGTGACCGTCACCGTCAGGTCCCCCACCCCGTAATCCAGGCGTACCTCCACCGCCGAGGCCCCGGCATGCTTGACCACATTGGTCAGCGCCTCCTGCACCACCCGGTGCACCGTCGCCTCCAGCGCGGCCGGCAGCGCGCGCACCTCGCCCGTCCGCTCGTAGGAGACCGTGGGCCCGCTCGCCCGGACGCGGTCCAGCAGCGCCGGCAGCCCCGCGATCCCCGGCTGCGGCGCACGCGGGGCCGCCTCGTCCGTCCGCAGGACCCCCAGCATCGTCCGCAGCTGCGCCATCGCGTCCCGGCCCGTCTCGGCGATCGCCTCGAAGGCCGCCTCGGCCCGTTCCGGGGCCCGGCGCACCGCCACCGGACCCGCCTCCGCCTGCACGATCATGATGCTGACCGCGTGCGAGAGGATGTCGTGCATCTCCCGCGCGATACGGGCCCGTTCGCGCGCCGCCGCCTGCTCCGCCTCGATCCGGTTCGCCCGCTCCAGCTGCTCCGCCCGCTCCAGGGCCGCCTCGGTGTACGCCTGCCGGGTGGCCTGCAGCCGCCCCAGCGCGAACGCCGCCCCGAACACGAACAGCGAGAACAGCAGCTCCCGCGCCGTCTGCGTGTTGAGCGCGACCGAACCGAAGATCACCACCGTCACGACGGCGCCCGTGACCAGCCGCACCCGCTCCGGGCAGAGCAGCGCGATCGTGTAGAGGGCGATCAGCCCTGCGTACGGCAGCGGCTGCCCGGGCCCGTCCAGCGCCAGCCGGTACACCGAACCCGCCGCGACCACCCCGCACAGCGCCAGGACCGGGGCCCTGCGCCGCCACACCAGCGGCAGGTTGCCGAGCGTGGTCAGCAGGTACGCCGCCCAGGTCGCGGGCGACTCCCGGGGGTCGCGGGGCACCACGAACGGAATGGTCGTGGCCACCTGCACCAGCAGCGTCAGCCCCAGGTCCTGCCGACGCGGGTCCGCCGTCCGGATCCGCTCCCCCCAGGCCCGTATCACCGGCCGGACTCGGCCCGCACCGCGGTCAGGGCGTCCACCCTGTTCGTGGTGACGGAGTCCACGCCCGCCGCGACCAGGGCGCGCATCGACCGCTTGGTGTCCGCCGTCCACGCCGACACCAGCAGCCCGTCCCGGTGCAGGGCGTCCGTGAGCTCCCGGTCGAGAAGCCCGAAGCGGTAGTTGAGCCAGCGGGGGGCCACCGCGTCGATCAGCACCCGGCGCGGCGGCGAGAGGGTGGTCCAGGTCAGGGCGATCTCCGCGCCCGGGTCGGCGGCGCGGACGGCGAGCATGGTGTCCGGCCCTGCGCAGTAGTACGTGCGCTCGCGCGCCCCGCACTCGCGCACCAGGCCCACGACGGTCCGTACGGTCTCGGCCGTGGCGCCCGGCAGGTCCAGCATCAGCCGGCCGGCCCCCGCGGCCGTCAGGGCCTCGCGCAGGGTGGGGATCCCGCCCTGCGCGAGCTCCTTCAACTGTGCGGCGGTGACGGCGTCCAGCCGCACGTCGTGGCCCCACAGCCGCTGCAGGGTCTCGTCGTGGAGGAGGACCGGCACGCCGTCGCGGGTCAGCCGTACGTCGACCTCCACCGCGTCCGCCCCCCGGGCGAAGGCGGAGCGCACGGAGGCGAGGGTGTTCTCGCGGACACGGTAGGGGTCGCCGCGGTGACCGACGGCAGTCAGGGTGTTCATGCCCCCATTCTCCGCGGCCGCCGGGCCCGACGGGACGTCAGCGGGCGAGCCAGTCCGCGGTGTACGCGTCGATCTCCGCGCTGAGCCGCGCCTTGCCGGCCGGGTCCAGGAAGGAGGCCTCGACGGCGTTCTTCGCCAGCTGCGCCAGTCCCCGCTCGTCGAGGTCGAGGAGGCGGGCGGCGACCGCGTACTCGTTGTTGAGGTCGGTGCCGAACATCGGCGGGTCGTCGCTGTTGATGGTGACGAGCACGCCCGCCGCGACCATCTCCTTGACGGGGTGCTCGTCGAGGTCCGCGACGGCGCGCGTGGCGATGTTGGAGGTCGGGCAGACCTCCAGCGCGATGCGGTGCTCGGCCAGGTACGCCAGCAGCTCCGGGTCCCGGGTGGAGCTGGTGCCGTGGCCGATGCGCTCGGCGCCCAGCTCGCGGATGGCGTCCCAGACCGTCTCCGGGCCGGTGGTCTCGCCGGCGTGCGGCACGCTGTGCAGACCGGCGGCCCGCGCCCGGTCGAAGTACGGCTTGAACTGCGGGCGCGGCACGCCGATCTCGGGGCCGCCGAGGCCGAAGGAGACCAGGCCCGCGGGGCGCAGGTCGACGGCGAGGCGGACGGTCTCCTCGGCGGCCTCCAGGCCGGCCTCGCCGGGGATGTCGAAGCACCAGCGCAGGATGACGCCCAGTTCGGCCTCGGCCGCCTTGCGGGCGTCCTCGATGGCCTCCATGAAGGCGTCCTCGTCGATGCCGCGGCGCGTCGAGGAGTAGGGGGTGATGGTGAGTTCGGCGTAGCGGATGTTCTGCCGGGCCATGTCGCGGGCGACCTCGAAGGTCAGCGTGCGCACGTCGTCGGGGGTGCGGACCAGGTCGACGACCGAGAGGTAGACGTCGATGAAGTGGGCGAAGTCCGTGAAGGTGAAGTAGTCGGCGACGGCCTCGGGGTCGGTGGGGACCTTCGAGTCGGGGTGGCGGGAAGCGAGTTCGGCCACGATGCGCGGGGACGCCGAACCGACGTGGTGGACGTGGAGTTCGGCCTTGGGCAGCCCCGCGATGAAGGGGTGCAGGTCGGGCATGGGGTGCCTCCGGGAGGGCGCGGGTGCGGGCAGGTCGGCCTCATCGTAGGCAGCCCCGGGGCGTGTCGGTGGCAGCCCTTAGCATGGCTGTACGAGAGGGGGGTGCCGTATGACCGACCAGAGCCCTGAGCCGAGGGACCCGTGGGCCCCGCCCGAGAGGTCCGCGGCGGAACCGGGCAAGCCGGCCGGGGCGCCGCCGGTGACGCCCTCCGTGCCCCCGGTGCACCCGGCCGCGACCGCGCCGACCGCGCCCGCCGCCGTTCCACCGGCTCACGAGCAGGATCCGTCCGTGCGGCCGCCGGGGTTCCAGGGCGCGCCGCCCCCGGCCGCGGCGTCGCCGTACGCGCCGCCCCCGATATCCGCGCCGCCGTCCACGCCCGCGTACGGCTACCCGGTCCCGCCGGACCCGGCCGCCTACGCGTACCCCGGCCCGCCGCCGCCCGTCCAGCAGGGCTACCCCGGCTATCCGGGCTACGCCGGCTACCCCGGTTATGCCGGGTACCCGCCCTATGCCAGGCCCGCCTCCAACGGCTTCGGCGTCGCCGCCCTGGTGCTCGGCATCCTCTCGGTGGTCGGCTGCGTGACCATGTTCGGGTCGATCGCCTTCGGCATCGCCGCCGTCGTCCTCGGCGCGCTGGGCCGGGGCAAGGCGAGCCGCGGCGAATCCACCAACGGCGGGATGGCCCTGGCCGGGATCATCCTCGGCGGGGTCGGCATCGTGCTGGGCATCGGCGTGACCCTGCTGGTCTTCCTCGGCCCCACCCTGGAGGAATCCGGCGGCGGCCAGGACGGCCCCTCGGTCTCCCGGACCGACGACCAGCCCCGCGAACGCGTCTGACGCCCCCGACCTCTTCGCCCCCTCCGCCTCCGGCCCCCCGCCCCGCCGCCCGAGCGGGTCAGGGCGCGGCGGCGGACAGCAGGGTGGGGACCATGTAGGGGCCGTCCGCCCCGGTACGGGGGAGGGGGACCCAGGTCAGGCCCACCATCCGGGGGCAGTCGCACCCCAGCTCCGGGTCCACCCCCAGCACCGGCTCCCCGGCCGCCACCTCCACCCGGAAACAGGTGGTCCAGCCGGAGGGGTACGGAGCCTCGTAGGCGTAGCGCACCGACAGCGCCCGCAGCCCCGTCTCCTCGGCCACCTCGCGCCGCACGGCCGCCTCCGGGTCCTCCCCGGGCTCCACCCCGCCGCCCGGCAGGGTCCAGTACTCCGCCCCGTCGTGCCGGCCGGACGGCCCCCGTCCCCGCTCGCGCACCATCAGCACGCTGCCGCCCCGCACGATGACGGCCGCCACCCGGCGCCGCTCCGCCGGATTCACTCCGCGTTCCCCTCCCGCAGCCGCTCCCGCGCCTCCATCAGCGCGAAGCCCAGCAGGTTCAGCCCACGCCAGCGCGCCGGGTCCAGGGCGCGCTCGTCGTCGGCGGCCAGTCCGATGCCCCAGATCCGGTCCACGGGGCTCGCCTCCACCAGCACCCTCGTGCCCGTACCGAGCAGGTACGCCCGCAGTGCCGGATCGGAGCCGAACTTGTGCACGCTGCCCTCCACGACCAGCGCGAACCGCTCCCGCTGCCACACGGCCTCGTCGAAGCCGCGCACCAGCCGGCCGGCCTTCTTCGCCGCCGCCGGACTCCGGGCCTCCAGTGCCGCCCGCTCCGCCTCCGCGTCCCCGAACAACCGGGCCTTGCCGGCCATCATCCAGTGCTCGGCCGTGGCGTAGCGGACATCACCCACAGTGAAAGCGGACGGCCACCACTGGCTCAGGCAGCTCGGACCGAGCCGTCCGTCCGGCTGCGGCCGGTGGCCCCAGAAGGGCAGGTACTTCAGCCGTTCACCACGGCTGACCTGCCCGATCAACTTGTCGGTCATCTCCATGCACGCGAGTCTTGCAGTCACCACTGACACTTCGTACGGGATTTCGGGCGCGCCTCGACACATGGTCGACCGATTCCGTCGCGTAATCAAAAGGCAACAACGGAATCACTTGGCGGAGGCGAACGCCTCTGCCAGGATCGGCACTCAATTCGAGCTGTAGCTACGGAGAGCGTGAGAGCGTGATGGGTAACCGCTTCCAGGTTAAGGACCGCTTCGCAGACGGCGCGCAGTACATCGACGGCCGGCTCCGCCCCGGTACCTCGGGTCGCTCGCACACGGTGGTCGACCCCGCGACCGGCCAGGAGGTGCTCACCTACGAACTGGCGGGCACGGCGGACGTGGACGAGGCCGTCGCCGCCGCCAAGCGGGCCTTCCCCGCCTGGTCGGCCGCGACCCCGGGGGAGCGCTCGGACGCGCTGCACCGGCTGGCCGGCGTACTGGCGGAGCAGGCGGAGGACTTCGCGTACGCGGAGTCCCTGCAGTGCGGCAAGCCGGTCAAGCTGTCCACGGAGTTCGACGTACCGGGGACCATCGACAACACCGCCTTCTTCGCGGGCGCGGCCCGTCACCTCCAGGGCCAGGCGGCCGGCGAGTACTCCGGGGACCACACCTCCTACGTACGGCGCGAGGCCATCGGCGTCGTCGGCTCCATCGCCCCTTGGAACTATCCGCTCCAGATGGCGGCCTGGAAGATCCTCCCGGCCATCGCCGCGGGCAACACCATCGTCCTCAAGCCCGCCGAGCTGACCCCCCTGACCTCCCTGATGTTCGCCCAGGCGGCCAAGGAGGCGGGCATCCCCGACGGCGTCGTCAACATCGTCACGGGCGCCGGGCGGGACGCGGGCGAGCACCTGGTCGGCCACCCCGACGTGGTCATGACCTCCTTCACCGGCTCCACCGCGGTCGGCAAGCGGGTGGCCGAGATCGCCACCGCCACCGTCAAGCGGCTCCACCTGGAGCTCGGCGGCAAGGCCCCCTTCCTCGTCTTCGACGACGCCGACCTGGAGGCCGCCGCCCACGGCGCCGTCGCCGCCTCGCTGATCAACACCGGCCAGGACTGCACCGCGGCCACCCGCGCCTACGTCCAGCGCCCCCTGCACGACGCCTTCGTCGCCCGGGTCGCCGAGCTGATGGAGACCGTCCGGCTCGGTGACCCCTTCGCGCCCACCACCGACCTCGGCCCACTGGTCTCGCACGCCCAGCGCGACCGGGTCGCCGCCTTCGTCGAGCGCGCCCGCGCGTACGCCACGGTCGTCACCGGCGGCGAGGCCCCGGGGGGCGAGCTGGCGGAGGGCGCCTACTACCGGCCCACCCTGATCTCCGGCGCCGCGCAGGACAGCGAGGTCGTCCAGTCCGAGATCTTCGGCCCGGTGCTGGTCGTCCTGCCCTTCGACACCGACGACGAGGGCCTCGCCCTGGCCAACGACACCCCGTACGGGCTCGCCGCCTCCGCCTGGAGCCGGGACCTCTACCGGGCGAACCGCGCAACCCGCGAGCTCAAGGCCGGCTGCGTGTGGGTCAACGACCACATCCCGATCATCAGCGAGATGCCCCACGGCGGCTACAAGGCCAGCGGCTTCGGAAAGGACATGTCCACCTACTCCTTCGAGGAGTACACGCAGGTCAAGCACGTGATGTACGACAACACCGCGGTGGCGGCCAAGGACTGGCACCGCACCATCTTCGGGGACCGATAACAGCCACCGCCCGACCAGCGGCACACCTCCCGAAAGGCCACAGCCAATGGAGCAGCTCGACCCCGACCGCCTCTCCGCGGCGCAGCTCGCCGCGATGCGGCGCAGTCTCACCAGCGGGCGCGGTGCCCTCACCCGCCGCTCGCTGCTGCGCGCTTCCGGCATCGGGGCGCTCACCCTCGGCGGCCTCTCCGCCCTGACCTCCTGCGGCATCCCGCCCGCCCGGCGCGAGGACGGCACCGCGGCCGCCTCCGCCGACCACTCGGAACAGGAGAAGGTGCTCAACTTCTCCAACTGGACCGAGTACATGGACACCAGCGAGGACGAGAAGTCCCGTCCCACGCTGGAGGAGTTCGGCAAGCGGACCGGCATCGAGGTCAAGTACTCCGAGGACATCAACGACAACGTCGAGTTCTTCGGCAAGATCCGCCCGCAGCTGGCCGCCGGCCAGGACACCGGGCGCGACCTGATCGTCGTCACCGACTGGCTCGCCGCCCGCATCATCCGCCTCGGCTGGGCGCAGAAGCTGGACCCCTCCCGCCTCCCGCACGCCTACGCCAACCTCTCCCCGCAGTTCCGCAGCCCCGACTGGGACCCGGGCCGCTCCTACAGCTACCCCTGGACCGGCATATCGACGGTCATCGCCTACAACTCCAAGGCCACCGAGGGCAGGAAGGTCGACTCCGTCACCCAGCTGCTCGACGATCCCTCCCTCAAGGGCCGCGTCGGTTTCCTCACCGAGATGCGCGACAGCGTCGGCATGACCCTGCTCGACCAGGGCAAGGACCCGGCGAACTTCACCACCGCGGACTTCGACGGCGCCATCGGCCGCCTCCAGAAGGGCGTGGACACCAAGCAGATCCGCCGCTTCACCGGCAACGACTACACCGCCGACCTCGACAAGGGGGACCTCGCGGCCTGTCTGGCCTGGGCGGGGGACGTGATCCAGCTCCAGGCCGGCAACCCCGACATCAAGTACGCGGTCCCGGCGGCCGGGTACATCACCTCCAGCGACAACCTCCTCGTCCCGGCCCAGGCCCGGCACAAGGCCAACGCCGAGAAGCTCATCGACTACTACTACGAGCTCCCGGTGGCCGCCCGGCTGGCCGCGTTCATCAGCTACGTCTGCCCCGTCGACGGAGTCAAGGACGAGCTCGCCAAGATCGACCCCGCGCTCGCGGAGAACACGCTGATCGTCCCGGACAAGGCGATGACCGCCAAGTCCCACGCCTTCCGCTCCCTCAGCAGCGAGGAAGAGACGGCGTACGAGGAGAAGTTCACCAAGCTCATCGGCGCCTGACCCACCGCCCGGCCCCGCCGGACCCCTCCACCCCCGCGCTCCCGCACCCTTCCGACGACACCACCACCGAAGGCCGCGACCCATGACTGACAAGACCGCGAGCGGCGACGTCCGCCTCGCCGGGATCAGCAAGCACTACGGATCGTTCACCGCCGTGCACCCGCTGGACCTCACCATCCCCCAGGGCTCCTTCTTCGCCCTGCTCGGCGCCTCGGGCTGCGGGAAGACCACCACCCTGCGCATGATCGCCGGCCTGGAGGAGCCCTCCACCGGCACGGTCAGCCTCGGCGACCGCGAGGTCACCCACCTGCCGCCGTACAAGCGCCCGGTCAACACCGTCTTCCAGAGCTACGCGCTGTTCCCGCACCTGAGCATCTACGAGAACATCGCGTTCGGGCTGCGCCGCCGCGGCATCAAGTCCGTCAAGAAGCAGGTCGACGACATGCTGGAGCTGGTGCAGCTCGGCCAGTTCGCCCAGCGCAAGCCCCACCAGCTCTCCGGTGGCCAGCAGCAGCGCGTCGCCGTCGCCCGCGCCCTGATCAACCACCCCCAGGTGCTCCTCCTCGACGAGCCGCTGGGCGCCCTCGACCTCAAGCTGCGCCGCCAGATGCAGCTGGAGCTCAAGCGGATCCAGACGGAGGTCGGCATCACCTTCGTGCACGTCACGCACGACCAGGAGGAGGCCATGACGATGGCCGACACGGTCGCGGTGATGAACGGCGGCCGCGTCGAGCAGCTGGGCGCCCCCGCCGAGCTGTACGAGAACCCGCGGACCACCTTCGTCGCGAACTTCCTCGGCACCTCCAACCTGATCGAGGCCTCGGTGGAGTCCGCGGGCACCGACGTCGTCGTCTCGGCCTCCGGCACGACGCTGCGGCTGCCCGGGCAGCGATGTTCGACCACGCCCCGCGCGGGCGGAAAGCTGCTGGTCGGCGTGCGTCCCGAGAAGATCTCCCTGGTCCACGCGGACGAGGAGCACACCGTCGCGGCCGGCCGCAACAAGATCGCGGGCCGGATCGCCGACTCTTCCTTCATCGGCGTCTCCACCCAGTACGTGATAGACAGCCGGGTCTGCCCGGAGCTGGAGGTGTACGCCCAGAACATCGAGCGCGACGCCCGCCTCGTCCCCGGCGCCGAGGTCGTACTCCACTGGAACCCGGAGCACACCTTCGGCCTGGACGCCGCCATGGACATCGACGCCGGCGTCGAGACCGTCGAGGAGAGCGCGTGACCGCCGTCTCCGCGCCGCCCCGGGAGGCCGCCCCGGCCGAACCCCCGGTGCACAAGGCGTCCCTGCGCAAGCGCCTGATCCCGTACTGGCTGCTGCTCCCCGGCATCCTGTGGCTGCTCGTGTTCTTCGTGCTGCCGATGATCTACCAGGCCTCCACCTCGGTGCAGACCGGTTCGCTCGAAGAGGGCTTCAAGGTCACCTGGCACTTCCAGACCTACTGGGAGGCCTTCGGCGACTACTACCCGCAGTTCCTGAGGTCCCTGCTCTACGCGGGCACCGCGACCGCGCTGTGCCTGCTGCTCGGGTACCCGCTGGCCTACCTGATCGCCTTCAAGGCCGGCCGCTGGCGCAACCTCCTGCTGGTGCTGGTCATCGCCCCGTTCTTCACCAGCTTCCTGATCCGCACCCTGGCCTGGAAGACGATCCTCGCCGACGGCGGCCCGGTGGTCGGCGCCCTCAACGCCGTCGGCTTCCTCGACGTCACCAGCTGGCTCGGCATGACCGAGGGGGACCGGGTCCTGGCCACGCCGCTCGCGGTGGTCTGCGGCCTGACGTACAACTTCCTCCCCTTCATGATCCTGCCGCTGTACACCTCGCTGGAGCGCATCGACACCCGCCTCCACGAGGCGGCCGGGGACCTGTACGCCCGGCCCGCCACGGTGTTCCGCAAGGTGACCTTCCCGCTGTCGATGCCGGGCGTGGTCTCCGGGACCCTGCTCACCTTCATCCCGGCGAGCGGTGACTACGTCAACGCCGAACTGCTCGGCTCGACGGACACCCGGATGATCGGCAGCGTCATCCAGTCGCAGTACCTGCGCATCCTCGACTACCCGACGGCGGCCGCGCTGTCCTTCATCCTCATGGCCATCGTGCTGATCATGGTGTCCATCTACATCCGCCGGGCGGGGACGGAGGACCTGGTCTGATGAACAAGCCCCTTGGCTGGCTCCGCCGCAATTTCGTGGTCATCGCGGGACTCGGCACGCTCGCGTACCTGATCCTGCCCAACGTCGTCGTGACGGTCTTCTCCTTCAACAACCCCGCCGGGCGCTTCAACTACGCCTGGCAGGAGTTCTCGCTCGACGCCTGGAAGGACCCCTGCGGGGTCGCCGACCTGTGCGGCTCCCTCTCGCTCTCCCTCCAGATCGCCTTCTGGGCCACCATCGGCGCGACCGTGCTCGGCACCGCGATAGCCTTCGCGCTCGTGCGCTACCGGTTCCGGGCGCGCGGCGCGGTCAACTCGCTGATCTTCCTGCCGATGGCCATGCCCGAGATCGTGATGGCCGCCTCGCTGCTCGCCCTCTTCCTCAACATGGGCATCCAGCTCGGCTTCTGGACCATCCTGATCGCGCACGTGATGTTCTGCCTCAGCTTCGTCGTCGCCGCCGTCAAGGCGCGCGTGCTGTCGATGGACCCGAGGCTGGAGGAGGCCGCGCGCGACCTCTACGCCGGACCGGTGCAGACGTTCCTGAGGGTCACCCTGCCGATCGCCGCCCCCGGCATCGCGGCCGGTGCGCTGCTGTCCTTCGCGCTCTCGTTCGACGACTTCATCATCACCAACTTCAACTCGGGCAACACCGTCACCTTCCCCATGTTCGTGTGGGGATCGGCCCAGCGTGGTACGCCCGTCCAGATCAACGTCATCGGTACGGCGATGTTCGTCATCGCGGTCCTGGTGGTGCTCGCCGGCCAGTGGGTCGGCAACCGCCGCAAGAAGGCACAACCGAAGTAATCAGTTCAGTTCCGTAGGGAGTTGGAAGCCATGGCCCCAGTCGCCATGCGTAGTGTTGCGAAATCCCTTTCCGAAGCGAAGCCGGTCGCGTACTGGCTGGACGACCCCGGCAAGCCGGCCGCCGAGCCGGCGCTCACCTCCGACGAGCGCTGCGACCTGCTCGTCGTCGGCGGGGGCTACAGCGGGCTGTGGACCGCTCTGATCGCCAAGGAGCGTGACCCCGGCCGGGACGTGGTCCTGATCGAGAGCAAGGAGGCGGGCTGGGCCGCCTCCGGCCGCAACGGCGGCTTCTGCGCGGCCTCCCTCACCCACGGGCTCGCCAACGGCATGGCCCGCTGGCCCGGCGAACTCGCCAAGCTGGAGGAGCTGGGCGCCCGCAACCTCGACGAGATCGAGGCGGCGGTCGCCCGCTACGGCATCGACTGCGACTTCGAGCGCACCGGTGAGATCGACGTGGCCACCGAGCCCCACCAGGTCGAGGAACTGCGCGAACTCCACGAGGAGGCGCGCAGGCTCGGCCTCGCGGACGGCTCCGAATGGCTGGACCGGGAAGCGCTGCGCGCCGAGATCGACTCCCCGACCTTCCTCGCGGGCCTGTGGGACCGCGACGGCGTCGCCATGCTCAACCCGGCGAAGCTCGCCTGGGGCCTCAAGCGGGCCTGCCTGGAGCTGGGCGTGCGTATCTACGAGAACACGCGCGGCCTGAAGATGGCCCCCGTCGGCGCCGGGATGGCCGTCACCACCCCGTACGGCACGATCCTCGCCCGCCGGGTCGCGCTGGGCACCAACATCTTCCCCTCGCTGGTCAAGCGGATCCGTCCCTTCACCGTCCCGGTGTACGACTACGCGCTGATGACCGAGCCGCTCGACGAGGAGCAGCTCGCCTCCATCGGCTGGAAGCGACGCCAGGGCCTGGGCGACAGCGCCAACCAGTTCCACTACTTCCGGATCACCAAGGACCACCGGATCCTCTGGGGCGGCTACGACGCCATCTACCCGTACCGCGGGAAGCTCGACTCCGAGTACGACCACCGGCCCGAGACCTACCTCAAGCTCGCGGAGCACTTCTTCACCGCGTTCCCGCAGCTGGAGGGGGTGAAGTTCAGCCACGCCTGGGGCGGGGCCATCGACACCTGCTCCCGCTTCTCGGCCTTCTTCGGCACGGCCCACAAGGGCCGGGTCGCCTACGCGGCCGGCTTCACCGGGCTCGGCGTCGGCGCCACCCGCTTCGGGGCCGACGTGATGCTGGACCTGCTCGACGGGGTGTCCAGCGAGCGGACCCGGCTGGAGATGGTGCGCAGCAAGCCGATGCCGTTCCCGCCGGAGCCGTTCGCCTGGACCGGGATCACCCTCACCAAGTGGTCGCTGGCCCGGTCCGACGCCCGCGGCGGCCGCCGCAACCTCTGGCTGCGCACCCTGGACCGCTTCGGGCTCGGCTTCGACAGCTGACGCCCGCGCCCACCGCGCGCCCACCGTGTGACCCGCTTCACCATGACGGAGTAACGGAACTCGCGTCATACCGCCGCCCGGCCCCGCTCTCTCCCGGTGAGAACCCTTCACCGCGTACGAGAGAACGGAGGCCGGGCGATGGCGTTCCCGGGGGCCAAAGCGGCAGTGGAATGGCTGGTATCGGTGGCGCCGGATCCCGACGCCTGCCGGTGGGAATGGGAGCGCGGCCCCCTCGGGGTCGCCCTCCTGCCCGCGGGCCGGAGCTGGGACGTGCTGATCCTGCCGGGGGAGCTGGGCCGGGCCACCCTCGACGTACTGCACCTGCTCACCGGCCGGCCCGGTCCGGTGCTCGCGGACTGCGACGACGCCCGGGTGGGCTTCTTCGTGCCCCCGGGGACGGCGTCGCGCTGGCTCGGCACGGGGGTGCGTGGCGCCGGGCGGGGGACCTGGATCGTGGTCCCGCACCCGGTCCGGGAGGCGGACGGGGTGCGCTGGCTGGTGGTCCCGGACGGGGAGGGGACGCTCACCGACCCGGTGGTGCTGGAGCTCGCGATGCACGAGGCGGTGGCGCGGGTGCTGGCGGGGGAGGGCGGCGCGGACCGCACCCCTTGACAAGGGGATTGGTCTGGATCATCTTGGGCGCCGCTGTCGCTCCCCGCCAGGGAGCAAGGCCCCGTCCCCCCATGTTCCGGAGGCAGTTGTGCGCAGAGTGCTCCCCCTCCTCACGGCCGCCGCCCTGGCGGTGGCCGGACTCCTCACCGCCGGCCCGCCCGCCGCGGCCGCGGACGCCGACCTCGTCCGCAACGGCGGCTTCGAATCCGGCCTCGACGGCTGGAGCTGCTCCGGCGCGTCCGGAGCCGTCGTCACCGCCCCCGTCCACGGCGGGAGTGCCGCCCTCCGGGCCACCCCGGCCGGCCAGGACAACGCCCGCTGCTCCCAGACCGTCACCGTCAGGCCCGACTCCGCGTACACCCTCACCGCCTGGGTGCAGGGCGCGTACGTCTACCTCGGCGCGAGCGGCACCGGCACCACCGACGTCTCCACCTGGACCCAGACCCCCGGCGCCTGGAAGCAGCTCACCACCGGCTTCCGCACCGGCCCCGCCACCACCTCCGTGACCGTCTACACCCACGGCTGGTACGGCCAGGGCGCCCACCTCACCGACGACCTCGCCCTCGTCGGCCCCGACCCGGGCGGAACCGGGCCCGGGCCGCAGCCCCCGGCCACCCCCGCCGGCCTCACGGGCTCCGCCGCCTCCGCCTCCACGGTGGCCCTGTCCTGGACGGCGGCCACCGGCGCCACCTCGTACAAGGTCTACCGCGACGGCGCCGCCCCGCTGACCTCCGCCACCACCTCGGCCACCGTCACCGGCCTCGCCGCGTCCACCCCGTACACCTTCCGGGTCGCGGCCGTGAACGCGGCGGGCGAGTCGCCCCAGAGCCCGCCGGTCACCGTCACCACCACCGGCGGCGGGGGCCCCGGCACCCCGGGGCTGCCCGCTCACGCCCTCGTCGGCTACCTCCACAGCAGCTTCGCCAACGGCTCCGGCTACGTCCGCATGGCCGACGTCCCCGCCTCGTGGGACGTCATCGACCTCGCCTTCGGCGAACCCACCTCGGTCACCTCCGGCGACATCCGCTTCCGGCTCTGCCCGGTGACCGAGTGCCCGAACGTGGAGTCGGCCGCCGAGTTCAAGGCGGCCATCAAGGCCAAGCAGGCCGCGGGCAAGAAGGTCCTGATCTCCATAGGCGGCCAGAACGGCCAGGTCCAGCTCACCACCACGGCCGCCCGCGACGCCTTCGTCTCCTCCGTCGGCAGGATCATCGACGAGTACGGGCTCGACGGCCTCGACATCGACTTCGAGGGCCACTCCCTCTCCCTCGCCACCGGCGACACCGACTTCCGCGCCCCCACCACCCCGGTGATCGTCAATCTGATCTCCGCCGTGAAGACCCTCAAGGCCAGGTACGGCCCGGGCTTCGTCCTGACCATGGCCCCGGAGACCTTCTTCGTACAGCTCGGCCACCAGTACTACGGCTCCGGCCCCTGGGGCGGCCAGGACCCGCGCGCGGGCGCGTACCTCCCGGTCATCCACGCCCTGCGCGACGACCTCACCCTGCTGCACGTCCAGGACTACAACTCGGGCCCCGTCATGGGCCTGGACGGCCAGTACCACTCCATGGGCGGCGCCGACTTCCACATCGCCATGACGGACATGCTGCTCACCGGGTTCCCGGTCGCGGGAGACACCGCCCGGGTCTTCCCGCCGCTGCGCCCCGACCAGGTCGCCATCGGCCTGCCGGCCACGACCGACGCGGGCAACGGCTACACCGCCCCCGCCGAGGTGACCAAGGCGCTGGACTGCCTCACGAAGGGGCTGGCCTGCGGGGCGTACCAGCCCCACGGCATCCGGCCCGACCTGCGCGGCCTGATGACCTGGTCGGTCAACTGGGACCGCTTCGGCGGCTGGGAGTTCAGCCGGGGCTTCGACGCCTACTTCGGCGGCTGACCCGCCGCCGCCGGCCGTCCGGCCGGGTGGCGTTCCGCCCGTACGGGGCGGGCCGCCGCCCGGCGTACGGCCAGCAGGAGCGGGGTGCACAGCAGGAGGCTGGCCAGGACGTCCAGGGGCCAGTGGAAGCCGCGCAGGACCAGGCCCGCCGCGGTCAGGGCCGTCAGCAGGGCCGCGAGGGCCGCGGGCCAGGGGCGGCGGGTGTACGGGGCGACCAGCAGGGCGGCCGCCGTATAGGCCGTCAGGGCCGTGGCCGTGTGCCCCGAGGGGAAGTAGCCGGCGGCCCAGGGCTCCAGCGGACCCGGGCGGGCGGTCCACTCCTTGAGCGGCACGATCAGCGCCGGTACCAGGGCCATCGCCAGGCCCGCCGTCAGCGCGGCGCGGGCCCGGCCGCGCCGGGCGGCGTAGAGCATCGCGAGGACCAGGACCGGCACGGCGACCGGGACGTTCCCGAGGTCCGCGAGGCGTTCGGTGAAGGCGTCGGGGACGGTGCACACCACGGCGCGGCTCAGCGCGTGATCCGGCGTCAGCAGCGGCCCCGAGACGCGGACCTGCCAGGTGATCAGGGCGAAGAGGACGGCGCAGAGGGCCGAGACGGCCGCGGTGGCCGAGAGGATGGCCGGCCGTCCCGGAACAGGGGGGATGGTTCCGGGACGGCCGCCCGGATCGGGTTGCCGTGCGCCCCGGGGGGTTTGGGGCGGACGGCCGTCCGATCTGAGAGGAGTGTGCGCGAACGCATGCCCAGTACGGCGCTGGGGAAGCCCGGTACCGGAATCGTCCCCGGTTGCCCGGGAACGGTCTGTCTCACTCATCTGCAGAAACCGTACGCCAACGGGAGGGGGGCCGACAGCGGGAACGCGCTCCCGCCATCGGCCCCCCACACCTTCTTCACAGTGCCCGACCGTTACCGGCGGTAGGGAAGGGCGCCTGTGTTCGGGTGTTCGCTCAGATGCCCGCGAAAGCGGCCTCGATGACGTCCAGGCCCTCGTTCAGCAGGTCCTCGCCGATGACGATCGGGGGCAGGAAGCGGAGCACGTTGCCGTAGGTGCCGCAGGTGAGGACGAGCACGCCCTCGGCGTGGCAAGCCTTGGCGAGCGCGCCGGCCGCCTCCGGGAACGGGGTCTTGGAGACCGGGTCCTTGACGAGCTCGATGGCGATCATGGCGCCGCGGCCGCGGATGTCGCCGATGATGTCGTACTTCTCCTGCATGGCCGTCAGGCGGGTCTTCATGATCGACTCGATCTTCTTCGCCGCGGCGTTGAGGTCGAGCTCCTTCATGGTCTCGATGGAGCCGAGCGCACCGGCGCAGGCCACCGGGTTGCCGCCGTAGGTGCCGCCCAGGCCGCCGCCGTGCACGGAGTCCATCATCTCGGCGCGGCCGGTCACGGCGGCGAGCGGCAGGCCGCCCGCGATGCCCTTCGCGGTGGTGATCAGGTCCGGGACGATGCCCTCGTCCTCACACGCGAACCACTGGCCGGTGCGGCAGAAGCCGGACTGGATCTCGTCGGCCACGAAGACGATGCCGTTGTCGTTGGCGAACTTCACGATCGCCGGGAGGAAGCCCTTGGCCGGCTCGATGAAGCCGCCCTCGCCGAGGACCGGCTCGATGATGATCGCGGCGACGTTCTCGGCGCCGATCTGCTTGCTGATCTGGTCGATCGCCTGGGCGGCGGCCTCGGGGCCGCAGTTCTCGGCGCCGGTCGGCCAGCGGTAGCCGTAGGCGACCGGGACGCGGTAGACCTCGGGGGCGAACGGACCGAAGCCCTGCTTGTACGGCATGTTCTTCGAGGTCAGGGCCATCGTGAGGTTCGTACGGCCGTGGTAGCCGTGGTCGAAGACGACGACGGCCTGGCGCTTGGTGTACGAACGGGCGATCTTGACGGCGTTCTCGACGGCCTCGGCGCCCGAGTTGAACAGGGCCGACTTCTTGGCGTGGTCACCGGGGGTCAGCTCGGCGAGGGCCTCGCACACCTCGACGTAGCCCTCGTAGGGGGTGACCATGAAGCAGGTGTGGGTGAAGTCGGCGAGCTGCGCGGAGGCGCGGCGCACGACGGCCTCGGCGGAGGCGCCGACGGAGGTCACGGCGATGCCGGAACCGAAGTCGATCATGCGGTTGCCGTCGATGTCCTCGATGATGCCGCCGCCCGCGCGGGCCGTGAAGACGGGCAGCACGGAGCCCACGCCGCCGGCCACCGTCGAAAGGCGGCGGGCCTGCAGCTCCTGCGACTTGGGGCCGGGGATCGCGGTGACGATGCGGCGCTCCTGCGGGACAGCGGTCATAGGGGGCTCCTGGGGGGTGTTTTCGGACGCACTTGTGTCTTTGTCCGCAGGCTAGGCCCGGGGGAGGGGGTAAGGCATGCTCCGTTCGGGAGTGGTACCCGCGTGTCCTTGTCCGCGGCGGCCATAGGAAGGAACGGGGACGCGTCCCGCGGAACCCGGTGGGCCACGGGTCGCGGGGGCGTACCGGGCACTAGATTGAGCGCCGCAGCGCTTGGCACGGGCAGGGGGCAGGGGTTCATGGACACCGAAGGCACGCACGACGGACGGACGGCCCAGGGAGGCCGCGTGCCGAGACCGGCGGGCCCTCCTGCGCTGCCGCCGAAGCCGTCCCACGCCCCGACGGTGGGCTCCCCCCTGGCAACCTGGGCCCGCACACCGCGGCCGAGGGCGGAGCCGGGTGTGTGGCGGTTCGGATACCAGCCGAAGCGGGCGGACGAGGCAGAGCCGGGCACGGACCGGTCGCTGCTGAGCGGGGCGGTGATCTCGTTCCTGGCGTGCGTACTGGTGTGGTCTCTGGTGTCGAACAACTACATCCCCTACTTCGACGTCCCGCTCAAACTCTTCACCCCCCGCGACTGGTGGCAGCTGGGCGGCGGACCGGTCGACGGGCGGGGTACGGCGGCCCTTCAGGCGTACATGCTGCTGGTGACGGCCGTCCTGGTCCTCTGGTTCAGCCGGCTCGGCTCCTGGCGCCTGGCCTTCGAGCGTCTCGTCGCGTCGCGCGGGCGTCGCGCCCGTATCGCGGGAGCGACGGCAGGCGGACTCTTCGTCGGCCTGCTGATCTGGACGAACACCGTGACGGTCCTGGGCCTCGTCGGTGGACACCTGCCGTACGAGAACATGAGCGACGGCACCGCCACGCTGGTCGGCAACCTCGTGTATGTGGCCGTCGCGGTACCGGTGGTCGTCTTCTTCACCCGCCTGGGCCGCCGCCCCGCGCCCCAGGAGCGGCCGGGGCGGCCCTCCGCCCCGCCCGTCGCCCCCGAAGACGGCACCGATCCCGCGCAGTGGCCCCAGCTTCGGGCCGCCGGGCTGTGGGAGGTGGCCGAGAGGCTTGGGGGGGAGGTGGCGGGGGGGCGGATGAACGACGTGGACTACGCGCGCATCCGCCGCGCCTGGGACTCCGTCCAGGCCGACCCCTCCCGCGTGCGGGCCTTCGCCGACTCCGTGCGGGACAAGGGCGCCGCCGCCTGCCTCCACCCCTCCGGCGACCGGGACCTGCCCGTGCGCGCCGCCCGGCACGACCTGCTCGCCCGGCAGGTGCTGCTCGGCAGCGTCGAGGACCAGGAGCGCAACCCCTACGCCCGCCGCGGCACCCCCCTCGCCCTCGACCCCGAGGTGCTCGGGACCTCCCTGCTCGCCGTCGGCCCCTCCGGGACCGGGAAGACCGCCCGGCTGGTGCGGCCCGTCGTCGAGTCCCTCGCGCTGCAGGCGCTCGCCGGCCAGGCCGCCGTCATCGCCGTCGGCTCGGCCGGATCCGCCGGCCCCGCCGGCCCCGGGCTCGGCCCCGACGGCGGCTACGACATCGTCGTCCGCGTCGGCGACCCCGGCTCCGTCCACGACCTCGACCTCTACGGCGGCACCGCCGACCCCGACGAGGCCGCCACCCTCCTCGCCGAGGCCTTCGTCGGAGACCTCCCCGGCGTCGACGTGCGCCGCGCCGCGACCGCCCTCGCGCAGCTGCTCGGCCCCTACCGGACGGCCCACGGACGCTTCCCCGCGGTGCCGGAGCTGCGCGAACTCCTCGACGGGCCGTCGCCCGCCCTCGACGCGCTGCGCCACGCGCTGGCGGACGCCGGGGAACAGGCCATGCTCCGCGAGCTCGACGCCCGCGCCCGCCAGCACGGCGCCCCCGCCGACCCCGGCCCCGCCCTCGCCGACCGGCTCGCCCTGCTGGACCGGCCCGCCTTCGCCGGGTTCTTCGACACCACGGGCCAGGGCCGCCCCTTCTCCATGCGCGCCCTGGAACACCCCGTCCGGGTCCGCATCGACCTCCCCGAACGGGGCCACGCCGACGCCTCCCGGATGCTCGCCCGGCTCCTCCTCGCCCAGTTCAACGCCTGCGCCGCGGCCCGCGCCGACCGCTCGCTCTTCGCCTTCCTCGCCCTCGACGACGCCTCGCACACCCTCACCCCCGAGACGGTCCGCGGGGTGCAGCGGCTGCGGTCGGTGAACGCCGGGGTGCTGCTGACCCTGCGCGCGCTGGACGACGTACCGGAGGCCCTGCGCACCCCGCTGCTCGGCGCCGTCGGCTGCCGGATGGCCTTCTCCGGCGTCACCACCTGGGACGGGAAGCGCTTCGCCGAGGCCTGGGGCACCGAATGGGTCGAGACCCGGGACGTCACCCACCGCACCGTCTTCGCCGACCAGCCGCTCACCCGGGCCATCCACGCCTTCCGCAAGATGGTCACCGGCAAGGCGGTCACCACCGACGCCGTCACCGTGCGCCAGGTCGAGCGCGAGCGGTGGTCGGCCTCCGAGCTGGCGCACGCCGTACCGCCCGGCTGCGCGGTGCTCTCGCTGACCTCGGTCCGCGGGGAGCGGGCCGCGCCGCTGCTCGTCCGGTTGGCCGGAACGGGCTGAGCCGACCCGTACGGGGTGGCAGAATCGAGAGGGGCCGTTCATACGACACGGCGAAATCCCGAAGGGCCCCGCAGTCTCCCTCCCCTCCCGCCGAAGGCCCCTGGTACCCGATGCCGCTCACCCTTGCCTCGCTCGTCCAGCACTCGGCGCTCAAACTCAGCGTCCGGGCCGGGGAGACCCGGCTCGACACCCCCGTGCGCTGGGCCCACGTCAGCGAGCTCGCCGACCCCGTCCCCTACATGGAGGGCGGCGAGCTGCTGCTCGTCACGGCGATGAAGCTGGACGCCGAGGACCCCGAGGAGATGCGCCGCTACGTACGGCGCCTCGCCGCCGCCGGGGTCGTGGGGATCGGCTTCGCCGTCGGCGTCAACTACGAGGCCGTCCCGCAGGCACTGGTCGACGCGGCCCGCGAGGAGGACCTGCCGCTGCTGGAGGTGCCCCGGCGCACCCCGTTCCTCGCCATCAGCAAGGCCGTCTCGGCGGCCCTCGCCGCCGACCAGTACCGGGCCGTGACGGCCGGCTTCGAGGCGCAGCGGGAGCTGACCCGGGCCGCCCTCTCCGCCGACGGCCCCGCCGACCTGCTGGCGAAGCTGGCCGCCCACGTGCACGGCTGGGCCGCGCTGTACGACACCTCCGGCGCCGTCGTCGCGGCCGCCCCCGAGTGGGCCGCCCGCCGGGCCGCCCGGCTCACCCCCGACGTGGAGCGGCTGCGGGAGCGGCCCGCGCCGGCGAGCGCGGTCGTCGGCGGCTCGGAGGACCGCGTCGAGCTCCAGTCGCTGGGCACCGGACGGCGGGCCCGGGGCGCGCTGGCCGTCGGCACGGGCGCCCCGCTGGGCACCGCCGAACGGTACGCCGTGCACTCCGCCGTCGCCCTGCTCACCCTGACCACCGAGCGCTCCCGGTCGCTGCACGACGCGGAGTCCCGGCTCGGCGCCGCCGTGCTGCGGATGCTGCTGGAGGGGGAGGCGGAGCACGCCCGGGCGGTGGCGGGGGACCTGTACGGGGCCCTGCTGGAGGCGCCGTTCCGGATCGTCGTCGCGGAACCGGCGCTGCCGGGCACGGCCCAGCCGGAGGGGCTGGCGCTGCTGGCCGACGCGGTCGAGTCGGCGGCCGCCCGGACCGGCGAGGCGCTGCTGGTGGTCCCGGAGGAGGGCCGGCTGGTGGTGCTCGCCGCCGACGGGGGTTCGGCCGTACAGGCGTGCGCGGACCACGCCGAGGCGCTGGAGACCCGGCGCGGCCGGGACGCGACGGGGCCCGAGCCGGACGAACTGGTGGTCGGACTGTCGGCGCCCGCTACGGCGGCGGGCGTGGCGGCCGCCTTCAAGCAGGCCGACCAGGCCCTCGCCGTGGCCCGGCGCCGCGGACGGCCGCTCGTCGAGCACGAGGACCTGGCGGCGGGCTCCGTCCTGCCGCTGCTGGCCGACGACGCCGTACGGGCCTTCGCGGACGGCACCCTGCGGGCCCTGCGCGAGCACGACGCGACCGGCCGGGGCGATCTCGTCGCCTCCCTCCAGGCCTGGCTCTCGCGCCACGGGCAGTGGGACGCGGCGGCGGCCGACCTGGGCGTGCACCGTCACACGCTGCGCTACCGGATGAAGCGGGTCGAGGAGATCCTCGGGCGCTCGCTGGACGATCCGGACGTACGGATGGAGCTGTGGCTCGCCCTGAAGGCCGGCACGACCACCCCGTAGCCCCCACCGCACGGCGGGTCCTGACCGCGACAGTGACAAAGCGGCGCAGGGCGGGAGGGCGGCGCTCCATGCCGGATAAACGCCGAAAGCCCCGCGGAGTCCTACGGTGGTGTCGACAAGGACCCCACCGCACAATCCGAAGGGCCGGGATTCGCATGACTTCCACCCACGCCTTCTGGCTCGCCGGCCGCCAGGCCACCGGCGAGGACAGCTTCGACGTCCACAACCCGTGGGACGGCCGGCTCGTCGGCACGGTCAGCGTGCCCACCGACGCCCAGGTGGAAGAGGCCGTGGCCGCGGCGTACGCCGTGACGGCGGAGTTCTCCGCGACCCCCGCCCACGTACGTGCCGCCGCCCTGGACCACGTCTCCAAGCGCCTCACCGAGCGCACCGAGGAGATCGCCCAGCTGATCTCCGCCGAGAACGGCAAGCCGATCAAGTGGGCGCGCGGTGAGGTCGGCCGTGCGGTCTCCGTGTTCCGCTTCGCCGCCGAAGAGGCCCGCCGCTTCAACGGCGGAGAGGCCCAGCGCCTGGACACCGACGCCGGTGGCGTCGGCCGCCTGGCCCTGACCCGCCGCTTCGTCAAGGGCCCGGTCCTCGGCATCGCGCCGTTCAACTTCCCGCTGAACCTGTGCGCCCACAAGGTGGCCCCCGCCATCGCCGTCGGCGCGCCGATCATCCTGAAGCCGGCCCCGGCCACCCCGCTCTCGGGCCTGATCCTGGGCGAGCTGCTGGCCGAGACCGACCTCCCGGCCGGTTCCTGGTCGGTCCTGCCGGTCGCCAACGACAAGATGCCGGCCCTGGTCAAGGACGACCGCCTCCCGGTCATCTCCTTCACCGGCTCCGACACCGTCGGCTACGCCATCCAGCGGTCGGTGCCCCACAAGCACTGCACCCTGGAGCTCGGCGGCAACGCCGCGGCCGTCGTCCTCGCCGACTGGTCCTCCGAGGCCGACCTCGACTGGGCCGCGACCCGCATCGCGACCTTCTCGAACTACCAGGCCGGCCAGTCCTGCATCTCCGTGCAGCGCGTGATCGCCGACGCCTCCGTCTACGACCGCCTCGTCGAGAAGGTCGTCGCGAAGGTCCAGGCCCAGGTCACCGGCGACCCGGCGGACGACGCCACCGACGTCGGCCCGCTGGTCTCCGAGGACGCCGCCAAGCGCGTCGAGTCCTGGGTGGACGAGGCCGTCTCCGCCGGCGCCAAGCTGCTCACCGGCGGCAAGCGCGACGGTGCCACGGTCGAGCCGACCGTCCTCTCGGAGATCCCGGCGGGCGTCAAGCTCGCCACCGAAGAGGTCTTCGGCCCGGTCCTGACGATCACCCGGGTCGAGAACACCGACGAGGCCTTCGCCGCCGTCAACGACTCGAAGTTCGGCCTGCAGACCGGCGTCTTCACCCGCGACGTGCAGGTCGCCTTCCGCGCCCACCGCGAGCTGGAGGTCGGCGGTGTGATCATCGGCGACGCGCCGTCCTACCGCGCCGACCAGATGCCGTACGGCGGCGTCAAGCAGTCCGGCGTGGGCCGCGAGGGCGTCCGCTACGCGATGGACGACTACACGTACGAGCGCGTCCTGGTCCTCACGGGCCTCGACATCTGACCGACTCGTACGGTCACGGACCGACGGCCGGAGCCTACTGTGCGGGGGCTCCGGCCGTCCCCCTTTTCCCCGCCGCCTTTCCCCGCCACCCGCACGGGCCTTTTCCCGGGTGCCCGGAACGGGTACGACTCACAGGTAGCACCGATCGGTAGTCCCCCCGATACGGCGAGGTGAGCACCCGGATGTCAGCGACGCAGCCCGTACAGCCCGTACAGCCCAAGGTGACCGAGCGCGAGGCGCGGCAGGTCGCGGAGGCGGCCCGGGAACAGGACTGGCGCAAGCCCAGCTTCGCCAAGGAGCTGTTCCTGGGGCGGTTCCGGCTCGACCTGATCCACCCCCACCCGCTCCCCGCCGACGAGGACGTCCGGCGCGGGGAGGCCTTCCTGGCCCGGCTGCGGGTCTTCTGCGAGAACGAGATCGACGGTCAGCGCATCGAGCGCGAGGCACGGATCCCCGACGAGACGGTGCGCGGGCTCAAGGAGCTCGGCGCCCTCGGCATGAAGATCGGCACCGAGTACGGCGGCCTGGGGCTGACCCAGGTCTACTACAACAAGGCGCTCGCCCTCGTCGGCTCGGTCAGCCCGGCCATCGGCGCCCTGCTCTCCGCGCACCAGTCGATCGGCGTCCCGCAGCCCCTGAAGATGTTCGGCACGAAGGAACAGAAGGACGCCTACCTGCCCCGCTGCGCCACCTCCGCGATCAGCGCCTTCCTGCTCACCGAGCCCGACGTCGGCTCCGACCCGGCCCGCCTGGCCACCACGGCCGTGCCGGACGGTGAGGACGCCTACGTGCTCGACGGCGTGAAGCTGTGGACCACCAACGGGGTGGTCGCCGACCTCCTCGTGGTCATGGCCCGGGTCCCGAAGGGCGAGGGGCACCGCGGCGGGATCACCGCCTTCGTCGTCGAGGCCGACTCGCCGGGGATCACCGTCGAGCACCGCAACGCCTTCATGGGCCTGCGCGGCCTGGAGAACGGCGTCACCCGCTTCCACCGGGTCCGGGTGCCCGCCGCCCAGCGGATCGGCGCCGAGGGAGCCGGCCTCAAGATCGCCCTGACCACGCTCAACACCGGCCGCCTGTCGCTGCCCGCCATGTGCGTCGGCGCCGGCAAGTGGTGCCTGAAGATCGCCCGCGAGTGGAGCGGCGTACGCGAGCAGTGGGGCCGCCCGGTCGCCCGGCACGAGGCGGTCGGGGCGAAGATCTCCTTCATCGCGGCCACCACCTTCGCCCTCGAAGCGGTGGTCGACCTGGCCTCCCAGATGGCCGACGAGGACCGCAACGACATCCGCATCGAGGCGGCCCTCGCCAAGCTCTACGGCTCGGAGATGGCCTGCCTGATGGCCGACGAGCTGGTCCAGATCCGCGGCGGCCGCGGCTTCGAGACCGCCGAGTCGCTCGCCGCCCGCGGCGAGCGGGCCGTACCCGCCGAGCAGATGCTCCGCGACCTGCGCATCAACCGGATCTTCGAGGGATCGACGGAGATCATGCACCTGCTGATCGCCCGCGAGGCCGTCGACGCCCACCTCTCGGTCGCCGGGGACCTCATCGACCCCGACAAGGCCCTGTCCGACAAGGCCAGGGCCGGAGCCCGCGCCACCGGCTTCTACGCCCGCTGGCTGCCCAAGCTGGCCGCCGGCCCCGGCCAGGTCCCCGGCGCCTACCGGGAGTTCCACCCGGCGGGTCACCCCGACCTCGCCACCCACCTGCGCTACGTCGAGCGCGGCTCGCGCAAACTCGCCCGCTCCACCTTCCTGGCCATGGCGCGCTGGCAGGGCCGCATGGAGACGAAGCAGGGGTTCCTCGGCCGGATCGTCGACATCGGCGCCGAACTCTTCGCCATGAGCGCCGCCTGCGTCCGCGCCGAGCACCTGCGCGCCACCGGCGACCACGGCCGCGAGGCGTACCAGCTCGCCGACGCCTTCTGCCGGCAGTCCCGGCTCCGCGTAGAGGAGCTCTTCGGCCGCCTCTGGTCCAACACCGACGACCTCGACCGCAAGGTCGTCGAAGGCGTCCTCGGCGGCGCCTACACCTGGCTGGAGGAAGGCGTCCTCGACCCCTCGGGCGACGGCCCGTGGATCGCGGAGGCCGCCCCCGGCCCGTCCGTACACAAAAACGTGCACCGTCCGCTGCGCTGACCTGCGATCATCGCCGCACGGCGGGGAAGCGGACAGGCGTACGAGCGGCACGGAGCAAGGCGATGGACGGACACAGGGACAGCCGGCGGCGGGCCTGGTGCGTGGCGCTCGTACTGCGCCACGCACCGCAGCACATCACCGCGGACCTGATCGGCCGGCTCGACCCGGAAACCCGCGACCACCTCTGCCGCGACGAGCGCCTGCCCGCCACCGCCGTCACCCTCCTCGTGCGCGACGGCACCGACCGGGACCGGCACTTCGTCGCCCGCAACCCCTACGTACGCGGCTGCCCGCTGCCCGGACTGCCGGGCCCCGACCGCTACGCGGCCCGCCGCACCCCGCAGGCGCTGCTGCCGCTGCTGCGCGCCGAACTCGGCCGCGACCCGGCCGACGGTCCCCTGAGCGGCGAGGAGCTCATCGGCCTGCTCCGCCGCCACGGCACGCACCACCCCAGGGTCCCGCTGGACATCCTGGCGCTCCCGCACACGGCGGACCCGGAGCTGACGGCCTCCGAGCACCTGCGGCGGCCGCTGCCGCCCGGCTCCGTCGAGGCCCTGCTGATGCGCGCGCGGCCGTCCCGGGAGACCGTGCGCACGCTGCTGACGACCACGGGCGCCGCCCCGTACGGCAGGGCCTGGCACCGCCCGTTCGTCCGCGCCGTCCGCATGGGGCTGCTCACCCCGGCCGAGCTGGTCGCCCACACCGCCCCCGCGCACCGCGCCCTGCTGCTGTGCGGCCCGGCCGGGACCCGGGGCCTGCGCTGGAACCTGTCCGAGCGGGCGGAGATACGTACCGCGGCCACCCGCGCGCTGGAACCCCTGGGGGACGATCCGCGGCTGTGGGGCGAACTGCTGCGGCAGGCCCCGTCCTTCCCGGGGGCACTGACCGCGCTCGCCCACGGCGTCGCGAACGGCGTCCTGCCCGGGCCGCAGCCCGGCCCGCCGGCCGACGGTCTCGCCGAGGCCGTGCGCGCCCTGGCCCCGGCCGCCCTCGAACCGACCGGGGGAGTGGAGCGGGAACTGGCCCTGACCAGCCTCGCCGTGCCCATGGAGACCGTCGACGAGGACATCCGATGGGTCCGGGACTGCCTGGACCGCGGGCTCCTGACCGGCACCGACGTGATCCGGCACAAGCTCCCCGCCTGCTGGGCCCTGGACGAGGACCACTGGCTCGGCGAGGTCGACCACCCCGACCGCTACGACCGGCCGGAGGCCGTGCTCGCCGCCCGCGCCGAGGCCGCCCGGCTGTTCGCACTGGCCCTGGGCGGGGATCCGGACGCCTGGTGGGAGGCGGCCCGGACCCTCCCGGACTTCGCCGGAACGCTCCCGCACCTGCTCCTGCGGGTCGCGGACGGGGACTCCCTGTCCGAGCGTCCCTGAGTTGCGGCAACAATGGGGGGCATGAGCGACAGTCCAGCCCCCCTCGCCGACCCGCACCTCCTCTTCGACGCCTCGGCCGGCCGCCGGGACATCGTCATCCTCGGGTCGACCGGGTCCATCGGCACCCAGGCCATCGACCTCGCCCTGCGCAACCCGGACCGCTTCCGCGTCACCGCGCTGTCCGCCGCCGGCGGACGCGTCGGGCTGCTGGCCGAACAGGCCAGGCTGCTGCGCGTCGAGACGGTGGCCGTCGCCCGCGAGGACGCCGTACCGGCCCTCAAGGAGGCGCTGAGCGGGCAGTACGGCGCGTCCGAGCCGCTGCCCGAGATCCTCGCCGGCCCCGACGCGGCCGCCGAACTCGCCGCCTCCGAGTGCCACACCGTCCTCAACGGCATCACCGGTTCCATCGGCCTGGCGCCCACCCTCGCCGCGCTGCGGGCGGGCCGCACCCTGGCCCTGGCCAACAAGGAGTCGCTGATCGTCGGCGGCCCGCTGGTCAAGGCCCTCGCGAAGCCCGGCCAGATCATCCCGGTGGACTCCGAGCACGCGGCCCTCTTCCAGGCGCTCGCCGCGGGCACCCGCGCCGACGTCCGCAGGCTCGTCGTCACCGCCTCCGGCGGCCCCTTCCGCGGCCGCACCCGCGCGGAGCTGGCCTCCGTCACGGTCGAGGACGCCCTCGCGCACCCCACCTGGGCCATGGGGCCGGTGATCACGGTCAACAGCGCCACCCTGGTCAACAAGGGCCTGGAGGTCATCGAGGCCCACCTGCTCTACGACATCCCCTTCGACCGCATCGAGGTCGTCGTCCACCCGCAGTCCTACGTGCACTCCATGGTCGAGTTCACCGACGGCTCCACCCTCGCCCAGGCCACCCCGCCGGACATGGGCGGCCCCATCGCGATCGGTCTGGGCTGGCCCGAGCGGGTCCCGGACGCGGCCCCCGCCTTCGACTGGACCAAGGCGTCGACCTGGGAGTTCTTCCCGCTGGACACCGAGGCCTTCCCGTCCGTGGGCCTGGCCCGGCACGTCGGCACCCTGGGCGGAACCGCGCCCGCCGTGTTCAATGCGGCGAACGAGGAGTGCGTCGAGGCCTTCCTGGCCGGTCGGCTGCCGTTCACAGCAATCATGGATACCGTCTCTGCCGTGGTCGACGAGCACGGGACGCCGGAGTCGGGAACCTCCCTGACCGTGGCGGACGTCCTCGAAGCGGAGACCTGGGCCAGGGCCCGGGCACGGGAGATGGCGGCGCGGGCCGCCCTGGAGGCGAGCGCATGACGCTGGTGCTGAACCTGATCGGTGTACTCGTCTTCGTGGGCGGACTGCTGTTCTCGATCGCCTGGCACGAGCTGGGCCACCTCTCCACGGCCAAGCTCTTCGGCATCCGCGTGCCCCAGTACATGGTCGGCTTCGGCAGGACCATCTGGTCGCGCAGGAAGGGCGAGACCGAGTACGGGATCAAGGCCATCCCCATGGGCGGCTACATCCGCATGATCGGGATGTTCCCGCCCGGCGAGGACGGCAAGGTCACGGCCCGCTCCACCTCCCCGTTCCGCTCCATGATCGAGGACGCCCGCTCGGCGGCCTACGAGGAGCTCCAGCCCGGGGACGAGTCGAGGCTCTTCTACACGCGCAAGCCCTGGAAGCGCGTCATCGTGATGTTCGCGGGCCCCTTCATGAACCTGGTGCTCGCCCTGGCGATCTTCTTCGGCGTCTGGATGACCTTCGGGATCAACCGGACGACCACCCAGATCGCGAGCGTCTCGCCCTGCGTCATCCAGCAGAGCGAGAACCGCGAGGTCTGCAAGGCCGGTGACCCCGTGGCCCCGGCCAAGCAGGCCGGCCTGCGGGCGGACGACCGGATCGTCGCCTTCGGCGGACGGCCGGTCGCCGACTGGTCCGAGCTGCAGAAGCGGATCCGCGACACCATCGGCGCCACCACCGTCACCGTCGTGCGCGACGGGCAGCGCGTGGTCGTCCCCGTGAACCTCATCGAGAACCGGGTCGCCAGGACCGACGGCCACGGCGGCTACGTCAAGGGCGAGTACGTGACGGCCGGCTGGCTCGGCTTCAGCCCGAAGAACGAGATCGCGGCCCTGTCCTTCGGCGAGTCCGTGGACCACATGGGCGAGATCGTCGACGGCAGCATCCAGGGCCTGGTCAAGCTCCCCGCCAAGATCCCCGCCCTGTGGAACGCGGCCTTCGACGGCGGCGAGCGCGAGCCCGACTCCCCGATGGGCATCGTCGGCGCGGCCCGCATGAGCGGGGACATCGCCGCCCTGGACCTGCCGAGCGAGCAGAAGTTCTCGATCCTGCTCAACGTCCTGGGCATGTTCAACCTCTCGCTGTTCCTGTTCAACATGCTGCCCCTGCTGCCCCTGGACGGCGGCCACATCGCCGGCGCCCTGTGGGAGTCCCTGCGCCGGAGCGTCGCCAGGCTCTTCCGGCGCGAGGACCCGGGACCCTTCGACGTGGCCAAGCTGATGCCCGCCGCGTACGTGGTCGCCGGCGTCTTCGTCTGCTTCACGCTGCTGGTGCTCGTCGCGGACGTGGTGAACCCGATCAAGATCACCTGACCGCGGAGCGCCATACGGGACGGACCGGGGAGCCGGGCACGCATCGTGCCCGGCTCCCTACGTTCGGGTGGCGCACCCCCTCGGATGCGGGGGGACCGTGTGGATTGGCGTAATCTCGAAGCCTGGAGCCCGCCGATCTCGGGACCTTGATCCACACCTTGGGGTTGCACAGCAGATGACTGCCATCTCTCTCGGAATGCCGGCCGTGCCGACGAAGCTTGCCGACCGCAGGGTCAGCCGCAAGATCCAGGTCGGCAAGGTGGCCGTCGGCGGTGACGCGCAGATCTCCGTCCAGTCGATGACCACCACCAGGACCTCCGACATCGGGGCGACGCTCCAGCAGATCGCCGAGCTGACCGCCTCCGGCTGCGACATCGTCCGCGTCGCCTGCCCGACCCAGGACGACGCCGACGCGCTCGCCGTCATCGCGAAGAAGTCGCAGATCCCGGTCATCGCCGACATCCACTTCCAGCCGAAGTACGTGTTCGCCGCGATCGACGCCGGCTGCGCCGCCGTCCGCGTGAACCCGGGCAACATCAAGCAGTTCGACGACAAGGTCAAGGAGATCGCGCGGGCCGCCAAGGACGCCGGCACCCCGATCCGCATCGGCGTCAACGCCGGCTCCCTCGACGCGCGCCTGCTGAAGAAGTACGGCAAGGCCACCCCCGAGGCGCTGGTCGAGTCCGCGCTGTGGGAGGCCTCCCTCTTCGAGGAGCACGGCTTCAGCGACATCAAGATCTCGGTCAAGCACAACGACCCGGTCGTCATGGTCAACGCCTACCGCCAGCTGGCCGCCGCCTGCGACTACCCGCTGCACCTCGGCGTCACCGAGGCCGGCCCCGCCTTCCAGGGCACCATCAAGTCCGCGGTCGCCTTCGGCGCGCTGCTCTCCGAGGGCATCGGCGACACCATCCGCGTGTCGCTGTCCGCGCCCCCGGTCGAGGAGATCAAGGTCGGCATCCAGATCCTGGAGTCGCTGAACCTCCGGCCGCGCCGCCTGGAGATCGTCTCCTGCCCGTCCTGCGGCCGCGCCCAGGTGGACGTCTACAAGCTGGCCGAGGAGGTCACGGCGGGCCTGGAGGGCATGGAGGTCCCGCTGCGCGTCGCGGTCATGGGCTGCGTCGTCAACGGCCCCGGCGAGGCCCGTGAGGCCGACCTCGGCGTCGCCTCCGGCAACGGCAAGGGCCAGATCTTCGTGAAGGGCGAGGTCATCAAGACCGTCCCCGAGTCGAAGATCGTGGAGACCCTCATCGAAGAGGCGATGAAGATCGCCGAGCAGATGGAGAAGGACGGCATCGCCTCCGGCGAGCCCACCGTCGCCATCGGCGTCTGATCCGAAGAAGCGGCCCCGGCCCCGTTCCCGCAGCTCGGGGGCGGGGCCGGGGCCTTTTCGTGACCCGTGGGACAGGGCATCCGCAGGCGACGCCGGGTACAGTGCGGAGATCAGCAGACCTGCACGGTGAGGCCCCAGTGTTGACGCAGACCACCACCCGGGTCCTTGAGCCCAGTGATCTCGACGCCGCGCTCGACATCCTCGGACGCGAGCCGGTCGAGAACGCCTTCGTCACCTCCCGGGTCCAGGTCGCCGGGCTCGACCCCTGGCGCCTGGGCGGGGAGATGTGGGGCTGGTACGCCGGCGGCGAGCTCCGCTCGCTCTGCTACGCCGGTGCCAACCTCGTCCCCGTCTGCGCCGGACCCGACGCCGTACGGGCCTTCGCCGACCGGGCGCGCCGCACCGGCCGCCGCTGCTCCTCCATCGTCGGCCCCGCCGAGGCCACCCGGCTGCTGTGGAAGCTCCTGGAGCCCAGCTGGGGACCGGCCCGCGACGTCCGCGCCCACCAGCCCCTCATGGTCATCGAGCAGCCGTCCACGGAGGTCTCCGCCGACCCCCTGGTGCGCCGCGTCCGCAAGGACGAGATGGACCTGATCATGCCCGCCTGCGTCGCCATGTTCACCGAGGAGGTCGGCATCTCCCCGCTCGCCGGCGACGGCGGCCTCCTCTACCAGGCCAGGGTCGCCGAGCTGGTCGGCACCGGCCGCTCCTTCGCCCGCGTCGAGGACGGCAGGGTCGTGTTCAAGGCCGAGATCGGCGCCGCCACCGCCCGCGCCTGCCAGATCCAGGGCGTCTGGGTCGATCCCGAGTTCCGCGGCCGGGGCCACTCCGAGACCGGCATGGCCGCCGTCGTCGAGTACGCCCTGCGCGACATCGCCCCCGTCGTCAGCCTCTACGTCAACGACTTCAACACCGCGGCCCGCGCCTCCTACCGCAGGGTCGGCTTCCGCGAGGTCGGCGCGTTCATGAGCGTCCTGTTCTGAGCTTCCCGTTCCGAGCGCCGCTCCCGGGCCCCGCACCCTTCCCCGTTCCGAGCTCCCCTTTTCCTCGCGGAAGCCGTACCCGAGCGGTACTACCCCGCAGTAAGGTCGCCGCATGCTTCCTACCCCCGGGGGCGACGACCCCGCACGGCCCGCCGGACTCCGCATCGGGCCCCTCGACCTCGCCGGCCGCGTGGACGAGGCCCTGCGCGTCCAGGCCGTGGCCTTCGGGCTCAGCGAGGAGGAGGTCGGCATCCGGCGCTACATCGTCCAGCGCCACATGACCTGCCCCGGCGCCCGCGCCCTCGGCGCGTTCACCGACGACGGGACCCTCGCCGGGTTCGTCTACGGAATGCCCAACGACCGCGCCCACTGGTGGTCCACCATCGTCGAGCCCTACCTGCGCGCCGGCGGCGCCGACGGCTGGCTCGACGGCTCCTTCGTCATCACCGAGCTCCACGTCCACCCCGGGTTCCAGGGCCACGGCGTCGGCCGCGCCCTCATCACCCGGCTCACCGACGGGGCGAGCGAACCCCACTCGATCCTCTCCGCCATCGACACCGACAGCCCCGCCCGCGGCCTCTACACCGCCCTCGGCTACCGGGATCTGGCCCGCCGCGTCCACTTCCCGAGCGCGAGCCTCCCGTACGCGGTCATGGGCGCGCGGCTCCCGCTGCTCGGCCCGCGAAACGGTTTCCGGGAGCCGCACCCGCCCCGGTAGCCTCCGGACATGTCAACGCAACACGTGCAGCGCATGTCCCGCCTCATGGCCAAGACCCTCCGCGAGGACCCGGCCGACGCCGAAACCCTCAGCCACCGCCTCCTGGTACGCGCCGGCTACGTCCGCCGCAGTTCGGCGGGGGTGTGGACCTGGCTGCCGCTGGGCAAGCGCGTCCTGGACAACGTCTCGCGCATCGTCCGCGAGGAGATGGACGCCATCGGGGCGCAGGAAGTGCTGCTGCCGGCCCTGCTGCCGAAGGAGCCCTACGAGGTCAGCGGGCGCTGGTCCGAGTACGGCGACCTGCTCTTCCGGCTCAAGGACCGCAAGGGCGCCGACTACCTGCTCGGCCCCACCCACGAGGAGATCTTCACCCTCGTCGTCAAGGACCAGTGCACGTCCTACAAGGACCTGCCGGTCATGCTCTACCAGATCCAGACCAAGTACCGCGACGAGGCCCGCCCCCGCTCCGGGGTGCTGCGCGGGCGCGAGTTCCAGATGAAGGACTCCTACTCCTTCGACGTGTCCGACGAGGGCCTGGCCGAGTCCTACCGGCTCCACCGCGAGGCCTACGTACGGATCTTCGAGCGGCTCGGCCTGGACCACCGGATCGTCTCGGCGGTGTCCGGGGCGATGGGCGGATCGGCGTCCGAGGAGTTCCTGGCACCGGCCGCGGCCGGCGAGGACACCTTCGTCGACTGCCCGTCCTGCGACTACGCGGCGAACACCGAGGCCGTGACCTTCGCGCTGACCCCCGTGAGCGCCGAACACCCGGCGATCGAGGAGGTGGACACCCCCGACACCCCCACGATCGAGACCCTGGCGGCGCACCTGGGCGTCCCCGCGTCGGCGACCCTGAAGAACCTCCTCGTCAAGGTCGACGGCGAGATCACGGCCGTCGGCGTCCCCGGCGACCGCGAGGTGGACCTCGGCAAGCTCGGCGAGCACCTCGCCCCGGCCGTGGTCGAGCTGGTGACGGCCGAGGACTTCGCCGGCCGTCCCGACCTCGTACGCGGCTACGTCGGCCCGCAGGGCCTGGACAAGGTGCCCTACCTCGCCGACCCGCGCGTGGCTCCCGGCACGGCCTGGGTCACCGGCGCCAACAAGGCGGACACGCACGCCCGCAACGTGGTCTGCGGCCGCGACTTCGAGGTCGACCGCTACCTCGACGTGGTCGTCGTCGAGCCGGGCGACCCCTGCCCCTCCTGCGGGGCCGGACTGCGCCTGGACCGGGCCATCGAGATCGGGCACATCTTCCAGCTCGGCCGCAAGTACGCCGACGCCTTCGGGCTCGACGTCCTCGGCAACGAGGGCAAGCCCGTCCGGGTCACCATGGGCTCCTACGGCATCGGCGTCTCCCGCGCCGTCGCCGCGCTCGCCGAGCAGACCGCCGACGACCGGGGCCTGTGCTGGCCCGCCGCCGTGGCACCGGCCGACGTCCACGTCGTGGCCGCCGGCAAGGCCGTCCCGCTGGCGCTCGCCGAGGAGGCCGCCGCGGCCCTCGCCGCCGCCGGACACCGGGTCCTGCTCGACGACCGGCCCGGACTCTCCCCGGGCGTCAAGCTCACCGACGCCGAACTGATCGGCGTGCCCCGGATCCTGGTGGCGGGCCGCCGCTCGGGCGACCGGGTGGTCGAACTCCAGGACCGCGCGGCCGGCACCCGCGAGGAACTCCCCCTGGACGAGGCCCTCGCCCGCCTGAACGCACCGGCCGGCCAGGCCTAGGCGGACTCCGCCCGCCGCCCCTCCGGCCGCCCGTCCGGCCGCGCCGGAGGCGGCGGAGGCGGCGGCGAAGCGACCGGCGACAGCCCGCCCGCAGCCCGGCCCCGGCCGATGGCATCCGGCGCGGGCGCCGCCGGGGCGTCCGGGGCAGGGGCGTCCGGGGCCGCCGCGGGGGTCGGGGCCGCACGTTCCAGGAAGCGCAGCAGCTCCACCGGGAAGGGCAGCACCAGGGTGGAGTTCTTCTCCGCCGCGACCGCCACCACCGTCTGGAGCAGGCGCAGTTGGAGGGCGGCGGGCTGCTCCGACATCACGGCCGCGGCCTGCGCCAGCTTCTTCGAGGCCTGGAGCTCCGCGTCCGCGTTGATCACGCGGGCCCGCCGCTCGCGGTCGGCCTCCGCCTGCCGGGCCATCGACCGCTTCATGGTCTCCGGCAGCGACACGTCCTTGATCTCGACCCGGTCGATCTGCACGCCCCAGCCCACCGCCGGACTGTCGATCATCAGCTCCAGCCCCTGGTTGAGCTGCTCACGGTTGGACAGCAGGTCGTCCAGGTCGCTCTTGCCGATGATCGAGCGCAGCGAGGTCTGCGCCATCTGGGAGACCGCGAACCGGTAGTCCTCCACCTCGATGATCGCGTTGGCCGGGTCCACGACCTTGAAGTACACGACCGCGTCGACCCGCACCGTGACGTTGTCCCGGGTGATGCCCTCCTGGGCGGGCACCGGCAGCGTCACGATCTGCATGTTCACCTTGCGCAGCCGGTCCACGAACGGCAGCACCATCGTGAACCCGGGCCCCCGGACGCCCTCCCGCAGCCGGCCGAAGCGGAAGACCACGCCCCGCTCGTACTGCTTCACCACCCGGGCCGCGACGCCCGTGTACACCATCACACCCGCGGCGGCGGCCACCGCCGCTGTCAGCAGTTCCTCGACCATGACGGCCCCCTGCCGGACTCATACCTCTTACCTACGGTATGCCCTACAACCAGGCGGCGAACTCCAGCAGCAGCTCCGCGTCCCCACGCCGCCCGGCGGCCAGCGCCCGCACCCCGGACTCCACCGCCCGGAACACCGTCCAGCCCCGCAGCCGGTCGCGGTCCACCTCCAGGGAGTCCGCGAGCCGGTGCACCCGCCGCCGGGCCCCGGCCGCACCCGCCGAGGTGGCCATCTGGTCCTCCAGCCGGTCCCGCACCAGCCGGGCCAGGTCGTAGGCCCGCTCACCCACCAGCGGATCCGGGCCCACCGTCAACCACGGCGCCCGCTCCCCGGCCAGCACCTTGCCCTGCCGGAAGTTCCCGTGCAGCAGGAGCTGCTCGCCCGGCAGCGCCGTCAGCTCCGCGCGCACCGCCAGCGCCGAGTCGGCGAGCGCCCGCACCTCCGCGGGCGCGGTGCGCAGCGCCTCGCCCTGGCGGGCCGTGCGCTCGGCCACCGTCTCGAAGGGGTGACCGGGAGGCGGCTCCACCCACAGCCGCCGCAACGTGCCGCACGCCTCCAGCAGGGCCTTGGCGTCCGGCAGCGAACGCAGCGAGACCTCCGGGTGCAGCCGCTCCAGCAGCAGGGCCCCGTCCGTCTCGTGGTGGCGCGAGTCGAGGACCCGTACGGCTCCGAAACCGCCCCAGTGGGCGAGCGCCGCCAGCTCCCGGTCCGGCCGGGCCCCGGGCGGGGCCAGCTTGAGGGCGGCCGGGGTGCCGTCGGCGTACCGGACGAGGAGCACCAGGCTGCTGCGGCCGCCCGGGGCCTGGACCCGCTGGGCCACGACCTGCCGCCGGTGCAGCGCCTCCTCGGTGAGCTCGGGCAGGTGCCCCAGCCACTGGGTGTCCCGCGCCTCCTCCGGCAGCTCGCCGAGCGCCCGTACAAGCCGCTGCGGCGGTTCGAAAGCCATGCGTGCGTGATCCTTTTCAGCTGGTGGGAGCTCGGTCGGAGCGTTCCGCGAGCCCAGGGAAGGCTACGCCGCTGCCGCGCCAGCGCGCCGCGCGGACGGCCGCGGCGCTCAGCGCGTCGGCCGCCTCGCGGCGCAACTGGCCGTCGGCCGCCCGCACCAGGTCGGAGTACGCGCCCGCCACCCGGTCCTCGATCACGGCGGCCAGCCGCGTGGTGTCGTCGGGGGTGCGCAGCTCGAAGGGCAGGGCGTACGCCGCCTCGGCGGCCACGGGTGCGCCGCCCAGCTCGCGCACCGTGCGGGTGAGCGCGTCACGCCGGGCCACGTGGGTCCCGTACGCCTCGCGGGCCTCGGTCGCGCGGTCCGCCGCGGCCCGGGCGCCGATCACCCCGTACCCGTACGCCGCCGCGTGCTCGGCGGCCAGGGCGGCTTGGGCGGCCTGCAGCGCGCGGCCGGCGGGGGAGGGTTCGGGCTTCACGAGGCGGCTCCGGGGGTGGAGGTGAGCAGGTACGCGTGGACGGCGCCGCAGGCCGCGACGGAGGCCAGCAGCCGGGCCAGTTCCCCGGGCGCCCCGGCCAGCGCGATGGTCCGCGCCTCCGACAGGCTCCGCTCGGCGTCGGCGAGGGCGCTCAGCGCCTCGGCGGGCTTCGGCGGCACGTCCGCACGGCCGGCCGCGGTGGACCCGGAGGGCGTGGCGGCCGCCGCGGCGGCGGATGCGGACGGCGAGGGCGAGGGGGAGGCGGAACGGGTGGCGGCCGGGGCCGGGAAGGCCAGGGCCGCCGAGTGCGCCGCGACGGCGGCCCGCAGCGGTGCGAGCCGCTCCGCCAGCCCGGGATGGACGGCGAGGGTGGCGTCGTAGCGTTCGAGCAGCCGGGCACTGTCACGAACGGCGCCCTCCCGCATCCGCCGTTCGAGTGGAATCCCGGTGCCGTCCCCGGACGGGCCGCCCCCGCCGGTGCATCCGGCGAGCAGGGCGGCCCCGGCCGCGCCGGCGGCTCCGGTGAGCAGGCTCCTTCGGGAGGGCCGGGGGGGCAGGGTCCAGGGCACGGCGCCGTCCTCGGGGGGTGGTGTCTGGGCAGGGTGTGATCACGGTACCCGGGGGCCCGTCGGGAGAGCGGACGGCAACACCCTCCGCGACCGGATACCCTTTGACCTGACACGCGACGAAAACCACAACAGCACACGCGGCCGAGGAGTCACCCGGATGAGCACCACCCAGAGCGACAGGCTGCGCGGACTGCTGGAGCCGCTCGTCACCGCCAGGGGACTGGACCTCGAAGAGATCGAACTGTCCAAGGCGGGCAAGCGCCGCATGCTGCGGATCGTCGTGGACTCCGATGAGGGCGTGGAACTGGACGCCTGTGCCGAGCTGAGTCGTGAGGCCTCCGACCTGCTCGACGCCTCCGACGTGATGGGTGAGGACGAGTACGTCCTCGAAGTCAGTTCCCCCGGCGCCGACCGGCCGCTCAGCGAGCACCGTCACTACGTTCGGGCGACCGGTCGCCTCGTGAAGTTTCAGCTGTCCGCCGACGGTGAAAAGGGTGCCGGGGAACTGGTCGCCCGCATCCTCGGCGTCGACGACGAGGGCCTGGACCTCGAAGTACCGGGTGTGAAGGGCCGCAAGGCGACCACCCGCCGCATCGCGTTCACCGACATCGCCAAGGCGCGTGTCGAGATCGAGTTCAACCGCAAGGACAAGAAGGAAGAGGAGGCGTAGCCGTGGACATCGACATGAGTGCCCTGCGGGGTCTGGTCCGGGAGAAGGAGATCTCCTTCGACCTGCTCGTCGAGGCGATCGAGTCGGCCCTCCTCATCGCGTACCACCGCACCGAGGGCAGCTTCCGGCGTGCCCGCGTCGTGCTCGACCGCACCAACGGTCACGTGGTCGTGTGGGCGACGGAGGACCCGAGGGACCTCGAAGAGGGCCAGGAGCCGAAGGAGTTCGACGACACCCCGTCGGACTTCGGGCGGATCGCCGCGACGACCGCCAAGCAGGTGATCCTCCAGCGTCTGCGCGACGCCGAGGACGACCTGACCTTCGGCGAGTTCGCCGGCCGCGAGGGGGACGTCATCACCGGCGTCGTCCAGCAGGGCAAGGACCCCAAGAACGTCCTGGTCGACATCGGCAAGCTGGAAGCCATCCTGCCGGTGCAGGAGCAGGTCCCGGGTGAGGAGTACACGCACGGGCTCCGTCTGAAGACGTACGTCGTGCGGGTGGCGAAGGGTGTCCGCGGTCCTTCCGTGACCCTGTCGCGCACCCACCCCAACCTGGTGAAGAAGCTGTTCTCGCTGGAGGTCCCCGAGATCGCCGACGGCAGCGTCGAGATCTCCGCGATCGCCCGCGAGGCCGGTCACCGCACCAAGATCGCCGTCCGGTCCACCCGTTCGGGCCTGAACCCGAAGGGCGCCTGCATCGGACCGATGGGCAGTCGCGTGCGCAACGTGATGGCCGAGCTGCACGGCGAGAAGATCGACATCGTCGACTGGTCGGACGACCCGGCGGAGATGGTCGCGAACGCCCTGTCACCCGCTCGGGTGAGCAGGGTCGAGGTCGTCGACTGGGACTCCCGTTCCGCCCGGGTGACCGTGCCCGACTACCAGCTGTCCCTGGCCATCGGCAAGGAGGGCCAGAACGCCCGCCTCGCCGCGCGGCTCACCGGCTGGCGCATCGACATCCGCCCGGACACCGAGGAGAACTCGGACCGGGACGGCGAGGGTGACGGCGGCCGAGGCCAGGACCGGGCCCAGGACCGCGGTCACGACCGTGGCCAGGACCGAGGTCACGACCGCGGCCAGGGCCGGGGCCGGGAATAAACCAGTACCGGCCGGAGGTTTCCGGCCGGTAGACAGGTACACGGAGCGGGACCCGCAAGGGGAAGCCCGCTCGTGGATCACAACAACGTCCGTTCGATTTTTCACCTGAAGGGGTGAGGTCGGTACGGGGAGGTAGACTTAGGCGTGTCTGGCCGGACGCAAGCCCGCGCATGCCCCGAACGCACCTGTGTGGGGTGTCGGGAGCGAGCGGCCAAGAACGATCTGCTGCGCATCGTGGCGGTCGGGGACGAATGCGTCCCCGATCCACGCGGTACGCTGCCCGGCCGGGGTGCCTATGTGCACCCTGCCGCGGTCTGCCTCGACCAGGCGGTCCGCCGCAGAGCGTTCCCCCGGGCCCTACGGTCCGCAGGAGCGCTCGACACGGCGGCACTGCGCACAGCCCTGGCCGTCGAGGCCGAGGCGACACCGTAAGAAGAAGTACGGCACGGACATCCCGTGCGGTCAGGTACCTCGCGAGTTGGAAGTAGGTCGAGATTGCGATGAGCACTCGATGAGTACGCGATGAGTACGCCCATGAAGTAGCGACGGTCCGGCGTAACCCGGACCTAAAAGGAGCGAAGTGGCTAAGGTCCGGGTATACGAACTCGCCAAGGAGTTCGGGGTGGAGAGCAAGGTCGTCATGGCCAAGCTCCAAGAACTCGGTGAATTCGTCCGTTCGGCGTCCTCGACGATCGAGGCGCCGGTTGTACGCAAGTTGACTGACGCACTGCAGGGGCCCGGCGGCAACGCCGGCAAGTCCGCTGCGAAGCCCGGCGCGCCCCGCAAGGCCGCGCCCGCCAAGCCCGCGGCGCCCTCCCCGGCCGCCGCGGCACGTCCTGCTGCCCCCAAGCCCGGCGCACCGGTGGCTCCCAAGCCCGCCGCTGCCGAGGCTCCGGCGGTCAGCGCCCCGGTGACTCCGGCCGCTCCCGGCCCGCGTCCCGGTCCCAAGGCTCCCGCCCCGAAGCCCGCTCCGGCGGCTCCCGTGGCGACCGAGTTCTCCGCGCCTCCGGCGGCCCCGGCCGCCCCGGCGCGCACCGAGCGTCCCGCCGCGGCCCCCGGCCCCCGTCCGGCGCAGCAGCGTCCGGCGCAGGGTGGTCAGGGCGGTGCCCGTCCCGGCGCCCCGCGTCCGGCCGGCGCCACCCCCGGTGCCCAGGCCCCGCGCCCCGGTGGCGCCCAGGCCCCGCGTCCCCAGGGCGCCCGTCCGGCCGGTCCCCGTCCGGGCAACAACCCCTTCACCTCCGGTGGCTCGACCGGCATGGCGCGCCCGCAGGCGCCCCGTCCGGCCGGCGCTCCCCGTCCCGGTGCCCCCGGCGCCGGCGGCGGCCAGGGTGCTCCGCGTCCGCAGGGCGGCCCCGGTGGCGCTCCGCGTCCGCAGGGTCCCGGCGGCGCCCGTCCGACCCCGGGCGGCATGCCCCGTCCGCAGGGCGGCGCCCCGCGTCCCGGTGGTGCTCCCGGCGGTAACCGTCCCAACCCGGGCATGATGCCGCAGCGTCCCGCTGCCGGTGGTCCCGGTCCCCGTCCCGGTGGCGGCCCCGGTGGCCGTGGTCCCGGTGCGGGCGGTCCCCGTCCCGGTGGCGCCGGTCGTCCCGGCGGCGGCTTCGCCGGCCGTCCGGCCGGTCCGGGCTCGCGTCCGGCGGGCGGCGGCTTCGGCGGCCCGCGTCCGGGTGGCGGCGGCTTCGGCGGCGGTCCGGCCGGTGCCGGTGGCGGCGGTCGTCCCGGCTTCGGCGGGCGTCCCGGTGGTCCCGGTGCCCGTGGTGGCACGCAGGGTGCCTTCGGCCGTCCCGGCGGTCCGGCCCGTCGTGGCCGCAAGTCCAAGCGTCAGAGGCGCCAGGAGTACGAGGCCATGCAGGCCCCGTCCGTCGGCGGCGTGATGCTGCCCCGCGGCAACGGCGAGACCGTTCGCCTGTCGCGCGGTGCGTCCCTCACCGACTTCGCGGAGAAGATCAACGCCAACCCGGCGTCGCTCGTCGCCGTGATGATGAACCTCGGCGAAATGGTCACGGCCACGCAGTCCGTCTCCGACGAGACCCTCGAAATGCTGGCCGGCGAGATGAACTACCAGGTTCAGATCGTCAGCCCGGAGGAAGAGGACCGCGAGCTCCTTGAGGGCTTCGACATCGAGTTCGGCGAGGACGAGGGCGGCGAGGAATACCTCATGCCGCGTCCGCCGGTCGTCACCGTCATGGGTCACGTCGACCACGGTAAGACCCGCCTGCTCGACGCCATCCGCAAGACGAACGTCGTCGCGGGCGAGGCCGGTGGCATCACCCAGGGCATCGGTGCCTACCAGGTGGGCACCGAGGTCAACGGTGAAGACCGCAAGATCACCTTCATCGACACCCCGGGTCACGAGGCGTTCACCGCCATGCGTGCCCGTGGTGCGAAGTCGACCGACATCGCGATCCTCGTGGTCGCGGCCAACGACGGCGTCATGCCGCAGACGATCGAGGCGCTCAACCACGCCAAGGCCGCCGGCGTCCCGATCGTCGTCGCGGTCAACAAGATCGACGTCGAGGGTGCCGACCCGGTCAAGGTGCGCGGTCAGCTCACCGAGTTCGGTCTGGTCGCCGAGGAGTACGGCGGCGACACGATGTTCGTCGACATCTCCGCCAAGCAGGGTCTGCACATCGACTCCCTGCTGGAGGCCGTCGTCCTCACCGCCGACGCCTCGCTCGACCTGCGCGCCAACCCCGAGCAGGACGCTCAGGGTATTGCGATCGAGTCCCACCTCGACCGTGGCCGCGGTGCCGTCGCCACCGTCCTCGTCCAGCGCGGTACCCTCCGCGTCGGCGACACGATGGTCGTGGGCGACGCCTACGGCCGTGTGCGCGCCATGCTCGACGACAAGGGCAACAACATCGAGGAAGCGGGTCCCTCGACCCCCGTCCTGGTCCTGGGTCTCACCAACGTCCCCGGCGCCGGCGACAACTTCCTCGTCGTCGACGAGGACCGCACCGCCCGTCAGATCGCCGAGAAGCGTGCTGCGCGTGAGCGCAACGCCAACTTCGCCAAGCGCGTCCGCCGGGTGTCCCTGGAAGACCTCGACTCGGTCCTCAAGGCCGGTCTGGTCCAGGAACTCAACCTCATCATCAAGGGCGACTCGTCCGGTGCGGTCGAGGCCCTGGAGTCCTCGCTGCTGCAGCTCGACGTCGGCGAAGAGGTCGACATCCGCGTCCTGCACCGCGGTGTGGGTGCGGTCACGGAGTCGGACATCTCGCTGGCGATGGGCTCCGACGCCATCGTCATCGGCTACAACGTCCGTGCCGTGGGCCGTGCCGCGCAGATGGCGGACCGCGAGGGCGTCGACGTCCGCTACTACTCGGTGATCTACCAGGCCATCGAGGAGATCGAGGCGGCCCTCAAGGGTCTGCTCAAGCCGGAGTACGAAGAGGTCGAGCTCGGTACGGCGGAGGTCCGCGAGATCTTCCGCTCGTCCAAGCTGGGCAACATCGCGGGTGTCCTCATCCGCTCCGGCGAGGTCAAGCGCAACACCAAGGCGCGGCTCCTGCGCGATGGCAAGGTCATCGCCGAGAACCTCACCATCTCCGGTCTGCGCCGCTTCAAGGACGACGTCACCGAGATCCGCGAGGGCTTCGAGGGTGGTATCAACCTCGGTTCCTTCAACGACATCAAGATCGACGACGTCATCGCGACGTACGAGATGCGCGAGAAGCCCCGCGCGTAAGCGCGAGGCGGTTCGCACCGTGTCGTAGTCAGCTGTAACACCGGGGCCGGTCGGCGGAATATCCGTCGATCGGCCCCGGCCGTTGCGTGTACGGTTCTGGTGACCGGCCGCTCGCGCGACCGGGAGATCCCTCCGGGCGACGGCCCGGCGGGCCACCTAACCCGCACCGGCGGGACATCCGGAACTGCATGTACGTGGGGACTCTGTCCTTCGATCTGCTCCTCGGCGACGTCCACTCGCTGAAGGAGAAACGCTCCGTCGTCCGGCCCATCGTCGCCGAGCTCCAACGCAAGTTCTCCGTGAGCGCGGCCGAGGTGGGAGACCAGGACCTGCACCGCAGGGCCCGTATAGGGGTCGCCCTGGTGAGCGGGGACGCGGGGTTCGTATCGGACGTGCTCGACCGCTGTGAGCGGCTGGTCGCGGCGCGTCCGGAAGTGGAGCTGCTGTCCGTGAGGCGGCGGTTCCACGGTGATGAAGACTGATTGCTTGTCTGCAAGGAAGAAGGAGACGGACCAGTGGCCGACAATGCGCGGGCGAAGAAGCTGGCGGACCTCATCCGGGAGGTGGTTGCCGAGAAGCTGCAGCGCGGCGTCAAGGACCCCCGCCTCGGTACGCACGTGACCATCACGGACACCCGGGTCACCGGCGACCTGCGGGAGGCCACGGTCTTCTACACGGTCTACGGCGACGACGAGGACCGGGCCAGCGCGGCCGCGGGCCTCGAAAGCGCCAAGGGCGTACTGCGCTCCGCGGTCGGCCGGGCGGCGGGGACCAAGTTCACGCCCACCCTGACCTTCGTCGCGGACGCCCTCCCGGAGAACGCCAAGACCATCGAGGACCTCCTCGACAAGGCGCGCGCCTCCGACGCCCAGGTGCGGGAGGTCTCCTCCGGCGCCCAGTACGCCGGCGACGCCGACCCGTACAAGAAGCCGGGCGACGAGGACGACGAGGACGCAGCCGCGGAATGAGCAGCAACGCAGGGAAGACTCCGGACGGCCTTGTCATCGTCGACAAGCCGTCCGGCTTCACTTCGCACGACGTGGTCGCCAAGATGCGCGGGATCGCCAAGACCCGTCGCGTCGGCCACGCCGGCACCCTCGACCCGATGGCGACGGGCGTCCTCGTCCTCGGCGTGGAGAAGGCCACCAAGCTCCTCGGCCACCTCGCGCTGACCGAGAAGGAGTACCTCGGGACCATCCGTCTCGGGCAGTACACCCTCACGGACGACGCCGAGGGCGAGATCACCTCGTCGGCCGACGCCTCCGGGGTGACCCGCGAGGCGGTGGACGCCGGCATCGCGAAGCTGACCGGCGACATCATGCAGGTCCCGTCCAAGGTCAGCGCCATCAAGATCAAGGGCGTGCGCTCCTACAAGCGCGCCCGCGACGGCGAGGACTTCGAGATCCCGGCCCGGCCGGTGACCATCTCGTCGTTCCAGGTGTACGACATGCGGGAGGCGGAGGCCGAGGACGGCACCAAGGTCGTCGACCTCGTCGTCTCCGTCGTCTGCTCCAGCGGTACGTACATCCGAGCCCTCGCCCGCGACCTGGGCGCCGACCTCGGCGTGGGCGGCCACCTCACGGCGCTGCGGCGCACGCGGGTGGGCCCGTACAAGCTCGACCGCGCGCGGACGCTGGACCAGCTCCAGGAGGAGCTGACCGTGATGCCGATCGGCGAGGCGGCTGCCGCCGCCTTCCCGCGCTGGGACCTGGACGCCCGGCGGGCCTCGCTGCTCGCCAACGGGGTGCGGATCGAGATGCCGGACGAGTACCAGGACGGCCGGACGGTCGCCGTCTACGGGCCCGAGGGGCAGCTGCTCGGGCTCGTGGAGAGCAAGAACGGCAAGGCGAAGTCCCTCGCGGTCTTCGTCTGAGCCGGTCGGGATGCCGACGTGGAGCGGTGAGCGCACACGGACTGCCGCTCACCGCTCCACGACCCCCCTCGGGTAGGTCTCTATCCACCCGGAGCCCCGTATTCACCCGTCCGAGCAGGCGCTCGGAGTGAATGCGGGGAGCGTAAGGGGGCGCTTTCGCACCGCGTGCTTTTCGTGCTGATCTTCACTTGCCTACCGTCGTGACCAGGGGTCCCGCGGCAGGGGAGTGGTGCGGCGATGACGGACGAGGTCACCGGCGGTACGAGGAGTTGCGGGGCCGAGCCTCGGACGGACTTCGGCGCGGGTCCGGGCCGGGGCTCCGGCGCGCGCCCGGGCACGGGAGCCGCCGGGGCGGAACCGGGTGCCGGTGACGCCGCGGGCGAGGCGCTGAGGCTCGTGCTGGTCTGCGACGAGGCCGGACGGCCGCGCGGCAGCGGCTTCGTGGCCGACGACCGCGGCACGGTGATCACCAGCCACGCGGCCGTCGACGGACCGGGCCGGGTGGTCCTGCACGCTCCGGAGGGCCGTAGCTGGCCCGCCGGCCCGCAGGACGTGACCCCCCTGCCGGACCTCGGGCTGGCCCTCGTACGGACCGACGGGCTGGGGCTGCGGCCGCTGCCGGTCGCGGCGTGCGAGGAGATCCCTCCGGGGACGTACGTACGCCTCCCCGCGCGGGGCTGGCGCCAGGCGCGGGTGCTCGCGGCCGGTGCGGAGGTCACCTACACCGCGGCCGGCCGCGCCCATCTCCTGCCCGCCACCGTCGAGTTGGCGATCGGCACGGACGGCCGGGACGCCCTCAGGCGGGGCGCGGAGACCTGCGGGGGGCCGGTCCTCGACGCGGAGACCGGAGCGGTGCTCGCGGTCCTCGGCACCGCTCTCGGCACGGAGCACCGCTCCGGGAACTTCGCCGTCCCGCTGCGCGCCTGCGCCGCGGCGGCGCCCGGCGGCCCCCTCGCGGCCCTGCTGGAACGCAACTCCGCCACCGTGCCGGGGTACGGGGCCGACCTCAACCTCGCCGGGGTGCTGGAGCTGACCGCGACCGCCCTCGGCTCGGTATTCCCCCCGGCCCCGGCCCTCGGCACCGCGCCCGCGCCCGACGCCGCGGCGGAACCCGTGCCGCGCCCCGCGGTCGCCGCCGGGCTCGCGGCCTTCACCACGGGCGAGCGCCCGGTCCTGGGCCTGGTCGGCGCCCCCGGCACCGGCCGCACCACCGCCCTCGCCGCCCTCGCCGCCGACCGCGCGCGCGGCCCCCTCCCCGCGCCGACGCTGTGGCTGCGCGGGGCCGACCTGCGGGGCGGGGACGCCTCCCTGGCCGACGCCGTGACACGGGCCCTCGAAGCGGCCGGCCGGATCGTCACCGCCGGCGGGGCGGGGCCCGTGCCGCAGGGGACGGCCGAGCGGGTGGCCGGGCTGGCGGCGGCCGCGGGGCGGGCGCTGCTGGTCGTGCTGGACACCCCCGAGGAGATGCCGCCGCAGCTCGCACACCGCCTCGCGCCGTGGACCGGAGCCACCGCCGGGTGGCTGCGCGGGACCGGGGCCAGGCTGGTGGTCGCCGCACGGCCCGAATACTGGGAGGGGGCCGGGAAGCTGTACCCGCCGGGGATGCTGCACACCCCGGACCGGGCGGCCCGGCGGCTGCCGCCCGCGCTCCCGGTCGGGGACCTGACCCCGGACGAGGCGCGGACGGCGCGGGCCCGTCTGGGGATCCCGGACGACGCCGTGCGGGAGGCCGACGCCCGGCACCCCCTCACCCTGAGCCTGCTCGCCGGGATCCGGGCCGCCGGGGTCACGGCGGGCCGCCCGGGGCGCGACGAGGTGTTCGCGGCGCACCTGGACCTGGTGGCCCTGCGCGTGGCCGTCCGCATCGCCGTCGCCGACACCGGGCGGCCCCCCGGCGTCCCGCCGCGGTCCCACACGGGCCCCGACACACCCACCGACGCCGCGCGAACCCCGCACCCCGCTCCCCCTCCACCACCCGACCCCACCCACCGCCCCCACACCCCCGGCGACACGGCCCCCGACGGGCGGCCCGCCGACGGCGCGGACCTCGACGGCGGCTACCCCGGTGACGCGCAGGCCGGTGGCTCGGACCCTGATGGCGCGTATGCCCGGGGTGCGGGCTTTGGCGGCTGGTACGCCGGGGGCGTGGACTCCGGTGGCGCGCAGGTCGGGGGTCCGGGCTTCGGCGGCGGGCGCTTCGATGGCCCGGACCCCGCGGACGGGACGCGCGGCGGTGTGCCCGGAGCCGCCGGTGCTCAGGGTCCGGGCCCCGGGTCCGCCGGTGGCCCGGCCGGTGGCGTCCGGGGGGACGGGGAGCGGAACCGCCGGGGCCCCGCCCCGGACGGCGGGATCCCGCGGCCGCGGACGGCCGGATCGCCCGGTGCCTGGCCGATGGCTGGTGACGGCCCCGGCTCGGCCGGGTACGGGGCGTGGCCCGCCGGGACCCGGACCACCGGCGCCCACCGCGCCGGGGCGAGGCCCGGCACCGACCCGGCATGGGCCGGCGCCCCGGGCCAACCACGGGCCGATGGCCCTGCCTCGGGACCTACGGGTGCCGACGACTGTGACGCGGGCCGTCCATGGGCCGAGGGCCGTGGCGCGGGTCGTCCGGGGGCCCAGGGTCGCGACCCGGGGCCCGCAGGGGCCGGTGACCGTGGCCTGGATGGTGCATGGGACGGGGGCCGGGACCCCGGACCCGCGGGTGCCGATGGCTGTGACTCGGGTAATCCGGGAGCCCAGGGTCGTGCCCCGGGACCCGCGGGGGCCGGTGGCGACGGCGCGGGCCGTCCGTGGGACGGGGGTCGGGACCCGGGGCCCGTGAGTGGCGGGCTGGGGGTGGTGTACGGGCCCGGGGTGCGGCGGCTTGCCGCGCGGGTGGCCGGGCGGGTGCACGAGGCCGCCCGGCGCTGCCTCGGCCCCGGGCAGGGCCAGCTGGACCGGGCCTCCTTCGAGGAACTGTTCCCCTGGCGCACCGGCTGGGCCTCCGCCGTCCTCACCGAGGGCCTCCTCGTCCCCGCCGGCCCCGGCTACCGCTTCGCCCACGAGGAGCTCTCCGACTGGCTCCAGGCGGCCCACCTCGACGTCCCCACCGCCCTTGACGCCCTCGTCCACCACGGCCCCGCCACTCCCGGGCCGCCCGTGCCCCGGCACCGCATCGGGCCCGTCCTGGAGGCCCTGCGGCGGCTCCCGACCGCCGAGACCCGGGGTGTGCTGAACCGCCTGGTCGGCGCCCTCAACAGCTTCACGGAACAGCCGGCGGAGCCGGACGGCCCCGTCCACCCCGACCGCGTCTGGTGGGCCGCCCGGCTGCTGCGCGGCACCCTGCTCGGGGCCCCCGACGCCGCCCCCCACCTCCCCGTCCTGCACGCCCTCGCCGAGCACGTGGCCCGCGCGGGCCCCGGGGAGTTCGGCGGCTGGTTCTGGAACCGGCTCCGGCTGCCCGAGTCCGACCGGCTCGACCTGCTGCGCCGCCTGCTGCCCTCCGACCACCACTACCTGGAGGCCGCCGCCCGCCGTCTCGTCCGCGCCCCGCGGCTCGTCCTGCCGCTGGTCTGCGCCTGGTTCACCGACGAACGCCGCTTGCGCGGCCGCCCCGGAGCCACCGTGGCCACCGCCGCCCAGGCCCTCCTGCACACCCACCGGGCGCTGGCCGTCGACGACCTCACCGAGGCCCTCGTCGGCGCCGGACACCCCCGCGCCGACGAACTGCTCGCCGTCCTCGCCGAGGACGAGCCCTCCGCCCTGTCCCGCGCCGTCCACCGCTGGGCACACGACGAGCGCCCCGGCCGCCGCGTGGCCGCGGCCGCGTACGGCCTCGCGACCGCCCCCCACGTGCGCAGCACCGCCGACCGGGAGCTGCTGCGCCACGCCGCCCAGGCGCTGCTCGCCCGCCCCGGCGACGCCCCCCTGCACGGCAGCGCCCTCGCCGTGCTGCTGCGCGACCCCCAGGTGCGGGCCCGCTACCTGCCCGATGCCCTCGACTGCTTCCGCGACCCCGGCAGCGGAGCCCGGCTGCCCGCCTCCGCACTGGTCGCGGCCCTGCCCGTACTCCCCGACCCGGACGCCGTGTTCGCCGCCCTGCGGGCCCGCGCCGACGGCGAGGTGCTGCGCGCGCTGGCCGCGCTGACCACTCCCGGGCTGGCCCGGCGCGCGGGCGACCTCGTACGGGACCACCTGGCCGGCCACCCCGAGGACGCCCCGCACGCCGCCGCGTTCGTCGACCGGCGCCTGGAACAGGGCCCGGCCGCCGGGCCCGTGCTGCGCGCCCTCGTCCTGGACCTCCTGCGCACGGCCCCCTCGGCGGTGCGGTCCGAGCTGGCCCGCGTACTGGCGGCGCCGGGCGGGGAGCCCTCGCGGACGCTGCGCGGCGAGCTGGCCGACGTACTGCTGCGCGAGGAGGAAGATCCGTCGGTCCTGGGCACCTTCCTGGAGGCCCTCGCCGCCGCGGCCCCCGTACGCCCCGAGGAGCGCACCCGGGAGCTGCTGCGGCGGACCGGCCGCCGGCTGCTGCGGGCCCCCGGCGGGCCCGTGGTGTTCGAGCACCGCACGGTGGAGCTGGCCCGGGCCGATCCGGCGTTCGGGGCGCTGGTCGCCCGCTGGCTCACGGACGCGGAGGCGGATGCCGCGGCCCTCCTCGGACCCGGTGCCCGGCGTACCGTGGAGACCCTCAGCAGGGCCGCCCCTGACGTCACATGAGGCGGCCCGCCCCTGAGCCGGACGCCGATGCGGGGCCCCGGCCACCGGCATGGCAGTCTTAGACCTGCAATCGGCAATCAGTACAGGGACTACACGGGTTCGGGCGAGGAGCGGTCACAGTGCAGCGCTGGCGTGGCTTGGAGGACATCCCCCAGGACTGGGGACGCAGCGTCGTCACCATCGGCTCCTACGACGGTGTGCACCGGGGACACCAGCTGATCATCGGGCGGGCCGTGGAGAAGGCGCGGGCCCTCGGCGTGCCCTCGGTGGTCGTCACCTTCAGCCCGCACCCCAGCGAGGTGGTCCGGCCGGGCAGCCACCCGCCGATCCTGGCCCCCTACGACCGCCGTGCCGAACTGATGGCCGGTCTCGGGGTCGACGCACTGCTGATCCTGCCCTTCACGGCGGAGTTCTCGCAGCTGTCCCCGGCCGACTTCATCGTGAAGGTGCTGGTCGACAAGCTGCACGCGCGCGCCGTCATCGAGGGCCCGAACTTCCGCTTCGGCCACCGGGCCGCCGGGAACGTCGACTTCCTGACCGAGCTGGGCGCCACGTACGACTACGAGGTCGAGGTCGTGGACCTGGTGGAGCGCGGCGAGGCGGGCGGCGGGGTGCCGTTCTCGTCCACCCTCGCGCGCAGGCTCGTCGCCGAGGGGGACATGGACGGCGCCGCCGAGATCCTCGGCCGCCCGCACCGGGTCGAGGGCGTCGTGGTGCGCGGTGCGCAGCGCGGCCGCGAGCTCGGTTACCCCACGGCGAACGTCGAGACCCAGCCGCACACCGCGATCCCGGCCGACGGGGTGTACGCGGGCTGGCTGACGGCGGACGGCGAGCGGATGCCGGCGGCGATCTCGGTCGGCACGAACGTGCAGTTCGACGCCACCGAGCGGACCGTCGAGGCGTACGCGATCGACCGCGTGGGGCTGGACCTGTACGGGATGCACGTGTCCGTCGACTTCCTCGCGTACGTGCGGGGCATGGCGAAGTTCGAGTCGCTTGACGGGCTGCTGGAGGCGATCGCCGACGACGTGAAGCGGGCGCGGGTGCTGACGGAGGCGTACGACTCCGAGCGCTGACGCGCCGCGCGAGCCGAGAGGGCCCGTACCGTCCTGGGGACGGTACGGGCCCTCTCGCTCTCAGCCGAGGCGCGGGTCGCGCGGGGGCTGGCCCGGGGGCTGCTGCCAGGGCTGGCCGGGCTGCGGGTAGGGCTGGCCGCCGTACGGGGGCTGCTGCTGGGGCTGCTGGTACGGGCCCGCCGGCTGCGGGGCCGGGGCCTGCGGGGCCTGCGGTGCCTGCTGGGGGTACGGCTGCTGCTGGGGCTGCGGGGCTTGCGGGTGCTGCTGGTGCTGCTGGGGTCCGCCCCAGTGCGCCTGCGCGCCCTGCTGCTGCGCACGGACGAAGTCCTCGGCGACCAGCGCGGAGAGCGTGAAGTACGCCTCCCGCGTCTTGGGCCGCATCAGGTCCAGGTCCACCTCGGCGCCGGCCGCCAGGTGTTCGTCGAAGGGCACCACGACGACCCCGCGGCAGCGGGTCTCGAAGTGCTGCACGATGTCCTCGACCTTGATCATCTTGGCGGTCTCGCGGACCCCGGAGATGACGGTGAGGGAGCGCGAGACCAGGTCCGCGTACCCGTGGGCGGACAGCCAGTCGAGGGTGGTGCTGGCGCTGCTCGCGCCGTCCACCGACGGGGTCGAGATGATGATCAGCTGATCGGCCAGGTCCAGGACCCCGCGCATGGCGGAGTAGAGGAGTCCGGTGCCCGAGTCGGTGAGGATGATCGGGTACTGGCGGCCGAGCGTCTCGATGACGCGGCGGTAGTCCTCGTCGTTGAAGGTCGTCGAGACCGCCGGGTCGACGTCATTGGCGATGATCTCCAGGCCCGAGGGGGCCTGCGAGGTGAACCGCCGGATGTCCATGTACGAGTGCAGGTACGGGATCGCCTGGACCAGGTCGCGGATCGTCGCGCCGGTCTCGCGGCGGACGCGGCGGCCGAGGGTGCCGGCGTCGGGGTTCGCGTCGATGGCCAGGATCTTGTCCTGGCGCTCGGTGGCGAGGGTCGCACCGAGGGCGGTGGTGGTCGTGGTCTTGCCGACGCCGCCCTTGAGGCTGATGACGGCGATGCGGTAGCAGGACATCACCGGGGTGCGGATGAGTTCGAGCTTCCGCTGGCGGTCGGCCTCGGCGGCCTTGCCGCCGAAACGGAAGCCGGAGCGGGTGGGCTTGGGCTTCTGCTTGGCGCGGATCAGGCGGTCGGAGGACAGCTCGACGGCGGCGGTGTAGCCCAGCGGCGCGCCGGGGCCCTGGCCGGGCTGCTGCTGGTACGGGCCCTGCGGGTGCGGCTGCGCGGCCTGCTGGGGCCAGGGGGCGGGGGCCTGCGGCGCCGCCTGCGGGGTGGCCTGCCCGGTGGCCTGCGGCGGCGGGAAACCGTACCCCTGCGGGGGCTGGGCCTGGGGCTGCTGCGGGGTGACGGGCGGGAACCCGTACCCCTGGGGCGGACCCGAGGACGGGAACGCGGGCGGCAGCGGCGGCAGTTCACCCCCGGCGCCGGGTCCCCCGAACGGAGTATCCGCGGGAGAGGGCGCGGCGGCGTACGGACCCTGCGGGGCGTCCTGGGGCACCGCCACGCCCTCGGGGGGCGTGGCGGTCCGGGGCGCGGCCGGCACCTCCGGCGGCGCGGGCACGGCGATGGGCTCCACCACCGGCACCCGGAAGGGGGCGTCGGCCGGGGCCGCTCCCTCGGAGCCGGAGGAATCCGCCGGACCCGCCCCCTCCGCGGCCTGGACGGGGGACACGGCGTCAACCGGACCCTGCGCCGGGTAACCGGCCGGGAACGGCACAGCGGGAGCGTCGGCCGGGGCCGGGGAGCCGGTCGGGCCCTGCGCCACGTATGCGGGCGGAGCGGTATCGGCCGGGGCCTGGCCCTGGGCCGGGAACGCGGGCACTGCGTCGGCCGGGCCCGGGTGGGCGGGCGCGTCGGCCGGACCCTGCGTCGGGAACGCGGGCGGCGCGACGTCCGCAGGAGCGGGGGCCGAGGAGCCGGTCGGGCTCGGCGCCGCGTATGCGGGCGGAGCGGCGTCCGCCGGGGCCTGGCCCTGGGCTGCGAACGGCGGCGCATCGGCCGGGAAGGCCGCCAGGCCCTGAGCCGGGTGTGCGGGCGGCGCGGCGTCCGCAGAGGCCTGGGCTGCGAACGGCGGCGGGGCGTCGGCCGGAGTCGGGAAGGGGACCGGACCCTGCGCCGGCAACGCGGACGGCGCGGCGGCCGGGGGGTCGGCCGGGAAGGGGGCCGGACCTTGCGCCGGGAACGCGGGCGGCGCAGCGTCCGCCGGAGCCGGAGCCGGAGCCGGAGCCGGAGCCGGAGCCGGAGCCGGAGCCGGAGCCGGAGCCGGAGCCGGAGCCGGAGCCGGAGCCGGGGCGTCGGCCGGGCCCTGCGCCGGGAACGCGGGCGGAGTGGCGTCCGCCGGGGCTGCGGGCGGCGGGGTGTCGGCCGGGGCCGGGAAGCCGGTCGGGCCCTGGGGCGGGAGGACGGGGGTGCCCGCGTCCGCCGGGGCCGGGAACCCGGGCAGTGCGGTCTCGGCCGGCGGCGGCGTGTCGGACGGGGTGCGCGGAACCGGCGGAGCGATCCGCATCGTCGGCGGGGAGACCACGTCCGACGGCCGGTGGGGTTCGAAGCCGCTGCCCTCGGGCAGCCCCGGCAGCCCCGGGACCGGCGCGGCAGGCGTCGACGCGCCCTGCGTGTACCAGGCCGGCGGGGTGTAGTCGATGGTGAACTCGCCCGTCACATCGGGCTCCGCGTCGGACTGATCGTCCGTCGGGACGTCCCACGTCCCGCCGCGCCTCTCGTTCCGATCGCCGCTCACTGGTCCTCCTGGTCTGTCGAACACCGGTCGGGCGCCCACCTCGACGCCGCGCCCGCGCTCAGCCTAATCGCGCCCCGCGGACCGACGGCCCCCGAGGTCACGCCCCCGTACTCCTGCCTACAGGCCACCCGCGCCCTGAGCAACCGTCATCGCGCACCACCGCCCCCGTCGGTTCAGTCGATGCGCCGCGCCGCGCCCAGCAGGCCCGTCTCCGTTTCCGTGCCCTGCGTCATCACGAACTTCCGGTCCCGGGGCGTACACCACAGCGTCACCCCGTCCCCGAGCGTCGGCAGGGACTCCACCGCCGCCCGCGGCAGCTCCATCAGCACGCCGATCCGCTCCGCCTCGTCGGGGGACACCCGCTGCACCCCCACCAGCGAGGAGTTCCTCAGCAGCCGCGGAGCCGTCGGGCTCAGGTACGGCAGCAGGGTCAGCACGGACTGCCACGGCCCCGCCACCACCCTTCCGCGCGGCGGCCGCATCCCGCAGTCCCGGACCACCAGCACCGGACTGCCCGCCGAGGCGCCCTGCGGCGGCACCCGGCCCACGTCGTGCAGGGTCACGCACTGCTGCCCGCCGCCGGCCGCCCGGGCCAGCCCGGACCACACCTGCGCGCGCCCCGTCTCGACCGCGACCCGGGCCCCGGTCGCCGCCGTCCGCAGGGCCAGCACCTGGGCCGTCCACAGCCCGCCGATCAGCGTGACCTCGTACGGCGTGGGCCGGTTCACGCCGAGCACCGCCGGGCGGCCCTCCGCGTCCACCCCGATGACGACCCCGTCGTCCCCGACGGGCAGCGCCAGCGCGTCCAGATCGCCCGCCGGGACCACGTGCCGCTCCCGGCGCGGCCCGATCAGCCCGAAGCCGCCCCTGACCGCTCTCCTCGCCGGGCCCGTCACCGCGCTCCTCCCAACGGCAGCGAGGCCAGCAGCCCCGGCACCTGTTCCCGGTCCAGCCGGACCAGCCCCGTCCGCACGCCCCGCGCGGTCCGCTCCAGTTCCCGCCGGGCCGCGACGAGCTCCTCGTCGCTGCGCCCGGTCACCCGGACGTGCCCGGTCAGCGTCACGCCCTGCCGCTCGGCCGGGGCCATCGTCAGGCTGAAGTTCGTCGCCAGCGCGGGCAGCGAGGTCAGCAGGGCCACGAACTGCGGCAGTGCCGCCCCAGTACCGCCCAACTGCGGCCAGCGGGCTATCCAGTACGTCGTGTGCCGCCGGTCGTCGCAGCGCCAGGTCCGCGGGGTCTCCTCCGTGCGCCGGCCGGTGCTCGCGGAACGTCCCGCCTGGGTGATCGCCATCGGGTTCGCGCAGGAGGAGGTCGCGAGCGCGCCCGTCAGCTCCTGCTCCGTCAGCACGGCGGCCCGGAACCCGGCCCCGGCCAGCCGGCTCGCCAGCTGGTCCGCGACCCGCACCAGACACCGCTGCGCCCCCGCCAGACCGCCGCCGCGGGCGGCGACGGCCTCCGGGCACAGTTCGGGGTCGAGCTTGAGCGCGATCCACGTCAGCCGCACGGCCGGGGTGCCCGTCCGGGCCTGGAGCGGGGCGTAGTTGAGCGCCGCCATCGACCGGGCGGGCAGGTGCGGGGCCGGGGCGGGCTGCGTGTGCTGGACGAGCTGCGCCGACTCCAGCCGGATGCCGTCCACTTCGAGGACGTCCCGTACGGCGGACAGCGGCAGCGGCCGCGCCCCCCGGTCCGGGCGCAGCGCGGTGGCGTCCATGTCCACCTGGACCACGGCCGTCAGGAAGGTCCCGTCGCCGACCATGCCCACCGGCCGCCGGTCACGGTCGCTGAAGGTCAGCGTCCGAAGCGCCGGATCGGCCTCGACCAGCGGAGCCAGCCCCGGCTCGGTCCCCGCGGGCACCGCGAGCGACGCGGCCCTGCGGCGCCGGGCCCGCAGCGCGAGCGCGCCGCCGATCCACTCGGGCAGGGACCGCTGGTGGCGGCGTACGACGGCCAGCAGTACCAGGACGAGGGCCAGGACGCCGGCGGGCACCAGCAGCAGCGGCTCCACCACCCACGCCACGAGCAGTACGGCCGCCGCGAGTTGGAGGAGCACCAGCTGTTGCAGCCGGAACGGTCCGAACCGGCCCGGGCCCGACCTCGGATGCGGCGTCACGGCGCTCCGTACGGGCGCGGCCGAGGCCGCCTGCGGCTCCGTCACGGTGGCCCTCACTCGCGCACCTCCCCATCAAGGGGGCGGACCCGGCGCGTCCGGCACCGTGCGGCAGCGGCCGCCCGCTCCGGAACCTCCACGATCCACCCCGACAAGTCCTGACCGCCCCGGTCCGGAAGGCGCTGAGCCGACTTCCCAGCCTACCCGCCCCCGGCCGACCCTCCGTCAAGAGGCATAGTAGGTCCCCGGTCCGACAACCAAGGCCCGGGGAACGGACCCACCGACCGGGCCGTGCGGGGAGAAGCAGGCGGTCATGGCATCACGACGTGATGAGCTCAACGCGTACACCTTCGCGAAGCGGCGCACGGTGGCAGCGTTCCTGCAGCCCTCGGCCACCGGTACCGAGGAGGGCGCCCCCAGGCCGCTGCGCGCCGTCGTGCCCGGGGTCGTGATCGGGGCGCTCGTGGTCGCGGGCTTCGGAGCCTGGGGCATGTTCCGGCCACAGGCCCCCAAGGGCTGGGACGAGCCCGGCGCGACCGTCATCGTCGGCAGGCAGTCGACGACCCGGTACGTGGTCCTGACCACCAAGGTCGGCGGCAAGGACCAGACCCGGCTGCACCCCGTGCTGAACCTGGCCTCCGCGCGGCTCCTCCTCGACCCGCAGAAGTTCAAGGTCGTCCAGGTCGAGGACAAGGTGCTCGACGCGGGCAAACCCCCGCGCGGCCCCATCATCGGCATCCCCTACGCCCCCGACCGGCTCCCCGCGAAGCAGGACGCGGGCAAGGCCAAGCGCTGGGCCGTCTGCCAGCAGCCCGGCGGCAACGGCCGGGGCGTCCAGACTGCGGCGTTCGTCCTCGCCGACCGCGAGGCCGGACTGCTCGACGACGCGCGCCGCACCGCCGACGGCCAGGTGCTGTACGTGCAGAGCACCGGCGGGGCCAAGGAGCGCTTCCTCGTGGACGCTGCCGGGACCAGGTATCGCTTCCCGGAGGGCAGGCCGGACTCCGCGACCCTCACCACGGCCCTCGTCGGCACCGGCGCCACCCCGCAGCCGGTCACCGCGGAGTGGCTCGCCACCCTCAACGCGGGCGACGACCTGGCCTTCCCGCAACTGCCCGGCACCCCGGGCGCGAACGCGGCGGTACCGGGCCTGGGCGCGGCCGACGCCAGGGTCGGCATGGTGCTGACCGCCCAGACCGGCTCCGGAACGCAGCACTACGTCGTCCTGCCCGACCGGGTCGCCCCCGTCTCGGAGTTCGTGGCCTGGCTGCTGATCTCCTCGCCCGCCACCGACAGCCTCAACATGCACGGCAAGGCCCACGAGATCGACCTGCAGTCCCTGGGCCCCGACGCCACCCCCTTCAAGGAGGAGGCCCGCTGGCCGCGCAAGCGCGGACCGCAGGTCAACCGGGTCGCCGACACCCCGGGCGCCCCGCAGGGCGCCGAACGGCGCGACACCGTCTGCAACGTGCTGCGCTCGGTCGACGGGCAGGGCAACCAGACGCTGAGCACCTGGGCCGGGACCGGCTTCCCCGTCGACATCGCCGCGAGCGGCACCAGTTCCTACGTCACCCCCGGAACCGGACTGCTCTACACCCAGGTCCAGGGCCGCCAGACCACCGCCGGCGGGTCGCTGTTCCTGGTCACCGACACCGGCCTGCGCTACGCAGTCCAGGCCAACGGCGACAGCGACGCCGCGCAGTCGAAGATCGGCGCGCCCGACCCGCAGGCCCCGGGCGGGGGCGGCGACGGCCGTCCCGAGGCCAGTCAGGCGCAGATCCGGCTCGGCTACGGCGGGGTCGTGCCCGCCATGGTGCCGATCGCCTGGTCGGAGTTCCTCTCCAAGGGACCCCGCCTCGACACCAACTCCGCCCGTCAGCCGCAGGGTTCATGAGGAGGCCGTCCGTGCCGCAGACGCCCCGCGCCGTCCTGGCGGGCGCCGCGCTCGCCCTCGTCGCGGCGTGCGGTGCCGGTGCCGGTGCCGGTGCCGGTGCCGGCGCCGCGCCCGGCGCCCGGTCCGCGCCGCCGCCACCCCCGTACGCCCTGCGGCTCGCCGGGGCGGGGGAGTGCACCTTCCCCATGAAGAAGCAGATCGCCGACCGGCCCTGGGCCCTCCAGCGGCTCATGCTGGACGCGCTGTGGGCGCGGACCAAGGGCAAGGGCGTCCGCGTCGCCGTCATCGACACCGGCGTGGACCGCGCCAACCCGCAGCTCTCCGGCGCCCTCGATCCCGGTGCCGGCCGGGACTTCCTCGACCCCAAGGGCGGCGACGGCACCAACGACACCGTCGGGCACGGCACCAAGGTCGCCGGCCTGATCGCGGCCCGCCCCCAGGAGGGCACCGGCTTCGTCGGCCTCGCCCCCGAGGCCACCGTCATCCCCATCCGGCAGAACGACGGCCAGGGCAACGGCAACGCCGCCACCCTCGCCCAGGCCATCGACCACGCGGTGGCCAAGGGCGCCCAGGTCATCAACATCTCCCAGGACACCGACGCCCCGCTCACCCCCGACTCCGACCTGGGCAAGGCCGTCCAGCGGGCCCTGGACGCCAAGGCGGTGGTCGTCGCCTCGGCCGGCAACGACGGCCTGACCGGCCAGAAGCGCCGCACCTATCCCGCAGCCTTCCCCGGGGTCCTGGCCGTGGCCTCCTCCGACCGCAACAACGAACGCGCCGCGTTCTCCCAGCCCGGCGACTTCATCGGCGTCGCCGCCCCCGGTGTCGACATGGTCTCCACCGTCCCCGGCTTCGGCCAGTGCATCGACAACGGCACCAGCTTCTCCGCCCCCTACGTGGCCGGGGTCGCGGCCCTGCTGCGCGCCGAGCACCCGCAGTGGACCCCGCAGGAGGTGGTCTGGCAGATCCAGAACACCGCCGAGCGCGCCGTCAACGGCCGTGACGACTACGTCGGATGGGGTGTGGTGGACCCGGTCCGCGCCGTCACCCAGGACCGCGAGGCTCCCCGGGCCCCCGTCCCCGACCCGGGCCCGCCCCCGGCGGCCGCGCCCCGGGCCGCCGAACTCGCCCTGTCGGAGACCGTCCAGGAGCGCGAGGAGCGGATCGGCACGTACGCTCTGGGCGTCGGCGCCGTGCTCATCGCCGTCATCGCCGCCACCGCGACGGTCGTCCGCGAGGCCCGCCGACGCCGCCGACACCCTTTGCAGTGAACGGTAACGGTTCATCTACGGTGACGGCCCACCGGTGTTGGGCGCGGAACCCGAACTGGCTAGAGTGACCGCAGGCTTCACGACTGTGATCGGGGGATTCGTGAAGCGGAGGGGGAAGTGCGTTGCGCGTGGCTGGAATTCCGCGCCGCGAAGGTCCGCTCCGCCCTGCAATCCGCCGGTTCTGCCGGGGAATTGAGAAGTGAGGAGCTTCGGATGACGAACAACTTCGGTCTTGCGGACGATCCGGTCGTCAAGGCGGCCAACAAGATCTCCGAGACGGCCAACGCCGTGACCACGCAGTCCCGCGAGCTGGCCGACATCCTGGCCACCGTCAGCGCGGGCTGGACCGGTGTGGGTGCCGAGGGCTTCAAGAAGGCCCAGTCGGACCTCAACATCGACCACGACGAGATCCGCCGCCTGCTCGGCGTGCTGCACAACGCCGTCTCGCAGACCAAGAACCTGACCAACGCCCAGGACGACGAGGTGCGCGCCGCGTTCAACTCGATCGGCGGCGGCAGCGGCGGCCGTTCGGGCCTCGACGGCATCTGAGTCCGGCGCCGTCCCCAGCAACCCCACCGCGAAGGAGAAGATCATGTCCGGCACCGACGGCCACACCCGGGTACGGTACGAGAGCGTCCAGCAGATGGCGGACCGCATCCGCGTCGTCTCGAAGAACATCCTCAAGGACCTCGACGAGATGGAGGCGGCCGTGAAGGTCGTCACCGACACCTGGGACGGTGAGGCGCACCTGGAGTACGTCAACCTCCAGACGAAGTACCACCGCCGCGCCGACCACATGCAGCAGGAGCTCGAAAAGGTCGCCCAGATCATCGAGCGCGGCAAGGGCGACTACCGTGCCACCGACGTGAAGGCCTCGCGCCTGTTCACCGAGGCCTTCTGAGCCCGGTACCCACCGGCACGGCGCCCGCGCGAAGGGGGCGCGCCCACCCGGGGCGCGCCCCCTTCGCGCATGCGCGACCACCCTCAGGTGAGGTCGAACTCCCCGTCCCGGGCCCCCAGGACGAAGGCCTCCCATTCGGCCGCCGTGTACCGCAGCACCGTGTCGCGGTCCAGCGAGGACCGCATCGCCACCGCGCCCTCGGGCAGTTTGGCGATCTCGACCCGCTCCTCGTCCGGGCTGGTCCCGGGCGGGCCCTGCCATTCGACGCCGCTGATGTCGAGCGCGTACAGCTCGTCCTTCTCCTGCTGGGTGCCCATGTGCGGCCCTTCCCTCGGTGGTGCGGTGCTCCCGCGGTCTGCCGATTATCGGTGCTGGCGGCCGGCGCGGGGGAGCGTTTCCCGATGATCACCCCGCACCCGGCCGGGCCGCACCGGCCCTCACAGCCCCGGCATCCGCCCGAGCTGCACGAGCGACGTGCCGCGCCTGCGCGAGACGAACCAGCCGCGGCCCGGCGGCATCGGCCGCGGGCGTACGGTGCCCAGCAGATCGCCCTCGGAGGGGTCGCCCGACAGCACCACGCCCTGCGCGCCCAGCTCCTTGATCCGCTGCATGAAGGGCTCGTACAGCGCCCGGGAGGCCCCCGCCGAGCTGCGCGCGATGATGAAGCGGACGCCCGTGTCCCGGGCGAACGGCAGGAACTCCACGAGCTGCGCCAGCGGATTGCCCTGGCTCGTCGCGACCAGGTCGTAGTCGTCGATCACGATGTACACGTCCGGGCCCGTCCACCAGCTGCGGTCGCGCAGCTGCTGCGGGGTGACGTCGGTGGGCGGCTGCCGGCGCGAGAACACCCCGCCCAGCGCCTCCATGTGCATCTGCAGGGAGCCCGCCATCGGCGCGTACTCCAGCAGGTGCTCCTCCGGCAGCGCCCCCAGCAGCCCGCGCCGGTAGTCGCCCACGACCAGTTTGGCCTGGTCCGGGGAGTACCGGTCGGCGATCTGCCGGGCGATGAGCCGCAGCAGGTTCGTCTTCCCGGACTCGCTCTCGCCGAACACCAGGAAGAAGGGGTCCGTCTCGAAGTCGACGAACACCGGCTCCAGCGCGGTCTCGTCGATGCCGATCGCGATCCCGCGCTCCGGGAACTCCCCGCCCTTGGGCAGCCGGTCCGCGTGCAGCAGCCGCGGCAGCAGCCGTACGCCCGGAGCCGCCGGCCCCGACCAGCCCGAGCGCACCGCCGCCACGAAGGCGGCCGTGGCCTCAGAGAGGCTGTCGGGGTCGTGTGCGCCGTCGACGCGCGGCAGGGCGCCCAGGAAGTGCAGCTTCTCCGGCACCTGGCCGCGTCCCGGCATCCCCGTCGGCACGTTGGCCGCGACCCGCCGGTCGAACTCGGAGTCCATCACGTCGCCGAGCCGCAGCTCCAGCCGGCCCAGCATCTGGTCCTTCAGCGCGGCCCGCACCTCCATGTACCGGGCCGCCGTGACCACCACGTGGATCCCGTAGCCCAGACCACGGGACGCGATGTCCGTGACCACCGGCTCCAGGCCCTCGTACTCGGTGCGGAAACCGCCCCAGCCGTCGACGATCAGGAACACGTCGCCCCACGCCTCGCCGGGCAGCTCGCCCGCCGCGCGCCGCCGCCGGTAGGTGGCGACGGAGTCGATGCCGTTCGCCCGGAAGAACTCCTCGCGCCGGTTGAGGACCCCCGCCACCTCCGCGACCGTACGCCGCACCCGCTCCGGATCGAGCCGGGAGGCGATCCCGCCCACGTGCGGCAGCTCCGACACCGCGGACAGACCGCCGCCGCCGAAGTCCAGCCCGTAGAACTGCACCTCGCGCGGGGTGTGCGTGAGCGCGAACGCCGAGATCAGCGTCCGCATCAGCGTCGACTTGCCCGACTGCGGACCGCCGACCACCATCATGTGGCCCGCCGCCCCCGAGAAGTCCCGGTAGAGCACCTCGCGGCGCTGCTCGAAGGGTTTGTCGATCAGACCGAGCGGAACGACCAGCCCACCGGGCCGGGTGTACCCCTGCGCGTGCAGCCCCCGCTCCGCCGACGGGGCCAGCGCCGGCAGCAGCTGGTCCAGCGGCGGCGCCTGGTCCAGCGGCGGCAGCCACACCTGGTGCGCCGGCACCCCCTGCCCCTCCAGCCGGCCCACGATCACGTCGAGCACCGTGTCCGCGAGCGCGTCGTCCTCCCGGACCGCGCCCGCCGCCAGGTACGCCGGGTCCGGGGCCGCGTACACCACCGGCACCGGGGCCGCCGTGAACAGCACCGGCCGCCGCTCCACCGGGAACGGCCCCGCCGACAGGTCCGGCCCGCCCGAACGGTAGGTGCCCGACACGTAGGCCGCCTTGAAGCGGGTCATCTCGTCCGTGCCGAACTTCAGGTACCCCGAACCGGGCACCGACGGCAGGTGGTACGCGTCCGGCACGCCGATCGCCGTGCGCGACTCCGCCGCCGAGAAGGTCCGCAGGCCGATCCGGTACGACAGGTACGTGTCCAGTCCGCGCAGCTTGCCCTCCTCCAGCCGCTGCGAGGCCAGCAGCAGGTGCACGCCCAGCGAACGGCCGATGCGGCCGATCTGGATGAACATGTCGATGAAGTCGGGCTTCGCCGTGAGCAGCTCGGAGAACTCGTCGATGACCAGCACCAGCGAGGCCAGCGGCTCCAGCGGGGCGCCCGCCGCGCGGGCCTTCTCGTAGTCGTGGATGTTCGCGTAGTTGCCCGCCGAGCGCAGCAGCTCCTGACGGCGCTGGAGCTCCCCGCGGATCGAGTCGCCCATCCGGTCCACCAGCGTGAGGTCGTCCGCCAGGTTGGTGATCACCGCCGCGACGTGCGGCATCTGCCCCATCCCGGTGAAGGTGGCACCGCCCTTGAAGTCGGCGAGCACGAAGTTCAGCGTCTCCGAGGTGTGCGTCACCGCCAGCCCCAGCACCAGCGTGCGCAACAGCTCCGACTTGCCCGAACCGGTCGCCCCCACGCACAGGCCGTGCGGGCCCATGCCCTCCTGCGCGGCCTCCTTCAGGTCCAGCATCACCGGCGCGCCGTCCTCGCCCACACCGATCGGCACGCGCAGCCGCTCGCCGGCCGAACGCGGCCGCCAGGTCCGCGCCACGTCGACGGCCGCCGCGTCGCCCAGGTTCAGCAGGTCGGTGAAGTCCAGGTTCGCCAGCAGCGGTTCGTCGTCGTCCCCGCCACCCGTGCGCAGCGGCGCCAGCTGACGCGCCAGGGCCTCCGCCGCCGGCAGCGACAGGACGTCCGGCGTGCCCTCGTACACGACGCCCGCGCCCGACTCCAGCCGCAGCCGGCCTGGCCGCACCACGACCGACAGACCGCCACGCGGCTCGTCCAGCTCGCCCGCGACCACCTCCACGATGGTCACGCCCTGGAGGCCCTCGGCGGCCGCGAACACCGAGTCCGGCGGCACCAGTCCACCGTCGAGGACCACCATCAGGTGCGGCTGGTCCAGCACCGGGGACCCCTCGCGGCTGAACCGCGACCGCCCCTCCAGCCGCGGGCCCAGCAGCTCCTCCAGCTCACCGAGGTCATCGCCGAACAGCCGCTTCGTGCCCGCCCCGTCGACCCGGCCCGGCACCTGCGTGTGCGGCAGCCACTTCACCCAGTCCCACGACGGCACCGCCCCCGGCGCGGCCACCACCGCCACCACCAGGTCCTCGGGGGAGTGCAGCGTCGCCAGCTGCGCCACCAGCGCCCGCGCCGTACCGCGCGCCGACTCCGGCTCCCCGGACACCGTCACGTGGTAGAACGCCCGGATCGACAGCGCCACCGGCAGCCCGTCCAGCGAGGAGTGCACCTTCAGGAACCGCTGCATCGCGCCCGCCGTCAGCGGCTCCAGCTCGTCCACCGGAGCCGTGTCCGGAGCCACCAGGGCCGTCGCGAGCCGCTGCGCGCCCAGGCCCAGCCGGGCCTGGCCGAAGTCCGCGTCGCCCACCCGCCGTTCCCACAGCCGCGAGCCCTCCGCCACCACCGACCACAGCTGCTCGGGCGCCGGGTGCAGGTACAGCTGCGCGTCACGCTGCGCCCGTGCGGTCCTGCGCACCTGACGGCGCGTCTGCGCGAGGTACTTGAGGTAGTCCCGGCGTACGTCCGCCATTTGCCCCTGCGTACCGCGCCGGAAGCGCACCAGCTGGGCTATGACCATGCCCACCGTCGACGCCAGCATCAGCACGCCCATGATGCGCATGAACGGCGCCGCACCCGGCATGAAGAAGAAGACGACCGACGAGCCCATGCCGAGCATCGGCAGGAGCTGCATCAGCATGCCCTCCTGCTGCCCCCGCGGGAGTTCCGGCGGAGCCTCCAGTCTCAGGTCGTCCGAAGGCACCTCGGGCGGCAGGGACCGGGGCGGGCGTTTGACGACGATCTGGCTCACCGGAGCATCAATCCCTTGAAAACGGACGGGACGCCGCAACCGGCGCCCCCAAGTCCCGGGCGTGGAGGGGGACTCCTCCGCGCCCGGTGATCCTACTTGCCGACAGTCGCACCCCCGCCGGGTAGGGTGACGCGCGCAGCATGCGCATCCGCGAATCGGACGCCGCCACCGGCGCCAACCAGGGGGGTCCCACAGGTGAGTACGGCCGAGGCGACGGGGTTCTGCAGGGTCACCGTCGTGGCTCCCGACAGCCGCATCGACGTCGCCCTCCCCGAGGACATCGCCGTCGCCGACGTCTACCCGGAGCTGCTGCGCCTCACCGGCCAGACCCAGCCCGTCGGCGCCCCCACCGGATTCCACCTCGTGCGCCGCTCCGGCACCGTCCTCGACGGCGCCCGCACCCTCGCCGCCCAGCAGGTGCTCGACGGCGAGGTGCTCAGCCTGCGCCCCTTCGCCGAGTCCCTGCCGCCGGCCGTCTTCGACGACGTCTCCGACGCGGTCGCCGCGGCGGTCGTGCGCGACCGGCACCGCTGGAGCGACGACATGCTGCGCGGGGCGGGCCTGGCCGGCGCCGCCCTGCTGCTCGTCCTGCTCGGGTTCGTCCTCTGGTACGCCGATCCCCTGCGGCACGACATGCACGGCCTGCCGGGGATCATCGCGGGGGCCGTGGGCCTCCTGCTCACCGCCGCCGCCGGGGTGCGCGCCCGCGTCTACCGCGACCGCGGCTCCGCAGTCGCGCTCGGCCTCGGCGGCCTGCCGCACCTGCTGATCGCCGGATCCGGCATCGTCGCCGCCGGCGCGGGCCAGGGGCCGGGCCGCCTGCAGTTCCTGCTCGGCTGCCTCTGCGTCCTCGTCGCCTCCGTCGCCCTCGTCGCACTCATCCCGGACGGCGACGCCCCCTTCGTCGCGGCCACCTTCCTCGCCGCCACCGGGAGCCTGGCCACCTTCGCCGCCATCGCCGCCGGGGCCTCCGCCACCGCGACCGCCGCCGTCTGCGCCCCCGTCGCCATCGGGCTCGTCGCCTTCCTCCCCGGCCTCTCGGCCCGCTTCGCCCGGCTGCCCATCGGGTACGCCGCCCCGCGCAGTGCGGCCGAGTACGTCGAGTACACGGCGAGCCCGGACCGCTACGAGACCGCCTCCGGCGCCGACCCGGACGCCCCCGCCGCCCCCGGGCACGACCCGGCCGCCCCGCTCGACGCCGAGCAGATCGCCGCGCAGGCCCGCCGCGGCCACGAGATGCTCCTCGGCCTGGTCGGGGGCTGCGCCGCCGTGGTCGTGGGCTCGGCCGCCGTCCTCGGCTTCTCGGACGGCACCTGGGGCCGGCTGCTGGCCCTGGCCGCGGGCCTGGCCATGCTGCTGCGGGCCCGGCTCTTCCGGTACACCTCCCAGGTGGCCTGCGCCCTCGTCGCCGGCCTGGCCTCCGTCGCGCTGCTGATCCTGGGCCTCGCACTGCACCCGCCCGCCGATCTGATGTTCGACTTCGTGCGCTACCACGACCGCGGCGGCCTGGACCTCCGTACGATCTGGCTCTCCGCCGCCGTCGCCGCCGGCGCGGCCCTCCTCGCGGGAATTGCGCTTGTCATCCCCCGCAAGGGCCTGTCACCCTTCTGGGGACGGCTGCTCGACCTCACCGAGGCCGCAGTACTGCTCAGCCTGGTCCCGCTGGCCCTGGCCGTGCTCGACGTCTACGGCCGCGCCCGGTCTCTCACCAGCTGAGACGGCGCGACCCGGCAGCCTGGTACGCTGTGTGACGGCCGTTTGTGTACGCGCCCCCGGACCTGCTCTGGAGGCTGCGCTCAGCGGACCCCGCCTCCCGAGTTACGGAAGATCCCCAGAGAATTCGACCTGGGGCACTCGGTGGCTACGAAGACCAAAACGAGGAGTACGCGTGCCGCTCGACGCCGCTACGAAGAAGCAGATCATCGCAGAGTTCGGTGCCAAGGAGGGCGACACCGGCTCTCCCGAGGTCCAGGTCGCGATGCTCTCCCGCCGCATCTCGGACCTGACCGAGCACCTGAAGGCCCACAAGCACGACCACCACTCCCGTCGTGGTCTGCTGATCCTGGTCGGCCAGCGTCGCCGCCTGCTGCAGTACCTGGCCAAGAAGGACATCCAGCGCTTCCGTACGCTGGTCGAGCGCCTCGGCATCCGTCGCGGTGCGGCCGGCGCCAAGTAAAGACGCTGTGAAGGGAGCGGTTCCCACACCGATGGGGCCGCTCCCTTTGCTGTACGTGCGCGACGTACCGGACGCTTTGTAGTCTGGACACAGCGCACGACCGAAGAGGAGGAGCGCCCTCCCTACGCCGCCGGTCCTCGGTAGTGGCATCCGGAAATCCCCGTGACGGGGATCGGAACCGGGTGCTTCGATCGAAGACCGGCCCGCACGCCAGGAGCGCTTCTCCGAAACCGTCCCCCACCACACGGGTGGTGGACGGAGACGACGAAAATGGAGAAAACGCTAGTGGAGAACGAGACCCACTACGCCGAGGCCGTCATTGACAACGGCTCCTTCGGCACCCGCACCATCCGCTTCGAGACGGGCCGCCTGGCCCGCCAGGCCGCCGGCTCCGCCGTTGCCTACCTGGACGACGACACGATGGTGCTTTCCGCCACCACCGCGTCGAAGAAGCCCAAGGACCAGCTCGACTTCTTCCCCCTGACGGTGGACGTCGAGGAGCGCCAGTACGCGGCCGGCAAGATCCCCGGCTCGTTCTTCCGCCGTGAGGGCCGCCCCTCCGAGGACGCGATCCTCACCTGCCGCCTGATCGACCGCCCGCTGCGCCCGTCCTTCAAGAAGGGCCTGCGCAACGAGATCCAGGTCGTCGCGACGGTCATGGCGCTCAACCCCGACCACCTGTACGACGTCGTCGCGATCAACGCCGCGTCCGCGTCCACCCAGCTGGCCGGCCTGCCCTTCTCCGGCCCGATCGGCGGCGTCCGCGTCGCGCTGATCCGCGGCCAGTGGGTGGCCTTCCCGACGCACACCGAGCTTGAGGACGCCGTCTTCGACATGGTCGTCGCGGGCCGCACCCTCGAAGACGGCGACGTCGCGATCATGATGGTCGAGGCCGAGGCCACGGAGCAGACCATCGCCCTCGTCAAGGGCGGCGCCGAGGCGCCGACCGAGGAGATCGTCGCCTCCGGCCTGGAGGCCGCGAAGCCGTTCATCAAGGTCCTCTGCAAGGCCCAGGCCGACCTGGCCGCCAAGGCCGCCAAGCCCGAGGGCGAGTTCCCGGTCTTCCTGGACTACCAGGACGACGTGTACGAGGCCCTCGCGGCCGCCGTCAAGGGCGACCTCTCCCAGGCGCTGACCATCGCGGGCAAGCAGGACCGCGAGGCCGAGCTGGACCGCGTCAAGGACATCGCCGCCGAGAAGCTCCTCCCGGCCTTCGAGGGCCGCGAGAAGGAGATCTCCGCCGCCTACCGCAGCCTGACCAAGGCCCTGGTGCGCGAGCGCGTCATCAAGGACAAGGTCCGCATCGACGGCCGCGGGCTCACGGACATCCGTACCCTCGCCGCCGAGGTCGAGGCCATCCCGCGCGTGCACGGCTCGGCGCTGTTCGAGCGTGGCGAGACCCAGATCCTGGGCGTCACCACCCTCAACATGCTCCGCATGGAGCAGCAGCTGGACACCCTCTCCCCGGTGACCCGCAAGCGCTACATGCACAACTACAACTTCCCGCCGTACTCCGTCGGCGAGACCGGCCGCGTCGGCTCCCCGAAGCGCCGCGAGATCGGCCACGGCGCGCTCGCCGAGCGCGCGATCGTGCCGGTCCTGCCGACCCGCGAGGAGTTCCCCTACGCGATCCGCCAGGTGTCCGAGGCCCTCGGCTCCAACGGTTCGACGTCCATGGGCTCGGTCTGCGCCTCCACCATGTCGCTGCTGAACGCCGGTGTGCCCCTCAAGGCCCCCGTCGCCGGTATCGCCATGGGCCTGATCTCCCAGGAGATCGACGGCAAGACCCACTACGTCGCCCTCACCGACATCCTCGGTGCGGAGGACGCCTTCGGCGACATGGACTTCAAGGTCGCCGGCACCAAGGAGTTCGTCACCGCCCTCCAGCTCGACACCAAGCTGGACGGCATCCCGGCCTCCGTCCTGGCCGCGGCCCTCACCCAGGCCCGCGACGCCCGCCTCCACATCCTCGACGTGATGATGGAAGCGATCGACACGCCGGACGCGATGTCCCCGTTCGCCCCGCGGATCATCACCGTCAAGATCCCCGTGGACAAGATCGGTGAGGTCATCGGCCCCAAGGGCAAGATGATCAACCAGATCCAGGAGGACACCGGCGCCGAGATCACGATCGAGGACGACGGCACCATCTACATCGGTGCCTCCGACGGCCCGGCCGCCGAGGCCGCCCGCGCCACGATCAACGCGATCGCCAACCCGACCATGCCGGAGGTCGGCGAACGCTACCTGGGTACGGTCGTCAAGACCACCACCTTCGGTGCCTTCGTCTCCCTGATGCCCGGCAAGGACGGCCTGCTGCACATCTCGCAGATCCGCAAGCTCGCCGGTGGCAAGCGCGTGGAGAACGTCGAGGACGTGCTCGCGGTCGGCACCAAGGTGCAGGTCGAGATCGCCGAGATCGACCAGCGCGGCAAGCTCTCCCTGATCCCCGTGATCGACGGCGAGGCCGCCGGTGACGACGCTGACAAGGACGACTCCGACAAGTGACGTCGCGTAGTTCGCGTGTGACGGCCCGCCCCTCTTCGGAGGGGCGGGCCGTCGCCCGTACCCAAACCCTGCTCAAGGGGCAGAACGGCATCGGCACCGTCCGGCGCACCGTCCTGCCCGGCGGCCTGCGCGTCGTCACCGAGACGCTGCCCTCCGTCCGCTCCGCCACCTTCGGCATCTGGGCGAACGTCGGCTCCCGGGACGAGACGCCCACCCTCAACGGCGCCACGCACTACCTGGAGCACCTCCTCTTCAAGGGCACCCACAAGCGCAGTGCCCTCGACATCTCCTCCGCCATCGACGCGGTCGGCGGCGAGATGAACGCCTTCACGGCGAAGGAGTACACCTGCTACTACGCCCGGGTACTCGACACCGACCTGCCACTGGCCATCGACGTGGTCTGCGACATGCTCACCGGCTCGCTGATCCGCGAGGAGGACGTCGACGCCGAGCGCGGGGTCATCCTCGAAGAGATCGCGATGACCGAGGACGACCCGGGCGACATGGTCCACGACCTGTTCGCGCAGACCATGTACGGGGACTCGCCGCTCGGCCGCCCCGTCCTCGGCACCGTCGACACGATCAACGCCCTCGGCGCCGACCGGATCCGCCGCTTCTGGAAGAAGCACTACGACCCCACCCGGCTGGTCGTGGCCGCCGCCGGCAACGTCGACCACAACAAGGTCGTACGCCAGGTCCGCGCGGCCTTCGAGAGGGCCGGCGCGCTCGGGCACACCGACGCGGCGCCGATCGGCCCCCGCACCGGCACCAAGCGCATCCGCACCGCCGGCCGCGTCGACCTGGTCAACCGCAGGACCGAACAGGCCCACGTGGTCCTCGGCATGCCGGGCATCGCCCGCACCGACGAGCGCCGCTGGGCCCTGGGCGTGCTCAACACCGCCCTCGGCGGCGGCATGTCCTCCCGCCTCTTCCAGGAGGTCCGGGAGAAGCGCGGCCTCGCCTACAGCGTGTACTCGTACACCTCGGCCTTCGCCGACACCGGCCTCTTCGGCGTCTACGCGGGCTGCCGGACCGGCCAGGTCCACGACGTGCTGCGGATCTGCCGCGACGAGCTCGACAAGGTCGCCTCCGAAGGCCTCACCGACGAGGAGATCCGGCGCGCCATCGGCCAGCTGTCCGGCTCCACCGTCCTCGGCCTGGAGGACACCGGCGCGATCATGAACCGCATCGGCAAGAGCGAGCTGTGCTGGGGCGACCAGATGTCGGTCGACGACATGCTGTCCCGCATCGCGGACGTGACCCCGGACGACGTCCGCGCGGTCGCCCAGGATGTACTGGCACAGCGGCCCTCGCTCGCCGTGATCGGCCCGCTCAAGGAGAAGCAGGCCGCCCGCCTCGACGAAGCGGTCGCCTAGTTCCGTACGGACACGAAGGAAGCAACATGAGCAAGCTGCGCGTGGCAGTCCTCGGCGCCCGGGGCCGCATCGGCTCCGAGGCGGTCAAGGCGGTCGAGGCCGCCGAGGACATGGAGCTGGTGGCGGCCCTGGGCCGCGGCGACAAGCTGCAGGCGCTCGCCGAGGCGGGCGCCCAGGTCGCGGTCGAGCTGACCACCCCCGACTCGGTGATGGACAACCTCGACTTCCTCATCGGCCACGGCATCCACGCCGTGGTCGGTACCACCGGCTGGACCGAGGACCGCCTCGCGCAGCTGGACGCCTGGCTCGCCGCCTCCCCGGGGACCGGGGTGCTCATCGCCCCGAACTTCTCCATCGGCGCGGTCCTCACCATGAAGTTCGCCGCCCAGGCCGCCCGCTACTTCGAATCCGTCGAGGTCGTCGAGCTGCACCACCCGAAGAAGGTCGACGCCCCCTCCGGTACGGCGACCCGTACGGCCCAGCTGATCGCGGCCGCCCGCGCCGAGGCCGGGCTCGGGGCCCAGCCCGACGCCACCGCGACGGCCCTCGACGGCGCCCGCGGCGCGGACGTCGACGGGGTCCCCGTGCACGCCATCCGCCTGCGCGGCCTGCTGGCCCACCAGGAGGTGCTCCTCGGCGGCGAGGGCGAGACCCTGACCATCCGTCACGACTCCCTGCACCACAGCAGCTTCATGCCGGGCATCCTGCTCGGCGCGCGCCGCGTGACGCAGACCCCGGGCCTCACCTTCGGCCTGGAAAACTTCCTCGACCTCGGCTGATGAGGCAGTAGCACCCATGCGCGCGAAGATCACCTACTTCATCACGGCCGCCGTCCTGGTCGTCTACTTCGTCCTGGTCGGCAGCCGGGGCGTGATGCTGCTCCAGCAGGGCACCTGGCTCACCGTCACCTTCGGTGCGGCCGTACTGATCCTGCCGGTCATCGGCATCTGGTTCCTCTGGATGAACACCCGGTTCGTCACCCGCGCCAACCAGCTCGCGGCCGAGCTGGAGGCCGAGGGCGGCCTGCCCGTCGACGAACTGGAACGGGACGGCTACGGGCGGATCCTGCGGGACTCCGCCGACGAGGTCTTCGCGCGCCGCAAGGCCGAGACGGAGGACGCGCCGGGGGACTGGCGCAGCTGGTTCCGGCTCGCCGTGGCCTACCACGACGCCCGCGACACCCCGCGGGCCCGCAAGGCGATGCAGCGGGCGATCGCCCTGCACGCCGCCCCGCCGGCACAGGAAGGGCCCGTACAGGTCTGATCCCCGTACGGGCCCCACACGGCCTGCTCCCCGCCGTCAGGCAGGCACGGCCCGGTACTCCCGGGCCCACGCCTCCACCCGGCCGGCCGCGCGGTCGAAGGCCTCGCCGCGGGCCAGGAAGTCGGCGCTGTGGTCGGTCAGCAGCACCGGGAGCTCCGCGCCGCCGGGCCCGGCCACCGTCAGGGCCTGTCCCTGCACGGTCCTCGGCAGCCCCAGCCAGCGCACCGGCTGCTGGACCGTGCGGACCGCGTCGATCTCGTTCCAGGCGATCGAGCGGGTCCCGAAGAACCCGACTCGGCGCAGCCCGGCCGGGCTCACCCACACGCCCGTGCGCAGGATGCGCAGCGCGCAGCCGATCACGGTGAGCGAGGCGGTCCCGGCGACGGCGGCGCCGCCCCAGGTGCCGGCGAAGGCGATGATCACCGTGGCCAGCAGCATGAAGGCGGAGACGAGGAGCAGCACCGCCGCACCGGCGACCCGCCAGGGGCCGGGCCGGTAGGGGCGCCGCCAGCGTTCGGGATCCGCATGCGGGAGGGCTTCGTCCTCGTGTGCGTCGAATACGCCGTCGGCCGTCAAGAAGGGCAGGGGCACGGCTGGACCTCACTCACATGCACGTTCGGTTGGACTGTGCCCGTGAGGCTACCGCCCCTCGGACGCCTCCGACTGCTGCGCCTTCTCGGGCGCCTTGTACGGCTGCAGTGCGGGCATCCCGAAGAGCAGCGAGCCGACGAGCCCCGCCACCACGGTCAGTCCGACCAGACTACGGGCGGCGATCTGGGTCTTGCTCAGACTCTCGCGCGGCGGCGGAGTGACGTTACTGCGGAATCGGTCGGCCTCGGCGACGAAGGCGAAGGGGACGGGTTCGCGCCGGCGAAACATAGGGAGCGACTCTCCTCACGGTCGGGCCCCTGGGGGCGGTGCGGACGGGACGGAACGCGTTCTCCCTGTAGGACGTGCGGAGGGCCCAATCGGTGCCGGAATTCGGGACATTAACCAAAATTCATGGCGGTCCGTCAGCCGACCGGGTGACGCGGGCGCGCCCTCGCCGGTCCGCCTGCGGCCCCGTCGCCTGCGCGGCCACCCCCGGGTGGCGCCGTAGAGTGGGCGCGCCCCAGGAAAGACCCGTTCGGAAGGACCCCGCGTGAGCGAGACCGCCGCTTCAGACCAGAAACCCAGCTTCCGCAGCGATGTGACGGTGGAGCTGGTGAAGCACTCCGCCGCCGACTCCGACGTGCTGTGGGCGGCCCGCGTCTCCACGGCGGGCGAGCAGTCCCTGGAGGAGCTGCAGAAGGACCCCGAGCGCTCCAAGGGCCTCATCAACTACCTGATGCGCGACCGCCACGGCAGCCCGTTCGAGCACAACTCGATGACCTTCTTCATCAGCGCCCCGATCTTCGTGTTCCGCGAGTTCATGCGCCACCGGGTGGGCTGGTCCTACAACGAGGAATCCGGCCGCTACAGGGAGCTCCAGCCGGTCTTCTACGTCCCCGACGCGGAGCGCAAGCTCGTCCAGGAGGGCCGTCCGGGCAAGTACGTCTTCGTCGAGGGCACCGAGGCGCAGCAGGAGCTGACGGGCCGGGTCATGGAGGACTCGTACCGCCAGGCCTACGAGGCGTACCAGGAGATGCTCGCGGCCGGCGTGGCCCGCGAGGTGGCCCGCGCGGTCCTGCCGGTGGGCCTCTTCTCCTCGATGTACGCCACGTGCAACGCGCGCTCGCTCATGCACTTCCTCGGCCTGCGCACCCAGCACGAGCTGGCGGCGGTGCCGTCCTTCCCGCAACGGGAGATCGAGATGGTCGGCGAGAAGATGGAGCGGGAGTGGGCCAAGCTCATGCCGCTGACCTACGCCGCCTTCAACGGCAACGGTCGCGTTGCCCCGTAAGGTCCGATGCACGCGCGGCGTACAGATGTGCGGAGACAAGTCCCAAGTGTCCGTATTGCGGCGTTTCGTAAAGTTCATCTAGGCTGATCAAACGGACCCGGCACTGCTTGAACCCCCGAGCAGGCAGTGCCGGGCTCCAACCCAGTGTTGACGTCCCCCGAGGGGACACCGCGAGCGTGGCAGCGAGTAGCGTGTTACCCATGGCTCCGATCTCGACTCCGCAGACCCCCTTCGGGCGGGTCCTCACCGCCATGATCACGCCGTTTACGGCGGATGGCGCACTTGACCTCGACGGCGCGCAGCGGCTCGCCGTCCACCTGGTGGACGCAGGCAACGACGGCCTGATCATCAACGGCACCACCGGTGAGTCGCCCACGACCACCGACGCGGAGAAAAACGACCTCGTACGAGCCGTACTCGAAGCGGTCGGCGACCGCGCCCACGTCGTGGCCGGAATCGGCACCAACGACACCCGGCACACCCTGGAGCTCGCCCGCCAGGCGGAGCGCACCGGCGCCCACGGCCTGCTGGCGGTGACCCCGTACTACAGCAAGCCGCCGCAGGAGGGCCTCTACCAGCACTTCACGGCCATCGCGGACGCCACCGGGCTGCCGGTCATGCTCTACGACATCCCGGGCCGCAGCGGTGTTCCGATCAACACCGAAACCCTCGTCCGGCTGGCCGAGCACCCCCGTATCGTGGCCAACAAGGACGCCAAGGGCGACCTCGGCCGCGCCAGCTGGGCGATCGCCCAGAGCGGCCTGGCCTGGTACTCCGGCGACGACATGCTGAACCTGCCGCTCCTGTCGGTCGGCGCGGTCGGCTTCGTCTCCGTGGTCGGCCACCTGGTCAGCCCCGAGCTGCGTGCCATGCTCGACGCCCACCTGGGCGGCGACGTGCAGAAGGCCACCGAGATCCACCAGAAGCTGCTGCCCGTCTTCACCGGCATGTTCCGCACCCAGGGCGTGATGACCACCAAGGGCGCGCTGAACCTCCAGGGCCTGCCCGCGGGCCCGCTGCGCCTCCCGCTCGTCGGCCTCACCGACGAAGAGACCGCGCAGCTCAAGATCGATCTTGCCGCGGGCGGGGTACAGCTCTGACAACAGACTTCACAACTGAATAACCAAGAACGAAACAGACAACAGCAAGTGCACGAATGACATGCGCGCCGCGTGCCTCCAGGGGCACGTGGCGCGCGTGGTGAAGGAGAAACTTTTGAGCCATCCGCACCCTGAACTGGGCCCGCCGCCGAAGCTCCCGAAGGGCGGCCTGCGGGTCACCCCGCTGGGCGGTCTCGGCGAGATCGGCCGCAACATGACCGTCTTCGAGTTCGACGGTCGCCTGCTGATCGTCGACTGCGGTGTCCTCTTCCCCGAAGAGGAGCAGCCGGGCATCGACCTGATCCTGCCGGACTTCTCGTCGATCCGGGACCGTCTCGACGACATCGAGGGCATCGTCCTCACCCACGGTCACGAGGACCACATCGGCGCCGTCCCGTACCTCCTTCGGGAGAAGCCGGACATCCCGCTGATCGGCTCCAAGCTGACGCTGGCCCTCATCGAGGCCAAGCTCCAGGAGCACCGCATCCGCCCCTACACCCTGGAGGTGAAGGAGGGCGAGCGCGAGAACCTGGGCCCCTTCGACTGCGAGTTCATCGCGGTCAACCACTCCATTCCGGACGCCCTCGCCGTGGCGATCCGGACGGGCGCGGGCCTGGTCGTCGCCACCGGCGACTTCAAGATGGACCAGCTCCCGCTGGACAACCGCCTCACGGACCTGCACGCCTTCGCGCGCCTGAGCGAAGAGGGCATCGACCTCCTCCTCTCGGACTCGACGAACGCCGAGGTCCCGGGCTTCGTCCCGCCGGAGCGCGACATCTCCAACGCCATCCGCGGCGTGTTCGCGGGGGCCCAGAAGCGGATCATCGTGGCGTCCTTCGCCAGCCACGTGCACCGCATCCAGCAGATCCTCGACGCCGCCCACGAGTACGGCCGCCGCGTCGCCTTCGTCGGCCGCTCGATGGTCCGGAACATGGGCATCGCCCGTGACCTGGGCTACCTGCGGGTCCCGGCCGGCCTGATCGTCGACGTCAAGACCCTCGACGACCTGCCGGACGACGAGGTCGTGCTGGTCTGCACGGGCTCCCAGGGCGAGCCGATGGCGGCCCTGTCCCGCATGGCCAACCGCGACCACCAGATCCGGATCGTCCCCGGCGACACGGTCATCCTGGCGTCCTCGCTCATCCCGGGCAACGAGAACGCGGTCTACCGCGTGATCAACGGCCTGACCCGCTGGGGCGCCAACGTCGTGCACAAGGGCAACGCCAAGGTGCACGTCTCCGGCCACGCCTCCGCGGGCGAGCTGCTGTACTTCTACAACATCTGCAAGCCGCGGAACCTGATGCCGGTCCACGGCGAGTGGCGCCACCTGCGCGCCAACGCCGAGCTCGGTGCCATGACGGGCGTCCCGAAGGACCGCATCGTCATCGCCGAGGACGGCGTGGTCGTCGACCTGATCGACGGCAAGGCCCGGATCTCCGGCAAGGTCCAGGCCGGGTACGTGTACGTGGACGGCCTCTCGGTCGGCGACGTCACCGACGCCTCCCTCAAGGACCGGCGCATCCTCGGCGACGAGGGCATCATCTCGGTCTTCGTGGTGGTGGACAGCACCACCGGCAAGGTCGTCAGCGGCCCGAACATCCAGGCCCGCGGCTCCGGCATCGAAGACTCCGCCTTCGCCGCGATCCTCCCGAAGATCGAGGACGCGATCGCCCGCGCCGGCGCGGACGGTGTCGCCGAGCCGCACCAGATCCAGCAGCTCATCCGCCGCACGATGGGCAAGTGGGTCTCGGACGGCTACCGCCGCCGCCCGATGATCCTCCCGGTCGTCGTAGAGGTCTGACCTCCGCGTTCGTAGCGACCTCACTGGAGCGGGGCAACCGGATTTGCATCCGGGGGCCCCGCTCCAGTACGTTTACGTCTCCACCTCGCAAGGACCCGGGCACACACGTGTGCCCGATTGCCGCGTGCGGGCGGGTGGGAATCGGACCCGGGGAAACCTGATAAAGTCTGATCCACCCGAAAGGGAAAGGCCCCCCGAAGGCCATCGGAATTCCAATCCAGCCGGTAACGGCCAGGAAAAAGAATCTGATAGAGTCGGAATCGCCGGAAAGGGAAAGCGCGAAAGCGCAGAACCTGGAAAGCACCGAGGAAAATCGGACACGAAAGAGTCTGATAGAGTCGGAAACGCAAGAACACAGAACGAAAGCCCGGAGGAAAGCCCGAGAGGGTGAGTACAAAGGAAGCGTCCGTTCCTTGAGAACTCAACAGCGTGCCAAAAATCAACGCCAGAAGTTGATACCCCGTCCACTTCGGTGGATGAGGTTCCTTTGAAAAAGACCTGTGAGGTCGCCTTCGGGTGATGCTTGCAGGCAACCAAACACAGCGAGGACGTTGTGGCGCGTCGGTCATATTCCGACATGACGTGCCCGCTCAACGTGTGTGTGCACCCGATTACGGGTAAACATTCATGGAGAGTTTGATCCTGGCTCAGGACGAACGCTGGCGGCGTGCTTAACACATGCAAGTCGAACGATGAAGCCCTTCGGGGTGGATTAGTGGCGAACGGGTGAGTAACACGTGGGCAATCTGCCCTTCACTCTGGGACAAGCCCTGGAAACGGGGTCTAATACCGGATACCACTCCTGCCCGCATGGGCGGGGGTTGAAAGCTCCGGCGGTGAAGGATGAGCCCGCGGCCTATCAGCTTGTTGGTGGGGTAATGGCCCACCAAGGCGACGACGGGTAGCCGGCCTGAGAGGGCGACCGGCCACACTGGGACTGAGACACGGCCCAGACTCCTACGGGAGGCAGCAGTGGGGAATATTGCACAATGGGCGAAAGCCTGATGCAGCGACGCCGCGTGAGGGATGACGGCCTTCGGGTTGTAAACCTCTTTCAGCAGGGAAGAAGCGAAAGTGACGGTACCTGCAGAAGAAGCGCCGGCTAACTACGTGCCAGCAGCCGCGGTAATACGTAGGGCGCAAGCGTTGTCCGGAATTATTGGGCGTAAAGAGCTCGTAGGCGGCTTGTCACGTCGGATGTGAAAGCCCGAGGCTTAACCTCGGGTCTGCATTCGATACGGGCTAGCTAGAGTGTGGTAGGGGAGATCGGAATTCCTGGTGTAGCGGTGAAATGCGCAGATATCAGGAGGAACACCGGTGGCGAAGGCGGATCTCTGGGCCATTACTGACGCTGAGGAGCGAAAGCGTGGGGAGCGAACAGGATTAGATACCCTGGTAGTCCACGCCGTAAACGTTGGGAACTAGGTGTTGGCGACATTCCACGTCGTCGGTGCCGCAGCTAACGCATTAAGTTCCCCGCCTGGGGAGTACGGCCGCAAGGCTAAAACTCAAAGGAATTGACGGGGGCCCGCACAAGCGGCGGAGCATGTGGCTTAATTCGACGCAACGCGAAGAACCTTACCAAGGCTTGACATATACCGGAAAGCATTAGAGATAGTGCCCCCCTTGTGGTCGGTATACAGGTGGTGCATGGCTGTCGTCAGCTCGTGTCGTGAGATGTTGGGTTAAGTCCCGCAACGAGCGCAACCCTTGTCCTGTGTTGCCAGCATGCCCTTCGGGGTGATGGGGACTCACAGGAGACCGCCGGGGTCAACTCGGAGGAAGGTGGGGACGACGTCAAGTCATCATGCCCCTTATGTCTTGGGCTGCACACGTGCTACAATGGCCGGTACAATGAGCTGCGATACCGTGAGGTGGAGCGAATCTCAAAAAGCCGGTCTCAGTTCGGATTGGGGTCTGCAACTCGACCCCATGAAGTCGGAGTCGCTAGTAATCGCAGATCAGCATTGCTGCGGTGAATACGTTCCCGGGCCTTGTACACACCGCCCGTCACGTCACGAAAGTCGGTAACACCCGAAGCCGGTGGCCCAACCCGTAAGGGAGGGAGCTGTCGAAGGTGGGACTGGCGATTGGGACGAAGTCGTAACAAGGTAGCCGTACCGGAAGGTGCGGCTGGATCACCTCCTTTCTAAGGAGCATATAGCCGACTGCGATCGAATGAATCGCACGGTTGCTCATGGGTGGAACGTTGATTATTTGGCACGGTTTCCAGAACATCCTGTAAGTACTGCTTCGGCGTGGAAAACAGTGATAGTCGAGGGGATCGTGCCTGGCACGTTGTTGGGTATCTGAGGGTACGGCCGTAAGGTCTTATCTTCGCGATGCCGGCCCCAGTAAAACTCTGCTTCGGCAGGGTGTGATGGGTGGCTGGTCGTTGCTTGAGAACTACACAGTGGACGCGAGCATCTGTGGCCAAGTTTTTAAGGGCGCACGGTGGATGCCTTGGCACCAGGAACCGATGAAGGACGTGAGAGGCCGCGATAGGCCCCGGGGAGCTGCCAACTGAGCTTTGATCCGGGGGTGTCCGAATGGGGAAACCCGGCAGTCGTCATGGGCTGTCACCCATGCCTGAACACATAGGGCATGTGGAGGGAACGAGGGGAAGTGAAACATCTCAGTACCCTCAGGAAGAGAAAACAACCGTGATTCCGGGAGTAGTGGCGAGCGAAACCGGATGAGGCCAAACCGTATGCGTGTGATACCCGGCAGGGGTTGCGCATGCGGGGTTGTGGGAATGAGCTTGATCGGTCTGCCGGCCGGTCGGCGAGTCAGAAACCGTTGATGTAGTCGAAGGACATGCGAAAGGTCCGGCGTAGAGGGTAAGACCCCCGTAGACGAAACATCAGCGGCTTGCTTGCTCATCTCCCAAGTAGCACGGGGCCCGAGAAATCCCGTGTGAATCTGGCGGGACCACCCGCTAAGCCTAAATATTCCCTGGTGACCGATAGCGGATAGTACCGTGAGGGAATGGTGAAAAGTACCGCGGGAGCGGAGTGAAATAGTACCTGAAACCGTGTGCCTACAAGCCGTGGGAGCGTCGCTGTATGTGCTTGCACATACAGTCGTGACTGCGTGCCTTTTGAAGAATGAGCCTGCGAGTTAGCGGTGTGTAGCGAGGTTAACCCGTGTGGGGAAGCCGTAGCGAAAGCGAGTCCGAATAGGGCGATTGAGTTGCACGCTCTAGACCCGAAGCGGAGTGATCTAGCCATGGGCAGGTTGAAGCGGAGGTAAGACTTCGTGGAGGACCGAACCCACCAGGGTTGAAAACCTGGGGGATGACCTGTGGTTAGGGGTGAAAGGCCAATCAAACTCCGTGATAGCTGGTTCTCCCCGAAATGCATTTAGGTGCAGCGTCGTGTGTTTCTTGCCGGAGGTAGAGCACTGGATAGGCGATGGGCCCTACCGGGTTACTGACCTTAGCCAAACTCCGAATGCCGGTAAGTGAGAGCACGGCAGTGAGACTGTGGGGGATAAGCTCCATGGTCGAGAGGGAAACAGCCCAGAGCATCGACTAAGGCCCCTAAGCGTACGCTAAGTGGGAAAGGATGTGGAGTCGCAGAGACAACCAGGAGGTTGGCTTAGAAGCAGCCACCCTTGAAAGAGTGCGTAATAGCTCACTGGTCAAGTGATTCCGCGCCGACAATGTAGCGGGGCTCAAGCGTACCGCCGAAGTCGTGTCATTGCAGCAATAGGGCCAACGCCCGCTGTGATGGGTAGGGGAGCGTCGTGTGCCGGGTGAAGCAGCAGCGGAAGCTAGTTGTGGACGGTTCACGAGTGAGAATGCAGGCATGAGTAGCGATACACACGTGAGAAACGTGTGCGCCGATTGACTAAGGGTTCCTGGGTCAAGCTGATCTGCCCAGGGTAAGTCGGGACCTAAGGCGAGGCCGACAGGCGTAGTCGATGGACAACCGGTTGATATTCCGGTACCCGCTTTGAAACGCCCAATATCGAATCAGGCGATGCTAAGTCCGTGAAGCCGTTCCGGACCCTTCGGGGAAAGGAAAGTGGTGGAGCCGACGAACCAGACTTGTAGTAGGTAAGCGATGGGGTGACGCAGGAAGGTAGTCCAGCCCGGGCGGTGGTTGTCCCGGGGTAAGGGTGTAGGCCGAGGGGTAGGCAAATCCGTCCCTCATTAAGGCTGAGACCTGATGCCGAGCCGATTGTGGTGAAGTGGATGATCCTATGCTGTCGAGAAAAGCCTCTAGCGAGTTTCATGGCGGCCCGTACCCTAAACCGACTCAGGTGGTCAGGTAGAGAATACCGAGGCGTTCGGGTGAACTATGGTTAAGGAACTCGGCAAAATGCCCCCGTAACTTCGGGAGAAGGGGGGCCATCACTGGTGATCGGACTTGCTCCGTGAGCTGGGGGTGGCCGCAGAGACCAGCGAGAAGCGACTGTTTACTAAAAACACAGGTCCGTGCGAAGCCGTAAGGCGATGTATACGGACTGACGCCTGCCCGGTGCTGGAACGTTAAGGGGACCGGTTAGTGACCTTTCGGGGTTGCGAAGCTGAGAACTTAAGCGCCAGTAAACGGCGGTGGTAACTATAACCATCCTAAGGTAGCGAAATTCCTTGTCGGGTAAGTTCCGACCTGCACGAATGGCGTAACGACTTCTCGACTGTCTCAACCATAGGCCCGGTGAAATTGCACTACGAGTAAAGATGCTCGTTTCGCGCAGCAGGACGGAAAGACCCCGGGACCTTTACTACAGTTTGATATTGGTGTTCGGTTCGGCTTGTGTAGGATAGGTGGGAGACTTTGAAGCCGTGACGCCAGTCATGGTGGAGTCGCCGTTGAAATACCACTCTGGTCGTGCTGGATGTCTAACCTCGGTCCGTGATCCGGATCAGGGACAGTGTCTGATGGGTAGTTTAACTGGGGCGGTTGCCTCCCAAAGGGTAACGGAGGCGCCCAAAGGTTCCCTCAGCCTGGTTGGCAATCAGGTGTTGAGTGTAAGTGCACAAGGGAGCTTGACTGTGAGACCGACGGGTCGAGCAGGGACGAAAGTCGGGACTAGTGATCCGGCGGTGGCTTGTGGAAGCGCCGTCGCTCAACGGATAAAAGGTACCCCGGGGATAACAGGCTGATCTTCCCCAAGAGTCCATATCGACGGGATGGTTTGGCACCTCGATGTCGGCTCGTCGCATCCTGGGGCTGGAGTCGGTCCCAAGGGTTGGGCTGTTCGCCCATTAAAGCGGTACGCGAGCTGGGTTTAGAACGTCGTGAGACAGTTCGGTCCCTATCCGCTGTGCGCGTAGGAATATTGAGAAGGGCTGTCCCTAGTACGAGAGGACCGGGACGGACGAACCTCTGGTGTGCCAGTTGTCCTGCCAAGGGCATGGCTGGTTGGCTACGTTCGGGAGGGATAACCGCTGAAAGCATCTAAGCGGGAAGCCTGCTTCAAGATGAGTATTCCCACCTCCTTGAGAGGGTAAGGCTCCCAGTAGACGACTGGGTTGATAGGCCAGATGTGGAAGCCCGGTAACGGGTGGAGCTGACTGGTACTAATAGGCCGAGGGCTTGTCCTCAGTTGCTCGCGTCCACTGTGTTAGTTCTGAAGTAACGAACCGTGTCAATGCCCGGTTGGTCAACTTCATAGTGTTTCGGTGGTCATAGCGTTAGGGAAACGCCCGGTTACATTCCGAACCCGGAAGCTAAGCCTTTCAGCGCCGATGGTACTGCAGGGGGGACCCTGTGGGAGAGTAGGACGCCGCCGAACAACCCGCCCTTTTAGCTCAGTCGGTAGAGCGTCTCCATGGTAAGGAGAAGGTCAACGGTTCGATTCCGTTAAAGGGCTCCAAAAGAAAAGGCCCCCGCCATCTGGCGGGGGCCTTTTTTGCGTTGTGCCTCCGGCAGGGCCGGCGCCCGCAGAACACCGGGACGGAGGTCGAGGAGTGCTGCCGGCGACTGGACGAGCACGCGTTCGCGGTGGACCGGGTCTTCCCCCGGTTCGGGGCCGTCCGGACCACCGCCGACCACGTCTGAGACCGGGAGGGTCAGTCGCCCTCGCGCTGGTGGGGGACCCGGAAGGCCAGAATGGCCATGTCGTCCGAAGCCGGTTCCGCCGCGAAGCGCTCCACCGCCCGCAGGATGCGGGAGGCCACCGCGCCGGCGGTCAGGCCGGTACAGGTGGTGAGGACGTCGGCCAGGCCGTCGTCGCCGAGCATGCGGGCGCCCTCGCGGCGTTCCGTCACCCCGTCGGTGACGCAGAGCAGGACGTCGCCCGGGTCGAGGGTCAGGGTCTGTTCGTAGAGGTCGAGGTCCTCGATGACACCGAGGAGAGGCTGCGGATCGGCGGCCGCGGTGACCTCGCCGTCCGGGCGCAGGCGCAGCGGGAGCGGGTGACCCGCGCAGACGACCTTCATCAGGGCGCCGCCGTCGGGCCGCGGGTGCAGTTCCCCGTACAGGAGGGTGAGGAAGCGGCTGCGGGCGCCCTCGTCGAGGATGGCGGCGTTCAGGCGCTCCAGGACCGCCGGGCCGCCCAGGCCCTCGCGGGCGAGCAGGCGCAGGGCGTGGCGGGCCAGGCCGGTGACGGCGGCGGCCTCGGGGCCGGTCCCGCAGACGTCGCCGATGGCGAACCCGTACACGCCGTCGCGGATCGGGAAGACGTCGTAGAAGTCGCCGCCCACCTCGTTGCCCTCGCCGGCGGCGCGGTAGATGACCTCGACCTCCATGCCGGGGATCGCGGGGGAGCCGGGCGGCAGGAGGCTGCGCTGGAGGGAGCGGCTGATGGCGGTGCGCTCGGAGTAGAGGCGGGCGTTGTCCAGGGCCAGGGCGGCCCGGCGCGAGAGGTCGTCGGCGAGTTCGAGGATCTCCTGGCGGAAGTGCTCCTCGCTGGGCTTGCCGAGGGTGAGCAGGCCGATGACGCGGTTGCGGGCGAGGAGGGGCAGCACCACCGTCTCGCCGCCGACCGCGACGGCGGCCTCCGGCCAGGGGCGGGCGCCGGCCTCGCGGACCGGTTCGGGCGGGCTGACCCGGGAGAGGAGGGCCTTGAGGTCGTCGATGCGTTCCTCGTCCTCGTGCAGGACGTAGGCGAGGAAGGGGTCGGAGGCCTGGTCGGCGATGGTGTAGACGGCGCACCAGGTGGCGAGGGTGGGGACGGTCATCTGGGCCATCAGGGCCAGGGTCTGGTCCCGGTCCAGGGTGCCGGCGAGCAGGTCGGAGGCCTCGACGAGGAAGGAGAGGGAGCCGCGGCGCAGCCGTTCCAGCTCGCCGAGCCGGGCGGACTCGACGGCGAGGGCGAGGCGGTCGGCGGCGAACTGGAGGCGCAGGGCCTCTTCGTTCGTGTAGCGGCCGGGGCTCTCGGCGGCGACGCCGAGGGAGCCGGTGAGCCGCCCTTCGACCTTGAGGGGGACGGTGACCACGGAGCGCATGCCGGTGGACTCCAGGAGCGGGACGGCTCCGGGCACGGCGGCGAGGTCGTCGTGGACGGCGGGCATCCGGGCGGATCCGTAGCGGCTGGCGCCGGCCTCGACGGGGACGCGGGCGAAGCGCTGGCGGGTGGAGGGCAGGCCGGTGGTGGCGCGGACCTCCAGTTCCGTCTCGTCGTCGGTGGCGAGGAGGAGGAAGGCGGCGTCGGCGTCGAGCATGTCGCGGGCCCGTTCCACGGTGCGCTGGAGCAGGCCCTCCAGGTCGTCGGGGGCGGGGGAGCCGATGAACAGCTCGAAGGGGTCCGCGGGGCGCGGCTCGGTGGGCTGGCCGCCGTCGGACACGGGTACCCGGGCGGGGGTCTGGAGCAGGGCGCGCTCGTCGTCGTGGACGAGGAGGCAGACGATGGAGGGTTCGCCGTGGGCGTCGCGGACGCGCAGGTGGGAGGCGTAGACGGGGATCACGCGGCCGTCGGCGCCGCGGATGCCGTAGCTGCCCTCCCAGCGGGACAGGCGTAGGGCCTCGGCGACGCCGGTGCCGGTGCCGGGGGTCTGGGGCCAGGCGGCGAGCTCGGCGAGCGGGCGGCCCAGGGTCTTCTCGGCGGGGTGGCCGAAGATGTGCTCGGCGTCCTCGTTCCAGGCGGAGACGGCGTCGGCGGAGTCGATCTGGACGACGGCCACGCGGACCCGGCTGTCGGCCAGGGGCAGCAGCTGGTCGGGGACGACGGGGCCCGCGGAGCGGGTACCGACCGGCCGGTCTGGGAGGTCGAGGCGGAACCACACGTGTTTGTGGGTGGTGGTGTACTCGACGCCCCAGCGGGTGGCGAGGGCGGCGCAGAGCATCAGTCCGCGGCCGCTCTCGCGGTCGGGATCGGCGTACGGGCGCCGGCCGGGGGGCTGGAGCGGGAGCTCGCGCTCCGGATAGCGGTCGGCGACCTCCACGCGTACGCCGTCCCCGGAGCGCAGGCACAGGACCTCGGCCCGGGTGCCGGCGTGGACCACGGCGTTGGTGACGAGCTCGCTCGTGAGGACCACGGCGTCGTCGACGATGTCGGCGAAGCCCCAGCCCTGGAGCGTGTCGCGGACGAACGCGCGGGCGGCGGCGACCGAGCGCCCCTGTGGGTCGAAACTGGCAGCCGCCCGTGCCGTGATCACAAGTCTCCTTCGACGCGGTGGTACATCGGATGCCAGGTTACTTACCTTCGCGGTCGTGAGGAGGCCGTCGTCCGGGATTCCACCCGCGGGGTGCGGCCGGTGTGCGATGGTGCCGGAGTGTTATGGCCTGGTTGGGCCGGGGTGAAACACTGGGCAGTCTTGGAGTGCCGGTCGTGGGTAGTCGGATGTCCGGTGGAACAGCGGTCGACCCTTTCGGGAGGGACACGGTGGAGTCTGGCGCGGCGGTGCGGCGTACGGGAACGCGCCCGAAGGGCGGTCGGTCCCGGCGGGGCGGCACGACGGAAGTCGATACCGCCGCGCTGAACCGGCTGCTCACGGCCCTGGTGTCGATGCGGGACGGGAACTTCCGCAAGCGGCTGACGGTGTCCGGCGAAGGCGAGATGGCGGAGATCGCCGCCGTCTACAACGAGGTCGCCGACCGCAACCTCCACCTGACCGGGGAGTTGTCCCGGGTCCGGCGGATGGTGGGGCGCGAGGGGAAGCTGAGCGAGCGGCTGGAGACGGGGGCCTGCGAGGGCTCCTGGGCGGCCGCCATCGACGCCTCCAACCAGCTCGTGGACGATCTCGCCCGGCCGGTGTCCGAGGTGGGCAGGGTCCTGTCGGCGGTGGCCGAGGGTGACCTGGACCAGCGGATGGACCTGCGGACGCAGACCCCGGAGGGGGTCGGGCATCCGTTGCGCGGGGAGTTCCTGAAGGTCGGCCGGACGGTCAACAACCTGGTCGACCAGCTGTCGGCGTTCACCGACGAGGTGACGCGGGTGGCACTGGAGGTGGGCACCGAGGGCAAACTCGGCGGTCAGGCCCAGGTGCGCGGAATGTCCGGTTCTTGGAAGGACCTGACCGATTCCGTCAACACGATGGCGTACCGGCTCACCGCCCAGGTGCGTGACATCGCTCTCGTCACGACGGCGGTGGCCAAGGGCGATCTGTCGCGCAAGGTCACGGTGCACGTGGCCGGCGAGATGCTCCAGCTGAAGAACACCGTGAACACCATGGTGGACCAGCTGTCCTCCTTCTCCTCCGAGGTGACGCGCGTCGCCCGCGAGGTGGGTACGGAGGGCGAACTGGGCGGTCAGGCCAAGGTGCCCGGGGTCGCGGGCGTGTGGAAGGACCTGACCGACTCCGTCAACACGATGGCGGGCAACCTGACGGCCCAGGTGCGGGGCATCGCGCAGGTGACGACGGCCGTCGCGAACGGCGACCTGTCGCAGAAGGTGCGGGTCAGCGCGCGCGGCGAGGTGGCACAGCTGGCCGAAACGATCAATCAGATGACCGAAACCCTACGGACCTTCGCGGACGAGGTCACGCGCGTGGCCAGCGAGGTCGGGGCCAAGGGTCTGCTCGGCGGCCAGGCGCAGGTGCCGGGGGCCGCCGGTACGTGGAAGGACCTCACCGACTCGGTGAACACGGTCTTCCGCAACCTCACCACGCAGGTGCGCGACATCGCGCAGGTGACGACGGCGGTGGCCAACGGCGACCTGTCGCAGAAGGTCACCGTCGACGTGGCCGGCGAGATGCTGGAGCTGAAGAACACCGTCAACACGATGGTGGACCAGCTCCAGTCCTTCGGTGCCGAAGTGACCCGGGTGGCCCGTGAGGTGGGCGTCGAGGGCGAACTGGGGGGCCAGGCGCAGGTGCCGGGGGCCGCCGGTACGTGGAAGGACCTCACCGACTCGGTGAACACAGCCTTCCGCAACCTGACCGGGCAGGTCCGCAACATCGCGCAGGTGACGACGGCGGTGGCAAACGGCGACCTGTCGCAGAAGGTCACCGTCGACGTCTCCGGCGAGATGCTCCAGCTGAAGAACACCGTGAACACGATGGTGGACCAGCTGTCCTCCTTCGCCGACCAGGTCACGCGGATGGCCCGGGACGTGGGCACGGAGGGCCGGCTCGGCGGGCAGGCGCGGGTCGAGGGGGTGTCCGGAACCTGGAAGGAGCTGACCGACTCGGTCAACTTCATGGCCGGGAACCTGACGTCCCAGGTGCGTCAGATCGCCCAGGTCACGACGGCGGTGGCGCGCGGTGACCTGTCGCAGAAGATCGACGTGGACGCCCGGGGCGAGATCCTGGAGCTGAAGAACACCATCAACACGATGGTCGACCAGCTCTCCGCCTTCGCGGAGCAGGTGACCCGGGTGGCTCGGGACGTGGGTACCGAGGGGCGGCTCGGCGGGCAGGCGCAGGTCCCGGGCGTGGCCGGGGTCTGGCGCGATCTGACGGACTCGGTGAACGGCATGGCCGGGAACCTGACCTCGCAGGTGCGCAACATCGCGCAGGTCGCCACGGCGGTGGCGCGCGGTGACCTGTCGCAGAAGATCGACGTGGACGCCCGGGGCGAGATCCTGGAGCTGAAGAACACCCTCAACACGATGGTCGACCAGCTCTCCAACTTCGCGGAGCAGGTCACCCGGGTGGCCCGCGAGGTGGGCACCGAGGGAATCCTGGGCGGTCAGGCCGAGGTCAAGGGTGTCTCCGGCACCTGGAAGGACCTCACCCAGTCCGTCAACTTCATGGCCAACAACCTGACCTCGCAGGTGCGCAACATCGCCGAGGTGACGACGGCGGTCGCCATGGGCGACCTCTCCAAGAAGATCACCGTCGACGCGAAGGGCGAGATCCTCGAACTGGTCACCACCGTCAACACGATGGTGGACCAGCTGTCCTCCTTCGCGGAGCAGGTGACGCGGGTGGCGCGCGAGGTGGGTTCCGAGGGCATCCTCGGCGGCCAGGCCCGGGTGCGCGGGGTGACCGGCATCTGGAAGGACCTGACCGACAACGTCAACCTGATGGCGAACAACCTGACCTCGCAGGTGCGCAACATCTCGCAGGTCTCGGCGGCCGTGGCCAACGGCGATCTGACGAAGAAGGTCACCGTCGAGGCCCGCGGCGAGGTCGCGCAGCTCGCCGACACCGTGAACACGATGGTCAAGACCCTGTCCTCCTTCGCGGACGAGGTCACGCGCGTGGCCCGCGAGGTGGGCACGGAGGGCCGCCTGGGCGGCCAGGCGCACGTCCCCGGGGTCTCCGGCACGTGGAAGGACCTCACCGACTCGGTGAACTTCATGGCCTCCAACCTGACCGGCCAGGTCCGGCAGATCGCCATGGTCACGACGGCCATCGCCAAGGGCGACATGACCAAGAAGATCGACATCGACGCGCGCGGCGAGATCCTGGAGCTCAAGACGACCATCAACACGATGGTCGACCAGCTGTCCTCCTTCGCCGACCAGGTGACCCGGGTGGCGCGCGAGGTGGGCACCGAGGGCATCCTCGGCGGCCAGGCCCGCGTCCGGGACGTGGACGGCACCTGGCGGGACCTGACCGAGTCCGTGAACGAGATGGCCGGGAACCTGACCCGGCAGGTGCGCGCCATCGCGGCCGTGGCCACCGCGGTGACCCGCGGCGACCTGAGCCTGAAGGTCGACGTGGACGCGGCGGGCGAGATCCAGGTCCTCCAGGACAACATCAACACGATGATCGTGAACCTGCGCGACACCACCTTGGCCAACAAGGAGCAGGACTGGCTCAAGGGCAACCTCGCCCGGATCTCCGCCCTGATGCAGGGGCGCCGGGAGCTGGACGACGTGGCCTCGCTGATCATGAGCGAGCTGACCCCGGTGGTCTCCGCGCAGCACGGCGCGTTCTTCCTGGCGCTGCCCACCGGCGGGAGCACCGAGATCGGGACGGACGGGGCCGGGGAGGGCTCGTACGAGCTGCGGATGCGCGGGAGCTACGCGTACGCGGGCGGTCAGATGCCCATGTCCTTCCGGCCCGGCGAGGGTCTGATCGGTACGGTCGCCGAGGAGAAGCGGACGATCCTGGTCGAGAACACCCCGCCCGGCTACCTGAAGATCTCCTCGGGGCTCGGGGAGGCCCCGCCCGCGCACGTGATCGTGCTGCCGGTGCTCTTCGAGGGGAAGGTGCTCGGTGTGATCGAGCTGGCGTCCTTCACGCCGTTCACGCAGATCCAGAAGGACTTCCTCAGCCAGATCGCCGAGATGATCGGTACGAGCGTCAACACCATCTCCGTCAACTCCAAGACGGAGATGCTCCTCAAGCAGTCGCAGGAGATGACCGAGCAGCTGCGGGAGCGTTCCGACGAGCTGGAGAACCGTCAGAAGGCCCTCCAGGCCGCGAACGCGGAGCTGGAGGAGAAGGCCGAGCTGCTGGCGCAGCAGAACCGGGACATCGAGGTGAAGAACACCGAGATCGAGGAGGCCCGGCAGGTCCTGGAGGAGCGTGCCGAGCAGCTCGCGGTCTCCATGCGGTACAAGAGCGAGTTCCTCGCGAACATGTCGCACGAGCTGCGGACCCCGCTCAACTCGCTGCTGATCCTGGCCAAGCTGCTCGCCGACAACGCCGACGAGAACCTCTCGCCCAAGCAGGTGGAGTTCGCCGAGACCATCCACGGCGCGGGCTCGGACCTGCTCCAGCTGATCAACGACATCCTGGACCTGTCGAAGGTCGAGGCGGGCAAGATGGACGTCTCGCCGACGCGGATCGCGCTCGTCCAGCTCGTCGACTACGTCGAGGCCACCTTCCGGCCGCTGACGGCGGAGAAGGGGCTCGACTTCTCGGTACGGGTCTCCCCGGAACTGCCCGCCACCCTGCACACCGACGAGCAGCGCCTGCTCCAGGTGCTGCGCAACCTCCTCTCGAACGCGGTGAAGTTCACCGACAACGGGGCGGTGGAGCTGGTGATCCGGCCCGCGGGCGGCGACGTGCCGGCGGCGATCCGGGAACAGCTGCTGGAGGCCGGCTCGCTGCGCGAGGCGGACGCCGACCTGATCGCTTTCTCGGTGACCGACACCGGGATCGGGATCGCGGCGAGCAAGATGCTGGTGATCTTCGAGGCGTTCAAGCAGGCCGACGGGACCACGAGCCGCAAGTACGGCGGCACGGGCCTGGGGCTGTCGATCAGCCGGGAGATCGCCCGGCTGCTGGGCGGGGAGATCCACGCGGCCAGCGAGCCGGGCCGCGGATCCACGTTCACGCTGTACCTGCCGCTGCACCCGAGCGAACTGCCGCCGCAGGGGTACGCGCCGCCCGCGCCCGGAGGCGCCCGCGGGGAGTACCGCAGGGCGGCCGACGAGACGCGTCCCGCGCCCCAGCCGGCCCATGCGGTGCCCGCCCCCCTGGCGCAGGCACCGGTGCGCCAGGCGCTCCCGGCGGCCGAACCCGCCGGGCAGGGCTCGTCGGCGCTCTTCCGGCGGCGTCGCAAGCAGCTGACCGACGCGATGCCGCGCACCGAGGTGCCGGGGCAGCCGTACGGGGAGGGCTGGGAGAGCGAGGAGCCGGCCGCGGCGCCGCCGCGGACGTACGACTTCCACGGGGAGCGGGTGCTCATCGTCGACGACGACGTGCGCAACGTCTTCGCCCTGACGAGCGTGCTGGAGCAGCACGGGCTCGCGGTGCTCTACGCCGAGAACGGGCGGGAGGGCATCGAGGTCCTGGAGCAGCACGACGACGTGGCGCTGGTCCTGATGGACATCATGATGCCGGAGATGGACGGGTACGCGACGACGTCCGCGATCCGGCGGATGCCGCAGTTCGCGGGGCTGCCGATCATCGCGCTCACGGCCAAGGCGATGAAGGGGGACCGGGAGAAGGCCATCGACTCCGGGGCTTCCGACTACGTCACGAAGCCGGTCGAACCCGATTACCTCCTGTCGGTGATGGAACAGCACATGCGCGGAGACTGATCGGCGAGCGGGGCGTGAAGGGGGGGGGCACGGGGGGAACCTTCTGCCCTCCCCTCACGTTTCCGCTTCGTGCACAGTGACATCTTGGTGACAGGGTGTGGCGATCTCGGGACTGGGGCTACGATGACCGGCACAAGGACGGACGGCGCAAGGATGCCGTCCTCTGGGGCGGGGCCCGGCGCGCATGCCGGAGCCAGGAGCCGGGGAGGCCCCATGCCGGGGCGAGGAGGACAGGGCATGGTGCAGAAGGCCAAGATCCTCCTGGTCGACGACAGGCCGGAGAATCTGCTGGCGCTGGAGGCCATCCTCTCCGCGCTCGATCAGACACTGGTCCGGGCGTCGTCGGGGGAGGAAGCGCTCAAGGCGCTGCTGACGGACGATTTCGCGGTCATCCTGCTGGATGTCCAGATGCCGGGCATGGACGGATTCGAAACGGCCGCGCACATCAAGCGCCGCGAACGGACCCGGGACATCCCGATCATCTTCCTCACCGCGATCAATCACGGTCCGCACCACACCTTCCGCGGTTACGCGGCGGGCGCGGTGGACTACATCTCGAAGCCGTTCGACCCGTGGGTGCTGCGCGCCAAGGTCTCGGTCTTCGTCGAGCTCTACACCAAGAACTGCCAACTGCGGGAGCAGGCGGCCCTGCTGCGCCTGCAGCTGGAGGGAGGCGGCTCCCACAACGGCGACGGCGGCAAGGAGACGGCCGGACTGCTGGCCGAGCTCTCCGCGCGGCTCGCCGCGGTCGAGGAGCAGGCCGAGGCCCTGACCAAGCAGCTCGGAGAGGACGCAGCCGATGCCGCGGTCGTGGCCACCGCCGCGCACCTGGAGCGCAAGCTGACCGGGCTGCGCCGGGCCCTGGACGCCCTGGAACCGGGGGCCGGCGGCGCAGCGCCGATGCTGCCCGCCCAGGGCTGACGGACGGCGGCCCGCGCGGGGTCGCGCCGCGGAGGGGCCGAGGGCCCGGAAGCGGCGCCTCCGCAGCGGCGCCTGGCCGGGTGTCAGGTGTGCCGGTGCGTCAAAGAGCCCACGGACGCGGCGACACGAACGGGTGAAGGGGTGGGCACGCGTGTCCACCGGCGTGCGCACCGGTAATCTCGGGCCCATGGCCTCACGTACGTCCGGCAAGGGTTCCCAGAGCACCGCGGGCACCGCGAAGGGCCGCACCGGCCGTACCACGGCGCCGGCGAAGAAGGCGGCTCCCGCCCGCAAGCCTCCCGCGAAGAAGGCCGCGGCGGCCAAGCGGCCGCCGGCCAAGAAGGCCGCCGCCAAACCGGCGCCGTCCCCCACGGGGGGCGTGCTGCGGCTGGTGCGCGCCTGCTGGCTCGGTCTCGCGCACGCCATCGGCGCCGTCCTGCGCGGGCTCGGCCGCGGCGCGAAGAACCTCGACCCCGCCCACCGCAAGGACGGGGTCGCGCTGCTGCTGCTGGCCCTGGCCCTGATCGTCGCCGCCGGGACCTGGTCGAACCTGAGCGGGCCCGTCGGGGACCTGGTCACGATGCTGGTCACCGGCGCGTTCGGGCGCCTCGACCTGCTCGTGCCGATCCTGCTGGGCGTCATGGCGGTGCGGTTCATCCGCCACCCCGAGCAGACCGACGCCAACGGCCGCATCGGCGTCGGCCTGTCCGCCCTGGTCATCGGTGTCCTCGGACTGGTCCACATCGCCTGCGGGGCGCCGGGCCGTGACGAGGGCACCACCGCGATGCAGAACGCGGGCGGGCTGATCGGCTGGGGCGCCTCCAAGCCGCTGATCTTCACCATGGGCGCGCCGCTGGCCGTGCCGATGCTGGTGCTGCTCACGGTGTTCGGTCTGCTCGTGGTCACCGCGACCCCGGTCAACGCGATCCCGCAGCGGCTGCGCGCGCTCGGGATCCGGCTCGGGATCATCGCGCCGAACGAGTACGACCGGCGGTACGCCGAGCGGGAGGCCGCCGGGCGGCAGGACCGCCATGACGCCGAGCAGTGGGGGGCCCGTACCGGCGCCGCCGCGGACCCCGCCGGAGCGGACGGTCCGGGCGAGCCCGCCGACGCCGCCGAGGAGGCGGCGCTGGCCCGGCGGCGCAGGCCGCGCCGGAGCGCCGCGCGGCCCGGGGAGCGCGAGATGGACGCGGTCGACGTGGCCGCGGCGGCCGCCGCCGCGCTGGACGGGGTGGTCTACGGGGGGCTGCCCCCGTCCCCGCTGGTCGCCGACCTCACCCAGGGGATCTCCGTGGAGCGCGAGGGCGTGGAGGTCACCGCCCCCGTGCCGCCCGCCCGCGGGGAGCGGCCCGCGGCCCCCGCCCCCGTCACGCCCGCAGCCCCGGCCGGGGCCGAGGCGCCGCACGAGCGCACCGCCGCGGCCTCCGGGACCCTGTCGGTGCCCGACCTGACGAAGGCCCCGCCGGAGGCCCAGCCGCTGCCGCCCCGCGCCGAACAGCTCCAGCTGCGCGGGGACATCACGTACGCGCTGCCCTCGCTGGACCTGCTGGAGAAGGGCGGGCCCGGCAAGACCCGCAGCGCCGCCAACGACTCGGTGGTCGCCGCGCTGACGAACGTCTTCACCGAGTTCAAGGTCGACGCGCAGGTCACCGGATTCACCCGGGGCCCGACGGTCACCCGCTACGAGGTGACGCTCGGCGCCGCCGTGAAGGTCGAGCGGATCACGGCGCTGGCGAAGAACATCGCCTACGCCGTGGCCTCGCCGGACGTGCGGATCATCAGCCCGATCCCCGGCAAGTCGGCGGTCGGCATCGAGATCCCGAACACCGACCGGGAGATGGTCAACCTCGGCGACGTGCTGCGCCTGGCCGACGCCGCCGAGGACGACCACCCGATGCTGGTCGCGCTCGGCAAGGACGTCGAGGGCGGCTACGTCATGGCCAACCTGGCGAAGATGCCGCACGTGCTGGTCGCCGGCGCCACCGGCTCCGGCAAGTCCTCCTGCATCAACTGCCTGATCACCTCGATCATGGTGCGGGCTACGCCGGAGGACGTGCGGATGGTGCTCGTGGACCCCAAGCGGGTCGAGCTCACCGCGTACGAGGGCATCCCGCACCTGATCACGCCGATCATCACCAACCCCAAGCGGGCCGCCGAGGCCCTCCAGTGGGTGGTGCGCGAGATGGACCTGCGCTACGACGACCTGGCGGCCTTCGGCTACCGGCACATCGACGACTTCAACCGGGCGATCCGGGACGGCAAGATCAAGCTCCCGCCCGGCAGCGAGCGGGAGCTGAGTCCGTACCCGTACCTGCTGGTGATCGTCGACGAGCTCGCCGACCTGATGATGGTGGCTCCCCGCGACGTCGAGGACTCGATCGTCCGCATCACCCAGCTCGCCCGCGCGGCCGGCATCCACCTGGTGCTCGCCACCCAGCGGCCCTCGGTGGACGTGGTCACCGGCCTGATCAAGGCGAACGTGCCCTCGCGGCTCGCCTTCGCCACCTCCTCGCTCGCCGACAGCCGGGTCATCCTGGACCAGCCCGGAGCCGAGAAGCTGATCGGCAAGGGTGACGGACTGTTCCTGCCGATGGGCGCGAACAAGCCGGTCCGCCTGCAGGGCGCCTTCGTCACCGAGGACGAGATCGCCGGGATCGTCCAGCACTGCAAGGACCAGATGGCGCCCGTCTTCCGGGACGACGTGACCGTCGGGCAGAAGCAGAAGAAGGAGATCGACGAGGAGATCGGCGACGACCTCGACCTGCTGTGCCAGGCGGCCGAGCTGGTGGTCTCCACCCAGTTCGGCTCCACCTCCATGCTCCAGCGCAAGCTGCGGGTGGGCTTCGCGAAGGCCGGCCGGCTCATGGACCTGATGGAGTCCCGGGGCGTGGTCGGCGCGAGCGAGGGCTCCAAGGCACGTGACGTACTGGTCAAACCCGACGAACTCGACGGGATCCTGGCGGTGATCCGGGGCGAGGACGCCCCCTAGAACGGGGGTCCGTCCGCCTCACCCGACCGTATGGGATCGGCGGGCAACCGTTTCCCCCGGGCGTGCGTCAAGTTGGTGGAGACAACGGCGGGCGTTCCCGAAGCCATTCGGATGGCGTAGGGAGCGCACCCTCCGGTTGCCCCACCCTTTCGTCACCCCCCTAGACTGGGAAGCCAGCAGGTGGCTACACGCTCGAAAGGCGCCCTCGTGTCCATCGGCAACTCCAACTCCCCCGAAGAAGAGCGTCCTTCGACCGACGACCGGTCCGAGGACCGCATCGTCGAACCTTCCGTCGAAGGACCGTCCATCGGGACGGCCCTCAAGAAGGCCCGGATCGCCGCCGGGCTGACAGTCGACGAGGTCAGTTCCACCACCCGCGTGCGCATCCCGATCGTGCACGCGATCGAAGAGGACGACTTCACGCGCTGCGGCGGCGATGTCTACGCCCGCGGCCACATCCGTACGCTCGCCCGCGCCGTGCACCTCGATCCGGCACCCCTGGTCGAGAGCTACGACGCGGCCCACGGCGGCCGGCCGGCACCCACCCCCGCCGCGCCGATGTTCGAAGCCGAGCGGATCCGGCCCGAACGGCAGCGGCCCAACTGGACCGCCGCCATGGTCGCCGCCATCGTCGCCGTGATCGGCTTCGTCGGCTTCACCGCCTTCAGCGGCGGCGACGGCCAGAGCAAGCGGCCGGTGGCGGAAGGTTCCGCCGCCCCGAAGCCCGCGCCCAAGCAGCCCGCGGGCAAGCCGGCCACCCAGCCCAAGCAGACCCCGTCGGCGCCCAAGCCGGAACCTTCCGACAGCGCCATCGCCGCGGCCCCCAAGGACCTCGTCACGGTCGTCCTGACGGCCGACACCGGCGAGAGCTGGATCTCCGCCAAGGACCACAGCGGCCGGCTGCTCTTCGACGGAACCCTCGCGCAGGGCGAGTCGAAGACCTTCACGGACAAGGAGTCCGTGGACCTCGTCCTCGGTGACGCCGGGGTCGTCAAGCTGTTCGTGAACGGCAAGGAGATCAAGGAGCGGTTCCAGGCCGGTCAGGTGGAACGTCTCACCTACACCAAGGACGACCCGCGCCAGGGCCAGGCCCAGGCGGGCTGACCAGCACGGAATAAAAAGTTCCAGATCCCCGGGATCCCGCGCGGCACCTGCCGCCGGCCCCGGGGATCTTGTTCTGGGGGGACTTGGGCGGGGGCCCGCGTCCGGACGAAGTAGTCTTGAGTCCATGCCCGAACGCCGTACCGTCGCCCTTGTCACTCTTGGCTGCGCCCGTAACGAGGTGGACTCGGAGGAGCTCGCAGGCCGCTTGGCGGCGGATGGCTGGGAGCTCGTCGAGGACGCCGCCGACGCGGACGTAGCCGTCGTCAACACCTGTGGCTTCGTCGAAGCCGCCAAGAAGGACTCCGTAGACGCCCTGCTGGAAGCCAACGATCTCAAGGATCACGGCAAGACCCAGGCCGTCGTCGCCGTCGGCTGTATGGCCGAGCGCTACGGCAAGGAACTCGCCGAAGCGCTCCCCGAGGCCGACGGAGTCCTCGGCTTCGACGACTACGCCGACATCTCCGACCGCCTCCAGACGATCCTCAACGGGGGCATCCACGCCTCCCACACCCCGCGCGACCGGCGCAAGCTGCTGCCGATCAGCCCGGCGGCACGCCAGGACACCGCGGTGGCCCTGCCCGGACACGCCCAGGAGCCCGAGGCGGCCCCCGCGGACCTCCCCGAGGGCCTCGCGCCCGCCTCCGGTCCGCGCGCCCCGCTGCGCCGCCGCCTGGACAAGAGCCCGGTCGCCTCGGTCAAGCTGGCCTCCGGCTGCGACCGCCGCTGCTCCTTCTGCGCCATCCCGTCCTTCCGCGGCTCCTTCATCTCGCGCCGTCCCAGCGACGTGCTGGGCGAGACGCGCTGGCTGGCCGAGCAGGGCGTCAAGGAGATCATGCTGGTCTCCGAGAACAACACCTCGTACGGCAAGGACCTCGGCGACATCCGCCTGCTGGAGACCCTGCTGCCCGAGCTGGCCGAGGTGGACGGCATCGAGCGCGTCCGCGTCAGCTACCTCCAGCCGGCCGAGATGCGGCCCGGCCTGATCGACGTGCTCACCTCGACCCCCAAGGTCGTGCCGTACTTCGACCTGTCCTTCCAGCACTCGGCCCCCGACGTGCTGCGCGCCATGCGCCGCTTCGGTGACACCGACCGCTTCCTGGAGCTGCTGGACACCATCCGCTCCAAGGCCCCGCAGGCCGGCGTGCGCTCCAACTTCATCGTCGGCTTCCCCGGCGAGACGGAGTCGGACTTCGCCGAGCTGGAGCGTTTCCTCACCCACGCCCGCCTCGACGCCATCGGCGTCTTCGGCTACTCCGACGAGGACGGCACCGAGGCCGTCGGCTACGAGAACAAGCTGGACGAGGACACCATCGCCGAGCGCCTCGCGCACATGCAGCGCCTCGCCGAGGAGCTCACCTCCCAGCGTGCGGAAGAGCGGATCGGGGAGACCCTGGAGGTGCTCGTCGAGACGGTCGTGCCGCTGGACGAGGCCGAGGAGGGCGAGGGCGCGTACGGCCGCGCCGCCCACCAGGCCCCCGAGACGGACGGCCAGGTGGTCTTCACGGACGGCGCCGGCCTGGTGCCGGGGCGTATCGTCACGGCCAAGGTGGTCGGAACGCTGGGTGTGGACCTGGTGGCGGAGCCCCTGGACCTGGAGTTCGAGGAGGAGGCCGGATGACCGGAGTCCCGGCATCGGCGGCGGGCGGGACCGGCCGCCGGCCCACGCCCGGCGCGAAGCTCGGGACTGCGGCCGTCAATCAGGCCAGCCTCTGGAACATCGCCAACATCCTGACGATGATCCGGCTCGTGCTCGTGCCGGGATTCGTCCTGCTGCTGCTCGCCGACGGGGGCTACGACCCCGTCTGGCGGGTGCTGGCCTGGGCGGCCTTCGCCGTCGCCATGATCACGGACATCTTCGACGGGCACCTGGCCCGGACGTATAACCTGGTCACGGACTTCGGGAAGATCGCCGACCCCATCGCCGACAAGGCGATCATGGGGTCGGCTCTGGTGTGTCTGTCCTGGCTCGGCGACCTGCCCTGGTGGGTGACGGGCGTGATCCTCGGGCGCGAGCTCGGGATCACGCTGATGCGCTTCTGGGTGATCCGGTACGGAGTGATTCCGGCCAGCCGGGGCGGCAAGCTCAAGACCCTGGCCCAGGGCACCGCCGTGGGCATGTACGTGCTCGCCCTGACCGGACCGCTGGCGACCATGCGGTTCTGGGTGATGGGGGTCGCCGTCGTGCTGACCGTGGTCACGGGCCTGGACTACGTCCGGCAGGCCGTGGTGCTGCGCCGGGCCGGACTGGCGGAGGAGCGGGCCGCGAAGTGACGTACGGGGTGGGGGACGCGCCGGAGACCTCCGGAACGGCGGACGGCGCGGCGGGCGCGGCCGGGGACGTGCTGCGGCTGCTTGCGGAGCGTGACCAGACGCTCGCGGTGGCGGAATCGCTGACGGGCGGCATGGTCGCCGCCGAGATCACTGCGGTGCCGGGGGCCTCGCGCTCCTTCCTCGGCTCGGTCACGGCGTACGCCACGGAACTCAAGCACCGCGTCCTCGGGGTGGACGCGGCGCTGCTGGCGGCCGAAGGCGCGGTGAACGCGCAGGTAGCGGTCGAGATGGCGAGCGGAGTGCGGAGCCTGACGGGTGCATCGTGGGGGATCGCGACCACGGGAGTGGCCGGTCCGGACCCCCAGGACGGGCAGCCCGTGGGAACGGTATTCATCGCCGTGGCGGGTCCGGCGGGCAGGAAATCGGCCCGGCTGAGGTTGAACGGCTCCCGTGCGGAAATCCGTAGGGAGAGTGCACGGACAGTGCTCGAACTCCTCTCAAGCGAACTCCGCGAGAATCTGCGGGGGCAGGATACGGAACGGAACGGGGGGATTTGATGTTTGCAGCCCTGAGTGAACACGACATCGCTCCCCGCACGGCCGCGGCGCGAGGCGGTACGGTGGGGCGTGAAGGTTACGGCTACACGGTCAGAGGAGGGAGCCACCGATGATTCTGCTCCGTCGCCTGCTGGGTGACGTGCTGCGTCGGCAGCGCCAGCGCCAGGGCCGTACTCTGCGCGAAGTCTCCTCGTCCGCCCGAGTTTCGCTCGGCTATCTCTCCGAGGTGGAGCGGGGGCAGAAGGAGGCATCCTCCGAGCTGCTCTCCGCGATCTGCGACGCGCTGGACGTACGGATGTCCGAGCTGATGCGCGAAGTCAGTGACGAGCTGTCGCTGGCGGAGCTCGCGCAGTCGGCCGCCGCAAGCGAACCGGTGCCGGCACCGGTGCGCCCGATGCTCAATTCGGTTTCCGTGGCCTCGGTCACGGGCGGACCGGAGCGGGTGACCATCAAGGCACCCGTGGAAGCGGTGAACGTCGTCGCCGCTTGAGCGCGAGCCGAGCATGTGAGCGTGGCGAGAGCCCCGGAGGGTGCGTGAGCACCGGCCGGGGCTCTTTGCCGTCCGGGGCCGGCGGGGCGGTGTGGCGGGCGTTCTGGGTGCGGGGGCCACGGTCCTGCGGGAGGATGGGCCCGTCCCCGATCAGGCCCTTCCCCGGACTCCGTCCGGGGGGACCCCGTGGAGGTGGCCGTGCGGCGGTTGCTCATACCCCTCGCCCTGGCAGTGGGCGTCCTCTGGTGGTGGGCCGTGCTGCGGCTCGCGCTGGCGCCGGAGGACACCGGGCCCGTGGAGGGCGCCGTGGCGGTGGGCGGATGGGGGCTGGGGCTCCTACCGGTGCACTGCACGGGGCAGATCCCCGTACGCCGGGCCCGGGCGGCCGCGGGGGCTGCCGGGGCGTCGGCCGCCGGGGCGCGGCGGGGGCTCACCAGGGCATCGATACTCCGCCGTTCGGACGAAGGATCTGGCCGGTCATGAAGGACGAGGCGTCGCAGGCCAGGTAGAGCACCGCCTGGGCGATGTCCTCGGGCTCCCCGACCCGGCGCAGCGGTGACATCCGGACCATGGCCTCCTCCGTCCGCTGCTGGACCTCGGCGCCGTGCCGGCCGGTCATGGGGGTGCGGATCCAGCCCGGGGCGACGGCGTTGACGCGGATGCCGTGCGGGCCGGCCTCGGTCGCGAGGGTCTTCGTGAGCTGGACCACGGCCGCCTTGGCGGCGCTGTAGCAGAGCAGCCCCGGCTGGGCGGCGTCCACGGCGCCGGAGGCCATGGTGACCACCGAGCCGGGGCGGCCGGCGGCGATCATGGCGCCGACGGCCTCCTGGCAGGTGCGCAGGACCCCTTTGAAGTTGATGTCCAGGATCCGGTCGAGGTCCTCGTCGGTGGTCTCCAGGACGCTGCTGGTGTGCATCACGCCCGCGATGGCGGCGGTGATGTCCAGGGGACCGGCCGCGGCGACGGCGGCCCGCAGCGCGGTGCGGTCGGTGACGTCGAGGGGGTGGGCGGTCGCCGTGCCGCCGCCCTTGACGATCAGGTCCGCGGTCTCGGCGAGGCCCGTCTCGTCGCGGTCCGCGCAGTGCACGACGGCGCCGGCCCGGGCGAGGAGGAGGGCGGTGGCGCGGCCTATCCCGCTCGCGGCTCCGGTGACGAGCGCGGTGCGGCCGGTGAGGTCGTACGGGGCGTCGTACGGGGTGGGTGTGGGCATGCAGGGACCGTACGAGCGTATCTGACGGCCCGTCAACCAGTGCGTCGGGTCGGCTCCGGGGCGGGGGCCGGACCGGCCTGGCAGCGGGGGCACCAGTACGCGGGGCGGCCGTCCTGGTCGGCCTCACGCACCGGGGTGCCGCAGCGCAGGCAGGGACGGTGGGCGCGGCCGTAGACGAACAGCTCCCGGCCGGGGCGGCGGCTGCCGGTGGTGTTGCGGCGCCGGGGCCGTCCGGGGTCGCCGGTGTTCGCGGCCAGCAGGCGCTGTGCGGCGGCGGCCAGGCGGGGGAGGGTGGCCGCCGGGTCGGGGAGGTCCCCGACCGGGGTCCAGGGGGTGACCTGGGCGAGGAAGCAGAGTTCGGTCTTGTAGATGTTGCCGATGCCCGCCAGGTTGCGCTGGTCGAGCAGGGCCTCGCCCAGGGGCCGCGCGGGGTCGGCGAGCAGATTGGCCGCCGCCCTGGCCGGATCCCAGTCGGGGCCGAGCAGATCGGGGCCGAGGTGGCCCACCACGCGGTCCTCGTCGGCGGTGCGGAGCAGTTCGAGGACGGGCAGGCGGTAGCCGACGGCGGTGGCCCCGGCGTTGGCCAGGACCGCCCGGATCTCGTGGGCGGGGCCGCCGCGCCACTTCTGGTCCGGGGCGAAGACGTACCAGGCGCCGTCCATGCGCAGGTGGCTGTGGAGGGTGAGGCCGCTGTCGAGACGGGTCAGGAGGTGCTTGCCGCGCGGGGTGACGCCGAGGACCGTGTGCCCGGTGAGGTCGGCGGTGGCGAAGCGGGGGACGCGCAGGTCGGCGTGGGTGAGGGGCTCGCCCGCGAGCGCGGCGTGCAGGCGGGCCGCGACGCGGTGGACGCTGTCTCCTTCGGGCATGCGGCCATTGTCGCGCCGTCCGGCCGGGGGGACGCGGAACCCCCTGGGCGGGGTGGCCGCCGCAGGGGGTTCGCGGATCAGGAGGTGCGAGGGCCCGGTGGGCCGCTCGTCACTTCCAGGTGAGGCCCTTCTGGGCGGGGCTGCTCAGGTTGTTGTACGGGTCGCCCCAGTACTCGGCGCCGGTGACCTTGGCGCCGGTCGGCGCGAGGGCGATGGCGCAGCCGGTCTGGGTCTTGCCGTTGGTGAAGCCCTGCGGCAGGGATTCGTTCGGGCACTTCTCGAACTTGCCGATGGTCAGCAGGACGCCGGACTCGCTGCCGCCGTCGAGCAGGCCCTTGATGTGGCCGACGCTGGCGAAGGACAGGTCCGTGGTGCCGGTGTTCTTGATCGTGTACCGGATGTAGAAGGGGGTCTGGCCCTTCACCTTGTCGGCGACGTTCAGCGGCGTCAGGTCGGCGGGGGTGCCCGCCTCGATGCCGGTGACGGTGAGGGCGATCTGGCCGCCCTTGTTGCTGCCGTAGCTGAACGGCACGGTCGCGGCCTCGCCGATCTTGAAGGCCTGGCCCGACTTGGCCACCGCGCCGCTGCCGCCCGCGGCGGGCGCGCCGGTGGAGCCGTCGTAGCCGCCCGCGGACGGGGAACCGGCCGGGGCGCTGGCGTAGCCGGAGGGCTGGCCCGCCGGCTGCGAGGCCTGGCCGGCCGGGGCGGACGGGGCCGCCGGGGTGACTTCCTCGTTGCCGTCCTTGCAGCCCGTCAGGACCAGGCTCGCGGCGACCGCGAGGCCGGCCGCGACCACGGTGGTCTTGCGCATGCTGATGGTGCTCACTTTTCTTCTCCCCCATGACTGTGCACCGCCAATGCGGTGCCTGTGATCATCTTGATAAGGCATGGATAAGCGCCGCTGCCAGCTCAGGAGCGGCTGGCAGCGGTTTCGTGACATGGCCAAGACATACGTGGCCGAGTCGATACTGGAGCGAGTCCAAGTCGTTTCCGCGCACGGGGGCCGGCGCTAGTTGCGCAGGCGGAGCCCCCGCGGGGTGGCGTGGAAGCCGGCCGATTCGAGGGACCTGCCGAGCGGGGAGGTCAGGGACGAGGCGGCGTTGACGCGCTCCACCGTCAGGTCCGGGAGGGTGCCCGCGCGGGAGGCCGCCACCAGGGCGGACGTCGCCGCCGCGAGGCGCGGGTCCTCGGGCTCCGGCCAGGCCAGCAGGGTCTTGCCGCCGCGCTCCAGGTAGAGCGTGAGCTCGCCGTCGACCAGGACCACCAGGGAGCCCGCCTTGCGGCCCGGCTTGTGGGTGGCGCCCGCCGGGGGCTCGGGCCAGCCCAGGGCCGCTCCGTACGCGTTCGCCGGGTCGGCCGCCGCCAGCACCACCGCCGCCAGCGGCGGCGGGGTCCGCTCGGCGGCCCGCAGGCGGTCCACCGCGCCGTCCATCGCGAACTGGGCCGCGCCCAGCCCCTCCACCACGTACCCGCGCCTGGCCTGTCCGCTGTCCTCGAACGCGGACAGGATCCGGTACACCGCACTGAACCCGCCCTCGACCCCCTCCGCCGCCACCGCCCCGCGCGTGACCACGCCGTGCCGGTCCAACAGGGTCCGGGCCAGCGCGTGCGCCCGGTGCGTCGGGTCGGGTGCGGGCGCGGGCAGCAGGGACCAGCGGCCCGAGACCGTGGGCGGGCCCGTACGGGAGACGGTGGCGCTCAGGGTCCCGTACCGGCCGCGCGGCACCGTACGGCGGGCCCGGTGCGCGGTGGCCCCCGCCGTGCGGCCCGAGCCGAGCAGGGAGCGCAGCGGGGCCAGGGTGTCGTTCGTCACCCGGCCCGACCAGGCCAGGTCCCACAGGGCCGAGGACAGCTCCAGGTCGGAGGCGTCCGGGAGCCCGGCGCGGACCTCCTGAGACAGCTGCCGGAAGAACAGGGCCCGCCCCGAGGCCAGGGCCTCCAGCACCCCCTGGTGCAGCGGGGACAGCTCCAGCGGATGCGCCGGGGGCAGCAGCAGGGGCGCCGCCTCCGCCAGGTAGAGGGAGATCCAGCCGTCCTTCCCCGGCAGGGCGCCGGCTCCCGCCCACACCACCTCGCCCGTCGTGGTCAGCTCGTCCAGCAGGGCCGGGGAGTACCCGGCGACCCGCGAGGGCAGGATCAGCCGCTCCAGGGCCGAGGCCGGGACCGGCGCGCCCTGGAGCTGCTCGATGGCGCGGGCCAGGCCGTCGATGCCGCGCAGCCCGCCGCCCAGGTGCTGCCACTGGGGCAGGAAGGTGGCCAGCGAGGCCGGGGGGACGGGCTCCAGTTCCTGGCGCAGCGCGGCCAGCGAGCGGCGCCGCAGCCTGCGCAGCACCGTGGCGTCGCACCACTCCTGGCCGATGCCCGCCGGATGGAACTCGCCCTGGACCAGGCGGCCCGGCGCCGCGAGCCGGTGCAGGGCGCCCTCCGTCACCGCCGCGCCCAGGCCGAAGCGGGCGGCGGCGGTGGCGGTGGTGAACGGGCCGTGGGTGCGCGCGTAGCGGGCCAGCAGATCGCCGAGGGGGTCCTTGACCGGCTCGGTGAACGCCTCCGGGACCCCCACCGGCAGGGCCGTGCCCAGCGCGTCCCGCAGCCGGCCGGCGTCCTCGATCGCCGCCCAGTGGTCCGTGCCGCCGATCCGGACCCGGATCGCCCGGCGGGCCGCCGCCAGCGCGGGGGCCCAGCCGGGCTCGGCGCCCCGCTCGGCCAGCTCGGCGTCGGTCAGCGGGCCCAGCAGGCGCAGCAGGTCGGCCACCGACTCGGCGTCCTTGGCCCGGCGGTCGGCGGTCAGCCACTGCAGCTCCCGCTCCAGCTCCTCCAGCACCTCGGCGTCGAGCAGTTCGCGCAGCTCGGCCTGGCCCAGGAGCTCGGCCAGCAGCCGGGAGTCCAGCGAGAGCGCCGCCGCGCGCCGCTCGGCGAGCGGAGAGTCCCCCTCGTAGAGGAACTGGGCGACGTACCCGAACAGGAGGGAGCGGGCGAAGGGGGAGGGCTCGGGGGTGGTCACCTCGACCAGGCGCACGCGGCGCGCCTCGATGTCCCCCATCAGCTCCGTCAGCCCCGGTACGTCGAAGACGTCCTGGAGGCATTCCCGTACGGCTTCCAGCACGATCGGGAACGAGCCGAACTCCGATGCCACCTGGAGGAGTTGCGAGGCGCGCTGGCGCTGTTGCCACAACGGTGTGCGCTTGCCGGGGCTGCGGCGCGGCAGCAGCAGCGCGCGGGCCGCGCACTCGCGGAACCGGGAGGCGAACAGGGCCGACCCGCCGACCTGGTCGGTGACGATCCCGCTGATCTCGCCCCGGTCGAAGGCCACGTCGGCCGCGCCGAGCGGCGCCTGTTCGTCGTCGAACGCGAAGTCCGCGGGGTGCGAGGGGTCGTGGTCGAGGAGGTCCATGGAGAGCAGGTCGGCGTCCGGCAGGCGCAGGACGATCCCGTCGTCGGCGTGCATGACCTGGGCGTCCATGCCGTACTTCTCGGCGAGGCGGGCGCCGAGCGCCAAAGCCCAGGGGGCGTGCACCTGGGCGCCGAAGGGGGAGTGGACCACCACCCGCCAGTCGCCCAGTTCGTCGCGGAACCGCTCGACGACGATGGTCCGGTCGTCCGGCACGTGGCCGCACGCCTCGCGCTGCTCGGCGAGGTAGGCGAGGACGTTCTGCGCGGCACGGGCGTCCAGGCCGGCCGCCAGCAGCCGCAGCCGGGCGTCCTCCTCGGTGAGCCCGCCCAGCTCGCGCAGGAACGCGCCGACCGCACGGCCCAGTTCGAGGGGGCGGCCCAGCTGGTCGCCCTTCCAGAACGGCAGCCGCCCCGGCACCCCGGGGGCCGGGGTGACCAGGACCCGGTCGCGGGTGATGTCCTCGATCCGCCAGGAGGTGGTCCCCAGGGTGAACACGTCGCCCACGCGGGACTCGTAGACCATCTCCTCGTCCAGCTCGCCGACCCGGCCGCCGCCCTTCTTGGGGTCCGAGCCCGCGAGGAAGACGCCGAAGAGGCCGCGGTCCGGGATGGTTCCCCCGGAGGTGACCGCGAGGCGCTGGGCGCCGGGCCGTCCGGTGACCGTCCCCGCCACCCGGTCCCAGACCACCCTGGGTCTGAGCTCCGCGAAGGCGTCGGAGGGGTAGCGGCCCGCCAGCATGTCCAGCACCGCGGTGAACGCCGATTCCGGCAGCGCCGCGAAGGGAGCCGCCCGCCGGACCAGGGCGAGGAGGTCGTCCAGCTGCCAGGTGTCCATCGCCGTCATCGCCACCAGCTGCTGGGCGAGGACGTCCAGCGGGTTGGAGGGGATGCGCAGGGACTCGATCGCCCCGATGCGCATCCGCTCGGTGACCACGGCCGCCTGGACCAGGTCCCCGCGGTACTTGGGGAAGACCACGCCCGTGGAGACGGCGCCCACCTGGTGTCCGGCGCGGCCGACGCGCTGCAGCCCGGAGGCCACCGAGGGCGGCGACTCCACCTGCACCACCAGGTCCACCGCGCCCATGTCGATGCCCAGTTCCAGGCTGGAGGTGGCGACCACGGCGGGCAGCCGGCCCGCCTTGAGGTCCTCCTCGACCAGGGCCCGCTGCTCCTTGGACACCGAGCCGTGGTGCGCGCGGGCCAGCAGGGGAGGCGCCCCGTGGGCGGCGCCCGACTGCGCCATGATCTCGGCGGGCGGCGCCCCCTGGGGCAGGGGCTCGCCCACGGCCCGCTCGTAGGCGATCTCGTTGAGCCGGTTGCAGAGCCGCTCCGCGAGACGGCGGGAGTTGGCGAACACGATCGTCGACCGGTGGGCCTGCACCAGGTCCGCGATCCGCTCCTCCACATGGGGCCAGATCGACGGCTTGTCGCCGCCCTCGCGGCCCTCGGTGGCGGGGGAGCCCCCCAACTCGCCCATGTCCTCGACGGGGACGACCACCGACAGGTCGAACTCCTTGTCCGAAGGCGGCTGCACGATTTCCACCCGGCCGCGCGGGGCCAGGTACCGGGCGACCTCCTCCACCGGCCGGACCGTCGCCGACAGCCCGATCCGGCGGGCCGGGCGCGGCAGCAGCTCGTCCAGCCGCTCCAGGGACAGGGCGAGGTGCGCCCCGCGCTTGGTCCCCGCGACGGCGTGCACCTCGTCCAGGATCACCGTCTCGATGCCGGCCAGCGCCTCCCTGGCCGCCGAGGTCAGCATCAGGAACAGCGACTCCGGGGTGGTGATCAGGATGTCCGGCGGTCTGACGGCCAGGGCGCGGCGCTCGGCGGGCGGGGTGTCCCCGGAGCGGATGCCCACCCGGATGTCCGGCTCGGGCAGGCCCAGGCGCGCCGACTCCTGCCGGATCCCGGTCAGCGGGCTGCGCAGGTTGCGCTCCACGTCCACGGCGAGGGCCTTGAGCGGGGACACGTACAGCACGCGGCAGCGCTTCTTCGGCTCGGCGGGCGGCGGCTCCGCGGCGAGCCGGTCGAGGGCGGCGAGGAAGGCGGCGAGGGTCTTGCCGGAGCCGGTCGGTGCCACGACGAGCACGTCCGAGCCCTCCCTGATCGCCCGCCAGGCACCCTCCTGCGCGGCGGTGGGCGTACGGAAGGCCCCCGTGAACCAGGAGCGGGTCGCGGGGGAGAACGAGTCGAGCGCAGCGCCTGCCATGCCCCCATCGTGCACCCCGCCACTGACAACGCACCGGACCTGCGAGGACACCCCCGGCGGCGGCGCGCAGAATGGGGTCATGGGGACGGACGGAACGGACGACGGGCGCCGGGAGTGGGCCCGCCACTGGCAGTACGCGCAGTTGCCGGGGCTGGACCTGCTGCGCGCCCACTACGTCCGCCACACCTTCCCGCGCCACGCGCACGACGGCTACGTCATCGCGGCCGTCACCGGCGGCGTCGAGGAGATCGGCCTGCCCTCCGGCACGGTCCGGGCCGGGCCGGGCAGCGTGGTGCTGATCAATCCCGAGGTGGCGCACACCGCGCGCGCCGGGGCGCCCGAGGGCTGGGCGTACGCCACCCTCTACCCCTCCCGGGACCTGATCGCCGAGGTCGCCGCCGAGATCGGCGGCCTGCGCGGCACCCCCGGCTTCACCGCCGACATGGTCCCCGACCGGGAGGCCTCGCGGGCCATCACCGACGTGCACCGGGCCGCCGAGGCCGGCAACGCGCTCGCCGCCGACACCCTGCTGCGGGGCGTGGTGGCGCGGATGCTCACCCGGCACGCGGGCCCGCTGCCCGACCGGCCGCTGCGGCGCGCGGGCGCGGCCGACGCGGAACGGGCCCGGAGCGTGCTGGAGGAGCGGATGGCCGAGCCGCCCTCGCTGGAGCGCCTCGCGGAGGAACTGGGCACCAGCCCCTTCGCCTTGCTGCGCGCGTTCCGGGACCGGTACGGGATGCCGCCCCACACCTGGCTCACCGACGCCCGGGTCCGCCGGGCGCGGCTGCTGCTCGACACGGGCACCGCCCCCGCCGAGGCGGCCGTCACCGTCGGTTTCACGGACCAGCCGCACCTGAACCGGCACTTCACCCGGATCGTCGGGGTGCCCCCGGGCGCGTACCGGCGGGAGCGGGCCGCGGGCTAGAGCGCCCCGCCGGCCGGCGGGCCGGACCGCCCCACCGGTGCCGCGTGCAAGAACGTACAAGACCGGCCTGCCGGGGCCCGCGTACGTTCGGGGCGTGGGAGAGAACCAGATGGTGATACGAGAGGCCCCCGTCCACGACGGGGGACCGACCCCCGGGCGGCCGCGGGCCGCCGTCGTCCGCGACGCCCTCGGGGTGGGAGTGGCCGTCGGCCTGTCGGGATTCGCCTTCGGCGTGACCGCCGCCGGGGCCGGGATCAGCGTGCTGCAGGCCTGTGTGCTGAGCCTGCTCGTCTTCACCGGAGCCTCGCAGTTCGCCCTGGTCGGCGCGCTCGCGGCGGGCGGGAACCCCTTCACCGCGGCCGCCGGTGCCTTCTTCCTGGGCACCCGCAACGCCTTCTACGGGCTGCGGCTGTCCCAGCTGCTCGCGCTGCCGCGTGCCGTGCGCCCCTTCGCCGCGCACTGGGTGATCGACGAGACCACCGCCGTGTCGCTGGCGCAGCCCGACCGCAAGGCCGCCCGGCTCGGCTTCACCGTCACCGGGCTCAGCCTCTACGTGCTGTGGAACCTCACCACCCTGCTGGGCGCGCTCGGCGCCGAGGCCATCGGGGACACCTCCGCCTGGGGGCTGGACGCGGCGGGGCCCGCCGTGTTCCTCGCGCTGCTCGCGCCGATGCTGAAGACCTCGACCGAGCGGGCCGTCGCGGGCCTGGCCCTGGTCCTCGGACTGGGCTTCCTGCCCGTCCTGCCCTCCGGGGTGCCCGTGCTGATCGCCGCGCTGGCCGCGCCCGCCGTGCTGTGGATGAAGGGACGCCGCTCGTGAACGTCTGGATCGCCATCGGACTGACCGTCGTCGGCTGCTACGCCGTCAAGCTCGCCGGACTCCTCGTGCCCGCCGGGGCCCTGGAGCGGCCCCTGGTGCGCAGGCTGTCCGCCCTGCTGCCGGTCGCGCTGCTCGCCGCGCTCACCGCCCAGCAGACCTTCAGCACCGGCCACGAGCTGGTGCTCGACGCCCGCGCCGCCGGGCTGGCCGCCGCCGCGGTCGCCCTGCTGCTGCGCGCCCCGTTCCTGGTGGTGGTCGGGGCGGCGGTGGTGGTCACCGCGGGCGTCCGGGCGCTGGGGGGCTGACCGCCGGGGGACCGGCCGCCGGAGGGCCGGCCGCGCCGACCGGACGCCCGTACGCCCGCAGCGTCAGCAGGGCCTCCAGGGTGGCGATCGGCCGCCGCTCCAGCGAGCTGCCCGGCGCCCAGGCGCGGCGGCGCACCGGCCAGCCGCCGTCCGGCTGCTGCTCCGCCGCGAGGAAGTCCAGCGAGCGGCGCATCTCCTCGTCGGTGAACCAGCTCCGGGCCAGCGACTCGGGGCGCCGCGCGTAGTCGTACGGGAAGAGCAGCTCGCCCGGCGCGTAGCCGGGGGCGGGGGCGTACTCCTCGCGCCGCCCCGGGTCGAGCACCACGAGGTGCCGCTCGCGCACCAGCCGCCCCAGCCGGTCCGCGGCCGCCGCCGCGCGGGCCCGGTCGGGGGCGCCGTCGAGGAAGGCCACCGCGCTCTGGACCTCGTAGGGGTGCGAGTGGCGCAGCGTCTCGATCCGCTCCCAGCAGAAGTCCGTGGCCCGGAACAGCCAGGCGTGCCAGATCCGGTTGCGGTGCAGCACGCCGACGACGGGGCCGGTGGTCAGCAGCTCGCCCGGCGGGTCGTCGCGCACCGGGTGGTAGGGGGCCACGGGATGGTCGCGCGGGGCCGGGCGCACCAGCGGGAGCGCGCCCTCGGGGGTGGAGAGCCCGGTCAGGTGGCGGCAGAGCCGTTCGATGCGCTGGCCGGCGCAGCGGCCGAGGCTGTCGAGGACCCGAAGGGCGTGCGCGGTGTGCAGGGGCTGGCTCAGCGGGCCGCGCAGATCCGGGTCGAGCGCGTGTCCGTAGCCGCCGTCGTCGCCCAGGTAGGCGCCGAGGGCGGTGTCCACCGCGTCGGCGTCCCCGCCGAGGAAGTGGAAGGCGAACCGCCGCTGCTCCAGCACCCGGGCCGTGAGCCAGATGAACTGTTCCGCGCGGGCCAGCGGGGCCGGCGGGGGAGATTCGTCTCCAGGCATGCGTGACACCGTAGGGCGCCGGGCCGGGACTCAGGGGGCCAACGGGACGGGTGCACTCTCCCGGGCGGGATACTGGGGGCATGCGGTTGACGATTTTCTGGGAGCGGATGGCGGAGCACTTCGGTGCGGCCTACGCGGAGTCCTTCGCCCGGGACCACGTGATGACGGAACTCGGCGGACGGACCGTGCACCAGGCGCTGGACGCGGGCTGGGAGACCAAGGACGTGTGGCGCGCGGTGTGCACGGCGATGGACGTGCCGGCCTCGCTGCGCTGAGGCGAACACCGTTTCGCGGTTCGGCGAGCGGGTGGGACAGACTGGTCGGCGTGGCAGCCAGTGATGAGACGACGACGACCGACCCGATCCCGGAAGCCCGCGGGGCCCGGGACACCGGGGACGACCCGGACACCGGGGGTGCCCCGGAGGCCCGGGAGGCGTCCGCCGGTGCCGTCCCCGGCCGGGGGGACGCGCGGATGCCGCGCTGGCTGCCGCGCGCGGTGGTCCTCGTACTGGCGCTGGTCGCCTGTTTCCAGCTCGGCAGCTGGGCCTTCCACCAGCTGATCGGGCTGCTGGTCAACATCCTGATCGCGTTCTTCCTCGCGCTCGCGATCGAACCCGCCGTGGCCAGGATGGCGGCCCGCGGCATGCGCCGCGGGCTGGCCACCTTCCTGGTGTTCCTCGGGGTGTTCGTCGCGACGGCGGGCTTCCTCGCGCTGCTCGGCTCGATGCTCGCCGGACAGATCGTCGACATGGTGGAGGGCTTCCCGCGCTACCTCGACTCGGTGATCAGCTCGATCAACACCACCTTCCACACCGAGCTGTCCCGCCTGGAGATCCAGGACAGTCTGCTGCACTCCGACTGGCTCCAGAAGTACGTGCAGAACAGCGCGACCGGTGTGCTCGACGTGTCCACCACCGTGCTCGGCGGACTCTTCAGGCTGCTGACGGTCGGCCTGTTCTCCTTCTACTTCGCCGCCGACGGGCCCCGGCTGCGCCGCGCGCTGTGCTCCGTGCTGCCGCCCGCGAAGCAGGCCGAGGTGCTGCGGGCCTGGGAGATCGCCGTCGCCAAGACCGGCGGCTACCTCTACTCCCGCGGCCTGATGGCGCTGATCTCCGGCATCGCGCACTACGTGGTCTTCGAGTTCCTCGACCTGCCGTACGCGCCCGCCCTGGCGGTGTGGGTGGGGCTGGTCTCCCAGTTCATCCCCACCATCGGCACCTACCTGGCGGGCGCCCTGCCGATGCTGATCGCCTTCACGGTCAACCCGTGGTACGCGCTGTACGTGCTCGGGTTCGTGGTGGTCTACCAGCAGTTCGAGAACTACATGCTCCAGCCCAAGCTGACCGCGAGGACGGTGGACATCCATCCGGCGGTGGCCTTCGGCTCGGTGATCGCGGGCACCGCCCTGCTGGGCGCGGTCGGGGCGCTGATCGCGATCCCGGCCGTCGCGACGCTGCAGTCCTTCCTCGGCGCGTACGTCAAGCGCTACGAGGTCACGGACGCGGCTCCGGCGACGGTGGCTCCGCGGATCCGTCGAGTACGGAGGCCAGGAGTGCGGTGATGCGGGTCTCGGACTCGGCCTTGTCGAGTCCGAGACCGCTCAGCACGCCGTCGCCGTCCTCCAGTTCGAGGAGGGCGAGCAGGATGTGCTCGGTGCCGACGTAGCCGTGACCCAGGCGCAGGGCCTCGCGGAAGGTGAGCTCCAGGGCCTTCTTGGCGCCCGCGTCGAAGGGCACGAGGTCGGGGACGGGGGCGCCGGAGGGTTCCGGCAGGGCTGCCATGACGGCGGCGCGCAGGTCGGCGGCGGTGAGCTGCCGGGCGGTGAGGGCGGTGATCCACAGGCCCTCCGGCTCGGCGAGCAGGCCCAGGAGCAGGTGCTCCGGGCGGATCTCGGTGTGGCCGGCCGCGCGGGCCTCGTTCTGGGCGTTCACGACCACGTTGCGGGCGCGGGGGGTGAAGCGTCCGAAGCCCTGGTTCGGGTCGAGGCCGGGGTCGCCCTCCTTGTCGGCCTTGGGGACGAAGCGCTTCTGCGCCGCCTGGCGGGTGACGCCCATGCTGCGGCCGATGTCGGTCCAGGAGGCGCCGGAGCGGCGGGCCTGGTCGACGAAGTGGCCGATCAGGTGGTCCGCGACGTCACCGAGGGCCTCGGCGGCGACGACGGCGCCGCTGAGCTGCTCCAGCGTGTCGGAGTGGACCTTCTTGATGGCCTCGATCAGGTCGTCGAGGCGGACCGGATTGGTCATGCGGACGGGTTCCACGGGTTCCACGGGTTCCACGGAAGGGTTCGTCATGAGTGCAACCCTAGGTTGACAGTCGGCGGAGTGTCAACCGTCGGTTGTCAGTCGGTGGGGGTCACCGTATAGGGGCGGCATGTGGGGGCGCGGTACATCTGGCGGTCATGAGCGTGGACACGAGTACCGAACGGACCGCCGGCCGACCGCCCGCCCTGCGCACGCTCGCCGGGCGGGCACCCGCGCCGGTCGCACCCGCGAGGGCCACCGCCCTGGTCAGCGGCGGGGTGGCGGCCGCGGCGCTGCTGGCGCTCGTCGGCATCGGCGCGCTGCTGCGCGAGCCCGTGCTGATCCCGCCGATCGCGGCGAGCGCGGCCATCGTCTACGGGGTGCCCGCACTGCCGCTGGCGCAGCCGCGCAGTGTCGTCGCGGGGCACCTCCTGTGCGCGGCGGTCGGCTACCTGGCGCTGGCGCTGCTCGGCGGCGCGCCGTGGGTGGCGGCGCTCGGGGCGGGGGTGGCGGTGGGGGTCATGACGCTGGCCCGGACCCCGCACTCGCCGGCGGCGGCGACCACCGTGGTGGTGGTGCTGCAGTCGCCGGACCCGCGGTGGTTCCTGCCGCTGCTGACTGGCGCGGCGGTCGTGCTGGTGCTGGCGGGGATGGCGGCGTCGCGGGCGCGGCCGGGGGCGGTCCGGTATCCCGTGTACTGGTGGTGAGGCGGGGCGTGCGCCGGGGGCGGAGGGGGCTGGGGACGTGGCCCCCTCCGCCCCCGGCGCGGGGTCACCGTCAGGCGGCGGGCTGGGGCTGCCCGTTCAGCAGGGTGACGACCTGGTCCATCTCGTCCCGCCAGATGCGGTGCACGTTCATCCGGGTCGGCTTCACGTGGCCGGGGAGCATCATGCGGAACGAGCTCCAGAGGGCGTTGCGGTTGACGTCGGTGACGGTGCCGACGGCCTGGGCGGGCGGTATCGCGAAGACGATCTCCTGCGGGCGGTTGCTCATCCGGCTCGCCTTGTGGAGGACCACCGCCTGCTCGGTCACCGTGACGAAGTAGTAGGTGAGGAACGCCTGGCCGATGAGGCCGAGCATGCTCATCAGCCACACGCTGGGGCCCGCGATGGCCTGGATGGTGACGATGGGCCGGTCGGTGGGGTTCGCCTCGGCGAGGGCGGCTGCCACCTGCTGCTGGATCGTGGCCTTCTTGATGGCCATGGGTCCTCCTGAGCGGAATCTCGATGCCCCCGTGATCGGGGGCACCGCAGGGTACCGGCCATGAACAGGCCCTATTCGGCCAGGCCGTCGGGGTGGGCCTTGCGCCCCGGTATGGGGTCCGGTGCCCGGCCCGTGCGCCGTTGGGAGGGTTGGGGGGAGAAGCGTCCGCGGCTCGACTGGTCGCCCGTTCCCCAACTGTCAAGGCCCTCTTGTGAGTTGACTCAGGTCAATTGAGAATGCGCATGACAACCGAAGGATCTTCGGTCGCATTCGTCACCAGAGGGGAACCCCCACATGAACAAGCCTCTCACCGGCCTCGTGCTCTCCCTGCTCCTCACCGGAGCGGCGGCGGCGCCGGCCGTGGCCTCCGCCCCCCAGGACACGGACCGGGCAACGGCCAAGACCCCGCAGGCCGTGGCGGTCACGTACGCGGGCACCGTCGCGCTCAGCAACTGTTCCGGCTCGGTCGTCCGCACCCCCGCCTCGCAGCCGAACGACCCCGCACTCGTCCTCTCCAACGGGCACTGCCTGGAGACCGGCTTCCCGGCGGCCGGCGAGGTCCTGGTCAACCGTGCATCCAGCCGCTCCTTCTCGCTGCTCAACGCCTCCGGCTCCAAGGTCGCGACGCTGCGCGCCAGCAAGATCGCGTACGGGACGATGACGGACACGGACGTCTCGCTGTACCAGCTGACCAAGACGTACGCCCAGATCCAGAGCCAGTACGGCATCGGCGCGCTCACCCTCAACGACGCCCACCCGACGCAGGGTTCGTCCATCAAGGTGGTGTCCGGCTACTGGAAGCGCACCTACAGCTGCAACGTCGACGGGTTCGCGTACCGCCTCAAGGAGGGCGCCTGGACCTGGAAGGACTCGGTCCGCTACACCTCGTCCTGCAACACCATCGGCGGCACCTCCGGCTCCCCGGTGATCGACACGACGACCGGCAAGGTCGTCGCGGTCAACAACACGGGCAACGAGGACGGGCAGCGCTGCACGGACAACAACCCGTGCGAGGTGGACGAGAACGGCAACGTGACGGTCCGTCAGGGCATCAACTACGCCCAGGAGACCTACATCCTGGTCCCCTGCATAGGCCCCGGCAACCAGATCGACCTGAACCGCCCCGGCTGCGCCCTGCCGAAGCCGTAACGGCGGCAGCGGCCGTACCCGCCCGACCCCGGCACCAGCCCGGCCCGGCCGACACCACCGTCGGCGGGGCCGGGCCCGTCTCCGGAAGGGGGGCGAAACGAGAAGGGCAAGGAGGTGAACCCACTCCTTGCCGCTCTCAAGGTATAGCGGACGGGGGGACTTGCGGCAAGGCCCGGGCGGTGCCACAGAATCACCCCTCGAAGCCATGACCTGCACGAACATAGGGGGAACGCAATGATCGACGTGATCGTTGCCGGGGGTGGACCGACCGGGTTGATGCTGGCCGCCGAACTGCGGCTGGCCGGGGTGCGGACGGTCGTGCTGGAGAAGCTGGAGGAGCCGTCCGGCCTGTCCCGCGCGCGCGGGCTGCACGTGCGCAGCGTCGAGGTGATGGACCAGCGCGGCCTGCTCGACCGGTTCCTGGCGCACGGAGAGCGGTTCCAGGCCGGCGGATTCTTCTCGGCCATCATCAAGCCGTGGCCCGACGGGGTGGACACGGCGCACCCGTACGGTCTCGCCATCGAGCAGACGGTCACCGAGCGGCTGCTCACCGAGCGGGCCGTCGAACTCGGCGCCGAGATCCGGCGCGGCAGCGAACTGGCCGGGCTGGCCCAGGACGAGGACGGGGTGGACGTCGAGCTGGCCGACGCCACGCGGCTGCGCTCGCGTTTCCTCGTCGGCTGCGACGGCGGCCGCAGCACAGTGCGCAAGCTGCTCGGCGTCGGCTTCCCCGGCGAGCCGACCAAGGTCGAGACGCTGCTCGGCGACGTCGAGTTGAGCGCGGAGCCGGCGGAGCTGGCCGCCGTGATCGGGGAGATCCGCAAGACCCACGTCCGGTTCGGCGCCGTTCCCCTGGGCGGCGGGGTGTACCGCATCATCGTGCCCGCCGACGGGCCGGTGGCGGATCGTGCGGCCGCGCCGACCTTCGAGGAGTTCACGGCGCGGCTGCGGGAGTTCGCCGGCACCGACTTCGGCGCCCACTCGCCGCGCTGGATCTCACGGGTCGGCGACGCCACCCGGCAGGCCGAGCGCTACCGGGTGGGCCGGGTGCTGCTGGCCGGGGACGCGGCGCACATCCACCCGCCGACCGCCGGGCAGGGCCTCAACCTCGGCGTCCAGGACGCGTTCAACCTCGGCTGGAAGCTGGCCGCGGAGGTCAACGGCTGGGCGCCGGCCGGGCTGCTGGACAGCTACCACGACGAGCGGCACGCGGAGGGCGCCCTGGTGCTGGCCAGCACCCTCGCGCAGGGGGTGCTGCTGGGGACGGACCCGGCCGCGCGGGCGCTGCGGGAGTTCGTTTCGCAGCTGATGGACTTCGACGTGGTGAACCGGTACGTGACCGAGCAGATCACCGCGGTCGGGGTCCGCTACGACCTGGGCGAGGGGCACGACCTGCTCGGCCGGCGCATGCGCGACGTGGTGCTGAAGGAGGGGCGCCTCTACGAGCTGATGCGCGGGGGCCGGGGGCTGCTGCTCGACCGGACCGGGCGGCTGTCGGTGGAGGGCTGGGCGGACCGGGTCGACCACGTCGTCGACGCCGGCGGGGAACCGGACGTGCCCGCCGTGCTGCTGAGGCCCGACGGCCACGTGGTGTGGGTCGGTGCGGAGCAGGCGGACCTGCTCGGCCCGCTGTCGCGCTGGTTCGGAGCCGCCGCGGGCTGACCGGACGGGGCCGGGCCAATGCGGGCATATCCATTTGGCACATGCCCGATGCACTAAACCATTCCCGTGCATACTCCATCAGATGTGGTGAACTCCGCAGCTCAGAGGAGTGATGCGCCCAAATCACCCCCCATGATGACGTCGTCTCGCACACCCCTTCCCCAAGGAGTACGACCATGTCCGCGACGTCCGAGCCCAATGTCGGTTCGTTCACCCTCGACGGTCCGCTGACTGCCGGACCCTCCGGGTCGATCGAGGTGCCGGAGCACGAGGAGTGGAGCCTGCCGAACGGCTTCGCGTGGGTCTTCCTCGGCGACGGCAACCGTCAGCTCACCCGGCCCGTGATCATGGCCGACGGTTTCAGCCTCGGCCGCAGCAAGCTCGACGTCCTCTACCAGGGACTGGAGAGCGGAGCCTTCCCGTTCGTCAGCGAGCTGCGCCGGCGCGGCAGGGACGTGATCCTGCTCGGCTTCGACGAGCGCAGCGCGTCGATCCTGGACAACGCGCAGACGGCCATCGCCGCCATCCTGCAGGCGGGCGCCGAGCAGGTGGGCGACGCCCGCCTGGTCGTCGGCGGCTTCAGCATGGGCGGCATCGTCACCCGCTACGCGCTCGCCAAGATGGAGCGGCAGCGGATGGACCACCGGACCGCGCTGTACTTCTCCTACGACAGCCCGCACCGCGGCGCCTCCATCCCGGTCGGCGTGCAGGCGTTCTCGTACTTCATCCCGTTCCCGAACGACTTCGCGAAGCAGATGAACAGCCCGGCCGCGCGCCAGATGCTGTGGCAGCACTACGACCGGGACACCGGCAAGATCGGCGTCGCCCCGGAGCGCACCGAGTTCCTCGCGGCCCTGGACCGGGTCGGCGGCTGGCCGCAGATCCCGATGAAGATCGCCGTGGCCAACGGCCGCGGCGACGGGGTCGGCCTGCCGGAGGTCAAGCCCGGCGAGGTCGCGCTGCGGATCGACCAGATCTACCCGGGCACCACCTTCTACACCCAGGCCCAGGGCAACGACGTGACGGCCGCCTACCTGAACCGCAGGTTCCCCAAGGCCGAGAAGACCATCACGACCAGCGGCTTCCCGGAGACGGACGGCGCGCCGGGCGGCACGCTGCACACGTACCAGATCCTCGCCCAGACGATGGAGAAGCTCGGCGGCAAGGTCGACCTGCGGCACGAGGACGTGTGCTTCGTCCCCTCGGTCAGCGCCGTCGCGATCCGCGACATCGACGAGCAGGACAGCCTGTACGTGGACATCGACTCCCTGAGCCCGGAGGAGAGCGAGCTGGACGACTTCCTCTGCTCGTCCACGACCACCGCGCACACGGCCATCACCGAGGAACTGGCCACCTGGATCACGGACCGCCTCCCCGACTGATCCCCGCCACCCCCACCGGGGCTGCCGCCCGCCCCACCCGGCGGACGGCAGCCCCGCTGTCGTGAGGCCCGGCCCGGCTCGGCCCCGCCCGTGTCCCGTGCCACGGGATCTTGACCGTTTGCCATCGGAGTTTGACCGTTGCGTCACAGGTAGTCGCCACACGGAACCCTGCAGCTCTCCCGCCCATATCTTCACTCACGTACCACGCGTACCGCGGGGCAATAACCGACGACCGAAGCCCGCGGACGAGACGACTCAGGGGGACGACAGCATGCGTCACAGCAACGGCATTCGCAGGGCGGCTCTGGCGACGACGGCGGTCATGGCCGTCGCGGCGGCGGTGACCGGCATCCTGCCCGGCACCGCCATGGCGGCGAGCACCACCACCTCCACCCCGCCGCCCGCCTGCCCGGCCTCCGCCCTCCAGGTCAGCGCCTGGCAGGCCGCCCACCGGCCCGTCGGGACCGGGACCGGGGCGGCGGTCGTGCAGTTCACCAACGTCTCCCAGAAGACGTGCGTCCTGAAGGGCTATCCGACGGTCGCGGGCGCCGGCAACACCCCGCTCAAGGTCACCCCCACCGGCACGGCGGCCACTGTGACGGTCCGGCCGCAGGGCAAGGCATGGGTGAAACTGACCTTCGTCCAGGTCCAGGGGGAGGGCGACGGCTACTGCGTCTCGGGCAATACCCCGGCGGCGTATCCGACGATGGTCATCGGGCTGCCGCACTCCGGGGAGCACAAGGTCGCCCTGAAGGACGGGTGGTGGGCCCAGTGTGACAACAAGGTGACAGCCACCCCGGTCTCGGCGGTCGAGCCTTCCTGACCCCCCGTCCTCACAAGTCGAGCAGCCTGCATGACGATCGCAAGGCTCTGACCTACACGTCTACGAGAAACTGCACATAAGTGCAGGTCAGCGACTCAGCGCACCGAAGGTGCGCTGAGTCGCTGACCTGCGGTGATCAAACTCCGATGACACCAACTCGCGTCCGTCAAAGTCCGATGGCAAACGGTCAAGATCCAGCGGCACGGGACACTCCTGTCCTGTGACATCAAAGTCTGAGCCCGTGCCATCGAAGTTTGACTGACGCTGGTACCTGCGCACCGGCGCCAGCGCAGATGGCGATGCAGGGCTTCTCCGGCCGTCGACGCGAGGACGGGCCCAATACGACTCAGCTGTCCGGACCGCAGACGGTGCCACCGGACTGCTGGCGGGAGTACCGGACGATGGCTTCCTGCGAGGTTGATGGCGTGCTGCCGTCGACGGGGGTGCGGCAGTAGGAGGCGATGATGGAGCCCTCGGTGACGGCGTCCAGAACACCCTCCCAGGGGATGGTGTAGCTGACGGAGGTGGTGTCAGCGGTGACGTTCACGACGCCCTGAGTCTGCGCGGCCACACTTTGCCCGTCGGTGTCACCACAGACCGTGACGTCGAAAGTGACTTTGTCGCCGGTCGTGAACGGTATGTGGTCCACCACGACGAGGACGCCATTCCAGGGCTCCTGCCGACAGCCGATCAAGCCGGGGGCCTCCTCGAAGGGAAACTCCGGGAAGTCGAGTTCGATCGGCACGCAGGCTCCTGGCAGTCGGAGAGGCTGGCCGGATGGGCGGCTCCCGCAGCGCCCCCTACCGCTCAAACTTCGATGGCACGGACCTACTGATGATCAACCTTCGTTGGCAATGATCAACCTTCGCCGTCACAGGACAGCCCGGGCCGGGCCCTGCCGGGAGGGGCGGCGTGGTGCGCTTGACAGGAAAATCGAACATCCATTCTGATGGGTTATCCACAGCCGGAACGGGTGTGGGAGCGCATTGTCAGTGGCAGGCGTTAGCGTCAATGGCGTGAAGCGATCGACTCAAGCAAACCGGGTGGAACCCATGGCAGGCACCGACCGCGAGAAGGCTCTCGACGCCGCGCTCGCACAGATTGAACGGCAATTCGGCAAGGGTGCGGTCATGCGCCTCGGCGACAAGCCGAACGACCCCATCGAGGTCATCCCCACCGGGTCGACCGCTCTGGACATCGCCCTCGGCGTCGGCGGGCTGCCCCGCGGCCGTGTGATCGAGGTGTACGGGCCGGAGTCCTCCGGTAAGACCACCCTCACCCTGCACGCCGTGGCCAACGCGCAGAAGGCCGGCGGCACCGTCGCCTTCGTGGACGCCGAGCACGCGCTCGACCCCGAGTACGCCAAGGCGCTCGGCGTGGACACCGACAACCTCATCCTGTCCCAGCCGGACACCGGCGAGCAGGCGCTGGAGATCGTCGACATGCTGGTGCGCTCCGGCGCGCTCGACCTGATCGTCATCGACTCCGTCGCGGCGCTCGTGCCGCGCGCGGAGATCGAGGGTGAGATGGGCGACTCGCACGTGGGTCTCCAGGCCCGTCTGATGAGCCAGGCGCTCCGCAAGATCACGGGTGCGCTCAACCAGTCCAAGACCACCGCGATCTTCATCAACCAGCTCCGCGAGAAGATCGGTGTGATGTTCGGCTCGCCCGAGACCACCACCGGTGGCCGCGCGCTGAAGTTCTACGCCTCGGTGCGCATCGACATCCGCCGCATCGAGACCCTCAAGGACGGCACCGAGGCGGTCGGCAACCGCACCCGCGTCAAGGTCGTCAAGAACAAGGTCGCGCCGCCCTTCAAGCAGGCCGAGTTCGACATCCTCTACGGCCAGGGCATCAGCCGCGAGGGCGGCCTGATCGACATGGGCGTGGAGCACGGCTTCATCCGCAAGGCCGGCGCCTGGTACACGTACGAGGGCGACCAGCTGGGCCAGGGCAAGGAGAACGCCCGCAACTTCCTGAAGGACAACCCCGACCTCGCCAACGAGATCGAGCGGAAGATCAAGGAGAAGCTGGGCGTGGGTGTCCGCAAGGACGCCGCCGCCGGCGAAGAGCCGGCCGCCGCGCCGGCCGACTCCGCGGCCGCCGTGCCCGCCCCGGCATCGAAGGCCAAGACGACGGCCAAGGCCGCCGTCGCCAAGAGCTGACCCGTGCGGGAGCAGGAGAGGGGCGGCGCGAGCGGCGGGCGTGAGGGCCGCCAGGAGCTGCCGCCCCAGAGTCCCGAGGAGCAGGCGCGGGCGATCTGCCTCCGCCTGCTCACCGGGATGCCGCGGACCCGGCGCCAGCTCGCGGACGCCCTGGAGAAGCGGGGCATCCCCGAGGAGGTGTCGCAGGAGGTCCTCTCCCGGTACGAGGAGGTGGGCCTGATCGACGACGCCGCCTTCGCGGGAGCCTGGGTCGAGTCCCGGCACCGCGGCCGGGGGCTCGCCCGCCGGGCGCTCGCGCAGGAACTGCGGACCAAGGGGGTGCACACCACCCTCGTGCAGGAGGCGCTGGAACAGCTGGACTCCGAGCAGGAGGAGCGCACGGCCCGGGAGCTCGTGGAGCGCAAGCTCCGCTCCACCCGGGGCCTGGAGCGGGACAAGCGGATCCGGCGCCTCGCCGGGATGCTCGCCCGTAAGGGATACCCGGAGGGCATGGCCCTGCGGGTGGTCCGGGGCGCCCTGGAGGCGGAGGGCGAGGACGCCGACGACCTCGGGTACCCGGGGCTCTGAGCCCCGGGTCCGGGACCCGCGCGTCCGGGACCTGCGCGTCCGAGACCCGGGATCGTGGGCCGGCTAGGAGGCCGCCGGGTTCCGGGCGGAGCAGGGGCGGCGGCGCCCGTCAGGCGGGAACGACCGGGAGGCCGGCTGCCTTCCAGGCCTGGAAGCCGCCCGTCAGATCCGTCGCCCGGTGCAGCCCCAGCGCGTGCAGGGAGGCCGCGGCCAGCGTGGAGGCGTAACCCTCGTTGCAGATCACCACCACGCGGAGGTCGTGACCGGTGGCCTGCGGGAGGCGGTGGGAGCCCTGCGGGTCGAGCCGCCACTCCAGTTCGTTGCGCTCGACGACCACCGCGCCGGGGATCAGCCCGTCCCGCTCGCGCAGCGCCTGGTAGCGGATGTCCACCAGCAGGGCCCCGTCGAGGAACGCCTCGTGGGCTGCCCGCGGTGCGATGCGGGTGTAGCCCGCGCGGAGCCGCTCCAGCAGCTCGTCGATGCCGACCGGGGCGCTCACTGCCAGTCCGCCGGGCGCTCGACCTGCTCCAGGGTGAGGACGGGACCGCTGCGGCCGTAGCGGCGGATCAGCGGCAGCGGCGGGTAGTAGGCGTGGACGGAGACCGCGTGCTCGGCCGTCGACTCGTTGAGGACCTCGTGGACGTGGTGCTCCCCGAAACCCCGTCCGGCGCCCGCGGCCAGCGTGCGGCTGCGGTCGACGCCGGGAGCCAGCTCCAGGCTCTGCCAGCCCTCGGAGGGCAGCCGTACCGCCAGGGAGCGCTCGGTGAGCCGGCCCCGCGCGGTCGCGAAGGCGCCCCGCGATTCGGCGTGGTCGTGCCAGCCCGTGCCGGTACCGGGCGGCCAGCCGATCAGCCAGGCCTCGCTGCCGCCCGGACCGTCGAGCCGGATCCAGGTGCGGCCCTCGGGATCCAGCGGCAGGGAGTCCACGACCGCCGGGTCGGCGGCGGTGCGCAGGGCGAAGGCGAGGAGTTCCGCCGCCGTCGGCGCGGCGGCGGAACGGGCAGGGGCGGGGGCAGGGGCGTGCGTGGGCGCGGGGGCAGACATGCGATGACCGTCCTGGGAGTTCGCGAAAGGTGCGCGCGGGCCCGGCAGGGCAGGGCACGGGGCGCGCGGAGGGAAGGCGAATCAGCAGGAAGGGCGACACACGCAGCCCGCGTAGCGGAGCAGGTCCATGTGAACCCTCCGCCACAGGCGTACGTCGTTGCCGGTCATGTCGGTGAGTGAACCACGCGTGCCCGGGAGCGTCAATCGATCACGGCTGTGGGCGTGGTGGAGGGAGCGGCGGAGGGAGCCGCCGCGGGGTCGCCGTCCGGGGCGCCGGCCCGGACCGCGTCCGCCGCCTCGTACAGCTCCGCCGGACGGACCCCGGCGAAGGTGGCCGCCAAGTGCCCGTCGGGCCGGACGAGGAGCACGGTGTGGGCCGGAGCCCCCGGGTAGGAGTCCGCGACCAGCAGCTCGGTGCGTACCGGGAGGGCGCTCACCGCCGCCGCGAGCCGGGGCATCAGCCCGGCCCCCACCCAGTGCCGCCGGTCCCACACCCCGGTGCCCGGGGCGACGAGCAGGACCAGCAGCCGGCCCCGCCCCAGCAGGTCGCGCAGGGGGACGGTGGCCCCGTCGGGCGCGGTCACGGGTACGTTCGCCACCGGACCGCCCGGTTCCGTCGCCGTCGGGACCTCCCGTACGGCCATGGGCGGGGCGTACACCGGCTCCGCGCCGAGCGGGCCCCGGCCCAGGTGCCCGTCGGTGAGCAGGGCCTCGGCGGAACGCGCGGATCCGGGAAGCAGGGTGCGCAGCCCGCCGCCGCCGCGCAGGGCGGGCATGGCCTGGTCGGCGGCGCGCAGCCGGGCGGCGACGGCGGTGCGCCGTTCGCCCTCGTAGCTGTCGAGCAGGGCCTCGGAGGCGCCCTGGTGCCAGGCCAGGGCCAGCTTCCAGGAGAGGTTCTCCGCGTCCCGCAGCCCCTCCTCGACACCCTGGGTGCCGAGCGCGCCCAGCAGGTGCGCCGCGTCCCCGGCGAGGAAGGCCCGACCGTCGCGCCAGCGCCGGGCCAGCCGGTGGTGCAGGGTGTGCACCCCGGTGTCGATCAGGTCGTACGGGGGAGTGGTGCCCCCGCACCACCCGGCGAGGGTGTCCCGGATGAGGGTGACGAGGGCGTCCGGGGTGACCAGCTCGCCCCGCGCGGCCAGCAGCCAGTCCAGCCGCCAGACCCCGTCGGGCAGCGGCCGGGCGGTGACCTCCTCGGGTCCGGAGGGCGGGTTGCGGTGCAGCAACGCCTCCCCGGGCCAGGGCAGTTCGGCGCGCAGCGCGGCGACGGCGTGCCGTTCCACGGCGGTCCGGCCCGGGAAGCGGATGCCGAGCAGCTTGCGCACGGTGGAGCGGGCCCCGTCACAGCCGACGAGGTGGCTGCCGCGCCACCAGGTGGCTTCGGAGCCCCGGGTGTGCACGGTGACCCCGCGGTCGTCCTGCTCCAGGGAGTCCAGCTTGCAGTCGGTGACCAGCTGGACGAGGGGGTGCGCGGCGGCGGCGTCGCGCAGCCCGCGGGTGAGGGCGTGCTGCGGGAGGTGCAGGGGTGCGGGCCCCTCCTCGAAGGTGATCCGACGCATCTCCTGACGGCGCCTCATGGTGCGCCAGGCCGCGAAGTGCGCCCCCTCGTCGCGCAGGGTGGCACAGCCCAGCCGGTGCGCCATTGCGGCGGTGTCGCCGTGCAGGACGACGGAACGGGCGGGCCGGGGCTCGTCCTTGCCGGGACCCTCGTCGAGGAGGACGGAGGGTACGCCGTGGCCGGCCAGGGCGAGGGCCAGGGACAGTCCGACCGGGCCCGCGCCGACGACGATCACCGGGTCCATGGCAGGGCTCCCGATGTCCGGTATGTGATCACAGAACGTATGCAACCCACTGGAGGTGCCTGCGTCAAGTGACACCCGTCCGGACGAAGCAGTGTGGTGCGGCGGAAGGCTCCGCCGCACCACACAGATTACGTCTTGTCGCTGACCCGGCGTCAGACCGCCTGGCCGGTGGCCATGTCGCTGACCTCACCGGCGCCGACCACGGCGCCGGTGCTCTTGGTGGACTTGCGCAGCCGCCCCTCCAGCCAGGAGGCGAAGCTGGTGAGCGCGAAGTTCACCGCGATGAAGATCAGGGCGATGACCACGAGGGTGGCGATGGTGTTGCTGTAGTTCGCCGAGACCTGCCGGTTCGCCGCGAGCAGTTCGGTGAGGCCGAGCAGCGTGCCGCCGAGCGCGGTGTCCTTGAGGATCACCACGAGCTGGCTGACCAGGGCGGGCAGCATCGCGGTGACCGCCTGCGGGAGCAGGACGTAGACCATGGTCTGGCCCTTGCGCATGCCGATCGCCTTGGCGGCGTCGGTCTGGCCGCGGGGCAGGGAGAGCACGCCCGCCCGGAGGATCTCGGCGATTACCGACGCGTTGTACAGGACCAGGCCGGCCACGACCGCGTACAGCGGCCGGGAGTCGGAGGGCACCTCGGTGAACTGGACGAAGAAGGCCGAACCGAAGAGCATCAGCATCAGCACCGGGATGGCGCGGAAGAACTCGACGACCGTGCCGACCGGGATGCGCACCCAGGCGTGGTCCGAGAGCCGGCCGATGCCCAGCAGGGCGCCCAGGGGCAGGGCTATGACCATGGAGATGGCCGCGGCCTTCAGGGTCACCAGCAGGCCGGGGATCAGGTAGGTGGTCCAGATCCGGCCGTCGGTGACGAAGGGGGTCCACTTGTCGGCGTCGAGCTGGTGCTTGTCCGCCATGGCCGACAGGACCCACCAGGCGAGGAGGCCGAGCAGGACCAGGAAGACCCCGGTGTAGATCCGGTTGCGGGCTTTGGCCTTGGGGCCCGGGACGTCGTACAGCACGGAGCTCATCGCTTCACCGCCACTCGCTTGGCCACCCAGCCCAGCAGCAGCCCGGTGGGCAGGGTCAGCAGACAGAAGCCGAGGGCGAAGATCCCGAAGACGGCGAAGAGCGCGTCCGCCTCGTTCTCGACCATTTCCTTCATCAGCAGGGCCGCTTCGGCCACGCCGATGGCCGCCGCCACCGTGGTGTTCTTGGTGAGCGCGATCAGTACGTTGGCGAGCGGGGCGACGACCGCCCGCCAGGCCTGGGGGAGCACGATCAGGGTGAGCACCTGCGTGAAGCTCAGCCCCAGCGCGCGGGCGGCCTCGGCCTGGCCGACGGGCACCGTGTTGATGCCCGAGCGCAGCGCCTCGCAGACGAAGGTGCCGGTGTAGGCGATCAGTCCGAGGACCGCGAGCCGGAAGCCGGTCTCCTTGAAGGTGCCGCCGCCCAGCGTGACGCCCATGGTCTGGTTCAGCCCCAGTGAGCAGCCGATGATCAGCAGGGTCAGCGGCGTGTTGCGGACCAGGTTGACGTAAGCGGTGCCGAAGCCCCGCAGCAGCGGGACCGGGCTGACCCGCATCCCGGCCAGGACGGTGCCCCAGATCAGGGAGCCCACCGCCGAGTAGAGGGTGAGCTGAACCGTCACCCAGAAGGCTCCGAGCAGGTCGTACTGCCCGGAATCAAGAAAGTCGAACACGTTGCCCTGCGCTCTCCCCAGAGTGGCCGGTGGGGCGCGCCGCCGCCCGCGGATGGGCGGGCGGCGGCGCGCCCCACCGGGAAATCAGCTGCCTTCGGTGATCTGCGGGGCAGGCTCGTTCTTGTAGTTGGCCGGGCCGAGGTTCTTCTTCACGGCCGCCTCCCAGGAGCCGTCCGAGACCATCTTCCGGAGCGCGGCGTTGATCTTGGTCTGGAGCTCCTTGTCGCCCTTCTTCAGACCGATGCCGTAGTTCTCGTTGCTCATCTTCAGACCGACGAGCTTGAACTTGCCCTTGTTCTTCTCCTGCGCGGCGTAGCCGGCCAGGATCGAGTCGTCCGTGGTCAGCGCGTCAACGGCCTTGTTCTCCAGGCCGGTCAGGCACTCGGAGTAGCCCGGGAGCTGCTGCAGGTCGGCTTCGGGGGCCAGGTCCTTCTTGACGTTCTGCGCCGAGGTGGAGCCGGTGACGGAGCAGAGCTTCTTCTTGTTGAGGTCCTCGACCTTGGTGATGCTGCTGTCGTCGGCGCGGACCAGCAGGTCCTGGTGGGCCAGGAAGTACGGGCCGGCGAAGTCGACCTTCGCCTTGCGCTTGTCGTTGATCGAGTACGTGGCGGCGATGAACTTGACGTCGCCGTTGGAGATCAGGTTCTCGCGCTCGGCGCTGACGGCCTGCTTCCACTCGATCTGGTCCGGCTGGTAGCCCAGCTCCTTGGCCACGTACGTGGCCACGTCCACGTCGAAGCCCTCGTACTTGCCGTCGGGGGTCTTCAGGCCCAGGCCCGGCTGGTCGAACTTGATGCCGATGACGATCTTGTCCGACTTGGCGCCGCCCGACGAGCCCGCGTCGGAGGCCGAGTCCTTCGAGCCGCCACCGCAGGCGGTCGCGGTCAGGGCGAGAACGACGGCCGTGGCGACGGCCGCGCCGGCCTTGAGAACCTTCATGGTGAACTTCCCTCGGATGAGACGTTGTTGGACGACGAGCGGGGCACGTCGTGGCGACGGCGTGCGCCGTCGACCGGATCACTACCAGACGCGGGCGTCAGTGGTGCAGGATCTTCGACAGGAAGTCCTTGGCGCGGTCGCTGCGCGGGTTGCTGAAGAACTGCTCGGGCGTGGCCTGTTCGACGATCTTTCCGTCGGCCATGAAGACGACCCGGTTGGCGGCGGAGCGGGCGAAGCCCATCTCGTGCGTGACGACGACCATCGTCATGCCCTCGGCCGCGAGCTGCTGCATGACCTCCAGCACCTCGTTGATCATCTCCGGGTCGAGCGCCGAGGTGGGCTCGTCGAAGAGCATCACCTTCGGCTCCATCGCGAGCGCCCTGGCGATCGCGACGCGCTGCTGCTGGCCTCCGGACAGCTGGGCCGGGTACTTGTCGGCCTGCGAACCGACGCCCACCCGGTCCAGCAGCGACTTCGCCCGCTCCAGGGCGGCCGCCTGGTCCGTCTTGCGGACCTTGAGCTGACCCAGCATCACGTTCTGCAGCACCGTCTTGTGCGCGAACAGGTTGAACGACTGGAAGACCATGCCCACGTCGGCGCGCAGCCGGGCCAGTTCCTTGCCCTCGGCCGGCAGCGGCTTCCCGTCGAGCGTGATGCTCCCCGAGTCGATCGTCTCCAGCCGGTTGATCGTCCGGCACAGCGTGGACTTGCCCGATCCTGAAGGACCGATCACCACGACGACCTCACCGCGGGCAATGCTCAGATCGATGTCCTGAAGCACGTGCAGCGCGCCGAAGTGCTTGTTGACGTTGCTCAGTACGACCAGGCCGTCCGCGGCACCCGCCGCGTCCTGAACGTCCTTGGTCACTGATACTCCGCTCATCGGCTTCTTGCTCCGTCCTCCGTCGGTTGGGAGGACAGTAGTGACGGGGTGAGCACAGCGTCATCACATCTGAGGGAGAATTGAGCATAACGATCCGGCCTCGCGCCGATACGCTCCGTACGTGACGCCCGCCCCGGCAGGCTCCGCCCGTACCGGGTGGATAACAGAAGACCCGCCGGACCGGAACCCCCTTGACGTAGGACTCTTCATGGGCGTGGATGCAGGGTGCCCGTGTACACATCCAGGAATCGAGGAAAGGGGGACGCCATGAGACTGCTGCTCGTCGAGGACGATGACCACGTCGCCGCCGCCCTGTCCGCGATCCTCGCCCGGCACGGCTTCCAGGTGGTCCACGCCCGCAACGGCGAGGAGGCCCTGCAGGCGCTGCTGCCCGCCGGTGCCCCGTCCGGCGCCTCTGCCTACGGGGTGATCCTGCTCGACCTCGGCCTGCCCGACCAGGACGGCTACGAGGTCTGCGGCAAGATCCGCAAGCGCACCGCCACGCCGGTGATCATGGTCACCGCGCGGGCCGACGTGCGTTCGCGCATCCACGGCCTGAACATGGGCGCAGACGACTACGTGGTCAAGCCCTACGACACCGGCGAGCTGCTGGCTCGCATCCACGCCGTCGCCCGGCGCACCGGGGCCTCCGAGGAGTCCGCCGCCACCGGCGGCGCCACCGGCGCTCCGGCGCTGGTGCGGCTCGGCCCGGTCGCCATCGAGCTCCCGACCCGCCGGGTCAGCGTGAACGGCGCCGACGTGCCGCTCACCCGCAAGGAGTTCGACCTGCTGGCCCTGCTCGCGCAGCGGCCCGGCGTGGTCTTCCGCCGGGAACAGATCATCAGCGAGGTGTGGCGCACCAGTTGGGAAGGGACCGGCCGCACCCTTGAGGTGCACGTCGCCTCGCTGCGCTCCAAGCTGGGGATGCCCGCGCTCATCGAGACCGTCCGCGGGGTGGGCTACCGGCTCGTCACCCCGGCCGCGCCCTAGGGTTCCCGCGTGCGCGCCCGGCTGCTCCCGCTCCTCGTCATCCTCATGGCGGGGGTGCTGATCGCGCTCGGCTTCCCCCTCGCCGTCAGCCTGGCCGCCGCCCAGCAGCAGAAGGTGGTCGTCGACCGGATCGACGACAGCGCCCGCTTCGCCGCCCTCGCCCAGTTCGTCATCGACGCCGAGGGCTCCGGTTCCACCGGGGCCGACGAGCGCCGCGACACCCTCCAGCTGGAACTGGCCCGATACCACGAGCTGTACGGGATCCGCGTCGGGATCTTCTACCGCGACGACAACGCGATGGTCCGCGCCCCCGGCTGGTGGCAGCTCCCCGAGTCCGGGGAGGGCCGCCGGGCCTTCGAGGAGGCGCTCGCCGGGCGCCGCAGCCACGACCCCGGACAGGTGTGGCCCTGGCAGACCAACGGCAAGCTCCTCGTGGTCTCCCCGGTCGTGCTCGACGGGGACGTCGTCGCCGTCGTCGCCACCGAATCACCCACCGAACAGATGCGCGGACGGATCCTGCGCGGCTGGCTGGTCATCGCCGCAGGCCTCGCCGCCGCCATGCTGCTCGCGTTCGGCGCGGCCCTGCGCCTGACCGGCTGGGTCCTCAAGCCCGTGCGGACCCTGGACGCGGCCGCGCACGGCATCGCCACCGGCCGGATGAACTCCCGCGTCGCGGCCTCCGGCGGCCCCCCGGAACTCCGCCGCCTGGCCCGTTCGTTCAACGAGATGGCCGACAACGTCGAAGAGGTACTGGAGCAGCAGCGGGCGTTCGTCGCGGACGCCTCCCACCAGCTGCGCAACCCGCTCGCCGCGCTGCTCCTGCGGATCGAGCTGCTCGCCCTCGAACTGCCCGAGGGGAACGAGGAGATCGCCTCCGTGCGCACCGAGGGCAAGCGCCTCGCCCAGGTCCTGGACGACCTGCTGGACCTGGCGCTGGCCGAGCACGCCTCCGCCGAGATCAGCCTCACCGACATCGGCGCCCTCACCGCCGAACGGGTAGCCGCCTGGCGGCCGTACGCCGAGGAGAAGGGCGTACGGCTCACCGAGACGGGCCGGACCGCCGTCACCGGCTGGGCCGACCCCATCGCGCTCTCCAGCGCCCTCGACGCCGTCATCGACAACGCCCTGAAGTTCACGCCGGAGGGCGAGGAGGTGCAGGTGTCCGTCGCGGTGGAGGGGCGCAGTGCGCTCGTCGTCGTCGCCGACCGGGGGCCCGGCCTGACCGAGGAGGAGCTGCTGCGCGTCGGCGACCGCTTCTGGCGCAGCGGCCGCCACCAGAACGTCAAGGGGTCCGGGCTCGGGCTCTCCATCTCCCGCGCCCTGCTCGCCTCGGGCGGCGGGACCCTCTCCTACGCGAAGAACCCGCCGCACGGGCTGCGCGTCACCGTGGCCGTCCCGCGCACCGAGCCCCACACCGGCTAGCCGGCCCGCCAGGGCAGGGTGGTGCGGGCCGGCGCGGAGGCGGCGTACGTCTCGTCGACGGCCCTCAGCTCGAAGGCGGCCGCCCGCTCCCCGCCCGCGCGGATCACGGAGGGGAGGTGGAGGGCGGTCCCGCAGGTGCCGGCCAGGAAGCGGCGGGTGCCGTCCGGCAGCAGGCGGTGCAGCTCGTAGTGCCGGACCGGGCCGGGTGCCCGCTCCCAGGAGAGGCGGAGCTCGGCTTCGGCGCCCCGCCGGGCCGAGGCGTCGACCTTCAGGTGGGCGGGAGCGGCCGGGGGCCGAGGGCGGGCGGTGTCGCGTAGCGTCAGGGCGCCGAGCCGCCAGGACACCGCCCCCTTCCCGGGCACGGTGATCCGTACGGCCAGGGCGTACGCGGTCCTCCCGGCCAGCGGCGCGAGGGCCACGCGGGAGGTCCGCCACCCCGGGCCGCCGCCCGGCTCCGCCGCCGCCAGCCAGGTGTACGGCACGGGCTCGCCGGGGCCGGCCGCCTCCCGGGTCGCGACACCGAGCTCCACGGACGCCCCGCCGGAGTGGACCAGCTCCGCGACCGCCCCGGGGGTCAGCGCCAGCCGGGTGCCGTGCAGGCCGATCGACGCGGGGGCGGTGAGGTTCCCGGCGACGAGCAGGCTGGAGCCGCCGCGCCAGGCGTCCGCGAAGTCCAGGGTCACCGAGGGGCGCTCCCCGGCGGTGTCCACCACCCAGCGGCGGCCCGGGAGCCGGTCCTGGAGCCCGAGGTGGTTCCAGGGCGTGTCGGAGGTGACCGCGCCCCCCTCGTACCAGCGCAGTCCGTGCCCGGTGTTGAACGAGCAGCCGAAGGGCAGGGCGGCGACCGTGGACCGGTCCGCCACCGCCGTGGCCGGGGCCCGCCAGCCGGACGGGGGCTCGGGCGCGGGACGGGCCGGATCCAGGGACTCGCCCGTCCAGAACCGGTCGTCGGCCCGGTGGAAGGCGCCCGGCGAGCGGTCGGTGAGGTGGTTGCGGGTCCACTCGGGCCGGTAGAGGCCGAGGCTGACGACGTGATCGCGGTCGCGCGGGAGGATCGCGTCCCAGTCGACGGGGGTGTCCCAGCCGCGGGACTCCGTGTCCACGGCCGCCCACAGCTCGTGGCGGGAGCGACCGAGGCGTTCGGCGAGCGCGGCCGACTCCGCCAGGCTCCGCGCGGTCCAGCGGAAGTCGACGAACAGCGAGTCGGCGACCTTCCCCGACCGGTCCTCGAAGAACTCCTGGTTGAGCGCGTTCAGGGCGCCCTGCCAGCCGACCCGGCCGGTGCTGTTCATGGCGTCGTACCAGGTGATCCGCAGCCCGTGCGGGGCTCCGGCGGCCCGCAGGGCGTGCAGGAACTCCCGGGTCCGGGTGGCGAGCGCGCTGTCCCCGCCGTCGGTCTCGGCGTTGACGAACCAGCCGTCGAAGCCGTACGCGCGGGCCACCTCGACCAGCCGCTCCGCCAGCGGGAAGCGGCCCAGGGGGTCCCGCCGGACCAGGTCGCGGGTCCACCGCAGGTCCCCGCCGTAGGCGACGGGCGGCAGGAAGACGTTCCCGAGGACCGGGACCCCGTTGCGGTGGGCGGCGTCGACCACGGGCGCGTTCGGGGCGAGGACGACGCCCTCGCCGGCGGAGCCGCCCCAGAAGACCAGCTCGTCGAGGTAGGCCCAGTGGCTCAGGGCGTAGTGGTCGGCGGTCGCCGAACCCTGGGAGGGGTTGCCCGCGGTGGGGCCGAAGGAGACCAGCGCGGAGATCCGGGCCCGCCCGGCGCGGGCGGTGCGGTTCGCCGGCACCGGGGCGAACCGCGGGGCCAGCGGCACGGACGCGGTGTTGTGGGCCAGGTCCGGGTCGGATTCCGGGGACCAGCCGGCGAGGGAGCGCCACACGATGCCGGGGCCCGGGGTGCCGGAGGGGAGCGAGTCGGGGAACCAGTAGGAGGCGTAGGGGGCGAGGCCGGCCGGGGCAGCGCCGGGGTCCGGGGCCGGGGCGGCGGAGGCGGGCCGGGGCAGGACGGCCGCCCCCGCCCCGGCCGCGCCCGCGGCCAGGACCGCGCGCCGGGAGGGCCGGGCGGCGGGCACCGCCGCCGCGGGGGGCGCGGTGGCGGGGGTACGGGGATCGGCGCCGTTGCAGGTCTCGGACATGCGGGCTCCTGACGAAGGGGGGAAGGGGGGCGGATCACGTCACGAGGGGGAGGGGAGGTCGGATCACGTCACGAGGGGGAGGGGAGGTCGGATCACGTCACGAGGGGGAAGGGAGGCCGGGTCGCGTCAGGACGGGGAAGGGGGTCGGATCACGTCGTGCACGCGCAGCACCTCGGTGATGCCGCGCCCCGCCAGCCGGGCCGGGTCCCCGGCGTGCTCCTCCAGGACCACCGCGGGGCGCACCCCCCGCGCCGCCAGCACCGCCCAGGCCTCGAAGAACGCACCGCCCGGGGCGCAGGCCGCCCGCCCGGGAGCCGCCCCGTCCGTCGCGGTCCCGCCCGCGTCCAGGGCGAGCGCGGTGGACCGTACGGCCGGGCGGTGCTCCCGGCCCCGCCAGTCCCCGGCGATCCGGGCCACGGCGGCGCCCACGGGCTTGGTGCGGCGGTCGTTGGTGAGCAGCCCGAGGCCGTACTCCAGCTCCGGGAAGTCCGCGAGCTCACGGGACACGTCGTGCGAGCACCACCAGGTGACGCCCCACAGGTCCGGGCAGTCCAGCGCGGCGGCCACGGTGGCCTCGGCGAACCGCACCGCGTGGTCGGGCGGGATCAGCGGCGCGGGCGCTCCGACCTCCTGGAGCCACACCGGGCGGCGCGGGTCCGAGGCCCAGGCCTTGGACAGCTCGATCAGGTACGCGGCGTGGTGCTCGGTGGCCGCCCCGGTCCGGCCGTGGCGCTGCGCGGTGCCGTTGAACACCCACGAGTGCACGGCGGTGGCCCCGCCGAGCCGGGCCGCCTGGGCGGGGGTGAAGGGGTGGCCGCCCCGGTACCAGGCGGCGTCGTACTCGGCGTGCAGGTGCAGCCGCCCCGGCGCGCCCCGCTCGCAGGCGGCGAGCATCCGCTCCAGCCAGCGGGCGGCCTGCGCGGGGGTGATGCGGTCGGGGTCGGGGTGGGGGGCGTCGGAGAACTGGTTGATCTCGTTGCCGATGGTCATGCCCAGGAAGTTCGGCCGGTCAGCGAGGGCGGCGGCCAGGGTGTGCAGGTACTCCTCCTGCCCGGCCACCACCTCCGGGTCGGTGAAGATGCCGCGCCGGTGCCAGGTCCCGGTCCAGGCGGGCAGGAAGTCGAAGCTGGACAGGTGCCCCTGGAGTCCGTCCACGTTGACGTCGAGGCCGCGTTCGGCGGCCGCGTCGGCGAGTGCCACGAGCTGTTCGACGGCACGCGGCCGGATCAGGGTCCGGTTCGGCTGGAACACCGGCCACAGGGGGAACACCCGGATGTGGTCCAGGCCGAGCGCGGCGATGGAGTCGAGGTCGGCCCCGACCTCGTCGAGGTCGAAGTCCAGCCAATGGTGGAACCAGCCCCGGGTCGGGGTGTAATTCGCGCCGAAACGCAGGGTTCGGGGGGCCGCCTGGTGCATGAAAGGTCCTGGAGTTCAGGGGAATTCACCGGATGCGCATAAGCTGCCGCGCCCCGCCCGGGAAGTCAACAGGGCCTTTTTCGCCGCCATTCGGATCGCCGTGCACGCGGTGTTGCCCAAGCGTGTTGCTTAAGCGCTTCAGTCCCGTTGACAGAAGGGCGGTGGGTGAGGAACCTGAGTGCGCTAATGCGGTTTAGTTGATTTGTCTTCGGTCGCGCGATGGAGTGTGCCCAAATGGACAGCGGTATTTCGGTCACTTCCGTGACCACCCCGGCCCTTTTCGTCGGCACGTCCGCATCTCCCGTACAGGCGGTACGGATCCGCGTCCGCAGGCGGCGACCCGTCGGCCCGCTCCACGTCGGCGTCCACGGCCCCGGCCTGCACACCCCGCACCCCCGCCTGCTGCGCGCCGACACCGCCGAGGAGTGCGCCGACGGCGCCGCGGGGGCCGCCGTCGAGGTCGGCGTCCACACCGCCGGCGCACCTCCCGGCAGCCGGATCCCGGCCACCGCCCGCGTGGCCACCCCCGACGGACGGCCCCTGGCCGAGCTGCCGTTCACCCTCACCGTCGCCGAACCCGGCTGGACCGTACGGCTCGTCCCGCACTTCCACTACGACCCCCTGTGGTGGAACACCCAGGCCGCCTACACCGCCCTGTGGGACGCTCCGCCCGCACCCGGCGCGCCCCGGCCCGCCTGGGAGTACGCCGGAGTCCCCGCCTTCACCCTCGTCCCGCTCCACCTCCAACAGGCCCGCGACGACCCCGCGTACCGCTTCGTCCTCTCCGAGACCGACTACCTCAAGCCGTACTGGGACGCCCACCCCGAGGACCGCGCCGAACTGCGCGCCCTGATCGCCGAGGGCCGCCTGGAGATCGTCGGAGGCACCTACAACGAGCCCTCCACCACCCTCACCTCCGCCGAGAGCACCGTCCGCAGCGCCGTCCACGGCCTGGCCCTGCACCGGGACACCCTCGGCGCCGACCCGCGCACCGCCTGGCAGCTCGACGTGTTCGGCCACGACCCCTCCTTCCCCGCCCTGATGGCCGGCTGCGGACTCGACTCCGCGGTCCTCGCCCGCGGCCCCCACCACCAGTGGGGCCCGATGATGGACGCCTGGGGCGAGGCGCCGCGCCCGCCAGCCGCCATGCAACTGCCCGCCGAGTACGAGTGGATCGCGCCCGGCGGCGAGGGCCTGCTGCTGCACTACCTGCCCGCGCACTACTCCGCCGGCTGGCCCTCGCACCGGGCGCCGGACGCCGAAGCCGCCGCCGAACGGCTGCTGGAGCTCTACGAACTGCTGCGCCCCGCCGCCGCCACGAAGAACGTCCTGATCCCGATGGGCACCGACTTCTCCTGGCCGCACCGCTGGGGCCTGGACGTCCAGCACGCGTGGAACCGCCGCTACCGCTGGCCGCGCATGGAACACTCCGGCCCGCGCGCCCACTTCGACGCCGTCCGGGCCGAACTTGCCGCACGCGGGGAGCGGCCGCTGCCCGTGACCCGGGAGATGGGCCCCGTCTACACCGGCAAGGACGTCAGTTACGCCGATGTGAAACAGGCCCACCGCGCCGCCGAGAACCTCCTGGAGCAGGCCGAGTCCTTCGCCGCCCTCGCCTGCGCCGAGGGGCTGCTGACCCACCCCGGCCACACCCTCGCCAAGGCGTGGCGGCACCTTCTGCACGCCGCCCACCACGACGCCGTCACCGGGACCTTCTCCGACCAGGTCTACCTCGACCTCCTGCCCACCTGGCGGGAGGCCCACGAACTGGCCGACGCCGTACGGGAGGAGGCGCTGGCCGCGCTGACCGCCGCCGCCGACACCCGAGGCCCCGGCCCGCTCGCCGTGACCGTGCACAACCCCCTGTCGTGGACCCGGACCGATCTGGTGCGGACCCGGCTGGACCTGGCCGCCGTGGGCCTGACCGGGGACGGGGCCGCCCGCCTGGCCGTGCTCGACTCCTCGGGACGCGCCGCCGCCGTCCACCTGGAGGCCGTGCGGGACGGGGAGGCGCACGTGGTCTTCCTCGCCGCGGACGTGCCCCCGCTGGGCCACCGCACCTGGTGGCTGGCGGCCTCCCCGGAGCCGCTCTCCGGCGGGTGGGAACCCGCGGCCGGGACCGCGGTCGAGAACGGCCTCTTCCGCGCCGAGGCGGATCCGGAGCGCGGCGGCGGCCTGACCCGGCTGCTCCACCGGCCCACCGGGCAGGAGGTCCTCACCCCCGGCGAGGTGGACGAACTGGTCGTGCAGGAGGAGTACGCGCAGCACCCGTACTTCGGCGAGGGGCCCTGGCACCTGCTGCCCAGGGGGCCCGGCACCGGATCGGGCGGCGCGCCCGCGCGCTCCTGCCGGGCGCAGCGCGGGCCGCTGGGCTCGCGGATCGTCTCCGAGGGGCGGACCGGCCCCGTCCGCTGGACCCGGGTGACCACCCTGTGGGACGGCCTGGACCGCGTCGAGCTGACCACCCGCGTCGGCTTCGAGGGCAGCGACACGCTGCTGCGGCTGCGGATCCCCGCCGACGTGCCCGGAGCGCTGCCGGTCGCGGAGACCGCCGCCGCGGCCGTCGGACGCGGCTTCGCCTTCCCGGAGGCGGACGCCGGGGCCGACCACACCCGGGCGCCCTGGACCCTGGACGGCGCCTGCCTGAACTGGTTCGCCCTCTCGGCGCCCCTCACCGGGCCGGGGGACGGCGACGCCGCCGGCGGTGCCGGCCGGGCGTTGGGGGCCTGCGAGATCGTGCTGCCGGAGGGCGCGGCCCCGCCCGGCCTGCGGCAGCTCGTCACCGCCCTGGGCCGCCTCGGGGTCACCGCCACCCCGACCCGGCCCGGCGGCCCGCGCTGGGGCGACCTGGCGGTGGACAGCAGCCTGCCGGACTTCCGCATCGCGCTCGGCGGCCCCGGGCGGAACCCCTTCACGGCGACGGTGCTGGCCTCGGCCGGTCCCGCGTACGGGCGCAGGCTACGGGAACACGCGCGGGCCTGGATCCCCGCCCGGGCCCCGCTGCGGGAGCTGTGGGTGCCCGGCTGCGACCTGACCGGCCCGCGCGACCTGCCGGTGCTCGTGCACACCGGGCCGCCGGAGCGGCTGGCCGAGGACCTGGCCGCATCGGGCCGCCTGGCCGCACCGCCGCCCACCGGACCCGAAGGCCCACCCGAAGGCCCGCCCGAAGACCCGCCCGGAGCGGCCGTACGGCCCCCGACCGTGGCCGGCGCGCGCGAAGTGCCTTACGCGGGACGGACGGTCGGGGTCCTCGTACGCGGGACGCCCAGCTTCGCCATCGACACCCGGGGCCGCCTCCACAGCACCCTGCTGCGCTCCTGCACCGGCCGCCCCAGCGGGGAGTGGATGGATCCGCCCCGCCGCACCGCCCCCGACGGCAGCTCCTTCCAGCTCCAGCACTGGACCCACGTCTTCGAACACGCCCTGGTCGCCGGCCGCGGAGACTGGCGGGAGACCGATCTGCCGCGCCGCGGCAGGGAGTTCAACAAGCCGCTGACCGCCGTGACCGCCGCCCCCGGCCCCGGACCGCGTCCGCCCGCCCGCTCCCTCCTCGCCGTGGAACCGGCCGACCGGATCCTCGTGGAGGCGGTGAAGCGGGCCGAGGGCGGCGCGGACCTCGCCGTCCGGCTGCGCGAGACCCACGGCCGCCCGGCCTTCCCGGTCGTGGCCCGGTCTTCGGCCCCCGCGAACGGCGGCGCCGTCGAGGCCGACCTCCTGGACCGGCCGCTGGGCCCCTTCGGCGGCCGCGTCGACGGCGCCGCCACGACCACCCTGCTGCTCCCCACCGGCTCCGGGATGCCCGCGCGCACCGGCGAACGCGAGCCGGTCCAGCCGGTGTTCAGCCGCTACTGGCTGCACAACACCGGAACGGCCCCGCTCGGCGACGCCCCCTGGACGGTGACCTGCCGGGGAACCCCCGCCGCGGCCACCGTCACCGTGGCGGCGCACGGAGCCGCCGCGGGCCCCGTCACCCTGGAGGTCCGCGCCCCCGACGGCTGGCGCCCCTCCTGGACCCGCCGCACCCTGGAACTCCCGCCCGGCGGCCACGCCCGGATCCCCCTCACGGTGCGGCCCGCCCCCGGCGCGGCCCCGGGGGAGCACCTGGTCCGGGTCATCGCCGCCACCCCGGAGGGGGAGTTCGAGGACGTCCTCACCGCCACCGTCCCCGGCGGCCCGGTTCCCGCCCGGCTCTGGGTCCGGGTCATCGGGCCACCCGCGGTCACCGTGGCCCCGGGCGCGCGGGTCCGCGTACGGGTCCGGGTCGGCAGCACCGGGATCCGCAGCACCCTCACCGGCACCGCGTACCTCGCCTCCCCGTACGGCACCTGGCAGCTCGCCGGGCCCGCCGCGCAGCCCGTGCGCGTCCGGCCGGACCGGCCCGCCGAGCCCGCGTTCGAGATCGCCCCGCCCCTCACCGCCGGCCCGGGGAGGTACTGGCTGGCGGTGAAAGCGGCCTGTCAGGGCAGGATCGCGTACGGTCCGCCCATCGCAGTCCACGTCACCGAGGGATGAGGCAGGCATGGCCCGCAGACCCACCATCAAGGACATCGCCCGCCGGGCCGGGGTGTCCGAGAGCGCCGTCTCCTTCGCGCTCAACGGCCGCCCCGGGGTGTCCGAGCAGACCCGGGCCCGGATCCGGCGGGTCACCGAGGAGCTCGGCTGGCAGCCCAACAGCGCGGCCCGCGCCCTCTCCGGCGAGCGCTCCGGAGCCGTCGGCCTGGTCCTGGCCCGTCCCGCGCACACCCTCGGCGTCGAATCCTTCTTCCTCCAACTGGTCTCCGGCATCCAGGAGGTGCTCTCCGCCGAACGGATCGCACTGCTCTTCCAGGTGGTCGAGGACATCGAAGCGGAATGCGCCGTCCACCGCCGCTGGTGGGCCGAACGCCGCGTGGACGGGGTCCTCGTGGTCGACCCGCGCACGAACGACCCGCGCCCCGAACTCCTCGCCGGACTCGGCCTGCCCGCCGTCCTGATCGGCGGCTACGGCGGTGAAGGTGACGGCGAGGGAGGGGACGGCGGGGGAGGGGAAGGGCCGTCCGTGTCGCGGGTCTGGGCCGACGACACCCGCGCCATGACCGAGGTCCTGGACCACCTCCACGGGCTCGGCCACCGCCGCATCGTCCACATCGCGGGCCTGCCCGGCCTGGCCCACACCGCCCGCCGCGTCGCCGCACTGCGCGCCGAGGCCGAACGGCTCGGACTCCCCGCGGGGCAGGTGCGTTCCGTGCCCACCGACTACTCCGACACCGAGGGCGCCGCCGCCACCCGCCGGGTCCTCGCCGAACCGGAACCGCCCACCGCCCTCGTCTACGACAACGACGTGATGGCGGTGGCCGGCAGCGCCGTCGCCGCCGAGCTGGGCATCCCCGTCCCCGGCGGGCTCTCGATCGTGGCCTGGGACGACTCCGCCCTGTGCCGGGTCACCCACCCCCGGCTGACCGCCCTGGTCCGCGACACCGCAGGCTTCGGCCGGCTCGCCGCCGAGGAACTCCTGGCCGTCCTCGCCGGTGGTCCGCCCCGCGCCCGCGAGAGCGAGCTGCCCCGGCTCGAACCCCGCGAGAGTACGTCCCCGCCACCGGCCGCATACTGAAATCCGACCCTTCTCAGGAGCGCCCACCGTGACCAGCCCCATCTCAGCCTTCCCCGCGCCCCGTACCGTCGCCGCGGTCACCGGACCGACCGTGGCGATCGACATCGGCGGCACGAAGATCGCCGGGGCGCTGGTCCACCCCGACGGCACCATGACCGCCGTCACCCGCCGCCCGACCCCGCGCGCCGCCGACGCCGAAACGGTCATGGCGGCCGTCGGCGAGGTCGTCGCGGACCTGTCCGGAGCCCCGATGTGGGAGCAGGCCGTACGCTGCGGCATCGGCAGCGCGGGCCCGGTGGACACGTCCCGGGGCACGGTGAGCCCGGTCAACATCGGCGCCTGGCGCGGTTTCCCCGTCCAGGACCGGGTCGCCGCCGCCCTGCGGGCGCGGGGCGCCCGGATCCCGGTGGTCCTGGCCGGCGACGGCGTGGCGATGACGGCCGCGGAACACTGGCTGGGCGCGGCCCGGGGCCACGCGAACGCCCTGTGCATGGTGGTCTCCACCGGTGTCGGCGGCGGCCTGATCCTCAACAACCAACTCCACACCGGCCCCACCGGCAATGCCGGTCACATCGGCCACATCAGCGTCGCCTTCGACGGGGAGCCGTGCGCCTGCGGAGGCCGCGGCTGCGTCGAATCCCTGGCCTCGGGCACCGCCATCGCCCGCTGGGCCCGGGACCAGGGCTGGACCGGCCCCGACCCGACGGCGGCCGGAGTGGCCGCCTCCGCCCAGGCCGGCGACCCGGTGGCCCTGGCCGCCTTCGACCGGGCCGGCCGCGCCCTGGCCGCCGCCATCGCCGCCACCGCGACCCTGGTCGAGACCGACATCGCCGTCATCGGGGGCGGGGTCGCCGCGAGCGGGGACACCCTCTTCGAACCGGTCCGGCGCCACCTGGCCTCGTACGCGACCCTGTCCTTCGTACGGGACCTGCGGGTCGTCCCGGCCGCGCTGGGCACCCACGCCGGTCTGATCGGCGCGGCCGCCGCCGCGATGCTGCTGCTGCCCGGCGGCGGTGCCGCTACGGCTTGACCGAGCGGTAGTAGCGCCGGGCCCCCTCGTGCAGGTCGAGCGGGTCCGTGTAGATCGCCGTCCGCAGGTCCACCAGCTGCGCCGCGTGCACCTCGTGCCCGATCCGGTCGCGGCTGAGGATCACCGTGCGGGTGAACTGCTCCGTCAGGGCCTCACTCGTGTCCTCGCGGGTCACCAGCAGGTTCGGCACCGCCAGGGTGGCCACCGACGAGGTGTTGCGGGCCCGCGCGTACGCGTCCTGCGGCATCACGGCGGGGCGGTAGTAGCGGGCGGGGCTCCCGCTGGCCTGGAGCCGCTCCACCAGGTCGCCCAGCTGCACCAGCCGGATGTCGAAACGCTCCGACAGCTCGCGCACCGCGTTCGTCGGCAGCCCGCCCGACCAGAAGAAGGCGTCGATCCGGCCCGCCTCCAGCTCCGCGGGCATGGTGTCGATGCCTATCGCGACCGGCGTGATGTCCTTGGTCGGGTCCAGCTTCGCCGCCGTCAGCAGCCGTTCCGAGATCAGCCGGACCCCCGAACCGTCCTGGCCGACCGCGACCCGCTTGCCGCGCAGGTCCCGGGCCGACTGCACGGGGGAGCTGGCGGGCACCACCAGCTGCACGTAGTCGTCGTAGAGCCGGGCGACCCCGCGCAGCCGCGACGCGCCCGGCTTGCCGTCCAGCCGGTACTTGGACACCGCGTCCGCCGTCGCCACCGTGAAGTCGGCCTCCCCGTCGGCCACCCGCTGGAGGTTCTGCTGCGACCCCTCACTGGTCCGCAGCCGGACCTTGACCCCGGGCAGGTCGCTCGCGAGCGCCTGCTCCAGCAGCTGGCCGTAGAGGTGGTAGACGCCGGTACGGACTCCCGTGCTGAAGGTGAGGTCCCCCTTCAGCTCCTGCTTCCCGAAGGGGTTCAGCCACCAGAGCAGCGCCGCGAGCACACCGACCACGGCGACCAGGCCCTGGAGGGCGCGGCGCCGGGAGATACGGGGAGGTACGCGGAACATGCGGGCGATCCTGCCACCCGCCCGCCGTCCTGTCACGGGCCGCCCGCCCCACCCCCGCCCCACCCCCACCCCACACCGCCGTGCTCGGTACCGCCGGCGCCCGGAGCGCGGGACCGACCCGCCGCCCTCACCCGTCCCCGCCGGCCGGGCTGCCCGTGGGGTCCGGGTGGTCCGTGGCCGGGACGGCGGCGCGCAGGAGCGTCAGGAGGCTGCGGGCCGCCGGGCCCGACGGGCCGTCGGTGCGCCAGGCCAGGGCCACCCGCCCGCTCAGCTCCGGGTCGGTGATCCGCAGCGCGCGAAGCCCCGGACCGGCGCCCGACTCGGCGCCCGCCGGGATCACCGCCACCCCCAGACCCCGCGCGGCCAGTCGCGCCAGCACCGCCGGAGCGGCCGCCTCGAAGTCGACCCGGGGCGTGAACCCGGCCGCCGCGCAGGCCCGCTCCAGCACTCCCCGCAGCCCCGTGCCACGCGGCAGGCCGATCAGCGCCCGCCCGCGCAGCGCCCCGAGCGGGATCCCGCCGTCCACCGCCGCGCGGACCAGGGGATCGTCGGCCCGTACCGCCGCCACCAGGGGTTCGTCGAGCAGCAGCTGCCAGGAGATCCCGGTCGGCGGCTCCCCGCCCAGCCCCACCACCGCCAGGTCCAGCGTCCCGCCCCGCAGGGCCGCCAGCATCCGCTCGGAGGTGTCCTCGGCCAGGGAGATCTCCACCTGGGGGTGCGCGTCGTGGAAGTCCCCGAGCAGCGCGACCACGTCGAACGCCCCCACCGAGACGCCCGCCGCCCCCGGGATCAGCCCGAGCGCCACCCGCCCCCGCAGCAGCCCGGAGAAGGCGTCGGCCGTCCGCCGGATCCCCTCCACCGCCGCCAGCGCGGCCCGCGCGTAGCCGAGTACCGCCTCGCCCGCCTCCGTAGGCGTGACCCGCCGGCCGGACCGGTCGAGCAGCCGCTGCCCGAGCTCCCGCTCCAGCTGTGCGACCTGCGCGCTCACCCCCGGCTGGGACACGTGCAGCCGCGCCCCCGCCCGGGTGAACCCGCCCTCCTCCACCACCGCGACGAAATAACGCAGCTGCGCCAGTTCCATAACCACGGATTCTAGATCGCAGAAGGACCCGCTCTTGGACTTATGACGGCCCTCCCGCCGACCCTGGATCCATGAGCCCCGCCACCGCCCCGGCCGCCGCCGTCGCCCGTGCCACCGCCGCCGAACGCCAGGAACTGGCCGACGTACTGGACACCCTCACCCCCGCGCAGTGGGACGCCCCGTCCCTGTGCGCGGCCTGGAGAGTCCGCGAGGTCGCCGCCCACATGTCCCTCGGCTTCCGCACCTCCCTGCCCGGCTTCGCCGCCGAGCTCCTCAAGGCGCGCGGCAGCCTCCACCGGATGACCGCCCGCACCGCCCGCCGCGACGCCGCCGCCTTCACGACGGGCGAGCTCGCCGCCCTGCTCCGCGAGCACGCGCACCACCCCTGGAAGCCCCCGGGCGGCGGTCCCACCGGGGGCCTCGCCCACGACGTCGTCCACGGCCTCGACATCACCGTCGCCCTCGGCCACCCGCGGCGCGTCCCCGAGGACCGGCTGCGCCTCCTGCTGGACGCCGTCACCCCGCGCGGCCTGCGCTTCTTCGGCGTGGACCTGACCGGCATCCGGCTGTGCGCCGACGACCTCGACTGGTCCCACGGCAGCGGCGGCGCCGTCCACGGCCAGGCCCAGGACCTCCTGCTCGTGCTCTTCGGCCGCCGCCTCCCGGCGGGCAGGCTGCACGGGGGGCCGGAGGGCTCCCGGGTACCGCCTACCCTTGTTGCATGACCAGCAGCAGTGACCGGAGCCCGGCAGTGGACCCCAAGGGAACTTACGAGGTGCGCACCTACGGGTGCCAGATGAACGTGCACGACTCCGAGCGACTCTCCGGTCTGCTGGAGGACGCCGGCTACGTCCGCGCGCCCGAGGGCTGCGACGGTGACGCCGACGTCGTCGTCTTCAACACCTGCGCCGTCCGCGAGAACGCCGACAACAAGCTCTACGGCAACCTCGGCCGCCTCGCCCCGATGAAGACGAAGCGCCCCGGCATGCAGATCGCCGTCGGCGGCTGCCTCGCCCAGAAGGACCGCGACACGATCACCAAGCGCGCCCCCTGGGTCGACGTGGTCTTCGGTACGCACAACATCGGCAAGCTGCCCGTCCTGCTGGAGCGCGCCCGCGTCCAGGAGGAGGCCCAGGTCGAGATTGCCGAGTCGCTGGAGGCCTTCCCCTCCACCCTCCCGACCCGCCGCGAGTCCGCGTACGCCGCCTGGGTCTCGATCTCCGTCGGCTGCAACAACACCTGCACCTTCTGCATCGTCCCGGCGCTGCGCGGCAAGGAGGAGGACCGCCGCCCCGGCGACATCCTCGCCGAGGTCGAGGCGCTGGTCGCCGAGGGCGTCTCCGAGATCACCCTGCTCGGCCAGAACGTCAACGCGTACGGCAGCGACCTCGGCGACCGCGAGGCCTTCAGCAAGCTGCTGCGCGCCTGCGGGCAGATCGAGGGCCTGGAGCGGGTCCGCTTCACCTCCCCGCACCCGCGCGACTTCACCGACGACGTGATCGCCGCCATGGCGGAGACCCCGAACGTGATGCCGCAGCTCCACATGCCGATGCAGTCCGGCTCCGACCCGATCCTCAAGGCGATGCGCCGGTCCTACCGGCAGGAGCGCTTCCTCGGGATCATCGAGAAGGTCCGCGCCGCGATCCCGCACGCCGCGATCTCCACCGACATCATCGTGGGCTTCCCCGGCGAGACGGAGGAGGATTTCCAGCAGACCATGCACGCGGTCCGCGAGGCCCGCTTCGCGAACGCCTTCACCTTCCAGTACTCCAAGCGCCCCGGCACCCCGGCCGCCGACATGGAGGGCCAGGTCCCCAAGGAGGTCGTCCAGGACCGCTACATGCGCCTGGTCGCCCTCCAGGAGGAGATCTCCTGGGAGGAGAACAAGAAGCAGGTCGGCCGCACCCTGGAGGTCATGGTCGCCGAGGGCGAGGGCCGCAAGGACGGCGCCACCGCCCGCCTCTCCGGCCGCGCCCCCGACAACCGCCTGGTGCACTTCACCAAGCCGGAGCAGGACGTGCGCCCCGGCGACGTGGTGACCGTCGAGATCACCTACGCCGCCCCGCACCACCTGCTCGCCGAGGGCCCGACCCGCGAGGTACGCCGCACCCGCGCCGGCGACGCCTGGGAGAAGCGCAACGCCGCCCCGGCGCAGCCCGCCGGCGTCATGCTCGGCATCCCCACCCTCGGCGTCCCGGCGCCGCTGCCGGTCGCCACCTCGGGCTGCGCCATCGACTGACGCCCCACCAGGACCGTCCGCCCGGGCCCCCGACGGGCCCGGGGCCGGTCTGGCCCGATCGGCGGGGGAAGCCCTAGGCTGCGGATCATGCTCGTAGCCGCCGCCGTCTGCCCCGCACCGCCGCTCCTCGTGCCGGAGGTCGCCGCGGGCGCCGCCGCCGAACTGGGCGACGCCCGTACCGCCTGCTCCGACGCGCTCGCCGTGCTCGCCGCCTCCCGGCCCGACCTGCTGGTCGTGGTCGGGGCCGCCGACGCCGACCACGCCGGGCCCTACCCCCAGGGCTCCCGCGGCGGATTCCACGGCTTCGGCGTCGACGCCGACGTCCGCCTCGGCGCGGGCGAGGAGGGGCCGCGGACGCTGCCCGCCTCCCTGGCCGTGGGCGCGTGGCTGCTGGGCCGCGCCGGCTGGGGCGCCGCCCCCGTCGAGGGCCTCGGCGTGGCCGGCCCCGCCGCACCCGAGGAGTGCCTGCGCACCGGCCGGGAACTCGCCGCGCGCGACGCGCGCGTCGCCCTGCTGGTCATGGGCGACGGCAGCGCCTGCCGGACCCTGAAGGCACCCGGATACCTCGACGAACGCGCCGCCGCCTTCGACGCCGCCGCCGGCCGGGCCCTCGGCTCCGCCGACACCGCGGCCCTGGCCGCCCTCGACCCCGGCCTCGCCGCCGAGCTGCAGGCCGCCGGACGCGCCCCCTGGCAGGTCCTCGCGGGCGCGGCAGAGGACGCCGGCCTCGACGGGCGGCTGCTGTACGAGGACGCCCCCTACGGCGTCGGCTACTTCGTGGCCGCCTGGTCCTGAGGCGGGGCCCGACCCCGTACGACGAAGGGGCGCGGGACCGGTGCTCTGCCGGTCCCGCGCCCCTTTCCGTACCGTGCGTCAGGAAGCGGCCGGCGGCGTCGGCCCGCCGGGCTTGTCCTTGTGCGCGATCTTGCCCAGGGCGTCCTTCGCCTTGTCCGTGCCGGTCGTGATCCGGTCGCTGTACTTGCCGTGGGTCTTGGAGTCCACGGCCTTAGCGACCTTGTCCAGCCCCTCGCCGATCTTCCCCTCGTGCTGCTGCGCGAGGTCGCCGACCTTGTCCTTGGCCGGAGCGAGCTTGGCCTTCAGATTGTCCAGCAGGCCCATGGGTCACCTTCCAGTGGCGGTAGCTACGTGCGGGCGCCTTCGCCGGCCTCGCTGTCCGCGGCCGCCTCCGCAGACTGCTGCTTCGGAATCTCCACGGCCTCCGCCGCCGGAACCTCCGTCGCGGAGGGTTCGGCGGCGGCCTCCTCGTCCGCGGCCTCCGCCGGTTCCGTCACGGCCTCGGCCGCGGCGGATTCGGCCGGAGCCTCGTCCTTGCGGCGACGAAACCGACTGAAAACACCCATGTCTACTCCCCATAACGCTACTCGTGCGGGTGAAGTTCCGCGTGGTCCGGCCCGGCCTCCGCCGGGCGTACGCCCGGCCCGAACCTCTTCAGGGCAACGACCCCCGCCGCGCCCCGTCACGTAACCCGATCGGGTACATGGCGTTCGGTTTGCGAGACTGTCCCGGTGAGGAATGCAGCCCCCGCCCCGCGGGTCATCGCCGTCGTCGGTCCCACCGCGGCCGGAAAGTCCGATCTGGGCGTCGCCCTGGCCCGACACTTCGACGGCGAGGTCGTCAACGCCGACTCCATGCAGCTGTACCGCGGGATGGACATCGGCACCGCCAAGCTGACGGTCGAGGAACGCGGCGGGGTCCCCCACCACCTCCTCGACATCTGGGACGTCACCGAGACCGCCAGCGTCGCCGAGTACCAGCGCCTCGCCCGCGCCGAGATCGACAAGCTGCTCGCCGAGGGCCGCACCCCGGTCCTCGTCGGCGGGTCCGGCCTCTACGTCCGCGGCGCGCTCGACGCCATGGAGTTCCCCGGCACCGACCCGGAGGTCCGGGCCCGGCTGGAGGAGGAGGCCACCCTGCGCGGCCCCGGTGCCCTGCACGCGCGCCTCGCCGCCGCCGACCCGGCGGCGGCCGCCGCGATCCTGCCGAGCAACACCCGCCGCATCGTCCGGGCCATGGAGGTGATCGAGATCACCGGCAAGCCCTTCACCGCCAACCTGCCCGGCCACGAGTCCGTCTACGACACCGTCCAGATCGGCGTCGACGTGGCCCGCCCGGAACTCGACGAGCGGATCGCGCTGCGCGTGGACCGGATGTGGGAGGACGGACTGGTCGACGAGGTCCGCACCCTGGAGGCCCGGGGCCTGCGCGAGGGCATCACCGCCTCCCGCGCCCTCGGCTACCAGCAGGTCCTGGCCGCCCTCGCGGGGGAGTGCACCGAGGAGGAGGCCAAGGCCGAGACCGTCCGGGCCACCAAGCGTTTCGCACGCCGTCAGGACTCGTGGTTCCGCCGCGATCCCCGGGTGCACTGGCTCAGCGGAGCCGCCGCGGACCGCGGGGAACTCGCCGGACTCGCGCAGTCGTTGGTCGAACGAGCGGTTACAGCCTGATCACGTGATGGCATCGGGAAGCCCCGTGCGCCCGTCGGGGGCCCGGGACCGTGCCATCATCAAACTTCTGAACAGCGGCGTACGAAGTCCGAAGTGGGGAGGGCGCGTGGCTATGGAGGCCGGCCCTCGTGACACCGGGCGGGACGACACCAGGCAGGAAGCGGACCCGATGCTTCACGGAGCCCTCGGCGGCCCCGCGGGACCGGGCGCAGCCGGCGGCCCCGCCGGCTCCGACGCCCGGGAGTCCGTGGACGCTCCCGACGGCCTGGGTCTGCCCGCGGATCCCGCACGGCTGACCCCGGACGGCCCCGACGCGCCCGAACCGGGCAGCGAGGACGCCACCGGCCCCGCCGTCGAGGTCGAGCTGCGCCCGCAGCGCCGTCTGCGGATCTGGCAGATCGCCCCCATCGTGATGCTGGCCGCCGCCGGCTCCCTGATGTTCGCCTTCCCCCTCGCCTTCGAGTTCGGGGACGGCGGCGCCGTCGTCGCCATGCTCGGCTTCCTCATCAGCTGCTGCGCCGGCGGCTGGGGGATGATGGCCGCGCGCCGCGTCGGCTACACGTGGCCGGGGCTCCCGCCGCGCGGCAGCGGCCGCCGCCCCGACTGGCGGATGGCCGGACTGTACGCGCTGGTCGCGCTGGCCGTCGTAGCGCTCGCCGTGTACCGGGTGGCGCGGCTCCGCTAGAGCCGTCCGCGTCGGCGAGGACGCCCGGGCGAGGACGGCCCGGCGAGGACGCCCGGCGCCGCTGACACCTCGCTGACCTGCCCCGGCCGGGACCGGAAGCCCTCGGTACCATGGGCGGGTGACGCACACCACCCTCTCCTTCCTCAAGGGTCACGGGACCGAGAACGACTTCGTGATCATCCCGGACCCGGACAACGCCATCGAGCTGCCCGCGAGCGCCGTCGCCGCCCTGTGCGACCGGCGCGCCGGCATCGGGGCCGACGGTGTGCTCCACGTGGTGCGCTCCGCCGCCCACCCCGACGCGGCACACCTGGCCGACCGGGCCGAGTGGTTCATGGACTACCGCAACAGCGACGGCTCCGTCGCCGAGATGTGCGGCAACGGCGTGCGCGTCTTCGCCCGCTACCTCCACCACGCCGGCCACGTCGAGCCCGGCGACCTCGCCGTGGCCACCCGGGGCGGCGTCAAGCAGGTCCACCTCGACAAGGCCGGCGACGTCACCGTCTCCATGGGCCGCGCCGAACTCCCCGAGGGGGAGGTCACCGTCTCCGTCGGCGAGCACACCTGGCCGGCGCGGAACGTGAACATGGGCAACCCGCACGCGGTGGCGTTCGTCGAAAGCCTCGACCAGGCCGGAAACCTGTACAGCCCGCCGCCGTTCAGCCCTGCCTCCGCCTACCCCACCGGGGTCAACGTCGAGTTCGTCGTCGACCGTGGTCCCCGGCACGTCGCCATGCGCGTCCACGAGCGCGGCTCCGGCGAGACCCGCTCCTGCGGCACCGGCGCCTGCGCCGTCGCCGTGGCCGCCATCCGCCGTGACGGCGTGGACCCCGCCGTCACCGGCGAACCGGTCACGTACACCGTCGACCTGCCCGGCGGCACGCTCGCCATCACCGAGCACCCCGACGGGCGGATCGACATGACCGGACCGGCCGTCATCGTGGCCTCGGGCGAGTTCGAGGCGGCCTGGCTCGGCGAAACGGCTTTCGCCTGAAGATTCCCTCTCATGGGTGATCCGTTTCACGCTGAGCGAGAGGTGGACTGCGCCACGTGGTGGGGTCGGTAACATCAGGCACCGGCCCTGAGGGCTCACCCCATGCCCGCCACCGCCGGTCGAAGCCGTCGGAGGTGCCCATGAGTGCAGAGGCCACGAACCCCGAAGCACATGCCGAAATGCGTCCTGAGCTGCGCAGACGTGGCCGGACCCGGCTGGATCTGCGCCGCCTGGGGCGAGCCGCCCTGCTCGGGCCCGCGTCCCGGGACCGGCTCCCGGACGCGATCGGGCACGTAGCAGAAGCGCACCGTGCCCACCATCCGGACGCCGATCTGTCCATTCTGCGCCGGGCCTACCTCCTCGCGGAGACCTCCCACCGCGGCCAGATGCGCAAAAGCGGTGAGCCGTACATCACACATCCGCTCGCCGTCACGCTCATCCTCGCCGAACTCGGCGCCGAGACCACCACCCTGACGGCCTCTCTCCTCCACGACACCGTCGAGGACACGGACGTGACCCTCGATCAGGTCCGCGCGGAATTCGGCGACGAGGTCTGCTTCATCGTCGACGGGGTCACCAAGGTCGAGAAGATCGACTACGGCGCCGCCGCCGAACCGGAGACCTTCCGCAAGATGCTCGTCGCCACCGGCAACGACGTCCGCGTGATGTCCATCAAACTCGCCGACCGGCTGCACAACATGCGCACCCTCGGCGTGATGCGCCCCGAGAAGCAGGCCCGCATCGCCAAGGTCACCCGCGACGTCCTGATCCCCCTCGCCGAACGGCTCGGCGTCCAGGCCCTGAAGACCGAGCTGGAAGACCTCGTCTTCGCCATCCTCCACCCCGAGGAGTACGAGCAGACCCGCGCGCTCATCGCCGCCCACGCCGGTGACGCCGACCCGCTCCCCGCCATCGCCGACTCCGTGCGCGCCGTCCTGCGCGACGCCGGGATCGCCGCCGAGGTACAGGTACGGCCGCGGCACTTCGTCTCCGTCCACCGCATCTCCCGTACCCGGGGCGAACTGCGCGGCTCCGACTTCGGCCGGATCCTCGTCCTCGTCGCCGAGAACGCCGACTGCTACGGGGTCCTCGGCGAGCTGCACACCTGCTTCACCCCGGTCGTCTCCGAGTTCAAGGACTTCATCGCCGCCCCGAAGTTCAACCTCTACCAGTCCCTGCACACCGCCGTCGCCGTCCCCGAGGGGTACGTCGCCGAGGTCATCGTCCGCACCCGCCAGATGCACCGGGTCGCGGAGGCGGGCGTCGTCGCCCTCGGCAACCCGTACACCACCGGCACCCGCCCGGAAGCCCCGGACAGCGACGAGGAGCGCGTCGACCCCACCCGTCCCGGCTGGCTCTCCCGGCTCCTCGACTGGCAGCAGTCCGCGCCCGACCCGGACACCTTCTGGAGCGTGCTGCGCGCGGAGCTGGCGCAGGACCGCGAGATCACCGTGTTCCGCGAGGACGGCGACGCCACCGCCGCGATCAGCCTCCCGGCCGGGGCCAGCTGTATCGACGCCGCCTACGCCCAGTACGGCGAGGCGGCCCACGGCTGTATCGGCGCCCGGGTCAACGGGCGCCTCACCTCCCTGTCCTCCCCGCTCTCCGACGGGGACACCGTGCAGCTGCTCCTCGCCCACGACGCCTCCTCCGGGCCGGCCGCCGACTGGCTGGAGCACGCCCGGACCCCCGCCGCCCGGATCGCCATCGGCAGCTGGCTCGCGGCCCATCCCGACGGCGCCGGTCCCGCCACCGCGGCCCCCCGGGCCCCGCTGTCCGTCACCGGGCTGCGGGGCGGCGGGGGCAACGCCGTCGCCGACCTCCCCGACGCCCACGTACGGCTCGCCGGCTGCTGTACGCCGGTGCCGCCCGACGCGGTCGCCGGGTTCGTCGTCCGGGGCGGGGCCGTCACCGTCCACCGGATCCACTGTCCGGCCGTGGCCCAGATGCGTTCCGTGGGCCGCACCTCCGTCGCCGTGCACTGGCGGGCCACCGCGGACTGCCGCGTGACCCTGCTCGCTGAATCGTTCGGCCGCCCACACCTGCTGGCCGATCTGACCGAGGCCATCGCCCGTCAGGGGGTCGAGGTGGTCTCGGCCACAGTGGAGCCGCCGGTCGAGCAGCGGGTCCGGCACTCCTACACGCTGCAACTGCCCGACGCGACGGGCCTGCCCGCCCTGATGCGCGCGATGCGGGACGTGCCCGGCGTCTACGACGTCAGCCGGGCCTGAGACTTCCGGGGGAGGGCGGGGGCCGGGGCGGGGTCCCGGATCAGAGGGGGTGCGGCGCGGGGTGAGGGGGCGTACGCCGGGGGCGTGAGCGGCCAGGCCAACGGCGGGCGCCACACGTTCGGGTGCCCCCGTCGCGCGTCGTTCGCCGGCGCGCGACGGGCGCTGGTAAGCGGTGGTGGATGCAGCTCTCCTCCCCGCGCCTGCGCGCCGCCCTCCTCGCGGCGGCCTCCCTGACCCTCGTCGCCGCCGTGCTGCCCCCGCCGAAGCCCCTGGGCATCGGCGACCGGCTGTTCCCGGAGCTCGGCAACCCGGGGTACGACGTCCTCTCGTACGACCTCTCCCTCACGTACAAGGACAACCTGACCCCGCTCGACGCGGTCACCGTCATCGAGGCCCGCACCCTGGAGCCGCTGGAGCGGATCAACCTGGACTTCACCAACGGAACGGTGGCTTCCGCCGAGGTCAACGGGGAACCGGCGGGCGTCGACAGCGTCGGCGAGGACCTCGTGCTGACCCCCGCGCACGCCGTGCCCGCGGGAACGCCGCTGCACCTCGTCGTCCGGCACACCAGCGACCCGCGCGGCCGCGCCGACGGCGGGTGGGTGCCCACGGAGGACGGCCTGGCCATGGCCAACCAGGCCGACGCCGCCCACCGCGTCTTCCCCTGCAACGACCATCCCGCGGATAAGGCGTACTTCACCTTCCGGGTCACCGCCCCCGCCGGGACGACGGTCGTCGCCAACGGGGTCCCCAGCAGCCTCCCCGCCGCCCGCGCGGGCGGCGCGGCGGTGTGGACGTACAAGACCCTGCACCCGATGGCCACCGAGCTGGCCCAGGTCTCGGTCGGCCGGTCCGCCGTGGTCCACCGCACCGGGCCGCACGGACTGCCGCTGCGCGACGTCGTGCCCGCCGCGGACCGGGAGCGGCTGGAGCCCTGGCTGGCCAAGACCGCGGGGCACATCGAGTGGATGGAGGAGCGGGTCGGCCGCTACCCCTTCGAGAACTACGGAGTGCTCATCGCCCGGGCCAAGACCGGATTCGAGCTGGAGACGCAGACCCTCTCCCTCTTCGAGAACGGGCTCTTCGCGGGGGAGGGCTACCCCGAGTGGTACGTGGAGTCCGTCATGGTCCACGAGCTCGCGCACCAGTGGTTCGGCGACAGCGTGACCCCGCGGACCTGGTCCGACCTGTGGCTCAACGAAGGACACGCGACCTGGTACGAGGCCCTATACGCGGACGGCCTCGGCAAGTACTCCCTGGAACGGCGCATGCGCGAGGCCTACCAGCGCTCCGACCAGTGGCGGGCCGCGGGCGGCCCCCCGGCGGCCCCGAAGGCGGCGGCCCCGGGGGAGAAGATCGGGCTGTTCCGGCCGGTGGTCTACGACGGGGCCGCGCTGATCCTCTACGCCCTGCGGCAGGAGATCGGCGGCGAGGCCTTCGACCGGGTCGAGCGGAGCTGGGTGGCGGAGCACAAGGACGGAACCGCGGGCACGGAGGACTTCGTACGCCTGGCCTCCCGGGAGGCGGGACGCGACCTGGGGGCCTTCCTGGAGCCGTGGCTCTACGGGCAGACCACTCCGCCGATGCCGGGCCACCCGGAGTGGAGCGGCTCCACGGCGCCGAAGCCGACCCCGAAGACGGCCCCGAAGACGGCCCCGAAGACGGCCCCCAAGGCAGCCCCCCAGGCAGCCCCCGGGACGGCTCCGAAGGCGGCCGTCGCGGATCCGGCCGCCGGAAAAACGGTATGACGGGCCAGGAACGGGCATGTCACCATCGACGAGGCCGACCGGGGAATCCGACCGGGGAATCACCGGACGTGGTCACACGTTGGACGTGACAGCGTTTGGTCACGCACAGCGGTACCTTTGGCCCTGACCTGGTCCTGACCGTGGGCACGCCCCCGGTCTCCGACCGTGACCAGGGCCGTGACCGCGGTCGGCGCGGACGCAATCGAATCGACGTAAGGATCCAATGACCTCCTCTTCTTCCCCTTCCCAGGACCCGCGGGACGCGCAGAACGTGCGGGACTCGCAGAGCTTCACCGAGAGCCTTCGGGCCGATGCCCTGATGGAAGAGGACGTCGCCTGGAGCCACGAGATCGACGGAGAGCGGGACGGCGACCAGCTCGACCGCTCCGAGCGCGCGGCCCTGCGCCGCGTCGCCGGTCTCTCCACCGAACTCGAAGACGTCACCGAGGTCGAGTACCGACAGCTCCGCCTGGAGCGCGTGGTCCTCGTCGGTGTGTGGACCTCCGGGACCGTGCAGGACGCCGAGAACTCCCTCGCGGAGCTCGCCGCCCTCGCCGAGACCGCGGGCGCCCTCGTCCTCGACGGTGTGATGCAGCGTCGCGACAAGCCCGACCCGGCCACCTTCATCGGCTCCGGCAAGGCCCGCGAACTGCGCGACATCGTGCTGGAGAGCGGCGCCGACACCGTCGTCTGCGACGGTGAGCTCAGCCCCGGCCAGCTCATCGCGCTCGAAGACGTCGTCAAGGTCAAGGTCGTCGACCGGACCGCGCTCATCCTCGACATCTTCGCCCAGCACGCCAAGTCCCGAGAGGGCAAGGCGCAGGTCGCGCTCGCGCAGATGCAGTACATGCTGCCGCGCCTGCGCGGCTGGGGTCAGTCGCTGTCCCGGCAGATGGGCGGCGGCGGCGGTGGCGGCATGGCCACCCGAGGCCCCGGTGAAACCAAGATCGAGACCGACCGGCGCCGCATCCGCGAGAAGATGGCGAAGATGCGCCGGGAGATCGCGGAGATGAAGACCGGCCGCGACATCAAGCGGCAGGAACGGCGCCGCAACAAGGTGCCCTCGGTCGCCATCGCCGGCTACACCAACGCCGGAAAGTCCTCCCTGCTCAACCGCCTCACGGGCGCGGGCGTCCTGGTGGAGAACGCACTGTTCGCCACCCTCGACCCGACCGTGCGCCGCGCGGAGACCCCCTCCGGCCGGGTCTACACCCTGGCCGACACGGTGGGCTTCGTCCGGCACCTGCCCCACCACCTGGTCGAGGCGTTCCGCTCCACGATGGAGGAGGTCGGCGACTCCGACCTCATCCTGCACATCGTGGACGGCTCGCACCCGGCGCCGGAGGAGCAGCTGGCGGCCGTGCGCGAGGTGATCCGCGAGGTCGGCGCCGTCAACGTGCCCGAGATCGTGGTGATCAACAAGGCGGACGCCGCGGACCCGCTGGTCCTGCAGCGGCTGCTGCGCATCGAACGGCACTCCATCGCCGTCTCGGCGCGCACCGGCATGGGCATCGAGGAACTCCTCGCGCTCATCGACGCCGAGCTGCCCCGGCCCGAGGTCGAGGTGGAGGCGCTGGTCCCGTACACCCGCGGCGCGCTGATCGCCCGGGCGCACGCCGAGGGCGAGGTCATCTCCGAGGAGCACACCCCGGAGGGCACCCTGCTCAAGGCCCGGGTCCACCAGGAACTGGCGGCGGACCTGGCACCGTACGTGCCCGCCAAGCAGTAGCCGAACAGCGGACACGGCACCACACCGCACCACATGACCGAGGGCCCCTCGCGCAGGCGAGGGGCCCTCGGTCGTGTCATGTACCGCGGCTCACTTGAACTTGCCGCTGACCGCCGTGTAGATCCCCTTGGCCTCCGGGCCCAGCTTGGGTCCGGCCAGCCAGCCCGCCTTGGCGGGGCCGATCGAGGTGTTCGACACCAGCGCCGGCTTGCCGTCGGCGCCCGCCGCGACCCAGCCGCCACCGGAGGAACCACCGGTCATCGTGCAGCCGATCCGGTACATCACCGGGTCCGCCTGCGTCAGCGCCAGCCGGCCCGGCTTGTCCGCGCACTGGAACGCCTTCTGCCCGTCGAAGGGAGCCGCCGCCGGATAGCCCGTCGCCGTGATGCTCGCGACCTTCGACACGGCCGGAGCGTTGAACTCCACCGGGAGCGCCGAGCCGACCGTCTCCTCCAGCGACTTGCCGCCGCCCTTCTCCGGGGTCACGTGCAGCACCGCGAAGTCGTACGGGGCACCCGCCCCTCCCGTCGGACCGCCGGTCGCGATCCACTGGTCGGACGTCTGCGCCCAGTCGCTCCACCACACGCCGTACGGGGCCACCTGCTCGCGCGGCGCGCCCTTGAGCGCCGCCGCCGGCTGGCCCGCGTTGTTGTAGGACGGGACGAAGGCGATGTTGCGGTACCAGCCGCCGGCCTTGCCCGCGTGGACGCAATGGCCCGCCGTCCAGACCATGTTGGACTTGCCGGGGTGGGCCGGGTCCTTCACCACGGTCGCCGAGCAGACCATCGAACCCTCGGGGCCGTCGAAGAAGACCTTGCCGGAGGCGGGAACGCTCGCGTGGTACGGCGCGGAGGCCGGCTTCGCCGTCACGGCGGCCGGCGTCGGGTCGGTGACGCCCTGGTCCTTGCCCGCGTCCGGGTCGACCGCCGGGGTCTGCGGCTGCTCCGCGTCACGCATGCGGTCGGGGTCCCACAGGCCGTCGATGATCGGGTTGACGTAGTCGCCCGCCTCGCGGAGCCAGTCCTCCTTCTTCCAGTTCTTCCACGCGCCCCCCTTCCACTTCTCCATGTCGAACCCGTGCTGCTTGAGCCTGTCCTTGAGTTCCTGCGGAATCTTGATCCCGTCCGTGGCGGCGGCGGGCGGGGGCGCGGCCACGGTCGGCTTGGCGTCGCCGCCAGCCCCGCCGTCGCCGGACCCGCACGCCGCGGCGGTCAGCGCCAGCGCTGCCACGCACAGGATCGCGGTGACCGGTCGGTTCGGTCGCATGTCGTAAGTCCCCCTGGTGTTTCGAGGTGTTGAGACGGTGTCGTCCGGGTGGATCGCAGCACCCCACTATGCCGCCGTGAGCAAGGACGGTGGCTCCCGGGTCGGCGGTTCCTGTCTCCGGGCTCCGGCCGGACGTCACGCACGGGCGCGCCGTCCGTCCCGATCTGCCCATTTGTTCCCTTCTTTCCCGTCGGGCCGACGGCCAAGGATCTTCCGTCGACCCGTGATCCGCCGCCGTCACCGTCGTTGGTACGTACGGGGGATGGGACAGCAGCGTTCATGTTCGAGGCGCAATCCGGAAGAGCAACCCGTGCGGGAGGACCGACAGTCGTGGCCTTGACCGAGCCGACCGCAGCCGCGGCGCAGACCCCGCCGCCGACCTCCGCACGCACCTCTTCACAGACCTCGCCGCAGGTACCGCCGCCGGAACCGCCAATGGTCCCGGCACAGGGGGGCCGCGGGGCCGCCGCCGAGGGCATCCTGCGCAGGCAGGCGCTGCGGGAGTCCGCCGCCCGTACCTACGCCCGCTCGCTGCCCATCGTCCCCGTACGTGCCCGGGGGCTGACGATCGAGGGCGCCGACGGGCGGCGCTACCTCGACTGCCTCTCAGGCGCGGGCACCCTCGCCCTCGGGCACAACCACCCCGTCGTCCTCGAAGCCATCCGCGGGGTCCTCGACTCCGGGGCTCCGCTGCACGTGCTCGACATGGCGACCCCGGTCAAGGACGCCTTCACCACCGAGCTGTTCGCGAACCTGCCGACGGGGCTGGCCGCCGATGCCCGCGTCCAGTTCTGCGGCCCGGCGGGGACGGACGCCGTCGAGGCCGCGCTGAAACTGGTCCGCGCCGCCACCGGCCGCACCGGGCTGCTGGCCTTCACCGGGGCCTACCACGGCATGACCTCCGGCGCCATGGACGCCTCGGGCGGCGCCACCGACGTACGGGTGACCCGGCTCCCGTACCCGCAGGACCACCGCTGCCCGTTCGGGGTCGGCGGCCCCGAGGGCGCCCGGATCGCCGCCCGTTGGACCGAGAGCCTGCTGGACGACCCCAAGAGCGGGGTGCCCCTGCCCAGCGGCATGATCGTCGAGCCCGTCCAGGGCGAAGGCGGTGTCCATCCGGCTCCGGACGGCTGGCTGCGCAGGATGCGGGAGATCACCGCCGCCCGGGGCATCCCGCTGATCGCCGACGAGGTGCAGACCGGCGTCGGCCGCACCGGCGCCTTCTGGGGCGTCGATCACGCGGGCGTGGTGCCCGACGTGATGGTGCTGTCCAAGGCGATCGGGGGCAGCCTGCCGCTCGCCGTGATCGTCTACCGCGCGGAACTGGACGTCTGGACGCCCGGAGCCCACGCCGGAACGTTCCGCGGGAACCAGCTCGCCATGGCGGCGGGCACCGCCACCCTCGCCTACGTCCGCCGCAACGGCCTCGCCGAGCGTGCCGCCGTCCTCGGCGGGCGGATGCTCACGGCCCTGCGCGGGCTGGCGGCCGACGAGCCCTGCGTCGGGGACGTCCGCGGTCGCGGCCTGATGATCGGCCTCGAACTCGTCGACCCCGACACGGGAGCCACGGCCCCCGGCCTCGCCGCTGCCGTCCGCCAGGAGTGCCTGGACCGCGGACTGATCGTCGAACTCGGCGGCCGGGATTCCAGCGTCGTACGCCTGCTGCCCCCGCTGACCCTGACCGACGAGCAGGCCACCGCCGTCCTGGACCGCCTGGCCGACGCCCTCCCCGCCGCGGCCCGCCGGCCCCTCTGACCCGCACCCCAAGGACCCCCGATGCCCGACCCCACCCCCCACCCCCCGACGGACCGCCCAGCCGCCCACCCGGACCGGATGCCCACCCCGCCGGACCGCCCAGCCGCCCCGGCCTCCGCCCGGGAGGACCGGACGCCCACCCCGGCCTCCACCCCGACCGACCCGATGACCACCTCGGTCTCCGTTCCGACGGACGGGATGGCCACTCCGGTCTCCGTCCCGACGGACCGGATGGCCGCCCGGGTCTCCACCCCGACCGACCCGATGGCCACCCCGACCCCCGCCCTGACCGACGGGATGGCCACTCCGGTCTCCGTCCTGACGGGCGGGACGGCCGCACGGGTCTCCGTCCCGACGGTCGGGATGGTCGCCCGGGTCTCCGCCCCGGCCGACCCGATGGCCACCCCGACCCCCGTCCCGGTGGACCGGAGGACCACTCCGACCTCCACCCCGACCGACTGCGTAGCCGGCCCAGCCCCCGCCTCGACGGACCGGATCGCCGCCCGGCCCCTGACCGCCCCCGTACCCGGGTCCCCCCTGGACTCGGTGCTCCCGGACCGCACCGCGGCGGGGCAGGGGACGGCCCAGGCCGCTCCCGCGGATCGGGCACCCGGATCGGCCCCGTCCCCTGCGGGCGCCTCTCTCGCCGGTGCGCCGACGGGTTCCGAAGCCTCGCCTGCCCTGCCCGCCACCGCGGGCCCGGGCCGCAGCTCACTCCCGGAGCCCGCCCCGCCCGCCGGTGACCCCCGGGAGTACGAAGCTCCCCGTCGCATGCCCGATGCCGCCGCCCCGGAGCCTGCGCCTCCCAGCCATGTTTCGGGGGACCACCCGACGGACCGGGCAACCGCCCATGCCCCGACCGGTCCAGCGGCCCATTCAGCCCCGGGACCCGAACTCCCCGGCCGCGTCCCGGCAGCCCAGCCCGCCTCCGGATCCCCGATCGCCTCGACGGGTCCGGACTCGACCCCGGCACACGCCCGGGACCCCGAACCTCCTCACCGCCCTCAGACGCCCACCCCCGCCGGTCCGGCGCCCGGGGTGGGGCCGGAAGCCGTCGCTCCTGGTCGCCATCCGGCGCAGCACGGGCCGGACGACCCGGCACACCGCCCGGTCATCGCCGCCGGGCCGGGCTTCGCCCCCGACCTGCCGGAGGAACCCGCCCCGGCGGCGGCAACCCCTTCCGGACAGTCGAGCCCGGTCCGGCAGCCCGCCGGGATCTCCCCGGTGGGCACCGTGCCCCGGCAGAAGGACGGCACCCCGCGTCCCCGGCCCGGCGGTACAGGACCTGTCGGCCCCGAACCGGCCGTGCTGCCCGACCTGCTCGACCACCCCGACCCGGCCGTGGCGGCCGAGGCAGCCACGGTCGAGAACCTGCTGCGGTGCTGGGTCCGCGAGAGCGGCATCGGCCGCCCCGACGGGCCCGCCGGAACCCTGCTCCGCATCCCCCTCCCCTCATCCGGCGCCGCCCTGCTCGTCCCGGTCCGCCACTGGTCCCCATCAGGCTGGCACCGCTTCGCACCCGCCCGCCTCGAAGGCGCCCCCACCCACGCCCCCGCCCTCGACGCCGTCACCCTTGCCGCCCTCATCGCCCGCGAGGGCACGGGCCGCGGAGGCGCCGACCTCGTCGGCCGGGTCTCCGACTCGGTGCGCCGCACCGCCGAGTTCATCGCCGACCGGCGCCAACGCCCCGAGGCCCCCGCCCCCGTCACGGCGGACCGCTTCCTCAGCGCAGAACAGTCCCTCCTCCTCGGTCACCCCCTCCAGCCAGACCCGAAGAGCCGCGAAGGACTCTCCGAAGCCGAAGTACGCCACTACTCACCCGAACTCCACGGCTCCTTCCCCCTGCACTGGATCGCGGTCGCACCCACCGTCCTCGCCACCGACTCCGCCTGGACCGAACGGGGCCGCCCCGTCTCCGCCTCCCAGCTCCTCGCCCGACTCGCCCCAGGACTCCCGACGCCCGCCGGCACCACCGCGCTCCCCCTGCACCCGTGGCAGGCCCGCGACCTCCTCCAGCGCCCCGCCGTCACCGCCCTGCGCGACGCGGGACTCCTCACCGACCTGGGCCCCCACGGCGCCCCTTGGTACCCCACCTCCTCCGTCCGCACGGTCCACCGCCCCGGCGCCCCCGCGATGCTCAAGCTCTCCCTGGGCCTGCGCATCACCAACTCCCGCCGCGAGAACCTCCGCAAGGAACTCCACCGCGGCGTCGAGGTGCACCGGCTGCTGCGCACCGGCCTCGCCGAGCAGTGGCAGGCGGCCCACCCCGGCTTCGACATCGTCCGCGACCCCGCCTGGGTCGCCGTCGACTCCCCGGACGGCACCCCCGTCCCCGGACTCGACGCCCTGCTCCGCCACAACCCCTTCCACTCCGACGACGACGCCGTCTGCGTCGCCGCACTCACCGCCCTCCGCCCGTGGCCCGGCAGGACCACGATGCGCTCCCGGCTCGCCGACACCGTCTCCCGGCTCTCCCTCTCCACCGGACGCCCCACCTCCGCCGTGGCCGCCGAGTGGTTCCTGCGCTACCTCGACCACGTCGTCCTGCCGGTCCTCGCGTTCGACGCGCTCGCCGGCATCGCCCTCGAAGCACATCAGCAGAACACCCTCGTGCTCCTCGACCGGGCCGGCTGGCCCGTCGGCGGCCGCTTCCGCGACAACCAGGGCTACTACTTCCGGGAATCCCGGCGCACCGAACTGGAACAGCGACTCCCCGGCATCGGCAGGGCCAGCGACACCTTCGTCCGTGACGCCGTCACCGACGAACGCTTCGCCTACTACCTCGGCATCAACAACGTGTTCGGCCTCATCGGCGCCTTCGGATCCCAGCGGCTCGCCGACGAGCGCGTCCTCCTCGCCGCCTTCCGCCGCTTCCTCGGCAAGGCCGCAGGCCTCGGTCCGCTCCCAGCGCAGCTGCTGGACTCACCCACCCTCCGCTGCAAGGCGAACCTGCTCACCCGCCTGGGCGGCCTCGACGAGCTCGTGGGCCCCGTCGAAACGCAGTCCGTCTACGTCACCATCACCAACCCCCTCCACGACTGACGCGCTCCCACCGACACGGAGAAGAGCCCCGATGCCCTCCACCGACACAACCGCCCACTCCGGCACCTCATCCACCACCGGCCCCAGCCTTTACCGGCCCACCGAATTCCGGCCCACCGGACTCCGGCTCTCCGCCCGACTGCTGCCCCTGCTCGCCGAGGCCGACCTCCTCGACTCACCCGCCGCCTGGGACACCGCAGCCACCCCGGCCGGGGCCTTCCGTCTCGAACCCGTCCGGCCGGACCGCGACCTGGAGCTCCTGACGGGCTGGATGAACGACCCCGAGGTGGCCGCCTACTGGGAGCTCGCCGGACCCGCCACCGTCACAGCCGCCCACCTGCGGGCGCAGCTCGACGCGGCCGGCCGCAGCATCCCCTGCCTCGGCCTCCTCGACGGCACGCCGATGAGCTACTGGGAGATCTATCGAGCCGACCTCGACCCCCTCTCCCACCACTACCGGGCGCGCCCCCACGACACCGGTATCCACCTGCTCATCGGAGACCGTGCCCACCGCGGCCGTGGTCTGGGCGCCACACTGCTGCGCGCCGTCGCCGGTCTCGTCTTCGACCACCGGCCCCGCTGTGCACGCGTCATCGCCGAACCGGACATCCGCAACACCCCCTCCGTATCAGCCTTCCTGACCGCCGGCTTCCGCTACTCCGCGGAGATCGAGCTCCCTGAGAAGCGCGCCGCCCTGATGATCCGGGAGCGGTCGCTGCGCAATCTCCTCTGACGGTCCTCCCCGCGACCGTCCCCCTTCCGACAGCCCTCCCTCCGACAGCCCTCCCTCCGACCGTCCTCCCTCCGACCGTCCTCCCTCCGACCGTCCTCCCTCCGACCGTCCTCCCTCCGACCGTCCTTCCTCCGACCGTCCCCCTTCCGATCGCCCCGCTGCGCCGGGTGGTTCAAACACCTCTCCCTTCGAAAACTCTGCGCCGCGCAGCAAAGTTCCCGATCCCGAGGAGTCCCGTGCCGAATTTCCCCGCAGCCCCAGACTCCGCCGGTCCCGCCGTGCCCCCGTCCCCGCAACACCCCTGCACGCCACCCGAACTGAACCGCCCGACCTGGGACTTCGCCGCCCGCCGCCTGCTCGCCAAGATGATCGGCGAGTTCGCGTACGAGGAGATCGTCAGTCCCGTCCCCGCCCCGGCCGCAGCCGGGGACGCCTGGACGCTGGCCCTGGACGACGGAAGTGCCCTCGGCTTCCGCGCCCGCCGCCGCGTCTACGGAAGCTGGCACGTCACACCGGACACCCTCACCCTCACCCCGGCGCCCCCCTCCACGCAGCCCCCGCTCGCCTACGGGGACCCGTACGACTTCCTCGTCCGGGCCCGCACCCTCCTGCGCCTCGACGGCCCCACCCTCGGCCACCTCGTCCACGAGCTCAGCGCCACCCTCGCCGCCGACGCGCGCCTCGACCACCACGCGCTCACCGCCGACGTCCTCGCCGACCTGGACTACGCCGAGCTCGAAGGCCACCAGACCGGCCACCCCTGGCTCGTCCTGAACAAGGGCCGCGTCGGATGGTCCGCCGCCGACGCCGCGGCCTGGGCGCCCGAGGCCCGCAACCGACAGCGCCTGCCGTGGCTGGCGGCCCACACCTCCCTCGCCGAGTACCGCGGCACCGCCGGCCTCGAAGACCCCGCACGCCTGTACTCGGCCGAACTCGACCCCGTCACCCGAACCGCCTTCGACACGGCCCTCCGCGACCGGGGCCTCGACCCCCGCGGCTACCTCTACCTCCCGGTCCACCCCTGGCAGTGGGACGAGATCGTGCTCCCCCTCTTCGCCCCCGCCCTCGCCTCGGGCGCACTGGTTCCGCTCCCCGCCGACCTCGACACACGGCTCCCGCAGCAGTCCATCCGTACGTTCCTCAACCTGACCCGCCCCGACCGCCACAGCGTCAAACTGCCGCTGTCCGTCTTCAACACCATGGTCTGGCGCGGCCTGCCCAGCGACCTCACCCTCGCCGCCCCCGCCGTCACCGCCTGGATCCACTCACTCCGCGACGCCGACCCGTTCCTGAGCCGCGAGTGCGGGGTCGTCCTGCTCGGCGAGGTCGCCTCCGTCACCGTCCGCCACCCCGTCTACGACCGGCTCCCCGAGGTTCCGTACCAGTACAAGGAACTCCTCGGAGCGATCTGGCGCGAGCCCCTGACCGGCCACCTCGCCCCCGGCGAACACGCCCGTACCCTCGCCTCCCTCCTCCACGTCGACCCCCGCGGCCGCGCCTTCACCGCCGAGCTCGTCGCCCGGTCCGGGCTCACGCCCACCGCCTGGCTGCAACGCCTCTTCTCCGCCCTGCTGCCCCCGCTCCTGCACTTCCTCTACCGCTACGGCACCGTGTTCTCCCCGCACGGCGAGAACACCGTCGTGATCTTCGACGAGCAGGACGTACCGGTCCGCCTCGCGGTGAAGGACTTCGTCGACGACATCAACATCAGCAGCGAGCCGCTGCCGGAGCACGCTTCCATGCCCGACGAGGTCAGGGCGGCCCTGCTCACCGAGCCTCCCGGCTACCTCACGCAGTTCATCCACTCGGGACTGTTCGTCGGTGTCTTCCGCTACCTCTCCGCCCTCTGCGAGGACCGCCTGGGCCTCCCCGAGAGCGACTTCTGGTCCCTCGTACGGGCGGAGATCCTGCGCCATCAAGCCCGCTTCCCGGAGCTCAAGGACCGCTACGAGCTGTTCGACCTGCTCACCGAGCGGATCGACCGGCTCTGCCTCAATCGGAACCGCCTGCACGAGGACGGCTACCGCGACCGCCCCGACCGCCCGCACGCCGTCACCCACGGCACCGTCGCCAACCCCCTGTACCACCCGTGATCGGTGATCGATGCGTCCGCTGTCGGTGGTGCCCCGTAGGGTTGGCACTGCTATGACGAAGCCCTCCCTCCCCGACCTGCTGCACGCCGCCGTCTCCGCCGTCGGCGGCACGGAGCGGCCCGGCCAGGTGGCCATGGCCGAAGCCGTCGCCGAAGCGATCGACGACAACTCCCACCGGCTGATCCAGGCCGGCACCGGCACCGGCAAGTCCCTCGGCTACCTGGTGCCGGCCCTCGCCCACGGCGAGCGCGTGGTCGTCGCCACCGCGACGCTGGCCCTGCAGCGCCAGCTCGTCGAGCGTGACCTGCCGCGTACGGTGGAGGCCCTCCACCCGCAGCTGCGCCGGCGGCCGCAGTTCGCCATGCTCAAAGGCCGGTCGAACTACCTGTGCCTGCACCGCCTGCACGAGGGGGCGCCGCAGGACGAGGAGGAGGGCCTCTTCGACCAGTTCGAGGCGGCCACCCCCACCAGCAAGCTCGGCCAGGACCTGCTGCGCCTGCGCGACTGGGCGGACGAGACCGAGACCGGCGACCGCGACGACCTCACGCCGGGCGTCTCGGACAAGGCCTGGAGCCAGATCTCCGTCTCCTCCCGGGAGTGCCTCGGCGCCACGAAATGCGCGTATGGCGCCGAATGCTTCGCGGAAGCGGCCCGCGAGCGGGCCAAGCTGGCCGACGTGGTCGTCACCAACCACGCGCTGCTCGCGATCGACGCCATCGAGGGTGCCCCCGTCCTGCCGCAGCACGAGGTGCTGATCGTGGACGAGGCCCACGAGCTGGTCTCCCGCGTGACGGGGGTGGCCACCGGCGAACTCACCCCTGGTCAGGTCAACCGGGCAGTGAAGCGTGCCGCCAAGCTGGTCGACGAGAAGACGGCGGACTCCCTCCAGACCGCCTCCGAGAGCTTCGAGCGGGTCATGGAGCTCGCGCTGCCCGGCCGGCTGGAGGAGGTTCCCGAGGACCTCGGCTACGCGCTGATGTCCCTGCGGGACTCCGCCCGCAACGTGATCTCGGCGATCGGCGCCACCCGCGACAAGTCCGTCCACGACGAGGACGCCGTCCGCAAGCAGGCACTGGCCGCGGTCGAGAACGTCCACTCCGTGGCGGAGCGGATCATGAACGGCTCCGAGTACGACGTCGTCTGGTACGAGCGCCACGACCGCTTCGGCGCCACCCTGCGGGTCGCACCGCTCTCGGTCTCCGGGCTGCTGCGCGAGAAGCTGTTCGAGGACCGCTCGGTGGTCCTCACCTCCGCCACCCTCAAGCTGGGCGGCGACTTCAACGGGGTGGCGGCCTCGCTGGGCCTCTCTCCGGAGGGCGTCGAGGGGGACGGGGTACCCGTCTGGCGGGGCCTGGACGTCGGATCGCCGTTCGACTACCCCAAGCAGGGCATCCTCTACGTCGCCAAGCACCTCGCCACCCCGGGCCGCGAAGGCACCCGCGGGGACATGATGGACGAGCTGGCGGAGCTCATCGAGGCGGCCGGCGGTCGCACCCTGGGTCTCTTCTCCTCCATGCGCGGGGCCAAGGCGGCCGCCGAGGAGCTGCGCGGCAGGCTGGAGAACCCGATCCTGCTCCAGGGCGAGGAGACGCTGGGCGAGCTCATCAAGGCCTTCGCCGCCGACCCGAAGACCTGTCTGTTCGGAACGCTGTCGCTCTGGCAGGGCGTGGACGTCCCCGGACCCAGCTGCCAGCTCGTGATCATGGACCGGATCCCGTTCCCGCGTCCCGACGACCCGCTGATGAGCGCCCGCCAGAAGTCGGTCGAGGAGCACGGGGGCAACGGCTTCATGGCGGTCGCGGCCACCCACGCCGCCCTGCTCATGGCCCAGGGAGCGGGCCGGCTCGTCCGGGCCTCCGGGGACCGGGGCGTCGTCGCGGTGCTGGACCCCCGGCTGGCCACGGCCCGCTACGGGAGCTTCCTGAGGGCCACCCTGCCGGACTTCTGGTACACCACGGACCGCAACCAGGTCCGCCGCTCGCTGGCCGCGATCGACGCGACCGCCAAGGCCGACGGTAAGTAGCCGGAGCAGCCGGCGCCGGGAAGCGGCCACCAGGGGAAAGGGCCGAAGCGGGGCGGCGGCCGGACGGGCGAGCGGTCCGTCCCGGTCTCCGTACCCACACCGGGCGTACCCGCACGCGGGCATGGAACAGCTCCGGGACCGGCGCAGTAGGTCCCGGAGCTGGCTGGAGGGGGCGGCGGGGTCTCAGACCCGGCGCAGTACCGCGACGACCTTGCCGAGGATGGTGGCCTCGTCGCCGGGGATCGGCTGGTAGGCGGCGTTGTGCGGGAGCAGCCAGACATGGCCGTCCTCCCGCCGGAAGCGCTTGACGGTGGCCTCGCCGTCGAGCATCGCGGCGACGATGTCGCCGTTCTCCGCGACGGGCTGCCGGCGGACGGTGACCCAGTCGCCGTCACAGATGGCGGCTTCGATCATCGAATCGCCGACGACCTTGAGGACGAACAGTTCGCCGTCTCCGACGAGCTGCCGCGGGAGCGGGAAGACGTCCTCGACCGACTCCTCGGCGAGGATCGGGCCGCCGGCCGCGATCCGGCCGACCAGGGGAACGTAGGAGGCGGCGGGCTTGCCGGTGGTGTCGGTGGGCTGCGAGCTCGGCTGGTCCGAGCCGCGCACCTCGTAGGCCCGGGGACGGTGCGGGTCGCGGCGCAGGAAGCCCTTTCGCTCCAGGGCCATGAGCTGGTGTGCCACGGACGAGGTGCTGGAGAGGCCGACGGCCTGGCCGATCTCGCGCATCGACGGCGGGTAGCCGCGCCGCTGCACCGAGTCCCGGATGACCTCGATGACCCTCCGCTGCCGGTCGGTGAGCCCGGAGCTGTCGGCGCGGATGCCTGGAGGTCGCCCTGGCAGCGAGCGTGCGGGGCGTACGGGCTCCGCCTCCGGGTTCAGGCTTGCGTCGTTCATGGCATGCACCGGCTCAAGTCGGCTCTGGGAGCGGTTCTGGGCAGTGATGGTGGCACTGTCTGCGGTGGTGGTCACGTCGGCCCCTCTCGAAATGTTCTCCCTAGCTGGACAACGGTAGTAGCTTTCGAAAGGTTGCGCCAAACACACGTTCGAGTGAAAAATCGTGGATCCCCCACCTGGGTTAGATCGGTGGGTGTATAGGCGTTCGGTGCTGCCGCCGTGAGGCCGGTCGCGGGGGTCTCCCGCCGGCCGTTCCGCCGAACGCGGGTTCGGCTCCGCGTCCGCTGCTTACGGTACCCTTCCCGGTCGTACGGCCACCTCTCGGGCCCGCGTCCAGTGTGGCAGCGGCGGGCCCCTTCTCCGGGCATCGGACGCCGCGACACGCGGAGCGGTGTAAATCCGCCGCAACCCAAGATCTAGTGGTTGGATGAGCGTCGCCACCCAGAAGTTGTGGTCCTCGGTCCGTCGAGGGCCCCGGCATCGCATATGCTTGAGGCTGCTTCGCGAGCCCCCGGCAGTGCCTGGTCCCTGCCGTTCAGGGGTTCTGTGAGGTGATTCAGCCGTGCCAAAACGAAGGGTGAGGGAACCGTGCACTGCCCCTTCTGCAGGCACCCCGACAGTCGCGTCGTCGACAGTCGCACCACGGACGACGGGACGTCGATCCGCAGGCGCCGTCAGTGTCCCGACTGCTCCCGTCGCTTCACGACGGTGGAGACGGCCTCCCTGATGGTGATCAAGCGCAGTGGAGTGACCGAACCCTTCAGCCGCACCAAGGTCATCTCTGGCGTCCGCAAGGCGTGCCAGGGGCGGCCGGTCACCGAGGACGCCCTCGCCAAGCTCGGCCAGCGGGTCGAAGAGGCGGTGCGCGCCACCGGCAGCGCCGAGCTGACCACCCATGACGTGGGTCTGGCCATACTCGGCCCGTTGCAGGAGCTCGACCTGGTCGCGTACCTGCGCTTCGCGTCCGTCTACAAAGCGTTCGACACCCTTGAAGACTTCGAGACCGCCATCGCGGAACTGCGCGAGCCGCGGCCTCATCCCCATGAGTGCGAGCCCGGAGGGACCGCCCCGGTCGTCCCCGTGCCCGCCTCCGCCGCCGACTGACCGGCGGGGCCGCACCCGGCGCGGCCCGGCCGGCCTCGGCACGGCGAAATTCGCAGAACAAGACACACAGCACCGTGCCGCGGAATATCGCTGGCACTTTAGGGCGTTTTTGCCCGCATATGGGAGGCGGCATGACAGAGACGGCGAGCGGCTCGGCGCGAGGTTCCCGCACCAAGGGGACCAAGGCTGCCAAGGGCGGCCTGCGGATCGAGCGCATCCACACCACCCCGGGCGTGCACCCGTACGACGAGGTCAGCTGGGAGCTCCGTGACGTCGTCATGACCAACTGGCGCGACGGCTCGGTCAACTTCGAGCAGCGTGGCGTCGAGTTCCCCGACTTCTGGTCGGTGAACGCGGTCAACATCGTCACCAGCAAGTACTTCCGCGGCGCGGTCGGCACCCCGCAGCGTGAGACCGGTCTGAAGCAGCTCATCGACCGGATCGTGAAGACGTATACGAAGGCCGGCGAGGAGAACGACTACTTCGCGTCCCCCGCCGACGTGGAGATCTTCGAGCACGAGCTGACCTACGCCCTCCTGCACCAGATCTTCAGCTTCAACTCGCCGGTGTGGTTCAACGTCGGTACGCCCCAGCCGCAGCAGGTCTCCGCCTGCTTCATCCTGGCCGTCGACGACTCCATGGAGTCGATCCTCGACTGGTACAAGGAAGAGGGCATGATCTTCAAGGGCGGCTCCGGCGCCGGCCTGAACCTCTCCCGCATCCGCTCCTCCAAGGAACTCCTCTCCTCCGGCGGCAACGCCTCCGGTCCGGTCTCCTTCATGCGCGGCGCCGACGCGTCCGCCGGAACGATCAAGTCGGGTGGCGCCACCCGCCGCGCGGCCAAGATGGTCGTCCTGGACGTGGACCACCCGGACGTCGAGGCCTTCATCGAGACCAAGGTGAAGGAAGAGGAGAAGATCCGCGCCCTGCGCGACGCGGGCTTCGACATGGACCTGGGCGGCGACGACATCACGTCCGTCCAGTACCAGAACGCCAACAACTCCGTCCGCGTGAACGACGAGTTCATGGCGGCCGTCGAGAACGGCACCGAGTTCGGCCTCCGGGCCCGCATGACCGGCGAGGTCATCGAGAAGGTCGACGCCAAGGCGCTCTTCCGCAAGCTCGCCGAGGCCGCGTGGGCCTGTGCCGACCCGGGCATCCAGTACGACGGTGTGATCAACAACTGGCACACCTGCCCCGAGTCCGGCCGCATCACCGCGTCCAACCCGTGCAGCGAGTACATGCACCTGGACAACACGTCCTGCAACCTCGCCTCGCTCAACCTGATGAAGTTCCTCGACGACGACGGCAAGGGCAACCAGTCCTTCGACGCCGAGCGCTTCGCCAAGGTCGTCGAGCTGGTCATCACCGCGATGGACATCTCCATCTGCTTCGCGGACTTCCCGACGCAGAAGATCGGCGAGAACACCCGCGCCTTCCGCCAGCTGGGCATCGGCTACGCCAACCTCGGCGCCCTCCTGATGGCGACCGGCCACGCGTACGACTCGGACGGCGGCCGCACCCTCGCCGCCTCGATCACCTCGCTGATGACCGGTACCGCGTACAAGCGCTCCGCCGAGCTGGCCGCCATCGTCGGCCCGTACGACGGTTACGCCCGCAACGCCGACTCGCACAAGCGCGTCATGAAGCAGCACGCCGACGCCAACGCCGTCGCGCCGCGCACCGAAGACCTCGACAACGTGATCTGGGCCGCGGCCACCGAGGCCTGGCAGGACGTCCTGCGCCTCGGCGAGAAGAACGGCTTCCGCAACTCCCAGGCCTCCGTCCTCGCGCCGACCGGCACCATCGGTCTCGCGATGTCCTGCGACACCACCGGTGTCGAGCCGGACCTGGCCCTGGTCAAGTTCAAGAAGCTCGTCGGCGGCGGCTCGATGCAGATCGTCAACGGCACCGTCCCGCAGGCCCTGCGCCGCCTGGGCTACCAGGAGGAGCAGATCGAGGCGATCGTCGCGCACATCGCCGAGCACGGCGTGGTCGTCGACGCCCCGGGTCTGAAGACCGAGCACTACGAGGTCTTCGACTGCGCCATGGGCGAGCGTTCCATCTCCGCGATGGGCCACGTCCGCATGATGGCCGCGATCCAGCCCTGGATCTCCGGGGCGATCTCCAAGACGGTCAACATGCCGGAGACGGCGACCGTCGAGGAGATCGAGGAGATCTACTTCGAGGCGTGGAAGATGGGCGTCAAGGCGCTCGCGATCTACCGCGACAACTGCAAGGTCGGCCAGCCCCTCTCCGCCAAGAAGAAGGAGGAGGAGAAGGCCGAGATCACCGAGAAGGCCGAGGAGACCATCCGCACGGCGGTCGAGAAGGTCATCGAGTACCGCCCGGTCCGCAAGCGCCTCCCCAAGGGCCGCCCGGGGATCACCACCTCCTTCACGGTCGGTGGCGCCGAGGGCTACATGACGGCGAACTCCTACCCGGACGACGGTCTGGGCGAGGTCTTCCTGAAGATGTCCAAGCAGGGTTCGACCCTCGCGGGCATGATGGACGCCTTCTCCATCGCCGTCTCCGTCGGTCTGCAGTACGGCGTCCCGCTGGAGACGTACGTCGCGAAGTTCACCAACATGCGGTTCGAGCCGGCCGGTATGACGGACGACCCGGACGTGCGGATGGCGCAGTCGATCGTCGACTACATCTTCCGTCGCGTGGCGCTGGACTTCCTGCCCTTCGAGACCCGGTCGGCCCTCGGCATCCACTCCGCCGAGGAGCGTCAGCGCCACCTCGACACCGGCTCCTACGAGCCGCTGGAGGACGAGGAGCTCGACACCGAGGCCCTCGCCCAGTCGGCGCCGCTCGCGTCGGTCCCGGCCGCTTCCGCCCCGAAGCCGGTCGAGATCGTTCCCGTCCCGGCCCCGAAGACGGCGCACTCCAACGCCGAACTGGTCGAGATGCAGCTCGGCGTCTCCGCCGACGCCCCGCTCTGCTTCTCCTGCGGTACGAAGATGCAGCGCGCCGGCTCCTGCTACATCTGCGAGGGCTGCGGCTCGACCAGCGGTTGCAGCTGAACCGGAACGGAACCGCGCCCGGCGCGACGGTGAGCAGCTGCCGCCGAGGGCGTTGATCCGCGCTTGAGAGAGGGTGCCGGCCATGGGCCGGCACCCTCTCCGGCGTTTCGGACGCGCGGGGGACGGGGCCCGCGCCTCCCGTAGACGGTGGGACGGCGGACACCGTGCGGCGGAATTCGCGTTATGTGTCCGTGCGGCGGAGCCGAGAATCGTCCGGTGAACGACGAGAAGAACTCCCTCACCCTCCGGGTCGTCGTGCCCGGTACTCCCGAGCCGGGCGCCCGGGTGGAGGTACGGCCGGTGGTCGACGGCCTGGACATCCTGGCGGAGGCGTTCCCGGAAGGGCCGGGTCTGGATCCCGGGTTCCTCCTGCCGCCGGACGGACCGCTCACGGCCGGCGCCGAGCCGCGCGAGGTGCGGCTGGCCGAGGCGCAGTGCACCGAAGAGTGCTGCGGCGCCCTCTACGTGACCGTCCGTCGTGACGGCGACGACGTGATCTGGAGCGGATGGCGCAATCCCGACGACGACGAGGTGGACCTGCCCGAGTTCCGCTTCGACGCCCGGCAGTACCGGGCGTCGAAGCGGAACGGGCCGCCACGGACCACAGCTGGGAGTGGCCGGCGCGCACCGTCGCCCGCCTGCTGAAGCGCCACCTCGTCGCTCGCACCGACTGGCTCCCGTCATGGGAATGCGAACTCGGCGGCGTGTCCGCCTGGCTGTGGGAACCCGAGCGGATCAACCTCTTCCTTTTCCACCCGAGCAGGTCGGCCATCAGGGAGGACCGCCCCTGGCTGCAGTTCCGGATGGCACTCGCCGTCTCCGGCGACGACCCCGCCGCGCAGGCGGAGCGGCTCGCCGAGCAGCTCACGGCCGGTGACCCGATCGGACAAGGTCATGAGCGCGGCGGCCCAGGCCGTCGCGGCGGTGTGGCAGACCCGCGATCATTGTGCGGGGCCCGGTGATCCCGGGCTCTGGACCTGGACCTGGACCTGGACCTGGACTTCACGGTGGGGGAGTGGGAGAGCCATGTGGAACGGTGACGAGCTGGACCTGGACGCGTACCTGGCGCGCATCGGGATCGGCGCAACGGACGGCGACGGGAGCGGGGCCCGGCGGCGGGAACTCCGGCCGGACCTGGAGACGTTGTACGCGGTGCACCGTGCCCACACCGCCGCCATCCCCTTCGAGAACCTGGACGTCCTGCTCGGCCGCCCCGTCGCGCTGGAGGTCAAGGCCATCGAGGACAAGCTCGTGCACGCCCGCCGCGGCGGCTACTGCTACGAGCAGAACTCGCTGCTGGCCGCTGCCCTGGAGCGGATCGGCTTCGAGGTCTCCGGGCGCGGCGCCCGCAACCGCACCCGGGGCGACTCCCTGCTGCCCGTGACGCACGCGGTTCTCGTCGTCACCGTCGAGGGCGAACCGTGGCTCTGCGACGCCGGGTTCGGCTACGTGGGCCCGCGTGAACCCGTCCCGCTCGCGCGCCCCGGCGCAGAGGTGCGCCAGGGGGCGTGGACGTACGCCGTCCACGCCGAGGAGGAGGGCGTCCTCGTGCTGCGGACCCTGCGCGGGGACGAGTGGCGGGACCTGTACGCCTTCTCCCCGCAGCGCTACCACCCCGTCGACTACGTCCTGCTCAACCACTACAGCTCCTCGCACCCCCTCTCCTCCTTCCTGGGGCAGGCCATCGTCCAGTACCCCGGCGAGGACGCGCGCGTCGCGCTCGTGGGACGGGAGCTGACCCGCCTGTACCCCGACGGGCGGACGGAGCGCGCGTCCGTGGCGGCGGAGGACCTGCTCCCACTGCTGGAGCGGGAGTTCGGCATTCGGCTGTCCGAGCGGGATGCGGCGGAACTGGTGCGGATCCACCGCTCCGGGGACTGACCCCGGCCCCGCCCGGCCCGTACGATGGCGCGGTGCTGGTCAAGTGGATTCGCTGCACGGTGACGGACCGACGCGGGTTCGAGCGCGGGCAGCGCAAATGGGCGGGGCTGCCCGGCGAACCGGGCTTCCGGGGGCAGGGCGGCGGCTGGAGCCGGGGCCGGCAGGGGGTCGCGCACGTCTTCGCGTTCTGGGAGAGCCGTTCGTTCTACGACTCGTTCATGGCCCGCTCGCACGACAGGCTCGCGGCCTCCCAGAACGGCACCTTCACCGACGCGCGGGTCACGCTCTTCGACCACCGCTTCGACGTGAAGACCGGCTTCGAGCCGCGCTTCAGCGACGCCGACGTGGTCCGTGTCGCCCACACCCGGGTGCGGGAAGGCCGTGACGAACACTTCGCCCGCATGCAGGAGAAGGTGTGGAACCCCGCCATGGCGGGCTCGCCCGGAATGATCCGCGGCCTCTTCGGGGAGGCGCCCGGGCGGGAGTTCCTCGTCCTGTCGATGTGGCTCGCCGCGGCCGAACACGGCAAGTACCGGCAGGAACGGGTGGAGCGGCTCTCGCTGCGCGCCCAGACCGAAGCCGACGTCGAGGCGCTCACCGGGGACGTCGTGGACCTCGAACCCGCCTGGACGGTATGACCGTACGACGAGCGGGGCCCCGACCGGCGTGCCCGTGACGTGCCCCGGCCGGCGGCCGAATAGGGTCGTGGAATGGTACGACCACGGCGCATCGTCCTTGTCCGGCACGGGGAATCGGAGGGTAACGTCGACGACACGGTGTACGAGCGGGAACCCGACCACGCCCTGCGGCTCACCCCGTCCGGCCGCGAGCAGGCCGGCGCGGCCGGGGCGCGGCTGCGCGAGCTCTTCGGGACCGAGCACATCAGCGCGTACGTCTCCCCGTACCGCCGGACCCTGCAGACCTTCCGCGAACTGAGGCTGGACCCGGCCCGGGTGCGCATGCGCGAGGAGCCCCGGCTGCGCGAGCAGGACTGGGGCAACTGGCAGGACCGGGACGACGTACGGCTCCAGAAGGCGTACCGGGACGCCTACGGGCACTTCTTCTACCGCTTCGCCCAGGGCGAGTCGGGCGCGGACGTCTACGACCGCGTCGGCTCCTTCCTGGAAAGCCTCTACCGCAGCTTCGAGGCCCCCGACCATCCGGAGAACGTCCTGCTGGTGACGCACGGGCTGACGATGCGGCTGTTCTGCATGCGCTGGTTCCACTGGTCGGTCGCCGAGTTCGAGGCCCTTTCCAACCCCGGGAACGGCGAATTCCGGGTACTGATGCTGGGACCGGACGGCCGGTACCGGATGGACCGCCCGTTTGAGCGGTGGACCACACCCGAGCCTTATGACCTGGACGGCTAAAGTGGCGCGGGATGACCGCTGACTCCACTCCCGAGACGCGCTACGCACGCGCCACGTCCAGCCTCCGAGGGCTCGCCCTGGGGGACGCCCTGGGCTCCCAGTACTTCGTCCCCGTGAACTACCCGCTGCTGAAGCGGCGCGAGCTGCCGCCCGGCACCGAGCCGTGGCAGTGGACCGACGACACCGAGATGGCCTGCTCGGTGGTGGCCGTCCTCGCCACGCACGGACGCATCGACCAGGACGCGCTGGCGGCCTCCTTCGCGGACCACCACGACTTCGACCGCGGCTACGGTCCCGCCGTCAACCGGATGCTGCGCCTCGTCCGGGAGGGCGAGGACTGGCGCACGCTCGCGGCCGAGCTGTTCAACGGTCAGGGCTCCTGGGGCAACGGCGCCGCCATGCGGATCGCGCCCCTGGGCGCCTGGTACGCGGACGACCCCGAGCAGGCCACCCACCAGGCGGAGATCTCCGCCTACACCACCCACCAGCACCGCGAGGCGGTGTGCGGGGCGATGGCCGTCGCCGCCGCGGCCGCCCTCGCAGCCTCGCCGGGCGGCCCGCCGACCGCCGAGGAGCTGCTGGACGGGGTCATCGCGCTGGTGCCGCGCAGCGCCGTCGGCGCGGGCGTGCGCCGGGCCCGGGACATGCTGGACTACGGCGACGCGACCACCGTGGCCGCGGTGCTCGGCTGCGGCCGGCGCACCAGCGCCCACGACACGGTGCCGTTCGCGCTGTGGTCGGCGGCACGGTCGCTCGACGACTTCGAGCGGGCGTTCTGGACCACCGCACAGGTGGGCGGGGACGTGGACACCACGTGCGCGATCGTCGGCGGGGTGCTCGGCGGGCGCGGCGAGGCGGCGCTGCCGCAGGCATGGCTGGTCCGCACCGAGGCCCTTCCGGAGTGGCTGCCCGGATCGGCGGTCTGAGCGGGCGGTCCGAACGAGCGTTCCGGGCCTGCCGTCCGGGCCGGAGGGGCGCCGTCAAGGGGCGTCGCGGATGGCGTACGCAGGCCCGGGTGCGGGGTGAACCCCGCTGCCCGGGCCTGCGTACGTACGGGCCCTCGCGCTCAGGCGGCCGGACCGGCCCCGGCGGCGGCCCCGTTGAGGGCTTCCAGGTCGCTCTTGCGGACCCGGATCACCAGCACCGCGGTGACCAGCGCCAGACCCGCCATGGCCACGGCGGCGACGAAGGCGGTGGAGATGCCCTGGGCGAGGACGAGGTCCCCCCAGGGGTCCGGCAGCCGCCCGGTCTCCTTGAACGCGGCCAGCTGCGCCGGATCGGCCTGCGCCATGAAGGCCGGGACCTGCTTCTCCGCCTCCTCGCGGCCGGCCGTGCCGAAGACGGTGACCAGGATGGACAGGCCGAGGGAACCACCCACCTGCTGACTGGCGTTGAGCAGCCCGGAGGCCGCGCCCGCTTCCTTCGGCGCCACTCCGGAGACGGCGGTGAGGGTGAGGGTCACGAAGTTGAGGCCCATGCCGAAACCGAAGAGCAGCATCGGGCCGAGCACCCCGGACACGTACGTGCTGTCGGTCCGGATGAAGCTGAGCCAGGCCAGTCCGGTCCCGGTGAGCGCGGACCCGGTGACCATGAACGGCTTGGGCCCGAAGCGTGGCAGGAAGCGCTGGGAGAGGCCCGCGGCCGCGATGATGGCGGCGGTCACCGGCAGGAAGCCGACGCCGGACTGGATCGGCGTGAAGTCCAGCACGTTCTGCACGAACTGGACGATGAAGAAGAACATGCCGAACATGGCGGCGGCCAGCCCGAGCATGATCATGTAGGTGCCGGCCCGGTTGCGGTCGGCGAACATCCGGAGCGGGATGATCGGGTCCGCGGCCCGCGACTCGATCACCACGAAGACGCCGAGCAGGACGACCGCGGCGATGAAGGAACCGATGGTCAGGGCATCTCGCCAGCCCTCCTCGGAAGCGCGGATGAACCCGTAGACGAGCGCCGTCATGCCTCCGGTGGAGGTGAGGGCGCCGGCGGCGTCGAAGCGGCCGGGGTGGCGCTCGGACTCGTTGATGAAGAGCGGCGCGAGGACGGCGATGAGCACGCCGATCGGCACGTTCACGAAGAGGACCCACCGCCAGTCGAGCCATTCGGTGAGCATGCCGCCGGCCAGCAGGCCAATCGCACCGCCGCCCGCCGAGACGGCGGCGAAGACGCCGAAGGCCCGGTTGCGGGCGGGGCCCTCGGCGAAGGTGGTGGTGATCAGGGCGAGCGCGGTCGGCGAGGCGATGGCTCCGCCCACGCCCTGGAGCGCGCGGGCGGCCAGCAGCTGCCAGGGCTCCTGGGCGAACCCGCCGAGCAGGGACGCCAGGGTGAAGAGCAGGATCCCGGTCATGAAGACGCGGCGGCGGCCCAGGATGTCCCCGGCGCGGCCGCCGAGGAGCAGCAGGCCGCCGAAGGCCAGGGTGTAGGCGCTGATCACCCAGGAGAGGTCGGTGGTGGAGAAGGAGAGGGCGGTCTGGATGTGCGGGAGCGCGATGTTCACGATCGTCGCGTCGAGGACGACCATGAGCTGGCACGCCGCGATGACGGCGAGTGCCACGCCCGGACGCCCGGGCCGCCGGGCGGCCCCGGGTATCCGGGGCGCGTCGAGTCGGGTGCTTGTCACTGTGGATCCCCCCGAAGTGAAATAGTGAACGCATCCGTTCACTGCGGGTCCACGGTAGGAGGCCCCGAGTAGAGAACGCAAGCGTTCACTAGGGGTGGAAATCCGTGCGAGGCACGCGGGTCGGTCGGAGGTATGGAGCATGACAGGTTCGGGTCGGCCGCTGGGCGTGGTGCCGGGGCGCAGACGAGGGCCGGAGCTCGAACGGGCGATCCTCGACGCGGCGCTGGAGCAGCTCGGCACGGTCGGCTGGGCCTCCCTCACCATGGAGGGCGTCGCCGCCGGGGCGCGCACCGGCAAGGCGGCGCTGTACCGGCGCTGGTCCTCCAAGGCGGACCTGGTCGCCGACGCGCTGCGCGAGGGCCTGCCCGAGCTGGGCGGGATCGCGGACCACGGATCGGTGCGCGAGGACCTGTACGACTTGTGTGTGCGGATGCGGGACGTCATGGCCTCACCGGCCGGTGAGGCGCTTCGCGCAATGCTTCACGAATGCGACCACATTCATGCGGACCGGTTCCGCGAGGTCGTCTGGGACGGGCTGCACGAGCCGGCGCACCGACTGATCCGTGAGCTGGTGGACCGCGGAATCAAGCGTGGGGACGTCCGGCCGGATGCCACGAGCCCGCTGCTCACCGACGTGATTCCGGCGATGTTCATGTATCGGGCCAAGGTGTGCGGGAGTGAATGGCCGGACCCGGAAATCGCCGAGATGATCGACGGGCTGGTCGTGCCGATGCTGCGCAGGTGAGGTCCGGCGGAGCTCGCGAGGGGCGCGTACGCGGGCTCGCCCGGGGGCGCGCGAACGGCCCCGGGGAGCCGGTGCGGCGCGGCTTGCCGCAGGCCGGGGTGTGCAGGCGGCCCGGGGCGGCGTAACCTTGCTGGCGCCATGCCGTACGAAGCACCCACCCACACCGTCGAGCGCTCCCTCCGTGCAACCACCGGCGCCAAGGTCATCGCCGGGGTCGACGAGGTCGGACGAGGGGCCTGGGCCGGTCCCGTCACCGTCTGCGCGGCGATCACCGGTCTGCGCCGGCCGCCCGCGGGACTCACCGACTCCAAACTGCTCACCCCCAAGCGACGCGACGCGCTGCTCGACGTCCTGGAGGACTGGGTCACCGCGCACGCCCTGGGGCACGCCTCCCCGGAGGAGATCGACGAACTGGGGATGACCGCCGCCCTGCGGCTGGCGGCGGTGCGCGCGCTGGAGGGTCTGCCGGTGCGGCCCGACGCGGTGATCCTCGACGGCAAGCACGACTATCTCGGCCCGCCCTGGCGGGTTCGTACGGTGATCAAGGGCGATCAGTCCTGCGTCGCCGTTGCCGCGGCCTCGGTGATCGCCAAGGTCCGGCGCGACCGGATGATGGCCGAACTGGGCGAACGGGGCGACGGGACAGAGGACTTCGCCTTCGCCGCCAACGCCGGCTATCCCTCGCCCGTGCACCGGGCCGCGCTTGAGGTGCGGGGGCCCACCGTGTACCACCGGCTCTCGTGGTCGTACCTCGACGCGCTGCCCCAGTGGCGCCACTTGAAGAAGGTGCGCCGGAGCGAGGAATCGATGGAGCTGGAAAACGGAGGCCAACTCGGCTTCGATTTCTGATCGCACCCACGTGCCACCCACCGGTACGTTTCGTACCGGTGTTTGATAGATATCAACTCATGCCTCTCACCCCCGCCATCGAGGAGCCTCAGATTCACGAGAGTGCCCAGGGTCCCCGCGTCACGCCGGCCGCGAGCCGCACCGCGCAGACCCCCCGCCCCGTACCTGGTCCGCGTCCCGCAGCCGTACCCCGGCCCGGGCGCCCCGGTCCCGTCCGGCCCGCCCCGCCCGCTCAGCGCGCGGCACAGGCCACCCCCGGACCCGTTCCCGCAGCCCCCACCGCGCCGTCCGTCTCGGCGGCCGTGCCCCAGGTCCAGCTGATCCCGGCCTCCGCCGAGGGTGCGCTGGACGCGGCCGAGGAGGCCGTGGACCTGCTGCTCGACACCGGGCGCGCGCCCGGCGACATCCTGGTGATCACCACCGGCGACCCGCACCCGTGGGCCGCGCACGAGCTGTCCTTCGGCGAGGCCTCCTACTGGGCCCAGCACGACGCCAAGGACGACATCTTCTACGCGGACGCGTCGCACGTGCAGCGCGCCGCGGGCCGTCCCGTCGTGGTCTTTGCGGCCAACGGCGGACCGGCCGGTGCCATCGCGGCCGCGCTGCCGGTCGCGCTGACGTGCGCCGGAGCCCTGCTGATCGTGTGCGGCGACGCGCAGCAGATCAACTCCGTGCTGGGTGCGGGCGTCTGACGCCCCGCATCCCACGCGGGCGGAGGGGCGGGGCGGGCCGGGTGCCGGCCCCGCTGATGTCCGGGGCCTGACCAGCCGTACGCCCTTCCGGGGGTACGGCAGTCAAGCCTGCCCGCACCCCGACGCGGCCGCCCGACGGGACCGTGCGCGCACCGCGGGTGGTCCGCTCTGCGGTGCGCCCTGCGCGCGGAGTGTGGGCCGGTCCGGTGTGGCGGGTCGTCACGAGGGTTCCGGCGCACGGGTATTCCGCTGTGCTGCCGGGGCCGGCCCTGCTGCCGGGGCCGGCCGTATCGCCGGGGCCGGTCGTCCGCTCAGCGGGCGGCGGTACGGCGCAGCGGCTCGGCCGCCCCTCCGGCGGTGCTGAGGGTCAGCGGTGCCGTCTCGGCCGTCAGTGAGCCGAGGTGACCGGGTCTGGTGTCCGAACCGGGGCTCCGCCCGCCACGGCCTTCGCCCAGCACCTGCCAGCCCCCTCGGGTCAGTGTGATGTAGGCACCGCAGCGCAGTCCGTGCAGGGTGCAGGCGTCCCGCAGGCCCCACATCCAGGCACCGTCCTCCTCGGTCCACCGCTCGTCGCCGTCCCGGCAGTACATCAGCACCGCCGTCCTGGCCGGGGTCCGCCGCCGCAGGTCGTGCGGGATGACCCGGCGCAGCCGGGACAACAGGGCGTTGCGGTATTCCCAGCCGTCCGCCGAATTGGACCGCTGCACGAAGGAGGCGCTCGCCACCAGCCGCTCCTCGGGTCCGAGGACCGCGATCACGGCGGTGGAGGGGCCGGGGGCGTGGCGGGAGTGCAGCCCGCTGACCAGCTCGCGCGGATTGCTCAGCAGGGGGATCCCGGCCGCCGTCCACTCGGCGGGTTCGAGCAGCCGGCCGTGACGGCTGGCGGCGCCGGTCGCCATTGCCAGGGACGTGGTCGAGGACGGGGCGAATCCGAAGGTCACGGTCCTCCCTTCGGGTACACGCCCGCGAGCGGGCACGGCTGGGCTGTGGGCGCGCCGCGGCGCGGCCCTGGAGAGTGCCGTCGAGCCGAGCGGGAGCACTCCGATTCTCGCGTGGTGCGCGAGGGTGGGGCAATGAGCATTTGAAGCAGCAGACCGGAATTCGCCGGTATGCCGTTCATATCCTTGCCCCGCCACGCCGGAGATGACTCATTCGGCTACGGCTGGAGCGCGAGCACCAGCGGAAACACCCCCTTCGCACCCGCCCGGCGGAGCAGCCGGGCGGCCACCGCGAGGGTCCACCCGCTCTCCGCCCGGTCGTCGACGAGGAACACCGGACCCGATGTCTCGGACAGGCTGGCCGCCAGGGCCTGTGGGACGGTCAAGGCCTGGTGGAGTCCCCGGACCCGCTGGGCACTGTTGGAGGACGGCAGCCCGAACTCCGGTGCCTGATCGGTGTACTCCAGGGTTCCGAGCAGCGGGATCCGCCCGACCTCGGCGATCCGGGCGGCGAGGGAGCCGACCAGCAGGGGGCGGCTCCGCGAAGGCAGCGCCACCACACCCACGGGCCGGGCGGGGGCGTCCGCCGCGCCGGTGGCCCAACCCCCCGGTCCACGTGCCCAGTCGGCGAGTACGGCGACCACGGCTTGGGCGACATCGTCCGGAACCGGCTGGTCGGCCGTCTGCGGGGCGAGCATCGGACGCAGGCGGTTGCCCCAGCCGATGTCGGACAGTCTGCCCAGGGCCCGGCCGGTGGAGGCCTGTTCCCCGGCCGGGATCCGGCCCTTGAGGTCGACGCCGACCGCGGCGAGCCCGGTCGGCCACATCTTGCGGGGCTCCAGTTCCACGCCAGGACGGCTCAGTTCGCCGCGGGCGGTGTCCAGGGAGGTGCCGGAGACGTCCGCCGTGAAGCGGGCGCCCGCGCAGTTGTCGCAGCGGCCGCAGGGCGCGGCCTCCTCGTCGTCCAGCTGGCGGCGCAGGAACTCCATCCGGCAGCCGGTGGAGGCGGCGTAGTCCCGCATCGCCTGCTGTTCGGCGGACCGCTGCCGGGCGACCCAGGCGTAGCGTTCGGCGTCGTACACCCACGGCTCGCCGGTGGAGGTCCAGCCGCCCTTGACGCGGTGGACGGCGCCGTCCACGTCGAGGACCTTCAGCATCGTCTCCAGGCGTGTGCGGCGCAGGTCGACGAGCGGTTCCAGGGCGGGCAGGGAGAGGGGGCGCCCCGCCTGGGCCAGGACGTCGAGGGTGCGGCGGACCTGCTCCTCCGGCGGGAAGGCCACCGAGGCGAAGTACTGCCAGATCGCCTCGTCCTCGCGGCCGGGCAGCAGGAGCACCTCGGCGTGCTCCACACCGCGGCCCGCACGGCCGACCTGCTGGTAGTAGGCGATGGGGGAGGAGGGCGATCCCAGGTGCACGACGAAGCCGAGGTCGGGCTTGTCGAAGCCCATCCCGAGCGCGGAGGTGGCCACGAGGGCCTTGACGCGGTTGGCCTGGAGGTCGTTCTCCGCCTGCTCGCGGTCGGCGTTCTCGGTCTTGCCGGTGTACGAGGAGACGGTGTGGCCGCGGTGGCGGAGGTAGGCGGTGACCTCCTCGGCGGCGGCCACCGTCAGCGTGTAGATGATCCCGGAGCCCGGCAGGTCGGCGAGGTGGTCGGCGAGCCAGGCGAGCCGGTGAGCGGCGTCGGGCAGGGTCAGCACGGCCAGGCTCAGGCTCTCGCGGTCCAGCGGGCCGCGCAGTACGAGGGCGTCCGTACCGGCTCCGGTGCCGAGCTGCTCTGCGACGTCCGCCGTCACCCGGGCGTTGGCGGTGGCGGTCGTCGCGAGGACCGGGACTCCCGGCGGGAGATCGGCCAGCATGGTGCGCAGCCGGCGGTAGTCGGGGCGGAAGTCGTGTCCCCAGTCGGAGATGCAGTGGGCCTCGTCGACCACCAGGAGGCCGGTGGCGGCCGCGAGCTTGGGGAGCACCTGGTCGCGGAAGTCGGGGTTGTTGAGGCGCTCGGGGCTGACCAGGAGGACGTCGACCTCGCCCGCAGCGACCTCGGCCTGGATGCCCTCCCACTCCTCAGGATTGGCGGAGTTGATGGTGCGGGCGCGGATTCCGGCCCGGGCGGCGGCTTCGACCTGATTGCGCATCAGCGCGAGCAGGGGGGAGACGATGACGGTGGGGCCGGCACCGCTCGCCCGCAGCAGGGAAGTGGCCACGAAGTACACGGCGGACTTGCCCCACCCCGTGCGCTGGACGACCAGGGCTCGCCGCTTGTGCGCGACGAGGGCCTCGATCGCCCGCCACTGGTCCTCGCGCAGCCGTGCGGTGCCCGTGGGGTCGCCCACGAGGCGGGCGAGTACGGAATCGGCGGAGGACCTCAGGTCTGCGTTCATGCCCCCATGCAACCCGATGGTTCCGACATCGCGCCAATGGCGCTCTCAACCTGTGGATATTGAAGGTTCAAGCGAGTTATCCACAGGGGTTTCGCGATCGTTCGGCACACGGGACCGTCGAGCCATGACGACGAACCACGAATCGCGCAGCCAGTCCGACCGCCCCTCCGCCACCCCCGCCGACTCTTCCCTCAATCCCTCCGGAACTCCCGAAGCATCCCGGATCACCTTGCGCAGCCCGGCCGAACTGGCCGACGCGCTGCCCTACATGCTCGGGTTCCATCCGACCGACTCCCTCGTCATGGTCGCCGTGCACGGCGAGGGCGGACGCTTCGGCGGACGGCTGCGCGTCGGCATCCCCTCCACTCCAGCCGAGTGGGAGGACACCGCCCGGCAGGTCGCCGAGTGCCTCGTGAGGGGCAGCGAGCGGCGCGGCGGCAAGCCCGACGGCATCGTGGTCTTCCTGTGCCAGGACCCGCGGGCCGGGGAGAGCGGGCAGCGGGTGATGACCCGGCTGCGGCCCCTCGCCCAGCGGGTGCGCCTCGCCTGCGGCGCCCTGGACGTGCCCGTCCTGGAGGCCCTGTGCCTGTCCGGCGGCCGCTACTGGTCCTACACCTGTGACGACTCCGGCTGCTGCCCGGCCGAGGGCAACCCGCTCGCCCCGCCCGGCACCTCGGTCATGGCCGCGGCGGCGACCTTCGCCGGACTCCAGGTCCGGGGCTCGCTGAAGGAGATCGAAAGCAGGCTCGCGCCCCTTGTCGGAGCCGGGGCCGCGGAACAGGAGGAAGCACTCGACCGGGCGGCCGTCGCCCTCGTCCCGAAGATCCTCGACGGGGCCACCCGGCAGGAGGTCGGAGCGGAGACCATCGCCCTCGCCAAGACCCTCATGCGCCGGCTGACCCTCGCGCCGCCCGTCGAAGGTGGTCCCCGGGCAGACGACTGGGACGACGCCCTCCTCGGGCACGACGAGGCCGCCGCCGTGATCCTCGGCCTCCAGGACCGAGAGATCCGCGACATCGCCGCCGAGTGGATGGAGGGCGACGAGGCCGCCCCCGCCCTGCGCCTGTGGCGGGCCCTGGCCCGGCGCTGCGTCGGCGCGTACGGAGAGCACGCGGCGGCGCCGCTCACCCTGGCCGGCTGGGTCTGCTGGTCCGGCGGGGACGAGCCGACCGCACGCATCGCCCTCGGGCTCGCCCTGCGGGCCGACTCCGAGTACCGCTTCGCCCAGCTGCTCCACCACGCCTGCAACGAGGGCATCGACCCCGAAGGGCTGCGGCAGTGCCTGCGCGAGGAGCGCCGGCGCCGCGAACCCCGCCGCAAGCGCTCCGCCGCCACCACCCGTCCGCCCGGCCGCCGGGACGGCAAGCGCCGCCCGGCCCGCCGCCCCGAGGGGAGCGACCAGTGAGCCCGCGCCGAGCAGTGGGCCCGCTCCGAGCAGTGAGTCCGCGTCGGACCCCCGGCTGCCGGAGCCGCTTACGGCGGCACCGGGACCACGGTTCCGTACGGCGCCTCTGGAGCGCGGTGGGCGCGGCACTGCGCCGTCGGCGCGGTACCCCATGCGGGCAGCCGCCACCGGGGCCCGTGACCCGGGCGGGGGTGAGGGCGTTCAGCTGGGGGGAGGTGGGCGCCCGGCCGCGCCGCCGCCCAGCGGAACCGGCCGGAGCGCAGACAAGGCGGCACATGGCTCCCCCCGTACCTGAAACCGACCCTCCCAGGTCCCTTCCGCCCGACGTCCCGGGACACCGCACCGCAGTGGCCACCGAGGCCGGGCCCGGTGCCCCCGCCAGGGGCCCCGACATCCGGCCGGACGGACCGCCGTACGGCCGGCCGGCCGTGGGGGCGGCGGTGGAGCGGGTGCCCGCAGCATCCACGGAACGCCCGGCAGGTGCCCCGCCCGAGCCGGAACCGCAGGCGCGGCCGACGGGAACGCCCCCGCCGCGGCAGTCCGCCGTGGGGCCCGCGCGCCGCCCCGAACTGCCGCCGGTGCACAGCGCCGTCATCTGCGTCGCCGCACCCTGCCTGGTCATCTCTCCCGAACACGGCCAGCTGACCGGGCAGGGCATCGACGGCATCTACCGCTCGGGGCGGCGCCTGCTGTCACGCTGCGTCCTGCGCGTCGGCGGACGGGATCCGGTCGCCGTCCAGGGACGCAGCCTCGCCGCCGACCGGGCCTCCTTCACCGCCACCGTCCGCACCGGCATCGAGGCAGGCCCCGACCCCGACATCGGAATCGAGCGCGTCCGCCACGCCGACGGCACCGAGCGCATCACCCTGCGCAGCTTCGCCACCCGCCCGCTGCGCCTCCCCGTGGAGGTCTCCCTCGGCACCGACCTGGCCGAGCTCGCCGCCGTGGCGGCCGGGCGGGCCGGACCGGAACTCGCCGCCGGGGTGCACGCCGCCGGACTGCGCTGGAGCACGGGCGACGCCCTCGCCGTCACCACCGCCGAACCGGCCCCCGACGACGCCCTCGCCTCGGCCGGGCTGCTGCGCTGGCAGCTCGAACTGGCGCCGGGGGAGTCCCGCAGCATCGAGCTGCGGACCACACGCGACCGCTCGGCCCGGTCCCCCGCCGGACAGGCCGCGAACCCGCTCTCCGCCGCTCGCGCCGAGGGGGACGACCCGAGGGCCGACGCCTGGTTCCGGACCAGCCTCGACGACCTGCGCGCACTGCTCCTGAGGGATCCCGGGGCACCGGCGGACGCCTTCGCCGCGGCCGGAGTGCCCTGGCGGCTCGGGCTGGCCCCGGCCGAGTCGCTGTGGGCCGCGCGGATGGCGCTCCCGCTCGGCACCGGGCTGGCCGCCGCCACCCTGCGGACTCTGGCGCGGAGCCAGGCCGGGGGCCGGGGCCCCGGAGCGGGGAAGATCCCCGGGCCGCTGCGCGCCGCCGGGCCGCAGCTCCCACCGGGCTGCACCGGTACCGAGGCCACCCTTGGCTTCCCGGTGGTGCTCGCCGAGGCCCGCAGGTGGGGGCTGCCCGAGGAGGAAGTGGCCCGGCTGCTGCCCGCCGCGGAGCGCTGCCTGGGCTGGCTGCGCTCCGCGCTCGGGGAGGACGGCTTCCTGGCCGACCCCGATCCCGGGCCACGGCGCTGCGAGACCCAGGCCCACGCGCACCGGGCCGCGCTGCTCGGCGCCGACCTGCTCGCCGACTGCGGGCGGCCCGGAGCCGCGGAATGGCGGGAGTGGGCAGCCGCCCTGCGGGAACGGTTCCGGGCCCGGTTCTGGATCGACGGACCGGACGGGGGCCGCCCCGCCGCCGCCCTGCACCCGGACGGCCGTCCGCTGCCCCGGCTGACCGGGTCGGCCGCGCACCTGCTGGACACCGGCCTGCTGGGCGGCGGACAGTATGCAGCAGGCCTGCTGGACCCCGTCCGGACCGAGCACCTCGCCCGGTTGCTCGGAGCTCCGGCCATGGATTCCGGATGGGGGCTGCGCAGCATGGCCGCGCGCGAACCGGGCCACAACCCCTTCGGGCACCGGGCCGGAGCGGTACGGGCCCACGAGAGCGCCCTCGCCGTGGCCGGGCTCGCCCAGGCCGGGTTCGACAAGGAGGCCGCCGGGCTGCTGCGGGGGCTGCTCGACGCGGCGGAGTCCTTCGGGTACCGCCTGCCCGAGATGTACGCGGCCGAGCAGCGCACCGCCGGCAGCGCCCCGCTCCCGCACCCCGCGGCCTGCAGGCCGGCGGCGGTGGCCGCCGCCGCGGGGATCCACGCCCTCACCGCGCTCGCGGGCATCCGCCCGGACGCCCCGGCGGCGACCGTCGCCGTCACCCCGCGGGCGGGCGCCCCCCTCGGTGCGCTGCGCCTGTCCGGCCTGAGGGTGGCGGAGGAACCGTTCGCCGTCCGGATCAGCCGCCTCGGTGTCGGCATGGTGGAGGAGGCCGCCGATGGGCTCCAACTGCGGGGCTAGCCCCGCGCGGCCGTCCGGGGTGGTCGCGAGGATCCGGTCTGGGTTCCAGATCACCGTCTCCGGGATCACCAAAGCTCTGTTTATCGTCAGGCAGACGACTATGATCGCGGCATGTCGCCCTACGACCCGTCGGCCTTTCCGCCCTTCGCCGTCACCGTCGACCTGGTCGTGCTCACCGTGCGGCGCCACGCGCTCTGCGCGTTGGTCGTCCGACGGGGTGAGCAGCCGTTCCAGGGCCGCTGGGCGCTGCCCGGCGGGTTCGTCCGCGGGGACGAGGACCTGGGGGCCGCGGCCGCCAGGGAACTCGCCGAGGAGACCGGGCTGTGCGCGCACGACCCGGCCGCGCCCGGCGTGGACAACGGCGCCCATCTCGAACAGCTGGCCACGTACGGGGACCCGCAGCGCGACCCCCGGATGCGGGTCGTCAGCGTGGCCCACCTGGTCCTCGCCCCCGACCTGCCCGCGCCCCGGGCCGGCGGGGATGCCAACAGCGCCCGCTGGGCGCCCGTCGACGAACTGCTGGAGAGCGCCGACCAGGCCTCCGCCGGGCTGGCGTTCGACCACGCCCGGATCCTCGCCGACGGTGTGGAGCGGGCCCGCTCGAAGATCGAGTACTCCTCCCTGGCGACCGCCTTCTGCCCGCCGGAGTTCACCGTCGGAGAGCTGCGCCGGGTGTACGAGGCGGTGTGGGGGGTGGCGCTGGACCCCCGCAACTTCCACCGCAAGGTCACCGGCACCCCCGGTTTCCTGGTGCCGGCCGGTGGGACGACCACCCGTCAGGGCGGCAGGCCGGCCCAGCTGTTCAGGGCGGGCGGGGCGACCCTGCTCAACCCGCCGATGCTGCGGCCGGAAGTCTGATCCTCCCCGGGGGCACCTCCGGCGTCCGCCCGGGTGGTCTCGGGCGGCAATCACGGCACCGGACCGGACCGGTTGCGTAGAAAATCGGACATATCGCGTTATCTTGCTTGCGGTACTCTCCCTGCCGCAAAGCGGTCTCACCCCCCGCGAGAGAAGCGATGCTCCAGGCCATCGGACTCACCAGCACACCCCGTCGAGAACTCCCGCCCGTCGTGAACGACCTCACCTTCGAGGCCCGCCCGGGGTACGTGACCGCCCTGCTCGGCGAGCCGGGTTCGGGCAAGACCACCGCGCTGCGGCTCATGCTCGAACTCGAACCGGGACGGGGCGTCACCTACTTCCGCGGCCGCCCGCTGCACCGGATCCCGCATCCGGGCCGTGAGGTCGGCGTGCTCCTCGGAGACGTTCCCGGACACCCGTCGAGGACGGTCCGCAACCAACTGCGGATGCTCAGTGCCGCCGTCGGGGTACCCGCCTCCCGGGCGGACGTCCTGATGGAGGTCGTCGGCATCGGCGGTCTGCGCGACCGGCGGCTCGGGTCGCTCTCGACCGGCATGGAGCGCCGCGCCGCCCTCGCCGCCGCCCTGCTCGCCGATCCGTGCACCCTGCTCCTCGACGAACCCGCCGCCGGGCTGCATTCCCGCGAGCGGGCCTGGCTGCACGGGCTGCTGCGCGGTCACGCCTCCCTCGGCGGGGCCGTGCTCTTCACCACCGACGATGCGAAGGAGGCCGCCCGGTACGCCGACCGGGTCGTCTCCATCGCCTCGGGCCGCCTCGTCGCCGATCAGGAAGCCGCGGACTTCGCCCGTACCCGGCTGCGGCCGCGGGTCGCCGTGCGGACCCCGCACGCAGCCCGGCTCGCCGACGTGCTCGGACGTGAGGCCCGCTCCGCCCACAGAGTGGTGGAGATCGTCGAGGAGAGCGGCAGCCGCCTGTCGGTGTACGGCAGCAACTGCGCCGAGATCGGCGAGGCGGCGTTCCGGCACGGCGTGCTCGTCCATCAGCTCGCGGACGAGACCGGGGACGCCGGCGCGCCCGTGCCGCCGGTGCCGCAGGCCCGGACCCGCGTCGGGACCACGGCCCGGCTGGACGTCCGGGCGGACGTCCGGGCGGAGGCGCGCGCGGACATTCGGGCCGAGGCCCCGGCCCGCCAGGTCCCGGGTTCCGCGCAGGGCTCCGTTCCGCCCTCCGCCGCGGGCTTCGTGGGGGGAGCCGAGGCCTCGGTCCACGGGGGCCCCCGCCCCGACCACCGCGCCGCGCTCCTCACCGGGCCGGCGTGCGCCGACCCCGGTACCGGAGCCGGTCCCGAGGGCGAACCAGGCGTGACCCCGGTCCGCGCCGCTCCCCCTGCCCGGGAGGCGGCACCCGACCTGGCTCCGCCCCCGGAACCGGCCCGGTCCGCAGGGCAGGGCCCGGCTGCGGCACGGGTCCCGGCCCGGCTCCTCCCCGCGGTCGCCGACGCCGCGGTCGCTCACGCCGCGGCGGCCGGGGGCCCCGACACGTCCGAGCGCCCCGGCCCCGAGGGTGGCGGTGGCGCCGGGCCGAGTCATGCCCGTCCCGGGCGGGGCTCTTCCGGACTGCGGAGGGTGCGGCGGGTGGGCGGCCCGCTGTGGCCGCTGCGCTACGAGCTCCGCCGGGTGTTCGGCACCGCCACCCCGCTGCTGACCGCCGCCCTCGTCGTCACCGTCTCCGCGCTCACCTCCCTGGTACTGGCACGCGCGGGCCACACCCCCCGGAACCGGCTGCTCGCCGCCTGGCCGGAGCTCCTCCCGCTGCCGCCCGCCGCGCTCGGCGCCGGGCTGCTCGGCTCCCTGGCCTTCGGCGAGGAGTACCGCTACCCCGCCCTCGCCGCAGACCGGGGCACCGTGCCCCGCCGGCTGGGGCTGCTCACCGCCAAACTCGCAGTGAGCGCCGCCCTCGCCCTGGCCCTCGGCATCCTCGCGGTCGCCGCCGACAGCACCGCGCTCCGGCTCGTCTTCGGTTCCGGGCCGCTGAGTCCGCCGGTGGAATGGATCTCCCCCGCGGCGAGTTGGGCCGGGCTGCTCGTCGGCTGCGCCTGGGCCGGGGTCCTCGCCTCCGGAGTGTTCCGCGCCGCGTCCGCGGGCTTCGCGGCGGTGCTCGCCGTACCGGTGGCCGTCGTACCGCTGGTGCGCAAGGTCCTCGACGGGCCGTCCGCGTACCCGGTGACCGGGATCGCCTCCCGGCTGCGCGGCCTGATCTGGTCGCCGTGGCCCCCGGAGGCGGACCGGATCGTGCTGGGGGTCCTTCGGGTGATGGTTCAACCCGTCGGCACCGCACTGGTGTTGTCGCTGATGGTCCTGTTGTGCGCCTATGCGTTCACAGGACTGCGCGGGCGCGTCCGTTGGTGATCGTTCCGGTGCGGGAGGCGACTTCGCCTGGACCGTAGAAGTCCGGATCGGGCCGGATCACCCGAAGCGGACCGCAACTCCGCGCAAAAGGCCCGGTTCTTTACGATAAGTCGTCAATTGCGTAGGTGGCACCGATCACCCTTTCGTGTGCTTTTCACCAAAGACCTCAAGGGTGATGGGGGCACGGCCGACAAAGGATTCGTGAGTACCCTTGCGCACACCATGATGACCGCCGCCCGCCATGCCGACACCGGCCTCGCCGGCTCGGGCGAACTCGACCGCTACCCCTACCCGGAGGCCTCCGGGTCCGACCGGGTCGGACCGCCCCACTGGGACGGGGGCGACGTCGAGCTCAGCCGCGTCGGCCGCCGGGCGGCAGGCAGCCGCGGCCGCGGTCTGCACGGCCAACTCGTCCAGCAGCTCGGCCAGATGATCGTTTCGGGCGACCTCGGCGCGGACCGGCCCCTGGTCCCCGAGGAGATCGGCCAGCGCTTCGAGGTCTCCCGCACGGTCGTCCGTGAATCCCTGCGGGTCCTGGAGGCCAAGGGCCTCGTCAGCGCCCGCCCCAACGTGGGCACCCGCGTCCGGCCCGTGGCCGACTGGAACCTGCTCGACCCCGACATCATCGAGTGGCGCGCCTTCGGGCCCCAGCGCGACGACCAGCGCCGCGAGCTCAACGAGCTCCGCTGGACCATCGAGCCGCTGGCCGCGCGCCTCGCGGCCGGCCACGGCCGCCCGGACGTCCAGCAGCGCCTCGCCGACATGGTCGAGATCATGGGACACGCCCTCGGGCAGGGTGATGCGATCACCTTCGCGCGCGCCGACAACGAGTTCCACGCACTGCTGATCCAGGTCGCCGGCAACCGCATGCTGGAACACCTGTCGGGCATCGTCTCCGCAGCCCTCCAGGTCTCCGGCAGTCCCGTCACCGCCTGCGACCGTCCCGGCGAGACCTGCGTCGCGCACCACGCGCGGATGGTCGAGGCGCTCGCGGCCGGTGACGCGACGGGTGCCGAGAGCGCCATGCGTCAGCTCCTGACGGTGCATCCGGAGGTCGAGCGCGTGGTGCCCGCCCCGCGCGAGCACTGAGGCGTCGACGCGCGGGGGCGCGGGGGTGCACCACCGGTCGCCGGGCCCGTTTCGGGTCCGGCGACTCCGGCGTGCGGGGCCTTCCCGGGCCTGCCGGAAGCAGGCGTACGACCGTGGGACGGGCACGGACGGGAACCCGATGTGATTCGGGCCACGAAGATTGGGCGTAACGCTCCGCGACGTCACGCGATGACGTAAGAGGTGATGGCCGACGGAGGGAAGACAGCAGCCCTTGGGGGTGCTGTGCAGCTCCCCGGCCCCTGCCCGCGCCCCCGGCCCATCCCCAGTCGGTGGTCGTCGGCTCCGGTCCAGCACCAGGCCGGGGTCGGAAGCCGTTCCCATCGTTCCGAGAGGTTGTTCGTGTCGGCCAGCACATCCCGTACGCTCCCGCCGGAGATCGCCGATTCCGAGTCTGTGATGGCGCTCATCGAGCGGGGCAAGGCCGAGGGGCAGATCGCCGGCGATGACGTGCGTCGGGCCTTCGAGGCTGACCAGATTCCTGCGACCCAGTGGAAGAATGTTCTGCGCAGCCTCAACCAGATCCTTGAGGAAGAGGGTGTGACACTGATGGTCAGTGCCGCGGAGTCGCCCAGGCGCACCCCCCGCAAGAGCGTCGCGGCGAAGAGCCCCGCCAAGCGGACGGCGACCAAGACCGTCGCGGCGAAGACGGCGGCCCCTCCGGCCGCGGCCGGAATCGTCGCGGACACCGGGACCGGGACGGCGGAGCCGGACATCACCGACGCCCTGGCCGAGGAGCCCGTGGCCGAGCCCGCCGCGAAGAAGACCGCAGCCCGGAAGACGGCCGCGAAGAAGGCCGCTCCCGCCAAGAAGACCGCGGCGAAGAAGACGGCCGCGAAGAAGACCGCGGCCAAGAAGGACGCGGACGAGGACGGCGAGGAGACCGCGGACGAGGGCCCCGACGCCCCGAAGGCCGAGGCCGAGGAGGAAGAGGAGGGCGGGGAGAACAAGGGCTTCGTCATCTCGGACGACGAGGACGACGCCCCCGCCCAGCAGGTCGTCGTGGCCGGCGCCACCGCCGACCCCGTCAAGGACTACCTCAAGCAGATCGGCAAGGTCCCGCTGCTCAACGCCGAGCAGGAGGTCGAGCTCGCCAAGCGCATCGAGGCGGGCCTGTTCGCCGAGGACAAGCTGGCCAACTCCGACAAGCTGGCGCCCAAGCTCAAGCGCGAGCTGGAGATCATCGCCGAGGACGGCCGCCGCGCCAAGAACCACCTGCTGGAGGCCAACCTCCGTCTCGTGGTCTCCCTGGCCAAGCGCTACACCGGCCGCGGCATGCTCTTCCTGGACCTGATCCAGGAGGGCAACCTGGGCCTGATTCGCGCGGTGGAGAAGTTCGACTACACCAAGGGCTACAAGTTCTCCACGTACGCGACCTGGTGGATCCGGCAGGCGATCACCCGCGCCATGGCCGACCAGGCCCGCACCATCCGCATTCCGGTGCACATGGTCGAAGTGATCAACAAGCTCGCCCGCGTGCAGCGCCAGATGCTCCAGGACCTCGGCCGCGAGCCCACCCCGGAGGAGCTGGCCAAGGAACTCGACATGACCCCCGAGAAGGTCATCGAGGTCCAGAAGTACGGCCGCGAGCCGATCTCCCTGCACACCCCCCTCGGCGAGGACGGCGACAGCGAGTTCGGTGACCTGATCGAGGACTCCGAGGCGGTCGTCCCGGCCGACGCCGTGAGCTTCACGCTGCTGCAGGAGCAGCTGCACTCGGTCCTCGACACGCTGAGCGAGCGCGAGGCCGGGGTGGTCTCGATGCGGTTCGGCCTCACCGACGGCCAGCCCAAGACCCTCGACGAGATCGGCAAGGTCTACGGGGTCACCCGCGAGCGCATCCGCCAGATCGAGTCCAAGACCATGTCGAAGTTGCGCCACCCGTCCCGGTCCCAGGTCCTGCGCGACTACCTGGACTGACCGACGGAACGGCCGAAGGGTCCGGTGCCGCCGGTCCGGGCCCGGCACGGGTGCGCCCCGGGCCGGGACCGGGGCGGACGGCGACCGGGTCCTGAGCGGATCCCGAGCGGCCCCGTACCGGATCTCCACCGGCCGGGGCGCGGGGGCGCGCGACGGTGGCCGCGCGGGTGCGCCCGGCCACCGGGCGACCCACTCTGGGTGGAGTCATGCACACTCAGAGTCAGGAGGCCTCATGCGTCGTTCCTTCGCCCGTGCTCTGGCGGGCTCGCTGACCCTGGTGGCGGGAGCGGCCGTGCTGCCGCTGGCCCAGGCCCCCGGGGTGGCCGCGGACAGCGTGGTCATAGGCGGGAAGCCGGTCAACGTGGCCGACAGCCCGTGGGTCGTGGCCCTCGCCAGTCGTGACCGGTTCGGGGGTACCCGGGACGGACAGTTCTGCGGGGGCGTCGTCGTCGCCCCGACCACGGTGGTGACCGCGGCCCACTGCCTGGGCCGGCAGGTGCTGGGCGGGCCGGTCGAATCCGTCGCCGACTTCCGTGTGATCACCGGGCGTACGGAGCTGCGCGCCGACGAGGGCCGGGAGATCGCGGTGCGCGCCGCCCGGGTGAATCCGGCCTACGACCCCGGGAGCAACGCCGGGGACCTGGCCGTGCTGGAACTGGCCGAGGCCGTTCCGGCGCAGTACGTGCTCCCCATGGCCGGGGACGGCCACCCGGCGTACGCCGCGGGCACCGACGCGGCCGTGTACGGGTGGGGCGACACGAGCGGCTTCGGGGACTACGCGTACGGGCTGCGGGCGGCGCAGGTCACCGTGCTCGCCGACGACGTCTGCCGGCGGGCGTACCCGGGGGACTCGGACGGTCAGTACCGGGCGGACTCCATGGTGTGCGCCGGGGACCGGGACGGCGGCAAGGACGCCTGCCAGGGGGACAGCGGGGGCCCGCTCGTGGCCGGGGGGCGGCTGATCGGGCTGGTGTCGTGGGGGCGCGGCTGCGGGCGCGCCGACAGTCCGGGCGTGTACACCCGGATCGCCCCGTTGGTCGGATTCGTGAGCGGCGCCGAGAGGGCCGCGCGGCCCGGCGGGGCGTAGGACACCGCACGGGGTGTCCGGAGGGGCTCCAAGGGGCCCGTACGGCCCTGCACGGGGGTGCGGGGATGTACGGGCCTCGCCCATGGGGCCGGGAAGTGCCTCGGATATGAGGACGGGCGGCGTCCCTGGTTCTCAGAGATGCCGCCCGTCGACCGGCCTGGCCGGTCCTGGCTCGTCGGATGCGAGGTTAGGCCTTGTGTCAGCGGTCCTCGGTGTCGGCAGCGTTAGCGGCCGGAGCGGACGTGAGCCGCTCGGTCTCATCCTGTATTTCCGCGGCGATCTTCTTGAGTTCCGGCTCGAACTTACGCCCGTGGTGGGCGCAGAAGAGCAGTTCACCACCGCTCAGGAGGACGACGCGCAGATATGCCTGGGCGCCGCAACGGTCGCATCGGTCAGCGGCCGTCAGCGGGGTCGCGGGTGTCAGAACAGTAGTCACGTCGCCTCTTCTCTAGCTCGACGAGCTGTCGTACCAGGGTCAACATCCAACCAGGCCGAAAACGTTCCCGCTCGCGGCTTTTCCTCGAAACTTCCTTCCGAAGCTGGCCGGCTGCTGCCGGTTGGCGGCGAAGGAGCCGTATTGCGTTGCTTTACGGTTTCGCGTTGTCAGTCGTTCGCTGTGTAGCAGTTCCCGTCCTCCCCGGCGTGAGTGCCGGTTGTGCATGAGGACGTGCCCGAACCCTAAATGGTTCATGCCTGGAAGGGAACGTGATGTTTGCTTCACCCTCACGGGGGATCGAACACCCGTGCGGATCTGCACTAGGCTGGTGAAGCGACGAGGGTGGCGTTGCATCGGCTCTACCAGGCCTCGGTACCCTCTGACCGGCAGCCGAGCCACCCCTGCGCCCGACCGGGCCAGAAAAGAAATTCAGCGAGGAGCGAACTGCGTGACCGCCGACACGTCCGTGCCTTCCAGCGCGCTGCTGTCCGGAGCAGACCGGGACGGTTCCAACTACACCGCGCGGCACCTGCTCGTCCTCGAAGGCCTTGAGGCCGTTCGCAAGCGCCCCGGCATGTATATCGGCTCCACCGACAGCCGAGGCCTGATGCACTGCCTCTGGGAGATCATCGACAATTCCGTCGACGAGGCCCTGGGCGGCTACTGCGACCACATCGAGGTGATCCTCCACGAGGACGCCTCGGTCGAGGTCCGCGACAACGGCCGCGGCATCCCGGTGGACGTCGAGCCCAAGACCGGCCTGTCCGGGGTCGAGGTCGTCATGACCAAGCTGCACGCGGGCGGAAAGTTCGGCGGCGGCTCCTACGCCGCCTCCGGCGGTCTGCACGGCGTCGGCGCCTCCGTGGTCAACGCCCTCTCGGCCCGCCTCGACGTCGAGGTCGACCGCGGCAGCTCCACCCACGGCATCAGCTTCCGCCGCGGCGTCCCCGGCATGTTCACCGAGCAGGGCGCCGACAGCCCGTTCGACCCCGCCAACGGCTTGCGCAAGATCAAGCGCATCCCCAAGGGCAGGACCGGCACCCGGATCCGCTACTGGGCCGACCGCCAGATCTTCCTCAAGGACGCCCGGCTCAACCTGGAGACCCTCTACCAGCGGGCCCGCCAGACCGCCTTCCTCGTCCCCGGCCTGACCCTGGTGGTCCGCGACGAGCGGGCCATCGACGGCGCCGGCAAGACCGAGGAGACCTTCCGCTTCGACGGGGGCATCAGCGAGTTCTGCGAGTACCTCGCCCAGGACAAGGCCGTCTGCGACGTGCTGCGCCTGACCGGCACGGGCACCTTCAAGGAGACCGTCCCGGTCCTCGACGACCGCGGCCACATGACCCCGACCGAGGTCACCCGCGAGCTCGGCGTGGACATCGCCCTGCGCTGGGGCACGGGGTACGAGACCAACCTCAAGTCCTTCGTGAACATCATCGCCACCCCCAAGGGCGGCACCCACGTCTCCGGCTTCGAGCGCTCGGTCGCCAAGACCGTCAACGAGGTCCTGCGCTCGGCGAAGCTGCTGCGCGTCGCCGAGGACGACGTGGTCAAGGACGACGCGATGGAGGGCCTGACGGCCGTCGTCACCGTCCGCCTCGCCGAGCCGCAGTTCGAGGGCCAGACCAAGGAGGTGCTCGGCACCTCCGCCGCGACGCGGATCGTCGCCGCCGTCGTCGCCAAGGAGCTCAAGGCCTTCCTGACCTCCACCAAGCGCGACGACAAGCAGCAGGCCCGCGCCGTGATGGAGAAGATCGTCGCGGCCGCGCGGACCCGGATCGCGGCCCGTCAGCACAAGGACGCGCAGCGCCGCAAGACCGCGCTGGAGTCCTCCTCGCTGCCGGCCAAGCTGGCCGACTGCCGCAGCGACGACGTGGACCGCAGCGAGCTCTTCATCGTCGAGGGCGACTCCGCGCTCGGTACGGCCAAGCTCGCGCGCAACTCCGAGTTCCAGGCCCTGCTGCCGATCCGCGGCAAGATCCTCAACGTCCAGAAGTCCTCGGTCTCGGACATGCTCAAGAACGCCGAGTGCGGAGCGATCATCCAGGTCATAGGGGCCGGCTCGGGCCGCACCTTCGACCTCGACGCCGCCCGCTACGGCAAGATCGTCCTGCTCGTCGACGCCGATGTGGACGGCGCGCACATCCGCTGCCTGCTGCTGACGCTCTTCCAGCGGTACATGCGGCCCATGGTCGAGGCGGGCCGGGTCTTCGCGGCCGTCCCGCCCCTGCACCGCATCGAGCTGGTCCAGCCCAAGCGGGGCCAGGACAAGTACGTGTACACGTACTCGGACAACGAGCTGCGCCAGACCCTGCTGGAGTACCAGCGCAAGAACATCCGGTACAAGGACGCCATCCAGCGCTACAAGGGCCTCGGCGAGATGGACGCGGACCAGCTCGCGGAGACCACCATGGATCCCCGCTTCCGCACCCTGCGCCGGATCAACATCGGCGACCTGGACTCCGCCGAGCAGGTCTTCGACCTGCTCATGGGCAATGAGGTCGCCCCGCGCAAGGAGTTCATCACGGGCTCGGCGGCCACCCTGGACCGCTCGCGCATCGACGCCTGACCCGGGCCGGGACGCGGTCCCGGCACACCGGCGCTCTTCCCTCCCTCACCTGAAGGAGTGAAGAGCGCCGGGACATCGGTCCTGAAATCGACCATTGAGCACATCCTTGTGGGCACGCGGCCAATGCGGCGGCGGACAAGGAGAGTTCGGTGGACAAGCACGACGGTCGCGATGCCGGAACGATCCGGCTGGACGACCCCTGGTACGACGCGCTGGCCGTGGGCTGGGGCGAGGGCGGCGAAACGGTCCCGGCCCGCCCGGACGCCGCGGGCCGGACCGGGCCCGGCGCGGCCGACATCTACCTCGAAGTGCAGCGGAGCGCCGCCTTCCAGGAGGTCCGCGGCCGCTATCGAAGGTTCGTCGTCCCCGCGACCGCCGGGTTCCTCCTCTGGTACGTCGCGTACGTGGCCGCCGCCACCACGGCACCCGGGCTGATGGCCCGGCCCGTCTTCGGCCCGGTGAACGTGGCCCTGCTCGCGGGGCTCGGGCAGTTCCTGAGCACCTTCCTGCTGACCTGGGCCTACGCCCGTCACGCCCGCCTGCGGCGGGACCGGGCCGCACTCGACCTGCGCTGGACGGTCTTCGAGCAGGAACGTGACCGGGAGCGCACCGGGGCCCGGGAGGAGGGCCGGTGAACAGCGAGCACCAGACCCTCGCGCTGATCCTGTTCAGCGTCTTCATCGCCGTCACCCTCGGCATCACCACCTGGGTCAGCCGCAACCGGCACGGCTCAGCCGAGGAGTTCTACGCGGGCGGGAGGCTGTTCTCCCCCATGGAGAACGGTTTCGCCATCGCCGGCGACTACATGTCCGCCGCCTCCTTCCTCGGGATCTCCGGCCTGATCGCCCTGTTCGGGTACGACGGCCTGCTGTACTCCGTGGGCTTCCTCGTCGCCTGGCTGCTGGTCCTCTTCCTGGTCGCCGAGCTGGTGCGCAACTGCGGGCGCTTCACCCTCGCCGACGTGGTCGCCGCCCGGATGAGCGAGCGGCCCGTACGGATCGCGGCCGGGATCTCCTCCGTCGTGGTCTCGGTGCTCTACCTGGTCGCGCAGATGGTCGGTGCGGGCAGCCTGGTGGGCCTGCTGCTCGGCGGCTCGGGCGCCGCCGCGCGGACGCTCACCGTGATCGGCGTGGGCGCCCTGATGGTGGTCTACGTGTCCTTCGGCGGGATGCGGGCCACCACCTGGATCCAGATCGTGAAGGCCGTCCTCCTGATGGGCGGGGCGATCACCCTGACCGTGCTGGTCCTGCTGCGCTTCCACGGGAACTTCGGCCAGCTGCTCACCAGCGCCGCCGAGCGCAGCGGGTACGGTGCCCGCTTCCTGGGCCCCGGCCTGCGGTACGGGGGCGACTGGACCGCCCGCGTCGACTTCATGAGCCTGGGGCTCGCCCTGGTCCTGGGCACGGCGGGGCTGCCGCACATCCTGTCCCGCTTCTACACCGTGCCCACGGCGCGCGCGGCCCGCCGGTCGGTGGTCTGGGCGATCGGGCTGATCGGCGGCTTCTACCTGATGACCATCGTGCTGGGCTTCGGGGCCGCGGCCCTGCTCGGGCCGGACCGGGTGCGGGCCTCCAACGCCTCCGGGAACACGGCCGTACCGCTGCTGGCGGCCTTCCTCGGCGGGGGCGCGGAGTCCACCGGGGGCGCGGTGCTGTTCGCGTTCGTGGCCGCCATCGCCTTCGCGACCATCCTCGCCGTGGTCGCCGGGATCACCCTCGCCTCGTCCGCCTCCGTCGCACACGACCTCTACGCCTCCCTCAAGCGGCGGCACGCCCGGCAGCGCAGCGAGGTCGCCGTGGCGCGCGTCGCGGCCGTGGGGATCGGGGCGGTGGCGATCGGCCTCGGGCTGGTCGCCCAGGACCTGAACGTCGCCTTCCTGGTGGGGCTGGCCTTCGCGGTGGCGGCCTCGGCGAACCTGCCGGTGCTGCTGTACTCGCTGTTCTGGCGGGGGTTCACCACGCGGGGGGCGGTCTGGTCGGTGTACGGGGGGCTGGTCCCGGCGGTGCTGCTGGTCGTCCTGTCGCCCGTGGTCTCGGGGAGCCCCGAATCGCTCTTCCCCGGTGTGGACTTCCAGTACTTCCCGCTGCAGAACCCGGGGATCGTCTCCATCCCGCTCGGGTTCCTCGCGGGCTGGCTGGGGACGGTCACCTCGGGCGAGGAGCCGGACGAGCGCAGGCACGCGGAGACGGAGGTCCGCTCCCTGACGGGGGCCGGCGCGGTCTGAGCCCTCAGGGGCCCGCCGAGGGCACCCACGCGTAGCGGTGTTCCGGGCGGCCGGTCTCGCCGTAGCGCAGGGCCAGGGTGACGCGGCCGGAGCGGTCCAGGAGCTTCAGGTAGCGCTGGGCGGTCTGGCGGCTGATGCCGGCGCGGTCGGCGACCTGTTGGGTGGACAGGGGGCCTTCCGCGGTGCGCAGGACCCCGCGGACCAGCTCGGCGGTGGTGGGGGAGTGGCCTTTGGGGAGCTCGTTCGGGGTACCGGCCGCGGCCAGCGCGCCGAAGATCCGGTCCACCTCGGCCTGCTCGGCCTCGCCGCCGCCGGAGAGGGAGCGGCGCAGGGCGGCGTAGGCCTCCAGTCTGGCGCGCAGCCCGGCGAAGGCGAACGGCTTGACCAGGTACTGGAGGGCGCCGAGCCGCATGGCCGCCTGGACGGTGGCCAGGTCCCGGGCGGCCGTGACCATGATCACGTCGGTGTGGTGGCCCAGCTGGCGCATGCGGCGCACCAGGTCGAGGCCGTTCTCGTCCGGCAGGTAATGGTCGAGGAGGACCAGGTCCACGGGCCGGCCGGTGAGGAACTCCAGCGCCTCGGCCGCCGAGTGGGCCCGGCCGGCCACGCGGAATCCGGGAACCCTGTCCACGTACGCCTCGTTGATCCGGGCGACACGCACGTCGTCGTCGACGACCAGTACGGCCAGCTCACCGCTCGGGGTCCCGCTCACCGCAGGGCCTCCGGGAGCACGACGGAGAACTCCGCCCCTCCGTCCGAGGCTTCCCCGGCCCTGGCGCTGCCGCCCTGCCGCTCCGCGAGACGGCGTACGAGGGCGAGTCCGAGGCCGCGTTCGCGGTGGGCCTCGGGCTGCTTGGTCGACCAGCCCTCGGTGAAGATCTCCTCGTGGCGCCCGGCGGGGACGCCCGGACCGCTGTCGCGCACCCGCAGCACGGCGGTGCGGCCCTCCGCGCGGATGTCGACCTCCACCACGGGCGCGGCCGAGCCCGCCGCCGCGTCCAGGGCGTTGTCCACCAGATTGCCGAGGATCGTGACGAGGCCGCCCGGGTCCACCAGCCGGTCGGGGAGGAAGGAGGCGGGAGCCAGCCGCAGCGGGACGCCCCGCTCCGCGGCGACGGTGGCCTTGCCGACCAGCAGGGCGGCCAGCAGGGGGTCGTGGACCTTCTCGGTGACCTGCTCGGCGGTGCTGCGGTGCACTCCGGCGACCTCGTTCACGAAGGCGACGGCCTCCTCGTGCAGCCCCAGTTCGAGCAGGCCGAGGAGGGTGTGGAGGCGGTTGGCGTGCTCGTGGTCCTGGGCGCGCAGGGCATCGATCAGCCCCTTGGTGGAGTCCAGCTCGCGGCTGAGGTGCTCCACCTCGGTCCGGTCGCGCAGGGTGGCGACGGCCCCGCCGTCGGCGGTCGGCATCCGGTTGGCGACCAGCACCCGCGGGCCCTGGACGGTGAGCAGGTCGCGCCCGGTGACGCGGCCGGCGAGGACGTCGCTGGTGCGGCCCGGACCGAGGAGCTCGTCGAGCGGGCGCCCCGTGAGGGTGCGGGCGGCGCCCGGGGAGAGCCCCAGCAGCCGGGCGGCCTCGTCGTTGACGAGCCGTACGCGGTCGTCCCCGTCGAGGGCGATCACGCCCTCGCGGATGGAGTGCAGCATGGCCTCGCGTTCCGCGAGGAGACCGGCGATGTCGGAGAACGCGAGGTCGCGGGTCTGCCGCTGGATCCGGCGGGACAGCAGGTAGGCGGCGAGCGCGCCGGCGGCGAGGGCCCCGCCGGCGTAGGCGAGCAGTCCGGGGATGGCGCCGAGCAGCCGGTCGCGGACGCTGTCGTAGGGGATGCCTACGGAGACGGCGCCGACGATCTCGCCGTCGGCGGCGACCAGGGGCACCTTGCCGCGGGCCGAGCGGCCGAGGGTGCCCTCGTCGATCTCCATGACGTCGTGTCCCGCCAGGGCGTCGCCGGGGTCGGTGGAGACGGGCAGTCCGATGCGGTCGGGACTGGGGTGGGAGCGGCGGATGCCCTTCAGGTCCATGACGACCACGTACTCCGCTCCGGTCGCGCTGCGGATCCGCTCGGCCGCGGCCTGTACGGGGCTGTCCGGGGACGGCCCCGACCTCAGGAGGTCGGAGGCCAGGGAGGGGTCCGCCGCCGCGCTCTGGGCGATGGCCAGCGCGCGGCGCATGGCCTGGTCGTCCAGCTGGGCGCTGAGCGGGGCGAGGAAGAGCCCGGTGGCCAGCACGAGGACCCCGGCGGCGATGGCCAGCTGGGTGAGCAGGATCTGCGAGACGGCCCGTCGGGGCAGCCCGAGGCGCCGTGTACTCGTGGGGAGGAACCGCATGACCAGTAACCGTAGGTCGGCGCGGGCGTAAGCGGAATGCCTGGGTTCTCTTGGTGTGGGTGGCGGCCGGTACGGCGGCCGTCAGGCGCGGGCCCGCTCCCACGGTTCGCTGCGGCCGAAGTGGGTGTCGTAGAGCTCCTGCACGTCGAGGAGGGGCTCCGGCGGAACCTTCCCGTAGGCGATGCGTTCCAGGTGGCGGAAGTACTCGAAGCGTTCGACGCCCGGGGTGATGACGATGAGGATGTCGGCGTCCTCGCCGGGCGCGGCGGCGAAGGCGTGGTCGAGGCCGGGCGGTACGACCACGAGGTCACCGGGCCCCGCGGTCACCACCCGTTCCCCCGACAGGAACTGGGCGGTGCCGTCGAGCAGGTAGAACATCTCGGCGGAGCGGGTGTGGCGGTGGGGCGCGGCGCCGTTCGCGCCGTTGCGGAGGGTGACGCGCTGCGTCGACAGGGCTCCGCCGGTGGAACCGCTGTCCGCGAGGAGGCGGACGGTGACGGGGGCGGCGCCGATGGTCTCGGCCTCGGACGAGCGGACGATCACGGAGTCGTCGAAGGCGGGCACGATCAGGGACACGGGAGGCTCGCTCTCAGGCGGAGGGGACGGGGGACGGGGCGGTCCCGGCCGGGGGCGCGGTGTCGGCGGGGAGGCAAGCGGGGCGGGCGGGGCGTTCGCGCAGCAGCAGCGCGGCGGTGACCGCGACCGCCAGGGCGGTGGCGCCGTGGACCCCGTACGCGGTGCCGGCCGGCCCGCCGCTGTTCAGGACGATCACCATGTCGCCGACGGGGACGAAGGCGATCGCCGCCATCGCCCAGCCGAGGGCCCTGCGGTGGCCGGTGAGCAGGAGCGCCAGGATGACCAGGCCCGTCGCGACGTCCCGTACGCCCTTGACGGCCAGGAACGCGGTGCCCTCCTGGCGGGGCCAGGTCGGGACGCCGAAGTCGGGTGCGGTCGCCTGCGGGGCGAACAGGTAGCTGAGGCCGACGTAGAGGATGAGCGCGGCTCCGGCGGCGGCGAGGGCGGTGGTGACGTGCTTGAGGGACATGGCGTTTCTCCTTCGGGGGAGGGCGAGTGCCGGTCAGCGGGCGCGGGCGGCGCGGGCGGCGCGGACGGTCCGGATCCGGCGGGCGTAGGCGGGGCGGCCGACGGCGTACCAGAGCAGGCGCGCCGGGAGCGGCAGGGCGGAGAGCATCGCGGCGCGCTCGGCGCGGTCGGCTTCCTCCAGGACCATGCCGAGGAAGAACAGCAGCTTGGGCTTGGGGGTGTGCGTCATGAAAAGCTCGCCCAGCGCGTTCCACTCGTGGGCCGACAGGTGGCGGGCGGCGAGCGGGAGAAGCGATTCCTCCTCCTGGTCGAGGTGCTCGACCAGGACCGCGCGGTGCTCGGCGAGGACGGCCACCAGGGCGTCGCGGGCGGCCTCGTCCGCGCCGTGCTCCCAGCCGGTCAGGGCCTCCCCGGCCGCCGCGAGCGTGGCGGCGATCCGCTCGTGCTGGGCCTCCATGAGGAGGACCTGATCGGCTTCGAGGTCCACGCGTGCCAGCAGCCTGGGCCACAGGTGCTCGTCCTCGCCGTGGTGGTGCTGGTGCAGACCGAGGCGGTAGTCCCGGAAGTGGTCCGCCAGTACCCGGGCGCGGTCCGTGTCGCCCGGCGCCGTCGCGGCGATCAGCTCGACCAGCAGACGGGCCTCGCGGCGCAGGCCGCGGTGGATGACCACCATCTCGTGGGTGTCGGGCGCCGCCGTGGCGGGGTGTTTCCGTGTCGTCTTCATGGAACGAGACTCGCCGGGGGGTCATGGAACGGGCATGGAACCCTCTTGGAACGGTCTTGGAGGGGGCCGGCGTGCTTTTGGGGGCGGCGCCCGTTCCCCATCTGCCCCTTTCCTGGCGGGAATTGATCGGTCCGGCTTAGGTTGGTCCGGTCATGGTGTACATACGCGTACTGGGATCCTGTACGGCCGAACGGGACGGCGAGCCGATCCCGCTCGGCGGCCACCGCCAGCGTTCCGTCCTGGCCCTGCTGGTCGCGGCGCGCGGTCGCGTGGTCTCCGTCGACCGGATGATCGAGGAGCTCTGGCAGGGTGCTCCGCCGGCCCGGGCGATCTCCTCCCTCCAGGCCTACGTCTCCAACCTGCGCCGGCTCCTGGAGCCGGGGCGCGCCCCGCGCACCCCGGCCCGGCTGCTCGTGAGCACGCCGCCCGGCTACGCGTTGCGGCTGCCCGAGGAGGCGGTCGACGCCCGGCGGTTCGAGCGGCTGCTGGGCGAGGCCCGCGAGCGGCTGGCCGCCGATCCGGACGCCGCGCGCGGGCTGCTGCGCGAGGCGCTCGCGTTGTGGCGCGGACCGGCGTACGCGGACTCCGCCGACGAACCGTGGAGCCACCCCGAGATCATGCGGCTCGGGGAACTCCGTCTGGCCGCGCGCGAACTCGGCGTCGCCGCCGGGCTGCGGGGGTCCGACATCGCCGGGGCCGTCTCGGAGGCGGCGCTGCTGACGGGGGAGGAGCCGCTGCGGGAGGAGGCCTGGCGGCTGCACGCGCTCGCCCTCTGGGCCGCCGGGCGGCAGGCCGACGCGCTGGCGACGCTGCGGCGGGCGCGTGCCGTACTGACGGAGGAGGCGGGGCTGGACCCCGGGCCGGCGCTCGTCGCACTGGAACGGGCGGTCCTGACGCAGGACGACGCCCCGCTGCGGGAGGCGCTGGGGCGCCCGGCGCGGGGTGCGGCGTCCGTAGGTGCCGAGGCGCCGGGTACCTCCGGGGGCGGGGCCGGTGCGCGGGCGGGGGAGTGGCCGGGGCCGGACCCGGCCCGGCAGGCTGCCGGGACGGCAGACCTCGGGCGGAGCGGGAACGGCGGCCCCGGGCACGCGGGCGCGTCGGCGGCGTGGGGCGGCCCGACGGGTGTGCTTGCGGGGAACGGGGTCCCGGAATCTGCGGGTGGCGTGGGAGGGGCCCAATTGCGGCCCGGGAACGGGAGCCGAGCGGCCGGGGGATCGGGGGCTGCCGGGGCGGCGGACGCAGGGGGAGCCGGAGCGGCGGGCGTCGGCGGGTGGGAGCCCGTGGCGGGGGGCGACCTCGGTGGGTGGGAACTCGGGGGTGGGGGCGGGGCGTTGTTCGTGGGGCGGGGGGCCGAGTTGGCTCGGCTGGGTGGGGTGGCTCGGGATGCGTTGGCCGGAGGGCCCGCCGTTGCGCTGGTCACCGGGGAGGCGGGGCTCGGCAAGTCCGCCCTGCTGCGCCGGTTCGGCGCCCGGCTGAGCGCCGACGGCTGGCTCGTCGCGGTGGGCCGTACCACCGAGGCCGAAGGGGCGCCGCCCGCCTGGCCCTGGGTCGAGGCGCTGCGCACCGTCGCGGGCGCCGTCGCGCCCGGCCCCGGGGCGGCCGCCGTACTGGCGCCACTGCTCGGGGAGGCGGAACCCGCGCCGCCGCCCCCGGGCGGTGACGTCGCCGCGGGGCGGTTCCGGCTGCACCGGACCGTATGGCGGTGGCTGGCCGAGGCGGCGCGGCAGCGGCCCGTCGCCATCGTGCTGGACGACCTGCACTGGGCCGATCACGAGACCCTCGCCCTGCTGGCCGGGGTCGCGGACCTGCCGTCGGGGACCGCGCTGCTGGTCGTGGGCGCCTACCGCCCCGACGAAGTGGAGGGCCGCCTCGGCGACACCCTCGCCGGTCTGGCCCGCCGCTCGCCGCTCCGGATCGCGCTGCGGGGGCTCCCGGAAGCGGCCGTGGCCGAGGTCGTACGGGCGTTGGGCGGTCCGCGCGTGGACCGCGACACCCTGACCGCCCTGGCCGAACGCACCGGCGGCAACCCGTTCTACGTGCGCGAGAGCGCCCGCCTGCTCGGCAGCGAGGGCTCACTGGTCGCCCTCTCGGAGGTACCCGAAGGGGTGCGGGACGTGCTGCGCCGCCGCCTGGGCCGGCTGCCCGACGCGGTGGTGTCCGTACTGCGCCTGGCAGCCGTCGCGGGACGGGAGTCCTGGGTCGACGTGCTCGTGGAGGCGGCCGACGCCGACGAGGACGCCGTATTGGCCGCTCTGGAGGCCGGACTGCTCGCCGGTCTGCTCGTCGAGCCCGCACCGGGCCGGATCCGCTTCGCCCACGCCCTGGTGCGCGACACCCTGCTCGCCGAACTCAGCCGGCTGCGTTCCGCCCGCATGCACGGCCGGATCGCGCAGTGCCTGGAACGGCTCGGCCCCGACGAGGTCTCCCTGCTCGCCCACCACTACACCCGCGCGGCCTCCGCGGCGACGGCCGCCAAGGCGGTGGAGTACTGCCTGCGCGCGGCCGGCCTGGCCGAGGCCCGCTACGCCCACGAGGTGGCCGCCGCCCTGCTGGCCGACGCCGTGACCAGCGCCGACCGGATCCCGGCGGGTCCCGGCGACCGCGAGGCCGAGCGCGCCGGGCTGCTGGGGCGCCTGCTCCGGGCCCAGGTGCGCGCGGGCGCGGTCATGGCCGCCCGCACCACCCGCTCCACGGCCATCGGCAGGGCGGTCGAAGCGGGCCGTGAGGACCTGCTGGTCCGCGCCTTCACCGCCTGGGACGAGCCGACGCCGTGGCAGACCCGCCCGTACGGAGCGGTGGACGAGCCGGTGGTGGAGCTGCTCGACGGCCTGCTGGCCGGGTCCGGCCCGGACCCGGCCGTACGGTGCCGGCTGCTGGGCGCGTACGCCGCCGAGCTCTCCGACGCGCGGATCCCGGCCGTCCGGGCCGCCGCACGCGAGGCGCTGGCCCTCGCCGGGGGACTGGGCGATCCGGTGCTGCGGGCCGGCGCGCTCGCCACACTGGTCAAGGAGCTGGACGCCGACCGGGAGTGGGCGGAACGGGCCCAGCTCGGGGAGGAACTCGAAGGGCTCGGCGCGGCCCACGACCTGCCGGCCCACCGCTGGTACGGGATGTTCGTCCGCTCCACCGCGCTCGCGGCCGAAGGCGACGTTCCCGGCGCGCGCCGCCTCGTGGAGTGCTGGTCCGGATTCGCCGAGACCTACCGCATGCCCGGCCCGATGGCGGTCGCGGAGACCGCGGCGGCCACGCTGGCACACATCGAGGGCCGCACCGAGGAGGCGGAGCGCCTCTACCGGCGGTCCTCGGAGCGGATGGCCCGGCAGGGATCACCGCACGCCGAGGGTCATCTGGTGATCGCGACCGCCACCCTTCGCGCGAGCCAGGGCAGGCTCGCCGAGGCGCTGCCGTGGGCCCGGCGGGTGTACGCCGGGTACGGGCCGCTCGCCGGGGACCTGCTCGCGGTCTCGCTGGCGGCGGCCGGGGAGGGGCGGGAGGCCCGCGAGGTGCTGGCCGCGGCGGGGGAGTTGCGCACGGACTACCTGTTCAAGGTCTTCGCCACCTTCCGGGCGATGACGCTGGTGACGCTCGGGGAACGGCGGGGCGCCGGGGATCTGTACGAGGCCCTGCTGCCCTACCGGGACGCCCCGCCGCCCTCCTCCGGGTTCACCGTGGCGGTCCGCCCCGTCGCCCGCACGCTCGGCGAACTGGCCCGCCTCCTCGGCCGTGACGCGGAGGCCGCCGGGCACTTCGCCCGGGCCCGGGCCATCGCCGCGCGGTGGGGCAGCCCGCTGTGAGTCCGCCCGCCGGCCGGTGACGACGCCGGCCGGATACGACGCCGCCGGTGTCGTCACCGCCGGGGCCGCGCGGGCCGGTCGCCGCCCGGTCAGGTCACGGCAGGGGCCGGGGCGGGCGGGGGCCGTCGTAGTGGCCGCTAGGCCGCATGCGCAGGGGCCGCTCCTGGTACTCCTCCAGCGCGTGCGCGATCCAGCCCGCCGTCCGGGCCACCGCGAACACCGTCTCCCCGGCCTCGGCGGGCATGGCGCAGGACACCGTCAGCACCGCGAGGGCCAGGTCCACGTTCGGGTGCAGTCCGTGGCGGGCCATCACGGCGGCCACCTCCCGGGCCGCGCCCAGCGCCGGACCGGCCTGGGGGAGCCCCTCCAGCCGGCCGAACAGGGCCCGGGCCCGCGGGTCCTCCCCCCGGTACAGGCGGTGGCCGAGGCCGGGTACCCGCCGCCCGGCGCGCAGGTGGTCCGCCACCACCGGCGCGGCGCCGCCCCGTTCCAGGACCTCCGCCAGCATCCGGTGCGCGAGCCGCCCGGCCGCCCCGTGCAGGGGACCCTCCAGCACGCCCAGCCCGGCCGAGACCACCGCGTACGGATGGGCCCGCGCGGAGGCGGCCACCCGCACCGCGAGGGTGGAGGCGGCCAGGTCGTGGTCGACCAGCAGGCCCAGCGCCAGGTCCAGCACGTCCAGGGCCGCGGGGTCGGGATCCACGGCCGTCAGCCGGGACCACAGTTCCCAGGCGAGCCGTCCGTCCCCGACGCGGGCCGGGGCGGCCTCCGGCAGGGCGCCGACCAGCGTCGGCACCAGGCTGCGCGCCGAACCGAGTACGGCCTCCTCGGACAGGTCGAAGCGCAGCGGGTCCACCACCGCCGCCGCCGTGACGGCGACCCGCAGCCGGTCCAGGGGGCCGCTGTGCTCCGGCAGGGCCGCCACCGCCCGCCGGGCCGCGGCGAGCGCCTCCGGGGGAGCGGCGAACCGGGCCCCGTGGGGCAGGCTTCCCGTCCAGAGCCACTCGGCGACCTCCTCGTAGGCGTACCGCGAGGCCAGTTCGACGGCGTCCACGCCCCGGAAGTAGTACCGGTCGGCCTCGATGAGGGTGAGCGAGGTGCGGACGGAGAGCTCCCCGGGAGGGCCCGCCGCCTCGCGGCGGCTGCGCCGGGCCAGGGCCTCCACCTCGCGCGCGTCGAAGCTGCTGCCCCGGCCGACCGGGTCGCGCCGGCTGCTGAGCTGGCCGCGGCTGACGTAGGCGTACACGGTGGCCGGCTTCACCCCCAGGAGGCGGGCGGCCTCCTGGGTCGTGAGCCGCCGCGTCCCCTCGGGGGCGGGAGGGACGTCGGCTGCGTGATCAGACATGACACACAGCCTACATACATTGATTCAATCAATATTGACAAGGATTAAGTCAAGGATGGATGGTCGATCCATGAACACCACTGCCGAAGTACCCCGCGGTCTCGCGGGAGTCGTGGTCACCGAGACCCAGCTCGGTGACGTCCGGGGCCTGGAAGGCTTCTACCACTACCGCGAGTACTCGGCCGTCGAGCTCGCCGAGAGCCGCACCTTCGAGGACGTCTGGCACCTGATGTTCCGCGGTGCCCTGCCCGCCGACCGCGCCGAGCGGGACGCCTTCGCCGCCGAGATCGCGCCGCTGCGCCACCTGCCCGCCGCCGTCCGGGACGCCCTGCCCGCCCTGGCCCGCGCCACCGCCGCCTCCGGGCCGCTCGCCGGGCTGCGCACCGCCCTCTCGCTGCTCGGCGCCACCGCCGGCTTCCGCCCGGTCTACGACCTCACCCCCGAGGCCCGCGCCGCCGACGCGCTGGCCGCCTGCGCCGCCGTGCCGACCCTGCTCACGGCCCTGCACCGGCTGGGCCGCGGCCTGGATCCCGTCGAGCCGCGCGACGACCTCCCGTACGCCGCCAACCACCTGTGGATGCTGACCGGCGAGGAGCCCGCCCCGGTCCGGGCCCGCGCCGTCGAGCGGTACCTCGTCTCCACGGTCGACCACGGCTTCAACGCCTCCACCTTCACCGCCCGGGTGATCGCCTCCACCGGCGCGGACGTCGCGGCCTGCCTCACCGGTGCGATCGGCGCACTCTCCGGACCGCTGCACGGGGGCGCGCCCAGCCGGGCCCTGGACACCCTGGACGCCATCGGCACGGTGGACCGGATCGGGCCGTGGATCCGGGAGCGGGTCCTCGCCGGGGACCGGATCATGGGCTTCGGGCACCCCGTCTACCGCACCGAGGACCCGCGTTCGCGGATGCTGCGGGGGATCGCGCGGGACTTCGGCGGGCCGCTCGTGGACTTCGCCGTGGAGGTCGAGCGGCAGGTGGAGGAGATCCTCGCCGAACTCAAGCCGGGCCGCGAGCTGCACACCAACGTGGAGTTCTACGCGGGGGTGGTCATGGAGCTGTGCGGGCTGCCGCGCGAGATGTTCACCCCCACCTTCTGCGCGGCCCGGGTGGTCGGCTGGAGCGCGAACATCCTTGAACAGGCCGCCGATTCGAAGATCATCCGGCCGGCCGCGCGCTACGCCGGCCCGACCCCGCCCCGGCCGGTCCCCCCGCTGGGCTGACTACGATCGTCCGGGTGAACAGCAGGCAGCCCGCTCCCCCCGCCCGGACCGTTCCGGTCGTCGTCCTCTCCGGATTCCTCGGTTCCGGCAAGACCACCGTGCTCAACCACCTGCTCGCCCACCGCGCGGGAACCCGCGTCGGGGTCGTCGTCAACGACTTCGGGTCGATCGAGATCGACGCGATGTCCGTGGCCGGCCAGGTCGGCGACTCGATGGTCTCGCTCGGCGGCGGTTGCCTGTGCTGCGCGGTCGACGGCAGCGAACTGGACGCGTACCTGGAGAAGCTCGCCGCACCCGTCCACCGGATCGACGTGATCGTCATCGAGGCCAGCGGACTCGCCGAGCCGCAGGAGATGGTCCGGATGCTCGTGGCCAACGAGAACCCGGCCATCCGCTACGGCGGCCTGGTGCAGGTCGTCGACGCGGCCGAGTTCGACGCGACCCGGGCCGCGCACCCCGAGACCGACCGCCACCTGGCCGTCGCCGACCTCGTGGTGCTGAACAAGACCGACCGCGTGGACGCCGCCGAACGGGCCCGCGTCGAGGGGGAACTCGCCGCGCTCTGCGCCCCGGGCATCCCCGTGGTCGGTGCCGAACACGGGCGGATCGACCCGGAGCTGCTCTTCGACCGCCGGCCCTGGTCGCGCACCCGGGGACAGCTCTCCTTCGAGGACCTGCTCGCGGAGGCCGCGGAACACGACCACGCCGACGGGGAGGACCACCAGGGGCACCTGCACGCGGCCTACGAGGCGGTCGAGTTCACCTCGCACCAGGCGCTCTCCCCGCGCCGCCTCATCGACTTCCTCGACCGCCGCCCGGCCGGCCTCTACCGGATCAAGGGCTTCGTCTGGTTCGGCGTCCCCGGCCACCAGGAGCGTTACGAGGTCCACTCGGTCGGCCGCTTCCTGCGCTTCACCCCCGGCCCCTGGGGGCGGGGGGAGCCGCGCCGGACGCAGCTCGTCCTGATCGGCTCCGCCCTCGACGGGCCGGGGCTGCTGCACGAGCTGGCCGACTGCGAGGAGGCGGACCCGCGGAGCGTGCCGCCGGAGAGCATGTGGGGCGTGCTGCGGTACGTGGACCGGGCGGACCGGGCGGAGGGCGTGCCGGACGGGGACGGGCCGGACGGGGACGGGCCGGACGGGGACCCCGGATCCGGCGGGTGAGCCGGGCCCGACGGCCGGTCCGGTCGGCGCCCTTACGCCCGCCGGGTGTCGCCGGGACGCTGGGCGGATGGGCGCGGACGGGGAAGACCGGCGGCTCGCGGGCCGGGCGGGGACGTGGACCGGGATCTGGGCGGGCGTGTGGGCGGCGGCCCTCATCGGCGTCTTCACCGGGCTGGCACGGCTGTTCATGCTGTGGGACCTGCACACCCGGGCCGACTCCGGCCTGTCGCGCGTCCAGGGACTGGCCTGGATGTACCTCGCCCTGGCGGGGATCGTCGGCTTCGGCCTCCTCGCGGCCTCCGCGGGGCTGAGCCCGCGCGGGGTGCGGACGGCCGGGGTCGCCGCCGGGGTGCTCTACGCCGGGACTGTCACGCTGGCGTACGGCTGGTCGGCGCGGGCCGCCGACGAGATCCTGCGGGACCGGGGGGTGGCCCACCCGGCCGTGGTCACCGCCGTCCGGACCCGTGGGAACCCCGACACGGGGGAGGTGCACCTGGCGGACGTACGGCTGGAGGACGGCCGCGACCTCACCCTCGCCGCGTCACCCAGCTTCTTCCGCGGGGCCGACTGGGCCCGGGAGCACCCGGTGGGCAGCACGGCGCAGGTGACCCTGGACCCGGAGGGCGTGGCCCAGCCGCGGTTCGGGCCCCCGCCGACGGGCGCCGCCGTGGGCTGGCCGGCCGCCGGGGCCGGGGCACTGGCCGCGGCCTCCCTGGCGGCGGCCCTCCCCCTGGGCGCCCGCACCGCGACCCGCCGCGCACAGCGGGCCCGGGAACCCGGGCCCCGGGACGCGGTCCCCCACGGCCGTGGACTCCGCGACGGGACGGGCCCCGGCGGGACTTGACGGCCACGGCCGCACCGGGCGACCGCGCCGGTCAGGCCACCTCGACCCCGTACTCCCGCAGCAGGTCCTCCAGGCCGCCGCGGTAGCCCTTGCCGCCGATCACGAACTTCCAGTCGCCGTTCGGACGGCGCCGGAAGGAGCCGAGGACCAGGGCCGTCTCGCCCGCCCTGCCGTCCGAGACCTCCAGCTGGTCGATCTCCCCTCCGGCCGCGTCCAGCAGCCGGATCCGGGCGTCGGTGAAGCCCGCCAGGTCCGCGTCGGGATCGGCCTCCGGGTCGATCGCGGCGACCAGGACCAGGCGGTCGGCACGCCGGGGCAGGGCGTCGAAGCCGACCTCGACGGCGGCCTTGTCGGGCGCCGTGTGCGGACGGGAGCGCACCGAACCGTCCGGGGTCTGCGGGTTGTTGAAGAACACGAAGTGGTCCTCGCTCAGCACCCGGTTGCCCTCGCAGACCAGCGCGCACACGTCGAGCGCGACCCGGCCCGACCAGGACATCCCCAGCACGTTCCGGTCGGCCGCGACGGGCGGCGGCGGTGCCAGGGGCAGGGCCGGGACCGTGTCGGCGGCCGGATCCGAGCTCCGCGCGGCCGTCCCCGCGTTCCGTCCGGCCCCCCGCTGCGCCGGTACGCCGGCCTCCCGGGCGCCCCCGCCCAGCCGCCCCCGCAGCCCGTACCGGTGCAGCAGCTCGACCAGTTCGGCCCCGGGAACCAATTCCAGCGGCTTGCCGTTGGCAAAGGTGTACGACCCGGGCCCGAAGGACGCGGTGGTGACCAGCACCCCCTTGTTCGCCCCCTTGTCCTGGACCGTGCCGTACAGATCACGCACGGCCGTCGGCGGCACCGTGTTCCGGTAGCGCTTGACCTGCACCACGATCCGCCCGCCCCGGATCGGAGCCGGGTCCAGCGCCTCCACGTCCACACCGCCGTCTCCCGACCGCTGCGTGGTCACCGCCTCCATGCCCATCGCCCGGAACAGCTCCGCGACCAGGTTCTCGAAGGCGATCGGGTCCATCTGGAAGAGGTCGGGCTCCTCCTCCCCGTCCGCGTGCCCGCCGTGGCTGACGACACCGCCGGCGCCGCCGACCTCACCCGGCCTGCGGCCCGCCCGTACGGCCGTCAGCTGGTCCGGCCGCGCCGACAACTGCCCGCGCAGGCCGTCCGTCAGACAGTCCACCGCGCTCACCTGCTCCAGCCGCAGCCCGGAGAAGGCGGAGAGCGGGGCCTGCACGGTCGTCAGGACCAGCTGTGCCTCCCGGCCGGTCACCGGATCGTGGTCGTCCACGAACCCGTTGACGACCACCGACTCCAGCGCCCCGAACTCGTCCGCCGCGTACACCTCGCGCAGCACCAGCAGGACGCACTGGGCCAGCAGGTCGCGGTAGAGCGCCCGGCGCTGCGTCGCCGGCCGGGCGGTCTCCTTGTCCTGGTCCGTGCCCGCCACGTACCGCACGGACTTCGTCTCCGGCACCGCCTCGTACCGGGGCAGCTCCCAGTCCAGCACCAGCTGCCGCGCCGCCGGGTCGTACGCCGCCGACACCTGGCGGGGCAGCTCCTCGGGCCAGGCCGTGGAGGCGTACAGCGCCGCCGAGAAGTACTCCACCGCCGCCTCGGGATCGCCCGCGCGCAGCGCGTCGGCCAGTTCGGTGAGACCGCCGTTGTGGCGGCGGATCCCGGCGAGCTGCTCCGCCGCCCACCGGTCGTACTGCTGCCGGTACGCGGCCAGCTGCCGCAGCCGCTCCTGCTCGGCGGCGTGCGCGGCCTGCCACGCCTGCGTATACCGGTCGTGGGCCTCCCGCTCGGCCTGGGCGCGACGCCCCGAGCCGAGGGTCCAGCCGCTGCTCTGCTGCTGGAACTGGTGCAGCTGGGGCATCGGCACCGGGTGGGCGAGGGTGCCGGGGTTGAAGGGTTCGAGCCGCTCGTCACGGACCAGGGAGGCCATCCGGAACGCCGGTGCCCGGCAGCCCGTGGCCAGCAGCCCCTGGAGGGCGGCGACCTCGGCTTCGAGCTGCTCGGTGCGCCGGCGCGCCTCGGCCTCCCGGTGCTGTCTGTAGGCGGCCTGCTGCTCCCGCCGGTCCCGGGCGGCGTCCCGTTCGTAGGCCCGCTGCCGGCGCTCGGCCTCGCGCTGCTGGATCAGCTGCGTCCGCTGCTGCTGCCGCTGGGCCTCCGCCCAGACCCCGATCAATCCGCTCGACCGACGACTCATCAGCTCTGTTCTCCCCCCACCCGCGTGTACCGGGAAAACAGTAGTCGGGTCGCGGGGCGGGCGGCCCGGCATCCGCACGGACCGCCCGCCCCGCACCCGCCGTTACAGCGCGGCGCCCGCCAGTGCCTGGACGTCGGCCGGCAGTGCGGCGCCCGAGCCGTCGCGGCGCGGGTCGACCGGGGGCAGTGCGGCCGGAGCGCCGTTCGCGGTGGCGCCGCGGACCGGGGCGTTGCCCGCCCAGGCCAGCACCAGCAGGTCCTCGCCCTTCAGGAAGCGCTGGCAGCGCACACCACCGGTGGCGCGCCCCTTGCGCGGGTACTGGTCGAACGGGGTCAGCTTGCCGGAGCGCACCGAGTCGTCCAGGGTGCCGTGCGAGCCCGCCACGCTGAACACCACGGCGTCCCGCGCCGGGTCGACGGCCGAGAAGTGGATCACCTTGGCGTTCTCGGCGAGCTTGATGCCCGCCATACCGCCCGCCGGACGGCCCTGGGGGCGCACCTGGCCCGCCGGGTAGCGCAGCAGCTGGGCGTCGTCGGTGATGAAGACCAGGTCCTCCTCGCCGGTGCGCAGTTCGACCGCGCCGACGATCCGGTCGCCCTCCTTGAGGGTGATGACCTCCAGCTCGTCCTTGTTCGCCGGGTAGTCCGGCACGACCCGCTTGACCACGCCCTGCTCGGTGCCCAGGGCCAGGCCCTGAGAGGACTCGTCCAGCGAGGTCAGGCAGATCACCGTCTCGTCGGCCTCCAGCCCGGAGACGAACTCCGCGACCGGGGCGCCGCCCGCCAGGTTCGGTGCGGCGTGGGTGTCCGGGAGCTGCGGCAGGTCGATCACCGACAGCCGCAGCAGGCGGCCGTAGGAGGTCACCACGCCCACGTCGGCCCGTGCGGTGGCGGCGACCTGCGAGACGATCAGGTCGTGCTTGGCGCGGGAGCCGCCCTCCTCCTCGGGCAGCGGGTCGGCATTGGCCGTACGGGCCAGCAGACCGGTGGACGACAGCAGCACCCGGCAGGGGTCGTCCGCGACCTCCAGCGGGACCGCGGCGACCGCCGTGCCCGCCGACTCCAGCAGCACGGTGCGGCGCTCGGTGCCGAACTTCTTCGCGACGGCGGCGAGTTCGCTGGAGACCAGCTTGCGCAGTTCGCTGTCCGAGTCGAGGATCCCGGTCAGTTCGTCGATCTCGCCCGTCAGCCGGTCGCGCTCGGACTCCAGCTCGATCCGGTCGAAGCGGGTGAGGCGGCGCAGCGGGGTGTCGAGGATGTACTGGGTCTGGATCTCGCTCAGGGAGAAGCGCTCCATCAGGCGCTCCTTGGCCTGCGCGGAGTTGTCGCTGTCCCGGATGATCCGGATGACCTCGTCGATGTCGAGCAGGGCCACCAGCAGGCCCTCGACCAGGTGCAGGCGGTCGCGCCGCTTGCCGCGGCGGAACTCGCTGCGGCGCCGCACGACCTCGAAGCGGTGGTCGAGGTAGACCTCCAGGAGCTCCTTGAGGCCCAGCGTCAGCGGCTGCCCGTCGACCAGCGCGACGTTGTTGATGCCGAAGGACTCCTCCATCGGCGTCAGCTTGTACAGCTGCTCCAGTACGGCCTCCGGGTGGAAGCCGTTCTTGATCTCGATGACCAGGCGCAGGCCGTGCGAGCGGTCGGTGAGGTCCTTGACGTCGGCGATGCCCTGGAGCTTCTTCGAGCCGACCAGGTCCTTGATCTTCGCGATGACCTTCTCGGGGCCGACCGTGAAGGGCAGTTCGGTGACGACCAGGCCCTTGCGGCGCGGGGTCACGTCCTCCACGGCCACGGTGGCGCGGATCTTGAAGGTGCCGCGACCGTTCTCGTAGGCGTCCTTGATCCCGGAGAGGCCGACGATCCGTCCGCCCGTGGGCAGGTCGGGGCCCGGCACGAAGCGCATCAGCGCCTCCAGGTCGGCCTCCGGGTAGCGGATCAGGTGGCGGGCGGCCGCGATGACCTCGCCGAGGTTGTGCGGGGCCATGTTGGTGGCCATGCCGACGGCGATTCCGGAGGCGCCGTTGACCAGCAGGTTCGGGTAGGCCGCGGGGAGGGCGACGGGCTCGCGCTCCTGGCCGTCGTAGTTGGCGGTGAAGTCGACGGTGTCCTCGTCGATCGACTCCGTCATCAGCGACGTGGCGTCGGCCATCTTGCACTCGGTGTAACGCATCGCGGCCGGCGGGTCGTCGTTGCCGAGCGAGCCGAAGTTGCCGTGGCCGTCGACCAGCGGCAGCCGCATCGAGAAGGGCTGGGCCATGCGCACGAGGGCGTCGTAGATCGAGGCGTCACCGTGCGGGTGGAGCTTGCCCATGACCTCGCCGACGACACGGGCGCACTTGACGTACCCGCGGTCGGGGCGCAGGCCCATCTCGTTCATCTGGTAGACGATGCGCCGGTGCACCGGCTTCATGCCGTCCCGGGCGTCGGGCAGGGCACGGGAGTAGATCACGGAGTACGCGTACTCAAGGAAGGAGCCCTGCATCTCATCGACGACGTCGATGTCGAGGATCTTCTCCTCGAAGTCCTCCGGCGGCGGGGTCTTCGTGCTGCGGCGGGCCATCGCTGCGCGGCTCCTTAACCAAGGTTCGGGGTGTACGGGTGCCGGACGGGTCCGTCCGGGCGGGTGTCGACGCGGACCATTGTGGCCCGAGGCGCCGACAACGCCGACTCCGACCCCGGGGACACCCCGGACGAGGTCCGGGGCGTGACCCGGGAACTTCTCCGGTGGCCGACGCGCTTGCATACAGTGGCAGGTCTGACAGAAATCTCTGCATCGCGATCGAAGGGACCACATGCCCATGGGTCACACGGCCACAGCTCAGGCCGGCTCCGGCGGCCTGACAGCGACCGAGCACCGGCTGGCCAACGGCCTGCGCGTGGTGCTGTCCGAGGACCACCTCACCCCGGTCGCCGCCGTCTGCCTCTGGTACGACGTCGGCTCGCGCCACGAAGTCAAGGGCCGGACCGGTCTGGCTCACCTCTTCGAGCACCTGATGTTCCAGGGCTCGGCGAGCGTGCCGGGCAACGGGCACTTCGAGCTGGTCCAGGGCGCCGGCGGTTCCCTGAACGGCACCACCAGCTTCGAGCGCACCAACTACTTCGAGACGATGCCGGCCCACCAGCTGGAGCTCGCCCTGTGGCTGGAGGCGGACCGCATGGGTTCGCTGCTGGCCGCCCTGGACGAGGAGTCCATGGAGAACCAGCGCGACGTCGTCAAGAACGAACGGCGCCAGCGCTACGACAACGTGCCGTACGGCACCGCCTTCGAGAAGCTGACCGCCCTCGCCTACCCCGAGGGCCACCCGTACCACCACACCCCGATCGGCTCGATGGCCGACCTGGACGCCGCGTCCCTGGAGGACGCGCGCAACTTCTTCCGTACGTACTACGCGCCCAACAACGCCGTCCTGTCGGTCGTGGGCGACATCGACCCCGAGACCACGCTCGCGTGGGTCGAGAAGTACTTCGGCACCATCCCGGCGCACGACGGCAAGCAGCCGCCGCGCGACGGCTCGCTCCCCGAGGTCATGGGCGCTCAGCTGCGCGAGGAGATCGTCGAGGAGGTCCCGGCACGCGCGCTGATGGCCGCCTACCGGCTGCCGCACGACGGCACCCGCGAGTGCGACGCCGCCGACGTGGCGCTGACCGTACTGGGCGGCGGCGAGTCCTCCCGCCTGCACAACCGCCTGGTGCGCCGCGACCAGAGCGCCGTCGCGGCCGGTTTCGGCCTGCTGCGCCTGGCCGGCGCGCCCTCGCTGGGCTGGCTGGACGTCAAGACCTCCAGCGGCGTCGAGGTGCCCGCCATCGAGGCGGCCGTCGACGAGGAGCTCGCGCGGTTCGCCGCCGAGGGCCCCACGGCCGAGGAGATGGAGCGCGCCCAGGCGCAGCTGGAGCGGGAGTGGCTGGACCGGCTGAGCACCGTCGCCGGCCGGGCCGACGAACTGTGCCGCTTCGCGGTGCTGTTCGGTGACCCCCAGCTGGCGCTGACCGCCGTCCAGCGGGTCCTGGACATCACCGCCGAGGAGGTGCAGGCCGTGGCCGCCGCCCGGCTGCGCCCCGACAACCGCGCGGTGCTGGTCTACGAGCCGCTGCCCGGTTCCGACGAGTCCGACGAGAACGAGAACGAGGGGGCGGAGCAGTGAGCGACACCGCAGCCGTCACGATGACCTTCCACCCGCGCCCGCAGGCCGGCGAGGCCAAGCCCTGGGCCTTCCCGGCCCCCGTGCGCGGCACCCTCGACAACGGCCTCACCCTGCTGCGCTGCCACCGCCCGGGCCAGCAGGTCGTCGCGGTCGAGATCAACCTCGCCGCCCCGCTGGACGCCGAGCCCGAGGGCCTCGACGGGGTGGCGACCATCATGGCCCGCGCCCTGTCGGAGGGCACCGACAAGCACTCCGCGGAGGAGTTCGCCGCCGAGCTGGAGCGCTGCGGCGCCACGCTCGACGCGCACGCCGACCACCCCGGCCTGCGGGTCTCGCTGGAGGTGCCCGCCTCCCGCCTGCACAAGGCCCTCGGTCTGCTCGCCGAGGCGCTGCGCGCCCCCGCCTTCGCCGACAGCGAGGTCGACCGCCTGGTGCGCAACCGGCTCGACGAGATCCCGCACGAGCTGGCCAACCCGCAGCGCCGTGCCGCCAAGCAGCTCTCCAAGGAGCTCTTCCCGGCCACCCTGCGCATGTCCCGCCCGCGCCAGGGCACCGAGGAGACCGTCGCCCGGATCGACTCCGCGGCCGTACGGGCCTTCTACGAGGCCCACGTGCGCCCCGCCACCGCCACCGCGGTGGTCGTCGGCGACCTGACCGGCATCGACCTGGACGCCGTGCTGGCCGACACCCTCGGCACCTGGACGGGGAACTCCGCCGAGCCGCTGCCCGTTCCGCCCGTGACGGCCGACGACACCGGCCGCGTGGTCATCGTGGACCGGCCCGGAGCGGTCCAGACGCAGCTGCTGATCGGCCGGACCGGTCCCGACCGGCACGACATCGTCTGGGCGCCCCAGGTGCTCGGCACGTACTGCCTCGGCGGCACCCTCACCTCCCGCCTGGACAAGGTGCTGCGCGAGGAGAAGGGCTACACCTACGGGGTGCGGGCCTTCGGCCAGGTGCTGCGCTCCACCGCCGACGGCAAGGGCGCCTCGATGCTCGCCATCAGCGGGTCGGTGGACACCCCCAACACCGGTCCGGCGCTGGAGGACCTCTGGAAGGTGCTGCGCACGCTCGCCGCGGAGGGCCTGACCGACGCCGAACGCGACGTGGCCGTGCAGAACCTGGTGGGCGTGGCCCCGTTGAAGTTCGAGACGGCGGCGTCCGTCGCGGGCACCCTCGCCGACCAGGTGGAGCAGGAGCTGCCGGACGACTACCAGGCGCGGCTGTACGCCCGGCTGGCCGAAACCGGTACGGCCGAGGCCACTTCGGCGGTCGTGAGCGCCTTCCCGGTGGACCGGCTCGTCACGATCCTGGTGGGCGACGCCGCGCAGATCGAGGAGCCGGTGCGGGCCCTCGGCATCGGTGAGGTCACCGTCGTCACCAACTGACGTCCGTGGCGTCGGTGTTCGGGGCTGAAGACCCCCTGGCACCGGAGTACGACAAGGGGTCCCGGCAGTGTCACCGCCGGGACCCCTTTTGTCCGCTTTACCGCCGTGGTTGCGGTTATGCGGTGTGGCGTACGCAACAAAAGCGCTCGTCTGTTTGGCGATCGACTGATGATCCGCCTAGCGTCGCCCTTGCTGTCCGTCAGTTGTGCGCGCCGCACTCGCGGCACCGGGCAGCAATCGCCGAGTCCCCGTCAGGCGCGAGCCTGGGGAGCCGGGGACCCACATGTGTCCCTGGGGTGAATCGGACCACCTCGCAAGAGGGGCCCGTAGGAGACCTTCCTGCTCCGAACCCGTCAGCTAACCCGGTAGGCGAGAGGGAAGGAAAGGACCAGCCCCTTCATGGCGTTTGGCAGTCGTACCGCCGCTCCCGGCAAGCACCGTGGTTCCAGCCGTCTGAGCCGCAAGACCGCCGGCTACGCCGGCATAGCCGCCCTCGCCACCACGGGTGTGGTCGCCGCCGTTGCAGCCCCGGCCTTCGCCGCGGACAACAGCGCCCCCTCCGTCGAGGACACCGGCCAGAACGCCGTCGTCGTCGCCGACGGCCTCCAGGACGACATCGAGGTCCAGGCCGAGTCCCAGCAGGTCGCCGCCGAGGCCGTCGCCGCCCAGGCCCAGGCCGAGGCCGACGCCAAGCAGCGGGCCTCCGAGGCCAAGCGGGCCGCCGAGGCCAAGGAGAAGACCGAGCGCGAGGCCGCCGAGCGCGCCGCCCGCGAGGAGGCCCGCAAGCGCCTCAACACCTTCGTGGCCCCCGTCGACGGCTCCTACGTCAGCACCCAGTACGGCGCGGGTGGCGGCATGTGGTCCTCCGGCAGCCACACGGGCATCGACTTCCACGCGGACGAGGGCACCACGGTCCACGCCGTCGGCGCGGGCACCATCGTCGAGGCGGGCTGGGGCGGCGCGTACGGCAACAACATCGTCATCAAGCACAACGACGGTACGTACACCCAGTACGGGCACCTGCTCTCGCTGAGCGTCTCCGTCGGCGAGACCGTCACCCCGGGCCAGCAGATCGGCCTGTCGGGCTCCACGGGCAACTCCAGCGGCCCGCACCTGCACTTCGAGGCCCGCACCGGCGCCACCTACGGCACGGACATCAACCCGCTGGCGTACCTGCGCCAGCACGGCGTGGGCATCTGACTCGCACGCACCGCGCACTGCGGCAGTACGAAGAAGGCCCCGGCTCTCCGAGCCGGGGCCTTCTTCGCGTCCCCCGGCGCAGTGAAATGTTTCGGATATCGGGCCGTCATCGGAAATTATCGTGTGCTGCAATAGAGTCGCAGCACGGTCAAGAATCCGGCGACGGTGCCGGCGGTTAATCCTGCGGAGGTCCGGCCTTGCGTATTCCTGCGCACGCGGTATGCACAGCGATCCGCGACGACATCGTCTCCGGTTTCTTCGGGCCGGGGGGCCGGCTGACCGAGGAAGTCCTGGCCCGCCGCTACGGCGTCTCCCGGGTCCCCGTCCGCGAGGCGCTGCGCACCCTGGAGTCCGAGGGCTTCGTCACCACCCGTCGGCACGCCGGCGCCTGTGTGGCCGAGCCGACGGCGCAGGAGGCCGCCGACCTCCTGGAGCTGCGGATGCTGCTGGAGCCGCTGGCCGCCTCACGGGCCGCCCGCCGGCGCACCGAGGCCCACCTGAAGGTCCTGCGCGGGCTGGTCAGGCTGGGCCGGGAGCGGGCCCGCAAGGCGCAGGGAGAGGACCTGCGGGCCCTGGGGGGCTGGTTCCACGAGACGCTGGCCCAGGCGTCCGGCAGCCCCGGGCTGATCGCCCTGCTCACCCAGACCCGGCACAAGATCGCCTGGATGTACGTGGTGGAGGCCCCGGCGCGGCCCGTGGACTCCTGGGCGGAGCACGCGGCGATCGTCGACGCGGTGGCGCGCGGGGACGCGGAGCGGGCCGCGGCCCTCACCGCGCAGCACGCGGAACGGGCGGCCGCGGCGCACCGGCCGCGGGTGAGGACTTCGCAACCTGCCGTACACACGGCGAGCGGCCGGCATTAACAATCCCGGCGTATACAAAGGGATATGCCGGGCGGGCGAATGCGGCGTGCGCGCTTTCCGGCCACAGGTGATTCCGCCCGCCGTCCTGCCGTCCTTGAATTCCTGGGTGGGAATTCCTGCGGCGCCCAATTCGGGCGGCTGAATTCCCGTGGTCGGTCCGTAGCGGTGAATGCGCGCGGCCGGGCGGGGCGGAAAACCGTACGGAAAACAGTGAAGCCGCAGTCCCGGGGTGGGGGACTGCGGCTTCACGGGTACCGGACCCGAAGGGTCAGACGGTCTCCGGGAGCTCCTCAAGGCCCTCGGCGACCAGCTTCGCGAGGCGGTCCAGCGCGGCGTCCGCGCCGTCGGCCTCGGAAGCGAGCACGATCTCCTCGCCGCCCTGGGCGCCCAGGCCCAGGACCGCCAGCATGGACGCGGCGTTGACGGGGTCGCCGCCCGCCTTCGCGATGGTCACCGGGACGCCGGAAGCGGTCGTCGCGCGGACGAAGATCGAGGCGGGACGAGCGTGCAGGCCCTCGGCCCAGCCGACGTTGACGCGGCGCTCTGCCATGGTGATGCCCTTCAGGTTCTTACGGTTGTCTAGACCAGTCTCTCACGACACCCGGACTGCTCGGACCGACTTCCGGCCCGGATCCACCGCCGTTCGACCCTCCCCAGCTTGCACTGGTTCGCCCCGGTGTGTCGTATCCGCCGCGCGCATGCGGTCCCACCCGTCGGGCACGCCCGTCCACCGGGGCGCATCGCCCCTTAGGGTGGCTCCATGACCACCGCGTCGGACCCCTCGTACCCGGCCCACTGGGAAGCGGACGTCGTGCTGCGCGACGGCGGCACCGCCCGGATCCGCCCCATCACCACCGAGGACGCGGGCCGGCTGGTCAGCTTCTACGAGCAGGTCTCGGACGAGTCGAAGTACTACCGGTTCTTCGCCCCCTACCCCCGCCTCTCCGACCGCGACGTGCACCGCTTCACGCACCACGACTACGTCGACCGCGTGGGCCTCGCCGCGACCATCGGCGGAGAGTTCATCGGCACCGTCCGCTTCGACCGCATCGGCCCCGACGGCCGTCCCGCCTCCGCGCCCGCCGACGAGGCCGAGGTGGCCTTCCTCGTCCAGGACGCCCACCAGGGCCGCGGGGTGGCCTCCGCCCTGCTGGAGCACATCGGCGCGGTGGCCCGCGAACGCGGCATCCGCCGGTTCGCCGCCGAGGTGCTGCCCGCCAACACCAAGATGATCAAGGTGTTCACGGACGTCGGCTACCAGCAGAAGCGCAGCTTCGAGGAAGGCTCCGTCCACCTCACCCTCGACCTCGAACCCACCGCCGAGTCCCTCGCCGTCCAGCGGGCCCGCGAGCAGCGCGCCGAGGCCCGCTCCGTACAGCGCCTGCTGGCCCCCGGCTCCGTCGCGGTGGTCGGCGTCAGCCGCTCCGGATCCGGCGTGGGCTCCGCCACCCTGCGCAACCTGCGCGACGGCGGCTTCCACGGACACCTCTACGCCGTCAACGAGGCCCGCGCCCCCGGCATGGAGGGGGACCTGCTGGACGGCGTACGGGCCTACCGCACCGTCGCCGACATCAACGCCCCGGTCGACCTCGCCGTGATCGCCGTCCCCGCCGAGCGGGTCCCCGACGCGGTCGCCGCCTGCGGGGAGCACGGCGTACAGGGCCTGGTGGTGCTCTCGGCCGGGTACGGCGAGAGCGGCCCCGCCGGACTGGCCCGCCAGCGGGAACTGGTCCGCCAGGTCCGCTCCTACGGGATGCGCCTGATCGGCCCCAACGCCTTCGGGGTGATCAACACCGCCCCCGCCGTGGAACTCAACGCCTCCCTCGCCCCGGCCCCCGCCACCGCCCGCGGACGGATCGGCCTGTTCACCCAGTCCGGCGCCATCGGGATCGCCCTGCTGTCCGGACTGCTGCGGCGCGGCGAGGGGCTGTCGTCCTTCGTCTCCGCCGGGAACCGGGCGGACGTCTCCGGCAACGACATCCTCCAGTACTGGTACGACGACGAGGCCACCGACGTGGCCCTGCTGTACCTGGAAACCCTCGGGAACCCGCGCAAGTTCACCCGCCTCGCCCGCCGCACGGCCGCCGTCAAGCCGGTGGTCGTCGCCCGCGGCGGCCGGCACACCCCCGCGGGACACCTCGTCCCCGGCACCCGGCTCCCCGACACCACGGTCTCCGACCTGCTCCGGCAGGCCGGCGTCATCCGCGTCGACACCGTCACCGAGCTCGTGGACGTCGGCCTGCTGCTGGCCGGACAGCCCCTCCCGGCGGGCCCCCGCGTGGCCATCCTCGGCAATTCCGAGTCCCTCGGCGTGCTCACCTACGACGCCTGCCTGACCGAGGGGCTGCGCCCGCTGCCCCCGCAGGACCTGACCACCGCCGCCACCCCGGCCGACTTCCGCGCCGCCCTGTCCGCCGCCCTGGCCTCGGACGACTGCGACACCGTTGTCGTCAACGCCATCCCGTGGGTGAGCGAGCGCACGCTCGCCGACGACCTCGCGGAGGCGCTGCGGCAGGCCGCGGCCGAGGTGCCCGGCAAGCCCGTCGCGGTGGTCCACGTGGAGCTGAGCGAGCTGGTCGAGGCCCTGTCCGCCGTCCGGGCCGCGCCCCCCGCCCCGCCCGGCCCCGCCGCGCCGGACCAGACGGCCGCCACCGCCCCGGCACCGGCGCAGGCCCCGGCCCCCGGCGGCGCGCCCCGGGAGGCGGCCCGCCGGATCCCGGCCTACCCCGCCGCGGAGCGGGCCGTGAAGGCCGTCGCCGAGGCCGTCCGGTACGCCGAGTGGCGCCGGGCCAACTCCGAGGCCGGACAGGTCCCCGAGTACGAGGACATCGACGAGAGCGGCGCCGCGGCCCGCCTCGCCGCCCTGCTGGACGGCGTGCCCGAGGGGACCGCCCTGACCCTGGACGAGGCCGACGCCCGCGACCTGCTCGGCCGCTACGGGATCCCCGTCCGGCCCGTCCTGCCCGCCCCGAGCCCCGACGCCGCCGTCCGCGCCGCCCGGGTCCTCGGCTACCCGGTCGCCCTCAAGACCACCGCCCCGCACCTGCGCCACCGCGCGGACCTGGGAGGCGTACGTCTCGACCTGACCACCGAGGCCGAGCTGCGCCGCTCCTACGAGGAGCTCACCGAGGCCCTCGGCAAGCCCGGCGAGCTGCTCCCCGTCGTCCAGGCGATGGCCCCGCGCGGGGTGGACACCGTCGTCCGCGCCGTCGTCGACCCCGCCGCCGGAACCGTCCTGTCCTTCGGGCTCGCCGGAGTCGCCTCCGAGCTCCTCGGCGACACCGCGCACGGCCTGGTCCCCGCCACCGACCGCGACGTGGCCGCGCTGATCCGCTCCATCCGTACCGCGCCGCTCCTCTTCGGCTGGCGCGGAAGCGACCCCGTGGACACCCCCGCCCTGGAGGAACTGCTGCTGCGCCTGTCCCGGCTCGTCGACGACCACCCCGAGGTGACCGCGGTCGCCCTGGAGCCGGTCGTCGTCGCCACGGAAGGCCTCTCCGTGCTCAGCGCCACCGTCCGCGTGGCCCACCCGCCGGCCCGGACCGACCTCGGCCCGCGCACCCTGCCCAGCTACTGAGCGCCGGGCAGGTAGGGGGACGCCGTACGGGCCTTAGGATGGACCTCATGGCGAAATCCGGTACGACGACCCAGGGGCTGCTCCGCGCGGCGATCGAGCGCAGCGGCTACTACCCGGCCCTCGTGGCCGAGGCGGTGGAGGCCGCCGTCGGTGGCGAGCCGATCTCGTCGTACCTGGTCCACCAGGAGACCACCTTCGACTCCAACGAGGTGCGCCGGCACGTGACCGTGCTGGTCCTGACCGGCAACCGCTTCATCGTCAGCCACACCGACGAGCAGGCCGCCGACGCCGGGTCCCCGTCCCCGTACGCGACGACCTCCACCGAGTCGGTCAAGCTGTCCAGCATCTCCTCCGTGGTCCTCAGCCGCGTCGTGGCCAACCCGGAGTCCTACACCCCGGGCCAGCTGCCGCGCGAGGTCGTGCTGACCATCGGCTGGGGCGCGGTCTCGCGCATCGACCTGGAGCCCGCCGCCTGCGGCGACCCGAACTGCGACTCCGACCACGGCTACACCGGCAACTCCACGGCCGACGACCTCAGCCTGCGGGTCAGCGAGGCGGGCGACGGACCGGAGACGGTCCGCCAGACCCTCGTCTTCGCCCAGGCCCTCTCGGAAGCCACGGCGGCGACCGCCACCCCCGCCCGCTGATGTCGTACTCCGCGCCGCCGAACTGGCAGGACGACCCGGAAATCCTCGACCTCGCCGGCGCCCCGGTCCCGCACTACGGGACCGGCTCCCTCGCCGACCTGCTGCCGACCCTGGCGGCCGGACAGGGCGTGCCCGGTCTCGCCGCGGGGATCACCGAGCTGGCCCCGGCCGACCGGAACTGCGTCTTCCTGGTCGACGGCATGGGCTGGGAGCAGATCAAGGCCCACCCGGAGTACGCCCCCTTCCTCACCTCCCTCCTCGCGAGCTCCCGCGGCGGCACCGGCCGTCCGATCACCGCGGGCTTCCCGGCGACCACCGCCACCTCGCTGGCCTCCGTCGGCACCGGCCTGCCCCCCGCCCGGCACGGCCTGCCCGGCTACGCCGTGCGCAACCCGGCCTCCGGCGAACTGATGAACCAGCTCCGCTGGCAGCCGTGGACCCCGCCCAAGCCCTGGCAGCCGTACCCGACGGTGTTCCAGCTCGCCGACGCGGCCGGGGTGCACACCGCCCAGGTGTCCGCACCGAACTTCCAGAGGACCCCGCTCACCCAGATCGCCCTCAGCGGCGGCACCTTCCACGGCCGGATGACCGGGGAGGAGCGGATGGACCTCGCCGCGATCCAGCTCGCCGCCGGGGAGCGCTCGCTCGTGTACACGTACTACAGCGAGCTCGACGGGGCCGGCCACCGGCACGGCGTGGACTCGGACGCCTGGCGGGGCCAGCTCATGTACGTCGACCGGCTCGTGCAGCGGCTCGCGGAGCAGCTGCCGCCGCGCACCGCCCTGTACGTGACCGCCGACCACGGCATGGTCGACGTCCCCTTCGACGAGGACTCCCGGATCGACTTCGACGAGGACTGGGAGCTGGGTGCGGGCGTGGCCCTGCTCGGCGGCGAGGGCCGGGCCCGGCACGTCTACGCGGTACCGGGCGCCGAGGCCGACGTCCTGACCGTGTGGCGCGAGGTGCTCGGCGACCGCTTCTGGGTCGCGAGCCGCGAAGAGGCCCTGGAACTGGGCTGGTTCGGGGCTCCGGGGGAGTGCGACGAGCGGGTGCTCGGACGGATCGGCGACGTGATCGCCGCGGCCCAGGCCGACGTCGCGATCACCGCGTCGCGCAACGAGCCCAACGAGTCGGCCCTCACCGGCATGCACGGCTCCATGACCGCGGCCGAACAGCTGGTCCCGCTGCTCGAAGTCCGCACCTGAGCCGCCCCGCCCGCCCTGCTTCCCCTTCCCCCTCCCAGACCTGAAAGGTCCCGTACCTCCCATGCCCGAGCTGGTGTTCTTCTCCGGAACGATGGACTGCGGAAAGAGCACTCTGGCTCTCCAGATCGCCCACAACCGCGATGCGCGGGGTCTGCAGGGTGTGATCTTCACGCGTGACGACCGGGCGGGGGAGGGCAAGCTGTCCTCCCGCCTCGGCCTGGTGACGGAGGCGGTGGAGGCGCCGGAGGGCATGGACCTGTACGCGTACCTGGTGGCGCAGCTCTCCAAGGGCGGCAAGGCCGATTACGTGATCGTGGACGAGGCGCAGTTCCTCGCGCCGGAGCAGATCGACCAGCTGGCCCGCATCGTGGACGACCTGGGCCTGGACGTGTTCGCCTTCGGGATCACGACGGACTTCCGCACGAAGCTGTTCCCCGGCTCGCAGCGCCTGATCGAGCTGGCGGACCGCCTGGAGCAGCTCCAGGTGGAGGCCCTGTGCTGGTGCGGGGCCCGCGCCACGCACAACGCCCGCACGGTGGGCGGGGAGATGGTGGTCGAGGGCGCCCAGGTGGTGGTCGGTGACGTGAACCGCCCGGCGGGGGAGATCGGCTACGAGGTCCTGTGCCGCCGCCACCACCGCCGCCGCATGACCTCGGCCGCGGCCCGCGCCGGCGCCCTCTCCCCGGACGTCCTCCCGGTCAACCCCGCCTGACCGGACCGGCCGGGTCACCAGACGGTGCCGGTGGGGTCGTTGCCGAGCGCGGCTCCGAGGAGGGCGCGCAGGTGGTCGGCCTCCGTGAGGAGGACGGCCTCGATCCGGTCGTCGTCGTGGCCGGCCAGGGTGAGTTCCTGGATGCGCCGGAACAGCAGCCGGTCCGCCGCGGAGATCAGGGCGGCGGCGGCCCGGGGGGCGATCGCCGCGGTGGTGTCCGGGACGGCGGCGCCGAGCGCCGCGGCCAGGGCTTCCTCGCGCTCGTCGTGCAGTTCGCGCAGGCGGGCGGTGAGGGTGGGACTGTCGGCGACCATACGGGCGAACGCGGGTCCGGTGAAACCGACGACCGGGTCGTGTTCCAGCAGCGCGGCGCGGAACGTCCGTTTGAGGGCGGTGAGCGGTTCTTCGCCGGGCAGGCGTTCCGTGACGCTGCGCGCCAGGCCCTGGGTGAAGACCTCGTAGTGGTCGAGGGCCAGGTCCTCCTTGCGCGGGAAGTAGTTCGTCACCGTCTTCTTGGCCACGCGGGCCGCGGTGGCGATCTCGGCGATGGTGGTCTGCTCGAAGCCCTGCTCGATGAAGAGCCGGGTCGCGCAGTCGGAGATCAGCCGCCTGGTCTCCTGCTTCTTGGACTCGCGGAGTCCCATCTCGGTGCCCATGGGCAAATCTTACCCTCGTAGTAAAAATGCTCTTGACCGACCTTCTGCGGCTGGCTAAATTTACGTCCGTAGTAAAAATAGCCCGAGCGCATCCAGGGAGACTCCCTGAACGTCACCACCTCCACCGAGGAGCCCGCCGTGCACGTGATCACCCCCACCGCCGAGAACGTCGTCGAGTCCCCGAACGCCCGGATGACCGGGCTGGCCGCCCCCAGCCGGGGCAGCGCGGAACTCAGCACCTGGACCGTGGAGATCGAGGCCGACAGGACCGGCCCCGAGCACAGTGTCAGCCGCGAGCAGGTCTGGACCGTGACCGAGGGCGCCCTGCACATCACCTGCGCGGGCCGCATCGAGGAGGTCGGGGCCGGGCAGACCGTCGTCCTGCCGCCGGACGTCGTCCGCCAGGTCCACGCCCCGCGGGCGGCCCGGGCGCACGTCGCCATGCGCGCGGACGGAGTGGCCTCCGTGCCCGGCGTCGAGGGCACCCGCGTCCTGCCGTGGGCCCGGTGAGGACGCACCGCACCCGCGCGTGAGGAAGGCCGGCGGGGCGCGGAGCCCCGCCGGCCTTCCGGCGATCAGCGGATCAGGGGATCAGCGGGTCACGGGGTCGTCCTGCCCACCTCCAGGTCGGCCGTCGGGGTCTTGACCGTGCCTTCGGGCGGACCGGCGGCCGCGCTCGTGTTGTTCGCGGGCCTCGGGTCGGCGGTCAGCGCGTCGACGGTCGCGGTGTTGCGGATGTCAGAGCCGTTGCCCGTGTACTCCGGATCCAGCTTCACCTTGATCACCCAGGTGATCGAGGCGCCCGGCGCCAGGCGGGGCAGCGGACCGCAGGTGACGGTCCTTGGTGAGGGCGAGGTCCGCGGACGGATCCGTGACGTGGCCGCCGGGCACGGCGGCGGTGCTCTCGTCGTTCTCGCTCGCGGGGTCGATGTTGTCGGCCGTGACCTGGGCGGTGTTCCTCAGGTCGCTGCCGTAGGCCAGCGCACGCGGTCCCGGGCCGTCGGGCCGGCCGTCCGCCGCCGCGTGACGGCAGCAGCAGCGCCGCCGCGCACAGTAGGGGGCGGCGGCCCTGCGCCACCGGGCACTCCAGGGCATGGTCATTCCGGAACGTTCCTCGTCTGCTCGCTCGGTGAGGGCCCCGTCCGCGGACCGGCGGTCACGCGCGGGGGCGGAAGGCCGTCCGCAGGGCCGCGCCACCGGTCACCAGAGCGGCCGAGACCCACAGCAGTCCGACCGGGACCCGGGCCCCCGAATCGGCGAGGTCGCCACGGCCGCCGTGGTGGCCCTCGTCCCGGTCGGACACCAGGCACAGCCGGCCGCCGCCGGGGCCCGTCGTACCCCGCTCGTTGGCGTTGTCCGACGGGTCGGGGTCGAAGCTCGCCGAGGTGACGCGGGCGACGTTCTCGATCGGCGCGCACGAGCGGCCCGGCGGACGGCCCCGCTCCCCGGTGACCGCGCGGACCGTGATCCTGAACTCCGCGCTCCCACCGGCCGCCAGGCGGGCGAGCGGCGGGCACACCACCAGCCGGTCCTCGCCCTTCGGGACCGCGCAGTCGTCCGGTGAGGAGAGCAGGGCCAGCGAGGACGGCAGCCGGTCGGTGACCGTGACCTGCCGCGCCGTCGCCGGGCCCTGGTTGTGCACCGTGATCAGGTACGTGAACTTCTCGCCCGGACGGACGTCCTCGCGCCCCTTCGCGAGCAGGGCGGTCTTGCGCAGCGACAGGTCGGCCGCCCGCGCGATCGGCGGGATCTTCAGCCCCGTCAGCGAGGTCGTGTTGTCCAGCCCGTCCGGGTCCGGGGTGTCGGCTCCGACGACCGCATCGTTGACGATGTCGCCGCCGTCGCTGCGGTAGTCGGCCGCCAGCCGTACGGTGATCACTCAGCTGTGCGACGGGCCCACCGGCAGGGCGGCCGGCGGACCGCAGGTCACCGTTCGGCCGCTGACCGAGCAGCCGTCGCGGGAGGCGGCGAACTCCAGCGAGGCGGGCAGCCGGTCGGTGACGCGTACCTGCCGGGCCGCGGACGGCCCCCGGTTGGTCACCGTCAGGACGTAGTCGTAGGTCTCCCGCGCCACCGCGCCCGCCGCCTCCCGGTGTTCCCGGGCGGCGCCCGCGGCGGCGTTCGGACGCAGCGCGCCCGCCACGGCCAGGTCCGCGTCCCCGGGGGCCGGCACGGCCGCGAAGGCGGCGGTCAGGGGCAGGAGTCCGTACGCCGCCGCCACGCCGACGGCGCCCAGCGTCCGCCGGCGGGAGCGACCGGGGGACTTCCTCGGTGAACGTGGCATCGGATGCCCTTCGCAGAAGCCGACTCGCCGTGGTTGATCACGTGGTCGGCTATTCACACAAACCGGGTTGCGGGCCCGCGCCCCGACCGGCACCCCGGTCCCGCCTGCGCCCCCGGGTCCCCGGGGTCAGTCCCGGGCGGCGCCGGGGCCGGGGCCGTCCGTGCCCGCGATGGCGGTGAGGGCGGCGAGGTGGCGCCGGTAGCGGGCCAGCCCCTCCTCGGTCAGCGCCAGCCAGGTCCGCGGCCGCCGGCCGACCTGCCCCTTCTCCACCGTCACCCAGCCCGCCTCCTCCAGCCGCGAGACCTGCTTCGACAGCGCGGAGTCGGTGATCTCCACCAGGTCCCGTACGTAGCCGAACTCGGCCTTCTGCACCGGGGCGAGCGCGGCGACGACCGACAGGCGTACGGCCGAGCCCAGCAGCGGGGCGAGCGCGTGGCGCGGGTGCGGAACCCGCTCCGCGCCCGCCGAGGTCCCGTCCGTCACGCGGAACGCGCCTCACGCCGGGCCGCGGCGGCCGCCGGCAGTGCGCACGCCAGGGCGGCCACGACCGCGAAGGCCGTGGAGTCGCGGAAGACGGCGTAACCGAGCAGCAGGCTCGTGACGTAGGCGACCGCCCAGGTGCCGATCACCCGGAGGTGGCGGCCGCCGTGGCCGCGCGGGACCACGGGCTGCCGCGTCGCGAACAGGGACAGGCCCATGACGACGGCCACGTTGCCCACCGTGCCGACGAGGGTGCCCGTCCGTCCGTGCCACAGCAACACCACCGGAACGAGGAAGAGTTGCCATCCGGCGAAGACCCACAGGTAGGCGGCGTACCAGCCGCTCCTCCCGCGCGCGCGGTCCTCGATCCGCGCGATGCCCTTCAACGACGCGATGGCGTCGGCCCGTTCCCCCATGACGAAGTCCTCCCGCTCGTCGCCGGGCCTCCCTGAAACGTGCCGGCCCGGCATCTACTTGCCACATTAGCAAGTAGATGCCGGGCCGGCAGGAAAGGCCTTCCGCGCGCGTGTCGGTCCGTCAGGCGCCCTGGCCGGCCGCGGGATCGGGAACGAGGCCGTCGGCCACCAGGCCCGCCAGGACCGCCTGCCCCAGGGCGTGGACGGCCGACTGGGGGCGGACCATCACCGTGAACTCCTTGATCCGGCCCGCCCCGTCGAACTGCAGCAGGTCGATGCCGTGGATCTGCTTCCCGTCCACGACGGCCCGGAACGGCAGGACCACCGACGGGGCCTCCCCGCCGTCGGCGCTCGTCTCGGCGGCGCCGTCCAGCCGGCCCAGGTAGCGCAGGTCCCCGAAGACGCGCAGGAGCACGCCGAACAGGCCCAGCACCATCGGCCTGCCCTCGAAGGGGGTGAACTTCACCGGGCTGTAGAACCGGACGTCCTCGGTGAACAGATCGTCCAGCGCGCTGAGATCGCGCTTCTCCACGGCGGTGCGGAAGCGTTCGGCGGTCTCCATGACCCCTCCAGGTGCTCGGAACACACGGGAATGCGGCAGCTACTCAAGAATGTGACTAGTCAGTTTTTTGAGTATGATGCAGCGGCGGACGATCAAAGGGAAGGGGGCCGGGCGGGATGGCCCTGAAACACGCGGTCCTGGCGGCGCTGCTCGACGGCGAGTACAGCGGGTACCAGCTGGCGAAGGCCTTCGACGTGGGCGTCGCGAACTTCTGGCACGCCCTGCCCCAGCAGCTCTACGCCGAACTGGCCAAGCTCGAACAGGACGGACTGGTCGAGGGCCGGCAGGTGGTCCAGGAGAGCCGGCCCAACAAGCGGCTGTTCCGGGTCACCGACGCCGGCCGCGCCGAGCTGGAGCGGTTCGCCGAGGCGCCGCCGAAACCCTCCTTCATCCGTGACGACCTGCTGGTCAAGGTGCAGAGCGCCGACCGCATCGGCACCGGACCGGTGATCGAACAGCTCGAAGAGCGGGCCGCCGCTGCGGCGGCCAAGATCGAACTGCTCGGCGCGATGCTGCGCACCATGCGCGGCCCCGTGGACGAGGCGGAGTACCTGCTCCGGGGCGAGCGCATCGGCGGCTACCTGACCTGCCTGCGCGGCCTGGCCTTCGAACAGGGCCACCGGGACTGGTGCCTGAGGATCGCGGCCGTACTCAAGGAGAGGCAGGCAGCCCGTGCCGAACGCTGAACCCGTACGCTACGTCGCCCTCGGCGACAGCCAGACCGAAGGGCTCGGGGACGGGGACGACGCGACCGGCCTGCGCGGCTTCGCCGACCGGCTCGCCGCGCACCTCGCGACCGCCCACCCCGGCCTGCTCTACGCCAACCTCGGCGTGCGCGGCCGCCTCGCCGGCCAGGTCCACGCGCAGCAGCTGGGCCCCGCCCTCGCCCTGCGCCCCGACGTGACGACCGTGGTCGCCGGGGTCAACGACCTGCTCAGGCCCCGGTTCGACGCGGCCGCCACGGCCGGGCACCTGGAGGAGATGTTCGCCGCGCTCACGGCCGCCGGAACCCGGGTGGCGACCGTGACCTTCCCCGACGTGGCACGGATCGCGCCGATGGCCCGGCCGCTGGCGCCCCGGGTGGCCGAGATCAACGAGCACATCCGTGCCGCGGCCGCCCGGCACGGGGTCGCCGTGGCCGAAACCGGTCGGGCCGACGCCGCCCACGACCCCCGGATGTGGAGCACGGACCGGCTCCACGCCAGCCCCCTCGGCCACGCGAGGATCGCCGCCGCCCTGGCCGAAGCCCTCGCCGTGCCCGGGTACGACGGCACCTGGGCCCACCCGCTGCCGCCCCGCCCGGCCCCGGGCCTGCTCCGGAGCGCGGCGGCCGAAGTCGGCTGGACGGCCGGGTTCCTCGGCCCGTGGCTCGGCCGCCGCCTGCGCGGCGCGTCCTCCGGGGACGGCCGCAGCGCCAAACGTCCCGACCTGCGGGCCCTCGACGCCCCCGCGTCCTGATCCCGGGGCGCCCGGCTCCGGTGGACTAGCCGGCCGGGACGTCCGTGCGGACGAGGGAGAAGACCGCGCCCTCCGGGTCCGCGACGGTGGCCACCCGGCCGCGGACGCCGTCCCGGGGCGGCGTGACGACCCGGCCGCCCAGCTCGGTCACCCGGGCGGCGGCCGCGTCGGTGTCCGCCACCTCGAAGTACGTCATCCAGTGCGGCCCCCGGTCGTGCGGCAGGGACCGGCCGACCCCGTGCACCGCGGCGACCGGACGTCCGCCCAGGAGCAGCGTCACGTGGTCGAAGTCGGTGGACGAGGCCGGGTGTTCCTCCGTCTCGTGCCCGAAGACGTGCTGGTAGAACTTGCCGACCGTCGAGGTGTCCTGGGTGACCAGCTCGTTCCACACCGGGGTGCCGGGCACCCCCGGCCGGCGCGTGCCCGGATGGGCGCCGGCCTGCCAGATGCCGAAGATCGCGCCCAGCGGGTCGGAACAGATCGCCATCCGGCCCGCCGCCCCGGCGTCCAGCGGTCCGACCGCGACCGTTCCGCCGCAGGAGCGGATCGCCTCGGCGGTGGCGTCCGCGTCATCGGTGGCGAAGTACGTGGTCCAGGCCACCGGGAGGTGCCGGTCCGGCGGCATCTCCCCGACGCCCGCCACCTCCTGGCCGTCGAGGAGGGCCCGTACGTACGGCCCCAGCTGGTTCGGGCCCGGCTCGTACTCCCAGCCGAAGAGGTCCGTGTAGAAGTCCTCGGTGTTCCCGAGTCCGTGCACCATCAGGCTCACCCAGCACGGTGTGCCGGGCGGGCGCTGCGAAACCCCCGCTGCCGCCGTCATGTCAGCCGTCTCCTGCCGTCGTGTCCCTGTTACCCGCTGATGCTTCCACTCCGCGGGACCCGGCGCGCCCCGACCTGGCCGGGCGGCGACGGCCCGGAGCAGAGTGACCGAATCACTGCTGCCCGTCCATGTCCGGCTTGTTACGCGGGTCCGGGCGGGGGAGGAAGATGAGCCCATGACTGCGATCCTCTCGGCCTCCGAACTGATGAGCGAGATGGCCGGTTCCCGGCCGCCCGTGCTCCTGGACATCCGCTGGCAGCTGGGCGGCCCCGACCAGCGCCCCGCCTACGAGGCCGGGCACCTGCCCGGCGCGGTGTACGTCGACCTCGACCGTGAACTGGCAGGTCCGCCCGGGTCGGGCGGCCGTCACCCGCTGCCGGACCCGGAGGCCTTCGGCGCCGTGATGCGCCGCGCCGGGGTCCGCTCGGACGTGCCGGTGGTCGTGTACGACGGCGGGCAGGGCTGGGCCGCCGCACGTGCCTGGTGGCTGCTGGGCTGGACGGGTCACCCCGACGTGCGCGTCCTGGACGGGGGCCTGGCGGCGTGGACGGCCGCGGGCGGCGCGGTGACCGCCGACACGCCCACTCCCGTGGAGGGCGATTTCAAGCCAAACCCGGGTGCTCGGGGGCTCCTGGACGCCGACGCGGCGGCCTCGCTCGCCCGTACGGGACTGCTGCTCGACGCCCGCGCCGGCGAGCGGTACCGCGGCGAGGTGGAGCCCATCGACCCGGTCGGCGGCCACATCCCGGGCGCCGTATCGGCCCCGACCACGGAGAACGTCGGCCCGGACGGCCTGTTCCTGCCGGCCGAGACCCTGCGCGCACGGTTCGCCCGGATGGGTGCCACCGGGGACACCGAGGTGGGCGTGTACTGCGGCTCCGGGGTGTCCGGAGCGCACGAGGTACTGGCCCTGGAAGTGGCGGGAATCGGGTCCGGCCTCTACGCGGGCAGCTGGTCGCACTGGTCCTCGGACCCGGCGCGACCGGTGGCCACCGGCCCGAACCCCTGACGGTGCGCGCCGGGCCGGCGCTCCCTCGGGGGCGCCGGCCCGGCGGCTACTCCTGCTTCTTGCGCCGGGTGCCGAAGACGATCTCGTCCCAGCTGGGCACCGCCGCACGGCGCCCGGGGCGGACCCCGTCGGCCTCGGCCTGCCGGTCCGTCGTTCCGGTCAGCCGGTCGCGGTGGCCCGCCACCGTACGCGGCATCAGCACGTCGGCGTACGCGGTGCCGGCGCCGGCCGAGGCGGCGGCCGGGGGCTCCTCGCTCTCGGCCTCCTCGGCGGGGACCTCGGTCCGGTCGGTGCGGTCCGGGACCACCAGGTCGCCCCGGAAGCTCGGGACCGCTTCCAGCAGGCTGGTCAGCGTGTCCCGCTCCTCCTCCGGTTCCGGGACGGGTGCGGGGACGGCACGCCCCTCGACCCGTTCGAGCTGCCGGTCGAGGGCACGGTCCAACGGCCGGTCCAGGGTGCGGTCCAGCGGCCGGTCGCGCGGCAGCCGGGCGATCCTCGGCACGAAGGGGAAGGTCGGCTCCGGGGTCGAGGGCAGGTCGTCCGCCTCGCCGATCAGGGAGCGCGCCTCGTCGTCCACGGCCACGACCAGCCGGCGCGGCGGGTCGTACGTCCAGCTCGCGGAGTGCGGTTCGGTGGCCACCCGGTAGACCAGCAGCACCTCCCAGGTGCCGTCGTCGCGGCGCCAGGAGTCCCACTGGACGGAGTCCTTGTCGGCCCCCCGCAGGGTGAGCCGTTCCTGCACGGCCTCGCCGAGCTGCGGTCCGGTGTTCTCGCCGGGGCGGCGCACGGGGGTCTTGCGGGCCCGCTCCGCCATGAAGGCGCGCTCGGCCAGGACGGGACCCTCGAAGCGGCGGACCCGGTCGACCGGGATGCCGGCGAGCTGCGCGACCTCCTCCGCGGAGGCACCGGCCCGTATCCGTGCCTGGATGTCGCGGGGGCGGAGGTGGCTCTCCACCTCGATCTCGATCTGGTTCAGGCGCGCGCGGTCATTGCGCACGGCAGCCCGCAGCCGCTCGTCGATCGGAAGCGTGTACTCCGTGCTGTCCGCAGCCTTGAGCACCAGTCGTGTGCCGTCATTTGAGACGGCCACGACACGCAGTTCGGGCATGGGGACCTCCCGGGTGGTGCCTGCCGACGTCACGTGCGTCGCTGCTTCCGCTAGTCGAGTGTGGCCTGCCCGGGTGCAGCCTGCCACAACCTTGCCGAGTTAAACCGGCGTGTCGGGCATGCGCCCTTGATCGACGTTATGGCACGGTTACCTGTTGGGCACGCACAGTGACCGAATGGTTACTGTGCGCAGCAGGAGCCCGTGCGATACCGCGGCATCACCGGTCTTGAGTGCCGTTTCTCCATCAGTCGGCCCCTCTCCCGAGTCCGGACATCCGTAAGGAAGGACGGCCCCAGGGCTCGCCACAGTACTCCATTCGGGCCACCTGGGTGGACCGCCGCGCCGCCGAACTTGTCCGGGGTGGCGGGAGTTGGGCTGCCCGAAATCGGGTCCGCGAGGGGGCCCACCTGCACGCCGGTCCGTTTTCGGGTGTCTTGCTTCACAGAATCCCCAGAAACGGAACTATCCCTTTCGCCCAGGTGTCAGTAACTGCTGGAAGAGGAGAAGCGCGAGAGGCAGGACACACCCGGGATGGCGATGGGTCAGAAGGCGGCGGGGGAAAGCGAACCGGAGGAGTCCGGAGGCCGGAAGCTCGATCTGAGCGTCACCCAGATCGCGGGCTCCTCCCTGGCGACCGTCGCGGCGGCCCTGCTCGCCTCGAAACTGGGCGTCTACGGGACCATCCTGGGCGCCGGCGTGGTGAGCGTGGTCGCCACCGCGGGCGGCCCGGTCATCCAGCACGTCTTCCGGCGCACCGGCGACCAACTGCGCGGGAGCGCCCGCCCCGCGGCCCGCCGGGCGCCGTCGTCCGAGGCCGCAGGGGCGCCCGGCCCCGGCGGGATCCCGGAGGAGTTCGGCGAGGCCACCGTGCACGGCACCCGCGTACGGGGCTGGAAGCGGACGGCGCTGGCCTCCGGGGCGGCGTTCGCCCTCGCCATCGGCGGCCTCGGGACCTACGAGGCCGTCGCCGGAACCTCGATCAGCAGCGACGGCGGCACCCTGCTGTCGGGCGGCTCGCGCAAGGCCCCCGACCACCGCCCCGCGCCCTCCGGGGACGGGCGGGACGGCGGCGGCGCCGGCGAGCGCGGGGGCAAGGACGGGAAGACCCCCGGGTCCGGGACCTCCCCGGACCCCTCGGCCTCCCGCGGTTCCGGCGGACGGAGCCCCGGCCCGGGAGCGACGCCCTCCACGACGCCCTCGGCCCCGGCCCCGTCGGCCTCCCCGGACGCCGCGCCCTCGAAGTCCGCCACCCCGCCCGGCCCGACAGCCGGTACCGGCGGCACGGGAACGGACTCCGGCTCCGGCACCGGAACGGGATCGGGCTCCGACGGCCCGCAGCCGCAGCCGCAGGGCGGGGGCACCCCCTGAGCGCACCCCCTGAGCGGGGCGCCCCCCGGGGCTCACGCGCCGAGCACGCGCCGCAGGTAGTCGTTGCCGAACACCCGGTCCGGGTCCAGCCGGTCGCGCAGCGCGGTGAACTCCCCGAAGCGCGGGTAGACCCCGGCGAGGTACTCCGCGTCCCGGGTGTGCACCTTGCCCCAGTGCGGCCGTCCGCCGTGCGCGGTGAAGATGCGCTCCGCGGCCGTGAAGTAGGCCTGGTACGGGGTGCCCTTGTACATGTGCACCGCGATGTACGCGCTCTCCCGGCCCGACGCCGTGGACAGGGTGATGTCGTCGGCCGGTGCCGTGCGCACCTCCACGGGGAAGCTGATCCGCAGCGGGGAGCGGTCGACCATCGCCTTGAGCTCCCGCAGCGCCTCGACCAGCCGCTCGCGCGGAAGGGCGTACTCCATCTCCACGAAGCGCACCCGGCGCGGGCTGGTGAACACCTTGTACGGGATGTCCGTGTAGGTGCGCGCCGACAGGGCGCGGCTGGCCACCCGGGCGATCGCGGGGACGGCCGCGGGGACGGCGCGGCCCAGCGAGTTGACGGCCTGGAAGACGCCGTTGGAGAGCAGTTCGTCCTCCACCCAGGCGCTGACGGCGCCGGGCGGGGCGGCCGGGCCCTGGCTGCGGTTGTTCCGCTTGGTGTTGCAGTTGCCGGTGTGCGGGAACCAGTAGAACTCGAAGTGCTCGTTCTCCGCGACGTGCTGGTCGAACTCGGCGGTCACCCGGTCGAAGGCCATGGGCTCCTCACGGGCGGTCAGGAAGAAGAGCGGCTCGACCGCGAAGGTGATGGCGGTGACGATGCCGAGGGCGCCGATGCCGAGCCGGGCGGCGGCGAAGACCTCCGGGTTCTCCTTCTCCGAACAGGCCAGGACCCGGCCGTCCGCGGTGACCAGTTCCAGGCCGCGGATCTGGGCGGCGATCGAGGCCGAGTCCCGGCCGGTGCCGTGGGTGCCGGTGCTCGTGGCGCCGGACACGGTCTGTTCCATGATGTCGCCCATGTTCGTGAGCGACAGCCCCTGGGCGGCCAGGGCCCGGTTGAGGTCCTTCAGGGCCGTGCCGGCCGCCACCGTGACCGTCCCGGCGGCCCGGTCGACGGACAGGATCCCGGCCAGGGCCTGGGGCCGTACGAGCACGCCGTCGGTCGCGGCCGCCGCGGTGAAGGAGTGGCCGGTGCCGACCGCCTTCACCCGCAACCCCTCCTCGGCGGCCCTGCGGACCGCCTCCTGGAGCTCCCCGACCGAGGCCGGGCTCACCACCCGCGCGGGCGTGGCGGTGATGTTGCCCGCCCAGTTATGCCACGTGGTCCGCCGGTGCTTCTGCGCTGCTGTCCCCGTCGCCATCGGTGGAAGGCTCCTCCCCTTGCGCCGGCCTCGTCAGCCGGCGGTAACCCGCGAACGCCACCGCCGCCGCGGCCGTCCCCGCCGCGATCGAGACGACGTACCCGCGCTGGGCGCCGGCCGCGTCGATGACGAGACCGGTCACGGAGGAGCCGACCGCGACCCCGACCGCCAGGCCGGTGCTGATCCAGGTCATGCCCTCGGTGAGCTTCGCGCGTGGGACGTGCGCTTCGATCAGGGCCATCGTGGTGATCATCGTGGGAGCGATGGCGAGGCCCGAGACGAAGAGCGCCACGGCCAGAAACGGAAGGTTCCCGGCCAGTAGGAGGGGGATCATACTCACGGCCATCGCACAGATGCCCAGTACCCACCGGCGTTCCGTCCGGCCCTTGAGATGGAGCAGCCCGAAGACGATGCCGGCCAGGCAGGATCCGGCCGCCCAGATGGCCAGGATGAAGCTGGCGGAAGACTTGTTGCCCTGCTCCTCGGCGAAGGCGAGGGTGGACACGTCGATGGAGCCGAAGATCGCTCCGGTGGCCACGAAGGTGGCCGTCAGCACCTGCAGACCGGGGGAGCGCAGGGCCGAGGTGCGCTTCGCCTGCGCCTCGCGCGGGTGCGGGGCGGGCTCGGTGGAGCGCTGCGCGGTGAGCAGCCAGACGCCGACGAGCAGGCAGACGGCCGCGATCAGCGGTCCGGCCTCGGGGAACCAGGTGGTGGAGAGCCCGATGGCGAGGATCGGGCCGAAGATGAAGCAGACCTCGTCGACGACGGACTCGAAGGAGTACGCGGTGTGCAGCTCGCGGGGGGAGTCCCGGTAGAGCGTGGTCCAGCGGGCGCGGACCATCGAGCCGACGCTCGGTACGCAGCCCGCGATCGCGGCGAAGACGAAGAGGGTCCAGTCGGGGAGGCCGTTCGCGGCGGCCAGCAGGAGCCCGGCGACCGCGGCGACGGAGATCAGCGTGGCGGGGCGCAGGACCCGGCGCTGCCCGTACTGGTCCACCAGCCGGGAGACCTGGGGGCCGATGACCGCGGCGGCGAGGGCCAGGGTGCCGGTGAGGGCGCTGGCCATCGCGTAGCGCCCGGTTATCTCGGAGATCATCGTCAGGATGCCGACGCCCACCATGGAGATCGGCAGCCGGCCTATGAGGCCGGCGGCACTGAAGCCCTTGGTGCCGGGGGCCGCGAAGATCGCGCGATAGGGACTGGGCAAGGTGTCTCCGTAAGGGACGTCGTCGGCCCATACAGGTTACGACCGCCGACACGGGACCCGCACGGGGACCGGACGCGGGAGCCCCGTCCGGCCAATTGAACTTAGGGTCACCTTACCTGCGACGCGTCCGCGATGCGGACCGGGCGGTTCTCCACGGCGAACCCCGGGTGGCAGGATTCGAGGCATGTCAGACCAGCTCCGTGCCCCCGAAGCGCCCGTGGCCGAAGGCCTCGCCGCCCCCTACGACGCCCTCCTGCTGCTGTCCTTCGGCGGCCCCGAGGGACCCGACGACGTCGTGCCGTTCCTGGAGAACGTCACCCGCGGGCGCGGGATCCCGCGCGAGCGGCTCAAGGAGGTCGGGCAGCACTACTTCGGCTTCGGCGGCGTCAGCCCCATCAACGGGCAGAACCGCGAGCTGCTGGACGCGCTGCGCAAGGACTTCGCCGGGCACGGGCTGGACCTGCCGGTGTACTGGGGCAACCGGAACTGGGCCCCGTACCTGACCGACGTGCTGCGCGAGATGGCCGCCGACGGGAGGCGCCGCATCGCCGTCCTGGCCACCAGCGCCTACGCCTCGTACTCGGGCTGCCGCCAGTACCGGGAGAACCTCGCGGACGCCCTGGCCACCCTCGCGGAGGAGGGCGTGGCCGAACTGCCCCGGGTCGACAAGCTGCGGCACTACTTCAACCACCCCGGCTTCGTGCAGCCCATGATCGACGGCGTGCTCGCCTCGCTGGCCGGTCTGCCGGAGGAGGTCCGCGACGGCGCGCACCTGGTCTTCACCACCCACTCCATCCCGACCGCGGCCGCCGACACCTCGGGCCCCGTCGAGGAGCACGGCGAGGGCGGCGCCTACGTCCGGCAGCACCTGGACGTGGCCCGGGTGATCGCCGACGCGGTCCGGGCGGAGACGGGAACCGGGCGGCCCTGGGAGCTCGTCTACCAGTCGCGCAGCGGCGCCCCGCACGTCCCGTGGCTGGAGCCCGACGTCTGCGACCACCTGGAGGCCCTGCACGCGGCGGGCGCCCCCGCGGCGGTGATGGTGCCGATCGGCTTCGTCTCCGACCACATGGAGGTCCTGTACGACCTCGACACCGAGGCCACGGCGAAGGCCGCCGAACTGGGCCTGCCCGTCGCCCGGTCGGCGACGGTCGGCGCGGACCCGCGGTTCGCGGCGGCCGTGCGCGACCTCGTGCTGGAGCGGGCCGCGGCGGAGCGGGGCGAGGGCGTGGAGCGCTGTGCGCTGGGCCTGCTGGGCCCGAGTCATGATCTGTGTGCCGTGGGCTGCTGCCCGGCGCGGGGGCCCCGGCCCGCCGCCGCGGGCGCGGACAGCCCGTACGCGTGAGGGAGTGGGAACGTGATCTCCGAAGAGTCGAAGGCCGAACTGCTGGAAGTGGCCCTGGAGGCCGCCCGGCAGGCGGGTGAGCTGCTGCGCGACGGGCGCCCCGCCGACCTGGCGGTGGCGGCGACGAAGAGCAGTCCGATCGACGTGGTGACCGAGATGGACATCGCGGCCGAGAAGCTCATCACGGGCCTGCTCGCGGAGCGCCGGCCCGAGGACGGCCTGCTCGGCGAGGAGGGTGCCGACACCCCGGGCACGAGCGGGGTCCGCTGGGTCGTCGACCCGCTGGACGGCACCGTGAACTACCTCTACGGGCTGCCGAGCTGGGGCGTCTCCATCGCCGCCGAGTACCGCGGCGAGACCGTGGTCGGCGTCGTCGCGGCGCCGATGCGCGGCGAGACGTACCACGCGGTGCTCGGGGGCGGCGCATGGCTGGGCGGCGAGCGGCTGGCCTGCCGGGCCGACGCACCGCTGGACCAGGCGCTGCTGAGCACCGGCTTCGCGTACGTCCAGACCCGGCGGGCCCACCAGGCCGAGGTCGTGCGGCGGATCATCCCGCTGGTGCGGGACATCCGGCGGGGCGGCTCGGCGGCGCTGGACCTGTGCGACGTGGCCGCGGGGCGCCTCGACGGGCACTACGAGCGCGGGCTCAACCCGTGGGACCTGGCCGCGGGCGAGCTGATCGCGCGGGAGGCAGGCGCGCTGACGGGCGGCCGGCCCGGGGAGCCCGCCTCCGGCGAGCTGACGCTCGCGGCCTCCCCGGCGGTGTTCGCCTCGCTCCAGCCGCTGCTGGAGGAAGCCGGGGCCTGGCACGACTGACGGCATGGAACGGGCCCCGGCCGCCACGGACGGCGGCCGGGGCCCGTTCGAGCTTTCGTGCCGGGTGTTGCTGTGCCGGTGCCGACGGGTCAGGCGGCGGTCACGGCGACGCCGTGTTCCGCCGCGAGCCGCTGGAGATCTTCCAGCTCGGCCTGCTCCACATCCGCGAGGTAGTCGTCGCCCGTCTCACGGGCCTTGCTGAGGTCCGACTGCGTGGCTTTGATGCGCTGCAGAAGACCCGCGGTGAATGCGTCCATGGTGGGTGCGCCCCCTCTTCGTGGGTCGGCGGCGGACGAGCACGGAGCAGTCCGCCGTCATGGAGTGGTTGGGGTGTGCTGACGTCCTCCCCGGCACCCCGGTCCCAGAAACCTCGTAAGACGAGGGAATCCTCACCTCCACCCCATCCACACCCCTCATCCACCCCGCAAACCCGTCCCCGGACGGCCCCAGGGGCGCCTTACAGCCGGTTTACGGCGGAAACCGGCAGGATGGAGGCGCAATACACGTGTGCCCTTCTGGGCTCGAAGGAAGGAAACGACGTGCGCGTACTCGTCGTCGAGGACGAGCAACTGCTCGCCGATGCGGTGGCCACCGGCCTGCGCCGGGAGGCCATGGCCGTGGACGTCGTGTACGACGGCGCCGCGGCCCTGGAGCGCGTCGGGGTGAACGACTACGACGTGGTGGTGCTCGACCGGGACCTTCCCCTGGTGCACGGGGACGACGTCTGCCGCCGGATCATCGAACTCGGCATGCCCACCCGGGTGCTCATGCTCACCGCCTCCGGCGACGTGAGCGACCGGGTCGAGGGCCTGGAGCTGGGGGCGGACGACTACCTGCCCAAGCCCTTCGCCTTCACCGAACTGACCGCCCGCGTCCGGGCCCTGGGACGGCGCACGACGGTGGCGCTGCCGCCGGTGCTGGAACGGGCCGGGATCAAGCTGGACCCCAACCGGCGCGAGGTGTTCCGGGAGGGCAAGGAGGTCCAGCTGGCACCGAAGGAGTTCGCGGTGCTGGAGGTGCTCATGCGCAGCGAGGGGACCGTGGTCTCCGCCGAGCAGCTGCTGGAGAAGGCCTGGGACGAGAACACCGACCCGTTCACCAACGTGGTCCGCGTCACCGTCATGACCCTGCGCCGCAAACTCGGCGAGCCGCCGGTCATCGTGACCGTGCCCGGCTCCGGATACCGGATCTGACCGGATGGCCGCGACCCCTGCGCCACCGACGGCGCCACCGAAACCGACCTGGGACCCCGGCCAGCCCGAGGGTCCCTTCCCTTGGCTGAGACCGACCATCCGGATACGGCTCACGCTGCTGTACGGCGGCATGTTCCTGATCGCCGGGATCCTGCTGCTGTCGATCATCTACCTGCTGGCCGCCCAGGCGCTGCGGGAGGGCAACGCGCTCCCGTTCAAGATCGTCGGCGGTCAGAAGGTCGAGGTCTCCAGCACCACCTGTTCCGGGGTGGGCATCGACCAGTCGATCGACCAGTTCAACGCCGCGATCGGACAGTGCATCCTCGACCAGCGCAAGCACGCCCTGGACGACCTGCTGCGCCGGTCCCTGATGGCCCTCCTGGGCCTCAGCATCATCGCCTTCGCCTTCGGCTACGCGATGGCCGGCCGGGTGCTCTCGCCGCTGGGCAAGATCACCCGTACCGCCCGCCGCGTGGTCGGCTCCGACCTGACCCGTCGGATCGAGCTGGACGGGCCGGACGACGAGCTGAAGGAGCTGGCCGACACCTTCGACGAGATGCTGGACCGCCTGGAGCGGGCCTTCACGGCCCAGCAACGCTTCGTGGCCAACGCCTCGCACGAGTTGCGGACCCCCCTGGCGATCAACCGGACGCTGCTGGAGGTCCACCTCTCGGATCCCGGAGCACCGGTGGAGCTCCAGCAGCTGGGCAAGACCCTGCTGGCCACCAACGAGCGCAGCGAGCAGCTGGTCGAGGGCCTGCTGCTGCTGGCCCGCAGCGAGAACCAGATCGTCGAGCGCAAACCGGTCGACCTGGCGGAGGTCGCCTCGCGCGCCATCGACCAGGCGCGCGCGGAGGCCGTGGCGAAGGGCGTGGAGATCCGCGGCGAGCGGGCACTGGCCGTGATCCAGGGCAACGGCGTCCTGCTGGAGCGGATCGCCCTCAACCTGGTGCAGAACGCCGTCCGGTACAACGTGCCGGAGGGCGGCTGGGTGGAGGTCACGACCGAGGTCCAGCACGGCCAGGCGGTGCTCCTCGTCTCGAACACGGGTCCCGTGGTTCCCGCCTACGAGGTGGACAACCTCTTCGAGCCCTTCAGACGGCTGCGTACGGAGCGCACGGGCAGCGACAAGGGTGTCGGGCTCGGTCTGTCGATCGCGCGCTCCGTGGCGCGCGCGCACGGCGGCCGCATCCTCGCGACGCCGCGCGAGGGTGGTGGCCTCGTGATGCGTGTCACGTTGCCCCTTTGATCCACCCGGGACCCTGTTCGCTGTCAGCGGAATGGCCGGGTGGGGCGACGGGTGGTAGTTGTGTGATCGATCACAGTGTCGAGTGTCCGGTCATGTGCGTTCGGTGATGCCGGTGAGGCCGGAAAGCCCGGGAAGTCCGGGTTTCCGGCCCCCCTGGTGGCGGGAAATACACGGGGTGGCGTTTGTGCAAGACGGCCCCCGGACCGTGTACGGTCCCGGTCGTCATCCCAGCCACAAGCTCCTTCGGGCGTGCGGCTGGGTGTCGATTGAGTAACAGACCTTGATGTGAGGCAAAATCTCCGCCTCAGGTCGGGCACAAGTCCGGCCTCTCGCGCGTTACGTGCGCTGAGACACCGCTAAATCCCAGAGGGGGAGAGCGAAAAAATGGCAACGGACTACGACACCCCACGCAAGACCGACGATGACGTCGACAACGACAGCATCGAAGAGCTGAAGGCCCGGCGCAGCGAGAAGTCGTCCTCGAACGTCGACGTCGAGGACTTCGACGGCGCCGAGAGCCTGGAGCTTCCCGGTGCGGACCTTTCCAACGAGGAACTGGCCGTCCGGGTCCTTCCCAAGCAGGCGGACGAGTTCACCTGCATGAGCTGCTTCCTGGTGCACCACCGCAGCCAGCTGGCACGGGAGAAGAACGGTCAGCCGATCTGTCGCGACTGCGACTGAGGCTCGGCGGTGACCGGCTCGACGCCCTTTCGGAAGCGACGCTTCCGGAAATCCGGCGGTCCGGCGGAGACGAGCGCGGTGGCCACGGGCCCGGAAACGGGCCCCGGCACCCCCGCCGCCCCGCCCCTCGACACGACCGTCGTGCCCTACGGCACCGCCCAGGCGGTGCCGCCGGCCACAGCGGCCGACGAGGGGTCCCGGGAGCGCAAGCCCGGGGCCGGCCGGATGCAAGCCGTCAAGAACGGTGTGCGCAAGGGCGGCGAGGGCGCCAAGGCCGCCGCCCTGTACATCGCCGACCGCATCATCGAGAACGCACCGCGCGTTCCCGTACGGGACCTCGCGACCCTGCGCGCGCAGTTCCCGGGTCTGGACCCCGATCAGCTGGCCGACAAGCTGATCTCCGGGGCCGCCCACGCCACCTCCACGGTCGGCGCGGGCATCGGCGCCGCGGCGATGCTGCCGGTTCCGCCCGCCATGCCGGCGGAGCTGGCCGCGGAGATCACCGCCGTCGCCGCGATCGAGCTCAAGCTCGTCGCCGAACTCCACGAGGTCTACGGGCAGCGGCCGCCCGGCACCCTGAAGGACCGCAGCACCGCCTACCTGACGGCATGGACCGAGGAGCGCGGGATCGACCTCACCAAGCCGACGACGCTGAACGCGGCGCTCGGCGGGCAGATGAAGCGCGAACTGCGCCAGCAGATCATGAAGCGGATGTTCCGCAACCTGCCCAACCTGATGCCGTTCATGGTCGGAGCGGCCGTCGGCGCGGTCATGAACCGCCGGGACACCAGGAAACTCGCCGAGAAGGTGCGTACGGACCTGCGCAGGCGGGCCGCGCCCTGGGAGTACCTCCCGCAGCCCCGGCCCCTTGACGACCCCTCCCAGCCCCTTCCCGGGGCACGCAGAGCCGCACTGGAGGGTCCGGAGCACGAGCCGCGCTGAGCCTTCGCCGTGGCGGAAGCCCACGGACGCTCGGACCGGGACCCTCCCCGGACGCCCCGGCCCGGCCCTCAGGCGCCGGTCGCCGGGACCGCCTGCGCCGCGCGGATCGCCGCCGCCAGGGCCCGGGGTTCGCGGGTGGAGAGGTACACGTAGGGCGTCGGGTCCGCCGGGTCGGTGACCTCGACGCGGACCGCCGTGGGCACGTAGCTGCGCATCAGCATGAAGGCGCGGACGTCGGCCTTGTACGTGCGCCAGGCGCGGGCCTCCTCCGCGTCCAGGACCTCCGGTTCGCCCAGCGCCGTCACCGGGATCCGGGCCTCGCCCGCCGCCAGCGAGCCGTTGACGACGCGCACGCGCGCGGAACCGTACGAACTGACCAGCAGCGCCGCCAGCGCCGTGCCCCCGACCAGCCCGGCCAGCATCGGCAGGGTGCCCAGCGGGAGCAGCGTCAGCGCGCACGCCAGCCCGGTCAGGGCGGCGATGCCCCACCAGGAGCGGGGGGCGGACAGTCGTTCGTCGTGGTGCGCGGGGGAGAGCTGCATACACGCAAGCCTGCCACGAGGCGACCGGCGGGTAGCCGCGCGGGTAAGGTCAGCGGCTGTGAGTGGACGAAACACAGCGTTGACGCCCCCGGCCGATGCCGCCGCGCCGGTCCGGCATCCCGACGCCCCGGCCCCCGGCGAGCTCCTCGGCGCGCACTACGAACACTGTTTCGGGTGTGGCGGGGGACAGCCGCACGGGCTCCATCTGGAGGCCCGCGCGGGCGAGGGCGTGCGCATCACCGCCGAGTTCACCGTCAGGCCCGCTCACCAGGGCGCGCCCGGACTCGCCCACGGCGGGGTCCTGGCCACGGCTCTCGACGAGACGCTCGGCTCGCTGAACTGGCTGCTGCGCGTGATCGCGGTGACCGGCCGGCTGGAGACGGACTTCGTGCGGCCCGTGCCCGTGGACACCGTGCTGTACCTGGAGGCCGAGGTCACCGCCGTCGCGGGACGGAAGATCTACTCCACGGCGGTGGGCCGGATAGGCGGCCCGGACGGCCCGGTCGCCGTCCGCGCGGACGCGCTCTTCATCGAGGTGAAGGTCGACCACTTCATCGACAACGGTCGGCCCGAGGAGATCCGGGCGGCGATGGCCGACCCGGACCAGGTCAGGCGCACCCGCGCCTTCGAGGTGAACCCCTGATGTCCCAGAACAACCATGCTCCCGTCGACGTGCTGATCCGCCGCGTCGACCCCGAGGTGCCCCTCCCGTCCTACGGTCACCCCGGCGACGCCGGCTGCGACCTGGTGACCACCGTCGCCGCCGAGCTGGAACCCGGGGAGCGGGCCGTCCTGCCCACCGGCGTCTCCATCGCGCTGCCCGACGGGTACGCCGCCTTCGTGCACCCGCGCTCGGGCCTGGCCGCCCGCTGCGGGCTCGCGCTCGTGAATGCCCCGGGGACGGTGGATGCCGGGTACCGTGGGGAAATCAAGGTGATCGTGGTCAATCTCGACCCTCGCGAGAGCGTCAGGTTCGAGCGTTTCGACCGCATTGCCCAGCTGGTTGTCCAGCGGGTCGAGAAGGTGCGCTTCCACGAGGTGGAGGAGCTTCCCGGCTCGGCCCGGGCCGACGGGGGGTTCGGCTCCACCGGCGGTCATGCGGCCGTGGCCGGATCCGGCGCTGGTCAGCAGGGTGGGAATGGCTACGCTTCGGTCGTAACCGACCGGGAAGGACAGTGACGTGTTCGGACGTCGCAAGAAGAACGACTCCGTCAAGGACGGCGGCGCGGCCGAGCAGGTCGACGGCGTGCGCGCCGATGAGCCGGCCGACGGACTCGACTCCACCAAGCCGCGCAGGCTGAACCTGCCTCCGGCTCCGCGTCCCGACGGCCCGTGGGACGTTTCCGAGGTGCCCGGGAACCCGGCCGACGGCCGCGTCGACCTGGGCGGCATCCTCGTACCCGGTGTCGAGGGCATGGAACTGCGCGTCGAGGTCGCCGGGGACGCGATCGTGGCCGCGACCGTGGTCCTCGGCGACAGCGCGGTGCAGCTTCAGGCTTTCGCCGCGCCCAAGAAGGAGGGCATCTGGGGGGAGGTCCGCGAGGAGATCGCCTCGGGGATCACCCAGCAGGGCGGCATCATCGACGAGGTCGAGGGCCCGCTGGGCTGGGAGCTGCGCGCGCAGGTCCCCGTTCCGCTGCCCGACGGCCAGACGGGCGCCCAGCTGGTGCGCTTCGTCGGCGTCGACGGCCCCCGCTGGTTCCTGCGCGGTGTCATCTCCGGCCAGGGCGCGGTGCGCCCCGAGTCGGCGGGCGTGCTGGAGAACATCTTCCGGGAGACCGTCGTCCTGCGCGGCGAGGGCCCGATGGCCCCGCGCGACCCCATCGTCCTGAAGCTGCCGAACGACGCCCAGATGGTGCCGGACGGCGTGCAGACGGCCGAGGACCAGGAGGGCTCCCGCTTCTCCGGCGGCATGGGCCAGCTGGAGCGCGGCCCGGAGATCACCGAGGTCCGCTGACCTCCCGGTATCCCGGAGGACCGTGAGGTCCATCGGGGTACCGCACGTGGCCGGTGGGCCCCGCACTCCGCAGTGCGGGGCCCACCGGCCTTCGTGCTCCGCGCGCCGGTCCCACCGGCCTGCGCGTCCCTGACGCGCCGGGCCCACCGGCGCGTCAGGGATGCGTCAGGGATGGGTCCGGGGCCGGCGATCGGTGCGTGAACTGCGGAGATGTCCCGGAGAATGAGCGCATGGGACGCGGCAGGCTAAGGATCTATCTCGGCGCGGCACCCGGTGTGGGCAAGACGTACGCCATGCTCTCGGAGGGCCACCGCCGGGTGGAGCGGGGCGGCGACTGTGTCGTCGGTTTCGTCGAGCACCACGGGCGGGCCCGCACCGAGGTGATGCTGCACGGACTCGAACAGGTGCCGCGCCAGGAGCTCGCGTACCGCGGCGCGTCCTTCACCGAGATGGACGTGGACGCGGTGCTGGCGCGGCGGCCGGCCGTGGCGCTGGTGGACGAGCTCGCCCACACCAACGTCCCCGGCTCGCGCAACGCCAAGCGCTGGCAGGACGTGGAGGAACTGCTCCGGGCCGGGATCGACGTCGTGTCCACCGTCAACATCCAGCACCTGGAGTCGCTCGGCGACGTGGTCGAGTCGATCACCGGGGTGCGCCAGCGCGAGACCGTCCCGGACGAGGTGGTCCGGCGGGCCGACCAGATCGAGCTCGTCGACATGTCCCCGCAGGCCCTGCGCCGCCGGATGGCCCACGGCAACATCTACCGGCCCGACAAGGTCGACGCGGCCCTGTCGAACTACTTCCGGCCCGGGAACCTCACCGCGCTGCGCGAGCTGGCCCTGCTGTGGGTGGCCGACCGGGTGGACGACTACCTTCAGGAGTACCGGGGCGAGCACGGCATCCGCTCGACCTGGCAGGCCCGTGAGCGGATCGTCGTCGGGCTCACCGGCGGGCCGGAGGGGCGCACGCTGATCCGGCGGGCCTCCAGGATGGCCGCCAAGGCCTCCGGGAGCGAGGTCCTCGCCGTCTACATCGCCCGCAGCGACGGGCTCACCTCGGCCTCGCCGAAGGAGCTCGCGGTCCAGCGGACCCTGGTCGAAGACCTTGGCGGAACGTTTCACCATGTGATCGGCGACAACATCCCCGAATCCCTCCTGGAATTCGCCCGCGGGGTCAACGCCACCCAGGTCGTCCTGGGCTCCAGCCGCCGCAAGGCCTGGCAATACGTGCTCGGGCCGGGCGTGGGCGCCACCGTGGCCCGCGACTCGGGTCCCGACCTCGACGTGCACATCGTCACCCACGAGGAGGTGGCCAAGGGCCGCGGGCTGCCGGGGCCCCGCTCCACCACCCGGCTCGGACGGCCCAGGATCGTGGCCGGCTGGCTGGTCGGGGTGGTCCTCCCGGCGCTGCTGTGCGTCCTGCTCACGCACATCACCGCGAACCCGGGCCTGGCCAACGAGATGCTCCTCTTCCTGGCCCTGACGGTGGCGGCCGCGCTGGTGGGCGGGCTCTGGCCGGCCCTGGCCTCGGCCGCCTTCGGCTCGCTGCTGCTCAACTACTACTTCGCCCCTCCGCTACACCGGTTCACGGTCTCCGACCCGCGCAACATCATGGCCATCGCCGTGTTCTTCGGGGTCGCGGTCTCGGTCGCCTCCGTGGTGGACCTGGCGGCCCGGCGCACGCACCAGGCCGCCCGGCTGCGCGCGGAGTCCGAGATCCTCTCCTTCCTCGCCGGGAGCGTGCTGCGCGGCGAGACCGCCCTGGACGCGCTGCTGGAACGGGTGCGCGAGACCTTCGCGATGGAGTCCGTGGCCCTGCTGGAGCGGGCCGGGGACGTCGAGCCCTGGACCCGCGCCGGGAGCGTCGGCCCGAGCCCGGCCGCCCGGCCCGAGGACGCCGACGTGGACATGCCGATCGGCGACCACATGGCGCTGGCCCTGTCCGGCCGGGTGCTGCCGGCCGAGGACCGCCGGGTGCTCGGGGCGTTCGCCGCCCAGGCCGCCGTGGTGCTGGACCGCCAGCGGCTCGTCGGGGAGGCCGAGGAGGCCCGACGGCTGGCCGAGGGCAACCGGATCAGGACGGCCCTGCTGGCCGCCGTCAGCCACGACCTGCGTACGCCCCTGGCCTCCATCAAGGCGTCGGTGTCGTCCTTGCGCTCGGACGACGTGGAGTGGTCCGAGGAGGACCGGGCCGAGCTGCTCGAAGGGATCGAGGACGGCGCCGACCGGCTGGACCACCTCGTGGGCAACCTGCTGGACATGTCCCGCCTCCAGACCGGCACCGTGACCCCGCTGATCCGGGAGATCGACCTCGACGAGGTGGTCCCGATGGCGCTCGGCGGCGTACCGGAGGACAGCGTGCTGCTGGACGTGCCGGAATCCCTGCCGATGGTGGCCGTGGACCCGGGGCTGCTGGAGCGGAGCGTGGCCAACGTCGTGGAGAACGCCGTCAAGTACAGCCCCCGCGGACAGCCCGTGCTCGTCGCGGCCAGCTTCCTCGGCGACCGGGTCGAGGTCCGGGTCGTCGACCGCGGGCCCGGGGTGCCGGACGCGGCCAAGGACAGGATCTTCGCCCCCTTCCAGCGGTACGGGGACGCCCCGCGCGGCGCCGGCGTGGGCCTCGGTCTGGCCGTGGCCCGGGGCTTCGCCGAGGCGATGGACGGCACCCTCACCGCCGAGGACACCCCCGGCGGCGGACTGACGATGGTGCTCACGCTGCGCGCGGCCGGCCGGGACGCCCCGGCCGGGGACGGGCCGCCGCGGGAGGCCGCCGGAACCGGGCCGGGCCCGGGCGGCGTCGACCGCGGGGGAGGCCCGCAGGGCGCCGCGCGGCCCCCGGGCGGACCGCCCCCGGACCGGGATGCGGCCGTGGGGGCGGCGTCCGCGGCGGGAACAGGACAGACAGCGGCCCCGGATCCGACGGGAGCCGGGGACCACTCCGAACGACAGAAAGCAGGACCCCAATGACCCGGGTGCTCGTGGTGGACGACGAGCCGCAGATCGTCCGAGCCCTCGTGATCAACCTGAAGGCGCGCCGGTACGAGGTCGACGCCGCGGCCGATGGGGCCCAGGCCCTGGAGCTCGCCGCGGCCCGCCACCCCGACGTGGTCGTCCTCGACCTCGGCCTGCCCGACATGGACGGGGTCGAGGTGATCAAGGGGCTGCGGGGCTGGACCCGGGTGCCGATCCTGGTGCTCTCCGCCCGGCACAGCTCCGACGAGAAGGTCGAGGCCCTCGACGCGGGCGCCGACGACTACGTCACCAAGCCCTTCGGCATGGACGAGCTGCTGGCCCGCCTGCGCGCGGCCGTCCGCCGGGCCGAGCCGACGGCGGGGGCGGGCGAGGACGAGGTGGTGGTGGAGACCGAGGGGTTCACGGTGGACCTCGCCGCCAAGAAGGCGGTGCGCGAGGGACGCGACGTACGCCTGACCCCCACCGAGTGGCACCTGCTGGAGGTGCTGGTCCGCAACGGCGGGAAGCTCGTCAGCCAGAAGCAGCTGCTCCAGGAGGTCTGGGGCCCCTCGTACGGGACGGAGACCAACTACCTGCGGGTGTACATGGCCCAACTGCGCCGCAAGCTGGAGGCCGACCCCTCGCACCCGCGCCACTTCATCACCGAACCGGGCATGGGATACCGCTTCGAGAGGTAGCGGGGGCGCCGGTAGGCTTCCGGTATGAGTGCTGAACCGCGTCCCGAGAAGCCCGCGAAGCCGGCCCGGCCGGCGGGCCGGTTCCGCCGGATGATCGAACGGCTGTCCACCTCCCAGGAGGAGCTGCATTCGGCGGAGCTGCAGGAGGACGCAGAAGCCGCGGGGTGCACGCGGATCTGCGACTGCCACGACCGCCAGATAGTCAAGGTGACCGGAACCCTGCGTACGGTCACCCTGCGTCCCCGGGCGGGCGTCCCCGCCCTGGAGGCGGAGCTCTTCGACGGCTCGGCCCCGCTGGACGTGGTGTGGCTCGGACGTCGCTCGATCGTGGGAATCGAACCCGGGCGGCGCATGATCGCCTCCGGACGGATCTCGATGAGTCATGGGCGCCGGGTCCTCTTCAACCCGAAGTACGAACTCCGACCGCTCGGACAGGAGCACTGACCGGTGACGTCATTCGACCGCTCGTCCCCCCCGCCGAACCCGCAGGACCCCGCGGCCGACCAGAAGGCCGTGACGCAGGCGGCCCTCTTCGACGCGTTCGGCGGCATCCGGGGCACCGTGGAGACGATGCTCCCCGGCCTGCTCTTCGTGATGATCTACACGATCAACAAGGACGTGAGGTCCTCGGCCATCGCGGCGGGCGCGGTCGCCGTCCTGCTGGTGATCGTCCGGCTGCTGCGCAAGGACACCGTCAAACACGCCTTCAGCGGTGTGTTCGGCGTGGGCGTGGGCGTGGCCTTCGCCCTCTTCACGGGCAGCGCCAAGGGCTTCTACCTGCCCGGCATGATCTACGGTGCCGGCCTGGGCGTGGCGTTCACGCTGTCGGCGCTCGTGGGCTTCCCCCTGCTGGGCGTGATCCTCGGACCGGTCTTCAAGGAGAACCTCTCCTGGCGCACCCGCAACCCGGGGCGCAAGAAGGCCTACACCAAGGCCAGCCTGGCCTGGGGCATCATCTTCCTCGCCAAGTACGCGATCCTCTTCCCGCTGTACTGGTGGGGTGACGCGACGCAGCTGGGCTGGGTGCTGATCGCGCTGAAGCTGCCGCCGATGGTGCTGGCCGTGTACTTCACCTGGGTCTTCCTCGCGAAGGCGCCGCCGCCGATCGACGTCATCGCCGAGTACGAGGCCGAGGAGGCCGCGGAGAAGGCGGCCAAGGCCGCCGCGCGCGAGCGGGGCGTCTGACACACCGGCCGGCACGGCACGAAGGGGCGGGGCGACCATTCGGTCGCCCCGCCCCTTTCGTCGTACCGGCTGCGGGTGCCGGTGCCCCTACGGGTGCCTCAGTGACGGGCCTGGAGGAGTTCCTCCAGCTGCTCCTCGCGGGCCTGCGCGGCCACGAAGAGGAGCTCGTCGCCGGGCTCCAGGGTCTCCTCGCCGTGCGGCGTGAGCACCCGGTTGCCCCGGATGATCGTGACGAGCGAGGTGTCCTCCGGCCAGGAGATCTCGCTGATCTGGGTGCCCGCGACCGAGGAGTCGGCCGGCAGGGTCAGCTCGACGAGGTTGGCGTCGCCGTGGCTGAAGCGCAGCAGCCGCACCAGGTCGCCGACGCTGACGGCCTCCTCGACGAGGGCCGACATCAAGCGCGGGGTGGACACCGCGACGTCGACGCCCCAGGACTCGTTGAAGAGCCACTCGTTCTTCGGGTTGTTCACCCGCGCCACGACCCGGGGGACCCCGTACTCGGTCTTGGCGAGGAGGGAGACGACCAGGTTGACCTTGTCGTCACCGGTGGCGGCGATGACCACGTTGCAGCGCTGCAGCGCGGCCTCGTCCAGCGAGGTGATCTCGCAGGCGTCGGCCAGCAGCCACTCGGCCTGGGGGACCCGCTCCACCGAGATGGCGGTCGGCGCCTTGTCCACGAGGAGCACCTCGTGGCCGTTCTCCAGCAGCTCGCCCGCGATGGAGCGGCCCACGGCGCCGGCTCCGGCGATCGCGACCCTCATGCGTGTGCCTCCTCGGGGCCCTCGGCGAAGGCCGCCTCAACCTTGTCGATCTCGTCCGTACGCATCATCACGTGGACGAGGTCGCCCTCCTGCAGCACGGTCTGCGAAGTCGGCAGCATCGCCTCGCCCAGGCGGGTGAGGAACGCGACACGCACGCCCGTCTCCTCCTGGAGCCGGCTCACCTTGTGCCCGATCCAGGCGTCCGAGGTGTGCACCTCCGCGAGCTGCACACCGCCGCTGGGGTCGCGCCACAGCGGCTCGGCGCCCGAGGGCAGCAGACGGCGCAGCATCTGGTCGGCGGTCCACCGCACGGTCGCGACGGTGGGGATGCCGAGGCGCTGGTAGACCTCCGCGCGCTTGGGGTCGTAGATGCGGGCGGCGACGTTCTCGACGCCGAACATCTCCCGGGCCACGCGGGCGGCGATGATGTTGGAATTGTCACCACTGCTGACCGCGGCGAAGGCGCCCGCGTCCTCGATCCCGGCCTCCCGCAGGGTGTCCTGGTCGAAGCCGACCCCGGTGACCCGGCGGCCGCCGAAGGAAGCCCCGAGCCGGCGGAATGCGGTGGGGTCCTGGTCGACGACCGCGACCGTATGCCCCTGCTGTTCCAGGGTCTGCGCGAGGGCGGAGCCCACTCTTCCGCAGCCCATAATGACGATGTGCACGGCCGTCCTTCCGGCTGACAGCGGCTCGCTGGTTTCCAGCCTCATTGCATGCTCTGGCTAAACAGGGTCTCAGACCATGGCCCAAGCTACACACGGGCGGTCACCAGTGCGGCCTTTTGGGGTTCGCGGGGGTGCCGCATTGGGGCCCGTGGCCGCGGATAAGGGGGCGGGGGGTTCGTCAGCCGGATTTCGAACGCTTACGATCCTCTGCGTGTCCAAACTGACCGACGTGCCCAAACGGATCCTGATTGGCCGGGCGCTACGCAGCGACCGCCTCGGGGAAACCCTCCTCCCCAAGCGGATCGCCCTTCCTGTGTTCGCATCCGACCCGCTCTCCTCGGTGGCCTACGCCCCCGGCGAGGTACTGCTGGTCCTGTCGATCGCGGGTGTGTCGGCGTACCACTTCAGCCCCTGGATCGCGGTCGCGGTCGTCGTGCTGATGTTCACGGTGGTCGCCTCCTACCGGCAGAACGTCCACGCGTACCCGAGCGGCGGCGGCGACTACGAGGTCGCCAACACCAACCTCGGACCCCGGGCCGGTCTCACCGTGGCGAGCGCCCTGCTCGTCGACTACGTGCTCACCGTGGCCGTGTCGATCTCCTCCGGTGTCGAAAATCTCGGCTCCGCCGTCGATTTCGTCATCGAGCACAAGGTGCTCTCGGCGATGATCATGATTCTGCTCCTCACGCTGATGAATCTGCGCGGGGTCAAGGAATCCGGGAAACTCTTCGCCATTCCGACGTACGTGTTCGTCGGGGCCGTGTTCGTGATGATCGCGTGGGGCGCCTGGCGCGGCCTCGTGATGGGCGACACCATGGAGGCACCCACCGCCGGGCTGGAGATCAAGGCCGAACACCAGGGGCTGGCCGGCTTCGCCCTGGTCTTCCTGCTGCTACGGGCCTTCTCCTCCGGCTGTGCCGCCCTGACCGGCGTCGAGGCGATCAGCAACGGCGTGCCCGCCTTCCGCAAGCCCAAGAGCAAGAACGCCGCGACCACCCTCGCGCTCATGGGCATCCTGGCCGTCACCATGTTCTGCGGGATCATCGGCCTGGCCATGTCCACCAACGTGCGGATGGCCGAGTCGCCCGCCACCAACCTGCTCGACAACGGCGTCCCCGTCGGACCCGACTTCGTCCAGCACCCGGTGATCTCCCAGGTCGCCGAGGCCGTCTTCGGCAACGGCAGCTTCCTGTTCATCCTGCTGGCGACCGCCACCGCGCTCGTCCTGTTCCTGGCCGCGAACACCGCCTACAACGGCTTCCCGCTGCTCGGCTCGATCCTCGCCCAGGACCGCTACCTGCCCCGCCAGCTGCACACCCGCGGCGACCGGCTCGCCTTCTCCAACGGCATCGTGCTGCTCGCGGGCGCCGCCATGCTGCTGGTGTGGATCTACGACGCCGACTCCACCAAGCTGATCCAGCTCTACATCGTGGGCGTCTTCGTCTCCTTCACGCTGAGCCAGATCGGCATGGTCCGGCACTGGAACCGCCACCTGCGCAGCGAGCGCGACCAGGCCGCCCGCCGCCGGATGCAGCGCTCCCGGGCCATCAACACCTTCGGCGCCTTCTTCACGGGCATGGTGCTGGTCGTCGTCCTGGCCACGAAGTTCACCCACGGCGCCTGGGTCGCCCTGCTCGGCATGGTGATCTTCTACGGAACCATGACCGCGATCCGCAAGCACTACGACCGGGTCGCCAACGAGATCGCCGCCGCGGAGGGCCCCAGCGACGACAGCGTGCGCCCCTCCCGGGTCCACTCGATCGTCCTGGTCTCCAAGGTCCACAAGCCGACCCTGCGCGCCCTCGCGTTCGCCAAGCTGACCCGCTCGGACACCCTGGAGGCGCTCAGCATCAGCGTCGACGCGGACGAGACCAAGGCGCTGAAGGCCGAGTGGGAGCGGCGGGGGATCAACGTCCCGCTGAAGATCCTCGACTCCCCGTACCGCGAGATCACCCGGCCGGTCGTCGAGTACGTCAAGGGGCTGCGCAGCGAGAACCCGCGCGACGCCGTCAGCGTCTACATCCCCGAGTACGTCGTCGGCCGCTGGTACGAGCACCTGCTGCACAACCAGAGCGCGCTGCGCCTCAAGGGCCGCCTGCTCTTCACCCCCGGTGTGATGGTCACCTCGGTGCCCTACCAGCTGGAGTCCTCGGAGCTCGCCAAGCGGCGGGCCAAGAAGCGCCAGGACTGGAACGCCCCGGGCGCCGTCCGCCGCGGCCCCGTCGACAGCCCGCGGCCGCGGCCCAGGGATCCGGCGGGCAAGTAGCGCCGCAAGGGTTGCCGCAGGGGTTGGTGAACGGCCGGACGAGATCCACGTAAACTGGTGGGTCGGTCGTCCGGCCGTTCCCATTTATGTTTTGGAGTCTCCCCACCATGACCGAGCAGAACGAGAAGCAGTCACTGGTCGGGGAGGAGTACGAGGTCGAGATCGGCCCCGTCGCGCACGGAGGCCACTGCATCGCCCGCACCGCCGACGGCCGGGTCCTGTTCGTCCGCCACGCCCTGCCCGGCGAGAAGGTCGTCGCCCGCGTCACGGAGGGCGAGAGCGACTCCCGCTTCCTGCGCGCCGACGCGATCACGGTCCTGGACGCCTCGAAGGACCGCGTGCCGGCCCCCTGCCCGTACGCCGGCCCCGGCAAGTGCGGCGGCTGCGACTGGCAGCACGCCAAGCCGGGCGCCCAGCGCCGGCTCAAGGGCGAGGTCGTCGCCGAGCAGTTGAAGCGGCTCGCCGGGCTCACCCCGGAGGAGGCCGGCTGGGACGGCACCGTCATGCCCGCCGAGGGCGACAAGCTCCCGGCCGGGCAGGTCCCGCAGTGGCGCACCCGCGTCCAGTTCGCGATCGACGAGGACGGCAACGCGGGCCTGCGCAAGCACCGCTCGCACGACATCGAGCTGATCGACCACTGCATGATCGCGGCCCCGGGCGTCTCGGAACTCGGCATCGAGAAGCAGGACTGGCCCCAGATGGCGTCGGTCGAGGCCATCGCCGCCTCCGGCTCCGGCGACCGCCAGGTGGTCCTGACCCCGCGCCCCGGCGGCCGCCTGCCCCTCGTGGAACTCGACAAGCCCGTCTCGGTCCTGCGGGTCGAGGAGAAGGACGGCGGCGTCCACCGCGTCCACGGCCGCCCCTTCGTCCGCGAGCGTGCCGACGGCCGCACGTACCGCGTCGGCATGGGCGGCTTCTGGCAGGTCCACCCGCAGGCCGCCGACACCCTGATCAAGGCCGTCATGCAGGGCCTGATGCCGCGCAAGGGCGAGATGGCCCTCGACCTGTACTGCGGCGTCGGCATCTTCGCGGGCGCCCTGGCGGAGCGCCTGGGCGACACCGGGGCCGTCCTCGGCATCGAGACGACGAAGCGCGCCGTCGAGGACGCCCGCCACAACCTGGCGGACTTCCCCCGGGTCCGCATCGAGCAGGGCAAGGTCGAAGCCGTCCTCCCGAAGACCGGCATCACCGAATGCGACCTGGTCGTCCTGGACCCGCCCCGCGCGGGCGCCGGCAAGCAGACGGTCCGCCACATCGCGGGCCTCTCCGCCCGCCGCGTCGCCTACGTCGCCTGCGACCCGGCGGCCCTGGCCCGCGACCTGGCGTACTTCGCCGACAACGGCTACAAGGTCCGCACCCTCCGTGTCTTCGACCTCTTCCCGATGACCCACCACGTGGAGTGCGTCGCGATCCTGGAGCCTGCCGAAAAGGGCGCCTGACCTGCCGTTTCTCCGAGTGTGCGCTAGATGGGTGTTACGTGCGTTCGGCGCGGTGTCCCGGCAGGTGTCCGACGCACCTTGACGCTTGAGCGGCCCGGATTCCGACGGTCATCATGCGGGACGGGGTGGCGTGTTCGGAGGGCATGGTCTCGCCCCGGGTGCGTACGGGCGTTGCCGTGCCCCATCAGCCGGGAGTCCTCCGGCCGGTTCAGCGACCGGATCGCGGCCGGCACATGCACGGAGCCCGTCCGCGCTCGCCCCGGCGGCTTCGGCACACCTGCCTGCCGGGCGGCGTCCAGGACCCGGTCGAAGGCCATCCGCCTCGACCTCGGCCGGCCAGGCACGGAACTCGCACAGCACGGAGTAGCCCCCGGCTGCTCCCGCTGCAACGTCGTCGACACCCTCCCCGAACGACGACGTCGGCCTCCAAGACCACAACCAGGCCTTGAAGGCCGACGTCACGCCCGGTCCGGATTGGCCAACGGCATCCCGGGCGGGGTGGGGTCGAGCCGGAGAAGACGGATCAGGAGCAGTGCCAGATGGCCGGGTACATGCTGTCCGGGGTGCCCGGGACGGGGGCGTGGCCTATGAGGGCGTTGTCCGGGGTGAGGGCGTTGACGTAGCCGTCGCCGGGGACGGTGCCCTTGGGGGTGGTGAGCTGCCAGAGGGTGTTGCTCTTGCCGTAGCCGAAGATCAGGCCGGTCGGGCTGATGCCGTAGGCCTCGATGCTGCCGGTGAGCTTCTTTGCGGTGCCGTCCTGGTCCCACACGACGCCGAACGAGCTGCGCGAGGTCAGGCCGATGCCGACCGCGCGGCCGTTGGAGATGCCCGTGACCTGTGCGTTGGGGGCACCGACCGGCAGGGGGAGGGCCTTGGCGACGCCGTTCTTCACGGTGTACGGGCGCCAGGTGGCGTCGACGTCCGACTCGACGGTGACCGCCACCGTGCCGTCGGAGTCGACCCCTTTCACCTTGCTGCCGGCCGGGAAGCCCGGGGCCTTGATCACGGTGCCGGGCCGGTCGGCCGGCCAAACGTAGACGGTGTCGAGGTTCGGGTTCTCACTGCGCGTGCTGGCGTAGATGTCGCCCGCGTCGCTGATGGCCGTGGGGGCGAGGCCCGAGACTCCTCCAGGCAGCGGCAGGGCTTCCAGCTTGCCGTCACGGGAGCGGAACGGTACGAGGTAGCCGCTCGGCCAGCCGTCGTCGCCGCCGGTGATGTTGAAGGCGGATCCGACCACGACGCCGCTGCTGTTCACGGCGTTGACGTTGGGGGCGGTGTTGGCCCCCGGGACCGTGCCGAGGTCGGTGACCGTTCCGTCCTTCCACACCGCGGCATGGGCGTCCGCCGCGCCCGCGATGGTGACGGTGCCGCCGAAGACGTCCTTGGCGCCGGAGCGGGTGGCGTTGCCGCCGGTGGCGCCGGCCGGGAGGGGCAGGATGGTTGGCTTGTAGACGCAGCCGGCCGCCGGGGCGGCGTGGGCGGCCGGGGCCCCGAGACCCGATACGGCCACGGCCGCCGCGAGGGAGAGGGACAGGGCGAGGACGCGCTTTTGGGGCATGACTTTCCTTCAGCGGGTTTCGAATTGCTTCTTCGGGCGGCCGGTTCCCCGACCGGCCGGGACCGGTGGCGTCGGCCGGGTGCTCTTGGCCGACGGACGGTGCAGCAGGCCGAGGGCCGGGCCGGTGATCGCGGTGGTGACGAGGGCCATCACGACAAGGATCGTGAACAGCTGGGGGCCGATGACCCCGAGCTCGTAGCCGATGTTCAGGATGATCAGTTCGGTGAGGCCGCGGCAGTTCATCAGCGCGCCGATGGTCAGGGAGGAGCGCCAGTCCTGGCCCACCGTGCGGGCGGCCAGGGTCGCGCCGCCCCACTTGCCGAGCACGGCCACGGCCAGGACCGCCGCGGCCCACAGCCACTGGGACGCCTCGGTCAGGCCCGCCAGATCGGTCCGCAGGCCGGTCTGGACGAAGAAGAGCGGTAGCAGCACCGGTACGGCCACCGAACGCATCCGGCTGGCGGCGCGCTCGATCGGCAGCGAGCCGCGCGGCATGACCGTGCCGAGCAGGAACGCCCCGAAAACGGTGTGCACGCCGATCCGGTCGGTGGCCAGACCGGCCAGGCAGATGGCGCTGAACAGGGCCACGATCAGCGTGCTCTCGTGGTGCTCGCCGGAACCGGAGGGCCGCGCGCTGCGGGCGGCCAGGCGGGCGAGCAGCGGCCGCACCACCCAGACCATCGCGGCGGTGAAGGCCGCCGTGAGGGCCGCGGTGGCCGCCGCGTCCAGCGGGGAGCTGCTCACCGTCAGGGCGACCACCAGCGAGAGCAGGCACCACGCCGTCACGTCGTCGATGGCGGCGCAGGCCAGGGCCAGCGCGCCCGTGGGCGTGGCGTACAGACCCCGCTCGCCGAGGATGCGGGCGAGCACCGGGAAGGCGGTGATGCTCATGGCCACGGCGATGAAGAGGACGAAGGGGAGCCGCCCGACCCCCTCAGGTGCCAGGGGCCCGTACATCACCAGGGCCAGTGCCGACCCGAGCAGCAGCGGCAGGGCGATGGAGGCCTGGCTGACGGCGAGTGCTCCGCGGCGGTTGCCGCGCAGGGACGGCAGGTCCAGTTCCAGGCCGATCAGGAACATGAAGACGAGCAGGCCGAGTTGGCCGAGGACACCGGTGAAGGGCAGGACCGCGGGCGGCAGCAGCCAGTGCTGAGCCGATGGCCACAGCCAACCCAGGAGCGAGGGGCCCAGCATGATGCCGACGCACATCTCGCCCACCACCGGCGGCTGGCCGATCCGCTGAACGAGGGCGCCGCCCGCCCGGCAGGCGAGGATCACTGCGGGCAGCGCCACCAGCAGCAGGGGCAACGGGTCAGCCGCGGCCATGGCCGACTCCATCGGACGCCGCCGCCGGTACCGGCGACGCGCCGGGTACCCGGGCCGCAGCCGCCGACCAGCTGCCGTACTGGCGCCTGCCGTAGAGCAGGGGATCGGGGGCGGATTCAGCAACCGTGACCCGCAGTACCTCGCCGAAGACGGCGGTGTGGTCACCGATGACGACCGTGCGGGCCACGGCGCAGTCGGCGGTGGCGTGTGCGGCTTCGGTCAGGTGCGGCCCGCCGGCGCCGAGCGGCAGTCGCCAGTCGGCCCGCGCGAAGCGGTCGGGCACCGCGGAGGCGAACAGGTCCGAGACGGAACGGGCTTCCTCATGGAGCAGGTTGAGGGCGAACCGGCCGCTGTTCACGGCGGCGTCGAGGGTCGGGCTGCCGTTGCGCAGGCAGACCACGAGCGTGGGGGGAGAGAGCGCGACGCTCGCCAGCGAGCTGCATGTCATACCGCGCGGGGTGCCGTGTGCGTCGAGGGCGGTGACCACGGACACCCCGGAGGGGAACGAGGCCATCAGGGGGCGTATGTCGGCTTCTTCGGTCGGTGCGGATACCGGTCTCGGCATGGCTGACTCCGTGGGGGTCACTCCGGAAGGGAGCCAGCGGCCCGTGCGCCGTGCGGGGCGTACGGGCCGCTGGAGGACGGGTTTCGACGGGCTGTGCCGGATTCAGGAGGCGCCGTGCAGCTGGCGCAGGTAGTCGTAGGTGCTGGGCAGGGTGTCGAGCAGGTCCTGCTGCTGGCGCTTGACCGTCTGGAAGAGCGGCTGGGCCCCGGCGACGGACTCCGGCTTGTAGGCGAGCGCGGGCAGCGGCTCGTCCGGGACCAGGCCGAGGCCGGCGAAGATGCAGTAGTAGCTGCCGTTGGTCCAGAAGTTGCGGAACTCGGCCTCGAAGTTGCCGTAGTACGTGGACTCGTCGGTCACCGGCGAGTTGATCGGCAGACCGGCGCGGTAGGCGGCGATCTTCTTCTGGATGTTGTCGGGGAGCGTCAGCTCCTTGTTGGCGCGCCAGAACGGCGTGTCGTTGCGCGGCGCGTAGTAGAAGTGTGCCTGGATGAAGTCGCGCGTGTCATCGAACATCAGCTCGATCTCGTTGTTGAACGCGCCGATGAGCGACTCGTTGAAGTCCTTGTTCGGGAAGTGCTTCGCGAGCTGGTAGATGGCCGCGGTGATGAAGTAGATGCCGGTCGACTCCAGCGGCTCCAGGAAGCAGGAGGACAGGCCGATGCTGACCACGTTCTTGACCCAGGCGCGGCGGTTGCGGCCGACCCGGAAGCGGATGTGGTTGAACTTCGTGTTCTCCTGGTCCAGGCCCCAGAGCTCGCTGAACTCCTTGGTGGCCTCGTCCTGGGAGGCGAACTTGCTGGAGTACACGTAACCGCTGCCGAAGCGGCCCAGCATGGGGATCTTCCAGGCCCAGCCGGAGGACATCGCGATGGCGGAGGTGTACGGCTCGACGCCGTTGGCCTCGTCGTCGTGCGGCACCGCCGTGGCGACGGCCGAGTCGCACAGCAGGTGGTCGCTCATGTCGATGAAGGGCTCCGCCATGGCCTCGTTGATCAGCAGGCCGCGGAAACCGGAGCAGTCGATGAACAGGTCGGCGTCGAGGACCCGGCCGGACTTGGTGTGCAGGGCGGTGACGAAGCCGCGCTCGTCCTGCTCCACGCGCGTCATCTCGTCCTCGACGTGCAGGACGCCCTGCTTCTCGGTGGCGAATCTGCGCAGGAACTTGGCGACGAGCGCGGCGTCGAAGTGCCAGGCGTAGCGGGTGGCGGGGCGGCCGTCCATCCAGCGCGGGGCCAGCTTGGCGTCCATGACCGGGGGTTCGCGGAAGCAGGCGTAGTCGAACGGCTCGTTCGTCTCGCCCTCGAACTTGCGCTTGTACCAGTAGTGGGAGAGCGGCGTCTGGTCGTAGTCGGGGAGCAGGCCGAACGGGTGGTAGAAGTGGTCCGGGCCGCCCTCCTCCAGCTCACGGGCCTCGGCCTCGCCCTGGCCGCCGGTGCGCCAGTTGACGAAGCGGACCGCCATCTTGAAGCTGGCGTTGCATTCGCGCATCCACTCGTCCTCGTTGATCCCGAGGTAGTCGAAAAGCACGCGCTGGAGATTGGGTACGGTTGCCTCGCCCACGCCGATGCGGGGGATGGTCGGCGCCTCCAGAACCGTGATCTCCACGGTGTTCTGCAGTGCCTTGCCGAGGTAGGCGGCCGTCATCCAGCCTGCCGTGCCTCCACCGAGGATGACGACTTTCTGGATGCGGTTGTCGGTGCCGGTCATGTACGGCTCATTTCTTCGGGTGAGAGCGGGAAGGTGGACGGGTGTGGGCTCCGTGCGTGCCCACGGCGGGCAGCGGAGCAACCGATGGACGCCACCCTCGTCAGTGCGGCTATGACGCCTCTATCCGCAGGGGGGCCGGGCCGTATGGAGGGGATATAGCCCCCCCGGCGAACCTGTACGGGCTGAAGATCCGTTCAGCGACGGGCCGAGTCAGCCGACCTCCCGGACCCCGCAGCAGAGGATGGCTCCATCACATGCCGTACGACGAAGGGAAAGCCGCAGCAGTCGAGCGCCAGCACCCCGCCCCGGGGGTGAAGGGCATCCTCTCGACCGTGGGCGGCACTCCGCTGATTGAGCTGGAGCGTCTCGTTCCAGGGTTCACCTCGCGCGTCTACGCGAAGGCCGAACGCTTCAACCCCGGTGGCAGCATCAAGGACCGCTCGGCGCTCGGCATGGTGCTCGGCCGGATCCGTTCGGGCGAGCTGGTGCCGGGCCGGTCCACGGTCGTCGAGTCGAGCTCGGGGAACCTCGCCATCGGGCTCGCCCAGATCTGCGGGTACTTCGGTTTGCGGCTGATCTGCGTCGTCGACGCCCGCACCACCGAGCAGAACATCGCCATCCTGCGCGCCTACGGAGCCGAGGTCGAGGTGGTGACGCAGCCCGACCCGAAGACCGGAGAGCTGCTGCCGCAACGGCTGCGACGGGTCGCGGAGCTGCTGGAGCGCATCCCGTACGCCTACTGCCCCGACCAGTACTCCAATCCGCTCAACACCCGCGCCCACGAGACGACCATGCGGGAGATCGCGGACGCGCTGAACGGCGAGGTCGACCACCTGATCCTCACGGTGGGTACCACCGGAACGCTCAGCGGCTGCGCCGAGTACATCCGCACGGCCGGCCTGCGCACCACCGTCCACGCCGTGGACGCGGTCGGCAGTCGGCTCTTCGAATCGCCCGTCTCCTGCTCCCGGCTGATCCCCGGTCACGGGGCCTCCGTGGTCCCCCCGCTGCTTGACCGCTCCGACGCCGACGACGTCCTGCACGTCACGGACATGGAGTGCGTGGTGGGGTGCCGCAGGCTCGTGCGCCGCGAAGCCATCCTGGCCGGCGGCTCCTCGGGCGCCGTCGTCTCCGCCCTGGAGCGGCTGGCACCGACGATCCGGCCGGGTTCCAACGTGGTGCTCGTGCTGCCCGATGGCGGCGACAGGTACCTCGACACCATCTACGACGACACCTGGGTGCGCGCCAACTTCGGCGAGATCTTCCACCTCTGGAAGGAGCCGGAGCGCGGCCCCGGCGCACCCCGGCACGCCGGCCCGTGGGGTCCGCTGCTCGACGACACCGTGAAGAACACGAAGAAGGAGACAGTGCTGTGCTGATCATCGGCCACCGCGAGGTGCGTGACATCCTCAAGGGGCGTGAGCGGGAGATCATCTCGCTCGTCGCGGACGCCTACCGGCTGCACGACGAGGGCCGTTCGGCGCTGCCGCACTCCGTCTTCCTGCGCTTCCCCGGCGACGACCGCAACCGCATCATCGGCCTGCCCGCCCACCTGGGTGGGCAGGAGCCCGTATCCGGGATGAAGTGGATCGCCAGCTTCCCCGGCAACGTGGCCCAGGGCAAGGAGCGGGCCAGCGCCAGCATCGTGCTCAACTCCATGGCGGACGGCACCCCCGAGGCCTTCATCGAGGCTTCCCTCGTCTCCGCGAAGCGGACCGCCGCCTCCGCCGCGGTGGCCGCCGGGCTGCTCTCCACCGAGCGCGAGCCCTCCGGCATCTCCCTGATCGGCCTCGGTCCCATCAACCTGGAGGTGCTGCGCTTCGCCAAGGCGCAGCTGCCCTCGCTGCTGGAGGTCACCCTCTTCGACCTGGACACCGAGCGCGCCCACGCCTTCGGATCCAAGGTCCGCAAGATCATCCCTGGTGCCGCAGTGCACTACGCCGCGAGCGCCGGCGAGGCCGTCGCCGCACACCGCCTGGTCTCCCTCGCCACCACCGCCGGCACCCCCCACCTGGACCTCGGCGCGGCCGGACCCGGCACCACCGTGCTGCACGTCTCGCTGCGCGACCTCACCGTCGAGTCGATCCTCGGCGCCCAGAACGTCGTCGACGACGCGGACCACGTCTGCCGCGAGCGGACCTCGCTGCACCTCGCCGAGCAGGCCACGGGGGGACGTGAGTTCGTCGACGCGACGATCGGCGGGATGCTGCGCGCCCCCGACTCCTTCCGGCGTGATCCCCACCGTGTCGCCGTTTTCTCGCCGTTCGGTCTCGGCATCCTCGACCTCGCGCTCGCCCAGTGGGTCAAGCAGCAGGCCGAGGAGTTCTCGATCGGGACAAAGGTGGACGACTTCCTGCCACTCGACGTGGTGCGTTCGGCAGCGTGAGGCGCGCCACCCCCATGATCAGCGGATGGCAGGACCATCCGACCCCACACATGGAGAGTTCCGGTCAATGAAGATCCGTATGCGCATGTCCCTGGTCGCGGGGGTCGTCACCCTCGGTGTCCTGGTTCCCCTCCTCACCGCCTGCGAGCAGTACGACGAGTCCGAATCCAAGACCTTCGACGTCAGCGAGAAGGCCACCAGCGTGTCTGTCGACTCCGGTGGCGGCAACGTCCAGGTCGTCCAAGGCGACGGCGAGACGGTGAAGGTGACCGAGGACGCCAAGTACGCCTCGGGCAAGAAGCCCAAGACCGAACACTATGTGACGGACGGTAAGCTCACGCTGAAGGTGGGCAGCGACTGCCGCGACGGCATTTCGGACGCCGACTGCTCGGTCGACTACAAGGTGGAGGTGCCCAGCGGCGTGGCCGTCACGGTGCGCAGCGGCGGGGGGACCGTCGGGCTCACCGGGGTCACGGGGGCCGTGGACGTCAGCTCGGGCGGCGGTGAGGTCAAGGCCAAGGGGCTGGCGGCCTCGAAGCTCAAGGCGGTCTCCAGCGGCGGCACCATCGACGTCAATTGGGTCAAGCCCCCGGACGACGTCAACGTCGAGGCCAAGGGCGGCAACGTGACGGTGCGGGTCCCGGACGACAGCTACAACGTCTCGGCCAACACCTCGCTGGGCTCGGAGAAGGTCGAGGTGAAGTCGAGCTCCACCGCCTCGCGCAGGATCGTCGCCCACACGTTCGCCGGAGACGTCAAGGTCCTCGTAGCCGGCTGACGGCGGTAGTCCTCGCCCGGAACAATCTGGAGAATCCTCTTCATGCTGAACATCGCCTGGTACACACTGCGGAGCCGATGGTCCGCCTTCACCGGGACCTTCATAGCGCTGATGCTCGGAGCGGCGCTGCTGTCCACGATGGGGGTCGTGCTCGCGGCGAGTGTCACCTCCTCGCAGCACGGCCCCGGCCGGCTCGCCCAGGCGCCGCTCATCGTCCGGGCCGAGCCCGACCTGAGCATGGCGGACCCTTGGGGAGGCACCCAGCGCGAGCCGCTGGTGCAGCCCCGGGGCCTGCCGTCCGACGTGGTCGCCGATCTCTCCGCCGTCGGCCGCGTCGTGCCCGATCGCACCTTCTACGCCCAGCTCGCGGGCGGACCCGACGGCGGACGGGGGCCCGCCGAGCAGATCGGTCACCCCTGGTCCTCCGCCGAGTACGGCGGCTACCGCCTCGCCGAGGGCGCCGCGCCCGCAGCGGACGACCAGGTGGCCGTGCCCCGCTCCGCCGGCGTGCGGACCGGGCAGCGGGTGACCGTGCTGACCCAGGCCGGCCCGCGTCCCTTCACCGTCTCCGGCGTCACCGACGACGTCTCATTCGAGTCCGCGCTGTTCTTCTCCGACCAGCAGGCCGCCGCACTCTCCCCCCGTGTCGACGCCCTCGTCAGCTACGGGGAGGAGGACCGCGTCCGCACCGCCCTGAAGGGCCGCGGCCAGGTGCTCGGCGGCGACGACCGGGCGCAGGCCGACCCGCGGGCCCACGCCGACCAGGTCGCGCTGATCGGCGTCACCACCATGCTCGGCATGGCGACCGGCGTCGCGTCCTTCGTCGCCGTGTTCGTCGTCGGCACCACCTTCGCCTTCTCCGTGGCCCAGCGCCGCCGGGAACTCGCCGTGCTCCGCGCCAACGGGGCCACCCCCGTGCAGGTAGGCAAGCTCGTCCTCGCCGAGGCCGTCCTCGTCGGTGTCCTGGCCGCCGGTACCGGGAGCCTCCTCGGCCTCGTCGGCGGCCCGCTGTTGGCCGGGCGGATCACTGCCTGGGGTCTGGCCCCCGAGTGGTTCGAGGTGGAACTGGGCTGGAGCAGCCTCCTGGTGCTGTTCCTCGCCTTCGTCATCGGCGTGGTCCTCGCCGTCCTCGGCTCCGGAGTGGCCGTCGTTCGGGCCGGGCGGATCCGCCCCTTGGAGGCCCTGCGCGAATCCGTCGTCGAGAAGCGTGCCATGAACGTGCTGCGCTGGATCCTCGGGATCGCCGCCCTCGCCGTCGGCGGTCTGTTGCTCGTGTCCACCCCGCTGCTGCCGCCCGCCTACTGGGGCGACATCACCCCCATGGCGGCCCCCGCGCTGATCCTGGCGGGCGCGCTGCTGTGCCCGGTGGTCATCCCCGTCCTCGCCCGGATCGCCACGGCTCCGTTCGCCCTGCTGCGGGGGGCCGTCCCGCTGCTGGTCCACGCCAACACCGTGACCGCGCTGCGCCGCACCGCGGCCACGGCCGCACCCGTCCTGATCACCGTCGGCCTCTTCTCCGCGCTGTGGAGCACCTCCGGCACCCTCAGCGGCGTGGCGCAGAGCGAGGCGTACGAACGGGTCCGCACCAGTGACTACGTCGTCGCCCCCGACCACGCCCCGGGCCTCGGCCAGGACGTGCTGGACAAGGTGAAGGCGGTACCCGGCCTGGAGACGGCGGCCACAGTGCGCACCGGCATCTACACCATCCCGGGCCCGAACCTGCTGGTGTTTCCCGCCGGGGCGCCGATGCTGCCCTACACCGCGCTGAGCGTCGATCCCAAGGCGATCGGCGGCCTGCTGACCCTCCCGGTGGTGGAGGGCGACCCGACGAAGCTGGACGACGACTCCATCGTGGTCGATGAGACCTGGAACCGGCGGGCCGGTGAACGGGTCACGGTGTGGCTCGCCGACGGGACCGAGACCAAGCTGAAGGTCGCCGCCGTCATGAAGGCCAGCTCCGGCGCGGGCGGTGCGGTCCTCACGCCGAAGTACGCCGGCCGCGGCATGCCCGACGCGGTCTTCGCCAAGGTCGCGGAGGGCGCCGACCGGGGCGCCGTCGAACGGGCCCTGACCGAGGCCACCCGGGGCACCGCGGCACGTACCCTCCCCATCGCGAAGTTCACCGCGGCGGTCGACGACACCATCAACGAGCAGACCCGGCTCGCCCTGCTGATCGTCGGAGGGATCGCGATGCTCTACACCGGGGTGGCGGTCGCCAACACCCTCGTCATGTCGACCGGTCAACGGGCCCGCGAACTGGCCGTGCTCCGCTTGGGCGGCGCCACCCCGCGGCAGCTGCTGCGGATGGTGGCCGGGGAGAGCCTGCTGGTTGTCGGCACCGGTGTGCTGATGGCCGCCGGCGTGGTGGCACTCAACCTCGCCGGCCTGTGGGCGGGACTGAGCCGGCTGGTGGTGAGCACGGAGGTCACCGTGCCGACGCTGCCGTTCGCCGCGACCGCGGCCGCCTGTGCCGTCGTGGCCCTGCTGGCCACGGTCGTGCCCGCCTTCGTGGCGCTGCGCACTCCCGCGGTGAGGCTCACGGCGACGGAATGAGCCGTGGTCGGCGTACGCCGGCCACGGGAAGGACGACGAAGAGCGGCGACCCTGCCGAAAGGGTCGCCGCTCTCTTTCGATTGTATGGTGCATTTATCTAACTTGGCCTGAATGCAAGGTGGTTCTCAGCCATTTATAGGCCAGTCATAGCTCCGGATCCCACACTGTCTCCATGAGCTCATCCCGAGCTCGATCTCAGGAAACCTGGAGGCAGACATGAGCGCGACCAGATCCGGCGTGGAGCTGAGCCCGGAGAGAAAGGCTCAGGTCAAGGAGATCGTCTGCGAGGTGCTGGAGGTGGACCCCGCCGAGGTCCTCGACTCCACCCTCTTCATCGAGGAGCTCGACGCGGACTCGCTTCGCACCATCGAGATGCTCGCCGGCCTGGAACGGACCCTGGGCATCGATCTCGCCGAGGCGCCGATCGAAGGCATGGTCAACCTGGACGGCGTCTACGCCGTCGTCGCGGAGTCCGAAGCGAAGTGACGGTCGGCCAGCGGGCGGACGACCGGCGGGTCGTGGTCACTGGGATGGGCGCGGTCACGAGCCTCGGAACAGGAATCCCCGACTTCGCCGATTCACTGCGCGCGGGGCGCAGTGGCATCGGCCCCCTCAAGGCATTCGACCCCACCGGCTTCGCCCACGGCAACGCGGGCGAAGTCGGTGACTTCGAAGCGGCGGACTGGTTCCGCAGAGCTGACCCGCAGGATTACGGAAGGGCCGCGCAGTTCACGGTGGCGGCCTCCCGGCAGGCGATTCAGGACGCCGGCCTGGAGGACGGGCAACTGCGCGCACGACGGATGCTCGTCTCCGTCGGTACCACCGACGGCGGCACCCGCGATCTCGACCGGCTCGCCGAACTCCGCTTCACCACGGGGGAGATCAGGCCGGACCCGCAGATCGCCGCCAAGACGGGGGCGCAGCGCCTCTCGGACGCGGTCGTCGACGAACTCGACCTGGAAGACGTCGAGTCGGTCACGGTGCCCGTCGCCTGTGCCGCCGGGAACTACGCGGTGGGACAGGGCGTCGACGCCCTGCGCTCGGGAGAGTACGACCTGGCCCTGTGCGGTGGCGCGGACGCGCTCACGCGCAAGACGTTCGCGGGGTTCTACCGGCTCGGCGCCATGGCGCCGGACCTGTGCAGGCCCTTCGACACCGGCCGCGCCGGCATGCTGGTCGGCGAGGGCGCCGGAATGCTCGTCCTCGAAACCCTGGAGTCGGCACTGGCGCGCGGCGCCCGGATCCACGCCGAAGTGCTCGGCTACGGACTCAGCTGCGACGCGTCCCATCCGGTGGCGCCGGAGCGGGACGGCGTGGCCCGTGCGGTGGCGGCCGCTCACCGTGACGCCCGGGTGACGGGCGCGCAGATCGACTACATCTGCGCCCACGGCACCGGGACGAAGGCCAACGACAAGGTCGAGACGGCCGCCCTGCGCGATGTGTTCGGCGCGGAGCTGCCGCCCACCAGTGCGATCAAGTCCATGCTCGGACACAGCATGGGGGCCGCCAGCGCACTGGGGGCCATCGCCTGCGTCCTGGCCATGAACCAGCGGTTCCTGCCGCCGACCGCCAACCACCGGGAGACCGACCCGGACTGTGCCGTCGACTGCGTGCCCAACGTCGCGGTCGCCGCCGAGCCGGTGATCACCCAGAACAACGGCATGGCGTTCGGGGGCAACAACGCCGTACTGGTCCTGGCACGTTTCGACCTGCCAGTACCGGCGGCCACGCCACAGGAGGGGACATGAGGCCCATCACCGCCGGGCGACCGGTGATCACCGCGTGGTCGGCGCTCTCGCCTTGGGGGGAGGGAGCCGCCGCCTTCCGCGAAGGCCTGGACACCGGCTGGGAGGCGGTCACCCTCGTCGACAGCCATCACTGGCCCGGGACACCCGTACGCGCGGGCATCGTGCCGGGCGTACGGATGGAGTACGCCGGTACCCGAGGGGTGCGCTCCCTGGACCGGCTCACCCGCCTCACCCTGCTGCTCAGCGGACTGCTGCTCGACGAGCTGGGCGGCTCGACCGGCACTGAACCGGAGGACACCGGCATGGTGTTCGCCACCTCGGGCAGCGCCAAGTCGGGCCTGGACTTCACCACGGCCTCCTACGCCGAGGCGAAGCCCTTCCACGTGGACCCGGCCCGGTTCCCGTCCACCGCGGCCAACTGCGCGTCCAGCCGGAGCGCGATCTGGTACGGGCTCAAGGGCCCCAACACCACCCTCACCGGAGGGGACGCGGGTGGCCTCCTCGCGCTGGCCCAGGCGGCCAGACTGCTGGGCCAGGGCCGGGCCGAGGTGCTGCTCGCCGGGGCCGGGGAGGAGTACAGCGAGGATCGCGTCCTGCTGGAGGACGCCCTGCACGGGGGCCCCGGCCAGGCCCCGCCGCTCGCCGAGGGCGGGGCCCTGTTCCTGATGGAGACCGCTGAGGGGGCCGCCGCCCGAGGCCGTACCCCCCTGGCCGTGCTGCGGGGTTCCCGCTTCAGGGCGTACCACCGGCAGCGCGGGGGGAGCGCGGCGGGGGCTCTCCTGCGCTGCGTCACCGACCTGCTGGGGGACACCGGGACCGACGCGGCGGACATCGTCCTCACGGTCTGCTCGGAACCCGCCGGACCGCTGGCCGAGGAGGAAGCGGCGGCGCTGGCCGAGGTGTTCGCACGTCCCGGGGCCGAGGCCGGCGCACCCCGCCGGCGGATCGCCCTGCGGCACCGCATGGGCCACGGCGGCAGCGCCGCCTCCGCCTTCCAGACGGCGGCCGCGCTCGGCGCCGACGGGAACGGGCCGCTGCGGGCACCCGTACTGGTCACCTCGGTGGAGGAAGGCCGCGTGGCGGCCGTCCTGCTGGGCCCGCCCACCGACTGAGCCGATCCGAGCGCGGTCCGCCCAGACCACACCGAACACACCACACACAGGAAGAGGTACGAAATGAGCGAGACCGGAAACCGACCGGTAGCGCTGGTCAGCGGCGGATCGCGCGGCATCGGCCGTGCGGTCGTACTCAGGCTCGCCCGCGACGGACACGACGTGGCGTTCTGCTACGCCTCGGACCACGAGGCCGCCGAGACGGCGGCCAAGGAGGCCCGCGAGCTCGGGGCGAGTGTCCTCGTGCGCCGTGTGGACGTCACCGACCGGGCGGCGGTCAAGGAGTTCACAGAAGAGACCGAGCGCGTGCTCGGTCCCGTCGACGTCCTGGTCACCGCCGCCGGGATCATCCGCGACGCACCGCTCGTACGGATGTCCGACGAGCAGTGGGACCAGGTCCTGCGCACCAACCTGGACGGCACCTTCAACTTCTGCCGTGCGGTCGCCTATTCGATGATGCGCCGGCGTGCCGGCTCCATCGTCACCCTGTCCTCCGTCGCGGGGGTCAACGGCAACGCCAGCCAGACCAACTACTCGGCCTCCAAAGCGGGCATCATCGGCTTCACCAAGGCCCTCGCCAAGGAAATGGGCCGCGGCGGCCTGCGCGCCAACGCAGTCGCCCCCGGCCTGATCGAGACCGACATGACCGCCGGGCTCTCCGAGAAGGTCACCAAGGACATCCTCGGCTCGATCCCGATGCGCCGCTTCGGCCGGCCCGACGACGTCGCCGACCTGGTGGCGTTCCTCGCTTCCCCCCGGGCCGGCTACATCACCGGACAGGTGATCCAGGTCGACGGGGGGCTGGCCTGGTGACCGCCGTACGACAGCTCAGCGCGGCACAGCGCTCCCTGTGGACGGCCTACCGGATGGCACCCGACGGCTCCGCCTACAACATGATCCTGCCGCTGCGCGTGCGCGGCCCCCTCGACACCGCGCTGCTGGGCCGGGCCGTGGAGGAGGTCGCCCGCAGGCACGAGGTGCTGCGTTCGCTCTTCGACGAGATCGACGGGGTGCCGGTACGGCTGCCGCAGGACGTGCCGCCGGCCCGGCTGGAGGTGGTCGAGGTACCCGGCGCCTCCGAGGAGGAGCTGCGCCGGCTGGCCCGGGAGGCCGGCCGACGAGCCTTCGTCCTGGAGTCCGGAGGGCCGTTGCGGATCGTGCTGTACCGCCGCACGCCCGAGGACTTCGTGCTGTCCACCGCGGCCCACCACATCGCCGGCGACTTCACCTCGTACTGGCTGCTGCTCAGCGAACTGTTCACCTTCTACCGCTCCCTGGTGACCGGGGAGGAGCCCGACCTCGCCCCGCCCGGCCGGACCTACGAGGAGTACGTCGCCGAGGAGGCCGCGCATCCGTCGACCCCGGCCGGGCAGCGCGACCTGGCCTACTGGTCCGGGGTCCTCGACGGTGCCATCGCCACCGAACTGCCCACCGACCGGCCCCGGCCGGCCGTTCCGCGGCACCGCGGCGGCACCGTCGAGCTCGACCTCGCCCCGCTCTCCGACGACCTTCAGCGGGCCGCCAAGTCCGCAGGCTTACGCCCCTTCCCGCTGCTGGTGGCCGCCTACCAGGCGGTCATCGCCGGCTGGACGGGAGAGAGCGAGGTCGTGATCGGTACCCCGGCCAGCACCCGGACCCGCTCGGACCGCGGCGTCTTCGGGTGCTACCTCAACACCATCCCGGTCCGTACCCGCCCGGGTCCCGGCACCACCTTCGCCTCCCTCGCCGCCGAGACCGGCAGGCAGCTGCTCCAGGGCATGCGCCACTCCCGGCTGCCCAGCGTCGAGGCCAGGCAGCGAGGCCGGGGGCCGCTGGTGCGGATGGGGGCGCTGCTGCTCCAGATGGACGGGCTGGACGCGCAGTTCCCGCAGCCAGCGCCCGGCCGGTACGAAGGCGAACCCGCCCGCTTCTGCGGGCTCAGTGTCAGCCGGCTCGCGGAGCCCAACCAGGAGGGGCAGCTGGACCTGATGCTGACCCTGCACCAGGGGGTGCACGGCCTGACGGGGGTCCTCACCTACGACGGCGACCTCTTCGAGCACGAGACGGTGGAACGCTTCGCACGCTGCTACGAGCGCTTCCTGCGGGCCGCGGCGGACGACCCGGGCCGGGAGACCCGCGAGGTCCCCATGACCGACGAGGACGAGCTCGCGACGCTCCTGGCCCTCGGCGGCGGCTGATGCCCCGGGCCGCCCGCCCGAACCGCCGGACGCCCTGAAAGAGAAGCGAAATCAAGCCGAAAGCCCCGGCTCCTACGGTCTTCGACGGGAACGGAAACACCTTCCGCGCCCGACAAGGACCGAGGAGCCGGGGTGGATTTCAGTCTTTTCTATTTCGCCAACGACAGTGACGAATCAGGTGATGCGGGCCGATACCAACTGCTGATGGACGGTGCCCGGTTCGCGGACGAGCACGGCTTCACGGCCGTGTGGACGCCCGAGCGCCACTTCCACCGTTTCGGCGGCCTCTACCCCAACCCGGCGGTCACCGGTGCCGCGCTCGCCGCGACCACCGAGCGGGTCCAGATCCGGGCGGGCAGCGTCGTCGCCCCCCTGCACCACCCGCTGCGGATCGCCGAGGACTGGTCGGTCGTCGACAACCTCTCCGGAGGCCGTGTCGGCATCTCGTTCGCCTCCGGGTGGCACCCCGCCGACTTCGTGATGCGCCCGGACGGGTACGAGGGCCGCCGCGAGGTGATGGACGAGACCGTCGAGACCGTGCGCGCCCTGTGGCGCGGCGAGTCCGTGACCCTCCCGGATGGCAAGGGCGCACCGGCCGAGGTGAAGGTCTTCCCTCCGGCGGTCCAGCGCGAACTGCCCTTCTGGATCACCAGTGCCGGCAGCGTCGACACGTTCCGCAAAGCCGGCGCCCAGGGCGGTGGCATCCTCACGCACCTGCTCAGCCAGGACATCGACGAACTCCGTGTCAAGATCGCGGCCTACCGCGACTCCTATCGGGAGCACCACGGCACGAACCGCGACGGCCGCGCCGGTCATGTCGTCCTGATGCTGCACACCTTCCTGGGATCCAGCACCGACGAGGTGCGCGAACTGGTGCGCAGCCCGCTGTCGGAGTACCTCAAGACCTCCTTCGGGCTGATCTCCGGCTCCATCAGCAAGAAGCCCGGCACCTTCGACTCTGCCGAGATCCAGGACGCCGACGTCGACTATCTCGTCGAACGGGGCTTCGCCCGGTTCTTCGAACGCCAGGGCATGTTCGGCACCGTCGAGCAGGGCGAGCGCGTGGTGGAACTGCTGGCGCGGACCGGCGTCGACGAGATCGGCTGCCTCGTGGACTTCGGCGTCAGCACCAAGCAGACCCTCGAAAGCCTTGAGTTCCTGGCCCGGCTGAAGGACCGCTGCGGGTCCTGAACGGAGCCGCGGCGCCCCCGCTCCGCAGCCCCGGCCGTATGGGCCTCATATAGCCCCGCCCAGAACAGTCGTCCTGGGCGCCGGTCGCGCAGCCGGCCACCACACCACCCTTCCGACAAGGAGCAATTCCCCATGAGCGAGAGCCAGAACGATGAGCGTGCCTACCGCGTGGTCCGCAACGACGAGGACCAGTACTCGATCTGGTGGGCCGACCGCGACCTCCCCGCCGGATGGCACGCCGAGGGCACCGAGGGCCCCAAGGACGCCTGCCTCCAGCGCATCGAGGAGGTCTGGACCGACATGCGGCCGCTGAGCCTGCGCCGCCGCATGCAGCAGCAGGATCAGGCGCTCATCGCCATCTGACCCCTGACCGCGCCGGCCCGGGATCCCCCCTCGGGCCGGCGCCCCCTTTTCCTTCGCCCCGTCCTTCGCCCCCCGCCTTTCACGCCCCGCCTTCCTTCGTTCCGCCTTCCTTTGTCTCCGTTCGGCCGCAGCAGTCCAGTAGAGGAAATCCGATGACCACGCAGATACGTCAGGACGATGTAACCGACATCCACCTCGCGACCCTCGCCGAGATCGTCGCCCGGCGGGCTGCGTGGACTCCGGACGCCACCGCCGTCCTCACCGCCGACGGCACGGCCCACGGCTACGCGGACATCGACGCCCGGGCCCGCCGCCTCGCGCAGCTGCTGCGCGGCCGCGGCGTCGGACGGGAATCCCTCGTCGGAGTCCACCTGCACCGCGGCCTCGACCTCGTCGTCACCCTCCTGGCCGTCTGGAAGGCCGGCGCAGCCTACGTGCCGCTGGAGCCGTCCCTGCCGGCCGAGCGGTTGGAGTGGATGGCGGGCGACGCGGACCTCACCCTCGTGGTGACCGCCACCGCCTCCGGCGGCACCGTCTTCGGGACCCCCGCCGTCGGCCTCGCCGAGCACCGAGAGACGCTCGCCGCGCTGCCCGGCGACGCCCCCGACACCTACGCCGAGCCGGACGGAGTCGCCTACGCCGTCTACACCTCGGGTTCCACCGGCCGCCCCAAGGGCGTCCTGGTCACCCACGAGGGCATCGCGAACCGGGTGCAGTGGAGCGTGCGCGAGCACGGCATCGGCGCCGGGGACCGCGTGCTGCAGAAGACCACCATGGGCTTCGACGCCGCCGCCTGGGAGGTTTTCGCCCCCCTCGTCAGCGGCGCCACCCTCGTCCTCGCGCCCGTCGGCGCGGAGCGCGATCCGGCCCTCCTCGTGGCCTCCGCCGCCGAGCACGACGTCACCGTCCTCCAGGTCGTCCCGTCCGTACTGCGCCTCCTCGTCGACGAACCCGGGTGGCAGGATGTCACCACCCTGCGCCTGCTCTTCTCCGCCGGCGAGCCGCTGCACGCCGAACTGTGCCGCCGCGCCCTCGCCCGGACCGGCAGCGAGGGCCTGCACATCTGGAACACCTACGGCCCCACCGAATGCTCCATCGACATCACCGCGCAGCCCTACGACACCGAACAGACGAGCGGCCCCGTCCCCATCGGCCGCCCCCTCGACGGCATGCGCGTCCTCGTCCTGGACGGCAACGGCCGCCCCGTCCCCGTAGGCGTGCCCGGCGAGCTGTACGCCGCGGGTGCGGGCGTGGCCCGCGGCTACCTCGGCCGCCCCGGCCTCACCGCCGAACGCTTCGTCCCCGACCCGTACGGCCCCCCCGGCTCCCGTCTCTACCGCACCGGCGACCTCGTGCGCTGGCGCACCGACCGCACCCTGGAGTACCGGGGCCGCGCCGACGACCAGGTCAAGGTCAACGGCGTCCGCATCGAGCCCGGCGAGGTCACCAGCGCCCTCGTCGAGCACCCCGGCATCGAAGCGGCCGTGGTCGTCGCCGCTCCCGGCCCGGACGGCGGCCACCGCCTCGTGGCGTACACCGTCACCGCCGACGGTCGCGCCCCGCAGGACTGGCGAGGCTTTCTCGCGGCGCGGCTGCCCGCGGCCCTGGTGCCCGCCCAGCTGATTCCCCTCACCGGGCTGCCGCTCACCGCCAACGGCAAGGTCGACCGCGGAGCGCTGCCCGACCCGGCCCCCGAACTGCACACCGGCGCCGCCGACCACGTCGCACCCCGCACTGCGCACGAGCACGCCGTCGCCCGGGTGTGGGAACGGCTCCTCGGCGTCACCGACCCCGGGGTCCACGACGACTTCTTCCACCTCGGCGGGACCTCCCTGGTCCTGACCCGGCTCGCGGCGGGACTGCGTGAACTGTCCGACGGGGCGATCGACCTCGCCTCCCTCTTCACGGCCTCCACCCTGGAGGCCCAGGCCCAGCTGCTCGCCGGGGCCTCCGCCGACCTGCCCATCGTGCGCGTTCCCCGCGACGGCGTGCTCCCGCTCTCCTTCGGCCAGCAGCGGCTCTCCTTCCTCGACCAGCTCAACCCCGGCGGATCCGAATGGGTCTCGCCGCTCCTGATCACCCTGCCCGAGGGCGCCCGCACCGAACACGTCCAGCAGGCCCTGGACCACCTCGAAACCCGCCACGAGGCGTTGCGCACCCGGTTCCCCGCCGACGCCGCCGAGAACGGGCCGCGCATCGCGGCACCCGCAGCCGTAGCGCTCACCGAGACCACCATCGCCCGCCGCGACCTCGCCGAGCTGCTCGCAGACCGTTTTGCCCAGGGGTTCGACCTCGTCGACGGCCCGCTGTGGCGCGCCGCCCTCGTCCGCTTCGAGAACGGCGCCCCGCTGCTCGTCGTCACCATCCACCACATCGCCTGCGACGGCTGGTCCTCGGTGATCCTGGAGCGCGAGTTCACCGAGCTGCACGACCGCCTCGCCGCCGGCCTCGAGCCCCGGCTGCGCGAAGCCACCCACGGCTACGTGGACTACGCCGCCTGGCAGCGCGCCCGCCTCACCGACGAGCGCCTCGCCGACGACCTCGCCTACTGGCGCGAGGCCCTCACGGGACACACCCCGCTGGCGCTGCCCACCGACCACCGCCGTCCCGCCGAGCGCGACCACCACGGTGCCGTGGTCCCCCTCACCATCCCCGCATCCGTGGCCGGGCCGCTGACCGAACTGGGCCGGGAACACGGCGCGACCCTCTTCATGACCTTGCTCACCGCCTTCGCGACGCTCCTCGCGCGGCACACCGGCGAACACGACGTCGTCGTGGGCACCCCCGTCGTCGGCCGCACCCGGCCCGAGACGGAGAACCTCGTCGGCTTCTTCCTCAACTCGCTTCCGCTGCGCTGCGACCTCAGCGGCGACCTCACCTTCGCCGAGGCCCTCGACCGGGTCCGTGCCGTGACCCTCGGCGCCTTCGCCCACCAGGAACTGCCCTTCGACCGGCTGGTCGAGGAGGTCCAGGAGGGGCGCGACCCGTCCCGCACCCCCGTCTACCAGGCCGCCTTCGACCTCCTCGATGCGGAACTGACCACCGCAGGAGTCGACTTCAGCGACCTCGCCGGCCTCGCGGACTCCTGGCGCATCGCCAAGACCGACCTCAGCCTCTTCCTGCGGCCCCGCCCCGACGGGGCCGTGGCCGGCGTCCTGGAGTTCGCCACCTCACTCTTCGAGACGGCCACCGTCGAGCGGCTCGCCGCCCAGCTGCTGCGCCTGACCGAGCAGGCCGCCCAGGCCCCGTCCACCCGCCTGGCCGACTTCGACCTGCTCACCGCCGAGGAACGCCACCGCCACCTCGTCGAATGGAACGAGGGCGCCGGCGGGACCGTCGCCGAACCGGCCGGCATCACCGTTCTGGAACTCTTCGAGGCACGAGCCGCAGAGAACCCCACGGCGATCGCGCTCACCGGCACCCGCGAGGTCACCTTCGCGGCCCTCGACGCCGCCGCCAACCAGCTCGCGCACCGGCTGCGCGCGTCCGCCGCCACCACCGAGTCGGTCGTCGGCGTGCTCCTCGACCGCGGCACCGAGCAGATCACCGCGTTCCTCGCCGCCTGGAAGACCGGCGGAGGCTACCTGCCCCTGGACCCGGAACACCCCGCCGAGCGGATCGCCGGGATGCTCGCCGACGCGGGCGCCGGCGTCCTGATCACCTCGGCCGAGCACGGGGCCCGCCTCGCCCCGGTCTTCCCCGGCGAACTCGTCGTCGTCGACCGCGACCACGACCTCCTGCGCGCACTGCCCACGAGCCCCCCGCCGCGCCGACTCGACCCGCGGGCCACCGCCTACGTCATCTTCACCTCCGGCTCCACCGGCCGCCCCAAGGGCGTCCGCGTCGAACACCGGGGCCTCGCCAACCACGTGGCCTGGGCCGCCCGCGACCTCGCCGCACGCGGCACCGGAGGGGCCGCCCTCTTCTCGTCGACCGCGTTCGACCTCGTCGTCCCCAACCTCTACGCCGCCCTGGTCGCCGGACAGCCCCTCCACCTGCTGCCCGCCGACCTGGACCTCGCCCACCTCGGCGCGGCCCTGACCGCACGCGCCCCCTACAGCTTCGTCAAGCTGACACCCGGGCACCTGGACATCCTGTCCCAACAGCTCACCGACGAGCAGGCCGTCGGCCTCGCCGAAGTGGTCCTGGTCGCCGGCGAGGCCTTCCCCGGCGAAGCGGCCTCCCGCTGGCTGAAGCTCCTCGGACCCGGCCGCCTCGTCAACGAGTACGGCCCCACCGAGTGCTCCGTCGGCACCTGCATCCACCCCGTCGACGCCCCCGTCGAGGGCACCGTCCCGATCGGGCGGCCGCTGCCCGGCCTGTCCATGTACGTCCTCGACGGCGAACTGCGCCCCGTACCGCTCGGCGCGGTCGGCGAACTCTACGTCGGCGGCACCGGAGTCGCCCGCGGCTACACGGCCCGTCCCGGACTGACCGCCGAACGCTTCCTGCCCGACCCCTACGGCGCGCCCGGCGACCGCTTCTACCGCAGCGGCGACCTGGCCCGCCAGCTCGCCGACGGCACCGTCGAGTTCCTCGGCCGCATCGACCACCAGATCAAGATCCGCGGACACCGCATCGAACCCGGTGAGATCGAGGCCGTCCTCACCGCCCACCCCGCCGTCCGCGAGGCCGTCGTGATCGCCGGCCGCGGCCTCACCGCCCACCTCGTGCCCGCCGACGGGGCCCGGCTGCCCGACAGTGCCGAACTCACCGCGCACTGCGCCCGCACCCTGCCCGAGTACATGGTCCCCGCGGCCTTCACCGAGCTCACCGCCATCCCCCTCACCGCCAACGGCAAGCTCGACCGCGCGGCCCTGCCCGACCCGGTGGCCGAGGCTGCCCAGGCGAAGGAGCGCACCGGCCCCCGCGACATCGTCGAGGAGCGCATCGCCGCCATCTGGACCGAACTCCTCGGTACAGAACCCGACATGGACGAGGACTTCTTCACCGGCGGTGGAAACTCCATCCTCGGCATCCGCCTGATCTCCGGCATCCAGAACGAATTCCAGGTCGCGCTGCCCCTGCGCGCCCTCTTCGAAGGCCCGACCGTGGCCCGTCTCGCCCGCGCCGTCGAGGCCCAGGTCCAGGCCGAACTCGACCGCCTCGACACCCCCGACACGCTCGTCACCTCTTCGCAGTCGAAGGAGCAGTCCGCATGACCACCAGCGCCGAGCAGACCCACACCAGCGAGCGGCTCCGCGCTGAACTGCTGCGCCGCCTCTCCGGCAGCCGTACGGCAAGCACCGCCGCCCCGTCGAGCACCATCCCCACCGCCGACCGGGAGCTGCCCCTGAGGCTCTCCCCGGGACAGCAGCAGATGTGGTTCCTCCAGCGCCTGGAGCCCGACAGCCACGAGTACCTGGTACCACTCACCCTGCGCGTGACCGGGCCCCTCGACGAGGACACCCTGCGCCGCGCCGTCGACTCCGTCGCCGCCCGCCACGAGATCCTGCGGACCCGCTACGACTTCCTCGCCGGACAGCCCGTTCAGCTCGTCGACCCCGCCGGGCCCGTGCCCTTCTCCACGGAGGACCTCACCGGTCTGCCCGAGGACACCCGCGAGGCGGAAGCCACCCGCCGTTTGGCCGGCCACGCCCGCCGGCCCTTCGACCTGGCCGGCGAATGGCCCTTGCGCGTCCACCTCGTCCGGCTGGCCCCCGAACACCACGTCTTGGCGCTGGTCTTCCACCACATCGCCTGTGACGCCTGGTCCACCCAGATCTTCGCCCGGGACCTCAGCACCTACTACCGAGGCGAGATTCCTGACGCCGCCCTGCCGCTCCAGTACGCCGACTACGCGGAATGGCAGGCCGAACGCACGGCCGGCCCCGTCCTCCAGGCACACCTCGACCACTGGCGCACGACCCTCGACGGCATCACCCCCCTGGAACTGCCCACCGACCGGCCCCGCCCGCCCGTCCGCGACACAGCGGGCGCCACTGCCCGCTTCGCCCTGCCCGACACCCTCTCCGCTCAGCTGCGGGACCTGGCCGGCCACCACCGCACCACCCTGTTCACGGTCCTGCTCACCGCCTACCAGGCATTGCTCGCCAAGTACTGCGGCGGGAACGACATAGCCGTCGGAACAGTCGTCTCCGGACGCGTCCGCCCCGAGCTGCAACAGCTCATCGGCTACGGCATCAACAGCCTTGTCATGCGGGCCACCTGGGACGGCGACCCGCGCTTCGGCGCACTCCTGGACCGCAACCGCAACGTCGTCCTCGACTCCTTCGACCACCAGGAGATGCCCTTCGCCCGGCTGGTCGACGAACTCCAGCCCGAGCGCGACCTCTCCCGTACACCCCTCTTCCAGGCCGCCTTCACACTCCACGAGTCCCGCACCGCCGCCTACGACCTGCCCGGAGCGAGCGTCGAGCCGTTCGACGTCCGGGCCTCAGTCGCCCGTTTCGACCTCCAGCTGCAGGTCGAGGAGGCGCCGGACGGCTCCCTGCGCGGACAGTTCGAGTACGCCACGGCCCTCTTCGACGCACCGACCGTCGAACGCTTCACCCGCCACCTGGTCCGGCTGCTGCACTCCGTCGCCGCCACCCCCCAGGCCCGGCTGTCGGAACTGGCCGTCCTCGACGACGACGAACTGGCGGTGGTCGTCGACAGGCTGGACAGCGAGGACACGGACGGCCGCTTCGTCCACGAGGTCTTCGAGGCCCAGGTGGCAGCCACTCCCGACGCCGTCGCCGTTCTCGCGGACGGCATCGAACTCACGTACGCCGAACTCAACGCGCGCGCCAATCGCATCGCCCACCGGCTGCGGGCCCTGGGCGCCGGCCCGGACCAGCTCGTGGGCATCTGCGTGGAGCGCGGCGCCGAGTTGCTGCCCTCGATCCTCGGCGTACTGAAGTCCGGCGCGGGCTACCTGCCCCTGGACCCGGCCAACCCTGCCGACCGGCTCGGCTACGTGCTCGGCGACGCCCGTGCCACCGTCGTCCTGACCGAATCCGCACATGCTCCGATGCTGGAGGCCATCCATGACGGGCAGCTCGTCGTACTCGACCAGGAACGCGAGACTCCGCAGTGGAGCGCTCTTCCGGACTCGAATCCGGCGCTGGCTGGTCATCCTGATCAGCTGATCTACGTCATCTACACCTCGGGTTCCACCGGCCGCCCCAAGGGCGTATGCCTCAGCCACCGCAACGTCCTGCGGCTGCTCACCACGGCCTACCGCCACTACGACTTCGCCGCCACCGACGTCTGGCCGCTCTTCCACAGCTACGCCTTCGACGTGTCCGTCTGGGAGATGTGGGGCGCCCTGCTGCACGGCGGCAAGCTCGTCGTGGTCCCGGCCGCCGTCACCCGCTCGCCCGACGAGTTCCTCGACCTGCTCGTCGAACAGCAGGTCACCGTGCTCAACCAGACCCCGTCCGCCTTCCGCTCCCTCGTGGCCGCCGCCGGCGACGGCGACGAGCGCATCGGCCGGCTGAAGCTGCGCGCCGTCGTCTTCGCGGGCGAGAAGCTCCAGGTCCCCGACCTGCAACCGTGGGTGGACCGGGTCGGTCTCGACCAGCCGGCCCTGCTCAACATGTACGGAATCACCGAGACCACCGTCCACACCACCTACTACCAGGTGGGCCCCGCCGACCTCGCCGCCGACGCGGGCAACCCCATCGGCGTCCCGCTCGCCGACCTGCGGGTCCATTTGCTCGACGAGTGGGGCCGGCCGGTGCCCATCGGCGTGTATGGCGAGATCCACGTCGCCGGCCCGGGCGTCGCCCGCGGCTACCTCGGCCGCCCCGCGCTCACCGCGGAACGCTTCGTCCCCGACCCGTACGGTCCGGCCGGCTCCCGCCTCTACCGCAGTGGTGACATAGCCCGCAGACGCGCCGACGGCTCGCTGGAGTTCCTCGGCCGCGCCGACGGCCAGATCAAGATCCGCGGCTACCGCGTCGAACTCGGCGAGATCCAGGCCGCGCTGATGGAACTCGACGGGATCCGCGACGCCGTCGTCGTCCTCCGCGAGGACAGCCCCGGCCAGAAGGAACTGGTCGCCTACACCGTGCCCGCCCCCGGGGCCTCCTACGACCCCGGCGTACTGCGCGAGCTCCTGGGCGGCAGCCTGCCCTCCTACATGGTGCCGGCCGCCTTCGTGAACCTGGACCGGCTGCCGCTCACCACCAACGGCAAGCTCGACCGGCGCGCCCTGCCCGCCCCGGCCGGCGCCTCCCGCAGGGCCGGAGGTACCTACACCGCCCCCCGTACCCCCACCGAGGAGCGGCTCGCCGACGTCTGGGCCGAGGTCCTCGGGGCCGACCGCGTCGGCGTCGACGACGGGTTCTTCGACCTCGGCGGCGACTCCATCCGCGCTGTCGCCCTCGTCGGCGCGGTCCGCGCGGCGGGCTACGACATCGCCGTTCGCGACGTCTTCGAACACCGCACCGTCGCCCGGCTCGCCGAACTCCTCACCGGGCGCCCGGCACCGGCGGTCGTCGCCGATCCCGTCCGGCCCTTCGCCTTGATCGGCGAGGCCGACCGAGCCCTGCTGCCCGACGGGATCACCGACGCCTACCCGCTCTCGCAGGTACAGGCCGGCATGGTGCTCGAGATGGCGATCGACAACGGACAGAACAACTACCACAACGTCACCAGCTTCCGGATCCGTGACGAGCGCCCCTACGAGCACTGGGCGCTGGTCGAGGCCGCCCGCCTCGTCGTCGCCCGCCACGAGGTCCTGCGCACCTCGCTCTCCCTCACCGGCTACTCCGTACCGATGCAGCTGGTCCACGCGCGCGCCGAGATGCCGGTCGGCCACCGGTCGCTGCGCGGACTCGACGAAGCGGCGATCCGCGACGCCGTCCGCGCCTACACGAGCAGCGAGCGTGCGGACGTCTTCGACCTTTCAGCACCGACCCTGATGCGGCTGTACGCACACGACACGGACAACGGCAGCTGGTGGCTGTCCATCACCGAGTGCCACCCCGTCCTGGAGGGGTGGAGCCACCACTCCCTCCTGATGGAAATCCTGCACGTGTACGGCATCCTGCGCGACGGCGGCACCCCCAGTCAGGACGAACTGCCCGCGATCCGCTTCGCCGACTTCATCGCGGCCGAGCTGGAGTCCCTGGAGGACGCCGACGACCTGGCCTACTGGAAGCACGTGGTGGGGGAGTACGCCCCGCTTGAGGTCCCGGCCGGTTGGGGCGACGGCGAGGATTCCCCGCGCGCCACGCACCAGGCGGCGATCCCGACGCACGACCTGGAGGAGCGCCTGCGGTCCTTCGCGGGCCGAGCCCACGTTTCGATGAAGAGTGTCATGCTGGCGGCCCATCTGAAGGTGATGAGCCAGCTGACCGGTGAGACCGCCTTCCACACCGGCCTCGTCTGCGACGCACGCCCCGAACTCCTGGGTGCGGACCGCGTGTACGGCATGTACCTCAACACGCTGCCCTTCGCCTTCGACGCGGGCCGCTCCGCCACCTGGCGCGAGCTGGTCACCCAGGTCTTCGAGGCCGAAGTGGCACTGTGGCCGCACCGCCGGTTCCCGATGCCCGCGGTCCAGCGACTCTCCGGCGGCCAGCAGCTGCTGCACGTGTACTTCAACTACCAGGACTTCCATCAGGTCGACACCGACCTCGTCGACCACGAGGCCGCGATCGACGACAGTCCTACGGAATTCCCGCTGACGGTCTCCAGCCGCGGCGGCCACATCATCGTCACGGCCAACGGCCGTTGGGTGTCGGCTGCCCATGCGGAGCGGATCGCTGCGATGTACCGGTTGGTGCTGGAGGGTATGGCGGCGGACGGTGGTGGTGACGCGCGGGCGGTGTTGTTGCCTGCGGGTGAGCGTGAGCTGGTGCTGGACCGCTGGAACGTTTCTGCGACGGAGTCCGCGGCGGGTTGTGTGCCGGAGTTGTTCGCGGCTCGGGTTGCCGGGTCGGTGGATGCGGTGGCGGTGTCCTCGGGTGGGGTGTCGTTGTCGTACGGGGAGTTGGATGCCCGTTCGTCGCGTTTGGCGGCGCACCTGGGTTCGCTGGGTGTGGTGCCTGGTGATGTGGTGGGTGTGCTGTTGGAGCGTGGGGTGGAGCTGTTGGTGGCTCTGCTTGCGGTTCAGAAGGTGGGTGCCGCGTATCTGCCGATGGATGCGGGGCATCCTGTGGCCCGTCTGGCGGGGATCGTGGAGGATGCGGCTCCGCGTGTGCTGGTGACGCAGGGTTCTCTTTCCGAGGTGGCTGCCGGGATTCATTCCGGTGTGCGGGTGCTGGTGGACGCGGATGCTGCGGTGATCGGTGCGGCTTCGGTGCCGTCCGTGGTCCGGGTCACGGATCCGGCGTCGGTGGCGTACGTGCTGTACACGTCGGGTTCGACGGGGCGGCCGAAGGGTGTCGCGGTTACGCATGGTGCCCTGGGGAATCTGCTGGTGGGTATGCGCCGTGTGCTGGGTGAGGCGCGGGGTGTGGAGTCGTGGCTGGCTTCGACGTCGGTGTCCTTCGACATCTCCGGGCTGGAGCTCTATCTGCCGCTCATCGGCGGCCACCGCGTCGTCATCGCCGAGCACGGCCAGGACCTCGTGGAGCTCGTGGAGACCGAGCGCCTCACCCATGTGCAAGCCACCCCTTCGGGGTGGAAGCTCCTGCTGGAAGCCGGGTTCGAGGGGGCGTCGTCCGTCACCGCTCTGGTCGGTGGCGAGGCGCTGCCGGTCGAGCTGGCGCAGACCCTGCGCGGCAGGGTTTCGCGGCTGGTGAACGTCTACGGTCCGACGGAGACGACGATCTGGTCGGCGACCTGGGAGGTCCCGGCCGGGCCGGCGGCGGTCTCGATCGGTGCGCCGATCGACAACACGCAGCTGTACATCGTGGATTCGTTCATGGAGCCGGTCCCGGTCGGTGTGGTCGGTGAGCTGTGCATCGCCGGTGACGGTGTCGCCCAGGGGTACGTCGGCCGGCCCGGCCTGACCGCCGACCGGTTCGTGCCGGACCCGTTCGGTGCGCCGGGCACCCGTCTCTACAGGACGGGTGACCTCGCCCGTCGTCTGGCCGACGGGGAGATCGAGTTCCTGGGCCGTACGGACCACCAGGTGAAGATCCGTGGTTACCGGATCGAGCTGGGTGAGATCGAGTCCCGTCTGCTGGCGCACCCGGCGGTCAAGGACGCCGCGGTGGTCGCCCGTACCGAGGAGTCGGGTGACACCTGGCTCGTCGGCTACCTCATCCCCGCTGTCGGGTCCGGGGCCGTCGACCAGGGAGAGGTCCGTTCCTTCCTGCGGGAGTCCCTGCCCGACTACATGGTTCCGGGCGCGTTCGTGGAGCTGGAGGCATGGCCCCTCAACACCGCCGGCAAGCTCGACCGCAAGGCACTCCCCGCCCCCGAGGTCTCCGTGCAGGCCGAGTACGTCGCTCCGCGCACCGAGACCGAGGAGCGGATCGCCGAAGCCTGGGCCACGGCTCTCGGGCTGGAGAAGGTCAGCGTCGAGGACAGCTTCTTCGACCTCGGCGGTGACTCCATCCGCGCCATCGTCCTCGTCGGCGCCATCCGCTCGGCCGGTTTCCAGGTGGCCGTGCAGGACGTCTTCGAGCACCGCACGGTCGCCGAACTGGCCCGCCACGTCGCCGGCCAGAACACCCCCGTCGAGGCCGTCGAGCTCGTCCGGCCGTTCGCTCTGATCGACCCGCTCGACCGGGAGATGCTGCCCGGAAGCGCAGTTGACGCCTATCCGGTCTCGCAGGTCCAGCTGGGCATGCTCGTCGAGATGTCCCTCGGCGAGGAGCGCGCCGCCTACCACAACGTGGACGCCTTCCGGATCCGTGACGACCGCCCCTTCGACGCCGAGGCCCTCCAGCGGGCCACCGACGAACTGACCTCCCGCCACGAGGTGCTGCGCACCGGCTTCGACCTGACCGGATACTCCGTCCCCCTCCAGATCGTCCACGCCGCGGTGGAGGCGACCGTGGGCGTCGTCGACCTCACCGGCCTCGACGAGGCCGCGCGGAAGGAGGCCGCCGCTGCCTGCGAGAACGAGCAGCGCACCACCCCGTTCAACACCGCGGTCCCACCGCTGATCCGCGTCAACGCCCTGGTCCACGAGGACACCGACTGGCAGCTGGTCTTCACCCACGCCCACCCGATCCTGGAGGGCTGGAGCTACCACTCTCTGCTCACCGAACTCCTCGACCTGTACCGGACGTTCCGGGACGGCGGCCGGCCGGAGTCGGCCACCGGTGAGGGCAGCCGCTTCGCGGACTTCATCGCCGCCGAGCAGGAATCGGTCGGCGCCGGAGCCGACCGGGCGTACTGGCAGCGGATCGTCGCCGACAACGCCTCGTTCTCCGTCCCGGCGGGCTGGGGCGACGGCACCGTCGCCGAGGGCACCGCGTTCCGCATCCCGATCCCGGTCCACGACCTGGAGGAGCGGCTGCGCGCCTTCGCCGGGCGGGCCCGCGTCTCGATGAAGAGCGTGCTGCTCGGCGCCCACCTGAAGGTGATGAGCCAGCTCACCGAGGAGACGGCGTTCCACACCGGCCTGGTGTGCGACACCCGTCCCGAACTGCCGGGTGCGGACCGCGTCTACGGTCTGCACCTGAACACCGTCCCGTTCCCGTTCGACGCGGGCCGCTCCGCCACCTGGGGGGAGCTGGTGGCCCAGGTCTTCGACCAGGAGACGGAGCTGTGGCCCCACCGCCGCTACCCGCTCCCGGCGATCCAGCGGGACGCGGGAGGCACGCGCCTGCTGGACGTGTACTTCAACTACCAGGACTTCAGCAAGGTCGACGGCGACGAGGTCGACGAGCTCGGCGACATCGACGAGGTCCCGACGGAGTTCCCGCTGATGGTCGCCACCCGTAGCGGCTACATCGTCCTCACCACGGACGGCCGTTCGGTGTCCCGGGCGAATGCGGAGCGGATCGCTGCGATGTACCGGTTGGTGCTGGAGGGTATGGCGGCGGACGGTGGTGGTGACGCGCGGGCGGTGTTGTTGCCTGCGGGTGAGCGTGAGCTGGTGCTGGACCGCTGGAACGTTTCTGCGACGGAGTCCGCGGCGGGTTGTGTGCCGGAGTTGTTCGCGGCTCGGGTTGCCGGGTCGGTGGATGCGGTGGCGGTGTCCTCGGGTGGGGTGTCGTTGTCGTACGGGGAGTTGGATGCCCGTTCGTCGCGTTTGGCGGCGCACCTGGGTTCGCTGGGTGTGGTGCCTGGTGATGTGGTGGGTGTGCTGTTGGAGCGTGGGGTGGAGCTGTTGGTGGCTCTGCTTGCGGTTCAGAAGGTGGGTGCCGCGTATCTGCCGATGGATGCGGGGCATCCTGTGGCCCGTCTGGCGGGGATCGTGGAGGATGCGGCTCCGCGTGTGCTGGTGACGCAGGGTTCTCTTTCCGAGGTGGCTGCCGGGATTCATTCCGGTGTGCGGGTGCTGGTGGACGCGGATGCTGCGGTGATCGGTGCGGCTTCGGTGCCGTCCGTGGTCCGGGTCACGGATCCGGCGTCGGTGGCGTACGTGCTGTACACGTCGGGTTCGACGGGGCGGCCGAAGGGTGTCGCGGTTACGCATGGTGCCCTGGGGAATCTGCTGGTGGGTATGCGCCGTGTGCTGGGTGAGGCGCGGGGTGTGGAGTCGTGGCTGGCTTCGACGTCGGTGTCCTTCGACATCTCCGGGCTGGAGCTCTATCTGCCGCTCATCGGCGGCCACCGCGTCGTCATCGCCCAGGCGGACGAGGAGCCGGCCGACCTGGTCGTCGCGGAGTCCGTCACTCATGTGCAGGCCACGCCTTCGGGGTGGAAGCTGCTGCTGGAGGCCGGGTTCGAGGGTGCCATGGTGACGGCTCTGGTCGGTGGCGAGGCGCTGCCGGTCGAGCTGGCGCAGACCCTGCGCGGCAGGGTTTCGCGGCTGGTGAACGTCTACGGTCCGACGGAGACGACGATCTGGTCGGCGACGTGGGAGGTCCCGGCCGGGCCGGCGGCGGTCTCGATCGGTGCGCCGATCGACAACACGCAGCTGTACATCGTGGATTCGTTCATGGAGCCGGTCCCGGTCGGTGTGGTCGGTGAGCTGTGCATCGCCGGTGACGGTGTCGCCCAGGGGTACGTCGGCCGGCCCGGCCTGACCGCCGAGCGGTTCGTGCCGGACCCGTTCGGTGCGCCGGGCAGCCGTCTCTACAGGACGGGTGACCTCGCCCGTCGTCTGGCCGACGGGGAGATCGAGTTCCTGGGCCGTACGGACCACCAGGTGAAGATCCGTGGTTACCGGATCGAGCTGGGTGAGATCGAGTCCCGTCTGCTGGCGCACCCGGCGGTCAAGGACGCCGCGGTGGTCGCCCGTACCGAGGAGTCGGGTGACACCTGGCTCGTCGGCTACCTCATCCCCGCTGTCGGGTCCGGGGCCGTCGACCAGGGAGAGGTCCGTTCCTTCCTGCGGGAGTCCCTGCCCGACTACATGGTTCCGGGCGCGTTCGTGGAGCTGGAGGCATGGCCCCTCAACACCGCCGGCAAGCTCGACCGCAAGGCACTCCCCGCCCCGGACCGGAGTGACGAATCGGCATATATAGCCCCGCGCACAGACGCGGAGGCGAGGATCGCCAGTGCCTGGGAAACGGCTCTCGGGCTTGAGCGCGTGAGCGTCGAGGACAGCTTCTTCGACCTCGGCGGCGACTCCATCCGTGCGGTGTCGCTGGTCGGAGCGCTCAAGGCGATCGGCTACACGCTGACCGTCCGCACGATCTTCACGTACCAGACCGTCGCCGAGCTGGCCGATCACCTCGCGGCACAAGCAACTCAGGAGGACCGAGTGTCACCGTCGGACAACGACATCCGTACGGCCCCCGCCGATGCGGCGGAGGCGCTGGCCGGTGCGCTCCGCGCGGCCGGCATCGACCTCCAGTCCGGCGGTCTCTCCGGAGACACCTCCGTGGCGGACCTGCTGGCCCTGCTCCAGCAGAAGCAGACCGCTCCGGAGCCGGTGGCTGCTGCGGCCACCGACGGCCGGGGGGAGGCGGGTACCGCCCCTTTCGCCCTCGTACCGGCTGAGGACCGCGATCGAATACCGGCCGGGCTGGCGGACGCCTACCCCCTGTCGCAGGTCCAGACGGGCATGGCGGTCGAGGTACTGCTGGAGGGCGCGGGAGACGACTACCACCGCGTGACCACCTTCCGGATCCGCGACGGCCACGCCTTCTCCCACGCGGCGCTGGAGACCGCGGCCCGTACCGTCGTCGCCCGTCACGAGATCCTCCGTACGTCCATCGACCTGACCACGTACTCCGTGCCCATGCAGCTGGTGCACGCCGAGGCCGGGATTCCCTTCAGGACCCTGGACTTCACCGCCCTCGGCGAGCAGGCCACGACCGACGCGGTCCGCGCCTTCATCAAGGGCGAGGAGGAGCAGCGATTCGACCTCGGGACGGCCCCGCTGCTGCGGGTGGCCGGTCTGGTGGAGAGCGACGACGCCTGGTCACTCGCGCTCACGCACAGCCACCTCGTGCTGGAGGGGTGGAGCCACCACTCCCTCCTCATGGAACTCCTCGACGTGTACCGCGCCGTGCGCGACGGGCGGGACCCCGACGCCGGTCGCGAAAGCATAGGCGTGCGTTATGCCGACTTCATCGCGGGCGAGCTCGCATCACTCGCTGACGAGGCCGACCGTGCGTACTGGGCGGAGACCGTGCACAGCCACCCGGCCGTGACCCTTCCCGCCGGCTGGGGCGACGGCTCCACCGATGCCGCCTCCTACCGGCTGCCCGTGTCGTACGGCGACCTGGAGGACGGTCTGCGGACGCTCGCCGAGCGCGCCCGCGTCTCGATGAAGAGCGTGCTGCTCGCTGCCCATCTGAAGGTGATGAGCCAGCTCACCGAAGAGGATTCCTTCACCGCCGGCCTCGTCTTCGACGCCCGGCCGGAGCTCCTCGGCGCCGACAAGGTGCTGGGCATGCACCTCAACACGGTGCCCTTCGCCCACAACCGGGGCGCGACCACCTGGAAGACCCTCGTGCGCCAGGTCTTCGAGCGGGAGATGGACCTGTGGGAGCACCGCCGCTACCCGCTGCCGTCCATCCAGCGGCTCGCCGACACCGGCCAGTCCGTGGTCGAGGTGCTCTTCACGTACCAGAACTACCACCAGGTCGACACCGGCCTCATCGACGTCGACGGCGCTGCCGAACAGGGCGACGTCACCTCCCAGTTCCCGCTCGCCGTCACCACGCTCGGCGGCCACCTCATGCTGACCGCCGACGCGAAGGAACTGGCGCGGCCGAACGCGGAGCGGATCGCCGGGATGTACCGGGCGGTGCTGGAGGCGATGGCCGACGACCCCGACGGCGACGCCCTCGCCGCGCGGCTGCCCGGAGACGAGGACGCACTGGTCGTCTCCCACTGGAACGGGACGGCCACCGAGGAGCCGGCGGGTTGTGTGCCGGAGTTGTTCGCGGCTCGGGTTGCCGGGTCGGTGGATGCGGTGGCGGTGTCCTCGGGTGGGGTGTCGTTGTCGTACGGGGAGTTGGATGCCCGTTCGTCGCGTTTGGCGGCGCACCTGGGTTCGCTGGGTGTGGTGCCTGGTGATGTGGTGGGTGTGCTGTTGGAGCGTGGGGTGGAGCTGTTGGTGGCTCTGCTTGCGGTTCAGAAGGTGGGTGCCGCGTATCTGCCGATGGATGCGGGGCATCCTGTGGCCCGTCTGGCGGGGATCGTGGAGGATGCGGCTCCGCGTGTGCTGGTGACGCAGGGTTCTCTTTCCGAGGTGGCTGCCGGGATTCATTCCGGTGTGCGGGTGCTGGTGGACGCGGATGCTGCGGTGATCGGTGCGGCTTCGGTGCCGTCCGTGGTCCGGGTCACGGATCCGGCGTCGGTGGCGTACGTGCTGTACACGTCGGGTTCGACGGGGCGGCCGAAGGGTGTCGCGGTTACGCATGGTGCCCTGGGGAATCTGCTGGTGGGTATGCGCCGTGTGCTGGGTGAGGCGCGGGGTGTGGAGTCGTGGCTGGCTTCGACGTCGGTGTCCTTCGACATCTCCGGGCTGGAGCTCTATCTGCCGCTCATCGGCGGCCACCGCGTCGTCATCGCCGAGCACGGCCAGGACCTGGCCGGGCTGATCGCCTCCGAGCAGGTCACCCACGTCCAGGCGACCCCCTCCGGCTGGAAGCTGCTCCTGGAGGCCGGATTCGCGACCCCGTCCGTCACCGCTCTGGTCGGTGGCGAGGCGCTGCCGGTGGAACTCGCCCGAGAACTCCGCGGCAGGGTTTCGCGGCTGGTGAACGTCTACGGTCCGACGGAGACGACGATCTGGTCGGCGACCTGGGAGGTCCCGGCCGGGCCGGCGGCGGTCTCGATCGGTGCGCCGATCGACAACACGCAGCTGTACATCGTGGATTCGTTCATGGAGCCGGTCCCGGTCGGTGTGGTCGGTGAGCTGTGCATCGCCGGTGACGGTGTCGCCCAGGGGTACGTCGGCCGGCCCGGCCTGACCGCCGACCGGTTCGTGCCGGACCCGTTCGGTGCGCCGGGCACCCGTCTCTACAGGACGGGTGACCTCGCCCGTCGTCTGGCCGACGGGGAGATCGAGTTCCTGGGCCGTACGGACCACCAGGTGAAGATCCGTGGTTACCGGATCGAGCTGGGTGAGATCGAGTCCCGTCTGCTGGCGCACCCGGCGGTCAAGGACGCCGCGGTGGTCGCCCGTACCGAGGAGTCGGGTGACACCTGGCTCGTCGGCTACCTCATCCCCGGCGGCGGGTCGGGGGCTGTCGACCAGGGAGAGGTCCGTTCCTTCCTGCGGGAGTCCCTGCCCGACTACATGGTTCCGGGCGCGTTCGTGGAGCTGGAGGCATGGCCCCTCAACACCGCCGGCAAGCTCGACCGCAAGGCACTCCCCGCCCCCGAGGTCTCCGTGCAGGCCGAGTACGTCGCTCCGCGCACCGAGACCGAGGAGCGGATCGCCGAAGCCTGGGCCGCCTCGCTCGGGCTGGAGAAGGTCAGCGTCGAGGACAGCTTCTTCGACCTCGGCGGTGACTCCATCCGCGCCATCGTCCTCGTCGGCGCCATCCGCTCGGCCGGTTTCCAGGTGGCCGTGCAGGACGTCTTCGAGCACCGCACGGTCGCCGAACTGGCCCGCCACGTCGCCGGCCAGGACACCCCCGTCGAGGACTTCACCTACGTGCGGCCCTTCGCTCTGATCGGCGCCGAGGACGAGGAGCTCCTGCCCGCCGACGCCGCGGATGCCTATCCGGTCTCGCAGGTCCAGCTGGGCATGCTCGTCGAGATGTCCCTCGGCGAGGAGCGCGCCGCCTACCACAACGTGGACGCCTTCCGGATCCGTGACGACCGCCCCTTCGACGCCGAGGCCCTCCAGCGCGCCACGGACGAACTGACCGCCCGCCACGAGGTCCTGCGTACCGGCTTCGCTCTGGCCGGATACTCCGTCCCCCTCCAGATCGTCCGCGTCGACGTCGCCAACCCGGTCACGGTCACCGACCTGACCGACCTGAACGGGCAGGAGTTCGGCGCCGCGCTGCGCGCGGTGAACGAGGAGGAGAGCGCCACCCCGTTCGACCTGGAGCGGGCTCCGCTGCTCCGGGTGCGCGCCGTGCTCCAGGACGAGGAGTCCTGGTGGCTCGTGCTCACCCACGCCCACCCGATCCTGGAGGGCTGGAGCTACCACTCCGTCATGGACGAGCTGGTCTCCCTCTACGGGCAGCTGGTGGAGACCGGCACCTTCGAGGAAGCGCGTCCGACTCCCGGCCGGTACGCCGACTTCATCGCGGGCGAGCTCGCCTCGCTCCAGGACGAGGACGACCAGGCGTACTGGCGCGGCATCGTCACCGACCACGCCGGCTTCGAACTGCCGGAGGCCTGGGGCGACCAGCTCGGGGCAGACCCGGAAGCGTACGAGTCGTACCAGATCCACGTGCCGGTCCACGACCTCGCGCCGAAGCTCCGCGAGCTGGCGACGACCGCCGGTGCCTCGTACAAGAGCGTGATCCTGGCCGCCCACCTCAAGGTCCTCAGCCAGCTCACCGAGGAGACCTCCTTCTTCACCGGGCTCGCCTTCGACGCCCGGCCCGAGCTGCTCGGAGCCGACCGCGTCGCGGGCATGCACCTGAACACCGTCCCCTTCGCCCACGACCGCACCGCCGCCACCTGGCGCGAGCTCGTCGCGCAGGTCTTCGCCCACGAGAGCGCCCTGTGGCCCCACCGGCGCCACCCGTTGCCCGCCATCCAGCGTGCGGTGGGCGGCAACCGGCTGCTGAGCGCTGTCTTCAACTACCTCGACTTCCACCAGGTGGACACCGCGGTGGTCGACGAGGAAGCCAGCACCGGTATCGGCTCGACCGAGTTCCCGCTGGCCGTCGTGGCCCGCGGCGGGCACATCGGGCTCCGCTCCGACACCCGCCACCTCGGCCGTTCCCAGGCCGCCCGGCTCGCCGAGACGTACCGGGCGGTACTGGAGGCCATGGCCGGCGACCCGGACGGCGACGCCCGCGTCACGTTCCTGGCACAGACCGACCGGGAGCTGATCCATCCGGCAGCGGCAACCGTCGCACCGGTCACCGACACCCTGCACGGCCTGTTCGCGGCCCGGGCGGCGCTGCGCCCCGACGCCGGGGCGGTCACCGCCGACGGTGTCACCCTCAGCTACGCCGAGCTCGACGCGCGCTCCAACCGCATCGCGCACCGGCTCCTGGAGCTGGGCGTCGGCGCCGAGTCCGTCGTCGGCCTGTGCGTGGGCCGCGGGGCCGCGCTGGTTCCGGCCCTGCTGGGCGTGCTGAAGGCGGGCGCCGCCTACCTGCCGATGGACCCGGCGCAGCCCGCCGCCCGGCTCGCCTTCATGGCCGAGGACCTCGGCCCGAAGGTGGTCGTCACCGACACCGAGCACGTCGCGGTCGCGGCGGCGGCCCACACCGGCGCCCTGCTCGTTATCGACGGCGAGGAGGACGAACGACGGCTCGCCGCCCTCCCCGCCACCGCCCCCGCGCGGGCCACCGACCCTGCACAGCTCGCCTACATCATCTACACCTCTGGCTCCACCGGGACGCCGAAGGGCGTCGGCGTCAGCCACGCCAACGCGGTGCGGCTGATGAACGCCACCCACGAGCGGTTCCCGCTCGACGAGCACCAGGTGTGGCCGCTCGTCCACAGCTACGCCTTCGACGTCTCCGTGTTCGAGATCTGGTCGGCGCTGGCCCACGGCAGCCGGCTCGTCGTCGTCGACGCGGACACCGCGCGCAACCCGGACGCGCTGCTCGACCTCGCGGTCGCCGAGGGGTTCACGATCCTCCTCAACAGCCCGTCGGCCTTCCGGGGCATGGCGGCCGCGGCCCAGCAGGGAGACGACCGGATCGCCCGGCTGAACCTGCGCGCCATGTTCTTCGGCGGCGAGAAGCACACCGGAGCCGATCTGCGGGCGTGGACCGATCAGTTCGGGCTGGAGCGCCCGCAGCTCGTCGAGCTGTACGGGCCGACCGAGGCCACCGTCCAGGTGACCCACCACCGGATCACCGAGGAGGACCTGGCCGCTCCGACCGGCATCCCGCTCGGCCACCCGCTGCCCGGCACCACCGTCCTCGTCCTCGACCAGGAGGGCCACCCGGTTCCCGTGGGAGTGCCCGGCGAGCTGTACCTCGGCGGCCCCCAGGTCTCCCGCGGTTACGTCAACCGGCCCGCCCTCACGGCGGAGCGCTTCGTGCCGGACCCGTTCGGCGAGCCCGGCAGCCGTCTCTACCGCACCGGTGACCTCGGCCGGATGATGTCCGACGGCGGCATCGACTTCCTCGGGCGCGTGGACGACCAGGTCAAGATCCGCGGCTACCGCGTCGAACTCGGGGAGATCCAGGCCGTCCTGATCGCCCACCCGGCGATCCGTCAGGCCACCGTCGTCACCGACTCGACCGCCCCCGGCGACCCTAGGATCGCCGCCTACGTGGTCCGGGCGGACGACGAGGAACTGCCCCAGCCCGCGGCGCTGGCCGAGTACTGCCGTACCCGGCTGCCGGACTACATGGTCCCGGCCGCCTTCACGGAACTCGGTCACATCCCGCTGATCTCCAACACCAAGGTCGACCGCAAGGCCCTGCCGGCCCCCGACTGGTCGGCTCTGGCCGGCAGCCGTTCCCGTGTCGAACCCCGCACCGGGGACGAGCGGCGCATCGCCGAGGTCTGGGGCGAGGTGCTGGGCCTGGAGCAGCCCGGGGTCGAGGACAGCTTCTTCGAGGTCGGCGGCGACTCCATCCGCGCCGTCGCCCTGGTGGGCGCGCTGCGTGCGGCCGGCTTCGCACTGACCGTCCGCGACGTCTTCGACGCCCGAACCGTGGCCGGCCTGGCCGCGCTGGGCACTGGGGGCGGCGACACCACCGCCTTCCAGCCGGTGGCTCCCTTCGCCCTGATCACCGACGCCGACCGGGCGGCCCTGCCCGCCGGCCTCACGGACGCCTACCCGGTTTCGCAGGGCCAGCTCGGCATCCTCGTCGAGCAGCTCGCCGACACCGCAACGCCCAAGTACGTCAACGTCAGTGCGTTCCGGGTGCGGGACGAGCAGCCCCTCGACCCGGCCGCGCTGCGCCGGGCCGTGACCGAGCTGACCGCCCGCCACGAGGTGCTGCGCACCTCCTTCGAGCTGACCCGCTACTCCGTACCGCTCCAGCTGGTCCACGAGGACGCCGGGCAGCGGCTCGCCGAGCGCGATCTGCGCGGGCTCGACGAGCAGGCCCGGGCCGACGCGGTCGCCGCGTTCGTCGCCGAGGAGCGGACCACCCCCTTCCCCGCCGGAGCGCGTTCGCTGATGCGTGTCACCGCCCTCCTGGAGGGCGAGGGAGCCTGGTGGCTGGGACTCACCCAGAGCCACGCCATCACCGAGGGCTGGAGCCACCACACGATGGTGGCCGAACTCCTGGAGCTCTACCGTTCGGTACGCGACACGGGAGAGCCGGGCGCCCGGCCCGTAACCGGTGTCCGCTACGCCGACTTCGTGGCGGGCGAGCTGGAGGCGCTGGCCTCCGACGAGGACCGGGACCACTGGCGTGCGGTCACCGCGGACTACGAGCCGTTCGAGCTGCCCGGCGGCTGGGGCGACACCCGGAGCGAACCCGAGCCCTTCACGGTCCGGGTGCCGTTCGCCGACGTCGAGCCCGCACTGCGGGAGCTGGCCCGTACGGCCCGCGCTTCGATGAAGGCCGTCCTGCACGCCGTGCACCTCTCCGTGCTCTCCCGGCTCACCGGACAGGAGCGCTTCAGCACCGGACTCGCCACCGACGCACGGCCCGAGGCCGTGGGAGCCGAGCGCGTGCTCGGCATGCACCTCAACACCGTCCCCTTCGCCTTCGAACGCGGGGCGCGCACCTGGCGCGAACTGGTCGGGCAGGTCTACGGGCAGGAGGCCGCCGACTGGTCCCACCGCCGCTACCCGCTGCCCGCCATCCAGCGGGAGGCGGGCGGCCACCGCCTCATCGACGTCACCTTCAACTACCAGGACTACCAGCGCATCGACAGCGGCGAGATCGACACCGGTGCCAGCGACGGCGCCGCCGCTACCGAGTTCGCCCTGATCGTCACCACCACCGGCGGCCGGCTCAGCCTGGCCACCCACACCGGGGTGCTCTCCAGGGCCGAGGCCGAGCGGATCGCCGCGATGTACCGCGCGGTCGTCCTGGCGATGGCCGCCGACGCCGAGGGCGATGCCCTCGCCCCCCTCGCCGCCGGCGAAGAGGAGCTCCTCCTCGGCTGGGGTACCGCCCCCGTGTCGCCGATCGACCGGACGATCACGGGCCTGTTCGCCGCCCAGGTGGCACAGCGTTCCGACGAGGTGGCGGTCTCGTACGGAGACACCCGGCTGAGCTACGCCGAACTCGACCGGCGCACCGACCGGCTGGCGGCGGCCCTGATCGCCGTCGGCGCCGGACCCGAGACGACCGTCGCGGTCAGCATGGACCGTTCGGCGCTGCTCCCGCTCACCCTGCTCGCCGTCCTCAAGACGGGCGCCGCATACCTTCCCGTGGACCCGGCCTACCCGGCCGACCGCAAGGAGTTCATGCTGGCCGACTCGGGGGCCGTGGTCCTCGTCACCGACGGCCGGACGGCGACCGCCCCCGACAGCTGGACCGGACCCGTCGTCCGGGCGAGCCTGGACGAGGCCGTCGCAGCGGCCCCGGTAGACCTTCCCGCCGTGCACCTGGACCAGCTGGCGTACGTGATGTACACCTCCGGCTCGACCGGCACGCCCAAGGCCACGATGATCACCCACCGAGGGGTCGTCCGGACCGTCACCCAGGACGCCTCACTCGCGGTCGGCCCGGACGACGTGGTGACCCACGCCTCCAGCGTTTCCTTCGACGCCGCCACGGCCGAGATCTGGAGTGCCCTGCTGACGGGCGCCCGCCTGGAGATCCTCGACCGCGACACGGTCCTGGACCCGCAGGCCCTGGCCGGTGTCGTCGCCTCGCGCGGCGTCACCACCCTGTTCCTGACCACCTCCCTCTTCAACCACGTGGCCCGGGCCGTGCCCGGTGCCCTGGGCGGCCTGCGGACCGTCGGCTTCGGCGGTGAGGCGGCCGACGCCGCCACCGTCCGGACGCTGCTGGCCGCAGGCGGCCCCGAGCGCCTCGTCAACATGTACGGCCCGACGGAGAACACCACCTTCTCCGCCGTCCAGGTGATCACCGCCGTCGACGGGGCCGCGAGCTCCGTCCCGATCGGCGTCCCCGTGCACAACTCCACCGTTTACGTCGTCGACAGCGAGCTGCGCCTCGTCCCCCGCGGTGTTCCCGGCGAGCTGTGCGTCGGCGGCGCGGGCCTCGCCCGCGGCTACCACGGCCGGCCCGGCCTGAGCGCCGAGCGCTTCGTGCCGAACCCGTTCGGGGCTCCCGGCGAGAGGATGTACCGCACCGGCGACATCGTGCGCTGGCTGCCGGACGGCACGCTCGACTTCCACGGGCGCGCCGACCACCAGGTCAAGCTGCGCGGCTACCGCATCGAACTCGGCGAGGTCGAGTCCGCGCTGCGCGCCCATGCCGACGTCACCGAGGCTGTCGTCGTGCTCCGCGAGGACACCCCGGGCGACAAGCGGCTCGTCGCCTACACGGTCAACGCCGCCAGCTCGGCCCCCTCGCCGGCCGCACTGCGCGAGCACCTGCTGCCGGTGCTGCCCGACTACATGGTCCCGGCCGCCTTCGTGGCCCTGGAGCGGCTGCCGCTCACCGCCCACGGCAAGCTCGACACCCGCTCCCTGCCGGTTCCGAGCGCCGACGCGTTCGCAGCCGGCACCGGGAGTGTGGCACCGCGCAACCCCACCGAGGCCCGCATGGCCGAAGTGTGGAGCGAGGTGCTGGGGCTCGATGGGATCGGCGTCGAGGACAGTTTCTTCGATCTCGGCGGCGACTCCATCCGGGCCGTCACCCTCGTCGGCGCGCTCAAGGTGGCGGGCTTCGAGGCCACCGTCAGCGATGTCTTCGAGCACCGCACCGTCGCGAAGCTGGCCGAGGCCACGGCCGGCCGGGAGACCGCCGAACTGCGCTACGTCGCTCCCTTCGAGCTGATCTCGGACGCCGACCGCGCGCTGCTCCCGGCCGGGGTGTCGGACGCCTATCCGCTCGCCCAGCTCCAGATCGGCATGCTGGTCGAACAGCTGAGCTCCAAGGACAAGGGCACCTACCACCACACCACGTCCTTCGACATCAAGGACGGACGGCCCTTCGACCGGCAGGCGCTGTACACGGCGGCCCAGCTGGTCACCTCGCGGCACGAGGCCCTGCGTACGGGGGTGGACCTGGAGACCTTCTCCGTGCCCATGCAGCTCGTCCACGAGAGCGCCGAGATGCCGGTGGCCTTCCATGACCTGACCGGGCTCACCCCCGACCAGGTGGCGCGGCGGGTCGCCGAGATCAGCATCGAGGAGCAGGAGAACGCCTTCGACGTCAGCCGCCCGACGCTGCTGCGTCTGGCGGCGGCGGTCAACGACAGCGGCTGGCGGCTGTTCATCAGCCTCAACCACACGATCATCGAGGGCTGGAGCCACTACAACATCTGGATGGAGGTCCTCACCACCTACGGTGAGCTGCGCGACGGCAACCGACCCGTCGAGCCCGAGCAGCCGCAGCTGCGCTACGCCGACTTCATCGCCGGCGAACTGGAGTCGCTGGCCTCCCCGCGCGAACGTGCCTACTGGCGGTCCGTGGTCGAGGAGAACGCGCGCTTCATCCTCCCCTCGGCCTGGGGCGAGGAGCCCGAGCAGGGCGAGGAGGCCCGCACCTACTCGGTCGAGGTGTCGCTGCGGGACATCCAGGACCGGATCCGGGCCGTGGCCAAGGAGGCCGACGTACCGGTCAAGAGCGTACTGCTGGCCGCCCACCTGAAGGTGCTCGGACAGCTCACCGAGGAGGAGTCCTTCTACAGCGGCCTGGTGTGTGACGCCCGTCCCGAGGCGCCCGGGGCCGACCGGGTCGTGGGCATGTACCTCACCACCCTGCCCATCGCCTTCCGGCGCGGCGCCCGCACCTGGCGGGAGCTGATCCAGGGGGTCTTCGCCACCGAGACGGAGCTGTGGCCCAACCGCCGCTTCCCGCTCCCCGAGGTGCAGCGCGAGGCCGGCAGCCGCCGCATCATCGACGTTTTCTTCAACTACCTGGACTTCCGGCAGATCGACACCGACCTCATGGACATGAGCAGCAGCGTCCGCGAGGGAGGGACCGAGTTCGACCTCGCGGTCACCACCATGGCGGGCGAACTCGGGCTGCTGACCAACTCCCGGATCATGAGCAGGGCCGAGGCCGAACGCCTCGGCGCCATGTACCGGGCGACCCTGGATGCGATCGTCGACGACCTCGACGGCGACGCCGGGACGGTCCTGCTGCCGGCCGGTGAGCGGGAGCGGCTGCTGGGGGAGTGGGCCGGTACCGCCGGCAACGCCTTCGACAGCCGCCCCGTGCACCACCGCATCGCCGAGCGCGCCGCCGCCGCCCCCGAGTCCGTGGCGGTGACCGTCGGGGAGGAGCACACCACCTACGGGGCGCTGAACACCGCGGCCAACCGGATGGCCCACCACCTGATCGACTCCGGCGTGCGGCGCGGCGACTTCGTCGGCGTCCTCGCCGACCGGGGTCTCGAACAGCTCGTCGCGGTCCTGGGCGTGCTCAAGGCGGGCGCGGCGTACCTGCCGCTCGACCCGGAGGCCCCCGCCGACCGGATGGCCCACCAGCTCGCCGACAGCGCGGCGCGCGTCCTGGTCACCCAGGAGCACCACCTGGCCGGCGCCCCCGCCGCGGAGATCCGTACGGTGTGCGCCGACCGGGACGCGGCGGCGATCGCGGCCCGCCCCGGACACGACCCGCTCGTGCCCGTGGACGGCGACGACCTCGCCTACACCATCTACACCTCGGGCTCCACGGGCCGCCCCAAGGGCGTCCTCGTCACCCACCACGGCCTGGCCAACTACCTGGACTGGGCACTCGGCCACTACGGCATGGACGGCGCGCACGGTGCCCCCATGTTCGGCTCGATCGCCTTCGACCTGGCCGTTCCCAGCTTCCTGCTCCCGCTGATCTCGGGACGCGACGTCGTCGTCGTACCGGGCGACCGGGGTCAGGAGGCGCTGCCGGAACTGCTGCGCGGCGAGGGGGACTTCAGCATCGTGAAGATCACCCCAGCCCACCTCGATCTCGTCACCACCGAGATCGATGACGCCGGCGGCATCGACTCCGTCCGCACCTTCGTGGTCGGCGGCGAGGAGATGCGGGCCGAGGCGGTCGCCGCCTGGCGGCGGGTCGCCCCGAACGCCCGGATCGTCAACGAATACGGGCCGACGGAGACCGTGGTCGGCTGCGTCGTCCACGACGCGACGGCCGGGGACCCGGGCGCCGCCCCGTCGGTGCCGATCGGCCGTCCCATCACGAACACGCAGGTGTACGTGCTGGACGCGGAAGGCCGGCCGGTCCCGGTCGGTGCGGTCGGCGAGCTCCATCTCGGCGGGGACGGAGTGGCCCGCGGCTACCACGGGCGGCCCGCGCTCACCGCGGAGAAGTTCGTACCGCACCCCTTCACCGAAGTGCCGGGCCGGCGGCTCTACCGGACCGGCGACCTGGCCAGGTTCCGCTCCGACGGCACCCTGGAGTTCCTGGGCCGCCGCGACGACCAGGTCAAGATCCGCGGCTACCGTGTCGAACTCGGCGAGATCGAGGCGGAGTTGCTGCTCGCTCCCGGCGTCAGGGACGCCGTCGTCCTGGCCCGCCAGGACGGCCCGGGGGAGCGCCGGCTCGTCGGCTACGTCGTCGCCGAGGACCCGGCGGTGGCGCCCGCCCCGGCCGACCTCGCCGCCCACCTGCGGACCCGGCTGCCCGCCTACATGGTCCCCCCGGTCTTCGTCACTCTCGACGAGCTGCCGCTCGCGGTCTCCGGCAAGGTCGACCGCAAGGCCCTGCCCGCCCCCGACCAGTCCCAGCTCACCTCCGGAGTCCCCTACCGGGAGCCCGTCACCGAGGCCCAGAAGCTGCTCGCCGGCGTCTGGTCCGAGGTCCTCGGAGTGGAGCGGGTCGGCCTGGACGACAGCTTCTTCGCGCTCGGCGGCGACTCGATCCTCGTCCTGCCGGTGATCTCGGCCGCCCGCAAGGCCGGACTCGTCTTCTCGCTCAGCACCCTGTACGAGAACGAGACCCTGGCCGAGCTCGCGGACGCCGTGGACCCGGCACCCCCGGCCCCGGCCGCCGACGCGGACGCGCTGGCCGAGGCGCTGCGCCTGGTCATGGCGCACCAGGACGCGCTCGGATTGCGGGTGGTGTCCGAGAAGCCCGTCGAACTCCCCTCGCCGGAAGCGCTGATGGCCGAACACCAGGTGCCCGGCATCTCCGTCGCCGTCATCCGGGACGGGGAGGTTGCCGAGGTCAAGGCGTACGGCGTGACCCGCCACGGCGGGAGCGAGCGGGTCACCCCCGACACGCTCTTCCCTGCGGGCTCGGTCAGCAAGCACGTCACCGCCCTGGGCGTCATGCGGCTGGCCAAGGACGGGGTCATCGACCTCGACGAGGACGTCAACCGCTACCTGACCTCCTGGCAGGTCCCCGGCACCGACCCGGCGCACCCGGTCACCGCCGAGCGGCTGCTGCGCTTCACCGGAGCCGTCAACAACGTCTCCGAGGACCCGGACGACCACTACTACACCGTCGGCGAGGAGCTGCCGACCGGCCTCGACGTCCTCCACGGCCGGGCACCGGCCAAGACCCCGGCCGGAGCCCTGGACGGAGTTCCCGGCCAGGTGTTCCTGAAGAACAACATCAGCTACACCGTCCTCCAGCTGCTGATGGAGGACGTCACCGGCAAGCCCTTCCCGGAACTGATGCGCGAGCTGGTCCTGGACCCGCTGGGCATGACGGCCAGCCACTTCGTCAGCGCCGATCCGACCGTCCTCGGCCGGCCGGTCGCCCACGGGCACGACGCGCCCGGCGTCGTCCACCCCGACGGCTGGCAGGCCCACCCGGAGACCGCCGCGGCGGGACTGTGGACCACCGCCGCCGAACTGGCCCGGGTGACCACCGAGATCCGCCGCGCCCACCGGGGCCTGCCGTCCCCGATCCTCACCCGCGAGCTGACCGAGCGGATGCTGACCATCGTCGAACCCTGCCACTTCTACGGCATGGGCGTCTTCGTGGACCGCTCGGGCGGCGGCATCGACTACGGCCACACCGGCCAGACCGCCGGCTACCGCGCCATGGCGCTCAGCCAGATCGAATCCGGCACGGGCCTGGTGATGCTCGCGAACGCCGAGTACGCCCGGCCGGTCCTCAAGTGGCTGATGGCAGCCGTACGCGAACAGGACCGGTGGGCCGCCAAGGGCGAGCTGGCCCGCCTGTGGGAGGTCGGCCGGGTCAACCCCGAAGCCCAGGACTGACCGTTGCCGGGCCGGCCCCCGCCGGGGCCGGCCCGGACCCCACCCGCCCCCCTCCCAACCGCCTCCCGAAGCTAAGGACGGCATCCCATGACCACCGCATCGGCAGCCCCCCGCCGGCTGCTCTCCATCGACGACCTCACCGACGAGGACTTGCGTTCCATCGTCACCCGCGGCGCACACTTCGCCGCCGGACGCGGGGCGGCCGAGCGCTCCCTCGCCGGCTGGGTGGCCGGCATCTACTTCAAGAAGACCTCCACCCGCACCCGTACCGCCTTCTCCGCCGGAGCCCTGCGGCTCGGCGCGCAGATCGTCACGTACGGACCCGACGACCTCCAGGTCAACACCGGCGAGACCGTCGAGGACACCGGCCGGGTCATGGCCCGCATGCTCGACGTGCTCGTCGCCCGGACGGCCGGCACGGACGAGGAGCTCCTCGGCCTGACCGGTGGCGGCCGGCTGCCCGTGGTCAACGCGATGAGCGCCGCCGAGCACCCCACGCAGGGGCTCACCGACCTGACCACCCTCCAGCTGACCTTCGGCCGCGTCGAAGGCCTCAGCGTCCTGTACGTCGGCGAGGGCAACAACTCCGCGGCGGCCCTGGCCCTGGCCCTCACCCGATTCCCCGGCACCGCGCTCGAACTGCGCACCCCGGCCGGTTACGGAGTCGAGAAGCAGATCCTGGAACGCGCAAAGGCCCAGGCCGCCCGCTACGGCTCCACCGTCACCGAGACCCACCACATGGAGGGCCTGCCCGTCGACGTCGACGTCGTCTACACCACCCGTTGGCAGACCACCGGCACCACCAAGCCCGACGCCGACTGGCGCGAGCGCTTCGCCCCCTTCCAGGTGACCCCCGCCCTGTGGAAGCACGCTCCGAAGGCCGTCTTCATGCACGACCTGCCCGCCCACCGGGGCGAGGAGGTCGTCGCCGAGGTCCTCGACGGCCCGGCCAGCATCGCCTTCGACCAGGCCGAGAACAAGATGCACAGTGCGATGGCCGTCCTGGAGTGGATCCGCCACGGCGCCCTCGCCGACGCGACCGGTGGGGCGGTGCGGTCATGACCACGGCACCCGCCCCCGTCAGATCCGGCGAGCCCGAGCAGGCCCGCCCCGTGCCCCTGCGCCGCAACCGCGACTTCATCCTGCTGTGGGTCAGCGCCGGGGCCACCGCCCTCGGCGCCCGCGTCAGCGGCATCGCCTACCCGCTGCTGGTCATCTGGACCACGGGCTCGGCCGGCTCGGCCGGCCTGGTCGGCTTCGCTGCCCTGCTGCCCAACCTGCTGGTCCAGCTGCACGCCGGCGCCGTCGTGGACCGCTTCGACCGGCGCCGGCTGATGATCCTGTGCGACCTCGGCTGCCTGGCGGCCACGGGTGCCGTGGCCGCCGCCGTCCTCACCGGACACCTGTGGATCTGGCTGCTGATGGCGGCCGCGTTCGCCCAGGGCAGCCTGGCGATCTTCTACCGGCTCGCCGAACGGGCCGCCGTACGCCACGTCGTACCGGTCGAGCAGCTCCCGCAGGCCATGTCCGGCAACGAGGCTCGCACGCAGGCGGCCGGCTTCCTCGGCCAGCCCGGCGGCAGCGTCCTGTACGCCGTCAGCCGCTCGGCGCCGTTCCTCTTCGCGACGGTCTCCCACCTGGTGTCGCTGTGCTCGCTGCTCCTCATCCGCAAGAAGTTTCAGGAGGAGCGGACCGAGCAGCCCGGGAACATCACCGCGGAGGTGCGGGAGGGCCTCGCCTGGACCTGGCGCCAGCGGTTCCTGCGCAACGGCATGCTGCTGATCAGCGGGACCAACCTGCTCTTCCAGGTGGTCTCGCTCGCCCTGATCGTCATCATCAAGGAGGGCGGGGGCTCCGCGGGCGTCGTCGGCGTCGTCACCGCCGTCAGCGGCCTCGGGGGCATGTTCGGCGCCCTGACCGGCTCCTGGTGGATCCGTCGCGTCAGCCTGCGCGGCATGCTCATCGGCGGCACCGTGGGCTGGGCCCTGCTCGTCCCGCTCGTGGGCCTGACCGACAACCCGCTCCTGCTCGGCCTGATCTTCCTGGCCGCCGCCATGATCGGCAGCATCACCAATGTCGCCGGCGGCATCTACCAGGTGACGGTCACCCCCGACCGGCTCCAGGGCCGTGTCGGAGCCGCGATGGGCCTGATCGCCACCGGCGCCTCCTCCTTCGGGATGGTGATCGGAGGCTTCGCCCTCGACCACTTCGGCAGCACCCGCACCGTCTTCGGCGTGGCCGCCGGCCTCGGACTGCTCGCCCTGCTGTCCCTGCTGCTGCCGAACGCCGACCTCCCCGGCTTCCCGCCCGAGTCCGACCCCGAGGTCACCGCCGCCCGTACCCCCGTCGTCCCGGCCCCGGCGGGTCCGGCCGCGGGCCCCGAGACCAAGACCCCTTCCGCCCAGAACCGAGAGAAGTGAACGACGTGACCACCGCGATCTTCCCCGCCGCCGACACGGCCCGCACCCCCCTGCTGGAACTGACCTCCGCCGACACCGGGACCGAGGCCACCCCCGAGGGCCTGCTGTCCTACCTCTCCGACACGGAGAACGTCGACCGACTGCTCCTCGCCCACAAGGCACTGGTCTTCCGCGGCTTCGGCCTGACCGCGGACACGGTGGACCGAGCCCTCGACCTGATCCTGCGCAACCGCCTCGCCTACGTCCACGGCAACTCCCCGCGCACCAAGGTCGGCGACAACCTCTACACCTCGACCGAGTACCCGCAGCAGTTCACCATCTCCATGCACAACGAGCTTTCGTACGCCGAGAGCTGGCCGACCCGCCTCGCCTTCTTCTGCCAGCAGGCCGCGGAGACCGGCGGTGCCACTCCCGTCGTCGACGGCGAGGCCTGGCTGGCCGCCCTCGACCCCGAGGTCCGCGAGGCCTTCGCCCCGGGCGTGCGCTACACACAGAACCTCCACGACGGCATGGGGCTGGGCAAGAGCTGGCAGGACACCTTCGAGACCCACGACCGCACCGTCGTCGAGGAGTACCTGCGCGGCACCGGTGCCGACTGGGACTGGCGGCCCGACGGCGGTCTGCGCGTCAGCCTGCTGCGCCCGGCCACCGTCCGCCACCCCGTCACCGGCGCGGAGGTCTGGTTCAACCAGGCCGACCAGTGGCACCCCGCCTCGCTCGGTGACGAGGCCGCCGGCGCGCTCGCCCAGCTCCTGCCGCCGGAGGAACTCCCGCAGTACGTCACCTTCGCGGACGGCAGCCCCATCCCCGACGCCCACGTCCTCCAGGTCCGCGACCGGGGTCTGGAGACCGCCGTCGACGTCGACTGGAACACCGGCGACCTGCTGCTCATCGACAACGTCTCGGTCGGGCACGGCCGCAGGCCCTTCACCGGAGCGCGCCGGATCCTCGTCGCCATGACCGACTGACCGCACGCGGCCGAGCCTGCCCGCACCCCAGACGCACACCGGAGACCCGATGGCCCTGCCCGCCACCACCCTCACAGCAGACACCACACGCTGGTTCCGCCGCCAGGCCCGTACCGCCGCACCGCGGGTGAGGCTGGTCTGCTTCCCCCACGCGGGCGGCGCCGCCAGCCTCTACCGCGACTGGAGCGATGGGCTGCCCAGCGGGATCGAGGTGCTCGCCGCCCGGCTGCCGGGCCGACAGGACCGTTTCCGCGAGACTCCCCTGGAGCACATGGACGAGCTCGCGGACCGGATCGCGGAGGCGCTGCACCCCCTGCTCGACCTGCCGTACGCCTTCTTCGGGCACAGCCTCGGATCCGATGTCGCCTACGAGGTCGCCCGCCGGCTGGAGCGCGACCACGGCAGCACCCCCGAGCGCATCTTCGTCTCCGGGGCCCAGGCTCCGCACCTCGGCGAACCCGTCGACGTCGACTCCTACGACGACCCGGCGCTGATCGCCGAGATCCAGCGGCTCGGCGCACCCCACACCGAACTGCTCGACGACCCCGAACTCGCCGCCCTGCTCCTGCCGTCACTGCGGGCCGACTACCGGCTCAGCGCCCGCTACCGACCCGCCCTTGCCGAACTCGACCCGGTGCGGGCACCTATCACCGCACTCGTCGGGGACGCCGACCCCCTCGTCCCCGTCGACGACGCCCTCCAGTGGTCCCACCTGACGACGGGCGGCTTCAACCACCGGGTCTACCCCGGTGACCACTTCTACCTCGAACGGCACCGCAAGGCCTTGCTGCGCCTGGTCCAAGCCGTTCTCCTGCCGGCCTGAAAAGGAGCCCCACGTGCCCGAACTCGCCTACGCGAACGCCGAGACGCGGCTGCTCGGCCGCACCCACGTTTGGTGGTGGGACCTGCCCGCACACGCCGTTCCTGCCGACGTGGTCCTGCTCGGGCCCGCCGAACTGGACCGGCTGCGGCGCTATCGCAAGCCGGCCGATGCCGCCGCCTACGCTGCCACCCGGGCCGGTGCCCGACGCGCCCTCGGCTCCGTCCTCGGCATCCCCGCGCACGAGATCACCCTCGGTCGCGCCGCCTGCCCCGGCTGCGGCGACCCGCACCACGGGCCGCCCCGGCTGGAGCGCCCCGGCCTGCCCGTCGCCATCAGCATCTCCCGCACCGCGTCCCGCGGAGTCATCGCCGTCCGCTCGGACACCGCCGTCGGCGTCGACATAGAGGCGCTGCGCACCATCGGCGACCCGTCCAATGACCACCTGGCCCAGATGGCCCTGACCCCCGCAGAACGCGAAGCCCTCCTGGACACGCCCCCGGGCCCGCGGCGGGACGGTCTCTTCCTGCGGTGCTGGACCCGCAAGGAAGCGGTGCTCAAGGCCGTGGGCCTGGGTCTCGTCGGCACCGAGCTGAACCGCTTGGAAACCCACCCGCGGACATCGGGGCCGGTGGTGGTCGAACACACGCAGGACGGCCCCACCACCCGGTGGTCGGTCGAGGACCTGGACCTCGGCGACCGCTACGCGGCAGCCGTGGCACGGCCGCACGGCCCGGCCCCGTCGGGCACCCACATTCACCCGCACGACTGAGACGAGGAGACCTGCGATGACCGTAGAACTGGCCCTGACCCCGCCGGACCGTGCCGCCCAGGGACAGGAGTGGGACGCGTACGTGCAGGAACTGGCCGCCGTGGTGGCCGCCGCCGATCCCGGTTCCACGTACGACTGGGAGGCCCGCGAGCGGATGCGGACCTCGGCCTGGGTGCGCCACGTGTACGAGCACCCCGCCTCCGCCCTTTTGCTGCGGCATCCGGACACCGGCGCGGCGGCCGGGGCCCGTCGCCGCGAGGCCGCTGAACTGGCCGGCAGGCTCGACGGAGGCCGCGCCGTGGCCCGCCCCGCCCGCCCGAGCTCCGACGCCTGGGCCGCGGCCGCCGTCGCCGCCATGTGGGAGATCACCACGGCGGCCGTCACCGGCCCGGAACGGCTTCCGCGCGAGCGGGTCGTCTCCGACGTGTGGACGGTCGTGCGCACCCTGCTGGTCCCGGCCGTGGACCGGCACACCCCGGTCTTCCGCCGCCCCCGCGGCGCCTGGTGAGCCCGGGAGCGTCCCGGGGCGCCGTCCGGCCGCCCGATGGTGCGGCGGCGGGCGGATCTGCGCCCCGGGACGAGGTTCACCACATGGGCGTTTCCGACAGCGCCCGCTGGGCGGGGACGACGGCCCGCTCCTCCAGCGTGCGGGCGAACAGCAGCACCAGCTCGTGGCAGTGGTAGATCGGCCGGCCCTGCGCGTCGACACCGGCGATGTCCATCAACGCGGCGTCCACGAGCTGTTCCAGCCCGTACTCGGCCTCCAGCTCCGCCGTCCCGAGGACGCCGGCCACCTCCTGCGCCGTCCAGTTTCCGCCGCGCAGGCGCGCCACACCCCGCAGGGTCCGCAGCCCGGTGGCCGGGAGCGAGCGCAGCGAGCGCCGCAGAGCGTCGCTCACGCTCAAGTCCCCGTAGCTCAGCTCCGCGAGCCGTGCGGCCGGTGTGGCCAGCCGGTCAGCGAGCCGTGCGGTCGGCCAGTGCGGCCGGGCCGCGAGCCGGGTCCCGGTGATCCGCAGCGCGAGCGGCAGCCCCCCGCAGTAGGCCACCAGATCGTCCGCGGCGTCCGGCTCCGCCGTCACCCGGGAGCCGCCGGCCGCCGAGGCCAGCAGCTCCAGCGACCGCGCTTCGTCCAGCGGCGCGAGCGCCATGGTCTGGGCCCCGGCCACCTGCGTCAGCCGGGTCCGACAGGTGATCAGGACGGCCGACTTGACCGTGTTCGGCAGCAGCGGCCGAAGCTGGAGATCGCCGACAGCCCCGTCCAGCACGATGAGCAGCCGCTTGTCGGCGGTGCGCTCGCGGTAGAGCCGGACCAGCTCTTCGAGGTCGTCCTGTACCCCGGGAACCTCGATCCGCCGTTCGCCCAGCGCGCGCAGCAGCCGCACCAGTACGGTGCAGGGATCACGCGGGGTGCCGTCGGGGTCCGACAGGTCCGCGTACAGCTGCCCGTCGGGGTAGTGCCGGGCTCCCCGGTGCGCGGCGTGGACCACGAGAGCCGTCTTGCCCACGCCGGCCATGCCGGTCACCAGGCAGCGCCGGGGCCGCCAGCCGGGGCCGTCGCTCGGCTCGATCACGGCGTCCAGCACGGCCAGTTCGCCGGCGCGTCCGACGAAGTCCTCCACGTCGGCGGGGAGCATCGTCGGCACCGGGTCGCCGCCGGGTGCCCCGGAGGCCGGGTCCGTGGTGTCCAGGGCCAGGCTTCCGGTCAGGACGGCCTGGTAGGTGGCGTTCAGCGCGGCGCCGGGGTCGACCCCGAGCTGCTCCGCCAGCACGGCGCGCCCGTCGTGGTAGACACGCATGGCGTCGGCCTGCCGTCCGCAGCGGTACAGGGCCGTCATCAGCTGGGCGCGCAGCTGCTCGCGCAGTGGGAACTGGCTGACGAGGCCTGTGAGTTCAGCCAGGATTCGTTCGTGGCGGCCGAGGGCCAGATCGGCCTCGATCCGGGCCTCCAGGGTCAGCGACCGGGCTTCCTGCAGCCGTGGGAGTTCGATGTCGCGCAGATGGCCGGTGGCATTGCTGAGCGCGGGTCCCTGCCAGAGCCCGAGGGCCCGGTCGAGCAGCTCCGCCGCCTCCTCGTGGGCGTGTGCCTTGAGCGCCTCGCGACCCCGCCGTTCCAGGTCCTCGAACTCAAGGAGGTCGACTCGGCTGTCGTGGGCCACGAACAGGTAGCCGGGCTGACGGCGGATGATCTCCACATCGTCACCGAGCCGCTTGCGCAACCGGGACATGTAGGTGTAAATCTGAGCGCCCGCCGTCGCCGGGGGGTCCCACCCCCACAGCAGGGAGCTGAGCGCGGTATCGGAGACGACCCGCCCTCTGGAGAGCAGCAGCGCGGCCAGTACGGTGTGCACCTTCGACCCGGAGAGTGGGATCCGGGTGTCACCCCGCCTGGCCTCAACTGGGCCGAGAATTCGGAAGTCCATGCCTCACCCCGTTCGGACACTGTGCATTGAGCACAGATCCTGAAGGTAGGACGGGCGGCTTTTGGCTGGATTTCGCTTCGATTTCGCTGGGATCCGCGTATGCGGCGGCTTCTTCGCCCGCGCGCATAGAGGGAAGAGAGATCCGTCGTGCAGGCTGGGAGTGAACAGCCTACGGCCGAGAGGACTTACCCCACATGAGGACCGAGACGAGCGGCGTGACGTCGTCACGCGGCACCGACCGTGACCGGACTCCCGCACTCAATCTTGTCGGCGTCACCAAGGTGTACGGGAAGGACGGAACCGAAGTCCGGGCGCTCAACGGGGTATCGGTCGCGATTCCACGGGGCACCTTCACCGCGGTGATGGGCCCCTCGGGGTCCGGAAAATCCACCTTCATGCACTGTGCGGCCGGCCTGGACCGCCCCACCTCGGGCTCGACCGAGGTCGGCGGGACCGAGCTGACCCGGCTCGGCGAGACGGCGTTGACGAAACTGCGCCGCAAGCGGATCGGTTTCGTCTTCCAGTCGTTCAACCTGGTGCCTTCCTTGACAGTGCGCCAAAACGTGGAACTGCCCCTGCGGCTCGCGGGTGAGCGGATCGAGGAGGCATGGCTCACGGAGGTGCTGGGCCGCGTGGGCCTCGACGGCCGGGCCGGCCACCGGCCGGGGGAGCTCTCCGGCGGCCAGCAGCAGCGCGTGGCCATCGCGCGGGCGCTCGTCACCCGCCCGGACGTCATCTTCGGCGACGAGCCCACCGGAGCCCTGGACACCGTCACCGCCCGGGAGATCCTCGCGCTGCTGCGCGAGTGCGTGGACGAGGGCGGCCAGACCGTCGTCATGGTCACCCACGACCCGGGTGCCGCCTCGTACGCGGACCGGGTTCTCTTCCTTGCCGACGGCTCCCTGGCCGGACACCTCGACCGGCCGACCGCCGAGGCCGTTGCCGAGCGCATGACCCGGCTGGGCGCCTGGTCGTGAGCATTCCCCACCTGCACCGCAGCCGCCGACGAGGGCTCGCAGGGGGCTGGAGGATCGCATGAGAAGTGCTGTGGGCGGGCTCGAAAGAGCCTCGAAATCCGACTGATATCGAGTCAATAGAGCAGCTCCGTAAGTTCTTCCTCAGCAGCCCGGTGAACACGCCGGGCCACCAACGGGGGAGACAGAAAGACATGCGCAAGCACACCACCGCCGGCATCATCGCCACCACCGTCGCGGCGTTCGCGCTGGCCGTCACGGGCGTCGCCTCGGCCTCCGCGGCCGACCGGCCGGAGGCGCCGTCCCCGGAGGTCCCGTGGACCGCCCCGACCCCGAAGGGCGCATGGGCGGTGACGGCCGGCGCTGAGCCGGAGGTCCCGTGGACCGCCCCGACCCCCAAGGGGTTCCGGGACGCGGTCGTCACCGGCGCCGCCCTCGACGAGGTCCCCTGGACCTGAGCGGACCGGGTCGGCGTTCCCTGCCCGCCGGCCCGATGTGAGGGGCCCCGGCCCCCCGGACACCGAGTCCGGGGGGCCGGGGCCCCTCACCCGTTGTGGCCGATGGCGGCCGCCTGCTCAGGAGTCCGTCAGTCGCGCCAGCTCCCCGGGCGAGGGCGGCTCGGGAGGGCTGGACCGGAAGGCCTGCTGCGTCGCCTCGACCAAACGGGCGGCCCGCTTCTCCCAGACCGAGGCGCCGAGTTCGGTGAAGACGGTCCGTGCCTCGCGCAGCCGGTCCAGTGATTCGGGCAGGCCCAGCAGCAGCTGGGCGCAGCCCAGATCGGTCAGCGCCCGGGCGTGCAGGTACCGGTCGTTGACGTCCTTCGCCGCAGCCTTCGCCTTGCGGAGCACTGTGACGGCCCCGTCCGCGTCACCCCGCCGCCACCGCGATTCGCCGATGCCCCGCAGCGCGTGCCCCTCGCCGAGCCTGTCGCCCTCGTTGTCCAGCAGCTCCAGCACCGTGAGGCAGGCCTGCTCCGCGCTGTGGTGGTCCCCCTGGCGCAGCATGGCTTCCGCGAGCCGGTAGGTGTTCTGGGCCTCCCCGCGCGGGCTGCCGGCCTGACGGCTCTTCTCGATGGCCTGCCTGGACAGCGCGATGCCGGTCTCGACACTGCCGTTTTCCAGTTCGATCTGGGCGAGCAGCCCCAGCGCGTGCGATTCCCCGGCCAGGTCTCCGGCCAGCCGGAACGCGTCGAGCGAGCGGCGCGTCAGGTCCTGGGCCCGGGGCAGGTCGCCGACGAACCGGCGGCACAGCGCCAGGTTGCGCTGGACCACGGCCAGGCCGTGGGGGTCGTCCTCCTTCTCGAACAGCTCCAGCGCGGGCCCGAGCCAGGACTCGGCCTCTTCGTAGCAACGCCGGTAGATGGCGCGGGTGCCGAGGGAGCGCAGCATCGTCGCCTCGCCGCGCCGGTCCCCGGTGTGCTGTGCCGCGGCGAGGGAGGCCTTGGCGCAGGTGTGCCAGTCTTCCAGGTAGTTCTTCGCCTCGAACAGCATGGTGGCGTTCACGGTCAGCCCCCAGGCGTAGGAGCTGCGCCCGGCGGCGGCGGCCTGCGAGACGATGTCCGTGAGGGCCGTGCGCTCTGACTCGAACCAGGCCATCGGGTCCTCGATCAGGTGGTCGACCAGGTGGGCGGGCTGGGGCGTGGCCAGCGGGACGCCGTAGCCCTGATGGTGGCTTCCGCCGTAGCGGCGCTGCCGTGCGGCGTCCGCGATCTGCAGGTAGGAGGCGTAGACGCGCTCCAGGGCGGCGCCCTGTTCATGTTCGCCGTCCTCTGCCTGCGCGCACTCCCAGGCGAACACGCGCAGCAGGTCCTGGCAGCGGTAGCGCACCGCCGGACCGGAGTCCGAGGACACCGACAGCAGCTGCCCGTCGAGCAGTTCTTCGAGCAGTGCCTCGGCTTCGGCGCAGTCGGTGCCCATGAGCGAGGCCGCCGTCCAGGCGGCGAAATCGGGAACGGTCAGCAGGCCGATGCGCCGGTAGAGCCCTCGGGCCGCGGGGGACAGGTCGCGGTAACTGAGCCGGAACCCGGCTCGGACGCCGAGGTCGCCCAGGCTGAGCTCGTCGAGCCGCCTGCGCTGGTCACGCAGGCGCGCCGCCAGATCGCGGACCGTCCAGTAGGGCTTGGCGGCGAGCCGCGCGCCGGCGATGCGCAGCGCCAGCGGCAGCCGGTCGCACAGGGCGGCCAGGTCGGCGGTTGCATCGGGACTCGCCTCGACGCGTGCGGCGCCGGCGATCTCGGCGAGCAGGTTGTGTGCTTCGTCGGGCGACATGACGTGCAGCGGCACCTGGAGCAGCGCGAAGTCGCCGATCAGCTCCACCATCGGGTCCCGGCTGGTGATCAGCACGCAACAGCGGCCGCTCCCCGGGAGGAGCAGCCGGATCTGCTCCACGTCCCGTACGTTGTCCAGCACGATCAGCATGCGCGTGCCGCCCAGCATGCTGCGGTAGAGCCCGGCCCGTTCGTGGAGGTCGGCCGGTATCTGCGCCGCCGGTACCCCGAGGGCGCGCAGGAACTGGTCCAGTACCGCGCTGGCGGTGACCGGTTCCTCCTTCTCGTGGTACCCGCGCAGGTCGGTGAAGAGCTGCCCGTCCGGGAAGCGCGCCGCCACCTGGTTCGCCCAGCGCACCGCGAGGGCCGTCTTGCCCACGCCGCTGACGCCGCTGATGGCAGCCACCATCAGCGGGGAGTGGCCGAACCGCTCGTCCAGCATCTCGTCGAGCGCACGCAGTGCCGTGGCGCGTCCGGTGAACGACGCCGACTGGACCGGGAGCTGGGCCGGTGCCCGGGTGTGGGCCGCGGGCGTCGGATTGTGCACGGGCAGCACGAGGGTGGGCGAATCCTTGAGCACCAGGCTGTGCAGGGTCTGGAGCGCGGGGCCCGGTTCGATGCCGAGTTCCTGGATCATCAGGTCGCGGCCCTCGCGGAAGACGGCCAGCGCGTCGGCCCGCCGGCCCGCCCGATAGTGCGCGAGGATCAAGTGGGCACGGGCCTGTTCCCGCAGCGGGTGTTCTTTGACCAGCGTCGTCAGTGCAGGGATGACGGTGTGGTGCCGGCCGAGCTTCAGTTGCAGGTCGGCGTATTCCTCGCGCAGGCTCAGCCGTACGGACTCCAGCTGGGCGGCCTCGGCCTCGATGCGGTCGCCGGAGAGTCCGTCCAGGGCGGGCCCGCGCCACAGCGCGAGCGCTTCGGTGATCAGTCCGCAGGCTGCGGCGGTCTGGCCCGAGCGGGCCAGGTTCCGAGCCTCGCGCACGCGTGTGTCGAACTCGATCGTGTCGATGTGGTGTTCGGCGCTGTTGAGGACGTATCCCGGGTGCGAGGTGGTGATCAGCTCTCCGTTGCCGGTCTTCTCGCCCAGGGCCTTCCGCAGCCCCGCGACGCAGATCGCGATCTGGTTGCGGGCCGTCGCGGGCGGGCCGCCGGGCCACACCGCCTCGATGAGCGAGTCGACCGAAACCGCCCGGTTCGGTGACAGGAGGAGCATGGCCAGGATGGTCCTCTGCCGCGGTCCCCCGACGTTGATCTTCTCTTCTTCGGCCCTGACCGCGAGTGGGCCCAATAGGTTGAACGCATATCGTCGCACGCTGGTAGATCCCCCGTCAGTGCCAGCAACGCTAATGATCGTTTGAAGTGTCACCATCTACCGGTGAGTAGTCCAACCCGTATCGTCACCTAGGAAGAGTGGGTTGATCCAGAACTCCGGACGAGCAACCTACTGGCGGTAACTTTCGGCGCCCCGGGTGCCGACGGGCAGCCCGGTCGGTTCCTTGATGCGCTTCATGATGATCTGGGAGTTGACCTCGGTGACCCCGGAGAGTGCCGTCAGCCGCTCGATCCACAGGCGTTCGTACGCGCGCAGGTCCGCGACGGCGATGCGCAGCAGGCAGCCCGGACTGCCGAAGAGGCGGTAGGCCTCGATCACGTCGGGAATGTCCTGGAGCGCCGCCTCGAAGGCCTCGACGGCCTCCCGGTCCCGCTTGACCTCGACCGACACCAGCACCTCGAACCCGCGCCCGACGGCCTCCGGGTCGATCACGGCCCGGTAGCCCTGGATCACGCCGTCCTGCTCCAGCTGGCGCACCCGGCGCATGCACGGGGAGGGTGTCAGGCCGACCCGCTGGGCCAGTTCCTGGTTGCTGAGGCGGCCGTCGTGCTGAAGCTCGCGCAAGATTTCGTGATCGATCGCATCCATGGCGCAATTATCGCCCACGGTTTATTACGGCAGCGCTCGAACGCGCAATCGCATTGCGCGTAGATCTCACTATCATTGCCGGGTATAGGAAATCTGTACGAGATCTACGCGAGGGAAGGTGGCCAGGCATGGGACGCATCGTCGTCATCAGCACCGGCGGGACGATAGCCAGCCGGTGGATGGGCTCCGGCTTCGCCGCCGAGGCGGACGGGCGCGAGGTGATGGCCACCGCCCCGCTGCCCGAGGGCGTCAGCGTCGAGGTCGTGGACCTGTTCAGCGTGAACAGCCCCCGGCTCACCACCGCCCACCAGCTGACCCTCCTGCGCACCGTCCACGAGGTGCTCGCCGACCCCGGCGTCGACGGCATCGTCGTCACGCACGGCACCGACACCCTGGAGGAGTCGGCCTTCCTCGTCGACCTGCACCACCACGACGCGCGGAGCGTCGTGTTCACCGGCTCGCAGCTGCCCATGGGATCCGCCGAGGGCGACGGTCCCGGCAACCTCTACGACGCCCTGCTCACCGCCGCCACCACGCGCGGACTCGGCGTCCTGATCACCTTCGCCGGCCGGGTGCACGCCGCCCGGGGCACCGTGAAGACCCAGGCCGTGGCCCTGGACGCGTTCGCCGACCCCTCCAAGGAGCTCCTCGGCAAGGTCGGCTTCGGAAAGGTCGCCGTACTGCGCGGCCCGCAGCGGCCGGCCCCGCTGCCGCTGCCCGCGATGCCGGAGCTGCCGCCGCGCGTGGACATGGTGATGCACCACGCCGACGGCGACCCGGTGCTGCTGAACGCCGCCGTCGAGGCGGGCGCCAAGGGCATCGTCCTGGTGGGCACCGGCGCGGGCAACGCCACCCCGGAGATCGTGGACGCGGTGGCCGCCGCCGTCGCCCGCGGGGTCCTGGTCGCGCTGACCACACGGGTCGCGGCCGGTCCCGTCACCGAGATCTACACCCACGGCGGCGCGGTCGACCTCGTCGCCGCCGGGGCCGTCCCGACCGGCACCCTGCGGGCCGGCCAGGCCCGGATCGCCGTCCTCTCCGCGCTGCTGGCCTCCCCGGAGCCGGCCGAGCGGGCCCGCGTCCTGCACGAGGTGCTGGGCGCGGCGGGCTCGGTCCTCATCGACGCGTAACCGCGCAGGAAGCACGGGGTGCGGGGGAGCGGAGGCACGACCCCCGCTCCCGCGCCGGACCCGACGGCCGGGACGGGACCCGACGGCCCGGACGCGCCCCGCGCCGGACCCGACCCGACGGCCGGACGCGCGCCCGGCCGTCGGGTCACTCCGACAGCCCGTCCGTCAGTTCCGGCCGAACGCCGACAGGATCCGGTCCGCCGCCGAGGTGGCGGTGACGGTACCCGCCCGCACCCCCGCCTCCAGCTCCGGAGCCAGCTCCCGTACCGCCGGATCGGCCCGCAGCCGCTCCAGCAGTTCGTCGCGGACCATCGACCAGGTCCACTCCACCTGCTGAGCCGCCCGCTTGGCCGCCAGCCGGCCGCCCGCCTCCAGCAGCATCCGGTGCTGTTCGAGCCGGTTCCAGACCTCGTCGAGCCCCGCCGACTCCCGCGCGCTGCACGTCAGCACCGGCGGGGTCCAGGCGGCGTCCACCGGGTGCATCAGCCGCAGCGCGCCCGACAGTTCCCGGGCCGCCGCCTTCGCGTCGCGCTCGTGCGGACCGTCCGCCTTGTTCACCGCCAGCACGTCCGCCAGCTCCAGGACGCCCTTCTTGATGCCCTGCAACTGGTCGCCCGTACGCGCCAGCGACAGCAGCAGGAACGAGTCCACCATCCCGGCGACCGTGGTCTCCGACTGGCCCACGCCCACCGTCTCGACGAGGACCACGTCGTACCCGGCCGCCTCCATGACGATCATCGACTCGCGGGTCGCCCTGGCGACCCCGCCCAGCGTCCCCGCGGACGGGGACGGCCGGACGAACGCCGCCGGATCGACGGCGAGCCGCTCCATCCGCGTCTTGTCGCCCAGGATGGACCCGCCCGTCCGGGTGGAGGACGGGTCCACGGCCAGCACCGCCACCCGGTGGCCCAGCCCGGTCAGCATCGTGCCGAACGCGTCGATGAAGGTGGACTTGCCCACCCCCGGCACCCCGCTGATGCCGATCCGCCGCGCACTTCCCGCATGCGGCAGCAGCCGCGTCAACAGGGCCTGCGCCAGGGCGCGGTGGTCCGGCCGGGTGGACTCGACGAGGGTGATCGCCCGCGCGATGTGCGCACGCTTCCCGTCGAGCACGCCCTTCACGTACACGTCGATGTCGATCTTCGGGGGCATGCGCGGCGCCTACAGCTCGTGGCCCAGGTCCGCGGCCAGCCGCGTCACCAGGTCGTGGGCCGCGTCCGGAATGACCGTGCCCGGCGGGAACACCGCCGTCGCGCCCATCTCCAGCAGCGTCGGCACGTCGGCCGGCGGGATCACCCCGCCCACCACGATCATGATGTCCTCGCGCCCCTCCTCCGCCAACTGCTCGCGCAGCGCCGGGACGAGGGTCAGGTGACCGGCCGCCAGCGACGACACGCCCACCACGTGGACGTCCGCCTCGACGGCCTGGCGGGCCACCTCCGCCGGGGTCTGGAACAGCGGGCCGACGTCCACGTCGAAGCCCAGGTCGGCGAAGGCCGTCGCGATCACCTTCTGGCCGCGGTCGTGCCCGTCCTGGCCCATCTTGGCGACCAGGATGCGCGGACGACGGCCCTCCGCCTCCTCGAACCGGTCGACGAGGGCCCGCGTGCGCTCCACGGACGGCGACTCGCCTGCTTCGTTGCGGTACACACCCGAGATCGTACGGATCTGGCTCGCGTGCCGCCCGTACACCTTCTCCAGTGCGTCCGAGATCTCACCCACCGTGGCCTTGGCCCGCGCCGCGTCCACCGCCAGGGCGAGCAGATTGCCCTCCCCGCTGCCGGCCGCGTTCGTCAGCGCCCGCAGGGTGTCCTGGGTGCGCGCCTCGTCGCGCTCCTCGCGCAGCCGCCGCAGCTTGGCGATCTGCTGCGCGCGCACCGAGGAGTTGTCGACCTTGAGCACCTCGATCTGCTCGTCGCTCTCCACCCGGTACTTGTTCACGCCGATCACCGGCTGCCGGCCGGAGTCGATCCGCGCCTGCGTGCGGGCGGCGGCCTCCTCCACCCGGAGCTTCGGGATGCCCGCGTCGATGGCCTGCGCCATGCCGCCGGCCGCCTCGACCTCCTCGATGTGCTGCCAGGCCCGCCGCGCCAGGTCGTACGTCAGCTTCTCGACGTACGCGCTGCCGCCCCACGGGTCGATCGACCGGCAGGTCCCCGACTCCTGCTGGAGCAGCAGCTGGGTGTTGCGGGCGATGCGCGCCGAGAAGTCCGTCGGCAGCGCCAGCGCCTCGTCGAGGGCGTTGGTGTGCAGCGACTGGGTGTGCCCCTGCGTCGCCGCCATCGCCTCGATACAGGTGCGCGTCACGTTGTTGAAGACGTCCTGCGCGGTCAGCGACCAGCCCGAGGTCTGCGAATGCGTGCGCAGCGACAGCGACTTGGCGTTCTTCGGGTCGAACTGCTTGACCAGGCGCGCCCACAGCAGCCGGGCCGCGCGCAGCTTCGCGACCTCCATGAAGAAGTTCATGCCGATCGCCCAGAAGAACGACAGCCGCGGCGCGAACGCGTCCACGTCCAGGCCGACCGCCTGACCGGCCCTCAGGTACTCCACCCCGTCCGCGAGCGTGTACGCCAGCTCCAGGTCGGCCGTGGCCCCGGCCTCCTGGATGTGGTACCCGGAGATCGAGATCGAGTTGTACCGCGGCATGTTCTGCGAGGTGAAGGCGAAGATGTCGGAGATGATCCGCATCGACGGCTTCGGCGGGTAGATGTAGGTGTTGCGGACCATGAACTCCTTGAGGATGTCGTTCTGGATGGTCCCGGCGAGCTTGTCGGGGGAGACGCCCTGCTCCTCCGCCGCCACGATGTAGAGGGCGAGGACCGGGAGCACCGCGCCGTTCATCGTCATCGACACCGACATCCTGTCGAGGGGGATGCCGTCGAACAGCTGGCGCATGTCGTAGATCGAGTCGATCGCCACGCCCGCCATGCCGACGTCACCCGTCACGCGCGGGTGGTCGCTGTCGTAACCGCGGTGCGTCGGCAGGTCGAAGGCCACCGACAGGCCCTTCTGGCCCGACGCGAGGTTGCGCCGGTAGAAGGCGTTCGACTCCTCCGCCGTGGAGAAGCCGGCGTACTGCCGGATCGTCCAGGGCTGGTTGACGTACATCGTCGGGTACGGGCCGCGCAGGTACGGGGCCACGCCCGGGTACGTCGCCAGGAAGTCCAGGCCCTCCAGGTCCCGGCCCGTGTACAGCGGCTTCACGCCGATACCCTCGGGGGTCTCCCACAGCAGGTCGCCCGTGGCGGTCCCGGTGGACTCCTTCACCGCCGCGCGCCACTGGTCCTCGGTCGCGGCGGGGGAGGCCCCGCCGAGGGCGAGCTCGGAGAAATCGGGGATGCTGCTCACTGCGCTACTCCCATCCGGTCGAGTACGGAGGACAGCACGGCGACCGCGTCGCAGCCGGCGAAGACGTACTCGTCCACGGCCTGCCCGGCGGTGCCGGGCCGGCCCGCGAGGAACACGGTGCCCGCGCCCGCCGCGCGCAGGGCGGCGGCCACGGCCTCGGCCTGCTCCTCGTACAGGGCGTCGCTGGAACACAGCACCGCCATGCCGTCGGCACCGCTCGCCGCGTAGGCCGCGGCGGCCGTCTCCGGGTCCACCGACACCGGGTCGTGGACCGGCTCGATCCCGCCCGCCTGGAACAGGTTCGAGGCGAAGGTGGCACGGGCGGTGTGCGCGGCCGCCGGACCCAGCGCCGCGAGGAAGATCCGCGGCCGGGCGCCGGTGGCGGCCAGGTGCGCGTCGCTGCGGGCGCGCAGAGCCTCGTAGGCCTCGTCGCGCCGGACGCGGGGGAGCCCGCCGGCCGGGTGCGCGGGCGCGGCCTCGCGGACCACCGGCTTCTCCGACAGCAGCGGGAACTCGCTGACGCCGGTGATCGGTTCGCGGCGCGTGGCCAGCTTCTTCGACCGGGCGGCCCAGGTGGCGGCGAGCCGCTCCGCGACCAGCCCCGAGCGCAGTGCTGCGCCCTGCCCGCCGGCCCGCTCCACGGTCCGGAAGAACTCCCAGGCGGCTTCGGCCAGTTCGTCCGTGAGCCGTTCGACGTAGTACGAGCCGCCGGCCGGGTCGATGACCCGGGCCAGGTGCGACTCCTCCAGCAGCACGGTGGAGGTGTTGCGGGCGATCCGGCGCGCGAAGGCGTCCGGCAGGCCCAGCTCGCTGTCGAAGGGGAGCACGGTGACGGAGTCCGCGCCGCCCACGCCCGCCGCCATGCAGGCGACCGTGGTGCGCAGCATGTTCACCCAAGGGTCGCGCCGGGTCATCATCACCGGCGAGGTGACGGCGTGCTGCCGCTGGGCGCCCGCCTCCGCGGCCCCGCAGGCCTCGGCGATCCGGGCCCACAGGCGCCGGGCGGCGCGCAGCTTGGCGATGGTCAGGAACTGGTCGGCGGTCGCGGCGTAGCGGAACTCCAGCTGTCCGAGGGCGGCTTCGATGCCGAGACCGGCGTCCGTGAGGGTCCGCAGGTACGCCACCCCGGTGGCCAGGGACAGTCCCAGCTCCTCGGCGGCGGAGCCGCCCGCCTCGTGGTACGGCAGGGCGTCCACGGTCAGCGCGCGCACGCCGGGCCAGGAGGCGGCCGTCTCCCGGGCCAGTTCGACGGCGGGCGCCGGGTCCAGGGCCTCACCCGTACGGGCCTCGTGCCCCAGCGGGTCGATGCCGAGCGAGGCGCGCGCGTCCTTCGGGGCCACCCCGCGCCCGTCGTACAGGGCCAGCAACGCCCGTGCGGCGTCGGCGTAGTCGGCTCCCGAATCCAGGACCACGGGGGCGAGGTCGAGGTAGACGCCCTCCAGGGCCCGCGCGAGGCCGTCGGCCGGCAGACCGCCCCGGCCGACGGTCAGCCAGAGGGAGGTGGTGCCGTTTTCCAGGTCGGCGAGGGCCGCCTCGTTGATCCGTACCGGGTCGCTGCCCGCGAACCGCTGGCGCACGTCCCAGCCCGAGGTCCCCGTCCCGGCGGGCGTACCGCCGCGCACGAAGGGCGCGAAGCCCGGGAAGCCGGTGTCGGGGCCGTCCCCGTCGGGACGTGCCGTGTACAGCGGGCGGGTGATGAGCCCGTCCTCAAGTGTGGTGGACAGCGCGTCTTCCGCCGCCTCGCCGGATACTTCCTTGCCCGACTTGCGCAGTACGCCCTCGACCAGGCGTTGCCACTGCTCATGTGTCGCGTCAGGAAATTCGGCGGCCAGGGAGAGCCCGTCGTCAGGCAGGACCGTCATGGCTCGAATGCTAGGGGGGCCCGCTCAACCGAGACCATAACCGCCGGATGTGATCTCGCACTCCCAGGTCAGCCCGGCCGGGTCCCGGAACAGCGGGTCCAGCAGCACCGTCGCGGCGGCCTGCGGGAGGACGGCCGGACCGGCGTGCGGGGCGATGATCCGTTCGGGATCGTCGCACACGTGCGAGCGCTCGACGGCGGCGGCGCGGATCTCGTCCAGATAACCCTCGTGCAGTACGCCGGACAGTTCGGTGACCACCATGACGGCCGGGTTGAACACGTCGAGCAGCAACGCCGCGGCCCGTCCGACGTCCCGGGCCCGCTCGCGCAGCAGCCGGTCCGCCCGCGGGTCGCCGGCCGCGGCGGCGTCGACGAGGAGGGGGACGGACGGGTCGGGCACGATCCCGCGCCGCACGGCCTCGGCGCCGAGCGCGGTGTCGGAGGCGGCCGCCTGGAGGCAGCCCGTACGTCCGCACGCGCAGACGGCCCCCGACCCGGGCACCGGCAGGTGCGCCACGTCGCCCGCGGCGGAGCCGGGACCCTGGTGGACGGTGCCCTCGATGCCGAACGCGGCGTCGACCACGTTGCCGATGAACAGGTGCACCAGGCTCCGGCGGGCCGCCGGATGCCCGAAGAGGATCTCGGCCCCGGCGACGGCACGGGCGTGGTTGTCCACGTGCACGGGCAGGCCCAGGGCCCGCGACAGCTCGGTGGCCAGCGGCCGCTGCCGCCACCCGAGCGCCGGATGGCGTACGACGGTCCCCGCGTCGGGCCGGACCCAGCCGCCGAGCGCGGCGCCGACGCCGAGCAGGGGGCGGCTGCCGGTGACGTACTCCCGCAGGAAGCGGCCCAGTTCCGCCGCGATGAGGCCGGAGAGGTCCGGGTCGCGGGGGTCCCGGTGCGGGAAGGCGCGGCGGGCCAGGACCTGCCCGCGCAGGTCGACGAGGCTGAAGGTGGAGGCGGGCACCCCGATGTGCAGCCCGGCCGCCACCGGTCCGCCGACCGCCCCGGTGTGCAGGTCCAGCGGGATCCGGGGCCGTCCGGAGCCGGCCCGGCCGGCGGGGTCGGGCAGCTCGCGCAGCAGCCCGGCCCGGAGCAGGCCGGTGGTCTGCCGCGACACCGCGGCGGGGCTCAGCCCGCACAGCGGGGAGATCCCGCTGCGGGCCACGGGCCCGTGGTCGAGCACCGTCCGCAACACGGAGGCGGCATTGGCGACCCCCCGCCGGTCCCCGGCCATTCGCATCATCCCCCGATCATGCCGGACCCTGCGGGGCAACCGGGGCCACGGGCGCCGCCCGACTCGGCACGGCACCGGGCCCGGGGCGCGGTCCTCCGGGCCCAGGGCCCGAGGCCCCGGGCCCCCGGCTCTCCGTCCCCCCCCCCGGCCCCGGCCCCGGCCCCCGTCCCACGGTTTCCCGGTGCCTCCGGGCTCCCGGTTTCCCGGCCCCCTGGGTTCCCCGGCCCGCCCGGGCTCGCCGCCCTCGGCCGCCCGCGCTGTCCGTCCCGGAGGTCCGGCTCTCCGCCCCCGATTCCCCGGTCCCCGATTCCCCGCCCCGCTCTCCGTCTCCCCTGGCTCCGGGCCCCGGCCCTGGTTCCCCCGGGGCCCCGGGGGTGGGTGGCGTGGGGCGGGTGTGAGCCGGGAGGGCGGGGGCAGTCGGATTGCCCGGCAGTGCGGTCCGGACGCGTCGTCCGGTGCCCTCGCCCCCGGTGGGCCCCCTGCTCCAGGGCGCGCTGGTGCCGATGGTCGCCCCAAGCCTTGCGGCCGGCCCGGAGCGCGTGGTGCGTGGCGGCGGCATTGCGGGGCCGTGAAATCCGGCCACGGTTTTCGGCCGCCGGGTGGTGAGGAACGTGCAGGTCAGTGCCCGTGCGGGGGGTCTGGGGGCGGGTGCGGGGCGGGGGTTGACCCGCGACGGGGGCGCTGACAGGCTCCGGGTCATGACCGCGAACGTCCACATCGCCCCGCGGCTCTGCACCCCCGGCCCCTGTCCCACGCCGGGCCGGTGTCCGGGCCTCTGTTGCTCCTGACCCGCGCCCCGCGCCCCGGGCCCCGGAGCCCGCTCCGGCGGGACCGGCCCCGGCCCGTACGCGGCAGCGCCGTCGCCGAGCCGGAGTCGGCGTTCCTGCCCGTAGCGCCCGGGGTCCCGGATCCGCCGTGCCGTGCCGTTCCGTTCCGTCCGTCGGGCGGCCGCTTCCCCAGGGGATCTGCTCCGGCGGGCCCGTCCGCCCGGTTCCTCTGACGGGGCCGGGCCACACCGGGCTCGGCCGGGTCGGCCAGGGTCGTTCTGCCGACCGGGCTTTCGGGCCCGGGCGGCCCCCGCGCTCCCGGCCCGCCGGCCCGGTTCCCCCTGACGGAACCGGACCGGGCCCGGTAGGGGACCCCCGGTCCGGCCCGCCGGCCGCCCGGAGCGACCCGGCCGTGGGGTTCGGGGGCCCGCTGTCCCGGGTCCCGGCGGACGGCCAGGGAGCCGGGGCACGACCAGGCGGGACCGGCGCGCGACCCCCAGGAGCAGTTCCGATTCGTGGCGCCCGTTCGCCTCGGCTCATTTCTTCCGCAGCGGAAATAAATCCACCACCCACACACCGGGAGTAACCGTGACCACGCTCACCGCCACCACCGCCACCACCGTCACCCAGCTCGGCGGCCGCATCGGAGCCGAGATCGGCGGCGTACGACTCGGCGGGGACCTCGCCCCCGAGGCCGTCGCCGAGATCCGCACCGCCCTCCTCGCCCACAAGGTCGTCTTCTTCCGCGGCCAGGACCACCTCGACGAGGCCGGCCACGAAGCCTTCGCCCAGCTGCTCGGCACGCCGGTCGCCCACCCCACCGTCCCCTCCGCCGACGGCCGTTACGCCCTCGGCATCGACTCCCACCACGGCGCCCGCGCGAACCAGTGGCACACCGACGTCACCTTCGTCCCCGCCTACCCCGCCTTCTCCATCCTCCGCGCCGTCACCATCCCCCCGTACGGCGGCAACACCCTCTGGGCCAACACCGCCACCGCCTACACCCACCTCCCCGAGCCGCTGCGCGCCCTCGCCGACGGGCTGCGGGCCGTCCACTCCAACGAGTACGACTACGCCGCCCTGAAGCCCGACGCCCTCCCCGAGGCGCTCGCCCAGTACCGCGAGGTCTTCACCTCCACCAAGTTCCTCACCGAGCACCCCGTGGTCCGCGTCCACCCCGAGACCGGCGAACGCACCCTGCTCCTCGGCAACTTCGTCCAGCGCATCAACGGCCTCACCGGCCGTGACTCCCGTACCCTCCTGGACCTCTTCCAGGCCCACATCGAGAGCCCCGAGAACACCGTCCGCTGGCAGTGGCGGGCCGGCGACGTCGCGATCTGGGACAACCGCGCCACCCAGCACTACGGCGTGGACGACTCCGACGACCACGAGCGCACGCTGCGCCGCGTCACCGTCGACGGCGACGTCCCGGTCGGCCCCGACGGGCTGCCCTCCCGCCTGATCAGCCCCGAGGCCGTCCCGGCCCCCTCCTTCGGCATCCCCTCCGGCGCGTCGAACGGCTCCGCCGACGCCGAAGCCGAGGCCGATGCCGCCTCCGCCGCCTCCGCCGCACCCGCCTCCGCCTGATCTCCGCCCCCTCCGGGCCGCCGCCCGGTCCGCCCTCCGCCCGAGGAGCCCCCGTGCCCAAGCTGCTCGCCCTCACCGGCAGCCCCTCCGCCCAGTCCCGCACCGCCGTCGTCGCCGACCACGTGCTGCGCCGGCTCTCCCACTCCGGGTTCGAGACCGCCCACCTCGCCGTACGCGACCTGCCCGCCGCCGACCTCCTCGCCGCCCGCCGCGGCGAACCGGAGATCCGCCGCGCGCTCGAAGCCGTGGCCGAGGCCGACGGGCTGGTCATCGCGACCCCGGTCTACAAGGCCTCGTACACCGGCCTGCTCAAGGCCTTCCTCGACCTGCTCCCGCAGGACGGCCTGGCCGGCAAAACGATCCTGCCGCTCGCCACCGGCGGCAGCCTCGCCCACGTCCTGACCATCGACTACGCGCTGCGCCCGGTCCTCGCCGCCCTCGGCGCCCGCCACGTGACCGCGGGCCGGTTCGTCCTGGACTCCTCGGTCGAGCGCGGGGCCGGCCCCGACCGGCTGCGGCCCGAGGCGGAACTGGACCTCTACCAGGCCGTCGACGAGTTCTCCGACGCCCTGCGCGTCTCCGGGGCGGCCGCCCTCAGCCCGGCCCCCTGACCCCGAGCCCCCGACCACCCCGCAGACAGCGACAAGGACCAGCCATGCCCGCAGCTCCCACCCCGACCACCCGCACCCGGCGCCAGTTCCTCACCCTGCTCGGCATCTCGGCGGCCGCGGTGAGCTGCGGCACGGCCACCGCGACCGGCGGGTCCGCCTCCGGACCCGCCGCCGCACCCGGCAAGCAGATCACCGCCCTGAAGTACCAGGGCGCCGTCGGCGCCGTCACCCTTCCCGAACTCGCCGCCGACCTCGGCTTCCTCGGCAACCTCACCCTGGACTGGGTGGGCAACACCATCAGCGGTCCGCAGGACATCCAGTCCGCGGCGACCGGTCAGACCCACTTCGGCGGCGCGTTCAACGGCGCGGTCGTCAAACTCGTCGCCGGCAAGGCCCCGGTGAAGGCCGTGATCTCGTACTACGGCTCCGACAAGGACACGAACCTGGGCTACTACGTCCTGGAGGACAGCCCCCTCCGCGGCCCCCGCGACCTGATCGGCAAGAAGGTCGGGATGAACACGCTGGGCGCCCACGCGCAGGCCCTCCTCGACATCTACCTGAGCCGGGGCGGCCTCTCTCGGGCCGAGTCCGACAAGGTCGAGGCCCTCGTCGTCCCGCCGGTCAACACCGAACAGTCCCTGAGACAGAAGCAGATCGAGGTCGGCGTCCTCAGCGGGGTCCTGCGGGACAAGGCCGTCGCGGCCGGCGGCGTCCGCCCGCTGTTCAGCGACTTCGACCTGCTGGGCGCCTTCAGCGGCGGCACGTACGTGATGACCGAGCGCTTCATCAAGGAGAACCCGGACACCGTACGGACCTTCGTGACGGGCGTGGGCAAGGCCATCGACTGGTCCCGCACCACGCCCCGCGAGGAGGTCGTCGCCCGGATGACGGAGATCGTCCGCAAGCGCGGCCGCAACGAGGACGTCTCGACCCTGAAGTACTGGCGCTCCTACGGGGTCGCCGCGCCCGCGGGCCGGATCGAGGAGAAGGAGTTCCAGCTCTGGATCGACTGGCTCGCCGAGCGCGGCGAGATCAAGAAGGGCCGGCTGAACGCCGCGGACCTGTTCACCAACGAGTTCAACGGCAACGGGAAGGGCTGACGGCCGCCATGGCGAAGATCGTGTTCGAGTCCGTCACCAAGACCTTCCCCACCAAGGACAAGAAGCGAAAGGAGGAGTTCACGGCCCTCGACGGGATCGACCTGGAGATCGGCGCGGGGGAGTTCGTGGTCGTCGTCGGCCCCAGCGGGTGCGGCAAGTCCACCCTCCTCGACCTCCTCGGCGGCCTCACCCGCCCCACCTCGGGGCGGATCCTGCTCGACGGCGAACCGGTCACCGGGCCGGGTCTGGACCGGGGCATCGTCTTCCAGCAGTACGCCCTGCTGCCCTGGCGCACGGCGCTGGGCAACGTCGAGTTCGGCCTGGAGGCCACCGGCGTCCCCCGACGTCAACGGGCCGCGCGGGCGCGGGAGTTCCTTGACCTGGTCGGCCTCACCGGATTCGAGGACCGGCACCCGCACGAGCTGTCCGGCGGCATGCGCCAGCGGGTGGCGATCGCGCGCTCGCTGGCCTACGACCCGGACGTGCTGCTGATGGACGAGCCGTTCGCGGCGCTCGACGCGCAGACCCGCGAGTCCCTCCAGGACGAGCTGCGCCGCATCTGGCAGCGCACCGGGAAGACGGTCGTCTTCATCACGCACGGCATCGAGGAGGCCGTGTACCTCGGCCAGAAGGTGGCCGTCATCACCTCCCGGCCCGGCAGGGTCAAGGAGGTCGTCCCGGTCTCCTTCGGCGGCCGGGCAGCCGGCGCCACGGGCGAGGACCTGCGCTCCAGCCCGGAGTTCGCCCGCTACCGCCACGAGATCTGGACCCTGCTCCACGACGAGGTGGCGCGCGCCCAGCGCCTGGAGAAGGAAGAGGCAGCCGCATGACCACCCCCACCCGCCAACCCCACCCCACCACCCCGCCGCCCCCGTCCACGGCTCCCGACCCGTCCGTGGCCAACGCCCCGGCCCCCGCCCCGGCCCCTGGCCCGGCCCCGGCCAATGCTCAGGCTCCCGCCCCGGTCCCGTCCCCGCTGCCGGTTGCAGCCCCCGGTCCGGCCCCGGACCCGGTACCGGCATCGGCAGCGGGCCCGGCCCCCGTAAGCGGAACCGACGACCCCCTGCCGAGACCCGAGAGTGCGCCCGCCCCCGTGCGGGCCCCGCGGCGGGTCGCGGTGGTGGGGCGGTGGCTGCGGGCCGGGCTGTTGCGTTCGGCCGCGATCCTGCTGCTGCTCGCGGTGTGGGAGACCGCGCCCCGGGCCGGCCTCGTCGACGCCACCTTCCTGCCGCCCGTCAGCGAGGTGGCCCGCGCCTGGTGGGACCTGCTCGGTGACGGGCAACTCGGCGAGCACACCCGGGCCAGCCTCACCCGCTCCTTCGGCGGCTTCGCCATCGCGGTGGTGATCGCCGTCCCGCTGGGCCTGCTGATCGGCTGGTACCGGCCGGTCGCCGCCTTCCTCGGCCCCCTGCTGGAGCTCTTCCGCAACACGGCCGCCCTCGCGCTGCTGCCCGTCTTCGTCCTGCTCCTCGGCATCGGGGAGACCTCGAAGGTGTCGATCGTCGTCTACGCCTGCGTGTGGCCGATCCTGCTGAACACCATCAGCGCCGTTGGCAACGCCGACCCCACCCTGGTCCGGCTGGCCCGCTCGATGGACCTGTCCACGCCCCGGCTCTTCCAGAAGGTGATCCTGCCGTCCGCCGTCCCGGTGATCTTCACCGGCATCCGGCTCGCGGGCGCGGTCTCGATCCTCGTGCTCGTGGCCGCCGAGATGATCGGCGCGAAGGCGGGACTCGGCTACCTGATCAACGCCTCGCAGTTCAACTTCGCGATCCCGCAGATGTACGCGGGGATCGTGACGATCTCCGCGATCGGCGTGGCCTTCAACCAGGTCCTGGTCACGATCGAACGCCGCCTCAGCCTCTGGCGCGTCCCCGCAGCCTGACCCGCCCCGCCTGACCCGCTTCGCCCGCCGCGACCGCCCCGCCGCGACCCGGGCCCGCGCCACCCGACACCCGCGGAGCGCCCTCCGCGTCCACCGACAGGGAACAGACATGTCCGCACCCCGCCGCACCCTCCACCTCAACGCCTTCCTGATGAACGCCGGCCACCACGACGCCGCCTGGCGCCACCCCGCTGCCAGCCCCGAGCGCGTCACCGACCTGCGCTACTTCCAGGAGCTGGCCCGTACCGCCGAACGCGGCCTGCTCGACTCGATCTTCTTCGCCGACGGCCTCGCCCTCTGGGGCAAGGCCCGCCACAACGCCCTGGGCGGCTTCGAACCGCTGACCCTGCTCTCCGCGATCGCCGCCGTCACCGAGCACATCGGGCTCATCGCGACCGTCTCCACCACCTTCAACGAGCCCTTCCATACCGCCCGCAAGTTCGCCTCCCTCGACCACATCAGCAACGGCCGCGCCGGCTGGAACATCGTCACCTCCGGCACCCTCGACGAGGCCCGCAACTTCAACCGCGAAGAACACCTGGAGCACAGCCTCCGCTACGACCGCGCCCGCGAGTTCCTCGACGTCGCCACCAAGCTCTGGGACAGCTGGGAGGACGACGCGATCGTCCTCGACAAGGAGGGCGGCGTCTACGCCGACACCGACAAGCTGCACCCCGCCGCCCACCGGGGCGAGTACTTCGGCGTCGCGGGCCCGCTCAACGTCCCCCGCTCACCCCAGGGACACCCGCTCCTCGTCCAGGCGGGCTCCTCCGAGGACGGCAAGGAGTTCGCCGCCCGGTACGCGGAGGCCGTCTTCACCGCCCAGCAGACCCTCGCCGACGGCCAGACCTTCTACAAGGACCTCAAGTCGCGCCTGGCCCGCTACGGCCGCACCGAGGACGACCTGCTCGTCCTGCCCGGCATCGCCCCCGTCATCGGCTCCACCGAGGCCGAGGCGAAGGCCCTGGAGCGGGAGCTCACCGAGCTCCAGGTGCCCGAGTACGGCCTGGCGCAGCTCTCCGGCATGCTCGGCGTCGACCTCACCGGAGCCGATCTCGACGGCCCGCTGCCCGCGCTCCCCGAGGAGCGGGACATCAACGGCAACAAGAGCCGCTTCACGCTCGTCGCCGAACTGGCCCGCCGCGACGGGCTCACCCTGCGCGAGCTGATCGCCCGCCTCGGAGCCGGGCGCGGTCACCGCGTGTACGCCGGTACCCCCGAGCAGATCGCCGACCAACTGGAGGAGTGGTTCACCCAGGGCGCCGCCGACGGCTTCAACATCATGGCGCCCGTCCTGCCCACCGGCCTGACCGACTTCGTCGACCACGTCGTGCCGGTCCTCCAGCGTCGCGGCCTCTTCCGGACGGAGTACACCGGCTCCACCCTCCGGGAGAACTACGGCCTGCCGCGCCCCGCCAACCGGTACACCCGGCCGACCGGGTGAGCCGGTCTCCCGGGTGACCCGGGAGGTGGCGCGCGGGCGGCCGGAGTGCGCAACTCCGGCCGCCCCGCGGGCGTTGATCCGTCCTCACACGGTGAGGACGATCTTGCCGCGGGCCTGGCCCGTCGCGCTCAGCTCCCACGCCGCGGCGGCGTCGGAGAGCGGCAGCACGTGACCCACCTTGACGGTGATCGTGCCCGTGTCGGCGAGCTCCGCGAGCGCGGTGAGATCGGCCGTGGAGGCGCGCGCCCAGATGTGCTTGGCGCCCTTGGAATCGGCGTCGTTGTCGGCGACGGAGATCACCGGGCCGCCCGGCCGGACGATCGACTGCAGCAGTTCGACGCCGCCCTCGCCGTAGAAGTCGAGCCCGGCGTCGACGCCGTCGGGGGCCAGCTCCCGGATCCGCTCGGCCACCCCGTCCCCGTACAGCACCGGCTCGGCGCCCAGGGAGCGCAGGTAGTCGTGGTTGCGGGCGCTCGCCGTGCCGATGACGCGGGCGCCGAGGTGGACCGCGATCTGCACGCCCAGCGAGCCGACACCGCCGGCGGCCGAGTGGATGACCACGGTCTGACCGGCTGCGACACCCGCCCGGGTGACGGCCTGGTAGGACGTGAGCCCGGCCAGGGGGAGCCCTGCGGCCTCCTCGAAGGTCAGCTCGCGGGGCTTGGGGGCGAGGGTGCGCACGGGGGCGGCGACCAGCTCGGCGTAGGTGCCCAGCTGCACCCATTCCTTGCGGACGTAGCCGTAGACCTCGTCGCCGACGGCGTAGTCGTACGTGTCGGGGCCGACGGCCTCGACGGTTCCCGCGACGTCCCAGCCGGGGATGACGGGGTGGCGGACTTCCAGGACGTGACCGAGGAAGCCGGCGGCGAGCTTCCAGTCGACGGGGTTGACGCCGGCGGCCTTGACGCGGACGAGGACCTCGCCCGGCCCGACCTTGGGCTCCGGTACCTCAACGAGCTCCAAGGCGGTCGGAGTTCCGTACGTGCTGTAGGTGATTGCCTTCATGTACGACCCAACGATCCGGTTCCGGAGACTGTTCCTGGAGGCGGACGCCCGGTTCCCGCACTCCAGAAGGGCTCCAGCGGATCTCCGTCGACCCTCAGGCGGGCAGGGTGTTGCGATGCGAACGCCGCCGGGCCGCGCTGAGGAGGGCCTGGATCTGCGCGCCCGACTGCTCGACGTCGTCCAGCGGCGAGGGGAACGGCAGCCGTACGTCGCGGTGCCCGCGGCGCTCCTCCAGGCGCAGGGTGATCCCGTACCGGTCGAGGGCGAGCGGCAGCGCGCGGACCACGGCGGCCGACGGTGCGGGCCGCACCAGCCGCAGCAGCAGGGTGACGAGCTCGGGGTGGTCGTCCAGCAGGTGGGTGAGCATGCCGGCCTCGTACGGGGCGAGCGGGTCGGGCCAGGCCCGGTCCAGCTCCTCCAGCCCGATGTACGCGGTCCCGTCCGCGGTCTCCAGGACCGCCCGGCCGTACTCGACGCAGGTGCTGTCGCCTGCCTCGGCGTGGCCGTCCCCGGAGTAGGGGGTGAGGAGGCGGCCGAGGACGGTGACGCGGGCGCGCACCCGGTCGCGCACCGGGGTCGGGGCGATGTCGGTGAACTCCAGCCGGATCGCGGGGCGCTCGTCGGGGAGCGGGAGGCCCGGCTCCCCGGCGGCGGGCGCGGCCGGGTGCAGGTGCAGCCGCCCGAGGACGTCGGAGCCGTCGAGGTGGCGCACCTCGTGGTGGACGCCGTCGACGACCACGGTCATCGAGTGGGCGGCGGCCAGTACGGAGCGGACGCGCTCGGCGTCGCCGGGCCGGGCCGTGGCGGGAGTGGCGGGATCGCCGGACAGGCGCATGCGGAGGTCTCCATCATCCGAGCGAGCGGGTTAGGTATGCCTAACCTAACCTATTCGTCGGTCGGGGAGTACCCCGCGGGCCAGCCGTCCGAGGGTCTCGGTGATCCGTTCGGGAGGCAGGCCGAGGGTGTGCCGCTGGAACTGGTAGACCTCCGGCGCGAGCGGGCTGAGCAGCACGTCCACGGCGGCGTCGGGATCGGCGGCGCCGGCGTCCGCCAGCAGGCTCCGTACGTGCGCCCGCCAGTGCCGGTAGGTGGCGCGGCCGAAACGGTCCGGCCCCGGGCGGATGCCCAGGGCCAGTGGCAGGTGTCGCTCCAGGTGCTCCAGCGCGGCGGCGTAGAAGGCCGCCAGCCGCTCCGCCGGCGGCGCCCCGGGTCCGAGCGGCGGCGGGCCGAACGCCAGGCGGCCCTGGAGGATGCGCTCGTGCTCGTCGAGGAGGGCGGCGGCGACGGACGGCGGGTCGGGGAACCGGCGGTACAGGGTGGCCCGGCCGACCCCGGCGGCCTTGGCGATCTGGTCCATCGTCACCGTCAGGGGGTCGCGTTCGGTGAACAACTGCTCGGCTGCGCCCAGGATCTGGGCCCGGTTGCGGACCGCGTCCGCCCGTTGTCGGCCTCGGGGGGACGGAATCAGGCCACCGGCACCCGGCGCGGCGCGCCGTACCGGGCCACCGCCCGTGATGTCGCGTACGGTGCGGACCTCGTCGCCATTGGTCATGGCGGCGACCCTACGTGCTTCGTGTCGGTGTTGGGCTGAACGGGTGAAACGCGAGAGGATGGGGGGATGCACATGAAGCGCACGGCCGAGGCGGCCCGGTGAGCAGGTACGACGTCACCGACGAGCAGTGGGAGGGACTCGCGCAGGTGGTGCCGCTGCGCAGTCGCAACGAATGGCCCTCCCGGGTGGACCACCGCACGATTCCCACGGCGCCCGGGGCGTCCACGGCGGAACAGCGGCGCTTCGTGGTGATCCGGGTCCAGATCTTCGCCGACGCCCGCGAGGTGGCGGAGTACCTGATCGCCCAGATCCCGGTGCTGCTCGACCTCACGGGCGCGGACGGCGAAGTGGCCAAGCGGATCCTCGACTTCAGCAGCGGTGTCGTCTTCGGGCTGGGCAGCGGGATGCACCGGGTCGACCGGAACGTCTTCCTGCTGGCACCCGTCGGGACCGAGGTCGAAGGGATCGCGGCGGCCGCCGTCCCCCGATCGTAGGAAGGTCGGGGCGGTGGAACGGTTCGCCGTACCCCGGGGCGGGCCGACGGACCGTACCGTCCGCCCATGGACGCCACCCTGGACGCGACACGGTCCGCTGCCACCCTCCCTTCCGGCTCCCGGACCCCTCCGGCCGCCCCTTGCCCTCCTCCCTCCTGCGCTCCCCCCGCCGCCTCCTTAGGGGCGGTCGCCGGGCCGGGGCGGCCCGCGGTCACCGAACTGCGGCTGTCCGCCTTCGGCCGGCACCGGGCGGCGGCCTTCCCGCTCGGCCCCGTGACCCTGTTCGCCGGAGCCAGCGGCAGCGGCAAGTCCCAGGCCCTGGCCGCCTACGCGGCCCTGTCCCGGCTCGCCTCCGGGGCCGCCCTGGACGAGGTGTTCCCCGATCCGGCGGCCCACGTGCCCGAACGGGCCGTCCCCGACCCGGACGGGCGGAGGGGCTTCCGCATCGGCTGCACCGTCGACGGCCCGGCCGGGCCCGTCCGCCTCGACCTCGCCGTCCAGGCCGAACCCGAGCTGCGGGTCGTCGGCGAACGCCTCGCCCAGGACGGTCAGATGCTGCTCACCACCGCTCTGCGCGACCCGCGCCGGCGCTCCGTCCAGGCCGCCTGGTTCACCGGGGGCGCCGTCGGCGTGACCCGCGCCCCGCTCCCCGACGACCGGCTCGCCACCGCCCTGTTGCCGCTGCGGGTGGCCGGAGCCACCGCCGGGCAGCGCAGGGTGCTCGCCGCCGCCGAGCAGGTCGTGGTCGCCCTGCGCTCGGTGTTCCCCTGCGACCCCCGGCCCGAGCGGATGCGGGCGCCCGTCCCGCAGGGCGACGGCCGGCTGCACGGCGACTGCCGGAACCTGGCCGACGTACTGCGCCGGACCCGCCACGAGTGCGCCACCCGGCACGCCCTGCTGGCCGCGGCGGCCCGTACCGGCTGCGCGGGGCCGGTCGCCGGGCTGGACGTACGGGGGGCGGCCGCCGGCCCCGGCGGCGGTACGGGCGGAGGAGGTCGGGGAGGTCCGGGAGCCGGTCGCGGCGGGTCGGCCGGCGGTCGCGGCGGGCCGGTCGGCGGGCCGGTCGGAGGGCCGGTCGGCGGTCTGGTGGCGGCCGTGCTGGACCGGGGTCCCGGCGTGCCCGCGACCGACCTCGGGCGGCTCGGCGCGGGCGAACTCCGCTTCCTCGCGCTGGCCCTCGTCCTGCTCACCGGGCCCGGGGTGCTCCAGGTGGAGCCGGTCGCCGACGTGCTGGCCGCCCGGCAGGCGCTCACCGTCCTCGCCGACGACCTCGACCGCGGGCTGGACCGGGGGCAGAGCGCCGAACTGCTGCGCCTGGCCCTGCTGTCCAGCGGCCGCGGGCACGTCCGGCTGGCCGCCGCGGTGGGCGAGGCGACCGCGGGAACCGGGCGCGGGCTCCCCGGCGTCTCGGTGGTAGACCTGGTCCCATGAGTACTGCCCCCCAGAACCCCGAGCCCGAGCCCCCGCACGGCGAACGGCTCTACCGGCTCCAGCGACGGCTGGCCGACTTCGCGGCCGCCCGGGACTGGGGCCCGTACCACACGCCCAAGAACCTCGCCGTGGCCCTGAGCGTCGAGGCGTCGGAACTGGTCGAGATCTTCCAGTGGCTGACACCGGAACAGTCGGCCGCGATCATGGAGGAGCCTGAAAGTGCCCATCGGGTGGCCGATGAGGTGGCCGATGTGCTCGCGTATCTGCTGCAATTCTGTGAGGTCCTAGGGGTGGACGTGCTGGATGCGCTCGCCGCGAAGATCGAGAGGAACGAAGTCCGCTTCCCGGCGACCGGCACTTCGACCTCTGATCGTCACTCTTCGGAGTGATGGTGTCATCCACAACCATGTTTGTGTCCACAGATTTCCGAATACCCCTGGCTTTACTGGCCCGTTGCCTTCACTCTGGGTAGTGAAGGACGGCGGGATGTCGTGCGGACGGGGGACGGCATATGGATGCGGTACGGCTCATCGCGGCCGGCCGGCACGCGCTGGCACAGAGCGGGGCTGCGTGGGACATCGTCGGCGAGGCCTGGCAGGCCCAGGCGCTGGCGCAGGGGATAGGGAGCTGGCTGGCGGTCACCGGGCCGCCGGAGCTGAGAGCGGAGGCACGGGGACTGGGGGAAGCGGGAGGCAGAGGCTGCGGGGTCATCGACCGGGCGGCGCTGCGCGGGGAGGGCAGCGCGCCCGAACAGCCGCCGCGCGCCGCGCGGCTGACGGAGGTGACCGACGCGCGACAGGCGCTGCTGGGACTGCAGGCGCTGCTCGGCGAGGTGGGCATAGCGCTCGTCGGCGTGGCCTGCGGGACGGATGACGAGGGCTTGTACTGGCAGTGCATAGAGTCGATCGACGCGGCCGACGAGTCGAGCGACCGGGTCCGCGCACTGCTGCGCCGGATGACCGTACGGGAACGGGGGTCGGCCTCCGGGGTGGTCTGAGGCCGCGGCCCGAAGGGTCCCGCCGCGGGCGACGGGACCCGGGCACGGTCAGTGGGAGCGGTCGGCGCGGTGCTCGCTCTCGTACGTGCTGCCGCCCGGGGAGACCGGTGTGCCGGAGGGAGCGCGGTCCGCGGAGTGCTGGAGGTCGGCGTCGAGCCGGGAGAGGTCGGCGTTCAGTGCGGCCATCAGCTCCTCCATCTGCTGCAGCAGCCCCTTCGGCGCGCCGCCGCCCGGGGTGTCTGCCGCGGAGTCCTGGTGGGCTTGGTCCTGTGCTGCCTGTCCGGTCCGTCCGTTCTCTCGGCGGGTCTCCGGCACGGCCTCGTGGGACATGGCGGCCTCCTCGGCCCCGGCCCTTCCGAGTGGAAGGGGGCGGTGGACGCACCGGCGAGAGGCCGCCGGCGCGCGGGCCGGGCGGTCCGGCTCCGTCCGAGCCAACGAGCCCCATCCGCGCTGGTCACTGGCCGGACGGGGGGGTGGCCCTTCCGGTTGACGCAGATTCACCCGGCAGGGGTCGGAAGGGCAGGATGGGAGACATGGACCTCCGCATTTTCACCGAGCCGCAGCAGGGCGCCGACTACGACACCCTCCTGACCGTCGCCAAGGCCACCGAGGACCTCGGCTTCGACGCGTTCTTCCGCTCCGACCACTATCTGCGGATGGGATCCGCCGACGGGCTGCCCGGCCCCACCGACGCCTGGATCACCCTCGCGGGTCTGGCCCGCGAGACCCGGCGGATCCGGCTGGGCACGCTGATGACGGCGGGCACCTTCCGGCTGCCCGGAGTCCTCGCGATCCAGGTCGCCCAGGTCGACCGGATGTCCGGCGGCCGGGTCGAACTCGGCCTGGGCGCAGGCTGGTTCGAGGAGGAGCACAAGGCGTACGGGATCCCCTTCCCCGCGGAGCGGATGGCCCGGCTGGAGGAGCAGCTGGCCGTGATCACCGGCCTGTGGGCCACCGAGCCGGGCTCCACCTTCGACTACCACGGCGAGCACTACCGGCTGGAGAACTCCCCGGCCCTGCCCAAGCCCGCCCAGGCCAAGGTGCCCGTCCTGATCGGCGGCCACGGCGCCCGGCGCACCCCGCGCCTCGCCGCCCGGTACGCGGACGAGTTCAACATGCCGTTCGCGTCGATCACGGACAGCGAGCGGCAGTTCGGCCGGGTCCGGGAAGCCGCCGAGCAGGCCGGCCGCAAGGCCGACGACCTCGTCTACTCCAACGCCCTGGTGGTGTGTGTGGGCAAGGACGACGCCGAGGTCGCCCGCCGGGCCGCCGCCATCGGCCGCGAGGTGGACGAGCTGAAGGCCAACGGCCTCGCCGGCTCCCCGGCCGAGGTCGTCGACAAGATCGGCGCCTACGCCGCCATCGGCTCCTCCCGCGTCTACCTGCAGCTCCTCGACCTCGACGACCTCGACCACCTGGAGCTCATCTCCGCCCGGGTGCTCTCCCAGCTCCGTTAGGAGGAAGCCGACCATGCCCCGCGCGACCGGCCCGCTCGCCGACGCCCTGGCTGCCCGGAACGTCCTCCTGGACGGCGGGCTCAGCAACCAGCTCGCCGCCCAGGGCTGCGACCTGTCCGGGGACCTGTGGACCGGCCGGGTGCTCGCCGAGCAGCCCGACCAGGTGGAGGCCGCCCACACGGCGTACGTCCGGGCCGGCGCCGAGGTACTGATCACCGCGAGCTACCAGGTCGGGAACGACCCGGTCCTGCTGCGGCGGAGCGTACGGGTGGCCGACCGGGCCGCGCGGGCCGCCGCCCACGAGGTGTGGGTGGCCGCTTCCGTGGGCCCGTACGGGGCGGTCCTCGCCGACGGCTCCGAGTACCGGGGCCGGTACGGGCTGGGCGTGGACCGGCTGGCCGCCTTCCACCGCCCCCGGATCGAGGCCCTGGGCGGGGCGGACGTGCTGGCCCTGGAAACCGTCCCCGACACCGACGAGGCCGAGGCCCTGCTGCGCGTCCTGGCCGGCACCGGGGCCCGCGCCTGGCTCACCTACACCGTGGCGGCCGGCCGCACCCGGGCCGGCCAGCCCCTCGACGAGGCCTTCGCCCTCGCGGCCGCCGCCCCCGAGGTCATCGCGGTGGGCGTCAACTGCTGCGACCCGGCCGATGTGCTCCCCGCCCTGGAGGCGGCCGCCTCCGTCACCGCCAAGCCCCTCGTGGCCTACCCCAACGACGGCTCCGTCTGGGACGCCGCCGACCGGACCTGGCACCCCCCGTCCGCCCCCGCCCCCTGGAACGTGGCGGCCTGGCGCGCGACGGGTGCGCGCCTCGTCGGCGGCTGCTGCCGTGTGGGACCGGACGTCATCGCGGCCCTGCGCACCCCGCCGCCCTGATCCCGTCCCGGTCCGCACACCGCCCCCGCACACCGTCTCCGGGCCCGGAAAACCAGGGGCGCCGGACGGCGGTCGTGGAACAGAATCGACCGTGTGTTCCTGACGATCTCCACCACCGGCACCCCCGAACGACCCGCCACCGACCTGGGCTTCCTGCTGCACAAGCACCCCGGCAAGGCGCAGGAGTTCACCACCTCCCACGGCACCGCCCACGTGTTCTACCCCGAGGCCACGGCCGAGCGGTGCACGGCGGCCCTGCTGCTGGAGGTGGATCCCGTCGCACTCGTGCGGCGCTCCCAGGGCAAGGGCAAGGGCCGGGGAGGAGCCCCCGACGCGGCGCTCGCGCAGTACGTCAACGACCGCCCGTACGCCGCCTCCTCCCTGTTCGCCGTCGCGCTCGGCAAGGTCTTCCGCAGCGCCCTGGCCGGTACGTGCGCCGCCCGGCCCGAACTGCCCGGCCGGCCGCGTCCGCTGCGCGTCGAGCTGCCGGCGCTGCCCGCCCGGGGCGGCGCGGACCTGGTGCGGCGGCTCTTCGGCCCGCTGGGCTGGGACTCCGTACGCACCGAGCCCGTCGCGCTGGACGAACGCTTCCCCGAGTGGGGCGACAGCCGCTACGTACGGCTCGTCCTGGAGGGCGAGCTGAAGCTCGACGACGCCCTGCGCCAGCTCTACGTGCTGCTGCCCGTGCTCGACGACGCCAAGCACTACTGGATCGCCCCCGACGAGGTCGACAAGCTGCTGCGCGCCGGAGACGGCTGGCTGGCGGCGCACCCCGAGCACGCCCTGATCACCGCCCGCTACCTGGCCCGGCACAAGCGGCTCACCCAGGACGCGATGGAGCGCCTGGAACTGGCCCGCCTCGCCGAGGCCGACGGCAGCGAGGCCGGAGAACTCGACGACGCCGCGGAGGAGCAGCCGGACGACACGCAGCGCTCGGTCCCGCTCGCGGTGCGCCGGCGCGAGGCCATCCTCGCCGCCCTGCGTTCCGCCGGGGCCGCCCGGGTCCTGGACCTGGGCTGCGGACAGGGACAGCTCGTCCAGGCCCTGCTGAAGGACCCGTCCTTCACGGAGATCGTCGGTGTCGACGTGTCCGTGCGGGCGCTGGCCACGGCCGCCCGGCGGCTGCGGCTGGAGCGGATGGGGGAGCGCCAGAGCTCCCGCGTCACCCTCCTGCAGGGCTCGCTCGCCTACACCGACAAGCGGCTGGCCGGCTACGACGCCGCCGTGCTCAGCGAGGTCGTCGAGCACCTCGACCTGCCGCGGCTGCCCGCGCTGGAGTACGCCGTCTTCGGCGCGGCCCGCCCCCGCACGGTGCTCGTGACCACCCCGAACGTCGAGTACAACGTCCGCTGGGAGTCGCTGCCCGCCGGGCACGTCCGCCACCGCGACCACCGCTTCGAATGGAACCGCGAGGAGTTCCGCGCCTGGGCCGGCGAGGTCGCCGCCCGGTACGGCTACACCGTCGTGTACGCACCCGTCGGCGAGGACGACCCCGAGGTGGGTCCGCCGACCCAGATGGCCGTCTTCACGGCCGCCGCCACCGACTTCCCTTCCGCCACCGAAACCCCTTCCGCCACCGAAACCACCGATACCCCGAAGGAGGGCGAGGCAGCATGAACACTCCCACCACCCACCGCGTCCTCCCCGTCACCGACCTGTCCCTCGTCGTCCTGATCGGGGCCACCGGATCGGGCAAGTCCACCTTCGCCCGCAAGCACTTCAAGGCCACCGAAGTGCTGTCCTCCGACTTCTGCCGGGGCCTGGTCGCCGACGACGAGAACGACCAGAGCGCCAGCAAGGACGCCTTCGAGGTCCTGCACCACATCGCGGGCAAGCGGCTCGCCGCCGGACGCCTGACGGTCGTCGACGCCACCAGCGTCCAGGCGGAATCGCGCCGTCAGCTGGTCAGGCTGGCCCGTGAGCACGACGTGCTGCCCATCGCCATCGTCCTCGACATGCCGGAGTCCGTCTGCGCCGAACGCAACGCGGCCCGCCCGGACCGTGCCGGGCTGCCGCGCCGGGTCATCCAGCGCCACCGCTCCGAACTGCGCCGCTCGCTGCGCGGTCTGGAGCGCGAGGGCTTCCGCAAGGTGCACGTGCTGCGCACGGTGGAGGAGGCCGAGTCCGCCGAGGTCGTCCTGGAGAAGCGCTTCAACGACCTCACCCACCTCACCGGCCCCTTCGACATCATCGGCGACATCCACGGCTGCGCTTCCGAGCTGGAGACCCTGCTCGGCAAGCTGGGCTACGAGGACGGCGTCCACCCCGACGGGCGCACCGCCGTCTTCGTCGGCGACCTCGTCGACCGCGGCCCCGACAGCCCCGGCGTCCTGCGCCGGGTGATGGGCATGGTCGGGTCCGGCAACGCCCTGTGCGTCCCCGGGAACCACGAGAACAAGCTCGGCCGTTACCTCAAGGGCTCCAAGGTCCAGCTCACGCACGGCCTCGCGGAGACCGTCGAGCAGCTCGGGCGCGAGTCCGAGGAGTTCGTGCAGGAGGTGCGGACGTTCATCGCAGGCCTGGTCAGCCACTACGTCCTCGACGGAGGCCGGCTGGTGGTCTGTCACGCGGGCCTGCCCGAGAAGTACCACGGCCGCACCTCCGGCAGGGTCCGCTCGCACGCCCTGTACGGGGAGACCACGGGCGAGACCGACGAGTTCGGCCTGCCCGTGCGCTACCCGTGGGCCGAGGACTACCGGGGCAAGGCAGTCGTCGTCTACGGACACACCCCGGTCCCGGACACCACCTGGATCAACAACACCATCTGCCTCGACACCGGCGCCGTCTTCGGCGGCCGGATGACCGCCCTGCGCTGGCCCGAGCGCGAACTGGTCGACGTACCGGCCGAGAAGGTCTGGTACGAGCCGGTCAAGCCGCTCGTCGCCGCGGTTCCGGGCGGGCACGACGGCCGTCCGCTGGACCTGGCCGACGTACAGGGCCGCCGCGTGGTGGAGACCCGTCACCTGGGCAACGTGGGCGTCCGCGAGGAGAACGCGGCGGCCGCCCTGGAGGTCATGAGCCGCTTCGCGGTGGACCCCCGGCTGGTGCCCTACCTCCCGCCGACCATGGCCCCGACCGCCACGGCCGCGCAGGAGGGCTGGCTGGAGCACCCGGCCGAGGCCTTCGCCCAGTACCGGGCCGACGGCGTCGAGCGGGTGGTGTGCCAGGAGAAGCACATGGGCTCGCGCGCCACCGTCCTGCTCTGCCGCGACGCCGGTGCGGCCCGCGAGCGGTTCGGGGTCGACGGCGGCGTCACCGGCTCCCTCTACACCCGCACCGGACGCCCCTTCTTCCACGACCCCGGGGTGACGGAGGCCTTCCTCGCCCGCCTGCGCGCAGCCGTCGACGGCGCGGGCCTGTGGGAGGAACTCGGCACGGACTGGCTGCTGTTCGACGGCGAGCTGCTGCCCTGGTCCCTGAAGTCCACCGGCCTGCTCCGCAACCAGTACGCCGCCGTCGGCGCGGCCTCCCGCGCCGTCTTCCCGGACGCCCTCGCCGCCCTGGAGGCGGCCGCGGCCCGGGGCGTGGACACCGGAGCCCTCCTGGAGCGCCAGCGCGGCCGGGCCGCCGACGCCGCCGCCTTCACCGAGGCGTACCGGCGTTACTGCTGGACCACCGACGGGCTGGACGACGTACGGTTCGCGCCGTTCCAGCTGCTCGCGGCGGCCGGCCGTTCGCTGGCCGCCGTACCGCACGACGAGCAGCTGGGGTGGCTGGACCGGCTCGCCGACGCCGACGGACGGGCCGCCGCCGACCGGTCCGGTGCCCCGCTGCTGCGGCGCACCGCCCGGATCCTCGTGGACACCGGGGACGAGGCGTCCGTGCGGGCCGGCACCGACTGGTGGCTGGAGCTGACCGCCGGCGGCGGTGAGGGCATGGTCGTCAAGCCGCTCGTGGCGTACGCCCGCGACGGCAAGGGCCGGCTGGTCCAGCCGGGGCTGAAGGTCCGCGGACGCGAGTACCTGCGGATCATCTACGGACCGGAGTACACGCGTCCGGAGCAGCTGGAGCGACTGCGCCCGCGGTTCCTCGGCCACAAGCGCTCGCTCGCCCTGCGCGAGTACGCGCTCGGGCTGGAGGCCCTGGACCGGCTGGCGGCGGGGGAGCCGCTGTGGCGGGTCCACGAGGCGGTGTTCGCCGTGCTCGCCCTCGAATCGGAGCCGGTGGACCCCCGGCTGTGACCCCCGCCGGGGTCCCGGCCGGGACCCCGATCGAGGGACGCGTGCCGTAAAGCGGCGGCCCCCGTACGGCCTGGAATTAGGTCGTATGGGGGAACTTTCGCGGAGAAGTCCGGGGAATACACCGGCCGGATCGTTCATCCAGGGCAGCGGAATGTCCGCGAACCCGGAAGGACGGAACGTCACCTATGAAGATGACCGCGCGCGGAAGCATTGCGGCGCTCATGACCTGTATGGCCGCGGCCGGCGCGGCCACCCCGGCCGTGGCCGACTCGGTTCCCGTGGGAGTCCCGCTGGAGGCGGTGGAGACCACGCTGGGCGTACCCACCCCGCACGTGGTCACCGCCGTCCCGGTGCCGGTCGTCGGTGCCCCCGAGGCACCCCGCCACCACAAGGGCGACATGCTCCCGACCCCACTGCTCCCGGTGGTGCCGATCGCCACCGACCTCGGGGTCACCCGGGTCACCTCGCCGGTGCCCAACCTGCTGGGCGACCCCTCGACGGACGGGGAGGGCTCGCTGGAGTCCCCGGACACCACCCTGCGCACCCGGAGCCCCGGAGCCGTCGTCGGCTCGCCCCTGACGATGCCGGACGGCAGCAACAGCGGCCTCCCGAACCTGACCGCCCCCAAGCTCGGCGTGATCGCTCCGGAAGTGATCGGCGCCCCGACGGCACTTCTCGGCCTGCGCTGAGTCCGCGCGGCCGACGCAAGGTCAGAAAGCCGCCCGGTCTGGGTACGTGTACGGCATGGGATTCCACGTCGACTCCGAGACCGGGCGGCTGCGCCGCGTCATCCTCCACCGGCCCGACCTGGAGCTGAAGCGGCTCACACCGAGCAACAAGGACGCCCTCCTCTTCGACGACGTGCTGTGGGTGCGCCGGGCCCGCCAGGAGTACGACGGTTTCGCGGACGTGCTCCGCGACCGGGGCGTCGCCGTCCACCTCTTCGGCGACCTGCTGCGCGAGTCCCTCGACATCCCCGAGGCGAGACACCTCGTACTGGACCGGGTCTTCGACGAGAAGGAGTACGGCCCCCTCGCCACCGACCACCTGCGTTCCGTCTTCGGCGGGCTCTCCTCGGCCGACCTCGCGGAGGCGCTGGTCGGCGGCATGACCAAACGGGAGTTCCTGGAGCGGCACGCCGAGCCGGTGTCGGTGCGCTTCCACGCGCTGGAGACGGACGGTTTCCTGCTGGGCCCGCTGCCCAACCACCTCTTCACGCGGGACACCTCCGCCTGGATCTACGACGGGGTGTCGATCAACGCCATGCGCTGGCCCGCCCGGCAGCGCGAGACCGTGCACTTCGAGGCGATCTACCGCTACCACCCGCTGTTCACCGGATCCGGGGCCTTCCACTACTGGTCACAGGGGCAGGCGGACTACCCCTCGACCATCGAGGGCGGGGACGTCCTGGTCATCGGCAACGGCGCCGTCCTGATCGGGATGAGCGAGCGGACCACCCCGCAGGCGGTGGAGATGCTCGCGCGCGGCCTGTTCGCGGCCGGCTCGGCGACGGCCATCGTGGCGCTCGACATGCCCAAGCGGCGGGCCTTCATGCACCTGGACACGGTGATGACGATGGTCGACGCAGATACGTTCACTCAGTACGCGGGACTCGGCATGCTGCGCTCCTACACGATCCGGCCGGGCGAGCGGCCCGGGGAACTGCGGGTGAGCGACCATCCGGCCGAACACATGCACCGGGCGATCGCGGCCGCGCTCGGCCTGGAGCGGATCAGGGTGCTGACGGCCACCCAGGACGTGCACTCGGCGGAGCGCGAGCAGTGGGACGACGGGTGCAACGTGCTGGCGGTGGAACCGGGGGTGGTGGTCGCGTACGAGCGCAACGTCACGACCAACACGCACCTGCGCAAGGAGGGCATCGAGGTGATCGAGATCCCGGGGAGCGAGCTCGGGCGGGGGCGGGGCGGGCCGCGGTGCATGAGCTGCCCGGTGGAGCGGGACGCCGTGTGACCGGGCGCTTGTGATCCGGCCCTGTGTGATCCGGCGCCGTGTGATCCGGGGCGGATGACCAGGCCGGACTGTATATCAATGCAGAGGATCGTATAGACTTCCAGCATCCCCTGTCAGCGTCACCCTGGAGTGTCCCCCATGGCCACCGACCTCTTCGGCCGCAGTTTCCTCAAGGAGCTCGACTTCACCGCCGCCGAGTTCCGCGGTCTGGTCGAGCTCGCCGCCGAACTCAAGGCCGCCAAGAAGGCCGGGACCGAGCAGCGCCGCCTCCAGGGCAAGAACATCGCGCTGATCTTCGAGAAGACCTCGACGCGCACCCGCTGCGCCTTCGAGGTCGCCGCCGCCGACCAGGGTGCCCACACGGTCTACCTCGACCCCACCGGCTCCCAGATGGGCCACAAGGAGTCCGTCCGGGACACGGCCCGGGTGCTCGGCCGGATGTTCGACGGGATCGAGTACCGGGGCGACAGCCAGGACGCCGTCGAGGAGCTCGCCGCGCACTCGGGCGTCCCGGTCTTCAACGGCCTCACCGACGACTGGCACCCCACCCAGATGCTCGCCGACGTGCTCACGATGACCGAGCACAGCGACAAGCCGCTGGAGCACATCGCCTTCGCCTACCTCGGCGACGCCCGCTTCAACATGGGCAACTCCTACCTGGTCACCGGCGCGCTGCTGGGCATGGACGTCCGGATCGTCGCGCCGAAGGCGTACTGGCCGGCCGAGGCCGTCGTGGCGCGGGCCCGGGAGCTGGCCGCGGCCAGCGGGGCCCGGATCACCCTCACCGAGGAGGTCGCCGAGGGCGTGGCCCAGGCCGACTTCGTGGCCACGGACGTCTGGGTGTCGATGGGCGAGCCCAAGGAGGTCTGGGACGAGCGGATCGCGGCCCTGGTCCCGTACGCCGTCACCATGGACGTGCTGCGCGCGACCGGGAACCCGGACGTGAAGTTCCTGCACTGCCTGCCCGCCTACCACGACCTGGGCACCAAGGTGGCCCGCGAGGTCCACGAGCGGCACGGGCTGGACTCGCTGGAGGTCACGGACGAGGTGTTCGAATCGGTCCACTCCGTCGTCTTCGACGAGGCCGAGAACCGGCTGCACACCATCAAGGCCGTCCTCGTGGCGCTGCTCGCCGGGTCCGCGGCCGGGGCGTAGTCCCCGGGTCCGCGGTCGGGGCGTGGTGGCCGGGGCGTCGTGGCCGCCCCCCGTCCGCGCCGTCAGGGGGTCGCGGCGCGGCCCGGCAGGGTGAACCACACGGCCTTCCCGCGCGCGGTGCGCCGGTGGCCGCAGGCGGAGCTGAGGGTCCGGATCAGCAGCAGGCCCCGGCCGTGCTCCTGCCAGGGGTCGGGCGGGGTGTCGTCGGGGCGGGCGGCGAGATCGCCCGGCGGGCGCGGGTCGCCGTCGTGCACCTCCACCTGGCAGCCGTTCGCCAGCAGCTCCACGACCAGCTCGATGGGGGCTCCGCCGCCGGAGGTGTGCTCCACGGCGTTCGCGACCAGTTCCGCGGTCAGCAGCTCCGCGGTGTCCCGGTCGGCCGAGGGGCCGCCGTCCGTGAGGGCGGTGCGGACCAGGGCGCGCGCGAGGGGCACGGCGGCGGTGGAGTGCGGGAGGGCGATCCGCCAGGCGGAGGCGTCGGGCAAAGCGGATCCGTCCGTTCCGGGATCGTCGCGGGAGCGTGGAGGGGCGGTGCTGCGGGAGTCGCTCCGGTGGCGCCCGGGTGAACTCCCGCTTTCAACGATACGAAGTGGAATTCCGGCTCCGTAGGGCACCCCGGCCGGGTCCTGGCCGACGGGCCGTCGCACCCTCCCGTGTCGCGTTTCCGTGACGGTGGTCACGAGTCGGTGATACCGTCGGTTCCGTGAGCCCCTTCACCGGTTCCACCCCATCGACCGAACGGTGGCGCAACCTGCGGGTGACCCGGCAGGACGGTGTCGCCACCGTGACCCTCGACCGCCCCGAGAAGCTGAACGCGCTCACCTTCGGCGCCTACGCCGACCTGCGCGACCTGCTCGCCGAACTGTCCCGCGAACGTTCCGTACGCGCCCTCGTGCTCGCCGGCGAGGGCCGTGGCTTCTGCTCCGGCGGGGACGTGGACGAGATCATCGGTGCCACCCTCGCCATGGACACCGCCCAGCTCCTCGACTTCAACCGGATGACCGGCCAGGTGGTCCGGGCCGTCCGCGAATGCCCCTTCCCGGTGATCGCCGCCGTGCACGGGGTGGCCGCCGGGGCCGGAGCCGTGCTGGCCCTCGCCGCCGACTTCCGGATCGCGGACCCCACCGCCCGGTTCGCCTTCCTCTTCACCCGCGTCGGCCTCTCCGGCGGGGACATGGGCGCCGCCTACCTGCTGCCCCGGGTCGTCGGCCTCGGCCACGCCACCCGGCTGCTGATGCTCGGAGAACCCGTACGCGCCCCCGAGGCGGAGCGGATCGGCCTGCTCAGCGAGCTGGTCGACGAGGGCAAGGCCGACGCCCGGGCCGCCGAACTGGCCGCCCACCTCGCCGCCGGACCCGCCCTCGCGTACGCGCAGACCAAGGCCCTGCTGACGGCGGAACTGGACATGCCGCTGGCCGCCTCGGTCGAACTCGACGCCAACACCCAGGCGCTGCTGATGCACGGCGAGGACTACGCGGAGTTCCACGCGGCCTTCACCGGGAAGCGGCCGCCGCGCTGGAAGGGCAGGTAACGCCATGCGGGTCGCCGTCGTGGGCGGGGGACCGGGGGGACTGTACGCCGCCGCGCTGCTGGCACGGCAGGGACACCACGTGGAGGTCTGGGAAAGGGGCGCCCCCGAGGACACCTTCGGCTTCGGCGTCGTGCTCTCCGACGAGACCCTCGGCGGCATCGAACGCGCCGACACGGTCGTGCACGCGGCCCTCGGCGCCGAGTTCGTGCGCTGGGACGACGTCGAGGTCGTCCACCGGGGCCGGCTGCTCACCTCCGGCGGCCACGGCTTCGCCGCGCTCGGCCGGCGCCGGCTGCTGGAGATCCTCCACGAGCGCTGCGCGGGCCTCGGGGTCCGGATCCGCTTCCGCACCCCGGCCCCCGACGTGGACGAGCTGGCCCGTACGCACGACCTGGTCGTCGCGGCGGACGGGGTGCACAGCACGACCCGGGAGAACGGCGCGGCGCACTTCCGTCCCACCGTCACCGAAGGGCGCTGCCGCTACATCTGGCTGGCCGCCGACTTCGCCTTCGAAGCCTTCCGCTTCGAGATCGCGGAGACCGCGCACGGGGTGATGCAGCTGCACGCCTACCCGTACTCCGACGACTCCTCGACCGTGATCGTCGAGATGCGGGAGGAGGCGTGGCGCGCCGCGGGCTTCGACCTGTGCGACGAGCAGGAGTCCGCCTCCCGGTGCGCCAAGATCTTCAGCGAGGCCCTGCGCGGCAGGCCGCTGCGCGGCAACCGCTCCGCGTGGACCCGCTTCCGCACCGTCGAGAACGCGCGGTGGTCGCACGGGAACGTGGTCCTGCTCGGGGACGCCGCGCACACGGCCCACTTCTCCATCGGCTCCGGCACCAAGCTGGCCGTCGAGGACGCGCTGGCGCTCGCCGAGGCCCTGGCGGCCGTGCCAGGGGAGGAAGCGGGCGCGGCGGGAGCGGGCGCGGCGGGCCCGGCCCCGGACGGGGTCCCCGCGGCCGGGGTGGCACGGGCCCTGGCGGCGTACGAGGCGGCGCGGCGGCCCGCCGTGGCCAGCACCCAGCGGGCGGCGGCCGCCAGCATGCGGTGGTTCGAGGAGATCCAGGGCTACGTCGGCCAGCCGGCCCGGCAGTTCGCCTTCAACCTGCTGACCCGCAGCCGACGGGTGACGCACGAGAACCTGCGGCTGCGCGACGCCCGCTTCACGAGGGCGGTGGAGGAGGAGTTCGGCTGCCCGACGGGCGAGGTGGGTGAGGTGAGCGCGGCGGGCGAGGCGGGCGCTGGGGGCGCGGCGGGAACCCCGCCGATGTTCACGCCGTTCACCCTGCGGGGCCTGACCCTGCGCAACCGGGTCGTCGTCGCACCCATGGACATGTACTCGGCGCGGGACGGGGTGCCGGGTGACTTCCACCTGGTGCACCTCGGCGAGCGGGCCCTGGGCGGGGCCGGGCTCGTCATGACGGAGATGGTGTGCGTCAGCGCCGAGGGCCGGATCACCCCCGGCTGCACCGGCCTGTGGACCTCGGAGCAGACGGCCGCCTGGAAGCGGATCGTCGACTTCGTCCACACCTCCGCGCCGGGCACCGCCCTCGGCGTCCAGCTCGGGCACTCGGGCCGCAAGGGCTCGACGAGGGTCATGTGGGAGGGCATGGACGAGCCGCTGCCCGAGGGCAACTGGCCGCTCGTCGCCGCCTCCGCGCTGCCCTACCGGCCCGGCGTGTCGGCCGTTCCGCGCGCGCTGGACGCCGCCGACCTCGCCGTCCTGCGCTCCGACTTCGCGGCGGCCGCCGTGCGCGCCGCGGAATGCGGGTTCGACCTGCTGGAACTGCACTGCGCGCACGGCTACCTGCTGTCGGGGTTCCTGTCGCCGCTCACGAACCACCGGGACGACGCCTACGGCGGCCCCCTGGAGAACCGGCTGCGCTTCCCGCTGGAGGTCTTCGACGCGGTCCGTGCGGTGTGGCCCGGGGACCGCCCGATGACGGTCCGGATCTCGGCGACCGACTGGGCGCCCGGCGGCACCACGCCGGACGAGGCGGAGCGGATCGCCGCCGCCTTCGCCGCCCACGGCGCGGACGCCGTCGACGTGTCCACCGGCCAGGTCGTGTCCGACGAGACCCCGGAGTACGGGCGCTCCTACCAGACCCCCTACGCCGACCGGATCCGCAACGCGCTCGGTGTCCCCGTCATCGCCGTCGGCGCCATCTCCTCCTGGGACGACGTCAACTCCCTGCTGCTGGCCGGGCGCGCCGACCTGTGCGCCGTCGGCCGCCCGCACCTGTACGACCCGCACTGGACCCTGCACGCCGCGGCCGACCAGGGGTACGAGGGACCGGGCGCGCCCTGGCCCGCCCCCTACCGGGCCGGCAGCCGCAAGCCGCCGGCCGGGAAGGGGTAGCGGTGGCGGCGGGAGGGGGCGGTCAGAGCGCCTCCAGGTGGACGCGGTCCTCGACCGGGGTGTAGCCGAGGCGCTGGTAGATGCCGTTGCTGGTGGGGTTGGCGAGGTCGGTGAACAGCAGGACCTCGCGGGCGCCGGCCGCGTGGGCGGCTCCGGTCGCGGCGTGGGTGATCCCGGCGGCGTAGCCGCGGCCCCGGGCGGCGGGCGGGGTGTAGACGGGGCCGACGCGGGAGGCGCCGGCGATCGGGCGGGAGAACGCCGCCAGGGACACCGGGCCGCCGTCGTGCTCCCAGAGCAGGGCGCCGCCGTAGGAGAGCCGCTCGCGCAGGGCGGCTTCCGAGGCGCGGCCGGGCTGCTCCGTCTCCCGGTTGAACTCCCGGGTCCACTCCAGCAGGAGGGGCAGGTCCGCCTCGGCCGCGAGCCGGGGCCGTCCGGCCGGGGCGCGTTCCGGGGCCGTCAGGGTGCCGAGCCGGTAGAGCCGCAGCTCCTCCACGATCCGGGTCGGGCGCCCCCAGGCGGCGGCCAGCGTCAGGGCGTCCGTCCGGCGGGCGTTGATCCCGCTGATCCCGCTGAGCAGCGGGCCGGCCGTGAGCTCCGGGCCGAGGGCGCGGACCGCCTCCGGTGGCAGGGCGCCGAGCAGCACGGGGTAGGGCGGCGTGCGGAGCAGGGCGCCCGTGACGGTTCCGTCGGCGCCGGTCCACCAGCCGAAGACGGGGTCGGCGGTGCCGTGGGCGTGCAGGCCGCGCCGTTCCAGGGAGTCGGTGACGGTGAGCAGGCTGGTGTTGACCACCGGCCGTGCCGCCAACGCGGGGCGCGCGGCCGTCAGGTAGGCCGCCAGATCAGTGCTGAAGGTCCATGTCATGGCCCATCGTGGCGGGTGCCCGGAGCCGGGCGCACCCGAATTTCCGGGCTGCTCGCGGGGGCGCGCGGGGTGGTCCCGGGGCGCTCCCCCGGGTGGGGGAGAGGGTTCCCCCACGTGGGGGAAGCGGCGGTGCCGGGCCGCTGGGATCTTGGGAATGCGGCCGGATCACCGGCCGGTCCGGCGGCCCCACCGGGGCCCGGCAGGAGGAGGAACCATGAAGACCCGCACCCCGTGCGCGAAGCCGTACCGCCGCCCCGTCACGGCGGTCGGCCGCGGCCGGCCGCTACGTCCGCACGAAGCGGGCGCCCGCGTCCCGCAGCCGGGCGTGGAGCTCGGCGAAGACCGCCGCCGCCCGGTCGCCCGGCCAGTCCGCGGGGAGCAGCTCGCGGGGCAGTCCCGGGTCCGCGTAGGGCAGGCGGCGCCAGGAGTCCAGGGCGGTGAGGTGGGTGCGGTACGCGGCCTCCGGCGTGGGCTCGGGGCCCGACTGGAGGGCGCGCAGCGCCGGCTCGTGCAGGTCGAGGAACTCCTCGTGCTGCTTGGCCAGCGCCGTCAGGTCCCACCAGCGGGCCACCGCCTCGGCGGTGGGCGCGAAGCCGAGGTGGGAGCCGCGGAAGAGCTCGACGTAGGCCGTCAGGTGCAACCGCTCCAGCGTGTGCTCCGTCTCGCGGGCCAGCTGGGCCGGGGCGATCCACACGCCCGGGGCCACCGCCCCGAAGCCGAGCCGGGCGAGCCGGGAGCGCAGCAGGTGGCGTTTGTTCCGCTCCTGCTCCGGGACGGAGAAGACCGCGACGAGCCATTCCTCCGACACCTGAGGGGGGCCGTAGATCCGCCGGTCCCCGTCCTCCAGCAGCAGCCGGGCCTCCTCGGAGAGGTCGTAGGCGGCGGCGCCGTCCGCGGTCTTCGCGGGCACCAGGAAGCCGCGCCGCTTCAGCCGGGACACCGAGGAGCGGACGGAGGGCGCGTCGACGCCGGCCGCGCCCAGCAGGCGGACCAGCGCGGACACCGGGACGGGCCCTTCGAAGGTCCGCCCGTAGGCGCCGTAGAACGTGACGATCAGAGATCGCGGAGTGTGCTGCTCGACCACGGGTTCACTCTAGATCGCGCAGCCGGAAGCGCTGAAGTTTCCCGGTCGCCGTCCGGGGCAGCGCGGGCAGGAAGACGAAGGACCGCGGGCATTTGTGCGGGGCCAGTTCGGAGCGCATGTGGGTGCGCAGGAGGTCCTCGGTCAGCACCGCTCCGTCGCGCGCGACGACGTGGGCGACCACGATCTGCCCCCGGCGCTCGTCGGGGAGCCCGACCACCGCCGCCTCCACGACGTCGGGGTGGCGCAGCAGGGCCTCCTCCACCTCCGGGCCCGCGATGTTGTAGCCGGACGAGATGATCATGTCGTCGGCGCGGGCGACGTAGCGGAAGTAGCCGTCGGTGTCGCGGACGTAGGTGTCACCGGTCAGGTTCCAGCCGTCGCGGACGTACTCGCGCTGGCGCGGGTCGGCCAGGTAGCGGCAGCCGACCGGCCCGCGCACGGCCAGGAGCCCGGGTGCGCCGTCCGCCACGGGCCGGCCCGCGGGGTCCACGACCCGGGCCTCCCAGCCGGGAACCGCCCGGCCGGTGGCGCCGGGGCGGGCGTCCTCGTCGGCCGCGGAGATGAAGATGTGCAGCAGTTCGGTGGCCCCGATGCCGTTGATGATCCGCAGTCCGGTGCGCTCGTGCCAGGCCCGCCAGGTGGCGGCGGGCAGGTTCTCGCCGGCCGAGACGCAGCGGCGCAGCGCGGAGAGGTCGTAGGCGCCCGTGTCGTAGGGGCCCAGGGTGTCCAGCATCGAGCGGTAGGCGGTGGGAGCGGTGAAGAGGACCGTGACCCGGTGCTCGGCGAGCGCGGGGAGCAGTGCGCGAGGGGCGGCCTGTTCCAGCAGCAGCGCGCAGGCCCCGGCGCGCAGCGGGAAGACGACCAGTCCGCCGAGTCCGAAGGTGAACCCCAGCGGGGGACTGCCGGCGAACACGTCGTCGGGGCGGGGGCGCAGGAGATGGCGGGAGAACGTGTCGGCGACGGCGAGGAGGTCGCGGTGGAAGTGCATGCAGCCCTTGGGGCGGCCGGTGGTGCCGGAGGTGAAGGCGATCAGCGCCACGTCGTCGGCGGAGGTCTCGACGGCGGGATAGGGCTCCCGGTGGTTCTCGGCCAGCCGCAGCAGGTCGTCCGGAGAGTCCCCGCCGTAGGTGGCGATCCGCAGACCGGGCACCTCGGCCTTGACCAGGTCGTCCAGCACGTCGGCGTGACAGACGGCGTGGCCCACCTGGGCCATCGAGCACACCGTCGCCAGTTCCTGGGCGCGCTGCTGGGCCAGCACGGTGACGGCCACCCCGCCCGCCTTCATCACGGCCAGCCAGCAGGCGGCGAGCCACGGTCCGGTGGGTCCGCGCAGCAGCACCCGGTTGCCGGGGACCACGCCGAGGTCGACGGTGAGGACGTGGGCGAGCGAGTCGACGCGCTCGCGCAGCTCCCCGTACGACCACACCTCGCCCGAGGCCGAGCGGAAGGCGGGGCGGTCGGGGCCGAACCGGTCGACGGTGGCGTCGAGCAGTTCGGCGCCGCAGTTCAGCCGGTCCGGATAGGCCAGTTCGGGCAGCTCGAAGAGGAGCTCCGGCCAGGCGTCGGCGGGCGGCAGGTGTTCGCGCGCGAAGGTGTCGGTATGAGCGGAAGGCTTGAGCTCCAAGGCGGGTTCGCCCCCTTGCGACGTCCGGACGGGGTGGAGCCGGCCGTGCGGTGCGTCTTCCCGTTGACCCCGGGGAGCCGCCCCTAGAGCGTATCGTGATGGTGACGACAGTCAACAGGACGCGATAGGACTGGGGCATTCGGATGGCCGGATTCGCGCTCGGGGTGGACGAAGAGGAATGGTGCGGGCAGTTGCGCGCCCTGGCGGCGGGGCGGCTGCGGCCGCTCGCCGAGAAGGGTGAGCCCGGCCGGGTGAACCGGCCGCTGCTGGCGGCGCTCGGGGAGCTGGGGCTGCTGGACAAGGTGTTCGACTCCGGTGCGCTGGAGCTGTGCCTGCTGCGGGAATCGCTCGCCTACGGCTGCACCGAGGCGGAGACGGCCCTGGCCCTGCAGGGGCTGGGGGCGCACCCGGTGCTGAGGTCGGGCAGCGCGGAACAGCGCGAGCGGTGGCTGCCGGGGGTGCGGGAGGGCCGGCTGGTGGCGGCGTTCGCGCTCAGCGAGCCGGGCGCGGGCTCGGACGCGGCGGCCCTGGCGCTGGAGGCGGTCCCGGACGGGGCGGGATGGCGGCTCCACGGGCAGAAGTGCTGGATCTCCAACGCCCCCGAAGCCGATTTCTACACCGTCTTCGCCCGGACGGGTGAGGCGCCGGGCTCGCGGGGGGTCACCGCGTTCCTGGTCCCGGCGGACCGGCCGGGACTGAGTGGCGAGGCCCTCGACATGCTGTCGCCGCACCCCATCGGCTCGCTCTCCTTCGACGGGGTGCCGGTCGGCCGCGCCGACGTCCTGGGGGAGCCCGGGCAGGGGTTCCGGGTGGCGATGGAGACCCTGAACCTGTTCCGGCCGAGCGTGGGCGCCTTCGCGGTCGGCATGGCACGGGCGGCCCTGGACGCGACCCTCGCCCACACGGCCGGCCGCACCGCCTTCGGCGGGGTGCTGGCGGACCTCCAGGCCGTCGCCCACCGGGTCGCGGAGATGGCCACCCGCACCGAGGCCGCCCGGCTGCTCGTGTACGCGGCGGCCGGCGCCTACGACCGGGGCTCCCCGGACGTCCCCCGGCGGGCGGCCATGGCCAAGCTCCTGGCCACCGAGACGGCCCAGTACGTCGTGGACCACGCCGTCCAGCTGCACGGGGCGGTCGCGCTGCGCCGCGGCCACCTGCTGGAGCACCTGTACCGGGAGGTGCGGGCGCCCAGGATCTACGAGGGCGCGAGCGAGGTGCAGCGCACCCTCATCGCGAAGGAGCTCTACCGGAAGGCGGCGGGATGAGTCTGGAGCGGATCAACCCCGAGGAGCTGTCCCCGGCGACCGGCTTCTCCCACGCCGTCACCGCCACCGGGGGCCGGCTGGTGTTCCTGGCCGGCCAGACCGCGCTGGACGGCTCGGGCAAGGTCGTGGGGGAGACCCTGCCCGAGCAGTTCGAGCGGGCCCTCGCCAACCTGCTGACGGCCCTCGCGGCGGCCGGCGGGACCCCGGCGGACCTGGCGCGGGTGACGGTGTACGCGGTGGACGTGGCCGACTACCGGGAGCACGCCGGCGAGCTGGGCCGGATCTGGCGCCGGCTCGCGGGGCGCGAGTACCCCGCGATGGCGGTGGTCGGCGTGGTCCGCCTCTGGGACACGCAGGCCCTGCTCGAACTGGACGGCTTCGCGGTCCTCCCGTAGCCGGCCCGGCCCGGCCCCGGACCCCTTCCCGTTGCGGGGCGGGAGCCCGGGACGGGAAGGGCGGGGAGGTCAGGAGCCCGCGGAGTCCAGGAGGGTGCCCATCCACTCCTCCACGCCCGCGACCGTGCGCGGCAGGGCCCCCGACATGAGCCGTGCCCCGTCGGCGGTGATGACCAGGTCGTCCTCGATGCGCACGCTCACCCCGCGCAGCTCGGCCGGCAGCGTCTCGTCGTCCGGCTGGAGGTAGAGGCCCGGTTCGACGGTCAGGACCTGGCCCTCCTCCAGGACGCCCTCCAGGTACGTCTCGGCCCGCGCCTTCGCGCAGTCGTGGACGTCCAGCCCCAGCATGTGCCCGCTGCTGCACAGCGAGTACCGCCGGTGCAGATCGCCCTCGGCGTTCTTCAGCACGCCCCATTCCGCGAGCCCCTCGGCGATGACCTTCATGCCGGCCCGGTGGAAGTCCCCGAAGCTCGCCCCCGGCCGCAGCGCCGCGATGCCCGCCTCCTGCGCGGCCAGCACCAGTTCGTAGACCTGCCGCTGGACGGGGGAGAAGCGCCCGGACAGCGGGAGGGTGCGGGTGATGTCGGCCGTGTACAGGGTGTCGGTCTCCACGCCCGCGTCCAGCAGGAGCAGTTCGTTCCGGTCGAGCCGGCCGTCGTTGTGGATCCAGTGCAGGACGCCCGCGTGGGCTCCTGAGGCCGCGATCGTGTTGTAGCCGGTCCCGTTGCCCTCCGCCCGGGCGCGCAGTCCGAACACCCCCTCGATCCAGCGCTCCCCGCGCGGGTGCGCGAGCGCCTGCGGCAGGGCCCGTACGACGTCCTCGAAGCCGGCCGTGGTGTGGTCCACGGCAAGTTGCAGCTGGTCGACCTCCCACGCGTCCTTGACCAGCCGCAACTCGGACAGCGCGGCGGCCAGTTCGCCGTCCGTGGCGGCGTTGCGGGCCGTCGGCTCCCCGAGGGTGTCCAGGTGCGCGCAGCGGATGCCGGTCAGCCGCTCCGCCTCCGCGAGGTCCGGGCGGCGGCCCACCCAGAACTCGCCGTAGCGGCGGTCGCGGAAGAACTCCTCGTTCCCGTCGGCCCGGGGCGAGCGCGGCCTCAGGTACAGCACGGCCTCGTGCCCGCTCGGGCCGGACGGCTCCAGGACCAGGACGTGTCCGGCCTGGTCCTCGCCCGTCAGTCCGGTCAGCCAGGCGTACGCGCTGTGCGGCCGGAAGCGGAAGTCGGCGTCGTTGGAGCGGACCATCAGCTCGCCGGCCGGGATGAGCAGCCGCTCGCCGGGGAAACGCGCCGAGAGCCTGGCGCGGCGGGCCGGGGTGACGGCGTGCGAGGGGACACGGGCGGCGGCGGGGAGGGGGGTGGCCGCCCAGTTCCCGGCCATGAACCGTGACAACTCGGCTGATACGGGCAGGTCGTGACTGCCGGTGTTGAGGCGGGCGGCGGCGTCGCTCATGGAGGCTCCCTCAAGAAGGACCGAACTGATGGGCGCACAGGTCTTGCCAGTGCAATTTCACATTACTATGTTACAGCTCACACCGCGGCACGTTAATCCCCGTCAAACGCCGTGTGAAGCAGGGCAGTTCACGCACCATTTCCCCCACCTCCATCCCCACCAGGAGCTCTCGGTGTCCCAGCACAGAGTTGTGCGTACGTCCCTCCTCTCCGCCGCCGTTGCGGTCACCCTCCTCGCCACCGCCGGCCAGGCCGTGACCCAGGCCGCGGAGCGGGGCACCCCGGCCGCCGCGACCGGCGCCTCCGCCCCCGCCGCCTTCACCTCCGGAGCCCCCGGCGCCACCGGCACCACGACGCCGAACCCCTTCGACGAGGTCGACCACCGGGCCGACGCCCAGCAGCTCGTCCCGGCGCCCGCCCCCGCCCCCGGCGGCAAGGCCGTCACCGACGGCCGGGTGCCCGGCGCCGCCCCGGCCGTCTCGGCCCCGGGTTCCTCCGCGTCCGCCGAGCGCGCGGAGAAGAGCCGCCAGGCGGCCTCCGCCCAGGCCGCACCCACCGCGCGCAGCGTCGCCGCGGGCGTCCCCTGCACCCTTGACGGGGTCACCGGCCTCTCGCCGGAGCAGTTCGCCGACTTCCTCGCGGACCCGGCCGTCACCGCCGACGGCTGTCTGCGCAACCTCATCTGGACCTGGGACGCGCGCCTGGCGCCGGTCATGTCCGACGCCCACGTCCAGGCCGTCTCGCGCCGGATATCCGCCCTGGCCGCCGCCCACGACGGCCGCAACTCCTCCCACCTGGAGGAGATGTTCACCTACCTGCACGCCGTCGTGTACCACGACTACTCGCGCTCCGAGATCGACGTCACCGACGCCCCCACCGTCGACGCGATGCGCCGGGCCATCGCCGACTTCGGCGACGCCGCCCACACCTTCGACGTGACGGCCACCAACGCCCGCACCCTGCGCGAGGCCCTCTACGCCGGCAGCGCCCCCGGCCTGCGCCAGCACCAGCTCGGCCTCATCAAGCGGGTCCTGGCCACCATGGACCCGTCCCACCCGGCCACCAACCTCGACGCCGGCTGGGCGGGCGCCGCGCTCTCCGCGCTGTCCGTCAACTACCTGGGCGTCTACCCGGGCAACCAGGACGCCGCCTTCCACTCGGCGGTCGCGGGCGACGCCGCCTACCGCGCCACCTTCAAGGCCTTCGCCGGCTACACCCACCTCAAGGGCACGGTCAACGCCTGGGTGGTGCGCGACGCGATCAGCGAGTACGGCCGCTTCGGCCAGGTCAACGGCCTCAAGGACCAGGTGGTCGCGGACCTCGGCGCCATGCTGGCGCCGCTCAAGTCCACCTTCGGCACCGAGCCCTGGGCCAAGGCCGTCTCCTGGCTGAACCTCTACGAGGCCTGCAAGCCGTACGGGGTGTGCAAGGAGGACATCGAGAAGCAGCTCTTCCCGAACACCTACACCTACGACAACGGCGGCATCAAGGTCCGCACCGCCCTCGACCGGGCCACCGTCGACCAGCTCTACTACGCGAGCAAGCAGGTCAAGACGCAGTTCCACCGCGTCATCGGCACCGACCAGCCCCTGGCCGGCGACACGAACACCACCCTGAACATCGTGCTCTACGCCTCCCGCGCCGACTACGAGAACTACCACCCCCTCCTCACCGGCTACGGCACCAACAACGGCGGCATCTACATCGAGAACGGCGCCACCTTCTACACCTACCAGCGCCGCGTTCCGCAGGACTCCTCGCTCACCCTCGAAGAGCTCTTCCGCCACGAGTACACGCACTACCTCAACGGCCGCTTCGCCGTCCCGGGCTCCTTCGGCCAGGGCCCCTGGTACGAGGGCGACCGCACCACCGCCATGGACGAGGGCACCGCCGAGTTCTTCGACGGCTCCACCCGCGACAACGGCATCGCCGTCCGCAAGTCCCTGGTCCGGGGCGTCATCAACGACACCTCCGGCGGCGGTCCCCGCATGAGCGTCCAGCAGCTGCTCAACGCCACGTACGACGGCGACGGGTTCCGCTTCTACAACTACGCGGGCACGTTCTTCGAGTTCCTGTGGACCGAGAAGCCCTCCCTGCTGCGCGAGATGTACGGCCACCTGCGCGCCAACGACGTCGCGGGCTACGACGCCTGGCGCAACCGCATGGGGTCGGACACCTACCTCCAGCGCGACTACAACCGCTTCCTGGACGCGCAGATCGCCAAGGTGGACCAGCTCTACGTCCCGAACACCACCTTCACCGCCAACGACCAGCTGCGCGACTCCGCGCTCTCCTCGGTCAAGTCCGCCTTCGCGACGGCCACGTACAACACGCCGGACTGCGTGGAGAACGGCGACCCCGGCAAGCGCCGCTTCACCTGTACCGGCCGGATCACCGCGAACCTGTCGAACTGGCGCAGCGACGACCAGAACTTCAAGGACCTGTCCGAGACGGTGGACTACTTCATCCTCGACCGGGCGGGCGCGGCCTCCAACAACCTGGCCGACATGAACTGCTCCTTCGGTCCGCTGGAGATCTGGTCGAACAAGGTCGCGGGCACCTCCTCGTACAGCTGTGAGGGCCCCCTGCGCAGCTGACGGCCACCGGGCCGGTCCCGAGTCCCGCGGGGGGCGGGACCGGCCCGGGGCACACCCTCCGGCATGCCTAGGCAGCCCCTAAAGAATGTGACATATTACTGTCGTGTCCCAGAACCACTCCCCGGACGTCGTGATCATCGGCGCCGGTGTCGTCGGCGCCGCGTGCGCCTACTACGCGAGCCGCTCCGGACTGTCCGTGGCCGTCGTCGACCGCGGCCCCGTCGCGGGCGGCACGACCGGTGCCGGGGAGGGCAACCTGCTCGTCTCCGACAAGGAGGCCGGCCCCGAGCTCGACCTCGCGCTCCTGTCGGCCCGGCTGTGGCGGGAACTGGCGGCGGTCCTCCCGCCGGAGACCGAGTACGAGCCCAAGGGCGGCCTGGTCGTCGCCCCGGACGAGACCACCCTCAAGGCGCTCCGCACCTTCGCGGACGGCCAGCGCGCCGCCGGCGTGATCTCCACCGAGGTCGGACCGGAGGCCCTGCACGACCTGGAGCCGCACCTGGCCCCGGGGCAGGCGGGCGGCTTCCACTACCCCCAGGACGCCCAGGTCCACCCGGCCCAGGCGGCGGCCCGCCTGCTGGCCGCGTCCGGCGCCGAGTGCCACCTCGGCGAGGAGGTCACCGAAGTGCTCCTGCGGGGCGGCCGCGCCGTCGGCGTCCGCACGCCCCGCCGCACCCTGCACGCCCCGGCCGTGCTCAACGCGGCGGGCACCTGGGGCGGCCACATCGCCTCCCTGGCCGGGACCACCCTGCCCGTCATGCCGCGCCGGGGCTTCGTCCTGGTCACCGAGCCCCTGCCCCGGGTGGTCCGGCACAAGGTCTACGCCGCCGACTACATCGCCGACGTCGCCAGCGACTCCGCGGCCCTGCAGTCCTCGGCGGTGGTGGAGGGCACCCCGTCGGGCCCCGTCCTGATCGGCGCCACCCGCGAACGCGTCGGCTTCGACCGGACCCTGTCCACCGAGGCCCTGCGCCGCCTCGCCCGCCAGGCGGCGGCGCTCTTCCCGGTCCTGGCGGACACCCGCGTCCTGCGCACCTACCACGGCTTCCGCCCCTACCTCCCCGACCACCTCCCGGCGATCGGCCCCGACCCCCGGGTGCCGGGCCTCTTCCACGCCTGCGGCCACGAGGGCGCCGGCATCGGCCTGGCCCCGGCCACAGGCGCCCTCATCGCCGCCTCCCTGACCGATACCGACCCCGCCATGGACCCGACCCCCTTCCGCCCGGACCGCTTCGAGGCCCCCGAGGCGGCCCCGGGCTGAGTCCCGGACCAAGTTCCCGAACCCGAGGTCGGGGCGGCTCCCGGAGACGGTCCGCTCCCGAGGCCGGGGACGGGGTGGGGTGCTGTCCGGGACGTAAAGCGTGATTTGTTGGCGCACGCCACCGACCCGCCGACGCAGCCCCGGAGGGGGCGCCATAAATCATGCAGTCCCGGGCGGCACCCCGCCCCGGCCCCGGCCGACCCCGCCCGGCACGGGCACCACGCCCCCGATCCAACCCCCGCCCGGCAGGGCAAGACCCCGAGGAGACCCCGCTGATGCGCACCCCCCGCACACTGGTAGGCGGCACCCCGGCGGCCACGTACCCCGTCACCTTCGACGGCCGTGAACTGACCGCCCAGGAAGGCCAGAGCGTCGCCGCCGTCCTGTGGGGCGCCGGGATCCTCGCCTGGCGCACCACCCGCGAAGGGGGTGCCCCGCGCGGGGCGTTCTGCGGCATCGGCGCCTGCTACGACTGCCTCGTCACCGTCAACGGCCGCCCGAACCAACGCGCGTGCCTCGTCCCGGCCCGCCCCGGAGACGCCGTCACCACCCAGGAAGGAACCGGCCGTGCCGAGCTCGCCGTCTGACCTCGCCATCGTCGGCGCCGGCCCCGCCGGGCTCGCCGCCGCCGTCACCGCGGCCCGGCTCGGCCTGCGCGTCACCCTCCTCGACGCGGGGGAGCGCCCGGGCGGCCAGTTCTACCGCCACCCGGCCCCCGGCCTCGGCGCCCTCCGCCCCCAGGCCCTGCACCACGACTGGCGGGCCTTCACGGCGCGCGAAGCCGCCCTGCGCGCCCACGTGGCGTCGGGCCGGATCGCCCACCATCCCTTCCACCACGTCTGGACGGTGGCCCCGGACGGCGCCGACGGATGGATCCTGCACGCCGTCGCCGGCCCCGAGGAACACGCGGCGACCTACGGCGCCCGCGCCGTCCTGCTCGCCACCGGCGCCTACGAGCGGCAACTGCCCTTCCCCGGCTGGACCCTGCCCGGGGTCGTCGGCGCGGGCGGGGCGCAGGCCATGCTCAAGGGCGGCCTCGTCCTGCCGGGCCGCCGCATCGTCGTCGCCGGGAGCGGCCCGCTGCTGCTCGCGGTGGCCGGCTCCCTCGCCGCCGCCGGGGCCACCGTGCCGGCCGTCGCCGAGGCCGCCTCGTACACGGCGTACGCCCCGCAGGCCCGCGCCCTGCTGCGCAACCCGGCCAAGCTCGCCGAAGGCGCCGTGTACGGGGGCGCCCTGGCGCGCCACGGCATCCGCCTGCTGACCCGGCACGCGGTGACCGAGGCGCACGGCCGGGGCCGGGTGGAGGCCGTCACGGTCGCCCGCCTCGACCGGGACTGGCGCCCGCTGCCCGGCACCGCCCGCCGGATCCCCTGTGACGCCCTGGCCGTGGGCCACGGTCTGGTGCCCCAGCTGGAGCTGGCCACCTCCCTCGGCTGCGCCACCCTCCAGGCCCCCGACGGCACGGTCGCCCTGGACCTGGACGCGGCGCAGCGCACCTCGGTGCCCGGCATCTGGTCGGCCGGCGAGACCGGCGGCATCGGCGGTGCCCAGCTGGCCCTGACCGAGGGGGAGATCGCCGCGCACGCGATCGCGGGGGTGCCCGTCGCGCCGTCCCTCACCCGGACCCGGGCCCGGCTGAGGGCCTTCGCCGGGGCGATGGCGGCCGCCCACCGTCCGGGCGCGGGGTGGACGGACTGGCTGCCCGACGCGGCCACCGTCTGCCGCTGCGAGGAGGTCCCGGCGGGCGGGATCCGCGAGGCCGTCGCCGAGCTCGGCGCGCGGGACGCCCGTACCGTCAAACTGCTCACCCGGGCCGGGATGGGCTGGTGCCAGGGCCGGATGTGCGGTCCGGCCGTCGCCGCGCTGGCCGGGGAGGACCCCGCGCCCGACCGGCGTCCGCTGTCCTGCCCCGTTCCGCTGCGTCACCTGGCCGCGCTGCCCGCGCCGCCCGGCACCGAACTTCCCCCCTCCGCCCGCTGATCGGGCACTCCTGGCCCTTGTGGCCACCTCGTACCCACTAGTAAAATGTCACACACCACACTAGGGAGTCTGCTCATGAACCACGCGCCCACCCCCGCGCCCCGTCCCGACACCCGCACCCGCCCCTGGCACGGCATCATGGTCGCCACCGCGCTCCCGCTGCGCGAGGACCTGAGCGTCGACTACGACGCCTACGCCGAGCACGTGGCCTGGCTGATCGCCGAGGGCTGCGACGGCGTCGTGCCCAACGGCTCCCTCGGCGAGTACCAGACCCTCACCGACGAGGAGCGCGCCCGCGTCGTGCGCACCGCCGTCGAGGCCGCGGGCGACGGCGCCCGCGTCATGCCCGGCGTCGCCGCGTACGGCAGCGCCGAGGCCCGCCGCTGGGCGGAGCAGGCCGCCGAGGCCGGGGCCGGATCCGTCCTGCTCCTGCCGCCCAACGCCTTCCGCGCCGACGAGGCCACCGTCCGCGCCCACTACGCGGAGGTCGCCGGCGCCGGGCTGCCCGTGGTCGCGTACAACAACCCCATCGACACCAAGGTGGACCTGACCCCGGCACTGCTCGCCCGCCTGCACGGCGACGGCAGCATCGTCGCCGTCAAGGAGTTCAGCGGGGACGTCCGCCGCGGCTACGAGATCGCCGAGCTCGCCCCCGGCCTCGACCTGCTCATCGGCGCCGACGACGTCCTGCTCGAACTCGCCCTCGCGGGCGCCGTCGGCTGGATCGCCGGCTACCCCAACGCCCTGCCGCGCTCCTGCGCCACCCTCTACCGGGCCGCCGTCGCCGGGGACCTCACCACGGCCCTGCCGCTGTACAAGTCCCTGCACTCGCTGCTGCGCTGGGACTCCAAGACCGAGTTCGTCCAGGCCATCAAGCTCTCCATGGACCTGGCCGGCCGTCCCGGCGGCGCCACCCGTCCGCCCCGCTTCCCGCTCACGGGCGAGGTCGAGGCCTCGGTGCGCGCCGCCACCGAGAAGGCCCTCGCCGAAGGCCTCAACTAAGCGTCAGCCAGGCCTCGAACCGGGCCTCGACCAGGAGGAACCCATGCGCACGCGCCACATCTACCACGCGGTGGACTCGCACACCGAGGGCATGCCCACCCGGGTGATCACCGGAGGGGTCGGGGTGATCCCCGGCTCCACCATGGCGGAGAAGCGGCTCCACTTCATGGAGCACACGGACCACGTCCGCACCCTGCTCATGTACGAGCCGCGCGGCCACGCGGCGATGAGCGGCGCCATCCTCCAGCCGCCCACCCGGCCCGACGCCGATTTCGGCGTGCTCTACATCGAGGTGTCGGGCCTGCTGCCGATGTGCGGGCACGGCACGATCGGGGTGGCCACCGTCCTGGTCGAGACCGGCATGGTCCCGGTCGTCGAGCCGGTCACCACGGTCCGGCTCGACACCCCGGCCGGGCTGGTGAGCGTCGACGTACGGGTCGAGGACGGCGCGGCCACCGCCGTCACCCTCACCAACGTCCCGGCCTTCAGCGTCGGCCTGGACCTGAAGGCCGAGGTCCCCGGCCACGGCACGATCACCTACGACCTCGCCTACGGCGGGAACTTCTACGCCTTCGTCGAACTGGACGCTCTCGGCCTGCCCTTCGACCGCTCCCGCAAGGAGGACCTGATCGCCGCGGGTCTGGCGATCATGGACGCGATCAACGGCGGCCCGGACCGGCCCGTCCACCCCGAGGACCCGTCGATCGCCGGCGTCAAGCACGTGTACCTGGCCGCCCCCGGCTCCGACGCCCGACGCTCCCGGCACGCCATGGCCATCCACCCGGGCTGGTTCGACCGCTCGCCCTGCGGTACGGGGACCAGCGCGCGCATGGCCCAGCTGCACGCCCGCGGCCTGCTCGGACTCGACACCGACTTCGTCAACGAGTCCTTCATCGGGACCGAGTTCACCGGCCGCCTGACCGGCCGGACCACCGTCGGCGGTCTCCCGGCGGTGGTCCCCACCGTCACCGGCCGGGCCTGGATCACCGGCACCGCCCAGTACTTCCTCGACCCGACCGACCCCTTCCCCGGAGGGTTCCTGCTGTGATCAGCGTCCGCACCACCGACTACCACACGGCGGGGGAGCCCTTCCGGATCGTCGACCTCGCGGCGGACGGCATCGCCCCCGCCCCCGGGGACACCGTCGCCGAGCGCTGCGCCACGGTCATCGGACCCGGGGGTTCCGGGACCGCGCCGCGGCGGAGCGCGCTGGACGACGTACGGCGCCTGCTGGTGCAGGAGCCGCGCGGACACGCCGGGATGTACGGCGGGTTCGTGGTCCCCCCGGACGACGACGGCGCGCACTTCGGGGTCCTGTTCTGGCACAAGGACGGCTACTCCACCGCGTGCGGCCACGGCACCATGGCGCTCGGCGTCTGGGCGGTGGAGACCGGGCGGGTCCCGGCGCCGCACGACGGGGACGTCCAGGTGCGCATCGACGTCCCGTCGGGGCGGGTCGGGGCCACCGTCCACCGCGACGGCGGCCGCACCACCGGGGTCACCTTCCGCAACGTCGCCGCCCGGGTGGGCGCCCGGAAGGTCCCGGTGGCCACCACCCTGGGCCTCGCGGAGGTGGACATCGCGCACGCCGGGGCCTGTTACGCCTCCGTCGCCGCCCGGGACCTCGGCCTGGACGTCTCGCGCGCCGCGCTGCCCGACCTGGTCCGCGCCGGGCAGGAGGTCCGGGCCGCACTGGCCACCCATCCCGCCACCTGGCACCCGGACGGGCCGCTGCTGTCCGGGGTGTACGGGGTGGTCCTGTACGAGGAGCTGCCCGACACCCCCTTCGGGCCGTACCAGCGCAACGTCACCGTCTTCGCGGACGGGCAGATCGACCGTTCCCCCTGCGGCTCCGGCACCTCCGCCCGGCTCGCCCTGCTCGCGGAGGACGGGCGGCTCGGGCCCGGGGAGGACCTGCTGCACGAGTCGGTGGTGGGCACGGTGTTCACCGGCCGGATGCTGGAGGGCGGGGTCACGGAGGTCACCGGCACGGCCTACCGCACCGGCGAGCACACCTTCACGATCGATCCGCACGACGCCCTCGGCACGGGGTTCACCCTGTGACGGTCCACCCGGCGGCGGCGCCCGCCGGCCCCGCGCCCGCGCTGCCGCAGTTCGACGCCGGGCGGATCGCGGGCCTGCTCACCCCCGCCGGGGCGGCCGACGCCCTGGCCGACGCCCTGCGCGCCGGGCTCGACCCGGAAGGCTGCCCGCAGCGTGGCTCCCTGTCCGCGCCGGGCGGCGAACTGCTGCTGATGCCCGCCGCGTCGGCGGAGTACGCGGGGGTGAAGATCGCCGGGGTGGCCCCGGGCAACCCGGAGCGCGGCCTGCCCCGGATCACCGGGAGCTACCTGCTCCTCGACGGGGTGACCCTGTGCCCGGTGGCCCTGTTCGACGGCGCGGCCCTGACGGCCCTGCGCACCCCGGCGGTCTCCGCGCTGGCGCTGCGCCACCTGGCACCGGCCGGGCCGGCGGGCCGGCTGGTGCTGTTCGGCTCGGGGCCCCAGGCGTACGGGCACCTCGACGCGGTGCTCGCGGAGCGGGAGCCGGCGGAGGCGGTGGTCGTCGCCCGCGACCCCGGACGGGCGCAGGCGCTCGTCGCGTACGCCCGCGAGCGGGGTGTCGCGGCGCGCACCGGCACGGCGGGGGACGTGGCCGGCGCGGACCTGGTGGTCTGCTGCACCACGGCCCGCGAGCCGCTCTTCGACGGGCGCCTGGTGGCCCCGGGGGCGCTGGTGGTGGCCGTGGGCTCGCACGAACCGGACGCCCGCGAGACGGACACGGCCCTCGTGCGGCGCGCGGCCGTGTACGTGGAGTCGCGCGCGGCGGCCCTGCGCGAGGCGGGGGACCTGCTGGTCCCGGAGGCGGAGGGGGCGATCGGACCCGGTCATATCAGCGGAACGCTCGCCGACCTGGTCACGGGCCGGATCCCGGCGGGAGGGCGGACGGGTTGTCCACAGCTCTTCAAGAGCGTGGGCATGGCCTGGGAAGATCTCGCCGTGGCGGTCGCACTGTTCCGGGCCGCTGGGGACGAGTAGCGCAACGTGACATTGTACGCTGTTCCTCTGCTCGTCGTGGTGTCGGGGGTCTCGGAGGAAACGCACATGGGTGACCTGAAGCAGCACAGTCTCATCAAGGCTCAGGAACGGCTCCGCGACCAGGTCGGCCACGCCCTCCGAGCGGCCCTGATCGCCGGGGAACTGCGCCCCGGCAGCGTGTACTCGGCCCCCGGCCTCGCGGCCGAACTCGGCGTCTCGGCCACGCCCGTGCGCGAGGCCATGCTCGACCTGGCCCGGGAGGGCCTGGTCGAGCCGGTCCGCAACAAGGGGTTCCGGATCACCGAGGTCAGCGAGCGCGACCTCGACCAGTACACGGAACTGCGGACGATGATCGAGGTCCCGACCGTCGGCCGGATCACGAAGATCGCCACGGCCGAACAGCTGGAGGCCCTGCGCCCCATCGCCGAGGAGATCGTCACCAGCGCCCGGGAGCACAACCTCATCGGGTACCTGGAGGCCGACCGCCGCTTCCACCTGAGCCTGCTCGCCCTCGCGGGCAACGACCGCCTCGTCGAGACCGTCGGCGACCTGCGCAAGCGCTCCCGCCTCTACGGCCTGACCGGCCTGGACGAGGCGGGCAAGCTGGTCTCCTCCGCCGAGGAGCACATCGAGCTCCTCGACCTGATGCTCACGGGCGACTCCGACGCGGCCGAGGCCTGCATGCAGCGCCACCTCGGTCATGTCCGTTCCCTCTGGGCGCAGGGCCGCGACGAGCCGGTCGGCCGCATCCCGGGGGGTCTCGGGTCGGGCATCTAGGGCCACCCGCGCCGCCGGTGCGGTGAGCGGGGGAGTGCGCCGGGCGGGTGGAGCTCGTGGCGCCCAAGGGTGATCGTCGCGAACAGAGGTGGCTTCCGCCCGGAATCCGTCTACCAACACCGGGTCATGTGCACCGAGTGATGGGTTCCCAGCCATGCTGAAGACTGCATTCCGGCTTGCCTCCGCCACCGCCCTGGTCACCGTGTCGCTGGCGTTCGGCTCGCCCGCCGGCGCCGCGACGGATCCGTACCCGGGTACCCCGCAGCAGATCCGTGATACCGGCCCCTGCGGCCCGACCGGAGGCTACCGCGCCTCGGAGTGGCTCCAGACCACGACGGACCCCGGGATCCGGCCGCAGGTGGACCTCGCCGCGGTGAGCGAGGCCTGGTACTGGCGGCACGACGTGAACACCCTGTGGCGGGGCGACACGCGGCCGAACCCCCAGGCCATCTTCAACAGCGGCTTCACCCCGCGGGGCTCGGACCTCACCCCGCTGGCGCAGTGGATCATCGGGGGAGCCGGGCAGCAGAACGCCGCGCACGTGAGCACCAGTTGTGAGCGGTGGGTGGCGCAGGAGTTCGCCACGGGCGGCGGGAACGACGGCTGGGTCTACGCGATCCAGGCTCCCGGCGGGATCGACGTCAACGCCACCGCCCGCCAGACGGGCCTCCAGTCGCCGTTCCTGTGGAACAAGGAGATCGACTTCCCCGGCGGCATCGAGGGCAGGTTCATCGAGGGGGCCTGCCAGTACCACTTCGTCGGCCTCGACCCGCAGACGAACGACCGGATCTACCGCAACCTCGGCTGCGTGACGAACCCCGACTTCCGTCCGGTCAAGGGCAAGCACAAGGACAAGGACAAGGACAAGGACAAGAACATGGAGCCGGCCGGCTCGCCGCACTGAGCCGATCCGCGCCCCAGGGCGGTCCCCGCAGCCGGGCTGCGGGGACCGCCCGGCAGTTCCAACTCCCCTTCGGGCGGCCGGATTTGGACACGGCTGGATAACGGGGGCGCCAACCCCTTGTCAGTACAATTTCACATTACTATGTTACCGGTCACATCCTAAAGCGCGGCCCTTCACTGGAGTGACCCATGACCAAGCGCACCCAACTCGCCCTCGCCACCGCCGTGGTGGCCGCTCTCGCACTCGGTGCCTCGGGTTGCTCCGACCCCAAGAAGGGCGCGAACTCCGGCCCCTCCGCGGCCAACCCGGCCGCCGCCAACGACGGCAAGACCCTCGGCGGCACCCCCGTGAAGGGCGGCACCCTCACCGTCCTGTCCAACCAGGACTTCGCCCACCTCGACCCCGCCCGCAACTGGGTGATGCCGGCCATGGACTTCGGCACCCGCCTGCTCTACCGCACGCTCGTCACCTTCAAGGCCGAGCCCGGCAAGGGCGGCAGCGAGCTCGTCCCCGACCTCGCCACCGACCTCGGCACCCCCTCCAACGGCGGCAAGACCTGGACCTTCACCCTGAAGGAGGGCGTGAAGTACGAGGACGGCAGCCCCGTCAAGGCCCAGGACATCAAGTACAACGTCGAGCGCTCCTTCGCCCCCGACCTCACCGGCGGCCCCGACTACGCCGCCCAGTACCTGGCCGGCACCGAGGGCTACAAGGGCCCCCTGGACGGCAAGCACCTCGACTCCGTCAAGACCCCCGACGACCGCACGATCGTCTTCGAACTCAAGCGCCCCGTCGCCGAGTTCTCCCAGACCGCCACCCTCCCCACCTTCGCGCCGGTCCCGCAGTCCCAGGAGAAGGGCACCCAGTACGACGCCCGCCCGTTCTCCTCAGGCCCGTACAAGATCGAGACGTACGACCGCGACAAGAAGCTGGTCCTCGTCCGCAACGAGCACTGGGACCAGAAGACCGACTCCGTCCGCAAGGCCTACCCGGACAAGTTCGTCGTCGTCATGGGCCTCAAGGGCGGGCAGGTCGACGACCGCATCATCGCCGGCGAGGGCGCCGACGCCTCCGCCATCGAGTACTTCAACATGCGCCCCGAGAGCGCCCCGAAGGTCCTGCCCAAGCCCGAGATCAAGGCCCGCCTCCTCGCCGAGTCCCAGGGCTGTACGGTCATGCTCCACCTGAACAACTCCCGCGCCCCCTTCAACGACCCCAAGGTCCGCGAGGCCATGCAGTACGCGGTCGACAAGGAGGCCGTCATCACCGCCGGCGGCGGCCCCGCCCTCAACGAGGTGGCCACCGCCTACCTGCCCCCGGCCCTCTCCGGCGGCAAGCAGGCCGACACCCTGAAGATCCCGGCCTCGGGCGACCCCGCCAAGGCCAAGGAACTGCTCAAGGCCGCCGGCAAGGAGCACCTGAAGGTCTCCCTCGCCGTCTCCACCGGCGACAAGGGCAAGGCGGAGGCCTTCCAGCAGGGCCTGGCCCGGGCCGGCATCGAGGTCGTCATCGACACCGTCGACCCCGGCGCGTACTACGACGTCATCGGCGACCTCTCCACCACCCCCGACATGACCTACACCGGCTGGTGCCCCGACTACCCCTCCGGCTCCACCTGGCTCCCCTTCGTCTTCGACGGACGCACCATCAAGGACAAGGGCAACCAGGGCAACTACGCCCAGTTCCGCGACGAGGCCACCATGAAGCGGATCGACGAGATCAACGCCATGGCCGACGCCAAGCAGGCCAACCAGGCCTGGATCGACCTCGACGCCGAGATCATGAAGAAGTCCCCCTCCATCCCGATCCTCCTGGAGCGCAAGCCGCTGCTCGTCGGCCCCAACATCGCCGGCGCCTACGGCCACCCCGTGTGGACCGGCACCGTCGACTACGGCACCGTGGGCCTCAAGGACCCGTCGAAGAGCCAGGGCTGAGAAGCCGGGGCCTGACACCACCATGACCACCACCGCATCCGGCGCCGCCCCCGAGGCGGGCCCCGAGGCGGCCCCCGAGGCCGCCCCGGCCGGGACACCGGCCAAGGACGTCGCCCCGGGCAGCAGCCCCTGGCAGCTCGCCCGCCGGGAACTGCGCCGCCGCCCCGCCGTCCGCGTCAGCCTCGGCGTCGTCCTCCTCTTCGTCCTGATGGCCCTGGCCGCCCCCTGGCTGAGCGCCCTCGGCGGCTGGTCCCCGGACGAGTTCGACAAGGCCGCCATCGACCCCTACCTCGGCGGACAGCCCCTCGGCTCCCTCGGCGGGATCAGCCCAGAGCACTGGCTCGGCGTCGAACCCGTCACCGGACGCGACCTGTTCGCCCGCGTCGTCCAAGGCGCCCAGGTCTCCCTCCTGATCGCCTTCGCCGCCACCGCCATCGTCGTCCTCGCGGGCACCGCCGCCGGGATCGCCGCGGGCTACTTCGGCGGCCGCACCGACGCCGTCCTGTCCCGGCTCATGGACCTCACCATGTCCTTCCCCTCGCTGATCTTCATGATCGCGATGCTGTCGGTGGCCAAGGACGTCAACCGGATCGTCCTGATGACCAGCGTCATCGGCCTCTTCGGCTGGCCCGGCGTCGCCCGCGTCGTCCGCGGCCAGACCCTCTCCCTCAAACACCGCGAGTACGTCGACGCCGCACGCGTCGGCGGCGCGAGCTCCTGGCGGATCCTGACCCGCGACATCCTCCCCGGGGTCTCCGGCCCGGTCATCGCCTACACCACCCTGCTCATCCCCGGAATGATCAGCACCGAGGCCGCCCTCAGCTACCTCGGCGTGGGCGTGCGCCCGCCCACCCCCTCCTGGGGCCAGATGATCGCCGAGTCCGTGTCCTTCTACGAGACCGACCCCATGTACTTCGTCATCCCGAGCGTCTTCCTCTTCCTCGCCGTCCTCGCCTTCACCCTCCTCGGCGACGCCCTGCGCGACATCCTCGACCCGAGGGGCGGCCGCACGTGATCCTCTACCTCGTCCGCCGCCTGCTCGCCCTCGCCGGCGTGCTCCTCGCCATCGCCGCCGTCACCTTCCTCATCTTCTACGTCCTGCCCACCGACCCGGCCGCCGCGGCCTGCGGCAAGACGTGCAGCGCCGAACGGCTGGCCGACGTGCGGCAGTACCTCGGCCTCGACAAGCCCGTGTGGGAGCAGTTCGCCGACTTCCTCACCGGCATCTTCACCGGACGCACCCTCGGCACCGGACAGTTCGCCGTCCACTGCGACTTCCCCTGCCTCGGCTACTCCTACGAGAACTCCCTGCCCGTCTGGAACCTCCTGATGGACCGGCTGCCCGTCTCCGCCTCCCTCGCCGTCGGCGCCGCCGTCCTGTGGCTGCTGCTCGGCCTCGGCGCCGGGGTCACCGCCGCCCTGCGCAAGGACACCGCCACCGACAAGGCCCTGATGGTCGGCGCCGTCGCCGCCGCCTCCCTGCCCGTCTACTTCACCTCCGTCATGCTGATCTACGGAGTGATCCGCGTCGCCGGACTCCTCCCGTACCCCAGCTACCAGGCCCTCACCGACGACCCCCTCGCCTGGGCCTCGAACCTGCTGCTGCCCTGGACCGCCCTCGCCCTGCTCTACGCCGCCATGTACGCCCGGCAGAGCCGCGGTTCGATGATCGAGGCGATGGCCGAGCCGTACATCCGCACCGCCCGCGCCAAGGGCATGCCCGAACGCACCGTCGTGGTCAAACACGGACTGCGCTCCGGGATGACCCCGATCCTCACCATCTTCGGCATCGACCTCGGCGGGCTCCTCGCCGGAGCCGTGATCACCGAGTCCATCTTCGGACTCCCCGGCATCGGCAGGCTGTTCTACGGGGCGCTCGTCAGCTCCGACCAGCCCGTGGTCCTCGGGGTCACCCTGCTCGCCGCCTTCTTCATCGTCGTCGCGAACCTCGTCGTCGACCTCCTGTACGCCGTCGTCGACCCGAGGGTGAGGTACTGATGACCGCCGCACCGCCCCTGCTCGAAGTACGTGACCTGCGCGTCACGTTCACCACCCCGCGCGGCACCGTCCGGGCCGTCGACTCCCTCGGCTTCACCGTCGAGGCCGGGCGCACCCTGGGCATCGTCGGCGAATCCGGCTCCGGCAAGTCCGTCACCTCGCTCGCCGTCATGGGCCTGCACCGGGCCGGCGCCGAGGTCACCGGATCCGTCAGCCTCGCCGGGCGGGAACTCACCGGACTCTCCGAGAAGGAGCTGTCCGCCGTGCGCGGCCGCCGGATGGCCATGATCTTCCAGGACCCGCTGTCCAGCCTGCACCCCTACTACACCGTCGGCGAGCAGATCGCCGAGCACTTCCGGGTCCACTTCCGGGCCGGGCGGGCCGCCGCCCGCAAACGCGCGGTGGACATGCTCGGCGAGGTCGGCATCCCCGAACCGGCCCGCCGCGCGGGGGAGTATCCGCACCAGTTCTCCGGCGGCATGCGCCAGCGCGCCATGATCGCCATGGCACTGGCCTGCGAACCCGACCTGCTGATCGCCGACGAGCCGACCACCGCCCTCGACGTCACCGTGCAGGCGCAGATCCTGGAGCTGATCGCCCGCCTCCAGCAGGAGCGCGGCCTCGGCGTCGTGATGATCACCCACGACCTCGGGGTGGTCGCCCGGGTCGCCCACGAGGTGCTCGTCATGTACGGCGGCCGCGCCGCCGAACAGGCCTCCGCCGACGCGCTGTTCGCCGAGCCCGCCCACCCCTACACCCGGGGCCTGCTCGACTCCCTGCCCCGCCTCGACACCCCCGACGACGCCCCCCTGCCCTCCATCCCCGGCTCCCCGCCGTCCCTGTTGGCCCCCGCCCCGGGCTGCGCCTTCGCCCCCCGCTGCCCCCGGGCCGCCGCCCGCTGCACCGAGGAACGACCGCTGTTCGTCCCGTACGGGGACGGCGGCCCTCGGCACGACGTGGCCTGCCACTTCGCGGGAGCGCGCACCCCCGAGGAGGCGGTCCGATGACCGGCACCGACACCACCGACGAGCGTCCCCTGCTCTCCGTACGGGACCTGACCATGACCTTCCCCGGCCGGCGCGCCCTGACCGGCCGCCGCGGCGCGCCCGTGCGGGCCGTCGACGGCATCTCCTTCGACCTGGCCGCCGGCCGGACCCTCGGCCTGGTCGGGGAATCGGGCTGCGGCAAGTCCACCACCGGCCGGATGCTGGTGCGGCTGCTGCAACCCACCTCCGGCAGCGTCACCTTCGACGGCAAGGACATCAGCCGGCTCTCCCAGGGCGCCCTGCGGCCCCTGCGCAAGAACATCCAGATGGTCTTCCAGGACCCGCACTCCTCCCTCAACCCCCGCCAGACCGTGGCCCGGATCATCTCCGACCCGCTGCTGGTGCAGGGCTGGAGCGCGGCGGACGCCCGCCGCCGGGCCGCCGATCTGATGGAGCTGACCGGACTGATCCCGGAGCACATCGACCGCTACCCGCACGAGTTCTCCGGCGGCCAGGCCCAGCGCATCGGCATCGCCCGCTCCCTGGCCACCAACCCCCGCCTCGTCGTCGCGGACGAGCCGGTCTCCGCCCTCGACGTCTCCGTCCAGGCGCAGATCGTCAACCTGATGGAGCGGCTGCGCGCCGAACTGGGCCTCGCCTACGTGTTCATCGCGCACGACCTCTCGGTCGTCAAACGGGTCAGCGACCGGGTCGCCGTCATGTACCTCGGCCGGATCGTCGAGATCGGGGACAAGAAGTCCCTCTACGAGGACCCGCAGCACCCCTACACCAGGGCACTGCTGTCGGCCGTCCCGCTGCCCGATCCGGCGGCGGAGCGGCGGCGCGAGCGGATCGTCCTGCTCGGCGACCCGCCGAGCCCGGCGGCCCCGCCCCCGGGCTGCACCTTCCACCCCAGGTGCTCCAAGGCGCAGGACATCTGCCGCACGGAGCGCCCGCTCCTGCGGATCGCCGCCTCCCGAGAGGTGGCCTGCCACTTCCCCGGTGACTGACGGGGATCCAGGGGAAGAAGGAGGGCCCCGCGGACGAAGCCGTCCGCGGGGCCCTTCGCTTACCGCGTACCGCTTACCGCTAGGAGACGGCCAGCTCGCGCCGGAAGAAGGCCAGTTCCTGGGCCATCACCTTCTCGCGGGTCCCGCCCGGGGTCATGTGGGTGACGCCCGGCAGGGCCAGCAGCTGGTGCGGGCGGCCCGCGTCGGTCAGGGCGCGGGACAGGCGCAGGGTGTGGGAGGGGTGGACGTTGTCGTCGGCCAGGCCCGTGACCAGCAGCAGCGGCCGGGTCAGCTGCGGCGCGTCGGGGAGCAGGCAGTCCCGCTCGTACACCTCGGGGTGTTCCTGCGGCAGCCCCAGGTACCGCTCGGTGTACGCCGTGTCGTAGTGCCGGAAGTCGGTCGGAGCGGCCCCCGCGGCCGCCGCGTGGAAGACGTCCGGACGGCGCAGCACGGCCATCGCCGCCAGGTAGCCGCCGTAGGACCAGCCGCGTACGCCGACCCGGCCGAGGTCCAGGTCGCCGTGGCGGGCGCCGAGGGCCCGCAGGGCCGCGACCTGGTCCTCCAGGGTGACCTCGGAGAAGCCCCGGTACATCGCGTGGGTGAAGGCGGGGGAGACGTAGGGGGTGCCCCGGTTGTCGACGGTGACCACCGCGAAGCCCTGGTCGGCCCACCACTGCCGGGCCTGCCAGCGGCGAGGCTCGGCGGACACGTCCTGGAAGCCGGGGCCGCCGTAGCTGTCCATCAGCACGGGCAGCCGCCGCCCGGGGACGTGGTCGCGCGGCAGTACGAGGGCGGTGGGCACGCCGTGCTCGGTGACCCGCTCCAGGACGGGGACCACCCGGTACGGCAGCGGCGCCGACAGGTCGCGGGGGACGAACGCGCGCCCGTCGGCGGTGCGCACGGTGCGCCGGAAGCCGTCGGCGTCGGCGGAGGTCAGCAGCAGCGTTCCGGAGGAGGCCTGCACGGAGTGCACGCCCGGCCCGTCGGCGAGCGGGGTCGGCGCGCCGGTGTCCGGGTCCAGCAGCAGCACCTGCTGCTCGGCGGGGTCGCGCAGTCCGGCCTCGATCAGCAGTCGCCCCTCGTGGATCCCGGCCACGCGGCGGACCTGGATCCCGTCACCGGTGAGCGGCTTCCCGTCGAGGGCCAGGCCGCGCGCGGCCCCGCCGGGGGTGTCGGCGGCGGTGAGCATCCGCCCGTCGGGCAGCCGGGCCGGGGTGCCGGGCACCAGGGGGTCCACCCACTGGGGGTGCGTGGTGGCCGACAGCTCCCGGGTGCGGCCGGTGGCCGGGTCGGCGCTGAGCAGCAGGACGCTGCGCTGGAGCCGGTCCTGGACGGTCAGCAGGATTTCCGTCGGCGACTCCCATCCGGCGTCCGAGACGTAGGGGTGGGTGGCGGCGTCCCAGTCGAGGCGCACCCGGCCGCCGTCCGGGCCGAGCACCCACAGCTGGACGTCGGCGTTGGGGCCGCCCGCCTCGGGGTAGGCGAAGTCCTCGGCGGGCAGCTCCGGGTGGGCAGGGTCGGCGAACCAGCGCCGCTGCAGGGCGCTCTCGTCGACCCGGGCGGCGAGCAGGGTGACCCCGTCGGGGGACCACCAGTGGCCGCGGGCGCGCCCGAGTTCCTCGGCGGCGGCGAACTCGGCGACGCCCCAGCGGGCCCCGTCGTCGGGGCTGATCCGGCCGCCCGGGGCGACGTGGAGGGCGTCGTCGGCGACGTACGCGGTGCGCGAGCCGTCGGCGTTGGGGCGCGGGTCGAGGGCGGGGCCGGCGGCGGGTATCTCCGCGGGCCCCCCGGCGCCGTCCCCGGTGACCCGGTAGAGCCGCCCGTACAGGGGGAAGACGGCGCTGCGGCCGTCGCCGGAGAGGGCGTACGAGCCGATCCCGGCGGCGACGAGCCGGGTGCGTTCGCGCAGGCGCCGTTCGGTGACGGGGAGTTCTCCGGGCTCGGGGGAGAGCGCGCGGGGGTCGGCGAGCAGGGTTTCGGTGCCGGTGGCGGTGTCGAGCACCCAGAGGGATTCGAGGGCGTCGACGGGCCCCGTCGAGCGCAGGAACCACAGGAGGCGGCCGTCGTCGCCGAACGCGAGGGCGCGGGGCGCTCCGTGGGTGAACCGGGCCGTGTCGGCGGAGAGCCTGAGGAAGTCGTCCATGATCTCAGTCTGGCATGTGCAATATCACATAGCATAGAGCGCGGCGGAGGACTGGGCCGTTCGAGTGGTGACCCCCGGAGTGCGGGCATAGCGTCGACTAGTGGACCCGAACGCTCTGCCGACCAACAAGGGGACCGACGGCACGGTCCGAGGGGGCGGAAAAGGGCTGGCCCTGTTCGTGATCGCCTCCTGCCAGCTCATGGTCGTTCTCGACATCACCATCGTGAACATCGCGCTACCACACATCCAGACCGCGCTCGACTTCTCGACGGAGAGCCTGTCCTGGGTGGTCAACGCGTACACCCTCACCTTCGGCGGACTGCTCCTGCTCGGCGGGCGGACCGGCGACATCCTCGGCCGCAAGCGCGTCTTCATCTTCGGTGTCCTGCTCTTCGGCCTCGCCTCCCTGCTCGGCGGCCTCGCCCAGAACGAGGGCCAGCTGTTGGCGGCCCGGGCCCTCCAGGGCGTCGGCGGCGCCATCGCCTCACCCACCGCGCTCGCCCTGATCACCACCACCTTCCGCGAAGGCCCGGCCCGCAACCGGGCCTTCGGCGTGTTCTCCGCCGTCTCGGCGGGCGGCGGCGCGATCGGCCTCCTCGCGGGCGGCATCCTCGTCGAATGGCTCAACTGGCGCTGGGTGTTCTTCGTCAACGTCCCCATCGCCGTGCTGATCGCCGTGCTCGCCACACGGGTCCTGCACGAATCCGAACGCCGTCCCGGACACTTCGACCTCGCCGGCGCACTGCTGTCGACCACCGGCATGGTCTCCCTCGTCTACGGGTTCATCCGCGCCTCCCAGGAGGGCTGGGGCGACCCCTACACGATCGGCTCCTTCGTCGCCGCCGCGGTCCTGCTCTCCCTCTTCGTCCTCAACGAGCGGCGCTCGCCGCAGCCGATCACCCCGCTGCACATGTTCGCCGACCGCAACCGGGCCGGCACCTACGGGATCATGCTCTTCCTCGCCTGCGCGATCTTCGGCATGTTCTTCTTCCTCACGCTCTTCGTGCAGGACGTCCTCGGCTTCAGCCCGCTGCAGGCGGGGCTCGCCTTCCTGCCGGTCAGCGTGATGATCGCGGTGGCCGCCGGCGTCACCTCGCAGCTGCTGCCCAGGTTCGGGCCCAAACCCTTCATGGTCACCGGAGCCCTGTGCTGTGCGGCCGGGCTGGCCTGGCTGACCCGGATCGACGTCGACTCCACGTACCCGGGCAGCATCCTCGGCCCGATGCTGGTCTTCGCCACCGGCATGGGCCTGCAGTTCGTCTCGCTGACGCTGATGGCCCTGTCCAACGTGCCCGACCGGGAATCGGGCGCCGCGTCCGGGCTGCTCAACACGATGCAGCAGATAGGCGGCTCGCTCGGCCTCTCCATCCTGGTCACCGTGTTCGGCACGGCCAGCCGCAACGAGGCCAAGGAACAGGTCCCGGACTTCCTGCGCTCCTCCACCCCCGAACAGAAGCTCGCCTTCCTGCGCACCCACCAGCTCCCCGCGCCCTGGGCCGACCAGGTGCTCACCTCCGGAGTGAGCACGGCCTTCGTGGCGGCCGCCGCCTTCACCCTGATCGGCGCGGCCATCGCCGTGTTCGTGATCCAGGTCCGGCCCTCGGACCTCGCACGGCTCCAGGGGAACCACACCCCGGCGGCCGTCCAGGGGGAAACGGGCGGGTAGGGTCGTTGATCATCGCACTTCGGGGGGAATCCGATGTCCAGGTCCACCACCACCGCCCGCCGGGCGGCCACCGCCGTACTGGCGCTGTCCCTGGCGGGGTTCACCGCCGCCTGCGGCAACGACGCGACGCCCAAGGCCTCCTCGGCCCCGTCGCCCGCGTCCGCCGCCTCGCCGGTGTCCGGCCCGTCACCGGCGTCCACCGCGTCCGGCCCGCCCGCCGCGGACGCAGCGCCCTCGCCGCGCGTTCCGGGGGGCACCCCGCCCATGTCGCCCCCGGCCGGCGACGCCGCGCCCGTAGCCCCCGGGCCGGAGAAGGTCCGGGACGCCTTCGCCGGGCTCCAGGCCACCCTCGGCGAGTCCTGCACCCCGGGGAACTGCGCCTACTTCCTGGGCCGGGTCCACGACGAACTCCACCGCATGGACCGCGCGATGAAGGCCGACCCGAAGGGCCCCGGCCATTTCCCGGAGCCGATCGCCGCCGTGGCCAAGCTCGACCGGGAGCTCGGCGGCGACCGTACCTTCGAGAACCTGAAGAAGCACCAGAGCACCCTCATCGGCACCCGCGACGAGATCAACACCTGGATGCAGGACCACCCGGACGACTACCGCTGATCCGCCTCAGGGCCGCACGCGGCGGATCCGGCAGCGGGCCGGGCCCGTCGTGCGCAGGGTGATCCCGGCGCTCACCGGCACCTCGGTGTCCACCGCCTCGAACTCGTAGGCGCGCAGCACCATCGCCAGCGCGATCACCGACTCCAGCATCGAGAAGTGCTGCCCGATGCAGGCGCGCGGGCCGCCGCCGAAGGGGAACCAGGCGTAGCGGGGGCGGGCCGCCTCCGCCTCCGGGGCGAAACGGCCGGGGTCGAAACGGTCCGGGTCGCTCCAGTAGCGGGGGTGGCGGTGCGTCACCCAGGGCGCGAGGATCACGGTGGCACCCGCCGGGACGGTGTGCCCGTCGATCACGGTGGCGGCCACGGCCTCGCGGCCGATGACGGGGGCGGCCGGGTAGAGCCGCATCGCCTCCTTGAGCACCTGGGTGAGGTACGGGAGCCGGTCCAGGTCCGCGGCCTGCGGCGTACGGTCGCCCAGCACGCGGGAGACCTCCTCGCGAGCCCGCGCCTGCTCCTCGGGATGGCGGCCGAGCAGGTGCAGGGCGAAGGCCAGCGAGGTGGCGGTCGTCTCGTGGCCGGCCAGCAGGAAGATCAGTACCTGGTCGCGCAGTTCGGCCGCGTCGAAGCCGGCGTCGTCCCCGCTCTGCGCGGCGGCGAGCAGGGTCAGCAGGTCCTCGCCGCCCGCACCCTGCCCGTCCGGGGCGTCCCGGCGCGCCGAGATGATCCCGTCGCAGACGGCGTACAGCTCCTCCATGGCCGCCGCCGCCCGCCGGTTGCCCGGGGTCGGCCAGCCGCGCGGCACGTTGGCGGGGGAGTAGCCGCGGCGCAGCACGTACTCGGTGATCACGGGGAAGCACCGGTCCACGACGTCCACCGTGGCGTCCACGTCGGTGCCGAAGAGGATCCGGGCCACGGCGCGCAGGGCCAGGTGCGTCATCTGCTCGCCGACGTCGACGACCGCGTCCCCGCGCTCCTCCCAGCCCGCGAGGGTGCTCGCGGTCTCGGCGGCGACGGCGTCGGCGTAGCCGTCCACCCGCTTGCGGGTGAACAGCGGCTGCACGAGCCGGCGCTGGCGCAGGTAGTCCTCGTCCTGGCTGGTCAGCAGGCCGTTGCCGAAGGACTCCCGGATCTCCTGGTAGAAGGGGTTGTCCTTGCGGAAGTTGGCGGACTCGGTGGCCAGCACCCGCTGGGCGCCCTCCGCGGAGAAGACGCAGTACAGCTCGGCGCGCAGTCCGGGCGGCCCGGCCGTGATCCGTACGACGTCGCCGTGCCGTGCGCGGGCGCGCAGATAGGTGCCGAGTGAGTCGGCCTTGAGATCGAGCAGCGACCCGAGCAGCGACCCCCCTTCGAGCTCGGGGACCTCGGCCCCCGCGCCCCCGCCCGCTTCCGCGCCCGCCCGCACCGCCATGCCCGCCCCGCCCCCGTCGACCCGCTCCGATGGGGGGATTCTGCCCGCCCGCCACCCTTCCGGGCGAGGCCCCTTGAGCCATCCGGCCGAATATCGCCGCCCGTGCGGGCCCGGCGGCGGAGCCCCTGGCCGGGCCCCGCAGGAGCGGCGGCCCGGCCGGGGGCTTCCCCCGCCCGCTCAGGCCCGGCCGGGAGCCCCGTCCCCCGTCGCCCGGAACGTGGCGCTCCGTACGCTCGGCGCGGCCGCCGAGGAGAGGGCGACGGAAGCCATGAGCAGACCGGCGCCCAGCGACACCCGCTGCGAACCCCACGCGTCCAGCACGAAGCCGCCGGCCAGCGCGCCGAGGGCGCTCGCCCCGCTGACCAGCAGGCCCGCGGTGGCCCCGGCCCGGCCCTGCAGCGCATCCGGCGTAATCCGTATCTGGTACACCGAGGCCAGCACGTTGAGCACCCCGCCGACGTAGTTCATCGCGGCGAACAGCGCACCCAGTACGAACGGATCGTCGGCCGCCGCCATCACGGGCATCAGCAGGGCCCACGCGGCAGTGCTCCCGACCAGGACGGTGCGCAGGGTCAGCCGGGGCATCCACCAACGGGCGCTCAGCGCCCCGAGCACGCCCCCCGCGCCGCTGACGGCGAGCACCACGCCCACCGTGCCCGGGGAACGCCCCTGCTCCTGCAGCAGCAGGAACGGAACGGCCAGGATCAGGACCTGGAAGAGCACGTTGGACCCGGCCACGGCGGCCAGCGCGATCCGCAGGAACCGGCTGCCCCAGAGCCACCGGACCCCCTCCGCCAGCTCCGCCGTCACCTTGCGCCCGCCGGACTCCTCCCGGCCCTCCTGGAACCGGGTCCTGATCGCCGACAGGGTGCCCAGCGACAGCGCGTAGCCGACGGCCGAGAACAGGAACGGGCACCACCCCCCGACCGTGAACAGCACAGTGCCGAGGGGGCCGCCGAGCAGCCCCGCCGCCCGCCCCCGCGCCTCGTTCTGCGCGAAGGCGGCTCCCAGGTGCTCGGGTGCCACGAGGTTGCGCACCGCGCCTCGCTCCGCGAGCTGGTGGACCAGGGTGAGGCTGCCCTCGACGAAGGCGACCACCGCCAGGTGCGGCAGCCACACGTGGCCGCCGGCCACCGCCAATACCACGCTCACGAGGGCGAGGATCCGCCCCAGGTCACAGCCGATCATCAGGCGGCGGCGGTCACGGCGGTCGACGAGGACCCCGGCGGGCAGCTGCACCAGAAGGCTGGGCAGGAGCGCGGCGGAGGCCACCAGGCCGGCCGCCGCGGCCGACCCGGTCGTCTGGAGCAGCAGCAGCCCGTAGCTGACCGCGCTCGTCCGGGAACCGAGCAGCGACAGGCCTGCTCCGGTCCACAGCAGCCGGAAGTCGCGGTTCTCGCGCAGCGGGCGGACCTTGCCGGCCGGAGCGCCGGCGAGGCCCGTGCCGGACGCGCTCACGCTTCGGCCCCTTCCGCCTGCCCGAGCACCCCGGCCACCACACGGGCGATCTCCGCGACCGGCGCCGCGTCCATCATCCCCGCGTGGCTGGCCCGGACCGGATGGTTGCGGATGGTCCCGCTGACGTACGGCTCCCACGCCGTCACATCGGGGGTGCCCTCGGGCCGCTCCAGCAGCGCGGTGAAGTACAGGAGGTCGCCGTCGAACCGCCGGGTGCGGTACTTCCGCAGGATCAGACTGCTGTGGACCGACGCGTCCCGCATCGCGGTGGTCTCGGCGACGGTCAGTTCCTGCAGGACGCTCACCTCCCGGTTCATGACCCCGGCCAGTTCGGAGTCCTCCGCCAGCCCCTGTTGCATGGCCTCGACCCCTTCGCCGAACTGGGCCATCAAAGCGTCCATGCGCTCCCGTTCGGCATCCGGATCAAGCTGCTCCAGCAGATCGCTCGGGCAGGAGTCGAGCAGGGCGAGCAGCGAGACCTCCTCCCCGAGCTCCTGCAGCCGCACCGCCATCGCGTGCGCCACGTTCCCGCCGAACGACCAGCCCAGCAGCCGGTACGGACCGTTGGGCCGGACCGTGCGGATCTGCTCGACGTAGTCGTCGACGAGCTGCTCGATGTCCGTCGGCAGGCGGTCGGGCTCGGTGATGCCCCGTGCCTGGAGCGCATAGACGGGCTGGTCCGGTGCCAGGTACGGGACGAAGCGCGTGTAGCACCAGCCCAGGCCGCCCACGGGGTGTACGCAGAACAGCGGGTCGGCACTGCCGGAGGCGCGGACCGGGAGCAGCACGTCCAGTGCGCTGCTCCGGGTGCTCCCGCCGTCCATCCAGCCGGCCAGCCCGGCCACGCTCGGTGCCTCGAACACCGCCCGCAGGGGCAGTTCCACACCCGTGGCCCCGCGTACGCGGTGTATCAGGCGGGCCGCGAGGAGGGAGTGGCCGCCGAGGTCGAAGAAGCCTTCGTCGACTCCGAAGCCGGTCCGGCCCAGTACCTCGGCGAAGACGCCGTGCAGGACGGCCTCGCGTTCGGTGGCGGGTTCGCGTCCCGCGCGGGCCGTCTCCCGGGGTGCGGGGAGTGACGTGCGGTCGAGTTTTCCGTTGGGGGTGAGGGGGAGGGCGTCGAGGGTGACGATGGCGGTGGGGAGCATGTGTGCGGGGAGGGTGTGGCGTAGGCCGGTGGTGTCGACCGGTGTGGTGCCGTCGGGGACGACGTAGGCGACGAGGCGGGGGTTTCCGGGGGTGTCTTCGCGTGCGATGACTGCTGCTCGGGCGATGCCGGGGCAGGTGGTGAGGACGGCCTGGATCTCTCCGAGTTCGATGCGGATGCCGCGGATCTTGACCTGGTGGTCGGTGCGGCCGAGGTATTCGAGGACTCCGTCGGGGCGGAGCCGGGCGATGTCTCCGGTGCGGTACATGCGCTCACCCGGAGCCCCGAACGGATCGGGGAGGAACCGGCTCGCCGTCAGCTCCGGCCGGTTGGCGTAGCCGCGGGCGAGGTCACCGCCCGCCAGGTGGAGTTCTCCCGGAACGCCGGGCGGTACGGGCCGCAGCCCGTCGTCGAGGACGTAGCACCGGGCGTTCGGGATCGGGCGTCCGATCGGGACCAGGGCCTCAGGAGCCGTCGAGGGGTCGACGGGCTGGTACGTCACCGTCATGGTGGATTCCGTCGGCCCGTACTGGTTGACCAACCGCCAGTCCGCGCCGACCGAGGCCGCCAGGGCCACATGGCCGCCGGTCAGCGCCTCACCGCTGACGAGACCGAGCCGCAGCCCGGCCAGCGGACCGGTACCGCTGTCCCGCGCCGCCTCCGCGAGCGCGCCGAGCACGGTCGGGACGAGGGACAGCAGCACGCTGACCTCGTGCCGGTCCAGGGCCGCCAGCAGGGCGTACGGATCCTTGGCGGCCTCGGGCGGCACCAGCACGAGCCGGGCGCCCGCGGTGAGCGTGCCGAAGACGTCGCGCACGGAGGGGTCGAACGAGAGCGAGGCCAGGTTCAGCACCGTGTCCTGCGCCGTCAGCCCGGTCAGGCCGTGCAGGTAGGAGAGGTAGCCGACCACCCCCCGGTGCGGGATCGCCACGCCCTTGGGCCGTCCGGTGGAGCCGGAGGTGTAGATCACGTAGGCGAGGTTGTCCTGGTGCAGCCGGCCGACGCGGTCGACGTCGTGGTCGGGCCGCTGGGTCAGGTCGAGGCGGGCCAGGGCGTCGGCGTCGAGCACGAGGCCGGCGCCGGCGTCTTCGAGCATGTGGCGGACCCGGTCCCGGGGGTGGTCGGGGTCGACGGGCAGGTAGGCGCCGCCGGCCTTCAGCACGGCGAGCACGGCCACGACCATGTCGAGGGAGCGGGGCAGGCAGACGGCGACGACGGTGTCGGGGCCGATGCCCTGGTCGACGAGGTGGTGGGCGAGACGGTTGGCGCGGGCGTTGAGCTCGGCGTAGGTGAGCGTGTCCTCACCGAACTGCAGTGCCGGGGCGTCGGGCGTCCGGGCGACCGCGGCCTCGAAGAGATCGGGCAGGGTGTCCGGCGGAGTCTCCCGGGAGGGCCCCGACGCGTGGTCGAGGAGGTGTGCGTGTTCTTCCGGGGTGAGGAGTTCGATGGTGTCGATGGGGGTGTCGGGGTGGGCGGCGACGGTTTCGAGGAGCCGGACGAGGCGGGTGCCGAGGGCGTGGGCGGTGTCCGGGTCGAAGAGGTCGGTGGCGTATTCGGTGGTGCCCCGCAGACCTTCGGCCGCGGAGTCGACGACGGTGAACGACAGGTCGAACTTGGCCGCACCGCCCGTCAGCGGCAGGGGGGCCACCCGCGTCCCGGGCAGCTCCAGGACCGCCTCGGCGTTGTTCTGGAGATTGAGCATGATCTGGAAGAGGGGGTGGCGGGCGAGTGAGCGGGTGGGGTTGAGGTCTTCGACGAGGCGTTCGAAGGGGAGGTCCTGGTGGGCGTAGGCGCGGAGGTCGGTTTCCCGGACGCGGGTGAGGAGTTCGCGGAAGGTGGGGTTGTGTGAGGTGTCGGTGCGCAGAACGAGGGTGTTGACGAAGAAGCCGATGAGGTGGTCGAGGGCGGTGTCGGTGCGGCCTGCGACGGGGGCGCCGATGGGGATGTCGGTGCCGGCTCCGAGGCGGGTGAGGAGGGTGGCGAGGCCGGCTTGGAGGACCATGAAGAGGCTGGTCCCGGTGTCTTTTGCGAGGGTGTGGAGGGTTTGGGTGGTGGTGGGGGGTATGTGCCAGTGGGCGAGTGCGCCTTGGTGGGTGGAGGTGGTGGGTCGGGGGCGGTCGGTGGGGAGGGTGAGTTCGTCGGGGAGTCCGGTGAGTTCGTGGCGCCAGTGGTCGAGTTGGGTGGGTGCGATGCCGTTGTCGCCGTCGAGGAGTTCGTGTTGCCAGAGGGTGTAGTCGGCGTACTGGACGGGGAGGGGTTCCCAGTCGGGTGCGTGTCCGTGCAGCCGTGCGGCGTAGGCCTGTGACAGGTCCTGCCCGAGGGGTGCCAGGGACCACCCGTCGGCGGCGATGTGGTGGATGACCAGGAGCAGCACGTGCTCCTCGGGGTTCACGGTGAACAGCACTGCCCGGACCGGGAGATCGGCTTCCAGATCGAAGGGGCGGCCACGGTACTCGGCCAGCATGCGGTCCAGCTCGTCCGGGGCGACCCCGACCTGTTCGAGCGGCAGCCGGCGCGCGGCACCGGCATCGCGGACCAGCTGGAAGGGACCTTCGTCGTCCAGGCCGAAGACCGTGCGCAGGCTCTCGTGGCGGACGGCGAGATCACGGAGGGCGGCCCGGAGCGCATCGGCGTCGACCGGCCCGGAGAGCGCGACCGCCACCGGAACGGTGTAGGCGGAGTTGGGTCCCTCGATCTCGTTCAGGAGCCAGAGGCGCTTCTGGGCGTGGGACAGGGGCAGGGTGCGGGGCCTGGTGCGGCGGGTGAGCGGGGTCCTGGTCCGCCGGTCGGTGGTGTCCAGGTGCCGGGCCAGTCCGGCGACGGTCGGTGCTTCGAAGACGGTGCGCAGGGGGATCTCGACGCCGAGGGCGGAGCGGATGTGGCTGACGAGCCGGGTCGCGAGGAGGGAGTGGCCTCCCAGGTCGAAGAAGCTGTCGTCGATCCCGACCTCCGCGGTGCCGAGCGTGCTGACGAACAGGGAGTGCAGGGCCTCCTCACCCGCGGTACGGGGGGCCCGGCGCGCTCGTGCAGCGGTCTGCGGTGCGGGGAGTGACGTGCGGTCGAGTTTTCCGTTGGGGGTGAGGGGGAGGGCGTCGAGGGTGACGATGGCGGTGGGGAGCATGTGTGCGGGGAGGGTGTGGCGTAGGCCGGTGGTGTCGACCGGTGTGGTGCCGTCGGGGACGACGTAGGCGACGAGGCGGGGGTTTCCGGGGGTGTCTTCGCGTGCGATGACTGCTGCTCGGGCGATGCCGGGGCAGGTGGTGAGGACGGCCTGGATCTCTCCGAGTTCGATGCGGATGCCGCGGATCTTGACCTGGTGGTCGGTGCGGCCGAGGTATTCGAGGACTCCGTCGGGGCGGAGCCGGGCGATGTCTCCGGTGCGGTACATGCGCTCACCCGGAGCCCCGAACGGTGCCGGTACGAAGCGTTCGGCGGTGAGGGCGGAACGGTTGAGGTAACCACGGGCGAGGCCCGCCCCCGACAGGTACAGCTCCCCGGGCACGCCCGTCGGCACCGGCCGCAGGCCCTCGTCGAGGACGAGGGCTCCGGTGTTCCAGATCGGACGGCCGATCGGGACGGAGGTGGCACCGGGCTCGGCCCGGCACTCCCAGGACGTGACGTCGACGGAGACCTCGGTGGGGCCGTACAGGTTGTGCAGGGGCACGCCGTCCAGGACGTTCAGGAACTCGTCCTGGAGGTCCCGCGGGAGCGCTTCACCGCTGCACATCACGTGCCGCAGGCTGCTGCACCGCGATGCCTCCGGCTCGTGCAGGAACACCTGGAGCATCGAGGGCACGAAGTGCGCGGTTGTCACGCCCTCCGAGCGGATGAGGCGCGCCAGATAGAGCGGGTCCTTGTGCCCGTCCGGCCGTGCGACGACCAGGGTGGCACCCTCCAGGAGGGGCCAGAAGAACTCCCACACCGAGACGTCGAAGGTGAACGGGGTCTTCTGGAGGACCCGGTCCTCGGGGGTGAGGCCGTACTCCCCCTGCATCCAGGCGAGCCGGTTGACGATGCCGCCGTGCGGGATCGCCACGCCCTTGGGCCGCCCGGTGGAGCCGGAGGTGTAGATCACGTAGGCGAGGTGGTCCGGTGTGAGCCGGTTCCCGAGGTCGACGTCGTGGTCGGGCCGCTGGGTCAGGTCGAGGCGGGCCAGGGCGTCGGCGTCGAGCACGAGGCCGGCGCCGGCGTCTTCGAGCATGTGGCGGACCCGGTCCCGGGGGTGGTCGGGGTCGACGGGCAGGTAGGCGCCGCCGGCCTTCAGTACGGCCAGGAGTGCCACGACCATGTCGAGGGAGCGGTGGAGGGAGACGGCGACGACGGTGTCGGGGCCGATGCCCTGGTCGACGAGGTGGTGGGCGAGACGGTTGGCGCGGGTGTTCAGCTCGGCGTAGGTGAGCGAGTCCTCGCCGCAGACCACTGCCGTGTGCTCGGGCCGGCGGGCCGCGGAGGCGGCGAACAGTCCGGGCAGGGTGTCCGGCCGCACCTCCACGGACCGCCCCGACGAACTGTCCCGTACGTGTGCGTGTTCTTCCGGGGTGAGGAGTTCGATGGTGTCGATGGGGGTGTCGGGGTGGGCGGCGACGGTTTCGAGGAGCCGGACGAGGCGGGTGCCGAGGGCGTGGGCGGTGTCCGGGTCGAAGAGGTCGGTGGCGTATTCGGTGGTGCCCCGCAGGCCTTCGGCCGCGGAGTCGACGACGGTGAACGACAGGTCGAACTTGGCCGCGATCGCGTTGATCGGCCGCGCCGTCGTGCTCAGCCCCGGCAGATCGATGGCTCCGACCGCATCGCCGTGGAGGTTGAGCATGATCTGGAAGAGGGGGTGGCGGGCGAGTGAGCGGGTGGGGTTGAGGTCTTCGACGAGGCGTTCGAAGGGGAGGTCCTGGTGGGCGTAGGCGCGGAGGTCGGTTTCCCGGACGCGGGTGAGGAGTTCGCGGAAGGTGGGGTTGTGTGAGGTGTCGGTGCGCAGAACGAGGGTGTTGACGAAGAAGCCGATGAGGTGGTCGAGGGCGGTGTCGGTGCGGCCTGCGACGGGGGCGCCGATGGGGATGTCGGTGCCGGCTCCGAGGCGGGTGAGGAGGGTGGCGAGGCCGGCTTGGAGGACCATGAAGAGGCTGGTCCCGGTGTCTTTTGCGAGGGTGTGGAGGGTTTGGGTGGTGGTGGGGGGTATGTGCCAGTGGGCGAGTGCGCCTTGGTGGGTGGAGGTGGTGGGTCGGGGGCGGTCGGTGGGGAGGGTGAGTTCGTCGGGGAGTCCGGTGAGTTCGTGGCGCCAGTGGTCGAGTTGGGTGGGTGCGATGCCGTTGTCGCCGTCGAGGAGTTCGTGTTGCCAGAGGGTGTAGTCGGCGTACTGGACGGGGAGGGGTTCCCAGTCGGGTGCGTGTCCGTGCAGCCGTGCGGCATAGGCCTGTGACAGGTCCCGCCCGAGGGGGGTCATCGACCACCCGTCGGCGGCGATGTGGTGGATGACCAGGAGCAGCACGTGCTCCTCGGGGCCCTCTTCGAACAGCACGGCACGCAGGGGAAGTCCGTCCGACAGGTCGAACGGCCTGCGGGCGGCCGTTTCCACGGTTTCGCCCCCGGCCGCCCGTTCCAGTACGGGACGTGCCCGAGCGATGTCGAGCACCACCTGGAACGGGTCCCCGCCCGCCGACCGGCAGACCGTGCGCAGGGCCTCGTGGCGCGCCACCACGTCCGAGAGCGCCGCTTCCAGGGCGGCCGTGTCCAGCGGGCCGGTGAGGTGGGCCGCCTGGGCCAGGTTGTAGGTGGCGCTCGGCCCCTCGACCTGGTTCAGGAGCCAGAGGCGGTTCTGGGCGTGGGACAGGGGCAGGGTGCGGGGCCTGGTGCGGCGGGTGAGCGGGGTCCTGGTCCGCCGGTCGGTGGTGTCCAGGTGCCGGGCCAGTCCGGCGACGGTCGGTGCTTCGAAGACGGTGCGCAGGGGGATCTCGACGCCGAGGGCGGAGCGGATGTGGCTGACGAGCCGGGTCGCGAGGAGGGAGTGGCCTCCCAGGTCGAAGAAGCTGTCGTCGATCCCGACCTCCGGGGTGCCGAGGACCTCGGTGAACAGCGTGCGCAGGACCTCCTCGTGGGCCGTACGGGGGGCCCGGCGCGGGCGGGCGGCTTGCCGGGGCGCGGGAAGCGCCGTGCGGTCCAGCTTGCCGCTGGGATTGAGCGGGAGCGCGTCGAGCGTCACGAACGCGGACGGCAGCATGTGGCCGGGCAGCCGCCTTCCCAGGCCCGCGGTGTCGACCGGCGTGGCACCGTCGGGTACGACGTACGCGACGAGGCGGTGGTCGCCGGGGCGGTCCTCACGGAGCACCACCGCCGCCGCGGCGACGCCGGGGCACTCCGTGACGGCGGCCTGGACCTCGCCGAGCTCGATGCGGAAGCCGCGGAGCTTGATCTGGTCGTCGGTGCGGCCGAGGTATTCGAGCATGCCGTCGGCGCGCCAGCGAGCCGTGTCCCCCGTGCGGTACATGCGCTCACCGGGAGCCCCGTACGGTGCCGGTACGAAGCGTTCGGCGGTGAGGGCGGGACGGTTGAGGTATCCACGGGCGAGGCCCACCCCCGACAGGTACAGCTCTCCCGGAACACCGGCCGGCACGGGCCGCAGGCTGCCGTCCAGGACGTAGGCCCGCGTGTTCCAGACCGGTGTGCCGATCGGGACGGGGCCGGTCCCGTCGGCGGGTACCTCGGCCACCACGGCGTCGACCGTCGACTCCGTCGGTCCGTAGGCGTTGAACATCCGCCGCCCCGCGGCCCAGCGCGCCGCGAGCTCCCGGGGGAGGACGTCGCCGCCGGTGATGAGGACCTCCAGCGCGGGGTACTCGCCGGCGGGAAGGGTGGCGAGGACCGCCGGCGGCACCATCGCGTGGGTGACCTCCCGCGTGACGAGGAAGTCCGCGAGCTCCCGGCCGACCAGGGGACCCGGGGGCGGCAGGACCAGCGTCGCACCGGAGAAGAGCGCGTTGATCAGGTCGACCACTGCGGCGTCGAAGCTGAGCGAGGCGAACTGCAGGACCCGGGAGTCCGGGGTCATGCCGTAACGGGCGAGGTGGTCGGCGGCCAGGCTGGGGATGCCGGCATGGGTGACGGCCACCGCTTTGGGGCGTCCCGTGGAGCCGGAGGTGTAGATGAGGTAGGCGAGGTGACCGGGCAGCAGGGCACCCCTCAGGTCGGGGTTGTGATCGGGATACCGCAGGAGGCCGGGAGCCGCGCCCTCGGACGACATGAATGCGCCGTTGATCACCAGCTTGGGAGCGGCGTCGTCGAGCATGTGGCGGACCCGGTCGTCGGGGTAGCCGGGGTCGACGGGCAGGTAGGCGCCGCCGGCCTTCAGTACGGCCAGGAGTGCCACGACCATGTCGAGGGAGCGGGGGAGGGAGACGGCGACGACGGTGTCGGGGCCGATGCCCTGGTCGACGAGGTGGTGGGCGAGACGGTTGGCGCGGGTGTTCAGCTCGGCGTAGGTGAGCGAGTCCTCACCGCAGACCACTGCCGTGTGCTCGGGCCGGCGGGCCGCGGAGGCGGCGAACAGTTCGGGCAGGGTGTCCGGCCGCACCTCCACGGACCGCCCCGGCCAGGCCGACACGAGCCGGTCGTGCTCCTCGCCGGAGAGGATGGTGACCGCGTCCACGCTCCGGTCGCGGTCCCGGGCGAACTCCTCGACGAAGCGGAGGAACCGGTCGAGGTGGGACGAGAGCTCTGCGGGGTCGTAGCAGGCCGGGTTGCCGTCGAAGGAGATCAGCAGCCCGTCGCCGCCGGGCTCCGGGTGCACCACGACCTGCAGGTCCTCGACCGGGCCGGTGTTGAGGTAGCGCACGACCCCGATGTGCCCGTCGAAGCTCGGACCCTGGTCGAAGGCCAGGATGTTGACCAGCGGGCCGAAGCCGCCGGCTCCTTCCGTGACCGTACCGAGCTCCCGCCGCAGGTCCTCGTTGCGGAAACGCTGGTGGCGAAGGGTCCGGCGCATCTCGGCGGACGTCTGCCGCACGAGGTCGCCCACGGGCTCGGAGCCCGTGACGGTGAGGTGGAGCGGCAGGACGTTGGCCATCATGGACGGCGTCCGGCGCTCGGCCGGCGTGGAGCGGCCGGTCACGGGGAGGCTGAGGGACACCTCCCGGGTACCCGTGAGCCGGTACAGGAACGCGGCGACGGCGGCGGTGACGGCCGCGGTCCAGCCGGTGCGCTCCGCCCGGGCGAACGACCGGATGCCGTCCAGCACGCCGGCGGGCAGCCGGGCCGAGCAGCGCAGCGGCTTGGCCGATGCCGGACGCGTGCGGTCGGAGAGGCTGACCGGCGCCCCGCGCCGCTGCGTGCGGCCGAGCCAGTGCTCGCGGTCCGCCGCGAAGGAGTCCGAGGCACGGTACTCGGCCTCGGCGGCGAGCAGTTCGTCCAGGGTCCCGGCGGGGGAGGGGGGCACGGGTTCCGCGCGGACCAGCGCGGTGTAGATCTCCGCCGTCCGGTTGAGGGTCAGGGTGCCGCTGTAGCCGTCGAGCAGCGCGTGGTGGGCGCGCTGGAAGAACCAGTGGCGGTCCTCGGCCAGCTTGAGCAGCGCGATGTTGAACAGGGCGCCGCCGATCAGCTCGACCGGTGCGTCCAGGTCCGACTCCATCCAGCCGATGGCGGCGGCGTCCGGGTCCTTCTCCTGGCTGACGTCGACCGTCACGGGCGTCCAGTCGCCCGGCGGCAGTAAGGTCTGCCGCGGTCCGTGCTCCGCATCGTGGAAGGCGAGGCGGTAGGCCTCGGTCTCGTCCACCATCCGGCGCACGGCGGCCACGAAGGCGGGCGTGTCCACGGTGCCCCGGATCTCGGTGTACTGACTGACGTTGTACGCCTGGCCGGGAACCCCGAGCCGCTGCCCGAACCACACGCCGGTCTGACCGCCGGTCAGGCCGATTTCCCTGTTCGCCACGTTTCCCTCTTCGCACTGGGGCCGTCGCGCGTGCCGGACGGCACACGGATCCCGATCGTGCGGAGGGGGGCTTATGAGAGGGCTATACCGGACCGTCCCCCGGCCCTGCGCCGGTGCGCGGGGCCGGGGGTGCCGGACCGGTCTAGATGTCCCTGAAGATCTCGATCTGGGCGCCCACGGAGTTGAGGCGCTCGGCGAGTTCCTCGTAGCCGCGGTTGATGACGTAGACGTTGCGCAGGACCGAGGTGCCCTCGGCCGCCATCATGGCGAGGAGGACGACCACCGCCGGGCGGAGGGCCGGGGGGCACATCATCTCGGCCGCGCGCCAGCGGGTGGGGCCCTCGACCAGGACCCGGTGCGGGTCCAGGAGCTGGAGGCGGCCGCCGAGGCGGTTGAGGTCGGTCAGGTAGATGGCCCGGTTGTCGTACACCCAGTCGTGGATCAGGGTCTGACCCTGGGCGACCGCGGCGATGGCGGCGAAGAACGGGACGTTGTCGATGTTCAGCCCGGGGAAGGGCATCGGGTGGATCTTGTCGATCGGTGCTTCGAGCTTGGAGGGGCGGACCGTGAGGTCGACCAGGCGGGTGCGGCCGTTGTCGGCCACGTACTCCGCCGAGCGGTCGTGGTCGAGGCCCATCTCCTCCAGGACCGCGAGCTCGATCTCCATGAACTCGATCGGGACCCGGCGGATCGTCAGTTCCGACTCGGTGACCACGGCGGCGGCGAGCAGGCTCATCGCCTCGACCGGGTCCTCGGAGGGGGAGTAGTCCACGTCGACGTCGATGACGGGGACGCCGTGGACGGTGAGCGTGGTGGTGCCGATGCCCTCGACCTTGACGCCCAGCGCCTCCAGGAAGAAGCAGAGGTCCTGGACCATGTAGTTGGAGGAGGCGTTGCGGATGACCGAGACGCCGTCGTGGCGGGCCGCGGCCAGCAGGGCGTTCTCGGTGACCGTGTCCCCGCGCTCGGTCAGCACGATCGGGCGGTCGGGGGAGACCCCGGCCTCGACCTGCGCGTGGTAGATGCCCTCGGTCGCGGTGATGTCCAGGCCGAAGCGGCGCAGGGCGATCATGTGCGGCTCGATGGTGCGGGTGCCGAGGTCGCAGCCGCCCGCGTACGGCAGGCGGAAGTGGTCCATCCGGTGGAGCAGCGGGCCCAGGAACATGATGATGCTGCGGGTCCGGCGGGCCGCGTCCGCGTCCATGGCGTCCATGTCGAGACGGGCCGGCGGGACGATCTCCAGGTCCACGCCCTCGTTGATCCAGCGGGTGCGGACACCGATGGAGTTCAGGACTTCGAGGAGCCGGTAGACCTCCTCGATGCGCGCCACCCGGCGCAGCACCGTACGGCCCTTGTTGAGGAGCGAGGCGCACAGCAGGGCGACGCACGCGTTCTTGCTCGTCTTGACGTCGATGGCACCGGACAGGCGGCGGCCGCCCACGACGCGCAGGTGCATCGGCCCGGCGTAGCCCAGGGAGACGATTTCGCTGTCGAGGGCTTCCCCGATGCGGGCGATCATCTCAAGGCTGATGTTCTGGTTGCCGCGTTCGATGCGGTTCACGGCGCTCTGGCTGGTGCCGAGTGCGTCGGCGAGCTGACTCTGTGTCCAGCCGCGGTGCTGCCGGGCGTCACGGATGAGCTTGCCGATGCGTACGAGGTAGTCGTCTGCCATGGGTGCACCGTATCTCAGATATGAGATGGAGATCGCGCCGGGTGTGGCGAACGGGTGTTATCGGTCGTCAGCTCCCATGGTGGGGCCGGAGCGTGCGTGGTGCGCGACGGGCGGACCGAGCGGCCGGGTGGGCTCATTCCGCTCGGGTGCGGACAAAGGGGACGGACGTCCTTCCCGGGCCTCGGCGGGCAGTTGTTCCGGGCGGGGGAGGGTGTAGGGCAATGTGTGAGCATCTGCCCGTTCGGCGGGGCGCCGGCGGCGGTTACGGCCCGGGGCCGGGACGGGGCGCCCCGGCCCCGCCCGCCCCCTCCTCGGTCAGTGCCCGCAGGAGTGGTGGCGGCCCTTGCCGCCCCCGTGGACCGTCGCGTACGCGTCCGGCCGCGAGGCCGCCGCCGCGGCGCGGGCCGCGCGGGCCGAAGCCGCCCGCCCCGACGCCGAGTCGGCGTCGTGCACCACCCGGCCGCCGACCAGGGTCATCCGTACGCCCGTCCCGCTGATGTCGGCCACCGGACAGCGCGTCACGTCCCGGTCCAGCACCACCAGGTCCGCCGCCTTGCCCGCCTCGACCGTGCCGGTCAGCTCCTCCTGGCGCAGTTGCCACGCCGTTCCCGACGTGTGCATGCGCAGCGCCGAGTCCCGGCTCAGACCCTCGGCCTCCCGGTACAGATCGCCCGCCCCGGAGGCGCCCTGCCGGTCGATCGCCGTCCGCAGCTGGTTCCACACCTGGAGGGCGTCCACCGGCCAGTCGGAGCCGCCGGTCAGCCGCGCGCCCGCCTTCTCCAGGCTGTGTGCCGGGTACATCCACCGGTGCCGCCGGGGACCGATGTAGGGGAGCAGCGCCTCCTGCGTCCAGACGTCGCTCGTCGCCCACTGGAGCTGCATGCACGCCGCGACGCCCAGCTGCGCGAAGCGCCGCAGGTCGGCCGGGTCCACGAGCTGCAGGTGGGCCACCGCGTTGCGGGCGTCCCGGTGCCCCGTCACCCGGCGGGCGTACGCGTACCCGTCCAGGGCGGCGCGCACCGCCCGGTCCCCGAGTCCGTGGGCGTGCATCTGCCAGCCCGCCCGGTTGAAGGCGGCGCTGAGCCGGCCGTAGTCGGCCGCCGAGGTGTAGAGCTCGCCCCGGTTCGCGGTCGGCTTCCCGTGCCCGTCGAGGTACGGCTCCAGCAGGGCGGCCGTCTGCGCCGGGTACTCGATGACCCCGTCCAGGAAGACCTTGATCATCCCGAACCGGAGCCCCGGCACCCCCTCGAACTCCCGCCGCAGGCCGCGCGCGTACGCCAGCGAGCCCGCCGGGTCCTTCGCCTGCTCCGCCGAGAGCCGGATCGCGGGCACGATCCGCTGCGGCAGCCGGCCCGCCGCCGCGAGCGCCCGGTAGAGCTCCAGCTCGTGCCGTCCCACCAGGGCGTCCATCATCGTCGTGACCCCGGCGGCGGCCGCCAGCTCCAGCACCTTGGCGCACGCCGCGAGCCGTTCGGCCGGAGTGTGCTCCGGTACGTGCCGCTTCACCAGCTCCTGCGCGTCGTCCTTGAGCACGCCGGCGGGCTTCCCGGAGGCGTCCCTGACCACCTTGCCGCCGACCGGGTCGGGCGTGGCCGCCGTGATCCCGGCGATGTCCAGGGCCCGCTGGTTGGCCCACAGGTTGTGCCCGTCGCCGCCGACGAGGGCGATCGGGCGGCGGGTCGGGAGCGCGTCCAGCACCGAGTGGTGCGGTTCGGTGCCGGTGGGCAGCAGCCCCACCGGGTTCCAGTCCTCCACCACGAGCCAGCCGTCGGGCTCGGCCGCGGGGCCGCCGGTGTCCGCGAGGAAGCCGGTCAGGATCTCCAGCAGCTCCTCGCGGGTGGTCTCGGCGCCGTCCAGCGAGGGGGACAGCGAGCGTTCCCCGGCGGCGAGCGGGTGGACGTGGCCGTCGTGGACGCCGCTCATCACGGTGTTGCCGCCGGCGTCGACCACCTCGGTGTCCCGGCCCACGTACCGGCGCAGCGCCGCGTCCGTCCCGGTGGCCAGGATCCTTCCGTCCCGTCCGACCGCGACGGCCCGTACGGGCTCCCGGTGGCCGGTCCCGGTGAACACCGAGGCGTTGCGGACCACCAGGGCGGCCGAGCCGCGTCCGCCGGAGGGAGCGGAGGGAGCGGAGGGAGCGGAGGACGCGGCGGCCGCCGCCGCGGCGGGGCCCGCGCCCAGCAGGCCCGCCGCACCCGCTGCCCCGGCGGCGGCGAGGAGCCCCCGACGGGACAAGGGGGACAAGGGGGACAAGGGGGACCGGGCGGGCCGGGCGGGCCGGGGCGTGGGAGAAGACTGCATGCGCACTCCAAACATTGGCGTGGGCAGGACGCTGATTGATTAACGCCTTAACCAGAACCCGTCCCGGGCGACGAAATCCGTACGATGGCCCCGTGCCCATCCCCGTCCCGGGCCCCGCGTCCTCCCCGATGCCCGCACCCGCGCCCGTTCCCGGCCCGACCCTCGCCGACATCGCCCGCGCCGCCGAGGTCTCCACCGCGACCGTCTCGCACGCGCTCAACGGCACCGGCCGCCTCGGCGAGTCCACCCGCCGCCGGGTGCGCGAGGTGGCCGGGGCGCTCGGGTACGGGGCCCGGCGCGGCCCGCACAGCCGCAGCATCGGCATCGCGGTGACCACGTACGCGGGGTTCGCCTGGGACTTCGCGCGGATCGCCTACTTCTCCCGGCTGCTCATCGCCGCCACCTCGGCCGCGCACGCCCACGGGTACGCCCTGACCACGCTCCCCGCCGACCGGGGCGCCGAGCCGCTGTGGCACACCCTGGCGGTCGACGGGATCCTGCTGCTCGACAGCCCGGCCGGCGATCCGGTGCTGCGGGCCCTGCGGGCGCGCGGCCTGCCGGTGGTCTTCGACGGGCCCCCCGTCGATCCCCGCCCGGGGGACGTGTGGGTGGACAACGACCACACCGCCACCACCCGCGAGGTGCTCGACCACCTCGCGGCCTCCGGCGCCCGGCGGATCGCGCTGCACGCGGGCTACGGCCGCGAGTTCTACACCGGGGCCGTCACGTCGGCCTATGAACAGTGGTGCGCCGAGCGGGGGCGGAGCCCGCTCGTCGTCGCCTTCGACCCCAACGACGCGGCCGGGCACGCCTTCGACGCCGCGTTCGCGGGGCCGGAACGGCCCGACGCCGTCTACTGCGTGTACGACCCGGGAGGCAGGCAGGTGCTGGCCGCCGCCGCGCGCCACGGCATCCGGATTCCCGGTGGAGGCCCGGCGGAGGACGGGCTGCTGCTGGTGTGCGCCAGCGAGGATCCGGGGTACGCCGAGAACGAACCCTCCGTGACCACCGTCACCTTCGATCCGGAGCGGATCGCCGAATCGGCGGTTTCGTCCCTGGTCAAGTTGATCGAATCCGGGCATGCGGAATCGCCTGGCCGGCTGACGGTCCCGGCGGGGCTGAGGGTGCGTGCCTCGTCCCTGGCCCCTCTCATGTACTAGAGTTATCTCGACATCGAGATATCTGCCCAAGACGTACCGCAGCCGTCCCGCTGGTAAGGGTTACCTAACTTAGCCTTACCTTAGCGGATTGGCCAGAGTGCCTCGCGGCAGGATTGCGGTAATACGCGCGAATTCATGCATGAAGGAGACTGTCGTGTCGGCGAACAGCTTCGACGCCCGCAGCACGCTGCAGGTGGGCGACGAGTCGTACGAGATCTTCCGGCTGGACAAGGTCGAAGGCGCTGCCCGCCTTCCCTACAGCCTGAAGGTGCTGCTGGAGAACCTGCTCCGCACCGAGGACGGCGCGAACATCACCGCCGACCACATCCGGTCGCTCGGGAACTGGGACTCGCAGGCCCAGCCCAGCGAGGAGATCCAGTTCACGCCGGCCCGCGTGATCATGCAGGACTTCACCGGCGTCCCCTGCGTCGTGGACCTCGCCACCATGCGTGAGGCCGTGAAGGAGCTCGGCGGCGACCCGGCGAAGATCAACCCGCTCTCGCCCGCCGAGATGGTCATCGACCACTCGGTCATCGCCGACAAGTTCGGCACGAAGGACGCCTTCGCGCAGAACGTCGAGCTGGAGTACGGCCGCAACAAGGAGCGCTACCAGTTCCTGCGCTGGGGCCAGACCGCCTTCGACGACTTCAAGGTCGTCCCCCCGGGCACCGGCATCGTCCACCAGGTCAACATCGAGCACCTGGCCCGCACGGTCATGGTCCGGGGTGGCCAGGCGTACCCCGACACCCTCGTCGGCACCGACTCGCACACCACCATGGTCAACGGCCTGGGCGTGCTGGGCTGGGGCGTCGGCGGCATCGAGGCCGAGGCCGCGATGCTCGGCCAGCCGGTCTCCATGCTGATCCCGCGCGTCGTGGGCTTCAAGCTGACCGGCGAGCTGCCGACCGGCACCACCGCCACCGACCTCGTGCTGACCATCACCGAGATGCTCCGCAAGCACGGCGTCGTCGGCAAGTTCGTCGAGTTCTACGGTGAGGGCGTCGCCGCCACCTCGCTGGCGAACCGCGCCACCATCGGCAACATGTCGCCGGAGTTCGGCTCCACCGCCGCGATCTTCCCGATCGACGGCGAGACCCTGAAGTACCTGCGCCTGACCGGCCGCGACGCCCAGCAGGTCGCGCTCGTCGAGGCGTACGCCAAGGAGCAGGGCCTGTGGCTGGACCCGGCCGCCGAGCCGGACTTCTCCGAGAAGCTGGAGCTCGACCTCTCCACGGTCGTCCCCTCCATCGCCGGCCCGAAGCGCCCGCAGGACCGCATCGTCCTCGCCAACGCCGCCGAGCAGTTCGCCGTCGACGTGCGCAACTACGTCTCCGACGACGAGGAGGCCGGCAAGGAGTCCTTCCCGGCGTCCGACGCCCCGGCCGCCCTCAACGGCGTGCCGACCCGCCCGACCCAGGTCACCCTGGCCGACGGCACCTCCTTCGAGATCGACCACGGCGCCGTCACCGTCGCCGCGATCACCTCCTGCACCAACACCTCGAACCCCTACGTCATGGTCGCCGCGGCGCTCGTGGCCAAGAAGGCGGTCGAGAAGGGCCTGACCCGCAAGCCGTGGGTCAAGACCACCCTGGCCCCGGGCTCGAAGGTCGTCACCGACTACTTCGACAAGGCCGGCCTGACCCCGTACCTCGACAAGATGGGCTTCAACCTCGTCGGGTACGGCTGCACCACCTGCATCGGCAACTCCGGTCCGCTGGACGAGGAGATCTCGAAGGCGATCAACGAGCACGACCTCGCGGTCACCTCGGTCCTCTCGGGCAACCGCAACTTCGAGGGCCGCATCAACCCCGACGTCAAGATGAACTACCTGGCCTCCCCGCCGCTGGTCGTCGCGTACGCCATCGCGGGCTCCATGAAGGTGGACATCACCAAGGACGCCATCGGCACCGACACCGAGGGCAAGCCGGTCTTCCTCCAGGACATCTGGCCGTCCGAGGCCGAGGTCAACGACGTCGTGGCGAACGCCATCGGCGAGGACATGTTCAGCAAGTCCTACCAGGACGTCTTCGCGGGCGACGCCCAGTGGCAGGCGCTGTCGATCCCGACCGGCAACACCTTCGAGTGGGACCCGCAGTCCACCTACGTCCGCAAGCCCCCCTACTTCGAGGGCATGACGATGGAGACCACCCCGGTCTCCGACATCGCCGGTGCGCGCGTGCTGGCGAAGCTGGGCGACTCGGTCACCACCGACCACATCTCCCCGGCCGGTGCGATCAAGGCCGACACCCCGGCCGGCAAGTACCTCACGGAGCACGGCGTCGAGCGCCGCGACTTCAACTCGTACGGTTCCCGCCGCGGCAACCACGAGGTCATGATCCGCGGTACCTTCGCCAACATCCGCCTGCGCAACCAGATCGCGCCGGGCACCGAGGGCGGCTTCACCCGCGACTTCACCGTCGAGGGCGCGCCGGTCTCCTTCATCTACGACGCCTCCCAGAACTACCAGGCCGCCGGCATCCCGCTGGTCATCCTGGCGGGCAAGGAGTACGGCTCGGGCTCGTCCCGCGACTGGGCCGCCAAGGGTACCGCGCTGCTCGGCGTCAAGGCCGTCATCGCCGAGTCCTACGAGCGCATCCACCGCTCCAACCTGATCGGCATGGGCGTCCTGCCCCTGCAGTTCCCCGAGGGCGCCACCGCGGCCTCCCTGGGCCTCACCGGCGAGGAGACCTTCTCCTTCACCGGTGTGGAGGAGCTGAACGACGGCACCACCCCGCGCACGGTCAAGGTCACCACCGACACCGGTGTGGAGTTCGACGCGGTCGTCCGCATCGACACGCCGGGTGAGGCCGACTACTACCGCAACGGCGGCATCATGCAGTACGTCCTGCGGAACCTCATCCGCGGCTGAACCCGCGGCCGCTGATTCCGGCGGCACCGAAGGGCCGTATCCCCGACGAGGGGGTACGGCCCTTTCGCTTATTTGGCCGGAAGCCAGGTTTCGGGGAGGTCTCAACTCGGAAAAGCTGACGGACAACCGTGTGCATGATCTTGCTCACACGAACGGAAGTGGACTATACCTGTGCGCGTCCGGCCCACCGCGCCACGAGCGGCTCCGGACCGGGGGACGGGCGGGGACCTGCGGCGCGTCCGCATGCACGGCAACGGCCGTGTTTCCCGGCCTCCTTCACACTTCTGACGAAGGCGAGGACATGAGCATGGGATCCACTGGTGAGGGCCTCGGCCGCCGCGATCTGATCAAGCGCTCGGCCGCACTCGGACTGATCACGGTACCGACGATGAGCTTCCTGTCCGCCTGCGCCTCCGGCGGTGAGGACGGCTCCACCAAGGGCCCGGACAAGGCGGCGGTGACCAAGGAGAACCCCTTCGGCGTCGCCAAGGGCGGCAAGCTCGACGTCGTCGTCTTCAAGGGGGGCTTCGGCGACGACTACGCGAAGGCCTGGGAGGCCGCCTTCGACAAGAAGTGGGGCACCACCAGCAGCCACCTGGGCACCCAGGAGATCACCGGAAAGCTGCAGACCCGCTTCAACGGCGGCACCCCGCCGGACGTGGTCGACGACTCCGGCGCCCAGAAGATCAAGCTGGACGTCCTCGCCAAGGCCGGTCAGCTCGCCGACCTCGCCCCGGTGCTCGACGCCCCCTCGCTCGACGACCCGTCCAAGAAGGTCCGGGACACGCTGATCGCGGGCACCGTCGAGCAGGGCATGCAGGGCGGCAAGTTCGTCGCCCTCAACTACGTCTACACGGTGTTCGGCCTCTGGTACTCCGGCAAGCTCTTCAAGGAGAAGGGCTGGACGGCGCCCAAGACCTGGGACGAGTTCCTCGACGTCTGCAAGAAGGCCAAGGACGCCGGCCTCGGCGGCCTCGCCCACCAGGGCAAGTACCCGTACTACATCAACGTCGTCATCATGGACCTGATCGCCAAGAAGGGCGGTCTGGAGGCGATGAAGGCCATCGACAACCTGGAGCCGAACGCCTTCGAGGGCAACGCCGCCGCCCTTGCCGCGGTCGAGGCCGTGTACGAGGTGGTCGAGAAGGACCTGCTGATGCCGGGCACCAACGGCCTCACCCACACGGAGTCGCAGACCGCCTGGAACCAGTACAAGGCGGCCTTCATCCCCTCGGGCTCCTGGCTGGAGAACGAGCAGCTCAAGCAGACCCCCGACGACTTCGACATGCAGTTCCTGCCGGTCCCGCTGCTCGCCGACAGCAAGCTGCCCTTCGAGGCCATCCGGGCGGGTGCGGGCGAGCCCTTCATCGTCCCGGAGAAGGCGGCCAACAAGGCCGGCGGCCTGGAGTTCGTCCGGTCGATGCTCTCCCGCGAATGGTCCACGCTCTTCGCCCAGCAGGCCAACTCGCTCACCGTGGTCAAGGACGGCGTGGACCCCAAGGTCAAGCTGCGGCCGGGCACCCAGTCGGCCGTGACGGCGCTCAAGGCGGCCGGGGACAACACCTTCAATTACCTGTACCCCGACTGGTACAGCGCGATGGACACCGAGATCCAGGACGCGTCCAATGAGCTGATGGCCAAGCGGATCCAGCCAAAGGAGTGGATCAAGCGGGCCCAGGCTGCGGTAGACAAGGCCGCCAAGGACCCGAACGCCAAGAACAACCACCGCAGCTGACACCGCGTCCCAGGGACGGACACCCATGAGCCAAGTAGCCACGAGCAGAGGGCGGGTCGGCTTCATCGCCGGTTTCCTCGTCCTGCCCCTCGCGCTGTACCTGACCTTCGTCATCTGGCCGTACATCCAGACGTTCGGCTACTCCTTCACCAACTGGTCCGGCCAGTCGCCGACGTTCGGCTTCATCGGCCTGGACAACTACACGGCCCTGATGAAGGACGAGGTCTTCCTCGGCGCCCTGTGGCACAACCTGCTGCTCCTGGTGTTCGTCCCGACGCTGACCATCCTGCTCGCCCTCTTCTTCGCCTTCATGGTGAACGCGGGAGGGCGCAGCGGGGCGGGCGGTGTCCGCGGGGTCCGGGGCTCCGCCTTCTACAAGATCGTCTACTTCTTCCCCCAGGTCCTCTCCCTCGCCATCCTCGCGGTCCTCTTCGGCGCCGTGTACCGCAGCGACGAGGGCGGCCTGCTCAACGGCTTCCTCATCGGGCTGGGCCTGGTCGACCCGGCGCACCCGGTCGAATGGCTCAACGAGCCGAACCTGGTGCTCTGGTGCCTGCTGCTCGTGGTGGTCTGGCACGGCGTCGGCTTCTACCTGGTGCTCTTCTCCGCGGCCATGCAGTCCGTGCCCAAGGACATCTACGAGGCCGCCCTGCTGGACGGCGCCGGCCGGGCCCAGACCTTCGTCAAGGTCACGCTGCCCCTGCTCTGGGACTCCGTACAGACCTCGGCGGTCTACCTGGGCATCGCCGCGATGGACATGTTCGTCCTGGTGTCGACCATGACCTCCGGCTCGTTCGGCGGCGGGCCGGACCACCACAGCGAGGTCATGGCGACCGTGCTGATGCGCAACTTCCTCTACTTCGGCAAGAGCGGATACGCCTGCGCCATGGGCGTGGTCATGCTGGTGCTCACCATGATCCTGTCCGTCGTCACGCTGCGCGCCACCCGCCGCGAGCGCATCGAGTTCTGAGCGGGAGACACCATGACCACAGTGATCAAGGCGCCCGGCGAGGCCGGGGCGCAGCGGTCCGGGGGCAGCGGCCGCCGGACCGGGGAGGGCGGCGGCCGCCGCTCCGACGGAACGGCGCTCAACGTCTTCTCCCACGGCTTCCTGGCCGTCTGGGCGATACTGATCGTCCTGCCGCTGTTCTGGCTGATGCTCGGCTCCTTCAAGACCGACTCCCAGATCGGCGGATCGGCCCTCGGCTGGCCCTCCAACTGGCACTTCGACGCCTTCGTCCGCGCCTGGGACAAGGGCATCGGCGACTACTTCGCCAACACGGTGATCGTGATGGTGTTCTCGGTCCCGCTGACGATGCTGCTCGGCTCGATGGCCGCCTACGTGCTGGCCCGGTACCCCTTCCGGGGGAACCGCCTCATCTACTACTTCTTCGTCAGCGGGGCCATGTTCCCCGTCTTCCTGGCGCTCGTCCCGCTGTTCTTCATGGTCAAGCGGCTCGACATGCTCAACAGCTACCAGGGGCTGATCCTGGTGTACGTCGCCTACTCGATGCCGTTCACGGTCTTCTTCATGCACTCCTTCTTCCGCACCCTGCCGACGGCGGTGCACGAGGCGGCGGTGATCGACGGGGCTTCCGACACCCGGATCTTCTTCCAGGTGATGCTGCCGATGGCCAAGCCCGGCCTGATCAGCGTCGGGATATTCAATGTCCTGGGGCAGTGGAACCAGTACATCCTGCCCTCCGTGCTGATGCAGCCCCAGAGCGGCTCGGACCCCGAGCGCTACCTGCTCACCCAGGGGCTGATCCAGCTCCAGCAGCAGATGGGGTACGAGACGGATCTGCCGGTGCTGTTCGCCGGCGTGACCATCGCGATCATCCCGATGGTGGTGGTCTACCTGTCCTTCCAGCGCCAGATCCAGGCCGGACTGACCTCCGCCACGCTCAAGTAGCCCGCCCCGTCAGCCCGCCCGTGGCCCGTCCGTCAGCCCGCGGGGTCGGGCACCACCGACCAGCCGACCGCCGAGACCGAGGGATCGAGCGAGAGGTTGCCCACCGCCTCCTCCAGCGCCCGGCACCCCTCTCCCTCGGCGGTCAGCAGCGCCGACACCGTCACCTGTCCCGGCACCGGGCCGTCCTGGCTGCGGATCTCCCGCAGCCGGTAGCCGGGCCGGCCCAGCGCGTCGGCCAGCCGGTGGCGGACGTGGGCCTCCTCCGTCTCCGGGCAGACCGCCTCGAAGTGGTAGTCGACGGACACCTCGGCCCCGCCGCGCGGCTCCCGGTCGAGCCGCCGGCCCAGCGGGCGCAGCAGGAGGTTCGCCCCCACCACGCCCGCCGTGCCGAAGGCGGCCAGGACGAACAGGCCCACCCCGGCCAGGCAGCCCACTGCCGCCGAGCACCACAGGGTGGCGGCCGTGTTCAGGCCCCGTACGCTCAGCCCGTCCCGCATGATCACACCGGCGCCCAGGAAGCCGATCCCGGAGACGATCTGGGCGGCGACCCGCGAGCCGTCGTAGTTCACCTCGGAGACCGCGCCGAGGAACCCGTACTGCGAGAGCAGCACGAACAGGGCGGCCCCGCCCGCCACCAGGGCGTTGGTGCGCAGGCCCGCCATCCGGGCCCGCCACTGCCGTTCCAGGCCGATGACCGCCCCGAATCCGAGCGCGGCCGCCAGGTGGCCGGCCATCTCCCACTCCGTGAGCAGGGTCATCGGCCCGTCCCCCTTCCTACAGCCAGGTCTTGAAGGTGCGGATGTACCAGGTCTTCACCAGCTGGGTGAGCGTGCAGTACGCGAGGAGCACGACGACCAGCCAGGGGAAGTAGCTCGCCGGCAGGGCCACGAAGCCCAGCGAGGGAGCCAGCGGGGAGAAGGGCAGCCAGAGTCCGGTCAGCACCGCGAGGACGGTCATCACCATCACCGGCCAGGAGGCGCGCGACTGGAGGAAGGGGATCCTGCGGGTGCGGATCATGTGGACGACCAGCGTCTGCGAGAGCAGGCCCTCGACGAACCAGCCGGACTGGAAGAGCGACTGGGCGGCCTCGCTGTCGGCGGAGAAGACGTTCCACATGATCACGAACATGGCGATGTCGAAGACCGAGCTGATGGGCCCGATGGTCACCATGAAGCGGAAGATGCCCTTGGCGTCCCAGTTCCGCGGCTTGCGCAGGTACTCCTCGTCCATCCGGTCCCACGGGGTGGCCAGCTGGGCGATGTCGTAGACCAGGTTCTGCACCAGCAGCATGATCGCGAGCATCGGCTGGAAGGGGATGAAGGCGCTGGCCACCAGCACCGAGAAGACGTTGCCGAAGTTCGACGAGGCCGTCATCTTGATGTACTTGATGGTGTTGCCGAAGGTGGTCCGGCCCTGGACGACCCCCTGCTCCAGGACCGTCAGGTCCTTCTCCAGCAGGATGATGTCCGCCGACTCCTTGGCGATGTCGACGGCGGTGTCGACCGAGATGCCGACGTCGGCGTCACGCAGTGCCGCCGCGTCGTTGATCCCGTCCCCGAGGAAGCCCACCGTGTGCCCCTCGGCCTGCAGGGCCCGCACGATACGGGCCTTCTGGACCGGGTTGACCTTGGCGAAGACCGTCGTACGGGCGGCCAGCGCGCGCAGTGCCGCCTCGTCGAGGCCGTCCAGCTCGGCGCCCGCGACCACGTGGCCGACCTCGATGCCGACGTCGGCGCAGACCCGGGCCGCCACCAGCTCGTTGTCGCCGGTGACCACCTTGACCGCGATGCCCTTGTCGGCCAGGCCGCGCAGGGCCGCGGCCGCGGAGGCCTTCGGCGGGTCGAGGAAGGCGAGGAAGCCGATCAGGGTCAGACCGTCCTCGTCGGCGACGGAGTAGGTGTCGCGCGGGGCGGCGACCGTACGGGTGGCGACGGCCAGGACCCGCAGCCCCCGCCGGTTGTTGTCCTCGGCGATCCGGGTGACGTGCCAGCGCAGCTGCTCGGTCAGTTCGACCCTCTCGCCGCGGTCCCTCATATGGGTGCACAGGCCGAGCACCTCCTCGACCGCACCCTTGGTGATCATCACGTGCTCGGCACGGCCGCCCGCGCCGAGCACGCTGTTGCGGTTGAGGACCACGGACATCCGGCGCCGGGCGAAGTCGAAGGGGATCTCGTCGACCATCGAGAACCGTGCGTCGACGACAACCTCCTCGGCCTCGTCCACGCGGTCGACGACCGCCTGGTCCATCAGGTTCCGCAGGCCCGTCTGGAAGTGGGCGTTGAGGTACCCGTACTCCAGGACCTCCGCGTCCTCGTTGCCGTGGACGTCCAGGTAGCGGTCCAGGACGATCCGGTCCTCGGTGAGGGTGCCGGTCTTGTCGGTGCACAGGACGTCCATCGCGCCCAGGTTCTGGATCGCGTTGAGCCGCTTGACGACGACCTTCCGCTTGGACATGGCCACCGCGCCGCGTGCCAGGTTGGCGGAGACCACCATCGGCAGCATCTCGGGGGTCAGGCCCACCGCGACGGCGACACCGAAGAGGAAGGCCTCGTTCCAGTCGCCCTTGGTGAAGCCGTTGATCATGAAGACGACGGGGACCATCACCAGCATGAAGCGGATCAGCAGGAAGCTGACCCGGCGCACGCCGTTGTCGAAGTTGGTCTGCGGGCGCTCACCGACCAGCGAGCCGGCCATCGAGCCGAAGTAGGTGTCGGCGCCGGTGGCGACGACCACGCCGGTCGCGGTGCCGGAGGTGACGGAGGTGCCCATCAGGCAGAGGTTGTCGGCCTCCACCGGGTCGGTGGTGGTGTGCTGGCCGAGGTCGTCGGCGCGGGTGTCGGCCTTGGCCACCGGCAGGGACTCGCCAGAGAGCGCGGCCTGGGAGACCATCAGGTCCTTCGAGCGGATGATCCGCAGGTCGGCCGGGATCAGGTCACCGGCGGCCAGCTTGACCAGGTCGCCCGGGACCACCTGGTCCATGGGCACCTCGAAGGTGGTGGGGCCCGAGCCGGTGCCGGCCCGGCGCTGCACCGCGCAGGTGGTGGTGACGAGCTTCTTCAGCGCCTCGGCGGCCCGGCCGGAGCGGTACTCCTGCCAGAAGCGCAGCAGTCCGCTGAGCCCGACCATCACGGAGAGGATGAGAACGCCGGGGTCCGCGGGATCCTGCCAGAACATGACGGCGGCCAGGAAGACCAGTACGCCGATGAAGGGGTTCCAGAACGCCTTCGCGAGCTGGACGGACCAGTGCGGGGCGCGCTCGTGGGCGACGGTGTTGGCGCCGTGCCGCCCCAGGCGCAGCGCCGCCTCGGCGTGGGTGAGGCCGTTGCGCGAGGTGTCCGCGCCCTGGAGGGCGCTGACGGCGGGGGCGGAGCTGATGGCGGCGAGGCGCTCGCCGACGAGGCGGGTGGCGGCTTCGAGCTCGGCGGCCTTGCGCTCGCGGCGGGAGCGGCCCGGCGGGGCGAGCTTCGTGGGGGAACGAGGGGTGAGCATGGTCATGACGAATACCTCCCTCCACGGGTGTCCGGGCGGCACGGAGCCGATCGGTCACGTGGAGTGATCGTGGTGCGGCGCGCGGGGGCGCGGAAGGCCGGGGACGCGCCGCAGGGCATGGGTGACGCAGCCCGTCACGAGGTGCAGGGCATGCGGAAGGAGTGAAAGGATGCACGCAGACGGCGGAGTACCGCCGTGCGCTTTCAGGTGGAGGTCAGCTGATCAACGGGTCAGCGGACACGAGCGCTGCAAAGACTTCGATCGGGACTCATCCCGAACACCTCCTTGCGTAGCGCCGTCATCACAGGTCGCCAGGTCCGGCCGGAAAGGCCGCAGAGGACCGGCGCCTCAGCGACCGTAGCACGATCCAGGAGACCCCTGTTCCTCCTTTTGGCCGCTGGTGTCCGATTCGTGCTGCGTCAGCCTCTTGACGTCTGGATACCCAAAGGCTCGACTTAAGGTTCACAAGTTGGAGAGACGCCGGGGTCTCGGAGCACGCAGCCGCGACGACCGGCCGGGGGGCGACGGCTGGCCGTCGCTTATGGGCAGGAGTGGATGAGTCGTGCAGACTCCCGGATCGCAGTCCTCGCTGCATCGCGCGAACCTCGAACGCGTCGTGCGGGCCGTGCGCCTCGCGGGTTCGCTGACCCAGGCGGAGATCGCCCGCACCACCGGACTGTCGGCGGCCACGGTCTCCAACATCGTCCGTGAGCTCAAGGAGGGCGGGACCGTCGAGGTCACGGACACCTCGGCCGGTGGCCGGCGGGCCCGCAGCGTCTCGCTCAGCGGGGACGCGGGCATCGTGATCGGCGTGGACTTCGGCCACACCCACCTGCGGGTGGCCGTCGGCAACCTCGCGCACCAGGTGCTGGCCGAGGAGACCGAGCCGCTGGACGTGGACGCCTCCTGGGTGGACGGGTTCGACCGGGCGGAGGCGCTGGTCGGCCGGCTGATCGAGGGCGTCGGCGTGGGCCGGGACAAGGTCATCGGCGTCGGGCTCGGCGTCCCCGGCCCCATCGACGTGGAGTCCGGCACCCTGGGCTCGACCGCGATCCTGCCGGGCTGGGCCGGGATCAATCCGCGCCGGGAACTCTCGCAGCGCCTCGGCGTGCCCGTCTACGTGGACAACGACGCGAACCTCGGGGCGCTCGGCGAGCTGGTCTGGGGGAGCGGCCGGGGGGTCAAGGACCTGGCGTACATCAAGGTGGCCAGCGGCGTGGGCGCGGGCCTGGTGATCAACGGGCAGATCTACCGGGGACCGGGCGGCACCGCCGGGGAGATCGGGCACATCACCCTGGACGAGTCCGGTCCGGTCTGCCGCTGCGGCAACCGCGGCTGCCTGGAGACCTTCGCGGCCGCCCGCTACGTGCTGCCGCTCCTCCAGGGCAGTCACGGCCCGGAGTTGACGATGGAGCGCGTGGTCGAGCTGGCGCGGGAGGGGGACCCGGGCTGCCGCCGGGTCATCAGTGACGTCGGGCGGCACGTGGGCAGCGGGGTGGCCAGCCTCTGCAACCTCCTGAACCCGAGCCGGGTGGTGCTGGGGGGCTCGCTGGCCGAGGCGGGCGAGCTCGTGCTGGCCCCGATCCGCGAATCCGTGGGGAGGTACGCGATCCCCAGCGCGGCCCGGCAGTTGTCGGTGCTGACGGGGTCGCTGGGCGGCCGTGCGGAAGTGCTCGGCGCACTGGCCCTCGTACTCAGCGAGATGGGCGATTCGACGCTTTTGGCGGAAAATGGGATCGGAGTACGCGCCCCCGCAGTCATGTCTTCAGTTAGATAACGGATGGCACCGTTGTCATCTCGTTAAGGATTCACTCCTTGACGACAAACTCGCGGCCGGGGTTGACTCACACCCACCTCGGCCGCGGTGTTGCGGCCTCGTCAGGGAGGTTCAACCAATGAACACGCGTATGCGTAGAGCCGCCGTAGCCGTCGCCGCCGGTGCCATGGCCGTCTCGCTGGCCGCCTGTGGCAGTGCCAAGGAAGCGGGCGGGGAGAAGAAGCCCACGGGTGCCGCCGCCGGTGACGCGATCAAGGTCGGTCTGCTCCTGCCGGAGAACCAGACCGCGCGCTACGAGAAGTTCGACAAGCCGCTGATCGAGAAGAAGGTCGCCGATCTCACGGGCGGCAAGGCCGAGGTCGTCTACGCCAACGCCAAGCAGGACGCGACCACGCAGAACTCGCAGGTCGACACGATGATCACCAACAAGGTGAACGTCCTGATCGTCGACGCGGTCGACGCCAAGGCCATCGCCGGCGCGGTCAAGAAGGCCAAGGACGCCGGCATCCCGGTCGTCGCCTACGACCGCCTGGCCGAGGGCCCGATCGACGCCTACACCTCCTTCGACAACGAAGAGGTCGGCAAGGTCCAGGGCAAGGCGCTCCTGGAGGCCCTGGGCGACAAGGCCAAGGACGGCCAGATCGTCATGATGAACGGCTCCGTCACCGACCCGAACGCCGCGCTGTTCAAGAAGGGCGCGCACTCCGTCCTCGACGGCAAGGTGACCATCGGCAAGGAGTACGACACCAAGGAGTGGAAGCCGGAGAACGCCAACACCAACATGGCGGGAGCGCTCTCGGCTCTCGGCAAGGACAAGGTGATCGGCGTCTACTCCGCCAACGACGGCATGGCCGGCGGCATCATCACCGCCCTCAAGGCCGCCGGGCTCTCCCCGCTTCCCCCGGTCACCGGCCAGGACGCCGAACTCGCCGGTGTGCAGCGCATCGTGGCGGGCGAGCAGTTCATGAGCGTCTACAAGCCGTACGCCCCGGAGGCCTCGGCCGCCGCCGAGATGGCCGTCGCCCTCGCCAAGGGCGAGAAGATCGACGGGATCATCAACAACAACATCGACAGCCCGACCACCAAGGCCGTGCCGTCCGTGCTGATCCCGGTGGTCTCGCTCACCAAGACCAACATCAAGGACACCGTCGTCAAGGACGGCGTCTACACGGTCGAAGAGATCTGCACCGACAAGTACGCGGCCGCCTGCGCCACCCTCGGCCTGAAGTAGGTCCGTCCGCCGGGGTCCCCGAGGGGCCCCGAGGAGGCCCTCCGAGGCCCCGCGCGCGAACGCTCCCGTGAAGAAGCGTCTCCTCCCGCGAGACGCCCCCGCGCCTGCCCGGCGCCCCGCACCTTCATCCCGCCACCTGCGGGGCGCCGGGCAGAAACGATTCACCTTCTTTCCGTGTCCCCCCATCCGCCCCGCTCCTGCTCTTTTGCACGACATCCCCGCCGGTCAGGCGGCGAAGGAGATGGTTCATGTGTCCGCTGCGCCCGTGCTGGCGTTGCGAGGGGTTTCGAAGCGGTTCGGCGCCGTCCAGGCCCTGACCGACGTAGAACTCGAAATCCACTCCGGTGAGGTGGTCGCCCTGGTCGGCGACAACGGCGCCGGCAAGTCCACGCTGGTCAAGACGATCGCCGGCGTGCACCCCATCGATGACGGCGTCATCGAGTGGGAGGGCCGTCCGGTTTCCATCGGCAAGCCCCACGACGCCCAGAACCTGGGCATCGCGACGGTCTACCAGGACCTCGCGCTGTGCGACAACATCGACGTCGTCGGCAACCTCTTCCTCGGCCGTGAGCTCAAGCGCTTCGGCGTCCTCGACGAGGTGGAGATGGAGCGCCGCGCCCGCGAGCTCCTGACCACCCTGTCCATCCGGATCCCCAGTGTCCGGATCCCCATCGCCTCGCTCTCGGGCGGTCAGCGCCAGACCGTGGCGATCGCCCGTTCGATGCTCGGCGAGCCCAAGCTCGTCATCCTCGACGAGCCCACCGCCGCCCTCGGCGTCGAGCAGACCGCACAGGTCCTCGACCTGGTGGAGCGGCTGCGCGAGCGCGGCCACGCCGTCATCCTCATCAGCCACAACATGGCCGATGTGAAGGCCGTCGCCGACAAGGTGGCGGTGCTGCGGCTGGGCCGCAACAACGGTGTCTTCGATGTCGCCGACACCTCGCAGGAAGAGATCATCTCCGCCATCACCGGGGCCACGGACAACGCCGTGACCCGCCGGGCGGCCCGTACCGGGGAGGCCCGCAAGTGAGCACCCACCAGCCTGCCGCCGACCCCCTCGACAAGGGGACGCAGCAGCACGTCGACCCGGTCAACCCGGCAGCGGCGGCGGACGCCATCCCCGCCGTGGACCCCCGCCTGCTCGTGCGCGAACAGGGCCTGAGCGGCTACCTCAACGAGTTCGGGCGCAAGCTGAAGGCCGGCGACCTGGGCTCCCTCCCGGTCGTCCTCGGCCTGATCGTCATCTGGAGCATCTTCCAGAGCCTGAACTCGAACTTCCTCTCCCCGGAGAACCTCACCAACATCGCGATCACGATGGTCGCCACCGGCATGATGGCCGTCGGCATCATCTTCGTGCTGCTGCTCGGCGAGATCGACCTCTCCGTCGGCTCCGTCAGCGGTGTCTCGGGCGCGATCGTCGCCGTCCTCGCCGTGACCCACGGCGTGAACGAGTGGCTCGCGATCCTCGCCGCCGTCGCCGGCGGCGCCCTCATCGGCGCGATCCACGGCTTCTTCTTCGCCAAGATCGGCGCCCCGGCCTTCGCGGTCACCCTGTCCGGCCTGCTGTTCTGGTCGGGCGCGATGCTGCAGATCCTCGGCAGCAACGGCACCATCAACCTCGACCCCGACGGCGTCGTCGGCCAGCTGACCACGTACTACTTCTCGGACGTGGCGGCCGGATACGGTCTGGCGGCGCTCGCCGTGGCCGGATACTTCCTCGCCACCTTCTTCGACAACCGCCGCAGGGAGGCCGCCGGGGTCCCCTCGCGGCCGCTGACCGAGATCCTGCTGCGCACCGGCGTGCTCGCGCTCTTCACCTTCGGGCCCGCCGTCGTGTTCAACCAGTACAAGGGCCTGCCGCTCGCGGTGGTGCTCTTCGTGGTGGCGCTGGTCGGCACGGACTTCCTGCTGCGCCGCACCACCTTCGGCCGCAACGTCTTCGCCCTCGGCGGCAGCGTCGAGGCCTCCCGCCGCGCGGGCATCAACGTGGCCGGGATCCGGATCGCCGTGTTCTCCATCGCCGGCACCTTCGCCGCCGTCGGCGGGCTCTTCTGGGCCTCCAAGATCGCGGCGGCCAACCAGAGCGCCGGCGCCGGCGACCTGCTGATGAACGTCATCGCGGCGGCCGTCATCGGCGGCACCAGCCTCTTCGGCGGCCGGGGCCGGACCTGGAACGCCCTCCTCGGCGTCATGGTCATCACCTCCATCCAGTACGGTCTGGCCCTGGAGGGCATCGCGACGCCCATCCAGTACATGATCACCGGCGCCGTACTGCTGGCCACGGTCGTCATCGACTCGGTGACGCGCAAGACCCAGAAGACCGCAGGACGCGCCTGACCGCGGGCCCCCCGGGGCCATGCGGGACGGTAAGACCCGTCACAGTGCCCGGTGCCACTTCGTGTGGCACCGGGCACCTGTGCGTAGATCGATGCGCACAACTGTACGGATATACGCCCGTTTGGGAGGTGTGATTCCCGGATGAGGTGTACAGGTATGACAAAGGTGTGACCCTCGCGGTACCGCCCGATGACCGCCCCCGCGGGCGGAACATTAGACTCGACAGCCCGGCAAGCAACTGCAAGGAGGCACGGGTGCTGCTGACCCGCATCAAGGGACCGCGCGATCTGGACGGGCTCGGCCAGGAGGAGCTCAACCAGCTCGCGGCCGAGATCAGGTCCTTCCTCGTCGACGCCGTCTCCAAGACCGGCGGGCACCTCGGCCCCAACCTCGGCGTGGTCGAACTGACGATCGCCTTGCACCGGGTCTTCGAATCGCCCAAGGACAAGGTCCTCTTCGACACCGGCCACCAGGCCTACGTCCACAAGCTGCTCACGGGCCGCCAGGACTTCTCCGACCTGCGCAGCAAGGGCGGCCTGTCCGGCTACCCCTCCCGCGCCGAGTCCGAGCACGACGTGATCGAGAACTCGCACGCCTCCACGGTGCTGGGCTGGGCCGACGGCTTCGCCAAGGCCAACGAGGTGCTCGGCCGCGAGGACCACCACGTCGCCGCCGTCATCGGCGACGGCGCGCTGACCGGCGGCATGGCCTGGGAGGCGCTGAACAACATCGCCGCCGCCAAGGACCGCCCGCTGGTCATCGTCGTCAACGACAACGAGCGTTCGTACGGCCCCACCATCGGCGGCCTCGCGAACCACCTCGCGACCCTGCGCACCACGGACGGCTACGAGCGCTTCCTGGCCCGCGGCAAGGACCTCCTGGAGCGCACCCCGGTCGTCGGGAAGCCGCTGTACGAGACCCTGCACGGCGCCAAGAAGGGCCTCAAGGACTTCATCGCCCCGCAGGGCATGTTCGAGGACCTCGGCCTGAAGTACATCGGGCCCATCGACGGCCACGACATCGAGGCCCTGGAGTCCGCCCTGACGCGCGCCAAGCGCTTCAGCGGCCCGGTCATCGTGCACTGCCTCACCCAGAAGGGACGGGGCTACACCCCGGCCCTGGAGCACGAGGCGGATCGTTTCCACGCGGTCGGCGTGATCCACCCGGACACCGGTCTGCCCGTGAAGACGGCCGCGGCCAGCTGGACCTCCGTCTTCGCCGACGAGATGGTCGAGCTCGGCCACGAGCGCGAGGACATCGTCGGCATCACCGCCGCCATGCTCCACCCGGTCGGCCTCAACAAGTTCGCCGAGGCCTTCCCGAACCGCATCTACGACGTGGGCATCGCCGAACAGCACGGCGCCACGTCCGCGGCGGGCCTGGCCAGCGGCGGCGTCCACCCGGTCTTCGCCGTCTACGCGACCTTCCTCAACCGCGCCTTCGACCAGGTCCTGATGGACGTCGCCCTGCACAAGTGCGGGGTCACCTTCGTCCTGGACCGGGCCGGCGTCACCGGTGACGACGGCGCCTCCCACAACGGCATGTGGGACATGTCCATCCTCCAGGTCGTCCCGGGCCTGCGGCTCGCCGCCCCGCGTGACGCCGAGCAGCTGCGCGCGCAGCTGCGCGAGGCCGTCGCGGTCAAGGACGCCCCCACCGTCGTGCGCTACTCCAAGGGCGTCGTCGGACCGGCCGTCCCGGCCGTCGGCCGGATCGGCGGCATGGACGTGCTGCGCGCCCCCGGCGCCGAGGTCACCCGGCCGGACGTACTGCTCGTCTCGGTCGGCGCCCTCGCCCCGATGTGCCTGGAGATCGCCGACCTGCTCGACAAGCAGGGGATCTCGACGACCGTGGTCGACCCCCGCTGGGTGAAGCCGGTGGACGAGGCCATGGCCCCGCTCGCCGAGCGCCACCGGGTGGTCGTCACCGTCGAGGACAACGGCCGTACCGGCGGCGTCGGCGCCGCCGTCGCGCAGGCCCTGCGCGACGCCGGCGTCGACGTGCCGCTGCGCGACTTCGGCATCCCGCAGCGCTTCCTCGACCACGCGCTGCGCAAGGAGATCATGGCCGAGATCGGCCTGACCGCTCCGGACATCGCCCGCCAGGTCACCGGACTCGTGGCGAAGCTGGACGGGCGCTTCGAGAACGAGCCGGCCGCCACCGTCGACTAGATCGCCGCGCGGTTGCACGTCACGGGCCGGGAGATCACCCTTGAAGGGGTGGGCCTCCCGGCCCGTTCGTGCGTCGTCACCTTTCGGAGGTGCGTCGGTGAGCAAGGATCTGAACAGCGTCTTCCGCACCAAGACGGTGGAGCAGTCCATCCGCGACACGGAGGAGCCGGAACACGCGCTCCGCAAGTCGCTCTCCGCCTGGGACCTGACGGTCTTCGGTGTGGGCGTCATCATCGGCACCGGCATCTTCGTGCTCACGGGCATCGCAGCACGCAACAATGCCGGACCCGCCACTGCCCTCGCCTTCGTCGCAGCGGGCATCGTCTGCGCTCTCGCAGCGCTCTGCTACGCCGAGTTCGCCTCCACCGTGCCGGTGGCCGGTTCGGCGTACACCTTCTCCTACGCCTCGATCGGTGAGCTGCCCGCCTGGATCATCGGCTGGGACCTGGTGCTGGAGTTCGCGCTAGGCACCGCCGTCGTGGCGGTCGGCTGGTCCGGGTACGTGCGCCACCTCATGCACACCAACCTCGGCTGGGACCTGCCCAAGGCACTCGCCGGGCCCGACGCCGGAGGAAGTTTCGACCTGCTGGCCTTCCTGCTGGTCCTGGTGCTGACCGCGATCCTGGTCGTCGGGACGAAGCTCTCGGCGCGGATCACCGCGGTCGTGGTCGCCATCAAGGTCTTCGTGGTCCTGCTGGTCATCGTCGCGGGCCTGTTCTTCATCAAGGCCGACAACTACTCGCCGTTCATCCCTCCGGCCCAGCCGCAGGAGGCGGGCAGCGGCCTGCACACGCCACTGGTCCAGCTGCTCTTCGGCTACGCGCCCACCAACTTCGGCGTCATGGGCATCTTCACGGCGGCCTCCCTCATCTTCTTCGCCTTCATCGGCTTCGACGTCGTGGCCACGGCCGCCGAAGAGACCAAGAACCCCCAGCGGGACATGCCCCGCGGCATCCTCGGCTCGCTGCTGGTCTGCACCGTGCTCTACGTGGCGGTGACGCTGGTGGTCACCGGTATGCAGAAGTACTCGGAGATGTCGGCGACGGCGCCACTGGCCGAAGCCTTCAAGTCGGTGAACCAGCCCTTCTTCTCCGGTGCCATCAGCCTCGGGGCGGCGGTCGGTCTGATCACCGTGTGCATGATCCTGCTGCTCGGGCAGACCCGCGTGTTCTTCGCGATGAGCCGTGACGGACTGCTGCCGCGCGTCTTCTCCGTCACCCACCCCAAGTACCGCACCCCCTACCGGGCGACCATCCTGCTCGGCGGGATCATCGCCATCGTCGCGGGCTTCACCAGCCTGGAGAAGCTCGCGGAACTGGTGAACATCGGCACCCTGTTCGCCTTCGTGCTCGTCGCCCTCGGCGTGATCATCCTGCGCAAGACCCGCCCCGACCTGCACCGGGCCTTCCGCACCCCCTGGGTGCCGGTGATCCCGATCGTGTCGATCGCGGCCTCGCTCTGGCTGATGCTCAACCTGCCGGCCGAGACCTGGATCCGCTTCGGCGTCTGGATGGTGATCGGCATCGCCGTCTACTTCCTCTACGGCCGCGGCCACAGCCGGCTGGGCCGGGGTGAGGACGTACGGGTCGAGCACCGTTAGGGAGACGGACCTAGCCGGCGGACGGCGAGGGCGAGGCCTTCGGTTCCTTCGGGGCCTTGCCCGAGCCGCCCTTGGCGGGGGAGTCCTTCGCCGAGGCGGGGATCTTCTGGTCGGTGCGCAGGGCCTCCCACAGCTGGGAGGCCTGTTCCTGCGCGATGACGACCCGGTTGGGGTCCACCTTGTCGTAGGCGACCGGCAGCATGATGGTCTCCATGGTGGACGGGTCCACGCCCTTCATGCTCCGCGCGAAGTCGGACAGCGCGGTGAGGGAGGCCAGATCGGAGTCGGTGGTCAGCGACTTGGTGCCGGCGTCGGCGAGCTTGTAGAGCCGGGCCGGGTTGCCGAGGGCGTCCTGCTTCTTGATCTCGGACAGCATCGCGAGCATGAACTGCTGCTGGAGGCCTATGCGTCCGAGGTCGCTGCCGTCGCCGTACCCGTAGCGGGTACGGACGAACTTCAGCGAGTCCGTGCCGTTGAGGCGGTGCGTGCCCGCGTCCAGCTTCAGACCGCCCTTCGCGCCGCTCATCGGCCGGTCCAGGGTGACGGTGACCCCGCCGAGCGCGTCCACCAGGCCTTTGAACCCGGCGAAGTCCACCTCGACGAAGTGGTCCACGCGGATCCCGGACAGCTGCTCCACCGTCTTGACCACGCAGGCCGGACCGGCCACCGAGTAGACGGAGTTGAACATCACGCGGTTCGCTGCCGGAACGTTTCTTCCGTCCTTGTCCTTACACTCGGGCCGGGAGATGAGGGTGTCGCGCGGGATGCTCACCGCGGTGGCCCTGGCCCGGCCCTCGGGTATGTGCACCAGCATCGCGGTGTCCGAGCGGGCCCCGCTGACGTCGCCGTGGTCCAGCGCCCCGTTGGCCCCGGCACGCGAATCGGAGCCGAGGACCAGGACGTTCTGCGCGTTCTCGACGACCTTCGCCGGCCGGTTGTCGGTGCCGATCGCCTTGTCCAGGTCGACGCTGGCGATGTTGCCGTTGAGGTGGCTGTAGAGCCACCATCCCCCACCCGCCGCGCCGAGGACCACGACGGCCGCCGTCCAGGCCAGCCCGCGCCGGATCCGGCCGGCGCGCGAACGGGCCGGGCGCGGGGCGCGCCCGCCGGACGCGTCGCCCTCGGTCGGGGTCGTCGTGGCGGTGGTGTCTGAGGTCATGCCCGGGACCGGCCTTCCGAACGGGATGCGGGGAATCTCGCGGGCAACAACATAAGCGCAGGATCGCGCCAGAAGACCCCCGGGGTATCCTGATTCCGTTCGAATGGTGAAGGGGAAGGGTTGCTGGCGGTTCATGGCAACGCGATCCAGGCGCAATTCGCCCACATCCACCCGCCGCCCCGCCGGACCTCCCGCACCGGCCCCCGCGCGCGACTGGAACACCGTGGCGCTGGGCCCCGTACGCGGCCGCTGGCTCCTGGCCGGCAAGGACGGACGGCTCACCGCCTACGCGCGCACCGAGGGCGGACTGCTGCGCTGGACCGAGCGCGCCCCCGGCGGCCCCGGCTGGAGCGGCCCCGACCTCTTCCCCGCCGAGGAGCTGACCGACCTCGCCGTGGGCCAGGGCCCCGACGGGTACGCCCACTTCGTCGGCCGGCGCAGGCGCCGGACCGGGGAGGTGGACACCGTCACCTACCACCACGCGGTGCAGTACCAGAGCGGCCGTCCGATGGGCCCCTGGGAATCGCTGGGCACCCTCTACCGCAAGCCCGACATGTCCCACCGCGGCGGGCCGCCGGCCCTCGCGGTCGACGCCCAGGGCGCACCGCACGTGTTCGTGCGCAACGCCGGGCGCGGGGTCCACGTACGGCGCCAGGACAAGAAGGGCGGCTGGGGCGCGTGGGACGACCTGCGCGGCAGCAAGACCTTCGAGGGGGCCTGCGCCGCCTCCACCGCCGAGGGCCGGGTCCGGTTCGCCGCCCCGGGTGAGAAGGGCATCTCGCTGTGGGCCCAGAGCGCGCCCGGCGGCCCGCTGGTCAAGGGGGAGGACGTCCCCTGCCTGGCCCAGGACGGCTCGCTCTGCGTCCTGGAGACCTCCCCGGGCCGGGTCACCCACTTCTGGCACGCGGCCGACGGCAGCGGGGTGTTCGGCTACCGCGAGGGCGCCGGGGTGCTGGCCCTCGGCGGCGGACCGGGCTATGGCGCCGTCGCCGCCGCCCGCGCGGTGGTCGACGGCTACGACTGCACGGTGCTGGCCCACCGCACCGCAGGCGGCCGCACCGCCCTCGCGGCGTACCCCACCGAGCACGAGGCCGCCGGACTGTGGTGGACCGAGATCGGCGAGGAGTGCCTGGAGTCCCCGGCCCTCGCCGTCGACGCGTACGGCCTGGTCGTCATCGCCTCGATCAGCGCCCGCGGCGAACTGCTCGTCAACCGCCAGAAGGACGGCTCCTCGCTGTCCCTGGGCCGCTGGCAGCGGTTCTGACCCTTTGACGACCGGGCCTAGGAGAGCGTCCTCGCCCGGCCGTTCGGCTGCGGCGGGATCCGGGCCAGGCCGTGCCGGTCCACCGCCAGGGCGGAGATCCGCCGCAGGAAGTCCACCGAGCGCTCCGCCGTGTCGGGGGTGATCCAGGCATCGTCTATCTCGCACAGCTCCACCCGCACCGGCGAACTGCCCAGCACGATCGGGAGGGTGTACGCAACGGTGGACGCGAAGGTCAGCACGGACTGCCCGATGGGCTCGGTCAGCGCGGTCAGTTCCAGGGGCAGTTCGGGGTGGACGATCTCCAGGCCCGTGGCCACGGCGATCCGCTCCAGCTTCTGCGGGCTCTCCCGGCGGTGCGCCAGATAGCGGCCCGCCGCGCGGGAGCGGGCGATCCAGCCGATGGCGTCGATGTACCGGTCCTGGTCGACGACCCCGGTCTCCACGAGGGAGCTGCCCGCCAGGTCGGCCCCGGGGCGCACCCGGACGGGCCCGAAGGTCTCCCGGCTCCAGGCGTAGTCGTTGGGCCGCACCTCGGTGCCCGGGGGAGCGGTCACGGGCATGCAGGTGAAGAAGACGGCGCGCTCCAGTCCCTCCCGGGCCAGCCAGCGGTTGACGGGGCCGCCCTTGGCGGCGGAGGGCTTGAGGTCGCCCTGGTGCCACCGGGTCAGCTGCTGCCCGTACGTCAGCAGGCTGACCAGTTCGGTGGTGGCGGTGCCGTCGTCCACCACGACGACCTCGCGGGCCTTGGAGCGGGGCAGCAGGAGCTGGATGGTGCGGGAGAACAGGTCCCCGATGACCAGCCGTTCGGCCGCGGCCACCGCCCGGCCCAGGCGCATCAGTTCACCCGCCCGCCCCAGGTAGCCCGCGCGGACCTCGTAGCGCCGCCAGGCCACCTTGGCCTGGGAGGCGAACCGGCACAGCCGGCGGACCTGCGCGCGCGAGCGCGGGTCCGTCGGCTGGAGGACGGCGACGGTGAGGGACGCTGCCTCGCCCGGGTGGACGTGGGCCCACTCCAGGACGTTCAGTAGTTGAGCCGGGCTCTCCACCAGGGCGAGGGTGTCGCTCATGCCGTGGTCGTCACGCCCTCGGCGGGGAGGGTGTGCTGGACGCGGCGGAGCTTCTTCATGGGGCCGAGCTCGGACGCGTAGACCTTCTTGACGCCGTCGCCGAGGGCGGTCTCGATGGTGCGGATGTCGCGTACGAGGCGGGCGAGGCCGCCGGGTTCGACGGAGGCGGCCTGGTCGGAGCCCCACATGGCGCGGTCGAGGGTGATGTGCCGCTCGACGGCGCAGGCACCCATGGCGACTGCGGCCACCGTGGTCTGCAGGCCGGTCTCGTGGCCGGAGTAGCCGACGGGCACGTTCGGGTAGGCCGCCTCCAGGCTGTTGATGACCCGCAGGTTCAGCTCCTCGGCCTTCGCCGGGTAGGTGGAGGTGGCGTGCAGCAGCACGATGTTCTCGCTGCCGAGCACCTCGACGGCGTGCCGGATCTGCTGCGGGGTGGACATGCCGGTGGACAGGATGACCGTCTTGCCGGTGGCGCGCAGGGCGAGCAGCAGTTCGTCGTCCGTCAGCGAGGCGGAGGCCACCTTGTGGGCGGGGACGTCGAACTTCTCCAGGAAGGTGACGGCCTCGGTGTCCCAGGGGGAGGCGAACCAGGCGATGCCGCGCTCGCGGCAGTGCTCGTCGACGGCGCGGTACTCGTCCTCGCCGAACTCGACGCGGTGGCGGTAGTCGATGTACGTCATCCGGCCCCAGGGGGTGTCGCGCTCGATGTCCCACTGGTCGCGCGGGGTGCATATCTCGGGCGTGCGCTTCTGGAACTTCACCGCGTCACAGCCCGCGTCGGCGGCCGCGTCGATGAGCGCCAGGGCGTTGGCGAGCTCACCGTTGTGGTTGATCCCGATCTCGCCGATCACATAGGTGGGCCGGCCCGTGCCGACCTCCTTGTTCCCGATCCGGCGGATCCGGTTGCTGTGCACCACTGTTCAGAGTTCCTTTCCGAGGTACTGCGAGGGGGCCGGCGACGACGGGGCCGCCGGGGTCTGCTGCGGGTCCAGGAGGGGCGCGAGGGCGCGGGCCCGGTCGAGGTCGCCGGGCTCGTCGATCTCGATGGCCCGCTCCGGTGCGGTGGGGACGAGCTGGGTCCGGCCGAAGAAGCGGTGGCCGTGGCGGCGGAAGCCGTCGGCGCGCATCGCGTAGACGGCCCCCGACTCCAGGTATTCGGGCGTACGGTCCTGGCGGCGCTGGCGTACGGCGCTGTCGTGGTTGACGCCGTGCGCGCGGTGGCCGGGTCCGGTGCCGGGCTCGGCGGTCCACAGGAAGCCGTGGAAGGGCACGGCGGTGAACGCGGAGTCGGCGCCGTCGCGCACCACCGCGTGGACCGCCGCGTCCACCTCCTGCGCGGTGACGAAGGGGCTGGTGCACTGGACGAAGACCAGGACGTCCACGGGTTCCCCGTGCCGTTCCTCCAGCCGGTCCAGCGCGTGCAGCAGCGCCGATTCGCTGGAGGCCTCGTCGGAGCCCAGCTCGGCGGGGCGCTCGACCACCTCCGCGCCGGCCGCCCGGGCCGCGGCGGCGATCGCCGCGTCGTCGGTGGACACCGCGACCCGGGTCACGTGGACCGCGCCCAGGCAGGCGCGCACGGCGCGGGCGACGAGGGGGACCCCGCCGACCTCGGCGACGTTCTTGCCGGGGATGCCCTTGGAGCCGCCCCGGGCGGGTATGACGGCGGTGACGTTCACAGGGTTCTCTCCGGAGGCGGGTTCGGTGCGCGGGGCGGTCACACGCCGCCCCACTGCTGGATCTTCGGCGCCACGCGCTGGACGCCGAACTGGTAGGCGACCTTCAGGACGCGGCGCGAGGTGCGCCGCATCGGCCCACTGGAGCGCGCCGTGGCGCCCGCTCCGGGGGAGCCGTCCGGGTTCAGGCCCCGGCGGCGCAGCAGCGCGCCGACGTACTCGGGGGCGCTGTCGGCCGTGTAATAGGGGGATATCGGGGGCAGCGGACGGTCCAGCAATTCCCCGATCCGCGTCCGCAGTTCGCCGAACGGGTCCACGGCGCGGATTCCCTGGTCGGCGGTCCAGGACTCGTGCGCGAGCGGGGCCGCGCCCTCGTCTATGGCGGACCAGTCGGTGACGCAGCCGGAACCGACGAAATAGTGGTTCCCGTGTATTTCCCGCACTCCCAGATCGCTCAGGATCGCGGTGGGCATTCCGCGGTGCATCGATTCGAGGGCGGCCGTGGAACTGACCGTCACCAACAGGTCGGTACGGTCCAGGGTTTCCGACATGTTGCCGTAGACGAAATGCAGATTGCGGGGCAGCGGTTCTTCCAGCTGGTCCGCGAGGACCTGGTAGTGGTGCGCTTCGACGTGGGTGGTCGCCTCGCCCGGCTTGCTGCGGAGTTTCACGAGGACGTCGCGTCCCGGGCGGAGCCGCGCGTGGGATATCGCCCGGCGCAGCATGTAGAGGCGGCCGTTGCGGTCGGCGGGCACCGAGGGCTGCACGGCGAAGCACACCGTATAAGGGTGCCGGGCGTGCGTCCGGTTCGGGTCGTAGGGCCTTTGGTCGAGGAAGGGGAGGGCGGTCTGGACGATGCAGGAGCCCGGAATTCCGAGGGGTTCGTAGACCTCGCTGAACCGCCGTCGGTCGAAAGGGCTGTTGGCGAGGACGATATCGGCGCCGGCGCGCAGCAGCAGACCGTCGGCCATTTTCTCGTAGACGACGCCGACGTATCCGGTCATGAGGACCGGCCGGCGGACGGCGCCGCGGAACCGGGCGGCCAGCGCGTGCAGGGCGGCATGGGTCGAGCCGCCGACCGTGCCCAGGATGACGAGGTCCGCCGCGTCCAGTTCGGGGGCCGCCGCGAACTCGGGCAGCGTGGACTCGGTGATGGAGGCGGGGGTGATGCCCACCTCGGCCAGCTGTCGCGCCGTCGGAGTGCTCCTGCCGCGCAGCATGTGGGCGTGCACCTCACTGCCGGGAGCCAGGCCCACCGCCAGCCCCGCACCCCATTTCCAGCGGGTGTCGGAGTCTGCGAGCACGTGGATGCGCACTGGTGATTCCCGGGTCGGTGGGTGGTGTCCAACTGCCGTCGACACGACCGCGGCTGGGCGCTTGCCGGCGGGTTTGCCGCGCGGCCCGTTAGACCTTACATGCTGATCCGATCCTTACGTGTCACGGAAAGGCCTCGACGGGCGGGGGAGTTGTACGTCACACCGGGGTGATTGTACGGGGGCTTCGAGTGGTTCTGTCATGATGGCGGCGCGTTACTTGATCGTAGGCTGGAGGGGGCGTGCGGGGTGCCGGTCCCGGTCGCCTCCCGGGGGGTGTGTGGACGAAATGGGAATGAGGTGAGTACTTTCGATGGTGACCCTTTCGGTAATCGTTGCCATGTGTGACGTGCGGGACTACTGTCGGACGGCACTCAAGTCCTTGGCGCTGAATGCCAGGGAGGATTTCGAGTTCATCGTCGTGGACGACGGTTCCGTTGACGGGACTTCAGAGATACTCCGGGAAATGGTGCCGCGGATCCCCGGCGCCGTACTGATCCGCAACCCGTACAACCTGGGAATCTCGGCCACCCGGAACATCGGCCTCTCGGCAGCGCGCGGCCGTTTCTTCACCTTCCTCGACGGGGACGACTGGTACGCCCCCGGATATCTCGCACAACTCGTCGGCTGGATGAGCGAGTCGGGCGTCGATTTCCTGCGCACCGGCCATGTCCGGGTCTACGGCAGGAAGCGCAAGATAGTCATGGCGCCGCTCGCCCCGCGGGCCCTTCCGCTGAATCCCGTGGATTACATCGGCCCGGTGGACGCCTCGACCTTCATGGACTACCCGCAGTCCTGGGCCGGCATCTACGACCGCGAGCGCCTCCTGGAAGCCGACGCGCTGTTCTTCGACGAGAGCCTGCGCACCGCCGAGGACCGCCCGTGGTTCTACAAGCTGCACCTGCGGACCCGCTCCTTCGGAGTCGTCGACCTCCACGGCATCTTCTACCGCCGTGATGTGTCCACTTCACTCACCAAGGTGCCGGACGAACGGCAGCTCGACTTCCTTCCCGCCTTCCGGCTGATTTTCGATGAGCTCGACCGGCACCCACGCGGATATGAACTGTCGTTCAAGGCCATGCGAACTCTCTGCGCACTCATCGTGATTCACATGGACCGCGCCGAGTCGTACGACGAACTCATCCGGGGCCTGCTGCCGGAACGCAGCGCGCAGACCCTCCGGGACCTCCCCCAGGACGTCCTGGAGGGGACGCTGTCAGGAATGGACGCCGCACGCGTGAACAAGCTCAGGGCACTGATGTCCCGGCACCAGGGCGCCGCCGCCCGATGACCCGGATATTCGCCGCCTCCACCCTCTACGGCGCCATGACGGTGGCCGCCGCCATCGAAGCGGGCCAGCTCGGCCAGGACGACCGCGAGCGCATCCTGCTCGTGTGCAACAACGTCGACATCCCCGAGGTCGCCACCCCGCTGCACCGGATGCCCGGCGCCGCCGCCGTGCTCGCGCGCTTCCACCGGGTCGTCTACTGGAACGACCTCATCTACCCCTTCCACCCCGCCCTGTGGTCCCCCCGGGACGAGGACGCCCCGCTGTGGCGCACGGTCATGGCGGAGAAGATCGGCATCCGGCCGGGCCCCCTGGAACTCGTCGTCGAGTCCATCCAGGTCAAACCCGCCCAGACCCTCTGCAAGATCTTCTCGGACGCCACCCTCGCCGTCTACGCCGACGGGGTCATGAGCTACGGCCCGACCCGCAACGACCTGCCCCGCTCCCTCCACGGCCGGATCGCGCAGGTCCTCTACCTGGACCTCGTCCCCACCCTGCTGCCCATGCTCCTCACCGAGTACGGGATCCCCTCGCAGCCCGTGCACACCGGCGCCGTCCTCAAGCTGATCGCCGAGGTCACCCGCGAGTGCGCGCCGATCCTCGACCGGGTGATCCCGCCCGCGCTGGCGCGGCTCGGCCCGGACACCGCGCTCCTGCTCGGCCAGTACCTCTCCCCGCTCGGCATCCTCACCGAGGAGGAAGAGGAGGAGCTGCACCTGCGCATGTTCCGGCACGCCCTGGCCCTCGGCCACGGCGCCATCGTCTTCAAACCGCACCCCAGCGCCCCCTCCAGCCTCGCCGACACCCTCGGCGAGGCGGCCCGCGAGTCGGGCGTGCCCTTCCTGGTCCTGGACGTACCGGTGCTCGCCGAGACGGTCTTCGAGTACCTGCGCCCCCGTCAGGTCATCGGCTGCTTCTCCACCGGCCTGTTCACCGCACGGGCCCTGTACGGGATCCCCGTCGCCCAGATCGGCGCCCTGGAGGTGATCCGGCGGATGCGCCCCTACGCCAACAGCAACCGCATCCCCGCCACCCTCACCCACGCCCTGCTCCCCGACCTGGACGCGCCCACCGGCGCCGCGGCCGACCGGGTGCTGGACGTCGAGCACATCCGCACCGAGGTCACCCCGTACGTCCAGGCCGTCGGCTACTGCATGCAGCCCAAGCGGTACGCCTTCCTGCGCCCGGTCGCCGAGGCGTACGTCGCGGCCGCCGTCGACCAGTGGGAGGGCCGCCCCGAGCTCTCCATGCACTTCAACGAGCGCACCCGGACCCGGCTGGAGCTGCCCGGCCCGCGCACCTGGAAGTGGCGCCGGGGCAAGGGCTGGACCCTGCGCGCCACCGGCGAGCGCACCGAGCCGGACGACGTGCCCTTCACCGACATCACGCTCAGCGGGTTCGCCTCCCTCGTGGAGGCCAAGGACGACCGGGGCGTCCTGGAGGTGGGCGCGCGGCTGCTCGCCGAGCACGAGAACCTCGACCTGCTCATCGGCATGGCCCAGGCCCACATCCGCCGCAAGGAGACCGACCAGGCCAGGCGGCGGATCGAGCGGGCCTTCGAGATCTCCGAGGAGAGCGGGCGCGCGCTGGTCTGGCTGAGGATCGCGGAGACCGCCGCGAAGCTCGGCAAGCCCGGCGACGACCTGCGCCGCCGGGCGGGACAGCGGGCACTGAGCATCAACCCCGCGTCGCCCGCGGCCCAGCGGCTGGTCAAGAGCGGCCGCCTCGGCCGCCGCTGACGGCCCCGGGGCCGCTCCCGGGACACCGGGAACGGCCCCGGGCACGCGAACGGCCCGTCCGCACCGGGTGCGGACGGGCCGTTGCGCGGAGCGCCGTGGGTTACGCCGGGACGCTGGCGACACCCGGGGCGAGGAACTTCTTGCCGTTCACCCGCTCCGAGACGCCCTCACGGTCCAGGTACGGCGTGATGCCGCCCAGGTGGAAGGGCCAGCCGGCACCCGTGATGAGGCAGAGGTCGATGTCCTGGGCCTCGGCCACGACACCCTCCTCCAGCATCAGGCCGATCTCCTGGGCGACCGCGTCCAGGACGCGGTCGCGGACCTGCTCCTCGGTCAGGACGGAGTCGCCCTGGACCAGGAGCGCGGCGACCTCGGGGTCGAGCTCCGGCTTGAAGCCGTTCTCCGCGTTGTAGACGTAGAAGCCGCGCTTGCCGGCCTTGACCACGGCCGCCAGGTTCGGGGAGACGGTGAAGCGCTCCGGGAAGGCGCGGTTCAGGGTCTCGGAGACGTGCAGACCGATGGCCGGGCCGACGAGCTCCAGCAGCACCAGCGGGGACATCGGCAGGCCGAGCGGCTCGATGGCCTTCTCCGCCGTGACGACCGGGGTGCCCTCGTCGATGACGTTCTGGATCTCGCCCATGAAGCGGGTCAGGATGCGGTTCACGACGAACGCCGGGGCGTCCTTGGTGAGCACCGCGGTCTTCTTCAGCTTCTTGGCGACACCGAAGGCCGTGGCCAGCGAGGCGTCGTCGGTCTGCTCACCGCGGACGATCTCCAGCAGCGGGAGGATCGCGACCGGGTTGAAGAAGTGGAAGCCGACCACGCGCTCCGGGTGCCGGAGCTTGGAGGCCATCTCCGACACCGACAGCGAGGAGGTGTTGGTGGCGAGGATCGCGTGCGCCGGGGCGACCGCCTCGACCTCCGCGAACACCTTCTGCTTGACGGACATCTCCTCGAACACGGCCTCGATGATGAAGTCCGCGTCCGCGAAGCCCTCGGCCTTGTCGAGCACACCGGTGACCAGGGCGGTCAGGCGGTTGGCCTTGTCCTGGTTGATGCGGCCCTTGCCGAGCAGCTTCTGGATCTCGGCGTGGACGTAGCCCACGCCCTTGTCCACGCGCTCCTGGTCGATGTCGGTGAGGACCACCGGCACCTCCAGGCGGCGCAGGAACAGCAGCGCCAGCTGCGAGGCCATCAGGCCCGCGCCGACGACGCCGACCTTGGTGACCGGACGGGCCAGGGACTTGTCCGGGGCACCGGCCGGGCGCTTGGCGCGCTTCTGGACCAGGTTGAAGGCGTAGATGCCCGAGCGCAGCTCGCCGCCCATGATGAGGTCGGCCAGGGCCGTGTCCTCGGCGTCGAAGCCGGCCTGGAGGTCGCCGGACTTGGCCGCGGCGATGATGTCCAGCGCGCGGTAGGCGGCCGGAGCGGCGCCGTGCACCTTGGAGTCCGCGATGGCGCGGCCCTTGGCGACGGCCGCGTCCCAGCCCTCGCCGCGGTCGATCTCCGTGCGGACGACCTCGGTCTCGCCCTTCAGGACCTTCGCGGTCCAGATCAGGGACTGCTCCAGGAAGTCCGCACCCTCGAAGAGGGCGTCGGCGATGCCGAGCTCGAAGACCTGCTTGCCCTTGAGCTGTCGGTTCTGGTTGAGCGAGTTCTCGATGATCACCGAGACCGCGCGCTCCGCGCCGATCAGGTTCGGGAGGAGGGCGCAGCCGCCCCAGCCCGGGACCAGGCCGAGGAAGACCTCGGGCAGCGAGAAGGCCGGGATGGCCTTGGAGACGGTGCGGTAGGTGCAGTGCAGACCGACCTCGACACCGCCGCCCATCGCCGCGCCGTTGTAGTACGCGAAGGTGGGGACGGCCAGCGCCGCGAGGCGCTTGAAGACGTCGTGGCCGCCCTTGCCGATGGCGAGCGCCTCGTCGTGCTTCTTCAGCAGCTCGACGCCCTTGAGGTCGGCGCCTACCGCGAAGATGAACGGCTTGCCGGTGATGCCCGCGCCGACGATGGTGCCGGCGGCGGCCTCCTGCTCGACCTGGTCGATCGCCGCGTTCAGGTTGGCGAGGGACTGCGGGCCGAAGGTGGTCGGCTTGGTGTGGTCGAAGCCGTTGTCCAGCGTGACGAGCGCGAAGCGCCCGGCGCCGAACGGCAGGTCCAGGTGACGGACGTGCGCGGACGTGACGACCTCGTCCGGGAACAGCTCGGCCGCGCCCTTCAGGAGCTCAGCGGTGGTGCTCACTTGGAGTCTCCCTCGGCGTTGAAGTTCGGGTTCTCCCAGATGACCGTGGCGCCCATGCCGAAGCCGACGCACATGGTGGTCAGGCCGTAGCGGACGTGCGGCTGCTCCTCGAACTGGCGGGCCAGCTGCGTCATCAGACGCACGCCGGAGGAGGCGAGCGGGTGACCGAAGGCGATGGCGCCGCCGTACTGGTTCACGCGGGCGTCGTCGTCGGCGATGCCGTAGTGCTCCAGGAAGGCGAGCACCTGCACCGCGAACGCCTCGTTGATCTCGAACAGGCCTATGTCCTCGATGGACAGGCCGGCCTGGGCGAGGGCCTTCTCGGTGGCCGGGATCGGGCCGTAGCCCATGACCTCCGGCTCGACACCCGCGAAGGAGTACGAGACCAGGCGCATCTTGACCGGGAGGTTGTTCTCCCGGGCGAAGTCCTCGGACGCGATGATCGCGGCGGTGGCACCGTCGTTGAGACCGGCGGCGTTGCCCGCGGTGACCCGGCCGTGCGTACGGAACGGGGTCTTCAGGCCGGCCAGGTTCTCCAGCGTGGTGCCCGGGCGCATCGGCTCGTCGGTGGTGACCAGGCCCCAGCCCGTCTCACCGGCCGCCTCGTTGGTGTTGCGCACCGAGATCGGGACCAGGTCCTGCTGGATCTTGCCGTCGGCGTACGCCTTGGCGGCCTTCTCCTGCGAGCGCACGGCGTACTCGTCGGCGCGGAGCTTGGTGATCGTCGGGTACCGGTCGTGCAGGTTCTCGGCGGTCATGCCCATGAACAGGGCGGACTCGTCGACCAGCTTCTCGGAGACGAAGCGCGGGTTCGGGTCGACGCCCTCGCCCATGGGGTGGCGGCCCATGTGCTCGACACCGCCGGCGAGGGCGACGTCGTAGGCACCGAAGGCCACACCGCCCGCGACGGCGGTCACGGCGGTCAGCGCGCCGGCGCACATGCGGTCGATGGAGTAGCCCGGGACCGACTGCGGGAGGCCCGCGAGGATGCCGGCGGTACGGCCCAGCGTCAGGCCCTGGTCGCCGATCTGCGTGGTCGCGGCGATGGCGACCTCGTCGATCTTCTTGGGGTCCAGGTCCGGGTTGCGGCGCAGCAGCTCCCGGATCGCCTTCACGACGAGGTCGTCGGCGCGGGTCTCGTGGTAGATGCCCTTCGGGCCCGCCTTGCCGAACGGGGTGCGGACGCCGTCGACGAAGACGACGTCCCTGACGGTACGAGGCACGTTGGCTCTCCTCCAGGTGCGGGTGTGCACTGCTGCGCGGGGGCGGCCCGGCCGATGTGGCTGAGCGCCCGCTCACCCGGCCCATGCTACTTGCGGGTAACCCATGTGCACACCCCCTCCCCGAACAGCGGCGAAGGTCACACCGGCCCGCACGCCGCGAGCCCCCTCGCGCCCCCGTCGCACGCCCGGCCGATCGGAGCGCCCCGGGCTACCCGAACGGGTCGGACATCCGGCCCCACGGCCGCGTCGGCGGCCCCGGTCGCACGCCTTTGCGGATTCTGACCCGGTCCCGGGCGCCCGCCCCGGACCCGGCCGACGGAACGGACCCCCCGCAATGGGCGCACCTGTCCTCACGGACTACTACGTCGAACACAAGTCCACGATCCCGGCGAACGCCGGCGAACTCGTCAAGCTCTTCGTGCGCAGGCGCAACGGCACGCACGGCGGCGGTCCGTCCAGGCCCGTCCTGATGCTCCACGGAAGGAGCGTCCCGGCCCTGGCCGGTTTCGATCTCCAGTACAAGAAGTACAGCTGGGCCGAGGAGCTGGCGAAGAAGGACTTCGACGTCTTCGTGATGGAGCTCCAGGGCTCCGGGCTGTCGACCCGCCCGAAGATGGACGACCACAAGAACGTCAGCCCCGCACCCGCGCAGCGGGCACTCCTCTCGCCCCACCCGAACGCGACCCCGTACACGGGCCCGGTGACCTACGCCTCCCAGCTCAACAACTCCCAGAGCGACTGGGACGAGGTCGACAGGGTGGTCGACTTCATCCTCGCGGAGACGGGCGCCTCCAAGGTCGACCTCATCGGCTGGTCGGCGGCCGCCCAGCAGTTCGGGCCCTACGCCATCCAGCACCCCGGCAAGGTCCGCAGCCTCTTCCTGCTGGCGCCGATCTTCCCGCCGAACGGCAGGGCGAGCGCGACCGGGACCGACTTCGGCGCGCCGGTGCCGCTGCCCGTGTCCCTCCCCGCGGCGGCCTTCGGCTTCCCGATGACCGTCGGTACGAAGGCCGGCCTCGACGCGTCGTGGGGCAACGACCTGAAGTGCCCCGACCAGCGCGAGCCCGGGATGGTCGACGAGGTGTGGAAGGCCATCATGGCCGTCGACCCGGTCGGCGCCGGCTGGGGAGGACCCGCCGGACCCCCGCAAGGGCTCAACCGCATCCGGAACTCGTACTGGTGGGGCTGGAACAAGACCACCGTGCCGCTGCACGACGTCCTCGGCGGAAGCGTGCCGGTGTGCCTCGTGTACGGGGAGCACGACTCGATCGTGAACACCGATCCGAGCCTGGGTCTGCTGTACTTCTCGGTCCCCGAGCTCTACAAGGCCATCAAGAAGCCGAAGAAGCTGATGTTCCGGATCGCCTGCGCGGGGCACCAGGCGCCCTGGGAGCGGGTGGCGAACGACGTGCACACGATGTCCGAGCACTGGCTCAAGCAGGGCAAGGTCGACGGCGCGGAGACCGGGAGCTACTACCGGGACGTGGACGGGGCCCTCACTCCCCTGGAGTGAGGGCCCCGTCCACGCCCGGCGGTCGGCCGGGTCAGGCCGTTGCCGCGAGGGCCGTGACCAGCACGGGCGTCACCTGTTCGATCTGCCAGGGACGGGCGCCGTAGCCGGCGAGGGCCTCGGCGACCGTGCCGGGCTCCAGCCGCTGCGGGGGCTCCCAGCACAGCCGGCGCACGGTGTCCGGAGTGATCAGGTTCTCCTGGGGCAGGTTCAGCCCCTCCGCCAGCGCAGAGACGGCGCTGCGGGCGGCGGACAGGCGCGCGGCGGCGGCCGGGTCCTTGTCCGCCCAGGAGCGCGGCGGCGGCGGGCCCGACGGGGTCGCCCCCGGCTGCGGCAGCTCGTTCTCGGGCAGGGCCTTGGCCCGGTCCACGGCGGCCATCCACTGGTCCAGCTGGCGCCGGCCCATGCGCTGTCCGTACCCGGGCAGCGCCGACAGGGCGTGGACGTTCGCGGGGAGGGCCAGGGCCGCCTCCACGATCGCCGCGTCGCCGAGCACCTTGCCGGGGGAGACGTCCCGGCGCTGGGCGATCCGGTCGCGGGACTCCCACAGCTCGCGGACGACGGCCATCTGCCGGCGCCGGCGCACCTTGTGCATGCCGGAGGTGCGGCGCCAGGGGTCCTTGCGCGGCGGGGCGGGCGGCGCGGAGGCGATCGCGTCGAACTCCTGGCGGGCCCACTCCAGCTTGCCCTGCCGGTCGAGTTCCTTCTCCAGCGCGTCCCGCAGGTCCACCAGCAGTTCCACGTCGAGCGCGGCGTAGCGCAGCCACGGCTCGGGCAGGGGGCGGGTGGACCAGTCGACGGCCGAGTGGCCCTTCTCCAGTACGTAGCCCAGCACGCTCTCGACCATCGCCCCGAGGCCGACCCGGGGGAACCCGGCCAGCCGGCCGGCCAGCTCGGTGTCGAAGAGGGAGGTGGGGGCCATGCCTATTTCGCGCAGGCAGGGCAGGTCCTGGGTGGCGGCGTGCAGGATCCACTCGGTGCCGGACAGCGCCTCTCCCAGGGAGGAGAGGTCCGGGCAGCCGACGGGGTCGATCAGCGCGGAGCCGGCCCCTTCGCGGCGCAGCTGCACCAGGTAGGCGCGCTGCCCGTAGCGGTATCCGGAGGCGCGTTCGGCGTCGACGGCCACGGGTCCGGTGCCTGCGGCGAAGGCCGCGACGACCCGGGCCAGCCCGTCCGCGTCGGCCACGACCGGGGGGATCCCCTCGCGGGGTTCTAGCAACGGAACAGGCAGCCCATCGGACGAAACCTCTTCGTCCGGGGGGCCGCCCCCGGTGGTGGTGCGCAGGCCTGCTGCGGTCTCTTGGGCGTCGGTCACCGGTCAAGGGTATCCGTGGATGTGACGCGCCCGTCGCCGGAACGTTCCGTCGACGGGCGCGAGGAGGAGCGGGCGGGCGGCTCCCGGGGTTCCCGGAGTGGTCTCCGGGGGCCTCGGGGGAGGATCAGTGGATGATCCCGGTCCGCAGTGCGACGGCGACCATGCCGGCCCGGTCGCCGGTGCCCAGCTTGCGGGCGATCCGGGCGAGGTGGGACTTGACGGTCAGGGCGGACAGGCCCATCGAGACGCCGATGGCCTTGTTGGACTGGCCCTCCGCGACGAGGCGCAGGACCTCGACCTCACGGCCGGAGAGCTCTCGGTAGCCGCCCGGGTGGCTCGGGGCACCCGGGGGGCGGCGGTGCATACGGGCGGCGGCGGCACCGATGGGGGCGGCGCCGGGCCGGGTGGGGAGCCCGATGTTGGTCCGCGTACCGGTGACGACGTAGCCCTTCACGCCGCCCGCGAGGGCGTTGCGCACGGCGCCGATGTCGTCGGCGGCGGACAGCGCCAGGCCGTTCGGCCAGCCGGCGGCACGGGTCTCGGAGAGCAGGGTGAGACCGGAACCGTCGGGCAGGTGGACGTCGGCCACGCAGATGTCGCGCGGGCTGCCGACGCGGGGGCGGGCCTCCGCGATGGACGACGCCTCGATCACGTCACGGACTCCGAGGGCCCACAGATGGCGGGTCACGGTGGAACGGACGCGCGGGTCGGCGACGACGACCATGGCCGTCGGCTTGGTCGGGCGGTAGGCGACCAGGCTTGCGGGCTGCTCAAGAAGAACGGACACCTAGGCCTCCTGGGGGAGTGGCGGGACGGCCGGCTGGGGGAAGGAAGCCGGTGCGAACCGTGCGGATGGTCACTGACTCCTTCGGCACGTCACCCGCCCGGCTTTAGGGAATGATCACGATTTGGTGAGTAACAATTCGGGCAATTCGGACGCACGATCGATCAAGGGATGATCAGAAGGCCGCAATCCGCGCACCATTTCGACAGCCCGTTGCGCACGCGATCGGTCGTACCCGGGTGCCGGAGCGCCGTACGGGATCCCCGGACACCGCCGGACGGCCCCGGCCGACCCCTCGGGGAGCGCCCGGTGACCGCGGGGTGACCGCTTCCTAGGGGTGGTGCGGACCGCGCCGCTGCGGCAGGGACACCACGCCCGTGGCGGTGTCCGTCGGCCCGACCGGGGGCAGCCCCGCGATCTGGCACAGCAGCTCGCACCAGGCCGCCAGGTGCGAGGGGGTGTCCGGCACCCCGCCCACGCCCTCGCGGGGGGTCCACGAGGCCCGGATCTCGATCTGGGTCGCCGGACGGCGCTCCCGCAGCCCGCCGAAGTAGTGCGAGCTCGCCATCGTCACGGTGCCGCTCGCTTCCCCGTACGCCAGCCCGCGGGCCTCCAGCGCCCCCGTCAGCCAGGACCAGCACACCTCCGGCAGGAGCGGGTCCGCGGCCATCTCCGGCTCCAGCTCCGCCCGTACCAGCGTCACCAGCCGGAAGGTGCCCTGCCAGGCGTCGTGCCCGGCGGGATCGTGGAGCAGGATCAGCCGGCCGTCGGCCAGGTCGTCCTCCCCCTCCACGACCGCCGCCTCCAGCGCGTACGCGTAGGGGGCCAGTCTCTGTGGCGGCTTCGTGGGGTCGATCTCGATCCCGGACCGCAGCCGTGCCTTCTTCAAGCCGTCGACCGCCCGGCGGAAAGGGAGCGGGACCGAGCTCTCCTTCGCGCTGTCCGTACCGTCAGCGCCATCTGAAAATCGTCCCTGAGCCGCAGCCATGCCGGGAAGACTAGGCGGAACGGGAGCCCCGGCGGCGCAGGGACACCCGTGCCGGGCCGGGCACTTCTTCATACGTGCGAAGATTTGCCGCGTGAGCGCCAATACCCGCCCCACGGGCCAGCTGAGTCAGACGTACGATTCCGCCTTCCTGAAGGCGTGCCGGCGGGAGCCGGTCCCCCACACCCCCGTGTGGTTCATGCGGCAGGCGGGCCGCTCACTCCCCGAGTACCGCAAGGTGCGCGAGGGCACGGCCATGCTGGAGTCCTGCATGCGCCCCGACCTGGTCACCGAGATCACCCTGCAGCCCGTGCGCCGGCACGGCGTCGACGCGGCGATCTTCTTCTCCGACATCGTGGTCCCGCTGAAGGCCATCGGTGTCGACCTGGACATCAAGCCGGGCGTCGGCCCGGTCGTCGCCCGCCCGATCCGCCGCCGCGAGGACCTCGCACAGCTGCGCGACCTCACCCCGGAGGACGTCCCGTACGTCACCGAGGCGATCGGCATGCTCACGGGTGAACTCGGCGGCACGCCGTTGATCGGCTTCGCGGGCGCGCCTTTCACCCTCGCGAGCTACCTCGTCGAGGGCGGTCCGTCCAAGAACCACGAGCACACCAAGGCCCTCATGTACGGGGACCCGGAGCTGTGGGCCGACCTGCTGGACCGCCTCGCCGAGATCACCTCGGCCTTCCTCAAGGTCCAGATCGAGGCCGGCGCCTCCGCGGTCCAGCTCTTCGACTCCTGGGTCGGCGCCCTCGCCCCGGCGGACTACCGCCGCTCGGTGATGCCGGCCTCGGCGAAGGTCCTCGCGTCCGTCGCCTCCTACGGGGTCCCGCGCATCCACTTCGGCGTGGGCACGGGCGAGCTCCTCGGCCTCATGGGCGAGGCCGGCGCGGACGTCATGGGCGTCGACTACCGGGTCTCGCTGGACGAGGCCGTCCGCCGCGTCGGCCCCGGCAAGGCGCTCCAGGGCAACCTGGACCCCGCCGTCCTCTTCTCCACCACCGAGGCCGTCGAGGCCAAGACCGACGAGGTCCTGGCCGCCGCGGCGGGCCTGGAGGGCCACGTCTTCAACCTGGGCCACGGCGTCCTGCCGACGACGGACCCCGACGCGCTGACCCGCCTGGTGGAGTACGTCCACACCAAGACCCGGCGCTGACCCGCTTCCGTACACCGAGACGTCGGTACTGTGCCGGGGCATGACATGGCACGGGCCGACGTTTCGCATGTCCGACGGGGAAACCGTCAACGGGGTCTGGCGCCTCGTCTGGCGCCGCCACGAGTTCGACGGCGAGCACTACCCGGATCACGTCTTCGTCTGCGCGGACGGCCGGATCACCGTCGGCCCGTACGAGGCCACCGACCTCGCCGGACTGCGTGAGCGGCTGGCCGCCGGGAAGGTCGCGCCGCCGCCCCGCCTCAGACCCCCGCCGCCCGGACCGCCGAGACCGCCTTGCGGGCGGCCACCAGCACCGGGTCCCAGACCGGGGAGAACGGCGGGGCGTAGCCCAGGTCCAGGGAGACGACCTGGTCCACCGTCATCCCCGCCGTGAGGGCGACCGCCGCCACGTCCACGCGCTTCGCGGCGCCCGCACCGCCGACGATCTGGACGCCGAGGAGCCGGCCCGTGCGGCGCTCCGCGAGCATCTTGACCGTCATCGGCTCCGCCCCCGGGTAGTAGCCGGCCGTGTTCGTGGAGGCGATGGTGACCGTCACGAAGCGCAGGCCCGCCTCCAGGGCGTCGCGCTCGCGCAGCCCCGTACGGGCGATCTCCAGGTCGCAGACCTTGCTGACGGCCGTGCCGACCACCCCGGGGAAGGTCGCGTAGCCGCCGCCCACGTTCGAGCCGATCACCTGGCCGTGCTTGTTGGCGTGCGTGCCCAGCGGGATGTGCCGGGTACGGCCCGCGACCAGGTCCAGCACCTCCACGCAGTCCCCGCCCGCCCAGACCTCCTCGTGGCCGCGCACCCGCATCGACAGGTCGGTCAGCAGACCGCCCGAGGTGCCCACGGGGAGGCCCGCCGCGCGGGCGAGGGCGGTGCGGGGCTCCACGCCGATGCCGAGGACCACCACGTCCGCGGGGTACTCGTCGCCGGCCGCCGTGGCCACCGCGACGGCCCGGCCCTCCTCGTCGGTGAGGATCTTCGTCACCTCGGCGCGGGAGACCGTGACGATCCCCATCCGGTTCATCGCACCGTGCACGAGCCCGCCCATGTCCGGGTCCAGGGTGGCCATCGGCTGCTCGCCCCGGTGCAGCACGGTGACCGCGTAGCCCCGGCGTACCAGGGCCTCCGCCATCTCCACGCCGATGTACCCCGCGCCGACCACCACCGCCCGGCGGCCCGGGGAGCGCTCCAGGTCGTCCATCAGGCGCCGGCCGTCGTCCAGGGTCTGCACCCCGTGCACCCCGTGCGCGCCGATCCCCGGCAGGCGGGGGCGCACCGGGCGGGCACCGGTCGCCAGGACCAGCTTGTCGTAGGCCGTCCAGGACTCCGCGCCGCTCTCCAGGTCCCGGGCACGCACCCGCCGGCCGGGCAGGTCCAGCTCCACGACCTCCGTCCGGGTGCGCAGGTCGATGTCCCGGGCCCGGTGCTCCTCGGGCGTACGGGCGATCAGCTCGTCCCGTCCGGCCACCTGCCCGCCGATCCAGTACGGGATCCCGCACGCCGAGTACGAGGTGAAGTGCCCCCGCTCGAAGGCGGTGATCTCCAGCTCCGCCGGGCCCTTCAGCCGCCGGGCCTGTGACGCGGCGGACATCCCCGCCGCGTCACCGCCGACCACCACCAGTCGTTCCTTCGCCATCGTCCGTCCCGTCCCGTCCCGTCTCGTCCCGCGGCCGTCGTCGGCCCGGGGTCCACGCTACGGGCGCGGGCGCGCTCAGCCCTCGGGATCGGCCGGGGCCGCGTCGGAGGCGGGTGCGTCGGCCCCCGCGGACACCGGCCGGCGGGGCACCTGAGCCGGGACGCGGCCCGGCTTCGTCGCGGCGGGGCGCAGCCGGCGGTACAGGCGGAACCCGAACAGGGCCAAGGCGGCCGTCACCGCGAACGGCAGGACCACGGCGACGGCCAGCGCCAGGTACCGCACCACCGTGACGAACACCGACCAGCCGCCGCTCAGGGCGTCTCCGAACGAGGGGGCCTCCTTCTCCCGCGCCTTCGGCTCCACCTCGGCCGGCTCCGAGACCGACACCGTGATCGTCCCCAGGGAGGTCTGGTCCTTCAGGGCGGTCTGCTGCGCGATCAGCGACTCCAGGTCCGACTGGCGCCGGCTCAGCTCGCTCTCCAGCATGACCACGTCACTGAGCGCCGAGGCCTTGTCCATCATCTCCCGCACCCGGGCGACGCTGGCCCGCTGCGACGCCACCCGGCTGTCGACGTCGGCGACCTTCTGGGTCACGTCCTGCGCCTCGACCTTCCGGCCCAGCAGCTTTCCGCTGCCCTCCAGGGCGCCGATCACCGCGTCGAAGCGTTCGCCCGGCACCCTCAGGGTCAGCGTGGAGGTGAGCCGGCCGTCCGCGGCGCGCTGGGTGGACTCGTTGCCCACGTACCCGCCCGCGCCGTCGGCCGCCGTACGGGCCGCGGTGAGGACCTTCTGCGGTTCGGCCGTCTCGATCGAGAGGGTCCCCGTACGGATCACGTTCGGACGGACCGCCGCCGGCGGCTGCGCGGCGCCCTTGGCGTCCGTCCCCGCCGGACCCGCCGCCGGGGCCTGTCCGGCCGCCGCGCCGGCGCCCGGCGCGCCCTCGTTCCGGGCCGCCGGGGCCACGGCCGCCTTGTCCGCGGACCCGCCGGAGCCGGCGGCCCCGCAGCCGGTGAGCGTGAGGACCCCGGCCAGTGACAGCGCGGCCAGCGCCGCCGCCGTACGGCGTCCGGTGTCGGGCGTTTGGGTCGAGCGCATCGTCAGTACCCCCCGGGGATCGGCTGATGTCGCCGCTTCGACGTCGAACCCGCCGCCGCGGGTTCCGTGCGCACGGCTTCGGAGCGGTCCCGATGCGGTCACGTTCCGGCCTCGCCGGGGGGTCTGAGAGCATGTGTCCATGCACGAAGCGGACATGCGTACGGACCGGCAGGCCCCCACCCGCCACGTCGTCGTCATCGGCGGCGGCATCTCGGGTCTCGCGGCCGCCCACCGGCTGCTCGCCGACGGCGCCCGCGTCACCCTCCTGGAGGCCGGCCGGCGCCTCGGCGGCAAGCTGTACGCGGGCGAGCTCGCCGGGCTCCCCGTCGACCTGGGCGCCGAGTCCGTCCTCGCCCGCCGCCCCGAAGCCGTGGACCTCGCCCGGTCCGTCGGGCTCGGCGACGCGCTCCAGCCGCCCGCCACCGCCACCGCCCACCTGTGGACCCGGGGCGCGCTGCGCCCGATGCCGCGCGGCCACGTCATGGGCGTGCCCGGCGACACGGCCCCGCTCGCCGCCTCCGGCGTCCTGTCCGCCGAGGGCCTCGCCCGCGTTGCCGCCGACACCGGCCTGCCGCCCACGGAGGTCGGCGACGACGTCGCCGTCGGCGCGTACGTCGCCGCCCGGATGGGCCGCGAGGTCGTGGACCGGCTGGTCGAACCGCTGCTCGGCGGGGTCTACGCGGGCGACGCCTACCGCATCTCGATGCGCGCCGCCGTCCCCGCCCTCTTCGAGGCCGTGCGCACCCACCCCACCCTGACCGGGAGCGTCCGCGCGGTGCAGACGGCGGCCGCGGAGCGGACCACCGTCACCGGCGCGGCGGCCACCGGAGCCTTCTTCGCCGGGATCTCCGGCGGCATCGGCCGGCTGCCGCTCGCCGTCGCCGACGCCTGCCGGGCCGCCGGGGCGCGGATCCTGACCGGCGCCGAGGTGAGCGGGATCGCCCGGACGCCCGTGGGCTGGCGGATCACGACCGCCGACGAGGTCCTCGACGCCGACGGCGTGGTCCTCGCCGTCCCGGCCGGGCCCGCCGCCGCCCTGCTCGGCGCGCTCGCCCCGGCCGCGGCCGCCGCGCTGCGCGAGGTCGAGTACGCCTCCATGGCCCTGGTCACGATGGCCTTCCGGCGCTCCGAGCTGCCCGCCGCGATCACCGGCGGCGACGCCAGCGGCTTCCTCGTACCGCCCGTCGACGGCCGGACGATCAAGGCCTCCACCTTCTCCAGCAACAAGTGGGCCTGGGCCGGAGCCGATCCGGACCTGTTCCTCCTGCGGACCTCCGTCGGCCGGCACGGCGACGAGGGGGACCTGAAGCGGGAGGACGCCGAGCTGGTCGAGGCCTCCCTCGGAGACCTCGGCGAGGCCGTCGGCCTCACGGCCCGGCCGGTGGCCTCCACCGTCACCCGCTGGGACGGCGGACTGCCGCAGTACCCCGTCGGCCACCTCGCCCGGGTCGCCCGGATCCGGGCCGCCGTGGCGCAGCTGCCGGGTCTCGCCGTCTGCGGAGCCGTCTACGACGGGGTCGGGATCCCCGCCTGCGTCGCGAGCGCCGGCAAGGCCGCCGACGCGGTGACGGCCGGGACGGCCGCGATGGCCACCCCTGGCACGGACCACTGATCAGCACACGGGACAATGGACACATGACTGCACCAGAGAAGATCCCCAATGCGGGGAAGAAGGCGAAGGACCTCAACGAGGTCATCCGTTACACCCTGTGGTCCGTCTTCAAGCTGAAGGACGTCCTCCCGGAGGACCGCACCGGCTTCGCCGACGAGGTCCAGGAGCTCTTCGACCAGCTGGCCGCCAAGGACATCACCGTCCGCGGCACCTACGACGTCTCCGGCCTGCGCGCCGACGCCGACATCATGGTCTGGTGGCACGCGGAGACCGCCGACGAGTTGCAGACCGCGTACAACCTGTTCCGCCGCACCAAGCTGGGCCGCGCCCTGGAGCCGGTGTGGTCGAACATGGCCCTGCACCGCCCGGCCGAGTTCAACAAGTCCCACATCCCGGCCTTCCTGGCCGACGAGGTCGCCCGCGACTACGTCAGCGTCTACCCCTTCGTGCGCTCGTACGACTGGTACCTGCTGCCGGACGAGGACCGCCGCCGCATGCTCGCCGACCACGGCAAGATGGCCCGCGGTTACCCGGACGTGCGCGCCAACACCGTCGCCTCGTTCTCGCTGGGCGACTACGAGTGGCTGCTGGCCTTCGAGGCCGACGAGCTCTACCGCATCGTCGACCTCATGCGTCACCTGCGTGCCTCCGAGGCCCGGATGCACGTCCGCGAAGAGGTGCCCTTCTACACCGGGCGCCGCAAGTCCGTCGCCGATCTGGTGGCCGGACTCGCCTAGACCTCCCCTGGGGGGAAGGACCGGAGGGCCGCTCGTGACACAAGAGCGGCCTCCGGGGATCGGGAGGCCCTGCCCCCGAATCGACGCAGCCGGAGACCCCGCCCGGAAGTTCAGACGACTGGTGGCAGCAGCCCCCTGGGAGCGCTTGCTGCCCGGTCGTCCAGCGACACCGGTGCGGGCTCCGGATGCGGCGCACACGTGACGCGCCACCCCGGGGTGGCGCCCGTGAGCAGGTACCGCTCCACCCGCCGGTCCACGCAGCCGTTGCGTCCGCCGGTCACCCCGTGGGTGCCCGCCCCCTCCTCCGTGACCAGCGAGGCCCCGCCGCCGAGCCGCCGTTGCAGCTCCAGCGCACCCGGGTACGGGGTCGCCCCGTCCCGCTCCGCCGCCACGATCAGCGTGGCGGGCAGCCGCCCCGGCCCCGCCCCGACGTCGGCGGGCCGTTGCCGCGCGGCCACCGGCCAGGAGGCGCACGGAAGGTTCAGAAAGGCGTTGGGCCAGGTCTCGAAGGGCGCGCGGCGGGCCAGTTCGGTGTTGTCGCGGTCCCAGGTCTCCCAGTCGGCGGGCCACGGGGCGTCGTTGCACAGCACCGCCGTGTACACGGCGGTCGCGTTCTCCGCCTCCGCCGCCGTCCGCGGATCGCGCGCGGCCTGCCGCGTCAGCGGACCCGCGTCCCCGCGCAGGAAGGCCGCCAGGGCCGCGGCGCGCTCCGGCCAGACCTCGTCGTAGTACGCCGTCTGCAGGAACGCGGCGTGCAGTTCGCCGGTCCCCACGACCCCGCCCGCCGGATTCCGGGCCACCGCCGCGCGGACCCGCTCGTAACCCGCTCGTACCGCCCCGGGCGTGGCACCGAGCCCGTACACGGAGTGGTGCCGGGCGGTCCAGGCGAGGAAATCGGCCCAGCGGCGCTCGAAGGCGGGCGCCTGGGCGAGGTTGTCGAGGTACCAGACGCGGCGCGGATCGGGGTCGACGGCCGAGTCGAACACCATGCGGCGCACCTGGTCCGGGTAACGGGTCGCGTACACCGCGCCCAGGTAGGTCCCGTACGAGGCCCCCACGAAGGTCAGCCGCCGCTCGCCGAGCGCGGCCCGCAGCACGTACAGGTCACGGACGTTGTCCAGGGTCGTGTAGTGCGCGAGGGCGGCGCCCGCGTGCCGGGCGCAGCCCCGCGCGTAGGCCCGTGCGGCGGCGAGCCGCTCCCGCTTGTAGGCCGGTGAGGGCACGGCCGGGACCTGGGTGGGGCCCTTCGGCCGCTCGTCCGGGTCCAGACAGGACAGCGGGGCCGGACCGCCCACTCCGCGCGGGGCGTAGCCGACGAGGTCGTAGGCGGCCGCGATCCGGCTCCACGCGGCCCGGCCCCCGAGCAGCGGGAAGTAGGTCCCCGACGCCCCGGGGCCGCCCGGGTTGTACACGAGCGAGCCCTGCCGGACGGCGTTCCCGCGGCCGGTGGCCGGGACCCGGCTGACGGTGAGGGAGATCTGCGGGCCCCCCGGGCGGGCGTAGTCCAGCGGGACCCGCAGCGCCGCGCAGCGCACGGGCCCGGGCAACTCCTCGGCGGCGGGGCAGGGCCCGAAGCCGAGCCGGGAGGCGCCGGCCCGGCGGGCGGCCAGCTCGGCCCCGGCGTCCTCGGCGGCGGTGCGGGCGTCCCGGGGCGCGGCGGTCGCGGCGGGGGCCGGGACGCACAGGGCGAGGGAGAGGAGCACGGCGGCGGCTCCGTAACGGTGTGCACGCCTCGTCCGCATCGCGACCCCTTCGTCTCATCGTCCGATCCGATGAGATGTCAAGGGCGTACCGCTGTACAGGCCCGCGCCCGGGTGTCGCCGCCGCTACCCCCGGTTGCCGTACGCGGGATCAGGAACTGCTGCCACAGCTGGAGCTGCTGCTGCCACAGCTGGAACTGCTGCCGGAACAGCTGGAGCTGCTGCTGCCGCCGCAGCTCGAACTGCTGCCGGAACAGCTCGAACCACTGCTGCCACAGCTCGAACCGCCGCCGCAGCTCGATCCGGAGGACCCTCCGCAGCCGCTGCCCGAGGAACCGCAGCCGCCCGAACCGCCGGAGGAGCCGCCGTCGCCCGCGGCGCACCAGAGCACCGGGAGGACGTCGGCGGAGGACGACGATGACGATGACGACGCCGACGAGGCGTACGACGTGCGCGAGCCGTGCGACCGGGTGGACGTACGGGCCCGCGCCTGGGCCGCGGCCAGCCGCGTGCTCCGGGCGGCGGGCAGCAGCTTCCCCCGCAGGTCCGGATCCCGCAGGCCGCGCAGCCCGAACAGGGCCGTCTGCACGTGCTCCGCCGGGTCACCCGCGTACCGCGCCCGCATCCCGGCCAGCGCCGCCCGGCCCGCCGGGGTGATCCGCCGTCCGGCCCGCTTCGCGCACATGACGCCGACGGCGATCCCGGCCAGCAGCGCGGGCAGCACCTTGAGGATGAACGGCACCTGGGGTGCCGGGTCCAGCGCCCACGCCACGAAGGTCAGCGGCAGCGACACCGGCACCAGCATCCCGCACACCAGGGCCTGGACCATCCCCCAGCGCCGCAGTCCGCGCCCCGTGCCGGGCGGGGCGATCAGCCCGCGGGCCGCCAGCCCGTCCCCGGTCTCCTGGACGGCGGGGTCGAGCATGGCGGCGTAGCGCACCTGGTACAGCCACCCCGAGGGGGCCTGCCGCAGCGCCAGCAGCACGGCGCGCTCCGCCGGGTCGGTGCCCAGCGCCCCGGGCCGCGCCTGGACGATGCCGGGGCCGCCGCCCGCCAGCCGGCCGTCGCCCAGCAGCGAGACGAGCGCGGCGTCGACGACCGTGCCGGGACCGCCCGCCAGGAAAGCGGCCTCCGACAGGTCGTGCAGGGTGGGCGAGGCCCCGGGCACCCGGGGCCGCGCCCGGAACAGGGCGCGCAGCAGCAGCGCGCTGGAGCCGAGGACGGCGGCCCAGACGGCGATGGCGACGGTGTTCACGCGGCTCTCCCCGTCAGGGCGCGGGCCCAGCGCACGAGGCGGCCCGGCGGCCGCGCCCCGGCCCGGTCCCGCCACCAGGCGGTGAGCCGGCGACGGGCGGCCGGGTCGGCGGGCAGGTCCTGGATCAGCAGGTGCTCGGCGAAGTCCAGGGCGTCACGGCGGTACCCGGACGTCATGGGGCGGCGGCGGGCGTAGCCGAGGAAGGCCTCGCGGTAGGGGCCGGGCCCGCCCAGGATCCCCGGCAGCTCGGGCGCCACCTTCGCCACGACCGAGGCCCGCTTGGCGGCCAGGGCCCGGGCCTGGACCCGGATCCGCTGCCGGTCGAAGCCCTCGGGCACCGGGGTACCGGCGACCAGGGCCGACAGCAGGGCCGCCTGCCCGATTCCCACGCGGGTCCGGGCGGCGTCGAGCGCAGCCCCGCCCCGCACCCCGGGCTCTCCGCCCGCCTCTTCCGCGGGGTCCTGCGCGCGGGGAGCGGCTTCCGCATCGGCCCGAACCCCCGCGGCGGGTATGCCCCCCGGGTCGTCAGGAGGCTCCGTACCCGCAGGGGCCACGCGCGCCGGGCCGGTCCCGTCCGCTCCCGTGACCGTCACCACCTCGCGGATCCGGGCCAGTTCGGCGGCCAGTTCCGCCTCCGCCGGGAAGTCGTCGTCCCGCTCCAGCAGGACCCCCGGCGGATCCACCCGCTCCCGCAGCGCCGCCAGTACGTCGAGCACCACCGGCGGCACCGGGTGCGCGTGGGTGTCGTGCCACACGCCGTCCCGCTCCACGCCCCCGGCCACGTGCACGTACGCGAGGGCCTCCAGCGGGATCCCGTCCAGCACCGCCGACGGGTCCTCGCCCCGGTTCACCCGGTTCGTGTGCAGGTTGGCCACGTCGACGAGCAGCCGTACGCCGGTCCGTTCCACCAGCTCCGTCAGGAACCGGGCCTCCGTCAGTTCCTCCCCGGGCCAGGAGACCAGCGCGGCGATGTTCTCCAGCGCCAGCGGCACCGGCAGCGCGTCCTGCGCGATCCGGACGTTCTCGCAGAGCACGTCCAGCGCGTCCCGGGTGCGCGGCACCGGCAGCAGGTGCCCGGCCTCCAGCACGGGGGAGGAGGTGCGTACGAAGGCGATGTGCTCGGTGACCAGGGGCGCCCCCAGGGCCACCGCCCGCTCCCCGAGCGCGGCCAGCTTCGCCGGGTCGGGCCGGTCGGCGCCGCCGAGGCCCAGCGAGACCCCGTGCGGGACGACCCGCACCCCGCGCTCGCGCAGCCGCAGCAACGACTCGGGCAGGTGACCCGGGCAGACGTTCTCGGCGACGACCTCGACCCAGTCGAGGTGTTCGAGCCGTTCCACGGCCTCCGCGATCTCCGGCCGCCAGCCGATGCCCACCCCCAGGCGTGCCATGGGCTTCATGATCCCCTCGCCCCCCTTCCGCCGGCCCCCGCCGGTACTCACCGGCCCGCATCCGTGCCCCGGTCCGTATGACGGTGTGATGGCCCCGACGGCGCGGGGCCAACCGTGAGGAGGGGACGTTCAGAGCAACATTTGAGGTTCCCGGCGTCAGAGCCGGGTGCTCGGAGCCCGGTGCTCAGAGCCGGGTGCTCAGAGCCGGGCCCGCAGCGCCGGGTGGTCCGAGACCACGGTGCAGGAGCCGGGGGCGATCTCGGTGAACCCGGCGTCGCGCACCACCGGCAGCCCGCTCCCGCTGAGGCCGGCCCACCGCTCGCGCGCGGCGGTGCGCACGGCCAGCCGGAAGCCGGACTCCCGCCACGCGTCCCGCTCGGCCCCCGTCAGCTCCCACCAGGCCAGCTGCGCCGCGTGACCGGCCTGGGCCATCGCCTTCCCGGCCGACATGTCCAGGTCCGGGTTCAGCCACAGCACGGGCAGCTCCGCCCCGGCGGGCGCCTGCGGCGGCGCGGTCGCCGGATCGGGGTCGTCCAGGTCGGTGCCCGAAACCTGCAGCTTGGCCAGCTCCTTGGGCCACCCGTCGAGCGGCACCGGCGGGAAGACCCGGACCTCGGCCCGCTCGCCGTGCACCGTGACGCCCGGCAGGGTCCCCGCCTTGCGCCACTCCGCCCCGCGCGCCCTGCGCACCACCTTGCGGATCCGGGCGTCCTGCCAGTCGCGCACGGCCTCGGCCCACTCGCCCTCGCCGTGCGCCCGTTCGTCCGTCAGCAGCACCAGGACCGCGCGGGCCGCCGTCTCCAGCGCGTCGGTCCGGGCCGGCGGATCGGCCTTCTCGATCCGCACGACCAGCGGCAGGACGAACTGCGGCGCCTCGTCGCGTGCCGCGTGCTCCTGCCGGAACGGGCTGTCCGCGCCGACGGCGGGTACCTCTGAGGTCTTGGGTGCGTCCTTCGTGCTCATCCGCCCAAGGATGCCAGCCTCCGCCTTCAGGAGGATGTCCCGGGTGGGTGCTCCGGGCGAGGATCGGGCCCATGCAGAGTGATCTTTTCGCGTCCGAGAACCTGGCCCGACCGGCCACCGCACCGGGCATGACCCTCCAGAACGCCAAGTCCGTCAAGTACGCCGTCAACGGCGAGATGCTGGCCCGTCAGGGCTCGATGGTCGCCTTCCGCGGCGACCTCCGCTTCGAGCGCAAGGGCCAGGGCATAGGCGGCATGCTCAAGCGCGCCGTCACCGGCGAGGGGCTGGCGCTGATGTCCGTACGCGGGCAGGGCGAGGCCTGGTTCGCCCACGAGTCGGGCAACTGCTTCATCATCGACTTCGAGCCGGGCGACGCCTTCACCGTCAACGGGCGCAACGTCCTGTGTTTCGACCCGACGCTGTCCTACGAGATAAAGATGGTCAAGGGCGCCGGGATGACCGGCGGCGGCCTCTTCAACAGCCTCTTCACCGGCACCGGCAAGCTCGCCGTCGTCTGCGACGGGCACCCGATCATCATCCCGGTGACCCCGCAGGCACCGGTGTACGTGGACACCGACGCGGTCGTCGGCTGGAGCGCCGCGCTGGACACCGGGCTGCACCGCTCCCAGTCGGTCGGCTCGATGATCCGCGGCGGCTCCGGCGAGGCCGTCCAGCTCAGGCTGAGCGGCGAGGGGTTCGTCGTCGTGCGGCCGAGCGAGGTCACCGAATCGGCGGCGGGCCACTGAAACTCACCGGGGTCGGCCGCCGCTACGGACGGCGGCGGCCCTGGGTGCTGCGCGGGGTCGGCCTGGAACTCCCGCCCGGGGCCCTGGTCCGGATCGAGGGCGGCAACGGCGGCGGCAAGTCCACGCTGCTGCGGATCCTCGCCGGGATCGACACCCCGACGGAGGGCCGCGTCGCGGGCCGCCCGCGCCGTACCGCCTACGTTCCCGAACGCTTCCCGGCGGCCCTGCCCCTGACGGCCGGTTCCTACCTGACCCACCTGGGCCGGGTGCACGGTCTGACGGGCGCGGAGGCGGCCCGCCGGGCAGCCGCGGGGCTGGAGCGGTTCGGCGCCGCCGCGTACGCCCGCACCCCGCTGTCCGAACTGTCGAAGGGGACCAGCCAGAAGGTGGCCGTCGCCCAGGCGCTGCTCGCCGGGCCGGGACTGCTCGTCCTCGACGAGGCGTGGACCGGGCTGGACGCCCCGGCCCGCGCCGAGCTGGACCGGGCCGTCACCGAACGCACCGCGGACGGAGGCACGGTGGTCTTCGTCGACCACGACCCGGCGCGCCTCGCGGGCCGACCGGACGCCCACCACCGGATCGAGGCCGGAGCCCTGGTGCCGGTCGCCGCCGCCGTCCCGGCCGGGGCGGCGCGCCCGGCGTCCGTCCGCGTCCACGCCGTCGGGCCGCCCGGCGCCACCCCGCCCCTCGGCCTCGCTGCCACGCCCGCCCCCGGCGGCGGGGTCCTGCTGACCGTCGACGCCGACCGCTCCGACGCCGTCCTGCGCGAGCTGCTCACGGCCCGGCCGCCCTGGCACATCCGCGCCGTGGAGGAACTGCGATGACCGCCCTGCTGCGCTACCAGGCCGCGCTGCTGCTGCGCTCTCAGCGCTGGATCGCCCCGCTCGTCGTCTACGCCGGCTTCGTGGCCGTCGGCATCCGGCCCGGGGACCGCGCCCTGGACTCCCTCGGCTACGCCGCCGCCGGGCTGGTCCCGCAGACGGCCTGGCTGGTCCGGATCTGCGTGGGCGCCGAACCCCCGGCGGCCCGTGCCTGCGCCGCCGCCGCGGCGGGACCGGCCCGGGTGCACGCGGCGGCCCTGCTGACCGCCCTGGGCGGCGCGCTCACGGCCGGCGCGGCGGGCGCCTGCTTCGCCCTGCTGTGCGGCGGCCCCGGCGGGAAGCCCCCCGCCGCCACCGCCGCCGCCGGGGTGGTCGCCGTCCTGGTGTGCGCCCTGACGGGGGCGGCCGTCGGCGCGCTGTGCAGCCGCCCGCTGGTCCGGGGGCGCGGACTCGCGGTCCTCGCGGGCGGCCTCGGCTCCCTGCTGGCCTGGGTGGCGGCGTTCTCCCCGGCCCGCAGCGCGGTGTCCGCCCTGGTCGGGGCCGCCCGCACCGATGGCGTACCGCTCCCGCTGGGTTCCCTGGCCGCGGCGGCGCTCCTCGCCGCGGCGGCGGGCACGGCAGCCTGCCTCCTGAGCGCACGGCGGGAGTAGCCCGCCCCTCGGCTCCCGCCGCGTACGCTCGTGGACATGGACCAGCCGCAGCGGGACCGGCCGCAGCAGGATCAGCCCCAGCAGGACCCTTCGTACTGCCCCGCGCCCGCCGCGCCCGCCGCGCGGGTGCCCGGGCCGCCGTACGCCGACTGCCTGGAGTGCGGCCGGCCCACCGAGTACGGGGTCGCGACCCCGGGCGTGGTGCTGTGCCCGGTGTGCGAATGGCAGGACGCGCAGCGCACCGCCTGCTCCGGCTGAACCGTCACTTCCCCATCAGCTCGGACACCTTCACGAAGCGGTACCCGCGCTTGCGCAGCTCCGGGACGATCTTCCGCACGGCCTCCTCGGTGACGGGGGCCGCGCTGCGGGTGCAGTGCATGACCACGACCGAGCCGGGCTTGACCCCGGCCAGGACGTCCTCGGCCACCGCGTCGGGGTCCTTCGCGAAGGCGTCGCCGCTGACCACGTCCCACTGGACGGCGGTCACCTTGGCGGGTGCCAGGGCCCGCAGCGCCCGGTCGTCGTAGCAGCCCCCGGGGAAGCGGAAGTAGGGCACCGTGTTGACCGCGCCCGCCTTCCTGAACGCCGCGAAGGCCTGCTCCACGTCCGACCGGGCGGCGTCGCCGTCGAGCGTGGGGAGGCCGTAGCAGGGGGACTTGAAGGCGTGGTGGCTGTACGAGTGGTTGGCGATCTCGAAGTTGGGGTCGGTGCCGATGGACTTCGCCTGGTCCGGGTACTCCTCGGCCCAGCGGCCCGTCATGAAGACCGTCGAGGGGACCTGGAGCCGGCGGAGGGTGGAGATCAGCTCCGGGTTGTCGAAGCGCTCCCCGGAGGCGGCCCGCGGCCCCTGGTCCGAGGTCATGTCGGCGTCGAAGGTGAGGGCCACGGTCTTGTCGGCGCGCTGGCGCGTGCGCTCGAAGACGGGCGTCAGGCCGTTCGGTCCGGGGGCCAGGGTCGGAGCCCGGCCCGGGGCGCCGGGCAGCGGCGACGCGGACGCGGATGCGGATGCGGAGGGGGAAGCGGGCGCGGCCGTCGGGCCGGACGCCGCGTGGGTGCCCATGCGGGCCTGGCCGCCGTCCTGCGGCGTGCCGGCGCCGCCCCCACATCCCGCGAGGGCGGCACTGAGCGCGGCCACGGCCGCCACTTTGCGTACAGAAAGGGTCACGTACGCAAAATATATGACTATGTGCCAATCATACGTTTACGGCACTCGTGAACGTCGGAGTCGCCGCCACCGGGCCCCCGTGGGGACGGCCCGGGGGCCCGGATGGCGGGCGGGGATCAGACGAGCTCGGCGCTCAGGGTGATCGTGGTGCCGGCCAGGGCCTGGCTGACCGGGCAGTTCTTCTTGGCGTCCTCGGCGGCGGCGGCGAAGCCCTCGGCGTCCAGACCGGGCACCTCGGCGCGCACGGTCAGGTGGATGCCGGTGATGCCCTCACCGGGCTGGAAGGTGACGTCGGCCTTGGTCTCCACCCGGGTGGGAGGGGTACCGGCGCCGTCGAGGCCGTGCGAGAGCGCCATCGAGTAGCAGCTGGAGTGCGCGGCGGCGATCAGCTCTTCCGGGCTGGTCTTGCCGTTGGCGGCCTCGGCGCGCGAGGGCCAGGAGACCTCGAACGAGCCCCGGCCCGAGGAGTCGAGGGAGACGGTGCCGGCACCCTTGAGCAGGTTGCCTTCCCAGACGGTGTGGGACGTGCGCGTGGTGGCCATGGTGGATCCCTTCGAAGGTATGGAAACGGCCGGGCCGCCAGAGCGCCCGGCCGTGCCAAACCTACTGCGACACCAGGGGTTTCGCGTCGCGGGCGAGCGCGGTGAGCCGCGATATGGCTCGGAAGTACTTCTTCCGATAACCGCCGTTGAGCATTTCTTCACTGAACAGCCGGTCGAAGGGCACCCCGGAGGCCAGGACCGGCACCTCGCGGTCGTACAGCCGGTCGGCGAGCACCACCAGGCGCAGTGCCGTCGACTGGTCCGGGACCGGGCCGACGTCGGTCAGGCAGACGGCCGCTATTCCGTCGGTGAGGGCCCCGTACCGGCTCGGGTGGACCTTCGCCAGGTGCTCCAGCAGTCCCGGGAAGTCGTCGAGGCTCGCGCCCGGGGTCCCGTACGCGGCCTTCGCCACCTGCTCGTCGGTGAACGGCGCGGGGGCCTCGGGCAGGCCGCGGTGGCGGTAGTCCTGGCCGTCGATCCGCAGGGGCCGGAAGTGCGCCGACAGCCCCTGGATCTCGCGCAGGAAGTCGGCGGCGGCGAAGCGGCCCTCGCCGAGCTTGCCGGGCAGGGTGTTGGACGTGGCGGCCAGCGCCACGCCCTGCTCGACCAGCCGGCTCAGCAGGGAGGAGACGAGCACCGTGTCGCCCGGGTCGTCCAGCTCGAACTCGTCGATGCACAACAGCCGGTGCCCGCCCAGGGTCTGCACGGTCTGCTGGAAGCCGAGCGCGCCGACCAGGTTGGTGAGCTCCACGAAGGTGCCGAAGGCCTTGAGTGCGGGCTCGGCCGGGGTGGCGTGCCAGAGGGAGGCGAGCAGGTGGGTCTTGCCGACGCCGTAGCCGCCGTCGAGGTAGACCCCGCGGGGACCCGCGGCCGGGGCGGCGGGCTTCTTCGAGAACCAGCGCCGCTTGCCCGCGCCGGTGGCGTGGGCCCCGCCCAGGCCGGCGGCGAAGCCGCTGAGGACGGTGACGGCCTCGGCCTGGCTCGGCTGGGCCGGGTCCGGGTCGTAGGTCTCGAAGCGCACCGAGTCGAAGCGCGGGGGCGGCACCATCTCGGCCACCAGCCGTTCGGCGGGCACCCGCGGCTCGCGGGCGCAGAGGGCCAGCGGCCCCGCGTCGGCTATCGGGGGCTGCCCGGAAGGGGCAGATCCGGAGGTCGAGAGTGAAGTTGACACAGCCCTTAACTCTACGCGGCGTGTCAGACTGCACCGATGCGACGCCTGCTCCCTGTGACCGATCAGACATCCGCCCCGTCCTCCCCGGACCCGGCCGACCGCGAGTGGTCGCTGGACGAGCTCGCGGACGCCTACGCCTATCCGGAGCTCGCCCCGGGCGGGCACTGGCTGCGGGCGAACATGGTCTCCACGCTGGACGGGGCCGCCCAGCACGACGGGCGCTCGCAGCCGATCTCCGGCGAGACCGACATGCGGATCTTCGGCACCCTGCGGGCCCTGGCCGATGTGGTGGTCGTCGGCGCGGAAACGGTTCGCCAGGAGGGATACCGCCCGGCCCGCGCCCGGGAGGCCTTCGCGGCCCGCCGCCTGGCCGCCGGCCAGGGCCCCGCCCCGGCCATCGCCGTGGTCACCGCGAGCCTGGACCTGGACTTCACCCTGCCCCTGTTCACCTCCCCCCTGGTGCCCACCCTGGTGGTCACCGGGGCCGCCGCCCCCGCCGACCGGGTGGCCGCGGCCACCGCCGCCGGGGCCGAGGTGGTCGTGGCGGGCGAGGGGGCGGGCGCGGACCCCGCACGGGCCGTACGGGAGCTGGCCGCGCGCGGGCTGCGCCGCCAGCTGACCGAGGGCGGGCCCCGGCTGCTGGGGCAGTTCGTGGCCGCCGACGCGCTGGACGAGCTGTGCCTGACGATCTCCCCGACCCTCACGGCGGGGGGTGCCCAGCGGATCGCCGGCGGGCCCTCCGTCACGGTTCCGCACCGGCTCGCGCCCGCCGTCGTACTGGAAGAGGCCGGGTTCCTGTTCACGAGCTACCGTCGGATCTGAACAAGGGGCGGAATTTGTCGTTCCGCTTAGCTTCCGCTGGGCACATACCTGGGCACATATATCTGCGCAAGGCCCCGCGCGACTGCGGGGCAGGATGGTTTCCGCAGGGGCCGGCCGACCGGCCCCGGCCCATGAAGGAGAGGGCGTCCGTGTTCACGAGCGTATTGATGATCGAGCAGCCGCTGACCACGGTGGACGTGGACTTCGTCACCACCCTGCACGGAGACGACCAGGTCTCCTTCGTCGTCCTCATGCAACCCAGGGGAGACCAGGACCGACTGCTCCGCGCCATCGACGACGTAGCGCTCGGCGAGCTTCCCGAAGCCCTCCACGAAGGCGAGGAGCCCGAGGGCGAGGCCGCCCGGGGCCCCGCCGCGCAGGCCCTCGAACACTCCCTCGCGTCCCTGCGCAGGAAGGGCGCCACGGCCGTCGGACAGATCATCGAGAACCACCCCCTCGACCACCTCAAGAGCGTCGTCGACGAGACGTCCGCCGACGAGGTGATCGTCCTGACCGCCCCGCACTTCGTCGAGGAGTTCTTCCACCGGGACTGGGCCTCCCGGGCGCGGCACAAGGTCGGGGTTCCGGTGCTCAAGCTCTTCGCCCACAACGAATAGGCTGGGGCGGCACAGCCCCACCGCACCCCCTCGATCCTGGAGCGACCTGAATGAAGCCCGGCCTGCCGACCGCGATGGAACGGCCCCACTTCATCGGCATCGGCGGCGCCGGCATGTCCGGCATCGCGAAGATCCTCGCGCAGCGCGGCGCGCAGGTGGCCGGCAGCGACTCCCGTGACTCCGAGACCGCCGGGGCGCTGCGCGCCCACGGCGCCACGGTCCACATCGGGCACGCCGCCGGCCACCTCGCCGACGACACCACCTGCGTGGTCGTCTCCAGCGCCATCCGCTCCGACAACCCGGAGCTGGCCCGCGCCGCCGAGCTGGGCATCCCCGTCGTGCACCGCTCGGACGCCCTCGCCTCGCTGATGGACGGCCTGCGCCCCATCGCCGTCGCCGGCACGCACGGCAAGACCACCACCACCTCGATGCTGGCGGTCTCCCTCTCGGCGCTGGGCCTGGACCCCTCCTACGCCATCGGCGGCGACCTGGACGCCCCCGGCTCCAACGCCCACCACGGCGAGGGCGACATCTTCGTGGCCGAGGCGGACGAGAGCGACCGCAGCTTCCACAAGTACGCGCCCGAGGTCGCGATCATCCTCAACGCGGAGCTCGACCACCACGCGAACTACGCGTCGATGGAGGAGATCTACGCGTCCTTCGAGACCTTCGTCTCCAAGATCGTCCCCGGTGGCACCCTGGTCGTCGCCCACGCCCAGGAGGGCGCCGCCGAGATCGCCCGTCGCGTCGCGGGCACGCAGGGCCTCACCGTCGTCACGTACGGCGAGGAGGAGGGCGCCGACGTCCGCATCACCAAGATCACCCCGCGCGGCCTGACCAGCGAGGTCACCGTCCTGCTCCAGGACCGGATGCTCACCTTCACCGTCTCGGTGCCCGGCCGCCACTACGCGCACAACGCCGTCGCGGCCCTCGCCGCCGGCGTCGCCCTCGGCATCCCCGCGCACAACCTGGCCTCCGCCCTCGGCAAGTACACCGGCGTCAAGCGCCGCCTCCAGCTCAAGGGCGAGGCGGCCGGCGTACAGGTCATCGACTCCTACGCGCACCACCCGACCGAGATGAACGCCGACCTGGAGGCCATCCGAGGCGCCGCCGGGGACTCCCGGATCCTGGTCGTCTTCCAGCCCCACCTCTTCTCCCGCACCCAGGAACTGGGCAAGGAGATGGGCCAGGCCCTCGCGCTGGCCGACGCCTCCCTGGTCCTCGACATCTACCCGGCCCGCGAGGACCCGATCCCCGGCGTCACCAGCGAGATCATCATCGCCGCGGCCCGCGCCACCGGCGCCGACGTCACCGCCGAGCACTCCAAGGAGGCCGTCGCCGACGTGATCGCGGGAATGGCCAAGCCCGGTGATCTCGTTCTGACCATGGGCGCGGGCGACGTCACCGATCTGGGACCCCGGATCCTCGCCCGGCTGTCGAGCTGAGGAGCGGGAACGTCATGGCGTACGAGGTCCAGAAGACGGACGAGCAGTGGCAGGCCGAGCTGACCCCGTCCGAGTACCAGGTGCTGCGCCTCGCGGGCACCGAACCGGCCTTCCGCGGTGAGTACACCGACACCAAGACGGAGGGCGTCTACTCCTGCCGCGGCTGCGGCGCCGAACTCTTCCGCTCCACGGAGAAGTTCGACTCGCACTGCGGCTGGCCCTCCTTCTTCGACCCGAAGGACAGCGAGGCCGTCGAGCTGATCGCCGACACCTCGCACGGCATGGTCCGCACCGAGGTCCGCTGCGCGACCTGCGGCTCCCACCTGGGACACGTCTTCGACGGCGAGGGCTACCCGACCCCCACCGACCAGCGGTACTGCATCAACAGCATCTCCCTGAAGCTCACCCCGACCGAGGGCTGAGCCCCGGCTCCGCCCGCCCCCGGCCGCACGCGCACCCGGGGGGCGGGCGGTTCAGCCGGAGAGGGCCGTGAGGTGGTCCGCCAGGGTGCGGGCCGGGGACCAGCCCCGGGCGAGGGCCCTGGTCAGGTCCAGCACCACCGGCTGGGACAGCTGGTCCACCGCGTAGCGGCTCAGGGCCGGCTCGGAACCGGTCAGCCGGGACACCGCCTCCGCCGCCCCGGCCGCCGTCCGGGCCAGCGGGAGCGGCAGGTGCCGGATCCGGGCCCGCACCCCGTGGGCCCGCAGCACCGCGCCGACGGCCGCGTCCCGGCCGTACGGCCGCGCGTCCGCCACGTTGTAGGCGCCCGGAGGCCAGCCGGCCGCCGCCAGGCAGGCGTCCGCCAGGTTCTCCACCGCCGTCAGGCTCAGCCGCACGTCCGGACCCGGCAGCAGCAGCGTCCCCGCCCGGACCCGGGACAGCAGCCGGGGCAGCAGCTGGGTGTCGCCCGGCCCGTACACCGCCCTCGGCCGCAGCACCACCGCACCCCCGGCCAGGGCCAGCGCCTCACCCGCCGCCTTGGTCCGGCCGTAGGCGTTCAGCTGGCCCCGGCGCGGATGGTCCTCGGCGACCAGCCCCCGCCCCCGGCGCGGGTCGTACACGCTGGCGCTGCTCACCCACACCACCGGCCGCCCCGCCGCCGCCCGCAGCAGCCGCGCCGTGCCGTCCACGTTCACCGCCCGCATCACGGCCTCCGCACGGGAACCCGGCGCGGGGTCGCCGACGGCAGCCGCGCAGTGCACCACGACATCGGCCCCGGCCAGGTCCGGCTCCGTACGCGCCGCGTCCCAGAACCGGTGTTCCCCCACCGGCCCCGGCCGCCGCCCCACGCACACCACCGAAGCCCCGGCGGCGGCCGCCGCCCGGGCCACCCAGCCGCCGCAGAAACCGCTCGCCCCCGTCACCGCCACGCGCGGCCTCACGCGCCCGCCCCCACCGTCAGCGAACGCCACCCCGGCAACGCCGCCCGCCGGTCCACCCGGGCCCCGGTCACCACCGGCCGGTACGGGGCCAGCGCCTCCAGTACGTCACCCAGCAGCACCTCCGCCAGCCGGGCCCCGGGACAGGCGTGCGGCCCCGCCCCGAACACCAGCCGCGCCACGCCCGGCCCCGCCGGATCCCGCCCGTCCGGGTCCCGTAGGTGCGCCCCCGCCGCGTGCCGGGCCACCAGGACCAGACGGTCCCCGGCCCGCACCGGGCAGCCCCCGACCGTCCCCGCCGCCGCCGCGACCCGGGGCAGCACCGGCGAGGCCGCCGTCACCCGCAGCAGCTCCTCCACCAGCCGCGGCCGCAGCTCCGCGTCGGCCGCCTGCTCCCACAGCCCCGCGTCCGCGCACCAGGCGACCGCCCGCGGCAGCGCCGCCACCGTGGTGTTCACCGCCGCCACCGCCACCATCGCGGGCAGCGCATCCTCCCCGCCCCCCAGCAGCAGCCGCAGCCGATCCGCCGCCCGGGCCGCCTCCGCCCGCGCCCCGGGCCGCTTCGGACCCGGCAGATGGCCGCGCACCGAGGCCGCCGCGGCCCGTGCGGCGGCCTCCGCGAGCACCCGCGGATCGCCCCGCACCTCCAGCAGCCCGCACACCACCGACCCGGCCAGCTCCCGTGCCAGCTCCACCACGTCCACCTCGCCGCCCCGCGACAGCGGCGCGAGCCCCCGTACCAGCGAGGGCCCCCACTCCCGGCGCAGCCGCGCCACCCCGGCCGTCCCCAGCCGCTCCGCGAGGGCCCGCCGGTCCGCCCGGTGCCCGCCGCCCTCCTGGTCGAACAGCACGCCCCCGGCCCCGCCGCCCAGCGCCGAGCGCGCGGCGCCGCCCGTGGTCCCGGCCGCCGTCCGGTCCAGCGGCAGCCGGGTCAGCGCCTCCCGGTACGCCTCCTCGCCGTGCACCAGCAGCGTCCCGCCGAGCCGGCGCACTGCCCGCCCGCGCGTGGCCGCGAGCAGCCCGAACAGCAGGGGATGGCCGCGCAGGTAGACCCTGCGGTCCCGGCGCCGGGCCTTCGCGCGGTCGTTCACAGCACTCACCGGACGTGGACCTCTTCCGTGTCGACGGGCCGGTATCGCCGGTCCCAGTACCAGAGCAGGGTGCGCCGGGCACCCCAGGAACGCAGCCGTCGCAGGCTGCTCCGCACCACCAGGTGCCGGGCGCGCACCATGCGCCCGCTGTGCTCGCGCGCCCGGTTGAGCAGGGTGACGTCCTCCGACCCCTCCTCCAGCCGCTCCCGCGGGGTCCCGCCGCAGCGCACGTACAGCGCGGCGGTGATGCCGAGGTTGTGGCCGTGGCACAGCACGTACGGGGCCCGGAACCGGGGACCGCGGTGCGCGGCCCGGTAGCGCCCGTACAGCGCGGACAGCCGGACCAGCGCGGGCAGCAGCCGCGCCTCGGCGAAGGTGGGCCGCTCGTCGGGGCGCGGGACGCTCCGCCCGCACAGCAGCTCGGCGCCGCGCCCGAACTCCGACCGGGCCACGGCCGTCCAGTCCCGGGCCGGCAGACAGTCCGCGTCCGTACGCAGCAACAGGCGCGCCCCGGCCCGTACGGCGTACCGGAATCCGGTGTCGGCGGCGGTCCCGGCCCCCGGCTCGGGCTCGTGCACCAGCTCGACGGGGAAGGGCGCCGAACGCGCGAACTCCCGTACCACCTCGGCCGTCGCGTCGGTGGAGGCGTTGTCCACGACCACCAGCGCGAACGCCGTGTCCTCCTGCGCGGCGAGCGCGGCCAGCGTGCCCGGCAGCGAAGCGGCCTCGTTGTAGGCGGGGACCACCACCCACAGGTCGGGCGCGCCCGGTTCCCGGACCCCGGCCGCGGGCCCGCCCCGCCCCTGCGCCGTGCTCATGCCGGGCCCCCGTGCCCCGCCGCGAGGAGCCCCGCCGCCAGCGCCGACGCCGCCGCCCGGTCCGGCTTGCGCGAGCGCCCCGACAGCGGGATCCGTGCGAACAGCAGCGCGTCCGGCCGGGCCGTGCCCATCCGGCGCAGCGGGTCCGACAGCGCGGCCCGCAGCGCCGGTTCGGGGACTCCGCGCTGCGGCTGCACCACCGCCACCAGCCGCTCGTCCCCGTCGCCCGCCGGGACGCCGACGAGCACGCCCAGCTCGACCCCGGGCACGTGCAGCCCCGGCTCGTACAGGCCCGGGTAGATGTTCTCCGCCCTGCGCAGCACCATGTCCTTGCAGCGGCCCTCCAGCACGATCCGGCCCGCTCCGTCCAGCCGCGCCCGGTCACCCGTGCGCACCCACGGATCGGGCTCCTCCCCGAGGTAGCGGTCCCGGGCCGCGGGCCCGGCCAGCAGCAGCTGCCCGTCCCCGTCCACCGCCGCCCGCACCCCGGGCAGCGGGGCGCCGACCAGGTCCCCCGGCCCGGTGAAGGCCGCCTTCTCCCGGGACTCCACCGCGGCCGCCGGGAACAGTTCGGTCAACGCGTACACCCCCCACGCCTGGTCCGCGCCCGCCGCCCGGACCCGGTCCAGCAGTGCGGCGCTCGCCGGAGCCGACCCCGTCCACACCCGGCCGCCGAACCGGGCGCCCGCCCCCAGCGCGTCCCTCAGCTGAGGCGGGGTCAGATAGGTGTCGCGGGGCCGCAGCCGGCGCAGCTGGCGGGCCAGCACGGCGGGGGAGCGGGCCGGCAGGGCGACCGGCGCCCCGCGCGTCAGGGAGGGCACCAGCACGAAGAAGGTGCCCCCCAGCACCGGCTCCGCGTCGTGCCCGCCGGACGCCGGGCCCGCCGTGAACAGCGAGGCCACCGTGTCCATCCCGGCGGCCAGCCCGGCCCGGCTGTGCACCACGGCCCGGGGGCGCGAGGTGGTCCCCGAGGTGAAGACGATCACCGCGTCGGCGGCGTCGGTGCCCCCGTACACCGGCACGCCGGTGCGCGGCGCTCCCGTCCCCAGCGCGGGCGCGCAGCCCGGCAGCCGGGGGCCGACCGTGGCCACCGGCCCCAGCCCGGCCAGCTCCGGCAGTTCCAGCCGGGCCCGCCGGGCCGGCGTCCGGGCCCATCCGGCGACCGCCTGCGCGGCGGCGTCGGCGAGCACCAGCGCGGGCCGGGCCAGCGCCAGCCGGGCCCGCAGCACCTCCGCCCCGGCCCCGGGGTCCAGCACGGCGCCGCGCAGCCCCAGCCGCCACAGCGCGAGCAGCACCGCCAGCGCACGCGGCCCCGGCCGCACCGCCACCCCCACGGTGTCCCCGGGCCGCAGCCCGCGCGCGTGCAGGGCGGCGGCGTACGCCTGCGCCAGCTCGGCGAGCTCACCGCGGGTGGCGCGCACCCGGGTGGCCCCCGTACGGGTCGCGGACAGCACGGCGGGCCGCTCGGGCCGGGCGCGCAGCGCGTGTTCCAGTCGGTCCAGCATCAGCGCGGGTCCGTTCCGTGCGTGCCGCTGCCCTGGTCCAGGTACCAGCGGGCGGTCCCGGCGAGCCCGTACGCCCGCAGTCGGCGCGTCGAGTTCTCCACGACCATCCCCCGGCAGCGGGTGATCCGGTCCGTGTGGCGGCGCACCGCGTTCAGGAACAGCCGGTCCGTCGGCGAGGGCCGCCGGGGCATCCCGCCGACCGCCAGGTACAGCTCCGCGGTGATGGCCATGTTGTTCCCCGCGTGCATCCGGTACGGGGCCTTGAACCCGCCCCGCCGGGAGTGCTGCGGCCGCAGCCGCCCGAACAGCGCGGCCACCGCCACCAGACCCGCGAAACCGGCCCGCCCCAGCGGCCCGTGCTCGTCACGGCGCGCGGTGACCCGCCCGCACACCAGACCCGGACGCTCCAGCAGCGCCGCCCGCGCGGCACCCGTCCAGCCCGGCCGGGGCAGGCAGTCGGCGTCCGTCCGGGCCAGCAGGGCCGCCCCGCGCGCGATCGCGTACCGGAACCCGGTGTCCACGGCCGAACCGACCCCCTTCTCCGGCTCCTCGATCACCTCCACCGGGAACGGCGCCCGCCGCGCGAACTCCCGCGCGATCGCGGCCGTACCGTCCGTGGAGGCGTTGTCGACCACCAGCAGGGTGAACTCCCGGTCCCGCTGCGCCGCCAGCGCCGCCAGCGTCGAGGCCAGCCGCGCCTCCTCCTCGTACGCGGGCACCACCACCCACATCGGCGCGCTCACGACTTCTCCCAGACCATCGTCATGATGCTGACGCCGCCCCCCAGGCCCACGAACAGCACCCGCTCCCCGGCTCCGAGCCCGCCGAAGACCCGGTCCAGCTGCACCCCGATGCTCGCGCTGGCCACGTTGCCCAGTTCCGGCACCGTCACCACCAGCTTCTCGCCGGGCACCCCGGTCAGCTCCGCGAACCGCTCCAGGTACGGCACCGTCACCTGGTGCACCAGCACCTTCGCGAAGCCGTCCCAGTCCAGCCCCGTCCGGTGCAGCGTGCGGTCGATGACCGCGGTGCCCACCTTCTCGAAGACCCCGCGCAGCTCCCGCCCGTCCCCCCGGAAGTACGTGTACGCGTCCCCGCGCGGGTGCCGCGACCCGCCGCCCGGGATGCCCCCGACCTCCCAGTGCTCCGAGTGCGTCTCGGTGTCCACGTCCAGGATCCCGCCGCGCTCCACCGCCTCCACCACGACGGCCGCCCCCGCGTCGCCGAAGGTGTACCCGGCGAACCCGCTGCGGAACTCGGCGAAGTCGGCCGGGTCGGTGCGCACCGCGCGGCTCGGGGTCTCCCCGGTGACCACCAGCGCCCGGCGGGCCCGCCCCGCCAGGACCATGCTCCGGGCGAGGTCGATGCCGTTGACGAAGCTGTTGCAGGCGTTGGTGACGTCCACGGCGTGCGCCCGCGACCCGAGCGCGGCCTGCACGATGTGCGCGGTGGCCGGCTCGACCATGTCCCGCGAAGCCGAGGCGAAGACCAGCAGGTCCACGTCGAGCGGGGTGAGTCCCGCGGAGTCCAGCGCCCGGCGGGCCGCGCCCACCGCGAGCGTCGAGGCGAACACCCCCTCGGCCGCGATCCGCCGCGTCCGGATCCCGGTCGCCCGCTCCAGCGTCCGGGGCGGGAGCGCGATGCCGCTGCGCCGGGTCACCTCCCGCTGGAGGTCGTCGGAGGACAGGACGTCCTCGGGCAACAGGGCGCCGACGGCGGTTATCCCGGCGCGCGGCCGCGGGTCAGGCTGCTGAATGAACATGCCCTCACGATGACGGGCCGGACCGGCCCCGGCCTGAGTACGGATGCTCAAGTACGCGGGGGTGCGCGCTGAGTAGGACGCCCGCCCTCCGCCCCGGCGGCAGAAAACCGGCAGGACCCCTTCGGCCACCGGTGGTCCCTGTGGCGCCTCGCCACCGGGGAGTTCCTCCCCGCCCTGTTCAAGGTGCCCGCCCGGCTGTGGCGCCGGGGCCGGGGCCGGGCGCTGCGGCGCTGGCGGCTGAGGCGCGCCGTCACCGGGCCGGGCGGCGCCCGAACAGCCCCCGCAGCCGGGCCCCCGGCCCCGGCCGCAGCCAGGCCCGGAACTCCTCCGCCCGGCTGCGGCCGAGCCGGGCCAGCTCCCGCTCGGCCTCCGCGAGGTGCTCGGGCGGCAGTTCCCGTACGACCGGCCGGAGCACCTCCTCCAGCAGATCGGTACGGGCCTCCCGCCACAGCGGACCGGCCTGCGGGTGGGCGGACCAGACGGCGAAGCAGTCCGCGAGGTAGCGCGGCGAACTCCGCAGCCGCTCCGTCACCTCCTCGCCCCGCGCGGCCTCCCGATAGGCGGCCAGCAACGCGGCGTCCTCCCTCTCGAACAACACCCGCAGGGCCCCCTCCCCCCACCCCTCACCCAGCAGCCCCACGGCAACCCCGACAACTCCGCCGCCCACCCCATCCCCACCTGCCCGCGCCCCGACCCCGACCTCGGGCGCCGCCCCGGGCGTGGGTCCAGTCTCGGTCCCGGGCGCCGCTCCGGTACCCGATGTCGCCCTTGTGCCGGTGCGCGCTGGTCCCTGTTCGTCGGGGGCTTCCGCTTCCGCCGACTGCGTGGGGGTGGCGGGCGGGGGCTGCCGTACGGGGGCCGCCTGCGCCGGGGCGCCGGGTTCCGCCCGGTCGTCGGCCGGGGCCGGTGGGGCGCCGGGTTCCGCCCGGTCGTCGGCCGGGGTCGTCGTCGGGGCGAACAGTTCCCAGGTGCCCGCCTCCCGGTGGACCGCCGCCCCCATGGTGGCCAGGACCAGCCCGGCCTCGTCCGGGGCCGGCCGCCGCCCGCCCCACACCAGCCGTACCGCGGTCCGCAGGACCAGTGGCTCCGCGTACGGGGAGACCCCGCAGACCCGCAGCAGCGCGTCCAGTGCCACGGCCCCGTCCGGGGCCTCCCGTACGACCGCCTCCGCCGCCGCGCACATCCGCAGGTGCGGCAGGGCCTCCGCCGCCCCCAGCCGCAGCCCCGTCCGCGCGAACAGCGCGAGCCCGGCGGCCGGATCGCCCGCCGCGAGCGCGTCCAGCCGGTCGAGCACGAGGGCCCGCAGCACCGGCAGCTCGTCGAGCCCGGCCCGCGTCTGCGCCCCGTAGGCCCGGCCCGGATCGCCGAACAGCGCGAACGCCACCCTGCGCGCCACCTCGGGCAGCTCCCCGGTGGTGTCCGTCCCCTGCCGCGCGGCCTCCCGCAAGAGCCCGGCCAGCGCCTCCGGTTCCCGGTCGGGGTCGGTGAGCGCCACCCGCAGCCGGTCGGGCGCCGGGTCCGGGTGCGCGGCCGTCCACGCCCCGGCCGCGGCCCGGCCCGCCGCGTCCAGCGCGATCCCGGCCCCGAGCGCGAGCGCGGCCAGCGGGCCGGCCTCGTACGGCCCCCCGGGCAGCAGCCGTACCTCCGCGAACAGTTCCGGCCGCCGCGCCAGCCAGATCCGCGCCGCCGTCGACGCCCACACGTCGAAGACGTCCCCACCGGTCCCGGCCCCGGGCGCGGCCCCGCGCCCCGGCTCGTAGATCCGGCACCCCTCTTCCAGGGTGGCCAGGGCGGCGGCCGTCCGTTCCCCGGGCAGGACGCCGACGAGGCCCTGCGGGGCGAGTCCCGGCCGGGCGGTGTACGTGGTGAAGGTCAGCCACTGCCCGCGCTGGTGCGGCAGCACGCTGCAGGCGAGCATGACCCAGCGGGCCACGGCCGCGCTGTCCGGCTCCACCAGCACGATCCGCGGCGCGCCCGGCTCCTCCACGAGCCGCCGCACATCGGCGAAGAACGGCGCCAGCCACGCTTCCCGCGCGGCCACGAACTCCGCCAGCGCGGCCGGGTCGTGCCGCCCGGGGACGGGCACCGCGCCGAGCGGCGGCGGAGGGCCGCCGGGCGGGGTCCGCGACGCCCACTGCGGCGAGCCCCAGGAGGTGATCGGCAGGGCCCCGCGGACCGGGCCGGAACCGGCCCGCTGCGGCAGGTGCACGGCGTGCGCGTGGAAGCCCGTCCCGTCGCCGCCGGTGTACGCCGCACGGGCCAGCAGCCGGCTGCCGTCGGAGAGCAGGCTCAGGCTCAGCGCCTGCGGAACCTCCCCGCCCGGTTCCGGCGCCTCGTACGCCACGAGCCGTTCCGCCTCGCGCAACAGCGCGCCCGGCACGCCGTCGGTGACCGCCGTGAAGCGGAACCCGGAACCCTCGGGTCCGGGCGGGGCCCAGGCGTAGTGGAGCTGCGGAAGGTTCACGCGCCCGCCCCCGCCCGGACCGGGTGCCTACCCGAAATCGCCGACTCCCGTGACGACTCCCCTGACTCCCGGGTCTGTTGCGCGGCCCGTGGTTCCCCGTACCGTGCCGACGACGCGGCGCACGGCGGAGCGGCGGAACGGCCGTACTCGGTCCCCGCCATACGCTCTGCGCCCCCCGTGCAGTGTCGAGGAGGTCATTCCACCAGACGAACGCCGCGCACGGCAGCCTTTCCGCACAGCGCTCCGCAGGGCCTTCCGTTCGCCCGCTGTACCGCCCCCCGTCAGCCGGGGATCTCCGTGCGGTACCCCGGGGCCGCTGTCCTTGGGGCGCCCCTCGACTCCCCTCCCTCACCCCCAGAGGTCGTCACCCATGGCTGAACTCAACCGACGCCGGTTCCTCCAGATCGCGGGCGGAACCGCCGCCGCCACGATGCTCAACGAGAGCATCGCGCGGGCCGCCGCCATCCCCGCGCAGGGCACCACCGGAACCATCCAGGACATCGAGCACATCGTCGTGCTGATGCAGGAGAACCGGTCCTTCGACCAGTACTTCGGCTCGATGAAGGGCGTCCGCGGCTTCGGCGACCCGAGGCCCGTCCTCCAGGACAACGGCAAGTCGGTCTTCTACCAGTCCAACGGCACGAAGGACGTCCTCCCCTTCCACCCGCAGGTCAACGATCTGGGCATGCAGTTCGTCGAGGGCCTCAACCACGACTGGGCCGGCGGCCACCAGGCCTACAACAACGGCAAGTACGACAAGTGGGTCCCCGCCAAGACGACCACGACCATGGCGTACATGACACGGAACGACATCCCGTTCCACTACGCCCTCGCCGACGCCTTCACGGTCTGCGACGCCTACCACTGCTCCTTCATCGGAGCCACCGACCCCAACCGCTACTACATGTGGACGGGACACACGGGCAACGACGGCACCGGCGGCGGACCGGTCCTCGGCAACCAGGAAGCGGGCTACGGCTGGAAGACGTACCCCGAGCGCCTGGAGGCCGCCGGGGTCTCCTGGAAGATCTACCAGGACATCGGCGACGGCCTGAACGCCGCCGGTGGCTGGGGCTGGATCAGCGACGCCTTCCGCGGCAACTACGGCGACAACTCGCTCCTCTACTTCAACAGCTACCGCAACGCCCAGCCCGGCAGCGCCCTGTACGAGAAGGCGCGTACGGGCACCAACGCCAAGGCGGGCGAGGGCTACTTCGACAAGCTGCGCGCCGACGTCGTGGGCGGCACCCTGCCGCAGGTCTCCTGGATCGCCGCGCCCGAGGCCTTCAGCGAGCACCCGAACTGGCCCGTCAACTTCGGCGCCTGGTACATCTCCCAGGTCCTGGACGCGCTGACCGCGAACCCGGCGGTGTGGGCGAAGACCGCCTTCTTCATCACCTACGACGAGAACGACGGCTTCTTCGACCACGTCGTGCCGCCGTACCCGCCCGCGTCCTCGGCCTGGGGCCTGTCCACGGCGGACGTCACCCGCGACCTCTACGCCGGGAGCGCCGGCTACGCGGCCGGCCCCTACGGGCTCGGCCCCCGCGTCCCGATGATCGTCGTCTCCCCGTGGAGCAAGGGCGGCTACGTCTGCTCCGAGACCTTCGACCACACCTCGGTGATCCGCTTCATGGAGAAGCGCTTCGGGGTGCAGGAGCCCAACATCTCGCCGTGGCGCCGCGCGGTCTGCGGCGACCTGACCTCGGCGTTCGACTTCAGCCAGGCGGACGCCTCCCCGGCGGCGCTCCCGTCCACGGCCGGCTACCTCCCGCCGGACCACAACGCCCACCCGTCCTACCACCCGGTCCCGCCGGCGACGGGCACCCTGCCGAAGCAGGAGGCCGGCTCCAAGCCGACCCGCGCGCTCGGCTACAGCCCGTACGTGGACGGCAAGGCCACCGTGTCCACCGGCAAGTTCACCCTGACCTTCTCCTCCGGCCCCTCCCTCGGCGCCCACTTCCACAGCACCTCGGGCAACCGTACGGACGGCCCCTGGCCCTACACGGTCGAGGCGGGCAAGACCCTCTCGGACACCTGGAGCACCAGCAGCTCCACCGGCAACAAGATCGACCTCACGGTCTGGGGCCCCAACGGCTTCCTGCGCACCTGGAAGGGCCCCGCGAAGAAGGCCGGCCCCGAGGTCACGGCCCGCCACGTGGACGCCACCGGCAACCTCGCCCTCACCCTGACCAACGGGGGCACCGCGGCGGTCAACCTCACCGTGACCAACGCCTACGGCGGCGCCCCCCAGACCTTCAAGGTCAACCCCGGTGCCACCGTCTCCACCACCGTCGACCTGCGCACGACGGGCCGCTGGTACGACGTCGGCGTCGTCTCCGACACCGACGCCACCTTCCTGCGCCGCTTCGCGGGCCACGTGGAAACGGGCGCCCCGGGCATCTCCGACCCGGCGCTCAAGACCGTCTGACCCGGTCCTCCGGGGTACGCAGCAGCCGCCGCTCCAGCACCGCGAGGTCGCCGGGGCGGTGGCTGCGGGCGTACCGCAGCAGCAGGTCCCGGGCCGTGTCCGCGACGCGGCGGTGCTTGGGGTGCCGGCCGGTGAACCCCTCGCCGGCGAAGAACCGCACGGCCCCCTCCAGCCCCGCCCGGTCCGTCTCCCGCACCGCCCAGGCCAGCTCCGCCGTGGGCGCGCCGGCCAGCAGCCGCTCCGGGCCCCGCTCCGCCAGCAGCCAGGCCGCGTCGCGCGGCTCCTCCCGTACGGCGCCCAGCCAGCCGAACACCACCGCGAGCGGCACGCCTCGCGGCCGCTCCGGGTCCTCCTCGCCCCGGGCCAGCGCACCCGCGTACTCCCGCAGGCCCACGGGCGCCGCCCCGGCCCACCGGTCGCGGTGCCGGGCGGGGATCCCGTCGGGGGACAGCGGGTCGCGCAGCCGGACGGCCTCCTCGGTGAGGTGCGGGTCCTCCCAGGACTCCCCGCACATGCAGGCGAAGGTCCGGTCGGCGACGGCGTGCGGCCGGGTGGCGGTGACCGCCCGGATCTCGTCCGGGTCGAGGATCTCGTACGTACGGGGGTGGTGGGGGTGCCGGGCCCCGTCGGGCCGCGAGAAGTCCCCCATGACCAGCGGCTCCCGGCCGGATGTCGGTGTCACGGTGTGATGGTAGGCCCGCTGGGCAGAACGTACGGCGTCGGTTTCCGTCCACCCCGTCACCGAGGGAGAACGCATGGCCATCGCCCACCGCAGGATCGGCACCGGGCCCCTACGCGTCATCGTGCTGCACGACTGGTTCGGGACCTCCGCGAACTGGGGTTCCGTACTGGACCACCTGGACCCGGAGGGGTTCTCGTACGCCTTCCTCGACTACCGGGGCTACGGCGAGCGCCGGGACGTCGCCGGCCGCTACAGCCTCCCCGAGATCGCCGACGACGTCCTCGAACTCGCCGATCAGCTCGGCTGGGACACCTTCTCCCTGCTCGGCCACTCCATGGGCGGCAAGGCCGTCCAGCAGGTGCTGGTCCGCGCCCCCGAGCGGATCGAGAAGCTGATCGGGCTCGCCCCGGTCCCGGCCTCCCCCTACGCGATGGACGACCAGACCCACGCCCTCTTCCACGGCGCCGCCGAGGATCCCGAGAAGCGCCGGACCATCCTCGACCTGGTCACCGGCAACCGCGCGAGCCGCCACTGGCTGGACCGGATGGTGGCCCACTCCCTCGCGGTCTCCCGCCCCGAGGCCTTCGCGGCGTACCTCGCGAGCTGGCAGCCCGCCGACCTGTCCGCCGCCGTCAAGGGCAACACCGTGCCCGTGCTCGTCCTCGTCGGGGAGTACGACCTCGCCCTCACCGCCGAGGTGATGCGCGCGACCTGGCAGGCCTGGTACCCGAACTGCAGGATCGTCACGATCCCCGGCTCCGGCCACTACCCGCCGCACGAGACCCCGGTGGCCTTCGCCACGGAGGTGGAGGCCTTCCTCCGCGCCTGACCGGCCGGCCGCGGCCGGCCCCGGCTACCGCGGGGCGGCGGTGCCGTCGGGCAGCAGGGACAGGAGCAGCGCGACGGCCCCGGCGGTGCCGGCGGCCTCCCGCACCCGGCCGTCCGGCGTCCGCACCCGGTAGCGGCCGTCCCCGGCCGGCATGGCCATCGGCAGGTCGTGGCGCGGGGGAGGGACGGGGCCGCGGCCGAAGCGGAGCCAGCTCAGGCTCGTGCCCGGGGACAGGGCCCGCAGCCGCGGTTCGGCGAAGGCGGCCTCGACGAGCGCCTGCAGCTCCCCGTCCGGCCCCCACGCGACGCTGTCGCGGAGCCGGGCCCACCGCACGGCGACGGCGTCCTCGCCCCCGCCCCCGTGGTCCTCGCCGCGGGCCACCATGAAGGGCCACCGGGCGGCGAGTTCGTCCACCCGGTCCCCCCGTATCCAGGAGTGCAGTGCCCCGACCGCGTCGGCCGGGTCGGCGGTGCCGCCCCGGAGCGTCCGGGCCGCGTCGTCGGCCCGGCAGCCGATGCGGAAGCTGCGCAGGCGGACGTCCATCGCCACGTTGGCCCGGCGGCCGCCGTCCTCGTCCCGGACCCGCGCCGCCACCAGCTGCCAGGACGGCACCCGGTGGGTCCCGATCACGAGCCCGTACCCCGCCCGGTCCGCCTCCGCCTGCAGCGCCCCGCGCAGGGAGCCCGCGCGGACGACATCGGGATACAGGGGTGCGTAGGGGCGCAGGGGATCGTACGGTGCCGCTCCGGCGGATGCGTGGGACATGGGCCGAGTCTGCCACCGGCGGGGAAACGCCCGTGGGGGCCACGAGGATTTCCTCGTGGCCCCCACGGGACCTACAGGGTGAGTGACGGGACTTGAACCCGCGGCCACCTGGACCACAACCAGGTGCTCTACCAGCTGAGCTACACCCACCACGAAGGGCGGCGTACCGCCCGTTCGTTGTGCATGCACAGCATAGCCGATCGCGGGGGTGCTCCCGCGACGGGTTATCCGGCGGCCCGGGTACCGGCCAGGGTCGCGGCGAGCCGGGCCGTGACGCTGTCCGCGCGCAGGGCCGCGCGGGCCACCGCGGCCTCGGCCAGCGCCCGGATCACCGGGTGCGGCCTGCTGCCGTCCCCGGCGAGCTCCGGCTGGAAGAGGGTGGCGAGGAAGAAGGGGTGCCCGGGCAGCTCCACGATCCGCACCTGCCCGTCCTCGTCGTGCCCGGTCAGCCGCAGCCCGTGTCCGGTCAGCGCCGGCAGGTGCCGGGGGGCCGGGCCGTAGTTGCAGTGGTAGCGCTCCATCGACCGTTCGGCGCCCAGCGCGGACTCGGCGAGCGAGCCCGGCTCCGCCAGGACCAGCCCCTCGTGCCCCACCAGTGAGCAGGCCAGCGGCGCGATCAGCAGGTCCGCCGCCCCGGGGTCGTTCTCGGCGTGCGCGACGTCCCGCAGCCCGCAGACGTCACGCGCGTACTCCAGCAGGGCGTGCTGGAAGCCGCCGCAGGTGCCGAGGAAGGGGATGCCCTCCTCCCGGGCCACCCGGATCGCGGCCAGCGCCCCGGCCTCGCTGGCGTACGGACTGCCCGGCAGCACCCACACGGCGTCGAAGCGGGCCAGCGTCCCGGCGGCCGCCTCGGCCTCCGCCTCCGCGGTCGGGATCCAGCAGGCGTCGAGGACGAGCCCGTCGCGCGCCTCCAGCGCCTGGAGCAGGAGCGGGATCCGGGTGTGGGACTTCACGTGCGGGGAGCGGTCGCCGACGAGGGCGATCCGCGCGACAGGGGGGACGGGGGAGACGGCTGCGGGGGCGGTGGTGGTGGTCATGTGGATCATCCTGCGGTCGGACCCCACTTCAGCGCCAACGATTGTTCCTGCACCTTCGATAAGCAACGCTGATGACATCCTGGGAGCATGGATCCGCACCTGCTCCGCACCTTCGTCGCCGTGGCCCGCCTCTCCTCCTTCTCCGCCGCGGCCCGCGAACTCGGCTACACCCAGTCCGCCGTCTCGCAGCACATCGCCGCCCTGGAGGCCGACCTGCGGACCGAGCTGCTCACCCGCCGCCCCGTCGCCCCCACCCCCGCCGGAGCACGCCTGCTGGAACACGCCGGGCCGCTGCTGCTCAGGCTGGACGCCGCCCGCGCCGATGTCCTGCGGCTGGCCGCCGCACCGCCCGGGCGGATCACACTCGCCGCCTCCCCGCTCGCCGTCGGCCCCCGGCTGCTCGCCGCCCTGCCCGCCACCGGCGTCACCCTGCGGGTCATGCCCCCCGACGCGGTCCCCGCCGCCGTCGCCGCCGGGGACTGCGACCTCGGCCTCGTCGACGGCCCGGCCGCCCCCAGCGATCCGCTCCGGCTGCCCGACGTGGCCCCGCTGCGGGTGACGGGGGTCGGCGAGGAGGAGCTGGCCGTGCTGCTCCCCGCCGGGCACCCCTTCGCCGGCCGCGGCGCCGTCCGCCTCGACGACCTCGCCGACGCCCGCTGGCTCGACGCCCCCGACGTGGGCCTGCCGCTCACCGCCGCCCGGCGCGCCCTGCGCTACGAGGGCACCGACCTGCGCGCCCTGTGCGCCCTGGCAGCGGCCGGACACGGCCTCGTCCTGCTGCCCCGCCGCGTCGCCGAAGCGGCCGGCGCGGGGGTCTGCGTACCGCTCGCCGCCCCGCGCCTGGTGCACCGTACGGAACTGCTCGCGCCCGCCACTTTGTCCGGCGCGGCCGCTGCGCTCGCCGCCCGCCTCGCGGCAGGATCCCCGTATGACTCCTGACCCGGTCCACGCCGACACCGCCCCCTTCACCACCGCCGACTACGCCGCCCGGATGGCCGCCGCCGCGCGGAGCGCCGCCGACGCCGGACTGGCCGGGCTGCTCATCGCCCCCGGGCCGGACCTCACCCACCTGACCGGATACCGCCCCGTCGACACCGAGCGGCTCACCCTGCTCGTCCTCGCCGCCGGCCAGGACCCCGTCCTCGTCGTCCCCGCCCTGGAGGCCCCCGACGCGGCCAAGGCACCCGGCGCGGGCGCCCTGACCCTGCGCGACTGGACCGACGGCAAGAACCCGTACGGGATCACCGCACCCCTGCTCGACGTCACCGGCCGCTTCGGCGTCAGCGACAACACCTGGGCCCTGCACCTCCTCGGCCTCCAGGGGGAGCTGCCCACCACCTCCTACACCCCCCTCACCGACGCCCTGCCGATGCTGCGCGCCGTCAAGGACGAACGGGAACTGGCCCGCCTCGCCGCCGCCGGAGAAGCCGCCGACGCCGCCTACGCCCAGATCCTGCACGTCCCCTTCGCGGGCCGCCGCGAGAGCGACGTCGCCGCCGACCTGGCCGACCTGCTGCGCGTCCACGGCCACTCCCAGGTGGACTTCACCGTCGTCGGCTCCGGCCCCAACGGCGCCAACCCCCACCACGAGGCGGGCGAACGCGTCATCGAGCGCGGCGACATGGTCGTCCTCGACTTCGGCGGCCTCAAGCACGGCTACGGCTCCGACATCTCCCGCACCGTCCACGTCGGCGAGCCCACCCCGGAGGAACAGCGCGTCCACGACATCGTCCGGGAGGCCCAGCAGGCCGGGTTCGCCGCGGTCCGCCCCGGAGCGGCCTGCCAGGACGTGGACCGGGCCGCCCGCGCGGTGATCACCGAGTTCGGCTACGGCGAGCGGTTCATCCACCGCACCGGCCACGGCATCGGCGTCACCACCCACGAACCCCCGTACATGATCGAGGGGGAGGAACAGCCCCTCCTGCCCGGCATGTGCTTCTCCGTGGAGCCGGGCATCTACCTGCCCGGCCGGTTCGGCGTCCGCATCGAGGACATCGTGACCGTCACCGAGGACGGCGGGCGCCGCCTGAACAACGCCCCGCGCGAGATGGCGATCGTCGACTAGCCGCCACGACCGCCCCGACCCCTACGGCCCCAGCACCACCGCCGACTCGCCCGGCAGGTGGATCCGCCCGTCCGGCCCCGGGTGCTCCAGCGGCTCCCAGGCGGCCAGCACCCGCACCCCGTTGCGGCCCAGCGCGATCGTCACCGGCTCCGGCGACATGTTCACCGCCACCCGGACGTCGCCCCGCCGGAAGGTCACCCAGCGGCGTTCCTCGTCGTAGGCGACCCGGACCGCGGCCAGGTCCGGGTCGCGCAGGTCCGGCTGCGTCCGGCGCAGCGCGACCAGGGTCCGGTACCAGTCCAGCAGCCGGGCGTGCGCCGCCTCCCCGTGCTCCGACCAGTCCAGGCAGGACCGCTCCCGGGTCGCCGGGTCCTGCGGGTCCGGGACCTCCTCCGCCTTCCAGCCGTGCGCCGCGAACTCCCGTCGCCGGCCCGTGCGCACCGCCTCCGCGAGCTCCGGGTCCGGGTGGTCGGTGAAGTACTGCCAGGGCGTCCGGGCCCCCCACTCCTCGCCCATGAACAGCATCGGCACGAACGGCCCGGTCAGTACGAGCGTCGCCGCGCAGGCCAGCAGCCCGGGGGAGAGGGAGGCGCCGAGCCGGTCGCCCAGCGCCCGGTTGCCGATCTGGTCGTGGGTCTGCGCGTACCCGAGGAACCGGTGCGCGGGCGTGCGCCGCCGGTCGACCGGCCGGCCGTGGGTACGGCCCCGGAAGGAGGACCAGGTGCCGTCGTGGAAGAACGCCCGGGTCAGCGTCTTGGCGAGGGCCCCGAGCGGCGCCTCGGCGAAGTCCGCGTAGTACGCCTGCGATTCACCGGTCAGCGAGCAGTGCAACGCGTGGTGGAAGTCGTCGTTCCACTGGGCGTGCAGGCCCAGCCCGCCCGCCGTACGGGGCGTGGTCAGCCGGGGGTCGCACTGGTCGGACTCCGCGATCAGGAACAGCGGCCGGGCCGTCTCCACCGCCAGCTCGTCCACCGCCGCGGCCAGCTCCTCCAGGAACGTCAGCGCCCGCCCGTCGGCCAGCGCGTGCACCGCGTCCAGCCGCAGCCCGTCGATCCGGTAGTCCCGCAGCCACGCCAGCGCACTGCCGGTCAGGTACGCGCGGACCTCGTCGGAGCCCGGCGCGTCGAGGTTCACCGCCGCGCCCCAGGGGGTGTGGTGGGTGTCGGTGAAGTACGGGCCGAAGGACGGGAGATGGTTCCCGGAGGGGCCCAGGTGGTTGTGGACCACGTCCAGCACCACCCCCAGCCCCGCCGCGTGCGCCGCCGCCACGAACCGGGCCAGGCCCGCCGGGCCCCCGTACGGCTCGTGCACCGCCCACGGCGCGACCCCGTCGTACCCCCAGCCGTGCCGCCCCGGGAAGGGGCAGACCGGCATCAGCTCCACGTGCGTGACCCCGAGCGAGGAGAGGTGCCCGAGCCGGGCGGCGGCCGCGTCGAAGGTGCCCTCGGGGGTGAACGTGCCGATGTGCAGCTCGTACAGGACCGCGTCCTGCAACGGGGTGCGCGGGGCGGGGCCCTCCGGGGTGAGCGGCCCGAAGTCGACCACCGCCGAGAGGCCGTCGGGGCCGTCCGGCAGCCGCCGCCCGCGCGGGTCCGGGCGGACCACCGGGTCGTCGCCCAGCCGGAACCCGTACCGGTCGCCGTCGGCCGCCGGGGCCTCTACGGTCCACCAGCCCGCGCGGTCCGGACCCGGATCGGGTGTCATCTCGTGGTCTGCGTCGTTCAGTCGCATGGCGACCCGACCTGTCAGCGGTGCCCACACCTCGAACTGCACGGACGGTCCCCTCGTCTCCGGCGGTGTCCAGCATGCGTAATCGTGCCCATCATTCCGGGCCCGCCGGGGGAGTTCTGGACACTCCGCACCCGACGGGCCGACAATCACCCTGTGACGTCGAGTTTCGAGTTCCCCGCCTTCCCCGCCCCACGCCTGTCCGACAAGGAGCGGGACCTGGCGCTGGGCCAGCTCAGGGAGGGCGCGGCCCTCGGGAAGCTGTCGCACGACACCTTCCTGCGCCGCATGGAACTCGCCCTCGTCGCCCGGCGCGCCGAGGACCTCGCCGTCCTCACCGCCGACCTGCACACCCGCCAGGGCGCCGAAGCCGCCTGGACCAGTCGGCTGTTCGGCTGGGTCGGCCGGGCCTCGGCCGTGTCCGCCGGAGTACGGCGCGCCTGGCAGGCGGAACGGCTGCCCCGGCTGCTGTTCCCGCACCCGGGCGCGGGGGCTCTGCGGATCGGCCGCGACCCCGGCAACGGTCTGCGGCTCAGCCATGAGACGGTCTCGCGCGCGCATGCCGAGCTGAGCCTGCGCGACGGGGTCTGGATCCTCAAGGACCTCGGCTCCACCAACGGCACCACCGTCAACGGCCGCCGCGTCACGGGCTCGGCCGTGGTCCGCGACGGCGACCAGATCGGCTTCGGACGGATGACGTTTCGGCTCTCGTCGGAGTGAGCGGCCGGCCGGTGGGCCCCGGGACCCGGGGTGGCCCCGGCCACGGGGCAGGCCTGAGGATGGCGCCCATGAATCCCACGCCCACCGTGCGTCCCGCCCGCCCCGCTGACCTGCCGCGCCTCGTCGAACTCATCCACGAGCACGTCGCGTATGAGCGGTCCGCGCCGCGCCCGCCCGGCCTCGCCGACCGCCTCGGCCCCCGGCTCTTCGCGCAGGACCCCCGGCTGTGGGTGCTGCTGGCCGAGACCCCGGACGGGCAGGTCGCCGGATACGCCGCCTGCTCGGAGGAGTTCGCCTTCTGGGACGCCCGCTCCTACCTCCACATGGACTGCCTCTACCTCGCCGAGGACGCCCGGGGCCACGGCCTCGGCGCCGCCCTGATGGCAGCGGTGGCGGACCTCGCCCGCGAACGGGGCCTCGGCCACGTCGAATGGCAGACCCCCGACTGGAACGAAGGGGCGATCAGGTTCTACGACCGCCTCGGCGCGGCCTCCCACCCCAAGCGCCGCTACGCCTGGCCGGCGGGCTGACGCCCCCGGGCACGGACCGGCCCCGGCACTCCCGTCGGGGAGCGGCGGGGCCGGGGACGGTCAGACCGTCCCGTGGGCTCCGGCCTTGACGCCGGCCACGAACGTGGCGAACGCTCCGGAGGTCACGTTCAGCACGGGGCCGCCGGGGGTCTTGGAGTCGCGGACGGGGACGACACCGAGCGTGATGGCGAGGTCGCCGCGAACCTCGACGCAGTTGCCGCCGTTGTTGCTGTACGAGGACTTGAACCAGCGGGTGGAATCGGACGAGGTGGTCACGGGGTGCCCTTTCGTAACTCGCGAATCATGGCCACAGATGCCGCCTGCGACAGCGCCTCAGCCTGTAGTTGATGGTAGGCCGTCAGCATGGGCAACACCGATGCCGTTTCCCGGTCCAGGTGTCCCTGCGCCTGAGACTCGGCGTACGCGACGACGGACCGGTCGGGGAGCGTCAGCAGGTTGACCGGGAGGTCGAACGTGCGACGCTCGCCAATGTCGTACGGCGCCACCTGGAGCATGGTGGCGGGGTGCGCGGCGAACGCAACGAGCCGCTCCAGCTGCGCGTCCATGACCTCGGACCCGCCGACGGGCCGACGGATGCAGCTCTCGTCCATCACGACGAACACCATGGGTGGACGGGCCCGTTCCAGTGCCGCCTGTCGCTGTGCCAGGAAGGAGACCCGCTCGGCGGCCTGCTCGGGCGTGATGGCTCCTCGTTGCACGGCGCTGTCCGCCAGGACCCGCGCGTACTCCGATGTCTGCAACAGACTCGGGACGATGCCGATTTCGAACAGCCGCAGCTCGACCGCCCGCCCCTCGTGGACCACGTACTCCGGAAAGCCCTCCAGCAGGCTTCCGTGCCGGATGTTGCGCCACTCGCGCTCGAAGGAATCAGTGCTCCCGGCGGTCCCGAAGACGACGTCAGCCTTGCGTGAGAACGGAAGGGTTGGCGGTTTGCGGGCAGTTTCGACCGCCGAGATGTGCTGACTTGAGCAACCCATCCGTGTGGCCAGGTCCTCCTGGTTCCACCCGCGGGCTTCCCTCGACCTGCGTACTTGTGCTCCGTAGGCGGCTGCAGGGCTGCTCTCGGGGCGGAGCTCCTTGCGGTTGACCATGGCTAGCTCAACTCTTCCTTCTCTGGTGATTACTTGAAGGGTTCCTCGACCCTAGGCCACCCTGATGCTCCTTGGTAGTGGAACGACTACGGAGAGGAGCGGCGGTGTACGGCGCGAACACACGTCCACACCCGCAGGACCCGCTGGAGCCGGTTCCGACCCCCGGGTGCGGGGTCTGTGAAGCGCTGGCGGAGACCAGGAGGCTCGCCTGGGCGGTCGGGAACCTGTCCGCCGTCTCGGTGCAGAACGCCGAGCTGGCGAACCACCCGCACACGTCCGGGGCGACGCGGTGAGGGCGGTGTTCCGGTACATGAGCTACGTCATGCGGCGCCACCCCTCGGCGGAGACGACGGCCACCGCGCGGTGCCTGCACCCCGACTGCCGGTGGGGCTCGGCGCCGACCGGCTCCGCGGACGCGTGCACGGACATGTGCATCGCGCACACGGGCCGCACCGGGCACATCACGTTCGTGAGGGAGTTCTCGGAGGTCGCCGTCGTGGAGCGGGTCCGGTGAGCGACGACGGCGGGTACCGGGACCGGGTGCGCGGGGGCAGGTGGGCGGCGGTGGCCGTGACCCTTGGGGCGGTCGCGTGGATCGCCTGTGTGGCGGTCGTCGTCGCCCGGGGGTGGGGCGCCTGACCGCCGACCGGCCCCGCTCGTGACGGGCGGGGCCGGTCGCGCCCCCGGCCCGGCCTAGAGCCGCTCGTACGTGGCGAGGACCGTCCGGGCCTGGTGCTCCACCTGCGTGGCCACCGGGACCCAGCGGGCCTGGAAGCGGGCCGCGAACTCCTCGCACCACCCCGTCACCAGCCGGTCCAGGCCAGGCGCCGCCGGATGACCCTGGGTCCGCAGCACCCGCAGCAGCATCGCGGCGGCGCGCAGCGACAGCCGGCGTCCGAAGGCGTCGATGCTGCCGACCGCCGCCGCCGTGGCCTCGGCAGGAGCCCCGGCCCCCGTCCACTCGGCCGTGATGCGGGGGATCAGCCCGAGCGTCCAGTCCACGGCGCGCAGCAGCGCGGCGGACCCGGGGTCGGCGCCCCGGGCGCCGGAGCGCAGGCCGGCCACCCGCCCGGAGTCCTCGGCGAGCCGGCCCGCCAGCATCCGCAGGGCGCCCCTCGGGTCCGGGTGCGGGGCGGGGTCGTCCACCAGGTCCGAGGCCCACATGGGGACTTCGACGATCGCCGTCGTGCCCGCGTGGCACCAGGTGCTCAGCCGGGTGTCCTCCGGATGGAACGCCCCCGCGGGCCCGGTCCCCGTCTCCGGCATCACGAAGATCCCGGGACCGGGGGAGATCCAGCCGGCCGCGTCGGAGGCCCCCGTCTCCACCGGGATCCGCAGCTCGGCGGCCGACTTCGCGAAGGGCTCGGCGAGGCCGGGGACGTCGCGGGTGAGCTGTACCCAGGATCCGCCGAGGTCCGTGCCGTGCAGGGAGACCTGGAGGGCGGGGCGCAGTTCGTCGAGGAGGGCCGTCAGTGCGCGGGTCTCGGGCGGGAGCCGGTCCGGGGTGAGTAAGGACGGCGCCCACTCGGGCTGTTCGGGACCGGGAGGCCGGAAGAAGTTGCGGTGGTAGTCCAGCAGCGAGCGGGGGCGCGGGGTGCGGTGCAGGTCGGCGCCGTCCGGATCGGCGCAGAGCAGGAAGTGCCAGTCGGCCCCGCCGCCGCCGTCCCGGATCACCCGCCGCGCGAGCTCCAGGGCGGTGGCCCCGCCGACGGGTTCGTTGGCATGGGCCCCGGCGACGACGAGCACCGGGCGCGTGCCGCCGCCCCGCCCGCTGACGGAGAGCAGCCACAGCGGCCGTCCGGCCCGGGACGCACCGGCCTGCCGGAGCCCGGCCCGGCCGGGGTGTTCGTCCACCAGCGCCCGGGCGGCCAGGGCGAGTTCCTGCGGGGTGGGGTAGCGCATGTCACGGAGGAGGGTCACAAGGGATGCCATGCCCGCCCCGCACGCCCCCTACTGCTCCCGCCGGTCCGAATCTCCACCAAAAGCCCTGGCCAAAGCCTTGCGGAGGGGGCCGGCGGCCGGATCGACCTCCGCCCGTCTGCCAGTCCTCCTTGACCACCGTGACCGGACCGGTGCCCGGCCGGGGCGGCTTCAGCCGGTGCCCGCGACGCCGCGGTCGGGTGCGCTCATGTCCCCCGTCGCGGGCGTGCCGTCGGCGAGCCCGTAGCGCAGGTACACGGTGCCCTTGGGGCTGGCTGCCGGGGGTTCGAGGAGCCTGACGTTGGTGGGCACCGCCCCGCCGTCGAACACCTTCTTCCCGACACCGAGCACGATCGGGTGCAGCCAGAGGTCGAGCCGGTCGAAGAGCTTCTCGCGCAGCAGGGTCTGCACGAGGTCCAGGCTCCCGACGACCTTCACGTGCTCGTGCCGGTCACGGATCTCGCGCACCGCCCCGGCCAGGTCCGGGCCCAGCTGGGTGGACCCGGCCCAGGAGAGGTCGGGCCTGCCGCGCGAGGCCACGTACTTGGGGACGCTGTTGAAGAGGGCCGCGATGTCGCCGTCCTCGCCGCCCTGCTGGTGCGGCCAGTAGGCGGCGAAGATGTCGTACGTGCGCCGGCCGAGCAGGAGGGCGTCCGTGCCCTCGTACGCGGCACCGACCTGCGCCCCGGCGACCTCGTCCAGCAGCGGCGCCTGCCAGCCGCCGAACGGGAACCCCACCGGGTCCTCGTCGGGCCCGCCGGGCGCCTGCCCGACGAGGTCGAGGGTCGCGAACAGCTCGATGTGGATGAGGCCCATGGCGTACTCCCGGCGAGTCGGTTGTCTCCGTCAAGAGATAGCCCCGAGGGCGCCCTGAGCCGCATCGCCGCGCCGGAGGTGCGGGGCGGGGCGGGGCCGAGGGTGGGCGGTGCACCCTTGGCCGGGATCAGGGAAGGGCTGGGGGCGTCCCGCCAGTCCACTGTCCTTCCGTGCCGTGCCGGCCTGTCAAGGGCGCTCCTTCGTCGCGTCGCTTCGCGATGGCCTTCGGCCACCCTTGACAGACCGACCCGTCCCGGAATGCCAAAGACTGTCGGGAAGCCCCCAGGGAAACGGCCGGGAGGAACCCATGGGCATGCGGGTACCTCGCAGATGCCCATGCCGTCCCCGTCTGGGTGGACCCGAGATGCGGGCCCATTTCCCTCAGATTCCGGGCCGGGGGGCAGCCAGACCACATGACACGGAGACCAGATCGTCCAACCGCTCCTCCCCGGCCCCAGCGCATCGGATCGCTACGCGCTTCACTCGGCTTAGCGGCCGCTGCCCGCCTGTGGCTGGACGTCTCGGACTCTGCGGACGACAAAGTCGTCCGCAGAGTCCGAGAGGCGCGACCACAGCCGCTTCGAGGCCCATCCAGCCCGCCAAAAGGGACAAACGACCCGCGCTCGCGTGAGGGACAGAGACTCATGGCCATGGGCGGCCTGTGTCCGGCCCCAGACGGCGGCCGGACGCTATGCCGTGCGCAGCGCGTAGCGATCTGAGGCGCCCTGGGGCCCGTTGGCCGCTCTGGTCGTCGTGTCGGGTGGTCTGGGCCGCCCCTGGCCTCGGGCCGATGGCTTTTCGGCGCCGGAAAGGGGGACTGGGCGCAGGCGGGTCTCGCGTCGCTGCGATGCCCGCTCCTCCCCCTCATCCCCGTGGACCGTTCTTTTGGGGGGTTTCCGGCAGTCTTCGGATTTCCGGGGCGGGTCGGGCTGTCAAGGGTGGCCGAAGGCCATCGCGAAGCGACGCGACGAAGGAGCGCCCTTGACGGGCCGGCCCGACGCGGAGAGACGATGAGACTGACGGGAAACCCCCAAACCTTCTCCGATGCGGACCGAGCTGGATCCTGCCCCTGACCCCGCCCCTACCCCACCCGGATCAGGGCCGTGGCCGGCAGGTCGGTCAGGAGGTTCGCCAGTTCCACCCGTCCCTCGTGGGCGCCCCCGCCCGGGGTCCCGTGGGCGGCTCGCCACCGTCCCGGGGGCAGGTTCAGGGTGGTGCCGTTCCAGCCGCCCGATTCCGCCAGGCGGTGGGAGAGCCGGGTGGCCACCGCGACGAGGTCGGCGGAGCGGGCGAAGGCCACGCAGTGGTCGGCCGCCGGGCCGGAGGCCGTCAGGGGGGTGTAGCCGGTGAACAGTGCGGGCCGGTCGCGGCGCAGCCGGAGCAGGGCCGCTGTCAGCGCCAGCTTCTCCGCCGCGAGGCCCTGCGGGGCGGTGCCCGCGTCGAGGGCGGCCAGGGCGCCGCGCGGGAACGCCGCCGGGCGGCGGTTGTCCGGGTCCACCAGCGCCCGGTACTCGGTCTCCGAGCCCTGGTAGACCTCCGGCACCCCCGGCATCGTCAGGTGCAGCAGGGTCATGCCCAGGACGTTGGCGCGGGCCGCCTCCGTCAGGTGCCCGGGGAGCCCCGCCGCCTCCCCGGGTACCAGGTCCGCGATGCCGGCTTCGTACTCCTCGTCGGGGTCGGTCCAGGACGTCCGCAGCCCGGCCTCCCGGGCGGCCTTCAGCAGGGCCGCCGCCAGCCGGGCTTCCCGGTCGGGGGCGTCTCCGAGGCCGAGGGCGCTCTGCCGGGCCACCCACGCCAGCTGGGGGTCGCCGGAGCCTCCCGAGCCTCCCGAGCCTCCCGAGCCGCCTGAGCCCCCCGCACCCCCGGTCACCGCCATCGCCCCCGGGGCCTGGGACAGGGTTGCGATGCGGGCGCGGACGTCCGCGCTCCGCTTCGTGTCGTGCGTGGACAGCACCGTCCCCGTGGCGGGCCAGTCCCGTTCCAGCTCCGCGCAGTACGCGTGGAACTCCGCTACCGACACCGCCGGGGCGCCCGGCTCGCCGCCGACCTCGGTGGCCGACAGCAGGGGGGCCCAGCGGTAGAAGGCGCGGTCCTCCAGGGACTTGGCGCGCAGGGCGGCGGAGGTCTGGGCGAAGCGGGCCCCGAAGGCCGGGTCCCGCAGCACGAGTTCGCGTACGCCGTCCAGGCCGCTCACCCCCGCCGCCCCCTCGGCCACCGCCCCGCCCGGGTAGGGCCGGTACACCGGGTAGCCGATCAGCAACTCCCGCACTGCCGGAGCCAGTTCCGGCCCGGCCAGGCGTTCCAGCAGAGCCAGTTCGGCGGCCAGGTCGCCGGTCAGCACCTCCCGGGCCGCCGCCGCGGCGGTCTCCTCCCAGGAGGGCAGGCCGGTGGCACCGGCGTAGGCCCGGGCGAGTTCCGCCGTGCCCGCCGGGTCGGCGAACAGTCCGTCGACGCGGTGCAGGGCGTCGTAGCCGGTCGTGCCCGCCACCGGCCAGCCGGGAGGGAGCCGTTCCTGGCGGGCCAGGATCTTCTCCACCACCACCCAGCAGTCCCCGCCCACCGCCTCCCGCAGCCGCCGCAGGTACCCCTCGGGGTCCGCCAGCCCGTCCACGTGGTCGACGCGCAGCCCCTGGAGCACCCCGTCGCGCACCAGCTCCAGCACCTTGGTGTGGGTGGCGGAGAAGACTCCGGGGTCCTCGACCCGCACCCCGATCAGGCCCGAAATGGTGAAGAAGCGGCGGTAGTTCAGCGCGGTGCGGGCCTCCCGCCAGCAGGCGATCCGGTACCACTGCGCGGCCAGCAGCTCCGGCAGCGGCAGCCCGGCCGTGCCGGCCCGCAGGGGGAACTCGCGCTCGGTGCCGCCCTCCGCGTAGCGCAGCAGCTCCGTGCCCGCATCGACGCGGAAGCCGTCGGTCCGCGGCGGCTCCCCGAGCACCGGCAGCAGCAGCCGTCCGTCCCCCGCCTCCCAGTCGACGTCGAACCAGCGCGCGTAAGGGGAGCGCGGCCCTTCCCGCAGCACCTCCCACAGGGGCCGGTTCAGGCGCAGCGGGTCCGGTACCGCCATGTGGTTCGGCACGATGTCCAGGACCAGTCCCAGCCCGTGCGCCCGGGCCTTCGCGGCCAGCGCCCGCAGGCCCTCCTCCCCGCCCAGCTCGGCCCGCACCCGGGTGTGGTCGGTGACGTCGTAGCCGTGCGCCGAGCCGGGCACCGCCTCCAGTGCGGGGGAGAGGTGCAGGTGTGACACGCCGAGCGAGGCGAGGTACGGTACGGCTGCTCCGGCCGCGGCGAACGGGAACGCGGGGCCCAGTTGGAGACGGTAGGTCGACGCGGGGACGACGGGTTTCGGAACGTCAGATTCCGATTGACTGCTTGAATACTGCATGGTCATGAGAACGTACGTACCCAGCCCACGCGATTCCGTGCCATGACCCGATGCATCCGGGTGACTGCGCCGCGTTAATGTCGATCGGGTGGCTGGAACCCTCAAGACCTATCGAAGAGTCATCGCCCTGACCGGGCCCCTGCTCCCCCTCCTCTCCTTCTTCGCCCGTCTGCCCGTCGCGATGTCCCAGTTCGGGAGCGTCCTGCTGGTCGCCGAGACCAGCGGCTCCCTCGCCACCGCCGGCATCGTCGGTGGCACCCTCTCGGCCGGCCAGGTGGTCTTCGGGCCCGTCCTCGGCCGGCTCGCCGACCGCCACGGGCAGCGGCCCGTCGTCCTCTGCGCCGCCGCGGTCAACGCCGTGGCCGCCGCCGGGCTCGTCGCCGGGGCCCTCGGCGGCCTCGCGACCGTCCCGCTCGCCGCGATCGGCGCCGTCACCGGCGCCTCCGTCCCGCTGATCGGACCGCTCGCCCGGACCCGCTCCGTCGCGCTCGCGCACCGGGCGGAGTCCGACGAGAGCGTCGTGAGCGCCGTCCACTCGCTGGAGGGCACCCTCGACGAAATCTCCTACGTCTTCGGCCCGGCTCTCGTCGGACTCGCCGCGCTCGTCGCCCACCCGGCCGTCGCCCTCGGCGGCGCGGCCACGCTGGTCGCCGTGTTCGGCGCCGCCTACGCCCTGCACCCGACCGCCGCCGTCACGGCAGGGTCGCCCGCACGGGCGCGCGGCGCGCGGGGGAGGGTCCGCCACCCCCGCGTGGTCCACGCCGTCCGCGGCTCCCTCGCCCTCCAGGGCGCCATGTTCGGCGCCTGCCAGGCCGGCATCGCCTCGCTCACCGCGCAGTTGGGCGTGCCCGGCCAGGCCGGGGTCGTCTACGCCATGATGGGCGTCGTCAGTGCCGTGACGGGCCTCGCCCTCGGTGCGCTGCCCGCCCGCTTCGGGCTGCGGACGCGCTGGCGGGCGGCCACCGGCGCCGCCCTGGTGCTCTCGACGCCCCTGCTGTTCACCGACGGCCTCTGGCCGCTGTACGTGGTCGTCACCGTCCTCGGCGCCGCCTACGCCCCGCACCTGATCACCGCCTTCGCACTGACCGAACGCGTGGTCGAGCCGGCCCGGCTCGCCGAGTCGATGGCCTTCGCGGCGAGCTCCCTGGTGGCCGGACAGGCCGTCGCGCTGGCCGTCTCGGGACGGCTCGCCGAGGCCTACGGCCCGTCCGGGGCCTTCGCCGTGGCCGTGGGGGCGGCCGCGCTGTGCCTGACGCTCGCGCTGGTCACCACGGTGCCCTCGGGCCGCCCGGAAGCGGCCGGGCCCGCCGTCCCGGCCCCGCGGGGCGCCTCGCCCTCCGCAGCCTCCGACACCGCCTCCGCCTCCGCAGCCCCCGACGCCGCCGCCGAGCCGACCGCCGCCGCCCCGGGCGGCACCTACGCCGGTCGCTGAAGCACGACCAGGCACCGTCCCGCCAGGGCCACCCGGTCCCCGGCCGCGAACTGCGGCCCGGTATCGGGTGGCGGCACCTCCGCGCGCGCCGTGTCCACGACCAGCCGCCACCGCGCCCCGTGCCCCGCCGGGATGGTGAAGTCCTGCGGATCGGCGCCCGCGTTGAACATCAGCAGGAACGAATCGTCCGTGATCCGCTCCCCGCGCGAGCCCGGCTCGGAGATCGCCTCGCCGTTGAGGAACACGGTCAGCGCCCGTGCGTGCTGCGCCTGCCAGTCCCGGGCCCGCATCTCCTCCCCGTGCGGGGTGAACCACGCGATGTCGGAGAGTTCGTCGTGCGTGCCCTCCACCGGCCGCCCGTGGAAGAACCGCCGCCGCCGGAACACCGGGTGGTCCCGGCGCAGCCAGACCATCCGCCGGGTGAACTCCAGCAGCGCGGGCGGCGGTTTGCCCGGCTCGGGCCAGGTCACCCAGGACAGCTCGTTGTCCTGGCAGTAGGCGTTGTTGTTGCCGCCCTGCGTGCGCGCGAACTCGTCGCCGTGGCTGAGCATCGGCACGCCCTGGGACAGCATCAGGGTGGCGGTGAGGTTGCGCATCTGCCGCGCGCGCAGCTCCAGGACTTCCGGGTCCTCGGTCGGCCCCTCGATTCCGCAGTTCCAGGACCGGTTGTGGGTCTCGCCGTCCCGGTTGCCCTCGCGGTTGGCCTCGTTGTGCTTCTCGTCGTACGAGACCAGGTCGTGCAGGGTGAAACCGTCGTGGCAGGTGGTGAAGTTGATGGAGGCCAGCGGGCGCCGCCCGTCGTCCTGGTAGAGGTCCGAGGAGCCCGTCAGCCGGCCCGCGAACTCCGCGAGCGTGCGCGGCTGCCCGCGCCACAGGTCCCGTACGGTGTCGCGGTACTTGCCGTTCCACTCGGTCCACAGCGGCGGGAAGTTGCCCACCTGGTAGCCGCCCTCGCCCAGGTCCCAGGGCTCCGCGATCAGCTTCACCTGGCTGACCACCGGGTCCTGCTGTACCAGGTCGAAGAACGAGGACAGCCGGTCGACCTCGTGGAACTGCCGGGCCAGGGTGGCCGCGAGGTCGAAGCGGAAGCCGTCCACGTGCATCTCGGTGACCCAGTACCGCAGCGAGTCCATGATCAGCTGGAGCACGTGCGGGGACCGCATCAGCAGCGAGTTGCCGGTTCCGGTGGTGTCCGTGTAGTGGCGGGGGTCCTCGGCCAGCCGGTAGTACGAGGCGTTGTCCAGCCCCCGGAAGGACAGGGTCGGGCCCAGGTGGTTGCCCTCGGCGGTGTGGTTGTAGACCACGTCCAGGATCACCTCGATCCCGGCCTCGTGCAGCGCCCGGACCGCCGACTTGAACTCCAGCACCTGCTGGCCCCGGTCGCCCGAGGCGTAGCCGTTGTGCGGGGCGAAGAAGCCGATGGTGTTGTAGCCCCAGTAGTTGCTCAGTCCGTCGTTGACCAGACGGTGGTCGTTGACGTACTGGTGCACCGGCATGAGCTCCAGCGCCGTCACGCCGAGCTTGGTCAGGTGCCCGATGACCGCCGGGTGGGCGAGGGCCCCGTAGGTGCCCCGCAGCTCCTCCGGCAGGTCGGGGTGACGCATGGTCAGGCCCTTGACGTGCGCCTCGTAGAGGACGGTGTGGTGGTACTCGTGGCGCGGCGGGCGGTCGTTGGCCCAGTCGAAGTACGGGTTCACCACGACCGAACTCATCGTGTGCGGGGCCGAGTCGAGGTCGTTGCGGGAGTCGGGCCGGCCGAAGTGGTAGCCGTAGACCTGCTCGCCCCAGTCGATCTTCCCGCTGATGGCCCGTGCGTACGGGTCGAGCAGCAGCTTCGCCGCGTTGCAGCGCAGGCCGTGCTCGGGCTCGTACGGGCCGTGCACCCGGAACCCGTAGCGCTGCCCGGGCATCACTCCGGGCAGGTAGGCGTGCCGCACGAAGGCGTCCGTCTCGCGCAGCTCGACGGCGGTCTCCGAGCCGTCGTCGTGCAGCAGGCACAGCTCGATGCGTCGTGCGGCCTCGGAGTAGACCGCGAAGTTGGTGCCGGCGCCGTCATAGGTGGCACCCAGTGGATACGCCTGTCCCGGCCAGACCTGCATAGACAACGCTCTTCCCATCCTGGTCCGGCTGATCCGGCGTCGGTCACGTCAATGCCAGATCTTCCCCGAAAGAGGGGCCGCACGCGTGGACTTGCGATGCTCCTGACGGGTGACCCGGAGAGCTGATATGCGGGTCACCCGACTGTCCGGGCATCACATAATGGGTCAACGGGGGGCCGGAGCACGGGGCGTGGGACCGTCCCGGGGTGCTTCGGGCTGCGTCGGGCCGCACGCGCGGAGTACCCTTCCGTGATCACTGGAGACGGGCGTCCAGACGCAGAAGGCGGTGCACGGGTGAGCTCGGGAGGTCTGGAGCTGCCCCCTGGTGACGGCGGTCACGAGGGTGGCCCGGCGGATGCACCGGGGGGCGCGGCCGGGACGGTGGCGGCCGGGGCGGTGTCGCTGGCCCCGCCGACGGCCGGGGACGTACGGGCCGGGGCCGAGCTGGACTGGGGCGCGGAGGCGTGGAGCGAGGTCCGTACGCGGGCCCAGCGCGCGGGCCGTGCGTACATCTGGCTGAATCTGATCGAACAGCGGCTGAGATCCGTGGTGGGCGCCGTGCTGCGGCCCGTCTACGAGCCGGTGCACGGCGGGGACGACTGGGTGGTCGCCGCCGCCGGGCCGGCCGGGCAGGAATGGGTGCAGCGGGCGGTGGCCGTCCGCGAGGTCAGCCGGCGCAAGGGCTACCTCCTCGACCCGGCCGACGACAACGTGCTGAGCTTCCTGACGCTGCCGCAGCTGCGGGAGCTGATGGTCCAGCACTGGCCGTGCTTCGAGCCGTACTTCGACGACCGGCGCGAGATCGAGCTGGCCCTCGACGAGCTGGAGGTCACCCGCAACGTGGTCTCCCGCAACCGGGCGCTGTCGCGGCCGGTGCTGGAGCAGGCGGAGCGCGCCTCGGCGCGCCTGCTGGAGGTGCTGGGGGCCGGGGCGGGCAGCCCGGCGGCGGACCGGCTGCCGATCGACGCGGTGGAGGACCTGGTCGGCGACCGGTACGCGGACGTCATCTCGGTCCACCCGGACCGGGTGCGGCTCCAGCGGATGCTTCCGGCGGAGGACCTGTTCGGCGGCGCGCGACGGCTCGACGCCATCGGGATAGGCCTGAACCTGCTGGTGCAGAACTTCTCCGGCCGCAGGCTGGTCCGGCTCACGGAGGCGGGCTGCCGGGTGCGGCTGCTGTTCCTGAACCCGGCGAGCAGCGCGGTCAAGCGGCGCGAGCGGGAGCTGGGGCTGCGCAAGGGCGAGCTGAGCCGGTCGGTGGAGATGAACATCCTGCACGTACGCAGGGTCCGGGCGGGGCTGAAGGACCCGTCGTGCTTCGACATCCACGTCTTCGACGAGACCCCGCGCTTCACCGCCTACCTGGTGGAGGGGGAGTCCTCGGGGATCGCGGTGGTCCAGTCGTACCTGCGGCGGGCCCGGGGCATGGAGGCTCCGGTGCTGGTCCTGCGCGGGGGCGGCCGGGGCGGGCGCAAGGACTCCGAGCACGGGCTCTTCCCGACCTACCGGGAGGAGTTCGAATCGGTCTGGGAGGACTCCCGGCCGGTGTCCTGACGGCGTCCCGCCGGGCCGCCCGGGTCTCGGCCCGGGCCCGGATCCGGCGCCGGATCCGGCCGTGGCGGCCCCGCCCTCCGGTGTGTCAGTGCCGCGTGGCAGGCTGAAACGCGTTGACCGATACACGGGGGAGGGCGCGTCATGGAGGCGTGGCACGGGGGAACACGGTTCGAGGCCGGCGCCGGAACGGCGGCCGGGTGATGAGCTGGATCAGCGGGCCGCTGGTGGCCTTCGACCTGGAGACGACGGGGACCGACGTCGAGACCGACCGCATCGTGACGGCGGCGGTGGTGCGGCTGGGGCCGGACGGGACCGTCTCGGGGGAGCGGACCTGGCTGCTCGACCCGGGGGTGCGGATACCCGAGCAGGCGTCCGCGATCCACGGCATCTCCACGGAGCACGCCCGGGCGCACGGGGTGCCCGCCGCCGAGGCCGTCGAGGAGATCGTGCGGGCCGTGGCCGACGGGCTGGGCGCGGGGCGTCCGCTGGTGGTGATGAACGCGCGCTACGACCTCTCCCTGCTGGACCGCGAGTGCCGGCGCCACGGGGTCGAGTCGCTCAGCGAGCGGCTGGGCGGCGTACCGTCGCCCGTCATCGATCCGCTGGTGATCGACAAGCACGTGGACAAGTACCGCAAGGGGAAGCGGGCCCTGCACGCGCTGTGCGCCCACTACGGGGTCGCCCTCGACGACGCGCACGACGCCAGGGCGGACGCGGTGGCCGCGGCCCGGGTGGTGCGGCGGCTGGGGGAGACGCACCGGCCCGTGGGGCTGATGCCCCTGGCGGACCTTCAGGCCCTCCAGGTCCGGGCGGCGGCCGAGCAGTCCGTCTCGCTCCAGGCGTACCTGCGGCGCACCACGGACCCGGCGGCGGTCGTCGAGCCCGCCTGGCCGCTCATCCCGCGGCGGGGCTGAACTCGGCGGGGTCGGCGTACTGGACGTGGAGGCCGCGGAAGCGGATGCCGCAGTCGACCTCGCGGCAGTAGTGGCCGTGCCGGGCGGAGGTGCGCGGGTGCGCCGGGCCGCTGCGGGCCACGTCCCGGAAGAGCGCGGCGGCGCGGCGGAACAGCGGCGCGCTGCCGGTCAGGAACAGGGTCTCGGCGTGGATGTGCTGGTGGAAGCGGTCGCGGTCGTCGGCGTGCCGCGGGTACGTCCGGTCCGGGTCCTCCTGCGGTTCCGGCGGGCGCAGGTCCACCGTGCGGGGCCGTCCCGGTCCCGGCCGTGCGCGCAGCCGCTTCCAGTGCGCGGGGGCGAACCGGAGCGAGTGGTGCAGCAGGACCAGGTCGAGGGCGCGGTCCCCGGGCGTCCTGCCCCCGGCCGTGCGCAGGGGCAGGTGGACCAGCGTGCGCGTCGAGGAGGCGGCCAGGGTCCACAGCCCGGCCATGAGGAGGGCGGCTTCCCGGTCGAGGTAGGCGTTCAGGTACCAGGAGTCGTCGAGGAGTTCGGCGTGGGCCGGGGGGCGGGCCGGGCGGACCACCCTGAAGGAGTCCCGGCCCGGGTGGGCGTCGTGGACGGTGAGGTGCAGTTTCACGAGTGACTTGATACGGCAGTGCTAGAAGGGGTGCCAGCGCATTTCCGTGTCCCCCTCGCGCAGCGAGGCCACCCGGCGACGGAACTCGGCCAGGGCGCCGGGGTTGGAGGGTGCGTGCTGGGATACCCAGGCGCAGCTCGCCGTCTCGCGGGCGCCGCGCAGCACCGCGCAGCCCTCCCACTCCCGTACGTCCCATCCGTAGGCGTCCGTGAAGGCCCGGTACGCGTCCGCGGGCAGGCCGTACCGGTCCCGGGAGAGCGCCATCACGACGAGGTCGTGCTCGCGCAGGTCGGCCGAGACGGTCTCCAGGTCCACCAGCACCGGTCCGCCGGGGCCCACGTGGACGTTGCGGGGCAGGGCGTCGCCGTGGATGGGGCCCGGGGGCAGGTGCGGGGTGAGCGCGGCCACCTCGTCCGCGTAGGCGTCGCGCCGGGCCCGCAGGAACGCCGCGTCCTCGGGGTCGACGGCGTCGCCCGCGAGCCGCAGCCAGCGTTCCACTCCGTCCAGCAGGTCCCGCGGGGGCAGGGCGAAGGGCGGCGCGGGCAGGGCGTGCAGCGGGCGCAGCAGGGCCGCGAGGTCCTCGGGGCCGGCGGGCCGGACCGCGTCGGGGAGGCGGTGCCACAGGGTCACCGGGTGACCGGCCGCCAGCCGGGGCGCGGGCTCGGCCGCGCGCACCGCCGGGACGCCGGCTCCGGCGAGCCAGCCCGCCACCGCCAGTTCCCGTTCGGCCCGCGCGAGCAGCCCGGCCTCGCGGCCCACCTTCACCACGAGGCCGTCGACGGCGAAGACGGCGTTCTCCCCGAAGGCGAGCAGCTCGGCCCGTCCGGTGAGGCCGGCCTCCGTCAGTACGTCCCTGGCCCGCGCCTCGTCCATGCCGTTCGTTCCGCCCTCTCGTGCCGCGCCGGATCGTGGGGGTCCGGATCTCCGCGGATCGGGACCGACCGGGGGTCAGTCTCGCATCCCCGGCGCGCCCCCCGACGGGTCGCGGTCATCCGGTGGGGCGGGCTCCGGAAAGTTGGTTGCACGAGACGTATCGTCTCGCTATGGTCGGATGCATGACCCCCTCCAAGCCCGCCCACATCGCCATGTTCTCCATCGCGTCCGCAGGCCACGTGAACCCGAGCATCGAAGTGATCCGCGAACTCGTCGCCCGCGGTCACCGGGTCAGCTACGCCGTACCCGCCCCCTACGCCGACCAGGTCGCCGAGACCGGCGCCACCCCGGTGATCTGGAACTCCACCCTGCCCACCGAGGACGACCCCGACGCCTGGGGGAGCGAGCTCATCGACCAGATCGAGCCCTTCCTGAACGACGCGGTCCAGGCGCTCCCGCAGCTCGCCGCCGCCTTCGACGGGGACGAGCCCGACCTCGTCCTGCACGACATCACCGTCTACCCGGCGATCGTCCTGGCCCGCCGCTGGGGCGTCCCCGCGATCTCCCTCTCCCCGAACCTCGTGGCCTGGAACGGCTACGAGGAGGAGGTCGCGGCGCCGATGACCGCCGCACTGCGCGCCTCAGGGCGCGGCAGGGCCTACTACGCCCGCTTCGAGGCCTGGCTGAGGGAGAACGGCATCGAGGAGGACCCGGACCGGTTCGTCGGCCGCCCGCCCCGCAGCATCGTCCTCATCCCGCGCGCCCTCCAGCCCCACGCCGACCGGGTCGACCCCGACGTGTACACGTTCGTCGGGGCCTGCCAGGGCGACCGCAGCGCCACCCAGGGCACCTGGCGGCGCCCGGAGGCCGCGCGGGGCAGGAAGCTGCTGCTGGTCTCCCTCGGCTCCACCTTCACCAAGCAGCCCGCCTTCTACCGGGCCTGCATCAAGGCCTTCGGCGACCTCCCCGACTGGTACGTGGTCCTCCAGATCGGGAAGTTCACCGACGAGGCCGAACTGGGGGAGGTGCCCGCCAACGTCGAGGTCCACCGCTGGGTTCCGCAACTGGACATCCTGCGCCAGGCCGACGCCTTCATCACCCACGCGGGCGCGGGCGGCAGCCAGGAGGGCCTCGCCACCGCCACCCCCATGGTCGCGGTCCCCCAGGCCGTCGACCAGTTCGGCAACGCCGACATGCTGGCCTCCCTCGGCGTTGCCCGCCACCTCCCGATGGAGCGGGCCGACGCCAGCGCCCTGCGCGCGGCCGTCCTCGGCCTGCTCGCCGACCCCGGGACCGCCGTCCGCGCCGAGGCCGCCCGGGCCGCGACGGCCGCCGAGGGCGGGACGCGGCAGGCCGCCGACCTCGTCGAGGAGGCACTGTCACAGGCGGGGCTTAGGGTGCGCCCATGACGAAGCCGACGGCGAAGCCCGTGACGAAGCCCGTGACGAAGAAGAAGTACGCGGCGCTGCTGCGCGGCATCAACGTCGGTGGGAACAAGAAGGTCCCGATGGCCGAGCTGCGCGCGGTCCTGGAGGGCCTCGGCCACGGTGACGTGCAGACGTACCTGCAGAGCGGCAACGCCGTGTTCAGCAGCGCCGAGGGCGACCCGGACGCCCTCGCCCGGGGCCTGGAGGCCGCGATCGAGGGCCACTTCGGCTTCCGCGTGCCCTGCCTGGTCGTCGACGGGGAGTACCTGGCCGCCGTGGCCGGAGCCTGTCCCTTCCCGGCCGCCGAGCTGGAGGGCAGGCAGCTCCACGCGACCTTCTTCTCCGCGCAGCCCGGCCCGGAGCGCTTCGCCGCGCTCGACGGCCCCGCGTACCTCCCCGAGGAGTACCGGCTCGGGGACCGGGTCCTCTACCTCTACGCGCCGGACGGCCTGGGCCGCTCCAAGCTCGCCGAGGCGCTCGCCCGGCCGGCCGTGGTCAAGGGCCTGGACGTCACCACCCGCAACTGGAACACCGTCGCCAAGCTGGTCGAACTGACCCGCCCCTGACCCGCCCTGACCGGGCCCGCCCTACGCGGGAGCCACGGCGAGGACGATCTTGCCCTGGAGGTGGCCCCGGTCGGCGCGGGCGTGCGCCCGCGCGGCCCCGGCCAGCGGGTAGACCTCCTCGACGGCGATCCGCAGCCCGCCGGAGTCCGCCAGCCGGGCCAGTTCCGCCAGCTGCTCCCCGCTGGGGCGCACCTGCCAGACACCGGTCGTCAGGCTCCTGTCGGCGGCGCGCTCCGCGTGGTACTCCCCGGGGAAGACCGCGCCGATGCGGCCGCCGCGCCGCATGACGGGCAGCAGGCGGTGGCCGTCCGGGCCGCCGACGGCGTCGATCAGGACGTCCACGTCCCGTACGGCCTCCTCGACGGGCGTGCGCGTGTAGTCCAGGAACCGGTCGGCCCCGAGGCCCAGCAGGAAGGTCTCGTGGCGCCCCGACGCCACCGCGACGACCCGCCCGGCGCCCGCGGTCCGGGCCAGCTGGACGGCGAAGTGGCCCACTCCGCCCGCGGCGCCGTTGACCAGCACCGTGTCGCCCCCGCGCACCTCCACGTGCTCGAAGAGGTACTGGTAGGCCGTCAGCCCCGCCATCGGCACGGCCGCGGCCTCCGCGTGCCCCAGCGCGGCCGGTTTGCGGGCCAGACTCCCGGCGGGGGAGACCACGTACTCGGCGTACGCCGAGGACCGGCCGGGGAAGCGGACCAGGCCGAACACCTCGTCCCCGGCCCGCCACCCGGTGACCCCGGCGCCCGTCTCCACGATCACGCCGGAGACGTCGGAGCCCGGGACGTACGGCAGCGGCCACTGCGGGCGCTGCGGCTCCGGCAGCACGGTGAAGCCCTGGCGCGCGTACCGGTCGACCGGGTTGACCCCGGCCGCGTGGACCCGTACGAGCACCTCGCCCGGTCCCGCCGCCGGCCGCGGCACCTCCTCGTACACCAACTGCTCCGGGCCGCCGAACGCGTGTACGCGTACGGCCCGCATCGTCTTCGTTCCCATGGCCTTCCCCCGACCTTCCGTTCCGTGCACGCCAAAGGCGGCGCCCCGTCCCGATAGAATCCGGAAGAATCCGGAGCACTGCTCCGAATCGTAGGCGGAGCACTGCTCCGTTTGTCAACGTCAGGAATCCCCATGCCAGATGAGCCCGCACCTCCGGGGCAGCGCGCCGACGCCCGCCGCAACCGGGAACGCATCCTCGAAGCGGCCCGCGAGGTCATCGGCGAGCAGGGCACCGACGCCTCGCTCCGCGACGTCGCCCGCCGCGCCGACGTCGGACTCGGCACGCTCTACCGGCACTTCCCGACCCGTGACACGCTCCTGGAGGCCCTGCTGCGCACCGGCTTCGGCGACCTCACCGAGCAGGCGGACGTCCTGGCCGGCACGGACCTGCCGCCCGAGCGCGCGCTCGCGGACTGGCTCGGCGCCTTCATCGGGTGGGCCGGCACCTTCCGGGGCCTGCCGGCCTCGCTGACGGCCACCCTCGCGGACCCGCAGTCCGCGCTGCACGCCTCGTGCCTGGGCATGCGGGAGGCGGGCGGGCGCCTCCTGCGGGCCGCCCAGGACGCCGGACGGATCCGCCCCGACGTGGACGGCACCGACCTGTTCGCCCTGGTCAACGCCCTCAGCTGGATCACCGGCCAGGCCCCCACCCTCGCGGCCCGCCGCGACCATCTGCTCGCCCTGGTCCTCGACGGCCTCGCCCACCCCGGGAGTCGGCCGAACGGGTGAACCGTCGAAGGACTCGACCCGGCGGGCCCGATGCGCTTGCGGGGGGAGCGGCGATTTTGCAGGCTGTCCGCTGCCGGTCTTCAGCGACGGGAAGCCGGTCCGTCCGAAGACGGCCGCAAGCCGAGGGAAGGAACCCGCCCCGTGTCCGCTGCACTCTCCGACGACCTGCAGAAGATCATCGACGACACCCCCGTCTTCGCGACCGTCGCCACCATCCAGCCGGACGGCAGCCCGCAGCTGTCCGTCACCTGGCTCGCCCGCGACGGCGACGACCTGCTGTTCTCCACGACCGTCGGCCGCCGCAAGGAGACCAACCTGCGCCGGGACCCCCGGGTCACCGTCATGATCAACCCCGCGAACGCGCCCTACACCTATGCCGAGGTCCGCGGCGAGGCCACCCTGACCACCGAAGGCGGACGGGAACTGATCGACGAGCTGTCGCGCAAGTACACGGGCAAGGACTACGCGGACTTCAACCCGGCCTCCGCCGACGACGCCCAGCGGGTCGTGGTCCGCATCACCCCCAGGAAGGTCGTCGGCTCCCTCTGAGCCGTCACCCCCCGGCCACCGCGTCCAGCAGCGCGACCTCCCCCGGAGCCAGCCGGATCGAGACCGCGGCCAGGTTCTGCGCCAGGTGCGCGGGGGAGCCGGTGCCCGGGGTCGGGCAGAGCACCGGCGAACGGTGCAGCAGCCAGGCCAGCGCGATCTGCCCCACAGCCGCCCCGTGCGCCGCCGCCACCCCGGTGACGGCGGCCGCGCCCCCGCCGGTCAGGGCACCGCTGCCCAGCGGGTAGTACGGCAGGAACGCGATCCCGCGCTCCTCGCAGAGCGCCAGCACCTGCGCCGAGGACCGGTCCAGCAGGTTGTACGGGTTCTGCACCGAGGCCACCGGGACGCACTCCAGCGCCTCCCGCAGCTGCGGTGCGCTCACCGTGTCCAGACCGATGTGCCGGATCTTCCCCTCCTCCCGCAACCGCGCCAGCTCGCCCAGCTGTTCGGCCATCGGCACCGCGGGGTCGAAGCGGTGCAGCTGGTAGAGGTCGATCCGCTCCACCCGCAGCCGCCGCAGGCTCGCCTCGCACATCCGGCGCAGCTCCCCGGGCCGGCCCGCCACGTGCCACTCGTCCGGGCCGGTGCGCACCACCCCGCCCTTCGTGGCGACCACGAGCCCGTCCCCGTACGGGTGGAGGGCCTCGGCGACCAGCTCCTCGGCCAGCTCCGGCCCGTAGTTGTCGGCGGTGTCGACCAGCCGCACCCCCTGTGCGACCGCCGCGCGCAACAGGGCCACGGCGTCCGAGCGGCTGCCGCGCGGCCCCCAGTAACCGGGACCGACCAGCCCCCCGGTACCAAGTCCGAGACGACGCAGGGGCAGTTCCCCGCCCAGGGAGAACACGGTGTCCGTCATGACCCGACCGTACCCGCGCACGGCCGGTGTGCCAGGCTCGGGGCATGCGTTACATCATCATCGGCGCCGGAGCGATCGGCGCGACCATCGGCGGACGGCTCGCGGAATCGGGCCGGGAGGTCGTCCTCGTCGCACGCGGCGCGCACGCCGAGGCACTGCGGACGGACGGCCTGCGCCTGACCACCGCCGACGGCCCGCGCGTCCACCGGCTCCCCGTGGTCGCCGCACCGGCGGAACTGGGCGAACTGCGCCCCGACGACGTCCTCCTCCTCACCGTGAAGACCCAGGACGCGATCGCCGCCCTCGACACGTGGGGCGACGCGGAGGTCGCGGGCGGCGGCACGGCCGCCCAGCGGCTGCCCCTGCTGTGCGCGCAGAACGGCGTGGAGAGCGAACGCCTGGCCCTGCGCCGCTTCGCGCGCGTCTACGGGGTCTGCGTCTGGCTGCCCGCCACCTTCCTGGAGCCCGGTGTCGTCTCCGCGCTGTGCACCCCGCTGACCGGGATACTGCACCTCGGCAAGGCGGCCGGGGGCACCGACCGGCGGATCGCGTCGGTCGCCGCCGACCTGGAGAAGGCGGGCTTCGAGGCGCCGGTCGTCGAGGACGTGATGCGGTGGAAGTACGCGAAGCTGCTCGGCAACCTGGGCAACGCCATCCAGGCCACCACCGGACCCGAACCGGACCCGGCGAAGGCGGCGCTGCTGCTGCGCGCGCAACGCGAGGGCAGGGCCGTCCTCGAAGCGGCGGGCATCGCCCACGTCACGGACGAGGAGCAGGCGACGGCCCGCGACGGGAAGGTCGACCAGCCCCCGGGCGTGCGCGGCGGCTCCTCCTGGCAGAGCCTGGCACGCGGCACGGGGTCGGTGGAGGCCGACTACCTCAACGGCGAGATCGTGCTGCTGGGCCGGCTGCACGGGGTGGCGACGCCGGTCAACGACGTGCTGCGGCACGCGGCGAACATCTTCGCCCGGGAGGGTCTGCCGCCGGGGGCCATGTCGATCGCCGACCTGACGGCCCTGGCCGACGAGGCGGCCGCCCGCGCCTGAGGCCCCCGACACCGAATGCCGGGGCCTGCACGTGACGGGCCCAGGCGGGACGGCCGGGCGGGACGGCCGGGCAGGGCGGCCGGGCGGGACCGCCGGGTTGGGCGGCCGGGCGGGACCGCCGGGTTGGGCGAACGACCGGGCGGCCGGATGGGCGCGCGGGCACACCGGCGCGCGGGCCGTGCCGGGCGGTCAGGCCGAGAGGGCGGGGCGGCGGGCCGGAGCGGCGGCGGCCGCGTCGTAGCGGCGCAGGAGGAGGCGGGCGAGTTCCGGGGCGGCGCCCAGGACCTCGGCCACCACGTCCGCGCCGGAGGCGGCGGCGCCGGCCGCGATGCGGTCCGGCAGGCGGCCGGGAGCGATCACGTACGGGGCCACCGCCACCCGGCGGACGCCCTCGGCGCGCAGGGCCCGTACGGCGTCCTCCGTACGGGGAAGGGCAGCGGAGGCGAACGCAGGCCGCACGGCGCACCAACCGGTGTGCCGCCACTCCCGCGCGATTTCAGCGATCACTGCGATCGCCTCCGGGTCCGAGGAACCGGCGGACGCGAGCACCACACCGGTGGTGGCGCGCTCCGCCGGGGTGAGGCCGAGACCGGCCTCCGCCAGGCGCCGCTCCAGGGCCGCGACCAGCAGCGGGGACGGGCCGAGGACATCGGCCACCCGGACAGAGAGCCCGCTGAGGCGGCCGGTGGCCTCCGCCAGCACCGCCGGGATGTCCGCCTTCGCGTGGAAGGCCCGCGTCAGCAGCAGCGGCAGGGCCACGACCTCCCGTACGCCCGACAGGTACAGCGAGGCGAGGGCCTGCGAGACGGTCGGGCCGTTGAAGTCCAGGAAGGACGTCTCGACCCGCAGCCCCGGCCGCAGCGACCGGACCCGCCCGACGAGGGCGTGCACGGTCGCCGCGTGCCGCGGATCGCGGCTGCCGTGGGCGACGACGAGGAGGGCGCGGGACACGGGACTCAGCTCTTGACCAGCAGGCCGCGGCTGCGCAGCACCCACCGCTCGACCGGGCTGAAGATCAGCAGGTCGATGGCGATGCCGACCACGAGGATCAGCAGGATCGCGAGGAACACGCCGGGCAGGTCGATGTTGTTGCGGCCGTTCTCCAGCAGCTGGCCGAGGCCCAGGCCCAGGTCGGGGGAGCTGGCGATGATCTCGGCGGCCATCAGGGAGCGCCAGGAGAAGGCCCAGCCCTGCTTGAGGCCGGCCAGGTAGCCGGGCAGGGCGGCGGGCATCACCACGTGCCGGGCGCCGCGCAGACCGGTGGCACCCAGGGTGCGGCCGGCCCGCAGGAACAGCGGCGGGATCTGGTCGATGCCGGACACCAGGCCGTTGGCGATCGACGGGACCGCGCCCAGCAGGATCACCGTGTACATCATGGCGTCGTTGAGCCCGAACCAGAGCACCGCCGGGGGGACCCAGGCAACCGAGGGCAGGGACTGCAGGCCCTGGAGGATCGGCCCGATCGCGGCGCGCACGAACTTCACGCGGGCGACGAGCAGGCCGAGCGGGGTGCCGATGGCCAGGGCCAGCAGGAAGCCCAGCAGACCGCGCGAGACGCTGGTCCAGATCACGTCGAGCAGGGTGCCCTTGAGCCACATCGCGCTCAGGCTGTCCCACACGGCGGACGGGGCCGGCAGCTTGGTCTCGTCGGCGACCTTCGCCGTGACCAGCACCTGCCAGACCAGCAGCACGAGGCCGACGGCCAGCAGCGGGGGCAGCGCCTTCTTGGTGAGGATCTCCCGGACGGGGGCGCGGTGGGTCTGGACGGCGTCGAGCGCGTCGAGGCCCGCCTCCAGTCCGGCCAGGTCGTCGTGCTTGGCCGTGGCCTTCGCGGTGGTGTCAGTGCTGGCCATGGCGGCGGATCTCCCCACGCAGGTGTTCAGTGATCTCGACGGAAAGCTCCGCGACGTCCGCGTCCTCGATGCGGCGCGGCTGCGGGATGTCCACGGTCCATTCCTTGGCGACCCGGCCGGGCCGGGAGGAGAGCAGGACCACGCGTTCGGCGAGGCGGACGGCCTCGCGGACGTTGTGCGTGACGAAGAGGACGGAGAGTCCCGTCTCGGCCCAGATGCGGGTGAGTTCGCCGTGCAGGACGTCGCGGGTGATGGCGTCGAGGGCCGCGAAGGGCTCGTCCATCAGCAGCAGGCGGCTGTCCTGGGCCAGGGCCCGGGCCAGGGCCACGCGCTGGCGCATGCCGCCGGACAGTTCGTGGACGCGCTTGCCGTAGGCGCCGCCGAGCCGGACCAGCTCCAGCAGCCGTTCGGCCTCGGGCCTGCGGTCGTTCTTGGCCACTCCGCGCAGGCGCAGGGCGAGTTCGATGTTCTTGCCCGCGGTGAGCCACGGGAAGAGGGCGTGCTCCTGGAACATCAGGGCCGGACGGCCGCCGGGGGTCTCGATGGACCCCGCGGACGGCTTGTCGAGTCCCGCGACCAGGTTGAGCAGGGTGGACTTGCCACACCCCGAGGCCCCCAGGATGGTGACGAACTCCCCGGGAGCGACATCGAGGCTGATGTCGTCCAGGACGAGCTGCGATCCGGCCGGGCCGGAGAAGGACTTCGAGACGTGCTCGATGCGGGCGGCGTGCGTCTGCTCCGCTGTGGTGCCCTCGGCAGCCTTGGCGAGCGTGGTGGCCATGGTCGTCACCTCCTGGGTTTGCTGGACTACGGGGTTACTTGGCGCCGAGACCGGCGTCGGAGACCTCGGGCTTGCCCGCGGCCTTGAGGACCTTGTTCAGGAGCGTCAGGTCGTAGATGCCTGCCAGGTCGGGCTGCTCGATGAGCTTGGCCTTGACGGCCCAGTCGGACTCGGTCTTCAGGGTGCTCGCGAGCGGGTCGTCGGTGACGAGGATGGACTGCCAGGCCGGGTCGATGACCTTGGCGTCGAGGGGCTTGCCGCTGTCCGCCGCGAGCTTGGCGTTGGCCGAGGCCTTGGCCTTGTCGGGGTTGGCGTTGATCCACTCGTTGGTCTTCACCGTGCCCTTGAGCACGGCCTCCACCACGTCCGCGTGTTCCTTGAGGAACTTCTGCGACACGATGACGTTCGTGATCACGAACTTCTTGTCGGGCCACAGGGCCGTCTCGTCGAGGAGGACGGAGCCGCCGTCGGAGACGAGCTTGGAGGCGGTCGGCTCGGGTACCCAGGCGCCGTCGATCGAGCCCTGCTTGAAGGCGTCGGGGGTGACCTTGTTGTCGGTGCGGACGACGGAGACGTCGCCCTTGCCGGACTCCGGGTCGACCGACCAGCCCTTCTCGGAGATCCAGTTGAGGAACGCGACGTCCTGCGTGTTCCCCTTCTGGGGGGTGGCGATCTTCTTGCCCTTGAGGTCGTCGAGGGTCTTGATCTTGTCCGGGTTCACGACGAGCTTGACGCCACCGGAGGCGGAGCCGGAGATGATCCGCAGGTTGGAGCCCTTGGACTTGACGTAGCCGTTGATCGAGGGCGAGGGGCCGATGAAGCCGATGTCGAGAGAGCCGCCGTTGAGGGCTTCGATCTCGGACGGGCCGGCGTTGAAGGACTGCGGCTTGATCCTGGTGCCGTTCAGTTCCTTCTCGATCAGGCCTTCCTGGAGGCCGACCAGAGCGGTGGCGTGCGTCAGGTTCGGGAAGTACCCGATGCGGACCTCGGAGGCGGAGAGCTTCTTGGCTCCGTCGGCGACGTTGGAGGCCGCGGTGTCCTTGGGCTCGTCCTTCTTGGCCTCGGAGCCGTAGCCGCAGGAGGCGAGCGCGCCGATCAGCAGCGGCAGGGCGGCGGCGGCGACGATTCCGCGGCGCAGGGTGGTGCGGGTGGTACCGGTGGCAGGCACGGGAGGACTTCCTCTCGTAGCGTCATGGCGTCATGACGCACGTCTTCGTTTCTGGAGCGGGGACGGGTACGGCTCGTGGGGGGTGAGGGCGCGCATGCGGTGCGCGTACGTCATCGCGCACATCGCGCCACCCCTCCCTGGCCGCTGCCGAGGACGCCGCTGCCCACGCGGCCGCCCTCCTTCGCGAAGGTGGAGTAGATGTCGGAGAGCATGGGTTAGAAGTCCCACCCTTCTTCATCCGCCTGGACGGTCGTCCGGGCCTGGGAGGCGAAGGACTCGCCCGCCATGCCCGCCGCCAGGGTGGTGCCGTCGGCCGGGTCGATCAGCAGGAAGGAGCCGGTGCGGCGGGAGTCGGCGTACGCGTCGAGCGCGAGCGGCTCGGCGGTGCGGACGACGACGCGGCCGATGTCGTTGGCGACCAGCTGCCCGGGGGCCGGGTGCTGGGAGAGGTCGTCGAGGGTCAGCCGGGAGGGGATCTCCTTGACGATCGCCTTGACCGTGCGGGTGGTGTGCTTGAGCAGCACCCGCGCGCCCACGGCCAGCGGCTGGTCGGCCACGTGGCAGACCGTCGCGACGACGTCCTGCGTGGTGGCCGGCGCGCTCGCGGACGGCGCGATCAGGTCGCCGCGCGAGATGTCGATGTCGTCCTTGAGCCGGACCGTCACCGACTGCGGGGCCCAGGCGATGTCCACGGATTCGCCCAGGGCGTCGATGCCCTCGATGGTGCTGGTGCGGCCGGAGGGCAGGACCGTGACGGCCTCGCCGACGCGCAGGACGCCGGAGGCGATCTGGCCCGCGTAGCCCCGGTAGTCGGGGTGCTCGGCGGTCTGCGGACGGATCACGTACTGCACCGGGAAACGCGCCGGGCAGGCGGTGAGGTCGTGGCTGACCGGGACGGTCTCCAGGTGCTCCAGCACCGTCGGGCCGCCGTACCAGTCCATGTTCGCGGACGGCTCGACCACGTTGTCCCCGGCCAGGGCCGAGATCGGGATCGCGGTGATCTCCGGGACGCCCAGCTCGGAGGCGTACGCGGTGAACTCCTCGGCGATCTTCGCGAAGACCGTCTCCTGATAGCCGACGAGGTCCATCTTGTTGACGGCGAGGACCACGTGCGGGACGCGGAGCAGGGCGGCGACGGCGGCGTGGCGGCGGGTCTGTTCGATGACGCCGTTGCGGGCGTCGACGAGGACCACGGCCAGGTCGGCGGTGGAGGCGCCGGTGACCATGTTGCGGGTGTACTGCACGTGCCCGGGGGTGTCGGCGAGGATGAACCGGCGCCGGGCGGTCGCGAAGTAGCGGTAGGCCACGTCGATGGTGATGCCCTGCTCGCGCTCGGCGCGCAGACCGTCGGTCAGCAGCGCCAGGTCCGGGGTGTCCTGGCCACGGTCCTGGGAGACCCGCTCCACGGCTTCGAGCTGGTCCTCCAGGACCGACTTGGAGTCGTGCAGCAGGCGGCCCACCAGGGTGGACTTGCCGTCGTCGACGGATCCCGCGGTGGCGAAGCGCAGCAGCGTCGTGGCGCTGAGCTGCTCGGTGGTGGTCGTCATGGTTAGAAGTACCCTTCGCGCTTGCGGTCTTCCATCGCGGCTTCGGAGAGCTTGTCGTCGGCGCGGGTGGCGCCCCGCTCGGTGAGGCGGGAGACGGCGATCTCGGCGATCACGGCGTCGAGCGTGGTCGCGTCGGAGTCGACGGCACCCGTGCAGGACATGTCGCCGACGGTGCGGTAGCGCACGAGGCGCTTCTCGACGGGTTCGGTGTCCTTGGGGCCGCCCCACTCGCCCGCGGTCAGCCACATGCCGTTGCGCTGGAAGACCTCGCGTTCGTGGGCGAAGTAGATCTCCGGGAGTTCGATGCCCTCGCGGTCGATGTACTGCCACACGTCGAGCTCGGTCCAGTTGGAGAGCGGGAAGACGCGGACGTGCTCGCCGGGGGCGTGGCGGCCGTTGTAGAGCTGCCACAGTTCGGGGCGCTGGCGGCGGGGGTCCCACTGGGAGAACTCGTCGCGCAGGGAGAAGACGCGTTCCTTGGCGCGGGCCTTCTCCTCGTCGCGGCGGCCGCCGCCGAAGACGGCGTCGAACCTCAGCTGCTGGATGGCCTCGGTGAGGGGGACGGTCTGCAGCGGGTTGCGGACGCCGTCGGGGCGTTCGCGGAGCTTGCCGGCGTCGATGTACTCCTGGACGGAGGCCACGTGCAGGCGCAGTCCGTGCTTCTCGACGGCACGGTCGCGGTAGGCCAGGACCTCGGGGAAGTTGTGGCCGGTGTCCACGTGCAGCAGGGTGAAGGGCACCGGCGCGGGCGCGAACGCCTTCAGCGCCAGGTGCAGCATGACGATCGAGTCCTTGCCGCCGGAGAACAGGATCACCGGCTTCTCGAACTCACCCGCCACCTCACGGAAGATGTGCACCGCCTCGGATTCGAGGGCGTCGAGGTGCGACAGCGCGTAGGGCGCGTCGGAACCGGACTCGGTGTGCAGGTGCGCGGCGGTGGTCATGCCAGACCCCTCTCGGTGAGCAGTGCGTGCAGGGCCGAAGCCGACTCCTGCACGGTCTGGTGGTGCGACTCGATGCGCAGGTCCGGGGTCTGCGGTGCCTCGTACGGGTCGTCGACCCCGGTCAGGCCGGAGATCTCGCCCGCGGCCTGCTTGGCGTACAGGCCCTTCACGTCCCGCTCGGAGCACACCTCGACCGGGGTGGCCACGTGCACCTCCAGGTACGGGGTGCCCGCGGCGGCGTGGCGCTTCGCGACGGCCTCGCGGCTGTCGGCGAAGGGGGCGATCACCGGGACGAGGGCCTTCACGCCGTTGCTGGCCAGGAGTTCGGCGACGAACCCGATCCGCTGCACGTTGGTGTGCCGGTCCTCGCGGCTGAAGCCCAGCCCGGCGGAGAGGAACTCGCGGATCTCGTCGCCGTCGAGGACCTCCACCCGGTGGCCCTCGGCGCGCAGCCGCTCGGCCAGCGCGTACGCGATCGTGGTCTTCCCGGCGCTGGGCAGCCCGGTCAGCCACACGGTGGCGCCCTGGTCGCTCACGCTCATCTGCTTCTTCTCCGTAAGGTCTTCGCTCAGGTCTTCGCTGGTCGTCGTCATCAGCCGTGCAGCCCGCACTCGGTCTTGCCGCGTCCGGCCCACCGGCCGGCCCGCGCGTCCTCGCCCTCCGCCACCCGGCGGGTGCAGGGGGCGCAGCCGACGGAGGCGTAACCGTCCATCAGCAGCGGGTTGGTCAGCACCCCGTGCTCGGCCACGTACGCGTCCACGTCGTCCTGGGTCCAGCGGGCGATCGGGGAGACCTTGACCTTGCGGCGCTTCCCGTCCCAGCCGACGACCGGGGTGTCCGCCCGGGTCGGGGACTCGTCGCGGCGCAGGCCCGTCGCCCAGGCGTCGTACCCGGTCAGGCCCTCTTCGAGGGGCTTGACCTTGCGCAGGGCGCAGCACAGGTCCGGGTCCCGGTCGTGGAGCCTGGGGCCGTACTGCGCGTCCTGCTCGGCGACGCTCTGGCGCGGGGTCAGGGTGATGACGTTGACGTCCATCACCGCCTCCACCGCATCACGCGTACCGATCGTCTCCTCGAAGTGGTAGCCGGTGTCCAGGAACACCACGTCCACCCCCGGGAGCACCCGGGACGCGAGGTGCGCGACCACCGCGTCCTCCATCGAGGAGGTCACGCAGAACTTCTCGCCGAAGGTGTCGGCCGCCCAGCGCAGGACGTCCAGCGGGGACGCGTTCTCCAGGTCGCGCCCCGCCTGTTCGGCGACAGCTTTGAGACGCTCGTCTTGATCGGTGGTCATATCTCGTCCCCTCCAGCGGTGTTGGACCGAACGCCCCGGGACAGCAGCCCGAGGTACTTCAGCTGGAAGGCCCGGTTGCAGGCCCTGCATTCCCAGGCGCCGTGGCCCGTCTCGTGGGGGAACAGGTCCTCGTCGCCGCAGTACGGGCAGTAGAACGGTGCCGCGCGCTCGCTCATGAGAGGTCCTCGTCGGCGGCGCGGCCCACCCAGGCGGCGAAGCGCTCGCCGTCCTCGCGCTGCTCCTGGAAGCGCGTGACGACCCGCTCGACGTAGTCCGGCAGTCCGGCCGAGGTGACCTTGAGGCCGCGGACCTTGCGGCCGAAGCCGGCCTCCAGGCCGAGGGCGCCGCCCAGGTGTACCTGGTAGCCCTCCACCTGCCGGCCGTCGTCGTCCAGGACCAGCTGCCCCTTGAGACCGATGTCCGCCACCTGGATACGGGCGCAGGCGTTCGGGCAGCCGTTGATGTTGATGGTGAGCGGCTCGGCGAAGTCCGGCAGGCGGCGCTCCAGCTCGTCGATGAGCGAGGCGCCGCGCGCCTTGGTCTCGACGATGGCCAGCTTGCAGAACTCGATGCCGGTGCACGCCATGGTGCCGCGGCGGAACGGGGACGGCTTGACCCGCAGGTCCAGCGCCTCCAGGGCCGCGACGACCGAGTCGACCTGGTCCGCCTCGATGTCGAGCACGATCATCTTCTGCTCGGCGGTGGTGCGCAGGCGGCCGGAGCCGTGCTGCGCGGCGACGTCGGCGATCTTGGTGAGGGTGGCGCCGTCCACGCGGCCGACGCGGGGCGCGAAGCCGACGTAGAACCTGCCGTCCTGCTGCTGGTGCACGCCGACGTGGTCGCGCCACTGGCCGCTGGGCTGCTCGGGCGCGGGGCCGTCGGTCAGCTTGCGCTTCAGGTACTCGTCCTCCAGCACCTGGCGGAACTTGGCCGGACCCCAGTCGGCGACGAGGAACTTCAGGCGGGCGCGGGTGCGCAGGCGCCGGTAGCCGTAGTCGCGGAAGATCGAGATGACGCCCTCGTAGACGTCCGGGACCTCGTCGAGCGAGACCCAGGTGCCCAGGCGCACGCCCAGCTTGGGGTTGGTGGACAGGCCGCCGCCGACCCAGACGTCGAAGCCGGGACCGTGCTCGGGGTGGTTCACGCCGACGAAGGCGATGTCGTTGATCTCGTGCGCCACGTCGAGCAGCGGCGAGCCGGAGATCGCCGACTTGAACTTGCGGGGCAGGTTCGAGAAGTCGGGGTTGCCGACGATGCGGCGGTAGATCTCGTCGATGGCGGGGGTGCCGTCGATGATCTCGTCCTGGGCGATGCCGGCGACGGGCGAGCCGAGGATGACGCGGGGCGTGTCACCGCAGGCCTCGGTGGTCGAGAGGCCGACGGCCTCCAGACGGCGCCAGATCTCCGGGACGTCCTCGATCCGGATCCAGTGGTACTGCACGTTCTGGCGGTCCGTGAGGTCCGCGGTGCCGCGCGCGAACTCCTCGGAGATCTCGCCGATGACGCGGAGCTGCTCGGTGGTCAGCCGGCCGCCGTCGATGCGGACGCGCAGCATGAAGTACTTGTCGTCCAGCTCCTCCGGCTCCAGGATCGCGGTCTTGCCGCCGTCGATCCCGGGCTTGCGCTGGGTGTAGAGGCCCCACCAGCGCATGCGGCCGCGCAGGTCGTTGGGGTCGATCGAGTCGAAGCCCGTCTTGGAGTAGATCGTCTCAATGCGTGTCCGCACGTTGAGACCGTCGTCGTCCTTCTTGAACTGCTCGTTGCCGTTGAGGGGCGTGTGGTGTCCGACGGCCCACTGGCCCTCGCCGCGGTGACGGCCGGTCTTGCGGCGCGCTGCGGCTGCGGGGGCGGCTGCGGGCGTTTCGGGGGTGGCGGCCATGACGGGTACGTCCTTCTTCAACGGCTCAAGGCGGGGGCAGGGGGAAGCGGCGGCGCGCCCCTGTCACGCTGGAGTCTCTGAGCAGGTGTGGCTGATTACTGCCTTTTGCCGGGTTTGCCGGCGAGCGTGGGCAGTGTTCGGCCTCAAGGGGCTTGCGGGTGATCGACGTGTCCGCGACAGCGGGGACCACGGCGATGTGCGGCGGTGGCTGGTTCCGTCAGCGCGCCGGACAGATGGCGCTGGACATGCGGCCGAGGTCGACGTGCCGCCGACTCACCAAGGCAATTCCAGCTCCATTCATGGCGGAAGCGTGTCATGCGCCGATTGGAGGAGTCCACTAGTGTCCACGATGCGGACGAAGTCGTCCCGGATCGTGGGACCGCGTGACGGGCGTCACCTCGACGGGGGCTTTTGCGCAGGTGGGGGCCGGTGTTCCGGGGGCCGGCCGGGCGGCCCGTGGGAGGGGCGGAATCCGGCCTTCGACTCCGCTCCACGCTACCCCGGGGCGGGACCCCCGGGCGGGGCCGGACACGGCAGGAGCCCGGGTCCCCTGAGGGGGACCCGGGCTCCTGCGGGTGGGGCGGGTGCGACGGGTGGGTGCGGTGTGGTGCGCGGGCGGGGGTTACGCGCCCGGCCAGGGGCCCGGGGTCGGGGTCTCCTGCTTCTCCTCGGTCTCGGTCCTGAACACCTTGAAGCCGCGGCGCTGGTAGTTGGCCATCGCCGTCGGGCCGTCCTGGCTGCAGGTGTGGACCCAGACCCGCCGGGTGGGCTCCCGCTCCGGCCAGCGGACCGCGAGGTCCCAGGCGCGGGCGACCCCGACCGACAGCAGGTGCCCGCCGATGCGGCGGCCCCGGAAGTCCGGGAGCAGGCCGAAGTACATGATCTCCACCACCCCGTCGGGCTGCGGGTCGAGCTCCACGTACCCGGCCGGGGTGCCCCGGTCGTACGCCACCCAGGTCTCCACACCGGGCCGGTCCAGCTGCTCCACCCACTCGGCACGGGTCAGCGACAGCCGGTCCGTCCAGTGGATGTCCCCGCCCACCGAGGCGTACAGGAAACGGCTGAACTCGGGCGAGGGGACCTCCGCGCGCTCCACGCGGATCTCGGGTCCCGGGACGGCCGCGGTGACCAGATCCTCGGGCGAGGTCATTTCGAGGGACCAGGTGGTGAGAGTGATGGTGCTCATGCGCCTCAGGGAATCACACCCCCCGGTCACGGCCCGGACCTCCCCCGGGTCCCCCGGCCCCACCGTTCCCCAGCCGGGCCCGGACCACCGCCGGGGCGGTGGAGTGGGGGAGCAGCAGGCCGGGGTCCTCCGGGCGGATCAGCTCCACCTCCACGTCCTCCGCGAAGCGGTACGGCCGGTGGGTCAGCACCCCGGCGAGGTGGCGGCGGACCCGGGACAGCTCGGCGCGGACCGTCACCGTACGGGTCGGGTCCCCGAAGAGTTCCGCGGCGAGCTCGGCCGCGGTCCGCCCGCGCGGGGTCTCCGCCAGCAGGAACAGCAGCTCCGCGTGGCGCGGGGTGAGCTCCTGGGACCAGCTGCCCGCGGCCCCGTACACGGTCGCCGACCAGGCCCGCGGCCGGCTCAGGTCCAGTACGACGCGGCTCACCGCCGCCCCGGCCGTGCGGGCCGGCTCCAGCCGCAGCAGCCAGCCGCCGGGCAGCGGCTCCGCCACGCAGTCGCCGAGCTGCGGGATCCACAGCCGCCCGGGCCTCAGTCCCTTCGGCAGCGGGATCCGGTCGGCGGGGGCCAGTCCGCTCACGGCCGCCGTCCAGCCGTGCGGGTCCACGGCCACGGCCCGCCCGGTCAGCCGGGCCAGCAGCGGGGCGGCGACCGACCGCAGCCGCTCCAGCGACTCCAGGTGGCGCACCCGCAGCTCGTGCTCGGCGAGCCGGGCCACGGAGGTGACCCAGGCCAGGGTCGCCGGGTGCATGGTGGCGAGCGGCCCGCTGACGTCGACCACCCCCAGCAGCCGTCCGTCCCGGGGGTCGTGCACGGGCGCGCCCGCGCAGGTCCAGTCGTGGTGGCTGGAGACGAAGTGCTCGGCCGAGAACACCTGGACCGGCCGCCGGGCCACCAGCGCGGTGCCCACCCCGTTGGTGCCGACCACCGCCTCGTCCCAGTCGGCCCCCACCGCGAAGCCCAGCCGGTCCGCCTTGCGCAGGATCGTGCTGTGCCCCTCCCGCCACAGCAGCCGCCCGTCGGCGTCGGCGACGACCATGATGTGCAGGGCCTCGTCGAGGGCGGGCAGCAGCCCCTCGCGCAGCACCGGGAGTATCTCCCGCAGCGGGGAGACCTGCCGGCGTTCCTCGGTCTCGGCGTTGGACAGCAGCCGGGAGCGGGCGTCCCGGTCGGGGTGCACCCCGCCGGCCAGCATGCGCCGCCAGGACTCGGCGATCTCCGGGCGGGGGGCGGCCGGGGGGCGGTCCCCGGCCAGCGCGGCGGCCCGTACGCCCTTGAGCAGACGCGCCGCCTCCCGCGCGTCCATGGCCGCTATGCGTGCCACGTCCACCGCGCCGCCTGAGGTGTGGGCCACCGGAACCTCCCCGTGCTGAACAGGACGTACTGCGCAGGCGTGCCGGCGGTCCCGTCCGTGCCCGTTCCCCGGGCACGTGCGGCAGGCACCTTCCACACCGAAGGGTCGCAGGGTTGCAACGGTACGCAACCCTCGCCAACCCCCGGTCGTCCGACCGAAACTATCGGCACGCCGCCGAGCGGCGTGGCAGCTCCTTCCTCGGGGCTTCTCGGATCGTGGGGTGGTGCCGAGTCGGCGCGGCGCCACCCCCGGTCCCACCGTGGCGGGCCCGGATCCCGGCGCTGGGCGGTTCGGGTCGTGGTGGTTTGGGGATCACCGCGGCCCAGGGGGACCGCATTCAGCCCGTGATCCGCGCCCGTGCCACCACCGATCCCAGGTCCAGGGTGTGCGGCAGCGTCCCGAAGGCCGAGCCCCGGTCCCCGCCGAGCCGGGACGCGCAGAACGCGTCGGCCACCTCGGGCGGCGCCCACCGCACCAGCAGCGACCCCTGGAGCACCAGGGCCATGCGCTCCACCACCCGGCGGGCCCGCGCCTGGATCCCGTCGAGGTCGGCCAGCTCGGTCAGCAGGTCCTTGATCGCCGCGTCCAGCCGGTGGTCGGCGCCCCGGGCCAGCCCCACCTCCTGGAGGAAGGCGTTCAGCGCCTGCGGCTCCCGCTGGAGCGCGCGCAGCACGTCCAGGGCCTGGACGTTGCCCGACCCCTCCCAGATCGAGTTGACCGGGGACTCGCGCAGCAGGCGGGGCAGTACGGACTCCTCCACGTAGCCGTTGCCGCCCAGGCACTCCAGGGCCTCGGCGACCATCGGCGTGCACCGCTTGGTCACCCAGTACTTGGCGGTCGGCACCGCGAGGCGCAGGAAGGCCCGCTCCCGGTCCGTGCCGGCGTCGTACGCGGCAGCGAGGCGCAGGGTGAGGACGGTCGCCGCCTCCGACTCCAGGGCGAGGTCGGCGAGGACGTTGCGCATCAGCGGCTGGGCGATGAGCGGTGCTCCGAAAGCAGAGCGGTGCTCCGCGTGGTGGACGGCCTGGGTGAGGGCCTGGCGCATCAGCGCGGCCGAACCGATCACGCAGTCCAGCCGGGTCGCCGCGACCATCTCGATGATGGTCCGCACCCCCCGGCCCTCCTCGCCCACGAGCCGCGCCCACGTCCCGTCGAACTCGATCTCGCCCGAAGCGTTCGACTTGTTGCCCAGCTTGTCCTTCAGCCGCTGGATCGCGAACGCGTTCCGCGTCCCGTCCGGCAGCACCCGCGGCACCAGGAAGCAGCTCAGCCCGCCCGGCGCCTGCGCCAGCACCAGGAAACCGTCGCTCATCGGCGCCGAGCAGAACCACTTGTGGCCCGTCAGCAGGTACTCCCCGGAGGCGTCCAGCGGCACCGCCGCGGTGGTGTTCGCCCGGACGTCGCTGCCGCCCTGCTTCTCCGTCATCGCCATCCCGAAGAGCACCCCGCCCTTCTGCGCCGCGGGCCGCAACCCCTCCTCGTAGACGTGCGAGGTCAGCCGCGGTTCCCACTCGGCGGCCAGCTCCGGATCGGCCCGCAGCGCCGGTACCGCCGCGTGCGTCATCGACACCGGACAGCCGTGCCCCGACTCGGCCTGCGACCACAGGAAGAACCCGGCCGCCCGCCGCAGGTGCCCCGCGGGCCGGCCCCAGGCGTCGGTGAGCCCCGAGGTCACCGCGTGCCCGAGGAGGCGGTGCCACGCGGGGTGGAACTCCACCTCGTCGATCCGGTTCCCGTACCGGTCGTGCGTACGCAGCACCGGCGGATTCTCGTTCGCCTGCCGGCCCCACTCCTGGGCCTGCGCGGAACCGGCCGCCCGGCCGAGCGAGGTCAGCTCCTCGCGCACCTCGTCGCGGAGTCCGGCGTCCGCGTCGGCGAGGTGGCGCTCGACCCCCTCGGTGAGGGCCCGGTCGCCGAGGTAGGCCTCGTACCCGACGAGCGGCGGGGCCTGGTTGCTGACTGTGTGGGTGGTGGCTGCCATGCGGATACCGTAAGGACGTGCAGCCAGCAAAAGAAACAACCGAGCGGATCCCCGGACGGCTCCACCGGGCCAGGGTCCTCTACCGCAACGTCTCCAAGCGCAAGATGGCCTGGCTGCTGCTCAAAGACACCGTCAACTCGTGCATCGAGTACCGGATCCTGGGGCTCGCGGCCGAGGCGGCCTTCTTCACCCTCCTCTCCCTCCCCCCGCTCTTCCTCGGCCTCCTCGGCCTGCTCGGCTACGTCGACGGGTGGACGGACACCCAGTCCGTGCAGAGCATCGAGGAGAACATCCTGCGCGCGGTCGGCACCGTCCTGTCCGACCGGGGCGTCAACGACATCGCGAAACCCATGCTCGACGACGTCACCAGCCGCGGCCGTCCCGACCTGATCTCCCTCGGCTTCGCCTTCGCCCTGTGGTCCGGCTCGCGCGCCGTCAACGTCTTCATCGACACCATCACCGTCATGTACGGGCTCGACGGGCAGCGCGGCATCGTCAAGACCCGGCTGCTGGCGTTCCTCCTCTACGTGGTCGCCCTGCTGATCGGCGCGATCGTGCTGCCGCTGATGGTCGTCGGGCCCGACGCGGTGGTCCGGCTGGTGCCCTGGAGCACGGAGGTGATCGCGGTCCTGTACTGGCCCACGGTCACCCTGCTCTCCATCGCCTTCCTGACCACCCTGTACCACGTGTCCGTACCCGTCCGCTCGCCGTGGATCGAGGACGTGCCGGGCGCGCTGGTGGCCCTCGCGATGTGGGTCCTGGGCTCGTTCCTGCTGCGGATCTACCTCACCAACACCGTCGAGGGGCCCACCATCTACGGCTCCCTCGCCGCGCCCGTCGCGATCCTGCTGTGGATCGGCATCTCGGCCTTCGCCGTGCTCGTCGGCGCGGCCGTCAACGCCGCCATCGACCGGGTCTGGCCGTCGGTGGCCACCGCCGCGGCGCGCGAGGCCAACGAACGCGTACGGGAGGCCGAGGCCGCGCAGCTGGTGGCGCGGGCCGCCGCCTGGCGGGCCCTGGCCGAGGGGGAGTCCGAGGACGACGAGGACGCCGGGATGCCGTCGGAGTTCCCGGAGCGCTGGTCGAAGTTCCTGCCGCCCGAGGACTACACCTCGCGGCTGCGCAAGCACTGAGCGGTTGCGGTTGCGGTTGCGGTTGCGGTTGCGGTTGCGGTTGCGGTTGCGGGGGCGCGGGGGGCCGGGGCCGGGGGCGGGAGGCCGGGCATAGCCTGGTGGCGTGTACGAGGAAGCACCGTCGGCCGCCGTCGCCGGAGCCGTGGTCTGGCGGGCCCGGGGACCGGGCGGGGTCGTGCTGCCCGACGGGTGCATGGACCTGCTGTGGGCCGGGGGCCGGCTGCTGGTGGCCGGGCCCGACACCGGACCGCACCCCGCCGGGGAGGTCCCCGGCCGGTCCTTCGCCGGGCTGCGGCTCGCCCCCGGCGCCGCGCCCGCGCTGCTCGGCGTACCGGCGTCGCAGCTGCGCGACCGGCGGGTGGAACTGGCCGACCTGTGGCCCGCCGCCGAGGTGCGCCGGCTCACCGAACGGATCGCCGCCCACGAGGACCCGTGCGCCGGCCTCGAAGCGCTGGCCCTGACCCGCGCCCGCGCCGTCGGCCCGCCCGATCCGCTCCCCGCGCAGGTGACGGCCCGGCTGCGGGCGGGCCGGCCGGTGGCCGCCATCGCCGACGACGTCGGCCTCGGCGAACGCCAGCTGCGTCGGCGCTGCCTCGACGCCTTCGGCTACGGGCCCCGCACGCTGGGGCGGGTGCTGCGCCTCCAGCGGGCCCTGGCCCTCACCCGGCGCGGGCTGCCCCAGGCCGAGGTGGCCCACACCGCCGGGTACGCCGACCAGGCGCATCTGGCCCGCGAGGTACGGGCGCTGACCGGGACCACCCTCGGGGCCTACCGGGCGGCGTCGGAGGGGGCGAACAGCGAGACCCCGCAGCCGTCGGGGTCGAGGACGACCGCGTAGCGCTGGCCCCAGAAGGCGTCCCAGGGCTTCAGATGACCCGGATGACCGGCCTCCGTCAGCTCGGCGTACAGCGCGTCCACCTCTGCGGGGGATTCGCACAGGAATGCCAGTTCCCGGCGGACGCCGCCGGTGGGCGGGGTCCAGGAGGGGTCGAAGGAGCGCACGACGTCCTCGGTGTCCCAGGCGATCCGCAGACCGCCGGGGAGCGTGGCCTCGACGTGCGGCTGGGCGTCGGCGCCGGCGGGCACGTCGAGGCCGAGCCGGCGGTAGAAGGCGAGCGAGGCGGCCATGTCGGAGACGACCAGGCCGATCATGTCGAGTCGTGGAGTCATACGGGCAGGCTAGGCAGGCCCGGGGGCCGACGTCTTGAACGAAACGGACATCCTCCCGGAGGGGTCGGGGGTGGCCCCGGCACCGGATTGCGGCCGGTAGTCCGGTTGGCCTCCCCCACGGGCTGGCCTGAAATGGACAGTCGTGGTCGGCCGGAATAAATCGGTGGCCTCGGTGGGCGGGGTGCCCCTATCGTTTCGCAGGTCAGGGAGCGCGCGATGACGTGCCGCTCCGGTATGGGGAATCAGGAGGTGAGGACATTGATGACTGTCACGGAGACGGGCACGGCCCGCATTCAGGAGTTCATCATCGTTGCCACCGCCGTGGCCTCCGGCTGATTCCATACCTCTCCGCGCGCCCACGAGCGCGCGCTGCCGGGGCCACCCTGTGAAGGGTTCCCCTTGTCTCTCTCTTCTCTTTCCTCCCTCCCGCACGCTCTCACCCCCTTCGGCTGGGACGACGCGTGGGAAGCGGAGTTCGCCCCGTACGCCGACCAGGGCCTCCTGCCCGGCCGTGTCGTCCGGGTCGACCGCGGGCAGTGCGACGTCATGACCGCGGACGGCGTCGTCCGCGCCGACACCGCCTTCGTCACCCCGCACGACCCGATGCGCGTCATCTGCACCGGTGACTGGGCCGCCGTCGAGGCGACCGGGAACCCGCGCTACGTCAAGGCGTACCTGCCGCGCCGGACCGCCTTCGTACGGTCCACCTCCTCGCAGCGCTCGGAGGGGCAGATCCTCGCCGCGAACGTCGACTACGCGATCATCGCGGTCTCGCTCGCCGGTGAGCTCGACCTCGGCCGCATCGAGCGGTTCCTCGCGCTGGCGTGGGAGTCGGGGGCGCAGCCGCTGGTCGTCCTCACCAAGGCCGACCTCGTCCCGGACCCGACCGCCCTCGGCTACCTGGTCCAGGACGTGGAGGCCACCGCTCCCGGTGTCCCCGTGCTCACCGTCTCCTCCCACACTGGGGAGGGCACGGACGTGCTGGCGGCCGTCGCCGCCGGAGGCACGAGCGTGCTGCTCGGCGTCTCCGGGGCCGGCAAGTCCACGCTGGCGAACGCGCTGCTCGGCGCGGACGTCATGGACGTGCAGCAGACCCGCGAGGTCGACGGCAAGGGCCGCCACACGACCACCACGCGCAACCTCCTCGCCCTGCCGGGCGGGGGAGTCCTGATCGACACCCCGGGGCTGCGGGGGGTCGGGCTGTTCGACGCGGAGGCGGGGGTCGGGCAGGTCTTCTCGGAGATCGAGGAGTGCGCGGCGCGGTGCCGGTTCCACGACTGTGCGCATGAGGCGGAGCCGGGGTGTGCGGTGCTGGCGGCCGTGGAGGCCGGGGAGCTGCCGGAACGCCGGCTGGAGAGCTACCGGAAGCTGATGCGGGAGAACCAGCGGATCGTCGCGAAGACGGACGCGCGGCTGCGGGCGGAGCTCCGCCGGGACTGGCGGATGAAGTCGGCGGTGGGCCGCGCGAACTACTCCGCGAAGCGGAACGGCCGCGTCTGACGTAGCCCTGGCCGGGCCGTTGCCCTGGCCGGGCGGGGTCGGGGTCGGGGCCGGGGTGGGGTGTCGTCCGGGACTGCATGATTTATTGCGCCCTGTCCGGGCCTCCAGTGGTCTGTCGGCACCTCGCGCCAACACATCACGTTTTACCTCCCGGCCAACACCCCACCCCGTCCCCGCCCCCGGCCGCGGCACAATTCCACCCCGGCCAGGTGAAATCCAGCCCCGCCGGCGTTTGAGGCGCGGGGTCTGGGGCGGAGCCCCAGGGGTGGGGTGTCGGTCAGGTGCCCGTGAGGGCGGCGGTCAGCCATGCTGCGGTGACGCAGAGGCAGGCGACGAGTTCCACCAGCACGCTCGTGCCCACAGCCCGCATCACCGCCCGGACCGAGGACCACGCCTCGCCGTGCGTGCCCAGGCGGCGGCGTTCGCAGAGGTAGATGCCGCCCACGAAGCCGGGGACCGAGCCGATCACCGGGATCAGGACGAAGCCCAGGACCGCGCCCGTGCCCGCGTAGACCGCCATGCGCCCGTTCGCGGCGGTGCCGCGCAGACGGCGTGGCGGGAGGAGCCACTTGACCACCTGTACCACCAGCAATAGGGCGGTCGCCGCGACCAGCAGGGTCCACGCGGTGCCCGACCGTTCGTGCAGCGCCCACCACAGCACCCCCGCCCAGACCAGCCAGGTCCCCGGTACGCCCGGAACCATCACCCCGAGCACCCCGAGCAGCAGCACCAGCCCCACCAGGAGCAGCTGAGGCAGATCCATCTGCCCAGCCTGACCGACCGGGGGCTATCGGGCCACCCAGCCCCGCTCGTACGCCTGCCAGCCGAGCTGGAGCCGTGTGGTGACCCCGGACAGTTCCATCAGGCCCTTCACCCGGCGTTGCACCGTCCGCAGGCCCAGGTCCAGGTGCTTGGCCACGCTGGCGTCCGTCATCCCCGCCAGGAGCAGAGAGAGGATCTCCAGGTCGGTGGTGTCCGGGCCGCCGTCGCCCTCCTCCGCGTAGCCCGTGGTGCCCAGCCGCAGCGGGCGGGATTCGCGCCACACCGCCTCGAACAGGCCCCGCAGCGACTCCAGGAGGCCGGAGGCGTGGACGACCAGGGCCGCCGGTTCCGCCCCCCGGGCGGTCAGCGGCACCATCGCCAGGGTGCCGTCGGCGATCACCAGCTTCGTCGGGACCTCGGCCGTCACCCGGATCTCCTCCCCGCGGGCCAGGGCCGTCCCGGCCTCCCGGATCCCCGTGGGCAGGGTGAGCACCTCCCGCTCGATCACCACCCGGTACGCCACGCCCCGGACCGCCGCCCGTTCCTCGGCCTCGTTCTCCATGCCCGTCACCACCTGGGGCTTGCCGCTGACCAGGGCGCAGACCTCCGACGCGGCGCCGAGCTGGAGCTGGTGGAAGCGGTGTGCCACGGCGCTGGCCCCCGTCACCACCTCCACCAGGTCGTGCACCGCCGGTTCGGCCGCCTCCGCCCGGTACTCCTGTGCCAGCAGGGCCGCCGCCAGCTCCGCCTGTTCCAGTTCGTGGCGCTGCTGGGTGAGCAGGGCCCCCAGCGCGACGCCGGGCGGGGCGGCGACCCAGCGGCCCGGCCGGGCCGACGACTGCGCGGCGAGGCCGTGCCGTTCCAGGTGCCGCAGCGCCCGTTCGGTCTGCGGCACCGGCAGTGTCAGCCGGTGCGCGAGGTCCGGGACCTCCGCCGCCCCCAGCGCCACCAGCGCGCGGTACGCCGTCTCCTGACCCTCGTCCAGGCCTATCGCACCCAGCAACCCGTCCACCCCCATCGTCGGTACCGATCCTGGCGGGAAGCGGCCACGGCGCAAACCCGCCGCGGACATCATCTCCGCACCTCCCGCCGCTCTGCCAGGGTGACGCCACCGCAGCACCAACATCCTTCGGCCGGTGGTCACCTGCGGGGCCGTCATGCCCCGCAAAACGCGCCATTGGCCGGAATTAACCTGGGGAGAGCGATGCGCCCGATATCGCGCGCGGCACTCGGGGCGGCCACAGCGGCCGTCCTCGCCGTCACCGCCGTCGGCCCGTCCGCGGCACAGCCGGACGACGCGGTGCCGGGCGGCGGGAGACCACTCGTCGGCAGTGCGGCGGCCGGCGCACGGCCGACCGCGCCCGTCACCGTCACCCTCGTCACCGGCGACCGGATCCTGGTGTCCACCGACGCCGCCGGCCGCACCGCCGCCACCGCGATGCCCCGCGCGAACGGCTCCCAGCCCGTCGTCCAGACCCGCCAGAGCGGCCAGGACCTCTACGTCTACCCCGAGGGCGCCACCCGGGCGCTCGCCGCGGGCACCGTCGACCCGCAGCTCTTCAACGTCACCGGCCTCATCCGCCAGGGCTACGACGACGCCCACGCCGCGAAGCTCCCCCTGATCGCGGTCTACGACGGCTCCGTGAACGTGGCTCGCAGCGCCCCGCCCGCCCCGCGCGGCGCCGACCGTTCCCTGGTCCTCGGCTCCATCGGCGCCGTGGCCCTCGCCGCCGACAAGGAACACGCCGCCGAGTTCTGGGCCGACGTGGCGGCGGGCGACGGCCGCTCGCGCGCCGCCGGCGGGCTGAAGAAGCTGTGGCTCGACGGCAAGGTGCGCGGCAGCCTGGAGCGTTCCACCAAGCAGGTGAACGCCCCCGCCGCCTGGGCCGCCGGTTTCGACGGGGCCGGCACCCGGGTCGCCGTCCTCGACACCGGCACCGACCTGGAGCACCCCGACCTCAAGGGCCGCGTCGACGCCTCGAAGAACTTCACCGACTCCGACACCGACGCCGACCGCCAGGGCCACGGCACCCACACCATCTCCACCGTCGGAGGCTCCGGCGCCGAGAGCGGCGGCGCCAAGAAGGGCGTCGCGCCCGGCACCCGGCTGCTCAGCGGCAAGGTGCTCAACGACCAGGGCTACGGGCTCGATTCGTGGATCATCGCCGGCATGGAGTGGGCCGTCGAGTCCAAGGCCGACGTGGTCTCCATGAGCCTGGGCGACCCCTCCCGGACCGCCTGCGACGACCCGCTCGCCGAGGCCGCCGAACGGCTCTCCCGGCAGGGACCGCTGTTCGTCGTCGCCGCCGGGAACTCCGGCCCCGGCAACAACACCGTCTCCTCGCCCGGCTGCGCCCCCGACGTGCTGACCGTCGGCGCCGTCGACCGCGACGACACCACCGCCGTCTTCTCCAGCCGCGGCCCCGCCGGACCCGGACACACCCTCAAGCCCGAGATCGCCGCCCCCGGCGTCGGCATCTCCGCCGCCAACATGGGCGGGCGCGGCGTGTACGCGTACCAGTCCATGTCCGGGACCTCGATGGCCACCCCGCACGTCGCCGGGGCCGCCGCGGTCCTCAAGCAGCGCCACCCCGACTGGAGCGGGCAGCAGCTCAAGGCCGCCCTCGTCGGCTCCGCGAACAGCGCCGTCCCCGGCGACGTACGGGAGACCGGCGCCGGCCGCCTCGACGTCAAGGCCGCGGTCGACGTCACCGTCACAGGCGCCCCCGCGGTCCAGGGCGGCACGTACCACTGGCCGCAGGACCGCAGCGACCGCACGGTCGTCGAGGTCCCGTACACCAATACCGGCAGCCGGCCCGTCACGCTGACGCTGTCGCTCGGCAAGGTCACCGGCAACGACGGCTCGGCGGTGCGCGGCCGGGTCGCCCGGCTGGAGCGCGACACCGTCACCGTCCCCGCCGGAGCCACCGTCAAGGTGCCGCTCGCCCTCGACCCGGCCGCGAAGCTGGAACGCGCCCAGTACGGGGACGTCACCGGCCGCGTCCTCGCCACCGCCGACGGCGTCCACGTCTCCACGCCCTTCTCCCTCTACGTCGAGCCCGAGACGGTCACCCTGCGCGTCAAGCTGATCGACCGCGCGGGGCGTCCCGCCACCGGCCCCTCCTCCCTGGACGTCATCGGCACCGACGACGCCACCGGCGAACGCCGCTTCAACGAGGGCGCCGCCGACCAGGTCTACCGGGTGCGCCCCGGCGCCTACTTCCTCTCGGCCTTCGTCGCCACCCCCGACGCCGGGGAGGGCGCCACCCTGACGGACTCCCTCACCTACCTCGGCCGCCCCCAGACCGAGGTGCGGCGGGACACCACCGTCGTCCTCGACGCCCGCAAGGCCGGCCGCCTCACCGTCGAGGCGGACCGGCCGGTCGAGGCCCGCTCCACCACCCTCGCCTTCGCCCGCAGCTGGGGCGGGGTCTGGCTGCACGCCGGCACCGCCATGGGCGGCCGCACCGTCCGCGGCTACTACGCCGATGTCGAAGGCCGCGCCGAGGACGGCTCGTTCGAGTTCGGCAGCTACTGGCGGGCCGGCGCGCCCGTGCTCGCGGAACTGAAGGCGCAGGGCGGCCCCGTGCTGCACCCCGTCACCGCCTCCACCGGCAGCGACAACCTCGACGGGCACGGCAGCGCCCGGCTCGTCGACGCGGGCACCGGAACCCCGGCGGAACTGGCCGCGGCCGGGGCCCAGGGGGCGGTCGTCCTCGTGAAGACCGAGGACGGCGGCCTGAACACCGTCGCCGAGGACGCGAAGAAGGCCGGGGCCGTCGCCGTGCTCGGCCACCGCGAGGCCCCCGGCCGCTGGGTCCCCTCCACCGGCTTCGCGGGCGGCGCCCTGCCCGTCCTGGGCATCGAGTCCGCCGAGGGCAAGGCCTTGCTGGCCCGCCTGTCCGCCGGCCAGGTCACCCTGGAATGGCGGGGCACCGCGAAGAGCCCGTACGCGTACTCCCTCGCCTTCCCCGAGCAGGGACGGGTCCAGGGCGCCCACGCCTACCGGGTGCGCGACCGCGACCTCGGCCGGGTCGACGCCGGCTACCACTCCATGGGCGTGGCCGCCGACTTCATCGACCTGGCCGGTGCCTACCGGCCGATCGGCACCGCCGTCTTCTTCGGCTCGATCGAGACCGTCGCCGTCCCCGGCACGAGGACGGAGTACTACACGGCCGGGGACACCGCCTGGGACCAGACCCTCTCCAGCAGCTTCCCCTGGGGCGAGTTCATGACGGGCGAGCAGCGCACGTACGCCAAGGGCACCCGGACCGCCGCCGTCTGGTACGACGGGGTCACCGCGCCGGTCGCCCCCCGCGACCGCGCCGGGAAGGAGGCCCTGGCCGCCGAACGGCAGGGCAACCTGATCGGCTTCGCCCCGGCCATGTGGGGCGACGGCACGCACTACGCGCAGCCCGGCTCCTTCGGTGACATCGGCGGCCTGCAGCTCAAGCGGGACGGGGAGGTCATCGGCGAGAGCTGGTACCCGTTCGGGGTGTTCGAGGTCCCGGCCGGGGAGGGCCGCTACGAGCTGGTCCAGAACATCGAGAAGATCGGCCCGCCCACCCGCACCTGGCAGCGGTCCACCGCCGTGCGGACCGCATGGGGCTTCACCTCGAAGCTCGACCCCTCGGCGTACTCGCAGGGCCTGCCCGTCCTCTTCCCGCGGTACGACGCCCCGATGGACGGCCTGAAGACGGTCGCCGCGGCGGACGGACAGCGCATCGGGCTGAGCGCCGGCGGGCACGCGGGGTACGCGCCGGGGGCCCTGACGGCGGTGAAGCTGTCGTACGCGTACGACGGCGAGCACTGGACGCAGGCGCCGGTGCTCCACGACGGCGGCCGGTGGACCGCCGTCGTGAACCACGCGGGGGCCTCCGGGAAGCCGGTCTCGCTGAAGGTCGAGATGACCGACGCGAAGGGGGCCACGGTCACCCAGACGGTCGAGCGGGCGTACGAAGTCCGCTAGTCCGTACGGGGTGTGGGGGAGGGGTCCACCGGGCGGCGGCCCGGTGGACCCTTTTCGTGAGTTCGGGGGTTTTCGGGGGCCCGGGAGGCCGACAATGTGGGCATGAGTCAGCAGGGCGCGGAGGACTGGTGGCAGAAGCTCTACGACGACGCGGACGCGGGGAGCGAACCTGACCCGGGGGACACCCTGGACCAGCGCTTCCGCTCCGCGGCCACCCTCATGACGGGCCCGGCCCCGGACGTCCCCTCCGCCCGGCGCGCCCCGGAGCCGGACCCGCCGTGGCCCCCCGCACCACCGGGCCGCGTACCCCCCGCCCGCCCCTCCCCTGACACCCCACCACCCCGTCCCACCGCCGCCGAGCGACCCCCTGCGGCCGGGGAGCCCGCCCGGGACGCGACACCCGCCCCGACGGTGCCCTCGGCCCCCGCCTTCGACGGGCCGCCCACCCCGGCGGCGGCGCCGCCGTCGGTCGGGTCCGGGATGCCCGCCCGGCCCGTACCGGGGGAACCCGCGGCGCCGCCGCCCGGCGTCGTCCCGCCCGTGGTGCAGCCGGCGCAGCCGGGGCGGTCGGATCCTCGGGTGGCCGGGGAGACCGGTTACGCGCGGGGTGACGTGGTGGTGCCGCCCGTCGAGGGTGCGGACGCCCGGCGGTGGCCCCCGCCGCCGCCCGGGCCGGGCCGGGTGCGGGAGGCGGCGGACGTGGACGAGTCCGGTGCCCCGGAGGCCCCGGAGGCCCCGGACACCCCGGAGTCCCCGTACGGTCCTCGCCCGGCGGTCCGGCACCTGGGGGACCGGGCCCCCACCTACGCCCCCGAGCCCGGCGCCCTCCCCGCCGCCGACCCGGCCGCGCTGGACTTCCTCACCCCCGACACCGTCCTGGAAGGGGCCCGCTACGGCACGTACACCCTGCGCGCCGCCTCCCTGCGCGGGGACTCCGCCCGGTTCCGGGGCGAGGCCCGCCGGGACCTCCTGCTCACCGCCCGCTTCGGTGGCGGCGACGACGGCCTGGTCCTGGTGGTGCTGGCCGGCGGGGACCGGGCCGCGCCGGGAGCCCGGGAGGCAGCCGCCGAGCTGGGCCACTCCGTCGCCGCGGCCGTGGGCCGCAGCCGGGAGCGGCTGGCCGACGACATCCGGGCCGGCCGCCGCGAGGCCCTGCTCTCGGGCCTGCAGCGCCTCACCGACCGGGGCTACGGCCGCCTGCGCGCCCGCGCCGCCGAGCTGGGGCTCGCGGAGGAGGCGTACACCGCCGGACTGCGCGGGCTGCTGCTGCCCCTGGACCCCGCCTGCCGCAACCGGGTCTGCTTCGGTGCCGGCGCGGGCGGGCTCTTCCGGCTGCGCGCGGGCCGCTGGCAGGACCTGGAGCCGGACGGGCCGACGCCCGGAGCCTTCCGGTTCCGGGCCGCCGTGGCCCGTCCGGGCGACACCCTGCTGCTCTGTTCCGGCGGCCTCGCCGACCCGCTGCGCGAGGAGGGCCTGCTCGCGGACGAGCTCGCCTCCCGCTGGTCGCAGGCCGAACCGCCGGGCCTCGCGGCCTTCCTCGCGGACACCCAGCTCCGCCTCAAGGGGTACGCCGACGACCGGACGGCCGCCGCGGTCTGGGAGGCGTGAGCGGGCGGAACGTGCGTGGATGGGAGGCGCACCCGGTCCGGGCCGAAGCCGCAGCAGAAGGGGCGACCCTCCATGGCCAAGCAGAACGTCGCGGAGCAGTTCGTGGACATCCTCGTGCGCGCGGGCGTACGACGGATGTACGGGGTCGTCGGCGACAGCCTCAACCCGGTCGTCGACGCCATCCGCCGGACCGGCGACATCGAGTGGATCCAGGTCCGGCACGAGGAGACGGCCGCCTTCGCCGCGGGCGCCGAGGCCCAGATCACCGGCCGCCTCGCCGCCTGCGCGGGCTCCTGCGGCCCCGGCAACCTCCACCTGATCAACGGCCTCTACGACGCCCAGCGCTCCATGGCCCCGGTCCTCGCGCTGGCCTCGCACATCCCCTCCAGCGAGATCGGCCTCGGCTACTTCCAGGAGACCCACCCCGACCAGCTGTTCCGCGAGTGCAGCCACTACAGCGAGCTGATCTCCAACCCCCGCCAGATGCCCCGGCTGCTCCAGACGGCCGTCCAGCACGCCATCGGCCGCAGCGGGGTGAGCGTCGTCGCCCTGCCCGGGGACGTGGCCTCGCTGCCCGCCCCCGAGAAGGCGGTGGAACACGCCCTGGTCACGGCCCGGCCCACCGTGCGGCCCGGCGACGGGGAGATCGACAAGCTGGTCCGGCTGGTCGACGAGGCCGACCGGGTCACCCTCTTCTGCGGCAGCGGCACCGCCGGGGCGCACGCCGAGGTGATGGAGTTCGCGGGCCGCGTCAAGGCACCCGTCGGGCACGCCCTGCGCGGCAAGGAGTGGATCCAGTACGACAATCCGTACGACGTCGGCATGAGCGGACTGCTCGGCTACGGCGCGGCCTACGAGGCCACCCACGAGTGCGACCTGCTGATCCTGCTCGGTACGGACTTCCCCTACAACGCCTTCCTGCCCGACGACGTGAAGATCGTCCAGGTGGACATCCGTCCGGAACACCTCGGCCGCCGCTCCCAGCTGGACCTCGCGGTCTGGGGCGACGTACGGGAGACCCTGCGCGCCCTGAACGCGCGGGTGCGGGCCAAGACGGACCGAGCCTTCCTGGACCGGATGCTGAAGAAGCACGCCGACGCGCTGGAGGGGGTGGTGCGGGCCTACACCCGCAAGGTGGAGAAGCACACGCCGATCCACCCGGAGTACGTGGCGGCGGTCCTCGACGAACTCGCCGACGAGGACGCAGTGTTCACCGTCGACACCGGCATGTGCAACGTATGGGCGGCGCGCTATCTTTCCCCGAACGGCAAGCGGCGCATCATCGGTTCCTTCAGCCACGGTTCCATGGCCAATGCCCTCCCGCAGGCCATCGGCGCACAGTTCACCGACCGGGGCCGTCAAGTGGTGTCGATGTCGGGTGACGGTGGTTTCTCCATGCTGATGGGAGATTTCCTCACCCTCGTGCAGTACGACCTGCCCGTCAAAGTGGTCCTGTTCAACAACTCATCGCTCGGAATGGTCGAGCTGGAAATGCTGGTTTCCGGCCTTCCTTCGTACGGAACCACGAACCGGAACCCGGATTTCGCCGCCATCGCCCGCGCGGCGGGCGCGTTCGGGGTCCGCGTGGAGAAGCCAAAGCAGCTCACAGGGGCTTTGCGGGATGCTTTCCGGCATCCGGGGCCGGCTCTGGTGGACGTGGTGACCGACCCCAACGCCCTGTCGATTCCCCCCAGGATCAGCGCCGAAATGGTGACCGGATTCGCACTGTCCGCCAGCAAGATCGTGCTGGACGGCGGGGTCGGCCGGATGATCCAGATGGCTCGATCCAACCTCCGTAACGTGCCCCGCCCCTGAGGGCGCAGGAGTGCGGACTGCCTCGGGGGGCATGCATTCCGCAGGCCTGTTCGAGCACGTGGGAAAGCGGGAGGGGCATCGCCGTGCGGGTGGGGGCGAATACCGGGAAGCCGTGGAGAAGAGGGGGACCGGTGGCGCGCGAGCCGTCCGTCGGGGACGGGGCGGCGAGGACGGGGACGACCGAGATCAGACGCAGCGTGCGCCGGGCCGATCTGAAGGCGGTCGGCGAGGTCCGCAGGGCCCTTCGGGAGCTGGTGCGCCACCGCTGCCGCGCCGAGACCTCCGACGTGGCGGAACTGCTGGTCACCGAGCTGGTCAGCAATGCCCTGGTGCACACCGAGCAGGGCGCCGAGGTGTCCGTCACCCTCGTCGCCACCCGCCTGCGGGTGGAGGTCCGCGATTTCAACGCCCGCCGCCCCACTCCGTACGTAACGTCCGCCGACGACGGTACGCACGGCAGGGGGCTGGTCCTGGTGCAGGCGCTGGCCGACGCCTGGGGCGTGGATCCGCTCGCGCCGGGCCGCGGCAAGGTGGTCTGGTTCGAACTGGAGGCGCCCGCCCCGGCCTGAGCCGGGGGCCGCCTCAGGCTTCCGCCGGGTCCGGACGTGCGACAGCGGGGCGCGTTGCGCCCCGCTGCGACCGTGCGGCCCGGCTCAGCCGAACTGCTGTTCCAGGTCCTTCAGTTTGCGCTCCAGTGAGTCGAGCCGGGGGATGGTCTGGGTGTCGTCCTCGGCGGTGAGGTCCACCGTCCGGGGGGCGGACGGGTCAGGTGACTCGCTTCCGTTCGCGTTCACGGCTTGCAGGGAGGGCCTTCGTCGCAGGGGCAGCTGGTCCGCTTCCGATATGGCCGGCTCCGCGCCGACCGGCGCGGAGCCCGACCCGGGGGCCAGCCCCGGCATGTCGACCTGGCGCGCGCGGGCCCGCCCGAACGCCCTGTTCTGCCGGCCCAGCGCCTTGATGTGGGCGCGGTCCAGGCGGTGTTGCTCCCGCCTGCGGTGCCGGTCGTTCTCCTTCTCCTTCTTGTCCTCGCGCACCTCGTCCACGGCCTCGTCGAGGGTGCGTACGCCCTCCAGCAGCATCAGCGACCAGGCCCCGAAGGTCTCCCGCGGGGCCCGCAGCCAGCGGACCATCCGGATCTGCGGCAACGGCCGCGGGATTAGGCCCTGTTCGCGCAGTGCCGCGCGGCGGGTCTGCTTGAGGGCGCGGTCGAAGAGCACGGCCGCCGAGAGCGACATCCCGGCGAAGAACTGCGGGGCCCCGTCGTGGCCCGAACCCCTGGGCGCGTGAACCCAGTTGAACCAGGCCGCCGCGCCCGCGAACAGCCAGACCAGCATGCGCGAGCCGAGGGCCGCGTCGCCGTGGCTGGCTTCGCGGACGGCGAGCACCGAGCAGAACATGGCGGCGCCGTCGAGGCCGAAGGGGACCAGGTACTCCCAGCCCCCGGAGAGGTTGAGGTTCTGCCGGCCGAAGCCGACCAGCCCGTGGAAGGAGAGCGCGGCGGCCACCGCTGCGCAGCAGAAGAGCAGGACGTACGAAGCGGTCCCGTAGACGGCCTCCTTGCGGCGCCTGCGTTCCTCGCTGCGTTCCCAGCTGTCGTCGGCCGCGGCCTTCTCGGCCTCCCGCTTGCCCCGGGCCAGTACCGCCACTGCCGCAAGTACGCCCAGGATCAACAGGCTGCCGGGCAGCAGCCAGTCCAGCGATATGTCGGTCAGTCTCATGCGGTGTCCCTTGCCTCGCGTATGCGGCTTTCCGGGCGCCATAGTGGCGCAGCAGGTCCGTGGTGCACGCGGGTTTCCGGGCAAGAGGACGCCAACGGGGGGCGGGGCCCGTCGGATAGGGTGTTGTGACTCGAACTGGCGCGCGTACGAGCCGAGTTGCGTTCGAATCAGCTTCACCCCTGGGGGTGGGTTCAGTCGGCGGCGGTCACCGCCGAGAGCCGGGTGACGCGGTCCGTGTCGCAGGTGCGTGGGCAGGTCGTGCAGGTGTCCTCGGGGCGGATCGTGTAGAAGAAGCAGCAGCCGGCCCGGTCGCGGGTGGTGAGCTCCTCGCCGCCGGGGCCGGTCAGGGTGCGGAAGTCCGCGCCCCCCGTGTACGGGGCGGCCCCGCCGGGCAGCAGCCGGCGCAGTTCGGCGACGGCCCGCCGCTCCTCGCCGAGCAGGCTCCCGAGGTACCAGAGGCCCTCGACGACCTCGTCCGTGGCCAGCGCCCACCGGGCCCGCGGGCCGCGCCGCAGCCGGGGGCCGAAACCTTCCAGCAGCGGTCCGAGGTGCTGGGCCACCGCTGCCCGCACCTCCTCGCGCAGCGCCTCCTCGTCGGGGACGGTCCGGGCTCCGGGAAGTCCGGCCGCCGGATCGCCGGGCAGGCAGGCGAACTCCTCGACGCGTACGGACATCCGGCCCTCGGTCCGGTGGAAGGCCACCCGGTCCACGGGCAGCCGGGGCACCCGGCGCTCCAGGAACCAGGGGACCGTGATCAGCAGGCAGGCCGGCCAGGCGTAGCGGTGCAGGCCGAAGCCGGCCACCACGTCGGGCCGCGCCGCGCGCCCGTAGTCCCGCAGCACCTGGGCCGCGTCCCAGGCGAGGTGGTCGTCGAGGGCCGTGCCGCCCGCCGCGAGCTCGTCCGCGCCGACCCATCCCGCACCGCTGGGGAGGGGTTCGTGCGCGCCGCGCTCGTCGATCCGCAGACCCGGGTAGGCGGCCGTCAGGCGCCCGTACGCCTCCGCCACCGGAGAGCCGGCCGGGGCGGGTGCGGGCGGGAGCAGGATGTCGGCCGCCGGGCAGGTCATGACGCACCACCGAATCACGCGATCGTTACAAGGTTAGCCTAACCTTACCGGATCTTCGTGCTGTGTACGCCCCGGGCACCCCCCGACGTACCGGGGGAATTCACCTATCCTCGGTACCGGTCGAGACCTGGAGGAGGACCGAGTGCACGAAGCGGCCCACGCCCCGGTGTCGAAGGAGTCATGGGTACCCGCGGTACCCGCGCAGAAGGTGCTGCGCCATTCGGTGCGCGGGCAGGTGCTGGACGCGCTGCGCGCCGCCCTCGTCGACGGGGAGCTGGCGCCCGGGCAGATCTACTCGGGCCCCGCGCTCGGCGAGCGCTTCGGGGTCTCCGCCACCCCCGTGCGCGAGGCGATGCAGCAGCTGGCGCTGGAAGGTGCGGTGGAGTGCCTGCCCAACCGGGGATTTCGGGTGCTGTCCGGCACCCCGCGCGCGCTGGCCGAACTGGCCGAGGTCCGCGCCCTGCTGGAAGTGCCGGTGATGCTCCGGCTGGCCCGCACCGTGCCCCCCGCCACCTGGGAGGCCCTGCGCCCGGCGGCCCTCGCCACCGCGGAGGCGGCCGCCGCGGGCGACCTGCCGGCGTACGCGGACGCCGACCGGGCCTTCCACCGGGCGGTGCTCTCCCTGGCGGGGAACGCCCAGCTGGTGCGGATCGCGGAGGAGCTCCACCGCCGGGCCCAGTGGCCTCTGCCGGGCGCCCCGCGCGTGCGCCGCGCCGACCTCGTCGCCGACGCGGCGGAGCACTCGGCCCTCCTGGAGGCCCTGGTCGCCCAGGACCTCCCGGTGGTGGAGTCGCTCGTACGGGAGCACTTCGCGGGATCCGCCGGCTGCTGATCCGCCGCCTGAACGGCGGGCTCCCCGGGCCGCCGGTTCAGGCCGGGGACGGGGCCAGCTGGTCCGCGAGCCAGGTGGGGATGCCGCCCAGCAGGTGGAACAGGCGGCGGGCCTCCGCGCGCAGCCGGGCGGCCTCCGGCTCCGGTTCGGCCTCGGCCAGCGCCGCCAGTGCCGGGGCGGTGCCGACCAGGAACCCCAGGTCCTCCCGGATGCGCAGGGATTCCGCGAAGCCCTTGCGCGCCTCGGCCAGCTCGCCGTCGCGCAGGGCCAGCGCGGCCAGGTGCCGCCAGGTGAACGACAGCAGCAGGGTGTCCCCGTGCGCCTCCGCGCCCGCGTGGGCCCGGTGGTACGCCGGCCGGGCCGCCTGCGGGGCGTCGGCCAGGTGCTCGGCGACCAGTCCCCGCCGGAAGTCCAGCAGCGGCCGGGTGCGGGAGGTGGGCGCGAGCAGGGCCGCCGCGCGGCCGAGTGCCGAGCGGGCCTCGTCGGCCCGGTCCCGGACGCCGAGCACCGTGGCGGCGTAGGCCAGTTGGCCCCGTTCGCAGGCGGCGGCGCCGCGTTCGTCGTCGTCCCGGGCCACGGCTTCGGCCACCCGCAGGGCGTCCTCCGCCTCGGCCCAGCCCTGACCGGTGAACAGGCACCGTTCCACCAGGAGCGCGGTGCGCTGCACCGCCGCCCGGGCCTCGTTCGCGTGCGGCGTCAGCAGGGCCGCCGCGTCGGTCCAACAGCCGCGCGAGCGCAGCCGCCATATCGCTCGCTGGAGGGGGTCGTCGCCCCCCGTTGATCCCGCACCGGACATGGCGGTATCCGCCACATTGCCCTCCCCGAAGCAACCAAGCAGCACGTCGTTGAGCCCTGGGGCGAAATGAGAGCACGGATCTGCTGCCTCGGCCAAGGGGTCGGGTGAACTCTTTCACAAAGTCCGGACGGCTCGTCAGCCGTCTCACGCCGTCCCCTCGGCCGCCGCCCTGTTCAGGAGGGCGGGGGCCTGCGGAATCAGCTCATCCGCAGGGCGAGGAAGAAGTCGAGCTTGTCCTCCAGCCGGGAAAGGTCGCGCGCGGTCAGCTGCTCGATTCGCCCGACCCGGTAGCGCAGCGTGTTGACGTGCAGGTGCAACCGGGTCGCGCAGCGGGTCCAGGAGCCGTCGCAGTCGAGGAAGGCCTCCAGGGTCGGGATGAGCTCCGCGCGGTGGCGGCGGTCGTAGTCGCGCAGCGGGTCCAGCAGCCGGGCCGTGAAGGCGCGGCGCACGTCGTCCGGGACGAACGGCAGCAGCAGCACGTGCGAGGCGAGCTCGTGGTGGCCGGCGGCGCAGACCCGGCCGGGGCGGGCCGCGGCGACCCGGCGGGCGTGCCGGGCCTCCTCCAGCGCGCCGCGCAGCCCCTCCGCGGAGTGCACGGCCGCGCTGACGCCGAGGGTGAGCCGCCCGTCGTCGGCCAGACCGGCCGCCAGGGGCTCGCGTACGGCCGACAGCAGCGCGTCCGCGTGGAGCGCGGAGTCGGGGCCCTTGTCCTCCCCGGAGTCGCCGGAGAGGGCGGGCAGCGGCACCAGCGCGATGGCCTCGTCACCCGAATGGGCGACCGCGATCCGGTCGGAGGGTTCCGGCCCGGACATCGACGGGTCGACCAGGATCTCCTCCAGCAGCGACTGGGCCACCGGGCCGCCGGGGATGTCCCCGCCGTCCCAGTCCACCCGGGCCACGACGACCTGCCAGTGCGGGGCGGCGCCCAGTCCGGGCAGCAGCACGGGCGCGGCCACCCGCAGGCGGGCGGCGATCTCGGCCGGCGGGGCGCCGGTCTGGACCAGTTCGAGGACCTCCTGCGCGAGCCGGCGGCGCACCGTGCGGGCACCGTCGCGGCGGTCCCGCTCGACGGCGATCAGCTGGGTGACGCCCTGCAGCAGGTCCAGGCGTTCGGCGGGCCAGTCGCCCGCGTCGGCCTCGACGGCCAGCAGCCAGTCCGAGAGCACGCTCTCGCGCACGTCCCGGGAGACGGGACCCGCAGGTCCGCGGCCGTGTCCCCTGATCGGGAACAGGGAGTAGGTAATACCCTGGATGGACATCCGGTGCGGGCCCCTGCGGCCGGTCCGGACCGCCGCGAGGTGCTCGCTCGCCAGCGTCGCGCAGATACCCGGAGCCAGTGGTTCCCCCGCCCCGGCGATCTGCCGGCCGGTCGGGGAGAGCACCCAGGCCCGGAGATCGAGGTCCGTGGTGAGCAGATCCAGCACCACATCGGGTCCGCCGCCCGCGGGACCGGATGTCATCAGGCGCCGGTGGCGGTCGACGACGGCCGCGAGGTCGCCCGCGCGCTCCCCGGAGACCTGCCTCACCACGTACTCCGTGATGGTGGCGAATGCAACGTCCTCGTTCACCGCGAAGAGCGGGAGCCGGTTGCGCCGACAGGCTGAAACGAGATCGTCCGGGATGTCTCCCAGTTCCGCTTCGCCGGCCGCGAGGCCCGCGACGCCCGCGCTCGCGAGGATTCGTACGAACGGCTCGGAATCGGCTGAATTTCTTCGCCAGGCGAGGCCGGTGAGGACGAGTTCGCCTCCGGATAGGTATCGGCTGGGATCCCTCAGGTCGGTCGTCATGACCCCGCGGACCGTCCGGTCGAGTTCATCCTCGCCGCCCAGCAGCCGCAGCCCCAGCGCCTCGGTTTCCAGCAGTGCGCGCAGCCGCATGATGTCGCCGCCGATCTGTCTCGAATGTTGCCGTTGGAAAACGGGCAGGTCGTCGCATCCTGCCTTTCATACGAATCTACAAGACGAGGGAGGCCGTCAGCCAACTCCTTCATGGTTTCGGTGACTGCACCCGGGGGACGCGCGGCTTGTGTACTGACTCCACACCGCGTTAACAGCACGTGAACGACCAGTCGAGGGCCATCGGCTTCCTGGCTTGAAGTGAACGACCCGATTGAGAATGAAGAGAGCCGCTCATGGACTTCCTTCGCCCCGCCAGCTGGGAGGAGGCGCTCGCCGCCAAGGCCGAGTACCCGACAGCTGTGCCCATCGCGGGTGGCACCGACATCATGGTCGAGATCAACTTTGACCACCGCCGTCCGGAATACCTCCTGGACCTCAACCGCATCGAACTGCTGCGGGAGTGGGAGGTCGGCGAGGAGGTCACCGAGCTCGGAGCCTCCGTTCCGTACACCCAGATCATGGAGAACCTGCGCGGAACGCTGCCGGGTCTCGCGCTCGCCTCGCACACGGTCGCGTCCCCCCAGATCCGCAACCGCGGCGGTGTCGGCGGCAACCTCGGTTGCGCCTCGCCCGCCGGTGACTCCCACCCCGCGCTGCTCGCGGCCGGCTGCAGCGTCGAGGTCGAGTCGGTACGCGGCTCCCGCCTGGTCCCGATCGACGAGTTCTACACCGGGGTCAAGCGCAACGCGCTCGCCGCCGACGAGCTCATCAAGTCGGTCCACATCAAGAACGCCACGGGCCCCCAGCAGTACTCCAAGGTCGGCACCCGCAACGCGATGGTCATCGCGGTCTGCGGCTTCGGCCTGGCGCTGCACCCGGACACCCGCACCGTGCGCACGGGCATCGCCTCCGCCGCCCCGACCCCGATCCGGGCGAAGGCGGCCGAGGAGTTCCTGAACGCCGCGCTCGAAGAGGGTGGCTTCTGGGAGAACGGCAAGGTCATCACCCCGTCGATCGCCAAGCAGTTCGCTGCGCTCGCCTCCGCCGCGTGCAACCCGATCGACGACGTCCGCGGCACGGCGAAGTACCGCCGCCACGCGGTCGGCATCCTTGCTCGCCGCCAGCTCGTCTGGACGTGGGAGCAGTACCGCGGCACCACCGGCCGCCCGCTCGAAGGGGCTGCGTAACCATGCGCGTCAATTTCACCGTCAACGGTCGTCAGCAGGAAGCCGACGACGTGTGGGAGGGCGAGTCCCTCCTGTACGTGCTGCGTGAGCGTCTGGGCCTGCCCGGTTCGAAGAACGCCTGCGAGCAGGGCGAATGCGGTTCCTGCACCGTCCGCCTCGACGGCGTGCCGGTCTGTTCCTGTCTGGTCGCGGCCGGTCAGGTCGAGGGCCGCGACGTCGTGACCGTCGAGGGCCTGGCCGACTTCGCCAAGCAGCGCGCCGAGCACGGCCACGGCGGTGCCTGCGCCGCCGGCGGCGGTTGTGGCACCAAGGGCGTCTCCACCGACGAGGCCAAGCGCTGGTCCGCCCGGCCCGGCGACTCCCGGACGGGCGAGGGCGTGGAGCTCTCCAACATCCAGCAGGCGTTCATCGACGCCGGCGCCGTCCAGTGCGGTTTCTGCACCCCGGGCCTGCTGGTCCAGGCCGACGAGCTGCTGGAGCGCAACGCCGACCCGTCCGACCAGGACATCCGTGAGGCCCTGTCCGGCAACCTCTGCCGCTGCACGGGTTACGAGAAGATCCTCGACGCGGTCCGCCTCGCGGCCGCCCGTCAGGGAGAGGCGCTCTGATCATGGCCAACACCCGCACCACGCCTTCCGGCACCCCGACGAACGTCACCCAGAAGCACACCAGGGGCGGCATCGGCGAGTCCACGCTGCGCCCGGACGGCACGCTCAAGGTCACCGGTGAGTTCGCCTACTCCTCGGACATGTGGCACGAGGACATGCTGTGGGGCCAGACCCTGCGCAGCACCGTCGCCCACGCCGAGATCGTCTCCATCGACGTCTCCGAGGCGCTGGCGATGCCCGGTGTCTACTCGGTCCTGACGTACGACGACCTGCCGGCCGAGATGAAGAACTACGGCCTGGAGATCCAGGACACCCCGGTGCTGGCCAACGGCCGGGTACGTCATCACGGTGAGCCGGTCGCCCTCGTGGCCGCCGACCACCCGGAGACCGCCCGCCGCGCGGCCGCCAAGATCAAGATCGACTACCGGGAGCTGCCGCTCGTCACGGACGAGGCCTCCGCCCTCGCCGCCGACGCGCCGCTGGTCCACGAGGGCCGCGACGACCACCACGCCGGTCACGTCCCGCACCCGAACATCGTGCACCGCCAGCCGATCATCCGCGGCAACGTGGAAGAGGCCCGCAAGCGCGCCGACGTCATCGTCGAGGGCGAGTACACCTTCGGCATGCAGGACCAGGCCTTCCTCGGCCCGGAGTCCGGTCTGGCCGTGCCCGGCGAGGACGGCGGCGTCGACCTCTACGTCGCCACCCAGTGGCTGCACTCGGACCTGAAGCAGATCGCCCCCGTCCTCGGCCTGCCCGAGGAGAAGGTCCGCATGACGCTCTCCGGCGTCGGCGGTGCCTTCGGCGGCCGCGAGGACATCTCGATGCAGATCCACGCCTGCCTGCTGGCCCTCGCGACCAACAAGCCGGTCAAGATCGTCTACAACCGGTTCGAGTCCTTCTTCGGCCACGTGCACCGTCACCCGGCGAAGCTCCACTACGAGCACGGCGCCACCAAGGACGGCAAGCTCACGCACATGAAGTGCAGGATCGTCCTGGACGGCGGCGCGTACGCGTCGGCCTCCCCGGCGGTCGTGGGCAACGCCTCCTCCCTCTCCGTCGGCCCGTACGTCCTCGACGACGTGGACATCGAGGCGATCGCGCTCTACACGAACAACCCGCCCTGCGGCGCGATGCGCGGCTTCGGCGCCGTCCAGGCCTGCTTCGCGTACGAGGCCCAGATGGACAAGCTCGCGGCGAAGCTGGGCATGGACCCGGTCGAGTTCCGCCAGCTGAACGCCATGGAGATGGGCACGGTCATGCCCACCGGCCAGGTCGTGGACTCCCCGGCGCCGGTCGCCGAACTGCTGCGCCGGGTCAAGGCCCGTCCGCTGCCGCCGGAGCGCCAGTGGGAGTCGGCCGGTGAGGGCGCGGACGTCCGCGCGCTGCCGGGCGGTCTCTCCAACACCACCCACGGCGAGGGCGTCGTCCGCGGCGTCGGCTACGCGGTCGGCATCAAGAACGTCGGCTTCTCCGAGGGCTTCGACGACTACTCCACCGCCCGGGTGCGCCTGGAGGTCATCAACGGCGAGCCCGTCGCGATGGTCCACACGGCCATGGCGGAGGTCGGCCAGGGCGGCGTCACCGTCCACGCGCAGATCGCCCGTACCGAGCTGGGCGTCACGCAGGTGACCATCCACCCGGCCGACACGCAGGTCGGCTCCGCCGGTTCCACGTCCGCCTCGCGGCAGACGTACATGACCGGTGGCGCGGTGAAGAACACCTGTGAGCACGTCCGCGAGGCGCTGCTGGAGATGGGCCGCCGCAAGAACGGCTCGTACCACCCGGCCTGGGCCCACGCCGAGCTCCTCCTGGAGGGCGGCAAGGTCGTCACCGACGGCGGCGAGGTCCTCGCGGACATCGCCGACATCCTGGAGGACGAGGCGATCGACCTGGAGCTGGAGTTCCGGCACCGGCCGACCGTGCCCTTCGACCTCAAGACCGGTCAGGGCGACGGCCATGTCCAGTACACCTTCGCCGCGCACCGTGCGGTCGTCGAGGTGGACACCGAGCTCGGCCTGGTCAAGGTCGTCGAGCTGGCGACCGCGCAGGACGTCGGCAAGGCCCTGAACATGCTCTCCGTGGTCGGCCAGATCCAGGGTGGTACCACCCAGGGCCTCGGCGTGGCGGTCATGGAGGAGATCATCGTGGACCCGAAGACCGCGAAGGTGCGCAATCCCTCCTTCACGGACTACCTGATCCCGACCATCCTCGACACCCCGACCATTCCGGTCGACGTCCTGGAGCTCGCCGACCCGAACGCGCCGTACGGTCTGCGCGGTCTCGGCGAGGCCCCCACCCTGTCGTCCACCCCGGCCGTCCTCGCGGCGATCCGGCAGGCGACCGGTCTGGAGCTCAACAAGACCCCGATCCGTCCGGAAGCCCTCACCGGGACCCTCTAGGACGGCCGGTCCGCGGGCCGCGAGGCCCCGGACCCCCCGGATTTCCGGGCGGTGCGGCACGGGAACGTCACACTTCCAGTCGCACCGCCCGGAGCACCAAGTACCGCACCGCTCGCGGTCCTCGCACCACCGGCAGTACCCCTGCAGAAACCCCCACGTAGTACCAGCGGTCACCCCCGCACTACCCGCAGTACACGCAGTGCACTTCTCGCGTCGCCTCGGGCCGTCACCCCGGGTCGTGCAGCCAAACGGAGTTTCCCAAATCCCGCGTCTCCAATCTTTATGCGGGTGCCCCTATGAACCTTGGGAGTTAGGCACCATGACCCAGTCAGCAGTGGAGCCCAAGACCAGTGCGGAGGAAGCCGGCGACGGCTCCCTGACCCCCGCCGGACGCTCTTGGCTCGACCGGTACTTTCACATAACGCACAGAGGCTCGAACATCGGCAACGAGGTCCGTGGCGGTATCACGACCTTCATGGCGATGGCGTACATCCTCCTGCTCAACCCGCTGATCCTCTCCGGCAAGGACGTCGCCGGAGACACCATGAGCCAGAAGGCCCTGATCACGGCCACGGCCTTCGCCGCGGCCCTGACCACCCTCCTGATGGGCTTCGTGGGCAAGGTCCCGCTCGCCCTGGCCGCCGGCCTGTCCGTCTCCGGCGTGCTGTCCTCGCAGGTGGCACCGCAGATGACCTGGCCGCAGGCCATGGGCATGTGCGTGATGTACGGCGTCGTGATCTGTCTCCTGGTCGTCACCGGCCTCCGAGAGATGATCATGAACGCGATCCCCCTCGCGCTCAAGCACGCCATCACCATGGGCATCGGTCTCTTCGTCGCCCTGATCGGCCTGGTCAAGGCCGGTTTCGTCGGCAACGGCGGGGAGTTCGCGCCCCCCGTGCAGCTGGGTGCGACCGGTGAGCTCTCGGGCTGGCCCGTCTTCCTCTTCTGCATCACCCTGCTCGCCATCTTCATGCTGCAGGCCCGCAAGGTCCGCGGCGCGATCCTCATCGGCATCGTCGGCGGCACCGTCCTCGCGGCCATCCTGAACGCCATCGTGGACATCGACCCGAAGGCCTGGAAGAACGGTCCGCCGGAGCTCGCGGGCTCCGCGATCTCGATGCCGGACTTCTCGCTCTTCGGCAAGGTCGAGTTCGGCGGCTGGGGCGACGTCGGCGTCATGACGATCGGCATGATCGTCTTCACCCTCGTGCTCGCCGGCTTCTTCGACGCGATGGCCACCATCATCGGCGTCGGCACCGAGGCCAAGCTGGCCGACGACCAGGGCCGCATGCCGGGCCTGTCGAAGGCGCTGTTCATCGACGGCGCCGGTGGCGCCATCGGTGGCATCGCGGGCGGCTCCGGCCAGACCGTGTTCGTCGAGTCCGCCACCGGCGTCGGTGAGGGTGCCCGTACCGGCCTCGCCTCCGTCGTCACCGGCCTCTTCTTCGCCGCCTGCCTCTTCTTCACCCCGATCACCCAGATCGTCCCGGGTGAGGTCGCCTCGGCCGCCCTGGTGGTCATCGGCGCGATGATGATGCAGAACGCCCGCCACGTGGACTGGTCCGACAGCGCGACCTCGATCCCGGTCTTCCTGACCGTCGTGATCATGCCGTTCACCTACCAGATCACGGCCGGTGTCGCCGCGGGTGTCATCTCCTACGTGGCCATCAAGGTCGCGCAGGGCAAGGCCCGCGAGGTCGGTGGCTTCATGTGGGCGCTGACCGGCATCTTCCTGATCTACTTCGCTCTCCACCCCATCGAGGCGTGGCTCGGGGTGAAGTAGGTCCGGACGTCATCCGTACCTGACCCTCCACGCATCCGATACTGGAAACGAACCCTCCGAGGAGGCCGCACATGCTGGACATCGCCGAAGAACTCAACCGGTGGGTCGAGCAGGAGCGCGACTTCGCCGTCGCCACGGTCGTGGCGGTCGGCGGGAGCGCCCCGCGGCAGCCCGGAGCCGCACTCGCCGTGGACGGCGAGGGCACTGCCATCGGTTCGGTTTCCGGCGGATGCGTGGAGGGCGCGGTGTACGAGCTGTGCCGGCAGGCGCTCGAAGACGGCGAGACCGTCCGGGAGCGCTTCGGCTACAGCGACGACGATGCCTTCGCCGTGGGCCTGACCTGCGGCGGAATCATCGACATCCTGGTCACCCCGGTGCCCGTGGGCTCCCCGCGGCGCCAGGTGCTGGCCCGTGCGCTGGCCGCCGCCGCGCACGGGGAGACGGCCGCGGTGGCCCGGATCGCCGACGGCCCCGAGGAGCTGATGGGCCGCGCGCTCCTGGTCCAGTCCGACGGCTCCTACGAAGGGGGCTTCGGCGGACATCCCCTGCTCGACCGCACCATCGCCGGGGAGGCCCGCGCCATGCTCGACGCCGGCCGGACCGGCGTCCTGGAGATCGGCGCCGACGGCAGGCTCTGCGGAGAGCCGCTGAAGGTGCTCGTCGAGTCCAGCGTCCCGCCGCCGCGGATGATCGTCTTCGGTGCCATCGACTTCGCCTCCGCCCTGGTGCGGATCGGCAAGTTCCTCGGCTACCACGTGACCCTGTGCGACGCCCGGCCCGTCTTCGCCACGAGGAATCGTTTCCCCGAGGCGGACGAGATCGTGGTCGACTGGCCGCACCGCTACCTGGAGGGCACCGGGGTGGACGGCCGGACCGTCCTGTGCGTGCTGACCCACGACGCCAAGTTCGACGTACCGCTCCTCGAACTGGCCCTGAAGCTCCCCGTCGCCTACGTCGGCGCCATGGGCTCCCGCCGCACCCACGAGGACCGCAACGAGCGGCTCCGCGCGGTGGGCGTCACCGAGCTCGAACTGGCCCGCCTGCGCTCCCCGATCGGCCTGGACCTCGGCGCCCGCTCCCCGGAGGAGACCGCGCTGTCCATCGCCGCCGAGATCGTCGCGAACCGCCGCGGCGGCACCGGGGTCTCGCTCACCGGCGCGCACATCCCGATCCACCACGACCCGTCGCACACCGTGGTCACCCGGATCGGCTCCGTCGCCTGAAGCGGTGCCGGGCGGCCGTGGCGCCGGGGCACCCGCACACGCACACGCCGAAAGGGCACGACCCCACGGGGGTTGTGCCCTTTCGGCGTTCCGTCTATTTTACCCGCCGGTAACAGCAAGCGGTCCGCCCCACGTTCCCGCTCCACCCCTTCCCCCCAACGGAGTTGAACGGATGTTACACAGCCTGCGCACCCGGTACCCGGTGGCCGCGGTCCTCCTCGCCGCCACCGCCGTCACCGCCCTGGCCGCACCCGGCCGGGCGGCGGCCCCCGCCGAACCCCTGCGCGAGGTGCTGTTCGTCGGGAACAACTGGGACGGCACCGCCGACGCCCTCGCCTCGACCGGAGACCTCGCCCGGATCGGCCGGATCAACGTGATCCCCGACAAGGAGGAGCGGCTGCGGGAGATCTACCTCAACCCCGTCAGGCTCGCCTTCTTCCTCGGCATCCGGGCCGGCGCCGGAGAGGGTCACGACCAGTTCGCGGACGACATGTACACCACCCCGGACGGCTCCGCGGTCGTGGTCTCCCGCCCGAGCTTCGCCGACGTCGTCTCCATCGACGTGCGCACCGGCCGGATCAACTGGCGCTTCCCCGTGGCCGGCTACCGCGCCGACCACATGGCGGTCTCGCCCGACGGCACCCGCGTCGCCGTGTCCGCGTCCACGGCCAACACCGTGCACGTCCTCGACATCGCCACCGGCCGCGAGGCCGGCTCGTTCGCCACCGGCGACAAGCCGCACGAGAACACCTTCAGCCGCGACGGCCGTTACCTGTGGAACAGCTCGATCGGCGACGTGACCTCCGCCCTCGACGCGCCCTGGCTGGACTGGACGAAGGGCGACCGGAAGATCACCGTCGTCGACGCGCGGACCTTCCGCACGGTCCGGGTGATCGACATGCGCGAACGCCTCGACGCCTTCGGCCGCCACGACCTCTCCGACGCCGTCCGCCCCATGTCCTTCAGCCCCGACGAGTCGAAGATCTACTTCCAGGTGTCCTTCTTCAACGGCGTCGTCGAGTACGACGTGGCCACCGACAGGATCACCCGGATCAAGGAACTCCCCGTCAACCCCGCCACCAGCACCGACCGCACCACCTGGGTCAACGACTCCCGCCACCACGGCCTCTCGATGAGCCCCGACGGCACCAAGCTCTGCGTCGCCGGGACCATGGACGACTACGCGACCGTCGTGGACCGCGCCACCCTCGCCCAGGGGCCGCTCGTCCCCGCCGACAAGCCCTACTGGGCCACCGTCGACGGCGACGGCACCGCCTGCGTCATCTCCGAGAGCGGCGCCGACCGGGTCACCGCCATCGACTTCGCCACCGGGACCAAGCGGGTCTCCGTCCCGGTCGGCGACCACCCCCAACGGGTCCGCCTGGGACACGTTCCGGCCGACTGGAGCGGGCCCGCACCCTCCTGAGCGGGTGGATCCGGCCACTATGGGGTGACCGGTCCGCGATGACCGATTAGTCTCCGGATCATGGTGGACATCCGCGAGGTACCCGAGGCCGACATCGACCGCGCCCAGGAGCTCGCCTACCTGGTCTTCCACGACCGCCCGGAAGAGGAGGCGCGCCGGCGCCACCACCGCCTGCTGAGTGGCTGCGACCGGCTCGGCGCCTACGACGGGCGGGCGCTCGTCGGCTTCATGGCCGCGCACCCCTTCCGCCTCTCGGTCCCCGGAGCCGACCTCGACTGCCCCGGACTCACCTTCGTCTCCGTCGCCCCCACCCACCGGCGCCGGGGCGTCCTCACCGCGCTGATGGAGGAGCGGCTGCGCCGGGCCGCGGCCGCGGGCAGCCCGCTCGCCGCCCTGTGGGCCTCCGAATCGGCCATCTACGGACGCTTCGGCTACGGGGCGGCCACCCAGGGCGTCACCGTCGAGATCGACTCCGGCCGGCCGCTCGCCCTGCGGATCGCCCCCGACCCGCGCCCCCTGCGTCTGATCGAACCGGCCGACGTCCCCGACGTGATCGCCCCGTACCACGAGGCCGCCCGCCGCACCCGCGCCGGGCGGCCGACCCGCAGCCCCGAACGCTGGGAGCAGGAGTGGCTGTGCGAACGGGACGAGGAGGACGAGGAGTTGGGCCCGCCCCGGATCATCGCCCTCGGCCGGCCGGGAGAGCCGGTGGCGGGCTACGTCCTCTACCGCACGAAGCCGGAGGACGACACGGGCCCCCTCCCGGCCCGCGCCCCGGGGCTGGTCCGCGTCGACGAACTGGAGGCGGACACCCCCGCCGTCGCCGCCGCGCTGTGGGACTGCGTGGCCTCCCTCGACCTGACCGGTACCGTCCGCGCCCGGTGCCGCCCGGCCGACGACCCGCTGCTGCACTTCGCCGCCGACCGGGACCAGGTCAGGGCCACCGCCCAGTTCCCGGCGCTCTGGCTGCGCCTGGTCGACGTGGCCGCGGCGCTGACGGCCCGGACGTGGGCGGCGCCGGTGGAACTCGTGCTGCAGCTGGCCGACGTACGGCTGCCCGCGAACGCCGGGCGGTTCCGCCTCAAGGCCGGGCCGGGCGGGGCGACGTACGAGCCCGCCCGCGCGACCCCCGACCTGACCCTGGACGTGAGGGAGCTGGCCGCCTGCTACCTGGGCGGCACCAGGGCGGCCGAGCTGGTGGCCGCCGGGCTGGTGACCGAACACGCCCCGGGCGCCGCGGCCGCCCTGGACGCGGCCCTGGCGACGGGGCCGCTCCCGCACACGGGGGACGAGTTCTGACCCCCTCGGACCGCCTCCCCGCTCAGGCGGGGAGGCGGATCCGGGCCGCCGCCATGCCGAAGCCGGAACCCCCGATGGCGGCGGACGGGCCGTCGGCCGGCCGGTGCAGAACGTCGGCCGGCCGGTGCAGGTCCTCCTCGCGGTAACGGCGGCACTTGCGGTGCCAGTTGAGGATCCCGGCCAGCCAGTCCTTGAGCTCCACGACGTACGCGTCGAGCCCGGCGCGCGCTTCCCGGTCCAGCTTCCAGTCCTCGTAGAGCAACGGCAGCTGCGTTGCGACGATGTGCTCGAACTCCTCGGTGCGCTGCGTCATCAGGTCGTGGCAGATGTGCAGGGCCTGCTCGTAGCCGATGTCGAAGAAGTTCCGGGCGACGAGGACGTGGTTGTGCACCTCGCCCTCGACCTCCACCTCCTTCTGGTACGAGAAGATGTCGTTGATCAGGCAGGCGGTGTCGGCCGCCGCGTTCTCCAGCGAGCGGATCGTCCCGGAGCGGTAGATCTCCTCGGGGATGCCGCGGCCGGCCTGCCCGAGTCGGCACAGGTACATCGTCAGGTGCGAGCCGAAGGTGTGGCGGCGCATCTCGGCGTAGTCCACCGGGTCCGGGATGTGGTTGGCGATCTGGTTCTCCGTCTCCCACACCCAGCTCTCCAGCATGCTCACCAGCGTGGCCCGGAACTCGGCACGGACCCGGTCGTCCATGTCCTGCGTGGTGCGCACCCACAGATCGGCGAGGGAGCGCTCCAGCGCGGTCAGCGGCAGCGGCTGTTCGGCGTGGTCGACGGGGATCATCGAGATCAGCCGGGCCGTGGCCGCCTTGGCGGCCGTGAGGTTCCCGGAACGAGCGAACACCACCGGGTAGTAGTCGTCCCCGTACGTCCCCCAGGTCAGCCAGCACGCGTTGAGCAGCAGCGCCCCGGGCGTGGCGTCGGGGTCGATGCCGGCCGAGCAGAGGGCGAAGTCGTAGCCGCGCAGCTTCTGTTCGTTCCAGATGGCGGAGCCGGGATCGCCCGGCTGCGGGTCGATCAGGCCCATCCGGCGGGCCCACTCCACCGATCCCTCGCGGGCGGAGCCGAGGTGGGGGCTGAGGGAGAGCTCGAAGGGCATGTGGATGTCCGGGATCACGGACGGGCCGGTGCGTTCGAAGGGGACGTGGGTGAAGGAGCGACGGCGCAGTTCCACCGACCGCGGGGTGAACAGGGAGCCGACGTCGAGCGCGGTGGTGCCGAGCCCGCTGGGGAGGAAGGGCAGGGTGAGCGGGGCGGTGGGCTTGGCCTCCTTGTTCATGTAGCGGCTGGAGACCATGTGCCACTCGTGGCCGCCCGACTGCCAGTCCTGCAGGCCCTTGGCGTAGGCGAGGACGGCCGCGATCTCGGCGGGGTCCATGGCGTGGTCGGCGAAGAGCTGGGGGAGTTCGACGAGCGCGGTCTGCTCGAACTGCTGGAGCCTGGAGGTGAGCAGGTCGTTGGAGGCCTCCGCGGCCTCCTGGGTGGTGCAGCCGAGGAAGGTCTCCAGCACCAGGACGGCGTTGGAGAGCTCGCCCTCGTGGGCGACCTCGCGTTCGTAGGAGAAGATGTCGTTCCTGATGTGCACGGCGTCGGCGAAGGCGTCGCGCAGCACGCCGAGCGGCCGCGAGTGCGCCACGCGCGCGGGCACCTCGGCGGAGACGTACTCGATCAGCCCGGCCGACCAGGGGGCGCCGCCCACCTTGCGGCGCATCTCGATGTACTCCAGCGGGTTCGCCACCCGCCCGATGTTGATGTTGGCGAGCTCCCACATCGACTCGTCGAGCAGGTTCTTCGTGGACAAGGAGAACCGTTCCCGCCAGTCCGTCGACATGGCCGGGACGGTCCGCGCCCACAGGTCCGCGAGCCCCGCCTCGACGGGGTTGGTGGCCTCCGGGAAGCCCGCGGCCAGGTCCATCGGCATGAAGGCGGCGAGCCGGTCGAGGTACGCCCTGGCGCCCTCGCGGTCCTGGGAGCGCTTGTACATCTCCAGGAAGTGGTCGTCGAAGAAGAAGACCCACACGTACCAGTCGGTGACCAGGTCCAGCGCGTCACTGTCGCAGTCGGGGTGGGTGTACGCGCACAGCAGGGCGTAGTCGTGCGAGTCGAGGTCCTTCTCCTCCCAGACCCCGGAACCCTCCAGCATCCCGAAGCCGCGCGCCCACCGTTTGGTGTGGACCCTCGCCTCCTCCAGGTGGGGGTTGAGTCGCGCCGGATAGGGCACGTAGAACTCCGGCAGTTGGAACGGCTGCGTCACGACGGCCCGGGCCTTTCGCTCAGGGACACGGGGACCGGCGGTTCCCGCCCCCCGCACGAGATCAGCAGGGCCCTACCCGCGGCGACGGCGGGACAAGGGGGAGTTCACTTCATCAGGTGACCCACACGCCGATCGGTGGCGCGGGGTGCCGAAGGAGGATAGGAGGGGCTGGTCCCCTCCGCCGTCACAGCACGGCGAACTCCCGGAACTCCGCGGTGCCCCGGCGGACGACCCAGGTGGCGCTGCCCGCCGGGGTCTCCACCGAGCGCCGCCTGAGGTCGTCCAGGTCCAGTGCGGCCGGCCACCGCGTCCCGTGCTCGGACCAGTACACGCCGCCCAGGTCGATGCCCTGCAGCTCGGCGGCGCGCAGGTCGGCGGTGGTGAAGTCGTGCAGGAAGGCCAGCGCCGCGTCCTTGTCGAGCGGGGGCGGCTCCCGGTGCAGGACTCCGGCGATGGCCCGGCCGACCTGCTCGGCGCGGATGGCGACGAGGACCCGGGCCAGGTCGGAGGCGGCGGCAGCCTCGTCGTCGTCGGAGCGGGCGGCGATGACGCGGAGGGAGAGAACATGGGCGAGGTCGAGCACTCGGTTGAGGTCCTGCGCGTGGGCGCGGGCGGTGTCGAGACCGCGCGCGCGGGCGAGGTTGAGGTCGTAGGCATGGACGAGCGCGCGTACGAGGTCCCGGTCCTCCCGGTCCTCCCGGTCCCGGTTCGTGAGGAAACCGAGTGCGCCGATGGACCTGGCGGTCTCCAGGGCATGGAAGAGTCCGCGGTCCAGCTCCGGGTCGAGGGTCAGGACGATGTCGAAGTCGAGGTCGCGGGCCCGGGAGAGGTCGAGCACGAGGTCCTGGGCGAGGTCGATGGCCCGTTCGACAACCAGGCGGCGGTCGTCGAGGTGCAGGGTGAGGTCGACGGCCTTGTCGAGGGCGCGGCCGGCCGCCGCGACCTCGGGGTCGCCGCGCACGGCGAGGCGGTCCATCGGGCTGACCGAGTGAAGGAACCCCTCCGCAGCCGTCCTCATGCGCGAGGTCGCGGGACGGTCGGTCCGGTCGGCCGAAGCGCCGACGGGCAGGATGGCGCCGAGCCCGGCCTCCTCGTCGAGGACGGCCTCCAGATCCGCCTCGGCATCGTCGTGCCTGGACTGGACGAGGACCTCGCGCAGCCCGGCCTCGATGTCCAGGGCTTCGCCCAGCGCATCGGCCAGAGCACGCCCGTGGCCGACGAACCACCGGTCCACGGCCTCGTCGCCGGGCTCTCCGGTCCCGTGGCGGCGGGTCACAGCTCCTCCTCCCGCGTCTCCAGGTACGCGGCCGCGGCCCGGCGGGCCTTGCGCAGGTTGGCGCGTACGGTCTCGTTCGGCAGGCCCAGCTGGTCCGCGATGTCACCGGGCGTGAAGCCGGCCAACGTCCAGGCCAGCACCTGGCGTTGCCTGGGCGGCAGACTGCGTAACAGGGGGAGCACCCGGTGCCTGGCCTCCCACTCCGCGATGGCGTCCGGACGGGCCAGCAGCGACGTCGGCTCCGGAACCTCCCCGACGGGATCCTCCTCCACACCGGCGATCCGGCGTACGAGGGCGCGCGAGGCGACCTTGTACGCCCAGGCCTTCGGCGCGTGCAGATCGTTCCAGCGCCGGTAGGCGGTGGTCATCGTCTCCTGGGCTATGTCGGAGGCGGTGTGCACACCGGCGCCCTGGTTGATCAGGAACGCCACCAGGGGGCGGACGGTGGCGCGGTAGAAGGCGGAGAACTCCGCGTCCGTCACCTGGCGCAGGAGGCGGCGCTCTTCCAGGGCTCCGTGCGCGTCGGCGGGCGGGGCCGTCATGGGCAGGTCCGTACGGTCCAGGGGGTCGTGGTCGTTCACGCCGCCCGGTCCTCCGTCCGCGCCGGAGCGGGGGTGATCCTCACGCGGAGGCGGTGGCCGTGGCCGCGTTGGTCGTCGAGTTCCAGCCGGGCCCCGGTGCCGAGCGCCTGCGTCACCCCGAGGAGGTACTGGTGCCGGGCCTGTTCGTGGCGTGCGCGCCAGCGCAGCCGCAGCCACAGGGCCACCAGGGTGCGTGACGTGGCGACGGCGATCGAACCGATGGTGATGACCGTGGTCGCGGTGTCCATCGGGGTCCCCTTCCTCTGGGAGCGGCGGCCCGGACCGGGCCCTCACGGAGTAGGAGGCGGGGCGGCCCTTGATCGTGAACTCCCGGGGACGGCGGATGCCCCCGCCCCTTGGCAGGGGCGAGGGCATCCGCGCGCGATACGGGGTCGGCTACTCCGACTCGCCCTCCAGGTTGCCTTCCGTGTCCAGGTAGACCTGGCGGAGGGATTCGAGGATCTGGGGGTCCGGCTTTTCCCACATGCCGCGGGATTCGGCTTCCAGGAGGCGTTCCGCGATGCCGTGGAGGGCCCAGGGGTTGGCCTCCTCCAGGAAGGCGCGGTTCGTGGGGTCCAGGACGTAGGTTTCCGTCAGCTTGTCGTACATCCAGTCCGCGACCACGCCCGTGGTGGCGTCGTAGCCGAAGAGGTAGTCGACCGTCGCCGCCAGTTCGAAGGCGCCCTTGTAGCCGTGGCGGCGCATCGCCTCGATCCACTTGGGGTTGACCACGCGGGCGCGGAAGACGCGCGAGGTCTCCTCGACCAGGGTGCGGGTCTTGACCGTTTCCGGGCGGGTGGAGTCGCCGATGTAGGCCTCGGGGGCCGTGCCGCGCAGGGCGCGGACCGTGGCCACCATGCCGCCGTGGTACTGGAAGTAGTCGTCCGAGTCCGCGATGTCGTGCTCGCGGGTGTCGGTGTTCTTCGCCGCGACCGTGATGCGCTTGTACGCCGATTCCATTTCGGCGCGGGCCGGGCGGCCCTCCAGACCGCGGCCGTAGGCGTAGCCGCCCCAGACCGTGTAGACCTCCGCCAGGTCGGCGTCGGTGCGCCAGTCGCGGGAGTCGATCAGCTGGAGGATGCCCGCGCCGTACGTGCCGGGGCGGGAGCCGAAGATGCGGGTGGTGGCCTTGCGTTCGTCGCCGTGGGCGGCGAGGTCCGCTTGGGCGTGGGCGCGGATGTAGTTGTGGGCGGCCGGTTCGTCCAGGGAGGCGGCCAGCCGGACCGCGTCGTCCAGGAGGCCGATGACGTGCGGGAACGCGTCGCGGAAGAAGCCCGAGATGCGGAGCGTCACGTCGATGCGGGGGCGGCCGAGTTCAGAGAGGGGGATGGCCTCGATGCCCGTGACGCGGCGCGAGGCCTCGTCCCAGACGGGGCGGACGCCGAGGAGCGCCAGGGCCTCGGCGACGTCGTCGCCGGAGGTGCGCATCGCGCTGGTGCCCCACAGGGACAGGCCGACCGAGGCGGGCCACTCGCCGTCGTTGTCGGTGCGGTAGCGGGTGAGGAGGGAGTCGGCCAGGGCCTGCCCGGTCTCCCACGCGAGGCGGGACGGGACGGCCTTGGGGTCGACCGAGTAGAAGTTGCGGCCCGTCGGGAGGACGTTGACCAGGCCGCGGAGCGGGGAGCCCGACGGGCCGGCCGGGACGAAGCCGCCGTCCAGGGCGGTGACCACGTGGGCGATCTCGTCCGTGGTGCCGGCCAGGCGGGGTACGACCTCGTGGGCCGCGAAGGTGAGGATGTCCGCGACGGCCCGGGGGTGGCCCGCCGCGACCGTCGTCACGGCCTCCGGGGACCAGTTCGCGTCCTCCATCGCCTGGACCAGGGCGCGGGCCGTCGCCTCGACCTCGTCCGCCGAGGTGCGGGTGGCGGCCGACTCGTCCAGGCCGAGGGCCTCGCGCAGGCCGGGCAGGGCGGAGGTGCCGCCCCAGATCTGGCGGGCGCGCAGGATCGCGAGGACCAGGTTGACCCGGGCCTCGCCGGTCGGGGCGCCGCCGAGGACGTGCAGGCCGTCGCGGATCTGCGCGTCCTTGACCTCGCACAGCCAGCCGTCGACGTGCAGGAGGAAGTCGTCGAAGCCGTCGTCGTCGGGGCGTTCGGCGAGACCGAGGTCGTGGTCGAGCTTCGCCGCCTGGATCAGGGTCCAGATCTGGGCGCGGATCGCCGGGAGCTTCGACGGGTCCATGGCGCTGATCTGCGCGTACTCGTCCAGGTGCTGTTCCAGGCGGGCGATGTCGCCGTAGGACTCGGCGCGCGCCATCGGCGGGACGAGGTGGTCGACCAGGGTGGCGTGCACGCGGCGCTTGGCCTGGGTGCCCTCGCCCGGGTCGTTGACCAGGAAGGGGTAGATGAGGGGGAGGTCGCCGAGTGCGGCGTCCGGTGCGCAGGAGGCCGAGAGGCCGGCGTTCTTGCCCGGCAGCCATTCGAGGTTGCCGTGCTTGCCCAGGTGGATCATCGCGTCGGCGCCGAAGCCGCCGTCCTCGGCGGCCGCCTGGATCCAGCGGTACGCGGCCAGGTAGTGGTGCGACGGAGGCAGGTCCGGGTCGTGGTAGATCGCGATCGGGTTCTCGCCGAAGCCGCGGGGCGGCTGGATGAGGATGAGGAGGTTCCCGCGGCGGAGCGCGGCGAGGACGATGTCGCCCTCGGGGTTGGCGGAGCGGTCCACGAACATGTTGCCGGGGGCCTCGCCCCAGTGCTCCTCGACGCTCTCGCGCAGTTCGGCGGGGAGCTCGGCGAACCAGCGCCGGTAGTCGGCGGCCGGGATGCGGACCGGGTTGCGGGCCAGCTGCTCCTCGGTCAGCCAGTCCTGGTCGTGGCCGCCGGCCTCGATCAAGGCGCGGATCAGCTCGTCGCCGTCGCCGGAGACCAGGCCGGGGATGTCGGCCGTCGGACCGAAGTCGTAGCCGTGGGAGATCAGGGTGCGCAGCAGTTCGACGGCGCTGGCGGGGGTGTCGAGGCCGACCGCGTTGCCGATGCGGGAGTGCTTGGTGGGGTACGCGGAGAGGACGAGGGCGATCTTCTTGTCGCGGCGCTCGATGTGGCGCAGACGGGCGTGGCGCACGGCGATGCCGGCGACGCGGGCGGCCCGCTCGGGGTCGGCGACGTAGGCGGGCAGTCCGTCCTCGTCGATCTCCTTGAAGGAGAAGGGGACGGTGATCAGGCGGCCGTCGAACTCGGGCACGGCGACCTGGGTGGCGGCGTCGAGAGGAGAGAGGCCCTCGTCGTTCTCCTCCCAGGCGCTGCGGGAGCCGGTCAGGCACAGGGCCTGGAGGATCGGCACGCCCAGCGCGGCGAGGGCGCCCGCGTCCCAGGACTCGTCGTCCCCGCCCGCGGAGGCGGTGGCGGGGCGGGTGCCGCCGGCGGCCAGGACGGTGGTGACGATCGCGTCGACCCCCTCCAGCTCGGCCAGCAGTTCCGGCTCGGGGGTGCGCAGGGAGGAGACGTAGAGGGGGAGGGGCTGTGCGCCCTTGGCCTCGATGGCCTCGCACAGGGCGTGCACGAAGGCGGTGTTGCCGCTCATCTGGTGGGCGCGGTAGTAGAGCACCGCGACCCGGGGGCCGCTGTCGCGGCCGGCCGTGCGCTCCAGCCGGCCCCAGGTGGGGGAGCCGGCCGGGGGCTCGAAGCCGTGGCCGGTGAGCAGGACGGTGTCGGAGAGGAACCGGGCCAGCTGGTCGAGGTTGGCCGGGCCGCCGTGCGCGAGGTAGGCGTGCGCCTCGGCCGCGATGCCGATGGGGACGGTGGAGGCCTCCATCAGCTGGGCGTCCGGGGCCTGTTCGCCGGTCAGCACCACGACCGGGCGGGTCTGGCCGGGGGCCAGCAGGACGTCGAGGCCCTCCTGCCAGGCGCGCAGGCCGCCGAGGAGGCGTACGACGACGAGGCCGACGCCGTCGAGGAGGCCCGGGAGGTCGTCGAGGGGAAGGCGGGAGGGGTTCGCGAACCGGTACGGGACGGGGCCGTCCGCCGTGTTCGCGGCGCGAGCGCTGAGCAGATCGGTGTCGGACGTCGACAGCAGCAGGATCATGCGGCGGCAGGCCTTCCTCGGGGTTTCCGCGCCCCGGGCAGTGAGGACGGCGGGAGTTCCTGACTCACCCGGCGCGGGTGCTCCGCGGGGTTCACAGTGGCGGGACCGCGCCGGAATCGCACCGGGCTTCCTCCCATGTCGCCGTCCTCGGCGATGACGGGCCGAGTGGCCCGTCGGAAGGTCATCTTAGGCGGCGTCGTCCCTGGCCGGGAGTGGGGGTGGGGGGGGTGCCTCGCGCTCCGCGGGTTGGCGTGGGGGGTACGCGGGGCTGCGCGGGGCCGACGTGGGGGGCGTCGGGCGGGGCGGCCGGGTGGCGGGCCGTCGCCCGGGTTCCCGCCGGGCGCCCCGGAGCGCGGACCGGTGCCCCGTGTACCGCGCCCGGACCGCGTGCCTCGTGGCTCGCGCCCCGCACCTCGCGCCTCCGCCTCCGGCGCGTGCCCCGGACCGCGTGCCCCGGACCGCGTGCCTCGGACCGCGCGCCCCGGCCCCCGTGCCCCGCACCGCGTGCCCTGGACCCAGCGCCCCGCACCGTGTGCCCCGCACCGTGTGCCACGCACCGCGTGTCACGCGCCCCGGACCGGGGCCGGGACGGAGGCGGGTGCCGGGTGCCCGGTCGGGGCGGGCGGGGGTGGCGACGGACACAGGTCGGGGGCGGGCAATCGTGGGTATGCTCGCGGCCATGCCCCAGCCCCCTTCCGCCGCATCGCGGGACGAACCCGTCATACGGGAACGCGGTGACGCCTGCCCCGGCGCGCTGCGCCTGCACGCGGCCGACGACGGGTTCCTGGCGCGCATCCGGATTCCCGGCGGACTCCTCGACGGACCGGCCGCCCTGCTGCTGGCCGACGCCGCCGAACGACTCGGCGACGGCCACCTCGACCTCACCTCGCGCGGCAACGCGCAGCTGCGCGGCCTCGGCGAGAGCTGCGGCGGCGAGCTGGCGCAGCTGCTGGACCGGGCCGGGCTGCTCCCCGCCCCCTCCCACGAGCGGGTCCGCAACGTCGTCGCGTCACCGCTGAGCGGACTCGACGCGTCCGGGCTGCCCGACGTCTCCGGCTGGGTGCCGCTGCTGGACCGGCTGTTGTGCGCGGATCCGGGCGCGGCCCGGCTGTCGGGCCGGTTCCTGTTCGCCCTCGACGACGGGCGCGGCGACGTGGCCCCCCTCGCCGGTGACGTGACGCTGACCGCGTGCGGGGACGGTGCCCTGGTGTGGACCGCCGGTTCCCCGGAAGGCGTCCTGGTGGCGGCCGGTGACGCCCCCCGGGCCGCCCTGCTCGCCGCGAACCATTTCCTCGACGCCGTTGCCCGCGCCGGGAGCCGGGCCTGGCGGGTGACGGAGCTGCCCCCCGAACACGCCCTGGACGTCAGGGTGTTGGGTGAGCGACTGGCCGCCGCCGGGATTCCGGGGCGGGTGGCCGGTGTCTCCGCGCCCCGCGCGGCCGCCGAGGCCGGGCCCGACATCCCCGCTCCCCGCGCGGGCGACGGGCCCGAGCCCGGGATCGTGGCCGGGCCCGGCGGCGCCGCCGCGCTGTCCGTGCTCGCACCCCTCGGGCGGCTGACCGCCGCCCAGTGGCGGCTGCTGGCCGGGCTCAGCGGCCGGATGCGGCTGACCCCCTGGCGCGGGGTCGTCGTCCCCGGCCTGACGCACCGTACGGCGGGCCCCGCGCTCGACGCCCTCGCCGCGGCCGGGCTCGTCACCGCGCCCGGCGATCCCCGACGGTCCGTCACCGCCTGTACCGGGCGGCCCGGTTGCGCCAAGTCCCGGGCCGACGTACGCGCCGACGCGCGGGCCCTCGCGTCACGGACGGCCGGCCCGCTGCCCGTGCACTGGTCCGGGTGCGAGCGGCGCTGCGGTCACCCGCGGGGCACCGCCTGGGTGGACCTCGTCGCCACCCCGGACGGGTACGAGATCTCCGCGCCCGGGCGGCCCGCCGCCCCGGTCGCGCACGCAGACCTGGCGGAGGCCCTCACGGCCGCCCGCAGCACCACCCCATCACCGTCGCTGTGAAGAAATGAGCGAGTACACCGTGTTCGAGTACGAGAAGGACGGCGCCGCGATCTACCGCCAGTCCTTTGCCACGATCCGCGCCGAGGCGGACCTCTCCGGGCTGCCCGCCTCCGTCGCCCAGGTCGCGGTGCGCATGATTCACGCCTGCGGGATGACGGACCTGCCCCAGGACCTCGGCTACACCCCCGAGGTCGTGCTGCGGGCGCGCGCCGCGCTGGCCGCGGGCGCGCCGATCCTGTGCGACGTGCAGATGGTGGCGAGCGGGGTCACCCGCAAGCGGCTGCCCGCCGACAACGAGGTGATCTGCACCCTCTCCGACCCGGCCGTGCCGGAACTCGCCGCGAAGATGGGCACCACGCGCAGCGCCGCCGCCCTCGAAGTCTGGCGCGACCGGGGCCTGTTGGAGGGCTCCGTGATCGCCGTCGGCAACGCGCCCACCGCGCTGTTCCGGCTGCTGGAGATGATCGAGGAGGGCGCCCCGCGCCCCGCCGCCGTGATCGGCGTGCCCGTCGGCTTCATCGGCGCCGCCGAGTCCAAGGACGCCCTCGCCGCCCACCACTCGGGCCTCGACCACCTGATCGTGCGGGGCCGGCGCGGCGGCAGCGCCATCGCGGCCGCCGCCGTCAACGCGATCGCGAGCGAGGAAGAATGAGCACCAGCGCCACCCCGGGCAAGGGCAAGCTGTACGGCGTCGGACTCGGGCCCGGCGACCCCTCCCTGATGACCCTGCGGGCCGCCGAGGTGATCGCCGAGGCGGACGTCGTCGCGTACCACAGCGCCCGCCACGGCCGTTCCATCGCCCGCTCCATCGCCGCGAAGCACCTGCGCTCCGACCACGTCGAGGAGCCGCTGGTCTACCCGGTCACCACCGAGACCACCGACCACCCCGGCGGCTACCAGGGCGCGATGGACGAGTTCTACGAGGCCTCCGCCGCCCGCCTCGCCGCGCATCTGGACGCGGGCCGCACCGTGGCCGTGCTCGCCGAGGGGGACCCGCTCTTCTACGGCTCGTACATGCACATGCACAAGCGGCTCGCGGACCGGTACGAGGCCGAGGTGATCCCCGGCGTCACCTCCGTGAGCGCCGCCGCGGCCCGGCTGGGCACCCCGCTCGTCGAGGGCGAGGAGGTGCTGACGATCCTGCCCGGCACCCTGCCCGAGGAGGAGCTCACCGCGCGCCTCGCCGCCACCGACTCCGCCGTCGTCATGAAGCTCGGCCGCACCTTCCCCCGCGTGCGCCGGGCGATGGAGGCCAGCGGGCGGCTGCCCGAGGCCCGGTACGTGGAACGGGCGACGATGGAGGGCGAGCGCACCGGTGTCCTCGCCGACACCGACCCGGACAGCGTGCCGTACTTCGCCGTGGCCGTCGTGCCCAGCCGGATCGGCAATCCGGGCAGCGTGCCGTCCGGCCCCGGGGAGGTCGCCGTCGTCGGCACCGGGCCCGCCGGGCCGCTGTGGCTGACCGCCGAGACCCGGCGGGCGCTGGCCGACGCGGAGGTCCTCGTCGGGTACACCACCTACCTGGACCGGGTGCCGGTCAAGCCGGGGCAGGTGCGGCACGGCTCCGACAACAAGGTGGAGTCCGAGCGGGCCGAGTTCGCCCTCGACCTCGCCCGGCGCGGCAAGCGGGTCGTCGTGGTCTCCGGCGGGGACCCCGGCGTCTTCGCCATGGCCACCGCCGTCCTGGAGGTCGCCGGCCAGCCCGAGTACGCGGAGGTGCCCGTACGGGTGCTGCCCGGCGTGACCGCGGCCAACGCGGCGGCCGCCGCGGCGGGCGCCCCCCTCGGCCACGACTACGCCACCATCTCGCTGTCCGACCGGCTCAAGCCGTGGGAGGTCATCGCGGAGCGGCTGCGCGCCGCGGCCGCCGCCGACCTGGTGCTCGCCCTGTACAACCCGGGCTCGCGCAGCCGGACCTGGCAGGTGGCACAGGCCAAGGAGCTGCTGCTGGAGCTGCGTTCGCCGCAGACCCCGGTGGTCGTCGCACGGGACGTGGGCGGCCCGGAGCAGTCGGTGCGGATCCTCACGCTGGACGCGCTGGAGCCGGCCGAGGTGGACATGCGCACGATCCTGCTGATCGGTTCCTCGCAGACCCGGGTGACCGAGCGGCCCGACGGCTCCCGGGTCACCTGGACCCCGCGCCGCTACCCGTGACCGCGCCCGCCTGAACCCCGGTGCGGGGCCCGGTGGGGTCCCGCACCGGGGCTCGGGCCGGGGCTCGGGCCGGGGTCCCGCACCCGGGCTCGGCCCGGGTCCGCGGCGGAGTTGGGGCCGGGCCCGCGCGGGTCAGCCCGCGCAGCCCGCCAAGGCGTCGGCGCAGCCCTGCACGGCCTCGGGTTCGAGGGTGAGCAGCTGCCACGACACCACCCCGACCGGCGGCGAGTCGTCCTGCGGCTTCGGCTCGATGTGCGCCGTCACCGGGGCGCCCACCGGGAGGTTGAGCCGGGTGGGCTCCCCGGAGGTGCAGGCCACGTCGAAGGAGCGGTCACCGGGTCCGCCCTCCCGGGACAGTACGAGGGTCACGTGGGTCTCCTCCTCGCTGTCGCAGGCGATGTCGAAGCGGTACGGGCGCTCCCCGCCGGTCTCCAGGGTCTTCTCCAGCCCGGCGGCGAGGAACCCGGTGCCCCGCATCGTCACCCGGCCCTCCCCGGCACCCTTGCCGAGGCTCTCGTCGGCCCGCTGCAGGGCGTCGTCGGGCGCCCACGCTCTGGGCGTCGTTTTCTCGCCGCATCCGGTGACGAGCGCCGTGACGGCCAGGATCAGGGCGAGGGAGTGACGTATCCGCATTCCCTCAGCCTAGAGGGTGCCGCGGCGGGCCGGGACCGGCCGCAAGAGCCCTTTCCACCAGGGACTTCGGTCCCGCCGGCCGCCCCGCGCGGCCGCGGGTCCCGCGGCCGGGTCCTACGCGCCGAGCCAGCGAAGGGCCGCCTCCACCGACGGGGCCTCGGCGACCCCCCGCGGGACCGCGGGGCGGCGTACGACCAGGACCGGGATGCCCGCCTCCCGGGCGGCGGTGAGCTTGGGGGCCGTAGCGGACCCGCCGCTGTCCTTGGTGACCAGCAGGTCGATCCGGTGCCGGGCGAGCAGTTCCCGCTCGTCCTCCAGCGTGAACGGGCCCCGCTCCAGGAGCACTTCCAGGCGCGGCGGCACCGGTCCGTCCGGCGGATCCACCGAGCGCACCAGGAACCAGGGCGCGGTGAGGTGCGCGAAGGTGTGCAGGCCCATCCGCCCCGTCGTCAGGAACACCCGGCGGGCGTCCCGCTGCGCCAGCAGCGCGGCCGCCCCGGCGAGGGAGTCCGCGAAGGTCCAGTCGTCGCCCGGACCCGGGGTCCAGCCGGGGCGGCGCAGCGCCAGCAGCGGCACGCCCGTGAGCGCCTCGGCCTCGGAGGCGTGGAAGCTCATCCGCTCCGCGAAGGGGTGCGTGGCGTCCACGACGTGGGTGACGTCGTGGCCCACGATCCAGCCGGCCAGCCCGGCGACGCCGCCGAAGCCGCCGATCCGGGTCTCGCCCGGCGGCAGCACGGGCGCGGAGACCCGGCCCGCCAGCGAGGTCGTCACCCGGTACGAGGGGTGGTGCTCCAGCGCCTCCGCGAGGCGGCGGGCCTCCGTGGTGCCGCCCAGGACCAGGACGTGCGCCCGGGCAGCGTCAGCAGACATGCCGGTCGCGCTCGGGGGAGTAGAGGTGGCTGTCCGGGAACTGCTCCGCGCCCAGGGTGCGGCCCACGATGATGACGGCGGTGCGCACCAGCCCCGCCTCCTTCACCTGCGGCGCGATGTCGGCGAGGGTGCCGCGCAGGATCAGCTCGTCGGGGCGGCTGGCCATCGCGACGACCGCCACCGGGCACTCGGCGCCGTAGTGCGGCAGCAGCTCGTCCACGACCCGGTCGACGTACCGGGTCGCCAGGTGCAGCACCAGCAGGGCCCCGCTGCGGCCGAGCGTGGCCAGGTCCTCGCCGGGCGGCATCGGCGTGGCCTGCTGGGCGATCCGGGTCAGGATCACCGTCTGGCCGACGGTGGGGACCGTCAGCTCCCGCTTCAGCGCGGCCGCCGCCGCGGCGAAGGCCGGAACGCCCGGGACCACCTCGTAGGGGATCCCGGCCGCGTCGAGCCGGCGCATCTGCTCGGCCACCGCGCTGAACACCGACGGGTCCCCGGAGTGCAGCCGCGCCACGTCCAGGCCCGCCCCGTGGGCGCGTACGCACTCCTCGACGATCTGGTCCAGGTTCAGCTGCGCGGTGTCGACCAGCCGGGCGTCCGGCGGGCACTCCGCGAGCAGCTCGCGCGGGACCAGGCTGCCCGCGTACAGGCACACGGGGGCGGCGGCCAGGGTCCGCGCACCGCGCACCGTGATCAGGTCGGCGGCGCCGGGGCCCGCTCCGATGAAGTACACGGTCATGTCTGATCCTTCTCCTTGGTAACCGACCACTGCGTGACGGGCATCGCCTGCCGCCAGCCCGTGAAACCGCCGACCGGCACGGCGTGCGAGACGGCCAGCTTCACCAGGTCGCCGCCGTGGCGCCGGTAGCGCTCGGCGAGCACCGCCTCCGACTCCAGGGTGACCGTGTTGACCACCAGCCGGCCGCCGGGGGCCAGCGCCGCCCAGGCGGCGTCCAGCAGTCCGGGCGCGGTCAGCCCGCCGCCGATGAACACCGCGTCGGGGGCCGGGAGCCCCTCCAGGGCCGCCGGGGCGGCGCCGACCACCACGCGCAGTCCGGGCACGCCGAGCGCCGCGGCGTTGCGGGCGATGCGCGAGGCCCGCTCCGGGACGCGTTCCACCGCCACCGCCCGGCAGGACGGGTGCGTCCGCATCCACTCGATGCCGATGGACCCGGAGCCGCCGCCGATGTCCCACAGCAGCTCGCCGGGGGCGGGGGCCAGCGCGCACAGGGTCGCGGCGCGCACGTGCCGCTTGGTGAGCTGCCCGTCGTGCTCGTACGCGGCGTCGGGCAGGCCGGGCGTCGCGCCGAGCCGGGGCACCGGATGGGCCCGGTCGCGGCGGCACTCCACGGCGACCACGTTCAGGGGGGCGCCCGGCGGCCGGTCCCAGTGCTCCGCGACGCCCTCGTACGCGTCCTCGTCCTCGGAACCCAGCTGTTCCAGCACCCGCATCCGGCTCGGGCCGAAGCCGCGGCCGCGCAGCAGGGCGGCGATCTCGCCGGGGCTGCCCGCGCCGGCGCTCAGCACCAGGACCCGGCGGCCCTCGTGCAGCGCGGCCGTGAGCCGGGCCACCGGGCGGCCGACCGCCGTCACCACCTCGGTGTCCTCCACCGGCCAGCCCAGGCGGGCGCACGCGTAGGACACGGAGGAGGGGTGCGGGTGGATCCGCAGGGCGTCCGGGCCCAGTTCCTCGCAGAGCGCGCGGCCGATCCCGTAGAACATCGGGTCCCCGCTGGCCAGCACCGCGATCCGGCGCCCCGCGTGCTCGGCCATCAGCTTCGGCACGGCCGGGCGCAGCGGGCTCGGCCAGGCCACCCGCAGTCCGGCGCAGGCGTCGGCCGGCAGCAGGTCCAGCTGCCGGGGCCCGCCGATCAGTACCTCGGCCGAGGCCAGCGCCGAGCGCGCGCCGGCGGCGAGCCCGGCCCAGCCGTCGGCGCCGAGGCCGACCACCGTCACGGGGAGGGGAGGTGCTGCGGAGCTCACGGAGAGGTACCTCGGGGGCGGGAGAAGGGGGAAGGCGAGGGACGGCTCCGCAGCTTACCGGTGGCTCCGCCGGACCCCCGGTGGCAGGGTGACCTGGGCGGAAGCAGTGGCGCCGGCCGGAGGGCGGGGGTCCCGACGGGGTGGGGTGGGGGCTGAGTAGGGTGGCGGTGACCGTCCAAGACCGCGCATCCGTGCCGAGGGAGCCGCCGTGACCGGCTGGAACGCCACGAACATTCCCGACCAGGGCGGCCGGACCGCCGTCGTGACCGGGGCCAACAGCGGCATCGGCTACGTCACCGCCCGCGAGCTCGCGCGCCGCGGTGCGGCCGTGACCCTGGCCTGCCGCAGCGCCGCCCGCGGGCGCGCCGCGGTGATCCGGCTGCGCGGCGAAGTGCCGGGCGCGGAGGTGGAGTTCGCCCCGCTGGACCTGGCCGACCTGTCCTCCGTACGGGAGTTCGCGCGGGACTTCGGGCAGCGCAGCCCCCGCCTCGACCTGCTGGTGAACAACGCCGGGGTGATGGCGCTGCCGTACGGGCGGACCGCCGACGGGTTCGAGACGCAGTTCGGGGTGAACCACCTCGGGCACTTCGCCCTGACCGGGCTGCTGCTGCCGAGGCTGCGGGCGGCCGGTCCCGGGGCCCGGATCGTCAACGTCTCCAGCGGTTTCCACGTGCTCGGCGACGTACGGCCCGAGGACCTCGACCCCGATCCCGCCCGGGGCGCGGACGGCTACCGGCGCTGGATCGCCTACGGCCGCTCCAAGAGCGCCAACCTGCTCTTCACCCACGAACTCGCCCGCCGCTTCACGGCCGCCGGGGCCACGATCACCGCCGCGGCGGCGCACCCCGGCTACGCCTCCACCAACCTGCACGCCGGGGCCTCCGCCCAGGAGGGCAGCACGCTCGCCTCCCGGGTCATGGCCCTCGGCAACGGCGTGCTCGCCCAGCCCGCGGCCTCGGGCGCCCTGCCCACCCTGTACGCGGCCACCGCGCCCGGCGTCGCCCAGGACGCGTTCTTCGGCCCCCGGCTGGGCTGGCGCGGCGCGCCCGTACCGTCCTGGCGGGCCCGCCGCACCCTCGACGACGCGGCGGGCGAACGGCTCTGGGCCGCCTCGGAGAAGCTCACGGGAGTCTCGTACGGGTCGCTGCCGCGCTGACGGTACGGGGGCCGGCTCGCGCCCCGGACAGGTGCCGGCGGCGATGACGGCGAGCATCCCGAGCGCGATCACGGCGTACAGCAGTTGCCGCACGCGCTCGGTCACAGGACGCCGCTCGACCGGTCGGCCGGGGACACGGCGAGGTTGCGAAGGATGCGGGCCAGGGTGCGGGCGTGGTTCCAGTTCGCGTGGTCGCCCCGCCCCGTCGGACCGGCGTCGACGAAGTACGCCCATTCCGCCAGGGCGGACCCGGCGCGCTCGGTCCGCCGGCCGGCGGTGACGGTGCTCACCTCGGCGTGCAGCGCCTCCCCGGCGGTGATCAGCTCGTCGACCAGCCGCGCGACCCCGGCGGCGTCGGGCCGTTCCGAGTAGGGCACGAGGGCCCGGCCGACGAGCCGCTGGATGTCCGTACCGTCGGAATTCGGATTCATGGGGGGCTCCCTACCGTCGTCGGCGAGTGGTGCGACGACGGTAGGGGCCACCGCGTGACGACAGGGGTACGGATCGTGCCCCCATCGTCACCTCACGCGGTCAGCATGCCGAGACGGGTGGCCAGCTCCGAGGCCCGTCGCCGGCGCCGGGGGGATGTGGCCTCGGCCTCCTCCAGGACGATCCGGCGTGCGTGCCCGTTGTACCGGACGGTCTCCGGCGCGGCCTCGTGGGCCTGTTCCAGCGTGGCCAGGGCCACGTCCGGCTGGGCGTCGAGGTGGTACGCGCGGGCCTGCTCGATCCGGTGCCGGGCCCGGCGCGGCCGGGACGGGATCGCCTCGGCCTCCGCGCGGGCGGCCTGCCGTGCCGACTCCCCACCGGCGTGCAGTTCCACGGCCACCGTCACCGCGTGCGCACCGATGACCGCGCGCGAGAACGAGGTGACCGGGTGGAAGTAGCCGGTGGGCAGGGACTCGGCGAGGGCGCGGGCGTCGTCCCAGTACCGCCACGCCGTACCCGTCTGCCCGCGGCGCGCCGCCGTCAGCCCGGCCTCGACGGTCAGGGCCCCGGCGACCGCGCGGACGTCCGTGCCGGCGTCGGGCAGCAGGGGCTCCAGGAACCGGAGGGTTTCCAGGGTGACGGCGTCCGCGGCGTCCAGGTGCGCGCTCTCGCGGTGCGCCTGGGTGGTCAGCCATGCGGCGAGGCCGATGGCGTGCGGGTCACCGGAGTCCCGGGCGGCCGTCATGCCGCGGTCCGCGACGCGCCAGACCAGCGGGGCGTCGGGCTGGTAGGCACAGAAGAACTGGGCCAGGAAGTAGGTCTCCGCCAACCGGGCCTGGGCGGCCTTGAGGTCGGCGACCGTGCCGGCGGCCCGGACCGCGGACTGTGCGTCCCGGATCAGGTCCGGCAGCAACGCGCCGATGACGTCACGGTGGTTCGGCGCGGAGTGCCGGGCCTGCCACGCCCTCGACAGGCGGGCCGACAGGTGCGCGGCGGAGGGCGCCTCGCGGTCGCCACCGTCGAGCCGGAGCGAGTTCAGGGCCTCGCGGACCGCGGCGAACCGCGGGTGGCCGGGGCCGGTGAACAGGTCGACCCGCATGGACTGGTCCCCCGTGAGGTCGGACAGGTCCCGGACCCGGAGCACCTCGGCGATCCGCAGGATCACCGGTAGCGTCGGCGTCTTCAGCCGCCCGGTCTCGACGGCCTTCACCCAGGACCCGGACCGGCCGACGAGGCCGCCGAGTTGGTCGCGGGTGAGACCTCGGCGGGTGCGGAGCACCTGCATTCTCTGGCCGAGCACCAGTGGGTCGCGGTACGGGTCCGGCGTGGCATCGGTGGACATGGCGGCCTTGCCCCCTCTCCTTGCGGCTCGTTCCCGCCAGGGTAGGGGGCGCGGCCCCTTCCGTGTGGTCCGGACGAAGCCCCTCTTCCGCGGCCGGTGGGCCGGAGAGGCGGTGCCGGACAGTCGCGGGGAGCGGGCCAACCGGCTTGCCCCGGGCCGGGATCCGTTCACGTGGGCGTGCCTCCGTCCGCCCCCGTCGTGCCTCCGTCCGCCCCGGACGGGGGCTCACCCCGAGGGTTGCGGCCGCCGGACACTCGCACCATGGACGACACTCCGGACAACCACTCAGAAGGCCGCGACCACGCGGTGGTGCTCGGCGCGGGCCTGGCCGGCCTGCTGACGGCGCGGGTGCTCGCGGAGCGGTTCGCGCGGGTCACCGTCGTGGAGCGGGACGAACTGAGCTCGGACGGGCCGCAGTTCCGGCCCGGAGTCCCGCAGTCGAGTCATGCCCACGTGCTGTGGGAGCGGGGCCTGGAGGCGATGGAGCGGCTGCTGCCCGGGATCACCGGGGAGCTGACGGAGGGCGGGGCCGCCCTGCTGGACTCGCCCCGCGACTTCCTCTGGCTGAGCCCCGCCGACTGGTTCGGGCCGCTCCCGGGCACCCGGGTGCTGCTCGCCAGCCGGGAGCTGACCGAATGGACGCTGCGCCGGGCCGTGCTGCGCGACCGGCGGATCCGGGTGCGTACGGGCGTCGCGGCCAACGGACTCATGGCCGGGGCCGACGGCCGCTCCGTCGCCGGGGTGACCCTGCGCGGGGACGGCCCCGTGCACGCCGGGCTCGTCGTCGACGCCACCGGCCGCACCTCCAAGACCCCGGCCTGGCTGGCCGCCCTGGGCCTGCCCGCCCCAGCCGTCACCCGCTACGACTCCCACCTCGGCTACTCCAGCCGTACGTACCGGATCCCGCCGGACCCGGCGCGCCGCTGGCAGGGGATGTACGTGCAGGGCCGCCCGGACAGCCCGCGCGGCGGCGTCCTCATCCCGGTCGACGGCGACCGGTGGCTGGTCACCCTCATCGGCAACGGCGAACACGCCCCGCCCACCAGGGATCCCGGCTTCCTGGAGTTCGCCCGCGGCCTGCGCAGCCCGGCCCTGTACGACGCCGTCCGCGACGCGGAGCCGCTGTCCGAGCCCGTCGGTTTCCGCGGCACCGCCAACGAATGGCGGCACTACGAACGCCTGGAGCGGCTGCCCGACGGCCTCCTGGTGGCCGGGGACGCCGGCTGCCGCTTCAACCCCGTGTACGGGCACGGGATGACCGTCGCGGCCCTGGGGGCGGAGGCCCTGCGCGAGGCCCTCGCCGGTCTCCCGGCGGACCGGATCCCGGCCGTGTCCCGCGAACTCCAGCGGCGCACCGCCACGGCGGCCTCCGTCGCCTGGCAGATCGCCACCAGCGAGGACCTGCGCTACCCCGGCACCGAGGGGCCGCCCCCGGACCGTGCCACCCGGATCCTCCAGCACTACATGTCCCGGGTGATGGTCGGCGCCAACACCGATGCGGCGCTCTCGGCCCCCTTCTTCGGCGTCCTCTCCCTGACCGAACCTCCCACCACCCTGCTCAGCCCGGGGACGGTGCTCCGCGTCCTGTCCAAGTGGCGCCTGCCCACCGCCCCCCACGCCCCGGCCTACCCGCCCCACCACCCGGAACCCGGCCGCACCTAGCGCCGCGCCGCCCCGGGTGGGGGTGGACCCAGGTGCACCCCCACCGGGGAGCAGGGTGCAGTGTCCGGGGTCGACGTGCCCGGCATCGTCGTCCGTGTAGGCGATCGGGATACGGACGGACGGACGGACGGGACGGGCATGGCGACGGTGGACGGCGTGGGGCGGGCGGGGCGTGGGGGGCCGTGGGGTGCGGCGGGGGTGTTCACCGCGGTGGCCTTCGTGGCGGCCGGGGTGCTGGGGGCGGTGCAGCCGGCCACCGGGGTGCCCACCGAGGTGGTGCAGCTGACCCAGTTCGGGCCGGCCGTCGGGGTGGGCGCGGTCGCCCTGTACCGGTGGGGGCGGACCCGCGGACTGCTGCGGGGCGGACACGGCGATAGGGGTGTCGGGCGCGCGACCGGGCTGCTCGGGTCGGCGGCCCTGATCGTCGCGCTCACCGTGCTCGCGTACGGGACGCTCCGCGGGGTCGTCGGCTTCACGCCCCCGGGGGCCCTGCACCACTCTTTCGTCCTGATCGCGGCGGCCCAGCTGGTGGGGGCGTGCGGGGAGGAGATCGGCTGGCGCTGCTTCCTCCAGCCGCTGCTGCGGACCCGGTGGGGGACCCTCGCCTCGTCGGTGACGGTGGGCGTGGTGTGGGGTGCCTGGCACGTACCGGTCTTCGCGCAGGCCCCCGCCTACGCCGCGGGCTTCCTCCTCGCCACCGTGGCCATGTCGGTCGTCCTGGGCGTGGCCCTCGACGGCACGGGCGGTCCGTACCGGCTGCTGCTGGCGGGCGGCTTCCACACGCTCGTCAACCTCGGACTGCTCCTCTTCCTGGACGAGGAGTCGGGGGCGGTCACGCCGATGCTCTGCTTCGGGTTCGCCTGCCTGGTGGTGGCCCTGGCGTGGGCGGGGCGGCGTGCCCCGGCGGCGTCGCGGGCACCGGCGCCCGCGTCGGAGGCCGGCCCCGCGCCGACTACCCTGCACGGGACATGAGTGCGATCGCCGCCCGCTCCCGCGCGGGGACCCTCCGCGCCCTGACCGCCGTCGGCCGCTGCCAGCTGGCCGGACTGCTGGGCCTGCTGGTGGCCTGCGTCGGGCCGGCCGTCGTGGCCGCGCTGCTGTTGCTGCCCGTCGGACTCGGCCACCGGCTGCTGCCGCCCGCCGCGGCCGCGCTGCGCCGGTGCGCCGACCGGGCCCGGGAGCGGGCCGCGCGCTGGTCGGGGGTCCGGGGCGCCCCGCCCGACCCCCTCCCGCGGACGGCGGGGGCCCGCGCGGTCCTGGCCGACGCCGGGTTCTGGCGGGACCTGGGCTGGGCGTGGCTGGAGCCCCTGGTGGGCGGCCTGCTGGTCGCCGTACCCCCGTCGCTCGTCGTGTACGGGGCGTTCGGGGTGCTGGTCCAGCCGTTCGTGTGGCGGCTGCTGGACGACGGCAACTGGTACGCGTTCGTCCCCGTGCACACCACCGCCACCATGGTCGCGGCGCTGCTCCTGGGCCTCGGGTTCACGGCGGCGGGTCTGCTTCTCGCGCCCTCCGTACTGCGCCTGCACGCCCGCTGGGGCCGCCTGCTCCTCGCCGCGCCGCGCACCGCCGAACTCGTGCGCCGCATCGAGCAGCTGACGGACACCCGGGCCGTGGCGCTCGACGCCCGGGCGGACGAACTGCGCCGCATCGAGCGGGACCTGCACGACGGGGCCCAGGCCCGGCTCGTCGCCCTCGGGATGCGCCTGGACGGCGCGACGCGCCTGCTGGACGATCCGCACGCCGCCCGCGCCGCGCTGCTGGAGGCGCGCGAACTGTCCGCACGGGCCCTTGAGGACCTGCGCGACCTGGTCCGGGGCATCCAGCCGCCGATCCTGACCGACCGGGGTCTGGGCGACGCCGTGCGCTCCCTGGCCCTGGACAGCTTCCTCGACGTGCACGTCGAGGTCCGCCTCGCCGGACGGCTGCCGGCCGCGGTCGAATCGGCCGCCTACTTCGCGGTCAACGAGCTGCTGGCCAACGCGGCGAAGCACTCCGGCGGGGACCGCGTCGACATAGTCCTCGCCCACGGCGACGGGAGTGGAGAGGAAAGCGGCGGCGGGCGGCTGAGCGTCAGCGTCACCGACGACGGGCGCGGGGGCGCGGATCCCGCCCGGGGGACCGGACTGCTCGGCGTCCGCGCCCGATTGGCTACCTTCGACGGGAGCCTCGCCCTGCACAGCCCGCCGGGCGGACCGACCACAGTGACCCTGGAGATCCCGTGCGCGTCGTCCTTGCCGAAGACCTCTTCCTCCTGAGGGACGGCCTGGTCCGCACGCTCCGGGAGCACGGCTTCGACGTCGTCTCCGCGGTGGACAACGGCCCCTCCCTGCTGCGCGCCCTGCTGGAGGAGAAGCCGGACGTCGCGGTCGTCGACGTACGCCTGCCGCCGACCTTCACCGACGAGGGCCTCCAGGCCGCCCTCGAAGCCCGCCGCCACCATCGCGGGCTGCCCGTCCTCGTCCTGTCCCAGTACGTCGACCAGCTGTACGCCAACGAGCTGCTGGCGAGCGACGACGGGGGCGTGGGCTACCTGCTCAAGGACCGGGTCACCGACACCGGCCAGTTCGTCGACGCCGTACGCCGCGTCGCCGCGGGCGGCACCGTCCTGGACCCGCAGGTGATCGGCCGGCTGCTGTCGCGCGGCGACGCCCGGGGCACCATCTCCGCCCTCACCCCGCGGGAGCGGGACGTCCTGGAACTGATGGCGCAGGGCCGCTCGAACGCCGCCGTCGCGGCCGCGCTCCACTTCAGCGAGAGCGCCGTCGCCAAGCACACCGCGAGCATCTTCGCCAAACTCGGCATCGCCCCGTCCACCGAGGACAACCGCCGGGTCCTGGCCGTCCTCGCCTACCTGCGCCGGTAGCCGGGACGGGTGGCGTCCGGCGCGGGAATCGGCAAGGCTGGCGCGCATGGTTTCGGTAGTGCAGAACGTGGCGATCGACTGTGCGGATGCTTATGAACTGGCCCGGTTCTGGAGCGGTGTGACCGGCGGTCCGCTGGACCCGGGGGACGGGCCCGGCTCCCGGGAGGTCCAGGTGACGCCCGCGCAGGGCCCGGTGCTGTACTTCAACCAGGTGCCCGAGCCCAAGACGGTCAAGAACCGGCTCCACCTGTGCCTGCGCCCCGAGACCTCCCGCGACGGGGAGGTGGACCGGCTGCTGGGCCTCGGTGCCGCCTTCGTCGCCGACCACCGCCGTCCCGACGGTACGGGCTGGGCGGTCCTCGCCGACCCCGAGGGCAACGAGTTCTGCGTCCTGCGCGGCGAGTGGGACCGGGCCCCCGCGGACTCCTGACTACAGGGCCTCGGCGACCGCACGCTCGTACAGGGCGCGGACGTCGTCGCCGAAGTAGGTGCTGTACGAGGTCTCCTCGTCCCCGCCCCCGTCCCGCCCGCCGATCACCCCGATCAGGGTGTGCCCGCCGGTCAGCACCGGGCCGCCGCTGGTGCCGTTCGGCACGTCCGCGCAGTCCAGCCGCAGCTGCGTGGGGCCGTCGGCCACGGCGGTGTTGGAGCAGGCCAACGGCTGCTCGGTGTCGTTGGGGTAGCCCACCAGGCGGGCCGGCGCGGGCAGCGGGGGCCGGAAGCGGATGGTCTGCGCCCCCGTGACGTCCTCCAGCCGCTGCCCCGGACGGCCCGGCCGCCGTACGCGCAGGAACGCCACGTCGTGGTCGGGGTCGGAGGACTCGGCCCAGCGGGGGTCGACGTAGACGCGGGTGGGCACCCACACGCCGTAGGGGGCCGTACCGTCCTCGTAGCCGGGGACGAAGGCGAGGTTGGTGCGGAAGCCGCCCGCGTACACGCAGTGCGCGGCGGTCGCGATGAGGTCCCCGCCGGGGGAGTGGACCACGCTGGCCGAGCAGTGGTGGTCGGAGTCCCAGTCCGGGCCGGGTGAGAACAGGGCCCCGATCGCGGGCTCGGCGGGCGCGGTGCGGGCCTCCAGCGGGTCCGAGCGCCGCCAGGGGGGCGTCGCCGGTGCGGCCTGCGCGAGGACGCGGGCGCTCTCCCCGGCTCCGGCCGGTTCGGTGAGCCGCTCCAGCGCGGACGCGGCGGCCTCATCGGCCAGCGCCTCGTCCTGGACGTAACGGCCGCGTGCCGTGTCGCCCTGGGCCACGGGGCCCAGCAGGGTGCGCAGCTCGGCGCGGTAGGACAGGCCCACGGCGACGAGGGCGCAGCAGACGCCCGCCAGGACGCAGATCCGTACCGTCCTGCGGCTCACCGTGCTGCCGGTCATGTGGTGCTCCCGCCGTCGAGGGTGTTCCGTCGCTCCGTTCGACCGGCGCAAAGGCGACAAGAGTTCCCGAACCGGTACGTGTTGGTCCTCACAGCGTGCCGACCGCCATCTGCCGTCCTTCCGTCCGTCACCCAACTCCCCTACGCTCCAGCCGACTTGAACCGAACAGTCGGACGGGCGGACGGGAGCCGAAAACATGAGCATACGGAAGCGGACCACAGGCGCGGTGGTGGCCTCCCTGGTGGCCCTGGGGCTCGCCCTGGGCACGGCCCCGGCCGGGGCGGCCGGCGCGGCCGCGGCGCCGCGCGAGGCGGCCACGGCGGACCTGCCCTACTCGGGCTCGACGGGCGTCGGGGTCCACAACGCCTACGAGAAGACGAAGTACCCCTACTTCGCCGACGCCCTGGACTCCGGCGCGGCGATGCTGGAGCTCGACGTGTGGACCAACTTCTTCGGCAGCTCCTGGCGCGTCTCCCACGACAACCCCTTCGGCAACGACAGCAACTGCGAGAACGCCACCAGCCCGGCGCAGCTGCGCACCAAGTCCCGCAACCAGAACCTCGCCGGCTGCCTCTCCGACATCCGCAGCTGGCACGACGCCCACCCCGGCCACCGCCCGGTCGTCCTGAAACTGGAGCTCAAGGACGGCTTCGCCGCCAACCTGGGCCGCGGCCCCGCCGAGCTCGACGCCCTGCTCTCCGCCAAGCTCGGCGACGCCCTCTACCGCCCGGGGCAGCTCGCCGCCGGCCACCCCGACCTGGACTCGGCCGCCCGCGCCGGGGCCTGGCCCGCACGCTCCGCGATGGCCGGCAAGTTCCTCGTCGAACTGATCCCCGGCACCGTCGAGGAGGGCAACAGCGCCGACAAGCTCTGGACGGACCGGGAGTACGCCGAGTACCTGCGCTCCCTGGCCGCGGCGGGCCACCTCTCCCAGGCCGCGGCCTTCCCGGCGGTCCACCGCGCCGAGGCGGGCGACCCCCGCAACCGCTACGCGGACGCCACGCTGCGCCCCTGGTTCGTGGTCTTCGACGGGGACGCGAACGCCTACGCGTCCATCGACACCTCCTGGTACGACAGCAACCACTACCTGCTGATCGCCACCGACGCCCAGAACGTGGCCCCGGCCATCGACGGCGTCCACCCCACCGAGGCCGAGGCCCGCGCCCGCGTCGCCCTGATGGCGTCCCGCCACGCGTCGATCACCTCGGCGGACTGGTACCCCCTGCCCCAGGTCCTGTCCACGGTCCTCCCGCGCGGCTGACCGCCCGAGGCCGTGGGGCGGCCGGGCGCCCCGTCGCAGCGGACGGGGCGCCCGGCGCCCGGGCTCAGGGGGCCGACGGGGTCAGCTGGATCGTGGCCCGGTCGGCGGTCTCCTTCAGGATCTGGAGGTGGGTGCCGGTGTCGGGGACCTTGACGCCGAGCTGGGGGAGGTCCGCGTTCCAGTACGTGCCGTGGCGGTCGTCGAAGTCCGGGACGCCCGCGCGGGAGGGGATCACCAGCGGGACGCCCGCCCGGTGGAGGGTGACGCGGTCCGTGGGGCGGGTGGAGAACGGCGCGTCGAAGGTCTGGGCGCGGGCGTTCAGGAGGGAGCCGTCCGCGAACCTCAGCGCCTGCGGCCGGGAGTCCACCGGGAGGAGGAGCCCCGCGCCGGGGTGGGCCTTGGTGGTGTTGTCGCTGTAGGCGGTGTCCCAGAGCCAGACCAGGACGCCCTGCTGGTACGGGTAGAACTCCACCTTGTCGCCGGTGAAGCCGAAGTTGTACGGGCCCGTCTTCAGCAGGCTGCCGTAGCCCGTGTACCGGCGGTTCTCGACGAAGTAGGCGCGCGGATGCTGCTCGCTGCCCGTACGGCCCTCCGTGCGCGACCACTTGAGGGCGGTCCAGCCGTTCGCGCCCTGCTCCGCGCCGTCGCGCAGCAGCTCCCGGCCGCCGTCGGCGGTGATCCTGAGGTCGTCGAAGGCCGCGCCGCGGCCGTGCGTGTTCCCGTCCGAGGTGACGCGCAGGCGCAGCTGCACCGAGGTGCCCGCGAACCGGTCCAGGGGGACGGTGAGTTCGGCCCAGCCGGCCGAGGTGCCGGAGAGGCCCTTGGCGGGTACGGGCGCGCCGTTCACGCTGCCGGGCAGGGCGGTGAAGGTCCGTCCGCCGTCCGTGGAGGCCTCGACCGTCACGAAGTCGAAGTCCTGCTCGGTGTCGTACCAGACCCGGGAGGAGAAGACGGCCGGCCCGGCGGGGAGGTCGACGGTCCGGGTGAGGGTGTTGTCCATGAAGTCGCCGGTGCCGCTCCACCACTGGCTCGCGCCCTCGTAGGGATCGGCCAGCTCCGTACGGGTCACCGACGGCGGGAGGTGCACCAGCAGGGCCTGCGGATCGGCGGTGTTGTAGCCCGATACGCCCAGCACCGCCCGGGTGCGGCGCCCCGCGTCGGCCTCCGTGTACTCCAGCCAGCCCAGCTGCAGCTTGCTCCACGGATCGAGGTCGCCGGGGAACTGCCCCGTGGTGTTGGGGCCCTTGCCGAGGTAGGACGCCGAGGACATCAGCGACCAGAAGTTGACGGAGTTGTCCCCGTCCGAGCTGTACAGGTCCGGCAGCCCGAGATCGTGGCCGAACTCGTGGGAGAACAGGCCGGCACCGCTGTTCTCGCCGCCGGTCAGGTAGTCCCCGGCCCAGATCCCGGTGTCCCCCACCGGGGTGCCGCCCGCCTTGTTGCCCTCCGGGCCCGCGGTGCCCGCCTGGTTCCAGTACGCGAACCAGCGGTGCGCCCAGACGGCGTCCTTGCCCTGGGCCCCGCCGCCCCAGGTCTGGTCCTTGCCCGCGTGCACCACGACCAAGTGGTCGAGGTAGCCGTCGGGCTCGTCGAAGTTGCCGTCGTGGTCGGCGTCGTAGCGGTCCCACACGTCGTACTCGGCGAGCTGCGCCCTGATCTGTTCGGGCGTACGGCCCTTGGCGCGCTCGGCGTCGTACCAGGCGGCCGTGGCGTCGCGGATCATGTCCCAGTTGGTGCGGCACTGGCCGGACTCGGTGCAGTTGTCGGTGCCGTAACGGGCCTCGTTGTAGGGGAGCTTGACCCAGTCGGTGACCGTGCCGTCCATGTCGTAGCGGCCGGAGGACTGGATCCGGTAGTAGGCCCGCATGCTGGCCGAGCCGGGGTCGGTGGAGAAGAACTGCCGCTGGTAGGAGGCCCGGTCGAAGTCCCTGTGCCACAGGGTGTGGTTGTCGTCCGCGGCGGGCTTGCCGATGGTGTTGTGCAGGGGCCCGGGGGTGCCGCCGAAGCGCGGGTCCGTCCGGTCGCCGAACTCGGCCAGGATGACGAAGACCTTGTCCTTGCGCTCCTGGGCGAGCTCCACGTACTGCTTGCCGACCTTGGCGGTACGGGGGAGGGTGCCGTCGGCCTCGGCGCGCAGGCCGGCCGCCGCGCCGCCCGCCGCGACCTCCTCCAGGGCCTGGCGGCGCAGGGCCTGGCGCTGGAGTTCGAGGGGCGCGGGCGGCGGTGCGACGGCTTCCCGGTCCCGGGTGTCGCCCGCGGCCGTCGGCGGCGGGGCGGCGGGTGGCGCGGCGGCCGCCGCGGGGGAGGAGAGGAGGGCGAGGGCGGCGAGGGATATCGCCGCGCCCGTCGCGAGGAGTCTGCGCAACGGAGGTGACCTTTCGGGGAGTTCGGTCCGTGACTCGAAGCGCAGGTAATATTTCACATGTGACAGTTGACCGCTAGGCATCGGGCGGGAGCCGCAGGGCCAGTGCCGCGCAGTGCCCCTCCGGGACCGTCACGTCCGCCAGCGACCACCCCGGCATCCGGGCCGGGACCGGGCCGGTGCCCACGTAGTCGGCCGCCGGATCTTCCGAGAGCCCCACCCCCAGCCCCTTGAGGTAGGCCTCCTTGCGCGTCCACACCCGGGTGAAGGCCAACGGCCGTGCGGGGGCGGGCAGCAGGGCCAGCTCCGCGGCCTCCCGCGGGTGCAGCACGTCGGCCGTGTCCGCGATCACCTCCGGCCGCACCAGCTCCTCCACGTCCACCCCCACCGGGGCGTCCGCGAAGGCCAGCAGGCTGATCCCGGTGCAGTGCGACAGCGAGAAGTGCAGGGCCCCGCCCGGCAGTACGGGGCGCCCGTGCGGTTCGTCGCAGTGGGCGCAGGGCGCCCGCTCCACGGTCACCTCGCGCGGGGCCAGCCCCAGGTACGCGCCGAGCAGCCGGCGCAATGCGACGTGCGCGCAGACGTAGCTGTCCCGGTCGGCGGCGAGGGCGAACTCGGCGGCCCGCGCCAGCTCCTGGGCGTCCAGGGTGCCCGGCGCGTGCCGGGCCGCGTGGTCCCGGTAGGCGGTGGTGTCCACCAGCCACAGCTGCGGGGCCGCCGCCACCAGGACCGCCCGCGCCGGACCGGGGTCCGTCAGTACGCGCGGCACGCTCGGCAGGGCAGGCGGGGTCGAGAGGGCCGTCCCCGCCGGGCGGCCCGTCCCCGCCGCCCGCGCCGGCGCGTTCACGCCGCGGCCGCGACGGGCAGCTCCGTCACGGCCGGCTCCTCGGTCCGCGCCGGGTGGCGCAGGGCCAGTACCGCTGCGACCGGGGAGACGAAGGCGATCGCCCCGCACACCAGCCAGGTCGTCTGCACGCCGAGGACCAGCGACAGGGAGCTGAACACGGCGATCGAGACCGGCGCCGTCCCGATCCCGGAGAGCGAGAGGGTGGACATCGCGGCGCCCATCCGGTCCTCCGGCGCGGACTGCTGGTACAGGGTCACGATGGCGGGCCCGTTGAGCCCGGACAGCAGCCCGACCGCGGCCGCGACGGCGGTGAGCGACACCACCGAGGGCATCAGCGCCATCACCAGGATCCCGGCGGCCAGCCCGGCCCCGGTCACGACCAGCCGGACGAACATCGGGATGCGGTGCGCGAGCGCCGCGCCGACGGCGCTGGAACCGAGTGCCCCCACGCTGAACGCCGCCAGGACGACGCCCACCGCGCTCACGCCCCAGCCCCGCTCGGAGACCAGCAGTGGCAGGGCCACCTCGGCGGGCCAGCTGAAGGCCATGTCCAGGCAGAGGGCGGCCACGAACATCCAGCGCAGCCGCGGGTGGCGGGCCAGCAGCCGGAACCCGTCACCGGAGCGCTTGACGAGCGACACCCCGGGCTCGGGCTGCGGGCGGACGAAACCGTGGGTCACGTGCAGCAGGCAGCCGAACCAGATCGCCCCGGTGACCGCGCCGATCAGCAGGGCCACCCACAGTTCCCCGACGGTGATCAGGAAGGCCCCGGCCGGGGCGCCGAGGATGGGGGCCACGCGCAGCACCATGGCGTAGAGGGAGTTGGCGCGGGCCAGCTGCTCCCCCCGGGCGAACAGGGGCAGCAGGACGCCCGAGGCCGGACCGGCCAGCCCCAGCAGCACCCCCTCGACGAGCGCGATCACCACCAGCGGCCACAACTGCTGTGCGGTGGCGGTGAGTACGGCTCCGACGGCCAGCAGCGCGACCCGCGCGGCCGTGGTGCGCAGCAGGACGAAGCGCGGGCCGAGGGTGTCGGCCACCGCCCCGCCGAAGATCAGCATCAGGGCCCGCGGCACGGTCGCGGCGAGCATCAGCACGGTCACGGCACGGGTGCCGCCGAGCTGGACGGCCGTCCAGTTCATGGCGATGAGCAGGGCGAAGCTGCCGAGCTGGACGGCGGCCTGGCCGCCGACGAGGGAGCCGACGCGGCCCCACTGCACGCGTTCGGGGGCGGTTGCTTCTACGGGGGATTCCATGGTGCACCTTGTCTGGGAGGGGTGGTGGACGGTCAGGGTCGGGGCCGGGCCGTCAGTGCGACGGCGACGGCCCGGCGGGCGGCGCGGGTGAGCCGCGGGGCTCCGGGCGCCGGCCCGTACGTACGCAGTTCCAGGCGGCCGCCGAGGTGGCCGAGCCCGGCCTCGGCGAGGGCCCGGGAGGCGGCGGCGCACGCGGCGGCGCGGGCCGCCCGCGCGGCCGAGGCCGTGGCGCCGGCGCGGGCGCGGGCCGGACGCGCGGCGGGGCCGGGGGAGCGGCCGGTGGCGGGACCGAGGCCGGTGGCGGGGGAGGGGGAGGGGGCCAGGGTGACCCCGGGCACCTCCCCGAACCGGAACCGGGCCTTTACGACCCCGCCCCGGCGGCCGCCCGCGCGGCGCCCGGCGGGCCGCGCCGCCCGGGGGTTCACGACGGCTCCGGGACCGGCAGCGGGGCCGGGCCCGGCGCCGGGGTGCGGGGGGACCAGAGGTCCTCGGGGGAGAGGTCGGCCGGCCGGTACTTGCCGAGCGCGCTGACCAGCAGCCGCACCTCCAGGGCGATCGCCTCCACCAGCCGCACCAGCCCCGATTCGGGGTCCTCGTCGACGGCGAGCAGCGCGGCCCGGCCCAGGCCCACGGCCGTGGCCCCCAGCGCCAGGGCCCGTACGGCGCGCCCGCCCTCCCACATCCGGCCCGAGGCGAGCAGGTCGCCGGCCGGGCTGCCGACGCGGCGCAGGCACTCGCCGAGCGGCAGCCCGGCCGCCTCCAGGAACACCCGGGGCGCCCAGCCGGTGCCGCCCTCCGCGCCGTCGACGGTGACGGCGTCCGCGCCCGCCGCCCAGGCGGTGGCGGCCGCGCGGGCGATGTCACGACCCGGGTGGAACTTCACCCAGGTGCGGGCCAGCGGGAAGTTGTTCCGCATGAAGCGCAGCTGCTGGCGCACGATCTCCTCGGTGAAGGTCCCCGGGGTGGCGCACCGCAGGAGCCGCCCGTCGGGGTCGCCCAGCAGGTCCCGTACCGCGAACCGGCCGCCGAGACGCTCGGCTTCCGCGGCGCCGACCACCGTCATCCCGCCGAGGCCGGGCTTCGCGCCCTGGCCCGCCTTCAGTTCGAAGCCGAGGCGCCCCGAGTCGCGCAGCGGGCGGCTGCCCGGGTCGCTGTAGAGGAGGTTCCACACCTCGGAGTCGGCGTCCTCGGTGGACTGCTGCACCACCACCCCGCCCACCCCGTCGGGGAGTTCCCCGGCGTAGGAGGCCACCCGCTCCAGCAACGCCGAGCTGCTGCCGTAGCCGTGCACCGGGACCATGTTCTCGCCGATCACCATCGGGATCCCGAGCCGGGCCGCCTGCCGGGCCGCGGCCACGCCGAGGTCGCCGCTGCCCGCCCGGGTGGACCCGAAGGCCGACAGGTACAGCGGGAGCCGGGAGGTGAACCCGCCGATCCCGGTGCCCAGGTCCACGTCCTCGTACGAGGGCTCCCGGCCCAGGTCGATGAGCCTCTCCAGCCGCCTCGGCATGAACACCGGCGGAACCAGCCGCAGCTCGTCCAGCGCGTCCGGCACTCCCGGCGCCGGGGCCGCCCCGAACAGCGCCGCCCCGTACTCCCCGGCCGGCGGGAACACCTCCGCCGTCCCCGCCCGCGCCCGGGCCCGTACCGCCTCCTCCGGGAACCCGTCCGCCCGCAGCCCGCTCACGGCGCGATCACCCCCGGCAGCTTCGGGTAGGCGCTGACCTGCCACAGCGCGTCCAGGCCGGTCAGGAACCGGACGAGGCGCTGGAGGCCCATGCCGAAGCCGGCGCTGGGCTCGATGCCCTCCCGGGCCAGCTCCAGGTACCAGGCGTACTTGGCCGGGTTCTCGCCGCTCTCCCGCATCCGGGTCACGATCGCCGCGTACCGGCTCTCCCGCTCGCTGCCGCTGACCAGCTCCCCGTAACCGCCGTGCGCGATCAGGTCGAAGTTGCGCAGCACGCCCGGCCGTTCGGGGTCCTCGCGGTCGTAGAAGCCGCGCGATCCCTTCGGGTAGTCGTTGACGAAGAACGGCCGGTCCGCCTCCAGGGAGAGCACCTTCTCGCCCGCCCAGTCGATCTCCGCGTCGGGACTCTGGGGGTGCCCGTGTGCGGCCAGCCGGGCCACGGCCTCCGCGTGGGTCAGCGCGTCGAACTTGCCCTGCCGCAGCTCCGCGAAGTCCAGCTCCTCGCGCCCCAGTTCCCGCAGCAGGTGGGGCACGGCCGTCCACACGTGCTCCACCACGTGGGTCAGCAGTCCGGCCGCGACCTCCTGGGCGTCCTGCCGGGTGCCGCCCGCCAGCTCCACGTCGATCTGGTGGAACTCCACCAGGTGCCGGCCCGTGCCGGCCGTCTCCGGCGGCTCCACCCGGACGTTCGGCGCGATGTAGAAGAGTCTGGGGAAGCCCTTCAGCGAGGCCTGCTTGTAGAGGATCGCGCTCGTCATCAGCTTGTACGGCTGCCCGTAGTAGTCCACGTCGAGTGCCTTCGCGCCGCGCCCGCCGGGATCGGTGACCGGTCCGACCAGCGGCGGCAGCAGCTCCACGAATCCGGCGCCGCGCAGGAACTCCCGCGCCGCGTACAGCACTTCCTGCTGCACGAGCATCGCGGAGCGCAGCCGCGGCGACCGCAGGTGCTCGCCGAGCGGAGGAGGGGTGTTCTGGTCCATGTCGACTCCCGGTCGTCCGGAGGGGATGGGGGTGGGGGTGGGGCCGTGGTGCGTGGTGTTCACGGGCGGGCCCGCGGTCCGTCGTGGCGCCGGGCCACCGAGCCCAGCGCGACCAGCAGTCCGTCCGCGGTCAGCGCCCGGCCCGGTGGCGCGTCGCGGTACGGGGCCACCGGCATCGCCCCGACCTCGGACCAGCGCAGCCGCCCGTCCGCGTCGACGAAGCTGCGCGAGCGGCCCGCGTTGTCGGGGTGCAGGCAGTACGGGACGTCGAGGACGCCCCGCGCGAAGGCGGTGAGCAGCGCCCGCCCCGGGTCCTCGGCCAGGTCCAGTACGGCCTCCACGAAGGCGCGGGCCTCCCGGTACACCTCGCCGTCGGCCGGGCCGGGCGGATCGGTCGGCCGCCCGCACAGAGCGGCGGTGGCCGCCGCCGTCTCCAGGGCCCGTACGTTCTCCTGCACGGTCGGGATCCGGTGCGCCTCGGCGGCGGTCTTCACGATCAGCCGCTGCGCCCCGGCCCGTACGGCGAGCCGGGCCGAGGCCTCCAGCAGCCGGGTCGCGCCGCGCGCGGTCCGGGGGAAGACGCCCATGTAGGTGTAGAGGACGACGTGCCGGTCCACGCCCGCCGGCAGGAACTCGGCGGCGAGGCGGCGCAGGGCGCGGACCGCCTCCTCGTCCTGCGCGGGGTCGGTCTGCTGGGCATAGCTGAGGGAGACGCTGCGGATGCCGTGCCGGACGAAGAACAGCCCTTCCAGCAGGCTCAGCGCCACCAGCAGTCCGGGCGGGCAGAGCTGGCCGAGCATGCAGCCGCCGAAGCTCTCCAGGTGCGGCACCCGCGGGGCGGGGACCAGCTCGGCCAGCAGTTCGCAGCAGCGGGCCCAGTTCTCCACGGACTCCGCGAGCGGCGTGCGCCCGTAGGGCAGGCAGTAGGAGACCGGACCGCCCTCGGTGGCGTCCAGTCCGGCGGCGGCCAGTGCCCGGACGATGCCTTCGGGACGTGAGGAGCCGTGCCGGACCTGGACGGGGAACGCCGGGCCCCGTACGCCCTCCAGCAGGGCCCGGGTGACCTCGCCGGAGTGGGTGGCGATGGGGTAGCCGTTGAGCGGGGTGCCCTCGCGCAGCGCGGCGCGGGCGGCGTCCTGATCGCCGACCCGGGTGTAGCTGTCGATGGTGAGGGTGCCGACGGTGGTGGCGACCGCGTCCCTGGTGCGCCGCAGCCCGTCCCGCATCCGGTGCGGGTCGCCGAAGCCCATGCGGGGCTGGACGACGAGCTGCCCGGAGGCGGCCGCGCGGGCGACGAAGCCGCCGAAGGAGGTGTCGGGGGCGGCCGGTTCCCGGGCCGCCGAGGGGGCCAGGAGGGTGGCGCCGCCGCTCATGCCACGGCCTGCCGGGCGGCCCGCCCGCCGCCCGCGAGGAGGTCGAGGTACTCCCGCAGGGCGCCGGTGTCCCCGTCGTCGAAGACGGCGTCGCAGCCCGCGTCGAGCAGCCGCCGCCGCTGGCGGGGGTCCGGGACGCCGGCGACGCCCAGCTTCCCGCCGATGACGACGGGCAGGGTCACACCGGCCCGGCGCAGGGCCTGGACGGCGCCGAGCCCGTCGCGGTAGCCGTGTCCGTTCACGCTGCTGACGACCACCAGGTCGGGCCGGCCGGGCCCGTCGGCGGCGCAGGCGCCGGCCAGCAGGCCGTCCGGCACGCAGGGACCCAGGTTGTGGACCCGGTGTCCCAGCTCCTCCAGGAACAGCTGGAGGTAGACGAGGTTCCAGGTGTGGGAATCCGATGCCGTGCCGCTCAGCAGGATGTGCATATTACGTCGTCGCATACGAGGAATATAGGAAGCGCGGGACCCGCCGAGGGGAAGTTGTTGCGGCAGTATCGGGAATTGCCGGACGGCCCGGCGGGAATGCGGAAAGCCGTGCCCCGCGGTGCGGGACACGGCTTTCCTGAGCGGCTTTCCTGAAGTGCTTTCCCGGACGGGTCAGCGGGCGTACTGGTCGATCAGGGTCCTGGGGCGGATGTCCGTCCAGTTCGCCTCGACGTACGCGAGGGCGTCCGCCCGGGTCCCCTCGCCCCACACCACCTCCCAGCCGCCCGGGACCTCGGCGAACACGGGCCACAGGGCGTGCTGGCCCTCGGCGTTGACCACGACGCGGAAGGTGCCCTCGGTGTCGTCGAAAGGATTGGTCATGACAGGCTCCTCAGTTTCTCGGAAAGGATACGGCCGATCAGTGCGAGAGGTTCCGGCTCGCCCATTCTGGTGTGCGGGACGCCGATGACGTGGTTTTCCACGGGGCCGTCCACATAGGGAATCCAGTTCTGGGCGAGGGTGTTTTCCGTTTCCCCGTCCTCGATGGCCGCCAGGAAGAGCAGATCGGTGGCGACCGGGCGCGGGGCGTACAGGTTCATGATTTCGGCGTGGTTGATCGAGGCGCCGATGACCGAGCGGATCTCGGCGTCGGAGAAGGCGCCGAGGACCGGGTCCTTGAGACGGACCAGCCCGATCAGGGCGTCCACGTCGAAGGGGGCGTCCTCGGGCTCGTCGGTGGCGTCGCCGACGAGCATGTCCCGCTTCTGCGCCGGGGTCATCCGGCGCCGCTCGGGCTCGGTCGGCAGCAGGTGCACGTCCATCATCGCGAGGAGGTCGGTGCGTTCGCCCAGTTCGGCGAGGCGGACGGCGAGCGCGTGGGCGACCGTACCGCCGAACGACCAGCCCAGGAAGCGGTACGGGCCGTGCGGCTGGACCTCCCGGATCAGCGGGAGGTAGTCCTCCACCATCTCCTCCACCGACGCGGGGGAGTGGCCCAGCTCGCTCAGGGCCCGCGCCTGGATCGCGTACAGAGGCTGGTCCGGCCCCAGGTGCCGGGCCAGGCCCGCGTACGGCCAGCCCACGCCCGTCCCCGGGTGGACGCAGAACAGCGGCGGCCGCGAACCGCCCGTCCGCAGCGGCAGCACCACCCCCATCGGGTCGAAGTCGCTCGGTTCGTCGCCCAGCAGCCCGGCCACCGTCGGCGTGCGGAACAGGTCGCGCACGCCCCGCTCCAGCCCGAGGACCGTCCGCATCCGGCTCACCAGCCGCACCCCGAGCAGCGAATGCCCGCCCAGCGCGAAGAAGTTGTCGTCGATGCCGACCCGCTCCAGCCCCAGGACCTCGGCGAACAGCCCGCACAGCACCTCCTCGCGCGGGGTGCGCGCCGCCCGCCCGGTGCCACGCGGTGCCGCCGCGGGCGCCGGCAGGGCCGCCCGGTCGGGCTTGCCGTTGACGGTGAGCGGGATGGCGTCCAGCAGCACCGCCGCCGACGGGACCATGTGCTCGGGCAGTTCGTCCGCCGCCCAGCGCAGCAGGGCGGCCTCCGTCAGGGTGTGCCCGGCGCGGGGGACGGCGTAGGCGACCAGGCGCTTGCCGCCCGGTCCTTCCTCGAAGACCACCACGGCGACCTGTCCGACACCGGGATGGCGGGCGAGGGTCTCCTCGATCTCACCGGGCTCGATCCGGAAGCCGCGCAGCTTGATCTGGCCGTCGGCCCGCCCGATGAACCGCAGTTCGCCGCCGGCCGTCCAGTGCACCAGGTCGCCGGTGCGGTACATCCGGCCGCCGTCCGCGGCGAAGGGGTCCGCGACGAACCGCTCGGCCGTCAGGCCGGGCCGGCCGACGTAGCCGCGGGCCACCTGGGTACCGGCGAGGTACATCTCGCCGGGGACGCCCGCCGGGACCGGTCGCAGCCGCTCGTCCAGAACGTGCACCCGGGTGTTGTCCAGGGCCGCGCCCAGGTACACCCCGCGCACCACCCGCTCGGTGAGGGGGAAGCGCTGGTGGTGGGAGGCGAAGGTGGTCTCCGTGGGGCCGTACGAGTGGACGAGCACGGTCTCCGGGCAGTGGTCCAGGACCCGCTGGAGGGCGCTCGGGGAGGCGACGTCCCCGCCGGTCCACACCTCGTCGAGGAGCTTGAGGGTGTCCAGGCCCTCGTCCGCCATGATGTGGAAGAGCCCCATGGTGAAGTAGGCGGCCGAGACCTCGTGGGTGCGGATCGTGTGGTCCAGTTCGGCCACGTCGGTGCCGTCGCCCGGGGCGATCACCAGCTGGCCGCCGTTGAGCAGCGGGACCCACAGCTCGTAGGTGGAGGCGTCGAAGCCGATCGCCGAATGGACCAGCATCCGGCGGTGGTGGGCCAGGTCCCAGCAGCGGTCGGTGACCAGCTCCACCACGTTGCGGTGGGTGACGCCGACCCCCTTGGGGCGGCCCGTGGACCCGGAGGTGAACATCACGTACATCAGAGCGTCCTCGCCCACCGTGATCCCCGGATCCGTCCCCGGATAGCCCACCACCGGGGTGTCCACCGACAACACCCGCACGCCGGAGGCCAGTTGGCGGGCGACCTGGGGCAGCTCCGCGTGCTCCTCGCGGACCAGGAGCACCGCCGCGCCCACGTCCTCCATGATCATGTCCACCCGGGCCTCGGGCAGCCGCGGGTCCAGCGGTACGTACGCCGCCCCGCACTTGAGCACCGCCAGCGCCGCCACCAGCAGGTACGGGGTGCGCTCCAGCAGCAGCCCCACCGACGCGTCCCGGCCCACGCCCGCCTCGATCAGCCGGTGCGCCAGCGCGTTGGCCCGCGCGTCCAGCTCGGCGTAGGTCAGGGTCTCGTCCTCGTAGGAGACGGCGGTCCGGTCCGGCGTGCGCCGGGCCTGCTCCGCGAACCGTTCGTGCGCCAGACCGCACGCGGCGCCCGGTACGGCGGTGTCGTTGTAGGCGGCCAGCCGCAGCTCCTCCGCGGGCGACAGCAGCCGTACGTCCCCGATCCGCTGCTCCGGGTCCTCGGCCGCCGCCCGCAGGGTGCGCGCCACGTGCCCGGCGAGCATCGCCGCCGTGTCCGCGTCGTACAGGTCCGTCGCGTACTCCAGTACGCCCTCCAGCCCGCCCGGGGTCCCGTCCGCGTCCCGGGTCTCGCGCAGCGACAGGGTCAGATCGAACTTGGTGAACCCGGAGTCCGACCCCAGCGGGGTCCCGGCCAGGGCGCCGCCCGCCGGGGCGTCCGGCTCCGCCGGGTGCACCTGCACGATCACCTGCACCAGCGGGTGGCGGGCCGTGGAGCGCTGCGGGTTCAGGTGCTCGACGACCAGGTCGAAGGGGAGTTCCTGGTGGGCGTAGGCGGCCAGTCCCGTCTCGCGGACCCGGCCGACCAGCTCGGAGAAGCGCGGGTTCCCCGAGGTGTCGCAGCGCAGCACGAGCGTGTTGACGAAGAAGCCCACCAGCTCGTCCAGGGCCTCGTCGTCACGGCCCGCGACCACCGTGCCCAGCGGCAGGTCGGTGCCCGCCCCGTGCCGGGTCAGGGTCGCCGCCAGGGCCGCCTGCACCACCGTGAACAGGGTGGTCCCGTGCTCCAGGGCCAGCCGCTCCAGGCGGGCGTGCGTGGCGGCGTCCACCTCCAGGGGCGTCGCCGAGCCCCGGTGCGAGGCCTCGGCCGGCCTGGTCCGGGCGGCGGTCACCTCCAGGACGGGCGGGGCGTCCGCCAGGGTCCGCTCCCAGAAGGCCAGGTGCCCGGCCGCGGCCCCGCCCTCCAGGGCGGCCCGCTCCCACAGGGTGTAGTCCGCGTACTGCACCGGCAGCGGCTCCCAGCCGGGCGCCGACCCGCCGAGCCGGGCCGCGTAGGCCTCGGCCAGGTCGTCGAACAGCGGTCCCGCGGACCAGCCGTCGGCGGCGATGTGGTGGACCAGCACCACCAGTACCTGTTCCTCCCCGCAGCCGATCAGCGTGGCCCGCAGCGGGAGGTCCGACGCCAGCGCGAACACGTGTCCGGCGGCCGCGTCCACCGCCGCCTCCAGACCCCCCTCCGGCGCGGTGACCAGGTCCAGCGGCGGCCGGACCCCCTCGCACACCCGCTGGTACGGCTGCCCGTCGACCGCCGGGTACACGGTGCGCAGCACCTCGTGCCGCTGCGCCACGTCGGCCAGCGCGTCCGCCAGCACCGCCGGGTCCAGGGGCCGCTCCAGGCGCAGCGCGAAGGGGATGTTGTACGACCGGCCGGGCCCCTGGAGCTGGTCCACGAACCACAGCCGGCGCTGCGCGTACGACAGCGGGATCCGCTCCGGCCGGTCCACCGCCGGGGCCAGCGCGGGCCGCCCGGCCGGCGCGGCCTCCCGGACCAGCCGCAGCGCCAGCTCGGCGGGGGTCGGCGCGAGGAACAGGTCCCGGATCCGGGCCTCCAGCCCGAGCGTGGCCCGGATCCGGTTCACCAGGCGCACCCCCATCATGGAATGCCCGCCCTCGGAGAAGAAGTTGGCGTCCGGGGCCACCGGCCCGTCGAGGCCGATCACCTCCCCGAACAGCGCGCACAGCACCTGCTCGGCGGAGCCGGCGCGGACCCCGGCCGCCTGCCCGTGGGCGCGGGACGCCCGCTCGGACGCGCGGGCGGCCCGCTCGGACGCCCGGGCCGCCTGCTCGGACGCCCGGGCCGCGGCGAGGCGCTCCCGGCGCTCCGCCACCGCCGCGGCCTCCGCGTCGGTCAGCAGCCCCCACCCGGTCACCGGCCCGGCGGGGTCGGCCGCCGCCCGCGCGAGGGCCCGTACGAACAGGTCCAGCAGCAGCTGCGCCGTTTCCGCGTCGAACAGGTCCACCGCGTACTGCCACCACACCTCCAGGCCGCCGCCGTCCGCAGGCTCCACGCAGGAGGCGCTGAGGTCGAACTTGGCTACCTCCAGGCCCGGTTCGACGAACCGGCCCGACAGCGGGCCGGCCGTCCCGGTGTCCTCGCCGCCCTGTTCCTGCGCGGTCAGCATCACCTGGAAGAAGGGGTTCACGGCGCCCTCCCGCCGCGGCCGCAGGTGCTCCACCAGCAGGTCGAACGGCAGCTCCTGGTGGGCGTACGCGGCCAGGTCCGCGTCCCGCGCCCGGTCGACGAGCTCCGCGTACGAGGCCTCGCCCGACACGTCGGTGCGCAGCACCAGGGTGTTGACGAAGAACCCGACCAGCTGCTCCAGGGCCTCGTCGCCGCGCCCCGCGACCGGGGTGCCGATCGCGATGTCCGTCCCGGCTCCGACAGCGGCCAGAGCCAGCGCCAGCGCGGGCTGGAGCACCATGAGCAGGCTCGCGCCGCGCTCCTCGGCGAGCGCGGCCAGCCGCCGGTGCGCGTCCGCGTCGAGGCGGGCCGTGAGGGTGGCGCCCGTACCGCCGGGCTCGGCGGGCCGCGGCCGGTCGGCGGGCAGGTCCAGCAGGGTCGGCACGCCGTCGAGGGCCCCGCGCCAGTACGCGAGCAACGCGGAGGGATCCTCCAGGAGTTCGCGCTGCCACAGGGTGTAGTCGGCGTACTGCACGGGCAGCGGCACCAGCTCGGGCGGCCCCCCGGCCAGCCGGGCGGCGTAGGCCGCGCCGAGGTCGCGCAGCAGCGGGCCCACGGACCAGCCGTCGGTGGCGATGTGGTGGGTCAGCAGCGCGAGGGTGGCGGAGCCGTCGCCGGGCACGAACAGGGCGGCCCGCAGTGGCAGGTGGGCGGAGAGGTCGAAGGCGGCGCCGGTGAAGCCGGCCACCAGCTCCGCGACCTCCCCGGGCGCGCAGGCACGCACCGCGAGCGGCACCTGGGGGGCCGGGAGGACGTGCTGGTAGGGCTCGGAGTCCACCGCCGGGTAGACGGTGCGCAGCACCTCGTGCCGTTCCACGACGTCGGCGAGGGCCGCCCGGAGCGCGTCCGGGTCGGGGACGGCGTCCAGGCGCAGCACGAGCGGCAGGTTGTAGGTGGCCGAGGGTCCCTCCAGGCCCGCCAGGAACCACAGGCGCCGCTGGGCGTAGGACAGCGGGACCCGGTCCTCGGCGGGCAGCACCTCTCCGGCGAAGACCGCGTACGGATCGTGGTCCGGCTCCTGGTCCCCGGCCGGGGCCCGCAGCGCCTTGCGGTCGATCTTCCCGGAGGGCGTCCGGGGCAGGGCGGGCAGGAGGGTCACGGTCCCGGGGACGGCCGCCGCGGGGAGCGCGGCCCGTACCCGGTCGCGCAGCTCCGCCGCGCCCACCCCCTCGTCGGCGACGACGAAGGCGGCCAGCCGCAGGACCCCGTCCGCGCCCGTCGGCGCCACCACGGCCGCCTCGCGGACCCCGGGGTGGGCGGTCAGCACCGACTCCACGGAGGCCGGGTCCACCCGGTGCCCGTTGATCTTCACCTCGTCGTCGGCCCGCCCCCGGAAGCCGAGCTGGCCGTCGGGCCGTACGTGGACCAGGTCGCCGGTCCGGTACGCGCGCTCCCCTTCCAGCGTGGTGAACCGGGTGCGGGTCAGCTCCGGCCGGCCGAGGTAGCCCTCGGCGAGGGACCCGCCCAGCAGCCACAGTTCGCCGTCGACGACGGCGGCCCGCACCCCGGGGAGGGGGGTGCCGATCGGCACCGGCCCGCCGCGGTGCCGGGAGAGGTCGGCGACGGTGGCCACGACGATGGCCTCGGTCGGCCCGTAGGTGTTCAGCAGCCGCACCCGGTCCGGGTCCACGGCCGCGCACCACTGCGCGACCCGCTCGGGCAGGGCGGCCTCGCCGCCGATGACCACGGTCCGCAGGGCGGGCGGCAGCCGGTCCACGCCCGAGGCGAGGGCGTGCGTCAGCTCGTGCCAGTACGCGGTCGGGAGGTCGAGGACCGTCACCCCGTGCGCGGCGCAGCCCGCGAGGAGGCCGGGGACGTCGAGCATCTCCTCGTCCCGCAGGACCAGGGCGGCGCCCGCGCCGAGGGTCAGGAAGACCTCCTCGACGCTCGCGTCGAAGTGCAGCGGCGCGAACTGGAGCACCCGGTCCTCGGCGGTGATCCCGTAGCGGGCGGTCGCCCCGGCCGTGAAGTGGGCCAGGGCGCGGTGTCCGACGACGACGCCGTTGGGGGTGCCGGTGGAGCCGGAGGTGTAGATCACGTAGGCGGATCCGGGGGTCACACCGGGGCCCGGCAGGGTGAACTCGCCGGTGCCCAGGGTGATGTCGTCCCGCCCGGTGCAGTCGGCGAGGATCGCCGCGTTGCGGGCGGCCGGTGCGGCCGGGTCCAGCGGGAGGTAGGCCGCACCGGTGCGCAGCGCGGCGAGCAGCCCGACGACGGCGTCGATGCCGCGCGGGCGGTGCACGGCCACCAGGCGCCCGGGACCGGCCCCTTCGGCGGTCAGCGCGTCGGCCCGCAGCGCCACCGCCAGGGCCAGCTGCCCGTACGTCATCCGGCGCGTGCCGTGCACCAGCGCGAGCCGCCCGGGGCCGGCGGCGACCCGGGCGTCGAGCCGGTCGAGCACACCGGGAGCCGGGGTGATCGCCGGGCCGCCGTCCAGGACGGCGCGGGCGGTGGGGGCGGTCGAGGGCATCGCGGGGCCTCCAGGCGAGGGGGTGGGAGCGGACCGCAGTCCGTGCCCCCACGCTAGGCACCGCCCCCGCCCCCGGCGGGCAGTCCCTCCGGCAGCTCCCCACCCCGTCGCTGCCGCTGCGGACTGCCGCCGTACCGGGTGCGTCCGGCCCCCGCCCGCAGGGGCAGGGGCCGGACGCCGGGGGCGTGAGCCGGGCGGCGGACCGCCGGCTCGGGCTACGGCTGCCTGACGCGGGTGCCCGCGTGGGTGCGGCGGCGCAGGGCCGGGGCCGGGGGCGGTGTCGGGCCCGTGGCGGGGGGCTTCGACAGCAGGGTCGCCAGCCCGGCCGGGGTGGGGTGGCGGAACACCTCGCGCAGGGTCAGTTCGCGGCCGAGTTCCGCACGTACCCGGTTGACCAGCCGTACCGCGAGCAGCGAATGGCCCCCGGACTTGAAGAAGTTGTCGTCCGGGCCGATCCGGCCCCGCTCCAGCACCTCCGCGAAGAGCCGCAGCAGCGTGTCCGTCAGAGGGGGCGTGGGAGCCGGGGCCGGGTCCGGCGCGGCCGGGGCCCCGGGCAGCAGGACGGCCGCCGGGACCTCGTAGTCCGGCAGCCGGTCCGCCGCCCAGGCCTGGAGCTCGGCCTCCGTCACCGCCCCGGCCGGGGCCACGGCCCGCGCGATCAGCCGGTCGCCCTCCACCCGGGCCCGCGCCGACACCACCGCCGGATGCTCCGTCAGGACAGCCTCCACCCGGGCCGGATCGACCCGGTAGCCCCCGGCGAGCGGCCGTGCGGGACGCCGGCCGGCCGGGGCAGGCAGGGCGGACACGCGCCGTGACGGGTCGGCGGCGAACAGCTCCAGCGCCGACACAAGCAGCTGCGCCAGCCGGGCCGCGCCCGAGGGCCCGTACAGGTCGGTGGCGTACTCCAGCACCCCCGACAGACCGCCGGCCGGCCGCTCCGTCAGGGCGAAGGTCAGCTCCGACTTCGCCGTCCGCGCGGTGAAGGCGCCCTCCGTCCCCGCCAGCGGCCCGCCGGACACCCCGGCCGGAACCGGGTTCACCTGGAGCATCACCTGCACCAGCGCGTCGTGTGCCGAGGACCGGTGCGGGTTGAGTGCCTCCACCAGCAGATCGAACGGCAGGTCCTGGTGCGCGTACGCCGCCAGGTCCGCCTCCCGCACCCGGTCGACGAGCTCCTCGAAGGCGGGGTCCCCCTCCGTGCCGGTGCGCAGCACCAGCGTGTTGACGAAGAAGCCCACCAGCCCCGACAGCGCGTCGTCGGCGCGCCCGGCGACCGTCGTGCCGACGGCCAGGTCGGTCCCGGCCCCGGCCCGGGTCAGGGCCGCCGCCAGCGCCGCCTGCACCACCATGAACAGGGTGGCGCCCCGGGAGTGCGCGATCCGCAGCAGCGCGCGGTGCGTGCCGGCGTCCACCTCGAAGCCGGTGACCGCACCCCGTCCCGACGGCAGGGCCGGCCGGGGCCGCTGCGTGGGCAGGTCGATCAGCGGCGGGAGCCCGGCCAGGGCCTCCCGCCAGAACCCGAGCGGGGCGCCCGGGTCGGCCAGCAGCTCCCGCTGCCACAGCGTGTAGTCCGCGTACTGCACCGGCAGCGGGGACCAGCCCGGCTCCCGGCCCGTCGCCGCCCGCGCCGCATACGCCGCCGCCAGGTCGGCCAGCAGCGGCCCCGTGGACCAGCCGTCCGCCGCGATGTGGTGCAGGAGCAGCACCAGGGTCTGCGGACCCCCGTCCTCCGGCAGGAACAGCCAGGCCCGCAGCGGCAGGTCCCGCGTCAGGTCGAAGACGTGCCCGGCCGCCGCGTCGACGGCCGCCGCCACGTCCGCCGCGTGCACCAGTTCCAGCTGCGGCCGGGCCCCCTCCAGCACCCGCTGGTACGGCTCCCCGCCCTCGGTCCCGTACACGGTGCGCAGCACCTCGTGCCGGGTGGCGAGGTCCGCCAGTGCCCCGGCGAGCGCCACCGGTTCCAGGGGCCGTTCCAGGCGCCGCACCAGCGCGATGTTGTAGGTGGCGGACGGCCCCTGGAGCTGGTCGAGGAACCACAGCCGCCGCTGCGCGTACGACAGGGGCACCCGCTCCGGCCGGTCCGCCACGGGCAGCAGCGGGGGCCGCGCCGCCCCCGCCCCGGCGCCCGTCCCGAGGCGGCGGTGCAGGGCCGCCGCGGTGGGGGCCAGGAACAGGTCCCGGATGCCCGCCTCCACGCCGAGCACGGCCCGGATCCGGTTGACGAGCCGGCTGGCCAGCAGGGAATGCCCGCCCGACTTGAAGAAGTTGGCGTCGGCGGCGATCCGCTCCGCGCCCAGCACCTCGGCGAACAGTCCGCACAGGATCTCCTCGCGCGGGGAGGACGGCGCTGCCGCCGGGGCAGGCTCCGCCGCCGTGGCGGCGAGCGCCTCCCGCAGCCGGTCCCGGCGCCGCTCCAGGTTCCGCCGCTCCGGCTCCCGGACCAGGTCCAGGGAGCCGAGGCGGGCCGCCGGACCGGCGGCGAAGGCTTCGAGGGCCCGTACGCAGACCTCCAGCAGCAGCCGGGCCGTGTCCTCGTCGAAGAGGTCGGTGGCGTACTGCACGTGCACGTCGAGGCCGTCCGGGGCGCCGTCGGCGGTGTGCCGCCCGGCGCAGTGGAAGCTCAGGTCGAACTTGGCGGCGCCCAGGTCGGTGCTCCCGACCCGGCCCGCGACCGGGCCGAGCGAGACCCGCTCGTCGGCGGCCTCCCGCACGGTCAGCATCACCTGGAAGAAGGGGTGTTCGCCCAGGACCCGGCCCGGCTCGGCCAGGTGCTCCACCAGGACGTCGAAGGGCAGGTCCTGGTGGTCGAAGGCCGCCAGGTCCGCGTCCCGGACCCGCTCCACGAGCTCCCCGACGGACGGGTCGCCGGACAGGTCGGTGCGCAGCACCAGCGAGTTGACGAAGCAGCCGACCAGCTCGTGCAGGTCCTGGTCGGGGCGGCCCGCGACCGGGGTGCCGATCGCCAGGTCCTCGCCCGCGCCGGTGGCCGCCAGGGCCGCCGCCAGCGCAGCTCGGACCACCATGAACAGGCTCGCCCGCCGCTCCCGCGCCAGCCCGGCCAGGGTCCGGTGGGCGTCCGCGCCGACCGCGGCCGACACGGTGGCGCCCCGGCCCGAGGGCTCCGCCGGGCGCGGCCGGTCGGCGGGCAGCGCGGTCCGCGCCGGCATCCCGGCCAGGGCCCCGCGCCAGAAGCCGAGCAGGGAGTCCGGGTCGGCCAGCAGCTCGCGCTGCCACAGCGCGTAGTCGGCGTACTGCACCGGCAGCGGCGGCAGTTCGGGGGCGCGCCCCGCGCACCGGGCCCCGTACGCCGCGCCCAGGTCCCGCAGCAGCGGGGCCAGGGACCAGCCGTCGGTGGCGATGTGGTGGACCAGCAGCACCAGCACCGCACCGCCGTCGCCCGGTACGAACAGCCGGGCCCGCAGCGGCGGCCGCAGCGCCAGGTCGAAGGGCTCCCGGCCGAAGGAGTCGACCAGCGCGTCCAGTTCGCCGGGCGCGCAGGCCTCCACCTCCAGCGGCACCCCGGCCGGGGCGAGCACCCGCTGGTACGGCTCGCCGCCCTCGGCCCCGTACACCGTGCGCAGCACCTCGTGCCGGGTGACGAGGTCGGCGAGCGCGGCCTCCAGCGCGGCGGCCCGCGGAACCGACTCCAGGCGCAGCACCAGCGGCGCGTTGTAGGTCGCCGAGGGGCCCTCGATCCGGTCCAGCAGCCACAGCGCCCGCTGCGCGGCCGACAGCGGGATCCGCCCGGGCCGGTCCGGTACGGGGACCAGCGCGGGCCGGGCCGCCCCCTCGGGGCCCGCTCCGGCCAGCCGCCGGTGCAGGGCGGCCGGGGTCGGCGCGAGGAACAGGTCCCGGATGCCCAGCTCCAGGCCGAGCGCGCCCCGGATCCGGTTCACCAGCTTGCTCGCGAGCAGCGAATGCCCGCCCGACTTGAAGAAGTTCGCGTCGGCGGCGAACTCCGCGCCCTCCCCGCGCCCGAGGACCTCCGCGAAGAGGCCGCACAGGATCTCCTCCCGGGGCGAGAGCACGTCACGGCGGGCCGGGACGGCATCGCGCGGGGCGGGCGCGGCGGCCGGGAGGGTGCTGCGCCCCCGCGCGGCCAGGGCCCGTGCCTGCGGACCGGACGCCGGGCCGAGGGCGCTCAGGCGGGCCGCGGGTTCGGCGGCGAAGGCTTCGAGGGTCCGTACGTACAGCTCCAGCAGCAGGCGGGCCGTTTCCTCGTCGAAGAGGTCGGTGGCGTACTGGAGGGCGATCTCGATCCCGTCGGGGCGGCCCCCGGCCGTGTGCAGCTCGCGGCAGTACCAGGTCAGGTCGAACTTGGCCGAGTCCAGGTCGGCTTCGGCGAGTGTTCCGCCGATGCCGCCGCCCAGCTCCACCCGGCCGCCTTCCGGTCCTGCGCCGGCGCCGCCCGAGTCCACGGTCAGCATCACCTGGAAGAAGGGGTGGTGGCCCAGGGCCCGTTCCGGGCTGAGCCGCTCCACCAGCAGGTCGAAGGGCAGCTCCTGGTGCTCGTACGCCGCCAGGTCCGCGTCGCGCACCCGCTCCAGCAGCTCCCCGACGGCCGGGTCGCCCGACAGGTCGGTGCGCAGCGCGAGGGAGTTGACGAAGAAGCCGACCAGGTCGTAGAGGTCCTCGTCGGGGCGGCCCGCGACCGGGGTGCCGATCACGAGGTCCTCGCCCGCTCCGGCCGCCGACAGGGCCGCGGCGAGGGCGGCGCGGGCCGCCATGGCCGGGCTCGCCCGGTGGCCGCGCGCCAGGGCGAGCAGCCCGCCGTGCGCCGCCGCGTCCAGCCGGGCCGTCAGCGTGGCGCCCCGGCCCGAGGGCTCGGCGGGGCGGGGCCGGTCGGCCGGCAGGTCGACGACCGCCGGGGCGCCCTCCAGCGCGGCCCGCCAGTACGCCAGTTGCTCGGCGGCCAGGCTGTCCGGGTCGGCGGGGTCACCGAGCAGCTCGTGCTGCCACTGGCCGTAGTCCGCGTACTGCACGGGCAGCGGCTCCGCGTCGGGGGCCCGCCCGGCCAGCCGGGCGGCGTAGGCCCCGGCCAGGTCGCGCAGCAGGGGGCGCAGCGACCAGCCGTCGGTCGCCACGTGGTGGATCAGCAGCACCAGGGTGGAGGTCCCGTCGCCCGGCAGGAACAGCCGGGCTCGCAGCGGGGGTTCGGCGGTGATGTCCAGAGGCTGCCGGACGAAGGCGGCCACCCGTGCGTCCCGTAGGTCCGGCGCGCACTCCTCGGCGGTGAGCCGCGCCGTGGGCGCCTCGTCCAGCACCCGCTGGTACGGCTCCGCGTCGGGCCCGGCCGGCAGTACGGTGCGCAGCACCTCGTGCCGCTCCACGACGTCGGCCAGCGCGAGGGCCAGGGCCCCGGCGTCGGGTTCGCCGTCGAGGTGCAGGACGACCGGGGCGTTGTAGGTGGCGGAAGGGCCGTGCAGCCGGCCCAGGAACCACAGCCGGCGCTGGGCGTACGACAACGGGATCACGGTCATGTCCTTCAGGAGTTCGGGCTCGCGGCGGCCGCGACCAGGGTGTCGAGGTGGGCGGCCAGGTCCCGCAGGCGCGGGTTGGCGTAGACGGCCTTCACCGGGAGGGAGACGCCCAGTTCGGCGCGGACCCGCGAGACCAGTTTGATCGCGAGCAGCGAATGGCCGCCCAGCTTGAAGAAGTTGTCGTCCGGGCCGACGTGCGGGGCGCCGAGGACGGCGGCCCAGACGCCCGCGATCAGCGTCTGCGAGGCGGTCAGCTCCGGCGCGCCGGCGTCCCCGGCCGGGGCGGGCGCGGGCGCGGGTGCCGGGGCGGGCAGCGCGGCCCGGTCCACCTTGCCGTTGACGGTGACCGGGAACCGCTCCAGGGCCACGAAGGCCGCCGGGACCATGTACGCGGGCAGCACGGCCGTGAGCCGTTCGCGCAGCCCGGCTTCGGTGACGGGTCCGGCGGCCCGGTAGTAGGCCACCAGGCCCGGCGCCCCGTGGACGTCGTCGCGGAGTACGACGGCGGCCTCGGCGACCCCGGGGACGGCGGCCACCGCGGCCTCGACCTCGGGGAGTTCGAGGCGGTGGCCGCGCAGTTTGACCTGCCCGTCGGCCCGCCCCAGGTAGGCCAGCCGGCCGCCGGGCAGGAGCCGTACGAGGTCGCCCGTCCGGTACATGCGGCCGCCGTGCGCCTCCCCGGCGGCGTCGGCCACGAACCGCTCGGCGGTCAGCGCCGGCCGGCCCCGGTAGCCGCGGCCCACGCGGGGCCCCGCCAGGTACAGCTCGCCGCTGCCGCCCTCGGCGACCGGGTTCAGCTCCTCGTCCAGGACCCGCGTGCGCAGGCCCGGCAGGGCGCTGCCGATGTGCGGCATGTCGGCGCCGTCCACCCAGCCGGCCGTGGCGTCGACCGTGCACTCGGTGGGCCCGTACAGGTTGACCGTGCGCAGCACCCCCCGTTCCCCGAGCCGGGCCAGGCGCCGCCACAGCGCGGGGCTGACGGCCTCGCCGCCGATCAGCAGGGTCAGCGGGCGCGGGCCGCCGTCCGGGGTGAGCAGGTCCAGCAGGGGATCGGCGTGCGCGGGGGTGATGTCCAGGTCGGTCAGGGCCTGTTCGTCGACCAGCCGGGCCAGCAGCGCCGGGTCCGCGCGGGTCTCGTCGTCGATCATCACCAGGGTGTCGCCGCGGCACAGGCGGACCCACTGCTGCACGGAGGCGTCGAAGGACGGCGAGGCGTTCCAGCCGACCCGCCCGCCCTCGGTGACGGCGATGCCCGCGCCCTCCAGCTCGGCGAGCAGCGCGGACGCGGCGGCCCGGCCGATCTCCACGCCCTTGGGGCGGCCCGTGGAACCGGAGGTGTAGATGACGTAGGCCAGGGTGTCGCCGGAGACGGCCACCGGGACGTACGGGAGCTCCGGGCCGGGCGCGGCCAGCGCGGACACGGCCACGTGCGGTACGCCGTCGGCGAGGGGCGCGGCGGCGCCGGCGGCGGTGACGACCAGGTCGGCACCCGCGTCCTCGACGAGGTAGCGCCGCCGCTCGGCCGGCAGCTTCGGGTCCACGGGCAGGTAGGCGGCCCCCGCGGTCAGGGTCCCGACCAGCGCGGCGACCAGCTCCGCGCCGCGCGGCAGGCACAGCGCGACCACGCTCTCCGGCCCGACGCCGCGGGCGGCGAGGCGGCCCGCGATCCGCATGGCCTCGGCGCGCAGCTCGCCGAAGCTCCTGGCGCGCCCGTCCGCGACGACGGCGGTCCGGTCGGCGGGGGCCAGGGCGAGACGCTCCAGCAGGTCGGGGACGGCTGCGGCGCCCGTACGGGTGCCGGGACGCTCGGGAAGTACGGCGGTCATGACGGTCACTCCCCGGTGAAGACGGTGGTGGACGGCTGGGTGGCGGGCGCGCAGTCGGCCAGGGCGACGGGCTCGCCCATGGCGACGAGGATCTTCCGGTCGCCCTTGTAGGCCTCGCGGCCGTGCGCGCACAGGATGTTGTCGACGAGCATCAGGTCGCCCCGCTGCCAGGTTTCGCGGACCGTGACCCGGTCGTAGACGGCGTTGACCGCGTCGACCTCGGCGTCGGTGAGCCGGGAGCCGTCGCCCAGGTAGGTGTTGAAGGGCAGCCCGTCCTCCCCGTACGTCTCGACGAGGACCTCGCGGACGTCCGGGTCCAGGGTGCGGCTGTTCCAGAAGGCGAAGTGGTTGAACCAGGTCCGCTCGCCCGTCACGGGGTGGGTGACGACCGCGGAGCGCCGCTGCCGGGTGATCATCGAGTCGTCCTCCTCGACCCACTCGTAGCCGACGGTGTTCTCCTCGCAGTAGGCCTCGGCGACCGCCCTGTCCTCGGTGGCGAAGGTCTTGTACCAGGGCAGCCCGGCCAGTTCGGAGTAGTTGCGCACGAGCAGCCAGCCGGCCCGCTCGAACCGCTCGACCAGCTCCGGCGGCAGCAGCCGCAGCGCCTCGCGCATGTCGCCGACGGTGGTCGCCCCGCCCTCCTCGGGCGCGGTCACGCAGCCGAACAGCAGCACCCCGGGGAAGTCGAGGGTGTAGCTGTTCTCGTTGTGCAGCCGGATCGGCTGGACCGCGGGCAGGTCGGTGGAGGAGAAGACGCCCTCGCCGAAGTCGGTGCGCGGGGTGGCCTTCTCCTTGTACCCGGCGCGCCGCTCGATCAGCGCGTCCCGGGCGGCGGCGAAGGAGGCCGCGTCCTCGACGGGCAGCCCCCGCAGGAGTACGGCCCCGCTGCGCAGCAACTCGGCCTGGACGTCGGCACGGTGGGCGGTCAGCCAGGCGGCGGCGGAGGCCGCGTCCAGACCGGCGGGGGCGTGCACGACGACGGGCTTGCCGGGCTCGCGCACCGGGGCGAAGCCGGCCGCCGGGGCCGGGGACTCTGCGTACGTGGTCATCGAACGTCCTTAAGGGGATGCGGAGACGAGGGGAGCGGAGACGAGGGGATGCGGAGACGAGGGGAGCGGGGCCGCGCGGCGCGGTCAGGCGGCGGCCGGGGCGGCGGCGTGCCCGCCGACGACCGGACCGAGCACGGAGAAGAACTCCGGCAGCTGTTCCTGGAAGTAGAAGTGGCCTCCCGGCAGCACGTACGAGGCGAACGCGCGGTCGGTGATCTGCGCCCAGCGGATCAGCGAGGCCGCCGGGGCGACCGGGTCCGCGTCCCCGCCGATCACCGTCACCGGGCAGGCCACCCGGGCCTCGGACTCCGCGCAGCGGTAGACGTCGTCGATGGCGAAGTCGGCCCGGATGGACGGCAGGATGATCTCCCGCAGCTCCGGCTCGTCGAGGATGCCGTCGTCGGTGCCGCCGCGCTCCTTGATGGCGGCGACCAGCTCGTCGTCGTCCAGCCGCTCCGGGTGCACGGCGCACGGGTTGGCCAGGAACGGGGCCCGGCAGGCCGAGGCGACCAGGGCGCGGGGCGGCCGGCCGGACGCCTCCAGGCTGCGGACGACCTCGAAGGCCACGAGCGAGCCCATGCTGTGCCCGAGCACCACCAGGTCCTCGGTGACCCCGTCGGGCAGCGCCGCCACGACCGGACCGGCCAGGTCGGCGATGTCCCGGGGGAGGTCCTCGGCGAACCGGGCGCCCCGGCCCGGGTACTGGCCGATCAGCAGGCGGACGTCGGCCGGCAGGTGGGCGCGCCACTCCGCGTAGGCGTGGGCGTTGCCGCCGGCGTGCGGCAGGACCAGCAGCGCCGTGCGCTGCGGGCCCTCGCCCGGCAGGTCCCAGACCACGTCGTCCGGCGCGGGGGTGAAGTCGGCCTGGTCCTGGTCGGTGGTGCTCATGAGGAACTCCGTTCCTGGTCGGGGGTGCGGCGGCGGAGCGCGGGCCGGGCGCGCCGGGGAGCGGGCGCCCCCGCGGACAGCAGCCGGGTCTCGATGTGCCGGGCGAGGGTGACGGGGGTGGGGTGCTGGAAGACGTCGCGCAGGGTGAGGGTGACGCCGAGGGCGGTGCCGATGCGGTTCGTGAGGCGGGCGGCGAGGAGGGAGTGGCCGCCCTGGTCGAAGAAGTCGTCGTCGATCGACAGCGGGGAGGGGGCGGCCAGCGCCTCCCCGAACCAGGTGCGCACCTTCTCCTCCAGCGGGGTGCGCGGGGCGCGTCCGCCCGCCGTGGTGACCGCCTGCGGTGCGGGCAGGGCGCTCTTGTCGATCTTCCCGTTGGGGGTGAGCGGCAGCCGGTCCAGCAGGACGACGAAGGCCGGGACCATGTGGTCGGGCAGGAGCGTGCGCAGCCACAGGCGGACGTCCTGGGGGGAGAGGGCCTCGTCGGTGGTGACCAGATAGGCGGTCAGCTGGGGCGTGCGGTGGTGGTCCGGATGCGTGGCGAGGGTGGCCTGGGTGATGTGGGGGTGGGTGGTGAGGGTGGTTTCGATTTCGGTGGGTTCGATGCGGAAGCCGCGGATCTTGATCTGGGTGTCGGTGCGGCCGGTGTAGTGGAGGTTGCCGTGGGTGTCCCAGTGGGCCTGGTCGCCGGTGCGGTAGAGGCGGCTGCCGGGGGGTCCGTAGGGGTTGGGGATGAAGTGGGTCGCGGTGGTGGTGGGCTGGGCGAGGTAGCCGTGGGCGAGTCCGTCGCCGGAGAGGTAGAGCTCCCCTGTCGTCCCGGGCGGTGTGGGGGAGAGGTGGGCGTCGAGGACGTAGGCGTGCTTGTTGGTCAGGGGGCGGCCGATGGAGAGGGGGCCGGTCGCGGGGACGTTGGGGTCGGTGGTGTGGGTGGTGGTGAAGCCCATGGACTCGGCCGGCCCGTACCCGTTGGTGATCGTGACCCGCGGGTGCAGCCCGTGCAGCCGCTCCACGTGCGTCGGGGAGGCGGGTTCGCCGCCGGTGTAGACGATGCGGGTGGTGGTGAAGGTGTCCGGGTGTTCGTCGGTGAGGTAGTTGAAGAGGCTGGAGGACAGCTGGAGCATCGTCACCCGGTGCTGCTGGGCGAGTGCGGAGATCAGGGCCGGTTCGGGGCGCTGTCCCGGTTGGAGGACGGTGGTGCCGCCGTGGAGGAGGGCGCCCCAGAATTCGAGGCTGAAGGCGTCCCAGGAGACGGGGGAGCACTGGAGGAAGGTTTCGCCTGGGCCGAAGGTGGCGTAGGTCTGGGCGGTGAGGGTGGAGACCAGGTTGCGGTGGGAGGACAGGATGCCCTTCGGGCGTCCGGTGGAGCCGGAGGTGAACATCACGCAGGCGACGTCGTCCCAGGTCAGCGCTACTTCGAGGGGCTCCTCGGAGCAGTCGGCGATCTCCTCGCGCCCGGCGTCGACCAGGGTGCTGCGCCACGGTCCTTCCGGCAGCCGGGTGTGGTGGCGGGTGTCGGTGACGAGGGCGGTGAGGGAGGCGTCGCGGGCGGTGCCGGCCAGGCGTTCGTCGGGGAACTCGGGGTCCAGGAGGGCGTATCCGGCGCCGGTCTTGACGACGGCGAGGAGGGCGACGGCGAAGTCGGGTCCGCGGTCGAGGAGGATGCCGGCGAGGTCGCCGCGGCCGAGGCCGGTGGCGGCGAGGTGGTGGGCGAGCCGGTTGGCGCGGGCGTCCAGTTCCGCGTAGGTCAGCTCCTGGCCGCCGAAGACCAGGGCGCGGGCCGTCGGACGCAGCCGGACCTGCTCCTCGAACCGTTCGACGAGGGTCGCCGGGGCGGTGTCGGTACGGACACCGGTCCACTCCTCCAGCACCTGCCGGCGCCCGGCCCCGTCCAGGAGCTCCAGCTCCGACAGCCGGACCCCCGGTTCGCGCGCCACCTGCTCCAGCGTCCGCCGCAGCATGCCGGTCATCCGCTCCACGGTGGCCCGCTCGTACAGGTCGGAGCTGTAGAGCACCGCCCCCGTCAGACCGGAGGCCCCGTCGGCGCGCAGCAGGAACTCCAGGTCGAACTTGACGGCCCCGGTGGCCAGCGGCTCCGCCTCACCGGCCCGCAGCCCGGGCAGCACGGGCGAGACCCCGGGACCCGACTCCAGCGCCAGGCACACCTGGAACAGCGGATGCCGGGCCAGGGACCGCACCGGGTTCAGGGCCTCCAGCACCAGGTCGAACGGGGCGTCCTGATGGGCGAAGGCGTCCAGGTCGGCGCTGCGCACCCGGGCCAGCAGCTCCCGGAAGGCCGGGTTCCCCGAGGTGTCGGTACGCAGCACCAGGGTGTTCACGAAGAAGCCCACGAGCCCCGACAGGGCCTCGTCGGACCGGCCCGCGACCGGTGAGCCGAGCGGCACGTCGGTGCCCGCGCCCAGCCGGGTCAGCGTCGCCGCGAGCGCGGCCTGCAGCACCATGAAGGGGGTGCACCGCTCGGCCCGCGCCAGCTCCACCACCCGCTCGTACAGGTCCGTCCCGAAGTCCACCCGGACCGCCCCGCCGCGCTGCCCCGCCACCGGCGGACGCGGCCGGTCGGGGAGCAGCCCCAGCTCCTCGGGGAGCCCGGCCAGCGCCGTCCTCCAGTGGGCCAGCCGGGTCTCCAGCGGGTCGCCCGCGAGGGTGGTGCGCTGCCAGAGCGCGAAGTCGGCGTAATCGGCCGGCAGGGGCTCCCAGTCGGGGGCGGCGCCCGCCAGCCGGGCCGCGTAGGCGTGGGACAGGTCCTCGAACAGCGGGCGCAGGGACTGCCCGTCGGTGGCGATGTGGTGCAGCAGGACCAGGAGCGTGTACGCACCCTCCCCGGAGCGCAACAGGGTGACGCGCAGCGGGTGTTCGGCGGTCAGGTCGAAGGAGTGGCGGGCAGCGGCGAGCAGTTCCTCTTCGAGACTGCCGGGAGTGACGTCGCGCAGCTCGAACGCGGGCGCGGGAACCGGGTCGACGATCTGGTACGGGTCCCCGTCCGCGGTGGCGAACCGGGTCCGCAGCGGTGCGTGGCGGGCGGCCAGGTCCTCGAAGGCGGCGCGCAGCGCGGGCACGTCCGGCTCGCCCTCCAGCCGGACCGCCATCGGCACGTTGTACGCGGTCGCCCCCGGGCCGCCGAGCCCCGCGACCAGCCACAGCCGCTGCTGGGCGAAGGACAGCGGCAGCCGCTCGGGACGCTCCGCCGCACGCCGCAGGGGCGGCAGCGCGGGCCGGTCGCCGGCCTCCTCGATCCTGCGCGTCAGGGCGGCGGGGGTGGGGTGCTGGAAGACGTCGCGCAGGGTGAGGGTGACGCCGAGGGTGGAGGCGATGCGGTTCGTGAGGCGGGCGGCGAGGAGGGAGTGGCCGCCGTGGTCGAAGAACCCGTCGTCCATGGACAGGGGCGCCGGGCTGCCGAGCACCTCGCTCACGAGGGTCCGTACGAGCTCTTCCGTCTCGGTGCGCGGCGCGCGGCCCCCGGCGGTGGGCGCCGCCTCGACCACCGGGAGGGCGGCCTTGTCGATCTTCCCGTTGGGGGTGAGGGGCAGCCGGTCCAGGACGGCGAACCGGGCGGGGACCATGTGCTCGGGCAGCCGCTCGCGCAGCCAGGCGCGCAGCGCTTCGGGGGCCGGGGCCGGGGCGCCGGGAGCGGCGGTCACGTAGGCCGTCAGCTGCCCGTCGGAGTGGAGCAGGGTGGCCTGGGTGATGTGGGGGTGGGTGGTGAGGGTGGTTTCGATTTCGGTGGGTTCGATGCGGAAGCCGCGGATCTTGATCTGGGTGTCGGTGCGGCCGGTGTAGTGGAGGTTGCCGTGGGTGTCCCAGTGGGCCTGGTCGCCGGTGCGGTAGAGGCGGCTGCCGGGGGGTCCGTAGGGGTTGGGGATGAAGTGGGTCGCGGTGGTGGTGGGCTGGGCGAGGTAGCCGTGGGCGAGTCCGTCGCCGGAGAGGTAGAGCTCGCCCGTCGTCCCGGGAGGGGAGGGGCGCAGCCGTGCGTCCAGGACGTAGGCGTGCTTGTTGGTGAGGGGGCGGCCGATGGGCAGCGGGCCCTGGACCTCGGCGGTGGGCGCGACGGTGTGGGTCGTGGTGAAGCCCATGGACTCGGCGGGCCCGTACCCGTTGGTGATGGTGAGGTGGGGCCGGAGCCCGTGGAGACGGTGGACGTGGGTGGGGGAGGCGGGTTCGCCGCCGGTGTAGACGATGCGGGTGGTGGTGAAGGTGTCGGGGTGTTCGTCGGTGAGGTAGTTGAAGAGGCTGGAGGACAGCTGGAGCATCGTCACCCGGTGCCGGCGCGACAGCTCCGCGATCAGGGCCGGTTCGGGGCGCTGTCCCGGCTGGAGGACGGTGGTGCCGCCGTGGAGGAGGGCGCCCCAGAATTCGAGGCTGAAGGCGTCCCAGGAGACGGGGGAGCACTGGAGGAAGGTTTCACCTGGGCCGAAGGTGGCGTAGGTCTGGGCGGTGAGGGTGGAGACCAGGTTGCGGTGGGAGGACAGGATGCCCTTCGGGCGTCCGGTGGAGCCGGACGTGAACATCACACAGGCGACGTCGTCCCAGGTCAGCGGCGCTTCCAGCGGGACGGTCGGTCGTGCGGCGATGGAATCGGCCTCCGTGTCCACGCGGACCGTCACCCAGGGGGATCCGCCGGTGTCGGGCAGCCGGGTGTGGTGGCGGGTGTCGGTGACGAGGGTGCTGAGGGAGGCGTCGCGGGCGGTGCCGGCCAGGCGTTCGTCGGGGAACTCGGGGTCCAGGAGGGCGTATCCGGCGCCGGTCTTGACGACGGCGAGGAGGGCGACGGCGAAGTCGGGTCCGCGGTCGAGGAGGATGCCGGCGAGGTCGCCGCGGCCGAGGCCGGTGGCGGCGAGGTGGTGGGCGAGCCGGTTGGCGCGGGCGTCCAGCTCCGCGTAGGTCAGCTCCTGGCCGCCGAAGACCAGGGCGCGGGCCGTCGGACGCAGCCGGACCTGCTCCTCGAACCGTTCGACGAGGGTGGCCTTCCCGGTGTCGGCGCGGATGCCCGTCCACTCGTCCAGCACCTGACGCCGCTCCGCCGTGCCCAGCAACTCGATCCGGGACAGCGGTTGTTCGCCCGCCGACAGGACCGACTCCACGAACCGCACGAAGCGGTCCTGGTGCGCCGCCACCGCATCGACGTCGCACACCTCGGGCGCCGCGTCGAAGTCGATCCGCAGCCCGTCCTCGGGCCCCAGGTCGTACACGCCGACCGCCAGGTCCTCCACCGGTCCGTTGCCCAGGTTGTGCTGGAGGGTCGGCAGCCCGCAGAAGCGCATGCCCGGCGTGAACGCCATGATGTTGACCAGGGGAGCCGTGATCCGCCGCTCCGCCTCGCCCAGCCCCAGATCGCGGCACATGTCCTCGTACCGGGTGCGCTGGTGCTTCAGCCCCCGGCGGGCCTCCGCGACCACCGCCGCCAGCAGTTCGCCCGTCGTCCCGTCCGCGGGCACCGCCACCCGCAGCGGCACCACGTTCGACATCATCCCCGGCGTACGGCGGGCCAGGTCGGTGCGCCGGCCCGTCACCGGCAGCCCGAGCACCAGCTCCGGACTCCCGCTCACCCGGTGCACGTACGCCGCGACCAGGGCGATCACCAGCATCGTCCACGGCGTCCGGTGGGCCCGCGCCACCTCCCGCAGCCGCTCCGCCCGCTGCGCGGGCAGCACCACGGTGCGCCGTACGAAGGGCAGCGCGCCCGGCGCCGTACGGCCGGTCCGGCCCTCGCCCAGCCGCGGGGTCTGCGGCAGCCCCGCCAGGTGTGCCGCCCAGTGGGCGCGGTCGGCGGCCCCCTCCGGGGAGGCCCGGTAGGCGCCGTCCTCGGCCAGCAGCGCCTCCAGGGAACCGAAGGGACTCGGCCCCCAGGGCTCCCCGGCCGACCCCCGCTCGTACAGCTCGACCAGCCGCTGGTCGAGCAGGGCGACGCCCATGCCGTCGACGACCAGGTGGTGGAAGGCGTGGAAGTAGAACCAGCGCCGTTCGCCGCCCTCGGTGCGGCCCGCCCTCAGCAGGACGTGCCGGGTGAGCCAGTCGTCCGCCAGGTCGAACGGCCGCGCCAGCTCCGCCGCCATCCAGGCCCGGCCCGCCGCCACCGGATCCGGCTCCGCGTCCAGGTCCACGACGCGCAGCCGCCGCTCGCCCGGGTCGGGGTGGAGCAGCTGCCACAGGCCGCCGTCCTCGTCGGAGCCGGTGCCCCGGACGCGCAGCACGTCGGCCTCGCGGGCCAGCTGGTACCAGGCGCGGGCCAGCAGGTCGGCGTCCAGCGGGCCCACGAGCTCCCGGTACTCGCCGATGTTGTAGCGGCTGCCGGTGGCGTCCAGGGCGTGGGCCGTCCAGATGTCGCGCTGCGCCGCCGACAGGGGCAGCCGCACAGCGGCGGGCCCGTGCGCGCTGCTCCGTTCGGACGCGGTCGAAGACATGCGGAGGCTCCTCGAAGGGTGCGGTGGGGTGGGGTGGGGCGGATGTGCCGTTGCCGTTGCCGTCCGGCCGTACGTCATACAACCCGCGGGCCGAACACCACGGCGGCAGTTGCTCCGGCACTCCGGGAGCAGTTGCCCTCCGGGCGGGTGCCTCTCGCCGCCGGCCGGGGTTCGGCCCCACGAGGCCCGCGCCCTCGCTGCGCAGAGCGGCCGGGGTCCGGGTGACGGGTCGGCGGGGTCCGGGGGATCGGGTTGTTCGGGGGGCGGGGTGTCAGGCGCGTTGGGGGGTGCGGCGGGCGGCGGCGCGGACCAGGCTCAGTACGCGGAAGCGGGAGCCGCCGCTCTCGGGCGCCGCCCGTACGGTTCCGCTGATCAGCAGCTCGCGCAGCATCCGGCCGGACTCCGGCAGGCCACGCCCCGTCAGGGCCGCCACGTCCGTCAGGCCGAACTCCGCCCCCGCGTCCTCGGCCTCCCCCGCGCACAGCGCGTCCAGCAGCTCGCGGGCCCCGGCGGAGAGCCCGTCCGTCCGGCTCCGCAGGGCGGCCCGGAAGCGGTCGGCCCCCGCGCCCCCGCCGAGGTGGTCCAGCAGGGCGACCGGGTCGGCGTCGAGACTGAGACACAGGGTGGTGAGATCGCAGACCACCAGCCAGGACGCGGCGGCGGCGAGCGCCCCCGGATGCCCGTCGAGGCGGCGGCAGAGCCGGGCCGCGCGGGCCAGATCGGCCGGACCGGCGGTGAACTCGGGCCGCACGCGCCGGACATGGTCGAGGAACACGCGTACGGCGGGGGCAAGGGCGGCGGCGTCCGGCGCCGCGCCCTCGGCTGGGACCTCCAGCGGGGACAGCAGGAAGATCCGTTCCCCCGGCACCTCCCACGGCCGCTCCGAGGTGACCAGCACGCGCAGACCGGGGCAGGCCCGCAGCAGCGCGGTGAGCCGGTCGAACCGGGGAGCGACCGCCGGGGCCCCGTCGAGCACGAGCAACACCCGCTGCTCACCGAGCAGTTCGAACAGCCCGCCCCCCGCCGCCTCGCCGAAGGCACCGGCACCGGCGCCACACCCGCCGTACGCCGCGTCCGCCGGAGGCGGTCCGTAGAGGTCGGCCACCGTCGCCGCCACCCGGGCAGCCGACTCCGGCTCCGCGCATCCCAGATGGTCCGCCGACGCCCCCGGAAAGGCGTGCCACAGCACCGGCACGCCCGCCGCGTGCAACCGCTCGGCGACCTCCAGCGCGACCCGAGTCTTGCCCACCCCGCCGAGCCCCACCACGTTCACCAGCCGCTCGCCGCCCACGGAAAGCTCCCGCTCCAGGACGGCCGTCTCCGCGTCCCGCCCGGACATCGCGTGCAGCGCGGTCGGCGGAGCCGGGGGCCGCCCCCAGCCCTGGCCGCCGGCCCGCCCCTGCTGGGCGGCGGCCTCCAGCGCGGCCCGGGCCCGCGGGCCCAGCCGCAGCGCGTCCGCCATCAGCCGCACCGTGTCGGGACGGGGCCGTCTCGCCTTGCCCTGCTCCAGATCGCGGATGGCCCGCACGCTGATCGTCGAAAGGTCCGCCAGCTCCCGCTGGGTGAGCCCGATACGCAGCCGGTGGGCCCGTATCAAGGCTCCCACCCGGGAGGTCGAGTCCGTGTTCACATGGGCGTTCATCGAGTCGCTCCCGGTGACGGTGTGGGGGAACGGCGGGGCCTGGGGTGACGGCCCGGTTCCTGGTCCCCATCGTCGGCAGCGCGCTATCCCGGGGGCATCACCGGCTGATCCGTCCCGGCCGCGGACGCCGCTATCACCGCGAGCGGGAATATAGGTCCGCCGTGGCGGCCCGTGATAGCGCGGGGATAGGGGCGGGGCCGGTGCCGGGATTCCGGCCGTCCCTAAGTTGAGGTCCAGAAAGCAGGAAGCGCCCCGGAAACCCGGAGCGCACCGACGAAAGGACCCGAGATGAACCTCTCCCACGCCCTGCGCGCCGCCCTCGTCACCGCCGCCATCGCCGGAGCCGCCGCCCTCGGCACCCAGGTCGCCCAGGCCGACGGCCCGGCCGTCACCGGTACCACCGCCGGCGTCCCCGCCCCGCAGGCCACCCCCACGCCGAGCGGCTCCACCGACACCAACCCGTGGGACTGACCCGGACCCCGCGGGGCCGGGGCCAGGGCCGGGGATCCTCCCCTTCAGCCCCTTCAGCCCCTTCAGCCCCTTCAGCCCCCTCAGCCCCTCACGGAGCGGCCAGCAGCCTTTCGGCCTCGGCCAGCTCCCGCTCCATCCCCCGGTCGCGGAACGCCCGTACCGCACTCTCCAGCAACTCCCGGGACCGCGAACGCTCCCCGGCGCCGCCGTTCGCGGTCAGCAGCCGCGCCAGGTCCAGGCGCACCAGCGCCGCTCCGCCCTGGTCCATGATCTGCTCCCGCACCGACAGGGCCTGCGCGTAGAAACCGCGGGCCGCCTCGCACCGCCCCATCTCGGCGTGCGCGTGCCCCAGGTCCCGCAGCAGGTGCCCCTCGCCGATCACGTCACCGCTCTCCCGGCACAGCTCCAGGACCTCCGTGTACGTGGTCACCGCCCGCTCGTGCTCCCCCTGTCCCTGGAGCAGCTGCCCCGCCCGGCGCAGCGTCCGGGCCTGCCCGCCCGTGTAACCCACCGACCGGTAGATCCCGAGCGCCTCGTCCAGCCGGGTCTGGGCCGCCGAACTCTGCCCCCGCCGCATCCAGATGTGCGCGCTCTGCGTCAGCACGATGGCCCGGCCCACCACGTCCCCGGCCTGGTCGAAATCCCGCAGGGCCCGGTCGTACAGCGAGAGGGCGTGGTCCTCGTTGCCCCGCATCCGCTCCAGCAGCGCCAGGTCCCGGTGGCACAGCGCCTGCCCCTGCCGGTCCTCCAGCTCCAGGAACAGCCCGAGCGCCGTCGTCAGCGCCGACCGGGACTCCTCGCTCTGGCTGCGCCCCAGATGGAGCACCCCGAGCGAGCTCAACAGGGCGGCCGTACCCCGGGTGTTGCCCGCCGCGCGCACCGAGTCCAGCGCGAGCAGGTGCGTACGCTCCCAGTCGTCGAGGTAGCCACGCCCCTCGAACAGGGTGGCCAGGGTCGTCGCCAGGTCCCAGCACAGCTCGTCCATCTGCTCGCGGGCCGCGTGCTCCACAGCCTGCACCAGGTTCCCGTGCTCGCTGTCCAGCCAGCCCAGCGGATCCACCAGCAGCTCGTCCACACACTCCGACGGCGGCTCCCAGCGCGGCGCGGAGCCGTGCAGCACCGTGAAGTCCCCGCCGTAGATGCGCCGGTGGGCCTGCTCCGCCAGGGACATCCAGCCGCCCAGCATCCGCGCCGTCGCCGCGTGCTGGTCGGCCACCTCGTGGTGCGCCGCCAGCTGCTCTCGCGCGAACACCCGGATGATCTCGTGGAAGCGGTAGCGGAACCCGCCCGTGGACTCCATCCCGACCACGTCCAGCATCTGTACGTCGACCAGCGGCTCCAGCAGATCCGAGGCGAAGGGGCGCGGATCGTCCAGCAGCGCGCCGGCCAGCCAGCCCGGCAGTGTCTGCCCCTGGGCCAGGCTCAGCAGGCGCAGCAGCCGGCGGTCCTCGGCGGCCAGCCCGTCGTGGGTGAGGGAGAGGCTGGCCCGCATCGTCATCTCGCCGTGCGTCAGCTCGTCGAGGCGGTGCCGTTCGTTCGCGAGCCGGTGCACCATCGACGCCAGCGTCCAGTGCGGACGGGCCGCCAGCCGGGCCGCGACGATCCGCAGGGCGAGCGGCAGCCCGCCCACGGTCCGGATCAGCGCCTCGACCGCCACCGGCTCGCGTGCGACGCGGTCCGGGCCGATCACCCGGACCAGCAGTTCCACGGCGTGGTCGGTGCCCATCACGTCCAGCTCGACGCGGTGCGCGCCGGGCAGGCCGGTGAGCCGGACCCGGCTGGTGACCAGCACCGCGCACGTGTTGCTGCCGGGCAGCAGCGGCCGGATCTGGCTCTCCGACGCGGCGTCGTCCAGTACCACCAGCACCCGGCGGGAGGCGAGGAGCGTGCGGTACATCTCGGCCCGCTCGTCCTGGGACTCGGGGAGCACCGGGCCCGGAATGCCGAGTGCGCGCAGGAACCGGCCCAGCACCTCGCCGGAGGTGGCGGGGGTGCCGGTGCCGCGCAGGTCGCAGTACAACTGGCCGTCGGGGAAGGCGGTTTCGCTGAGCCGGTGCGCGATGTGCGTGGCCAGCGTGGACTTCCCGGTGCCGGGCTTGCCGACGATCACGGCCACGCCGACGGCACGGCGGACGCCGCCGCTTTCGCCGTCGCCGAGGAGGGCCTGCTCGACGCGGCGGATGCACTCCTCGTCGCCCACGAAGTCGGACGTGTCCGCCGGGAGCTGACGGGGCGTCTCCTCGCGGTACGGGGTCCCGGCCGGGGCCGGGGCGGGGGCCGGGTATCCCGCACGCCCGGAGCCGGCGCCGCTCCCGGCGCTCCACTGAGGGGCTCCGTCGGCGCTCGCGGGGGCCGCGCCCCACGCGGTGTACGCGGCGGCCATGCCCCCGCCGTCGGCGGGGCGGTCCGGCGCGGGGCTCCACGCCGGGGCGGCACCGCCGCCGAACGGCGTGGGCAGGAGGGGGCCGTGACCCGGCGCGAAGCCGGGCGTCCCCTGGCCGTAAGGACCCTGCGGGGCGGCGTGGTCCTGCGGGGCCCGCGGGGCGGGAATGCCGAGTGGGCCGCCGGGGGTGCCGTGGCCGTACGCCGGCGTTCCTGGCGGGCCTGCCGGGGCGCCGTGGTCGTAGGGGGCCTGTGGGGTCTGTGCGCCGAGCGGGTTCCCCGGGGTGCCGTGGTCGTACGGGGTTTGCGGGGTCGGCGTGCCGAGCGGGTTCCCCGGGGTGTCCGGGCTCTGCGGGGCCTGCGGGCCCGCGGAGGCGGTCGGGGCCCCTGGGGTTCCCGGGCCGCCGTACGAAGCCCGGGGCGCGCCCGGCCCCGTACCGGCGGCGGCAGCCGAACCGCCGCCGTCGCCCGGCCTGCCGACGGCAACGGCTCCGAACGCCGCGCCCGCCCCCGCGGCTCCGGCGCTGTACGCGGCTCCGCTGCCCGGTCTGTTGCCGCCAGCGGCACCGAACGCCGTGCCGGGCCCGGCGCCGGTGCTTCCGAGCCCGGAGTCGGGTCCCGCGCCGGTCGCGCCGAAGGCCGAGTCCGCCCCGGCTCCGGAGAGCCCGAGTCCGGAGTCCGGCCTCGCGCCGGTGGTTCCGTAGCCGTGGTTCGGCCCGGTGCCGGTGGTCCCGTAGCGGGAGTCCGGTCTTGCGCCGGTGACTCCGGAGCCCGAGTCCGGCACCGTCCCGGTGGTTCCGTAGGCGGGGTCCGGTCCCGTGCCGGCGGTGCCGGAGCCCGAGTCCCGTCCCGTGCCGGAGGCGTCGCGTCGCGGGCCGGTGGTCCCGAAGGACGGGCCCGGGCCGGGGGTGCCGAAGGCGGCGGTCGGTCTCGGGGGGCGGGCCGGGGGGACGTCGCCCGCGAGGATGGCCCGCTCCAGTCCGCGCAGCTCGCCGCCCGGCTCCAGCCCGAGTTCCTCGACCAGCAGCTCGCGCCCCACCCGGTAGCTCTCCAGCGCCTCCGCCTGCCGCCCCGAGCGGTACAGCGCCAGCATCAGCTGCCCGCGCAGCCGCTCCCGCAGCGGGTGGACCCGTACCAGCAACTGGATCTCGCCGACCAGCTGGTGGTGGCGGCCGAGGTCGAGCTCCAGCTCGATCCGCGTCTCGGCGGCCGTCAGCCGTTCCTCGTCCAGCTGGAGCGCCTTGCTGCGCAGCGTCTCGCTCGACACCCCGCTCAGGCAGTCCCCCTGCCACAACTCACCGGCGGCACGCAGCAGTTCCACCGCCCCCGCAGCGTCTCCGCGCTTCGCCAGGGCGCGGGCGTCCGCGAGCCGGCGGGCGAAGACGGCGGCGTCGACGAGGTCGCCCTCCGTCTTGAGGACGTACCCCGGCGGCCGCGTGGTGATGGCGGCGGCGATCCCGGCCGTCGTGAAGAGCTTGCGCAGCCGCGACACGCAGATCTGCACCTGGGTGCGCGCGGTGTCCGGCGGCTCGTCGTCCCAGATCAGGTCGACGAGGTAGTCCGTGCTGACGACCCGGTTCGCCTCAAGGAGCAGGGCGGCGAGAATGACCTCCTGCCGCCCCGGGGGAATCCGCACCGGCCCGCTCAGGCCGGTCACCTGTAAGGGGCCGAGGATGCGGAACACCACCGTGTCCGGGGTGTGCGGAACCCCGCCGGGCGAAACGGTCATGAGTCTCCCAGCTGGAGGCACACCAGAGATCGGGTGGAGCGCGGGGTCAGTCTTCCCGAACACCTCTCCGGTTGTCCATGGTGTGGAGATTGCGTGGTGGTGAACGCGATAGGCCCGGGATAGCCGGGAGTTGCGGGTCCGCAGGACCGTGGGGACGTCGGCACCCGAAGGGGGTGCGGCCGTACGAAGGGACCATCCATGAACAGTCGGTACGCCGGGCGGCTGACGCCCAGCCGGGTCGTCACCGACTCCGGGGTCGACCACGTGCGCCTCGCCTACCACTACCTCGACTCCGGAGACCTCGACGGGTACGGCTCGCTCCTGCACGCCGGCACCGCTCTGGGCGCCGACCTGGAGCGTTCCGGGAGCGCGGGCGCCCGGCGCCACCACATCACCCGGATCGTCGCCGAGGGGGACTGCGTGATCGCGATGGGCCGGCTGGCCCCGCAGCAGCGCGAGTTCGTCGACGTGTTCACCCTCTCCGCCGAGGGCATGCTGCGCGGCTGCCGCCGCTACTACCCGGCCCCGGCCCCGCCCCCCGTCGAGTCCGTCCGCTGAGGCCGTCCGCGCAGGCGGCCGCGCCGAACTCCGCGTTCTCCGGGCCCCTTTGCCCGCTCGGCGCTATCGTGCGGGCGGGGGAGAGCGGACGAGGGGGCGGGCGTGGCGATGCGATTTCTGTTCGTGCACGGGACGGGGGTGCGGCGGGAGCGGCACGACGCGCTGTTCGCGCTGGTCCGGGAGCGGCTGGCGGCCCGGTTCCCCGGCGCGGCCGTCGAACCCTGCTTCTGGGGCGAACGTTTCGGGGCGTCCATGGGCGCGGGCGGCGTCTCCGTGCCGGGGCTGCGCACCGATGCCGACGGGGCCGGTGACGCCGACGCCGCCGAGGCGGCCGAGTGGGGCCTGCTGCTGGCCGACCCGCTGTGCGAGCTGCGCGTCCTGGCGGAGGCGGGCTGGGACACCGCCCGGGCGGCGGACGGATCCGGCGGCCCGGAGGGCGAGGACGACCCCTTCGCGATGCCCGGGATCCGGGCCGCCGGAGCCGGGGTCCTGGACCTCCTGGACCGTCTGGACGTACCGGGCCTGCCGCACCGCCCGGGCCCGGATCCGGACGCTCCGCCGGCCCCGGCGGCGGACCACGCCGACGAGCTGGCGGCCCTCCTGCACGGCACCGGCCTCGCCCCCGGTTTCCGGGCGGCCCTGGACACGGTCGCGCGTTCCGAGGAGGCGGCCCGCGCCGGGGAACGGGCCACGGCCGAGCCGGAGGCCCGGGAGCTGGCCACCGCCCTCGCCCGGGCCGTCGCCGCCGCCGCACTGGCCGCAGCCGGGGCCGGGGCCGACGCCGACTGCACCGCCGCCGAGCGGGACCGGCTCGTCGAACTGCTCGCCGCCCGACTCGGCGGCGACGCCCGCGTCCCCGGCGCCCGCGCCGCCGCCGTCCTCGGGCGCCTCGCGATGCGGGTGACCACGCAGCCCCTGCTCAACGCCCGGCGGGGCGCCCTCACCGGCGCCACCCCCGCCCTCGGCGACATCCTGCGCTACCAGGCCCGGGGCGCGGGCCTGCGCGCGTTCCTGCACGAGCGGATCACCGCCGCGCCGGGCCCGACCGTGCTGATCGGGCACAGCCTCGGCGGGATCGCCCTGGTGGACCTGCTCGCCCTGGAGGCGGCCACCGGCGGGCCCGTGCCGGGCGCCGAACTGCTGGTCACCGTGGGCTCGCAGGCCCCGTACCTGCACGAGATCGGCGCGCTCACGGCCCTCCCGCCCGGCAGCGCGCTCCCGTACGGCTTCCCGCGCTGGCTCAACGTCTACGACCGCCAGGACGTGCTCTCCTACCTCGCCGCGCCCGTCTTCCCCGGCGATCCGCGGGTCACCGACCACGAGGTCAGCAGCCGCCAGCCGTTCCCGGCCAGCCACAGCGCCTACTGGAAACAGCCGTCCCTCTACGAGCGCATCGAACAGGCGGTGACCGAGGCGGGCATCGGGTGACGCACCCCGCCCGGCGGGCCCCCGACCCCCGGGATCCCGGCCCCGCCCCCGCCCACGACGGGCTCCTGCCGCCCACCCTCGGCCCCCGCCGCACGTTCGCGCTGATCGCCGGGGTGGAGACGTACGAGGTCAGCCACCGCTGGAACCTCCGGGGCCCCGCCCGCGACGCCCTGCGCTTCGCCCGCCGGCTGACCGACGACCCCGACCGGCTCGACTGGTCCGGCCTGCCCGGCCTGCCCGGCCTGCCCGGCCTGCCCGGCCTGCCCGGCCTGGCCGCGCCCCGCGGCACCCGCTGGAACTTCGGCAGCGCCGACTACGGGGGCGGCGCCACCGTCCCGGGGCGCCGCCGGTTCCGTGCCGGGCCTGCCGGAAGGCCGGACGGTCAGCAGGACCGACGGCTTCCTGCGGATCGTGCCGCCCCCTCCCCGGAACCCGGTGAACCGTGACCCGTCCGGCATCCTGGGTGCACAACTGCCCCGCCCCACAACGGAGTCACTCGTGCCGCACACCCCACCCGGCCGCCGCCACGTCCCCTTCGACCGCCTGCACAACTTCCGCGACCTCGGCGGCTACCGCAGCGCCGACGGCCGCACCCTCGCCTGGGGCGTCCTCTACCGGGCCGACTCCCTCGGCAAGCTCCAGGGCGCCGACTGGGACCGGTTCCTCGACCTCGGCATCCGCACCGTCATCGACCTGCGCTACCCGTGGGAGATCGAGGCCAAGGGACGGATACCGCAGCCCGAGCGGTTCACGTACGCCAACCTCAGCATCGAGCACCGGCCCTACGACCAGGCCGAGATCGACCCCGCCCTCGACCCCTGGCGCTACCTCGCCGACCGCTTCGCGGAGGTGGCCGAGGACGGGGTCGAGGAGATCCGCCGGACCATCGAGCTGATCGCCACCGGCCCCGGGCCCGCCGTCTTCCACTGCACCTCCGGCAAGGACCGCACCGGCCTGATCGCCGCGCTCGTCCTGACCCTCCTCGACGTCCCCGAGGAGGAGGTCCTGGCCGACTTCGCCCTCACCGAGCTGGCCACCGAACGCCTCACCGCGGACTGGCACGCCGCCCACCCGGGCCGCACCATGCGCTGGCCCGCCTACGGGCGCGCCCCGGCGACGGTCATGTCCCTGGTCCTCGCCGACCTCACCGCCCGCTACGGCTCCCCGTACGCCTACCTCACCGGCCCCGTCGGCATCACCCCGGACACCGTCTCCCGCCTGCGGGAACGCCTCCTGACGTGACGTCGGTCCGCCCCGGGTGCGGCCGGGCGGCGGGGGCGCGGGCGGAAAACCGCGTGCCCCGCCCCCGGCGCCGCTCGTAGACTCGCCCCACGCGCCGCCGACAGGGCGCCGCGTCAGCCTTGCCGAGTGAAGAGAAGGGGAACCGGGCCATGCGCACGCACCGCACCGCCGTCTGCGTTCCCCCGTCCCGGTACGACGTGATCCTGGTGTCCCGCAGCGCGCGGTAACGGCTGCGCGGCCGTCACCGTACGCCCCTGACGCGTCTTCGGTCCCCGTTCCGCCCCGCCCCGCCCTGCTCCGTCCCGCTCCGCCGCGTGCCCTTCCGGGCCGCCGGGCGGCGTCCGGACCGGTGCGCGGGGCCGCGGGCCTGCGGACCCCCGCGCCGGGCAATCGCGCAGCCCCCGCACGACCTCTTCACGCATCCGAAAGGCCACGGGCCATGCGCACCGTCCGTTCCCACACCCGCACCCCCGCCCCCGGCGCCCTCGACACCGTCCGCAACCTGGGGATCCTCGCCCACGTCGACGCGGGCAAGACCACCCTCACCGAGCGGATCCTGTTCGCGACCGGCGCCATCCACAAGCGGGGCGAGGTCCACGAGGGCACGACCGTCACCGACTTCGACGCCCAGGAGCGCGACCGGGGCATCACCATCTTCGCAGCGGCCGTCAGCTGTACCTGGGGCGGTCACCGCGTCAACCTGATCGACACCCCCGGGCACGTCGACTTCGCCGACGAGGTCGAGCGTTCCCTGCGGGTGCTGGACGGGGCCGTCGCGGTGTTCGACGCCGTCGCGGGCGTCGAACCGCAGAGCGAGTCGGTGTGGCGGCAGGCCGACCGGCACGGCGTCCCGCGGATCGCGTTCGTCAACAAGCTGGACCGGGCGGGCGCCGACCTCGACACGGCCGTCGCCTCGATCCGCGACCGGCTGGGGGCCGTACCCCTGGTCGTCCAGCTGCCCGTCGGCCGCGAGGACGTCTTCACCGGCGTCGTCGACCTGCTGCGGATGCGTGCGCTGCTCTGGCGCCCGGGCGATACCGGGTACACCGTCGAGCCGGTCCCCGAGCCGCTGCGCGAGGAGGCCGTGCGGCGCCGCCGGATCCTGGAGGAGGCGGTCGCGGAACTCCACCCGGAGGCCCTGGAGGAGTTCTGCGCGGCCTCGGCGCTGACCGGGGAGACCCTGGCGCGGGCCCTGCGCGAGCTGACCCTCGCGCGGGAGGCCGTGGTGGTGCTGTGCGGTTCGGCGTACCGCAACCGCGGGATCGAGCCGCTGCTGGACGCCGTACGGGACTACCTGCCGGCGCCGTCCGACATGCCACCGGTGCGCGGCACGGCACCGGACGGCAGCGAGCTGGAGCGCGCCTGCGACCCGGCGGCGCCCGTCGTGGCGCTCGCCTTCAAGGTGACGGCGACCGCGACCGGACGCCTCACCTACCTGCGGGTCTACGCGGGCACCCTCCGCAAGGGCGATGCGGTGCGCGACCCGGCGTCGGGCCGCACGGAACGCGTCGGCCGGATCCTGCGCGTGCAGGCCGACCGGCACGAGGAACGGGAGGAGGCGAGCGCCGGTGACATCGTCGCCGTGATCGGGCTCAAGACCGCCGGCGCGGGCACGACCCTGTGCGCGCCCGGGGCGCCGCTGCTGCTGGAACCGCCCTCGGTGGCGGAACCGGTGGTGTCGGTGGCGGTCGAGGCGCGCCGGGGCACCGACACCGGCCGGCTCGCGTCCGCGCTGGCGCGGCTCGTCGAGGAGGACCCCTCGCTGGTCGTGCGGACGGACGCGGAGACCGGTCAGACGGTGCTGTCGGGCATGGGCGAACTCCACCTGGAGGTCGCGGTGGAGAAGATCCGCCGGGGCTCGGGGGTGGAGGTGGAGGTCGGCCGTCCGCAGGTCTCGTACCGGGAGACGGTGGTGGGCGGGGTGCGCGGTTTCGTCCACCGGCACGTCAAACAGGACGGTGGCGCGGGCCAGTTCGCGCACGTCGTCATCGATGTCGAGCCGTGGGAGGAGCCGGGCTTCGAGTTCCGTTCGACGGTCGTCGGCGGCCGGGTCCCCCAGGAGTACGCGCGCGCCGTGGAGGCGGGCTGCCGTGACGCCCTGGCCGAGGGGCCGCTCGGCGGGCATCCGGTGACGGGGCTGCGGGTGGTCCTCACGGACGGGGCGACCCACTCCAAGGACTCCTCGGAGATGGCGTTCCGGGCGGCGGGCCGCTTCGCCCTGCGCGAGGCCCTGCGGGCGAGCACGCTCGAACTGCTGGAGCCCGTCGTGGAGGTCATGGTGACCCTGCCGGAGGACGCCGTCGGGGGAGTGCTGGGCGACCTCGCGGCCCGCCGCGGCCGGGTGTCCGGCTCCACGACCGGGTCGGGCACCGCGGTGATCACGGCGACGGTGCCGCTGGCCGAACTCTTCGGCTACGCGTCGCGCCTGCGCGGCCGCACCCAGGGCCGCGGCACGTTCACCACCCGCCCCGCGGGCCTCGCCCCGGCCCCCCGCTGACCCCCCGCCCCAGGACCCCCGCCGGCCCGGCCGACGGGGGTCCGCGGGCTGTCCGGGGCCGCCCCGAACTCTCCCTTACATACCCCCCATGGGTATGCTACGTTGCTACGCGAAGGTACCCCCCAGGGGTATACGGCAGAGGAGGGTCAGGGCAATGTCAACCGTCAATCCCCGGCGCTGGTGGGCACTTGGCGTGCTTGCCGCCGCGCAGTTCATGGTGATCATGGACACGTCCATCATCGGAGTCGCGCTCCCCGAGATGCAGAAGGACCTCGGCTTCTCGCAGGGCGAGCTCCAGTGGGTCTTCAACGCCTATGTGATCGTCTTCGGCGGGTTACTCCTGCTCGGCGGGCGGCTCTCCGACCTGTTCGGCGCCCGTCGGGTGTTCGCCGCCGGATGGGTCACCATGGTCGTCGGATCGGTGCTGGCCGCCGCCGCGCAGAGCGCGGCCGTCGAGATCGCCGGCCGGGCCGTGCAGGGCGTCGGCGGTGCGCTGATCGCGCCGTCCGCCATGACCCTGCTGATGATGCTCTTCGGGCACAACCCGAAGGAACTGGGCAAGGCGATGGCCCTCTACGGCGCCGCCGCGCCCGCCGGCGGCACCGCGGGCGTGTTCCTCGGCGGCGTGTTCACCGAGTGGATGAGCTGGCCCTGGGTCTTCATCGTCTACGTGCCGATCGGCCTCGCGACCCTCGCCGCCACCAGGCTGCTGCCCGCCGTCCAGGCCCGCCGCGGTTCCGTGGACGTCCTGGGGGCCGTCGCCGTCACCGCCGGGCTCGCGCTCGCCGTCTTCGCCGTCGTCCGGGCGCCCGAGGCCGGCTGGGGTGCCACCGCCACCGTGCTGGAACTGATCGGCGCCGTCGTCCTGCTCGCCCTGTTCTTCGTGATCCAGAAGACCGTCCGTGAGCCCCTCATGCCGCTCGGCGTGTGGCGGATCCCGCGGCTCGGCTCCGCCAACCTGGCGATGACGCTGCTCGGCGCCGCCTGGATCCCGATGTGGTACTTCCTCAATCTGTACCTCCAGCAGGTCCTGGACTACGGCGCCTTCGCCTCCGGCGCGGCCCTGCTCCCCATGACCATCCTGCTGATGATCTTCATGACGGCGATCACCGCCCGCCTCATGGGCCGCTTCGGCGCCAAGCCGCTGATCGCGGGCGGCCTGCTGGTCCTCGCCGCCGGCCTGGTCTGGCTCTCCGCGGTCGAGCCGACCGGCACCTTCCTCGTCGACGTCCTGCCCGCCTCGCTCGTCGCCGCGCTCGGCATGGCGCTCGCCTACATCCCGGCGATGATGGCCGCGATGTCCGGCGCCCCGCAGGAGCAGGCCGGCCTGGCCTCCGGCATCGTCAACACCACCTACAACGTGGGCTCCGCCCTCGGCCTCGCCGCCCTGACCGCCCTCGCCACCACCCAGGGCGCCGGTCAGCTGGGCGACCTGCCCGCCCTCACCGACGGCTTCAGCGCCGCCTTCCTCGGCGCCGCCGTCATCGCGGCCGCCGGTGCGGTGATCACGTTCCTCGCGATGAAGAGCGACAGGTCCGCCGCTGCCGCAGCCCCGGCCGCCGACGCCCCGGCGCCGCGCGGCGAGACGGCAGGGGTGTGACGCACGGGGCCGCCCCGCGTGCACCCAGGGGTCGCCCGACGTCCTTCCCGGACGTCGGGCGACCCCTTTTCCGCATCCGGACCAGCACGACGACGAACGACAGGGAGAACCCGATGAAGGACATCCGCACCCGGGCCGTGCACGTGGCCCACGAACCGCCCGCCCCCACGAGCCGCCCGCTGTCCGTGCCGCTCGTGCAGTCCTCCGCCTTCGCCTTCGACTCCGCCGGAGAACTGGCCGCCGCCATGGCCGGACCCGACGGCCCGTACGTCTACGGCCGCCGCGGCAATCCGACCGTACGCACCCTGGAGCGGACCCTCGCCGACCTGGAGGGCGGGGCCGGCGCCCTCGCCTTCGCCTCCGGCATGGGCGCCATCAGCGGCGTCCTGCTCGCACTGCTCCGCCCCGGCGACCGGGTGATCGCGCAGCGCTGCCTCTACGGAGGGACGTACGCGGCGCTGACCGACCTCGCCGAGCGCTACGGGATCGAGGTCGCCCACATCGGCGGTGACGACGTGGGGGAGTTCGAGGCCCTCGCCGGGCCGCGCACCCGGCTGCTCCTGCTGGAGACCATCGCCAACCCCACCGCCCAGGTGCCGGACCTGCCCGGACTGCTGGCGGCGGCCCGGCGCCGCGGTGTCATCGGCGCCGTGGACAACTCGCTGGCCTCGCCCGTCCTGTGCCGCCCGATCGAGCTCGGCGCCGACATCGTGCTGCACTCCACCACCAAGTACCTCGCCGGGCACTCCGACGTGATCGGCGGCGCGGCCGTCTTCGCCGACGACTCCCTGCGCCGCGAGGTGTGGTCGCGCACGGTCGAACTCGGCGCGAGCGCCGACCCGTTCGCCGCCTGGCTGACGCTGCGCGGGATCGCCACGCTGCCCCTGCGGATGCGCGCGCACTGCGCCAACGCGGGCCTGCTCGCGGAGCGGCTGGCCCGCCATCCGGCCGTGACGGCCGTCCACTGGCCGTGGCTGGGAACGCACCCCTCCCACGCCCGTGCCCGCACGGTGCTCTCCGGCGGCGGCGGGCTCCTCTCCTTCGAATTGGACGGCGGCCGGGAGGCCGGCCGGGCCTTCGTCGAGGGGGTCCGGGTGGCCCGGCTCGCCCTCTCCCTGGGCGGGGTGGAGACGCTCGTGACGCATCCGGCCTCGACTTCCCACCGGGAGCTGGACGAGGGGGCGTTGGCGCGGGCGGGCATCGGCGCGGGGCTCGTGCGGATGTCGGTGGGCATCGAGGATCCCGAGGACCTGTGGCGCGACACAGAACAGGCACTGCGGTCTTCTTTTGGGTTGACAAAATAATCGACAGATTCGTAGATTGGTTCACGCCAGAGAAACACTCCTCTACGTCAAGGGGGGCGCGTGATGCGCTACTTCGAGGACTTCCGGACCGGTGACGTCCACGAGCTGGGGACCGTCACCGTCACGGCGGAGGAGGTGCTGGACTTCGGCAGGCGCTTCGACCCGCAGCCCTTCCACACGGACCCGGACCTCGCCGCGCAGTCGCCGTTCGGCGGCCTGATCGCCAGCGGCTGGCACAGCGCCTCGATGTTCATGCGGCGCTACGTCGACGGACTGCTCGCCTACAGCGCCTGTACCGGCTCCCCGGGCGTCGACGAGATCCGCTACCTGCGGCCCGTGCGCCCCGGGGACGTCCTCACGGCGCGCGTCGAGGTCCTCGGGTCCCGCCCCTCGCCGTTCAATCCGTCCACCGGCGTCGTCCAGCCCAAGTGCACGCTGGTGGACGCCGACGGGAACGTCGTCTTCAGCATGATCCTGCACAGCATCTTCCAGCGGCGGCCCGCCGAGTCCGACGCCGCGCACCCCGCGTCGACGTGCGCGGCCCAGGACCCCGTCGTCCGCGTCCGCACGCCGGCCTGAACCACCCCCACCCGTCCACCGAAGTGAAGGGAGACCTCCCGTGGAGGCCGTATCCCGCACCGCCCAGTGGACCGCCGCAGCGCGGGCCCTGGAGACCGACCGCGAGGACCGGCTGTTCGCCGATCCGTACGCGCGCACCGTCGCCGACGGCATCGGCTTCGAACTGCTGGAGCGCTACGCCGGCGCCGGAACCGTGCCGTTCCTCGCCATCCGCACCACCTACCTCGACCGGGCGATCGTCCGCGCCGTCGAGGACCACGGCATCCGCCAGGTCGTGTTCCTCGCCGCCGGCATGGACACCCGCTTCTACCGGCTCCCCTGGCCCGACGGCGTCACCGTCTACGAACTCGACCGCCCCGCCCTCCTGGAGGCCAAGGCGCAGATGCTCGCCGGGGAACCGGACCCGGCCGGACGCACCCGCGTCACCGTCCCCGTCGACCTCACCCAGGACTGGACGGGCCCGCTCCAGGACGCCGGATGGCGCCGCGAGGAGCCGGTCCTGTGGGTCGTCGAGGGACTCCTCTTCTTCCTTCCCGAGCAGGCCGTACGCCACCTGATCACCACCCTCGCCGGACACTCCGCGCCCGGCTCCGTCCTGCTCGGCGACGTCATCAGCAGGTCCGCGCTGGACAACCCGCTGTCCCGGCCCTTCCTGAACTGCCTCAAGGAGGACGGGAACCCGTGGCTGTTCGGCACCGAGACCCCCGAGCAGCTCCTCGCCGAATGCGGCTGGGACGTACGGGAGGTCCGCCAGCCGGGCGAGGCGGGCGCCGACTTCGGCCGCTGGCCCTACCCCGTCCCCGCGCGCGCCGTCCCGCGCGTGCCCCGTTCCTTCCTGTTCACCTGTGACCTCCCGACCGCAGAGGTGAGAGCGGCATGACCGGCACCCACGACTTCCACCAGCGCGTCATCGGCGACGCCGGCGCCGCCGTCCGCGGCCTCACCGTCGCCCTCGGCGAACGCCTCGGCCTCTACCGGGCCCTCGCCGGGACCGGCCCGCTCACCCCGGCCGCCCTCGCCGCCCGCGCCGGCGTCCACCCCCGCTACGCCGAGGAGTGGCTGCACGCCCAGCTGAGCGCCGGGTACGTCGAGCGCGACCCGGAGACGGACGCGTACGCGCTGCCCGCCGACCACGCCTCCGTCCTCGCCGACCCGGACGCCGTCACCTACGCCGCCGGGTTCTTCACCGCCCTCAAGGCGCTCTACGCCACCGAGGACCTGCTCGTCGACGCCTACCGCAGCGGCGAGGGCGTGGGCTGGGCCGAGCACGACCCGGCCCTGGACACCGGCATGGGCAGCTTCTTCCAGCCCACCTACGAGCACAGGCTCGTCCCCGACTGGCTGCCCGCCCTCACCGGGGTCACCGACCGGCTCGCCGCCGGCGGCACCGTCGCCGACGTGGGCTGCGGCGTCGGCCACACCACCCTGCTGATCGCGAAGGCCTTCCCGCGGGCGACCGTCCACGGCTTCGACTACTCCGAAGAGGCCATCTCCCTCGCCCGCCGCCTCGCCGAGGAGGCCGGACTCTCCGACCGCGTCGTCTTCGAGGTCGCCGCCGCCGACGACTACCCCGGCTCCGGCTACGACCTCGTCACCTTCTTCAACGCCCTGCACGACATGGGCGACCCGGTCGCCGCCGCCCGGCACGTCCACAAGTCCCTGGACGCGGACGGCACCTGGATGCTCGTCGAGTCGAACGTGTCGCCCGCCGACATCGACACCCAGACCCCCGCCGCCCGCATGTTCATGGCCCTGTCCGCCGTGATGTGCCTGCCCGTCGCCGTCGCCCAGCGCGGCCCCCACGCCCTCGGCAACCACTCCGGCGAGCAGGCCTTCCGGGCCATCGCCGAAGAGGCCGGATTCACCCGCTGGCGCCGCGCCACCGAGACCCCCGTCAACGCGGTCTACGAGGTCCGGCCGTAGGGGACCCGCGGCCGCCCCGGGGGCCCGGCGCCCCGCCCCACCACCACACCGAGGAGAGTCACCATGGGCGTCAGCGCCCCCCTGCCGGTCACCGACCGGTTCCTGGAGGTCCTGGAGCGGCTGAGCTCCCGCTCCATCGAGGAGTACTACAACCCCTACCAGCAGTTCCAGTGGCCCGAGAAGCTCGAAGAGGGCCGGATGTGGATGACCCCCGAGCTGCTCACCGTCTACGGGACCCCGTTCTACGACGAGCTCGGGGAGGACACCCTCCAGCGCCTCTCCAAGTGGGAGAGCATCAACTTCTACAGCCTCAACGTGCACGGCATCCGCGAACTGCTCATCGAGGTGGTCGGCCGGATCCACATGCCCGGCTTCGAAGTCCCCTCCGACTTCTTCCACCACTTCATCGGTGAGGAGAACGAGCACATGTGGTTCTTCGCCGAGTTCTGCCGACGCTACGGCGACAAGATCTACGGCTCCACCGCCCTGCGCGCCGACTCCGCCTGGGAGCCGGAGGTCGAGAACTTCCTCGTCTTCGCCCGCATCCTCTTCTTCGAGGAACTCGTCGACCACTACAACACCCGGATGGCGCGCGACGAATCGCTGTGCCACACCATCCGCGAGGTCAACCGCATCCACCACCAGGACGAGTCCCGGCACATCGCCTTCGGCCGCGAACTGGTGTCCCTGCTCTTCACCCGGATGTGCGAGGCCGTCCCCGCCGCCCGGATCGCCGAGGTCGAGGCCTACCTCAAGCGGTACGTGGTCTACAGCGTCAACTCCCTCTACAACCCCCACGTCTACCGCGACGCCGGCATCGCCGACCCGCTGGGCCTGCGCAACGCGCTCGTCGCCGACGAACGCCGCCGCCCCTTCGAGCGCAAGACCATCCGCAAACCCCTCGGCTTCTTCCTGAAGACCGGGATCTTCTCGGACGACGTCCTGCCCGTCGTCTGAGAGGGCCGACCGCCGTCCGAGAGGTGACCCCCCATGACCGTCACGACCACCGCGAGTGCCCGGGACACGAAGGGCCTGCCGTCCCTGGGCCCCGAGGGAACCGCCCTGCTGAGACTGCTCGACGACACCTTCGAGCACTGGGGCGTGCGCGCGGGCGCCCGTCCGATGACCATGCCCCCGCTGCTTCCGGCCGCCGACCTGGCCCGGCTCGACTACTACGACAACTTCCCCCACCAGGCCGTCGTCGCGGCCCCGCTGAACCTGGAGGTCCGGGAGAGCAGCGAGTTCTGTACCGACACCGGCTGCTTCCCGTGCGACGCGCTGGAGCCCGCCGCCCTCGGACTCCCCTCGGCATCCTGCTACGCCGTCTACATCGACCACCAGGGCCGCCCGGCCGCCGACGACGAACTCGTCACCGTGGTCGGCTGGTGCTTCCGCAAGGAGGAGCGCTACGAAGGCCTGCGCCGCCAGCTCGGCTTCCGGATGCGGGAGATCGTCGCCATCGGCACCCGGGAACACGCCGAGGCGCACCTGGCCTCCTTCACCGCGCGGATCAACTCCTTCGCCGAGGCCCTGGACCTGCCGCTGCGCCGCGAGGCCGCCTGCGACCCGTTCTTCGACAAGGGCAGTTCCAAGGCCGTCCTGCAGCGCCTGACCCCGGTCAAGCACGAGTTCCTGTACGAGGACCTCGCGATCGCCTCCGTCAACACCCACCGCAACTTCTTCGGCGACCGGTGCGACATCCCCCTCGCCTCCGGCGGGGGACCGGCGTTCACCAGCTGCGTCGCCTTCGGACTGGAGCGCTGGCTGTCCGCGCTCACCCGGCGCCACGGCAGCTGGGGAGCGGCGACCGCGGCGGTCCTGAAGGCGAACGCGGCCGGGCCGGCGATCTGACGTGCAGACCCGACCCGTCGCCCCGCCGGCGGGCGGCCTGGGCTGGGCGAACCTCGGCATGGACATCGTGTCCGTCACCCGTGTCCGCCGGCTCCTCACCCTCTACGGCGAGGACTTCTTCCGGCGCATGCTCACCCCCGGCGAACTCGCCGACTGCCGCACCTCCGCCAGGCTCGACGTCCTGGGCCTGTGCGGGCGGATCGCCGCCAAAGAGGCGGCGTTCAAGACCCTCCGCGTCCGGGCCGTGTTCCTGCCCTGGCTGGACATCGTCGTGCGCCGCTCCGAGGGCGGCTGGCCGCTCGTGGAACTCCGCGGCCCGGCCGCGGCGATGGCCGCCGAGTCCGGCATCGCCGCCATCGCCGTGACCATCAGCCACGACGTGGACTACGCGGTCGCGGTCGCCGCCCCGGTGCTGGAACCCGGCCCGCCGGAAGGACCCGTACATCCCGCACACCCCGAAGAACCCGCTCAGCCCGCTCAGCCCGCTCCGGCCGCCGCCCACGACTGCGCATCCGCGGCCGGCGCCCCCACCGCACACCACACCCCAAGGAGACACCCCATGTCCGACGGTCTGCAGCTCGTGAAGAACTGGCTCCTCGCCCGCCACGAGGAGCTCGACGACATCGCCCCCGACCTGGACCTCATCGAGAACCGGCTCATCGACTCGCTGTCCTTCGTCGAATTCGTCTTCCTGCTGGAACAGCACAGCGGACGCTCCATCCAGATGGAGACCCTGGAGGTCGACGAGATCCGCACCCTCGCCGCCATCGAGACCCACTTCTTCGCGGCCCGGGCGGTGCAGGCATGAGCAAGCGGCTGTTCACCTCGGAGTCCGTGACCGAAGGACATCCCGACAAGATCGCCGACCGGATCAGCGACACCGTCCTCGACGCGCTGCTGCGCGAGGACCCGGCCTCCCGCGTGGCCGTCGAGACGCTCATCACCACCGGCCAGGTCCACATCGCGGGCGAGGTCACGACGACGGCGTACGCGCCGATCGCCGAACTCGTGCGCGGCGCCGTCCTCGACATCGGCTACGACTCTTCCAAGAAGGGCTTCGACGGTGCCTCCTGCGGCGTGTCGGTGTCCATCGGCGGGCAGTCGTCCGACATCGCGCAGGGCGTGGACACGGCGTACGAGCAGCGCGTCGAGGGCGAGGGCGACGAACTCGACAAGCAGGGCGCCGGCGACCAGGGCCTGATGTTCGGCTACGCCTGCGACGAGACCCCCGAGCTGATGCCGCTGCCCATCCACCTCGCGCACCGGCTCTCCCGCCGCCTGACCCAGGTCCGCAAGGAAGGCGTCATTCCCTACCTGCGGCCCGACGGCAAGACCCAGGTCACCATCGAGTACGACGGCGACCAGCCCGTCCGCCTCGACACCGTCGTGGTCTCCTCGCAGCACGCCGCCGACATCGACCTGGACTCGCTGCTCACCCCGGACATCCGCGAGTTCGTCGTGGAACACGTGCTGGCGCAGCTCGTCGAGGACGGCATCAAGCTGGACACCGAGGGCTACCGCCTGCTGGTCAACCCGACCGGCCGCTTCGAGATCGGTGGCCCGATGGGCGACGCCGGCCTCACCGGCCGCAAGATCATCATCGACACCTACGGCGGCATGGCCCGCCACGGCGGCGGCGCCTTCTCCGGCAAGGACCCCTCCAAGGTCGACCGCAGCGCCGCCTACGCCATGCGCTGGGTCGCCAAGAACGTCGTCGCCGCCGGCCTCGCCGCACGCTGCGAGGTCCAGGTCGCGTACGCCATCGGCAAGGCCGAACCCGTAGGCCTCTTCGTCGAGACCTTCGGCACGGGCGCCCTCCCCGACGAGCGCATCCAGGAGGCCATCGGCGAGGTCTTCGACCTGCGCCCGGCCGCGATCATCCGCGACCTCGACCTCCTGCGCCCGATCTACGCCCAGACCGCCGCCTACGGCCACTTCGGCCGCGAGCTGCCGGACTTCACCTGGGAACGCACCGACCGCGTCCACGCGCTCCGCAAGGCCGCCGGGGTCTGACATGCGCATCGCTGTCACGGGATCCATCGCGACCGATCACCTGCTGACCTTCCCCGGCCGGTTCACCGAACAGCTGCTGGCGGACCGGCTGGACCGGGTCTCCCTGTCGTTCCTCGCCGACGGACTGGAAGTGCGGCGGGGCGGAGTGGCGGCGAACATCGCGTTCGGCCTGGGCGTGCTGGGACTGCACCCCCTGCTGGTGGGCGCCGTGGGAGCGGACTTCGAACCGTACCGGGTGTGGCTGAAGGACCACGGCGTGGACACCGGCTCCGTCCGCGTGAGCGACACCCGCCACACCGCCCGGTTCGTCTGCACCACGGACGCCGACCAGAACCAGATCGCCACCTTCTACGCGGGCGCCATGGCCGAGGCCCGTGAGATGGACCTCGGGGAGGTCGTCGCCCGCAGCGGTCGTCCCGACCTGGTGCTGATCTCACCGGACGACCCCGGGGCCATGCTCCGCCACACCCACACCTGCCGCGCCCTGGGAATCCCCTTCGCCTCCGACCCCTCGCAGCAGCTGGCCCGGCTGACCCGGGAGGAGGTGCGGGACCTGATCGACGGCGCCCACCGGCTGTTCACCAACGAGTACGAGTCCGCCCTGCTGTGCGAGCGTTCCGGCTTCACCGAGGAGGAGGTCCTGAGCCGGGTCGGCTCCTGGATCACCACCCACGGCGAAGCCGGCGTCCGGATCCGCGCCGCGGACCGCGAGCCGCTGACCGTACCCGCCGTACCGGTAGCTGAGGTGGTCGACCCCACCGGCGTCGGCGACGCCTTCCGGGCCGGCTTCCTCGCCGGAACGGCGTGGGGCGTCCCCGAGCGGTACGCGGCCCAACTGGGCTGCGCCGTCGCCGCGGCCGTACTCGGCCACACCGGTACCCAGGAGTACCACCTGTCCCGGGAACCCCTGCTCGCCGCACTGCGGTCCGCGTACGGCCCGGAGAGCGCGACGGAACTGGCCGCACACCTGAGGGGGCTGAGATGAGACGGTCACTGCGCGCGGAGCTCGCGACCCGCGTGGTCGTCGCGGACGGCGCCATGGGCACGATGCTGCAGGCCGCCGACCCCACGCTGGACGACTTCCTCGGGCTGGAGGGCTGCAACGAGATCCTCAACCTCACGCGCCCCGACATCGTCCGGTCCGTGCACGACGCGTACTTCGCGGTGGGCGTGGACTGCGTCGAGACGAACACCTTCGGCACGAACCTGGCCGCCCTCGCCGAGTACGGGGTGGAGGAACAGGTCTACGAGCTCGCCGAGGCCGGCGCCCGGATCGCCCGCCAGTCGGCGGACGCCTTCACGGCGGGCGACGGCCGACCCCGCTGGGTGCTGGGCTCCATGGGCCCCGGCACCAAACTCCCCACCCTCGGGCACGTGGGGTACGAGCCCCTGCGCGAGGCCTACCAGCAGAACGCGGAGGGCCTGATCCGCGGCGGCGCGGACGCCCTCCTGGTGGAGACCACCCAGGACCTGCTCCAGACCAAGGCGGCCGTCATCGGCGCCCGCCGCGCCCTGGACTGGTGCGGGATGCAGGACCTGCCCCTGATCGTGCAGGTGACGGTGGAAGCGACCGGCACGATGCTCCTGGGTTCGGAGATCGGCGCGGCGCTGACGGCGTTGGAGCCGCTGGGGATCGACATGATCGGTCTGAACTGCGCGACCGGCCCCGCGGAGATGAGTGAGCACCTGCGCTACCTGGCGCGCAACGCCCGTATCCCGCTGTCCTGCATGCCGAACGCGGGTCTGCCGGTGCTGACGAAGCAGGGTGCGCACTATCCGCTGTCGGCTCCTGAGCTGGCGGATGCGCAGGAGACGTTCGTGCGTGAGTACGGTCTGTCCCTGGTCGGCGGCTGCTGTGGCACCACTCCGGAGCATCTGCGGCAGGTGGTGGAGCGGGTGCGTGGCACGGCCGTCACCGCGCGCAGCCCGCAGCCCGAGCCGGGTGCCGCTTCGCTGTATCAGACGGTGCCGTTCCGGCAGGACACCTCGTACATGGCGATCGGTGAGCGGACGAACGCGAACGGGTCGAAGAAGTTCCGTGAGGCGATGCTGGAGGCGCGCTGGGACGACTGTGTGGAGATGGCCCGGGACCAGATCCGTGAGGGCGCGCACATGCTCGACCTGTGTGTGGACTACGTCGGGCGTGACGGTGTCGCGGACATGCAGGAGCTCGCCGGGCGTTTCGCGACCGCCTCGACGCTGCCGATCGTGCTGGACTCCACCGAGGTTCCGGTGATCCAGGCCGGTCTGGAGAAGCTGGGCGGGCGTGCGGTCATCAACTCGGTCAACTACGAGGACGGTGACGGGCCCGAGTCCCGCTTCGCGAAGGTCACGCAGCTGGCGCGGGAGCACGGTGCCGCGCTGATCGCGCTGACCATCGACGAGGAGGGCCAGGCCCGCACGGTCGGGCACAAGGTCGCCATCGCCGAGCGTCTCATCGCCGACCTGACGGGGAACTGGGGGATCCGCGAGTCGGACATCCTCATCGACACGCTCACGTTCACGATCTGCACGGGGCAGGAGGAGTCCCGCAAGGACGGCATCGCGACGATCGAGTCGATCCGTGAGCTCAAGCGCCGCCACCCCGACGTGCAGACCACCCTCGGTCTGTCGAACATCTCCTTCGGCCTGAACCCGGCCGCGCGTGTCCTGCTGAACTCCGTGTTCCTCGACGAGTGCGTGAAGGCGGGTCTGGATTCGGCGATCGTGCACGCGTCGAAGATCCTGCCGATCGCCCGGTTCGACGAGGAACAGGTCACCACCGCCCTGGATCTGATCTACGACCGCCGTGAGGGCGACTACGACCCGCTGCAGAAGCTGATGGCCCTCTTCGAGGGCGTCAACACCAAGTCCCTGAAGGCCGGCCGCGCCGAGGAACTCCTCGCCCTGCCGCTGGATGAACGCCTCCAGCGCCGCATCATCGACGGCGAGAAGAACGGCCTGGAGGCCGACCTCGACGAAGCCCTGCGGACACGCCCCGCCCTGGACATCGTCAACGACACCCTCCTGGAAGGCATGAAGGTCGTCGGCGAGCTGTTCGGCTCCGGCCAGATGCAGCTGCCCTTCGTCCTGCAGTCGGCGGAGGTGATGAAGACGGCCGTCGCCTACCTCGAACCGCACATGGAGAAGACGGACGACGAGGGCAAGGGCACGATCGTGCTGGCCACCGTCCGCGGGGACGTCCACGACATCGGGAAGAACCTCGTCGACATCATCCTGACGAACAACGGCTACAACGTCGTCAACATCGGGATCAAGCAGCCGGTCTCCGCGATCCTGGAAGCCGCCCAGGAACACAAGGCCGACGTGATCGGCATGTCGGGTCTCCTGGTCAAGTCCACCGTGATCATGAAGGAGAACCTGGAGGAGCTCAACCAGCGCAAGCTGGCCGCGGACTACCCCGTCATCCTCGGCGGCGCCGCCCTCACCCGCGCCTACGTCGAACAGGACCTCCACGAGATCTACGAAGGCGAAGTCCGCTACGCACGCGACGCCTTCGAAGGCCTCCGCCTCATGGACACCCTCATGGGCATCAAACGCGGCGTCCCCGGCGTGGCGCTGCCACCCCTCAAGCAGCGCCGGGTGGCCCCGCGCAGCGCCCTGCTCGACGTACGCGAACCGGAAGCGGCCGGCCGTTCCGACGTGGCCGTCGACAACCCGGTGCCCGAGCCGCCGTTCCTCGGCACCCGGGTCGTCAAGGGCATCCAGCTGAAGGAGTACGCGGACTGGCTCGACGAGCAGGCGCTCTTCAAGGGCCAGTGGGGCATCAAGTCGCCCGAGTCGATCGCGGTCGAGGGCCGCCCCCGGCTGCGCGGATGGCTGGACCGCCTGCACACGGACCGGCTGCTCGAAGCGGCCGTGGTCCACGGCTACTTCCCCTGCGTCTCCAAGGGCGACGACCTGATCATCCTCGACGAGGACGGGAGCGAGCGGACCCGCTTCACCTTCCCCCGCCAGAGCCGCGGCCGCCACCTCTGCCTCTCGGACTACTTCCGCCCCGAGGACTCCGGCGAGACCGACGTGGTCGCCCTCCAGGTCGTGACCGTGGGCAGTCGCATCGGCCGGGAGACGGCCCGCCTCTTCGCCGCCGACGCCTACCGCGACTACATGGAGCTGCACGGCCTGTCCGTCCAGCTCGCCGAGGCCCTGGCCGAGTACTGGCACGCCCGCGTCCGTACCGAACTGGGCATCGACGGGTCCGACCCGGCCTCGGTCGACGGCATGTTCCGCACCGAGTACCAGGGCTGCCGCTACTCCCTCGGCTACCCAGCCTGCCCCGAACTCGCCGACCGGGCGAAGATCGCCGAGCTGCTCCGGCCGGAGCGGATCGGCGTCCACCTCTCGGAGGAGTTCCAGCTCGACCCCGAGCAGTCCACGGATGCTCTGGTCATCCACCACCCCGAAGCCAATTACTTCAACGCGGGAGGCCGTAGATGACCTCCGACGCCGGACACCTTCAAGGAGCGCACCGCATGACCGCCGCATTCCCGGATTTCAAGGTCGCCGATCTTTCCCTCGCCGCTTTCGGCCGCAAGGAGATCACCCTGGCCGAGCACGAGATGCCGGGTCTGATGTCGATCCGCCGCGAGTACGCCGAGGCGCGGCCGCTGGCCGGCGCGCGGATCACCGGTTCGCTCCACATGACCGTGCAGACCGCCGTGCTGATCGAGACCCTCGTCGCCCTCGGCGCGGAGGTGCGGTGGGTGTCGTGCAACATCTACTCGACGCAGGACCACGCGGCCGCGGCGATCGCGGCGGCCGGGATCTCGGTCTTCGCCTGGAAGGGCGAGACGCTGGAGGAGTACTGGTGGTGCACGGAGCAGGCGCTGACCTGGCCCGGTCACGCCGGTCCGAACATGATCCTGGACGACGGCGGTGACGCGACCCTGCTGGTCCACAAGGGCGTCGAGTACCAGAAGGCCGGCGCGGTCCCGGACCCGTCCACCGCCGACAACGAGGAGATGGCCCTGGTCCTGGGCCTGCTGGCGAAGACCGGCATCGACTGGACGGCCCTGGCCTCCGGGATCCGCGGCGTCACCGAGGAGACCACCACCGGTGTCCACCGCCTCTACGAGATGCACCAGGCCGGCACCCTCCTCTTCCCCGCGATCAACGTGAACGACGCCGTCACCAAGTCGAAGTTCGACAACAAGTACGGCTGCCGCCACTCCCTCATCGACGGCATCAACCGTGCCACCGACGTCCTGATCGGCGGCAAGGTCGCCGTCGTCTGCGGCTACGGCGACGTCGGCAAGGGCAGCGCCGAATCCCTCCGAGGCCAGGGCGCCCGTGTGATCGTCACCGAGATCGACCCGATCTGCGCCCTCCAGGCGGCCATGGACGGCTACCAGGTCGCCACCCTCGACGACGTCGTGGAGATCGCGGACATCTTCATCACCACCACCGGCAACAAGGACATCATCATGGCCGCCGACATGGCCAGGATGAAGCACCAGGCCATCGTCGGGAACATCGGCCACTTCGACAACGAGATCGACATGGCCGGCCTGGCCAAGGTCGAGGGCATCGTCAAGGACGAGGTCAAGCCCCAGGTCCACACCTGGACCTTCCCCGACGGCAAGGTCCTCATCGTCCTCTCCGAAGGCCGCCTCCTCAACCTCGGCAACGCCACCGGCCACCCGTCGTTCGTGATGTCGAACTCCTTCGCCGACCAGACCCTGGCCCAGATCGAGCTCTTCACCAAGCCCTCGGAGTACCCGACCGACGTCTACGTCCTGCCCAAGCACCTCGACGAGAAGGTCGCCCGCCTCCACCTCGACGCGCTGAGCGTCAAACTCACCACCCTGCGCCCCGAACAGGCCGCCTACATCGGCGTCGACGCCGAAGGCCCGTACAAGCCCGACCACTACCGCTACTGACGGCCATGGACAGCGTCGACGAAGCAGTACGTGACCCCTGGCTCCCGGACCTGCTCCTGCGCACCGAACGGGACGCCCTGCTCCCGCTCCTGCGCCGTGCGCCCGAAGCCGCGTACGGGCTGCGGACCGCCTGCCCGGGGTGGACGGTCCGGGACGTCCTCGCCCACTGCGCGGCGGCCCTCGTACGCATCGTGGAGGGCCGGCTGGAGGAGGGCGTCTTCCTCCCCGCCGCCAACGCCGCCGATGTGGCGGAGCGGGCGCACCGGCCGGTGGCCCGGATCCTGGACGAGCTGGAACGCGGGCTCACGGAAGCCGGACCGGCCATCGCCGCGGGCGACGGCACGCTGGACGCGGTGGCCCTGGGGGAGTGGATCCACGCGGGCGACGTCCGTGACGCGTGGGGGGAACCGGGGGCGTACGGCGGCGACGGACTTTCCCTCGCCCTGCCCCTGCTCCGCACCGCCAGCCGCAAGCGGGACACGCCCCGGCTCGTCGCGGGTCTCGACGGCCACGCGGGCCCCGTGTTCCTGGGCAACGAGGTGCCCGGCCGTCCCGCCGCCCGCTTCGACGGCGAGGCAACGACGCTGATCCGCCTCTACTCGGGCCGCCCGCTGGTCGCCACGCGTTACGCGCTGGTGGGCGCGACCGAGGCGGAGCTGCTCATCTACCGGTGAGGACCGGGGCGGGCCATCGGGCGGCCGTCCAGCTCGGTCAGCGGATTGCCGTCGACGATGATGAGGTCGGCGCGCTTCGGGATGCGTGAATCCGAGTGCGGCGAAGAATTCGAGCATGCCGACGTGGTCGCCGAAATGTGTCCGTTTCCCTTCAACGCCGGTGTACGGAGTCCAGGTCCGCCGTCAGGAGCCGCAGGGCCACCTCGTGCGGTGAGTCGGGCTCCGCGTGGTAGAACTTCAGGATGTTGCCGTCCTGGAGGTCGGCGGACTGGTACATCAACTCCAGCTCGCCCACCACCGGATGGTCGAACGGCTTGGTGCCCTCGATGCAGTTCGCCACCCGCTGACGGCACCAGAGTGCCGCGAACTCCTCGTTCTGAATGGTCAGTTCACCGATCAGCTCGGCGAGCCGCGGATCGTGCCGGTGATTTCCGGCGATGAAGCGCAGATACGTCACGTTCGACTCCGACTCTGCGGCCCAGTCCGCGTACAGAGCCCGGACGTTGTCGTCGAGAAAGTTCATCTTGATGATGTTGGGGCGCCGGCCGGCGTCCTCGGGGAGGCCGAATTCGAGGTGCGGTGCGAACAGTTGGTGGTACAGGGAGTTCCAGGCCAGGATGTCGCACCGGTAGTTCAGTACGGCCGCCGCCACGTTGCCGAGTGAGGACATCAGCATCCTGGTGCTGGGGTTGAGCTGGTCGTCACGGGGCGTCTGCCGCTGAGGGTTCTGGACCGGTGTGCCGATCTTGAGCAGGTAGTCCTGCTCGTCGAGGCTGAGATCCAGTGCGCGGGCGATGGAGAGCAGGACCTGCGGGGAGGCGTGCGCGGTCTGTGACTGTTCGAGTCGGGTGTAGTAGGTCTGGCTCACGCCCGCCAGCGCGGCCACTTCCTCGCGGCGCAGTCCGGGCACGCGCCGGGAGTTGCTGGTGCGCAGCCCCATCTGCTCGGGTCGGACACGCTCGCGCATCTGTCGCAGATAGCTGCCGAGGTCCGTGTTCACGATCTCTTCCACCCTTCTCAGTATGAAGTGCCGAACGGCATCGGCACTTCATCGGCCCCCGTGGTCACTGCGGACTGCTGCACTTCCTGCGCAGTACCAGCCACAGGAGCAGGCCGACGGCGAACTGGGAGACGCCGGCCACGCCGATGGCCACGTGGATGCCGGTGAGTTCCTTGGCGGTGGTCACGGTGCCCCGCCCGACGACGGTGGTGAACGCCGCGCTCACCAGCGGAATACCGATCGCGATGCCGACCTGCTGGCTCTGGGTGGCCAGCCCGGTCGCCATGCCCTGTTCGTCGGCGTCGACGGACGAGGTGGCGATGACCATGAAGCACAGAGCCGCCATCATGGAGAAGAAGGCGTTCACGAACTGGGTGACGATCAGCGGGATCAGCCAGCGCGAGTCCGAGGTCGCCCACAGCGCCGGCAGCATGAACGCGCCCTGGAGGGCCAGGGACACCCCGAGCATCGTGCGCGGCGAGACGCGCTGGAGGAGGCGCGGACCGACGATGCCCGCGATGATCTGGCCCACTCCGATGCCGAGCAGCACCAGGCCGGCGACCAGGGGCGACAGGCCGAGCACGTTCTGGACGTACAGACCGGTGAAGAAGATCAGTGCGGTCTCGCCGCCGAAGATGAACAGGGCCGCCACGTTGCCGAAGGCGATGGCGGGTTTCCTCAGGAACTTCACCGGGACCAGGGCGTCGGCGGTACGGCTCTCCACGGCCCAGAAGACGCTCAGCAGGACGGCGGCGGCGATCAGCGCGGCGCCCGCCGTCAGGTCCAGGCCCTCCTCGCCGACACGGGTGACGCCGTAGATCCCGGTGAACAGGCCCAGGGTGATCAGCAGCGCGCCCGGCAGGTCGATGCGGCTGCGCTGCGCGGCCCGGCTCTCGTCGACGACGAACGGCACGACGACGATCGCCGCGATGGCCACGGGGATGTTGACGAAGAAGGCCCAGCGCCAGGAGAACACGTCCGTGAGGACGCCGCCGAGGATCGCGCCGACGCTGAACCCCGAGCTCATCATCACGCTGTTGAGGCCCAGCGCCCGGGTCCGCAGAGCGGGCTCGGTGAAGGCCGTGGTGAGCAGGGCGAGCGCGGCGGGCGTGACGGCCGCGGTGGCCAGACCCTGGAGGGTACGGGCGACCAGCAGCATCGCGGCCGAGTCGGCGATGCCGCCGACGAGCGAGGAGACGGCCAGGACGGCCATTCCGGCGGTGAAGATGCGCCGACGCCCCAGGTGGTCGCCGACGCGGCCGAAGACGAGGGTGCATCCGGCGGCGCACAGGGCGAACGTCGTCGTGATCCACTGCAGGCTCCCCGTCGAGAACCCGAGGGACACCCCGACCTCGGGCAGTGCGACGTTCAGCACGGAGAAGTCCGCGGCCATCATGAACTGCGACGCCAGGAGCACCACCAGGGCGGCGACTTGGCGCCCGGTCATGCCGGCACCGGCCGGCGGCGCGGCTGCTGCGGTTGTGGAGGTATCAGCGGTTGTCATGCACCCAGCCTCGGCGGCCCGACCCGCCCCAGCCAGATCCCTTCCGAGGGCACTCCTGCGGAGACTGTCACCGGCAGTGCCACCTTCGCCGGCGGCCCGCGCCCGCGCGTCCCGGCACGGACCTCAGTCGATCCGTACGACCTGGAAGGCCTCCGCCATCCGGCCCGGGGGCAGACCCGCCGCGCGTGCGTGCTCGCCCAGCCATTCCCGCAGCAGGCCTGCGAGATCGTCGAAGTGGGCCGTCTGTGAGGTGTGGATGCGCAGGGCCTCCACCTTGCGGTCGAAGACGGGGGTGACGTCGATGTACTGATTGGGCGTCGGGCCCGTCATCAGCCACAGCTCCGGCACGATCCACGGCTCCAGGCCCTCCTCCTTGAGGAGCGACGGGTGCGCGAACGGATTACGCGCCTCCGGGTAGATCGCCCGCAGCGCGGCGTCGCCCACCGCCCGGTGGTCGGGGTGCAGGTCGGCGATGCGGGACCAGTTGATCTCCGGGCTCGGGATGACGGCCCGCTGCGGGCGGACCTGCCGGATCACCCGGCACAGGTCGCGGCGCAGCTCCACGCCGGCCTCCACGTAGCTGTCGGGGTAGCCGAGGAAGCGGACGTCGTCGACGCCGCTGCGCTTGGCCGAATGCACCTGCTCGGCACGCCGCAGGTCGCCCATGGCCTGGCGGGGGAGCTGTTCGTCGTACCCGCCGGCGCCGCCGTCCGTGACGATGCAGTACGTGACGCGGGTGGTGCCCTGCGCGATCCACCGCATGACCGTCCCGCTCACGCAGAACTCGATGTCGTCCGGGTGCGCGGCCACGACCAGCAGGGATTCGGGGGCGCTGCGGTCTATGCGATCGGTCGCGAAGTGTTCCATGGCGTCAGCCTGTTGGGCGCGGCCGTGGGCCGCAAGGCGGCCCCTTTGGCGTACAGGCGTCATGTCGCGAGTACGCCACGCGCCGGTCCGGCGGGGCCCGCCCGGCCGCCCGCCCGGCCGCCCGCCCGCCCGCCCGTCTGGCGTGTCCGCGCAACGGCGTGAACGCGCAAGCCGATACCAGACCGCGCGGTTCGTTTCTCTGTCACCCTGAGGTGGGCACCCCGTTCTCCTCCGCTTCCGCCGCCCCTCGTGCGCCGTGCGGAGCGGGGAGGGGTCACGCCCCTTCCGTTCCGAGCCTCGCTGCGTACTGCGCACCTCAGCGTCAAGGAGGTCCCATGAGCACCCCCGTCTGGATCACCGCGACCCCGCCGGCCACCCACGGCGAACTTCACGTCGGCCACCTCGCCGGACCGTACGTCGCGGCGGACGTGCTGTCCCGGTACCTCAGGGCCGAGGGCGAACCCGTCCTGTTCACCACTGGTACCGCCGACCACACCAGCTCCGTCCACGTCCGGGCGCTGCGCGCCGGCCGCAAGCCGGAGGAGGTGGCCGAGGGGTACCGCGCCGCGATCACGGCGGACTGGCTGCGCTCGGGAGTCGAGTTCGACCACATCGTCCGTCCGCGCCAGGACCGGGGCTACGCGCGCTGGCTGGGCGACCTCTTCCGGCGGCTGTACGCGGACGGGGTCATCGCCGCCCGCACCCGCCTCACCCCCTGGTGCGAACCCTGCGGGCGTTTTCTCCACGGAGCGCACGTCACCGGCTCCTGCCCGCACTGCGCGGCCGTCAGCGACGGCGGCATGTGCCACGAGTGCGCCCGCCCCAACGACGGCGGGGACCTGCTGGGTGCGCACTGCGCACAGTGCGGCACCCCGGCCGTGCCGAAGCGCTGCCGGCGCCTGTACATCCCGCTGGAGCCGCACCGCGAGGCCCTCGCCGAGTACTGGGCCGCCACCGGGCTGCCGCCGCGCCTGGCCGCACTGTGCGAGTCGCTCGTCGAGGACGGGCTGCCGGACATCGCGGTGGCCCACCCCGCCGAGTGGGGGCTGCCCGTACCGGTGGACGGATTCCCCGAACACCGTATCGACGGCTGCTTCGAGGCCGCCGCGATGCAGCTGTTCGGTCACGGCGAGCGCCCGCTGCCCGAGCGGGCCATCCACTTCTGCGGCTTCGGCCACGCCTTCTGCCACGCCGTCCTGCTGCCGGTCCTGCTGTTCGCCCGGGGCGTCAAGCTGCCGCAGCACTTCTGCGTGAACGAGGCGTACGTCATCGAGGACGAGGCGCTGGTCTGGGGCACCGGCCGGAAGGCCTGGGCGCTGGACCTGATCACCGAGTACGGGTCGGACACCCTGCGCCGGCACGTCCTTGAGGCCCGGCCGCTGGGCCGCCGCACCGCCTTCGACCCGGACCGGCTCGCGGCCGCCCGCCGCGAACTGGACGAGAGCTGGAACAGCTGGCTGTCCCGGCTGTTCACCGCCGTGCGCGAGCAGAGCTCCGGGCGTGTGCCGGAGGCGCTGCCCGGCGGCACCGGCTGGCAGGTGCTGGAACGCAGGCTGCTGCGCGGGCTGGAGGACCTGCGGGAGGCCTACTCGCCGGAGGCCTTCGACCCCCGCAGGGCGGTCGCGCTGCTCGACGAGATGGTGCGGTCGGTGTCCGACTTCGGCCACGTCAACGCGCACGAGGCGCACCGCCCCGCCGCCGACGGCCGGTACCTGCCGGTGCTCGCGGCCCAGCTGGCCGTGGCCCGCGCGCTCGCCGCCTGGGCCCGCCCGGTGATGCCGGAGGGCGCCGACCGGCTCGCCGCGGCCCTGCGGACGCACGCGGGGGGCCCGGTCCGGTCCGAGGTGCTCACCCCGCCCGCGCCGGGCACCCGGCTGGCCCCGCCCTCGGGCCCGGTGTTCGGCTTCTGACCGGCACCGCCCGTCCGGCCGCCCGGCCCGGGACGAGGCCCGCCGCCGTACGACCGCACCACGACAGCAACCCTCCTTCGCCGCGTGACCGCGCGCCGGTCGCCCGGTGGCGGCGGGCGCACGCGGCCCTTCCCCGTAGGAGCCCCACGTGTCCCTGCGAGTCGCCATGCTCAGCGTCCACACCTCGCCGCTGCACCAGCCCGGCACCGGGGACGCGGGCGGCATGAACGTCTACATGGTCCAGCTCTCCCGCGCGCTCGCCGAACAGGGCGTCGAGGTCGACCTGTTCACCCGCTGCCGGGGCGAGGCCCGCCCGCCCCGGGACCTCCTCGCCCCCGGGGTCCGGGTGCGCCACCTGGAGGCGGGTCCGCGCGCGGCGCTGGCCAAGGAGGACATGCCCGCCCTCGTGGTGCCGTTCTCGCTGGCGCTCCTCAAGGAGGAGCGGCGCTACGACCTGGTCCACTCGCACTACTGGCTCTCCGGCCAGGCGGGCCGCATCGCCGCCGCCGGCTGGCGGATCCCGCTCGTGCACACCGCCCACACCCTGGCCCGGGTCAAGAACGCGGCCCTCGCCGACGGTGACACCCCCGAGCCGGAGCTGCGCGTCCTCGGCGAGCACCAGGTGGTCGGCTCCGCCGACCGGCTGATCGTGAACACGGGCGACGAGGCGCGGGCAATGCGGGAGTTGTACGGGGCGCGGGCGAGCCGCACGGAGATCGTCCGGCCCGGCGTCGACCTGCGCACGTTCGCCCCCGGCCGGGGCCGGGCGGCGGCGCGGGCCCGGCTCGGTCTGCCCGCCGACGCGTTCGTCCCGCTGTACGCGGGCCGGATCCAGCCCCTCAAGGGGCCCGACGTGATGGTGCGCGCGATCGCCCGCCTGCTGGCGGACGCGCCGGGGCTGCGCGAGCGGACCCTCGTCGCGGTGGTGGGCGGGGACTCGGGCGCCGGGCCGCGCGGTGACGCCCGGGAACTGGCCCGGGAGCTGGGGGTGTCGGACGTCCTTCGGCACCACCCTCCTGTGCCGCAGCGGGAGTTGGCCGACTGGTACCGCGCGGCGGACGTCCTGCTGGTCCCCTCCCGCAGCGAGTCCTTCGGGCTGGTCGCGCTGGAGGCCCAGGCGTGCGGGACCCCGGTCCTGGCCTCGGCGGTCGGCGGACTGCCGACCGCCGTACGGGACCGGGTGACGGGCGTGCTGGTGCACGGCAACGACCCGGTGGAGTACGCCCGTTGGCTGCGCTGGTTCGCCGAACACCCGGCCGCGGGCGCGGCGATGGGGGAGGCGGCGGTGCGGCACGCGCGGGCGATGAGCTGGCGGGCCGCGGCGGCCCGGACGCTGGAGGTGTACCGGGACGTACTGCGCGAGGAGCGGGGGGCGGCGGATACGGGTGAGGCAGGAGCGACGGCACGCTCCTGCCTCGCCGGCGCCTCTCTCCTGGAGGGCCGAGAAGGCCGGAAGCCCACCCTAACAGCTCTTTTGGGCTGACCAAAGGTGCGCAAGCGTAACGTCTGTATGAACTCCGCCCGGAATTCCGGTGCTCCGGACTTCAGTTCCGCCTCAGAGGCGCTACAGGAATCCGGGCCGGCCGGGGATTCCGTAGGACAATGGAGATGTCTTCGAAGGAATACCGACGGCACGGATCCCCGGAGACGGAATTGACGTTCTGAATTCCTGGAGGAAATCATGTCCGCTGCGCACGCCACCGGAACGCCCGTCACCGCCCGCCCCGCGGTCACCGTCCGCCCCCGCTGTACCGCGGCGGTCGCCGCCGTGTCGGCCGTCCGGACCGCCGACAACGGCTGGGACTGACGGTACCGCCGCCGCACGGCGAAGCCTCGTGATCGCCCCCGGGCGACCGCGGGGCCTTTTCCGTTCTCCGGCCCCCGGGGTGTCGCGGCGTATTGCGGCGGTATTTCGGGTCAGTCGAGCCAGCCGAGCCGCTGTGCGCGCACGCCGGCCTCGAAGCGGCTCGACGCGCCCATTTCCTGCATCAGTTCGGACAGCATGCGGCTCACCGTCCGCAGGGACACGCCCAGATTGCGGGCGACCTTCTCGTCCTTCATGCCGGAGGCGAGCATTTTCAGCGCGGCCCGCTGCTGCTCGGACAGCCCGTCTCCGCCGAGTTCCGGTGCGACGTCGTCGCCGTACGGGGTCGCGGCGTGCCAGCAGTGCTCGTACAGCGCCAGATAGGAACGGACCAGCGCGGGCCCACGGGCCAGGATCGCACCGGCCGCACGGTCGTCGGGATGTACGGGCAGCACGGCGAACTGCTGGTCCGCGATGATCATGTTCATCGGGACGGCGGGGGAGAGCCTGATCTCGACACCGGCCTCGACGCGGCGGCGGAGCATCTCCACCGCCTCCGGCGAGGTGGTGATCCGCTGGTGGTAGATGGCGCGGATGCGCACCCCGTTGTCGATCTGCCGGCGGTCGCGGCTGAGCACCCGGTCCGCGACCTCCCGGACCAGGGCCGTCACGTGCATGGACGTCAGATCGTGCCGGATGACGTCGGTGATGTCCTCCAGCACCTGCTGGATCCGCCCGTAGTCGTCGAGAATCTCCACCTCGACCTCGGAACCGTTCAGCGATCCGGGGCGCAGGAACCGTCCGACCAGGGTCTCCAGCGCGCTGTACGCGCGGTCGGACTGGTCCAGGTGCTCGCGCAGCCGCTCGCGCTCGCCCTGGAGCATCCTCAGCAGGGCGATCTCCGGATCGACGACGGCGACCGCGTCGGGGCCCGGCTGCCACGCGCCCGACTGGAGGTCGTCGCGGGTGGCGTGGGTGGTGCCCGTCGGTACGATCAGGCCGAGGGCGGCGAGTTCCGCGCTCCACTTCTCGGATTCCTCGGGAGCCAGGCCGAGTTCCCGGAAGACCTCGGAGAGGTGGGACACCCCGCGCAGGCGCAGCTCCTGATAGAGAGCCAGCACCCTGTCGGCGGACTGGATGCCGTCCCTGCCGTCGCCCGTTGCCATCGCGAAGCGACCCCCTCTTCTTACGAATCGACAGTCACACTTTGGCACATGCCGGGGGGAGGGCCCGTGCCCCCGCGTTTCGGATGTGACGGGGGTCACAGGGGCCCTCCGGAGTGCATGTCTCCGCGCCCGCCGCCTCCGAACGGGCCGGCCTTCGCCCGCACGACCGCCCCGGGGGGAAGGCCGACGCTCGACTTCTGCGTCTGCTCCCGCTGCTACCGCGCGGCCTCCCACTCCGCCGCCGACGGGACATAACGGGGAAGCCGAAGAACGGCCTAGGCCTCTTCCGCCCGGAGGCAGTCGGGGCACAGCCCCCTGAAGATGATCTCCGCGCCCTCGCCCATCCGCCAGGAGCGCAGTGCGGGGTCGGCGGGCTCCGGCACCTCGGCCGCGACGTTCTCCACCCGGCCGCAGCACATGCACAGGGCGTGCTGATGGGGCGGGCCCGCGATCTCGAAGACGGCGGGCAGCGAGGGGCGGTCGAACTTCGTCGCCAGGCCCGTCTCCAGGAAGTGGCGCAGCATCTCGTAGACGGCCTGGCTGGTCAGCGTCCCGAGCCGCTCGCGGGCGGCGGCCGTGATCGACTCGACGTCCATGTGGCCGCCCGCCGCCAGGACCTGGAGCACTTCGAGGCGCGGCCCCGTGACGCGCAGGCCCACGTCGCGCAGGCGCTGGATCACCGCCTCGCGTCCGGTCGGCTCCTGCACGACAGCCCCCACTCCGCCACTCTCCGCCATCTGGTCCGATCAAACCTTTGGGGGCATCGTACCTCTTGGCCGCCCTCCGGAGCGGATGGCGGGGGAGGGGAGGGCAGGGGCCCGGGGCGGTGCCGGTCAGCCGTCGGCGCGGCAGACGAGCAGGACGCTCTCGGTCCGCTCGTCGAGGCGGTGGCGCCGCCTGCGCTCCACGCGCAGCCCCGCCGCCCGCAGTTCGGCGTCGAGCCGCTCCGGGTCGACGATCCACTTGCGGGTGCTGCGCACCGTCCGCTCCGTACTCAGCCTGCCGGTGCGCACGCAGTGGTAGGTGATGTGCTCGCTCATGCCGTCCAGGTCGAAGACCTGCCGGGCCGCGGCCCACTCCTCGACCCCGTCGAACCGGGGCACCTGGAACGCGTACGCGCGCCGCGGCTCCCGCGCCAGGTCCCGCATCCGGTGCGCCGTGTAGTCGAGGGCGAGCGCGCCGCCCGGCTCCAGGTGCGCGGCGATCTCGCGCAGCAGCCCGGGGCGGGCGCCGGGGGCCACGGCCGAGACCATCGTCCCGGCCAGCAGGGCCAGCCGGTACGTGCGCCGCAGCCGCAGGTCCGCCAGCTCGGCCCGGGTGGTGACCAGCAGCCGGGACACCTGCGGCCCGATCCGCGCCCCCCAGGTCCGCAGCCGCTCCAGGCAGGCGGGGTCCCGGTCCACGGCCTCCACGGAGAACCCCTGACGGGCCAGCGGCACCGCCAGCCTCCCGGCGCCGGACCCCAGGTCCAGGACCGGGGCGCCGCAGTGCCGGGCCAGGCGCAGGTAGCCGACGACGTCCGCGCTGTGCGGGCCGAGCAGCGCGTCGTGCAGCCAGGCGGAGTCCTCGTCGGCCGGCGCGACCGATTCCAGGCCGGGCGGGAAGTCGGCCGGGATGCCCGTGAGCGCGGCCGGGTGCGTGATCGCGGGTGTGACCGTGCGCCCGGACGGCGGGACCGGTGCGAACGCGGCGGGCGCGACCGGCCTGACGGGCAGGGAAGTGCCGCTCGTGGTGTGCATCGCTCCTCCAGGGGCTCGCTCGGTCCGGCGGTCCGGGGGCGGGACTCCCGTGCCGCCGGGGACCGCGCCGCTGGTCGAATCCTGTCCTGTGACAGGGGACTCGGGCCAGAGCGAAGGGCTGCGTGAACACGCGATGGCGTGGATCTGCCACGGTCCGGGCGGACGCGCGCGGAGGGGCGGACGTGCGGGGAGCAGCGGACGGGCCGGGCGGCCGTCAGAGGCTGCGGCCGAGCCTGAGCGGGGTGAGCGCCGTGAAGCCGTGGTGGGTGAAGAACGCCACCGCCGGGCCCTGTTCGGCGGGCAGGCCGATCCGCTGGGCGACCGCCCCGTGTTCCCGCATCCGCTCGGTGGCACCCGCCAGCAGCGCCGTGCCGATGCCCTGCCGCAGCCGCGCCGGATCCGCGCACAGGGCGTAGACCTCGCCCTGCCCGGCGACGGGGAGCCCGCCGGAGACCGCCCCCACCACGCGCCCGTCCGCGTCGGCGGCGACCAGCCAGCCGAGCCAGCCGGGCGCCCCGCCGGGAATTCCAATTTCCGCTCGAATACGGGGCAGCGCGCAATGCTCCGACACCAGCCGGCCGACGCCGATTTCCCCGAGGATCTCACCGTAGGCGGTGCGAATCGCTTCGGCGAGGAGCCGCGAAATCGCCGTCGCGTCGCCGGGCGCTGCCGTCCGCACGTCAGCCAGCAGCATTTGTTCCGCACCTCTCGCCGTACCGGTCCTGAGCCCGCACGCGCCCAGAATAGCGGGCAATTCGAGTGGTCGGGAGCGAGGTTAAATCTACGAATTGGCTTAGTAAATAGCCGGGTTGGGGCCGCGCTATCAGCCCGTCCAGCAACAGGCGACGACCGCCGGGGCGATGGCCGCCACGGCCGTGGCCACCGCGAACAGCCCCCGCAGCACCGGATGCCCCGCACGCTGGGGAGCCAGGATGCGCCGCATCCGCACCGCCGCCGACGGCCCGCCCGCCGCGAACGCCCTGCGCGGCGCGCGCCCCGCCGCCAGCGCGTACAGCGCCGTGGCCAGCGCGTCACGGGAACAGCCGCGCAGCGCCCGGTCGTCGGCCGCCATCTCCAGCAGCAGCGGTACGGTCCGTCCGCCGATCCGGGCCAGCGGGACCCGGCCGAACACCGCCGAGAACGCCCCGGCCGCGGCGACCAGCAGATGGTGCCGGCCGCCGATGTGGGCCCGCTCGTGCGCGAGGGCCGCCGCCAGCTCCTGCTCCGTCAGGACCGCCACCGCCCCGGACGAGACCACGACCCGGCGCGAGCGCCCCGGCAGGCAGTACACCGCGGGGCGCGCGTCCTCCAGTACGGTCGCGCCCAGCCGGGCGTCGTAGCGGCCGACCAGCCGCAGCAGTCCGGCGTGCCGGCTCCGGGCGCGCCGGGCCCGTACGACCTCCCGTACGAAACCGGCTCCGGGCAGCGCCAGGACCGCGAACGCCGCCGCGGCGGCGAGGTACTCGCGACCCGTACCGGCCGCCAGCCGGCCGGGGGAGGGCGCGTGCAGCGTCAGGAGCAGGTCGACGAGACGGTGGCTGGTCTCCTCGGGGAGCAGCAGCTGCGCCGGGAGGACCGCGATGGAGAGCGCGAAGGCCGCGCCGCACAGCATCCACACTGCCAGTCCCAGCCGCGGCACCTGCTGCGCCCAGCGGGCGCGGACCAGCAGCCAGGGGACGGCCAGACCGGTGATCAGGGCCAGGGCGAGCGGTGGCAGGACGTGGTGGTTCACCGGCCGCGTCCCGCTTCGCCGGCCGGGCGGCCGGGACGGGCGGCGCGCAGGGCCTCGTCCAGCGCCTCCACGTCCTCGTGGGACATGACCTCGACGAACCGCAGCAGGGCGGCCCTGCGGTCCTGACTGTCGCCGAGCGCGTCCTGCATGAGCGCCGCGGTGTACTCCTCACGGCTGCGCACGGCCTCGTACATCCAGGCGCGGCCGGACTTCTCGCGGCTCAGCCAGCCCTTGCGGTACAGGATGTCGGCCACGGTCATCACGGTGGTGTAGGCGACCTTGCGGCGCCGGTTTATGTCGTCGACGACCTCGCGGACGGAGACGGGCCGTTCCCACAGCCACACCCGGTCCATGATCTCGGCCTCCAGCTCTCCCAGCCGGCGTACGCGCATCGCTCCTCGCCCCTCCCCCTCGCGAGCGGCTCATCGTACGGGCCGTCCCGGCGCCGGGGGCATACCCCGGTCCGGTACGCGGGCCCCGGGCGGGCACGGAAAAGCCGACCGCCCCTCCACGAACTGCCGTGTGTGGAGGGGCGGTCGGCGCACCGGCCGGGTCTATGCGCGGATCAGCCGGGCGATGGCCCTGGTGGCCTCCGATGAGCGGTCAGGCGGAGGACCGACGGTCAGCGCGCCCACCCTTCGCGGCGATAGGAGTCCAGCTTCGCCGACGTGAGGGTGCGGAGGTTGGCCAGGCAGCCGTAGTGGGCGGCAATGGCGACGGCGCAGCGGACAACGTCGAGGACCTCCTTGGTGAGATGGTCGGGGTCAGGCTCGCCGTGGGCTTCGCGTTTGCGGCCCATGCCCTCCATGTGGTTGACCTGTTGGGCCAGTTCACCGGCCTCTTCGGCCAGGCGGGAGACCAGGTGGAAGGCGTCGTTGTGGCGCGGGAAGCGTTCGACGGCTCCGGCGGTCAGGGCCGCCAGGTCGTCGAGCCAGTCGTTCCGGGAATCGTGCAGGTCGTTTCGGGGGTCGTGCACGTCTGCTCCACTGGTGTCGGTCACGGGATTCGCGGGGCGCTGCCGGTGACGCGCCGCAGTGCCCGGTGGACGAGTGCCTTTTCGCCGTCGAGTGCGGGGCGGGTCCTGGGCAGCACGCGTTCGGTGAGGGAGTCCAGCCGGCGTAGCTCCTCGCGCAGTACGGCGGGGTCGTCGCAGTTCTTTCTCAGCTGATGATCCGTCAAGGTACTCCAGCAAAGCCGGACGAGGCGCTGATCCGAGTACCGGACGGTACGGGATTCGCGTCCTTCGAAGCCCCAGTGGGCGTACTCGCCGGGCCCGGAGTGGACGAGGAAGAGGGGGGCGGACGAGGCGTCCACCCCCATCGCACTCTCGTTGAACTCGCTCACCAGGACGAACCCGGTGTACATCGGCCTGTCGATCCCGCCCTGGAACATCTCGTGAATGTTGGTGCCCTTCACGAAGACGCAGTCCGCCGCGTCCAGTTGCCCGGCCAGTTCAGGGGAGAGCTTGCGCAGGTTGGCCGTGGCCATGGTCGGGCCGAAGCGGCAGACGTCCGAGGCCTGCAGCGCCCCTCCTACGCCCAGCGCCTGCAGGCTGGGAGTGGCGAGCAGCCGGAGCAGCAGGCCGGTATCGGCGTCCGTGTAGCAGGGCAGGGACTTGGGCACCATGGTGATTTCCAGCTGGGGGTTGGCTTCCTTCAAGCGGGTGAGCAGGAGGAGGTCGATCACCGTCTCGGCGCAGTCGTCGAAGAACCACACAAGCCGTCTCGGACCGTCGAGTACCTCGCTCGCGAACTCCGCCCAGTGATCCACCTGGAGGGGCCGTTCGGCCAGCGCCCGGTACCTGGGCCACAGCTTCCGCGCGGTGGCCACGGGAGTGGCCGACGCGTCGATGGGCAGGCGCGCGCCCGGGCCGGGCGCACGTGCTTTCTGCTCCGCGCCGAGCAGGCCGGCCGCCAGGCTGTACCGCAGCAGGCGCGACAGGTCGGTTCCGCACCGCTCCAGGACGAGCGGGGCGAGCGCCACGGCGACGCTCACCCCGCGATCGGCGTACCGCAGGTGGGTGGCGACCGGCGCGCGGACATCACCGAGCACGCAGTGGGCGATCACCCGGTCCACTACGGACGGCAGTTCCTGGTTGCTCAGCGAGTTGGCCGGAGAGTCGCTCGCGGATTGTGTCGCGGGCGATTCCTCCCAGGTGTGGTCCAGCAGTCGAAGCGTCTGGTCCCGGCAGAACGCGGCAACCGCCGGGTCGGTGACGGCGCTGCGCCCTGCCGGGGCGGCGATCCGGGCCAGCTTGTCCGCGATCAGCCGGGAAAGCCAGGGGTCGAACGCGCGCTCAGAGGGGTGTAGCAGGACCTGCCCCGTCATCCGCTCGGCGACGGTGAAGCCGTCCGGCACGAAGTCCGGGCGGGTCAGCAGCCGACTGCCTGCCGCGCTTCCCCGGGAGTCGTCGCAGAGAAGCCGCCGCACGTGCCGTTCGTCGGTGAGGTCGAGGGGACACAGGCCGACCTGTAGCGCGTTCATCGGTGCTCGCCCTTCAGCAAGTCCGGTCCTCGGGGTCGAGGACGGCCAGGCCCGCTGGGGAGAGCTCGACCTTCATGCCGTCACGCAGCCACTTCCCGGCGCCGGGCGCCACGATCGCCGGCACGCCGCGCTCACGTAGCACGATGGCTGTGTGGCAGAGCAGATTGCCGCGTTCGAAGACGAAGCCCGAGGCGAGGTCCACCAGGGGGATGAGCCCGGCGGAGGGGTACTCGGCGACGACGATCACACCGTTCTTCTGCCGGATGGCATCGACGGCGGCGGTGATGCGGTCGTCCGACAGCACTGCGGGGTTGTCCATTCCGAAGCCGACCACACTGACTTCCAATGCCCGTGCCGCTTCGTCGAGTTCGGAGAGGTCCGGCAGGGCGAGCACCGTGCCCGCGGCGATCCCGGTGGAGATGACCCTCCCGACATCGGCGGTGCGCGCCTCCAGACCGCGGCCCTCAAGGCTGACGTCGCGGATCATTGCCCGGCCGTCGGCGGTGTACCACTCCAGCCGGGCCTCGCCCAGGGCGCCGCACAGGTCGCGGGTGATCCGGGCTATGTCGAGGACCTCGCCGTCGGCACGGTCGAAGGTGTATGGGGCGGTGTCCTCGGGGCGCCACCACCAGCCCTCACCGGGCTCGATGTGACAACGACGGCTGAATTCCGCGATGTTCACGCGGACGATGGGTCCGCCGGGGGCGATGGTGAAGACCGACGGGACGAGTCCGCCTTCCTTGATGCCGGGCAGGCCGGCGGGGAAAGCCTCGACGATGACGGTTCCGTCGCCGAGCAGTGCGGAGAAGCCGGAGGCCTCCGCGGGGACGATCTCGCCGATGTGCGCGGCGCTGAACGCGGGGTCGGACAGGGCGTTGCGCTCGCGTCCGCGCAGCAGGTGGTCGGCCAGGTCGGCCAGCTTCGCGACGGTTCCGGTGCCGCGGCCACCCCAGTTGATCTGGACGAACTCGGTGCGCAGGTAGCCGGCCAGGTCGTCGGCGAGCCGGCGGACGTCCTGCTCCCCGTAGACGATGTACGCCTCGCGGTAGGTCTCCACGCCGACGGCCGCACACTGCCTGCGCAGCCAGATGTGCTTCTGCAGCGCGCCCTCGAAACGGGCGCGACAGTTGCCGAGGTCGACGTCGTACAGGCCGCTGACGTCGGAATCCGGCCACCAGCCGCCGGTCACCTTGGCGGGCGTCCGGCCGTGGGTGATGGGTCGGGCCTGGAGCGTGTGCAACAGGCCCTCGTTCCACACCCACTCCACGTCGAGCGGCAGACCGAAGAGCTGTTCGCTTCGCTTGGCCAGCGAGAGCAACTCCTCGCGCAGGCCGTCGGGCAGAGCATCCGGCAGACCGTCGGGCAGCGCGGCCTCGTCCGACAGGAGGAGCCGGTTCGTCGGACCCTCGCCCGAGGTGGAGTCGGTCGCACTGCCCCACGCGAAGTCGGTGACCGGGCCGCCGTCGCCCGTGAACAGGTCCTTGGTGAACAGCACACCGTGCGCCTGCGGCTGAACCCAGGTCTGCAGGAACGCGGCGTACTCCTGCGGCAATTGGCCGCGCGAGTAGGAGTAGCAGCGGGCCGAGTACAGCGCCGCCCAGCAGCGGGCAAGTGAGGACAGTACCTCCGGCACCGTGTGCAGTGGCCCCTCGGAGTGGAACACTCCGGCATAGGACTGCCCTGCGCCGTCCTCGACGGGTACGGAGGAGCGCACCATGACGGGCCCCTGGTCGAGGAGCGACTGCGCCGCGGCGCTTGCCTCCTCGACCAGGTCCGCCGGCCACGGCGACTGGATGACGGCCCGTCGGATGAGTTCCAGCGCGCGGCCGGTACCGGTGGGGACGGCGCTCAGATCCCGCAGGTTCTGCTCGACGGTGTCGCCGATCCCGGTACGGGACATGACCTCCTGGAACCAGGCCGAGGTCACGCAGACGCCGTCCGGGACCCGGAAGCCGGCGCGGTGCAGACGTGCCAGGGCCTGCGCCTTCGCGCCGGTCAGCAGCACGGGATGCTCGTCGGCCCGGTACAGCGGGACGACTCGGATGTCGTTCACTTGATTCCTGTTCCTTGATGCTTCCGGCTGCCATGACGGCGACTCATACCTTGAGTCGGACAGTCAGTCAGACCCAGGGTCGGACGGCGGGTCAGGCGGCGCGCAGGTCGACCCGGAGCGGGGCGCCGCCCTCCCCGGTCGCCTCGTAGACCTTGAACTCGTACATGTCAATGACGCGGACGGCCCCGTCGGGGTAGATGCCGTACTGGTGGTGGGAGCGGGTCTCCGCGGTGTCCTTGAAGCGCTTGCCGCCCTCGCCCTTGATGCTGATCGCGTTCACCACGGGGCTGTCGCCGACGTACGAGCCGAGGTCGTAGATGTCCTTCGCCGAGATGCGGCGCGGATCGGCCAACGCCTTCTGCGCCGCGCCAGCGTCCAGACCGGCCAAGTCCATTGCCCGGGCCATGAATTCCAGTGCCTCCTCGCGCCGGTCCGCCGTCGACTTCAGATTGATCCGGAAGCGCAGGCCGTCGGGGTCCTCCATCCGCGTCGAGCCCAGGTCCCACAGCGGCGCGAGCACCGAGATGTCATCGGCGATGTTCTGTAGGTAACGCTCGCTGCCCCAGCCCTGGTCGCAGGGAGTGATGGTCAGTTTGGCCTGTGAGAGCACGTCGGGCCGGGCGGCGATCTGGCGCAGCGCGGTCCGGGCGAAGCGCTTTCCCTCGCTGCCGTTGGTCACCAGGTAGAGTCCCTGCCCCAGGTGTTCACGCCAGATCCGGGCGACGTCGAAGGTGTTCCGCGTGGTCTCGCCGTCCCTGACGTGGTAGTCGAGCGGGTCGCTGATCCGCCAGGAGACGATGCTGCGCTTGGGGGAGATGCCCCGGTCCCGGAAGGCTTCGCCGACGTCCCGGACCAGCCGGGTCAGGGTCGCGAACGGGGTCATCTGCACGGGTGAGGTGTCGCCGAAGGCCGGGCAGTGCGTGCAGTTGCGGCGGCAGTGGTCATTCGCGTGGATGAAGCCCAGGTTGTCCAGGATCTCGTCCAGCAGACCTTGTTCAACCAGGGGGGACAGCGATGGATAGGCCATGGGGTTGCTCCTGTCATTGCGACACGGGTAGGGGGTGGGGCAGGCCCGGGGGGCCGGTGAGTTCGAGCCGGCGGTATCCGCCCGTCGGGAGATGGGCCCGGTGGGACTGCCATGTCTCGATGAGGTCCCAACCTCGCAGCCAGGCGGTTAGGACGGTGAGGGTGACCGCGTGCGAGACCACGAGTGCCGGGCGGCCGTCGGCAATCAGTCGCTCCAACAGGGGGGTTGCCCGGGCCTGTACGTCGGCCAGGCTCTCCCCGCCGGGGAGCCTGCGCAGCGGGTCCTGCTGCCAGCGGGTGTACTCGGCGTCGCCCGAGGGGCCGGAGAGCGTGGAACGGCCGCGCAGCAGGCCCCAGTCCAGCTCCCGCAGGCCTGGCTGCGGGGTGACCGGCAGCTCCGGGGCGATCAGATCACGGAGGAGGCGGGCGGTCTGCAGGGTCCGTTCCGCGTCACTGGCGTGGATGGCGGTCGGATGGAACCCGGAGTCGGCGATCTGCTGCCCGGTGCACCGGACTTGCTCGATGCCGGTCCGGTCCAGCGGTACGGCGGGGGAGAGGGGGAAGCGGTGGAGCGCGTTGGACTCGGTGCGTCCGTGTCGGGCGAGGATCAGCTGCACGGTCCGGCCTCCGGCTGCCCCGGGTCGACGCCGGCAAGGGCGGCGGTGAGGGCGGGAGTGGAAGTGGTGGTGGCGGCGGGGATGACGGCACCGGAGGCGGCGAACGCCGGCAGGGCTCCCCGGTGGACCAGGTGGGCGTGTATCTCCTCGGCGACCAGGTCGGCAGGGCCGGAAGCATCGAACCGGGCCGTGTCGACGCCAGCTCGGGCGAGTTCGGCCAGGCCGGGGAGGGTCTCGTCGGTATAGACGCCCGCCTTGCCCGCCATCCGGGAGAGCTGCCGCTGCGTGGGAGGCCACTCCCCTCGGGAGGCAGCCCGGGTGATCTGGCGCTCCAGGGAGGCCGCCAGGACGTCCCCTGGAAGCTGGAGGTGAAGGACCATCAGCTCGGCAAGCGGCACGGCGCCGGCGAGCAGGATGCGCGCCTGTTGCCGTCCCCGCGGCACGCTGTCCAGCACCACCGGCCCGTCGGCGGCCGCCCTGGCCACCAACTCGACCAGCACCTCGTCGAGTTCCGTGGGCATCAGCGCACCCCGGTCGGCGGACTCGTGCGCGGCGCGGCGTACGGCGGCCACCTGGGCCGCCTCCTGCCGGGTCAACCGCTCGTGCAGCGCAGGGTCGCCGCGTAGTAGTGCCGGGACCGAGGCGCACAGCACCGGGGTTCCCCGGGACCGGCCCAGGGCGACGACCAGACGCGCCGCCTGGGTGGACTTCCCCGACCCCGGTGGGCCGACCAGGCTCAGGACGTTCGCTCTGCTCATGGGGTGGTTCTCCGTGGTGGGGACGGTCGGACGGTTCCGGGACGGGGGCTGCCGTGGGGGCTGCCGCGTGGCTGCAGCGCGCCTTCAGCGGAGGTTGAGCGTTCCGGTACGGACCTGATGACGAAGGGATCCGGTGAGCGCCAAGTAGCCCACCGCTCCCCAGAGGAGGAGCACTGCGAATTCCGCGAACACCTCGCCTGCCGGGACCGTGCCATGGGCGACGAGCGCACGGATCGCCTGGAGGCCGTGTGCGGCAGGCATTACGGCGGCGATCGCTCCGACGACTCCGCCACGCGGGAGTGGGGTGTTCACCCCGGCGAGCGTCATCAGCAGGATTGTCGTACCGGCCGTCAGGTACATCCGGCTCTCCGGCCAGCGGAGGCTGATCCCCGCCAGTGCCAGCGCGAGGCTGTAGCCGCTCAGGGTGATCAGTACCTGGAGGAGGAAGCAGACCAGCAGCATGGGCGGGCTCACTTCGACGTCCGCCAGCCAGCGCAGGACGAACAGGGCGATGCAGGAGGTGACGATGCCGTCGGCGACCCAGTAGAGCCCGCGCGCCAGCAGCACGGGGAACGGTCCGTTGCGGCTGAGCAGGAGAAACTGCAAGGTGCCGCCACGGCGTTCGCCGACACTGGAGGAGACCACTCCGAAGGCGCCGAGGGGCCCCAGGACCACCGCATTGCCCAGCGCCATGTACCGCTGGGTGGCGGCGGAGCCGATCGCCCAGCCAACCATGGAGAAGAACAGCACCTGGCAGAGCAGCCGCGCCAGCCAGCCGAACAGCCAGGAGCGCCAGGTGTAGAGAGCCCGGTAGTCCTGATAGCTGCTCAGCAGCCCGTAGCCGATCTGACGGATCAGTGCTTCGGCCTTACGCATAGAGTCGGGCCTCCCCGTGACGGGCTCGCGACAGCGCGCGGCGCAGCAGGGCCGCTCCCGCGACCAGCTGCAGGACGGTCAGGAGCAGCAGGAGCGAGAGGTCCTTCCAGTGGCTCCCGGAGGATCCGGCCATCGCCGCGCGCAGCAGCTGCGTGCCGTACGAGAGGAAGAACAGCTGGGTGAGTTGTCGGACCGGTACCGGCAGCGCGGCCGCCGGCAGGATCAGCCCTCCGAGGATGTAGAACGGGTAGGTCAGGGCGTTCCGCAGGTTGCGCCCACCAGGCATGAGGATCATCAACGCGCTGACCATCAGCGCGAAGCCGGCGGTGCCGACGACCAGTAGCAGGGAGGCCGTCAGCGCCAGGAGCGGCCGGTGGACGGGGAGCGCGAAACCGAAGCCGATCCGGCCGATCGCGATCACTTCGACCAGCACCGGCAGGCTCAGCGCGGTGGTCGTGCAGACCCTGACCGTCAGCGCGCGCACGTAGGCGTCCGGGGTGAGCAGGGCCGGCTCCAGGGTGCCGTCCCAGCGGTCATCGTCCACGACCTCCGCCGCGACGAACATGGCCTGCGACCACATGCTCATGACGAACGCGGTGAGAGCCACGGTGGCCGACAGTCCGGGCGCCCCGTACCCGTGCAGGGTGGTGAAGAAGACGACCGAGTAGAACGGGACGATGACCAGCGTGGCCAGAAGGCGCGGAGAGCGGATCAGGAGCAGCCACTGCAGTTGCACGAAGGCAGTCATCAGAGGGCGAACTCCCGGTCCTCGATGATGGTGCGGTACACCTCGGTCAGGGAGGGTGCGGCCACTGACAGCTCGTGGACACCGGCGGCGGTGAGGGCCTGGAGCACCGCGGCGATCGCGCCGTCGCCGTCGGCCCGAAGGGTCAACAGCCCGTCCGGCGTCGACTCCTGGACGCTCACTCCGGCGATCGCTGCAATGCTCAGGGCGAGCTGCGCCGCGACGCCGGCGGCTGTCACGGTGCGGCCTGTACCGATGGCGCGGAGGAGGTCCTCGGTTGTCCCCTCCTGCAGGATCCGGCCGTGGTCGATCAGGGCGATCCGCGAGCAGAGGGACTGCGCCTCCTGCATGTCATGGGTGGCGAGCAGGATGGTCGAACCACTGTCACGGAGCTCTTCGACGAGTCCACGGAAGCCCTGCGCGGCATGCGGGTCCATGCCGCTGGTCGGCTCGTCCATGATCAGCAGGCGGGGGCTGCGGAGCAGGGCTCTGGCCAGGTGGACGCGCTGGACCATGCCGCGCGAGTACGTCTGTATCTGGTCGTCAGCACGCGCACTCAGTCCCAGCCGCTCCAGCAGCTCGTCGGCGCGGCTGCGGCATGCCTTTCCCGGCAGTCCTTGCATCGCGCCCCAGTAGCGCAGGTTCTGACGAGCAGTCAGTCGGTTGTACAGACCCCGCTCGCCACCGAGCACCAGCCCGATGCGTTCCCGCACCTGACGTGCGTCGTGGACCACGTCGAGGCCGTCGACCCGGGCGATGCCACCGGTGGGGAGCAGCAGTGTCGTCAGGATCCGTGAGAGCGTCGTCTTTCCGGCACCGTTGGGCCCGAGGAGACCGACGACTTCTCCTTCCCGTGCGTGCAGGGTGACCCCGTCGAGCGCGGTGACCTCGTTGCCCTTGCGGTTGCGGAAGCGGCGGGTGAGGGCTTCGACCTGAAGCATGTCCGCGCTCATGCCCGTGCCACCGCCTGGTTGTTCTCCTCCGCCGCGAGCGCTTCGAGCGCCGCCTCGTAGGTACCGGGGTCGACCAGCTCCGAGGCCACCAGGAGGAAGTCCCCGACGGGGCAGCGCAGCAGGACGTCGTCGCCGAGGAGGCGGAGCTGTACTGCGTCGCCGTCTCGCGGGGCCAGGTCCGGGTTCAGCCGCAGGCCGTACAGCGGCCGACCGTCCTCCAGGCACTGTCGCGCGCTCGGCTCGGTCTGTGCTGTGGCTGTTGGCGTGGCGGCGGTTTGCACGGGCTGGGCATTGCGCAGGGCCTCCTCGCGCGCGGCCTCCTCGCGCGCGGCGGCGTCGGTGAGCAGCGGCAGCAGCAGTTCGTTCCGCGGACTGGTCAACTCCGGCGCGCTGCGCAGCGCCTGGCTCAGCAGGAGCAGTTCCGGAGCCAGCCGGTAGGCGTCCGCTGCCGAGACCAGTGCTTCCGGGGGCGGGCAGTGCGGGCTGTCGAGCGTGAAGGCCAGGTCGAGGACGTCCTTGACGGTGAAGGGGCGGTCGAATCGCTCGTCGGCGATCGCCAGCAGATCGGAGGTGACCTGGTCCTGCGGGGGTCGCACCCGCATCGGGGCGGCCCCGGCGCGCTCGGGGTAGGCGAAGGTCACCAGTTCGACACGGTGGTCGGGGTCGAGGACCGGGTCCTCCGCGGACCATCGCAGTACGACGACCCAGTGCGCTCCGGCGCCCTGGCCGATGAGCGTGATGTCGACGTCGTTCACCGGCCGGGTGCGGAAGACCTCGCGCACGGCGTGCCACAGGGCGGACTCGCCCGGCAGGTAGACGTCGAGGTCGCCGCTGGGGCGCAGGACCGCGGGCGGGTAGTGCTGTGCCAGCGCCGGCCCCTTGAGGACGCGGGCTCCGGGAACGGCGGCCGTCAGCTGGGCGGCGAGGGTGCGGTAGTCGTCCGTCCGTACCCGCATCCGGCGCAGTTCGTCCGACGACCCGCTGCCCAACGCCTCGCCCTGCCCGGTGGCAACGGAGAGGACCAGCGGGGCCAGGTGGCCGCGCTGGGTACGGGCGGCCCGGACCAGGTCACGGAGCGGCTCCTGCGGATCCATGCCGAGCGCCGTGTAGAGCAGGTCCAAGGTGAGCGGCGGCGGCGACGCGGGGGGAGAGTCGGACATGCGCGTCCCTTCGTGACGTGGCATCAGACATGACGGAGCTTCGGATGTGACAGGGCTTCATGGGGGGCACGGCTCGGACGGCCTGGTCGGCCGCGGCGTTGAGCTCAGGCGAGCGATAGGTGCCGGTAGCCGAAGGCCGGCTGCCAACCCTGGCTCACCAGCCCGGCGACGATCCGCGCTCCGCTGTCCGTTCCGGTGCCGGGGAGCGGGTGACTGACGTGGCCGACCAGCGGGAGGCCGGTCGTCCCGGCCAGTTCCGCACAGGCCCGCACCAGTGCTCGGGTGGCGGCCGACCGGTGCGCGTCGGAATCGACGAGGATGTCGATGAGCTCAAGGAACTCGGTATCGCTGGGGTCGTCGTAGCCGTCACGGCGCACCGTGGCGTGGCCGATCGCCATCCCGTCCAGCCAGGCGACGAACGAGGTGCGCTCCGCACCGGCCAGTAGTGTGCGGGCCGCGTCCAGTGCCACGGAAGGATCGGGTCGCCCCCCTTGGGCCGACGCTCCGTCACTGATCGCCCGCGCCATCCACTCCTCGACCAGGGGGGCGCAGTCGTCGTCGACTTCCGTCACCCGCAGAATCGTTGGCTCCGCCACGTCAGCCGCCGGCCCGTCCGGCTCGGCCGCATACCGCACGTAGGTGAGGAACGGGCTCAGCCTCGCGTCGACCTCGCCCCCCGGCAGGACGCGCACCAGCAGGCTCGTGCACTCCGGGTACCGTGCTCGGAGCACCGGCAGGAGCGGAGAGAGGTCGGCCAGGAGCGCCTGGTCCGCGTACTCGACGAGGCAGCGGGTCTCGTCGGCGACCGGATCGTGGTACGAACCGGCGACACAGTCCTGCCCCTGGACCCTCAGCAGCATCCCGGCCGGGCCGGCGGCGTCGAGGAAGGCCGGTGAGACAGCGAAGGAGGTCATGCTCCCTCCGGGCTCGCCACGACCAGGAGTTCGTCGGAGAGCCGGGCCGCGGCTGCGGCGACCTCCTCGCCGGTCGTCGCCAGCACCGCTTGGATGTGCTGCTCCGGATCCCACGGCCCGGGCAGCGCGCAACGCTGGTTCGCCAGGGTGATCGCGTGCTCCAGCGGGTCCTCCGCCTCCCGCACGGCCTCCATCACCGCCAGCCGGCGGGCCGCGGCCAGCGACCCTTCCAGCGGCCCCTTGTTCGCGACCTCGGACAGGGCGCTGCGGAATTCCTCCAGGACGCGCGGGGCGTTCTCGGGTTCGGCGCCGGCGAGGAAGCGCCAGGCGCCCGTGTCGCTGTAGCTGCGGGACCAGGAGCGGAACATGTAGGCGAGGGCGTTCTCCCCGCGGAGCCGCTGGTAGAGCGGGGAGGCGGCACTCGAACCGAGGAGATGGCCCAGCACGACGGAGGCGAACCGCTCCCGGTCCGCGAGCCGCGGGGCCCGTCCGCCGGCAACCAGCCAGCAGAACTCGTCGGGCCAGGACGGGTCGGTCCGCTGCGAAACGAGGGGCAGCGCGGGCGGTTCGACCACTGGGCCGCCAGACGTCAGCGGTGCGACCGCGGCCGAGGCCAGCGCCGAGTTGCCGAGCGTGGCGCGAAGAGCTTCCGGATCTATTCCGCCGACTGCGGAGAAGGCCATGGGGCGTGTCGTCGTCGCCCTCCGGTGCGACTCCTCGACAATGTTCAGGGACAATTCCCGGACGCTCTCCTCGGTGCCACCGGAAGGCTGCGAAAGGGGGTGCCCCCGGAAGAGTTCGGCGAGGAACCTCTCCTGGACGATGTCACTCGGGTCGGCTGCTGCGGCGGCCAATTCCGTAAGCACGACGCGGCGCTCGGAATCGAATATCTTGTCGTCGATTTCCGGATGGAGTACCGCCTGCGTCATCCACTGCGCAACGGCACAGGCATCCTCGTTCATCACCTGGGCAAAGAACAGGAGAGATTCGGGCCCGGTGGAAGCATTGCATTCACCGCCGAGGCCTTCGATGCGCTCGGCCAGCGAGGCGCCACCGTCCAGCGGAGCGGACATCAGCAAGTGCTCCATCAGGTGGGCCGCGCCCGAGCCCTCCGGCGAGTCGTGCCGCCCGCCGAACGCGATGGAGAAGCAGAGGGACGTCGTACGCCGCGCTGAATCAGCCCCGATCAGGACCGGAACGCCGTGGCTTTCCTCAGTGACTCTCATGTACGGATCCACTTCTCCTGAATTACCGGCGCGATTTCACGCCGCGATGTTCCGACTTCCGGCAGTACGAATGGGGACGGTGTGCCGCGGGTACGGGACCCGCGGCACACCGGTCAATCACTTACCGGCGCGCACCCGGATCTTGTCGAGGCGAGGGCGCAGGCTGACGGCGTGGTGACGAACCATGAGAAATTCCTCCGGTTTCTAGCTCTGAAATGGATTCCGGTGGAACAGTTGTTACCTGACTGTTCAACCGGGTTCAAATGCAACCACCCTGGTCCTTGAGCGAACAATGTACGAACGGGCAGGGCCGAGGGCAGGGCAGGGCCGTTGCGAAGCCCCGTGATCTTGTGAGAGTGCTGGTCAGGCGGGCAAGGAGGTGGGTCAGGGCGAGCTGCGGTGCGCTCGCGGCCCACCGGCCGATCGCCGCGTACGAGCGCGCGCCAGCGACCACCGCTGACGCGGCAAGCAGCAGCACTGTCACGAACGGGTGACGCACACCGCGCCGTCGACGCGGATCGGGCAGCACCCGCAGCCGCTCCATCAGCGAGAGTCCCGCCACGCCACCCAGAGCGGGCGACTTGACGAGGCAGGCGGTGGCAGACCGGCGGCAGCTCGAAACTCCGTTGGTCCAGGGCGCCTTGGCAAGGTCGCCCCGTGCAACCGGAGTTTCGTTGCGTACGTCATGGGCTAGCCCAGACCCCTCACGCTGCTGTGGCCTGCAGACTTGCGTGATCGACGGGACTTTGAAACGCCCCTGACGCCGGTCCTGAGCCCGCACAGGCCCAGAATGGCGGGCAATTCGGGTGGTCGGGCAGCCGGGTCGGGTCCGGTACGCGTGCCCCGGGCGGGCACGGAAAAGCCGACCGCCCCTCCACGAACTGCCGTGTGTGGAGGAGCGGTCGGCGCACCGGCCGGGTCTATGCGCGGATCAGCCGGGCGATGGCCTTGGTGGCCTCGTCCACCTTGGCCTTCGCCGCGTCCCCGCCCTCGGCGATGGCCTCGGTGACGCAGGAGCCCAGGTGTCCGTCGAGCAGGGTCACGGCACAGGACTGGAGCGCGGCGCTGACGGCGGACACCTGGGTGAGCACGTCGATGCAGTAGACGTCCTCGGCGACCATCCGCTGCACGCCGCGGACCTGGCCCTCGATCCGCCGCAGGCGTCTGATGACGTCTTCCTTGTGTGGTTCGTAACCGGCCACGGGAGCTCCTCAGTTGGCGGCGGCCCGGAAGCCGCGCAGACGCAGGCTGTTGCCGACGACGAAGACCGAGGAGAAGGCCATGGCCGCTCCGGCGATCATCGGGTTGAGCAGTCCGGCCGCGGCGAGCGGCAGGGCGGCCACGTTGTAGGCGAAGGCCCAGAACAGGTTCGAGCGGATGGTGCCGAGCGTCTTGCGGGCGAGCCGGATCGCGTCGGCCGCGGCCCGCAGGTCGCCCCGTACGAGGGTCAGGTCGCCGGCCTCGATCGCGGCGTCGGTGCCGGTGCCCATGGCCAGGCCCAGGTCGGCCTGGGCGAGCGCGGCCGCGTCGTTGACCCCGTCGCCGACCATCGCGACGCTGCGGCCCTGGGACTGCAGCCGCTTCACGACGTCGACCTTGTCCTGCGGCATGACCTCGGCGATGACCTCGTCGATGCCGACCTCGGCCGCGACGGACTCCGCGACGGCCTTGTTGTCGCCGGTCAGCAGGATCGGGGTCAGGCCCAGGGCGCGCAGCCGGCGGATCGCCTCGGCGCTGGTGTCCTTGACGGCGTCCGCGACCTCCAGGACGGCCCGCGCCTCACCGTCCCAGGCCACCGCGATGGCGGTGCGCCCGGCGTTCTCCGCCGCGGCCTTGGCGTGCTCCAGGTGCGGGGGCAGCGCCATCGCCCACTCGGCGAGCAGCTTCTGGCGGCCCACCAGGACCGCGTGCCCGTCGACGACGCCCTGGACGCCGAGGCCGGGGATGTTGGCGAAGTCCTCGGGGGTGGGCAGGGTGCCGACCCGGGCGGCCGCGCCGGTCGCTACGGCCTGGGCGATCGGGTGCTCGGAGGAGTGCTCCAGCGCGCCCGCCAGCCGCAGTACGTCGTTCTCGGCGACGCCCTCCGCGGTGTGCACGGCGAGCAGGGTCATCCGGCCGGTGGTGACGGTGCCGGTCTTGTCGAGGACGATGGTGTCGACCTTGCGGGTGGTCTCCAGGATCTCGGGCCCCTTGATCAGGATGCCGAGCTGGGCGCCGCGGCCGGTGCCGACCATCAGGGCGGTCGGGGTGGCCAGGCCCAGGGCGCAGGGGCAGGCGATGATCAGTACGGCGACGGCGGCGGTGAAGGAGGCCGCGAGGCCGGAGCCGGTGCCGAGCCAGAAGCCGAGGGTGGCCAGGGCGAGGCCGATGACGACCGGGACGAACACGGCGGAGATCTTGTCGGCGAGGCGCTGCGCGGCGGCCTTGCCGTTCTGCGCGTCCTCCACCATCTTGGCCATCCGCGCCAGCTGGGTGTCGGCGCCGACCCGGGTGGCCTCGACGACCAGGCGGCCGCCCGCGTTGAGGGTGGCGCCGGTGACGGAGTCCCCGACGGAGACCTCCACGGGCACGGACTCGCCGGTCAGCATGGAGGCGTCCACGGCGGAGGAGCCCTCGACCACGGTGCCGTCGGTGGCGATCTTCTCGCCGGGGCGGACCAGGAAGCGCATCCCGGCCTGGAGGTCGGCCGTCGGCACGGTGACCTCCTGGCCCCCGCGGAGCACCGTGACCTCCTTGGCGCCCAGTTCCAGCAGGGCCTTCAGGGCCGCGCCGGCCTTGCGCTTGGAGCGGGCCTCGAAGTACCGGCCGGCGAGGATGAAGGCGGTGACCCCGGCGGCCGCCTCCAGGTAGATGTTCCCGGCGCCGTCGCTGCGGGCGATGGTGAACTCGAAGGCGTGGGTCATGCCGGGCGTGCCGGCGGTGCCGAAGAACAGGGCCCACAGCGACCAGAGGAAGGCCGCGGTCGTGCCCACCGAGATCAGCGTGTCCATGGTGGCCGCGCCGTGGCGGGCGTTGGTCCAGGCGGCGCGGTGGAAGGGCCAGGCGGCGTAGGTGACGACGGGGGCGGCCAGGGTCAGCGAGAGCCACTGCCAGTAGTCGATCTGCAGGGCCGGGACCATGGCCATCGCGATGACCGGCACGGCCAGGGCGACGGCGGTGGTGAGCCGCTGGCGCAGGGGGCGCAGCTCGTCGGCCTCCTCCGGCTCCTCCCCGGCGCCGGACGGGCCCCGGTCGCGGGCGGGCGCCGGCTCCCTGGCGGTGTAGCCGGTGGCCTCGACCGTGGCGATCAGGTCCGCGACGGAGACGTCGGCGTCGAAGGTGACCCTGGCCTTCTCGGTGGCGTAGTTGACGGTGGCCTCGACCCCGTCCATGCGGTTGAGCTTCTTCTCGATGCGGGCCGCGCAGGAGGCACAGGTCATGCCGCCGATGGCGAGCTCGACCTGGGCGGCGCCGGGAGTGATGGTGGTCATGAGGGCTGCTCCTCGTTCGAGCGCGGGGTGGGGGCCGGGGCCCGGTGGTGTGGACGGGGCCCCGGCGGCCGGTGGGCCGGGGCCGGGCGGTGTGTCAGGCCCGGCCGGTGAGCTCGTAGCCGGCGTCGTCGACCGCGGCGCCGATCGCGGCGTCGTCGGGGTCGCCCGCCGTCGTCACGGTGACCAGGCCGCCGTCGACGTCCACGTCCACGGAGAGGACCCCCGGGAGGGCCCCGACGGAGGCGGTGATGGCGGTCCTGCAGTGGCCGCAGCTCATGCCGGACACGCGGTAGGCGGTGGCGGTGCTGTCGACGACGGCCGTGACGGTGGTGGTGCCGGTACCGCAGCTGCCGTCAGGGGTGCAGCAGGAAGACATACGTTTCTCCTTGGATCCGTCGGATACCCACTGGGGGTATCTGGTTTCTGGTCTCAGGTATACCCCCCAGTGGTATCCGACGCAAGCGCCGACCCGGCTTGACTTGATACCCCCCAGGGGTATGGTGAGGTCATGAAACCGCTGGATGCGGCAGTACGTCGTCTACCTCGTACGGGAGAGCAGCCATGAATACCGGAGTGAGGATCGCCGTCTTCGCGGCCGCCTTGGCGGCGACCTTCGGGACCGCCTACGGGGTCGGCGCGGGCGTGGGCCCCGTCGGCGCGCCGGCCGGTGCGGAGCACGCGGGCCACGCGGCGCCCGCCGGTGGGGGAGCCGCCGGACACGCCGCACACGAGAACCCCGGCCAGGGCCCGGCGGCCGGCGGGCTCCAGGTCTCCGAGGGCGGCTACACGCTGAGCCTGGAATCCCCGCGCAGGGCGTCGGGGCAGGGCGAGCTGAAGTTCTCCGTCAAGGACGCCGCGGGCCGCCCCGTCACCGCCTTCAAGACCGAGCACGGCAAGGAGCTGCACTTCATCGTCGCCTCGCGCGACCTCACCGTCTACCGCCACCTGCACCCGGTGCGGGCCGCCGACGGCACCTGGTCGACCCCCGTCGACCTCCCGGCAGCGGGCGGCTACAAGGCCTTCGCCGACTTCACCCCCGCCGCCGAGGGTGCCAAGGGCGTCACCCTCGGCGCGGACCTGTCGGTCGCGGGCGCCTACGCCCCCGAGGCGCTGCCCCCGGAGTCGCGGACCGCCGAGGTGGACGGCTACCGGGTCGACCTCGCGGGCGACCTCGCCCCCGGCAAGGCCGGCGAGCTGAAGCTCACCGTCAGCAAGGACGGCAGGCCGGTCACCGACCTGGAGCCGTACCTCGGGGCCTACGGCCACCTGGTCGCCCTGCGCGACGGGGACCTGGCCTACCTCCACGTCCACCCCAACGAGGGCGGACCCGGCCCGGACGTCTCCTTCACCGCCACCGCCCCGAGCGCCGGCAGCTACCGGCTCTTCCTGGACTTCCAGCACGGGGGCACGGTCCGCACCGCGGCCTTCACGGTCCGGGCCGGCGCCGCCGCTCCCGAGGCCCCGGCCGCACCGCCCGCGTCCCCGGCCGCCCCGGCCGCGCCCGAGCAGCCGGACGGGCACTCCCACTGACCGCGACGGCCCCCGCCGGCGGCGCCCCGTCGCGGGCCGGGGGCCGCGCGGCCGGACCCGCCCGGCGGAACACCCGGCCGCCGGCCGTCGTTGCATGGATACGCACCACCTCCGCTCCTGCGTCGCCGACGCCGTCGCCGACGGCGCGGACGCCGAGGGCGCGGACGCCGAGGGCGCGGACGCCGCCCGCGACAAGGTCACCGAGGCCTCGCGGGCCGTCTCGCGCATGGTGCGCGTCTGACTCCGGCGCCCCCCGGTCGCGTCCGGACCCAGCTCCGGACGGTGTCTCCTTCCCGGCCACGCCACAGGCTTCAACGGGAAAATCCTTGATGCCGCACTAGACTGGCGGGTTGTTTGGCGCTGGACCGGAACAACCCGGGCGAACCCGGGCTCCGTCCGGCGACCCGGACGTTTCCGGGAACGAGACGCGAGGGCCCATGACAGCCACACCGGGACACGGTGAAGTCACCCTGCTCGACGACGACGGGCACACGGCCGCCGGGCGTACGGCCGGGCGTACGGACGGGCACCCGGACGCGCCCCCGTACGACGAGCCCGGGAAGTCCGCCCGGTTCACGGCGGGCCCCGCGGCCCCGGTACGCACCCTCGTCGACGTATTCGAGGCCTCCGTACGGGCCCACCCCGACGAGCTCGCCCTCGACGACGGCACCACCCGTCTGACCTACCGGGCCCTCGCCACCGAGGTCGAGCGCCGCCGGCGCGCCCTGGACGCCGCCGGAGTGGGCCTCGGCGACCGCGTCGGCGTACGCGTGCCCTCGGGCACCAACGAGCTGTACACGGGCATCCTCGCCGTCCTCGCCGCGGGCGCCGCCTACGTCCCGGTCGACGCCGAGGACCCCGACGAACGCGCCGAGCTGGTCTTCGGCGAAGCCGGCGTACGGGCCGTCCTGGGCGCCGCAGGCCGCATCGACCCCGTGGACACCCCCGGCGCGGGCGCCGGCGTCCGCACCCCGGCCGCCCGGCCCGGACCCGAACACGACGCCTGGATCATCTTCACCTCCGGCTCCACCGGCAGGCCCAAGGGCGTGGCCGTCAGCCACCGCAGCGCCGCCGCCTTCGTCGACGCCGAAGCCGCCCTGTTCCTCACCGACGAACCCATCGGCCCCGGCGACCGCGTCATGGCCGGACTCTCCGTCGCCTTCGACGCCTCCTGCGAGGAGATGTGGCTCGCCTGGCGCTACGGCGCCTGCCTCGTGCCCGTACCCCGCTCCCAGGTGCGCAGCGGCGCCGACCTCGGCCCCTGGCTGGCGGAGCAGGAGATCACCGTGGTCTCCACCGTGCCGACCCTGGCCGCGCTCTGGGAGCCGGAGGCCCTCGACGAGGTCCGGCTGCTGATCTTCGGCGGCGAGGCCTGCCCGCCCGAACTGACCCAGCGCCTGGTCACCGAGGGCCGCGAGGTCTGGAACACCTACGGCCCCACCGAGGCCACCGTCGTGGCCTGTGCCGCGCTCCTGACCGGTGAGGAACCGATCAGAATCGGCCTTCCTCTCGCGGGCTGGGAGCTGGCCGTCGTCGACGGGGCCGGTGAACCGGTGCCCATGGGCGGCAGCGGCCAGCTCGTCATCGGGGGCGTCGGGCTCGCCCGCTACCTCGACCCCGACAAGGACGCCGAGAAGTACGCCCCGCTGGAATCCCTCGGCTGGCAGCGCGCCTACCGCAGCGGCGACCTCGTCCGCGCCGAACCGGAGGGGCTGGTCTTCCTCGGCCGCGCCGACGAGCAGATCAAACTCGGCGGGCGCCGCATCGAACTCGGCGAGGTCGACGCCGCCCTCCAGGCCCTGCCCGGCGTCGCCGGCGCCGCCGCGGCCGTCCGCACCGCCCGCAGCGGCAACCAGCTGCTCGTCGGCTACCTCGTCACCCAGGACGGCTGGGACCACGCGGCGGCCGTCACCCGGCTGCGCGCCGAACTGCCCGCCGCGCTCGTCCCCCTCCTCGCGCCCGTCACCGAACTGCCCACCCGCACCTCCGGCAAGGTCGACCGCGACGCCCTGCCCTGGCCGCTGCCCGAACTGGAGACCACCGGTCCCGCGGAACAGCTGTACGGCACCGAGGCCTGGCTCGCCGAACAGTGGAGCGAGACCCTCGGGGTGGCCGTGACCGGCGCCGCCGACGACTTCTTCGCCATCGGCGGCAACAGCCTCGCCGCGGCACAGCTCACCACCCGCCTGCGCACCCGCTACCCGAGGGCGGCCGTCCTCGACATCTACCAGCAGCCCGTCCTGCGCAAGCTGGCCCGGCGCCTGGAGAAGTCCGTGCGCGAGGACGGCGCCATCCGGACCGTCGCGCCCGTTCCGCGGCGCGCCGAGGTGGTGCAGACGCTCCTGCTGCTCCCCCTGTTCACCCTGGTCGGGGCCCGCTGGACGGTGGCGCTGCTGGCCCTGGGCAACGTACTGCACCACTTCGGGCCCTACCCGTGGGCGCCGACCGCCTCGTGGTGGCTCGTCGCCGCAGGCGCGGCGCTGCTGTACAGCCCGCCGGGCCGCCTCGCGATCGCGGCCGGCGGCGCGCGCCTGCTGCTGCGCGGGGTGAAGGCCGGGCGCTACCCGCGCGGCGGGAGCGTGCACCTGAGGCTGTGGACGGCCGAACGGCTGGCCGAGTACGCCGGGGCGACCTCGCTCACCGGTTCCTGGCTGGAGCGCTACGCGCGGGCGCTCGGCGCCAAGGTCGGCCCCGAGGTGGACCTGCACTCGCTGCCGCCGGTGACGGGCATGCTCAAGCTCGGCCGAGGCTGCGCCGTCGAGTCCGAGGTGGACCTCTGCGGGCACTGGCTCGACGGCGACCGACTGGAGATCGGCCCGGTCAAGGTCGGTGCGGGCGCGGTGGTCGGCACCCGCAGCATGCTGTTCCCCGGAGCGCGCGTCGGCAAGCGGGCCGAGGTGGCCCCCGGCTCCGCCGTGGTCGGGCAGATCCCCACCGGGCAGCGCTGGGCCGGGGCGCCCGCCGTCAAGCTCGGCAGGGCCAAGCGGAACTGGCCCAGGGAACGCCCGCCGCGCGGGCTGCCCTGGCGGGCCGCCTACGGGGCGGCCGGCTTCGGCCTGACGGCCCTGCCGGTGCTCGCCGCCCTGCCCGCCCTGCTCGTGGCGAGCCGGTTCGTGCCCGCCGACGCCGGGCTCGCACAGGCCCTGCGCGGGGCCCTGCTCGCCGTGGTCCCCGGGGCGCTCGCCTTCGGGTTCGCGTACGCGCTGCTGCTGCTGGTCTCCGTACGCCTGCTCAGCCTCGGACTGCGTACGGGCACGCACCCCACCCACAGCCGCACCGGCTGGCAGGCCTGGACCGTCACCCAGCTGATGGACCTGGCCCGCGAGACGCTCTTCCCCCTGTACGCCGGCCTGATCACCCCGGTGTGGCTGCGGCTCCTCGGCATGAAGATCGGCCGAGGCGCCGAGGTGTCGACCGTGCTCGGCCTGCCCAGCCTGACCACCGTCGGTGAAGGCGCCTTCCTCGCGGACGACACCCTGACCGCCCCCTACGAGCTGGGCGGGGGCTGGATGCGCGTCGGACACTCCGAGATCGGCCGCCGGGCCTTCCTCGGCAACTCCGGGATGACCGCGCCGGGGCGCAGCGTGCCCGACGACGGACTCGTCGGCGTCCTGTCCGCCACCCCGAAGAAGGCCAAGAAGGGCAGCTCCTACCTGGGCCTGCCGCCGGTCAGGCTGCCGCGGTCGGCCGCCGCCGCCGACCACAGCCGCACCTACGACCCGCCCGCCCGCCTGTTGTGGGCCCGCGGCCTGGTCGAGCTGTGCCGGCTCGTCCCCGTGTTCTGCTCGGCCGCGCTGGCCGTGCTGACCGCGGCCGCGCTCTGCGCCCTGGTCACGGCCCCCGGCGCCGGGCTCTGGCAGGCCGCGCTGCTGTCCGGCGCCGTCCTGCTCGCCGCCGGAGCCGCCGCCTGCGCGGTCGCGGTGGCCGCCAAATGGCTGCTGGTCGGCCGCCACCGCACCGGCGAGCACCCGCTGTGGAGCGGTTTCGTCTGGCGCAACGAACTGGCCGACACCTTCGTCGAGGTCCTGGCCGTGCCGTGGCTCGTCGGATCGGTGCCCGGCACCCCGCTGCTGTCCCTGTGGCTGCGCGGCCTGGGCGCCCGGATCGGGCGCGGCGTGTGGTGCGAGAGCTACTGGCTGCCGGAGACGGACCTGGTGGTCCTCGGTGACGGAGTCAGCGTGAACCGCGGCTGCGTCCTGCAGACGCACCTCTTCCACGACCGGATCTTGAGGACGGATACTGTGGTCCTCCGCGAGGGCGCCACCCTGGGCCCGGGCGGCATCGTCCTGCCCGGGAGCACGGTCGGGGCCCGGAGCACTCTGGGACCCGCCTCGCTGGTGATGGCCGGGGAATCCGTCCCCGCCGACACCCGGTGGCTGGGCAATCCGATCGAGGCGTGGCGGTCCTGAGCGGCCGGGCACAGCGGCACAGCGGCACACCGCAGGGAGCAGGAACGGCCATGAACCTCAGCGGCCAGAAGGCAGCGGCACCGGACCCGTACTTCCCGGCCAACGGTGACCCCCGTTACCGCGTGCACCGGTACGAACTCGCTCTGGAGTACCGCCCCGGACCCAACCGGCTCTCCGGTACGGCCCGGCTCAGCGCGATCGCCGGCCGGGCCCCGCTCGCCGAGTTCGCCCTGAACCTGGCCGAGTTCAAGGTGGGCCGCGTCCTGGTCGACGGCCGCGTCCCGCACTACGCCCACCGGGGCGGCAAGCTGCGCATACGGCCCGCCAAGCCGCTGCCCGCCGGCGCCGCGTTCACCGTGGAGGTGCACTGGGCGGGCAACCCCAAGCCCGTGCGCAGCCCCTGGGGCGGCCTCGGCTGGGAGGAACTGGCCGACGGCGCGCTGGTGGCCAGCCAGCCCGTCGGCGCACCCTCCTGGTACCCGTGCAACGACCGACCCGCTGACAAGGCCTCGTACCACATCTCTGTCAACACGCCCTCCGCCTACACCGTCGTGGCGGGCGGCCGCCTCCTCACCCGGACCACCCGGGCCAGCACCACCACCTGGGTCTACGAGCAGCCCGCGCCGACCTCCAGCTACCTGGTCGGCCTGTCCATCGGCCTCTACCAGACGGTGCTGCTCGGCGACCCCGGCCTCGGCGGCGTCGCGCAGACCGCCCACGTACCGGCGCACCTGCTGCCGCGGTTCTCCCGCGACTTCGCCCGGCAGCCCGCCATGATGCGCCTCTTCGAGGAACTCTTCGGGCCCTACCCCTTCGGCGAGTACGCCGTCGTCGTCGCCGACGAGGAACTCGACGTCCCCGTCGAGGCCCAGGGCCTCTCCCTCTTCGGCGCCAACCACGTCGACGGCGCCCGCGGTTCGGAGCGCCTCATCGCGCACGAACTCGCGCACCAGTGGTTCGGCAACAGCGTCACCATCGCCGACTGGCGGCACATCTGGCTCAACGAGGGCCTCGCGAAGTACGCGGAGTGGCTCTGGTCGGAGCGCTCCGGCGGCCGCCCCGCGCACGACCTCGCCACCGCCGCCCACCGGCTGCTCTCGGTGCAGCCGCAGGACCTGCGCCTGGCCGACCCGGGCCGCAAGCTGATGTTCGACGACCGTCTCTACCAGCGCGGGGGCCTGACCGTCCACGCGATCCGCTGCGCCCTGGGCGACAGCGCGTTCTTCCGCATGCTCCGTGACTGGGCCGGCGTGCACCGCCACGGGGTGGTCACCACCGCGGTGTTCACCGCCCACGTGACCCGTTACGCCACCGAGCCCGTGGACGAGCTCCTCACCGCCTGGCTGCACACCCCCGAGCTCCCGCCCCTCCCCGCGCCCCCGGTCGCCCCGGCCCGCCCGCCGCACCCACCGCACCCGGCGTCGGCGTAGCTCCGGGCTCCGGGCGGTGCCGGGGCGCCCGGAGTGCCGATGCGGGTCCGCCGTGCCAGGCTGAAACGGGGTGTTCCGCCGGTCGCGGTACGCCGGACCGGCTCTCCGCAAACCATGGAGGCCGACATGGCCAGTGACGCCAGCAGTGCCCGTGCGGGCCGAGCACAGCCCATGCCCCATCACGCTCACACGTCCGGCCGCACCCAGCTGGCCGCGGCGCTGATGATCTTCGGTGGCGTGATGGCGCTCCTCGAAGGCATATCCGCCGCCTCCAGGGACCCCGTGTTCGTCGCGACGCGCCACTACGTGTTCGAGTTCAGCCTGGTGGGCTGGGGCTGGGTGCACATCATCCTCGGCGCCCTGCTGATCTTCGCGGGGGTCGCGGTGCTCCGCGAAGCCCTGTGGGCGCGTTACTTCGGCGTCACCGTCGCGGGCCTGGGAGCGATCGCCAACTTCCTGTGGCTGCCGTACTACCCCTGGTGGGCCATGGTGCTGATCGCCGTGAACCTCCTCGTCGTCTGGGCCCTCCTCACGGGCATCCACCACGAAGCGGACGCGTCCCGGGCCGTGTGACGGGCCCGCCCGCACGGGGCTGTCCGTCCCGCCCGTCCGGCCCGTGCGGCCCGTCCGGCTCGGGGAGGACGGGGAGGACGGGCAGGACCACGGTGGCGGCGGTGGCGGCAACGGCCGCCACCGCCGCCCGGTCGTGGTCCTGCCATGCGAGGAGCCGCAGACCGTGCCGGCCGGCCTTCAGCCGGGCTTCCTCACGGACCCACAGCCGCAGCAGCGCCGGACCCGCGTCCGGCCGGGCCGCGGCCTCGCGCAGGTCCGCCTCGGGCAACAGGCGGCGGAGCACGCGCAGCGGGCCCGGGCGGCGGGCCGAGGGCTCGACGTCGATGCCGACGGCGCCCGCACCCACGGCGGCCGCGACCAGACCGTCGGCGTGGCTCAGGCTGAGCCCCAGCCCGGGACGGCCGCGCAGGTACGGGCGACCGTGGCCGTGCCGTCCGCACCCGGGGCACAGCTGCGCCGGGGCCGATGCGCGCAGGGACAGGCCCGTGTGCCGGGCGACGCACAGCCGGACCAGGAGCCGGGCCGCCAGTACGTCGTCGCGCCGGCCCGGCAGCCGGATCCCGGCGAGCCGCCGCCGTTCCCAGGGCGCGAGCAGGCCCTCGTGGAGTGCGGGGTGGGCCAGGACCTCCCGGGTGGTCGCCACCACCGCGATGCCCGTGTCCCGGTCCCGCTCCGCGCCGCCGGTCAGGGGCACGCGGCCAGGAAGCGCTTCTGGACGTTGTCGAGGGTGCGGAAGTCGTCGATGGTGACCTCCTGGAGGTCGATGGTGGTGCCGGAGAGCTTCTCCAGGAGGTCGACGAACTCCAGGAAGTCCATCGAGTCGATCAGGCGTGCCTCGATGAGGTCCTCGTCGGCGGCGATGGGGCCGTCGAGGCCGGGGTTCTTCTCGTGGAGCCACGCGGCGATGCGGTCCATGGGGAGAGTCGCTCCTTGCTGCTGTTGCGGGGGTGACGTGAGAGGTGGGGCGGGCCGCCCCACCGCGGCTTCAGAGGGCGGCGTCGTGCAGCCGGTCCAGGGCCCGTTCGGGGGAGCCGTGGGTGAGGACCATCGCGTGGACCCAGCGTTCGAGACCGAAGGCGACGCAGGCGCTGTACGCCGGCCCGGCCGAGCCCGCGCGGATGTCCAGCCGCTCGCCGAAGAAGTTGCGGTGCCGGTTCACGGAGGCGATGGCCGTGCCGTCGGGGGCGGAGAACTCGTGCTTGACGGGGTCCAGGGCCATCAGCCGGGCCCGGGCGCCCCCCTTGTCGTAGAACGGGTCGTCGGCGACGGCCCGGTCGAGCTCCATCCCGAGCCGCGCGGCGGCCTCCAGGATGAACCCGGCGCCCTGTTCCAGGTGTTCGACCGCGCCCTGCTTGGTGCCGAGGTAGAGGACCTCCCGCATGTGGAAGCCCCACAGGCGGCGCAGCCCGTCGTAGTGGGTCTCATTGCGGAAGCAACGGCCGCTGGCGGAGAGGCGGAGGCCTTCCTCGCCCACGTCCCGGCCCTCCAGGGAGAGCAGCAGCCCGTAGCAGGTGGCGGACGGCAGGAGGTGGCCGGTCGGCCGCAGCGGCAGGTCCCCCGGCGCCTCGCCGGCGGCGAGCCCGTCGAGCGCTGCCGGGGCGAAACGCGCCGCGGAGACGCCGAGATGGGGGAAGTTGCGGAAGAAGTCGAGCCGCGCCAGCCCCTCCACCGACAGCAGCGGCGGACCGAGGACCTCGGGCGCGCCGAGCCGTGCGGCCAGCCCCGTGAGCAGGTCGTCCAGTCCGCGCAGCAGGGCGGTGCGGACCGGATCCAGCGTGATCAGGCCCGCACCCGGGCTCTTCAGGCCGCCGTCCGGCAGGGCCGTGATGCTGGGTGTGCTCATGGGAACCGCTTCCTCTGGGCATGGATGGACGGGCGGAGGCGCCGGCCGCACGGGTGGGCGCGGCGGCCGCGCCGGCCGTGGTGCGCGCGGTGGTCGCCGCGTGTGCTCCGCCGCGTTCCCGCGGTGGCGCCCACGCGCTCCCACCGGGCACGGACGGGGGTGAAGGCCCGCACGTGCGGTCGGCGTTGACCGCGACGGTGCGCAGCGGCGAACACGTCGAATGTCCGATTAGGGGCGGACTGCGCATCAGGACACTAAGCCGCCCGTGCGGCTATTGTCTAGACCAAACCTGCCGGACGGTCGAGCGGAGTTAGGGGCTCCGGTTCAAGGCAACTCCGCGTATTGAGATGCCACTTGGCAACCGTTATGGTCTAAACCAATTCCGCCGATCGGCGCGGTCCACGCAACCGCGCCACGGCGTGACCATCCGTCCGTGCCGTCCGCCACCGGCCTCCGCCGAGGGTCGCGCCGCGCTGTCCCGCCGCCGAGGACGCGCGTGTCCCCGCCGCCCCTCCCCCCCAGCTTCCGACGGCGCGGCCACGCGCGCCGCCGCGCCGAACCGCCGCCCCGACTCCCTTTCTGGAGGGACCGCATGACGACACCCGCTCCACGCCGCCGCCCCCGTCTCCACCGCGCCGCCTCGGACCTGCCGTACTTCAGCGCGGACGGCGAGTCCTACCTCGCCCAGACCACCCTGCGGGAGCTGAAGAAGTCGCGACCGCTGCGGGTGCTGTCCGAGGAGGACTTCGCCCACTGGCAGACGTACGGCTACGTCATCGTCCGCGAGGCGGTCCCGGCCGAAGCGGCGCGCCGCCTGCTCGACTTCACCTGGGAGTTCCAGGGCCTCGACCCGGACCGGCCGGAGAGCTGGTACGAGGACCGGCCGATGCGCTCCGACCTGGACCGGCAACTGCACGTGTACGGCTTCGTGGAGGCGTACCACCACCAGCTCCTGTGGGACAACCGGCAGGCGCGGCGGGTCTACGACGCCTTCGTCGACGTGTGGGACTGCGAGGAACTCTGGGTCACCCAGGACCGGCTCAACCTCAACCCGCCCAACACCGGCAACCGCGACCGCGCCCTGATCGAGCCCACGGACCGCGGCTTCGACATCGAACTGCACTGGGACATCGACACCACGCTCGGCGTCCCGCCGCAGCGGGTCCAGGGGATCATCGCGCTCAACGAGACCCGGCCGGAGACGGGCGGCTTCCAGTGCAGCCCCGAACTGTTCCGCCGGTTCGACGCCTGGAAGGCCGGACAGCCCGCCGACCGGGACCCCCTGCGGCCCGGCGCCGACCGGACCGAGTACCCCGTCGTACGCCCCGACCTGCACCCCGGGGACCTGCTGATCTGGAACGGCCTGCTCGCCCACGGCGTGGCGCGCAACGTCTCCCGGGATCAGGTGCGCGCGGTCCAGTACCTGTCGATGATGCCGGCCCTGGAGGAACACGAGCGGCTGCGGCACTCCCGCGTCGACGCCTGGCGGCACCTGCGGACCCCGCGCTGGAACCGCACCCTGGTCGGCGACCCCGTACTGCACGAGTCCCGGCGCTACCCCACGGCCACCCTGAACGAGCTCGGCAGCCGGCTGCTCGGGCTCACGTCCTGGAACGAGCCGGGCGCCGCGGCCCCCACCGACCAGAGCGGGGAGCCGGCGTGCGCCGTGTCTGCCTGACCCTTCCCACCAACCGCCCCTGCGCCGCCACGATCAGGGCCGTCGCCGAGGAGGCCGCGTACGGGGCCCGCCGGTTCGGCGCCGAGGTGCACCTCCTCGTCCTCGACTCCTGCGACGCCCCGGCGCTCGCCGGGCACCGGGAGACGGTCGCCGCCCTGCCCGAGGTTCCCGGGGTGGTCGTGCACCACCTCGACGAGGACGGGCAGCGGGCCTTCCTGCGCGAGGTGATCACCCGGTCCGGAGCCGCCGCGCCCGAACAGCTGCTCGACCTGATGCTGCCGTCCCGCGTCTCCTACGGAGCCTGCACCAACCGCGCCTTCCTCATCGCGGAGGCCCTGGGCTGCACCTCGGTCCACCGCCGGGACTCCGACAGCCGCTACCAGTACCTCGACGGGCAGCCGGTCTTCCCCCTCCACCACGAGCTGGCCTCCCTCGGGCGGCGCGCCGCCGACGTGTCCGCCCTCGTCACCCGCAGCAGGCTCGACCCCGCCTGCGCGGACCGGCCGGTGGCCCTGGTCGGCGGCTCCTTCGTCGGCGAGATGTCCGTGGACGTGGCGGAGATCCAGCGCCTCGACCCGTCCGTCTACGAGGACGTGGTGGGCCTCTCGGTCCCCGCGGACCACCCGGAGATCTGGCGCAGGAACCTGATCGCGGAGTCCTTCAGGGGCGCCGGGACCACCGCGTTCGGCGGCGACCGCACCACCCTCACCAGCGTCAGCCCGACACGCGTCGACATGTGCAACATCGCCCTCGACCGGGAGGTCTACGGCCGGGTGCCGCTGCCGCCGGCCACCGACACCATCGGCAGCGACTACTTCCTCCTCCACCTGGTCCACGACGCACGGCTGCCGGGCGTCCTCCACAACCGGCACATCGTCAACTTCCACACCGGCGAACGCCGTTCCGACGAGGGCTTCCTCGCCTACCAGCTGCGCTTCGCCAAGTTCCTCCTCCTCGGCCCCCACCTCGACACCGTGTACGCCGCGACGAGGCGCGCCGGGGACGCGCTGCTCGACCCCGACGGCCACGTCCGCACCGCCGCCGTCGCCGCCCTGCTCAGGGACGGCGCCCGCACGGCCCCCGCGGAGGGCGCCAGACGGCTCGACGTCCTAGACCGCTCGTACCGGACCCTGGGCGGCCGCTACGCCACGGCCGCCGACGCGCTCACCGCCCGCCGCGACCGGCTCCTCGACGAAGCCCGCCGGGACATGGAGGACTTCGCCCTCCTGGCCGACGCCTGGCAGGACCTGACCCGCGCGAGCCGCACGCACGGCCGCCCGGTCCCGCAGCACCGGGAGTCCGCGCGATGCACCGCATGAGCCGCCCCCGCACGCCGGGGAGCACGCACACCCTCACCGTCACCTACGCGGGCGGGGAGGAGCGCCGGGGCCCCGTCACGATGGGGCAGGCCAACATGATCCGCTGCATGCTGCGGGACGAGCCCGCCCACATCAACATCCACGACGTGTGGCCGGTCCCCGTGGGGACCCGGACGGACTCGGTGGTCGAAGCCCTGCGCTCCCTCGTCGTACGGCACGAGGCCCTGCGCACCACCTTCCCGCACGCCCCCGGCGGCACGCCCCGCGAGCAGGCCGTCGCGTCCGCGGGACGGTTCGCCGTCACCGTCCTCGACCACGCGGAACTCCCCGACGACGTCCTCGGGTACGCCGAGTCGCTGGCCCGCCGGGCCCGCGAGGAACGCTTCCACCTGGACCGGGACTTCCCCCTGCGCATCCGCCTGCTGACACGCGCCGGCGCGCCCGTGTCCGTGGCCATGGCGGCCAGCCACGCCGTGACCGACGCAGGCGCCCTCGCCGTGCTGAAGGAGGAATGGCTCGCCCTGCTCGCGGGGGAGGAGCTCGGGCCGCCCGCCTCGCTCACCCCCCTCGACCTCGCCGCCGAGGAGGCCACCCCGGCCGGTCTGCGCACGTCCGAGGCATCGCTGCGGCACTGGGAGCGGATCATCCGCACCGGCCCCCAGGCGATGTTCGCGGAGCCGGGTGCCGAGGGCACCGAGGTAGGCACGCCCCTGCTCACCCTCCGGTCGCGGCGGGCCGCCCGCGCGCTGGCCCGGGTGGCCGCACGCACCGGCGCCCTGCCGTCCACCGTGCTGCTGACCGCCTGGTGCGCGCTCGTCGCCCACCGCGCCGGGCAGGAAGCCTGCGTCATCGCCGCCCCGACCTCCAACCGGTACCACCCCCGGCTCGCGCGCTCGGTGAACACCCTTTCCCAAGACGCCCTGCTCTCCCTCGACGTACGGGTGCCGTCCTTCGACGCGCTCCTCAAGAAGGCCTGGGGAGCCGCCCTCAACGCCTACCGGCACAGCCGGTTCGACGCGCTCCGCCTGTGGGAGGTGATCGACGGGGCCACCTACGAGCGCGGCAGCAGGTTCGCGCGCGACGTCGTGTTCAACGACGTGAGCACGCTCCCGCCCACCGTGGCCTCCCTCACCGCGGACGGCCCGCGGGCCGCCCCGGGGGAGTCCGGGGCCGCGGACCGGGACCCGGACGGGCCCGAGCTGGAGCTGACCTGGGGCCCCGAGCAGGTCCTGCCGACCCGCCTGCTCACCTTCGTCCACGCGACCGGCCCCCTGCTGCACCTCGGCATGTGGGCCGACCCCGAGCTGTTCGGGCGTGCGGAAGCAGAGGGCCTCCTCACCGGTCTGGTACGGCTCCTGGAAGCGGCCGCCACGCAGGACGTACCGCTCGCCTCGCTCACCTCGGCGACGGGGGTCCGGCCGGCGGAACGCGGCCCAGAGTGGCTCCGGGTGGACGGCTCCTGGACGTCGCCGCCGCTCGTGGCCGCCACGCTGAGCCGGGCCCTGGACGGCCTGCCCGTCCACGTCACCGCGGACGCCCCGGCCGGGAGCGCGCCGACGCGGAACGCCCTGACGGCGTACATCGCGGCGGGCGACACCCCGCTCACCCCGGCGCGGGCCCACGCCGCGCTGATGGACGCGCTCCCCGGCCGCCCCGGAGTACTGGCCCCGGGCCGGTACGTGATCGTCCGGCACCCGCCCGCGGAGGCGGACCGGACCCGTGCATGGCTCCACCGGCAGATACTCGGCGAAGGGACCGGCCGGCAGGCCGATGTGACATGACGATGGATGAGGCAACCGCGCAGCGGGACCGGCAGGCCCCTGCGCCCAGCCCGTGGCGCTCCGGCCGGTTCCGGCTGTTCTTCACCGCCCGCAGCACCTCGCTGCTCGGCGACGGCATGCTGATGGTGTCGCTGACCACCGCCGTGCTCGGCACGGGGTACGGGGCGTCCGGCGTCGGATACGCGCTCGCCGCGTGGATGGCGCCGATCGTGCTGCTCGTGCTGTTCGGCGGGGTCCTCGCCGACCGGTTCACCCCGCAGGTGATGATGGTCGGCGCGGACGTGGTGCGCACGGTGGTCATGCTCGCGCTGGCACTGCTGCTGGCCGGCTCCCACGTACGCCTGTGGCACGTCATGGCGCTGCTGGCCCTCAGCGGCGCCGCCACCGCCATGTTCCAGCCGGGCCTGGCGAGCCTGGTCCCCCGGGTCGCCGAGGACATCCAGCGGGCCAACGCCCTCCTGCGGATCTCCGAGGCCATCTGCACCCTGCTCGGCCCCGGCATCGCCGGTCTCCTCGTGGCCTACTGGAACGTCGCGGGATCCTTCGTGGTCATCGCGGCGGCGTACGCGCTCAGCGCCCTGGGCCTGGCGCCGCTGCGCGGGCTCGGCACCGCCCGGGACGCGAGCGACGCCCCGATGTGGCAGCGGCTGGCGACCGGATGGCACGAGTTCCGCTCCCGTGCCTGGCTGTGGGGGGTCATCTCCGTATGGGCGGTGTACGGCCTCTTCGTCTTCGGCCCGGCCCTCCCGCTGGGCGCGACCCTGCTCACCGAACAGCACGGCGCCGGGGGATACGGCTGGATCGCCTCGGCCGACGGCGCCGGGACGATCGTCGGCGGCCTGCTCGGCATGCGGGTCCGGCCCCGCCGCCCGCTCGTCGCGGGGGCCTGCGCGATGTTCTTCTTCTCCCTCAACCCCCTCGCCCCCGCGCTGGGCTGGAACTTCACCGTGACGGCCCTGACCGGGGCGGTGGCGGGCTGCGGGTTCGCGTTCTGGGGCGTCATGTGGGCGACGAGCGTGCAGTCCCACATCCCGCTGGCCGTGCTGAGCCGCGTCTCCGCCTACGACGTGGCCGGCTCCATCATGGTCATCCCCGTGGGCCGCGCCCTGGCGGGCCCGGCGGCCTCCGCCTTCGGGGCGGACCGGGTCCTGCTGTTCTCCTCGGCCGTGGGCGTGGTGTGCATCGGCGTGATGCTGAGCGTCCCGGCGGTCCGCGCCCTGAACCGGGCACCGGAGAAACCGTAGCCCGGTGACGGTCACCGGCGCCCCGGGACGCCTACAGTTGGGCATGTTCCTGACAGCGGCGCCGGTGCACCACCCGAAGGGAGCGATCAGCGCATGACCAACCCCGAGAGCTTGACCAACCCCGAGAGCGCGGGACACGACTACGACGTCGTCATCAGCGGAGCGGGCCCGGGCGGCAGCGCCGCGGCGATCCTGCTCGCCCGGCGCGGGGTCCGCGTCGCGCTGCTGGAGCGCCGCTCGGACCCCGGCGCGTACAAGGTGCTGTGCACCCACTCCCTCACGGCCAACGCCTACCCGGTGCTGGACGAACTCGGCCTCGTCCCCGCCCTCGAAGAGGCGGGGGCCGTCCGCAACGAGGCCCGCTGGTACACCCGCTGGGGCTGGATCGAGCCGAGGGCCGTGCCGGGCGGGCCCGGGCTCCCGTACGCGTACAACATCCGGCGCAGCGTCCTCGACCCGCTGATCAGGGCCCGTGCGGCGGGTACCCCCGGCGTGGACCTGCTCGCCGGCCACCGGGTGACCGGGCTGGTCCGGGAAGCAGGGCGGACCGTGGGCGTGCGCGCGTCCACGCCGAAGGGCGAACGGGAGATCCGGGCCCGCCTGGTGGTCGGCGCCGACGGCAAGGACTCGGCCGTGGCCACGCTCGCCGGGGTGCCCACCCGGCTGCACGAGAACGGCCGCTTCGGCTACCTCGCCCACTTCCGCGGCCTCCCGCTGCCCGGCGGGATCGGCCGGACCTGGTTCCTCGAACCCGACATGGCCTACGCGTTCCCCAACGACGACGGGGTGACGGTCCTCGCGGTGCTCCCGGACAAGAAGCGGCTGCCCGCCTTCCGGGAGGACCTGGAGGGGAGCTTCCTCTCGTTCGTCCGCGCCCTGCCCGAGGCGCCGCCCGTGGACTCCGCCGAACGCGTCAGCAAGATCATCGGAACGGTCGACTACCCCCTGGTCACCCGCGATCCGACCGCCCCGGGCATCGCGCTGATCGGTGACGCCGCCCTGACCGGGGATCCGCTGTGGGGGGTGGGCTGCGGGTGGGCCCTGCAGTCCGCGCAGTGGCTGGCCGAGGCGGTCGCCCCCGCGGCCACCGGCCGGGGCGACCTCGACCGATCCCTCGCGGCGTACGCCCGTACCCACCGCCGCCGGCTGCGCGGCCACCAGAACCTGGCCGTCGACTTCGCCAGGGCCCGCCCGTTCAACCCCGGGGAACGGCTGGTCTTCTCGGCGGCGGCCCGCGACGAGGCGATGGCGCGGCACATGTACCTGTTCGCCTCCCGCCTGATCGGCCCGCTGCGCTTCCTGAACCCCGCAGCGCTGGCCAGGGCCGCCGCCGTCAACATCGGGTACCGCCGGGCGTCCGCGCCGGCCACGCGCGCGGGCACCTGACCCGACGGGCCGGACGCCCGCGGCGGCCCGGGGGGATCAGCCCCCGGCGTGCCCGCGGAGGGCGGCCGACAGGAGATGGGAGTCGAGCAGGGAGACGTCCGCGGTCCGGTCCGCCCGCGCGAAGCCGGCCAGCATCCGTTTGGTCAGCACGAGCGCTTCGGGCGAACGCCGCACGAGGGGCCTGGTCCAGGAGTCGATCACCTTGTCCAGCCGGTCGAGCGGGGCGGTCCGGTGGAGCAGACCGATCCGCTGGGCGGTGTCGGCGTCGAAGACGTCACAGGTGAGCATGAGCTCGCGGATCCTGGAGGTGCCGGCCTCGGAGACCAGGCGCCCCATCGCCCCGCCCCACGCCGGCGGCAGCCCGATGCCGACCTCCGGCATGCGGAAGCGGCTGTCGTCGGCCCCCGCGCGCAGATCGCAGAAGGCGGCGAGGGCCAGGCCCGCGCCGATGACCCGCCCGTGCAGCCGGGCGATGGTGACCGCGTGGGTGGTCTCCAGGGCCTGGCACAGGCGGTGCGCCTTGTCGGCGATGCGCCGCAGGGCCGCCCCCGACGGATCGTCGGCCAGCGCCTCCCGGTACTCGTCGCGGTCGGCACCCAGGCAGAAGTCCGGACCCAGCGACGACAGCGTCAGGATCCGGACGTCGGGTCTCTCGTGGAGGTCGTCGAGCAGGGAGATGAGGTCGTCGAGGACCGCGGTGTCCAGCGTGTCGTCCTGCCCCCACGGGTTGAGGCGGACGTGCAGGACGGGGCCGTCCTGCTCGGCACGGATCGCCTTGGGCGCGGTCCGGGTGCGCACGGGGGAGGGGGTGCATTCGGTCATGCGAGGGCCACGTCCAGGTTCAGGAGGCGCCGGAACGCCACGCGGGGCGCCATCGACGGGGGGCGTACGAGGGTGAGACGGGGAAGGCGCCGGATCAGCTGGCGGAGCAGGGTCTGGGCTTCGAGGCGGGCCAGCGGCGCGCCGAGGCAGTAGTGGATGCCGCCGCTGAAGGCGAGGTGGCCGGGTACGCGTGCGGGGTCGAACCGGTCCGGGTCACCGTGCCTGGCCGGGTCCCGGTGCGCCGCCCCGACCATGAGGTGGACCATCTCGTCCCGGCGGATCTCGATGCCCCCCAGTACGGTGTCGTGCGGGGCGACCCGGCTGATCACGTGGGTGGGCGGGTCGTAGCGAAGCGTTTCTTCAACGAACCCGGGGACGAGGTCCGGGTCGTCGGCGACCATGTCCCAGCGCTCCGGGCTCTCGACGAGCCGCAGCGTCATCGTCGACAGGAGGGTCGCCGTGGTCTCCAGGGCGGCCAGCAGGACGAACAGCACCAGGAAGTAGACCGCCTCGTCGGCCTTGTCCCGGTCGGGCTCGATCTCGTCCCACGTCCGGATCCACCCGGTGACCGGGTCGTTCCCGGGGTGGGAGCGCCGGTCGCGCACCAGCTCCATGAAATAGGCGCGGAGTTCGGCGGTGGCCGTGTCGGACAGGGCCAGCTGGCTGGCCGACGGCAGCAGTTCCTGGGTGAAGACCTGATCGTGCGTCAACTGGCGGAGCATGGCCCAGTCGGCCCGCGGCAGTCCGAGCCAGTCCCCTATGGTGGCGACCGGCAGCTCCTCGCAGACGAGCTCCGCGAAGTCCGCCTCGCCGGTGCGTATTCGCTCGGTGAAGGCGTCGAGGAGCCGATCCGCGCTCCGTTCCACATTGCGGCCGATGCGCTCCACGGTGGACCGGTCGAACGTGCCCGCCGCCCGGCGCACCCTGGTGTGGTCCGGGGCGTTGAGGGCGGCGAGCGTGTTGCTCATCTCGCGCGAGGAGGGCGCGTTCCAGCGCGTCCCGGGCCCCTGGCGCTCCCGCCACTCCCGGTCGGGCTCCAGCCACTGACGGCTGCGCAGGACCTGGTCGCAGGCGGCGAAGCCGGTGACGGCGAAGCCGCCCCAGGGGGCGGGGACCACCTCACCCCGCGCGAGGAGCTCGGCGTATATCGGGAAGGGGTCGGCCTGCCCTCTTGCCGTCCGCAGACGGGAGAAGAGGGAGGCGGACGCCCGGCGGTCGTACGACGGAGTTGTGGCAACCCCCATGACGGCGGCTCCTTTCTGAGAACCAGCCGCCATGCCTACCCACATGATCGTTAGAGCATCCACTACCACGGAGTACGCAGGAGGTTACTAGAATCACACTCGGCTCACTCGCCCCTGGTCCAGGCCAGGAAGCGGCTGAACAGGCCGCCCTTGGGCTGCGGCGCGGCACCGGTGTTCGTGCGCGAGGGGCCGACGGTGGGCGAGGAGACCGCCGCCTGCTGCTGCGAGGTCTGGCCCGCGTTCGTACCGGCCGGCTTGGACGCCTGGGGGGCGGCCCTCGGGGTGAAGCGGATCGGGAGGGTGACCAGGGTGCGGCTCCACGGACTCGGCGCCCAGGTGAGCGACTTGAACGGGACGCGCATCTCCACGTCGAGAAGCTGGTTGAGCAGCGTCTCGACGGCGGTCACGGTGATCATGAAAGCCGGGTCCTTGGCGGGACAGGCGTGCGGACCCGCCCCGAACGCCAGGTGCGCCTTGGCACTGAGCTGTTCGCGGTGTTCGGTCAGCTTCGGGTCCGTGTTGGCCGCGGCGAACGAGATGAGCACCGGGTCGTTGGCCCGGACCACCCTGTCGCCGAGCTCGACGTCGTGCGTCGGGTAGTGGGCCGCGTAGTTGGCGATCGGCGCGTAGTTCCAGAGGGTCTGGGAGACCGCGTCCTCGACCGGGAGGCCGACCTGCCAGTCCTCCCCGAGGTACAGGGCGCTGCTGGTGCCGATGGCCGCGGCCAGCGGCGCGGTGCCGCCGGAGAGCAGGGTGACCAGCTGGTGCAGCACCTCCTCGTCGCTCAGCTGGGCCGGGTGCTCCATCAGACGCGTCGTCAGGTCGTCCTTCGGGCGCCGCCGCTTGAGGGCGATCAGCTCGGTGAGCGCCCCGCCGAGCACCTCGTCGGCCCCGGGGGTCCCCTCGAAGATGCCGCTGATCCCGGCGATCACGCGGTCGCCGATCTCGGGCGGGCAGCCGAACAGCTCGCTGAAGACCAGCAGGGGCAGCGGCTGGGCGTACTCGGCCATCAGCTCCGCCTGGCCGCGGATGTCCGTACTGAACTGGCTGATCAGGTAGCTGGCGGACTGCTGCGTCTGCCGGATGAGCTGGTGCTCGTTGACGGTCGCGAGACTGTCGGTCACCGCCCCGCGCAGCCGGGCGTGTGCCGCGCCGTCGCTGAAGAGGGCGTTGGGGCGGTAGCCCATCATGGGCAGGGCCGGGCTGCCCGCCGGGACGCGCCCTTCGTTGAGGGCGTTCCAGCGGCGGGAGTCGCGCACGAAGGAGGCGGGGTTCTGCAGGACGTACAGGGCGGCGTCGTAGCTGGTGACGAGCTCGGCCTGGACGTCGGGGGCGATGTCCACGGGCGCGCTGGGTCCGTAGTGGCGCAGCTGCGCGTAGTGGCTGTCGGGGTCGGCTCCGAACGAGGGACCGTACATCTGGACGTTCCCGTGCGCGGGGCAGCCGGGGGGTATCTCCATCGGTTCACGTGGCTGTTGCATTCCTGCGCTCCTAGCCGAGTTGGGACATGAGGTGTTTCACGAGGGTGATGAGGGCCTGCGCCGAGGAGTTCTCGTCCCGTACGTCGCACTCCACGACAGGGGTCTCGTCGGTGAGGTTCAGCGCTTCGCGCACCTCGTCGAGCGGGTAGTGCGTGGTGCCCTCGAAGTGGTTCACGGCGATGGCGTACGTCAGGCCGAAGCGCTCGACGAGGTCCAGGACGGGGAAGGACTCGTGCAGCCGCTCCGGGTCGACCAGGACGAGCGCGCCCAGCGCGCCCCGGGAGAGCTCCTCCCACATCTCCTTGAAGCGCTCCTGGCCGGGCGTGCCGAAGAGGTAGAGCACCAGGGTGTCGCTGAGGGTCAGCCGGCCGAAGTCCATGGCGACGGTGGTGGTCGTCTTGTCGGGGGTGCCCGACAGGTCATCGAAGCCCACGCTGGCCTCGGTGATCTCTTCCTCGGTCCGCAGGGGCTCGATCTCGGAGAGGCTGCCGATGCAGGTGGTCTTGCCGACCCCGAAGTGCCCCACAATGAGGATCTTCACCGCGTGGGAGACATCTGGATCCAGGTACACGCGTTTACGCTCCGAATCGATTCTTCAGGCCTTCGAGCACGGCGCTGACCAGTTCTCTGTCGACACGTTCGGCGCGCGGTATCGGTGTCCTCGCGAGGATGAGGCTGTCTTCCTCCAGCTGCGCCAGCAGGATGCGGACCACGCCCAGGGGCAGGTGCGTGTGCCCCGCCACCTCGGCCACGGACAGGAATCCGTCCGCGACCAGGTCCATGACCTGCCCCGCTTCCGGGGACAGCGTGCGCGCCGCGACCTGTCCGTTCTCCGCCCCCGTCGCCGTCACGAGCGTCGTGTGCTCGTACTCGTGGTCCGGGGGCAGCGCCCGTCCGTTCGTGATCACGAAGAGGGGGACTAACGGAGACGTCAGCTCCAGCTCTTCGTCCTGTCCGGGCCCCTCAGGCATGTGCCGTCCCCTTCGCCGGTGTCGCCGCCGCGGTCAGTCTGGGAACCACCGAGTGCAGCCGGGTGGTGAGCTCCTCGATGTCACAGGCCTGTTCGGCGGCGGCGGCCAGGAAGGCGTCGGGGCCGGCGGCCAGGAGGAAGATCCAGCCGTGCTGGAACTCGATGACCGTCTGACGCCATTCCGCGTCCTCGGCGGCCCCCGCGAACTGGGAGGTGACCCGGCTGTAGGCGTGGATGCCCGTCATGGCCGCGGAGATGGTGTCCGCCAGGTCACGGCTCATCCCGGTGGTCGCCCCGCGGGGAAGGCCGTCCGATCCCAGCAGTACCGCGTGCCGGGCGCCCTTGACCTCGGACACCACCCGGTCGAGCGCGCCGAGGACGAACTTCGCGTCACCGGGGCTCTGCCGCCGGGGCTGGTCCCCCCGCGCTCCTCCGGCGTCCTCGTGGCCCACCCGCGGCGGCGAGGTGAGGTTGTTGCCCAGTCGGGCGACGAGGCGGTGCATGCGGAAGGAGATCTGCTGCATGTCCACATCGGGCGCGGCCGCGGCGGCGAGGTACGAGCCCTGCCCCGCACCGATCAGGAAGTTCCAGCCGTGCGAGAACTCGATGATGGTCTGGTTCCACTGCCGGTCCTTCTCCGGTCCGGCGAAGTGGGCCGTCGCCCGGCTGAGCGACTGCATTCCGGCCATGGCGGCGGAGATGGTGCGCACATCGTTCTCGGCCAGGCCTTCCGTCGCACCGCGAGGGAGGCCGTCCGCGGACAGCAGGACGGCGTGACGTGCGCGGGGCACGTTGTGCACGATGTCCTCAAGCATCCACGACAGGTCTGCGGTCATGCGTCTTCGGGCCCTTCGAACGAGGTGGCGTCAAGGTTGCGGCCGGAGAGCGTGCCGCGCTGGAAGGCCCCCAGGCTGCGCCCGGAAGCGCGGCCCGTCTCTTCCGGGCTCCGTGGCGCCGCCCAGGTGGTGTCGGGGCGGGGCTCGGGATCGGGGACGCTGGCGATGGGCGCCTGGCGCGCGCCGCGCTTGGGCAGACCGTGCATCGTGCGCGACGGGGCGCTCGGGGGCGCGCTCTGGGGTGCGCTGTGCGGCGCGCTGTGGGGCGCGCTGTGGGGCCGGTTCTCGGAGGCGCGCCGGATGTTGCTGACCGGAGCCTCCTGGACGGGCGGTATCTCCTCCATGGTCCACAGCTCCTCGGGCAAGAGGACGACGGCCCTGACGCCGCCGTACCGGGAGACTCCGGTGACGTCCACCTTGAAGCCGTGCTGACGTGCAATCAGGCCGATTACGGGGAAGCCGAACTTGGGCTGGGTGCCGAGCTGCGACAGGCGGGGAGCGATTTCCCCGGAGAGCAGCGCGGTCGCCCGCTGCCGGTCCTCGTCGTTCATGCTGACGCCGGCGTCGTCGATGACGATGCACAGGTTGTTCTGGACCCGCTGGAACGTCACCTCGATCGGCGCGTCGTGCTGCGAGAAGCTGGCGGCGTTGTCGAGCAGCTCCGCCACGGCGAGCGCGACGGGCGCGACCGCGGACGCCTTGAGGGCGAGACCGGTCTGCTGCATGATCGCGACCCGGTGGAAGTTGCGGATCTGGCCCTGGGCACTGCGCACCACGTCGTAGACGCTGGCGGGCCGGTTGCGCCGGCCGAGCGGCGCACCGCACATGACGGCGATGCCCTGGGCCTTGCGCGCCATCTGGGCGTTGGCGTGGTTGACGTCCAACAGGTCGCTGAGGACGGCGTGTCCACCGTACTTGCGCTGGATGCCGTCCAGCAGCGTCGTCTGCTCGGCGGCGAGGCTCTGCAGGAGACTGGCGGCACCCTTGAGGACGGACTTGGTGTTCTCCTCCGCCGCTTCCTTGGCCTCGCGGAGCGTGGCGTCCTGCTCGTTCCGGAACCTCTGCAGCTCGGCGCGCGACGCGTGCAGGTGGCTGTCCGCCGCGAGCAGCTGGTGCCTCAGTTCGGCCTCGGTGTGCTCCTTCTTCGCCTCCAGCGCTCTGTTGCGGGCGACGAGTGCCACGACCGCGGCAACGGCTATCGCCGCCACCGCAACCAAGCACCACACAAGTGCGTCTCGATTCATGGAAACCTTTCCCGGCGCATGGCGTGCGGACGGCTGCAGATACACCTCGCGAGGCCCCGCAACACAGCTGATCGGCGCGGTTCACCTGCTGCTACGCGAGGAACATGCCGCCGATCGCAAATCAGCATCTGCGTCAAAATGGATCAAGATCACAGATGCGGGGATGCTATCACCCGGATCTCGGCCCCCTCGACGCCCGCTTTGGCCCCTCATACGCCCAACCCGACTACCACAGCTGCGGGTTGACATGCCGTTTCACCCCCGCATCCGCCGCCGGCCGCCGCCCCCGCCACCGCTCTGTTAAGCAGTTCTTCACGGGAGGCCCGACATTCCCTCACATCCACCTGAGACACCGTCAACGGCGCGGAAGCAACCAGTTCACCGATACCGAGTCTTGCCCTGTTCGTGATCACCTCGTGAGGATCGGATGGAGAAATCCGTGATGGGGGTGTTACCGCGGGTTTCGCCCCGTAGCGGGGGAGTTGAAGCGGGCCGGCCTTGCGGCAGAGAACCCCGGCACGGTCACCGGGGAGCCGAACCGACTGCGCAAGCAGGTGCGTGAACCGGAGCCGGAGAGGGAAGTCTCTTCACGACCACTCCGCATTCCACGAAGGGGCAGGTCGCTATCCGGCCACTGCCAACTGATTTCGGCCAATAGGTGGAGCGGGTGGCATGCGGCAGCCGTCCGGTGTTCCCCGTATCACTCGGAATCCGAGGAAAACCGCGCGACGGCCGGAACCGCCGCGGAAGCGAATTCACCACACTCGCAAGGGACGTGGCGGTGATGCAGCGAAATCACCTTTCCGCCCGCCGGAAACGAGTGCCCGCATCCGGCGGCTGCCGTCCCGTGAACACGTGCGCACCGACTCGGCCGACGGGGCTGTGCTCCACCCCGACCGCAGTCCGCAACTACGTCAGCGTCGTTCGCTGAGCCCTGCCGCGTGCACGACCCGACCCGGTCCACGGGGAGGCGAGCCCCACCGTTCCGGAACCGCATTCCGCAAGCAACCGGAAGGCGTTCGTGAGCTTCTCCCTACGAGGCAGGTGCAGCTCCTCACCGGGCGTCTCTACTTCGCCCTGCCCGAGGGTGGCAAGACGCGCATCGTCGACACGCCCCGGTCGGTGGCCACGGAACTGGGCGCGTACTTCCTCGACCATCCGGCGGGCGACGTCGAGCTCCCCTGGGGCGGACCGGAGCCCCGACCGGGAGAAGCAGAGCCTCCCGCTCGTCCTCACTGCGACGTACGCAACGCCATCAGCGCCAACATCTTCAACGATGAGGCCTGGAAGCCGGCCCTCGCTGCGGCCGGAGTCATTCCCGCACGGGAGAAGGGTGCGCGGTGGAAGGCTTCGCGCGAGGACGGCTTCCACGTGCTCCGGCACACTTACGCCTCCGTCCTCCTCGAAGCGGGCCAGTCCACCGTCACGCTCGCCCGGTGGCCCGGTCACTCAAGTCCGACCACGCCCTCCACTCCTACGCCCACTTCATGCCGGAAGCGGGCGGCAAGGGACGTGCGGCCATCCGCGCGCTGCTCGGCACGGTGCCCGAGTACGTACCTGAGGGCCTCGCCGTTCTCGGTTGCCAGGCGTTCCCCAGCCGTAACCATGGCCGCCCGGAACTCGGGAGGTGAGCCCTGTCCGTTCCGGAACCGGGTCTGTGCAAGAGCAGGAACACCTTCGTGAGCTCCCCGGTGCGAAACCAGGAGATCACGCCGCCAGGAAACCCTCTGCGGGAGCGGGCGGCAGTCCACAACAGGTCAGGGATCCGCTCACCACGACCGTCCAGCACCCGGTCGAGCCTCGCGGATTCGGGTTTCGGCGTCCGTCCGGGGCACTTCGAGGGCCAGACACACAGCCAACGCGGAGGCGCCCCAGTCGCTGGTGTGCGTGGCCAGTTCGGCGAAGACCTCCTCCTCGTCCCGTCCGGCGGCCGGCATTTCGCGGGCCTCCAGGACCAGATTGTCCTCGCCTTCCCCATGGCTCCCGGCGTCGGGGACTTGAATGAACGTCCGCGACGACGGCGCTGCGTTCAGCGGCAGAGCTCCATGATGGTGTCGTCGAAGTCGGGGAACTCCTGAGCCGCCAGCTCGATTACGGCTGCCGCCGACCGACGCTGGTTCGGTGCGAACCCTTCGGCAATGGATGCCAACTCCGGATTGGGGTGCGCCTTCCAGTCGGGCTCGTAGGAGGTTGCGGCTTCCCAGGGGCCGAAGCCGTCGGCCAGGAGCCACAGGAAGTCGCCCAGGTCGCGGGCGACGACACCGGTCTCGCCCTCGGATCCGAGGAAGACGACGGGCTGCTCGGCCAGTGGCCGGCTCGGGCGGATGAGCCAGATCGCCGCGTACCCGCCCGTGCCGTCCTGTCCGAACACGCGGAAGTCGTTGCCGTCCAGTTCGCTGTTCCCGGTCCATGCCTGGAACCAGTCGGTGGTCTCGGCGGCGGACAGGAAGGCCGGGAAGGGTTCGAAGTCGACCCCGGTCTTCCCGTCGGCGTAGTCGAATCGAACGGCCATCGCAGTGGCGAGCGCGGCGGGGAACTGGCGGTCATCGGTGGGCTTCACGGAGACAGGCTAGACAGGGGGTCGGACATCGACGCCCTCCGCAACCTCGTACCGTCGAAGGTGATCGGCGATGCGGGAGGGCCGGCGTCAAGGTGCGGGGGAGTGCCTGGCCTGGGCGGGCTGCGCATTCTCCCCAGATTCTCCCCAGGGGGCCCTGCGGGCTGCCTCTATGCGTCCGCAAGAGCCAAGTTGATCAACGGTGTCGATGCGCCGGCTACAGCCAGTCGCGTTTCTTGAAGATGACGTACAGGCTGACGCAGACCACCGCCATCAGCAGGATCGCGAAGGGGTACCCCGCCGCCCAGTGCAGTTCTGGCATGGTCTCGAAGTTCATGCCGTAGATCGTTCCCACCAACGTGGGTGCGAAGAGGATGGCGGCCCAGGAGGAGATCTTCTTGATCTCCTCGTTCTGTTCGAAGCCGGCTTCGGCCAGGGCGCGCATTTCGGCGTTCTGTTGTTGGGAGACGAGGGTGGCGTTGACCGTGAGGATTTCGGTGAGGGCCTGGCGGAATCCGTCGACGCGTTCGCTGGTGTGGGTGACGTGGTCCGCCACGTCGCGGAGGTAGCGCTGGAGCTCCTCGTCCGTGCCGTACTTGGCGAAGCCGGCCATCAGGGCGTGGAGCATGCCGACCAGGGGGCGGGTGGCGCGCTGGAACTCGACCATTTCGCGGGAGAGTTCGTAGATGCGGCGGGAGACCTCGGGGTCGCCGCGGAAGACCTCGGTCTCGATCTCGTCCATGTCGTTCTGGACGCCCGCGACGACGGGCGCATAGCCGTCGACCACGGCGTCGAGGATCGCGTAGAGCGCCGCTTCCGGGCCCAGGGAGAGGAGGTCCGGGGTCTCCTCCATGCGGCGGCGGACCGCGGAGAGGTCGGGGGCGGCGCCGTGGCGGACCGTGATCAGGAAGTCCGGGCCGACGAAGACGTGGAGTTCCCCGAAGTCGACCTCCTCCGGGGCGTCCAGGTAGCGGGCCGCGCGCAGGACCACGAAGAGGGTGTCGCCGTAGCGCTCCAGCTTGGGGCGCTGATGGGCTTCCAGGGCATCCTCGACCGCGAGCGGGTGGAGGTTGAACTCGGCGGCGAGGGAGTGGAGTTCGGACTCCGTGGGGCGGTACAGGCCGATCCAGGCCATGCCGCCGTGCTGTTCGCGCAGCTGGCGGAAGGTGTCGGCGAGGGTGGCGGGGGAGGCGACCCGGCGGCCGTCGCGGTAGACCGCGGAGTCGATCACGCTGCGGTGGTCCGGGGGGACGGGCGCCAGGGACCCCGCCGGGCCGGAGGCGGCGGGCGGGGGCGGCGAGGAGGGGCCGGACGGGCGCAGCCACCCCGAGCGCTTCGCGGGCAGGGAGGAGGGGCGGCGGTCTGGGCGCTCCGGCATCGCAGGTCAGCTCCCGGTCGAACGGGTGTTTACGGGCAAAGGGCAGGATATAGGGCGGGGAGGGGGAGGGGGATTGCGGACAGGGGATGTCCGCAAGGAGGGTTAGCGTGGGTTTATGGCCTCCACGACGCACCCCGTACTCGGTATCCGCTCGCTGAACCGTGCCACGCTCGCCCGGCAGCTGTTGCTGAGCCGCGCCGAGATGTCCGCGGAGGATGCCGTCACGCACCTCATCGGACTCCAGGCCCAGAACGTCAAGCCGCCCTACTACCAGTTGCACGCCCGGCTCGCCGGGTTCGGGCCCGGCGTGCTGTCGGGGCTCATGGAGTCCCGGGAGGTGGTCCGGATGGTGACCGTGCGTTCGACCATCCATACGCACACCGCCCGCGACGCACTCACCCTGCGCCCCCTCGTCCAGCCGGCCCGCGACCGCGAGGTGGGCTACTTCCGCAAGGGACTGGTCGGGGTGGACCTCGTACGGCTCGCCGCCCGCGCCCGGAGCTTCGTCGAGGAGGAGGCGCGGACCATGGGGGAGATCCGAGAGGAGCTGCTCCGGGAGTGGCCCGCGGCCGACCCCCAGTCGCTGTCCGTGGCCGCCCGCTGCCTGCTCCCGCTCGTGCAGGTCACCCCCCGCGGGGTGTGGGGGCGCAGCGGGCAGGTGCGGCTGACCACCGTCGAGCGGTGGCTGGGCGCGAACGCCGACGGGGTGCGGGCGCAGACGGTCGACGACGTGGTGCTGCGCTACCTCGGCGCCTTCGGGCCCGCCTCCGTCAAGGACATGCAGACCTGGGCCGGTCTCACCCGCCTGCGCCCCGCCTTCGAGCGGCTCCGGCCCCGGCTGCTCGTCTTCCGCGACGAGAACGGGGCCGAGCTCTTCGACCTCCCCGACGCGCCCCGCCCCGACGCCGACACCCCGGCGCCGCCCCGCTTCCTCCCCGAGTTCGACAACCTGCTGCTCTCCCACGCCGACCGTGCCCGCGTCATCGCCCCCGAGCACAAGGGCCGCGCCTGGACCGGGAACCAGTCCCACTGCACCCTGCTCGTCGACGGGTTCCTGGCCGGGCTGTGGCGGACGGAGGGCGACGGGCTGGTCGTGGAACTGTTCGGGAGGCACCCCCGGGGCGTCGAGGAGGAGATCGTCGCCGAGGGGGAAGCGCTGCTCGCCGGGATGGGCGGGGGTCCGGGGCCCGTGCGCTTCGGGTCAATCCGCGGCTGACGCCACCCTGGTGGAGCGCCCGTCCGGCACGGCACGATGCCCTCATGATCGGAGTTCGGCGCCGCCGACGGCCCCCGCCGCGCGGTGCCGTTCCTCCGTACGGGTGTTCTGGCGATCCGGGATTCAGGAGTGAGTGGGCTATGCGGGTTCCTATGACTGTTGCGGACTTCCTCGACCGGGCCGAGCTGGGGTTCCCGTCCAGTGCCGGAGTGATCGACGAGCCGGACCAGCCCGGCGCGCCGGTGCCCGTGTCGACGTACGGGCGGCTGGGCGAGCGCGTGCGGGCCTGGCAGGCGGGCTTCGACGCGCTCGGTGTCGGGGAGGGCGAGAGAGTGGCCGTGGTGAGCCACAACTCGGCCCGGCTGCTGGAGCTGTTGTTCGCGGTGCCGATGAGCGGGCGCGTCTGCGTACCGGTCAACTTCCGCCTCAAGCCCGAGGAGGTCGCGTACGTGGTGCGGCAGAGCGGGGCCTCGGTCCTGCTCGTCGACCCGGAGCTGGACGGCGCGCTGTCCGGAGTCACGGCGCGCCACCGGTTCGTCCTGGGCGAGCAGACAGAGACCGAGCTGATGCGCTTCGGCGTCGAGCCGCGCCCGTGGTCGAAGCCCGACGAGGACGCCACCGCGACGATCAACTACACGTCGGGCACCACCGCCCGCCCCAAGGGAGTGCAGCTGACGCACCGCAACATCTGGGTCAACGGGCTGACCTTCGGCCTGCACACCCGCGTGTGGGAACGCGACGTCTACATGCACACGCTGCCGATGTTCCACTGCAACGGCTGGGGAATGCCCTACGTGATGGCCGGACTCGGCGTCAAGCAGGTGGTCCTGCGCAAGGTCGACGGCGGCGAGATCCTGCGACGGGTCGAGGAGCACGGCGTCACCCTCATGTGCGGGGCGCCGGCCGTGTGGAACGCGGTCCTCGACGCGGCGGCGACCTGGGAGGGGGAGATCCCGGGCCGCGACCGGGTGCGCGTGGTGTGTGCCGGCGCCCCGCCGCCGAGCCGGATGATCCAGCGGATGGACGAGGAGATGGGCTGGGAGTTCACCCAGATCTACGGCCTGACCGAGACCTCGCCCCTGCTCACCTTCAACCGGGCCCGGCCCTCCGACGCGGAGCTGCCCGCCGAGGAGCGGGCGCGCAAGCTGTCGCGCGCCGGACTGCCCGCGCTCGGGGTCAAGCTGAAGGTCTCCGGGTCCGGTGAGGTCCTGGCGCGCTCGAACGTGGTGCTCGACGGCTACTGGGACAAGCCCGAGGAGACCTCGGCGGCGCTCCGGGACGGCTGGTTCCACACCGGCGACGGCGGCGACCTCGACGAGGCCGACGGGCACCTGACGATCTCCGACCGGAAGAAGGACGTGATCATCACCGGTGGCGAGAACGTGTCGTCGATCGAGGTCGAGGATGTGATCTTCGGCCACCCGGCGGTCGCCGAGGTCGCCGTCATCGGCGTGCCGCACGAGAAGTGGGGCGAGACGATCAAGGCGCTCGTGGTCCTCGCCGAAGGAGCCGAGGCGGGGGAGGCCGACATCATCGCCCACTGCAAGCAGCGGATGGCCGGCTACAAGGCGCCGACGAGCGTGGAGTTCCGCGAGGCGATCCCGCGCACGGCCACGGGCAAGATCCAGAAGTTCAAGCTCCGCGAGCCCTACTGGTCCGGTCTGGACCGGGAGGTCAACTGATCCGCCATCCGCCATCCGCCATCCGCCATCCGCCATCCGCTATCCGCTATCCCGCGATCTGCGCGCGGGCCGGCCAAGGGCGGGCGCGGGCGGGCCGTCGTGTCCGCCCGTGTCCGCCCGGGCCCGCCCGCGTCGTCCGGACCAGGTCCGATGAACGTTCCGAAACCAAACAGATGACCACCGAGCCGGGGGCTGTGCAAAACACGTCACATTCCGGCTCGGTTGTGCCACCATGATTCCGCTGAAGGTGCGTGATCCCGGTTACATGTCGGGCGACAGCCGGGTTTCGGAACCGCTGGGCTTGAGCATTTCCGGCGGTTTGTACGGGGGGCGGGAGTCGGTGGATGCGGGGGACCCGTATTGATCAAGCATGCCCGGTGTGCGGAACTCCCGAAGAGGGGGACCTGTGCGCGGTCTGCCGGTGGCGGATGCGGGGCGAGCTGGTCCTGGGGGAGCTGACCGAGTGGGACGTGCGCCGGGCGGCCGACGCCCTGGCGGCCGCCGCGCACGCCTGGGACGTACGGGCGGCGGCGCTGAGCGGGAGCGCCGGAGCGGGTGCGCATGAGGGTGCGGGAGCGGGTACGGGCGTGTCTACGGACGCCTCCGCGCGGCTCGCGGCGGTGGTCCGGGGAGGGTTACCGGGGGCCGGGCAGGACGAGCGGGGGGCGGAGTGCGTACCGCAGTACCGGCCGGTGGGTCCGGGGGAGGGTACGCCGGTTCAAGGGCCGGCCGAATGGCTTGAAATACTCGATGATTTGATCTTCGGGCGGTCCCGGGAACTGCTGTTCTTCGAATTCGGTCCCGATCGCGTAAACGTGATCAAGGCATACCTCGACGGAAACGGAATACCCCGGCAGAAGGACGCCGGGAGCGCGGAATGGGACTCCCTCGTCCCCGCTCTGGACCCCCACCCGGAAATCCGCCGGTTCCAGCTGGCCGGAGGCATCGGCGAGATATCCCCGGTCGGCCGGAGGGATTTCGACGCGGCCGTGCTGCGCTGGCTGACGGAGTCCTTGCCCCCGCCCCGCGACGGCTCCACGGTGCTGCTGGTGAGCCGCCCCGGCTGGACCCTGCTGGACCGGGCCGCCGCCGCGTTCCGCCGCACCCGCCCCCCACGGGCCGAGCTGCTCCGCCGGGGCGGGGACGCGTACGGCGTCACGACGGCGGACGCCGTGCGGGGGGTGCTGCGCACCGCACCGCTCCCCGTGGACCACTCCCTGCTGCTGGCGCGCGCCGACCGGCGGACCGGCGCGGTGGACGTGCACCGCCACGTGCTCTTCCCCGCGGGCGTCCGGCTCCGCCACGGGGCGGACGCGACCGCCACCGTCACGGTGCACGGCGGGGTCACCGGGACCTCCGTGCTCCTGCCCGTACTGGCAGGCCCCCCGGCGGGCGAGGACACGGGCCCGGGCCCGGCGGTCCTCGGCGTGGGGCGGGCCGCCCTCGGGCCCCTGGAATCGGCCCGGCTCACCTTCGTCCTGCGGGGACCCGGGGAGGTGGCCCTCGCCGGGCCCGGCGACGGCACCCGCCCGGCGGGCGACGGCGGGAGCACGGAAGGACGGCACCCGCCCGGCACGACTGCCCCCGGCACGACCGCCCCCGGCACGACCGGCCCCGCCCCGACCACCCCCGGCGCTACCGCCCCCGCCCCCACCCCCCTGGACCCCACCCCCCTGGACCTGACCGCGCTGCTCACCCGCCTCCCCCGGCGGATCGTCCGCCCCCCGCGGCTGGAGGTCTTCTGCACCGTCGAGCTGAGCGGGGCGGACGCCGCCGAGACCGAGGAGCGGCTGGCCTTCGTCCGGGACCTCATCTGTTCCCTGGCCCGCGACCCCGGCACCGGCGGCGGCCTGCGGGTCGGCGCCGTTGGCCACTACGACCACGCGATCCACGAGAACGGCTACGCCCCCCGGCCGGTCCTGCTGATGCCGCCGGTCCCGGCCGGGCCCGCCGTGGCCGCGCTCCACGCGCTGGACACCTGGCACCCCGCCCGCCGCCGCCAGGACACGGTGTCCTCGCTGGAGGACGCGCTCACGGCACTGGTGCCCCTCGCCACGGCGCCGCCCCGCGCCGGCGAGGCCGTACGACGGGTCGCCCTCATCGTCGCCCGCAGGCCCCCCGCGCCGCCCCGGCAGCACGGCATGGTGCCGTCCTGCCCCCTCGGCGCGGACTGGCGGGCCGAACTCGACCGGCTGCGCGCCGCCGGAGTCCACGTGCTGACCAGGGCGGACCCCCAGACCGGGCCGCCGACGCCCCCCGACCGCGCTCGCGCCGCCGTCCAGCGGTACGAGGCGACCGCGTGGGCCGAACTGTCCCGCGGGGGATCCTTCCGCCCCGGCGCGGACCCGGCCGCCGACGTGGCCAAGGCCCTCAGCCCGACCTGGCAATGGGAGGGCCCGCCCTGCCCGTTGGCCTTCGCCAGCCCCTTGCTGTGACCGACCGTACCGGCACGAGGAGAGACCCATGGCCGAGGAATACTACGACCCGAACGACAGGCCCTCAGGCGGTGCGCCGGCCGACGGCTCCACGACGCCCCCGAAGCCCGCGCCCCCGCAGCCCAACGGGCAGCCCTGGTCCGGGCCCCCGGCCCGGCCCGTGGAGGCGGAGGTCCCGTACGGGTACGGGCCCGGCCCCGTCATGGACGGCAACCGGGATCCGGCGCCGATCCCCACCGCGCCGGCGGGCGCGAACGCCACCGACCACGTCCGGATAGGACTGTGGGGCGCGCCGCGCTCCGGCAAGACGAGCTTCCTCGGCGCGCTGCCGATCGCGGCGATGCAGGCCCAGCGGCACGGGCAGGGCAGCTGGCGGATCAGCGGCATGAGCCGGGAGGCCAACGGCTTCCTGAACGACAGCGTGACGCGGCTTTCGACCCGCCGGATCTTCCCCGAGGCGAGCGTGGGCCTGCGGAGCATGAGCTGGTCCGTCCAGGGGGAGGAACCGGCCCCGGGCGGCCTGCGCAGGCGCCCCCGCAGAGCCAGCTTCGTCCTGGACATCAACGACGCGGCGGGAGAGGTGTTCCAGGCGAACAACCCGCTGCACGAGGAGATCACCGACCAGCTCGCCCGCGCCCAGGGGCTGATCTACCTCTTCGACCCGCTGGGCGACCGGGAGTTGGCGACGGAGAGCTTCAACTTCTTCTACGCGACGCTCAACGAGCTGAACTCCAGGGTGCGGGACAGGAGGGGACACCACGACAACAGGCTCCCGCATCACGTCTCCGTGTGCGTTGCCAAGTTCGACCACCCCGCCCTCTTCGAACCCGCCATGCGGGCGGGATGGGTCACCCAGGACTCCACCGGATCCCGGCTGCCCCGCGTGCCCGCGCACCTCAGCGCCCGCTTCTTCCAGTGGCTGTGCGAGGACTTCCGCGGGGCCACCGCCCGGATGGTGCGCGACGGGCTCGCCACCTTCTTCCACCCCGACCGGATCTCGTACTACGCGACCTCGGCCATCGGGTACCGGCTCAACCCGCAGCACATTTTCGACTACAACAACTACGCCAACGTGGAGGAGGTCGAGGGCCGCCCCCGGATCTGCACCTCCCCCGAGCCCATCAACGTCCTGGAACCCCTGATCGACCTGGAGCGCAGGATCCACGCCAAGCCGGGCCTCTTCGGACCGAAGCGGAGCGGTCAGTGAACGAGGCCCCCGGCACCCACCCGCTGTCCGCCGACTGGTCGGTGGTGGGCAAGTACCCGGGGCGGACCATGGGGTACGAGGTCCTGCGCGGCAGCCTGCCGTCCGACCGGGCCGAGCGCTACTACTGGGGCGCCGCCACCGGCACCCCCGACGACCTGGAGCCCGCCGGCGGACTGCCGTGGCGGGTGTTCCTCAGCGGCGTGCCGGGGGAGAGCGGCCCCGTCTGCGCCCTGGTCGAGACGACCTGGGACGGCAGCGTCGACGGCACCGGCGCCCCCAGCTACACCTGGCGGCTGCTCGTCGTGGACTGGAGCCCCGCGACCGCCGCCCGGCTGACATGGACCGCACTGGACCGGGCCGCCCCCCGCGCACAGCCGGATCCGGCGGAGGCCGCCCTCGGCATCGAGGCCGGGCGGACCACGGCCGCCGAACTCGCCCGCACCGTCGACCGGCTGGGCTTCGACTGGGCGGCCGGGGTCGCGGCCCTGCTGCTGGAAGGCCGGCAGGTGGCGATCGTGGCGGCGCCGGGCGCCGGGCTCCCCGACACCGACGAGCGGGTCCTGATCCTCGACGCCGTCTGCTCGCTCCTGCCGTACGGGTGCCGGGCCTGGCTGAGCGCGGCCACCTGGACCGGCCAGTCCGAGCACCGCCTGATGCTGGTCTTCGCGGCCACCGCGCGGACCGGCCAGGCCGAGGCCCGGCTGGGCGCGGGCAGCCCGCCACCGGACCCGGGGACCGGCGTCGGGCGCGAGTACCTGAACGAGCTGCTGAGGCTCCGGGCCGGGCGGGAATCCACCGCCGAGCTCGTCGGGCACCTCCTGGTCGCCACCGAGCCCGTCTCCTCCCGCGATCCGCGGTCCGCCCTGCGCACGCTGCGGGAGGTGGACCTGCTGGACACGGTGCTCACGGAGATCCGACAGGACGGCGGCGAACTCGGCGACGTACAGAGGGTGCTGGACACGTACGGGCCGAACGGCCTGACCGAGGGGCAGCTGGGACTGCTCCTGCCCTTCGTCGCCCGCCACGCGCCGGCGGAGGTGCTGCTGCGGTACTGGAGCCCGCTGACCCCGCGGCTGCTCGCCGACGACGTCCTGACCGAAGGGGCGTCGCCGGCCACCTTCACCCGCGCCACCCAGTACCTGAGGGTGCTGCGCGGTGTGGAGGCGTACCGCCCCGGCGCGTTCGACGAGCTGTTCACGGCGATGGCGACGGAGCCGGCCCAGGAGCCCGGCTGGGTGGCCCAGCTCATCTACCGGACGGAACACGAGCTCGGGCACACCTCGGAAGCCGCCGACCTGGTCCTGATCGGCTCGCGCGAGGTGCGGGACGCATGGCTGCGCACGCTCCTGAAGGACCGCAGCCACGACCTCGCGCCGCTGCGCCGGATCGTCCGCTCGGCCGTGCGGGACACGGGGAACTGCCCCGCCGGATGGCTGCGGTTCGCCGCGGTGCTCACCGGTGACCTGCGCCCCGGCCAGGTGACGGCCGCCGACGTCACCGAGTTCACCGACGCCGGTGAGGACGCCTGGCGCATCGCCCTGGACGCCGCCGGACGCAACGGCACACCGGCCGTCATCGGTCTCATGTGGTCCCGCCTGCGCGAGGTGGCCCTGAGGACGGCCCCGCAGCAGCTGCTCACGGAGCTGAACAGGGTCGCCGCACCGGGCGGGCCCGGACTCGAACCGGAGGCGGCCGCCGACGCGGACCTGCTGTGCGCGATGGCCGGCGCCATCCTGCGGGGCCAAGGGCCCACCACCCCGACGATGCCCCGGCTCCGCGGGCTCACCGACCCCGGCGCCGCCCGTCCCTACGCGACCACCCTGATCGGGCGGATCGACGCCGACCCCGAAGTGAAGAGGCTCGCGGTCGAGGCGTTGCTGGGCGACACGCCCGACCCCGCCTCGTGGAGCGTGCTGTCCCAGCTGATGAGGCAGCGGCCCAGTACCGAGGAGGTCGTGTGCGACAGCCTGGAGCGGCGGCTGGCCGCGGACCCCGGCCCGTGGATCGACGCACTGCCCGAGGACCTGGTGTCTGCCTTCGGCCGCAGGCAGCGGCTGAGCTGGCTGCGCCCCGTCTGGCAGCTGCGCAAGGCCGTCCTCGCCGGTGAGGACCTCGTGGAACTGGGCCGGGTCGTCGTCGAGGCCTGCCCCGACCGGTCGGTCCCCCCGGCGCTGCTGGCCGAGCTCATCCCCGTGCTGTACACCCGGGGACCCCGGGCCGTGTACGAGTTCGGGTACGAGCTGGACCGGCGGGCGCCCGGACTGGGCATGGCCCTGTACCGGGCACTGGGGCAGAGCGAGTGGGCGCGGGACGTGCGCGCGCAGCTGCGCCAGTTCAGCTACGTGGAGACGGAACGCCACTACCAGATCCTCACGTTGCTGGGCGTCCCCCGCCGCGGCGCCCCTCCGCAGCCGCCTCCGGCACAGCCGCCGTACCAGGACCCCGGTCCGCGGCAGGCGCAGCAGGAGGAGAAGAGGGGAAAGTTCCGCGACCGCTTCACCCGGGGCAAGCCGTGAGCGCCGCGGCCGTGGCCGTCGACGCGGGAACCCGCTTCACGCGCATCGCCGTGCCCGGCGCCGACGGCGCCCCCGGGCTGGTCCGGCTGTCGGGCTCGGTACCCGGCGAGGGCGTCCCCGTACCGGCGGACGCGGGCGCCCGTCCCTGGGCCGCCCTGCGGGACGCCTACGCGCAGTACTGCGCGGGCCACGGCTTTCCCGACCGGGTGGTGCTGGTCGTCAGGGAACAGGACCGCGCCGGGGCCGCGGACCGGGCGGCGGACGCGCTGACCGCCGTCCACGGCACGCGCCCGCCACCGCGGATCCGTTTCCTGGGCACGGCCCACGCGGTACTGGCGCTGCTCCGGCACGCGGGCACGGCGCCCTCGGGCCGGTACGCCGTCTGCGCACTCGGCGCGAGCGCGGCGGAGGTGTCGGTGTGCGCCCCGGCCTCCGGCGCCGTGGCCGTCACGGACCGGGCGTGGCACGCCCCCGCCGACGGCTACGGCGCCCACCTCGACCGGGCGCTGCTGGCCGCCGTCGGGCTGCCGGACGACGCCGCGGGACTGCGGGCGCTGGCCGCGACCCGCTCGGAGGCGGGCGCCGCCGAGCGGCTCGACGTCGCGCTGCGCCGCGCGGACAGCCATCACGGCCGGTACGACGAAGCGGCCGTCCACCGGATCGACGGGCGGGAGATCACCGCGGGCGCGGTGCGCCGGGCCCTCGGACCGCTCACGGCCGGACTCGACCACCTGCTCGACGAGGTCCTGGGCGGCGCGCCCGCCCCGCCGGTCGTCGCGGTGGGGGGCGCGGCCCGGTTCGGCCCGCTGACCCGGCACCTCGCGGACCGGCACGGGCCCCTCGCCGCCCTGCCCGGCGGCACCGACCCCGCCCTCGCCGCCGTCTTCGGCGCCGCGCTGGTCGCGGCCGGCCGGGCCGACCCGGGCGACCGCTACCCGCACGCCGTCAGCGTGGGCACCCACCGCGTCACCGGCGGAGCCCCCCGGCCGCAAGAGCTGGTGATCAGCCCCGCCGGAGTCCTGGAACCCGGCGGCGCCACCGTCTTCGCGGAAGCCGGGGGACACCGCGTCGCGGTGGCGACGGGTGCGGCACACCCCGCCGATCCCGCACGGCCGGTACGGGTACGGGTGCGCGACGCCCGGGGGGAGCACACCGGGACCGTCGCCACCCTGACCCTCCCCGCGGGAGGCGGAGGCGAGCACTGCCACGTAGGAGTACGCATCGCCGTCGACGGGACGGCCCATCTCGTGCTGCACCCGCTGGGCGCCGCGGCGCCCGCCGAACACCCCCTCGGCACCCTGCCGACCGACCTTGAGGGAGCAGGTCCGTGAAGCACCCCACCCCGCCACGGGCACCCAGGTTCGCGCGCGCCGCGCGGGGAGGGGCCGCGCTGCTGACCGCCGTCCTGCTGGCCGCCCCACCGGCGACCGCACGGGCGACGACCAACGACCCGGCACCCTCCCGGGCGGAGATCCACCAGGCCCTCGGGCTGGACGACCAGCCCGCCGACTACGTCGTCCTCGTCGACACCTCCGGGTCGATGAACCAGGACGGCCGCTACGACACGGTCCGCTCGACCATCGGCAGCTTCCTGAACGGCATGTCGCCCAAGGACCACGTCGCGCTCTTCACCTTCGACTCCCGCCCGCAGCCGCGCTACATCGGCTCGGCCGGCGACAGCGCCGCGATCATGTCCAAGCTGCCCGCCGCCCCCGACCCCGCCGGGGACACGGACATCGGCGAGGCGCTCGACGCGGCACTGACCGAACTCGAACGCGATCACGCCTCGGCGGTCGCGTCCGTGGTGCTGCTCACCGACGGCGAGCACCACCCCGTCGGGGGCTCCCGCTACCCCGATGCGACGGGGCCCGCCTGGACCGCCCTGCGCGGGCGCGCGCAGGCCCTCGCCGAACGCACCGAACTCGCCGGGTACGCGCTGCCGCTGGGCAACGGCGCCACGGGGGCCGACCTGCTGGGCGACGTCGTGAAGAACACCACCGTGCTGCGCCCCGACAGCATCCAGGACCTCGGCTCGTACCTGGCACGGGCCGGGGAGCGCACCCGGATCCGCAAGGCGCAGCTGCTGCTGGCCGGGGACGTCGGCAAGGGGGTGACCGCGGAGTGGTCGGACGCCGCGCGCGCCGATCTCACGAGCGGGTCGGCGACCGCGAAGCTCACGCTCCGCTCGACGTCCCGGCACGTACCCCTGACCGTCACCGGCGCGAGCGCCTCGCTCGGCGACCCGTCCGTCGCCCTGGACGGCCTGCCGGGGCAACTGACCCTCCGGCCGGGCGAGTCCCGGACCTTCGACGTACGGCTGAGGGGCCGGCTCCCGGCGGGCCCGCTGCCGTACCGCCGGGTGGAGGAGGCCGACGCCACGCTGAAGCTGTCCGGCCGGGTGACCTCTGCGTGGGAGCAGCCGCTCGCCCCCGACGTGCGGTTGAACGTTCCCCAGCAGGTGCGCGTCACGGGGGCGGCGGTGCCGCTGCGGGCCACGGTGGGATCGGCTGTTTTCCTCCCCGGGGTGCTGGGCGGCGGCGCGCTGCTGCTGCTCACCGGCTGGCTGTGGTGGCGCAGGACCCACCGGCCCCGACTGCGCGGCGAGTTGCTGCTGACCCGGGTGTTCGGTGACGCGTTCACCGACCGTGTCGAACTGACCGGCCGCACGGTGACGCTGCGGCCCCCGTCGGTCGGCGGACGGGGCCGGGTCCGCGGCCGGCGCCGGTCGACCGGCACCGGCCCCAGGATCGACCTGCTGATCCGCTACACGCCGGACGGCTCCACCGCGCGCGAGAGCGGCGCGACCTGTCTGCCCGACCGGGACGTCGTCGTCAACGGGGTGTCGTTCACCTACCTGTCCGGACGGGCCGCGCCCGGCCCTTCGGGCACCCCCGCCGGCGGGCCGCGGTGAGCGCCGCCACCCCGGCACTGAACGTCGCGGCGACCCGGATCGGCACCGAGGCGCTCGGGCCGGGCCTGCGGTCCGTGCTCTGGGTACAGGGATGCCCCTTTCGCTGCGCCGGCTGCATGTCCCCCGAATGGATCCCCGACCGGCCCGCCCGGCGGGCCGAACCGGCAGCCCTGGCAGCCGAGTTGCTGAGCGACCCCCAGGTGGACGGCCTGACCTTCTCGGGGGGCGAGCCCATGCAGCAGGCGGCCGGGCTCGCCGAGGTGGCACGGCTGGCCCGCCGGGAGCGCGAGGTCTCCGTGATCTGCTTCACCGGCTACCGGCTCGAACGGCTCCGCTCCGCGCCGCCGTCCCCGGGGGTCCCCGCACTCCTGGCCGCGGTCGACGTACTGATCGACGGCCGGTACGTGGCGGCGCTGGACGACGGCCGCGGACTGCGCGGCAGCACCAACCAGCGCATCCACCACCTCACCCGGCGGCTGGCGGACTGCGGGTACGACTTCGCCCGCCGCCCCAGGACCGCCGAGATCGCCATCAGCGGCCCGGAAGCCCTGCTCGTCGGCGTCCCGCCGAGCGGGCTGCTGGCCGCCTTCGACAGCGCGGTCGACTCCGTACGAGCCCGCACCTCCCCGGGAAGGGAACTGCCCCATGAGCGGTAGGAAGCGCATCCAGGTCGACGAGTCCGAGTGGTACCGCCTCCAGCGCAACGCGCAGAAGCTGAAGGAGGTGCAGCGCAACCTGCCCCGGCTGATCGACGACGTCCGCAAGCAGACCCGCGCCGACATCGACCGCACCTTCGGCAGGGTCGAGGAGCGCCAGCGCCGGCACGAGGAAGTGGTGCGCGGCCTCAGCGAGCAGACCCGGCAGCTGGAGGCCGACACCTCGCGACGGCTCCGGGAGCAGGCCCGCGAGCTGCACCGGACCCTCGACGAGACGGCGGGCCGCATCCAGGAGGACTCCCGGCGGCAGCTGGCCGCCCACCAGGAGGCCGTACGCCGGGAGATCGCCGCGGAACGCGCCGAACGCCGCGCCGAGACGGCCCGGCTGTCCGCGGAGATCGACGTGATGAAGCAGGACCGGGCACGGGCCGAGGAGACCGTCCGTACCTGGCTCTCCGACAGCCGGGCCATGGCCGGGCTGATCGAGCGGTCGCTGCCGCACGAGCGCTACGCCCCCGGGGAACTGGACCGGCTGACGCGCCGGCTGTCCACCGCCGAGCAGAACGCCTCGCACGGCCGGTTCGACGCCGCCCTCGCCGTGGTGCAGGAGACGTACCACTCGCTCAGCGAGCTGCGCCTCGACATCGAACAGCGGGAACTGGAACGCTCCTGGGCCCAGACCGCCGCCGTCGAGGCCCTGGTGCGGATCGGGAAGCTGATCGAGGGCAACAGGGAACGCCCCGTCCTCGGGGCGGACGGCCGGTCCCTGCCCGGGTACACGCTGGACGTCACCTACTGGTCGGCCGGGGAGCTCGACGAGCTGGGACAGGAGACGGAGCGGGCCCTGGCACGGGCGCGCGACGACGGGACCGACACCGGCGAACTGCACGCGCTGCGGGAGCGGGCACCGGGGCTCGAAGGCGCGCTGGGGGAAACCGTCGAACGGGCCGGCATGCGGCAACTGGCCTCGCAGATCCGGGTTAACCTCGCCGACGCCGTGGCCCAGACCCTCAGCGACTACGCCTTCTACGACCTCGTCGACAGCGAGTACCAGGACGCCGACCCCCGGGGCGCCTACTACGCCAAACTCCGCCACGACAACGGCAACGAGATCGTCCTGGACATCTCGCAGGCCGTCCAGGACGAGGGGGAGTGCGTGATCCGCGTGCACTCCTACGACCACGACGTGACCGCCGAGGCCGATCTCACCGCCCGGGCCCGGGCGATCGGGCAGGGGCTGGCGGCGGAGGGCCACCAGGTGTCGGAACCGGTGAGCGAAAAAGGCGACCCCGATCCGCTGCTGCGCGACATCGAACGGCACCGCGCCCGGCAGCAGCCCCGGCCCGGGACGGCATGACCGGGCCCGCGACACCGCCCGCGCCCGGCCCCGGGCCGGCCGTGGAGCGGTTCCCCGCCGCCGCCCTGCGCGGCGGGGAACCGTTCGCCGTCCTCTACGGTCCGGGCGTGGACGACGTCTTCGTCGACGGCGGTCACCAGGTGTGCACCCTGGAGGAGACCCTGTGGCGGCTGCTGCGGGCCGAGGGCTACGAGCGGATCGTCTTCAGCTCCCTGTCCGATCCCGTCTACTTCCGCGACGACGCCTCGCGGGACCGGTCCCGCAGGGCCGCCGCCCCGCGCCGGGCGGCGCCGCGCACCATGCGCCACCCGCAGCTCAGGGGCCCGCTCGGCGGGATGCTGGTGTCCGGCCTCGGCGCGGGCGGCGGCACCGGGGAGCGGGGGGCGGATCCGGCCGGCGCCGCGGGCGCCACCGGGCCCGCGCCGTCGGCGGCGGGCGTCTCCGACCCGTTCGGGGTGATGACCCTCGCCGGGTACCTGCGTGGGCGCGGCCAGCGGACCGCCGTGGTGTTCCCGTACGCCGAGGAGGTCCTGCGCCACCACAACGCGGCCCGGCAGCTGGCCCACGCCATGGCGGACTGGTCCCAGCAGAGCGACGGACACAACCTGTGGGTGCTGGTGTTCCGCAGGCCCACCCTGGAGGCAGTGGCCGGGTTCGTCGCGGGACAGGGCGGCTTCCCGCTGCTGGAGACCTTCGTACGCCAGCAGATGGAAACTCCCGGGCGCCCCGGTACGGCACGGATCGGATTCCCGCAGGCCGCCGAGGTGGAACGGCTGATCCACGCGACACGGCTGCGGGACGGGCTGCGGATCGGCGACTGGCGGGAACTGGCCCCGATCGTACGGGTCATGGCCGGACAGCCCTGGAAGGCCCGGACCTGGCGGACCGAGCTGGTCCGCCTGGCCCGGCAGGGCGGCGCGCTCGACGCCGACGCCGTCCGGGGCTGGGTCGAGGGCGCCGACACCGACCCCCGCCCGGCCTGGGAGCGGCTCGACGCCCTGCCGGGGCTGGACGCGGTCAAACGGCACTTCGAGCGCCTGCGCGCCCAGGTCGAGGCCGCCGCGGCGCTCCGGGAGGCCGGTCACACCGCTGCGGCCGAACCCCCCGCCCTCCACCTGGTGTTCGCCGGGAATCCCGGGACCGGGAAGACCACCGTGGCCCGGCTGGTCGGTGAGGTCTACCGGGACCTGGGCCTGCTGGGCCGGGGCCACGTCGTGGAGGCGAAGGTCCGGGACCTGGTCGCCGGATACGTGGGCCAGACGGCCGCGCTGATCGACGAGACGGTGGAACGGGCCCTGGACGGAGTGCTCTTCATCGACGAGGCGTACGGACTCAGCGACCAGAGGGACGGGTTCGGGGGCGAGGCGATCCAGACGCTCATCAGCCGCATGGAGAACGACCGCGGCAGACTGGCCGTCGTCGCGGCCGGATACCCGGACAAGATGGAGGAGTTCCTGGAAGCCAACCCGGGCCTGCGGAGCCGGTTCCCGACCGTCCTGGACTTCACCGACTATCCCCCCGACACCCTGCTCGCGATCCTCCTCGGGCGACTCACCCGGCGGGGCCCGCGCCCGAGTCCCGAGGCCGAGGAGGAGCTGGCCCGGATCGTCGCCGGGATGTACCGGACCAGGGACGCGACCTTCGGCAACGCGCGGGAGATGCGGACCCTCGCCGACGAGGTCTACGCCCTGTGGGCCGCCCGGGTCCGCCGCCACGTCGACCGGCCGGTAGTACCCGGGGACATCCCGGAGGCCTACCGGACGCACCTGGCCCCGCCGGCCCCCGACCCCGACGGCCTGCTGGCGGAACTCGACCGCTACGTCGGGCTGGGCCCGGTCCGCGGACACCTGACGCAGCTGGCCAACCGGCTGCGGCTGCGCCAGGCCAGGGGAGGGGAGGGCTTCGCCGCCCCGCACCTGCTGTTCACCGGGCCGCCGGGGACGGGGAAGACCACCGTGGCCCGGCTGGTGGGGAGGATGTTCCGGGACCTCGGCCTGCTGCGCAAGGGACACGTGCTGGAGGTCACCCGCGCCGAACTCGTGGGCGTGCACATCGGGGAGACCGCCCCCAAGGTGCAGAAGGCCGTTCAGGACGCGCTGGACGGCGTCCTGTTCATCGACGAGGCGTACAGCCTGGCCCGTGACAGCTCGTACGGGGGCTACGGAGCCGAGGCCATCGACACCCTGACCCGGGAGATGGAGCACTGGCGCGGCCGCCTGGTCGTGATCGCCGCGGGCTATCCGCGGGAGATGGCGGAGTTCCTCGACGCCAACTCCGGTCTGAAGTCGCGGTTCACGGAGCCGATCCCGTTCCCGCCGTACTCCACCGCCGACCTGGTGGAGATCCTGCGCCGGTCGGCCGCCGCCGAGGGGTACGCCCTCGGGGCGGGCGTGGCGGACCGGGCCGCGCGCTGGCTGGAGCGCGGGCGGGCGGCGGATCCGGCCGGCTTCGGCAACGCCCGGACGGTCCGCGGGCTGCTGGAGGTCATGGAGGGCAGGATGGCGGCCCGGTTCGCCCAGCACGGATGGCCGCAGGGCCCCGGCCCCGACTCCGGAACGGGCTCCGGTCCCGCTCCCGTCGTCCCGTTGGAGTTCGAACCGGCCGACGTCCCGGACCCGGCGGCGGGCGGCCCGCTCACCGGATGACCGAACGCCCCTGCGCCTCCTCGGAGTCACGGGCCTCCAGAACCCGGCCCAGCGCCCGGTCCGCGTCCCCGAGCCGCCGCTCGATGTCCGCGGCGGCGGCCTCCACCTGCTCCAGCGAGGTCAGCTCCGGCCCGCCGCCGGCTCCCCCCGGAGCCAGGAGCGCCCGCGCGACATCGCGGTTGGCCTCGGCGTGCAGCCTCAACGACACCAGCTGCGCGCCCCGTTCGGTCCGGATCCGCTCCAGGAGCTCCTGTCCGGACGCGAGCGCGGCCGCGCCCTCGGCGTGTTCGCGTCCCTCGGCGGCCAGCGCGCCCTGCACGGCCGCCGCCCGTTCGAGCACCTGTCTGGTCTGTGGCCCCAGGGCGGCGAGCTGGTCCTCCGAGAGGCGGATCAGCGCGTCGCCGCTCGTGCGCAGTGCGTCCTCGACCCCGGCGTCCCTGCCGCGCAGCGCGGTCAGCCGCTCCCCGATGACCTGCTGCTGCTCCCGGAGCGCGTCCAGCGCGACGACCAGCCGTTCCAGCCGGCGCAGTTCGTCCACCTGGCGGCGCAGCTCCCCGTGCTGTTCCAGTCGGCTGCGCAGGGCCTCCTGCGTCGCCACGAGCTTCTCCAGCTCCGCCCGTTCGTCCGATACCTGCCCGGTCACCTCGGCGAGCCGCCGCACCAGCCCGTCCGTACCGCCGCCCACCAGGTCCCCGGGCATCGCGGCTGCCAGCAGGGCGGGCAGCGCCTCCTCCAGTCCGCGGCCGTGCTCCAGCGCGTCGTCCAGCGCGTACAGGGCCCCGAGCGCGCGGGCCCCGCCGGTGTCGCCGCCCACCCGGCGCACCGCGTCCGCGGCCCACCGCAAGGCGCTGCCCAGTACGCGCAGAGCGGCTTCCACGTCGTCGGCGTCGGTGGCGTCCAGCGTGTCGGCTATCTCTCGTCTGGCGTCGTCCATGGCGATCACCGTATCGCCGTGAACCCGCCCGCATCCGGCACTTGCGGGACTACTCTTCACGGAGCGGTTCCGCAGCGATGAATTCGGGGGACTCATGGCCGAGTTGGTGCGATTCGACGGTCCTGATGGAGCGTCGCTCCTGGTCGAGGTGGAGGAAGACGCGCCGGGTCTGGAGCGGATCTCCCGGGACTCCGACGGGGTGGTGCGGGCGGGCCGCCGACTGGAGGCCGCCCTGACCGCCGTCCGTCCCGCGATCCGCTCCGTGGTCGACTCCGTCAGGTCCCTCGGGCCGGACGAGTACGAGGTCGAGTTCGGGATGAAACTCAACGCGGAGTCCGGAGTGGTGATCGCCAAGACGGCGGTCGAGGGACACTTCAGCGTCCGGATCCACTGGAGCCGTTCCGCCGCCGGTCCCGCGGACTGACCCCGTTGTCCGCCGCGTGGGAACGCCCGCCCTGGCTGGTGAGCATCCGCCGTTCCCCGCACGAGAACCCCGTCGGGGCCGGGATGCTGGTCGGCCCGCGGCACGTGCTCACCTGCGCCCATGTCGTACGGGCCGGGACGGCGCTCGGGATGCCGCGGGAACCGGTCTTCGTGGAGTTCCAGTACGCCGAGGCGCACGACCCCCTGCCCGCCACCGTCGTGCCCGGCGGCTGGCACCCGGCCACCGGCACCGACACCGGGGACGTCGCCGTCCTCGAACTCGGCTCACCGCCACCCCCGGAAGCGGTTCCCGCCCCGCTGCGGACCACGGACTCCGGCACCTGGGACCACCAGTTCCGCGCCTACGGCTACCCAAGGGAGCACCCCCGCCAGGGGGTACCCGTACGGGGCGAGATCATCGGCCACGCCGGCAGCGAGTGGCTCCAGGTCGAGGCGAGCCCCCACACCGGCTGGGCACTGGAACAGGGCTTCTCGGGCTCGCCCGTCTGGGACGTGCACAGCGAGGGCGTCATCGGCATGCTGGTCGCCCGGGACTCCGTGACCAAGGTCGACCGGCGCACGGCGTACGCGATCAGGGTCGAGACACTGGTCCGCTACTGGCCCGGACTGGGCGCGCACGTACGCGACGCCACGACGCGAGAGGTCAGGGAGCGGCTGGAGAGCCTGCTGTGGCTCCCGCTGACCGAGGACGGGGAGATCGCCCGCGTCGACCGGGTGGATCCGCACGACATCGGGGTCTCCCGCTCCACGTACAGCGACCGGCCCGGGGCCTCGCCCTACGTGCCCCGCAGCCCGCAGGACGGCCTCCTCGACGACGCCCTGCTCCGGTCGCGCTTCGTCCTGCTGGCCGGGCAGTCCAAGGCCGGCAAGTCGCGGACCCTGTACGAGGCGCTCCTGCGCACCCTGCCCGGAGCCCGGCTGATCGTCCCGCGCCCGGACGGCACGGACCGCCGGATCCTCGACGACCTCAGCCGGCTCGCCCTGCCGCTCGGCCAGGACCGCGCCGTCCTCTGGCTGGACGACCTCCACCGCTACCTCCGGCCCGGCGGCCTCGACCTGCAGATCCTCGACCGGCTGGCCCGGCGGCAGCCGGCCGTCACCGTCGTCGCCACCATCCCGGCGAAACAGCGGGCCGCCCTCGCCGGCATGGGGAACGACATCGGTCGCGTCGCCCGCACGGTCCTCGGCAAGGCGCACACGGTCGAACTGCCGGCGCTCCTGGCCCCTCAGGACACCGCCGCGGCGCGGGAGCTCTACCCCCGGGAGGACTTCGCCGCGCGCGGCATCGGCGAGCACTTGGTCGCCGCGCCCCTTCTGGAACAGCGCCTGCGCGACGGCGCGGAGAGCTGCCCCGAGGGCTGGGCGCTGGTGAAGGCGGCGACCGACTGGCACCGGATGGGCATGACCGGACCGGTCCCCGAATCCGCCCTCCTCGACCTCTTCCGCTCCTACATGTCCGCCCACTACCTGCGGTTCGACGCCGACGAGACCCTGTACCGGAGCGGCCTGGCCTGGGCCGGGGAGCCCGTGGCCGGGGCCATCGCCCTCCTGTACCGGGTACCGGGGCCGCAGGACCGGCCCGCGTACACCGGATTCGCCTACACCTCGGAGTACCTGGACACCCGCGCCGACGATCCCTCCGCCGCGGTGCCCCGGATCGCCTGGGAGTACCTCGCCGAGCACCGCACCCCCGCCGAACTGGTGCCGATCGCCTACGCCGCGCTGGTCCGGGAGGAGCCCGACGTCGCCGAGGGACTGCTGCGCAGGATCGCCGGGGCCTCCGGCGACCGGGACGGCGCGGCATGGGCCTCACTGATGCTCGGGCAGCTCTCCCTCATCCGGGGGGACGTGGACCAGGCCCTGGAACTGCTGGACGCGGCGGCCTCCTCCCGGACGGAGAACGTGGCCCCGCTGGCGCAGGTCGAACTGGCCGGCGCACTCGTGGTCAACGGCGACCGGACCCGCCCCAGACAGCTCCTGGAGAGCGCCGTCGCCTCCGCCGACCCGCAGATCTCCCGGCTGGCCCAGGTGGGCCTGGCCCAGGTCCTGGTCCTTCAGGGCGAGGGCGAACGCGCCGAACGACTGCTGGAGGCCGTCCTCGCGTCCGGGGACGCGGAAGCCGGGTACCTGGCCGGAGCCCAGCTGGCAAGGACCCTGACCGACGGCGACCTGGCCGGCGTACGCACCGGCCGGGAGCCGGGCACCGAACTCGGCAAGCCCGCGGCCGGCATGGGCGTCGCCCGGGGCCCCGGCGCGCCGGAACCGGCCGAGCGGCCGTGGACCCTGCCCCGCATGATGGGCGACGCGGTGGCGGGGCAGATCACCTCCGCGGCCCGCGCGAACCTCGGGGGCCTGCTGATCCACCAGGGCAAGCTGGACCGGGCCGAGGCCGTGCTGCGGTCGGTGGCGGACAGCGGACAGGCGCACGTCGTGCCGTGGGCCCTGGCGGGCCTGGGAGACGTACTGACCCTGCAGGAGAGGTACGACGAGGCCCGGCAGGTACTGGAGGCCGCGATCGCCACCGGACACCCCTACGTGCTCCCGGTCGCACAGGTCGGCCTGGCCGTCGTCCTGCTCGGAGGGGACGAGGAGGAACGGGGGGTGGCCATCCTGCGGGAGGTGGCCGGATCGGGACGCCCCGACCAGAGCAACCGGGCAGCCTGCGCACTCGGCGAATGGCACGCCGCACGCGGTGAGACCGGGCCCGCGGGGGAGTGGCTGGAGCGGGTGATCGCCTCCGACCACCCGGAGTGGGCGCCGCCGGCCCGGGTCGCCCTCGCCGTCATGCTCGCGGGGGAGGAGGGCGGGGCGGACCGGGCGCGGGCGCTGCTGGCCGAGGCGATGGGGTCCGGGCACCCCCATCAGGGCCCGCGGGCCGCCGACCTGCTCGGTGACCTGCTGGTGCGCGAAGGCCACCCGCGCGAGGCCGAGCGGGCCTACCGCACCGCGATCGATTCCGGACACTGGTACTGGGCGCCGCCGGCCCGGGTCGGGCTGGCCGTCATGCTCGCGGGGGAGGAGGGCGGGGCGGACCGGGCGCGGGCGCTGCTGGCCGAGGCGATGGGGTCCGGGCACCCCCATCAGGGCCCGCGGGCCGCCGACCTGCTCGGTGACCTGCTGGTGCGCGAAGGCCACCCGCGCGAGGCCGAGCGGGCCTACCGCACCGCGATCGATTCCGGACACCCCCACTGGTCCCTGATCGCCCGCTACGACCTCGCCGTCATGCTCGCCGACGAAGAGGACTTCCCGCGCGCCGAGGACCTGCTGCGCGGGCTGGCCGACTCCGCGGACGTGACGGCGGCGTCCTGGGGGAGGGCCCTGCTGGGCATGGTGCTCATCGGCGGCGGGCGCCGGGCCGAGGGCATCGCACACCTGCGGGCCGCGGGCGACGCGGGCGTGCACCCGGCCTCCCCCATGGCCCGGTTCCGGCTGGCCAAGTGCCTGACCGAGGACGGGGACGACGACGGCGCCGCCGACCTGCTGCGTTCCGTGGTCGAGGACGAGCCCTCGGACGTCACCGAGGCCGCCAGGGCCTCGCTGTGCGTCCTGCTGCTGCGCCGCGGCGACCGGGAGGCCGCCGAGAACCTCCTGATGGGCGTGGAGACCTCGGGCGACGCCGGGGCGCTCGCCCTGGCCTACCTCGGCACCGGCGAGTTCCTGCTGGAGGTGGGGGAGGTCATCGCCGCCGGCGACCTCCTCGAAGCCGCTCTGGAGCTGGAGGACCCGAAGACCGCGCCCCGCGCCGGAGCCCTGCTCGGCGTCGTACGGCGCTCCATGGTCGACCCCGGGGACGCCTCGTCCGGGGAGGCACTGGAGGAGGCCCGACGGCTGCTCACGGACGCCCTCGACACCGGGGAGCCGTCCGTCGAACCGCTCGCCCGCCGGTACCTCGGCAGCACCCTCTTCCGCCTGGGCCGGTACGCCGACGCCGAGCGGACGCTGCTGCCGCTGGCCCGCTCCGACGACACCGTGCACCGGCCGCAGGCACTGCTGCTGCTGGCCCAGGTCCTGGCGGTCGGGGACCGCCAGGAGGAGGCGTACCCGTGGTTCGAGCGGGCGATGGCCTGCGGCGACCCGGAAACCGGGTCCGCGGCCCGGCGCCTCTACTGCGAGCTGCTGATGAGCGCGGGCCTGCAGGAACGCGCCCGCGAGGTGCTGGCCCCGCTGGTCACCGAAGCCGGCGTGGAGGAGGAACCGCTTCCCGAGCCGCTCCCCGCACCGCCCGCCGGACCGGCCGCCGGACCGGCCGCCGGACCGCCCGCCGGACCGCCCGCCGGACCGGCCGTGGAGCCCGGACCGCAGCGCTCCGCCCCGCACCCGCTTCCGGCCGGGGTGCTCGCGCTGCTCGGGGACGTCGCCGCGGCCGAAGGGGACGAACGGGAGGCCCGCTACTGGTACGGCCTGGCCGGACGGTCCCCGGCCGCATCGGGCCCACCGCCGTGACGGGCCCGGCCCGCAGCCGGGGCGGCTGCGGGCCGGGTACCCGCACGATCCGTACGCCTACGCGGGCAGGTGCGCCTCGATCGCGGCGATGACCTCGGGGGCCTCGGGCTCGGTGCGCGGGCGGAAGCGCGCGACGACCTCGCCGGCCGGGGAGATCAGGAACTTCTCGAAGTTCCACTGGATGTCCCCCGCCTCGCCGTCGGCGTCCGGGGTCTTCACCAGCTCGCGGTACAGGGGGTGCCGGTTCTCGCCGTTGACCTCTGACTTCTCCAGCATCGGGAAGGTGACGCCGAAACCGGCCGCGCAGAAGGTCTGGATGTCCTCCGCGGTGCCCGGCTCCTGGCCGCCGAACTGGTTGCAGGGCACGCCGATGACGGTGAAGCCCTTCTCGGCGTACGTGAACTGCAGCCGGGCCAGCCCCGAGTACTGCGGGGTGAGCCCGCACTGGGAGGCGGTGTTCACGAGGAGGACGGCCTTGCCCTTGTGGGCCGCGAGGCTGGTGGGCTCGTCGTCCAGGGTGGTCAGCGGGATGTCGTACAGGCTCATCGGGCTCTCCTCGGCAGGCAGGGGGAACAAGAAAGGCAAAGGGACGGACGGAAGAACGGGCGGGCACGGGCCCGCGCCCTCCGAGCCTAGGCCCCCTGCGCCACCAGATCCTCCGCCGGGTCGTTGACCGGCTGGGGCGCGCCCGTGAGGTCCATGACGAACAGCGGCACCGCCAGCTCGTCCGCCCGGCTCCGGGCCTCCTCCGTGTACCCGGCCAGGGAGAAGCAGACGCCGGTCGCGGCGGCCGTCAGGGCGTTCAGCCAGACGCACTCCACGGCCCGCAGCCCGACCGGGGCCGTGGAGGGGTCCACGTGCGCCACCACCCCCGGGGCCCGCAGGTCGGCGGCCGCCGAGGGGGCAGCGGCGCCGTCGGGGCGCCGTACGTCCGGGAAACCGAGCCAGCGCAGGTACAGCGCGGCCGTCACCACGGCGTCCCCGCCCGTACGGATGGTCACCGGCCGGAACGCCGGCCGCGCGACGCCACCCGCTCCGGGGGCCGCCCCGGTACCCGGCGGGCGCACCGGGACCCGGACCACGGTCCCGCACGTCCCGCACCCCAGCTCCGGCTGCGGCCACTCGCCCTCCCGGCCGCAGGCCCCGCACCGCACCGCCACCCAGCTCTGCGACCAGGTGCGGTACGTCACCGGCCGGACCTCCGCCGACGGGTCCAGGGGTGGGGTCACGGGGTTTCCGCAGGCGCAGGGGAAGGAGGGAGCCGCGTAACCGTTCTCGCGCCCGCATCCCGGGCAGCGCACCCGTACCGCTTCCGTCATGAGACCAGGTCCCCCTCGCCGTCGCCGTGCGTGTCCCCATGCTCCACCACCGGCGGCCGCCGGGGCGGGCGAGGGCGCGGATTGCCGCCGGATCCGGCCGAAGGACCGGCCATTTGTGCAACTCACCGAACGGGATGCGCCTTTTGGTGGGTTCCGGGGTGCCCCACCGCCTTGACGTGCGCGAAGTGGCCGCTTAGCTTGTTCCGTATAGCAGAACAATAATTCCGCATTACGGAAAAAGTCTGACCGCCGGACCCGCAGGAGAACTCGATGCCTCGTATGACAGCCGCCGCCGCTGCAGTGGAGATCCTCAAGCTTGAGGGTGTCGAACAAGCGTTCGGTGTCCCCGGTGCCGCGATCAACCCGTTCTACCGCGAGCTCAAGAACGTGGGCGGGATCGCCCACACGCTGGCCCGCCACGTCGAGGGCGCCTCGCACATGGCCGAGGGGTACACGCGTGCCAAGGCGGGCAACATCGGCGTCTGCATCGGCACCTCGGGTCCGGCCGGCACCGACATGATCACCGGCCTGTACTCGGCGATCGCCGACTCGATCCCGATCCTGTGCATCACCGGTCAGGCTCCGGTCTCGAAGCTCCACAAGGAGGACTTCCAGGCCGTCGACATCGCCTCGATCGCCAAGCCCGTCACCAAGGCCGCCACCACGGTCCTGGAGGCCGCGCAGGTCCCCGGTGTCTTCCAGCAGGCGTTCCACCTGATGCGGTCCGGCCGTCCGGGCCCGGTCCTGATCGACCTCCCGATCGACGTCCAGCTGACCGAGATCGAGTTCGACCCCGAGACCTACACCCCGCTGCCGGTCTACAAGCCGCAGGCCAGCCGCGCCCAGGCCGAGAAGGCCCTCGGCTTCCTGCTGGAGGCCGAGCGCCCGCTGATCGTCGCCGGCGGCGGCATCATCAACGCCGACGCCACCGACCTGCTGGTCGAGTTCGCCGAGCTGACGAACATCCCGGTCATCTCCACCCTCATGGGCTGGGGCACCATCCCGGACGACCACGAGCTGGCCGCCGGCATGGTCGGCGTCCAGACCGCGCACCGCTACGGCAACGCGACGTTCCTGGAGTCGGACACGGTCATCGGCATCGGCAACCGCTGGGCCAACCGTCACACCGGCTACAACCTGGACGCCTACACCAAGGGCCGCAAGTTCGTCCACGTCGACATCGAGCCCACCCAGCTCGGCAAGATCTTCGCCCCCGACTTCGGCATCGCCTCCGACGCCAAGGTCGCGCTGGAGCTGTTCATCGAGGTCGCCAAGGAGCTCAAGGCCGAGGGCAAGCTGCCGGACTTCTCCGCCTGGGCCGCCTCCGCGCAGGAGCGCAAGGCCACCCTGCAGCGCCGTACGCACTTCGACAACATCCCCCTGAAGCCGCAGCGCGTCTACGAGGAGATGAACAAGGCGTTCGGTCCGGAGACCCGCTACGTCACCACCATCGGTCTCTCCCAGATCGCGGCCGCGCAGTTCCTGCACGTCTACAAGCCGCGCCACTGGGTCAACTGCGGCCAGGCCGGCCCGCTCGGCTGGACCATCCCGGCCGCGATCGGCGCCGCCACCGCGCAGCCCGAGACCCCGGTCGTCGCCCTGTCCGGCGACTACGACTTCCAGTTCATGATCGAGGAGCTGGCGGTCGCCGCCCAGCACAAGGTCCCCTACGTCCACGTCCTCGTGAACAACGCCTACCTGGGTCTGATCCGCCAGGCTCAGGGCGGCCTCGGCATCAACTTCGAGGTCAACCTCGAATTCGAGAACATCAACACCCCGGAGATCGGCGTCTACGGCGTCGACCACGTCAAGGTCGCCGAGGGCCTGGGCGTCAAGGCCATCCGCGTCACCGACCCGGACAAGCTGGGCGAGGCGTTCGAGACGGCGAAGAAGTGGGCCGCCGAGCACCAGGTCCCGGTCGTCGTCGAGGCCATCCTGGAGCGCATCACCAACATCGCGATGAGCAAGACGGTCGACATGAGCGACGTCACCGAGTTCGAGGAGCTGGCGACCGAGCCGGGCCACGCCCCGACCGCGATCCGCCCGCTGTCCGTCTGACGGTCCGCGCCGCCGGCGCGGTGAAACCCGCGCCGGCACCGGTGTGAGCGTACGAGAACGGCCCCCGTACCTCCTTGAGGAGGTACGGGGGCCGTTTCGCGTGTCCGCGGCCGCCGCTTCAGCCGGGGTACGGGCCCAGCTCCGCGTCCACCGCACCCTTCAGCAGCGTCCGGGCCCGCTCCAGCTCCAGTGAGCCGCTCAGCCAGCGCTCGCTCAATCCTTCCACCAGGGAGTTCAGCCGCTCCGCCACGTCCATCGGGATCGCGGCCGGATCGGCCTGACCGGCCGCCTGGGCGTCCGCGACGGCGTCGGCGGTGTCCCGGTTCCAGCTGTGGGTGGACTCGGTGAGGGCGGCGCGCAGGTCCGCGTCGAAGATGGCGGTGGCCCGCAGCTCGCCCCAGGCGATGCTGTTCTCGCGCACCCGGGGGGTGTCCTGGAGCTCGCCGAGCAGCAGCTGGAGCAGGACCGCGCGGGCGTCCTCGGTGCCCTCCACGGCTTCGATGGCCTCGTCGGTGTAACCGGTGGCGCGGTCGCTGATGAAGCCTAGGGTGCGCTGCACCAGCCCGGCGCGGTCCTTGAAGTGGTAGTAGATGAGGGCGGTGGACACCCCGGCCTCGGCCGCCAGTTCCTCGACCCGCAGCCCTCTGACGCCGTTGCGCGCGATGACGCGGACGGCTGCTTCCAGGATCAACGCTTGACGGTCGGCCACTCTCGCTCGCGCCCTTCGGTCGGACCACTTGACTGAGCTTTCAGTCAGCACCCACGATAGCTCCCGCCCGAACCGGCCCGTGCCCACGGCCCGTTCGGATCAGTGGAGGCAATGGCAAAGCGCCGAGTCACGGGACCGTCCGTGACTCGGCGCTCTGGTGGTTACCGCCCGACGGAGCGAGGCTGGCGCGACAGGACGTTCGCTTCGCCGGGCGGAGTGGAAGGCTCCTTCCCTTTCCGCAGGGGGCTCTGTGCGTAGACCCTGCGGAAAGGGACGGAGGAGTGTGGCTGGGACCGTGGCGGTCGGCGACGAGAACTCCGGCGTCGTCTCCCTCAGGTCAAGAGACGGGCCTCGGAACCCATTACCACCGCACTGGCTCGCACGCCCGCCACGGTCCTCGTCCGGCCCTCACCGCGTACCACCCCTCATCCGGGTCCGCGGTGCGGGCTCAGCACCCGGGGCATGACCTCCCGTCAGGCCCCAGGTACAACTTGCGGCTCAGGCGTCGCGCAGGGCGCGGACGGCCTCCTCGACGCGCTTGCCGTAGTCGGCGTCGGCGGCGTGGAAGTGAGCCAGGTTCTTCTCGATGACGTCTTCCAGGGTGACCTGGGAGAGCCCGCCGGCGATGTTCGCCACCAGACGCTCCTTCTCGGCCTCCGACATCAGGCGGTAGAGCTCACCGGCCTGGAAGAAGTCGTCGTCCTTGGTGTGGGCCGGGGCCTCGTGGGTGCCCGTGTAGCCGGAGACGGCCTTCGGGGCGCCGAGGGCGAGACCGGTCTCGGCCGGGCCCTGGTACGAGTTGGGCTCGTAGTTCTTGTCGTGGCGCGAGCCGTTGCGCAGCGCCATGACGCCGTCGCGGCCGTAGTTGTCGGCCGTGGTCGCCTTCGGGGCGTTGACCGGCAGCAGGGTGTGGTTCACACCGAGGCGGTAGCGCTGGGCGTCGGCGTACGCGAACAGGCGGCCCTGGAGCATCTTGTCCGGCGAGGCGGTGATGCCCGGGACGAAGTTGTTCGGGGAGAAGGCGGACTGCTCGACCTCGGCGAAGACGTTGTCCGGGTTGCGGTCGAGGACCAGACGGCCCACGCGCTGCAGCGGGTAGTCGCTGTGCGGCCACACCTTGGTGAGGTCGAACGGGTTGAAGCGGTAGTCCGCGGCCTCGGCGGCGGGCATGATCTGGACGTAGAGGGTCCAGCTCGGGTTCACGCCGCGCTCGATCGCCTGGAGCAGGTCGGTCTGGTGCGAGTTGGCGTCCTTGCCGACGACCTCGGCGGCCTGCTCGCCCGACAGGCAGCGGATGCCCTGGTTCGTCTTGAAGTGGTACTTGACGAAGAAGGCCTCGCCCTGGGCGTTGGTCCACTGGTAGGTGTGGGAGCCGTAGCCGTTCATGTGGCGGTAGGACGCCGGTATGCCGCGGTCACCCATCAGCCAGGTGATCTGGTGCGTGGCCTCGGGGGCGTGCGCCCAGAAGTCCCAGACGTTGTCCGGCTCCTGCTTGCCCGTGAAGGGGTCGCGCTTCTGGGAGTGGATGAAGTCGGGGAACTTGATCGGGTCCTTGATGAAGAACACCGGGGTGTTGTTGCCGACGAGGTCGTAGTTGCCCTCTTCGGTGTAGAACTTCAGGGCGAAGCCGCGCGGGTCGCGGACCGCGTCCGCGCCGCCGAGCGAGTCGGCGACGGTGGAGAAGCGCAGGAAGGTCTCGGTCTTCTTGCCGACGGTGTTCAGGAACGCCGCGCTGGTGTACGCGGTGACGTCGTCGGTCACCTCGAAGTAGCCGTAGGCGGCACTGCCGCGGGCGTGCACCACGCGCTCCGGGATCCGCTCGCGGTTGAAGCGGGCGAGCTTCTCCAGCAGCTGCTGGTCCTGGACCAGGAGCGGGCCACCGACGCCGGCGGTGGCGGAGTTCTGATTGTCGGCGACCGGGGCGCCGGACTCGGTCGTCAGCGTGCGCTTCGACATGGTGACCTTCCGTACGGGGTAACTGCTGACGGAAAGCGATTTCCGTCATGCGGAACAGCCTAATTTCGGCGTGAACTCGACGTCAACAGTTTGTTGAAAGAAAGAAGAGAGGAGAGGTGATCCGGACGGTGCCGGCGCTTGGGCGCGACAGGACAGGTGTCAGCACCGGCACCATCCGGAAACTCGGGCCCCGTTCGTGCGGGGGCGGGCGGCGGCCCGGGACAGCGGGCCACCGCGGGGGGTGGATCAGACCTGGGCGCCGGAGAGGCGCTCGACCGCGCGGAGCAGCGCGGAGTGGTCCAGGCCGCCGTCACCCTGGGCGCGCAGCGAGGCGACCAGCTGGGCGACGACCGCGCCGACCGGAAGGGCCGCGCCGACGTTGCGGGCGGCGTCGGTGACGATGCCCATGTCCTTGTGGTGCAGGTCGATCCGGAAGCCGGGCTTGAAGTCGCGGTTCAGGAAGTTGTCCTTCTTGCGGGTCAGGACCGTGGAGCCGGCCAGACCGCCGTTGAGGACGTCCAGGGCGGCGGTGAGGTTCACGCCGGACTTTTCGAGGAAGACCACGGCCTCGGCGCACGCCTGGATGTTCACCGCGACGATGAGCTGGTTGGCGGCCTTCACGGTCTGGCCGGAGCCGTGCGGACCGCACAGGACGATGACCTTGCCGAGGGCCTGGAGGACCGGCAGGGCCTCGTCGAAGTCGGCCTGCTCGCCACCCACCATGATCGACAGGACGGCCTCGATGGCGCCGGCCTCGCCGCCGGACACCGGGGCGTCGATGACGCGGATGCCCTTGGCGGCGGCGTTCTTCGCCAGGTCGACCGAGGTCTGCGGGGTGATCGACGACATGTCGATGATCAGCGCGCCGGACTTCGCGTTCTCCAGGATGCCGTTCTCGCCGTAGGAGATGGCCTCGACCTGCGGGGAGGCGGGCACCATCGTGATGATGACGTCGGCGTCCTTGACGGCCTCGGCGATCGAGCCGGCCGCGGTGCCGCCGGCGGCGGCCAGGCGGTCCAGCTTGTCCTGCTCCAGCGTGAAGCCGGTGACCGGGTAGCCGGCCTTCAGGAGGTTCTCGGCCATGGGGGAGCCCATGATTCCGAGACCGATCCAGGCAATCTTGGGGAGGGTGCTCATGATGAGGGTCCTTCTCTTGATGCTTCGTACGAAAAGTGCGTGAGGTGCCTGGCTGATCGCCCGGACTTGTTCCGCCTAGCGGGCGGCGCGGGCCTCGGCGGGGAGCCAGGCGAAGGACGCGGCGGCGTCGGCGGCCTTGTACTCCAGGCCTACGTAGCCCTCGTAACCGGCCTTCTTCAGCTGGTCCAGGAGCGCCTCCAGGGGCAGCTCGCCGGTGCCGGGGGCACCGCGTCCCGGCTTGTCCGCGATCTGGACGTGGCCGGTCTTGGCGGCGTACTTTTCGATGACCTCGGAGAGGTCCTCATCGTTCATCGCCAGGTGGTACAGGTCGAGCAGGAACTTGGCGTTCCCGAGGCCGGTGGCCTCGTTCACCTTGTCCACGACCTCGATGCCGGCCGGGGCGCTCACCAGGGGGTAGAGCGGCGACTCGGGCTTGTTGAGGGTCTCGATCAGGAGGATCGCGCCCACCCGGTCCGCGGCCTGCGCCGCCACGACCAGGTTCTTCAGGGCCAGCTCGTCCTGCACGGCCGGGTCGACGCCGTCGACCCGGTTGCCGTAGAGGGCGTTGAGCGCCTTGCAGCCGACCGAGGCGGCGAAGTCCGCCGCCACGTTGATGTTGGCGTTGAAGCGGTCCGACTCCTCACCGGGTACCGAGACCGCACCGCGGTCCGGGCCCGGCAGCCGGCCGGCGTAGAAGTTCAGGCCCACCAGCTGGGTGCCGGCGTCCTCAAGAGCCTTCTTGAGGGCGTCGAGCTCCTCCTGGGCGGGAGTGGGGGTCTCGATCCAGGGCCACCACAGCTCGACCGCCGTGAAGCCCGCCGCGGCGGCGGCCGCGGGGCGCTCCAGGAGCGGGAGTTCCGTGAAGAGGATCGACAGGTTCACATCGAAGCGCTGGTCCGTGTATCCCATGAGGGGTGTGCGCTCCTTCCGTATTGCGGAAGTTATTTTCTGCTTGATGGAAGACTGCACGGGGCCCGGCGCGGATGTCAAGTGCGGACTCCCGAAAAATCCCGACCGCGCAGTAGGTTGACCTGCGTGCGATTGAGAGTGGAGTTCACGACCGAGCCCTTCGACCTCGAAGAGGCCCCCGCCCACGCCGTGGCCGCCCGCGAGGTCATCCAGAAGGCCCAGCTGGACGCGGTGGACGTCGGCCCGTTCGGCAACACCGCCGAGGGCGAGTCCGACCGGGTGCTGACCGCGGTGGCCGCGCTGCTGCGCGATTCCCTGGAGGCCGGGGCGACGCGCGTCTCGCTCCAGGTCAACGTGATCGGGGAGGACAGCCCGTGACCGAGCCCCGTGACCACCCCTTCGTCACCGCGGTCAAGCCGCTGGTGGACGCGATGGGGGGCGAACTGATGGATCCCGCCCTGGCGCAGCCCGACGACGTCGTGCTGTCCTGGGAGGGCCGGGAGCTGCTCGCGGTGCGCCTGCCCCAGCTCTCCGAATCGCTGGACCACATCCTGGCGGCGCTGGAGCGGCGGCACGGCGTACCGCTGGCGCAGCTCGACCGGAAGTCCAAGCAGGACGTGGTACGGATACTGGAGGCGCGGGGCGCCTTCTCCGTGCGGCACGGCGTGGAGACGGTCGCGGGAGCCCTGGGCGTGAGCCGCTTCACGGTCTACAACTACTTGAACAGGGACGCCGGCGCTCCGAAGGGGTCCAAGAGCAGCCAGGAGTGAAGAAGGATTCACCCGTGGTGACCAGCCGCCGCCCAATTCACCCGGGCGGCGGCTTTTGTGTACGCGAAGTTTCAACAAAGTGTTGACGCCGTGTTGTCGAGGGCGTTAGCTATGCGCAGCCCGTCAAAGCAACAACAGGCCACGGAGGCCTACCGTGACTTCGAGTCCGACCCCGGGTCTCACCCGGTTCAACGCCTTGGACGACAGCGCGGCCGCGGCCGAGCTCCACGAGGTGTGCGCCAGCTCGGCCTGGGGGAGCAAGATGCTCGCCCAGCGCCCCTTCGCCGGCGCCGACGCCCTGTTCTCGGCCAACGAGTCCGCCATGGCGGAGCTCACCGCCGAGGACCTGGGCGAGGCCATGGGAGGCCACGCGCCGATCGGCCGGCCGAAGCCGGGAGACCCGACCTCCGCCCGCGAGCAGCGTGGCATGGCCGGTGCCTCGGAGGAGCTCAAGAACGAGCTCCTCGAACTGAACCTGGCCTACCAGGACAAGTTCGGCCACGTCTTCCTCATCTGCGCCACCGGTGCGACCGGTGAGTTCATGCGGGACGCGGTCAAGGTACGGATCGAGAACTCGCCGGAGCAGGAGCGGGAAATCGCCCGCGGCGAGCTCGTCAAGATCAACCGGATCCGTCTGACCCGCCTCGCCGAACTCGCAGAAGAAGGAGAGTGAGCATGAGCACCGCGACCACCGCTTCGGTGTCCACGCACATCCTGGACACCAGCATCGGCAAGCCCGCCGAGGGCGTCGCCATCTCCCTGTCGGCCCGCACGGGCCTGGACGGCGAGTGGGCGGCCCTGGGCGGCAGCGCCACCGACGCCGACGGGCGTTGCAAGGACCTGCCGGCGCTGCCGGAGGGCACCACACACGTGCGTCTCGACTTCGAGACCGAGACGTACTTCTTGAATAAGCACAGTGCAAAGAAGCAAGCCGAGGCGCAGCAGGACGCCCCCCGCGTAAGGGACAGCGGTGCGTTCTTCCCCGAGGTAACCATCACCTTCGCGGTGAACCCGGGCGAGCATTACCACGTACCGCTGCTGCTCAACCCGTTCGGCTACTCCGTTTACCGAGGGAGCTAGTCATGGCCACGATTCTGGGCCAGAACCAGTACGGCAAAGCAGAGAACCGCGTCGTCAAGATCACGCGGGACGGCGACACCCACCACATCAAGGACCTGAACGTCTCGGTCGCCCTCTCCGGCGACATGGACGACGTCCACTACAACGGCTCGAACGCCAACTGCCTGCCGACGGACACCACCAAGAACACGGTGTACGCGTTCGCCAAGGAGTACGGCATCGAGTCCGCCGAGCAGTTCGGCATCCACCTGGCGCGCTGGTTCGTCAACAGCCAGGAGCCGATCAAGCGCGCGCGGATCCGGATCGAGGAGTACGCCTGGGACCGGATCGCCACCTCGGACGCCAACTCCAAGTTCATCGGCTCCGACGAGGTGAACCACTCCTTCGTCCGCAAGGGCATGGAGACCCGCGTCACCCAGATCACGTACGACGGCCAGAACTGGGAGGTCATCTCCGGCCTCAAGGACCTGATCGTCATGAACTCCACGAACTCGGAGTTCTGGGGTTACGTGAAGGACAAGTACACGACCCTCCAGGAGGCGTACGACCGCATCCTGGCCACCCAGGTGTCGGGCCGCTGGCGCTTCAGCTGGTCGGACGACGAGCAGCGGATGCCCAACTGGGAGAAGTCCTACGCCGAGGTCAAGAAGCACATGCTCCAGGCCTTCGCGGAGACCTACTCCCTCTCGCTGCAGCAGACCCTGTACCAGATGGGTTCGCGCATCATCAACCACCGTTCGGAGATCGACGAGGTCCGCTTCTCGCTCCCGAACAAGCACCACTTCCTCGTCGACCTGGAGCCCTTCGGCCTCAAGAACGACAACGAGGTCTACTTCGCCGCCGACCGTCCCTACGGTCTGATCGAGGCCACCATCCTGCGGGACGGCGCCGACGCCCGTATCCCCGTGGACATGACCAACCTCTGATCACGGCACGCCGGTCCCGGGGCTCCGCAGTGGCCCCGGGACGGGCGACACTTCCCCACTTCCCGAATCGGCACCCGGACGCAACACATGGGGCGGCAGTACTGTCAGCTGTCAAGGCCCCCGGCTCCGGCACTCAAATCCCCAGGGTTTTGCCGTGCCCGCACCGCCACTGAAAGCACGAGGAAGTCCCATGGCAGCATCGGCAGCCCAGGACAGCGCCGTCGAGCGCATCGTCATCGAGAACTGTGCGATCGCTACGGTCGACGCGAACGACACCGAGTACGCCTCGGGTCACGTCGTCATCGCGGGCAACAGGATCGAATCCATCGGCGCGGGCGGGGCCCCCGAAAACCTCGACAACGTCGTCCGCCGCATCGACGGCACCGGGCACCTCGTGACCCCCGGTCTGGTCAACACGCACCACCACTTCTACCAGTGGATCACGCGTGGCCTGGCCACCGACCACAACCTCTTCAACTGGCTCGTCTCGCTGTACCCGACCTGGGCGCGCATCGACGAGCAGATGACGTACACGGCCGCGCAGGGCTCCCTCGCCGCGATGGCCAAGGGCGGTGTGACCACCGCGATGGACCACCACTACGTCTTCCCCAAGAACTCCGGCGACCTCTCCGGCTCGATCATCCGCGCCGCCTCCGAGATGGGCGTACGGTTCACCCTCGCCCGCGGCTCGATGGACCGCAGCGAGAAGGACGGCGGCCTGCCGCCGGACCACGCCGTCGAGACCCTCGAAGGCGCGCTCGCCGACACCGAGGCGACCGTGAAGAAGTACCACGACGCCTCCTTCGACGCGATGACCCAGGTCGCCGTCGCCCCGTGCTCCCCCTTCTCCGTCTCCACCGAGCTGCTGAAGCAGGGCGCCGAGCTGGCCCGCCGCCTGGGTGTGCGCCTGCACACGCACGGCTCGGAGACCGTCGAGGAGGAGCAGTTCTGCAAGGAACTGTTCGGCATGGGCCCGACCGACTACTTCGAGTCGACCGGCTGGCTCGGCGAGGACGTGTGGATGGCGCACAGCGTCCACATGAACGACTCCGACATCGCCGCGTTCGCCCGTACCAGGACCGGTGTCGCGCACTGCCCGTCCTCCAACGCCCGTCTGGCCGCCGGCATCGCCCGCGTCCCGGACATGCTGGCCGCCGGCGTACCGGTGGGCCTCGGCGTGGACGGCACCGCCTCCAACGAGTCCGGTGAGCTGCACACCGAGCTGCGCAACGCGCTGCTGATCAACCGCCTGAACCCGGTCCACCGCGAGCGCGCCCTCAACGCGCGCCAGGCCCTGCGCCTGGGCACCTACGGTGGCGCCCAGGTCCTCGGCCGCGCGGACAACATCGGTTCGCTGGAGGCCGGCAAGCTCGCCGACCTGGTCCTGTGGAACCTGAACACCTTCCTGCACTCCTCCATCGCCGACCCGGTCACCGCCCTGGTCTTCGGCGCGGCGGCTCCGGTGACGGCCTCGTTCGTCAACGGCAAGCAGATCGTGGAGAACAACCGACTGCTCTTCGCCGACGAGGACGCGATCGCCGTGTCCACCCGGGAAGAGGCCCAGCGCCTGGCGCGGATCTCCGTGCAGGCCTGATCCCACGGAGTCCGGTCGGGGGGGACGGCCCCCGGCCGGCGGTCGCGGACCCGAGCGGGGTCCGCGGCAGCCGTTCCCGGGAAGCGCCCGAGGAGAGATCCGAAGGCGTTCCCGGGGGCGGTGACGCGTGACAACACCTGCACCGCGGCTTCGTGCTGCCCAGTTGCGGTCCACTGCCACGGCGATACCGGCTCAATGCGCGGAACCATTTGGGCGAATCGTTTCCGCACCCCTTGGGACAAGAAATCGCACCACCCACAACTGCATACAGGCTCGACAGCAACGCTTTCGCACCCACCTCCATGACACTCACGTCCCTGCCGACGTGCACAACCGTACGGAGGAAGCCGTGGCCGCAACGCCCAGGTTTCGCAAAGATGCAGTCGCAGTACCGGAGGAGAAGCACCCGGTCGACGAGACCTTGCCTCCGCTGAAGATGTTCACGAGCGGGCTCCAGCACGTGGCCGCCATGTACGCGGGCGTCGTGGCTCCGCCCATGATCGTCGGCCCCGCGGTCGGACTCTCCGCCACCGAGACCGCCTTCCTGATGGGCGCCTCGCTCTTCACCGCAGGGCTCGCCACCCTCCTCCAGACCCTCGGGTTCTGGAAGATCGGCGCCAAACTCCCCTTCGTGAACGGTGTCTCCTTCGCCGGAGTGACCCCGATGATCGCGATAGGCAAGGGTGAGGGCGCCGACGCCATCCCCGTGATCTTCGGCGCGATCATCGTCGCCGGACTGGTCGGCTTCCTCGCCGCCCCCTATTTCGGCAAGCTCGTCCGCTTCTTCCCGCCGGTGGTCACCGGCACCGTCATCACCCTGATCGGCGTCTCGCTGCTCCCCGTGGCGTTCAACTGGTCGCAGGGCGGGAACCGGACCGCCACCGACTACGGCTCGATGAAGAACATCGGCATGGCCGCCCTCACGCTGGCGATCGTGCTGGTGATGCGCAAGTTCCTGCGCGGGTTCCTCCAGCAGATCTCCATCCTGCTGGGCCTGGTCGCGGGCACCCTCATCGCCCTGCCGCTGGGCATGACCAACTTCGACGCCGTCAGGAACGCCGACGTCATCGGCTTCCCCACCCCCTTCCACTTCGGGGCCCCGCAGTTCCAGGTGGCCGCGATCGTCTCGATGTGCATCGTCATGCTCGTCTGCATGACCGAGTCGACCGCCGACATCCTCGCCCTCGGCAAGATCGTCGGGCGTCCGGCGGACGCGAAGACCATCGAGGGCGGCCTGCGCGCCGACACCCTCGGCAGCGCCCTCAGCCCGCTGTTCAACGGCTTCATGTGCAGCGCCTTCGCCCAGAACATCGGCCTCGTCGCGATGACCAAGGTGCGCAGCCGGTTCGTGGTGGCCGCCGGCGGCGGCATCCTGATCCTGCTCGGCCTGTGTCCGATGGCCGCCTCCGTCATCGGGGTCGTCCCGCTGCCCGTCCTCGGCGGCGCCGGCATCGTGCTCTTCGGCTCGGTCGCGGCCAGCGGGATCCAGACCCTGGCGGGCGCGGCCATGGAGAAGGGCGAGAACGCCCTGATCGTCGCCGCCTCGGTCGGCATCGGCCTGATCCCGATCGCCGCCCCCGGCTTCTACCACCACTTCCCGAAGGACCTGCTCGTCGTCCTCGACTCCGGTATCAGCACCGGCTGCGTGGTCGCGATCCTCCTCAACCTGGCCTTCAACCACCTCGGCGTCAAGAAGGACGCCGCGGCGGAGGCCTCCGCGGAGCCGGCCTTCGTGCACTGACCCGGCGGATCCGGAACACGGAACGGAACACGGGCGAACGGCGGCGCGTACGCCACCCACTGCGGGTGTGGCGTACGCGCCGCCGTCCGTGTCGGTTCCCGTACGGGGGCGGGGTCAGGCTCCGGCGGGCCCGGGGGATCCGAACCACCGCGTCAGGGCCCCGGCGAGCTCCCGCAGCGCCCGCTCCCGGTCGCCGTCGGCGTCCACGGCCCAGGCGGTGCAGCCGTCGGGGCGCACGAGCAGCGCGGCCGGGGCCGCTCCGGCGGGGCCGGCCGCGGTGACCACCCGCACCCGGTCCCCGTATCCGTCGGCCACCGCCGCGACGCCCGCGTCGCCGACGAGGTCCAGGAGCAGGGCCCGCCCGTCGTGCATCAGGTCCGCGAGCCGGCGCCCGTCGGCCAGTTCGAGATCGGGGGCGCTGCGGCCCACCAGCGGGTGGGCGCCGGGCAGGTCGTAGCGCTGCCACACCCCGGAGACCTTCTTGACGAAGTAGGTGGTGCCGGTCGTGGTCGCGGTCAGGTCGCCGACCACGCCGCGCAGGGCCCGGGACGCGGGATCCGGCCGCATCAGGGCGATCTGGGCCCTCGTCCACCGGAGCACCCAGGCCCCGATCGGGTGCCGTTCGGCGGTGTACGAGTCGAGGAGCCCTTCGGGAGCCCCGCCCCGGACCACCGCGGCGAGCTTCCAGCCCAGGTTCACCGCGTCCCCGATGCCGAGGTTCAGCCCCTGGCCGCCGAACGGCGAGTGAACGTGCGCCGCGTCGCCCGCGAGCAGGACGCGGCCCGAGCGGTAGTCCGACGCCTGGCGGGCGTTGTCGGTGAAGCGGGTGGCGGTGTGCACCCCGGTGACGGTGACGTCGGCCGAGCCGGTGACGTGCCGCAGGCTCTTCTGCAGCTCCTCGGCGGTGACGGGTGCCTCGCGGTCGGCGGGCGGCCCGTCGAACTCGACCGTGAGCACGCGGCCCGGGACCGGGCCGTGGACGTACGTCCCGGTGTCGGTGTGGTTCCAGCCGGTCTTCAGGGCCTCGGCCCCGGTCATGGTGACGACGGCCTGGTGGCCGGTGATCGAGGGATCCGTTCCGGGGAAGGCGAAGCCCGCGAGCTTGCGCACCGTGCTGCGGCCGCCGTCGCAGCCGACCAGCCAGTGCGCCCGTATCCTGCGGTCCGGCCCGCCGCCCACCGGGGCCGTGCGGACCTCGACCCCCTCGTCCCCGGCGTCGAAGCCCGTCAGTTCCACGCCGTGGAGCAGCTCGACGCCGAGCCGCGCGGCGCGTTCGGCGAGCAGCCGCTCGATGTCCTGCTGCGGTACGAGGCCCACCTCGGAGGCGGGGCCGGCGTGCGCGAAGTCCGGGTCGGACTCGTCCAGGAGGGCGCCGTCCAGCATGATGCCGCCGAAGTGCGCGGCGAACTTGGGCGGGGTGCGCGGGGGTCCTCCGGCCGGCGGGCCCCCCGGCCGGTCGCGCATGAAGTTCCGGAACTGTTCGAGGGCGCGCTGCTGCACCTCGGCGATCGCGGGCAGCATCCCGCGCCGGTGGAAGGCCTCGGCGGTGGGGGTGTTGATCGACCCCGCCTTGATGGTCGGGTCCACGTCGGTGCGGCGCTCCACGAGGACCACGCGGGCCCCGCCGAGCCGGAGTTCGCAGGCCAGCATGAGCCCGACGGGGCCGCCGCCCGCCACCACCACGTCGGTGTCCGTGCCTGCGTCTGTGCCTGTGCCTGTGTCTGTGCCGAAGTCCGATTCCATGCGCTGACTATAGTCACTAAAACTTTGTAGTCGCTATAGTGATTCCCATGGAACCCGAGAAGGACGCGGGCGCGGCGACGGGCTCGCTGCGCGAACGCAAGAAGCGCGAGACCCGCCAGCGGATCTCCGACGTGGCGACGGCGCTGTTCGGGGCGCGCGGCTTCGACCACGTGACCGTGGCCGAGGTCGCCAAGGCGGCGGAGGTCTCGACGATGACGGTGTTCAACCACTTCCCGCGCAAGGAGGACCTCTTCCTCGACCGGATCCCCGAAGCCGTCGAGCTGTTCTCGGCCGCCGTGCGCGACCGCCCCGAGGGCACGCCCCCGCTGGCCGGCCTGCGGGAGCTGCTGCTGCGGCTCCTCGACCAGGGCCACCCGCTGGCGGGCGTCGGCGACACCTTCCCGCACTTCTGGCGGATCGTCCTCGGCTCGCCGGCGCTGCGGGCGCGGGCGCGCGAGGGCGTCGAGGAGCTGGAGGACGCGCTGGCCGAAGCGATCGGCGGGCCCGGGGCCCGGCTGACCGCGGCCCTCACCGTGGCCGCGTACCGGACCGTCTACGTCACCACGGCCCGGCGCCTGCTCGCCGGGGAGCGCGCGGCGGACATCGCCGAGGACCACCGCGCACGGATCGACGCCGCCTTCGACGCGGTGGAGCGGGCCCTGTCCCCGGGAGCCTGAGCCCCGGCCTACGCGGAGCCCCGGCGGGGGCCCGGCCTACGCGGAGCCCCGGTCCGGTCCCAGGCCCTGGCCTACGCGGAGCCCCGGCCCGGTCCCGGACGGGGTCCCGGTACCGGGTCGCGCCAGATGTCCGGCAGGACGGTCCGTACCCGGCGGCCCGCCTGGTCCAGTTCCTGCGCCTCCGACTTGCGCACGCACAGCGCCACCGCCGTGTCGGTGATGCGCAGCCCCGGCAGCCGTCTCGACAGGTCGGCGGTGTAGCGGGACAGCTCCTCCACGGTGCGCAGACGGGCGCTGATCATGAAGTTCGAGGGGCCGCTGACGGACATGCAGGTCCGGGTCTCCCGCAGCCCCGAGGCCACCGCCGCGCAGTCGGAGACCTCGTGTTCCGGAACCTCCGCCCACAGCGTCGCCGACACCGGCCAGCCCGACAGCCCCGAGGCCATCGCGCAGCTGTAGCGCAGACCGTGCCGCGCCTCCAGCCGGCCCAGCCGGCGCCGTACCGTCGACTCGCTCATGCCCGACTCCCGGGCCAGCGAGGCCACGCTCCGGCGCGCGTCCGAGGCCAGGGCCAGGATGAGGGCCCGGTCCTCCTCCAGCACGGCCGCCGGCCTCGGGGCCGAGGCGGAGACCGGGGCGGCCGTCCGGCGGGTGCGTCCCGTGAGCCGGTCGGTCTGGGCCGGGGTCAGCTGGTCCAGGCGCCAGCGGTCGGGGGCGGTGTGCACCGCCGTGACCATCGAGGAGCGGGTGCCGAGGACCCCGGGGATCCGCTGCACGCGGAACTGCAGGTAGCGGTACAGCGTGTGCAGGTCGGGCACGGCGACGAAGAGCAGCAGGTCGCGGCCGCCCGTGCTGTGTTCCACCCCCATGGTGTGGGGGTCCTCCACCAGGCAGGTGCCGACCGCGGGGGAGGCGCCCGGCGCGCAGGTCACCTCCACCCACGCCATGCAGGGCGCCCGGGTGCCCGTCCGCAGGCCCAGGCCCGTGATCCAGGCCTCCCCGGCGGCGGTCATCCGCTCCCAGCGGCGCGCGAGGGTGTCCGGCCGGGTGCCGAGCACCGGTGCCAGCCGCTCCCAGCTCGCACGGGGTGCCAGCTGGAGTGCGTGGACCAGCGCCCGGTCGGTGTCGTCGATGGCGGAAACGGCGGAGTTCATGCCTTCCCCTGGTGGTTCTCCCGGTCACCGTCCGGTCGACCGGACGCTCGGCTGATGATCTCTCTTTGTGGGCTCGACCGGTGAATCGGGCAGCGGCGCACACCTTGGCGAGAGCAGCGGGAGGACGTGTGGGGGAGCCCGGCACGGGTGTGCGCCAGTCGGTGCCGGCCGAACTGTCCAGCTTCATCGGCCGGGAGCGCGAGCTGAGCCGTACGGCGACCCTGCTCGCCACGGCGCGACTGGTCACCCTCGCGGGACCGGCCGGCATCGGCAAGACCCGGCTGGCCGTGCGCACCGTCCGCACCCTGGGCCGCAGCCGGGGGACCGACGTGGTCTGGGCCGACATGGTCGGGGTGCCCCGCGGCGGCGGCGCGGCGCTGGAGCGGGCGCTGGTCCGGCGGCTCGACGGCCGCGAGGCCCTGCTGGTGCTCGACGGCTGCGAACAGCTCGGCGCGGAGGCCGGCCCGCTGGTGTCCGCCCTGCTGGTCCGGCTGCCCCGGCTGCGGATCCTGGCGACGTCGCAGCGGGCCGTGGGACCGGCCGGGGAGGCCCTGCTCGCCGTACCGCCGCTCGCCGTACCGCCGTCGGCCGCGCCGGACGCCGCGCCCGGTCCCGCCCTGCCGTCCGCGGCCTCCGTGGCCGAGGTCGCCGGATACGAGGCCGTACGCCTCTACGAGGTACGGGCGCGCGGGGCCGACCCCTCCTTCGAGCTCACCGAACGCAACGCCGGGGCCGTCGCCGCCCTGTGCCGGGCCCTCGACGGGATCCCCGGGGCGCTGGAGCTCGCCGCCGGGCGCGCCCACCGGCACACCCCCGCCGAGGCGCTGCGCCTGCTCACCGCCGACCCGCTGGAGTTCCTCGCGGGCGGCGCCGGCCGGGCCGGCGGGGCGGACGCCCTGCGCACCTGCAGCCTCGCCCCGCCCGACGAACGGCTGCTGTGGGACCGGCTCTCGGTCTTCGCCGGCTCCTTCGACCGGGACGCCGTCGTGGAGGTGTGCGGCTTCGCCCCGCTCGGCCCGCGGCGGGCCGCCGAGGCACTGGAGCGGATCACCCCCGCCCTGCTGGAGGACGCCGCGCACCCGGGCCGCCACCGGCTGCCGCTGTCCGTACGCGCCCTCGCGGCCCGGCGGCTCGCGCTCGCCCCGGACGGCGACGGGGCGACCGTGGCCCGCCGGCACCGCGAGCGGTGCCGGGCCACGGCCGAGCGGGCCGCCCGGCTGTGGCGGTCGGGGGCGCAGCGGGAGGCGCGCGCACTGGCCGTCGCCGAACTGCCCGAGCTGCGCGCCGCGATGGACCCGCTCGCCCCGGCCGGGCCCGGGGGCGCCCTGGAGATCGCCGTGCCGCTGTGGTTCCTGTGGTCGCCCTGCGGCCTGGTGACCGAGGGGCGGCGGCACCTGGAACGGGCCCTGGCCCTGCACCCGGCGCCCCGGCCCGCCCGGGCGCTGTGGCTGGCCGCCTGGCTGGTGGCGAGTTCCGGGGAGGCGGAGTCCGCCGATCCGTTGCTGGTGGAGGCCTGGACCGCGGCAGTACAGGAGGGCGAGGACGCCTGCGTCGCCTACCTGGCGTACCTGCGGGGGCTCGTCGCGCTCTGGCGGGACCGGCCCTGGGAGGCGGCCGCCGAGTTCCGCGAGGCGCTCGAACTGCTGCCCGCGGAACCGGAGTTCGGGCCGGGCCCGGAGGCGCTGCGGGCGGCCCTGACGATGGCGCTCGCGCACACCGACCCGGCGTCCGTCCCCGTCGAGGACGGCCCGCCGGACGGTCCGGTCGACCTGTGGGCCCGCTCCTGGACCGGATACGCCCATGCCCTGGTCCAGCGCCGCGAGGGCCGCCCGGCCGTGGCCCGCGCCGAACTGCTGCGCGCCCTGGAGGTCCAGCTGCTCCTCGGCGACGGGCTCGGGCAGGCGCTCTCGGCGGAGCTGCTCGCCGAACTGGAGGCCGACGCGGGCTGCTACGAGGAGTCCGCGCGGCTGCTCGGCGCGGTCGCCGGCACCCGCCCGGCCAGTGCCTGCCTCCCCCGGGCGGAGCGGGTCCTGCGGGCCCGGATGGATCCGGCGGCCTTCCGGACGGCGTTCGCGGAGGGGGCCCGGACCCCGCTGCGGGCCCTCCTCCCGGAGCTCTGATCCCCGACCCCGACCGGTCCGCCGACCGGGGGCCGGGCCGGGGTGCGAGCCCGGGGTGCGGGCCCGGGGTGCGGGACCGCACCGGCCGGCCCTGGGCCGGGTGTCGACGGGCGGGGCGCCGGGGGCTCCCGCGCCCGGAGTTGCCGCGCCGTTCCCGCGTACGCCGTATACGGAACGGAAAGACATCGCATGAGCCCACCCACCCCGCCGAACGGACAGGTGGTACAGCCATGTCGCAGCTCCCCCAGCTCTGGATGCGCAGCGAGACCCGCCCCACCGAACGCCGCGCACCGCTGACCCCCGAGGACGCCGCACGGCTCGTCCGGCAGGGCGTACGGATCACCGTGGAGGAGTCCGGCCACCGGGTCTTCCCGCTCGACGCCTACGCGGCCGCGGGCTGCGCCACCGCACCGGCCGGGTCCTGGGCCGGGTCCGCGCCCCGGTCGGCGTTCGTCCTCGGTCTCAAGGAACTCCCGTCCACCCCCGAGCGGCTGCACCACCGGCACGTGTACTTCGGGCACGCCTACAAGGGCCAGGCGCAGGGCCCCGAGCTGCTGAGGCGCTTCGCCGCGGGCGGCGGGACCCTGCTGGACCTGGAGTACCTCGCCGACGCGCAGGGCCGCAGGCTGGCCGCCTTCGGCTACTGGGCCGGGTACGCGGGCGCCGCCCTGGCCGCACTGCACGCCCGCGGCCTGCTCACCGCCCCGCTGGCCCCGCTGCCCCGCACCGAACTCGACGCGCGGCTGCGCCGGGCCCGCGAGGGCAGGCCGTTACGGGCCCTGGTGACCGGCGCGGGCGGCCGCAGCGGACGCGGGGCCCGCGACGCCCTGGCCGCCGCCGGGATCCGCACCACGCCCTGGGACCGCGCCGCGACCCGCGATCTGGACCGGGCCGCGCTGCTCGGCCACGACATCCTGGTCCACGCGGTCCTCACCACCCGCCCGGTGCCGCCCTTCCTCACCCCGGCCGACCTCGACGCCGCCGCCGGTACCCGCCGGCTCTCGGTGATCGCCGACATCACCTGCGACACCGGATCCCCGCTGCACCTGCTCCCCGTCTACGACCGCCTCACCGACTGGACGGCCCCCGCCCGACGGCTGCGCGGCGGCACCCCCGCGCTGGACGTCATCGCCATCGACAACCTGCCCTCGCTGCTCCCGGCGGAGGCGGCCCGCGCCTTCTCGGCGGACCTCCTGCCCAAGCTCCTCGCCCTGCACGCGCCGTCCCCGGACCCGGACTGGCTCCGCTGCCGCGCCGCCTTCGCCACCGCCCTGGCCGCCCTCCCGAACGACCCGCGGCGCGCGGCGTAGCGCGGCCGGTCACGGTCGAGGCCGCGGGCCGCGGGGCCCGGGGGACGCGCGGGGCGGACTGTCATGGCCCTGAGGATGACAGTCCGCCCCGCTCACCTCACCCGCATTACGGGGCCGGTGTCAGGTACATCCCGGTGTGGTCGCCCCCCGCGGTGTTCTTGCAGCTCGAACCGGAGTTCGCGGGCTGGGCCAGGGCCAGGGCCAGGCAGCGCCCGACGGCCAGCTGGCCGTAGTAGTTCGGGTGCATGGACTCCTGGATCGGTCCCTGCGTCTCGTTGTTGTCGATCCAGCGTGCCCACTCGCTCGTCTTCGCCGAGGCCGGGACGGTGGAGCTGACCAGCTTGCTGGACTTCGCGCACACCTCGCGCCCCTGGAGCATGTCGCGCAGGTCGAGGAACTGGACGCCCTTGGCCGTCGCGACCCCCTTGACGCGGTCCGAGAGCTGCGGCACGAGCGAGTCGCGCGCCCAGTCCGAGTCACGGTTCCAGAAGGGACAGCCACCGGTGTTGAGCCGGCTCCAGTCGCTCTGGGTGTAGCGGTTCTCCGCGCCCCGGGGGATCGGCGAGGGGTAGGACTGCAGGACGATCCGGTACGAGGAGTCCGCGTAGCCGGCCCCGCGCATCACGGCGCGGATCTCGTCGACGGACTTGCCGATGCCCGCGACGACCCCGTCGATCTTCTGGTCGACGACCGCCTGCTGGTCGTCGTAGCAGTACGAGCCCCAGAGGACGAAGTCGAGCGCGCACTCCTTGATGATGTCGGCGAAGCCGAGGTCGTTGCCGCCGATGGACAGGGCGATGACCTTCACGTTCTTGGCGGCGGCCACGGCCGCGAGCTGATCGGCCTGCGGGGCCTCGCCCTTGAATGCCACGCCCCCGTTGGAGGCCCGGAACACGTTCTGCGAAACGGCCCCGGAGCAGGCGAGGTTGACGGCCACGTCGGCGACCGCGCCCGCGCTCAGCACCTCGGCCGAGTCGGAGCGGTCGCACCCCATGGCGGTCGTGCCGTACACCTTGGCGGGATCGTAGGAACTGCCGCTGACCCACGCCCGGTCGGTGCCGTTCCTGCTGCCGCTGTTGGTCAGGCTGTTGCCCTTCCAGCGTCCGGCCTCGCCGGAGATGTAGCTGTCGCCCATGGACACCACGGCGGTGGGCCCGGTGCCCGGGCTGGCGGCCGAGGTCCCGGCCCCGGCGGCCAGCAGCGCGCCTGCGGCGAGCGGTACGGCCATCGCGGCGCCGGCCAGTCGTCGCACGCGGCTGCGGGCGGCGGCCCTGTCCTTGCCGGCCTTGCGGAATCCGATCACTGCGGAACTCCTGCGGTCGGCCACGCCGGAGCCGCCGACAACGCTGGGCGGCAACTCCGGTGCGTGGCTTGGAAAGTGGGGGTACCGCCGGCGCCGGTGGCATCGGAAAGGTGACACGCCCCCGCTTGTTACCGCTAGGTACAGCAAGGTTACGATGGAGTAACGGCCGACCATTCGGTCGGTGCGCGACCGGCGCGATACCGGCCCGCGACACGACTCCGCCCCCGTCGCCGGGGCGGCGACGGGGGCGGAACCGGGAGTTCGACCGCTGTGCGTTTCGGTCGAAGGCCGGTGTCAGCCGATCAGCTGGTCGTACGCGGGGAGGGTGAGGAAGTCCGCGTAGTCGGCGTCCAGGGAGACCTGCAGGAGGAGGTCGTGGGCCTGCTGCCACTTCCCGGCCGCGAAGGCCTCCTCGCCGACCTCGGCGCGGATCTTGGCCAGTTCCCCGGCGGCGATCTCGCGGGTCAGCTCGGCGGTGGCCCGCTTGCCGTTCTCGAAGACGACCCCGGCGTTGATCCACTGCCAGATCTGCGAGCGGGAGATCTCGGCGGTGGCGGCGTCCTCCATGAGGCCGAAGATGCCGACGGCGCCGAGGCCGCGCAGCCACGCCTCGATGTAACGGGTGCCGACCTGGACGGCGTTGACCAGGCCGTCGTAGGTGGGCTTCGCGTCGAGGGAGTCGATCGCGATCAGCTCGCCCGGGGCGACCGAGACGTCCTCGCGCAGCCGGTCCTTCTGGTTCGGCTTGTCGCCGAGGACCGCGTCGAAGGAGGCCATCGCGATCGGGACCAGGTCGGGGTGGGCGACCCAGGAGCCGTCGAAGCCGTCGTTCGCCTCGCGGTCCTTGTCGGCCTTGACCTTCTCGAACGCGACCTTGTTGACCTCGGCGTCCTTGCGGGACGGGATGAAGGCCGCCATGCCGCCGATGGCGTGCGCGCCGCGCTTGTGGCAGGTGCGGACGAGCAGCTCGGTGTAGGCGCGCATGAAGGGGGCCGTCATCGTGACCGCGTTGCGGTCCGGCAGGACGAACTTCTCGCCGCCGTCGCGGAAGTTCTTCACGATCGAGAACAGGTAGTCCCAGCGGCCCGCGTTGAGGCCCGCCGCGTGGTCCTTGAGTTCGAAGAGGATCTCTTCCATCTCGTAGGCCGCGGTGATGGTCTCGATGAGGACGGTCGCGCGGACGGTGCCCTGCGGGATGCCGACGTAGTCCTGGGCGAAGACGAAGATCTCGTTCCAGAGGCGCGCCTCCAGGTGCGACTCCGTCTTCGGCAGGTAGAAGTACGGGCCCTTGCCGAGGTCGATCAGGCGCTTCGCGTTGTGGAAGAAGTAGAGGCCGAAGTCCACGAGGGAGCCCGAGGCGGGGCCGCCCTCGAAGCTGAGGTGGCGCTCCTCCAGGTGCCAGCCGCGCGGCCGCATCACGACGGTGGCGAGCTGGTCGGCGGGCTTCAGGGCGTACGCCTTGCCCGTGCGCGGGTCGGTGAAGTCGATGCGGCGCTCGTAGGCGTCGATGAGGTTGAGCTGGCCGAGGACGACGTTCTCCCAAGTGGGAGCCGAGGCGTCCTCGAAGTCGGCGAGCCAGACCTTGGCGCCCGAGTTGAGGGCGTTGATGGTCATCTTGCGGTCCGTCGGACCGGTGATCTCCACGCGGCGGTCGTTCAGCGCGGCCGGGGCCGGCGCGACCTTCCAGTCCCCCTCGCGGACCTGTGCGGTGTCCGGGAGGAAGTCGAGGGTGGAGGTCCGGGCGATCTCGGCGCGCCGCTCGCCGCGTCGGGCGAGGAGCTCCGCGCGGCGGGGGGCGAACCGCCGGTGGAGCTCGGCCACGAAGGCAAGGGCCGCTTCGGTGAGGACTTCGTCCTGCCGGGGCAGGGGCTCGGCGTCGACGATGGCCAGCGGGGACGGCGCTGGTGCGGACATATCTGTCACTCCTTCAGCGGCGGTGCCTGGCGGCCGCGGGGAATGCTCGCGCGAGACGGCACGCAGTGCCGTCGGGTGTGGAGAGTTCCGGATAACGGTCGCGGGCGCCGTCTGTGGTTCAGGGCGCTTCTGACCAGTGGATAGTAATTTCCTCATGGTGGAAGTTCAATGGTTTGTTGATGTCGAGATTCTCTGAGTCGACAGATTCCGATCACCCGTGGCCCTCGGTGCCATAACGGTCACAGCCCGCTCAAGTGACGCACGAGCGTTCCTCAAGCCAGACGTGCCAGGTCGGGCGGCGTGTCGATGTCGAAGGGGGCGGCGACGTCCCCGCACTCCACCAGCATGACCTCGGCCGCGTGCTCCTTCAGGTGGACCCGCGCGCCCCGGTCCCCGGTCGCCGTCGCCGCGATGTCCGGCCAGCGGTCCGCCCCGAACAGCACCGGATGGCCGCGCTCCCCGTCGTACGAGGCGGCCACCAGGCTCGTCGGGGAGCGGTACGCCTCCCGTACCCGGGCCACCGCCCGCGCCCCGATGCCCGGCTGGTCCACCAGCGAGACCAGCGCCGCACCGGCCCCCGTCCCGGCGAGGGAGGCCAGGCCGACCCGCAGGGAGGAACCCATGCCCTCGGCCCAGTCCGGGTTGTCCACCACCACGCAGCCGCTCAGGTCGGCCCGCTCCCGGACCTCGTCGGCCGAGGCGCCCAGCACCACGTGCACCGGATCGCAGCCGGCCTCGCGCAGCACGCGCACGGCGTTCTCGACGAGGGGCCGCCCGCGGTAGGGGAGCAGCGCCTTCGGCCGCCCCCCGAGCCGGCGGCCGCCACCGGCGGCGAGGAGCAGACCGGCGACCGGGGCCGCCGCGCCCGGGCCCTCCGCGCCGGTCAGTGGGGCTGTGGAACGGTCGGGGCGGCCGTCGGGGCCGCGGCCGGGGTCCTGCTCTGTTTCCGCTTCTGCTGGCATGGCTGCGATTCTCGCTCCTCATCCGCGCCGCGCGGCCGCCGCGTCAGGAGGGCCCCCACGGTGGCCAGTGCCGCCCCGAGCCGCAGCGGCCGGGAGATCCGGTTCTCGGCGCGCAGCAGCAGGGCACGTTCGTCACGGTCGGTGAACACCTCGTACGGCATGATGGCTTCTCCTTGCCAATCGCGGGCCAATACGGCGAGTCTGGACCTCGATTGGCCTGGCAGGCAGAGCCAATCGGGGGAGGTTGGCATGGCATACGGGCGAGTGGTCCAGACGGCGGACAGGGCGATCGGCAGCCGCCAGCTCGCGGCGATGCTCCCGGACGAGGTACGGGCCCGCCCGGGCTACCGCTCCCTCGCCGACGCGCTGCGCACCCTGATCCTCGACGGCCGGATCGCCCTGCACGTGCGGCTGCCCGCCGAGCGCGAGCTCGCCGAGACCGTCGGCGCCAGCCGCGCCACCGTCACCGCCGCCTACGACCTGCTCCGCGAGAGCGGCTACGTCCGCAGCCGCCGCGGCTCCGGGACCTGGACCGAGCTCCCCGACGGCCACCGCCCGGTCGGCGCCCACTCCATCGTCGGCGCGGGCGGCTTCAACGCCGACGGCGACCCCGGCATCGACCTCGCCATCGCCGCCATGGGCGCCCCCGAGGGCAGCCTCACCGAGGCCCTCGCCTGGGCCGCGCCCCGGCTGCCCGCGCTCGCCCGCAACCCCGGCTACCACCCCTTCGGCCTGCCCGACCTGCGCGCGGCCGTCGCGGAGCGCTTCACCCGGCGCGGCCTGCCCACCCGCCCCGAGCAGATCCTGGTCACGGCCGGGGCCCAGCAGGCCTTCGCCCTGGTCGTCAGCCTGCTCTGCCGCCCCGGGGACCGCGTGGTCACCGAGAACCCCACCTACGCCAACGCCCTCGACGCCCTGCGCCACGCCAGGCTGCGCACCGCCTCCTTCGCCGTCTCCGACCGGGGCTGGGACATGGACGTCGCCGAGTCCACGCTGGGGCAGACCGTGCCCAGGCTCGCGTACGTGATCCCCGACTTCCACAATCCGACGGGCGCCCTGATGCCCGAGCGCCAGCGGCTGCGGCTGCTCGCCGCGGCCCGGGCCGCCGGGACCTGGCTGGTGGTCGACGAGACCATCGCCGACATCGCGCTGGACGTGCCCGCGCCCGCGCCGCTGGCCTCCCTCGCCGGGCGCACCGGCGCCGACCACGTGATCACCATCGGCTCGCTCAGCAAGACCCACTGGGGCGGCCTGCGGGTCGGCTGGATCCGGGCCACCGCCAAACTGGTCACCGAGCTGGCGGCCGTCCGCGTGTCCGCCGACATGACCGGCTCCGTGCTCGACCAGGTGGTCGCCCTGCCCCTGATGGACCGGCTCGACCGGACCCTGCCGGCCCGGCTCGCACAGCTGCGGATCCAGCGCGCGGCCCTGGCCCAGTCCCTCCAGCGGCACGCCCCCGAATGGTCCTGGCGGCTGCCGCCCGGCGGCCTGTCGCTCTGGGTGGACCTCGGCGAACCGGTCAGCTCCGCGCTCGCGGAGCGGGCCGCCGCCGCGGGCGTCCACATCGGCCGCGGCGCCCGCTTCGGGGTGGACCCGGGCACCTTCGAGCACCGCCTGCGGATCCCGTACACCCTGCCGGCGGACCGCCTGGACCAGGGCGTACGCCTCCTCGCACAGGCCTTCCACGAAGGAGTGCCCCTGGCGCCGGGGGTGGAACGCCCGTACTGGGTGGCCTAGCGGAGCCCGCGGAAGTACGCGTTCGACGCCGGCCGGAACATCAGGGCCACGGCCGTCAGGACCGCCCCCACGTGCAGGGCGCGGCTCGCCCCGAAGAGCCAGTCCAGCGCGTCCGCCCGGGCCAGCGCGTCGACGGCCGAGCCGCCGTCGAGCAGGTACCCCAGGGGCTGCAGGACCATCGAGGCGGTCCCCAGCACCCCCAGGCCCACCGCGAGGGCGGTCCGGGCCCACCGGGCGCCGCCGCGCATCCGCAGGGCGACGAGCACGGCGGCGGTGAAGACGAGGAGGCGGACCGCCAGACCGCTACCGATCTCCCCGGCCGATCCCGTCCCGTCCAGCGCCATCCGGCCCACGGCGAGGACCGTCTCGAACGCCCCCGCGCCGACGGCGGTGAGCCACAGCGCGTACGCGCCGCGGACCTCCCGGGGAGCGGGGGAGGTGGTCGGGCTCGGGCGCGCTGCGGTGGTGTACATCGGGGCTCGCTTCCGGGGTCGGGTACGGCGACCCCCCGATGCTCGCCCCGCCACCCCGGCGGACACCCGCCTGCCGGCCGGTGGGACGGGGCGGGGGACAGCCCCCTTGCGCGGCCCCCTACGGCGTACGGATCAGGCGGCGGGTGGCGGCCGCCGCGACCGCCGAGGTGCGGGAGTCCACACCGAGCTTGGCGTAGATGTGCACCAGGTGGGACTTGACCGTGGCCTGGCTGAGGAACAGCTTCTTGGAGATCTGCTGGTTCGACAGCCCGTCCGCGACCAGCTGGAGCACCTCCAGCTCCCGTTTCGTGAGCGCCTCCGCCGGGGTGCGCATGCGGTCCATCAGCCGCAGGGCCACCGCCGGGGCCAGGGCCGACTGACCCGCCGCGGCGGTGCGGACCGCCGCCGCCAGTTCCTCCGGAGGGGCGTCCTTCAGCAGGTAGCCGGAGGCGCCCGCCTCGACGGCGGCCAGGATGTCCGCGTCCGTGTCGTAGGTGGTCAGGACCAGCACCCGGGGGCCGCCGGGCCGCGCCGTGATCGCCGCCGTGGCCGCCGAACCGTGCATCCCGGCCCCGAACTGGAGATCCATCAGCACCACGTCCACCGGCTCGGACGCCGCCAGCTCCACGGCCCGCTCGGCCGTGGCCGCCTCGGCGACCACCGCGAAGTCCGGTTCGGTGTCCAGAACGGCCCGCAGCCCGGCCCGCACCACCGGGTGGTCGTCGGCGAGCAGGAGACGGATGGTCACGGTGCCTCCACGGGCAACGGCAGGGTGACGGCCACGGCGGTGCCCTGGCCCGGGGCGGACTCCACGGTGAACAGCCCGCCCAGCGTCTCGGCCCGGGCGCGCATCGCGGGCAGACCGAAGCCGCCGCCGTCCGAGGCGGCCGGGGAAGCCGAGGACGGGTCGAAGCCCCGCCCGTCGTCGACCACGTCCAGGGTGACCGAGGCGTCCATGAAGGTCAGGGTGATCTCGGCGCGCCCGGCCCCCGCGTGCCGCACCACGTTGGCGAGCGCCGACTGCGCGATCCGCAGCAGCCCCACCTCGTACGGGGTGGGCAGCACCCGGGGCGTGCCGCTCACCGAGAACCGCACGCGCGGGCCCGGCGCCCCCGAGCAGAGCCGCTCCAGCGCCCCGGCCAGGGAACCGTGCTCCAGGTCGGGGGGCGTCAGGGCCCGTACGAAGCGACGCGCCTCGGCGAGGTTCTCCTGCGCGGCCTCGCGGGCCCGGGCGATGTGCTCGGCGGCCGGGGCGTCCGGCGGGAGCGTCCGCTCGGCCGCCCGCAGCAGCAGCTGGATGGAGGACAGGCCCTGGGCGAGGGTGTCGTGGATCTCCCGGGCGAGCCGCTCGCGCTCGGCGAGGATCCCCGCGCCCCGCTCGGCGACGGCCAGCTCGGCCCGGGTGGTGATGAGCTCCTCGATCAGCTCGCGGCGCCGCTCGCTCTCCCGGTACAGCGCCTGGTAGCCCAGTACGGTGGCCACCGCCACCGCCCCGCCCAGCAGCGGCCCGAGGAAGGCCCCCGGGGTCACCGCGCCGCTGTGCGCCAGGAACCCCCCGATCGCCGCGCAGGCGGTCACCGCGACGGCGGCGATGCCCCAGGGCCGCCGCAGCAGGTGCAGCTCCAGGAAGTACAGCGGGAAGGCGATCCACAGCCCGTCCGGGGACACCACCAGCAGTGCCGCCCACACGGCGGCCAGGGAGGCCAGCCACAGCGCCGAGGCCCGCGTGGAGCGCCCCACCGCGGGGACCAGCACCCCGGCCGCGTACACGGCGGCCAGCAGCGCGCAGACGCCGACCACCCACCCGGCCCGCGGCGCGGAGTCGGCGACGGCCCGCCCGGCGGCCAGCGCGAGCAGCCCCGCCAGCAGGGCGTGCAGGCACAGCCGCAGGACGCGGGAGACGGGGGTCGGGGAGCGGAAACCGGCGCCGGGGAGCGCACCGGAGCGGGCGGGGGCGTCGGCGCGGTCGCGGGCGCGGGGAATGACAGACATGGCCCGACCAGCGTAAGTCGACGGCCCGGGCCCCCGGTCAACCAAAAGTTCGATGTCGGGATGCCACCTTCGATACCAGGATCCCTACCGTGGCGCGATGCCCGGTGACCACGGGGAAGACCAAGGTGGGGGACATGTTCGTCGCATGGAGAGATCTACGGTTCGCCAAGGGCCGCTTCGCCCTCATGGGCTCGGTCGTACTGCTCATCACGCTGCTGGTCGGCCTGCTGTCCGGGCTCACCTCGGGCCTGGCCCGGGAGAACATCTCGGCCATCACCGGCCTGCCCGCCACCCGGCTGGCCTTCGCCGAGCCCTCCGGGGACCAGAAGGTCTCCTTCACCGGCTCCCAGCTGCCCGAGAGCTCCTGGCGCGACTGGCGCGCCAGGCCCGGCGTGACGGCTGCCGATCCGCTCGGCATCCGCACCACCAACGCCGTCTCGGGCGAGCGGACCGCCGCCGTCTCCGTCTTCGGCGTCGAGTCCACCGGCCGGCTCGCGCCCGCCGGGGCCGGGCTCGGTCAGGGGAGGGTGGTCCTCACCGAGAAGGCCGCCCGGGAACTGGGCGGGCTCACCGCGGGCGGCCGGCTGAAGGTCGGCCCGCTGGAGCTGACCGTGGCCGCCGTGTCCGGCACCGCCGCCTACAGCCACACCCCGGTGGTGTGGATGGACCTGAACGACTGGCAGCGCGTCGGCAACCCCGGCACCTCCCTCGAAACCGTCGCCACCGTCCTCGCCCTCGACGGCTCGGGCGCCGTGGACTGGGCCGCGGGCGACCGGGCCTCCGGCACCCTGACCCAGACCGTCGACGAGGCGCTGGGCGCCATAGGGTCCTACCAGGCCGAGAACGGCTCGCTCCAGCTGATGCGCGGCTTCCTCTTCGCCATCTCCGCGCTGGTCATAGGGGCCTTCTTCACGGTCTGGACGATCCAGCGCAGCGGCGACATCGCCGTGCTCAAGGCGCTGGGCGCCTCCACCCCGTACCTGCTCAAGGACGCCCTCGGCCAGGCGGTGGTGATGCTGGCGATCGGCACCGGTGCCGGAACGGCGCTGGCCGTCGGCATCGGCGCGCTGATCAGCGGGGGCGACGTGCCCTTCGTCCTCGACCCCGCCACGGTCCTGGTCCCCGCCACGATCATGATCGTGCTCGGGGTGCTGGGCGCGGCCCTGTCCATCCGGCGGATCACCGCCGTAGACCCGCTGACCGCCCTCGGGAGCGCCCGATGACCCTCCTCGTCCACGACGTCACGCTCACCTACCCCGACGGCGACGGCCGCCTCACGGCCCTCGATCACGTGTCGCTGGAGGTTCCGGCCGGGACCCTGACCGCGATCGTGGGGCCGTCCGGCTCCGGCAAGTCCAGCCTGCTGGCCGTCGCCGCCACCCTGGTCACCCCGGACTCCGGCGCGGTCGTCGTCGCGGGCCGGGAGACCACCCGGATGGGTGCCGCCGAGAAGTCGGCCCTGCGCCGGGAGAAGATCGGCATCGTCTTCCAGCAGCCCAACCTGCTGGCCTCGCTCACCGCCGTCGAGCAGCTCCAGGTGATGGCCCACCTCTCGGGCCGGCCCTCCCGGCAGCTGCGCCGCAGGGCCCTGGAGCTGCTGGACGCGGTCGGCCTCGCGGACAAGGCCGACAAGCGGCCCCACCAGCTCTCGGGCGGCCAGCGCCAGCGCGTCAACATCGCCCGCGCGCTGATGAACGAGCCGACCGTGCTGCTGGTCGACGAGCCCACCAGCGCCCTGGACCACGAGCGCGGCGCGGCCGTGCTCGACCTGCTGGTCACCCTCACGCGCGAGCGGTCCACCGCCACGGTGCTGGTCACGCACGACCACGCCCACCTGGACCGGATGGACCGCGCCGCGACGATCACGGACGGCCGCCTGGTCCAGAACCCGGACCCGGTCGTCGCGGCCTAGCCGGGGTTCAGCGGCCGATCGGGGTGGCGTCCCGGAGGAGTTCCAGGCGCTGCCGGGCCAGCTCCAGGTGGCGGGGGTCGAGCGAGGGCAGGGCCCCCAGGAGCCGGATGAGCTCCGGGCCGGCCTCGGCGGCCGCCGCCCGGTCCTTGAGCTGGGTCCAGCAGTACAGGGCGCCCGCGGCGGCGCCCTTGACCTCGGGGGCGTCGGGGGACTGGCGGGCCAGCCGGCTCACTCCGACGCCGGTCCACAGCCGGGTCGCGAGCCGGAAGTCGCCCGCCATGCGGGCGAGGTCGGCGCGGATCTCCGTCCAGTGGGTCGCCTCCGGCGAGGCGGGCCCGTACGCCCGCAGCACGTGCGCCTCCCACGCCTGCGCGAGCGCGTCCGCCTCGGCGTGGCGGCCCGCGGTGGCCAGCGCGTGGATGTGCGGCCGCGGATCCGGCCCCCCGCCCGGCAGCTCCCGCGCGCCGTCCCCGGCGACCGCGTGGACGCCGTCCCGCTTTCCGTCCGCACCGCTCTCCCGGCGGCGCGAGGGCCCACCGTCCGGCACGCCCCCTCCGTACCCGGCCCGCCCCGGGGCCTCCGCCGGGCGGGCGGCGAGTTCGCGGGCCGTCGGGAGGACGAGGGTGCCCGGGGGGAGGGCGGCGGCGCCCACCGCGAGGGCGTGCAGCCGCAGGTTGTCCGGCCGCCCGGGGCTGCTGCGCAGCTGCTCGATCCACTGCCGCGTGTAGCCGCTCACCCCGTTGCCGCCGCCCGCGAATCCCGGGGGCGCCACCACCCCGTACACCTCGACGGAGGGCGGGGCGGGCAGGCTGCCGTACTCCTGGAGCAGCGGCCAGGCGGCCTTGTCCGCCGCGAGGTCCAGCAGCACGGTGGTCAGCCCGGCCGGCCGCTCGCGCAGCTCGGAGCCCAGCCACTCCCACGGCAGGCCGGTGTGGCGGACGCTGGCCGCCGTGGTCCCCGCCAGGCACAGGTGCAGCCGCCGGCCGCGGCGGTCGACGGTCAGCCGCCCGGACAGGTAGACCAGCAGCGGACCCGGTGTGGCGGCCGCCGTCCGCAGCCGGGTCAGCACGGTGTTCGGGTCGCGGGCCCCGTCGAGGTAGGTGGTGTCGCTGGGGACCGTGCTGTCCAGCAGCACCGGTACGGGCACCACCCCCAGCGCGGCCAGATTGGCGCTCGGCGCGACCTGGACGGCGCGGCGGCGCACTGCGGCGTCCCCCGCTATGAGGAGTACGTGCCCCCGCTGCTGCTCCACCGCGATGCTGTGCATGAGCAGACCGTACTCATTCCGCGGGGGCCCCGGTGGCCCCTCGCGCAGGAGCGCGCCCTGGACGCCGGGGCCGTTTCGGCGGGTCGCCCGCCCGCGGGGCCGGTCAGGCCGGGTTCTGGCTCTGGAGCGCCACCGACAGCTCGGCGGCCACCCCCTGGAGGATCGGCACGAAGGACTCCGCCACCGCCTCGGTGACGCGCCCCGCCGGACCCGAGATGGAGATCGCGGCGGCGGTCGGCGAGTTCGGCACCGACACGGCCAGGCAGCGGACTCCTATTTCCTGCTCGTTGTCGTCGACCGCGTAGCCCACCGCGCGGACCTGCTCCAGGGCCTCCAGGAAGCCCTCGGGCGTGGTGATGGTCTTCTCGGTCGCGGCCGGCATCCCGGTGCGGGCCAGCAGGGCGCGCACCTCGTCGGCGGGGGTGTGGGCGAGCAGGGCCTTGCCCACGCCGGTGGAGTGCGGCAGCACGCGGCGGCCGACCTCGGTGAACATGCGCATGGAGTGCTTGGACGGCACCTGGGCGACGTAGACGATCTCGTCGCCGTCGAGCAGGGCCATGTTCGCCGTCTCGCCGGTCTCCTCGACCAGCCGGGCGAGGTAGGGGCGGGCCCAGGTGCCCAGGAGCCGCGAGGCGGACTCGCCGAGGCGGATCAGCCGGGGGCCGAGGGAGTACCGTCGATTGGGCTGCTGGCGTACGTAGCCGCACGCGACGAGGGTGCGCATCAGGCGGTGGATGGTCGGCAGCGGCAGTCCGCTGGCGGCGGAGAGCTCGCTGAGGCCGACCTCGCCCCCGGCGTCGGCCATGCGTTCGAGCAGATCGAAGGCGCGCTCAAGGGACTGGACGCCACCGCTGGCGGCGGTGGGCTTGGCGGAAGCGTCGGTGGTGCTGGCGCTGGACGTCGGCACGGCGCGGTCCTTTCGGTGCTGGCAGGCAAGGAAGCAGCCTACCGGTCGGTCGGCGTCGGCCCTAGAGCCGGGGCCCGGCCGTCCCCGCCGGTCAGAGCCGGTTTGTCCGGTGGCGGACGTCCTTCGGAAGTTACCCGTCCGGCATCCGGTGGTGATAGCTACATTCTGGATAGTGAAATCTTAATTCCATCCTGTGGAAACATCCAATTGCGGCTCGCCGGGGTGGGCGGTCCGTCCGGCGACTCTTGACTGGCCCCCGATCGGGGTGAAGACTCCGTCAACAGAACGTTGAATTTCGCTCTGTGGAAGTAGATGGGGAGGTTCCGGTGGCCGACGTGGCTGTGGAACTGGTACTGCGCTCGACGCGCGTCATCACCCCCGAGGGGACGCGCGCCGCCTCGGTCGCCGTCGCCGGCGGGAAGATCACGGCCGTGCTGGCACACGACGCCGAAGTACCGGCCGGAGCCCGGCTGGAGGACTTCGGCGACGACGTCCTGCTCCCCGGTCTGGTGGACACCCACGTGCACGTCAACGACCCCGGCCGCACCGAGTGGGAGGGCTTCTGGACGGCGACCCGCGCGGCCGCCGCCGGCGGCATCACCACGATCCTCGACATGCCGCTCAACTCCCTCCCGCCGACCACCACGGTGGACCACCTCCGCGTCAAGCAGGAGGTCGCCCGCAGCAAGGCCCACGTGGACGTCGGCTTCTGGGGCGGCGCCCTGCCGGACAACGTCAAGGACCTGCGCCCGCTGCACGACGCCGGCGTCTACGGCTTCAAGTGCTTCCTGTCGCCCTCCGGCGTGGACGAGTTCCCGCTGCTGGACCAGGAACAGCTGGCGACCTCGCTCGCCGAGATCACCGGCTTCGGCGGCCTGCTGATCGTGCACGCCGAGGACCCCCACCACCTGGAGTCCGCCCCGCAGAACCCGGGTCCCAAGTACGCCGACTTCCTCGCCTCCCGCCCCCAGGACGCCGAGAACACCGCGATCCAGAACCTGATCGCCCAGGCGAAGCGGCTGAACGCCCGCGTGCACGTCCTGCACCTGTCCTCCGCCTCCGCGCTGCCCCTGATCGCCGCGGCCAAGGCCGAGGGCGTGGCCGTCACCGTCGAGTCCTGCCCGCACTTCCTGACGCTCACCGCCGAGGAAGTCCCCGACGGCGCCACCGAGTTCAAGTGCTGCCCGCCGATCCGCGAGGCCGCCAACCAGGACGTCCTGTGGGACGCGCTCGCCGACGGCACCATCGACTGCATCGTCTCCGACCACTCGCCCTCCACCGCGGACCTGAAGACCGGCGACTTCGCCACCGCCTGGGGCGGCATCTCCTCCCTCCAGCTGGGCCTGCCGGCCATCTGGACCGAGGCCAGGAAGCGCGGACGCACCCTCGAAGAGGTCGCGCGCTGGATGTCCACCGCCCCGGCCGCCATCGCCGGACTGGCCGCCAAGGGCGCCATCGAGGCCGGCCGCGACGCCGACTTCGCCGTCCTGGCCCCCGAAGAGACCTTCACCGTGGACCCGGCGCACCTGCACCACCGCAACCAGGTCACGGCGTACGCGGGCAAGACCCTGCACGGCGTCGTGAAGTCCACCTGGCTGCGCGGTACGCAGATCGCCGACCACGGCATCCCGACCGAGCCCACGGGCCTCCTCCTTGAAAGGCAGAACTGACAGTGGCGATTCCTTCCTTCACCGGTAACGCGAACCCGTACGGGGGCGGCGACCCGTACGCGGACTACCGCACCACGGACTTCTCCTTCACCCAGTACGCGAACCTCGCCGCCCGTGAACTGGGCGCCGGTGTCATCGCCGCCAACGACGAGTTCTTCGCCGAGCGCGAGAACCTCCTCATCGCCGAGGCCCCGCACTTCGACCCCGAGCACTTCGGCCACAAGGGCAAGGTCATGGACGGCTGGGAGACCCGCCGCCGCCGCGGCGTGTCCGCCGAGCAGCCCTGGCCGACCGCCGAGGACCACGACTTCGCGCTGATCCGCCTCGGCGCCCCCGGCGTCATCCGCGGCATCGTCGTGGACACCGCCCACTTCCGCGGCAACATGCCGCAGGCCGTGTCCGTACAGGCCGCCTCGGTACCCGGCTCCCCGACCGCCGAGGAGCTGCTGTCCGAGGACGTCAAGTGGACGACCCTCGTCGAGCGCACCCCCGTCGGCGGCCACGCGGCCAACGGCTTCGAGGTCGACGTCGAGCAGCGCTTCACGCACCTGCGCCTCAACCAGCACCCGGACGGCGGCGTCGCCCGCATCCGCGTCTACGGCGAGGTCCGCCCCGACCCGAAGTGGCTCGCGGCGCTCGGCACCTTCGACGTCGTCGCCCTGGAGAACGGCGGCTCGGTCGAGGACGCGTCCAACCGCTTCTACTCGCCGCCGACCAACACCATCAACCCGGGCCGCTCCCGCAAGATGGACGACGGCTGGGAGACCGCCCGCCGCCGCGACAACGGCAACGACTGGATCCGCTACCAGCTCGTCGCCGAGTCCGAGATCCGCGCCGTCGAGATCGACACCGCCTACCTCAAGGGCAACTCGGCCGGCTGGGCCTCCCTGTCCGTCAAGACGGGCGAGGAGGGCGAGTGGGCCGAGTTCCTGCCGCGCACCCGCCTGCAGCCCGACACCAACCACCGCTTCGTGCTCGACGCCCCGGCGGTCGGCACGCACGTGCGCATCGACATCTTCCCGGACGGCGGCTTCTCCCGGCTGCGCCTGTTCGGCTCGCTGACGGAGGCCGGCGCGGCCGCGCACGCCGCCCGTCACCAGGAGCTGGGCGGCTGACGCCACCCCGCCCCACCGACCGCCCCGGGGGCCGACACCCCCGGGGCGCGAGCACGCTCCCCCCGGGGCGCACCGCACGCGGTGTGCCCCGCGGGCGTCTCCGGGCCCCCCGCGGCGGAGCACCCCCGCGGCGGACACGCGGTCCGCCTCCGCGCGCGCCGCACCGATGAGTTCCGGACGGCGGGGGAGTCTGAACCGGTGCACGGCATACGGGCCGGGCGCCGACACCCAAGGAGCGCAGTGCCATGGGCAAGCTGACCCTCACCACCTTCCTCACCCTCGACGGAGTGATGCAGGCCCCCGGCGGGCCCGCCGAGGACCCCCGCGGCGGGTTCGAGTACGGCGGCTGGGTCGTGCCGTACGCGGACGAGGGCATGGGGGAGTTCATCCAGGAGGTCTTCGCGCGGGCGGGGGCCTTCCTGCTCGGCCGGCGGACCTACGAGATCTTCGCCGCCCACTGGCCGCGGCACGACGACCCCGCCGACCCGGTCGCGAGCCGCCTCAACCGGCTGCCCAAGTACGTCGCCTCGACCACCCTGAAGGACCCGGGCTGGACCCCCGCCACCGTGGTGGACGGCGAGAACCTCCAGGCGGAGGTCGTCCGCGCCAAGGACGCCACCGACGGGGAGCTCCAGGTGCACGGCAGCGGGCAGCTGGCGCAGTGGCTGCTCGCGCGGGACCTCGTCGAGGAGCTGAACCTGCTGGTCTTCCCCGTCTTCCTCGGCACGGGCCGCCGGCTGTTCTCGACCGGCGGGCTGCCCACCGCCTTCGCGCCGGCCGGCTCGCGCACCACGGGCTCCGGCATCGCCATCCACACCTACCGGCCGACGGGCCGCGCCACCTTCGGGAGCTTCGCGGACTGAGCCCGCGCGGGGGCGGCCCCGGCCCGCAAAACGCTCGACCGGGAAGATCGACTCGGCTACCGTGAGCCCGCATCCGTGCGAGCCGCCGCCGTCTCCACTCCCTTCCCGCAGTCGGAGCCGCCCCGGTGTCCACCCTCGCCGCCACCCCCGCCCTCGCGCCCCGCCGGGCCCGGCTCGCGGACCTGCCCGTGCTGCTCGTCGCCGTCGTCTGGGGCGGAAGTTACCTCGCGGCCAAGGGGGTCACGGCCCCGCACACCGTGATCGCGGTGCTGGTGCTGCGCTTCGCGCTCGTGCTGCCCGTCCTCGTCCTCGCCGGGTGGCGGCGGCTGCGGGTGCTGAGCCCCGCGCAGCTGCGCGGGGCCGCGGCGCTGGGCCTCGTACTCGGCGGGATCTTCCTGCTGGAGACCTACGGGGTGGTGCACACCTCCGCCACCAATGCCGGGCTGATCATCAGCCTGACCATGATCTTCACCCCGCTCGCCGAGTCCGCCGTCCGCCGCACCGCCCCCTCGGCCGCCTTCCTCGGCGCCGCCGCCGTCTGCGTCGCGGGCGTCGTGCTGCTCACCCAGGGCGCCGGGTTCACCGCGCCCGGCGCCGGTGACCTGCTGATCCTCGGCGCCGCCCTCGCCCGTACCGCGCACGTCCTGCTGATGGCGCGGATCAAGGCCGTCCAGGACGCGGACTCCCTCTCCCTGACCACGGTCCAGCTCGGCAGCGCCGTCCTGGTCTTCGCCCTGCTGGCAGCCCTGCCGGGGACCGGCGACTCGCCCTGGGCGGCCGCCGCCGGCCTCGGGCCGGGCCAGTGGGCCGGGCTGGCCTTCCTCTCGGTCCTGTGCACCCTCTTCGCCTTCTTCGTACAGATGTGGGCCGTCCGCAGGACCTCGCCCTCGCGGGTCAGCCTGCTCCTCGGCACCGAGCCCCTGTGGGCCGCCGCCGCGGGCATCGTCCTCGGCGGCGAGCACCCGGGGCCCCTCGGCCTGGTGGGCGCGGGGCTGGTCCTGGCCGGCACCGCCTGGGGACGGCGCGCCGCGGCCTGAGCGAATGTCCGGGAATCGCCTCCTGGCCGGGTGATCATCCGCCCTACTGTGGCCCGCATGCCCGCCCTAGAGATCCGGGAGCTCCTCCAGCCGCACGGGGCGGCGCTCGCGCCGGGAGCGCTCGCACGCCTCCGCGATCCGGAACGCGGCCAGCCCCTCCCGGCCGTCGCAGGGGTTGGGCCCCTCACCGCGCACCAGCTTGACGAAGGCCCCCAGCTCGGCCTCGTAAGCGGGACCGAACCGCTCCAGGAACCCGCCCCAGGGCTTGCTCGCCGGGGGCGGGCCGTGCGGTTCCGTCGAGGCGATCGGCGTACGGTCGTCCAGCCCCGAGGAGACCTGGTCCAGCTCCCCGGCGAACTCCATCCGCACGTCGTACCCGGCGCCGTTGCAGCGGGTGGCCGTACTGCTGACCAGCGTCCCGTCGTCCAGCGTGAGCAGGGCCGCGGCCGTGTCGACGTCACCGGCCTCCCGGAAGGCGGCGGGCCCCGCGTCCGAGCCGGCCGCGTACACCTCCACGGCCTCCCGCCCGGTCACCCAGCGCACCATGTCGAAGTCGTGCACCATGCAGTCCCGGTACAGCCCGCCGGAGGTCGCCAGGTACGCGGCGGGCGGCGGTGCGGGATCGGCCGTCATGGTCCGTACGGTGTGCAGCCGGCCCAGGGCACCCGAACGGACCAGCTCCCGCGCGGTGCGGCAGCCCGCGTCGAAACGGCGCATGAAGCCCAGCTGGAGGACCCCGCGGGCGGCGGCCACCTCGCGCAGCACCGCCAGGGTGCGCTCCAGGTCCGGGGCCACGGGCTTCTCGCAGAACACCGGCAGCCCGCCGCGCACCGCGCGGACCACCAGCTCCGCGTGTCCCTCGGTGGCGCAGGCCACCACGAGCGCGTCCACGCCCCAGGTGAAGACCTGCTCGACGGAGGGCGCGGCCGTCGCCCCCAGCCGGTCGGCGAGCCGGGCGGCCCGCGCCGGGTCGGCGTCGGCGAGCAGCAGCGAACCGGCGTCCGGCCGGCGGGCCAGCGCGGCCGCGTGGAAGGAGCCGATCCGGCCCGTCCCGATGAGCCCGATGCGCATGCACTCAACGTGGCCCCGTCCGGGGGAGCTGTCAATCTGCCCGGCTCCGTCCGCGGAAGGCCACGATGGTGGCGACGGCCCCGATGGGCTCCCGAGGCCGACCGTGGCGGATACTGGGCGGCTGGACCGGAATGACCACTTTGAGAATCAGTGGCGGGTATGACGAGGGAAGGGCACGGCGACGTGGCTAGGGTTCGGACAGGGGTACGCGTCGTGGGCGCCGTGCTCGCGGTGGTACTGGGAGCCTCCCTCGCGGGCTGCAGCAGCACGGGCGGCAAGCGCGCCGAGGAGCGGGCGAAGGCCGACCGGGCGGGCCGGCCCGCCGTCTCCACGCCGCGCTGGACCTTCGCGATGGTGACCCACGCGGGCGACGGCGACACCTTCTGGGACATCGTCCAGAAGGGCGCCAAGGAGGCCGCGGCGAAGGACAACATCAACTTCGTCTACTCGCACGACGACCAGGCGCAGCAGCAGGCCCAGTTCGTGCAGAACGCGATCGACCAGAAGGTCGACGGGATCGTGGTCAGCCTCGCCAAGCCCGACGCCCTCAAGGACGTCCTCGGCAAGGCCGTCAAGGCGGGCATCCCCGTGATCACGGTCAACTCCGGATCCGAGCAGTCGGCCGCGTACGGCGCCCTGACCCACATCGGCCAGGACGAGGCGATCGCGGGCGAGGCGGTCGGCACCGAACTGACCAAGCGCGGCCGCAAGAAGGCCGTCTGCATCCTGCACGAACAGGGCAACGTGGGCCACGAGCAGCGCTGCGCCGGAGCGAAGAAGACCTTCGGCGGGAGCATGGAGAACCTCTACGTCGAGGGCACCAACATGCCGTCCGTCCAGGCCGCCATCCAGGCCAAGCTCCAGGCCGACCCCTCCGTCGACGCCATCGTCACCCTCGGCGCCCCCTTCGCCGCCACCGCCGTCAAGGCGAAGGACGCGGCGGGCAGCAAGGCCGAGGTCGACACCTTCGACCTCAACGAGGCCGTCGCCCGCGACCTGAAGTCCGGCGCCCTCGGCTTCGCGGTGGACCAGCAGCCCTTCCTCCAGGGCTACGAGGCGATCGACCTGCTGTGGCTCTACCGCTACAACGCGGACGTCCTCGGCGGCGGCCGGCCCGTGCTGACCGGGCCGCAGATCGTCACGGCGGCCGAGGCCGCCAAGCTGGAGGAGTACATCAAGCGGGGCAGCCGATGAGCGCCGGCGCCGACACCGCCGACGAACGGCTCGCACCGGCCTCGCACCTCAAGAAGCTCCTCGCCCGCCCCGAGCTGGGCGCGGTCGTCGGGGCCGCCGCCGTCTTCGTCTTCTTCTCCTTCGCCGCCCCCAGCTTCCTGCAGGCCTCCAGCCTGAGCACGATCCTGTACTCGGCCTCCACCATCGGGATCATGGCCTGCCCGGTGGCCCTGCTGATGATCGGCGGCGAGTTCGACCTCTCCGCCGGCGTCATGGTCACCACCTCGGCGCTGGTCAGCTCGATGTTCAGCTACCAGATGACCGCCAACGTGTGGGTCGGCGTCGGGGTGTCCCTGCTGGTCACCCTGGCCATCGGTTTCTTCAACGGGTTCATGCTGACCCGCACCAGGCTCCCGAGCTTCATCATCACGCTCGGCACGTTCCTCATGCTGACCGGCCTGAACCTCGGCTTCACCAAGCTGATCAGCGGCTCCGTCTCCACCAAGACCATCGCCGACATGGAGGGCTTCTCCTCCGCGCGGGCCCTGTTCGCCTCGCAGTGGAACATCGGCTCGGTCACCCTGAAGGTCACCATCCTGTGGTGGTTCGCCCTGGTCGCGGTCGCCACGTGGATCCTGCTGCGCACCCGCGCCGGGAACTGGATCTTCGCCGTGGGCGGCGGGGCCGACGCGGCCCGCGCCACCGGCGTCCCCGTGGTCAAGACCCGCATCGGCCTCTACATGGGCGTCGCGCTGTGCGCCTGGATCTCCGGGCAGCACATCCTCTTCTCCTTCGACGTGGTCCAGTCGGGGGAGGGCGTCGGCAACGAGTTCCTGTACATCATCGCCGCGGTCATCGGCGGCTGTCTGATGACGGGCGGCTACGGCTCCGCCATCGGCTCGGCCGTCGGCGCCTTCATCTTCGGCATGACCAGCAACGGCATCGTGTACGCCCAGTGGAACCCGGACTGGTTCAAGTTCTTCCTCGGCGCCATGCTCCTGCTGGCGACGCTGCTGAACGCCTGGGTCCGCAAGCGGGCGGAGGAGAGCAAGTGAGCGCGCACACCGCGCCCGGCCCCCAGGCCGGGACCACCCTGGTGAAGCTGACCGACGTCAGCAAGTACTACGGCAACATCCGCGCCCTCCAGGGCGTCTCCCTGGAGGTCACCGCCGGCGGGATCACCTGTGTGCTCGGCGACAACGGCGCAGGGAAGTCCACCCTCATCAAGATCATCGCGGGGCTGCACCGGCACGACGCCGGCACCTTCGAGATCGAGGGGGAGGAGACCGAGCTCGCCAACCCGCGCGCGGCCCTCGACCGCGGCATCGCCACCGTCTACCAGGACCTCGCCGTCGTCCCCCTGATGCCGGTCTGGCGGAACTTCTTCCTCGGCTCCGAGCCCACCCGCGGCCGCGGACCCTTCCGCCGCCTCGACGTGGAGCTGATGCGCGAGACCACCCGCGCCGAGCTGCTGCGCATGGGCATCGACCTGCGCGACGTCGACCAGCCCATCGGGACCCTCTCGGGCGGCGAGCGCCAGTGCGTGGCCATCGCCCGCGCCGTGTACTTCGGGGCCAAGGTCCTCGTCCTGGACGAGCCCACCGCCGCCCTCGGCGTCAAGCAGTCCGGCGTCGTCCTCAAGTACGTCGCCGCCGCCCGCGACGCAGGTCTCGGGGTGGTCCTGATCACTCACAACCCGCACCACGCGTACCTGGTGGGGGACCGTTTCGTGCTCCTCAAGCGCGGCACCATGGCCGGCAGCCACACCCGGGACTCGATCACCCTGGACGAGCTCACCCGGCAGATGGCGGGCGGCTCCGAGCTGGACGAGCTGAGCCACGAGCTGGAGCGGGTGGCAGAATCAGGACGGGACACCTCGGCCGGCACCCCCGCCGGCCCCCCATCCGACTCCGCCTCCGACAGGGACGACACGACTCGATGAGCACGTACCGGGACTTCGCGCTCTCCCACCGGGGCGCGGCGCGGGGCACGGTCCTGCGGACCGTCGGGACGAGGGAGCGCCGGTCGCTGCTGACCGCCCCGCGCGTCCCGACCGTCGGCATCGACATCGGCGGCACCAAGGTGATGGCCGGCGTCGTCGACGCCGACGGGGTCATCCTGGAGAAGATCCGTACCGAGACCCCCGACAAGTCCAAGAGCCCCAAGGTCGTCGAGGACACCATCGTCGAGCTGGTCCTGGACCTCTCCGACCGGCACGACGTGCACGCGGTGGGCATCGGCGCCGCGGGCTGGGTCGACGCCGACCGCTCCCGCGTGCTCTTCGCCCCGCACCTGGCCTGGCGCGACGAACCGCTGCGCGACGCCCTCCAGTCCCGGCTCGCGGTCCCGGTCATGGTCGACAACGATGCCAACACCGCCGCCTGGGCGGAATGGCGCTTCGGCGCGGGCCGCGGCGAGGACCACCTGGTCATGATCACCCTGGGCACCGGCATCGGCGGGGCCATCCTGGAGGGCGGCCAGGTCAAGCGCGGCCGTTACGGGGTGGCCGGGGAGTTCGGCCACATGCAGGTCGTCCCGGGCGGCCACCGCTGCCCCTGCGGCAACCGCGGCTGCTGGGAGCAGTACAGCTCCGGCAACGCCCTCGTCCGCGAGGCCCGCGAGCTGGCCGCCGCCGACTCCCCGGTCGCGTACAACATCATCGCCCGCGTCGGCGGCAACGTCTCGGAGATCACCGGACCCCTGATCACCGAGCTGGCCCGCGAGGGCGACGCCATGTGCGTGGAGCTCCTCCAGGACATCGGCCAGTGGCTCGGCGTGGGCATCGCCAACCTCGCCGCCGCCCTCGACCCCTCCTGCTTCGTCATCGGCGGCGGGGTCAGCGCCGCCGACGACCTCCTCATCGGCCCCGCCCGGGACGCCTTCCGCCGCCACCTCACCGGCCGCGGCTACCGCCCCGAGGCGCGCATCGCCAAGGCCCAGCTCGGCCCCGAGGCGGGCATGGTCGGCGCCGCCGACCTCGCCCGGCTCGTCGCCCGCCGCTTCCGCCGCGCCACGCGCCGGCGCGTCGAGCGGTACGAGCGCTACGCGCAGCTCGGCCTGCGCACCCCCACGGGCCCGACACCGCCCCCGGAACCCAAGGACCAGGACCAGCAGTGACACCGCCCACCTCCCTGCCCAGACAGGCCTCCTCCCCCGAGGCGGAGGACCACCGACCTTCCGCCCCCGGGGAGCGCGGGAGCCGCCGCGAGACGGTCCGGCGCCGCTGGATCACCGCGCTCATCATCCTGCTGCTGGTCGGCGTCCCGGCGGGCTACCTCGCCGTCTCCGCCCAGCAGAGCCGCGCCAGCGGCAAGGACAAGGCGGCCCGGGTCGGGGCCGTCAAGGTCCGCCCGGACTGGCCGTCGACCGTGCAGCGCAGCATCTACGAGGTCCCGATCCCCGACTCGGGGGCCTCCTCGGTCGGCTACCTGGAGACCAACAACTGGCACACCAGCCGGCTGTACGTCCAGTTCCAGGTCACGCCGAAGGCGCTGGACTCCTTCCTCGCCGACGTCGGCACCAGCCGGGCCGCCCTCACCCCCGGCGTGTCGGTATCCGAGCGCGACGCCAAGGTCGCGGGCTGGAGCTGGAGCCCGAAGCACAAGTGGTCCGGGGTCACGGTGGAGGCGGACGACCCGCGCCCCACCCGGGACATCACCGTCGACTTCGCCAACCCGCGCGCACCCCGCGTCTACGTGGTCTCCACCACCGTCCCGTAGCCCGCGGGATCCAGTGCCGTGACCGGAAAGGTCCACCGGGTCACGGCGCCCGGCAGCACTAGGGTGGCCCCATGAACCTCACCAAACGGCTGCACTCCTGCGTCCAGTTGGAGAAGGACGGGCGCACGCTCGTCATCGACCCGGGCGCCTTCAGCGAAGCCGACGCGGGCCTCGGAGCCGACGCCCTGCTGGTCACCCACGAACACCCGGACCACTTCGAGGAGGGCCGGATCCGCGCCGCCCTCGACGCGAACCCGGCGGCGCAGCTGTGGACCGCGCGCAGCGTCGCCGAGAAGCTGTCCGCCGCCTACCCCGGCCGGGTGCACGCCGTGGGGCACGGGGACGCCTTCGAGGCCGCCGGTTTCGAGGTCCGGGTGCACGGCGAGCTGCACGCCGTGATCCATCCGGACATCCCGCGGGTCGCCAACGTGGGTTTCCTCGTGGACGCTTCCCTCTTCCACCCGGGGGACGCCCTGACCGTCCCGGACGCCCCCGTCGACACGCTGATGCTCCCGGTGCACGCCCCCTGGAACAAGGTCGCCGAAGTGATCGACTACGTCCGCGAGGTCAAGCCCCGCCAGGCGATCGACATCCACGACGCCTACCTCGCGGACATCGCCCGGCCGATCTACGACACGGCCCTGGCCAACCTCGGCGGCGCCCCCCACCGCCGGCTCGGGGCGGGCGAGAGCGCCGCGCTCTGACTGTCGGTGCCGGGCGGTAGGTTTGACGGCATGCGTATCGCCACGTTCAACGTCAACTCGATCACCGCCCGGCTGCCGCGCCTGCTGGCCTGGCTGGAGACCTCCGGGACCGACGTGCTCTGCATCCAGGAGACCAAGTGCTCGGCGGAGCAGTTCCCCGCCGCAGAGCTGCGCGAGCTGGGCTACGAGTCGGCCGTCAACGCCACCGGCCGGTGGAACGGCGTGGCCCTGCTCTCCCGGGTCGGCCTGGAGGACGTCGTCACGGGGCTCCCCGGCGGCCCGGACTACGAGGGCGTGGAGGAGCCCCGCGCCATCTCCGCGACCTGCGGGGGCGTCCGTGTCTGGTCCGTGTACGTGCCCAACGGCCGCGAGGTCGAGCACGACCACTACGGCTACAAGCTGGAGTGGTTCCGCGCCCTGGCGGGCGCCGTCGCCGAAGACGCGGCCGGACCGCGCCCGTTCGCCGTGCTCGGCGACTTCAACGTCGCGCCGACCGACGAGGACGTGTACGACCCGGCGGTCTTCGCGGGCCTCACCCATGTCACCCCCGCCGAGCGGGCCGCCCTGGAGGCCCTGCGCGCGGCCGGCCTCTCCGACGTCTTCCCGCGCGCCCTCAAGTACGACCGCCCGTACACCTTCTGGGACTACCGCATGCTCGCCTTCCCCAAGAACAAGGGCATGCGCATCGACCTCGTCTACGGGAACGAGCCCTTCGTCAAGGCCGTCAAGGACTCCTACGTCGACCGTGAGGAGCGCAAGGGCAAGGGCGCCTCGGACCACGCCCCGGTCGTCGTCGACCTGGACCTGTAGTCCCGGCCCGGTGCGGAACCGGGTGAGGGATCAAGGCGCGCCCTGTGGCCAGCCGGGGATCGTGGTGCCAGGCTGGGCGGTATGAACATCCCTTTCCTCGCCAACTGGCTGAACCGGCACGAAACGGAACAGGGTGCGGGACTCGCCGCCGCCCTCGCGGATCACCCCGAGGGCGTCGCCGAGTTGTTCTCGGAGTGCGAGATGCTGCGGGCGCAGGCCAGGGCGGCCGGGCTCGAACTCGACCAGACCCCGGCCTCCTTGGAGGCCCTCGACCAGCTGATGCCCCGCTGGCGGCGGGACCCCGAGGCCGTCCCGTGGCTGGGCAGCGACGCCGGGTTCTACCTCGGCACGGTGATCGTGCGCACCCTGCGGGGAGCCGCCTGGCAGTCGTGGCCCAACGGGCGGCCCGTGATCCGGCTCGCCTCGGGGCGGGAGCTCGACGTGGTCGAGTCGGGGGTGTCCTGGGCGATGACCGGTTCCCCGGAACTCAGCCAGGTGTACGCCGAGGCCGCCGAGGGCTGATCCACCCCGTGGGGCTGAAGCGCCAATGCGCTTTATATCCCTTTTAGGCGTGTCGCGGTGAAGCCCCTCCGGCGGCTGGATAGTTTGCGCTGACCTCGACACACCGACAAGTGGGCAGGGCAGCGTATGGCCGTCGATCCGTTGATCGAGCTGCGGGACGTCAACAAGCACTACGGGCAGTTGCACGTCCTGCGGAACATCGACCTCACCGTCGGCCGCGGGGAGGTGGTGGTGATCATCGGCCCCTCCGGTTCCGGCAAGTCCACCCTCTGCCGCACCATCAACCGGCTGGAGACCATCGAGTCCGGCACGATCACCCTCGACGGCAGGCCGCTGCCCGCCGAGGGCAGGGAGCTGGCCCGGCTGCGCGCCGAGGTCGGGATGGTGTTCCAGTCCTTCAACCTCTTCGCGCACAAGACCGTCCTCGCCAACGTCTCCCTCGCGCAGGTCAAGGTCAGGAAGCGCGGGAAGGACGAGGCGGAGAAGCGCTCCCGGGAACTCCTGGACCGGGTCGGGCTCGCGGACCAGGCCGACAAGTACCCCGCCCAGCTCTCCGGCGGCCAGCAGCAGCGCGTGGCCATCGCCCGCGCCCTGGCCATGAGCCCCAAGGCCCTCCTCTTCGACGAGCCCACCTCGGCGCTCGACCCGGAGATGATCAACGAGGTGCTGGAGGTCATGCAGCAGCTCGCGGCCGAGGGCATGACGATGGTCGTCGTCACCCACGAGATGGGCTTCGCCCGCTCCGCCGCCAACCGGGTCGTCTTCATGGCCGACGGAAGGATCGTCGAGGACCGCACCCCGGAGGAGTTCTTCACCGCACCCGAGAGCGAGCGGGCCCGCGACTTCCTCTCCAAGATCCTCAAGCATTGAGGGGCGGCCCGATGAGACACACCCCCCACCCCGCGCGCACCCCGCACCTCCTGCGCGCCCTCCTCCTGGCCCTCGTCCTCCTCGCGGCCGCCGCCTGCGGCAAGCCGGGCAGCCCCCCGGTCAAGGGCCCGCAGCCCGAGGACCTGCCCGTATACCGGGTGGCCACGGGTTTCCAGCTGCCCGGATCACCCACCTGGGAGCGGGCGAGGAAGCGCGGCCACCTCGTCGTCGGGGCCAAGGAGGACCAGCCGTACATGGGGGAGAAGGACCCCGCGCGCGGGACCTACTCCGGGTTCGACATCGAGATCGCCAAGATGATCTCCGCCTCCCTCGGCTTCGACCCCAAGACCATCGAGTTCAAGACCATCTCCTCGGCCAACCGCGAGACGGCCCTCCAGAACGGCCAGATCGACTACTACGTGGGCACCTACACGATCAACGACAACCGCAAGAAGCAGGTCGGCTTCGCCGGCCCCTACTTCATGGCCGGCCAGTCCCTGCTGGTCCGCAAGGACGAGAAGGCCATCAAGGGCCCGGACGACCTCGCGGGCAAGAGGGTCTGCTCCGCCGCCGGATCCACGCCCTACCAGCGGCTCCAGAAGGAACACCCGGAGGCGGTCCTCGTCGCCTACGACACCTACTCGGTCTGCGTGGACAACCTGCTGACCTACCAGGTCGACGCCGTCTCCACCGACGACTCCATCCTCCTCGGCTACGCCGCCAAGGTCCCCGACGAGCTCAAGGTCGTCGGCGAACCCTTCTCCCGCGAGCCGTACGGCATCGGCGTGCCGCGCTCCGACACCGCCCTGCGCCTCGCCATCGACGACGCCCTGGCCGAGCACGAGAAGAACGGCGACTGGAAGAAGGCCTACGAGGCCACCCTCGGCCTCTCCGGCAAGCCCGCCCCGACACCACCGCCCATCGACCGCTACCCGGCGAGCTGAGGGGAGAGCCACCGCCATGTACGTACTCACCGAGAACTTCGCGCTCTACGGGAAGGGCTTCTGGGGCACCGTCCAGCTCACCGTCTACGCCTCCCTCCTCGCCCTGGTCCTGGGCTTCGTGATGGCCTCCTTCCGGGTCGCGCCCATCGGATCCCTGCGGGTCTTCGGCACGGTCTGGGTGAACGTGCTGCGCAACACCCCGCTGACCCTGCTCTTCTTCGCGGTGCTGCTCGGCCTGCCCCGCTTCGGGCTGGTGCTGCCGTTCCAGGTCTTCGCCGTCCTGGCCCTGGGCTGCTACACCTCCGCCTTCATCTGCGAGGTGCTGCGTTCGGGCATCAACACCGTGCCCAAGGGCCAGGGCGAGGCGGCGCGCAGCCTGGGCATGTCCTTCGGGCAGACGCTGGGCACGGTGGTGCTGCCGCAGGCCTTCCGGTCCGTGATCCCGCCCATCGGATCCACCCTGATCGCCCTCGCCAAGAACTCCGCGATCGCCGGCGCCTTCAGCGTGAACGAGCTGCTGGGCACGTACAAGACGCTCAGTGAGCTGGGCTACAACATCGTCTGGACCTTCGTCTGGATCGCCGTGGGCTACCTGATCATCACCCTGTCCATCAGCGCGCTCTTCCACGTACTGGAGAAGCGCTACGGAGTCGCCCGATGACCGCGCACGCGCTCCACGGGGAGCTGGAGTCCACGGCCCTCTACGACCTGCCCGGCCCCCGCACCCGGCGCCGTCACCTCGTCTACGGGATCGCGTCGACGGCGGTGATCCTCGGGCTGCTGGCCTGGATCCTCTACCTGCTCTTCGACACCGGCCAGTTCACCGCCACCAAGTGGAGCCCCTTCCTCTACAAGGGCATCCAGGAGCTGGTGCTGCGGGGGCTGGGCAACACCCTCAAGGCCTTCGCGTACGCCTCGGTGCTCTCGGTCCTGCTCGGTGCGGTGCTCGCCGCCGGCCGGCTCTCGGTGCACCGGCCCCTGCGCTGGGCGGCGACCCTGTTCGTGGAGTTCTTCCGGGCCATGCCGGTCCTGGTGATGATCTTCTTCATCTTCGTCGCGCTCAAGGCGCAGCCGCTGCCCGCGCTGGTGGCGGGGCTGACCCTGTACAACGGATCGGTGCTCGCGGAGGTCTTCCGTACGGGCATCAACTCCGTGGAGAGGGGCCAGCGCGAGGCGGCGTACGCGCTCGGCATGCGCAAGACGCAGGTCATGACCTTCGTGCTGGCCCCGCAGGCCGTCCGCGCGATGCTGCCCACGATCATCAGCCAGCTGGTGGTGGCACTGAAGGACACCTCGCTCGGCTACCTGATCACCTACGAGGAGTTCCTGCACGCGGGCAAGCTGATCGCCTCGAACCTCGACTACGACCTGCCGTTCATCCCCGTGGTGATGATCATCTCCCCGATCTACATCGGGATGTGCATGCTGCTGTCCTGGTTCGCCACCTGGGTGGCCCGGCGGGAGCGGCGCAGCCCGAAGACCGCGGCCGTCGAGGTCGCCCCCGCGGAGCCCGAGACGGTGCTGCCGGGGCGGTGAGGAACCGCCCCGCCCCGGCGGCAGCCGTGGATCACTGCTCGCGCAGCGGTACCGAGACGTACGAGGGATCGGTGCCCGGCGAGGAGAAGGTCAGCTGCGCGCCGGCGGGGTTGTGCTCGATGTAGAGCGGGTCGACGGTGTCCACGACCAGGGCGAGCCGGTGACCGGCGGGCACGTCGTAGGCGGTGGAGAAGAGGTCCAGGTCCACGCCGAAGGACTGCCCGGGGGTCCTGCCGTGGAAGGTGTACGGGGCGTTGCTGACCAGCTTGCCGAGGCCGAGGGGGCCCACGTCGTAGAGGTAGGCGACGAAGGTGCCGTCGCCCTTGGTGGGCGTGACGGTGGTGTGCAGGCGCACGGTGCCGCGGATCCGGCGTTCCTGCGGATGGCGGCCGGACTGCCAGACGGCCGCGAAGGAGCGGGGGAGGAGGGGGATCGAGGCGACGGGGGGCGCCTTGAAGAACTGGTCGAGGACGCTGGAGAGCATGACCACGCCGGCGTCGGCCCCGGAGTCGACGTTGGCGAAGACGTGCTCGCTGCCGTCGAGGGGGATCCGCTCGGTACCGCCGGAGCCGACCGCCTGCCAGTCGGCGTATCCCTCGTAGCCGTTGTCGCTGCGGGACTTGATCTGGACGGGGGCCTCGGTGTCGACGCCGTTGCGGTCGTCCCTGAGGTAGCGGTCGAACCAGCGGTGGGCGTTGGTCCAGGTGTCGTTGGGCAGGCCGAGGAGACCGGTGCCCTCGGCGGTGGCGTGGTCGCCGGGGCGCAGTTCCAGCCGCTTGGGGCCGGTGAGCCCCTCGAAGAACTTCGTGTACTGGTTGGGCGGGAAGACGGTGTCGCCCCAGGCGTTGCCCAGCATGACGGCGGGGGCGTTGGCGTTGATCCGGTCGATCTGCTCGGAGGCGGAGCGCTTCTTCCCCCAGTCGATCATCGCCTGTTCCCTGTCCAGGTTCGAGCCGAGGAAGTCGTTCAGGATCTGGCGGAGTTCGGGGCCGGGGCGGCCGGTGAGGTATCCGGTGGCCCCGAGCAGCCCGGCCGCCTGGCGGTGCTCGGTGCGGCCGGAGTAGATGGACTCGATCAGGTCCGCCCAGCCGCTGAGCGCGACGACGGCCTTGACGCGGGGGTCGTGCGCGGAGGCCAGCAGACTGATGCCGGCCCCGTACGAGACCCCGCCGAGGCCGATCCGGCCGGGGTCCGCGGGCGTGGTGGCGAGGGCCCAGTCGATGACGGCGGAGACGTCGGCGATGTCGGCGGGGCCCGCGGTCTCGATCTCGCCGCCGGACAGCCAGAAGCCGCGCGAGGCGTAACCGACCACCACGTAGCCGGAGTCGGCGAGCTTGCGGGCCTGGGCGACGTATTCGATCTGCGGCAGGCCCCAGCTGCCGGGGAGCACGATCAGCGGGTACTTCCGGCCGGGCTCGGCCCCGACGGGGGTGAAGACGTTGCCCTTGAGGGTGATGCCCCCGGAGCCGGGAATGTCGTGGAAGCGCAGTTCCGGGGAGGCCGCCCGGGCCGAGGGCGCGGGCGTTGCGGGGGCCGCCTGGGCCTGGTGGGAGGCCAGGCCCAGGGCGGTCGCCGCGAGCAGGGCGGCCACGGCCGCCGCCGTGGTGGGGCGGGCTTTCACGGATCGCTCCTCGCGTGCGCCGGTGTCCTGAAGTGACCCGACGGTAACGGGAGGGGCTTACCGAAGGTAACCCGTCAGTAAGTTACGTGGTGGTAACAATTGATCGGGGGTCAGCCGTTCTGGGCGGCGCCGGCCAGTGCGCTCTTGGCCTTCCACGCGTCCCAGGACAGGTTCCATTCGCCGTAGCCGTTGCCGAGGTCGGCCTTGCCCTTGGAGCCGCTGCCGACCACTTCGAGCGGGTCGCCGGCCTGCACCTGCTCGTATACGGCCTTGGCGTTGGCGTCGCTCATGCCGACGCAGCCGGAACTGGTGTTGGCGCTGCCGAAGTTGGCGGCGTTCCAGGGGGCGGCGTGCACGTACATGCCCGACCAGGTCAGGCGCATCGAGTAGTCGACCATCTTGTCGTAGGCGTCGCCGAGGCCCACCGTCTGGGAGTCCATCCGGATGGTGCCCTCCTTCGCCATCAGCACCATCTTCCCGGACCAGGAGGCCTTCTGGCCGCCCGGAGTGCCCGCCGAGACCGGGACCGTCTTCACGACCTGGCCGTCCTCGGTGACCGACATCTTCTTCGTGTCGAGGCTCACCTCCATCCGGCGGTCCTTGCCTATCTTGAACTCCGTGCTGTAATCGCGGGCGAAGAGCCCGCCGCCCGCGCCGGAGTCCACGCCGTTCAGGTTCATCTCGACCTTCACGTCCGTGCCGGACTTCCAGTAGTCCTTCGGCCGCCAGTCCACCCGGTCGTTGCCGGAATAGTCCTTGAACCAGCCCCAGGAACCCTCGGTGTTGTTCGAGGTGGTCACCTTCAGCTGCTTCTCGACCTCGGCCTTGTTCTTCACCGGATTGTCGAAGACGAGCGAGACGGGCATCGCGACGCCGACCGTGCTGCCCTTCGAAATGTTGATGGAGACCTTGTTCACCTTGTCGGCGGCCGAGGTCTTGAACTGTGTGCTCGCGTTCTGGCTGTCGGTGTTCTGCGCCTCGACCTTGTAGTCGGCGTTCGGCGCGGCGTTGCGCCCCGAGGTCCAGGTCTTCCCGTCGGCGGCGATCTGACCGGCCAGTTCACCGCCCTTGCCGTCCGTCACCTTCACCTGCGCCAGCTTGCCGTCGGCGATGGTCACCTTGACCGGCTCGCCCGCCTTGACCTGGTCGCCCGTCAGGTTCACCGAGACGGCCATGGCCGGCTTGTTCTTCGCGTCCGCCTTGGCGCCGCCGTCCGAGCCCCCGTCGGCGCCACCCGAACAGGCGGTCAGCGCGGCGGCGAGCAGCGCGGTGCCGGCCAGCGCCACCTGGCGGACCCGACGACGCGGCAGTGCGGTACGGCGTGTGCGGCTCAACGAAAACCCCTCCGAAGTAATGATCGTCCGTATTCAAGGAGCGGACGACACGACTCTAGGTTCCCTATTCCGCGGAAAACATCGTCCTCCGGGGTTGTGACGTGCGCCGCAGCGAAACAGTTGCCATTCGGTCACATGAAAGGGCCCGTTCCGGAAAGGACTTTGGTCCCGGAGCAAAGGCCGAAAAGCACTGGCGGGATGCCGATGTCGCCGCACGCGCACGACCGGGGCCGGAGCGGGACCGTCCGGCAGGACCGGGTTACCCTCCACCTTCGACCAGGTGAAGGGAACCCACCTCGATGGAAGCCAGTACCCGCACGGACCCCCGCGCGGCCGGAGCCGGAGCCGAAGCCGGGGCCGGGGTCGAAGCCGACGCGGGCCGGAAGGCGCCCGCGGGAGGCGGCTCGGTCCTGCGCAGCGGCGCGCTCATGGCGGCCGGCTCCATCGTCTCCCGGGCCACCGGCTTCCTCCGTTCCGCGGTGGTCGTGGCGGCACTCACCACCGGCCCCCTCGGCGACGTCTACGCCGTCGCCAACACCGTCCCGAACATCATCTACATGCTGCTGGTCGGCGGAGCGCTCAACGCCGTCTTCGTCCCCGAACTGATCCGGGCCGCCAAGGAGCACAAGGACGGCGGGGCCGCCTACACCGACCGGCTGCTCACCGCCTGCACCCTGGCCCTCGTGGCGCTCACCGCCGTCGCCGTGCTCGCCGCACCGCTCCTCATCGACGGGTACACCGACTACACCGGCGCCCAGCGCGACACCACCGTCGCGCTCGCCCGGTTCTGCCTCCCGCAGATCTTCTTCTACGGCCTCTTCACCCTCCTCGGGCAGATACTCAACGCCCGCGGCAGGTTCGGCGCGATGATGTGGACCCCCGTCCTCAACAACGCCGTCGTCATCGCCGTGTTCGGGCTCTTCCTGTACCTCTCCCACGGCGCCCCCGACGGACTCACCGCCTCCGGGACCCGCCTCCTGGGCATCGGCACCACCGCCGGGATCGTCGTCCAGGCCCTCGCGCTGATCCCCTCGCTGCGCGCCGCCCGCTTCCGCTGGCGCCCCCGCTTCGACTGGCGCGGCAGCGGCCTCGCCCGCCCGCTGCGCAACGCGGGCTGGCTGGTCCTGCTGGTGTTCACCAACCAGATCGCCTACTGGGTCGTCACCCGCTTCTCCACCATCACCGGCAGGCTCGCCCACGAAGCGCACCTCGCGGGCGACGCCGGCTACGCCGCCTACACCAACGCCTACCAGCTGTGGATCGTCCCCCAGGGCATCGTCACCGTCTCCCTGGTGACCGCCCTGATGCCCCGGATGAGCACGGCCGCCTCCGACGGCGACCTCACCGGCGTCCGCAGGGAGATCTCCTACGCGCTGCGCTCCAGCGCCGCCCTCGTCGTGCCCGCCGCCGCCCTCTTCGCCGCGCTCGCCCCCTGGCTGATGGACTGCGTCGCCGGATACGGGCACGTCACCGCCGCCGACGTCGAGGTCATGGCGGGCATGCTCATCGCCTTCGCGCCCGGCCTCATCGCCTTCTCCGCCCAGTACGTGCTCGCCCGCGGCTTCTACGCCCTCTCCGACACCCGCACCCCCTTCCTCCTCAACCTGGTCATCGTCGCCCTGAACGCCGGGCTCTCCTACGCCGCGTACGCCGTCCTCCCGCTGCGCTGGGCCGTGACCGGCATGGCCGCGGCCACCTCGATCGCCTTCACGGCGGGCGCCGCCGTGACCGCGTACGCCCTCGCGCGCCGCCTCGGCCCGCGCGCGCGGCCCGGTACCGCCGCCCGCCCCACGGCCCTCGGGACCCACCTGAGGCTGCTCGCCGCCTGCCTGCCCGCCGGGGCCGCCGGGTACGCCACGGCCCAGGCCGCCGACGGCCTGGGGTCCTACGCGGCGGCCGGGGCGGGAACCATCGTGCTCGCGCTGGTCGTCGTACTCCTTGCCGGGCCCCTGCGCCTGACGGAGATCACCGACCTGATCCACTCCCTGCGGCGCAAGACCGGCCGATAGCGGGAGGAACCACATGAAACACCCTGGGATACTGAGCGGATGCCACGCGTACTGCTGATCGAGGACGACCCTTCCATCCGGGAAGGGGTGGGACTCGGCCTGCGCCGCCGCGGCCACGAGGTGAGGGCCGCCGACACCGGCGAGGCCGGCCTAGCCCTCATGGCCGGCTTCCACCCCGACCTGGTGCTCCTCGACCTCATGCTGCCCGGGATCAACGGCGTCCAGGTGTGCCGCCGGATCCGCGAGACCAGCGAGGTCCCGATCATCATGCTCACCGCACGCGGCGACGACTTCGACATCGTCGTCGGCCTGGAGGCCGGGGCCGACGACTACATCGTCAAACCCGCCCGCACCGAGATCATCGAAGCCCGCATCAAGGCCGTGCTGCGCCGCCTCAGCGACCCCGGGGGCCGCCCCGGCGTGGAACAGCACGGCGAACTCACCGTCGACCGCGCCGGTCTGACCGTCGCCAAGAACGGCGAACGCGTCCCCCTCGCCCCCAGCGAGATCAAGCTCCTGCTCCACCTGACGGCCTCGCCCGAGCAGGTCTTCTCCCGCCAACAGCTCCTGGAATACGTGTGGGAGCACAGCTACCACGCCGACGCCCGGCTCGTGGACGCCTGCGTGCGCAGGCTCCGCAACAAGATCGAGGACCCCGGTGGCAGCCCCCGCTACATACAGACCGTGCGGGGCTTCGGCTACCGCTTCGGACCGCTCGGACCGCGCTAGGAAGGCCGCCGTGCGAAAGTTCGCGCCCCTCGGGCTGCGCACCCGCCTGATCGCGGCGTTCCTCCTCGTCGCCGCCATCTGCGCGGTCAGCACGGCCGCCCTCACCTACCGTCAGGCCCGCAGCGCCGTCCTCACCCAGAGCCAGGACACCGCCGTCAGCACCCTGCGCGACCAGCTGGAGGCCCAGGCCCTGACGCTGCCGATGGACCGGGCGCAGCTCCAGCGGGTCGTCAACGAGATAGGCAAGCGCGGCAAACCCCACCCCTGGACCGTCTACGCCGAGTACGGCACCCTGCGCGCCTCCTCCAACGTCACCCCCACCACCTCCGGCATCGTCACCGACGCCCTGCGCGCCCAGGTCGCCGACCATCCGCACGGCGCCTTCCAGCGGGTCGAGGACGAGCACGGCGAGCCGTACCTGACCATCGCCATGCCCGCCGTCTTCACCCACCACGGCGTCCGCGAGCCGACCGGCGCCGTCCTCTACGCCGTCATGCCGCTGCTCACCGAGCAGCAGACCGTCGACGCCATGGTCCAGGCCGCCCGGCAGGGCGCCATCCCCGGCCTCGCCATCGCCGTCGTCCCCGCCCTGCTCGCCGCCCGCAGCGTCCTGCGGCCCGTGCGCGACCTGCGACGGGCCGCCCAGAGCATGGGACGCGGGCGCCTCGACACCCGTATCGAGGTCCGCGGGGCCGACGAACTGTCCGGGCTGGCCCGCACCTTCAACGAGACCGCCGGAGCCCTGGAGGAGTCCGTCGCCGAACTGCGGGAGGCGGAGGTCCGCGCCCGCCGGTTCGCCGCCGACGTCTCCCACGAACTGCGCACCCCGCTCGCCGGGATGCTCGCCGTCACCGAGGTCCTCGACGAGGACGCCGAACGGCTCGACCCCGACACCGCCAAGGCGCTGCGGCTGATCAGCGCCGAGACCGGGAAGCTCGCCGTCCTCGTCGAGGACCTGATGGAGATCTCCCGCTTCGACGCCCGCGCCGCCGAACTCAACCTCGACGACGTGGACGTCGCCGAGGCCGTGCGCAAGACCCTGGAGCGACGCCACTGGGACGACGACCGGGTCGGCGCCGACCTGCCGCACGGGCTCCGCGCCCGGCTCGACCCGCGCCGCTTCGACGTGGTCCTCGCCAACCTCGTCGGCAACGCCCTGCGGCACGGCGGCGCCCCGGTACGGATCGCGGTGCGCACCGAGTCCCGCGAGGACGGGGAACGGCTGCTGGTCGAGGTGGCCGACAGCGGGCCCGGCATCGCCGCCGAGGTGCTCCCGCACATCTTCGACCGGTTCTTCAAGGCCGACGCCGCCCGGACCCGCTCCGCCGGCAGCGGCCTCGGGCTCGCCATCAGCCTGGAGAACGTCCGGCTGCACGGGGGCACCCTGAGCGCGGCCAACGCCGACGGCGGGGGAGCCGTGTTCACCCTCGACATGCCCCTGGAGACCACCGCGTGACCCTCCGTTCCGCGTCCGGCCGCCGCACCGCCGCGGCCGTCGCCGCCGCCCTGCTCGGCCCGCCGCTGGTCACCGGCTGCGGGATCAAACCCACCGGGGTCGTCGAGAGCGGCTCCGCCGCCCGGGTGCCGGTCGCCGCGCCCTCCCGGGCCCCGATCGCGTACTTCGTCACCGGCGAGGGGCGCCTGGTCCCCTCGCCCGATCCCGACTACGCCGACAACAGCCCGCAGGGCAGCCTGCAGTTGCTGTTGCGCGGACCCGGCTCGGTGGAGCAGGAAGTCGGGCTCGGCACCCGGCTCCCGCCGCTGGACGCGGGGGCGGCCGGGGGAGTCAGGGCCTTCTTCACCTCGGAGTTCCACCTGCAGGTCCGCGTCCCCTTCCCGGTGGCCGCGGTCGACCCCCTCGGCCTGAAGCAACTGGTGTGCACGGCCGTGTCCACCGCGGGACCGACCGTCCAGGTGTCGGTGCGCGGCCCCGACACCGAACTGGAGCCCACCCGCTGCGAGGCAGGGCGCTGACGCGGGCTCCGGCGCCCTTGCGCGGCGCCCCGCGTGCCGCCACCGTGTGGACCATGGACCGCGCCGCACCAGCCCCCGGCACCGCCTCCGACGCCGCCGGGATCCCGCCCTTTCCCCGGATCCCCGACGTGTTCGATCCGCGCCTCTACGCCGCGGGCGTCCCGCACGCGCGCTACCGGCTGCTGCGCGACCACCGGCCGGTCGCCTGGCAGGAGGAGCCGGAGGTCGGGGGCTGGCCCGCTGGCCCCGGGTTCTGGGCCGTCACCCGGCACGCCGACGTCGTCCGCGTCCTGCGCGACCACACCACGTACTCCTCCTGGACCGGCGCCACCCAGATCCGCGACCCCGACCCCGCCGACCTGCCCTTCCTGCGCAGCACCATGCTCAACCAGGACCCGCCCGCGCACGGCCGGCTGCGCCGCCTGGTCGCCCGCGCCTTCACCCCCGCCCGGGTCGACGCCTTCGCGGGCCGGGTCCGGGAGCGGGCCCGCACCCTGCTGGCCGCGGCCCGGGACGGCGCCGAGGCCGGCGTCGTCGACGTGGTGGCGTCCGTCACCGACGAGTACGCCCTGCTGAACCTGACCGACCTGCTGGGCGTTCCGGCCGCCGACCGGGGCCTGCTGCTGGAGTGGACCGTACGGGTCATCGGCTACCAGGACCCCGAGGACGCCCCGGCGCCGCTCCTCGGCCCGGACGGCACACCGCTGAACCCGCGGTCCCCGGCCCTGCTCGGCGAGATGTTCGCGTACGCCCGCGAACTGGCCGCGCACAAACGGGCACACCCGGGCGACGACGTGATGACCGCCCTGGCGCAGGCCGGGCTGGACCCCGCCGAACTGGAGATGTTCTTCTTCCTGCTGACCGTCGCCGGGAACGACACCGTCCGCAGCGCCGCCCCCGGCGGACTCCTCGCGCTCGCCCGGCACCCCGACGCCTACCGCCGGATCGCCGACGGCAGCGCCCCCGCCGACCGGGCCGTCGAGGAGCTCCTGCGCGTGCACCCGCCCGTGCTCAGCTTCCGGCGCACCGCCGCCCGCGACACCGAACTCGCCGGGCAGCCGATCCGCGCGGGGGACAAGGTCGTCGTCTTCCACGCCTCCGCCAACCACGACGAACGCGTGTTCACCGACCCGGACCGCCTCGACCCCGGCCGCTCCCCGAACCCGCACGTCTCCTTCGGCGACGGCCCCCACGTCTGTCTCGGGGCCCACTTCGCCCGCCTCCAGCTGCGCGTCCTGCACGAGGAGTGGCGCGCCGCCCTGCCCGCGCCCGAACTCGCCGGGGAGCCGCGCCGACTGGTGTCCAACTTCATCAACGGGATCACCCGGCTGCCGCTGCGGGTGTCCGGGCCGCCCGGGTGACGTCGGCGACGAGCTCGGTCACGTCCGGCCCGTAGGCATCGGAGTTGATCACCTTGAGCAGGAGGCAGAAGGAGTCGCCGCCGTGCGCGCGCGCCAGCTCCCGGTGGCGCCTGGCCAGGTAGCGGGCGGCCGCCTGGTTGCTGGTGGCGGTCTGCCCGCACAGGACGAACACCGGCCGCGTGCCCCGCTCCGTCACCAGCCGGGCCAGCAGCACGTACTCGGCCGCTCCGGCCTCCCAGCGGTACGTCTGTCCGTCCACCGTGATCGCCCCCCGGTCCGCGGCGGGCTCGGCCGCGACGACCATCCGTACCCCCGGCAGCAGGGACGCCAGGTGAGCCGTCGTACGGGAGTTGGAGGAGGGCCCGCCCACGCAGAACTCGGCGCGTTCGCCGAAGCCCTGCCGGGCCGCGTCGTGCGGGACGATCTGCACGGTCGCCCCGCAGTCGCGGATCAGGGCCGATATCTCCAGCAGCGCGAAGGCGTCGTTGCGGTGCAGCGAGGAATCCTTTCCGCCCATCTGCCGGTTGACCACGAACAGGCAGTCGGAGCCGGTCGGGAGTCCGAAGAAGGCCTGCTTGCGGCGTAGTTCGCGGCGCCACAGGTAGGTCCGGAAGAACCAGCCGAAGCCGCCGCTGACGGCGGTGGCCACCACCCCGAGCACGATGTTGCGCACGTCGTCGTCCATGCGGCGGATCGTAACGGCCGCCCGGCCTTCCTGACGCGGCCGGTTCCGTGAAGTTACGCTGCGCCTCGCAGGTCTGACAGGCCGTCGACTGGAGGAACCGGATGCGCCGTCCCGCAGCACGTCAGTTGGCCCTCGTCGCCCTCGCCGGGGCGCTCGTCTCGACGGGGGCCGCCGCGCCGCCGCCGGACACCGCCGCCCCGCCCAAGGTCCCGGTGGCCGCCGGTTACGGCGGAGCCGTGGCCAGCGTCGACGCGGACGCCTCCGCCGCCGGGATCGCGGTCCTGCGCGCCGGCGGCAACGCGGTGGACGCCGCCGTCGCCACCGCCGCCGCGCTGGGGGTCACCGAGCCCTACTCGGCGGGCATCGGCGGGGGCGGCTACTTCGTGTACTACGACGCCTCCTCCCGCCGGGTGCACACCATCGACGGCCGCGAGACCGCGCCCGCGAGCGCCACCGCCACCCTGTTCCAGGAGAACGGGGTCCCGATCCCCTTCGACCAGGGGCAGACCAGCGGCCGCTCCGTCGGGGTCCCCGGCACCCCCGCCACCTGGAAGAACGCCCTCGACGCCTGGGGCACCCGGCCGCTGGGGCAGCTCCTGCGGCCCGCCGAGAAGCTGGCGCGGGACGGCTTCACCGTGGACGCCACCTTCCGGGCCCAGACCGAGCTCAACCAGGACCGGTTCAAGGACTTCCCCGACACCCGCAAGCTGTTCCTGCCCGGCGGGCAGCTGCCGGTCGTCGGGTCCACCTTCAAGAACCCGGACCTGGCCGCCACCTACGCCGAACTCGCCCGCAAGGGCACCGGCGCCCTCTACCGCGGCCCGCTCGCGCAGGACATCGTCCGCGCCGTCCGCACGCCTCCCGTCGACCCGGCCGCCACCCGCGTCGTCCGCTCCGGCGACCTGACCACCGCCGACCTGAGCGCCTACGCCACCAAACGGCAGGCCCCCACCCAGGTGGCCTACCGTGGCCTGGACGTCTACAGCATGGCGCCTTCCTCCTCAGGTGGCACCACGGTCGGCGAGGCGCTGAACATCCTGGAGGGCACCGACCTGTCGAAGCTGTCCGAGGCCCAGTACCTGCACCGCTACATCGAGGCCTCCCGGATCTCCTTCGCCGACCGGGGCCGCTGGGTCGGCGACCCGGCCGCCGAGCAGGTCCCGACGCGCGAGCTGCTCTCCCAGCGGTACGCCGACACCCGCGCCTGCCTGATCAGGCCGGACCGCGCCCTGACCAGCCCGCTCGCCCCCGGCGACCCCCGGCACCCGGCCCCCTGCGCCGCGACCGGCCAGGTGGCCCCGACCACCTACGAGGGGGAGAACACCACCCACCTGACGGTCGCCGACCGCTGGGGCAACGTGGTGTCCTACACCCTGACCATCGAGTCCACCGGCGGCAGCGCCATCACCGTCCCGGGGCGGGGCTTCCTGCTCAACAACGAGCTGACCGACTTCTCCTTCGCCCCGGCCGCCCCGGGCGTGCCCGACCCGAACCTGCCGGGGCCGGGCAAGCGCCCGCGCTCCTCGATGTCCCCGACGATCGTCCTCAAGGACGGCCGGCCGGTGCTGGCCGTGGGTTCGCCGGGCGGCGCCACCATCATCACCACCGTCCTGCAGACCCTGCTGGGCCGCCTGGACCGGGGCCTGCCGCTGGTCGACGCCATCGCGGCCCCGCGCGCCAGCCAGCGCAACCAGACCACCACCGAACTGGAACCCGGGCTCTGGAACAGCCCCGTGCGCACCGAGCTGGAAGCCCTCGGCCAGGGCTTCCGCCAGAACCCCGAGATCGGCGCCGCCACCGGCGTCGAGCGCCTGCCGGACGGCCGCTGGCTGGCCGCGGCCGAGACCACCCGGCGCGGCGGAGGCTCGGCGATGGTCGTCCACCCGTACGGGAAGCCGTAGGGCGGGCCTACGGGGCGGTGAGGATCCTCGGGCCGCCGGCGGTGACGGCGACCGTGTGCTCCGCGTGGGCGGCGCGGCTGCCGTCCGTGGTGCGCAGGGTCCAGCCGTCGGCGTCGCAGGCGTAGCCGTCCGTACCGCCCGCGATCAGCATCGGCTCGATCGCGAGGACCATGCCGGGACGCAGCTTCGTGCCGCGTCCCGGCGGGCCCTCGTTGGGGACCCCGGGGTCCTCGTGCATGGTGCGGCCCACGCCGTGGCCGCCGAAGCCGTCCGGGATGCCGTAGCCGGCGGTGCGGCAGACGGTGCCGACGGCGTGCGCGATGTCGCCGACCCGGTTGCCGGGCACGGCCGCGGCGATGCCGGCCGCGAGGGCCGCCTCGGCGGTCTCGATCAGGCGCAGGTCGGCGGGGCGGGGCCGGCCGACGGTGAAGCTGACGGCGGCGTCACCGACCCAGCCGCCGAGCTCCGCCCCGCAGTCGATGCTGACCAGGTCGCCGTCGCGCAGCCGGTAGTCGCCGGGGATGCCGTGCACGATCGCGTCGTTGACCGAGGCGCAGACCACCGCCGGGAAGGGCACGGGCGCGAACCGCGGCCGGTAGCCCAGGAAGGGGGAGGAGGCCCCGGCCCCGTGCAGGACCGTCCGGGCCACGGCGTCCAGTTCCCGCAGGGACACCCCGACCCCCGCGGCCTTGCGTACGGCGGCCAGGGCGCGGGCGACCACCCGGCCGGCGGCGCGCATCTCGTCGATCTCTCGGTTCGTCTTCAGTTCCACCATGCCAATAACTATACCGGTATAACTTTACCGGGATGATTATTGGGGGCGGAGGGGTAGGCTGGGGGCATGGTCCGTACCCCCTTGACCCCCGAAGAGCGCGAGCGCGGCGAGCGTCTGGGCGCGCTGCTGCGCAAGGCCCGCGGCGACCGCAGCATGGTCGAGATCGCGGCCGGCGCGGGGCTCTCCTCCGAGACCCTCCGCAAGATCGAGACCGGGCGCGCCCCCACCCCCGCCTTCTTCACGGTCGCCGCGCTGGCCGAGGCCCTCGGCCTCTCCCTGGACGAACTCGTCCGGGCCTGCGTCCTCGTGCCCGCCTGACGGGGGACCCGCGCGCGGCGGGACGCCCGTGCCGGGGGAGTGTCCCGAGGCCGATCGGCGCAACCGGCGGTGGCGCCGCCCGGGCACGGGGCAGGTCTGACGGCATGCCAGCCGTGAACGAAACGAAACGCCTCGGTCTCGCCGCGCTCGGCGCGCTCCTCGCGGGGGGCCTGCTGCTCGCGGCCTGCGCCGACCCCGATGTCCAGACGCCCCCCAAGGGCCCCGGGGAGGTGGTCCTGCCCCACCGGGGCGACGGACTCCCGAGCCACGGGTAGCCGGCCCGCGCGCCGGGGCCGGAAGGTACACGATCGGGCCCGCGCGCGGGATCGCCGTCAAGCTTTGAGACTCCCGTAGCCCGCCCGTAACACGGGTGGGATCCAATGCGGTCATGGAGACGCCGACTGCGCTGGTGATCGGGCAACTCACGCAATACGTACGGGATTTGACACGGAGACTGGACCCCGGGGCGGGTTGGTACGGGGAGTTCCTGCGGCGGGATCCGGGTGGGGTGCGGGCCTGTCTGGAGGGGGTCGCGATACCGCCGTGGGACGTACTGGAGTCCCTGCTCGGGGACCTTCCGGGGGATCCGGAGGGCAGGGCCCGCGAGGCCGTCCACGCGGCGGGGCTGCGGGCCGCCGCCGTCGCCGCGTGGGACGCGATGCCGGGCGGGGCGCGGGAGCTGCGGCTCCAGCTCGACGAGGCGGCCGGACAGTGGGCCGCCTCGGAGGCGGCGCTGCACAGCCTGACCGACCGGCTCGGCGGCACCGGCGACCCGGGGGAGGCGGCCGCCCTGGCCCGGGAGCTCGCCTGGACCCGCGACGACGCGGCCCGCGCCGCCGCCCGCCACACGGACCTCACCACCCGCCTGCACGCACTGCCCCGGGCAGGCGTCCCGCGACAGCGCGACCCGGCCCCGTCCCGCACATGGCACCAGACCCCGGAGCCACCACTCCGGCCCCTGCCGCACCGGGATCCGGAGCCGGAGCGGCAGCCGGAGGTGGTGGCGGGCCCGGAGGTGGTGGCCGAGGCGGTCGGGAGGGCCGAAGGGCGGTGGTTACGGGGGGTGCGCCGGGCCGGTGGGGCGCGGTACGCGGGTGCGCCCTCCGCCGACGCGGTGCCGGCCACCGCCACCCCGACGGCCCCCCTCCCCGCCCCGCGCGGCGCCCGGTTCGCGGGCGGGGCCGTCGCGGACCCGGACCCGGCCGCAACCGGCCAACCGGCTGCCGCAACCGGCCAACCGGCTCCGGAGCGCGATCCGTTCGAACCCGCCGGCCAGGCACCCGCGCGGCGCGACTTCGTCGCCGAGCTGCTGGCCCTGCGGGAGCAGGGCCGTACCGGGGAGGCGCACGCGCTGCTCTGCGAGGCCGCCGCCTGGCCCGCCGAGCGGCTGCCCGCGCTCGCCGCCGAGCTCGCCCGCGCCGGGCTGTCCGCCGACTGGGCCACTCTGCTGTGGGAAGCGGCCTCGCTCCCGCCCGACCGGCTCGCCGCCGCGGCCGCCGCCCTCGGCGGGGCCGGCCGGGAGGGCGACTGCGACCGGCTGCTGCGCCAGGGCACGGCCCGTCCCGCCGCCGAGGTCGCCGAAGCCGCCCTCGTCCTCGGCGCCGCCGGGCGCGACCGCGAGGCCCGCACCCTGCTCGGCGCGTTCGTGCGCCTGCGCACCGCCGAGGAGGCGGCGGCCCTGGCCCGACGGGACCCGCACTGGTTCGCCCCCCGGCTGCTGGCCGAGGCCCGCGCCCTGTCCGGCACCCGGCACCGGGACCTGGCGCACGCCCTGCGCGTCGCGGGGATGCCGGCGAGCTGAAGCGCCCGTCTCCTGACCGCGAACGACCACCTGGCGACGTAACTTGATCGACTACTCCAACCGCGCACGGTGGTCTTGCCCCAGGCTGTGCCGAGGCCTACCTTCGACTCCCTACGCACACCGTCTACGTGCGTAGAAGTCGGCGTTCCCGTCGCGAGGAGCAGCTCATGGCCCAAGTCGTCCGCGCCGCACTCGTCCAGGCCACCTGGACCGGAGACACCGAGTCGATGATCGCCAAACACGAGGAGCACGCCCGCCGGGCGGCCGCCCGGGGCGCGAAGGTCATCGGTTTCCAGGAGGTGTTCAACGCCCCCTACTTCTGCCAGGTGCAGGAGCCCGAGCACTACCGCTGGGCCGAACCCGTCCCCGACGGCCCCACCGTGCGCCGGATGCAGGAGCTCGCCCGCGAGACCGGCATGGTGATCGTCGTCCCGGTCTTCGAGCTGGAGGCCGAGGGGTTCTACTACAACACCGCCGCCGTCATCGACGCCGACGGCAGCTACCTCGGCAAGTACCGCAAGCACCACATCCCGCAGGTCAAGGGCTTCTGGGAGAAGTACTACTTCCGCCCGGGCAACCTCGGCTGGCCCGTCTTCGACACGGCAGTCGGCAAGGTCGGCGTGTACATCTGCTACGACCGCCACTTCCCCGAGGGCTGGCGCGCGCTGGGCCTGGCCGGAGCCCAGCTGGTCTACAACCCGTCCGCCACCTCCCGCGGCCTGTCCGCGTACCTGTGGCAGCTGGAACAGCCCGCCTCCGCCGTCGCCAACGAGTACTTCGTCGCCGCCATCAACCGCGTCGGACAGGAGGAGTACGGCGACAACGACTTCTACGGCACCAGCTACTTCGTCGACCCGCGCGGCCAGTTCGTCGGCGAGGTCGCCAGCGACAAGGAGGAGGAACTCCTCGTCCGGGACCTCGACTTCGACCTGATCAAGGAGGTCCGCGACCAGTGGGCCTTCTACCGCGACCGCCGCCCCGACGCCTACGGAGGACTCGTACAGCCGTGACCAACCCCATCCCCCTGCACAGCCGCCACGCCGCCGTCCTGCCCGACTGGCTCGCGCTCTACTACGACCGCCCCATCGAGCTCACCCACGGCGAGGGCCGCCACGTCTGGGACGCCGACGGCAACCGCTACCTCGACTTCTTCGGCGGCATCCTCACCACGATGACCGCCCACGCCCTGCCCGAGGTCACCAAGGCCGTCTCCGAACAGGCCGGCCGGATCATCCACTCCTCCACCCTGTACCTCAACCGGCCGATGATCGAGCTGGCCGAACGCGTCTGCGCCCTGTCCGGGATCCCCGACGCCCGCGTCTTCTTCACCACCTCCGGCACCGAGGCCAACGACACCGCCCTGCTGCTCGCGACGACGTACCGCCGCTCCAACCAGATCCTGGCGATGCGCAACAGCTATCACGGCCGGTCCTTCTCCACCGTCTCGATCACCGGCAACCGCGGCTGGTCCCCGACCAGCCTCTCGCCGCTGCACACGTACTACGTCCACGGCGCCGTCCGCACCCGCGGCCCCTTCGCCGCCCTCCCCGACGACGGGTTCACCGCCGCGGCCGTCGCCGACCTGGAGGACGTGCTCGGCCAGGCCCGCGGCGGGGTCGCCGCCCTCATCGCCGAACCGATCCAGGGCGTCGGCGGCTTCACCTCCCCGCCCGACGGCCTCTACGGTGCCTTCCGCGAGGTCCTCGACCGGCACGGCATCCTCTGGATCAGCGACGAGGTGCAGACCGGCTGGGGCCGTACGGGCGAACACTTCTGGGGCTGGCAGGCCCACTCCCAGAACGGCCCGCCGGACATCCTCACCTTCGCCAAGGGCATCGGCAACGGCATGTCCATCGGAGGGGTCGTGGCCCGCGCCGAGGTGATGAACTGTCTCGACTCCAACTCCATCTCCACCTTCGGCGGTTCCCCGGTCACCATGGCCGCCGGCCTCGCGAACCTCGCGTACCTGCAGGAACACGACCTCCAGGGCAACGCCCGCCGCGTCGGCGGACTCCTCCTGGAACGGCTGCGCGCCGTCAGCGCCGGCGTGCCCGCGGTACGGGAGGTCCGCGGCCGGGGTCTGATGGCCGGCGTGGAACTGACGGAGCCGGGCACCGACCGGGCCGACCCGCGGGCGGCCGCAGCCGTCCTGGAGGCCGCCCGGACGCGCGGCCTGCTCCTCGGCAAGGGCGGTGGCCACGACACCAGCGTGCTGCGCATCGCACCGCCGCTCTCCCTCACCGTCGCCGAGGCGGAAGAGGGCGCCGAGATCATCGGACAGGCCCTCCGGACCATCCAGTAGCAGCCCAGCCCGTAGGGGGAGTTCCTTGAGCACGCGCACCCTGATCCGCGGCGGTCTGGTCGTGACCGCCGCCGACGAGCTCCACGCGGACGTCCTCGTCGAGGACGGCCGCGTCGCGGCCCTCGCCGCACACGGTTCCGCCGCGGCACAGGCCTGGACCGCCGACCGCACGATCGACGCGAGCGGGAAGTACGTCATCCCCGGCGGTGTCGACGCGCACACCCACATGGAGCTCCCCTTCGGCGGCACCTCCGCCTCGGACACCTTCGAGACCGGCACCCGGGCCGCCGCCTGGGGCGGCACCACCACCATCGTCGACTTCGCCGTGCAGAGCGTGGGCCGCACCCTGCGCGAAGGGCTCGACACCTGGTACGCGAAGGCCGACGGCAACTGCGCGATCGACTACGCCTTCCACATGATCCTCTCCGACGTCAACGAGCACACCCTGAAGGAGATGGACCACCTCGTGGGCGAGGGAGTCACCTCCTTCAAGCTGTTCATGGCCTACCCGGGCGTGTTCTACAGCGACGACGGACAGATCCTGCGCGCCATGCAGCGGGCCTCCGGCAACGGCGGGCTGATCATGATGCACGCCGAGAACGGCATCGCCATCGACGTCCTCGTCGAACAGGCCCTGGCCCGCGGCGAGACCGACCCCCGCCACCACGGAGAGGTCCGCAAGGTGCTCCTGGAGGCCGAGGCCACCCACCGCGCCATCCAGCTCGCCCGGGTCGCCGGCTCGCCGCTCTACGTGGTCCACGTGTCGGCCGAGGAGGCGGTGGCCGAGCTGGCCGCCGCCCGCGACAAGGGCCTGCCCGTCTTCGGCGAGACCTGCCCGCAGTACCTCTTCCTGTCCACCGACAACCTGGCCGAGCCCGACTTCCAGGGCGCCAAGTACGTCTGCTCCACGCCGCTGCGCCCGCGCGAACACCAGGCGGCGCTGTGGCGGGGACTGCGCACGAACGACCTCCAGGTGGTCTCCACGGACCACTGCCCCTTCTGCTTCCGCGGCCAGAAGGAGCTGGGCCGCGGGGACTTCTCCAAGATCCCCAACGGGCTGCCGGGGGTGGAGAACCGCATGGACCTCCTCCACCAGGCCGTCCTGGACGGGCACATCAGCCGCCGCCGCTGGATCGAGATCGCCTGCGCGACCCCGGCCCGGATGTTCGGCCTCTACCCGCAGAAGGGCACCATCGCGCCCGGTTCCGACGCCGACATCGTCCTCTACGATCCGCACGCCGAGCAGGTCATCTCCGCCGAGACCCACCACATGAACGTGGACTACTCGGCGTACGAGGGCAGGCGGATCACCGGACGCGTCGACACGGTCCTCTCCCGGGGCGAACTCGTCATCGACCGGCGCGAGTACACGGGCCGGGCCGGCCACGGGGCCTTCGTCCACCGTTCCACCTGCCAGTACCTCTAGGGGGCGCCGGGGCCCGCACGCCCCGGCGCCCGCACTCCCCAGCAAGGAGCGACGCATGGACTTCGGCCTCGTCCTGCAGACCGACCCGCCCGCCTCCCAGGTCATCAGCCTGATGAAGCGCGCCGAACGCAACGGCTTCCGCTACGGCTGGACCTTCGACTCCGCCGTGCTGTGGCAGGAGCCGTTCGTCATCTACAGCCAGATCCTCGCCAACACGCAGAAGCTCCACATCGGCCCGATGGTCACCAACCCGGGCACCCGCACCTGGGAGGTCACCGCCTCCACCTTCGCCACCCTCAACGACATGTACGGCAACCGCACCGTCTGCGGCATCGGCCGCGGCGACTCGGCCATGCGCGTCGCGGGCCGGGCCCCCAACACCCTGGCCCGCCTCGGCGAGGCCATCGAGGTCATCCGCGACCTCGCCGAGGGCCGCGAGGCGGTCGTGGACGGCAACCCGCTCCGCATCCCGTGGATCAAGGACGGCAGACTCCCCGTCTGGATGGCCGCGTACGGCCCGAAGGCCCTCGCCCTCACCGGCCGGAAGGCCGACGGCTTCATCCTCCAGCTCGCCGACCCGTTCCTCACGGAGTGGATGGTCAAGGCCGTCCGGCAGGCCGCGACCGAGGCGGGCCGCGACCCGGCCTCGATCACCATCTGCGTGGCCGCTCCGGCGTACGTCACGGCCGACGACTCGGCGGCCGCCCTCGCCCACGCCCGGGACCAGTGCCGCTGGTTCGGCGGGATGGTCGGCAACCACGTCGCCGACCTCGTCTCCCGCTACGGCGAACACTCGGGCATGGTCCCGGACGCCCTCACCGAGTACATCAAGGCCCGCCAGGGCTACGACTACAGCCACCACGGGCGGGCCGGGAACCCGTCCACGGACTTCGTCCCGGACGAGATCGTCGACCGCTTCTGCCTGCTGGGCCCGGCCGAGGCCCACATCGAGAAGCTCCGCGCCCTGCGCGACCTGGGCGTCGACCAGTTCGCCGTCTACGACATGCACGACGCGAGGGAGACGGTGATCGACGCCTACGGGCAGCACGTCATTCCGGCGATCAACAACTGCTGACGTTGAATTCGTGGTGCCGTGTCGTCGCCGGGGCAGTTCTGTTGGCCGGGCCGGTCTCGGTGGCCGTCGGCGTCCCGACGGTGGTGTCTGTCGCCGAGCGCCTGCCCGTCGTGCCCGGCACGCCGCTGGTGAGCGTGCCGGGCACGGGCTGAGCAAGGCCTACCTGGGCTGGCCCCAGTCGAGGTAGGCCAGGGTGCCGTCGTCGTTGCGGAGGTGGAAGCGGGCCTCGGAGGGGCGCCAGATGCCGATGTTGGCGGCGGGGCTGTTGTTGCCGCCGTCCCAGTTGGCGGAGACGGGGAGGTCGCCGGCCTGGCCCCAGTCGAGGATTTTCAGGCTGCCGTCGTCCATGCGGAGGTGGAACTGGCCTGTGGAGGGCCGGAAGACGCCCAGGTTGTCGGGGCCTGCGCCGTCCCAGTTGCCGGTGACGGGCAGGTCTCCGGCCTGGCCCCAGTCGATCTTGAGGAGCGAGCCGTCGTCGTTGCGCAGGTGGAAGGTCCCGTTGCGCCAGATGCCGATGTTCGCGGCCGGACCGCCGTCCCAGTTCCCTGCGACAGGAGTGTCGCCGGCCTGGCCCCAGTCGAGGATTTTCAGGCTGCCGTCGTCCATGCGGAGGTGGAACTGGCCCGTGGAGGGCCGGAAGACGCCCACGTTGTCGGGGCCCGCGCCGTCCCAGTTGGCGGAGACGGGCAGGTCTCCGGCCTGGCCCCAGTCGACGTAGGCGAGGGATCCGTCGTCGTTGCGCAGGTGGAACTTCCCGTCGCGCCAGACACCCACGTTGCCGGCCGGACCGCCGTCCCAGTTCCCCGCCACCGGCAGATCACCGCCGTTGGCGACATCGTCGGTGATGTTCTTGTAGCGCAGGGCGGAGTAACTGCTGGTGGGGTGCGAGGAGAGGGTGGCGCCGTACAGGTTGCCGTCGGTGTTGTAGTTCGTCGGTCGGCTGCGGCTGCTCTCCTGGTAGTAGTTGAAGGTTCCCGCCGACTTGTCGCGCCAGCCTGCGAAGAGGACGACGTGGTCATTGCTGTTGAGGATGTCGCCCGGCTGCAGATCCCACTTGCTGATCTGCGTGGAGACATCGGGCAGGTCGTATGTCGTGCGGCTGTAGGAAAGCTGCCAGGCCATGGAGACGAAGCCGGAGCAGTCCTGCCGGTAGCGGCCGCCGGTGCGGTCGTCGGACCACCAGCTGTAGGGGGAGGTGAGGCCGTTGGTGCTGTACGGGACCTGCTTGTCCACCCACACCTGGGCCCTGGATATGGCCTGGGTGCGGGAGACCTTGCCGCCGGGGGCGGCATTGTTGCCCAGCGATCCCGTCGAGGACACGGAGGCACTGGAGGCCTGGATGCTGTCGGCGTGGGCGGGCATGACGGACAGGACGAGCGAGGCGGCGCAGGCGGCGGTGACGATGCTCGCGGCGCGGAAGGCCGATGTCTTGACGGACAACGCGACTCCTTGTGAAGAGAGAAGTGAAGAAGGAAGATCAGTTGTGTTCCAGCCCGCTCAGTTCTGGGCGCCCAGCCCGGCGAGCACGTCGAGTACTGCGGCGTCGGTGCCGGTGTCGTGCGGCGGTCCGGGACGCTCGGCCAGCTCGTCGAACTGGAAGAGCGTGAGGTGGTCGCCCTGACGGACGACGTAGAGGTGGTTGGTCTGCACGTCGCGGGCGGACATGCCGCCGACTCCCGTCCAGTGCCGCGACCAGGCGGTGCCGTCCTTGACGGTTGCCGTGGTGGACACGACGGCGTCCTGCGGTGCTCCCTCACGGGCCTGGAGTTGGCGGGAAGTGGCCTGGCAGGTGTTCATGTCGGCGACCAGCTGGTCGTAGGCGCTGCCGGCGGACGAGGCATCGGGGAAGAAGAACAGCTGCTGACCGGCGGCGTTCTTGGCCGAACTCAGGTATCCCTGCTGCTGCCAGAGGGTGGCGCCGGCGACGTTCGCGCACTCGTTCAGCGTGATCTTCTGCCCGCGCAGTTCCTGGCTGGTCAGAGGACCGTCCGGCTTCCAGCCGAGGGCCTTCTCAACGGGCAGCTTCGCGAGGCCTTCCGGCAGGACGGCCGCGGTGCGCGCCGCGCTCCTCTCGCCCTGGGCGGCCTTTCCGCCTGGCGACTGGGAGGCGGGCGGAGCCGAGGACTGCTCGCTGCCCTTCGGGCTCGCCGACTCCTTGCCCTGCGGGGATGCGCTCAGCGAAGGCTCGGGGGTTCGGGCGGCTGAGACCGGGGCTTCGTGGGGCGCCGCGGCTGGCGCCGGTTTGGTGTCGGTGCGGCCGCAACCGGCCGTAGCCGTAGCTGCTGCGCACATGGCGAGGGCCACCGAGACGGCACTGAGGGTGGATCGGTTCAGTCTGGGCATGACGGTTCCCCGTGAGGTGAAGGGCATACGGAAATGGGGTGTTGAAGCAGCTGACGGGTGGCGTGGACGAACTCGCTCAGCGGATGGCGCCCAGCCATGTCCAGGTGCCAGAGCCCCTGGACCAGCTCGTCGGCCTCGGTCTGCACCTCGGTCCGCTCACACCGTCCAGGGAGCTGACGGGTGATGGGCGGCAACCGTCGACTCGCCTCGCTGAGGGCGATGGGGCGGCGGGGCCGCAATGGTGTTGCGGTCGGACGGCTCCGTGGCACCGGGTGTTGCGGTCGGTGGGCTACGTGAGCGGCTTCGGCGGGAGGTAGCGCCGGTTGAGCTGGGGTGAGGCCTGCTGGCTGTGGGTGAGCAGGGCGTGAGCGCGGCAGAGGGCGCTGGGCTCACATGGTGAACCGGGGCTCATGAGGTAGAGCAGGAATTCGAGTCGGCCGGAATCGGAGCGCGCGCTGACGTGCTGGAGTCCGATGTGGGGCAGGGCATGGGCCCACATGGCGTCCTCGGCCTCGGCCGCTTCGCCGGCTTCAGCGGCCTCGCCCGGCTGCCTGCGTGTCAGGCTGGCGTAGACAATTTCCACCCCGGCTCATCAGCCCCAGCCCAGGCTGTTGGAGGAGGGCTGTACGCCCCAGCCGAGACTGTCGGGGATCTCGGCGGTGGCCGGTGCGGGAGTCTTCGCCTCGGTGGCCATGGCGGCGCCGGACATGAGGATTATCGCGGTGAGGGAGACAGTGGCCACCGCGGCGGCCTGGGCGAGACGGGTGCGGATCACGACGAATGTCCTTAACTGCTGATGGGAGGGCTGTCCGGCACCGTTCGGGCGTCCCGCGGGTGACGCTCTGTCCGGTCGCCGTCAGGGGGTGTTTCCCTGGCGGCGATCACTAGCTTCGTCGCTCGCCGACAGGGCCGGAAGGCCTTGAAGGTGTCGCCTACCGGCCTGTCGGGATCCGGACAAGATGGCATGGGCATGTCAATCTCTGAGGCGCAGCCTCCCGGAGGACGGACACACTCGACCCGCGAGAATTACGGTGTCCCGCGGAGCCGCGCCCAATTACGGCGTCCAGGCCGTCGGGTGGACCGCAAGCGCATCGCCCGGGTGGTACGGGAACGCGGCATACGCGGTATCACCCGCCGCGGGCGGCGCTCGCTGACCCGGGCAGACACCAAAGCCCGGCCGGCCCCGGACCTGATCGGCCGCGGCTTCCACATCGTGTGCGATGCCGTCGGCTCCTCCGCGGCGTCCCCCGTGATCAGAGCCAGCCCTTCTGGGCGGCTTTGATCCCGGCTTCGAAGCGGCTGCCTGCACCCAGGCGTTCCATGATGGAGGACATGTGACGTCCGATGGTGCGCGAGGAAATACCGAGGCGCTGCCCCACCGCGTCGTCGGTCAGACCGGCGCCGAGCAGGAGCAGAATCCGGCGTTCGGTGGCGGTGAGGCTGGTTTGGGGGTCCTCGGGCTGGGTGGCGCCGAGGGGAACGGCCGTGTTCCAGGAGTGCTCGAAGAAGTCGAGCAGCGCGGCGAGGATGCCTGGTTCGGTGACGTGCAGGGCGCCCTTGCGGGTGTCGGCGGGGTCGATGGGTACCAGGGCTTGGGCACGATCGACGACGACCATGCGCTGGGGGATCGTGGGGGCGGTACGGACTCCGCTGCCGTGGCCGAGCAGCCATTGGGCGTAGGCGGTGATGTGGGGCTGGTTGCGGGTGGCGTCCTGGTAGAGGGTTCGCATCTTGATGCCGCGGCCGAGGGCCTCGGTGTCAGCGGGGCGGCTGGCCAGGAGGTCCTCGGGGCGTTGGCTGCCAGGCTGGCTGCTGAGGACTTCGGTGGTGGCAGAGCGGCCCATGCGTTCGAGGCGGCTGTGTATGGCGTCCATCCCCTGAAGGCGTTCGCCGTGGTTCGTCCCGTGCTCGGCGCGTTCGGCGACCATACGGGAGACGGCGGCGCGTGAGGCGGCGAGCTGGGCCTGGCGTGCGGCGAGTTCGGCCTCCTGGCCCGCGAGCAGGTCGGCGAGACCGATCTCGGGGCTCACCGCACGCATCTGGCCGGGCCGCTCGGCGGAGGCTTGTACGAGGGTGAGTCGGCTCAACTCGTCGAGATGGCCGTGTGCCTGGACGGGTGTCAGGGCGCAGTGCACGGCGATTTCGTCCAGGCTGTAGCCCGGATGGTCCAGCATGGCCTGGTACACCGCCACGGCCGCGGCGGTCAGGCCAAGTACCTCCAACATCGCATCCCCCGGATCATCGGCCGTATCGCGCGCTGCTCCTTGGCGTCCCGCCTGAGCCGGGCATTCGCCCGCCGCAACCGCTCCAACGCGTCACCTCCGCCGGCCGGCGCGGTCCCCGTACGCCGAACCCGGGACACCCAGCCTGCCGGCGTCGTCTCGTTGTTCCCCAGGTCCTCGGCGACCTCGGCGACCGTCTTGCCGGTCTCCGTCACGGCCTCCACGCTACGAGGGGAGGGACTCCTCGCCGGTTTCCCCGGCGGCAGCGGTGAAAGACTCACACCCGCCGCACGCCGTCGTATTGGACAAATGCGAGTCGCGGGCCTGTGTACCTTGTGAGCGCCGGGGGTAGCCGGCGGTCGGGGGCGGACGGGGGACGAAGTGACACAACAGGTGAGGCCTCGCAGCGGCTGCCACTCGTGTGCGGCGCGGCCCGAGCCGGCCTTGGGGCCTGGCGTTGTGGGGTATCGCGATTTCCGCGTGCCCAACGGACCGCCACAGCGGCGGTTGTTCGCTCCTGCCGGGCATGTCTCCTTGTTCATTGCGTTAAACGGGCGGATGCAGGCTTGGGGACCGGACTCCAGAGCCACCGCGTCCACGCACACCGTGGCCGTGCACGGCCCGCACATGCAGCCCAGGGTCCTGGGACATGACGGCGGGATGGAGGGGGTGGAAGTCACCCTCACTCCGTGGGCGGCATATCGTCTCTTCGGCACGCCGATGGTTGATCTGACAGACGCGGTGGTCGGGGCGGACGAAGTGCTGGGTCGACGCATACGGATACTCGCCGAGCAACTGGGCGAGGAGCCGGACCGGACGGCGCGGTCGGGGATCCTGAACCGCACCCTGCGGCAATGGACCGCACAGGCTCCCGCCTCGCACGAACCGGATTACGGCGTGCTGCGGGCCTGGCACCTGCTGAACCGCTCGTCCGGCACCGTGACCGTCCAGGGTCTCGCCGAGCACATCCAGTGGAGCACGCGACATTTGGAAGCCCGGTTCCGCCAGCAGATCGGACTCAGCCCCAAAGGCATGGCCCGGGTCATCCGCGTGAACCGGGCGATCCAGCAGCTCATCCGCGGCAGCAGCCCGGCCAGCAGCGCACTCACCTGCGGCTACTACGACCAGGCTCATCTCATCAGGGACTTCAAGGCACTCACGGGCACAACACCAGGACGCTTCCAAGCCGGGCTGGCCCCAGCCGCCGCGCGGTCCCGCCCTGTCGAGCGCCCGACGAATCCTGCCGGCGGCTCCCGTCCCGGACGGTACGAACGCCATGTCATTCCGCATGCCGACTTCTCCTGAGCCGGAGGCCGTTCTCGCAGACGGGAAGCTGCCCTTCCGGACGGCCGCGTACGGGCCCAAGGCCCTCGCCCCGACCGGCCGGAAGGCCGGCGGGTTCATCCTCCAGGCCGCCGATCCCCGCCTCACCGCGTGGAAGGTCAAGGCGGTGCGGGACGCCGCCGCCGAGGCGGCCGGCTGCGACCCGGCGTCGATCACCATCTGCCCGGCCGCACCCGGGGTACGTGGGCGACGAAAGCCGGCCGCCTTCCACGCCCCCGCGGGCTACGGGGCGACGGCCGCCGTGGGCACCGGGCCCCGCGCGGTGCGCATCCGGGCCCCGTCGAACTCCACCGTCTCACCGGGCAGGATCAGCAGCCCGGGCTCCTCGTCCTGGCAGGCCGCGTCGATCCGCCGGATCTGCACCGCCGGGCCGCGCGCACCGGCCATGAAGACGGTCGGGTCGACCTCCCAGCCGTGCCCGGCCAGCCACCGTTCCAGTGTCGCGGTGTCCGTGCCGGTTGCTTCCCGTGGCCATGCGTACGTGTTCCGGCTGTCCATGTCCGTCCCCCTCCAGTGCGGCCGGATGCCCGGCGCCGCGCCGATCCTCGCACCCGCCACCGACACGGGCCGCACAATTTCCGGGTGCTCGCCGCTCGAACCGGCTGCCGTGTGGCAGCGGCGGCCCGGGCAGGCGGGGGCCGGGGGTGGGGGGCGAGCCTCCCGGCCCCCGCCTGCCGCGGCGGTGTCAGGAGTGCGACGGAACGTGGAGGGACGGGACCGCCTCGGCGGGGGAGGGGGGCGCGGGCGGGGTGCCGTCCCCGAAGGGGCGTCCACCCAGCGCCGCCCGGCCGTGCGGTTCGAGCCAGCCCGACGGGTCGGGGCCGTCGGGAACGATCCCGGACGGGTTGATGTGGCTGTGGACGAGGTAGAAGTGCTGCTTGATGTGGTCGAAGTCGACCGTATCGCCGAAGCCCGGCGTCTGGAACAGGTCCCGGGCGTAGGCCCACAGCACCGGCATCTCGGCGAGCTTCTGCCGGTTGCACTTGAAGTGGCCGTGGTAGACCGCGTCGAAGCGCACGAGCGAGGTGAACAGCCGGACGTCCGCCTCGGTGATCGTCTCGCCGACGAGGTAGCGGGAGTGCTCCAGCCGCTCGGAGAGCCGGTCGAGGCGCGCGAAGAGACGCTCGTACGCCGCGCCGTAGGCTTCCTGGGACTTGGCGAACCCGGTGCGGTAGACGCCGTCGTTGACGTCCGTGTAGATCTCCCCGCCGATGGCGTCGATCTCCGGCGACAGCGCCGCCGGGTACAGATCCGGTGCGCCGGGGCGGTGGTGCGCCGTCCACTCCAGCATCATGTCGAAGGTGATCTGCGCGTAGTCGTTGGTGACCACCCGGCCGGTCGGCACGTCCACGATCGCCGGTACGGTGATGCCCCGGTCGTAGTCGGGGTCGCGGGCGAGGTACGCCTCCTGGAGCCGTTCTATGCCGAGCACCGGGTCGCGGCCGCCCGGGTCGAGGTCGAAGGTCCAGCTGCGGGCGTCGTGCGTGGGGCCGGCCACGGCCATGGGCAGCGCCTCCTCCAGCCCGAGGAGCCGGCGGATGATCACCGCGCGGTGGGCCCAGGGGCAGGCCCGGCTGACCACGAGGCGGTAGCGGCCGGACTCCACCGGGAAACCGTCGCGCCCGTCGGCGGTGATCCGGGTGGTGATGTAGCGGCTGTCGCGGGTGTACCCCTTGCCGCGCTGTACGTCAGTCATGCCGGGGCCATACCCAGGAACCGCGGCTGCGAGCACCCCCTCCACCGGGCCTCCGCCGTCCCTCTGGCCTGGGGATACTCGCAGCTTTCAACAGTTGAATTGCGTACGGTTTCGGCCAGGTGTCGGGCGCGCAGGCGATTTCCGGCCGTCGTAGGGGTTCCAATCTAGGGGTACTGGCAGGATTGGCGCTCTGCTAGACATAGGGCAACGGAACGCGTGTGCGGAAGTCGCGAATGGGCCCGGATTGCCGAGCCCGTGTGCTGCTCCGGACTGGAACACGGAGTTTTCATCCCTTGATCGACAACAGGAATGCCGATGGCTGGATCCGCCGCTATCACGCGGCGGACGAAAGCCCGATCCGACTGGTCTGCCTCCCGCACGCCGGCGGATCCGCCTCCTTCTACTTCCCCATGTCCCAGGCCCTGGCCCCCGGGCTGGACGTCGTCAGCGTCCAGTACCCCGGACGCCAGGACCGCCGGCACGAGCCCGGGATCACCGACATCGGTGCCTACGCCGACGCCCTGACCAGCGCACTTCTGCCCTGGACGGACAAGCCCCTGGCGTTTTTCGGCCACAGTATGGGCGCCGTCCTCGCCTTCGAGGTGACCCGCCGCCTGGAGCGTGACCACGGCGTCGACCCCGTCCGCGTCTTCGCGTCCGGCCGGCGCTCACCGTCGAGTTTCCGCCATGAAACCGTGCACCTGCGCGACGATGACGGCATCGTCGCCGAAATGCGCGAGCTCAGCGGGACCGACGCCGCCATTCTCGGCGACGAGGAGATTCTGCGCATGGTGCTCCCCGCCATTCGCAGTGACTACACGGCGATCGAGAACTACCGGGCCGCGGCCGGCGAAACGATCGGCGCCCCGATCACCGTGCTGACCGGCGAGTCCGACCCCCGCACCAGCGCAGAGGAAGCGGAAGCCTGGGAAGCGCACACCCGCGGTGAATTCGCCATCCACCGTTTTTCCGGCGGACATTTCTTTCTCGCCCGGCATCAGCCGCGTATCTTGAAGATCGTTTCTGAAGAGATCGCAGCGGTCACCACCCCCAGGGGCTGAACCGCACACCGGGCGGGAAGCCGCACGACTGACGGCGCGCCCGGCGCTGAACGGACAAACGGGACCCGAGGCGCGCCCGGCACCCCCTTCCCGCACGGAGGGGAGCCGGGCGCGCCCCGGGCCACCCCGAACCACCCCGCCCGCCCGGCGGGGCGCGAGGAGGCACGAAGCAGTGCAGGGCAGGGCAGGCTCAGGTAGTCCGGGTGAAGGGAACAGCGTGGAGGCAAGGCTGGTCGAGCGCGAGCACGAGTGGGAGACGCTGGGCGACCTGCTCGACAGCGCCCGCCGGGGCCGCGGACGCGTCGCCGTCATCAGCGGAGCCATCGCCGGCGGTAAAACGAGCCTGCTCGAATGCTTCACCGAACACGCCCTGTCCGAAGGGGCCTTGGTCCTCGAAGCGGCCGGCTCCCGCGCCGAACGCTACCTCCCCTTCGGCATCCTGCGCCGCATCCTCGACAGCGCCGCCCCCCTGGACCCCGCAGTCCACGCCGAGGCCACCGCCCTGCTCGACGCGGTCAGCGACCGCGCGACGGACGGCGAAGACGCCGCGAGCGCCGTCGAGTCGGGCATGCGCGTACTGCCCCACGTCTGCGCCTCGCTCCTGCGGATCGCCCGGGACCGCACCGTCGTCATCGCCGTCGACGACGTCCACCACGGCGACGAACTCTCCCGCGCCTTCCTGCTCTGCCTGGCCCGCAGGGTCCGCCAGGCCGGTGTCCTGATCGTCCTCACCGAGGCCGTCCGCCTGCTGCCCGCCCAACTCGACTTCCACGCCGAACTCAAGCGCCAGCCCAACTGCACCACCCTGCGCCTCCCCCTGCTCAGCACCGAAGGCACCGGCCGCCTGCTCGCCGGCCACTTCACCGGCGCCGCCGCACAGCGCCTCGCCGCCGACTGCCAGCAGGCCACCGGCGGCAACCCGCTGCTGGTCAAGGCGCTGCTGGAGGACGGCCTGGCCGCCCTCGGCGACAGCGAGCCCTTCCAGCCACTGCGCCCCGCCGAGACCTTCGAACGCGCCGTCCTGGACTGCCTCCACCGCGGCGACCCCGAGATGCCGGCCGTCGCCCGGGGGATCGCCGTCCTCGGCGACGCCTGCCCGCCCGCCCTCCTCAGCCGCATCACCGACGTACACGTCAAGACCGCCGAACTGGCCCTCCAGGACCTGGAACGCTGCGGGATCCTGCGCGACGGCGCCTTCCGCGAGGCCGCGACCCGCAGTGCCGTCCTCACCGCGACCCCGCCCGGAGCGCTGTCCGCCCTCCACCAGCGCGCCGCGCGGCTGCTGCACCAGGAAGGCGCCGCCGCCCTCGACGTGGCCCGCCACCTGCTGGCCGCCCGCAAGCCCGTCGAGGACTGGGCGATCCCCCTCCTGCAGGACGCCGCCGAATACGCCCTCGTCGAGGGCGACCCCGAACTCGCCCTCAGCTGCGGGCAACTGGCCGTCGACTCCTGCCCCGAGGGCTCCCTGCGCACCGCCCTGAAGTCCCGCCTGGTCAGCATCGTCTGGCGCAGCAGCCCGGTCGCCGCCGAAAGCCACCTGCGCCAGCTCTCCCGCGAGTTCTGCGCCGGCCGGCTCACCGACCGCGACCTCCTGCACGCCGTGTCCTGCCTGGCCTGGATGGGCGAGGCCCGGCATGCCGCCGAGGAGATACGCCGCCTGCAGAGCGACGCCGACCAGGCGCGCGAGAGCGGCCACCCCTTCGCCTACGAACCCGGTACGCTCGCCGCCGCCCAGGACTGGCTCTGCGTCATCAGCCCCCCGGTACGGGACGTCTTCGCCACCGCCACCGCCGAGCCCGCGAACGCCGCCGTCCCCGGCCCGACCCGCACCCCGGCCACCGGCCGCCTCGCCGGAACCGCCGCACACGAGATGCCCGACGACGCCCACGTACCGGCCGCCGAGGCCATGCGGACCGCGCTGCGCGGCGGCCACGGCGAAGCCGCCGTCGCCGAGGCCACCCGGGTCCTGCAGCGCTACCACCTCAGCGACCGCACCCTGACCCCCCTCGTCCTGGCCGTCCTGACCCTCGTCTACGCCGGCCGCCTGGACCTTGCCCTGACCTGGATCGACCGGCTGCTCGGCGAGTGCTCCGCCCACAACGCGCCGACCTGGCAGGCGGCGCTCGGCGCGGTGCGCGCCGAGGTCTCCCTGCGCCAGGGCGACCTGCCGGGTGCGGCCGCCCAGGCCCGCCAGTCCATGTCCCTGATCTCCGTACAGTGCTGGGGCGTGGGCGTCGCCCTGCCGCTGGGCGTCCTCATCGAGGCCGAGACCCAGATGGGCAACATCGACGAGGCCATGAGCCTGCTCGAACAGCCCGTGCCCGAGGCCATGCTGGAGACCCGGCTCGGCCTGCACTACCTGCGCGCCCGGGGCCGCTGCCACCTCGCCACCGGCCGCTACCACGCCGCCCTGCGCGACTTCCTCACCTGCGGGGAACTCATGCGGGCCTGGGACATGGAGGCCGCCGAACCGGCGCCGTGGCGGCTGGACGCCGCCGAGGCGTGGCTGGCCATCGGCAACGTGGCGCGTGCCCGGGAGTACGTGGAGCAGCAGCGCCAACGCGAGGCGGTCCCGGCCGGCGGCAGGCCGCGTGGGGCCCTGCTCTTCGCGCTGGCCCGCACCAGCGGCGACCTCGCCTACCGGCTGAAGCGGCTCACCGAGGCCGTGGACGCCCTGGAGCAGGGAGAGGACCGGCTCCAGCTGGCCCGGACCCTCGGCGAGCTGGGCAGCGCCTACCGCGCCGCCGGCGACTTCAACCGGGCCCGGATGCTCGTACGCAAGGCCTGGCACGTCGCCAAGTCCTGCGGGGCGCAGCCGCTGTGCGAGGAGTTCACCCCCGGCCGGGGCGACGGGGAGAGCGCTCCCGTGGTGGCCGGGCGCGAGGCGGAACCGCCGAAGGAGGCCGAGGTGCTGTCCGAGGCCGAGGCCCGGGTGGCACTGCTGGCGGCGCGCGGCCACACCAACCGCGAGATCGCCACGAAGCTCTACGTCACCGTCTCCACGGTCGAACAGCACCTGACCCGGATCTACCGCAAGCTGAAGGTCAAACGACGCCGCGACCTGCCCGGCCGGCTGTGGGACCTCAGTCTGCCCGGCATCGCCTGAGGCAGCCCCCGACGCGGGCCCCGTGCGGGGGGCCCGATGCAAGAAAAAAGGGGGCCGGGTGCCCGAGGCCGTGCGACCCCGGGCACCCGGCCCCCGCACGGCGCTGCCCGGCCGCGCCCGCCCGGCGCGGGTGCGTCCGGGCCCGGCCGCACCCGCGCCGGGCGCCGGGGCGCCCGGCGGTCAGGACAGCAGGCCCCGTTCCAGGGCCGCCATCACCGCCGCCGTACGGTCCGACACCGCCAGCTTCTTGAACGACCGCAGCAGATGCGTCTTCACCGTCGCCTCGCTGATGAACAGCCGCCGCCCGATGTCCGCGTTGGTCCGGCCCTCCCTGACCAGCTGGAGGACCTCCCGCTCCCGCTCGGAGAGCACCGGCGGCTCCGCCACCCGGGCCCGGAACAGCTTCGGCGCCAGCGACGGCGTCAGCACCGTCTCGCCGCGCGCCGCCGCCTTCACCGCCCCCACCAGCTCCTCGCGCGAGCTGCCCTTCAGCAGATAGCCCGCCGCACCCGCCTCCACCGCGCGCAGGATGTCGGCGTCGTCCTCGTACGTGGTCACGATGACCACCTTGGTGCGCGGTGACTCCCGCAGGATGTGCCCGGTCGCCGCCACCCCGTCCATCGCGCCCATGCGCAGGTCGAGCAGGACGATGTCCGGCCGCAGCCGGCCCGCCTGCACCACCGCCTCCTCGCCCGAGCCGGCCTGCCCCACCACCCGGATGCCCGGGTCCAGCTCCAGCATCGCCGACAGGCCCTCCCGCACCACCGGGTGGTCATCGACCAGCAGCACCCCGATCGGGTCGCGCTCAGTCATCGTCCGACTCCTCTCCCACCGGGCCCAGCGCCACCGTCACCTCGACGGTCGTGCCCTCACCCGGGCCGCTCTCCACCCGTACCGTTCCACCGATCTCCGCCACCCGGGCCCGCATGCCGAGCAGCCCGAAACCCCCGCTGTGCGCGTCGTCCCCGGCCTCCTCGGGCCCGGCGTCCCGGCAGGCGTCCACCGCGAAGCCCGCGCCGTCGTCCCGCACCACGAGCCGTACCTCCCGCGGCGCGTACGCCACCCGTACCTCCACTTCCCGGGCGTCACGCGCGTGCTTGCGCACGTTCGCGAACGCCTCCTGCGCCGCACGCAGCAGCACCACGCTCACCACCATCGGCAGCGGCTGCTCCTCGCCCCCGGCCGTGCACCGCACCACCAGCCCCGTCTCCTCGCGCAGCAGGTCGGCCTGCCGGCGTACGGCCTGCACCAGCGAGCTCTCCCGCAGCGCCGGCGGAGTCAGCTTCGAGACGAAACCCCGGGCCTCGGCCAGACTGTCACGGGCCACCCGCCCTGCCAGCCCGAGCCGCTCGTGCGCCCGCGCCGGGTTGTCCACCACCTCCGACTCGGCGGCCTGCACCAGACTGATGATGCTGGTCAGGCTCTGCGCCAGGGTGTCGTGGATCTCCCGCGCCAGACGCTCCCGTTCGGCCGAGATGCCGGCCTGGTGGGACAGGTGCGCCTCGCGCTCGCGGCTGCGCCGCAGCTCGTCGATCATCTCGGCCCGCTCGGAACTCTGCTGCACCACCCGCGTGATCCACAGGCCCAGCAGCACCGACAGGGCGATGCCCAGCAACGATATCGGCAGCACCGAGAGGATGTGCGGGTCGAACTCCCCGCCGCGTAGCCACACCACCGTCACCGGCCACAGGTTGGCCAGGACGACCAGCACGATCGCCGGCGGCATCGGCAGGCTCATCATCAGCATCGGGACCACCGCGAACAGCGCGAAGGAACCCCCGAGGTCCAGCGTGCTGGAGGTGGCGAACAGCAGGAACAGACCGGCGGAGAAGACCAGATTGCGCCGCCCCTTCGTCCGGTCGATCATCGGCCTGCGGCCGAGACCCGCGTACCAGGGCACGATCAGCGTCAGCGCACCGATCGCGAGGGCCCGGTGGACCTGGTCCTCACCCGAGGCGAACAACAAGACGACCGTGACGAGGTAGGAGACGGCGAAATAGCCGTCCCACAGGCCGAACCAGCGGCCCCCGGAGTCGAGCCCGCGACCGGGGCCCTTCCACGGGACCTCCTCCTGCGTGTATATGTGCACGGCACCAGTCCTACCACGAGCCCCGCCCGTGTCCGTCGAACGGTTGACAGCCGGTCCCACCGATCGGTCGGCACCCGGGCCGCGGCGCCCCGCCTACGTTGGAAGCAGCGGAAGGAGAACCGCGACAACGGTTTTCGAGGCAGTGCGGAAAGGGCGGGTTCGGTCACGTGGGCCAGTTCACGACGGCGGTCATCACCAGCGCGACGATCCTGGCCTTCATCCTCGCGACCGACTCCGGCAACCGGCGCATCACCGCCCTGAGGATCGCGGGCCCCACACTGGTGGCCGCCGTCGTCACCGGTCTCTGCGTACACTCTTTCCCGACGGCCGGCAACGACATGTCGCTGCACCTCGCCGGCATCGGCGTGGGCGCCATCTGCGGACTCGTCGCGAGCTCCCTGCTCACCGCCCACCGAGACCCTGCGGGAGACGTCCGCAGCGTCGGCGGACCGGGCCACGCGGCGATCTGGGCCCTCCTCTTCGGAGCCCAGATCCTCTTCGCCTACGGCTGCGAGCACTGGTACGGCGCAGGCATCACGCGCTTCACCGCCGACTACCAACTCAGCGGCGGCGAGGCCCTCACGAGCTCGCTCGCCCTGATGTCGCTCTCCATGGTGGTGGCCCGGGCCGCAGTCCTGCTGTCCCGGCTGCGCGCCGTACCGACCGAGCGGGAACCGGTCGCGGCCGACCGGAAAGCGAACTGAAAACCATCCGGTACGAGTTGACCGGCGACGATCCAAGATTCTCCAGGAACCAGGGTGACGCAGTGCTAGACAACCAAGAACTGAGGCTCCGTCCGCCTCGCAACCGGGTCGAGACCCGTGCCATCGGCTGGTGGACCCTCCAGTCCTCCCTCTTCGCCCTGCCGCTCCCGATCACCTTCGGCGTGCTCTGGCTCTTCATCACCCCGGCCCGCTTCGTCTTCGGACCCCTCTTCCTCGTCGCACTCGTCCCCGGGCTCCTCTTCATGGGCATCATGCCCGTCTGGCGCTACCGGGTGCACCGCTGGGAGATGACCGACGAGGCCGTCTACGCCGCCTCCGGCTGGCTCTGGCAGCGGTGGCGGGTCGTGCCCCTCTCGCGGGTCCAGACCGTCGACATGCTCCGCGGCCCGCTCCAGCAGCTGTTCGGACTCTCCGGGATCACCGCCACCAGCGCCTCCTCCGCCGGCGCCGTGAAGATCAAGGGCCTGGACCACCGCACCGCCACCGAGCTCGTGGAGAAGCTCACCAGGGCCACCCAGGCCGTACCGGGGGACGCGACGTGACACCGGACAGCGCGGTACGACCCGCCGACCAGACCGAGACCGACGAGTGGGGCCGCCTCAACCCCCGGCTCTTCCTCGTCAACCTGAGCGTCGTGGCCACACCGCTGGCCACCTTCGCCGCCACCACCGTCCTCACCGGCGGCGAGATCAACCTCCAGGTCCTGATCACCTGCGCCTCGTTCCTCATCACCTGCCTCGTCATCGCCGGTATCAGCGTGATGCGCCTGATCACCACCCGGTACCGCATCACCGACGACCGGGTGGAACTCCACAAGGGCCGCTTCTTCCGCAGCGAACGTTCCATCCCCGTCGACCGGATCCGCAGTGTCGACCTGACCGCCAACCCCCTCCACCGGGTCTTCGGTCTCACCTCCCTGAAGATCGCCACCGGCGACCAGGCCACCTCCGGCGGCGGCCTGTCCCTCGACGGCCTCAGCGTCCACGACGCCGAGGAACTGCGGCGCCGGCTCAGCGAACTGCGCCACGCCCGCCAGGGCCTGGCCACCGCCGACCCCGACGACGACGCCACCCTCGCCCGGCTCGACTGGGCCTGGCTGCGCTACGCGCCCCTGACCCTCTGGGGCGTCGGCGGTGTCTTCATCGCCGTCGGCTCCGTCTACCGCACCCTGCACGAGATGAAGGTCGACCCGCTCGAACTCGGCGTCGTCAAGGACCTGGAGGAGCGCTTCGGCTCCCTGCCCCTCTGGTACGGGATCCTGCTCACCCTCGCCGTCATCGTCGTGATCGGCGTCGCGGGCTCGACGGCCACCTTCATAGAGGGCTGGGGCGGCTACCACCTCGACCGCCCCGAGACGGGCCTGCTCCGCGTCCGCCGCGGCCTGCTCATCACCCGCTCCGTCAGCATCGAGGAGCAGCGGCTGCGCGGCGCGGAGGTCGCCGAACCCCTGCTGCTGCGCTGGGCCGGCGGCGCCCGGCTGAAGGCCGTCGCCAGCGGCCTCGGCGACGAGGACGAGAACAGCAGCCGCAGCCGCCTCACCCCGCCCGTACCGCGGGCCCTGGCCCAGTCGATCGCCGCCGACGTCCTCGGCGAGCGCGTCTCCCCGACCACCGAGGCCCAGCTCGCACCGCACCCCCGCGCCGCCCTGCGGCGCAGGCTCAACCGCGCCCTGATCTGGTCCGTCCTGATCGCTGCCCCCCTCGTCGGCCTCGGGCTGTGGCTCACCCCGGTCCTCGTACACACCGGCTGGATCACCGCCGTCGTCCTGTTCTGCGCCGGAGCGGCCTTCGCCTTCGACGCCTACCGCAGCCTCGGCCACGCCGTCCACGGCCCCTACCTGGTGACCCGGTCCGGCACCTTCACCCGCCGCACCGCCGCCCTCCAGCGCGACGGGATCATCGGCTGGACCATCACCCGCTCCGCCTTCCAGCGCCGAGCCGGCCTGCTCACCCTGGGCGCCGCCACGGCCGCCGGCAGCGGCGTCTACAAGGTCCGCGACGTGGCCGTCTCCGACGGGCTCGCCCTCGCCGAGGACGCCGTACCGGGCCTGCTGGCCCCCTTCGTCGAACGGGCCCCCGCCCGGCACTGACAGCCCGGGCCCCGGCCGCCCGCGCACCCTCACCGACCAACTGGCGCACCCCCGGAAACGGAGGGGCGGTCCCCCCCCGGCCGCCCCTCCGTTTCGTACGCCCGCGCCCTAGGGGGCCCTTAGGGGCCCCAGGGGATTCGAATTTCCCGAATTCTTGCGCCCGCCGCTCTTCACGGGCATTATGATGCGGTCGCAACTCGCATAGGTGCAGCGTAAAAACAGGATCCCCGCATAGGGGCCCCTAGGGGACCGTTAGGGGTTTCTGCGCCACCACTCCCCGTGCCAGGGTCATAACCGGTCTTAGGTTTCTCTGCACGGAGTGATGGAGCGCGCGATGTTGAACGAGTCCCAGGATTTCGCAGCCGAAATCGACGGCGCCCCCGAGGCCGGCGAAACCCAGGACATCAGCAACAGCGACAGCCCTCAACAGTGGTACGAAGACCTCTCCGGGCTGACCGAGGGCGAACAGCACACCGCACTGCTTGAGCGGGTCTCCGCCCTCGTCATCGCCGCCCTGCGCGACAACGCGCCCACCGTGCTCGACCCCCACCGCTCCTTCCTCGACCTCGGCTTCGACTCCCTCGCCGCCGTCGACCTGCACGCCCGCCTCGTGGCGGCCACCGGCCTGCGCCTGCCGGTCACCCTGGCCTTCGACCACCCCACCCCCGCCCACCTCGCCCGCCGGATCCACGCCCTGCTCCTGGGCCTGACCACCCCCGCCGAGGCCCCCGTCACCGCCGCCATCAGCAGCGACGAACCGATCGCCATCGTCGGAATCGGCTGTCGATTCCCCGGCGGCGTGCATTCCCCCGAAGCGCTCTGGGACCTCGTCGCCAGCGGCACCGACGCCATTTCCGCATTCCCCACCGGACGCGGCTGGAACCTCGACTCCCTCTACGACCCGAACCCCGACCGATCCGGCACCAGCTATGCCCGCGAAGGCGGATTCCTCCACGACGCCGACCAATTCGACGCCGCATTCTTCGGAATCTCCCCGCGCGAAGCCCTCGCCATGGACCCGCAGCAGCGCCTGCTGCTGGAAACCTCCTGGGAGGCGTTCGACCGGGCCGGAGTCGACCCCGCCGCACTGCGCGGCGGCCAGGTCGGCGTCTTCGTGGGCGCCGAAACCCAGGAGTACGGACCCCGGCTCGAAGACGCCACCGACGGGTTCGAGGGCTACCTCGTCACCGGCAACGCCGCCAGCGTCGCCTCCGGCCGCATCGCCTACACCTTCGGCTTCGAAGGCCCCACCGTCACCGTCGACACCGCCTGCTCCTCCTCCCTGGCCGCCCTGCACCTCGCCGTCCAGGCCCTGCGCTCCGGCGAATGCTCCCTCGCCCTCGCGGGCGGCGTCGCCGTCATGGCCAGCCCCGGCTCGTTCGTCTCCTTCAGCCGTCAGCGCGGCCTCGCCCCCGACGGCCGCTGCAAGCCCTTCGCGGCCGCCGCCGACGGCACCGCATGGGGCGAGGGCGCCGGCATGCTGCTCGTCGAACGCCTCTCCGACGCACGCGCCCACGGCCACCGCGTCCTCGCCATCGTCCGCGGCACCGCCATCAACCAGGACGGCGCCAGCAACGGCCTCACCGCCCCCAGCGGCCCCGCCCAGCAGCGCGTCATCCGCCAGGCCCTCGCCAACGCCGGCCTCACCGCCGCCGACGTCGACGCCGTCGAGGCCCACGGCACCGGCACGAAGCTCGGCGACCCGATCGAGGCACAGGCGCTGCTGGCCACCTACGGCCAGGACCGCCCCGCCGACCGGCCGCTGCGCCTGGGCTCCCTGAAGTCCAACATCGGACACACGCAGGCCGCCGCCGGCGTCGCCGGCGTCATCAAGATGGTCATGGCCATGCACCACGGCCTGCTCCCCAAGACCCTCCACGTGGACGCGCCGACCCCGCACGTCGACTGGGAGGCCGGAGCGGTCTCCCTGCTGACCGAGCCCGTCGAGTGGCCCGCGACCGGTACCCCGCGCCGCGCCGGCGTCTCCTCCTTCGGCATGAGCGGCACCAACGCCCACGGCATCATCGAGGAACCGCCCGCCGAAGACCGCGAAACGGCCGGAGAGACGGGAGCGGCGGACCGGCCTTCCGGGCAGACGGCCGGGGAGGCGGGCGAGCCGTCCGGACCGCTGCCCTGGGCACTGTCCGCAAAGACCCCCGAGGCCCTGCGCGCCGCCGCCCGGCGACTCGCCGACTGGCTCGACACCCACCCCGACGCCGACCCCCTCGACATCGGCCACTCCCTCGCCGCCAACCGCGGCCGCTTCGACCACCGCGCCGTCGTCCTCGGCGACGACCGTGCCGCCCTCCGCCGCGGCCTGCACGCCCTCGCCGACGCCACCGATACCCCCGCCGTCGTCCACGCCGCCCCGGCCACCGGACGCACCGCCGTCCTGTTCACCGGCCAGGGCAGCCAGCGCCTGGACATGGGCCGCGAACTGTACGAGACCCAGCCGGTGTTCGCCGACGCCCTCGACGACGCCTGCTGGTACCTGAACGAGCAGCTCGACACCCCCCTCCTCGACGTCCTGTTCGCCGAGGAGGGCACCCCCGAAGCCGCCCTGCTGCACCAGACCGGCTACACCCAGCCGGCCCTCTTCGCGATCGAGGTCGCCCTCTACCGGCTCGTTGAATCGTGGGGCGTGAAGCCCGACTTCGTCGCCGGACACTCGATCGGCGAGATCGCCGCCGCGCACGTGGCGGGTGTCTTCTCCCTGGACGACGCGTGCGCCCTGGTGGCGGCGCGCGGCCGGTTGATGCAGGCGCTGCCGGGTGGTGGCGTGATGATCGCGGTGCAGGCGTCGGAGGACGAGGTCCTGCCGCTGCTGACCGAGCGCGTGAGCATCGCCGCCGTCAACGGGCCCATGTCGGTGGTGATCGCGGGTGACGAGGACGCCGCCGTTGCCGTGGTGGAGGCGTTCGCCGATCGCAAGTCCAAGCGGCTGACGGTGAGCCACGCCTTCCACTCGCCGCACATGGACGCCATGCTCGACGAGTTCCGCCGCGTGGCGCAGGTCCTCGACTACGCCGCACCCACCCTCCCCGTCGTCTCCCTCCTCACCGGCACCACGGCCACCGCCGCCGAACTGGCCGATCCCGAGCACTGGGTCCGCCACGTCCGCGAGGCCGTCCGCTTCCTCGACGGCGTCCGCACCCTGCGGGCCCGCGGCGCCGACTCCTTCCTGGAACTCGGCCCCGACCCCGTCCTCACCGCCATGGCACACGACTGCCTGGTCACCGACCCGCAGGACCCCGCCAACCCGGGCTTCGCCTCCGCCCTGCGCGCGGGCCGCTCCGAGCCGGCCACCCTGCTCGACGCTGTCGCCCGCATGTTCGTCCGGGGCACGGACGTGGACTGGGCCGCCTGCTACGCCGGTACCGGCGCCCGGAGCGTGGAACTGCCGACGTACGCCTTCCAGCGGCAGCGCTACTGGATGAACTCCCGCACGGCGGAGACCGAGTCGGCCCACACGTCCGGCTACGGGAGCGACCCGGCCGACACCGAGTTCTGGGACGCGGTCGAGCACCAGGACGTGGCCGCGCTCGCCGCCGCGCTGGAACTGGACGCGGACGGGGAGCAGCCGCTGAGCGAGGTCGTCCCGGCCCTGTCGGCCTGGCGCCGCCGGGTGCGGACCCAGTCCGAGGTGGACGGCTGGCGCTACCGCGACACGTGGAAGCCGGTGGCGGACTCCGTGGGGGGTGCGCGGCTTTCCGGGGTGTGGCTGGTGGTTGTTCCGGCCGGTGGTGTGGATGACTCGGCTGTGGTGGAGGGGCTGGCGGCTCGGGGGGCTGAGGTCCTTCGGGTGGTGGTCGAGGGTGGTGCGGTGCGTGCCGCGCTGGCTGGGGCGACGGGTCCTGTGGCTGGTGTGGTGTCGTTGCTGGCGCTGGATGAGGCTGCGGGTGTGGTGCCGTCGGCTGAGCTGGTGCAGGTGTTGGGTGAGGCCGGGGTGGGGGCGCCGTTGTGGTGCTTGACCCGGGGTGCGGTGAGTGTGGGTCGTTCGGATCGTCTGGTGTCTGCGGTTCAGGCGCAGGTGTGGGGTCTGGGCCGGGTTGCTGCTCTGGAGGTTCCGGAGCGCTGGGGTGGCCTGGTGGATCTTCCCGAGGTGTGGGACGAGCGGGTGATGGGCCGGCTGGCTGGTGTGCTGGCGGGTGGTTTTGCCGGTGAGGACCAGGTCGCGGTCCGGGCTTCGGGTGTGTTCGGGCGTCGGCTGGTTCGTGCGGCTGCCGGGGGCTCGGGCTCTTGGGTGCCGTCCGGGACTGCGCTGGTCACGGGCGGTACGGGTGCTCTGGGTGGTCGGGTTGCGCGGTGGCTGGCCGGTGCGGGTGCCGCGCGCCTGGTGCTGACCAGTCGCCGGGGTGTGGATGCGCCGGGTGCCGCCGAGTTGGCGGCGGAGCTCGCGGAGACGGGTGTCGAGGTGTCGGTGGTGGCGTGTGACGCTGCTGACCGGGAGGCGCTGCGGGAGCTGCTTGCTGCTGAGGCCGAGACGCTGACGGCTGTGGTGCATACCGCGGGTGTGCTGGATGACGGTGTGCTGGAGGCGCTGACTGCTGAGCGGTTCGAGGGCGTGCTGCGGGCGAAGGCGGTCTCCGCGCTGAACCTGCACGAGCTGACTGTCGAGCTCGGGATCGAGCTGTCCGCGTTCGTGCTGTTCTCCTCGATGAGCGGGACCATCGGTGCGGCGGGTCAGGGTAATTACGCCGCTGCGAACGCTTACCTGGATGCTCTTGCGGAGCAGCGGCGGGCTGCCGGGCTGGCCGCGACCTCGCTCGCGTGGGGTCCGTGGGCAGGCAGCGGTATGGCCGCCGACGAGGCGATGGACGCGCGCATGCGCCGCGACGGCGTACCGCCGATGGCTCCCGACGCGGCGATCGCCGCGCTGGCGCAGGCCGTGGGCGCAGGTGAAACCGCGCTGACCGTCGCGGACATCGCCTGGGACCGGTACGCGGCCGTAGTGGCGGCCGTCCGACCCAACCCGCTGATCCGTGACTTCGTCACCGTCGCCGCGGCGGGCGAGGCTGCGATCACCGGTCACGGAACCGTGGTGACGGGCGCCGACGTCGCGGGTGCGACGTTCGCGAAGCTGGCCGAGCTGCCGCGGGCCGAGCAGGAGCGCGAGCTGCTCGCCCTGGTCCGTACCCAGGTCGCCGCCGTCCTCGGACACGAGGGCTCGGACGCCGTCGGTGCCGAACGCGCCTTCAAGGAGCTGGGCTTCGACTCCCTCACCGCCGTCGACCTGCGCAACCGCCTCGGCGCGGCGAGCGGCCTCAAGCTCCCCACCACGCTCGTGTACGACTACCCCACCTCCGCCGCCCTGGCCGAGTACCTGCGCGGCGAGCTGGTGGGCAGCGCGCCGACGGTGGACGCCGCACTGCCGATGGCGGTGGAGACCGACGGCGACCCGATCGCGATCGTGGCGATGAGCTGCCGTTTCCCGGGTGGGGTGCGGACGCCGGAGGACCTCTGGCGCCTCCTCGCCCAGGGCACCGACGCGGTCGCCGAGTTCCCGGTCGACCGCGGCTGGGACCTGGAACGCCTCTACGACGCCGACCCGGAGCGACCGGGCACGTCCCACACACGTGAGGGCGGCTTCCTCTACGACGTCGCCGACTTCGACGCCGACTTCTTCGGGATCTCGCCGCGCGAGGCCCTGGCAATGGACCCGCAGCAGCGCCTGCTGCTGGAGACGGCGTGGGAGGCCTTCGAGCGCGCCGGCATCGACCCCGCCGCACTGAAGGGCAGCCGGGCCGGCGTCTTCGTCGGCACCAACGGGCAGGACTACCTCTCCCTCGTCGCAGGCGAGGCCGACGGCCTCGAAGGCCACGTCGGCACCGGCAACGCGGCGAGCGTGGTCTCCGGACGCCTGTCGTACGTTTTCGGCCTCGAAGGCCCGGCCATCACGGTCGACACCGCCTGCTCCTCGTCCCTCGTCGCCCTCCACCTGGCCGTTCAGGCGCTGCGTCAGGGCGAGTGCACCATGGCGCTCGCCGGTGGCGTGACCGTGATGTCCACCCCGGACGCCTTCGTCGACTTCAGCCGTCAGCGTGGGCTGGCGGAGGACGGGCGGATCAAGGCGTTCGCGGAGGGTGCGGACGGTACGGGCTGGGGTGAGGGTGTCGGCATGCTGCTCGTGGAGCGGCTGTCGGATGCCCGTCGCAACGGGCACCCGGTCCTCGCGGTGGTGCGGGGTTCGGCGATCAACCAGGACGGTGCGAGCAATGGTCTGACGGCGCCGAACGGGCCGTCGCAGCAGCGGGTGATCCGGCAGGCGCTGGCCAGTGCGGGTCTGTCGGCGGCCGAGGTGGACGTGGTCGAGGCGCACGGTACGGGTACGAAGCTGGGTGACCCGATCGAGGCGCAGGCGCTGCTGGCGACGTACGGGCAGGACCGGGCGGAGGGCCGGGCGCTGCTGCTCGGTTCGATCAAGTCGAACATCGGGCACACGCAGGCTGCTGCCGGTGTGGCCGGTGTCATCAAGATGGTGCTGGCGATGCGGCACGGGGTGCTTCCGCAGACCCTCCACGTGGACGCGCCGACCCCGCACGTCGATTGGACGGCCGGTGAGGTCGAGCTGCTGACCGAGTCGATGGAGTGGCCGGAGACCGGCCGCCCGCGCCGCGCGGGCGTGTCCTCATTCGGCCTGAGCGGCACCAACGCGCACACCATCATCGAGCAGGCCCCGATCTCGGAAGCGGAGGAGGTCGCGGCGCCCGACGCCCCGACCCGTGGCACCGCACCCGTCCTGCCCGTCGTCGTCACCGGGAAGAACCCCGCCGGGCTGCGCGCCCAGGCGGCGCAGCTCGCCACCTGGCTGAGCGGCGACCCGCAGGCCGCCCTGGCGGACACCGCGTACTCGCTCGCCGCCCAGCGGTCGAAGTTCGAGACGCGGGCCGTCCTGCTCGCGGGCTCCGAGGGCCACGAGGCGCTGACGGCCGGCCTGCGCGGGATCGCCGCCGGAGATCAGGTGCCGGGGCTGGTACAGGGCGAGGTCGCCGGTGGCGGGCTGGCGTTCCTCTTCACGGGGCAGGGCAGCCAGCGCCTCGGCATGGGGCGTGAGCTGTACGAGACCTTCCCGGTCTTCGCGGACGCGCTGGACGCCGTCTGCGCGCGGTTCGACAGCCGGCTCGACGTGCCGCTGATGGACGTCATCTTCGGGGCCGAGGGGGAGACCCTCGACCGTACGGAGTTCACGCAGCCGGCGCTGTTCGCGGTGGAGGTGGCGCTGTTCCGGCTGGTCGAGGCCTGGGGGGTGACGCCGGACTTCGTGTCCGGGCATTCGATCGGTGAGATCGCTGCCGCGCATGTGGCGGGTGTGTTGTCGCTGGAGGACGCGTGTGCGCTGGTGGCGGCGCGCGGGCGGTTGATGCAGGCGCTGCCGGGTGGTGGCGTGATGATCGCGGTGCAGGCGTCGGAGGACGAGGTCCTGCCGCTGCTGACGGACCGGGTGAGCATCGCCGCCGTCAATGGTCCGCGTTCGGTCGTGATCGCCGGTGACGAGGACGCGGCTGTTGCGGTCGTGGAGGCGTTCGCCGGTCGCAAGTCCAAGCGGCTGACCGTGAGCCACGCGTTCCACTCGCCGCACATGGACGGCATGCTGGACGACTTCCGCCAGGTGGTGGAGGGCCTCACCTTCGCCGCCCCACGTATCCCGGTGGTGTCGAACCTGACTGGTTCGATCGTTTCCGATGAGATGGACTCGGCCGAGTTCTGGGTCCGGCATGTGCGGGATGCCGTGCGGTTCCTGGACGGCATCCGCGCCCTGGAAGGCGCGGGTGTGACGACGTACGTCGAGCTCGGTCCTGACGGGGTCCTGTCGGCGCTGGCGCAGGAGTGCGTGAACGAGGACGCCGTCTTCGTGCCCGTGCTCCGCAAGGACCGGGCTGAGGCGGAATCCCTGGTCCGCGCCGTCGCCCAGGCGTTCGTGCGGGGCGCGAAGGTGGACTGGTCCGCCTTCTTCGCCGGTACGGGTGCGCGGCGGGTGGAACTGCCGACGTACGCCTTCCAGCGTCGGCGCTTCTGGCCGGAGCCGGTCCTGGCCGGCGGAAGCCCGGCGCGGGCCCTGGCGGACGCCGGGGCCGACGGGGTCGACGCACGCTTCTGGGACGCCGTGGAGCGCGGCGACCTCGTGACCCTGCTGTCCGAACTGGAGGTGGAGGACGACGCGAGCTTCAGCGACTTCGTCCCCGCGCTGTCGGCGTGGCGCCGGCAGACCCAGGAGCAGGCGCAGGTCGACGGCTGGCGCTACCGGGTGTCCTGGAAGCCGCTCACGGCGGCGGCCCTGTCCTCCGGGGCGCCGCGCGGCGCATGGATCGTCGTCGTACCGGGTGCGGCTGAGGACGATGCCCTGGCGGCGGCTGTGGTGGAGGGGCTGGCGGCTCGGGGGGCTGAGGTCCTTCGGGTGGTGGTCGAGGGTGGTGCGGTGCGTGCCGCGCTGGCTGGGGCGACGGGTCCTGTGGCTGGTGTGGTGTCGTTGTTGGCGCTGGACGAGGCCGCGGGAGTCGTCGCGACGGCCGCCCTCGTGCAGGCACTGGGCGACGCCGGGGTGGGGGCGCCGTTGTGGTGCCTGACCCGGGGTGCGGTGAGTGTGGGCCGTTCGGACCGCCTTGTCTCTGCGGTTCAGGCGCAGGTGTGGGGTCTGGGCCGGGTTGCCGCTCTGGAGGTTCCGGAGCGCTGGGGTGGCCTGGTGGACCTTCCCGAGGTGTGGGACGAGCGGGCGATGGCCCGGCTGGCCGGTGTGCTGGCCGGTGGTCTTGCCGGTGAGGATCAGGTCGCGGTCCGGTCCTCCGGGGTGTTCGGGCGTCGGCTGGTTCGTGCGGCTGCCGGTGGTGCTGGTTCTTGGGTGCCGTCCGGGACGGTGCTGGTCACGGGCGGTACGGGTGCCCTCGGCGCCCATGTGGCGCGCTGGCTGGCCGGCGCGGGCGCCGAGCGCCTGGTGCTGACCAGTCGCCGGGGTGTGGATGCGCCGGGTGCCGCCGAGTTGGCGGCGGAGCTCGCGGAGACGGGCGTCGAGGTGTCGGTGGTGGCGTGTGACGCTGCTGACCGGGAGGCGCTGCGGGAGCTGCTTGCTGCTGAGGCCGAGACGCTGACGGCTGTGGTGCATACCGCGGGTGTGCTGGATGACGGTGTGCTGGAGGCGCTGACTCCTGAGCGGTTCGAGGGCGTGCTGCGGGCGAAGGCCACGTCGGCGCTGAACCTGCACGAGCTGACTGTCGAGCTCGGGATCGAGCTGTCCGCGTTCGTGCTGTTCTCCTCGATGAGCGGGACCATCGGTGCGGCCGGTCAGGGTAATTACGCCGCTGCGAACGCTTATCTGGATGCTCTTGCGGAGCAGCGGCGGGCCGCCGGGCTGGCCGCGACCTCGCTCGCGTGGGGTCCGTGGGCCGAGGGTGGTATGGCCGCTGATGACGCCCTTGAGGCGCGCATGCGCCGCGACGGCGTGCCGCCCATGGACGCGCAGCGCGCGATCCGTGCGCTGCGGCAGGCTGTCGGTGCCCATGACGTCGCCGTCACGGTCGCCGACGTCGAGTGGGAGCGGTACCTCTCCCACCACACCGCCGTACGCCCCAGCCCACTGTTCGGCCAGCTGAGCGACGTACGCGAGAACCGCTCCGCCCAGTCCGCATCCGGGGCCCACGGGCAGGCGCACGCGGACGCCGGGCGACCGCTCACCCTGTCCGGCCGGCTCGCGGTGCTCGCGCCCGCCGAGCAGGAGCGGGAGCTCCTGGACCTGGTCCGTACGCACGTCGCGGCCGTACTCGGTCACGGCGGCGCCGAAGCGGTGGGTGCCGAACGCGCCTTCAAGGAGCTGGGCTTCGACTCCCTCACCGCCGTCGAGCTGCGCAACCGGCTCGGCGCGGCGACGGAGCTGCGGCTCCCCGTCACCCTCGTCTACGACTACCCCACCTCCGCAGCCCTGGCCGAGTACCTCCGTATCGAGCTCGTGGGCAGCGTCTCGGTATCCGGCGCCCTGCTGCCCGTCGCCTCGGCCGTCGACGGCGACCCGATCGCGATCGTGGCGATGAGCTGCCGCTTCCCGGGTGGGGTGCGGACGCCGGAGGACCTCTGGCGCCTCCTCGCCCAGGGCACCGACGCGGTCGCCGAGTTCCCGGCCGACCGCGGCTGGAACCTGGACCGGCTGTACAGCCCCGACCCGGACCAGGCGGGAACCTCGTACGCCCGTGAGGGCGGATTCCTCGCCGGTGCGGCGGAGTTCGACGCAGACTTCTTCGGGATCTCGCCGCGCGAGGCCCTGGCCATGGACCCGCAGCAGCGCCTGCTGCTGGAGACGGCGTGGGAGGCCTTCGAGCGGGCCGGCATCGATGCCGGGACGCTGCGCGGCAGCCAGGCCGGTGTCTTCATCGGCACCAATGGGCAGGACTACCTCTCCCTGGTGGCCCGCGAACAGGACGGTCTTGAAGGCCACGTCGGCACGGGCAACGCGGGCAGCGTCATGTCCGGCCGCGTCTCGTACGTCCTCGGCCTCGAAGGCCCGGCCGTGACGGTCGACACCGCCTGCTCCTCGTCCCTCGTCGCCCTGCACTGGGCGGTCCAGGCGCTGCGTCAGGGCGAGTGCACCATGGCGCTGGCCGGCGGTGTCACGGTCATGTCGACGCCCGAGAACTTCATCGACTTCAGCCGTCAGCGTGGGCTGGCGGAGGACGGGCGGATCAAGGCGTTCGCGGAGGGTGCGGACGGTACGGGCTGGGGTGAGGGTGTCGGCATGCTGCTCGTGGAGCGGCTGTCGGACGCGCGTCGCAACGGGCACCCGGTCCTCGCGGTGGTGCGGGGTTCGGCGATCAACCAGGACGGTGCGAGCAATGGTCTGACGGCGCCGAACGGGCCTTCGCAGCAGCGGGTGATCCGGCAGGCGCTGGCCAGTGCGGGTCTGTCGGCAGCCGAGGTGGACGTGGTCGAGGCGCACGGTACGGGTACGAAGCTGGGTGACCCGATCGAGGCGCAGGCGCTGCTGGCGACGTACGGCCAGGACCGGCCCGAGGGCCGGCCGCTGCTGCTCGGTTCGATCAAGTCGAACATCGGGCACACGCAGGCTGCTGCCGGTGTGGCCGGTGTCATCAAGATGGTGCTGGCGATGCGGCACGGGGTGCTTCCGCAGACCCTGCACGTGGACGCGCCGACCCCGCACGTCGACTGGTCGGCCGGTGAGGTCGAGCTGCTGACCGAGTCGATGGAGTGGCCGGAGACCGGCCGCCCCCGCCGCGCGGGCGTCTCTTCCTTCGGCATCAGCGGCACCAACGCGCACACCATCATCGAGCAGGCCCCGGACGCCGAGCCGTCCGAGACCCCCGACGCGCTGCCGGCCGTACGCCCGGCCGGTGTCCTCCCTTACCTCCTCTCCGGCAAGACCAAGGAGGCCGTCCGGGCCCAGGCGGCGGCCCTGACCGCGCACCTGGAGGCGGCCGACGGCGCGGGGCACCCGGACGCCCTCGACCTGGCCTACTCCCTCGCCACGAGCCGTGCCCACCTCGACCACCGGGCGGGCATCGTCCTCGTCGCGGATGCCGGGGACGACGGCGAGGGCCTGCGCGACGCACTGACGCGCCTTGCTGCCGGCGAGCCCACACCCCGGACGACGACGGGCACGGCCGGTGACGGCCGCACCGCCTTCCTGTTCACGGGGCAGGGCAGCCAGCGCCTGGGGATGGGGCGTGAGCTGTATGAGGCCTTCCCGGTGTTCGCGGACGCGTTGGACGCGGTCTGCGCCCGCATGGACGGACATCTGGAACTCTCGCTGCGCGAGGTGATGTTCGGGGCGGACGCGGAGCTGCTGGACCAGACCGGCTATACCCAGCCCGCGCTGTTCGCGGTGGAGGTGGCGCTGTTCCGGCTGGTCGAGGCCTGGGGGGTGACGCCGGACTTCGTGTCCGGGCATTCGATCGGTGAGATCGCTGCCGCGCATGTGGCGGGTGTGTTGTCGCTGGAGGACGCGTGTGCGCTGGTGGCGGCGCGCGGGCGGTTGATGCAGGCGCTGCCGGGTGGTGGCGTGATGATCGCGGTGCAGGCGTCGGAGGACGAGGTCCTGCCGCTGCTGACGGACCGGGTGAGCATCGCCGCCGTCAATGGTCCGCGTTCGGTCGTGATCGCCGGTGACGAGGACGCGGCTGTTGCGGTCGTGGAGGCGTTCGCCGGTCGCAAGTCCAAGCGGCTGACCGTGAGCCACGCGTTCCACTCGCCGCACATGGACGGCATGCTGGACGACTTCCGCCAGGTGGCGGAGGGCATCACCTTCGCGGCTCCGCGGATCCCGGTGGTGTCGAACCTGACCGGTGCCCTGGTCTCGGACGAGATGGGCTCGGCCGAGTTCTGGGTCCGGCATGTGCGGGATGCTGTGCGCTTCCTGGATGGGATCCGGGCCCTGGAGGGCGCGGGTGTGACGACGTACGTCGAGCTCGGTCCTGACGGGGTCCTGTCGGCGCTGGCGCAGGAGTGCGTGAACGAGGACGCCGTCTTCGTGCCCGTGCTCCGCAAGGGCCGGGCTGAGGCGAAGTCCCTGGTGGGCGGTCTCGCGCAGGTGCATGCAGAGGGTGTGGACGTCGATTGGTCGGCGTTCTTCGCCGGTACGGGTGCGCGGCGGGTGGATCTGCCGACGTATGCGTTCCAGCGGCAGCGGTTCTGGCCCAGTGCGGTGGCTTTCGCGGGTGGGGATCCGGAGTCGATCGGCCTTGGTGACGCGGCGCACCCGTTGCTGGGTGCGACGGTTGCTCTGGCTGATTCGGGTGGGGTGTTGCTTGCGGGTCGTCTGTCGTTGGAGACGCATCCCTGGCTTGCCGATCACGTGATTCATGGTGGTGTGCTGCTGCCGGGTACGGCTTTTGTGGAGCTGGCGTTGTGTGCTGGTGACCAGGTCGGTTGTGATGTGGTGGAGGAGCTGACGCTGGAGGCGCCGCTGGTGCTGCCCGAGCGGGGTGGTGTCCAGCTGCAGTTGGTGGTGGAGGCGCCGGCTGTGGGTGGTGGGCGGGCGTTCGCTGTGTATTCGCGGCGTCAGGATGTGGTGGGGGAGGAGTTGTGGACGCGTCACGGGTCGGGTGTGCTGGCCAGTGGTGCGCGTTCCGAGGCTGCGGCGGAGTTCGGTGAGCTGGCGGTGTGGCCGCCGGTGGACGCGGTACCGGTCGACGTCAGCGGGCTCTACGCGGAGCTGGCGGAGGGTGGTGTCTCCTACGGGCCGCTGTTCCAGGGACTGAAGGCCGCCTGGAGGCGCGGAGACGACCTGTTCACGGAGGTACTGCTGCCGGAGGACGGGCGCCGAGACGCGTCCCGGTTCGGACTGCACCCGGCACTGCTCGACGCGGGACTCCACGCCATCGGCCACGGCGACCCGTCAGGGCAGGCCGATTCGGGTGCGCTGCTTCCGTTCTCGTGGGCCGGTGTCTCTCTGTATGCGGTGGGTGCTTCGGCGCTGCGGATGCGGTTGGTGGCAACGGGTGCGGGTGATCAGCGTGCGCTGGCGTTGTGGGTGGCGGACGGGTCGGGGCGGCCGGTTGCGGCGGTGGAGTCGCTGACGTTGCGTCCGGCTTCTGCCGAGCAGGTCAACGCGGCGGGTGCCGCTCACGTGGAGTCGCTGTTCCGCGTGGAGTGGACGGCTGCGGCCCCGCAGGAGGCTCCCGTCGGGGAGCTGCGATGGGCGGTGCTGGGCCGGGACGAGATGGGCCTCGGAAGCACGGGCGTCGTCCAGGTCACCGAGTACGCCGATGTGGACGCCTTCGCGGTGGCGTTGGAGGCGGGTGAGCCGGTTCCGGACGCGGTGTTCGTTGCTCCGTCTGTCGGGGTGTCGGCTGAGGGTGTCGTGGAGGCTGTCCATGGGGCGGTCGGTGCGGCGTTGGAGTTGGTGCAGGGGTGGCTGGCGGATGAGCGGTTCGCCGGTATGCGTCTGGTGTGGTTGACGTCGGGTGCGGTGGCTGTTGGGGCCGGTGCGGGTGTGAGGGATCTGGCGGGTGGCGCGGTGCGCGGTCTGCTGAGGTCGGCGCAGTCGGAGAATCCGGGGCAGCTGGTGATGCTGGATCTGGATGTGGATCTGGATGGTGATGGGGTCGGGGCTGTCGCGGCTGCGTTGGCTTCGGGTGAGCCGGAGCTGGCGATCCGGGCGGGTGTGGTCAGTGTTCCGCGTCTGGTGCGTGTGCTGTCTTCGGAGAGCGGGGCTGGGGCGGAGGCTGGTTTCGGTCCGTCGGGGACGGTGCTGGTGACCGGTGCCACGGGCAGCCTGGGCCGGCTTTTCGCCCGGCATCTGGTGACGGCGTTCGGGGTGGAGCGGCTGTTGTTGACGAGCCGTCGGGGTCCGGCGGCCGAGGGTGCGGATGAGCTTGTTGCGGAGTTGGTCGGGCTGGGTGCGCATGTCGATCTGGTGGCGTGTGACATCGCTGACCGGGATGCGCTGGCCGCTGTGCTGGATGGTGTTTCGGCTGAATATCCGCTGACTGGTGTGGTGCACACGGCGGGTGTGCTGGATGACGGTGTGCTGGCTTCGTTGACGGCGGAGCGGGTGGCGGGGGTGCTGCGTCCGAAGGTGGATGCGGCCTGGAACCTGCATGAGCTGACCAGGGGCTTGGACCTGGATGCTTTCGTGTTGTTCTCGGGTGCGGCTGCGGCGTTCGGTGCTGCGGGGCAGGCGAGTTACGCTGCGGCGAACGCGTTCCTGGAGGGTCTGGCCGAGCAGCGGCGGGCCGAGGGGCTGCCGGCGACGGCGCTCGCCTGGGGCCTGTGGGCCCCGCAGAGCGGTGGCAGCGGTATGGCGGGTCGGCTCGACGAGGTCGATCTGCGGCGCATCGCTCGGGACGGGGTCGGCGCGCTGGCGGCCGACGAGGGCCTGGCGCTTTTCGATGCGGCGATGGTGGTGGATGCGGCGGTGCTGCTGCCGATGCACCTGGATGTTGCGGTGCTGCGGGCGCAGGCGGTGGCTGCGGGTTCGACGCCCGCGCTGCTGCGGGCGCTGGTACGGGTTCCGGCGCGTCGGATGGTGGAACGGCGGGACGGTGGTGCGGAGGGTGGTTCGCCGCTGGTCGCGCGGCTGATGGGGCTGCCGGTGGCCGAGCGGGAGGGTGTGCTGCTGGAGCTGGTCTGCGGGCGGGTTGCCGTGGTGCTGGGTCACTCGGGTGCGGGTGCGGTGGATGCCGAGCGTGCCTTCCGGGATCTGGGCTTCGACTCCCTGACGGCCGTGGAGCTGCGGAACGTGCTGAAGGCGGAGACGGGTCTGCGTCTGCCGCCCACGCTGATCTTCGATTACCCGACCCCTGTCGCACTGGCCCGCCACCTCCTGGCCGAACTCGCCGTGACCAGCGGAGCTGGTGACCGGGTTGAGCACGGTCGGCGGACGCCGGTACGGATCGCTGCGGGTGTGGCGGACGACCCGATCGTGATCGTGGGCATGGGCTGCCGCTTCCCCGGTGGGGTGCGGACGCCCGAGGACCTGTGGCAGCTCGTCGCCTCGGGCGGGGACGGCATCACCGCGTTCCCGACGGACCGCGGCTGGAACGGAGAGGCGCTTTACCACCCGGACCCGGACCATGCGGGTACCTCTTACACGCGTGAGGGCGGCTTCCTGCACGAGGCGGCGGAGTTCGACCCGGCGTTCTTCGGGATCTCCCCGCGCGAGGCCCTGGCGATGGACCCGCAGCAGCGGCTGCTGCTGGAGACCTCGTGGGAGGCCTTCGAGCGGGCGGGCATCGACCCGATGTCCATGCGGGGCAGCCGGACCGGCGTCTTCGCCGGCGTCATGTACCACGACTACGTGAGCGGCATCGGCATCGGAGACGGCGCCGGTGCGGGAGACGAACTGCCCGAGGGCGTCGAGGGATACCTCGGCACCGGGAACGCCGGCAGCATCGCCTCCGGCCGTATCGCCTACACCTTCGGCCTGGAGGGCCCGGCGGTCACCGTCGACACGGCGTGCTCCTCGTCGCTGGTCGCGCTGCACTGGGCGATCCAGGCCCTGCGCAACGGCGAGTGCGACATGGCACTGGCCGGCGGTGTCGCGGTCATGGCGACGCCGGAGACGTTCATTGACTTCAGCCGCCAGCGTGGTCTGGCGACCGATGGTCGTTGCAAGTCCTTCGCGGAGGGTGCGGACGGGACCGGTTGGGCCGAGGGTGCGGGCATGCTGCTGGTGGAGCGGCTGTCGGACGCGCGTCGGCACGGGCATCCGGTGCTGGCGGTGGTGCGTGGTTCGGCGGTCAACCAGGACGGTGCGAGCAATGGTCTGACGGCGCCGAACGGGCCGTCGCAGCAGCGGGTGATCCGTGAGGCGCTGGCCGGTGCGGGTCTGTCGACCGCGGATGTGGACGCGGTGGAGGCGCACGGTACGGGTACGCGGCTGGGTGACCCGATCGAGGCGCAGGCGCTGCTGGCGACGTACGGCCAGGAGCGGGCGGAGGGCCGGCCGCTGCTGCTCGGTTCGATCAAGTCGAACATCGGTCACACGCAGGCTGCTGCCGGTGTGGCCGGTGTGATCAAGATGATCATGGCGATGCGGCATGGAGTGCTGCCGAAGACGCTGCACGTGGACGCGCCTTCCTCGCAGATCGACTGGGAGGCGGGCGATGTCCGCCTGCTGACCGATGCGGTGGAGTGGCCGGAGACCGGCCGCCCGCGCCGCGCGGGCGTGTCCTCGTTCGGCATCAGCGGCACGAACGCGCACACGATCATCGAGCAGCCGCCGGTCACCCACGTGACAGAGGTACCGGGCGTGGGCGTAGCGCTGCCGATGGTGCCCTGGGTGCTCTCGGCAAAGGGTGAGGACGCCCTGCGGGCGCAGGCGCGTCAGCTTGAGTCGTACGTGCTGTCCGCGGTGGATGCGCGTCCGCTCGATGTCGCGTGGTCGTTGGCGTCGGGCAAGGCGCTGTTCGAGGACCGGGCGGCGGTCTTCGCCGCTGACCGTGAGGGGCTGCTGGCCGGCCTCGCGGCGCTGGCGGACGGCCGTACGTCGGCCGGTGTGGTCGAGGGATCACCGGTCTCCGGCAAGCTCGCCTTCCTCTTCACCGGTCAGGGCAGCCAGCGCCTGGGCATGGGCCGCGAGCTGTATGACACCTTCCCGGTGTTCGCGACCGCCCTGGACGAGGTGTGCGCGCGGTTCGAACTGCCGCTTAAGGACGTGCTGTTCGGTACGGACGCAGGTCTCCTGGACGAGACGCGCTACACCCAGCCCGCGCTGTTCGCGGTGGAGGTGGCACTGTTCCGGCTGGTCGAGGCCTGGGGCCTGAAGCCCGACTACCTGTCCGGTCACTCCATCGGTGAGATCGCCGCCGCGCATGTGGCGGGGGTGTTGTCGCTGGAGGACGCGTGTGCGCTGGTGGCGGCGCGCGGCCGGCTGATGCAGGCGCTGCCGGCCGGTGGCGTGATGATCGCGGTGCAGGCGTCGGAGGACGAGGTCCTGCCGCTGCTGACCGACCGGGTGAGCATCGCCGCCGTCAATGGTCCGCGTTCGGTCGTGATCGCCGGTGACGAGGACGCGGCGGTTGCGGTCGTGGAGGCCTTCGCGGATCGCAAGTCCAAGCGGCTGACCGTCAGCCACGCGTTCCACTCGCCGCACATGGACGGCATGCTGGACGAGTTCCGCCAGGTGGTGGAGGGGCTGTCCTTCGCTGCCCCGCGCATCCCGCTCGTCTCCAACCTGACCGGGTCTCTCGTCTCGGGCGAGATGAGTTCGGCCGAGTTCTGGGTCCGGCACGTCCGCGAAGCCGTGCGCTTCCTCGACGGCATGCAGGCCCTCGAAGCGGCCGGCGTGACGACGTACCTCGAACTCGGCCCCGACGGGGTGCTGTCGGCGCTGGCGCAGGACTGCCTGACCGGTGACGCCGACACCGCCTTCCTCCCCGTCCTGCGCGCAGGACGGGTCGAGGCCGAGACGTTCGTCGGCGCCGTGGCCCAGGCACATGTGCGGGGTGTGGAGGTGGACTGGTCCGCCTTCTTCGCCGGTACCGGCGCCCGCCGGATCGAGCTCCCGACGTACGCCTTCCAGCGCCAGCGCTACTGGCTGCAACTGACGGGCGCGGCTGCGCGGAACGGTCTCGCGGGTGATCTGGACTCCCGTTTCTGGGACGCGGTGGAGCGTGAGGACATGGAGTCCCTCGCCGACACGCTGGAGATGGAGGACGAGGGCGCGTGGAGCTCGGTCCTGCCGGCCCTCTCGGCGTGGCGCCGCGGCCTGCGGACCCAGTCCGAGGTCGACGCGTGGCGGTACCGGGTGTCCTGGAAGCCGCTGACGGACTCCGTGGGGGGTGCGCGGCTTTCCGGGGTGTGGCTGGTGGTTGTTCCGGCCGGTGGTGTGGATGACTCGGCTGTGGTGGAGGGGCTGGCGGCGCGCGGTGCCGAGGTACGCCGCCTCGTGGTCGAGGCCGGTACGGACCGGGCCGCGCTGGCTGGGCTGCTGACCGGGGCCGGTCCTGTGGCTGGTGTGGTGTCGTTGTTGGCGCTGGATGAGGCTGCGGGTGTGGTGCCGTCGGCTGAGCTGGTGCAGGTGTTGGGTGAGGCCGGGGTGGGGGCGCCGTTGTGGTGCTTGACCCGGGGTGCGGTGAGTGTGGGTCGTTCGGATCGTCTGGTGTCTGCGGTTCAGGCGCAGGTGTGGGGTCTGGGCCGGGTTGCTGCTCTGGAGGTTCCGGAGCGCTGGGGTGGCCTGGTGGACCTTCCCGAGGTGTGGGACGAGCGGGCGATGGGCCGGCTGGCTGGTGTGCTGGCCGGTGGTCTTGCCGGTGAGGACCAGGTCGCGGTCCGGTCCTCCGGGGTGTTCGGGCGTCGGCTGGTTCGTGCGGCTGCCGGTGGTGCTGGTTCTTGGGTGCCGTCCGGGACCGTGCTGGTGACTGGTGGTACGGGTGCGCTGGGTGGTCGGGTTGCGCGCTGGCTGGCCGGTGCGGGCGCCGAGCGCCTGGTGCTGACCAGCCGCCGGGGTGTGGATGCGCCCGGTGCGGCCGAGCTGGTGGAAGAGCTCGGCGTCCTGGGTGTGGATGTGTCGGTGGTGGCGTGTGACGCTTCTGACCGGGAGGCGCTGCGGGAGCTGCTTGCTGCTGAGGCCGAGACGCTGACGGCTGTGGTGCATACCGCGGGTGTGCTGGATGACGGTGTGCTGGACGCGCTGACTCCTGAGCGGTTCGAGGGAGTGCTGCGGGCGAAGGCGGTCTCCGCGCTGAACCTGCACGAGCTGACTGTCGAGCTCGGGATCGAGCTGTCCGCGTTCGTGCTGTTCTCCTCGATGAGCGGGACCATCGGTGCGGCGGGTCAGGGTAATTACGCCGCTGCGAACGCTTATCTGGATGCTCTTGCGGAGCAGCGGCGGGCTGCCGGGCTGGCCGCGACCTCGCTCGCGTGGGGTCCGTGGGCAGGCAGCGGTATGGCCGCTGATGACGCCCTGGAGGCGCGGATGCGGCGTGAGGGGCTGCCGCCCATGGCGCCCGACACCGCGATGGCCGTCCTGCGCCAGAGCGTGAGCTCGTCGGGTGATGCAGCTCTGCTCGTCGCGGACGTGGACTGGGAGCGGTTCGGCCCGGCCTTCACCGCGGTACGGCCCAGCACCCTCTTCGCCGAGCTGCCGGAGACCCGCCCTGCCGGCACGGCAGCCCGTGCGGAATCCGTCGGTGCGCCGGTCGGGAAGTTCGCCGGGCTCGGTGCGGCCGAGCTGGAGCGGGAGCTGCTCGGGCTGGTCCGCGCTCAGGTTGCCGCAGTACTCGGGCACGACGGCGCCGACGCCGTCGGGGCCGAACGGGCCTTCAAGGAGCTCGGTTTCGACTCGCTCACGGCCGTCGAGCTGCGCAACCGGCTCGGCGCCGTCACCGGTGTGACCCTGCCGGCGACGCTGATCTTCGACTACCCGACGGCCTCCGCCCTCACCGCCTTCCTCCGCGACGAACTGCTGGGCAACCAGGCCGAGATCGCCGGTCCGGTGGTCGTCGCGGGCCCGGCCCTGGACGACGACCCGATTGCGATCGTGGCGATGAGCTGCCGCTTCCCGGGTGGTGTGCGGACGCCGGAGGACCTGTGGCGTCTGCTGTCCGAGGGTGGTGACGCCATCGGTGAGTTCCCGGCCGATCGTGGTTGGGACCTGGAGCGGCTCTACAACCCGGATCCCGACCAGCAGGGCACGTTCTACGCCCGTGAGGGCGGGTTCATCTACGACGTCGCCGACTTCGACGCCGACTTCTTCGGTATCTCGCCGCGCGAGGCCCTGGCCATGGACCCGCAGCAGCGGCTCCTGCTGGAGACCACCTGGGAGGCCTTCGAGCGCGCCGGGATCGACCCGGCAACCGTGCGCGGCAGCCAGGCCGGCGTCTTCGTCGGCACCAACGGCCAGGACTACGACGGCACGTTCCAGGTCATCCCGGAGGGCATCGAGGGCTTCCTCGGTACCGGCAATGCGGCGAGTGTCGTTTCCGGTCGCCTGTCCTACGCCTTCGGGCTGGAGGGTCCGGCCGTCACCGTCGACACGGCGTGCTCGGCTTCCCTCGTCGCCCTGCACTGGGCCGTTCAGGCCCTGCGCAACGGCGAGTGCTCCCTCGCCCTGGCCGGCGGTGTCACCGTGATGTCCTCGCCGGGCGCGTACATCGACTTCAGCCGCCAGCGTGGTCTGGCCGCCGACGGCCGGATCAAGGCCTTCGCGGCGGGCGCGGACGGTACGGGCTGGGGTGAGGGCGTGGGCATGCTGCTCGTGGAGCGGCTGTCGGACGCCCGTCGCAACGGGCACCCGGTCCTCGCGGTGATCCGCGGCTCGGCGATCAACCAGGACGGGGCCAGCAACGGCCTGACCGCACCCAACGGGCCGTCCCAGCAGCGCGTCATCCGCGCCGCCCTCGCCAGCGCCGGCCTGTCGGCCGCCGAGGTGGACGTGGTCGAGGCGCACGGTACGGGGACCCGGCTGGGTGACCCGATCGAGGCGCAGGCGCTGCTGGCGACGTACGGCCAGGAGCGGTCGGCCCACGAGCCGCTGCTGCTCGGTTCGATCAAGTCGAACATCGGGCACACGCAGGCCGCTGCCGGTGTGGCCGGCGTCATCAAGATGGTGCTGGCGATGCAGCACGGGGTGCTTCCGCAGACCCTCCACGTGGACGAGCCCACCCCGCACGTCGACTGGACGGCGGGCGACATCGAGATCCTGACCGAGCGGCGGGACTGGCCGGAGACCGGCCGCCCGCGCCGGGCCGGCATCTCCTCGTTCGGCTTCAGCGGCACCAACGCCCACACCATCATCGAGCAGGCCCCGGAGGTCGAGCAGACGGAACCGGCCGGGTTGCCGCAGGCACGTCCCGGTGGCCTGCCGTGGGTGCTGTCAGCGAAGAGCGAGGCGGCCCTCCGGGTCCAGGCCGAGCGCCTGGGCGCCTGGTTCGCCTCGAACGAGGACCTCGCGTCGCCCGCCGATGTCGCCTACTCCCTGGCCACGTCGCGGTCGGCGCTCGAACACCGGGCCACGGTCGTAGCCGAGGAGCCGGCAGCGTTCGCCGCCGCGCTGAACGCTCTCGCGGCCGGTGAGCCCGTACCCGGGCTGGTACGCGGTACGGCTTCCTCCGGCGGGCTGGCCTTCCTGTTCACGGGGCAGGGCAGCCAGCGCCTGGGGATGGGGCGTGAGCTGTATGAGGCCTTCCCGGTGTTCGCGGACGCGTTGGACGCGGTCTGCGCCCGCATGGACGGACACCTGGAACTCCCGCTACGCGACGTGGTGTTCGGGACGGACGCGGAGCTGCTGGACCAGACCGGCTATACCCAGCCCGCGCTGTTCGCGGTCGAGGTGGCGCTCTTCCGCCTCGTGGAGAGCTGGGGGCTGAAGCCCGACTTCCTCTCCGGGCACTCCATCGGCGAGATCGCCGCCGCGCACGCCGCCGGGGTCTTGGACCTGGACGACGCGTGCAGGCTGGTCGCCGCCCGCGGCCGGCTGATGCAGGCCCTGCCCGCAGGCGGCGCCATGATCGCCGTCCAGGCGTCCGAGGACGAGGTGCTGCCGCTGCTGACGGACCGGGTGAGCATCGCCGCCGTCAACGGGCCGACCTCGGTGGTCATCGCCGGTGACGAGGACGCGGCGGTCAAGGTCGCCGAGGCCTTCGTGGCGCAGGGGCGCAAGACCAAGCGGCTGACGGTCAGCCACGCGTTCCACTCGCCCCACATGGACGGCATGCTGGCCGACTTCCGCAAGGTGGCGGAGGGGGTCACCTTCGCCGCCCCGCGCATCCCGGTCGTCTCCAACCTGACCGGTGCCCTGGTCTCGGACGAGATGAGTTCGGCAGAGTTCTGGGTCCGGCATGTGCGGGATGCTGTGCGCTTCCTGGATGGGATCCGCGCCCTGGAGGGCGCGGGTGTGACGACGTACGTCGAGCTCGGTCCTGACGGGGTCCTGTCGGCCCTGGCGCAGGAGTGCGTGAACGAGGACGCCGTCTTCGTGCCCGTGCTCCGCAAGGACCGGGCTGAGGCGGAATCCCTGGTCCGCGCCGTGGCCCAGGCGTTCGTGCAGGGCGCGAAGGTGGACTGGTCCGCCTTCTTCGCCGGTACGGGTGCGCGGCGGGTGGATCTGCCGACGTATGCGTTCCAGCGGCAGCGGTTCTGGCCCAGTGCGGTGGCTTTCGCGGGTGGGGATCCGGAGTCGATCGGCCTTGGTGACGCGGCGCACCCGTTGCTGGGTGCGACGGTTGCTCTGGCTGATTCGGGTGGGGTGTTGCTTGCGGGTCGTCTGTCGTTGGAGACGCATCCCTGGCTTGCCGATCACGTGATTCATGGTGGTGTGCTGCTGCCGGGTACGGCTTTTGTGGAGCTGGCGTTGTGTGCTGGTGACCAGGTCGGTTGTGATGTGGTGGAGGAGCTGACGCTGGAGGCGCCGCTGGTGCTGCCCGAGCGGGGTGGTGTCCAGCTGCAGTTGGTGGTGGAGGCGCCGGCTGTGGGTGGTGGGCGGGCGTTCGCTGTGTATTCGCGGCGTCAGGATGTGGTGGGGGAGGAGTTGTGGACGCGTCACGGGTCGGGTGTGCTGGCCAGTGGTGCGCGTTCTGAGGCTGCGGCGGAGTTCGGTGAGCTGGCGGTGTGGCCGCCGGTGGACGCGGTACCGGTCGACGTCAGCGGGCTCTACGCGGAACTCGCCGGGGACGGCATGGCCTACGGGCCGCTGTTCCAGGGACTGAAGAGCGCATGGCGGCGCGGCACGGAACTCTTCACCGAGGTGGCGCTCCCCGAGGAGGGCCATCAGGACGCGGCCCGGTTCGGGCTGCACCCGGCACTGCTCGACGCCGGACTTCACGCCATCGGCCACGGCGACCCCGCCGCGGCCGAGACCGGCGCGCAGCTGCCGTTCTCGTGGGCGGGTGTCTCTCTGTATGCGGTGGGTGCTTCGGCGCTGCGGATGCGGTTGGTGGCGACGGGTGCGGGTGATCAGCGTGCGTTGGCGTTGTGGGTGGCGGACGGGTCGGGGCGGCCGGTTGCGGCGGTGGAGTCGCTGACGTTGCGTCCGGCTTCTGCCGAGCAGGTCAATGCGGCGGGTGCCGCTCACGTGGAGTCGCTGTTCCGCGTGGAGTGGGTGGCTGCCGGGGCCGGTGCGCCGGTGGAGGCGGCAGACCTTCGCTGGGCGGTACTGGGCCGGGACGAGTTCGGTCTGGGTACTACGGATGCGCAGGTCACCGAGTACGCCGATGTCGATGCCCTCGTGGTGGCGTTGGAGGCGGGTGAGCCGGTTCCGGACGCGGTGTTCGTTGCTCCGTCTGCCGGGGTGTCGGCTGAGGGTGTCGTGGAGGCTGTCCATGGGGCGGTCGGTGCGGCGTTGGAGTTGGTGCAGGGGTGGCTGGCGGATGAGCGGTTCGCCGGTATGCGTCTGGTGTGGTTGACGTCGGGTGCGGTGGCTGTTGGGGCCGGTGCGGGTGTGAGGGATCTGGCGGGTGGCGCGGTGCGCGGTCTGCTGAGGTCGGCGCAGTCGGAGAATCCGGGGCAGCTGGTGATGCTGGATCTGGATGTGGATCTGGATGGTGATGGGGTCGGGGCTGTCGCGGCTGCGTTGGCTTCGGGTGAGCCGGAGCTGGCGATCCGGGCGGGTGTGGTCAGTGTTCCGCGTCTGGTGCGTGTGCTGTCTTCGGAGAGCGGGGCTGGGGCGGAGGCTGGTTTCGGTCCGTCGGGGACGGTGCTGGTGACCGGTGCCACGGGCAGCCTGGGCCGGCTTTTCGCCCGGCATCTGGTGACGGCGTTCGGGGTGGAGCGGCTGTTGTTGACGAGCCGTCGGGGTCCGGCGGCCGAGGGTGCGGATGAGCTTGTTGCGGAGTTGGTCGGGCTGGGTGCGCATGTCGATCTGGTGGCGTGTGACATCGCTGACCGGGATGCGCTGGCCGCTGTGTTGGATGGTGTTTCGGCTGAATATCCGCTGACTGGTGTGGTGCACACGGCGGGTGTGCTGGATGACGGTGTGCTGGCTTCGTTGACGGCGGAGCGGGTGGCGGGGGTGCTGCGTCCGAAGGTGGATGCGGCCTGGAACCTGCATGAGCTGACCAGGGGCTTGGACCTGGATGCTTTCGTGTTGTTCTCGGGTGCGGCTGCGGCGTTCGGTGCTGCGGGGCAGGCGAGTTACGCTGCGGCGAACGCGTTCCTGGAGGGTCTGGCCGAGCAGCGGCGGGCCGAGGGGCTGCCGGCGACGGCGCTCGCCTGGGGCCTGTGGGCCCCGCAGGGCAGGAACGGCGCAGCCGGTGCCGGAATGGCGGCGAGCCTTGACGAGGCCAACCTCCGCCGTATCGCCCGAGAGGGCGTCGCCGCACTCGCCGCTGAAGAAGGCCTGGCGCTTTTCGATGCGGCGATGGTGGTGGATGCGGCGGTGCTGCTGCCGATGCACCTGGATGTCGCGGTGCTGCGGGCGCAGGCGGTGGCTGCGGGTTCGACGCCCGCGCTGCTGCGGGCGCTGGTACGGGTTCCGGCGCGTCGGATGGTGGAACGGCGGGACGGTGGTGCGGAGGGTGGTTCGCCGCTGGTCGCACGGCTGATGGGGCTGCCGGTGGCCGAGCGGGAGGGTGTGCTGCTGGAGCTGGTCTGCGGGCGGGTTGCCGTGGTGCTGGGTCACTCGGGTGCGGGTGCGGTGGATGCCGAGCGTGCCTTCCGGGATCTGGGCTTCGACTCCCTGACGGCCGTGGAGCTGCGGAACGTGCTGAAGGCGGAGACGGGTCTGCGTCTGCCGCCCACGCTGATCTTCGATTACCCGACCCCTGTCGCACTGGCCCGCCACCTCCTGGCCGAACTCGCCTTGACCACCGGAGCCGACGAGCAGAACCTCGGCCGCGGGCAGCTGATGGCCCGCGTTCGGCCGGTCACCGGTGTGGTGGACGACCCGATCGTGATCGTGGGCATGGGTTGCCGCTTCCCCGGTGGGGTGCGGACGCCCGAGGACCTGTGGCAGCTCGTCGCCTCGGGCCAGGACGGCATCACCGCGTTCCCGACGGACCGCGGCTGGAACGGAGAGGCGCTTTACCACCCGGACCCGGACCATGCGGGTACCTCTTATACGCGTGAGGGCGGCTTCCTGCACGAGGCGGCGGAGTTCGACCCGGCGTTCTTCGGGATCTCCCCGCGCGAGGCCCTGGCGATGGACCCGCAGCAGCGGCTGCTGCTGGAAACCTCGTGGGAGGCCTTCGAGCGGGCGGGCATCGACCCGACGTCCATGCGGGGCAGCCGGACCGGCGTCTTCGCCGGCGTCATGTACCACGACTATGCGACCGGCTACGGCAACGGCGAAGAGCTGCCCGAGGGTGTCGAGGGCTACCTCGGCACTGGTATCTCCGGCAGCATCGCCTCGGGCCGCGTTTCGTACGCGTTCGGCCTGGAAGGTCCGGCCGTCACGGTCGACACGGCCTGCTCGTCCTCCCTAGTCGCGCTGCACTGGGCGATCCAGGCCCTGCGCAACGGCGAGTGCGACATGGCACTGGCCGGCGGTGTCGCGGTCATGGCGACGCCGGAGACCTTCGTTGACTTCAGCCGCCAGCGTGGTCTGGCGACCGATGGTCGTTGCAAGTCCTTCGCGGAGGGTGCGGACGGGACCGGTTGGGCCGAGGGTGCGGGCATGCTGCTCGTGGAGCGGCTGTCGGACGCGCGTCGGCACGGGCATCCGGTGCTGGCGGTGGTCCGTGGTTCGGCGGTCAACCAGGACGGTGCGAGCAATGGTCTGACGGCGCCGAACGGGCCGTCGCAGCAGCGGGTGATCCGTGAGGCGCTGGCCGGTGCGGGTCTGTCGACCGCGGATGTGGACGCGGTGGAGGCGCACGGTACGGGTACGCGGCTGGGTGACCCGATCGAGGCGCAGGCGCTGCTGGCGACGTATGGCCAGGAGCGGGTGGAGGGCCGGCCGCTGCTGCTCGGTTCGATCAAGTCGAACATCGGTCACACGCAGGCTGCTGCCGGTGTGGCCGGTGTGATCAAGATGATCATGGCGATGCGGCATGGTGTGCTGCCGAAGACGCTGCACGTGGACGCGCCTTCCTCGCAGATCGACTGGGAGGCGGGCGATGTCCGCCTGCTGACCGATGCGGTGGAGTGGCCGGAGACCGGCCGCCCGCGCCGCGCGGGTGTCTCTTCGTTCGGCATCAGCGGCACGAACGCGCACACGATCATCGAGCAGCCGCCGGTCACCGACGTGACAGAGGCATCTGCGGAGGCCGCCCCGCTGCCGGTGGTGACGTGGACGCTGTCCGCGAAGGGTGAAGATGCCCTGCGGGCGCAGGCGCGCCGTCTTCAGTCCTTCGTCCTGTCCACGCCCGATGTGCGTCCGGTGGACGTCGCGTGGTCGTTGGCGTCGGGCAAGGCGCTGTTCGAGGACCGGGCGGCGGTCTTCGCCGCTGACCGTGAGGGGCTGCTGGCCGGCCTCGCGGCGCTGGCGGACGGCCGTACGTCGGCCGGTGTGGTCGAGGGATCACCGGTCTCCGGCAAGCTCGCCTTCCTCTTCACCGGTCAGGGCAGCCAGCGCCTGGGCATGGGCCGCGAGCTGTATGACACCTTCCCGGTGTTCGCGACCGCCCTGGACGAGGTGTGCGCGCGGTTCGAACTGCCGGTGAAGGACGTGCTGTTCGGCACGGACGCAGGTCTCCTGGACGAGACGCGCTACACCCAGCCCGCGCTGTTCGCGGTCGAGGTGGCACTGTTCCGGCTGGTCGAGGCCTGGGGCCTGAAGCCCGACTACCTGTCCGGTCACTCCATCGGTGAGATCGCCGCCGCGCACGTGGCGGGTGTGCTGTCGCTGGACGACGCGTGTGCGCTGGTGGCGGCGCGCGGCCGGCTGATGCAGGCGCTGCCTTCGGGTGGTGTGATGATCGCGGTGCAGGCTTCGGAGGACGAGGTCCTGCCGCTGCTGACCGACCGGGTGAGCATCGCCGCCGTCAACGGGCCGACCTCGGTGGTCATCGCCGGTGACGAGGACGCCGCCGTCGCGGTCGTGGAGGCCCTCTCCGACCGCAAGACCAAGCGCCTCACCGTCAGCCACGCGTTCCACTCGCCGCACATGGACGGCATGCTGGACGACTTCCGCCAGGTGGTGGAGGGGCTGTCCTTGACTGCCCCGCGCATCCCGCTCGTCTCCAACCTGACCGGGTCTCTCGTCTCGGACGAGATGAGTTCGGCCGAGTTCTGGGTCCGGCACGTCCGCGAAGCCGTCCGCTTCCTCGACGGCATGCAGGCCCTCGAAGCGGCCGGCGTCACGACGTACCTCGAAATCGGCCCGTCGGGCGTGCTCTCCGCCCTGGGCCAGGAATGCGTGAGCGGCGAGACCGCCGGCTTCGTACCCGTTCTGCGCAGCGGGCGGCCCGAGCCGGAGACGGCCGTCGCCGCACTGGCCAAGGCCCACGTGCGGGGCGCGGAGGTGGACTGGTCCGCCTACTTCGCCGGTACGGGTGCCCGGCGCATCGAGCTGCCGACGTACGCCTTCCAGCGCCAGCGCTACTGGCTGGAGATGCCGGCGGCTCCGGCAGCCCGCAGGGGTGCCGGGGACGACATGGATTCCCGTTTCTGGGACGCGGTGGAGCGTGAGGACATGGAGTCCCTCGCCGCCGCCCTGGACCTGGACGACGAGAACGCCTGGGACACCGTCCTGCCGGCCCTGCCCGCCCTGTCGGCGTGGCGCCGTGGTCTGCGGACCCGCTCCGAGGTGGACGCATGGCGCTACCGGGTGTCGTGGAAGCCGCTGACGGACTCCGCTGCCGGTACCGGGCTGTTGGGCACCTGGCTGCTCGTGACGCCTGCCGGGGACGTGGACGACACGGCCGTGGCGGGTGCGCTGGCGGCACGCGGTGCCGAGGTGCACCGGGTTCAGGTCGCGCCGGGCACCGATCGGGGTGCTCTGGGCGGGCTTCTGACCGGGGCCGGCCCCGTGGCTGGTGTGGTGTCGCTGCTGGCGCTGGACGAGGCCGCCGGGGTGGCCCCCACGGCTGGGCTGCTTCAGGCGATGGGCGACGCCGGGGTGGGGGCACCGTTGTGGTGCCTGACCCGGGGCGCGGTGAGTGTGGGCCGTTCGGACCGTCTCGTCTCTGCGGTTCAGGCGCAGGTGTGGGGTCTGGGCCGGGTTGCCGCTCTGGAGGTTCCGGAGCGCTGGGGTGGCCTGGTGGATCTTCCTGAGGTGTGGGACGAGCGGGTGATGGGCCGGCTGGCTGGTGTGCTGGCGGGTGGTTTTGCCGGTGAGGATCAGGTCGCGGTCCGGGCTTCGGGGGTGTTCGGGCGTCGGCTGGTTCGTGCGGCTGCCGGTGGTGCTGGTTCTTGGGTGCCGTCCGGGACTGTGCTGGTGACTGGTGGTACGGGTGCGCTGGGTGGTCGGGTTGCGCGGTGGCTGGCTGGTGTGGGTGCCGAGCGCCTGGTGCTGACCAGTCGCCGGGGTGTGGATGCGCCGGGTGCGGCCGAGTTGGCGGCGGAGCTCGCGGAGACGGGCGTCGAGGTGTCGGTGGTGGCGTGTGACGCTGCTGACCGGGAGGCGCTGCGGGAGCTGCTTGCTGCTGAGGCCGAGACGCTGACGGCTGTGGTGCATACCGCGGGTGTGCTGGATGACGGTGTGCTGGAGGCGCTGACTCCTGAGCGGTTCGAGAGCGTGCTGCGGGCGAAGGCCACGTCGGCGCTGAACCTGCACGAGCTGACTGTCGAGCTCGGGATCGAGCTGTCCGCGTTCGTGCTGTTCTCCTCGATGAGCGGGATGACCGGTGCGGCCGGTCAGGGTAATTACGCTGCTGCGAACGCCTACTTGGATGCTCTCGCGGAGCAGCGGCGGGCCGCCGGGCTGGCCGCGACCTCGCTCGCGTGGGGTCCGTGGGCCGAGGGTGGTATGGCCGCTGATGACGCCCTGGAGGCGCGGATGCGGCGTGAGGGGCTGCCGCCCATGGCGCCCGACACCGCGATGGCCGTCCTGCGCCAGAGCGTGGGCTCGTCGGACGGTGCGGCTCTGCTCGTCGCGGACGTGGACTGGGAGCGGTTCGGCCCGGCCTTCAGCCTCGTACGGCCCAGCACCCTCTTCGCCGAGCTTCTGGAGACCCGGCCCGCCGGATCCGCCGACCGGCCCGAGGTGGCCGGGTCGCCGGTCGACCGGCTGGCCGGGCTCGGTGCGGCCGAGCTGGAGCGGGAGCTGCTCGGGCTGGTCCGCGCTCAGGTTGCCGCAGTACTCGGGCACGACGGCGCCGACGCCGTCGGGGCCGAACGGGCCTTCAAGGAACTCGGGTTCGACTCGCTCACGGCCGTCGAGCTGCGCAACCGGCTCGGCGCCGTCACCGGTGTGACCCTGCCGGCGACGCTGATCTTCGACTACCCGACGGCCTCCGCCCTCACCGCCTTCCTCCGCGACGAACTCCTCGGGACCCAGGCCGAGATCGCCGGACCCGTCGCCATCGCGACCGACGACGACCCGATCGCGATCGTCGCGATGAGCTGCCGCTTCCCGGGTGGTGTGCGGACGCCGGAGGACCTGTGGCGTCTGCTGTCCGAAGGCGGTGACGCCATCGGTGAGTTCCCGGCCGATCGTGGTTGGGACCTGGAGCGGCTCTACAACCCGGATCCCGACCAGCAGGGCACGTTCTACGCCCGTGAGGGCGGGTTCATCTACGACGTCGCCGACTTCGACGCCGACTTCTTCGGGATCTCCCCGCGCGAGGCCCTGGCCATGGACCCGCAGCAGCGCCTGCTTCTGGAGACCACCTGGGAGGCCTTCGAGCGCGCCGGGATCGACCCGGCAACCGTGCGCGGCAGCCAGGCCGGCGTCTTCGTCGGCACCAACGGCCAGGACTACGGGGCGATGCTCCAGACGGTTCCGGACGGCATCGAGGGCTTCCTCGGTACCGGCAACGCGGCGAGTGTCGTTTCCGGTCGCCTGTCCTACGCCTTCGGGCTGGAGGGTCCGGCCGTCACCGTCGACACGGCGTGCTCGGCTTCCCTCGTCGCCCTGCACTGGGCCGTCCAGGCCCTGCGCAACGGCGAGTGCTCCCTCGCCCTGGCCGGCGGTGTGACCGTCATGTCCTCGCCGGGCGCGTACATCGACTTCAGCCGCCAGCGTGGTCTGGCCGCCGACGGCCGGATCAAGGCCTTCGCGGCGGGCGCGGACGGTACGGGCTGGGGTGAGGGCGTGGGCATGCTGCTCGTGGAGCGGCTGTCGGACGCCCGTCGCAACGGGCACCCGGTCCTCGCGGTGATCCGCGGCTCGGCGATCAACCAGGACGGGGCCAGCAACGGCCTGACCGCACCCAACGGGCCGTCCCAGCAGCGCGTCATCCGCGCCGCCCTCGCCAGCGCCGGCCTGTCGGCCGCCGAGGTGGACGCGGTCGAGGCGCACGGCACCGGCACCACCCTCGGCGACCCGATCGAGGCCCAGGCCCTGCTGGCCACCTACGGCCGGGAGCGGACCGACGGGCAGCCCCTCTTCCTGGGCTCCATCAAGTCGAACATCGGGCACACCCAGGCCGCTGCCGGTGTGGCCGGCGTCATGAAGATGGTGCTGGCGATGCAGCACGGGGTGCTTCCGCAGACCCTCCACGTGGACGAGCCCACCCCGCACGTCGACTGGACGGCGGGCGACATCGAGATCCTGACCGAGCGGCGGGACTGGCCGGAGACCGGCCATCCGCGCCGGGCCGGCATCTCCTCGTTCGGCTTCAGCGGCACCAACGCCCACACCATCATCGAGCAGGCGCCGTCCGCCGAGGACCTGACGCCGGAGCCCGCGCCGCAGCAGCGGCCCGTGCCCGTGCCGTGGGTGCTGTCCGCGAAGAGCGAGGCCGCGCTCCGCGTCCAGGCCGAGCGCCTGGCCGCCCGGCTCGGATCCGACGACGCGCCGTACACCCCCGCCGACGTCGCCTACTCCCTGGCCACGTCGCGGTCGGCACTCGGACACCGGGCCGTGGTCGTCGCCCAGGAGCGCGAGGAGTTCCTCACCGCGCTCAAGGCCCTCGCCATCGGCGAGCAGCCGACGGGGGCGGTGCGCGGTACGGCTTCCTCCGGCGGGCTGGCCTTCCTGTTCACAGGGCAGGGCAGCCAGCGTCTCGGCATGGGGCGTGAGCTGTATGACGCCTTCCCGGTGTTCGCGGACGCGCTGGACGCGGTCTGCGCCCGCATGGACGGACACCTGGAACTCCCGCTGCGCGACGTGGTGTTCGGGACAGACACGGAGCTGCTGGACCAGACCGGCTATACCCAGCCCGCGCTGTTCGCGGTCGAGGTGGCGCTCTTCCGCCTCGTGGAGAGCTGGGGGCTGAAGCCCGACTTCCTCTCCGGGCACTCCATCGGCGAGATCGCCGCCGCGCACGCCGCCGGGGTCTTGGACCTGGACGACGCGTGCACGCTGGTCGCCGCCCGGGGCCGGCTGATGCAGGCCCTGCCCGCAGGCGGCGCCATGATCGCCGTCCAGGCGTCCGAGGACGAGGTGCTGCCGCTGCTGACGGACCGGGTGAGCATCGCCGCCGTCAACGGGCCGACCTCGGTGGTCATCGCCGGTGACGAGGACGCGGCGGTCAAGGTCGCCGAGGCCTTCGTGGCGCAGGGGCGCAAGACCAAGCGGCTGACGGTCAGCCACGCGTTCCACTCGCCCCACATGGACGGCATGCTGGCCGACTTCCGCAAGGTGGCGGAGGGTGTCACCTTCGCCGCCCCGCGCATCCCGGTCGTCTCCAACCTGACCGGTGCCCTGGTCTCGGACGAGATGAGTTCGGCCGAGTTCTGGGTCCGGCATGTCCGCGAGGCGGTCCGCTTCCTGGACGGGATGCGTGCCCTGGAGGCGGCCGGGGTGACCACGTACCTCGAACTCGGTCCGGACGGGGTGCTCTCCGCCCTCGCCCAGGACTGCGTCACCGAGGACGCCGCCACCTTCGCACCGCTGCTCCGCAAGGGTCGCGCCGAGGCGGAAGCCCTGGTCACCGCCCTGGCCCGGGCCCACGCCCACGGGGTCGCCGTCGACTGGTCCGCGTACTTCGCCGGCAGCGGCGCCCGCCGCGTCGACCTGCCCACGTACGCCTTCCAGCGCAAGCGGTACTGGCTGGAAGAGGCCCACCGCCCGTCGGCGGCCGGGTCCGACGCCGCGGGCGGCGCGGCGGTGGACGCACCGTTCTGGGAGGCCGTAGAGAACGCCGACCTCGCCGCGCTCACCGCCACCCTGGACATCGACGCCGACCAGCCGCTGAGCGCCCTGCTCCCGGCACTGTCCGCCTGGCGGCACCGGCGTACCGAGCACTCGGTGGTCAACACCTGGCGCTACGGCGTCACCTGGAAGCCGCTGCCCGCGGCGGACGTCTCCGCCCGCCCCTCCGGCACGTGGCTGGTCGTCACCCCGGTGGCGGGCGCCGACAGCGGACTCCCCGCCGTCGCGGACGCGCTGCGGGCCCAGGGCGCGGACGTACGGGAAGTCGCGCTGGACCCGGCCGTCACCGACCGGGGCGGCGTGGCCGACCGGCTGCGTACGGCCCTCGCCGGGGACCGGGAGGCGGCGGGCGTGGTGTCGCTGCTGGCCCTCGCCGAGGCCCCGCACCCGGCCCACCCGGCCGCGCCCGCCGGGGTGCTGCTCACCGGGACGCTGGTCCAGGCGCTCGGCGATGCCGAGGTCGACGCACCGCTGTGGTGCCTGACCTCGGGCGCCGTGGCGACCGGCCCCGCCGACCGGGTCCGCAGCGCCGCGCAGGCACAGGTCTGGGGGCTCGGCCGGGTGATCGCCCTGGAGCACCCCGAGCGCTGGGGCGGCCTGGTCGACCTGCCCGCCGCCGCCGACGGCCGGACGCTCGACCGGCTGCTCGCCGTACTCGGCGGAGCCGACGCGGGCGGGGCCGAGGACCAGATCGCCGTACGCGCCTCGGGCCTGCTCGTACGCCGCGTCGAGCACGCCGCCGCGACGCCCGCTGCCACCGGCGCCGACGCCGGAGCGCGGCCCGCCTCCTGGCGGGCGCGCGGCACCGTCCTGGTCACCGGCGGCACGGGCGCGCTCGGTGCGCACGTCGCCCGCTGGCTGGCCGCCCACGGCGCCGAGCACCTGGTGCTGGCCGGGCGGCGCGGAGCGCAGGCGCCGGGCACGCAGGCCCTGCTCGCGGAGCTCGCCGCGCTCGGAGTCCGCGCCACGGCCGTGGCGTGCGACGTGTCCGACCGGCAGTCCGTGAGCGAGTTGCTCGCGGCGCTGCGCGAGGACACCTCGGCCCCCGCCCTCACCGCCGTCTTCCACACGGCGGGCGTCGGCCAGCTGACCCCGCTCGCCGAGAGCGGGCCGGACGAGGTCGCCTCGGTCCTCGCCGCCAAGGCGGCCGGGGCCGACCACCTCGACGAGCTGCTCGGCGACACGGAGCTGGACGCCTTCGTCCTCTTCTCCTCCATCGCCGGCATCTGGGGCAGCGGCGGCCAGGGCGCCTACGCGGCGGCCAACGCGCACCTCGACGCGCTGGCGCAGCGACGCCGCGACCGCGGGCTGACGGCCACCGCCATCGCCTGGGGGCCGTGGGCCGAGGGCGGGCTCGTCGCCGACGACGAGGCCGCCGGGCAGCTGCGGCGACGCGGCCTGCCGGTGATGGCCCCCGACCGGGCCGTCGCCGCACTCCAGCAGGCGCTGGACGCGGACGACACCAACGTCACCGTCGCCGACGTGGACTGGGACCTGTTCGTCCCGGCCTTCACCGCCTCCCGGCCACGCCCGCTCATCGCGGACCTGCCCGAGGTGCTCCGCGTCCTCGACGCCGAACGGCAGGCGGCCGGCCCCGGCACCGACGGGGACGGCGCCGCCGCCGAAGCCGACCGGCTGGTGGCCGAACTGCGGGGCATGGGGGCCGAGGAGGCCGAACGCACCCTGCTCGGCCTGGTCCGCGGCCACGTCGCCGCGGTCCTGGGGCACGAGGGGGCCGCCACCGTGGAGGCGGGCCGTGCCTTCAAGGAACTGGGCTTCGACTCGCTCACCGCCGTGGAACTGCGCACCCGCCTCGGCGCGGCCACCGGGCTGCGGCTTCCCGCCGCCCTCGTCTTCGACCACCCCACGCCCGCCGCCCTGGCCGCGCACATCCGCGCGGAACTCCTCGGTGAGGACACGGAGCCCGCGCTCCCGGCGCTCGCCGAGATCGACAAGCTGGAATACGTCCTCTCGTCGGTCCCCGGGGAAGACGCCGCGGAACGCGCCCGCGTCACGGCCCGGCTCGAAGCGCTCCTGGCGAACTGGAACAGGACCGAGCGGGCCGCCCTCGCCCAGGAGGACGAGGAGACGGTCATCGAATCGGCTTCCGCCGAGGACCTCTTCGACATCATCAACAACGAATTCGGAAAAGCCTGACCTTGATGCCCGAACCGACGCCCGATCGGATTTCCGATCCGATGCGCGATCCGATGGCCCAGCCGATTCCCGCATGCATTCCGCATTTCTCCAGGAGGTGACGTTCCAGTGGCCGGCGCGAACGAAGAAAAGCTTCTCGAAAACCTGAAGTGGATGACCACGGAGCTGCGGCGGTCCCGCCGCCGCCTCCAGGAGGTCGAGCAGGACGCCCGTGAGCCCCTCGCGATCGTCGCGATGAGCTGCCGCTTCCCCGGCGGCGTACGGTCCCCCGAGGACCTGTGGCGACTGGTCTCCGAGGGCGGCGACGCCATCACCGGATTCCCCGACGACCGCGGCTGGGACATCGCCTCCCTCGCGGACCCGGACCCGGACCGCAAGGGCACCTTCTACAACACCGGCGGCGGATTCCTCACCGACGCCACCCGTTTCGACCCCGCGTTCTTCGGCATATCGCCGCGCGAGGCCCTCGCGATGGACCCGCAGCAGCGCCAGATCCTGGAAACCTCCTGGGAGGTCTTCGAGCGGGCCGGCATCGACCCCGCGACCGTGCGCGGCAGCCGCACCGGCGTCTACATCGGCGCCGGCGCCATGGGCTACGGGGCCGACCTCCGCGAGGTCCCGGAGGGACTCGAAGGGCTCCTGCTGACCGGTGGCGCCACGAGCGTCCTGTCGGGCCGCGTCAGCTACGTCCTCGGGCTGGAGGGCCCGGCCGCCACCATCGACACGGCCTGCTCCTCCTCCCTCGTCGCCCTGCACCTGGCCGGGCAGGCGCTGCGCCAGCGCGAGTGCTCGCTCGCCCTGGTCGGCGGCGTGTGCGTGATGCCCACACCCGACGTGTTCGTCGAGTTCAGCCGCCAGCGCGGCCTCGCCGCCGACGGCCGGTGCAAGTCCTTCGCCGCCGCCGCCGACGGCACCGGCTGGTCCGAGGGCGTCGGCGTGCTCCTGGTGGAGCGGCTGTCCGACGCCCAGCGCAACGGCCACCCCGTCCTGGCCGTGGTCCGCGGCAGCGCCGTCAACCAGGACGGCGCCAGCAACGGCCTCACCGCGCCCAACGGCCCCGCCCAGCAGCGCGTCATCCGCCAGGCCCTGGAGAACGCCCGCCTCTCGGCCGCCGAGGTCGACGCGGTGGAGGCGCACGGCACCGGGACCCGGCTCGGCGACCCCATCGAGGCGCAGGCGCTGCTGGCCACGTACGGGCAGGACCGGCCGGAGGACCGGCCGCTGCGCCTGGGCTCCCTCAAGTCGAACCTCGGGCACACCCAGGCCGCCGCCGGCGTCGCCGGCATCATCAAGACGGTCATGGCGATCCGCCACGGCGTCCTCCCACAGACCCTGCACGTGGACGAGCCGACCCCGGACGTCGACTGGTCGGCCGGCGCCGTGTCCCTGCTCACCGAGGCCATGCCCTGGCCCGAGACCGGGGCCCCGCGCCGCGCCGCCGTCTCCGCCTTCGGCGTGAGCGGCACCAACGCGCACACCATCATCGAGCAGGCCCCCGAGGCGGACACCGCCGAGCAGCCGCCGCACGGCGCGCAGCCGGGCGGGGCGTCCGGGACCGGGACAGGGAGCGCTGCTCCGGTCACCGCGTCGGCGACCGCCTCGGTGCGGCCGACGCTGCTGCCGTGGACGCTGTCCGGCCGCAGTGCCGCCGCCCTGCGCGCCCAGGCCGCCCGGCTGGTCGCCGCCCGCACGGCGGACGCCGCCGCGGGCTCCGCCCTCGACCTCGGCCTCTCCCTCGCCACCACCCGCGCGGCCCTGGAACACCGGGCGGTGCTCATCGGCCGCACCGGCGACGACCTCGACTCCGCCCTCGCCGCGCTCGCCGCCGGTGAGGAGGCCGCGGGACTGGTCACCGACACCGCGGCCGAGGGCCGGACCGCGTTCCTGTTCACCGGCCAGGGCAGCCAGCGGCCGGGGATGGGCCGTGAGCTGTACGCGTCCCAGCCGGTGTTCGCGGCCGCGCTCGACGCGCTGTGCGCCCGGCTGGACATCCGGCTCGAACTCCCGCTGAAGGAGATCCTGTTCGGTTCGGATGCCGCCCTGCTGGACCGGACGGAGTACACCCAGCCCGCGCTGTTCGCCGTCGAGGTGGCGCTCTTCCGGCTCCTGGAGAGCTGGGGTCTGAAGCCGGACTTCGTGTCCGGGCATTCGATCGGTGAGATCGCCGCCGCGCACGTGGCGGGGGTCCTGTCGCTGGACGACGCGTGCACGCTCGTCGCCGCGCGGGCCCGGCTGATGCAGGAACTGCCGGCCAGTGGTGTGATGATCGCCGTCCAGGCGTCGGAGGACGAGGTCCTGCCGCTGCTGACCGACCGGGTGAGCATCGCCGCTGTCAACGGCCCGGCCTCGGTGGTCATCGCCGGTGACGAGGACGCGGCGACCGCGATCGTGGAAGCCTTCCCCGACCGGAAGTCCAAGCGGCTGACGGTGAGCCATGCCTTCCACTCGCCGCACATGGACGGCATGCTGGCCGACTTCCGCCGGGTCGCGGAGGGGCTCACGTACGAGAGCCCGCGCATCCCGGTCGTCTCCAACCTGACCGGCGCCCTCGTCACCGACGAGATGGGCTCGGCCGAGTTCTGGGTCCGCCACGTCCGCGAGGCCGTCCGCTTCCTCGACGGCGTCCGCGCCCTGGAGGCCGCCGGGGTCACCACGTACGTGGAGATCGGGCCCGAGGGCGTTCTGACCGCCCTCGCCCAGGACTGCGTCAGCGGCGAAGGCGCCGCCTTCGTCCCCGCCCTGCGCGCCGGCCGGCCGGAGCCCGAGACGGTCCTGGCCGCCCTCGCCCGGGTCCACGCCCACGGCGGCACCGTCGACTGGGCGGCGTACTTCGCCGGCACCGGCGCCCGCACGGTCGACCTGCCCACGTACGCCTTCCAGCACGAGCGCTACTGGCTGGAACCCGGAGCCGACACGGCCGGGGACGTCAGCGTCGCCGGACTCGACCCCGCCGGGCACCCGCTGCTCGGCGCGGCCGTCACCCTGGCCGGCTCCGACCGCCTGCTGTGCACCGGCCGCCTCTCGGTGCGCGGCCACGCCTGGCTCGCCGACCACACCGTGGCCGGTGCGGCGGTCCTGCCCGGTGCGGCGTTCGTCGAACTGGCCGTCCGCGCCGGTGACCAGGCCGACTGCGGGCACATCGAGGAACTCGTCCTCGACGCCCCGCTCGCGCTGCCCGCCGACGGCGGGGTACGGATCCAGGTACTGGTCGAGGACGCCGACGAGCGGGGCCGCCGTACCTTCACCGTGTCCGCCGAGCGGGCGGGCGGGACCGCGGAGGACAGCGGCTGGACCCGCCACGCCCACGGCGTACTGGCACCTGCCGCGGCCGCCGGGTCAGCGGGCCCCGCCGCGTCCTTCGACCTCGCCGAGTGGCCTCCGGCCGGCGCGGACGCCGTGGACCTCAGCCGGCTGTACGACGCCGACACCGCCGGGGGCCTCCGCCGAGGCCCGGTGCGCGGGCCCCTGTTCCAGGCCGTGGAGGCGGCCTGGAAGCGCGACGGGGAGTACTTCGCGCAGGTGCGCCTGCCCGAAGGCGCGGCGCAGGAAGCCGGGTTCGGACTGCACCCGATCCTGCTCGACACCGCCGCGCACCTCGCGACCGTCCTGGCGGACACCGACGCGGACGCGGACACGGACACGGACACGGCCCCGGACGGCGGCAACGGCGTCGGCCCGGGCAGCGTCTGGTCGGACGTGGCCCTGCACGCCGTGGGCGCGGGCGCGCTGCGCGTACGCGTCCGGCCCGCCGGCGAGGGCGCGTTCGCCCTGGACCTCGCCGACGACCTCGGCGACCCCGTGGCCACCATCGGCCGTCTCGCCCCGCGGCCCCACACGCCGGCCGCCACCGACGCCACGGACCCGGTGCCGGCCGTGGTCCGCGAGGCGCTGTTCCGCCTGGACTGGACGCCGCTCGCCGTCCCCGCCACCGCCACCGCGCCCGCCGGCGGATGGGCGGTCCTGGGCGACACCGGCTTCGGCCCGGCCGTCCGGTACGCCGGCCTGGCCGAACTGGGCGAGGCCGTCGACGCGGGCACCCCGGTACCCGCCTACGTCCTGGCCCCCTTCCCCCGGCAGGCCGACGGGCCGGACGCCCTGAGCGGGGCCGCACAGCGGGCGCTCGCCCTGGTGCGGGCCTGGCTGGCCGACTCCCGGTTCGAGACGGCCCGCCTGGTCCTCGTGACCAGCGGAGCCGTGGCCGGGCCCGGCGAGGGCGCCGAGGACCTGCCGCACGCCGCCGTACGGGGCCTGCTGCGGTCGGCGGAGACCGAGAACCCCGGCCGCTTCGTCCTCGCCGACATCCGCGACCTGGGCGAGGCAGCCGGGTCCGCCGAGGCAGCCGGGTCGGCCGGGTCCGCCGACCTGGCCGTCCTTGCCGCGGCCCTCGACTCCGGCGAACCGGAGCTGCTGCTGCGCGACGGAGCCGTCCACGTGCCCCGGCTGCGCCGCGCCGCCACCGCCGCCACCGTCACCGCCGACGCCACCGCCGGCGCCGTCATCGACCCGGACGGCACCGCCCTGATCACCGGCGGCTCCGGCACCCTCGCCGGAATCGTCGCCCGCCACCTGGCCGGCACCCACGGCGTACGGAACCTGCTGCTGCTCAGCCGCCGCGGCGCCGACGCCCCCGGAACCGCCGAACGCACCGCCGAGCTGGATGCGTTGGGCGCCCGCGTCACCTGGGCCGCCTGCGACGCCGCCGACCGTGACGCCCTGGCCACCGTGCTGGCCGCGATCCCGGCCGAACACCCCCTCACCACCGTGGTGCACACGGCTGGCGTCCTCGACGACGGAGTCATCGGCTCCCTCACCCCCGAGCGCCTCGACACGGTCCTGCGGCCCAAGGCCCTCGCCGCCCACCACCTGCACGAGCTGACCCGCGACCTGCCGGTCACCGCCTTCGTCCTCTACTCCGCCATCGCGGGCACCCTCGGCGCCGCCGGCCAGTCCAACTACGCCTGCGCCAACGCCTACCTGGACGCCCTCGCCGAACTCCGCCACCACCAGGGCCTGCCGGCCACCTCCCTCGCCTGGGGCCTGTGGGCCGAAGCCGGCGGCATGATCGGCACGCTCGACGAGGCCCAGCTGCGCCGCATGGAGCAGCACGGCATGGGCGCGCTCACCGCCGCCGACGGCATGGCCCTGCTGGACGCGGCCCTCGCCTCCGGCCGGTCCGTCCTCGTCCCCGCCCGCCTGAACCTGCCCGCCCTGCGCGCCGCCGCGGCCCCTGGCCCCGTGGCCCCCGTCTTCCGGGAGCTCCTGGGCCGGGCCGGACGCCGTACCGCGCGCACCCGGGACGACGCGGGCACCTCGCTCACCGACCGCCTGACCAGCCTCACCCGGTCCGAACGCGACCGCGTACTGCTGGACCTCGTACGGGCACAGGTGGCCTCCGTCCTCGGCCACGCCTCGGCCGAACGGGTCGAGCCCGGCAAGGCGTTCAAGGATCTCGGCTTCGACTCGCTGACCGCCGTCGAGCTGCGTAACCGCCTCGGCGCGGCCACCGGGCTGCGCCTGGCGACCACGCTCGTCTTCGACCACCCGTCACCCGTCGCCCTCGCACGCCTGCTGTACTGCGAACTCCTCGGCGACGAGGAGACCGGATCCGGAGCGGAGGGCGTCCGGTCGGCCGAGGCGGCCGAGGACGACCCCATCGCCATCGTCGCCATGAGCTGCCGTTACCCCGGCGGCGTCCGCAACCCCGAGGAGCTGTGGCGGCTCGTCGCCGCCGGCGGCGACGCGATCGGCGGGCTCCCCGGCAACCGCGGCTGGGACACCGCCGAGCTGTACGCCGGACAGGGCGGCGACGGCCGGGCCTTCGAAGGCGGGTTCCTCTACGACGCGGACTCCTTCGACGCCGAGTTCTTCGGCATCTCCCCGCGCGAGGCCCTGGCGATGGACCCGCAGCAGCGGCTGCTGCTGGAGGCCTCCTGGGAGGCGATCGAGGGTGCGGGCATCGACCCGTCCTCGTTGCGCGGCAGCCGGGCGGGCGTGTTCGTCGGCGCCTCCTACACCGGCTACGACGCCCAGTTGGAGCGCTCCGCAGACGCGGACGGCGTACTCGGCCACGTGATGACCGGCAACGCGGGCAGCGTCATGTCCGGCCGCGTCTCCTACGCCCTGGGCCTGGAGGGCCCGGCCGTCACCGTCGACACGGCCTGCTCGTCCTCACTGGTCGCCCTGCACTGGGCGATCCAGGCCCTGCGCAACGGCGAGTGCACTCTGGCCCTCGCGGGCGGTGTCACGGTGATGTCGACGCCGGGAACCTTCAGCGAGTTCAGCCACCAGGGCGGTCTCTCGCCCGACGGCCGCTGCAAGGCGTTCGCGGCGGGTGCGGACGGTACGGGCTGGGGTGAGGGCGTGGGCATGCTGCTCGTGGAGCGGCTGTCGGACGCCCGCCGCAACGGGCACCCGGTCCTCGCGGTGATCCGCGGCTCGGCCGTCAACCAGGACGGTGCGAGCAACGGCCTCACGGCACCCAACGGCCCGTCCCAGCAGCGGGTGATCCGGGCCGCCCTCGCGAATGCGGGCCTGTCGGCCGCCGAGGTGGACGTGGTCGAGGCGCACGGTACGGGGACCCGGTTGGGTGACCCGATCGAGGCGCAGGCGCTGCTGGCGACGTACGGCCAGGAGCGGGCGGAGGGGCAGCCACTGCTCCTCGGTTCGATCAAGTCGAACATCGGTCACACGCAGGCCGCTGCCGGTGTGGCAGGTGTGATCAAGATGGTGCTGGCGATGCGGCACGGGGTGCTTCCGCAGACCCTGCACGTGGACGCGCCGACCCCGCACGTCGACTGGACGGCCGGTGAGGTCACCCTGCTGACGGAACCCACCCCATGGCCGCAGACCCGGCGCGCGCGCCGCGCCGCGGTGTCCTCGTTCGGCATCAGCGGCACCAACGCCCACACGATCATCGAGGCGGCCCCGGACGCTCCCGAGGACCCGACGCCGACGACGCCCGCCACCGGCCCGGTGCCGTACGTCCTGTCGGCCAGGAACCCGTCGGCCCTGCGCGACCAGGCCGCCCGTCTGCTCCCCGTGGCCGAAGCCGGGGACTGCGCTCTCGTGGACCTGGCCCACTCCCTGGCCACCGGCCGGGCCGGTCTCGAACACCGGGCGGCCTTCGCCGCCGCCGACCGCGAGGGTGTGCTGCGCGCGCTCGCCGCACTCGCGGCCGACGAACCGGCGCCGGGCCTGTTCCGTGGCACGGTGTCCGGTGGGGGACTGGCGTTCCTGTTCACCGGACAGGGCAGCCAGCGGCCCGGAATGGCTCATGGGCTGTACGAGACCCAGCCGGTCTTCGCCACCGCGCTCGACGGCGTCTGCGCCCGCTTCTCCCTCGAACTGCCGCTGAAGGATGTGTTGTTCGGTTCTGATGCCGAGGTGTTGGACCGTACGGAGTACGCGCAGCCGGCGTTGTTCGCGGTGGAGGTGGCGCTGTTCCGGCTGCTGGAGTCGTGGGGTGTGAGGCCGGACTTCGTGTCGGGTCATTCGGTCGGTGAGATCGCTGCCGCGCATGTGGCGGGGGTGTTCTCGCTGGAGGACGCGTGCACGCTGGTGGCGGCGCGTGGCCGGCTGATGCAGGCGCTGCCGGCCGGTGGTGTGATGATCGCGGTGCAGGCTTCGGAGGACGAGGTCCTGCCGCTGCTGACCGACCGGGTGAGCATCGCCGCGGTCAACGGGCCGACCTCGGTCGTGGTCGCGGGTGACGAGGATGCGGCGGTCAAGGTGGCCGAAGCCTTCCCGGACCGCAAGACCAAGCGGCTGACGGTCAGCCACGCGTTCCACTCCCCGCACATGGACGGGATGCTGGACGGGTTCCGCAAGGTGGCGGAGGGCATCACCTTCGCCGCCCCGCGGATCCCGGTGGTGTCGAATCTGACCGGTGCCCTGGTCTCGGACGAGATGGGATCGGCCGGGTTCTGGGTGCGGCATGTCCGCGAGGCGGTCCGCTTCCTCGACGGGATGCGTGCCCTGGAGGCGGCCGGGGTGACCACGTACCTCGAACTCGGTCCGGACGGGGTGCTCTCCGCCCTCGCCCAGGACTGCGTCACCGAGGACGCCGCCACCTTCGCACCGCTGCTCCGCAAGGGCCGCGGCGAGGCGGAGGCCCTGGCCGGTGCCCTGGCGCAGGTCCACACGCGGGGTGTGACCGTCGACTGGACGGCCTTCTACGCCGGCAGCGGCGCCCGCCGCGTCGACCTGCCCACGTACGCCTTCCAGCCTGTGCGCTACTGGCCCGAGCCGACCGCCCCGCGCGGGGTGGCCCCGGCAGCCGGGGCCGGGAGCGAGGCCGACGCACGCTTCTGGGAGGTCGTGGAGCGGGCCGACCTGACCGCCTTCGCCGACGAGTTCGCCGTCGACGGGGAGCAGCCCTTCCGCTCCGTCCTGCCCGCCCTCGCCGCCTGGCGGCGCGACCGGCAGGCGCAGGCCGAGGCCGATGCGCTCCTCTACCGCGTCTCCTGGCAGCCGTTCGCCGGCCAGGACCGGGGCGCCCTCACCGGCACCTGGCTGGTCGCCGTACCGGCGGCGCAGGCGGAGGACCCCTGGGTCCGCGCCCTGACCGACCGGATCGGCGCCGAGGGCGCGCGCGTCCTGCCGCTCCCGCTCGACGTCGCCGACGGCGACCCGGCGGTGCTGCGGACCGGCCTGGACGGCCTGCTGCGCGAGGCCGCGACCGACCCCGGCACGGGAGCGGTCACCGGAGTCCTGTCCCTCCTGGCGCTGGACGAGCGGCCGCATCCCGAGCACCCCGGCGTACCCGTCGGGCTCGCCCTGACCGCCGCCCTGACCTCCGTACTCACCTCGGAGCCCGCCGGCCCGGGCGCGGAGCTCGCCGACGCCCCCCTGTGGTGCGTCACCCGCGAAGCCGTGGCCGCCGCACCCGGCGACACCCTCGGCGGGGCCACCCAGGCGCAGGTCTGGGGCCTGGGCCGGGTGTTCGCCCTGGAGCACCCCGACCGCTGGGGCGGACTCCTCGACCTGCCCGCGGTGTGCGACGAGAGGGTCCTGTCGCGCCTGCCCGCCGCGCTCACCGCTGCCGGGGACGAGGACCAGCTGGCCCTCCGCGCCACCGGGACGCTCGTACGACGCCTCGTACGCGGGACCACGGCGGCGGACGCGGACGGCACCCGTACGGGATCCGGCTGGAACCCGTGCGGCACCGTGCTCATCACCGGCGGCACGGGCGCCCTCGGCCGCCACGTGGCCCGGCGCCTTGCCGAACGCGGCGCGGAACACCTGGTGCTCGTCAGCCGCAGCGGCGCGCGGGCGCCCGGCGCGAGCGAGACCCGCACGGAACTCGAAGCGCTCGGCGCGGCCGTGACCCTGGCCGCCTGCGACGTCACCGACCGGGACGCGCTCGCGGCGCTGGTCGCGGGCCTGGCGGCCGACGGCACCCCCGTACGGTCCGTCGTCCACGCGGCGGGCATCTCCCAGCCGCCCGGCACCGGCACCGACCTGCCCGGGTTCGCCCGGGTCGTCACCGCCAAGACCGCCGGCGCCGTCCACCTCGACGCACTGTTCGACACACCGGACTCCCTGGACGCCTTCGTCCTGTTCTCCTCCATCGCCGGTGTCTGGGGCAGTGGCGGGCAGGCGGCCTACGCCGCCGCCAACACCTTCCTCGACACGCTCGCCGAGCGCCGCGCGGCCCGCGGCCTCGCCGCCACGGCGGTCGCCTGGGGCCCGTGGGCCGAGGCCGGCATGGCCACCGAGGGCGACGCGACCGAACAGCTCACCCGGCGCGGACTGCCGCCCGTGGCCCCGGCCACGAACCTGACGGCCCTGGACCGCGCCCTCGCCGGCCGGGACGCGGCGGTGACGGTGGCCGACGTCGACTGGGCGCGCTTCGCCCCGGTCTTCGCCGCAGCCCGGCCCCGCCCGCTCGTCGGCGACCTGCCCGAGGTGCGCGAGGCGCTCCGCGGCGAAACGGCCGACGGTGCGACGCCCACCGGTGACGGCACGGCGGCCGACGCCGGCGCGACGCTCCTGCGGCGGCTCGGCGAACTGTCCGGGGAGGACCGCGACAGCGCGCTCCTCGACCTCGTGCGCGAGCACGCGGCGGCGGCCCTCGGCCACCCCTCCGCGGACGCCGTCGCACCGGACCGGGCCTTCAAGGACCTCGGCTTCGACTCGCTGACCGCCGTCGAACTGCGCAACCGCCTCGGCGCCGCCTGCGGCCTGCGCCTGCCGTCCAGCCTCGTGTTCGACTACCCCAACCCCCAGGCCCTCACCCGTCACCTGCTGCGCACCCTCCTCCCCGAGGGAAGCGGCGGCGGCGCGGCCGCGGCGGCCGTCGCGGACCTGGACAGCGACCCGCTCGACGCGGAGCTGCGCCGGACCCTGGCCGCCATCCCGATGGGCCGGATCCGCGAAGCGGGGCTCCTGGACACCCTCCTGGGCCTCGCCGGCTCCGGCTCCGACACCACGGCCGCCTCCGGCCCCGGTGCGCGGGCCGCCGACGCCGGCGAGTCCATCGACACGATGGACCTCCAGGACCTCCTCGACCTCGCCCTCGACGGCGGAGGCCTCGACGACGACGGCCCCACCGGCGACACCACCACCAGCAACAGCAACTTCTGACGTGCCCGAAGTGCGGAGTAAGTGATGACCACCCCTGACGTAAAAGTCGTTGAAGCGCTGCGGGCCTCCCTCAAGGAAACCGAGCGGCTGCGCCGCCGGAACCAGGAGCTCACCGACGCCTCCCGCGAGCCCATCGCGATCGTCGGCATGAGCTGCCGCTTCCCCGGCGGGATCGGTTCGCCCGAGGACCTGTGGAAGCTCGTCGAGAGCGGCGGCGACGCCATCTCGGGCTTCCCCGCCGACCGCGGCTGGGACGTCGAGTCGCTGTACGACCCCGACCCCGACCACGCCGGGACCACCTACGCCCGGCACGGCGGATTCCTCCACGAGGCGCCGGACTTCGACGCCTCCTTCTTCGGGATCTCGCCGCGCGAGGCCCTCGCCATGGACCCGCAGCAGCGCCTGCTGCTGGAGACCACCTGGGAGGTCTTCGAGCGGGCCGGCATCGACCCGGGGACCCTGCGCGGCAGCCGCGCAGGTGTGTTCGTCGGCGCCTCCGCCAACGCGTACGGGGCCGGCTCGGGCGAGCTGCCCGAAGGGGTCGAGGGGCACCTCCTCACGGGCACCGCCTCCAGCGTCGTCTCCGGCCGCCTCGCCTACGTGTTCGGGCTGGAGGGGCCGGCCGCCACCGTCGACACCGCCTGCTCCTCCTCGTCCGTCGCCCTGCACATGGCCGTCCAGGCCCTGCGGCAGGGGGAGTGCTCGCTCGCGCTGGCCGCGGGCGTCACCGTGCTGGCCGGTCCGGAGGTCTTCGTCGAGTTCAGCCGCCAGAGAGGCCTGTCGCCCGACGGCCGCTGCAAGTCCTTCGCCGAAGCTGCTGACGGCACCGGCTGGTCGGAGGGCGTCGGCGTCCTGCTGGTGGAGCGCCTCTCCGACGCCCGCCGCAACGGACACCGCGTCCTGGCGGTCGTCCGGGGGTCGGCCGTCAACCAGGACGGCGCGAGCAACGGGCTGACCGCGCCGAACGGGCCCGCCCAGCAGCGGGTCATCCGCCAGGCCCTGGAGAGCGCCCGGCTCGCCCCCGCCGACATCGACGTCGTCGAGGCCCACGGCACCGGCACCACCCTCGGCGACCCGATCGAGGCCCAGGCCCTGCTGGCCACCTACGGCCAGGACCGGCCCGAGGGACAGCCGCTGTGGCTGGGCTCCCTGAAGTCCAACCTCGGCCACACGCAGAACGTCGCCGGCATCGCCGGTGTCATCAAGATGGTCATGGCGATGCGGCACGGCGTGCTGCCCCGGACCCTGCACGTCGACGAGCCGACCTCGCACGTCGACTGGGAGGCGGGCGCCGTCTCCCTGCTCACCGAGCAGCGCGCCTGGCCCGAGACCGGCCGCCCGTACCGGGCCGGCGTCTCCGCCTTCGGCGTGAGCGGCACCAACGTGCACACGATCATCGAGCAGGCCCCCGAGGCCGACCGGACGACGGAAACCGTGCCGGAGTCCGGGTCCGGCGCGCCGACGGGCGTCCCCGTCGTGCCGTGGATCCTGTCGGCGAAGGGCCGCGACGCCCTGCGCGAGCAGGCGGCACGCCTCCTCGCCCACGCCGAGGAGCACCCCGGGCTCGACCCGGTCGACGTCGCACGCTCGCTCGCCGTCGGCCGCTCGGCGTTCGAGGACCGGGCGGCGGTCGTCGCGGCGGACCGCGAGGGGCTGTTGGCCGGGCTCGCGGCGCTGGCGGAGGACGGCTCGGCGGCCGGAGTGGTGACGGGCTCGCCCCAGGGCGGGAAGGTCGCCTTCCTCTTCACCGGTCAGGGCAGTCAGCGCCTGGGGATGGGGCGTGAGCTGTACGACGCCTTCCCGGTGTTCGCGACCGCCCTGGACGAGGTGTGCGCGCGGTTCGAACTGCCGCTTAAGGACGTGCTGTTCGGTACGGACGCAGGTCTCCTGGACGAGACGCGCTACACCCAGCCCGCGCTGTTCGCGGTGGAGGTGGCACTGTTCCGGCTGGTCGAGGCCTGGGGCCTGAAGCCCGACTACCTGTCCGGTCACTCCATCGGTGAGATCGCCGCCGCACATGCGGCGGGTGTGCTGTCGCTGGACGACGCGTGTGCGCTGGTGGCGGCGCGCGGCCGGCTGATGCAGGCGCTGCCTTCGGGTGGTGTGATGATCGCGGTGCAGGCGTCGGAGGACGAGGTCCTGCCGCTGCTGACCGACCGGGTGAGCATCGCCGCCGTCAACGGGCCGACCTCGGTGGTCATCGCCGGTGACGAGGACGCCGCCGTCGCGGTCGTGGAGGCCCTCTCCGACCGCAAGACCAAGCGCCTCACCGTCAGCCACGCGTTCCACTCGCCGCACATGGACGGCATGCTGGACGACTTCCGCCAGGTCGTGCAGGGCATCACCTTCGGCGCCCCGCGCATTCCGGTGGTCTCGAACCTGACCGGTGCCCTGGTCTCGGACGAGATGGGCTCGGCCGAGTTCTGGGTCCGCCACGTCCGCGAAGCCGTCCGCTTCCTCGACGGCATACGCGCCCTGGAAGCCGCGGGCGTCACCACGTACCTCGAACTCGGTCCCGACGGGGTGCTCTCCGCCCTCGCCCAGGACTGCGTCACCGACGGGAACCCCGCCTTCGCGCCGCTGCTGCGCAAGGGCCGCGCCGAGGCCGAGACGCTCGTCACCGCCCTGGCGCAGGCCCACGCCCACGGCGCCACCGTCGACTGGGCCGCGTACTGCGGCGGTACCGGCACTCGGCGCGTCGACCTGCCCACCTACGCCTTCCAGCGCCAGCGCTACTGGATCGAGCCCGGCGCCCCGTCCGGCGACCTCGGCGCGGTGGGCCTGGACGAGGCCGCGCACCCGCTGCTCGGAGCCACGGTCGCCCTCGCCGACTCCGAGGGCTTCGTCTACACCGCGCTGCTCTCGCCGACCACCCACCCCTGGCTGGTCGACCACGCCGTGATGGGCAGCGTGCTGCTCCCCGGCACCGCCTTCGTCGACCTGGCGATCTGGGCCGGTGACCAGGTCGGCTGCGACCTCGTCGAGGAACTCACCCTCGAAGCGCCGCTCGTCCTGCCCGAACGCGGCGGCGTACAGCTCCAGATGCACATCAGCGCGCCCGACGGGGACGGAAGCGGGCGGCGTTCCTTCAGCATCTCCTCCCGCCCGAAGGACGGTGCCACCGACGAGTCCTGGACGCGGCACGCCGGCGGTGTCCTGGCCCCCGGCGCCGCCCCGGCCCCGGCGCCGTTCGCCGCCGGGCAGTGGCCCCCGGCCGGCGCCGAGCCGCTCGCCACGGACGACCTCTACGCGGACCTCGCCGAGGTCGGCATGGGCTACGGCCCGGCGTTCCGCGGCCTCACCGCCGCCTGGCGGCACGGGGACGGCATCTGCGCCGAAGTCGCCCTGCCGGAAGAAGTCGCCTCCGCCGCCGCGGACTTCGGCCTGCACCCCGCCCTCCTGGACGCGGCCCTGCACACGCTGGGCCTGGGCGTACTGGGCGGCACCGAGGGCGAGGGCCGGCTCCCGTTCGCCTGGAGCGGCGTGACCCTCCACGCCAGCGGCGCCGACGCCCTGCGCGTGCACCTCGCCCCGACCGGTACCGGCGGCGGCGTACGCCTGGAGATCGCGGACGCGACGGGGGCGCCCGTCGCCACCGTCGACTCGCTCGTCCTGCGGGCCGTCTCGGCCGAGCAGGTCCGGGCGGCGGGCACCGCCCACCACGAGTCCGTGTTCCGGGTGGAGTGGACGGCACTGCCCGCGCCCGCCGCCCCGGCCGGCCGCTGGGCCGTCCTGGGCGCCGCGGTCCCCGCCGCCCTCCTCGGCGCGGTCCCGGCCGGCGACGCGATCACCGTCCATGCCGACCTGGCCGACCTGGCCGCCGCCGTCGAGGCGGGAGCGCCCGTCCCCGAGGCCGTTTTCGCCGCCTACGGGCAGGCCGCGGACGGGGCCGACACCGACGCCGCGCCGGAGCTCTCCGCCGACGCCGTGCACCGGGCCGCGCACCACGCCCTGGCCCTCGCGCAGACCTGGCTGGGCGAAGGGCCCTTCACCGGCGACCGGTTCGCCGTCACCCGCCTCGTCGTCCTCACCCGGGGCGCCCTCACCACCGGCGCCGACGGCACCGCAACGGACCCGTCCGGCGACGCCGTCACCGAGCCCGTCACCGATCCCGTCCACGCCGCCGTCCGCGGTCTGCTGCGCTCCGCGCAGGCCGAGCACCCCGACCGGCTGCTGCTGCTCGACACCGACGCCGACGAGGCCTCCGTACGGGCCCTGCCCGCGGCCCTCGCCACCGCCCTGGCCTCCGGCGAGCCGCAGCTCGCCGTCCGCGCCGGCACCGTCCTCGTCCCCCGTCTCGCCCGCGTGGCCCGGGACGCCGAAGCGGAGCAGCCCGCCCCGGCCGGCTTCGCGTACACGCCCGGCTCGACCGTGCTGATCACCGGCGCGGGCGGCCTCCTCGGCGGCCTGATCGCCCGCCGGCTCGTCGCCGAGCACGGCGTACGTCACCTGCTGCTCGTCGGCCGGCGCGGCGGATCCACCCCCGAGGCGCAGGCCCTCGGAGCCGAACTCGCCGCCGACGGCGTGACGGTGACCTGGGCGGCGTGCGACGTCGCCGACCGGGACGCCCTCGCCGCCGTCCTGGCAGCCGTACCCGCCGAGCACCCGCTCGGCGCGGTCGTACACACCGCGGGCGTGCTCGACGACGGCGTGATCACCTCCCTCACCCCCGAGCGCCTGTCGGCCGTCCTGCGCCCCAAGGTCGACGCGGCCTGCCACCTTCACGCACTGACCCGCGACCTCGACCTCTCCGCCTTCCTGCTGTTCTCCTCCATCGGCGGCGTCTTCGGCGGCGCCGGACAGGGCAACTACGCTGCGGCCAACGTCTTCCTCGACGTCCTCGCCCAGCACCGCCGCTCCCTCGGACTCCCCGCCACCTCCCTGGCCTGGGCCCTGTGGGCCGACGGGGCGGGCATGGCCGGCAGCCTGAGCGACGCCGACGTCAGCCGCATGACCCGCGGCGGACTGCCCCCGCTCACCTCGGCCGAGGGCCTCGACCTGTTCGACCTCGTCCACCGCCTCGACGAGCCCGCCCCCGTCCTGATGCGCGTCGACCTGCCCGGCCTGCGCGCGCAGGCCCAGAACGGAACCCTCTCCCCGCTGCTGCGCGGACTCGTACGGGTCCCCGTACGCCGCTCGGCGAACGGCGCGGCCACGGCGGGGGGCCTCTCCGGCCTGCGCCAGCGCCTCGCCGGGCTCCCGGCCGCCGAGCAGGACCGCATGCTGCTCGACCTCGTGCGCAAGCAGGTCGCCGCCGCCCTGGGCTACCCGGGCGCCTCCTCCGTCGAGCCGGGCCGCTCCTTCAAGGAGCTCGGCTTCGACTCCCTCACCGCCGTCGAACTGCGCAACCTCCTCGGGGAGGCCACCGGCCGCCGGCTGCCGGCCACCCTGGTCTTCGACTACCCGACCGCCACGGCCCTCGCCCAGTACCTGCGCGAGGAGATCGTCGGCGACCTCGCCGCCGACGCCGCCCTCCCGGCCCGCCGGGCGGCCGCCACCACGGCCCGCGCCGAAGACGACGACCCGATCGCGATCGTCGCGATGAGCTGCCGCTTCCCCGGCGGCGTCCGTACGCCCGAGGACCTGTGGCGGATGCTCGCCGAGGGCCGTGACGGCATCACCGCCTTCCCCGCCGACCGCGGCTGGGACCTCGACGCCCTCTACAGCGACGACCCCGACCGCGAGGGCACCAGCTACGTCCGCGAGGGCGGCTTCCTGCACGAGGCGGCCGAGTTCGACGCACCCTTCTTCGGGATCTCGCCGCGCGAGGCCCTCGCCATGGACCCGCAGCAGCGCCTGCTGCTGGAGACCACCTGGGAGACCTTCGAACGCGCCGGCATCGACCCCACCGGCCTGGGCGGCAGCCGCACCGGCGTGTTCGTCGGCTCCAACGCCCAGGACTACCTCCAGCTGTGGCTCAACGACGGCGACGGCCTGGAGGGCCACCTCGGCACCGGCAACGCGGCCAGCGTCGTCTCCGGCCGCATCTCCTACTCCTTCGGCCTGGAGGGCCCGGCGGTCACCGTCGACACCGCCTGCTCCTCCTCCCTCGTCACCCTGCACCTCGCCGCCCAGTCCCTGCGGCGCGGCGAGTGCGACATGGCCCTCTCCGGCGCCGTGACGATCATGTCCACGCCCGGGGCCTTCACCGAGTTCAGCCGGCAGCGCGGACTCGCGGAGAACGGCCGCATCAAGGCGTTCGCCGCGTCCGCCGACGGCACGATCTGGTCCGAGGGCGTGGGCCTGCTCCTCCTGGAGCGGCTCTCCGACGCCCGCCGCAACGGCCACCCGGTCCTCGCCGTCGTCCGCGGCACCGCCGTCAACCAGGACGGCGCCAGCAACGGCCTGACGGCCCCCAACGGCCCCTCCCAGCAGCGCGTCATCCGCGAGGCCCTCGCCGACGCCGGCCTCACCGCCGCCGACGTGGACGCCGTCGAGGCCCACGGCACCGGTACGAAGCTGGGTGACCCGATCGAGGCGCAGGCGCTGCTGGCCACCTACGGCCAGGACCGGCCGGAGGGCCGGCCGCTGCTGCTGGGCTCGGTCAAGTCGAACATCGGGCACACGCAGGCCGTCGCCGGTGTCGCCGGCGTCATCAAGATGGTCATGGCCATGGGCCACGGGGAGCTGCCCCAGACCCTCCACATCGACGAGCCGACCCCCTACGTCGACTGGTCGGCCGGTGACATCGAGCTGCTGACCGAGCGGCGGGAGTGGCCGGAGACCGGCCGTCCGCGCCGGGCGGGCATCTCCTCGTTCGGCTACAGCGGCACCAACGCCCACGCCGTCATCGAGCAGGCACCGCAGCCCGCGGCCGCCACCGCCCCGGCTCCGGCTCCGGCCGGCCCCGGACTCCCTGTGCTGCCCTGGCTCGTGTCCGGCCGTTCGGCGGCCGCCCTGCGGGCCCAGGCGGAACGCCTCATCCCGACCGCGGCCGACGCCGTCGCCGCACCCGGAGGCCGGGGCGCGCTCGACCTCGGCTACTCCCTGGCCGCGCACCGCGCGGCCCTGGAACACCGCGCGGTGGTGCTCGGCGCCCCCTCGGACGGCGACGCCCTCGTCGCCCGCCTGACCGCCCTGGCCGTCGGCGAGCCCGTACCGGGCCTGGTCCGGGGCACGGTGTCGAGCGGCGGGCTCGCCTTCCTCTTCACCGGTCAGGGCAGTCAGCGCCTGGGGATGGGGCGTGAGCTGTACGACGCTTTCCCGGCGTTCGCGGAGGCGCTGGACGCGGTGTGCCAGGGGCTCTCCCTCGAACTGCCTTTGAAGGATGTGCTGTTCGGCGCGGATGCCGCTCTGCTGGACCGGACGGAGTACACCCAGCCCGCGCTGTTCGCGGTGGAGGTGGCGCTGTTCCGGCTGCTGGAGAGCTGGGGTGTCCGGCCCGACTTCCTGTCCGGGCATTCGATCGGTGAGATCGCCGCCGCGCATGTGGCGGGTGTGCTGTCGCTGGAGGACGCGTGTGTGCTGGTGGCGGCGCGCGGCCGGTTGATGCAGGCGCTGCCTTCGGGTGGTGTGATGATCGCGGTGCAGGCGTCGGAGGACGAGGTCCTGCCGCTGCTGACGGACCGGGTGAGCATCGCCGCCGTCAACGGGCCGACCTCGGTGGTCATCGCCGGTGACGAGGACGCCGCCGTCGCGGTCGTGGAGGCCCTCTCCGACCGCAAGACCAAGCGCCTCACCGTCAGCCACGCGTTCCACTCGCCGCACATGGACGGCATGCTGGACGACTTCCGCCAGGTCGTGGCGGGGCTGGCCTTCGAGACCCCGCGGATCCAGATCGTCTCGAATCTGACCGGGGCGATCGTCTCCGACGAGATGGCCTCTGCGGACTTCTGGGTCCGCCACGTCCGCGAGGCCGTGCGCTTCCTCGACGGCGTCCGCGCCCTGGAGGCGGCCGGAGTCACGACCTTCCTGGAGCTGGGGCCGGACGGCGTGCTGTCCGCCCTCGCCCAGGACTGCCTCACGGGCGACGCGGACGTCGCCCTCGCCCCGGTGCTGCGCACCGGACGCGGCGAGGCCGAGTCCCTGGGCGGCGCCGTGGCCCAGGCGCACGTGCGGGGCGTGGAGGTGGACTGGTCCGCCTACTTCGCCGGCACGGGCGCCCGCCGGATCGAGCTGCCGACGTACGCCTTCCAGCGCCGGCGCTACTGGCCGGAGACCGTCCTGTCGGTCGGCGCCACCGCCCCCGTTACGGCGGTGGGCGCGGTGGACGCCCGCTTCTGGGAGGCGGTGGAGAGCGGCGACCTCAGCTCCCTGGCGTCCGAACTGCATGTGGCCGACGACGCGCGCGTCAGCGACCTCGTCCCCGCCCTGTCGGCATGGCGCCGCCAGGGCCAGGAGCAGTCCGAGGTCGACGGCTGGCGCTACCGGGTGTCCTGGAAGCCGGTGGCGGACTCCGTGGGGGGTGCGCGGCTTTCCGGGGTGTGGCTGGTGGTTGTTCCGGCCGGTGGTGTGGATGACTCGGCTGTGGTGGAGGGGCTGACGGCTCGGGGGGCTGAGGTCCTTCGGGTGGTGGTCGAGCCCGGTACCGACCGGGCCGCGCTGGCCGGGCTGCTGACCGGGGCCGGCCCCGTGGCCGGTGTGGTGTCGCTGCTGGCGCTGGACGAGGCCGCGGGAGTCGTCGCGACGGCCGCCCTCGTGCAGGCACTGGGCGACGCCGGGGTGGGGGCGCCGTTGTGGTGCTTGACCCGGGGTGCGGTGAGTGTGGGTCGTTCGGATCGTCTGGTGTCTGTGGTTCAGGCGCAGGTGTGGGGTCTGGGCCGGGTTGCCGCTCTGGAGGTTCCGGAGCGCTGGGGTGGCCTGGTGGATCTTCCCGAGGTGTGGGACGAGCGGGCGATGGGCCGGCTGGCTGGTGTGCTGGCCGGTGGTCTTGCCGGTGAGGACCAGGTCGCGGTCCGGTCCTCCGGGGTGTTCGGGCGTCGGCTGGTCCGGGCCGCCGCCGGGGACTCGGGCTCTTGGGTGCCGTCCGGGACCGTGCTGGTGACTGGTGGTACGGGTGCTCTGGGTGGTCGGGTTGCGCGGTGGCTGGCTGGTGCGGGTGCCGAGCGCCTGGTGCTGACCAGTCGCCGGGGTGTGGATGCGCCGGGTGCGGCCGAGTTGGCGGCGGAGCTCGCGGAGACGGGCGTCGAGGTGTCGGTGGTGGCGTGTGACGCTTCTGACCGGGAGGCGCTGCGGGAGCTGCTTGCTGCTGAGGCCGAGACGCTGACGGCTGTGGTGCATACCGCGGGTGTGCTGGATGACGGTGTGCTGGACGCGCTGACTCCTGAGCGGTTCGAGAGCGTGCTGCGGGCGAAGGCCACGTCGGCGCTGAACCTGCACGAGCTGACTGTCGAGCTCGGGATCGAGCTGTCCGCGTTCGTGCTGTTCTCCTCGATGAGCGGGACCATCGGTGCGGCCGGTCAGGGTAATTACGCCGCTGCGAACGCCTACTTGGATGCTCTTGCGGAGCAGCGGCGGGCCGCCGGGCTGGCCGCGACCTCGCTCGCGTGGGGTCCGTGGGCAGGCAGCGGTATGGCCGCCGACGAGGCGATGGACGCACGCATGCGGCGGGGCGGCATACCGCCCATGAACGCCGACCTCGCGATCACCGCGCTCCGCCAGGCGGTCGGGTCCGACGAGGCGGCGCTGACCGTCGCCGACTTCGACTGGGCCGCGTTCGCGCCCGGTTTCACCGCGGTGCGCGCCGGACGGCTGCTCGCCGACCTGCCCGAGGCCGCCACCCGTAGTGCGGAGCGCGCCGAGGACCGGCCCGAGCGTACGGGTTCGTCGCTCGCCGAGCAGCTCCGCGGCCTGTCGGCCGGGGACCGGGCCCCGTTCCTCCTCGACCTGGTGCGTACGCGGGTCGCCGAGGTCCTCGGGCACTCCGGGGCCGATGACGTCGAGGCCGGGCGGGCCTTCCGCGAGATCGGTTTCGACTCGCTCACCGCCGTCGAGCTGCGCAACCGGCTCGGCGCCACCACCGGCCTGCGGCTGCCCGCCACGCTCGTCTACGACTACCCCACCCCGGCCGCACTGGCCGGCTACCTGCTCGCCGAGCTTCTCGGCGCGCAGACGGAGGCCGCCGGCCCCGTGGCCACGGTGGTTGATGACGACCCGATCGCGATCGTCGCGATGAGCTGCCGCTTCCCCGGCGGCGTACGGACGCCCGAGGACCTCTGGCAGCTCCTCGCCTCCGGCACCGACGCGATCGCCGAACTCCCCCTGGACCGCGGCTGGGACCTCGACGCCCTCTACGACGCCGACCCGGGCGCCCAGGGCACCTCGTACGCCCGTGAGGGCGGCTTCCTCTACGACGTCGCCGACTTCGACGCCGACTTCTTCGGCATCTCGCCGCGCGAGGCCCTCGCCATGGACCCGCAGCAGCGCCTGCTGCTGGAGACCTCGTGGGAGGCCTTCGAGCGCGCCGGAATCGACCCCGAGACGCTGCGCGGCAGCCAGGCCGGCGTCTTCGTCGGCACCAACGGGCAGGACTACCTGTCGGTGCTCCTGGAGGAACCGGCCGGTCTCGAAGGCCACTTGGGTACCGGCAACGCCGCGAGCGTCGTCTCCGGACGGCTGTCGTACGTGTTCGGGCTGGAAGGCCCGGCGGTCACCGTCGACACGGCCTGCTCGTCCTCGCTGGTCGCCCTGCACTGGGCGATCCAGGCCCTGCGCAACGGCGAGTGCTCCCTCGCCCTGGCCGGCGGTGTCACCGTCATGTCGACACCGGGCACGTTCATCGAGTTCAGCCGTCAGCGTGGTCTGGCCGCCGACGGCCGGATCAAGGCCTTCGCGGCCGGTGCGGACGGTACGGGCTGGGGTGAGGGTGTCGGCATGCTGCTCGTGGAGCGGCTGTCGGATGCCCGTCGCAACGGGCACCCGGTCCTCGCGGTGGTGCGGGGTTCGGCCGTCAACCAGGACGGTGCGAGCAACGGTCTGACGGCGCCGAACGGGCCGTCGCAACAGCGGGTGATCCGGCAGGCGCTGGCCAGTGCCGGCCTGTCGGCCGCCGAGGTGGACGCGGTCGAGGCGCACGGTACCGGCACGACCCTCGGTGACCCGATCGAGGCGCAGGCGCTGCTGGCCACCTACGGCCAGGACCGGCCCGAGGGCCGGCCGCTGCTGCTGGGCTCCGTCAAGTCCAACATCGGGCACACGCAGGCGGCTGCCGGTGTGGCGGGTGTGATCAAGATGGTCATGGCCATGCAGCACGGGCAGCTGCCCGAGAGCCTCCACATCGACCGGCCGTCGCCGCAGGTCGACTGGGAGGCGGGCGACATCGAGCTGCTGACCGAGCGGCGGGAGTGGCCGGAGACCGGGCGTCCGCGCCGGGCCGGCATCTCCTCGTTCGGCTTCAGCGGAACGAACGCCCACACCATCATCGAGCAGGCCCCGGACGCGGAGTCCGGCGCGGACACCGCCGCATCCGTGGACCCGGGCCTCGCGCCCCTGCCGCTGGTGCTCTCGGCGAAGGGCGCGGCGGGCCTCCGGGCCCAGGCCGACGGACTGCGGGCGCGACTGCTCGCCGACCCCGGGCTGCGCCTGTCCGATGTCGCCAGGACCCTGGCCGTCGGCCGCTCGGCGTTCGAGGACCGGGCGGCGGTCGTCGCGGCGGACCGCGAGGGGCTGCTGGCCGGGCTCGCGGCGCTGGCGGAGGACGGCTTGGCGGCCGGAGTGGTGACGGGCTCGCCCCAGGGCGGGAAGGTCGCCTTCCTCTTCACCGGTCAGGGCAGTCAGCGCCTGGGGATGGGGCGTGAGCTGTACGAGGCCTTCCCGGTGTTCGCGGAGGCGCTGGACGAGGTGTGTGCCTGGTTCGACCTGGACGTACCGCTGAAGGAGGTGCTGTTCGGCTCCGACGCGGAGCTGCTGGACCGTACCGGGTACACCCAGCCCGCGCTGTTCGCGGTGGAGGTGGCGCTGTTCCGGCTGGTCGAGTCGTGGGGCGTGAAGCCCGACTTCCTGTCCGGTCATTCGATCGGTGAGATCGCCGCCGCGCACGTGGCGGGGGTGCTGTCGCTGGACGACGCGTGCACGCTGGTGGCCGCGCGTGGGCGGCTGATGCAGGCGCTGCCTTCGGGTGGTGTGATGATCGCGGTGCAGGCTTCGGAGGACGAGGTCCTGCCGCTGCTGACGGACCGGGTGAGCATTGCCGCGGTCAACGGTCCGCGTTCGGTCGTGATCGCCGGTGACGAGGACGCCGCGACCGCCGTCCTGGAAGCCTTCTCAGACCGGAAGTCCAAGCGGCTGACCGTGAGTCATGCGTTCCACTCGCCGCACATGGACGGCATGCTGGCCGACTTCCGCCGGGTCGCGGAGGGGCTCGCGTACGAGAGCCCGCGCATCCCGGTCGTCTCCAACCTGACCGGCGCCCTGGTCTCCGACGAGATGGGCTCGGCGGACTTCTGGGTCCGGCACGTCCGCGAGGCCGTCCGCTTCCTCGACGGCATCCGCGCCCTGGAAGCCGCCGGGGTCACCACGTACCTCGAACTCGGCCCGGACGGTGTGCTCTCCGCCCTCGGGCAGGAATGCCTCAGCGTGGACGGGGCCGCCTTCGTGCCCCTCCTCCGCAAGGGCCGTCCCGAGGCGGAGACGGCGATGACCGCCCTGGCGCGGAGCCACGTCCGTGGCATCGGGGTCGACTGGCGGGCGGTCCACGGGACCGGCGCCGTACGCGTCGACCTGCCGACCTACGCCTTCCAGCGTCAGCGCTACTGGCCGCGGACGCCGCTCGTACGACGCGGCGGGTCGCAGCCCCGGACCGGGACCGACGGATGGCGCTACCAGGTCTCGTGGAAGCCGCTGACGGACTCTGCTGCCGGCGCCGCCCTGTCCGGTGCCTGGCTGGTCGCGGTGCCCGCCACGGGTGTGGACGCGACGGCCGTGGTGGACGCGCTGGCCGCGCGCGGTGCCGAGGTACGCCGCCTCGTGGTCGAGCCCGGTACGGACCGGGCCGCGCTGGCCGGGCTGCTGACCGGGGCCGGCCCCGTGGCCGGTGTGGTGTCGCTGCTGGCGCTGGACGAGGCCGCGGGAGTCGTCGCGACGGCCGCCCTCGTGCAGGCACTGGGCGACGCCGGGGTGGGGGCGCCGTTGTGGTGCCTGAGCCGGGGTGCGGTGAGTGTGGGTCGTTCGGATCGTCTGGTGTCTGCGGTTCAGGCGCAGGTGTGGGGTCTGGGCCGGGTTGCCGCTCTGGAGGTTCCGGAGCGCTGGGGTGGCCTGGTGGACCTTCCCGAGGTGTGGGACGAGCGGGCGATGGCCCGGCTGGTCGGCGTACTGGCGGGCGGGAGCGGCGAGGACCAGGTCGCGGTCCGGTCCTCGGGCGTGTTCGGGCGGCGTCTCGTGCGTGCCGCCGCCCTCGCAGAGGACGCCCCGTCGTGGGCGCCGTCCGGGACGGTGCTGGTCACGGGCGGTACGGGTGCCCTCGGCGCCCATGTGGCGCGCTGGCTGGCCGGCGCGGGCGCCCAGCGCCTGGTGCTGACCAGCCGCCGGGGCGCCGATGCGCCCGGCGCCGCCGAGCTGGCGGCGGAGCTCGCGGAGACGGGCGTCGAGGTGTCGGTCGTGGCGTGCGACGTCGCCGACCGGGAGGCGCTGCGTACGCTCCTCGCGGCGGAAGCCGACACGCTGACCGCCGTCGTGCACACCGCGGGCGTCCTCGACGACGGCGTGCTCGACTTCCTGACCCCCGAGCGGTTCGAGAGCGTCCTGCGGGCCAAGGCGGATTCCGCCCTCAACCTGCACGAGCTGACCGCAGAGCTCGGCATCGAGCTCTCCGCCTTCGTGCTCTTCTCGTCCGTCACGGGTACCTGGGGCACGGCCGGCCAGGCCAACTACGCCGCTGCGAACGCCTACCTGGACGCCCTCGCCGAGCAGCGGCGGGCCGCCGGGCTGGCCGCGACCTCGATCGCCTGGGGTCCGTGGGCCGAGGGCGGCATGGCAGCCGACGGAGCGCTGGAGTCCCGCATGCGCAAGGGCGGCGTGCCGCCCATGGCGGCCGGTCCGGCCATCGGCGCCCTGCACCGCGCCCTCGACGCCGACGACGCGGTCGTGACCGTCGTGGACGTGGACTGGGACCGCTTCGCCCCCGGCTTCACCGCCGGACGCGCCGGCCACCTCCTCGCCGAGCTGCCCGAGGCGCGTGGCGCCCTCGCCGCCCGCGCGGGCACCGACGGCCGGTCCGACACGGCCGCCGACGGCCGCGACTCCCTCGCCGGCCGGCTGGCGGGCCTGTCCGCCGCCGAGCGGGACCGGATGCTGCTCGACCTGGTCCGCAAGGAGGTCGCCGCGGTCCTCGGCCACACCGGCGTCGAAAGGGTCGGCGCGGGGCGGGCGTTCAAGGAACTCGGCTTCGACTCGCTGACCGCCGTCGAGCTGCGCAACCGACTGGGCACGGCCACGGGGCTGCGGCTCCCGGCCACGCTGATCTACGACTACCCGACCTCCGCCGACCTGGCCGACCACCTGCGCGGCGAACTGCTGGGCACGGGCGATGCGGCGGCCCTGGCGGCCGTGTCGGACCGGACGGGCCGGGCGGTCGAGGACGACCCCATCGCGATCGTGGCGATGAGCTGCCGCTTCCCCGGCGGGGTGCGGACCCCGGAGGACCTCTGGCGACTGCTGGCGTCCGGTGGCGACGCGATCGGCGAGTTCCCGGCCGACCGCGGCTGGGACGCGGAGGAGCTGTTCGGGCCGCGCTCCGAGCAGGAGGCCGCGTACGCCCGCGAAGGCGGATTCCTCTACGACGTAGCGCAGTTCGACCCCGGATTCTTCGGGATCTCGCCGCGCGAGGCCCTGGCGATGGACCCGCAGCAGCGCCTGCTGCTGGAGACCTCGTGGGAGGCGTTCGAGCGGGCGGGCATCGACCCGTCGTCGCTGCGCGGGAGCCGGGCCGGCGTCTTCGTCGGCACCAACGGGCAGGACTACCTCTCGCTCGTGCTGAACTCCGCCGACGGCGGCGACGGCTTCATGAGCACCGGCAACTCCGCGAGCGTCGTCTCCGGCCGGCTGTCCTACGTCTTCGGCCTCGAAGGCCCGGCCGTCACCGTCGACACCGCCTGCTCGGCCTCGCTCGTCGCCCTGCACCTCGCGGTGCAGGCGCTGCGCAGCGGCGAGTGCTCGATCGCCCTGGCCGGTGGTGTCACCGTCATGTCGACGCCGGGCGCGTTCGTCGAGTTCGCCCGGCAGGGCGGCCTCGCCGCCGACGGGCGGATCAAGGCGTTCGCGGAGGGTGCGGACGGTACGGGCTGGGGTGAGGGTGTCGGCATGCTGCTCGTGGAGCGGCTGTCGGACGCGCGTCGCAACGGGCACCCGGTCCTCGCGGTGGTGCGGGGTTCGGCGATCAACCAGGACGGTGCGAGCAATGGTCTGACGGCGCCGAACGGGCCGTCGCAGCAGCGGGTGATCCGGCAGGCGCTGGCCAGTGCGGGCCTGTCGGCGGCCGAGGTGGACGTGGTCGAGGCGCACGGTACGGGCACGAAGCTGGGTGACCCGATCGAGGCGCAGGCGCTGCTGGCGACTTACGGCCAGGACCGGCCCGAGGGCCGGCCGCTGCTGCTCGGTTCGATCAAGTCGAACATCGGGCACACGCAGGCCGCTGCCGGTGTGGCAGGTGTGATCAAGATGGTGCTGGCGATGCGGCACGGGGTGCTTCCGCAGACCCTCCACGTGGACGCGCCGACCCCGCACGTCGACTGGACGGCGGGCGACGTCGAGATCCTGACCGAGCGGCGGGACTGGCCGGAGACCGGCCGTCCGCGCCGGGCCGGCGTCTCCTCGTTCGGCGTGAGCGGAACGAACGCGCACACCATCCTGGAGCAGGCGCCCGAGGACCCCGAGGCTGAGGGGGCTGCCGAGAGCGCGGGCGGTTCCACCTGGCCGTGGATCCTGTCGGGCAAGACGCAAGCCGCCTTGCGCGACCAGGCCGCCAGGCTCCTCGCCCACCTCGGCGATCAGCGGCCGGTGGACGTCGGCCACTCGCTCGCGACCGGCCGGGCCCTGCTCGACCACCGGGCCGTGATCGTCGCCGGGGCGGAGGAGGAGTACCGCGAGGCGCTCACCGCGCTGGCCGCGGGCGACTCCGCCGCCGCGCTGACGCAGGGCGTGGCCACCACCGAACAGCAGGTGGCGTTCCTGTTCACCGGTCAGGGCAGCCAGCGGCCGGGAATGGGGCGTGAGCTGTACGACGCCTTCCCGGTGTTCGCCGATGCGCTGGACGCGGTGTGCGCACGGCTGGACCTCGAACTGCCGCTGAAGGATGTGTTGTTCGGTTCTGATGCCGAGGTGTTGGACCGTACGGAGTACGCGCAGCCGGCGTTGTTCGCGGTGGAGGTGGCGCTGTTCCGGCTGCTGGAGTCGTGGGGTGTGAGGCCGGACTTCGTGTCGGGTCATTCGGTCGGTGAGATCGCTGCCGCGCATGTGGCGGGGGTGTTCTCGCTGGAGGACGCGTGCACGCTGGTGGCGGCGCGTGGCCGGCTGATGCAGGCGCTGCCGGCCGGTGGTGTGATGATCGCGGTGCAGGCTTCGGAGGCTGAGGTCCTGCCGTTGCTGACCGACCGGGTGAGCATCGCCGCGGTCAACGGGCCGACCTCGGTCGTGGTCGCGGGTGACGAGGATGCGGCGGTCAAGGTGGCCGAAGCCTTCCCGGACCGCAAGACCAAGCGGCTGACGGTCAGCCACGCGTTCCACTCGCCGCACATGGACGGGATGCTGGACGGGTTCCGCAAGGTGGCGGAGGGCATCACCTTCGCCGCCCCGCGGATCCCGGTGGTGTCGAATCTGACCGGTGCCCTGGTCTCGGACGAGATGGGATCGGCCGGGTTCTGGGTGCGGCATGTCCGCGAGGCGGTCCGCTTCCTCGACGGGATGCGTGCCCTGGAGGCGGCCGGGGTGACCACGTACCTCGAACTCGGTCCGGACGGGGTGCTCTCCGCCCTCGCCCAGGACTGCGTCACCGAGGACGCCGCCCTCTTCGCACCGCTGCTCCGCAAGGGCCGCGGCGAGGCGGAGGCCCTGGCCGGTGCCCTGGCGCAGGTCCACACGCGGGGTGTGACCGTCGACTGGACGGCCTTCTACGCCGGCAGCGGCGCCCGCCGCGTCGACCTGCCCACGTACGCCTTCCAGCGCGAGCGCTACTGGGTCGACTCCTTCGCCCCGTCGCAGGACGCCGTCTCGCTCGGCATCGAGTCGGCCGGGCACCCCCTGCTCGGTGCGGCCGTCGAACTGCCCGACACCGGCGGGTTCCTGTTCACCGGCCGGCTGTCCCGCCGTACGCACTCCTGGCTTGCCGAGCACGTCGTGGCCGACTCGGCGGTCGTGCCCGGCGCGGCCTTCGTCGAGCTCGCCCTGCGCGCCGGAGAGGAGGCCGGCTGCGGCCACCTGGAGGACCTCCTCCACGAGGCGCCGCTCCTGCTCCCGGAGGACGGGGCCGTCCAGCTCCGGGTGACCGTGGGCGGGGCGGACGCGACCGGTCGCCGTACCGTCCAGGTGCACAGCCGCACCGAGGCGGGCGACGGCGACGTGGCGAACGGCGGGACCTGGTCCCGTCACGCCACCGGGCACCTCACCGAGACCGGGGCCGAGACGGAGGGCAGCGGCTCCACCGCCGCCGCCACCGGGCCCTGGCCGCCCACCGACGCCGAAGAGGTGCCGGTCGCGGAGCTGTACGACCGCCTGGCGGCCGCCGGGCAGTACCACGGGACGGCGCTCAGGACCCTCGACCGGGCCTGGGTGCGAGGCGACGAGGTCTTCGCGCAGGCCCGCCTCTCCGACGAACTGCGGTCCTCCGCGGCAGGGTTCGCCCTGCACCCCGCGCTCCTCGACGCGGCGGTGCAGATGCTGGGGGCCACCACCGGTACCGCTGGGACCCTCGCCCGCGAGGCCCTCACCTGGCGCGGAGTCCGGCTGCACGCGGCCGGAGCCGACACGCTGCGGCTGCGCGTCACTCCCGGCGCCACGGACACGGTCTCGGCGGAACTGGCCGACGAACAGGGCGCACCCGTCGCCTCGGTGGAGGCCCTGGTGACCCGGGAGCTCGACGCCGAGCGGTTCGCGGTGGCCGACCGGCACGCGGCGCACGATGCGCTGTTCCGCCTCGACTGGGTGCGGACGGCCGTGCCGGCCGGGGCGGGCGCCGCGACCCTCGTGGTCGTCGGTGACGCCGACGCCCGCTCGGGCCTCGCCGCCACACTGGGCGGCGCCGGGGTCCCCGTGGCGGCGTACGAGGACCTCGCCGCACTGGACGAGGCCGTCACCGCCGGACGGCAGGCGCTGCCGGACACCGTGGTCATGCCGTTCACGGCACCCGAAGGCACCGCCCCCGCAGGGGTCGCGGCCCTCGACACGGTGGCGGACGGAGCGCGCGAGGTGACCCACCGGGCACTCGCCGCCTTGCAGGACTGGCTGGGCAACGGCCGCTTCGCCGGTGCGCGCCTCGCCGTCGTCACCCACGGCGCCGTGGCCGCACACGCGGACACCGAGGCCGGCGACCTCGCCGGCACCCCGGTGTGGGGTCTGGTGCGGGCCGCGCAGACCGAACACCCCGACCGGTTCGTGCTCGTCGACCTCGACGGCGCGGATGCCTCCGGCCGGGCCCTCGCCGGGGCCCTCGCCTCGGACGAGCCCGAACTGGCCGTGCGCGGCGGGGCGCTGTACGCCCCCCGCCTGGCACGGGTGGCGGCGGCGGACCGTACCGGGGCGGCGACCGGCGCGGACGGGGCGGCGGGCCGCATCGACGCGAGCGGTACGGTCCTGGTCACCGGGGCGGCCGGAGGGCTCGCCGGCCTCCTGACCCGCCACCTGGTCACCGAACACGGCGTGCGTCACCTGCTGCTCACCGGCCGCAGGGGCGGCGAGAGCGAAGGGGCCGCCGAACTCACGGACGAGTTGGCCGCGTTGGGCGCCGAGGTCACCTGGGCGGCCTGCGACGTCGCCGACCGGGAGGCGCTGACCGCGCTCCTGGCCTCCGTCCCGCAGGAGCGGCCGCTGACGGCGGTCGTCCACACGGCGGCGGTCCTGGACGACGGGGTCGTGGACCTGCTCACCCCCGAGCGGGTCGACCGGGTGATGCGGCCCAAGGTCGAAGGGGCGTTGCACCTGCACGAGTTGACCCGTCACCTCGACCTGTCGGCGTTCGTCCTGTTCTCGGCCGCCGCCGGCACCCTCGGCGGCGCCGGCCAGGCCAACTACGGTGCGGCGAACGTCTTCCTCGACGCCCTCGCCCGGCACCGGCGGGCCCGCGGCCTCACCGCCCTGTCCCTGGTGTGGGGCATGTGGGCGGAGGAGCGCGGGATGGCGGGCCGGCTCACCGAGGCGGAGCGGGCACGCGCCGCACGCGGCGGTGTCGCGCCCCTGTCGGCGGCCGAGGGCCTGGCGCTCTTCGACGCGGCCCTCGCGGCGGCGGTCACCGAGCCGGTGTTGCTGCCGGTCGCGGTCGACCTGCCGACCCTGCGGGCCCGGGCTGCGGACGGGGGGATCCTGCCCGTGTTCCGCGGCCTGGTCCGCACCCCGGTCCGCCGGCGGCGGCCGACGGCCGTACCGGCCGGGGCGAGCGCGGCCGGGTCGGGCGCGTCCCACGGGGGAGCCGAGCAGACCCCGGCGCAGCGACTGGCCGGGCTGTCCCCCGCCGAGCGGGAGCGGACCGTACTGGATCTGGTGCGCGGCCAGGTGGCCGCCGTACTCGGGTACAAGTCGGCCGAACACATCGGGGAGGAGCAGGCGTTCAAGGAGCTGGGCTTCGATTCGCTGACGGCGGTCGAGCTGCGCAACCGGCTCGGCGCGGCCGCCGGGCTCCGGCTGCCCGCCACCTTGATCTACGACTACCCGAACCCGGCCGCGCTCGCCCGGCACCTGCTGGACGAGCTGGCCCCCGAGGGCACGAGTGGACGCAGGCTGTCCGTACTGGAGGACCTCGACCGCCTGGAGGGCACCTTCTCCTCGCTGGACCCGGCGGAACTGGCCGTCGCGGCCGGTGACGACGCGGCCCACGCACGGGTGGCGGTGCGCCTCCAGACCCTCCTGGCCCAGTGGAACGACGCCCGTACCGCCGCCGACGGCACGGCGGCCGGGGAGATCGAGGACGCCAGCGACGACGAGCTGTTCGCCCTCATCGACAAGAAGTTCGGCCAGGGCTGAACCCCAACCACCCCCAGGCCGTACCGCCGGAACCCCTGTTCCGGCGGTACGGCCCCGGGATTCCCGGAATTCCTCCATATCCTCGGATTCCCCTGAACTCCATTGAATTCCCTTGAGCCCGTCCCCACCACGGTCTCGATCACGCGAACAGGTGAAGCGCCAGTGGCGAACGAAGCAAAGCTCCGCGAATACCTCAAGAAGGTCACGACGGATCTCGACGAGGCGTACGGACGTCTGCGGGACATCGAGAGCCAGGCCCACGAACCCATCGCCATCACGGCCATGAGTTGCCGGTTCCCCGGCGGGGTGCGCTCTCCCGAAGAACTCTGGGACCTGCTGGCCGCCGGCGGCGACGCGCTCACGGAATTCCCCGCGGACCGGGGCTGGGACCTGGACCACCTCTTCTCGGACGACCCCGACGACCAGGGCACCTCGACCACCCGCGAGGGCGGATTCCTCACCGGTGCCTCCGCCTTCGACGCCGACTTCTTCGGGATCTCCCCGCGCGAGGCGATGGCGATGGACCCGCAGCAGCGGCTGCTGCTGGAGACCTCGTGGGAGGCCTTCGAGCGGGCGGGCATCGACCCGAACGCCCTGCGCGGCAGCCAGTGCGGCGTGTTCGTCGGCATGAACGGCTCCGACTACCTCACCCCGCTGCTCGAAGCGGCCGAGGACTACGCGGGGCACCTGGGCACCGGCAACGCCTCCAGCGTGCTGTCGGGCCGGCTGTCGTACACCTTCGGTCTGGAGGGGCCCGCCGTCACCGTCGACACGGCCTGCTCGGCGTCGCTGGTCGCCCTGCACCTGGCCGCGCAGGCCCTGCGGGCGGGGGAGTGCTCGCTGGCCGTCGCCGGCGGCGTCCACGTGATGTCCACGCCCGGCCTGTTCGTGGAGTTCAGCAAGCAGCGAGGGCTGTCCACCGACGGCCGCTGCAAGGCCTTCGCGGCGGGCGCCGACGGCTTCGGCCCGGCGGAGGGCGTGGGCGTCCTGCTCCTGGAGCGGCTCTCCGACGCACGCAAGAACGGCCGCCCTGTGCTGGCCGTGATCCGCGGCAGCGCTATCAACCAGGACGGCGCCAGCAACGGCCTCACCGCCCCCAACGGTCCCTCGCAGCAGCGCGTCATCCGGCAGGCCCTCGCCAACGCCCGGCTCTCGACCGATCAGGTCGACGTGGTGGAGGCGCACGGTACGGGCACCTCCCTCGGCGACCCGATCGAGGCGCAGGCCCTGCTCGCGACGTACGGGCAGGAGCGGCCGGAGGGGCAGCCGCTGCTCCTGGGGTCCGTGAAGTCGAACATCGGGCACACGCAGGCCGCTGCCGGTGTGGCCGGTGTGATCAAGATGGTGCTGGCGATGCGCCACGGGGTGCTCCCGCAGACCCTGCACGTGGACGCGCCGTCGCCGCACGTGGACTGGGAGTCCGGCGCGGTCGCCCTCCTCACGGAGTCGACGGCATGGCCGGAGACCGACCGTCCGCGTCGTGCGGGTGTGTCGTCGTTCGGGTTCAGCGGGACGAACGCGCATGTGATCGTGGAGCAGGCGCCGGAGCCGGCTGAGGCCTCGGAGGGTGGGGCGCGGTCGGGCATGCCGGTGGTGCCGTGGGTGCTGTCGGGTAAGAGTGCGGCGGCGTTGCGGGCGCAGGCGGAGCGGTTGGCGGGTCTGCCGGGTCTGGTGGGTGTGGATCCGGTGGATGTGGGGTGGTCGTTGGCGTCGTCGCGTGCGGGTTTGGAGCATCGTGCGGTGGTGCTCGGGGATCACGTGGCGGGTGTGCGGGCGGTGGCTTCGGGTGGGCTGGCGGCCGGTGTGGTGTCGGGTTCGGTGGTGGGCGGGAAGACGGTGTTCGTGTTCCCGGGTCAGGGTTCGCAGTGGTTGGGGATGGCGGCTGGGCTGTTGGAGTCCTCGCCGGTGTTCGCGGCGCGGATCGGGGAGTGTGCGAAGGCGCTGGAGCCTTCACCGACTGGTCGTTGGTGGATGTGCTGCGGGCCGCCGACGGGGCGCCCTCCCTTGACCGGGTGGATGTGGTGCAGCCGGCGTTGTTCGCGGTGATGGTGTCGCTGGCCGAGGTGTGGCGTGCGGCGGGTGTCCGGCCGGGTGCGGTGATCGGGCATTCGCAGGGTGAGATCGCGGCGGCGTGTGTGGCGGGGATCTTGTCGTTGGAGGATGCGGCGCGTGTGGTGGCCCTGCGGTCGCAGGCGATCGGCCGGGTGCTGGCGGGGCTGGGTGGCATGGTGTCGGTGCCGCTGGCGGCTGCGGAGGTGCGTGAGCGGATCGCGGCGTGGGGTGAGGAGCGGATCTCCGTCGCCGCGGTGAACGGCCCGTCGTCGGTGGTGGTTTCGGGCGAGGTCCAGGCGCTGGAGGAGTTCCTGGCCGCGTGCGAGAGGGACGGGGTCCGTGCGAAGCGGATCGCGGTGGACTACGCCTCGCACTCGGCGCAGGTCGAGCTGCTGCGGGAGGAACTGGACACGCTGCTCGCGCCGATCGCGCCGCGGGCTGCGGGGGTTCCGTTCCTGTCGACCGTCACCGGTGAGTGGGTCGAAGGCCCCGAACTGGACGCTGGGTACTGGTTCCGCAATCTGCGTCGGACGGTGGAGCTGGAGCGGACCACGCGGACGCTGCTCGATCAGGGGTTCGGTGTGTTCATCGAGTCCAGCCCGCATCCGGTGCTGACCGTGGGCCTGCAGGAGACGGTCGAGGATACGGGCCGCGAGGCCGCTGTCCTGGGGTCCCTGCGGCGTGGTGAAGGGGGTCTGGAGCGGTTCTGGCTCTCCCTGGGCGAGGCCTACGTACGCGGTGTGACGGTGGACTGGGACGCCGTGTTCGCCGGAACGGGCGCGCAACGCGTGGACCTGCCCACCTACGCCTTCCAGTCGCAGCGGTTCTGGCCCGAGGCCGCGCCCGTCGACGCCGAGGCGCCGCCGGCCGAGAACGCGCTCGACGCCCGCTTCTGGGACGCCGTCGAGCGCGAGGACGTCACGGCGCTCGCCGAGGCTCTGGCCTTCGAGACCCCCGACGCGATCCAGTCCCTCGGCACCGTCCTGCCCGGCCTGTCCTCCTGGCGTCGGCAGAGCCGTGAGGAGTCCACCGTCGACGGCTGGCGCTACCGCGTCACCTGGAAGGCGCTGGCCGAAGCCGCTCCCACGCGGCTCTCGGGGACCTGGCTGGTCGCCGTACCCGAGACCCTGACCGGGCCGGCCGGTGACACGGCCGCCGCCGTGCTGCGTACGCTCGCCGAACGCGGCGCGGCGGTCCGCACGCTGACGATCGCCGCCGGAGTGGCCCACCGCGACGCGCTCACCGCCGCCATCGAGGCCGCCACCGGAGAGGACACCGCCCCCGAAGGCGTCCTCTCCCTCCTCGCCCTCGGCGGGGAGGGGGCGTTCGCCGCAGGACTGGCACTGTCCCAGGCCCTGGGCGACGCCCACGTGACCGCGCCGCTGTGGTGCCTCACCCGGGGTGCGGTCGCCGCCGGGCGCGTCGACCGGGTCGAGGACCCGGAGCAGGCCCTCATCTGGGGTCTCGGGCGCGTCGCCTCCATGGAACACGGCGAGCGGTGGGGCGGTCTGGTCGACCTGCCGGCCGAGGTCGATGCCCGTGTGCTGGAGCGGCTGGTGGGGGTGCTGGCCGGGGATGGGGCCGAGGATCAGGTCGCGGTGCGGTCCTCGGGGTTGTTCGTGCGTCGTCTGGTGCGGGCGCGGCTGTCCGAGACTGCGGCGGTGCGGGAGTGGCGTCCGGCCGGGACCACGCTGGTGACCGGTGGTACGGGTGCCCTCGGTGCGCACGTGGCGCGCTGGCTGGCTGCGAACGGTGCCGAGCACCTGGTGTTGACCAGCCGGCGCGGGGAGGCTGCGCCGGGCGCGGCCGAGCTGCGTGAGGAGCTGACCGCGCTCGGAGCCGGGGTCACCCTGGCCGCCTGTGACGTCAGCGACCGCGAGGCGCTCGCCGCGCTGATCGCCGCCGTCCCGGCCGACCGGCCCCTGACCGCCGTCGTCCACACCGCCGCCGTCCTCGACGACGGCGTCATCGAGACGCTCACCCCCGAGCAGGTGGCCGACGTCCTGCGGGTCAAGGTCGACGGCACGCGCAACCTCCACGAGCTGACCCGCGGCCTCGACCTGTCGGCGTTCGTCCTCTTCTCCTCCTTCGCCGCCACCTTCGGTGCCCCCGGCCAGGGCAACCAGGCACCCGGCAATGCCTTCCTCGACGCGTTCGCCGAGTACCGGCGCGCCGAGGGCCTGCCCGCCACCTCCCTCGCCTGGGGACCCTGGGGCAGCGCGGACGGGGACGACAGCGCGGCGGGCGACCGCATGCGCCGCCACGGGATCCTCGCCATGTCGCCCGACCGGACCCTGACGTCGCTGCGGCACGCCCTGGACCGCGACGAGACCACCCTGACCGTGGTCGACATGGACTGGAAGCGGTTCACGCTCGCCTTCACCGCCGACCGGGCGCGCCCGCTGCTGCTGGAGCTCCCCGAGGCCCGGCGGGTCATCGAGAGCGCCGAGCGGGAGTCGGCCGAGGACCTGACCGGGGGAGTGCCGCTGACCCGGCAGCTCGCCGGGCTGCCCGAGGTCGAGCAGGAACGGCTGCTGCTGGACCTGGTGCGCACCGCCGTCGCCGCCGTCCTCGGACACCCCGACACCACCGCCGTCGAGGCCGGCCGGGCCTTCAAGGAGCTCGGCTTCGACTCCCTCACCTCCGTCGAGCTGCGCAACCGCCTCGGCGCGGTCAGCGGCCTCAAGCTGCCGGCCAGCCTGGTCTTCGACCAGCCCACCCCGGCCGCCGTCGCCGCGTACCTGCGCGCCGGGATCGTGCCGGACGCGGTGGCGGGCGGGGCGCCGCTGCTGGAGGAGCTCGACCGGCTGGAGTCCGTACTCGAACAGGGCACCGGGGACAACGTCGTACGGGCCCGGGTGACGATGCGGCTCCAGTCGCTGCTGGCGAGGTGGAACGAGAGCGGTGACCCGGCGGCCGGACCGGCCGGCCCGGGCGCGGCGGACGGCTCCGCGGCCGGCGGCCCGGCCGGGGAGGCGGCGGACGGCGCGGACAGCGGAATCGACGCGGTGGAACAGCTCCAGGACGCCAGCGACGAAGAGCTGTTCGCCTTTATCAACAAGGGCCTGGGGCGTTATTGACGGTCCGCCGGTCTATCGGTGAAGATGGCCAACCCCTTGGGTAATTGACCCGGGACCACTGCCCCCTACGCATTCCCCTACCCCAGGGGTGTGTAGGGGGCAGTTAGGGGTTGTAGGGCGGGTTGGGCCAGAAATAGCCTGCGATCGACCAGTCGCTTCGCCGGAGAGTGAAGCGCTCGCATTTCCGATGTCAATTCTCGGCTCTGCACACAGTTTTCCGATGCCGTCTGCTGCAAATGGGTGGTTGCGTTAAATGGCGAATGAAGAGACGCTGCGGGACTACCTGAAGCTGGTGACGGCGGATCTGCACCAGACGCGTCAGCGGCTTCGGGACGTCGAGGCGAAGAACCAGGACCCCGTGGCCATCGTGGGCATGGGCTGCCGCTATCCGGGAGGCGCGACCTCGCCGGAGGAGCTGTGGCAGCTGGTCGCCGATGGCGTCGACGCCATTACCGGGTTCCCCGCCGAGCGCGGCTGGGACATGGACACCGTCTACCACCCCGATCCCGAGCACCCGGGCACCAGCTACGCCAACCAGGGCGGCTTCGTACGGGACATCGCCCGGTTCGACCCCTCGCTCTTCGGTATCTCCCCGCGCGAGGCCCTCGCCATGGACCCGCAGCAGCGGCTCCTGCTGGAGACCTCCTGGGAGGCGTTCGAGCGCGCGGGGATCGACCCGACCTCGATGCGCGGCAAGCAGGTCGGCGTGTTCGTCGGCACCAGCAACCACGACTACCTGACGGCGCTGCTCAGCTCCTCCGAGAACGTGGAGGGCTACCTCGGCACCGGCAACGCGGCGAGCGTGGCCTCGGGCCGCCTGTCCTACACGTTCGGGCTGGAGGGCCCGGCCGTCACCGTCGACACCGCCTGCTCCTCCTCCCTCGTCGCCCTGCACCTGGCCGTCCAGGCCCTGCGCAACGGCGAGTGCTCGATGGCCCTGGCCGGCGGCGCCACCCTGATGGCCGCGCCCGGCACCTTCATCGACTACAGCAAGCAGCGCGGCCTCGCCACCGACGGCCGCTGCAAGGCGTTCTCCCCCGACGCCGACGGCTTCAGCCTCGCCGAGGGCGTCGGCGTCCTGCTCGTCGAGCGGCTCTCCGACGCCCGCCGCAAGGGCCACCACGTCCTCGCCGTGATCCGCGGCACCGCCGTGAACCAGGACGGCGCCTCCAACGGACTGACCGCCCCCAACGGCCCCTCCCAGCAGCGCGTCATCCTCCAGGCGCTGTCCAACGCCCGGCTCACGCCCGACCAGGTGGACGCCGTCGAGGCGCACGGCACCGGAACCGGCCTCGGCGACCCCATCGAGGCCCAGGCGATCATCGCCACCTACGGTCAGGACCGCCCCGACGGGCGGCCGCTGTGGCTGGGCTCGCTGAAGACCAACATCGGCCACGCGCAGGCCGCCGCCGGTGTCGCGGGGGTCATCAAGAGCGTCATGGCGATGCGCCACGGCGTGCTGGCGCGGAGCCTGCACCTGACCGAACCCACCCCGCACGTCGACTGGTCGGCGGGGGAGGTGTCCCTGCTCACCGAGGCGCGGCCGTGGCCGCAGCACGAGGGGCCGCGCCGGATCGGCGTCTCCTCCTTCGGTATGAGCGGCACCAACGCGCACGTCATCCTGGAGAGCGGCGAAGAGACGGCCCAGGAGTCCGGCGGGGAGCCGGCCGCCGGGACCCCCGGGAGCGCCGTCGAAGCGGCCGCCCCGGCCGCCGTCCTGCCGGTCGTCCTCTCCGGCAAGACCGGTGCCGCGCTGCGGGCGCAGGCCGCCACGCTGCACGCCCACCTCACGGACCGGCCCGGCCTCCGCGTCGCGGACGTCGCCTACGCGCAGGCGCTCACCCGCGCCGCCCTGGACCGCCGCGCCGCGGTCGTCGCCGAGAACCGCGAAGAACTGCTCGCGGGGCTCGCCGCGCTCGCCGAGGGCCGGACGGGCCCCGAAGTGCTCGAAGGCGCTGCCACCGAAGGCAAACTGGCGTTCCTCTTCACGGGTCAGGGCAGCCAGCGCCTGGGGATGGGGCGCGAGCTGTACGACGCCTACCCGGTGTTCGCGACCGTCCTGGACGAGGTGTGCGCGCGGTTCGAACTCCGGCTGAAGGACACGTTGTTCGGTTCGGATGCCGCCCTGCTGGACCGGACGGAGTACACCCAGCCCGCGCTGTTCGCCGTCGAGGTGGCGCTCTTCCGGCTCCTGGAGAGCTGGGGTCTGAAGCCGGACTTCGTGTCCGGGCATTCGATCGGTGAGATCGCCGCCGCGCACGTGGCGGGGGTCCTGTCGCTGGACGACGCGTGCACGCTCGTCGCCGCGCGGGCCCGGCTGATGCAGGAACTGCCGGCCGGTGGCGTGATGATCGCGGTGCAGGCGTCGGAGGACGAGGTCCTGCCGCTGCTGACCGACCGGGTGAGCATCGCCGCTGTCAACGGCCCGGCCTCGGTGGTCATCGCCGGTGACGAGGACGCGGCGACCGCGATCGTGGAAGCCTTCCCCGACCGGAAGTCCAAGCGGCTGACGGTGAGCCATGCCTTCCACTCGCCGCACATGGACGGCATGCTGGCCGACTTCCGCCGGGTCGCGGAGGGGCTCACGTACGAGAGCCCGCGCATCCCGGTCGTCTCCAACCTGACCGGCGCCCTCGTCACCGACGAGATGGGCTCGGCCGAGTTCTGGGTCCGCCACGTCCGCGAGGCCGTCCGCTTCCTCGACGGCATCCGCTGGCTGGAGAGCCGCGGCGTCACCGCGTACGTGGAGATCGGCCCCGGCGGGGTCCTCTCCGCCCTCGGCCAGGACTGCCAGACCGCCACCGGAGCCCGCGCCGCCGTGTTCCTGCCCGCGCTGCGCCCCGGCCGCCCCGAGGCCCGCTCGCTGGCCGCCGCCGTCGCGGGCGCCCACGTACACGGCCTCTCCCCGGACTGGGCCGCCCGCTTCGCCGGGACCGGCGCCCGCCGCGTCGACCTGCCGACGTACGCCTTCCAGCGCGAGCCGTACTGGCCCCGCGACCCCTTCAGCGACCTGACCGAACCCGCCGACGGCCGCGCACTGGGCGCCACCGACGCCAAGTTCTGGGAGGTCGTGGACAGCGAGGACCTGGCCGCGTTCGCCGACACCCTCGGCATCGACGGGGACGCGCCGCTCAGCGGCGTGCTGCCCGCGCTCTCCGCCTGGCACCGCCGCCACCGCGACCGCGACACCGTGGACGCCTGGCGCTACCGCGTCACCTGGAAGCCCCTCACCGACGCCGAGCCCGCGCCGCTGTCCGGGCACTGGCTCCTCGTCGTCCCCGCCGGCCACACCGACGACCCGTGGGCCGTCGCCGCCGCGCGGGCCCTGACCGCGCGCGGGGTCACCGTCAGCAGCCTGACGGTGGACGCCACGGCCGACGACCGCGCCGCCCTCGCCCAGCGGATCGGCGAGACGCTGGCGGACGCCGACGCGCCCGCCGGAGTGCTCTCGCTGCTCGCCCTGGACGAGCGGCCGCACCCCGAGGACCCGGCGCTGCCCGCCGGGCTCGCCGCCACCCTCGCCTTCGTCCAGGCGCTGGGCGACGCCGACGTGGACGCCGTGCTCTGGGCCGCTACCCGCGGCGCGGTGTCCACCGGCCGCTCCGACCGGCTCACCGCCCTCGCCCAGGCACCCGTCTGGGGCCTCGGCCGTACCGCCGCCCTCGAACTCCCCGGCCGCTGGGGCGGCCTCGTCGACCTGCCCCCGAACCCGGACGAGCGGGCGGCCGCCCGGCTCGCGGACGTCCTCGGCGGCCTCGGCGCCGAGGACCACCTCGCCGTACGCCCCACCGGCGTCTTCGCCCGCAGGCTGAGCCGCGCCCCTCGGGAAGAAGCCCCCGCCGACGCGTGGACCGCCTCCGGCACCGCCCTGATCACCGGTGCGACGGGCGCCCTCGGCCGGCACGTCGCCCGCTGGCTCGCCCGGACCGGAGCCGCACACCTGCTGCTGGTCAGCCGGAGCGGCCCCGCAGCCGAAGGCGCGCAGGAACTCGCCGCCGAACTGCGCGAACTGGGCACCCGCGTCACCCTTGCCGCCTGCGACGCGGCCGACCGCGACGCGGTGGCCGCACTCCTGGCCGGCGTCCCGGCCGACCTCCCGCTGACCACCGTCGTCCACGCCGCGGGCGTCCTGGACGACGGCGTCCTCGACGCGCAGACGCCGCGGCGCATGGCGGAGGTCCTGCGGCCCAAGGCCCACGCCGCGCAGGTCCTGCACGAGCTGACCCGCGAGCTCGACCTCTCCGCGTTCGTGCTCTTCTCCTCCCTCGCCGCCTCCTTCGGCGCCGCCGGCCAGGCCAACTACGCCGCCGCCAACGCCTCCCTGGAGGCCCTGGCCGAGCAGCGCCGCGCCGACGGCCTGCCCGCCACCGTGATCGCCTGGGGCGCCTGGGCCGAGGGCGGCATGGCCACCGACGAGCTCGTCGCGGAGCGCCTGCGCTCCGCCGGCCTGCCCGCCCTCGCCCCCGAACTGGCCCTGTCGGCCCTGCACACCGCCCTCACCCTGGACGAGACGGCCTCCGTGGTCGCCGACATCGACTGGGAGCGCCTCGCGCCCGGCCTCACCGCCGTACGCCCCTGCCCGCTGATCGCCGACCTCCCCGAGGCCGTGCACGCCCTCACCGCGGCCGGTGCGCCCGACGCCGCCGGCGCGGGAGCGGGAACGGCGGACAACTTCGCGACGCAGCTCGCCCTGGCCGCGCCGGCCGAACGCGACACGCTCGCGCTGGAGTTCGTCCGTACGCAGATCGCCGTGGTGCTGGGCTATTCCGGCCCCGCCGCCGTGGACCCGGCCATCGCCTTCCGCGACCTCGGCTTCGACTCCCTGACCGCGGTGGAGATCCGCAACCTGCTCACCTCCCGGACCGGCCTGCGCCTGCCCGCGACCCTGATCTTCGATTACCCCAACTCCCTCTCGCTGGCCGCGTTCCTCCAGGGCGAGCTCCTCGGCGACGCCCCGGCGGGCCAGGGTGCGGCCGCCGGCCCCGTGGCCACGGTGGTCGATGACGACCCGATCGCCATCGTCGCGATGAGCTGCCGCTTCCCGGGAGGGGTGCGCACCCCCGAACAGCTGTGGGAGCTGCTCGCCGCCGGCCGCGACGCCGTCTCCGGCTTCCCCACCGACCGCGGCTGGGACCTGGAGGGCCTGTACGACCCGGAGTCCGTAACCGAGAACACCACCTACGTCCGCGAGGGCGGCTTCCTCGCCGACGCGACCGAGTTCGACCCGGGCTTCTTCGGCATCTCGCCGCGCGAGGCCCTGGCCATGGACCCGCAGCAGCGGCTGCTGCTGGAAACCTCGTGGGAGGCCTTCGAGCGGGCCGGTATCGACCCCGCCACCGTGCGGGGCGAGCGGATCGGCGTCTTCACCGGCACGAACGGCCAGGACTACCTCGACGTCATCCTCGCCGCCCCCGACGGCAGTGAGGGCTTCCTCGGCACCGGCAACGCCGCGAGCGTCGTCTCCGGCCGCGTCAGCTACGTCCTCGGCCTGGAGGGCCCCGCCGTCACCGTCGACACGGCCTGCTCCTCCTCGCTGGTCGCCCTGCACTGGGCGATCCAGGCCCTGCGGGCCGGCGAGTGCACCATGGCCCTCGCGGGCGGTGTGACCGTCATGTCCACGCCCGCCTCTTTCATCGACTTCAGCCGCCAGCGCGGCCTCGCCGCCGACGGCCGCATCAAGGCCTTCGCCGCGGGCGCGGACGGCACCGGCTGGGGCGAGGGCCTCGGCATGCTGCTCGTCGAGCGGCTCTCCGACGCCCGCCGCAACGGCCACCCGGTCCTCGCCCTGGTCCGCGGCTCGGCCGTGAACCAGGACGGCGCCTCCAACGGACTGACCGCGCCCAACGGCCCCTCGCAGCAGCGGGTCATCCGCCAGGCCCTGGCCAGTGCCGGCCTGTCCGCCGCCGAGGTCGACGCGGTGGAGGCGCACGGCACCGGGACCCGGCTCGGCGACCCCATCGAGGCGCAGGCCCTGCTGGCCACATACGGCCAGGGCCGCAGCGACGGGCAGCCCCTGCTGCTCGGCTCGATCAAGTCCAACTTCGGCCACACCCAGGCCGCCGCCGGTGTCGCCGGTGTGATGAAGATGGTGCTGGCCATGCGGCACGGAGTGCTGCCGCGCACCCTGCACGTGGACGAGCCCTCCCCGCACGTCGACTGGACGGCCGGCGACGTCGCCCTGCTGACCGAGCCTGTGGAGTGGCCGGAGACCGGGCGTCCGCGCCGGGCCGGCGTGTCCTCGTTCGGCATCAGCGGCACCAACGCCCACACCATCATCGAGCAGGCCCCCGAAGACGAGCCGGCCGCGCGGACGGCGCGGACCCGGCCGCCGACGGCTACCGTCGCCGACGTGCACGCACCCGCCGACAGCGCTTCGCCGCTGCCGTGGGTCCTGTCCGGCAAGACCGAGGGCGCCCTGCGCGACCAGGCGCGGAGCCTCCTGGCCCACGCCGAACGGCATCCCGAAGCCCGGCCCGCCGACCTGGCGCTTTCCCTGGCCGTCGGCCGCGCCGCCTTCGAGCACCGCGCAGCCGTGGTGGCCGCGGACCGGGAGGCGCTGCTGTCCGGGCTGGAGAAGCTGGCCGAGGGCGCCCCGGCCGCCGCCGTCGTGGAGGGCTCGCCCGCCGGCGGGAAGACCGCCTTCCTGTTCACCGGTCAGGGCAGCCAGCGCCTGGGGACGGGCCGTGCGCTGTACGAGGCCCAGCCGGTGTTCGCGGACGCGCTGGACGCGCTCTGCGCCCACCTCGACCCGCACCTCGAACTTCCCCTGCGGGAGGTGCTGTTCGGCTCCGACGCGGAGCTGCTGGACCGTACCGGGTACACCCAGCCCGCGCTGTTCGCGGTGGAGGTGGCGCTGTTCCGGCTGGTCGAGTCGTGGGGCGTGAAGCCCGACTTCCTGGCTGGGCATTCGATCGGTGAGATCGCCGCCGCGCACGTGGCGGGGGTGCTGTCGCTGGAGGACGCGTGTGCGCTGGTGGCGGCGCGCGGCCGGTTGATGCAGGCGCTGCCTTCGGGTGGTGTGATGATCGCGGTGCAGGCGTCGGAGGACGAGGTCCTGCCCCTGCTGACCGACCGGGTCAGCATCGCCGCCGTCAACGGCCCGACCTCGGTCGTGATCGCCGGTGACGAGGACGCGGCGACCGCGATCCTGGCGGCCTTCCCCGACCGCAAGAGCAAGCGGCTGACCGTCAGCCACGCCTTCCACTCCCCGCACATGGACGGCATGCTGGCCGACTTCCGCCGGGTCGCGGAGGGGCTCACGTACGAGAGCCCGCGCATCCCGGTCGTCTCCAACCTGACCGGCGCCCTGGTCTCCGACGAGATGGGCTCGGCGGACTTCTGGGTCCGCCACGTCCGCGAGGCCGTCCGCTTCCTCGACGGCATCCGCACCCTGGAGGCCGCCGGGGTCACCACGTACCTCGAACTCGGCCCCGACGGAGTCCTCTCCGCCCTCGCCCAGGACTGCGTCACCGAGGACGCCGTCTTCGTCCCCCTGCTCCGCGCGGGCCGCCCCGAGGCCGAGGCCGTCACCAACGCCCTCGCCCGGGTCCACGTCCACGGCGGCACCGTCGACTGGGCGGCGTACTTCGCCGGCACCGGCGCCCGCCGCGTCGACCTGCCCACCTACCCCTTCCAGCGGCAGCGCTACTGGCCCGCGATCTCCGGCCTCTACCTCGGGGACGTCGAGGCGATCGGCCTCGACGACACCGGCCACCCGCTGCTCAGCGCCGGTGTCGCGCTGCCCGAGTCGGACGGCATGGTCTTCGCCGGCCGCCTCGCCCTGTCCACCCACCCCTGGCTGGCCGACCACGCCATCCTCGGCAGCGTCCTGCTGCCCGGCACGGCCTTCGTGGAACTCGCCACCCGCGCCGGCGACCAGCTCGGCTGCGACCACCTCGAAGAGCTCACCCTCGAAGCCCCCCTGGTGCTGCCCGAGCGCGGCGGCGTCCAGCTGCGCGTCTGGGCCGGAGCCGCCGACGCGTCCGGCCGCCGGCCGTTCGCCCTGCACTCGCGGCCCGAGGGCGCCCCGGCCGAGGAGCCGTGGACCCGGCACGCCGCCGGTGTCCTCGCCGAAGCCGGGCGCACCGCCGCCGACTTCGACCTGAGCGCCTGGCCCCCGGCCGGCGCCACCGAGGTACCGCTCGACGGCCGCTACGAGGCCCTCGACGCCATCGGCTTCGCCTACGGGCCCACCTTCCGCGGCCTGCGCACCGCCTGGCAGCAGGGCGACGCGGTGTACGCCGAGGTCGCCCTGCCCGAGGGCACCGAGGACCAGGCGGGCCGCTTCGGCCTGCACCCCGCGCTCCTCGACGCGGCCCTGCACGCCATCGGGCTGGGCGGCGTCGGAGCCGACGACGGCCGGGGCCGGCTGCCCTTCGCATGGAGCGGGGTGTCGCTGTACGCGGGCGGCGCGAGCGCGCTGCGCGTCCGCCTCACTCCGGCCGGGGCCGAAGGGGTCCGGCTGGAGATCGCCGATGCCACCGGTGCCCCCGTCGCCGCCGTCGCCTCGCTGGGCCTGCGCCCGGTCACCGCCGACCAGTTGCGGGCCGCCCGGGCCACCTACCACGAGTCGGTGTTCCGCCGGCAGTGGACCGAACTGACCGGCCTCACCGCCCCGGACGGGGTCCGCTACGCCGTCCTCGGCGACACCGGCGCCGAGCGGGTGGCGGACGCCGACCAGTACGCGGACCTGGCGGCACTGGCCGCCGCCGTCGCCGGGGGGAGCCCCGTACCGGACGAGGTGCTGGTCCACCTCGCCCCGGCAGCCGCCCCCCTGACCGCGGCCGCCGTGCACCGGGCCGCGCACGACGCGCTCGCCCTGGCCCAGGCCTGGCTCGCCGACGAGCGGTTCGCCGCCGCCCGGCTGGTGTTCGTCACCCACGGCGCGGTTCCCGCGACCCCCGACGAGGACGTCAGCGACCTCGCCGCAGCCACCGTGTGGGGCCTGCTGGGCTCCGCGCAGACGGAGAACCCCGGCCGGATCGCCCTCGTCGACGCCGGGACCGGCGCCGGGACCGGCGCCGGTGACGGCGCTGCCCTGCGCGCCGCGCTCACCGGCGACGAGGAACGTTTCGCCCTGCGCGAGGGCGCCGTACTGGTCCCGCGCCTCGCCCGCGTCGAGACCGCCGAGGACGACGCCCAGGCGGGCCAGGCCGGCCCGGCCGGCCCGGCCGTGGCCGCCCCGGACGGCCCCCGCCGCGCCCCGGCCTTCGGGCCCGACGGCACCGTACTGATCACCGGCGCCACCGGTGCGCTGGGCGGCCTGATCGCCCGCCACCTGGCCACCGCCCACGGGGTGCGCCGGCTGCTGCTGGTCGGCCGCCGCGGCGCCGACGCCCCCGGTGCGGCCGGACTGACCGCCGAACTCGCCGCGTGGGGGGCCACGGCCACCTGGGCGGCCTGCGACGTGGCCGACCGGGACGCCCTCGCCGCACTGCTGGCCGGGATCCCCGCCGAGCACCCGCTGACGGCGGTCGTCCACACCGCGGGCGTGCTCGACGACGGCATCCTCTCCTCGCTGACCCCCGACCGGCTGTCGGCGGTCCTGCGCCCCAAGGTGGACGCGGCCTGGAACCTGCACGAGCTGACCCGCGACCTCGCCCCGGACCTCGCCGCCTTCGTGCTCTTCTCCTCCACCTCCGGCCTCTTCGGCGGCCCCGGCCAGGGCAACTACGCCGCCGCCAACACCTTCCTCGACGCCCTCGCCCAGCACCGGCGCGCCCACGGCCTGCCCGCCTCCGCGCTCGCCTGGGGCCTGTGGTCCGTCGCCGAGGGCATGGCCGGCGCCCTGGACGCCGCCGACGTCAACCGCATGCGCCGCGCCGGACTGCCGCCCCTGACGGCCGCCGACGGCCTGGAGCTGTTCGACACCGCCGTCTCCCTCGACGACGCGGCCGTCGCCCTGATGCGCGTGGACACCGACGCCCTGCGCCCCCAGGCCGCCGCGGGCACCATCGCCCCGCTGCTGCGCGGCCTGGTACGCGGCGTCGCCCGCCGCTCCGCCGAAGCCGCGGGCACCGCCGCCGGCGAGGGGTCGGGACCTCGGGCCCGGCTGGCCGGGCTGTCCGCGGCCGAACAGGACCGGGCGCTGCTGGACCTGGTCCGTACGCAGGTCGCCGCCGTACTCGGACACGAAGGCCCCGGCGCCGTCGAGTCCGGCCGGGCCTTCAAGGAACTCGGCTTCGACTCGCTGACCGCCGTCGAGCTGCGCAACCGGCTGAACGCCGCCACCGCGCTGCGCCTGCCCGCCACGCTGATCTTCGACTACCCGGACCCGACCGTCCTCGCCCGCCACCTGCGCGGCGAACTCTTCGCCGACGCGGACCCGGCCGCCGACGCGGCGGGCGCCGGCTCCGCCGCGCCCGCGCCGGCCGCCGCCGCCGACGACGAGCCCATCGCCATCGTCGCGATGAGCTGCCGCTATCCCGGCGACGTCCGCACCCCCGAGGACCTCTGGCAGCTCCTCACCGCCGGGGAGGACGGCATCACCCGGCTGCCGGAGAACCGCGGCTGGGACACCGACGCCCTCTACCACCCCGACCCGGAGCACCCGGGCACCTCCTACGCCCGTGAGGGCGGCTTCCTGCACGACGCCGCCGAGTTCGACGCCTCCTTCTTCGGGATCTCCCCGCGCGAGGCCCTCGCCATGGACCCGCAGCAGCGGCTCCTCCTGGAGACCACCTGGGAGGTGTTCGAGCGGGCCGGGATCGCCCCGTCCTCGGTGCGCGGCACCCGGACCGGCGTCTTCGCCGGCGTCATGTACCACGACTACGGCGCCCGCCTGCACTCCGTGCCCGACGGCGTCGAGGGCTACCTCGGCACCGGCAGCTCCAGCAGCATCGTCTCCGGCCGGGTCGCCTACACCTTCGGCCTGGAGGGCCCGGCGGTCACCGTCGACACGGCCTGCTCCTCTTCGCTGGTGGCCCTGCACCTGGCCGCGCAGGCCCTGCGCAACGGCGAGTGCTCCCTCGCCCTGGCGGGCGGCGTGACCGTGATGTTCACGCCCGGTACGTTCATCGAGTTCAGCCGCCAGCGCGGGCTCGCCGCCGACGGCCGCTGCAAGTCCTTCGCCGCCGCCGCCGACGGCACCGGCTGGGGCGAGGGCGCGGGCATGCTCCTCCTGGAGCGGCTCTCCGACGCCCGCCGCAACGGCCACCAGGTCCTCGCGGTCGTCCGCGGCTCGGCGGTCAACCAGGACGGCGCCTCCAACGGCCTCACCGCCCCCAACGGCCCCTCCCAGCAGCGCGTCATCCGCCAGGCCCTCGCCAACGCCCGCCTCACCGGCGCGGACGTCGACGTGGTCGAGGCGCACGGCACCGGCACCACCCTCGGCGACCCCATCGAGGCACAGGCCCTGCTGGCCACGTACGGCCGCGACCACAGCGAGGACCGGCCGCTGCTGCTGGGCTCCGTGAAGTCCAACCTCGGCCACACCCAGGCCGCCGCGGGCGTCGCCGGCATCATCAAGATGGTCATGGCCATGCGCCACGGCATCGTGCCCAAGACCCTGCACGTCGACGAGCCCACCCCGCACGTCGACTGGTCCGCGGGCGCGGTGTCCCTGCTCACCGAGCAGGTGGAGTGGCCCGCCACCGGGCGTCCGCGCCGGGCCGGCGTCTCCTCCTTCGGCATCAGCGGGACCAACGCGCACGCCGTCATCGAGCAGGCCCCCCAGCCCGCCGCCCCGGCCCCCGCCCCCGCGGCGCCCGCCGGCCCGCAGGCCCTCGAACAGTACGGGGCGGACCCCGCCCCGTACCCGCCCGTGGTCCTGTCGGCCCGGGGCGAGGACGCGCTGCGCGCGCAGGCCCGCCTGCTCCACACCCGCGTCCGCACCGACGCGGACCTGCGCCCGGCCGACCTCGCCCTGTCGCTGGCCACCACCCGCTCGGCCCTGGAAGAGCGCGCCGCGCTGGTCGCCGGGGACCGTACGGAGCTGCTGGCCGCGCTGGACGCACTGGCCCGCGGCGAGGACTCGGCCGCCGTCGTGCGGGGGACCGCGCGCGAGCACCAGGTGGCGTTCCTGTTCACCGGGCAGGGCAGCCAGCGCCTCGACATGGGACGCGAACTGCACGCCGCCCAGCCGGCGTTCGCACGGGCCCTGGACGAGATCTGCGTCGAACTGGACCGGCACCTCGAACTGCCGCTGAAGGACGTCCTGTTCGGTACGGACGCCGCCCTGCTGGACCGCACCGAGTACACCCAGCCCGCACTCTTCGCGATCGAGGTGGCGCTGTTCCGGCTGCTGGCGGACTGGGGCCTGCGGCCCGACGTGCTGGCCGGACACTCCATCGGAGAGATCGCCGCCGCGCACGTCGCGGGCGTCCTCACCCTCCAGGACGCCGCCGAACTCGTCGCCGCCCGCGGCCGGCTGATGCAGGCGCTGCCCCCCGGCGGGGCGATGATCGCCGTACAGGCGGCCGAGGACGAGGTCCTGCCGCTGCTCACCGAGCGGATCTCCGTCGCGGCCGTCAACGGCCCCCGCTCCGTGGTCGTCGCCGGTGACGAGGACGCGGCGCTCGCGCTGGCCGCGCACTTCGAGGAGCGCGGCGCCAAGACCAAGCGGCTGACCGTCAGCCACGCCTTCCACTCCCCACTGATGGACGGCATGCTCGCCGACTTCCGCAAGGTCGCCGAGGGCCTGGTCTACGCGGCCCCCCGCATCCCCGTCGTGTCCTGCCTGACCGGCGCGCCCGTCACCGACGAGATGGCCTCGGCCGACTTCTGGGTGCGCCACGTCCGCGAAGCCGTCCGCTTCCTCGACGGCGTCCGCGCCCTCGGCGCCGCCGGAGTGACGGCCTACGTCGAACTCGGCCCCGACGCCACCTTGTCCGCACTCGTCCAGGACTGCCTGCCCGAAGACGCCGGCGCCGCCGGGCCCGCCCTCTGCCTGCCCCTCCTGCGCAAGGGCCGCCCCGAGACCGAGGCGCTCACCGGCGCCCTCGCCCGGGCCCACGTCCACGGCATCGCCCCCGACTGGCAGGCGTACTTCTCCGCCACCGGCGCCCGGCGCGTCGACCTGCCCACCTACGCCTTCCAGCGCAAGCGCTACTGGCTCGACGTCGGACTGTCCGTCGAGGACGTGCTGGCCGCCGGACTGGAGGCTGCCGACCACCCGCTGTTCGGCGCCACCGTGCCGCTGCCCGCCTCCGACGGCCTGCTCCTCACCGGACGCCTCGCCCTGTCCAGCCATCCCTGGCTGGCCGACCACACGGTCATGGACACCGTCCTGCTGCCCGGCACCGCCTTCGTCGAACTCGCCCTGCGGGCGGCCTCCGAGGTCGGCTGCGACACCGTCGAGGAGCTGGCCATCGAGGCCCCGCTCACCCTGGCCGAACAGGGCGCCGTCCAGCTCCAGCTGGCCGTCGAAGCGGCCGACGGGACGGGCCGGCGCACCCTGGCCCTGCACGCACGTCCGGCCGATGCCCCGGCCGAGGAGCCGTGGACCCGGCACGCCACGGGCGTCCTCGCCCCGGCCGAGCCCGCCCGCGCCTTCGACCTGGCCGCGTGGCCCCCGGCCGACGCCGAGGAGGTGCCGGTCGACGGCTTCTACCCGGCAGCCGCCGCCGCCGGCCTCACCTACGGGCCCGTCTTCCAGGGACTGCGCGCCGCCTGGCGGCGCGACGGTGAGCTCTTCGCCGAGGTCGCCCTCGACGAGGCCTACGAGACCGACGCCGCCGCCTACGGCGTCCACCCCGCGCTCCTCGACGCCGCCCTCCAGGCCATCGGCCTCACGGCCCCCGACGGGTCCGACGCGGCCGACGGCGCGCGCCTGCCCTTCGCCTGGACCGGCGTACGGCTCCACGCGGCCGGCGCCGCCGCCCTGCGCGTCCGCATCACCGCGGGTGCCTCCGGCGGTGTGGCCCTGGACGTCGCCGACACCACCGGAGCCCCGGTCGCCTCGGTGGAATCCCTGGTCCTGCGACCGGTCTCCGCCGCGCAGCTCGGCGAGGACCGCGGCGCCCACCACGAGTCCCTGTTCGGCGTGGAGTGGGCGAAGCTGCCCCTCGCCGCCGCCCCCGTCCCCGCCGACGAGCGGTGGGCCGTCCTCGGTGAGGACCAGGCGGACTTCCGCATCGGCGGGGCCCCGCTGGAGGCGCACACCGACCTCACCGCGCTGCGCGCCCGGATCGCCGCCGGCGCCCCGGCGCCGGACGTGGTGATCGTCCCGCTGTCCGGCACGGCCGGGGCCGGCGGCCGGGCGGCCGCCGCCCGCACCGCCGCCCACCAGGCGCTCGCCCTGGTCCAGGAGTGGCTGGCCGAGGAGAGCCTCGACGCCTCCCGGCTGCTCCTGATCACCCGGGGCACCCAGGCGGCCGTACCGGGCGAACACGTCACCGACCTGGCCCACGCCCCGGTGTGGGGCCTGGTGCGCTCCGCGCAGTCGGAGAACCCCGGCCGGTTCGTCCTCGCCGACACCGACGGCTCCGACGCCTCCCTCGGCGTCCTGCCCGCCGCCCTGGCGGGCGACGAACCGCAGCTGGCCCTGCGGGCGGGCGAGGCGTACGCCTTCCGCCTGTGCCGCACCGCCCGCACCGAGACCGGCACCCAGACCGGGACCGGCACCCAGACCGGGACCGAGACCGAGACCGGGACCGAGACCGAGACCGGGACCGGGCCGGAGAGCGGCACCGCGATCGGTCACCCGGTCCTCGACACCGCCGGCACGGTCCTCGTCACCGGCGCGAGCGGCACCCTCGGCGGACTCTTCGCCCGCCACCTCGCCGACGCCCACGGCGTACGGAACCTGCTGCTCCTGAGCCGCAGCGGCGACGCCGCACCCGGCGCGGCCGACCTGACGCGGGCCCTGAACGCGCGGGGTGCCGAGGTCACCTGGGCGGCCTGCGACGCAGCCGACCGGGACGCCCTGGCCGCAGTCCTGGCCGCCGTACCCGCCGACCGGCCGCTGACCGCGGTCGTCCACGCGGCCGGCGTCCTGGACGACGGCATCATCGACTCCCTCACCCCCGAACGCCTGGACACCGTCCTGCGGCCCAAGGTCGACGCGGCCTGGAACCTGCACGAGCTGACCGAGGGCCACCGGCTCTCCGCGTTCGTGCTCTTCTCCTCGGTCGCCGGTTGCTTCGGCGCCGCCGGACAGGCCAACTACGCCGCCGCGAACGCCTTCCTGGACGCCCTCGCCCAGCACCGCACGGCCCGCGGCCTCGCGGGCAGCTCGCTGGCCTGGGGCCTGTGGGCGACCGAGGACGGCATGGCGGGCGCCCTCGACGAGAGCGACCTGACCCGGATGGCCCGCGCCGGAGTCGGCGCGCTCGCCCCCGCCGAGGGGCTGGCCCTCTTCGACACCTCCCGCACCCTGGCGGACGCCGTCCTCGTCCCCATGCGGATCGAACCGGCCGCGCTGCGCGCCCAGGCCGCCGACGGCACCCTGCCGCCGCTGCTGCGCGCCCTGGTGCGCACCCCCGCGCGGCGGGCCGCCCCCAGTGCGGCCCGGGCGGCCGCCCGGGCCGGCGCCGAGCCGGCCGGCTCCCTCCAGGAGCGGCTGGCGGGCCTGACGGCCGCGGACCGCGACCGGATGCTGAACGAACTGGTCCGCTCCCAGGTGGCCGCCGTACTCGGCCACGGCACCGCCGACGACGTCGACGCCGGCCGCGGCTTCCTCGACCTGGGCTTCGACTCGCTGACCGCCGTCGACCTGCGCAACCGGCTCACCGCCGCCTGCGGACTGCGGCTGCCCGTGACGCTGATCTTCGACTACCCGTCACCGTCGGCACTGGCCGCCTACATCGGGGAGCGGCTCGGCCGGGACGACAGCGCCCGTCCCTCCGTCCACACGGAACTCGACAAGCTCGAAACGATCCTCTCGGCGCTCGCCCCCGACGACACCGAACGCGCGGGCATCACCGCCCGGCTGCGCGACCTACTGGCGAAGTGGAACGACACGCACAGTGCACAGGACAACGCCGCCGAAGAGCGGGACATCCAGGCCGCGACGGCCGACGAGCTCTTCGACCTGCTCGACGACGAACTCGGACTGTCCTGAGATGGCCTCCGCGAGCTTGACGACCTTGAACACTTCGACGACGGGGATGGCGTGACAATGGTGAACGAGGAGAAGTACCTCGATTACCTCAAGCGGGCGACGGCCGACCTCCGCGAGGCGCGGCGCCGGCTGCGCGAGGTGGAGGAGCGGGATCAGGAGCCGATCGCGGTCGTGGCGATGAGCTGCCGCTATCCCGGCGGCATCGACACCCCCGAAGCCCTGTGGGAACTCGTCGAACGCGGCGGCGACGCCGTCACCCCCTACCCCGCCGACCGGGGCTGGCCGGCCGAGGTCCTCTTCGATCCCGATCCGGACAGCGGCATCGAGGAGTACGAGCGGGTCGGCGGATTCCTGCACGACGCCCACCACTTCGACCCGGCGTTCTTCGGGATCTCCCCGCGCGAGGCCCTCGCCATGGACCCGCAGCAGCGGCTCCTGCTGGAGACCTCCTGGGAGGCCTTCGAGCGGGCCGGGATCGACCCCGCCACCCTGCGCGGCAGCCGCACCGGCGTGTTCGCGGGCCTCATGTACCACGACTACGCGGCACGGCTGTTCAGCGTCCCCGAGGAGATCGAGGGCTTCCTCGGCAACGGCAGCTCCGGCAGCATCGCCTCCGGCCGCATCGCCTACACCCTCGGCCTGGAGGGCCCGGCCGTCACCGTCGACACGGCCTGCTCCTCCTCGCTCGTCGCCGTCCACCTGGCCGTCCAGGCCCTGCGCAGCGGCGAGTGCACCCTCGCCCTCGCCGGCGGCGTCACCGTCATGTCGACCCCCGGCACCTTCACCGAGTTCAGCCGCCACCGCGGCCTGGCCGGCGACGGCCGCTGCAAGTCCTTCGCGGCCGCCGCCGACGGCACCGGCTGGGGCGAGGGCGCCGGCATGCTCGTCCTCGAACGGCTCTCCGCCGCCCGCGCGAACGGCCACCCCGTCCTCGCCGTCGTGCGCGGCACCGCCGTCAACCAGGACGGTGCCAGCAGCGGCCTGACCGCCCCCAACGGGCCCTCACAGCAGCGCGTCATCCGCGAGGCGCTCGCCGGGGCCCGGCTCTCGCCCGCGCACATCGACGTGGTCGAGGCGCACGGCACCGGCACGACGCTCGGCGATCCCATCGAGGCCCAGGCCCTGCTGGCCACCTACGGCCAGGACCGGCCCGAGGACCGGCCGCTGCTGCTCGGCTCCATCAAGTCGAACATCGGCCACACCCAGGCCGCCGCCGGCGTGGCCGGGATCATCAAGATGGTCATGGCGATGCGCCACGGCGTCCTGCCCCCGACCCTGCACGTGGACGAGCCCACCCCGAACGTCGACTGGTCGGAGGGCGCCGTCCGGCTGCTCACCGAGGCCCAGCGGTGGCCGGAGACGGGCGCGCCCCGCCGCGCGGGCGTCTCCTCGTTCGGCATCAGCGGCACCAACGCCCACACCATCATCGAGCAGGCCCCCGACGCGGCGGCGGCCCCGGCCCCCGCCGCGGCTCCGGACACCGCCTCGGACGCCGCCTCGGGCACCGACGAGGCGGCCGCTGCCGTCCCCGTACCGGCCCTGTGGAACCTCTCGGGCAAGTCGCCGGCCGCCCTGCGCGCCCAGGCCGCGAAGCTGTACGCCCACCTGGCCGCCCACCCCGGGCAGCGCCCCGGCGACGTCGCCCGCTCCCTCGCGAACGGCCGCACCGCCTTCGAGCACCGCGCGGTCCTCACGGCCGCCGACCGGCCCGGACTGGCCCGCGCCCTGCAGTCCCTCGCCGCCCTGGGACCCGAGGAATCCGCCCCGGGGGTCACCCTGGGCCGCCCGGTCGGCGGGAAGCTCGCCTTCCTGTTCACCGGTCAGGGCAGTCAGCGCCTTGGGATGGGGCGTGAGCTGTATGACGCCTTCCCGGTGTTCGCCGCCGCGGTGGATGCGGTGTGCGAGCGGCTGGAACTCCCGCTGAGGGAGGTGCTGTTCGGTACGGATGCGGAGCTGCTGGACCGTACGGAGTACGCCCAGCCCGCGCTGTTCGCCGTCGAGGTGGCGCTGTTCCGGCTGCTGGAGTCGTGGGGTGTGCAGCCGGACTTCGTGTCCGGTCATTCGGTCGGTGAGATCGCCGCCGCGCATGTGGCGGGGGTGCTGTCGCTGGACGACGCGTGCACGCTGGTGGCCGCCCGCGGGCGGCTGATGCAGGCGCTGCCGGCCGGTGGCGTGATGATCGCGGTGCAGGCTTCGGAGGACGAGGTCCTGCCGCTGCTGACCGACCGGGTCAGCATCGCCGCCGTCAACGGCCCGACGTCGGTCGTGATCGCCGGTGACGAGGACGCGGCGACCGCGATCGTGGAAGCCTTCCCGGACCGGAAGTCCAAGCGGCTGACGGTGAGCCACGCCTTCCACTCCCCGCACATGGACGGCATGCTCGACGCCTTCCGCCGGGTCGCACAGGGGCTCACGTACGCCGCCCCGGCCCTCCCGGTCGTCTCCAACCTGACCGGCGCCCTCGTCACCGACGAGATGGGCTCCGCCGACTTCTGGGTCCGCCACGTCCGCGAAGCCGTCCGCTTCCACGACGGCATCCGCGCCCTCGCCGCCCGCAACGTCGTGCACTTCCTCGAAGTCGGCCCGGACGCCGTCCTCTCGGCCCTCGCCTCGGACTGCCTGCCCGAGAGCTCCGGCACGGCCGCCTTCGTGCCCGTCCTGCGCGCCGGCCGTCCCGAGACCGAGACGCTGACCGGCGCCCTCGCCCGGCTGCACGTCCGGGGCGCGGCCGTGGACTGGAACGCGTACTACGCCGGCACCGGCTTCGAGCGCGTGGACCTGCCCACCTACGCCTTCCAGCGCGAGCCCTACTGGCTCGACGCCGGACGTCCCCCGGGTGACGTGTCCGCCGCCGGCCTCGGCACGGCGGGCCACCCCCTGCTCGGCGCCGCCGTCGCCCTCGCCGACCTCGACGGGTTCCTCTACACCGGCCGGCTCTCCCTGGACACCCACCCCTGGCTCGCCGACCACGCCGTCGGCGGATCCGTGGTCCTGCCCGGCAGTGCCTTCGTGGAGCTGGCGATCCGCGCCGGCGACCAGGTCGGCTGCGACCTCCTGGAGGAACTCACCCTCCACGCACCCCTCGTCCTGCCGCCGGACGGCGGGGTCCAGTTCCAGCTGTGGGTGGGCGCCCCCGACGCCGCCGGACACCGCCCCCTCGGCGTGCACTCCCGCCCCGAACCCGACGCCGACGCCGCAGCCGACACGGCCGAACTGCCCTGGACCCGGCACGCGGACGGCGTCCTCGCCACCGGCGCCCCGCAGCCCGACTTCGCCCCCGCCGCCTGGCCTCCGGCCGACGCCACCCCCCTGCCCGTCGACGACCTGTACCCCCGGCTCGCGGAGGCGGGACTCCACTACGGGCCCGCCTTCCAAGGCGTCCGCGCGGCCTGGACCAGCGGCGACGCGGTCTACGCCGAGATCGAGGCCTCGGACGAACAGCGCGGCGACACGGCCCTGTTCGGCCTGCACCCCGCCCTCCTCGACGCCGCCCTGCACTCCATCGGACTCGGCGGCCTCGTGGCGGACACCGACGGCGGCCGGCTGCCGTTCTCCTGGACCGGAGTGGCCCTGCACGCCGTGGGTGCCTCGGCCCTGCGCGTACGCCTGGCCAAGGCCGGACCGGACGCCGTGTCGCTGGCGCTCGCCGACGGCACCGGGCAGCCCGTCGCCGAGATCGCCTCGCTCACCCTGCGCGCCGTCTCGGCCGGGCAGCCGGCGACCGCGACCGGCGGCCCCCACGACCGCCTGTTCCAGGTGGCGTGGACCCCTCTGGACCTCCCCGCCCCGGCCGGCGCGGACGTACGCCCGCTGCTGCTCGACGGGCCCGACGCGGCCGACGCGCTCGCCGCCGCCCTCGACGCGTCGCACGACGCGGCCCACGCCGCCGCCGGGCGCGTCCCGGACACCGTCCTCGTACGCCTGCCCGCCGCGCCCGAGCCGACCCCCGGCGCTGTCCGCGCGGCCGCGCACGGCACGCTGCGGCTGCTGCGCCACTGGCTCGCCGACGACCGGCTCGCCGACAGCAGGCTCGTCCTCCTGACCGGCGGCTCGGTCGCCGTCAGCACCGGCGACCGGGTTCCCGACCCCGTCTCCGCCGCCGTCTGGGGCCTGGTGCGCTCGGCCCAGTCCGAGCACCCGGGCCGCTTCGTCCTCCTCGACACCGACGACACCGAAGGCACCGAAGGCACCGAAGGCACCGACGCCTCCGGTGTACCGGCCGAGCCGACCGCGGCCGTCCTGGCCTCCGTCCTCGCCTCCCCGGAGCCTCAGCTCGCCCTGCGCGAAGGCGCCGCCCACGCCCCCCGCCTGGCCCGCGTCCCCGCCGCCGCGGGCAGCACCCCGGCCGGGGCGCCCGCGTACGGCGCCGAGGACACCGTCCTGATCACCGGAGCCGCCGGCACCCTCGGCCGGCTCGTCGCACGCCACCTCGTCGCCGAGCGCGGCGTACGGAACCTGCTGCTGCTGAGCCGCCGCGGCGACACCGCGCCCGGCGCCGCGGAGCTGACGAGCGAACTCACCGGCCTCGGCGCACGGGTGGCCTGGTCGGCGTGCGACGCCGCCGACCGGGAGGCACTCGCCGCCGCGCTGGCCACCGTCCCCGCCGACCGGCCGCTGCGCGCGGTCGTCCACACCGCCGGCGTCCTGGACGACGGCGTCATCGACTCGCTGACGCCCGAACGCCTCGACACCGTCCTGCGGCCCAAGGCCGACGCGGCCCTCCACCTCCACGAACTCACCCGGGGCCTCGACCTGTCGGCGTTCGTGCTCTTCTCCTCCGCCGCCGGCGTCTTCGGCGCACCCGGGCAGGGCAACTACGCTGCCGCCAACTCCTTCCTGGACGCCCTCGCCCAGCACCGCCGGGCCCAGGGTCTCCCGGCCGTCTCCCTGGCCTGGGGCCTGTGGGACGACACCGAGGGCATGGCCGGCGCCCTCGACCGCGCCGACCTGGACCGGATGAAGCGCGGCGGCGTGCAGGGACTGACCGCCTCCGACGGACTGGCCCTCCTCGACCTCGCCGACGCCCTCGCCGCGACCGGCACGGATGCCGCTGCGGACACCGCGACCGCGGGCGGAGCAGGCAGTGCCCTCCTCGTGCCGATGCGGCTGGCCCCGCCCGCCCCCGGAACGCCCGTCGCCCCGCTGCTGCGCGGGCTGGTCCGCACCCCCGTACGCCGTACGGCCGCGAGCGCCGACGCCACCGGGCAGGACCTGTCCGCGCTGGAACGGCGCCTCATCGGCCTCGACACCGCCGGGCGCGAACGGCTGCTCCTCGACCTGGTGCTCGGCCACGTCGCCGACGTACTGGGCCACGGCAGCCCGGACGCCGTCGAAGCCGGAGCCGCCTTCAGCGAACTGGGCTTCGACTCGCTGACCGCCGTCGAGCTGCGCAACCGGCTCGGCGCGGCCGTCGGCCGCCGGCTGCCCGCCACCCTGGTCTTCGACCACCCCACCTCCACCGCCCTGGCCCGCCACCTGGCCGCCGAACTCGGCGGAGGGGCCGCCGCGTCCCAGGACGCGGCCGCCACGCCCGGCACCGGTGCCGTGGGCGGCGAGGACGATCCGATCGCCATCGTGGCGATGAGCTGCCGATACCCCGGTGGCGTCACCACCCCCGAGGAGCTGTGGCGGCTGCTGGAGAGCGGTGCCGACGCCATCACCGGCTTCCCCTCCGACCGGGGCTGGGACGTCGAGAACCTCTACCACCCCGACCCCGACCACCCCGGCACCTCGTACACCCGCCACGGCGGCTTCCTCCACGACGCCGCCGCCTTCGACCCGACGTTCTTCGGGATCAGCCCGCGCGAGGCCGTCGGCACCGACCCCCAGCAGCGGCTGCTGCTGGAGACCACCTGGGAGGCCTTCGAGCGGGCCGGGATCGACCCCGCCGGCGTGCGCGGCAGCCGCACCGGCGTGTTCGCGGGCGTCATGTACCACGACTACGCCGCCCTGCTGGAACGGTCCGCCGACGGCGCCGACGGCTCGTTGGGCTCCGGCAGCACGGGCAGCATCGCCTCGGGACGCGTCTCGTACACCTTCGGGCTCGAAGGCCCCGCCGTCACCATCGACACCGCCTGCTCCTCCTCGCTGATCGCCCTCCACATGGCGATCCAGGCCCTGCGCACCGGCGAATGCGACCTGGCCCTGGCCGGCGGTGTCACCGTCATGGCCACCCCGGGCACCTTCGTCGGCTTCAGTCGCCAGCGCGGCCTGTCGGCCGACGGCCGCTGCCGCGCCTTCTCGGCCGACGCCGACGGTACGGGCTGGGGCGAGGGCGTGGGCATGCTGCTCGTGGAGCGGCTGTCGGACGCGCGGCGCAACGGGCATCCGGTGCTGGCGGTGGTGCGGGGTTCGGCCGTCAACCAGGACGGTGCGAGCAACGGCCTCACGGCCCCCAACGGCCCGTCCCAGCAGCGGGTGATCCGGGCCGCCCTCGCGAATGCGGGACTGTCGGCCGCCGAGGTGGACGCGGTCGAGGCGCACGGTACCGGTACCACCCTCGGTGACCCGATCGAGGCCCAGGCCCTGCTGGCCACCTACGGCCAGGACCGGCCCGAGGGGCAGCCGCTGCTGCTGGGCTCCGTCAAATCGAACCTGGGGCACACCCAGGCCGCCGCCGGCGTCGCCGGGATCATCAAGATGGTCATGGCGATGCGCCACGGCGTCCTGCCCAAGACCCTGCACGCGCAGCGACCGTCGCCGCACGTGGACTGGTCGGCAGGCGCCGTCAGCCTGCTCACCGAGTCGGTTCCGTGGCCGGAGACCGGGCGTCCGCGCCGGGCCGGCGTGTCCTCGTTCGGCATCAGCGGTACCAACGCCCACACCATCATCGAGCAGGCCCCGGACGCCGAACAGCCCCCGGCCGCCGACCCCGTCCGGGCCCTCCCGGCACTGCCGCTGCCGCTCTCGGGCCGCACCGAGCAGGCCCTCGCCGACCGGGCCCGCGCCCTGAGCGCCCACCTGGCCGCCCACCCCGACCTCGCGCCCGCCGACCTCGCCTACTCCCTGGCCACCACCCGGACCGGCTTCGACCACCGCGCCGTGATCGTGGCGAAGGACCTGGCCACGGCCACCACCGCCCTCGACGCGCTCGCCGCCGGCCGGCCGGCCCGCGGCCTGACCCGCGACACCGTCCGCAAGGGCGGCCGCACCGCCTTCCTGTTCACCGGGCAGGGCAGCCAGCGCCTCGGCACCGGCCGCGAACTGTACGACACCCAACCGGTTTTCGCCGCCGCCTTCGACGCGGTCTGCGCCCGACTCGACCTCGAACTGCCTCTCAAGGACGTCCTGTTCGGGACGGACGCGGAGCTGCTCGACCGGACCGAGTACGCCCAGCCGGGACTGTTCGCCGTCGAGGTCGCGCTCTTCCGGCTCCTCGCGTCCTGGGGCGTCACCCCGGACTTCGTCGCCGGGCACTCCATCGGCGAGATAGCGGCGGCGCACGTCGCCGGCGTCCTCTCCCTCGCCGACGCGTGCACGCTGGTCTCCGCCCGCGGGCGGCTGATGCAGGCGCTGCCTTCGGGTGGTGTGATGATCGCGGTGCAGGCGTCGGAGGACGAGGTCCTGCCGCTGCTGACGGACCGGGTGAGCATCGCCGCGGTCAACGGTCCGCGTTCGGTCGTGATCGCCGGTGACGAGGACGCCGCGACCGCCGTCCTGGAAGCCTTCCCGGACCGGAAGTCCAAGCGGCTGACGGTGAGTCATGCGTTCCACTCGCCGCACATGGACGGCATGCTGGAGGACTTCCGCCGGGTCGCGGAGGGGCTCGCGTACGAGAGCCCGCGCATCCCGGTCGTGTCGAACCTGACCGGGGCGATCGTCTCCGACGAGATGGGCTCGGCGGACTTCTGGGTGCGGCACGTCCGTGAGGCGGTCCGCTTCCTCGACGGCATCCGCGCCCTGGAAGCCGCCGGGGTCACCACGTACCTCGAACTGGGCCCCGACGGCACCCTGTCCGCCCTCGCCCACGACTGCGTCACCGACCGCGCCGCCGCCGCCTTCGCCCCCACGCTGCGCGCCGACCGGCCCGAGGCGCAGACCCTCGCCACGGCCCTCGCCCGGGCCCACGTACGCGGCGCGGCGGTCGACTGGCACGCCCACTTCGCCCCGGCCGGCGCACGCCGCGTCGACCTGCCCACCTACCCCTTCCAGCGCGAGCGCTACTGGCCCGAGCCCGGCACCCCGCTGCCCGCCGACGCCACCGGCCTCGGCCTCGCGGCCGCCGGACACCCCCTGCTCGGCGCGGCGGTGTCCCTCGCGGACGCCGACGGCTGCGTCCTCACCGGCCGCCTCTCGCTGCGCACCCACCCCTGGCTCGCGGACCACGCCGTCACGGGCTCCGTCCTGGTCCCCGGCACGGCCTTCGTCGAGCTGGCCCTGCACGCCGGAGAGCGGGTCGCGGCCCCGGCCCTCGAAGAGCTGACGCTCCAGGCGCCGCTGGTCCTCCCCGACTCGGGCGAGGCCGTCCGGATACAGGTCACCGTGGGGGCGCCCGACGCTTCCGGGCTCCGCCCGGTCGCCGTGTACTCCCGCCCGGCCGACACCGAGGACGGGCCCTGGCTGCGGCACGCCGCCGGACTCCTCGCGGACGAGGTCCGCCCGGCCGGCGCCGACCTCGCCACCTGGCCGCCGACCGGAGCGGTACCGGCCCCCGTGGAGGAGGCCTACGCGCTGCTCGACGCCTCCGGCCTCGGCTACGGACCCCTGTTCCGTGGCCTGCGCACGGCCTGGCGGCGGGACGGTGAACTCTTCGCCGAACTCGCCCTGCCGACGGGCGCGCAGAGCGACGCCGACGCGTACGGGCTCCACCCCGCCCTGTTCGACTCCGCCCTGCACACCCTCGCCCTCGACCCCGCCCTGGCGGCGGGCCCGGAGGCCGGCGATGCTCAGGGCGCGCGGCTGCCCTTCGCGTGGACCGGCGTACGGCTCCACGCGAGCGGCGCCACCGCCGTACGGGTCCGGCTGGCTTCCGCCGGGTCCGGCGCGGTCTCGCTCGAACTGGCCGACCCCGCCGGGCGCCCCGTCGCCTCGGTGGACTCCCTGTCCCTGCGGACCCTCTCGTCCGGGCAGATCGGCGAGGCCGCCCGCGACGGCCGCCCCGATTCCCTCTTCCGGACCGACTGGACGCCGCTGTCCCCGGGGCGGACGGCGACGGCTCCGGCCGACGCCGCACCCGCCGTGGTGGGCGGGCCGGTCCCCGGCCTGGAAGGCCCCGCGTACGCGGACCTCACCGAGCTGGCGGCATCCGGCGCCGAGGTGCCGGAGCTGGTCTTCGTCGCCGTCCCGGACCCGGCCGCCGGGGACCGCGTCACCGGGGCCGGGCTGCCGACCGCGGTGCACACCAGGACCGCCGAGGGACTCGCCCTCGTCCGGGCCTGGCTCACCGAGGAGCGGTTCGATTCCTCGCGGCTCGTCTTCGTCAGCCGGGGCGCCGTGCCGACGCAGGACCCCGCCGGGCCCGTCCGCGACCTCGCGGGCGCAGCCCTCGTCGGCCTGCTCCGGTCCGCAGCCACCGAACACCCCGGCCGGTTCGCCCTGGTCGACCTGGACGAGGACGGCGCGCCCCTGCCCGAGGGGGCGCTCGTGGCGGCCCTGGCGTCGGGTGAGTCGGAGGTGGCGGTGCGCGGTGGATCGGTGCTGGTGCCGCGCCTGGCGCGGGCTGCGGTCGCGGCTGACGCGGCCCCTGCGTGGGATGCCGGGGGCACGGTGCTGGTGACGGGTGCGAGTGGTTCGCTGGGTGGTCTGTTCGCCCGGCACCTGGTGGCCGAGCACGGGGTACGGAATCTGTTGCTGGTGAGTCGTCGTGGTGAGGCGGCTTCGGGTGCTGCCGAGTTGTCGGCGGAGCTGGCTGAGCTGGGTGCGGAGGTGGCGTGGGCGGCTTGTGATGTCGCCGACCGTGACGCGCTGGCTGCCGTGCTGGCGGGGATTCCGGAGGAGCGTCCGTTGTCGGCGGTCGTGCACACGGCCGGTGTTCTGGACGACGGTGTCGTGGGCTCTCTGACGGCGGAGCGGTTGTCGGCGGTGTTGCGTCCGAAGGTGGACGCGGCGTGGAACCTGCACGAGCTGACCGCCGGTCTCGACCTGTCGGCGTTCGTTCTGTTCTCCTCGGCCGCTGGTGTGTTCGGTGGTGCGGGCCAGGCCAACTATGCGGCGGCCAACACCTTCCTGGACGCCCTCGCCGCGCACCGCCGGGCCCAGGGCCTGGCTGCGACCTCCCTCGCCTGGGGCCTGTGGGCCGAAGTGGGCGGCATGGGTGGCGCGCTGGACGCCGAGGACGTTTCGCGCATGGGTCGTGGCGGGGTCAACGCCCTGACCGCGGCCGAGGGCCTGACCCTGTTCGACACCGCCTGCGCCTCCGGCCAGGCCCTGCTGGCGCCCGTCAAGCTTGACCTGGCCGCGCTCCGCGCCCAGGCGGGCGGCGGCATGCTGTCGCCGCTGCTCTCCGGCCTCGTCCGTATGCCGACCCGCCGGGCCGCCGGAGCTGCGGCCGCCGCCGGTGACACGCCGGCCGGCGCCCTCGCAGGGCTGTCGGCCGCCGAGCAGGAGGCCCGCGTACTGGACCTGGTGCGCACGCAGGTCGCCGGGGTGCTCGGCTACGCGGGGCCCGAGGCGGTCGAGGCCGACCGGTCCTTCCGCGAGCTCGGCTTCGACTCGCTGACCGCCGTCGAACTGCGCAACCTGCTCGGCGCGGCCACCGGCCTGCGCCTGCCCGCCACCCTCGTGTTCGACTACCCGACCTCGGCGGTGCTCGCCGAGTACCTGCGGTCCGAACTGCTCGGAGCGGCTCCCGCCGCGCCCGCCGCACCGGCCGCCGTCGCCCTGCGGGACGACGAGCCCATCGCGATCGTCGGCCTGGGCTGCCGCTACCCCGGGGACGTGCAGTCACCCGAGGACCTGTGGCGGCTGGTGCTGGAGGGCCGCGACGTGGTGTCCGGGTTCCCCGACGACCGTGGCTGGGACGTCGACGGCCTCTTCGACGCCGACCCGGGCCGGGAAGGCACGAGCTACGCCCGCGAGGGCGGCTTCCTCGCCGACGCCTCCGCCTTCGACCCGGCGTTCTTCGGGATCTCGCCGCGCGAGGCCGTCGCGATGGACCCGCAGCAGCGGCTGCTGCTGGAGACCTCCTGGGAGGCCTTCGAGCGGGCCGGCATCGACCCCCGCTCCCTGCGCGGTACCCGGACCGGCGTCTTCGCCGGTGTCATGTACCACGAATACGCCTCCCGGCTCGCGGCCCTGCCCGAGGGCGTCGAGGGCTTCCTCGGCACGGGCAACGCGGGCAGCGTCATCTCCGGCCGGCTCTCCTACACGTTCGGCCTGGAGGGCCCGGCGGTCACCATCGACACGGCCTGCTCCTCCTCGCTGGTGGCCCTGCACCTCGCGGTGCAGGCCCTGCGGCAGGGGGAGTGCTCGCTCGCCCTGGCGGGCGGCGTGACCGTGATGGCGACCCCCGCGGCCTTCGTGGAGTTCAGCCGCCAGCGCGGGCTGGCCTCCGACGGCCGCTGCAAGGCCTTCTCCGCCGGTGCCGACGGCACGGGCTGGGCCGAGGGCGCCGGCGTCCTGCTGGTGGAGCGCCTGTCCGACGCCCGCCGCAACGGGCACCCCGTGCTCGCCGTGGTCCGGGGGACAGCGATCAACCAGGACGGCGCCTCCAACGGGCTGACCGCGCCCAACGGCCCGTCCCAGCAGCGCGTCATCCGGCAGGCCCTGGCCAACGCCGGTCTGTCCGCCGCCGACGTGGACGCCGTCGAGGCGCACGGCACGGGCACGACGCTCGGCGACCCGATCGAAGCGCAGGCGCTGCTGGCCACGTACGGCCAGGACCGGGCGGCGGACCGCCCGCTGCTGCTGGGCTCGATCAAGTCCAACATGGGCCACACGCAGGCCGCCGCCGGTGTCGCCGGCGTGATCAAGATGATCATGGCGATGCGGCACGGCGTCCTGCCCAAGACCCTGCACGTGGACGAGCCCACCCCGCACGTGGACTGGACAGCGGGAGCGGTCTCGCTCCTGGAGTCGGCCACCGCCTGGCCGGAGACGGGCCGGCCGCGCCGCGCCGCGATCTCCTCCTTCGGCTTCAGCGGGACCAACGCCCACGCCGTCATCGAGCAGGCACCCGAGCCGCCGGCCTCCGGCCCGGCCGAAGCCGCGACGCGGACGCCCGGCAGCCTGCCGTGGCTCCTGTCGGCGAAGGACCCCCAGGCCCTGGCCGACCAGGCCGCCCGGCTCGCGGCGCACGTGACCGACCACCCGGACCTGTCCCCGGCCGACATCGGCCGCTCCCTCGCCACGACCAGGACCGCCCTGGACCGGCGGGCCGCCGTCGTCGCGGACGACCGCGAAGGCTTCCTGGCAGGCCTGGGCGCGCTCGCCGAGGGCGAGTGGGCGCCCGGCGTATGGGAAGGCTCGCCGGTCGGCGGGAAGCTCGCCTTCCTGTTCACCGGTCAGGGCAGTCAGCGCCTGGGGATGGGGCGTGAGCTGTATGACGCCTTCCCGGTGTTCGCGGAGGCGCTGGACGCGGTGTGTGAGCGGCTCTCGCTCGAACTGGCTCTGAAGGACGTGCTGTTCGGTACGGATGCGGAGCTGCTGGACCGGACGGAGTACACCCAGCCCGCGCTGTTCGCGGTGGAGGTGGCGCTGTTCCGGCTGCTGGAGTCGTGGGGTGTGCGGCCGGACTTCGTGTCCGGGCATTCGATCGGTGAGATCGCCGCCGCGCATGTGGCGGGTGTGTTGTCGCTGGACGACGCGTGCGCGCTCGTGTCCGCCCGTGGTCGGCTGATGCAGGCCCTGCCGGCCGGTGGTGTGATGATCGCGCTGGAGGCTTCGGAGGACGAGGTCCTGCCGCTGCTGACCGGCCGGGTGAGCATCGCCGCCGTCAACGGCCCGACCTCGGTCGTGATCGCCGGTGACGAGGACGCGGCGACCGCGATCCTGGCGGCCTTCCCGGACCGGAAGTCCAAGCGGCTGACGGTGAGCCACGCGTTCCACTCGCCGCACATGGACGGCATGCTGGACGGGTTCCGCCAGGTGGTGGCGGGGCTCACCTACGCTGCCCCGCAGATTCCGGTGGTCTCGAACCTGACCGGTGCCCTGGTCTCCGACGAGATGGGCTCGGCCGAGTTCTGGGTGCGGCACGTCCGCGAGGCGGTCCGCTTCCTCGACGGCATCCGCACCCTGGAGGCCGCGGGCGTGACCACGTACCTCGAACTCGGCCCCGACGGAGTCCTCTCCGCCCTCGCGCAAGAGGCCCTCGCCCCGGAAGGGGCGGCGGCCTGCCTCCCCGTCCTGCGCGCGGACCGTCCCGAAGGGGCCGCCCTCGCCTCGGCCCTGGCCCAGGCGCACCTGCGCGGCGTCCGCGTCGACTGGAGCGCGTACTTCACCGGCACCGGCGCCCGCCGCGTCGACCTGCCGACCTACGCCTTCCAGCGGCAGCGGTACTGGCTGGAGGCCCCCGTCCACGCCCTCGCGGGCGACGTCACCTCCGCCGGACTCGGCGCGACCGCCCACCCCCTCCTCGGGGCCGCGGTCGACCTGCCCGACTCGGACGGGTTCCTCTTCACCGGGCGGCTCTCGCTGCGCACCCACCCCTGGCTGGCCGACCACCGCGTCGCAGGAGCCGTCCTGGTGCCGGGCGCCGCGCTGGTGGAACTGGCCGTCCGGGCCGGCGACCACGCGGGCTGCGGCAGCCTGGACGACCTCACGCTCGAAGCACCCCTGGTGCTGCCCGAGTCGGGCGGGACGCAGCTGCGGCTCGCCGTGGCCGAGCCGGACCCGACCGGCCGCCGGGCCTTCCAGGTGTACTCGCGCCCCGAGGACAGCGCCCCCGACGGGCCGTGGACCCGGCACGCCGACGGCGTCCTGGCCCCCGGGTCCCAGGACGCCGACGCGGAAACCCTGGAGCAGTGGCCCCCGGCCGGCTCCGTCGAGTGTGCCGTGGACGAGCTCTACCCCGGCTTCGACTCCATCGGCCTCGGCTACGGGCCCGCCTTCCGCAACCTGCGCCGGGCCTACCGGCTCGCCGACGAGGTGTTCGCCGAAGTGGCCCTCGCCGAGGACCGCCTCGCGGAGGCGGCCCCCTACGGGCTGCACCCGGCGCTGCTCGACGCCGCCCTGCACGCCGTCGGACTCGGGGAGTTCTTCCCCGACGGCCCGGCGGGCGCGCGACTGCCCTTCTCGTGGGACGGCGTACGACTGCACGCCGCCGGGGCCGCCGCCCTGCGCGTACGGATGGCACCGGCCGGCCGGGACGCGGTGGCACTGACCCTGTGGGACGGCGCCGGACAGCCCGTCCTGACCGTCGACTCGCTCGTCCTGCGCCCCCTGGCCGCCGACGGCTTCACCGCCGCCGGCGGGCCCGGCGCGGGCCCCGTGCGCGACGCGCTCTTCCGGATCGACTGGACCGCCCTGGCACTGCCCGACACCCCGGTGCGCTCCGGCGGGCCGTGGGCACTGCTGGGCGCCGATCCGCTGAAGGCGGGCGCCGGGCTGGAACGGGCCGGGCTGCTGGAGGACCCGGCCGGGGCGACCCACCCCGAACTGGACGCCCTCGGCGAAGCCTTCGACCTGGCCGGGGCCCTGGGTGAGCCCGTGCCGGAGACGGTCCTCGTCTCCCTGGCCCCCGACCTCGCCGCCCCGCCCGCGGCGACCGCCGCGCACACCGCGACCGGGCACGCGCTGGCCCTCGTACAGGGCTGGCTGGCGGACGAGCGGTTCGCCGGATCCCGGCTCGCGGTCGTCACCCGGGGCGCCGTCTCCACGGACTCCGGCGAGGACGTGACCGACCTCGCGCACGCAGCGGTGTGGGGCCTGGTGCGCTCGGCACAAGCCGAGCACCCCGACCGGTTCGTCCTGGTCGACCTCGACGGCCAGGACGCCTCCCACGAGGCCCTGCCGGCCGCCCTCGCCACCGACGAGACCCAAATCGCCCTGCGCGAAGGGGCCGTACGCGTACCCCGGCTGGCCCGCGCCGCCCTCACCGCCCCGGCGGACGGCCTGCCCGCCCTGCCGGACCCCGAGGGCACGGTCCTGATCACCGGAGCCACCGGCACCCTCGGCGGCCTGCTCGCCCGGCACCTCGTCGCCGAGCACGGGGTGCGGCACCTGCTGCTCACCAGCCGGCGCGGCGCCGCGGCGGCCGGAGCCGGCGAACTCGCCGACGCGCTCACCGGGGCGGGCGCCCAGGTCACCTGGGCGGCCTGCGACGTCGCCGACCGGGAGGCGCTGGCCGCGCTGCTGGACTCCGTACCGCACGAGCACCCGCTGACGGCCGTCGTGCACACCGCCGGTGTGCTCGACGACGGCACCGTCACCTCGCTCACCCCCGAGCGGATCGCGACGGTGCTGCGGCCCAAGGCCACCGCGGCCTGGAACCTGCACGAACTGACCCGGCACCTCGACCTGGCCGCGTTCGTCCTGTTCTCCTCGGCGGCCGGCGTGTTCGGCAACGCCGGACAGGCCAACTACGCGGCCGGCAACACCTTCCTCGACGCCCTCGCCCAGCACCGCCGGGCCCATGGCCTGGCGGGCCTCTCGCTCGCCTGGGGCCTGTGGGACGACGAGGCCGGCATGGCCTCCACCCTGGACGACCAGGACCGGCAGCGCCTGGGCCGCGGCAGCATGAACGCCCTGTCGCCCGCCGACGGACTGGCCCTCTTCGACGCCGCGCTGCGGACGCCGACGGCCCGGCCCGAAACCGGTGACCCGGCGGGCACCAGCCTGCTCGTGCCCGCCCGGATCGACCTGGCGGCGCTCCAGGCTCAGGCCGGCGACCACGTCGCACCACTGCTGCGCGGCCTGCTCCGCGCCCCCGTACGCCGCAGGGCGAACGGCGGGGCGGCTGCGGACGCCCCCGGCTCGACGGCCGAGCGGCTGGCCCAACTGCCGCCCGCCGAACGGGACCGGGTCCTGCTCGATACGGTCTGCACCCACGTCGCCCAGGTCCTGGGCCACAGCGGCGCGGCCGCCATCGCGCCGGCCAGTGCGTTCAAGGAGCTTGGCTTCGACTCGCTGACGGCGGTCGAGCTGCGCAACCGGCTCGGCGCCGCCACCGGCCTGCGCCTTCCGGCCACGCTCATCTTCGACCACCCGACCCCCGAGCAGCTCGCCGGATACCTGCGCTCCGCCCTCTCCCTCGACGCGGACGGACCCACCGTCTTCGGCGAACTCGACCGGCTGGAAGCCGCGTTGGGCGCGGCGGAGGCGGCGGACGCGGACAGCGTCACCCGCTCGCGGATCACGATGCGCCTCCAGGCCCTCATGGCCAAGTGGGGCGCGGGCCAGGACACCGGCCGCACCGCGGCCGACGAGGACGGCGACGACGACCTCGACACGGCCACCGACGACGAGCTGTTCGACCTGCTCGACGACGAACTCGGCGCCTCCTGAGCGACGCGCCGTGAGACCGCCGGGGCGGGGCGGGGGCTTCCCCCGCCCCGCCCCGGCGCCCCTGACCACCACGGATAGACCCGTACGACCGCCTCTCTGGCATGGAGCCCACGCACATGGTGAACGAGGACAAGCTTCGCGACTACCTCAAGCGGGCGACCGCCGATCTGCGCCAGGCCCGCAGGCGGTTGCGCGAGGTCGAGGAACAGAACCAGGAGCCCATCGCGATCGTCGCGATGAGCTGCCGCTATCCGGGCGGTGTCCGCACCCCCGACGACCTGTGGCGGCTCGTCGCCGACGGCCGTGACGCCGTCTCGGGCTTCCCGGCGGACCGCGGCTGGGACGTGGAGACGCTCTACGACGCCGACCCCGACAGCGCCGGATCCAGCTACGTCAGCGAGGGCGGCTTCCTCTACGACGCCGCCCGCTTCGACCCCGCGCCCTTCGGGATCTCGCCGCGCGAGGCGATGGCGATGGACCCGCAGCAGCGGCTGCTGCTGGAGACCTCGTGGGAGGCCTTCGAGCGGGCGGGGATCGACCCGACGTCCCTGCGCGGCAGCCGGACGGCCGTCTTCGCCGGCGTGATGTACCACGACTACACCGCCCGCCTGGACTCCGTACCCGAGGGCGTCGAGGGCTTCCTCGGCACGGGCAGCTCCGGGAGCATCGCCTCGGGCCGCGTGGCCTACACCTTCGGGCTGGAGGGCCCGGCGGTCACCGTCGACACCGCCTGCTCGTCCTCCCTGGTCACCCTGCACCTCGCCGTGCAGGCCCTGCGGGCGGGGGAGTGCACCATGGCCCTGGCCGGAGGTGTCACCGTCATGGCGACCCCGGCCACCTTCACCGAGTTCAGCCGCCAGCGCGGCCTGGCCTCCGACGGCCGCTGCAAGCCCTTCGCGGCCGCCGCCGACGGCACCGGCTGGGGCGAGGGCGTCGGCATGCTCCTCGTGGAGCGCCTGTCCGACGCGCAGCGCAACGGACACCCCGTCCTGGCCGTGATCCGCGGCAGCGCCATCAACCAGGACGGCGCGAGCAACGGCCTGACCGCCCCGAACGGCCCCTCGCAGCAGCGCGTGATCCACCAGGCCCTCACCAACGCCCGGCTGGCGGCCGCCGACGTGGACGTGGTCGAGGCGCACGGCACCGGCACCACCCTGGGCGACCCGATCGAGGCCCAGGCCGTCCTGGCCACCTACGGCCAGGACCGGCCGGCCGACCGGCCGCTGCTGCTCGGCTCGATCAAGTCCAACATCGGCCACACGCAGGCCGCCGCGGGCGTCGCGAGCATCATCAAGATGGTCGAGGCGATGCGCCACGGCGTCGTACCGAAGACGCTCCACCTGGACGAGCCCACCCCGCACGTCGACTGGGAGGCGGGCGCCGTCTCCCTCATCGGCGAGACCCGCGACTGGCCGGAGACCGACCGTCCGCGTCGTGCGGGTGTGTCGTCGTTCGGGTTCAGCGGGACGAACGCGCATGTGATCGTGGAGCAGGCGCCGGAGCCGGCTGAGGCCTCGGAGGGTGGGGCGCGGTCGGGTATGCCGGTGGTGCCGTGGGTGCTGTCGGGTAAGAGTGCGGCGGCGTTGCGGGCGCAGGCGGAGCGGTTGGCGGGTCTGCCGGGTCTGGTGGGTGTGGATCCGGTGGATGTGGGGTGGTCGTTGGCGTCGTCGCGTGCGGGTTTGGAGCATCGTGCGGTGGTGCTCGGGGATCACGTGGCGGGTGTGCGGGCGGTGGCTTCGGGTGGGCTGGCGGCCGGTGTGGTGTCGGGTTCGGTGGTGGGCGGGAAGACGGTGTTCGTGTTCCCGGGTCAGGGTTCGCAGTGGTTGGGGATGGCGGCTGGGCTGTTGGAGTCCTCGCCGGTGTTCGCGGCGCGGATCGGGGAGTGTGCGAAGGCGCTGGAGCCTTCACCGACTGGTCGTTGGTGGATGTGCTGCGGGCCGCCGACGGCGCGCCCTCCCTTGACCGGGTGGATGTGGTGCAGCCGGCGTTGTTCGCGGTGATGGTGTCGCTGGCCGAGGTGTGGGGTGCGGCGGGTGTCCGGCCGGGTGCGGTGATCGGGCATTCGCAGGGTGAGATCGCTGCGGCGTGTGTGGCGGGGATCTTGTCGTTGGAGGATGCGGCGCGTGTGGTGGCCCTGCGGTCGCAGGCGATCGGCCGGGTGCTGGCGGGGCTGGGTGGCATGGTGTCGGTGCCGCTGGCCGCTGCGGAGGTGCGTGAGCGGATCGCGGCGTGGGGTGAGGAGCGGATCTCGGTCGCCGCGGTGAACGGCCCGTCGTCGGTCGTGGTTTCGGGTGAGGTCCAGGCGCTGGAGGAGTTCCTGGCCGCGTGCGAGAGGGACGGGGTCCGTGCGAAGCGGATCGCGGTGGATTACGCCTCGCACTCGGCGCAGGTGGAGCTGCTGCGGGAGGAACTCGGCACGCTGCTCGCGCCGATCGCGCCGCGGGCTGCGGGGGTTCCGTTCCTGTCGACCGTCACCGGTGAGTGGGTCGAAGGCCCGGAGCTGGACGGTGGGTACTGGTTCCGTAATCTGCGTCGGACGGTGGAGCTGGAGCGGGCCACGCGGACGCTGCTGGATCAGGGTTTCGGTGTGTTCATCGAGTCCAGCCCGCATCCGGTGCTGACGGTCGGTCTGCAGGAGACGGTTGAGGATGCGGGCCGGGAGGCCGCTGTCCTGGGGTCCCTGCGGCGTGGTGAAGGGGGTCTGGAGCGGTTCTGGCTCTCCCTGGGCGAGGCCTACGTACGCGGTGTGACGGTGGACTGGGACGCTGTGTTCGCCGGAACGGGCGCGCAACGCGTGGACCTGCCCACCTACGCCTTCCAGCAGGATCACTTCTGGTTGGAGAGCGGCACCGCCGAGGACACCGACACCGCCGCGCACCCCGTCGACGCGGTCGACGCCCGCTTCTGGGAGGCCGTCGAGCGCCACGATGTCGCCGCCCTCACGGCGGAGCTGGACATCGACGCGGACGAGTCGCTCGCCGCCCTCCTGCCCGCGCTGTCCTCCTGGCGGCGCCAGAGCCAGGAGCGCTCCACGGTCGACGGCTGGCGCTACCGGATCACCTGGAAGCCCGCTCCCGAGCCCGCCGCCACCCGCCTCGACGGAACCTGGCTGGTCGCGGTCCCGCAGGCGCCGGCCGACGCGGAGCAGGCCGCCGCCGTCCTGCACGCCCTCGCCGAACACGGCGCCGACGTCCGGCAGATCGCCGTCCCCGGCACCCACGACGCCCGGGCCGAGCTGGCCGGACTGATCCGGGAGGCGCTCGCCGACGGTCCGGCCGTGGCGGGCGTGCTCTCGCTGCTGACCCCCGTCGGGAGCGACGCGGAGCCGATCGGCGCGGCCGCGCCCGCCGGAGTGATCGCCACCCTGTCCCTCGTCCAGGCCCTCGGTGACGCCGAGGTGACCGCCCCGCTGTGGTGCGTCACCCGGGCGGCCGTCTCCGTGGCCCGTTCCGACCGGCGGACCGATCCCGCACAGGCCCCGGTCTGGGGCCTCGGTCGGGTGACGGCCCTGGAACACGGCGAGCGGTGGGGCGGTCTGGTCGACCTGCCGGCCGAGGTCGATGCCCGTGTGCTGGAGCGGCTGGTGGGGGTGCTGGCCGGGGATGGGGCCGAGGATCAGGTCGCTGTGCGGTCCTCGGGGCTGTTCGTGCGTCGTCTGGTGCGGGCGCGGCTGTCCGAGACCGCGGCGGTGCGGGAGTGGCGTCCGGCCGGGACCACGCTGGTGACCGGTGGTACGGGTGCCCTCGGTGCGCACGTGGCGCGCTGGCTCGCTGCGAACGGTGCCGAGCACCTGGTGCTGACCAGCCGGCGCGGGGAGGCTGCGCCGGGCGCGGCCGAGCTGCGTGAGGAGCTGACCGCGCTCGGAGCCGGGGTCACCCTGGCCGCCTGTGACGTCAGCGACCGCGAGGCGCTCGCCGCGCTGATCGCCGCCGTCCCGGCCGACCGGCCCCTGACCGCCGTCGTCCACACCGCCGCCGTCCTCGACGACGGCGTCATCGAGACGCTCACCCCCGAGCAGATCGAGCGGGTCCTGCGGGTCAAGGTCGACGCGACCCTGCACCTGCACGAGCTGACCCGCGAGCTGGACCTGTCGGCGTTCGTCCTCTTCTCCTCCTTCGCCGCCACCTTCGGTGCCCCCGGCCAGGGCAACTACGCGCCGGGCAATGCCTTCCTCGACGCGTTCGCCGAGTACCGGCGCGCCGAGGGCCTGCCCGCCACCTCCCTCGCCTGGGGACCCTGGGGCGACGGGGGCATGGCCGAAGGCGCCGTGGGGGACCGGATGCGCCGCCACGGCGTCATCGAGATGGACCCCGAACGCGCCGTCAGCGCCCTGCGGCACGCCCTCGACCGCGACGAGACCACCCTGACCGTCGCGGACATGGAGTGGAAGCGCTTCGTCCTCGCCTTCACCGCCGGTCGCGCCCGCCCGCTGCTGCACGACCTGCCCGAGGCGCGCCAGGCCCTGGAGAGCGGCCGCGGCGACACCGCCGAGGACACCGGCGGCGCGGCCGTCCTCGTCCGGCAGCTCGCCGGTCAGCCCGAGGCCGAACAGGAACGGCTGCTGCTGGACCTGGTCCGCACCGCCGTCGCCGCCGTCCTCGGCTACGCCGGCCCCGACGCGGTGGAGGCCGGCCGGGCATTCAAGGAGCTCGGCTTCGACTCCCTCACCTCCGTCGAGCTGCGCAACCGGCTCAACGCCGCCGCCGGCCTCAAGCTGCCGCCCACCCTCGTCTTCGACTATCCGACCCCCACCGTGCTCGCCCGCCACCTGCGGACCGAACTCGCCGGTCAGGGCGCGGCGGGCGGCACCACGCCCGCGCCGACCCCCGCCGGCATCGCCCCCGGGGGCGACGCCGAGCCGATCGCCCTCGTCGCGATGAGCTGCCGCTTCCCCGGCGGGGTGCGCAGCCCCGAGGAGCTCTGGCAGCTGCTGGCCGGCGGAGGCGACGCGCTCTCCCAGTTCCCCGCCGACCGGGGTTGGGACGTCGAGGCGCTCTACAACCCCGACCCCGACGCCCACGGCACCTCCTACACCCGCGAGGGCGGCTTCCTCGCCGACGCGGCCTCCTTCGACCCGGCGTTCTTCGGCATCTCCCCGCGCGAGGCCCTCGCCATGGACCCGCAGCAGCGGCTCCTGCTGGAGACCTCCTGGGAGACGTTCGAGCGGGCCGGGATCGATCCGGAGACCCTGCGCGGCAGCCAGTCCGGCGTGTTCGTCGGCACCAACGGCTCCGACTACTCCCACCTGGTGAGGGGCGCCGCCACCGAGGGCCTCGAAGGGCACCTGGCCACCGGCAGCGCGGGCAGCGTCGTCTCGGGCCGGCTCTCCTACACCTTCGGCCTGGAGGGCCCGGCGGTCACCGTCGACACCGCCTGCTCGGCCTCCCTCGTCGCCCTCCACCTCGCGGTGCAGGCGCTGCGGTCGGGGGAGTGCTCCCTGGCCCTGGCCGGCGGGGTGACAGTCATGTCCACGCCCGGCACCTTCATCGAGTTCAGCCGCCAGCGCGGCCTGTCCACCGACGGCCGCTGCAAGGCCTTCTCCTCCGACGCCGACGGCTTCAGCCCGGCCGAGGGCGTCGGCATGCTGCTCGTCGAGCGCCTGTCGGACGCGCGGCGCAACGGCCACCCGGTCCTCGCCGTCATCCGCGGTACGGCCATCAACCAGGACGGCGCCTCCAACGGACTGACCGCCCCCAACGGCCCCTCCCAGCAGCGCGTCATCCGCCAGGCCCTCGCCAACGCCCGGCTGACCCCCGCCGAGGTCGACGTCGTGGAGGCCCACGGCACGGGCACGACGCTCGGCGACCCGATCGAGGCGCAGGCCCTGCTGGCCACCTACGGCCAGGACCGCCCCGAGGGCCGCCCGCTGCTGCTCGGCTCGATCAAATCCAACATCGGCCACGCGCAGGCCGCCGCCGGCGTCGCCGGCGTGATGAAGGTCGTCCTGTCCATGCGGCACGGCGTACTGCCGCAGAGCATCCACATCGCCGAGCCGACCCCGCACGTCGACTGGAGCGCGGGCGAGGTCGCCCTGCTGACCGAGCAGCGGGCCTGGCCCGAGACCGGTGACCGGCCCTGGCGCGCGGGTGTTTCCTCGTTCGGGTTCAGCGGTACGAACGCCCATGTCATCATCGAGCGGGCCCCGGCCGAGCAGGGGTTCGAGGACCCCGGCGCGCAGGGGGCACCCGTACCGCCGGCACCCCACCCCCTACTCGCCACCCCGACCCCGCAGGAGAACGGCTCCGCGCACCGGGCCCCGCTGCCCTGGCCGCTCACGGCCAAGACCGAGAAGGCGCTCCACGCCCAGGCGGACCGCCTGCTGAACCACCTCGCCACCCGACCTGACCTGCGAAGCAGCGATATCGGCCACTCGCTGGCCACCACCCGTACGGCCCATGAGCGGCGCGCCGTGGTGATCGGCGGGAACCGGGAGGAACACCTCGCGGGGCTCGCCACCCTGGCCGCCGGAGGCACCGCACCCCTGTTCGTCCAGGGGGCGGTCATCGGGGGGAAGACCGCGTTCGTGTTCCCCGGACAGGGGTCGCAATGGGTGGGAATGGCGGAAGCGCTGTTGGACGCTTCACCCGTGTTTGCAACCCGGGTGGAAGAGTGTGCGAAGGCGCTGGAGCCCTTCACCGACTGGTCGTTGGTGGATGTGCTGCGGGCCGCCGACGGCGCGCCCTCCCTCGACCGGGTGGATGTGGTGCAGCCGGCGTTGTTCGCGGTGATGGTGTCGCTGGCCGAGGTGTGGCGCGCGGCGGGTGTCCGGCCGGGTGCGGTGATCGGGCATTCGCAGGGTGAGATCGCGGCCGCGTGTGTGGCGGGGATCTTGTCGTTGGAGGATGCGGCCCGTGTGGTGGCCCTGCGGTCGCAGGCGATCGGCCGGGTGCTGGCGGGACTGGGTGGCATGGTGTCGGTGCCGCTGGCCGCTGCGGAGGTGCGTGAGCGGATCGCGGCGTGGGGTGAGGAGCGGATCTCCGTCGCCGCGGTGAACGGGCCGTCGTCGGTGGTGGTTTCGGGTGAGGTCCAGGCGCTGGAGGAGTTCCTGGCCGCGTGCGAGAGGGACGGGGTCCGTGCGAAGCGGATCGCGGTGGACTACGCCTCGCACTCGGCGCAGGTGGAGCTGCTGCGGGAGGAGCTGGACACGCTGCTCGCGCCGATCGCACCGCGGGCTGCGGGGGTTCCGTTCCTGTCGACCGTCACCGGTGAGTGGGTCGAAGGCCCCGAACTGGACGCTGGTTATTGGTTCCGCAATCTGCGTCGGACGGTGGAGCTGGAGCGGGCCACGCGGACGCTGCTCGATCAGGGGTTCGGTGTGTTCATCGAGTCCAGCCCGCATCCGGTGCTGACCGTGGGCCTGCAGGAGACGGTCGAGGATGCGGGCCGGGAGGCCGCTGTCCTGGGTTCCCTGCGGCGTGGTGAAGGTGGTCTGGAGCGGTTCTGGCTCTCCCTGGGCGAGGCCTACGTACGCGGTGTGACGGTGGACTGGGACGCCGTGTTCGCCGGAACGGGCGCGCAACGCGTGGACCTGCCCACCTACGCCTTCCAGTCGCAGCGGTTCTGGCCCGAGGCCGCGCCCGTCGACGCCGAGGCGCCGTCGGCCGAGAACGCGCTCGACGCCCGCTTCTGGGACGCCGTCGAGCGCGAGGACCTCGCCGCCCTCACCGCCGAGCTGCACATCGAGGACGGTCAACCGCTGACCGCCCTGCTCCCCGCCCTGTCCTCCTGGCGGCGCGAGAGCCGCGAGCAGTCCACCGCCGACGGCTGGCGCTACCGCGTCACCTGGAAGGCGCTGGCCGAAGCCGCTCCCACGCGGCTCTCGGGGACCTGGCTGGTCGCCGTACCCGAGACCCTGACCGGGCCGGCCGGTGACACGGCCGCCGCCGTGCTGCGCACGCTCGCCGAACGCGGCGCGGAGGTCCGCACGCTCACGATCGCCGCCGGAGCGGCCCACCGCGACGCGCTCACCGCCGCCATCGAGGCCGCCACCGGAGAGGACACCGCCCCCGAAGGCGTCCTCTCCCTCCTCGCCCTCGCCGACAGCGACGGCGCCGCGCTGCGCGAGCACACCGGACTGCTCCATACCGCCGCGCTCGTCCAGGCCCTCGGCGACGCGCACGTGTCCGCACCCCTGTGGTGCCTCACCCGCGGCGCCGTGTCGGTGGCCCGCTCCGAGCGGCTCCAGGACCCGGCACAGGCACTCCTGTGGGGCTTCGGCCGCACCGCCGCCCTGGAGTTCCCCGACCGCTGGGGCGGTCTGCTCGACCTGCCCGCGCAGGCCGACGACCGGACCCTCGAACGGCTCGTCGGGGTGCTGGCCGGTGACGGGTCCGAGGACCAGGTGGCGCTGCGCCCCTCCGGCCTGTTCGGCCGGCGGCTGGTCCACGCCTCCCTCGCCGACGCGCCCCTCGCGCCCGCCTGGAAGCCGCGCGGCACCACGCTCGTCACCGGCGGTACGGGCGCCCTCGGCGCCCACGTCGCCCGCTGGCTCGCCGAGAACGGCGCCGAGCACCTGATCCTGACCAGCCGGCGCGGGGACGGCGCGCCCGGCGCCGCCACACTCCGCGAGGAACTGGCCGTGCTCGGCGCCCGGGTCACGATCTCCGCCTGCGACATGGCCGATCGGGACGCCGTCGCCGCGCTGCTGGCCTCCGTGCCCGCGGAGCAGCCGCTGACCGCCGTCGTGCACACCGCCGGCGTCCTCGACGACGGGGTGATCGACGGGCTGACGCCGCAGCGGTTCGCGACCGTACTCGCCCCCAAGGCGGACGCGGCGCTCACCCTCCACGAGCTGACCCGCGACCTGGACCTGTCGGCGTTCGTCCTGTTCTCCGGAGTCGCCGGCACCCTCGGTGACGCCGGGCAGGGCAACTACGCCGCCGCCAACTCCTACCTGGACGCGCTCGCCGAGCAGCGGTACGCCGACGGCCTGCCCGCCACCTCCGTGGCCTGGGGCCGCTGGGGCGACAGCGGACTGGCCGCGGGCGGCGCCATCGGCGAACGCCTCGACCGCGGCGGGGTGCCGGCCATGGCGCCGCGCTCCGCGATCCGGGCGCTCCAGCAGGCCCTGGACCACGCCGATCCGGCCGTGGCCGTCGCCGACATCCAGTGGGAGCGGTTCGCGCCCGGCTACACCGCGGTGCGGCCCAGCCCGTTCCTCGGCGACCTGCCCGAGGTCCGTCGGATCGCGCAGGCGGCCCCGGCCGCCGGCGACGGGGACGCGGGCGCGCCCGGGGCTCCGGGCGAGGCGCTGCGCCGACGGCTGACGGTGATGCCGCAGACCGAACAGGCCCTGGCCGTACTGGAACTGGTGCGCACCCACGCGGCGACCGCGCTGGGCCACGCCGGTACCGACGAGGTGGGCGCGGGCCGCGCGTTCAAGGAGCTCGGCTTCGACTCCCTGATCGCCCTGGAACTGCGCAACCGCCTGAACGCCGCCACCGGGCTGAAGCTCCCGGCCACGCTGGTCTTCGACCACCCGACCCCGGCCGTCCTCGCCGACTTCCTGCGGGCCGAGATCGTCCAGGACGGAAGCGCCGCGGCCGCGCCCGGCATCGCGGAACTGGAGAAGCTCGAATCCGCGCTCTCCGTCCTCGACCCGGACGGCGGGACGCGCGCCGACATCGCCTCGCGCCTGCAGGCCCTCCTGGCGAAGTGGGGTGAACCCCAAGCCCATTCGAGCGGCGAGGCCGTGGCCGACAAGCTCCAGGAAGCCACGCCCGACGAGCTCTTCGACTTCATCGAGAACGAGCTCGGTATCTAGCACAGCGGACAGCAGGCAGTAACAGCACAAGGGTTTTGTGACGAGCATGGGTGAGGTTCCAATGGCGCAGCAGGCAGCGGATCAAGACAAGATCATCGGCTACCTGAAGCGGGTGACGGCCGATCTGCACCAGACGCGGCAGCGCCTGCGTGAGGTCGAGGACCGGGAGCCGGAGCCGATCGCCATCGTCGGCATGGCGTGCAGGTTCCCCGGCGGCATCCAGTCGCCGGAGGACCTGTGGGACCTGGTCGCGGGCGGCCGGGACGCCGTCACCGACTTCCCGACCGACCGCGGCTGGGACCTGGAGTCCCTGTACGACGCCGACCCCGACCAGCGGGGCACCTCGTACACCCGTGAGGGCGGATTCCTCGACGGGGTCGGCGAGTTCGACGCCGGCTTCTTCGGGATCAGCCCGCGCGAGACCCTCGGCATGGACCCGCAGCAGCGCCTGCTGCTGGAGACGTCCTGGGAGACCTTCGAACGCGCGGGCATCGACCCGGTGACCCTGCGCGGCAGCAAGGCCGGCGTGTTCATCGGCACCAACGGCCAGGACTACCCCGACCTGCTGCGCGACGGGGTACCCCAGGGCGTCGAGCAGTACCTCCTCACCGGGAACGCCGCCAGCGTCGTCTCCGGCCGGCTCTCCTACACCTTCGGCCTGGAGGGCCCGGCGGTCACCGTCGACACCGCCTGCTCGGCCTCCCTCGTCGCCCTGCACCTCGCGGTGCAGGCGCTGCGCGGCGGCGAGTGCTCCCTCGCCCTGGCGGGCGGTGTCACCGTCATGTCCAGCCCGCGCGCCTTCGTGCAGTTCAGCCGGCAGCGCGGGCTCGCCCCCGACGGCCGGTGCAAGCCCTTCGCCGACGGCGCCGACGGCACCGGCTGGGGCGAGGGCGTCGGCATGCTCCTCGTGGAGAAGCTCTCCGACGCCCGCCGCAACGGCCACCCCGTCCTGGCCGTGGTGCGCGGCTCCGCGATCAACCAGGACGGCGCCTCCAACGGCCTGACCGCGCCCAACGGCCCGGCCCAGCAGCGCGTCATCCGCCAGGCCCTGACCAATGCCGGGCTCACCCCGGCGCAGGTCGACGTCGTCGAGGCGCACGGCACCGGCACCACCCTCGGCGACCCCATCGAGGCCCAGGCCATCCTGGCCACCTACGGCCAGAACCGGCCCCAGGGCCGCCCGCTGTGGCTGGGCTCCATCAAGTCGAACATCGGCCACACCCAGGCCGCCGCCGGCGTCGCGGGCATCATCAAGATGGTCGAGGCGATACGCCACGGCGTCCTGCCCGAGTCCCTGCACATCGACCAGCCGTCCAGCGCCGTCGACTGGGCCACCGGTGACGTCGCCCTGCTGGACCGGACCGTGCCCTGGCCCGAGACCGGCCAGCCGCGCCGCGCCGGCATCTCCTCCTTCGGCGTCAGCGGCACCAACGCCCACACCGTCATCGAGCAGGCCCCGCCCGTCGAGGCGCCGACCGGGGCGGGGGAGAGCGGCCCGGCCGGCGCCGCCGCCGAGGCCACCGACGCCGACGCCGACGCCGCCACCGGTCCCGTACCGCTGCTCGTGTCGGGCCACGGCGACGAGGGCCTGCGCGCCCAGGCGGGCCGCCTCGCCGCCCACCTGCGCGCCCACCCCGGACTCGCCGCCGACCCCGCCTCCCTCACCGACCTCGGCCTTTCCCTCGCCACCAGCCGCTCCGCGCTGGACCGCCGGGCCGTCCTCTTCGGCGCCGACCGCGAGCAGCTCCTCGCCGACCTCGACGCGCTCGCCGCCGGCGAGCAGCCCGCGACCGCCCTCGTCGGCGCCGTCGGCGAGGGCAACACCGCCTTCCTCTTCACCGGCCAGGGCAGCCAGCGCCCCGGCATGGCCCGCGAGCTGTACACCACCCACCCCGTCTTCGCCCGCGCCCTCGACGCGGTCCGCGACGAACTCGACCGGCACCTCGAACGGCCTCTCTACGACGTCCTGTTCGCGGCCGAGGGCACCCCCGAGGCCGCCCTCCTCGACGCCACGGCCCACACCCAGGCCGCCCTCTTCGCCGTCGAGGTGGCCCTCTACCGCCAGCTCGAACAGTGGGGCGTGCGCGCCGACTTCCTCATCGGCCACTCCATCGGCGAACTCGCCGCCGCCCACGTCTCCGGCGTCCTGACCCTGCCCGACGCCGCAGCCCTCGTCGCCGCCCGCGGCCGCCTGATGCAGGCCCTGCCGGCCGGCGGCGCGATGATCGCGGTCGAGGCCACCGAGGACGAGGTCACCCCGCTCCTCACCGACCGGATCTCCATCGCCGCCGTCAACGGACCCCGCTCCGTGGTCGTCTCGGGCGACGAGGACGCCGCGCTGGAACTCGCCGAGACCCTGCGCGCCCGCGGCCGCCGCACCAAGCGGCTCACCGTCAGCCACGCCTTCCACTCGCCGCTCATGGACGGCATGCTCGACGCGTTCCGTGAGGCCGCCGAAGCCGTCTCCTACGCGCCGCCCGTCATCCCGATCGTCTCCAACCTCACCGGCGCCTCCGTCACCGCCGAGGAGATCTGCACCCCCGACTACTGGGTCCGCCACGTCCGCGAGGCCGTCCGCTTCCTCGACGGCGTACGCGGCCTGGCCGCGCTCGGCGTCACCACCTTCGTCGAGGTCGGCCCCGGCGGGGTCCTCACCGCCCTCGCACAGGACTGCCTCACCGGCCAGGACGGCGAGGACGCCCCCGAGGGCCTCGTCTTCGCGCCCGCCCTGCGTGCCGACCGCCCCGAGCCGGCCGCGTTCGCCGCCGCCGTCGCCCGGGCCCACGTCCACGGTGTCGCGGTGGACTGGTCCGCCGTCTTCGCCGGACGCGGCGGCACCCGCGTCGACCTGCCCACGTACGCCTTCCAGCGCCGCCTGTACTGGCCCGAGCCGCCCACCGCCTGGGCGGGCGACGTCACCGCAGCCGGCATCGGCTCCGCCGACCACCCGCTGCTCGGCGCGGCCATCACCCTGGCCGACGGCGACGGCTTCCTCTTCACCGGCCGGCTCTCCCTGGCCACCCACCCCTGGCTCGCCGACCACACCGTCATGGACACCGTGCTGCTGCCCGGCACGGCCTTCGTCGAACTCGCCCTCCAGGCCGGCGAGCACACCGGCTGCGAACTCCTCGACGAACTCACCCTCCAGGCGCCCCTGGCGCTGCCCCCGCACGGCGGCGTCCAGATCCAGCTCGCCGTCGGCGCGCCCGACGCCGACGGACGGCGCTCCCTGACCCTGCACTCCCGGCCCGAGGACGCAGCCGACGACACCTGGGGCGAAGGCGCCTGGACCCGCCACGCCACCGGCACCCTGGCCCGCGCCGCCCGCGACGCGGCGAGCACCGGCGCCGACCTCGCCGTCTGGCCCCCGCGGGACGCCACCGCCGTGCCCGTCGAGGGCCTCTACGACCACCTCACCGCTTCCGGCTTCGCCTACGGGCCCGTCTTCCAGGGCCTGACCGGCGCCTGGCAGCGCGCCGACGAGGTCTTCGCCGAGGTCCGGCTGCCCGAACAGGCACACGCCGACACGGCCCTCTTCGGCCTGCACCCGGCCCTGCTCGACGCCGCCCTGCACGCGGTCGGCATGGGCTCCCTGCTGGAGGACACCGAGCACGGCCGGCTGCCCTTCTCCTGGAGCGGCGTCACCCTGCACGCCGTCGGCGCCCGCTCCCTGCGGGTCCGCCTCGCCCCGGCCGGCCAGGACACCGTCCGCGTCGACCTCGCCGACGAGACCGGCGCCCCCGTCGCCACCGTGGCCGCCCTGCTGCTGCGCCCCGTCACCCCCGACCAGGTCCGCGCGGCCCGCACCGCCTTCCACGACTCGCTGTTCCACGTCGAGTGGAGCCCCCTGCCCCTGCCGGCCGCCACCACCGTCGCCCCCGCCCAGTGGGCGCTGCTCGGCGCCGGGGCCGGCCCGCGCTTCACCGCCGTGCTGCCCACCGCCACCGCCCACGCCGACCTCGCCGCGCTCGCCGCCGCCATCGAGGCCGGCGGCCCCGTACCGCAGGCCGTGGTCGTCCCGCTGCCCGCCGTCGGCGGCCCCGCGCGCACCCCCGTCGACGCCGCACTGCCCGGAGCGGTCGGCGAAGCCCTGCACCACGCCCTGGACCTGGCCCAGGCCTGGCTGGCCGACGACCGCCTGGCCGGCTCCCGGCTGGTGTTCGTCACCCGATGCGCCGTCGCCACCACCCCCGCCGCCGACGTGCCCGACCTGGCGCACGCCCCGCTGTGGGGCCTGCTGCGCTCCGCCCAGTCCGAACACCCCGACCGCTTCGTCCTGATCGACCTGGACGAGCGCGAGGAGTCCCTGCGCGCCCTGCCCGCCGCCCTGGCGACCGGCGAGGCGCAGCTCGCCCTGCGCGAGGGCCGCGCCGTCGTACCCCGCCTCGGCCGGGTGCCCGTGCTCCCCGCCGCCGAAGGCCAGGAGGCCCGCCCGCTCGACCCCGACGGCACCGCCCTGGTCACCGGCGCCACCGGCACCCTCGGCGGGCTCGTCGCCCGCCACCTCGTCACCGAGCACGGCGTCCGCCGCCTGCTGCTGACCAGCCGTCGCGGCGAGGCCGCCACCGGCGCCGGAGAGCTGCTCGCCGAACTGCGCGCGCTCGGCGCCGAGGTGACGCTGGCCGCCTGCGACGCCGCCGACCGCGAGGCCCTCGCCGCGCTGCTGGCCTCCGTACCGGCCGAGCACCCGCTGACCGCCGTCGTCCACACCGCCGGCGTCCTCGACGACGGCATCCTCGAAGCGCTCACCGCCGAGCGCGTCGACCGCGTCCTGCCCGCCAAGGTGGACGCCGCCGTCCACCTGCACGAACTGACCCAGGGCCTCGACCTGGCCGCGTTCGTCCTGTTCTCCGCCGCCGCCGGCACCCTCGGCGCGGCCGGCCAGGCCAACTACGCCGCCGCCAACACCTTCCTCGACGCCCTCGCCCACCGCCGCCGTGCCGAAGGCCTGCCCGCCACCGCGCTCGCCTGGGGCCTGTGGGCCGAACGCAGCGGCATGACCGGCGACCTCGCCGACACCGACCTGGAACGCATCTCCCGCGCCGGCGTCGCCGCCCTGTCCTCCGCCGACGGCCTCGCCCTCATGGACACCGCCCGCGCCGTGGGCGAGCCCACCGCCGTCCCCATGCACCTCGACCTGGCCGCCCTGCGCCAGGCCGACGCGAGCATGGTGCCGCCGCTGCTGCGCGGCCTGGTCCGGCCCGCCGCCCGCCGCACCGCGGCCGACCCGGGCGCCGCCCCCGCCGACGGCCTCGCCGAGCGGCTCCTGCCGCTGACCGCCGCCGAACGCGACCGGCTGCTGCTCGCCACCGTCCGCGTCCAGGTCGCCGCCGTCCTCGGCTTCCCCGGCCCCGACGCCGTCGACCCCGGCCGCGCCTTCAAGGAACTCGGCTTCGACTCGCTCACCGCCGTCGAGCTGCGCAACCGCCTCGGCTCCGCCACCGGCGTCCGGCTGCCCGCCACCCTCGTCTTCGACTACCCCACCCCGAACGCCCTCGCCGCGTTCCTGCGCACCGAACTCCTCGGCGACCGGGCCGCCCCCGCCGCGCACGCCGCCGCGGGCGCCCCGGCCGTCGCCGACGAGCCCATCGCCATCGTCGCCATGGCATGCCGCTACCCCGGCGGGGTCAGCACCCCCGAAGAGCTGTGGCAGCTCGTCGCCGGCTCCGTCGACGCGATCTCCGACTTCCCCACGGACCGCGGCTGGAACCTCGACGGGCTCTACGACTCCGACCCCGGCCGTGCCGGCACCTCGTACACCCGTACCGGCGGCTTCCTGCACGACGCCGCCGACTTCGACCCGGACCTCTTCGGCATCAACCCGCGCGAGGCCCTGGCCATGGACCCGCACCAGCGGCTCCTGCTGGAGACCTCCTGGGAGGCGTTCGAGCGGGCCGGACTCGACCCCTCGTCGCTGCGCGGCAGCCGCACCGGCGTCTTCGCCGGCGTCATGTACCACGACTACCTGACCCGCCTCCCCGCCGTCCCCGAGGGCCTGGAAGGCTACCTCGGCACCGGCACCGCCGGCAGCGTCGCCTCCGGCCGCATCTCCTACACCTTCGGCCTGGAGGGCCCCGCCGTCACCATCGACACGGCCTGCTCCTCCTCCCTCGTCGCCCTGCACCTGGCCGCACAGGCCCTGCGCAGCGGCGAGTGCGACATGGCGCTCGCCGGCGGCGTCACCGTCATGTCCACCCCGGACACCTTCATCGACTTCAGCCGCCAGCGCGGCCTGTCCACCGACGGCCGCTGCAAGTCCTTCTCCGCCGACGCCGACGGCACCGGCTGGGCCGAGGGCGCCGGCATGATCCTCGTCGAGCGCCTGTCCGACGCCCGCCGCAACGGCCACCCCGTGCTCGCCGTCGTCCGCGGCACCGCCGTCAACCAGGACGGCGCCTCCAACGGCCTCACCGCCCCCAACGGCCCCTCGCAGCAGCGCGTCATCCGCGAGGCCCTGGCCCACGCGGGCCTGACCGCCGCCGACGTCGACGCCGTCGAGGCGCACGGCACCGGCACGACCCTCGGCGACCCCATCGAGGCGCAGGCCCTCCTCGCGACCTATGGCCAGGGTCGCCCCGGGGACCGGCCGCTGCGCCTGGGCTCCATCAAGTCGAACATCGGCCACACCCAGGCCGCCGCCGGCGCCGCCGGCATCATCAAGATGGTCCAGGCGATGCGCCACGGCGTCCTGCCCGCGTCCCTGCACATCGGCGAGCCCTCCCCGCACATCGACTGGACCGCCGGCGCCGTCGAGCTGCTCACCGAAGCCGCCGCCTGGCCCGAGACGGACCGTCCGCGCCGCGCCGGCATCTCCTCCTTCGGCGTCAGCGGCACCAACGCCCACGTCATCATCGAGCAGCCGCCGCTGGAGCAGACCGACGAGAGCGCGGCGGGCCCCGGCACGGCCCCGCTCACCGAGGGGACCCCGCTCCCCTTCGTACTCGCCGGCCGTACCCCCGACGCGCTGCGCGCCCAGGCCGCCCGCCTCGCCGGCCACCTCGCCGCCCACCCCGAAGCCGCCCCCGTCGACGTGGCGTTCTCCCTGGCCACCACCCGCACCGCGCTGGACCGCCGGGCCGCCGTCGTCGCCGGGGACCGCGACGAGCTGCTGGCCGCGCTCACCGCGCTCGCCGAGGGCAAGGCCGCCGCCCGGCTCGTGCGGCACGACACCGCCGACGGCCGCCTCGCCGTCCTCTTCACCGGACAGGGCAGCCAGCGCCCCGGCACGGGCCGCGAACTGTACGCCGCCCAACCGGTCTTCGCCGCCGCCCTCGACGAGGCCTGCGCCGCGCTCGACCCGCACCTCGAACATCCCCTCAAGGACGTCCTGTTCGCCGAGGACGCCGAGCTGCTGAACCGGACCGGCTACACCCAGCCCGCCCTGTTCGCCCTGGAGACCGCGCTCTACCGGCTCGTCGAATCCTGGGGGGTGCGGCCCGACTTCGTATCCGGCCACTCCATCGGCGAGATCACCGCCGCGCACGTCGCGGGCGTCCTCACCCTGCCCGACGCGGCGAGGCTGGTCGCCGCCCGCGGCCGCCTCATGGAGGAACTCCCGGCCGGCGGGGCGATGATCGCGCTGAGCGCCACGGAGGACGAGGTCCGGCCGCTGCTGGCCGGCCACGAGGACCGGATCGGCATCGCCGCCGTCAACTCCGCCGCCTCCGTCGTCATCTCCGGCGAGGAGGACCTCGCCCTGGAGATCGCCGCCGAGTTCGAGCGCCGCGGCCGCCAGACCAAGCGGCTCACCGTCAGCCACGCCTTCCACTCCCCGCTGATGGACGGCATGCTCGACGCCTTCCGCGACGTCGCCGCCTCGCTCACCTACCACGCGCCCGCCCTCCCCGTCGTCACCCACCTCACCGGCGCCGTCGCGGGCGAGGAGCTGCGCACCCCCGAACACTGGGTCGCCCACGTCCGCGAAGCCGTCCGCTTCCTCGACGGCATCCGCACCCTGGACGCCGAACGCGTCACCACCTACCTCGAACTGGGCCCGCAGGGCGTCCTGTCGGGCCTCGGCCGCGACTGCCTCGGCGACACCGAAACCGACACCGGCTCCGCATCCGACGCCGTGTTCGTCCCGGCCCTGCGCCGCGACCGCGGCGAGGCCGAGGCGCTCGCCGCCGCCGTCGCAGCCCTCCACACCCGGGCCGTCCCGCTCGACTGGTCCGCGTACTTCGCCGCCACCGGCGCCCGCCGGACCGACCTGCCCACGTACGCCTTCCAGCGGCGCCGGTTCTGGCTCGAAGCGCCCGCCGGCTTCATCGGCGACGTCGAATCCGCCGGTCTGGGCGCCGCCCACCACCCGCTGCTCGGCGCCGCCGTACCGCTCGCCGACGGCGAGGGCTTCCTCTTCACCGGCCGGCTCTCCCTCGACACCCACCCCTGGCTCGCCGACCACGCCGTCATGGGCACCGTCCTGCTGCCCGGCACCGCCTTCGTCGAGCTGGCCATCCGCGCCGGCGACCAGGCCGGCTGCGACGTCCTGGAGGAACTCACCCTCGAAGCGCCGCTGGTCCTGGCCCCGCACACCGCCGTCCGCCTCCAGATCGTCGTCGGCGGCCCCGACCGGGACGGCCGCCGTACCCTCGACCTGTACTCCGGCGACCCGGACGCCGCCGACGACGAGCCGTGGACCCGACACGCCGCGGGCGTCCTCGCCACGGGCGCCCCGCGCCCCGCCTTCGACCTCGCCGCCTGGCCCCCTCCCGGCGCCGAAGCCGTTACCGTCGAGGGCCTGTACGAGCACCTCGGCCAGGGCGGATTCGCCTACGGGCCCGTCTTCCAGGGCCTGCGCGCCGCCTGGACCCTCGGCGAGGACGTCTACGCCGAGGTCGCCCTGCCCGAGGGCCTCCAGACGGAGGCCGCCCGGTTCGGCCTGCACCCGGCCCTCCTCGACGCCGCCCTGCACGCCACCTTCGTCAGGCCGTCCACCGACGGCGACCGCCGTGCCGGACTGCCCTTCTCCTGGCGCGGCGTGTCCCTGCACGCCGTCGGCGCGGCCGCCCTGCGGGTGCGCCTCACCGCCGAGGGGGAGGACGCCCTCACCCTCCAGCTGGCCGACACCACCGGCGCACCCGTCGCCGCCGTCGACCACCTCATCGTGCGGCCCGTCTCCGCCGACCGGCTCGCCGGCGCCCCGCGCACCGCCCACCACGAGTCGCTGTTCCGCATCGACTGGGCCACCCTGCCGCTGCCCGCCGCCACCGGGGCCGCAGCCGAGGACACCGCCTGGGCCGTCCTCGCCACCGACGCCGACGCCGAGGCAGCCGACGCCACCGGCGCCGATGCCGCCACCGCGCTGCCCGGCCGGCCGCACGCCGACCTCGCGGCCCTCGCCGCCGCCCTCGACGCCGGCACCCCGGCCCCCGCGTACGTCCTCGCCCCCCTGCCGTCCGCGACGGCGCGGGAGCTCACCCCGGACGCCGTCCGCGCCGCCACGCACCACGCCCTCGCCCTCGTCCAGGGCTGGCTCGCCGACGACCGCTTCGCCGACTCCCGGCTGGTGTTCGTCACCCGGGGCGCCGTCGCCACCCAGGGCGACTGGGACCTCACCGACCCCATCCACGCCCCCGTCTGGGGCCTGGTCCGCTCCGCGCAGGCCGAGAACCCCGACCGCTTCGTCCTGGCCGACCTCGACGGCGACACCCCCACCGAGCTCCTCACCGCCGCCCTGGCCACCGGCGAGCCCCAGTTCGCGGTCCGCCGCGGCACCGTCCACGCCCCGCGCCTCGCCCGGGTCCCCGCCACCACCCCGCTGACCCCGCCCGCCGACGGCTCCGCCTGGCGCATGGACATCGAGGACAAGGGCACCCTCGACCACCTCACCCTGCTGCCGAGCCCCGAGTCCGAGGCCCCGCTGGAGCCCGGCCAGGTCCGCGTCGCGGTCCGCGCCGCCGGCCTCAACTTCCGCGACGTCCTCAACGCCCTCGGCATGTACCCCGGCGACCCGGGCCTGATGGGAAGCGAAGGCGCCGGTACCGTCGTGGAGACCGGCCCCGGCGTCACGGACCTCGCCCCCGGCGACCGCGTCATGGGCATGCTGCCCGGCGCCTTCGGCCCGCTGGCCGTCGTCGACCGGCGCATGATCGCCCCCATGCCCGAGGGCTGGACCTTCGCCGAGGCCGCGGCCGTACCGATCGTCTTCATGACGGCCTACTACGCCCTCCACGACCTCGCCGGCCTGCGCCGCGGCGAGACCCTCCTCGTGCACGCCGCCGCCGGCGGCGTCGGCATGGCCGCCGTCCAGCTCGCCCGCCACTGGGGCGCCGACGTCTACGCCACCGCCAGCCCCGCCAAGTGGGACACCCTGCGCGGACTCGGCCTGACCGACGACCGGATCGCCTCCTCCCGCACCCTCGACTTCGAGGACACCTTCCGCACGGCCGCCGACGGCCGCGGCGTCGACGTCGTCCTGGACTCCCTCGCCCGCGAGTTCGTCGACGCCTCGCTGCGGCTCCTGCCGCGCGGCGGCCGCTTCGTGGAGATGGGCAAGACCGACGTCCGCGACCCCCAGGACGTCGCCCGGGCCCACCCCGGCGTCTCCTACCAGGCGTTCGACCTCACCGAAGCCGGCCTCGACCGCATCCAGGAGATGCTCACCGAGCTCCTCGGCCTCTTCGAATCCGGCGCCCTGAACGCCATCCCGGTCTCCGCCTGGGACCTGCGCCAGGCGCCCGAGGCGTTCCGCTACCTCAGCCAGGCCCGCCACACCGGCAAGATCGTGCTGACCGTGCCCGCCGCCTGGAACCCCGAGGGCACCGTCCTCATCACCGGCGGCACCGGCACACTGGGCGCCCTCGTGGCCCGGCACGCCGTCACCGCCCGGGGAGCCCGCCGCCTGGTCCTCACCAGCCGCCGGGGCGAACAGGCCGCCGGCGCCGCCGAACTCGCCGCCGAACTGCGCGCGCTCGGCGCCGAGGTCACCATCGCCGCCTGCGACGCCGCCGACCGTGAGGCCCTCGCCGCGCTGCTGGCCTCCGTACCGGCCGAGCACCCGCTGACCGCCGTCGTCCACACCGCCGGCGTCCTCGACGACGGCATCGCCGAAGCCCTCACCCCCGAACGGGTCGACCGCGTCCTGCGCCCCAAGGCCGACGCCGCCCTCCACCTGCACGAACTGACCCGCCGGCTCGACTTGGCCGACTTCGTGCTCTTCTCCTCCGCCGCAGGCACCTTCGGCGGCGCCGGCCAGGCCAACTACGCGGCCGCGAACGTCTTCCTCGACGCCCTCGCCCGCCACCGCCAGGCCCGGGGCCTGCCCGCCACCGCCCTCGGCTGGGGCCTGTGGGCCGAGGCCAGCGGCATGACCGGCGAGCTCGACAGCGCCGACAAGGACCGTATGACGCGCTCCGGCGTCCTCGGCCTCTCCTCCGAGGAGGGCCTCGCCCTCCTCGACACCGCCCACCGCACCGGCGACGCCCACCTCGTCCCCATGCAGCTCGACCTCGCGCCGCTGCGCCAGGCCGACGCGAGCATGGTCCCCGCCCTGCTGCGGGGCCTGGTCCGCGCCCCCGCCCGCCGCGCCGTCGAAGCCACCTCCGCCCGCACCGGAACCCCGCTGGTGGAACGGCTCGTACGACTGCCCGAGGGCGAGCGGGACGCACTCCTGCTCGACCTCGTACGCGACCAGGTCGCGGCCGTCCTCGGCCACGCCACCCCCGACGCCGTCGAACCCGGCCGCGCCTTCAAGGACCTCGGCTTCGACTCGCTGACCGCCGTCGAGTTCCGCAACCGCCTCGGCGCCACCGCCGGTGTCCGCCTGCCCGCCACCCTCGTGTTCGACTACCCGACCCCGACCGTCCTGGCCGGCTACCTCAAGGACGAACTCCTCGGCTCCGCGGCCGCCGCCGCGATCCTCCCGGCGCACACGGCCGCCGCCGAGGCCGACGACCCCATCGCCATCGTCGCCATGAGCTGCCGCTTCCCCGGGCGCGTCCGCAGCCCCGAGGACCTGTGGGAGCTGCTCGCCGAAGGACGCGACGGCATCGCCGACCTCCCCGCCGACCGCGGCTGGGACACCGAAGCGCTCTACGACCCCGACCCCGACAGCCCCGGCACCTCGTACGCCCGCGAAGGCGGCTTCGTCTACGACGCCCACCACTTCGACCCCTCCTTCTTCGGGATCAACCCCCGCGAGGCCCTCGCCATGGACCCGCAGCAGCGCCTGCTGCTGGAAACCTCCTGGGAGGCCTTCGAGCGGGCCGGGATCGACCCGACGGGCCTGCGCGGACAGCAGGTCGGCGTCTTCGTCGGCCAGATGCACAACGACTACGTGTCCCGCCTCAACACCGTCCCCGAGGGCGTCGAGGGCTACCTCGGCACCGGCGGCTCCAGCAGCATCGCCTCAGGCCGGGTCTCCTACACCTTCGGCTTCGAGGGCCCCGCCGTCACCGTCGACACCGCCTGCTCCTCCTCGCTGGTCGCCCTGCACCTCGCGGCCCAGGCGCTGCGCGCCGGCGAGTGCTCGATCGCCCTGGCCGGCGGCGTCACCATCATCACCACCCCCGACGTCTTCACCGAGTTCAGCCGCCAGCGCGGCCTCGCCGCCGACGGCCGCTGCAAGCCCTTCGCCGCCGCCGCCGACGGCACCGCCTGGGGCGAGGGCGTCGGCATGCTCCTCGTCGAGCGGCTCTCCGACGCCCGCCGCAACGGCCACCAGGTCCTCGCCGTGGTCCGCGGCACCGCCGTCAACCAGGACGGCGCCAGCAACGGCCTCACCGCCCCCAACGGCCCCTCCCAGCAGCGCGTCATCCGCCAGGCCCTCGCCAACTCCGGCCTGACCGCCGCCGACGTGGACGCCGTCGAGGCCCACGGCACCGGCACCCGCCTCGGCGACCCCATCGAGGCCCAGGCCCTCCTGGCCACGTACGGCCAGGACCGTCCCGAGGGCAGCCCCCTGTGGCTGGGCTCCATCAAGTCCAACTTCGGCCACACGCAGGCCGCCGCCGGTGTCGCGGGCATCATCAAGATGGTCATGGCGATGCGCCACGGCATCCTGCCCGAGACCCTGCACGTGGACGAGCCGTCCCCGCACGTCGACTGGTCGGCGGGCGCGGTCTCGCTGCTCACCGAGCAGCGCCCCTGGCCCGAGACGGGCCGGCCGCGCCGCGCGGGCATCTCCTCCTTCGGCATGAGCGGCACCAACGCCCACGCCATCGTGGAACTCCCCGAAGCACCGGCCGGATCGGCCGGGTCCGCCGCCGAAACCCCGGCCACCCCGGCCGCGCCCCGGACGGCCCTCCCGTGGCACCTGAGCGCCCGCACGCCCGACGCCCTGCGCGCCCAGGGCGAGCGGCTCCTGGCCCGCCTGGAGGCCCACCCGGAGGCGGAACCCGTCTCCATCGGGCACGCGTTGGCGACGACCCGGGCCGTCTTCGAGCACCGCGCCACCGTGGTCGCCTCGGACCGCGACGGCTTCCACGCCGGCCTGACGGCCCTCGCGGAGGGCCGCGCGGCTGCGGGCCTGGCCCTGGGCTCACCGGCGGCGGGGGAGAAGCTCGCCTTCCTGTTCACGGGTCAGGGCAGCCAGCGCCTGGGGATGGGGCGTGAGCTGTATGACGCCTTCCCGGTGTTCGCGGAGGCCCTGGACGCGGTGTGTGAGCGGCTCTCGCTCGAACTGCCGCTGAAGGACGTGCTGTTCGGTGCGGATGCGGAGCTGCTGGACCGTACTGAGTACACCCAGCCGGCGTTGTTCGCGGTGGAGGTGGCGCTGTTCCGGCTGCTGGAGTCGTGGGGTGTGAGGCCGGACTTCGTGTCCGGGCATTCGGTCGGTGAGATCGCCGCCGCGCATGTGGCGGGGGTGCTGTCGCTGGACGACGCGTGCACGCTCGTGTCCGCCCGTGGGCGGCTGATGCAGGCGCTGCCGGCCGGTGGTGTGATGATCGCGCTGGAGGCTTCGGAGGACGAGGTCCTGCCGCTGCTGACCGGCCGGGTGAGCATCGCCGCCGTCAACGGGCCGCGCGCGGTCGTGATCGCCGGTGACGAGGACGCGGCGACCGCGATCGTGGAAGCCTTCCCGGACCGGAAGTCCAAGCGGCTGACGGTGAGCCACGCGTTCCACTCGCCGCACATGGACGGCATGCTGGAGGACTTCCGCCAGGTGGTGGCGGGGCTCACCTACGCCGCCCCGCGGATCCCGGTGGTCTCGAACCTGACCGGTGCCCTGGTCTCGGACGAGATGGGCTCGGCCGAGTTCTGGGTGCGGCACGTCCGCGAGGCGGTCCGCTTCCTGGACGGCGTCCGCGCCCTGGAGGCCGCCGGGGTCACCACGTACGTCGAGCTCGGGCCCGACGGGGTGCTGTCCGCGATGGCGCAGGCCTGCCTGGCCGACGACACCGGCACCGCCGCCTTCGTACCCACCCTGCGCTCCGGCCGCGACGAGGGCGAGACGCTGCTCTCGGCCCTCTCCACCGCCTATGTGCGCGGTACCGCCGTCGACTGGGCGGCGTTCTACCGCCCGCTCGGCGCACGCCCCGTCGACCTGCCGACGTACGCCTTCCAGCGCGGCGTCTACTGGCTTGACGCCGGCCGCGCGGACGGCGACGTCACGGCGGCCGGACTCGGCACCGCCGACCACCCGCTGCTCGGCGCCGAGGTCCAACTCCCCGACTCCGACGGCCACCTTTTCACCGGCCGCCTGTCGCTGACCACCCACCCCTGGCTCGGGGACCACCGCGTCATGGGCGCGGCCCTCCTGCCCGGCACGGCCTTCGTCGAGCTGGCGCTCCGGGCCGGCGAGCACCTCGGCTGCGACCTGGTCGACGAACTCACCCTCGAAGCCCCCCTGGTGCTGCCCGAACAGGGCGGCGTACAGCTGCGGCTGGCCGTCGGCGCCGCCGACCCGTCGGGCCGTCGCCGCAGCCTTGCCCTCCACTCCCGCCCCGAGGATGCGGACACGGACGCGCCATGGACGCGGCACGCCGTCGGTGTGCTCGCGGCCGGGGCCGAACCGGCCCCGCAGGACCTCACCGAGTGGCCGCCCGCCGGCGCCGAGCCCGTCGAGGTGGCGGGCCTGTACGAGGGCCTCGCGGACTCCGGCTTCGGCTACGGCCCGGTGTTCCAGGGCCTGCGGGCCGCCTGGCGGCACGACGGCGCGTACTACGCCGAGGTCGCCCTCCCCGAGGGAGCCGCCGACGAGGCCGGCCGGTTCGGCCTGCACCCGGCCCTCCTCGACGCGGCCCTGCACGCGCTCGGACTGCGCGAGTCGGAGTCGGGCAGCGGCGAAGGACGGCTGCCGTTCTCCTGGTCCGGAGTCTCCCTCCACGCGGTCGGCGCCGCCGAGCTGCGCGTCCGCCTGACCACCGCCCGGAACGGCGAGGTGGCCATCGCCATCGCCGACGCCGCCGGCGCCCCGGTGGCCTCGGTCGCCGGCCTGGCCCTGCGGTCCGTGAGCCGCGACCAGCTGAACACCACCCCCGACCTGACCCGCGACGCCCTGTTCCGCATGGAGTGGACCGAGTCCGCCTCGCCGGCCGGTTCCTTCGAGGACTGGTCCCTGTGGGGCGAGGGCGACGGGACCGCCGCCGCGACGGTGGTGTCCTGCCTGGAGCCCGGCGACGGGGACCGGGCTGCTGCCGTGCACGCCGAGACCAGCCGGGTGCTGGAGCTGATCCAGGAGTGGCAGGCCGCCGAGCGGCCCGCCGATTCGCGCCTGGTGTTCCTGACGCGGGGTGCGGTGGAGGCCGTGCCGGGTGAGGGTGTGTCGGACCTCGTTCATGCTCCGGTTCGGGGCCTGGTGCGGTCGGCGCAGTCGGAGAACCCGGGGCGGATCGTCCTGGTGGACGTGGATGCCGATGGCGATGGCGAGGTGGAGCAGGCGCTGTCCTCCGCGCTGGCGTCGGGTGAGTCCGAGGTGGCGGTGCGCGGTGGATCGGTGCTGGTGCCGAGGCTGGCGCGGGCTGCGGTCGCGGCTGACGCGGCCCCTGCCTGGGATGCCGAGGGCACGGTGCTGGTGACCGGTGCGAGTGGTTCGCTGGGTGGTCTGTTCGCCCGGCATCTGGTGGCCGAGCACGGGGTACGTCACCTGCTGTTGGTGAGTCGTCGTGGTGAGGCGGCTTCGGGTGCTGCCGAGTTGTCGGCGGAGCTGGCTGAGCTGGGTGCCGAGGTGGCGTGGGCGGCCTGTGACGTCGCCGACCGTGACGCGCTGGCTGCTGTCCTGGCCGGGATCCCGGCCGAGCACCCGCTGTCGGCGGTCGTGCACACGGCCGGTGTTCTGGACGACGGAGTCGTGGGTTCCCTGACGGCTGAGCGGTTGTCGGCGGTGCTGCGTCCGAAGGTGGACGCGGCGTGGAACCTGCACGAGCTGACCGCCGGTCTCGACCTGTCGGCGTTCGTCCTGTTCTCCTCGGCCGCTGGTGTGTTCGGTGGTGCGGGCCAGGCCAACTATGCGGCGGCCAACACCTTCCTGGACGCCCTCGCCGCGCACCGCCGGGCCCAGGGCCTGGCCGCGACCTCCCTCGCCTGGGGCCTGTGGACCGGTATCGGCGGCATGGGCGGCGACCTCGCCGAAGGCGACCGCGAGCGCATCAACCGCGGGGGCATCGGCGTCCTGTCGCCGGAGACGGGCCTCGCCCTCTTCGACGCGGCCCGCCGCACGGCCGAACCGCTGCTCGTGCCCGTCCCGCTCGACCTGGCCGCCCTCCGCGCGCAGGCCCGGAGCGGAATGGTTCCTCACCTGCTGCGCGGGCTGGTCCGCGTACCGGCCCGCCGGGCCGCGGGTGGAGCGGGTGCCACGGCCGACGGGTCCGCACTGCGTACCCGGCTGGTGGCGCTGCCGGCGGCCGAGCGCGAACAGGAGCTGCTGGACCTGGTCCGGGCCGAGGTGGCCGCCGTACTCGGGCATGCCTCGACCGACGAGGTGCCCGCCGACCGGGCGTTCAAGGAGCTCGGCTTCGACTCCCTGACCTCCGTCGAGCTGCGCAACCGGCTCGGCGCCGCCACCGGCGAGCGGCTGCCCGCCACGCTGGTCTTCGACTACCCGACGCCGAACGCCCTCGCCGCCTACCTGCGCACCGAAGTCCTCGCGCTGGCCGGGGACGGAGAGCCGGCCGACGCCGCTGCCTCCCTGCCGGCCACCGCGGGCGCCTCGTTCCAGGACGACCCGATCGCGATCGTCGGCATGAGCTGCCGTTACCCCGGAGGGGTCGAGACCCCCGAGGACCTGTGGCGCCTGGTGCTCGGTGGCGTCGACGCCATCTCGGAGTTCCCGCAGGGCCGTGGCTGGGACCTGGAGTCGCTGTACGACCCGGACCCGGACGGCAAGGGCACCAGCTACACCCGCTCGGGCGGCTTCCTCCACGACGCGGGCCGCTTCGACCCGGCGTTCTTCGGGATCTCGCCGCGCGAGGCCGTGGCGATGGACCCGCAGCAGCGGCTGCTGCTGGAGACCTCGTGGGAGGCCTTCGAGCGGGCCGGGATCGACCCGGCGTCCATGCGCGGCAGCCGCACCGGCGTGTTCGCGGGCATCATGTACCACGACTACGCCACCCGGATCACGTCCGTGCCCGACGGCGTAGAGGGCTACCTCGGGACCGGCAACTCCGGCAGCATCGCCTCCGGCCGCGTCTCGTACGCGTTCGGCCTGGAGGGCCCGGCGGTCACCGTCGACACCGCGTGCTCCTCCTCCCTCGTCGCCCTGCACTGGGCGATCCAGGCCCTGCGCAACGGCGAGTGCTCGATGGCACTGGCCGGCGGTGTCACGGTCATGTCCACGCCCGGCACCTTCACCGAGTTCAGCCGCCAGCGCGGCCTGGCCGCCGACGGCCGCATCAAGTCCTTCGCCGCCGCCGCCGACGGCACCAGCTGGGCCGAGGGCGCGGGCATGCTGCTCGTGGAGCGCCTGTCCGACGCCCGCCGCAACGGGCACCCCGTGCTCGCGGTGGTCCGCGGCTCGGCGATCAACCAGGACGGCGCCTCCAATGGCCTGACCGCACCCAACGGCCCCTCGCAGCAGCGCGTCATCCGCCAGGCCCTCGCCTCCGGCGGACTGACCAGCGACCTGATCGACGTGGTCGAGGCGCACGGCACCGGTACGACCCTCGGTGACCCGATCGAGGCGCAGGCCCTGCTGGCCACCTACGGCCGGGAGCGCGCGGCGGACGAGCCGCTGCTGCTGGGCTCGATCAAGTCCAACATGGGCCACACGCAGGCCGCCGCCGGTGTCGCCGGCGTGATCAAGATGATCATGGCGATGCGGCACGGCGTCCTGCCCAAGACCCTGCACGTGGACGAGCCCACCCCGCACGTGGACTGGGAGGACGGCGCCGTCGCCCTGCTGACGGAGGCCGTGCCGTGGCCGGAGACCGGGCGTCCGCGCCGGGCCGGCGTGTCCTCGTTCGGCATCAGCGGTACCAACGCCCACACCATCATCGAGCAGGCCCCGGACGAGGTCGGGGCGAGCGCGCCCGGGGCCGGGACGGCGCACGTGCTGCCCTACGTACTGTCGGCGAAGTCGGCGGACGCCCTGCGCGGCCAGGCGGCCCGCCTGCGCACGCACCTGGAGGACGCCCCCGCGTCGGCCGTGGCGGACGTGGCCTTCTCGCTGGCCACGCGCCGTGCCGCGTTCGACCACCGAGCGGTGGTCGTGGCGGAGGGCCGGGAGGAACTGCTGCGCGGCCTGGCCGCGCTGGCGGACGGCGACGTGTCCGCTGCCGGGGTCACGAGCGGCACCGTGGGCGCCGCCGGAGCCGGGAAGCTGGCCTTCCTGTTCACGGGTCAGGGCAGTCAGCGCCTGGGGATGGGACGTGAGCTGTATGACGCCTTCCCGGTGTTCGCGGAGGCGCTGGACGCGGTGTGTGAGCGGCTGGAACTCCCGTTGAGGGAGGCGCTGTTCGGTGCGGATGCGGAGCTGCTGGACCGGACGGAGTACACCCAGCCCGCGCTGTTCGCCGTCGAGGTGGCGCTCTTCCGGCTCCTGGAGAGCTGGGGTGTGAAGACGGACTTCGTGTCCGGGCATTCGATCGGTGAGATCGCCGCCGCTCATGTGGCGGGGGTGCTGTCGCTGGAGGACGCGTGCACGCTGGTGGCCGCCCGCGGGCGGCTGATGCAGGAACTGCCGGCCGGTGGCGTGATGATCGCGGTGCAGGCGTCGGAGGACGAGGTCCTGCCGCTGCTGACCGAACGGGTCAGCATCGCGGCCGTCAACGGCCCGACCTCGGTCGTGATCGCCGGTGACGAGGACGCGGCGACCGCGATCCTGGCGGCCTTCCCCGACCGCAAGAGCAAGCGGCTGACCGTCAGCCACGCCTTCCACTCCCCGCACATGGACGGCATGCTGGCCGACTTCCGCAAGGTCGCCGAAGACCTGGTGTACGCCGCCCCGCGCATCCCGGTCGTCTCCAACCTGACCGGCGCCCTCGTCACCGACGAGATGGGCTCGGCGGACTTCTGGGTCCGGCACGTCCGCGAGGCCGTCCGCTTCCTCGACGGCATCCGCACCCTGGAGGCCGCCGGGGTCACCACGTACCTCGAACTCGGCCCCGACGGTGTCCTCTCCGCCCTCGCCCAGGACTGCCTGACCGAGGACGGCGCGGCCCGCTTCGCGCCCGCCCTGCGGTCCGGCCGCCCCGAGGCCGAGACGCTGAACACCGCCCTCGCCCTCGCCCACACCCACGGCGCGGCCGTCGACTGGGAGGCCTACTTCGCCCCGATCGGCTCCCGCGCGACCGAACTGCCCACGTACGCCTTCCAGCGCGACTGGTACTGGCTCGACTCGGCCGCCGGCGCCCAGCACGCCCCGGGCGACGCCGCCGGCTTCGGACTCGGCACGACGGACCACCCGCTGCTCGGCGCGGCCGTCGCACTGCCCGACTCGGACGGGTTCCTGTTCACCGGCCGGCTCTCCACGGCCACCCACGCGTGGCTCGCGGACCACGCCGTCCTGGGCTCGGTCCTGCTGCCCGGCACGGCCTTCGTGGAACTGGCCGTCCGGGCCGGCGACCAGGTCGGCTGCGAGGTCCTGGAGGAACTGACCCTGCAGGCGCCGCTCGTGCTCCCCGAGCACGGCGGAGTCCAGCTGCGGCTCTCCCTCGCCGGCGCCGACGAGACCGGCCGCCGCGCCCTGTCCCTGTACTCCCGCGACGAGGAGAGCCCCGCCGACGAGCCGTGGACGCGGCACGCCACCGGCGTCCTCGCCACCGGTGACGCCCCGGCCCCGACGGCCGACCTCACGGACTGGCCGCCGGCCGGAGCCGAACCGGTCGACATCGACGGCCTCTACGACGGCCTCGCCGCGGCCGGGTTCGACTACGGCCCGGCCTTCCAGGGCCTGCGCTCGGCCTGGCTCCACGGTGACGCCGTCTACGCCGAGGTGAGCCTCGACGAGGAGACCGCCGCAACGGCCGACTGGTTCGGCCTGCACCCGGCCCTCCTCGACGCCACCCTCCACGCGGCCGGACTCGGTGCACTCGTCGAGGACACCGGACAGGGGCGCCTGCCCTTCGCCTGGAGCGGCGTACGCCTCCACGCGGCCGGCGCCGCCGCCGTACGGGTCCGCCTGGCCCCGGCCGGGCGCGACGCCGTGTCGCTGGAGCTCGCCGACCCGGCGGGCGCACCGGTCGCCTCGGTGGAGTCGCTCGCGCTGCGGGCCGTCTCGCCCGAGCAGATCGGCGCGGCCCGCGGCACACGCCCCGAGTCGCTGTTCCAGGTCGAGTGGACGGTGCTCCAGCCGGCCCCGGTGTCCGCGGCCGAGCAGCGCCCCTGGGCCCTGCTCGCCGACGGCCACCCCGGGCTCGACACCGTGGGCGTGCGCTACGAGGCCCACACCGGCCTTGCGGACCTCGCTGCTCCGGCTCTGGTCTGTGTACCGCTGACCGCGCCGGCCGATCCGCAGGACGTGGCGGGCGCGGTGCACGCCGAGACCGGACGGCTGCTGGAACTGGTGCGGGAGTGGCTGGCCGAGGACCGGTTCGCGGACTCGCGCCTGCTGGTCCTGACCCGGGGCGCGGTGGCCGCCGCGCAGGGCGAGGACGTCGCGGACCTGGTCCACGCTCCGGCGTGGGGCCTGCTGCGCTCGGCGCAGTCGGAGAACCCCGGCCGCATCGTGCTGGCCGACACGGACGGGACCGACGCCTCCTACCGGGTCCTGCCCGCGGTGCTTGCCTCGGGTGAGTCGGAGGTGGCGGTGCGCGGTGGATCGGTGCTGGTGCCGAGGCTGGCGCGGGCTGTGGTGGCGGCTGACGCGGCCCCTGCCTGGGATGCCGGTGGCACGGTGCTGGTGACGGGTGCGAGTGGTTCGCTGGGTGGTCTGTTCGCCCGGCACCTGGTGGCCGAGCACGGGGTACGGAATCTGTTGCTGGTGAGTCGTCGTGGTGAGGCGGCTTCGGGTGCGGTGGAGTTGTCGGCGGAGCTGGCTGAGCTGGGTGCGGAGGTGGCGTGGGCGGCTTGTGATGTCGCCGACCGTGACGCGCTGGCCGGCGTTCTGGCGGGGATTCCGGAGGAGCGTCCGTTGTCGGCGGTCGTGCACACGGCCGGTGTTCTGGACGACGGTGTGCTGGGTTCCCTGACGGCGGAGCGGTTGTCGGCGGTGCTGCGTCCGAAGGTGGACGCGGCGTGGAACCTGCACGAGCTGACCGCCGGTCTCGACCTGTCGGCGTTCGTTCTGTTCTCCTCGGCCGCTGGTGTGTTCGGTGGTGCGGGCCAGGCCAACTATGCGGCGGCCAACACCTTCCTGGACGCCCTCGCCGCGCACCGCCGGGCCCAGGGCCTGGCCGCGACCTCCCTCGCCTGGGGCCTGTGGGCCGAGGCCGGCGGCATGGGCGGCGCCCTGAACAGCGAGGAGGTCTCCCGTCTGGGCCGGGGCGGAGTGAACGCCCTGACCGCGGCCGAGGGCCTGACCCTGTTCGACGCCGCGTCGGCCACCGAACGCCCGCTGCTGGTACCGGTCAAGCTGGATCTGGCCGCCCTGCGCGCCCAGGCGGGCGGCGGAATGCTCCCGCCGCTGCTCTCCGGCCTCGTCCGCACCCCGGCCCGCCGGAGCGCCGGCGGCGCCACCGCCCCCGGCACGGACGGCGGAGCGGAACTGCGTGAACGCCTCTCCGGGCTCGCGCCGGCCGCACGGGACGAAGCCCTGCTGGAGCTGGTCTGCGCGTACGTCGCGGGAGTCCTCGGCTTCGCCGGGCCCGAAGCGGTCGACCCGGCACGGTCGTTCAACGAGGTCGGCTTCGACTCGCTGACCGCCGTCGAACTGCGCAACCGCCTTGGCGCCGCCACCGGCGTACGCCTCCCCGCCACCCTCGTCTTCGACTACCCGACGCCGACGGCACTGGTGGAGTACCTGCGCGACGAGCTCTGGCAGGACGGCGCGGCAGCCGTACCCCCGCTGCTCGCCGAACTGGAACGCCTGGAGAAGACGCTCGTCACCTCGACGCCCGACCGCGCGGGCCGCGACCGCATCACCGAGCGGCTCCAGGCCCTGCTCACCGCATGGAACACGGCCGGGGACGAGGCGGAGGCCGCCGCAGACCCGGACGGGGCCCAGGTGGCCGAGGCCCTGGAGAGCGCGACCGACGACGACCTCTTCGACTTCATCGGCAAGGAGTTCGGCATCTCATGACGCGGCAGCTCCGCCCCGCCCCTTCCCACCACTTTGACTTTCTGGCTTCTGTACGAGGGATGCACGCATGAACGAGGAAAAGCTCCGGTACTTCCTGAAGCGGGTAACGGCCGATCTCCACGAGACGCGCCGCCGCCTCCAGGAGGTCGAGTCGGAGGAACAGGAGCCGATCGCGATCATCGGAATGAGCTGCCGCTATCCGGGAGACGTCGAGTCCCCCGAGGACCTGTGGCGGCTGGTGTCCGAGGAGACCGACGCGATCTCGGCCTTCCCGACGGACCGGGGCTGGGACACGGGGAGCCTGTTCGACGAGGACCCCGACGGGCGGGGCACGAGCTACGTGCGCGAAGGCGGCTTCCTGCACTCCGCCAACCGCTTCGAGCCGGAGTTCTTCGGCATCTCCCCCCGTGAAGCCGTGGCGATGGACCCGCAGCAGCGCCTGCTGCTGGAAATCGCCTGGGAGGCCTTCGAACGCGCCGGTATCGACCCGACCTCGGTGCGCGGCAGCCGCACCGGCGTCTTCACCGGCGTCATGTACCACGACTACGCCTCGCGGCTGCGCGCCGTACCGCCGGAGGTCGAGGGCTACCTCGGCACCGGCGGCTCCAGCAGCATCGCCTCCGGCCGCGTCTCGTACACGTTCGGCCTGGAGGGCCCGGCGCTCACCGTCGACACCGCCTGCTCCTCCTCCCTCGTGACGCTCCACCTGGCCATGCAGGCGCTGCGCAAGGGCGAGTGCTCGCTCGCCCTCGCGGGCGGCGTCACCGTCATGCCGACGCCCGGCACCTTCACCGAGTTCAGCCGCCAGCGCGGCCTGTCCTTCGACGGCCGCTGCAAGTCCTTCGCGGACGCCGCCGACGGCACCGGCTGGGGCGAGGGCGCGGGCATGCTCCTCGTGGAACGCCTCTCCGACGCCCGCCGCAACGGCCACCGCGTGCTCGCGGTGGTCCGCGGCTCGGCGGTCAACCAGGACGGCGCCTCCAACGGCCTCACGGCCCCCAACGGCCCGTCCCAGCAGCGCGTCATCCGCCAGGCCCTGGCCGACGCCCGCCTCACCGGCGCGGACGTCGACGTGGTCGAGGCGCACGGCACCGGCACCACCCTCGGCGACCCCATCGAGGCGCAGGCCCTGCTGGCCACGTACGGCCGGGAGCACACCGAGGACCGCCCGCTGTGGCTGGGCTCCGTGAAGTCCAACATCGGACACACGCAGGCCGCCGCCGGCGTGGCCGGCGTCATCAAGATGGTCATGGCGATCCGCCACGGCCGGATCCCGAAGTCCCTCCACGTGGACGAGCCCTCGACCAAGGTCGACTGGGCCGCGGGCGCCGTGTCGCTGCTGCGCACCACCGTGGACTGGCCGGACACCGGTCGCCCGCGCCGCGCGGCCGTCTCCTCGTTCGGCATCAGCGGCACGAACGCGCACACCATCATCGAGCAGGCCCCCACCGAGGTCCCCGCCGACGCGGCGGCGACCGACGCGGCCGGGACCGAGTCGGAGACCGGGACCGAGACCGGGACCGAGACCGCCGAGACGGCGGCCCCGCAGCGCCGCACCGTCGTACCGCCCGTACTGCCGTGGCCCGTCTCGGCCCGTACGGAAGCCGCCCTGCGCGCCCAGGCCGAACGCCTGCTCACCCACCTGCGCGCCCACCCCGACCAGTCGGCGGCGGACATCAGCCGCTCCCTGGCCACCGGCCGCGCCGCCCTCGAACACCGCGCCGTCGTCGTGGCCGGCGACCGCGACCGCGCCCTCGCCGACCTGGCGGCACTGGCCTCCGAGGAGGAGACCGCCGCGACGCGCGTCGTCCGGGGCGAGGCCGGAGCACGCGGCAAGACTGCCTTCCTGTTCACCGGTCAGGGCAGTCAGCGCCTGGGGATGGGGCGTGAGCTGTATGACGCCTATGCGGTGTTCGCGGAGGCGCTGGACGCGGTGTGCGAGCGGCTCTCGCTCGAACTGCCGCTGAAGGGCGTGCTGTTCGGTACGGATGCGAAGCTGCTGGACCGTACTGAGTACACCCAGCCCGCGCTGTTCGCCGTCGAGGTGGCGCTCTTCCGGCTGCTGGAGTCGTGGGGTGTGCGGCCGGACTTCGTGTCGGGTCATTCGGTCGGTGAGATCGCCGCCGCGCATGTGGCGGGTGTGTTGTCGCTGGACGACGCGTGCGCGCTCGTGTCCGCCCGTGGGCGGCTGATGCAGGCGCTGCCGGCCGGTGGGGTGATGATCGCGCTGGAGGCGTCGGAGGACGAGGTCCTGCCGCTGCTGACCGGCCGGGTGAGCATCGCCGCCGTCAACGGGCCGCGCGCGGTCGTGATCGCCGGTGACGAGGACGCGGCGACCGCGATCGTGGAAGCCTTCCCGGACCGGAAGTCCAAGCGGCTGACGGTGAGCCACGCGTTCCACTCGCCGCACATGGACGACATGCTGGAGGACTTCCGCCGGGTTGTGGCCGGGCTGACCTATGGCGCCCCGCAGATTCCGGTGGTCTCGAACCTGACCGGTGCCCTGGTCTCCGATGAGATGGGCTCGGCCGAGTTCTGGGTGCGGCACGTCCGCGAGGCGGTCCGCTTCCTCGACGGCATCCGCGCCCTGGAGGCGGCGGGCGTGACCACGTACGTCGAGCTCGGACCCGACGGGGTGCTGTCCGCGATGGCGCAGGCCTGCCTGGCCGACGACACCGGCACCGCCGCCTTCGTACCCACCCTGCGAAAGGACCGTCCCGAGGCGGAGACCGCCGTCACGGCCCTCGCCCACGTCCACGTCCACGTCCGGGGCATCGCCGTCGACTGGCAGTCCTATCACCGTGACACCGGCGCCGAGCACGTCGACCTGCCCACCTATGCCTTCCAGCGCGAGCACTACTGGCTCGACGCCGGAACCCTCGGCGGCGACGTGACCACCGCCGGACTCCGGTCCGCAGACCACCCCCTGCTCGGCGCCTCGGTGACGCTGGCGGACGCCGACGGCCTGCTCCTCACCGGGCGACTGTCACTGCCCACCCACCCCTGGCTCGCGGACCACCGCGTCATGGGCTCCGCGCTGCTCCCGGGCACGGCCTTCGTCGAGTTCGCCCTTCATGCCGGTGAGCGCGTCGGCTGCGACCTGGTCGACGAACTGACCGTCGCGGCGCCGCTCGTGTTGCCCGAGGAAGGCGCCGTCGAGCTCCAGATCACCGTCGGAGCGCCCGACGAGGCGGGCCGCCGCCCGGTCGTCTTCCACTCGCGCGACAGCCTGGCGGCCTACGACGAGCCGTGGGTCCGCAACGCCACCGCGACACTGGCGCAGGGCGCGGAGGAGAAGCAGGCCTGCGACCTCAACGTCTGGCCGCCCACCGGTGCGGCACCCGTTGACATCGAAGGCCTGTACGAGGGCCTCGCGGACTCCGGCTTCGGCTACGGGCCGGTGTTCCAGGGCCTGCGGGCCGCCTGGCGGCGCGGCGAGGAGGTGTTCGCCGAGGTGGGGCTCGGCGACGAAACCGACCCGGGCGCCGAGCAGTTCACGATCCACCCCGCGCTCCTCGACTCCGCCCTGCACGCCATCGGCCTCGGCTCCCTCGTGGAGGACACCGGCCGGGGCCAGCTGCCCTTCTCCTGGTCCGGGGTCGCGGTCCACTCCACCGGAGCGGACACCCTGCGCGTGCGCCTCTCCAAGGCGGGTCAGCAGTCCGTACGGCTGGACATGGCCGACATCGACGGCGCGCCCGTCGCGACGGTGGACAGCCTGGCCCTCCGGGCCTTCTCGCCCGAGCAGTTCGGCCGCCCGGCCGGTGGGCACGGCGACTCCCTGTTCGGTGTCGATTGGACGGAGGCGGCCTCGGCGGCGGCCGGTTCCGCCGACACCTGGATGATGCTTGGCGAGGGCGCGCAGGTCTTCGCCGACCTCGCCGGGCTGGGCGTGGCGGTGGTCGAGGGCGGGGAGATCCCGTCCGCGCTGGTCGTGCCGTGCACCGAGCCCGCCGGCGCGGACGTGGCCGCCGCGGTGCACGCCGAGACCGGGCGCGTGCTCGCGCTGGTCAAGGAATGGCTGACCGACGACCGCTTCTCCGGCTCTCGCCTGGTGTTCCTGACGCGGGGTGCGGTGGAGGCCGTGCCGGGTGAGGGTGTGTCGGACCTCGTCCACGCTCCGGTACGGGGCCTGGTGCGGTCGGCGCAGTCGGAGAACCCGGGGCGGATCATCCTGGTGGACGTGGATGCCGACGCCGATGGCGAGGTGGAGCAGGCGCTGTCCTCCGCACTGGCGTCGGGTGAGTCCGAGGTGGCGGTGCGCGGTGGATCGGTGCTGGTGCCGAGGCTGGCGCGGGCTGCGGTCGCGGCTGACGCGGCCCCTGCCTGGGATGCCGAGGGCACGGTGCTGGTGACGGGTGCGAGTGGTTCGCTGGGTGGTCTGTTCGCCCGGCATCTGGTGGCCGAGCACGGGGTACGTCACCTGCTGTTGGTGAGTCGTCGTGGTGAGGCGGCTTCGGGTGCGGTGGAGTTGTCTGCGGAGCTGGCTGAGCTGGGTGCGGAGGTGGCGTGGGCGGCGTGTGATGTCGCCGACCGTGACGCGCTGGCTGCTGTCCTGGCCGGGATTCCGGCGGAGCGTCCGTTGTCGGCGGTCGTGCACACGGCCGGTGTTCTGGACGACGGTGTGCTGGGTTCCCTGACGGCTGAGCGGTTGTCGGCGGTGTTGCGTCCGAAGGTGGACGCGACGTGGAACCTGCACGAGCTGACCGCCGGTCTCGACCTGTCGGCGTTCGTCCTGTTCTCCTCGGCCGCTGGTGTGTTCGGTGGTGCGGGCCAGGCCAACTATGCGGCGGCCAACACCTTCCTGGACGCCCTCGCCGCGCACCGCCGGGCCCAGGGCCTGGCTGCGACCTCCCTCGCCTGGGGTCTGTGGGCCGAAGTGGGCGGCATGGGTGGCGCGCTGGACGCCGAGGACGTTTCGCGCATGGGTCGTGGCGGGGTCAACGCCCTTACCGCGGCCGAGGGTCTGGCCCTGTTCGACACCGCCTGCGCCTCCGGCCAGGCCCTGCTGGCACCCGTCAAGCTTGACCTGGCCGCCCTGCGTGCCGCGGCCGGAGGGGGCATGCTCCCGCCGCTGCTCTCCGGCCTCGTCCGGATGCCGGCCCGTCGGGCCGCCCGGGGCGGCGGCGGCGCGTTCGCCCGACAGCTCGCTGCCCTGCCGCAGGAGCAGCAGGCCGGCGCCGTCCTCGGACTGGTCCGAGGACAGGTCGCGGCCGTACTCGGCTTCGCGGGGCCGGAGGCGGTGGAGCCGGCGCGGTCGTTCAGCGAGGTCGGCTTCGACTCGCTGACCGCCGTCGAACTGCGCAACCGCCTCGGTGCCGCCACCGGCGTACGCCTGCCCGCCACCCTCGTCTTCGACTACCCGACGCCCGCCGTCCTGGGGGAGTACCTGCACGCCGAACTGCTCGGCAGCCAGGAAGCGGACACGGCTCCGACCGCCGTCGCCGTGCACGATGACGAGCCGATCGCCATCGTGGCGATGGCCTGCCGCTTCCCGGGCGACGTCCGCTCGCCCGAGGACCTGTGGCGACTCGTCCGCGACGGGCGGGACGCCATCTCGGACATGCCCGCCGACCGGGGCTGGGACCTCGAAGCCCTCTTCGACGCCGACCCGGACCGCCAGGGCACCAGCTACAGCACGGCCGGCGGGTTCCTGCACGACGCGCACCACTTCGACCCGACGTTCTTCGGGATCTCGCCGCGCGAGGCCCTGGCGACCGACCCGCAGCAGCGGCTGCTGCTGGAGACCTCCTGGGAGGCCTTCGAGCGGGCCCGCATCGATCCGGCCTCGATGCGCGGCAGCCGGACCGGCGTGTTCGCGGGTGTCATGTACAACGACTACGGCACGCTCCTGCACCGGGCCCCGGAGGGCCTGGAGGGGTACATGGGGACGTCCAGCTCGGGCAGTGTCGCCTCGGGCCGCGTCTCGTACACGTTCGGCCTGGAGGGCCCGGCGGTCACCGTCGACACGGCCTGCTCCTCCTCGCTCGTCACCCTCCACCTCGCCGTCCAGGCCCTCCGCAACGGCGAATGCGACCTCGCGCTCGCGGGCGGTGTGACAGTGATGGCCACGCCCGGCACCTTCATCGCCTTCAGCCGGCAGCGCGGCCTCGCGACGGACGGCCGCTGCAAGCCCTTCGCCGCCGCCGCCGACGGCACCGCCTGGGGCGAGGGCGTCGGCATGCTCCTCGTCGAGCGGCTCTCGGACGCCCGCCGCAACGGGCACCCGGTGCTCGCGGTGGTCCGCGGCTCGGCGGTCAACCAGGACGGCGCCTCCAACGGGCTGACCGCCCCCAACGGCCCGTCCCAGCAGCGCGTCATCCGTCAGGCCCTCGCCAGCGCGGGCCTGACCTCCGCCGACGTCGACGTGGTCGAGGCGCACGGCACGGGCACGACGCTCGGCGACCCGATCGAGGCCCAGGCGCTGCTGGCCACGTACGGCCAGGACCGAGCGGCGGACCGTCCTCTGCTGCTGGGCTCGATCAAGTCCAACTTCGGCCACACGCAGGCCGCCGCCGGTGTCGCCGGCGTGATCAAGATGATCATGGCGATGCGGCACGGGACGGTGCCGAAGACGCTGCACGTGGACGAGCCCTCCCCGCACGTCGACTGGTCCGAGGGTGCCGTCGAGCTGCTGACGGAGTCGGTGGCCTGGCCGGAGACCGGCCGTCCGCGCCGCGCGGCCGTGTCCTCCTTCGGCATCAGCGGCACCAACGCGCACACCATCATCGAGCAGGCCCCGGACGAGGCCGCGGTGGCCGCGGCCGAGACGGACGCGGCGCCGGCGTTCCCGTACGTGCTGTCCGCGAAGTCGACGGACGCGCTGAGCGCCCAGGCGGCCCGCCTGCGGACCCACCTGCAGGACACGCCCGAGGCCGGCGCGGCCGACATGGCCTACTCGCTGGCCACCCGTCGCGCTGCCTTCGCCCACCGTGCGGTGATCGTGGCCGGTGCCCGGGAAGAACTGCTCGGCGCGCTGGCCGCGCTGGAGAACGGCGACGTGACCGCCGCCGGGATCACCTGCGGCACGGTGGGCGCCGCCGGAGCCGGCAAACTCGCGTTCCTGTTCACGGGGCAGGGCAGCCAGCGCCTGGGGATGGGTCGTGAACTGTACGAGGTTCAGCCGGTGTTCGCCGCCGCGCTGGATGCGGTGTGCGAGCGGCTGGAACTTCCGCTGAAGAAAGCGCTGTTCGGTGCGGATGCCGGTCTCCTGGACGAGACGCGCTATACCCAGCCCGCGCTGTTCGCCGTCGAGGTGGCGCTGTTCCGGCTGCTGGAGTCGTGGGGTGTGAGGCCGGACTTCGTGTCCGGGCATTCGGTCGGTGAGATCGCCGCCGCGCACGTGGCGGGGGTGCTGTCGCTGGACGACGCGTGCACGCTGGTGGAGGCCCGTGGGCGGCTGATGCAGGCGCTGCCGGCCGGTGGGGTGATGATCGCGCTGGAGGCTTCGGAGGACGAGGTCCTGCCGCTGCTGACCGACCGGGTCAGCATCGCGGCGATCAACGGGCCGCGCTCGGTCGTGATCGCCGGTGACGAGGACGCGGCCGTCGCGATCGCGGAAGCCTTCCCCGACCGGAAGTCCAAGCGGCTGACCGTCAGCCACGCCTTCCACTCCCCGCACATGGACGGCATGCTCGACGCCTTCCGCCGGGTCGCGCAGGGGCTCACCTACGCCGCCCCGCGGATCCCGGTGGTCTCCAACCTGACCGGTGCCCTGGTCTCCGACGAGATGGGCTCGGCGGACTTCTGGGTGCGGCACGTCCGCGAGGCGGTCCGCTTCCTCGACGGCATCCGCGCCCTGGAAGCCGCGGGCGTGACCACGTACCTCGAACTCGGCCCCGACGGAGTCCTCTCCGCCATGGCGCAGACCTGCCTGGCCGACGAGACGCGTGCTGCCGTGTTCGCCCCCGCCCTGCGCAAGGAGCGCCCCGAGACGGGCACCCTCACGGCCGCCGTCGCCGAGGCCCACGCCCACGGGGCCCCCGTCGACTGGGAGTCGTACTTCGCGGGCACCGGTGCCCGGAGCATCGACCTGCCGACCTACGCCTTCCAGCACGAGCGGTACTGGATCGACCTCCCCGTCGGATCCTTCGCCGACGCGGCCGCCGCGGGCCTGCGGCCCGCCGACCACCCCCTGCTCGGCGCCTCGGTGATGCTGGCGGACGCCGACGGCCTGCTCCTCACCGGGCGGCTGTCCGTCGCCACCCACCCCTGGCTCGCGGACCACGTGGTCATGGGAGCGGTGACGCTCCCCGGTACGGCGTTCGTCGAGCTGGCGCTGCGCGCCGGTGAGCAGATCGGCTGCGACCTGGTGGAAGAGCTGACCCTCGCCGCCCCCCTCGTCCTCGCCGAGGACGGCGGCGTCGAGCTCCAGATCGCCGTCGGTGCCCCCGACGAGGCGGGCCGCCGGCCCCTGGCCTTCCACTCGCGCGACGCCCTGGCGGCGGAGAGTGCCCTCTGGCTCCGCAACGCCACCGCGACCCTCGCGGTGAGTGCGGAGGAGCCTCCGGTGTTCGACCTCGCGGCCTGGCCCCCGGCCGGCGCGGAGCCCGTCGACGTCGAGGATCTGTACGAGGGCTTCGCCGAGTCCGGCTTCGGCTACGGGCCGGTGTTCCAGGGCCTGCGGGCCGCCTGGCGCAAGGGCGACGAGGTGTTCGCCGAGGTCGGCCTCGGCGACGAGCAGGGCCCGGACGCCGAGCAGTTCACGATCCACCCGGCGCTCCTCGACTCCGTTCTGCACGCCATCGGCCTCGGCTCCCTCGTGGAGGACACCGGTCTGCCGCGGCTGCCGTTCGCCTGGTCCGGGGTCGCGGTCCACTCCACGGGAGCGGACACCCTGCGCGTACGGCTCTCCCGGGCCGGACGCGAGGCGGTGCGTCTGGAGATCGCCGACACCGACGGTGTCCCGGTCGCCTCGGTGGACAGCCTCGCTCTGCGCGCCTTCTCGCCGGAGCAGCTCGGCCGGCAGGTCGCCGGCCACGGCGATGCGCTGTTCCGCGTCGAGTGGCGCGAACTGATGCCTTCCGACGCACTGTTCGGCGACTGGATCATGCGGGACGAGGCCGACGCGCAGGCCCTCGACGACCTCGACGCGGTGCCGGGTGCGCTGGTGCTGTCGTGCCCGGCGCCCGACGGCCCGGACGTGGCCGACGCGGTGCACGCCGAGGCGGCCCGGGTGCTGGCGCTGCTCCAGCGGTGGCTGTCCGACGACCGTTTCGCCGATGCGCGGCTGGCGTTCCTGACCCGCGGCGCCGTGACCGTCGCCCCGGGCGACGGTCCTGCGGACCTGGTGCACGCCGCGGTGTGGGGCCTGGTGCGCTCCGCGCAGTCGGAGAACCCGGGCCGGATCGTCCTGGTGGACGTCGACGCCGACGGCGATGCGGAGCAGGCGCTCTCGGCGGCCCTGGCCTCGGGTGAGTCCGAGGTGGCGGTGCGCGGGGGCGTGCTGCTCGTGCCGCGCCTGGCGCGCGCGTCGGTCGCCGGCTTGGATCCGGAGTGGGATGCCGGTGGCACGGTGCTGGTGACGGGTGCGAGTGGTTCGCTGGGTGGTCTGTTCGCCCGGCACCTGGTGGCCGAGCACGGGGTACGGAATCTGTTGCTGGTGAGTCGTCGTGGTGAGGCGGCTTCGGGTGCTGCCGAGTTGTCGGCGGAGCTGGCCGAGCTGGGTGCGGAGGTGGCGTGGGCGGCCTGTGACGTCGCCGACCGCGACGCGCTGGCTGCTGTCCTGGCGGGGATTCCGGAGGAGCGTCCGTTGTCGGCGGTCGTGCACACGGCCGGTGTTCTGGACGACGGTGTCGTGGGCTCTCTGACGGCTGAGCGGTTGTCGGCGGTGTTGCGTCCGAAGGTGGACGCGGCGTGGAACCTGCACGAGCTGACCGCCGGTCTCGACCTGTCCGCTTTCGTCCTGTTCTCCTCGGCCGCTGGTGTGTTCGGTGGTGCGGGCCAGGCCAACTATGCGGCGGCCAACACCTTCCTGGACGCCCTCGCCGCGCACCGCCGGGCCCAGGGCCTGGCCGCGACCTCCCTCGCCTGGGGCCTGTGGGCCGAGGCCGGCGGCATGGGGGACACCCTGGACGCCGGCGACGTCTCACGCATGGGCCGCGGTGGCGTGATCGCCCTGAGCGCCGCCGAAGGCGTGGCCCTGTTCGACAGCGCCTGCGCGTCCGGACAGGCACTGCTGGTGCCGGTCCGGCTGGATCTGGCCGCCCTGCGCGCCGCCGCTCGCGGCGGGATGCTCCCGCCGCTGCTCTCCGGCCTCGTCCGCATGCCCTCGCGGCGTGCGGCCCGGGGCGGCACGGCCGCGGGCGGTGCCTTCGCCCGGCAGCTCACGGCCCTGCCGCAGGACCAGCGGCCGGGAGCCGTGCTGGAGCTGGTCCGAGGACAGGTCGCGGCCGTACTCGGCTTCGCGGGGCCGGAGGCGGTGGATCCGGCGCGGTCGTTCAGCGAGGTCGGCTTCGACTCGCTGACCGCCGTCGAACTGCGCAACCGCCTCGCGGCGGCGACGGGTGTGCGCCTGCCGGCCACCCTCGTCTTCGACTACCCGACGCCTGCCGTTCTGGGGGAGTACCTGCACGCCGAGCTGCTCGGCGGCCAGGGCACGGACGTGGCCGCGGTCGCGGCCTCCGTGCACGACGACGAGCCGATCGCCATCGTGGCGATGGCCTGCCGCTTCCCCGGTGACGTCCGCTCGCCCGAGGACCTGTGGCGACTCGTCGCGGACGGGCGGGACGCCATTTCCGCCATGCCGGACGACCGCGGCTGGGACCTCGCCGGAATCCTCGACCCCGGCCAGCCGGGCGCCGACTACAGCCCGACCGGCGGGTTCCTGCACGACGCGCACCACTTCGACCCGACGTTCTTCGGGATCTCGCCGCGCGAGGCCCTGGCGACCGACCCGCAGCAGCGGCTGCTGCTGGAGACCTCCTGGGAGGCCTTCGAGCGGGCCGGCATCGACCCGGCCTCGATGCGCGGCAGCCGGACCGGCGTGTTCGCGGGTGTCATGTACAACGACTACGGCACGCTCCTGCACCGGGCCCCGGAGGGCCTGGAGGGGTACATGGGGACGTCCAGCTCGGGCAGTGTCGCCTCGGGCCGCGTCTCGTACACGTTCGGCCTGGAGGGCCCGGCGGTCACCGTCGACACGGCCTGCTCCTCCTCGCTCGTCACCCTCCACCTCGCCGTCCAGGCCCTGCGCAACGGCGAATGCGACATGGCCCTCGCGGGCGGTGTGACCGTGATGGCCACGCCCGGCACCTTCATCGCGTTCAGCATCCAGCGCGGCCTGGCCTCCGACGGGCGCTGCAAGCCCTTCGCGGCCGCCGCCGACGGCACCGCCTGGGGCGAGGGCGTCGGCATGCTGCTGGTCGAGCGGCTCTCGGACGCCCGTGCCAAGGGCCACCCGGTCCTCGCGGTGGTCCGCGGCTCGGCGGTCAACCAGGACGGCGCCTCCAACGGCCTCACGGCCCCCAACGGCCCCTCCCAGCAGCGCGTCATCCGCCAGGCCCTGGCCAACGCCGGTCTGTCCGCCGCCGAGGTGGACGCCGTCGAGGCGCACGGCACGGGCACGACGCTCGGCGACCCGATCGAGGCCCAGGCCCTCCTGGCCACCTACGGCCAGGACCGGCCGGCCGAGCAGCCGCTGCTGCTCGGCTCGATCAAGTCCAACATCGGCCACACGCAGGCCGCCGCCGGTGTGGCGGGCGTCATCAAGATGGTCCAGGCGATACGGCACGGAGTCCTGCCGAAGTCCCTGCACGTGGACGAGCCCACCCCGCACGTGGACTGGTCGGCGGGAGCGGTCTCGCTCCTGGAGTCGGCCACCCCCTGGCCGGAGACCGGGCGCCCGCGCCGGGCGGCCGTGTCCTCGTTCGGCATCGGCGGCACCAACGCGCACACGATCATCGAGCAGGCCCCGGACGAGGCCGTGGTGACCGCGGCCGAGACGGGTACCGCACCGGTGCTGCCGTACGTGGTGTCCGCGAAGTCGGCGGACGCCGTGCGCGACCAGGCGGCCCGCCTGCGCAGGCACCTGGAGGGCGCGGCCGGGCTCAGGCCCGCCGATGTGGCGCTCTCCCTGGCCACGACCCGGGCCGTCTTCGACCACCGCGCGGTGGTCGTTGCCGGGGACCGGAAGGAACTGCTGCGTGGTCTGACCGCGCTGGAGGACGGGACCGCGGCCGCCGGAGTGACGCGCGGCGCCGTGAGCACCGGGAAGACGGTGTTCGTGTTCCCGGGTCAGGGTTCGCAGTGGTTGGGGATGGCGGCTGGGCTGTTGGAGTCCTCGCCGGTGTTCGCGGCGCGGATCGGGGAGTGTGCGAAGGCGCTGGAGCCTTTCACCGACTGGTCGTTGGTGGATGTGCTGCGGGCCGCCGACGGCGCGCCCTCCCTCGACCGGGTGGATGTGGTGCAGCCGGCGCTGTTCGCGGTGATGGTGTCGCTGGCCGAGGTGTGGCGCGCGGCGGGTGTCCGGCCGGGTGCGGTGATCGGGCATTCCCAGGGTGAGATCGCGGCCGCGTGTGTGGCGGGGATCTTGTCGTTGGAGGATGCGGCCCGTGTGGTGGCCCTGCGGTCGCAGGCGATCGGCCGGGTGCTGGCGGGGCTGGGTGGCATGGTGTCGGTGCCGCTGGCCGCTGCCGAGGTGCGTGAGCGGATCGCCCCGTGGGGTGAGGAGCGGATCTCCGTCGCCGCCGTGAACGGCCCGTCGTCGGTCGTGGTCTCGGGCGAGGTCCAGGCGCTGGAGGAGTTCCTGGCCGCGTGCGAGACGGACGGGGTCCGTGCGAAGCGGATCGCGGTGGACTACGCCTCCCACTCGGCGCAGGTCGAGCTGCTGCGGGAGGAACTGGACACGCTGCTCGCGCCGATCGCGCCGCGGGCTGCGGGGGTTCCGTTCCTGTCGACCGTCACCGGTGAGTGGGTCGAAGGCCCCGAACTGGACGGTGGGTACTGGTTCCGTAATCTGCGTCGGACGGTGGAGCTGGAGCGGGCCACGCGGACGCTGCTCGATCAGGGGTTCGGTGTGTTCATCGAGTCCAGCCCGCATCCGGTGCTGACGGTCGGTCTGCAGGAGACGGTCGAGGACGCGGGCCGGGAGGCCGCTGTCCTGGGTTCCCTGCGGCGTGGTGAAGGTGGTCTGGAGCGGTTCTGGCTCTCCCTGGGCGAGGCCTACGTACGCGGTGTGACGGTGGACTGGGACGCCGTGTTCGCCGGAACGGGCGCGCAACGCGTGGACCTGCCCACCTACGCCTTCCAGCGCGACCGCTTCTGGATCGACGTACCGGTCTCCGCCGTCGGCGACGTGGCCTCCGCCGGACTCGGCAAGGCCGAGCACCCGCTGCTGGGCGCGGCCGTCGAACTGCCGGATTCGGACGGGTTCCTCTTCACGGGCCGCCTGTCCCTCACGACCCACCCCTGGCTGGCCGACCACCGCGCCGCCGGTGCCGTGCTGCTGCCCGGGACGGCCTTCGTGGAACTCGCGCTGCACGCCGCCCAGCGGGCCGGCAGCACCGTCCTGGAGGAACTGACCCTGGAAGCCCCGCTGGTGCTCCCCGAGCGCGGGGCACTCCAGCTCCGGCTGTCGGTGGCGGCCCCGGACGCGGACGGGAGGCGGGCACTGCACGTGTACTCGCGCCCCGAGGCCCGGCACGGCGAGGACGGCCGAGGCTCCGAGAGCGAGCCGTGGACGCGGCACGCCGCCGGTGTGCTCGGTGCGGCGGACACCCCGGCCGCGGCGCCGGCCCCGGCTCCGCGGACCTGGCCCCCGGCGGGCGCCGACGAGCTCGAAGTGGACGACCTGTACGAGCTGTTCGCCGCCGGCGGATACGCGTACGGACCGGCCTTCCGCAACCTGCGGGCGGCCTGGCGGCTCGGCGACGAGCTCTTCGCCGAACTCTCCCTCGCCGAAGGCCCGCAGGCCGATGCCGCGCACTTCGGCGTGCACCCGGCGCTGCTGGACGCGGGCCTGCACGGCCTCGCCCTCGGCTCCTTCCTCACCGCCGACGACGAGGAGCCCGGCGCGGAGGCCCGGATGCGGCTGCCCTTCGCCTTCACCGGCGTAGGCCTGCACGCCGTCGGGGCGGACGCGCTGCGGGTGCGGCTGGCCCCGGCCGGATCGGGGGCCGTGTCCCTCACGGCCTTCGACGAGCAGGGCGAGCCCGTCGTGTCGGTGGAGTCGCTGCTGCTGCGCACGCTCGACCCGGCCGCGCTGACGTCGGCCCGGTCCGCGTTCCACGAGTCGCTGTTCCGCCTGGAGTGGCCCGTCGTTCCCGCCGCGGCCGCCGACCCCGCGGCCACGGCCGGCCGTTGGGCCCTGGTCGGGCCCGACACCCTCGGTCTGGAGGCCGCGCTGCGCGGCGCGGACGCCACCGCCGACGTCTACGGAGACCTCGACGCCCTCGGCGCCGTGGTGACCGCCGGACAGCCGGCGCCGGACACCGTGCTCGTCACGTACGCCATGCCCGGAGCCGGCGCCGCCGAGGGTCCGCAGGACACGGCCGGGGCCGCCCGGCAGGCGACCCGCGACGCCCTCGCGCTCGTACAGGCCTGGCTGGCCGAGGAAGCGTTCGCCGGCTCCCGCCTCGCGGTGCTCACCCGGGGCGCCGTCGAGGCGCTGCCGGGCGAGGGCGTGGCGGACCTGGCGCACGCCTCGGTCTGGGGCCTGCTGCGCTCGGCGCAGTCGGAGAACCCCGGCCGGTTCCTGCTGATCGACCTGGACGCCGGAGCCGACGCCGCGCGGGCGGAACACCCCGCGCTGCTGGCGGCCGCCGTGGCCAGTGGCGAACCGCAGCTCGCCCTGCGCGGGGGAGCGCTGCACGCCGCCCGGCTGGCCAGGGTCCGGGCGGAGCGCCCCGAGCCGCAGGAGGCCGCCGAGGAAGGCGCCGCCGCCGAGGCCGCGCGGCCGGTACCGGTACCGGTCCCCGTACCGGACCCGGACGGTACCGTCCTGATCACCGGCGGCACCGGCGTGCTCGGCAGCCTCCTGGCCCGGCACCTGGTGACCGAGCACGGGGCCCGGCGCCTGCTGCTCACCAGCCGGCGCGGACCGCGTGCGGCCGGCGCGGCGGAACTCGTCGCGGAACTCGCCGCGCTGGGCGCCGAGGCGGCCGTCGTCGCCTGCGACGCGTCCGACCGGGAGGCACTGGCGGCCCTGCTGGCCGGGATCCCGGCCGAGCACCCGCTCACGGCCGTCGTCCACACCGCGGGGCACCTCGACGACGGGCTCGTCCCGTCCCTGACGCCCGAGCGGATCGACTCGGTCCTGCGGCCCAAGGTGGACGCGGCGCTGCACCTGCACGAGCTGACCCGGGACCTGGACCTGGCCGCGTTCGTCCTGTTCTCCTCGGCCGCGGGCACCCTCGGCAGCCCCGGCCAGGCCAACTACGCGGCGGCCAACGCCTTCCTCGACGCCCTGGCGCACAGCCGGCGCGCCGAGGGGCTGCCCGCCGTGTCCCTGGCCTGGGGACTGTGGGAGCAGCGCAGCGAGATGACCGGCGAGCTCACCGACGCCGACGTGCAGCGGATGGCGCGGGCCGGTCTGGCCCCGCTCACCTCCGAGCAGGGCCTGGCCCTCTTCGACACGGCGTGCGGTCCGGCCGCGGGCAGCGTCTTCCTCGCCATCCGCCTGGACACCGCCCCGCTGCGGGCCCAGGCCGAGTCCGGAGCCCTGCCGGCGGTCTTCCGGGGGCTGGTCCGGGGTGGTCTGCGCAAGGCCGCCGCGCACGGCGCCGGGACGGCGGCGGCCTCCGCCGCCGCGCAGCTCCTCGCGGGGCTGTCGGCGCTGCCGGAGGAGGAGCAGGAGCGCGTCCTGCTCGACGTGGTGCGGGCGCAGGCCGCCGCGGTGCTGGCCTACCCCTCGCCCGAGGCGGTGGGGGAGTCCCAGGAGTTCCTGGAGCTCGGCCTGGACTCGCTGACCGCCGTCGAGCTGCGCAACCAGCTGAACGCGGCCACCGGCCTGCGGCTGCCCGCCACCCTGCTGTTCGACCACCCGACCCCGCTGCTGGTCGCGCAGCGGCTGCGCGCCGAGCTCGCCGAGGGTCCGGGCGTGCCCGCCGGGGCCGCCGGGACGGCGGAGCGGGACGCGGAGGAGGACGCCGGGGTCTTCGGCGCGATGCTCCAGGAGGCGGGGACGCAGGGCGCGTCCGGCCAGTTCATGGAACTGCTGATGCAGGCCTCGCGGTTCAGGCCCTCGTTCTCCTCGGCGGCCGAGCTGCGCCGGGCGCCCGCCCTGGTGCGGCTGGCGCGCGGTGAGGAGGGTCCGGGGCTGGTCTGCTTCTCCTCGATCCTGTCGATCTCCGGGCCGCACCAGTACGCCCGGTTCGCCTCCGCCTTCCGCGGCCGGCGCGACGTCCACGCCATGGCGGCCCCCGGCTTCCTGCGGGGCGAGCAGCTGCCCTCGACGGCCGGAGCGGTGATCGAGGCCCAGGCCGAGGCCGTCCTGCGGCACACGGACGGGGCGCCGTTCGTGCTCCTCGGACACTCCTCGGGCGGCATGCTCGCCCACGCGGTCGCCGGGCGGCTGGAGGATGCCGGGGTCTTCCCCGAGGCGGTCGTCCTGATCGACATCTACTCGCACGACGACGACGCCATCCTCGGCATCCAGCCGGGGCTGTCGGAAGGCGTCGACGAGCGTCAGGGCAGCTACGTCCCGGTGGACGACAGCCGCCTGCTGGCGATGGGCGCCTACTTCCGGCTCTTCGGCGGCTGGAAGCCGCAGGCGGTGAAGTCGCCCACGCTGCTGGTCCGGGCCGAGGAGCGGTTCTTCGACTGGAAGCGCGCGGCGACCGGCGACTGGCGTTCCTACTGGGACCTGGAGCACACGGCCGTGGATGCCCCCGGCAACCACTTCACGATGATGGAGCAGCACGCGCAGGAGACCGCGGGAGCGGTCGGGCAGTGGCTGGACGCCCGGTCCTGAGCACGGCCCGGACGGATATACGAGAGCAGGGCCCCACCCCCCTGGGGGTGGGGCCCTGCCCCGTGCACGGCGGTGCGGGCGCCTCAGGCGCCGCGCCGGACCCGCGCCGCCCGGGAGCGCTGGAGAGCCTGCTGTCGCTCGCGCTCGCGGGCCCGCTTCTTGGGCAGGCCCACCGCGTGCACCTCGAAGTTGTCCTTGGTGACGTCGAGCCGGTGGAAGAGGCTGTCGGGGCCGGTCATGTACAGGGTGCCCACACCGAGCCCCTTGAGGGACTCCACCATGCGCGGCCAGTGGATGGGCCGGTCGAAGGTGTCCAGCATCATGGTGCGCATTCCGGCGGCGTCCCGGATGACGCTGCCGTCGTGGTCGACGACCACGGGGAGGGAGGGGTCGGCGAACTCGTACGCCCCGAAGACCTCTTCCTCCGCCTTCTTGCGCAGCGCCGAGAAGGCCGCCGCGTGCACGGGCGGCCGCATCGAGTACATGGAGTAGCCGCCGGCCGCGCTGATGCCGGCGTTCAGGGCGTCGAGGTCCCCCTCGCGAACGGAGAGCATGTGGAAGCCCGCGTCGAGCCGGCCGGAGGAGTCGTACCAGGCGCCCCGGTCGTCGAACCCGGCGAGGATCTCGTCCAGCCGGTCCTGCGGGGTGCGGACGAAGCAGTGCGTGACCACGTCCTCGTAGGCGTCCGCGAAGTACTCCTCCTCGCAGCGGGCCAGCTCGGCGGTCAGCCGTACGACCTCGGGGAAGGACAGCGAGCCGACGAAGGCGGCGGTGGCCTTCTGGCCGAAGCTCGGCCCGGCGCAGACGGTGGGGACGGCACCGAGGGTGTCCACGGCCCGGTCCGCCAGCGCCATCGAGTTCACCAGGAAGGCGATCTGGAAATCGACCGAATAATCCTCCTCCGCGTCCCGGAAGCGATCGAACACCGAGTATCCGAGTGCCTCGTCCGCCTCCGCCAGACGAACCCGCGCATACGGGTCGAGCAGCAGGAACTTGCCGACTTCGGCGAAAGAGGCGGGTCCCATTCCGGGGAATACGATCGCGGTTCCGGAGCGCGGTTCCGGAGATTCCACGGCGGGGGAGCCGACCGTGTTGCCGGCAGTAATGGCGACAGGGGAATCGGTAGGCGAATCGGTAGGCGAATCGGCGGGAATTTCGGCAGCGATCGCGGCGGAACGAGTCATGATCCGTGAATACCTTTGCTTCCGGGAAGGGGATGGGGACGGGCAGCGAGAAGGCCCCGCACCCGGCCGGCGCGCGGTGCGCCGGTCCGGGCACGAGGCCGGGAGGAGGGGGCGGGGGTCAGTCCTGGGCCCTGCGGTGGAAGCCCTTGATGCCGATCGCCCCGAAGATCAGGATCGCCGCGGTGAGCGCCGAGACGCACACCCACAGCGGGATCGAGCCGGGGCCGCCGGGCGGCAGCAGCAGCGAGCGGATGCCCTCGGTGACGTAGGTCAGCGGGTTGAGCGTGCACAGCACCTGGAACCAGCGGACCTCCGCCAGTCCGTGCCACGGGAACTGGGTGCAGCCGGTGAACATCAGCGGGGTCAGCGTGACCGCGAAGACGATGCTGATGTGCCGCGGCGGGGCCAGCGTGCCGATGGTCAGCCCCACCGTGCTGCCGGCCAGCGCGCCCATCAGGAGCACGCCCACCGTGGCCGGGAAGCGGTCCATGGGCCATGAGGCGTGGTCGAGGACCAGGAAGCCCATCGGGATCATCAGCAGCGAGGCGACGATACCGCGCAGCATGCCGAAGACCAGCTTCTCGACGGCCACCAGGAAGGTGGGGATCGGGGCCAGCAGGCGGTCCTCGATCTCCTTGCTCCAGGAGAAGTCGATGATCAGCGGGAGCGCCGTGTTCTGGAGGCTCACCAGGAAGGCGTTGAGCGCCACCACACCGGGCAGCAGCACCTGCTGGAAGCCGCCGCCGGTGAAGCCGAGCTCGCCGAGGACCTTGCCGAAGACGAACAGGATGAAGAACGGCTCCACGAGCACCTGGGCGAGGAACGTCGGCAGCTCGCGGCCCGTGACGAAGACGTCCCGCCACAGGATGAAGAAGAACGTACGGGTCACCGAGCGGACGCCCGCGGGCGCCGGCCGCAGCTCGCGGGGGAAACCGGCGACCGGATCGGGCGCGCCGGTGGCGGCGGTGGTGGCAGTGGCGGTGCTCATCGCAGCTCCCTGCCGGTCAGCGAGATGAAGACGTCCTCCAGCGTGGCGGTGCCCACTTTGATGTCCTTGATGTCGCAGTTCGCCGCCGCGAGGGTGGTGATCGCGGCCGGGAGCAGCGCGCCGGTCGGCGCGTCGCTGTACAGGCGCAGCCGTACGGGGGCGTCCGCGTCGGCCGCGTCCGCCGCGGCGTCCGGGCCCTGCCCCCCCTCCTCGCCGCGGGGCGGCTCGACGCGCTCAACCCCCGTCACCGCCTCGATCTTCTCCAGCAGGCGGACGACCTCGACGGCACCGGACTCGCCGGGCCGCACGGTGAGGGTGCAGGCCGTGCCGCTCAGGCTCTCCATGAGCGCCTGCGGGGTGTCCAGGGCGAGCAGCCGGCCGTGGTCCACGATGCCGACGCGGTCGCACAGCCGGGCGGCCTCGTCCATGTCGTGGGTGGTGAGGACGGTGGTCACACCGCGCCCGCTCAGCTCGGCCACCCGCTCGTGGATGAACAGCCTCGCCTGCGGGTCGAGTCCGTTGGCGGGCTCGTCGAGGAAGAGGACGTCGGGCCGGTGCATCAGCGCCCGGGCGATCATCACGCGCTGCGCCTGGCCGCCGGAGAGCTGGTCGCCGCGGTCCTTGCCGCGGTCGCCGAGTCCCACCCACTCCAGGCACTCGTCGGCGAGCCGGCGCCGTTCGGCGCGGCCCATGCCGTGGTAGCCGGCGTGGAAGGTGAGGTTCTGCCGCAGGGTGAGCGACTGGTCGAGGTTGTTGCGCTGCGGCACGACGGCGAAAGCCCGGCGGGCCTGGGCGGGATGGGCCACGACGTCCACGCCCTGGACGAACGCGCGCCCCGCGGTGGGGGCCACGCGGGTGGTCAGGATGCCGATGGTGGTGGTCTTGCCGGCTCCGTTGGGTCCCAGGAAGCCGAAGACCTCGCCCCGGCGTACCGAGAAGCTCAGGTCGTTCACTGCCGGCTGGTCCCGGTCCCGGTACTTCTTGACGAGTCCGTCGACCACGACAGTGGATTCCACGGGTCTTTCAGGTTTCATTTATTCCTGCGAATCAAGCGGGACGCGCAACGGCGGCCTGGGCTTCGCGGGGGGAATATCGCGTGACCGGCCGCGCGTCGGGCGCCGACTGAATAGGACACGGAACTGATCGCTTCCTGTCTAGCATGCGGGGTGGGCCGACCGCCCCTGCGGGGGCACGGCTAGGGGCGATGCCCAATTGGTTAGGGGGGAATAGGGGTGATCGCGGATTGCCGCCGGGAAATATGCTCACGACGCCACCGCGTGACCGCGCCGGACATCTCCGTTCGCCTCACCTTTCCCGCGAGGAGACCCCCGTGAAAGCACTCGTCCTGTCGGGGAGATCCGGCACCAGCCCGCGCCCCCTGCCCGCCGTGGCCGAGGGCCGGCCGGGCCCGGACGCCGGCAAGCCGGTGCTCTTCGACGTCCTGGAGGGGATCGCCGACGCCGGCATCCTCGACGTCGGCATCGTCCTCGGAGAGGGCGCCGACGAGGTCCGGGCGGCCGTCGGCGACGGCGCCCGCTTCGGCGTCAGCATCACCTACCTGCCCCAGCACCGGCCGCTGGGCCCGGCCCACGCCCTGCGCTGCGCGCGGGACTGGCTGGGCGAGGACGACTTCGTGACGCTCTCCGCCGACACCTTCGTCCCGGGCGGGATCGGCGAGCAGGTGGAGGATTTCCGCACCCGGCGCCCCGCCGCGCAGGCGGCGGCGGACCGGCCCGGCGTGTACTTCTTCACGGAAGCCGTCCACCGGGCCGCCGACGCCACCCCCGACGCGCTCCCCGGCGAGAGCGGCCTGCCGGACGTCCTGCGGTGGCTGGCCGGCCAGGGCCTGGAGGTCGTCCCCGACGGCGGCCTCCCCACCGCCGGTGCCGCAGGCCGCGGCGGGCCACAGATCCGTCCATGAAGGCCCTCCGCACGGGAGGCGCCGTTCGTACGCCCGACCACGAGTCGTCAGGGCACCACCCGATGCGGAGTTTCAGGGAGCATGACGCATGCGCACGACCGGCCCGCCGCCGGGGAGACCACCCCCGACGGGGTCAGCCTGATCCAGATCAGGCAGCCCGCGGTGCCCAGCAGCTACCGGATGATCTGCTTCCCGAGCTCGCGGAACTCACCGCTCTGCTACCTGGCGATGGCCGACCTCCTGCTCCCCACCGTCGAGCTGCTCATCGTCCAGTACCCGTCCACGCTCTGCGACGAGGACCCCGATCAGGGAGCGGGCACGGGACTCGCCGACAAGGTCTTCGAGGCCGTACGGGGCTGGGCCGACCGCCCGTTCGCCCTGTTCGGGCACCGGCACGGGGCGGATCTCGCCTACGCGGTGGGCTGCCGGCTCGAACGCGAGACGTACACGGCACCCCTGACCCTCTTCGTCTCCGGGCAGGCCGCACCCGGCCACCGCGGCAGCCTCGGCCCGCCGCCGCTGGACTGCCGGGTCGTCGCCCTGGCGGCCCGGCACGACCCGCGCGCCACGGTGTCGGCCGTGCGGTCCTGGCGGCGCAGCACCTCGGGCCGCTTCGACCTGGAGATCTTTCCCGGCGCCCAGGGCTACCTGAAGACCTACCGCCGGGAGGTGGTCAACATCGTGCACGACCAGCTGATCTCGCTCGGTGAACCCGACCCGGACTGACCACCCCATCACCGGTGACGCTCGCTGATCCGGCGATCCACCCCATGAACGGCCCCGGCCCCGGCCCGGCGGACCGCACGCCGCCCGGCCGTGGCAGGCCCAGAGGAAGGACATTGTGCGACCGATGACCGCGAAGATATGCGCAGCAGACTCGGTACGGACCATCGAGGAGTTCGAACAGGACGCCCTCCGGGTGGCCGGTGCCATCCGCGAACGGGGCGTCGGCCTCGGAGACCGCGTCATGCTGAAGGCCGGCAACTCGGCGAGCTACGTGTGCGTGCTGTACGCGCTGATGCACGTCGGCGCCTCGATCGTCCTCGTCGACCAGCAGGAACACCAGGAGGAGACCCGCCGCATCGCCGTACGCACCGGCGTGAAGGTCACCTTCGTCGACGACGACACCCCCATCTACCAGGACGCCGACCCCGTCCACCTCTACGAGCTGATGGTCGCCGTCACCGACCACGAACCCACCGAACCCGCCCTGGACTTCGGGGCCTGGGGCGAACTGCCCGACGGCCTCATCATGTGGACCTCGGGCTCCACCGGATCCCCCAAGGGCGTGGTGAAGTCCGGTGCCTCGTTCCTGCGCAACCTGCAGCGCAACGCCGACCAGGTAGGGCACCGCCCCGACGACGTGCTGATGCCGCTGCTGCCCTTCGCCCACCAGTACGGCCTGTCGATGGTGCTCATCGCCTGGCTCACCCGCTGCTCCCTGGTGATCGCCCCCTACCGCCGGCTGGACCGCGCCCTGCGCATGGCCCGCGACGCCGGGGTGACCGTCATCGACGCGACCCCCTCCAGCTACCGCAGCATCCTCAGCCTGGTCACCCGCAAGCCCGCGCTGCGCGCCCACCTCGCCGACACCCGCATGTTCTGCGTCGGCGCGGCCCCGCTCGACGCGCCGCTGGTCGGCCGGTACGTCGCCGAGTTCGGCCTGCCGCTGCTCGACAGCTACGGCTCCACCGAACTGGGCAACATCTCCTTCGCCACCCTCGACAACCCGGTCGCCTGCGGCCGGGCCATGGAGGGGATCCGGCTGCGGATCGTCGACGAGGACGGCCGCGAACTGCCGGCGGGGGAGACGGGCGAGATCGAGGTCGACACCCCGGACGCCCTGGAGGGCCAGGTGGAGGAGGACGGCACCATCGCCCCCGCGCACGCCACCGGCTGGCAGGCCACCGGCGACCTCGGCCACCTCGACGCGGACGCCAACCTGCACGTCCTCGGACGCAAGTTCGCCGTCCACCGGATGGGGTACACCCTCTACCCCGAACTCATCGAGCGCAAGGTGGCCGCCGAAGGCTGCCCCACCCGGATCGTACCCCTGCCCGACGAACTGCGCGGCTCCCAGCTGGTGTTCTTCGTCGAGGACGAGGAGCTGCGGGACGCGGCCCACTGGCGCGAGCGCCTGTGCGGGCTGCTGCCGGTCTACGAACAGCCCAACAAGGTCGTCGTGCTGGAGCAGTTCCCGCTGAACCGCAACGGCAAGCCCGACAAGAAGGCGCTGGCGGTGCTCGCCGCCGAGGCGTGAGGACCGCGCCTCCAGGGGCGGAGCGGTGAAGGCGCCCCCGCGGCATCGCGGGGGCGCCTTCGTCCTGTGTACGGCCGGTGCGCCGGACGGGCGCCCCGGGTCACTCCTCGTAGGGGAGCTCGACGGGCGCCAGCGCGTCGAAGAGGTCGCCGGGGCCGGGGTTGTCGGGGTGGCTCGCCCCCCCGAGGTGGTCCACGACCCCCCACACCGCGTTCAGCGCCGTGGTGACGGCCCCCTCCGCGAACCCGCCCGTCCACGAGACGTCGTCGCCGCACAGGAAGAAACCGCGCTCCCCGGCCGTCAGCCCGCGCTGCATGAACTGGGTGAACAGCCGCCGCTGGTAGCGGTACTGGCCCGGCAGGTTCGCCTTGAAGGCGCCCATGAAGTGCGGTTCCGTCTCCCAGGTGATGGTGAGCGGATCACCGATCACGTGGGAGCGGACGTCCACCCCGGGATAGATCGCCGCGAGCTTGCCCAGCAGCGCGTCCAGCCGCTCCCGCGGGCCGAGCGTGGCCATCTTCAGGGAGTCGTCGTTCCAGGTGTACGACAGGCACATCACGCCCGGCCGGTCCGGGCCGTCGTCGAAGAGGTAGACCCCGCGCGGCATCCGGTCGGTGAGCGTCATGCTCATCACCGGCAGGCCCGTGTCCGGGTCCACGTCACGCCAGAACGGGCGGTCGGTCAGCACGAACAGCTTGGAGGAGCCCATGTAGTGGGTGCGCTCCACCGCCGTCCACAGCGGCGCGCTCAGCAGCGCCGGATCGGCCTCCACCCGGTTCAGCAACGTCCACACGTGCGGGGTGTAGACCACGGCCGGGAACCGGTCGACGCGGCCCTCGGTGTCGGTGACGGTGAACTCCGCCCCCGCGCGGGCGACCGCGCGTGCCCCGGGCCGCGGCGAGCCGCCGTGCAGGGAGGCCAGCGAGGTGCCCGCCGGCCAGTGCGCGCACTGGTGGGGCCGGTGTTCCCACAGCCCGCGCGGCACCTGCTGGGAGCCGCCGGCGATGGCCATCTGGTGGTCGTCGGCCTCCGTGTAGACCACGCGCAGGATCTCCAGCAGCGAGTTCGGGAAGTCGGTGTCCCATCCGCCCGTACCGAAGCCCACCTGCCCGAAGACCTCCCGGTGCCGGAAGGAGCGGAACGCCGAGCTGGTGGCGAGGAAGCCGTGGAAGGACTGGTCGTCGAACTCCCGCACCAGCCGGTCCCAGACGTGCTTGAGCGTCTCGACGTCGCGCCGCCGGACGGCGTCGCGCATCGTGGCCAGTTCCGCCCGCTCCTGGAGGGCCTTCTCCCAGGCGGCGGCCACCTCCTGGTAGACGTCGGGGAGTTCGCCGGCGCCGCGCACCGTGTGCCGTACGCCGCCCAGGTCGATGAGGGTGCTGGGGGTGTGCGGTGCCAGCGGGTTGGGGAAGGGGCTGGTGCGCAGCCCCAGCAGGTCGATGTAGTGGAACAGCGAGCGGGCCGACAGCGGGAAGCGCATCGCGCCCATCTCCGCCACGCAGTCCGGCCGTTCCGGGAAGGCCACCGAGCGCATCCGGCCGCCCAGTTGGTCGGCCTCGTAGACGACCGGGCGCAGGCCCAGCCGCATCAGTTCGTAGGCGGCGGTCAGTCCCGCCATCCCGCCGCCGATGACCGCCACCGGCGTGCCGGCCCGGTCGGGCGGCAGAGAGCCCAGGCCCGCCGGATGGCGGAGCCAGCCGTCGTAGGAGAACGGGAAGTCCGGCACGAGCATGGTGGTGGGAGCCGGGCTTGCTGATGTCATCTGGAGTACCTCTCGGGCCGGTGCGACATCGCTTCCAGGGGAACCGGAGCGAGCCGGGCGCGGCCGGAGGTCGCGGCATCGCAGCGGGCCCGGACGGCGGGAGGGGCACGTGTCGTACGCCGTGCGCACTCGGTCCGGTCCTCGCACGCTACGCAGCGGCCCCGGAGCCGGACAACCCCTACCGACCCGGGCGTCCGGCGGTGCCCGGGCCGCCCTACGGGTTGGCGTCCCCGGCGGCGCTCCGCCGGGCCGGGACGGTGATCACGGTGACGACGAGCCCGCGCCGGGCGAGCCAGCGGCCGGTGAACGCCGTCACCGGGCGGCCGTCGCGGCCGGTGCCCGGGCGCAGCACACGGGCCCGGAAGGAACCCTGGCGCAGGCCCTCGGCGGCGCTGACGGCGGGTCCCCCCGCGGGTTCCCCCGCGAGCCCGACCGCGCCGGCGCCCGCCGGGCCCTCGGCGTCCGTGCGGAAGGAGATGTCGGCGTCATCGAAGTCCAGCTCGGTGCCCACCAGTGGGTACCAGGTCTTGTACACGGCCTCCTTGGCGCTGAACAGCAGCCGGTCCCGGCACAGCCGGCCCGCCCCCGTCACCGGCGTACGGGCCCAGGCCAGTTCCCGGGGCAGGGCGATCGAGTCCAGCACCCCCCGGGGCAGCGGCCGGTCCGGCTCGGCGTCGATGCCGATCGCCACCAGGTCGGTGTCCCGGGCGAGGACGGCGGCCGCGTAGCCGGCGCAGTGGGTCATGCTGCCGACCACCCCGGTCGGCCACTGCGGCACGTTCCGCTTGCCCGGCAGGACCGGTGCCGGCGGGAGCCCGAGCGCGTCCAGCGCGCGGCGGGCGCAGCCCCGTACGGTGGTGAACTCCTCGCGGCGGCGGTCCGTCGAGGTGGCGACCAGGGCCGCCTCCTCGGGGTAGAGCACGGCCGCGCCGTCCGGTCCGAAGGCCTCGCCCGCGGCCACCCCTTCGGGCAGCAGGGTCTCTATCACGCCGTGTCCTCTCCACCGGTGTAGGGGAGGATCTGCCGCAGCAGACCCTTGGGGTGGCCGCGCCGGCGCCACTCGCGCGGGTAGCCGATCGACACCTCCTCGAAGCGCACCCCGTCGTACCAGGTGGTCCGGGGGATGTGCAGGTGCCCGTAGACCACGGCGGCCGTACGGAACCTGCGGTGCCAGTCGGCGGTGAGCACGGTGCCGCACCACTGCGCGAACTCCGGGTGCCACAGCACGTCCGTGGGCTCGCGGACCAGCGGGAAGTGGTTGACGAGGACCAGCGGCAGCGACGGGTCGTGCTCCTCCAGCCGGCGCAGGGTCAGCGCGACCCGCTCCCGGCACCAGGCGTCCCGGCTCGGGTGCGGGTCGGGGTGCAGCAGGTACTCGTCGGTGCAGACGACCCCCGCCTCGTGCGCCCGCGCCAGCGACTCCTCCTTGGTCCGCGTCCCCGCCACCCGGAAGGTGTAGTCGTACAGCAGGAACAGCGGGGCGACCGCCACCGGGCCGCCGGGGCCCCGCCACACCGGCCAGGGGTCCTCGGGGGTGACCACGCCCAGCGTGCGGCACAGGTCCACCAGGTGCGCGTAGCGCTTCTCGCCGCGGGCCTGGACCGTGTCCTCGCGCGGGGTCCACAGCTCGTGGTTGCCCGGAGCCCACACCACCTTGGCGAACCGCCCCGACAGCAGGCGCAACGCCCACTCGATGTCCTCGGTGAGCTCGCCGACGTCACCTGCGACGATCAGCCAGTCGTCCGGGTGGGCGGGGCGCAGGGACTCGGTGATGGGCCGGTTGTCGGCCATCCCGATGTGCAGGTCGCTGACCGCGAGCAGCCGGGGTCCGGGGGCGGGCATGGATCCGCCCGCGCCGCCGGTCCGGGCGGCGGGGTCAGGCAGTGTGTGCGACATCGGATTCCCAACTGACGGGCAGGTCTTGCCGGCGCGTGATGTTGATCTTGCGGTAGACGCGGGTCAGGTGCTGTTCCACGGTGCTGACGGTGATGAACAGCTTCGCCCCGATCTCCCGGTTCGTGTAGCCGTGGGCGGCCAGCGAGGCCACCCGCCGCTCGGCGTCCGTCAGGGCGGACGCCGTGCTCGGCCGCGTCGTCCGCACGGCGGCGCCCGGCACCGGCGCGGGCATCGCCCGCGGCAGCGTGATGCCGGTCTCGGACGGCTCCGTCCGGGGTCGCGGCGCGCCCTCCCGGGAGCCCCGCACCTCGGCGATCCGCCAGGCACGGCGGGTGCAGCTCCTGCCCTGCGCCGCGTCGCCGAGCCGCTCGTACGCCGTGCCGAGATCGGTCAGCGTACGGGCCAGCTCGTGCGCGTCGCCCTCCTCCTGGAGCAGGGTCACGGCCCGGTCCAGCAGCGCGGGCCGGTCGGCCAGCGGCCGGGCGGCCGCCAGGACGCGCAGGGCCAGGCCGCGCACGCGGGGTCCGGCCCCCCGGGCGAGCTGCTCCCGGGCGAAGCGTTCCGCCTGGTCGCGGGCGCCGAGGGCGAGCGAGGCCTCCGCGACCCCGATGCGCCAGGGCACCAGCCCCTCGCGGTCCATGTTCCACTCGCGCATCAGCCGTCCGCAGGCCATGAAGTCCGTCAGCGCCGCGTGGTGTCGCCCGGTGGCGAGCCGGTGCCCTCCACGCGCGTAGAGGTAGTGGAGTCCGTAGCGCGTCAGCAGCATCTTCTCGGGTACCGGATGGTCCAGCAGGGCCGCCGCCGCCTCGTGGTCGCCCATTGCGGTCCGCGCCTCGATGAGGGCGGACAGCGGCATGCCGATGCCCACGCCCCAGGCGTGCGGGGTGAGTTGTTCCAGCGCCTGCTCGGCCAGCAGCCGCGCCTGGGCCGGCTCGCCGCGGCGCAGCGCCATGTGCGCGCGCATCGCCTGCATGACGGCGGTCCAGCCGGGGGCGTCGTGCGCGGCGGCCTCGTCCAGCAGCCGGTCCGTCCACAGCGCCGCCTCGCCCAGCCGTTCCGTATACAACAGGGCCAGCAGGCAGGCCCGGATCGTGAAGTGGGTCTCGTCCGTGAGCCGGATCCCGGCCAGGATCCGCTCGGCGGCGAGGGCGGACTCCTCGTCCAGGGCGGCCCGCTCCCGGTGGCCCGGGGCCGCGGTGCCCGCGCTCAGCACCCCGTGCAGCACCCGGATGCCGGCCATGGCCCCGTCCTCCGCGGTGTGCCGTGCGGCCGCGCCGCCGTCCGGGCCCAGCGCGCCGTCCAGCAGGCCGAGCAGCGTGGGGTACGTCGAGGCCAACAGTATTCGTACGTGCGACAGTTGCGCGGTCGTCGTGGGGTCCGGCGGCTGCGGCATGCCGTCGAGGGCGTGCTGGATCGCGCTCGCCGCATCGTCGATCCAGCCGTTCCACAGCAGACCGCCGACCAGCCGCAGCGAGTCGCCGACCGGCAGCGTCCCCTGGCGCAGTGCGGCGTTGAGCGGCTGAAGTTCCTGTGCCCAGGCGGACGGCTTCGTCCGCCAGATGAATTTGGCCATGTCGGCCCGGAGCTGAAAGCGCTCTCTTTCGTCGTGGGAGCACTCCTCGGCCAGCCGCAGGCAGCGCACCGCGAACTCGACCCGCTGGGAGGCCAGCGCCGTGTGCGCGGCGGCCGCGAGGACGCCCGGCACCCAGTCCTCGTCGGGCAGGCCCGGCTCCTGGCCCAGCAGGTGCGCGGCGACCACCATCGGCGCCGCTCCGGCCTCGTACGACAGCCTCGCCGCCCGCCGGCGCAGTACGGCCACGGCGTCGTCGGCGAGGCTCTCCAGCACCGCCCTCCGTACCGCGCCGTGCCGGAAGCGCTCGCCCTGGAGGATGCCCGTGCCGTCGAGGGCGTCCACCACCTCCGCCACCGTCCGCTCGTCGGTCTCCACGAGGCGGGCCAGCAGCGGGCGCGGCGTCGCGCCGCCGAGCAGCGCGACGCCCTGGGCGACCCGCAGGCCCTCGGACCCGGTCCGGTGCACGCAGATCAGCGCGTTCTGCACGAACTGTTCGCCCGCGGGGAACGATCCGTCGACCGCCTCCCCGGCACGCAGGCGGGGTACGCGGTCGTCCAGCAGGCTGTGGACCAGCAGCGGGTTGCCGCCGGTGGCCGTGTGCAGGGACGCGGCGGCCCGGGCGGTGCGCGAGGAGCCGGGCGCGGCGCCCGCCGGCAGCGGGCTCTCCCCGGTCCGGTGGGCGAGGAGTTCCTCCACTCCCCGCGCGCTCAGCGGGCCCAGCCGCAGGTGCGGCCCTTCCGCCTGGCGGAGCAGCTCGTCGAGGACGCGCGGGGCCGGGGAGCCCGCGTCGGGGCCGCGCGTGACGACCAGTGCGGGGCCGCCCGCCGTCGAGCGGGCCCGCCCCAGGGTGTAGAGCAGGCAGTGCAGGGACTGGGGGTCGGCGTACTGCACGTCGTCGATGGCGATCAGTACCGGCCCGCGCGCCACGAGGCCGGCGAGCCGGGCGTGGAAGGCCATGAGGGTCTGCGCGGGGACGAGTTCGCCGTTGCCCGCGGACCCGTGGAGCGGGAGGGGCCCGGCTGTGTCGGCGGTGTCCCGCAGCAGTTCCTCCACCACGCCGAAGGGGATGTGCTGTTCGGAGGCGGAGGTCACGGCGCTCAGGATCCGGACACCGCTGTCGGCGGTCAGTTCCAGGACCCGGTGCAGCAGGGCGGTCTTGCCCGCCGCGACGGGCCCGCTGACCACGGCCGTCCGGCCCGGTCTGACGGGGTCGTCGGGAGCGTTGCGGCGCGCGGCTGCGTGTCCGGCGGAGTACGTGGCGGTGTGGGTCCGGGCGACGCCGGTCACCCAGGCGGTCAGCTTGGCGATCTGTTCATCCCGCTCGACCAACATGGCTGTGGAAGCCTCCCCCTGGGATTCGGAGCGACACATCTCGGTCCTGTCGCATGGCATGGCTATTCCGTGGAGGCCGCACGAGGAGGACGGTGCCCGAGGAGCGCATGGAATTCTGCGCTCACCGTTGGTCAAACGGCAGGCCGGTTCTTCCCGTTCGGCAGGTCCCGATCGAACTCTAGCAACTTTCGATGGCTTCTTGAGCGACCGCCGATCGGGCTTCCACTTTCAATGAAACGCAGTCTGGGCCCGGTTGGTTCGCGGAATCGACATGTTCTTCTCGGGGGCACGTTCGATAACCTTCCGGAAACCTCAAGGGAACCTCAAATGGTGCCTATTCGGCCTCTTCTGCTCTAGGGGTGGCCGCACGCAGATTAGGGGTCGGAGGAGGTGGAGGTCCTGTGACGGTGACTCGTTTAATGGCGGGGCGCGGGCCTTCTGCGGTCCGCGGGAAGCGATGAGCCGCCCGCCTCGCGGGGCCGGGGTGGAGAGGGCACATGACGACGAACCTCACCGGGAAAGTGACCGAGCTGCACGATCTGCGCGAGCGGGCGCGGCGCGGGCCGAGTGACCGGGCGACCGAAGCGCAGCACGCCAAGGGCAAGCTGACCGCGCGTGAGCGCATCGCGCTCCTGCTCGACGAGGGTTCCTTCAAGGAGGTCGAGCAGCTCCGCAGGCACCGGGCCACCGGCTTCGGCCTGGAGGCCAAGAAGCCCTACACCGACGGTGTCATCACCGGCTGGGGCACCGTCGAGGGCCGTACGGTCTTCGTCTACGCGCACGACTTCCGGATCTTCGGCGGCGCGCTGGGCGAGGCCCACGCCACGAAGATCCACAAGATCATGGACATGGCCATCGCGGCCGGTGCCCCGCTGGTCTCCCTCAACGACGGCGCGGGCGCCCGCATCCAGGAGGGCGTCTCGGCGCTCGCCGGGTACGGCGGCATCTTCCAGCGCAACACCAAGGCCTCGGGCGTCATCCCGCAGATCTCGGTCATGCTCGGCCCCTGCGCCGGCGGCGCCGCGTACTCCCCGGCGCTCACGGACTTCGTCTTCATGGTCCGCGACACCTCGCAGATGTTCATCACCGGCCCGGACGTGGTCCGCGCGGTGACCGGCGAGGAGATCACCCAGAACGGCCTCGGCGGCGCGGACGTGCACGCCGAGACCTCGGGCGTTGCGCACTTCGCGTACGACGACGAGGAGACCTGCATCTCCGAGGTCCGCTACCTCATCACGATGCTCCCCTCCAACAACCGCGAGAACCCGCCGCACTTCGCGGCCACCGACCCGGCCGACCGCAGGTCGGAGGCCCTCCTCACGCTCGTGCCCGTGGACGGCAACCGCCCGTACGACATGCTCAAGGTGATCGAGGAGCTCGTCGACGACGGCGACGTCCTGGAGATCCACGAGCGCTGGGCCCGCAACATCATCTGCGCCCTCGCGCGGCTGGACGGCCAGGTCGTCGGCATCGTCGCCAACCAGCCCGGCCACCTCGCCGGCGTCCTGGACATCCACGCCTCCGAGAAGGCCGCGCGGTTCGTCCAGCTCTGCGACGCCTTCAACATCCCGATCGTCACACTGCTGGACGTCCCCGGCTTCCTGCCGGGCGTCGACCAGGAGCACGGCGGCATCATCCGCCACGGCGCCAAGCTGCTGTACGCGTACTGCAACGCCACCGTGCCGCGGATCTCGCTGATCCTGCGCAAGGCCTACGGCGGCGCGTACATCGTCATGGACTCCCAGTCCATCGGCGCCGACCTCACCTACGCCTGGCCGACCAACGAGATCGCCGTCATGGGCGCCGAGGGCGCGGCCAACGTCATCTTCCGCAAGCAGATCGCGGACGCCGAGGACCCCGAGGCGATGCGCGCCCGGATGGTCAAGGAATACAAGGCCGAGCTGATGCACCCGTACTACGCGGCCGAGCGCGGCCTCGTGGACGACGTCATCGACCCCGCCGAGACCCGCGAGGTGCTCGTGAGCGCCCTCGCGATGCTCCGCACGAAGCACGCCGATCTGCCGTCCCGCAAGCACGGCAACCCGCCGCAGTAACGAGCGCGGACCGGGCGCGCGCCCGGCGCCCCCGCTCCTCCCTCCCCCCACCTGGCCCGGTGACCGGGCGCCAGGCCGCCGTACCCGGAAAGGCACAGACCGCACCATGACCGCCCAGCCCAACGGACCGACCCCGCCGCTGCCGCCGACCGAGACCGACCGGACGCTGCACTTCGCCGGTCAGGCCACGTTCGGCCGCATCCCCCGCATCGACCAGGTGGAGAAGGCGGACATCGCCGTGGTCGGCGTCCCGTTCGACGGCGGTGTCAGCTACCGGCCCGGAGCCCGGTTCGGCGGCAACGCCATCCGCGAGGCCTCCCGCACCCTGCGCCCCTACAACCCGGCACAGGACGTCTACCCCTTCCACTACAGCCAGGTCGCCGACGCCGGTGACATCAGCGCCAACCCGTTCGACGCGAACGAGGCGGTGGAGACGATCGAGGCCGCCGCCGACGAGCTGCTGGCCGGCGGTTCCCGGCTGATGACGCTCGGCGGCGACCACACCATCGCGCTGCCGCTGCTGCGTTCGGTGGCCAAGAAGCACGGGCCGGTCGCCGTCCTGCACTTCGACGCCCACCTGGACACCTGGGACGAGTACTTCGGCCAGCAGTACACCCACGGGATGCCCTTCCGCCGGGCCGTGGAGGAGGGCGTCATCGACACCTCCGCCCTCTGCCACGTGGGCACGCGTGGCCCGATCTACGGCAAGAAGGACCTCGACGACGACGCCAAGCTCGGCTTCGGCATCGTGACCTCGGCGGACGTCATGCGGCGCGGGGTGGACGAGATCGCCCAGCAGCTGCGCGAGCGGGTCGGCGACCGTCCGCTGTACATCTCCATCGACATCGACGTCCTGGACCCCGCGCACGCCCCCGGCACCGGGACCCCGGAGGCCGGCGGTATGACCTCCCGCGAGCTGCTGGAGATCCTGCGCGGCCTCGCCGACTGCCACCTGGTCTCCGCCGACATCGTGGAGGTCGCGCCGGCGTACGACCACGCCGGGATTACCTCGGTCGCCGCGTCGCACGCCGCGTACGAGCTCATCACGATCATGTCGAAGCAGATAGCTCCGGTCCGCTGGGGAATGTCGAAGTAAAGGCGGGAAGAGCGGCCGGTGCATCATGCGCCGGCCGCTGCCTTGTGTTCTTCGCTTTCGCCTGGACAAAAGCGGGATATCCGAGGGTGCCGGAATTGTTGAAGCGCATACGGCATCGCACCCCGGAGGGTGTGGGAGTCCCAGAAATATCCCACTCCGGGGCGCGCCACATCATTGTGTTCATAGAGTTCACGGGAGGCGTGCGCGGGCGCCGGGGCGGCGCGGCATCAAGTTAGGAAACTTTACTTACAGAGTCAAGCGGGTGCGTGCCGGACCGGAGGCCTGTTCACCCGTCCGTCATCTCGTGGATGACGGACGGACGGGGCCGGGGGTGGGGTTCGTCCCCCCGCCGTGCTTTGCTGGGGCCATGATCGATGATTTTTCGGCCCAGGACCTGTCCGCAGTCGAGGAGGCCGTCCGCGAGGCGGTGGCGGTGGAGATCATGCCGAGGTTCCGGCAGCTCGCCGCGCACGAGGTCGACCAGAAGAGCGGCCCGCACGACCTGGTGACCATCGCCGACCGGCTCGCCGAGGAACACCTGACTGCCTCGCTGACGAAGCTGCTGCCCGGCTCGGCCGTGGTCGGCGAGGAAGCAGTGCACGCCGACCCCCACGTGTACGGCGCCCTGCGCGGCGACGCGCCCGTCTGGATCGTCGATCCCGTCGACGGGACGCGGCAGTTCGTGAACGGTGATCCCGCCTTCTGCACCCTGGTCGCGCTGGCCCACCACGGCGAGATACTCGCCTCCTGGACCTTCGCCCCGGCGCTCGACGAGCTGGCCACCGCCGTCCGCGGGGAAGGTGCGTACGTCAACGGCGAGCGGATCCACGCCGGTTCGCCGCGACCCGGGGAGGCGCTGCGGGTGGCGATGGCCCACCCCCTCTACACCTCCGAGGAGGACAAGTGGACCCTGGCCCGGCTCGACGTGCCCGGCGTCGCCGCCCGGCCCTGCGGCTCGGCCGGCCTGGAGTACCTGAAGGTGGCCCGGGGCGAGATGGACGGCCTGGCGTTCACCTGGCCCTCGGCCTGGGACCACGCGGCCGGGCTGCTGCTGGTCGCCGAGGCGGGCGGCGCCCAGTCCACCGTCGACGGCGTCCCCTTCCGGGTGGACCGGGACAACGCCCTGCCCTTCGCGGTGGGGCGCGACGAGGCCACCGCCGTACGGATCCGCGAGCTGCTGCGGGGCGCGTAGCCACCCGGCCGGGCAGAACCCGTATGGACGGGCGGAATATCCTGGCAGCGCAGGCCGCCGCCGGACGAAGGAGCTGTCAGTGCCGTCGATTCTCGACGCAGTCGTGGTGGGGGCGGGGCCCAACGGCCTGACGGCCGCGGTCGAACTGGCCCGCCGGGGCTGCTCCGTTGCCGTGTTCGAGGCGGCGGACGGCATCGGGGGCGGTGCCCGCACCGAGGAGCTCACCCTCCCCGGCTTCCGTCACGACCCCTGTTCGGCGGTGCACGCGCTGGGCGCCGGTTCCCCCGTCTTCGCGACGATGCCGCTGGGGCGCTACGGGCTGGAGTGGCTGCACCCCCCGCTGCCCATGGCGCACCCCTTCGACGACGGAACGGCCGCCGTGCTCTCCCGCTCCGTCGCCGAGACCGCGGCCTCCCTGGGGCCCCGCGACGCGGGCGCGTACCGCCGTCTCGTCCAGCCCTACCTCGGCAAATGGGACACCCTCGCCCGGGACTTCATGTCCCTGCCCAGCACCGCCCTGCCCCGGGACCCGCTGACCCTGGCCCGCTTCGGCCTGGCCGGCCTGCCGCCCTCCACCTGGCTGCTGCGCCGCTTCCGCGACGACCGTGGGCGGGCCCTGTTCGCCGGGCTCGTGGCGCACGTCATCGCCCCGCTGAACGGGATCGGGACCGGCGCGGTCGCCCTGGTCTTCGCGCTGGCCGCGCACGCGGGCGGCTGGCCGATGGCGCGCGGCGGCTCGCAGTCGATCTCCGACGCGCTCGCCGGGTACCTGGCGGACCTCGGCGGCAGCGTGCACACCGGCTTCGAGGTCAAGCGGCTCGACGACCTGCCGCCGGCCCGCGCGTACGTCTTCGACACCTCGCCGACCGCCCTGGCCCGGATCGCCCGCCTGGGCCGCGCGTACGACGGCTACCGCTACGGCGCCTCCGCGTTCAAGATCGACTACGCCCTCGACGGCCCGGTGCCCTGGACCGCCGAGGCCCCCCGCCGGGCCGGCACCGTACAGGTCGGCCCCGGCAGCCGGGACATCGACGCCGCCCTCCAGCTGGTCGCGGGGGGCCGGGCACCCCGCAGCCCCTTCCTCATCACCGCCCAGCCCAGCCTGGTCGACCCCGGCCGGGCCCCGAGCGGCAAGCACGTCTTCTGGGCCTACGGGCACGTCCCCGCGGGCTGGGACGGCGACCTCACCGACGCCGTCGAGCGGCAGCTGGAGCGTTTCGCCCCGGGCTTCCGCGACCTGGTGCTGGCCCGCGCCACGGCCGGACCGCCGCAGCTCGCCGCCCGCAACCCCAACTACGTCGGCGGGGACATCGCCTGCGGCGCCGCCTCCGGCCTCCAGCTCCTGCTCCGGCCGAAGCCCACCCTGTTCCCGTACGCCACGGCCCACCCGGCCGTCTTCCTCTGTTCCTCGGCGACCCCGCCGGGCCCGGGCGTCCACGGGATGTCCGGCCACAACGCCGCCAAAGCGGTCTGGCGGCACCTGCGAAAGGCCTCGTGATGGTGCGCATCACCCTCGTCCAGGGGGACATCACCGCCGAGGAGGCGGACGCGGTCGTCAACGCCGCGAACTCCTCGCTGCTCGGCGGCGGGGGAGTCGACGGCGCCATCCACCGGCGCGGCGGCCCGGAGATCCTCGCCGCCTGCGAGGACCTGCGGCGCTCCCACTACGGCAAGGGCCTGCCGACCGGCCGCGCGGTCGCCACCACGGCGGGCCGCCTCCCGGCGGAGCACGTCATCCACACCGTCGGCCCGGTCTGGTCGCGGGACGAGGACCGCTCGGAACTGCTGGCCTCCTGCTACCGGGAGTCGCTGCGGGTCGCCGACGAGCTGGGCGCGCGTACGGTCGCGTTCCCCGCGATCTCCACCGGGATCTACGGCTGGCCGATGGACGACGGGGCCCGGATCGCGGTGGAGACCGTCCGGGCGGCCCGGACCCGGGTGGAGGAGGTCCGCTTCGTGCTCTTCGACGCGAAGGCCCACGCCGCCTTCGCGGCGGCGGTCGCGGCGGCGCCGTAGGCCCGGCCGCCGCCCGTCAGAGGCGGCGCGCCGAGCTGCCCGGGGTGGGACGGGGGTAGGTGCGGGACTGCTTCACGCTGCCGTACGCGAAGCTCGACTCGATCGAGGCGATCCCCGGGATGGCGTGGATCCGGTGGCGCACCAGGGACTCGTACGCCTCCAGGTCCTCGATGACCACCCGCAACAGGTAGTCGCTGCTGCCCGCCATCAGGTAGCAGTCCTGGATGTGCTCGATGACGGCGACGTGCTCCTCGAAGAGGCGGACCGCATCCGCGGTGTGCCGCTCCAGGCGGATGCGGACGAAGACGGTGATCGGCAGCCCGAAGGCGACCTGGTCGACCATGGCCGTGTAGCCGCGGATCAGGCCCGCCTCCTCCAGCCGCCGGACGCGGCGCAGACAGGGCGAGGGGGAGAGCCGCACCCGGTCGGCGAGGTCCTGGTTCGACAGCCGGCCGTCGGCCTGCAATTCCCGGATGATCTGCAGATCGACCGCGTCCATGGCCACTTTCCGGCGCTCCTCGGCTGTTCTTCGCCACTCCTTGGCAGATTCTGCCCCAAACGTATGTCCGAGCGGCAGAACTGGCAATCGGCTGCCCCGCCCCAGGCCCTAGCGTTGCCAGGGAGCGGACCGGACCGGTCCGTGTAGCAGAGGCTGGAGTCACTTCCCTTGGTCGCGACGAACACCACCCGAGCGGCCGAGCCTCCCCACACGGTGAGCGCGCCGGCCGGACACCCCGGCCGGCTCGGTCTCTCCCCCCAGGCCCGGGGCATGGCGGCGCTGCTGGTCACGGTGGCCATCTGGGCCGCCTTCGCCCTCAGCGCCCGCGCCCTGAGCGCCTCCACACTGCGCCCCGCCGACGCGGCGCTGCTGCGCTTCGGGGTCCCGCTGCTCGTCCTGGCGCCCGCCCTGTGGCGTCGGCGCCGGCGCATCGCCGCCGTGCGGCCGGGCGCGGCCGCCAAGATCATCTGCGGGGCCGGGGTGCCCTTCTTCCTGGCCGCCATGCACGGCGGTGCCCTCACCTCCGCGGCCTTCGTCGGCTCGATCGTCCCCGGGATGGTCCCGCTCTTCGTCGCCGCCCTGATGGCCGCCCGCGGCCGCGGCCTGCCCCGGGGGACCCAGATCGCCGGGCTCGCGCTGATCGCGCTCGGTGTGGCCGCCCTCGTCTGGCGCTACGTGGTCCCGGTCGACGCCGACGTCCTGGAGGGCGCCGGCACCCTGCTGGTGGCCAGCGGCCTGTGGGCCCTGTACACGGTGGGCCTGCGCGACGTGGACCTCGATCCCGTCGGCTCGATCGGGCTCCTGTGCCTGCCCTCCTTCGCGGTGATCGGGCTGCTGGTGCTGACCGGGGTGCTCCCGACCGGCCTCGCCCACGCGGCACGCGGCGACATCGCGCTGTTCCTCGTGGTGCAGGGGATCGGCGTCGGACTGTGCGCCGGCCTGCTCTACGCCTTCGCCATCCGCCGGCTCGGCGCGGAGCGCAGCTCCGTCGTCGGCAGCCTCAGCCCCGTGGCCGTCGTCCTCCTCGCCATCCCGCTGCTCGGCGAGTCCCCGACCACCGCCGTGCTGATCGGCGTCCCCCTGATCACCGTCGGCGTCGTGCTCGCCAACCGCCGTTCCGCCGGTGCCCGTTCCGCCACCGCCCGCCCCCGCCCCCGCCCCGAGGTCCCCGCAGATGCTTGAGCTCCTCCCGCCGCCGCCCACCGACCCGCTGTGGGACCTGACGTACGAGTTCGGCTCCGACGAGCGCGCCGAGCGGCTCAACCTGGTCCTCGGCGTCTACCGCGACCCCTCCGGCCGCACCCCCGTCATGGCCGCCGTGCGGGAGGCCGAGATCCGCCTCGCGGAGCGCTCGGAGTCCAAGGAGTACCGGGGGCTCTCCGGCAACGCCGCCTTCAACCGCGCCCTGCTCGCCATGGTGCTGGGGCCCGGCGCGGAAGCCGACCGGGCCGCGGCCGTCCAGACCGTCGCCGGCTCCGGCGCGCTGCGGCTGCTGGCCGACCTGATCTGCCGGACCCGCCCGGGGACCACGGTGTGGATCAGCGACCCGGCGTACGTGAACCACCGGCCGATCCTGGAGGCCGCCGGGCTCCGGGTGCGCACGTACGGCTGGTGCGACGACGAGGGCGGCTTCGACTCCGCGGGCGTCCTCGCGGATCTGGCGCGGGCGGGGCGCGACGACGTGGTCCTGCTCCAGGGGTGCTGCCACAACCCCACCGGGGCCGACCCCTCCCGCGAGGACTGGGCGGCGCTGGCCGAACTGGCGGTGCGCCACGGCTGGGTGCCGTTCGTCGACCTCGCCTACCACGGGCTCGGCGACGGCCTGGAGGCCGACCTGTGGGCCACGCGCCACCTGGCCGCGCGGGTCCCGGAGATGCTGATCGCCGTGAGCTGCTCGAAGAATTTCGGCCTCTACAGCGACCGCACCGGCTGCGCCATCGTCCTCGGCGCGTCGGACCGTTCGGTGCGGCACGCCGAGACGGCCCTGCAGAACGCCGCCCGCACCCTGTACTCGATGCCGCCCGAGCACGGGGCCGCCGTCGTGACGACCGTCCTGGAGGACGAGGGCCTGACGGCGCTGTGGCGGGCCGAACTGGACGCCATGCGGGGCCGGATCGAGGCCAACCGGTCCGAGCTGACCGCCCTGCTGGGCGCCCACGGCCACGAGGGGCCGGCCCGGTCGCTCGCGCGCCAGCGGGGCATGTTCTCGATGCTGCCGCTCACCTCGCAGGAGATGCTCCGGCTGCGCAGGGAGCACGCGATCTACGGAACCACCGCCGGCCGGATCAACATCGCGGGCATTCCGGCCGACCGGATCCCGTGTCTCGCGCGCGGCATAGCGGCGGTCCTCGGCACGCGCTGAGGGTCTCCGCACCGCGCCACCACCGCGATCCGGCCGCAGTTCACAGGGGCTGCGGCCGGATTGCCGGGGGGAATGGCCGGATAGAACGTACGTCGAACAGCCGGGAGTTGGGCGTGTGGCATCATGGCCGCGTTGTCCGACCGCTGGGTTCGCCGGAGGACTGAGGGATGAAGTTACCTGGCACCGGCTTACCGGCGTCGGAGGACAGGCGGCTCAGGCGCCGCCTCAAGAAGGTCCGTCATACGTGTGAAGCCCTGCTCGCGGAGTGGGGCATGGAACACGGCTGCGGAATCGACGAACTCCTGCACCGTCTCAGCGAGCGCCGCCAACGCCCCATCCATTTGCTGGCCACGCCCTTCCCCGAACGGCACTTGTTCGGAATCTGGCTGAAAATGGATGACTTCGACGTCATCGTGTTCGAGCAGGCGGCAACGCCTTCGCACAAAGAACACATCATCGCGCACGAACTCGCCCACATCGCCTTCGACCACAGCGGCTCGGTGCGACTCGACCGCGACGACCCGGCCGATCCGAGCCTGCTCCTGCCCGACGTCGAGCCCGAAGCCGTGCGGAGCATGCTCATGCGCTCCCGCTACAGCGACGACGAGGAGCAGGAGGCCGAGACCATGGCCTCCCTGATCCTGGCCCGCGCCGCCAAGCGCTGGACGGAACCGGCCTGGGGTGTCCCGGACGAGGCCGCGGAGATCGTGGCCCGCATCGAGAGCGGACTCGGCCGACCCGACCAGGGGCCCGCGTGATCTACACGATCCTCGCGTGGGTCTGCGCCTTCGTGGGCCTCGCGGCCTTCGGCTACCGCCTCCCCGACCTGCTGCGCCGCCGGCGCGACGTCGCCCTGTGGGCCCTGTGCACCTACTTCCTCTGCTCCGGGATCAGCTTCCTCGTCGACCTGGACCAGCTGCGGCTGCACATCTCCGGCTTCTTCGGACTGCCGAACATCACCTCCCTGATCACCCAGGCGGCGGTGGTCGTGCTCACCGCGGCCCAACAGGTCGTCCTCGTCTACTGGTCGGCGCCGCCCGCCGAGGCCCCGCGCATGGCGCGCCGCCGCGTACTCGTCTTCGGCGCGGCCCTCACCGTGCTGGTGGTCTCCTCCTTCGTCGTCGGCCCCGTGGCCCACTCGGAGACCGCCACCTCCACGATCCTGCTCAGCATCCAGCACGGCGGATACGCCCTCTACATGTCGTTCTACCTGCTGGTGTGCGCCGTCGGGCAGTTCGAGACGGTACGGCTGTCGCTGCGCTTCACCGGGATGGTCAACCGCCAGTGGCTCAAGGTCGGCATGCGCACGGTCACCGTCGGCGCCAGCCTGATCCTGGTCTACTGCGTCACCCGGGGCATCCAGATCGCGGGCACGCGCCTGGGCTTCGACGCGGCCGCCCTCGACCCCATCCAGTGGACCAGCGGCAGCGTCGGCGCCCTGCTGCAGATCGCCGGCTGGACCATTCCCTCCTGGGGCATCCGCATCACGCGCGCCCGCGGCTGGATCCGCAGCTACCGCTCGTACCTGCGGCTGCGGCCCCTGTGGTGGGCGCTGTACCAGGCGTCGCCCGACATCGCCCTCGACCCGCCGCGGTCCTGGCTGGGCGACCTGGTCCCGCCCCGCGACCCCCAGTACAGCCTCTACCGGCGGGTGATCGAGATACGGGACGGTCAGCTGATCCTGCGCACCGCGCTCTCGATGGCCGAGTTCTCCCGCGTCGCGCGCTCACTGGACCTCCCCGAGGACCCCACCTCCCCGCTGGGTGAGGCCCTCCAGGTGCGCGCCGTCCTGAGCCGTCCCGCCGAGGAACGCGCCGAGCGGGCGGAGCGGGCCGACGCCGAGTCCGACATCCCGGCACGGCCGCCCTACGAGGACTTCCGCGACGAGGTGGAATGGCTGACCAGGGTCGCCGACTCCTTCAACGCCCTCGGCCAGAGCCGTCCCGGTCCGGTCGGCGCCGGCCTGCTGTCATGACGCCGCCCGCCGTGTCCGCGGCCGTGGCCCTGGCGGCCGTCCGGCGCCTCGTGGCCCTCGACACCGAGCGGGGGGCGAGCGCCGCCCTGCCCGCCGTACGGGAGACCGTGCGGCGCGTCCCGGAGCTGTCGGCCGCCCCCGGCGCCCTGCGCGACGGGGACGCCGACCGGCTCGCGGCCCTCGCCGAACTGTCCGGGGTGATCGGCTGGATCCTCTTCGACGCCGGCCGCTACCGCCCGGCCCACCGGATGAACGCGCGGGCGCTCGCCCTCGCCCGGCTGTGCGGCGACCGCTGGACGGCGCGGCTGGTCCTGCTCAACGACAGCATGCTCACGACCCACACGGGCCACCCGCGCGCCGCACTGCTGAGCGCGGACCGGGTGTGCGGGCCCCGCCCGCTGCCCGCCCGCGTCGCCGCCCTGGTCCTGGTCCGCCGGGCGCACGCGACGGCCCTGCTCGGCGCGCGCACCGAGGCGCTGGAGCTGATCGCACGCGCCCGGAGCCGGTTCCTGGACGGCGTCTCGCGCCGCGACCCGCACTGGGCCTGGTGGATCGACGAGGCAGAGCTGCTCGGTCACCACGGCTGGGTCCAGGCCAGACTGCGGCGCTGGGACCGGGCCATCCCCCTGCTGCACCAGGCGGCCACCGCCCCCGGACCCGCGTACCGGCACCTGTTCACGGCGGAGCTGCTCTCCGCCCTGGCGGGGGCCGGGGCCTGGCGGGAGGCCGAGGACCTGATCGCGCAGGTGGCCCCGCGCGCGGCGGGCATCGGGTCGGTCCGCACGACCGAGACCCTCGGCCGGACGGCGGCGGGCCTGCGCGGGTGCGCGGGCGCGCCGGGCGGCGTACGGGACGCGGCGGACTTCCTGCTGGAGTCGCTGCCGGCCTGAGCCCCCGGCCGGGCCGGGGGAGCACCCCGGCCGGACCCGGCCCGGCCGGACCGGCCCCGACGCGACCCGATCCCACCTGCCCCGACCCGATCCCACCTGACCCGATCCGATCCGACACGACCGGGCACGACCCGATCCGACACGACAGACAGGACGACGACATGCGATCCATCCGGATCTCGACGCCCGCGGCCGCCTTCCTGGCGGCGGCGGCCCTCCTCTTCGCACTGGGCGGCCCCGCCTCGGAGGCCGCCTTCGGTACGCACGAGGCCTCGGCGGCGAGCGAGCAGAACGTCGCCGAGGAGGGCAGCCCGTACATCTCGACGCACCTCTACTTCGGCACCGGCCGCCACAACGGCAACCCGCCCATCACCGAAGAGGAGTTCATGAAGTTCGTCGCCGACGTGATCACCCCGCGCTTCCCCTCCGGGCTCACCCTCCAGGAGGCCCGGGGACAGTGGCGGGACAAGGAGGGCGACATCAACCGCGAGAGATCGTACGAGCTGACCGTGATGTACCCGGTGCGCGAGGCCCACGCCCGCAACGCCGACATCGAGTACATCCGGGGCCTGTACTGCAAGACCTGGGAGCTGGAGTCGGTCGGCCGCGCCGACGTGCGCGCGCAGGTGGACTTCTGACCGGCCGGCCGGCCGGCTGACCGGAGCCGCGCGGAGCGTGGCGGGACGGCCCGGTACGGGCGGCGCGGAACCGGCGGGCCGGCCCCGGCGGTTCCCTCCGTCCCCCGGATCCCGCCCCGCACGCCCCGGCATGCGCGGGGTCTGATCGGGGTCGGCGTGGAGGCGTGAGGACGGCCGCGGGCTCCCCGCGCAGCGCCGAGCTCCGGCTGGCCGTCGCCATGCGGGGCGGGGCGGCCTCGCCGTCTGGATGGGCGGGGCCTGCTGTGAGATGGCCCGGCTGCGTGCGGCGGCGCCCGGCCCCGCCGAGGGGCCACCGTGCCCCGGGAGCCCCGGCACGGCCGTCTACCGGGGCGTGCTCGAACGCTGCGGCTACCGGGACGTGGACATCGACGTCGCTCCCGGCCCACGTCCCGCTCTGCGCCTTCGCCATGACCGCCCTCGGGGCGGCCGTCGCGCGGCTGCGGCCCCGGTGGCCGCTGCCCGCCGTGCTCGCCGCCGGGGCGGTGGCCCTGGCCCTGCCGCCCCTGGTCCTGGCCCTGGGCCGCGCCGGCCCTGTACCCCGTCCTCCTGTGGATCACCTTCGTCCTGCCCTGGCTCTCTCCGGACGCAGCGCCCCGGGCAGAACCCTCGGATAGGGTGAATCGGTAGGAATCGGACCCCCCGGGGTGAGGTCGGTGCATTGGACACGTACCAGTCGACGAGCGAGGTGCCCGATCCGCCGACGGCGGCCGTCGGGTACGCGGGCGTACTGCGCGAGCTGCTGCCGATCGCCCTGTGGCGGGAGGACGCGGACGGCCGCGTCGTCGAGTGGTCGCTGGCCGCCCAGGACCTGCTCGGCCACCGCCCCGAGGACATCCTCGGCCGGCCCGGCAACGCCGTCCTCGTACCGGAGGCCAACCGCGAACTCGCCCGGGAACTGACCCGCCGGGTCCAGGCCGGGGAGACCGTCGTCGGCACCCTGCCCGTGCGCCACCGTGACGGCCACCGGGTGACGATGGAGATGTGGATCGTGCCCGCAGCCGACCCGCAGGGCCGTACGGGTGCCATGCTCATCGCCGTCGAGACCTCCGAGGTCCTGCACATGCGGGACTCCCTCGCCGCCCTGCAGAGCCTGTTCACCCAGTCGCCGATCGGCCTCGCCACCCTCGGCACCGACCTGCGCTTCCTGCGCGTCAACGACGCCCTCGCCCGGATGAACGGCGCCTCCGCCGCCGAGCACCTCGGCAGACGCCTCACCGAGGTCGTGCCCGGGGTCAACGCCGTCGCCCTGGAGGCCACCATGCGCCGGGTGCTGGAGTCCGGCACCGCCGTCGTCGACGTCCGCCGCACCGGCCGCACCCCCGCCGACCCCGACCACGACCACACCTGGTCCTGCTCCTACGCCCCGCTGCTCGACGGCTCCGGCCGCCCCCTCGGCGTGATCGCCTCCCTCATCGACATCACCGAGGGCCAGCGGGCCCAGCTGGAGGCCGAACGCGCCCGCTCCCGCTTCGCCCGCCTCGCCGAGGCCGGCACCCGCATCGGCACCACCCTGGACCTGCGCCAGACCGCCCAGGAGATCGTCGACCTGCTGGTGCCGGAGCTCGCCGACTCGGCCGACGTACAGCTCCTCGAATCGGTGCTCGAACCGGACGAGGCCGGCGCCTCCACCCAGGGGCTCCTGCGCAGGCTCGCGGCGGTCTTCCCCGACCCCTTCGCGCCGACCGCCCGGCTCAAGCCCGGCCAGACCTTCCGGATCCCGGCTGGCACGGCGTACGAACGGGTCATCGAGGACGGCATCCCGATGAACCTCTACAGCGCCGACGTCCCCGCCCTGATCACCGACCCCCGGGCCGGCGAGCTGCGCTCCTACCTCGCCTCCCTGGGCTGCGCCCGCATGGTCCCCCTGGTCGCCCGCGGCAAGGTCCTCGGCGCCGTCGCCGTGACCCGGCTGCGCGGACGCGAGCCCTTCGACGAACAGGACTGCGTCCTCGTCGACGAACTCGTCGCCCGCGCCGCCCTCAACATCGACAACGCCCGCATGTACACCACCCAGCGCAGGGCCGCCCTGACCCTCCAGCGCAGCCTCACCAACAGCGCCCTGCCCGAGGTCCCCGGCCTGGAACTCACCGGCCGCTACCTGCCCGCCAGCGACCACGACGTGGGCGGGGACTGGTTCGACGTCATCCAGCTGCCCGGCGGCCGCACCGGCCTGGTCATCGGCGACGTGATGGGCCACGGCATCCACGCAGCCGCCGTCATGGGCCAGCTGCGCACCGCCGTGCGCACCCTCGCCCGCCACGACGTGCCGCCCGACCGGATGCTCCGCTCCCTGGACGCCGCCGTCGCGGACCTCGGCGAGGACGAGATGGCCACCTGCGTGTACGCCGTCCACGACCCGGCGGCAGGCGGCTGCGTCATGGCCCGCGCCGGCCACCCGCCGCCCGCCGTGGCGGCCGCCGACGGCACCGTCTCCTTCCTCCAGGGCCCGCCCGGGACCCCGCTGGGCACCGGCGGCCGCAACTTTCCCCTCCAGGAGGTCCCGCTGCCCCCGGGGACGCTGCTCGCCCTCTACACCGACGGGCTGATCGAAGCCCGCGACCGGGACCTCGACGAGGGCATGGAACGGCTCGCGCGGGCGCTGCGGGGGGCCGCACAGCCCCTGGAGGCGCTGTGCGAGGGCATTCTGGCCGGGCTGCTGCCCGCGGCGCCCCAGGACGACGTGGCGGTGCTGCTGGCCCGCCCCCGCCCGCTCTGAGGCGACCCGCCCGCCCCCGGCCCCCGCCCCCCGTCACCAGGCCAGGTCCTCCAGCGCGTCCAGGTCCAGCGCCCCCGGCAGCGCCGCCCCGCCGCCGTCCGACGGGGACAGCTCCGCCCAGATGACCTTGCCGCGCTCCGCGTACCGGGTGCCCCACCGGTCGGCGTACTGGGCGACCAGGAACAGCCCGCGCCCGCCCTCGTCGGTGGTGGCCGCGTACCGCAGGTGCGGGGAGGTGCTGCTGCCGTCGGACACCTCGCAGATCAGGTTGCGGTCCCGCAGCAGCCGGACCCGGATCGGCTCGTTCCCGTACCGGATGGCATTGGTGATCAGCTCGCTGAGCACCAGCTCGGCCGGGAAGGAGACCTCCTCCATCCCCCACGCCGCCAGCTGCTCCGAGGCCTCCCGGCGCACCCGCGAGACGGCCACCGGGTCGCCGGGTACCTCCCACTCCGCGATCCGGCCGTGATCCAGCCGCCGGGTGTCGGCGATCAGCAGCGCGATGTCGTCGCTCGGCGCCGGGAACAGCAGCGCCGCCAGGACGTCCGCGCAGGCCTGCTCGGGGCTGCGGCCCGGCTGCGCCAGGGTCTCCCGGAGCACGGCCAGACCGGTGTCGAAGTCCCGGTCGCGGTCCTCCAGCAGCCCGTCGGTGAACAGCACCAGCCGGCTCCCCTCGGGCAGCACCAGCTCCGTCGTCTCGAAGGGCATGCCGCCCACCCCGAGGGGCAGCCCGGCCGGCAGCTCGGGGAACTCCACCCGCCCGTCCGCGTGCACCAGGGCGGGCCCGGGGTGGCCGGCGCTGGCGATGGTGCACCGCCCGGAGACCGGGTCGTAGACCGCGTAGAGGCAGGTGGCGCCGGTGATCCCGGCGGTCTCCTCCACCTCCGGGCCGTCGTCCGCGCCCCGGTCCACGCCGTCGCCCGCGGCCGGCTTGCCGTTCTCCAGCTGGTCGATCCGGTCGATCAGCTCGTCCAGGTGGCCCAGCAGCTCGTCGGGCGGGATGTCGAGGGTGGAGAAGTTGTGCACGGCGGTCCGCAGCCGGCCCATCGTGGCCGCGGCGTGCACCCCGTGCCCCACCACGTCGCCCACCACCAGCGCCACCCGGGCCCCCGGCAGCGGGATCACGTCGAACCAGTCCCCGCCCACCCCCGCCTTCGCGGGCAGGTACCGGAAGGCCACGTCCACCGCGCTCAGGTCCGGCAGCACCCGGGGCAGCAGACTGCGCTGGAGGGTCACCGCGGTGGCGTGCTCGCGGGTGAAGCGGCGGGCGTTGTCGATGGACACGGCGGCCCGCGCCCCCAGCTCCTCGGCGAAGGACAGGTCCTCCTCGTCGAAGGCCTCGGGCGTGTCGGCGGCCCGCCAGAAGTTGGCCATGCCGAGGACCACACCCCGGGCCTGGAGCGGTACGGAGATCAGCGAGTGGAGTCCGTAGTCGAGGGCGATCCGGGTCCCGGCGGCATCCTGCGCCCGCCAGCCCATGGCGGCGTGCAGATCGGCGGCGAGCACCGCGTGCCCGGCGTCCAGGGCCGCCGCCATCGGGGCGGTCGGCACCACGAAGCGGATGACGTCCCCGACCGGCTGGAGCGGCTGGTCGGTGCGGACGCCGCTCATGGCCGCGCGCCGCATCTCGGTGTGCACCCCGGAGGCCGCGGAGGGCTCGTCCCCGCGCAGCACCGGCTCCAGCAGCTCGACGGTGACGAAGTCGGCGAAGCGCGGCACGGCCACCTCCGACAGCTCCTCGGCCGTGCGCACCACGTCCAGGGTGGTCCCGATGCGCACCCCGGCGTCGTAGAGCAGCTGGAGCCGCTGCCGGGCCACCTCGGCGCGCCCGGAGAGCGCCGAGAGCTCGGTGGTGTCGCGCAGGGTCATGACGCTGCCGGAGGGGCGCCCGCCGGAGGGCTGGGTGGGCCGTACGTTGACGGCCAGGAGCCGGTCGCCCGCCAGGTGGACCTCGTCGGTGGCGACCCGGCCGGAGACCAGCAGTTCGGTGGTGCGCGGATCGAGGCCGAGGTCGGCCACGTGCCGCCGTTCGGCGTCGGGGGGCAGGTCCAGCAGCCGCCGGGCCTCGTCGTTGGCCAGCAGCAGCCGGTGGTCGGCGTCGACGATGAGCACGCCCTCGCGCACCGCGTGCAGCACCGCCTCGTGGTGCTCGTTCATCCGGGCCATGTCGGCCGCGCCCAGGCCCCGGGTCTGGCGCCGCAGCCGCCGGCTGACCAGCGCGGCGCCCGCGGTCCCCAGGAGCAGGGCCCCGGCGGCCGAGCCGAGCAGCAGCGGCAGCTGCCCGCTCAGGGCCTGGCCGACGTTGCGCACCTCGATGCCGGTGGCGACCAGTCCGACGACCTTCCCCTGCGCGTCGCGTACGGGGACCACGGCGCGGACGGCGTCGCTGGGCTGGCCCGAGAACACCTCCGTGAACGACTGTCCGGCCGCCGCGCGGGAGAGGTCGCCCGTGGCGCGCTTGCCGATCAGCTCGGGCCGGGAGTCGGTGTAGCGGACGCCGTCCTTGGTCATGACGGCGACGAAGTCGAGGCCGGAGCCCCGGCGGGCGCCCTCCGCCAGGGGCTCCAGCGAGGTCGTCGGGTCGGCGGAGGCGAGGGCGGCGGGCAGGCCGGGGGCGTGGGCGAAGGCCTCGGCGGCGGCCAGGGAGCGGTTGCGGGCGTCCTGCCGGCTGTCGTAGCGGGCCTGGAAGACCAGGGCGAGCGTGGCCGCGGTGATCAGCACCAGCACGATGACCGCCTGGAGCGCGAAGACCTCACCGGAGAGGCTGCGGCGGCCCAGGGAACGGCGCGCGGGCAGGCTCTCCGGCCGCGCTTCACCGTCCCGACCCGAACGTCCGGTCATGAGCCATTTCTAACACTGTCGCCGCCCGGGGGTGCGGCGGCGGACGCGGCGGAGGTGGCGGCCGCCGCCGCACGGTAGGCCCGCGGGCTCAGACCGACGTGGGCGCCGAAGTGCTGGCGGAAGGTGACCTCGCTGGCGAACCCGGCCCGCCGGGCCACCTCGGGGACCGGGTGGTCGGTGCGTTCCAGCAGCTTGCGGGCCTCGTCCAGGCGGTGCCGCAGCAGCCACTTGTGGGGCGTGGTGCCGGTGGCGGCGGCGAAGTGCCGGGCGAAGGAGCGGGGCGACATCCCGGCCCACCGGGCCAGGGTGGCCACGTCCAGCGGCTCGTGCAGCCGGCGCAGGGCCCGTTCCCGTACGGCGGCCAGCGCCTCGGCCGTCCGGTCGGCCGACGGGGTGGGCCGGTCCAGGTACTGGGCGTGGTCCCCGGTGCGGAAGGGGCCGGTCACCATCGAGCGGGCGATCGCGGCGGCGGCCTCGGACCCGTGGGCCTCGCGCACCAGGTGCAGGCAGAGGTCGATCCCGGATGCCACCCCGGCGGAGGTCCACAGCCCGTCGTCCTCCACGAACAGCGGTGCCTCCTCGACCAGCACCGCGGGGTAGCGGGCGGCGAGCTGCGGGGCGAGCCACCAGTGGGTCACCGCGCGGCGCCCGTCGAGCAGCCCGGCCTCGGCCAGGACGAAGGCCCCCGCGCACAGGGCGGCCACCGGGACGCCCCGGGCGTGCGCCGCCCGCAGGGCCGCCAGCACCGGCTCGGGCGTCGGGTCGGCGGGCTCGGCCAGCGCCGGTACGACGACCAGGTCGGCGGCGCTGAGCCAGTCGAGGCCCCGGTCGGGGGTGAGGGTGAGCCCGCCGGGCAGCTCGATCGGACCGGTCCGCAGCGCGCAGCGGCGCAGCTCGAAGGGCGGCACCCCGACCCGGGCCCGGTCCGGGCCCCAGACCTCGGTGATGACGGCGAGGTCGAAGCTGCGGATCCCGGGCTGGGCGACGATCGCGACGCGGTGCATGCGGCAACTCTGCCAGAGCCGGGCCCGACAGAACTGCCAGTCTGGCAGGATCCCATCGTTCACGGTCCCCGGAGCCGCTGGGGCGGGCCCCGCCCGGCGGCCACGATGGAGCCATGACCGAGACCGCGATCGAGATCGCCCCCGACAGTGCCCTGATCGTCATCGACGTCCAGAAGGGCTTCGACGACGCCTCCTTCTGGGGCCCGCGCAACAACCCGGCCGCCGAGGAGAACATCGCCGCGCTGATGGACGCCTGGCGGGAGTCGGGCCGCCCCGTCGTCCTCGTGCAGCACGCCTCGCTGCGCACCGGCTCCGTCCTGGCCCCGGACCGGCCCGGGTACGCCCTCAAGGACTTCGTCGAGGAGCGCCGCCACGACGCCCCGCTGATCACCAAGACCGTCAACTCGGCCTTCTACGGGACCCCCGACCTGGCGGCCTGGCTGACCGCCCGGGGCATCGGCCAGCTGGTCGTCGTCGGCATCCAGACCAACATGTGCGTCGAGACCACCGCCCGCATGGCCGGGAACCTCGGCTACGACGTGCTCGTGCCGCTCGACGCCACCCACACCTTCGACCTCGCGGGCCCGGCCGGCCTGTCCCTGACCGCCGACGAGCTGGCCACCGCCACCGCCGTCAACCTCCAGGGCGGCGGCTTCGCCCGGGTCGTGACCACGGCCGGGCTGCTCTCCGCGGCCGGCACCGCGGTCGGCGCGTAGGGCACGCCCGAGGCCCGGCACCCCCCCGTTGAGGGGATGCCGGGCCTCGGGGCCGGGCCGTGCTCCGGGAGGAACTCAGAGCACGTCGGCGGCGATGTTCTCCGCGACCCGCTCCAGCAGGGGACCGGCGTTCGGGATGGACTTGGCCGGGTCGGGCTCCAGGTCCGTCAGCGGGTAGGCCCGGCGGATGCCGGCGCCCTCCAGGGCTGCCTGGGTCAGCAGCAGGCGCCCGCAGACGGCCACGACCGGCTTGCCGGCGGCCCGCGCCGCGGCGGCGACGCCCGCCGGGGCCTTGCCGTGCAGGGTCTGCTCGTCCAGCGAGCCCTCACCGGTGATCACCAGTGTGGCGCGCTCCAGCGCCGGGGCGAAGCCCAGCACCTCCAGCATCAGCTCGATGCCGGGGCGGAACGTGGCGCCGAGCAGCAGCGCGCCGTAGCCGATGCCGCCGGCCCCGCCCGCGCCCGGCAGCACCGCGCACTCGGCGGCCTTCGGGCCGATCGCCTTCTCCAGTACCAGCGCGAAGTGCGCCAGCGCCGCGTCGAGCGTCGCCACGTCCTCGGGCGAGGCGCCCTTCTGCGGGCCGTAGACCGCCGCGCAGCCCTTCGGGCCGGTCAGCGGGTTGTCCACGTCGCTGGCCAGGACGAAGTCCACCTCCGCGAAGCGGGGGTCGATCCCGGACAGGTCCGCGGAGGCCAGGCCGGCCAGCGCGCCGCCGCCCGGACCGACCGGTTCGCCGTTCGCGTCCAGGAACACCGCGCCCAGCGCGGCCAGCATGCCCGCGCCGCCGTCGGTGGTGGCACTGCCGCCCACACCGAAGACGATCGAGCGCGCGCCCGCGTCCAGCGCGGCCTTGAGCAGCTCGCCGGAACCGTACGTGGTCGCCGTCAGCGCCGCGAAGGTGCCCGCGGGCAGCAGCTGGAGGCCGGAGGCCTCCGCCATCTCGACCACCGCCGTGTCCCCGCGCAACGCGAACGCGGCCGTGACCTGGTCGCCGAGGGGGCCGGTGACCCGTACCTCCCGGCGTTCGAACCCGGCCGCGACAGCGGCCGCGACGGTGCCGTCGCCGCCGTCCGCGACGGGGAGGGTCTCGATCTCCACGTCCGGTACGGCCCTGCGGAGCCCCGCCGTCACCCGCTCCGCGACCTGAACGGCCGTGAGCGAACCCTTGAATTTGTCCGCGGCGATGAGCACGCGCGCGGCCTCAGTTACTGCTCCGTCCGTCACCTTGCTAATCCCTTGCTATCGAACAGTGCAGTCGCGCCACCCCGAGCTTATCCGGAGGATCCTCCTATGCCCATGAGTGGCCTGGGCCACATGCGGCGCGCCATGCGCGTAAATACGGATATACGCCTGCATAGTGTGGCCGCATGAGCACGGAATCGATGGAACAGCAACCTCCGGATCCCCGGGGGGAGGGGGTCGGGGCCCCGGCGGACGGAGCACCCGACCGCACCGTCGTGATCGTCGGGGTGGTTGCCGTGCTGGCCGTCGTCGCCTGGGCGGCCCTGGGCGGGAGCTCCTTCGACACGGCCTCCGGCACGGCCCTGGCCTGGGTGCTGAACAACTTCGCCTGGCTCTTCGTGGTCGCCGCCGATGTGTTCCTCGTCATGTGCGTGGTCCTCGCCATCAGCCGCTTCGGCCGGATCCGGCTCGGCGCCGACGACTCCGAGCCCGAGTTCACCAACCTCGCGTGGATCGCGATGATGTTCAGCGCGGGCATGGGCATCGGCCTGATGTTCTACGGGGTGGGCGAGCCGCTCACCCACTACCTGATCCCGCCCCCGGCCTCCGGAGCCGCCCCGAGGAGCGGAGCCTCGGCGCTGGCGGCCATGGAGTACAGCTTCTTCCACTGGACCCTCACCCCCTGGGCGATCTACGGCATCGCCGGCCTCGCCCTGGCCTACGCGACCTTCCGCAAGGGCCGCGGCAACCGGCTCAGCTCCGCCTTCGTGCCGCTGATGGGCGAGGAGCGGGCCAACGGGTGGGCCGGTAAGGCCGTCGACCTCCTGGCCGTCTTCGCCACCGTCTTCGGCACCGCGACCAGCCTCGGCCTCGGCGCGCTCCAGGTCTCCAAGGGGCTCAGCATCACCACGGGGATCGAGGACTCCACCGGCGTCGAACTGATCATCATCGGTTCGCTGTCGGCGGCCTTCGTGCTCTCCGCCTTCTCCGGCCTGCACAAGGGCGTGAAGTGGCTGAGCACGATCAACATCGTGCTCGCCGCGGTCCTGATGCTCTTCGTCTTCGTGCTCGGCCCCACCGTCTACGTCCTGGACGTGATCCCCGCCAGCATCGGCGGCTACCTGTACCAGCTCCTGCCCATGGCCACCCGCACGGGCGCCTTCACCGACGCCCAGTGGCTCGGCGCCTGGACCATTTTCTACTGGGCGTGGTGGCTCTCCTGGGCCCCGTTCGTCGGCACCTTCATCGCCCGCATCTCCCGCGGCCGCACCATCCGCGAGTTCCTCATCGGCGTGCTCCTGGTGCCCAGCGGGGCCACCGTCGTCTGGTTCTGCGTCATGGGCGGCACCGCCATCCGCCTCGACTCCACCGGCGTCGTCGACTTCGCCGCCAAGGTCAAGGACGGTACGGAGGCCTCGCTGTTCGCCATGCTCGACGCCCTCCCGCTCGGCACGGTCACCTCGTGGGTGGCGATGGCCCTCGTCATGACGTACTTCGTCACCAGCGCCGACTCCGCCTCCCTGGTCATGGGCTCGCTCACCAGCCGCGGCTCCCTGCACCCGCCGACCTGGCTCGTCGTCACCTGGGGCGTCCTGATGGCCGGCGTGGCCGCCGTCCTGCTCGTCGCGGGCGGTCTGAAGTCCCTTCAGACCGCGACCATCCTGGTCGCGCTGCCCTTCGTGATCGTCATGATGCTGCTGTGCTGGGCGCTGGTGAAGGAACTCCGCACCGACCCCGGCGCGGGACCCGCCCGCCACCACCCCCTCCACGGGATGCGGGACGCCGTGAAGGCGATGGTCGGCGACGCCCTCACCGAACAGGGCCGGGCCGGCCACCCCCGGCTGCGCCGCGCCGCCGGGTCCAAGGCCCGCGACCGCGAGGGCGGCCCCCCACAGGGGTGATCGCGGGGCCGCCCGGCACCCGTGCCGGGCGGGCCGGTTAGGGTGGCCGCGTGACCACCACCGATGACTACGCCGCCTACATCGCGAGCCTGCCGAGGGTGCTGGCCGGGGCCGCCGCCCTCTACCGCGACGCGCGGGGCCGGGTCCTGCTGGTCGAGCCCAACTACCGCGAGGGCTGGGCCCTGCCGGGCGGCACCGTCGAGTCCGACCGGAACGAGTCCCCCCGCACCGCCGCCCGGCGCGAGAGCGCGGAGGAGATCGGCATCGACGTCCCGCTCGGGCGGCTCCTCGCCGTCGACTGGAGCCTGGGACCCGGCCGCCCGCCCCTCGTGGCCTACCTCTACGACGGCGGGGTGCTCGACGCCGACCGGCTCGACGCCGTCGTGCTCCAGGAGGAGGAACTCCTCTCCTGGAAGCTCGTCGAGCCCGAGCGGCTCACCGAGTACCTCCCCGGAGCGGTCGGCCTGCGAGCCCAGGAGGCCTGCCGCGTCCTGGAATCTGGCGGCGGCACCGTGGAACTGGAGAACGGCCGCCGGCCCGAATCCGCGTAAGACCCCGGCCCGGCCGGGGTGTTGAACACGGAGCCCACTGCGAGCAGGACAGAATCAGCAGATGATCACGATGTACGCCTGGCCCAGCACGGCCGACGGTCCCGACGCCCTCCCCATGGTCCACTTCACCACCGAAGAGCAGTCGGGGGGCGAGGTCACCGAAGAGGGCACCCCGGTCTGGCTGTTCGATACCGCGATACGCGAGGGGGGCTGGGCCCCCTTCGAGGACTTCGAGGGCTGGTCGGCCCCCGCCGAGGGCTGGCAGGCCTTCTACCGCCGCGAGGACGACCTGCTCGCCGTCACCGGTCCCGGCGCCTGTGAGGGCTGGTACCAGGGCCGCCTCGGCGCCGACGGGGACTGGGTGACGGCGGCCGCCACCCAGCAGAGCATCGTCCTGCTCGCCGCCCCCGTCCAGCACCCGTCCCTCTACGCCTACGCGGTGGAGGCCGGAGCCGGCTTCGCCCTCCTCGTCCCCCTGGCCGTGATCTGACCCCGGCGGTAGCCGTCCCTACCGCCCCTCCAGCTCCAGCAGCCGCACCTTGCGGTCCAAGCCGCCGCCGTAGCCCGTCATCGCGCCCGAGGCGCCGATGACGCGGTGGCACGGCACGATGATGCTGACCGGGTTCTTCCCGTTGGCCAGACCCACCGCCCGCGAGGCGTTCGGCTTGCCGAGCTCCGCCGCGAGCTTCCCGTAGGACCAGGTCTCGCCGTACGGGATCCGCAGCAGCTGCTCCCACACGCTGCGCTGGAACGGGGTGCCCTCCAGGCGGACCGGGACGGTGAACTCCGTCAGCTCCCCGGCGAAGTACGCCGTCAGCTCCCGCACCACCTCGGGGAAGGGCGCCTCCCCGGCCGGCACCCGCTCCCCGAAGGTCTCCTCACCTGGCCGGTGCCGGTGCCCGGTCATGTACAGGGCACTGAGCACCCCGTCGGTCGCCACCAGGGTGAGGGTCCCCAGCGGGCTCTCCACCTCGGTGTAGGTCTTCCCGCTGTCCACGGCACTGCTCGTCGTCCGGTTCATTGCTCCGCTCCTCATACGGGGAGGTGGTTGATGGCGTGGTCCTCGGTGGCCCACAGGTACTGCACGGCGTACGCCCGCCAGGGCCGCCACCCGGCCGCCCGGGCGGTCAGGGCGGCCGGGGTGGACGGCAGCCCCAGCCCCTGGGCCGCCCGCCGGACCCCCAGGTCGGACGGCAGGAACGCGTCCGGGTCGCCCAGCGCCCGCATCGCGATGATCTCCGTGGTCCACGGCCCGAAACCGGGCAGGGCGTTCAGCGCGGCGCGGGCCGCCTCCCAGTCGCTGTCGATGCCCAGCGGCAGCGAGCCGTCCGCCAGCGCCCCGACCAGGGTGGTGAGCGTCGTGCGGCGGCTGCGCGGCATCGACAGGGTCTCCGGGTCCAGGCCGGCCAGCGCCTCCGGGCCCGGGAAGAGGTGCGTCAGCCCGCCCTGGGGATCTTCCACCGGCTCCCCGTACGCGGTCACCAGGCGGGCCGCGTGCGTGCGCGCGGCCGCCGTCGACACCTGCTGGCCCAGCACCGCCCGCACGGCGAACTCCGCGGCGTCCACGGTGCGCGGCACCCGCCGCCCCGGGGCCTTGTCCACCAGCGGGGCCAGCAGCGGATCGGTGCGGAGCTGGCCGTCCACGGCCTCCGGGTCGGCGTCCAGGTCCAGCATCCAGCGGCAGCGGCTGATGGCGATGGTCAGGTCCCGCAGGTCGGTCAGGGCCAGCCGGCAGCCGATGTGCTCGGGCCCCGGGGTGAGCGCGACCACCCCGGTGCCGTACGGGAGCCGCAGCGTCCGGCGGTAGGCCCCGTCCCGCCACTCCTCCACCCCGGGCACGGCCGTGGCGGCCAGGTGCCCGAAGAGGTTGTCGGGGTTCAGCGGGGCCCGGTACGGCAGCCGCAGAGTGATCGTCCCCGGCACCCGGGGCTCACTGCGCCCGGCCCTCGCGGCCCTCGCCCGCAGTTCGCCGGGGGTGAGGGCGAAGACCTCGCGCACCGTCTCGTTGAAGTTGCGGATGGAGGCGAACCCGGCGGCGAAGGCCACGTCGCCCATCGGCAGCTCGGAGGTCTCGATCAGCAGCCGGGCGGTCTGCGCACGCTGTGCGCGGGCGAGCGCGAGCGGGCCGGCCCCCAGCTCGGCGCCGAGCTGCCGCTCGACCTGGCGGGTGGAGTACCCGAGCCGGGTCGCCAGGCCGGTGACCCCCTCGCGGTCGACCACCCCGTCCTGGATCAGCCGCATGGCCCGGGCCACGGCGTCGGCGCGGGCGTTCCACTCGGGCGAGCCGGGGCTCGTGTCCGGGCGGCACCGCTTGCAGGCCCGGTACCCGGCCTGCTGGCAGGCCGCGGCGCTGGGCAGGAAGCTCATGTTCTCGACCTTGGGGGGCACGGCCGGGCAGCTGGGCCGGCAGTAGATCCCGGTGGTCCGGACCGCGGTGAAGAACCACCCGTCGAAACGGGCGTCCTTCGACTGCACGGCCCTGACGCAGCGGTCGGTATCGGTGTACATGCCCCCAGCTTTCCGTCCGGACCGGCCCCGGGCTGGCAGTTTTCCGACATCAAGCCTACGCGGCCACCCGCCGGCCCCGGGCAAGGCGAAGGCCCCGGGTGCCAGGGGCACCCGGGGCCTTCGTGGAGCGGCACGGCGCAGCGTTACGGCAGCTGCGCCGCCCGCGCCTCCCGCCGGTTGTGGCGGAACGTGTTCGCGCGACGGGTCGTCGCGAACAGCGGGATGGTCGCCGCCAGGGCGATCTGCAGCGCGCAGCCCGTCTGGAGCAGGAGCTGTCCGCCCGGGGCGTCGAACGCCCAGGCCGCGAGCAGCCCCATGGCCCCGACGATCCAGCTGAGCATCGCCGCCGCGAGGACACCCCGCGGCTTGGGGTACTCGACCCGGCTCACCATCAGCCAGGCCACCCCGATGATCGCCAGCAGCGTCGGCACGAACGGCAGCTCCAGCAGCACGATCGAGACGACGGTCAGCGCTCCGAAGGGGCTCGGCATGCCCTGGAACATGCCGTCCTTCATGGTCACGCAGCTGAATCTCGCCAGCCGCAGGACCACCGCGAGCAGCACCACGATCGCCGCCAGCGCCGACATCTTCTGGTGCGCGTCGTCGGCGACCATGCCGTAGACGAGCACGAAGTACGCCGGCGCCAGCCCGAAGCTGATCAGGTCGGACAGGTTGTCCAGCTCCGCGCCCATCGGCGAGCTGCGCAGCTTGCGGGCGACGATGCCGTCGAAGAGGTCGAAGACCGCCGCGAGCAGCATCAGTATCACCGCGGTCGCCGCGCTGTGCCGGGCCATGCCCGACTCGCCGCTGCCGGTGAGGTGCGGGATGAGGATTCCGGTGGTGGTGAAGTACACCGCCATGAATCCGCAGGTCGCGTTACCGAGGGTGAGGGTGTCCGCTATCGACAGCCGCAGCGAGAGCGGCATGTCGTCTTCGGCGGACTCCTCCTCGGCTCGCTCGGGAACCCAGCCGGTGGCAGGGGTCTCGGGGTCAGTCACGGTCAATTCGGGTCACCCCCGCGGTGGTGGCCTGACCGACCTCGACCGCGACCTCGACGCCCTCGGGGAGGTAGATGTCGACGCGGGAGCCGAAGCGGATCAGACCGATGCGTTCGCCCTGCTCCACCTTGGTGCCGGCCGGCAGGTACGGGACGATGCGACGCGCGACGGCGCCGGCGATCTGCACCATCTCGATGTCGCCGAGCTCGGTGTCGAAGTGCCAGACGACGCGCTCGTTGTTCTCGCTCTCCTTGTTGAACGCCGGGACGAACCCGCCGGGGATGTGCTCCACGGACGTCACGGTGCCCGCGAGGGGCGCACGGTTGACGTGGACGTTCAGCGGGCTCATGAAGATCGCGACGCGGGTGCGCCCGTCCTTCCACGGCATGATGCTCTGCACCACACCGTCGGCGGGCGAGATGACGCGGCCCTCGGTGATCTCACGCTCGGGGTCGCGGAAGAACCACAGCATGCCCGCCGCGAGCGCGGTGGCGGGCACGGCCGCCGCGGCCCAGCGCCCGGACTTGCGAGCCCGGGTGAGGCTGAGCGCCGCGGTGGCGACGGTCGGCAGAAGCCACGGCGATGCTCCGCGTGCGAGACGTCCACCGAGGAGGCCGACGCGAGGTGCAGAGGTTTGGCTGTGGGGCATGGATGACCTTCGTAGCGGGTGATTGCCGCGCCGCAAACGGGGGGACGGGACGGCGGCTTTACTGGAATGCTATCGGTTGCGCGCAACAACTGGGCAAGCCAGAAGCCGAGTCGATGGCCCCAGAGCCGTGACTGCTAGTGACTCTTTCACGGTGAATCGCTGGGCGATCCACCGCAAAAGGGACTTTCAGCCCTGAGTCCGGTACTCCTCAAGCAGGCGTCGCCCGATGATCATTTTCTGGATCTCGGCGGTACCTTCGCCGATCAGCAGCATCGGCGCCTCGCGGTAGAGGCGCTCGATCTCGTACTCCTTCGAGAATCCGTAGCCGCCGTGGATGCGGAAGGCATCCTCCACGACCTCCTTGCAGTATTCGGAAGCGAGGTACTTCGCCATGCCGGCTTCGAGGTCGTTTCGTTCCCCGGAGTCCTTTTTGCGTGCTGCATTGACCATCATCGCATGGGCGGCTTCGACCTTGGTAGCCATCTCGGCCAGCTTGAACTGGATGGCCTGGTGCTCGGCGATCGCCTTGCCGAAAGTGTGACGTTGCTGGGCATAGGAGACACCCAGCTCGAACGCACGCTGAGCGACGCCACAGCCACGGGCCGCCACGTTGACGCGGCCGACCTCGACCCCGTCCATCATTTGGTAAAACCCTCGGCCCGTCTGGCCGCCGAGGACACGATTGGCCGGAATGCGCAGTCCGTCCATGATGAGCTCGGTCGTGTCGACGCCCTTGTAGCCCATCTTGTCGATCTTGCCCGGAATCGTCAGGCCCGGACGGACCTCTCCGAAGCCCGGCTCCTTCTCCACGAGGAAGGTGGTCATCGACTTGTGGGGCGCGGTGCCCTCGGGGTGTCCTTCGTCACTCCGGACCAGGACGGCCACCAGAGTGGACGTGCCGCCGTTCGTGAGCCACATCTTCTGGCCGTTCAGGACGTACTCGTCGCCGTCCTTCACCGCCTTGGACGTGATGGCCGACACGTCCGAGCCCAGACCCGGCTCGGACATCGAGAACGCGCCCCGGACCTCGCCCAGCGCCATCCGCGGCAGGAAGTGGTCCTTCTGCTCCTGCGTGCCGTGCTGCTTGAGCATGTACGCCACGATGAAGTGGGTGTTGATGATGCCCGAGACGGACATCCAGCCGCGCGCTATCTCCTCGACGCACAGCGCGTAGGTGAGCAGCGACTCACCCAGGCCGCCGTACTCCTCGGGGATCATCAGGCCGAACAGGCCGAGCTCCTTGAGACCGTCGACGATCTGCTGCGGGTACTCGTCGCGGTGCTCCAGCTCGGTCGCGACCGGGATGATCTCCTTGTCGACGAACTCGCGGACGGTCTTGAGGATCTCCCGCTGGACGTCCGTGAGCCCGGCGGTCTGGGCGAGTCGGGCCATGGCTACTTCCCCTGTTCCTTCAGCTGCGGGCGGCCGGGCTGCTCGCCGCCGCGCTCCTTGATGTACGTCTCGGTCGGGACCATCACCTTGCGCCGGAAGACGCAGACGAGGGTGCCGTCCTGCTTGTAGCCCTTGGTCTCGACGTAGACGATCCCGCGGTCGTTCTTCGACTTCGACGGGGTCTTGTCCAGGACCGTGGTCTCGCCGTAGATCGTGTCGCCGTGGAAGGTCGGCGCCACGTGCCGCAGGGACTCGATCTCCAGGTTGGCGATGGCCTTCCCGGAGACGTCCGGCACGGACATGCCCAGCAGCAGCGAGTAGATGTAGTTGCCGACCACCACGTTCTTGCCGAAGTCCGTGGTGTTCTCGGCGTAGTTGCTGTCCATGTGGAGCGGGTGGTGGTTCATGGTCAGCAGACAGAAGAGGTGGTCGTCGTACTCGGTGACCGTCTTCCCGGGCCAGTGCTTGTAGACCGCGCCGACCTCGAACTCTTCGTACGTGCGTCCGAACTGCATGGCCCTACGCCTCCGGGATCTCGAACTTGCTGGTGCGCTGCATGCCGGCGGCCCGGCCCTTGCCCGCGATGACCAGGGCCATCTTGCGGCTGGCCTCGTCGATCATCTCGTCGCCGAGCATCGCGGAGCCCTTCTTGCCGCCCGCCTCGGAGGTGCACCAGTCGTACGCGTCGAGGATCATCTCGGAGTGGTCGTAGTCCTCCTGGGAGGGGGAGAAGACCTCGTTGGCGGCGTCGACCTGGCCGGGGTGCAGGACCCACTTGCCGTCGAAGCCCAGGGCGGCGGCGCGGCCGGCCACCTCGCGGTAGGCGTCCACGTCGCGGATCTGCAGGAAGGGGCCGTCGATCGCCTGGAGGTCGTGCATGCGGGCCGCCATCAGGATCCGCATCAGGATGTAGTGGTAGGCGTCCGCCGGGTAGCCGGGCGGCTGCATGCCCACGACCAGGGACTTCATGTTGATCGAGGCCATGAAGTCGGCCGGGCCGAAGATGATGGTCTCCAGGCGCGGCGAGGCGCCGGCGATCGCGTCGACGTTCACCAGGCCCTTGGCGTTCTCGATCTGCGCCTCGATGCCGATCTTGCCGACCTCGAAGCCCATCGTCTTCTCGATCTGCGTCAGCAGCAGGTCGAGCGCCACGACCTGCTGGGCGTCCTGGACCTTCGGCAGCATGATGCAGTCGAGGTTCTGGCCGGCGCCCTCGACGACGGTGATGACGTCACGGTACGTCCAGTGGGTGGTCCAGTCGTTGACGCGCACCACACGGGTCTTGCCGGTCCAGTCGCCGTTGTTCAGCGCGTCCACGATCGTGTGGCGGGCGCCTTCCTTGGCGAGCGGGGCGCAGGCGTCCTCCAGGTCGAGGAAGACCTGGTCCGCGGGGAGGCCCTGGGCCTTCTCCAGGAACCGCGGGTTCGAGCCCGGCACCGCGAGGCAGGAACGGCGCGGCCGCAGCCGGTTCACGGGAGACGTGGGCGTGGTCATGCGGAGACCTCCAGAGGGTCGAGCTTGTTCGCTTTCCGGATCTCGTCGACGATACGGCCGATGATCTCCGTGATACCGAAGTCCTTGGGTGTGAAGACGGCGGCGACTCCGGCCGCCTTGAGCGCGATGGCGTCGGCGTTCGGAATGATGCCGCCGAGGACGACGGGCACGTCACCCGCCCCCGCCGTACGGAGGCGTTCCAGCACGTCCGGCACGAGCGCGCTGTGCGAGCCGGACAGGATGGACAGTCCCACGCAGTGCACGTCTTCGGCCAGCGCCGCCGAGGAGATCTCCTCGGGCGTCAGCCGGATGCCCTGGTAGACCACCTCGAACCCGGCGTCGCGGGCCCGTACGGCGATCTGCTCGGCGCCGTTGGAGTGCCCGTCCAGGCCCGGCTTGCCGACCAGCAGGCGCAGTCGGCCGGAGCCGAGGTCCTCGGCGGTCCGGGCGACCTTCTCGCGGACGAGGGCCATCGGCGTGCCCTCCTCGGCGGTGACGGCCACCGGGGCCGAGGAGACCCCGGTCGGGGCGCGGAACTCGCCGAACACCTCGCGCAGGGCGTTCGCCCACTCGCCGGTGGTGACACCGGCCCGGGCGCATTCGAGGGTGGCCTCCATCAGGTTCTCGGTACCGGCGGCGGCCTCCTTCAGCCGGTCCAGGGCCTGCATCACCGTCGGGAAGACGAACGGGTCGCCGCCGCCCTGCCGGTCCGAGGACTCCTGCCGCTCGGCGCGCCAGCGGACGATCCGCTCCACGGTCTGGGCCTCGGTGGCCGGGTCGACCGTCATGATGGCGCCGTCCAGGTCGGCCGTCAGCGGGTTCTCCTCGGTCTGCTCGAAGCAGTTGACGCCGACGATCTTGTCCTGGCCGCCCTCGATCCGGGCGCGCCGCTCGGCGTGCGAGGCGACCAGCTCGCCCTTCAGGTACCCGGACTCGACGGCGGCCATCGCACCGCCCATCTCCTGGATCCGGTCGATCTCGGCCAGGCAGTCGGCGACCAGGGAGTCGACCTTGGCCTCGATCACGTGCGAGCCCGCGAAGATGTCCTCGTACTCCAGCAGGTCGCTCTCGTGCGCCAGGACCTGCTGGATGCGCAGCGACCACTGCTGGTCCCAGGGCCGGGGCAGACCCAGCGCCTCGTTCCAGGCGGGCAGCTGCACGGCGCGGGCCCGGGCGTCCTTGGAGAGGGTGACGGCCAGCATCTCCAGGACGATCCGCTGGACGTTGTTCTCGGGCTGCGCCTCCGTCAGGCCCAGGGAGTTGACCTGGACGCCGTAGCGGAAGCGGCGCTGCTTCTCGTTCTCGATGCCGTAGCGCTCCCGGGTGACCTGGTCCCAGATCCGGCCGAAGGCGCGCATCTTGCACATCTCCTCGATGAAGCGGACGCCCGCGTTCACGAAGAAGGAGATACGGGCGACCACCTCGCCGAAGCGCTCCTCGGGCACCTGGCCCGAGTCGCGCACCGAGTCCAGGACGGCGATCGCGGTGGACATCGCGTACGAGATCTCCTGGACCGGGGTGGCCCCGGCCTCCTGGAGGTGGTACGAGCAGATGTTGATCGGGTTCCACTTCGGGATGTGGTTGACCGTGTACGCGATCATGTCCGTCGTCAGCCGGAGGGACGGCCCGGGCGGGAAGACGTGCGTCCCGCGCGAGAGGTACTCCTTGACGATGTCGTTCTGCGTGGTGCCCTGGAGCAGGGAGACGTCCGCTCCCTGCTCCTCGGCGGCCACCTGGTAGAGCGCCAGCAGCCACATGGCGGTGGCGTTGATCGTCATCGAGGTGTTCATCTGTTCCAGGGGGATGTCCTGGAACAGCCGCCGCATGTCGCCCAGGTGGGAGACCGGGACCCCGACCCGGCCCACCTCGCCGCGGGCGAGGATGTGGTCGGGGTCGTAGCCGGTCTGCGTCGGGAGGTCGAACGCGACCGACAGGCCGGTCTGTCCCTTGGCGAGGTTGCGGCGGTACAGCTCGTTGGACGCCTCGGCCGTGGAGTGGCCGGCGTACGTCCGCATGAGCCACGGACGGTCTTTCTGGCGCTCTGTCATCTCAGGCGATCCTTATGGCCTTTGAGTGGACTCAGACGTTGCGGAAGCGGTTGATCGCGTCGAGGTGCTGCGCGCGCAGCTCGTGGTCGCGGATGCCCAGGCCCTCCTCGGGGGCGAGGGCGAGGACGCCGACCTTGCCCTGGTGGAGGTTGCGGTGGACGTCGTAGGCGGCCTGCCCGGTGTCCTCCAGGGAGTAGACCTTGGAGAGGGTGGGGTGGATCTTGCCCTTGGCGACCAGGCGGTTGGCCTCCCAGGCCTCGCGGTAGTTCGCGAAGTGCGAGCCCACGATCCGCTTCAGCGACATCCACAGGTAGCGGTTGTCGTACTCGTGCATGTAGCCCGAGGTGGAGGCGCAGGTGGTGATGGTGCCGCCCTTGCGGGTGACGTAGACGCTCGCGCCGAAGGTCTCGCGGCCGGGGTGCTCGAAGACGATGTCGATGTCCTCGCCGCCGGTCAGCTCGCGGATGCGCTTGCCGAAGCGCTTCCACTCCTTGGGGTCCTGGGTGTGCTCGTCCTTCCAGAACTTGTAGCCCTCGGCGTTGCGGTCGATGACCGCGGTCGCGCCCATGGCCCGGCAGATGTCGGCCTTCTCGGGGGAGGAGACCACGCAGATGGGGTTGGCGCCGCCGGCGAGTGCGAACTGGGTGGCGTAGGAGCCGAGGCCGCCGCTCGCGCCCCAGATCAGGACGTTGTCGCCCTGCTTCATCCCGGCGCCGTTGCGGGAGACCAGCTGGCGGTAGGCGGTCGAGTTGACCAGGCCCGGGGACGCGGCCTCCTCCCAGCTGAGGTGGTCCGGCTTGGGCATCAGCTGGTTGGACTTGACGAGTGCGATCTCCGCCAGGCCGCCGAAGTTGGTCTCGAAGCCCCAGATGCGCTGCTCGGGGTCGAGCATCGTGTCGTTGTGGCCGTCGGAGGACTCCAGTTCGACCGAGAGGCAGTGCGCGACGACCTCGTCGCCCGGCTTCCAGGCGTTGACGCCGGGGCCGGTGCGCAGCACGACGCCCGCGAGGTCGGAGCCGATGATGTGGTACGGGAGGTCGTGGCGCTTGGTGAGCTCCGAGAGGCGCCCGTAGCGCTCCAGGAAGCTGAAGGTGGAGACGGGCTCGAAGATCGAGGTCCACACGGAGTTGTAGTTGACCGAGGAGGCCATGACGGCCACGAGGGCCTCGCCCGGACCGAGTTCGGGAACCGGGACCTGGTCGAGGTGCAGGGACTTGCGGGGGTCCTTCTCACGGGTGGTGAGCCCGGCGAACATCTCCGTCTCGTCCTTGTGCACGGTGATCGCGCGGTACGAGTCGGGGAGCGGCAGGGCCGCGAAGTCGGCGGGCGTGGCGGCCTGCGACTGGATCGCGTCCAGGATGTCCTTCACGGTGTTGCCTCCGGCTGAGCGCTGATGAGGGTGCGCTGAGGGGTACGCGTTGCGTGCGTGGGAGCGGGTGGGTGCTGCGAGTGCCGTCGGTCCGGCGGAGCGGTGGTGCTGGCGCACCCGTGGTGAGGTGCGCGGGGCCTGGTGACGCAGGCATCCGGGGCGCGTTCCGTGCCGAGTGGGCGTGGGCCGCGGGGACATCCGGACGAGATTCAACGTATGGCACCCCGTGTCACTCAGCAAGGCACCGCGTGCCAAAACTTTCTCTCATTTGCCTATTGACCTGCGCAGATGAGCGATGATCGATCAGAGTTACCCGCGAGTAGGGGCAAGCCGGACAAACGAAAGTGGCCGCCCCCGAATCGGGAGCGGCCACTGTGACGAGGGTGACTACCTGTTCCTGAGTGCCTCTTCGATGGTCCTCATGACCTCGTCGAGCGGAGCGTCGGTCCGGGCCACCGCGACCAGCACCTCGCCCTCGGTGCGCACGGCCGCCTGGGGAGCAGGGGCCGGGGCGTCCGCGACGGCCGTGCGCCCCGCGCCGATCCCGGAACCGAAGGTCTTGCGGACGATCGAGAAGGCGTGGTCCAGCTGTGCCTCCACGTCCCCCTGCCCGCCGGCCCGCAGCCAGCGCCGCAGCACGTGGTTGTGGGCGGTGACCACCGCCGAGGCGGCCACCTCGGCCAGCAGCGGATCGTCGTTGCCGTCGTGGTGGTCCTGCTCGTCGAAGTGGGCCAGCAGGTAGCGCGTGAACAGCCGCTCGTACCGGGCCACCGAGGCGATCTCCCGCTCCCGCAGCGCCGGCACCTCGCGGGTCAGCCGGTAGCGCTCCACCGACACCGCCGGCGAGGCGGCGTACATCTTCATGACTTCCTTGATCCCCCGGCACACCGTGTCGAGCGGGTGCTCGTGCGCCGGGGCCACGTCCAGGACCGCCTCGGCGCGGATCAGGGTGTCGTCGTGGTCCGGGAAGATCGCCTCTTCCTTGGAGCGGAAGTGCCGGAAGAAGGTCCGCCGGGCCACCCCGGCGGTCGCGGCGATCTCGTCGACCGTGGTGGCCTCGTACCCCTTCGTCGCGAAGAGCTCCATGGCCGCCGTGGCGAGCTCGCGGCGCATCTTGAGCCGCTGGGCGGCGGCCCGCGTGCCGGCCGCGCTCTCCGGGGCGTCGGAGGCCGAGGAGGCGCGGGGTGAGGTCTTGGCGGGCTGGGACATAGAGCGAAAGTACTTCATTCGCGCAGGGGAGCGCGCCTGTGGGGGGTCGGACAGGGGTGGATGCGGGGGAGGGCCCGCACTGGGCCCGGGAGGGTTCGTCCGCCGTGAGGGTCCGGCGGACCCGAGCAGCCCTCCCCACGCATCCTGTCGGGGAACCGCCGGATCGGGGGGAGTCCCCTTACCGGCGGGCGTACTCACGGAATCCGCGGCCGGTCTTCCGGCCCAGGCAGCCTGCCGCGACCAGGTGCTCCAGCAGCGGGGAGGGGGCCAGGCCCGGGTCGCGGAACTCCTGGTGGAGGACCTTCTCGATGGCGAGCGACACGTCCAGGCCGACGACGTCGAGCAGCTCGAAGGGACCCATCGGGTACCCGCCGCCGAGCTTCATCGCCGCGTCGATGTCGTCGATGCCGGCGTAGTGCTGCTCGACCATCTTGATCGCGTTGTTCAGGTACGGGAACAGCAGCGCGTTCACGATGAAGCCGGCCCGGTCCCCGCAGTCCACCGGGTGCTTGCGCACCTTCGCGCAGACCTCGCGGACGGTGGCGTGCACGTCGTCGGCCGTCAGGACGGTCCGGACCACCTCGACCAGCTTCATGGCCGGGGCCGGGTTGAAGAAGTGCATGCCGATCACGTCCTGGGGACGCGCCGTGGCCCGGGCGACGGCGATCACCGGGAGCGAGGAGGTGGTGGTGGCCAGGACCGCGCCCGGCTTGCACACCTTGTCCAGGCCCGCGAAGAGCTCCTGCTTGACGGCCAGGTCCTCGGCGACGGCCTCCACCGCCAGGTCCACCTCGGCGAAGGCCTCCAGCGAACCGGCCGGGGCGATCCGGCCGAGGGTCTGCGCGGCGGCCTCCTCGGTCAGGCGGCCCTTGGACACCGCACGGCCCAAGGACTTCCCGATCGCGGCCTTCGCGGCCTCGGCCTTCTCCTGGCTGCGGGCCGCCAGCACCACGTCGTAACCGGCCTGCGCGAAGACCTGGGCGATGCCGCTCGCCATGGTCCCCGAACCGGCCACGCCCACCGAGGAGACCGGGCGGCCCGTGCCCAGCAGGGAGCCGTCCAGCGGGGTCTGCAGGTCGCGGACGACCACCGCACTGCCCGGCGCCTCGTACGTGTAGAACCCGCGGCCCGACTTCTGGCCGGTCAGCCCGGCCTCGGCGAGGTGGCCGAGGATCGGGGCCGGGGCGTGCAGCCGGTCGCCGGAGGAGGCGTACATGGCCTCCAGCACGGTGCGGGCGGTGTCCACGCCGATCAGGTCGAGCAGCGCGAGCGGACCCATCGGCAGCCCGCAGCCCAGCCGCATCGCCGCGTCGATGTCCTCGCGGGAGGCGTACTTCGCCTCGTACATGGCGGCGGCCTGGTTGAGGTAGCCGAAGAGCAGGCCGTCGGCGACGAAACCGGGCCGGTCGCCGACCGCGACGGGCTGCTTGCCCAGCTCGCGGGCCAGCTCGGTGACCGCCTCGACGGCCGGCGGGGCGGTCAGCACGCAGGAGACGATCTCGACGAGCTTCATCGCCGGGGCCGGGTTGAAGAAGTGCAGGCCGAGCACCCGCTCGGGGCGCAGCGACTCGGCGGCGAGCCGGGTCACCGACAGGGCGTTGGTGCCGGTGGCCAGGATCGTGTCGGGGCGCACGATCGCGTCGAGCTCGTCGAAGAGGCGGTGCTTGAGGTCGTAGTCCTCCGGGACCACCTCGATGACGAGGTCCGCGTCGGCCGCGGCGCCGAGGTCGGTGAAGGTGCGGAAGCGGGCCAGGACCCCCTCGCGCTCCTGCTCGGTGAGGCGCTCCTTCGCGACGGAGCGGGCCGTGGCGGCGGCGAGGGAGGCGGTGGCCCGGCGGGCGGCGGCCTCGCTGACGTCGATGCCGATGACCTCGCGGCCGGCCCGGGCGAGGACCTCGGCGATGCCGGTGCCCATCGTGCCGAGGCCGACGACGGCGACGGTGCGCGGACTGCTGGACGGGGTGGACTGACTGGACGTGGACGGAAGGTCCATCGCGGGACTCCAGTGGAATGAGGGTGACGACTGGGAAGCGCGCGCGGGGCACGGTGCGCGCGCGGGGTGCCGTACGGCGAAGGGGTGCGGGAACGGCGGGAACGGCGGAACGTGCGGAAACGCGGTGCGGGGACGCGGGGCGTCGACGCGGTGCGCGCGGAGCCGTACGGGCGTGCCGTGCGGGGCGGGCCCACGGTGCTCGCGCCCGGGAAGACCGGGTGCGGCGGGCCTGGGCGGCACGACCCTGTCCCGGGGTCCTGCCGTGTGTACGAGAGGTGCGGTGAACCGACTGGCACGGGGCGGCTGCGTCACCAGGCCGGTCCCGTGCGTGTGGGATCGACATTAACCCCGCGGTAACTGGCGCGCCAGAGCACGGAGATGTGACCTGTACCGCCCAAATGTACCGATCATCGATGATCGATCAGCCGGGGTCGCGGAACTCCGCCGAACGGGGCGTGGCGAGGCCCGCCGAGCCCTAGGGTGGCCGTGTGAACGACGTGCTGGAGCGCCTGCGGGCCGAGGCGGACGGATCGCCGGAGTACGAGGAGCTGCTCGTGGCGGGTCCCGATGCGCTGGCCGCGTCGCTGACCTCCGCCGGGCGGCCCCTGTGGGCGCGCGAACTGGCGGCCTACCGGCTCGGGTTGGCCCGGGATCGGCGCGCCTTCGAGCCGCTGGTGCTGCTGCTCAACCACCGGGACCCGGCGCGCTGCGAGGCCGCCGCGCAGGCGCTCGCCGTCCTCGGGGACCCGCGCACCGCCCGCGCGGCGGCCTCGCTGGCGACGAACACCCTGCGCACCGCCTACGCCCTGCACCCGGTCCGGCTGCTGGCCGCGCTGCGGGCCCCCGAGTCGGCGCCGGCGCTGATGGCCACCCTGTCGCGGCTGCTCGCGCCGCACGACCCGTACTGGCGGGTGGCCCTGGCCTGCGTCGAGGGGCTGGGGGCGCTGGCCGACCCGCGGGCCCGCGACGTCCTGGTCCGGGCCCAGGCCCACCCCCGGCTGGCGTCCGCGGCCACCGACGCCCTCGGCCGCCTGCTGGCGGGCCACCCGGACGCCTAGGTCCTGTCGTCGAAGCGGCGCCGCGGGCCGGGCGCCACTTCGACGACAGGGCCTGGTGGCGTGACCGGCGGGCCCGGCCTTCAGCGGCCGCCCGGCTCCGGGACGATCGCGTACGCCTCTACCTCCATCAGCAGCTCCGGCCGGAACAGGGCCGAGACCACCACCGCCGAGGAGGCCGGCAGCAGGTGCGGGGGGAGCACCGCGTCACGGGCGGCCCGGACGGCCGGGAAGTGGGCGGTGTCCGTCATGAAGTACGTCAGCTTCACCACGTGCTCGAACCCCGCCCCGGCCGCGGCCAGGCACCGGCGCAGGTTCTCGAACACCTGCCGGGCCTGGGCCGCCGGGTCGCCCTCGCCGACCACCTCGCCCTTCTCGTCGAGGGCGCACTGCCCGGAGACGGCCACGAACCGACCCGTCCCCCAGACGACGTGGTGGTAGCCGTGTCCGGGGGCGACCCCCTCGGGCGCCGTGATCCGGGTGAGCCCGCTGCCGTCGTTCTCAGAAGTGGTCATGGACACGATCTTGCCGGGTACGGGTCAGCCGCGGAACCCCAGCAGCCCGTGCAGGGCGGCTCCCCCGGCCGACGGGGGCACCGCGCGCGTGGCCGTCGCGGGCTTCGGCGCGGGCTGGGCAGGGCAGGCGGCGTCCGCGGCCTGACCCGTCCTCAGGTACGCGGCGAGCTTCTCGTCCAGGCACTTGTTCCCGCTCAGGGCGACGCCGTGGTTGCCGCCGCCCTCCTCCACCACCAGCGCCGAGCCGGCCAGCTTGTCGTGCATGGCCACCGCGCCCTCGAAGGGGGTCGCCGCGTCCTCGCTGGCCTGGAACAGCAGCGCCGGGGGCAGGTCGTGGTTGGTCACGTCCGGCGTCCGGAGCGGCTCCGTCTTCCAGAACGCGCACGGGGCGTTGTACCAGGCGTTGTTCCAGGTCATGAAGGGCGCCTTGGCGTGCGTGCGCCACATGTCGGCCCGCCAGGTGTTCCAGTCCCGGGGCCAGGCCGAGTCCCGGCACTGCACCGCCGTGTACACGCTGTAGCTGTTGCCCGCCGACGGCTCCACCGCCCCGAACCGTTCGTACGCCGCCACGAGCGGCTTCGGGTCCTCGCGCACCGCGTACGCGGCGAAGGCCTCGGCGAGGGCCGGCCAGTAGCCGTTGTAGTAGCCGCCCGGCATGTAGGTGTCCTCCAGCTCCGCCGGCCCCACCTTCCCGCCCGCCGGAGCGGACCGCAGCGCCGTGCGCATCGCGTACCAGCGCTCCTCGACCGCGGCCGGGTCGGTGCCCAGGTGGTAGGTGGCGTCGTACTGGGCCACCCAGGCCAGGAAGGACTTGTGGCGGGCGTCGAAGGCCTGGTCCTGGGCGAGGTTGTCCTCGTACCAGACCCCGCCCGGGTCGACCACGGAGTCCAGCACCAGGCGGTGCACCCGGTCCGGGTGGAGGCGGGCGTACACGGCGCCCAGGTAGGTCCCGTAGGAATAGCCGAAGTAGCTGAGCCGCTCGGCGCCCAGGGCCGTGCGCAGCACCTCCAGGTCGCGGGCGGCCGAGACGGTGCCCACGTACGGGAGGACGTCCGCGTGCTTGGTCTGGCAGGACTCGGCGAAGGACCGCACCCGTTCCAGGTTGGCCTGCTCGGTCGCCGGGTCCAGCGGTACGGAGTCCGGCCGGACCGGCTTGAAGTGACCGGCCCCGCAGTCCAGGGCGGGCTCGCTCCTGCCCACGCCCCGGGGGTCGAAGCCGATCACGTCGTACTGGGCGGCCACGTCCTTGGGCAGCGCGGAGGCGACGAAGCCGGCCAGGGTGCGGCCGCTGCCGCCCGGGCCGCCGGGATTGACCAGCAGGGGGCCCTGGGAGGTGGCCGCGGCGTGCGGGACCCGGGTCAGGGCCAGGGAGATCTGCCGCCCGGCGGGGCGGTCGTGGTCGAGCGGGACCTTGAGGGAGGCGCACTGGAGCGTCGGGTAGCGGGGCGTCGCGCAGCCGCTCCAGCGCAGGGCGGCGGCCGCGGCGGGAGCCGGCGCGGGTGCCGGGGCGGGCGCCGGAGCCGCGACGACCGGGCTCGCGAGGGCGGCGGCGACGGCGGAGAGCGACAGCAGTACGGCGGCGCGCTTCTTCGACGGATGCGGAACGGGGTGCAGCATGGGGCCTCCCAGCCGAGGGTTCTGGGCGGAATCGTCCCGGAAACCGTCGCGGGAAGACGGGATTGGGCAGCCTATTGGCCCGATGTGATGACCCCTCGGCAGGCGCGCGCGGCCATCGGGGTGATCACCGCGGGGGGAGCCGGGCGGGCCCCGCGGGAACCGGATTCCGGGGCGGCTCCGCGGCGGCCGCGGCCCGGTCCGCCCGGTGCCCGGCCGGGCCGGCGCCGAATTCGGCCACGGGTCGGCGGACTTGGCGGGTGACCGGGCGCCGGTACCGGGCCGCCCCCGCCCGGTCCGCCCGCGCCCGCCCGTGCGCGCGGCCCGGCCGGGCGGGAGCGGCGGCGCCGCGGCCGGGGCGCGGACCGCTCGTGTGCCCCGGGCCGCAGATGGAGTACCCCCGGGTGTCACGGGGCTCGCCCCGGGGGCCCCGGTCTCCCGGACCCCGGATTTGGGCGCCCGCCCCGGAGGTGGTTGGCTTGCCGCCGACGAGCGAGAACGATTGCTGGAGGAACAGGTATGGGGCAGGTCGAGGCCACCACGGAGCGCATCATCGGGGCCGACGCGGAGACCGTGTTCGACACGCTCGCGGACTACACCGGCAGCCGCTCCAAGCTGCTCCCCGAGCACTTCAGCGAGTACGAGGTCCGCGAGGGCGGCGACGGCGAGGGCACCCTGGTCCACTGGAAGCTCCAGGCCACCAGCAAGCGCGTACGGGACTGCCTGCTGGAGGTCACCGAGCCCACCGACGGCCAGCTCGTGGAGAAGGACCGCAACTCCTCCATGGTCACCACCTGGACCGTGACCCCCGCGGGCGAGGGCAAGTCGAAGGCCGTGGTCAGCACCGTCTGGAACGGCGCGGGCGGCATCGGCGGCTTCTTCGAGCGCACCTTCGCGCCCAAGGGCCTCGGCCGCATCTACGACACCGTCCTCGCGAACCTCGCGAAGGAAGTCGAGTCCTGAGCAAGGCCGTTGCCGCCACGCCCCCGCGAGCGGCTCACCGGTTCGGGTGGTTTTCCCCGCCGCGGTGAGCCGCCCGGGACCCGGGCCGCCGCCGCGCCCCCGGGCGTGGCCCCCGGGACCGGAGGGGCCCCGGCGGCTAGGGTGGGGCCTTCCGCGACCCGACCCACCGGGGGCACGATGAAGATCCTCATCTCCGCCGACATGGAAGGCGCCACCGGCGTCACCTGGCCCGCCGACGTACTGCCCGGGACCGCCCAGTGGGAGCGCTGCCGCGCGATGTTCACCTCCGATGTGAACGCCGCCGTGCTCGGCCTCTACGACGGGGGCGCCGACCGGGTCCTCGTCAACGAGGCCCACTGGACCATGCGCAACCTGCTGCTGGAGCGGCTCGACGCCCGCGCCGAGATGCTCACCGGCCGCCACAAGTCCCTCTCCATGGTCGAAGGCGTGCAGCACGGGGACGTCGACGGCGTCGCCTTCGTCGGCTACCACACGGGCGCCGGCGCCGAGGGCGTCCTCGCCCACACCTACCTCGCCAACTCCATCACCGGCGTCTGGCTCAACGGCCTGCGCGCCAGCGAGGGACTGCTCAACGCCCACGTCGTCGCCGAGTACGGGGTCCCCGTCATCCTGGTCACCGGCGACGACCTCACCTGCGCCGACGCCGCCGCCTACGCCCCCGACGCGCGCACCGTCGCCGTCAAGGACCACGTCTCGCGCTACGCCGCCGTCTGCCGCACCCCCGCCCGCACCGCCGCCGACATCCGGGCCGCCGCCGCCGAGGCGGTCCCGCTCGCCGTCCGGTACGAGCCCGTGCGCGGCGGCCCGTTCGCGGTCGAGGTGGAGTTCGACGCCGAACACCTGTCGATGGCCGCCACCGTGGTGCCCGGGGTCGAACGCTGCGCCGAACGCCGGATCGCCTACACCAGTGGGACCATGTACGAGGGGATCCGGACCTTCAAAGCCGTCACGACGGTCGTCTCCGCGGCCGTGGAGGAGCAGTATGGCTGACATGCGATGGGTGGACGGCGAAAACGGCACGCTCGACGCGGCGGCCTTCGAGGAGGTCGTCGCCTTCACCTCCGACCTGATCCGGATCGACACCGGCAACCGGGGCGGCGGCGACTGCCGCGAGCGGCCCGCCGCCGAGTACGTCGCCGAACGCCTCGCCGCCGCCGGAACGGAGCCGGCCCTGCTCGAACGCACCCCTGGCCGGACCAACGTGGTGGCCCGTGTCGAGGGCACCGACCCCACCGCGCCCGCCCTCCTCGTCCACGGCCACCTCGACGTGGTCCCCGCCGAGGCCGCCGACTGGAGCGTGGACCCCTTCTCCGGGGAGGTCCGCGACGGTGTGGTCTGGGGCCGCGGGGCCGTCGACATGAAGAACATGGACGCGATGGTGCTGGCCGTCGTACGGGCCTGGGCGCGCCTGGGCGTACGGCCGCGCCGGGACATCGTGATCGCCTACACGGCCGACGAGGAGGACAGCGCCGTCGACGGGTCGGGTTTCCTCGCCGACCAGCACCCGCACCTCTTCGAGGGGTGCACGGAGGGCATCAGCGAGTCCGGGGCCTTCACCCTGCACACCGGGCCGGGCCGGTCCCTCTACCCCATCGCGGCCGGTGAGCGCGGCACCGCCTGGCTGAAGCTGACCGCGCACGGCACCACCGGACACGGCTCCAAGCCCAACAGGGCCAACGCCGTCACCCGGCTCGCCGCCGCCGTCGCCCGCATCGGCGAACACGAGTGGCCGGTCCGGCTCACCGGCACGGTCGCCGCCTGCATCACCGAACTCGCCTCCCTCCAGGGCCTGTCGGTGGATCCCCGCGCCCCCGGCTTCGACCTCGACGCCGTCCTCGGCAAGCTGGGACCGGCCGCCCTCCTGGTGGAGGCCACCGTCCGCAACAGCGCCAACCCGACGATGCTGGAAGCCGGTTACAAGCTGAACGTCGTTCCCGGACGCGCCACCGCGTACATCGACGGGCGTACGCTGCCCGGCGGCGAAGCCGAGTTCGCCGCCACCCTCGACGTCCTCACCGGGCCCCACGTCGACTGGGAGTTCCGCCACCGGGAGGTCGCCCTCGAAGCCCCCGTGGACGGACGGACCTACGGGATCCTGCGCGAGGCCGTCGAACACTTCGACCCCGACGGGCACGTGGTCCCCTTCTGCATGGCCGGCGGCACCGACGCCAAACAGTTCTCCCGGCTCGGCATCACCGGCTACGGCTTCTCCCCGCTCAAGCTGCCGCCCGGTTTCGACTACTGGGCCCTCTTCCACGGCGTCGACGAGCGGGTCCCCGTCGACGCCCTCCACTTCGGCGTCCGCGTCCTCGACCGTGCGCTGCGGACCCTGTGAGGGGCGCCCGCTGATGGCTCCGCCCGCCTCCGACGGCCCCTACGGCAGCTGGCCCTCGCCGATCGACGCCGCGCTCGCCGCAGCCCACGACGGCCGCCCCGAGTACCTGGGGACCGTCGGCGACGAGGTGTGGTGGACCGAGCCCCGCCCCGGCGAGGGCGGCCGCCGGACCCTGGTGCGCCGGCCCGCCGACGGCCGCCCCGCCCGCTCGGTGCTGCCCGCGCCGTGGAACGTGCGCAGCCGCCTCACCGAGTACGGGGGCCTGCCCTGGGCGGGCGCCCCACGCCCCGCGGGGGGCCCGCTCGTGGTGTTCGTCCACCACGCCGACCAGCGGATGTACGCGTACGAGCCCGACGCGCCCGGCGGTCCGGACCCCCGTCCCCTCACCCCCCTCTCCCCGGTCGGCGGCGGCCTGCGCTGGGCCGACCCGGTGCTGCGGGGCGCCGAGGTCTGGTGCGTGCTGGAGGAGTTCACCGGCCCCGCGCCCGCCGACGTCCGCCGGGTCACGGCCGCCGTCCCGCTCGACGGATCGGCCGCCGACGACCGGGCCGCCGTACGGGAGCTCACCGACGACCGCCACCGCTTCCGGACCGGCCCCAAGATCTCCCCGGACGGGCGGCGGGCGGCCTGGCTGGTGTGGGACCACCCCCGGATGCCCTGGGACGGCACCGAACTCCAGCTCGCCGACATCACCCCCGACGGCACCCTCACCGCCCCCCGCACCGTCCTCGGCGGCCCCGAGGAGGCCGTGGCCCAGGTGGCGTGGGCGGCCGACGGAACGCTGCTCGCGGTGAGCGACCGCAGCGGCTGGTGGAACCCGTACCGGGTGGACCCGCACGGCGGAGCGGCCGTCAACCTCTGCCCCCGCGAGGAGGAGTTCGGCGGCGCGCTGTGGAAGCCCGGACTGAGCTGGCTCGCCCCGCTGCCCGACAGGCTGATCGCCGTCCTGCACGGCCAGGGCGCCGCCGTCCTCGGCGTCCTCGACCCGGAGAGCGGCCACCTGGTCGACGCGGCCGGCCCCTGGACCGCCTGGCAGCCCGCGCTGGCCGTCAGCGGAACCCGGGTCTACGGGGTCGCCGCGAGCCCCCGCAGCGGCTACGAGGTCGTCGAGCTCGACACCACGACCGGCCACACCCGGGTGGTCGGCGCCCCCGCCACCGACCCGGTAGACCCCGCCCACTACCCGGAACCGCAGAGCAGGACCTTCCCCGGCCCCGGCGGCCGGGAGATCCACGCCCACGTCTACCCGCCGCACCACCCCGCCCGGCGGGCCCCCGCCGACGAACTGCCCCCGTACGTGGTGTGGGCGCACGGCGGCCCCACCGACCACGTGCCGCCCGTGCTCGACCTGCACATCGCCTACTTCACCTCGCGCGGCATCGGTGTCGTCGAGGTCAACTACGGCGGCTCCACGGGCTACGGCCGTGCCTACCGGGAGCGGCTGCGCGAGCAGTGGGGCGTCGTCGACGTGGAGGACTGCGCCGCCGTCGCCCGCGCCCTGGCCGCCGAGGGCACCGCCGACCCCGGCCGGCTCGCCATCCGCGGCGGCAGCGCGGGCGGCTGGACCGCGGCGGCCTCGCTCGCCGCCACGGACCTGTACGCCTGCGCCGCGATCATCTACCCCGTCCTGGACCTGCGGGGCTTCGCCGCCGAGACCCACGACCTGGAATCGCGCTACGTGGACGGTCTCGCCGGACCCCCGCGGACCCTGGCCGTGCGCTGCCGCGAGCGCTCCCCGGTGGCCCGCGCCGACCGGATCGCCGCGCCCTTCGTGCTGCTCCAGGGCCTGGACGACCCGGTCTGTCCGCCCGCCCAGGCCGAGCGGCTGCTGGCCGCGCTGCGGGGGCGCGGCGTGCCGCACGAGTACGTCGCCTTCGAGGTCGAGGGGCACGGCTTCCGGCGCGCGGAGACGATGGTGCGGGCGCTGGAGGCGGAGCTGTCCCTGTACGCGCAGGTCTTCGGCTTCGAACGGGACGACGTCCCCCGTCTGGCCCTGCACGGCTGACCCCCGCGGCGGGCGCGGGGCGATCATGGGGCCATGACCCGCCACGCACCGAAGGACGGCCGCGGGAGCCGCGCACTGCTCACGCCCGGCCGCGTGGGCTTCCTCGCCCTGGTGGTCCTCACCCTGGTCCTGATCTTCCAGAACACCCAGTCGACGCAGATCCGGGTGCTGGTCCCCAAGGTCACGCTGCCGCTGTGGGTGGCCCTGCTGGCCGCGGCCCTGCTGGGCGCCGTCTGCGGGGCCTACCTGGCCCGCCGGCGCAGGCGGTAGGCCGGGCGGGTCAGGCGGATCAGGCGGTGTGCAGCCAGACGCGCAGCGGGCCGATCGGGGTGAACCCGGCGCGCACGGCGGCGTCGAGGTCCTCACCGTGCTCGTACCCCACCACCGGCAGGCCCGGCCAGCGGGCCGCGACGGCTCCCAGGACGGCCGCCCAGGCCGCGTCGACCGCCCCGGCCGGGTCGGACTCCGGCCCGTCCGCCGTGAAGAGGTTGGACACGCCGACGACACCGCCCCCGGCGCTCGCGACGGCCCCCGCCACGATCCGCCCGCCGGAGCGCCCCGCGAGGAAGACCAGGTCCCGGGCGAGCAGCTCCGTATGGAACAGCCCGGTGCCCGCCCCGCCGCCCCACGCGGCCTCCCAGGCCGCCAGCTCCGCGGCGGTCCGGACCCCGGACCACCGCACGGCTCCCGAGGCCTCCGGGGCCGCCGGTCCGGGCGGCCCCGCCGGGCGGTGGATCCACCGGGCCTCGAACAGCACCTCGAAGCCGGCCGGGGCCAGGTCCAGCACGGCGAAGCTGTCCTTGACCGAACAGCCGGGGGAGCCGGTGTCGATCCCGGCCACCACGTCCGCCGCCGAGGCCCGCGGGGTGAGGGAGACCGCGTCGGGGTAGAGCGGCGGGGTGCGCCGCGCGCTGCTCCACACGGAGCCGCGGAAGGCGCCGTCGCGGCAGACGGCCGCGACCCACTCGGCGTTGTTGCGGGCCGCCGCGAGCAGCAGGGCCGCCGTGCCGTCGGCCTCGGAATCCCGGGGGGTGATGATCACAGCGGGATGCTGCCACACCCCCTAGCCTGGGGCGATGTCATTTCCTGCGTACCTCGTGACGGGCCCGAGGGTGGGCCTGAGCCACTACCGCCCCGCCGACGGGCCCGAGTTCACCGCCCGCGCCCGGGAGAGCCGCGCCCTGCACGCCCCCTGGCTGTTCCCGCCCACCACGCAGGAGGAGTACGAGCCCTACGCCGCCCGGCTGGCCGGGGGCGAGGGACGGGCCGGATTCCTCGTCCGCGAACGCACCACCGGGGCCCTCGCGGGCTTCGTCAACATCAACAACATCGTCCTCGGCGCCTTCCGGTGCGGGGCCCTGGGCTACGGGGCCTTCGCGCACGCCGCCGGCCGCGGGCTCCTCGGCGAGGCCCTCGACCTGGTCCTCGCCCACGCCTTCGCCCCGCCGGAGGGCGGCGGCCTCGGACTGCACCGCCTGGAGGCGAACGTCCAGCCGGGGAACGCCGCCTCCATCGCCCTGGTCCGCGGGCGCGGCTTCCGTCTGGAGGGGTTCTCGCCGGACTTCCTCCACGTGGCCGGAGCCTGGCGGGACCACGAACGCTGGGCCGTGACGGCGGACATGTGTGCGACCCCGCGGCCCGCCGGACCGGCCACGGGCTCCTTTGCGTAATCCTGACCGGTGGTGATGCGCGGAACCCCTGTGCACCGGCCGGGACGGCGTGTTCCATTCCCTCATGGCCACCACCGTCCGACGTGCCCTACTGACCCTCCCGGCAGCCCCGTTGGGACCCGACAACCCCCTCCCCGCCCTGCGCGCGCCCGACGGGGTGCACGAGCTGGACGAGCGGTCGCGCCACGGGCTGCCGCGCGACATGGCCCGCCAGATCGGCCACGAACCGCTGCGCTCCCTGCTGCCGGTACAGGTCCGCGACGGCTACGGACGCGAGCGCGCGGAGCGGGAGTTCGAGGCGGTCGTCCTCGACAACGGCCGCCTGCGCGCCACGGTGCTGCCGGGGCTGGGCGGGCGGGTCCACTCCCTCGTCCACCTCCCCACCGGACGCGAACTCCTCTATCGCAACCCGGTGTTCCAGCCCGCCAACTTCGCCCTCAACGGTGCCTGGTTCTCCGGCGGCATCGAGTGGAACATCGGCGCCACCGGACACACCACCCTGTCCTGCGCCCCCCTGCACGCCGCGCTCGTCCCCGCCCCCGACGGCGGCGCGATGCTGCGGCTGTGGGAGTGGGAACGGCTGCGCGACCTGCCCTTCCAGGTGGACCTGTGGCTCCCCGCGGACTCGGACTTCCTCCACGTCGGCGTCCGCGTGCGCAACCCGCACGAGCGGCCCGTCCCCGTGTACTGGTGGTCCAACACCGCCGTCCCGGAGGAACCGGGCCGCCGCGTCCTCGCCCCCGCCGAGGAGGCCTGGCACTTCGGGTACGAGCGCTCGCTGCGCCGGATCCCCGTGCCCCGCTGGGAGGACGCCGACCGCACGTACCCGCTGAACAGCGCCCACCCGGCGGACTTCTTCTACGAGGTCCAGGACGCGGCCCGGCCCTGGATCGCCTCCCTCGACGCCGACGGGCACGGCCTCGTGCAGGCCTCCACCGGGCGGCTGCGCGGCCGCAAGCTGTTCGTGTGGGGCGCGGGCGCGGGCGGCCGGCGCTGGCAGGAATGGCTCACCGCGCCGGGCACCGGCGGCTACGCCGAGATCCAGGCCGGGCTGGCCCGGACCCAGCTGGAACACGTACGGCTGGAGGCCGGGGCGGAGTTCGCCTGGACCGAGGCGTACGGGCCGCTCTCGGCGGAGCCCTCGGCGGTCCACGGCGCCGACTGGGCGGCGGCGCGCGGCGCGGCCTCGGCGGCCCTCGACGCCGCGCTGCCGGCCGAGGCGCTGGAGGCCGCCCACCGGGCGTGGCGCGGGCACGCCGACACCGAACCGGGGGAGCGGCTGGCCGAAGGCTCCGGCTGGGGCGCGCTGGAGGTGCTGTGCGGGGGCTTCAAGCTCCCCGGCACCCCCTTCCCCGAGTCCACCCTGGGGGAGGAACAGCGGCCCTGGCTGGAGCTGTGGCGCAGCGGGGTGTTCCCCACCCCGCGCAAGGTGGTGCCGCCGGGGGCGGCGCTGGTCGCCCCGCACTGGCGGGACATGCTGGAGACCGCCCCGGCCGACCCGCTGACCGAGTACCACCTGGGCGTGGCCCAGTGGCACGCGGGCGACACCGCGCAGGCCGTGCGCAGCTGGGAACGCGGGCTGGCGCTGGCGCCCTCCCGCTGGCCGCTGCTGCGCGCCCTCGCCGTGGCCGACGCGCTGGCCGGGGACCGGGAACGGTCCGCCGACCGGTACGCGGAGGCCTTCGAGGACCTGGCGGGGGAGAGCCGGGGCGGCGAGCGGTGGGAGGCCGCCGAGTCCGCGCTGGGGCGGGAGGCGATGACCGCGCTGCTCGCCGCCGGACGCCTGGCGGCGGCCCGCGCGGTCTGGGACCGGCTGCGGCCCGTGCTGCGCGAGCAGGGGCGCTTCCGGCTGCTCGCGGCGCGGCTGCTGGCGGCCGAGGGGCACGTGGGCGCCGCCCGCCGGGTCTTCGAGGACGGCTTCGAACTCCCCGACCTGCGGGAGGGGGAGGAGACCCTCTCCGAGATCTGGTCCACCCTCACGGACGCCCCGCTGCCCGCGGCCTACGACTTCCGCATGCGTCCCCAGGGGTAGCGCCCGGGGGCCGCGGCGGGGCCGGTGCGGGGCCCGTCAGACCCGGCACAGCAGTTCGCCGTTCAGGACGGAGAACCAGGCGTCGGGGTGGGCTCCCCAGGCGTGCCAGGCCCCGGCGATGGAGTCCAGGCCGGCGGGCGTGGCGTGGCCGCCCCGGACGGCGATGTCCGCGTAGGCGGAGGCCGTCGTACGGTCCGCCCACAGCGCCGACCACCAGGTGGTCTCCTCCGGCGTCGCGTAGCACCAGGCCGTGGCCGAGCAGGTCACGTCCGTGAAGCCCGCCTCCCGGGCCCAGGCGCGCAGCCGCCGCCCGGCGTCCGGTTCCCCGCCGTTGGCGCGGGCGACCCGGCGGTACAGGGCCTGCCATTCGTCCAGGACCGGGGAGGCCGGGTACCAGGTCATCGCCGCGTAGTCGGCGTCCCGCACGGCCACGATCCCGCCGGGGCGGCAGACCCGCCGCATCTCGCGCAGGGCCCGTACCGGATCGCCGACGTGCTGCAGCACCTGGTGGGCGTGGACGACGTCGAAGGAGTCGTCGGGGAAGCCCAGCGCGTGGACGTCCGCGACGGCGAAGTCGACGACCGCGTCCGGCGCGTGTTCGCGCACGTGGGCGTCCGCCTGCTCCAGGACGTCCGCCGCCGCGTCGACCGCCGTGACCCGGCCGCCCGGGGCCACCAGCCGTGCCAGGTCCGCCGTGATGGTGCCCGGTCCGCAGCCCACGTCCAGCAGGCGCATGCCCGGACGCAGTTCGGGGATCAGGTAGGCCGCCGAGTTGGCCGCCGTGCGCCAGCGGTGGGAGCGCAGGACCGACTCGTGGTGGCCGTGCGTGTAGACGGCGTTCTCGCGGGGGGTTTCGTGCGGGGCGTTCATGGCGGCACTCCTCGTCGTCGAAGGTCGTCGAAGCGTGGTGATCACGGTAGCCGCTCGGTCGGCATGTGAGATCTGTGTTTTGACATGTGGACACGGTCCTTGTGTTCCATGGGGATTGGGCGGGTCGGTGGCAGGGAAAGGCAGGGGCGAGGACAGTGGGCCCCAGGGGGGACCCGACCGCGGAGGACGGTGAGACCGATGCCGGAGACGCTGCTCGAACAGCACGCCGCGGCGCTGCGGCTGTTCGGCGAGCGCGTGCGCGAGGTCGCGGACGCCCAGTGGGACGCGCCGACCCCCTGCACCGAATGGAGCGTGCGGGACCTGGTCAACCACGTCACCGGCGAACAGCGCTGGATCCCGCCCCTGCTCACCGAGGGCCGCACGGTCGCGGAGGTCGGCGACGGGCTCGACGGGGACCTGCTCGGCGCGGACCCGGTGGCCGCCTGGGACCGGGCGGCGGCCGCTGCGCTCGCCGCCTTCGCCGCGCCCGGTGCGCTGGAGCGGACCGTCGCGCTCTCGTACGGGCCCACGCGCGGGTCCGCGTACTGCTCGGAGCTGACCACCGACTGCGTCGTGCACACCTGGGACCTCGCGCGGGCGATCGGCGCCGACGACCGGCTGCCGGACGGGCTGGTGGAGTTCGCCATCAAGGAGGTCATGCCCTACGTGGACAGCCTCGCGGCGAGCGGCATGTTCGCCGCGCCGCTGGACGTACCCGCCGGGGCGGACGCGCAGACCCGGCTGCTGGCCATGACCGGGAGGCGCGGCTGAGGGCGCGCGGCCGGCGGGCACAGCGGGACGAATAATCGTATAAAGGTCAGGGTTGATCGTTCAGCGGCGACGGCAGTGGTGGCGGTGGCAGCGGCGGGAGGCGGACACGTGGTGGGGATGGCGGACGGGCCGGCCGGAGTGTCGGGGGACTGGCGCTCGGCCGCGCGGGGACGCGGTCCGGTCCGCTACGGCCCGCCCGCGCCTCAGCCCGGCCTGCCCGTCCTGCCGGAGCTGACCGCCGTGCTCGCGGACGCCGCCGGGCGGGCCGCCCCCGAACCCCCGGGCGGCGGTGAGGCCGTCCACGAGGCGGCCTGCCGGCACTGGGCCCGGCGCGGGCTCGCCACCGCCCCCGAGAACGTGGCCGCAGGGCCGGGCGCCCCCGCCCTGCTGCTGGCCCTGCTCGCCGCGTACGGCGGCGACGTCATGCTGCCCAGGCCCTGTCCCGCCTGGTGGACGCCACAGGTCCGGCTGCTGGGACGCCGGGCCTACCACGTGCCCACCCCGGCGGAGTGCGGCGGCATCCCCGACCCCTACGCGCTGCTGGAGACCGTCCGGCGGGTCCGGGCCGAGGGCGGCGACCCGCGCGTCCTGCTGCTGTCGGTGGCCGACGACCCCACCGCGACGGTGCCGCCGCCCGAGATGCTGCGGGAGGCCTGTGAGGCGGCGGAGTCGGCCGGGCTGTTCGTGGTCAGCGACGAGAGCTGGCGCGACACCGTGCACCGGCCGTACGACACCCTGGTGCTGAGCCCCGCCGAGATGCTCCCCGAACAGGCCGCCGTCCTGGTGGACCTGGCCGGATCCCTGCTGCCGCCCGGCTGGCCCGCCGCCGTGCTCCGCTTCCCCGGCACCTCGCGGGGCACCTGGCTCAGGGCCCGCACCCTCGACGTCCTCACGGCCACCGGGGCGCTCGTCGCCGGGCCCGTCGCGGGAGCCGCCGCGCACGCGCTCGACGAACCCGACGCCGTCGCCGGGCGGGCGTACGCGGCCGCCGTGCTGCACGGTGCGGTCGCCGCCGCCGCGCACCGGGAACTGCTGGCCGTCGGGGCGCTCGCCCGCCCGCCGCAGGCCGGGCGGCACCTGTACGCGGACCTGAACCCGCTGCGCGCCGGGCTGGCCCGGCAGGGGGTGGGCGACGCGATGGAGCTGGAGGACTGGTTCGGCGCCCGGCTGGGCGCGCCGACCCCCGGCGGGCAGCGGTTCGCGGACGACCTGGGCGCGCTGCGCGTGCGGCTGTCGACGGGGCCGCTGCTGGGGGCCACCCCGGAGGAACGGCTCGCCACGCTCGGAGCCCGCGATCCGCTGGGGCTGCCGCACGTCCGGGGTGCGCTGGACCGGCTCGGCTCGGTGCTCGCCGGGCTGGCCGACTGACCTTCCCCGCCCGAACCGGTCGCGCTGAACGGAGACTCCCCGATGAGGGACCAGACGGAAGCCCCCGCGCCACCCACCCCCACACCCCTGCCCACGTCCGCGCTCCCGCCCGTCGCGGCCGCTGCCGCGCCCCCGCCCGCCCCCGCCGCCTCCGCGGCCCCCGCCCCGCCCGGCTTCGGGACGACGGGCGGTGCCGTGGTCCGGGCGGCCGGTCGGCCACGGACGTGGCCGCGTTCGTTCGCGGACCGGCTGACGACCCCGCTCCCCGGTGTCCGGGCCTTCGCCCGGCTGGCCCGCGAGGGCGCCTTCCGTCCCGGCCCCGACGGGCTGCGCGGCATCCCCGACCTGCCGTACGAGCCCGCCCCGCTGCCCGCCGCCACCCCCGGCGCCGTCTGCGTCACCTGGGCCGGCCACGCCAGCTGGGTGCTGCGGACCGGCGGGCTGACCGTGCTCACCGACCCCGTCTGGTCCCGGCGGATCCTGGGAACCCCGGCCCGGATGACCCCCGTCGGGGTCCGCTGGGAGGAACTGCCTCCCGTCGACGCGGTGGTGATCAGCCACAACCACTACGACCACCTCGACGCCCCCACCCTCAAGCGGCTGCCCCGCGACACCGCCCTGTTCGTCCCGGCCGGCCTCGCCCGCTGGTGCCGCCGCCGGGGCTTCACCCGGGTGACCGAGCTCGACTGGTGGGAGTCCGCCGAACTGGGCGGCGTACGCTTCGACTTCGTCCCCGCCCACCACTGGTCCCGGCGCTCGCTGCTGGACACCTGCCGCACCCTGTGGGGCGGCTGGGTGCTGACCGACACGGCCGCCGGCCGGAAGGTCTACTTCGCCGGGGACACCGGCTACGGCCACTGGTTCGCCGAGATCGGCCGACGCCACCCCGGGATCGACCTCGCGCTCCTGCCCATCGGGGCCTACGCCCCGCGCTGGTGGCTGCGCGACGTGCACACCGACCCGGAGGAGGCCGTCCGGGCCTGCCTCGACCTCGGGGCCCGACGGATGGCCCCGATGCACTGGGCCACCTTCGTCCTCTCCGCGGAACCCGTCATGGAACCCCTGCACCGCGCCCGCGCCGCCTGGGCCCGCGCGGGCCTGCCCCGCCAGGACCTCTGGGACCTCCCCATCGGCGGCTCCCGCACCCTCGGCGCCCCGTCCCCCGCCCCGGATCCGCCGCTCCCGGGCCCAACAGCCTTCGCGGACGGACCGGTTGGGGGCCGTACCGATAGGATCACCTGATCATGGACCTCGGTACGGACCTCACGATGATCTCCATCCCCGCCGGGCGGGTGACCCTGTCCGACCGGCGCACGCAGCAGAGCTGGCAGGTCGCCCTCGAACCCTGCCGGCTCTCCGCCCTCCCCGTCACCCAGGGGCTGTACGCGCAGGTCACCGGTCTGCGCCCGAGCACCGTCCACGGGGACCGGCTGCCCGTCGAGGGCGTCTCCTGGTGGGACGCGGTCCGCTTCTGCAACGCCCTCTCCCTGCACGAGGGCCTCGCCCCCGCCTACCGCCTCGACGGCGAGAGCGCCGCCTGGGACACCTCCGCCGACGGCTACCGGCTGCCCACCGAGGCCGAATGGGAACACGCCTGCCGCGCCGGCACCGACGGCCCGCGCTACGGCCCCCTCGACGACATCGCCTGGTACCGCGGCAACTCGGACGGGACCCTCCGCGAGGCGGGCGGCAAGCTCCCCAACGCGTGGGGCCTGCACGACATGCTCGGCAACGTCTGGGACTGGTGCTGGGACGTCTACGACCCCGAGGTCTACGGCACCTACCGGGTGCTGCGCGGCGGCGGCTGGTTCGACGAGCACTGGAGCTGCCGCGCCTCGGCCCGCCGCCGCAGCCACCCCGCCTTCCGCGTCGACGACGTCGGCTTCCGCCTCGCCCGCTCCGGCGCGCCCTGACACCGCGGCGCCGTCCCCGTCGCCCCCTGTCGCACCCGGCCCCGCCTGGCATACCGTGCCGGTTCCGGCACACATCACCGTGAGGGGCGCGTACGTGGACGACGGCGAACTGCTGTTCCTGGGGGCGGCCCGGCAGGCCGACCTCGTACGGTCCGGGAAGGTCACCGCGCGGGCGCTGACCGAGGCCGCGCTCCGGCGGACCGAACGCCTGGACCCCCGGCTCGGGGCGTTCCGCGCGGTCCTCGCCGGACCGGCCCTCGCCGAGGCCGACGCCCGCGACGCGGCCCGCGCGGCCGGCGAGGGGGACCTGCCCCTGCTCGGGGTGCCCGTCGCCGTCAAGGACGAGCTCGACGTCGCCGGTGAGGTCACCACGTTCGGCGGCGCGGCCCACCGCGTCCCGGCCGCCCGGGACTCCGAGGCGGTCCGCAGGCTGCGGGCGGCCGGCGCCGTGATCATCGGCAAGACGGCGATGCCGGAGTACGGCCAGTGGCCGTTCACCGAGTCGGCCGCGCACGGCTACGCCCGCAACCCCTGGGACACCGCCCGCACCACCGGCGGCTCCAGCGGGGGCAGCGCCGCCGCCGTCGCCGCCGGACTGGCCGGCGCCGCGCTCGGCGGGGACGGCGGCGGATCCCTGCGCATCCCGGCCGCCTGCTGCGGGCTCTTCGCCCTCAAACCGCAGCGGGGCCGCGTCTCCACGGCCCCGCACCCCCACCTCTGGTACGCCCTGGGCACCATCGGACCGCTCACCCGCTCCGTGCTCGACAGCGCCCTGCTCTACGACGTCCTCGACGGCCCGGCCCCCGGCGACCGCTGGGCGGCCCGGCCCGCCCCGACGAGCTTCGTGCGGGCGGCCTCCACCGAGCCCGGCCGGCTGCGGATCGGCTGGTCGGCCACCCCCGCGGTACCCGGCGTGCGCCCCCACCCCGAACACGTGGCGGCCCTGCGGCGGACGGTGACGGCCCTGCGCGAACTGGGCCACGACGTACGGGAGGTCGACCCCCGCTACCCCGACACCACGGCGGCGTTCCTGCCGCAGTTCTGCGGGGGCGTCCGCGCGGAGGCCCGCACCGCCGACCGGCCCGAACTGCTCGAACGCCGCACCCGGCAGACCCTGCGGCTCGCCCGGCTGGTACCCGAGGCGGCCGTGGAACGGGCCGTGCGCGCGGGGGAGCGGATGGCGGTACGGGCCAACCGCGTCTTCGACCGCGCCGACCTGCTGCTCACCCCGACGCTCGCCCGGCGCCCCCGGCGGGTGGGCGCCCTGGACGGGGCGGGCCTGGCCGGGGCGATGCTGCGCTCCCTCCCGATGATCGCCTACACGGCCCTGTGGAACGTCACCGGCAACCCCGCCGCCTCCCTCCCGGCCGGCTTCGGGACGGACGGACTGCCGCTCGCCGTCCAGCTGGTGGGCCGGCAGCACGACGAGGCGACCCTCCTCCAGGTCTGCGCCCAACTCGAAGCCGCCCGCCCCTGGGCCCACCGCATCCCCGGCCTGGCCCTCTGACAACCCCACAGCGACCCCGGCCGGGCCCCGCCGCCGGAGCAGCCGTGCCCCACCGGCCCGCCCGGGCTCACGGGCCCGCCGGGCCCGCCGGGTCCGTTCCGTCCGGGCCGTTGTCCCGGCCCGGTCCGTACGGTTCCTCGGGTCGCAGTCGGCGCCATAGCGCCGGGACCGCGCTGATCAGCAGTGTCAGGAGCACCGCCAGGACCACGCCCTTCCACGGCTCGGAGAACAGCGAGCCGCCCACGATCCCGATCAGCGCGTACGTCGCCGCCCAGGCCAGACACGCCGGTGCGTCCCCCCGCACGAACCGGCGCAGCGGCACCCCGCCCAGCAGACAGGCCAGCATCACCGGGATCCGCCCCGCCGGGACCAGCCGCGACAGCACCAGGACCAGCACCCCGTGCTCGTCCAGCCGGGCCTGCGCCCGCTCCAGCCGCTCCGGCGTGGCCCGCCCCCGCAGGGACTCCAGCCCCCGCGAGCCGCCCCGCGACCGCACCCCCCGCTGCCCGAGCCAGTACAGGGCCACGTCACCGCAGAAGGCCGCCACCGACGCCACCGCGAACACCCCCAGCACCCCGAACGGCAGCGACTGCTGATGGAAGGCCACCACGGCCGCCGAACTCACCAGCGCCCCCGTCGGAACCACCGGCACCAGCGCCCCCAGGGCCACCAGCACGAACAGCGCCGGATATCCCACCGCCCGCTGCGTGGTCTCCGGCGTCACCCGGCCGACCACCTCCGCCGCCACCCACCACGGCGTCACGGCAGCCGCACCCGCTCCCCGTGCCCGGGGACCCGTACGGCCACCTCCGGCGCGAGCCGCAGCGCGCACCGGGCGAACTCCTCGCCCGGCGAGTGGAACTCGTGCGGCCGCACCGCGTCCATGCCGATCGGCCAGTACGTCCCGTAGTGGACCGGCACCGCCGCCGTCGGCCCCAGCAGCGCCGCCGCCCGCGCCGCCCGCTCCGGATCCAGGTGCCCCGGCCCCAGGTAGGGCCCCCAGCCACCGACCGGCAAAAGGGCCACGTCCACCGGCCCGACCTCCTCGGCCATGGCCTCGAACAGCCCGGTGTCCCCGGCGAAGTACGTGCGGGCCGCGCCCTGGACCACGTACCCCAGGGCCGGCGCCCGCTGCGGTCCGAACGGCAGCCGCCGCCCGTCGTGCCGGGCGCTGACGGCCCGTACCCGTACACCCTCCCGCACCGCGACCTCGTCCCCCGGAGCCACCTCCGTCACCGCCAGCCGGCGGATCCGCGCCAGCCGGGCCAGCCCCGGCACCGCCCGGCCCGCCCCGCGCGGCACCACCAGCCGGCTGCCCACCGGCAGCCGGGCCAGCGACGGCAGGTGCAGGTGGTCGGCGTGCAGGTGCGACACCAGCACCACGTCCGCCTCCGCCGCCTCCGGCGGGGGCACCGCACCGCGGCGCCGCCGCAGGTGCGCGAACCGCCGGGCGAACAACGGGTCGGTCAGCACCCGCACCCCCGAATCCCGTACCGTGCACGTGGCATGACCCCACCAGGTGATCTCCACCGGCACCCCGGCACTCCCTCCCTCGGCCCCCGCGGTCCACCGAGCGTAGGTCTTCCCCCGCCGATCCGCGCGCAAGGCGGTCGCGGACAACCGGAACCCGACGGCCCCCTCCTCCCGGAGCCCGGATCGGAGTAGGGTCGGGCGCCATGGATGAGCTGCGCGTGGCCGCGATCGCCAGCCTGGCCCCGCTAGAGGAACTCGACGCCGACCCCTTCGCCGTGGACACCCGCAGCCAGCACGCCATGTGTGCGCGCTGGGCCGCCGAGCAGGGCTACGTGGTCACCCGCCACCTGCTCTTCTACGGGCTGCGGGCCGACCACTGCGGACTCTGGTGCGACGTGGACGCCGGACAGGTCGACCTGTTCGTCGCCCCCAACCGGCGCGTCCTCGCCCGCGCGCTGCGCTCCGTCGAGGAGTTCACCGCCGAGTGTGCCCGCCGCGGGGTCCGCCTGGAGACCGCCGGACTCGACGAACCGCACTACACCCCCGCCATGAAGGCCGAGGTGCACCGCCGGCTGTCCATGCCCACCGCCGGGTACGACGGCACGTAGGCCGCCCGGCCGCCCGTTCCGCACACCCCTCCCGCACGCCCGTGCACCGCATCCGTGCGCCACCCGTGTCGGGCGGCCCGGTCCACCGCCCTGTGCGACGCTGGCGAGGGGACCGCGGGCGGGGCGCGGTTCGTGGAGTGAGGCGGTACGGCGTGAGGCGAGGGCGGTTGCGGTGGCGGGCCGCGGGCGGCGCACTGGTACGGGTACTCGTCGTGTGGGCGGTGTCCACCCTCACCATGCTGGCGCTCGCCGCGCTCCTGCCCGACTTCCGCCTCCAGTCCGCCGACGGGGACAGCGTCACCCGGGTCGGGCTGACCGCCGCCTGGGCCGCCGGGGCCTTCGGCCTGCTGAGCGCCCTGGTCTGGCCCGCCCTCGTACGCGCCCTGCTGCTCGTGCCCGCCCTGGTCCTCGGGCTGCTGGTGTTCTTCCTCAACGGCTCGCTGCTGCTGATGGCGTTGAACCTGATCCCGGGGGAGCGGGGCGCCGAGGTCGCCCCCGACACCGCGGTGGTCGTCGCGGCGGTGATGTCCGCCGTGGCCTCGGCCACCTCCACCGCCCTCGCGGTACGCGACGACGAGGCGTACCGGCGCCGCCTGTACCGGCTCGCCGACCGCCGCCGGCGCCGCCACGGCCCGCCCCCGGGAGGCAGCCCCGGACTGGTGTTCGTGCAGCTCGACGGGGTCGGCTTCGAGGTGCTGCGGCGCGCCGCGGCCGAGGGCCTGATGCCGACGGTGGCGGACTGGCTGGAGCGCAGCCACCGGGTGACGTCCTGGCGCACCGACTGGTCCAGCCAGACCGGCGCCAGCCAGCTCGGCATCCTGCACGGCTCGAACTTCGACGTCCCGGCCTTCCGCTGGTACGAGAAGGACACCCGCGAGGTGATGGTCTGCAACCGGCCCACCAGCGCGGCCGAACTCCAGCGCCGCGCCGTCGAGCGCACCGCCGACGGCGGCCTGCTCACCCTCGACGGCGCCAGCCGCGGCAACCTCTTCGGCGGGGGCGCCGACCAACTGGCCCTGGTGCTGTCGGTGGCCGCCCGCCGGGGCCCGGCCAACCGTTCCCGCTCCGGGTACTTCGCCTACTTCTCCGATCCGGCCAACGCGGTGCGCACCACCCTGTCGCTGGCCGCCGAGGTGGTCCGGGAGATCGGCCAGTCGCTGCGCGCCCGGGTCCGGAAGGTGACGCCCCGGATCTCCCGCGGTGGCCTGTACCCGCTGATCAGGGCCTTCGCGACGGTCATCGAACGGGACGTGGTCGTCTACGCGGTGATCGGGGACATGCTCGCGGGCCGCACCTGCGTCTACGCCGACCTGGTCGCCTACGACGAGGTCGCGCACCACTCGGGACCGCACGGCCGCGACACCGACCAGGTGCTGGCCCGCCTCGACCGGAGCCTGGCGCTGATCGCCCGGGTCGCCGAGCACGCGCCGCGGGAGTACCGGATCGTCCTGCTGTCGGACCACGGCCAGAGTCCCGGGGAGACCTTCCTCGGCTGCTACGGGCTGAGCCTGAAGGACCTGGTCCGGGCCGGCTGCGGGCTGCCCGTCCCGCGCCGGGCCGGCCGGACCCGCAGCGGGGCCGAGGCCCGCGCGGCCGTACGGGCCGCCCTGCACCGGCCGGTGGAGGAGGCGGACGAGGAGGTCCGCCCGGAGCCCGGGCCGGATCCGGTGGTGCTGGCCTCGGGCAACCTGGGGCTGATCTCCTTCCCGGACGTGCCGGGGCGGGCCTCACGGAGGTGGATCGAGCGGACGCACCCCGCCCTGCTGCCCACCCTGGCCGGCCATCCGGGCGTGGGCTTCCTCCTGGTGGACGGGGAGGTGCTCGGGCCGGGCGGGGCGGCGGCCCGGCTGGACGTGCCCGGCGCGGCGGAGGAGCTGCTGGCGGCCTTCGGCCCGGGCGCGGCCGACGCGGTCCGCCGGACGGACTCGTTCCCGCACGCGGCGGACATCATGGTCAACTCGGCCTACGACCCGGAGACCGGGGCCGTGCACGCCTTCGAGGAGCAGATCGGCTCGCACGGGGGCCTCGGCGGGGAGCAGGGCCACCCCTTCCTGATGTGGCCGACGGAGCTGTCGGATCCCGGCCCGGCGCCGGTCGGCGCGGAGGCCGTGCACCACGTACTGCGCCGCTGGCTGCGGGAGGCGGACGGCCCGCAGGTCCCGCTGACGGGCACCGGCCGGCGTCCGGAAGATCACCGGCCGGACGGCCCGCTGGGCGGAACCCTTCCTTCCGCAGGGGTGTCGGCGCCGGACGAAAACCGGTGATTTGGTGCCGACTCCGGCGTGGTCAACCATGTGCTGACCTGCCCACCATGTGAGACATCCCGAGGCGCACCACCGATGACCAGCACCGCAGCCCCGCCGACCGAGGCCGACCGGGCCCCCGAAGCCCCCACGGCCCCCGAGGCACCCACGGCCCCCGGGTCCGCCGCCGCCCCGTCGGGTGCCCGCCCCGGGGACCGGCACGCCCGCCGCTTCGGCCTGCCGGTCGCCATCTGCCTGGTCATGGGCAACGTCATCGGGGGCGGGATCTTCCTGCTCCCCGCCTCGGTGGCACCGTTCGGCACGGTCAGCCTGGTGGCCTTCGGCGTCCTCACCGCCGGTGCGATCGCCCTGGCCCTGGTCTTCGGCCGGCTCGCCGAGCGCCACCCGCAGACCGGCGGACCGTACGTGTACGTCCGCGCCGCGTTCGGCGACTTCGCGGGATTCCTCGCCGCCTACAGCTACTGGATCACCACCTGGGTCTCCAACGCCGCCCTCGCGGTCGCGGCCGTCGGTTACCTCGGGGTGCTCTTCCCGGCCGTCGGCGCCCACCGGTGGTCCATGTGCCTGGCCGCCCTGGCCGTCCAGTGGCTGCCCGCCCTCGCCAACCTCGCCGGCACCCGCTACGTGGGCGCCGTCCAGCTCGTCGCGACCGTCCTGAAGCTGGCCCCGCTGCTGCTGGTGGCCGTCGGCGGGCTGTTCTTCTTCGACCCGGCGAACCTCGGCCCCTTCCAGGCCACCGGCCAGAGCCCCGTCGGGGCCGTCTCGGCCTCCGCCGCGATCCTGCTCTTCAGCTACCTCGGAGTGGAATCCGCCGCGGTGAGCGCGGGCGAGGTCCGCGACCCGGCCCGCAACGTCGGCCGGGCCACCATCCTCGGCACCGCGGGCGCCGCCGTCGTCTACCTCCTCGGCACCCTCTCCGTCTTCGGGCTGGTCGCCCACGAGAAGCTGGTCTCCTCGCAGGCCCCCTTCTCCGACGCCGTCGACGCGATGTTCGGCGGCACCTGGGGCGGCACGGCCGTCGCCTGCGCCGCGGTGATCTCGATGGTCGGCGCGCTCAACGGCTGGACCCTGCTCAGCGCGCAGACCCCGTACGCCGCCGCCCGGGACGGGCTCTTCCCCAAGGTCTTCGAGACGAAGAGGCGCGGGGTCCCGGTGGTCGGCGTCCTGGTCACCGCCGTGCTGGCCTCCGCGCTGACCGTCTACAACTACACGGCGGGCTCCGCGGGCGTCTTCGAGACGCTGGTGCTGGTCACCACCTTCACGGCCACCGTCCCCTACCTGCTGTCCACCGCCGCACAGCTCTACTTCCTGGCCTCCGGCCAGGGGGAGCGGGTCCGGCGCGGGCGGCTGGTGCGCGACGCCGTCCTCGCCGCTCTGGCCTTCGCCTTCTCCATGTGGCTGGTCGCCGGATCCGGCTACGCGGCCGTGTACCAGGGCGTGCTGTTCCTCTTCGCGGGCGTCCTGCTCTACGCGCTGATGGCCGCCCGCAAACAGCGGTCCGCCGCCCGGTCCGCCGGGTAGCGTGGTCACAGGGGACCGACCAGGGGGTCGCAAGGGGGTCGCCATGTCGGCGATCAGAGAAACCATCGACATCTCCCGCAGCCCGGCGGAGGTCTTCTCCTACGTGACGGACCCGACCCACCTGCCGGAATGGCAGGACAGCGCGGTGTCGGTCCGCCCGCTGGGCCACATGCCGGTCCACGTCGGCTCCCAGGTGGAGGTCACCCGGCGGATCGGCGGGCGGGAGTTCCCCACGACCATCGAGTTCCTGGAACTGGACCCGCCCAGGAGCTGGCACCTGCACGGGATCGACGGCCCCGTACGGCCCGACGTGCGGGGCACCATCGAACCCCTCGGCGACGGCCGGCGCTCCCGGGTGACCCTCGCCATGGACTTCGAGGGCCACGGCGTCGGGCGGGCCCTCGTCCCGCTCCTGGTGCGGCCCTTCGCCCGCAAGGAGATGCCCCGGGGCGAGGAGAAGCTGAAACACATGCTCGAACACCCGGCCGCCTGAGGGACGCGGCCCGAACGCGGAAGCCCGCGCCGTTGAGAACGGCGCGGGCTTCCGCGTTCCACCACCGGCCCGCGGGGCCGGGGCCGGATCAGTCGAGGTAGTCGCGCAGCACCTGCGAACGCGACGGGTGGCGCAGCTTCGACATGGTCTTGGACTCGATCTGGCGGATGCGCTCACGGGTGACCCCGTACACGCGACCGATCTCGTCCAGGGTCTTCGGCTGCCCGTCGTTGAGGCCGTAGCGCATGGAGACCACGCCCGCCTCGCGCTCCGAGAGCGTGCCCAGGATGGACTGGAGCTGCTCCTGGAGGAAGGTGAAGGACACGGCGTCGGCCGGGACGACCGCCTCGGAGTCCTCGATGAGGTCACCGAACTCGCTGTCGCCCTCCTCACCCAGCGGGGTGTGCAGGGAGATCGGCTCGCGGCCGTACTTCTGGACCTCGATGACCTTCTCGGGGGTCATGTCGAGTTCCTTGCCCAGCTCCTCCGGAGTGGGCTCGCGGCCGAGGTCCTGGAGCATCTGGCGCTGCACACGGGCGAGCTTGTTGATGATCTCGACCATGTGGACGGGGATGCGGATGGTGCGCGACTGGTCGGCCATGGCGCGGGTGATCGCCTGCCGGATCCACCAGGTCGCGTACGTGGAGAACTTGAAGCCCTTGGTGTAGTCGAACTTCTCCACCGCGCGGATCAGACCGACGTTGCCCTCCTGGATCAGGTCCAGGAAGAGCATGCCGCGGCCGGTGTAACGCTTGGCCAGCGAGACCACGAGGCGGAGGTTGGCCTCCAGCAGGTGGTTCTTGGCGCGGCGGCCGTCCTCGACGAGGATCTCCAGCTCGCGCTTGAACGCGGGCTTGTGGTCCTCCTCCTCTTCGAGCTTGTACTCGGAGAAGAGACCCGCCTCGATGCGCTTGGCGAGCTCCACCTCCTGCTCGGCGTTGAGGAGCGGCACCTTGCCGATCAGCTTCAGGTAGTCCTTGACGGGGTCGGCGGTGGCGCCCGCGACCATGACCGTCTGCGCGGGGGCGTCGTCCTCGTCGTCGTCGGACAGGACGAAGCCCTGGGTTCCGCCCGCCTTGGGCGTCTCCTCCTCGGCCTCGTCGGCGAGGTCCTCGACGGCCCAGTCCTCGCCCTCGACGGCCGGGTTCTCGGCGTCGTCGCCGTCCTTGGCGCCGGCCTTCTTCGTGGCGGCGGTCTTCTTGGTGGCCGTGGCCTTCTTGGCGGCGGTCTTCTTGACCGTGCGCTTCTTCGGCTCGGCGGCGGCCTCGGCCGTCGCCTCGTCCCCGGTTGCGGCGGCCGACGGAGCGGATATCGCCGCCGCGGCGGCGGGGGCCGCCGCCGAGGTCTTGCGCGCGCCGATGGGGCGCGGCGGGGCGGCGGCCTTCTTCGTCACGGTGCGGGCGGGGGCGGCGGCCGCCTTGCGGGGCTTCTTGGCGGCAGCCTTGGTGGCGGGGGCGGCGCTGACGTGGAGGGCGACACCCTCCTCGTCCAGGACCTGGTTCAGGCTGCGCAGGACCCGCTTCCACTGGTCCACCGGGATGCGGCCGGCCTCGAAGGCCTGGCGCACATCGTCACCGTTGATGTGACCCTGCTCGCGGCCGCGCTCGACGAGCGCGACGAGGGCCTCCGATTCGGCGATCTCCGGAGGGAACGTACGGGACGGGCTGAGCGACACAAGGAGCCTCTCGTTGCGAACAGATAAGGGGTGGGCGGGACATCATCGCGCGAACTCGGGAAACAGACCCGAGGGGGGTCTGTATTCCGGGGCCGCGCGAGGACACCTGTCGGTTCATCGCATGCCCGAGTCGATTCGTTACGCGCTGAATTGAGTGACCTGCGCCACGCTGTGGCCGCGCAACCGATCCGGCGTGGATCCGTCCGCGCCGGATCCGCACCTTCCGCCGGTCCGACCTCAGTCCGTTTTGCGAGCTTCAATCAGGAAACGGGCGGTGTGTGCGACGAACGGGCCTTCGCGCTCGATCCGTTCGTGGAGCTCGCGCAGCCGGTCCCGGTACTGCCCGACCGTGAAGCCGGGCACCATCCAGATCACCTTCCTCAGAAAGTAGATCACGGCTCCGATGTCGTGGAACTCCGTCCGCAGCCGCTCCGAGCGCAGATCGACCACTTCGAGGCCCGCCTTCTTGGCGTCGGCGACCGCGTCGTCGGGGTGGCGGGCGCGGCGCACCTCCTCCGGCTGCGGGCCCAGGAAGTACTCGACGAGCTCGAACACGCTCGCCGGACCGACCTGCTGCGAGAAGTACGTCCCGCCCGGCGTCAGCACCCGTGCGATCTCCTCCCACCAGATGGTCACCGGGTGCCGGCTGGTGACCAGCTCGAAGGCCTCGGCGCCGAAGGGCAGGGGCGGCTCGTCGGCGTCGGCCACCACCACCGCGCCGAGCGGGTGCAGCAGCCGCGTCGCCCGGTCGATGTTCGGCGGCCAGGACTCCGTGGCCGCCGTCAGCGGGGGAAGGGGGCCCGCGCCCGCCAGCACCTCGCCCCCGCCGGTCTGGATGTCCAGGACGGACCGGACCCGTGCCAGCCGCTCGCCCAGCAGCCGCTGGTACCCCCAGGAGGGCCGCTGCTCGGTGGCCCGGCCGTCGAGCCAGGAGAAGTCCCAGCCGTCCACGGAGACGGTCTCGGCTTCGGCGACGAGATGGTCGAAAGTGCGCGTCATGCCCCGATCGTCCCAGGTCGGGTCCCGGCCGACCACCGGATATGTCGACTAGACTGTGCGGCGGGCCGTGACTGGCGTTCGGGTGGATCACCACCGGGGAGCGGCCCGGCGTACCCACCTCCGTACGTCGACTGCCGCGCGCCTGGGCGATCCGCGATCCGCAGCGACGTTCAGGAGACCCCATGACGACCGCCACTGCCCAGCTGATGGACGGCACCGCCCTCGCCCGCCGCATCTCCGAGCAGACCGCCGCCCTCGCGGCGAAGATCACCGAGCGCACCGGCGCCGCGCCCTGTCTCGCCACCGTCCTCGTCGGCGAGGACCCCGCGTCCGTCACCTACGTACGCATGAAGCAGAACCGTTGCGCCAAGGCCGGGATCACCTCCCGCCACGTGGAGCTGCCCGCCTCGACCACCACGGAGGAGCTGGTGGCGGCCCTCACCGAGCTCTCCGAGGACCCGGAGATCAGCGGCATCCTGCTCCAGCACCCCGTCCCGCACCACATCGACGAGCGCGCCGCCTTCGAGGCCATCGCCCCGGGCAAGGACGTCGACGGGGTCACCATGCACTCCTTCGCCGCCATGGGCTTCGGCCTGCCGGGCTTCGTCTCCTGCACCCCGGGCGGCATCATGCGCCTCCTGGAGGCCTACGACGTCGACCTCACCGGCAAGCACGCCGTCGTCGTCGGCCGCAGCGCCATCCTGGGCAAGCCGGCCGGCATGCTGCTGCTGGAGCGCAACGCCACGGTCACCTACTGTCACTCCCGCACCGTGGACCTGCCCTCGATCGTCCGCCAGGCCGACGTGCTGGTCGCCGCCGTGGGCAAGGCCGAGTTCATCCGCGGCGAGGACATCAAGCCGGGCGCGGTCGTGCTCGACGCCGGCTACAACGAGGGCAACGTCGGCGACGTCCACTTCGAGTCGGCCGCCGCCCGCGCCTCCCTGATCACCCCGGTGCCCGGCGGTGTCGGCCCGATGACCATCGCCGTCCTGCTGGAGCAGACGGTGCAGGCCGCGGCGGCGCAGGCCGGTCTGGACCTCGCGGAGCTCTGACCCCCGCCGCGCGCGCGACGCGTACGCGGTACGCCGAACGCCCCGGACCCTGCGGTCCGGGGCGTTCGCCGTCTCCGCGCGGGGGCGCCGAGGGCGTCGCCGCGGCAGCCGGGGCCGCTCCGGCGGCTCAGCCCGTCGCCGGCGCTCCCCGGCGGGCCGCCGCGACGATCGGGGACGCGCGGAACTCCCGGGCGAGCGCCGCCAGCGGCTGGGCGTCCAGCCGGTGCGGGACGGAGTCCTTGCGCCGCGCCCCGGCCCGCGGGGCGCCGTCGCCCGCCCGGTCGGCGGCCGCCCGCAGCCGGCAGGCCGCGGCGAGCATGGCGGCGTCCGCCACCACGGAGGCGGCCGGCTCGTCCAGGCCCTGGCGGCGCGCGGCCCCGTACGCCTGCGTACGCACCTCGGGGTCGAACCAGCCGGCCAGGGCCAGCAGCCCGTCGTCGATCACCGACTCGCGGTGGATCAGCCGGATCCCCACCGGTGACCACCAGGTCAGCGGGACCGTCGTCACGTTGCGGGACGCGAAATGGCGCAGCGCCTTCCACAGCGGGCGCAGCCTGCGGTACTGGCTGAAGTCCCGCCAGGCCTCCGAGCCGCCGGCCAGGGGCACGATGAACCCCGCCCCGACCATCACGCCGGCCGCCGCGGCCAGCGGGGGCGCCACGTCCGTGGACAGGTACACCCAGTCGCGGCCGGCCCAGCGGGCGGCCACCGAGGCCCACTTGGCGGCGAGGTAGGACAGGTCCAGCGACCCGCCGAGCACGATCAGGGCCAGCCCGCTGCGCAACGGGCGCAGCGAGCGGTCCGTGCGCCACAGCCACTTCCCGCACAGCCAGGTCAGCGCGGCGGTGCCCACGGTGTGCGCCACCAGGAAGCACACGATCATCTCGCGGATCCAGGGCGTCGTGGCGTAGTACGTGTCCAGGTCCCGGAGCCGCTCCACCGGCGCGTCGCCGATCACGAACAGGGCGATGATCGCGATGGTGGCCGCGCCGAAGACGGCGATCGTGCGCCGCGTGGCCCGCCGCACGGCCGCGGGCGGGCCGCCCCGCCACTGCAGGACGAGGACGACGCACGCCCCGGAGAACAGGGTGGCCAGGCAGAACACCAGAGGGGCGGAGAAGTTGACCACACCGGTGAAACGGTTGACCGCCGAGATCGTCGGCGGCGACGCCAGGAAGTTGATGGGGGCGCCGAGGACCAGTAGTGCGCACGCGGTCCGGTTCAGTGGCTGGTCCCAGTCCCGGCGCATGCTCGGCGCCTTGATCAGCAGCGCCAGGACCATCAGGATTCCCGGCAGCTGCACCAGGATCCCGCCGCTCACCGGCCCCGCCCGACGGGGTTCGCCGGGTCGGCCGCCGGGGCCAGGCCGGCGACGGCCCGCTCCGCCGCGGTGAGCGGCGGCACCGGGGACGCGCCCCGGTCCGAGGCGCGCAGGACGTGCCAGAACACCGAGGGGCGCAGCCAGTGGGCGGGCACCTCGCTCATCGTGATGACGTCGAACAGGGCTCCGGTGAGCACCTCGTCGGTGGTGGCGCCCTTCATCAGCCGGCCGACGTACGCGCCGAGGGGCCCGGCCCCGGGCCGCGGCTCCGTGCCGGTGGCCCCCGGGTAGAGGATGTCCTGCGCGGTGGCGAGCTCCCAGGCGGTGCTCACCGTCGGCGAGAGCGCGCGCTGAGCCTCGCGGCCGATGCCGGGGTGGCCGGGCCCCTTGGCCCGGAGCAGCTCCCGTACGGCCAGCAGCCCCTGCGCGGCGACCGACATGCCCTGCCCGTACAGCGGGTTGAAGGTGGCGACCGCGTCGCCGACGGCGAAGAAACCGTCGGGCAGCTCCGCCTTCTCGAAGAAGACGCGGCGGTTGGCGGTGCCCTGGGTGACGGCGACGTCCGTCAGGGGCTTCCTGCCCTCCAGCAGTTCGCCGACGATCGGGTCCCGCACCCCCTTGGCGAACGGTACGAACAGGTCGGGGTCCCCGGTGGGCTCGCCGCCCCGGGTGCCGGAGAGGGTGACCTGCCACCGGCCGTCCTCGATGGGCGCGATCGTGGCCGTCTGCCCGGGTACGGGCACCCGGGGGTCGGACTGCACGTTGACGATGGGGAACCCCGCCGCGTGCGCCCCCGGCGGAGCCTCGAAGATCCGCGTGGCGTAGACGAGACCGGAGTCGACCTCGGCCCGCCGGATGCCGTTCACGCCCAGCGCCCCGAGCCAGGACGTGGCCCGCGAACCGCGTCCGCTCGCGTCGACCACGAGGTCGGCGCTCACCAGCCGGTCCTGCTCGTCGGGGGTGTCGACCCGGACGCCGGTGATCCGCTCCGCGGTGCCCTCCAGGCCGCGGACCCGGCTCCGCTGGAGGGTGGAGACCCCTTCGAGGCCGGTCACCCGGGCGCGGACCACCGAGTCGAGGAGGTCGCGGCTGCAGGAGATGTTGAACTGCTTCTCCCCGCACCGCGGGAGCCAGCCCTGGGCGGTCATGGTGACCAGGTCGGTGGGCAGGCTGCGGCGCAGGGCGCCCGCGTCCGTCCATTCATCGGTGATGCCCGGCAGGATCCGCTCGATGGCGCGTGCCCCGCCCGACCACAGCAGGTGGGTGTGGCGGGCCTGGGGGAGTCCCCGGCGCGGTGCCGGGCCCTCGGGCAGCAGGTCCGCGTCGATGACGGTGACCGTCGCGTGCTCGGCCAGTACGGCGGCCGCGAGGAGGCCGATCAGGCTGCCGCCGATGACGACGGCGTGGCGGGGCGCGGAGGACTGGGTCATCGTGGCGTGCTCTCTGTCTGGGGCCGCGGCGGGGGCAGCGGCGCGCGGGGGCGGCGGCCGGTGGGGGCGCGGTTCACCGGCGGAGGCCGGGGCTCCCCCAGCCGAGCGAGGTGCTGATGCGCTCGATCGCCTCGGGCAGCCGATCCTCCCGGGGGGCCTGGAGGCAGGGCCGCAGGAGTTTGCCCAGGTGCAGGCCGAAGGTCTCGGCCCGGATCTCCGCCGGGTCCCCCAGGTCGGCACGGGCGGCGGCCCGCCGGATCACCGAGGCCAGCCCCGTCTCGGACTCCACGAGTCCGGCGAGGCAGCCGTGGCGCCCCGTCAGGCGGGCGGCGACCGTCATGCCCGGACCGAGGTCGAAGGAGGTCCCCTCGTCCACGTGCCACAGCTCGTGGCAGGCGATGACGAGCTGGTGCTCGGGGCGGGTGTGCGCCTCGATGACGATCAGGTCGCGGTCGTCGAGGTCCAGCCACAGCCCGCTGGCCGAGTCCGGGGGGAACGGGGCGAAGTGGAAGTCGACCGGCCGTCCGGCGCGCCGGCGCTCGAACGCGGCACAGAGGGCGCCGATGACCCCGGCGGCGTCGGTGGGCCCGCTGATCCGCGTACCGGCCAGCAGGTCGGCGCCGAGCCTGCGCATGGTCCGTGTGGTCCTCAAGGCGCCTCACCCCCGACGGGGTGGGGCCGGGCGGCGGCTCGCACGGGGTCGTTCTCCATATGTCGACAAGACGTTCGATCAGTTTGTTTTCAGCGCAGCCTAGCCGCCGTTCCCGCCCCCCAACCAGCGCCGTCCCAAAAGGCGGCCCCGGGCCCCGTCATGACCCCGGAGGTAATCGACCCCTGCGCGCGTGCGCGGGCACAGTGGGGTCCACGGGCTCCGGGGCCGCGCACTCGGCCCCGGGACCCGCACCCCGACCACCACCGACCGACCTCGACGGAGGCTGATCCGCCATGTCCGCGACCCTGTTCGCCGGTTTCGCCCGCACCACCGTCCCGCAGACCGCGCTGCGCCGCTTCCTCGCCCTCGACGCCGTGGTCACCACCGGCAACGGCCTCGCCTACGCCCTCTTCGGCGCACCCCTCGGCCGGCTGCTCGGCGTTCCCGGGCCGACCCTGCTGGGACTCGGGCTCTTCCTCACGGCCTACGGCGCGGGCGTCGGCCGGCTCGCCTCGCGCCGCCGGCCGCCGGTCCTCCCGGTGAAGTTCGTCATCGAGGCCAACTACGCCTGGGCGGCCGTCAGCCTGCTCTCCCTCGTCCTCTGGTTCTCGCCCACCACGGCCGGCGCGGTGTGGATCCCGGCGCAGGCGCTCACGGTCGCCGGCTTCGCGCTGCTCCAGCAGCTGGCGCTGCGCGCGGCCGGCTCAGGGACCCAGTGAACGCAGGTACTTCACCGTCGCCGGGTCGGCCGGCAGGAAGGTCTCGATGGCCAGCTCGGCGACGGTCACGTCCAGCGGCGTGTTGAAGGTCGAGATCGAGGACACGAACGACAGCAGGTGGCCGTCGTGCTCGATCAGCAGGGGCAGCGCGATGTACGGGACGGGCGCCTCCGCGTCGTCCGGGCCGCCCGGCCGGTGCGTGCCGGATCCCGGCTCCGGCTCCGGCGGCAGCGGGTACGCCGCCACCTCCTCGTACAGGGCGCGCAGCGGCTCCGAGCGCGCCAGCGCGATCTGCCGCTCCATCTGCGCCAGCAGGTGGCCCCGCCACTGGCGCAGGTTGCGGATCCTGGGGGCCAGCCCGCGCGGGTGCAGGGTCAGCCGCATGGCGTTGAGCGGCGGCTCCAGCAGGTCCTCGGGCACCCCCTCCAGCAGCATCGCGATGCCCCGGTTGGCCGCCACCACCGTGTAGGTCCCGTCCACCACCAGCGCCGGGTACGGCTCGTAGCCGGTCAGCAGCTGCTCCATGCCCGCGCGCAGGGCACCCATGGCGGGCGCGTCCAGCGGGGTGTGCGCGTACCGGGGTGCGTAGCCGGCCGCCAGCAGCAGGGCGTTGCGCTCCCGCACCGGCACGTCGAGGTGGTCCGCGAGCCGCAGCACCATCTCCTCGCTCGGCCGGGACCGGCCGTTCTCCACGAAACTGATGTGCCGGGACGAGGAGTCGGCGCGGCCCGCCAGCTCCAGCTGGCTGATCCCGCGCCGCTCCCGCCAGGTGCGCAGCAGCGCTCCCACACTCGCCGTCGTCATGCCCCGACGGTAACCCGTCCCGCTCAGCCCAGGTCGAGGACGTTCCGCAGGCCGAGACGGTGGCGCCACAGGTCGTGCCGCCGGGCGGACTCCAGCTCGGGTGCCCGGTGAAGACCGGTGACCGTGCACCGGTCCGCCGCCGAACCGTCCCGGTCCAGCAGGGCGTTGACCGCCGCCCGGGCCGAGGCGTTCGCGCCCTCCATCGTCGCGAGGTCGATGTCGACCGCCACGTAGTCCCCGCTGAGGAAGAAGTTGGGGACGCGGGTGCCCGCGCTCGGCCGGTTGTGGAAGGTGCCGGTGGGGTGGATCAGCAGCTCGTCCTCGTTGGTGGGGTGCGGCGTGCCGAGGCCGTCGACCCCGGGGTCCAGGAACCAGGAGTGCAGCGCGGAGTCCCGGAGCGCGGTGGTCCCGGTGTCGTTCAGGGAGGCCTTCAGCTGCGCCCACACCTCGCGGGCCACCTCCTCGCGCGTGCACTCCTTGGCCGTCTTCCCGTACAGGATCCCGGGCCTGTCCCATTCCGAGACGTCCACGGACAGGCAGTCCACGGCCGTTCCGTCGCCGTAGTCCGCGGCGAAGTCGCGGGAGGGCCAGTGCTCGGCCTGCTGGATCGCCGTCAACGACCAGGGTGAGTCGATGCAGTTGAGGTGTCCGTGGACGAGCGGGGCGCGTTCGGTGAGGTAGAACTGGATGCCGGTCATCCAGTCCGTCCGCAGTGCGTCGCAGCGCCCCAGCATCGGGTCCGCGGCCCGCAGGGCCGGGCTCCAGGTGCGGCGGGCGCGTTCCACGGGCAGCGCGCTGACGTAGTGGTCGGCGGTGACCGTACGGCGGGCCCCGGACGGCTCCTGCACCGCGACCCCGCTCACCCGGCCGTCCTCGCAGCGGACCTCCTCGACGCTCCAGCCGATCCTGAACTCCACTCCGAGGGAGCGCAGGTGGGTCTCCCACGGGGTGATCCAGGCCTCGTTGGTGGGGAGGTTGAGGATCCGGTCCGGCGGGCCGTCGGCGCCCCGCCCCAGCAGGTTGAAGACGAAGGCCTCGCCGAGGGTGCCCACGGTGCGGGTGGAGGCCTCCTCGGCCTTGGTGGCCACGATGTTGCGGGTCACGCCGATCGCCAGGATGCGCTGGTACTCGGTCGACATCCGCGCCGCCCGGGTGAACTCCCACCACGGGGTGCGCTCCCACACCTCCTCGCGGCGCTCCTCGCAGCTGGTGAGGAAGACGAGCACGCGGTTGACGAAGTACGCCGTCTCGTGCGCGGGCAGCCGGACCAGGGTCTGGAGGATCCCGGTCAGGGCGCGGCCGATCTCCTCGGGCGTCAGCGGGGCGGGGGAGTGGCCGGGCCAGGGGATGGGGGCGCGCAGGTCCTCGCGTCCGCCCGAGCGGGCGAACATCATCTCGCGGGGGGCGACGAGGTTGTCCCACACCCCGTTGGCGTTGCCGGGGAAGGGGATGCGCCGCAGGGTGTCGGGCAGGTTGCGGTAGATGCCGGGGATGAAGCGGAACCCGTGTTCCGCGGGCAGCGGGCGCCGCCCGCCCCGGGCGCTGCCGGGGACGTCCATGCTGCGGGCCTTGCCCCCGAGCGCCCGGCGTTCGTACACCGTGACGGAGTACCCGCGCTCGGCGAGCTCGTGCGCGGCGGTCATCCCGGCCACCCCGCCGCCGAGGACGGCGACGGTGCGCCGGCCCGTCGCGGGGGCGGCGCCCGGTTCCGCGGCCGCCCGCGCGGTGCCCGCCCCCGCGGCCGACAGGGCCCCCGCGGTCGTCGCCGCCGCGCCCGCGATGAACGCGCGCCTGGAACCGCCCGTACGAGCCGCCATGCCCCGCCTCCTTGTTACCGGTGGTAACGCTCATTCGGCGCAGGAGCATAGGGGGCCCGCCCGGGGCCCGGAATAGCGCGTGGGAGCACCCGGTCGCACTATGGCGCGAAAGGTTCGATCCGGCGCTCCTGTGGGAAACTGACCACACGTCACGGGGAAGGAGAACGCGGATGCCGAGCGAACCGCTTTCGCAGAAGGAGATCGAGGACCGGCTGCGGGAACTCCCCGGCTGGGCCTTCGAGGACGACCACCTCGTCCGCACCTACCGGCTGGCCACGCACCGGGCCGCCAGTGCGCTGGTCTCCCACATCGCCGTGGTGCAGGACGAGTTGAACCACCACTCGGACCTCACCCTCGGCTACGACACCGTCCGCCTGTCGGTCAACAGCCACGACGCCGGCGGCCTGGTCACCGAGAAGGACTTTGACCTCGCCGAACGCGTCGAATCCCTCGTACCCGCCCACGGCGCGAGCTGATGCCGGACGCCGCCGCCCTGCTCGACCACGACGCCGAAGCCGAGGCCTACGACGCCACGCGCGGCGGCGTCCCGCGCGCCGGGGCCGCCGCCGCGGCGGTCCCCGGCCTGCTCCCGCCGCACGCCGCGCACCCTGCTCGACCTCGACCTCGACCTCGGCCTCGACCTCGGCTGCGGCACCGGCATCGTCACCGCCCGGCTGGCCGCGCTGCCCGGCCCGGACGTGGCGCGCCCGGGCCGGCGTACCGGGTACGGAGCTTCGTACGCGCCTGACACGGGCTCACACCGGCTCCAGCCGCCACCACTGCGACGGGGAGTCGGTGTCCTCGCCCTGCCGGGCCCGGCCCTCGGCGTCGGCCTCCAGCGGCAGCCCGCTGATGCACGCGACCAACGACACCACCCCCGGGTCGTCGAGGTGCTCCTCGACGAGCCACTCCTGCGCCCCGAAGGCATTGGCCCGCCACACCTGCACCCGGGCCCCGCTGTCCGTCGAGGCGTTCGCCACGTCCAGGCGCCGCCCGTTGTCCTCGCTCACCACGTGGAAGATCCCGCCGCCGCTGTGCACCGGCGAGATCCGCCACCTTCGGGCGGCGGCCGGCGCGGGCGGCCCGTCCGGGCCGACCCGCACCCGGGAGGCGCCCTCCAATTGCAGCACCAGGCCGCTGTCCACGTTGCGGATCCGGTAGACCCCGTCCGCGAGGTTCACGCGCCCGCCCCTCAGACGTCGAAGACGGCCGGGTCCGGACCGATGCGGCGGGCCGCCGCGCCCGAGCCCAGCGCGGACAGCTCCGCGAGGTCCGCGGCGTCCAGCTCGAAGCCGAACACGTCCAGGTTCTCCCGGATCCGGGCGGGCGTCACCGACTTCGGGATCACGACGTTGCCGAGCTGCAGGTGCCAGCGCAGCACCACCTGAGCGGCGCTGCGCCCGTGCTTGGCGGCGACGGCGGCGACCGCGGGAAGGGTGAGCAGCTCCTTGCCCTGGCCGAGCGGGGACCAGGCCTCGGTGACGATGCCGAGGGAGGCGTGCAGCGCCCGCAGCTCCTCCTGCGGGAACAGCGGGTGCAGCTCGATCTGGTTCACCGCCGGGACCAGGTCGCTCTCGCCGCGGAGCCGCTCCAGGTCCGCGGGGCGGAAGTTCGACACGCCGACCGCCTTGGCCCGGCCGGACGCCGCGATCTCCTCGAAGGTCTTCCAGATGGCGAGGAAGTCGTCGCGCATCGGGCGCGGCCAGTGGATCAGGTACAGGTCGAGGTGGTCGAGGCCCAGCTTGTCGAGCGAGTCGTCGAAGGCCCGCAGCACCTGGTCCCGGCCCCAGCGCTGCTTCGGGCCGTTCCACAGCTTGGTGGTGACGAACAGGTCCCCGCGCGGCACCCCGGACGCGGCCACGGCGCGGCCGGTGCCGCGCTCGTTGCCGTAGATCGCCGCGGTGTCGATGCTCCGGTAACCGGCCTCCAGCGCCGTACCGACGGCCGACTCGGCCCCGGAGTCCGGGACCTGCCAGACGCCGAAGCCGAGCTGGGGCATGGCCGTGCCGTTGTTGAGCCTGATGCTGGGGACCTGCTTCACGTCTGGTCGTTCCCTCGGGTTCGGTGCGGTGTGGCCCGTGCCACGACGTACAAGCCCCGACAACCGGCCACCCCGCCCTCCTATTCCCACCACCGACCCGCCCCCACCCGGACTCACCGGGCAGGGCTCAGCGCGGGCCCAGGTACGCCTCCCGGACCAGGGGGTCCGCCCGGATCTCGGCCGGGGTTCCCTCGGCGAGGACCGTGCCGAGGTCCAGGACCACCACCCGCGCGCACAGCTCCATCACGAAGGCCACGTCGTGCTCGACGAGCAGCACCGCGCAGCCCTCCTCCCCGGCGAGCCTGCGCACCACCGCGGCGAGCCGCTCCCGCTCCGTGCCCGACAGCCCCGAGGCGGGCTCGTCCAGCAGCAGCACCCGCGGCCGGTCGGCCACCGCCCGGGCCAGCTCCACCATCCGGCCCCGGCCGGCCGGCAGCCCGCCCGCGTACGAGGGCCCCAGCTCCCCGATCCCGCACTCCGCCAGCAGCGCCGCGCCCCGCTCCCGGCGGGCCCGTTCCCGCGCCCGCCGGCCCGGCGCCGCCAGCAGGTCGGCGGCCAGACCGCCCCCGCCGCCCCGCCACTCCTGGGCGACGAGCACGTTGTCGGCCACGCTCAACTGCCCGAACAGTTGCCGCCGCTGGAAGGTCCTGCGCACGCCGTACCGGGCCCGCCACACCGGGGAACGGCGAGTGACGTCCACCCCGTCGAGGAGGATCCGCCCCCGGTCCGGCCGCAGGATCCCCGACAGCACGTCGAACAGGGTGGTCTTCCCGGCCCCGTTCGGCCCGATCAGCCCGCACACCTCCCCGGCCCGGACCCCGAGGTCCACCCCGGTCAGGGCCCGCACCCCGCCGAACCGCACGCCCACCCCGCGCGCCTCGAACACGTACCCGCTCACCGCGCCACCCCCAGGTAGGACTCGGTGAGCCGCTCCGCGTCCACCTCGGCCCGCGGGCCGCACCAGGAGACCCGGCCCCGGGCGAGGAAGGCGATGCTGTCGGCGATCCCGAGCACGGCGTCGGCCCTCTCCTCCACCAGCAGCACCGCGCAACCCGCCCCGCGGAGCTCGGCCAGCAGCGCGTACACCTCCTCCACGAGGCGCGGCGCGAGGCCGAGCGAGGGCTCGTCGGCGATCAGCACCGCCGGCGGGCGCTGCAACAGCGGGGCCAGCGACAGCATCTGCTGCTCCCCGCCCGACAGGGCCCCGGCGGCCACCCCGCGCCGCTCGCCGAGCCGGGGGAAACGGTCGTACACGGCCCGCCGATCCCCGGCGTCCTCCAGGTACAGGGCGAGGTTCTCCTCCAGGGTGAGCGCCGGGAAGATCCCCCGCCCCTCGGGAGCGAGCAGCACCCCGGCCCGGGCCCGCCGTACGGGCCCGTCGCGCGTGGCGTCCCGCCCGGCCACCAGGACCGACCCGCCGGTGGCGGGCAGCAGCCCGGCGGCAACCCGGCAGGCGGTGCTCTTCCCGGCCCCGTTGGGCCCGAGCACCGCCAGCACCTCCCCGCGCCGCACACCGAGGTCCACCCCGCACAGCACGTTCCCCCCGTCGTACCCGGCCCGGATCCCGCGCAGCTCCAGCGCGACCCCGCGCCCGGCGGGGAGCGCGGGCCCCGGCACCACGCCGCGCCGGGCCGGGGTCCCACCGGTACCGGGCGGGGCCGGGGCCCGCCCCGAGGGGGCCGGTCCCGGAACCCCGGCCGGGAGCCCGGGGCGGGCGCCCGCCGCGTCGGACGGCTGCCCCGAGCGCGGCGCGGCCGGCGGGGCAGGCTCCGCCCCGGGGGCCGTCCCGGCCCGCGGAGCCGCCGTCCGGCCGGCCCCGGCACGGGCCCTCCGCTTCGCCCAGCGCAGGGGAACGGCCGCGCAGTACCCGTCGGGGTCGTTGGCCAGCGCCAGTCCGGCCAGCCCGAACAGGATCACCGGCAGGTGCGCCGACTCCGTCACCCAGTCCGACAGCAGCCGCGGGGCCACCGCGTACACCAGCCCGGCCACCACCGCGTACGGCGGCCTCCGCACCCCGGCCGCGACCACCACCGCCAGCCACACCAGCCCCGTCATCGCGGTGAAGTCCGTGGCCGCGATCCGGGTGTTGTACGAGGCGTACATCACGCCCCCGAAGCCCGCCAGCCCCGCCGACAGGGTGAACAGCAGCAGCTTCGTGCGCAGCACGGACACCCCCGAGGCCATCGCCGCCGCCGGAGCCGACCGCACGGCCAGCATCGCCCGCCCCGACGGCGAGTCGCGCAGCGCCCCCAGCCCGGCCGCCACCAGCGCGATCAGTACCACCAGCGCCACTCCCAGCGCCCGGTCGTCGGACAGGTCCACCGGCCCGACCACGGGCCTCGGCACCGCCCACCCGGCGTCCCCGCCCCGCAGCCACCGCATCTGGAACAGCACCTGGTCGGCCAGGAACGCCAGCGCCAGGGTGGCCAGCGCCAGCGACCGTCCGCCGAGCCGCAGGGCGGGCAGTGCGACCAGCGCCCCCAGCGCGGCGGCCGCGCAGGTGCCGACCGCCAGCGCCGCCACGAACGGCCAGCCCCGGCTCATCAGCAGCCCCGCCACGAGTGCGGAGGCGGTCACGAAGGTGGCCTGCGCCAGGGAGACCATCGCACCGAGTCCGGTCACCACCGTGAAGGACAGGAACACCAGGCCGACGGCGAGCCCCTGCGCGAGCAGCCCGCTCCAGAACGGGGTGGTGACGGTGTAGAGGGCCACGCACAGCAGCCCGGCCCCGGCCGCCCACACCCCCCAGCGCCGTCCCCACGGGGCCCCGGCCAGATGGTCCGGCGGCGGCGAGTCCGCCGAGGCGACCCCGGCCGTCCGCGCCCGCCGGGTCAGCACCAGCAGTCCGCCGAACAGGATGAGGAAGGGCACAGCCGTCCTGAAGCCGGTGACCGACTCGGCGAAGGACGCGTACCCGGCGACCAGGTTCTGCAGCACCCCCAGTCCCAGCCCGCCCGCGAACGCCAGCGGCACGGAGGCGAACCGCCCGATCACCGCGGCCGTCGCGGACACGAAGAGGAACAGGGTGAAGTCGTGCGCGGACAGCCCCAGCAGCGGGGTCGCCAGCACCCCGGCGAGGCCCGCCAGCCCGGACGCGATCATCCACGCGACCGACGACAGCCGGTCGGCGCTGATCCCGCGCAGCTCGGTCAGCGACCGGTCGTCCACGGAGGCCCGCAGCCGCAGCCCCAGCCGGGTGTGCCGCAGCAGCACCCACAGGGCCGCCGCCACCAGCGCCGTGACCGCCCAGGTGATCAGCTGGTCGGAGTCGACGCCGACGCCGTCCGCGAGCCGCCACGACCTCGCCGGGCTCGGCCCGACCCCCGGCAGCCCGAACTGGTTCTCCGCCGGCCTGACCGGCGCGCCCGCGTCCGCGAGCAGTTCCACCGCCCACAGTCCGGCGGCCGGGAGCGCCACCAGCAGGCCGATGGTCGCCACGATCTGCGCGCTCTCCCCGACCCGCGCGAGCCGCCGGAACATCATCCGGTCCAGCCCCCACCCGAGTCCGGGCGCCAGTACGCAGACCACCAGCAGGGCCGCCGGGACCGCGGGCCAGCCGAGCCCGGAGTGCAGTTCGTAGAAGACCAGGGCGCACAGGTAGGCGGTGGCCCCGTGGGCGAAGTTGAACAGCCCGGACGCCGAGTACGACAGCACCAGCCCGGTGGCCAGCAGTGCGTACAGGGCCCCGGAGACCAGACCGCTCAGCACGAAGACGAGCAGATCCCCCATGCCGGGCCCCTACTTGAAGGGGATGGGCTCGTGGCAGGCGAACGGCACGGCCACCTCGTACGCCCCGTCCTTCAGCCGCACCAGCGCGCCGCAGCCGAAGCTGTCCTTCTGGCCCTTGGGCTCCGACCGGTCGCCGACCAGGGTCCCCGTGTCGGAGAAGCCCCGGGCGGCGGCCTGGAAGGACTCCACGGTGAGGTCGCGGCCCGCCTTCGCGGCGATGGACAGGAACAGGTCGGCCGACATGTACCCGGTGAGCATGTGCATGTTCAGCGGCGGCGAGTCCTGTCCGCCCGCCGCCGCCTTGATGTCGGCCTTGAACCGTTCCATCCGCGGGTCCGCGGACTCGAAGGGCTGGAACTGGAGCAGCACGTAGACCCCGTCGAGGGCCTGCTTGGTGGCGTCCTTGGCGAGGAGCCCCGGGTCGTAGTCCGTGGGGTCGGTGAGCACCCCCCGGTAGCCGGCCCGCTTGAGCGCGGTGAACAGCCCGATGTTGTTGGGGGTCTGCATGACGGAGACCACGGCGTCCGGGGCCTTCCCGTCGGGGCCGGCCAGGAGCTCCTTGACGTAGGCCGACCAGTCGCTGGGTACGGCCGTGGCCGGTACGGAGGCCTTGGCGTAGGACACCGTGAACCCGGCGGCGGCGAACCCCTGCTGGAAGGTGCGGATCCCGAACTTCCCGGCGTCGCTGTCGTTGGCGATGATGGCGACCGACTTGCCCCGGGCCCCGCCGAGCACCCGGCCGATGCCTTCGGGCCAGGTCTGGTTGAGGGTGCCGCCGGGGGAGGGGACCAGGCAGCCGTTGAACCCGTAGGTGTACTCCGGCCCGCAGAAGGACGGCAGGGTGCCCCAGCCGAACGTGGGGACCTTCTCCTTCTGCAGGAAGTCGGCGCCGGAGAAGGTCACCGAGCTCATGGGGGAGACCGCGAAGACCTTGTCCTGCTGGACCAGCTTGCGGGCCGCCGCCAGGTTCTTCGCCGGGTCCTGGCCGTCGTCCTCCGCGCCGATGTAGTCGATCCTGCGCCCGGCGACGCCGCCCTCGGCGTTGGCCCTCAGGAACCGGGCCCGGGCCCCGAGGTCGGTGTCCTTCTTGCTGTAACCGCTCGCGCTGGTCATCGACACGATGCCGCCGACCTTGATCGAGTCCGCGCTCACCCCGCGCGCGTTCCCGGCCCGGTCCGACGGCCCGCCGGGAGCGGGGCCCTGGGAGGTGGAGGCGGAGTTGCAGGCGCAGACGAGCGCGAGGGCGGCCGCCACGGCGGCCAGGGCGCGGACGGTTCGCGACATGGTGAGGACCCCTCCGGTAGGAATCCCCGCATTCTGTGGGCGACCTGACGGACCGTCAATATGAGTGACGGAATGAAATGGCGGCCCGTCAGGTAAGGTGCGCAGGCTCCCGCGGAGCTCTTCGCGGCCGCCCGACTCAGGACGGGCAGAGCTCCGCGGCCCCCGCCTCAGGACGGGTAGAGCTCCGCGACCTCCCGCGCGTACGCCTTCTCGATCGCCCGCCGCTTCAGCTTCAGCGACGGCGTCAGCAGCCCGCGCTCCTCGGTGAACTGCCCCGGCAGCACCCGGAAGGCCCGGATCCCCTCCGCCTGCGAGACCAGCGTGTTGGCGGCCACCACCGCCCGCCGCACCTCCGCCGCCAGCTCCGGGTCGCCCACCAGCTGCTCCGCGGGCCGCTGCGGCAGCCCGCGCATCGACAGCCAGTGCGCCATCCCCTCCACGTCCAGGGTCACCAGCGCCGCGATGAACGGCCGGTCGTTGCCCACCAGCACGCACTGCGACACCAGCGGATGCGAACGCACCCGCTCCTCCAGCGCGGCCGGCGCCACGCTCTTGCCGTTGGAGGTCACCAGGATCTCCTTCTTGCGCCCGGTGATCGTCAGGTACCCGTCGTGGTCGAGGCGCCCCAGGTCCCCCGTCGCCAGCCAGCCGCCGCGCAGCACCTCCTCCGTGGCCCGGGGGTCGTTGAGGTACCCCGAGAAGACGTGCGCGCCGCGCAGCCACACCTCCCCGTCGTCCGCGATGTGCACGGTGCTGCCGGGGATCGGCCGCCCCACCGTCCCGTACTTCGTCGCCCCCGGCGGGTTCGCCGTCGCGGCGGCGCAGGACTCGGTCAGCCCGTACCCCTCGAACACCGTGATCCCGGCACCGTCGAAGAACAGCCCCAGCCGCCGCGACATCGCCGACCCGCCCGACATCGCGTGCCGGACCCGGCCGCCCAGTGCCTCGCGCACCTTCCCGTACACCAGCTTCTCGAAGAGCTGGTGTTCCATCCGCAGCCCCGCCGACGGCCCCGGCCCGGTACCGAACGCCTTCTGCTCGCGCGCCTCCGCGTACCGCACCGCCGTGTCCACCGCCCGGTCGAAGGGGCCCCGGCGCCCCTCCGCCTCCGCCTTGCGGCGGGCCGCCGCGAACACCTTCTCGAAGACGTACGGGACCCCCAGCACGAAGGTCGGCCGGAAGGCCGCGAGGTCCGGCAGCAGTTCGGCGGCGGCGAGCACCGGCTGGTGCCCCAGCTTGACCCGGGCCCGTACGGCGGCCACCTCCACCATCCGCCCGAAGACGTGGGCCAGCGGCAGGAAGAGCAGCGTCGACGGCTGCTCGCCCGATCCGCTGCGGAACACCGACTCCCAGCGGTCCACCAGGGTGTCCGCCTCGAACATGAAGTTCGCGTGGGTGAGCACGCAGCCCTTGGGCCGGCCCGTGGTGCCCGAGGTGTAGATGACGGTGGCGACCGCGTCCGGGGTCACGGCCCGGCGGTGCCGGTGCACCACGTCCCCGTCCACCGACCGGCCCGCCTCCACCAGCTCCGCGACCGCCCCCGCGTCGAGCTGCCACAGCAGGCGCAGCCCCGGCAGCCGCTCGATCACCGAGCCGACCGTCATGGCCTGGTCCTCGTCCTCCACGACGCAGGCGGCGCAGCCGGAGTCGTAGAGGATCCAGTGCACCTGTTCCGCCGAGGACGTCGGGTAGACGGGGACGGGCTGGGCGCCGATCGCCCACAGGGCGAAGTCGAACAGGGTCCACTCGTAGCGGGTACGGGACATCACGGCGACCCGGTCCCCGAACCCGATCCCCCGCGCCAGCAGCCCCTTGGCGAGCGCCAGCACCTCGGCGGCCAGCTCCCCGGAGGTCACGTCCCGCCAGACGCCGTCCACCTTGCGCCCGAGCACCACCCGTTCGGGTTCCTCCCCGGCGTACCGGAAGACGCAGTCGGCCAGTCCGCCGACCACAGGGCCCGTGACCACGGGTGGAACGCCGAACTCGCGCAACATTCCGCTCCTCTCCTGCCGGGCGCCGCGACGCTACCCCACCGGCCCCGCCCCCCGGCACCCCTGCGGAAACCTCCACAAGATCCCCCCGCGCGCCATGCCCCGCCACCTGCGCACTCGTGCGACCGTGGCCCGCAGGAGCGTCACCCGGTCCGCCGTCCCGACCCGCAGCGCGGACGACGGCGACGGCCTGCCGGGAGAGCCGAGACGCGGCGCGGCACGGAACAGAACGGCGCGACGCGACGCGACGCCGCCCGGCCCGGCCCGGCCCGGCCCGGCGCGGCAGAGGCCGCCGCCCTACGCCGGCCGGCTGAGGCGGTCGCCGCCCGCCAGGACCGCGGCCGCCAGCGCCTCGGCCGCCGGGGTCGGGCGCCGCCCCTGGAGCAGGGCGAACTCCACCGGCCCCAGCTCCGGCAGCCCGCCCACCCGCACCAGCCCCGGCGGGATCAGCCCCCGGGTGTGCGCCATCACCCCGAGCCCGGCACGGGCCGCCGCGATCAGACCGCTCAGGCTGCCGCTCGTGCACGCGATCCGCCACGCCCGCCCCTCCCGCTCCAGCACCTCCAGGGCCCGTGCCCGGGTGATGCCCGGCGGCGGGAAGACGATCAGCGGCACCGGACGCTCCGGGTCCACGCGCACCCCCTCCGCCCCGATCCACACCATCCGGTCCCGCCACACCAGCCGGCCCCGCTCGTCCTCCGGCCCGCGCCGCTTGGCCAGGACCAGGTCCAGGCGCCCCGCGTCCAGCCGTTCGTGCAGGGTCCCCGACAGCTCGACCGACAGCTCCAGGTCCACCTCCGGATGCTCGTGCCGGAACCCCTCCAGGATCTCCGGGAGCCGGGTCAGCACGAAGTCCTCCGACGCCCCGAACCGCAGCCGCCCGCGCAGCCGCGTCCCCGCGAAGAAGGCCGCCGCCCGCTCGTGCGCCTCCAGGATGGTCCGCGCGAAGCCCAGCAGCGCCTCGCCGTCCTCCGTGAGCCCGACGCTGTGCGTGTCCCGGGCGAACAGCGTCCGCCCCGTGGCCTCCTCCAGCCGCCGCACGTGCTGGCTGACCGTGGACTGCCGGACGCCGAGCCGGGCCGCGGCCTGCGTGAAGCTGAGCGTCTGGGCCACGGTGAGGAAGGTCCGCAGCTGAACGGGGTCGTACATGGGACCAGCCTATTGCGGTTCGTGATGGCAGTCAGTGCGGTATGCGTGTTTCCCGATGACCGCGCAGCCGCCAGCATGAACGGAGGACCCCCTTCCGTCCGCGCACCCCCGCCCCGACCGACAGCGAGTGGACACCGCCCATGCGACGCCGCCCCCGCCTCCCCGCCCGGCTGCCCCTGGACCCGTACGTGCTGGCGCTGCTCGCCACCGTGGGCCTCGCCGCGCTGCTCCCGGCCCGGGGCCCGGCCGCCACCGTCGCCGACGGCGCCTCCACCGCCGCCGTCGCCCTGCTCTTCTTCCTCTACGGGGCCCGGCTCTCCACCCGCGAGGCCCTCGACGGGCTGCGCCACTGGCGCCTCCACGTCACCGTGCTGGCCTGTACCTTCGTCCTCTTCCCGCTGCTCGGCCTGGCCGCCCGCGGCCTCGTCCCCACCCTGCTGACCCAGCCCCTCTACAGCGGCCTGCTCTTCCTGTGCCTGGTCCCCTCGACCGTCCAGTCCTCCATCGCCTTCACCTCCATCGCCCGGGGCAACGTCCCCGCCGCGATCTGCGCCGGCTCCTTCTCCAGCCTCGCCGGCATCGTCCTCACCCCCCTCCTTGCCGCCGGCCTCCTCGGCGCCGACGCGGGAGGCTTCTCCCCGGACTCCCTCGTCAAGATCGTCGTCCAGCTGCTGCTGCCCTTCCTCCTCGGCCAGGCCCTGCGCCGCTGGGTCGGCGGCTTCCTGGTCCGCCATAAGAAGGCGCTCGGCTACGTCGACCGCGGCTCGATCCTGCTCGTCGTCTACGCCGCCTTCAGCGCGGGCATGGCCGCCGGGGTCTGGCACCGGGTCAGCCTCCCGCACCTCGGCGCGCTGCTGGCGGTGGAGGCCGTACTCCTCGCCGTGATGCTCCTCGTCACCTGGTACGGGGCCGGACGCCTCGGATTCGGCCGCGAGGACCGGATCGCCATCCAGTTCGCCGGGTCGAAGAAGAGCCTCGCCGCCGGACTCCCCATGGCCAGCGTCCTGTTCGGCGCCCAGGCCGGACTCGCGGTGCTCCCGCTGATGCTGTTCCACCAGATGCAGCTGATGGTCTGCGCGGTCCTGGCCCGCCGCCGCGCGCGGGACCCCGAGGCCGTCGGGGGCGAACTCCCCCCGGGGCGTGTGGCGGAGGTCTCGCCCCCGGCCCAACACCCGGCGCCGCAGGGCCGGTAACGTGCGGCGGTGACCTGGATACGCCCGCTCGCCGCCCACGCCCCGCGCCCCTGCACCCTGGTGGTCTGCCGCGGCTGCTGCTGCGGTGACCCCCGCAAGAACCCCGGTTCCGACCACGCCGGCCAGCTCGCCCGGCTGCGGGAGGCCGCCGCCGCGTCCGGGGGCCGGCTGGCGGTCCGTACCAGCGACTGCCTCGGACCGTGCGCGCAGGCCAACGTGATCGTGGTCCAGCCCACCAGCGAGGCCCGGAGCCGGGGCGCCCGGGCCGTCTGGTTCGGCTGGGCCCTCGACGACACCGCGACCGACGAGATCATCGACTGGGCCCGGTCCGGAGGTCCCGGCAGCACCCCGCTCCCCGACACCCTGGAGCTGCACCGCATCGACCCCCCGGCCCCGAAGGAGCCCACCACCCCGCGCCGGGGCCGCCGCCGCTAGGCCCTGTCGAGCGCCGGCGCGCCTACTGCCGACCCGCGGGCAGCACGATGCGGTGCTCGCCCGCGTAGATGTTCATGTCCGGGCCCCGAAGGAAGCCCACCAGGGTCAGCCCGGACTCCAGCGCCAGGTCCACCGCCAGCGAGGACGGCGCCGAGACCGCCGCCAGGACCGGGATCCCGGCCATGACGGCCTTCTGCGCGAGCTCGAAGGAGGCCCGGCCCGACACCAGCAGCACCGCACCGGCCAGCGGCAGCCGCCCCGCCTGCAGCGCCCGCCCGACGATCTTGTCCACGGCGTTGTGCCGCCCCACGTCCTCCCGTACGTCGAGCAGCTCCCCCTCCGCCGAGAACAGCCCGGCCGCGTGCAGCCCGCCCGTGCGGTCGAAGACCTTCTGCGCCGCGCGCAGCCGGTCGGGCAGCTCGCCGAGGAGGTCGGCCCCCACCCGCACCGGGTCGGCGGCGAGCCCCGGGAAACGGGTCGCCGTACGGACCGCGTCCAGGCTGGCCTTGCCGCACAGACCGCAGGAGGAGGTGGTGTAGACGTTCCGCTCCAGCGTGATGTCGGGCACCGGCACTCCGCGCGCCAGCTGCACGTTGACCACGTTGTACGTGTTGGAACCGTCCTCGGTCGCGCCCTCGCAGTAGGTGACGGCCTGGACGTCCGAGGCGTGCGCGACCACGCCCTCGCTGGCGAGGAAGCCCACCGCCAGCGCGAAGTCGTCACCCGGGGTGCGCATCGTGATGGCCAGCGGCTTTCCGTTGAGCCGGATCTCCAGCGGCTCCTCCGCGACCAGCGTGTCGGGGCGCGCCCCGACCGCCCCGCCCCGGATCCGTACGACCCGGCGCCGCTCGGTGACCCGTCCCATGGCGATCAGCCACCCGTTCCGTCCTCGACGTGCTCTTGACGAGGACATTCTCGCGGATCCGCGGCCCGCGGGGCTCCCGGCAGGAAGTTGCTCGGAATTCTCCAAATTACGGTGCAGGAATCCTGTCGGGTCACGCGCACCCGTACCCACCGGTAGCAGGCAAAGCTGGGTAATTCCTGACCGCCGTACAGAGGGGGACCCCGCCCATGACCGGTTCACGCGTGGTGGCGCTAGGGCACTACCAGCCCGCGAAAGTGCTCACCAACGAGGACCTCGCGGCCATGGTCGACACCAACGACGAGTGGATCCGGTCGCGCGTCGGCATCCGGACCCGGCACGTCGCGGGCCCCGACGAGCCCGTGGACGAGCTGGCCTACCAGGCCGCCGGCAAGGCCCTCGCGAACGCCGGCCTGACCCCGGACGACATCGACCTCGTCCTGGTGGCCACCTCCACCGCCATCGACCGTTCCCCCAACATGGCCGCGCGGGTCGCCGCGAAGCTGGGCATGGGCGGAGCGCCCGCGGTGATGGACATCAACGTCGTCTGCTCGGGCTTCACCCACGCCCTGGCCACCGCCGACCACGCGATCCGGGCCGGTGCCGCGACCCGCGCCCTGGTCATCGGCGCCGACAAGATGACCGAGATCACCGACTACACCGACCGCACCACCTGCGTGCTGACCGGCGACGGCGCGGGCGCGGCCGTCGTCGAAGCCGCCGCGGAACCGGGCATCGGCCCCGTCCTGTGGGGCTCGGTGCCGGAGATGGGCCACGCCGTACGCATCGAGGGCTCCCCGCCGGTCTTCGCACAGGAGGGCCAGTCGGTCTACCGCTGGACCACCAGCCAGCTCCCGCCGCTCGCCCGGAAGGTCTGCGAGAAGGCCGGGATCACCCCCGAGGACCTGGCGGGGGTCGTCCTGCACCAGGCGAACCTGCGGATCATCGAGCCGCTCGCGGCCAGGATCGGCGCCGTGAACGCCGTCGTCGCCCGCGATGTCGTCGACTCCGGCAACACCTCGGCGGCCAGCATCCCGATGGCCCTCTCGAAGCTGGTCCAGCGGGGCGAGATCCCCTCCGGCGCCCCGGTCCTGCTCTTCGGCTTCGGCGGCAACCTCTCGTACGCGGGCCAGGTCATCCACTGCCCCTAGCCGCGGCACACCCGTACAGCCACGCACGAGGCCCGTCCCACCCGGGGCGGGCCTCGCCCGCGCCCGTACCGCGACGGGCTCCCGGCGAGCCGCCGGCAACCACCCGAGACGACCCGTCTCGCCGTCGCCGGTCACGCATGCCCGCAGGTCAGCGCGGCGCGTCGGACCGGCGGCCCCCCGGATAAGTGGTCGGAGCCCCGCCGATCCTTTGCTATGGTTGTCCATGTCGCCGCGGGAAACCGGGGCAGATCACCTGTCCGGGTGGCGGAATGGCAGACGCGCTAGCTTGAGGTGCTAGTGCCCTTTATCGGGCGTGGGGGTTCAAGTCCCCCCTCGGACACCGGCAGGAACCCCACTTCGGTGGGGTTCTTTTGCGTTTCCGGGGGTGAAAGGCCTGGTCAACAGTACTCCGAGGCCTTGGTAAAGTTCTCCGTGTCGCCGCGGGAAACCGGGGCCGACCACCTGTCCGGGTGGCGGAATGGCAGACGCGCTAGCTTGAGGTGCTAGTGCCCTTTATCGGGCGTGGGGGTTCAAGTCCCCCCTCGGACACCAGCGGGAACCCCACTTCGGTGGGGTTCTTCTCTTTTCCGGCGGTGAAGTCACCGTCCGACCGGCGCCACGGCCCGGGGCGGACGGCCCGGGCGCCCTCCCGCGCCGCCCGTGGCGGCGCGGGAGGCGTTCTCACGGAGTGCCCCGGCCCTCCTGGCGGCGGATCACGGCCGAGATACCCCGGATGCCCGCTGCGGGCCCGTTCTCGTGTCGGCGCGAGCCGCCGATCCGGAGGGCACCTGCGTCGCCTTCCCGGGGGATCCGGGCGTGCTCGTCGTCCACGATCAGCTCGGCGAGCACCTGGTCCTCCACGTCGTCCCCCCGAGCGTCGGAGACGGCCGTGTCGTCCTGGCAGAGGTCCGCCACACGACGCCAGCGGTCGGCGGAGTCGGGATCGTCGCTCCACGTCCACAGGCCCGCGGCCGCTCGTGCCACCTGGGCCATGAACTCGGTTCCGCTCACGTGGACGGAGCGCGCGGGCCGGTCTCCGGGTGTGCCGGTCCACGCGTAGTCGCCGATGACCGCTTCGAGCGCTCCGTTCCTCCCGTCGAAGATCAGAAGGCCCGCACCGCTGCCCGTCGGCTGCCTGGCGGGCTTCAGGAGGTCGCGGCCCAGACGCTCCGCGGCGTGGTAACCGATCCGGTGCACCAGGTCGACGACGCGCTTCGGGGTCGTTCCGTCCTCCGTGTCGCCGTAGAGGAGGTCCACTCGAACGCCTCGTGTCACCGCCGCCTGGACGGCCTCGCCGAGCTTCGACAGGCGCTCCACGCTCACGGTGGGCGAGGCGATCAGGACGTGTCGGGTGGCCGTGGCCAGTGCCTCGTTGATCAAGAGCTGATGGGCCTCCTCGCCGGACACCTCCGAGAACAGGGTCGCCACGGTCGATTGATCGGTGGGACCGTCGGAGCCGTTGACGCCGGGATCGGCCTCGTCCAGCCAGGGGAAGGAGGTGCCCGGTCGGGGGGACGCCGACACGGCGGCCGGGAGCTTGCGCCCCGGGATGCTCAGGGGCGTCGGCCGACGCGACGGGGCGGTGGTGGATGCCGGAACCGCTGCCGGGAGTGATTCCGTCCTGGCGGTGGCGCGGGGCGCCGGCAAGGAAACCCGGGCTTCCTCCGACTCCTCCTGCCTGGTGTGCGCCACGGCCAGGATCTCGTTCGACAGCGCCTGGTGCCAGCCTCGGGGGAGCCCGGTGATGGCCCGGTCGGCGAGGTCGACGCGCACGGGCAGATAGCGCCTGAACGTCACGAGCCGGGGCCGCCCGATGCTGCGGACCCACTCGCCGCTGTTCCGCGGGAGCAGCTTCTGGATCTGGGACTCGTCCAGCGCGGCCCGCAGGATGCGGACCGGAGTGGACGGATTGAGGTCGAGCCGTGCTTCCTGCTTCGGGACGGTCAGTACTTCACCACGTCTGGCCAGCTGTCCTGCCGTCCGGTCGAAGACCAGGGTGCACGGCGCGGCCGGAGCCACGACGACCGACGCCGGTTCCTTTCCGGACGAACACGCCTGCTGACCTTCGTCGGTGAGGACGAAGGCGGCCTCCCGGCCGCTGGTGACGGCGACCCAGCCGGCACCGACGAGGGTCACCACGGCTTCGACCATCAGCCGTTCGTGGACCTGGAAGGTGTCGCACAGCGAGGTCAGGGTCGCGCCCTGGTGGGGGGTGACATCGGCCCGTGCGCCGATCTCTTCGAGGACCCGCCGCTCCAGACGGCTGTACGGGCGGCCCCGGGCCACGCTGAAGTTGACGCTGAACATGCTCACGGGAATGAGGACGATCACGAGTGCTCCCTGAGGTCAGCCTCGATGCGTACGGCCCGGCCGTCGCCGAACCACTCTTCGAGCAGGGTGACGATCTTCTTGAAGGACCACAGCGGCTGGGACTCGTCCGCGAGGGGCACCGCCTGCACCTGGTGGTGGAAGAACTTCCAGGAACCGACGAGGATCAGCAGGCGTTCCGCCCGCGACAGGAGGACGTTCATCCGGCCCGGGTCGTCGAGGAACCCCAGGCCGCGGCCGATCTCCTCCTCGTTGTTGCGCACCAGGCTGATGGCGACGACGTCCGCCTGGTTGCCCTGGAAGGAGTCGACGGTGTGGGTGGGGAACCGGTTGCCGTCGATCGCCTCGGCCTTGAGACCGAGCTGGACCTGTAGTCCCGCGGGCAGGTGAGTGCCGCGCAACCGCTGGCTGAGCAGGCTCACCTGCCGCGCGTACGGGGCCAGTACGGCGAGCTTGCCCTGACACCCGCCGTCCGGTCCCAGGGCCCGGAGGAAGTTGGCGAGCGCTCGCGCCTCCGCCGGATTGGTGTACCGCGACTGGCCGCTGTCCGGGCCGACCTCACGGGTGGTGGGGTCGTCGCGGCACCACGGCACGTCGAGCCAGACCACGGCCCGGTCACGGATGCCCTCCGGGGTCTGGAAACCGTGCCGCACGCGCTCCACCGGCGCGCCCGCCGGGTCCAGCGTGCGGTTGACCAGCCGCCCCTGGTAGTAGGCCTCGGAGATGAGCCGACCGATGTTCGGGTGCATGCGGTGCTGGCCGATCAGCTGTCCCGCGGACGCGCCCTTGGCCTCGGTGTCCGTGACGAGACGGTCGGCCCCCGCGGCCACGGCGCAGTACTCGTACAGGCGGTGGAAGGTCTTCAGCCATTCCTTGGCGTACTCGCGGAACTCGTCCCGGTCCGCCTGGCTGCGCCGCTCCCACGAGTCGAGCCAGTCCTGGTCGAGCAGGCTGGACGCCCTCGGCTTGAGCCGGCCGAGGGTCTGCGCCACCGGGTCCAGCTTTTCGATCCCCTGCTGGTAGTCCTCGTACCGGTAGGGATCCAGCTGTTTGTGGTCCCCGATAAGCAACCAGCGGTGGCCTGCCTGCAACGGCAGCGCGAGGTCGAACGCGTGGGCCTTGCCCGCCTCCTCGACGATCGACCAGTCGAACGCCTGGCCCGCGGCGAGGGCGACCAGGTCGCCCGCGCTCGTCGTGCAGTACGTGAGGTTCGCACCGCGTTTGACCAGCTCGACGAAGTCCGACGAACGACGGCCGAGGTCCCCCTGGTCCTGCATCATGTTGATCTCACCCACCATGGCCTTGGCGTCGTCCAGCCATGCGAGCTGCACCGTGCTGGGCGAACTCACGGCACTGAGCTGGGAGATGCTGCGCTGGAGCACCTGCCTCGCCACGCCTTCGACGCCGTCCTCCGGCAACGCGGTTCCGGCCTTGTGCGGCCCCCGCAGCCGGATCTGCAACGGCCTGTCGGTTTCCGGTACGTCCTGGAACGCCTCACCGACCTTCGACCTGAGCACGTCGACGGCTCCGTGGGCCTGGGCGGTGACCAGTACCTGGACGACGGGATCCTCGGTGAGGATCTCGCGCAGGAGCCAGGCGACGAGGGTGGTCTTGCCCGTGCCGGGGGGCCCTTGCAGGGTGTAGATGGGCCGCACCCGGAGGATGTCTTCGATGCTGGCCCGCTTGGGCTCGTCGACCCGTTCGTGGTCGAGTTCGACGGGAAGCTCGGAAGCCCCCGTGTCCATTCGGACGTGGCTCGGTGAAGCCAGCGACCGCAGGAGGTACCCGTGCTGGTCGAGAGCGTCGATGGCCTTCTTGCGGCGCCGGAACAGACTGATCTGGCCGGGCATGCCGGCGCTGCGGAGGAATCCCTCCCTCTCCAGCTTCACACGCCCCTTGCTGAGGCCTTGGCGGCTGAGTGTGACGAGATGGGTCTCCTGATCCATCTCGTCCACCTGCCATACGTTGCCGTCGTCGTCGGACTGGGGGTCGCGGGGCGGGAGGTTCAGGCGAGCACCGTCGCGGGCTCCGGAGAGGATGACCTTGGAACGGTCGCTGCCCTGCACCTCCTTTTGCAGGAACTCGATCAGGCCCACCCGGAACGCCTCGAAGACCTCGTGTCCCTCCGGGCGCGGGCGCTCCTTGACCACGGCCCACTCCACGCCGTCCTGCAGCCACGGACCGCGGACCACCTCGTACGGGAAGATCTGCGAGTCGAGGAGGAGCAGCTCGATCTGGTTGCTCACGCGGACGAACTCGTGGAAGCGGCCGAGCTCGCGCGAGACCTGCGCACTGCGGTCGATCTTCGGCAGCACGGGCTCCCACGACGTGGCGTTCTGCTCGATCGTGCGGTCCCGGGCGACCTCGTCCCTGGCGTAGGCGAAGACACGTCCCGGCGGAAGTTCGCGGAAGCTGTCGTCGCCCTCGCTGAACAGGAGCGGCTGGGCCGTCCGGCAGTCCGCGACCTGCCAGCTGGACGTGCCGTCCTTCCCCCGGTGCGCCGTGATCTTCAGACAGAGCCTGCCTCCGACCAGGATGAAGTAGGGCCTGTTCGGAACGGCGTAGAGGAGGGGCCTCTGCAGGTCCTGGCGGACGAACTCGCACGCCTCCTTGCGGTGGACCGGGTCCATGGGGATGAAGGTCCCCATGGGGTCGAGTCGCAGATGGTCGCGCAGTCCGTTGTCCATCAGGTGGTCGATGAACTCCGGCCGCCGCAGATCGAGGGCCAGGACGTACTGTGCGTCCTCCTGCTGGGTGCGCAGGGGGTTCGCCAGTGCCCGGGTGATGTCCTGGATCCGGCTGATGATGTCGTACGGCGCGGTGAGCCGCTCCAGCGGGTCCGCCGCGACGAGGTGGAGCAGCAGTTTGCGCTCGGCCTCCGTCAGCTCGTGCACGGCGGTGTCGATGGTGTGGAGAACCCGTGCGTGGCGTTCGTGCGGGGGGTTGGTGGTGAAGCGTTCGAGGTCGAGCAGCAGCCGTGCGCAGAGGATGCCGAAGGCGAACCAGTCGTCGTCCTGCCGCCAGGTGGTCATGCCGCCCGTGGTGCGCTCGGGTGGGACCGGCCAGCCGTCAGGGGGCTGGGTCCCTACCGGACGGCCCAGTTTGACGGACCATTCGAAGCCCCCGAGCCGAAGGGATTCGGCACCGAGGTCCTCGTCGAAGAAGAGGGAGTCGACGTTCACGCCACGGTGCAGTACCTGCCGCTCGTGGAGCAGGTTCAGCCCTGTGGCGACGCGGCGTAAACCGCTCCACAGCTGTTCGCGCGCGGCCGTTCCGCGGTTGGAGAGCCACGGGTAGCGGGCCCGGCGCTGCAGCGCGTCGGCGACGCGCTCGTAGCCCGGAGCCTCCAGGACCATGACGAAACAGTTGTGTTCCCGGTCGAGGCCGGCGTCCTTGAGTACGACCAGGGCGTCATCGGACCTCGGGCTGCTCGCGACCTTGTAGAGGGTCCGCAGCTCCTGGTCCCACAGGGCGCGTTGCACGCGGTCCGGTTGCCCGCCCTCGTAGGTCCAGGTTTTGAGCAGGTACGTGTAGCCGTCGCTGAAGGCTTCCCAGACCTGGGATTCGCCGTCGCCCGAGTGCGGACCTCCGGTGATTTCGTACCTGTTCCGCAGAAGTAAGGTCCCGACCTTGGCAGTCGCCATCCATCCACCTCATGGATTGGGAGCGGGTGAGCGGACACCGCGCCAAACCGGCCGGGTGCCGCGGTTCAAACATGACCTTACTCACATCGGCGGAACCGCTGTGGCCGATTGGGGAACATGCGCGCAGCTCCGTTGGGCTGTCATGCGGGCCCGAATTGATGAACCGTCACATATGGAGGACCACCAGGCCGTTCGGGGCGGGCAGGGTGCCCGGGGCGACCTGGGTGAAGGTGCGGGGGAGGGCGAGGCGGGGGCGGTCGGGGTCCGGTGGGGTGGCGGCCTCGAAGAGGTAGGCCGCCGCCGTCGCGGGGTCGCTGACCAGGTGGGGGCCCTCCGGCGCGGTGGCGCGGGTCAGCGGGGTGCGGAAGAGCCGGCCCAGCAGGCGCAGGGTCTCCGGGGTCATGCGGGTCGCCGACGCCGGACCGGGCGGACCGGCGGAGCGGGCGGGCGCGGGCGGTGGGGCGGGATCCGGGGGGATGGCGCCGGACAGGAGCAGGGCCAGCAGGACCGGTACGGCCTTGCGGCGCAGGGCCTCGGTCGCGGAGCGCAGCCGGTGCGCGTGGCCCGCGGGCAGCGAGAGCGCGAGGCTTCCGGCGGCGGCCTCGGTGGTGATCGATACTGCCGCGCCGACCGCCCCGGGGGAGTACTCGCGCAGGTCGAAGACGGGGGTGCCGGGGGTCAGTGCGTCCAGGGCGGCGAGCAGGGTCCGGCCGTCGCTGACCGGCCGGGCCGGCCGGGCCGGGCGGTGGCGGGCCGTGGGGTCGGGCCGGGCAAGCGGGCACGTGCCGACCGCGCCGGCGTGCACGGCCGCACGGAAGTCCACCCACTCCCGCACCGGCGCAGCCCCCGGCCCGCCCGCCGTCCGCGTGATCCGGACCTCGCCCTCCGGGTACCGGCCGAGGGTGCGCTGGAGCTGCCCCGCCAGGCCCGTGCCGCCAGGGGCGGCGAGCCGGTCCAGGGCCGGGCCGCGCGCGTACACCCCCGCGCCCGGCCGGTAGGCGTACTGCTCCTCGCACAGCATGGCCAGCAGCGGGCGCAGCGCCGCCTCGGTCAGGCCGGAGTCGCGTGCGAGCCGGGCGGTCCGCACCCCCAGGGGGTGCCGCTCCAGGACCCGTACGACGGCCAGTGCGCGCCGCGCCTCCGCCAGGGCCCCGCCCGTGTCGGCGTGGACGACCGCCCCCCGCGCGGCCGGAGCCGGCGCGGGGTGTCGCAGCGGGCCCGGTCCGGGGCCGGGCGGGCGCGCCGGGAGCGGGGGCGGCGGCAGGAACGCGTCGAGCACCGCGGGCAGCCCCGCCCGGGGCAGCGGCACCGGGCCCAGGTCGGGGTCGTCGGACTGGTCGACGTAGCGCAGGACGGCCGCCTGGGCGCACAGCCGTACCTCGCGCAGCTCGCGGCGGCCGCCGGGGCGGAAGCCGCGCCGCCCCAGCTCCCGCGCCCAGAGCCGGGCGTCGTGGTGTTCGCCCCGGCGGGAGTGGTCGAGGAAGAGGCAGTACGCGGCGGGGGCGGTGCGCGGGCTGCCGGAGCCCGCGGCGAACTGCCACCAGAAGCGGGAGCCCTCGCGCAGCCCGGCGAGGTACAGCAGGCAGCCGAAGACCAGGGCTCCGGGCAGGTCGCTCCGCCCGTCGGTGAAACGCCCGAGGTCCTGCGCGGCGCGGGGGTCGCAGACGACGGCGAGGCAGGCGGCCTTGAGGTCCCGGCGGGCCCGTTCGGAGTCGAGGGGACGGTCCCGGGCCGGGTCGCTCCAGCCGAAGGGGCGGCGCCGGTTCCCGGCCGTCGCCGCGGTCGCGCCGGGCGCGCGCGGGAGGCGCAGCAGCCGGGACTCGGCCGCGCCGAGGTCGTAGTGGGGGTAGCGGTCGCGCACGCCCGCCCGGGCCAGGAACTCGGCCAGCGGGCGCGGGCGCCCACCGGGGGAGCCGTCGGTCTCGTGGGGCCTCATGATCCGGCGGACGCGTCGAGGAGCCGGGCGAGGCGGCGGTGGGCCTGGCCGAGCTGGGAGCGGACGGTGGCCTCGTCGACCCCCATCACGGAGGCGGCCTCGCCGGGGGTGCACTGGAGTCCGTAGCGCAGCATCACGGCGTCGCGCTGGCGCTCGGCGAGGCGGGAGACCGCCGAGTAGAAGCGGATGGTGTCGGTGAGCGCCTCGTACCGGTCGGCGTGGGCCTCCTTGAGGGCCGCCTCGAAGGCGCTGATGTCCATTGGCTCGGGCCGGTGGCGGCGGGGGCCGGGGCGCCGCTGCCAGTCGACGATGCGCCGCTTGAGCACGGTCCAGGCGTAGGCGTCGAGCCGGTCCATGTGCAGCATGCGGTGCCACTCGTTCATGATCGAGTCGAAGGCGGCGTCCACGGCGTCCTCCGCGGCCGCGTCCGAGCCGAGCTGGAGGTAGGCGAAGCGCATGTACGGGGGCCGCCGGTTGGCGTGGAAGGCCCAGTACGACAGGCGCGCGGTCGGATCCCACTGGCTCATGGGCGTCGGCTGCCGCCTGCGGCTGGGCAGGCCCACGGCCCCGCCGGACTCCTCCGGTCCGCCATCACTCACCGTTCCCCACCTCATCCCCTGTGCGGGTCCATGGAAGCAGCGCGGGCGCACGCGGGGGGCGCAGAGAGGAAACCTGGAAATAATACGTTCGGTGATGATCGATTGGTGATCGATATCGATCGGCCGGCGGTCCTGCCAGTGCGTACGCATATGCCGGTACGCGGGGCGCGTCCACCGTGGGCACCCGTCGCCGACACCGCGTGTGACCATCCCATGATTCACTCGTTTGTCCGACCGTGGCCACAACACCGCGATCCGGCTCCGGGCAGCCCGGCCGGCCGACCGAGCCCGTGTCCCCCGCGCCCCCGGCGCCGCCGCCCGGGCCCCCGGGGCGGACGGCCTTCGAGCGCGCCGAGGCGGTACTCGTCGAGCAGTACCCCCGGCTGGTCCGCCTTGCCTACGTGACCCTCCCGCCCTCCCTGAGCCGGCACACCCGGGTCCTCCTCGCGCACCGCGCCGTCCAGCACGCCCTGCCCCGAGGGCCCGGCGGCCGCGACCCCGGCGGGCCGGGCGGCCCCGACAGCCCCGGCGGGCCCCTGGAGGAGCTGCGCGTACGCGTCCTGCGCGCGGTCCTCGCCCCCACCGGGCGGCCCCGCCGCCTCCTGGCCCGGACCGGCCGGCCGCCCACCCCGCCCTACGTGTGGGGGCTGCGGCTGTGGCCCCCGGCCGGCGGCATCGACGAGGCGGCCCGGCTGCTGGGGGAGGCGCCCGGCCCGGTCCGGGCCGCCTTCGTCCTGCACCGGATCGACGGACTGCCCGAGGAGGCGGTCGCCCGGCTGCTGGGCGCGGCGGGTGCGGCCGGAGCCTCGGGCGCGGCCGGAGCGGCGGACGCCGTGCGCGAGGCGCTCGCCGTACCCGTGGGGGAAACGCTCCTGCCGACCCTGCGGAACCCGGAGTTCGACGCCAGCGTGGTCAGCGCCCGCCCCACGGACCTGCTGCGCCGCCGCCGCGGGGTCCGCGCCGGGTGGGCCGCTACGGCCGTACTGGCCCTGGTCTGCGGGGTCCTCGCGGCCGACTCCTCGCCCCCGCGCACCGAAGCGGCGCCGGCCGCCGGACCCGTCGCCGCCGGGGTGCTCGACCCCGCCCGACTGGCCAGGGTCCCGGCGGAGGCCTGGGCCGACACCGCCCGCGTGGACTTCACCGCCTGGCCCGCCCGGGGCTCCCGGACCGCCGACCGGGCCCTGCTCACCCGCGCCCTCGGGGTCTGGGCGGCCCGGCCCGGCGGGGTCCGGACGACGGCCGCGCCCGGCACCCCGACCGACCCGCCGGGGCACCCGCCGCAGCTGCTCTACGCCGGGAACGTGTCGGCGGCGGCACAGGTGCCCGGGGCAGCGGAGGTGCCCGGGGCGGGCACGCGGGGGGACGGGCCCGGCTCCGAGACGGCGGTCGTGCTCCTGCTCGACGGCGACCGCGTGGTGCGCTACACCGAGGCCGCCCGGGGCCCGCGCGGCCCGCGCACCCTCGACTTCGCCCGTACCGACGAGGCGGGCGTCACCACCGCCGCCGCCCTCGCCCTGACCCGGGACCGGGGCGGCCCGGCCGCGCGCTACCTGCTCGCCCCCTGGATCGCCGGCGCCGCCACCCTCGACCTGCTCCGCGCCGGGGACGCGCCCCGGCCCCTGGCCGTGGCCGCCGACGGGGTCACGGCCCCCGCCGCCGTCCCCCGCGCAACCGGGGCCTGCGATACCTGGCCCGCGCTCGAACTGACCTCCTCCCCGCGCATCGTCGAGAAGCACTCCTTCGTCCTGGCCGACCTGGGCGGGCTCACCCCCGTCCACCTCACCTACATCCCGCTGCCCGACGGCCCCGCCGCCGTGCCCGCCCGGCAGCCCCGCGAGGCCACCGGAGCGGCCGCCCGCGCGGCCTGGGCCCCGGGCGCCTGCGGACTGCGCGAACTGGGCGGCGCCGGCGTCCGGGCCGTGAACGTCTGGGACTTCGCCGACACCGAACTCCCCGACGGCGCGGGCCGGGCCACCTGGAGCTGCACCCGGGCCTCCGGCTGGGCCGGCCCGGGCGACGTCCTCGTACGGCTGCGCCCGCCCGCCGGGCCCCCGCAGGAGGTGGTCCGGGCGCGGTCCACCGCCGCCTGCGGCCGCTTCGGCCGGCACCTCCTCGTGGGCACCCGGTGGCGTTCCCCGGCGGGCCACTGGTACCTGCTCGCCGCCGGGAGCCGCGAGGTCGCCGCCATCACCGCGGGCGGCGCCGTCCGGGCGGAGGCGAACGGCCGCAGCCTGACCGCCCCCGCCGGACCCGAGGGCGCCCCGGTCTCCCTGACGGGCCGGCTCACCGGCGGCGCCCGGATCACCGCCCTCGACGGAGGGGCGGGCGGCCGTGACTGAGCGGCCGTGACCGAGCGGCCGGGGGAGGCACCCGGCGCGGGACCCGGAGGGCGCCGCCCGGTACGGGACGCGTACGGGACGCCCGTACCCCGGACACCGGTCCTGGGCTCCGCGGCACGGCTGTAACATGGGCCCATTGCGAGGGCCGTGACGCAGAGGTCACTGCCCTCGCTGTTTTTGCGTCACGTCCACCCGGACGAAATGCGGGCGCGTGCCCTTTCGGCGGTTCGATACGATGAACCGCATCACAATCCGTCACGGCACGCCGTCACGCATGAACCCGTACAAATGAAACGAATGGAGCATCCGAGGATGGCTCGACACCTGATCACCAGCGCGCTTCCCTATATCAACGGGATCAAGCACCTGGGCAACATGGTCGGGTCGATGCTTCCGGCGGATGTGTACTCCCGGTACCTCCGCCAGCGCGGCCACGACGTCCTGTACATCTGCGCCACCGACGAGCACGGCACCCCCGCCGAACTCGCCGCCAAGGAGGCCGGGATCTCGGTCGCCGAGTTCTGCGCGCAGGCGCACGACGCCCAGAAGGCGGTCTACGACGGCTTCGAGCTGTCCTTCGACTACTTCGGCCGCAGCTCCTCCGCGCAGAACCGCGAGATCACCCAGCACTTCGCGCGCAGGCTCCAGGAGAACGGCTTCATCGAGGAGCGGGCGATCCGGCAGGTCTACTCGCCGGTCGACGGCCGCTTCCTGCCGGACCGCTACGTCGAGGGCACCTGCCCGCACTGCGGTTACGACAAGGCCCGCGGCGACCAGTGCGAGAACTGCACCCGCGTCCTGGACCCCACGGACCTGATCGAGCCCCGCTCGGCCATCTCCGGCTCCACCGAGCTGGAGGTCCGCGAGACCAAGCACCTGTTCCTGCGGCAGTCCGCGCTCCAGCACGAGGTCGAGGCCTGGGTCGCCGAGCACGAGGAGGAGTGGCCGCAGCTGGCGTCCTCCATCGCGCGCAAGTGGCTGACCGAGGGCCTGCACGACCGCGCCATCACCCGTGACCTCGACTGGGGCGTCCCGGTGCCCGCCGACACCTGGCCCGAACTGGCCGCCGAGGGCAAGGTCTTCTACGTCTGGTTCGACGCCCCGATCGAGTACATCGGCGCCACCAAGGAGTGGGCCGACCTCGACCCGGCGAACCGCGACTACAAGGCCTGGTGGTACGAGGCCGAGGACGTCCGCTACACCCAGTTCATGGCGAAGGACAACGTCCCGTTCCACACGGTGATGTTCCCCGCCACCCAGCTGGCCACCCGCGAGCCGTGGAAGAAGGTCGACTACGTCAAGGCCTTCAACTGGCTGACGTACTACGGCGGCAAGTTCTCCACCTCGCAGAAGCGCGGCGTCTTCACCGACCAGGCGCTGGAGATCCTCCCGGCCGACTTCTGGCGCTACTTCCTCATCGCCAACGCCCCCGAGTCGGACGACTCGTCGTTCACCTGGGAGCACTTCGCCGCCACGGTCAACAAGGACCTCGGCGGCACCCTCGGCAACTTCGTCAACCGGGTGCTGACCTTCTCCCGCAAGAAGTTCGGCGACGAGGTCCCCGCGGGCACCGCGGCCGGCGCGGCCGAGGCCAGGCTGGGCGAGCAGATCGCCGAGCTCCTCGCCGAGTACGAGGGCCACATGGAGACCCTCCAGTACCGCAAGGCGGCGGCCGCGCTGCGCGCCCTGTGGTCGGCCGGAAACGCGTACCTCGACGAGAAGGCCCCCTGGCTGGAGGTCAAGACCGACCTGGAGGGCGCGGCCCTCACCCTGCGCACCGCGATGAACCTCATCCACCTCTACTCGGTGGTCTCCGAGCCCTTCATCCCGGCCTCCGCGCGCGCCATGCGCTCCGCGTTCGACCTCGCGGACGACACGGCGGCGTGGGTGACCCCGGAGCAGGCCAAGGCGCTGGACGCGGTTCCGGCCGGGACCCCGTTCACCGTGCCGCCGGTGCTCTTCGCGAGGGTCACCGAGGAGGACCTGGAGTCCTACCGGGACCGCTTCGGCGGTTCCCCGGAGGCCTGACCGGCCCCGCCGACACCGGCTCCCGCCGACATCGGCCCCGCCGACATCGGCCCCCCGAAGGGCGCGACCTGCAGAGGTCGCGCCCTTCGGCGTGAGCGGCGGCGGTCGGCGCAGGGGGCGGGGGCGGGGAGGGCGGGGGAGCGGCCGGGGTAGGGAAAACCCCACCACGAAGGCTCCGCCTGGGCGTGCAGACCCGAGGGGGGCCGCACGGCTGGAATGGGTCCATGACCCCTTCCGCCCGCCCGCTCCCCCGCGCGGCCTCCCGTCCCCTGCCCGCCCCGCCCGCCGCCCGGTGGACGGCCGGCTGGCTGCTCGCGGCCGTCTGGGCGCTGGCGTTCCCCCTGTTCTCCGCGCTCGGCCCGCACCGGCTGTGGGGCTGCTGCGCGGCCGCGGGGTACCTGGTGGCCGCCAGGGCCACCGCCCTGGGCCACCCGCGCCAGGCGCGCGCCGCGGCCCTGACCGGAGCCGTCGTCCTGCCCCTGCTGTACCTGGTCCTCACCGGTCAGGGCCAGTCGGAGGTGGGCGTGATCGAACGGTCCGGGCGGCTCCTGCTGGAGTCCGGACGCCTCTACGTGGAGCAGCCCGCCGGAGTCGGTGAGTACACCCCCTACCTGCCCGGCATGGCCCTCCTCGGCCTCCCGCGCGCCCTGCTGGGCGGCGGCGACGGCTGGGCGGTCCGCCTCCTCGGCGACGCCCGGATCTGGTGCGGGGCGGCCCTGTTCGCCTCGCTGTGGGCCGGCCGCCGGATGCTCGGCACTCCCCCCTCGCCGCTGCTCCCGCTGCTGGTGGCCTCTCCGGTGGTGGCCTTTCCGCTGGTGGTGAGCGGGGTGGACCTGCCGCTGGCGGGGCTGTGCTGCCTGGCGCTCGCGGCGGCCGCCTCGGGCCGTCCGGCGGTGGCCGGGGCGGCGCTCGCGGCGGCGTGCGCCATGAAGTGGACCGCGCTGCCCGCCGTGGCGGTGGCCGTCGCCCTCCTCGGCGCCCTGCGCGGCGCCCGGGCGGCGGTGCGCTGCGCGGTGGTGGCCGCGTCCCTCACGGCGGTGCTGGTGCTCCCGGGGGCGCTGCTCCAGCCGACGGAGCTGTGGCGGCAGGTGTTCGCGTTCCCGACGGGCCGGGCGGACGTGCCGACCCCGGCGAGCAGCCCCCTGCCGGGGCACCTGCTCGCCGGACTCGGCCCGTGGGGCTGGCACGTGACGGTGGCCCTGCTGGTCCTGGCCGGACTGGGGGTGGGGCTCTCCCTGTGGGTGCGCCCGCCCCGCACGCTCGCCGCCGCCGCGGACCGGCTCGCGCTGGGGCTGACCCTGGCGTTCCTGCTGGCCCCGGCGGGCCGGTTCGGCTACCTGGCGCTGCCGTTGCTGCTGGTGGTGTGGGCGCGCGGGGCGGGCGCGCAGGCCGGCGTCCCTTCGCGGGTCGTGGCCCGCTCGCGGGCGGCCGCGGCCGGGGCCGGGGCCGCGCACGGCGGATCCGGGCCGGCCGACCACGGCGGCGGCCTCGCGTGCGGCGACGCCGCCGGGCACGGGGCCGGGTGATCGCGCCGTGCGTCCGGGAACGGCTGCGGGCCGCACGGCGTCCCTCCCGGGACAAGCCGTTTTCCCGGAGCCGACGGAGGCATCGTGCGCGCAGGACGGCCGGTCCGCACCGGCAGGGTGGTGCTGGTCGCGGGTGTGCTGCTGATGCTCTCGGCGGTCGGCTTCGGGGTGACGGCCCTGGTCCGGGCGGGCGATCCGGCGCGCAGCCCGCTGTACCGCGCCGTGGAGGCGTACCTGGACGGCGTCGGTACGGGGGGCGGCGCGCCCGCAGCCCCCTGCGCGGGCGCCACCACCGACCCGGGGGCGGAACTGCACCGTCACGGTGCCCGGTTCGGCCACCGGATCGTCTCCTCCACCCAGAGCGGCGGGGAGGCCACGGTCAACGTCGACCTCGGGTACGGCGACGGTCCCGCCGTCGCCTACTCCCTCGACCTGCGCCGCACGGACCGGGTGTGGCAGGTCTGTTCGGCGTCCCCCGGCCACGTCGAGATCGACCCCTTCGACTGAGGCGCCCTGGCGGCGGCCCGTCGGCGGGGGCGTGCGGGAGCCCTACGCGGCCTCCCGGCCCCGGAGGTGGGCCAGGACCGCCAGGACGCGGCGATTGCCCTCCGTGGGGTCCAGGTCCAGCTTCGTGAAGATGCTGCCCGCGTGCTTGACGACGGCGGCCTCGGTGATGAACAGCCGGGCCGCCAGGGCCTGGTTGTTGAGACCCTCGGCCATCAGCGCGAGCACTTCGCGCTCCCGGGGGGTGAGACGGGCCAGCGGGCGGTCCGGGGCCGCCGGTGGCGCGAGCAGGACGCGCACCACCTCGGGGTCGATGACCGTCTGGCCGCCGTGGACCCGTTCCAGGGCGTCGAGGAATTCGGTCACCTCACCGACCCGGTCCTTCAGCAGGTAGCCCAGCCCGGCCGCCGAAGCGCCGGTGAACAGCTGGGCCGCGTACGCCGTGGCCACGTACTGGGAGAGCACCAGGACCGGCAGCGAGGCGTCGCGGGCCCGTAGTTCGAGGGCGGCCCGCAGCCCCTCGTCGCGCAGTCCGGGCGGCATCCGGACGTCCGTGACGACCACGTCGGGCCGCTCGGCCCCCACCGCCTCCAGCAGGGCGGGGGCGTCGCCCACGGCGGCGAGGACCCGGTGGCCGCCGAGGGTCAGCAGTTCGGTCAGGCCGGCGCGCAGCAGCACGGAGTCCTCCGCGAGGATCACCCGGAGCACGGGACCTCCACGCGCAGTTCGGTCGGACCGCCCACCGGACTGGACACCGTCAGCCTGCCCTGCAACATCGCCACCCTGTCCGCGAGACCCGCCAGGCCCGCTCCCGCGCCGGGATCGGCCCCGCCGCGGCCGTCGTCCGTGATGGTGAGAGTGAGCCGGTCCCCCTCGACCCTACCGGCGACGCCGACCTGCGAGGCGCCGCTGTGCTTGGCGGCGTTGGCGAGGGCCTCCGTGACGGTGAAGTAGGCGGTGGTCTCCACCGGTCCGGGCAGCCGGGGCAGGCCGGCGAGGTCCACCGTGACCGGGACGGGATGGCGCAGCGCCACCTCGGCGACGGCCGCCGCCAGGCCGTGGTCGGTCAGCACCTGGGGGTGGATGCCGCGTACGAGGTCCCGTAGTTGCTCCAGGGCCAGCTTCGCCTCGGCGCGCCCCCGGCCGACCAGGGCCGTCGCCTCCGCCGCTTCCGGGACCCCGCGCAGCCGCAGTTCCGCGAGGCCCAGGGTCATGCTGAGGGCGACCAGCTGCTGTTGGGCCCCGTCGTGCAGGTCCCGTTCGATGCGCCGCCGTTCCGCCTCGAAGGCCTCCACCAGCCGGACCCGCGAACGGGTCAGCTCCAGCACCCGGCCGTCCTCCTCGCGCGGCCCGAGCAGCAGCCGGGCCGTCTTCACCTGCGCCCCCGCGATGAGCGCACCCGCGTACGCCGCGAGCACCAGCCCCGCCAGCCCGGCGGCCGTCCCGCCCAGCGCCTCCAGCGGCCCCGCCACGGCCCGCCCGGGTATCAGCATCACCGGCTCCGGGGCCAGCGCCCACACCACGACCGGCGACACCACGAGGATCAGCGAGAACGCCAGCAGCGCCAGCACCCCGAGACCGGCCGCGCCGAACACGGGCCCCAGCAGGGCGGCGTAGCCGAACTCCCGCCAGGTGGCCCGTTCCCGCAGCCGGGTGCGCAGCCAGGCGGCCGCGCCGGCCCCGGCGAGCGAGGTGTGCGGATCGGCGACGGGAGCCGGTTCGACCCACCGGAGCCGTCGCCGCTCCAGCTCCGCCAGCGGCACGGCACCGGCGACGGCGCCGACCAGCAGCAGGAGTCCGACCCCGGCGACCGCCAGCACCACCCCGAGTCCCACGAGCAGCACCAGGGCGACCAGCACCGCGTACCCGAGGGGGAACCCGCTGCCCAAATACGCCCAGCACCGCCACGGCCACCACGACCGCAGGAACCGCCACGGCCGCCGCGCCACCGCCCACACGGTCACCGTCGGAGGGGGGAGCGGGGTGGTGGAACCGGACATGGGTCCCAGCCTAAGGTCTGTGGCGCGCGGGCCGACGGGCCGTCACGTCGCGGCGCCCGGTTCCGGGAGCGCCACCGTCCTCCGGTGCGACCCGCGTGCTCCGATCACGGGGCGGGGAGGCGGCGGGCGCGGTGGCGGACGGGTCCGGGCGGGTGACCGGCCGCTCCGGCGCCGGTGCCGCGGGGACTCCGGCGCGACCCGAGGGGCGGGCCGGACGCGGCGGCTAGCGTGGGGGCCATGACATCCGCGACCCGCACCGCCGCCGACCAGGCCCCCGCAGACCCGGCCGCGACCGACGAGGCCCTGGCCACCCAGCCCATCGGCTACTGGAGCGGCCTGGCCCACGCGAAGGTCACCCGCCACCTGCGCGACGCCCTGGCCCGGATCGACGTCACCCAGCCCGAGTACTGGGTGCTCAACCGCGTCCACGGCGGCCCGGCGGCCCCCACCCGCGCGGAGGCCGTGGTCCAGCTGACGCCGCTCGCGGACGGTCCGGACGAGATCGCCCGGGTGGTCGACCGGCTCGTGCACCGGGGCTGGCTGTGCGCCGACGCCGGGCAGCGGCTGTACCTCACCGGGGCGGGCGAGGCGGCCAGGACGCGGGTGCGGGCCGTGGTGACCGAACTGCGCGCGGTGGTCCACGAGGGCATCGCCGACGAGGACTACGTCGCCGCGCTCCGGGTCCTGCGCACGATGATCGCCAACGTGGAGCGCGCGGACGGCGCCTGATTCCCCGCCGACGACCCGCCCGGGCCGTCATCCGGACTCCGCCTGACGAACGATCAGGCGGGCCCTCCGTCGTTCCCGCCGCCCCGAAGTCACCCTCCGAGGGCGGATCTTGACCTGTCTGCCGCGTGTCGAACCGGCGCCTTGATCGTTTCTTCAGCCGTAACCCTCATATCGGCTGCCGAATCGGGAGGAGCGCGGTGACGGCTTGGCAGTACTTCGCCGGGGCGGGTCTGGTGGCGGCGCTCTGCCCGCTGCACGGCCATGTGGCGGTCGCGGGCGACGCCGACGGCCACGGTCACGGCCGCGGGGCGCGGGTGGACCTGTGCGTGCCGGGCGGGCATCCGAAGCCGCCCGTCGTGCGGCCGCCCGCGCCGCCGGTGCCCGAGGTGCCGGGGCCGCCCGTGGCCGTTCCCTCCGTGCGGGTGACCCTGCCCGGCGTGGAGCGGCCCACCGTGCACCACCCCGGGCAGGCCCCCGGCCTCCCGGCGGCGCCCGGGCCCGACGCCCCGGTGCCGGACGCGCCGGCGCAGCCGTCCCCGGCTCCGCCGGCGCCCGCGCCCGGACCGGAGCCGGTCCCCGCGGCGGCCCCCGCCCCGCCCGCGGTGCGGGCCGCCGCGCCCGTGCGCGCCTTCCACGTGCGCCCGTACCGTTCCGCGGCCCTGGAGCGGCGCGGCCCGAACGGCCTGAGCACGATGATGCTCATGGTGGTGGTCACCACCCCGGCCGTGCTCGCGGCCGCCGCGCTGCGCCCCCGCTCCAAGAGCCGCGGCTGACGCACCCCATGCACCCACGCACCCACGAACGGGAGATTTCTCGTGTCCGAATGGCTGGTCCTGGCCATCGCCATGGCGCTCGTCTGCGCCGTCGTCCTCGCCATCACCGCGATCCGGCACCGCCGGGTCGCGGCCGACGAGGACACCAGCGAAACCCCTGACGTCATCGAGTACATGACGATGATGGTCGGCGTGGTCTACGCGATCGTCCTGGGCCTGGCCATCGCGGGGGTCTGGGAGGCGCGCGGCGGGGCGGAGGACAGCGTGCGCCGCGAGGCGCAGTCCCTCTACGAGGTCAGCCAGCGCGCCGACGTCTACCCGGCACCCGTCCGCGACCGGATCCGCGGCGAGGTGGACGCGTACGTCTCCCACACGGTCAACGTGGACTGGCCGCGGCTGGTCTCCGGGCAGAGCGCCTCCGACGAGGGGGCGCAACTGCTCGGCAAGCTGCGCGGCGACGTCACCCACCAGAGCCCCGCCAACGAGCTGCAGGCACAGGCCTACCAGCCGCTGCTCGACCACATCGCGGCCGCCGACGACGCCCGCCACTCGCGCACCCAGAGCGACGAGTCCACCCTGCCGAGCGTGGTCTGGGTCGGGCTGGTGGTCGGCGGGCTCGTCACCATCGGGCTGATCTTCACCCTGCAGATCCGGCGCTCCGGCCGGGAACTGCTGCTGGCGGGCCTCTTCAGCGCGCTGATCGTGTTCCTGCTCTTCATGGTCTGGAGCTTCGACGCCCCGTACGGGCGGGACGGGACCGATTCCGCCGGGCCCTTCCAGGACCTGTTCCCGGCCGTCACGGTGACGGCCTCCCGCTGAGGTCCCGCACCGGGGGTCGTGCTCCGCAAGCCAGGCCTTCGTGCGGTCCCGGCCCGGGTCAGCCCCCGGCCGGGGCCGCCCGGTGCCGGGCGGCGGCCACCACCGGGGAGTGCCGCAGGGCGTCGGAGATGCGGACGAGGTCGCGCGGACCGTCGGCCGTCACCAGCACCCGCTCCCCGTCCGCCCCGCCGTCCGCCGTCCCCCCGGGGGCGGCGGACGGCGTGCGTACGGCGGCCGCCACCATCGCCGCGTCCGCGACGGCGCGGGCGGTCTCCTCGTCCGCGCCGGCCGCGCGGGCCCGCTCGTAGGCACGGTCGCGGTGGCGGCGGTCGAAGCGGGGGCCGAGCCGCAGGAACCCGTCGTGGATGTCCGACTCCCGCTGGATCACCCGGATCTCGGCCGGGGACCACCAGGACATCCGCACGCAGGGGCTGCCGCTGGGGGCGGTGCTGCTCACCTCGCGCCACAGCGCGCCCAGGCGCCGGTACGTGGTCCAGGTCTGCCAGCTGTCCGACACCCGCTGGCAGACCAGCGGCAGCACGAAGCCCACCGCGCTGACCAGCGCCGCGGCGGAGGCCAGCGGCGGGGCCACGTAGGTGCTCAGGACGTCCAGGTCGTGACCGAGCCAGCGCGCGCCGACCGCGGAGAGCTTGGTGGCGTCGTAGGTGAGGCTGATGGAGTACCCCGACACGATGATCACCAGCCCGGCCCGCAGCCAGCCGCGGACCTGGACCGACCAGCGCCAGCACATCGCGACCATGGTGGCGGCGGCCACGCTGTGCGCCACGAGGTAGGAGACGATCATCAGGCGGACGTAGGGGGTGTTGGCGTAGTACGTGTCGAAGTCGCGCAGCCGCTCGACGGACGCCTCGCCGAGGAGGAAGAACACCACGATCGCCACGACCACGACCGAGTAGCCCGTGATCCAGCGCACCGAGGTGCGCCGGATCTCCTGCGCGGGACCGCCGCGCCAGTTGAACATCAGCACCAGGCAGGAGGCGCTGAAGGCCGTCATCAGGCAGTAGACCAGCGGGGCGGAGAAGTTCGGGATCCCCGTCCAGCGGTTGACGGCCTCGATGGTGGGCGGGGCGGCGAAGGTGAACACCGCCGTGGCCAGGACCAGCAGTGCGCAGACGGACCTCAGGAGAGGGTCGCGCCACTGTGAGCGCAGGGCCGGCAGTTTGCAGACGAGCGAGACCGCCATCGCGGCTGCCGGGATGTAGTAGTCCTGTCCGTTCAACGGTCGTTCCTGTGCCCCCGGTAGCCGAGGGAGGTTTCGATGCGGCCCGCCAGCTCGTCGCGCTGGGCCGGGGCCCGCAGTCCCGAGGAGCCGGCGAGCCAGGTGCGGCATCTGCTGCCCAGCAGGAGGCCGAAGGTCTCGGCCTCGGTTTCCTCCTGGACGTCGGCGCGGGTGCGCGCCGCGACGCTGCGGACCGTCTCGCCGAGGTCGGCGCCGTCGGCCAGGAGCCGGGCGGCGACGGCGGCGCCGTCGACGTGGTGGCTGCAGTGGCCGGCCTTCATGTGCCACAGCTCGTGGCCCAGGATCACCAGCTGGTGGTCGGGTGCGGTGCGCTCCTCGATGACCACCAGATCGCGGTCCTCCATGTCGAGCCAGAGCCCGCTGGCCGTCCCCTGCGGGAAGGCGGCCATGCGGAACTCCACCGGGCGGCCGCGGTGCCGGCTCATGCCCTCGCAGAGGGCGGCGTAGAGGTCCAGGGGCTCCACGGGGGCGGGCAGCTTGATGCCGGCCACCAGCTCCCCGCACAAACGCCGCTGTGCTCTGCCTATGCTCACCGTTCTCCCCGTCGGCGCGGATCCGGATCAGGACTCAAGGATCAGATCCAGACTTTCGACTGGGTCATGATTCGTTCGGTTTGACGCTTTCGAGAAGCATGTCCAGCCATTCGGTCACCTTGTCCCGGTGCTTGTCGCTGGGCAGTTGGGCGGCCCGCCACGCGATGCCGCGTACGCCGTGGTTCTGCAGGAGTCTTGCCAGCGGATCGCCCGCCGAAGCGGTCTCGGCCGGTACGGGCTGCCGCTCGCGGCCCGCGAAGTCCTGGAGCAGCTGCTGCTCGGTCCGCTGGAGGGCGTCGGTGAGGGCGTCGGCGTCGTGGGCGGTGAGGAAGCCCGCGTGGACCCCGAAGAAGCGCTGGATGGCGTCACAGTGCTCCATCGTGGGGCGGCGGTCGCCGTTGATCAGGGCGCCGGCCTGCTGCCGCGACATTCCGGCGCCGTCCGCGATCTCCTGCTGGGTGTAGCGGCGCCCGTTGGGTTTCACCCGGGTCCGCCGGAGCAGGTCGAGGCGCTGGAGGAAACGCGCCTGGAGATCGGGTTCGCCGGCCGGGCGCCCGTCGAGCAGGGTCTTGATCACGTCGGCGGGGACCCCGGAGGCCTCCGACAGCCGCCGGAGGTCGAAGACCTGGTTCCGGGCGCGGCCCAATTTGTTCGCGAGTTCGGCGACCCGCGTGACGGTCGCTGCCAGGGGCGCGTTGGCCACCGCGACGGGAGCCGGGAAGCCGTCTGTCACCAGTGGTTCTCCTAGATCGCGCGAGGTCAGTGGGCACGTGGTCGGCCTCAGGGAATCTATCCGGTTTGTTTTGGGAGAGCTAGAACTTGCCACAGCTGTGGCGGGAATGAGCTGTCGCAAGGCTGGAATTGCCACAATAGTTGACACTCGAATGAAGTCGGTAGCAGGATCGCCACACGGAAATGAAGATCCAGACCGTGAGGAGGGGGAGCTCTCGGTGCCACATCTCGCAGCGGTGGGCCCGTCTGATGGCCTCGTCCGAGCCGGTGAGGAACGCCTGGCGGGCGAGGAGTCCGCCCGTGGCGCAGTGCGGTCGGAGCGACGCAAGGAGATTTTGCGCCAGCGCCGTGAGGAGCTGGGCCTGAGCCAGGAAGACCTCGCGTCACGACTGCGCATCAGCGTGCGCGCGTACGGAAACTGGGAGCGCGGGCTCGTCAAGGAATGGACGGACCGCAAACTCCTCGCCCTGGCAGAGGCCTTGGAGATGAGCGAGCGGCAGTGCTTCTGGCTCTTCCGGGTCATGGTCGACCGGGATCCGCCGCCCACCTGGCGTGCGGCCGAGGACAACCGGCTGCCGCAGGATCCGGCCCAGCGCGACTACCTGTGCGACTACGCGGCCCTCATGGAGGCCGTCCCCTACCCGTCCTTCCTGGTGGACCACCGGTGGGACGTGGCCCTCACCAATTCGGCCTTCGACCGGCTGTTCCAGTCGGTCAGGCCGCATCCGACGGCCCTTCCGGACGACAACTTCCTGCGCTTCGTGCTCTTCCACCCGGACGCCGCGGCCGTGCTGGAGGACCACGAACCGGCCTGGTGCGTACCGCTGCTGGCGCAGTTCGCCACCGCACTCGGCGCCGCGCCGGACGACGAGGGGCTGCGGAGCATCCGTCAGGAGGTGGCTCGCGACCCGTTCATGGAGGCCGCCTACCGGTACGGGGTCCCGCACTGGCTGAGCGCCCACGGAGAACGCGCCGCGGAGCAGGACGGCGCCGTCCGGACGGTCCGTCATCCCGACCCCGGACGGGGCGTGGTGAGGTGCCGGATGGTGGCGGAATCCAGCCGAATGCTGGAGGGCATGGGTCTCACCCGGATCACCCTGGTGCTCTCCGCCCCGCAGGGCCTGCCCACCGGTCCGGTGCGCGGGACCACCGGCTTCCCGCAGCAGCAGGGGGCCCGCCTGCGGGCCGTGCCGTCACCGGTGGACTGAGCGGGCGGGGGACACTGGTGCCCTGAAGCGTGTGCCGCGGGACCCCGAAGGGGGTGCCGCCGGGCGGATGCCACGATCCGTGGCATCGCGCGGATGTCACGGATCGTGGCATCCGCCGTGGCGCCGGGACGGGACACCGCCCGGCGCGCGGTCGTGGTCCGTGGCACCGGTCGTGACGGCGGAAGGGCGGTAGGGGCGTGCGGTTGACCATCCTCGGCGGGGGCGGATTCCGCGTCCCGCTCGTCTACGGAGCACTCCTTGGGGACCGCGGCGAGGGCCGGGTGTCCCACGTGACGCTGTACGACGAGGATCCCGGCCGGCTCACCGCCATGACCCGGGTGCTGGCCGACCAGGCCGCGGCACCGGGCGTGGCGGACGCCCCGGCCGTCACCGCCACCGGGGACCTCGACGAGGCCCTGCGCGGGGCCGACTTCGTCTTCTCCGCCATCCGCGTCGGCGGACTGGAGGGCCGGGCCGCCGACGAACGGATCGCCCTGGCCGAGGGCGTGCTGGGCCAGGAGACGGTCGGCGCCGGCGGGATCGCGTACGGGCTGCGCACCGTTCCCGTGGTGCGGGAGATCGCCCGCAGGATCGCCCGCGCGGCCCCCGGGGCCTGGGTCATCAACTTCACCAACCCCGCCGGGGTGGTCACCGAGGCCATGGCCGAGGTGCTCGGCGACCGCGTCATCGGCATCTGCGACTCGCCCGTCGGACTCGGCCGCAGGATCGCCCGGCTGCTCGGCGCCCGGCCGCGGGACGCCTGGATCGACTACGTGGGCCTCAACCACCTGGGATGGGTGCGCGGCCTGCACGTGGGCGGCCGTGACGAGCTGCCCCGGCTGCTGGCCGACGAGGTGGCACTGGAGTCCTTCGAGGAGGGCCGCCTCTTCGGAGCCGAGTGGCTGCGCTCGCTCGGCGCGATCCCCAACGAGTACCTGCACTACTACTACTTCAACCGGGACACCGTGCGGGCCTACCAGGAGGCCGAGCGGACGCGCGGCGCCTTCCTGCGCGACCAGCAGCGCGCCTTCTACGCCGGGACCGGACGGCCGGACGGGCCGCCCGGGTCGGCGCTCGCCGCCTGGGACCGGACCCGGGCCGAGCGCGAGGCCACGTACATGTCCGAGAACCGCGAGGTGGCGGGCGTGGGGGAGCGCGAGGAGAGCGACCTGGAGTCCGGCGGCTACGAGCAGGTGGCCCTCGCGCTGATGCGGGCCATCGCCCGGGACGAGCGGGCCACCCTCATCCTCAACGTCCGCAACCGCGGCACCCTGTCGGTGCTCGACGCCGAGGCGGTGATCGAGGTGCCCTGCCTGGTCGACGCCAACGGGGCCCACCCCGTCGCCGTGGATCCGCTGCCGCTGCACGCGGTGGGGCTGGTGACCTCGGTGAAGGCCGCCGAGCGGGAGGTGCTCGCCGCCGCGGCGAGCGGTGCGCGGGCCGACGCCGTCAAGGCCTTCGCCCTGCACCCGCTGGTGGACTCCGTGGCCGTGGCCCGGCGGCTGCTCGACGGGTACGCGAAGGAGCACCCGGGCCTCGGCTACCTGCGCTGAGGCCGGAGCCCGGGGGCGGGCGGGCCGGTCACCCGTACGGCGGCTTGCGGCATGCGGGGGCGGCGGTCCGCTGTGAGAGTGCGAGAGTGACCACTGCTCCCGCCCCGGCCGGGGCGCCCCCCGTGCTCGACCGGCGGCGGCGCAACGTCGTCTTCGGCACGATCATGCTGGGCGTGCTGCTGGCCGCGCTCGACCAGACGATCGTGGGCACCGCCCTGCCCACCATCGTCGCGGACCTGGGCGGCGCGGAACACATGTCGTGGGTGGTGACCTCGTACCTGCTCGCGGAGACCGTCGCGACGGTGCTGGTGGGCAAGTTCGGCGACCTCTTCGGCCGCAAGCTCGTCTTCCAGATCTCCGCCGTCGTCTTCATCACCGGCTCCTTCCTGTGCGGCCTCTCCTCCAACATGACGATGCTCATCCTGTGGCGGGGCGTGCAGGGCGTCGGCGCCGGCGGTCTGATGGTCACCTCGATGGCGCTGATCGCCGACGTCGTGCCGCTGCGCGAACGAGGCAAGTACCAGGGCGCGATCGGCGCCGTCTTCGGCGTCGCGACGGTGATCGGGCCGCTGCTCGGCGGCTTCTTCACCGACCACCTGAGCTGGCGCTGGGCCTTCTACGTGAACGTCCCGATCGCCATCCTGGTGGTCGTGGCGGCGGCCCGGACCATCCCCTCGGTGCGGGCCGCCGGGCGGCCCGTCATCGACTACCTGGGCATCGCGCTCGTCGCGGTCGGTGCGAGCGCGCTGATCCTCGCCACCAGCTGGGGCGGGAACGAGTACGCCTGGAACTCCCCGGTGATCATCGGCCTGTTCGCGGGCGGCGCGCTGGCCCTGGCGCTGTTCTGCCTGGTGGAGACGCGGGCCGCCGAACCGATGCTGCCGATGCGGCTGTTCCGCAACCCCGTCTTCACGGTCTGCTCGGTGCTGAGCTTCATCGTCGGCTTCGCCATGCTCGGCGCGATGACCTTCCTGCCGACCTATCTCCAGTACGTGGACGGGGATTCGGCCACCGTCTCCGGCGTACGGACCCTGCCGCTCGTCATCGGCCTGCTCATCGCGTCCGTCTTCAGCGGCACCGTCACCAGCAGGACGGGCCACTACCGGGTCTTCCCGATCGTGGGCAGCGCGGTCATGGCGGTCGGCCTGTACCTGCTGTCGCGGATGGGGCCGCAGACCGGCGCCTGGCTGGAATCCCTGTACATGTTCGTCCTGGGCGCGGGAATCGGCCTGTGCATGCAGGTGCTCACCATCGCCGTGCAGAACACCGTCGACTACGCCGACCTGGGCACCGCCACTTCCGGCGTCACCTTCTTCCGTACGCTCGGCAGCTCCTTCGGGGCCGCCGTCTTCGGGACCATCTACGCCAACAGCCTGGAGCCCGCGCTGAAGGCGGGCGTGGCCGAGGCCGCCCGCGCCACGGGGGCCGATCCGGCACAGCTGGCGGCGGCGGCGCAGAGCCCGCAGGGGGTGCACGGTCTCGACCCGGCGGCCGCCGGGCCGGTCGTCGACGCGTACGCCGAGGCCCTGCAGACGGTGTTCCTGTGGACCGTGCCGGTGGCGCTGGTCGGCTTCGTCGTCGCGCTGTTCCTCAAGGAGGTCCACCTGCGCGACAGCGCGCGGGCCGCGTCCACGGACATGGGCGAGGGCTTCGCCTCGCCGGCCTCGGCCTCGGGGGATTCGGCCAAACTGCTGGAGCTGGCCGTGGGCAAACTCGTGCGCGGGATGGGCCAGGACACGGCACGGGCGATCGTCGAGGGCTCCGACACGCGGCTGGACATCGCGGGCGCGTGGGCCGTGATGCAGGTGGACCTGCTGACCCGGACGGTCGGGCACGCCGGCCTCGGGCTGATCGCGGCGCGCCGGTCGGTCCCGCCCGAGGTGCTGCTGCCTGTGTTCGACCGGATGACCGAGGAGGGCTTCCTGACCCGGCAGAACGGTTACTTCGCGCTGACCGCGGGCGGGGAGCGGGAGGCGGGGGTGATCTCCGCGGCGTGGGCGCAGTGGCTCGGCGACCAGCTGGAGAAGGACCGGGGACGGCCGCGCAGCGCGGAACTGAGGGCGGCGGCCGACGCGATCGCGAAGCGGCTGCTCGCGGAGGACCTGCGCGACGGCAATTTCGCGCCACGGCTGGTGCCGCGGGGGTAGGGCCGGGGAACCCGCGTCGGCCGCCGGACGTCCTTCCCGGCGAAGGGCGTCGCGTACGGGCAAGGCGGGGGGTACCGCTCATGGCGATCACATTGGCGGAGGAGGTCGTGCTGCTGTCCCTGGACGGGGCGTCGGGGGCGGCGAGGCAGCGGCAGTCGGCGGGCTGGGCCGCCGCGGGGGGCATCCTCCTCGAACTGGTCATGGCGGAGCGGGTCTCGGTGACCGGCAAGTACCTCGAACTGCGCAGTACCGCCCCCACCGGGGAGCGGCTGCTGGACGGCCGGATCCTGATGATCGAGTCCTGGCTGCGGGGGCGCAGCAAGCGGCGGGTGACGGACTGGCTGACGAAGGACCACGCCAAGGCGGTCGGCGCCGCGCTGGACGGCCTCGGCGAGCGGGGGATCGTCGGGTCGCAGGTACACAAGGTGCTCGGGGTGTTCCCGCAGCGCCGCTACCCCGAGGCCGACGCCGCCGTGGAGCGCGAGCTGCGGGACCGGCTCGGGGCCGTGGTCCTGGCGGGTGGCGACCCCGACGGGCGCACGGCGGGCCTCATCGCCCTGCTGCACGCGGCCGGGCTGCACCGGCTCGCCTTCCCGGACCGGCCGTCCCGGCTGGTGGCGCCGCGGATGGGGGAGATAGCCGCCGGGCAGTGGGCGGGCGAGGGCGTCCGCGCGGCCATCCGGGACATGCACGCCGCGGTGGCGGCCGTCACGGTGGTCATGGCCGCCTCCACGACGGTCTGAACGGCCGGGTGCCCTACGGGGTGCTCCGCGGGGCCCCGGTGGCCGGGCCGGTCGGGTAGTCGTACGAGGGCACGTGCGGCAGCATCGGAAGGTCCGGGCGCCAGCTGCGCAGCACGGCCGCCGTGGGCGGGTAGAGGGCGGAGGGGACCTCGTCCGGGGCGAACCACTGCCAGCGTGCGATCTTGTGCGGCTCGGTGACGCTGGGGCTGCCCTCGGCGGACCGGGTGAGGGCGGCGGCCGTCAGCCGGGTCAGGCCGGAGCCCGCGTCGATCTGCACCGCGAGCACCTCGATGCCCTCGGGCGCGGCCCGCAGGGCGGTTTCCTCCGCGAGCTCCCGCGCGGCGGCCTGCTCGAAGCCCTCCCCGGGATCGACCTTGCCGCCCGGCAGTTCCCACCGGCCGTCGTGCGCCTGCCCGAGCAGCAGCCGGCCGTCGGAGCCGAGCACGATCAGCCCGACGCCCACGACGGCGTTGGGCTGGGGGACGGCCCGTACGGCCGGAGCCGTCGCGGCGGCGGCCTGATCTTCGGTAGCCATGGCTCCATTTGCCGGTCCCGCCCGATCCTTTGTCAAACCCGGCCGGGCCCGTGAGCCGCCGAACGCATGGAATCGGACAGCTGTACGGGTTTCGGTCAGGGGCTGTCCGCGCAGGCTCTGGGCGGTCCGATCGTCGTACGGTCCGTCGGCTCAGGGGGGCGCAATGGCACACGTGCTGGTCATCGGCGGAGGGGTCGCGGGCCTGGCGGCGGCACTGCTCGCCGCCCGGCGGGGACACACCGTCGAGCTGTTCGAGCGGGACACCCGCGCCCCCGGTACCGCCCTGGACCGGGACTTCTTCGGCTGGCGCCGCCCGGCCGTCCCCCAGGCCGCCCAGCCGCACGCCCTGCTCGGTGCCGCCCGCAAGGTACTGGTCGCCGAACTGCCCGACGTGCACGCCGAGATGCTCCGGCTCGGCGCGCGCGAACGGCACGAGCTGGACTGGTTCGACGTGCGCCCGCCGGCCCGGCCGGGCGACGAGGACCTGATCATGCTCCAGGCGCGCCGGATCGTGCTGGAGAGCGCCCTGGCCACCGCGCTGCGGTCCGAGCCGGGGGCGGTGGTGCGCTACGGGGAGCCGGTCTCGGGTCTGACGGCCGTCGCCGGGTCCGCGGCGACGGCCCTGTCGGGGGCTGGGGCGGGGGGCGGTACGGGGGGCGGTACGGGGGCGGGACCGGGGATACGGGTGACCGGGGTGACCACGGCCGCCGGCGCGTACGAGGGGGACCTCGTCGTGGACGCCGGAGGGCGGCGGGGCGGCGTCGAACGGTGGCTGGCCGCGGCAGGCTGCCGCCCGGTCACCGTCGAGCGGCACCGCACCGGCCTCGCCTACTTCTGCCGCTGGTACCGGCTGCCCGCCGGGATGGAGGACGGTCCGCGCAGGCCCTGGACGGTGACCGGCGGGGGCTTCGCGGGCTGCGCCGTCTTCCCGGCCGACAACGCCACCTTCGCCGTGACCCTCTTCGTCCACACCGAGGACCCCACCCGCTCGGCGCTGCGCGAGCCGGTCGTCTTCGAGGCCGCGGCCCGGTCCTTCCCGCCCGGCGAGGCCTGGCTGGGCCTGGGCGCCACTCCGCTGTCCGGGGTCCTGGCCACCGCGGGCCTGGACAACCGGTGGAGCGCCCTCGCGGACGACCGGGGCCCGGTGGTGAGCGGACTGGTGCCCGTCGGGGACGCCCTCACGCACACGAACCCGACCCTGGGGCAGGGGACCTCCCTCGCCCTGTGGGCCGCGCACCGGGTGGCACGGACCGCGCACCAGGACCCGGGGTCCGACCGTTTCGCCGCCGAGTACCACGACTGGGCCGTCCGTACGGTCAAGCCCTGGTTCGACTACCAGGTCGTCGCCGACGCGGCCATCGGGGACCGCTTCGCGACCCGTGCCTCCCGGACCGGAACGGCCCGGGAGGCGGCCGCGCTGTTCGAGTGCGCACTGGAGGATCCGGAGGTGATGCGGGCCCGGGCCAGGGTCCGCCACCTCGTCGACCCGCCCGCCCGGGCCTACGCCCACCCCCTGATCCGCGCCCGCGTCACCCGCTGGCTCGCGGCCCGGCCGGAGTACGCCCCGAACGCGGTGGGACCGGACCGCGCGGAGTGGGAAAAACTGACGGCGGGCTGACCCCCTACCCGCCGGTCCCCAGCACCTCGGCGAGGTCGTAGCCGACGACCTCCTCCAGCTGGGCGTACGTGCAGGTCTCCGGGGTGCGGTCGGGGCGCCACCGGGCGAACTGGGCGGTGTGGCGGAAGCGGTCGCCCTCCATGTGGTCGTACTTCACCTCGCAGACCCGCTCCGGGCGCAGGGGGACCCAGGACAGGTCCTTCTTGCCGGTCCACCGGCTCTGCGCGCCCGGGAGGCGGGCGCTCTCGTGCGCCGACTCCTCGGTCCAGGCCGCCCAGGGGTGTCCTTCCGGGTCGGGCATGCGCAGGGGGTCCAGTTCCTCGACCAGCTCGGCGCGGCGCTTCATGGGGAAGGCGGCGCAGACCCCCACGTGCTGGAGCGCGCCCCGGTCGTCGTACAGGCCCAGGAGCAGCGATCCGACAATCGGACCGCTCTTGTGGAAACGGAAACCCGCGAGGACGACATCGGCCGTACGCTCGTGCTTGATCTTGAACATCAGGCGGGCGTCGGGCCGGTAGGGGAGGTCGAGGGGTTTCGCGACGACCCCGTCGAGTCCGGCGCCTTCGAACCGCTCGAACCACTCCCGCGCGAGCGCGGGGTCGGTGGTCGCGGGCGCGAGGTGAACGGGGGGCCGAGCGGTGGAAAGGGCGTTGACCAGGGCGGTACGGCGGTCGGCGAGCGGGGTGTCCAGCAGGGACCCGTCGTCGAGGGCGAGCAGGTCGAAGGCCACGAAGCTGGCCGGGGTGGTCTCGGCGAGGAGTTTCACGCGGGACGCGGCGGGGTGGATCCGCTCCGTGAGCCGATCGAAGTCGAGCCGACCGCCCTGCACGATCACGATCTCCCCGTCCACCACGCAACGGGGCGGCAGGTTCTCCTTGAGGGCCGCCACCAGCTCCGGGAAGTACCGGGTCAGGGTCTTTCCCGTGCGGCTGCCGATCTCCAGCTCGTCGCCGTCGCGGTGGACGATGGCGCGGAAACCGTCCCACTTCGCCTCGTACTGCATTCCGGGCGGGATCTTCGCCACGGACTTGGCGAGCATCGGCTTCACGGGGGGCATCACCGGCAGGTCCATGCCGTCGATTCTGCGGTGGTACGTGCGGACCCGCCCGGTGTGCGCGCCCGGCCGGGCCCGCCTACCGTGGCGCTCATGGGTGCTGCGGGTGGTGCGATCGAGCTCGACGCCGGCGGGCGGACGGTACGGCTGTCCAGTCCGGACAAGGTGTACTTCCCCGAGCGCGGCCTCACCAAGAGGGACGTCGCCGAGTACTACCTGGCCGTGGCGGACGGGATCACCCGCGCGCTGCGCGACCGCCCCACCACCCTGGAGCGGTACCCGGACGGGGTGGAGGGCGAGTCCTTCTTCCAGAAGCGCGCCCCGAAGAACCTCCCCGACTGGATCCCGACCGCCCACATCTCCTTCCCCAGCGGGCGCACCGCGGACGAGATCTGCCCGACCGAGCCGGCCGCCGTCCTGTGGGCCGCCAACCTGGGCTGCCTCACCTTCCACCCCTGGCCGGTGCGCCGCGCGGACACCGACCGGCCGGACGAACTGCGCATCGACCTCGATCCGCAGCCGGGCACCGACTACCACCACGCGGTGGCCGCCGCCCACGAACTGCGGGCGCTGCTGGACGAACTGGGTCTGCGCGGCTGGCCCAAGACCTCGGGCGGGCGGGGGCTGCACGTCTTCGTGCCCATCGCCCCGCGCTGGACCTTCACCGAGGTGCGCCGGTGCGCGATCGCCCTGGGCCGGGAGCTGGAACGGCGGATGCCCGAACAGGTCACCACCGCCTGGTGGAAGGAGGAGCGCGGCGAGCGCATCTTCGTCGACTACAACCAGACCGCCCGCGACCGGACCATCGCCTCGGCGTACTCCGTCCGCCCCCGCCCGCACGCCCCGGTCTCCGCGCCGCTGCGCTGGGACGAGGTGGACGACGCGGAACCGCGCGACTTCGACATCGTGACCATGCCGGCGCGCTTCGCCGAACTGGGCGACCTGCACGCCGACATGGACGAGCACGCCTTCGGCCTGGAGGCCGTGCTGGAACTCGCCGCGCGGGACGAGCACGAGCACGGGCTGGGCGACCTGCCCTATCCGCCGGACCATCCCAAGATGCCGGGCGAGCCCAAGCGGGTGCAGCCGAGCCGGGCGAAGCACGAGGACTGAGCCGCCGGTCCGCTTACGTCGGGGTGCGATACGCACTTCGAAGTGCCTTCTTCTCCTTCCGTCACGGCCGTTCCTACGGTGATCCCGTGATCCCGTGATCCGTACGGGGGATCCGGAGCGGGGAGGGGCTCATGAGGGCAGTGGTGGTGCGGGCGGCCGGAGGGCCCGAGGCGCTGGAGTACGTGGAGACGCGGGTACCCGGAGCCGGACCGGGGTCGGTCCGGATCCGGGTGGAGGGTGCCGCGGTCAATCCCGTCGACGCCGCGACGCGTTCGGGGGCGCTGGTCGAGGCGGGGCTGATGGCGCCCCGGGAGGTCACCGGCATCGGCTGGGACGTGGCCGGCGTGGTGGAGGAGACCGGCCCGGGGGTGAGGGGGTTCGCCGTCGGAGACCGGGTGATCGGCCTGCGGGACCGGCTGGACGTCCCGCTCGGCACCTACGCGGAGAGCGTGGTGCTGGACGCGGGCGCGGTCGCCCGGGCCCCGGGCTCCGTGCCGGCGACGGCCACCGCGACCCTGCCGCTGAACGGGCTCACCGCCTGGCAGGGGCTGGACCTGCTCGCAGCGGCCCCGGGGGCGACGGTCCTGGTGACCGGCGGCGGCGGGGCGGTCGGCGGCTTCGCGGTGGAGCTCGCCGTGCGCCGGGGGCTGCGCGTGGTGGCCTCGGGGGCCCCGGCGGACGAGGAGTTCGTACGGGCCCGGGGCGCGCGGTGGTTCGTACCGCGCGGAGCCGACCTGGCCGGGGCGGTCCGTGAGGCGGTGCCCGGGGGAGTGGACGGGGCGCTGGACGCGGCCGTGGTGGGGCTCCCCGCCCTGGGCGCGGTCCGCAACCGGGGCGCCTTCGTCTCCGTCGTCGCCGGGGCGGCCCCCGCCGGGCTGCGCGGCATCCGGGTCTGCGAGCTGTGGGTCGCGGCCGACGGGGCGCAGCTCGCCGCACTGGCCGCGCTGGTGGACGAGGGCCGGCTCACCCTGCGGGTGGCCGGTACGCTGCCCCTGTCGGAGGCCGTCCGCGCCCACCGGCGTCTGGAGCGGGGCGGCCTGCGCGGCCGGCTCGTCCTCGTCCCGTAGCCGGAAACCGGGGCGCTCCGTTCCGCGGTGCACCACGCCCGGAGACCGCGACCCCGGCGGCTTCTCGCGGTCGCCGCACTAGGCTCGGGCCCGTGAGGACCTCCGATGCGCGGCCGCTGCTCTTCCTGGATGTCGACGGGCCCCTGATCCCCTTCGGGGGAACGGGCCACCCCGTGGCCGCCACGGCCGGTCATCCGTTGCTGGGACGGCTCGATCCGGGTCACGGGGCCCGGCTGCTGGCGCTGCCCTGCGAGCTGGTGTGGGCCACGACCTGGGGCGAGGAGGCCAACGAGACCATCGCCCCGCGGATCGGGCTGCCGCGGCTGCCGGTGGTCGACTGGCCGGAGCCCACGGAGGACGAGGGGCGAGGCGGCCTCCACTGGAAGACCCGTCCGCTCCTCGCCCGCGCGCAGGGGCGCCCCTTCGTCTGGGTGGACGACGAGATCACCGCCGCCGACCGGGCCTGGGCGGCCGACCGTCACCCGGCGCCCGCGCTGCTGCACCGGGTCGATCCGCGTTCGGGTCTCACGCCCGCGGACTTCGACGCCCTCGCGCTGTGGCTGACCTGCTGTTGATGAGCTGTTGATCGGACGTCCATCGGGGCGCAGCAGGATCGGCGGCATGTCGATGAACACCACTGCCACCACCGCCCCCGCCTGGTACGACCTCGCGCTGTGCGCCCAGACGGGCCCGGCCTTCTTCTTCCCGGAGCCCGGTTCCTCGCTCCGGGACGCGAAGCGGCTGTGCGGGGCGTGTGAGGGGCGGGCGGCGTGCCTGGAGTACGCCCTGGCCAACGACGAGCGCTTCGGCGTCTGGGGCGGCCTCTCGGAGACGGAACGGCAGGCCCTGCGCCCGCGTCGCTGAGCGCCGCCCGCCGCCAGGCCCCGTACGGGGTGAAGCCCCGGCAGGAGGACCTGCCGGGGCTTCACCCCGTACGGGCGTACGGACCGGGCCCCTCAGGGGCCCGTGGTCGGTGTCGGTCAGCCCTTGCGGGCGGCCAGGCGCGCGGCGCGGGCGGCCAGGCGCTCGTCGAACTTGCGGGCCTCGGAGTCCAGCCCGTTCATGAAGAGCCCGAGCTCCTCCTGGGCCTTCTGGCCCTCGGGGCCGAGCCCGTCGATGTCCATGATCTTGAGGAAGCGGATCACGGGGCTCAGCACGTCGTCGTGGTGGATCCGCAGGTTGTAGACCCCGCCGATCGCCATCTGCGCGGCCATCCGCTCGAAGCCGGGCATGCCGTGTCCGGGCATCCGGAAGTTGACGACCACGTCCCGCACGGCCTGCATCGTCAGGTCCGGGGCGATCTCGAAGGCGGCGCCCAGCAGGTTGCGGTAGAAGATCATGTGCAGGTTCTCGTCCTGCGCGATGCGTGCCAGCATCCGGTCGCAGACCGGGTCACCGGACTGGTGGCCGGTGTTGCGGTGCGAGATGCGGGTCGCGAGCTCCTGGAAGGCGACGTAGGCCACCGAGTGCAGCATCGAGTGGCTGTTGTCGGACTCGAAGCCCTCCGACATGTGCTGCATCCGGAACGCTTCCAGCTTGTCCGGGTCCACGGCGCGCGAGGCCAGCAGGTAGTCGCGCATCACGATGCCGTGGCGGCCCTCCTCGGCGGTCCAGCGGTGCACCCAGGTGCCCCAGGCGCCGTTGCGGCCGAAGAGCGTCGCGATCTCGTGGTGGTAGCTGGGGAGGTTGTCCTCGGTCAGCAGGTTGACGACCAGGGCGATCTTGCCGATGTCGGTGACCTTGGACTGCTGCGGGTCCCAGGCTTCGCCGTCCTCGAAGAAGCCCGGGAAGTTCCGGCCGTCGCTCCACGGGACGTACTCGTGGGGCATCCAGTCCTTGGTGACCTTCAGATGGCGGTTCAGCTCCTTCTCGACCACCTCTTCCAGCGCGTACAGCAGCTTGGCGTCGGTCCACGCCTCCGAGCTGCCGAGGTGGGGAGAGGTGATCGTCACGGGTGCTCCTGGGGACAAAGCGAATTACCTACGGTTCCGTAGCCTACGGAGTCGTAGGTTAAGCGCGACATCAAGGCCAGCCAAGCCCCACCCGTCGGTATGTCCGGTTACGTCCGGTTATTTGTGCAGTTTGAGGGGGTCTCCCGGGGCCTCAGAAAGGTGAGATTCACGCCAGAAGGTGGTCGCCCGCCCCCGCCTTGACGGCGGGGACGGGCGTGCGGAGGCCCCGGGCCCGTCATCAGTCGTGCCAGCGGGACTCGCGGACCTCCTCGGCGCAGGTGGGGCGCAGCGTGCCGTCGAGCAGCAGCCACCGCGTGATCCCGATGGACTCCAGGAACGGCACGTCGTGGCTCGCCACCACCAGGGCGCCCTCGTAGGAGTCCAGGGCTCCGGCGAGCTGCCGGACGCTCGCCAGGTCGAGGTTGTTCGTCGGCTCGTCCAGCATCAGCAGCCGGGGGGCCGGCTCCGCCAGCAGCAGGGCCGCCAGCGTCGCCCGGAAGCGTTCGCCGCCCGAGAGGGTGCCGGCTGCCCGGTCCGCGCGGGCGCCCCGGAACAGGAAGTGCGCCAGCCGCGCCCGGATCTGGTTGTCCGTGGCCTGCGGGGCGAACCGCGCCACGTTCTGCACCACCGAGCGGTCGTCGTCCAGGACGTCGAGCCGCTGCGGCAGGAAGCGTGCCGGCACGTGCGTGACCGCCTCGCCGGACACCGGGGGCAGCAGCCCCGCGACGGTCCGCAGCAGGGTGGTCTTGCCCGAGCCGTTGCCGCCGACCAGGGCGATCCGCTCCGGGCCGCGCACTTCCCACTCGCCCGGCGCCGAGGCCCCGTGGGCGAGGTGCAGATCGCTCAGCGTGAGCACCCGCCGGCCCGGCGGTACCTCGGTGGCGGGCAGTTCGATGCGGATCTCGGCGTCGTCGCGGACCGCCTCGGCCGCCTGGTCCAGCCGCTCGCGGGCGTCGGCCAGCCGCTCGGTGTGCATGATGCGGTGCTTGCCGGCCGATTCCTGGGCGGAGCGTTTGCGGGCACCCATGACGATCTTCGGTTCGCGTTTGGTGTCGTACATCTTCTGGCCGTACCGCTTGCGCCGCGCCAATTTGAGGTGGGCGTCGGCCAGTTCGCGCTTCTGCCGCTGTACGTCGGCCTCGGCGGCCCGGACCGTCCGTTCGGCGGCCTCCTGTTCCGTGGCGAGCATCCGCTCGTACGCGCTGAAGTTGCCGCCGTACCAGTGGACTTCGCCGTCGTGCAGGTCGGCGATCTGGTCGACCCGCTCCAGCAGCTCCCGGTCGTGGCTGACCAGGACCATCACCCCGGACCAGGACTCGACGGCCGCGTACAGGCGCTGCCGGGCCTTCAGGTCCAGGTTGTTCGTGGGTTCGTCGAGCAGCAGTACGTCCGGGCGGGCGAGCAGCAGTGCCGCGAGCCGCAGCAGGACGCACTCGCCGCCGGACAGTTCGCCGACGGTGCGGTCCAGGCTGATCCGGGCGAGCCCGAGCTGGTCGAGCGTGGCCAGGGCCCGCTCCTCCACGTCCCAGTCGTCGCCCACGGCGGCGAAGTTCGCCTCCGTGGCCTCGCCCGCCTCGATGGCGTGCAGTGCGGTGCGGGCGGCGCGGATGCCGAGCGCCTCGTCCACGCGCAGGGCGGTGTCGAGGGTGGCGTCCTGGGGGAGGTGGCCGAGGGTCCCGGCGACGGAGATCCGGCCCCCGGAAGGGGTCAGTTCACCGGCGGCGAGCTTCAACAGGGTGGACTTCCCACAGCCGTTGAGCCCGATCAGGCCGGTGCGGCCGGGTCCGACGGTCAGCTGGAACCCGTCGAACACGGGAGTTCCGTCAGGCCAGTCGAAGGACAGGGCGGAGCAGGAGAGAAAAGCAGAGGGGTGACTCATGGAGGCCTCCAGGTTGCGTGAGTGGTGAGTGCAACGCGGGGAGACAGCCGACGTGTCGGTCACAGGGATGTGGTGGCGGTCGGTGTCTCGGACCTCAGAAGAGCAACGTCCTGCTCCGTTTCGACGGCGATGGGGCGTTCACGACGGTACGGAGGGCCGGAGGCGTCCGCAAACGAATTAGGGCCGTCCCCCGTGGACCGCGCCGGGCGGGCGCGGTCGACGGGGCACGGCCCGGGATCGAGGGGGAGTGCGGACGGGGGAGGGGTGAGCAGGGGCCCCGCGTCAGCAGGAGCCCCGCATCAGCTCGTCCAGGCTGTGGTCCATGTCGAGGTACATGTGCTCCAGCCCCGGTGGCACCAGCGCGGAGGCCCGTTCCAGGAACCGCTGGAGCTCGGCCGTCAGCATCAGCACGATCGCGACGCCCTCCGGCGCGTGGAACTCCACCGTCGTCCGGTCCCCGTCGTACGGCCGCACGCGCACGTCGCCGCAGCCGGCCGGGTGCTGGAGGCCGGAGGTCAGCAGCTCGCGGGCGAAGGTCCACGAGACTTCCACGCCCTCCAGCGTGGCCGGCGCGGGGAAGGCCATGCGAACGGCGAAGGGATCCGCGCGGTCGTAGCAGAGGGTGACGGGCACGGTCTCGACCTTCGGCGCGGTGGCGACCAGACGGGCCTGCACGGCCTGCTCGATGACAGTGATCAAGGCACACTCCCTTGCGGCGGATCTGTGGCCGGGCTGTGGGGTGGGACCCGGCAACCGGATAGACGCCGGAATCGGCAAATCCGTGCACGGCGGATGACGTGAGCTGTGTCACCGATTGGCCTGATCTCCCCTGTGTGATCGCACAGAGTGAGGGCGAGAACAGTCCGGACGCGGGGTGGTCAGTCGGTGCCGCAGGCCCCGGAGTGATCGCAATAAGGCTGGTTACCGCTCACTCCACAGGCGCAAAGGACCACCCGGGTCTCCCGGTGCGCACGACCGTCGGGGGTCGTCACGCTGAGTTCCCCGCGCAGTACCAACTGGCCGACGGGAGAGCGCGTGACGCCGGTCGGCCGGTCCCCCTCCTCCACCGGGCCCTCGGACAGCCGGTACTGGAGCGCGCCCGAGGGGCAGCGCCGGACCACCTCGGCGACCCGCTCCGGACCGGCCCCGTCGGGGTCGATCCACGGGCGCCGCCCGGTGTCGAACGCCTCGGGCAGGCCGCGGACGCACTCGGCCGCGTGCAGGCACCGCCCGGAGTCGTAGGTGACGGTGACGCTCTTGCCTTCGTAGGCCTTCGGTCCGTTGGAGGGCATGGCCCCACAGTAGGAACGTGGCGCTCCCGACGCACCCTGGACGGCGGATGTGGGGTGCGTTAGCTTCCCGCGCCATGAGACTTCTGGGAGTTGGCATGTGCGCGGCAGCCCTGCTGGTGGGGCTGGCCGTCGCGCCGGCGCAGGCGGACACCGGAGCCGGGGACACCCCCCGTCCGGGATTACGCGGCGTCGGCTGGGCACCGAAGGCGACCGGCAAGGAGGCCCGGTTCCGCGGGCTGGCGGCCGTCAGCCGCAGCACGGCCTGGGTCGCCGGCTCCAAGGGGACCGTCCTGCGCACCGGCGACGGGGGGCGCAGCTGGCAGGACGTGTCACCGCCGGGGGCGGTCGCCGAGGGCCTGGAGCTGCGCGACATCGAGGCCTTCGACGCGCGGCGGGCGGTCGCCCTGTCCATCGGCGAGGGCGGGGCCTCGCGGGTGCTGCGCACCGAGGACGCCGGCGCCACCTGGACCGAGACCTTCCGCAACCCCGATCCGCGGGCCTTCTACGACTGCCTGACCTTCCTCGACACCCGGCACGGACTGGCGGTGAGCGACCCGGTGGACGGGAAGTTCCGCATCCTGGCCACGGAGGACGGCGGCCGCAGCTGGCGGGTGCTGCCGGACGCGGGAATGCCGGCGGCCCTGCCCGGCGAGGCCGGCTTCGCGGCGAGCGGGCAGTGTCTGGTGGCCTCCGGGCCGCGCGACGTCCGGCTGGCCACCGGCGGCGGCCCGGTCGCCCGGGTGCTGCACTCCTCGGACCGGGGGCTGACCTGGCGGGCCGCCGACTCCACGGTCCCGGCCGGCGACCCGGCCCGCGGGGTCTTCGCCCTGGCCTTCCGCGACCGTACGACGGGCCTCGCGGTCGGCGGTGACTACCGCACCGGCCAGGCCTCGCCGCAGGCCGCCGCCCGCACCGCCGACGCGGGCCGCGGCTGGAGCCGGGCGGACACCCCGCCGCCCGCCTACCGTTCGGGCGCGGCCTGGTTCCCGTACGGCCGCTCGACCGCCCTGGCGGTGGGCCCGACGGGCACGGACGTCACCACGGACGCGGGCCGCACCTGGCGGACCCTGGACACGGGCTCCTACGACACCGTCGACTGCACGCCCGACGGCGGCTGCTGGGCGGCGGGGGAGAAGGGGCGGGTGGCCCGCCTGGAGGTGATCAGCACGCCGGGCCGCTGAGCGGGTCCTCGACGATCAGGTCCGTCCACGGGTAGCGGCCCGCGGTGACCCCGGCGGCCCGGTGGACGGGTCGGATCAGGTCGGGTGGTGAGGCCCGGCCGGGTGGTGAGGCCCGGCCGGGCGAGCCGACGGGTTCGTGGCAGGCCGGGTGGGCCCACGGGTTCGGTCCGCGTCGGGTGGCCGGGCCGGGGGGAAGGGTCAGGCCGGGAGGGTTTCGCGGAGCTCGGCCAGGTGGGAGGAGGTCTTCGTGGCGATGAACTCGGTGATGCGGTAGGCGCACACGCCCGCCACCGTGAAGGGGTCCTCGGCCGCGATCTTCTCGACCTCGGCGCGCGAGACGCCCGCGGCCAGGATCACCCCGCCGTCGCGCGGGACCTTGCGGCCCGAGGCCAGGAAGACGCCGGACGCGTAGTACCCGTCCAGCCAGGCGAGATGGGCGTCCATCTCTTCCTCGACGGATTCGACGGGCGCGATGTAGGTGAGCTCCATGACGAACATGATCGCCAGGCTACTCTCGCACTCCATGACGACTGTGAAGACCCCCGCCGACGAGGCCGAGGCCCGCGCGATACAGGACGAACTCCGCGACCGGGTCGTGCTCGACGAGACCGGCCCCCTCCCCGGCCGGGGACTGGTCGCCGGGGTGGACGTGGCCTACGACGACGAGCGGGACCTGGTCGCCGCCGCGGCCGTGGTCCTCGACGCCGCCACCCTGGAGCCGGTCGGCGAGGCGACCGCCGTCGGGCACGTGAGCTTCCCGTACGTCCCCGGGCTGCTGGCCTTCCGCGAACTGCCGACCGTACTGGCAGCCCTCGACGCCCTCACGGTCGTCCCGGACCTCGTCGTCTGCGACGGCTACGGCCTCGCCCACCCCCGCCGCTTCGGCCTCGCCTGCCACCTCGGGGTGGTCACCGGGCTGCCGAGCATGGGCGTCGCCAAGAACCCGTTCACCTTCTCCTACGGGGAACCGGGCGCCCGGCGCGGCGACTCCTCCCCGCTCCTCGCGCCCGACGGCGCCGTCGTCGGCCGGGCGCTGCGCACCCGGGACGGGGTCAAGCCCGTGTACGTGTCCGTGGGCCACCGGGTCTCGCTGGACAACGCCTGCGCCCACGCCCTCGCGCTGAGCCCCGCGTACCGGATCCCCGAGACCACCCGGCGTGCCGACTCGCTGTGCCGGCGCGCCCTGCGCGAGGCCTCCTGAGCGCCGGCCCACCCCGCCGGCCCACCCCGGCGGCGCGCCTCAGCGGGAATCGGCCACCCGGAAGCGGATCCCCGCCTTCTGGAGCCGGTCCAGCAGGGCGTCGCCCATCGCCACCGCCGTGGTGAGCTGGCCGGCCCGCTCCGGCAGGGCGTCCTGGGCCAGGCAGAGCGCGGACTCGGCGAGCATCTTCGCGGTCTCCCCGTAGCCCGGGTCCCCGCCCGACACCTCGGTGAAGACCCGCCGCCCGCCGCCCTCGCCGACGAAGCGGACCGTGAACCAGCTGCGCGCGCGGCGCTGGGCGTCGGGCCCGCTGCCCGGTTCCCAACGGCCCATCAGCCACCGCCGGGCGGCCGGGACCTGAGCCAGGGCCACCGTCGCGCCCACGGCCGCCGCCCCGCCGACCGCGACCGGGAGGTGGCGCACCGAGGCGTAGTGCCGGTAGCGGAAGTCCGGCCCGTACCGCTCCAGCGCAGCCGCCGACCGGGCCACGACGGCCGGGTCCAGGGTGGGCAGCGGCAGGGCCCAGGTCCCGGTCTCCCGGCTGAAGCGCGGGGCGCCCACGGGACCCCGCGCCCGGCGGTCCGGCAGCCGGGGCTGGTGCAGCCTGCGGGCGCGCGCCGCGGCCAGGGTCTGCGGGCCCCGCCCCAGCGCGGTCAGGGCGGAGGCGAGCGTCCCGCCGGAGAACAGCGCGTTGGAGCGGACGAAGCCGTCCACCCGCAGGGGCACCCCGGCGGGCAGCAGGCGCACGGTGAAGTACGCCCCCAGGTCGGCCGGGATGGAGTCGAACCCGCACGCGTGCACCAGCCGCGCGCCCGTCTCCCGGGCCCGCGCGTCGTGCTCGACGTACATCCGGTCCACGAACTCGGGCTCCCCGGTGAGGTCCACGTAGTCGGTGCCCTCCTCGGCGCAGGCCGCGACCAGCTCGGCCCCGTACCAGATGTACGGGCCCACGGTGGTGGCCAGCACTCCGGTGGAGGCGGCGAGTTCGCGCAGGGCGCCGGTGTCCGCGGCGTCGGCCCGCAGCAGCGGCAGGCGGGCGCACGCCGGGTCCAGGTCGGCCAGCCGCTCGCGCAGCCGTTCCAGCTTGCCGAGGTCGCGGCCGGCCAGTGCCCACCGCAGACCGGCCGGGGCGTGGCGCGCGAGGTATTCGGCGGTCAGTGCCCCGACGAACCCGGTGGCGCCGAAGAGGACGATGTCGTAGGCCCGTTGCGGTCGGCTCCGCCGGACGTGCTCGTTCATGAACCGCTCCTCCCAGCTGGTATCGGTGGCTGAGGCTAGCGTGGGGGTCGGCCGCCCGCGCGGGCGGGTGACGGGCCGGTGTGACCGGTGGTGAGGAGGAGCGTCGATGAAGGCTGCGGTGCGCAAGTGGGAGACGGTGCGCGCGTTTGCCCTCGGGCTGCCCGAGGCGGTGGAGGAGCATCCCTGGGGGCCCGAGGACGGTGTGGTGAAGGTCAACAAGAAGATCTTCGTCTTCCTGGGGAACGCCGACGGCCCCGAACCGCCCGGCCTGTCCGTGAAGCTCAAGGACGAGGCCCTGCACGGGCACGCGATGACCGCTCCCGGTGCGGCGCCCACCGGGTACGGGCTCGGCCGGGCGGGCTGGGTCTCCGTACCGCTGGGGGAGAAGGGGGCCCCGTCGGCCGAGGTGCTGTGCGAATGGGTGGAGGAGAGCTACCGGACCGTCGCCCTCAAGCGGCACGTGAGGGAACTGGACGCCCGGAGCCCGGAACCGGCCACGCGGGAAATCGACTAAGCGCTTGCTCTTGTGCTGCGTGGAACACGTTCCTAGCATCGCTGGTGTTACATCAGTTGTGTCACACGTATGCGCAGGCGCCTCGGAAGCGCACACCAGGATGCTGGGGGCTCGATGGCAGTGACAGCAGGCCCGCTCGCGGGAGTACGCGTCGTCGAACTGGCCGGCATCGGACCGGGGCCGTTCGCCGCGATGGTCCTCGCCGACCTCGGCGCGGACGTGGTGCGCGTGGACCGGCCCGGCGGCGGCGCTTTGGCCATCGACCCGGCCTACGACATCACCAACCGGGGCAAGCGCTCCGTCGTGCTCGACCTCAAGTCCGCCGACGGCCCCGCCCGGGTGCTGGACCTGGTCGAACGGGCCGACGTGCTGATCGAGGGCTTCCGCCCCGGGGTCGCCGAGCGGCTCGGCGTCGGCCCGGCGGACTGCCACGCCCGCAACCCGAAGCTGGTCTACGGCCGGATGACCGGATGGGGCCAGGAGGGCCCGCTCGCCCACACCGCCGGGCACGACATCGCGTACATCGCCGTCACCGGCGCCCTCGGCATGATCGGCGACCCGGACGGGCCCCCGGCCGTGCCCGCCAACCTGGTCGGCGACTACGCGGGCGGCTCCCTCTACCTCGTCATCGGCGTCCTCGCCGCCCTCCAGCACGCCCGCACCCCCGGGGGCGCCGGCCAGGTGGTGGACGCCGCGATCGTCGACGGCACCGCCCACCTCACCGCCATGATCCACGGGATGGTCGCGGCCGGCGGCTGGCAGGACCGGCGCGGAGCCAACCTCCTCGACGGCGGCTGCCCCTTCTACGGCACCTACGAGACCTCCGACGGCCGGTACATGGCCGTCGGCGCGCTGGAACAGCAGTTCTACGACACCTTCGTGGAACTCCTCGGCATCGAGGACCAGGCCGCCGCCCGCAAGGACCCGGCCCGCTGGGGCGCGCTGCGCGAAGCCGTCGCCGCCCGCTTCAGGACCCGTACCCGCGCCGAGTGGACCGAGGTCTTCGAGGGCACCGACGCCTGCGTGGCCCCCGTGCTCTCCCTGCGCGAGGCGCCGCACCACCCGCACCTCGCCGCCCGCGCCACCTTCACCGACATCGGCGGGATCACCCAGCCCGCCCCGGCGCCCCGGTTCTCCGCGACCCCGGCCGCCGTCACCGCGGGCCCCGCCCTGCCGGGCGCCGACACCGCGGCGGTGGCCCGGGACTGGGACGTGCCGGGCCTGACGGGAACAACGACGCGGACCGCGACGGAAAGGGGCGAGGGCGCCTGATGGAACTCTCGATGCTGCTCGACTACGCGGGCGATCCCCGCAAGGCCGCCGACGAGGCCGCGGCGCTGGAGGCGGCCGGGCTCGACGCCGTGTGGGTGGCCGAGGCCTGGGGCTTCGACTCCCCGACCATCATGGGGTACCTGGCGGCCCGCACCGAGCGGATGAAGATCGGCTCGGCCATCCTCAACGTGTACTCCCGCACCCCGGCGCTCATCGCCCAGACGGCCGCCGGACTGGACGCGGTCTCCGGCGGCCGGGCCCTGCTCGGCCTCGGCGCCTCCGGGCCGCAGGTGGTCGAGGGCTGGCACGGGAAGCCGTACGACAGGCCGCTCGGGCGGACCCGGGAGACCGTCGAGCTGTGCCGGCGCGTCTGGCGCCGCGAGACGATCGACCACCACGGCATCACCCACATGCCGCTGCCGGCCCCCATGGGCAGCGGGCTCGGCAAACCCCTGAAGATCCTCACCCGGCCGGTGCGTCCCACCGTCCCCGTCTACATCGCCTCGCTCGGCCCGGCCAACGTGCGGATGACCGCCGAGATCGCGGACGGCTGGCTGCCCACCCTCTTCATCCCGGAGAAGGCCGCCGCGGTGTGGGGCGGCCCGCTCGCCGAGGGGACCGCCAAGCGGGCGCCGGAACTCGGCCCGCTGCAGACCGTCGCGGGCGGCCTGCTGGCCATCGGCGAGGACGCGGCCGCCGCACGGGACCTCGCGCGCCCGCAGATCGCCCTGTACGTCGGCGGCATGGGCGCGCCCGGGAAGAACTTCTACAACGACCTCGCCGTCGCCTACGGGTACGGCGAGCAGGCCCGTCGGATCCAGGAGCTCTACCTCGCCGGACGCAAGCGCGACGCCGCGGCCGCCGTCCCGGACGAGTTCTGCGAGCTCATGACCCTGTGCGGGCCCGAGGGCTACGTGCGCGAGCGCGTCGAGGCGTTCCGGGAGGCGGGCGTCACCATGCTCAACGTCACGCCCGTCGGCCCCGAGCCGGCCCGGCTGATCGAAACCGTCAAGAGCTGGCTCTAGGGGGACCGGACCGATGCAACGCCGTATCTTCGACGCCGACCACGAGGCGTTCCGCGAGACCGTCCGCACCTTCCTGAACAAGGAGGTGCTGCCGCACTACGACCAGTGGGAGAAGGACGGCATCGTCAGCCGCGAGGCCTGGCGGGCCGCGGGCCGCCAGGGCCTCCTCGGCCTCGCCGTGCCCGAGGAGTACGGGGGCGGCGGCAACCCCGACTTCCGCTACGCGGCAGTGATCGCCGAGGAGTTCACCCGGGCCGGGGCCCCCGGCCTCGCCATCGGCCTGCACAACGACATCATCGGCCCCTACCTGACCTCGCTGGCCACCGAGGAGCAGAAGCGGCGTTGGCTGCCCGGCTTCTGCTCCGGCGAGACCATCACCGCGATCGCGATGACCGAGCCGGGCGCGGGGAGCGACCTCCAGGGGATCCGCACCAGCGCCGAGGACCGGGGCGACCACTGGCTGCTCAACGGCTCCAAGACCTTCATCTCCAACGGCATCCTCGCCGACCTGGTGATCGTGGTCGCCAAGACCACCCCCGAAGGCGGCGCCCACGGCCTGTCCCTGCTGGTCGTCGAACGGGGCACGGAGGGCTTCGAGCGCGGCCGCAACCTCGACAAGATCGGCCAGAAGGCGCAGGACACCGCCGAGCTCTTCTTCCACGACGTGCGCGTCCCCAAGGAGAACCTGCTCGGCGAGGAGAACGGCGCGTTCGTCCACCTGATGACCAACCTCGCGCAGGAACGCATGGGCATCGCGATGGCCGCGATCGCCGCGGCCGAACACCTGCTGGAGATCACCACGCAGTACGTGAAGGAGCGCGAGGCCTTCGGCAGGCCCCTCGCCAAGCTCCAGCACATCCGCTTCGAGATAGCGGAGATGGCCACCGAGTGCGCGGTCACCCGGGCCTTCCTCGACCGCTGCATCACCGACCATTCGAACGGCGAACTGGACCACGTCCACGCCTCGATGGCCAAGTGGTGGGCCACCGAACTCCAGAAGCGCGTCGCCGACCGCTGCCTGCAACTGCACGGCGGGTACGGCTACATGAGCGAATACCGGGTCGCCCGTGCCTTCACCGACGGCCGCATCCAGACCATCTACGGCGGTACGACCGAGATCATGAAAGAGATCATCGGCCGCTCCCTCCTCGGCTGACGCCGGACCTTCAGAAAGGCTTGACCAGTGAGCACCGAAGCGTACGTGTACGACGCGATCCGCACGCCGCGCGGCCGCGGCAAGGCCAACGGCGCCCTGCACGGCACGAAGCCGATCGACCTGGTCGTCGGCCTCATCCACGCCCTGCGCGAACGCAACCCCGGCCTGGACCCCGCCGGCATCGACGACATCGTGCTCGGCGTCGTCGGCCCCGTCGGCGACCAGGGCTCCGACATCGCACGCATCGCGGCCATCGCCGCCGGCCTCCCGGACACCGTGGCGGGCGTACAGGAGAACCGCTTCTGTGCCTCCGGCCTGGAGGCCGTCAACCTGGCCGCCGCCAAGGTCCGCTCCGGCTGGGAGGACCTGGTCCTCGCGGGCGGCGTGGAGTCCATGTCCCGGGTCCCGATGGCCTCCGACGGCGGAGCCTGGTTCAACGACCCGATGACGAACTGGGACGTCAACTTCGTCCCGCAGGGCATCGGCGCCGACCTGATCGCCACCATCGAGGGCTTCTCCCGCCGGGACGTCGACGAGTACGCCGCCCTCTCCCAGGAGCGCGCGGCGACGGCAATCAAGGACGGCCGTTTCGCCGGATCCGTGGTCCCGGTCACCGACCGCAACGGCCTCGTGGTCCTGGACCACGACGAGTTCGTCCGCCCGGGCACCACCGCCGACACCCTCGCCAAGCTGAAGCCCTCCTTCGCCGACATCGGCGACCTCGGCGGCTTCGACGCCGTCGCGCTGCAGAAGTACCACTGGGTGGAGAAGATCGACCACGTTCACCACGCGGGCAACTCCTCCGGCATCGTCGACGGCGCCTCCCTCGTCGCCATCGGGTCCCGCGAGGCCGGCGAACGCCACGGCCTGCGCCCGCGCGCCCGGATCGTCTCGGCGGCCGTCTCCGGCTCCGAGCCCACCATCATGCTCACCGGCCCCGCCCCGGCCACCCGCAAGGCCCTCGCCAAGGCCGGACTGACCATCGACGACATCGACCTGGTCGAGATCAACGAGGCCTTCGCCGGTGTCGTGCTGCGCTTCGTCAAGGACATGGGCCTCTCCCTCGACAAGGTCAACGTCAACGGCGGCGCCATCGCGCTCGGCCACCCGCTCGGCGCCACCGGCGCCATGATCCTCGGCACCGTCGTAGACGAGCTGGAGCGCCAGGACAAGCGCTACGGGCTCGTCACCCTCTGCGTCGGCGGCGGCATGGGCGTCGCCACCATCGTCGAACGCCTCTAGTCCCTCCCGGATCCCGCCCCGCCCGCGCGCCGGGATCCGCACCGGACGACCAGCAGCACGGCGCGGCGAAGGCCCGGCCACCGGGCCCGACCGCCGCGCGGTGCGCCCGAGCCGGACCCTCCCGGCCCCCTCCGGGCCCGGCGCCTTCCGCCCGGCCCCGCCGAACCAGACTTCCACGGAGACCCACCCCATGACCGAGACCCGCACCATCCGCTGGGAACAGGACGAGACCGGCATCGTCACGCTGGTCCTCGACGACCCGGACCAGTCCGCCAACACCATGAACCAGGCCTTCAAGGACTCCATCGCGGCGATCGCCGACCGCGCCGAGGCCGAGAAGGACTCCATCCGGGGCATCGTCTACACCTCCGCGAAGAAGACCTTCTTCGCCGGCGGCGACCTCAAGGACATGATCCGGCTGCGCCCCGAGGACGCGGGCCTCGCCTTCGAGACCGGCACCGCCATCAAGCGCTCGCTGCGCCGCATCGAGACCCTCGGCGTGCCCGTGGTCGCCGCGATCAACGGCGCCGCCCTCGGCGGCGGTTACGAGATCTGCCTCGCCTCCCACCACCGGATCGCCCTCGACGCGCCCGGCTCCAAGATCGGCCTGCCCGAGGTCACCCTCGGCCTGCTCCCGGCCGGCGGCGGTGTCACCCGTACCGTCCGCCTGATGGGCATCGCCGACGCGCTGCTCAAGGTCCTGCTCCAGGGCACCCAGTACACCCCGCAGCGCGCCCTCGACAACGGCCTCGTGCACGAACTGGCGGCCACCCCCGAGGAGATGCTCGCCAAGGCCCGCGCCTTCATCGACGCCAACCCCGAGTCGAAGCAGCCGTGGGACGTACCCGGCTACAAGATCCCCGGCGGTACCCCGTCCAACCCGCGCTTCGCCGCCAACCTCCCGGCCTTCCCGGCCAACCTCAAGAAGCAGCTGAACGGGGCCCCGTACCCGGCCCCCCGCAACATCCTGGCCTGCGCCGTCGAGGGCGCCCAGGTGGACTTCGAGACCGCGCTGACCATCGAGGCCCGGTACTTCACCGAGCTGGTCACCGGCCAGACCGCCAAGAACATGATCCAGGCGTTCTTCTTCGACCTCCAGGCCGTCAACGCCGGCCGCAGCCGCCCGCAGGGCGTCGCGCCCCGCCAGGTCAGGAAGGTCGCCGTCCTCGGCGCCGGGATGATGGGCGCCGGCATCGCCTACTCCTGCGCCCGCGCGGGCATCGAGGTGGTCCTCAAGGACGTCACCGCCGAGGCCGCCGCCAAGGGCAAGGCGTACTCCGAGAAGCTCCTCGACAAGGCGCTCTCCCGGGGCCGCACCACCGAGGCCAAGCGCGCCGAGCTGCTGGCCCGGATCACCCCGACGGCCGACGCCGCCGACCTGGCGGGCTGCGACGCCGTCATCGAGGCCGTCTTCGAGGACACCGCCCTCAAGCACCGGGTGTTCCAGGAGGTCCAGGACGTCATCGCGCCCGACGCGCTGCTGTGTTCCAACACCTCCACCCTGCCGATCTCCGGGCTCGCGGAGGGCGTCAAGCGTCCCGCCGACTTCATCGGCCTGCACTTCTTCTCGCCCGTCGACAAGATGCCCCTCGTCGAGATCATCAAGGGCGAGCGCACCGGCGACGAGGCCATCGCCCGCGCCTTCGACCTGGTCCGCCAGATCAACAAGACCCCGATCGTGGTCAACGACTCGCGCGGCTTCTTCACCTCGCGCGTCATCGGCCAGTTCATCAACGAGGGCGTGGCCATGGTCGGCGAGGGCGTGGAGCCCGCCTCCGTCGAGCAGGCCGCCGCCCAGGCCGGGTACCCGGCCAAGGTGCTCTCGCTGATGGACGAGCTCACCCTCACCCTGCCGCGCAAGATCCGCAACGAGACCCGCAAGGCCTTCGAGGCCGAGGGCCGCACCTGGACCGAGCACCCCGCCGACACCGTCATCGACCGGATGGTGGACGAGTTCGGCCGCCCCGGCCGCAGCGGCGGCGGCTTCTACGAGTACGACGAGACGGGCCGGCGGACCCGCATCTGGCCCGGTCTGCGCGAGCACTTCGCCAAGCCGGACGCCAGCATCCCCTTCGAGGACATGAAGGAGCGGATGCTCTTCGCCGAGGCCCTGGACACCGTCCGCTGCCTCGACGAGGGCGTGCTCACCTCGATCGCCGACGCCAACATCGGCTCCATCATGGGCATCGGCTTCCCGGCCTGGACCGGCGGCGTGATCCAGTACATCAACGGCTACGAGGGCGGCCCGGCGGGCTTCGTCGCCCGCGCCCGCGAGCTGGCCGCCACCTACGGCGAGCGCTTCACCCCGCCCGCCTCCCTCGTGGCCAAGGCCGAGCGCGGCGAGACGTACACCGACTGACCCGTCCGTCCCGGGCCCGCGCGAGCGGGCCCGGGACGCCGGCGGGCTCAGCGGCCGGTGTCGCCCAGGAACGCGAACGCCCCGCGCTCCGCGGCGCCGTCCGGGGCGGTCCACCCGGCCAGCACCTGCCCCCGGATCCCGTCGCCGACGGCGGGACCCGGGCGCAGCACCCGGATCAGCGTGAGGTCGTGGAGGGGGCCCGCTTCCCCGGCCGCGCCCACCACCACGACGGTGGCGCCGGCGGTGTCGGACACCTTCCCGGCCCCCGTCAGGGCCGCGGGTACGCCCGCCGGACCGGCCAGCACCCCGACGGTCGGGTCGGGGGTGTCGCTCTCGCCCTGGGCCTGCGCCGCGGCGCGGCCCGCCAGCAGCGCGAGCAACTGCTCGACCATGACCGGGTCGTGGGCACCGTCGTAGACCCAGCGCTTGCCCAGCACCCCGTGTTCGAGCGTGCCGACCAGCACGTCCCCGGCGCCGTCCAGCGGGGCCCCGCGGTAGGTGAGCGGGACCAGGTACGCGACCGGCCCGTCCCCGGCGGCGTCGGTGACCACCATGAACTCGATGCCCACCTCGCCCTCGGGGTCGTCGAGGCGGAACCCGCCCGCGCGGGCGAGCCGCGAGACGTCCCCGGCCCCCTGGTACCAGGGCCTCAAGGGGAGCCATTCGGCCAGGAGTTCGAGCTTGGTCGGGGTCAGCGTGGTGTGGTGGATGACTGCCATGACCGCGAAACTACCCTTCCTCCGGAGCGAACGCCGCCCGCAATTCCGCCTTCAGGGACCGCTGGAACGCCGTCACCAGCGCCTGCACCACCATCGGCTGCATGTGCGCCGACAGCGCCTTCATCGACTCCACCCGCTCCGGATCGCTCTCGCCCTCCGTGAAGGGCCCCCACACCTCGTCCCGGAACAGGGCCGTCAGTTCGTGCGCCGCCGTCCGCGCGTGCTCCATCAGCACCGTGCGGGCCGCGAGGAGCGTCCCGTGCGCGATCGGCACGTCCAGCAGCGCGACCCCGAGCCGCAGCAGCCCCACGTCCACCCGGAACCCCTCACCCGCCTCCGCGAGCACGTTCATCGCGGCGAGCCTGCTCAGGTCGGTGTCCGACAGGCTCCGCCCGGCCCGCTTCTCCAGCTCCGCCCGCGAGAACTCCCGGGCCGCGTCCGGGGCCCAGGTGGCCACCAGCGCCCGGTGGATGGCCAGATCGTGCGCGCTCAGGTCGTCGGGGAGCGCGTCCAGGTAGCGCTGGATCGCCGACAGGGTCATGCCCTGGTGCTGGAGCTCCTCGATGAGCGCCAGCCGCGACAGGTGCTCCGGTCCGTAGTGGCCCACCCGACGGGGTCCGATCACGGGAGGGGGCAAAAGCCCGCGCGTGCTGTAGAACCGTACGGTGCGGACGGTGACACCGGCCCGGGACGCCAGCTCGTCCACGGTGAGCATCGGCTCGGTCGCCCGGTCGGCCATCGTCCGCTCCTCGCTCTCTGCTCCACAGCTTGGGTTCAACAGTATTGCTGTCGCACCAACGATGTGAAACGGCCAGGAGCTGCCCATGACCACGAACCTGCGACTGCCCGGACGACCCGAAGAACTCACCCTGCCCGCCCTGCTGGTCCGCAACGCCGCCGAACACGGCGAGCTGCCCGCCCTCTCCTGGCGCGAGGGGGACGCCGCCGACTGGCGCACCCTCACCTGGAGCGAGGTCCGCCACGAGGTCGCCGTCCTCGCCGCCGGCTACGCGGCCCTCGGCGTCGAGCGCGGCGAACACGTCCTGATGATGATGGGCAACCGGCCCGAACACTGGCTCAGCGATCTGGCGCTCGTCCACCTCGGCGCCGTCCCCGTCACCGTCTACGGAACCTCCGCGCCCGAGCAGATCGCCCACATAGCCCGCCACAGCCGGGCCCGGCTGGCGGTCGTCGAGGGCGCCCGCGAACTGGCCCGCTGGGAGCCGCTGCTCCAGGACCCCGAGGTGCCCCTGGAGCGGCTGGTGGTCGCCGAGGCCGCCGAGGCGGGCCCGCACCGCACGTACGCGTCCGTGCGGTCGGACGGCGTGCGGCTGCACCGGGCCGACGCCTTCGAGAAGGGCTGGCGCGAGAGCCGCCCCGAGGACCCCCTCACGGTCGTCTACACCTCGGGCACCACCGGCGACCCCAAGGGCGTCCGGCTGACCCACCGCAACATCCTGCTCCAGTCGGTGCGGCTCGACCGCCACACGGACCTGCCCGAACACGCCGAGCACCTCTGCTACCTGCCCTTCGCGCACATCGCCGAGCGGATCCTCGGCATCTACCTGCCGCTGCTGCGGGCGGCCCACGTCCGGCTGGTCGCCGACCCCACCGCCGTGGCCGCCGCGGTCCGCGAACGCCACCCCGTGCAGTTCTTCGGGGTCCCCCGGGTCTGGGAGAAGCTCGCCGCCGCCGTCAAGGCCGTCATCGCCGGGCTGCCCGAGGAGCAGCAGCGGGCCATCGAGGGGGCCGGTGCCCTGGCGCGCACCAGGGCCGGGCACCGGGAGCGCGGCGAGGAGGTGCCGGCCGCGCTCGAAGCCTCCTACGCCGAGGCGAAGGAGCGGGTGCTGGACCCGTTGCTGCGGCGGGCCGGACTGGACCGGCTCGAATGGACGGCCAGCGCCACCGCGCCGATGCCGATCGACGTGGTCCGCTTCTGGGCGGGCTGGGGGATCACGATCATGGACGCCTGGGGGCTGACCGAGACCTCCGGCGTGTGCACCGTCAACAGCCGGGACGCCTTCCGGCTGGGCTCCGTCGGCCGGCCCATCGAGGGGCTGGAGCTGAGGATCGCCGAGGACGGGGAGATCCTCACCCGCGGGGCCACCGTCTTCGACGGCTACCTGCGCCCCGACGGGACGGTCGAGAGCGCCCACGACGCCGAGGGCTGGTTCCCCACCGGGGACGTGGGCCGGCTCGACGCGGACGGCTTCCTGTGGCTGACCGACCGCAAGAAGGAACTGATCATCACCTCGACGGGCAAGAACGTCTCCCCGGCCCTGGTGGAGAACACCGTCAAGGAACACCCGCTGATCGGCCAGGCCCTCGTCCACGGCGACGGCCGCTCCTACCTCGTCGCCCTCCTGGTCCTGGACCCCGAACTGGCCCCGGCCTGGGCGGCCGCCCGGGGGATCGGGACCGCCTCCCTGGCCGAGCTCGCCGGACACCCGGCCGTGCTGGAGGAGACGGCCCGCGCGGTGGCCGCCGCCAACGCCCGCCTCAACCGCACCGAGCAGATCAAGCGGTACCGGCTGCTCGCCGAGGAATGGGGCCCGCAGACCGGGGAGCTGACGCCCTCGCTGAAACTGCGCCGACGGGTGGTCCGGGAGAAGTACGGCCCCCTGATCGAGGAGCTCTACGAGGCCCCGCGGCAGGAATAGCGAGCCCTGACCGGTTGTCAGTGGCGGGTGTCACGATCGGCCCATGAGCTTCTTCGAAGGGCTGATCGTGGCCGACCCGCCCCCGGCGGCCGAACCGCTCGAATGGCGCCTCGGGGCCTACGAGCCCCCTCCGCACGAGGAGCACCCTCCCTCGGACTGGTTCGTCCCGGCCAGGATCCCGCAGACGGCCCGGGTCGGGGACGGACCCGACACCCGGCTCGTACTGACCGGGTGGGAGGTGTGGCCCCGGTCCCTGGTCATCGGGATCGAGGTCTTCCGGCGCCGGGTCGCCAGGGACGGCCTCCGCGGGCCGGTCCACCCCCGGCCCGGCGCCGACGGGCTGCGCTTCGGCCTGCTGCTGGCGGACGGGCGCCGCGTCACCACCCTGGACGGGACGGCCTGGCCGGCTCCCCCGACCACGGGCGCGGGGCCCAGACCCGTCCTCACCGCGCTCGGCGGTTCCGGCGGCACCTTCCACCAGCGGGTGAACCTGCACCTGTCGCAACTGCCGCCGGACGGCGAGCTGCTCCTGGTGACCGAATGGCCCGCCCAGGGCGTCCCCGAGACACGGACCGTCTTCGACGCCACGAGGCTGCGTGCCGCGGCCGCCGAGGCGGTCGAGGTCTGGCCCGGCCCGCGACCGCCGTCCGCCGGGGCGGACAGGGAGCGCGGCACGCCCCCGCCCTCCTCCCACGCGCTCGCGGTCCCCCGGCCGGAGCCCCGCCCCACCCCGTCACCGCCCGGGCCCGAAGCGCCCCGCGCCGACTGGCAGGGGATGGGGTACGAGGGCTGGGGCGACCCGGGGCTGATCCGGTCCCGGCTCGCCGCCGGGGCGGACCCGCAGGACCCCGTGGAGCGGCCGCTGCACCGGCTGGCCGGGCAGGGCGCCGAGGAGTCGGTGGCCGAACTGGCCCGTCTCGTCACGGACGTCGACGCGGTCGACGAGGAGGGCCGTACCCCGCTCTGGCAGGCGGTGGCGCACGGCCGGGCCGACAACGCCGCGGCCCTGCTGGCGGCCGGGGCCGACGCCTGGACGCCCCGCGTCGCGGGCCGCTCGCCCGGGAGCCTCGCGCTCACCACCGAGCTGGCCCCCCTCTTCGCCGACCTGCCGGGCGCGGTGCACCCGGACCCCGCGCGGGTGGCGGCGCAGCGGGCGGCCGACGAGCAGGCCCGGGTGTTCCGGGGCGTGCACACCGAGGGGCTCGCGGTCGCCTTCGTCGCCGGGGTGGACGAGGAGGAGGTGATCCGCCGCCTGGGCGCGGACCCGGACCGCGTCCCCGTCCTGGACCTCGACGCGGAGCCCGGACCGTACGGGACGGGCCCCGACGGCTTCGACCCGTACGGACCGCGGGCCAGGTGGTTCCTCGGGGTGAGCGGGGTGCCGGGCGGCTGCGTCCTGACGCATCCCTCCGGCTACCTGGCCTCCTCGCCCGCCGTCCTGGCCGCGGTGTCGCCGGGCGGGCGTGCGTACGGGGTCTACTTCAACCCGAAGGGCGGCACGTTCGGGCACCTGTCCGTGGACGGCGGCGCCGTGCACCACGAGGAGATCGGCCTCCATGCCGGGGAGGACTCCCCGGAGGGGTTCTGGCTGCACCGCTTCTGGCAGTGGGGACCGTACGGCGACATGTACGGGACGGGCTCCCTCGCCTACGCCTGCGACCGCGCACACCTGCGCATCACCGACCCGGGCCCCGTGCTCGGCCCGCCCCGCCGCTGGGTGGAACTCCCCACGGACAGTCCCCTGCGCGACTGAGCCCCTGCCCGCCGAGGGGTGCCCGCGCGGGGCACCTCCCGACCCGATCCGCACCGCACCGGGGAACCCCGGCCGACAGGGGGGACTGTCGGCCGGGGCGGCGTTCGATGACTCAGCCCTCAGGCGAGAAGCACGCGCCGCACTCGACGTTCCGAGGCGCGGCCGTTTCGGGATCCACCATCAGAATCACCCCGGATCCATGCGGGCAAACGCGGCGTGGACGCCCTCCGGGACGTCTCACAACCTGGTGCGAACCCCAGGTGGCCACTACTGCGCCCCCACAGGTATTGGTCCGGCTCGTAGCCGGCCTCCCTGATCGCGTCCATCGTGTGGGTCAGCGTGTCGGCGTGGCGCCGCAACGTGTCCGGGCCCTCCGGACGGTGGTCGACGAAGCGGCCGCCCGCCGTGCACAGCTCCCGGTACACGGCCGTGCGGAGGATGAGGGCGTGCCATCCGAGCTCGACCAGCTTGGACGGTCGCAGGCGCCGTCCCGTGGCTCGGGTCGCGGCGGCCACGAACTTCAGAGCCTCGTCGACGATGCGGACGGCGAGTGCCTCCTCGACGCCGTCGTTGTCGCGCTGTACGAGGTGGACCACCCGGGCGAACCCTTCCTCGGAGAGGAGGTGGTGGGCGGACGGCTTCAGGGCGGTGGGCGTGTGGGCGTGGTCATGCTGCTGTCCTCTCGGTTGGACGGGATGCGGGATCAGTGGGTTCCGATGACGATGACGGCGAGCGCGCCGAGCAGGATCACGACGTACAGCAGTTGCCGCAGGCGCTCGGTCACCGGACCCGGCTCGACTGTTGCTCCACGGTCGCGAGCATGTTCCGCAGGATGCGGGCCAGGACGCGCGCGTGGTTCCAGGCCGCGTGGTCACCCCGCCCCGTCGGGCCGGCGTCGACGAAGTACGACCACTCGGTGAGGGCCGCGTGGGCGCGCTCCGTCCGCCGGCCGGGCGGGGTCGCGGAGACCTGGGCGTGCAGGGCCTGCCCGCTCGTGATCAAGGCGGCGGTGAGGCGGACGACGCCCTCGGCGTCCGGCCGTTCAGAGTAGGGGGCCAGTGCCTGCCCGATGAGCTTCTCGATCTGCGCTTCGCCGGAATTCATGGGGTGCTCCCTACCGTCATCAGCGGGTGGTGAGAGACACCATGGACCCGTAAAAGTCCCATTACGAGGACCTTGGAGCGGCCTTTTGTGGTCCTCTGGTAGGGCTTTGGGGTCCCTTTTCCGTGAACTCTGGCAGTCAAGAGGGCTCCCTGAGACAGTAGGTCAGGACGCCTACGTACTATGGGAGTTGGAATGAGCCGACCTACCGGAAACGCCCGGTTCAAAGCAGCCCGCCAAGCCGCCGGCTACCGGACCCAGCAGGAACTCGTGGATGCCCTCGCGGCTCGCGGATTCCACATCGGACTACGGCAGGCTCGCCGCTACGAGGGTGCGAATCCGCCCCTTCCGAACCCAGAAGTACGGCAAGCCCTCGTCGACCTACTCGGCCTGCCCCTCGACGAACTCGGCTTCAACGTGCCTCCCGGCACCGGGCCTCAGGTCACCGCCAGCCTCATCGCGCCCGCGAACCGAGGCCCACTCCGTACGTCCAGCGCACCACAGCCCGCCACCGCCGGGGCCGACTTCCTCGCGGTCACCCGCGCTCATCGCCGGCTGTACTGGACCGTCGCCCCGGCGATGCTGCACCCGGCCGCCGCCGCGCACGCCACCCTCGGCGGACAACTCCTCGACGCGACCACGGGCCGTACCCGACAGACCCTTGCCGCCGCCCTCGCGGAGAGCTGGCTTTTGGCGGGCCGCATCGAGTTCTTCGACCTTCGCGAACCCGATCGTGCCGGCGACACCTGGGTTCGTGCACTCCAGGCGGCCGGAGAGGCCGACGATGCGCTGCTCGGCGCTGCGATCCTCGCCCACATGGCCTTCATTCCCGGGTGGGCTGGGCAGCGCACCGCGGCTACGGAGCGCATGACCGCAGCCCGCACCTACGCGCGCCGCGGGCAGGCCAACGGCCACGTCATCGCCTGGCTCGACGCCGTAGAGGCCGAGTGCGCCACCCGCTGCGGAGACACGCGAGCCGCCCTCAACCTGATCGCGCACGGCGAGACCGTCGTCGAGGACACTGCCGGCCAGCCGACCCCCGAGTGGATGGACTGGTTCAGCTCGATCCGGCTCGCTGCCTTCAAGGGCAACGTCCAACTGGCCGCCGGACACCTGCCGCAAGCCCGCGAGACGCTGCTGCACGTGCTCGACGAGCTTCCCGGGGACGCCGACAAGCAGCGCACGGTCATCCTCGGCGACCTCGGCGCGGTCGAGGCTGCTGCCAGGAATCCGGAGGAGGCGGCGCAGTACGCCCTTCGCGCGCTGGAACTGCTGGAGGCACACTGGTATGCCACCGGACTGGAGCGGGTCCGCGAGGTGCGGCGCGCGCTCGGCCCGTGGGAGCACGAGCAGTACGTCCGCGACCTCGATGACCGGCTGTACGGCTGGGGTGCGGTGGTCAGCGCTCTCGCGTGTTGAACTCGGCGATCCGGGGCGACAGTTCGGCGAGACTCTCGATGCGGAAGGTCGGCAGCTCGCGGGCCTCGACGCTGTCCCACTGGATCGTGGCCCACGGGCCCCGCCGGACGAGCGCGGTGTGCATTCCCGCGGCGGCGCCGGGGCGCAGGTCGTTGTCGACCCGGTCACCGACGTAGAGGATCTCCGACGGCTCGGCCGGGACGACGGCGGCGACGCGCTCGAAGAACTCGGGGTCCGGCTTCGAGGCGCCCCAGTCATCCGAGGTGCCGATCAGGTCCACGTCCTTCGTGAACAGCTCGCGCAGCAGCCCGCCGGCGCGAACCGTCTGGTTCCCTGCGATGGCGAGCCACAGGCCGTCCGCACGGAGCCGGGCGAGTGTGGGCCGCACGTCGGGGTAGAGGTCGTCCTCGCCGAACCACTCGGGCTTGCCGGCGGCGGCCCGCGCTTCGCGCTGCTCGGTGAGGTCGAATCCCGGCCGGAACTCCTGGAACACATCCCGGTAGTCGCGTCCCTGGGCGATGACCGCCCCGAACACGGCCGCGAACGTGTGCCTCGGGACGCCGAGCCAGTCCGCCCAGGTGCCGTACTCCCGGGTCTCGTCCACCAGGCACTCACCGACGTCGAAGACCACAGCGCGAATCGTCATGCGGGCCAGCCTAGTGACGGCCCCGGACACTCGACAGAGCCCCCTCCCGCCCCGAGGTGAGAGGGGGCTTCGGGGTCAGGAGCCGATGAGGGGGTAGTGGTCCGAGAGGTTGGTGTAGGTGTACGAGGTGCCCCAGCTGGAGACCGTCCAGGGGGCCGACTGCTCCTTGACCACGTTGTTGTTCCAGTCCGCCGGGCGGGCGTTGCCCTTGCGGTACAGGACGTAGTCCAGGTCCTCGCGGGGGTCCGTCGGGTAGCGGTAGTTCGCGATCGAGTTGAGCGCCGTGTCGAAGGAGTACGGGTGGCCCGTGCGGCTGTCGGCGCCGGCCAGGTCGGCGTTGGCGAGCATGCTGGCGTACTCGGGGCTGCGCGAGTCGACGTTCATGTCGCCCGTCACGATGACCTGTTCGGCCGCCGGGATGTTCTTGGCGTCCAGGAAGGCGTCGATCGCACGGAACTGCCGGGCGCGCATCTCCGCCGCCTCGCCCGCGCCGCAGCCCGGGTCGGTGGACTGGGCGTGGGTGCCGACCACGTGCACCCTGGTGCCGTTGACATCCAGCACCACGTAGGCGAATCCCTTGTTGGACCACCAGTCGGCGCCGCAGGCGTCCTTGTAGACCACCTGCTCCTTGCGGACGATCGGCCACTTGCTGAGGACCGTGACGCCGCCGTCCTCCGGGGTGGTGGAGGAGTAGGAGCCGCCCGTCGCGTCCCAGCCGCTCTTGCTGCGGCCCACGACGGGGGTCTGGTACGGGTACTGCGCGGCCGCGTTCGCCTTCAGCGCGTCCGAGGCGCCGTTGTCGAAGGCTTCCTGGAGGACCACCACGTCGTGGCCCTGGAAGAAGGAGGCCTTGGGGATCTCCGAAGCCCGGTGGTCCTGGCCCCAGTTCGGGTACAGGTTCTTGCTCATCAGGAACGTGTTGTACGTCAGGACGCTGAGCCGGGGCGTCGCGCCGGTCCCGGCGGCGGTGGCCGCGGGGGCGGTCGTGAGGGCCAGCGTGCCGACGGCGATCGCCGCGACGGCCGTGGCGGCGGCCCGGTTGCGGCGGTTCGGGGTGAGCAGCATGAAGGTCTCCGTCATTCCTGCGGGGGAAGATCGACGCCGTCATCCAAGCAGCCACGGTTACTTCGGGGTAACACCCATGACAAGACTTTCTGTCCGGGCCACGACAACGTGGGGCCGGGGTGACCCGCCGGGCGGGACGCGGGCCCCGCGGCGGCGATAATGGAGGGACCGCGACGCGCGCGGGGCGAGACCGGGGGAGCAGCAGGGATGAGCACGGACACCACCACCGGAGCGACCGCCGTACGCGGCCGGGACCCCGAGCCGCCCCCGCCGGGCGGGGTGCTGTGGACCACCGCCGGGGACATCCGGTCGCTGCTCACCCTGCCCGCCGCCTTCACCCTCCAGGTCGCCCACCCGGCCGTCGGCGCCGGCGTCGACCAGTACTCCGTCTTCCGCACCGACCCCTGGGGCCGCGGCGAACGCTCCCTGCGCTCCGTCCAGCTGTGGGTGTACGGCGGGGACGAGGCCGCCGCCGAGGGCCGCCGGGTGCGCCGGCTGCACAAGGAGATCCAGGGCACCGACACCCGGGGGCGCCGCTACCACTCCCTCGACCCGGCCTGCTACGCCTGGGTGCACGCCACCGGCTTCCCCGTGGCCCTGCACTCCGGGCGGTACCTCTTCCGCCGCATCACCCCCGCACAGGAGCGCCTGCTCTACCGCGAGTGGCTCCAGGTGGGCCGCATCCTCGGGCTTCGCGACCGGGACATGCCACAGACGGTCGAGGAGTTCTGGCCGTACTACCGGCGGATGCTGGCCGAGGAGATCGAGCCCACCAAGGTGGCCCGCGAGCTGCTCGCCACCGACACCGACCTGCCCCGCCCCGAGGTCGCCTCCCCGGCCCTGCGGCTGCTGCTGCGGATCGGCTGGCCGCTGCTGCGCACCGCGTACCTGCGCTTCCGGGCCTTCGTCACCGTCGGGTACATGCCGCCCGACGCGCGGGCCGTCCTCGGCCTGGAGTGGACCCCCGCCCAGGAGCGCGCGCTGCGGCGGATGAGCACGGCCCTGCGGATCCTCGTACCGCTGCTGCCCGAGCGGCTGCGCTACCTGCCGCTGGCCCGCGCCGCCCGCGCACGACGGCGCGCCGGCACCCGCTGAGGGGCACCGGCGCGCGCGTCCGCGGGGTCGGTCAGTGCTCGTGGAGGTTGTTCGTCGCGGCGATCTTCTTCCAGGACTTCGGCTCCGCGGCGGGCTTGGCCGGGGCCTGCGAGCGGGCGCCCGCACCCTTGGCGGCCGTGGCCGGCGGGGCGAAGGCGGGCTTGCCCGGGGTGTAGAGCCAGGTGTCGAAGAGCTGGGCGAGCGGCTTGCCCGAGATCTTCTCGGCGTACCGGACGAAGTCCCCGACCTTGGCGTTCCCGTAGGCGCGCTCGGTCGGCCAGCCCTTGAGGATCTTGAAGAACTTCTCGTCGCCGATCTCGTTGCGCAGCGCCTGGATCGCGATGGCACCGCGGTCGTACACGGCCCCGTGGAACTGGTTCTCCGCACCCGGGTCACCCGGCTTGACCTGCCAGAACGGGTCCTCGGCCGGGCGGGAGGCGTACGTCCAGTCGGCGAGCTCCTGCGCGGTGCCCTCGCCCTCCTTCTCCGACCACAGCCACTGGCTGTAGCGGGCGAAGCCCTCGTTGACCCAGATGTCCTTCCAGTTGTCGACCGACACGCTGTCGCCGTACCACTGGTGGGCCAGCTCGTGCACGACCACCGAGACGTTCGCCCCGTTGGCGAACTGGCGCGGGCTGTAGAACGGCCGCGTCTGCGTCTCCAGCGCGAAACCGGAGGGCACGTTCGGAACGTAGCCGCCCAGCGCGTTGAAGGGGTACGGGCCGAAGACCCCCTCCAGCCACTCCGCGACCTCGGTGGTCCGCTCCACGCTCGCGCGCGCCGCACCCGCGTTGTCGCCGAGGTCCTTGCTGTACGCGTTCAGGACGGGCAGACCGCTCGCGGTCTTGTCGGTGGTGATGTCGAACTTTCCGACCGCGAGGGTGGCCAGGTAGGTGGCCTGCGGCTTGTTGGAACGCCAGTTGTAGCGGGTCCAGCCCAGCCGGGAGCTCTGCGACTGGAGCACGCCGTTGCTGATGGCCTGGGTGCCGTCCGGGACGTTGACCGACACGTCGAAGGTGGCCTTGTCCAGCGGGTGGTCGTTGCTCGGGAACCACCACGCCGCCGAGTCGGGCTCCTGCGCGGCGATGCCGCCGTCCGGGGTGCGCTGCCAGGCGGACCAGCCGTCGACCTTGTACTCCGAGGGCTTGCCGGAGTACTTGACGACGACGGAGGCCTCCTTGCCCTTCTGCAGCGGCTGTGCCGGGGTGACCTCCAGCTCCTGGGTCCCGGAGGTGGCGAACTTCGCCTTGACCCCGTTGACGCGGATCTCGCTGACCTTGAGGCCGAAGTCCAGGTTGAAGCGGGACAGGTCCTGCTTGGCGGTGGCCAGGAGGGTGGCCGTGCCCTCCAGGAGGTCGGTCTTCGGCTGGTACTGCAGGCGCAGGTCGTAGTGGGAGACGTCGTACCCGCCGTTCCCGCTGGCCGGGTAGTACGAGTCGCCGATACCCGGGGCACCCGGACCGGCACTGGCCGCCGACGCCGGGATCACCAGCAGCAGGGAGGCGGCGAGCACGCTCGGGGCGATGACTTTGCGGCGCACGAAGAGCTCCAAGGGGTAGGGGAGGCAGATCGGTTCGGGTCTGGTCGTCCGACCGTATTCACCCCTGGCCGCTCAGGTCATGTCCATGGCCCCTGCTGTCACACGATCGCCATCCGGCCGCAAGGAAGCCGAGGTCACCGGCCTGGCCGGACGGGTATCGGTGCGTCGGAATCAGGACATGGCGAGGAGCCCGCCGTACGGGTGACGGGGGCTCGGTGAACGGTGCGGTACGGGGTCGCGCACCGGGCCCGCCCGCGCCGAGGGCGTGCTCCGGGGGCGACTTCCGGTCGGCCGGACCCTCCTGGCGCGCCGTCACCAGCCCGCGACACATTGGCCGGATCTCAGCCCCCGCTCCCACCGGTGCGGGTCGTGCTGCCCGTGTGGCGGACGGCGGTGTCGTTCCCGGTCCCGACCAGGGTGCACGCGCCGACGCGGGGACGCCCGCGTACTCGGCCCGGGAGGGGCCCGGGGCTTGGGGGTACCCCGCATACTGAGCAGTCGGTAACCTGCGGCGCATGACGCTTCCTCCGTACGCCGCCCGGCGCTGCTGGCACGCCGCCGTCAACCCCCTGCACGCCACGATCTACTTCTCGCCCGACCTCGGCACCGAGTTCGCGGCGCTCGGCGTCACCCACCGGGTCGCCGTCAACCTCGCCAGCCGCTCCGCGGCCCTGGGCGCCGTCGGACCCGGTACGGTGACCGCCACCTTCTACAACTACCGCCACGACTACGTCACCGCGCACCTCCCCGCGGTCTGGGACACCATCACCCCGCAGCAGGCCCTCGCCGCCCGGCTGCGCGCCGCCGACAGCACCCTGCGCCGCCTCCTCGGCCCCGAGGCCATCGCCTCCCCCGAACTCGCCGAAGCCGCCGACCTCGCGCTGCGCGCCACCGAGGGCTGCGTCCGCTCCGGCCGCACCCTCTACGCCGCCCACGCCGACCTCCCCGTCCCCGAGGAGCCGCACCTGCGCCTGTGGCACGCCACCACCCTGCTGCGCGAGCACCGGGGCGACGGGCACGTGGCCGCGCTGCTCCTCACCGGCCTCGACCCCGTGGAGGCCCTGGTCAGCCACGCCGCGACCGGCCGCGGCATGACGCCCAAGTGGGACAAGGCCATCCGCGGCTGGGAGCAGGCGGACCTGGACGCCGCCGCCCACCGGCTGCGCGAGCGCGGTGTCCTCGGCGCCGACGGCGACCTCACCGACGAGGGCGCCGCCCTGCGCGAGCGGCTGGAGGCCGAGACCGACCGCCTCGACGCGGCCCCGTACGAGCACCTCGGCGCGGACGGCCTCGCCCGGCTCCACGAACTCGGCGGCGGATTCGTCCGCCGGGCCGTCGGCGCGGGAGCCTTCCCCCACGACCTCACCGGAAAGGGCTGAGGGGCTCCCGCCGTCCGTCACCGCCACCTGCCACAATTGGCAGCCTTCCACGCAAACGAAGGCAGGCGGGACCGCACAGTGACGATGTCCATCGAAGGCAGGATCGCCGAGGAGCTCGGCGTACGGGAACGGCAGGTCAAGGCCGCCGTCGAGCTGCTCGACGGCGGCTCCACCGTGCCGTTCATCGCTCGCTACCGCAAGGAAGCGACCGAGATGCTCGACGACGCCCAGCTGCGCACCCTGGAGGAGCGGCTGCGCTACCTGCGCGAACTGGAGGACCGCCGCACGGCGATCCTCGACGCCGTGCGCGAGCAGGGCAAGCTCGACGCCGAACTGGAGGCCCGGATCCACGCGGCCGACACCAAGGCCCGGCTGGAGGACATCTACCTGCCCTTCAAGCCCAAGCGCCGCACCAAGGCGCAGATCGCGCGCGAGGCGGGCCTGGAGCCGCTGGCCGAGGGCCTGCTGGCGGACCCCTCCGTCGAACCGGCGGTGGCCGCCGCCGCGTTCGTCGACGCCGACAAGGGCGTCGCCGACGCGGCCGCCGCCCTGGAGGGCGCCCGCGCCGTCCTCACCGAGAAGTTCGCCGAGGACGCCGACCTGATCGGCGACCTGCGCGAGCGCATGTGGACCCGCGGCCGGCTCGCCGCGAAGGTCCGCGAGGGCCAGGAGGAGGCCGGCGCGAAGTTCGCCGACTACTTCGACTTCGCCGAGCCCTTCACCGCCCTCCCCTCCCACCGGGTCCTCGCCATGCTCCGCGGCGAGAAGGAGGACGTGCTCACACTCGACCTGGAGCCCGAGCCGCCGGCCGACGCCCCCGGCCCGTCCACGTACGAGGGCCTGATCGCCCGCCGCTTCGGCGTCGCCGACCGCGGCCGCCCCGGCGACAAGTGGCTGGCCGACACCGTCCGCTGGGCCTGGCGCACCAAGATCCAGGTCCACCTGGGCATCGATCTGCGGACGCGGCTGCGCGCCGCCGCCGAGGACGAGGCCGTACGGGTCTTCGCCGCCAACCTGCGCGACCTGCTGCTCGCCGCGCCGGCCGGCACCCGCGCCACCCTCGGCCTGGACCCGGGCTTCCGCACCGGGGTCAAGGTGGCCGTCGTCGACGCGACCGGCAAGGTCGTGGCGACGGACGTGATCCACCCGCACGTTCCCGCCAACAAGTGGGACGCCTCCCTCGCCACGCTCGCCCGCCTCGCGAAGGAGCACGCGGTCGAGCTGGTCGCCATCGGCAACGGCACGGCCTCCCGCGAGACCGACAAGCTGGCCGGCGACCTCATCACCCGCCACCCCGAGCTGGGCCTCACCAAGGTGATGGTCTCCGAGGCCGGCGCCTCCGTGTACTCCGCCTCCGCCTTCGCCTCGCAGGAACTCCCCGGCATGGACGTGTCGTTGCGCGGAGCCGTGTCCATCGCCCGCCGCCTGCAGGACCCGCTCGCCGAACTGGTCAAGATCGACCCGAAGTCGATCGGCGTGGGCCAGTACCAGCACGACCTGTCCGAGGTGAAGCTGTCCCGCTCCCTCGACGCGGTCGTCGAGGACTGCGTGAACGGCGTCGGCGTGGACGTCAACACCGCCTCCGCGCCGCTGCTCTCGCGCGTGTCGGGCATCAGCGGCACCCTCGCCGAGAACATCGTGGCCCACCGCGACGCCAACGGCCCCTTCCGCAGCCGCAGGGGCCTCAAGGACGTGGCCCGCCTGGGCCCGAAGGCGTACGAGCAGTGCGCGGGCTTCCTGCGCATCCGCGGCGGGGACGACCCGCTGGACTCCTCCAGCGTGCACCCCGAGGCCTACCCCGTGGTCCGGGCGATGGGCAAGACGGCGGGCGCCGAGGTGGCCGCCCTGATCGGCAACTCCACCGTCCTGCGGTCCCTGCGGCCGGAGCAGTTCGTCACCGAGGCCTTCGGCCTGCCGACCATCGGCGACATCCTGCGCGAGCTGGAGAAGCCGGGCCGCGACCCGCGTCCCGCCTTCAAGACGGCCACCTTCAAGGAGGGCGTGGAGAAGATCGGCGACCTGGCTCCCGGGATGATCCTGGAAGGGGTGGTCACCAATGTGGCCGCCTTCGGCGCCTTCATCGACATCGGCGTCCACCAGGACGGGCTGGCGCACGTGTCGGCCCTGTCGAAGACCTTCGTCAAGGACCCGCGGGACGTCGTGAAGCCGGGCGACATCGTCCGGGTCAAGGTCATGGACGTGGACATCCCCCGCAAGCGGATCTCGCTCACGCTGCGGCTGGAGGACGAGGCCGAGCGGACGGCGGGCACGCCCCGCCCCCGCGAGGAGCGCCAGGAGCGGCGCGGCGGAGGCCGGCCCCCGCAGCAGCGCGGCCAGGGCCAGGGTCAGGGCCAGGGCCAGCGGCAGAACGAGGGCCAGGGGCAGGGTCAGGGCCGGCGCGGCCAAGGCGGTCAGGGCGGCCGACCGCAGGGCGGCCAGGGCGGCGGTCAGCGTTCCGGCGCGCCCGCCCCCGCCAACAGCGCCATGGCCGACGCCCTGCGCCGCGCCGGTCTCACCGGCCCGGAGGACCACCGCAAGCGCTCGTAGGACCACGACCGGAAGGAAAGGCTCCGGCGGACCGGCAAGAGTGGCCGAATAGGCACCTCACAGGGGAACGTGCCTTGCCAATTCCCGTAGTCGATCTGTAGGCATGGTGGAACGCCCGTTCGTCACCCGCGGACGGGCTTCCGCATTTCCGCCCCCGGAAAACGCACTCCCGAGGGCGCCTCAAGGCACAGGACGCCATGCCGATGCCCACCCCCCACACCTATCGACGCTGCCCGAGAAAGGGTCCGCAGAGGGAACACATGCCCCACCGGAACCCCAGCCTGCGCAAACGCTGCGAGACGATTCTCGGTCACATGGACCTGACGCACCCGTTCTCCCTGGACGCCGTGTGCGCACGGATCGCCGAACAGCGCGGCCGCCCCATCCGGTTGCACCCGTTGCCCCCGGAGGCCGCCGAATCCGGCGTCTGCGGACTGTGGGTGGGCACCGAGACCGTGGACTACGTCTTCTACGAGGCCCACACCACCCCCCTGCACCGGGAGCACATCGTGCTCCACGAGCTCGGACACATCCTCTTCGGCCACCACTCCCTGGAAGGCCGGGAGACCGACGGCCGGGCCCCCGTGGTCCTCGGCCGCACCAACTACACCACCCGCCAGGAACGGGAGGCGGAGATGCTCGCGAGCATGATCCGCATCCGCACGGCGGGCCCCGGCCACCCCCGCACCGCCGCCGCACCCCGGGGCGCCCTCGCCCGCCTGGAATCCGCCATGGGATACGAGCGGGGCCCGCGCGATGGCAGCTGACCTGGCCGCCCTCGGAGACTGGCTCGCCGTCCCCAGCGTGCTGTGCCTGTGGGCCGCCGTCCTGCTGCGCGCCCCCGGCGCCCTGCGCTCCCCGCAGCAGCGCGGACTGTGGTTCGCGGTCGCCACCGCCGCCGCCGCGATGACCCTGAACCTCCCCGCCGTCGTCGCCTACGCCACCAGCCGCGAACCCGGCTACGCGCACGCCGTCGGCCTCGTCCGCAACCTCATCGGCGTGCTGTCGGCGGGCGCCGTGCTCTACTTCGTCGCCGCCGCCACCCGCGGCCGCAGGCTTCAGCTCGCCGCCTGGGCCGGCACCCTGCTCTGGCTGGGCGCCCTCGTGGCCCTGGACGCCGCCGCCCCCGGCCACACCGCGCACACCATCCCGCCCGCCGGACCGCCCGTACCCTCGCTCGCGTACTGGCTCGTCCTGATCTCGGCCCACCTCATCGCCAACACCGTCTGCGTGTACGTCTGCTGCCGCTACGGCCGGCGCGCCGAGAGCCGGGCCCTGGCGGCCGGGCTGCGGCTGTTCGGGCTGGGCACCGCGCTGGCCGGCCTGTTCTGGTTCGCGTACCTGCTCAAGGCCCTGTTCGGCAGCACCTGGGCGATGCCCGCCCTGCCGCTGATGATGAACCTGCACGGCCTGCTGCGCGCCGCCGCGATCCTGGTGCCCACCCTGTTCACGCTGCGCCGCACCACCGCCGACACCGTCATCGCCTGGCGGCTGTGGCCCCTGTGGCGGGAGCTGGTCCAGGCCGTCCCGCACGTCGTCCTCTCCGAGCCCCGGACCGGCCGGGTCCTGGAGCTGCTCTGGCCGCCCGTGCCGCGCAACCTGCTGGTCTACCGCAAGGTCATCGAGACCCGCGACGCGATCCTGATCCTCGGCGAGTACGTGCCCCCGGGCCTGCCGGAGCGGGCCCGCCGCCACGTCGCCGGGAGCCTGGTCCCCGAACAGCGGGTCACGGCCGCCGCGCTGGCCTGCGTACTGAAGGAGGCGCGACGGGCGAAGCTCGCCGGAGGCCCCGGACAGCCGGGCCGGGCCACCGCCCTGGAACTCCCGGCCGCGATGCAGACCTCCGGCGAGGGCGGCGGACTGGAGGACGAGGCCAGGTTCCTCGTCGACGTCGCCAGGGCCTACGCCTCCCCCGAGACCACCGCCTTCACCACCGATCCGCACAGGAAGTGACGCACCCTTGAGCACCACCGTTCTGATCACCGGAGCCAGCGCCGGCCTGGGCGCGGCCTTCGCGCGCGGCTTCGCCGCCAAGGGCTGCGACCTCGTCCTCGTCGCCCGCGACAAGGCCCGCCTGGAATCCGTTGCCAGCGGCCTGCGCCGCGAGTTCGGGACCGCCTGCGAGGTGCTGCCCGCCGACCTGCTGGACCCGGCGCAGTGCGCCACCGTCGAGGCACGGCTCGCCGACCCGGCCCGGCCCGTGGACATGCTGGTCAACAACGCCGGCTTCGGACTGCCCGCGCCCTACCCCTACAACCCGGTCGAGGACGAGGAACGGATGCTGGACCTGCTGGTCAAGGTCCCGCTCCGGCTCACCCACGCCCTGCTGCCCGGCCTGCGCGAGCGCCGCCGGGGCGCCGTGCTCAACCTCGCCTCCGTCGCGGGACTCCTCCCGACGGGCACGTACGGGGCGGCGAAGGCCTGGGTGATCGCCTTCAGCGAGTCCCTGCGGGTGGACATGGAGCCCTACGGGGTCCGGGTGCTGGCCGTGGTCCCGGGCTTCACCCGCACCGAGTTCCAGGAGCGCGCCGGGATGGACGTCAGCGCCCTGCGCGACGCGGTGTGGCTGGAGCCGGAGACGGTCGTGGACAAGGCCCTGCGGGACCTGGCCCGCCGCCGTCCGGTCAGCATCACCGGCCGGCACTACCGGGCCTACGCCCTCGCCGCCCGCCACCTGCCGCGCGGGTTCGTGGCCAGCCGGATGCCGCGCAAGCGCAACGCCCCGGCGGACCGGCCCTGAGCAGCGCGGGGGAGGACGGCGCCGTGGCCCGCGGTCCCGAGTTCGCCGACGACCACATCCGGCTCCCGGCGGACGCCTGGCTGCCGCGGACCACGCTCACCGCCGCGGACGTCAGGGACGCCGACCCCGAGGCCTCGCCACCGGAACTGCGCACCCGCTCGGGGGAGACCGTGTTCGTCCCGGCCGGCCGCCGCGCCGAGCTGGAGCGCTTCTGCGCCCGCTACGGGATCCCGCTGCGGCGCAGGCCGGACGTGTGGGGCGACCTCCTGGACCCCTTCCTGGACACGTGGTTCACCCCCGAGGAGGAGGCCGCGACCCTGGCCAGGCTGGACCGGGCCGGCCTGGGGCCCGCCGAGGTGGCGGCCATCCGCGAGCGGGTCGCGCCGCTGATGCGCGCCCACAACCACATGCTCTGGGAATGGCACGCCCTCGGCCTCGGCGACCTCCTGGCCGCCGCCGCGGGCTCCCTGGTCCCCGACCACCTCCGGATCCCGCCGCAGGAGAGGGCGGCATTCCGGGCCTGGGCCATGGAGATCGCCGACCGCCCCGCGCGCCGGACGGGCCGCGGGGACGGACGGGCCGCGGGGACGGACGGGAGACGGCCTAGAGCTCGGTGACCCTGCCGTCCGCGACCGCCAGGCGGCGGGTCACGTGGACCGCGTCGAGCATGCGGCGGTCGTGGGTGACCAGCAGCAGGGTGCCCTCGTAGGACTCCAGGGCCGATTCCAGCTGTTCGATCGCCGGCAGGTCGAGGTGGTTCGTCGGCTCGTCCAGGACGAGGAGGTTCACCCCGCGGCCCTGGAGCAGCGCCAGCGCCGCCCGGGTCCGCTCTCCCGGGGAGAGGGTGGCCGCCGGGCGCAGCACGTGCGCCGCCTTGAGGCCGAACTTGGCCAGCAGCGTGCGCACTTCCGCCGGCTCGGTGTCCGGGACCGCCGCGCAGAAGGCCTCCAGCAGCGGTTCGCCGCCGAGGAACAGGCCGCGCGCCTGGTCCACCTCGCCGACCAGCACCCCCGAACCGAGGGTGGCGGAGCCGGAGTCCGGGGCGAGCCGTCCGAGCAGGACCGCGAGCAGCGTGGACTTGCCGGCGCCGTTGGCCCCGGTGATCGCCACCCGGTCCGCCCAGTCGATCTGCAGGCTGGCCGGGCCGAACGTGAAGTCCCCGCGCTTGACGGCCGCCTCGCGCAGGGTGGCGACGACCGAGCCGGAGCGCGGGGCCGCCGCGATCTCCATGCGCAGCTCCCACTCCTTGCGGGGTTCGTCGACGACCTCCAGGCGCTCGATGGCCCGCTGCGTCTGGCGGGCCTTGGCGGCCTGCTTCTCGCTGGACTCCCCGCGCAGGTTCTTGCCGATCTTGTCGTTGTCGCTCGCCTTGCGGCGGGCGTTGCGCACGCCCTTGTCCATCCAGTTGCGCTGCATCTGGGCCCGGCCCTCCAGGGCGGCCTTCTTGCCCGCGTACTCCTCGAACTCCTCGCGGGCGTGGCCCCGGGCCCGCTCCCGCTCCTCCAGGTAGGACTCGTAGCCGCCGCCGTAGAGGTTGATCTGCTGCTGCGCCAGGTCGAGTTCGAGGACCTTGGTGACCGTCCGGGTCAGGAACTCGCGGTCGTGGCTGATCACGACCGTGCCCGCGCGCAGTCCCTTGACGAACTGCTCCAGCCGCTCCAGACCGGCCAGGTCCAGGTCGTTGGTGGGCTCGTCCAGGAGGAACACGTCGTAGCGGGACAGGAGCAGCGAGGCCAGCCCGGCGCGGGCCGCCTGGCCCCCGGACAGGGCCGTCATCGGCAGGTCCAGGCTCACGGCGAGGCCGAGTTCGTCCGCGACCTCCTGGGCCCGCTCGTCGAGGTCGGCGCCGCCCAGGTTCAGCCAGCGGTCCAGGGTGTCCGCGTACGCGTCGTCCGCGCCCGGGGTGCCGTCGACCAGGCCCTGCGTGGCCTCGTCGAGAGCGGCCTGCGCGGCGGCGACGCCGGTACGGCGGGCCAGGAACTCGCGCACGGACTCGCCGGGGCGCCGCTCGGGCTCCTGCGGGAGGTGCCCGACGGCCGCGCCGGGCGGGGAGAGCCGCAGCTCACCGGTCTCCGGGGTGTCCAGCCCGGCCAGCATCCGCAGCAGGGTCGACTTCCCGGCGCCGTTGACGCCGACGAGTCCGATGACGTCGCCGGGCGCGACGACGAGGTCGAGATCGGCGAAGAGCGTGCGCTCACCGTGCGCGGCGGTGAGGTTCTTGGCGACGAGGGTTGCAGTCATGATGCCCCGATCCTATCCGCGCGCCGGGGCGGGCCCGCCGCCGTCGGGTGATGTCCGGATAGGTGGGATGCCCGTCATTGCGGCCATCGGAGCGGGATCACACCATGGGGGCATGTCGTTGCGAAACGTGCTCGTCGTCCTCTACGACGGGGTGCAGAGCCTGGACGTCACCGGGCCGGTCGAGGTGTTCGCCGCGGCCGGGCGGTGCCCCGGCGGCCGGGGCGGGTACGCGATCCGGACGGTGTCCCCGGCCGGGGCGCCGGTCCGGACGGACAGCGGGCTGACCCTGGTCCCGGACGGGGACCTGGAGGGCGCCCGGCCCGGCCCGGGCACCACGCTGCTGGTGCCCGGGGGCCAGTACCGGGGCGATTTCGCACCGCGGCTCACGGACTGGCTCCGCGCGCACGGGGGACGCGCGGAGCGGCTGGTGTCCGTGTGCACCGGGGGTCTGCTGCTGGCCGAGGCCGGGCTGCTCGACGGCCGCCGGGCCACGACGCACTGGTACTCCTGCGAGCGGATGGCACGGGACTACCCCCGGGTGTCGGTGGAGCCGGACCCGATCTACGTGCGGGACGGCCCGGTCTCCACCTCCGCCGGGGTCACCGCCGGGATCGACCTGGCGCTGGCGCTGGTGGAGGAGGACCTCGGGCGGGACGTGGCACTGCTGATCGCCCGCCACCTGGTGGTGTTCCTGCGCCGGCCGGGCAACCAGGCGCAGTTCAGCGCGCAGCTGGCCGCGCAGACGGCGCGGCGGGAGCCGCTGCGGGACGTGCAGCAGTGGATCACCGAGCACCCGGGCGGGGACCTGAGCGTGGAGTCGCTCGCGGCGCGGGCCGCGCTGTCGCCGCGGCACTTCGCGCGGGCCTTCCAGGCGGAGACGGGGGTGACGCCGGGGCGGTACGTGGAGCGGGTGCGGGTGGAGCACGCGCGCAGGCTGCTGGAGGAGGGCGGGGAGGGGGTCGCGCAGGTCGCGCGGGCCTGCGGCTACCGGACCCCGGAGGCCCTCCGCCGCGCCTTCGTCCGCCACCTCGGCCAACCCCCGACGGAATACCGCCGCCGCTTCGGCCCTTAGGCCCCGCCGGCACCCCGAACCCCCGACCGGGGCCACCCCCGCCGAGCCCCTTTCCGGCCCCGGGGTTCCGCCCCGGCCGTGGGGCCCGGGGGTTCCGGCCCGGCCGTGGGGCCCGGGGGTTCACCCCGGTCCCGGGGCCCGGGATCCGCCCCGGCGTCCGGACCGCGGGCTGCACCCCGGCCCCCAGGGCGGGTCGTGACCGGGTACTCCGGTCGGGGCCGTTCATTCTGGCTGTGCCCGGGTGCCGGGCGTGGTCGTGTGCTCCCGGGGTGGGCCCGGGGGTGGTTCCGGCGGGGGCTTCCCGGCGGGGCCGATCATCTACCGCTCCGGAGGAGCCATGCAGATCGCCGTACTGCTCTACGACCGGTTCACCGCCCTCGACGCCATCGGGCCCTTCGACACCCTCGGCCGGCTCCAGGGCGCAGAGACCGTGTTCGTCTCCGAGCGGCCCGGCCCCGTCCGCACCGACAACGGGTCGCTCGCGCTCGTCGCCGACAAGGCGCTCGACGAGGTCACCCGGCCCGACGTGGTCGTCGTGCCCGGGGGGCCGCACCCCGAGGAGGAGATGAAGAACCCCGCCGTCCTCGACTGGCTGCGCGCCGTCGACGCCACCACCACCTGGACCACGTCGGTCTGCACCGGCTCACTCCTGCTCGCCGCCGCCGGCCTGCTCGACGGGCGCCGGGCCACCTCGCACTGGCTCTACCTCGACCGGCTGACCCCCTTGGGCGCCCGTCCCACGAGCGAGCGGGTGGTCTACGACGGGAAGTACGTCACCGCCGCCGGGGTGTCCTCCGGCATCGACATGGGGCTCGGCCTGCTCGGCCGGATCGCCGGGGACGAGTACGCCCAGACCGTGCAGCTGATGTGCGAGTACGACCCCCAGCCGCCCTACGACGCCGGGTCCCCGGACAAGGCCCCGGCGGAGATCGTCGCCCGGCTGCGCGGCGCCGCGCGCTAGTCCGCCGACGGCCAGCCGAAGCGGGGCGGTCGGCGTTCCAGGAAGGCGGCGACGCCCTCCGCGGTGTCGCCGCTCGCCGCCGCCTGCTCCGCCCAGTACGCGTCCCGGTCGGTGCGGCCGTCCGCGAACTCCTTCGCCGCCGCCTGCGTCAGCCGCGAGCGGCCGGTGAGGATCCGGGTGAACTCGGTGATCCGCTTGTCCAGCTGCCCGGCCGGCAGCAGCTCCTGCAGGAACCCGGCCCGCAGCGCCTGCTCAGCGCCGATCAACTCCGCCGAGAACAGCAGGTACTTGGCCCAGGCCGGGCCGACCACCGAGGCCAGCCGCCGGGTCGAGGAGGCCGGGTAGACGATGCCCAGCTTCGCCGGGGTCACCCCGAAAGAGGCGCCCTCCTCCGCGAACCGCAGGTCGCACGCGGCCGCCAGCTGGCTGCCGCCGCCCACGCAGAAGCCCCGGACCGCCGCCACGGTCGGTTTCGGGAAGGCGGCCAGGGCCTCCTCCGCGGCGACCGACAGGGCCTGCGGATCGTCGTCTCCCGTCAGGGAGGAGATGTCGGCGCCCGCGCAGAAGGTCGGACCGTCCCCGGTCAGCACCAGGACCCGGACGGCCGGGTCCGCCGCGAGCCGCGCCAGCAGTTCCGGCAGGGCCCGCCACATCGCGGCGGTCATGGCGTTGCGCTTGGCCGGGTGCGAGATGACGACGGTGGCCACGCCGTCGGCGACGGTGGAGCGGAGGGCTGCGTCCATGCGCCGGATGCTATCCCGGTCGGCTGATCCCATGATCGAGGGGGAGCCCGCTACCGGCGCCGTGAGCGGCGTCACGCCGGATCAAGAACGGTCAACAACTGACTCCGTCATAAACCAGCGGTCAGAAGGCGTCCGATTGACGCTGTTTTCTGGTCAGCGACGCGGTCCGGACCAGCCGCGTCCCCACTCTTGGCACGTGGAGACGATCGAGCGCGAAGACGGGGGCCGGAAGATGAACGACAGCGGGAGCGTCCCGCCAGCCAGGGAGGGTGAGGCGCCGGCTCCGGCGGACCCCCTCGCGTACGAGGGGGTGTGGCGCTTCACTGCGCCGGCGGTTGAAGAATCCGTTCCGCAGGCCCGCCGTGCGGTCCGCGACCTGCTCGGCCGCCAGGGGGTGCCGGCCCCGCAGGACCTGGTGTACTCCCTGCTGCTGATCGTCTCCGAACTGGTGACGAACTCGGTCCGGCACGCGGCCCTGCTCTCCCCGGAGGTGGCCGTCGAGGTGGCGGTGGGCCGGGAATGGGTACGGGTGGCCGTCGAGGACAACCACCCGTACCGGCCCAAGGCGCTGGAGGCCGACTTCGGCCAGACCGGCGGCCGGGGCCTCCTGCTGGTCCGCGAGGTCACGCGGGAGGCCGGCGGGGTCTGCGACGTCGAGCACACCTCGACCGGCGGCAAGGTGATCTGGGCCGCCCTGCCGCTCACCGCACCGGCCCCCAGGCCCTGAACGAGCGCATCACGCACGAGCACGCCCCGCACGGGCCGGAGCCGGTGCGGGAGCCCGACCGGAGGCCGTCGCGGCTACCAGCCCGCCGCGTCGCCCGTCAGCTCGCGGATCGCGGGCCGGGCCGCGTCCAGGACCGTCATGAACCAGGCCGAGAACGGCACCTCGGCATGCCGCTTCGCCAGCTCCTCGGCCGTGACGAAGGCCGTGTCGCCGACCTCCTCCGGATCCGGATCCGGCGCCGCCTGCGCCAGTCCCACGAACAGGTGGTTGTACTCCTGCTCGACCAGCCCGGACGCGGGGTCCGGGTGGTTGTAGCGCACCGTCCCCGCCTCGGCGAGCAGCGAGGGCGACAGCCCCAGCTCCTCGTGGGTCCGCCGGGCCGCCGCCGCGAACGGGGACTCGCCGGGGTAGGGGTGGCCGCAACAGGTGTTCGACCAGACGCCGGGGGAGTGGTACTTCCCGAGGGCGCGCTGCTGGAGCAGCAGCCGGCCCCGCTCATCGAAGAGGAACACGGAGAACGCCCGGTGCAGCAGCCCGGGCGCCTGATGGGCGGAGAGCTTCTCCGCCGTGCCGATGGTGTTGCCGGACTCGTCGACCAGTTCGAGCATGATCGATTCCTGAGTGCCGGTGCCGGCGGACGCGCTGCCCGCGTCGGTGGCTGGTGTGGTCGGCATACCCATCCTTCGCTTCGGACTCCGGCCTTCAGTCTGCCGTACAAAAGAGTCTTGTCCCCACTTCGGAGATCAGCGCATGTCCGCCCCCCGCCGCGTGCTAGGCACGCGGCGGGGGCGGAGCGGTGAGCCGCGCCGTCAGATCCCGAACGGGGCCGGGTAGGTGACGGTCCCCTTCGGCACCGGGACGGAATCGTCGAGGACCAGCGCCATCATCGCCTCGTCGGGCACCTCGAAGGGGGCCCGGATCCCGAAGAGCGAGGCCGGTACGAACCCGAAGCGCGCGTAGTACGCGGGGTGCCCCAGGACCAGGACCAGTGACTCTCCCCGCTCCCGGGCCGCCGCGAGCAGGGCCCGGACGACCGCGCTGCCGGCGCCCGACCGCTGCGCCGCCGGATCGGTGGCCACCGGCGCGAGCGCGAGCGCCGGTGCGCCGTCCACCGTGCACCGGGTCAGCAGCGCGTGCGCCGCCACGGAGCCGTCGGGACGCCGGGCCACGTAGGAGAGCCCCGGGAGCCACGCGGCGTCGGCGCGCAGCGCGTCCACGAGATCAGCCTCCAGCGGGGTGCCGAAGGCCGCCAGGTTGACGGCCCGCACGGCCGCCGCCTGCGCCGCGGTCTGCGGACCGGCCTGCCAGCGGTCCCCGTCCCCGGCGGTCACCGGGGTCAGGACGTAGCCGCGGTAGCCGTACTCGTGACCGTGCCGCTCCCGTACGGCGATCTCCTCGCGCGTGGCGGCCAGGGCCGCCTCGGCCGCCGGGGTCGAGGCCCGCGCGGCCCCGGCCCGGTGGGCGAGCGGACCGTAGTACTCGGCCCAGTCGGAGTCCGGCTGGAGGAGGGTGCCCAGCACCCGGTACCCGGCCGCCTGTGCGGCGGCGGTGTTGCGGGCGGCGGAGCGCAGCGCGCACTGCGGGTCCCAGAAGGCCCGCGCTCCGGCGGAGGGCTCCTCGGCGGTCCACTCGCACTCGGTCAGCACCAGGGTGCCGCCGGGTGCCAGCAGCCGCTTCCACCCGGCGAGCGCGCGGTCGAAGCCGATGCAGTAGGCGGAGCCCTCGGCCCAGACGAGGTCGAAGGAGCCGTCCGGGTACGGGAGCGCGCCCATGTCCGCCCGGACCGCCTCGACGCGGCCGGAAAGGCCGCGGGCCCGCGCGGCGGCGCGCAGTTCGGCGAGGAACGGTTCGTGCAGGTCGACGGCCGTCACCTCGGCGGAGCCCGGCCCGCTGGGCCCCGCCGCCTCGGCGGCGAGCAGCAGCGCGCTGCGGCCGGGACCGCAGCCCAGGTCCAGGACGCGCGGCCGCTCGGGCAGCGGTCCGCACAGGGACAGCAGGCGGCGGGTGGTCGCGTCGGAACCGGGGGACTGCCGGGGCAGACCGTGGTGCAGCTCCATGAAGGCCGCGAAGGCGGCGCCCTCACGGGAGTCGTCGGTGTGTTCGGTGGATTCGGTGTGGTCGATGTGGTCGGTCAACGTGAGCCCTATGACAGGGGGCTCCGGCCGACGGGACCGAACGGCGTGCTCAGGCCCGGCCGGAAGCCCGGAGGGAGGAAACGGGGACGTACCGGAGTTCGCCGCGCTCGGCAGCGACCACTGCGACGGTCATCAATCCACCTCTTTCCTCGTTCCGGGACGTGCTCACGGAATTCGTACACGCCGGCCATCACCCTAACATCCGAGGCCAAAGCCCCCTCGGGGAGCCCGAAAGGCTGATGAATACCCCGTTCCATTCATCCGATAGCCTCTGCCGACGTGCCGCGCCGCCCCACCGGGCGCCCCGTCGAGAATTTCCCGCAAGGAGTGAGTCCGTCTGTCGACCGTCATCCTCACCGGCCTGCCGGTCCCCGGATCACCGCTTGAAGACGAGCTCCGCTCGCTCGGGTTCGACGTCCGCCCGGTCACCGGTCCCGAAGGCGCCGCTGCCGCGCTGGCCGGCGTACCGGCCGACCAGCGGGTGGCCGTCGTCGACAGCGCCTTCGTCGGGCACCCGCACGCGCTGCGCCTCGCGCTGACCGACCCGCGCTTCGACGCCTGCGCCGTGACCGGCGCCTTCGCCGTGCTGCCCGGGGCCCGCGCCGCCCTCGACCGGGCCGCGGCCCTCGCGCCCGCGGGCGCCGGACCGTACGCCGACCGGCTCGCCGCCGCCGTCGAGGCCGACGGGACCACCGTCCAGCGGCCCGAGCTCGGCACCCTGGTCGCCGCCGTGCCCGGCACCGACGCGGAGCGCGCCGAGGCCGTCGCCGCCGTCGCCGCCGTGGACGACGAGGCGGTGCGGCTGCGCACCGCCGTGAAGTCCCGCGACGGCTTCTTCACCACCTTCTTCATCAGCCCGTACTCGCGCTACATCGCCCGCTGGTGCGCGCGCCGCGGCCTCACCCCGAACCAGGTCACCACGGCCTCGCTGGTCACCGCCCTGATCGCGGCGGGCTGCGCGGCCACCGGCGACCGCTGGGGCTACGTCGTGGCCGGCGTCCTGCTGCTCGTCTCCTTCGTCCTGGACTGCACCGACGGGCAGCTCGCCCGCTACTCGCTCCAGTACTCGACGATGGGCGCCTGGCTCGACGCGACCTTCGACCGCGCGAAGGAGTACTCCTTCTACGCGGGCCTCGCGCTCGGCTCCGCCAGGAACGGCGACGACGTGTGGGCCCTCGCGCTCGGCGCGATGATCCTCATGACCTGCCGGCACGTCGTCGACTTCGCCTTCAACGAGGCCAACCACGACGCCACCGCCAACACCAGCCCGACGGCCGCCCTGTCCGGCCGGCTCGACAGCGTCGGCTGGACGGTCTGGGTCCGCAGGATGATCATCCTGCCGATCGGTGAGCGCTGGGCCATGATCGCGGTCCTGACCGCCTTCACCACCCCGCGCATCGTCTTCTACGCCCTGCTGGTCGGCTGCGCCTTCGGCGCCCTCTACACCACCGCCGGCCGGGTCCTGCGCTCCCTGACCCGCAAGGCGCAGCGCACCGACCGGGCCGCGCAGGCGCTCCTGGACCTCACCGACTCGGGCCCGCTCGCCGAGCTGGTCGCCCGGGCCGTCTCCCACCCCGCCCGCTCGCTGCGCCTGCCCTTCGCCGTGCTCGCCGCGGTCCTCGTGGTCGCCGCCGCCTGCTACGAGCCCTTCGGCTCGATGACGGTCGTCTACGCCGCCCTGCTGTACGCGCTGCTCAGCGGCGACGCCGTCGGCGCCCCGCTGCGCGGCGCCCTGGACTGGCTGCTGCCGCCCCTGTTCCGGGCCGCCGAATACACCACCGTCCTGGTCCTCGCCGTCAAGGCGGACGTGCCCGGGGCGCTCCCGGCGGCATTCGGCCTGATCGCGGCGGTCGCCTACCATCACTACGACACGGTCTACCGCATCCGCGGTGGCACCGGCGCGCCCCCGCACTGGCTGGTGCGGACGATCGGCGGGCACGAGGGCCGGGTGCTGCTCACGGCGGTGCTGGCCGCCGTCCTGGCGTCGCGCGCAGCGGACTTCCCCGTCGCGCTCACGGTCACGGCCGTGTTCGTGGCTCTGGTGGTGCTCGTGGAGAGCATCCGCTTCTGGGTCTCCTCCGGAGCACCCGCCGTACATGACGAAGGAGAACCAGCATGATCGGCCTTGTCCTCGCTGCCGGTGCCGGACGCCGCCTGCGTCCCTACACCGACACCCTGCCCAAGGCCCTCGTGCCGGTCGGCCCCGAGGGCCAGGAGGAGAGCCTGACGGTCCTCGACCTGACCCTGGGCAACTTCGCCGAGGTCGGCCTCACCGAGGTCGCCATCGTCGTCGGCTACCGCAAGGAGGCCGTCTACGAGCGCCGCGAGGCGCTGGAGGCCAAGTACGGCGTCAAGATCACGCTGATCGACAACGACAAGGCCGAGGAGTGGAACAACGCCTACTCCCTGTGGTGCGCGCGTGACGTCCTCAAGCAGGGCGTGATCCTCGCCAACGGCGACACCGTCCACCCGGTCTCCGTCGAGCGGACCCTGCTCGCCGCCCGCGGCAACGGTCAGAAGATCATCCTCGCCCTCGACACGGTCAAGAACCTGGCCGACGAGGAGATGAAGGTCGTCACGGCCGATGGTCAGGGCGTGCGCAGGATCACCAAGCTGATGGACCCGGCCGACGCGACGGGCGAGTACATCGGCGTCACCCTCATCGAGCCCGAGGCCGCCGAGCAGCTCGCCGAGGCGCTGAAGACCACGTTCGAGAGGGACCCCGACCTCTACTACGAGGACGGCTACCAGCAGCTCGTCGACGACGGCTTCACCATCGACGTCGCGCCCATCGGAGACGTCGCGTGGGTCGAGATCGACAACCACGACGACCTCGCCAAGGGCCGGACGATCGCATGCCGGTACTGACGCGGCTGATCCCCTCGCCCGTTGTCGTAGACATCAGCCGAGGGGCGATGGACGACCTGGCCGGCCTCCTCGCCGACCAGCGCATCTCCGCGTCGGGCAAGCTCGCCGTGGCGATCAGCGGGGGCTCCGGCCAGGCGCTGCGCGCCAAGCTGGAGCCCGTCCTGCCGCACGCCGACTGGTACCCGGTCGTCGACGGCACCATCGACTCCGCGGTCAAGCTGGCCGACGACATAAAGGGCCGCCGCTACGACGCCGTCGTGGGCCTGGGCGGCGGCAAGATCATCGACGTGGCGAAGTACGCCGCGGCGCGGGTCGGGCTGCCCATGGTGGCCGTCGCCACCAACCTGTCGCACGACGGGATCTGCTCCCCGGTGTCCATCCTGGACAACGACAACGGGCGCGGCTCCTACGGCGTGCCCACGCCGATCGCCATGGTGATCGACCTCGACGTGATCAAGGACGCCCCGGTGCGGTTCATCCGCGCGGGCATCGGCGACGCGATCTCCAACATCTCGGCCATCGCCGACTGGGAGCTCTCGCACCAGGTCACCGGCGAGGCCGTCGACGGCCTGGCCGCCGCCATGGCCCGCACGGCGGGCGAGTCGGTCCTGCGGCACCCCGGCGGATGCGGGGACGACGAGTTCCTCACCGTGCTCTCCGAGGGCCTCGTGCTGTCCGGCATCGCCATGTCGATCAGCGGGGACACCCGGCCCTCGTCCGGCGCCTGCCACGAGATCAGCCACGCCTTCGACCTGCTCTACCCGGGACGCTCCGCCCTCCACGGCGAGCAGGTCGGCATCGGCGCCGCCTTCGCCATGCACCTGCGCGGCGCCACGGGGCAGTCGGGGCTGTTCGCCGAGGTCCTGCGCCGCCACGGGCTGCCCGTGCTGCCCGAGGAGATCGGGTTCAGCGTGGACGAGTTCGTCGCGGCCGTCGACTACGCCCCCCAGACCCGCCCGGGACGCTTCACCATCCTGGAGCACCTCAACCTGTCCGCAGCCGAGATCAGGGACGCTTACGCCGACTATGCCCAGACCATCCGTAGCTGAACTCCGGCCCGTCGTTCACCCGCCGGGCGTCAAGGACCGGCGCAGTGGCGAGCACTGGGGCGGCCGCCTGTACATGCGCGAGATCTCCCTGCGCATCACCCGTGTCCTGGTCACCACCAAGATCACGCCCAACCAGCTGACCTACGTGATGACCCTCGCCGGTGTCCTCGCCGCGCCCGCCCTCCTGGTGCCCGGCATCTGGGGCGCCGTCCTCGGCGTGGTCATGGTCCAGCTGTACCTGCTGCTCGACTGCGTCGACGGCGAGGTCGCCCGCTGGAAGAAGCAGTACTCGCTCGCCGGGGTCTACCTGGACCGGGTCGGCGCCTACCTGTGCGACGCGGCGGTCCTGGTCGGCTTCGGCCTGCGCGCCAGCGACCTGTGGGGCGGCGGCCGCATCGACTGGCTGTGGGCCTTCCTGGGCACCCTCGCGGCGCTCGGCGCGATCCTGATCAAGGCCGAGACCGACCTGGTCGGCGTCGCCCGCCACCAGACGGGCAAGGAACCGGTCAAGGAGGCGGCCTCCGAGCCCCGCTCCTCCGGCATGGCCCTCGCCCGCCGGGCCGCCTCCGCGCTCAAGTTCCACCGCCTGGTCCTGGGCATCGAGGCCTCCCTGCTCATCCTGGTGCTGGCCGTCCTGGACCAGGTCCGCGGCGACCTGTTCTTCTCCCGGCTCGGCGTGGCGGTCCTGGCCGGCATCGCCCTGCTCCAGACCGTGCTGCACCTGGTGTCGATCCTGGCCTCCAGCAGGCTCAAGTGACCGCGCCGATGCGGCTGGGCGCCGTGATCATCACCATGGGCAACCGCCCCGACGAGCTCAAGGCGCTGCTGGACTCGGTGGCCCGCCAGGACGGCGACCCCGTCGAGGTGGTCGTCGTCGGCCAGGGCGTGCCGCTCACCGGCCTGCCCGAGGGCGTGCGCACCGTCGAGCTGCCGGAGAACCTCGGCATCCCGGGCGGCCGCAACGTCGGCATCGAGGCCTTCGGCCCCGGCGGCGCCGACGTGGACGCCCTGCTCTTCCTCGACGACGACGGGCTGCTGGAGCGGACCGACACCGCCGAGCTGTGCCGGCAGGCCTTCGCCGAGGACCGGGAGCTGGGGATCATCAGCTTCCGCATCGCCGACCCGGAGACCGGCGCCACCCAGCGCCGTCACGTGCCCCGGCTGCGCGCCTCGGACCCGATGCGCTCCTCCCGCGTGACCACCTTCCTGGGCGGGGCCAATGCCGTCCGCACGACGGTGTTCCAGCAGGTCGGAGCCCTGCCCGGGGAGTTCTTCTACGCGCACGAGGAGACCGATCTGGCCTGGCGGGCGCTCGACGCCGGGTGGCTGATCGACTACCGGGCGGACATGGTGCTGCTGCACCCGACCACCGCCCCGTCCCGGCACGCGGTCTACCACCGTATGGTGGCCCGTAACCGGGTGTGGCTCGCCCGCCGCAACCTGCCCGCCCCGCTGGTCCCGGTCTACCTGGGCGTCTGGCTCGCGCTGACGCTCGTGCGCAGGCCCTCGGCGCCGGCGCTCAAGGCCTGGTTCGGCGGGTTCAAGGAGGGCTGGACCACACCCTGCGGTCCCCGGCGCCCCATGAGGTGGCGTACGGTCTGGAAGCTGACCCGGCTGGGCCGACCGCCTGTCATCTGACAAGCTCACGTCTGGGAGCATGGGCCCCATCACGGGTCCGGCGCTCCAGCCCCGATGCCCCTCCTGCCGCATCTTGAAGACGGAAAGTTTCAACTTGTGAGTGACACAACCCACGACGGCGCCCTCGCCACGAGCAAGCCGCCGTCCGACGACGCGGGCCTGAGCCCCGCCGAGCTCGCCAGGAAGTACGGCCTCTCGGTCAGTGGCGCTCGGCCCAGCCTGGGCGGATACGTGCGGCAGCTCTGGGGCCGGCGCCACTTCATCATGGCCTTCTCCCGGGCCAAGCTGGTGGCGCAGTACAGCCAGGCGAAGCTCGGCCAGATCTGGCAGGTGGCGACCCCCCTGCTCAACGCGCTGGTCTACTACCTGATCTTCGGCCTCATCCTGAACGCGGGCCGGGGCATGGAGAAGGGGGTGTACATCCCCTTCCTGGTGATGGGCATCTTCGTCTTCACCTTCACCCAGAACTCGCTGATGGCGGGTGTCCGGGCGATCCCCACCAACCTCGGCCTGGTGCGCGCGCTGCACTTCCCGCGCGCCTCGCTGCCGATCTCCTTCTCCATGCAGCAGCTCCAGCAGCTGCTGTACTCGATGATCGTCGTGGTCATCGTCGCGGTCGCCTTCGGGAACTACCCGCAGCCGTCCTGGCTGCTGGTGATCCCGACGCTGGCCCTGCAGTTCGTCTTCAACACCGGCCTCGCGCTGGTCTTCGCGCGGATGGGGTCCAAGACCCCCGACCTCGCGCAGCTGATGCCCTTCCTCACGCGCACGTGGATGTACGCCTCGGGCGTGATGTTCTCTATCGGCACGATGCTGAAGGACAAGCCGGCCTGGATCGCGGACGTCCTCCAGTGGAACCCCGCGGCGATCTACATGGACCTGGTGCGCTTCTCCCTGATCGAGGACTACGGCGCCTCGAACCTGCCGCCCCACGTCTGGCTCTTCGCGGTCGGCTGGGCCGTCGTCATCGGCGCCGGCGGCTTCGTGTACTTCTGGAAGGCTGAGGAGCGTTACGGCCGTGGCTGAGATCACCCAGGGCCGCGTGCCCACCGTCATCGCCGACGAGGTGCACATCGTGTACCGCGTCAACACCGGCAGCTCCGGCAAGGGCAGCGCCACGGCGGCGCTGAGCAAGATACTCCGCCGCGGCAAGGGCGACGCCCCGGGCGTCCGCCGGGTCCACGCCGTGCGCGGGGTCTCCTTCACGGCGTACCGCGGTGAGGCCATCGGCCTCATCGGCTCCAACGGCTCCGGCAAGTCCACCCTGCTGCGCGCCATCGCGGGCCTGCTGCCCTGCGAGTCCGGCAAGGTCTACACCGACGGCCAGCCCTCGCTGCTGGGCGTGAACGCGGCCCTGATGAACGACCTCACGGGCGAGCGCAACGTGGTCCTCGGCGGTCTCGCGATGGGCATGACCCGCGAGCAGATCAAGGAGCGCTACCAGGACATCGTCGACTTCTCGGGGATCAACGAGAAGGGGGACTTCATCTCCCTCCCGATGCGCACCTACTCCTCGGGCATGGCGGCGCGCCTGCGCTTCTCGATCGCGGCCGCCAAGGACCACGACGTCCTGATGATCGACGAGGCCCTCGCCACCGGTGACCGCAAGTTCCAGGTGCGTTCCGAGGCGCGCATCCGCGAACTGCGGGAGAAGGCCGGCACGGTCTTCCTGGTGAGCCACAACAACAACTCCATCCGCGACACCTGCAGCCGGGTGCTGTGGCTGGAGAAGGGCGAACTCCTGATGGACGGGCCCACCGAGGAAGTCGTCTCCGCCTACGAGAAGGCCACCAGCCACTGACCGAGGGCTCCGGCTTGCCGGATCAGGCCGTCGCAGGCCCCCGCCGCTCCGCGCGCCGGGGGCCTCGCCGTGCGGCGGGATCCGGCCGCGGCCGACATTCCGGGGCGCCGTGAACACCCGATAGGCCGCCGCGGCGTTGTACAGCGTAAGCTGGACCAGTTCTCAATCGCGCCAAGAGGGGACGATTCCCCACAACCGGTTCTCCCCGGATACTCCCGGGTAAACTTCGGCGGCGTGTCCGAAATGGGATGACTTGGGTCGGCAGTGTAGAACGGGAGACGTGACGGCAATGGCTACGGGAATTCTGCGGTCCCCATGCGCAGTGGCCGTCCCCGCCGCGGGCGGCGGGCGGTGACCGCCGGGCCCGGCATCCGGCCCGGCGCCCCCGGTGCCGCCCTCGACCCCCACGCCCGCGCCACCCTCGCCAAGGCGGCGGCGGAGAACTTCCCCGTCGCCCCCGCCTTCCTGCCCCGCGCCTGGCGCGAGGGCCTGACGGCGGTCTACGGCTACGCCCGCCTCGTCGACGACATCGGCGACGGCGACCTCGCCCCCGGCGGCCGCGACGCCGTGCTCCTCGGCCTCGACCCGGCCGCCGTGGACGACCGTCCCGCCATGCTCGACGCCTTCGAGGCCGACCTGATGCGCGTCTTCGGCTCCGCCGACGGCCCGCCCCGCCACCCCCTGCTGCAGGCCCTGCGCCCCGTCGTGCGCGACCACGGCCTCACCCCCGAGCCCTTCCTCGGGCTCATCGAGGCCAACCGCCGGGACCAGCACGTCACGCGGTACGCGACGTACGCGGACCTGCTCGCCTACTGCGAGCTCTCCGCCAACCCCGTGGGCCGCCTCGTGCTCGCCCTGACCGGCACCGCCACCCCGGAGCGCATCCGCCGCTCCGACGCCGTCTGCACCGCCCTGCAGATCGCCGAACACCTCCAGGACGTCGCCGAGGACCTCGGCCGCGACCGGATCTACCTCCCCGCGCAGGACATGCGCCGCTTCCACGTCACCGAGAACGACCTGCGGGCCCCGTCCGCCGGAGCGTCCGTACGCTCCCTGGTCGCATTCGAAACTGAACGCGCACGCGAACTCCTGAATGAAGGCACCCCCCTCGTGGGTAGCGTGCACGGCAGGCTACGGCTGTTGCTCGCGGGGTTCGTGGGAGGAGGGCGCGCCGCCCTGCGGGCCGTTTCGGCCGCAGGCTTCGACGTGCTGCCCGGCCCGCCCAAGCCCACCCGGAGCCTCCTGCTCCGCGAGGTGGCCGCCGTCCTGCGCACAGCGCCGAGAAAGGGGTGAGCCCGAACGTGGAGGGCCCCACACACGCGTCCGCTCCGTCCGCTCCGGTCCTCGCGGCCTACAGCTACTGCGAGGCCGTCACCGGCACGCAGGCGCGCAACTTCGCGTACGGCATCCGGCTGCTGCCCACCGACAAGCGGCAGGCGATGTCGGCGCTGTACGCCTTCTCACGGCGCGTCGACGACATCGGCGACGGCACGCTCCCGCCCGAGGCCAAGCTCGTACGGCTGGAGGAGACGCGCGCCCTGCTCGGCCGGATCCGGGCCGAGGAGGTCGAGGAGGACGACACCGACCCGGTCGCCGTCGCCCTCGCGCACGCCGCCCGGCGCTTCCCCATCCCCCTCGGCGGCCTCGACGAACTCATCGACGGGGTCCTGATGGACGTCCGCGGCGAGGAGTACGAGACCTGGGACGACCTCAAGGCCTACTGCCGCTGCGTGGCCGGGGCCATCGGACGGCTCTCCCTCGGCGTCTTCGGCACCGTGCACACCGGCGGCCTCGGCGCCCCCGAAGCCGCCCGCGCCGACGAGTACGCCGACACCCTGGGCCTGGCCCTGCAACTCACCAACATCCTGCGGGACGTTCGCGAGGACGCGGCCAACGGGCGCACCTACCTCCCCGCCGAGGACCTCGCCAAGTTCGGCTGCTCCGAGGGCTTCCACGGGGACCGGGCCCCCGCCGGAGCCGACTTCGCCGGCCTCGTCCACCACGAAGTGCGGCGCGCGCGGGCCCTGTTCGTCGAGGGCTACCGGCTGCTGCCGATGCTCGACCGGCGCAGCGGCGCCTGCGTGGCCGCGATGGCCGGCATCTACCGCCGCCTCCTGGACCGCATCGAGCGCGAGCCCGAGGCCGTGCTGCGCGGGCGCGTCTCGCTGCCGACCCACGAGAAGGCGTACGTCGCCGTGCGCGGCCTCTCGGGCCTCGACGCCCGGACCATCTCCCGTCAGAGCACGCGCAGGCGCATCTGATGCGGCGCACCAGGACCCCCGCCCCGGCCCCGGCCGCCCCCCGGCCCGGCGGCGCCCGCCCGGCACCGGCCCGGCCGCCGTCCGGCCGGGCCGCCGGCCGGGCAACCCCGGCCGCCCCCGCGGCGTCTGTCCGGGCGGGCGAAGGCCGTGGTCCGCACCGGGCCGCGGCGCGCCGAGGCGTGCCCGCCCCCACCGTCCGACAGGGCCACCGCACCACGGGGGAGGACGCATGAGCACCGCCGACCAGCGCGCGCGCCGAGGCGCCGGCCAGGACGCCGACCGGCACGCCGTCGTCGTCGGCGGCGGACTCGCCGGGGTCACCGCCGCGCTCCGCCTCGCCGACGCCGGACTACGGGTCACCCTGCTCGAAGGCCGCCCCCGGCTCGGCGGGCTCGCGTTCTCCTTCAAGCGCGGCGAGCTGACCGTCGACAACGGCCAGCACGTCTACCTCCGCTGCTGCACGGCCTACCGGTGGTTCCTGGAGCGCATCGGCGGCGCGGACCTCGCCCCGGTCCAGGACCGGCTCGACGTCCCCGTCCTCGACGTCGCCCACCCCCGGGGACCGCGCCTGGGCCGGCTGCGCCGCAGCGCCCTGCCCGTCCCCCTGCACCTGGCCGCGTCCCTGGCCACCTACCCGCACCTCTCGCTCGCCGAGCGGGCGGCCGTGGGACGCGCAGCCCTGGCCCTGCGCCGACTCGACCCGGCCGACCCGGCCCTCGACGGCCTGGACTTCGCCACCTGGCTCGCCCGCTACGGCCAGTCCCCGCGCACCGTCGAGGCCCTCTGGGACCTCGTCGGCGTCGCCACCCTCAACGCCACCGCCGACCAGTCCTCGCTGGGCCTGGCCGCCATGGTCTTCAAGACCGGCCTGCTCTCCGAGAACGGCGCCGCCGACATCGGCTGGGCCCGCGTCCCGCTCGGCGACCTCCACGACACCCTCGCCCGCAAGGCCCTCGACGCGGCCGACGTGCGCACCGAACTGCGCGCCCGGGTCACCTGCGTCTCCCGTACGGACGACGGGAACTGGCGGGTCGACACCGAGGAGGAGTCCCTCGCGGCGGGCACCGTCGTCCTCGCCGTCCCGCAGCGCGAGGCCCACGGGCTGCTCCCGCCCGGGGCGCTGGCCGACCCGGACAAGCTCCTCGACATCGGCACCGCGCCCATCCTCAACGTCCACGTGGTCTACGACCGCAAGGTGCTCAGGCAGCCCTTCTTCGCCGCCCTGGGCTCCCCGGTCCAGTGGGTCTTCGACCGCACCGACTCCTCCGGCCTCACCGACGGCGGCCAGTACCTGGCCGTGTCCCAGTCGGCGGCCCAGGAGGACATCGACGAACCGGTGTCCGTCCTGCGCGCCAAGTACCTGCCGGAGCTGGAGCGGCTGCTGCCCGCCGCCCGGGGCGCGAAGGTGCGCGACTTCTTCGTCACCCGGGAACGCACCGCCACCTTCGCCCCGAGTCCGGGCGTCGGCCGGCTGCGCCCAGGCAACCGGACCGACACGCCGGGCCTCTATCTCGCCGGTGCGTGGACCGCCACCGGCTGGCCCGCGACCATGGAGAGCGCGGTCCGCAGCGGCACCGGTGCGGCCGGGGCGGCACTGACCGCCCTGGGCCGCCCCGCCGGACGTCCTCCGTGGGAGGCGGCATGACGACCACGACCACCAGCACAACCGGCACAGCACGTACAGGAACCAGAGGAGAGCCAGTGAACCCGGGGAACCCGGCTGTCGAGAACACGGCTGCCAGTGTGGGCACGGCCGGCGGGGAGCAGGCGGACACGCTCGCCCTCCTGGAACGCGGCCGCACGCTGTCGACCCCCGTGCTCCGGGCCGCCGTAGACCGGCTCGCGGCGCCCATGGACACGGTCGCCGCCTACCACTTCGGCTGGATCGACGCCCAGGGCAACCCGGCGGACGGCGACGGGGGCAAGGCCGTCCGGCCCGCCCTCGCCCTGCTCTCCGCCGAGGCCGCCGGCGCCTCCGCCGAGGTCGGCATCCCCGGCGCCGTCGCCGTGGAGCTCGTCCACAACTTCTCGCTGCTGCACGACGACCTGATGGACGGCGACGAACAGCGCCGCCACCGCGACACGGTCTGGAAGGTCCACGGACCGGCGCTGGCGATCCTCGTCGGCGACGCCCTCTTCGCCCTCGCCAACGAGGTCCTGCTGGAGCTGGGCACCGTCGAGGCGGGCCGCGCGGCCCGCCGCCTGACCACGGCCAGCCGCAAGCTCATCGACGGCCAGGCCCAGGACATCTCCTACGAGCACCGCGAGCGCGTCAGCGTCGAGGAGTGCCTGGAGATGGAGGGCAACAAGACGGGCGCCCTGCTCGCCTGCGCGGTCTCCATCGGCGCCGTCCTCGGCGGCGCCGACGACCGCACCGCCGACAAGCTGGAGGAGTACGGCTACCACCTCGGCCTCGCCTTCCAGGCCGTCGACGACCTCCTCGGCATCTGGGGCGACCCGGACGCGACCGGCAAGCAGACCTGGAGCGACCTGCGCCAGCGCAAGAAGTCCCTGCCCGTGGTCGCCGCCCTCGCGGCCGGCGGACCCGCCTGCGAGGAACTCGCCCAGCTGCTCGCCGCCGATGCCAAGAGCAACGACTTCGAGAACTTCTCCGAGGAGGAGTTCGCCCACCGCGCCTCGCTCATCGAGGCCGCGGGCGGCCGCCAGTGGACCGCCGACGAGGCCCGGCGCCAGCACGCGGTGGCGATCCGGGCCCTGGACGACGTGAACATGCCGCAGCGGGTACGGGACCAGCTCGTCGCCCTCGCCGACTTCGTCGTCGTGCGCAAGAGGTGATCGCCACCCGGCAGCGGATATGAAGCGCGAGTCGCCGGCCGGCGCCGCCACCTGCTAGAGCGCACCGGCCGACGGCAGACCCCAGCACAGCAGAGGACACTGTTCTAAGGGGAAGCCATGACAGCGACGACCGACGGCGCCGGTGCGATGGCCCGCGGTGCGGATCCGGAACACCAAGAGGGGACGGCAGGGACGGCCGCCCCGGCGCCCGCAGCGCCGAGGGACGCGGCCGCCGGGCCGCCCGGCGCCGGGGCGGGGCCGGACGGCTCGCCGCGCGGTGTCCGGGGTGTCCAGGAGGCCACCGACAAGGCCGTCCGCGCGCTGCTGGAGCGCCAGGACCCGGCCGGGTGGTGGAAGGGCGACCTGGAGACCAACGTCACCATGGACGCCGAGGACCTGCTGCTGAGGCAGTTCCTCGGCATCCGGGACGAGGCCACCACGCGCGCCGCCGCCCTCTTCATCCGGGGCGAGCAGCGCGAGGACGGCACCTGGGCCACCTTCCACGGCGGGCCGCCCGAACTCTCCGCCACCATCGAGGCGTACGTCGCCCTGCGCCTGGCCGGGGACGAACCGGGCAGCCCGCACATGGCCCGCGCCTCGGCCTGGATCCGGGCCCACGGCGGGATCGCCGGCGCCCGGGTGTTCACCCGGATCTGGCTCGCCCTGTTCGGCTGGTGGAACTGGGACCACCTGCCCGAACTCCCGCCCGAGCTGGTCTTCCTGCCCCCCTGGGTGCCGCTGAACATCTACGACTTCGGCTGCTGGGCCCGCCAGACGATCGTCCCGCTCACCGTCGTCTCGGCCCTGCGGCCCGTCCGCCCGGCCCCCTTCGCGCTCGACGAGCTGCACACCGACGCGCGCAACCCCTTCCCGGCCAGGCCGGCCGCTCCGCTGGCCAGTTGGGAAGGGGCCTTCCAGCGCATGGACAAGGCCCTGCACCTCTACCGGCGGTTCGCCCCGGGCCGGCTGCGCAAGGCCGCCATGACGGCCGCCGGCCGCTGGATCGTCGAGCGCCAGGAGAACGACGGCTGTTGGGGCGGGATCCAGCCACCCGCGGTGTACTCCGTCATCGCCCTCCACCTGCTCGGCTACGACCTGGGGCACCCGGTGATGCGGGCCGGACTGGAGTCCCTCGACCGGTTCGCGGTCTGGCGCGAGGACGGCGCCCGCATGATCGAGGCCTGCCAGTCCCCGGTGTGGGACACCTGCCTCGCCGCGATCGCCCTCGCCGACGCCGGGGTGCGCCCCGACCACCCCGCCCTGGTCAAGGCCGCCGACTGGATGCTCGGCGAGGAGATCCGGCGCAGCGGCGACTGGGCCGTGCGCCGCCCCGGGCTCGAACCCGGCGGCTGGGCCTTCGAGTTCCACAACGACAACTACCCGGACATCGACGACACCGCCGAGGTCGTCCTGGCCCTGCGCCGGATCCACCACCCCGAACCGGCGAAGGTCGAGGCCGCCATCGCCCGCGGGGTCTCCTGGAACCTCGGCATGCAGTCGAAGAACGGCGCCTGGGGCGCCTTCGACGCCGACAACACCAGCCCCTTCCCCAACCGGCTGCCCTTCTGCGACTTCGGCGAGGTCATCGACCCGCCCTCGGCCGATGTCACCGCCCACGTCGTCGAGATGCTCGCCTTCGAGGGCAAGGCCGCCGACCCCCGCACCCGGCGCGGCGTCGCCTGGCTGCTCGCCGAACAGGAGCCGGACGGCTCCTGGTTCGGACGCTGGGGCACCAACTACGTCTACGGGACGGGCTCGGTGGTCCCGGCCCTCACCGCCGCCGGCATCGCCCCCTCGCACCCCGCGGTCCGGCGGGCCGTGGCCTGGCTGGAATCCGTACAGAACGAGGACGGCGGCTGGGGCGAGGACCAGCGCTCCTACCAGGACCGCTCATGGGCCGGGAAGGGCGCCTCCACCGCCTCCCAGACCGCCTGGGCGCTGATGGCGCTGCTGTCGGCGGGGGAGCGCGACGGCAAGGCCGTCGAGCGGGGACTGGCCTACCTGGTCGGGACCCAGCGCCCCGACGGGACCTGGGACGAGCCGTACTTCACCGGCACCGGCTTCCCCTGGGACTTCTCCATCAACTACCACCTCTACCGGCAGGTGTTCCCCCTCACCGCCCTGGGCCGCTACCTCCACGGAGAACCGTTCGGCCCCGACGGTCCGCGCACGCCCGGGGCCCACCGGCCGGCCGGAGCGTCCTGATGAACGCCGGAGCGCCGCCGCCCAGGCCCCCGCTGCTGATCGCCTGCGCCCTGCGCATCGAGCAGGCGGCCCTGCGCAGCGCCGGCCGCGGCGGCGCACCGGACGGGGCGCTGCTGCGCACGGGCATGGGCCCGCGCGCCGCCGAGCGCGCCCTCACGCGGGCCCTCGGACGGCCCGGCATGGAGCGGGCCGCCGTCCTGGCGACCGGCTTCTGCGCCGGCCTCGTCCCCGGGATGCACCCCGGCGACCTGGTCGTCGCCGAGGAGACCCGGGACCCGCGCGGGGCGGTCGCCTGCACCGGCACCGCCCTCCTCGCCGAGGCACTGGCCCGGGCGGTGCCCGGCCGGACCGTGCACCTCGGCGCACTGACCGGATCCGACCACGTCGTCCGCGGGCCGGAGCGCGCGCAGTTGCGCGCCACCGGCGCCATCGCGGTCGACATGGAGTCCGCGGCCACCCTGTGGACCGCACACGGGGGCGCCGGCCGTCCCCTTGCGGCCGTCCGGGTGATCGTGGACGCTCCGGAGCACGAGCTCGTCCGTATCGGCACGGTGCGCGGAGGAATATCGGCCTTCCGCGTGCTGCGTGCCGTACGGCCCGCGTTCCATGACTGGCACCGTTCGTTGCTGCTCCCCAGGAGGTGAGCCAGATGGCCATGCCGTTGCGACAGTCCATCAGGGTCGGGACCTATCTTCTCGAACAGAAGCTCCGCAAGCGCGAGAAGTTCCCGCTGATCGTCGAGCTGGAGCCGCTCTACGCGTGCAACCTGGCCTGCGAGGGCTGCGGGAAGATCCAGCATCCGGCGGGGGTGCTCAAGCAGCGCATGCCCGTCGCCCAGGCGGTCGGCGCCGTCCTTGAGTCCGGCGCCCCGATGGTGTCCATCGCGGGCGGCGAGCCCCTGATGCACCCGCAGATCGACGAGATCGTGCGCCAGCTGGTGGCCAGGCGGAAGTACGTCTTCCTCTGCACCAACGCGATGCTGCTCCGCAAGAAGATCGAGAAGTTCACCCCCTCCCCGTATTTCGCCTTCGCCGTCCACATCGACGGACTGCGCGAACGCCACGACGAATCCGTGGCCAAGGAAGGCGTTTTCGACGAAGCCGTGGCGGCCATCAAGGAGGCCAAGCGTCGCGGATTCCGGGTGACCACCAACTCCACCTTCTTCAACACCGACACACCCCAGACGATCATCGAGGTGCTGAACTACCTCAACGACGACCTCCAGGTCGACGAAATGATGATCTCGCCCGCCTATGCCTACGAAAAGGCCCCCGACCAGGAACACTTCCTGGGCGTCGAACAGACCCGGGAACTCTTCAAGAAGGCCTTCGCCGGAGGCAACCGGCTGCGCTGGCGGCTCAACCACTCCCCGCTCTTCCTCGACTTCCTCGAAGGAAAGGCGGATTTCCCCTGCACCGCCTGGGCGATCCCGAATTACTCCCTCTTCGGCTGGCAGCGCCCCTGCTACCTGATGAGCGACGGCTACGTGCCCACGTACCGGGAGCTGATCGAGGACACCGACTGGAGCAAGTACGGCCGCGGGAAGGACCCGCGCTGCGCGAACTGCATGGCGCACTGCGGCTACGAGCCGACCGCCGTCCTCGCCACGATGGGATCCCTCAAGGAGTCCCTGCGCGCGGCCCGGGAGACGATCGGCGGCAACCGGGCCGGCTCGGCATGACGTCCGCGCCCGGAGGGGGCAAGGGCTTCGACCTCGCCGCGCTGCTGGCCGAGCGCGGCGGGGAGCGGTACGAGCTGCACGCCCGCCACCTCAACCACCAGCTGCCCCGGATGCTGCGCACCATCGGCTTCGACAAGGTCTACGTACGGGCCGAGGGCGCGCACTTCTGGGACGACGAGGGCAACGACTACCTCGACATGCTGGCCGGGTTCGGCGTGATGGGCCTGGGCCGCCACCACCCCGTGGTGCGCCGGGCCCTGCACGACGTGCTGGACGCCCAGCTCGCCGACCTGACCCGCTTCGACTGCCAGCCGCTGCCGGGACTGCTGGCCGAGAAGCTCCTCGGCCACAGCCCCCACCTGGACCGGGTCTTCTTCGGCAACAGCGGCACCGAGGCCGTCGAGACCGCCCTGAAGTTCGCCCGCTACGCCACCGGCCGCCCCAGGATCCTCTACTGCGACCACGCCTTCCACGGGCTCACCACGGGCTCGCTGTCGGTCAACGGGGAGGGCGGGTTCCGCGAGGGTTTCGCCCCGCTGCTCCCCGACACGAAGATCGCGATGGGGGACCTGGACGCGCTGGAGGCGGAGCTCCGGCGCGGGGACGTCGCCGCCCTGATCGTCGAGCCGGTCCAGGGCAAGGGGGTGCTCGCCGCCCCGCCCGGATACCTGCGCGCCGCACAGGAACTGCTGCACCGCCACAAGGCGCTGCTCATCGCGGACGAGGTCCAGACCGGCCTCGGCCGGACGGGAGATTTCTACGCGTACCAGCACGAGCCGGGCGTGGAACCGGATCTGGTGTGCGTGGCCAAGGCCCTCTCCGGCGGCTACGTCCCCGTTGGCGCGACCCTCGGCAAGGACTGGATCTTCCAGAAGGTCTACTCCTCCATGGACCGGGTGCTGGTGCACTCCGCCAGCTTCGGCTCCAACGCGCAGGCGATGGCGGCCGGGCTGGCGGTCCTCGCCGTCATGGAGGACGAGCAGGTGGTGGCCAACGCCCGCGCGACGGGCGACCTGCTGCGCGGGCGGCTCGCCGCGCTCGTGGACGAGTACGAGCTGCTGCACGAGGTGCGGGGGCGCGGCCTGATGATCGGCATCGAGTTCGGCCGGCCGTCCTCCCTGGGCCTGCGCAGCCGCTGGGCCGTGCTCCAGGCGGCCCGCAAGGGGCTGTTCGCGCAGATGGTCGTCGCGCCGCTGCTGAACCGGCACCGGATCCTGACCCAGGTCTCCGGCGACCACCTGGAGGTCATCAAGCTCATCCCGCCGCTGATCGTGGACGAGGCGGACGTGGACCGCTTCGTCGGGGCGTTCCGCGAGGTCATGGACGAGGCGCACGGCGGGGGCGGGCTGATGTGGGACTTCGGCAGGACCCTGGTCAAGCAGGCGGTCGGCAACCGCTGAGCGGGCGGCGGGCGCCGTGCGGGCCCCCGCCGCGGGCCCCGCCGGCGTCAGCCGGTGAGGAGCCGCTCGCGCAGCCGCTCCAGGGTGGCGGGCGCGAGGCCGAGGCCCTCGGCGAGGTAGCCGTCCACCCCGCCCCACCGGCCGTCGATGGCGTCGAACGCGGTGAGCAGGTACTCGGCGCGCGCCTCGAAGAGCGGGGCCAGCAGTTCCATCACCTCGGGGGAGCGGGCCTCGGGCGCGTCGCTGCCGCGCCGGACGCGGTAGCGGTTGTGCGGGGCGTTGGACTCCAGGTAGTCGGCCACGATCGCGTCGCGCTCGACGCCCAGGGCGAGCAGGGTGACGGCGATCGACAGTCCCGCGCGGTCCTTGCCCGCGGCGCAGTGCATCAGCGCCGGGACGCTGTCCTCGGCGAGGGCGTGCACCACCCGGCCGTGCTCGGCGGTGCGGGTGAGGATGATCGTCCGGTACGAGTCCCTCATGCGGGCGGCCGCCTTGCCGTCGCCCAGGACGGTGCGGAGCCGGTCGAGCTCCCCGTCGCGGACCATCGCCCAGAACTCCCTCCCGTCGGCCGGGTCCGACAGCGGGATGTTCACGTTGCGCACGCCCGCCAGCTCGACGTCGGGGCCCTCCAGGGCCTGGTCGGCTCCGTTGCGGAAGTCGAAGACGGTGTGCAGCCCGAGGGATTCGAGGAATTCTGCATCGGTTTCGGTGGCATGCGCGAGATGTCCGCTTCGAAACAGTCGTCCCGGCCTGACCTGCCGTCCGTCGGTGGTCGACAGGCCGCCCACGTCACGGAAATTGCGCACCCCGGAGAGCTCGGGCCCGGGCGCCGGCTCCGGCGCGCTCGGCGGGGGCTGGGGTATCTGCTGGGTCACGTGCGCTCCTCCGCGTGTCTGGCGTGTCCTGCGTGTCCGAATTGCTCTGCTTGCTCTGGTTGGGGCCAACTTGCCGTACGTGGGGGCGAGATCGCGCCGGGCCCCGTGAGCCAGATCATACGGTGACCGTCCGTGCCTGATCGCGGAATCAGAATTCCCTTGCCAGGGCGGCTGTTGTCGCACGGGAATGGACGGAGGGTGACGGGAATTCCGATGATCCTTCATTCCTGCTATTCCGTCAGGGAATTCACGGCTTGTTGCGCGCACTCCCGCTGGATTACCTTCGCGATCGATCCGGGTGGACCGCCTCATCCTGCCGCCGCCCGGGAACCGCACCCGACCATCGACGCGCGCGGCAGGAGCGGGGGAACCAGGTAAGTCGCCGTTCCGGATCACTTCGGGGCGGCTCGGGGTGAAGTCGTACGCGCGTTCCACGGGTGCGGCCGGACATCTCCAGTCCGAACCCGACAGCTCACCTCGCAGGCGCCGGAGAGGAATGCACCATGCCCGCAAAGGGTAAGCACCGCCGTCCGAAGTCCCGTTCCATATCCCGCGGTCTCGCCGTGGCCGGCACCGGTGGCGCCGCCCTCGCGCTGCCGCTGACCCTCGCCGCCGGCGCCCACGCCGCCACCCCGGCCGCGGCGCCCGCGCAGCCCGCACAGGCGCCCCAGGCCCTCCGGGCCGCCACCGCCGCCCCGGCCACGGCCCCCGCAGCCGCTCCGGCCGTCTACACGGTCGTGCCGGGCGACTACCTGTCGAAGATCGCCGCCGAGCGCCACCTCCCGGGCGGCTGGGAGCGGCTCTACGCGGACAACCGCGAGGCCGTCGGCGAGAACCCCTCCCTCATCCATCCGGGCCTCAGGCTGACCCTGGACGGCCGCGGCGCCGCCCCCGCCCCGAAGGCTCCTGCGGCCGGGACCGAGGGATCCTCCAGCGGTACTCAGGCGGCGGACGAGGCCCCGTCCGCCACGGGCACGGCCGGCGGGGACACCGCCGACGAGACCCCCGCACCGAAGTCCGCCGCCCCGCGCGGGGCCGCGGCCCGGACCCCCGCCCAGCGCCCGGCGCCCTCCGCGCCCGCCGCCGCGACCGGTTCCGAGGCGCCCTCGAACGGCTCCGGTTTCGTCGCCCCGGTCGACGGCGGCACCTCCACCCCGTACCACCAGAGCGGCAGCATGTGGTCCTCCGGTTACCACACCGGCGTCGACTTCATCGCGAGCACCGGCACCACCGTCAAGGCGGTGGGCGCGGGCACCGTCGTGTCCGCGGGCTGGGGAGGCGCGTACGGCAACGAGGTCGTCATCCGCCACGCCGACGGCAAGTACTCCCAGTACGGCCACCTCTCCCAGCTGTCCGTCTCGGTCGGCCAGAGCGTCACCGCCGGACAGCGGATCGGCCTCTCCGGCGCCACCGGCAACGTGACCGGCCCGCACCTCCACTTCGAGATCCGCACCGGCCCGTCCTACGGCTCGGACATCGACCCGCTGGCCTACCTCCGCTCCAAGGGCGTGAACGTCTGACGGGAGCCGCGGCAGCGGCACGGACACGCGTGGGGCCGGGGCCTGAGGGGGGTCCCGGCCCCACGTGTACTTATTCCTTATCCCCCGCGTGGTATAGATCACGGTCCGTCAACCCCTCATTACGTTGGCGTAGGTTGGCGGCGGGGGTGAAGGATGTCGTTCCGTGGCAGCGACGAAGACGACACTCAAGACCATCGGCTCGTACGCGGCGATCGGGGACAGCTTCACCGAAGGCGTGGGGGACCCGGGACCCGGGGATTCGTACCTCGGCTGGGCGGACCGGCTCGCCGTGCTCCTGGCCGATCAGCGCGACGAGCACGACTTCCGGTACGCGAACCTCGCGGTGCGGGGCAAGCTCCTCGACCAGATCGTGGCCGAACAGGTGCCCAGGGCCAAGGACCTCGCCCCGGACCTGGTCACCTTCTGCGCGGGCGGCAACGACATCATCCGGCCGGGCAGTGACCCGGACGACGTGGCGGAACGGTTCGAGGCGGCGGTGGCCGACCTCACCGGGGCCGTCGGCCTCGTCATGATCACCACCGGCTTCGACACCCGCGGCATCCCCGTCCTCAAGCACCTGCGGGGCAAGGTCGCGACGTACAGCGCGCACGTGCGCGCCATCGCCGACCGCTACGACTGCCCGGTCCTCGACCTGTGGTCGCTGAAGTCGGTGCAGGACCGCCGGGCCTGGGACGGCGACCGGCTGCACCTCTCGCCCGAGGGCCACACCCGCGTCGCGCTCCGCGCCGCGCAGGTCCTCGGCTACGAGGTCCCCGCCGACCCGGACCAGCCGTGGCCGCCCACCCCGCCGCGCGGATCGGTGGACGTCACCCGGGACAACATCCAGTGGGCGCGCGAGCACCTCGTCCCCTGGATCGGGCGCCGGCTGCGCGGGGAGTCCTCCGGCGACCACGTCGAGGCCAAGCGCCCGGACCTGCTGCCGCTCTAGCGGCCCCGGGGAGGACCGCCGGGCCGCCCGCGGCAGGACCCGCACGGGCGGCCCGTGGGCGGCCGGTCGGGAGGTCCGGCCGACTCGCGGGCGGGACGCGGAATCCTCGGGGGCCGGTACGCGTTGGGATGGTCGTGGTCGTACGACCGTCCCACACCGTCCTGCACCTCCAGGAGGCGCCTTGACCGGCTCCCAACCCCTGCGTCCCCGGCTGCGCGCCCTGCGGCCCGAAGCCTTCGGCGCGGACCCCTCCGGCGCACGGCTGGAGCGGATCCTGCGCTCGCCGAACTTCGCCGACGGGGTCTTCCAGAACCCCGTGGGCGCACGGACCAGGCCCTCAGGGTCCATGGTCGAGTTCGCCAAGATCTACTTCCACAAGGAGCAGCGGGTACGGCGCAACCCGGGCGCCCCCATCCCGGTCTACCCCACGACCCTCGCCGAGCTGGCGAAACCGCCGGTCAGCGGGCTGCGCCTGACCTGGATGGGGCACTCCAGCGTGCTCGCCGAGATCGACGGGCGCCGGGTGCTCTTCGACCCGGTCTGGGGCGAGCGCTGCTCCCCCTTCCCCTTCGCGGGACCCAAGCGGCTGCACCCGGTCCCCGTGCCGCTGGCCTCCCTCGGCGAGGTCGACGTCGTGGTGATCTCCCACGACCACTACGACCACCTCGACCTGCCCACCATCAAGGCACTGGCCGGCACGGACACCGTCTTCGCGGTCCCGCTCGGCGTCGGCGCCCACCTGGAGCGCTGGGGCGTGGCCCCGGACCGGCTGCGCGAGCTCGACTGGAACGAGACGACCGAGGTCGCCGGGCTCTCCCTCACGGCCACCCCGGCCCGCCACTTCTGCGGCCGCGGCCTGCGCAACCAGCAGTTCACCCTCTGGGCCTCCTGGGTCGTCAAGAGCGGGGAACACCGGATCTTCCACAGCGGGGACACCGGCTACTTCCCCGGCTTCGCGGAGATCGGCGCCGAGCACGGCCCCTTCGACGCGACGATGATCCAGATCGGCGCCTACTCCGAGTACTGGCCGGACATCCACATGACCCCCGCGGAGGGGATCCGGGCCCACCTCGACCTCCAGGGCGGGCTCCCGCACGGGACGATGCTGCCGATCCACTGGGGCACCTTCAACCTGGCCCCGCACCCGTGGGACGAGCCCGGCGAGGGCACCGTCGCCGCCGCCGGGGCGGCCGGGGCGGCCGTCGCCCTGCCGATCCCGGGCCAGCCCTTCGAGCCCGGCGCGGCCGACGCCCCGGACCAGGCCTGGTGGCGCCCCTTCGTGGCCGCGCCCCCGGCCCCGGTGACGGCCACCCCCGTACGGGCGCGCCCCGCGGCCGCTCCCGTCGCCCCGGCACCGGCCGGACAGGGCGAGCCGGAGGCCGTGGGGTCGTAGCGGACCGGGGTCCGGGGCCCGGTGGGAGGCCCGGGCCCCGGGTTCTCGCGGGGAGCGCGGGCCGGGCGGCGTACGCCCCCCGGCCCTCCCGGGGTACGCGCTCCCGGCGCATTCGGGCTCTCGTACGAGCGCTCCATCGGGAGCGGGAAGCAGCCCTGCCAAGTTCCCCAACTGGGCGTCAGGGGTGGGAGCGTGCGGTCTAGCGTGGGTATCCGGTGATCAACACCGGGCCCCGGGACCGCCGGTGGCCGGGCCCCACGTACCGAGGACGCCGATGTCCGGATTCCGCGCAGCCCGCCACGCCCCGTCGAGACACGCCGTCACCGGACCCGGCCGGCAGATAGGCCCCCAGCTGGTCCGCGCCGCCCTGCTGCCCACGCTCGCCGCCGGGCTCAGCGGCACCGCCGCGGTCATCTTCACCCTCCAGCTCGGCGGGGGCGCCGGGGAGCGCGACGCCCGGCTCTGGCCCGTCCTCACCGGCTGCGCCCTGCTCGTCGTGGGCGCCCTCGCCTGTGCCCTGCTCGGGGCGCAGCGGGCGGCCAAGGCCGTGCGCGACCGCTGCGAGGCCCTGCGGCGCTCCAGCGTGCGGGGCCGCCAGGAGCTGCGGACGGCCGCCGAGCGCCTGGAGCGGGGGGAGAGTCCGGGACGGCCCGTACGAGGGGGGCCGAGCGGTCCGCCGACGGCCGCCGACCCGGCCGGGGTGGACGAGTTCTGGCTGCTCGCGCAGGAGCTGCGCGGCGCCCGCGAACAGGCCTACACGACCCTGGTGCGGCTGGCCGTCCCGGCCGCGCCGAGCGACAGCGACCGCAAGGTGGAGGTCTTCGTCAACCTCGCGCGCCGGCTTCAGTCGCTCGTGCACCGCGAGATCTCCCTGCTCGACGAGCTGGAGGACACGGTCGAGGACCCCGACCTGCTCAAGGAGCTCTTCCACGTCGACCACCTCGCCACCCGGATCCGGCGGCACGCGGAGAACCTCGCCGTGCTCGGCGGGTCCGCCTCGCGCCGCCAGTGGACCCGGCCCATCGACCTGAGCGAGGTGCTGCGTTCGTCGGTGGCCGAGGTCGAGCAGTACACCCGGGTCAAGGTGGTGCCCCCGGCGGGCGGCACGGTGCGCGGACACGCCGTCGCCGATGTGGTGCACCTGCTGGCCGAACTCGTCGAGAACGCCACGGTGTTCTCCGCCCCCGACACCGACGTCGTGGTGCGGGCGGAGCGGGTCACCGCCGGGATCGCGGTCGAGGTCGAGGACCGCGGACTGGGCATGCCCGCCGGGGAGCAGCACCGGATGAACGCCCTGCTGGGCGACCCCGACCAGGTGAGCGTGCGGCACCTGCTCGCCGACGGGCGGATCGGGCTCTTCGTGGTCTCGGCGCTGGCCCGCCGCCACGGCATCGCCGTCGAGCTGAAGTCCAACATCTACGGCGGGGTGCTGGCCGTCCTGGTGCTGCCCCAGGCGCTGCTGGGCGCGGACGCGCCGAGCGGAGCCGACCTCCTGGAGGGGTCGCGGGCCACCTCCTGGGGGACCGGCGAGGGCGGAGCCGTGCCTCCGCTGGAACCCGTACGCGTCCACGTGCCGGGCGTCCGGCCGCAGGGGGAGCCCGCGCCGGAGCGGGGGCCCGGCGGCTGGTGGGCGCAGGCGGCGGCCCCCGCGGAGCCCCCCGCGGGCGTCCCGGTGGCCGCTGCCGTCCCGGTCCCGCCCGCCGTGGCCGCTCCCGTCCCGGTCCCGCCCGCCGTGGCCGTGACCCCCGGCGCGACCGCCCCGGCCGCAGCGGCGGCGCCCGCGCCCGTCCCCGTACGAACGTCCCCCGCGGTGCCGTCGGAGGCCGGGCACGCGGTCGTACCCGCCCCCGCCCCGGACGGGGAGGAGCGGCCGGCGCTGCCCCGGCGCCGGGCCCAGCACCACCTCGCGCCGCAGCTGCGCGAGACCCCCGCCCCGCGCCGGGCACCCGACACCGAACAACCCGTGCACGACCCCGGCCTGATGGCCGCCTTCCAGCGCGGCTTCGGGCTCGCCCAGTCGGAGCAGCAGGCATGAACCGGGCCCCCGGCCCGGACCCCTCACCCCAGCAAGGAGCACAACCCCATGGCCGGAGAAGCGGCGACGAAGACAGGCAGCCTCTCGGACCTCGACTGGCTGCTCGGCGGCCTGGTCCAACGCGTGCCGTACACGCGCAGCGCGGTGCTGCTCACCGCGGACGGGCTCGTCACCTGCGTGCACGGAATGGATCCGGACAGCGCCGACCACATGGCCGCCCTGGCCTCCGGGCTGTACTCGCTGGGGCGCAGCGCCGGATCCCGGTTCGGGGACGGGGCCGAGGTCCGGCAGGTGGTGGTCGAGCTGGACACGGCGCTGGTCTTCGTCTCGGCCGCCGGATCCGGGACCTGCCTGGCGGTGCTCGCGGACCGGGAGGCCGACGCGGGCGTCCTGGGCTACGAGATGGCGATGCTGGTCAAGAGCGTCCGCCCGTACCTGGCGGCCCCGCCGCGCCGGCCCGCGCACGCCGTCGACGCGGAGCGATGAGGGTCTGGGCACGGGGGGACAGGGGAGCCGGTGCGGCGCGCGACACGCCCTGGCTGGACGATTCGGCGGGCCGGGTGATGCGCCCGTACACCGCCAGCGGCGGGCGGACCCGGGCGGCCGTCCACCTCGACCTGCTGTCGCTGGTGACCGCGACCGGGGTCCGTCCGCGCGTTCCGCTCGGAGCCGAGCACACCCTCGCGCTGCGGATCTGCGCGGGTGCGGCCGGGGTGACCGTCGCCGAGGTGGCCGGGCAGTTGCGGCTCCCGGCGGTGGTGGTGAAGGTGCTGCTGTGCGACCTGATGCAGTACGGGGCCGTCTCGGTGCGGGCGCCCCGGTTCCCCGACGGCGGTTCCTTCGCCGACGACGACCAGACCCTGCTCAGGGCGGTGCTCGATGGCCTACGCCGGCGACTGTGACGCCCCCGCCCCGCCCGCGACCCTGAAGATCCTGGTCGCGGGCGGGTTCGGGGCGGGGAAGACCACCTTCGTGGGCGCGGTCAGCGAGATCGAGCCGCTGCGCACGGAGGAGGTGCTGAGCGGGGTGGGCGAGGGCTCCGACCCGCTCGACGGGGTGGAGTCGAAGGCGACGACGACGGTCGCGCTGGACTTCGGCCGGATCACCCTCGACGACCGGCACGTCCTGTACCTGTTCGGCACGCCGGGGCAGCAGCGCTTCTGGTTCCTGTGGGAGGAGCTGTGCGCGGGAGCCCTGGGGGCCGTGGTGCTGGCCGACACCCGCCGGCTCGCCGACTGCTTCCCCGCCGTGGACTTCTTCGAGCGGCGCGGGATCGGCTTCGTCGTCGCCGTCAACGAGTTCGACGACGCCCACCGCTACACCGCCGAGGAGGTCCGCGAGGCGGTCGGCCTCGGCCCGCGGGTGCCCGTCGTCCGCTGTGACGCGCGACTGCGGGGTTCCGGTACGGGGACCCTCGCGGCCCTCGTCCACCATCTGCTGTCCACAGGGAAACAAGCCCACTCGGATCCGGGGGAACCGCCATGACGTACTACGAATCGACCGGTCACCTGCTCCTCACTCCGGTGGACCGGGAGGCGCCCGCGCGCGCCGTCCGGCTGCGCGAACTGGGTCTGGGGGAGCGGGTGGACGCGGAACTCGACGCCTTCGCGGCGCGCGTCGCCCGGACCCTGCGGACCCCGTACGCCGGAGTCAACTTCGTCGGGGAGGAACGGCAGTTCTTCGCCGGGCTGCACCACGGCCCGGACGCCGCACAGGCCGGGTACCCGGCACGGGTGCTGCCCCGGGACCACGGCTACTGCCCGCACGTGGTGGTGCGGCGCCGCGCACTGGTGCTCCAGGACGTCCGGGACTTCGCGCGCTTCGCGGGCAACGCGGTCGTGGACGAGAGCGGGGTGCGCTCGTACCTGGGGGCTCCGCTCACCGACCGGCGCGGCGTCGTCCTGGGCACGGTGTGCGCGGTGGACGTGGTGCCGCGGCGCTGGGGGACGGAGGGCCTGACGACGGTCAAGGCACTCGCCGCCGACCTGGTGGAGCTGATCCACGCGCGGGAGGACCGGCGCGGCTGACGGCGTCGGGCCGCGCGGGGCTACGGGGCGGACTCCCGCCGGGCCCTCCCGGCGCGGTCAGCGCAGGAAGGCGGTGATCCGCTGCCGCAGCGAGGCCGCGTCCAGGCCGTGGGCGGCGGTGTGCTCCTCCACCGTGCCGTAGCGGCGCAGCTCGGCCCGGCCCACCCCGAGCGGCAGGATCCGGTGCGGCACCTCCATCAGGGCCTGCCCGGCGGCCGCCGCCGAGGTTCCGGCCAGGTACGGCTCGACCAGGACCACCTGCGGCGCCGCCCTGCCCACGGCGGCGCGCAGGGCCTCGTCGTCGAAGGGGCGCACGGTGGCCGCGTAGAGCACGGTGACGTCGAGGCCCTCGGTCGCGGCGAGCACCTCGTCGAGCAGCGGGCCGACGGCGAGCACCACGCCCGCGCTCCCGGTGCGCACCGTCTGCGTGCGCAGATCGCCGACGGGGCGCGGTGCGGCGTTCGACTGCCCGGTGAGGCGGACGTACACCTTGTCGTCCCCGGCGGCGTAGGCGTGGCGCAGCAGCGCCTCCGCCTCGTCGGGGTGGCCGGGGGTGTGGACCGTCCAGCCGTCGAGGGTGTCCAGCAGTGCCACGTCACCCGGCGCCATGTGGGTGAACCCGCCGGCCGGCCAGTCGTAGCTGGCGGAGGCGCTGACCAGGACCCCGCCCGTGCCCTGGTGCCCGAAGTCCAGCTTGACCTGCTCGAAGGGCCGCTCGACGAGGAAGCTGGCGAAGGTGTGGACCACGGGCCGCAGCCCGGTGAGGGCCAGACCGCCGCCCACGCCGACGAGCAGCTGCTCGCGGATCCCGACGTTGATCACCCGGTCCGGGTGGCGCTGCTGGGCGGGCCGGAACCCGTCCATGGTGATCTCCGCGAGCACGACCGCCAGCCGGTGGTCCTCGTCGAGCAGCTTCGATGTGACCGATACGAACCGGTCCCGCATGGTGTCCATGACCCGCCTCCTCAGAACTTCTTCTCGACACGGGCGACGACGGCGTGCGGCCGGCCCGGATGCGGCGCGGTGTAGGCGGCGTGCAGCGCCTCGTGGTCGCGCCCGTCCACGGTGACCGCCGACCAGCCCGCCGCCTCGAAGCGGGAGGCGATCCCGCCGCGCCAGCCGTGGGTCGCGGAGTCGTTGTCGATCACCAGGGTGTGCAGCCGCTCCAGCCCGGCCGGGGCGGCGTAGGCGATGGCCTCGTGGTTGCTGCCCTCGTCCAGCTCCGCGTCTCCGATCAGCACCCATACGGCCGGGTCGTCCAGCCCCTGGGCCCGCAGCCCGAGCGCGGTGCCGACGGCGAGCGGCAGCCCGTGCCCGAGGGAGCCGCTGCCGATCTCCACGCCGGGGACCAGGGTGCGGTCGGGATGGTGCCCGAGGGGGGAGTCGTAGGAGCCGAATCCGGCCAGCCACTCGACGGGGAAGAACCCCTTCGCGGCGAGCACGGCGTAGTAGGCCATGGGGCCGTGCCCCTTGGAGAGCAGGAACCGGTCCCGCTCCGGCGCCTCGGCGCTCCCGGGCCCGACGCGCAACACCCGGTCGTAGAGCACCCACAGCGCGTCGAGCGTGGAGGTGGCGGCGGGCCCGTGCTTCTCGGCCCCTGTCATGAGCGCGATGAGGCGGCCCAGATCCCCGTGGCGGAACCCGGTGTCCGCGATTGCCTGTGTCATGCACCCACCATGCTTCCTCAAGTGGACTTGAGGTCAAGCCGTCATCGCCGGATCCGTCAGATCCGGCCGCGCGGCGCAACCCGCGCGCGACCACCCCCGGAAGTGCGGTATTGTTCTCGTGCTGGTCCGGCCAGGGGAAACCCCAGGTCAACGACCATCGGGACGTGGCGCAGCTTGGTAGCGCACTTGACTGGGGGTCAAGGGGTCGCAGGTTCAAATCCTGTCGTCCCGACTGTGCGGAAACGCAGGTCGGAGGCCGTTCTCTCATCCATGAGAGGACGGCCTTTCGCGCGTCCGGGGCGTGGTGGTCGCGTGGTGGCCGCCAGGTGCCGCAGGTCGTGGACGGTGATCCGCGGGACGCCGGCCTCTTCGGACAGCTGGTGGAGTCGGTTCAGGACACGGTGCGGTCCGAGCGGCCGGCCGTCGGGTCGGCAGAAGACCGGTCCGGTGAACGGGTCGTCAGGATCACCCCTCATAGGGGTCGTTGCGGACGTAGTCGCGGTAGCGGGTCGTCGCGGTTGGCTTCGGCACCAGGGCCTTCGCTTCTGGCGGCACCGTGGTGCGGTGGTGGTCGGGGGTGGGGACATCGACGGCGAAGTGCGGTTTGTCGGCGGGGGCTGGTCCGGATCCTGGTGAGCACGGGCTCGTGGGTGCGGCCCTGTTGCGCATTCCTGTCGTGAACTCCGTCCGCCGTGTCAGCCGGTCTTCAGGAGGTCATCGACGGCGCTTTTGGACAGTTCGGCCCTTACCAGGGCGGCTGCCAATCTCGGCAGGGCTTCGGCGTCCACCAGGCGTGCGAGGCCCTCCGCAGAGGCCGGGAGGCCGAGCTCGGCGGCGGCCTCGCGGGCACGGGCGTCGAAAGACGGGCGCAGCTCGGGCCACACGCCCTGGGCCTCGCGGCAGAAGATGTCCGCTCCCACCGGTCCGATCCGCGGGACCTCCTGCAGCAGCTCGCGGATCCGGTCGGGGTCCCCGTCGGCCGCGTCGCGGAGCCGGCGCAGGTCTCCGCGGTACCGGTCGAGGACGAGCTCCGCCCCGTCGCCCAGTGCGGTGGCCGTGCTCTCGTCGTAACGGCGGTAGTGGGCGCGGCCGAGTGCGTCCACCCGGTCCTGCCAGGAGGAGTCGGCCATTGTCCGGGGTGTGCGCATTCCGGCGCCGAACAGCTCGCGGGCGGCGGCCACGGCGATGTCGGCCTTGATGCGTACCGCGAAGAGCACGCAGAGGACGAGCAGCTGGTACAGGGGCGCGGGTGTGTTCCGCAGCTTGATGCCGGCTTCCTCGGCGTGCGTCTGCCCGTATGCGTCCATCAGCCGTCGTACGGTCGTGTGCTGTGGCTGTGTCATGGCGTCGGGCCTCCTTCGTCACGGGTCGGTGAGGTGAGCGGGCCGCGGGCACTCGGGGGAGAGGCACCGAGGAGGGCCCTGCCAGGGGTCGTCCTTGAGCAGACCGTCGACGGTGGCGAGGGTATCCGCCACGTCGACGTGGTCGCCCCCATTGACGCCGGCCGCGCCGAGACGGCCCTGCGGATGATGGAACGCAACATGGCGAGCGACCCGGGGTCGAGCGGCGAGATCACCTTCGAGGACGCCTCTTCAGGCTGACGCCGGCGCGTACGGCGCCGACTGGCCGTCGGCCCGTTCGACACTGCCGGCGGGAGTGTCCCGTACCCGTAGGGGAAGGGCACGAACAGGACACCCGGGCGGACCGAGCCGATGCGCAACCGTCCGCGCAGTGCGCCGCACCGTGTGGCGATCTCGACCAGGTCGCCTTACGCCAGTCCGAGGCGGGTGCGTCGGCGTCCGCGATCTGTACCCACACGTCCGGGGCGGCGGCCGCGAGTGGCGGCACGCGCCCTCCGCCGGCGGGGCGTAAGGGGCTGCCCGGCTGCGCGCATCGCGCCTCGCGTTCGACCCGGATCGCGGCGAGAGAGTGGTCCTCTACGCGGACCCGCCCCCCGACGGCCGGTCCTGGCGGTATGCGGTGATCGGCATGAGCGCCGGAGACGGGGGGAGAGAGCGGGAAGCCGTGTTGGCCGAGGCCTTCGCATTCGGCTGACGCAGAAAGCCGGTCCCGGCGCCTCCTGGGCGCCGGGACCGGCTTCTGGTGCGGGAACGGGATCAGGCGGGGCGGCCGCCGAAGGGGGCGCCGGTGCCGTAGTACGTGCCCAGCTCCTCCCGGTAGCCGGCGTCGCCGAGGTGCTTGTCGCGGTGGAACTCGGGCGCGTTCTTGATCTGTTCCTTGGTGCGGTCGACGAAGAGCTTCTTGTCCTCCGGGTCGATCCGGACGACGGTGCTCGCCGGGAGCAGGACCTCCTTGCCGAAGATCCAGACGCCGGTGTCGACGACCAGGTAGGCGTCACCGACCTCGTCGGAGTGCTTGTCGACCTTGCCGATGCCGCCGTCGGTCGCCTCGACCTTGTAGCCGGTCAGATCGGTGCCGGCCAGGTGGCCCGAGGTCGGCTGGTAACTCCACATGTAATCAGTCACGCGAAAAACAACTCCTCCGGTCAACGGTGGACGGCGGCGATACGAATTCTCCGCCGATCCTCCTTGCTCCGTACGGTGCTCGGCGGTCGTGCTGCGTTCCGCCTGGACTTCGTCTGCCCCGTCTCTGCGACTTGACGCACCCGGATGGAAATTCGGAGCCGGGGCGGCCGTCGATCATTGGAGGTGAGCAGGTCCCCTGCTGCGTCACGGCGACCGTCCCGGCCGCCCTTCGGATACCCCCGATGACCGTCCTTATGGGTTCCGGGTTCGCGAGGAGCCTGCCGGCAACGACATGGCGGTGGCCGGCCATCCCCCGGAAGGGATGGCCGGCCACCGCCATGCACTGTGAGAACTGCGCTGTTGTCGTACGGCTACCAGCGATACCAGCGGCCGCTACCGCCCTTGGGCCGGGCGACGAAACCGATCAGCCACAGGACCAGGACCGCGATGGCGACCCACCAGAGGATCTTCAGCGCGAAGCCCGCGCCGAAGAGGATCAGGATCAGCAGAAGAACGAGAAGCAGGGGAACCATGGTTATCAACCTCCGAAGCGTCATCTGCCCGAGTGCACCCGAGGCATGCATGTGATTCTTATTCGTTTCTTATCCTGATGTCTGGGCAGGAGATCTCGCCGAATTTTCGCGACGGCGCTTCGACGGATTACGTCCTGGGAGGCTGTCTTGCGCTGCTCGGCTCAATGGGCCACTGGGCGAAGCGTTCTCCGGGCGGGACATTTTCCATGGACGGCAATCCCGAGATCGACCCGGCACACCAGGTCGCAGCGTTCCGTGCGCCGACACGAAGCCGAGTACCGAGACCGACGAGTACGCACAGCGCGCGTGCGCCCCGGGGATCTGCCAGGAGCCCTCGCGGCGCCGTGCGACAGGTTCCGCTCGGCCGGTTCCTTCGTGTGGGCGGGCTGGACGATGCGCGGGCGGCTTGGCCCAACGATCGCGGAGTAGCGCCGGCTCTGCCTCGTCAGGTGAAGGCCTCTGCCGCGGGCACGATGCGGGCCGCCATGTTGATCTCCATCATGTTCACGGCGGCGTCGGCCAGGTCGGGGTGGATGTGAGCGACGGCGTCGCGGGCGACGGTGACGGACAGGTGCCTGATGTGGGCATCGAGCGCGGAGTACAGCACGCACTGTTCGGTCACCTGCCCGCACAGCACGAGGTGGCCGACTCCCAATGTTCCCAGCAGGTATGCGAGGGGGGTCTCGTAAAAGGCGGAATGGCGCGCCTTGACGATGAAGTAGGAGTCCTCGTCCGGCCGCAGGGGTTCGACCAGGTGGGCGTGGGGGCCGGTGAGGGCGGCTTCCAGGATCTCGCCGTGGTGGGAACGCCATTTCCCGAAGTTGTCGTTGACGTAGATCACCGGCAGTCCGCGTCGGCGAGCTTCTTCCAGCAGGCGGATCATGGCGGGCAGGGCCTGCTCGACGGAGGGGACCAGTGCATCTGCGTCCTGATGGTCGTACGTGTTCAGCATGTCGATGATGACAACCGCGGTCTTCGCCATGCCCTCCAAGCTCCCAGAACGTGCCTGGGTGCGCTTCGATGACACGAGCCAACTCGTCGGTCCTCTGCCCGGATCCGGGTGGGGAACCGGGGAGACCCAGGCAGACACCGCCGTGCAGAAAGGGTGCCCCCGGTCGGGGCGACGAACCGGTCGGCCGTCTCGGGGTCGGCCCGGTGGCAGTACGCGAGGAAGCGGGCAGCTTCCTCGGCCGTCCAGATCCTCCGTTCCGGCGACGGTGGCCGCGGTGGGACTGGGGGTTGGCCTGTCGAGTCGAAGCCCTGTCCCTCCTGGGGCGCCAGGGACTGGAGCCCCGGCTTCCCGCGCCCGCAGCGTCCCGTTTCTCTCCGGTATATGCGGCGCACTGCACGTGAGCGTGAGCGCCCCGCGAATACTCTGCACGCCCTACCGGTGACCACAGGTGGTGGAAATGATGAGCGCACCGCACATGAACCAGGTGATCCGCACCCCCTGTCCTCGGCCAGGTGGACATGCGACAGAAGGAGCTCACGGTGTTGCTTCTCATCTCCCCGGACAGCGTCGAGGAAGCCCTCGACTGCGCGAAGGCGGCGGAGCACCTCGACATCGTCGACGTCAAGAAGCCCGACGAGGGCTCGCTCGGCGCCAACTTCCCCTGGGTCATCCGGGAGATCCGCGACGCGGTGCCGGCGGACAAGCCCGTGTCCGCCACCGTGGGAGATGTCCCTTACAAGCCCGGCACAGTGGCGCAGGCCGCACTCGGCGCTGTCGTCTCCGGCGCCACGTACATCAAGGTCGGCCTCTACGGATGCACCACGCCCGATCAGGGCATCGAGGTCATGCGCGCGGTCGTCCGAGCGGTGAAGGATCACCGCCCCGACGCCCTCGTCGTCGCCTCCGGCTACGCCGACGCCCACCGCATCGGCTGCGTCAACCCGCTCGCCGTGCCCGACATCGCCGCCCGCTCCGGTGCCGACGCGGCCATGCTCGACACCGCTATCAAGGACGGAACGCGGCTGTTCGACCACGTTCCTCCAGAGGTCTGTGCCGAGTTCGTACGGCTGGCCCACACCTCCGGTCTGCTCGCGGCCCTCGCGGGCAGTGTCACGCAGGCCGACCTCGGTCCGCTGACCCACATGGGTACGGACATCGTGGGCGTGCGGGGAGCGGTCTGCGAGGGCGGCGACCGCAACGCCGGGCGGATTCAGCCGCATCTGGTGGCCGCCTTCCGGGCGGAGATGGACCGGCATGCCCGGGAGCACGCCGTCGGCGTGCCCGCCGTGAACTGACGGCCGGCATGCCGACGCCTGAGGCAGGCAGCGCCTCCGGACGCGAGGCCGTACGTTTCCCGGTCGTCGACCCGGCCACCGGGGAGACCTTCGACGAGGCCCCCGACCAGCAGCCGGGCGAGCTGGACGACGTGGTCGCCCGCGCCCAGCGGGCCTGGCACGGCTGGCGCGCCGACCCCGCCGCCCGCACCGCCGCGTTGCGCGGCGCGGCCGACGCCGTGGAGACGGCCGGCGACGACCTCGCCCGGTTGCTCACCCGGGAACAGGGCAAGCCCCTGGCCGAGTCGTACGCGGAGATCGCCCGTACCGCGGCACGGCTGCGCTACTTCGCCGACCTGGCCCCCCGGACCCGCCGGATCGACGACGGCAGGCCCGTACACAGCGAGGTCCGCTGGCGCCCACTCGGCCCCGTCGCCGCGATCGTGCCGTGGAACTTTCCCCTCCAGCTCGCGGCGGCGAAGTTCGCGCCCGCGCTCGCGGCGGGCAACACCGTGGTCCTCAAACCGTCGCCGTTCACTCCGCTCGCCACCCGGATGCTCGGCTCCGTCCTCGCCACAGCCCTGCCCGAGGACGTGCTGACCGTCGTCACAGGCCGTGAACCCCTCGGTGCCCGCCTCGCGTCCCACCCGGGCATCCGTCACGTCACCTTCACGGGTTCGGTGCCGACCGGGCGGGCCGTCGCCGGAGCGGCGGCGGCCTCGCTCGCCCGGGTCACCCTGGAGCTGGGCGGCAACGACGCCGCCCTCCTGCTGGATGACGTCGACGTGGACCGGATCGCGGACCGGCTGTTCTGGGCGGCGTTCCGCAACTGCGGGCAGGTCTGTATGGCGGTCAAACGGGTCTACGTCCCGGCCCGGCTCCACGCCGAGGTCGTCGAAGCCCTGGCCCAGCGCGCGAAGACCGTCGCCGTCGGGCCCGGCCTCGATCCCGGAACCCGGCTGGGACCGGTCAACAACGCCCGGCAGCTGGCCCGGGTGGAACAGGTCACGGAGCAGGCTCTGGCGGACGGCGCCCGGGCGGCGTGGGGCGGCCACCGGCTGGACGGGCCGGGATACTTCTTCGCTCCCACGATCCTCACCGACGTCCTGCCCGGCAGTCCGGTGGTGACCGAGGAACAGTTCGGACCGGTTCTGCCCGTGCTGCCGTACCGGAGCCTCGACGAAGCCGTCGACGCGGCCAACAGCACCGGCTTCGGCCTTGGCGGCTCCGTATGGGGCACCGATCTCGACCAGGCCGAGACGGTGGCCGACCGGCTCGAATGCGGCACGGCCTGGATCAACCACCATGCCGAACTGTCCCTCGCCCAGCCCTTCGCAGGGGTCAAGGACAGCGGAGTCGGCGTCGCGGGCGGACCGTGGGGGCTCTACGGCAACCTCCGGCCGTTCGTCGTCCACCGCCCGCAGGAGGTGTGACGATGAGGTTCCAGGCGGCCGTGCTGCACTCGTACGAGGACCCGTTCACGGTCGAGGAGGTGGCCCTGCGGACGGAACCCGCCGCCGACGAGATCCTGGTCGAGATCGCAGGCACCGGGATGTGCCGGACCGATCTCGCGGTCCGGCGATCCGCCGGCCGCAGCCCCCTGCCGGCCGTCCTGGGCCACGAGGGCGCCGGGGTCGTGGTGCGGACGGGCAGCGGCCCTGACACCACGATCGACGTGGGTGACCACGTCGTGCTGAGCTTCGACTCCTGCGGACACTGCCGCAACTGCCGCGGCGCGGCCCCCGCCTACTGCGACTCCTTCGCCTCCCTGAACCTCTTCGGAGGACGCGAGGAGGTACCGCCGCGGCTCACGGACGCGACCGGGAAAGCGCTGGCCCCCCGTTGGTTCGGACAGTCCTCGTTCGCCGAGTACGCGCTCGTCCCGGCCCGCAACGCCGTCCGGGTCGACCCCGCACTCCCGATCGAACTGCTCGGGCCCCTCGGATGCGGCTTCCTCACCGGCGCCGGAGCCGTGCTGAACACCTTCGGCGCAGGCCCCGGCGACACCCTGACGGTCCTCGGCGCCGGAGCCGTGGGCCTGGCCGCGGTGATGGCGGCCACCGCCGCCGGCGCACTGACCGTGGCCGTCGACCGGCATCCCCAACGGCTCGCCCTGGCCGAACGCTTCGGCGCGATCGCACTGCCCGCCGGAACGGCCGGACTGCCCGAACGGATCCGACGGCTGACCGACGGCGGCGCACAGTACGCCTTGGACACCACGGCCTCGGCCCCGCTCATCAACAACGCGCTCCAAGCACTGCGCCCCACCGGCAGCCTCGGCCTGGTGGCACGCCTCCACACCGCGCTGCCGCTCGAACCCGGCACGCTCGACCGAGGCCGCAGCATTCGCCACATCTGCGAAGGGGACGCCGTACCCGGACTGCTGATACCCAGGCTGACCGGGCTCTGGCAGGCCGGCCGCTTCCCCTTCGACCAGCTGATCCGCACCTACCCGCTGGCCGACATCAACGAGGCCGAACGCGACTGCGACGCCGGCCGCGTGGTCAAACCCGTCCTGCTCCCGGAAAGAACAAGCCGGTGAGCGAGGCACGCGGCACCGCGGACCCGTCCCGTCCGGCAAGTGGACACCTCGTACTCCCCCTTCCCGCCAACGGAGGAAACATGACCGGCGCGGCGCCGCAGCAGACAGACGTGGAAGGCGTGGACGGAGGTGTGGGCCTGACCGCCCTCCTGGTCGCCGCGGCACGGGCGATCGAGACCTACCGCCACGACAGCCTGGCCCAGGACGTCTACGCGGAACACTTCGTGCGCGCCGCCCCGGCATGCACGGACTGGCCGGTCCGTATCGAGCAGGTTCCGGACGGGGACGACAACCCACTGTGGGGCCGGTTCGCCCGCTACTTCGGCCTGCGGACCAGGGTCCTCGACGACTTCCTCCTCCGGTCGGTCCGTACGAACGTCCGCCAAGTCGTGCTGCTGGGAGCGGGGTTGGACACGCGCGCCTTCCGGCTGGACTGGCCATCCGACGTGGTGGTCTTCGAGATCGACAGAGCGGGCGTGCTGGCCTTCAAGCAGCAGGTGCTCACGGACCTGTCGGCCGCCCCGAAGGTGAAGCGCGTACCCGTGCCGGTCGACCTGCGCGCGGACTGGGTCACCGCGCTGACCACCGTCGGCTTCGATCCGGCCGTGCCGAGCGTCTGGCTGGCCGAGGGTCTCCTCTTCTACCTGCCGAGCACAGCCGAGACGAACCTCATCGACACGGTGGACAGGCTGACCACCGGAGGCAGTGCTCTGGCCTTCGAGGCCAAGTTGGAGAAGGACCTGCTGGCGTACCGCGACAGCCCGATCTACACGGCGACGCGCGAACAGATCGGCATCGATCTGCTCCACCTCTTCGACACCGGCCCACGACCCGACTCCGCGGGCGACCTGGCGGCCAAGGGCTGGTCCACCTCGATGCACACGCCCTTCGACTTCAGCCGCCGGCACCGACGTGGCCCCCTCCCCGCGCCGAACGACGCGCTGGAGGGAAACCGGTGGGTGTTCGCGCACAAGGCGCACAAGCCCCGGTCATGACGTCCGCAGCGCTCACGACGACGTCCGCACAGGGCCGCGGGCGGGCGCTCCATGATGAACGAGCGCCCGCCCCCCCCCGGACAGCCGCTGACGGGCCTCGTCAGACGGCCTGGGCAGCCACCAGCTGGTCGCCCGGGATCCCGGCCAGGTCCGGCGCGTAGTAGTCCTCGATGCCGGCGGCCCACGTGGCCACGGTGATGCGGTCTTCGGCGTCCGGGCCGAAGGCGTCGAAGAGCGCGTGGATGTTCGCCTTCTCGAAGCCGATCGCCGTCATCAGCGATTCGAAGAGCGGGCGCTCGATCAGGCCGTCCTTGTCGGGGTCGCCAAGTGCGGCGAGCGCCTCGGCGAATTCGGTGATCGTGGGACCGAAGCGCTTGGGGTCGAGCACGAACGGACGAAACTCGTCGACCGTGATCACACCGTCGCCGTTGGCGTCCAGTTCAGTGGCCAGCGTCGTCCAGTAGCGGCGGAACGCGGCCCGGATCGCGGCCTTGGCGCCGTCGTCCGATGCGACGGCCGCCTCCAGAACGCGGCCCGTCATGAGGTCGAAGTCGTCGGAGCCGATGACTCCGTTGCCATTGGCGTCGAAGAGGGAGAAGACGAGCTCGACCCGCTTGGCGGCCTCAGTTCGCAATTCCGTCACCTGTCTTCAGCGGCCCGTCGACCCCGGGCCTGGCTCAATGAGTGCTTCTAGGTAACCGTGCCGGGAGAGAGGCGTGACGGTGAGGCGGTCTCCGCTACCGGAAGGAGTGAGTTCCCCGACAATCAGTCCGGGTGGGTCGGACCGGACGCCTGCGATCCGGGCGAGGCCGCCCAGCTCTCTCCTCCCCCCCGCGTGTCCGGCTCGACGGGCAGACCGCCGGGTCGTACCTCGCCCCGCGTACGTGAACACCTACCCGACGGACTGGAGGTGGTCAGCGGGCGAGTACGTGGCCGTCGTGGGGGCGGTGGTCCCGGGAGCGGGGCAGGTCGGTGGTGACGTAGGTGCGTTGCAGCCAGCGGTCTGCTCCGTCGCAACGGGGGTGGAAGGCGGTGCGGCCGTGGACGGTGACGCGGTTGTCGATGATGACCAGGTCGCCCGGATTCAGGCACAGGGTGCGGGCGGTCACCTCGCAGGCGCGGCCGAATGCGGTCAGCGCCGCGGCGGCCCGAGGGGTGAGCGGGGTGGTGACGAGTTGGGCCATCCGGATGTCGGGATCCTCGACCGCTCCCGACAGCACCGGTCGGGGCTCGACGCCGGACTTGTTCGCGGCAGCGTCGGGGCTGAAGGAAGGCGGTGGTGTGGTGACGAACTCCGGTGCGAACAGGGCCTGGCGACTGGCTGGGGTGAGGAGCGGCAGCGCTTGGCGGATGCCGGCGACGCGCATGCCGGCGATCCGGTCGTGGTCGGCGCGGAGGCACAGGGAGATCACATAGTCCGGTGGGTGGGGATGGAAGCCGTTCTCGGTGTGGAAGGACAGCGGCACCGATCCGGCGTTGCCGTGGAAGCTCTCCTGCCCGGGGACGGGCACGACGTCCTGCACAAGGGAGCCGGATTTCTCTGCCCGGTAGGCGAGGGGCTCGCCGAGCCCGCAGGCCACCATGGTGAGCACCGCCGCCGAGACGGTGGCCCGGGGCTGGACCGAGCCGGGTACGGCCGGTGTCGCGGGCAGGGCCCGCTGATCGACGGGAAGGCCGCCGATCACCAAGGTGCCGTTCGGGCCGGAGTGCCTTCGAAACCGGCGCACCTCACGGCGCAGCGGGAACGGAAGGTCCTCCCAGGCGTCCCGGGCCCGTGCCACCCACTCGGGGGTGTCGACCTGGTCGGGGCCGCCGGTGCACAGGGTGCGGGCCGGCCGTTCGCACGCGCCGGCACCGGCCGGGTCAAGTGCCCAGTCGGCGGCGACGGCAGAGCTTCGGGTGGTGCCGGGCGTCGTCTCTCGGGCATCGGGGTCTCCTGCCGGAGGTGTGGGCGGCGGACGCGCGGACTCACGAGTGGCGCAGGCCGGCCACGGCGTCGGCGATGTAGTGGTCCCCGAATCGGATCAGCGAGGCGTACCGGGCTGCGCGGCGATGGCGCATGAGCCGCAGTTCGGCGACGGCGTTGTCGGGGCCTTCGGGTTTCTGAGCGATGGAACGACGCAGACGCACCATCGAGTACGCGAGGGTGACGTGCCGTTCACCGTCCACGATGTCGGCTTCCAGGAGAGCGCCCCGTGCCTCGGCCAGCTCCGGGGCGCGGGCCGCCAACTCTGCCGGTGAGATTCACCGGCCGCGGCCGGAGCCAGCGCAGACAGCGCGGCCACCCGCTCACCGGCAGTCGCGGTGGCCTGCCGCAGCGCGCGGGTCCGCTCGACAGGTCTCGCATGGGTTGCCAACCCGGCCAGCACCCACGCGGTCCGCTTCGCCTCGGCATCCACCCGTGGACCCAGCACCGGTGCGGGCCGACCGCCTCGGGGCTCACGGAAGACAGCGACAGCAGGATGACCGGTAACCGGCGATAAGCCCATGGTGGAAGTACCTTGCCAAGACACTCCGTCCGAAACCCTGATCCGCAGGATGATTCCGGTGCGGCGGTCAGGTGGGTCGGATGGCGCCCCTCGGGGACCGGTTGGTTCGTACATCGAGGAGCCGTTTCAGAGGGATGTGAAACGGCCCCTCGGCGTTTCCGGCCGTCGTGGGCCCATGGCGGCGCGGACAGGGACGGGGGCGGGGTGCGCTAGCCTCCCGGCTGATCGCGTGATCGTGCGCGGCCCGAAGGGGTAGTCGGGGAGTGACAGTTGGCGCAGTTCGAGGACCAAGTCCCGTTCGTGGCACGTTTGGACGCCGATGACCGGCAGGCGCTCCTTCGCAGCGGCAGTCCCCTGGCCTTCCCCGCGAGACAGGTCCTGCTCCGGGAGCACGAACCCTCGACGCATGTCCTGATCATCCTCTCCGGCTGGGCCAAGGTGACCTCGGCGGCGCCCAACGGGTACGAGGCGCTCCTCGCCCTCCGGGGCCCCGGAGACATCGTCGGCGAGCAGGCCCTGCTCAGCGGACGGCCGCGCGGGGCGACGGTCACCGCACTCGAACGGGTCGAAACGCTCGCCCTCGACGCCGAGCGTTTCGGCGCCCTTCTCGACGAACGGCCCACCGTGGCGAGGAGGTTGCTGGCCCTGACCGCCGACCGCACCCGTGACAGCGACCGGCGGCGCGTGCAGTTCGCCTCCCTCGGCGTACAGGAGCGGCTCGCGCTGCTCCTGCTGGAACTGATCCGCACCCACGGCGAGGAGTCCCAGGACGGCGTCCTGGTCACGGCCGGACTCACGCAGAGCGAGCTCGCGGGGTCGGTGGGAGCCTCGCGCGAGGCGGTCGCGCGGCTGCTCAAGCAGTTGCGGGAGCGGGGCGTCGTACGGACGGGGCGGCGCGGGATCGTCGTCGTACGGCCTGACGTGCTACGGCAGATGGCGCGTTCGGGGAACGGCTGACCGGGGCGGCGGACCCCCGCCGCCGGACACGCTCTGTGCACACGGTCACACTCAGGGTGTGCTAGTTTCCCTCGCCTCGAACTCCCCGACCCTGGCATCTTCTGGATGTCCAGAAGGCCCCGAGGGGGCCGTGTCACCTGCGGAAGGCGGCCATGCGCGAGCCTGTCAACCGGACCATCCTGCTCCTCGACATCGAGAGGTTCAGCCGCCGTGACGACGTGGTGCAGGCCGTCCTGCGGCGCACCCTGAACAGCATCGTGGACCGGACCCTGGAAGCCGCCGGGGTCGAGGCCACCCAGCAGTACCGCGAAGACCGTGGAGACGGTCTGATCGTGCTGCTCAGCGGGGACGTGGCGAAGACCGTGCTCCTGCGGTCACTGCTCACCACGACCCCCGAGCTCCTCCACGAACACAATCTGATCGCTTCGGACAGCGCCCAGATGCGGCTGAGGATCGTACTCGCCGTCGGCGAAGTGGCCCACGACCCGCACGCCGGGACAACCGGGGGACTCGTCGGACACGACCTCAATCAGGCGTGCCGGCTGCTCGACGCGGACGTGCTGCGCTCCGCCCTCGCGGCGCGTGGTGACGAGCACTGCGTCCTCGCGGTGAGCGCTCCGGTCTACGAAGGAGTGGTTCGGCACGGGCACCGGGGCGTACGGCCGGAGTTCTTCCGGCCGACGGACGCCACCGTGAAGGACGGCGTGCTGTCCGCCTGGATCCACCAGGGCGCCGCGCCGGACCGGATCCCGGCCCCCGCCACCGCCGCTGCGGCCCCCGTGACCGTCCCCGCACCGGTACCCGCGACCGCCGCACCGGCCCCCCGGCCCGCCGGTGATCCAGCGCCGGATCCCGCCGCGACCGGCGCTCCGGCTCCTGTCGGCGGTCCGTCCGAGCGGTCCGCCGGAGCCGTGTTCCACTTCCACGGCGCCCCCGTGATCCACGGCTCCCTCGTCGGCGGTGACCAGACCGGCGTGAGCGGCGGCGAGGTCGGAGGTGACGTCGTGCTCGGCGGTACGCGGACCGACCACAACCCCACGGACGGGAGCCGGTCGTGAACGCCGTCCAGGACCACCGGGCCGTCGCGGACGGACGGATCCCGCCTCAGGAGCGGGCCGCCGACGACCCGCCGGCGCCGGACGGGGCCGGCGACCCGGCCCACGGCGCCGAGGGGCCGGAGGACGCCGAGGAGGGGACCCCGCACGCCTGGGACTCCCGCCGTGACCTGTACCGCCACAGTCCCGGCTTCATGCTCGGCCACTCCGGCCGGATCGGCGGTTCACTGGTCGGCGGTGACCAGCACGGCGTCAGCGGTGGCCAGGTCACCGGTGACGTCATCCTCGGCGGCAGCAAGGTGGAGTACCACCTCGGTGGCGACAGCGAGGAACGGTCCGGAGAGATCCCGGCCGCCGAAGTCGAGTCGCTCGCCGAGAACTTCGTGTACCCCCTCGCGCGGCGGGACGACACCGGACCCGAGGAAGGGGCCCCGGCCGAGGCCCCGGAGCCGGACGGACCGTGGGAGGCGGGCAGCCCGTTCGCCCTGGCCCTCGCCGGGCTCAGGAAACACCGTGTGGCCGTCCTCGCCGGCCCCGCCACCACCGGCCGCCGGGCAGCCGCCCTGATGCTGCTCCGCGCGGCCGGCTCCCGCTCCTACCGCGCCCTCGACCCCGCGCTCCCGGCGGGCCGGCTCGCCGCGGAGCTCCGCGAAGGCTGCGGGCACGTCGTCGCCGACTTCGCCACCACCGCCGAACGCCCGCTGCGTGAACACCATGTCCGCGCCCTCAGCGAGCGCCTCCACGCCACCGGCAGCCACCTCGTCGTCGTGGTCGGGGCCCACCCCGTCGTCCACGGCGGCGTGAGCCCCGTTCCGTGGCAGCCGCCCGAGCCCGCCGCGCTGCTCGCCGGACACCTCGCCAGCAAGGACCTGGCCGGGCGGACCGTGGACGAGCTTCTCGCCCTCGCCGAGGTACGGGCCGTACTCGCGCACCACCGGCCGGTCGCCGACACCGCCCGTTTCGCCGAACGCGTCGCCGGCCACGCCCGGGGTACGGTCTCCCTCGCCGACCTCGGAGCGTTCGGCCACTACGCGGCCGAACGCCAGGTCCGGGAATGGTTCGACAGCGCGGACCACACCCTGCACGACAAGGCCTTCCTCATCGCCCTCGCCACCTTCGACGAGGCCCCCTACCCCCTCACGGCAGAACTGAGCGACGTCCTCTTCGGCCTTCTCCAGCGCATCGAGAACCCGGGCGAGCCGGCCCGGATCCCCGTCTTCGGCACCTCCAGCGCCCAACGGGTCGGGCAGGCGCTCGCCGACCGCTACCAGGAGCCGGAGGAGACCGAATGGGGCCCGGTGCTCCAGACGAAGGTGCAGTTCAGGGACCGGCTGACGGCCGTCACCCTGCTGCGCGAGGTCTGGACGGGCCACCCGTCCGCCCGGCCCGCGCTCGTGGCGTGGCTGCGCCGCCTCGCCGACGACCCCCGGCCCGTCGTCCGTACCCGCGCCGCCGCGACGGCCGCCGTCATGGCCGAAGCCGACCTGCCGTCCGCCATGGCCCTCCTCATCCGCTCCTGGGCCGCGGACCGACGGCTGCGCGCCCGGCTCGCCGCCGCCAACGCGCTGGCCCTCGCCCACCACCTGGGCGCCCCGCACGTCTCCCGCATCCTCGCGCAGTGGTGCACGGACCCGGACCACCGGATGCGCTGGACCGCCGTCCGCGGCTACGCCCTGGTCGGGGACGCCTTCCCCCGGGAGGCGCTCGCCGCGCTCACCGAAGCCGTACGCGGCATGGAAGCCCGGGGCGGACCCGCTCGCGGCTGGGCGGACGAGCGCGACGAACTCGCCCAGTCCGCCGCGGCACTGCTGCTCGCCGGCGGCCAGGAGGCGGCCGCACGCCACGACTGGGACGAGGCCGCCGCCCTGTGGGGGGCCCTGCCTGCCCTCGCCCGCGGCGTCACCAGGGACTTCGTGCTGCGCGCCATGGTCCATGCCTGCGGGCCCACGGACGGGCCCGGCGGCACAGGACGCCCCCTGCTGCTCGACCTGTTCGGGCGTGGCGACCCGACACCCGGAACCGACGGCGCCGCGCTGCGGCACACCCTCGCGGCCCTGTGGCGGAGCGTCCTCAACGACCCCTCGTGCTCCGCTTCCGGACTCAACGCCCTGCGCCAATGGGTCCGGGCCGCCGAGGGCGACCGGGGCGCCGAGACCGCGCTCGCCGAGTTGCTGCCCCTCCTCGCGGTCTCCACCGAGGACCACCGGCGGCTCGCCTACCTCCTGGAGAACCTGCGCGGCGAGGGGGATCCCACCCCTCCCGCCGTGGCCGTCCGGCTACGCACCCTCGTGTCCGCGCCGCCCGCCGACACGCCGTTCGAACCGTCCCGAGGAGCAACTCCACGATGATGAGCCAGCCGCCCCAGTGGCAGCAGGACGCCAACCGGCACACCGTCCTGGCCGACCCCGTGGTCACGATCCAGGAACTGTCCCGGTTCAAGCCGTTGCGCACCACGCGCATCGATCACGCCCTGGTGTTCACCACGGTCCAGGGAGGCCTCGACACCTACCTCCCGCCGAGCCGGCCGAGCCGTACCGAACTGGCCACCCGGCGCTGGACCAGCGTCTACGAGGTGGACACGGGGCGGCACGAGGCCGTCGCCGTCCTCGCCCTCACCAGTCAGAACGACGCCTTCCAGTTCGAGGTGTCCCTGAACTGCACCTGGCAGGTCGTCGAGCCGGCCGCCTTCGTGGCGAGCGGGGAGCGCAACGTACCCGCCATGCTCCAGCGCCTGGTCGAGGACGCCATCCGGCCCGTCCTGCGCGGCTACGCCATGGAGGACAGCGCGGAGGCCGAACTCCACGCCCGCAAGGCGATCGAAGCGGCCGGGCCGCTGGGCGTCCGCGCCGGGCTCGACGTCCGCTGCGGCCTCCAGCTCCGGCGCGACGAGGCGGCCCTCGAACAGGCGCGCCGGCTGCGCGAGATCGCGTTCGCGCGCCAGAAGCTCGAACCCGAGCACGCACTGCTGATGCGGGAGGACGAGCTGGCTGCGGAGCGCGCCCTCGCCCAGGGGCAGCAGCGGCACCACGTCGAACTCCAGCAGCAGGCGCTCGACCACGAGCGCGCCCTGGACCGCGGCCGCCAGGAGCTGGAACTGCAGGAGATCGAGGCCAAGAAGATCGAGTACTACGCCTACTACCTGGAACGCGGCGGCCCGGCGGCCATGGCCTTCCAGCTCGCCCGGCACCCCGAAGACGCCCGCCTCGTCATGGAGAACCTGCGTCAGGACCAGCTGCTGGCCATGAAGAACCAGCTCACGGTCGCCATCCAGGCGCTCGGCGGGGGACCCGGCGGCCTGGAGGAGCACCAGCTGGACGAGCCGCGCCGGCTCGCCGCCAACATCATCAAGGAAGTACTGGGCGGCCCCAAGCCGGCCCAGGGACCGACACCGCCGCCGCCCGCCGTCGAAGGGGCCGTGGCCGGAGCGGAGGCGTCCGCGGATCCGGCGCAGGGCCGGGTGCCCGGACCCGCTGCCGCGTCCGACCCCCCGGTGCCCGACGGGGGAGCCGCGCCGTCGCCCCCGCCGCAGGACGGACCGCTCTTCGGTTACTCCTCGCCCCCGCGGCCGCCGCGGTGAGCGCCGCCGTTCCCGAGCCCGGTCCCGGGCCGGCGCCGGTGCGGACGGACCCGCAGGCACACCAGCCGCCCCTGCCGGGAACGGCCGAGCGGCTCCTCGCCGAACTGCGGCGGGAGGCCGCCCGCGCCGACACCAAGGGCTCGGTCCTCGTGGCCGCACAGGGCATGGCCGCCGCCGCGCTCGTCGGCGTGCTCGCCGCGCGCGGCTGGCACCCCTCCGACCTCTCGGCCGTCGGCCAGGTGATGTGGTGGGCCGGAGCCGCCTGCTTCCTCGTGTCGCTCGCCTCCCTCCTGATGGCCGTCGTGCCCCGCTACCGGACGGTCGACTGGCGGCCGGGCGTCCCCCTCACGCACTTCGCGGACATCCGGGGCGCGGCCCGCCGGGGCCAGGCGGTACTGGAGGAGGCGCTGTGCGAGACCGACCGCGCTCCCCGGGCCGCGGTCCTCGCCTCGCTCACGGAGAACAGCCGGATCGTCTCGATCAAGTACGGCTGGCTGAGGGCGGGCATCGCCGGATTCACAGTGGCGCTGGTGCTGCTGCCCGGTGCGCTGCTCGCCGGCTGAGGCCGCCGGGTTCGCCGTGCCCGCCGGGCCCGCCGGTCACCCGGGGTGGCGCCGGGCCGCCGCGGCGGACGACGAATCCGCCGATCCGTACCAGAACCGTCAGGAGACAGACCACCATGTCCGCACATGAGGACGTTCCCCCGCCCACGTACCCGGGGGAGGCCCCCGTCCCCGCACCTCCGGGTGCCGCGTCGCCACCGCCGTACCCCGGCGATGAGGCGCCCCCCTACCCGGAAGACGCCCCACCCGGCCGCCCGGAGACGTCCTTACGGAACGTGGCGCCTCCGGGGTACCCCGGGGAGGTTCCCCCGCCGGAGTACCCCGGTGCGGCGGTACCGGCTCCGAGGGCGGGGGGCCGGCCGGCGCAGGCGTCCGCCGACCCGTACGTGCCGCCGTCCGCACCTCACCCCGCAGCCCCGCCACCGCCAGCGGCACCCCCGCCACCGTTCCCGGCGGAGCCCCCGCCGCCCGCGGCACCCGGGCCCGAGGCCTCCGCGTCCTTCGCCGACCACGACGACCTGGCCCTGGAGCACGGCCGCAGGATGGTGAAGGCCGTACAGCGGAGCATCGACGGCGCCGCGCTGTCGCACCTCCTGGTGACCCTGCCCATCGGGCTGATCAGTCTGGCCGTGCTCGCCTTCGTGTCCGCCGTGATCAATCCCGTGCTCGCGTTCGTCGTTCCCGTGGGCTGGCTGCTCTCCGGCCCGCTGGTCTTCCACCGCAAAGTCGAATCCGCCATCGCCCGGCGCCTGTTGGGGATGCGCAGGCCCACACCGGAGGAGTCCCGACGGCTGGACCTGGTGTGGGAGCAGGTGACCCGGCGGGCGGGGGTGGACCGGCAGACCTACGTGCTCTGGATCCAGGAGCGCGCCGAACTGAACGCGACGGCCGCCGCGGGGCACGTCGTCGCCGTCACCCGGCACGCGATGGAGCGGCTGCCCAACTCCCGTCTCGCCGCGGTGCTCGCGCACGAGCTCGGCCACCACGTGGGCGGCCACACCTGGGCGGCCATGCTGGCCGACTGGTACGCCCTGCCCGCGCGGGTGGCCGGGCGCGCCCTTCTCGTCCTCCTGCTCACCCTCTTCCGGGCGAAGCACTGGACGGGAGTCGCCTGCGGGGGATGCCTGTCCCTGCTGATCGTCCAGTTCCTCTTCCTCTTCGCCTTCGTCGAGGGGATGTGGTGGCTCGTACTGGCGGTGGCGGCCGCTCCCCTGCTCATCGCCCGGCTGCACCGCAGGGCCGAGTTCAGGGCCGACGCCTATGCCGTGGGGCTCGGCTTCGGCGAGGCCCTGGAGGACGTCCTCCAGGCAGAGGCCGGTGCGGCGGCGGAACCGGGCCGCCCGGCCGGCGGGGAGCGTCTCGCCGCCGGGACCGCGCACACGAACGCCGAGGCGCGGCTGCGCAACATCAGGTTCGTCATGTCCCAGCAGAGCCGGCGCGGGACGGCCCCGGTGTAGTACTGCGTGCCCCGATGTCCCCCACACGGGAAAACGCGTGGACCGGGCGGGGGCCCCGCGGGACACTGCGGTTCCTGGCCCGTATCCGGCGAGGTGACGCTGCCTCGCCCCCATGAGGACGCAGGGTTGTGATGGGAACCGCTGAATCGTCCGAACGTCCGACCGGCAGGGGTCCGGTACTCCTCGCACTCCGCTACTACGGCCGCGAACTGGCCCGGCTCCGCCGCCTGGCGGGGCCGGCGATGCTGCTTCCGGCGCTGGGCAACATCGGCATCAACTACATCGCTCCGCTGGTCGTCGCCAAGCTCGTCGGCCGCATCGCCGCGGGCGCCGGAGCGGGCGTCGGGCCGGCGCTGCCCTACGTGCTCGGCTTCGCCGGCGTCCTGTTGCTCTCCGAGGGGCTGTGGCGCCTCGGGCTGCACTTCCTGAACCGCCTCGACGCCCTCGGGATCGAACATCTCTACGTGATCGGCATGGACGAACTGTTCGCCAAGGACGCTGCGTTCTTCCACGACAACTTCGCCGGATCGCTGACCAAACGGGTCCTGAGCTTCGCGTCCCGCTTCGAGGAGTTCGTCGACACGCTGGCGTTCTCCGTCCTGGGCAGGCTCGTACCGCTGCTGTTCGGGTCGGTGGTGCTGTGGAGGTACGAACCGCTTCTGGTGGTGGGGCTGTTGACGCTCATCTGTGTGACGGCGGTGTGCGTGCTGCCGCTGATCCGGCGCCGCCAGGCACTGGTCGCCCAGCGCGAGGAGGCGATCGCCCACGTCTCGGGCCACGTCGCCGACAGCCTGATGAACATGGACACCGTGCGGGCGTTCGCCGCCGAGGAACGCGAAGCCGCCGAGCACCGCTCGCGCGTCGCGCGCTCGCGCCGGTTCATGCTGCGGTCGTGGGACTACGGCAACCTGCGCATCGACACGCTCGTCGCGCCGATGTCCGTACTGACCAACGCGCTCGGCCTGCTGCTCGCCGTCGCGCTGGGCGGCGGGGCGCACGGCGTGGAGGCGGTGGTCGTCGCCTTCACCTACTTCGCCAACGCCACCCGCATCATGTTCGAGTTCAACCAGATCTACCGCCGGCTGGAGAGCTCTATGACGGAGGCCGCGCAGTTCACCACGCTGCTGCTGACCCCGCCCACCGTGGTCGACCCGCTCTCGCCGGAGCCGCTGTGCTTCCGGGACGGCGACGTCCGGTTCGAGGGGGTGGCCTTCGCCCACGGCGGCGGGGAACCGCTCTTCGAGCACCTCGACCTGGACGTGCCCAGCGGGACGAAGCTCGGCCTCGTCGGACGGTCCGGCGGGGGCAAGACCACACTGACCCGGCTGTTGCTGCGGATGACCGACGTCGACGCCGGCCGGATCACGATCGGGGGACAGGACATCAGCCGACTGCGCCAGGCCGACCTGCGCGGGCTGATCGCCTACGTCCCGCAGGACCCGGCGATGTTCCACCGCACGCTGCGCGACAACATCGCCTTCGCCCGGCCCGACGCCACCGACGCCGAAGTACGGCGCGCGGCCGAGGCGGCGCACGTCACGGAGTTCGCCGACGCCCTGCCGGACGGTTTCGCCACCATGGTCGGCGAGCGCGGCGTCAAGCTCTCCGGCGGGCAGCGCCAGCGGGTCGCCCTCGCGCGGGCGATCCTGCGCGACGCGCCGATCCTGCTGCTCGACGAGGCGACCAGCGCCCTGGACTCCGAGAGCGAGCTCCTCGTCCAGGAGGCGCTGTGGCGGCTCATGGAGGGGCGGACGGCGCTCGTGGTCGCCCACCGGCTGAGCACCGTGGCCACCATGGACCGGCTCGTGGTCCTGGACCGGGGAAGGATCGTCGAACAGGGCACGCACCAGGAGCTGCTCGCCGCCGAGGGCGCGTACGCGAAGCTGTGGCAGCACCAGTCGGGCGGCTTCCTCGACGAGTCCCCGGCCCGCTCGCAGTCGCGCTGAATCAGCCTTCCTGGAGGTAGGCGGCGATCATGGCAAGGTCGTTGGCGATGGACAGGACCTCCGTGGGGTCGGCCGTCGGGGTGGAGGCGCCGTTGACGCCCGCGTAGAAGGTGTCGTAGCGGCCGCCGCCCTTGTCCAGGTATCCCGCGATCGTGATCGCCCCGACCGCGAGGCGGTCGTTGAGCGCGTCCAGGCCGACGGCCGCCCCGGTCTTCGCGAAGACCTTGCCGCGGGCCGGGCAGTCCCGGCAGTTCTCCGCCAGCAGCCCGTCGACGCCCAGGACGGGCAGGGCCTCCCGGAAGCGTGCGGCCTCGGGCGTGCGCTGCCAGTACGTCAGCATCTGCACCAGCGCCTGCGGAGTGGCACGGTCCGCGGGGTTGCCGCCCCGGCCGTCCAGCAGTTCCGCCTGCTCGCGGTCGACCCCCGCCCGGTCCAGGAAACCGGCCAGCACCGGGAAGCCGGCCATGCACTGCCGGCTGCCGGTGGTGACGGCCAGCAGGCACATGTCGAGGTTGGCGCCCAGGTTGTGGCTGACCTTGAGGATGAGCGTGGCGTACTGGACGAACGGCGGGGAGGTGTACGCGGCCACGCGCGGCCGGCCCCGGTAGTCCCGCGGCAGCCGGCCGGCCGGGTTGGGGCCCGTCGGGGGCGCGCTGACGCTGACCCCGGACCGTGCCAGCGCCTCGATCAGGGCGGTGCGGCCGAAGGCCGCCGGATCGGTCACCGGGGCCGTGCGCAGCAGCGGCCGCGCGTCCGCGGCGATCGTGCCGGAGAGCCGGATCCGGGTGCCGCCGCCGGTGGCCGTCACCGTCACGGCGGTGGGGCGGCCCGCCGCCACGGTCCTGACCGTCGAGGTGACCTCGTACGGGGCGACCTTCGGCCGCCAGTCCAGGCGGGCGGCGGCGCCGGGACGGTCCCCGGGGGTGGTGAGCAGGTCGATCAGGTTGTCGTTGATGATCAGCGGGGTCGGGGTGGGATCGAAGACCGGCTCCGGGAGGAAGAGCCGGTCGTCGACGATCACGTCGCCGTCGACGCGGGTGATTCCGGCGGCGCGCACCTGGCGGGCGATCAGGTCGATTCCGGCGAGGGGGTTCTCCGGGGTGAGGGTGGCGCCCGGGAAGTCGTTGGCGTAGGTGTGGTCGAGGTCGGTGTAGGCGACCGTGCCGTCGGGGCGGGTCCGGCCGCCCATCGTGAGGTCGCCCTGCGCGACCAGGTCCAGATCGCCGGTCAGCGTGGAGCCGTGGCGCTCGCCGACCGCGTGGAGCGGGGTCACGAAGCGGTGGTCGGCGCCCAGCGTCCGCCAGGTTCCGGACACGCCGAACAGCTTGGCCGTCGACCCGGGGATGAAGAACGTCCGGGGCGACAGGCTGTGCACCACCCGGCCGCCGGCGGGGTCGGTCTCCAGGAGGCCCCACTGGGCGTTGCGGTACTCCGGCTTGTGCATGATCGCCGTGATCCGTGGGTCGAGCCCGCCGGTCCCGTCGGCGGACGGAGAGGACGGCGACCCGGTGGCCGGGCCCGAGGTGAGGGCCACGAGCAGCAGCGCCGCGCAACCGGCGGCGGCGCGGCGCCCGGGGGATCCGGTGTTCGCTCCTCGCACCACAGCGCGCCCCCGTTCCTCGCGACGGTCGCCTGCCCGGGTCTGTGACCAGCGTGGCACGGCCCCGCACGGGCCGCACATCACCCCGGGCCGCGGCGCGCGGGGCGCCGCGGCCCGGGGGTGCGGGGGTGGGGTCAGCCCTTGCCGAGGAGGGAGTTCATACGGGTGATCTCGGCGCTCTGGGAGCTGATGATCGCGGCGGCCATGTCCTTCGCCGGCCCGTACGCGCCGGCGGACTGCTCGGTGCGGGCCATGGCCACGGCGCCTTCGTGGTGCTTGATCATCATCCGCAGGAAGGCCCGGTCGAATTCCTCTCCGGAGGCCTTGGTCAGTTCGTCCATCTCGCCGCCCGTCATCATCCCGGACATGGCGTGTCCGCTGTGACCGGCGTCGGCGGCGGGGACCTGCTGCCCCCAGGAGGTCAGCCAGCCCGAGAGGGTCTTGATCTCCGGGTCCTGCGCCTTCCTGATCTCCTCGGCGAGCGCCTTGACCTCGGGCGATCCGGCGCGGGTCGCGGCCAGGCCGGCCATCTCGACCGCCTGGCGGTGGTGGGGGACCATGCCCTGGGCGAAGGCGGTGTCGGCGGCGTTGTTCCCGCCCTGGCCGGGCGTGGCGGACGCCGGGGAGCCGGCGGCGTGGCCGTCGTGCGTGGGCGCGCCCGCGGCGGAGCCCTTCGCGGAGTCGGTGCCGCAGGCGGCGAGGACGAGGGCGGCAGCCGCCGCCGCGACCACGGCGGCGGTGCGGCGGACGAGGGAACGCTGGGTGCTCATGATGGTGCTGCTCCTGTGCTGGGGTGTGAGGACTGGCTCGGCGGCACGGGTGCCGGAGCCGTCTCATATGCGCAGGAGCTGCAGTTCGCTGAGGGAGGGAGGGGCGCGACCCCGGACCGCTGACCCGGGCGCGGTCCCGTGTGCGGCCGCTGCCACGGCGGGGAGGGTTCCGGGGGCCGCCGCCGGGGCGGGCAGGACCGGGGCGCCGGCCGTGCCGGGCGCCGCGCAGGTCGGGTCGGCGTGCAGGCCGTGCCCGTCGGAGCCGCCGTCGTCGGGGCACGCGCAGGGGCCGGCCGGGTCGCGGTCCCCGGCCGTGTGGTGGGCGGCCGGTGCCGCCGCGGGCATGGTGTGCCCGGAGGCGGGCTTCAGCGGCCCGGGGCCCAGGCCGTGCATGGCGACGATCCCGGTGAGCAGGGCGAACAGCAGGAACAGGCGCGCGGGCGGCCCGTGCCGCCCGTCCCGTCGCCCCGCCCGTGTGCTCATGCCCGCATCGTAGGGGACCGGCGGGAGATACTCCAAAGGGGTAGGGGGTATGTGGGCGAAGGGCTTCGGGCGTCGAGTGCTGGGTGTCGGGCGTCGGGGGTCCGGGGTCAGGCCGGTGTGGCGCGGATGAGGACCAGGGAGCCCTCGTAGGCCGGGAGGCGGCGCAGGTGGCCGTGGCGCTCGTCCCAGGCCCCGGAGTCCAGATCGCGGCGCAGGGATTCGGTGAACCGCCGGCGCCCCCCGTCGTCGACGAAGCTCCACGCCGAACAGGCCTGGCGGGCGGCCGGGTCGAGGAGCATCTCGGGGCGGCCGTAGTAGGCCTCGTTGAAACCGTCGGTGCAGTCCAGCGGAATGGGGACGGTCTCCACGGTTCCGGTGCCGCCGAGGGCGTCGGCCATGTCCTCGATCGGCGGGTAGCGGCGCGCCTCGGTCTCCAGCACCTCGGGCGCGTAGGAGTGCAGCCAGAAGTCGCGCACCAGCTTCGGGTCGCAGGTCAGGATGACCACCGGGCCGCGCGTCACGCGCCGCACCTCGCGCAGGCCGGCCTTCACGTCGGTCCACTGGTGCACGCTGAAGAGGGGCATGGCGCCTTCGAACTCCCCGTCCGCGAACGGCAGGTCCTCCGCCACGGCGTCGACCGCCCGGGGCAGTCCGGCCGGACGCCGGGCGCGCATCGCGCGGGAGGGTTCCACGGCGGTGACCGCGCGGGCGGCTCCCTCGTACGATCCGGAACCGGCGCCCACGTTGATCACCGTACGGGCGTCGCCCAGTGCCTCGGCGATGCGTCGGGCGATCCGGGGGTCCGGGCGCCGGTGGTCCGCGTAGCCGCTGCCGATGCGGCCGTAGTCGACGTCTCCGGCGCTGCCGTCCGCGCGGCGCTCGTTCATGGGGTCCACCTCGCTCGGTGCAGGAGTCGGAGGAGCGGCGCGTCGCCGGTCCGCCCTGCCTGCCCCTATCGTGCATCTGCCATGTCAACTTCGGCAATGGCCTGTCAACTGCTCGGCTGGAGAGCCGAACAGGGTCGTATTTGGTTGGGCTGATTTCCGGCTCAGAGTGACGTGGTGTGGCCCTTGGGCGCCTTCGGCGGCTTGGGCGGCTTCGGGCCGAGGGGGCGCCCCTCGTGGAGTTCCAGCGGTCCGGCGCCCCGGGCCTTGGCCTTCAGGCAGTTCTTGATCTGACGGCGCAGCAGCGGCTTGACCAGGCCGCGCAGTTCGTCGCGGGGTGCGGTGCGCCAGCGCAGCAGTTCGGACGGCTGCAGGCGGATCCGGGCGAGGGTGTCCGGGTCGAGGACGCCGCCGTCGTAGAGGAAGCGGATCCGGGCCGGGAAGCCGGGCCGGTGGGACCAGTTGACGGCGAGGAGGCGGCCCGGTTCCAGGTCCAGGCCGATCTCCTCGCGGACCTCGCGGGCGGCCGCGGCCCGGGGGGTCTCGCCGAGGTCGCTGTCCACGCCGCCCCCGGGCAGCAGCCAGCGGCCCGGTTCGCCGTAGCCGGGCTGTACGAGCAGGACCGCCCCGGCCCGATCGGTGAACAGCACGTTCGCGGCGGTGACCGCCTTGGGCCGGGCGGCGCGGTGGCCGGCCTCGTCGTAGCCGCCCGCGTGTTCCAGGGCGGCGCGGACGGCCGGGTCGAGGCCGGCGGGGGAGCCGGGCTGGGGGACGCCGTCGGCCAGGTGCGCCAGCGAGCCCGAGCGCAGCGCGGCCACGGCGGCCCGCAGCCGGGGCGCGATCCGGTCGGGGAGCCGCTCGGCGGCCTCCTCCGGGGCGAGCCAGTGGGCCTCGGTGATCTCCCCGTCGGGGAAGGAGATCCCCGCGATCCGGGCCGGGTCGAGCGGCCCGACCAGGTGGACGTGGACCACGAGCGAGCGGCCGAGCGCGCCGGGCGGGCAGGAGTCCACCGCGAGCAGCCGGCCGACCGGGACGGACAGGTCGAGCTCCTCCTTCAGCTCGCGGGCGAGCCCCTCCTCCGGGGTCTCGGTGTCCTCCACCGTGCCGCCGGGCAGCTCCAGGCCGTCCTTGTAGGAGGTGGCCAGGACCAGGACCCGGCCGTGGAGGTCCAGCACGACCCCGGTCGCGGCGACGAGGGGGCCCGCCAGGCCGGCGTAGTGCGCGCGCACCGTCTCGGACGAAGAGGAGGCGGACGGCGTGGCGGGGTCCTGGGGCGGGCGGCGGTCGGGCACGGCGGCGGCTCCTGGAGGCTGCGGCGGGCCGGGCGGGGATGCGCGGCCGTCAGGCATCAGTACCACGGCCGCCGGACCGGCCGGGCGGCCCGGCCCCGGTCAGGCGGCCCCGCCCCCGGTCAGGCGGCCCGGCCCCCGGTCAGGCCCGGGCCAGCAGCATGCCGCCCATCGTCACCATGGTGGCGGCCACCAGCCCGTCCAGCACCCGCCAGGCCCCCGGACGCGCGAGCAGCCCGCTCAGCAGCCGGGCGCCGTAGCCCAGCGCGCCGAACCAGATCAGGCTGGCCAGCGCCGCCCCGGTGCCGAAGGCCCAGCGCAGGTCGCCCCGGTCCGCGGCCAGCGACCCGACCAGCAGCACGGTGTCCAGGTAGACGTGCGGGTTGAGCCAGGTCATCGCCAGGCAGGTCAGCACCGCCGCACGGGCGGAGCCGGCGGGGGCGCCCCCGGTACCGAGGGCCGCGCCCGGGGCGGGGCGCAGCACCCGGCGCGCCGCGAGGATCCCGTAGCAGACGAGGAAGGTGCCCCCGGCGATCGCGACGGCGGTCAGGGCGGCCGGCCAGGCGGTGACGAACGCGCCGACCCCGGCCACGCCGAGGGTGATGAGCAGCGCGTCGGAGACGGCGCAGATGGCGACCACCGCGAGCACGGCGTGCCGGCGCGCGCCCTGGCGCAGGACGAAGGCGTTCTGGGCGCCGATGGCGACGATGAGGGAAAGGCCGGTGCCGAAACCGGCCAGGGCCGCTGTGGTGATGCCGTTGTTCATGGAACCGACCGTAGGCACGGCGTGTGGCTGAGTACAGCTAAAGATTTTTACGTACCATTAGCGCCCATGATGGACGAGCTCCCCCTCGAACAGGTGCGGACCCTGCTCGCGGTCGTCGACGAGGGAACCTTCGACGCCGCGGCCTCCGCCCTGCACGTGACCCCCTCCGCCGTCAGCCAGCGGGTGAAGTCACTGGAGCAGCGCACGGGGCGGGTGCTGCTGATGCGGACCAAGCCGGTGCGGCCGACCGAGTCGGGCGAGGTGGTGATCCGCTTCGCCCGGCAGCTGGCCCGTCTGGAGCGCGACGCGCGGGCCGAGCTGGGGATGGGAGCCGCCGACGGACTCGGCCCGGTGCGGCTGCCGATGGCGGTGAACGCGGACTCGCTCGCCACCTGGTTCCTGCCCGCGCTCACCCGGGTGCCGCAGGACCCGCCGGTCTGCTTCGAGCTGTACCGCGAGGACGAGGGCCACACGACGGCGCTGCTGCGGGAGGGCCAGGTGATGGCGGCCGTCACCTCCTCGCCGGACCCGGTCGCGGGCTGCACGGTGCGCGCGCTCGGCCTGGTGCGCTACCTGGCGGTGGCCAGCCCCGGCTTCGCCGCCCGCCACCTGACGGGGGCACCGGCACGGGACCTGTGCGAGGCCCCGCTGATCGTGTTCGACCGGCGGGACGAGCTCCAGGACGCCTTCGTACGGGGGCTCACCGACGGCGCCTCGGGCGCCTCCCGGGCCCGGCACCACGTGCCGACCTCGGAGGGCTTCCGCGACGCGGTGGCCGCCGGACTCGGGTGGGGGCTGGTGCCCCAGACGCAGGCGGATCCCCTGATCCGCTCCGGGCGGCTGCTGGAACTGGCCCCCGAGCGCCCGCTGGACGTACCCCTGTACTGGCAGCAGTGGAAGCTCGACTCGCCCGCGCTGGCCCTCGTCGCGCGGGTGGTCGCCGAGAGCGCGCAGGAGTCACTGAGGCCGGTGTAGCGGGCGCGGGGCGGGGGCGGTGGCAGACTGTCCGCTGATCCGCCGAAGGGGAGTACGTCCTTGTCCATGTTCAGCAACCTGCGCCGGGCCGTTCGACGCGGCTACCGGCGGGCCGTCGACCTCAGCCACCCCGCCCGCTCCCCGCTCGGCAGCGCCGTCGTCAACTGCCTCGTCTACCGCGACGGCGTCCGGCAGGAGGACTGCGCCGAGGTGGAGGAGGCGCTGCGCCGGGTCCGCAAGACGGGCGACGGCTTCGTCTGGATCGGCCTGCACGAGCCCTCCCAGGAGGAGCTCGCCGGACTCGCGCAACTGTTCGGGCTGCACCCGCTCGCCGTCGAGGACGCCGTCAACGCCCACCAGCGTCCCAAGGTGGAGCGCTACGACGACACCCTCTTCGCCGTCTTCAAGACCGTGCGCTACGTCGAGCACGAGGAGCTGACGGCGACCAGCGAGGTCGTCGAGACCGGCGAGCTGATGGCCTTCGTCGGCGAGGACTTCGTGATCACCATCCGGCACGGCGGCCGCGGCACCCTCGGCCCCGTCCGGGAAGCGCTGGAGGCGGAGCCCGGGCAGCTGGCCAAGGGGCCGGCGGCGGTGCTGCACGCCATCGCGGACCACGTCGTCGACGACTACGTGGCCGTCACCGACGCCGTGCAGAGCGACATGGACGCGGTCGAGACGGCCGTGTTCAGCGAGCACGGCGGGCGCGGCGACGCGGGCCGGATCTACCAGCTCAAGCGCGAACTCCTCGAACTGCGCAGGGCGGTGTCGCCGCTCGGCCGGCCGCTCCAGCACCTCGCCACGGAGCCGATACCGGTCATCCCGGCCGAGGCCCGCGCCTACTTCCGCGACGTGTCCGACCACCTGATCCGCGCCACCGAGCAGATCAACGCCTACGACGGCCTGCTCGACTCCGTCCTCCAGGCACACCTCGCGCAGGTGACGGTCGCCCAGAACGAGGACATGCGCAAGATCACCGCCTGGGCGGCGATCGTCGCCGTCCCGACCATGGTCTGCGGGGTCTACGGCATGAACTTCGACAACATGCCCGAACTCCACTGGACCTACGGCTACCCGATCGTGGTCGCCGTGATGGCGGCCGCCTGCTTCGTCATCCACCGCGGCTTCCGGCGCAACGGCTGGCTCTGACCGAGAGGTGGAACTCCCGTGCGGCCGGGCCGGGCGGTGCGCAGGGTCCGGCGGACCGCGGCGATGTCCCGGAGCCGCTGTCACAGGCGTGTCCTAGCCTCGGAGGCGAACGGCCCACACCATCACGCGGAAGGCGGGCACGATGGCCTCGCTGCCACAGAAGATCACCACGTTCCTGATGTTCGAGGGCAGGGCGGAAGAGGCGATGAACCTCTACACCTCGCTGTTCGAGGACTCCGGGATCATCGACGTCGTCCGCTACGGGCCCGAGGGGCCCGGCGAGGAGGGCACGGTGGTGAAGGCCACCTTCTCGCTCGCCGGCCAGCGCCTCATGTGCATCGACAGCCACGTCAAGCACGACTTCGGCTTCACCCCGGCCGTGTCGCTGTTCGTGGAGTGCGAGAGCGTCGCCGAGATCGACCGCCTCTACGGGGCCCTCGCCGAAGGGGGCGAGGAGCTGATGCCCCTGGACTCCTACGGCTTCAGCCCCCGGTTCGGCTGGCTCAACGACCGCTTCGGCGTCTCCTGGCAGCTGAACCTGCCCGCGGATCCGGCGGAGCCGGCTGCCTGATCGGGGGCGCCGGGCTCACGGGCGCCGGGCCCGGGCCAGGAAGTGGTCCGGGGCGTCCTCGTACTCCGCGAGGTGCCAGCCCGTCGCCTCCAGGGCCGGGCGGAGGCTGGGCTCGGCCAGGGGGTCGTCGGGGCTGAGCGGACGGCCGTGGCGGGCGGCGCGTTCGGCCCGGCCCGAGGGGTGGAACAGCAGCAGCTCCCCGCCGGGCGCGCAGACCCGGGCCCACTCGGCGAGCGCGGTGCGCGGCTTCGGCAGATGGTCCAGCAGGCCGGCGGCGAAGATGCCGTGCACCGTCCCGGCGGCCAGCGGGAGCCGCGCGCAGTCGGCGACCAGCAGCAGCCGCCCCGGGCCGGTCCGGCCCTCGCGGGCGGCGGCCGTGAGCATGGCGGGCGTGAGGTCCACGCCGAGCACCGTGCCCGAGGCGCCGACCAGCCTCCGCAGCGCGGGCAGCGCACGGCCGCTGCCGCAGCCGAGGTCGACCGCGGTCCCGCCCTCCGTGAGGCCCATCCGGGACACGGCCGCCTCGTAGGCCGGGGTCTGGTAGGCGAACCGCTCCTCCCAGGCGTCGGCGCGCGGGGTGAAGAAGGCCCGGGTGGCGGTGTGTTCGGCCCGCCCGGCCACCAGCGCCGCGAACCGGCCGAGCAGACCCCCGGCCCCGTCGCCCTCGGGCGGGGTCGTGAGCCCCCACGCACTGCCGCCGACCCGGAACGCCGGGGCCGGTACCGGGCGGCCGTCGCGGCCGTCGCGGCCGTCGCGGTCGTCGCGGTCGTCCCCGCCGCCGAGCAGCGGATCGGCGGCTTCCGGGGCCCGGGGGGCGGGCGGCGTCGATCCGCCGGCGGCGCGGGCCAGCAGGTCCGCCCCACCGCCGAGGGCCAGTACCGGCACCTCCGCGGCCAGCGCCTCCCGCAGCAGGGGGAGGGCCTCCGGGGTGTCCCCGGTCAGGACCAGGCCCTCGATGTCCTTGAGCCCGGCCGGCAGTGGATCCCCCGACCAGGGGTCGCAGCGCCGGATCTCCGGCCCGGACGCTCCGCCGGCGTCCAGGGCGGGGGCGAGCGGATCGGGGGCGGGCACGGGGGCGTGGCGGATCACGACGAGGGCCATCGGCGCCTCCTGGTGTCGGTACGGGCGGGCGGGAGCCTGGAGGGCTGGGTGCATGTAAGAGGTTATATGGCGGATAAGGCTCGCATGTACGCAAGGATGCCCGGAAGGAACCCGAATGTGCCAGAGCCACGCACGCCGCCCCGCCCCCGCCCCGTCCCGACCCGGCACCCGCCCCGCCCCGCCCCGTCCCGGCACCCGCCCCGCCGCCCGGCGGGGCCCGGGGTCAGTGGGGGAGGGGGACGAGGAGGAGCGGAGGGCCGGTCGGGGCGGGGGAGCCGCCCGTGGGTTCCAGGGTCAGGCCGACCGCCGTCGCGCGGCCGATGGGGGCCGTCAGGACGGAGGCGCCGTCGCCGCTCATGAGTCCCGCCGGCCGCATCGTGCCCCCGTCGGCCAGCCACAGCTGGTAGGTCCGCCCCTCCGGGGCCGTCGGCAGCCCGGAGCCGAGGAAGGCCGCCCGGTCCCGGGACGGTGAGGCCACCACCGTCGCCGTGGCACCGGACGCCGACCGCCTGATCACCGTACGGGCGTCCGGCGCGGCCAGTACCGCCGTCAGGTCCTGGAGCGCCTCGGCCGACTGCCGGGCCCGCTGGTGTTCCCACACCGCGGTCCCGCCGAGGGCCAGCACCCCGGTCAGGCAGGCCGCGAGCGCCAGCGGCAGGGCCCGTCGGCGCAGGGTGGCGATGCCCCGGCGGGCCGGCGGCAGCTGCCGGACCCCGTCGATGCGGCCCAGGACAGCCGCCCGCATCCCCGGTGGGGCGGGCAGTGCCACTCCCGCGCCGAGCCGGGCGGCCGTCGCCGCGAACTCCCTTACGTCCTGCGCGCATTGCGGGCACTGCTCCAAGTGCCGCTCGAACGCGTCCCGTTCGGCCCGGTCCAGCGCGTTCAGGGCGTAGGCCCCGGAGAGCGAGTGCAGCTGCTCGGTGCCGGTTCTCGTGCGGCTCATGCCGTGACCCCCATGCAGTCGCGCAGCCGGATCAGCCCGTCGCGCAGCCGTGTCTTGACCGTGGGCAGCGGGGTCTGGAGGGTCTCGGCGACCTCCCGGTACGTGAGCCCCCCGTAGTAGGCCAGGCTGACGGCCTGGCGCTGGAGTTCGGTCAGCCCGCGCACACAGCGGCGCACCTGTTCCCCCTCCAGCCGGATCTCCACCTGCTCGCTCACCTCGTCGTAGGGGCGGGCGTGTTCGCGCGCCGCCGTGTCCTGTTCGCGGGCGGTCGCGGCCTGGGCCGAACGGACCCGGTCCACCGCGCGCCGGTGCGCGATGGTCAGCACCCAGGTCATGACGGTGCCCTTGTCGGGGCGGTAGCGCGGAGCCTGGCGCCAGACCTCGATCAGGACCTCCTGGGTGACCTCCTCGGACTGCGCCCGGTCCCGCAGGACCTTGACGACGATCCCGTGGACGGGGCCCGCGATCACGTCGTAGAGCGCGGCGAAGGCGTCCTGGTCGCCGCGGGCGACGTGTTCCATGATCCCGGGGAGGTCGGGGGCGGACCGTTCCTGCGGTGTGCCGAAGGGGATCGGCCGCCTCACGCGGGCCCCCTCCGGCCGTGACCTGCGGGGCGGCGTCGCGTACGGGTCATGGCGGTCCTCCGGGACGGTGGCTGCGTCGGTCATGGAGGACTTCGGAGCCGCCGCCCGGGCGGATTGGTCTCCTCCGGACTTCTTCCGCGGGGGGTGTCGGCCACCCCGGATGTCTGGTAGGAAAGTTTCCTAATGAAGTCGAGGCAGGCTCAACCACCGTACGGAGGACCTGTGTTCACTCCCCGCCGCAAGACCATGACGATCGGCGCCCTGCTCGGCGCCGCGCTCCTCGCCGCCCCCGTCGCCGCGCACGCCACCGCCACCCCGGCGGCGGCCCCGGCCGCGGCCTCCCCCGCCGCGGCGGCGGCGACCGGGCTCGACGACCCGGCGAAGAAGGACATCGCCATGCAGATCGTCTCCAGCGCGGAGAACTCCTCGCTGGACTGGAAGGCGCAGTACAAGTACATCGAGGACATACGCGACGGGCGCGGCTACACCGCCGGCATCATCGGGTTCTGTTCCGGCACCGGCGACATGCTCGACCTCGTCGAGTACTACACGCAGGTCAAGCCGGGCAACGTGCTCGCCAAGTACCTGCCCGCCCTGCGCAAGGTCAACGGCGGCGACTCGCACGCCGGCCTCGACCCCAACTTCACCAAGGACTGGGCCAAGGCCGCCACCGACGCCGAGTTCAAGAAGGCGCAGGACCACGAGCGCGACCGCGTCTACTTCAACCCCGCCGTCGGCCAGGGCAAGAGCGACGGCGTCGGCACCCTCGGGCAGTTCATCTACTACGACGCCATAGTGATGCACGGCGACGGAAGCGACTCCACCAGCTTCCGCAACATCCGCAAGCGGGCCCTCACCAAGGCCAAGCCCCCGGCCCAGGGCGGCAACGAGACCACCTGGCTGAACGCCTTCCTCGACGCCCGCGTCTGGGCGATGAAGCAGGAGGAGGCACACAGCGACACCAGCCGCGTCGACACCGCGCAGCGGGTCTTCCTGAAGAAGGGCAACCTGAACCTCAACACCCCGCTCGACTGGAAGGTCTACGGGGACTCCTTCCACATCGGCTGAGCACCGCCCACCCGCCCGCGCCGCGGCCCGGGACGAGACCCCTCGGGGCGTCCCGGGCCCCGGCGCGGGACGCGGAGGGACGGCGCCCGGGCGGCGTCGATGAGCCGGAAATCGGAGGCGGGAGCGGGGAGCGGATGCCTAGGCTCGGCCCATGCCGACCGAGCCGACGCAGCACCCGCAGCAGCCGCATCCGCAGCCGATCGAACCGGGCACCGAACTTCCTCGGATCAATGCCTTCCTGACCGCCTTCGCCCGCCGCCAGGCGGCGCGGACCGTCGAGTTCCCGGGCGGGTTCGCCGCCCTCGACGACGCCTTCGCCCGCACCTGGTCCGCCAACCAGATCGTCGTCGAGCGGGCCGTCGACCCCGCGGCGCTGCCCGCACGGGCCGAGGAACTCCTGGGTCACCTGGAGCACCGGATGGTCTCCGTCTTCGACGAGGACACCGCGACGGCCTGCGGGCCGTGGCTGACGCGGGCCGGGTACACGCACTCGTCCTATCTCGTCATGCTCCACACCGATTCCGTCCCCGACGGCGCGCACGCCCGGGAGGTGGAACTCGACGCGCTGCGGGACCCGCTGACCCGGCGTTGGCGGGGCTTCCTGCCGGAGGCCGGGGAGGAGACCGTCCGGGCCCTCGTCGACCAGCGCGGCAGCCGCCGCCGGGGCGCCGAGCTCGTACGGTTCATCGGCTCCCGCACCCGCGAGGGCGAGATAGCCTCCTGGGCCGACCTCTACGCGGACCCGCGGACGGGCACGGCCCAGATCGAGGACCTGGTCACCGCCGAGGCCCACCTCGGCCGCGGGCACGCCGGAGCGGTCCTGGACGCGGCCCTGCGCCGGGCCGCCGACGCGGGATGCGGCATCCGCTTCCTGATCGCCGACACCCAGGACTGGCCGCGCACCTGGTACGCCAGGCGCGGTTTCACGTCCATAGGCCACACGCACGTCTTCGAACGGGTCTGAGCGGCCGGGCGGGATCCGGCACGGGGCGGCCTACGGGAGGACGGCGTCGACCTCGACCTCGACCAGCCAGGCGGGATCGATGAAACGGGACACCTCGACGAAGGTGGTGACGGGCCGGACGGAGGCGAACCGCTCCCCGTGCGCCCGCGCCGCCTCCCGCCACGTCGTGACGTCCGTGAGCATGATCCGCGTACGGACGACGTCGTCCAGCGAGGCCCCGGCGGCCTCCAGCGCCCGTTCGGCGATGTCCAGGCAGCGCACGGTCTGGGCGTGGACGTCACCCGGTCCGACGGTGGCGCCGTCGTCCCCGATGGGGGCGGTGCCGGCGACCGCCACGTAGGGGCCGACGCGGACGGCCCGGGAGAAGCCGATCTCGGGCTCCAGGGGCGAGCCCGAACCGATGAGGTGTCGTGTGCCGTTCATGACCTCATTCTGCCGGAGGGGTTCCGGGGGCCGGTTCCGCCCGGTCGGGGACGGCCACCACCAGGTTGCCGTCCGGGGTGCGCCGCGCGCGGACGCCGGTGCGCAGGCGGCCGTCGGCGGTGAAGGCGCGCGCGTTCTCGCCGGGCGCCCGGAAGTAGCCCCGCGCGGTGTACGGGCCCCGGACCAGGAGTTCGCCGCTCTCCCCGTCGGGCACGTCCTCGCCGTCGGCGTCGACCAGGCGGACCTCGTCGCCGGGCGAGAGCGGGCGGCCGTGCGTGGTGAGCACGGCCCCGTCCGGATCGCCGGGCCGGGTCAGGACGAGCAGTCCCTCGGGCATGGCGAAGACCTGCTGCGGGCGGCAGTCCCACGCGGGGCCGATCCGTTCGGCGGTCTCCCGCTCCAGGGGCGCGCCGCCGACCTGCACCAGGCGCAGGCTGCTCGTGTCGCACCGGGCCGGGCCGGGCGCGTCGAGCCAGGCCCGTACGGCGGCGGGCGACAGCGATGTGACGGTGACCCGCTCCCGTTCGACGACCGGAAGGCACGCGGCGGGATCCGCGTCCTCGGCCAGGACGACGGTGCCGCCGACGGAGAGGGTCCCGACGATGCCGGGGCAGCCGAAGACGAAGTCGGACCCGGCGGGCAGCGCGGCGAGGTACACGTCGTCCCGGGTCAGTGACACCACCTCCGCGGCGGCCCGGGCCTGGTAGGCGTAGGCCTCGTGGGTGCGCGGAACGAGCCGGGGCGTCGCGGGGCCGCCGCCGGACGGGAACAGGAGGGCCACCCGGTCCGCGCCCGGCGCGAGCGCCGGGCCGGGAGGGGCGTCGACGGAGCCCAGCGGGAAGTAGTGGCAGCCCGCCGGGTCGGTCGTGAAGCCACCGCCGTACGGGGGCGGGGAGTCCGGCGATTCCAGGGTGAACACCCGCCGCAGGAAGGGTTCTCGGGCGGCGATCTCCGTGGCCATCGCCGTGTGGTCGAAGCCCCGGTACGTCGAGGGGGCGACGTAGCCGACGGCCTGGGTGGCGCGGACGAGGTGCGACACCCCGTCCGCGCGGTACGGGAGCGGAACGAACACGGGGACCACGCCGGCGCGCATCAGCGCGAACGCGGTGACGACGAACTCGGGGACGTTCGGCAGCTGGACGAGGACCCGTTGGCCGGGACGGAGGCCGAGCAACCGGATTCCGGCGGCCATGCGGTCCACGCGCCGGTTCAGGTTCGCGTAGGTGACACGGGTGTCGCCGTGCACGAGCGCGGTGTGCGGCCCGTACCGCAGGGCCCGGTCGCGCAGCAGGTCGTCCAGCGTGTTGCCGCGCCAGTACCCGGCCGCCCAGTAGCGGTCGACGAATTCCGCGGGCCAGGGCGTGTGGCCGTCGGGCGTGGTGGTCATGCGCTTTCCCCCCGGTCGACGCCGGGCAGCGGTCCCGCCGTCTTGATCCCGCCGATCCAATCCGCCGCCACCTCCCCGCGCAATGCGCTGTCCGGACCGTGGCCGCCGGACGCCCTCGGCGGAAAGTCCAACGAGCGCCGCCGAACAGGGGGAACGGCCCGGCGCGGCCCCCCGCCGCGGGTACGGCACCGGACGGTCAGGGGCCTACCGCCCGGTCCGGCCGTCCGTCCGAGGGCCGCGGAACCGCCCCCGCGCGCCGCCGCAGTTCCACGAACACGCGCCCGGCGACCGTCCACTGGTCCGCGCGGACCCACCCCCGCGCCCCGGCGTGCGCGGTCAGCGCGGCGGCGCCGACGCGGGCCCAGACGAAGGGCGTGCCCAGGGCCCCGCGGCCGTCCGCGACCCGGACCTCGCAGCGCTCGTCCACGTCCACCTCCGCGCACTCCACGATCAGAGATCCCGAGGCCGCGAGGACCTCGGCCATCCGTCCCAGCAGGGCGGCGGGGTCGCCGCCGATGCCGATGTTCCCGTCGATCAGCAGGGCCGTGCCCCAACGCCCTTCGCCGGGAAGGGAGTCGAAGACCGACCGGTGCAGGGCGCTGCCGCCCGCGCGGGCCGTACGGGCCACCGCCTCCGGACTCACGTCGATGCCCAGGGCCCGGTGGCCCCTGGCGGCCAGCGCCGCCACCAGCCGCCCGGGGCCGCAGCCGATGTCGAGCACCGCCCCGCGGCAGCGCCCGAGCACGGTCCGGTCGGCTTCGTCGGGAGCCTCGCACCAGCGCTCCACCTCCAGCGGCAGCAGCCAGCCGTCCCGCCGCCGCAGGTACAGGGGACCCCGCCCGCTGCGCAGGGCCAGGGAGTAAGGGTCGTCGGCGGTCCAGGCCGCGGCGGCCGTCACCCCCGCACCGCCGGCGTCCCGCCGGGCAGGGCCGCCAGCCGGGCCGCGAACGCCCCCGCCGGAGCCGAGGCCGCCACCAGCCGGGCGTCCTCGGCCGTGTCCACGTCCCGCAGCAGCGGGAGCCGCCCGGTCCGCAGCCCGGCCGCCCGCAGGCGCGCGTACTGGAGGGCGCCCGTCTCCGGGACCGACATCGGCACCCCGCGCAGCAGCGCGGGGTCCGGCTCGGCGAGGCCCAGCGCCCAGAAGCCGCCGTCGACGGCGGGCCCGAACCAGGCGTCGCATTTGTCCCAGCCGACGGTCAGCAGCTCGGGCGTGACCTGCGGGGTGTCCATGCCGATCAGCAGCGCGGGCCCGGAGCAGGCCCCGAAGGCCGCGGCGAGACGCTCGTCCAGGGTCCCCGCCGACTGCGGGAGCACCTCGAAGCCGGGCGGCAGCCAGGGGCCGGGCCGCCCGTCGAGTACGAGGACCCGGCGCGCGGCGGGGGCCGCGGCGACGGCGGCCAGGGTGTCGGCGAGCGAGGCCTCGGCCAGGGCGGCCGCCTCGGCCGGGGTGAACGGCGGGGTGAGCCGGGTCTTGACCCGGCCCGGCAGGGGTTCCTTCGCGATCACCAGCAGGGTCGTCGTCGGGCAGGGCGGGAAGGGATCAGCATTCACGGTCAAGGTCACGTCCTCACCGTAGGAACGCCGGGCCCCGAACGGGGCTCCGAGCTCCTTACGAAACGCGGACGTCACCCCCGGCGGCCCCGGGCGGGGGTCCGGTGGCGGGCGGGGGATGGGAGGCTGGGGGCATGAACAGCATGGAAGCGGCGCCCCCGCGCGAAACGGCGCCCGCGCGGATCCTCGTCGTCGACGACGACCCGACCGTCTCCGAGGTCGTCGCCGGTTACCTGCGGCGGGCCGGCTTCGCCGTGGAGGAGGCGGGCGACGGCCCCGCCGCCCTCGAAGCCGCCGGACGGGCCCGTCCGGACCTGGTCGTCCTCGACCTGATGCTGCCCGGGATCGACGGGCTGGAGGTGTGCCGGCGGCTGCGCGCGACCGGACCCGTACCCGTGATCATGCTGACCGCGCGGGGCGACGAGGACGACCGGATCACCGGCCTGGAGGTCGGCGCGGACGACTACGTCACCAAGCCCTTCAGCCCGCGCGAGCTGGTCCTGCGGGTCACCTCCGTCCTGCGGCGCAGCCGGGCCGCGGGCGCCGCTCCCGTGCCCGCGCCGCTGACCGGCGCCGGGCTCTCGCTCGACCCCGCGACCCACCGGGCCACCCGCCACGGCGCCGAACTCGCCCTCACCCTGAGGGAGTTCGACCTCCTCGCGCACTTCCTGCGGCATCCCGGCCGGGCGCACGGGCGCGAGGAGCTGATGCGCGAGGTGTGGGGCTGGGACTTCGGGGACCTGTCGACGGTGACCGTGCACGTACGCAGACTGCGCGCCAAGATCGAGGAGGACCCGGCCCGGCCGCTGCTGATCCAGACGGTGTGGGGCGTCGGCTACCGCTTCGAGCCCGGTGGGGCGGTGGCGGCGTGAAGGACGTGCTGCTCATCGCGCTGTTCGCGCTCGGCGGGGCCGCGTGCGCGGGGGTGCTGGGCGCGGGCGTGCTGCGCCTCGTGCGGCGCCGCTCGGTCGCCGTCTCCCTCGCCGTGATCGCCGGGGTGACGGTCACCGCCATGCTGGCCGGGACGCTGGCCGTGGCCGAGGCCATGTTCCTGTCCCCGCACGACCTCGGCGTGGTCACCCTGGTGGTGGCGATGGCGGCGGTGGTCTCGCTGGCCACGGCGCTGCTGCTGGGCCGGTGGGTGGTGGCCAGGAGCCGGGAACTCTCGCTGGCCGCACGGGACTTCGGTGACGGGGGCCGGTTCGCCGCGCCGCCCGGGCAGACCACCGCCGAACTGGAGGCGCTGTCCCGGGAGCTCGCGGCGACCAGCGACCGGCTGGCCGCCTCGCGGGAGCGGGAGCGGGCGCTGGAGGCCTCGCGGCGGGAGCTGGTGGCCTGGATCTCGCACGACCTGCGGACCCCGCTGGCCGGGCTGCGGGCGATGTCGGAGGCGCTGGAGGACGGCATGGCCGCCGATCCGGGCCGCTACCACCGGCAGATCCGCACCGAGGTGGAGCGGCTCAACACGATGGTCGGGGACCTGTTCGAGCTGTCGCGCATCCACGCGGGGGCGCTGGCGCTGAGCCCGAGCCGGATGTCGCTGTACGACCTCGTCGCGGAGGCGCTGTCCGGGGTGGACCCGCTGGCGCGGGAGCACGGGGTCCGGCTGGTGGGGGAGGCGGTGGAACGGGTGCCGGTGGAGGTCGATGCCAAGGAGATGTCCCGGGTCCTGGCGAACCTGCTGGTCAACGCCATCCGGCACACGCCGGCCGACGGTACGGTCGCCATCGCGGCCGATGCCGGGGCGGACGACGGGGTCGTGGTGCTGTCGGTGACCGACGGCTGCGGGGGGATCCCGGCGGAGGACCTGCCGAGGGTGTTCGACACGGGCTGGCGGGGAGCGGTGGCGCGTACGCCGGTGCCCGCGCCGGGTGCGGGCACGGGGTCCCGAGCCGGGGCCCCGGTGGGAGCCGGGGCGGGGCTGGGGCTGGCGATCGTACGGGGCATCGTGGAGGCCCACGCAGGCCGTACCGCCGTCCACAACGTCCCCGGCGGCTGCCGCTTCGAGGTCACCCTCCCGGTGACGGCGGCCGCCGCTTCCTGAGCGGCCGCCGCCCCGCCCCGCTGCGGAGGTGCCGTCACTTCCGCCCCGGTCGTCGTCAACTGCCCCTGAAACCAGGGAGGTTGGCCGCATTCAGGTGGTTCGAAGTGGCTTGGGAGTGCCGTAGGGAGGGCATAAGCCCGGCCCGGCCCATTTTCGACGGGGAGGGCCGCAGGTTCCGTCCTCAGGGGGACTCGTGAACTACTACCTCGACGTCATCAAGCGGTACGCCGACTTCGCCGGCCGTGCCCGCCGCCAGGAATACTGGATGTTCGTCCTCTGGAACGTCCCGATCGTGATCGTCCTCACGGTGCTCGACTTTGTCCTCGGCACCTACCCGGTCCTCGGCTGGATCTACACGCTCGCCATCCTCCTGCCGTCCCTCGGCCTCTCGGTGCGCCGTCTGCACGACACCGGAAAGTCCGGATGGTGGTACCTGGTGAGCTTCATCCCGTTCGTCGGCTGGATCTGGATCCTGATCCTGATGGCCACCGAGGGTCACCCCGGAGCCAACGAGTACGGACAGAACCCCAAGGAGATCCGGGCCTAGGAGCCGCCCGGAGGCGTCGCCCCCCGCCAGTGACGGCGGGGGGCGACGCCTTTTGCGCGCCCCGGGCCCGCCGGGGGTGACACGCGTCTCGTCACGCTTGCGGCAGGGGGCTGTCCAGACAGCCCCGATCACGAGATATCTTGATGTCGAGCAATGTTGCAGACGAGAGACGCAGACTGTGGAGCGGAGCATCCGGTGACTGACTCGACCATCATCTACACGCACACTGACGAGGCCCCGGCCCTCGCGACGTATTCCTTCCTGCCTGTCATCCAGGCGTACGCGTCGACGGCCGGTGTGAATGTCGAGACCCGTGACATCTCCCTGGCCGGTCGGATCATCGCCAGCTTCCCCGAGCACCTTGAGGAGAGCCAGCGGATCGCCGACGCCCTCGCCGAGCTCGGCGAGCTGGCGAAGACGCCGGAAGCGAACATCATCAAGCTGCCCAACATCTCGGCTTCGATCCCGCAGCTGAAGGCCGCGATCGCCGAGCTCCAGGGCCAGGGCTACGCCCTTCCGGACTACCCGGACGACCCGAAGTCCGACGAGGAGCGCGAGATCCGCGCCCGCTACGACAAGGTCAAGGGCAGCGCCGTCAACCCGGTCCTGCGCGAGGGCAACTCCGACCGCCGCGCCCCCGCCTCGGTGAAGAACTACGCCAAGGCCCACCCGCACCGCATGGGCGCCTGGACCTCCGAGTCGAAGACGAACGTCGCCACCATGGGCGAGAACGACTTCCGCTCCACCGAGAAGTCCACCGTGATCGCCGAGGCCGGCGCGCTCCGCATCGAGCACGTCGCCGCCGACGGCGCCGTCACCGTCCTGCGCGACTCCGTACCGGTCCTCGCCGGTGAGGTCGTGGACGCGTCCGTCCTGCACGTCGACGCCCTGCGCACCTTCCTCAACGACCAGATCGAGCGGGCCAAGGCCGAGGGCGTCCTGTTCTCCGTGCACCTCAAGGCCACGATGATGAAGGTCTCCGACCCGATCATCTTCGGCCACGTGGTCCGCGCCTTCCTCCCGAAGACGTTCGCCCGCTACGGCGAGACCCTCGCCGCCGCCGGCCTGTCCCCCAACGACGGCCTCGGCACCATCCTGAACGGCCTCGGCGCCCTCGCCGACGGCGACGCGATCAAGGCCTCGATCGACGCCGAGATCGCCGAGGGCCCGGCCCTGGCGATGGTCGACTCCGACAAGGGCATCACCAACCTGCACGTGCCGTCCGACGTCATCGTCGACGCCTCGATGCCGGCCATGATCCGCACCTCCGGCCACATGTGGGGCCCGGACGGCGCCGAGGCCGACACCCTCGCCGTCCTCCCGGACAGCAGCTACGCGGGCGTCTACCAGGTCGTCGTCGACGACTGCCGCGCCCACGGCGCCTTCGACCCGGCCACCATGGGCTCGGTGCCGAACGTCGGCCTGATGGCCCAGAAGGCCGAGGAGTACGGCAGCCACGACAAGACCTTCGAGATCGCGAGCGCCGGCACCGTCCGCCTCGTCGACGCCGCGGGCAACACGGTCCTGGAGCAGGAGGTCGCCGCCGGTGACATCTTCCGCGCCTGCCAGACCAAGGACGCGCCGATCCAGGACTGGGTCAAGCTCGCCGTCACCCGCGCCCGCGCCACCGGCGTCCCGGCCGTCTTCTGGCTCGACGAGGGCCGCGCGCACGACGCGCAGCTGATCGCCAAGGTCAAGACGTACCTGGCCGACCACGACACCGACGGTCTCACCATCGAGATCCTGTCCCCGGTCAAGGCCACCGCGTACTCCCTGGAGCGCATCCGCCGCGGCGAGGACACCATCTCGGTGACCGGCAACGTGCTGCGCGACTACCTGACCGACCTCTTCCCCATCCTGGAGCTGGGCACCAGCGCCAAGATGCTGTCGGTCGTCCCGCTGATGAACGGCGGCGGCCTCTTCGAGACCGGCGCCGGCGGCTCCGCCCCCAAGCACGTCCAGCAGCTGGTCAAGGAGAACTACCTGCGCTGGGACTCCCTCGGTGAGTTCCTCGCGCTGGCCGTCTCCTTCGAGCACCTCGCCACCACCACCGGCAACGCCCGCGCCCAGGTGCTGGCCGACACCCTGGACCGCGCGACCGGCACCTTCCTCAACGAGGACAAGTCGCCGAGCCGCAAGCTGGGCGGCATCGACAACCGCGGCAGCCACTTCTACCTGGCCCTGTACTGGGCCCAGGAGCTGTCCCGCCAGATCGACGACCCGAAGCTCGCCGCGGCCTTCGAGCCGCTCGCCAAGACCCTGGCGGAGTCCGAGGAGACCATCGTCCGCGAGCTCATCGCGGTCCAGGGCTCCCCGGCCGAGATCGGCGGCTACTACCAGCCCGACCCGGCCAAGGCAGCCGAGATCATGCGTCCCTCCGCGACGCTGAACAAGGCGCTCGGCCTCCTCGGCTGACGCCCCCGCGCTCCGCGGTTCCGCCCCGGCCGGCCTCGTGCCCGGCCGGGGCGGACCCGTCTCCGGGCGCGGGCGGCGGGCGGAAACCCGGTTGTGCCGGGCCCGGGAGAGCACGTAGGAAGTCCCCGTGATCCAAGGACCCTCGACCGGGCTGCGCGCCCGGCTCCCCGAAGACGTGCCCGTGCTCCACGCCGAGCTCTACGACGACGTCGCCACGCGCTCGCGCGCCGACACCCGGCCCTGGGCCCCGATCGCCGCCGCCGGCGGGAGCTCCCCGTACGAGCCGCAGGCGTCGGACGGCGCCGAGGCCTTCTTCTCCGTGGTCGACCGGACCTCCGGCGAACTCGCCGGGGAGGCCCTGCTGTGGGGCATCGACACCCACAACCGCAGCGCCCACCTCGGCATGTCGCTGCGCCCCGCCTTCCGGGGACGCGGCTTCGGCGCCGAGGTGGTCCAGCTGCTCTGCTTCTACGGGTTCACCGTGCGCGGGCTGCACCGCCTCCAGCTGGAGACCCTCGCGGACAACGCCCCCATGATCGGCGCGGCCCGCCGGGCGGGATTCGTCCCGGAGGGCACCCTGCGCCGGTCGGCCTGGGTGATGGGGGAGTACCTCGACGAGGTGATCCTCGGACTGCCCGCCGACGAGTGGAAGCCGGCCGACTGGCAGCGCTGACCGGCCGCCCCGCCCCGCGTCACCCGGTGCGGGGTCCGGCCGCCACCCGGAACCCGATGTTGCCCGCCGAACTGTCCGGGGTGTTGCGGGTCCGGGCGGCCACCCGGTAACGGTTGCAGTACGAGTCGTGGCACATGTGGGAGCCGCCGCGCATCGTCCGCTCGGGGCCGTCCGGGCCGAACCGGTCGGCGCTCCACTCCCACACGTTGCCGACCGCCTGGTAGAGCCCGTACCCGTTGGGCCGGAAGGACCGGGCGGGTGCGGTGCCCGCCTGGCCGTCGGCCCGGGTGTTGTGGAGCGGGAAGTCCCCGTTCCAGATGTTGCACATGTACCGGCCGCCCGGCCGCAGTTCGTCGCCCCAGGGGTAGCGGCGCTGCTCCAGCCCGCCGCGCGCCGCGTACTCCCACTCGGCCTCCGTGGGCAGCCGGGTCCCGGACCAGGCGCAGTACGCCTGCGCGTCGTTCCAGGAGACGTGCACCACGGGATGCTCCTGGCGGGTGGTCAGGGAAGTGGAACCGGGCCCCTCGGGACGGCGCCAGTCGGCGCCGGAGACCGCCCGCCACCACGGCGTCCCGGCGACCGCTGGTGAGGCCGCGGCGACCGCGGGGGTGAGGAAACCGTCGAACACGAAGCTGAAGCCGAAGGACTCCGCGTCCGTGACGTGTCCGGTGGCCTTCACGAAGGAGGCGAACCGGGCGTTGGTGACGGTGGTCGGGGCGATGCGGAACGCCCCGACCACCGCCTCCCGGACCGGCCCCTCCCCGTCCGCGGGGAACCCGTCCGGGTCCTCGGTGCCCATCAGGAACCGGCCCCCCGGCAGGTCCAGCAGGTCCCGGACGGCCCGCTCCGCCGCCGGGTCCGCCGCCCGCGGGGGCGGGGGCGGGGGCGGGGGCGGTGACAGGGTGAGCGGGTCGGATCCGCGGACGGGCGCGCAGCAGGACTTCGGTGCCATGGATGTCTCCCGGAGGGGCCGGTGGGCGGATCAGCCGGTGCGGTCGGCGGCCAGCCGCGCGGCGAGCGCCGGTATCCCGAGGGCCCGTTCCTGCGCGGGGGTGGCCTGGTACAGCAGGTTCTTCAGCTGGTACGGGTCCTCGACCAGGTCGTAGTACTCCCGGAAGGAGACCTGCCCGGTGCCGGAGACCGCCCCGCTCGCATCGGTGTGCAGGTCGTAGTACTCCGTGTACTGCTTGTCCTTGGCGACGTACGAGGCCCAGGTCTTCGGCCCCTCGCCACCGGTTCCCTGCTTCCACCACTGGACCAGCAGGTGGTCCCGGTCGGCGGCGCCGAGGAGCGAGTGGCCGTCCTGTCCGGCGGGCTGCCCGATGCCCGCCGCTTCGAGGATGGTCGGCGCGATGTCGATGTTGGCGACGATCCGGTGGTCGGTGGTCCCGGCGGCGAGCCCGCGGGCGGGCCAGGACAGGTAGAACGGCACCTCGTGGGAGGGGGAGTAGGGCACCGACTTCTTCAGCCAGCCGTGGTCCGCCCAGGTGTAGCCGTTGTCCCCGGTGAAGATGACCAGGGTGTTCTCCAGCTGGCCCAGCGCCACCAGCTTGTCCCGGATGGCCTGCACCGCGTCGTCCACGGACAGCAGGCTGCGCAGCTGGCGGGTGCGCACCTCCCGGGCGTCGTCCAGGGTGGCCGTGGCGTCCTGGATGAAGGGCGGCTTGTCGGAGCGGTCGGCCTCGGGGACTGAGGGGCGCCCGTTCCACGCGGGGACGGGAGTCTCCGCGTACTTGGGCGCCGGGACGTTCGGCGCGTGGGAGGCGTACGGGGTGACGTAGGCGAACCACGGGCGGCTGTCGGTCGCGGCCTTGTCGAGGAAGGCGAGGGTCCTGTTGCGGACGATGTTGGTCGTGTAGCCGTCGATCGTCTGGACGGTGCCGTTCACGTTCCAGCGGGCGTCGTTGTAGGCGGGCTGGAGGAGGGCGAACTCCTCGAAGTGCGGCGGATTGTCCGCCAGCGTCCAGGAGTTGAGGTACTTGCCGAAGAGCCCGGTGCGGTAGCCGGCCTCCTTGAGGTACCGCTGCACGGTGGTGGACTGGTCCAGGCTGTGGGAGGCCGCGTTGTTGCGGACGCCGTGGTGGTGCGCGTGGCGGCCGGAGAACACCGAGGAGCGCGAGGGCGCGCACAGCGGGGTCGCGGAGTGCCCGTGGGTGAAGGTGACGCCCTGGCCGCCGAGCCAGTCGACGGTCTTCGGGATGGCCCAGTCGGTGTGCTTGGGCTGGTCGTCGGTGACGATCAGCAGGATGTTCGGGCGTGCTCCTGCGGGGCCGGCGGCGGGCGTCGCCGCCCGGGCGAGGGCCGGGGCGGCAGCCGAGGCGGCGACGGCCGCCGCACCGGCGAGGAAGCCGCGGCGGGCCACCACGGGGGTGCGGGGCGTGCTGTCGTGCTCGCTCACGAGGGTCTCCTGTACGCGCGGGGGAAGTTGACGTACGTACCCGGGCCCGCGACCGGAACGCCAGGGCCGCCGGAACCCGCAGGTCAGACCCTAGGATTCGGGGCTCCCCCACTCAATGACTCCCGTATGGCAGTCGTGTGCCGCGCGTGTGAAGCGGGGCCGCCGCCCTCAGAGCCGGTGCACCCGCCCCTGTCCCACGGCCAGCGGGTGCGCCCCGGAGGCCAGGATCCGCAGGCCGGGCGCGAGGATGAGCAGGGCGCGCAGCCAGGACAGTGCGGCGGGGCTCAGCCGGTCGCTGTCGTCGAGGACGAGCAGCATGTCGCGTTCCGCGAGCCAGGAGGCGGCGTTCGCCGTGCCGCCGGGCGGGAAGGGCGTGCCGGGTACGCGGCCCAACGCGGCCACCAGCTCTCCCGGACTGCCGTCCCGGGTGACGGTGACCACCGCCGTCCCGTCGCAGAAGTTGGACGAGAGCCGGCGCGCGATGTCCCGTACGAGCAGGCTCCGCGGTGCGCGGAACCGGCCCGTGACGGTGAGCACCCGGCCCCGGCGCACGGCGGTGAGCAGCATCGACAGCTCGGCGGACGTGGTCGTCAGTGTGGTGGCCGCGCCGGGCGGCGGGGAGTCCCCCATCATCACGATGCCCCCCATTGCATGCGTGACCGAGCGCGGCCACAGGGATTCTTCGAGCCGCGTGACGACGATTATGCGCCAATTCCAGGGCATGGCCAGGGGAATGTCGCATTCCGTCCCATCGGGCCGACCGGTGTGGCCCCGGGGCCGCGGCTCAGGGATCCGTCCGGGCGATCAGCCGGTACAGGGCCGCCAGCTCGGCCGCCTCGCCCGGGCCGGGAAGGGCCCGCGCCAACTGCTCCAGCGGGCTGCCGGGCCCTGCGGGGACCGTGTACCGGGCCCCTGCGGGAGCGTGGGCCCCGGCCGCCGGAGCGGAAGGGGTCGGCGGGGCCGTCGGGGCCGCAGGGGCGAGCCGGGTTGCCGGGGTCGGCAGGGCTGTCGGGGCGAGTCCGGCCGCTGGAGCCGGCCGAGTTGTCGGGGTGAGCCGGGCCAGGGGGGCTGCCCGGGTCGCCGGGGTAGGAGCGGTGGCCGCGCCCATGGCTCGGCCGAAGGCGTCCAGGGCCGCTGTCACCCGGGGTGATGCGCCCGCGTGGATCCCGCCCAGTGCGCACGCGAGTCCGAACAGCGCCCCCGGCCCGGGAAGCGCCGCGGCGGGGCCGGCCGCGTGGCGTGCGGCCCGGGCCCCGCACAGTTCGATCAGCCGGTCGCAGAGGAGGGTGACGGCCTCGGGCCGGCCGGCGACGAGGCGGACGGCGAGCGCGGCCATCGCGTCGCCCGCGGCGCCCGCCCCGGTCGTCCCGAACACGGCCCGGGTCGGGGGCCGGCGACGCGCGCCCGGGGCGCGGCCGGTCACACCGGCGTGCAACAGCGTGGACTGGTGGACGAGTTCGACGGCCGCCGCCGCGGGGAGCGCCGCCTCCTCGGGTCCGCCCGCCGCCCGCGCGGCCGCCAGCACCAGGGCGGGCCCGATCCCCCTCCCCGCACCGGTGCCCCTGCCGGTCGGGGCGCCGGTGCGGTCGCCCCAGCCGAGCTGGTACGCGCAGACCACCCGTACGGCCTCGGGCAGCGTGTGCAGACAGGCGCGCAGCACCGGGTCGGCGGCGGCGCGGGCCCGGCCGGGCGCGGTCGCCGCACCGGGGTCGTCATGGTCCGTCGGGTACGGGATCACGGTTGTGGGCCTCCTGTCCGGCGGGCCGTGCGCGGGCGTCGTGCGGCCGTCCCGCGGCGCGTGCGCCGGGGCGGTGGGCGGGGGGAGGGGCGGGGGGTGCGAGGTGTGCCGGAGCGAGCCGGGGACCGGTTCCGCTCCGCCCGGGTCCGCAGTGCTCCCGTACGCCCGGGGCGCGGGACGGGGCCCGTGTGCCACGGTGTGCACAGGTCCTAGTGAGGCGCAGGACGGCCGGACCCGGTACGTCCGCCGCGACCCCGACGTGTTGAATGTCCGGCCGTGTTGAAGCGGTGGACGCGTGTACGATCCGGCGACCTGGACGGTTCTGATGGCCAAGCGTGAACCCAACGGACGACTGCGCACCCTGCTGACCGACGCCCGCTGGAGCGGGCAGGACTTCGCCCGCGCCGTGAACGGCGTGGCGGCCGAGCACGGTCTCACCCTGCGCTACGACCGCACCTCCGTCTCCCACTGGCTCTCCGGCACCCGCCCCTCCGCCCACGTGGTCGCCCTCGCCGCCGAGGCGCTGAGCCGGCGGACCGGCCGCCGGATCAGCCCCGCCGACACCGGGCTCGCCCGGACCGTGCCCTCCGGGATACCGGACACGACCGGCGGCGCGACCGGTGGCGCGACCGGTGGCGACGCACCGGCCGCCCCGGCCGAAGGCCCCTTCGGCGAGGTCCCGGTCTACTCCCGCGACTGGCGGCCCGACGGGGAGCCGCCGGCCGGCCCTCCGGTCCGGCGGGCGGCGCCCGGGGGCCGGCTGGGACACCACCACGTCGCGGCGGCCGAGGCCCTGCTGCCGGTGTTCCGAGACGCCGACATGACGTACGGCAGCGGCCGGATCCGCCCGGCCCTGACCGCCTACCTCACCACCACCGTCGTCCCCTGGCTGAGCGCCGACGCGCCTCCCGCCGTCCGCCACCGGCTGCTCGCCGCCGCCGCCCGCCTCGCCTACACGGCCGGATTCCTGTGCTTCGACGGCAACGAACAGGGCCTCGCCCAGGCCTACTACCGGGCGGCGCTGAGACTGGGCCGGGAGGCGGGGGACCCGCGGTGCCACGCGCCCGCGCTCCGGGCGATGAGCGTCCAGGCCCACCACCTGGGGCACCGCAAGCAGGCCTGGGAACTGGCCGAGGCCGCCGCCCGCCACGCCCCCCGACTGCCCCCGGTCCAGGCCGCGTTCGTCACCGGCCAGCTCGCCGTCGCGGAGGCGGCCTGCGGAGACCGGCGGGCCGCCCTGACCCAACTGGGCCGCGCCGAAAGGCTGCTGGAACGCGCCACGGGCCGGTGCGTCCCGATCGGCGACTACCACCGGGCCGCCTACCACCACCAGCAGTCCGAAGTCCTGGCCGCGCTGGGCGACACGGCGGGGGCCGTGGCCGCCCTGTCCGCCTCGCTGCGCCACCGCCCGCCCGCCGAACGCCGCGCCCGCGCCGTCACCTCCGCGCGGCTCGCCGAACTCCAGCTGGACCGCGGACACCTGGAGCGGGCCTGTGCCACCTGGCACGAACTGCTCGACACCGTGGGCCCGTTGGAGTCGGCCCGGGTGACCGACGCCGCGCGCCGGTTACGGGTCCGCCTCCGCGCCGCCGGGGGCAACCACGCCGCCCGCGCCCTCCTGACCCGCCTGGCCCCCGCCTGAACGGCGGCTCCCCGGGAACGGTTGTCCGGGGAGCGGGAATCCGCTCTACTGCTGTGCAGCCCCCGGCAGGGGCGCGTACCGGGGAGGGGCTGAGAGATGACGGCGTACGGGCGGTCGCACCGGTACGAGGACGGCCCCGAGAAGCCCCCGTCCCACCGCCTCCGGCCACGGCCGCGCGGGAAGCGGCCCCTGCTCGCCCTCCTCGTCGCCTGCCTCCTCGCCGGGGTCTGCGTCGCCACCGGCATGGTCTGGGACCCCTTCCGGGCCGCCGCCGGCCAGGACCGCGCCGGGCCCGGCTCCGGCACGCCCCGCTCCACGGGCCCGTCGGCCCCCTCGGACCCCACCGCCCCCGCCACGGGCCCGGGACCCGGGAGCACGGGCCCGGTGCCGTCCGCGCCCCCGCCCTCCGCCCCCGTGCGGGGCAGGGCCGACGACGGCGGCGCCCGCCCCGCCGGAGCCCTCCCCTTCGACCTGCCCGGACCGGCCGCGCTGCGCACCGGAGCCGCCGCCGGGAAGCTGGTGTTCGCCCACTACTTCACCCCGTACCCGCTCTCCCTGGACAACGCGAGCGCCGACTCCGACTACTACACCCGCAACTACCTCCAGCCCGGCGGGGAGAACGGCAAGCACGAGCGGTACGGCGGCCTGCTGCGCGACCGCCCCCTGCCCGTCGCCCCGAAGGACGGCGACTGGGAGTACGCCAACCTCCGGCAGGAGGTGCGCACCGCCCGCGGCGCCGGCATCGACGGCTTCACCCTCGACCTGCTCTCCCTGACCGGGAAGAACCGGGAGCGCGCGGACCTCCTGATGCGGGCCGCCCACGACGTCGACCCGGCCTTCAAGGTCATGCTGATGCCGGACATGACCTCGCTGGACACCGACGACCCCGCGGTGCTCGCCGACGCCCTCGCCGCCCTGGCCCGGTACCCCGCGGCGCACCGGCTCGGCGACGGCCGCCTCGTCGTGTCCCCGTTCAAGGCGGAGGAGAAGAGTCCGGCCTGGTGGACCCGGATGACCGACACCCTCAGGAGCCGGTACGGCGTCCGCACCGCCCTCGTCCCCCTCTTCCTCGACTTCGGCGCCCACCACGCGGCCTACGCGCCCATCAGCTACGGGTTCTCCGAGTGGGGCAGCCGCAGCTACGCCGGCCAGGAGGGCGCCAGTGCCGACGCGGACCGGGCGCACGGCCTCGGCAAGGTCTGGATGCAGCCGGTGTCCGTCCAGGACGCCCGGCCGAACCAGGGCATCTACGACGAGGCGGGCAACACCGCCACCCTGCGGACCACCTGGAGCCACGCCATCGACGACGGGGCGGACTGGGTGCAGCTGACCACCTGGAACGACTACTCCGAGGGCAGCCAGTTCGCGCCCTCCCTGCACAACGGGTACGCGTACCTGGACCTGACCTCGTACTACCTGACCCGCTTCAAGACCGGGCAGTGGCCGCGGATCGTCCGCGACACCCTGTACCTCACCTCCCGCACCCAGTTCGCCGCCACCGACCCGACCGGCGGCCAGTCGCTGCTGATGTCGCCGCGCAAGGGCGGCGCCCCGCCCCGGGACACGGTGGAGGTGCTCAGCTTCCTGACGGAGCCCGCCACCGTCCGCACCGCCGTCGGCGCCGCCCGCGACGAGCACGCCGCGCCGGCCGGGACGCACGCCCGGCTGCTCCCGCTGGCACCGGGCACCAGCTCCGCCGAGGTGGTGCGCGACGGGAGGACGCTCGCCTCGGTGGAGCTGCCGTACCGCGTCGACGGCACGGTGGCGGTGCAGGACCTCCAGTACTACGCGGCGAGCAGCGGCCGGGAGGACGCGCCGCGCTGACCCTCCGGGTCCGCCCGGCCTGCGGGCGGGCGGCGGGGAGGTAGGCCACTCTGGCGGAATCGGCCCTGTCGGAGGGTGCGGCGGGACTGCATGCTCCGGGGGACACGTCCCCGGGCCCCGTGCCGGGAGCCCGGGGGCGTCCCGCAGCCCAGGCCCACACCGCGCACCCGGAGGTACCCGTGCCCGAGCCGTCCGTCCCGCCCGTCCCGACCGCTCCGCCCGTCTTCCCCGGCGGCCCGGCCCTGTTCCGGCTGGACCCCGGCGTCGCCCACCTCAACCACGGCTCCTACGGGGCCGTCCCGCTGCTCGTGAACGAGGCCCAGGAGCTGCTGCGCACCGAGGCCCACGCCGACCCGGACGCCTTCTTCAACGCGGTCCCCGCACGGGTCGCCGCGGCCCGCCGCCGGATCGCCGGCCGGCTCGGGGCGGACCCCGACGGCATCGCCTTCATCGCCAACGCCACCGAGGGCGCCAACCTCGCCCTCGACGCCGTGGAACTGGCGGCGGGCGACGAGATCCTGGTCACCGACCACGGCTACGGCACCGTCGTCGCGGCCGCCGCCCGCCGGGCCTCCGTCACCACCGTGGCCCTCGACCCGCACCTGCCCGACGAGGACGCCGTCTGCGAGACCGTGCTCGCCGGGCTCACCCCCCGGACCAAAGTGGCCGTCCTCGACCACGTCAGCTCACCCACCGCCCGCCTGATCGCCGGACCCCGGCTCCTCGCCGAGCTGTCCGCGCGCGGGATCACCACCGTCGTCGACGGGGCCCACACCCCCGGCATGCTGGCCGAGCCGATCGCCGCCGGCGCCGACTTCTGGTTCGGGAACCTGCACAAGTGGGGGTACGCCCCCTCCGGCAGCGCCCTCCTGGCCGTGGCCCCCGCCCACCGCTCCCGCGTCCGCTCCCTCTCCCCGTCCTGGGAGGACGAGCGGGGCTTCCCGTGGTCCGTCGAGTACCGCGCCACCGCCGACTACACCGGCTGGCTCGCCGCGCCCGAGGGCCTCGACCTCCTCGAACGCCTCGACGCGGACAAGGTCCGGGCCCACAACAGCGCGCTCGCCGCCTACGGCGCGGCCCTGCTCGCCCGGATCCCCGGCCTCACCCCACTGCCGTACACCCCGGGCCTGGCGATGCGCTCCCTGCTGCTGCCCCCCGGCACCGCCGAGACCCAGGACGCCGCCCGTGCCCTGCGCGAGGAGCTCGCGGCCGAGGCCGGCATCCGGGTCCTGATCTGGCCCCGGCGGGGAGGCGGCGGCATCCGGGTGTGCGGGCAGGTCTACAACCGCGCCGAGGAGTACGAACGCCTCGCCGAGCTCCTGCCCGCCTTCCTCAAGGGCGCCTGAGCAGGTACGTGTCCATGATCCAGCCCTTGCGGGCCCGTGCCTCGGTGCGGAGCTCCTCGATCCGCCCGGCCACCTCCGCGAGCTTCCCCGAGACCAGGATCTCGTCCGGCGTGCCGACGTAGGCGCCCCAGTAGATGAACAGGTCCTGGTCGAGGTGGGCCGTGAAGGCGTGCCGCGCGTCCAGCATCACCACCACGTCGTCCACGTCCTGCGGCCAGCCCTCCGCCAGCCGCCGGCCCGTGGTGATCTGCACCGGGCGCCCGACCCGGTTCAGGTTCGTGCGGTGCCGGGCCAGCAGCGCCGAGACGCTGCTGATCCCCGGCACCACCTCGTGCTCGAACTCCACCCGGCCGCGCTCCAGCACCTCGTCGAGGATCGCCAGGGTGGAGTCGTAGAGGGACGGGTCGCCCCAGACCAGGAAGGCCCCCGTCTCGCCGTCCGCGAGGTCCTCGGCGACGAACCGCTCGAAGATCCCGGCGCGCGCGCTGCGCCAGCCGTCCACCGTCGGCGCGTACTCGGCCGGATCGCGGTCCCGGTCCGGATCGCGGCCCTCCACCAGCCGGTGGCCGGGCCGGGCGTGCTGCTCCAGCATGGCCCGCCGCAGCCCCGTCAGGTCCGACTTCTCCTCCCCCTTCTCCAGGATGAGGAATGCGTCCGCCGCGCCGATCGCCCGGACCGCCTGGAGGGTCAGGTGGTCCGGGTCGCCCGCGCCTATGCCGATCACTGAGAACTTCTTCACCCGGCTATTCTGCCCGTCATGCGTGCCGCCCTGTTCGTCACCTGCGTCAACGACGCGCTGTACCCGCGCACCGGCATCGCCGTCGTCCGCCTCCTGGAGCGCCTCGGCGTCGAGGTGGACTTCCCGGCCGCCCAGAGCTGCTGCGGCCAGCCGCAGTACAACACCGGCTACCGGCGCGAGAGCGAACCGCTGCTGCGGCGCACCGCCGAGGCCTTCGCGGGCTACGACCACGTCGTCACCCCCTCCGGGTCCTGCGCCGCGATGATCCGCGAGCAGTACCCGCGCATCGGCCGGAAGGCGGCCGAGGAAGGGCGCGGGAGCACCCTCGCGGCGCTGGCGGACGACCTCGTACCGCGGGTGCGCGAGCTGACCGAGTTCCTGGTGGACGTCCTCGGCGTGACCGACGTCGGCGCCTACTTCCCGCACACCGTCACCTACCACCCCTCCTGCCACGGCCTGCGCTCCCTCGGGCTGGGCGACCGCCCGCGCCGGCTGCTGGCCGCCGTGAAGGGCCTGGAACTGGTCGAACTGCCCGGCGCCGCGGAATGCTGCGGATTCGGCGGCACCTTCGCCCTGAAGAACCCCGACGTGTCCGCCGCCATGGGCGCCGACAAGATCCGGGCCGCCCGGGCCACCGGAGCCGAGGTGCTGTGCGGCGCCGACAACTCCTGCCTCGCCCACCTCGACGGCACCCTGCGCCGCGCCGGCGAGCCCCTGCGCACCCTGCACCTCGCCGAGATCCTGGCCGCCACGGAGGAGGAACCGCTGCGATGACCGGCACCGACCTCGGCATGCCCGCTTTCCCGCCCTTCCCCGAAGCGGCCCGCGAAGCCGTGCACGACGAGGTGCTGCGCGCGAACCTGCGCCACGCCACCCACACCATCCGCGACAAACGCGCCCGCGCCGTCGCCGAACTCGACGACTGGGACCGGCTGCGCGCCGCCGGGAAAGCGATCAAGGACCACACGCTCCGCCACCTCGACCGCTACCTCCTGCAGCTGGAGGCCGCCGTCACGGCGGCGGGCGGGACCGTGCACTGGGCGGTCGACGCCGACGAGGCCAACCGGATCGTCACCGGCCTCGTCCTCGCCACCGGCGAACGCGAGGTCGTCAAGGTCAAGTCCATGGCCACCCAGGAGACCGGCCTCAACGAGGCCCTCGAAGCGGCCGGGATCGCCGCCTACGAGACCGACCTCGCCGAACTGATCGTCCAGCTCGGCCACGACCGGCCCTCCCACATCCTCGTCCCCGCCATCCACCGCAACCGCGGCGAGATCCGGGACCTCTTCCGCTCCGAGATGGGCCGCTGGGGCCGCCCGGCCCCCGAGGACCTCGGCGACGACCCGCGCGAACTCGCCGAAGCCGCCCGCCTGCACCTGCGCGAGAAGTTCCTGCGCGCCAAGGTCGCCGTCTCCGGAGCCAACTTCATGGTCGCCGAGACCGGCACCATGGTCGTCCTGGAGTCCGAGGGCAACGGCAGGATGTGCCTGACCCTGCCCGAGACCCTGATCTCGGTCGTCGGCATCGAGAAGGTGGTCCCCACCTTCCGCGACCTGGAGGTCTTCCTCCAGACCCTGCCGCGCTCCTCGACCGCCGAGCGGATGAACCCGTACACGACCATGTGGACCGGCACCGGCACCGGCACCGGCACCGGCGAAGGCGACGGCCCCACCGCCTTCCACCTCGTCCTCCTCGACAACGGCCGCACCGACACCCTCGCCGACGAGGTGGGCCGCCAGGCCCTGCGCTGCATCCGCTGCTCCGCCTGCCTCAACGTCTGCCCCGTCTACGAACGCGCCGGCGGCCACGCCTACGGCTCCGTCTACCCCGGCCCCATCGGCGCCGTCCTCAGCCCCCAACTGCGCGGCACCGCCAACCCGATCGACGCCACGCTGCCCTACGCCTCCACCCTCTGCGGAGCCTGCTACGAGGTCTGCCCCGTCGCCATCGACATCCCCGAGATCCTCGTCCACCTGCGCGAGCGGGTGGTCCAGGGCGGCCCCGTGACCCGCGAAGGCGTCCGCGTCCGCATCCGGCCCGCCCACGGCCACACCGCCGAACGGGCCGCGATGCGCGCCGCCCGCCTCCTCCTCGACCGCCCCGGCGCCCTGCGCGCGGGCGAACGGCTGCTCTCCCGGGCCCGGCGGCTGCGCCCGCAGCGCCTGCCCGGACCCGGCCGGGCCTGGACCGACACCCGCGCACTGCCCGACGTACCGGCGGAGTCCTTCCGCGACTGGTGGGCCCGAGAACGGAAGGCCCCGCAGAAGTGAGCAGCAAGGACCGCATCCTCTCCCGCATCCGCCGCGCCGCCTCCGGCCCGGACCCCGAGGTCCCCCGCGACTACCTCCGGGTCCACGCGGTCCGCACCCCGGCCGAGCGCGTCGACCTGCTCGCCGCACACCTCACCGACTACCGCGCGACGGTCCACCGCACCGACGGGGACGGCCTGCCGGAGCTGCTCGCGCGGCTGCTGTCCCGGCACGAGAGCGTCCTCGTACCGCCCGGCCTGCCCCCGTACTGGCTCTCCGCGGCCGGCCCGGCCCGCATCCACGACCGGGCCGACTCCACCCCGGCCGCACTGGACCGCGTCGGCTCCGTGGTCACCGGCTGCGCCCTGGCCGTCGCCGAGACCGGCACGATCGTCCTCGACGGCGGCCCCGACCAGGGGCGCCGGCGCATCACCCTGATCCCGGACCACCACGTCTGCGTGGTGCGCGTCCCCGGTCAGGTGGTGGACTCCGTCCCGCAGGCACTGGAGCGGCTGGACCCGACCCGCCCCCTGACCTGGATCTCCGGCCCCTCCGCCACCAGTGACATCGAGCTCGACCGGGTGGAGGGCGTCCACGGTCCCCGGGTCCTGGACGTGGTCCTGCTCGACGCACAATGACGGCATGCCATCCCACATCGCCCTCACCGCCCTCGTGGTCAGCGACTACGACGAGGCCGTCGACTTCTACACCCGCGCCCTCGGCTTCGACCTGGTCGAGGACTCCGCCCGCCCCGACGGTTCCCGCTGGGTCGTGGTCCGCCCGCCCGGCGCCACCGAGTCGGCCCTGCTGCTCGCCCGGGCCAAGGACGACGCCCAGCGCGCCCGCGTCGGCGACCAGACCGGCGGCCGCGTCGGCTTCTTCCTCTACACCGCCGACTTCGCCGCCGACCACGCCCGGATGACCGCCGAGGGCGTCCGCTTCCTGGAGGAGCCCCGCCACGAGGCGTACGGCTCCGTCGCCGTCTTCGAGGACCTCTACGGCAATCGCTGGGACCTGCTACAGCCCGCCACCGCGTAGCCTCGGGGCCTCCACGGCGGCGTCGACCCCGGCGCCGCCCTCCACCCGGCGGGCCAGCTCCCCGGCCCACCGGGCCAGCCCCGGCAGGTCCATCCCGTACGCCTCCCGCACCCCGCTCAGCTGCGCCGCCCCGCGCCGCAGCAGCCTGGCCCCGCCGACCGCGTTCCCCCGCGCGGCGTGCGTCAGCCCCACCGCCAGCTGCGCCAGCCCCCGCCACAGGGGGGCGTCGGCCGCCGGCCCCGACTTCCAGGCGTCCTCGAACACCTCGTGCGCGTGGAAGGGCATCCCGGCGTCCAGCAGCCGCTGCGCCTCCTCCACGGTCGCGGCCGGAGTGCGCACCACCCCCTCCGGCTGCCGCGCCACTCCCTCGGCCCCGTACGGCAGCGGCCGCCCCAGCCCGTCACGCGGCCGCGCACTGCGCGCCCGCCCCTCACCATCGCGATCCCGTCCGTTCACCGGGCCATCCTCGCGCGCGTCGATTACCCGTGCACGCGCACCCCTCAACGTGCGGTAATGTTCTGCATGTGCCCGCCGCGAGGGGGAAAACCCCAGGTGGACGGCACAACGGGACGTGGCGCAGCTTGGTAGCGCACTTGACTGGGGGTCAAGGGGTCGCAGGTTCAAATCCTGTCGTCCCGACTTTTCGAAGTCGCAGGTCAGGGGCCGTTTCAGAGCAATCTGAAACGGCCCCTTGATCGTTTTTGGGACCGGCTGAGGACCAGGGTGGTCAGAGCGGGCCAGGCGGCGCTCCGGCTGGTCGGTTCAAGGTCGGCGGGTCCAGGCTCACGGCGAGGCGGGTGACTCCAGCCGGCAGCGGACCTGCACGACGCCTTCGACGGAGCGAGCGAGGCGGTCAGCCATCCCAATCAGGTGGCCGTCTCTGACGTGGCCGGTCAGAGTGGCGATGCCCTCTGTGACGGTGACCTTGACGGATTCGCGGGAGAGGGGGAAGAGGCGGTCGACGACGGTGCGGCGGATCTCGGTGGCCAACTCTTCATCGCTGCGGAGAAAGACCTTGAGGAGGTCGGCGCGGCTGACGACGCCCTTGAGGGTGCCGTCGGCGTCGACGACCGGGAGGCGCTTGATGCGACGGTCGGCCATGAGGCGGGCGGCCTGAGGCAGGGTGGCGTCGGGGCGGATCGTGACGGCAGGGGTGGTCATCATGTTCTCGGCCCGGGTGGAGCCGGCCTTGGCCGTGTCGCCGAGGCGGAGCATCTGCTCGATCAGCCCCGGGCGGTGCTCGTGGAACTCTTCCTTGGGCAGGAGGTCGGCCTCGGAGACCACACCGACCACGCGGCCCTCGCCCTCGATGACGGGTAGGGCGGTCACCTTCCACCGCTCCATCGCAGTGGCGATGTCCTTGAAGCCGGTCGAGGGGGTGACGGCGATGACCTTGGTGGTCATGACGTCGGCGACGGTGTACGGGGTGGAGGTCATGGCGGGGTCCTCAAGCTGAGTAGGCGAGCGGGGATGCTGTGCAGGGTGCTCATGGAGTGCCTCCAGCCCTTCGCTTCCACTCTGCTCGGTGGGCACCGTCTCCGGGAGGGCCGCGCGGTGCACACCGCGGGGGCCGTCCGGCCCCGGTCAGCGGACCAGGACGGCCTCCCCGGACCTGGGTCTCCTCGCCGTGGACGAGGTAGGTGGTGTGCGGGGCCGGGGCGTTGCGCAGCCAGTCGATGACCTGGCCGGCGTCGGCGTGTGCGGAGAAGTGCGGGACGTCGGCAACCTCGGCGCGTACGGGGACGTATTCGCCGAACATCTTGAGCGTGCGGGCGCCGTCGACCAGGTTTCGGGAGCGGGTGCCGGCGGCGGCGAACCCGACGATGACCACGGCGTTGCGGGGGTCCGGCAGGATCCGGCGGAGGTGGTGCAGCACGCGGCCGCCGGTGGCCATGCCGGCGGAGGAGACGATGATCGCGGGCCCGGTGGAGTTGTTGATGTCGATGGACTCCTGGACGGTCGAGTCCTTTCGGAACGGATGCCGGTCTTCACCGTCGCACCGGAACGCCCTGTCCGCTGGGGACCGACCGGTCCCGGGTGGGGGCCGACCGGCCCAAGCGGGTGGGAGGGACAGGGGCACAGCCTGGCAGTGGTCACCTCCCGCGCAGCACACAGAGAGAAGGCCGCGCCATGAAGGCACTCGTCTTCCACGGACCCGGACAAACCTCCTGGCAGAACGTCCCGGACCCCTCCGTCAAGGACGCCGCCGACGCGATCGTCCGGGTCGACGCCGTCACCATCTGCGGCACCGACCTGCACATCGTCAAGGGCGACGTCCCCGAGGTCACTCCCGGACGCATCCTGGGCCACGAGGCCGTCGGGACCGTCGTCGAGACCGGCGGCGACGTCCGCAGCGTCCGCCCCGGCGACCGCGTCCTGATCTCCTGCATCTCCGCCTGCGGCCGCTGCCGCTTCTGCCGCGAGGGCCACTACGGACAGTGCCGAGGAGGCGGTGGCTGGGTCCTGGGCCACACCATCGACGGCACCCAGGCCGAATACGTCCGCGTCCCCTTCGCCGACCTCTCCGTCCACCCGCTGCCCAGCGCCCTGGACAGCCACGACGCCGTACTGCTCGCCGACATCTTCCCGACCTCCTACGAGGTCGGCGTGCTCAACGGCAACGTCCGCCCCGGAGACACCGTGGTCGTGGTCGGTGCCGGCCCCATCGGCCTGGCCGCCATCGCCACCGCACAGCTCTACAGCCCCGGTCGGATCATCGCCGTCGACCTCGCCGCCTCCCGGCTCGCCGCCGCACGCGATCTCGGAGCCGATGCCACCGCGAGCGCGGACGAAGAGCCCGAGCGGCTGGTCGAGGACCTGACCGACGGGCTCGGGGCGGACGTGGTCATCGAGGCCGTCGGAGTACCCGAGGCGTTCGAGATGTGCACCCGCATGGTCCGCCCGGGCGGACACGTCGCCAACATCGGTGTCCACGGGAAGCCTGCCGTCCTCCACCTCGAAGACCTGTGGATCAAGGACGTCACCATCACCACCGGCCTCGTCGACACCCACTCCACCCCCATGCTGCTGCGCATGACGGCCGCAGGCCGCCTGCCCGGGGCCGCGATGGTCACCCACCGTTTCGAGCTGGACCAGATGGAAGAGGCGTACGACGTCTTCTCGAACGCCGGTGAAACCGGCGCCCTCAAGGTCGTGCTCGGCGGCCCGCAGCACGACACGGTCACCGTACCGCCCCAGGAGCGGTGAGTGCCGTGCCGACGGCTGCCGAACACGCACGGGGCGGGACGTATCGCCACCACCTGCTCGCAGGTCCCGACGTCGCCTTCGGGATCGACAACACCGACGACGTGACCGCCGTATGAACGACCTGTGCGCGGTCGTCTTCGACACCGACGGAGTGCTCCTGGCCACGGCGGACCGCCACGCTGCCGCCTGGAAGGAGACCTTCGACGGCTGCCTTCCCGAGTGGCAGCGGTCGCAGACCGGTGTACGACCGCGTCCGTTCGACGCCGTCCGCGAGTACCGGGACCTCGTGGACGGCCGCTCCCGGCTCGACGGTGTCCGCGCCTTCCTCGCCGCCCGCGACATCGGCCTCCCGCCCGGGACGCCCGAGGATCCGCCCGAGTGCGCGACCGTCCACGCGGTCGCCGCCCGCAAGGAGGAGGTCTTCTCCGCGATGCTGCGGGCTGACGGCGTCCGTGCCTTCGGGGACGTCCGGCCCGCGCTCCGGGAACTGCGGGAGAAGGCGGTCCGGTGCGCAGCCGTCTCGGCCTCCCGGCACGCCCGCTCCCTCTTGGAGTCCGCAGAGCTCACGGGCTACTTCGACGCCCTGGTGGACGGCCGTGACGCGGCCGCACTCGCACTTCCGGGCAAGCCCGACCCCGCCCTCTTCCTCGAAGCTGCCGGCCGTCTCGGTGTGCCCCCCGCACATACGGCCGTGGTGGAGGACGCGCTCGCCGGTGTCGAGGCGGGACACCGGGGCGGGTTCCGGTTGGTGGTGGGGCTCGACCGCGAGGACGATCCACGCATGAGGGACGCCCTGGATGCGCACGGCGCCGATCTCGTCCTCCCCGACCTCGGCGGACTGCCCGCCGCTCTCGAAGGCGGCCGCCGCCCGTGACGACCGCCTGGCACTGGGAGTACGACCGCTACGACCCCAAGACCGAGCGGCTGGTCGAAGCCCTGTGCACCCTGGGCAACGGCCGCTTCGCCACACGCGGTTCAGCGCCCGAAAGCGTCGCCGACGAGATCCACTACCCGGACACCTACCTCGCCGGCTGCTACGACCGGCTCGACTCCACCGTCGGCGGACGAACGGTCTCCAACGAGGACATGGTCCGGCTGCCGGACTGGACCGCCCTGCGGTACCGCTGCCTGCCCGAGGGCGCACCGCCCGGCGACTGGCTCACACCCGACCACCCGTCCCTGCGCCACAGCCACGTGTCGCTGGACCTGCGCGCCGGAACGCTCACCCGCCGCATGCTCTTCCACGACGCCGAAGGCCGCCGTCTGGGCGTCACGCACACCCGCCTCGTCCACATGGGCGACCCGAACCTGGCCGCTCAGAACACGGTGTTCAGAGCGTACGGCTGGGGCGGCGGGATCGAGGTCGAGTCCGTGCTCGACGGCGACGTCACGAACGCGGGGGTCGAGCGCTACCGCGCCCTGGCAGGGCGGCATCTCGTCGTGCACCGAACCGGGGTGGAGGCGGAGGGCGCCGCCTGGCTGTCCTGCACCACGAGCACCTCCCGCGTAGTGATCGGGCTCGCGGTCCGGACAGCAACACACCCTCTGGCACAGGTGGGCCGGGCATGCACAGCCACCACCGCCACACAGACGTTCGTCCTGCCGATCAGGCGGGCCGCCCCGGTCGTCGTCGTGAAGACCGCCGCCCTGTGCACCTCGCTCGACCGTCCCCCGGCCGATCCGCTGCGGCGGAGCATCGACTGCGCCGTCCATGCCCCGGACTTTTCCTCCTTGCTGACCTCCCACCGCGCCTCCTGGCAATGCCTTTGGAGCGACGGAGAGTTGAAGGTGCCGGGAGAGACGGGCGAGGTTCTGCGGCTACACGCCTTCCACGTGTTGCAGACCCTCTCGCCGCACACCGCGGAGCTCGACGCGGGCGTCCCCGCCCGCGGCCTTCACGGCGAGGCGTACAGGGGTCACGTCTTCTGGGACGAACTGTTCGTCCTGCCCTACCTCGCCCTCCACCTCCCCGAGACCGCTCGCGCCCTCTTGGCGTACCGGCACCGACGGCTCCCCGCGGCCCTGGAGGCCGCCCGCCGGGCCGGGGCGAACGGAGCGATGTTCCCCTGGCAGAGCGGCAGTTCCGGCACAGAGGAGACGCAACGGCTGCACCTCAATCCGCGCTCCGGCCGCTGGCTCCCGGACCACTCCCACCTCCAGCACCACGTGGGGTCGGCCATCGCCTGGAACGTGTGGCGGTACGGGCTGGCCACCGGCGACGCCGGATTCATGCACGGCCCGGGCGCCGAACTCCTCCTGCACATAGCCCGCTTCTGGGCGGACTCGGCGACGTGGGACACCGGCCTCAGCCGGTACCGGATCCGCGGTGTGGTCGGACCCGACGAGTACCACGACGCCTACCCGGACGCCGCCGCTCCCGGCATCGACGACAACGCCTACACCAACGTCACCGCCGCGTGGGTACTGGCCCGCGCCCTCGACCTGTACGGGGAACTCCCGGCGGCCCGACGCGCCGAGCTCCTCACCCGACTCGGCATCGGCCCCGACGACCTCACCCTCTGGGAGGACGTCTCCCGCCGCCTGTACGTGCCGTTCCATCGCGACGTGATCAGCCAGTTCCACGGCTACGGAGACCTCGACGAGCTCGACTGGGACGGCTACCGCAGCCGCTACCACGACATCCGCCGCCTGGACCGCATCCTGGAAGCCGAAGGCGACACCCCCAACCGCTACCAGGCCTCCAAGCAGGCCGACACCCTCATGCTCGGCCATCTCTTCCGCCCCTCGGAACTCGAACAGTTGTTCCTCCGGCTCGGGTGTCGCTTTGACGACGGCCTCTGGCGCAGGACGGTGGAGTACTACCTGCGGCGCACCTGCCACGGCTCCACGCTCAGCAGCCTCGTCCACGGCTGGATCCTCGCGAGGGAGCAGGGCCCGGACGCCTGGCGCTACTGCCAGGAAGCCCTGCTCGGCGACATCACCGACGTCCGGGGCGGCACCACCGGCGAAGGGATCCACCTCGGAGCCATGGGCGGCACCCTCGACCTCGTCGAGCGCGGCATCGTCGGCCTCGAACCCCACGCCGACGGCCTGCACATCGACCCCGTGCGCCTCTCCGAAGTGCCCGGTTGCTCGTTCTCGATCTCCTACCTGGGGCACCGGGACATCCACGTCCGGTTCCGCCCCGGCCGCCTCGGCATCAGCGTCCCCCCGTCACTCCTCGGCCCGGTGCCCCTGGTCCTGCCCGGAGACCGGCACGAACGCATTTCCGCAGGCCAGGAACGATGGTTCCGCCTCCCCAAGGGCTGACGCGACAGCCATCCCGCGCTCGCGTGGCGGGGCGATCGCGATGCGCACACTGTGGATGTATCAGCCGTCGGAAGGATGAACGGAATGGACAGGCAGCAGGAGGCTCCGCGGATCGTGGTGGGCGTCGACGGATCGCCCGCGTCCCAGGCCGCGCTGCGCTGGGCGGTCCGGTACGCGGGGCTGGTGAGCGGGCGAGTGGAAGCGGTCGCGGCATGGGACCTGCCCGGTGCCGCATCGTGGTCGGCCCCGGCGGTGGACGCAACGTTCGACGAGGAGGAGGCCGAGCGCCGGCTGGTCGAGGAGGTCCGCACGGTTCTGGGTGAGGACGGCGCCTCCACAGTGCACCAGCGCCTCGTACGCGGCAATCCGGTCGACGTCCTGGTGGATGCGGCGGACGGTGCGGACATGCTGGTCGTGGGCAGCCGCGGTCGAGGCGGCTTCAGCCGGGCTCTGCTCGGTTCGGTGAGCCATCAGACGGCGCTCCACGCACCGTGCCCGATCACCATCGTCCGGGCGGACGTACCCGCTGCGTGACCTCCACCTCGGTACGCCCGGCGTATGGCCGGCCGCTCCTTCGCCGGGCGTGCGGGTCTCGCCGACCCGGCCAACCACCACCTGGGGCGTGCCGGAGCGGGAGGCCGTGGCCGTAGCGGCCGCGCCGCCGTGGTGCCCGATCGCGCGGTCACGGACGTGCGGGTCGGCGCCGAGGAGCCGTGCTCGTCACCTCGATCACCGACCCGGACTGGGAACCGGTCATGAAGGAACCGGTCATGAAGCGTGCCGCAGCCGTCGTCACCGACCATGGCGGCCGCACCTCACGCGCCGCGATCGTCAGCCGGGAACTCGGCGTACCAGCGGTCGTCCGCACCGGGAACGCCACCGAGGTGTTGCGCGACGGCGCCGACGTCACGGTCTCGTGGACCGAAGGCAGCCGGGGCAAGGTGTACGCGGGCCGCCTCCCGTACGAGGAGAGCGCCTGGATGCTTCCGACCGCTGCGCCATCGACCAGCTCACCGAGGGCTACCTCGACCGTGGCCGGCCGAGATCCCCTCCGACATCCTCCTCCCACGGGTCCGGACCCTGGGACGTCCGGTGGGCCTGTGCGGCCGGCGGCCCGGCGACGACCCGGCCTACGCCGCCTTCCTCGTCCGCGCCGGCATCGACTCGATCTCCGTCGCTCCGGACAGCTTCGCCGCCGTCAAGCATGACGTCGTCGCCGCCGAGGAGAGCCGCTACGGGGAGGACCGAATGGCCCCCGCAGGGATCCGTAGGGCCCAAGCGGACCAGCCGTCGGCCGCGTGACAGTGGCATCGGCCCCGCACCACGCAACCAAGGAGCACGCGCCATGAGCACCAAGCGAGTCCTGGTCGCCTACGGCACCAAGCACGGCGCCACCGCAGGCACCGCGCGCTGCAACCCGACGGACAAGGACGTGCCCGAGATCGGCGACGAACTCGCGGCCGCCCGGGCGCTGGAGAACCTGGCGGAACAGCTCAAGCGCAGCGCCTACGGCGACATGGCAGCAGCCGGGGCCGCACCTCGGCGCGCTCCCCTCCCGGCCTACGACCGTGGATGAGCGGGCGGGTCCGCGGCAGCGGGCTCGGACCGGACCATGGGTGAAGGCGGCAGGCGCTCGCAGAGGCCGAGCCCCTCCCGTGCTGCGGTGCCGTGCCGGCTCAGTACGGCCAGGACCAGTCCGCGACCTCCGGCAGGTCGGTGCCGTGTTCGCGGATCCAGCCGTGGTGGCGGATGCGCTGGTCGGCCATGGCCCGGCGCAGTCCCTCGGCGCGGCCGGCCAGGCCCGGGACGCGGTCGATGACGTCCATGACCAGCCGGTAGCGGTCCATGTCGTTGCGCACGACCATGTCGAAGGGCGTGGTCGTCGTACCGGACTCCTTGTACCCGCGGACGTGCAGGTTCGGGTGGCCGGTGCGGCGGTAGGCGAGGCGGTGGATCAGCCACGGGTAGCCGTGGTAGGCGAAGATCACCGGCTTGTCGGTGGTGAAGAGGGCGTTGTACTCGGTGTCGGACATGCCGTGCGGATGCTCCTCGTGGGGCATCAGGCGGGCGATGTCCACGATGTTGACGACGCGGACGGCCAACGACGGGAGGTGCTCGCGCAGGAGGGCCGCGGCGGCGAGGACCTCCATGGTGGGTACGTCGCCGGCACAGGCGAGTACGACGTCGGGTTCGCGGGAGCCGTGGCCGGTTCCCGCCCACTCCCAGATGCCCGCGCCCCTCGCGACGTGGGCGAGGGCCTCGTCCACGGACAGCCAGTCGAAGGAGGGCTGCTTCCCGGCGACGATCACATTGACCCGGTCGCGGCTGCGCAGGGCGTGATCGGCCACAGCCAGCAGGGTGTTGGCGTCCGGCGGCAGGTAGACCCGTACGACCTCGGGGCTCTTGTTGAGCACGTGGTCGACGAAGCCGGGGTCCTGGTGGGAGAAGCCGTTGTTGTCCTGGCGCCAGACGTGTGAGGTGAGCAGGTAGTTGAGGGAGGCGATCGGCGCGCGCCAGGACAGTTCGCGCGAGGTCTTCAGCCACTTGATGTGCTGGGCGACCATGGAGTCGACGATGTGGGCGAAGGCCTCGTACGTGGAGAAGAGTCCGTGGCGGCCGGTGAGGAGGTACCCCTCCAGCCAGCCCTGGCAGACGTGTTCGGACAGGATCTCCATGACGCGGCCGTTCCGGGACAGGTTCGTGTCCGTGGCCTCGGTCAGCCCCTGCCAGGCTTTGCCGGTGGCGTCGTACAGGTCGTCCAGCCGGTTGGACGCCGTCTCGTCGGGCCCGACGACCCTGAAGTCCCTGCGGCCGGCCGTGTCCCTCATGATCTGCGTCAGGAAGTGCCCCAGGACGCGCGTCGGTTCGTGCAGGGTGCGGCCCGGCTTGTCGACGGGGACGGCGTACGCACCGGGGGCGGGCAGAGGGAGAGGCCGCAGCAGCCGGCCGCCGTTCGCGTACGGGACGGCGCCCAGGCGGCGCTCACCCCGCGGGACACATGCGAGCACCTGTTCGGAGGGCCGCCCGTCGGCGTCGAAGAGCTCCTCCGGTCGGTACGAGCGCAGCCAGGTCTCCAGCTGCTTCAGGTGTGCGGGGTTATCCCGCACACCTGCGAGCGGGACCTGGTGGGCTCGCCAGGTGCCCTCTACCGGGTCGCCGTCGACGGTGACGGGGCCGGTCCAGCCCTTGGGGGTGCGCAGCACGATCACCGGCCAGTGCGCGTACTCCCGGCCCGGATCGGTGCCCGCCGTCCGGGCCTCGCGCTGGATGGCCGCGATGCGGTCCAAGGCCTCGTCCATCGCGCGGGCCATGGCCCGGTGCACCAGGGCGGGATCGCTGCCGGTCACGTACAGCGGGTCGTGGCCGTATCCGCGCAGGAGCGAGTCGAGCTCGGCCTCGGGGATCCGGGACAGGACCGTGGGATTGGCGATCTTGTAGCCGTTCAGGTGCAGGATCGGCAGGACCGCGCCGTCGTGGACCGGGTCGAGGAACTTGTTCGAGTGCCAGGACGCGGCCAGCGGCCCCGTTTCGGCCTCGCCGTCCCCGATGACACAGGCGACCAGCAGGTGGGGGTGGTCGAAGGCGGCTCCGTAGGCGTGGGCGAGGGAGTATCCGAGCTCGCCGCCCTCGTGGACGGAGCCGGGTGTCTCGGGGGCCACGTGGCTCGGGACGCCCCCGGGGAAGGAGAACTGCCGGAACAGGGCGCCCATGCCGGCCGCGTCCCGCGTGATGTCCGGGTAGGTCTCGGTGTACGTGCCCTCCAGCCAGGAGTTGGCGAGGACGGCGGGGCCGCCGTGGCCCGGACCCCAGATGCACAGGGCGTCGAGCGAGCGGTCCTTGATCACGCGGTTGAGGTGGGTGTGGACGAGGTTCAGGCCGGGGGAGGTGCCCCAGTGGCCGAGCAGCCGCGGCTTGATGTGCTCCGGCCGCAGCGGCTCGGTGAGCAGGGGGTTGTCCATGAGGTAGATCTGGCCGGCTGCCAGATAGTTGGCGGCGCGCCAGTGCGCGTCGAGCTCCGAGATGGGGTACGAGGTCATGCCCGCTCCTGAGTGCGACGGTCCGGGACGTTCGTCTGCTGAGCCGATGCCTCCACCCTGCCCTCCCCGGGTCGGCGCCGCGAGGGGAGGACAGGCCCTGCGGGAGGGACCGTTGGCCCCTGTGTGGCACGGCGCCCGGCCGGGAGAGTGAGGTCGGCGCTGCCGGTGCTCCCGGCCGACGCCGCTCCCTGCCGACCGACACCCGATGCTCCGGCATCAGTACGGAGGACTGACTCGTGAAGCGCACCCTGGTCGTCGGAGTGGACGGATCCCCTCAGAGCCGGGCCGCGGCGGACTGGGCCGCACAGGAGGCCGTACGGCGTGGCCTGCCCTTGCACGCTGTTCACGCCTGGCAGTGGGCGCCGCTCGCCGCCCCGATCGTCCAGGACCGTGAGACCGAAGCCCGCCGTGCCGAGGACGTCCTGAAGGAGGTCGAGGGCGAGCTCATCCACCGGTACCCGGGATTGGACCTCACCGCGGAAGTGCTCTCCGACGCGCCCGTGCCGGGGTTGCTGCACGCCGCCGAGGACGCGGAGCTGCTGGTCATCGGCACTCGCGGGTACGGAGCGCTGGTCGGTTTCCTGCTGGGCTCCTACGGCCGGCAGGTGATCGCCGCCGCGGAGTGCCCCGTCGTGTCCGTACGCCCGGCGCACGGCCGGCCGGTTGCCGTGCCGGAAGAGGGTGAGGTCGTCGTCGGGCAGCAGGGCGGTGTGCAGGAGTCCGCCGAGGTGCTGCGCGTCGCCTTCGAGGCGGCCGCGACACGCAAGGTGCCGCTCCGTGCGGTCCGGGCCTGGAGTCTGCCTCCGGTCTGCGGCTACAGCCCCGGGTCGATGTGGATCGCCGACCGGTTCGGTGGCCTGGAACCGTACGAGAAGGCCGCGCTGGAGCAGGCGCTGGAGCCGTGGCGGGAGAAGTACCCGCAGGTCGAAGTCGTCGCGCACGTGGAGCAGGGCAGTGGCGGCCAGGTGCTGCTGGCCGCCGCGTCCGACGCGCAACTGCTCGTCGTCGGCCGCCGGGTCCGCGGGTCGGCGATGGGAGCGCACATCGGGTCCGTGGCCCATGCCGTCCTGCACCACTCGGCCTGTCCGGTGGCGGTGGTCCCGCATCCCTGAAGCGTCCCGGGGCAGGGGGAGAGCCGGGCGCGCCACGGTACGGCGGGCCCGGCTTCCGGCCGTTCGGCGGCCGGCGCGGGACGACCGCGGCAGGCGCCCGGTGGTCTCTACTCCCGTATGTCCAGCACCTCGGTCAATGGGCGGCGGGGCGTGTCGGGTCCTGCGGGGCCGTAGCCGAGGCGGAAGACCATCTGCACGTGTCCCATGGCGGCGACCGGGTCGCGGGCCGTCCAGCGCAGCTCCGGCCATTCCAGGGGGTGGGACGTCATCGACGTGGCCAGGCCGTCGGCGGTGGCCCGGAGGAGTACGCGCTCCATCGCCTGGCCGGCGCGCAGCCAGTCGGCCCGCGTGTCCCCGTCGGTGCTCAGCAGAGCCAGCTGCGGTCGCTTCTCGAACACGGCCCAGCCGCGATCCGGTATCGGGTTGGCCCAGCCGAAGTCGCGGACGGGGGCCGGGCCGCCGGAGGCCTTCGGTCCGAATGCGGCGGCCGGGATGCCGTCGCGACGCGTGCCCGAAGCGTTCTGCGCGGGGGAGGTCCAGGCCGTGGTCTCCTCCCGGGCGAGCGGATCGATCTCCTCACGGTGTTCGGCGTCCCGCACCAGCCCGAGCACGGTGTCGATGTGCCAGGTGTCCGGGACGGTCAGCCGGCAGCCCTCCAAGCGGGCCGCGGCCCACAGACCGTCCAGCAGTGCGGTCGGCACCGGTTCCTCGCTGAAGGGGTACCGGCTGGTGTGCCGACGCCGGACGGCGTCGTGCAGGGAGGCCAGCTCGCGGTCCGTGCCCGCGGCTTCGTCGATGGTCACTGTCGCGAGCAGCCACGGTTCGGCGTCGTCGGGCAAGAGCTGCACGCGGACCGGGAGAGCGATCCGGGCTGCGGACACGCGCAGGTTGAACAGGGCAGCGGCGCAGCCGAGGTGGAGGCTGCGGTGGTCCGGGTCGGTTCGGGGCATGGCGCGGTCCGGATCGCCGTACAGGGCGAGTGCACCGCTGTCGACATGGAACACGAACTTCCACGGCTGGGCGTTGTGCATGGACGGGGCGGTGACGGCGTCGCCGATGAGCCGTGTGACGGTGTCGGGGTCGAAGTGTGGTGCGGTCACGGGACTGTTCCTGTCTGCGCGGTCTCAGTCGTGCGCCACGACGGCGACCGGCGAGGTGGCGTGGTGCAGCACCGCATGGGTGACGGGGCCGATGCGGGTGCCGAGTGCCGGACGGCGGATCCGCCGGCCGACCACGACGAGTGCCGCGCCCGACGCCGCGTCCAGGACCTGGACGGCGGGCTGGCCGATGACGATGCGTGCGTCGACGGCGAGTTGCGGGTACTTCTGTTCCCAGGGACCGAGCAGCTCGCGGAGCGCGGTCTCGAGTCCGTCGGCCATCTCCTTCTCGATGCCGGGATCGAGGGTGGGAGCGTAGGAGAAGACGGGCGGGAGCGACCAGCCGTGTACGACGACGAGCGGGCAGGCCCGCCGGTCGGCGTCCTCGCAGGCGAAGGCGAGGAGCCGGTCGCAGTTGCTGCGCAGGTCCACTCCGAGCACCACCGGCCCGGCGTCGTACGCGAGCCCGCGCGGATGGTCCGGGCCGTCGACGGAGCGCACGAGGACGACGGGTGTGTCGGTCTCGGGGATGGTTGCCGAGCCGGTCGAGCCCACGATGAACCCGGCGACGGTGCCGAGACCGCGTGAGCCGAGGACGAGCAGGTCCGATGCGGCTGCGGACGCGGCGAGGACCTCGGAGGCCGCTGCTCCTCTGCTGCCTTGGGTGCTGATGTCGAGCGTGCCGTGTTCGCGCAGGAGCCGGTCCCGCGTGAGGGACAGGAGGTCTTCCGCCCACTGACGACGCGGTTCGGGGAGCGGCGCGGCGAAGGGTCCGTACTGTGCCCAGTCCTCCGCGTGGACGAGTTCCAGAGCCGCGCCGCGCAGTTCGGCCTCGTCGGCGGCCCAGTCGGCTGCGGCGCTGCCGGCCCCTGATCCGTCCAGGCCTACCGTGATCCGGTTCGACATGATGTTCCTCCTGGGTCGGAAAGCCGCTGCTTTCAGGCTCTTCCGCTCGCGGGGCCTCTGGGAAGGACCGAGCGGCCCAACCGGGGACCGACCGGCCCTGCCGGCCGACTGTGTCGGCGACGCTGCGGTGCCTCATGGCGGTCGTGCCCTCATGCGGAGACGGGGGCGGTGAAATCCGCCTTGACGTCGACGACGCCCGGTACGGTGCCGGCGGCGCGCAGGACGATGTCTTCCATCGCGGGGTCCGGCAGCGACCCGTTGAGGTAGGCGATGCCGTTGGCGACGTGGACGTGCACCTCGATGGGACCGTGCGGGTGGACGTGCGCTTCGGCGGGGATGTGCGGGAGCAGTTGGTACATGATCAGTTCGCGGATCTCGGTGCCGATGTCCTCGTCCGGGCGCAGGAAGACCTTGAGCAGGTCGCCGCGGCTGACGACGCCGACGAGGCGGCCGTCGCGGTCGACGACGGGAAGGCGCTTGAGGTGCCTGCGGGCCATCAGGCGTGCCGCGCTGGGGATGGTGGCGTCCTTCCTGACGGTCACGGCCGGGCGGGTCATCAGCTGCTCGGCGGTGGTGTCGTGGGCCGTGTCGGCGCTTTGGGGCTTGAGCAGCAGGTCGCCGTCGGAGACGACGCCGACCACCTGTCCGTCCTGGGCCAGGACGGGGAGCGCGCTGACGTTCCACATCCGCAGCGCTTCCACGATGTCCTTGAACGCGGTTCCTCGGTCGACAGAGATCACGGCGTGTGTCATGACGTCCTCGACGTTGTGCAGGTGCTTCATGTCCGTTCTCCTCGATGGGACGGCCGGCGAGGATGCGGAGACGCGGCCGAGCGCCGTGCACCGCACCATCGGGATCCGCTCCTTCAGTCGTGGGAGACGACAGCCACGGGGGCTGCCGCGTGGTGCAGGACCGCGTGGGCGACCGCGCCCAGATGCGCGCCCAGGGGAGAGCGGCGCACACGGCGTCCCACGACGACGAGTCCCGCGCCCCGCGAGGCCCGGACGAGATGCCCGCCCGCCGATCCCATGAACACGTCGTGGCTGACGTTCACGTCGGGGAACTTGTGCCGCCAGGGCAGCAACATGTCGTCCACCATGTGAGTGACGCTCCTGCCGATGTCCCGCTCGTTGTCCGGGTCGAAGAACGGGACGTAGCTGTAGGCGGCCGGCATCTCCCAGCCGTGCACCGCCCGCAAGGGGCAGTCGCGCCGGGCCGCCTCTTCGAAGGCGAAGACGAGTACCCGGTCGCACGCTTCATGGATGTCGACGCCCACGACGATCTCGGCGCCGGAGTCGGTGCCCGGGCCGTCCGGGTCGTCGGCGACGCGAACGAGGACGACCGGGGTGTCGGTCGCCACCACGGTGGACATCGCCACCGAGCCGACGATGAAACCGACCAGGCCGCCCAGACCGCGTGATCCCAGGACCAGGAGCCCGGCGTCGGCGGCCTCGGCCGCGAGGGCGGCGGCCGGCCGGGCGGTCAGGCAACGGGTCGTGATCTCCAGGTTCCGGTGGCGCCCGTGCAGCTCCCGCGCGGCTTCGCTCAGAGCCTGGTCCGCCCAGCGGTCCACGTCCTGGCGGCCCAGGCCGGGGAATACCGGGTCCAGGGGCCAGTCGACGGCGTGCACGAGCCGCAGCGGCACCTGGCGCAGGACAGCCTCCCGGGCTGCCCAGCGCGCCGCTGCCCGGCTCTCCGGGGAGCCGTCGACTCCAACGGTCACGTGGTGTTCCATGGCTGCGGTTCCCTTCGTGCGGTCCGGTGCCCGTCACCACGGCATTGCGTGCCGGGCCTGGTCCGCGTGAGCGGTTGCGCGGACATGACGTCGCCCGCGGTGGGCGGCTCCACCGCTGTGCCGTTCTGCAGGGAGGTACCGGGGCCGGGGCCCGCATGGGCCGGCAGGTCCGTCTGCGAGACGACACCCACCACGCGGTCCTCGTCGTCGAGTACGGGGACACCGGAGATGTCGTACTGGGCGAGGAGCTTCGCAACGTCCTTGAAGGCGGTACCCGGGGCCACGGAGACGACCTCGTCGGTCATCAGGTCCGCCACCTTGATGTGCTTCATGAGGCCCTCCTGCTCCGCCGTGTCACGCGAGGCCGGTGTCCGGTGCGGGTGTGCTCCCACCCTCCGTCGACGACCGCAGGCGAGCGAGGGCCGAACGGGTCCTTCCGGGGGCCCGTAAGGGCCCGGGGTGCCAAGCCGTGACGATGGGGACCTTTGGCCCCGCCGGCGGCCCCGGGCGGCCCTCTTCCCGAAGCACCGCCGGTGCCAGCGTGAGAGGTGTCCCTCATCGGCTTCTCGGTTGGGAGGAACCGTGGAAAGCACATTCCGTACGCCGGACACCAGCTCGGTGGCCGTCGGCGTGGACGGCTCGCAGTCGGCGCGCGTCGCTGCCCTGTGGGCGGCCGAGGAGGCCGTACGCCGGGACCGTCCGCTGCACATCGTGTACGGCGCCGACACCGACGGCAGGGCCTTGTACCTGTCGGCGGAGACCATCGAACGGGTCCGCGTCGACGGCCGCGAGCTCCTGGACGACACGGCGAAGGCCGTTTCGGCCGAGTACCCCGGCCTCGACGTGACCACCGAATTCAGCCGCGCCGACGCCGTCGCCAGCCTGCACCGGGCCGGCGGACTCCACGGCACGGTCGTGGTCGGCAACCGCGGTCTGGGCGGGTTCAACTCGCTCATGCTCGGCTCGGTCGGGCTGGGAACCGCGGCCGTCGCGATGACGCCCGTCATCGTCGTCCGAGGCGTCGACGGGACGGAGGAGACCGGCACGGTCCTCGCGGCGGTCCGTGACGAAGACGACCTCCTGATCGCCCGGTACGCCGCCAGGGAAGCCGAGCTGCACAAGGCCTCCTTGCGGCTGCTGCACGTGTGGAACGTGCTCCAGTCCGTCGGCGAGGTGGTCAGCATGCTCGACGGCGTCGACGAGATCGCGAGTGGGCACGCAGAGGCCCTGCGGGCCGTCACGGACGTGGTCCGCGACGAGTTCCCCGACCTTGAGCTGCAGGCCGATGCGGAGAAGAGCGTCTCCGTGGCCGGCGTCCTCGTCGAGGCATCCCGTCACGCGGACCTGCTCGTCATGGGCGGCCGCCGGGTCCCAGGGCGCCTCGGACTCGCCCCCAACCTGGGCAGGGCCACGCACAGCCTGCTGCACCACGCCCACTGCCCCGTCCTCCTCATCCCCCGGACCGGCAGTGATTTCGGGAGCCGGTCATGACCGTCCACCCCGCAGGGAGCCGTGACATCGTCGTGGGCATCGACCCTGAAAAGGACTGGCACCTCGCCCTGGCCTGGGCCGCCGACGAGGCACAACGGCGCCGGCTTCCGCTGCGCCTGGTGCTCGCGGTGCCGCCCCGGCACGACACCCGTCACGTCGACGACACCCCCGACCAGACCGCCCTGCGGCAGGCCGGATCCGACAGACTCGAACAAGCGTGCAACTGGGTGCGTGACCGCCACCCCGAGGTGAGCGTCTCCGGTGATCTGCTGGGCGGCCTCCCCACCCATGTCCTGGGTGGCGCGGCGCGGGAGGCCCGCATGATCGTCCTCGGCTCCCGGCACCTGAGCCGGACCGCCGAGTACTTCAGCGCCGGCTCGCTCGTGGTACCCGTCACCGCCCAGGCCCATTGCCCGGTCGCCGTGGTGGGCGACGCCGAGCACATCAGCCAGCAGCCGCCCTACATCGTGGCGGGCAGCGACGGCAGCGCGTCCGCCACGGCCGCGCTGACCTTCGCCTTCGACGAGGCCGACCTCCGAGGTGCGGCGCTGCGGGCCGTCTGCGTGTGGCAGCGGCCGCGGATCATGCTGGACGACGAGGAGGTGGCACTGCGGGCGCAGCGCACCCTGCTCTCCGAAGCCACTGCCGGCCTGCCCGAGAAGTACCCGGGCGTGCACGTCACCCACGAGGTCCTCACCGGCCACCCGGTCGAGGAACTGGCCCGGGCGGCCGAGCACGCCCTGGCCGTTGTCGTGGGCCGTCGCGGCCGCGGAGGGTACACCGGCATGCGGATCGGATCCGTCGTCCACGGCCTCCTGCACCGTGCGCACTGCCCCGTGATCACCGTCCCCACCGACTGAGCCCGCCATGACCGGCCGCGCGATCGACATGCGGTCTGCCGACCCCCTGGCGTCGGCGGGGCTGACGCAGGCCGAAGCCGAACGCCGGCTGGCCCGGTACGGACGCAACGAGGTGGCACCGCCGCGACCCACGCCCCTCCACCGCCGGGTGCTGGCACAGCTGCGCGACCCGCTGATCTTGGTGCTGCTCGGTGCCGCACTCCTGACCATCGCGATCGGCGACCACCCCGACGCCGTCGTCATCGGCCTGGTGGTCGTCTTCACCACGACCGTGGGAGTAACCCAGGAAGTCCGGGCGGACCGCGCGGTCGCCACGCTCTCCGCTCTGGCAGCCCCACACGCCCGGGTGCGGCGCGACGGCGGAGCGCACGAGGTGTCGGCGGCGCTCGTGGTGCCCGGTGACAGCCTGCTGCTGGGTGAGGGGGACAGCGTCGCCGCGGACGCCGATCTCACCGAGGCGTCCGCTCTCCTGACGGACGAGTCCATGCTCACCGGAGAATCGGAACCCGTCGCCAAGGACGCCGGTGACACGGTCAGCGCCGGCACCGTCGTGGTGCGGGGCCGGGCTGTCGCGACCGCCACGGCCACCGGATCCTCCGGTGCCCTCGGCCGGATCGCGGCGCTTTTCGACGGGGAACACGAGCCGACCCCGCTCCAGCGCCGTCTCGCGTCCCTCGGCCGCGTCCTGGCCGCCGTCACTCTTGCCCTGTGCGTGCTGTTCTTCGCGCTGGGGCTCATACGCGGTCTCGGCGTGAGCACGATGGCGATCACAGCCATCAGCCTGGCCGTCGCCGCGGTACCCGAGTCCCTGCCCGCCGTGGTCACCCTCGCCCTCGCCCTCGGCGCCCGTCGCATGGCGGCCCGGGGCGCCCTGATCCGACGCCTTCCGGCGGTCGAGACACTCGGCTCGGTGAGCGTGCTGGCCACGGACAAGACCGGCACCCTTACGGAGGGGCGCATGGTCGTCCAGCACGTGTGGACGCCGGCCGGAGCAGCGGACGTGTCCGGCAACGGATACGAGCCCCGCGGAGACCTGACCCGTGCCGAACGCCCCCTGACCCCGGAGCAGCTCCGCCCGCTGCAGGAACTGCTCACCGCGGCGGCCCTGTGCAACGACGCGAGCCTCAGGCCGCCCGGGAGCGGGTCCGACGTCTGGACGGCCCTGGGTGATCCCATGGAGGCCGCGCTGCTGGCAGCCGCTGCCAAGGCGGGCTGCCCCGACCCCGCCGTGCTGCACCGCGACTGTCCCCGGCTCGGAGAGGCGCCCTTCGACAGCCTGCGCAAACGGATGACCACTCTTCATCACCTGCCCGACGGCAACGTCCTGGTCTGCCTCAAGGGGGCGCCCGAGGCCGTCCTGGCTCCCACGGTGCTCGCCGAGCCGGCCGGGATCCTCGACCAGGCCCGCCGACAGGCTGCCGAGATGGCCGCGCACGGATTCAGGGTCCTGGCAGTGGCGGGCGCCGAACGGCTCCAGTGGAGCCGCCCCGCCGCCGAGGCGGAACACGGACTGAGCCTTCTCGGCCTGGTCGCCATCAGCGATCCGCCGAAAGCGGCAGCAGCTGCCACCCTGGCAGCCTGCCGCGCTGCCGGGATCGCACCGGTCATGATCACCGGCGACCACCCCGCGACGGCCCACGCCATCGCCCTACGCATCGGACTCGTCGAGGACGGTCCCGCCGGTACGGCCGTCACCGGACCCGCGCTGGCCGCGGCTCCGGACACCGACCTGACCGCGGTCCGCGTCTTCGCCCGGACCGATCCACAGCAGAAGCTGGACATCGTCCGCGCTGGCCCTCCCGCTCCGGGCGGGACAGATCCTGTGGATCAACCTCCTCACCCACGGCCTCACGGGTGTGGCCATGGGCGCCGAACCGGCCGCGCCCCAGGCCATGCGGCGCCCGCCACGGCCGCCGGAACAGCACATCCTGGCCGCAGGCGCGTGGCAACGCCTCCTCGTCCTGGCTGCTGCCGTCACAGCGTTCAGCCTGATGGCCGGCATCGGCGCCCACTCCATCGGCTTGCCCTGGCAGAGCGTTCTCTTCCTGTCCCTGCTCGGGGCCCAGCTGGGCGTGGCCCTGGGGCTGCGGGCCCGGCTGCTCACCACCCAGAACCTCTTCCTCCCCGCCTCCGTGGCGGCATCCGCCCTCCTTGCGATGGCTGCCCTGTACGTTCCCGCCCTGCAGTCGCTGTTGGACACCCGGCCGGTGGGCTGGACCGGCACAGGACTCGCCGTCGCGGCAGCGCTCGCCGCATTCGTCACCGCCCGGCTCCTGCGAGGCGCATTCCACAGAAAGGCATGACCATGAACGAGTACGCGCCCGAGCACGGACACGGGATCCACGCCGAAGTGGGCGACCAGATCGTCGTGGGCGGACCCACCGCCGGAAGGCCCGGCCGTGACGGCGAAGTCACCGCCCTGCACCATGAGGACGGCACCCCGCCTTACGACGTGCGCTGGTCCGACACCGGCCGCACCACCGTGTTCTTCCCCGGCCCGGACGCCTACGTCCGACACCTGCACGACGGCACCGCTACCTCTCGGCACGAGCAGCGGCCATACGGGGCAATCGCCCGCTGAACGGGAAGGCCGGGCCCTCCGGCCGGAGATACCGTGGAGGCGATGGCCATCACGCCATCGCTTCCGGCCGGAGGTGGGCATGAGCGGAGGCGAGCACCCCACCCGGAGCGGTGTTCCCCGGTTGCGCCTCGACGAACTGCTCGACGAACTCCAGGTACGGATCGACGAGGTCAGGGGCACCCGGGACCGGCTGAACGGTCTGCTCGAAGCCGTCCTGTCCGTGGGCCGGGAACTCGACCTGCCGCAGGTCCTGCGCGGCATCGTCGAAGCCGCGGTGGTACTCGTGGACGCGGAATACGGGGCCCTCGGCGTCATCGGCGACGACAAGAGGCTGGCGGAGTTCCTTCCCGTCGGCATCAACGACGGCCTCCGCGCGCAGATCGGGGACCTGCCGTCCGGCCACGGCATCCTCGGCGAGCTGATCCGCCACCCCGAACCGCTGCGGCTCTCGGAGCTGTCCGAGCATCCCGCCTCGTACGGGTTCCCGGACCACCACCCGCCGATGCATTCCTTCCTCGGTGTCCCTATCAGGGTCCGCGAGGAGGTCTTCGGCAACCTCTATCTGACCGAGAAGCGCGGCGGAGCCGAATTCGACGCCGAGGACGAGGCGGTCCTGTCCACCCTCGCCGTCGCGGCCGGCATCGCCATCGAGAACGCCCGGCTGTTCGAGGAGGTCCGGCTGCGTGAGCGCTGGCTGGAGGCCAGCTCGGACATCACCAGCGCCCTGCTCTCCGGAGCGCCCGAGGGCGAGGTCCTCGAAGGCATGCTGGAGCGGGCCAAGGACATCACCGGCGCGGACATGGGCGTCTTCTACCTGCTCGGGTCCGGCGGTGAGCTGCGGGGCTCCCTCGCTCTGGGAGAGGGGGCCGAGGCGCACCGCGGGATCGTCCTGCCCAGCGCCCGGGGCACCCTCGCCGAGGCCGCGCTGGCCCGCGACGGCCTCATCTCGGTCCCCGACGTGGCGAGGGACGAGCGCGTCACCGTGCAACCGGAGAGGTGGACGGGCTTCGGCCCGGCGGTCGCCGTCACCGTCGGCACCAAGGAAAGACTGAGCGGGGTCCTGATCCTGGTCAGGAGGCGCGGTCGCCCCGTGTTCGCACCCGCCGAGGTCGCCGCACTTCCGGGCTTCGCGGGCCAGGCGGCCCTCGCTCTGGAGCTCTCCGACCGGCGCCGCGACGCCGAGCAGATGAGCCTGCTGGAGGACCACGACCGCATCGCCCGTGACCTGCACGACCTGGCCATCCAGCGCCTCTTCGCCACGGGCATGACCCTCCAGAGCGCCCAGCGTTTCGTCGACCATCCCCAGGCGTCCGAACGCCTCGCGCGGGCGGTGGACGATCTGGACGCCACCATCAAGATCATCCGGTCGACCATCTTCGGACTCCGGGACCACGCGGCCCCGGGTGAGGCGTCCAGGGTGCGCTCCCGTCTGGTCCAGGCCGTGGACGAGGCCTCGGCGGCCCTGGGATTCGCCCCGGCCCTGCGGATGGAGGGGCTGATCGACACCGACGTACCGTCGGCCGTCGCGGAGGAGGCCCTCGCCGTCGTGGGGGAGGCCCTCACCAACGTCGCCCGCCATGCCGGGGCCACGCGGGCGGAGGTGTCGATCGCCGTGGCCGACGGGAGCCTGGTCGTCACCGTGACCGACAACGGCGTCGGCCTGTCCGCGGGCGGCGGTCGGCGCAGCGGTCTGCGGAACCTGGCGGAGCGTGCCGAAAGGCTCAGCGGTCGGATGGAGGTCGCGGCGCGGGGCGACGGGGAGCGGGGCACTCGCCTGGAGTGGCAGGTACCTCTCGTCCCGCCACGCTGACCGGCGTCGGCGTTCCTACCGCTCGGCCGTCCCGGTGTCGTGCTCGTGCACCTGGGCGGCGATCACGGCTGCCTGGACCCGTCGCTCCACGCCGAGCTTGCCCAGCAGCCGGGAGATGTGGTTCTTGACCGTCTTCTCGGACAGGTAGAGCCGCTTGGCGATCTGCCGGTTGGTAAGGCCCTCGCCGATGAGCTCCAGGACGGCCCGCTCCCGTTCGGACAGCACCGCCAGGCGTGCGTCTTCCGGTGCCTTCGCCGTCTCCGGGTCGCGCAGGGAGTGCATCAGGCGGGCAGTGGTCGCCGGGTCCAGCATGGACTGGCCGGTGGCGACCGTGCGTACGGCCGAGACCAGGTCGGAGCCCTTGATCTGCTTCAGGACGTAGCCGGCAGCTCCTGCCATGATCGCGTCCAGCAGGGCGTCCTCGTCGTCGAACGAGGTCAGCATCAGACAGGCCAGTCCCGGCATTCGCGAGCGCAGCTCGCGGCAGACGGTGATGCCGTCGCCGTCAGGGAGCCGCACGTCGAGGACGGCGACGTCCGGACGGAGCGCCGGCCCGCGGGCGAGCGCCTGCTCAGCGGTGCCGGCCTCACCCACGACGGTGATGTCCGGCTCTGCGTCCAGGAGGTCGTGCAGCCCGCGTCGGACCACCTCGTGGTCGTCGAGGAGGAACACCTTGATCGGCGCCCCCGCGGAGGCGTTCGGATCGTCGGACATGGTCGCCCCTGGCTCGGTCCGGTCTACGCGTTTCCCAGAATTGTCGCAGCAAGGCGCGCAACGCACCCTGTGGCCGGCGCGGAGGGCCGCTAGGCAGCGACGGTGCTTTCCAGCTCCATCCGGACGTCCACGACACCCTCGACCGCACGGATCGCCCGTGCGAGGAGGGGCACCAGGGCACGGTCCCGCAGCGGGCCGCTCAGGGTGACGACCCCGTCCTGCACGGCGAAGTCCACGTTCGCGCCGGGTGTCAGCTCGGTGAGCACGCTCCGGCGGATCTCCTCTTCGAGCTCCTCGTCGGGCCGCAGGAACACCTTGAGGAGATCGCTGCGGCTGACCACGCCTTCGAGCATGCCGAGCGCGTTCACCACGGGCAGGCGTTTGACGTGCCTGCGCGCCATGATCCGGGCGGCTTCGGCGACGGGCGCGTCGGGGTGCACGGTGATCGCCGGGCTGGACATGAGTTCCTCGGCCAGCACCCCGCCGGCTTTCGACGCTTCCTCCAGCTGATCGGGCAGAGCGGCGTCCGTACGCCGGAATTCCTCCTTCGGCAGCAGATCCGCCTCGGAGACCACTCCGACGACGCGGCCCTCGCCTTCCAGGACGGGGACCGCGCTGACCTTCCACTCGTGCATGAGCTCGACGATCTCCTTGTACGAGGCCTCGCGGCCGATGGCGACGGCCGTGTGCGTCATGACGTCACTGACGGCGTAGCGGGATGCGGGCATGACGGCTCCTTCGCCGTACGGACGATCAGAGGAAGCTGCCGCTCCCGTAGGGCGCGTACAGATCGAGAAGGCGCACACGGGCGGCCTGCAGCCGGTTGGCGAGGACCTGCCCGACCCAGTGGCCCAGGGCAGAGCCGAAAGCGGTGTCGGCGTCCATCAGCGCCCGCACGCGCTCCGCGTCGAACTCGTACGCGCGGACGGGCGACATCGCCTCGGCGCCCAGGCGCCAGGAGTACGGCTTGAAGAGCCAGGAGCAGCCGACCAGCTGGCCGGCGCCGAGGCTCTCGATGACCGCGGCGCGCCGCCCGGGCACATGGACGTCCAGGGTCACGGTGCCGGACCGGACGATCCAGAACCGGTCGGCGTGGCCGCCCTCGCGGAAGAGACGCGTCCCTTCCTCGAAGTTGACCTCTCGGGCCAGTTCCATCAGGCGGGAGCGGCAGTCGGCGGGCAGCGCCTCGGAGATACGGGTGGGTGAAGGGATGCTCATGGACGGCCTCCTGTTCGAGTCCGTCTTCAGTCTTGCCCTCCCCGCCGGTCCCGAGCATGGGCCCTGTGGTCCCGTCCAGGGGCCGATCGGCCCATGCCCGAGATCGGCGCATGCGGAGATCCTGGCAGCAGACGGCCCGTTCACGGCCTTCGCCCCTGTCCGACCGGCAGGCGCGGGACGTACGGGAACGGGCACGGCACGGGCAGACCGGAGGGCTTCGCCTCCCCCACCGTGCCGTCCATCCGGATCGCGGCCCGCTCGCTCGACGAAGGACGCCCACGATGAAAAGCCACCAGGCCGGTGCGACCGCCGCTTCGCCCGCCGTCAGTGTGCCGGGACGGCAGATGGAGGAGCTCAGGGCCGACGAGGCGCTGCAGCTGCTCGGCACCGCCGAACTGGGCCGGATCGTCTTCACCCGTCACGCACTGCCCGCCGTACGCCCGGTCAACCACGTTCTCGATGCCGGCGACATCATCGTCCGCGTCCAGGACGGATCGACGCTGGCGGCGCTGCTCGCGACCCAGCAGGGTGCGGGCGTGGTCGTCGCCTACGAGGCCGACGACATCGATCCGGGTGAACACCTGGGCTGGAGCGTGGTCGCCACCGGCTACGCCACCGCTGTCACCGACCCGGACGAGATCGAGCGGTACGTGGGCCTCCTGGAGCCCTGGGCCGCGGGCAGCGCATCGGGAGCGATCCGGATCCGACCCGACCTCGTCACCGGCTTCCGCTTGCGCGAGGGCGGCCCGTAGCGGCTCCCGTTCGCGCGCTTCACCTCCACGCCGCCCTCCGCACGTCACGATGGTGTGGCACACGCCCGTCAGGAGTCCCGGAGGTGCCATGCCGAAGCCCGGTCGGGCCGCGGCGGTCCCGCCTGCCCTCCACGGCTACCGGGCCGCCTGGCTCCGGGGTGACGTGCCGGCCGGCATCACGGTCGCCGCCTATCTCGTACCGCAGGTCATGGCCTACGCCGGCGTTGCCGGCCTGCCCCCGGTCGTCGGCCTCTGGGCCGCCCTCCCGGCCATGGTCCTCTACGCCCTCAGCGGGTCCTCCCGCCTGCTGTCCGTCGGCCCGGAATCCACCACGGCCCTCATGACCGCCGTGGCCGTGGGCCCGGTGGCGGCCGGCGATCCCGCGCGCTACGCGGTGCTCTCAGCGGCCCTGGCCGTCGTGGTCGGACTGCTCAGCCTCGTCGCGTGGGCCGTCAGGCTGGGCTTCCTCGCGGATCTCCTCTCCCGACCGGTCCTCGTCGGCTACCTGGCCGGGGTCGCCCTGATCATGATCGTGGCCCAGCTTCCCCGCCTGACCGGGACCAGCGGCAGCAGATCGGATTTCTTCCCCCAACTCCTCTCCTTCCTCCACCATCTCGGTGACGTGCACCGGCCCACGGCCGTGCTCGCCGCCGGATGCCTCGTCCTTCTGTTCGCCCTGCCCCTGCTGTGGCGCCCGCTGCCCGGGCCCCTCGTCGTGCTGGCGCTCGCCACGGCAGTGGTGGTGGGCTTCGCCCTCGACGAGAACCACGGCATCAACGTCATCGGAGCGGTCCCGAGCGGCCTCCCGGGCTTCGCCCTGCCCGATCCGTCGGACTACGCCGACCTGGTCCTGCCGGCCGTCGGAGTGCTCCTCGTCGGGTATTCGGACGTCGTCCTGACCGCGCGCGCCTTCGCCCGGCACGACGATCCGCACCCCTTGGCAGCCAACCGCGAGCTGCTGGCGCTCGGCGTGTCGAACATCGGCGCCGGAGTCCTGCACGGCTTTCCCGTCAGCAGCAGTGCCAGCCGCACCGCCCTCGCCGACTCCGCCGGCGCACGCACCCAGGTGTACTCCCTCGTCGGCGCCGCCTGTGTGGCCGCCGTCCTGCTCTTCCTGGGCCCGCTGTTGGCCCACACCCCGTCAGCCGCCCTCGGCGCGATCGTCGTCTACGCCGCCGTACGACTGATCGAGGTGGGCGAGTTCCGCAGGCTGGCAGCCTTCCGTCGCCGCGAACTGCTCCTGGCCATCGGCTGCACCCTCGGCGTCCTCGCCCTGGGCATCCTGTACGGCGTGCTGGTGGCCGTGGCCCTCTCCGTCATCGATCTGCTCGCAAGGGTTGCCCGTCCGCACGATGCCGTGCTGGGGATCGTCCCGGGCCTGGCCGGCATGCACGACATCGACGACTACCCGACCGCCCGCACCATCCCCGGCCTGCTCATCTACCGGTACGACTCCCCGCTGTTCTTCGCGAACGCCGAGGATTTCCGCCGCCGCGCCGTGGCGGCCGTCGATGAGCAGGACGGACCGGTCCACTGGTTCGTCCTGAACACCGAGGCCAACGTCGAGGTCGACATCACCGCCCTCGACGCCGTCGAGGCCCTGCGCTCCGAACTCGTCCAGCGGGACATCGTGTTCGCCTTCGCCCGTGTGAAGCAGGAGCTTCGCGAACCCCTCGACGCGTACGGTCTCACCGCAGAGGTCGGGGCGAACCGCATCTACCCGACCCTGCCGACGGCAATCGCCGGCTATCACGCCTGGCAGCGTGCCGACGACCGTGGTTCCGGTCCATGACGAGAGAACGACCATGCGGTCTCTTCCCGGGAACCCGGCTTCGGGGGCTTGCCCTACCGGTCGGCGTGGAGCTCCATGGGGCGGCGCAGGATCACGCCGGCCGGGCGGACCGCCGGTGTCGGTTGGTTCCCCAGGAGCGGCCGTGCCGCGCGGCGGGACGGCCGTCAGTGGTGCCTCATGGAGGACGGTGGTACGCCGAAGGCGCGGGCGAACGCGTAGGAGAGGGCCGCCGGGGAGGCGTAGCCGAGCAGGGTCGCGACCTCGGTCACGGTCCTGTGGCGCAGGAGGGGGATCGAGGCGAGCAGCCGGGCCCGGGACCGCCAGGCCGCGGGGCTCGTCCCCGTCAGGTGCCGGAAGCGCCGGGTGAACACGCGTTCGCTCATGGCCGCGGTACGTGCCCAGTCGGTGTTGGTCACCGCCACGTCGGGGTGGGCGAGGTAGTCGCGGCACAACCGTGAGAACGGCTGGTCGTGCGGGAGGGGGACGTGCAGGGGGACCTCGGAGAGGGCGGCCGTCTCCAGGAGGATCAGCGCGATCACCGCGCTGCCGCGGCGGTCCGCGGCGTAGTCCGCGTCCAGGTCGGCGGCGGCGAGCAGCAGTTCCCGCAGCAGCGGCGGGACCTCCACGACCCGGCAGGCGGTGGGCCACCACGGCACGGCGGACGGCTCGACGTAGAGGCTCGATGTCTGCGTGTCCAGCATCCGCACCCGGTGGCGGGTCCGCGGTGGGATGAGCACCGCGCGTTCGCCCGGGACGGTCCACGCCCCGTCGTCGGTTTCCACGAGCATCGTGCCGGTCGCGGCGTACAGGAACTGCGCCCGGCGGTGCTCGTGCCAGGCGAGGAGCGTGTCCGGCGGATAGTCGGTCGCGATCGGCAGCACCTCGGCGGGCAGGTGGTCGACGCGCGCGAGGGGAACGTTGCGCATGGCGGGAGCCTATGGCCGAAACTCGAAGGGATCGGACTCCCGCTCGATCGTCGGCACCCGTCGTCTCGACTGGACTGGGTCCATGAGTGCTCTCGTTCTTGTCGTCGTCGGGGTCCTGACCGGGTTGACCACCGTGGTGTTCGGTTTCGGAGGGGGCTTCGTCACGGTCCCCGTCATCGTCTGGGTGGACGCCGCCGCGGGCCCGGCCGCGGCGACCGTCGCGGTGGCGACCTCGTCTCTGGTCATGGTCGTCAACGCGGTGGTGGCCACCGCGGCCACGCCCCGGCCGGTCCTGCGCCGTCTGCGGGGGACCGCTCCGCTGCTGGTCCTGCTCGGGATCGGGGGGCTCGGCGGCGCGGTTGCCGCCTGCTCCGCGCCGGCCCGGCTGATCCACTGGGGGTTCGTGGTCTACCTCGCGGTCACCGTCGTCGACGGACTCGCCCGCCCGGGGTTCCTGCGTCCGGCCCCCGCCGCTGCCGCCGCCGGGCGCCGGGCGTTCGCGGTCCCCGCCGCCTCCGGCCTGCCCATCGGCGCGGTGGCCGCGTTCCTGGGCGTCGGGGGCAGCGTCATGACCGTTCCGCTGCTGCGGCGGTCGGGACTCCCGATGGGCGTCACGGCGGCTCTGGCCAACCCCCTCACCGCCTGCGTCAGCGCCCCGGCGTGCGCGGTCTTCCTCGCCACCGCCCAGGGGACGGACACCCGGGCGCTGATGTCGGCCTTCGGGTCCGTCGACCTCGGCGCCGCCGCCCTGCTCCTGCTCGGCGCGCTCCCGGTCGTGGTCCTGCTGCGCCGAAGGCCCCCGCGGATCGCGGACCGCCTCCACGCCGGGGGATACCTCGCCCTCCTGTGCCTGGTGCTGACCGCGATGCTGGTCCGGACACCGTGAGTCCGGAATCTTTCCTCCGGCGCGGCGTGAAAGGCCTCCGCAATTTCGAGAATTCCGATGAGGCGTGGTTTTCATGAGCCTGTCCATCCGCAACCAGATCGCCGGCACCGTCACCTCGATAACGGCCGGTGAGGTCATGTCCTCGGTGAAGGTCCGCCTGGAGGGCGGTCAGGACATCACCGCGGCCATCACCACCGATGCCGCCAAGGAGCTGGGCCTGGCCGAGGGCACCGCCGCCAAGGCCCTGGTGAAGGCCACCGAGGTCTCCCTCGCCGTCGCCTGATCCGCCGGCTCAGACGAGGTCGAGCAGTTCCGTGTGGACGCCGGCGTGGCCGTGGGCCTCGTCGACGAGGTGGATCTCCAGGATCCAGTGGGCCCGCCACCCCTCCTCCAGCGTGCGGCGCAGCGGCCGGTCGTCGTCCGGGCCGATGAACGCCTCCGGCCGCGTCGTCTCCGCGTGCGTGGCCGGAGGGGTGCCGGTCAGCCTCCCGGCGTGCCAGGCACCCGGGGTCCGGCCGGCCTCGGCCGCCAGGGCCCTGATCCGCGCGTGGAGCTCCCGCCCGGTGATGCCCTCGTCCGCGCGGAAGGCCTCCCGTGCGGCGTCGGCCACCACGGCCAGGTCGCCCACGAGACGACGCCGCTCCGGACCGTCCCCGACGGCCACGGTCCGGGCGAAGCCCGTCTCGTACGGCGCCGGCAGCGACTCGAAGTCCAGTACGACCACGTCCCGCGCACCGTTGACGCGGTCCTAACAGGGGCCGTGGGCCCGGCATCACCGGACGATCATCCAGCGCTGGACCGCTACCGGACGGCGGCGCTGGTCGGCCCTACGAGAGCCGCGCGGGTCCGGAGGGAAGGGCCGCCGTGCGACGGGGGAGCAGCAGCGGGGTCGCCAGGAGGACCGCGCCGGCCAGTCCGATGGCCGTGCGCGGGCCGAGCAGGGTGCCCAGTACGCCCCAGACGGCCGTCAGGAGCGCCGTCGAGGCCTTGGTCGTCACCGCCCAGGCGGACAGCGTGCGGGCGACCCGGTCGGTCGCGGTGCGCCGGAGGCGGTAGGTGGCCTGGACGGGGTTGAAGACCCCGCAGCAGAAGATGAGACCGAGTTCGACGCCGATCACCAGCAGCAGCCCCCCGGTGCCCGGGCCCACGAGGGCCAGGCCCACGGGCCACAGCGCGCGCAGGGCCCCGGACACCGACAGGACCCGGTGCTGTCCGAACCGGGCGACGAGCGGCCGGGCCAGCCGTGAACCGAGCAGCCCGCCGACCGAGGGCGCGGCGAAGGCGAGGCCGTACTGCCACGGTGCGAAGCCGAGCGGGCCGAGCATCAGGACGGCCAGGAGCGGCTGGGAGGCCATCACGAGGCCGTTGAACAGGACGGTGTTGAAGAACAGCGGCCGCAGCGCCGCGTCGGAGAGGATGTACCGCCAGCCGTCGAGCAGGTCACCGACCCGCATGCGCCCGGCCTCCTCCCGGCGCCCCGGCGGGGGCTCGTGCCCGCCCATCGCCCGGATGCCCAGGGCCGAGAGCAGGTAGCTGACCGCGTCGGCCGTCACGGTCGCCACCGGACCGAGGAGCCCGATCGCCACGCCGCCCAGCGGCGGTCCGACGATCGTGGCCGTCCAGGCGGTGGACTCGAACCGGGCGTTGGCCACGAGCAGGTCCTCGCCCGGCAGCAGCGATTTCAGGTACGCGCCGGAAGCGGCGCGGAAGCCGATGTCGGCCGCCGCGACGACGGCCGAGACCAGCAGGAGCTGGACGAAGGTGAGCACGCCGAGCGCGAAGGCGGCGGGGACCGTCAGCAGCGCCCCGCACCGCACCAGGTCCGTCGCGATCAGCACCGGCCGCTTGCGGCGGAACTCCACCCACGGTCCGAGCGGCACCGCCGCCGCCGCGCCCACCGCGGCCCCCACGCAGGAGAGGGCGGCGACCTCGGCCGGCCCGGCGTGCAGCTCCCGGACGGCGATCAGCGGGAAGGCGCCGAAGGCGAGCCAGGTGCCGAGCGCGCTCGTTCCGTACGCTCCCCAGAGCCACCCGAACCGCCGCCCCAGCCGCTGCCCGCTCCCCATGGCCGACCTCCCCCTCGCTCCACCCGTACAACCGATCCGCGACCGGAAGCATCAAAGGCCGAAGCCGTACACGGGGTCAAACAACCACTGGGCCGCCCGCCCACAACCACGGGTTGTGCCCATAGGGTGCCGGCATGGACCTCGACACCATCCGGACGTTCGTCGCCGCCGCCGAGGCGGGCCGGTTCCAGGAGGCCGCCGCCGGGCTGGCGGTCACCCAGCAGGCGGTCTCCAAGCGGATCGCCTCGCTGGAGCGCGACCTCGGCGTACGGCTGTTCACCCGCACCCCGCGCGGTGCGGAGCTCACCATCGACGGGCAGGCGTTCCTGCCCCACGCGCGCGAGCTGCTGCGCGTCGCCGAGCGCGCGGTCGCGTCCGTGCGCCCCGGCCGCCGGCCGCTGCGCGTCGACGTGATCGCCTCACGGGTCGCGCCGTCGGGCATGATGCGTGACTTCCACCGCGCGCACCCCGGCACCGAGCTCGACGTGGTGATGCTGTTCGACATCGAGACGGCCGTCGCCGCCCTCCGCTCCGGTGCCGTCGACGCGTCCTTCCGCGCCGTCGGGGTGCCCGGCCGGCCCCTGCCCGAGGAGATCGAGTCCGTCCGGGTGCTCGACGAACCCCTCCAGCTCCTCACCGGCCCCGCCCACGCCCTGGCGGGCGCCCGGTCGGTGGGCCTCGCGCAACTCGCCGGGCACCGGATCTGGATGCCCGGCATCGTCCCCGGTACCGAGTGGGGCGCCTACTACGACGACCTCGCCGCGGAGTTCGGCCTCACCATCGAGGCGACCGGCCCCAACTTCGGCTCCGACGCACTCCTCGACACGGTCGCCGACACCCCGGCCCTGGCCACCTTCATGGGCGAGCACACGCGCGTCGTCTGGCCCGCCGGACACGGCCTGCGCCGCATCCCGGTGACCGACCCGACCCCGGTCTACCCGCACTCGCTCCTGTGGCACCGCGACAACCCCCACCCGGCGCTGGCCGCCCTGCGCGCCCACCTCGCCGCCACGCGCCCAGGCCGCGACGCCCCCGGGACCTGGGTGCCGGGCTGGGTGGTCCCGCGCTGAACGACGCGCCGCGGTCGGCCGCGGGTCAGCCGTGACCGGGGTCGAGGCCGAGGTCGAGGTCGTGACCGAGGTCGAGGTCGAGGTCGACGGGCGGGCGGCGGCCGGACCAGGGGAGCGCGTTCCACAGGGTCGTGAACGACGCCACCAGCTCGTCGGTCGCGGGCAGCGGCAGCCGGGCGTCGACGATCCGGTGGCCGGCCGCTTCGAGCGCGCGCAGCGTGAGCTCGACGGCCGCTGCGCAGGCCGGGTCCACCGGGATGCCCGCCACGGGGGAGTCGGTGAGCACTCCGACGCGCAGTCCGGCCGGCGCGTCGTTGCCCGCCGCCTCGGCGAAGGAACCGCGCGGGGTGGGAGGAGACCACCAGGCCGCCGGGTCGTGGCGCACGAGCACGTCGAGGGTGGCCGCCGTGTCCGCCACCGTACGGGTGAGGACGCCGCTGGCGGCGAGGCCCTCCACGACGACGGCCGCCCGCGCGACCAGGCCGCGCGTGGGCTTCAGGCCGACGAGGCCGTTGCAGGAGGCGGGGATGCGGATCGACCCGCCGCCGTCCTCGGCGTGGGCGAGGGGCGCCATCCCGGCGGCGACGGCGGCGCCCGCACCGCTGGACGAGCCGCCGGGCGTGCGCCCCGGGTCCCACGGGTTGCGCGAGATGCCCAGGGCCTCGCTCTCGGTGAACGGCAGCGACCCGAACTCCGAGGTGGTGGTCTTGCCGAGCGGTACGAACCCCGCTTCCACGAAGCGCCGTACGAACTGGTCCGAGGCCGCGGCCGGGGTCCGGTCGGCGCCGGCGGAGCCGTACGTGGTGGGCCAGCCCGCCACGTCGAGGAAGTCCTTGACGGGCAGCGGGACGCCGTGGAAGGGCGGGAGGTCGTCGGGCGAGGAGGCCCGTGCCACCGCGTCGGCGGCAGTGGCCGCGGCCTTGCGGACGTCGGCGTCGGCCCGGTGGCAGAAGGCGTTCAGCCGGGGGTCGAGCCCGTCCATCCGGCGCAGGTAGCAGTCGGCCACCTCGACCGGGCTCACCTCCTTGCGGCTGATGGCCGCGGCGAGTTCGACGGCCGGGGTGAAGGGGTCGACCGGCGAGTGCGTCATGAGCGGTCCTCTCGGGTACGGGGCACTGTCCTGGGCTCCACGGTGGCCGCCCCCGGGGCGGGGGTCTTGGACGAATGTCGCCAACTCCGGGCGTACGCTGACCACATGGGGGCCGCCGATCCGCGCCGTGACGCCGCCGGGCTGTGGGAGATCACCAGCCCGTCGCGGCCCGGTCTGCTACCGGGCGTCGACATGGCCGGATTCCGCGCCCGTACCGCGGACCCCGTCGATCTGAGCGTGGTCCCGTACCCGGCCGTCACGGTGGCGTTCGACCTCGGCGGCGGCCCCCTCGCCGTCGAGGACGGCGGCGGGCGGCACGAGGGCGGTGTCGTCGTCGGGCTCGCGCCCAGCGGCGTGCACGGCCGCGGCCGCGGCATCGAGTGCCTGCAGCTGAGGCTGTCGCCGCCGGTGGCGCACGCCGTGCTCGATGGTGCGGCGGAGCTGGGCGGCGCGGTCGTCCCGCTGGGCGACGTGTGGGGCCGCGAGGCCGAGCGCCTCCAGGAGCGGCTGCGCGCCGCCGGATCCTGGCGGGAGCGGTTCGAGATCGCCGACGCCGCGCTCGCCCGGCGGTACGAGGCGGGGCGCACGGTCGACCCCGAGGTGGCCTTCGTCCGGGGACGGCTCGTGGCGCACCGGGGCGGGGTCCGGGTCGAACGGCTGGCCGCGGAGGTCGGGTGGAGCCGTCAGCGGCTGTGGTCCCGGTTCCGCTCCCAGATCGGCCTCACCCCCAAGCGCGCCGCCCAGCTCGTCCGTTTCGACGACGCCGCCCACCGGCTCGCCGCGGGGCTCGCCGCGGGACGGGTGGCCGCGGAGACCGGCTACGCCGACCAGTCGCACCTCCACCAGGACGTCAGGGCCTTCGCCGGGGTGACGCCGACGGCCGTCGCCGGTGCCGCCTGGCTCGCGGTCGACACGATCGCGTGGGCCGCCCCCGCCTACCTCGCGAAAGCGTGAGGAACGCCTGCCCGATCGGGCAGGCGTTCATCTGACGTCCAGCCCGTCATCAGGGAAACGCACCCTTTCCGTTAACATGTTCGAGCTCATAACGACGGCGTTGGAAAACATATAAATCGGTTGAAAATTGATATCTAAGAAATGGCGTCGACCGCGCGTCATGCTGTGGGCCGCGGTCGGTGTGGTGGCCCTGGGATTCTTCATCGCGCTGGAGATCGCCGCGCGCCACTACGGCGAACCCGGACCGATCACGAGCCAGGCGCAAGAGGTGATATTCGCCCCGAGGTCGGGGACGGTGCTGTACGTCAGCATGGCGCTGATGATGGTGGTGCTCACCTGGCGGGAGCGGTTCATCGCGCTCGGCGCCGCTGTCGGCATCGACCTCGTCTTCTGGATCGTGCGCAGCATGGTCGGCGCCCAGATGATGGCCGGCAACGGCGCGCTGTGGGTGACCCTGGGCTGCGCCGTCATCGCCGTCACGCGCCGCACCGGCCGGGAGCGGGCGCTGCTGCTGAAGGGCGTCGGACTCGCCCTGCTGCTGGTGGCCGGCCGCAAGACCGGCTACACCTGGCTGCTGATCACGTCCAAGACCCGCCCCATGGTCCTCGACCAGTACGTGGCGACCGCCGATCACGCGCTGGGCAACCCGTCGTGGCTGGCGGGCCGGATCGTGCAGGCCACCGGCTCGGTCGGCCACCACGTCCTCGACTGGGTCTACATCCAGCTCGCGGTGGCCGCGGTCGCCGTCGCGCTGTACCAGCTGCGCCACGTGGCCGCCGAGCGCCGCTTCCCCGGCCACCACCTGGTGCGCACGTTCCTGGTCATAGGCCTGCTCGGGCCGGGCATCTACATGATCTTCCCGGTGGTCGGGCCGATCCTCGCCTACGGCGCCGACGGGGGGCACTGGGCGCTGGCCGACCTGTGGCCCAACACGCCGCCGCCGCTCGGCACCCCGGCCCCGATGCCCTTCGACGAGATCACCCCGCGCAACTGCATGCCCAGTCTGCACACGGCGTGGGCCACCGCGATATTCGTCCATTCCCGCAAGGGCCCCAGGGCGCTGCGGTGGGCGGGCACGTTCTGGCTGGTCGCCACCCTCGGCGCGACCCTGGGCTTCGGCTACCACTACGGTGCGGACATCGTCGCCGGTGTTGTCTTCACGCTCACCATCGAGGCGGCGCTGCGCGCGATCGACCACGGCTGGGACCGGTCGGCGACCTGGATCGTCGGCTACGGCGCCGCGGTCTTCGCCGCGCTCCTGGCCTCGTACCGCTACCTGTCGGTGGAGATGGCCGGGCTTCCCTGGCTCTTCGGACCGCTGATCATCCTGTCGATGCTCTCGGTGATCTACGGCTACGTACGGACCACGAGGCTCTGGGACCGCGAGGCGGCCTCGGTGCGCCTTCCCCAGCCGCGGCGCGAGGCGCAGCCCGAGCTGGTGTGAGCCGGGTCGGAAGCCCCCTGTCCGTCGAACACCGCTGATCGGCGAACAGGGGCTTCCTTCGTCACGCCGTCCCGGGCTGCGAGAGCCGCCAAGCAGTCCGGGCGGGGCGTCCGCACCAGTCAACCAGCGGCGACCTTGATCGGCGACTGGTTCCGGCTACGAAATCCCGCCCCTGCGGGCGTGTCGGTCTAGGTGGATCATCCAAGGCGGGAAACCGGAAATCCCCTGGCATGTGCCACCCGACCGTTCGGTTTTGTATGGTATGCGTGGCCCGGGGGGTCGGGGTACTGCCCGGCGGCGGCGCCCTCGGCGCTGTCCGGGGCCCCGGACAGCGCTCCGCCCGGGGGAGCCGTGCATGGATCGGCCGCACCCGGGCAGGTGCAGGTCCAGCGGGACGGAAGGTGATGTCGGATGGTGTCGGAACCGGAGGACGGGCGGTTCGCCGTCGCGGTGAGCAGGGTGGACGGGGTGACCGTCCTCACGCTCGCCGGTGAGCTCGACCACGACACGGCCGAGCCCCTGCGCGAGGCCCTGGAGGCGGCGCTGGCGCCCGGCGACCGGATGGTCGTCGACATGGCGGGGCTGGACTTCTGCGACTCCACCGGACTGAACGCCCTGCTGCACGCCCGGCTCTCGGTCCAGGAGGCCGGGGGCAGGCTGGAACTGGCCGGGCTCAGCGGGCCGGTCGCCCGGATGTTCCGCATCACCGGCGCCGACGGCGTCTTCCCGGTCCACGCGGACGTGGCACGGGCGTTGCGGCCGGACCATTCTTAGCGAGAGGGAGCGAAGGGCCATGGGGCAGCGCGGGTCGGCGGACCGGAACTGGCTCCTGGTCCTCGACGGGCTCCCGGACCCCGTCACCCGCAGCCGCGAGTTCACCCGCCGGGCGCTGACCGCCTGGCAGTGGCTGCCGGCCGAGGGCGAGGCCGTACGGGAGGCGGCGGAGGACGTCCTGCTCCTGGTCTCGGAGGTGGTGGCCAACGCCTGCCTGCACGGCGGTGGGCCCGGTGCGCTGGTGCTGGACCGTACGGACGAGCGGCTGCGCATCGAGGTCACCGACACCAATCCGGCACCGCCCGAGCCCGGTGGGCACGGGCTCCCGTCGGACCCGGCCCGGCCGGGCGGCCACGGACTGCTGATCGTCGAACGGCTGGCCCGGGCCTGGGGTTCGCGGCCCGGAGCGCTCGGCAAGTGCGTCTGGCTGGAGGTGCCCTGGCCGGCCGCCGGGCTCAGCCCAGAGCGTCCAGCGCCGTGATGATCTCGCCGGTGGAGCTGACCCGGCCCAGCCGGGGGAAGATCTTGTCGAAGGAGTGGGCGTGCGAGGCCGCGTCCAGATCGGCGGTGGCGTCCTCCGCGAAGACCAGCCCGTAGCTGTGCTCCCAGGCGGTACGGGCGGTGGACTCGACGCCGATGCTCGTCGAGATGCCCGCCAGCACGATCCGGTGGATGCCGCGGCGGCGCAGCTGGAGGTCGAGCTCCGTCCCGGTGAAGGCGCCCCAGTGGCGCTTGGTCACCCGTACGTCCCCCAGCGCGGCCAGCTCGTCCGGGATCTCGGAGAACGCCGGCGGCGGGGCGGTGGCCGGCCCGGGGGTGTCGACGTCGGTCGTGGGCAGGTCGCCGCCGTCGGGAGACCAGGCGACGTTGACCAGGACCACCGGCAGCCGGTGGGCGCGGAAGGCCTCGGCGAGCGCGATGCCGTTCTTGAGGATCTCCTCGCCCGGACGGGCGGTCGGCAGGCCCAGGATGCCCCGCTGGAGGTCGATCAGCACCAGCGCGGTGCCGGAGTCCAGGGTCAGGGTGGAGGGGGAGGTGGTCATGCTCGGGCTCCTAGGTCGCTGTTCGCAGGGTTACTGGGGAGGGGAGCGGCCGGTCAGTCCTCGGCCAGGCGGCGCAGCAGCGGCACGGCCTCGGCCAGCAGCCGCTGCTCCTCGGCGGTCAGCCGGCCCGCCATCAGCTCGGCGATCCGGCCGTGCCCGGCCTCACGGCGCTCGCGCACCAGGGCGCGCCCCCGGTCGGTCAGGGAGACGAGCAGCTGACGCCCGTCGGTGGGGTGCGGGGTCCGGGTGACGTACCCCTCGGCCCGCAGGGAGTTCACGGTGGCGATGACGGACTGCGGCCGGATCTTCTCGGCCCGTGCGAGATCGGCCGCGGTGGCCGCCCCGTCCCGGTCGAGCCGTTTGAGGACGGACATCTGCGACAGGCTGACGCCCCCGGCAGCCGAGGCCCGCACCTGGCGCACCAGCATGCCCACGGCCAGCTGGAGCTCCTCGGCGATGTCGTGGATCCCGGCGCGCGGCTGCGGTCCCGATGGTCGCGATGTCATACCCCGACCCTAAAGAACGACAGGCAAACTTACAAGGCATCCTGATGATCCTTCCGTGCCCGTGCCATCTGCCCGCACCCTAGGATGGGAACATGAGTACGAATATTCAGGGTGTGGGGGAGGTCCGGCCCGTGCCGGGCCCGGAGCTGAGCGGGGCCGAACTGCTGCGCTGGTACTGGACCCTCGAAGAGCTGACCGCGCTGGCCCGCCGGCTGGGCGTCCCGGCCGGCGGCGGCAAGGCCGTGCTCACGCGACGGCTCGCCGCGGCGCTCGACGGGCACGCGCCCCCGCCGCCCGCGGCCACCCCTCGGCGCGCCGGCCGCCGGCTGGCGGCCCCCGTCGACGGGGGCACGGTGATCCCCGAGGGGCAGCGGTGCAGTCAGGTCCTGCGGGAGTTCTTCGTGCGGGAGATCGGCCCCGGCTTCCACTTCGACGCCTTCATGAGGGACTACGTGGCCCAGGGCGCGGGCCGCACCCTGGACGAGGCCGTCGCCCACTGGCACGCCACCCGCCGGCAGGCCGCGGAACCCCAGCCGGTCGGCGCCCAGTTCGAGTTCAACCGGTTCCTGCGCGACTGGCACTCCCGCCACCCCGACGGCTCCCGCACCGAGGCCCTCGCGGCCTGGCGGGACCACCGGTCCCGGCCCCGGGGCTGAGTCCCGGGCGGCCAGGGCTCCATATCCGGCGGAGGAACGGGGGAAAGAGGGTCCGCATTCACTGGATCGGCTGACGTCGCCGGGCGGGGACCACCCCGGCGGACCGGTCCCGCTCCCGAGGGGGCACCGGGTGGTGCGCACGGGCCGCCGGTCCGAAAACGGCCGGTCCGCGGCCCGGTGCGCCCTCGCCGGCCGCGATCGCCCCGACTCCCGGACCGGGGCCGACGTCCCTCGCCACGGCCGTCACCGGATCCTGGCCGAGCCCTTCGGGCGCGCCTTCGGGCACGCGCCGGGCCTGCACCCGCCGTGCGGAGGGTTTGGCGCGAACCGGCCGTACACCCCCCAGATCCCCGTACATCCCGAAAGATCATCGAGGTCGTCAGAAATGATCTTCTCCCTACAGTCGAGACGACATACTGACCGGTGTGATGATCGAAGACGACACCGTTGTGATCGAGACCCATGGCCGTGCGGGGGTGGTCACCCTCAACCGCCCGAAGGCCCTCAACGCCCTCACCCACCCCATGGTGCTGCGGATCGCCGAGGCGCTGACGGCCTGGGAACAGGACCCCGCAGTGGACCACGTCATGATCCGCGGCGCCGGGGAGCGCGGCCTGTGCGCGGGCGGAGACATCCGGGCCATCCACGCGGACGCGAAGGCGGGGACCACCGGGTCCCTCGACTTCTGGCGTGACGAGTACCGGCTCAACGCCCGCATCGCCCGCTACCCCAAGCCCTACGTGGCCTTCATGGACGGCATCGTGATGGGCGGCGGCGTCGGCCTCTCGGCCCACGGCAGCGTCCGCATCGTCACCGAGCGCTCCCGCGTCGCGATGCCCGAGACCGGCATCGGCTTCGTCCCCGACGTCGGCGGTACCTACCTGCTCTCCCGGGCCCCCGGCGAACTCGGCACCCACCTCGCCCTGACCGGCGCCGCGGTCGGCGCGGCCGACGCCCTGCTGTGCGGGCTCGCCGACCGGTACGTGCCCTCGGACTTCCTGGAGGAACTCGTCCGGGACCTCACCGAGGGCACCGACGGCGCCCCCGCCGACAAGGTCGTGGACCGCTACGCCCTCCCCGCCCCCTGCTCGGGCGGCTCGGGCGGACTCGCCGCCGACCGGGAGTGGATCGACCGGTGTTACGCCGCGGACACCGTCGAGGAGATCCACTCCCGGCTGCTGGGCACCGGCCTGCCGGCGGCCCGCGAGGCCTCCGAGACCCTGCACGCCAAGTCCCCCACCGCGCTCAAGGCCACCCTCGCCGCGCTGCGCCGGGCCCGTGCGCTGGACTCCCTGGAGCGGGTCCTGGAGCAGGAGTACCGGGTCTCCAGCGCCGCCCTGTCCGTGCCGGACCTGGTGGAGGGCATCCGCGCGCAGGTGATCGACAAGGACCGCCGCCCGCGCTGGTCGCCGGCGGCGCTGTTCCAGGTGCGGCCGGCCGCGGTGGAGCGGTTCTTCGCCCCGCTCGGCGAGGGTCGCGAACTGACCTTCCCGTAGCGCCGCACCGGCCGCGGCGCCCGGTCCGCCGCGGCGCCCGGTCGGCCGCGGCGCCCGGTCAGTCCCGGTCGATCCGGGTCGCCAGGCCGTCCAGGACCCGCTGGAGCCCGTAGTCGAAGTTCTCCTCGCGCAGCCGCGCCGGGTCCCGGTCGCGCTGGGTGGCGTAGTGGTCCTGCGTCAGCGGGTGTTCGTCGAGGGCCTGCTGGGCCGCCGGCGCCAGGGAGCGCAGCCAGTCGGCCTCGCTCATGCCGCTGCGGGCGAGCAGCGAGAGGTAGGAGGCCTCGCTGGTCGTGGCGCCGATGACGTAGGAGATGACCGCCTTCATGGCGAGGTCGGCCTCGCCGGGCGGGAAGCCGGCCGTCCTGGCCAGCCGCAGCATCCGCTCGGACATCCGCATCAGGTTCGGGCCCAGGTGGGCCAGTCCCACCTGGCCGAGGACCGAGGCCACCCAGGGATGGCGCAGGACCATGTCGCGCAGGCTGTGCCCGCTGTGCGAGAGGGAGGCGCGCCATCCGTCCGGACCGCCGGCCTCGGGGAGCTCCAGCTCGCCGTAGACCTCGTCCACGACCAGTTCGATCAGCTCGTCCTTGTTGGCCACGTGCCGGTAGAGCGAGGTGGCGGCCGTGCCCATCTCCGTGCCGAGCTTGCGCATGCTCAGCGCCTCGATGCCCTCGGCGTCGAGCAGCCGCACCGCCGCCGCGACGATCTGCTCCCGGCTGAGCGGGGCCTGTTCCTTCTGGCGCCTCGGCCGGGTCCAGACGGAGGGGACGGGGACCGGGGCGGGGGACTGCTGCTCTGAGGGGGACATGAGCCCACCTTATCCGCCTGCGGACGCTGTACGCGGCATGCGTACAGCGGAATGCAGGGGCGGGTCGGCCCGACGGCATCCCGGGCGAAGCGGGCGGACCGCTTGAACAACAGCCCCTTCAGGCCGCACTGTTGGCCGGTAGTCGTCCATCTGACCAGGAGACCGCCTTGTCGCCGCACACCTCCCCCCGGCACGTCATCGACCCCGCCGGCGGCTGCCCGCACGCGCTCAACGCCCGGCTGCGCGCCGAGGGCGCCGTGGCGGAGGTCGTCCTCCCGGGCGGGGTGCCCGGCGCCGTCGTCCTGGGACACGAGGCGCTCAAGGAGTTCCTCGCCCACCCCGACGTGGCCAAGGACGCCCGCCACTTCCCCGCCCTCCACGACGGCACCATCCCCGCCGACTGGCCCCTGCGGGTCTTCGCCAACGCCCAGGGCATGCACACCGCCGACGACGCCGACCACCGGCGCCTGCGCTCCCTCGTCGGCAACGCCTTCACGGCCCGTCAGGTGGAGCGGCTGCGCCCGCGCGTCCAGGACCTGGCCGACGGCCTCCTCGACGACCTCGCCGCGGCCGCCGCCGGATCCGCCGACGGGGTCGCCGACCTGCGCACGCACTTCGCGCTGCCGCTGCCGATGAGCGTCATCTGCGAACTGCTCGGCGTGGACCCCGAGCACCGGGGCCGCCTGCACCACCTCTCCAACACCGTCATCATCTCCACCGACACCACCCCGGCCGAGGTGATGGCCGCCGTGCGCGAGCTGGTGGAGCTGATCGCCACCATCGCCGCCGCCCGCCGGGCCGCCCCCGGCGAGGACCTCACCAGCGCCCTGATCGCCGCACGCGACGAGGACGGAGACCGGCTCAGCGAGGCCGAACTCATCGGCACCATGCGGCTGATGCTCGTCGCGGGCCACGAGACCACCCTCAACCTCATCAGCAACGCCGTCCGCGCCCTGTGCACCCACCGGGACCAGCTCGCCCTGGTCATGGACGGCAAGGCGACCTGGTCGGACGTGGTGGACGAAACCCTGCGCTGGGACGGGCCGGTCAGCTGGTTCCCCTTCCGGTACCCCACCCGCGACCTCACCGTCGCCGGCACCCTCGTTCCGCAGGGCACCCCCGTCCTCGCCGGCTACACGGCGGCGGGCCGCGACCCGTCCTTCCACGGCCCCGACGCCGACCGCTTCGACCTGACCCGGCCCACCGCCGCCCGCAACCTCTCCTTCGGCCACGGCGCGCACTACTGCGTCGGGGCGCCCCTCGCCCGGCTGGAGGCCACCATCGCCCTGGAACGCCTCTTCACCCGCTTCCCCGGCCTCGACCTGGCGGTGCCCGAGGCCGCGCTCCCGCACCAGCGCAGCTTCATCGGAAACAGCGTCGAGGCCCTCCCGGTCCGCCTGGCCTGACCGGTCCGCGGCGGGTCCCGTACCGCCCTACGAGGCGGGCGCGGGCGGGGAGAGTTCGGTGCTGAGCCAGCCCAGGGCGTCGGGGTACATCCCGCTCCACGTCTGGAAGTTGTGCCCGCCGGCCGGGCGGACGAGCGTCTTCACCCGTACGCCGGTGCCCCGCGCCGCGCGGGCGAAGTCCGCCAGCTGCCGCGGCGGGCTCTCCTTGTCCTGGGCGGAGGTGGCCAGGAACAGCCCGACGTCCGCCCCCTTGGTGTGCCCCAGCAGCCACGCCGGGCTGTTGCGTTCGCGCAGCCCGGGATCGGCCAGCACCCCCGCGTCCCCGGTCAGCGGATCGGGGTCCAGGGCCGCGCCCGCCCGGAACACCTTCGGGTACTGCAAGGGCAGCTTCGCCGCGCAGAACGCCCCGGTCGACACGCCCATCAGCCCCCACCCCTTCGGCTCGGGCAGCGTATGGAAGTTCTTCGCGACCAGGTCCGGCACGTCCCGGGCGAGCCAGGTCGCGATCTTGCGCTGCGGGGTGTCGCTGCAGTCGGTGTTCACCCCGCCCGGATAGATCTCCGGCATCACCAGGATGAACGGGCGCGCCTCGCCGAGCCGGACCAGCCGCTCCAGCGCCCCGGGCATGGACCCCAGGTCCATCCAGGAACGAGGCGTACCCGGGTAGCCGTGCAGCAGCATCACCACCGGGAACCGGGTCCGGTCCGCCCCCGGCGCGTCGTAGGCCGGGGGAGTCCACACGATCACCTGCCCGGCGAGCTTCGAGTGACTGCCCCGGACGTACGTGCTGAGGGTGCCGTCGGCGCCCTGCGTGAACTTGGCCCGGCCGACCGGCGGCCCCGTCATCGCGGAGGCGTCCTGCCCGTTCCCGGTGCCCAGCAGGTCGTCCCACGAGGCGTACAGCCCGAAGCTGCCGTTGATCCACGCGGCGACCACGCAGATCGCCGTCAGCTGGCACAGCCCGATCATCAGCACCCGCGCCGTCCACCGCACCGGAGCGGGCCCCGGGACCCGGTTCCACAGCAGCAGCGCCAGCAGCACGGCCAGCACCGTGACCGCGATCAGCGTGACGAGGAACGCGGTACTGGTCAGCTCCACGGCGTCGGCTCCTGACGTGCGGGAGGGCGGGACGGCAGGCTCGCGGCGTCCTGACGGGGCCCTCAATGTACGGCGCCCGCGGGCCCGGGGCGCGGGCCCGCGCCGTGTCGCCGCGGGCGCCGGGACGGACCCGCCGCCGTCCCCGGCCGCCCCGGATCACAGCGGGCGGACGTCCACGGTGACCGTGTGCCAGCCCGTCGCCCCGTCCGGGAGGGTTCCGGAGCGGGTGCCCGTCTGGGTCCGTCCCGAGCCGTCCGTGGCCCGGACCTGGAGCGTGTGCCCTCCGGGAACGGCGTCCCAGGGCCACACCCACTGCCGCCAGGTGTCGACGCCGTCGGCCGCCGCCAGCCGGGCCGGGCTCCACGGCCCGTCGTCGACCCGCACCTCCACCCGGGAGATCCCCCGGTGCTGCGCCCACGCCACCCCGGCCACCATCACCCGCCCGGGTGACACCCGGCCGAAGGGACGCGGGGTGTCGATCCGCGACTGCGTCTTGACGACGGCCTGCTGCGCCCAGGACCGCCGCACCCAGTACGCGTCGTAGGCGGCGAAGGTGGTGAGGCGCAGCTCGGTCAGCCACTTGCAGGCGGACACGTACCCGTACAGGCCCGGTACGACCATCCGGACCGGGAAGCCGTGCGCGAAGGGGAGCGGCGCGCCGTTCATCCCGACGGCGAGCAGCGCGTCCCGGCCGTCCATGACGGCCTCGACGGGCGTTCCGATGGTCATCCCGTCGACCGAGCGGGCCACCAACTGGTCGGCGGGGCCGCCCTCGGAGGGCGGCCGCACACCCGCCTCGCGCAACAGGTCGGCCAGGCGGACGCCGAGCCAGCGGGCGTTGCCCGCGTACGGGCCGCCGACCTCGTTCGAGACGCAGGTCAGGGTGACGTCGTGCTCGACCAGCGGCCGGGCGAGCAGGGTCCGCAGGTCCAGGCTCAGGGGGCGGGCGACCCCGTCCCCGCGGAGCGTGAGCCGCCAGGTGCCGGCGTCCACCCGGGGGACGACCAGGGCGGTGTCCACGCGGTAGAAGTCCCCGGTGGGGGTGATGAACGGGGAGAGGCCGGGGATCGGCAGGTCCGCCCCGGCGGGTACGGGCGGCGCGGGGACGGCCGGAGGCGGCAGGACGAGGTCCGCCCGGGAGGCGGTGGCCCGCGCCGAGCCGTGGGCGCCGAGGCGGCGCCCGGCGAGGCCGGCCACCGCCGAGGCGGCGACGGTGGCCGTCACGATCCGGCCGAAGCCCCGCCGGTCCATGGGCCAGGTGCCGCCGGGCCGCCCCGGCGCGGGGCGGGGCCGCCGCAGGGTGGTCACCAGCAGGTACAGCACTCCGGCCGCGACCGCCCCGCCCGCGAGCGAGGGCAGGGCGTCCCGCCAGCTCGCCTCCGGGCGGCCGAGCGCGGCCACCGCCCCCAGGACGCCCACCGCACCGGCGAGCGCCAGGCCCGTATGGAGCCGGTGCACGGCGAGCACGCCCGTCGCGGCGGCGAGGACCGCGAGCACCACCGTGATCCCGAGCGTCAGCACGGGCTTGTCGGAGGTGCCGAAGGTCCGGATCGCCCATTCCTTGACCGCGGCCGGCGTACGGTCCACCACGGCCCCGCCGACCGCGGTGAGCGGGGCCGACTCGGGCCGGACGGCCACCGCCGCCAGCGATGCCACCGCCAGTCCGGCGAACGCCGCCACGAGCCCGCAGACGGCTCCGGCCGGCCAGAGCGGGCGGGCACCGCGCGCACGTTCCACGGGTTCCATCGCCGCTCACCTCCACCGCACGCTCCCGGCGGGCACGCACCGCCGCGCGGAGCCGGTCCTTCCCCACCCTTCCACTGTTCCGCGCCGGACGCCGGACGCCGGACGCCGGAACCGGAACCTGCCGGGCCGGCTACGCGGTCCGGGCGCCGGGCAGGACCAGGAGGACCAGGGGAGCCGTCGTCGGGGCGGCGGAACCGCCCTCGGGCTCCACGGTGACGCCGACCCCGGTGGCCCCGCCCACCGGGCCCGCCAGCAGCGCCGGGGCACCGGGCCGGGCGGGGTCCATCAGGCCCGCCGGGCGCATGCCGCCAGGACCGGCGAACCACAGCTGGTAGACCCGCCCCGCCGGGGGCGCCGCCATCCCCGAGGGCACGAACACCGCCCCGTCCCGTTCACGGGAGAGCACCACGGTCCCCGTACCGCCGTCAGGGATCCGGCCGGACGCCAGGCGGGCGTCGGGGGCGGACAGCACCCCGGCCAGCGCCGCCTCCCGCGCCTCCGCGGCCCGGGCCTGCTGCCGCGCGGTGTCCGCCCGCTGGTACTGCCAGGCCGCGACCCCGCCCAGCCCGGCCGCCACCGCGAGGCAGGCCGCCAGGGCCCATCGGGACCACGCCCGGTGCCGCGGGGCCCGGTGCCGGGCCGGCCCCGGCTCCGGTTCCGGCGCCGGTTCCGTTTCGGGACCGGCGCCCCGGGCCGCCCCGGGCTCCGGTTCCGCACCGGCCGGGAGCTCCCGGATCCGCCGCAGCACGGCCCCGCGGAGCGCGGGCGGGGGCTCCACCGCGGCCGCGGCGCCGAGCAGGGCCGCCGTCGCCGCGAACTCCCGTACCTCACGGGCGCAGTCCGGGCAGGTCTCCAGATGTGCCTCGAAGGCGGCGCGCTCCGGCTCCGCCAGCGCGTCCAGCACGTACGCCGCCGTCGCCTCGTGCGGGTTCTCCGTGCCCATCAGCCGCTCACCCCGAGACAGTCGCGCAGCCGCAGGAGACCGTCCCGCAGCCGCGTCTTCACGGTACCCAGCGGTACCGACAGCGACTCGGACACCTCGCGGCAGGTCCGCCCCCGGTAGTAGGCCAGGACCACCGACTGCCGCTGGAGGTCGGTCAGCCCCGCCAGGCACCGCCGCACCCGCGCCCGCTCCTCGTGCTCCAGCGCGGCCTCGGTCACCTCGTCGAACTCCGGCAGCGCCGCCTCCAGCCGCGCCGCCCGCCGCTCCCGGTCGGCCGAGGCCTGCGCGGAGCGCACCCGGTCCACCGCACGCCGGTGGGCCATCGTCAGCACCCAGGTCCGTACGCCGCCCCGCTCGCGGCGGTAGCGCCCGGCGGTGCGCCACACCTCGACGAACACCTCCTGGGTCACCTCCTCCGCCTGCGCCCGGTCGCGGAGCACGGCGCTCGTCACGCCGAGCACGGCCGGGCTCACCGCCTCGTACACCGAGACGAAGGCCGCCTCGTCACCCCCGGCTACCCTGCCGAGGGCGGCGGCCAGATCCTCGTCGGCCCGGGCCCGTGTCATGTCGTTCACGCACCGATCCTCCGTGAGGGGCGCGGCCGTTGCGACCCCCGTACGCCCCATGGACGATTCGGAGCCGCCGCGCCGGCGGCTCGGTCCCGTACGCGGCCGGGTCCGGCGGGGCGCTCAGGCACGGGGCCGGCCGGCCCGCTCCGCCGCCCGGCGGGCCATCTCCGCCAGGCGGTCCCCGGCCTCAGGCCCAGTCGGCCGGGTGGCCATTTCCCCGCGTTTGCGCAGCTCCACCACCCCGTCGGTGAGCCGCTCCGGATGGGCAGGGGCGGCGGGCCCGGGTAACCGCGCGTCGGCGGGGCCGTCGGGCCCGCCCACCAGGAGGGTCAGCAGCTCCAGGGCCGACGCCGCGGGCGTCGCCGCGCCGCCCGCGTCACCCGCCGTACCCGGTGCGGTGGCCGGGGCGGGCCGCTCCTGCTCGGTCTCGGACATCTCGCTGCACTCCTGTCGGCCTCTGGCCCGTGGGCGTCGGAAAGGGGCGGCCGCCGCGGCGGCCGCCCCCGGCACGTCCGGGCCAGTCAACCCAGCGCCTCCACCGCGAGGGAGTCCCCGGATCCGATCTCCCCCGTCCGGGTAGGACGAATCCCCCGGGAGGGTGAGCGATACGGCGTGTCGCGAGCGCTTCCGGATTAAGTGAGGTATCCGGACCCGGGGGCGCTCCCGAGTCGGCGGTAGTGACCCGTCAGACCGGCAGGGACCAGGCCTGGTCGGCGCGGTGGTCACCGCAGGGGGCCAGCCGCAGTCGCTCGGCCACGGCGTCCGCCGTCGCGGGCGCGGCGGGGGCGGTCAGGCACTGGCCGCTCGTCTCCTCGACCAGGGCCCCGTCGCGCCGGTGGTGCCAGCTCTGCCCCGCCTGGCGCCCGGGGGCGCATTCGGCCAGCTCCACGGCCGCGCCCCCGCCCGCCGTCAGGCATTTCCCGTCCAGCCGCACCCGTCCGCCGCCGCCCAGCGTCCAGCGCTGGTCGCCTCCGGCGGTGCACCCGGCCAGGACCACCGCGCCGACGCCGGTGGTGTTGGCCCCGTCGGCGCACGCGGCACCGAGGCCGTTGAGCTGGCCGGTGGGCACGGCCTCGGCGCAGCCGTGCGGGGTGAGCCGCCAGAGCGCCGTGTCGTGTGCGGCGAGCCGCCCGGTCAACGCGTCGGAGACCTCCTCGGTCCGCCCGCTCCACAGGTCCTCGGCGTCCACCGTGCAGGCGCGCAGCCCGATGTCGGCGAGCGGCACCGAGACGTCCCGGGCGGCGGCGGAGCGGTTGAGCACGGCCACCGCCCGGTCGCCGTTCGCCAGCGGCCGCACCAGCACGTCGAAGGTGGCGTTGGAGGAGACGACCGCGCCCTGCCGGCCCATGGGGTCCTGGTCGAGGGCGATCAGGCGGGTGTTGCCGAGGGCGGCCAGCCCGCCCGGGGTCAGTTCGGAGACCTCGGAGGACAGGATGAAGGGGGCCGCCATCATCGCCCACAGCCCGACCTGGCTGCGGCTCTCCGCGTCGGTCAGCCCCGGGGCGCCGGCGATCAGGAAGTCGGGGTCGTTCCAGTTGCCGGGGCCCGCGTAGCGGCCGAGCCACCGGTTGTATCCGTAGTTGCCGAGTACGGAGCTCCACCGCGAGGTGGCGGGGGAGGACGGCTTGTACACCTTGATGTCGCGGCCCTCGCGCCACAACTGGCCGGTCTCGCCGACCCAGTCGAGCACCTTGTGCCAGTCGGAGCCGCCCCATTCGCCCTGCTGGAAGTAGGCGGGTGCGGAGGCCGAGAGCACCATCGGGCGGCCGCTGTCGCGCAGCGCGCGGGCGACGGAGTTGTAGGCGTCGCGGTAGGCCTCCTCCTTGGTCCTGCCGGGCGGCACCCACAGGTTGCAGCCGTCCATCTTCACGTAGTCCACGTTCCAGGACGCGAACTGCCGGGCGTCGCGGGCGTAGTGGTCCGCGCCGCCGCCCTCGGGGGCGCCGCTGCCGGGGTAGCGCTCGCAGGTGAGGGATCCGGCGTCCTCGTAGATGCCGAACTTCAGCCCCTTGCCGTGCAGGTACGCGCCGAGCCAGGCCATGCCGTGCGGGAACTTCGCGGTGTCCACGACCAGGTTCCCCTGGGCGTCGCGGCTCTTCTCCATCCAGCAGTCGTCGACGGTCACCGTGTCGTAGCCCTTGGCGGCGAGCCCGCTGGAGACCAGCGCGTCCGCGTTGGCGACCACGGTGGCCTCGTCGATTTCGCACATGTAGTGCGCCCAGTTGTTCCACCCCATGGGCGGGGTGAGGGCGAGCGGGGTGTCCCCGGTCGCCGTCGGCCCGGCGGCCGCCGGGGCTGGGCAGAGCGCGAGGGCGAGCAGGGCGGCCGCGGTCAGACAGGGGAGCGAGGCGCGCAGGCGAGACGGCACGGGGTCTCCTTGGCGTGGTGGCGTACGGCGGGGGCGTTCGTGCGCCCAGTGCAGCGGTGCGACTACCCGCTGTCAACATAAGTCGATGTTTCCGCGTCGATGACCAGCAATATGGGTGCAGTCGGGAGCGGGACCGGGAGTCGCCGACTCGGTGATACGGCGTATGTGCCACCGGCTGATACGCTGTATCTCATGCCGAGGAGATCCACCGCCCTGGACCGGGCGACACCGGAGGCCATTGCCCTCACCGCCCTGCGCATCCTCGACGAGGAAGGCCCCGGGGCCCTCAGCTTCCGCGCCCTCGCCGACCGGCTCGACGTCTCCCACGCCACCGTCCAGCGCCGCTGCGCCGACCTCGCCGGACTGCTGGACCTGTGCACCGAACACCTCGCCGCCCAGCTCCCCGAGATCCCCGCCGGCACCGACTGGGCCGAGGCCACCGAGCGGCGGTTCGGGGCCCTGTACCGGCTGCTCACCGCCCACCCCGGACTCCTCGTGCTGCGCGGCGGCCGCCCCTGGCTCGGCCGCCAGCTGCTGGCCCGCCTCGTCGAACCCGCCCTCGCCGACAGCGTCGCCGCCGGGATGAGCGCCGCCGAGGCGATGACCGTCTACCGCCGCATGTACCTGCTCACCCTGGGCAGCGCCGCCTTCGTCGACCACCGGGACCCGGGTGCCGTCACCGCCGCCTCGCGCGCCGCGCTCGCCGCGCTGGATCCGGCCGAGTTCCCGGTGCTCTCCGGCGGACTGGCCGAAGTCCTGCCCCCGCTGACCGACCACGAGGTGTACTACGGCGCCCTGCGCCAGCTCATCGAGGCCGCCCGGCCCGCCGTCTGAAAGGCAGTCCGACCATGGAACAGCAGCTCGACCACGCAGCCGTCCGCGCCGCCGCCCGACGGGTGGCGGGGACGATCCGCCCCGCCGCCGTCGTGCCCGCCGCCGAAGGGGTCTGGTACGCCCTGGAGTACCTCCAGCACACCGGCTCCTTCAAGGCCCGCGGCGCCCACAACTTCCTCGCGGCCCACCGTGAGGCCGGCGCCCTGCCCGCCGCCGGGGTCACCATCGCCTCCGGCGGCAACGCGGGCCTCGCCTGTGCCTGGGCGGCCCGCGCGCACGGGGTTCCCGCCACCGTGTTCCTCCCCGTCAACGCGCCGCGCGTCAAGGTGGAACGGCTGCGCGGCTACGGCGCCGACGTACGGCTCGTCGGGGACCGCTACGCCGAAGCGCTCGCCGCCTGCCGGGAGTTCGCCGCCGGCAGCGGAGCCCTGAGCAGCCACGCCTACGACCACCCCCTCGTGGCCGCCGGGGCCGGAACCCTGCTGGAGGAGGTCCGGGCCGCCCTGCCGGGCCTGGACACCGTCGTCGTCGCGGTCGGCGGCGGCGGACTGTTCGCCGGCGTCGCCACCGCTGCCCGCGCGCACGGCGTACGGGTGGTCGCGGCCGAGCCGGAGCACTGCCGCGCCCTGAACGCCGCCCTGGAGGCGGGCCGCCCCGTCGACGTCCCCGTTTCCTCCGTGGCCGCCGACTCCCTGGGCGCCACCCGGGTCTCTGCCGACGCCCTGGCCGCCGCCCGCGCCGGGAACGCCACCTCGGTCCTGGTCCCGGACGAGGCCATCACCGCCGCCCGCCGGGCCCTGTGGGAGGAACACCGCATCGCGGTCGAGGCCGGGGCCGCCACCGCCCTCGCGGCCCTGCGCACCGCGGAGCGGCCCCTGGGCGAGCGCGTCGCCGTCGTCCTGTGCGGCGCCAACACCGACCCCGCCGACCTGCGGGAACCGGCGGAGGCCCGGACGGCCTAGTGCCGTGGCCGGGCTCAAGCCCCCTCGGGGGCCTGCTCGTCGCGGACGACGACCACCGTGCTCGCGGCGTACTGGACGACCTGCTGGCTCACCGAGCCCAGCAGGGCGCCCTTGATCCCGCCGTACCCGCGCGTGCCCACCACCGTCAGCTCCGCCTCCCGGGAAGCCTCCACCAGGACCTGGGCCGGGGGCCCCTGTTCGACCCGGCGGAAGACCGGGACGCCGGGCGAGGTGCCGACCGCCTCGGCGACGGTGTCCGCCAGCCGCTGCCGCGCGCCCTCCTCGGCGGACACCAGCTCCGCCTGCTCCACGGTGCCCACCGCGAACGGATTGGTGTTCCACTGCCAGCTCATGACGGCGTGCACCCGGCTCCCGGTGGCCCTGGCCTGGCCGACCGCCCAGCGCAGCGCCTCCTTCGAGTGGGCCGAACCGTCCACCCCGACGACGATCAGGGGCTCGATGGTCTCACTCACAGTGGGTTCCTCTCGGTTCGTCCGGATCGTCCTTCCCACCCTGTATACACGGACCCCGGGTACCCGACCTCGAACGACGATCGTCGCGGCGGCCGAAGACTTTGGGGGACAGCGGGCACGCCCCGCCCGCTGCGAAGGTCGGCACGACGGCGGAAAACGCCGGAACGCGACGGCACGGAGGAAACGGGCGATGGCTCAGCGCAAGGGATGTCTGATCGGCTGCGGCGTGGCGCTGGTGGTGGGGATCGGATTCGCGGCCGCGCTCCTGTTCGGCGTCTCCAAGGTCGTCGACGTCGCCGACAAGACCCTCGTCGACCCGAAGGTCTTCACGGAGGCCAAGGTCGGCGACCCCGAGGACCAGGTCCGCGGCAAGCTGCCCTCGGGCGAGAGCTTCGTCAAGGAGACCCTCAAGGAGGGCGGTCCGGCCGAGCCCGCGGGCAGCACGTGCGCCTGGTACCTCTCCACCGACGACGGCGGCAAGGACGTGCTGCGCTTCTGCTTCAAGGACGGGAAGCTCGCGGACAAGGCCGAGTACCGCATGAAGTAGGCCCCTCGGCGGGGCGTCACCCGCCTCCCGGCCGGCCGTCCAGCCGGGAGGCGGAACGGGACAGTCCCGCCGCGGCCGTGTCGCAGCGCAGGGCCAGCTCGTCCACCCGGGCCCGGAAGGCGTCCGCCTGCGCGCCCTTCCAGTCGAGGCGCTCACAGGCGCCGCGCAGCCGCAGGGCCCGGTCGCGCAGCGCGGCGGCGTGGGCGCGCAGCCCCTCCGCCGGATCGGGCCGCCCGCTCACGACCGCTCCTTCCACGGCGCGAAGGCGTTGCTCACCCCGGCCAGCGCGGGCGCCAGTTCGGGGTGGTGCCGCAGCAGCACCGTGACCATCGAGTTCCGGTCGATCCAGCGCAGCCCCTCCGCCGTGTACACCTCCGGCCGGTAGTCGGTGGTGAAGAAGCGGTCGCTCTTCAGGCGCCGGCTGGCCATCAGGATGAAGATCCGGAAGAGGGTGTCGCTGAACCCGAAGCCCGCCGGGCGCGGTTCGGCGAGGTTCCCGACCAGGGTGTCCACCCGGTCGAGCCGGCCGTCGTAGAGCTCCCGCAGCAGCGGGGTGTCGCCCGGGTGGCCGCCCGTGAGCTCCTCGAAGGAGGTCACGGGCCGCTTGCGCAGCATCTGCCGGTAGGCGTTGTACCGGGGGATCCCGCGCTCGCGGTCGCGCAGGATGTCCACGGTCCCGAGGTCGACGTGCTCGCCCGAGAGGCGCTTGAGGTTGCGCAGCGCGTCCGGGTGGTTGTGCAGGACCAGGGCGCCGGGGTGCGTGACGCCGAAGGTGTACAGCAGGTCGCTCGTCCCGTAGGCGTCGACCGAGGTGCGGGTCGTGGCCCCCTGCATGTCGTCGAAACCGATGACGTCCCGCTTCTCGCCGCGCCGGTGGTCGCGGACGGTGATCTCGTCGGGGATCAGCGGGTGCAGCCGGTACGCCGAGACGAACTCCTCCGTCATGGAGAACGGCGCGGAATGGTGGTCGGTGCGCGAACCGAGGATGCCGCTCAGGGCCTCGCCGCCGATCCGGCCGAACCGGCGCGTCACCCAGCGCGGCAGCAGTCCGTGCCAGTTGGCGTTCATCGAATGCCGCAGCACCGGGGTGTCGAGGATCCCCGGGGTCCACTCCACCGTGTGGATCTTCGCCATGAGCGCCGTGTTCACCAGCCGCGCCGTGTGGAAGAGCCGCTCGTCGTCCCAGGTGGGATGGTGCGAACGGACCAGGTCGCAGATGGAGTTGTGCTCCTTGGCGAAGAGCGTGTGCAGCAGCGAGAGCCCGGCCCAGTAGTCGCTGTTCATGCCCGTGGCGTCCAGGCAGCCCATCCCCGGCCGGGGGTCGGCGGGCAGCCGGCCGTCGTCGAGGATCAGGTGCCCGTGCTCCCCGGTGCGCAGCGAGCGGCAGCGGGCCTCGTCCGAGCCGTAGATCTGCGAACCGTCCCACCAGTGGGTGACCGTGTTCTCGTACGTCGGCGGGGCGGAGGGCGTGGTGTGGGAGACGGGGTCGGGGCGGGTGCGGTTCACCCGCATCGGGCAGCCGCCGCCCTGCTCCGCCCAGTCGTCGTCCGCGGCGAGCGGGACGGTGAACGGCTCGGCCTCCTCGTTGTCGCCGTGGTTGGCCCAGCCGTGGTTCTGGAACTGGATCCACGCCGCGGCCAGCAGGTTCAGCGTCGGGGCCGGGACGAAACCCCGCCGGGCCAGCAGCTGCCGGCTGACCTCGCGGGGGCTGGGCGCCATCAGGTCCTCCCCGTCGGGGAAGGCCATGTGCAGCGGCGCGTTGCGGTCCAGCCGGGTGCCGACCCGGCCCATGTCCACGTCGTACGGGTCGTAGCCCGAGCCGTCGTACGAACGGTACGGCGCCGGCTGCTCGGTGGGGCGCCGGTCCCGTTCGCCGCCCGCCCCGAAGGTGTCGTGCAGATTGTGCCGGCGCAGGTCCTCGCGGAGCACCGCCAGGTTCAGCAGTCCGATCGGAGCGGGCAGTTCGTGCCACTCGTAGCTGCGGTTGATCAGGGAGAAGGCGGCGGACTCCAGCCGTTCCAGGACCCCGGGCGGCCCGTACGGCTCCGGTGGCGGGGGCGTGCGGCGGGGCCGGCCGGGCAGCGGCGGCCCGCCGTCCGTGCTCCCGTCCCGCTCCTGCGCCCGCGGGGGCGGCGGGGGAGCGCTCTGCTCGGCGGGCCGGGGGGTGGTCTCGGTCATCGGGGTCCTCAGCGGTCGTGGAGGGTGAAGAGGTGCGTGCCGGTGACCCGGCCGCGGAACGGGGCGAGTTCGGAGTCGACGTGCGCCCGTGCGTGCGGGACGTCGTGTTCGAGGTTGTGCGCGTACCGCTCGGCGGCGTGGCACAGCGGGAAGGCGTGGGTGTCGTCGGCCCAGGTGAACTCGGTGAACCCGGCGGGCGGCGCGTAGGGGGAGACCGCCGAACGCCCTTCCAGGCTGGGCACGATGTCGTGCTCGTTGACCAGGGACACCACCCGCGTCCGCGGGTCGGCGGCCCGCTTGTGGTCGACGGGCGAACCGATCGCGATCACGTGCGTCACGGTGTACAGCGCGTTGAAGTCCCGGCTCGACGCCAGGTTCATGGCGGTGATCCCGCCCTGGCTGTGGCCCACCAGGGCCACCTCCGTGCCGGAGGGCACCAGCCGGCGCAGCGCCTTGACCACCGCCCGGGTGTACGGGGTCTCGCGGGAGGCCACCGCGTCGATGGCGCCCACCAGGTCCTGCGGGCCCTGCGCGTTGAACGCCGCGCCCATGCCGGCCAGTTGGACGACGTAGCGGCCCACGCCGTCCGGCCCGGCCACCTGCTGCACCAGCAGCAGACCACCGGTGCCGATGCGCCCGATGTTGCGGACGTAGCCCACGATCGTGCCGGAGGTGTCGAGGCCCTCCAGCAGTTCGGCCGACGCGGTGTGCGGTTCGGCCCGTCCCGCGCCCCGGTCCAGCACCGACCAGAGCGCCGAGCTGATCCCGAGGAAGTAGTCCGAGGTCAGCGGGCGGCCCGTGGCGATCTGCCAGCCCGCGTTGTCGTTGAAGGGGTTCTCGTCGGTCAGCGCGTTCCAGGCCATGATGTCGGCGAAGGACGGTGCCAGCAGCGCCAGCGCGTACTCGGCGCCCTTCTCCGTCAGCAGCGTCTTGAACACCCGTACCGCCTCGGCCTGCCGGTCCTCGTCGATGGCGCGCAGCACCCTGGAGGTGGTCGGGTTCTCCAGCAGTTCCGGGTGGCGCACCGACGCCGCCCGGATCCGGGCCTTGAGCCCCTCGACGGCCAGACTCACCGCCAGGCTCTCCCTGCTGGTCAGTACGCCCGCCAGCCAGAGCGCCCCGGCCAGCGGATGGCGGCCGTGCGGGGCCCAGCCGAAGCCCCGGGGGTCCGTCAGCGCGGACACCAGTTCCCGCCGGTCGCCACGGCGGCGGCGGGGTCCGGCCGCGGCGGCCGGCGGGCGCGGGCCCAGGGCGACGCGGGAGGCGTAACGGGCGGCCTCCCGCACGGCGTCGGCGGCCTCGGCCAGCTCGGCGCAGACCGCGTGCAACGAGGCGACGTCCGGTTCGGTGACGGACGGGACGGCTGGGGACATGGCACTCCCTCTCTGGGGCCCGGTGCGCCTCCGGGGCGCCCGGGCCCTGGCTCACGGGTCGGTTCAGCGGCGGGTGAGGCGCAGGCGGAGGGCGGCCGTGTCGAGGATCCCGGGCAGCGGGCGCGCCACGTCGAGGGCCGGGCGGGCCGCGGTGATGCGGTGGCCGCGCAGCACCTCGGCACAGACCAGGGAGGTCAGCAGCAGGGCGATGTGCTCGCCCGGGCAGCGGGCCCCGCCGTGGCTGAACGGGGCCACCCGGGTGTCCCCGTGCACGTCCGGCACCAGCCAGCGGCCGGGCGCGAAGAGGTTGCCGCCGTCGACCTGTTCGGGATCGCGCTGGTGGAAGCCCATCGGGACGAGGACGTTGGTCCCGGCCGGGTAGCGCACCCCGCGCCACTCGGTCTCGGTCCGGGTGACCCGTACCAGGTCCGGGACGATCGGGTACAGCCGGACCGACTCCTCCAGACAGGCCCGCAGCCGCGGCAGCCCCTCCGTGCCGGCCGCCGCGTCGGCGTGCGCAGCCTCCTGCTCCGCGGGGTGGTGGGCCAGCAGGAAGAGGGTGCGCAGCACCACCGGCGCGGCGAGGTCCACGCCGAGCAGCCAGTGGTGGGCCTGCCCGAGCGGGTCCGTGCCGTCCGGGGAGGGCTCGCTCAGCGCGCGGGCCGCCAGGGTGTGGGCGGGCGCGGTGGCCGCGTACCGGGCGATCCGGTCCTCGACCTCGGCGTAGAGGGCCTTCGCCGCCTCCGGGCGCCGGCGGCCCATCCAGTTGGCGTGCCCGCGCAGGGTCACGAGCCGGTCGGACAGCTCCTGGTCCTCGGCGGCCTGGTCGCCGAGGACCACCCGCCGGGAGATGCGGGTCATGGTCTTCCAGAAGAGCGGGAAGCCGACGACGCTCCGCTCGGTCAGCCGCCGGCACTCCTCCTCGACGACCGTACGGAACTCCTTGCAGGAGGGGTGCACCTGCCGGTCGGCGGCGAGCGCGTGGTCGTTGACCCGCCGCCGGTCCTCGCGCACCGGGCCGTGCGAGCAGATCACGCCCGTCGGCTCGAACACCGAGAGGCTGTCGTACTTGTCCTTCGCGTCCATGGCGAGCGTGGACACCGGCTCCTCGAAGAACCGCCGGACGTCGGCCTGGTCCAGCAGGACCAGCATCTCGCCGGACAGCGCGCGCACCATGACGGGTGCCCCGCGGTGCCGGGCCCTCATGGCGCGCAGCGTCGCGTTCGACCAGGCCGGCTGGTTGACGCGGGAGTACAGGGACATCACCCCGAACCGGGGGTTGGCGACGCCCCGGACGAACACGGGCAGGGTGTGCGTGGCGACGAAGCGGACGGTCTCGGCCAGCCCCGCCCGGACGGGGGGCAGCGGGGAGGGCGCCGGGCGGGCCCCGGTCCCGGCGGTCCCGATCTCGGTCCCGGTCCCGGTCTCGGCGGACTGGGTCATGCCGTGACCACCTTTCCGGGGTTGAGGAGGTTGCGCGGGTCGAAGAGCCGCTTGAGGCCCCGCTGCAACTCCAGGGAAACCGGGCCCAGTTCGCGCTCCAGCCAGTCCCGCTTCAGGGTGCCGACGCCGTGTTCCCCGGTGGTCGTCCCGCCCAGGGCCAGGCCGGCCTCCATGATGTCGTCGTAGGCCGACCGGGCGCGGGCCGACTCGTCCGGGTCGGACTCGTCGAAGACGACGGTGGGGTGCAGGTTCCCGTCCCCGGCGTGGCCGAGGGTGAAGATCTGGAGCCGGTGGTGCCCGGCGATCCGCTCGATCTGCCCCACCAGCTCCGCCAGCGCGGACCGCGGGACCGCCACGTCCTCGATGAAGGCGGTCAGCCCACCGCCCCGGGAGGCCATGTACGCGGCGAGCGCCGGACTGACCAGGCGGCGCGCCTCGATGATCTCCCGGGCCTCCTCGGCGGTGGCGGCGGCGGTGATGTGGTCGGCCCCGGCCTCCTTGCAGAGCAGCTCCATGGAGGTCAGGTCCGCCGAGGGGTCCGCGCTGTCGCTCTCCACGATCAGCGTGGCGGCGCTCCCGGTGCGCAGCAGCCGGTGGCGGCCGAGGTCCACGACCGCCTCCGTGGTGGCCCGGTCGAGGAGTTCCAGCGCGGACGGGGTGTGGCCCGCGGCGGTGATCGCGGCGACGGCCTCGCCGGCCGCCTTGAGGGAGGGGAACTGCGCGAGGAGGGAGAGGGCCGGCGGCCGGGCGGGCCGCAGGGCCAGGGTGGCCCCGACGACCACGGCCAGGGTGCCCTCGGAGCCGACGACCAGCCGGGTGAGGTCGTAGCCGGCGACGCCCTTGACGGTGTCCCGGCCCGTGCGCAGCCGGCGGCCGTCGGGCAGGACGAGGTCCAGGCCGAGGACGTAGTCGGCGGTCACCCCGTACTTCACGCAGCAGATGCCGCCCGCGCCGGTGGCGATGTTCCCGCCGATGGTGCACCGCTCCCAGGAGGCGGGGTCCGGCGGGTACGTCAGCCCGTGCTCGGCGACGGCGTCGGCCAGGCGGCGCGTGGTCACCCCCGGTTCGCAGCGCACCAGCCGGTTGGCCGGGTCGACGGACAGGATCCGGTCCATCGCGGCCGTGGACAGCACGATGCAGCCGTCGACCGCGTTCGCGGCGCCCGCGAGACCGGTCCGGGCGCCCTGCGGTACGACCGGCACGCCGAGCGCGTAGGAGGTGCGCATGACGTGCGCGACCTGCTCGGCGGTCCGCGGGACGGCGACGACGGCCGGGGTCCCGCAGGCGGAGAAGGGCGCGGAGTCCCGGGAGTGCGCCGCCAGCGCCGCCGGGTCGGTGAGCAGGGCCTCGTCGGGGAGCGCGGAGCGGAGCGTGGACAGCAGGAGGGGCGTGTCGGTGGTGGGGGGCATGCCGGCCTTCCGGGACGTGCGGGGAGACTGCGGGGGTGGCCTCGGAGCCTGGGGCTGGGCTGGGGCTACATCGAGGGGAGTTCGGTGGCGACGGGCACGTCGATGAGCACCGGTCCGTCCTGCTGGAGCGCCGACTCCCTTACGAGCTTGGTGAGTTCGCCCGCGCCGGTCGCCCGGTGGGCCGGTACGCCGTAACCCGTGGCGATCGAGGTGATGTCCAGTCCCGGGATCTCCAGGCCGGGCGCGCCCTGGGCCCGCTCGACCTGGGCGAACCACTGGAGGATGGCGTAGCGCTGGTTGCTCAGGACGACGAAGGTCACCGGGATCCGGTAGGCGGCCGCGGTCCACAGCGCCTGGACGGCGTAATGGGTCGAGCCGTCGCCGATGACGCAGGCCACCGGCCGGTCGGGGGCGCCGAGTTGCGCCCCGACGGCGGCGGCGAGCCCGAAGCCCAGGCCGCCGCCCGCGGTGAAGAGGAAGGAGCCGGGGGTGCTGATCCGGGTCGCGTCGTGGAACTGGCCGAGGTTGGAGGGCGACTCGTTGATCCAGAGGGTGTTCTCGGGGGCGCCCTGGGCGATCGCCGACATCGCGGCGAGCGGGGTCAGCACCCCGTCGGTCTCCGCGTAGGAGACGGCCCGCTCGATGCGGGGCGCGGCATCGGGGGTCCGCCGCTCCGGCAGCTCCGCCAGCAGCGCCCGTACGGTCAGCGCCAGGTCGGCGACCAGCGCGTCCCCGACGGGGGCGCGGGCCGCCTCCTCGGCGTCGCGGGTGAGCTGGACCAGCTCGGTGCCCTCGGGCAGGTAGGCGCCGGGGACGTACGGGTAGTAGCAGAACACCGGCGCGCCGATGACGAGGACCAGGTCGTGGCCCTCCAGGCAGCGCGCGAGCGGCGCGATGGCCGGCGGCAGCGTCCCCCGGTAGCGGGGGTGGGACTTGGGGAAGGCGCACCGGCCCTCGGTGGGCGCCGACCACACGGGCAGTCCGGTGCGGTCGGCCAGGTCCACGACCGCCTCCCAGGCCCCGCCGGCGTCCACGTCGTTGCCGACGACGAGGACGGCGCTGCGGGCACCCGCCAGGCGGGCGGCCAGCGCCCGTACCGCCTCGGCGGACGGAACGGCCGCGTGGGTGACGGTGCGCGCGGCGGTCCGCTGCGCGGCCCGGTCCTCGGCCTCGTCGATCACCACGTCGAAGTCGTCCATCGGCAGCGAGACGAACACGGGCCCCTGCGGCGGCGTCTCGGCGATCTGGGCCGCGCGGGCGAGGGCCGGGGCCACGTCCGCCGGACGCGGCGGCTCGTACGCCCACTTGACCGCGGGCTGGGGCAGGAGGGTGGACTGCGGATTGGCCAGCAGGGCCTCCATGGTGAGCATCGCCCGGACCTGCTGCCCGGCGGTGACCACCATCGGGGTCCGGTTGGCGCGGGCGTTGATGATCGCGCCCATCGCGTTGCCCGTCCCCGGGCCGGTGTGCAGGTTGACCAGGGCGGTGCTGCCGGAGGCGAGGGCGAAGCCGTCGGCCATGCCCACGACGACGGCCTCCTGCAGGCCCAGTACGTAGCGGAAGTCCTCGGGGAAGTGCTTGAGCATGGGCAGTTCGGTGGAGCCCGGGTTCCCGAACACCGTGGTCATCCCGCGGGTGCGCAGGACGTCCAGGACCGACTCGCGGACCGTACGCATGGGGTTCCTTCACGGAGCAGACGGAAGCAGTGGGTGATCAATGCATCACATTGCGTTGATCAAGGCAAAACCCATGATCCGTTCGGGTCGGCCCTGCGGGATGCCCCGCCGGCCGCCCGCTCCGCGTGTTACCGGCCGCCCCGCCCGGCGGTCTCCCGGGACGGCGGACGCGCCGACCACCCGGACGGTGGACGTACCGGGTGCACGGGGTTGACCGCCCGGGCGTCCCGGAGGTTCCGTCGCCCACCGGAGGGGAGTTGACCCCCTGCCGTCGCTCCCGCCCCCGCGGGCAGCCGGCTACCCGGGCAGTCGGCTGCCCCGCATCCAGTGCCGGGCGGTGCTCCAGCCCAGCAGCCGGCGGGCCCGGCCGCCGTCGGCGGTGCCGTCCGCGCCGAAGGAACCGCCGTCGGCGACCAGGCGGAGCCCGGCGAGGGCCGGGGCCAGCAGGGTCCGTACGTGCCCGGACCGGCGTGCGCCCTCCGCCTCCATCCAGGCCAGGGCCGCCTCCCGCTCCGCCGCTTCGCACAGCGAGAGGTGGAACAGCATCTGCCGCCACGCGTACGCCGCGTCCTTGATCGTGGGCATCGGCCGCGGGTTGCCCTCCACCCGGGCCAGCAGCCGGCACACGGCCTCGAAGCAGTCCCGCGCCAGGCGCGCCCAGCCGGGCGGCGGCGCGATCCGGGCCCGCGCGGCCAGCGTGGCCAGGTTGTGCGTGGTCAGGATCTGGGCCTGCTCGATCACGGTGCCGTTCGCCGCCGTGGACCAGCCCTGCGTCGCGGTACCCGCCCGCCGCGCGCACAGGGCGGCGAACTCCGGCGCGGTGCGGGCCGGGTGGCCGCGCAGCGCACCGTCGGTGGCCTGCGCGATCGCCATCCGGCGCACCGCCGCGTAGTCGATGCCGTAGTAGCGCGCGTACAGGCTCCCTTCGAGGAGGTCGGCGGCGATGCGCGCGGCGACGAGGAACTTCGGGCTGAAGGTCCCCATGAAGATGTCGGCGGCCAGCTCCTCCACGAACGGCGCGCCCAGCTCCGCCCGCCGGGCGAGCTCGCCCAGCTCCCGCACCAGCGGATTGGGCAGCACGGTGGCCGGGAAGGCGCACACGGCCAGTTCGCCGAGCCGGCGCAGGGCCTCCCGGGCCGGCTCCCCGTCCGCCGCCCCGTCCCCGAGGTGGCCGGAGACGGCCCGGACCCAGGGGAGTTCCCCGATCCGTACCTGGCTCTGCAGGTCGAGCAGCAGCAGGGAGCGCCGGCGGCGGAAGGCGCGGTACGTCGCCGCCATCAGGGTCCGCAGCGGCCCGTCGGCGTAGCGTTCGGCGGTGACCGTGGCGACGAGCTGCGGCACCAGGGAGGCCAGCACCTCGGCGGACGGCACCACCCCCCGCTCCACGAGCACCTCCAGCGGGGCGCTGAGCGCGCCGCGGACGGTGGCGGCGACGGCCGGCGGCACCACCGCGCCCACGGGCAGCCCGGTCTCCGCGGCCTCGCGCTCGCTCACCGGAGCCACCGCGGCCTCCGGGTCCGGGATCCCGCGCTCCCCGTCGAGCGGGGCGATCCGCCGCAGCACCAGCGCGGCCAGCGCGTGGTGCGAGGGCAGCGCCGCGTGCTCGGCCCGGGCCCGGCGCAGCCGGGCGTGCCCGGGGGAGCCGGGTACGCCGCGCTTGGCGACCATCGAGGAGACGGCGACCCGCAGCAGCCCGGCCAGGCGGGGCGCGAGGGCGCGGCCCGCGAGCTCCTCCCGCAGGGCGCGGCGCAGGATCGCCGCGTTCGACTTCGGGTCCCGGTGCTTGGTGCAGCGGGTGTGCGTGGCGGCGAGGGCGGTGTACCGGGACAGCAGCGCGGCCCCCTCGGCGCGCCAGCCCGGGGGAGGCGCGTCCGGCCCCGCCGCCGCCAGCCGGTGCGCGAGCAGTTCGTCCTCGAACGGCCGCCACACGGACAGGGCCTCGCGCTGCGCTTCCACCTGCGGGTGGGGCCCCCGGCGGGCCAGCGTGGCGGCGGCCTCGCCCGCGGTGCGGCGGTGCATGCAGTCCGCGCCGGGCGCGGGCCGGTCGGCGGGCCGCGGGGCGAACCGCAGCCGGTCGGCGAACGGGCCTATCTCCGCGACGAGTTCGGCGGCCGAGTCGAACCGGCCGGCGCGCACCAGCCACGCCACCGTCGCCAGCGCCGCCTCCTCGGGCGCGTGCACCTCGTAGTGGCCGCTGTCGAGCAGGGACCAGAGGTCGCGCAGGCCGTCCTCGGTGAGGTGGTGGGCGAAGAGGTCCGACCGGGTCGCCGGTACGCCGGCCCGCCGGGCGGTCTCCTTCTCGTGGGGCAGCAGCGGCCCGCCCGCCGCGGCCGAGCCGGTCGCGAAGCCTCCGGTGACCACCTCCGGCGTGACCCAGGCGGGCAGCGCGGCGACGGGGGTCCGCGATCCGATGGACAGGGTGCCCCCGGCCATGCCGGACAGGACGTCCCGCCACTGGCAGGCACGGGCCCCGGCCCGCTCGCGGGTGGCCGCGTCCTCGTGGGTGAGCGAGGTCCGCAGGGCCCGGGCGAGCCGGTCCGCCGCGTAGGACGGGGACGCGGAGACGGACGGGGACGGGTGCGGGAGCTGCTGGTCAGCGTGTGCGTTCATGGCCGGCGTGGCAGGTCCTGCCCCTGCGCCCTCCGGGAAGCAAGCCCGGTGCTCTGCTGCTGAGCTACACGCCGTGGTTCGGCCACGAACCTAGGCGGCGGCCGGGCTCCGCACAAGGTGTTTTGTACGGGGTGCCGGGCGGACGGGCCGTACCGGCGGGTAAAGCGGTTTCGGGAGCCCGGGGATAAAGCGCATTAGTACCGGCCTGGGACAACCATCGATAAGAAGTCAAACATTGACGCCCCATCATTTTCGTTACCGAAGGCAGGTGTTCGTCGGAGCCCTTTGGACTAAAGCGCATCAGTCCAGGTCGATGCCGTGCCCGGTGAAGGACTGAAGGAGCCGGCGAGGTCACCCGTCTCGTTTCGGGACGTATGTGCCGTCGGCCAGCGGGCTTTCGGGCTCGTTGACGGGGTCTCGGTTTCCGGACAGCGTGGGCGGAGCGTTCCGGCAGCGAGGCCGGAACTCCCCCGGAAGGCGGCGACGATGACTCGTTCACAGCTGACCCGTACGGCCCTCGCCACGCTGGTGGCCGGATCCCTCCTCTCCCTCTCCGCCTGCGGCCTCGGCGGCGCGGGGGACACCAAGGAGGCGGAGAAGACCGGCAGGGTGGCCGGGGAGATCACCTTCCGTACCCTCCAGCTCAAGCCGGTGTACACCGGATACGTCCAGGGGGTCATCGACTCCTTCGAGCGCAAGTACCCGGACGTCAAGGTGAAGTGGGAGGACGTCCCGGGCGACGGCTACAACGAGAAGCTCGTCGCCGACGCCCAGGCCGGGGCCCTCCCCGACGTGGTCAACCTCTCCACCGACTCCTTCCAGCTGCTCGGCGACCGCGGCATGCTCGCCGACGTCGCCACGCTCGACGCGGCCGTCGCCAAGGACTACGTCCCCGGCGCCTGGGAGCAGTTCAGACTCCCGGGCAAGGGCGACGGCGTGTACGCCTACCCCTGGTACGTGACCCCCGAGATCCTCACCTACAACCAGGACCTCTTCCGCCAGGCCGGCCTCGACGCGGACAAGCCCCCCACCACCGTCGAGCAGTTCTTCGACTACGCCGAGCAGATCGCCGCCCGCTCGGGCGGCCGGTACTCCGCCTTCATGGCCGACCCCAAGGGCCGGCTGCCCGGGGACTGGCAGAAGATGGGCGTCCCGCTCCTGAACGCCTCGCGGGACCGCTTCACCTTCGACACCGACAAGGCCGTCGCGTGGGCGGAGCGGATGAAGGACCTCTACGCCAAGGGCGCCATGCCCAAGGAGTCCCTCCTGAAGGCCGACGACATCAACCAGCTCTACGGCGGCGGCAAGCTGGTCTTCGGCCCCGGCTCCCCGGGCTTCGTCAAGGACATCAGGCTGAACGCCCCCCAGGTCTACGCGCAGACCCGCGTCGCGGGCGCGGTCACCGGCACCCTCGGCCACATCGGCATCTACGCCCAGTCCCTCGGCATCAGGAAGGACACCCGCCACCCGGACGCCGCCGCCGAGTTCGCCAAGTGGGTGACCAACGGCCCCAACCAGGTGGAGTTCTCCAAGAAGGCCACCATCTACCCCTCCAACGCCAAGGGCCTGGCCGACCCGTACTTCTCCGACCGGGGCGACGGCAAGGACGCCGAGACCCTCGCCCGCGCGATCGGCGCCGGGCAACTCGCCACCGCGGACCTGGACGCCAACACGCCCGTCGAGTGGACCAGCCAGGTCGGCGACGCGGTGGCGCGCGAGATGCAGAAGGCCGTCAAGGGTGACGAGGACCCCCGGACGGCGGTGCGCAAGGCCCAGGAGGAGGCCAACCGGCTGCTGGCCGCGGCGGTGCGGAAGTGACCCTGACCCCGGCCCGGGCCGAGGCCCGCGGCGGCGCCCGCGGGGACGGACGCCCGCCCGCGGCCGACCGGGCCACGGGGGCCGACACGGGGCTGCCCCACCGCAGGTGGTGGACCCCCTACCTGTTCCTCGCCCCCGGGCTGCTGATGGTGGTCCTGTTCAGCCTCTGGCCCTTCGTCAACACTGTCGTCCTCTCCTTCACCGACGCGCAGATCCTGCGCGGCGGCTCCTTCGTCGGCTTCGACAACTACGCCCGCGCCCTCGCCGACCCCGACTTCTGGATGGCCACCGGCAACAGCGTGCTCTACCTGGCCGTCGTCGTGCCCTGCCTGGTCCTGCTGCCGCTGGCCCTCGCGGTCCTCGTCCGCACCGAGGTCCCCGGCATCGGCTTCTTCCGCTCCGCCTTCTACACCCCGGTGATCGCCTCGGCCGTCGTCGTCGGCCTGATCTGGCAGTGGGTGCTGCGCAGCGACGGGCTGGTCAACACGGTCTTCGAGCGGATCGGCGTGATCTCCGGACCGGTCCCCTTCCTCACCGACAGCACCATGCTGCTGGTCTCCGCGATGATCGTGACCGTGTGGAAGGGCCTCGGCTACTACATGGTGTTCTACCTGGCCGCCCTGGGGAACGTCCCCGAAGCGCTCCACGAGGCGGCCGCCCTCGACGGTGCCGGTCCCGTACGCCGCTTCTTCAGCATCACCGTCCCGCAGGTGAAGCCGATGATGCTGCTGGTCGGCACCCTCTCCGCCATCTCGGCCCTGCGCGTCTTCACCGAGATCTACATCCTGGGCGGCGAGAGCGGCGGCCCCGGCGGCGGCTCCCGCACCCTGCCGTTCCTCATCCGGCAGGTCGGTCTCGGCTTCTCCGGGGAGACCGGCTACGCCTGCGCCCTCTCGATCCTGCTGTTCCTGCTGACCCTGGTCTTCAGCCTGCTGGGACGCCGCCTGTCGAAGGGGGACGAGGAGTGAGCGCGCCCGCCCCCTCCCGGGAGGCCCGCCGGCGCCGGCTGCTCGGGCTCGCCGCCCGGTACGCCACGCTGCTGCTGATGCTCGGGGTCGTCCTCGGGCCGATCGTCTGGCAGTTCCTGACCTCGCTCCGGGGCCGCACCGAGAACGTCTACGACGGAGTGCTGCCCTCCCGGCCCACCCTCGACAACTACCTCCGCGTCGCCGAGTCCTTCCCGCTGCTGCAGTACGTGGGCAACACCCTCACGGTGGCGCTCCTCGCGGTCACCTCGAACATGCTCTTCGCGGCGATGGGCGGCTACGCCCTCTCGCGGGCCGGGTGGAAGGGCCGCAGGACGGTCTTCACCCTCCTCGTGGCCACCCTGATGTTCCCCTTCGAGTCCGTGATGATCTCGATGTTCCTCACGGTCCGCGAGATGGGCCTGGTCGACACCCTGATCGGGGTCTGGCTGCCCGGAGCGGTCTCGGTCCTCAACATCATGATCATGCGCGCGGCCTTCCTGGCCGTCCCCAGGGAGATCGAGGAAGCCGCGGTCCTGGACGGGGCGGGCGAGTGGGCCCGCTTCACCCGGGTCTTCCTCCCGGCGGCCAAGGGGGCCCTCGCCGTCGTCTGCCTCACCAGCTTCATGGGCGCCTGGGACGACTTCCTCTGGCCGCTGCTGGTCCTCACCGACAGCGAGCACTACACCCTCCAGCTCGGCCTGAAGACCCTCGCCGGTGCCACGACCACCAGCGACCAGAGGATCATCGCGGCCGGGGCGATGGCCGCGTTCCTGCCGATGGTGCTGCTCTTCTTCGCCCTCCAGCGTTTCTTCTTCAAGGGGGTGGGCGAGGGAGCGGTCAAGATCTGACCGCGCCGTTTTTGCCGTCCGCGCCGTTTTTGCCCGTCCGCGCCGTCCGCGCCGTCCGCGCCGTCCGACCCTCCGTCCACGGGAGCCGCCGTCATGCACGACGACCGCAACATCACCGAACACCGCCTCCGCCGGGTCCTGCACGAACGCGTCAAGCCCGCCGTCCGCACCCGCCCGGTCCCGCTGACCGTCGAGCGCTGGGAGGCCCCGGGCGAGCCCGTCCCCGTCGCCGAGGCCCTGGCCGCCCCCTACCGGCCCTGCGAGGCGGGCGACGCCTGGGGCCCGGCCTGGGGCACCACCTGGTTCAGGGTCACCGGCTCCGTACCGGCCGACTGGGCGGGCCGTACGGTCGAGGCCGTCCTCGACCTCGGCTTCGACCGCATGATGCCGGGCTTCCAGTGCGAGGGGCTGGTCCACCGCGCCGACGGGAGCGAGGTCAAGGCGCTCAACCCCTACAACGACTGGGTGCGGGTGGCCGACGCTGCGGCCGGCGGCGAACGCGTCGAGTGGTACGTCGAGGCCGCCTCCAACCCGGTCCTCGTCGACCACGCCCCCACGTACGAGGGCGACCGGCTCACCAGCGGCGAGCGGCCCCTGTACCGGATCGCCCGGATGGACCTCGCCGTCTTCGAGACCGAGGTGTGGGAACTCGTCCAGGACCTCGAAGTCCTGTACGACCTGATGACCCAGCTCGACGGGTCCGACGCCCGCCGTTACGCGATCCTGCGGGCCGTCGACTCCGCACTGGACGCGGTGGACCTCGACGACGTCCCCGGCACGGCCGCCGCCGCCCGCTCCCGCCTCACCGCGGTGCTCGCCGCCCCCGCGAACGCCTCCGCGCACCGGATCAGCGCGGTCGGCCACGCCCACATCGACTCGGCCTGGCTGTGGCCGCTGCGCGAAACGGTGCGCAAGGTGTCGCGGACCGCGTCCAACATGGTCGCCCTGATGGACGAGCACCCCGAGTTCGTCTTCGCCATGTCGCAGGCCCAGCAGCTCGACTGGATCAAGACCCATCGGCCCGAGCTCTTCGAACGGGTCAAGAAGAAGATCGCGGACGGGCAGTTCGTACCGGTCGGCGGCATGTGGGTGGAGTCCGACACCAACATGGTCGGCGGCGAGGCGATGGCCCGCCAGTTCCTCTACGGCAAGAAGTTCTTCCTCGACGAGTTCGGCATCGAGACGCGCAACGTCTGGCTGCCCGACTCCTTCGGCTACACCGCCGCCCTGCCGCAGATCGTCAAACTCTCCGGCTCCCGCTGGTTCCTGACCCAGAAGATCTCCTGGTCGCAGGTCAACGCCTTCCCCCACCACACCTTCTGGTGGGAGGGCATCGACGGCACCCGCGTCTTCACCCACTTCCCGCCCGTCGACACCTACAACAGCGACCTCGGCGGCGCCCAGCTCGCGCACGCCGCCCGCAACTACCGCGAGAAGGGCCGGGGTTCGCGCTCGCTCGCCCCCTTCGGCTGGGGCGACGGCGGCGGCGGCCCCACCCGCGAGCACCTGGCCCGGGCCCGCCGCCAGCGCGACCTCGAAGGCTCCCCGCGCGTGGAGATCGAACGCCCCGACGCCTTCTTCGAGAAGGCCCACGCCGAGTACGCGGACGCGCCGGTCTGGGCCGGCGAGCTGTACCTGGAGCTGCACCGAGGCACGTACACCTCCCAGGCCAAGACCAAGCAGGGCAACCGGCACAGCGAATCCCTGCTGCGCGAGGCCGAGCTGTGGGCGGCCACGGCCGCCGTGCGGGTGCCCGGCTTCGGCTACCCGTACGAGGACCTGGAACGCCTCTGGAAGACCGTCCTGCTCCACCAGTTCCACGACATCCTGCCCGGCTCCTCCATCGCCTGGGTGCACCGGGAGGCGCGCGCGACGTACGCGCAGGTGCGCGAGGAACTGCGCGCGATCGTCCTGGCCGCGCAGCTGGCCCTGGCCGGGGACGGCACCGCCGAGCTGGTCTTCAACTGCGCCCCGCACACCCGGCGCGGCGTCCCGGCGGGCGGCGCGGGCGTGCCGGTGGCGCCCGGGCGGCCGGTCGCCGTGCGGGAGCGGCCCGGTGGCGGGCACGTCCTGGACAACGGGCGGCTGCTGGTCGGGATCGACGGCCGCGGACTGATCGTGTCCGCGTACGACCTGGAGGCGGACCGCGAGACGGTGGCCCCGGGACGGGCCGCGAACCTGCTCCAGATCCACCCCGACTTCCCGAACATGTGGGACGCGTGGGACATCGACGCCTTCTACCGCAACAACGTCACCGACCTCGTGGAGGTGGACGCGCCGCCGCTGGTGGAGACCGGACCGGACGCGGTGACGATCCGCGTCGGCCGGTCCTTCGGCCGTTCGTCGGTGGTCCAGTCGATCACCCTGCGGGCCGGGGCCAGGACGGTGGACATGGTGACGGAGGTGGACTGGCACGAGACGGAGAAGTTCCTGAAGGCCGCCTTCCCGCTGGACGTGAAGGCCGAACGGTACGCCTCCGAGACCCAGTTCGGGCACGTGTACCGGGCCACCCACACCAACACCTCCTGGGAGGCGGCCAAGTTCGAGATCTGCGCGCACCGGTGGATCCACGTGGCGGAGCCGGGATGGGGCGCCGCCGTCCTCAACGACTCCACGTACGGCCATGACGTGACGCGCGACGTGCGGCCGGACGGCGGGCAGACGACCACGGTCCGCCTCTCCCTCCTGCGGGCCCCGCGCTATCCGGACCCGGAGACCGATCAGGGCGTCCACACCCTGCGCTTCTCGCTGGCGCCGGGCGCGCGGATCGAGGACGCGGTGCGCGAGGGGCACGCGCTGAACCTGCCGGAGCGGGTGGTCCCCGGCGCGGGCCCGGTCGCCCCGTTGATCGCGGTGGACGAGGACGCGGTGGTCGTCGAGGCGGTCAAGCTGGCCGAGGACCGCAGCGGCGACGTGATCGTCCGCCTCTACGAATCCCGGGGCGGCCGCGCCACCGCCGCCCTCACACCGGCCTTCCCGATCACGGCGGCGGTCGAGAGCGACCTCCTCGAACGCCCCCTGGACGGCACGGCGGTGGCCGCACCGGCCGCCGACGGGACCACCGTCCTCACCCTGCGCCCGTTCCAGATCGTCACGGTCCGCCTGTGCCGCCCCCGTGAGTAGGGTGTCCGCATGAACGGGATAGAGATCGTCCCTGACCGGGACGTGTGGCGTGCCGATTTCGAGGCCCGGGTGCTGGCCGCCTACCGGGCCGCAGGATGCTCGGAGCCACTGGCCGGGGCCCTGCGGGAGCGGGCGGTGCGGGGGATCGAGGACTGGACCGTGGCCACGGACGGCACCGGCTGGATCGCGGTCGAGCTGGCCGGCGGCGACGGGGACGGGGACGGGGACGGCGGGGGAACGGGGGCCGCCTTCGGCCGGATCCACGACCTGACGGCGGTGCGGGGGCGGCCGTGGGCCGAGCGGTGGTGCGCCGAGCGCGGCGCGGAGCGGGTGGAGGTGCGCCTCACGGGCGGCCCGGGAGCCTTCGCTGACTACCCCCTGCGGGGGCGGAACATGATCCGCGCCGCGGCCGAGCGGCCGCAGCTGCCGGCGGGCCTGACGGTCCGCCGGCTCACCGAGGAGGAGTACCCGGGCTGGTTGGCCAAGGAGCAGGCCGCGTACGTCGCGGACATCGTCCGGTCCGGCGCGCTGAGCCCGGAACAGGCGAAGGCGAAGTCCGACGAGGACTTCGCCCGCTACCTCCCGCAGGGGTACCGGACCCCTGATCAGGCCTTCTACGCGATGGAGGCCGAGGGGCAGGTGATCGGCACCGGCTGGGTGAACCACGGTTTCCTGCCGGGCGTGACCTTCGGCTTCTCGCTGGAGGTCCACGAGGAGCACCGCGGCCGGGGTTACGGCCGGGCCGCGATGGCCGTCGGCGAGTGGGCCACCCGGCAGGGCGGCGACGAGGCGATGATGCTCAACGTCTTCGGCGGCAACGAGGTCGCGATGCGGCTGTACGACAGCGCCGGCTTCACGGTGCTGGAGGAGTTCCGCTCGATCGACCTGTAGCGCCCGCGCCGGTGCCCGCGGCGGTCCCCGTGGCGGCCTTCCAGACCTCCGGGTCCTGGCGGTGGTTGCGGTGTCCGGCGGCCAGTACGGTGCGCAGCGGCGCCGCGTGCGGGGTGCCGGCCGGGAGGTCCAGCCGGTCGAGGAGGACGAGGGCCTCGGCCGGGTCGAGGCCCCCGTAGACGTCGTGGTAGCCGAGCAGGAGGGCGCGGAAGACCGCGTGCCGCAGCCCGGGGACGCCGGCGGCGGCCCGGAGGGTGGGGGCCTTGGCACCCCACGGGACCGGGCCGGAGTTCTCCAGGACCCGGCGGGCCCGGCGCAGCAGCGGCTCCGGCGCCCCGGGCACCAGCCGCTCGCGGTCCGCGCCGAGGACCTCGGTGAAGGCCTCCGCCGAGGTCGTGTGGTCCTCGAACCAGGTGTACCAGAGGGAGGCGAGGAGGGCCTCGCACTCCGGGGCGGCCTCCAGCCGCCGCCGGTAGCCGCCCCACAGCGCCTCCGCGGGAAGCGGGCCGTCGGCGCCGGTGTGGGCCAGGTGGATCTGCCCGATCACCAGGATGTGGTCGCCGAGCACCTCCATCAGCCCCATGGCCACGCGTAGCCGGCCGGCGGCGTCGAGCGCCCCGTCGGTGAACGCCATGCAGCCGAGGCCCTCCGCGACGTCAACGCGGGTCAGCGTGGCGGCCGGGGGGTCGGCGTCGTACCAGGTCTCCTCGCCGGTCTGGGTGATCCCGTCCTCGGCCAGCCACCGCCGGGCCGTTTCGGCGTCCGGGAGCTCCCCGAGGAACTCCGTGACCACCGAGGCGAATGCACGCGGCGCCGCGGTGTGGACCAGGTGGCCCACCGGGAGGGTGCGCAGGCGGGCGTCGGGGATGCGGCGGACCAGTTCGCCGATGTGCTCCCGCGGCACGTGGCTCGTCGGGCCGCCCGCCACCACCAGGGTCGGGGCCGTGATCCGCCCCAGGCCCGCCAGCCAGGCGGGGTCCGGCCGGTCGAGCTGGGCCCGTACCGCGAGCACCATCTCCCAGTCGTAGGGCAGCTCCCCCTCGGGGCGGACCGGCGGGCGGGCCTCCCGGGGCAGCGGCGCGGGGGCGTCCTCCAGGACCAGCCGGACCACCCGCCAGGGCCGCGCCTGCGCGACGAGGTGGGCCACGACCCCGCCCATGGAGTGGCCGACGAGGTCCACCCGGTCCAGGCCGAGGGCGTCGAGGAGGCCGATGACGTCGTCCCGCATGAGTTCCAGGGAGTACGCGCCGGGCCGGTCGCTGTGGCCGTGCCCGCGCAGGTCCACGGCGTACACCCGGCGCTCCCGGTCGAGGGCCTCCCGTACGGGGGCCCAGTCGCCGGCGCGTTCGCCGAGTGCGGGCAGCAGGAGCAGCGGGTCGCCGTCGGGAGGGCCGGAGACCTCGTACGACAGGCGTATCCCGTTCACCGTCACCGAGTGCCGATCGATCATCCGGCAGACGCTACCCGTGCCGGGGCCGTCCGTGAACTGCGCCACAGGGGGTGGGGGTGCGGGCCCGGGGTTGCGGGCTCCCGGCGGAGGCGGCGGCCGCGCGGGCTCCTCCTCGGTTATGCACCTAGTTGCAAAACCCGTCCCTCCTCGCTAGAACAGGTTCATCACCCCCGCGCGAGGAGACGCCCACCCATGAGCCCGTACCCGCACCTGCTGAGCCCGCTCGACCTCGGGTTCACCACCCTGCCGAACCGCGTGATCATGGGCTCGATGCACACGGGCCTCGAAGAGCACGCGGGCGGCTTCGAGCGCCTGGCGGCCTTCTACGCCGAGCGCGCCCGCGGCGGCGCCGGTCTGATCGTCACCGGCGGCATCGCCCCCAACGACGCCGGCCGCCCCTTCGAGGGCGGCTCCCGCCTCACCACCGAGGAGGAGGCCGCCGAGCACCGGGTGATCACCGAGGCCGTGCACGCCGAGGGCGGGAAGATCGCGATGCAGATCCTCCACTTCGGCCGCTACGCCTACCACAAGGACCTGGTCGCCCCCAGCGCCATCCAGGCCCCCATCAGCCCCTTCGTACCGAACGAGCTGACGGACATCGAGGTCGAGCGCACCGTCGAGGACTTCGTCCGTGCCGCCCGCCTCGCCAAGCTGGCCGGCTACGACGGCGTCGAGATCATGGGCTCCGAGGGCTACCTGGTCAACGAGTTCATCGCCGCCGCCACCAACAAGCGCACCGACCGCTGGGGCGGCGCCTACGAGAACCGCGTGCGCTTCCCGCTGGAGATCGTCCGCCGCACCCGTGCCGCCGTCGGCGACGACTTCATCGTCATCTACCGCCTCTCGATGCTCGACCTGATCCCCGGCGGCTCCACCCTCGACGAGGTCGTCCACCTCGCCAAGGAGATCGAGGCAGCCGGAGCCACGATCATCAACACCGGCATCGGCTGGCACGAGGCCCGCATCCCCACCATCGCCACCTCCGTCCCGCGCGGCGCCTACACCTGGGTCACCAAGCGGCTGATGGGCGCGGTCTCCGTGCCCCTCGTCACCAGCAACCGCATCAACACCCCCGAGACCGCCGAGGAGATCCTCGCCGACGGCCGCGCCGACCTGGTCTCGCTGGCCCGCCCCTTCCTCGCCGACGCCGACTTCGTCGCCAAGGCCGCGGCCGGCAGCCCCGAGACCATCAACACCTGCATCGGCTGCAACCAGGCCTGCCTCGACCACACCTTCAGCGGCAAGATCACCAGCTGCCTGGTCAACCCGCGTGCCTGCCACGAGACCGAACTCGTGCTGTCCCCGACCCGGACGAAGAAGCGCGTCGCCGTCGTCGGCGCCGGCCCGGCCGGACTCGCCTGCGCCGTCTCCGCCGCCGGACGCGGCCACGCCGTCACCCTCTTCGAGGCCTCCGGCCACATCGGCGGCCAGCTCGACGTGGCCCGCCGCATCCCGGGCAAGGAGGAGTTCGAGGAGACCATCCGCTATTTCGGCACGCAGCTGACGGCGAGCGGAGTCGAGGTCCGCCTGAACACCCGCGCCGACGTCGGGACCCTGACCGGCTACGACGAGGTGGTCATCGCCACCGGCGTCACCCCCCGCACCCCCGCCATCGAGGGCGTCGAGCGCGACGGGGTCGTCAGCTACCTGGACGTCCTGCGCGACGGCGTCCCCGTCGGCGAACGCGTCGCCGTCGTCGGCGCCGGGGGCATCGGCTTCGACGTCGCCGAGTTCCTCACCGACAGCGGCGAGGGCGCCTCCCAGGACCCCGCCGTCTACTTCCGCCACTGGGGCGTCGACACCGCGTACGCCGGCCCCGGCGGACTCACCGCCCCCGAGCGGCCCGCGGCCCCGCGCCAAGTGACCCTCCTCCAGCGCAAGACCACCAAGGTCGGCGCCGGCCTCGGCACCACCACCGGCTGGATCCACCGCGCGGAGCTCAAGCACCGCGGGGTGGTCTCCGTCGCCGGCGCGACGTACGAGCGGATCGACGACGAGGGCCTGCACATCACCGTCGACGGCGAGCCCCACCTGGTCCCCGCCGACACCGTCGTCCTGTGCACCGGACAGGAGCCGCGCCGCGAACTCCACGAGGCACTGCGCGCCGCCGGGATCGAGGCGCACCTGATCGGCGGGGCCGACGTGGCCGCCGAACTCGACGCCAAGCGGGCCATCCGCCAGGGCACCGAGCTCGCCGCCCGCCTCTGATCCACCCCCGGGGGCAAAGGAGTTGTGGCGGTCCGGGCCCGGCCGCCACAATCTCCGGGTGACGCTGACACCGGCAGACGCAGACAAGATCCTCCACGACAACTTCGCCCCCTGGGTCCTCGCCCTCGGCCTCACCGTCGAGGAGACGGGCGAACGGCACGCCGTCCTGCGGCTGCCCTGGTCCGAGGCCCTGGCCCGGGACGGCGGCGGACTCAGCGGCCAGGCCCTGATGGCCGCCGCCGACACCGCCACCGTCATCGCGATCAGCGCCGCGCGCGGCGCGTACGGCCCGATGACCACCGTCCAGCAGTCGACGAGCTTCCAGCGGCCCGTCACCGGCTCCGACGTGCTGATCGACGTACGGATCACCAAACTCGGCAAGCGGATGGCCTTCGCCGACATCACCCTGACCCCCGACGGCGGCCACGAACCCGCCGCCAAGGCCTCCACCGTCTACGCCCTGCTCGGGTGAGCGGGGGCGACCACGGGCCGGATCCGGACCGGGGGCCGGTGAAGCTGAGCCGGAACAGGGACTTCACCGTCTTCTGGCTCGGCCAGGCCCTGTCCGTCCTCGGCGGCTCCGTCTCCCTGCTCGCGCTGCCCCTGCTGGTCTTCGACGCCACCGGGGACGTGGGCCAGCTCGGGCTGCTCACCGCCGTCTCCGGGGCCACCGGGATCCTCACCGGCACCTTCGCCGGATCCGTGGTCGACCGGACCGACCGGCGGCGCCTGATGATCGGCTGTGACCTGCTGAGGGCCGTCCTGCTGTGCGCCCTGCCCCTGCTCTGGGCGGTCTCCCCGCGGATCTGGGTGCTCTACGTCCTGACCGTGCCGGTGGCCGTCCTCAAGACCCTCTTCGACGTGGCCTACGTGACCGCCGTCCCGGACCTGGTCCCGCCGCGCGACCTGACCGCCGCCAACGGCCGCCTGATGAGCACCTTCGCCTTCGGCACCCTCCTCGGACCGGTGGCCGCAGGACTGATCACCACCGGCGCCGACGCAGGCTGGGCACTCGCCGTGGACGGGGCCACCTTCGCCGTCTCGGCCCTCACCCTGCGGTGGGTGCGCTTCGGCCGCCACGGCGACGGGGAACCGCGTCCGGCCGGCGGCGGCGGCTTCCGGGAGCGGTTCCTCGCCGGGTTCCGCTTCCTGTGGGCCCAGCCCGTGCTGCGCTCCCTGACCGTCCTGCTGACCCTGCTCACGTTCGTCACCATGGGCGCCACCGACCTGCTGATCTTCCGGGTCCTGCACGACCTCGACCGGTCCGCCGCCACCCTCGGCTACGTGATCGCCGTCAGCGGCCTCGGCGCCGTCGCCGCGGCCTTCGCGGCCGGGCGGCTGCGCCGCGCCCTGGGCTTCGGCACCTGCTGGCTGGGCTCCGTCGCCCTGATCGCCGTGGCCGTCACGGTCACCGGGGTCGCCCGGAGCGTGCCGGTGGTCGCCGGGGCGGCCGTGGTCTTCATGTTCGGGCTCACCCTCGGCGGGGTCTGCTCCATGACCCTGCGCCAGGAGATCACCCCCGAACCGCTGCTGGGCCGGGTCACCTCCGCGTTCTGGACGGTGCACAACGCCGCCGGGCCGGTCGGGGCGGCGGTGCTGACCCTGCTCGCCCGCCGGTACGGGGTCCCGGCGGTGAGCCTGGCCGCCGGGGCCCTGTGCCTGCTGATCCTCGGGGCCGGGCTGCTGACCCCGCTGCGCGGCAGCCGCCCCGGCCCCGAGGGCACGGCCCCCGGGGCCGTCGGCGCGCGCCAGGGACGCGGGTCCGGGATCGCCGGCCCGTAGGGCGGGCGGGCGGCTCCGCGCCGGGCGCGGCCCGGTCAGAAGCGCTGCGGCACCGCCGGGAAGGGCAGCGGCAGCGGACGCTGCGGCTGAGGCGCCGCCCCGCGCCCGGCCGGGGCCGGAGCGGTCCGGCAGGTCACGTCCCCGGCCGGCAGCTGGCCCGAGGCCAGGTACGCGTTCACCGGTGCGTTCGCACAGGACGCCGGATCGGCCAGGTACACGCCGTGCCCCTCGCCGCCCAGCGCCAGCACCATCCGCGACCCCTTCAGCGAGCGGTGCAGGCCCTGCCCGCTGACCAGCGGGGTCTGCGGGTCCCACTCGTTCTGCACGGTCAGGACGTTCGCCCGGGTCCGCATCGGCGTCACGGCCTCCAGCGGACGCTGCCAGAACGCGCACGGCTTGATGGTGGAGGCCATGTCCCCGTACAGCGGGTACCGCTGCTTGTCCTTCACCGCGTCCCGGCGGTACTGCTCGGGATCGCGCGGCCAGGCGCCGGTGTCCCCGCACACCACCGACCAGAAGACGGCGGTGCCCGTGTCCGGGGAGGGTTCGGCCGGACGCAGGGCCTTCATCAGCTCCGCCGAGGCCGGGCCGGGCGGCCGCGGCCCGCCCTCGGCCGCCGCCTTGAGCGCGCTCACCAGGGGAGCCGCCGTCGCCGGGGTGAAGAACAGGCCCCGCGCCGACCGGATCTGGTCCCCCGTCAGCTTCTGCCCCTCCAGCTCGATCGGATCGCGGTCGGCGCGCGCCACCAGGTCCCAGAAGGTCTTGGACACCGCGTCCGCGGTCGTCCCCAGGTGGTACTCGCCGTCGCGTTCCGCCGTCCACTGCGCCCAGCGCCGGAACGCCGGCTCCGACTCGCTGGCCCACACCTGGATCATGCCGCGCCACACGCGCTCGGGGTCGACCCCGCTGTCGAGGACGAAGCGGTCGGTCCGCTGCGGGAACATCTGGGAGTACACCGCGCCCAGGTAGGTCCCGTACGAGTAGCCGACGTAGGAGACCGTGCGCTCGCCCAGCGCCGCGCGGATGGCGTCCATGTCGCGGGCGGTGTTGCGGGTGGTGATGTACGGGAGGACGTCGCCGGCCTTCTCCCGGCACTTGTCGGCCACCGTCCGCGCCCAGGCCACGTCGGCGGCGTAGGTCTCCGGCCGGTAGGCACGGTCGATGCTCTGTTCGGAGTCGGTGAGTCCGCAGGTGATCGGCGAGCTCCTGCCGGCCCCGCGCGGATCGAAGCCGATCAGGTCGTACCGCTCCCTGACCTCCTTCGGCATCGACTCCTCCATCATCAGCGGCAGGTCGAGGCCCGCCCCGCCGGGACCGCCGGGGTTCATCAGCAGCACCCCGTGCCGTTTGGCGGGATTCTGGCTCTTGATGCGGGATATCGCGAGATCGATCCGCCGGCCCTCGGGCCGCCGGTAGTCGAGCGGGACCTCGATGGTCGCGCACTCGTACGTGGCGGGCTGTCCGGCGTCGCACCGCTGCCAGGAGGGCTTCCGGGGGCGGTAGTCGTCGGCCGGGGCGGCGGCCGCCGGGTTCGCGGACAGGAGGGGCAGGGCGGTCGCGAGGAGGCCGGCGGCGGCGAGCAGGGGCACGGAGCGCGGAACGCGCGGACGGGGGCTGAGGCGCACGAAGAGCCGTTCCTTTCGGAGGGAGGGGCGGTTCCCCGTTCACGATGGAGTACGCGGCGTCCGGGCGAATCATCCCTCAGGGCGGCCCTCGTGCTCCTCACGAATGAGCGTAATTCCGGACAACTGGCCGACGCGCCACGCCCCTTGACGTCCCGTTCGAAATCCTCGCCCCCGGGCCCCGCCCCCTCGGCCGTGGCTTCGGCCGGGGCCGGGCTACAGTCGCGCCATGCGCATCGTCTCCCTGCTGCCCGCCGCCACCGACATGCTCGCGGAGCTCGGCCTCACCGCCGACCTGGTCGGCCGCACCCACGAGTGCGACTGGCCGCCGCGCGAGGTGGAGGGCGTACCCGTGGTCACCCGCGCGCAGTTCACGGCCGAGGAGCTCAGCAGCCGGGAGATCTCCGACGCGGTCGGCGGGGCCGCCCACTCGGGCTCCTCCCTCTACACCCTCGACACCGGGGCGCTGGCCGCACTCGCCCCCGACGTCGTGCTCACCCAGGACCTCTGCGACGTCTGCGCCGTCTCCTACGCCGCGGTCTCCCGCGCGGTACGCCTCCTCGACGCGGACTCCCGCGTGCTGAGCCTGGAACCGCGCACCCTCGACGACGTACTGGAATGCCTGGTCACCGTCGGCGACCTGCTCGGCGTGCGCGCGCGGGCGGAGCGGCGCCGGGACGCGCTGCGCGCCCGGCTCGACGAGGTCGGGCGGCTGACGGCTGGCCTGCCCCGTCCGCGCGTGGTCACCGTGGAGTGGCTCGACCCGCTCTGGCCGGCCGGACACTGGGTCCCGGACCAGATCGCCGCCGCGGGCGGGGAACCCCTGCTGGCCGCTTCCGGCGAACACACCGTGCCGATGACCTGGGACGCGGTCCGGGCGGCCCGCCCCGACGTGCTGCTGGTCCTGCCGTGTGGCTTCGCCCCTGAACGCACCCTGAGCGAGAGCCACTTGCTCACGGACCTGCCCGGCTGGGCGGAGCTGCCGGCCGTCCGCGCCGGCAACGTCTGGGTGCTCGACGGGCCCGCGTACTTCAACCGGCCCGGCCCGCGCGTGGTACGGGGCGCGGAGGTGCTGGCGCACGTGCTGCACGGGGTACGGGCGGGCGAGCCGGTCACCGGGGCCGAGGCCCGGCGGCTGGGCTGAACGGGATGGGCCGAGCGGCTGGGCCGAGCGGCTGGGCCCAGCGGGTGGGCACCAGCGGTTGGGCCCAGCGGTCGGGCCCGACTCCGCCGCACCGGGGTCGGCCCCGGTGCGGCGGGCCGTCAGTGGCCGTGGGCGGAGGGGGAGTGCTCCGCCCCTGAGGGGCCGGCCGCTGAGGGATCGGAGGCCGAGGGGTCGGCTGCCGAGGGGGAGTGACCCTCGTGGGAGGTGCCGGTCTGGATGGTGCCGCCCAGCCGGTCGTGGAGGGCGGTCAGGGCCTGTGCCGACGGGCCGGTGACCACCCAGCGGTCGCCGACCAGGTAGACGCCGCCGTACGTCCGGGTCTCCGCCAGCCAGGACCGCAGGCCCTGATCGGCGGTGAAGGTGGTCACGCGGTAGGCGCCCTGCGCCGTCTCGCAGGCCCCCTGGCGCAGTTCGTCCGCCTCGACGCTCATCTCGGCGGTGCAGCCCAGCGCGCCGGCGATCTCCTCCACGGAGGTGCCGGGGGCGGCCGGGGAGGCGGGGGCCGCCTTGGCGGCGGGGACGGAGCCCGCCGCGTCGGCCCCGTGCTGCGGCCGGCTCTCGCCACAGCCGCCGCACAGCAGCGAGGCGCACATCACGGCAACGGCCGTCAGGAGGCGGCCCGTCGGTCGGTCGGTGGACGGCATGGGACAACCTCGCTGACGGATCGGGAAGGGGGTCGTGGTGCCCGACGGGGAGGGGGGCCGGGCACCACGGGATCGGGGAGCGGGGACCGCTCTAGCCGGCGGCCTTCGCCTTCTTGCCCTTGTCGGTCACGGCGAACCAGAGGCCCTGCTTGTTCTGCCCGTTGATGTCACCGGGCTCCTTGTCGCCGGTGAATGTGTAGACCGGCCAGCAGTCGATCGTCAATTGTTCCGATCCGTCGGGCCTTTTCACCGATCCGACCAATTCGGCGGCAATTCCGTTCACCTTCGTCTTGTCGATCGCGGGGGCCGGTTTCCAGGTGTCGAGGCAGGCGTCGAGGCAGCCGAACTTCATGGGCCAGGCACTGTCCTTGTCGAACCGGTAGAGGGTGCGCCCCTGTGCGTCGGAGAGGATCGGACCGAGCTGCGCGTTCTGCCGCACCGACAGCGAGACCTGCGGCTGCGCCGCCGCCCCGGAACCCATGTCCATGCCGCTGCCCGTGCCCATGTTCATGCCCGCGCCGCCCGCGCCCTTGGAGGCGGTGGACGGCTTCCCGTCGGGGCCCAGCGCGTGCCACGTGCCGCCGACGCCCTCGCCGAGGGTGTCGCCCGCCTTGGTGTCCTTCGCGTAGCGGTACACCGGCCAGCCGCCCAGCGTCAGCTGCTTGGTGCCGTCGGCGCGGGTCACGGAACCGAGCAGGCCCGCCTGGATCCCGGCCCCCGCCGAGGTGTCGTCCGCCGACACCGCCGGCCAGGCCTTGGCGCAGTCCCCCTCGCAGTTCGACTTGGGGGGCTTGGCCGTGTCCTTGTCGAACCGGTAGAGGGTGAACCCCTCGGCGTCCGTGACCACCGAGCCCAGGTCCGCGGCCTCCCGTACCTTCAGTTCCCCGGCCGCCCCGCCCTTGCCGGCCGCCGCGGCCCCGCCGGCCGGCGCGGCCCCCGTATCGCTGCCGTACCCCGGCAGCGACCCGGAGCCCGAGCCCGATCCGTAGGCGTCCAGCGCCTTGCTGTCGCCCACCGGCTGCACGGAACCCCCCTTCGCGGAGGACTTGTTGTCCGAGAGCCCGCACCCGGCCGTCAGCAGCAGTACCGCGACCGCCGAACCGGCGAGTATTTCACGGCGCATTCTCTTCACGGTCTCTCCTTCGGTTTGGAACCCGCGTTCTGTTCGCAATGCCTGAGTAATTGATACGGGGCCCGGAGTCCCTGAAACGAATATCCCCTGGAATTTGTCAGATCGCGCCAAGATTGAACTCGGGGGCGGGGAAGGGCCGTGCGCGGCTCATTCCTGGATGCGCAGCGCGAGCGCCGGGCAGCGCCGGACGGCGCGCAGGGCCTTGGGCCGCAGCCGTTCCGGCACCGGCATGGAGGCCTGCGCCGGGTAGCCGTCCGCGTCGAGCCGTACGACGTCCGGCAGGACGTCCACGCACAGCCCGTGCCCCTTGCACAGCGTCCAGTCCACCACCAGCCGCTCGGGGCTCTCGTCGTCGGGCAGCGGCAGCGCCCCCAGGACCCGCCGGCCACAGCCGCTGCCGAGCGCGTGGTCGCGGAACTCGTCGGGGAAGGAGGCGAGGGCCGAGGCCACGAAGTGCGAGGTGCCGTCGGGGTGGCTGCACGCCCCGCGTCTGCGCACCCCGAGCATCCGTGCCTCCACCGCTTCGAGGGCGCTGCGCCCCCCGCCCGCGACGGCCGCCTCCAGTACGTCGGCCAGCGCGGGCAGGCCCCGTACGCAGGGCCCGCACTGGCCCGCCGATTCGTTCGCCATCCAGCGCGTCACCCGGGCCACCTCGCCCGCCGGGCAGGTGTCCTCGGGCAGCGGCAGCACCGCGCCCGCCCCCAGTACCGCTCCGAAGGCGGCGAGGGACTGCCGGGACACCTCCGCCCCGAGGGCCGATCCGGGATCCAGCCAGCGGCCGTGGTAGCCGCCGACGAGCACGCCCTGCCCGGGGCGCATCCCGCACAGCTCCAGGACGTACGCCAGCGAGGTGCCGGTCGGGGCCTCGATGACCGTGGAGCCGGCGACGGTCAGCAGGACGGTGCCCGGCTCGGACGGCAGCCCGGCCGACCGGTAGCCGGCGGCGCCGAGCCGCGCGGCGACGGCGAGCTGGGCGTAGGTCTCGGTGTTCGACAGCAGGGTGGGCACCCCGCCGAGGCCGCGCTCGCTGGTGCGCACCCGCTGTCCGGACGGCAGCGTGGCGCCGCCGTTGAGGCCGTTGATCATCGCGGTGCCCTCACCGGTCACGAACCGTTCGGGCAGCAGCGCCACGCGGACCTGGCGCCCGCCCCGGCCCCGTTCGGCGACGGCGTCGCGCACCGAACGCTCCACGTCGGGGCGGGTCACGGCGATCACCACGTCCTCGGCGCCGACCGCGGAGGCGGCCAGCAGGGCCCCGTCGAGCACCAGATGCGGGGCGTGCAGCAGCAGGGCCTTGTCCTTCAGACAACTGGGCTCGCCCTCGCTGCCGTTGACGACGACGGCGGTCAACCCGTCGCGTCCCCGGGCGGACTGGTTGACCGCGCGCAGTTTGCGGGCGAAGGGGAAGCCCGCCCCGCCGCGGCCCCGCAGGTCGATGTCGGCGGCGAGGTCGACGAGTTCGTCCGGGCGGTAGCGGGGCAGTGGTCCGTGCGCGGCCTCGTGGGCGTCGCGGTCCAGCCGGGGGAACCGGTCGAGTCCGGTCAGCAGCCGGGGGGTGCCCACGCAGCCGAGGCCGGGGCGCGGCGCTTCGCTCACCGCCGTCCCTCCCGCCCGGCGAGCGGGCCGAAGCCCGTGGCGGCGCCGACGTCCGCGGCCGGGCCGGGCGCGTAGGCCGCCGCGTACGGCGGGTGTTGGGGCTGCGGCGGCACGGCCTGCATGGGCTGGGTCACCTGCAGGGCCTGCGTGTCCTGCATGTCCTGCGTGTTCTGGGCGAACTGTGCGACGGGGGCGGCGGGCGCGGTCGCCGCGGCCGGGCGGGCGGAGCCTTCGGGAGCGCCCACCGGTCCGCCCCGGCGTCCGCCGAGCGGCCCCGCGAGGGACGCGCTCCGTACGGAGGAGCCCCGGGGGCGCGGGATACGGGCGCCGCGCGCGGCCGTGGCGGACTGCGGGGCGCTCACCGCCGCGGACGCCTCGCGCCTGCGGGTGCGCAGCCGGACGGCGAGCAGCCCCATGACGCCGGCCACGCCGAGCACGTAGGCCGCCGTCACCCAGAGGTCGGCGGCGCGGCCCGCCTTGAGCCCGTGCACGAGGGAGGCTCCCCACGCCGGGTACGCCCCGATGTGCAGGGCCCGCCACCACATGGAGCGGCGATTGGTGGCGAACACACTACGCAGGGCGCCGGAGACGGCGACGCTCACGAAGAGATATCCGGCCAGGGTGCCGAGGCCGATGACGACGGGCCGGTTCGCGTCGGTGAACGGCACCAGCGCGGCCGTCGCGGCCGTGTGCCCCTCGGCGACCTTGACCCATATGTGCAGGGCGAGGAAGCCCAGTCCCGCGACGGCCAGGCCGCGGTGCACACCCTGCGCGAGCAGCCGGTGTCCCGATTCCAGGAGCACCCGGTCGGTGGCCACCAGCCCCCACAGGACGGTGGAGGTGAGGGAGACGAGCGAGAGCACGCCCGACCCGAAGTCGAGGAAGTCCCACAGATGGGTCAGCGCGCCCGCGCGCGCGGCCACGAGCAGGGAGACGAGAGCGGCGAGGGAGGCGCAGACCACGCTGGTGCGCAGCCGCCCCGCGACGGGCAGAAGCGGAGGCCGCCGGACGGCCCGTTTTCCCGCGGCCGGGGCCACCGCCGCGCGGCGGCTCCCGCGTCGGGCTCTGTGGGAGCGGGGCATGTGAGGCTGGGGCAGGGGCATCCAGTTCTCCTGTGCGCCTGGGCTCCGAGCACTCCACCTCGCGCTCGGCGCCCGGTGGTTGTGGTCGATGGTGGCCGGCAGCGCTGTGGAATTCCCACGTCGGCCGAAGGGCTCGGGGCCGGAGTGCAGAAGCATCGTGGAGCTGCGCAGCATCTCCACAGGATTTATCGAAACGTGATAATTTCTCGCACCCCGTCTCCGGTGCGCCGAACGAGCCCGGAGGATTCCCCTCCAGTGGAGGTTGTGACAGGCCACCGCACCCGTCGCCGTCTACGCGTCCCCGACGGCAAAATCAAGGCAAACCCGCGGGACCGAAGGTGGCCGGAACCGTCCAGGAGGGCGTGTGGTAGCTGCAACTGTCGTTACAGGCAAGGTCGTTGATGAGGCAGGCGACCTTGGCGGGCCTGTCACTCCGTCACCGGACAGGCCTCACCCCGGCAAGAACGAGGAAACGATGTGCGAACTTCTGAACCGCATCTGGTCCCGCCCTCGGGGCGAGTGGACCCGCGTCCTGCGCAGGGAACTTCCCGCGCTGGCCGGGGAGATAGTGGAGGAGCTTCTGCATGGAATTCCCGGATTTTCCACACTTGTCGATGACAACGATGCCATCGATGACGAAATTCTCCGACAAGCGGTGGAAGAGGCCCTTCTCGCCGCACTCGGGTACCGCGACGAGCCCGTACGGGACGTGGCGCACGACGGCGACCGCACGAAGACGGGGGAGGACGTCGAGGACCGGCACGACGCGGCGGCGGACGCCGTCCACGGCGGCCGGCACGGGGACGTCCGCGGCCCCGCACTCTCGGAGGTGCGCGAGCACGGGCACGGAAGCGGAAGCCTGGGCGGCGGCGGTCACGAGGGCCACGGCCCGGGCGGACCGGGGTTCGGCGGCCGCACCGGTGACGGGCACGGCGCCAGGGGCCACGGCCACGGGGGCGCCGACGACGACGGCCCGGACGGCCCCGACGGCCCCGACGGTCCCGGGCGGCACGACGACGCGGGCCCCCATGAAGGGACGCACGGCGCCCGCCCGGAACCCGCTGCCCCGCGCGACCGGGCCCGCCAGGACCTCTTCAAGGCCCTCACCGACGACCGCGTGGCCTCCCACGCCTCCCTCGCCGAGCTGTCCGAGGCCGCCGGCTGGCCCCTCCCGGTGGCCGTACGGGCCATCGCGCTGGCCACGCCCGGCGAGACCCAGCAACTGGCCGCCGTCCTCGACGACGCCCTCCCCGGCATGTTCGCCGGCCGGCCGTGCCTGCTGCTCCCCAGCCCCGACCCGGACACCCGGGCCGCCCTCGAACCCCCGCTGCGCGGACGGTTCGCGGCCGTCGGCCACGCCGTCCCCCTCCGCGACACCGCCTCCTCGCTGCGCTGGGCCCTGCGCCTGCTCACCCTGACCCCCAACCGCGGCGGCCCCGACGCCCGCGCCGTCTTCGTGGACGACCACCTCTCCACGCTCCTGCTGCTCCAGGACGAGCCCCTGGCCCACGCGCTGGCCGCCCGCTGGCTGCGCCCCCTCGCCGATCTGACCCCGCGCCAGAGCGAGCGCCTGGAGGTCACCCTGCTCGCGTGGCTGGAGGGCGGCGGAGCTCCCGAGGCGGCCAAGGCCCTGAGCGTGCACCCGCAGACCGTGCGCTACCGCATGCGGCAGCTGGAGAAGCTCTTCGGACCCGGTCTGCGCGATCCGCGGACCCGCTTCGAACTGGAGATGGCCCTGCGCAGCCGCCGCCTGATGGCCCAGGTGCGCCGTCAGCACTCGCGGGTGGGCCGGCGTACGGCACGCGTGGTCACCGCCGACTTCACCCCCCTGGTCGTCGGACGGATGGCCCGGGTCAACGGCCTCTGAGCAGAGCGCGAACGCGCCGCCCGGGAACCGGCACCGCCCGGCCCCCCCCGTACACGGGGGAGGCCGGGCGGTGCCGCCCGGGCGCCGGAGCGGCGAACGGCCTACGCCGGTACGGGCGCCGGCGCGCCGCGCAGCGTCGCGTTGAGGTCCAGCAGTTCCGCGTAGGCGCGCGCACAGGGGCCGCACCCCGCGAGGTGGCGGACCAGCCCGCCCGGACGCTGCGCCGCGCCCCGCCGGACCGCCGTGCCGAGCATGCCGCTGTAGTGGCCGCACCGCCCGTCGCCCGTCGCCGCGTGCAGATGGGCGCCGAGGTACGCCTCCCGCAGCCCTTCGCGGGCCCGGAACGCCAGAGAGGTCACCGCGCTCGGGGTGATGCCCAGCCGCGCCGCGATCCGGTGCGGGGACTCCTCCTCCACCAGCGTGTGCCACAGGACGAGCTGCCAGCGCGCCGGCAGCGCCCGGAAGGAGCGCGCCACGAGCCGGCGGTCCTCGTCGGCCATCACCTGTCCCTGCGGGTCGCTGCCGCCGGGCGCCGGCCGGCACCAGGAGTCCAAGTCCGCGGTCAGCAGGGTCCGTCCGGCGAGATCGCTCCACTCCATCGCCGTGTGCCGGACCACGGCCAGCAGGTACGCGCGCCAGGGCCCCCGGGGCCCGTTCCCGGAGCGGACCGCCTGGAAGGTCCGCAGGAACGCCTCCGACACCAGGTCCTCGGCGTCCTGCGGGGTACGGCAGCAGGTGCGCGCGTAGGCGAGGGCGGCGCGCCGGTGGCGCCGGTAGAGGAGCTCGCGCACGGCCGCCTCCTCGGCAGCGCCGCCGGGCAGCCGCAGGCGCCGGGTGAGTTCCGCGTCCACGGTGTCGCGTGAGCCGGGCATCGCACTCCTCCTCGCCGCTTCGGCACCCGTCCGGGAACGGCTACGGGTACGGGTACGGGTACGGGTACGGGCGTACGGGCGCCGGCCCGGGACCAGCCCCGGGTCGGCGCCCGTACGCCCCGGACGGCGTCAGCGGCAGGTGCGCCCGCCGTTGATGCAGTTCACCGCCTGGGCCATCAGCCCGTTCGACATGACGTTGATGAAGTCGCCGTGGTCGGTCACCGGCTTGTGCAGCTGCTCCGGGAAGCTGTCCACCGCGAAGCGCGCGCCGGGCGCGACCCCGTAGGTGATCCGCTGCACCAGCTGCGGGATCGCGGCGAAACCCTTCGGGCAGCGGCCCGCCTTGTCCGCGAAGGCCACGTGCGTACGGTGGTTGGCGCTGTCGATGTTGCGGCCGTCCCAGCAGCTCTGGAAGGTGAAGGTGCGCACCACGTCGCTGCCCTTGGGGCAGATCGGGTACTTGTCCTTGAGCTGCCGGTCCTCGAAACCGGTGCAGCTCCAGGAGGCGTTGGCATTGGCGGTGCCGTTGGTGAAGGCCTTCGCGTCACCCGTGATGATGCGCAGGAACCGCGGCATCGCCTTGACCTGGCCGACGGGGCTCCCCTTGAAATCGATCGTGACCTGCTTCGGCCGCAGGATCGTGCCCACGTTGGCGTCCTGTCCGCCGCCCGGGGCCTTGGCGTCCTTCTCCGCCTTGCCGTCGCGCAGCCGCAGCACCGGCCAGTAGTAGGCGGACTGGTCGCCGTTGCCGCAGGTCGTGCCGGACGCCGCGAGGCTGTTGTTGGAGGAGAAGGCGTCGGTCGTCTTGTTGCCCACGTAGTCGTGCATGTGGTGGGCGCCGTTGGAGACGCCGGGGGCGACGATGACGTTGTCGGGGTTGAAGTGGCCGTTCTCGTTGCGCCCGCACTGGGAGGAGAACGAGCCGGTGGAGGCGCCGCGCCCGGCGGCGGGGGCGTTCACGTTCGGCCGTACCTTGGCGATGTTGACGAAGTCGCTCTGGGCGGGCCCCCGTTTCTGCCCGATGCTGCGCGCGGCGTCGGGGTCGCGCGCCGGGTCGGCCGCGGCGGCGACCGCCGCGTCGGCCGCCGCGCCGACACCGGGGTCGGCTTCGGCGGGAGCCTCCTTCATGGTGCATCCGCTCAGCGCGTCCAGCCCCTGGGGGCGTCCGGCGGAGCGGCCGATCACGTCGGACACCCGCCGGATGGTGGTGGCGCGCTGGTCCTTGAGCCGGCCCAGGAGGGCGTCCTTCTGGACCTTCTTCTTGCTCACCTGCCCCGCGGCGAGCTGCCGGTAGGCGTCGGCGACCTGGCCGTCGAGCTGGGCGAGGTTCTGGTCGACCTCGGCCCGCGCCTGGTCGGGTACGTCCGTGAGCCGGTCGCCCACGTCCGGGCAGTCGATGGTGGCGGTCACCTCGCCGGTGCGGCCGGAGTCCTGGCCGGCGTTCGCGTTGCCCGCGACGACGGCGACCCCGCCGCCGCCCAGTACCAGCGCGCACGCCGCGGCCAGCAGTTTCAACCGGGGGCGCCTGTGGCCCTTTTGACCCATGAGATCACTTCACTTCGTCGATCGGACAGAGGAGGGGGACGACGCCCCCTGTTGGAGCGGGGAGGAGGGGGAGGACGGGGCGGGGCTCGCGTCGGAGAGCGAGTCGAAGTCGACGAGCCCGCTCTCCTCCAGGACCGTGATGTGGTCGAGGACCGTGGTGTTGGCCGAGGTGGCCAGGGCCCGCACCATGGAGTTCCGGGTCTGCGCCCGGACCTGCGCCACCAGCTGGAACACCTTTCCGTGCGCCCGGCGCAGCAGCTGCACGAACAAACGCTCGTACTCGTTGCCCTGGGCGGCCGTCATCTGGTCGAGCCAGCCCTGCTGCTGCGGGTTGGGCCGGTCGGGGAGGTCGATGCCGAGGGCCTGGCCGACCTGGAGGACCTGGCGGTCGAGGTCGGTGTGGCCCATGACGAGGTGCTCCCCGGCCGTGCGCACGGAGGGGCGCGTTCCGCGCTGCTGGGCCTGCCGCCCCGCGGGCAGCTCCCAGAGCCCGGCGAGGCGGACCTTGCGCACGAAGTCCCGGTCGGTGGGGGTCAGGGGCCCGTACGCCGTGCTCATGATCCCGGCGCCGTCGTCCACGACCCCCGCCGCCGGCGCCGCCGCCCCCGTGGTGGCCGCCGATGCGCGGTCGCCGTACTTGGCCACGGGGATCAGCAGCGCGATCAGCGTGACGGCCAGGGCGGTGATGACCAGGCCGCTTCCGATCGTGTACTTCGTGGCCACCGACAAGCCGCTGCCGGATCGCCGCCGGAATGACAGCACATTGCCTCCTTGCTCCGTGGTCCTGCGGGAGAGCCGGGGCCGTGCCGGCCGGCTGTTCGTGCCGTGCGGTGCACCCCGCACATCCGGCTCTCCTGGGGGTGCCACGGGACGCTAGTGCCCGGTGTGGCGTCACGGAGGAAGGACCATCACCATCGGATAAACATCCGGGCAAGTCCTCGAAAGACTGCTACCTTGCCGCGGTTCGACCCTTCAACAGCCGTCCCCTTCGGTCATAATCCGCGTGTCGGGGCCGGCTCCCCCTCGGGTGCGGGCGGGCCCGCCGCCGCGTCCTGACCAGGGAGAGGAGTCGGGCCGGGTGCTGAGAGCCGGTGGGTACCCGGCCGTGCTGCGGAGCGCTTGCGCGGGGGCGCTGCTGCTCGCCGTCGGCCTCGGCGCCGTCGCGTGCGGCGCCGACGGCGGCGCGGCCGCCGCGGGCGGCGAGGTCACCGTGGTCTACGAGGACGACACGATCAAGCCGGAGGACCGGCACGCCGTGGACGTGGTCCGCAAGTCCGGTGTGCTGGAGCAGACCGCCGACTGGGTGAACGAGGCGCTCGTCCTCCCGCACGACCTGGTCGTGAAGGTCACCGGCAAGGTCCCGCCCGGGGTCACGGACGCGGTCACCCAGCCCGACGGCAGGACGATCTTCGTGACGGCGGCGTTCCTGACCGGGATCGAGAAGGCCCTCGGCAACGTGGTCAAGACCGTCAAGCGTCCCGCCCTGCTCCCCGCGGACCGGTTCAACGCCGACGACCTGACGGCGCTGTCGACGCAGTTCGTGTTCGGCCACGAGATGGGACATGCCCTGCAGCGCCAGCTGATGCTGGCGAACCTGGGCCTGGAGGAGGACGCGGCCGACGGGTACGCGTCGTTCTCCACCGTCAACCAGGTGGGGGCCGGTCCGACGCTGGCGGCCGCGCTCCTCTTCGACGAGATCGCCCGCGGGGAGGGCGCGCTGACCCTGGAGGGGCTCTCCAGCGACCACCCCGTCACCCAGCAACGGGTCTTCACCTTCCTCTGCTACCTGGAGGGGAGCGACCCGAAGAAGTTCCACGCCCCCCTGGTCGCCACCGGCTACCTGCCCAGGACCCGCGCCCCACTCTGCCCCCAGTCCTGGGCGATGCTGGACCACGGCTGGTGGACCCAGCTGCAGCCCCATTTCACCGAGGGGTTCAAGAGCAGGGGCGACGAGGAGCAGAAGGACGCGCGCGAGCACCTGATCGCGGAGACAAAGGCCTTCGAGAAGCAGATCGACGAGCTCCGCAGCAAGGAATGACCGCAAGCCCGCAAGCCCGCAAGCCCGCACGCCCCCGCAAGCCCGCACGCTCGCAAGCACGCCCTCAGCCCGGGACGGCTTTGGCCCAGTTGCGGTCGACGGTCTCCTGCGCCTTCTGCCGCTGCGCATCCGTCGGGAACGACGGCGTGCCCTCGACCGTCGGCAGGTTCCCCGCGGCGGCCTTGTCGAGGGTGCCGTCCTTCGCCATGGCGTCCATGAGCACGGGGCGCGCGTAGGCGCCGAGCCTGATGTTCTGGCCCTCCGGGCTGAAGAGGTACTCCTGCCACAGGCGGGCCGCCGCCGGGTGCGGGGCGTCCTTGCTCACCCCGTTGGCGTAGTACTCGGCGAAGCTGCCGTCGAAGGGGATGGCGGTCCGCCAGTCCACGTCCGCGCCCTTCTTGCGGAACTCGTCGGCGTATCCGAGGTTGAGGAAGTCCCAGTCGATGCTGATCGGGGTCCGGCCGTTCTCGATCGTCGTCGGGGTGGATTCGACCGGGATGAAATTGCCGTTCCTGCTGAGCTCGGCGAAGAAGTCGATACCGGGCTGGATGTCGTCGAAGGACCCCCCGTTCGCCAGCGCCGCCGCGTACACGCCGGCGAAGGCGGAGCCCGACTTCCTCGGGTCACCGTTGAGCGCGACCTTGCCCTTGTACTCGGGCTTGCGCAGATCGGCGAAGGTCGCGGGGCAGGTCTTGACGCGTTTGGCGTCACAGCCGATCGAGATGTAGCCGCCGTAATTGTCGTACCAGAGGGCGTGCGGGTCCTTCTGGTCCGCGGGAATGTCGTCCCACCGGGCGACCTCGTACGGTGCGAGCAGGCCCTGCTGGGCCGCGGACCGGGCGAAGGAGCCCCCCACGTCGACCACGTCGGGGGCGCGTCCGTCGCCCCTGTGCTGCTTCAGGGCGTCGATCTCGTCCTGGCTGCTGCCCTCCGGGCTCTCCACCGTGACCTTGATCCCGTACTTCTTCTCGAAGCCGTCGATCAGCGCGCCGTAGTTGGCCCAGTCGCTCGGGAGCGCGATCGTGTTGAGCGCCCCCTCCTTCTTCGCCGCCGCGGTCAGCGCCGCCATACCGCCGGCGTCCGCGGCGGAGGTGGCCGCCGCAGGTGTGCGGGGCACGGCGGTGGGCTTGTCTCCGCAGCCGCCGAGGGGCGCCACCACGAAGGCGAGGCAGACTCCGACGACGGCTGTCCGGAGACGGGGTGCGGGCACTAAGGCTCCATGGCGGGCGATCGCATACCGGTCGAGACCAGCGTACGTTCGATGGCCCCGGCAGCGCAGTTCCAGACGAGGGTGCCGCTGCCCCGCCCGCTGCCCCGCCGCGTGTTCAGAGGGGCTCCTGGTCCCACTCGGCCAGGAGCACCTCCTCCGGGAGGGCCGCGGCCGCAGCGGACTCCGCGGCTCCCTCGTGGAGGGCCTGCTCACTCCAGATGATCTTGCCGCGAGCGGTGTACCGGGTGCCCCAGCGCTGGGCGAACTGCGCGACGAGGAACAGCCCGCGCCCGCCCTCGTCGGTGTCCTCGGCCCGGCGCAGGTGCGGGGAGGTGCTCGACCCGTCGGAAACCTCGCAGATCAGGCCCCGGTCGTACAGCAGCCTCACCCGGATGGGCTCGGTTCCGTAGCGGATGGCGTTGGTGATCAGTTCGCTGAGGATCAGCTCCGTCGTGAAGGCGATGTCGTCGAGGCCCCACTCCGCCAGCCGGCGGGCACAGGCGTTGCGCACCCGGGACACCTCCGCCGGGTCGGGGGGCACGTCCCACTCGGCGATCCGCGCCGGGTCCAGCCTGCGGGTACGGGCCACCAGCAGCGCGATGTCGTCGCTGGGCCGGGTGGGCAGCACCGCCTCGATCACCGCGGTGCAGGTCTCCTCCGGAGTACGGGCGGGCCCGGACAGGGCGCCGCGCAGCGCCGCCAGGCCCGCGTCCGGATCGCGGCCGCGGCCCTCGATCAGCCCGTCGGTGAAGAGCGCCAGCAGGGAGCCCTCGGGCAGGGTCAGCTCCGCGCTCTCCATCGGCAGGCCCTCGCCCAGCCCCAGCGGCGGGGAGACCGGCACCTCGGGGAAGGACACGGTGCCGTCGGGGTGCACCAGGGCGGGGCCCGGATGGCCGGCGGTGGCGGCCGTCACCTGCCCCGAGACGGGGTCGTAGACGGCGCACAGGCAGGTGGCCCCGGTGATCCCCTGCCACTCCTGCTGATCGGTGTCGATGTGGGCGACCAGCTCGTCCAGGTGGCTCAGGAGCTCGTCCGGGGGCAGGTCCAGGGTGGAGAAGTTGTACACGGCCGTACGCAGGCGGCCCATGGTGGCGGCGGCGTACAGACCGTGGCCGACGACGTCGCCGACCACCAGCGCCACCCGGGCGCCCGGCAGCGGGATGACGTCGAACCAGTCGCCGCCCACCCCGGCCTGCGCGGACAGGTAGCGGTGCGCGACCTCGACGGCGGACTGCTCCGGCACCCCGCGGGGCAGCAGGCTGCGCTGCAGGGTGTCGGCCACCGTGTGCTCGCGGGTGTAGCGGCGCGCGTTGTCGACGGACAGCGCGGCCCGTGCGGTCAGCTCCTCGGCGAAGGACACGTCCTCCTGGTCGAACGCGGGGGAGTCCGGCCCCCGCCAGTAGCCGGCCATCCCCAGCACGACGCCACGGGCCCGCAGGGGCACGGCGATCAGGGAGTGGATGCCGCGCTCCAGGATCCGCTCGGCGTTGGCCGGGTCCTGGGCCCGCCAGTGGTGGGTGGCGCGCAGGTCCGCCTCCAGGACCGCGCGGCCGCCGGCCAGCCCGACGGCCATCGGGCTGCCGGGAACGAACCGGATCAGCCGCCCCACGGGGTAGAGCGGGTGGTCGCCCCGGAGGCCGACGGCGGCGGTCCGGCGCATCTCCGTGGTCGTCTCGGGCGGCTCCTCGCCCCGCAGCACCGGCTCCAGCAGGTCGACCGTGACCACGGCGGCGAACCGGGGGACCGCCACCTCCGCCAGCTCCTGCGCGGTGCGCTCCACGTCCAGGGTCGTCCCCACCCGCACTCCGGCGTCGTAGAGCAGGTTCAGCCGCTCGCGGGCCACCTCCGCCTTGCCGGACAGCGCCCGCAGCTCGGTGGTGTCCCGCAGCGTGACGACGGTGCCGGCGGAGCCGTACGGGGCGGTGGGCCGGATGTTCACGGCCAGGAGCCGGTCGGCCGCCATGTGCACCTCGTCGGTCGCGGTCCGGCCCGCCGTGATCCGTGCGACGATCCCCTCCTCCAGGCCCAGGTCGGCGAGGGGGCGCCCCTCCGCGTCCCCCGGCAGATCGAGCAGTCGGCGCGCCTCGTCGTTGGCCAGCAGCAGCCGACCGCCGTCCCCGACGATCAGCACGCCCTCCCGGACGGCGTGCAGTACCGCGTCGTGGTGTTCGTACATCCTCGTCATCTCGGCCGGTCCCAGGCCGTGCGTCCGGCGCAGCAGCCGGCGGCTCACCAGGGCGGTGCCGCCCGCCGACAGGACGAGCACCCCGGCCGCGCTGCCGAGGACGACCGGGAGCTGCCCGTTCACCATGCTCTGGACGTTCTGGACCGTGACCGGGGAGGACACGACGGCGATGACGTTGCCCCGGGCGTCCTTGACGGGGACCACGGACACCACGGACTGCCCCAGGGACCCGGCGAACGTCTCGGTGAACGACCTGCCGGCCGCCGCCGTGGCGAACGGGCCGACGACGCGCTTGCCGATCTGCTTCGGGTCGCTGTGGGCGAGGGTGACCCCGTCGAGCGTGTACACGTTCAGACCGTCGACCCCGGCGATCTTCCGGGCCGCCTCGGCGCTGGGCTGGAGTACCGCGCTGGGGTGTGCGCTGTGCAGGGCGGCGACCATCCCGGGGGACTCCGCGAACGTTCCGGCGGCGGCGAGGGTACGGTGCCGGGCGTCCAGCATGGCGGAACTGCGGGCCTGCACCACGAGCGCCAGGACCGCCGCGGCGACGAGGACCACCACGACGGCCAGCTGGAGCAGGAACACCTCACCGGCCACGCTGCGCGCGCTCAGCAGGGCGGACAGGCGCTGGGGCCGCTGCGACACTCCCTTGGGGGACGGGGCGTGCTCCTGCCCTTCCTGGTGCTCCCGGCCGTCTGCGGAGGGGGGAGGCCGGGGCGGAGCGGAGGGGCTCGGGGCCGAGCGGAGCAGCCGGCGCCGGAGGGCCCCCAGGTAGTTGCTCATATTCCATCTTCCAACCTCTGCGGGCTGTCGGCAGCGGGGGCGGCCGGACGCGGACCCCTCACCCCCGCAGGCACCACTCGACGAACCCCGTGACACTGCCGTCCACCCCGGCCCCCTCGTCCGCCACCGCCGGGGGTGAGCATCGCTCGTGTGGAGGGTGTGAAGGAGAAGTGATGGACCGGCTCCCGGCTGCTGGCTACGATCGCGGCCTGTGTCACAACCAGCTGAGGAGCGACAGACCTTGGAGAGACTGGCACCGGGTGATCCGCTGCGCATGGGCCCGTACCGACTGGTGGCGCGGCTCGGTGCTGGTGGGATGGGACAGGTCTTCCTCGGGCGCACGGCGGGCGGGCGGACCGTGGCCGTCAAGACGGTCCGCTCCGAGTACGCGGCGGACCCGGAGTTCCGGCAGCGGTTCCGGCAGGAGGTGGCCGCGGCACGCCTGGTCGGTGGCCGCTGGACCGCCCCGGTGCTGGACGCCGACACCGAGGGCGGGCAGCCATGGGTGGCGACCGGCTATGTCGCCGGGCCCTCGCTGTCCGCCGCCGTCCGGCGGTTCGGCCCGCTGCCGCCGGACGCGGTACGGGTCCTGGGCGCCGGACTCGCCGAGGCGCTGGGCGCGGTGCACGAACTGGGGCTGGTCCACCGGGACGTCAAACCCTCGAACGTACTGCTGGCCCTGGACGGTCCGCGGCTCATCGACTTCGGCATAGCCCGGGCCCTGGACGTGACCTCGGTCCTCACCCGGTCCGGGTACGTCGTCGGCTCGCCCGGTTTCATGTCCCCCGAGCAGGCCCGCGGCGATGCCACCGGGCCGGCCGGGGACGTGTTCGCGCTCGGTGCCGTGATGGCCTTCGCGGCGACGGGGACGGCCCCGTTCGGCGAGAAGGACAGCGCGGCCGTGCTGCTCTACCGGATCGTCCACGAGGAGCCCGAACTCGGCGGGATCGGCGGAGAGCTGCGTGACCTCGTACGCGGCTGCCTGGAGAAGGACCCCGGTCGCAGGCTGACGCCCGGAGAGCTGCGCCGGCGGCTGGACGGGATCGGGGCGGAGGGCACCCGCCTCGGCGAACGCGGTTGGCTGCCGCGGAACGTCTCGGACGCGGTGGCGCGGGCGGCGGTGGAACTCCTCGACCTGGAGGGTCAGGCGGCCGACACGCAGGCCGTCCCGCCGGCGCCGCCGGACCCGCCCACCGCCATGACCGCGCCGCTGCCGCCCCCGGCGGGCACGGTGCCCTACCCCGCGCCGGGTGGCTTCGGCCCGCCCGGCCCGCCCGGCCCGCCCGGCCTGCCCGGCCCGTCCGGCCCGCAGCACTCCGGCGGTCACGCGCCCGCTCCGCCGTACGCACACCTGCCCGCGCCGGCCACACCGCCAGGCCGCTACCCGTACACGGGGGCCCGGCCGGCTGCGCCCCGCCGGTGGGCGGGCAGGCTGCTCGCCCTGGTGGTGATCGGGGTGGTGACGGCGGCGCTGGCGGGCCTGGTGGCCTGGCAGGCCACGGGCGGGGGCGGCCGCGACAGCGCCGACGGGCGGTCCGGCGGATCGGCGGCCACCCCTGCCGCGAACCCGTCCCCGCCGACGACGGCGGCCTCGTCCTCGGACTCGTCCTCGTCCTCGTCCTCGGGCGGGGGTGGCGCGGCTCCTGCCGGGGCCGTGCCGAAGGCCTTCGTCGGGGTCTTCGCCGGCAAGGTGAACTCCCCGGCCGGAGTGTCGATGGCGGTCCGGGTCACCCTGGTCCAGGGCGTGGTCGGGGACCCCATCACCACCACCGAGACCGACGGCGGAACCGGCACCGGGAAGGTCGTCTGCACCGGCGAGGCCACCCTCGTCAGCGCGACCGACGCCAGGCTGGTGCTCAAGCCGGTCCCGCTCTCCGGCATCAGCGGCTGCACCCAGCTTCCGGGCTACAGCATCGTGACCCTCAACCAGGACGGTTCCCTGCACGTCACCCAGGACGGCCTCAGCGGAGATCTGACCCGCAGGAACTGACGCCGGCCGTGATCACCGGGCCGGACCCGGCGCCGCACCCGCCGTCGCACCCGTCAGCTGCGACGGCGGATCGGGGAGGGGCTTGGAGGCCCCGGTCGCGGGGAGATCGGCGGTGGCCCACTGGACCTCGCCGCCGACCCTGGCCTGGAAGCGCAGAAGGCGGCCCTCGCCGTCGATCCAGTAGCGCGTGTTGCCGAGCCGCCCCCCTGCCACGGGGGCACCCGGGGCTCCCGGACCGGCGGCGACGAGGACGGGGACATCGCCGATCCGGTCGTCGCGGACCCGGCGCGCATCGCTGCGGGCCAGGAGCTGGGCGTTGTCGGGCCGGTCGGCGCCGAGGTTGAGGAGGAGCAGCAGTACGGAATCCAGCGCGGAGCCGTGCGGAGGGAGCGGGTGGACCTCCCAGCCGGAGGCGGGCGGCCGGTCCGGAAGCCCTCCGGTCCACCGGGGAAGGGCGGCGACGTGGTGGGGAGTCCAGTGCACGAGCTCCCGGGCCGGGGGCCCGGCGTCGTCGTGGATCTCCGCGTACCCGCGGTGGCGGCGCCAGTCGACGCGCCCGGTGAGGGTGATGGTCCTGCCGCGGGACGGGATGGTGGCGGTGACCTCGCCGGTGCCGCGGCGGTACGCGGTGAACCGGGCCAGGGCCAGGCGGTCGGCTTCCTCGGCGCTGAGGGGCCGGGGCGCGGCGGGTTTGGGATCGTCGGCGGCGGAGCAGGCCGTCAGCGCCGGAAGGGACACCAGCGACAGCAGTACGGTGCGGCGGTTCATCGGTGGTCCCGGCTGCGGTCGGCGAGGAAGGTGGCTGTGGGCACGGGGAGGTCCGCCGGGTCGACGGGGGCCGGAGCGCCGCCGAACGGCGAGGCGGGCGCGGTGGCGGCGTCCGGCAGCTGGGGCTGCGCGGGGGGCAGGGCGACGTCGAGGAACGGCAGGCCGGGAGGCGCGGGCGGGGTGTCCAGGGCCCCCTGGTGCCCGGGGGCGGCCACCGCGGTCGCCGGGCAGGCCATGGCCGTCGCGAGGTCCGCGGGCAGGACGGGTCCCAGGGGGCCGGTGAAGCAGTTGCCGCTCCCGGGGGCGTGCGCCGGGGCGAGGTAGGCGGCGTCGAGCGCGTTGGAGGCGAAGACGTTGTCCGTCATCCGGTTGCCGACGGGGGGCAGGTCCTCGCTGGCGGTGAGGACCAGGGCGGCCCGCGGGTGGCCGGTGATGCGGTTGCGGGTGACGGTGTTGTCGCGGCCCCCGGCGATGCCGACGCCGATCCCGTAGCCGCCGTCGGCCTGTTCGGGTGTGTCGGCCGCGGAGTTGCCGGCGATGAGGTTGCCCGCGACGGTGGCTCCGGACTGGGGGGTGAGGGCTTCGAGGTAGTCGGAGCCGATGGTCATCCCGACCCGGTTGCCGGTGAAGCGGTTGCCGACGATCCACAGGGGGCCGCTGGCGTTGGTGTTCTCGTAGCCCACGGCGTTGCGTTCGGCGGTGTTGCCGCGCACGAGGATTCCGCACGGCTTGCACTGGCCGACGTAGATGCCGGAATCGGCGCTGCCGGAGGCGTAGTTGTGCTCGATGGTGCCGTGGCGGGCGTTGAACGCGTAGATCCCGTACAGGCCGTTGTCCGCCGCGGTGACGTAGCGGACGCGGAAGCCGTCGAGCGGGGGGTCGGCCACCGGATCGAGACGGTGGTAGCCGTCGCTGCCGCGTCCGATGCCCTCGTCGCCCTTCTTCAGCCCCGTCACGAGGACGCCGTTCTGCAGGTGGCTGCGGACGGTGAGGTTCTCGACGGTGACTCCGGGCGCGGTGACCACGATGCCGTTTCCGCGCCGTCCCTCGCCGTCGACGACCACCCGATTGCGGTCGGTGCCGCGCAGGGTGACCTGGCGGGTGGCGACCCGTACGGTCTCGCGGTACCGGCCCGGGGAGACCAGCACCAGGTCGTGGGGGCGGGCCCGTGCGAGTGCGGCGGTGATGGTCGGGGCCTCGGCGGGCACGCGGATGGTGACCGGGCCGCGCGGGGCGTCGTCGCCGGAACCGCCGGTCCCGGCGGCGCAGGCGGTCGCCACCGCGCAGGCGAGGAGGGCGGCGGCGAGTCGGAGTCGGTGCGGGGAGCGGGAAACGGGCACGGTGGGACGTCCTCGTCCGGGGCGGGCATGAAGACCGGCGGCACAACCGGTGCTGCGTAGAGTACTCACATGACCACGCAGAGTGACAACCCCTCGATGGTTCGCCGGTCCCTGCTGGGCGCGCTCCCCGTCGCGGCGGCCTTGAGCGCCTGTCGGCCCGGAGCCCGGACGCCCGCCCTCCCGGCGCCGCGTACGCCATCGCAGGAGGCCTCCGCTCGGGAGGCGTCCGCGCACGGCGCGTCCGCTCCGGTCGGCGCGCGCCAGCCCGGGGTGGACCGCCCGGCGCAGCCGCAGACCCACGCGGTGGTGTCGGTGTACGAACTGCCGCAGGAGGCCGGTTCCGTGCGGGTGGCCGCCCGGCTGGCCGAGGTTCTCGTGGAGCTGGCCGGGAAGCCCGGCGGGGCGGCGGCCGCGCCGGCCGGGGACCTGACCGTGACCGTGGGGCTGGGGCCGCGCCTGCTCGGATCCGCCGGGCAGGGCCTGCCGGGCGGGCTGCAACTGCCCCCCTTCGCCCGTGAGGAGCGGACGGCCCGGGCGTGGGGCGGTGACCTGCTGGTGCAGGTGTGCGCGAGCGACCCGGACGCCGTCGCCCTCGCCGATGCGCGGCTCGCCGGGGCCCTCGCCGCCGAGGGCGCGTCGGGCCGCTGGTCGCAGGCGGGCTTCCGGCCGCCGGGCGGCGGCCCGGTCCGCAACCTGCTGGGTTTCCCGGACGGGATCGAGAACCCCCGCACGCGCCCCGAACTGGACCGCGAGGTATGGCTGGACGGCCCGGGCCCGCTCGCGGGCGGGACGGTCGCCGTCGTGCGGCGGCTGCGCATCGACGTCTCCGGATTCCTGGCCCAGCCCGCCACCCGGCAGGAGGAGGCGATCGGCCGTCGCAGGGCGGACGGCGCGCCGCTCAGCGGCGGGGCGGCGCTGGACCGGCTCGACCTGTCGGCGAAGACGGCGCGCGGCCGGTACCTGGTGCCGGCCATGGCGCACGCCCGGCGGGCCAATCCCAACGCCACGGGCAGCGGAAGGATGCTCCGCCGGGGATACAGCTACCGCAACGGCCCCGAGGACCAGGGGCTGCTCTTCGTCAGCTTCCAGCGCCGGCTGCGGACCTTCACGGCCACGCAGCGGCGCCTGGACGACGGCGACGACCTGATGCGGTTCGTGACCGCCACCGCGTCCGGAGCCTTCTTCGTCCCGCGGGCCTTCACACCCGAACGGCCCCTTGGCGGTGACCTCTTGGGGGAGCCGGGATGAATCCGTTCTTCAGAAACCACCCCGTGGTGGGACGGGTCACTCAATAGTGCGAATCACCCGCCACGGCCTTCCGGGGGCGTCGGCCACGCGGAACCATGGTCACTCAACGTGTTTATGGCTACTCTGCGTAATACGGAGGAGTGTCTTGAAAGCCCTGAGGAAGGCCCTGGTCGCACTGGCCGCCGGCCTGGCCCTGACCACCGGCGTGCTCCAGCAGCCCGCCGCCGGCGCTGATCCCAGCGACGGCACCGTCCGCATCAAAGTCATCCGGGACTCCAACACCAACGGCCGCTACGACAGCGCGACCGAACGCCCGGCGGCCGGTATCACCGTCGAGCTGACCGACGTCGACGGCAACCAGGTCACCGGCGTGACCGGACCCGACGGCATCGCGGTCTTCCCGCCGAACACCGTCCTCACCGGCGGCAAGTACTACGTCCGGATGAAGATGCCGGGCGGATCCTTCCTCCAGCCCACCTTCGGCGCCGCCGGCGGCCTCGCGTCGAACGCCACCGTCATCGACGTCATCGACGGGGACGCCGAGCTCACCATGGGCGTGCGCAACCCGTCCGACTGGTGCGAGGACAACCCCCGGCTGAGCACCGTCTGCCAGGTCGCCGCCACCAAGTCCGGCGGCGTGCGCACCACGGTGACCTTCAACTTCGACGAACGCGGCGACAGCAACAGCGGCAACACCACCACCCTCGCCACGCGCGACGACACCGGCAACACCTACGGCGTGGCCTACCACAGGCAGCAGCGCCGCATCTTCACCGGCGCCCACGCCAAGCGGCACACCGTCTACGGCCCGGGCGGCCAGGGCGCCGTCTACGTCACCCCCCGCAGCGGCGGCGCCACGACCCTGTTCACCACCGTCCCCGGCGCCGGAACCACCGCGCACCAGAACTCCGTCCGCCTCGACGGGCCCTTCGTCGGCGTGGTCGGCAAGGAATCCCTCGGCGACATCGACATCTCCGAGAACGACCAGCAGCTCTACGTCGTCAACCTCAACGACCGCCGCCTGTACACGTACGACGCCGGGCAGCCGACCGCCGCGGCGCCGGTGACCTCCGTGGCCGTCCCCGACCCGGGCTGCCGGGCCGCGAGCGACTGGAGGCCCTTCGGCCTCGGTGTGCGCGACGGAGTCGTGTACGTCGGCGGCACCTGTTCGGCCGAGTCCTCGCAGAACGCGAGCGACCTCAAAGCGGCGGTGTGGGCGTACAACCCCGTCACCGCGACCTTCGCGGCGGCGCCGATCCTCACCAAGACCCTGAACTTCCCGCGCGGCGAGGCCTCCGTCGGCACCCCCTCGTCCAACCGCTGGTACCCGTGGACGACCGGCGCCGCCACCTTCCCGCAGCCGAACCAGATCGTCGCCCACCCCGAGCCGATCCTGAGCGACATCGCCATCGAGAGCAACGGCGACATGGTCCTCGGCTTCCGGGACCGCTTCGCCGACATGACCGGCTTCCAGATGGATCACCCCAACCCGGCCTACGGCGGGCTGCACTCCACCATCTCGGGCGGAGACCTCAACCGGGCCTGCATCAAGCCGGACGGATCCTTCGAGTGGGAGGGCACCGGGAACTGCCCGAACAACGCCGCCACCCGCCCCAACGGCGGCCAGGCCGCCAACGTCGTCGAGTTCTACCCGGGTGAGAACTGGCCCAACGTCCACCAGGAGGTGGCCCAGGGCGCCATCGGCCTCTCGCTGCGCGAGGGCCGCCTGGCCGGCACCGCCCTGGACCCGACCAACCAGGCATGGACCGGCGGCATCGGCTTCTTCGACCGCACCACCGGAAGCCGCGGCACCAACACCTTCGAGCACGGCTTCACCATCCAGAAGCTCAACGACCCGCTCGACGGCGGTTTCGGCAAGGCCAACGGCCTCGGCGACCTCGAAGTCCTCTGCGACGAGCCGGCCGTCCAGATCGGCAGCCGCGTCTGGTACGACCGCAACAAGGGCGGCGCCCAGAGCGTCGACGACGACGAGCCGGGCATCCCCGGAGTCACCGTCCAGCTCCTGGCCGAGGACGGCACCCTGATGGCCACCGTCCGCACCGGCGCCGACGGCGCCTACTACTTCGGGCCCGAACACGGCGTCCGCCCCAACACCAAGTACAAGATCCGCTTCGACAAGTCCACCGCCGACACCAGCGTGATCAACTCCCGCCGTCCGCCCGCCGCGAGCGGCCTCATCTGGTCGCCCGTGCAGAGCGCCGGTCCGGGCTCCAAGGACATCGACTCCGACGCCGTCCCCGAGACCACGAACGCCGGCCAGTACGCCACCGCCGAAGTGACCACCGGCGCACCCGGCACCGTCGACCACACCATCGACGCCGGCCTCTACATCAACCGCCTCTGACCCCCCCCCGTCGGCTCAGCCGGGCGTCTGCGGCGGGGTGCCCGCCGCGCGGCGGAACTCCTCGTTGAGCCGCTGGGCCTCTTCGAGCTGGTCTTCGAGGATGACGATGCGGCAGGCGGCCTCGACCTGCATGCCCTGGTCGACGAGTTCCCGGGCGCGGGCGGCGATGCGCAGCTGGTAGCGGGAGTAGCGGCGGTGACCGCCCTCCGAGCGGAGCGGGGTGATCAGGCGGGCCTCGCCGATGGCACGGAGGAAGCCGGGGGTGGTGCCGAGCAGCTCGGCGGCCCTGCCCATCGTGTAGGCGGGGTAGTCATCGTCGTCCAGCCGGCCGTCGAGCGAATCGTCCGCTGTCATTTGCACCTCTTCTTGGGAGCGCGCCTTCTCGGGAGCGCGTCGAGGGGCCCTCGTGCCGTACGGCACCGGGGCCCCGGAGGAGATTGAACACCATCCGCCGGTTCTGGTGTGTTTGCTTCCCCGTGGGCGGGTGCCCGCGGTCGCGGACGCCGTGCACGGCGAAGGCCCCGACCGGTGTGTCCGGTCGGGGCCTTCGGTGTCGTCGTGCCGCTCAGACGAAGACGGGGCTGCCGAGCATCGCGGAGGCCTGCTGGAGCGGGCTCAGCGCCGCCGCGGGAGCCGCGGGAGCCTCGGGCAGGCCGCGGACGGTGAAGCCGAGCCGGGTCATGGCCCGGATGACCTCGCCGGCGCTGAAATCGCGGCGGTCCTGGCGGGTGATGACCTGTCCCACCTGCATGACGGGGTAGACGCGACGGCCGATGACCACCGACTCGCCCACGAGGGTCTCGGGCTTGACGCCCTTCATCGATTCCAGCACACCGGCCTTGGTGAGGTCGAAGGGGAACCGGGCGATGACACAGCGCATGATGCCTCACTCACGGGAGGAAGGGGGGAAGGGGGGACGTGCGGAAAGGGGAAGTGCGAAAGGGGGCGGTGCGGCTAGGCCGCGGCGTCGAACGTGCCCGGGCGCCGGCCCTCGCGGCGCGAGGCCTGCGAGGGGCGCCCGCGCCGGCCGCGCGAGGCGGCGCTGCGCTTGGGGCGCTCGCTCACCGGCGCCGTGATGACGACGGGGATGCCGGACGGGGTCCGGGCGCCGGTGATGCGCCGCAACTCGTCCTCGCCGGAGCGGACCTGAGTGGTCCGCGGGGTGATGCCGGCGGTGGCCATGAGGCGGGTCATGTCACGTCGCTGATTCGGGGTGACGAGGGTGACGACACTGCCGGACTCGCCCGCGCGGGCGGTGCGTCCGCCGCGGTGGAGGTAGTCCTTGTGGTCGGTGGGCGGGTCCACGTTGACCACGAGGTCGAGGTTGTCGACGTGGATGCCGCGGGCGGCGACGTTGGTGGCGACCAGCACGGTCACGTGCCCGGTCTTGAACTGGGCCAGGGTGCGGGTCCGCTGCGGCTGGGACTTGCCGCCGTGCAGGGCCGCGGCCCGTACGCCGCTGTTGAGGAGGTCCTGGGTCAGCCGGTCGACGGCGTGCTTGGTGTCCAGGAACATGATCACGCGACCGTCGCGAGCGGCGATCTCCGTGGTCGTGGCGTGCTTGTCGGCGCCGTGCACGTGCAGTACGTGGTGTTCCATCGTGGTCACCGCGCCCGCCGAAGGATCGACGGAGTGGACGACCGGGTCGTTCAGGTAGCGACGCACGAGCAGGTCGACGTTGCGGTCGAGGGTCGCGGAGAACAGCATCCGCTGGCCGCCCGGTCGCACCTGGTCGAGCAGGGCGGTGACCTGCGGCATGAAGCCCATGTCGGCCATCTGGTCGGCCTCGTCGAGCACGGTGACGTCCACCTGGTCGAGCCGGCAGTCGCCGCGCTCGATGAGGTCCGCGAGGCGTCCGGGGGTCGCGACGACCACCTCGGCGCCGCCGCGGAGCGCGCCGGCCTGCTTGCCGATCGACATGCCGCCGACGACCGTGGCCAGCCGCAGCCTCACCGAGCGGGCGTAGGGGGCGAGGGCATCGGTGACCTGCTGGGCGAGCTCGCGAGTGGGGACGAGCACCAGGGCCAGCGGCTGGCGCGGCTCGGCCCGCCGTCCGGCGGTACGGGAGAGCAGCGCGAGGCCGAAGGCGAGGGTCTTGCCGGAGCCGGTGCGCCCCCGGCCGAGCACGTCGCGGCCCGCGAGGGTGTTCGGAAGGGTCGCGGCCTGGATCGGGAACGGGACGCTCACGCCCTCCGCGCCGAGCGCGACGAGCAGCGGGGCGGGCATGTCGAGGTCGGCGAACCCCTCCACGGCGGGCAGCGCGGGGGTGATCGTCCGGGGGAGGGCGAACTCGCCCTGTACGGCGGCGGGCCGGCGCCCGTAGCCGCCGGAACGGCCCTGTCCTCCCGGGCGGGCCTGGCCGCCGGAACGGGCCTGACCACCGGAACGGGGCTGACCACCCGAACGGCCGGTGGCCCCCGAGCCGAACCGGCTCCCGCCGGTGCGGGAGGAGGAGGCGGAGGAGCGATTGTTCGTGCGTGCGCGGTTCATACGGAACCTTCCTCGAATGCGGCGCATATCAAGGAATTCCCGCAGCGGCGAACGCGCGGAGAACTGCAAGAATGGGCCGGACGGAACATGAAAGCGAATCTGGCCGGACGGAAATCAGTGCGGACTCAGGCGCTGGAAACGGGGACGCGGCGCCAAGACCGGCGCCCCGGATGAGGATTATCGCGCGGAGGGGCCGCGGAATCCCGGGTGCGTCCCGCAGGTGAACTCACTGCGGGGAAAAAGCACAGCTGGGGCCCGCACCCCGAGGGATGCGGGCCCCAGCTGCGAAGTGCGCGCCGATATTAGGCGGGAACGATGTTCTCGGCCGTCGGGCCCTTCTGGCCCTGCGCGATGTCGAAGCTGACCTTCTGGCCTTCCTGCAGCTCGCGGAAGCCCTGGGCGGCGATGTTCGAGTAGTGGGCGAACACGTCAGCGCCGCCACCGTCCTGCTCGATGAAGCCGAAACCCTTTTCCGCGTTGAACCACTTCACGGTACCAGTAGCCATGTCAAATCTCCTTTGGGGCAGTACAACGCGATCCGCAACGTGCGGATCTCGTGTCGCCGCGATGATTGCCCCGCCGGACCGGAAGGACCGGAAATACACAAGCGCTGGAAGTGGACGTGAAGTCCGACCGGGCGCTTGAAATCTTGGGAACCACAACTGCAACTGAGATCGACAGTAGCACGGCATGGTGGCCCGTGCAGTAAATGTCAGCGACCTCTTCGGAGCCGTGAGAAAACCCTCGGTGCACGATCCGCGAAATTCTCATCCCGCGAGCACAGATATTCATGCGCCGCCCCGCGGGTCCCCCGCGCCCCGGTCGCCGGAGCGGGCCGCGGGGGGTGACGGACTCGTTCCGTCAATGCTGACCTCCGGGCGTGACAACGGGGAACCGGGCCGGTGGTCGTCCGGGTGGCTCCGGACGGCTCCCACCGGTGGTTCCTGCGAAGAGCCCCGCCACTGGGCTGGAGGGGCGGACGGGTGAAAGGCCGCGTGGCGTCGTGGCGTCGCCACTCTCCTGGGCTCCGGCGGTCCCCGTGACCGCGTTCATCCTCCTGCTGTCCGCCGACCGCCCGCCGACGACACGGGTGCCGTCATCCCCTCGATGACGAGGGTCTGGAGCAAGGCGGCTCGATGACGAGGGTCTGGAGCAAGGCGGCGGCAACTTCCTCGCCTTTCGGCAGTAGTCCGATCTCAAGGTTCCTGTTAATAGGGGCGGTGGCCGGCAGGAACCTTGAGAAGGCGCCCGGAGGTCGACTCCCGCGGGCAGCTGAAAGCTCGCCCGGCCGCGACGGAAGCCAGGGCCGGCCGGTACGCCCGCGGCCTACCGGCCGGGTCCGGACCGGCCGATCGGGATCAGCGTTCGTGACGGCCTGATCGCGCCGACGTCCGGCCAGACGCAATTTCTTAGCATTAGGCTGTCCCCATGAGTGCCCAAGCGACCCCACGCCCCGGCGGGCGCAGTGCCCGCGTCCAGCAGTCCGTACACCAGGCCGTCCGTGATCTGGAGGCGGAGGTGGGGCGCGACGCGCTGACCGTGCCCCTGATCGCTACCCGTGCCGGGGTCACGCCCTCCACCGTCTACAGGCGTTGGGGTGACCTGCGGGCACTGCTGTCCGACGTGGCTGTCGAGCGGCTGCGCCCGGATGCGCCGCCGGCCGACTGCGGCAGCCTGCGGGCGGACCTGGAGGCGTGGACCGTGCAGTTCGCCGAGGAGATGTCCTCGACGGCCGGACGCACGTACATCCGGGACACCCTGCTCGGCGACCCCGAGCAGGGCAACGCGGCCCGCTGCTCCGACTACGCGGCCGAGCAGCTGAAGGCCATCGGTGTGCGCGCGGCCGGGCGCGGGGAGGCGGTGCCGGACGTGGAGACGCTGCTGGACGTCGTTGTCGCCCCTCTGATGTATCGGATCCTGTTCCGCCCCTCGGCTCTGTCTGAGGCGTACACCGCGCGCCTCGTGGCGGCGGCGCTCGGCCGCAGCGAGCTCTCCCCGGGCGCGTAAAAGCTAAGTATTTGCGTTTCGAGCGGGTGTCGGCCTAGGGTGCTTAACGCAAAGCATTCGCCTTAAAGGTCGGAGTGTTCCCATGGCCAGCGTCACAGCCTTACGGTTCCGCCGCCGCCTGCCGGTACTGGGCCGTCGCGGTGCCTTCCGGCTCCACGCCTCGACCCTGGTCGCTCTGCTGGCCGCATCCAGCGCGCCGACGCCCGTGTACGCGCTCTACCAGGCCGCCTGGCATTTCTCGGCCATGACGCTCACGGTCGTGTTCAGCGCCTACGTGCTCGCCCTGCTGGTGGCACTGCTCACCGCGGGCACGCTCTCGGACCACCTGGGCCGGCGCCCGGTCCTCGCCGGGGCGCTGCTGGCTGAGGCCGTCGCGATGGCCGTCTCCGCCGCCGCGCAGGGGGTGCCGGAGCTGATCGCCGGCCGTAGCCTGCAGGGCCTGGCAACCGGTGTGGCCACGAGCGCCGCCGGAGCCGCCCTGCTCGACTTCGAGGCCCCCGACCGCCCGGGACGGGCGGCGGTTGCCAACGGCATCATGCCCGTGGCCGGCATGGCAGTCGGGGTGCTGGTCTCCACCGCCCTCGTGCAGTACGCGCCCGCACCCACCCGCACCGTCTACCTGCTGCTGCTCGTGCTCTTCATCGCGCAGGCGGCCGCGGTACGGCTCACCCCTGAGACGGCCCGCACCGAGTCCGGCACCTGGCGCCCTATACGCCTCCTGCACCTCCTGCGCCCCACGATCACCGTCGCGCCCGCTTCCCGGCCAGGCTTGGCGCTCGCTGCGCCCGGCATCGTCGCCGCCTGGGCCCTGGGCGGCTTCTACTCCTCGCTCGGGCCTTCGCTCGCCCGACTCATCGCCCCGCACGCCGCCCACGCGACGGGCGGACTGGTCTTCTTCACCCTGACGGCTGCGGCCGGTCTCGCCGGACACGCGGCCCGGGCGCTGCCCGCCCGCACCGTGAGCCTGGCCGGCGCCGCGCTGCTGATCCCCGGGGCCCTGCTGACCCTGGCAGCCCCTCACCTGCACAGCCTGCTCGCGCTGTTCGCCGGCACCGCTCTGGCGGGCGCGGGCTTCGGCGGCGTCACCCAGGGCGCCCTGCGCCTGGTGCTGCGCCCGGCAGCCCCGGGCGAGCGCGCCGGCTCGCTCGCGACCTACTACGCCCTCAGCTACCTGGCCATGAGCATCCCGGTCGTCCTCGCCGGCCTGCTGACCAACCTGTACGGCCTGCAGGCCTCCGTCGCCCTTTACGGCGCAACGGTCGTCGCGCTGACCCTGACCGGCCTGATCCGCGCCGCGCACCTGCCGCACAAGGCCTGACCAGAGCCTGCCCACCCCACCACCCACCCCACCACTCACTTCCACCGAAAGGGACCCACCGATGAGCACCGCCGCCCCCCGTCAGTCCACTCCCTCCTCCGCCACGGGATGGAGCCTCGGCGACATCGCCATACGCCGCGTCGACGAGATCGAACTGCCGCGCGCGACCGGACCGTGGCTGCTGCCGGGCGCCACCAAGGAGGTACTGGACGAGGCGTCGTGGCTGCGCCCCGACTTCGCCGACGCCGAAGTCCCACGCCTGGCGAGCCACAGCTTCGCGGTCGAGGCCGGCGGGCTGCGCATCGTCGTGGACACCGGCATCGGCAACGGCAAGGCCCGAGCCAACCCGGCCTGGAACGGTCTCGACACCGACTTCCTGGCGCGGCTGGCGGCGGCCGGTTTCGCACCCGAGTCCGTGGACCTGGTCATCACCACGCACCTGCACACCGACCACGTCGGCTGGAACACCCGCCGTGCGGGCCACGACTGGATCTCCACCTTTCCCAACGCCCGCTACCTCACCAGCCGCACCGAATGGGACCACTGGGCCGCCACCGACCTGGACGAGGCACGCACCCAGATGTTCCGCGACTCCGTCCACCCGGTCCGCGACGCCGGGCAGTACGACCTCGTGAACGTCCCCGAGCAGAGCCACGAGGTGGCGCCGGGCGTCTTCCTGGTCCCGGCCCCGGGCCACACCCCGGGACAGGTCGCCGTGGAGCTGCGCGGCAGCGACCGCCGGGCGCTCATCACCGGCGACAGCATCCACCACCCCGTACAGCTGTCCCACCCCCACCTCCACAGCTGCGTCGACATCGACCCCGCCCAGGCGGTGCGCACCCGCACCCAGCTGCTCGACTCCCTGGCGGACACCGACGCGCTGCTGCTGGGCACGCACTTCCCACAGCCCACCGCAGGCACCGTCCGCCGTGCGAACGGCCGCTACCGGCTCCTCGCCGAGCCGGGCACCGAGATCCCGGCCGCCGCGGTCTGACCACACGGCCGGCGCCGCCCGGCGGCCCCGCAGGTCCCGCCGAACAGAGCGGTAGCACGAAGCGCCGCATCACCGAGCCGGATCACCGAGCCGCATCACCCAACCCGAACCTCCAGCCTCGACCAAGAGGGAGAACATCCATGCCCGCCACCGAACTCACACCACCGGAGGCAGCCCGCTGGGCCGCCCGCGCCGGACTCGTGCTGCCCGCCGAGCGCCACGCCGCGGTCGCCGCGGTCGCCAACCACATCCACGGCGTCGTCGTGGTCCTGCGCGAGCTGGACTTCGCGGACGTCCCGCCCGCCGCCGCCTACCGTGCGGGAGAGGAGAAGCACGATGGAGCCGTTTGAGCTGCCCCTCGCCGCCGCCGCGGACGCGATACGTGCCCGGAGAATGTCCCCCGTCGAACTGGTCGACTCCGTCCTCGACCGCATCGACAAGACGGAGCCGCACCTCGGCGCCTACGTCACGATCGTCGCGGAGCAGGCGCGCCGGGCGGCGGGCGAAGCCGAACACGAAGTGGCGCACGGCCGCTACCGCGGACCGCTCCACGGCATCCCGATGGGACTCAAGGACCTGATCGACGTCAGCGGTATGGCCACCACGGCCAGCTCCCGGGTCCGCGCCGGCCATCGCGCGACAGCGGACAGCACGGTGGCCGCGCGTCTGGACGCAGCCGGCGCGATCCTGCTCGGCAAGACCCACACCCACGAGTTCGCCTTCGGTCTGACCACCCCGCAGACCCGCAACGCCTGGAACCGGGACCGGGTCGCCGGTGGCTCCAGCGGCGGCTCCGCGGTCGCCGTCGCGTCGGGCGCCGCGACCTTCGCGCTGGGCACCGACACCGGCGGGTCGATCCGCGTCCCCGCCGCGCTCAACGGGGTCGTCGGCCTCAAGCCGACGTACGGTCTCGTCCCCCGGCACGGGATCACCTCCCTGTCCTGGTCGCTGGACCACGTCGGTCCGCTGACCCGCACCGTCGAGGACGCGGCCCTGGTCCTGACCGCGCTGACCGGACGCGATCCGCGCGACCCCGCCTCGCTGTCCGTACCCGCCTCGGACTACCGGCCCGCCGCCGGTACGGACCTGACGGGGCTGCGCATCGGCCTGCCGCGCACCTACTACTTCGACAACGTCGACCCGCATGTGGAGGCCGCCGTCCGCCGCGCCATCGGCCGGCTGGAAGCCCTGGGCGCGCGGCTCGTCGAGGTCGACATCCCGATGACCCGCTACATCCAGGCCACCCAGTGGGGCCTGATGGTTCCGGAAGCCGGCGCCTACCACGAAGGCAGCCTGCGCACGGTCCCCGAGCTGTACCAGGAGGACGTCCGCATCCTCCTGGAGGCGAGCGAGCTGATGAGCGCCGGTGACTACGTACGCGCGCAACGCTCCCGCACGCTCATGCGCGCCGAGTGGGCCCGGATGCTGGAGGAGGTCGACGTGATCGCCGCCCCGAGCGTGCCGATGCCCGCGGTCGGGGCCGACGAGGAGACGGTCACCTGGCCCGACGGCACGGTCGAGGGTGTCTCCGACGCCTACGTCCGCCTGTCCGCCCCCGCCAACATCACCGGCGTACCCGCCCTGACCGTTCCGGTCGGCCACGACCCGGCGGGCATGCCGATCGGCATGCAACTGCTCGGCCGGCCCCTCGGTGAGCCCACGCTCCTGCGGGTCGGCCACGCCTACGAGCAGACGCAGCCCACCCGCGCACTCGCCACAGTGGCCTGAGCGGCGCACAGGGCCGCCGGGAGGAAGGGTGCATTTCGCGTCCCGGCCTCAACCGAGGCCGGCGCCGAAACCCCGACGCGTCGTCTGATGGACCCTGACGAACCCGCAGCACCTCACCCCGCGGACGCCTCGGAACTGAAGGAGATCCGCACCGTCTGCCCTCACTTAGATGCCGCAGCCTGGGCGGGTTGATCCGTATCCAGGCGCAGGCGCGTGCCGACCGTCGGCCCGCCGCCGTGGATCCGCTCACAGCGAAGGTGGTCCTGGACGACTGCCGACGGTCGTTGCGTAGGCTGGCGTCGTCGTTGGGGTGGGGGAGCGAGCGAGCCGGCCGAGCCCCTCGGAACCTGCCTGACGGTGCGTCAGAAAAGTTGGCAATCGGTCGGCATCAGTCCTCAAAAACCTGGTGAAAGCTGACCGGACATGCGACTCGTTGTAAGGTAGGGGAAACCGCCCTTGACCTGCAAAAACGCAGGCAGGGAGCCTATGTCCAGGAGTACCTCGATGATGCGTACCATGTTCAAGTCCAACACCTGACATCTGGACATTCCCTCAGGTCAGCGTCCTTCTGTCAGGGTCCAGGTCAGCAGGTGGTCAGCATCGTTCCCGATCATGTCCCGCCGTTGCTGACTTCGGTGACGGCAGTGGGCGAATGTCGGTGGTCTCCCACCCTGCACCAGAGACTTGGCGCTTGCCCTGCTGGTCACAGCAGGGTCTTCTTGGCGGTGAACCATCCACCTTGTGCGAGTGGCTGCCTCCCCCGAGCGGGTGAGGCGCCTTCTGTGGCCGGGCATCCGCGCATCCTGCGGGGAAGTGATCGGGTCGGGCCGGACTGGCCCGACCCGAACACACATGGAGGCGACATGGGACACGGCGGAAATGTGATCGACGAGCTGATGGCCGACCACCGCGAGGTGGAGGGGATGTTCGCCCGGCTCCAGGCCATGACCGGCACGGGGCAGGAGCTCCGCGATCTCATCGACGAGATCACCATCGAACTGGTGCGCCACTCGGTCGCCGAAGAGCAGTACCTCTATCCGGCCGTGCGCGAGCACGTCGAGGGCGGCGGGCCGATGGCGGACAAGGAGATCGAGGACCACGGCCGCGTCGAGAAGATGCTCAAGCGGCTGGAGAAGATGAAGACCGACGACGCACAGATGAGCCCGCTCCTGCAGCAGCTCATGGAGGAGGTCGCCGCCCACGTCCAGGACGAGGAGAGCAACCTCTTCCCGATGCTGAAGAGGGCCTGCACCCCGCAGCAGCTGAACGATCTCGGTGACAAGATCCGCCGCGCCAAGGCCATGGCACCCACCCGCCCGCACCCCGCCGCACCGAGCAGCCCCACGGCCAGCAAACTCCTCGCACCGGGCGCCGGCCTGGTGGACCGGGCACGCGACTTCGTGACCGGCCGCGGCAAGTCCTGACGTCGGTCCGGGGCGGCGGGCCGCGGGAACGCGTACGCGCCCGCCGCCCTGGACGGACGGTGACGTGCGTCATGCCGCACGCCCGCCCTTGCAGCTACGCTGGTCGCCACCCAGCGGAGCGGTGCAGCTTCGCCCCCGCAGCTCGCGGACCCGGCCGGGCCCAGGCGAGCATGCTCCCCGAGGAAGCCGCCGTGTCCGCCGAACTCGCACCCTTCATAGCCGCCGGCACCCGCTGGCTACTGACCGCCTTCCCGTCCTCCCCGGGCGCGTTCAGCAAGGCCCTGGCCGAGGCCCAGGCCCGGCAGGCGGTCACCCTCGCCGCGGCCCTGCGGTATCCGACCGCGCTGGACGTCGAGCTTCTGCATCTCCTCGGACCGGGCGGAAGCGCGCGGCTGGACTGGCTGACCGGCGCCGATCGCACCGACGAAGCCGATGCCGACTGGCGGACATGGGTTGATGAAACCGTCGTCAGCTGGGCTGCCTGCCTCCTCGCCGCTCCCGCCCTCGCCCTTGACGCGAACCGGAGCCAGGCCGGCGAGACTACTCGGCTTACCCGCCCCGGCGACTACGAACACCAGGCCGCTCCCCTTCTGCGCCACCCCGACCTGCTCGAGCCGGTCGCTGCCCTCCACCGGTCGCAGCTGCTCGACCTGCTGGAAGGGGCAGGATGTGAGCGGGCGGGGGGAAGCTCGGAGGTGCCGTTGCAATGAGCAGGATCTGCGCCGGGGGTCCGTCCGTCCCTTGCGACGGCCCGCTTTCCCGAGGCTTCCCCCGGGCCCGGACTCGGCCCAGGCGCGACAGGAAGTGACGGTTTGAGCGGACGAGATAAAGTCCGCTGAAGCCCTTGCCCTATCTCTGCGGCTTCCCGCCTGCCCAGCCGGGTGAGGGCCGGTTCAGTGGCAGGACCCGCTCGGCGAAATGTCCCCGAAGGCGGCCCTGGCCGCTACTGGGGACCGAGCCGGTGACGGCGTGCCGCGAGTGTGTTTCTCGCTGTCGGGGCTGCCTGTTCGGGGTTACGGGAACGGAATGGTCGGTCTCATGCGCTGAGGGCGGGCAGGAGCTTGTCGCGGCAGGCGGTGAAGAAGGCGTCCTGGCCGGGGCCGATCTGGCCGATGTACACCTCGTCGAAGCCCGCGTCCAGGTAGGCGCGTACCGCAGTCACGTGTTCCTCGACGTCATCGCCGCACGGCACGTTGGCGGACACCTGCTCGCGGTGACGAGCTGGCTCGCCTGTTCGAAGTGGGCCGGGGTCGGAAGGATCTGGGCCAGCTCGCCGGGAAGCTGCTCGTTGGGCCACAGCCGGTGTACGGTGTCGACGGCCTTCTCCCTGTCCTCGTCCCAGCACACCTTGAGGCCGCCGATCACCGGCTTCCCTTCGCCGCCCGCGTCCCGGAAGCGGCCAATGGCCTCCTGGTCGGGGCCCATGGTGATGAAGCCGTCGCCGATGCGGCCGGCGAGCTCCGCCGCCTTTGGCCCGAAGCCGGAGACGTTAACGGGGAGCGGGGCGCGGGGCGCGGTGTACAGGCGGGCGTTGTCCACGGTGTAGTGCGTGCCGTAGTGGCTGACCTGGCGGCCGGTGAAGAGCTTCCTCATCACCTCGACGGCTTCCTCCAGCATGGCGGCGCGCTCGTCGAACGAAGGCCACCGGTCTCCGAGGATGTGTTCGTTCAGCGCTTCGCCGGTGCCCACGCCGAGTACGAACCGGCCGTTTAGCAGTTCGCTCGATGTGGCCGCGGCCTGGGCCGTGACGGCGGGGTGCAGGCGCATTGTGGGGCAGGTCACCAGGGTGGTCACCGGCAGGTCCACGGTCTGGGACAGGGCCCCGATCATCGACCAGACCAAGGGGCTGTTGCCCTGCTGATCGTTCCAGGGGTGGAAATGGTCGGAAATGGCCAGGTGGGTGAAACCGGCGTCGGAGGCTTTGCGCGCCTGGTCGAGGAGCTCGGCGGGGGTGAATTCCTCGCAGGACAGGAAGTACCCGAATGACGTCATGGCGTTCGTGCCTCCAAGAACGGTGATCAAAGGCCCCGGTCGGCGGGTGCGACGGGTTCCGGGAGCGCCGATTTTGCCCCTATCGCGGTCTTTTCGGTGTCAGGCCCGCGGGCTGGCCGGGGCAACTTCCACCGACCGGCCCGGACCTGCCGACGCCTCTCGCCAGGACCTCGAGCACGCGCGCCCGCTGTGACTCCTGGTCGCCCACATCACCGAAGCGGCCCGGCGGCGGCGTTACGGACAGGTGAGCAGGAAGCCGCTGGGGGGCGGACCGCCGCCGCCTTGGGGGACCAGGTTGTCGGGCACCCGGTGCCGGGCCACCGCCTCCAGAGCGGACAGTTCGGAGTCGGACCCCGGCTTCTCGCGGATCCCGGTGACGATGGCAGCGAGGGCCTTCTTCTGGTGAGCGCGGGCGCAGCGGACGCTCACTGATAAGGACCCCGGGTGGCGGGGCCGACGGCTGAGGGGCACCGCTGAACCCGACCGGAGCTTGCCTCGTACCGATGCAGCGGTAGATCGGAGTCGGGCTCGGTCCGGTGGCTACCTTGCCTGCTGGGCGGCGCCTGCCGGGCCCCCGGACCGGCAGCAGCCGGGCTCCGGCCCCGGTGATTCGGGCTTGCCTCGGGGCGGCTAAGCCCTTGGAGCCGAGGTGGGAGGCAGCGGGTAAGACGACGCCCTAGGTGTCGGGGAGGGCCAGGTCGGGTCTGCCCCTCCTGAGGGGACCGCGAGGCGGTCAGCGGGGCCGGGGGGAGGGGTGCCATTCCACAAGCAGGATCGTCGCGTCGTCGCGCAGGTGGTGCTGATGGTGGTCGAGGAGGTTCTGGACGAGGCGGCGTAGCGCTTCGGGGGCGTTGTCGCCGGAGGCGGTGGAGCGGATGACGGTGTCGGCGAGGCGTTCGTCGCCGAACAGGTCGCCCGTGGGGGAGCGCGCTTCGGTGATGCCGTCGCTGTACAGCAGGACGCGGTCTCCGGGTTGGAGTCGGGCGTATTCCTGTTCCGGGGGGTTGGAGCTGTGGAAGCCGTAGCCGAGGGGGAGGTGGGGCGGGCGTTCGAGGGCGTTCTGCACCACGTGGCCGTCGCGGATGAGGAGCGGTGGCGGGTGGCCGCAGTTGATCCAGGTGAAATCCCCTTGAGTGGTGTCGAGTTCGGCGATGACGGCGGTCATGAGCCGGTCCGGGATCCACTGGGCGAGCGTACGGTCGATGGCGGCGACGATGTCGCGGAGGTCGCCGCCCGAGCGGCGGGTGGAGCGGCACGCGGCCAGTGCGGCGCCGCTGGCACCTCCGGAGGCGAGGTCGTGCCCCATCGCGTCGACCAGCGTCAGGTGCAGGAGCCCGTCGATGAAGCTGTGGTCGAAGGCGTCGCCCCCGATGTCGTACGCCGGCTCCAGCACGGCGGAGGACGTGGCCAGCTCGGTGCCGATGGTCCGTGGCGGCAGGAACGCCCACAGCAGTTCGGCTTGAAGAGTCATCGGCCGCACCCGTTGTCCCTGGACGAGCGGGTCGTGGTGGCTGAATTTGGACACCACCAGGAGGGTGGCCAGGCTCGCCAGTGCCCGGCCGGCCTCCATGAGTCGTCCGGAGCCGGAGCCGGATACTGGGGTGAGCGCCTGCATGACGCCGATCCGCTCGATGCCGTCGACCATGGGGAACCAGGCCGTGTCCCCGGCGCGCGTCGACTGCACTTCCTGGGTGCGGTAGGCCAGACCGCCGAGCGAGCCGTCGACATCGAGCCCCTCGCGTTCCTCGGCTGTGAGGCCGGACTGGGGCAGGGGAAGCAGTCGCCGCTGCTGGAGGTCGACCAGGTACAGGCGGGTCCGTGGGATCCCGAGCCGACGGGCGGCCTCACCGATCACACCGGCCAGCTCCAGTGCGGACGCGCCGTGGGAACGCTCGAGCACCCACGCCAGAACGGGTCCCAAGCCCCCCGGCACCGCCTCTGCGGTCACGGCAGGCCTGCTTGCGCCAGTCCACGATCCACGGCGCACCTCGATCCTCACGGTCCGACCCCACCATCGTGGCCCTTCCCGGCCCCCGGGGCCAGGCCGCGGTGTCAGCCTGCCGTCGGCGCAGGTCCCGGGGTGTCGGCACGCGGGCCGCGCCGGTCTGGTTGCGGAGCCGTGGCGTGACCTGATTGCGCCACCGACCAGGAACCAAAGACGAGGACGGGAGAGCAGTCATGAAAGAGCGCGTCATCGATGGGCGGTGCGCGGAGGCTCAGCGCAAAGCGTCGGCGATGAGTCGGACCGCGAGGTCGGAAGCGGCCAGAGCAGTGGACGCGTCGTCGCCGTGCAGGGCCCGCCGGGCTGCGTCTACGGCTGCGCGGGCACGGTCGGACACGTCCGCGGGGAAGACGTTCGAGTTCAGCGATACCTCGGCTCGCCTGATGTTTTCCAGCGCCCTTTCGGCGGCCGAGGGGGTGCGGGTGCCGTCGTGCATGGGGTGCCTCCCGTCAACGGCTCACGAGGCTTCTGCCCCGGCTCGCCGTACTACGCACTCTCGCGCTTCTCCACACCCAGGGCCGGCCCTCACCTCATCCGGGCGTGTACGGTGCGTTACCGCTCGGACACCGGAACCCTTCGCCGAGCGCGGCGAGGTCCAGGACGAGCTGTTGCAGGCTCAGATCGAGGTGGCCACTCCCGTGTGCTGGAACCTTGAGCAGGTGGGAGGCCACCTGTTGCGGCTCCGTCATGCCCTGTCCTCGGCCGCTGAGGCGAACGGCTGCCGGATCGCGGCCACGGGTGCGGCGCCGCTGCGGGGGGCCCTGCCCGTACCGGTCACTCCTACGCGGCGTTACCGGAGGATGGAGGGGGAGGCCCGACAACTCGTCGATGAGCAGCTGATCTGCGGCATGCACGTACACGTCGGGGTCCCCGATCGGGAGATGGGGGTCGCCGTGCTGAACCGGATCCGGGGGTGGCTGCCCACGCTGTTGGCGATGTCCGTCAACTCGCCCCTGTGGGACGGGCGGGACACGGGGTTTGCGAGCTGGCGCACCATCGTCTTCCGCCGCTGGCCCCTCAGTGGTCCGCCGCCGTACTTCGACGGGCTCGCCGACTACGAGGCGCGCGCGGACGCGCTGGCCGTCCCGGGGATGCCGGTCATGGCGTGCCTCCTCGTACACGAGGCGCATGCCCAGACCGGCTCGTCGCATGCCGCGCCCACCGAGCCGGGTAGCTGCGGGGGCTCCCGGCCCTGGGTCAACCGCCCTCCGGGCGGGTTGTCAGGCGGCGGAACGTGCGGGCGTTCACGACGGCTGCTCCACCGGGGTCGTTGTTGAAGTAGGCGAAGACGTCCGCCCCGGCGGGCCAGGTGTCCGCGATACGGTCGGCCCACCCGTGCAGGGCCGACCGGCCGTAGCGGGGGGCGGGTTGCGCACGGCCCTCGTGGAAGCGCAGGTAGCCCCAGTCCGCTGTCCGCCACAAGGGCGTGACGGGCCGCGACCCGCGGTCGGCCCAGCACAGAGCCGCACCGCGGTCGGTGAGGACGCGGCGTACGTCATCCGTCCACCAGGACCGGTGGCGCGGTTCGACGGCGACGCGGGCGTCCGGCGGAAAACAGGCGAGGCAGGCTTCGAGCGCCGCAGGGTCGGCGCGGAGGGTGGGCGGCAGCTGGAGCAGAATGGGGCCGAGCCGGTCGCCCAGGGGAGCGGCGTGCTCCATGAGCCGCCGGATCGGCTCCGCCGGCTCGTGCAGGCGCTTGATGTGCGTCAGGAAGCGGCTCGCCTTGACCGCCATGACGAAGTCGGGCGGAGTGCGGGCGCGCCACTGGACGAACGTGTGGGGCGCGGGCAGTCGGTAGAACGCGTTGTTGACCTCCACGGTGGAGAAATGCCGTGCGTACTCCTCCAGCCACAGGCGTTGCGGAAGCTCGGGCGGGTACAGCAACCCCGACCAGTCGCGGTACTGCCATCCCGAAGTGCCGACGAAAACCGCCATGCGATGCTCCTGCCCGATCCTGCGGCGCCTGTCCTGTGACGGCCATCAGGGATGGAAGAGGACCTTGACCATGTTGTCCCGCTTCTTCTGGAAGTCCGCGTAGGCCTGTGGGGCGTCATCCAGGGGCAGGTGGTGGGTGGCGAAGCCTTCGACGCCGAGGGGGTCGCCGTCGGTCAGCAGCGGCAGCAGCTCGTCGACCCACCGGTGGACGTTGGCCTGCCCCATGCGCAGCTGGATCTGCTTGTCGAACATCGTGAGCAGCGGAAGCGGGTCGGCGGCACCGCCGTAGACGCCGGACAGGGAGATGGTGCCGCCGCGGCGCACGAGGTCGATGGCCGTCTTCAGGGCGGCCAGGCTGTCCACGCCGGCCTTCTTCATCAGTGCGGATGCCAGGGCGTCCGGGAGCAGGCCGGTCGCGGTCTGCGCCGCCCTGGCGCCGACACTGCCGTGGGCCTCCATGCCGACGGCATCGATCACGGAGTCCGGGCCGCGGCCGCCGGTCGCGTCGCGGACCGCGTCGACGAGCTGGTCCCCGTACGCGGACAGGTCGAAGACCTGTACATCGTGACCGGCGGCGCGGGCGAGGCGTTCGGGTACAAGGTCGATGCCGATCACCCGGCCGGCCCCGCGATGGGCCGCGACGCGGGTGCACATGTCGCCGATGGGCCCGAGGCCCAGGACCGCGACGCTGCCGCCGGGTGGGACGTCGGCGTAGACGACGGCCTGCCAAGCGGTGGGCAGGACGTCCGAGAGGTACACGAACCGTTCGTCCGGCGGTCCTTCGGGAATCCGGATCGGGAGGGTGTCGGCGAAGGGGACGCGCAGGTATTCGGCCTGCCCGCCCGGCACCTGCCCGTAGAGCTTGGTGTATCCGAAGAGGCTCGCACCGCTGCCGTGCTCGCGGACCTGGGTCGTCTCGCACTGCGAGTGCAGTCCCCGCTCGCACATGAAGCAGGTCCCGCAGGACACGTTGAACGGCACGACGACCCGGTCGCCCACCTTCAGGTCCCGCGCCTCGGGCCCCACTTCGGCGACCACGCCCATGGGCTCGTGGCCGAGGATGTCGCCCGCGTCCAGGAACGGCCCGAGCACCTCGTACAGATGCAGGTCCGATCCGCACAGGCCCGTCGTCGTCACCTTGATCACGGTATCCGTGGGTTCGACGATCTGCGGATCCGGAACGGTGGCCACCTCGATCTTGCGGCGGCCCTGCCAGGTCACGGCTCTCATCACGCTTCTCCCTTCCGGTCACGCGCGTGTGTGGGGCGCCCCGAGGGTCGGACATTCGAGCGCCTTCCCACCACCAGATCCGCCAAGCATTCCGGACCGGCTCATCGAGACGGAGGCCACTGCGGGTGATCGTGGCGAAGCCGGATAGCCGCCCCCGTAGGACGCCTCGCCCGATGGTGTGAGGAGGAGCGTGCGATGACAGCCAGGGGAGCGCTGGGCCGGTACCGCCGGCGACGTGACTTCTCCAAGACGGCCGAGCCTGAGGGCCGGCTCGAAGAGCGGTCCGAGGAGACGAGCGCACCAAGCGCGTCCTGCAGATCGAGCTCCTGAAGCTCAGCACTGGGTGAAGGAGACGGGAGCCCGGCTGGTGGTGATCTGCGAGGGGCGGGACGCCGCCGGGAAGGGCGGCACGATCCGGCGGTTCACCGAACGTCTCAACCCGCGTGGTGCCCGGATCGTCGCCCTGGACAAGCCGACCGAGCGGGAGGCCGGCCAGTGGTACTTCCAGCGGTACATCGCCCACCTGCCGACCGCCGGCGAGATCGTCTTCTTCGACCGCTCCTGGTACAGCCGTGCCGGAGTCGAGCGCGTGATGGGCTTCTGCTCACCGGAGGAGAACGAACTGTTCCTGCGCAGTGCCCCGCATTCGAGGCCATGCTGGTGGCGGACGGGATCCTCCTGGTGAAGTTCTGGCTCTCCGTGTCCCGGGCCGAGCAGCGCACCAGGTTCGCGATCCGTCGGGTCGACCCGGTGCGGCAGTGGAAGCTCTCGCCCACGGATATCGCTTCCCTCGGGCTGTGGGACGCGTACACGGCCGCCAAGGTCGACATGTTCCGGGCCACCGACACCGAGCACGCCCCGTGGACCGTCGTCAAGACCAACGACAAGCGGCGGGCTCGCCTGGAGGCGCTCCGCAGCCTGCCGTGGCGCATCGACTACGACCGAAAGGACACGGCCGCCGTCGGGCAGCCCGACCCTCTGTCGTCGGGGCCGCGGATACCCTCCTGGAAGCAGGCGAGGAACCCACCGACCTCTCTCCCCACACGCTTGCCGGCCCCGCCCTGGGCCCGAGCCTGCACCCTCACGGCCATCACGAGGCGCGGCCGTCATCGCCCCGCGCGGATCCGCCCGGTGGCACGCAGCGCCCTCGGTGAGGGCGTTGCGTACGGCTGCCGTGCGTAGGCTCGCCCAGGCTCTGGGAGCCGGCGCTCGCAGTCTGCGGCGGCGGCCCGCTCCTGAACGGCCAACAGGCCCCTCGTGATGAGGGTGGGCGGGCTTCCCCACGGTCACGTATCGGGATCTGCCGCCGAGACGGCCGCGAGAGCGGATCCCGGTTCCTGCTCGATGGCGAGGTCGCCGAGAGTGACGACTCCGACGAGTTCGCCGTCCTCGGACTGCACCGGCAGGCGCCGCAGTGCGTACCGGCGCATCAGGGCGACGGCGTCGTCGACTCCGTCGTCGGGCCGGACGGTGACCGGCTCGGCACGGTGTGGACGGTGGTGTCGGACGGGTCCTTGTGCTCGGCGATGGCGCGGATGACGATGCTCGGTCAGGATGCCGCGGAGCCGGCCCCCGTCGACGACCAGGACATCTCCGATTCCGGCGTCGCGCATCACCCGTGCCGCTTCGGCCAGGGACGCCGTCTTCTCAACGGTCACCGGGCTCCCGGTCATCACCTCGTGGACGCGTCGGGTCATGGTTCCTCCCGCTGCTGAAGCGGCTCCTGACAGGCGGCTACCCGCCTCCGTGGGCACTAAGCACCGCACGAGCTCCGCCGCGGTGCCGGCCTGCGGCCGAGGGCTTCAGGCCGTGGGTGTCAGGAGCTCGCCGCCGAGGTGCGGGCTGTCGGCGAGTTCCCGCAGCTTGGCGTCTTCGATGAAGCTCCGCACGAAACCGACCGCCCGCTCGTTCCTGCGCAGGGCGTCGGGGTTGGCGACTCCGCCGGGCCGGACGAGCGCGTCGAAGGCATCGGAGGTGTCACCGGCGAGGACCTGGTCGACTGGGCAGGTGCCCGCCCTGTCGAGAGGGTTGAACGCCTGGACCCGGCCGAGCTCGGTCGAGACCAGCTGCGGGATCCAGCTCATCTCCTCGACGGCTTTCCAGGGTGCGGTGAGTTCGATCTCCTCCACGCCCTCGGGAGCGGCCAGGAATGCCACACGCACGATGCTCACTTCCTGTGTTCGTCCGGGCGTTCATCATTGGAACTGGAACGGCCGAGGTGGTAGACGGCGAAGGCCCGGTCGATGACCGGCATCGCCACGTTGCGCACCCGCACCCCGCCGGCCGTCATCCCGTGCTCCGTGCCCATGTGCGCATGACCGTGGACCGCGAGGTCCGCGCCTTCCCGGTCCATCGCCTCCGCGAGCAGATAGCTCCCGAGGAACGGATAGATCTCCAGTGGCTCACCCGCGAGGGTGTCCGGCACGGGCGAAAAGTGCGTGAGGGCGATCAGGGCGGTACTTCCGGCTTCCCGGAGCTCCCCGAGGGCGCGACCGAGGTCGTCCGCGCACCGGCGCGTGTAGCGCACGAAGGACTTCATCTCGGGCTCGCCGAACTCGCTGGCGCAGCGTCCGGCGAAGCCGCCGCCGAACCCCTTGGTCCCCGCGACGCCGACCCGCGCGCCGCCCACGTCCAGCAGTACGCCGTTCCCCTCCAGCACGTGCACCCCGGCGCGGACCAGTTCCCGGGTGACGGCCGCCTCCTGGTCGCTCTGGTAGTCGTGGTTCCCGAGCACGGCGACCACCGGCACGGGCAGACCCGCCACTTCCCCGGCGACCACCTGCGCCTCTGCCGGAGTGCCGTGCCGGGTCAGGTCACCCGCCAGGAGCAGGAGATCGGCGCAATCGCCCAGCGTCTCGAAGGCGGGGCGCAAGGTGCCCTCGTCGCCCGGGGAAAGATGGATGTCCCCCACGGCCGCCACGCGGATCACAACAGCTCCTCGGTGGTCGGGCGGGTTGTGGCAGCTCACCGTGAGGTCCGCGTGCCAGGGAACACCGGCGAGCTCCTCCTCGGCGATCCGCAGGACCGCCGCGCGGCAATCCGGGCTGGTGACACTGCCCCAGACGTGCGCGGCGGGGCCGCGGGTCTCCACGCGTACGCCCAGCTCGGCGATGTCCTCGCGGGCCAGCCGGTCCCGCAGGTGCTGGATGCGGTACTCGATGTGCCCTTCCGCTTTCACGGTTTGTCCTCCCGCTCCCGCGGCTCGACGACGCGGAGCCGTTCCAGAAGGTAGAGGAACGCGTCGGACAGCGGCGAGTCCCGGTGGTCCAGGTACATCCGGTCCCAGTCGATCTGTTCCCGCAGCATCCGGGCCATGGGCAGCAGATCGCCGAAGTCGCAGTAGTGCTCGCACAGCGCGGCAAGCCGGCTGTCCATCAGGTCGGTGGGTGCCAGAACCGGCATCCAGACCGAATCCACCGCCCTGATCTGTGCACGGTCGAGGAGTTCCGTATTCACCGGCCGCCGGGCGAGCTCGAAGATCAAGTCGATCTCCTCCCCGTCGGAATGGCCCTTGACCAGCCAGTCCTCGGGTGCCCGGCGCATGCTGATGCCGCCGTTCTCCAGTGCCTCGATCACCGCTTCGGCGTCCTCGCGACGGACGCAGAAGTCCGTGTCGTGCTGAAAACTGGCCGGCAGGCCGTGTGCGAACGCCGCCACGCTCCCCGCGAGCGCGAATCGTTTTCCGGAGGCCTTCAGCAGCCCCGCGACGCGCTTCGTGGTTTCCAGGATGGCCTGCGTGTGGTCGTGCGGCAGGGTCTCGGGGTCCGCAGTATCGGGGGTGGCGGCGGGCAGGGCCGCTCCATCACCTCCGTACGCCTTGGTGACCACCTCCGGCACCTCCTCCTCCGCCCCGACGATCACGAGTGCGTCGGTGCACACAGGGGCCGGTACCCACGAAGTGCCCGCTCATGCCATCCTCCTCGCCGGGGGAATCCGCAGCGACGCGGCACCGGCCCGCGAGCCGCCGGCGACGAGCGCGTCGGTGACGGCCCGCTCGGTCCGCTCCGGCGGGAGCTGGTGGACGCCGAAACCGAGGACGGGCACCTGGAGGCCGTTGTTCGGCGCGACGTGCGGCACGGGTCTTCCGTTCTCCGTCGGGAAGTCCGCACTCACAGCTTGCCCAGGGCGGGCAGCAGCTTCGTGGCGGACCACTCCAGGAAGGGTTCCTGCCGGTCTCCGCGGATCTGACTCAAGGCGACCTCGGTGAGCAGCTCCTGCTTCGGCTCGGTGGCGATGAACAGGTTTCCGAAGCGGCCCGCGATCTCGCACGCGGCAGGCTCCCGGCCTCAGCGCTCGGACCGCTGCCGGCGGGCAGCTGAATCCCCGCGGGAGCGCGATCAGTGGGAGTCGAGCTCGGAGTCGTCGAGTACACCCGCTCCGGGCAGACGGTGCCGGGCGGCTATCAGCGCGCTGCGTAACCGTCCGCCGTCCCCGTCACCACGCAGAGGGCATGCTCGACGTCCCGGATCTCCCTGCGCACGGGCGAGGCCGAGTGCGGTAGGTCGCGTCCGGCCGGGGACGGACCGATGCGCTGGACGCGGGCAGCACGCTGCCGCTCACGGCGCCGAGGGTCAGCCCGAACGGCTTGTAGGCGGTCTTGGCCGTGTTCATGGGCGGCGTCCTCGGCTGCGGCGCACCAACAGGAGGACGGCCACGGCGGCTCCGAGCACGAGCAGTGGAGTGCGGTTGACGCGCGCGACCGTCGCTGCTCGTTCCGCCTTCTCGCGGAGCGGATCAGGGGTCTTGTCCGCCGCGTACTGGCCCGCCTTGGCCGCGCTCTCCCGTACGTGCGCGGCGGCCTGCGCGGTCTTCTCGAGAACGGGGTCGGGGGTCTTGTCCCTCACCAACTGGGTGGCCTGCCCGGCCTTCTCGTGGATCTGGCCGGAGACCAGAGCCGCTTTCGCCGCGGCCTGGCCCTTGATGGCAGCCGTCTTCTCCTTCGCCTGGGCCTTGACGTCGGCCTTCGCGGCGAGGGCCTCGACCGTCTGACCGAGCTCGTCACGGGTGCGCTCGATCTGCTCGCGCAGTTCCGCGGAGCCGCTAGCGGCGGGGGCGGGCGTGGGGGTGCCGATGTTGGTTCGGGCGTCGTCGTTCATCGGTGTGCCTTCTCCTTGATCTCGGCCAGGTCGGCCCTGGCGCTTTCGATGGTTTGCTCGGGAGCCGGCGCGCCGGCCTTCGTGACCTGCTTCTTCCCGGCCAGTGCGGCCACTGCCGCCACGATCCCCAGAACCGCGGAGATGACGAGGGCCGACGCCCACACCGGGAGGACCAGCGCGAGCGCGGCGATACAGGTCGCGGTCAGGGCCTGGAGTGCCAGGATGCCGAGCAGTCCCGCCGTGCCGAAGAGGCCGCCGCCCTTCCCGTAACGCTTGCCCTTGTCGGTCATCTCCGCCCGGGCCAGCCGCATCTCCTCGCGGACCAGTTCGGAGATCTGCTGCGAGGCGCGCGAGACCAGGACGCCGACCGAGTCGTGGGCGGCGTGGGGTTCCTGTTCTGCCGTGCTCATGGTGGGGACACCTCGTCTTCCTCGTCGGGGTTCCTGCCGTCCTCGCGACGCGACTACCCCGCAACCGCCCCGTCATCCGCTCGGGCGCCCAGCGCCGTACGGACTGTGGGTCACTGCTCCATGCGGCGATGGTCACCGTCGCTCCAGGCCCGGGTGTCGCGGGGCTCCACATAGGGCTCCTCGTCCGCGGGCAGCCCTCCGGCGATCGCGCGCTGGCGACTCAGTTCGGCGTCGAATTCCAGGCCGAGAAGGATCGCCAGGTTGGTGATCCACAGCCACACCAGGAAGATGATCACGCCGGCAAGGGTGCCGTAGGTCTTGTTGTAGGAGGCGAAGTTGGCGACGTAGAGCGCGAAAACGGCCGAGGAGGCCACCCAGATGGCCAGCGCCAGGAAGCTTCCCGGCGTCACCCACTTGAATCCTCGGCCCTTCGCGTTCGGAGCGGCCCAGTAGAGGATCGCGATCATGATGGTGATGAGGAGCACCAGGACCGGCCACTTCGCGACCGACCACACGGTCAGGGCCGTGTCTCCGATCCCCAGGGCCGTTACCGCCTGCCGGGCCAGGGAGCCGGAGAAGACGACGATGAGCGCACTGGCGCAGGCCAGGACCATCAGCGTGACCGTGAGGGCCAGGCGCAGCGGAAGGATCTTCCACACCGGGCGGCCCTCGGGCAGGTCGTAGACGGCGTTCGCACTGCGGATGAACGCCGTGATGTACCCGGATGCCGACCACAGGGCGAGGACCAGCCCGACGATCGTCAGCAGCGATCCGATCCCGGAGCGTCCCTGGAGCTGCTGCACGGCGTCGCTGACGACGTCCCGCACCGAGCCGGGAGCGAGTTTTTTGCAGGTTGTCCAGGACCCTCTTCGTCGCGGACTGCCCCGCGACGCCCAACAAGGACACCAGCACCAGGAGGGCGGGGAAGAGAGCCAGGACCCCGTAGTAGGTGAGCGCCGCGGCCCGGTCGGCGAGCTCGTCGTCCTTGAACTCCTTCACGGTGCCGTGCAGCACCGCCTTCCACGACCGCTTCGACAGCCCGGTCAGCTGGTCGGGGGCCCGCTCCTCCACCCGCGGGTCCGGACCCGCCGTGCTCTCGCGGCGGCCGCCTCCTCGCCCGGATGGTCTTCGTCGGGGCCCGGCTTCGATGTACGTGTCATACCTGGCGCCCTTCCACCTTGGCGCCACTCATGGCAGCGTGGGGGTCTCGGCGGCTGCAGGCTCTGCGCCGTCAGGACGCTGTCCAGCTCGGCGTGGTCGGCGATCGGCCGCCCCGCGAGGGTGAGGAGGAAGCCGGTGCCGAAGGCGACGGTGAGCCCGGTCTCGCGGACGAACCGCTTGAATCCGCTCCCCGTGGCATCAGCCGCACGGCTGAACGGCGTGGGCCGGGCCACCGCCCACGACGGCCGGACAGTGAACTCAAGCCCCTACAGGGCGGCCGGACAAGGTTCTTCGTACGCCGGCTCCTCACGGGTCACGGGGGCCGGCACCCCACTCCTCTGCGTCTAGCGGGGGCCTTTGCCCACCCTGCCCGATGAGGTTCTGTGAGCGAGGCGGAATTCGGGGTAGGCAGCCTTCATGACCAACTCGCTTCCCCTTGCGGCCGATGGGTCGTCGTCCCTCTTCCTGATCGTCGCCGGAGTGGTGGTGGTCGTCCTGCTGATCGGCGCCTTCTGGTACGGCAGCCGGCGTGCCGCACGCCGCGCGGATCCAGGCGCCCGCCCCGTCGACCAGAACCCGCAGGCAGCCATGCGCCAGGACTCCTGGCAGACGCCCGAAGAAGGCCCCGAGCAGCACCGCAGGCCCTGACCGTCCTCCACGTTCTCGTCGCTTCCGCCCCGAGCCGGGCCATGCCGCACGCTCGATCCGCTTCCGCTGCTCACGTGTTCGACCATCAGATCTGCTGCCCCTGCTGACCGACGGAGACCCACCACCCGCAGGCCTACGCGGACTTCCAGAAGAAGGGGGACAGCAGGGTCAAGGCCCTCTTCCACCCCTGACGCCCTGACGCCGGCCGGTCAGGAACCGCTGCTTCGGCTGCTCAGCAGGCGCCGGAGCGGCCAGGTCGTGATCAGCCGGTCCGCTCCCAGGCCGATTCGGGCCGCGCGCGCGTAGCCCGTGCTCTGCCAGTGCAGTTGTTCGGGGGCGTGGGCGTCGGTATCGACGGCGAAACGGCAGCCCGCGGCGGCGGCCTGGGCGAGCAGGTCGTCCGGGGGGTCGCGCCGCTCGGGGCGGCAGTTGATCTCCACCGCAGTGCCGGCCCGCGCGCACGCGGCGACCACGGCTTCGGCTCGAAGCGGGACTGCGGGCGCCCGCGGCCGGTGATGATCCGTCCCGTGCAGTGGCCCAGGACGTCGACGTGCGGGTTGCTCACTGCGGCCAGCAGGCGGGCGGTCATCGGTTCGGGTTCCGAGCGGAGCTTGGAATGTACGGATGCCACGACGATGTCGAGCCGGCCGAGCGGATCCTCGTCCTGGTCGAGCGAGCCGGCATCGAGAATGTCGCTCTCGATGCCGGTGAGCAGCCGAAAATCCGGGCCCATGCCGGAGTTCACGGCGGCCACGGCCTCCAGTTGGCTTTCGAGCCGCTCGGGGCTCAGGCCGTGGGCGATCGTCAGCCTCGGCGAGTGATCGGTCAGAACGGCCCACCGGTGGCCCAGGGCGCGGGCCGCACCGGCCATGTCCTTGAGCGGGCTGCCGCCGTCCGACCAGTCGGAGTGCAAGTGGCAGTCCCCGGTGCTCGCGGCCGCGAGGTCCCAGCCGGCGCGGGCGTCCGGGTCGGCTTCGGCCTGGAGGCGGGCGAGGTAGCTCGGTACCGCTCCTGCCGATGCCTGGGCGATCACCTCGGCGGTGGACCGGCCCCACCCCCCGCAGCCCTTCGGCCCGTGCGGCTTCCACCGGGCCCAGTGGAAGGTCGCGGACGGCGTCGGCCGCGGTGTGGAAGGCCCGCACACGGTACGGCGATGCTCCGCGCCATTCGAGGAGGAAGGCGATCCGGCGCAGAGCTTCGCCCGGGGTCATGGCAGGAGGGTTCCACCGGTGGCGTTGACGATCGCGCCGGTGATGCGGGCGGCCTGGTCGGAGTGGGAAGCCATCGAGGTCTCCTTCCGGCTCGGTCGGGCGACGGGTTGACCGGCTCGGTCGGGCGACGGGTGGATTGGCATGCGGCGGCGTGGGCAGGGGCCCGGGGTGACGCAAGGCGGCGAGGGTGGGACGGCACTCATCGTGATCGACATGCTGAACACCTACGAGCACGAGGACGCCGAGGTGCTGGTGCGGTCCGTCCGCGACATCCTTCCGGGCGTCGGGGTACTCCTCGAACGGGCGCGGGACGCCCGTGCGCCGGTCGTCTACGTGAGCGACAACTTCGGCCCGCTGGCGCTCCCACCACGGCGAAATCCTCGAAGCCGCCCTCGCAGGCCGGTACTCCGAACTGGTCGAGCCGATCGCGCCGGACGAGGACGCCCTCTTCGTCGTCAAGGCACGGCACTCCGTCTTCTTCGAAACGCCACTGGCCTACCTACTGGGCCAGCTCGGCGTCCGGCGGGTCGTGCTGTGCGGGCGCGTGACCGAGCAGTGCGTGCTCTACTCGGCACTGGACGCGCACATCCGGCACATCGACGTCGTGGTGGCTCTCGACGCGGTCGCTCATATCGATGCCGCCCTCGCCGAGGCGGCCCTGCGGATGATGGAACGCAACATGGCGGCCGAACTCAGCCCGAGCGCCGACATCACCTTCGAGCACACCCCTTCGGACAGAGGGTGACTCCGGCCGTACCCGTGCTGGTGGTCAGTGTCCTAGGGCCCGCTTGAGCTCGGCCTTGTCCATCTTCGAGCGCCCCTCGATGTTGCGCTGCTTCGCCTCGTTGTACAGCTGTTCCTTCGTAGGGCCCTGCGAGCCGCTGTGGGACCGCTGTCCTCCCCGCTTCGAGGAAGACATGTCGTGCGTGGAGGACCGGCTGGCGGTCTTCGACTCGCCGGCACGCGCGCGTTCCTTGTTGACCGTGCGGGCCGCGATCTCCTTCGCCCGCTCCGTGCTCTCACCGCGCTGCTCGGCGCTCTCCTTGATGTGCTCGTACTGCCGTTCACGCTTGGGACTCGAACCGCGAGGCATGGCTGCTCCTCCTCGTTCCGCGTAACGGTCCCGTGGCGGATCCACCGGACCCGCACGGCGCCTGCCCGCACGCGTGCGGCTCACACCATGAACGCCGCGAAAACGACGACGAGAGCGTCGTCGTAACCGGTGGACGCCCCGTGTGCCGGGCCCTTGAACGGGCAGGCGCGGGGTGGACCGACGGACCGGCCGAGGAAGGAGCAGGGCAATGCGACGAAGCGCCATGGAACACCGCCGATCGGAGACCTCCGGGAAACGGGTCGCGCCGGACCCCCACCGCCTGCTGGGCATCTACCTCAATGACCACCTCGCCGGTGCGGGGGCGGGCATCGCCCTCGTCAAGCGGGCGGCGCGCGCCCACCGCGACACCGATGCCGGGCGGCGCCTGGCCGCCCTCGCCGAGGAAGTCGTAGAGGACCGCGACAGCCTGCGCGAGATCATGATGGCTCTGGACATCCCCGCGAAGGACCTCCGCATGCTCCTGGGCATGGCCGTGGCGCAGGCGGGGCGGCTGAAGCCCAACGGCAGGCTGCTCTCCCGCTCGCCTCTGAGCGACGTAATCGAACTGGAGGCGATCAGGCTCGGCGTCGAGGGCAAGAAGGAACTCTGGCGGGCCCTGCACACACTGGCCCGCTCGGACCCCTCACTGGACACGAAGGCCGTCGGCCAGCTGCTCGCACGCGCCGAACGCCAGGCCGACACCCTGGAGGAGCTGCGGCTGGCGGCCGTGGGACGGGCCATGCGCGGCGCACCCCGGGCGGCTGCTGCGGCCCCTGCGCGCCGCCGCGCCCTGTGGACGCCGAAAGCGGGGTGGGCGTCATGAAGGTCGTGGTGACGGGAGCGACCGGCAACGCGGGCACCAGCGTCATCCACGCGCTAGCCGCGGATCCGAAGGTGTCCGACGTGACCGGTGTGGCCCGCCGCCTGCCCGGCCACCGGGTGGACGGGATGCGCTGGGAGGCGGCCGACGTCGCTCCCGGCGGCAGCGACCTGGACCGGCTCTTCCGCGGCGCGGACGCCGTGGTGCACCTGGCCTGGAAGTTCCAGCCCACCCACGATCCCTTGGAGACCTGGCAGACGAACGTCCTCGGCTCGGTGCGCGTTTTCGAGGCCTGTGCACGGAGCGGGGTGCCCGCGCTGGTGCACGCCTCATCGGTCGGGGCCTACTCTCCCGGCCCCAAGGACGGCCGTCCGGTGGACGAGTCCTGGCCCACGCACGGGTGGCCGGCGGCCGCGTACACCCGGGAGAAGGCGTACCTGGAGCGGTACCTGGACGGCTTCGAGCGGGCCAACCCGCAGATGCGGGTGGTGCGGATGCGGCCGGGTTTCCTGTTCAAGCGGGCCTCCGCCTCCGAGCAGCGGCGGATCTTCGCCGGCCCGCTGCTGCCCTGGTGGCTGGTGCGGCCCGGGCTATTGCCCGTCGTGCCCGGGATCCGCGGGCTGCGCTTCCAGGCCCTGCACACCGACGACGCCGCCGAGGCGTACCGGTGCGCCGTCCTGCGGCCGGTGCGCGGGCCGTTCAACCTCGTCGCCGACCCGGTCCTCGACAGCGCATCCCTTGCCCGCATGCGGCACGCCCGTACGATCCCGCTTCCCGCCGGAGCGGCCCGGGCCGCGCTCGCCGCCGCCTGGCGACTCCACCTCGTACCGGCCGCGCCCGGTCTCCTGGACGCGGTGCTCCGGCTGCCGCTGCTCGACGCCGGCCGGGCGCGCGAGGAACTGGGCTGGACCCCATCCCGTACCTCCACCGAGGCATTCGAGGAGTTCCTGGTGGGACTCGGCGATGGCGCCGGGCTCGACACGGCACCCCTGGCCGCCGCCCGGCACTGACCGGGACCTGGCCCCCCGCCGTCCGACTGAGGCGGGCTACGCGACGGTCCGCGCGGCCGGCATCCGGCACCCGGCACGAGCATGCCGGTACGAGGCGGGGGGCAGGCGCCTGCCATGACAGAGACACAAGGTTCTGTTCCTCCCGAGCACGCCCCCGGCCCCCTCGCGGAGCCCTGGGGGCGCCGTACCCCCTAGGGGCGGGGCGACACCTGGCCGGATCGCGTCGACTCGTACGTCCGTCCGGATCCCGGCAGCGGCGACGGCGCCGTTCGCGTCGACGCCTGGTACCCGACCGCCTCCAACCTCCATTCCAACGGCGACGCGATGGAGCTGGCGGTCCGGGACGGCCGGCTGGTCGGCGTCCGGGGCGTGGCCGGCGACCGGGTCAACCGGGGGCGGCTCGATCCCAAGGACCTCTACGGCTGGCAGGCCCTCGCCTCCCCGGACCGCCTGACGCGGCCCCTGGTGAAGGAGGACGGCGTCCTGCGGGAGAGCGACTGGGACACTGCGATGGCCCGCATCACCGACCGCGCCCGCGCGCTCCTGGACGGGCCGGGCCCCGACTCGATCGGTTTCTACACCAGCGGGCAGCTGTTCCTGGAGGAGTACTATGCGCTGGCCGTACTGGCTCGCGGCGGACTGGGTACCAAGCACCTCGACGGGAGCACCCGGCTGTGCACGGCCACCGCCGCAGAGGCGCTGAAGGAGTCCTTCGGCTGTGACGGCCAGCCCGGCTCGTACGCCGACATCGACCACGCCGACACCGTCGCCCTGTTCGGCCACAACGTGGCCGAGACCCAGGCCGTCCTGTGGAGCCGGATCTTGGACCGCATCGCGGGAGCGGATCCGCCCGTTCTGCTCTGCGTCGATCCCCGTCCCGGTCCCGTGTCCGAGGCTTCCACCATCCATCTCCAGCCCAGACCCGGCACCAACCTCGCCCTCATGAACGGGCTCCTGCACGAGGTGATCGCAGGCGGCTGGACCGACCCGCGGTACATCTACGCACACGTCGTCGGCTTCGACGACCTCGCCCGGCACGTGGCCCGTTTGCCGGCCGAGGCCGCTGCCGAGGCGACCGGTGTGCCCGCCGAGCAGATCCGGGTGGCAGCCCGGCTGCTCGGCCAGGCGGACCGGCTGCTGTCCACGGTCCTGCAGGGCTTCTGCCAGTCCCACCAGGCGACCGCCGCCGCGGTCCAGGTCAACAACCTGCACCTGATCCGCGGCATGCTGGGACGGTCCGGATGCGGAGTCCTGCAGATGAACGGCCAGCCCACCGCCCAGAACTCCCGCGAATGCGGGGCCGACGGAGACCTCCCCGGCTTCCGCAACTGGGCCAACCCCCGGCACGTGGCGAAGCTCTGGAACGTACCGCCCGACCGCATCCCGCACGACGGGCCGCCCACGCACGCCCTGCAGATGATCCGCCTCGCCGAGGAAGGCTCCCTGCGCATGTTGTGGGTCTCCGGCACCAATCCGGCCGTGTCCCTCCCCGAACTGGACCGCATCCGCGCCGTACTCGGGCAGGACCGGCTCTTCCTCGTCGTGCAGGACCTGTTTCCCACGGAGACGACCGCCTTCGCCGACGTCGTCCTGCCCGCCGCCGGATGGGGCGAGAAGACCGGCACCTTCACCAACGCCGACCGCACCGTCCACCTCTCCCTCACGGCCGTGGACCCGCCCGGCGAGGCCCGCCCCGACCTCGACATCTTCCTGGACTTCGCCCGCCGCGTGGACCTCCGGGACGCCTCGAACGCACCGCTGATCCCCTGGCGGAACCCGGAAACGGTCTTCGAAGCGTGTTAGGAGTGCAGCCGCGGCCGCCCCTGCGACTACAGCGGACTGAGCTACGCCCTGCTCCGCGCGCGGGGCGGCATCCAGTGGCCCTGTACCACCGACCGTCCTGGCGGCACGGACCGCCTCTACACTTCCGCAGCCGCCCCGAGGACTGCGAGAGCTACGGGAAGGACCTCCTCACCGGAACGCCGCACGACGAGGCCGCCTACCGGTCGCTGAACCCGGACGGCAAGGCCGTCCCCCGCACCGCGCCGTACGTCCCACCGGCCGAACAGCCCGATACCGCACATCCGCTGTGGCTCACCACCGGCCGCACGCTCTACCAGTTCCACACGCGTACCCGCACCGGCCGCGTGCCCGAACTGGCGAACGCCATGCGGTGGCGCTCGTGCCTTCGCCTTCCCGCTCCAGCTCGTCGCGGCGCTGCTCGGCTTCCGTGGCCGGGACACCGCCTTCGCCACGGCCATGGCCGTCCTCGCCGCGAGCTGGCTGGTCCAGGGAGTACTGCTCGCCGCCGGACCCGCGCCGGAGGCCCGGCACACGCTGGGGCTGTTCCTCCTCACCGCGGCGGTTGCCCTGCTCGTGCCGCTCGCCGCCTCCGGCCGGAGCAATCTCGCGGCCTCCGCCGTCATCGGCTGCGCGACCCTGCGGATGGCTCTGACCGGAATCCACCAGCTCACGCGCTCCCCTTCCTGGGAGGACGCGGCCGGCGCGACGGGGCTGGCCCTCACCCTCCTTGCCCTCTACGGTGCGACCGCCTTCGCGCTCGAAGACACCCACGGCCGTCCCGTCCTGCCCGTGGGCCGGTACGGATCCGGCAGCGGGGCCACGGAGGAGCCGGGGATCCGCCCGCTGCTGTGACAGCACTCGCGACATGCGTACGGTCATGTCCTGCGCCACCGGTCGTGGTCCACGTGGGAACCGGCCATGGGCCCCATGCGGAGCATGCTGCCGTCCACCGCCCACGACGCGCCGGTCACGTACGAGGCGTCGGGGCCGGCAAGGAAGGCGACGACTTCGGCGACCTCCCGGGCGTCCCCGGGGCGCCCCAGGGGCACGCCCGGCCTGCTCACCGCGTGGACATCCGCGTCCGCGTTGCCGGTCATGGGGGTGGCGATCTCGCCCGGGGCGACGGCGTTCACCGTGATCCCGTATTCGGCGAGTTCCAGGGCCATCACCTGCGTGAGCAGCCCCAGTCCGGCCTTGGCCGCGCAGTAGGAGCCCGCGCCCACACGCGGCTGGTGCTCGTGGACCGAGGTGATGTTGACGATCCGGCCACCCCGGCCCTGCCAGAGAATCCGGCGGGCGGCGCGCTGCCCGCAGAGCAAGGGCCCGACGAGATCGACGTCCAACACCTCCCGCACGGTGTCCAGGGACAGGTCGACGAAAGGTGTCGCCGTTCCGGTGCCGGCGTTGTTGACGAGGATGTCCAGACCCACGAGTTCTTCCGCCAGTTCGTCGATGACGTCCGCGCATCCGGCAGCGCAGTGAGGTCGAGGCGGGAAAGCACCGCGCGGCGCCCGTAGGACCGGACCTCCTCGGCGGTGTCGTGCGCCCCTCGTTCGTCCGTGTGTCAGGTGATGCCCATGTCGATGCCCGACCGGGAGAACCGGACGGCCACGGCCCGGCCGATTCCCGAATCCGAGCCGGTGACCGCTGCGGTCCCCGGCGTGAAGCCTGCTGGACTGACCATGTCCGTCACCTCACCGTCGCCTCGACCGGGCAGCCGGGTCTGCCCGAACCGGAGCCTTCGACTGATCCGTGCTCCCCGCCTGCCCTGGGGAGATCCCGGGAAACCGTGCAGGTCTCGTCGGCAGAGGTTAGAAACCGTTCGTCAAGGCGATTGGTAGAGCGCACCTACGAGTGCGCATCCGACGACTGTTCGTGGCCGCAGGGCACTGTCCCGAACATGACCTGGACACCCGGCTCGCGAGACGTCGCCCGCCGTGCCCTGACGGCAGGAGCAGTATCCCTGGGAGCACGGAGGTCGCCTCACCCCAGATCGTCGCTGGCCAGCCGGAGTGCCAATTGCTGGAGGATCTCTTCGGTGTGAGGCTCGGCGCCCGACCCGTCGTAGGCGTCCGCGACTGCCTCGAAGGCGGTGATGAATCCGCTGACCAGGGCGCTCAGCGGTTCGGACAGCTGGCTCAGTACGGCCAGGCCGACCTCTTCGGGACCCGCTCCCGCAGAGACCGTGAACTGGTCTGGAATGACCTCTTCCAGCAGTTCCGAGACGAGGCTCTCGTCGACGTCGGCGCGCAGAGCCGTCAGGGCGGCAATGGCCTTGAGCTTGATCTCATTGTCGGTCATGTTCTGAGGGTGCCTCGGTGGTGGCGGAGGCGAACGGAAGTACTCAGACGAGCGGGCGCGGGTCGCTGCTGCCGTCAGATCCGGGGACCGTCGGATGCGTGGAGCCGCCGGTGCCGGACGAGAAGCCGGGTAGCGGCACGAAATGAGGCGAGCTCCCTGTGAGTAGTCGTGTGCTCCTCTCCGAAGGGGGCATCGAGGCCCTCCGGCACACGAAAGAGAGGCGGAGATGAGCAGCGTACTGCGCCGTGCGGATCGTGCCGGGTGCGCGGTTGGTGAAGGCGGGGTGATCGACAGGCGATGCGGAAAGGCGGCCACGCGGCGCCGGGACCGGCGGGGCTTCGCCCCTGCCTCCGGGTGAGTGACCGTCTCCCTTCCGGCGGCGTGTGCGGGACCGGGGCGAGGAGCACTGTGCGAGGGTGCTCGGGCCTCCGCCAGCACTCGTCAACCACTGGGACCCCGCCGCGCACCCGCTCCAGGTCCGGGGCGACGGCATGCGCGCGGCCACGGTGGTCCTGCCCACGCACAAAGGCCACTCCTTCCGGTACCTGGCGGCCGGCGACTACTGGTTCGACGACGACGAGGCCGACGGCCATGACGGCACCAACAGCCGCGTCAACACCTGACGAGGAGTGCCCGCATGGACGCGATCGTGCTGCTGCGCGAAGACCACAAGACTGTCGAGAAGCTGTTCAAGCGATTCGAGAAGACCTCCGACGATGACACGGCCGAACGCCGCCGGATCGCCGACGAGGTGATCGAGGAGCTCACCGTCCACGCCTGGATCGAAGAGAAGTTCTTCGCCCGCGAGCCGCACCCGACACGACGGACCACGTCCTGGAGAGCATCGGCGATGGGCCGCAACAGGCTCACGGAGCTGGGCGGTGAGCTGGAGGCCGGGAAGAAGCAGGCACCGCGCGATCCCCTGGCCGTTCCCAGCTCCGACTCGAAGTGACCCGATCACGGCACCGGACAGCCGGCCGCCCCTGCGGCAGACTGGTCCTGGTGGCTGCCGCGGTGCTCGCAGCGGCCGGGTGCGGGGCCCCTGCGGCACGACAGAACGCCGCAGCCGCGGCAGGAGCCGCCTTCGAAGCCGCCGTCGCGGCCGGCGACCACGTCCGAGCCTGCGGGCTACTGGCTCCGCAGACCCGCAAACAGCTGGAGCAGGACGAGCAGAAGGCCTGTCCCGCCGCGTTCGCGTCGCAGGAGTTGCCCAGGACGCGCGGTATCCAAGAGGAAGAGGCGTACGGGCGGCAGGCGATGGTGCGTATGACGGGCGACACCCTGTTCCTGTCGCTGTTCACCGGAGGCTGGAAGGTCGTGGCCGCCGGCTGCACACCGCGGCCCGGCCAGCCCTACGACTGTCTGATCAAGGGGGCATGAGGCGTGCGGATCCTGTTCGTCGCCACCCTGGTGGTCATCCTGGGCGGGCTCGGCTACTTCATCACCATCGGGGTGCTCCAGCGATGACCGACAGCCGCGAACCGCGCAGAGGGTTCTGGCGGGAGAACAGCCTGACCCTCGCCTTCGGCATCGCCTTCCTGGTGGTGCTCGTCTGCCAGGCCATCGCCGGGCACGCCGAGTTCAACGAACAGATGACGGTCGACGGCCTCCAGCCGCTCAGCTTCGGCGAATACCTGATGTCATCCGACTTCGCCGTGGACGTAACCGAGAACTGGCAATCGGAGTTCCTGCAGTTCTTCCTCTATATCTTCGGCACGGTCTACCTCGTCCAGCGAGGCTCCCCGGAGTCCAAGAAGGTCCACAAAGCAGGCAATGAAGGCGAGCGGGAGCAGCGCATGGGCGACCACGCGCGCCCCGACTCGCCGCGCTGGGCGGGTACCAAGGACTGGCGCCAGACCCTCTACGCCCGCTCCCTGGGCACCGTCATGGGCACCCTGTTCGTGCTCTCCTGGCTGGCCCAGTCCATCACCGGCACCGCCGCCTACAACGACCAGCAGCTCCGCCAACTCGAGGACCCCGTCAGCTGGGCCGGATATGTGGCCACCCCCGACTTCTGGAACCGGACCCTGCAGAACTGGCAGTCCGAACTCCTCGCCGTCGCCGCCATGGTGGTCCTGTCCATCTACCTCCGCCAGCGCGGCTCCCCTGAATCCAAACCGGTCGGGGCCGCCCACACCACCACTGGCATCGAAGGCTGACCAGCCCCGGACGGCCAGGCCCACAAGGGTGAAACAGATGATCGAGGAATTCGAGCAGGTCTGGGATTCAGACCCGATGCTTCAATCCGAACACCAACGTGAGCACACCCGCCGGATGCTGGAGGCAGGCTGGCCGCGTCCGAGGCCGGAACGGTCTTGCCATACGTGTCCCCACGCTCGCGCGATTGTCGCGTATCAGCGCGTGGGCTGGCTCGTTCCACGCAATGAGGCGCCGAAGCCCGAAATCCCGCCGCAGGCTCGCGCTGTCTTGGAGCGCCGACTGCGCTGGGCCGAGGCCGAGGCTGAGCGGCTACGAGTGCAGCTGGCCGGGCAAGAGGAGCGACATGACGCCTGACTGATGGGCCTCGTGACCTGCCAACACTCGTCTGCATCGGAGCCCTTCCGCTCCCCCTCATGCCAGCGGCGATGGCCGGGTGCCGCGCCCGCATGGACCCGGGCGCGACACCGTCACACCTGCCCGGGCAGGGTCAGGTCAGTACGCGCATCGCGAGTACGGAGCCGTCTTGATGGATGGAGACAGGGCCGTTCCACTTCGAGTCCCATCCGAGAAGGGGCCATGCCTTCCGTTGGGCGTGGACCGCGGTGCGGTACCGCTCCAACTGGCCGTTCTCGAGATGGTGGAGAAGGTCCTTCGCGACTCCGGAGAACGCCTCGACCCGGGTCCTGTTGAGACGGAAGACGTGATCGGTGCCGACGAAGTCGATGCCATAGAGCTGGACGTACGCGTCTTGGACGCTGTCGGTGGCGGCATGGATCAGGCCCGTGAAGTGTCGCTGACCTTGCCTCTTGGTGAGGTACTGCGCGGTGGCTGTGCCGTCTCCTGCGAAGGCCGTCAGGCCGGCGGCGGCGGTTCGGGCGAGGACGCGCCGAAACCACGGATAGTGCTCGGGCTGGACGTGGAACCCTGGCTCGGGCACTGGCGGTTCGTCGCCCTGGGAGGGCCGCTGGATTCCCGGGTAGATGTTCTCGTCGTCGACGGGTTGATCGAGATGGTTGTCGGGGGTGTCCGGCGCGCCGTTCAGTCGGCCTCCGGTTCCCCGTGCCTGCAAGGCGCGCACCGTGAGGGGGCCCTCGGTCGGAAGCTCCGTACTGAACACCAGGACCGGCGTCTCGTTCCATGCGCCGATATGGACTGCCTCGACATGGGCGGAGGCGGACGCCAGCTGGGTGTGCGAGGTGGCGGCGTTGCTGTGGTTGCCTTTGCAGGCGATCGGGATGGCCGACGACGGCTCGCCGGGCTTCCAGACCTCGGCGAAGCGGCAGCCGGATCGCGGCCCGGCGTCACGGCTGGTGAGAGCCCAGCCGGCCCGCAGCGCGGCGGGGGTGTGCTGAGGCTGGAACCGACTCGGTAGGCACCCCGCATGGGCGAGGGCGTCAGATGTGCGTCCGAATGTCCGTGGTCACCTCTATCGTCGGCATCGGTACTTCCAGGGAGCTTCATGGGGGAAGAGTGACCGACGGACAGAGGCGAGCGAGGCGGTCCACGGGCCTCGGCAATTCGGCCAGGCGGAAACGGGTCGTCGCGACGGCGGTCATGGAAGCCGAGGGGTGTCTCTCCGACCTCAAGCGCGGACGCCGCGCCGCTCGCGAACTCAAAGAAGTCACGGAGCAGATGCTCTCGCCCGAGTACAAGGGGCGCGTGTTGGTCGAGCTCCTTCAAAATGCTCATGACGCGCACCCCGCCCGGCACGGCGACGGCCGCGTCGAGATCGTCCTTGACGAGGACGAGGGCGAGCACGGCGTGCTCTACGTGGCGAACGGCGGCAGACCCCTCGGGTACAAGAACTTCGAGGCGCTGTGCAGCATCGGTCTGTCGAGCAAGCGACCCGACGAGGGTATCGGTCACAAGGGTGTCGGCTTCAAGAGCGTGCTTCAGCTCACCTCCGCCCCCGAGCTGTACAGCGTCGTGGGTTCCGCATCCAAGGCCTTCGACGGGTTCTGTTTCCGATTCGCCCGGGACGAGGACTTCGACTGGCTGGCGGACCAGATTGCGTCCGGCCGCCCGGAGGCTGCTGGCCAACTGCGCACAAACCTCTCTTCGTTGAAGGTCCCCGTGCCGGTGGACGACGTCCCGGCCGCAGTGGCGTCCTTCCGTCGACGCAGACTGGTGACCGTGGTCCGGCTCCCTCTGCGGTCGGCCGAGGCGAGGCTGGAGGCGGTACGCCAGCTGCGCGAACTGGCTGATGACAGAGCACCGTTCGAGCTCTTTCTCGACCGTCTCGGCAAGGTGTCCGTGACCCACCGGGTGGGTGGCCGGGGGCGCCCGAGCGTCTACAAACGCAAGGTGGACGCGCTTTTCACCTCGCGCGGCCTGAAGATCCAGCAGATTACACTGCGCCGTCGTACCCGCCTGATCATGGTGACGGCCGTCGTGGACCGTGAGCGCGCGCACGGGGCCATCGCTGCGGGCCTGGTGTCCGGACCGCTGAAGGACGGCTGGCAGGCACTGGGCGACTCGGCGGTGGTCAGCGTTGCGGTGCCCGCGGGCGAGCCGCTGGAGCGCGGAAGGCTGTACACGTTCCTGCCAATGGGGGCACAACGGACATGCCCGGTACGCGGGTTCGTCAACGCTCCCTTCCACACGGATGTGAGCCGACGCACCATGGCGGAGTCCACGCAGTGGAACGACCTGCTGCTCGACACCGCGGCCGAGGCCTGTGCGCAGGCGGCCGTACTGGTTGACGAGGGGCGCGTCACCATGCCCGCAGGTGCTCTAGTCGACCTGATGTGCTGGGAGCCTAACCAGGTCCGACGCCTGGAGCTGGCTTTCAAGGCACGGGACCGCGAGTTCGACGATGTGCCGTTCATGCCGGTACTGCACCCCGCGGGCGCGCGCACCTCGTACCGCCACGGCTACCTGTGGCACCGCCCCGACCAAGCCCGCGTGTTCACACCGCAGGCCGTGGCAGCCGCCGGGGTCCGGCAGGTCATTGACCCACAGCTCCATGCCCGGCGAGCCGAGCGGTTGGTCGCGCTGGGTACAGTCCGTGGACTGGGGCTCCTCCCGCCTGCCACCGTGCTCGCCGGCTGGGCGGAGAGCGTCGCCTCGGCCCTCGCCCAGGGGCATTTCGACGCGGGAAAGTGGGCGGACTATTACCACGACCTCTCGGTTTGCTTCCCCCGCACCGGGGAGGAGCTGAAGGGCAGGAAAATCGTCCTCACGGCCGAGGGGAAGCCGGCTCCGGCAGGGGACCCAGGACTGTTCTTCCGCCGCTCGGACGGGCCGTCGTCAGCGCTGCCCGGCCTTCCGCCCGGCCTCGCAGACTGCATCTCCTTCGTCCACACGGAGATCGCCTGGACGGGAAGGAGTACAAGCCGTCGGTCCCGCGGTCGCACCTGGCTGGAGGAACAGGGGCTGGTGCGTGAGTACAGCCCGCAAGCCCTCCTGGACGTGCTGGGCGAAGCCATGGGCAAGAACCGAGAGGACGACGAAGCCCTGCGCGAGCACCTGCTGTTCGCCTGCGCCCTGTGGGCGTCGTCCCTGGACCGGAACGGCAAGGGCCCCGTGATCAAAGGACTGTTGGTGCCGGGCCGCAATGGCTGGATGCGCGCGACGGAGGCCATGTTCGGCGACGGCTGGACGGGCTCGCACAGCGGGATCGACCGGACGCTGCCGCGCTTCCTCGAGCGCACCGAGGGGGCCTCCAGTGCTCTGGCCGCCGCGGCCGACCGGGTTGTCCGCCCCGCTGAGGCGATCTGTGTCGGCACCCGGATCGACGCACAGACCCTGCGGCGATTTCTCGATCAGCAGGGCGTCCGCCACGGCCTGCTACCGACCTACGTCGCAACGTCCCAGGCGGTGAAGGGGCAGCATCTCAACTACCCGCCCGCTTTTCCTGGACTGTGGGCGCTGAGCCTGAACTCGGACGAGCGGGACCAGTGGCGGTCGACCGCCGAGCGCTGGCCCAAGCGTCGCGACGATCTCTACCAGACCGTCGAGTACCGCCCCACCCGCAAGAGGGTGGCCATGCTCCCCGGCCAGTGGGAGTACGCCGCGTTCGACGAGGAGAGCCGCCGCCTCTACGCGGAGCTGATCATCCACGGCCTGGACACCTGGCCCGCCGACGCCCTCGAGTTCCGCTTCGCGGGCGGCTCCGACCGGCAGGGCACACCGTGGCCCACCCCGCTGGCGGCCTTCTTGAGCCGAGCGCCGTGGATTCCCCAGACGGGAGACGACGAAGACGCCCCCGCTTTCACCACGTCGGGCCAGGCGTGGTGGTGGGGCGCTGCGGAGGCGCCGCCCACCTTCCTCAATGTCACCTCCGCCGCCCTGCGTCTGCGACAGTCGGATCGCGTTCTCAGGCGCCTGCGCCTGCTCGGAGTACGCCGCTGGGAGGACCCGGAGACCGCCGGCGACCGGCTGCGCCACCTGCCCGTCTTGCTGCGCCGTATGCCCCGGCTTCGGCAGGGCCGCCTCGGCCACCTGCTGGGCAGGGCCTACGAACAGGCCTGGGCGGATCTGCTTCCCTCGACTGAGACTGACCCTGGCCGTCATCCCGGACACCTGCCCGAACTCCTCGTGAGCAGGGCCGGCACACTGGACGTCCTCCCGACCGGACCAGAGGCCGAACCGGTCTACGTGCCCGATGTGGCGGGAACACAGAACCGCAGGCTGCTCGAGCAGGCGCCCGTGGCAGTCCTCCCCCTCGACGACCGGGCGCTGGGGCGACGCGTCCACGTCCATCTGGCGGCACAGGGATGCCACTCGGTCCGCAGGACGAGCGAGGCGGAGGTCGACATCCGCGTGGACCTGCTGCCAATCGCCGACGCACCCCGCGTACCGTTGCTCACCCTGGCCGGGCCTTGGCTGCACACCCTCCTAGCCGCGCTCGTGGAATTCGACGACGACCGTTCCTCCCGGCCCGAGGTCCCCTCCTCACACCAGGTACGACGTCGACTGGAGATCTGCGGTGCCGTGTCCGCCCGGACCACGGTCACGCACATAGCCGGGCATACCCTCGACGACCCCGGCGACGACCGCTCCCTCCTGCACGACGACCCGGAGAAACCCTGCGTCGTGGTCGTGTGCGCGCAGCGATCCTCCGACTGGCACGTGCTTCAGACCGCCTCCACCGCCCTGAGCACCTTGGTCGGCGCCCCATATCTGGCTACGTCGGTACGGCTGGCACTGATCGAACTGGAGCGCCGCGGCCGTGCCGTCACGGACGTCACCGACGCAGACATCGCCGCCGTGGTCGGCATCCCACCGCAACGACTGGAGGCCGTCCTCGCAGACCGTGCCTCGATCCGCTCCGGCAGCGCCCGACTCGTCCCCCTGCTCGCCTGCGCAGACCCCGACCTCGCCGAGGAACTACGGCGGGGACAGGAGGACCTCCACGACCGCGGCGAACTCCACGACTGGCTCGTGGCCCGGCTCGATCTCGACCGGGCCGACCACCTCCTGGGGCTCGTGGACGACAACGACTGGCAGCGGAAGCTGTCCGCCCTGGGAGTGCCCCTGTCCGAGGCCAACCGGGCCTGGGGGACGCTGGGCCTGCCGACCGTCGACAACTCGGAGACCCACCAACGGCAGTTCCACGCCTGGTTGCAGGAGAACCGGGCCCGACTAGCCGACCGCGTCCGTGACGCTTACCTGACGACGTACAAGGCTGGCGCCCCCCTCACGGAGTACATCCGGCTGCGGTCGCTTCCCGGACTGGAGCCGGACCCCCAGTGGGGATTCGTCCACTGGGATCTCACCTCCGACCGGCTCGACGCCCATGCCGAGGCATGGACCGCCACCCACCTGCCTCCGGCACCGGCCCGACAGCACCCGCCGCGTCCGGTGGCCGAGATCCACGAAGGGGGCCTCGACGCCGTTCACGCGCTCCTTCCCCGCCTGCGCGCCCGGATGGAGGTATGGCTCAGCCGCCAGGGCCGCGAGGGCCCCTTGCTGCCGTCGGCCACCGAGGTCGCGTCGGCGATGGACGCCGAAGGCCTGCTCGACTTCGAACCGATCGGCGTCCGTGCACTGATTGCTTGGCTCCAGACCCACGGCCACTGGCCCGAAGGCATGGCCGCCACGGACCGGGTGGCCGACCTGGGCCTGAACGACCCCCCACCCCTCAAACCGAGCCTATCCAGCAGTGGCACCCCTCTCCCCGCCACCCCGGGCCCATCGCTCCTCCTCAACGGTCGCGCGCTCCCGATCGGCCCGGACGATCTGCGCGATCTCGCGCGTCAGATCGCCGCCGACCTCACCCCCGACCAACTCTCCGCCTCCCCGCAGCCCGGCACACCGTCGGCACCCGCACTCCCGAGACAGCGAACCACCTCCGCGGTAGTCAGCCGCGGCGGGGGATACCGAGCCGTCCCCCGAGACACCCAGAAGGACAGGGCTGTCGGACTCGCAGGAGAGGTGGCAGTGGCCGCCTGGTTGCAGCGGCAGTACGGCGTCCCCCGCGAGGAATCCTGGAAGTCCGGGCTACGCCATTACGTCTTCGCCGACGGCTCGGGCGACGACAGCCTCGGCTACGACTTCCTCATCCACGACGGGGATCACACCTTCCTGTACGAGGTGAAGGCCTCGACCGGGGACCGGGGCGAGTTCGAACTCGGCGAGTCCGAAGTCGAACGAGCAAGTCACCTTCGCCCGGACGAGACGTACACCATCGTCTACGTCTCCCACGTCCTCGACAGCACCCACCGACGCATCACCCCTCTCCCCAACCCGTTCAGCGCGCCCGGCCTCGCCTGCTACCGCATCGTCGGGACGGCCATGCGCCTCCGGTTTGAACTGCCGCCGGGGTCCGAACCCTCCCCATAGACGAACGAGGTCGAGCTGCCCCATCCTGAGCGGCACGCGGCACGCCCCCTGGGGGCAGGTCGAAGAGCGGGACACGTCGGCACGGCAACTGGCCCGGAAGGGGAAGGGCAGCCCGCCTCCCCGGGCGACCAGCTGCTCGATGACCAAGTCTTAGGTGCACCAGGGGAGCGACTCGTCCTGCGCCCCCCACGTGTCTGACGCTTCGTCAAGTAAGTCAGCATCTGCTCAGCATCCGTCCCCCGACATTCCGAGACGGTTGTTCGCGCAAGCGCCTGCTCGGCTGCGTGACGACAGCCTGGTTCGCACGGAAGTGCAGGCAATGTGCGTTCTCGCTAGCGGGAATCGATGTTCCTTTTAATCTTCGATCCGACGCGTGTCAGTGTAAAGTGAAAACCGCCCTTGACCTGCAGAAAGCTGGCAGGGAGCCGTCTTCTAGGAGTTCAAAATGCTGCGCACCATGTTCAAGTCCAAGATCCATCGGGCCACCGTCACCCAGGCCGACCTGCACTACGTCGGTTCCGTGACGATCGACGCCGATCTCCTCGACGCGGCGGACCTGCTGCCGGGGGAGCTCGTGCACATCGTCGACATCACGAACGGCGCGCGGCTGGAGACGTACGTCATCGAAGGCGAGCGCGGTTCGGGCGTCATCGGGATCAACGGGGCCGCCGCGCACCTGGTGCACCCCGGGGACCTGGTCATCCTGATCAGCTACGCGCAGATCGAGGACGCGCAGGCGCGGACGTTCTCGCCCCGCGTGGTCCACGTGGACGCGGACAACAGGATCATCGAGCTGGGGTCGGACCCGTCCGCCCCGGTACCGGGCACGGACCAGGAGCGCAGCCCCCACGCGGTGGCTGTCTGAGGGGAGTCGGGGACATGGCGATCGAGCTGCTGGACGAGCGCGAGGCCGGGCGGCTGCTGGCCGTCGAGGACGGGGCGGTGGTCGGTTTCATCGCCTACTTCGTCCTCGATGCCGAGCCGCACGCGCTGGTCGCGGTCCACACGGTGGTCGAGCCGGGCCACGAGGGCCGCGGGATCGCCGGGGACCTGGTGGGGACCTTCTACGGGATCGCCGCTTCCGAGGGCGTGCCGGTCGTCCCGCTCTGCCCCTACGCGGCGAGCTGGGCCGCCAAGCACCCCGACCGGGCACCCGTGCCCCCGGCCGCTGTCGTCGAGGCGGCGAAGGCGCAGCTGGACGCCGACTCCGGCCAGTGGTGACCGCGCTGACGCTGCTCCACACCTCCGGGGTGCACGTCCCGGTCTTCGACGCGCTGCGCGACCGGGACCACCCGGGGGCCGTACTGCGGCACCTGGTGCGCCCGGAACTGCTGGAGCGGGCCCGCGCCCACGGCCCGCAGGCGGTGGCCGGGGAGCTGCGCGGGCTGCTCGGGGGCGCGGGCGGGCCCGTGCTGGTCACCTGCTCGACCCTCGGGGCGGTCGCCGAGGCCCTGGCACCCGCCCTCGGCGTCCCGGTGCTCCGGGTGGACCGGCCGATGGCGGCCGAGGCCGTCCGTACCGGCCCGCGGATCGCCGTACTGGCCACCCTCCGGTCGACCCTCGCGCCGACCGGGGAACTGCTGGCCGAGGAGTCCGCCGGCCGGCCGGTGTCCGTCCGTACGCGGCTCGTGGAGGGGGCCTGGGACCTCTTCGCGGCCGGGGACGCCGCCGGTCACCTCGCGCTGGTGGCCGAGGCGGTGGACGCCGTCACGGACGCCGACGTCATCGTCCTGGCCCAGGCCTCCATGGCCGGGGCCGCCCCGCTCGCCCGCACCCGTGTGCCCGTCCTCTCCAGCCCCGGCCCCGGCCTGGCCGCGGCCCTGCGGCTGCGCGGAGCGGACACCGTCTCCGCATTCCCGGGGGCATAGCGGAAGGGATCGGGGGAAAGTGGGACTCATGGAGCGAAAAGCAGAGCAGACGCAGCCCCCGCCGCCCGAGCCCGACCCGATTCCGGCCCCGTTCCCGCCGCTCCCGGACCCCGGGCCCGTGCCGCGGCCGGTGCCGCCGGTTCCGGCGCCGTTCCCCGAGCCCGATCCGGTGCCCGCGCCGCCAGGCCCCGCTCCGGTCCCGCAGCCGGGCCCGCTCGGCTGAGGGACCCGGCGGGCCCCCCGGCGGGTGACCCCGTACGTCAGTCCGCGCGAACGCCGTCCCACTGTTCGACGTGTGCCCAACTCCAGCCTCAGGGCGGCTGGTTGTGGCCCTTGTCAGCGATGTGGGGCGACGTTAGGTTGTGCGGTTCCTGATGTCTTCAAGGGGGCTCCCATGGGTGTACGGGGCCGGCACCGCCGGTACCAGCCGAGCAGCATCAACCGGGCCTCGCTCGCCGTCACCGCGGGCGGCGCGGGCATCGCGCTCCCGCTCATCGGGGCGGGGGCCGCGCACGCCGCCTCCGTGGACACCTGGAACAAGGTTGCCGAGTGCGAGGCGACCGGCAACTGGAAGATCAACACCGGTAACGGTTACTTCGGCGGGCTCCAGTTCAGCCAGAGCACCTGGCGGGACTTCGGCGGCACCGCCTTCGCCGCACGCGCCGACCTGGCGACCAAGGACCAGCAGATCGCGGTCGCGGAGAAGGTGCTCAGGGGGCAGGGCCCGCACGCCTGGCCCGTCTGTGGTCCGCAGTCCGGACTCAGCCGCAGCGGTCCGGCGCCCGCCACCGCGGGGACGGCCTCGCCGAAGCCCGTGCCGTCCCCGTCCGAGCCGTCCCGGTCCAGGCCGGCCCCGGCCGAGCAGGACCGGCCCGAGCCCGCGCGGACGCAGGCGCCCATGGACCGGCTCCAGGCGACCAAGGCCACCACCGGGACGCCCGTCACCATGCCCCGCCCGACCGGCACCTCGGTGCTGCCGAACCCGTACGTCGTCGCGCCCGGGGACTCGCTCTCGACGATCGCCGTCGAACAGCACGTGGAGGGCGGCTGGCAGGCCCTCTACGAGACCAACCGGAGCACGGTCGGCGGCAACCCCGACATGATCTTCCCGGGGCAGCGGCTCACGCTCCGCGTGACCACCGCTCCGGCGGCGCCGCCCGCGCAGAACCCGGAGAAGCCGCCGCGCACCGCCGAGCCGGTCAAACCCGTGGAGCCCGCGGGCCAGGCCAAACCAGTGGAGAAGCCGGCCGAGAAGCCGGCCGAGAAGCCGGCGGAGAAGCCGGCCCCGAAGCCGGCCGAGAAGCCCTCAGCGGAGCAGAAGCCCGCCTCGGGCGGCTTCACCGCCCCCGTCGACGCCGCCCTCGGAACGGCCTACCGCGTCGCGGGATCCTCCTGGTCCAGCGGCTACCACACGGGCGTCGACTTCCCGGTGCCGACCGGCACCACCATCAAGGCCGTGGGTCCGGGCACGGTGGAGTCGGCGGGCTGGGCGGGAGCCTACGGGTACCAGGTCGTCATCAAGCACGCCGACGGCCGGTACTCCCAGTACGCCCACCTCTCCGCGCTCGGCGTGAAGGCCGGCCAGCAGGTCTCCGGCGGCCAGCGGATCGGCCGCTCCGGCTCGACCGGCAACACCAGCGGGCCCCACCTGCACTTCGAGATGCGCACCGCCCCCGGCTACGGCTCCGACATCGACCCCCTCAAGTACCTCCGCGGCAAGGGCGTCGGCATCTGACCCCCGCACGTGCGGCGGCACGGCCGTGAGCAGCACCAGGCCCGCCGCCGCCACCACGGCGCTCGTCAGCGCGGCCACGGCTCCGGCGGTGCCGTAGCGGAAGCCCTCGTCGAACAACGAGATGCCCACCGCCGCGGCCACCGCCGGATTGACGACGGTCACCGTGGCCAGCGGCGCGGTCAGCCCGGCACCCCGGTACGCGGCCTGCGAGAGCAGCAGGCCGCCGGCCGCCAGTACGGCGATCGCCGCCAGGTCCGGCCACAGCCCGGCCGACGCGCCCGCCTCGAAGCCCTCCGCGACCGACTTCGTGAACACGGAGGCCATCCCGAAGGACGTACCCGCGGCCGCCGCCAGCAGCACGCTGCGCAGCACCGCCCGGTGCGCCCGCCGGGCCGCCATGATCAGCACCGCCGCGGCGCCCGCCGTCACCGACAGCAGCAGGGTCCGTTCCGTGCCGGCCAGGGCCTCCCGGCCCGAGGCGTCCCCGCCGGTCAGGGCGAGGAGCCCGGCCAGGCCGACGGTGGCCAGGACGGCCCCGCGCCAGGCCGCCGCGCCCGCCCGGCGTCCCACGAAGACGGCCGCCATCGGGAGGGCGAAGACGATGGTCAGCGCGCCCAGTGGCTGGACCAGGCTCAGCGGCCCGTACGCGAGCGCCAGTACGTGCAGCAGGGCGCCGAGCCCGTTCAGGGCGACCGCCACCCACCAGCCGGCCCGGCGCAGCGGTGCGCAGGAGCCGTCCGGCGAGCTCGCCGCGACGTGCTCCTGGACGATCGCACCGCTCGCGTACGCGACGGCGGAGACCAGGCAGAGGAGGACCGACAGGGCCAGGGCGCTCATGCATTCCACGATGCCCCACCCGGGGCCGCTCTTCATCCGCCAACGGGCTCCATGATCGGCGGGCGGGTCATCCTCCTGGCATACACCGGAAGGAGTACCCACCACATTCCGGCGGCCGTGTCACGGAGCGTACGGAGCGTGACGAATCCATCCGTACCGTGACAGGGGGCTCGCGGTGGGTGAGGCGCGCGGATTCGGGTTTGGTCCCGGGCGTGTCGGCTCCGTACAGTGGCGGTTTTGGGACCTCCGCAGCAGGCGGACGCGGACGAGCGAACAGGGAACGGCAGCGGCCATGACGGTGACCGAAGACAACCACGCATACGGGCCGGGCATCGACCCCGAGCGGCTGGCCCTCTGCCTCAGCGTGCTCGACGAGCTCGACAAGCTCGACGTCGACCACCCGGACGCCATCACCGTACGCCGTGCCACCGCCGGTCTCTACCGCACGGTCAAGCAGCGCCGCCGCCAGGAGCGCCGCGCCGCCAAGACCGCCAACGACAAGGCCGTCACCGAGGCGACCGCGACCGGCTCCGCCGAGCGCATCGACGACGAGACCGAGGGCATCCTGCCCTCCTCGGTCACCGAAGCCGGCCGGATCGCCGGAATACTCCAGCGCCCGCGCTCCTGCTACGTCTGCAAGACCCGGTACGTCGAGGTCGACTACTTCTACCACCAGCTCTGCCCGGGCTGCGCCGCCCAGAACCGGGCCAAGCGCGAGGTCCGCGCCGACCTGTCCGGCAAGCGCGCGCTGCTCACCGGCGGCCGGGCCAAGATCGGCATGTACATCGCCCTGCGGCTGCTGCGCGACGGCGCCCACACCACGATCACCACCCGTTTCCCCAAGGACGCCATCCGCCGCTTCAAGGCGATGGAGGACTCCGCGGACTGGATGCACCGCCTGGAGGTCGTCGGCATCGACCTGCGCGACCCGGCCCAGTCCGTGGCGCTGGCCGAGCAGGTCGCGGGGGCCGGACCGCTGGACATCCTGATCAACAACGCGACGCAGACCGTGCGCCGGCTGCCCACCGCCTACGCCGCCCTGGTCGAGGGGGAGAGCGCCCCGCTGCCGGCCGGCGAGCTCCCCGCCCACCACGTCATCGGCGCCTTCAACTCCGGCGCGGTCGACGGACTGACGGCGCTGCCCGTCGGCGTGAGCGGGCTGGAGGCGCAGAAGGTCGCCGACCTCGCCCTGGTCGCCGGCAACGCCAGCCTGGAGCGGCACCTCGCGGGCACGGCCATCGACGCGGGCGGCCTGCTGCCGGACGTCGTCGAGTCCAACACCTGGGTGCAGACCATCGACCAGATCTCCCCGGTGGAGCTGCTGGAGACCCAGCTCTGCAACTACACCTCGCCGTTCATCCTGATCAGCGCGCTGCGGCCGGCGATGGCCGAGGCCGCCCGCAAGGCGTCCAGCGGGCGTGCGTACGTGGTCAACGTCTCCGCGATGGAAGGCGTCTTCAGCCGCGGCTACAAGGGCGCGGGGCACCCGAACACCAACGCCGCCAAGGCGGCGATGAACATGGTGACGCGGACCAGCGGCCAGGAGATGTTCCAGACCGACCGCATCCTGATGACCTCGGTCGACACCGGCTGGATCACCGACGAGCGCCCGCACTTCGACAAGCTGCGCCTGGCCGAGGAGGGCTTCCACGCCCCGCTCGACCTGGTGGACGGCGCGGCCCGCGTCTACGACCCGGTCGTCCGGGGCGAGGCGGGCGAGGACCTCTACGGAGTCTTCCTGAAGGACTACGCCCCCGCCAACTGGTAGGACCGCCGCCGCGTTCGCGGCGGTACGGGGTGAGGAGGGGGTGGACGGCACGGGTCGTCCACCCCCTCCTCACCCGTTCGGGCGCATCGCGCCTCAGAGTTGATAGGCCCCGGCGGCGACGAGTTCGAGCACCGGGCGCCAGTCCTCCACCACCCCGGCGTCCAGCCCCGCCGCCCGGCCCGCACGGGCCGCCTGGCGCAGCGTCTCCGCCTCCGGATCGGCGCCCGCAGAGCCCGGGGCGGGCGGCCGCAGGAGCCGGGCCACCCGGTCGCCCAGCAGCGGACGGACCGCCTCCGCCGTGCGCTCCGCCGGGTCCGCGGGCGCCCCGAGACAGGCCTCCCGGGACAGCAGCCGGCCCAGGCCGTGGACCAGTCCGGCCACTTGGAGTTCCTTGTCGAAGGGATGCGAGCGGCGCAGGAGCGCCGCAGTCTGTAGTCCGAGGTCGCGGTCCGAAGCGTCCGGGGCCTCGTGATGGGCGTGCAGAAGGTCCATCAGCTCGTCGACACTGCCGAACGCGGGTACGCCTGACCTCGCCACCGTGACTCCCTCTGTCGTCGCCGCTCGCGTGCCTCCGCACCCGAGCAGATCAGTCCCGGCGGACACGCCGGTGGGCGACTTCCTGAACTCGGGGAGAAAACAAGCGGTCCAGCGCGGATTTTACCGTTCCATCGAGCGGGCCCCCGCTCATATGTGTACCCTGAAGCGCAAGGAGCCTCACCCGGGCCCCGCTCCACCATGGCGCCACCGCGTCCGGAAGACCTTCTATATCCCTATTCCGGCGCGCGGACGAGCCCGCCGGGTTACGCGACACAAGGGAGTGCGCGGTGACTGAGATGACCAAGACCGACCCGACCATGGAGCGCACGGGATGGAGGGCGAGCACGCGGTCCGACGAACTCGGCAGCCTTGAGGTCTGGGCCCGCTCCGCACCCATCCGGCTGGCCGGCTACGAGGACGACCTGGCGGAGCCGCACATCCTGCCCGGCATCGACTAGAGCCGGAGTCTGCCGCGCCCCCGCACCCGAGGGTGACGGGGGCGCGGCACGTCGCGGGGCCGTTCCGTGTCCCCCTCTCCGCACGGTTCCCGTCCGGCCTACGCCGTGAGCGTCATCGCTGTGGGCGATCACCACTTCCCGCGGCGCGCCCGCCCCGGCAAGGTCGTCCCCATGAAGCTGCTGATGCTGGGTGGGACCGAATTCGTCGGGCGCGCGATCACCGAAGACGCCCTGGAACGGGGCTGGGAGGTCACCGTCTTCCACCGGGGCCACCACGCGCCCCCGCCGGGAACCTCCGCCCTCCACGGGGACCGTACGCTCCCGGGCGGTCTGGACTCCCTCGCCGAGGGGGAGTGGGACCTGGTCGTCGACACCTGGGGCGGCGCCCCCACCGCGGTCCGCGACAGCGCCCACCTGCTGGCCGGCCGGGCCGGCCGGTACGCGTACGTCTCCACCCGTTCGGTCTACGCCTACCCCGCGCCCGCGAGCCCGGACGCCCCGCTGGTCGAGGGGTCTCCCGACGCGGACTCCGTCGCCTACGCCGAGGACAAGAGGGGCGCCGAGATCGCCGCCGTCGACGCCTTCGGGGAGCGCGCGCTGCTCGTGCGCGCCGGGCTGATCCTCGGCCCCTACGAGAACGTCGGCCGGCTGCCCTGGTGGCTGAACCGGGTCGCGCGCGGCGGCCCCCTCCTCGCCCCCGGACGCCCCGGACTCCCGCTCCAGTACATCGACGTGCGCGACCTCGCGCACTGGACCCTCGACGCGGCGCGGGCCGGCCTCGGCGGCGCCTACGACCTGATCTCCCCGCTCGGCCACGCCACCATGGGCAGCCTCCTGGAGGCCTGCGCCGCCGCCACCGGCGTACCCCTGGAACCGCGCTGGACCGACCAGGCCCTGATCGAGGAGGCCGGGATCCAGCCGTGGACCGAACTGCCCGTCTGGATCCCGGAGGGCGAAGCGCACACCCACATGTTCGGCGGCGACGCCACCCGGGCCCTGGAGACGGGCCTGAAGTGCCGCCCCGTGGAGGAGACGGCCGCGGACACCTGGGCCTGGCTGAACTCGCTCGGCGGTGTCGCCCCCCAGCGCTCCGACCGGCCCGCGCCGGGCCTCTCCGCGGAGCGGGAGGCGGCCCTACTCGGGCTCTGAGGCACGGGCTCCGGCGAGCCGGGTCGGCGGCAGGTACTCGCGCACCGGCCTGCGGTGCCACCAGGCGCCCGTCTCGCGGAGCTCCCGCCAGGTGGTGAACCGGTACCGGTACAGCCGGGCCCGTACGAACCGCGGCGGGGCGTCCGGGAAGGGGTTGTGGCGGATCAGCCGCAGCGTGTCCCGGTCGCCCGCCAGCAGCCGCTCGACGAACGGCCCGAACCAGTCCCGGGCGTAACCGGGGGAGAGGGCCGCGAACCACATCAGCCAGTCCAGCCGCAGGTGGTACGGGGCGAACTGGCGCGGCATCCGGAGCGGATCGCCCGGCTTGCCCTTGAAGCCGTACTCCCGCCAGGCGCCGTCCTCGCGGGGCACCTCGTCGGCGGTCCCCTCGACCACGACCTCGTCGCGGATCCGCCCGACGGTGCCGAACGCCCCGTAGGTGTTGACCAGGTGGAGGGGGTCGAAGGACCGGTTCATCACCTGGCGCGGCGAGATCATGTTGGCCACCGGATGCCGGCTGAGCACCAGCACCAGCACGGTCACCGCGCAGACGAGGACGGCGTACCAGACCGGTGCCCCGCCCGACGCGGCCGCGGGCGGGGGACCCGTGAGCGCGCCGAAGTCGACGGCGGAGAGCGCGAGGGTGATCGTCAGCCAGTTCAGCCAGGCGAAGTTGCCGGACAGCACCAGCCACAGCTGGGTGGCCACCATGGCGCACGCCGCGAACGAGGCCACCGGCTGCGGGGTGAACAGCATCACCGGGAAAACCAGTTGGGTCACGTGGTTCGCCGCGCACTCCACCCGGTGGACGGGGCGCGGCAGACGGTGGAAGAACCAGCTGAGCGGGCCGGGCATCGGCTGGGTCTCGTGGTGGTGGTAGAGGCAGGTGAGCTCGCGCCAGCAGGCGTCGCCGCGCATCTTGATCAGCCCGGCGCCGAACTCCACCCGGAACAGCACCCACCGCAGCAGCCACAGCACCAGCACGGGCGGCCCGGTCCGGGCGTTGCCGAGGAAGACGGCCAGGAATCCGACCTCCAGCAGCAGCGACTCCCAGCCGAAGGAGTACCAGGTCTGCCCCACGTTCACGATCGACAGGTAGAGCAGCCACAGCACCGCCCACATCCCCATGGCCGCGCCCAGCGGCACGAGGTCGCCCGCGCCCGCGGCCAGTGCCGCCGCGAGGGCCGCCCCGGCCCAGGCGCAGCCGGCGAAGAGCCCGTCGGAGTAGCGCAGTTGGAAGAGGCTCGGGGCGTGGCGGAAGGGCACGTAGCGCAGGTAGTCCGGGACGGGCAGCATGCCGCGCGTCCCGATCAGGGCCCGGAACTGCAGGGCGGCCCCGAGGAACGCGAAGACGTAGACGCCCGCCAGGGCCCGCTGGAAGACCAGCCGGCCCAGCCAGTACCCGGGCGCCGTGAACCAGTCCATCCCCTCCAGTATCAGGCGCCCGAGGCCAGGGCGCGCAGGTGGCGGCCCAGCCACCGCGCGTAGCCGTGCTGGAGGAGGGGGACCACGGGACCCGCGAGCCGGGTGTACCAGCGGTTCGGGCGACTGAAGGCGGTCACCGTGAACCACACCGCGCCGTCGGCGTCGATCTCCACCAGGAAGGACTCCTCCCCGCACTCGGGGTGCCCGGCCAGGGTGCCGTACGCGAAGCCGACGCGGGTGGGCTCGTACGCGGTCCAGATCACCTGGCAGGGGGCGGTGATCCGCAGCGGTCCCAGGCCGAGCCCCACCTCCGCGCGCAGGCCCGGCCGCACGGCGGTGCCCTCGCCCCCGGGCGTACGGACGCGCACGCCCGAGGCCCGGTGGGCGTGGAAGGTGGTGACCGCGGTCCCGGCGGCCTCGAAGACGGCCCGGCCCCGGCCGATCCGGGTGCGCTGGTGCAGGTGGTTGTATCCGGCGGGCAGGGGCCGGCGGGCCGTCGCACCCCGGTCGGGGTAGTTGACGGTGTCCCGGCCGGCGCTGATCAGGCGGGTCATGGCGTGTTCTCCGTTCGGTCGGGCTTCAGGGGCGGGGTGCGGGCGCCGGGGCGGGGGCGACGGGCGGGGCGGAAGAAGAGGACGGGACGGGCGGGGCGGTCAGCCGGCGCCACGCCAGCAGTGAGCACAGGGCGAACCCGAGCGCGTTGCCCAGCCCGTGGGTGGCGGCCATCCAGGTCAGGGTGGGGTGGACGATCCCGGTGGCCTCGCCCGCCGCCCACCACAGGGCGAGCAGCATGGCGGCCACCAGCACCGCCGCCGACACGCCCAGCAGCGCCGCGGTGGTCCGGTCCCGCGCGGCGGGCCGCAGGTCCCGCCAGGTCACCAGGGCCACCGCCCACATCCCCGTCGTCAGCACCACCGCGCCCAGCAGTTCGGCCCAGTCGTCGACGAAATATCCGAGCAGCACCAGCAGGGTCCCCGCCGGGACGCTGTACGCGGCCCAGCGCGCCGGCCGCGTCCCCGACGAGCGGCACACCAGACCGGCGACCAGGGCGGCGGTGAACCCGGCGAAGTGGAAGTGCGGGACGGTCAGCGCCAGGACGTCCAGGTCGAAGCCGAAGAGCGGGTAACCGGCCCGCTCCGCGACCAGGGCGGTGGCGGCGACCGAGGGCGAGACCAGGGCGGTGAGCACGGCCGCCCCGGCCGGGTCCGGCAGCCGCCTCCCCCCGGGCCGGGTCCCGGCGAGCCCCTGCCGCAGCCGGGCCCCGGCCGTGGCCGCCAGGGCCAGGGCGGCGGCCGCGTAGAGCAGGGCGAGCGCGGTGGCCGCCGGCCCGCGCGGGAGCCAGAGGCACAGCGCCCCCGGCACGGCCGCGAGGGGCCAGAGCCGGGCCGCGCGGCGCAGTCCGACGGGGTCGATCAGGCGCAGGCCCAGGGGGACGGCGCAGACCGCCCCCAGGGCGACGATCAGGTTCACGAGCACGGTCACGACCCCTCCTTTGAACGCGTTCAATCCGCAGTCGCGACCCTACGGGATTCGTTGAACATGTTCAATACGACCTGACGGGTGCTCCGGTTGCGGTGGTGGGCGAGATGCGGCAGACAAGAGAGGAGCAACCGGGGCGAAAAGGGAGAGCAGCGTGAACGACGTGAATGACGTGCCCGCACCGACACCCCGTCAGGCGCCGCGCCGTCACGTACCGGCCTGCGCGGCCCTCTTGGCGGTCGTCGGCCTCCTCGCCGCCGGCTGCTCGGGTTCGGCCCCCGAACAGACCAAGGGCGCCGCCGCCGACCGGATGGAGCTCGCCCTCCAGCCCGTCGGCACCCCCGGCGCCGACCCCTTCACCCCTTCGTCGGCCACCGCCGAGTCGGCGCCCGTCCAGCCGCCGCTGCCCAACGCGAGCGGCCGTGGCATCCGTACGGTCGGCGCCGCCACCCCCGGCCTGTACGGCGGGACGAACCGGCTCGGCAGCTGCGACGTCGAACGCCAGGTCACCCTCCTGACCGCGGACGACGCCAAGTCCCGGGCCTTCGCCGAGGTCGCCGGCGTCGAGCGGGAGAAGATCCCCGAGTTCCTGCGCGGACTCACCCCGGTGGTCCTGCGCGCGGACACCCGGATCACCAACCACTCCTTCCGCGACGGCCGGGCCGACGGCTACCAGGCCGTCCTCCAGGCCGGGACGGCCGTCCTCGTCGACGACCACGGCATGCCCCGGGTCCGCTGCGCCTGCGGGAACCCGCTGGCCGCACCGCTCGGGGCGAAGGGGAGCCCGCTGCTCAAGGGCGACCAGTGGAACGGCTACCACGCCAACCAGGTCATCGTCATCGAACCCACCGCCCAGGCGATCAACAGCCTGGTGATCGTGAACATCGCCGACAACACCTGGATCGAACGCAAGTCGGGCGACGACGGTGCCCAGGACAAGGTCCCCCGGGTGCTGCCCCCCTACGACCCGGCCGAGGGCATCCCGAACGGTCCCGCGACCCCGCCCTCGCCCTCCGACCCCTGCGCCGGTCCGGACCCGAACAGCCTGGCCCGGACCACCCCGCCGAAGGCCCCGTCCACCCCGCCGTCGGCGCCCCCGCCCGGCACCCCTTCCGGACCGCCGCCCTCCGGGAATCCGTCCGACCTCCCGGGCGGCCCGGCCGCAGGTCCTCCCGGGGAGCCGGCCGCCCCGCTCACCGGGCCCCTCGCCGAGACGGCACCCCCGCTGGCGGAGACCGCGCCCCCGCTGGCGGAGACCGCACCCCCGCTCGACCTGCCGGCCGGGCCTCCGAACGCCGCCGCACCCCTCCTCGGCCCGTCGGCCGGGCCCCTGGACGAGACGGCACCCCCGCTGAACGAGACGGCGCCTCCCCTGAAGGAAACGGCGCCCCTGGACGAGACGGCGCCCCCGCTTGCGGAGACGGCGCCTCCCCTGGACCTGCCCGCCGGACCGGTCGACGAGACGGCCCCGCCCCTCGGTCCGCCCGCCGGGCCCCCCGGACTGCCCGCCGCCCCGGGGGACCCGGCGGACCCCTTCGCCCCCTCCGCCCCCTCCGCGGCCCCGTGCGTCCCCGGCCGGGGCGCCGACAGCGCCCCGAACACGCCCGCCACCCCGCAGAAGCCCCCGGCCGAGGTACCCGCCGACGTGCCCGCCGACCGGCCCGGCGGAGGCGCCCTCCCGCCGGACCCCTTCCAGGACCTGCCCGCCCAGCCCGCCCAGCCCCAGGCCGACCCGTTGGCGCCCCTCTCCCCGGACGACCCGCAGACGCACGACCCGGCCGGGCCGGCCGACCCCTTCGGGTTCCCGGACCAGCAGCAGGCGCCCACCGGCTCCGCCCCCGATCTGGAGAGCGCCTGACCGGCCCCTGTGTCATGGTGGACCGGTGTCGAGCACCGCATCTCCACCGGAGGACTGGCCCGCACACCCGGACCGGTCGCTCTCACTGAACCGGATGGGCAGTTTCGACTGGGACCTGGTCACCGGGCTCATGCACCTGGACGCGGCCGCCCTCGACGTCTTCGACACCACCCCCGACGCGTACGACGGGCGGCCCGAGTCACTGGGCCCCCGCGTCCCGCCCGCCGAGAGCGCCCGCCTCGACGCCCTCGTCTCCAGCGCTCTCAAGGGCGGGCTCGACAGCTACGGCGCCTACTTCCGCATCCGCTGCCACGACGGCCGGCTCCGCTGGACGCACACCCAGGGGCGCGTCATGCGCGACGACGCGGGGCGCCCGTACCGGATCATCGGCATCGTCCGCGACGCGACCGAGGAGCTCAGCCACTCGGCCGAGCGCCTCGGCCTCGACGACGAACGCCGCCGCCAGACCTCCGTGGTCGAGAGCACCACCGCCGCCCTCGCGCACGCCCGCACCGTCAAGGACGTCATCGACGCCCTCGGCGACGCCCACGGCCTGGAACGGCTCGGCTCCATGGGCATGGTCATGGGCCTCGTCGAGGCGGGCCGGATCCACCTGGTGGCCGAAGGGCCGCCCGGCAGCTTCGTACCGGGAACCCGCTACACGCGCATCGACGAGCAGTACCCGATGAGCGAGGTCGTGCGCTCGCTCCAGCCGCGCTTCCTCGACTCGGCGCAGGAGTTCGCAGAGGGCTACCCCGGCCTCTGGGCGCGGATCTCCTCGATGGACATCTCGGCCGCCGCCTACCTGCCGCTCATCGCCCAGGCCCGGCCCATCGGCGCGATCGGCCTCCTCTACCAGGACAAGGACGGCTTCACCCAGGACGAACGCAACCTCCTGGTGGCACTCGGCAGCAGCATCGCGCAGAGCCTCCAGCGCGCGATGCTGCTCGAACAGGAGCACGACCTCGCGGAAGGCCTCCAGCAGGCCATGCTGCCCCGCCGGATCCCCTCCGTACCCGGAGCGCAGATCGCCGTCCGTTACCGGTCCGCCCGGATGGGCCAGGACATCGGCGGGGACTGGTACGACGTCATCCCGCTGCCGGGAGGACGCGTCGGCGCCGTCATAGGCGACGTCCAGGGGCACGACACGCACGCTGCGGCCGTGATGGGACAACTGCGCATCGTGCTGCGCGCCTACGCCGCCGAAGGGCACTCCCCGGCCACCGTGATGGCCCGCGCCTCGGTCTTCCTCCACGAACTCGACACCGACCGCTTCGCCACCTGCACCTACGCGGAAGCCGACCTGACCACCGGGGTCCTGCAGATCGTGCGCGCCGGCCACATCGACCCGCTGCTGCGCACCCGGGACGGCGACTGCCGCCGGCTGCCCGTGGAGGGCGGGATGCCGCTCGGGCTGTCCGCCGAGTTCGGCCGCCTGGAGTACCCGGTCGCCACGGTGGAACTGGATCCGGGGGAGACGCTCCTGATGTGCACCGACGGACTGGTGGAGCAGCCCGGCGCCGACCTGGACGACGGCATCCGCTTCCTCGCCGACCTGGTCCGCGGCGGTCCGGGCGACCTCCAGCTGCTCGCCGACCGGCTGTGCGAGGTCGTCGACGACCGGGGCGACGACGACATGGCCCTGATCCTGCTCCGCCGGCGGGGCGACGACGTCCCCCAGGGCGGCGGCCGGCTCCAGCAGCACGTGGCCCCCGGGGACCCCGAGGCGCTCGTCGCCGCCCGGCACATGATCGGCGCGGCCGTGCGGGCGTGGGGCGCGCGGGGCCGGGCCGACGAGATCGAACTCGTCGCGGACGAACTGATCGTGAACGCCCTGATGCACACGGACGGCCCCGCGATCGTGACCCTGCGCGTCCTGACGGGCACCCAGCGACGGCTGCGGGTGGAGGTGGAGGACCGCTCCAGTGCCCTCCCGCGCCGCCGCGAGGCCGGGGACTCGGGCGTCTCGGGGCGGGGGCTGATGCTGGTCGACCGGCTGGCGGACGTCTGGGGAGTGGAGCCGCGCGGCAGCGGCAAGTGCGTCTGGTGCGAGTTCGTCATGGACTGACCCGGCCCCGGGCCCGGCCCCGGGCCCGGCTGCGGCCTCCGGTCCCGGCCGCGGGCCGTCGGTTCGCGCTCGGCCGTGCGCCGGGGCAGGCTGGGAGGATGCCCGAACTGCCGGAGGTCGAGGCCCTGCGGGGCTTCCTCGAAGAACGCCTCACCGGGCGGGTGGTGCGACGCGTCCTCCCGCTGGCCGTCAGCGTGCTCAAGACCTACGATCCCCCGCTCACGGCCCTCGAAGGCGGGCGGGCCGGACCCGTCGCCCGGTACGGCAAGTTCCTCGACCTCGGCGTCGGCGACCTCCACCTGGTCACCCACCTGGCCCGAGCCGGCTGGCTGCGCTGGCACGACACCTTTCCGGCCCGGCCGCCCGGTCCCGGCAAGGGGCCGCTCGCGCTCCGCGTCGAACTGGAGGAGGGCGGCGGCTTCGACCTCACCGAGGCGGGCACCCAGAAGCGCCTCGCCGTGTACGTCGTGCGCGACCCCCGGGAGGTCCCCGGCATCGCCCGGCTCGGCCCCGACCCGCTCGCGGAGGGCTTCGACCGGGACGCCTTCGCGGCGCTCCTGGCGGGGGAGCGCCGGCAGATCAAGGGCGTGCTGCGCGACCAGAGCGTCATCGCGGGCATCGGCAACGCCTACAGCGACGAGATCCTGCACACGGCCCGCGTCTCCCCCTTCAAACTGGCCGCCTCCTTCGACGAGGACCAGGTCACCCACCTCTACCGGGCGGTCGAGGACACGCTCCGCACGGCCGTGGAGCGGGCCCGCGGCGTGGCCGCCGGGCAGCTCAAGGCCGAGAAGAAGAGCGGGCTGCAGGTCCACGGCCGGGCGGGGGAGCCGTGCCCGGTGTGCGGGGACACCGTCCGCTCGGTGTCCTTCGCCGACTCCTCGCTCCAGTACTGCCCCACCTGCCAGACGGGCGGCAAGCCGCTCGCCGACCGCAGGCTCTCGCGTCTCCTCAAGTAGCCCGCCCGCTGCGTAGACTCCGGCACCATGGCCCAGGACCAGCAGCGCCCGCAGCCCCGGCGCGAGATCGTCACGGGGGTTCCCCGGGGCGCGCGCCGCAGGCCTCCGGCGCACACCCCGGCGCGCTCGGAGATCTCCGAGCAGACCACCCTGGGCGCCACCTACGTAAGGGCCCTGATGCGCAGCCAGCTCCGGGCCGCAGTGGTGGCCCTGGCCCTGCTGGCCCTGCTCCTCGGGCTGCTGCCGCTGGGCTTCCTGCTGTCCCGGGCGGTCGCGGGCCCGGTGGTCTGGGTCGCGCTCGGCGTGGTGGCGTACCCGGTGATGTGGCTGATCGCCCGCTGGTACGTGGCCCGGGCGGAGCGCAACGAGGCCGCCTTCACCGGCCTGATCACCGATCCGGCGGAACCCCCGCCGACGGCCTAGTGCTCTGACCGGAAAGGTACCCCGGCTTCCGGGCCGCCCTGGGATCATGTGGGCATGGATGCGGGGGGATCTACTCATAGGCGGCGCCTGCCGGGCGGCTCTCGGCGGCGTCGGGTCGGTTCCGCCCTCTTCGTGGTGGCGGCGGGGCTGGCCGTGCTCGCCGCGCTGGCCGTAGTGGTCGTCGTGCTACCAGGGCTGGTGGTCGAGCGCGATCTCGGCGGGGCCGGGATCTCGGCCGCTGAACGGCTCACAGCTGTGAACAACGTACGCACGACGCTCGTGCAGGCGGTCGGTGGCGCTGTCGTCCTCTTCGGCGCGTACGCCACCTGGCGGCAGTTGAGGGTCAACCAGGAAGGGCTGAACGCCACCCGGGAGGGACACATCACCGACCGCTTCGGCCGGGCGGTCGACCAGCTCGGCAGCGAGAAGACGGACGTGCGGATCGGCGGCCTCTACGCGCTGTGGCGGATCGCGGACCATTCGGCTCACGACCGGGAGGCGGTCATCTCGATCAAGGCCGCGTTCCTCCGGACTCACCTGCCATGGCCCCCGCAAGCGCAAGACGCGCCAGCGGCGGAAGCCTCGATCAACTCCGTGCCTCCGCTGGAGACCCGTGCCCCGGATGCCCAGGTGGCGCTCACCGGCCTCGGAGTCCTGTGCCAGGAACGCCAGCCCGACTGGCTCAACGTCAGCTATACCGACCTGCGTCGGGCCGACTGCGACGGACTGTGGCTGCACCACATCAACTTCGACGGCGCCTGCCTGGAAGCGGCGAGCATCTACCAGGTCAACCTGACCAGGGCATCGCTGATCGCGGCCAACATGCGACACGTGGAGCTCGGGACGTCGATTCTCCACCAGAGCCGCTGCATCGAAGCCGACCTGCGCGGCGCTCGCATGGTCAGGGCCGACCTCCGCGAGGCTGACTTCTCGGGGGCCGACCTGCGGGAGGCGAATCTGCGCAAGGCGCGGGGCCATGGCGCCAAGTTCACCGGCGCGGATCTGAGACTGGCTGACCTCCGAGGAACCGACCTCACCAGTGCCGACCTGACAGGGGCGAAGCTGGAGGGCGCACTGGCAAGCGACGTCACCATCTGGCCGGCAGGCTTCGACATCCAGGCGGCCGGCGTCGTCATGGTCGAGGACCCCGGCGCCGAGCCGAGCATCCTGCTGCAAGCCGCCGCGCTCGCGAGGAACGTCCCACCCCTGCATTCGGCCTGATGCTTCAATCGAGGTAGTCACGGTCGGGACGGGTTTCCTCGGCCCAGCAGGAACCGGCTGTCGGGCGGATGCCCAACGGGCCGAGTTCGTCGAAGGCGAACGTGCGGTCGGGCCGCTCGTTGATCGCGTACTCGATTCGCTCCAGCTTGGCGTCGAAGGCCATATCCGGGGACTCCTTCCAGGTTTTCGTGCGCTGGAAGGAGATCCCCCGGCGGGCCGGTAAGCACCGCAGGGCCTCGCGGCCTATCCGGATCGGGCGGGCGATGTTGCGCCGTGGGTGATCGGCGAGCTTGCGGATCGACCAGCGCGTGAAAGGCTTGCCGACCTGGGTCGGCCGGGTGGTGGCCGTCTGGACGACGAAGTCCTCATCGTCACGACTGAGCAGGCGGGGACGGCCTCCCGCCCACTGAGGGTTCAGGCATGCGAGTCCGATCTCGTTGAAGCGGTGGATCACGTCGCGGCCTGTGTCCTCGTCCGCCTGGACCAGACGCGCGATGACCGGGACCGTGCTGCCGCCCGCCGAGGCCATCGGCATCATCGCCCGCCGAAACCGCACCGAGCTGGTACTGCCCCGCCGCACGATCCTCTGGACCTTCTGCCCCTTCTGCTCGGTCAGCCTGCGAACCCTGACCGGTTGCGCCATCCCGCTTCCCCATGCTGGTTGGAAGCGCCGTCACTTCCAACCAGCACAACGAGCAACCCGGCGAAGGTTCGCGGTCACAGCACTAGGGGTGGTTCCACTCGGCCGCGGGCAGCGCGTGCCACAGGTCGAGCCAGTCGTGGTGCAGGAAGAGCGGCCGGGTCAGGACGAGGTCGCCGGCCCGCTGGCCCCGGATCGCCAGGCCGAGGCCGGCGAAGACCGGATCGCCGGCGGGGCTGTACCTCAGGCTGCCGGGCCGGGTCCGCTCCGTGCGGTGGACCAGCCAGTCCTCCACCCGGGAGGGCGCGCAACCCGTCAGCGGGGCTCCGTCCAGTCTGACCTGGGGTCCGCCGAGCGCGTTCACGGCCACGCACCCCAGGCGGTCGTCCCGGAAGAGGGCCCTGATCCCGCTCGTGGTGAAGTCGGCGGATTCGAGCCGCCGGTGCGTGCCGTCATGGGTGTGGGACGAGGCGGCCGGGTGTTCCCCGAGGGCGGTGGTGATCTCGTCCAGGGTCATCCCGAAGTGCAGCGGGCCGACCCCGACGTACGGGGTGAACGTCCACTCGGCGCGTTCCTCCGCCCGGGCGAGCCGCCACGGGCCCCGGTATCCGGCCATGCTCCCGGGGACGGCCACCGGGGGTTCGGGTGCCGGACCGGGCGGGTCCTGCGGCGCGGGTACCGTACGGTCCCCGTGCCCGAGGCCGGCCGGTTCGAGGGCGGCGGTGTCCTCGCGCTGCTCGGCCAGCCAGCGGACCGCCCGCTCCTGGTCCTCCCCGAACGGGTCTTCCGCCTGCGCCCGGGCCAGGGCGGCGCGACGCCCTTCCTCCGCGGCGACGAGGTCCGCGACGTCCTCGCCCCAGGCGGCCAGCCGTTCCCGGGCGATCCACCGGTGGTACGAGTCCGGGCTCGTGGCCAGGAGGGCGCGGACGGCGGGAGCGTACCGGGGCGCGGAAGGGGCGAGGGCGGGGTCGGCGAGCAGGAGGGCGGTGGCCGCGAGCGCGGCCTCGCGCACCCGCGGATCGTCGTCCTCGCAGAAGACCGCGACGCGGGCCCGGAGCGCCGGCCGTGCCGCACGGGCGGCGGCCGGGTCCCGGGCCGAGTCGATGCCGTCCTCGACGCCCCGACGGGCGATGTCGGCGAACGAGGCCAGCCAGTTCAGCAGTTCCGCGCGCAGCGGCCGACGGCCCGGCCTGCGTTCCCAGCGGTCCTCGGCGAGGGTGCGCGGATCGTCGAGGAGGGCGGCGAGGACCAGGGCGGCGGGGGCGGTCGCCGGGAACAGCCCGTCCCGGTCGAGGAGCAGCCGGTACAGGTTCCCGACCGCACGCACCCGGTGGGCCGGGTCGGCGGAGAGCACCCCCGCGAGGACGTCCGGTGTGTCGGGCACGCCGTGCCGGCCGCTGCACCGGTGCGGCAGCTCCGCCCAGGCGGTGCGGGCGAGCTCGGCCCGCGCCGCCGGAGGCAGGAGGCCGGTGGGGGCGTCGGGGTGGCCGGCGGCCGTCTCGTTGATCACGGTCGCAGTGTTGCACCCGCCCCCGACACCGGCGGTCCCGGTGCCCGGCGCGGGCCGGCCCCGGGCCCCGGGGGCGGGCTCAGAACAGGTGCATCGCCAGGTGCCCCAGGGGCAGGCCCAGCTGCCAGGCGGGGGTCCAGACGCGGGCGTTCTCGTCCAGGCCCGCCGCGGTGTCGCCGTGGCCGAGACGGCCCGGGTCGAGGTTCGTGGCGAACAGCTCGGTGCGGTCCAGCCAGCGCCAGGCCGCCCGGGCCAGCTCCAGGTCGGGGTCGTCGCCGCGGCCGCGCTCCCGGGCCTCCTCCCCGAGCGCGAGGAACCGGGTGTGGACCCAGTCGCGCCACGGGTGCCCGTACGCCGTCAGCGAGAGCCACTCCTCCAGCTGTGAGACCACCCGGATCCCGGAGAGCTCACCGGCCGCGTCCGAGAGGTAGATCGTCAGCGCGAGCGTGTCCCGTCCGGCCCGGAACTCCAGTGTGCTCACCGGGATCAGGCGTCCCGTGCGCAGCAGCTCGTCGGCGATGTACTCCGCGTAGAGCCACGCCATGGGCACTGCCAGTCCGCCGTCACTGGTGCCGTTCAAACCCTCGGGCTGCACCGTTCCACCTTCTCCCGCGCGTCGAGCGTCCCGTCGTCCCCCCGAGCCTTCACCGGCGGACTCGCGGAGCGGGGGATGTTTACTCAACTTGAACGGACTGGTGCCGATTTCGATGCGGTCCGTGTCCGGTTCGTGTGCCCGGAGGGCGTTCCCTGAGTGTTTCTCCGGCGGCGCTCAAGCGTTCCGGTGTGCCGGGCCCGCCGGTTCAGGCGCCCAGTCCGTACCCCTGGAGCCCTTTCCGCAGGGCGCGCAGGGCATAGTACGTACGGGATTTGACCGTTCCGGCCGGAATGCCGAGCTCCGCTGCCGCTTCCGCCACGGAGCGGTCCCGGAAGTAGACCTGCAGCAGTACGTCCCGGTGCTCCTGCCCCAGGCTGCCGACCGCCCGCCGGACGTCGATCGCGGTGACCGAGCCCGCCACCGCGTCCTCGGGCGCGGGCGCCTGCTCCAGTCCGTCGGGGTCGACCTCCTGCGGCCGGGACAGCCGGGCCCGGCGGGCGTCGATCGCGAGCCGGCGCGCGACGGTGAACAGCCAGGGCCGCATGGACTCGTGCCCGGTGCGGAGCACCTCCGGGTGCTGCCAGACCCGTACGAGGGTCTCCTGGACGAGGTCTTCGGCCCGCTGTGCGTCTCCGGCCGTCAGGCCGAGCAGGAAACCGAACAGGGCCCGCCCGTGTTCGCGCTGGAGTTCGGCGAGCGCCTCGGGTTCCGTGCGCTGGAGTGTGGGGGTGGGCGGCACGAGTGGCTCCTTCCGGTCGCTGGGTTGCCTTCACCCTGACCTGCGGGGAGCCGCCCGGGAACCGTCCTGCGCCGCCGTTGCGCCCAAGCACCCGGGTCGTCCGGTGGGCGGCCGTGGCGGGCGACGAACGGTCGAACGGCACGGCGAACGGCCCTGGGCCGTCGGGGTGAGAACGCGTCGCCGGACGGCACCGATCCTTGACTTGATCAGTCTTCTCTTATGGATTTCGGATTATCCGACAGTCCTACAAATGAAGGCTGGGATAGATGACCAAAGGCACCCGGCGGGCCCTGGCCCTGTTGTCGGCCCTCCTCCTGTCCGCGGCGGCGGCCGGCTGCTCCACCGGCAGCGAACCGGCCCCTGCACGTCTCGGCTCCCGGCCCGCCGGAGCCCCGCAGGGCAGCACCGGGCCCACCGCCCCGGCCGCCCCCGGCACCCCCAAGGGCTTCACCCTGGTCGCGAGCGGCGACGTGCTGCCGCACACCTCGATCATCCAGCGCGCGGCGGCCGACGCGGGCGGCGACGGGTACGACTTCCGGCCCATGTTCTCCGGAGTCAAACCGGTGGTCTCGGCGGCCGACCTGGCCCTGTGCCACATGGAGACCACCTACGGCGAGGACGCCGGCCCCTTCAGCGGCTACCCCGCCTTCGTCTCCCCTCCCGCCGTGGCCGACGCCCTCAAGGACGCCGGCTACGACGGCTGCTCCACCGCCTCGAACCACACCCTCGACGACGGCGCCGACGGGCTGAAGCGCACCCTGGACCGCTTCGACAAGGTCGGCCTCGGCCACGCGGGCTCCGCGCGCACGGCGGCGGAGGCGGCCCGGACCACCTTCTACACCGCGGGCTCCGCCAAGGTCGCGCACCTCGCGTACACGTACGACACCAACGGCTACCCGATGCCCGACGGACAGCCGTGGGCGGTCAACCTGATGGAGCCGGACAAGATCATCGCCGACGCGCGGCTCGCCCGGAAGGCGGGCGCCGACGTGGTGCTGGTCAGCCTGCACTGGGGCACGGAATGGCAGACCGAACCGGACGAGACGCAGCTGTCGCTCGGCAAGACCCTGACCGCCTCGCGGACCGGCGGCCGTCCCGACGTGGACATGATCCTGGGCACGCACGCCCACATCCCGCAGGCCTACGAGAAGGTCGGGGGCGGCTGGATCGTCTACGGGATGGGCGACCAGGTCGCGGGGGAGATGTTCAACCACTCCGGCGCGCGCGACATGCGCGGCAACTACGGCTCCATCGGCCGTTTCACCTTCGCCCCGCCCACCGCGCCCGGCGGGCGCTGGCAGGTCACCAAGGCGGAGTTCATCCCCCAGATGATGGACCTCTCCACCGGGCGGATCGTCAACCTCCCGGCCGCCCTGGCCGAGGAGCCCGGACAGAGCGAGTACGAGACCGCGCAGGAGGCCGTCACCGAGGCCGTCCTGAGCCGGGGCGCGGCCAAGGACGGCCTCACGCGCGCCCGCTGAGGCACCGGACCCGCGCCGTCCGCCCGTACCGTCGCCACGGCCGGCGCGCCCGCACCGCCGCCACCGCCCGGCGCGCCCGCACCGCCGCCACCGCCCGCACCGCCCGGCGCGTCCGTACCGCCGGCGCGCCGGCGGCTCACGGCACCACCGTGACCGGCCACCGTCCCGCCTTTACCAGCCGGACCGCCACCGAGCCGACGATGCGGTGCCCGGCCCGTTCCGACGCGCCGACCACCACCGCGTCCGCCTTCAGTTCCCCGGCGGCGCTGACAAGCCCCTGGTACGGGTCGCCGCGGAAGGTGTGGAACTGCCAGCGGACCTCGAAGATCCCCTTGAGGCGCTCCGCGGAGGCGCGGACCTCGGCGATGAGCCCCTCCGCGATCTCCCCGGTCGCCTCTCCCACCGGCGCCCCGAGCGAGGCCCCGGCGGCCATCACCGGCTGGACGTAGACCAGCGCCAGCAGCGCGTTCTGCCGCCGGGCCAGCCCCGCCGCGTAGGCCGCTGCCCGGAGCGAGGACTCCGATCCGTCGATCCCGGCGAGGATCACCTTCGGACCGTCCGTACCGCGCTCGAAACCCGTGTTCACATGCTCTGTCACCCTCCCGAGGTTATGGGGTTCGGCGCGCGGAGCGGCGTACGGCTCCCTACAGTGCCAAGCATGAGTGCCACGCTGGAGGAGACGCGGGGGACCCGCAACCGCTTCCTGAACCGCGTCCCGGACGCCTTCGGGGCGTTCTTCGGAACGCTCGGGCTGCTCTGCGCGCTGCTGTCGCTCTCCCCGACGCTGCGCAGGCTGCTGCGGGCCGTGGTCGACTTCCTCGACGACTTCGTGGTGCCGGTCAGCGCGAACCTCGCGTACGCCGTCTTCCTCTTCCTCCTGGCCGCCGCCCTCGGCATGCGCAAGAAGATCGCCTGGTGGATCGTCGTCACCTATCTGGCCCTGCTGGTCCTCGTCGACGTACTGATCATCGCGGACGGGGAACTGTGGATCGGCGGCACCTCGATGGCCCTCGCCGTCGCGGCCTTCGTGATCCTGATCGCCTCCCGCAAGGAGTTCTACGCCGCCTCCCGCCCCGGCGCCGTCTGGCGGGCGATGCTGGTGCTGGGCCTCGGGATGCTCGCCGCCGTGCTCCTCGGCTGGGGCCTGGTCGCCCTCTTCCCCGGCACCCTGCCCAAGGGGCAGTGGCTGGACTGGGCCGCCAAGCAGGTCTTCGGCGGCCTCTTCTCCGCCCGACAGTTCGAGGGGCACCCGCCCCGCCCGCTGTACTTCCTCCTCGGCCTCTTCGGCGCCCTCGCCCTGCTGAACGCCGCCGCCACCCTCTTCCGCTCCCAGCGGCTGACGGCGGCCCTGCACGGGGACGAGGAGCCGCGCATCCGCGCCCTGCTCGGCGCGTACGGGCGGGCCGACTCCCTCGGCTACTTCGCCACCCGGCGCGACAAGGCCGTCGTCTTCGCCCCGAACGGGAAGGCCGCCGTCACCTACCGCGTCGAGGCCGGTGTCTGCCTCGCCAGCGGCGACCCGGTCGGCGATCCCGCCGCCTGGACCCCCGCCATCGACGCCTGGCTGGGGGTGGCCCGCCGCTACGGCTGGCAGCCCGCCGTCATGGGCGCCTCCGAGGGCGGCGCGACCGCGTACGCCCGCTCCGGTCTGAGCGCCCTCCAGCTCGGCGACGAGGCGATCCTGCACGTCGCCCACTTCGACCTCGACGGCCGGGACATGCGGGTCACCCGGCAGGCCGTCAACCGGGTCCGGCGCACCGGGGCCACCACGGTCATCCGCCGCCACTCGGCCCTCTCCGAGGACGAGATGCAGATGATCGTGGACAGCGCCGACAAATGGCGCGACACCGAGACCGAACGCGGCTTCTCCATGGCCCTGGACCGGCTCGGCGACCGCGCCGACGGCGACTGCCTGCTCGTGGAGGCCTTCGACGCCGAGGGGGAGCTGATCGCCCTGCTGTCCTTCGTCCCCTGGGGCAGGGACGGCATCTCCCTCGACCTGATGCGCCGCGACCGCGCCGCCCCCAACGGGGTGATGGAGTTCATGGTCGCCGAACTGTGCGCCGCCGCCCCCGGCCTGGGCGTGCGGCGGATCTCGCTCAACTTCGCCGTGTTCCGCTCCGCCTTCGAGGAGGGCGGCCGGATCGGCGCCGGCCCCGTCCTGAAGATGTGGCGCAAGCTGCTGCTCTTCTTCTCCCGCTGGTGGCAGCTGGAGGCCCTGTACCGCTCCAACGTGAAGTACGGGCCCGAGTGGTTCCCCCGCTTCCTCTGCTACCAGGACGCCGGCTCGCTCGCCCGGGTCAGCCTCGCCTCCGGCATCGCCGAGGGCTTCGTCTCCGTGCCGAGCCTGCGCACCCTGTGGGGCAACGGCCACCCCAAGGGCCTCACCGCCCCCGCCAACACCGCCGGGCTGCCCTCCATCGACTCCCTGGGCCTGGACCTCGTAGGGGAGGAGGGTGAGGCGGCCCGCGAGGACCGGCTGCCCGACCAGGTGCGGGTCCGCCACGCCAAGCTCGACCGGATCCGGGCCGCGGGCACCGACCCGTACCCCGTCGGCATCCGGCAGCGGACCCACACCGTCGCCGCGCTCAAGGCCGCCCACCCCGGCTACCCGGCCGGAACCCGCACCGGCGAACAGGTGACCCTGGCCGGACGGGTGATGGTGGTGCGCGACCTCGGCGGGGTGGTCTTCGCCGTCCTGCGCGACTGGACCGGCGACACCCAGCTGATGTTCACCCGGGACGAGAGCGGGCCCGAGGTCCTGGAGTCCTTCACCTCCCAGGCCGACTTCGGCGACCACGTGGTAGCCAGCGGCGAGGTCGGCGCCAGCCGCGGCGGCGAACTCTCCGTGGTGGTCGCCTCCTGGCAGCTCACCGGCAAGTGCCTGCGCCCGCTCCCCGACAAGCGCAAGGGCCTGGCGGACCCGGAGGCCCGGGTCCGGCGGCGCTACCTCGACCTGGTCGCCAGCCCCGGCGCGCGGGACGTGGTGCGCGCCCGCTCCAGCGCCGTGCAGGCCCTGCGCCAGGGGCTGCTGGACCGGGGCTACCTGGAGGTCGAGACCCCGATGCTCCAGCAGATCCACGGCGGGGCCAACGCCCGGCCCTTCCGCACCCACATCAACGCCTACGACCTGGACCTGTACCTGCGCATCGCGCCCGAGCTGTACCTCAAACGGCTGTGCGTCGGCGGCATGGAGAAGGTCTTCGAGATGGGCCGTACCTTCCGCAACGAGGGGGTCTCCTACAAGCACAACCCGGAGTTCACGATGCTGGAGGCCTACCAGGCCTTCGCCGACTACGACGTGATGCTCGACCTCACCCGCGAACTCATCCAGGGCGCCGCCACCGCCGCCTTCGGCTCGCCGATCGCCCACAAGGCCGACGCGGACGGCAAGCTCGTCGTCCACGACATCTCCGGCACCTGGCCGGTCAAGACCATGTACGGGGCGATCAGCGAGGCCCTCGGGGAGGAGGTCGACGCCGACACCGAGGAGCCGGTCCTGCGCCGGCTGTGCGACCGCGCCGGAGTCCCGCACGGGCCGGAGGACACCCGGGGCGACGTGGTCCTGGAGATGTACGAGCGGCTCGTGGAGGAGCGCACGAAACTCCCCACCTTCTACAAGGACTTCCCGACCGACGTCTCCCCGCTCACCCGCCAGCACCGCAGGGACCCGCGGCTGGCGGAACGCTGGGACCTGGTGGCCTTCGGCACCGAACTGGGCACCGCCTACTCGGAACTGACCGACCCGGTCGAGCAGCGCCGCCGCCTGACCGCCCAGTCCCTGCTCGCGGCGGGGGGCGACCCGGAGGCGATGGAGCTCGACGAGGACTTCCTCGACGCCCTGGAGTACGCGATGCCGCCTACCGGCGGCCTGGGCATCGGCGTCGACCGGCTGGTCATGTTCCTCACGGGTCTGACGATCCGCGAGACGCTGCCGTTCCCCTTGGTGCGCCGGAGCTGACCGGCGGGGCGGCTGGTCCGAGCGGGTGAGGGGGGCGGGGCGCGTCCGCGCCTCTCGACTTCTTCGGCGATGTCGTTGATACGTAGTAATAATGAAAAATGACGAGCCGACAGTAGGGCGACGCGTGCTCCTGCGCGCCGCCGTCTTCCTCGGAGTCGCCACCGCCTCCGCGATGCTCACGGGCGGCGAGACCGATACCCCCGCGCCGCGCTCCCCCGCCGGTCCCGCCCCGGCCGCGGGCCCCGGCGCGGTGGGCGCCGCAGGCCCGCGCGGACTGGGCGCGGGCCTCCCCGAGAAGTCCTACCGCCTGCGGCCGATGACCGCCGAGTCCCCCGTCCGGCCGCCCGCGGCGAAGCCCGCCGTCCGGACCCGGCCCATCCTGGAACTGCCCGAGCAGGAGCGGTCCGGCAGGGCGATGGTCCTCACCTTCGACGACGGCCCGGACCCCCGCTACACCCCGGCCATCCTCGACACCCTCTCCCGCCACGGGGTCCGTGCGATGTTCTTCGTGTGCGGGGAGATGGCCACCGACAACCGCGACCTGCTGCGCCGGATGGCCTCCGAGGGGCACGTCATCGGCAACCACACCTGGACGCACCCGCTGATCCCCTCGCTGGGCCGCGGCGCCCTGGAGTCGGAGATCGGGCGTACGAGCGAGGTGGTCCAGAGCTGCGTGGGGGAGCCGCCGGTGTGGTTCCGGGCACCGTACGGGGCCTGGAACCGGGCCGCCTTCGAGATCGGCGCCGACCTGGGGATGGAGCCCATGGCCTGGACCGTGGACACCCTCGACTGGAAGGAGCCCGGTACCGGGGCCATCGTCTCCCGCGCGCTGGACGGCGCCGCGCCCGGGGCGATCGTGCTCAACCACGACGCCGGCGGCGACCGCTCGCAGAGCGTCCAGGCCCTCGCGACGTACCTGCCCCAACTCCTCGCCCGGGGCTACCGCATGACGCTGCCGACGCTGCCGTCCCGCTGAGCGGCCGCGCCGGCGCCGGCGTCCCCCGCGGTCACGGTCCGCCGCCCCGGTCCGCCGGAGCGGCGGACCGGGGCGGGGCGCAAGGGGCGGAGGGGGCAGAGGGGTCGGAGGAACGATTCCTCAGCGGGCCTCCACCATGCGGGCGAAGACGACCACGTTGCCGTCGTAGCCCTTGGCCTTCGAGTAGCCGCCACCGCAGGTGATCACCCGGAGCTCCGGGTGCCCGGTGTCCCCGTACACGCGGGCGCCGGGGAAGGCGTCCTTGGCGAACACCTCGACCCCGTACACCTCGAACACGGCCGTGCGGCCGTCGTAGCGCTCCACCTCGATGCGGTGGCCCGGCTTGAGCGAGCCCAGGCCGTAGAAGACCGCCGGTCCCTGCGCGTTGTCCACGTGGCCCACGATCACGGCGGAGCCCTGCTGGCCCGGCGAGATGCCGTTGAGGTACCAGCCCGCCAGGTTGCGGTCCTGCGGCGGCGGGGCGTCGATCCAGCCCTGCGCGTCCAGGCCGACCGTCATCACCGGCGCGTCCACGTTGATCGTGGGAATCCGGATGCGCTGCACCGACGAGTGCTCCAGCACCTCCATGTCCGACGGCGGTGTCGGCGGACGCGCCGGCAGCTGGTCGGCGTGCACCGCGACGGCCGCCGCCGCCGTCGGCTGCGGCGGTCCGTCCTCGACGTTCGCGCCGTTCCGCATCATGGCGAGGCCGCTGAGCATGACCAGCGCGAGTACGCCCCAGGGGGAGCGTCTTCTCGGTCTCTGCTCGCTCTCGTCCTCGGTCATGGCTCTCCCTTCCCGACGCGGGGGTCCCGACCCGCGTTCCAGTCCCTCCCCGGTACGCCCTTCTTCCCGCACGTTAAGGCCGCGTCGGCGAGACGGCGATCGGGGAAGGGCGAACGGGTGGTGCGGCCGTAAGGGGTGCGCCCATCCAGGTAATCGTCACATAAATGCCTGACGGCTCGTGACCTGCGGATCCGTCAGATGATCGGACCGCGCATCGGCGTGTCGCTCAACCGGGCGGCCCAAAGGCGGAAATGCGCTGGTTGCGTGCCGCCCCGAGGGTTCGTGATGGGAGGCGTTCTCGTCGATCTGCCCGGGCCACCGCTCCCGGGGCGCTTCCCGTTGGAGGTTCCACCATGCGTGCTTTCCGCGCTCTCACCGTGACCGCGGCCGCCTGCGCCGCGATCGGGCTCAGTGCCACGTTCGCCGCCGCGAACCCCCCGCAGGGTAGCGGGAACGGGCCCAGCAACGTGACGGTCAACCCGTACTCCGTGCACCAGGGCGCCTCGATGCAGGTCAGTGCGGCCGGCTGCGGCCACGGCGGTACGGTCTGGTCGCACGGCAACTTTCCGCAGACCAACCTGTCGGCCGGCTCCATCGGCTTCGCGACCGTCCGGATCTTCAACCACGCCTCGCCCGGACACCACACCCTCTCGGTCAAGTGCCACGACAACAGCCTGGTCGCCACCCACCGCTTCACGATCCTGGAGGGCAACGGGGCCCAGGGCGGCATCGGCGGCTCCTTCGGCCCGTCCACCGCCGAGACGGCCATCGGCGCCGGCCTCGTCGGAGTCGCGGCGCTCGGCGCGGGCGTGCACGTGATCCGGCGCCGCCGCCCGGTCGGCTCGCGGGCCTGACGTCGGCCCGGCCGGTCGACCGCCGGTCGCCCCGGGTCCCGACCAGGACCCGAGGCGACCGGCGGTCGCCCGGGCTTCCGGGCCCTTCGCGATCGTCAGTGGTGGCGCGCGGTGCCGCGCCTGCGCAGGGTGTACGCCACCCCGCCCGCGGCACCGAGGAAGAGCACGGCTCCCGCGCCGAGTTCCAGGGGATCCGTGCCGGCCACGCTGCCGCCGAGTCCGCCGCGCACTCCGAGCGAGGCGGCGGTGGTGGTGGCACCGCGGGGAACCGTGGCCGTCGTGGTGCGGGGCGCCGGGGGAGCGGTGGTGACGCGCGGGGCGACGGCGGCCGCGGTGCGCGAGGCGGTACGCGTCGGCGTCGGCGTCGGCGTGGGCGTCGGCTTGGGCCTGGGCGCCGGAGCGGTGGTGGTACGCGTACTCGGGCTGGGCCGCGGGCCGCTGGTGGAGCTGGTGGTGGGCTTCGACGTGCCCCCGGCGATGACGAGGTCGGCGGAGCCGGTCTCCCCGTTGCAGGTGAAGGAGACGGAATACAGTGCTCCGCGCCTGGCGTCACGGTCCACCGTGATCCGGGCGGTCTGCCCCCGCGCGATGCTCACGGTGTCGAAGACCCCGGAGGAGGCGGTGGCGTACGCGGCACCGCAGCCGCTGACGGAGAGCACCGCCTGTCCGCCGGGTGCGACCGTCGACGGGGTGATGGCGAAGCCGAAGGAGGTGACGGGCGCCGCCTCGGCCGCGAGTGCGGCGGGCGCGCCGGATGCGCAGAGCGCGAGCGCGGCTCCCGTGGCGCCGGCGCTCAGCAGGGCGATGGCGGAGCTGCGTATCGCGCCCATGGCGGTCCTCCGGATTCCCCGAGGAGCAGTCGCGCAGCGTTTCCGCACGTGGGGGGTCGTGCACCTCGATGTCCGCCACGCTAGGTGCGGGACCGGTGACCCGCGATCAGGAACGGGCGAATGGGGCACGCCGGTAGGCCGAACCGGGGACGGGAACCCCGTCCCCGGTTCGGCCCGGCGAACGCGGCCTAGTCCTTCAGGCCCAGGTGCGGGAACTGTGCGAGGAACGGTTCGGCGGTGGCCGCGATCCCCCGGCCGAAGGGGGCGTCGAAGTCCCAGATCAGGAAGAGCAGGAAGGCGATCAGCGCGCTGAACAGGCCCGCCAGCAGCAACTCGCGGAAGGACCGGCGGATCTGGAGGGTGAAGACCAGTCCGACCGTCACCAGGGCCCCGGCGATCAGTCCGAACCAGACCACCCCCGGCATGGTGGCCCCGGCACTCAGCCCGCGTGTGTTGCGGGCGTCGTCGACCGCCCCGACCTGGTCCACCAGGGGTTGGTAGGCCTGTCCTTCGTGGTCGGTCTGCGGTTCGTAGTCCGTCACGTCCCGGCGCACGCGTTCGAGCAGTTCTCCGCTCCTGTCGGTGAGGGTGCCGTGTGCGGCCATCTGCTCCCATTCCGTGTCGACCACGTACGTCACGTAGGCGTCGACGTCGGCGCGGATCTTCTTGCGCACGGGTTCCGGGTAGACCTCCGAGCGGACGCTGATCTCGTGCAGGGCCTGGGCCTCCTGGCGGACGTACTCCTGGGCGGCCCCGCGGCCCTCCCAGACGCCCGCGATCGCCAGGCCCAGGACGATCGCGTAGATCACCCCGATCATCATCGTCATGTACTCGATGACGTCCGGGGTCTCGTTGGGATCGTCGTCCTCGCCGATCCTGCGGTGCTGGAAGAAGACGATGGCCAGGACCACGGCGCAGGCCGCTGCCATCGCGAGGGACAGGACGAGCCATTCCGACAAGATGACTCCCAATCGGTGAATCGGCGGATCGCGCGGGCGGTCGGTCCGTGCGCGTTCCGGAAGGGGACTAGCGGGGGCGCAGGGCGACGATCGCGAGCACGGCGGGGGCCGCTGTCATGAGGGTGAAGGTCACCGGCGAGATGTGGTGCTCGGCCGGCTTGCGGACGGTGGACCGGTACGCGGGGCGGGGCACGTGCTTCTTCGGCGTCGGCGTCGGCGTCGCCGAGGGGGTGGGCGTCGGCCGGGGGGCCGGCGGGGGCGGTGCGGGCGCCCGGTACACCCGGGGCGGAGGTGGCGGCGGGGGCGGTGCGGGCACCGGTACGGGGGCCGGCCGGGGCGGTGCGGGCGGGGTCGGGGCCGGCTTCGGAGGGGTCGGTTTCGGCGGTGGCGGGGGAGTCGGCTTCGGGGTGGGGGTCGGGGTCGGCTTCGGCGGAGTCGGGGTCGGGGTGGGGGTCGGAGTGGGGGTCGGCTTCGGCGGGCAGGGCGGGGGAGGCGGCGGGCAGTGGTGGCCGCCCCCGTGTCCTCCGCCGTGCCCGTCGTGGTGATGTCCGCCACCCCGGTCGCCGCCGCCGGCGGCCGCGAAGGCCTCCAGGACGGTCCGGCCGTCCCCGGCGTCGATCGTCGCGTAGGCGCAGCTATCGGCCACGGCCGGTGAGGCGGACAGCGCCGCCCACAGCAGGACCGGAACCGCCAGCAGGCGCCTGGCACAGGCTCTGTTCACCCGGGGAGCATGCGGCCGCGCGCGCCCGCGCGCGCGGGGCACGGAATCGGTTCGCCTGAACGGGCGGAGTTGGCACCGTAGAGGTTTGAGCCAGCTTCGCAACGTCTCGGATCATCATCCGGTCAAATCCCAAAAGGTATTTGTCGGTTTCTTCACCACGGGTGTCCGGACCTGCACGTGCCTTTGGTGTGTGACCAAGAACGGACCGCCAATTTCCGCTTTCACTCGCTCCGTTGGCAAATGATCAGTACATTCGGCTCGGACAGGAGTCCGACCCCCGTCCCACCCCCCGGACGGACCGGCACGACGACGGCTTGGAGACCCCGATGGAACGCCCCGCCTGGGCCCCGCCAGGCATCGACATATCGGTGCCGAGCGTGTCCCGCATCTACGATTACTACCTGGGCGGCTCCCACAATTTCGAGGTCGACCGCCAGGCGGGCCGCCGGGCCATGGAATTCATGCCGGGGCTCCCCAAGATCATGCAGGCCAACCGGGCGTTCATGCGGCGCGCCGTCCGCCACGCGGTCGCCGAGGGCATCACGCAGTTCCTCGACATCGGCTCCGGCATCCCGACCTTCGGCAACGTCCACGAGATCGCCCACGCCGCGAGCTCCGAGGCCCACGTGGTCTACGTCGACCACGACCCGGTGGCCGTGGCGCACAGTCAGGCCGTCCTGGCCGGTGACGAGCGCTCCGGCGTCGTCGCCGCCGACCTGCGCAAGCCGCAGGACATCCTGTCCGCCCCCGAGACCACCCGGCTGCTGGACCTGGACCGGCCCGTGGCCCTGCTGCTGGTCGCCGTCCTGCACTTCCTGGAGGACGCCGACGAGCCGTACGCCGCCGTCGCGCACCTGCGCGAAGCCCTGGCCCCCGGCAGCATGCTGATCCTCACCCACGCCTCCTACGAGGGCATTCCGCTCACCGAGGAGGTCGCCTCCGGCACGGTCGGCGTCTACCGCGACATCCGCAACCCCCTGGTCATGCGCGACCACGACGCCATCAGCGGCTTCTTCGACGGCTTCGAACTGCTGGAACCCGGCCTGGTGTCGATGCCCGACTGGCGTCCGGACCGCACCGGTCCGCTCGCCGAGGGCGAGGCGCCGGAGGACCCGTACGCCTTCTCCGGCTACGGCGGCGTGGGACGCAAGACGTGAGACTCCCCGCTCCGACCCCGCCACCCGCCACCCCGAGTCCGTCCCGCGGATCGGACACCGGCCGGGCGACGCCCCCGCAGGACCCACGGGACGCGCGGGACCCGCAGGCACCCCTCGCAACGCCCGGCCCGAACTCGGGCCGGGCGCCGCTGCGCGAGCTGCGCAGCGGCCTGGAGGACCGGATCGCCCGCTTCGCGACGATCTGGGGGCGGGCCATCTTCCCCGTCACGGCGACCTCGCTGACCCGGCCCGAGTTCGAACGGCACCTCGTCCCCCTCACCCGGACCCTCACCGAGGCCCTCCATGCCCGGCCCTTCGACGCCGGCGTCGCCCAGCGCGTCGGCGCCGAACTGGTCGCCGTGCACTGCACCGACCCCGAGGCGCTCGCCGGCACCCTGGGCGTGGTCGAGTCCTACCTGGTGCTCTACTGCGGGCCGGACGGCTCCGGGACGGAGGGGACGGAGGAGTACCGTTCCCGCTGCGCCAGGCTCCAGCACGGCATCGCGGCCGGATACGCCCGGGCCCTGCGCGAGCGGACCCTGCGCGAGCAGGAGGCCATCGCCCGCTCCGCCCTGACGGCCCGCATCGACGCACAGCAGGCCCTGCACGCGAGCGAGGAACGCTTCCGGGCGGTCTTCGAGGGCGCGGCCGTCGGGATCGGCATCGCCGACCTGCAGGGCAACGTGCTGGAGGTCAACGACACCCTGCTCCAGATGTTCGGCGGCCTCGAAGGCCACGTCCGGGGCCGCAACGTCAGCGAGTGGGGACACCCCGACGACACCCCGCACGTCTGGCGGATGTACGGGGAGCTGGTGCGCGGAGAGCGCGAGCACTACCGGGTGGAGAAGCCCTACTACCGGCACGACGGGACCGTCCTGTGGACCAACCTGACGGTGTCGCTGCTGCGCGACGCCGACGGCGTCCCCCAGTACCAGCTGGCCCTGATGGAGGACACCACCGAGCGCCGTCTGCTCAACCTGCGCCTGCGCTACGAGGCCACCCACGACGCGCTCACCGGGCTGCCCAACCGCACGCTGTTCTTCGAGCGGCTTGAGAAGGCCCTCGGCGGAGCGCCCACCAGCCGCTTCGGCCTGTGCTACCTCGACCTCGACGGGTTCAAGGCGGTCAACGACAGCCTCGGCCACTCGGCGGGCGACCGGCTGCTGGTGGAGGTGGCCGACCGGCTCCAGAGCTGCGCGACCGGACCGGGCGAGGTGGTCGCGCGCCTGGGCGGCGACGAGTTCGTCGCCCTGACCACCGGGCCCGCCGCCGGCAGCGAGGAGAAGGTGACGGACCTGGCGGTGCGGATCCTCTCCGCGCTGTCCACCCCCATCCGGCTGGAGGGCCGGGAGCTGACGGTGCGCGGCAGCATCGGCATCGTGGAGGGCCGGGCGGGCGAACGCACCGCGGCGGAGGTGCTCCGCAGCGCCGACATCACCATGTACCGGGCCAAGGCGGCCGGGGGCAACCGCTTCGAGTTCGCCGACGCGGAGGCCGACGCCCGCGCCATCACCCGGCACGGTCTGACCAACGCCCTGCCGGCCGCGCTGGAACGCGGCGAGTTCTTCATCGAGTACCAGCCGCTGGTGCACATGCACGACGGCAGCGTGCACGGCGCCGAGGCGCTGGTGCGCTGGTCGCACCCGCAGTACGGGGTCCTCGGTCCGGACCGCTTCATCCCGCTCGCGGAGCGGACGGGACTGATCGTGCCGCTCGGCCGCTGGGTCCTGGAGGAATCGGTTCGCCAGGCCCGCAACTGGCAGCGCCAGCACGGCGGGGCGACCCTGCGCGTCAACGTCAACCTCTCGCCGACCCAGCTCCACCACCCGGGCCTGGTCGCCGACACCGTGCGCGTGCTGGAGAGCTCGGGCCTGGCCCCGGGCTCCCTGTGCCTGGAGGTCACCGAATCGGCGCTGATCGGGGCCGACGACGAACTCCTGGAGCCGCTGCGCCGGCTCGCCGCCCTCGGCGTGGACATCGCCCTCGACGATTTCGGCACCGGCTACTCGAACCTGGCCAACCTCCGCCGCCTCCCGGTCAGCGTGCTGAAGCTGGACCGCTCCTTCACCCAGGGGATGCAGCAGCAGCCGGCCAACCCCGTCGACGTCAAGATCGTGGAAGGCATCGTCGCCCTGGCCCACAGCCTCGAACTCGCGGTGACGGTCGAGGGAGTGGAGACCGGCGCCCAGGCGGCCCAGCTCCGGGCCCTCGGCTGCGACACCGCCCAGGGCTGGTACTACGCCCGCCCCGGAGCCCCGGACCGCATCCACGCCCTCTCCCTCTCGGACGCCGTGCCCACGCCTTCCTGACGCCCACCCGGCCGCCCGGCGCCGCCGCGGCGGCCGGGGCCGGGCCGGGGCGGTGAGGCCGGGGCCACCGGGCCGGGGCTGCCGGGCCGGTGGGTCAGTCCAGGCCTGCCTCCGTTCCCCGGCCGGGCGTGCGGACGGCTGCCATGACCCGCTCGTACCGCCGTGCGGTGTCGGCCAGGACCTCGGCGGCCACCGGCAAGCGCTCCGCCCCGTACCCGTCGAGCACCTCCTCACCGCCCTGTCCGTCCAGGGCCGCGATCAGGGTGCGGCCGAGGGCGGCCGCGTCCTGGATGCCGGTGTTCATGCCCAGCCCGCCGGCTATGGGGTGGACGTGCGCGGCGTCCCCGGCGAGGAAGGCCCGGCCCTCCCGCATCCGGGCGGCCATGCGGACGCTGACCCGCCAGGAGGAGAGCCAGGTGGCGTCCGCGAGCCGGATCCCCGGCATCCGGGCGTGCCGGTCGAAGAGCCGCTGGAAGCCCTCCAGCGATGCCGGAAGCACTCCGCCCCGCTCGTCCTGCTCGGGCGCGGCCTGCAGCTGGAAGGTGTCCGTCCCCGGCATCGGGCAGAGCAGTATCCCGCCGCCCTCCGAGGTGAACCACTGGTGCCAGAAGTCCCGGCTGAGCCCCGGGGCCCGGACGTCGCCGACGACCATCGCGGGCTCCTCCTCCCCGGTGCCTTCGAAGGGGATGCCGAGGAGTTTGCGGGTGGTGCTGCGCCCGCCGTCGCACCCGGCGAGATAGCGGGCCCCGATCGCGGTGCCGTCCGCCAGCTCCGCACGGACCCCGGCCGCGTCCTGGGTGATCCCGGCGAGCGGGGAGCCGTACTCGACCTGGACGCCCAGGCCGGCGAGCCGCTCGCGCAGTGCCCCTTCGACCTGCCACTGCCCTGTCAGCAGGCCGCCGCCGGGCATGGGGGTGTCGTTGACCTGCGCCCCGTCGAAGTACTTGCGCAGGACCACCTCGCTGCTCCCGACGGCCTCCAGGGGCTCGGCGGCGCCCAGCCCCCGGAGGACATCGAGGCTGCTCGGCCAGAGCCCCTTGCCGCGGGACTCGCGGTGCGGCGCGCCGCGCCCCTCGACGACGCGGACGGCAGCTCCGCTCAGGGCGAGTTCACACGCCAGGGTCAGTCCCGTGGGGCCGGATCCCACGATCAGTACGTCGGTCATCGGATGTCCTCTCCTCGTCGATGACACAAGGAAAGCGCCCCCGGAGAGAAAAAGCAACCCGGTAACGAAAGTAACCCGGTCATTATTCTGTGGTACGGTGGACGCATGGACAACACGACGGGTCTGCGCGAGAGCAAGAAGCTGCGTACGCGTCGCCTGCTGGCGGCCACGGCGCTGGAACTCTTCCTGGAAAACGGCTTCGACGCCGTGTCCGTGGCCGATGTCGCCGCCGCGGCCGAGGTGTCCAAACCCACCCTGTTCCGGTACTTCCCGAGCAAGGAGGACCTGGTGCTCGACCGCTTCGCCGACCATCAGGACGAGGTGGCCCGCATCGTGCGCGACCGGGCCGCGGGCCTCACGCCTGTGGGGGCGGTGCACGCGCACTTCCTCGCGGCCCTCGCCGAGCGGGACCCGATCACCGGCCTCTGCGATCACCAGAACGTGCTGGCCTTCCAGGGGCTCCTCTACTCCACCACGAGCCTGGAGGCCCGGATCGCCCACTACACGGCGCGCGAGGTGGAACTGCTCGCCGCCGCCCTGGAGGCGGAGTCGGTGCCGCCGCTCTCCGCCCGGCTCGCCGCCACGCACCTGGTGGCGGTCCGCCACGAGCTCGGCAGGGAGAACTGGCGCCGCCTCGCGGCGGGCGCCACGGTCGACGAAGTCCATCCGGCCGCCGTGGCCGAGGCCGACCAGGCCTTCGGCATGCTGGCCGACGGCCTCGACCGGACCCTGCTCCCGCCCAGACGTCCGAGCTGAGGGGCCGGGAGGCCCCGTCGGGCGTGCCCGGCGGCGGCCCGGGTCAGCCGACGAGCATGCGCTTCAGTTCGCGCGCCGCCCGCGGCGGTGCCACGTCGGTGCGGTGGGCCAGCGCGATCGTGCGGCGCAGCGGCGAGCCCGCGAGCCGGGTGGCACGCAGGCCCGGACCGGCGGTGTCGACGACCATGGCCGGGACCACCGCGATGCCCAGACCCGCCCGCACGAAGCCCAGTACCGCGTCCATCTCGCCGCCCTCCACCGTGAACACCGGCTCGAAGCCCGCCGCCCGGCAGGCCGCCACCGTCAGGTCCCGCAGGTCGTAGCCGTGGCGGAACATGACCATCGGTTCGTCGCGCAGGTCCGCGATGGCCGGCTCCCGACCGCCCGCCGGCGGCGGCAGACCGGCCGACGAGACCACCACCAGGTCCTCGGTCAGCAGCTCCACCGTCGTCAGCGCGGGCGCCGAGGGCGGCAGCGGCAGCGCGATCAGAGCCAGGTCCAGCACCCCCCGCGCCAGTTCCCGTACGAGGTCGAGCGAGCCGCTCTCCTCGATCAGCAGCTCGATCCCCGGGTGCGCCGTGTGGAAGGCCCGCAGGACCGCCGGCAGCAGGCCCGTGCACACGCTCGGCGTCGCGCCCAGCCGCACCCGGCCGCGCCGCAGCTGCGCCAGCTCCTGCACCTCCAGCCGCGCCGTGTCCGCGTCGGCCAGGATCCGCCGGGCCAGCGGCAGCAGCGCCTCGCCCGCGTCGGTGAGCGCGATGTTCCCCCGGGCGCGGCTGAACAGTTCGGCGCCCAGCTCCCGTTCGAGCGCCTTGATCTGCTGCGACAGCGACGGCTGCGCCACGTGCTCGCGCTCGGCGGCGCGGGTGAAGTGCCGGGTCTCGGCGACGGCCACGAAGTACACGAGCTGCTGGAACTGCATACCACCAGGCTAACGCCCACGATAGGCAATACCTATCGCGATCAGCTCCACCATGTCTTGGACCTTTCGGGACTTTGGTCCTTACGGTCAATGGCATGGCTCTGGCAACGCGGACGGATCGACGGCCGTCCACCACGCGCACCATCTGGGACTCCACCGTCGGCAAGAAGTCCGTGATGGCCGTATCCGGCCTGATCATGCTCGGCTACCTCGTCGTGCACATGCTCGGCAACCTCAAGATCTTCTTCGGGGCGGACGAGTTCAACGGCTACGCCCACTGGCTGCGCACCCTCGGATCCCCCTTCCTGCACCACGAGTGGGCCCTGTGGATCGTGCGCGTGGCCCTGGTCGCCGCCGTCGTCGCCCACGCCGTGTGCGCCTACCAGCTCAGCCGGCGCGACATCAAGGCGCGGCCGGTGAAATACGCCCACAAGCGCCGGCGGGCGAGCTACGCCACCCGCACGATGCGCTGGGGCGGGATCATCCTCGCCCTCTTCATCGTCTGGCACCTCCTCGACCTCACCACCCTCACCGTCAACGAGCGCGCCTGGGCCGGCCACCCCTACGAGAACGTCCTCGCCACCTTCTCCACCTGGTACGGGAACACCATCTACATCGTGGCGATGGCGGCCCTCGGCCTCCACGTCCGCCACGGCTTCTGGAGCGCCGCCCAGACCCTCGGCGCGGGCACGGCCCGGCGCGAGCGGACGCTGAAGTTCCTGGCCGACGCCCTGGCCCTCGTCCTCTTCGCGGGCTTCGTGTCCGTCCCCGTCGCCGTCATGACCGGAATGGTGAGCTGACCATGAGCACCGAGTACGCCGCCTACACCACCGGCGACCCGATCGCCGACACCAAGGCCCCCGGGGGCCCGATCGCCGAGCGCTGGGACCGCCGCCGCTTCGAGGCCAAGCTCGTCAACCCCGCCAACCGCCGCAAGCACCGCGTCATCGTCGTCGGCACCGGCCTGGCGGGCGGCGCGGCCGGCGCCACCCTCGCGGAGCAGGGCTACCACGTCGTCCAGTTCTGCTTCTCGGACTCCCCGCGCCGCGCGCACTCCATCGCCGCGCAGGGCGGCATCAACGCCGCGAAGAACTACCGCAACGACGGGGACTCCGTCCACCGCCTGTTCTACGACACCGTCAAGGGCGGGGACTTCCGCGCCCGCGAGTCCAACGTCCACCGCCTCGCCCAGATCTCCGTCGAGATCATCGACCAGTGCGTGGCCCAGGGCGTTCCCTTCGCCCGCGAGTACGGAGGCCTCCTCGACACCCGCTCCTTCGGCGGCGTCCAGGTCTCCCGCACCTTCTACGCCCGCGGCCAGACCGGCCAGCAGCTGCTGCTCGGTGCCTACCAGGCCCTGTCGCGGCAGATCGCCGCCGGGAACGTCGAGATGCACGCCCGCACCGAGATGCTCGACCTGATCACCGTCGACGGCGTCGCCCGCGGCATCGTCGTCCGCGACCTGGTCAACGGAAAGATCTCCACCCACTACGCCGACGCCGTGGTGCTGGCCAGCGGGGGCTACGGCAACGTCTTCTACCTCTCCACCAACGCCATGAACTCCAACGCGACCGCCGTCTGGCGGGCGCACCGCCGCGGGGCGTACTTCGCCAACCCCTGCTTCACCCAGATCCACCCCACCTGCATCCCGCGCACCGGCGACCACCAGTCCAAGCTCACCCTGATGAGCGAGTCCCTGCGCAACGACGGCCGCATCTGGGTCCCCAAGGCCAAGGGCGACACCCGCCCCGCCGCCGAGATCCCCGAAGCGGAGCGCGACTACTACCTGGAGCGGATCTACCCCTCCTTCGGCAACCTCGTACCCCGCGACATCGCCTCCCGCGCCGCGAAGAACGTCTGCGACGAGGGCCGCGGCGTCGGCCCCGGCGGGCAGGGCGTCTACCTCGACTTCGCCGACGCCATCCGCCGCATGGGCCGCGACAAGGTCGCCGAGAAGTACGGCAACCTCTTCGACATGTACGAGCGGATCACCGCCGAGAACCCGTACGAGGTCCCGATGCGGATCTACCCCGCCGTGCACTACACGATGGGCGGCCTGTGGGTCGACTACGACCTCCAGACCACCGTCCCCGGCCTGTTCGCGATCGGCGAGGCCAACTTCTCCGACCACGGCGCCAACCGCCTCGGCGCCTCCGCCCTCATGCAGGGCCTCGGCGACGGCTACTTCGTGCTCCCCTCGACCATCAACGACTACCTCGCCCGCCACCCGCACCACGATGAGGTCGACGACAGCCACCCCGAGGCGGCCGCCGCCGTCCGCGAGACCCGCGACTGCCTCGCCAAGCTGCTCGCCGTCGACGGGGACCGCACTCCCGACTCCTTCCACCGCGAGATCGGTGAACTCATGTGGGAGTACTGCGGGATGGCCCGCACCGAGGAGGGCCTGCGCAAGGCGCTGGCCCGTATCCCGGAGATCCGCGAGGAGTTCTGGCGGCGCATCAAGGTCCCCGGCAGCGGCGAGGAGTTCAACCAGTCGCTGGAGAAGGCCAACCGCATCGTCGACTACCTCGAACTCGCCGAGCTGATGTGCCTCGACGCCCTCCACCGCGCCGAGTCCTGCGGCGGCCACTTCCGCGAGGAGTCCCAGACCCCGGACGGCGAAGCGGCCCGCCGTGACGAGGAGTTCGGCTACGCCGCCGCCTGGGAGTACCGCGGTACCGCGGCCGCCCCCGTCCTACACAAGGAAGACCTCGTCTTCGAGTACGTCCACCCCACCCAGCGGAGCTACGCATGAAGCTCACCCTGCGCGTCTGGCGCCAGCGCAACACCGACGCCCCCGGCGCCATGGCCTCGTACGAGGTCGACGGCATCTCGAAGGACATGTCCTTCCTGGAGATGCTCGACACCCTCAACGAGGACCTCATCCTGCGCGGTGAGGACCCGGTCGCCTTCGACCACGACTGCCGCGAGGGCATCTGCGGCGCGTGCAGCCTCGTCATCAACGGCGACGCCCACGGACCCGAGCGCACCACCACCTGCCAGCTGCACATGCGTTCCTTCGCCGACGGGGACACCATCGACGTCGAACCGTGGCGGGCCTCGGCCTTCCCGGTGGTCAAGGACCTGGTCGTGGACCGCAGCGCCTTCGACCGGATCATCCAGGCCGGCGGCTACATCACGGCGCCGACCGGATCCGCCCCCGAGGCGCACGCCACCGCCGTGCCCAAGCCCGACGCCGACTCCGCCTTCGAGCACGCCGAGTGCATCGGCTGCGGCGCCTGCGTGGCGGCCTGCCCCAACGGCTCCGCGATGCTGTTCACCTCCGCCAAGATCAACCACCTCAACGTGCTCCCGCAGGGTTCCCCCGAGCGCGAGACGCGGGTGCTGGACATGGTGGCCCGGATGGACGACGAGGGCTTCGGCGGCTGCACCCTGACCGGCGAATGCGCCACGGCCTGCCCCAAGGGCATCCCGCTCCCGTCGATCGCCGCGATGAACAGGGAATGGCTCCGCGCGGTCCGCAAGGGCTGAGGCCCCGCGTCCCGGGTCGACCGGTGGGCCGATCGGCTGATCCGATCGGCCGACCGGGCGCTCGTCGGGGCCCCACGCCGTGCCTTGCCCCGGGCGCACCCGGGGCGTGCGGTTCAGTGGACCCCATGCCACAAGCCCCCGCCGGGTCCGGCCCGCGCCGACGCAGCGTGCTGGCCGCCGCCGCACTCGCCCCCCTGGCGGCGGCCGGATGCGCCGCCGAGGACACCCCGCGCAGCGGGGCGCCCGGCCCCCAGCCGCCCCCCAAGGACGCCCTCGTCATGGTGATGCGGCACGCGGAGAAGCCCTACGCCGGGGACACCGGCGAGGACGACGACGGCGTCGAACACCCCGGCGACCTCGCCCGCCGGGGCGTGCGCCGCGCCGAAGAGCTGCACCGGCTGTTCGCGCCGACCGCCGGCGCCCGGCTGCCCCGGCCCGCCGTGCTGTTCGCGACCGGCGGGCCGGCGAGCGCCCCCGCCCGGAGCAAACAGACCCTGGAGCCCCTGGCCACCGCCCTGCGGATGCCCGTACGCGGTGAATTCGCCCTCGGCGCCGAAGCGGACCTGGCCCGCGAGGTGCTGGCCGCCCGGATGCCCGTCCTCGTCTGCTGGGAGCACACCGGCATCCCCCGGCTGCTCCACGCCCTCGGCGCGGACCGGGTCCGCGGCCTCCCCGCGGCCTGGCCCGACCGCTACGACCTCGTCTGGGTCCTCACCCGCACCCGGGGCCAGTGGGCCTTCCGCGAACTCCCTCAGCACCTGCTGCCGGGAGACGCGTAGGGCACCCGGCCTACGACGCCCCCAGCGCGCGGGCCAGGTAGCGGGCCGTACGGCCCTCGCCCCGGGCGGCGACCTCCGCGGGCGGCCCGCAGGCCGTGACCCGGCCGCCCTCCGCTCCGCCGCCCGGACCCAGGTCGACGACCCAGTCCGCGCCCGCCACCACCTCCATGTCGTGTTCCACGACCACCACCGAGTGCCCGGCGTCCACCAGCCCGTGCAACTGCCCCAGCAGCACCCGTACATCGGCCGGGTGCAGCCCCGTCGTCGGCTCGTCCAGCAGGTACAGGGTGTGGTCGCGGCGCAGCCGCTGCAGCTCCGTCGCCAGCTTGATCCGCTGGGCCTCGCCGCCCGAGAGCTCCGTCGCGGGCTGCCCCAGCCGCAGGTAGCCCAGGCCGATGTCCACCAGCGCCCGCAGACTGCGCGCCGCCGCCGGGACATCGGCGAAGAACGCGGCGGCCGCCTCCACGGTCAGCCCCAGGACCTGCGCGATGTCCAGCCCGGCGTACCGGACCTCCAGCGTCTCCGCGTTGTACCGGGCGCCCGCGCAGACCGGGCAGGGGGCGTACGTACTGGGCAGGAAGAGCAGCTCGACGGAGACGAAGCCCTCGCCCTGGCAGGTCTCGCAGCGCCCGCCCGGCACGTTGAAGGAGAACCGGCCCGCCTTCCAGCCGCGCGCCTTCGACTCCGGCAGCGCCGTGAACAGCCTGCGCACCACGTCGAACAGCCCCGTGTACGTGGCCAGGTTCGAGCGGGGCGTCCGCCCGATCGGCTTCTGGTCCACCTCCACCAGTCGCCGCACCGGGAAGTCCGCCTCCGCCAGCCGCCCGTCGACCTCCCGCGCGAGCACCTGGCCCACCAGCGTGGACTTGCCCGAACCCGACACCCCCGTCACCGCCGTGAACACCCCGAGCGGGAACTCCACCGACAGGTCGCGCAGGTTGTGCCGGTCGGCGCCGGTGACCCGGACCGTCCCGGTGGCCGTACGGACCGGCCGGGCCGCCACCGCCGCCGGCCGCGCGAACAGGTGGCGGGCCGTCGCCGACTCCGCCACCCCCGCGAGCCCCTCCGGCGGGCCGCTGTACAGCACCCGTCCCCCGTGCTCCCCGGCCAGCGGGCCGACGTCCACCAGCCAGTCCGCGTGCCGTACCACGTCCAGGTGGTGCTCCACCACGAAGACGGTGTTCCCGGCCGACTTGAGCCGGTCCAGTACGCCGAGCAGTGCCTCCGTGTCGGCCGGGTGCAGCCCCGCCGACGGCTCGTCGAGGACGTACACCACCCCGAACAGCCCCGACCGCAGCTGCGTGGCCAGCCGCAGCCGCTGGAGCTCGCCCGCCGACAGGGTCGGCGCGGTCCGGTCCAGGCTCAGGTAGCCGAGACCGAGCTCCACGACGGGCGCGATCCGCCCGCGCAGGTCCTCCGCCAGCACCCGGGCCGCCTCGCCCTCGGCCCGGAAGGACGCCAGTACGCCGTCCAGCTCGCTCAGCGCGAGCCCCGCGAGCTCCGCGATGGTGCGGCCCGCGAAGGTCACCGCCAACGCCTCCGGCCGCAGCCTGCGCCCCTCGCACACCGGGCACGGCGCGTCGGTGAGGAACTTCTCGGCCCGCGCCCGCAGGGTCGCGCTCTTGGTGTCCGAGAAGGTCCGCATCACATAGCGGTGGGCGCTCATGTACGTGCCCTGGTAGGGGCGTTGGATCCGGTCGGCGTCCCGCACCGGGTGCACGGTGACCACCGGCTGCTCCTCGGTGAACAGGATCCACTCGCGCTCCGCCGCCGGCAGCTCCCGCCACGGCCGGTCCACGTCGTGGCCGAGCACCTCCAGGACGTCGCGCAGGTTCTTGCCCTGCCAGGCGCCCGGCCAGGCGGCAATCGCCCCCTGACGGATCGACAGCGAGGGATCGGGTACGAGCAGTTCCTCGCTGGTGCGGTGGATCCGCCCCAGCCCGTGGCAGGAAGGACAGGCGCCGGAGGCGGTGTTGGGGGAGAAGGCGTCCGAGTCCAGGCGCGGCGCGCCCGGAGGGTACGTACCGGCCCGGGAGTACAGCATCCGCAGGGAGTTGGAGAGCAGGGTCACCGTGCCGACCGAGGAGCGCGAGCCCGGGGAGGAGCGGCGCTGCTCCAGGGAGACGGCGGGCGGCAGCCCCGTCACCGCGTCCACCTTCGGGGCGCCGATCTGGTGGATGAGGCGCCGGGCGTAGGGGGCCACGGACTCGAAGTACCGGCGCTGCGCCTCGGCGTAGAGGGTGCCGAAGGCCAGGGAGCTCTTCCCGGAGCCGGAGACCCCGGTGAAGACGGTCAGGGTGTCGCGGGGGATGTCCACGTCGACCCCGTGCAGGTTGTGCTCCCGGGCGCCCCGCACCCGTACGCAGGGGTCGACGGCGTCGCGGCCGGGACCGGGACCGGGACCGGGGACGGCGGGACCGGGGGCATCGGGGGAGTGGCGCATTCGCCCCAGTTTAGGGCCCTACGACAGCCCGGCGATCCGGGCCAGCCTGGTGAAGCCGTCCAGCAGGGCCGTCCGGTCGTACGTGGACGTGGTGACGAGCAGCTCGTCCGCCCCGGTGCTCTCCGCGATCCGGGCCAGTTCCGCCGCGACCTGTTCCTCGGTGCCGGCGACGTGCCCCGCGAGGGCGCCCTCGTACAGCTCCCGCTCCTTGGGGGTCATCTCCAGCGCATCGATCCCGGCGGCGGGACGCAGGGGAGGGAAGACGCCCCGGGTGCGGGAGTGGGCCAGCGCCCAGGCCTCCGGGACCAGGATCCGCCGGGCCTCCTCCTCGGTGGCGGCGACCGCGACGGTCCCGGACACCATGACGTAGGGCGTGGAGCGCCGGGCGGAGGGCCGGAACTCCGCGCGGTAGCGTCCGACCGCCTCCGCGAGCCGGGCGCGGGAGCGCAGGTCGCCCACCACCAGCGGCAGCCCGGCGCGGGCCGCGATCCCCGCGCCCTCGCCGGTGGCCAGTACGTACGCCGGCACCCGCAGCCCCTCGGCGGGGCGGGCGTGCACCTCGGGGTGGGCCCGCTGGGTGCCGTCGATCCAGCCGAGCAGCTCGGTCAGCTGCTCCTCGAAGCGGTCGGCGTCCCCGGTGTCCCGGCCCAGGGCGCGGCGGATGCCTCCCGTGAAGCCGACCGAACGGCCCAGGCCCATGTCGATCCGGCCGGGGAACAGCGCCTCCAGGACCCCGAACTGTTCGGCGACCACCAGGGGCTGGTGGTTGGGCAGCATGACCCCGCCGGTGCCGACCCGGATCCGCCGGGTCGCGGCGGCCACGGCGGCGGCCAGGACGGTGGGGGCGGAGCCCGCGACCCCGGGCACGCTGTGGTGTTCGGACACCCAGAAGCGGTGGTAGCCGAGTTCCTCCGCCGCGCGGGCCAGCTCCACGGTGTCGCGCAGTGCCTCGGGGGCGGGGTGCCCTTCGCGGGTGCGGGAGCGGTCCAGGATCGAGATTCTTGTGATCACAACGGTGTCAACGCGTGGTGCCGGCGGGGATTCCCGGTGCGGGACGCAGGGCGTCCGTCCGGGACCGGCCCACCCTGTCCGCTGTCGGTGGCGGCGCCTACGCTGCCGTCATGACCGAGACCGCATCCCGCCGCCCGCTGGCCGTGTTCGACATCGACAACACCCTGGCCGACACCGGCCACCGCCAGCACTTCCTGGAGGGCCGGCCCCGTGACTGGGAGGGCTTCTTCGGAGCCGCTCCGGCCGATCCCCCGCTGGCGCGCGGCGTCGCGCTCGCGGTGGAGCGCGCGGCGGACTGCGAGGTCGTGTACCTGACCGGCCGGCCGGAGCGGTGCCGGGCGGACACCGAGGACTGGCTGGTCCGGCACGGGCTGCCCGAGGGGCGGATCTGGATGCGCGGCGACCAGGACCGGCGCCCGGCCCGGCTGACCAAGCTGGACGTGCTCAAGCGGCTCGCCCGCGGGCGCGAGGTGCGCATGCTCGTCGACGACGACGAGCTCGTCTGCCAGGCCGCCCGCGCGGCCGGCTTCCGGGTGGTCCTGGCGGACTGGGCGGCGGAGGCGCCGGAGCTGAAGGACGCCCAGGAGGGCGAGGGCCGCACCTGAGCGGAGCCGGCCGCCGCAGCCAGTGGGCTCCGCCCCGTCCTCGGAGCCGTCGCCCCCGCCCGCGTCGTCCTCGCGGCCCTCGCCGTCGATCCGTACCGCCCGAGCCCGTCAGTCCTCGCCGTCGAGGCGGAAGCCCACCTTCAGCCCTACCTGGTAGTGCGCGATCTGCCCGTTCTCGATGTGCCCGCGCATCTGCGTGACCTCGAACCAGTCCAGGTTCCGGAGGGTCTGGCCCGCGCGGGCCAGACCGTTCCGGATGGCCTGATCGATGCCCTCGTGGGAGGTGCCGACGATCTCGGTCACCCGGTAGGTGTGGTTGGACATGGGGGTCTCCCGCCAGTCGTCGCTGTTGCCTTGTTCCACGGTGCCCCAGTAAGCCCGGGTCCGCGAACTTTGCGTGAACAATCCCGGGTGAAAGGGGGTTGACCCACCCATTGGTCTATGCCAATTTCAAGCCATCTGAGATCCATCCCCAGAAGGTGACCCCCGTGACCCTCGTGAAGATGCGCTTCCTCGCCGTGTGCACGGCCCTCGCGGCGGCCGCCGCACTGACCGGTTGCGGCGGCCAGTCGGCCGGCTCGGGCGGCGGCTCCGAGAGGGTGACCCTCTGGCTGATGAAGGGCAGCGCCTCCGACGATTTCATCGCCAGGTTCACCGCCGACTTCGAGAAGCAGCACCCCGGCATCGACCTCGACGTGAAGATCCAGGAGTGGAAGGGCATCGGCGACAAGGTCAACGCCGTCCTCGCCGGCAAGGGCGGGGAGAGCGCCGACGTCATCGAGGTCGGCAACACCCAGGTCGCCCAGTACGTGGAGACCGGCGGCCTCTCCGAGCTCACCCTGGAGGGCCTGCGCGAATGGGGCAGCAAGGACTGGCTCAAGGGCCTCTCCGACCCCGGAAGCATCAACGGCGCCCAGTACGGAGTCCCCTGGTACGCCGCCAACCGGGTGGTCATCTACAACAAGGACCTGTTCGCGGGCGCCGGGATCAAGACCCCGCCCAAGAGCCGCCAGGAGTGGATCGCCGACACCCAGAAGCTCGACAAGGGCGACCAGCAGGGCATCTACCTGCCCGGCCAGAACTGGTACGTCCTCGCCGGGTTCATCTGGGACGAGGGCGGCGACCTCGCCGTCGAGACCAGCGGCCAGTGGGTCGGCACCCTCGACGACGAGAAGGCCCTCGCCGGAATGGAGTTCTACAAGCAGCTCCAGGGCCTCGGCGACGGGCCCAAGGGCGCCGACGAGGAGACGCCCCCGCAGTCCGAGGTCTTCGCCCGCGGCCAGGTCGCCCAGATCATCGCCCCGCCCGGCCAGGCCGCCCAGATCGAGGCCGCCAATCCCGCCCTCAAGGGCAAGCTCGGCTTCTTCCCCATACCCGGCAAGACCCCCGAGAAGCCCGGGGCCGTCTTCACCGGCGGCTCCGACCTGATCATCCCGGAGAAGACGGCGCAGCGCGCCCACGCCGTCGACGTGATCACCGCGCTGGTCAGCGAGAAGTGGCAGACCGAGCTCGCCCGCACGATGAGCTACGTCCCCAACAAGACCACCCTCGCGCACGTCGTCGACGGCAACGACGGAGCCGCCGCCATGGCCTCCGGCGCCGCACAGGGCCGGGCCACCCCCAAGTCCGCGCGCTGGGCCGAGGTGGAGGCCAAGAACCCCGTCAAGGCGTACATGACGGCCGTCCTGAACGGCCAGGACGCCGCGACGGCGGCGAAGAAGGCATCGGACACCGTCAGCAGGGTCCTCAGCTCCGACCGCTGACACCCGTACGCCGGACACCGGTCCGCTGAGTTCAGCGTCCGCACATCCAAGTGCCGCTGAGCGGTCATGTCGAATCCAGCCGGTCACGGAAGAAGTAAAGGAGCCGGGCCCGCCCACCTGCGGCCCGGCTCCACGTGCCCGGATCAGGAGCAGCCATGACCATCGCACCCCTGTCCCCGTCCCCCCTCGCACCCCCCGCGCCCTCCCCCCTCGCACCGCCCGCCCCGGCCAGCCCCCGGTACGCGGTCCGCCTCGCCCGCAACGAGGACGAGGTGCGCGCCGCCCAGCGCCTGCGCCACCAGGTCTTCGCCGGCGAGCTCGGCGCCCGCCTCGACGGCCCCGAGCCGGGCCTGGACACCGACTCCTTCGACGCCTTCTGCGACCACCTCCTCGTCCTCGACGAGGAGAGCGGACAGGTCGTCGGCACCTACCGGCTGCTCCCGCCCGAACGCGCCGCCGTCGCCGGCCGCCTCTACTCCGAGAGCGAGTTCGACCTCTCCGCCCTCGCCCCGATCCGCCCCGACCTCGTCGAGGTCGGCCGCTCCTGCGTCCACCCCGACCACCGCAACGGCGCCGTCATCGCCCTGATCTGGGCCGGGCTCGCCCGCTACATGGAGCGCTCCGGCCACAACTGGCTGGCCGGCTGCTGCTCCATCCCGCTGGCCGACGGAGGGGTGCTGGCCGCCGCCACCCGCGAGACCGTCCTGGCCCGCAACCTCGCCCCCCAGGAGTACCGGGTCACCCCCCACCTCCCCTGGAACCCCGAGGGCGTCACCGTCCCCGGACGCATGGAGCTCCCGCCGCTGCTGCGCGGCTACCTGCGGCTGGGCGCCTGGGTCTGCGGCGAGCCCGCCCTCGACGCCGCGTTCGGCTGCGCCGACCTGTACGTGCTGCTGTCCCTGCGCCGGACCAACCCGCGCTACCTGAACCACTTCCTCTCGCTCGCCCCGGGCGCATGAGCGTCTGGCTGCCCACGGCGCCCTGCACCCCGCAGGCCTGCGCGGACCACCCGGGACGGGCCGCGGGCATCCCGAGGGCGGTGCTCCGGCTCGCCACCGCCCTCGCCCTGTTCCTGCTCGCCGTCCCGGCCGCCGCACCGGTGCGGATGCTCCCCGTCCGCCCCCGCCACGCCGTGATCCGGGCCTGGTCCGCCGCGCTCCTGCGGGCCCTCGGGATACGGATCACCGTGCACGGCGCCCCCGGCGGGGAAGGGGGCCGCCTGATCGTCGCCAACCACATCTCCTGGCTGGACATCCCGCTGGTCACGGCGGTCCTGCCGTCCCGGATGCTGGCCAAGAGCGAGATCGGGGCCTGGCCGGTGCTCGGCGCCCTCGCCGCCCGCGCGGGGACCCTGTTCATCGAACGCGACCGGATCCGGGCCCTGCCCGAAACCGTCGCGACCGTCACCCGGGCCCTGCTGGCCGGGAACCGGGTCACCGTCTTCCCCGAGGGTTCCACCTGGTGCGGGCGCGCCCAGGGACCCTTCCGGCGGGCCGCCTTCCAGGCGGCGCTGGACGCACGGGTCCCCGTACAGCCGGTGCGGCTGCGCTACCGGCTGGCGGACGGGGAGGTCGCCGGGGCGCCCGCCTTCGTCGGGGACGACCCGCTGACCGCCTCCCTGTGGCGGATCGCCCGCGCCCGCGGGGTGAGCGCCGAGGTGTGGCTGCTCCCGCGGATCCCGCCGGGCCGTCACCCGGACCGGCGGGAACTCGCCGCGGCGGCCCGGCTGGCCGTCCTCGACGGGGACGGGCCCGGCCTCGGCCGCGAGCGGGAGCCGCAGTCGCGGGACGGAAGGGAACTGCTGGCGGGCGTGCCCGCGCAGCAGCGCCCCTCACCCCCGCCGCATCAGTCCGCCGAGCCGGCGACGGTTCCGTCCGCCACGGAGAGGGACAACGCGAAACGTCCCTCCGAGTCCGTCCACCACTGGGTCAACTCCAGCCCTGCCTCCGCCAGTTCCTTTCGCACACCCTCCTGACGGAACTTCGCGGAGACCTCCGTCAGGATCTCCTCACCCGCCTCGAACGGCACCACCAGATCCAGTGCCCGGACCTTCACCGTCACCGCCTCCCGGGCCCTCAGACGCATCTCGATCCATTCGTGCTCCCGGTTCCACACCGCCACGTGCGCGAAGTCGGCGGTGTGGAAATCCGCCCCCAGCTCCCGGTCGATCACCGCGAGCACGTTCTTGTTGAACTCCGCCGTCACCCCCCGGGCGTCGTCGTACGCCGCCACCAGCACGGCCTCGTCCTTCACCAGGTCCGTGCCCATCAGCAGGGCGTCGCCGGGCGAGAGCATGGCCCGTACCGACGCCAGGAACACCGCCCGCTCCGGCGGCAGCAGGTTCCCGATGGTGCCGCCCAGGAACACCACCAGCCGGGGCCCGGCCGACTCCGGCAGCCGCAGCGGCCGGGTGAAGTCCGCCAGCAGCGCGTGCACCCGCAGCCGCGGATGCTCCGCCAGCAGGGACTCGGCCGCGCCGGTCAGCGCGCTCTCGCTCACGTCCACCGGGACGTACGTCTCCAGCGCGGGCATCGCCTCGATCAGGTGCCGGGTCTTCTCCGAGGAACCCGAACCCAGCTCCACCAGGGTGCGCGCCCCGGACACGGAAGCGATCTCCTGGGCCCGCTCCAGCAGGATCTCCCGCTCGGCGCGCGTCGGGTAGTACTCGGGCAGCCGGGTGATCTCCTCGAAGAGCTCGCTGCCCCGGGCGTCGTAGAACCACTTCGGCGGCAGCTCCTTGGGGAAGCGGGTCAGCCCGCTCAGCACGTCCGTGCGCAGCGCGACCTCGGCGGCGTTCTCGTCGAGGGTCCGGGTCATCTGGAAGTCGTTCACGGGGTGGTCTCCTTGAGGGGGGTCAGGGTGACCCGGGCGGGTGTGGCGCTCAGCAGGGTCCGGTCGGGCACTTCGTACCAGCGGGGATCGTCGTCGTAGGGCTCGGAGGCCACGACCACCCGACCCGCCGGCGGATCGGAGAGGTACCAGAGGGAGTCCCCCCAGGCCGTCGCGGCGATCGCCGCGCCGTCGGTCAGGAGCAGGTTCAGCCGGGAGCCCGGCGCGGCGCCGGCCAGCTCGCGGACCGCCTCCGCCAGAGCCGTGCCCAGGTCGTCGCCCTGCCGCAGCCGGTGCAGCACCAGCGCCCAGACCAGCGCCGAATCGGTGCGCGCGGCCAGGTCCAGCAGCTCCCGGGCAGACAACGCCGAGGCGGTCTCGGCGACCGAGTCCGGCCAGTCCCGCAGGCTCCCGTTGTGGCTGAACAGCCAGGGCCCCGAGGCGAAGGGGGCGGCGGCCGCCTCCCCGTCCGCCCCGGCGACGGTGGCGTCGCGCACGGCGGCGAGGAAGGCCCCGCTGCGCACCACGCGGGCGAGGTCCGGGAACCCCGGGTCGCCCCAGATCGGCCGGTCCCGCCGGTAGCGGGCCGGGACGGGATCGCCCTCGGCGTACCAGCCCACGCCGAAGCCGTCCGCGTTCACGGTGCCGTACCGCTGCCGCCGCGGCGCCCAGGACTGCCGCACCAGCGAGTGCTCCGGCTCGACGAGCAGCCGCCCCAGCGATACGGGCGAGCCCAGATAGGCTATGTGACGGCACATCAGGCATCCCTCGCCGTGCGGAAGCCGGAGAAGATCTGCCGTCGTACGGGCAGGTCCCAGTTGCGGAAGGTGCCCCGGCAGGCCACCGGGTCCACGGCGAAGGAGCCGCCGCGCAGCACCTTGTGCTCCGGCCCGAAGAACACCTCCGAGTACTCGCGGTACGGGAAGGCGCGGAACCCGGGGTACGGCAGGAAGTCCGAGGACGTCCACTCCCACACGTCGCCGATCAGCTGGCGCACCCCGAGCGGGGAGGCCCCGGCCGGATGGGCGCCCGCGCGGGACGGGCGCAGGTGGCGCTGGCCCAGGTTGGCGTGGGCGGGGGTGGGATCGGCGTCGCCCCAGGGGTAGCGGCGGGAGCGGCCGGTGGCCGGGTCGTACCGGGCGGCCTTCTCCCACTCCGTCTCGGTGGGCAGCCGCCGCCCCGCCCAGCGGGCGTACGCGTCCGCCTCGTACCAGCTGACGTGCAGCACCGGCTCGTCCTCGGGCACCGGTTCGGTCACCCCGAAGCGGCGGCGCAGCCACTGTCCGCCCTCGCGGTGCCAGAACAGCGGGGCCCCGATGCCGTGCGTGCGGATCTGCTCCCAGCCGGCGTCGGCCCACCAGCGGCGCTCGCCGTAGCCGCCGTCGTCCATGAAGGCCCGGAAGGCGCCGCAGGTCACCGGTACCGTGTCGATCCAGAAGGGGGCCGTGTCCCGGGTGTGCGCGGGCCGTTCGTTGTCCAGCGACCAGGGCTCGGCGGAGGTGCCCATGGTGAACGGGCCGCCCGGTACCAGGACTTCGGCCGCGGCCGGGGGCGGGCCCTGCGGCGGCTCGGGGTCGGGCGCGGTCAGCACGGGTGCGCCCGCCCGCAGCTGGTGGGTGATCAGCATCGTTTCGTCGTGCTGCTGTTCGTGCTGGGCGATCATCCCGAAGGCGAAGCCCCCGTCGAGCAGCGGCGTGCCCTCCAGCGGGGTGTGCTCCAGCAGGTCGAAGACGCGTCCGCGGACCTTGGCGGCGTACGAACGGGCCGCCCCCGGGCCCAGCAGGGGCAGCTTCGGGCGCTCGGCACGGGGGTGCTCGAACGCGTCGTACAGCGGGTCGATCTCGGGGTGCATGGACGCTCGGCCGGCGACGTTGCGCAGCAGCCAGAGTTCCTCCTGGTTCCCGATGTGCGCCAGGTCCCAGACCAGCGGGGACATCAGGGGGGAGTGCTGCGCGGTCAGGTCCCGGTCGTCGACGGCGTCGGTGAGCGCGGCCGTCCGGGCACGGGCCGCGGTCAGGGCGGCGACGGCCCGCTCCCGCAGTCGACCGGTACCGGTACCGGTCTCGGTCTCGGGGTGGGTCTCGGTGGTCACGGGCGCTGTCCCTTCCCGATGGGCTGCAGGAGTTCGTGGTCCCCGGCGTCGTCGGCCGGGCAGCGGCCGCGCCGTACGTACCGTTCGGCGAAGGCGCCGACGGTGTCCCGCACGTGCGTGCTCGCCCCCAGCCGCGGCAGCGCCTCGGCCGCCGCCTCGAAGCAGGCCGTGGCGGCCGTGCGCAGGTCACGGTCGGCCAGTCCGGACCGGGCGGCGGTGTGCCACAGCGCGTTGCGCGGGGCGCGCGCGCTGCCGTAGGCGTCGGCCAGGGCCTTCACGGCCCGGTAGGCGGTCTCGGCGGCCTCCGGGTCGTCGAAGAGCGCGTGCGTGACGGCCGTGGGCACCAGCCAGCCGTCCTCGCCCGGCTGCGCGTCGATCATCCGCAGTTCCAGGTGGCCGCGGGGCCGGACCGGCGGGAAGAGGGTGGTGAGGTGGTACTCCAGGTCCCCGGCGGTGGGCCGGCGCAGGCCGTGGCCGCCGTCGGTGCGCAGCCAGTCGCGGAACGTGAGCCCGCGCGGCACCGCCCAGGGCCCGTCCCCGTGCGCCCGTACGCACATCACCTCGGTGTCGAGCGCGTGCCGCGTCCAGGCGGCGCGCGGCTCGGCGTCCAGGGGCGGGGCGAGGGAGCGGCGCGTGTCGATGTCGCTCCAGATGCCCTGCCGGGCACACTTCCAGCCCCGGTACGGGCCCTCGCGGGCGGGGGAGTTGGCGAAGGCGGCCACGAGCACGGCACCCAGCAGGTGTGCCAGCCGCCAGCGCCGGCCGTGCCCGAGCGGGCCGGGCTCCTCGTGGCCCGCGTCCACGCAGACCTGGACGGAGGCGGAGGAGCGCATCATCGCGCGGCCGGCGGGGCCGGTCCGGTCGAAGTAGGCCTCCATGGCCTCGTAGCGCGGGCTGGTCAGCAGGCGGCGCTGCGGGCCGCGCGGATCGCGGCCCAGGCCCCGCAGTACCAGGCCGCGGTCGCCGAGGGCGGCGCGGACGGCGGTCAGGTCGGCCTGGAGGCCGTCCACGCAGTCGGAGAGGGAGGCGGCCGGGGCGGAGCTGAGCTCCAGCTGGCCGCCCGGCTCGGCGGTGAGGCGGGACCGCAGGGGCAGGGCGCGGGCGGCCTCGTGGCCCGCGGTCAGCCGCTCGGGCGGCAGGGGCAGCCAGGGCCGCTCCGCGTCGAGCACCAGCCATTCCAGTTCGGCGCCGACCAGCCGGGGCGGCCCGGTCTTGAAACAGATGCCGTGGACCAGGTCCTCGGCGGCCGCTTCGGTGAGCGGCGGTTGGGCGAAGTCCTGCGCGGGGGGAGCGGGTGAGTCCTCGGTCATGACCGGAACCTCGCCTCCTGTCGTCGGCAGTGATGTCACCCGTGCCTACCCGTGCCCGGGACACAAATGCCTTTGCCGTCCCGGTGGTCCGCACCGAGGATGGCGACGTGAGCAGCAGATTGCGTGAAATCGCGCGGGAGAACGCGCTGATCCTGGCGGCCGGGGGGTACCGGACGCGGTCGGGACGGCGGATCTCCCTCGCCGCCGGCCTGGCGGAAGCCAAGGCCGGAACCAGAATATATGGGCCAAACCCGGTCATTCCAGACGGCGGGTCCATCGGCGGTACGGCCGCGACGGTCTTCGAGGTCACGGGGGAGAGCAGCACGGTCGCAGCCCGTCGCCTCGCGGGGCGCGGTCCGGTTGCGGTCCTGAACTTCGCCTCGGCCCGCAATCCCGGGGGCGGGTACGTGCGCGGGGCCAAGGCGCAGGAGGAGGCTCTGTGCCGCGCCTCGGCCCTCTACGAGACCCTCCTGGAGGCCCCGGAGTACTACGAGGTGCACCGCGAGGGGAAGAGCACCTTCTACACCGACCGGGTGATTCACTCGCCCGGGGTGCCCGTCTTCCGCGACGACCGGGGCGAGCTGCTGGAGGTGCCGTTCCGCGCCGGCTTCCTCACCTCCCCGGCGCCGAACGCGGGCACGATCCGCCGCCAGGAGCCGGAGCGGGCGCACGAGATCCCCGGCGCCCTGGCCCGGCGGGCCGAGCGGGTGCTGGAGGTCGCGACGCTGCACGGGTACGGGCGCCTCGTGCTGGGGGCGTGGGGGTGCGGGGTGTTCCGCAACGACCCGGCGCAGGTGGCGGAGGCCTTCAGGGCGCTGCTGACCGGCCGCTTCGCGGGGGTGTTCGAGGAGGTCGTCTTCGGGATCCTGGACCGGTCCCCCGAGCCCCGTGAGGCGTTCGAACGGGCCTTTCCGTCCTGACGGGGCCGACGGGGGATTCCGGGGATTCCGGGGATTCCGACGGGGGATCCCGGACGGGCGGACCGCGTGCTACTGCCAGCCGTAGCGCTCCCGCAGGCGGTCCGTCACCAGCGTGAAGCGGCCCCGGTCGAGCGCGCAGGCCTCGCGGCGCATGCCCGACTCGTGGACGCGCAGCACCCGGTCCAGGTCGACCCACGACTCACGTCCCGCGCCGTCCCAGGGCCCGGAGCCGATCGGCACCCACTCCCGGTCGGCGTCGTGGCGCTTGCTGGAGAGCTGGACGGCGAGCAGCGTGTGCCCGCCCGCCTCCCGCGCGACCACGAGCACCGGGCGGTCCTTGCCGCGGCCGTCGTTCTCCTCGAAGGGGACCCAGGTCCAGACGATCTCGCCGGGGTCGGGATCCCCGTCGTGGTCCGGGGCGTACTCGGTCCGCACGGGCCCGATGGCATGCGGATCGGCCTCGACGGTGGCGGTGTCCCCGCCCCGTCCGGGCTGCTCGACGTGGCCGTTGCCGTGGTGCGAAAGTGCCGTCATCCCGCGGAGATTACTAGGTTCCGCGGGCCCGTCGGGCCGCGTCGGGAATCCGCCATCCCGGCTCGGCGGCCCTGTGTTCACCGAACGCGACGTGATAGCCACGGAAACGACACGGGCTCACCACAGAAAGCGATCATGAACAAAAACCTGAAGCGGGCCGCGAAGCTCCTCACCGCGCCGGCCGCCGCCCTGACCCTCCTCTTACCCGTCCTCGCGGCGACCGCGACGCCCGCGGCCGCCGCGACCGACGCCTACACCTTCACCAACACCGACGGCACCCTCAACGCGACCGGCAACGGCGACGGGAACCAGATCTCCGTCACCCCCGACGGCACCAACTACACGAACTGGCGGCTGATCAGGCTCGGCGCCCCCGGTACGTTCAACCTCGCCAACACCTCCTCCGGGAAGTGCGTGTACGCCTCCCAGCCCGCCGTACAGCAGTCCTGCGGCAAGGAAGGCGAGCAATGGCACTTCCGCCCCGTGGACGGCAGGCCCAACAGCTTCGGCATCGTCCGCCGTGACGACTCCAGCGGCACCGAGTACTGCATGGACAACCGGGGCGGCCTCCACCTGTGGGGCATCCTCGCCCAGCCCAACGTGTGCAACGGCGGCGCGAGCCAGCAGTGGACGGTCCCCGCGTCGAAGGCGGCCGAGGCGAGGGCCCTCGCCCTCGACTACTACGCCGACCTGTGCGCGAAGCGGACCTCCACCTGCTCGTGGACCCAGAGGTCCGAAGGGCAGCCCGAGGTCCTGCCCCGGCAGCCCGCCTCGTCGGTCTGGTACAACGACACCGGCGGCACCATGAAGCAGGTCTTCACCACGATCTACCACTCCGGCTGGGCGCAGTCGTTCTCCGTGGGCCTGTCGTCATCCGTCGGCGTCTCCGCCCCCGTCCAGGCGATGATCTCCAACCAGCTCACCGCCACGCAGACCTACCAGTCCGACGAGACCACCGTGAACGGCATCGCGGTCGACGTCCCGGCCGGGAACTACGGCTGGGTCGACTTCGCCGCCGTCGGCAAGAAGGTCACCGGCACGTGGACCTTCGACACCGACAACCAGCCGTGGACCACCGACGCGACCGTGACCGTCCCCGTCGTCAACTCGGCCGCCGGATCCACCATGTACGTGGCCCGCACCAGCCCGCAGGCGCCCGGAAGCGGCACCGGCGGCGCCGACGTCACGCCCGCCGCGCTCGCGCGGACCGCGACGGGCACCATGGACGTGCCCGCGGGAGCCAGGCTGGCCGCCCACAAGAACGGTGTCCGGGTCGTCGGCGCCGACGGCGCCACGATCGCGACGGTGGAACCCGGCACCGTCACGGACACCGGCGGCACGGCCCACCGGGTCGTCCTCACGGTGGCCGGCAACAGCGTCACCCAGACCGTCGAAGGCGTCACCGGCGACACGGTCACCGGCACGATCACGCCCCCGACCTTCTCCCTGGGCGGCGGCACCCCCGCGGGCATCGCCGCCGCTTCCGCTTCCGCGTCCGCCCCCGCTTCCGAGAGCGGCGACGAGCACGACAAGTGCATGGCCAAGAAGATCGGCACCAGCATCGTCGTGGGAGGTGCCATGGGTGCCCTGACCGGTCCCGAGGGAGTCGCCATCGGCATGCTCACCGGCGCGTTCAAGGGCATCGCCAAGGGCGTCCTGGAGTGCGGCCCCAACACCTGACCCGCCAACCCTGACGACGGCGCCCCCCTGCCCGCGCCCGGCCCGGACCGCCGGCATGATCAGGGCCGGAGACGAGGGGGGCACATGGGCGGTGGCACGGAGCACCCCCTGGCCCGGCGGATCACCGACGGCCTCGAACCCCGGGCGTGGACCGTCGCCGTGGCGCTGCTGACCGGATGGCACGCCGAGGGCGCGGCCGGAGTCGGCTGGGGGGCGTTCGCCGCGTTCTTGGCCTCGGCTACGGGCCCCTGGGTCCTGGCCGGATACGTCCTCGCCCTCGTCGGCCGGTCCCGCGTGCGGCTCCGCGACCACACCCCCGCGCAGGCGACCGCCGGCACGGCCCTGGGCGCCGCCGTCGCGGGCCCGGTCTTCCTCGGCCTCGTCCGAAGGCGCGGCTGACGGACCATCAAAGCCTTTGGTCCGCGCGGGGGCCGGAGGTCCGCATCCTCATCCCCCTCTTACCGCCGCCTTAAGCGGACCCTAAGGCTCGTCGCCGACGGGCCGGAAGGGGGGGAATGTCCGATTCCGTGAGGCTAGCGTGCTGCCGCACCCCAACTCCCCGGTAACACAGAGGCAGGCACGCGATGGGCAGCACAGTCGGTCACCGCCGTACGACCAGCGGCAAGGCGAAGATCACGGGAGCGATCGTGGCGGCGGCGGTGATCGGTGGCGCCGCCTTCGCGTTCACCGGGACCGCCCAGGCCACCTCGGTCGGTGCCGTGTACACCACCTCCAGCTCCTGGAGCGGCGGTTACACCGGGCAGTACGTCGTCACCAACAACACGGGCCAGGCCCGGGAGGACTGGACCCTGCAGTTCGACCTGCCGGCCGGCACGAAGATCGACTCCCTGTGGAACGGAACCCACACGGTCTCCGGCCAGCACGTCACCGTGAAGCCCGCGAGCTGGAACCGGACCCTCGCCCCCGGGGCCTCCGTCACCGTCGGCTTCGTCGCGAGCGGGTCCGCCGCCCCCGGCGTCCCGACTCGGTGCCTGATCGACGGGGTGAAGTGCTCCGTCGACCAGGGCGCGACCCCGCAGCCCAGCGGACGGCCCACGGACGGCCCCACGGGTAGCCCGACCCCCGCGCCGACGGCTCCGACCCGGACCCCCACCGCGACCCCCACCACCCCCACCGCGACCCCGACCGCCACGGCGTCCCCGACCGTGCCCGCACCCGCTCCGGGGGCCGGCGCGCGCTTCGCCCCGTACGTCGACACCTCCCTCTACCCGGCCTACGACCTGCTCGACACCGTGGCCCGCACCGGGGTGAAGGAGTTCCACCTCGCCTTCGTGACCTCGGGCGGCGGATGTTCCCCGCTGTGGGGCGGGGTCACCGACCTGGCGAGCGACAAGGTGGCCGCCCAGATCGGCGCGCTGCGCGCCAAGGGCGGGGACGTCCGCGTGTCCTTCGGCGGCGCCGCCGGACGCGAGCTGGCGCTGAACTGCGCGAGCACCGACGACCTCGCGGCCGCGTACGGAAAGGTCATCGACCAGTACCGGCTCACCAAGGTCGACTTCGACATCGAGGGCGCCGCCCTCCCGGACACCGCCGCCAACACCCGCCGCGCCCAGGCCATAGCCCGGCTGCAGAAGTCCCACCCCGGTCTGGACGTGGCGTTCACCCTGCCCGTGATGCCCGAGGGGCTGACCCAGCCGGGCGTGGCGCTGCTGGCCGACGCGAAGAAGAACGGCGTGCGGATCGACGCGGTCAACATCATGGCGATGGACTACGGCCCGGCGTACGGCGGGGACATGGGCCAGTACGCGATCCAGGCCGCGACGGCGACCCAGGCCCAGCTGAAGGGCGTGCTCGGGCTCTCGGACCAGGCGGCATGGAAGGCCGTCGCCGTCACCCCGATGATCGGCGTCAACGACGTCGCGACGGAGGTCTTCTCGGTCTCCGACGCGACGCAGCTCGTCGAGTTCGCGGCTTCGAAGGGGATCGGGCGCCTGGCCATGTGGTCGGCGGCCCGCGACAAGCAGTGCGCGGCGGGGGCAGTGGACCACGCGGACGCCACGTGCAGTTCGGTCCTCCAGCAGCCCCTCGCCTTCACCAAGGCGTTCAGCGCCCTGCGTTAGAGGCGCGCAGCACTGCCAGCACCTCCTCGGTGATCGCGTCCTCGTTGCGCTCGAAGTCGGCCCCGGTCAACTGGCCGGGGTCGGCGGGCAGTCCCGTGAGCACCGGGGTGTGCAGATGGCCGCCGGGCAGGTCGGGGCGCAGCTCCAGGCGGAGCCGGTTGGAGCGGTAGGCCACCTCGTTGGAGAGGTAGCCGCCGCCTCCGCCCGCCACGGCGCGCGATCCTGGGGTGGGTCCGTCCGCCCGGTCCACCGGGCCCTGCTGTCCGGCCGGTATCTCCGTGACGGCGGTGTTCAGGCGTACGGGGTAGGGCGCCTGAACGCCGGTCATGGCGCCGGTCGGCAGGCTGGTCCGCAGGAACTCCGCGCCCGGGCCGAGGCCGGGAGCCGTGACCGGGTGTTCGTACGTACCGCCGGACAGGGCGTCCGCGTTGTCCGGGTACGGGTCCGCCGAACGGGCCCGGCCCGCCCAGGCCTCCAGGGTGAAGATGCCGGGGTAGCCCTGGCTGATGCTGGTGATCATGTCGGCGGAGCCCGGACCGGCCGCCAGCCGGGGTCCGTAGGCGCGCTCGACGATGCCCGCGTCGAAGTCGGCGTAGCGGACGGGCAGGACGACGGCCCGGATCTCGGCGGTGGTCCCGTCCGCCAGGGTGATCCGGCGGCCGTTGAGCCGCAGCGCCGCCGAGCCGGAGGGATTGGCCCGGCGCAGCTCGGCGTCCAGGCCGAAGGGGTCGAAGCCGCTGACGAAGATCCGCCGCACGCCCGGGGCCGGGCGGAACGCGTTGGAGGTGAGTCCGCGCGAGGCGTCCTCGAACCGGGACTTCAGGGCCGCGCGGTCAACGGGGAACTCCGGCTGCCACCGCGCGAGCCGGACGGTCATGGCGAGCCTGGCCCAGTAGAGCGGCCGGTCGTCGCCGGCGGGGAGGTCACCGCCGGTCCGGCGGCCCTGCGCGCGGTTCACGGCGGCCTGCCAGAGCGCCTCGCCCCACGTGTCGAGGAGGCGCTGCGCCCCGGCGGCGTCGCGGGTGGCGCACAGGGCGGCGGGGAAGCGCCGTACGAAGGAGTCCAGTCCGGCCCGCTCCGGGAACGCGGCGGTCCTCGGGTCCGCCAGGCGGCTCTGTTCCGGGTCCGGCACGGGGGCGGCTGCCGTGGCCGGGGAGTCCCGGCAGGCGGGGGAGGGGTCCGCGTGAGCGGCGGCGGGCGGGAGGACGGCGGTGACGCCGAGGAGGGCGGCGGCGAGGGCCGCGCGGCGTAAGAACATCATGCGATGTGACATTACATACGGGTGCGCGGGCGGGGAGGCGGATCCGGCCTTCCCCAGGCCCCCGTCGCGGTGGCCGGGGAAGGCCGGGGCCCGGAGGATCAGGGGCAGCCGTTGGTGATGTTGATCTCGACGACGCCGGAGCCGAGGCCGAAGCTCTGGCCGGGGCGGATCTGGTCGACGTAGCCGCTGGCGTACTTCAGGTACGCGCAGTCCTGGTTGCGCGAGTCGGTCACCCAGCGGGCGGTGCGGGTCTTGGCGCTGGTGGGCTGCCAGCCGGTGTCCTTGTACATCGTCAGGATGTTCTCGTTGCCGTCGAGGAAGCAGACGTACGGCCAGGGGCAGGTCTGCGCGGCAGCAGCGGGCGAGGCCGTCGCGGCCGTCAGGCCGGTCGCGGCCAGGACGCCGGCCAGGGCGACCGAGGCGAACTTGAGGTTTCTGGGCATGGCAAAGCCACCTGTTCTGCATGGAGTTGGAGAAGTCCGGATCGCGCCGCGAGCCGGGCGTGCCGAATCATATGCGAATGAGACAGGTGGCCGAATGTTGCGGTCTTCCTCTCCTCGGGGGTGCCCGCAGACCCGCCAGGACCGGCCGACCTCCGTCCGTCCAGCACCGGTTGGACGAAGAGCCCTGCCGTACCAGTGGTCTTCATCGGCGAGGAGTCCTCCTCCACCCGGACGGTCAACGGGCCGAAGGCGCAAGTCCCGTCTCCGGGCGGGCACTTACCGGCGGCCAGTGCCGTGCCCAGTCCTCCGCCGCCTCCAGCTGCGCCGCCAGTGCCAGCAGCCTCGGCTCCGACTCCGCCGGGCCCAACAGCTGTGCGCCCAGAGGCAGTCCGTCAGGGGTGAACCCCGCCGGGACGCCGACACCCGGCCAGCCCAGCACGTTCCACGTCCAGGCGTACGGGCACGCGGCGATCATCGCCCGGTCCGTGGCCAGCGCCCCCAGCCCGGCAAGAGCGCCGATCCGCAGGGGCGGGGTGGCCGTCGTCGGGGTCAGCACCACGTCGAAGCGGTCGAAGATCTCCCCGGTCCGGCGGCGCAGCAGCCCCTCGGCCCGCCGTGAGAGCCGCAGCGCCGGCCCGCCCAGCAGACGGCCCGTACGAGCCGCCCCGTGGGTACGCGGATCCAGCAGCCCGGGGTCCGGAACCCGCGCCGCCAGCTCCCGTACCCCGGCCGTCGCGCGCGGCACGAAGGCGGGCCCGACGGGGCCGTAGCGCGGATCCTCCGGGATCACCTCGTGGCCCAGCGCCTCCAGCCGCCCGGCCAGCCGTTCCACTGCGGCACGGACCACGGGGTCGAGGGGGGTCGCCGAGGCGGTGAAGGCCGTCCCGTAGGACAGGGCGATCCGCAGCCGGCCCGGCGGCCGGCCCGCCGCCTCCACCGCCGAGAACGGTGCCGGGCGGTGGAGGTCCTCCGGGGCGGGTCCGCTCGCCGCGTCCAGCAGCAGCGCGGCGTCCGCCACCGTACGGGCCAGCACGCCGTTGACCGTGAGCCCGTGGAAGGACTCGGGCTCCGGCCAGGTGGAGATGCGCCCGCGCTGTGGCTTGATCCCCACCAGGTGGGTCCAGGCCGCGGGGATCCGCACCGAGCCCGCGCCGTCGGAGCCGAGCGCCGCGGGCACCAGCCCCGCGGCCACGGCGGCGGCCGAACCGCCGGAGGAACCGCCGGGGGTGTGGGCCGGGTTCCACGGGTTGCGGGTCTCGCCGAAGGCGGGCCCCTCGGTGAACGGCCACTGCCCCAGCTCAGGGGTCTGGGTCTTGCCCACGATCACGGCCCCGGCCGCGCGCAGGCGGCGCACCGCCTCGCTGTCGGCGGCCTTGGGCGGGAAGACCCCGGGGCAGCCGAAGGCGGTGGGCTCCCCGGCCACGTCCATGTCGTCCTTGACCGCGACCGGTACGCCCAGCAGCGGCAGCCGCTCACCGCGGGCCAGCCGCACGTCCGCCGCGTCCGCCTCCGCGAGGGCGGCCTCTGCCCGGACGATCCGGAAGGCGTTGAGCGAGGCCCGGGACGCGGCGATCCGCTCCAGCGAACGCTCGGTCAGCCGGCGTGCGGTGACGCTGCCTTCGGCCAGTGCGTCGGCCATCTCCCGCAGGCCCGTCGGTCCTTCGGGGGCGTGGGCCCCCAAGGGCCCCGCCGCACCGTCCGCGTACCACGAGTCCGTCATCGGACCTCCCCCTTACCGATCGGTAGTACCGACGGTAAGGGGAGGCGGCCCCGATCGGGAAGGGACGGCCGGCGGGTCGGCGGGTCTGCTAGATCCAGCCCTCCAGCGAGGCCATGAAGCCGTCGAAGTCGTCCCGGTGGATGGTGTGCCCGGCCCCGGCGACCGTACGGACCTCGAAACCTCGCTCCGCCAGCAGCGCGGCCCGCTCGGGAGACACGAGGAAGCTCGGGTCGGCGAGCTGGACGAGCGAGGGGACCACCGGGGCCGCGGGCAGCAGGTCCCGGCCGGCCAGGGCGGCGAGGCCGAGGGCGGTGGCCTCGTCCCACACGGCGAGGGTGCTCAGTTCCACGTCCACGTCCTCCTCGTCCCAGCGCGGGTTCATCGCCCGGATCCGCTCCCGGCCGGCCGTCTTGAAGTCGGCGAACAGCTCGGGCCCGAAGCCCGCCGCGGGAAGGGCCAGGTGCCAGGCCGGATCGGAGAACACCGCCCGCGCGGGCTTCAGGCGCTCCACCGCGAGGGACAGGGTCAGGCCGCCCAGGGAATGCCCGACGGCCAGCTCGGCGCCCACGGGCAGGGTCTCGACGAGGTCGTCCGCGAAGAGCTCGGGGCCGTACTCGCCCCGCCCGCTGGCGCCGTGGCCCCGCAGATCGACGGCGACCACCCGGTAGCCGCGCCCGGCGAGGGCGGGACCGACCCGGCGCCAGGTGCGGTGGTCGGACATGATGCCGTGGACGAGGAGGGCGAGGCGGTCGCCCTCGCCCCAGGTCTGGGTGCGCAACTGCACGGTGGAGCCTTTCTCGAAGGAAGGGGAAAGGAGGAAGGAGTGAAGGGGATGAGAGGGGGGGAGCGGCGTCGTCAGCGGACGCCGCGGATCGGCCGTACCGCCAGTGCCCCCGCCACGGCCAGCGCGGCGGCGGCGACGAACAGCGCGGTGTAGCCGCCGCTCACCGAGACGATCACCGAGGCGATGAACGGTGCGACGATCTGGGGTCCCGCGTTCGCGATGTTGAGCACGCCCATGTCGCGCGCCGCGTCCTCGGCGTTGGGCAGCACCATCGTGACGAGGGCGGTGTCGACCGCCATGTAGCAGCCGAAGGCCAGGCCGTTGACCACGGAGAAGGCCAGCATCGCCGACCAGCTCGCCGAGACGGCCGGGATCACCAGCGCCACCGCCGACAGCAGGGCCGAGGCGCCGACGAACAGCTTGCGGCGGTCGAAGCGGTCGGAGAGGTACCCGCCCAGGACGGTGGACAGGACCATCGCCACGCTCGTCAGCGGCACCAGCACCGCCACCGCCGCTTCGGGCTCCATCCCGTCCGGCAGCACGGTGTGGTCCTGCAGGATGTACAGCTGGTAGCCGCTGACGGCGAAGTACCCGAGCACGAGCAGCGCGCGCCCGGTGAACGCCCAGCGGAAGTCGTGGTCGCGCAGGGCGCCGGTGAAGGCGGCCAGCTGGGCCCGGACCGGCAGGGACGCGCGCGCCGGGAGCCGTTGCTCGCGGGTGCAGGCGGTGAACAGCACCGCGGCGGCCGCCACCAGAGCGCCGAAGACGAGGTAGCCGGTGCGGTGGTCCTCGGAGAACGCGGCGCCCGCCAGGGCGCCGAGGGCCGAGCCGAAGGGCAGGCCGAGGCCGACGGCGGCCGAGGCCTTGCCGCGGGCGGCGGTCGGGACCCGGTCGGGGACGACCGAGGCGAGGGCGGCCTGGTAGACGTTCATGACGGCCTGGCCGAGGCACCAGGCGATGGTGATGAGCAGGACGGTGTCGGCGAGGCCGAGCAGGAACATGGCGGGCACGGCGGCGAGGCCGCCGCCCAGGATCCAGGGGTTGCGCCGTCCGCTGCGGTCGGACAGTGCCCCGGCGACCGGGTTGAAGACCGTCGCGAAGATCGCCGAGACCCCCGCGATCAGGCCGAAGTCGGAGACCTTGTGCGCCGGGTCGACCTGCTCGACCTGGAGGGCGAGCAGGATGCCGCCGACGCCGATGTACAGCGAGTACATCGCGGTGTTGCCGACGAGCAGCAGGGGGAGCAGGCCGCGTCCGGGGGCCGGGGCGGCGGACGTGCGGGAGGAGGTGGCGGCGGCGTTGCCGGTGCCGGGGGAGGAAAGGGCCACGGTGCCCTCCTGGGCAGGAATGCGAGCGGGTGAGGGGGTGCGCGCCGCCCCGTCGCGAGGGCGGGGTGCGGTGGAACGCGACGGGGCGGCGGCACGGCGGGGACACGTGTGGCGCTGCCTCGTGGAGCGGGGAGGGCGGCGCTCGGGTGACGTGGTGACGTCACGGGTTACACGTGTCAATGAATCGTGTAACCACTGTGTAGCACCCGTTTCCGGCCATCCGCCAGACCCCGGACGTGATCGGTCTGGAAGGATGCCTCGGCAATGTCTCACTCATCGAACGCGCCGATCCCCCCGAGCTCGCCGAAGCCGCGCAGCCGCCGGACCCCGGCCACCCCGCCCCCCGAACCGGCACCCGCACCCGTCCCGACCAGCGCCGATGTCGCCCGCCTGGCCGGCGTGTCGCGCGCGACGGTCTCGTACGTGCTGAACAACGCGGAAGCCGTACGCATCAGCGAGCCCACGCGCCGCAAGGTCCGCGAGGCCGCCGAGGAACTGGGCTACGTCCCGCACGCCGCCGCGCGCAGCCTGCGCGCCGGGCACACCCGCATCGTCCTGCTGCCCACCTCGCACGTCCCGGTGGGCCCGCTGTACAGCGCCTTCCTCAACGAGCTCCAGTGGGCCCTGCGCCGCCTCGACTACACGGTGGTGCAGTACGGCAGCCTCGGCCTGACCGGTGACGAGGCGGCGCGGGCGTGGGCCGAACTGCGGCCCGTCGCGGTGATCTCGCTGGGGGAGGTCAGCCTGTCCGCGCACAACGTCGCCACCCTCAAACGGGCCGGGGCGCGCGCCGTGATAACGCTGGGCCCGGTCGGCGTACCGGGGGCCCACGCCCTCGTGATGGACCAGGCGGAGGTCGGGGCACGGGCCGCCGCCCACCTCGTGGAACGCGGCCGGAACCGGATCGGGGTCATCGTCCCGGAGGAGGACGGCCTGGAGCTCTTCTCCGCGCCCCGGCTGGCCGGGGCCCGGTCGGTGCCGGGTGCGCGGACCCAGGTGCTGCCGATGGCCTACACGGAGGAGTCCGCGGCGGAGCTGGCGGGCCGCTGGCGCTCGCTCGGCCTGGACGCCGTGTTCGCGTACAACGACGAGTACGCGATGCTGCTGATGCGGGCCCTGCAGGACGAGGGGCTGGACGTCCCCGGAGACGTCGCCGTCATGGGCGCCGACGACCTGCTCATCGGGCGGCTGCTGCGCCCGCGGCTGAGCACGGTCCAGATCGAGCTGCCGACCGGGGACCATCTGGCCTCGCTGGTGGACCGCGCGGTGCGGGAGCCGTCCGAGATCACCGGGCGGCACGACCTGATGTCCGCGACGGCGGTCCGCCGCGAATCCACCTGACGGCGGGAGTCCGGGGCGCCCGGGCTCCGGGTCCCGGGCTTCGAGCCCCGGGCCCGCCCCCGGTCCGGTGTCCGAGGGGTGGTCCGGGGGGCCGTTGACAGGCGGTGACGTGGGGGCGGAGACTGCGGGCGCGCCCCACCGGGCGTGCCCCGGGGGTGCGTCCCGGTGCCCACACCGGCACCGTCGCGCGCCGCCGCCGCCCGTACGGATCCGCCCAGGAGCGACCCCATGAGCATCCGCACCGTCCGCGACGTGTACGTCGTCGACGCCGTCCGCACCCCGATCGGCAAGTTCGGCGGGGCCCTCGCCGGGATCCGGCCGGACGACCTGGCCGCCCACGTGGTGCGCGCCCTGGTGGACCGTACGCCCGACCTGGACCCGTCCCGCATCGACGACGTCGTCTTCGGCGACGCCAACGGTGCCGGCGAGGACAATCGCGACGTGGCCCGCATGGCCGTGCTGCTCGCCGGACTGCCGGTCACCGTGCCCGGCGTCACCGTCAACCGGCTCTGCGGCTCGGGACTCGAAGCCGTCATCCAGGCCGCCCGCGCCATCGCGGTCGGGGACGCCTCCGTCGCCATCGCGGGCGGCGTCGAGTCGATGACCCGCGCCCCCTGGGTGGTGCAGAAGCCCGAACGCGCCTTCCCGGCCGGGCACCAGCAGATGTGGTCGACCACCCTCGGCTGGCGGATGACCAACCCGGCCATGCCCCCCGAGTGGACCGGTTCCCTCGGCGAGGGTGCCGAGCTGATCGCCGAGAAGCACGGCATCTCGCGCGAGGCGCAGGACCTGTTCGCCCTGGAGAGCCACCGCAAGGCCGCCGCCGCCTGGGCCGGCGGGCTCTACGACGGCGAGGTCGTCGGCTACCCGGGCGTGGACCTGCTGCGTGACGAGTCCATCCGCGAGGGGTCCACCCCCGAATCCCTGGCCCGCCTCAAGCCCGCCTTCCGCGGCGACGGCTCCGGCACCGTCACCGCCGGGAACGCCTCTCCCCTCAACGACGGGGCCGCCGCCCTCCTGCTCACCGACGAGGCGGGGCTGGCCGCCACCGGGCGCGAGCCGCTGGCCCGGATCGGCGCCTGCGCCGTCACCGGCATCGAGCCGCAGCTCTTCGGCCTCGGCCCGGTCGACGCCGTCGCGCGGGCGCTGGCCAAGGCGGACCGCCGCCTGGCCGACCTGTCCGTCCTGGAGCTCAACGAGGCCTTCGCGGCCCAGGCGTTGGGCTGCCTCGGGGCCTGGCCCGAGCTGGATCCGGCCGCGGTGAACCCGCGCGGCGGGGCCCTCGCCATCGGCCACCCGCTCGGTGCCTCGGGCGCCCGGCTGGCGGGCTCCGTCGCCCACCAGCTGGCGGCGGCCGGTTCGGGTACCGGCATGGCGGCGCTGTGCATCGGCGTCGGGCAGGGCATCGCGCTGGTCCTGGAGCGTTGAACCCGCCCGCGCCCCGGGGGAGTCGATCGTTTCCGGTCACCGGATTCCGTCAACTGCCCAATAACTGAACAGAAGTGGTGCCCCCGGTCTGGCACGATGGCGCGTGCTGCCGCCCCCCGCCCCGCCCACCCCCATCCGGAGGCCCCGCGTCATGCCACTGCTCGACCCGACTCTCTGGCAGGACGGACCCACCCTCACCGGGGGCACGGCCCCGGTCGTCGAACCCGCGACCGGCCGTACCCTCGCCACCCTCGACCTCGCCGGCCCCGCCGACGTGGGGGAGGCCGCGGTACGGGCCGGTGCCGCCCAGCGCGACTGGGCGCGGACCGGTCACCCGGAGCGGGCGGCCGTGCTGCGCCGTGCCGGGGACCTGTTCACGGCCCATGCCGCCGAACTGCGGGAGTGGCTGGTCAGGGAGTCGGGCTCGGTCCCCGGCAAGGCGGACTTCGAGCTGCACGTCGCCGCCCAGGAGTGCTACGAGGCCGCCGCGCTGGCCTCCCGTCCGGTCGGGCAGGTGCTGCCGAGCGAGGCGCCCCGGCTCTCCTTCACCCGGCGCGTCCCGGCGGGGGTGGTCGGGGTGATCGCGCCCTTCAACGCCCCGCTGATCCTCTCGATCCGCTCCGTGGCGCCTGCGCTCGCGCTCGGCAACGCGGTCCTGCTCAAGCCGGACCGCCGTACCGCCGTCTGTGGCGGTCTCGCCCTCGCCGCCGTGTTCGCGGCCGCCGGGCTGCCGGCCGGGCTGCTGCACGTCCTGCCCGGCGGGGCGCGGACCGGATCCGCGGTGGTGGCCGACCCGCGCGTGCGGGTGGTGTCCTTCACCGGCTCCACCGCCGCGGGGCGCTCCGTCGGCGAACTGGCGGGCCGTCATCTCACCCGCGCGCACCTGGAGTTGGGCGGGAACTCCGCGCTCGTCGTGCTCGCCGACGCCGACGTGGAGGCCGCCGTCGCGCAGGCCTCCTGGGGGTCCTTCTTCCACCAGGGCCAGATCTGCATGACCGCCGGGCGCCACCTCGTCCACGCCTCGCTCTACGACGAGTACGTGGAACGGCTCGCCGCCCGCGCCGAGGCCCTGGCCGTCGGTGACCCGTACCGCGAGCCCGTGCACCTCGGCCCGCTGCTGGACCGGACCCAGCTGGAGCGGGTCCACGGCCTGGTCGAGGCCAGCGTGGAGCAGGGCGCCAAGCTGGTCGCGGGCGGTACCCACCGGGACCTGTTCTACCGGCCGACCGTGCTCGCCGGGGTCGCCGACGACACCCCGGCCTACGCGGAGGAGGTCTTCGGCCCGGTGGCGCCCGTACGGTCCTTCGCGACGGAGGACGAGGCGGTGGAGCTGGCCTCGGCGGGCCCCTACGGGCTCTCCCTGGGCATCGTCACCCGCGACGCGGGGCACGGCATGGAGCTGGCCGAACGCATTCCGACCGGCATCGCGCACATCAACGACCAGACCGTGAACGACGAGGCGGTGGCCCCCTTCGGCGGGGTCGGCGCCTCCGGCACGGGTGCCCGCTTCGGCGGCGAGGCCAACCTGGACGCCTTCACCGAGCTGCGCTGGACCACGGCCCGCACCACCGCGCCGGCCCACCCGTTCTAGCGACCCGGCCGGCCCCGCGGAATTCCGGGCGCCGGCCGATCGTTGCAGCAGGACACACTGCGATCAGGAGGTCCGGAAACCGTGGCTACGACCGAGCTCACCAAGGAGAACTTCGACCGGACGGTCAGCGAGAACCCGTTCGTGCTGATCGACTTCTGGGCCGGGTGGTGCCGACCCTGCCTGCAGTTCGCCCCGGTCTACGAGAAGGCCTCCGAGGCCAACCCCGACCTGGTCTTCGCCAAGGTGGACACCGAGGCGCAGCAGGAGCTGGCGGCGGCCTTCCAGATCACCTCGATCCCGACGCTGATGATCGTCCGGGACCAGGTGGCCATCTTCGCCCAGCCCGGCGCGCTGCCCGAGGCGGCGCTGACCGACCTCATCGGGCAGGCCAGAGCCCTGGACATGGACGAGGTCCGGGCCAAGATCGCCGAGTCGGCCCCGGCGCCGGGGGCGGACGGGACCCCCGGCACGCCGGAGGCCTGACCTTGCGGGACGCGCCCCCCGCGGTGCGGTGACACTGGACCGCATGACTGAAGCGGTGGAGTACGACGTCGTGGTGCTCGGTGGGGGCCCGGCCGGCGAGAACATCGTCGACCGGACCCGCGCCGCCGGGCTGAGCACGGCACTGGTGGAGAGCGAGCTCGTCGGCGGCGAGTGCTCGTACTGGGCCTGCGTCCCCAGCAAGGCCCTGCTGCGCCCGGCGCTCGCCCGGTCGGAGGCGCGCCGGGTGCCCGGACTGGCGGGGGCGGTCCAGGGGCCGCTCGACACGGAGGCGGTGTTCGCGCACCGCGACTACTGGACGGGTGACTGGAAGGACGACGGCCAGCTCGACTGGCTGGACTCCGTCGGCGCCCACCTGTACCGGGGCCACGGCCGCCTGTACGGGGTCCGCAAGGTCGCGGTCACCAGCCCCGAGGGGGAGCACCACATCCTGGCGGCCCGGCACGCGGTGGTCGTCGCCACCGGCACCCGGGCCGTGGTCCCGGACCTCCCCGGGATCGCCGGGGCCCGGCCGTGGACCAGCCGCGAGGCCACCTCCTCCCGGCGGGTGCCCGGCCGGCTGCTGATCGTGGGCGGCTCCGTGGTGGCCGCCGAGATGGCCACGGCCTGGCAGGCCCTCGGATCCCGGGTGACCGTCCTCGTACGGGGATCCGGGCTGCTGCCGCGCATGGAACCCTTCGCGGGCGAACTGGTCTCCGAGGCGCTGACCGAGGCCGGCGCCGTGGTGCGCACCGGCGTGGCGGTCGAGGCGGTCGTACGCGACGGCCCGGCCGGACCGGTGACCGTGGTGCTGGAGGGCGGCGAGACCCTGGAGGGCGACGAGCTGCTGATGGCGACGGGGCGGGCGCCGCGGACCGAGGACATCGGGCTGGAGACGGTCGGGCTGACACCGGGCGACTGGATCGGTGTCGACGAGGGCTGCCGGGTGCCCGGGCACGACTGGCTGTACGCCGTCGGGGACGTCAACCACCGGGCGCTCCTCACCCACCAGGGCAAGTACCAGGCCCGGATCGCGGGCGCGGCCATCGCCGCCCGCGCGGCCGGATCGCCGGCCCTGGACGAGGGCCGCTGGGGCGCGCACGCCGCCACCGCCGACACCGAGGCGCTGCCCCAGGCGGTGTTCACCGACCCGGAGGCCGCCGCGGTCGGCCTCACCCTCGCCGAGGCGGAGCGGGCCGGGCACCGGGTGCGCGCCGTCGACTACGACCTCGGCAAGGTCTCCGGTGCGGGTCTGTACGCCGACGGGTACCGGGGGCGGGCGCGCATCGTCGTCGACCTCGACCGCGAGGTGCTCCTGGGCGCGACCTTCGTGGGGCCCGGCGCGGCCGAGCTGGTGCACGCGGCGACGGTGGCGGTGGTGGGCGAGGTGCCGATCGGCCGGCTGTGGCACGCGGTTCCCTCCTTCCCGACGATCAGTGAGGTGTGGCTGCGGCTGCTGGAGGCGTACCGGGGGTAGCGGGAGCAGGTGGATCCGGACAGGGTGCCGGGTTCCGGCCAGACCGGGGAGGCGCGGCCGGCGCCGCCTCGGCGGCCACCTCCACCCGTACGGTCACCGACGGCGGCGGCACCTGGCGCCTCGCGCTCACCGCGCCCGCCACCGCCTCCGCCGCCGGGCAGAACGTCACGGTCACCGGCAGCGGCTTCAACCCCGCCAAGGGCGTCTACGTGGGCCTGTGCGCGGTGAACGGGCCCCAGGGTTCGGGCAAGCCCACCCCCTGCCTGGGCGGCTCCGACCAGGCGGGCACCACCGGCGCCGCCCACTGGGTCGACAGCACCTTCGGCGGCACCCTCCCCAACACCTCCGCCTACGGCCCCGGCGGCACCTTCAGCGTCACCATCCACGTCAAGGCCGACCTCGGCAACGGCCAGATCTGCGGGGACACCGTCGAGTGCGCCGTCGTCACGCGCGCCGACCACTTCAACTCCGCCAACCGCTCGTACGACGTCCACGTCCCGGTCACCTTCAACTGACCCGGCCGTGACACCCCGCCACCCCCTGGCCCCCGCCGCACGGGCGCCGCGGCGGCCGCCCTCGGGCTGGTCCTCGTCCTCGCCCCGGCGGCGGCGCAGGCAGCCGCACCGGCCGACCGGCCCGCGACCCGGGACGACGTACCGCAGGGCACGGTCGCGTACCGGCCCACGGCCTCCTTCACCCCCGCCGGCCGCCCCCGCGACCTGCTGCTCCACCCCGAGTCGAAGAAGCTGTACGTCGGCTCGGACGACCTGCCCGAAACGACCGGGGCCAACGAGAGCGGCCTGCACGTCCTGGACCCGGCCGACGGCACCCTCCGCAGCACCGTCGGCCAGGTCCCCGCCCCCACCGGAGCCCTCGGCCGGCGGGCCGTCCACCGGCTGATCGCACCGCTCCCCGCAGACGGGGTGGTCTTCGGCTACCCGCTGCGCGGCATCGGCACCGCCAAGGACGGGGATCCGGCCGCGGCGGGGGCCTGGGCGGCGGGCGCGACCGTCACCGACGCCGGGCCCGGGGTCACGCCCGGGTCGGTCCTGATCGCCCAGGGGCCCGTCCTGTCGGAGGTGGACGTGGCGACCGCCGCCGTCAGGCGCTCCCTCACGCTGGAGGGCGGCGACACGTTCGCGGTGGACCCGGCGCGCGGCACGGTCTGGTTCACCGACACGGGCAACCGCCGCGTCCACCGGATCGACACCGCGGCCTTCCGCGTCGCCGGGACCGTGGAACTCCCGGCCGGGGACGGCCCCGGCGGATTCACGGAAGTGGATCCGCGGACCGGAGCGCTCTGGGTCGGCCTGGACACCTCGATCGTCGTGCACGACGCGACGGGCGTACGGCTGGGCACGATCCGGGGCACCGACCTGCCCCGGGCCGCGCGCTTCGACCCGCTCACGCAGGAGGCGTTCGTGGCCTGGCAGGACGAGGGCGACCCCTCCCGGCCCGGCAGCGACGGCGACGGGACGCTGGCCGTGTACCGCACGACCGACCTCCGGGAGGCCGCGGCACCGGTCGCCCTCCCGGGCAACCACGGCCAGTCGGGGTTCGCGGCGCTCGCGGTCACACCGGGCGGCTGGAGCGTCTTCGTCTCCAGCCCGGCCGAGGGGAAGATCACCCGACTGGAACGGTCCGTGTCCCCGAAGGTGACCGAGGAGCCGTCGGACCGCTCCGCCGCGGCGGGCACCCGGGTGTCGCTGACCGCGCGGGCCGAGGGCACGCCCGAACCCTCCGTGGCCTGGCAGTCCAGTGCCGACGGCGGGAAGAGCCGGCAGCCGGTGGCGGGGGCGACCGCTGCGGAGTACGCCTTCACGGCCGAGGCCGCCCTCGACGGGCGGCGCTGCCGCGCCGAGTTCCGCAACACCGGCGGAACCAGCCGTACCGCACCGGTCACCCTCACGGTGACCACTCCGGGCAGCGGTACGACCGCAGGCACGGCCGGCGGTACGGGCGGGTAGGACGGTGCCGGCACGGCGAGCCCGGGCGACGGCACCACCGGCGGCTCCGGCTCGGGCTCCGGCTCCGGCTCCGGCTCCGGCTCCGGCTTTGGGTCCGGCTCCGGGTCCGGGTCCGGCGGTTCGGGTGGCTCGGCCGGTACGGGTGCCACGGCCGCCGGTGCCACCGGCCACGCCGGGCCCGCCGGCACCGTGGGCGGTACGGGGACCACCCCGGCCGGCGGCGGCGCGCTCGCCTCCACCGGTACGGCGGTGGCCTCCCTCGCCGGGGCCGCGGTCGTCCTCACGGCGGCCGGCTGGGGCCTGACCCGACTCCGGCGGCGCCGGCGCCCGCGCGTCGGGCCCTGAGTCCGGGGCCGGGCGGCGGACACCACCCCGCGTCCCGCGGCCGGGGGAGGCGTCCGTGCGCGCACCCTGTTGAATGGGCCGGACGCGCCCTCCCCGGCCGGGCCGTGACCGACCGTCACGCGCCGCGCCGGCGACGGCCCCGCACCGGCGACGAAGGAGCCACCGTTCGTGATCGTGATCGCGCAGCTCAGTGATGTCCACCTCGACGGCGGGACCCGTGCCGCCGAGCGCACCCGCGCGGTACTGGAGTACCTGGACGCCCTCCCGTACGACCTGGACGCGGTCCTGATGAGCGGTGACATAGCCGATCACGGGACGGAGGCCGAGTACGAGGAGGCCCGCAAGGCGCTCGCCACCCGCCATCCGGCCGTCGTCTGCCCCGGCAACCACGACGAGCGCGTCGCGTTCCGCCGGGTCCTGCTGGGCCAGGAGGAGCCGTCCGCGGAGCCCGTCGACCAGGTGCTGCGCGGCGAGGGCTTCGTCCTGGCCGTGTGCGACTCCTCGGTCCCCGGGAAGCACGAGGGGTACCTGGAGGACTCCACGCTCGCCTGGCTCGACGGCATCCTCACCGGGACCCCGCACGAGGTGCCGGTACTGGTCGCCTTCCACCACCCGCCGGTCCCGCTGCACACCCCGTACGTGGACGGGATCAGGCAGTTCGGCGAGGAGCGGCTCGCGGCCCTGGCGGAGCGCCACCCCCACCTGCTCGCCTTCCTGTGCGGGCACGCCCACACGGCGGCGGCGACCACCTTCGCGGGCCGCCCGCTGCTCGTGGCGCCCGGGGTGGTGTCCACCCTGCGCCTGCCCTGGGAGACGCAGACGGATCCCGGGCACCACGTCCACCTCGACGAGCCGCCAGCCGTCGCCTTCCACGTGATCGGCGACGACGGGCGGCTCACGACGCACTACCGGGTGGTCGTGGACCGGCCGTAGCGGCGTCGGCAGCCGAACGTCCCACCGGCACCGGGGGTTCCCGGCAACGGTGGGACGGCGGTGTACGGGGGACGCACCGGTCAGGGGGCGACGGTGATCTGCTGCGTCGGGTCGGTCGTGTCGGCGACCTTGTAGACGGCGTTGAAGGTGGACGAGGTGGCGCTCGTCGGGCAGCCGAAGCCGCCGGTCACGGTGACCGGGACCGAGGCGTTGGTGAAGGTCAGGCTCGACGGGGCGCCGTTGGCCCAGGTGCCCGGCACGGACGCCGGACCTGAGGGGGCGGCGGTGACGGTGCAGGTGGCGAGTCCGGTCGTGTGGACGACGAGACCGCCGGTCGGCACCGTCATGGTGGCCGTGATCGGGGAGCCGTTCTGCATGGACACCGACCAGGCGCCACTGGTGGTCACGGTCGGGGTCACGCCCGGCATGCTCGACGTACACGAGCTGTAGGTCGGCGGCGAGATGGGCGAGGAGACGGGCCCGGCTGCGTTGTGGTTGCCGGGGGCGGCCGGCACCGTGCCGGTGGAGACGGAGACCGAGCAGGTCACCGTGACCGAACCGGCCTTGAGGGTGGCCTTCCCGCTGAGGGTGGCCTGGAAGGCGTGCCCGGCCGGGGTGACGGTCGTCGACCCGGCCAGCGGTAACGGCGCGGCGGTGGCGGTGGCGGAGGCCACCGTCAGGGCGGCCGCGGCCGCCATCCCGAGGGCGAGCGCGGTACGCGTACGGCTCATGGCTGTGCTCCTTGGGGATCGGGGTGCGGAGTGGGGGAGTCCCCGGCGGGGGAGGGCCGGGCGGGGGCGGCGGAGCCCCCGGTGCGCGGGGCGGCGTACGGCTGCCAGGCGAACATCAGCCCGCCGCCGAGGATGCCGAGCAGGGTGCCGATCAGGAACCCGCCGAGGTTCGACAGGACCAGCGCGGCGGTGGCGATGAGCGTGGTGAGGACCCCGGCGAGGGAGCGCTGCCGGGGGGAGAACCAGGCGGTGAGACCGAGGACGATCATGATGATCCCCATCAGGACGGACGGGATCCCCGCCACCCCCTGCTGGAGCATGATCTTCAGCGGTGCCAGCGGCAGTACGCAGATCCAGGCCCCGGCCAGGACCGCGAAGAGCCCGCCCCAGAAGGGCCGGGCGCGCCGCCACCGCCGCCAGCGGCTCAGAAGCATTCCTTCTTGCCCTTGCTGATGTTCATGCTCAGCCCGGAGAGCTTGAAGGTGCCGGCGTTGGTCGCCCACGCCGTCTGCTGCAGGTTGGAGATGGTGACCGTGTCGGCCTGCTGGGCGAAGAGGTCCTGCATGCCGACCGCCTCGGCCGGTCCCTTGTCGAGGGTGGAGGCGTCGCGGCCGATCTCGATGTTCTTGAAGACCGCGTCGCCGGCGAGCTGGGTCGCGTCCACGAACAGGTTGCTGGCCTCGACGGGGTCCTTCTTGCCCGCGGTCAGGTTGAGCGAGATGTCGCCGATGACCGGGAGGGTGGTGACCACCGACTGGCAGAGGCTGTGCAGCTTGGCCTCCTTGATGGCGGTGACCGCCACCGGGATCAGCTCCTCGCGGGCGTTGACGTCGACGCTGCCGTACTGGGCGAAGCCCTCGCCCTCCAGGCTCGTCGCCGACACCTTGAACTGCTGCCCCGACACCGCGAAGGAGGCGGCGAGCGCCCCCTGGGCGAGGGCGATGCCCAGCCCCGCGGTCACCGCCACGGCGGGCAGGGTCAACAGGGCGAACCGGCGCCAGCGGACCCGGCCCTCACCTCTGTCGGCTGCGTCCGCGGTGTCCGGGGAGGCCGCGCCTTCCCCGCCGGGCGGTTCGGATAAGTTCGGTGAGCTTGCCATGAGATCGTCCCTTATCTCGGCTGTGCACCTTTGTTACCGACGAGTTGAATGTAAGAGTGCCAATGGTGGTTGGCAAGGTTGCGTGAGCGCACCTTTTCGGCCGACTCCTACTGCTCCGTACGCAGCAGTTCGGCTACCTCCGCCTCCACCCGTCGCGCCATCGCCCGCGCGAACTCGGCGGCCACCACCTCACCCGCGACCGGCCGCAGGGCCGCCACCGCCTCCCGGATGTGATCCAGCTGGGTGGCCGAAAGCCGCTCCAGCCCGTCCGGACCGATCACGTGCCGCCGGAACAGCCCCACGAACCGGTCGGCGAGCGCGGCGGCCTGGGACTGGACGAAGTCCCCGGCGTCCAGGATCTCCGCCAGCGGCACCCCCTGCCGCACCAGCGCCACCGTGGCCTCCAGCAGCCGCCGGCTCGGGTACGTGACCCGGTCCCCGTCCAGGCGTACGTAGCCCAGCTCGGCCGCCCGCCGGGTGTCCTCGGCCGAAGCCGCCGGGCCGAACAGCTCGCGCAGCTCGGCCCGGGTCATCGACACCGGGTCCTCCTGCACCCAGTCCCGGGTCATCTCCCGCTCCAGACCCAGGAGTTGGGACAGACCGCCGCCCTGCTCCCAGGCGGCGAGCAGCTCCGCGATGCCGTTGACGGTGTAGCCGCGCCCCAGCAGGTCGCTGACCAGGCGCAGCCGGGTCAGGTGGTCGTCGGAGTACCAGGCGATCCGGCCCTCGCGGCGCGGCGGGGGCAGCAGCCCACGCTCCTGGTAGTAGCGCAGGTTGCGCACCTTCACGCCGGCCGCCCGGGCCACCTCCTCGCGGCGGTAGCGCCGCTCCCCGCCCGTGTCCGTCCGCGCCCCGTTGCTCACGCGGCCGAGTGTAGGACGTACCGGCAGGTCACATGGGGCGCTGCCGCGCCTCCCGCTTGACCGCCCGCAGGACCACGAACTTCGGCTCGCTCGCGACGACTTCGCTGTTGCCGAAGAGCCGCCGCAGGTGCGTGTGGTAGCCCATGTGACGGTTGGCCACCACCCACAGCTCCCCGCCGGTGCGCAGCACCTTGCGGGACTGCGCGAACATGCGCAGCGCCGTCGCGTCCGTCGTCGCCTGGTGCGAGTGGAAGGGCGGGTTGTTCAGCACCAGGTCCACCGAACCGGGCTCCAGCATCGCGACCCCGTCGCCCACCCGGAACTCCGCCGTGCGCCGGCCCGGCGGGACGTTGGCCTCGTAGGTGGCCCGCGCGGAGGCGACCGCCTGGTACGACTCGTCCGTGAAGACGACCTCGGCGTCCGGGTCGGCGACGGCCACCGCCGTGCCGACGACGCCGTTGCCGCAGCCCAGGTCCACGACGCGGGCCCCGTCCGTGTTGGTCGGGATGCTCTGGAGGAAGAAGCGGGTGCCGACGTCCAGCCGGTCCGCGCAGAAGATCCCGGCGTGGTTGACCACGGTCAGCCCGGCGCCCGAGCCCCCGTCCTCGTCCACCGTGTACGTGACCGGCCACGGCCCCGTGCCCGCCGCACGGGCCGCGCCCGGGGCGGTGGGGGTGCAGAAGATCAGGCGGGCCTTCTTCTCCGCGAGCGAGGTCTTCGTCGGCCCGAGGACCTTCTCGAACAGGCGCAGCGTGGAGGTGTGGATCTCCTTCACCATGCCGGCGCCGACGACCACGGTGCCCTCGTGCACGTGCGGGGCCAGCCGGTAGAGCTGGTCCTCCAGCAGCGCCAGGCTCTTGGGCACCCTGATCAGCAGGACGTCGATCCGCTCGGGCGGGGCGTCCTGGGTGGTCAGCAGGGTCACCGTGGACTTCGCGGTGCCGATGCCGGCCCGGTCCAGGTTCCCCTCGGTGGCGGCGCGGGTCAGCGAGGAGTCGGTGATCTGCGTGGGACGGTACGCGGCCAGGGCCGTCGTCAGCGCCCCCCAGCGGTCGCCGACCACGGTGATCTGCCCGGCGCCGGCCAGGTCCACCGGGCCGCGCTCGCCGGTACCGGCGTCGAGATGACGCAGCAGGTACTCGTCGGCGGCGTCCCAGGCACGGAGCCGGTCGCGCGGGTCGGCGGGGAAGCGGGTGAGTTCGTAGGAGCCGAATGGCGTGGTCAGGCGGTTCATATGGAACCCAGGCTAGCCGAGGCCGCCCCCCGGCCCCGCACACGCGGGGCCGGACGGCGCCCTACAGGGGGAACTCCCCGGCCATCGCCGCCGCCATCCGCAGGTGCGGGCGGGCCTCGTCGGCCCGGCCGAGCCGTTCCAGGGTGCGGCCCAGCATCAGGCGCGCGTAGTCCTCCACCGGCCACCGCTCCAGGATGGCGCGCAGCTCGGCCTCGGCCCGGGAGAGCTGCGCGGAGTGGTAGTAGGCGCGGGCCAGCAGCAGCCGCGGAGCCAGCTGCTCCGGGGCCTCTTCGGCGACCGACACCAGGACGCGGGCGGCCGTCGTGTACTCCCGGGCCTCGAAGAACAGCTGCCCGCGCGCCCAGCGCTCGGCGGTCGTCCCGTGCGCGTGGTACGCGTCCGCGGCGGTGTCCGCCACCTTCTTCTTCCCCGTCGTCACGTCCATGCCGTCGGCCCCTTCCGCTCGCTCTCGTGTGCGCTGTCGGTCATCGGTGGCTGCAACACCGTCGCGGGGACGGACATTCCGCGAAGCGGAACGGGGGCTGCCGGGCCCGGCGGCGTTAAGTTGTGCCGTATGAGCAATCTCGATCGCCAGCCCGCTCTCGCCACGTGCGGCGGCCGCGGCTTCGTCGTCGCCGAACCGGTCCGCGAACTCCTCAGCCCGCGCACCGTCAAGCTCGGGGAGGCCACCGAGGTCCGCCGCCTCCTGCCGAACCTGGGCCGCCGCATGGTGGGGGCCTGGTGCTTCGTCGACCACTACGGCCCGGACGACATCGCGGACGAGTCCGGCATGCAGGTCGCCCCGCACCCGCACTCCGGCCTCCAGACGGTCAGCTGGCTCCACGAGGGCGAGGTCCTGCACCGGGACAGCGTCGGCAGCCTCGCCACGATCCGCCCGCGCGAGCTGGGCCTGATGACATCGGGCCGGGGCATCAGCCACTCCGAGGAGAGCCCCCGCCCGCACGCCCGCTTCCTGCACGGAGCCCAGCTGTGGGTGGCCCTGCCGGACGCCCACCGGCAGGTGGACCCGCACTTCCAGCACCACGCCGACCTCCCGACGGTCACCGCCCCGGGCCTCACCGCGACCGTGATCCTGGGCACCCTCGACACGGCGACCTCGCCCGGCACGGCGTACACCCCCATCGTCGGCGCGGACCTCACCCTCACGGCCGGCACCGAGACCCGCCTCCCGCTGGACCCGGACTTCGAATACGCGGTCCTGTCGATGTCGGGCGAGGCCCGCGTCGACGGCGTCCCCGTCCTGCCGGGCTCGATGCTCTACCTCGGCTGCGGCCGCACCGAACTCCCCCTGCACGCCCTCTCGGACGCGGGCCTGATGCTGCTGGGGGGCGAGCCGTTCGAGGAGGAGATCGTCATGTTCTGGAACTGGATCGGCCGCTCCAACGAGGAGATCGTACAGGCCCGCCAGGACTGGATGGAGGGCACCCGCTTCGGCGAGGTAAAGGGCTACGACGGCCCCCCGATCCCCGCTCCGGAGCTCCCGCCCACGCGTCTTAAGTCGCGGGGACGGGTGCGCTGACCTGCGGTTTTGTGAGGAAGGCGGATCGGCCGAGACTCAGCCGAGGGGCGAGGTCGATCCGGTGGTGATCGTTCAGCCGGAGGGGCTTGTCGAGGCTCCAGAAGGACCATCTCTGGGGTGTCGATCCTTCCCATGTATGACCGGCTGGGGTCAGCTTTGCCAGGACCAATGCTGACCCAATGCTGACTTTGGTGACGGTTCGTCAGCCAGGGGAGGTGTCGAGACGCCTGCGTCGTAGGAGCGACGGGGTGTGATCTCGCTCAGTGCAGCCTGTTGTACCCGAGCGGCAGATCTCGCTGCGGCTCGGAGCTCAAGCAGCTTCGCGTGCGACGGGGTGCTTCCGCAGGCCGAAGGTGGAGTCAAAGGTGCGGCACTCCGTCGTGGGCACGAGCAGGTACGGCGCTCCCGAACCCGAGAGCGAGTGCGGGCCGGTCTGCCCCGCAGTGAGGGCGTCGTACGGAGTCAGTACGTCGAGGTTGTCGAACACGTAGTAGATGGGCAGCTCGGTCCAGGCGACGAGCTGGAAGTGCGAGCGGACCGCGGCCCGCTCGATCGCGTGGCGGCCCGTGGCCCGACTGGTCATGCTGCTCTTGCAGTCGATCATCGTGAGGCGATCGCCCCTGGCGGCGAGGAGGTCAGGAGTCCACCGGAGCGAGCTGTCGGTCTTGCAGAGCGCGGCTTGAACAGGCTGGGTGAGGACTCCCTGCCCCCACGGGTTGACCGACCACCCACGCGCGGTCAGCTCTTCGGCAACGTGCTTCTCGTGAGCGTCGCCCACGGCCTTCCTCTGCTGAAAGCTCGGCATGACATGAAGTGTTGCGCAGTACGCTCCGGCCGAAACGAGGGGCGGATGCAGACCGGACAGGCGGAGCCCCGGTAAGCCCCGCCCCACTGCGTTCGGCTGTGTTCGTGTGAGTCCGCCGGCGTCCAGCTGCGTCTCGCTGCGTCCGAATAATGTTGACCGAAAGTCGTTGCTGGCTGGCCTGCCTGAGCAGGGCTCTCGAGTCCGTCTGCTGCCAGACAGCACGCACGCCAAGATCCGCTGCCTCGACGAGCAGGCCATGGCTAAGTGGAAAGGCTGGCGCCTCCGGCGGAAGCTCCGCTGCAGCACCGCCCGCATCACCGACCTGGCTCAGTGCGTCTACTGTCGGGATGCCCTCTGGTCAGCACAGAAGGTGACGTCCGGCCGCAGCCAGTTCCGGTGCCAAGGGTCGCTGGCACACCGTGCATCGCAAGGCGCCGTGCGGCAGTCGAGGGGCCGGCAGTGGCTTCGGGTGCCTGTCGGCCTCGTCGCGCCGCTGCTGTGCTTCGCGCAGCTGGCGGGCGTACCGCGCTGCGCTCTCCCGCCGCACCGCTGCCTCCTCGCGGGCTTCCCGCTGGGAGTCGCTCAGTTTCTGTCGCAGGTTCCGCGGGAGCACAGCGCCCTGCTGGTCCAGGTTCAGCTCGCCAAGCGGTACGGCCTGCCGTTCCAAATCGTCCAGCGGGCAAGGCGGATGGTGCAGACCGAACACCGCCGGGTTCTTCACCTCCCACCACCGGTGCACCTTCTGGTGCGCCCGGCCGAACGCCGTCCAAGCCATTCCCTTTGAGGGGACGTAGAACCACACCGGCAGGCCCTCGGACAGGACTATGTGGGGGAAGTGGACACGGGGCGGCCAAAACCAGACGTCGACGATGCCCTGCCGCTGGTAGTCGCGGTGTCTGGCCCGCCACGCCTCATCGGTCATGAGCATCCGCTGCGCCTCCAGTGCGAGGCGTGTGCCGTCCTCCAGCCGAACGGCAACGTCTGCGCGGCGGTCCTGGTCCGGGGTCCACTGCTCCAGTCGTACGGCGGTGACACCCGGGCGGCTACGCGCCCACCGGGCCAGCGTGTGCTTGGTGGTGATGTGCCAGACAGTCTCGGGATGGTGACCGCCCTCGGGAGCTTGTCCAGAGGGGTGCGCGAAATGGGTACGCACCTTTCCGCCCAGGCGCCCTCGGGTCAGCAGCGGCACACGCGTACCGGCGGGTGCCTCGAACCCGTGAAAGCAGTAGAAGCACACCAGTTGTCGTGTGCCGCCGTAGCCACGCTGCCTCCAGTATTCCGGCGGCTGCTCGGCCACATGCACTTCCCGCCCTGTTTCCAGGTCGAAGCCGACCACCAGTAAGTCGTCTTGCACGCTCCACCCCTCCCATATCGCGGCCAGCATCCAATTCTCGGGCTGCTACGACCAGGGGGCATCAGCACAATGGCGTGGTGGACGACGGGCTCGGGTTATAGGACAGACGTGCTGAGGCCCATGCTGTGCGCGATTCCAGAAGCGTGTCTCGATCGTTTCCGTTGCGTCGAGGCTGAACGTATCCGTATCCTCCTCTCAATGCGTTGACGGAGACAAGTAACCACGGATCACGCGAGCAGAGAGAGCCGCCGGCAGCTGTGAAGGCGGACTTGCACCCGTGGTGAAGACCCTCCCGAGCGCGGGGAGGAAAGGCCTTCGGGCCCAATGCCCCGCCGGTTTGCCCCCGTCATCGGGCTGAATGAGGCCGCCGCTATCTGGCGGTGGCAAAGGCGTGGTGGCACCGCGAGTACCCTTCTCGCCCACGCTTCCAAGGGATCATGACGACGCCCCTGGAGGGCTGCGATGATCCACACGACTAGCCGCGTACTGGCTTCCGACCTACGCGCACACCTCGACCAGACCGTCACCGTATCCGGCTGGGTGAACGCCCTTCGGCTTCAACGCAAGATGCAGTTCGTCATCCTGCGGGACCACTCCGGCATGGTCCAGGTGACCCACAAGCGCGACGGCAGCCCGCTCGAAGCCGTCCTGGAGTCCCTTACCCCCGAGTCCGCCGTCCGCATCACTGGCCGCGTCGTGGACGCGGCCCAGGTCAAGCTGGGCGGCCTGGAGCTCGTCCCTGAATCGGTCGAGGTGCTGAACCGGGCGGAGACGCCCCTGCCGATCGACGAGAACACCGGCCCCGAGCACCGGCTCGACTGGCGGTTCCTCGACGTACGCAAGCGGTCGACGGCGCAGATGGTATTTGCGGCGCAGACCACCCTGGAGCAGGGGCTGCGCGAGTACGCCATGCAGAACGGCTGCACCGAGATGCACACGCCGAAGCTGATGGGCACGGCCTCGGAGTCCGGCGCGGAGGTGTTCAAGCTCGGGTACTTCGACCGGTCGGCCTACCTCGCCCAGTCTCCGCAGTTCTACAAGCAGATGGCCGTGGCAGCCGGCATCGACCGGGTCTTCGAGATCGGTCCAGTTTTCCGGGCTGAGCCGTCGTTCACCTCCCGACACGCGACCGAGTTCACCGGCGTGGACGTCGAGCTGTCGTGGATCGACGACGTCGAGGACGTGATGGCGTTCGAGGAGCGGATGCTCGCCCACGCCATCGCGAAGGTCGCCGAGGTCCATGGTGAGGCCATCCGGGAAGTCTTCGGCATCGAGGTCGTCGTGCCGGAGGCCCCGTTCCCCAGGATCACGATGGCCGAGGCTCAGGAGATCCTGCGGGCCGGCGGCTGGGACCCCGAAGGCGTCAAGGAGGACCTGGACCCCGAAGGGGAGCGCGCCATCGCCGCCCACATGAAGGAGCTGACGGGTCACGAGTTTGTGTTCATCACGCACTACCCGGCGAGCATCCGGCCCTTCTACCACATGCGTCCGGCAGACCGGCCGGACCTGACGCTCAGCTTCGACCTGCTCTGGAAAGGCCTGGAGATCACCACCGGGGCCCAGCGAGAGCACCGCTCCGACGTACTGCTCAAGCAGGCCGAGGAAAAGGGCATGAACACTGAGCCGATGCAGGACTACATGAACATCTTCCGCTTCGGGTGCCCGCCGCACGGCGGCCTCGGCGCCGGCCTGGGCCGGATTCTGATGGTCATGCTCGGCCTGGACTCGATCCGCGAGGCCGCGTTCCTGTTCCGCGGGCCGAACCGCCTCACCCCCTGAGCCAGGGGTAGACGCACCTCTGCCCCACCGCTGGCATGGCGGTGGGGCAGAGGTGGTTCGCTCAGTACCGGGTGTGCCCCAGGTCGAGGGTCCACGCCTCGTCGGGGTTCTTGTCCCAGTGGTTGCGCAGGGCCAGCTCACGGTCGGCGTACCGGCCGCGGCGGCACAGCCCGCCGTGGGAGAGGGTGACGCTGAGGGCGAGGGGCGATTCGGTGGTGACCCAGTGCGGTGTCAGGGCATGGCTCCACAGCTGGTCACCTGGCTGCATCGTCACCGACTGCCGGTCTGCCTTGGCGTGCGATGGGGGATCCTCGGCGGTGGTCTCACCGAGGACCGCGGCTTCGGGTGAGAGGTGCCTATCGGGGTTGTGGTAGCTGTGGAAGGTCTTGACCCCTTGGGCCTGCCAGACAAGACCGTGCGAGTTGTCGTTGTGGTAGGTCGAGGCCGCTCCTTCGGTGGACAGGAACAGAATGGGTGCGCACCGCTGCCACGTGAATCCCTGAGCCGACAGGTAGGTGCGCCAGGGGACCATTACCTCTTCCTGGAAGCCGGCCAGGAGCTCGCCGTAGAACCGGGCAAGGTTGAAGTGCACCAGGCGGAATGGCCAGGTGGCGATCTCCTCGACCGGGGCCGTGCGGAACGCCGCGGTGCGCTCCATGCGCACCGCCCAGTCGTCCTCGCCGAGGACCGTGAAGCGAACCTCGTCGTCCCGACGGATGTGATCGAGGATGTCGATCGCGGGCAGAAACAGGTAGTCGAACGGGACCTGCATGCGGAAGTTCGGCGGCTGCCTCCAGTGGGTGCTGAAGTCGTGAGGGTCGGTGACGGAGACCGACGGTTGCACGTGGACCTCCAAGGTCAGGCCGCACAGTCGCGGGACGCGGGTCGGCAGATGGCGGCGCAGTCGGGTACGACGCGGTCCGTGGCAGGCGCGTCAAGGAAGGCGCGGATCTCGGTACGCGAGGCGTGAACGCTGATCTCGGATGTGCCATAGGGGCAGTGCCGTACCTCGCCCTTGGCGGACACGTAGAGGGTTACCGACCGGCAGGGGTGGATCTCCTCCTTGGTCAGCTGCATTCGCCGAAGATCGTCGAGGTAGGACCGGTATCCGTTGGACAGACGGAGGTGCTGACCGAGCGACGCAGTATCGCGTGCCCTCTGCCTCAAGGCGTCCTGGATCGATCGACCGTCCCGGCGGAGGGCGTCTTCGGAGACGAGGACGGGGCTCAGCTGGACGTTGATCCCCTTCCCCGCCACGAGGCCGGCGAGCTGTGTGGCTTCCTCCCCCTCCACGTCCCAGTAGGTCAGGTGCAGGACTTTCGAGGGGGTATCCACGGCGTCCAGCGTCGTGACAGCCGAAGCCGCGGTCCGGGTAGTGCGGCCGAGTGCCATAGCGCCCTGTGAGTCTGCGGAGACCGTCACGTTGGTCAAAAGGTGAGCAACCTCTGCGAGGGCGGAGACCTCCGCCTCCGAGCGGGCCGAGGTCACCATCGACACCGTCATGCCGAACTGGAGAGCCAGGCGGACGAGCTGCCGGAGCTCCGGGTGGTGGGTCGGCTCACCACCGGTCAGGCACACCCCCTCCACCCCGGTCTCCTTCAGCCGCGACAGGGCACGTGTGTACGTCGCAATGGTGAGGAAGCCGCGGGCGCGGTCGGCCCGGAAGCAGAAACTGCAAGCGACCTCGCAATGCCCCGCCGTCGAGACCAGTGCCGTACGCGCGGGGGCGCTCATTGCACCCCCGTGTTGTCCCACACCGCAACGGCAAGGGTGCTGGTGTAGAAGGCGCACATCTGCGGGTCGGGGGTGTTGCCGCCGATGAGCGCCTGCTCGTTGCGGGACGGGCCGCCGCAGATGGCAAGCGCCGGGCAGTCGCCGCACGCGGGGATGGGCGCGACCTTCTTCGTTGCGCTTGTGAGAAGGGCGGGGTCCGCGCGCAGCTCGTCGAGTGTATGGAGGAACGAGGGCTCGGTGAAGTTGATGTCGCACACACTGACTCGGTCGCCGGGCAGCAGAGCGGCATTGAGGCTGCGGTCGCCCTGCATGTGGTCGAAGAGCATCGGCCGGCGGGTGTCGAGGGCCTGGAAAGCCCGATCGAGGACGGAGAACAGCATCCCGCCCTTCCCGAGCGCGGTAAGACGGGCCTCGTAGAGCTCCCGGGCCAGTTCCGCTCCGTTCACCCGCCACTTGCCCCCGGTGGGGATGGGCGTGTTGACGTAGATGAACTTGAGGCCGAGGTCGTCGATGATCCACTGCACGCTCTCGGCCAGGCGCCCGATGTTCGACGCCGTCGGGGTGAGGTTGCAGCCGACGTGCAGGCCCTTCGCCTCGACCAGGCGCCGGACGTTGCGGCGGATGCGGTCGTCCGCCGGCTGCCCGCCGAGGAGCAGCCGGTTCGCCGAGTTGATCCCCGGAGGGCCGTCGATGGAGATGCCCACCCCGTACTCGCGCTGTACGAAATGATCGAGGGCCTCGTCCGTGAGACGGGCGCCATTGGTGACGACCGTGCGCCGGACCCGCTCGACGCCGTAGCGGGCTGCGAGGGTGTCGGCGAGTTCGTCGCCGTACTGCATGAGGTCGAAGCGGATGGTCGGCTCGCCGCCGAACCACTGGATCGAGACCTCCTCCTGCCCGGCGTTTTGCTCGAACAGGAACTCAAGGCCGGCGGCGAGTTCCTGCTCCGTCATGTCCGGCTTGCCGGTGTTGGTGTCTACGAAGCAGTACGTGCAGGCCATGTTGCAGCGGTCGGTGAGCACCACCCGGAGGCCGCTGATTCGGCGCGGCGTCGGGTCGATGCCCAGGGTGTGGAGGCGGTGGTGGAGTGCTTCACGGCGGTCGTCCGCGGGGCCGTCCTGGGTGAAGCCGAGCCCGGCGAGGGCTAAGTGCGTCGCGGTCGGGGAGACTCCGGCGAGGTCAGAGACCTCGCCGGAGTCGAGAAGCACACTCTCCAGCGTGATCGGGTCGAGGAGGACAGCCTCCCCGTCCCGGTCGTACTGGAAGTATTTCCCCCACAGCAGCTGGGGAGTGGCCATTGGGTCAGGCCGCCGTTTCCTCTTCGGCGATCCCAGCTCGGCCATGACGGCGCGGACCTTGTCCTCAGCGTCGGCCTGGAGCCGGGCGGAAGCCGCGGGGGATCCACCGTCGGAGAGGACGATGACACCGGGGAGCGTCGGGTTCGGCGCGATGACCGTGAGGCCGGCGGGCTCGGCGCTGATGACCATGACCGCGCCCTCCAGGTTGACCCAGTCGGTGCGGTCCTTCAGGGCCTCGAGGATGCGGGCCTGCTTGTCGCGGAAGGAGGCGCGCTCCCCCATCCACACGCCCGCCTTGGACTTGGAGTCCACGACGTCCGCGTAGATCAGGTGGTTCTGCTTCTCTCGCCTGGGCTTCGGCATGACTGATCTCCTTGATGGGAGGGTGACTGCCCTGGTTGGGCAGCTGTGATTCGCTCCGGCAGCAGCCGGCCTGGTGCTGTAGGACACTGCGGATTCACACACGGCGCCCTGGAGACGCCGTTCCCCTCCCTCTGCCGACCTTCGTCGACAGAGGGAGGGAAGCCTGTTCAGCTCTTGCCTGCGGGCAAGTCGGAGGCGATCGGCCGTAGGGGCTGGAGGGTGCCCGGATCGGCGGTCCACTCCCGTCCCGAGTCGTCGAGCGGGCGCATGTGAGCCACCGTCTTGACCACCCTGTTGCTGACCTTCGAGGCGTAGATCAGGACGGTGCCGACAGTTCCGCGCCGTCCGCTGGACGGTTGCGCGACCGCCCGGCCGAGGAGCCGGTGACTGACGTCCTCCGTGACCCAAAGGTTCGCGTCGGTGGTCGTGATCACTGAGCGCCCCCGAGGTCGAGGAAGGCGTCCCACTGCGCGGAGCTCCACGAGGCGGGGTCGCCCTGCTGGGTGCGGAACGCCTCGGCGGCCCGGGGCAGACTGCGGCGTCCCGACGGCGAGCTCGCGTCCGTCTCCGTGTAGGGGGCCACGGCTGCCGCGTACTGCGTATTGGTCTCACCGGGGGTTCGGCGGGGAAGCCGGGGGCTGCTCACGTCCGCTCCCTTTCGCTGGGCTCGTTGGGGTGGCGTAAGAGTCCCTCTGGTGTGGGTGTCACGACCACGACGCGGCGGGTGTCATCTGGTGCTCGCCAGGGTGAGCGGGGTGTCATGGGGATGGCGCTGTCATGTCATCTGGGCGGATTCCATTGCGTCGCATGGGCGTTGACGGGTAGGCAACGAAGGGGAGCGGGGCGATGTGGCCCGAATCCTGACAGTGAGGGAGCGACCGATGCACGAGCCGGCGACGTTGCTGTGGCTGTTAGTCCAGCAACGGCAGTGGCGGTACAGGGACTTCGTCACGGCCTTCGAGCGGGCGGCGACACAGGCTGGCGTGCCGGGTCTGACGGTGTCGGAGGCTCAGTTTCGACGGTGGACATCAGGCAGAGTCAAGACGCTGCCCGGGCCGGACATGTGCCGGGCGCTGGAGCAGTTATTCGACGTGGACGCCGCAGCGTTATTCGGGCCTCCACCTGCCTCGTCAGCCCCGGTCTCGGGCGCTCCCACTGCGTACAACCTTGAAGGTGACATTGCTATGACCGCACGTGACGCCGCTGATGAAGCGGGGGCTGCCGCCGCGCAGTCCGTATCCGATACCACCGTTGACCAGCTCCGCGAGGACGCCCTGTCCCTTGCCCGCTCGTATGGCGCCGTGAGCGCGTTCGACGCGTTCCGGCGGGCGAAAGCTCTGCGCTCGGAGGCGGAGCATCAGAGGGGGCTCACGCAGGTGCCCGCCCAGCAACAGGACCTGCTGATTGTGGCCGGGCAGGCGTGCGCGCTGCTTTCGACCGCCGCATTTGACCTCGGAGCCTTGGACGACGCGGCCCGGCTCGCCCGTTCGGCGGCTCTGTACGGGGAGATGGCGCGCTTCGACCCGCTGCGGGCTTACGCGACTGGGTCCTTGGCGATCTGTGCGTACTTCACGGGTCGGCCATCGGAGGCCGTACGACAGGCGCGCACGGCGCTGTCGTACGCGGGGCTGGGCGACACGGCCCGGCGGCGACTGTTGTCCATTGAGGCCCGCGCTCACGGGCACCTCGGAGACCGGGAGCGGGCGACCCGGGCCCTCGTCGCGTCGACGGAGCAGGACAGTGGTGAGCGGGACGAGCTGCACGACGACGTGGGCGGTGAGTTCGCCTTCACCGAGGAAAGACTGCTCATGTCCAACGGCACCACGGCCCTCCTCGTCGGTGACGGGGCGGGAGCGGAGGTGACGGCTCAGCGAGCGCTGGATCTCGTCGCGTCGCGGCCGTCGGCCCGGCAGTCAGCATCAGTCCGCGGGAAGGCCTCGGCTGACCTTGCTGCCGCGCAGGTTCTTCGGGGTGACCTGGACGCCGCGGCAGTGACACTGGAGACGGTGTGGGCGATCCCGGCGGAGCAGCGTGTGGCGGGCCTGCTGGAACGCACCGGAACACTGCGGCGGGCGTTGACTGGTCCCGTGTTCCAGGGGGCAGCAAAGGCCATCACGCTCGGCGAGCAGATCGAGGAGTTCGGGCGACTGTCTGCACCGAGGCAGTGGGGCACCGGGGGTCGACTCCTCGCCATCGAACCCTGACCCCCCGTGCCATCTCCGTACCTACCGGTGGTCGAGGGAGGCGAGGATCTTGGCCTCTTTGCCCGCCTCCACGCCGTGCTCAGACCACCTCGGGTGTTCGACCGGTCGCCCATCTGCCTGCATCCACGCCCAGGTTTCGGCGATGGTCTCAGCGATCGGACGACAGCGAAGCCCGGATGAAACGGCGAGGGAGGCGTCGACGGACCACACCCCGGCATGGGTACGCCACAGAGGGAGCTCCGTCCACTGCTTGACGCCGTGCGCGGTAAGAGTCGAAGCATCGACCCACACCGGGCGGCCGGCGCCACCGGTGACCGTGAGGCATGTGGAGATGAACTCTGCCCAGCTGACGCCATCCGGATGGGCGACGTTATATGCCCGATATGCCCGGCCGGCTACATCGGCGACGGCTTGGTCAACGGCGAAGGCGGCGACATCGCGCACGTCAACGGGCTGGATCGTCTGTGCCGCCGGTGCCGGGACGACGATCGGGCCGCCGCGTTGTGCACGGGCAAGCCACCAGGGAAGGCGGCCGACGTACTCACCGGGGCCCAAGATCACCCCCGGCCGCAGGAACACCACGTCATCCCCGAAGGCAGCCCGCACCGCGGCCTCTCCGCCCGCTTTCTGGAACCCGTACTTCGTCGGGCTGCCGTCGGGGCCGGTGTGCCCGAATGATTCGTCGGCGTCCGGGGGGCACTCCAGCAACGGGGAGTCCTCGGTGAGCGGGTGGTGGGGCCAGCCCTGATATACGGACACCGTGGAGACATGAACCCACCGGGCAGCGACGGGTCGCAGGACATCGGCTGCGAGGAGCACATCACGGGGCGGGAACTCGCTGCTGGAGGTGTCGATCACGGCGTCCCATGGCCCATGCGTGGCGAGCCGCTTCAAGTCCTCGGGGCTGGTGCGGTCTCCCCGGACAGTCTCGGCGCCGTCGACCGCACCGGAACGGCCGCGGTTGAACGCAGTCACTTCCCACCCGCGTCGTAGCGCGTCGTCAACGATCGCCCGGCCGAGGAACCAGGTGCCACCCATCACGAGAATCCGCATGAGGACGACCCTGCCACGAACCGCTATGCGGCACCATCCCGTCTGTCTCGAAGCTGCCATGGCGTCCAGGTCACGATGGACGGCCATCCCACGGTGCCGCTGGAATGGGAAGTAGGGCACGCCGCACGTACACGTCTACTGAGGGTCGAACGCTCCGTTGGCGGTGGCCTATTGGTAAGCAGCCTTGATGGGAGTGTTGATGGTGGTGTTCGCCTGCTCTGCCCGATAGGCGGCGGTCCAGAGAGGGTGGTCTTGGTCGGGGTCTCCGTACACGCTTCCGCCGCCGTCACAGAAGTAGTTGAGGCGCTGGCCTGCGAGCGAGTCGGTAGCACCCCCGGCGAATGCGCACGTTTTGCCGTTGGCGAGCTCGATGATCAAGGGGGTGGGGACGGGGCCGCCGGGGATGTGGAAGTTGTTGCCGGGCAGCGTTTCGGTGAGGGTCAAGCGCCGCATGAGGTTCGGGTCGGCGCCCATACACAGCAGTACCGGGTGTTCCGGACCCACGTCCGGAGCGAAGCAAGGGTCGAGGATGGTGCTGTCGGCGGTGCAGCGCCAGGCGTCTGTGCGCTGGGTCTTGGTCGAGCTGCTCCAGCACGCCCCGACAAGGTCCTCTGTGACCACGATTCCCTTGGCCGGGGCGCTGCCGCCGACGGCCCATGGAGCGATGGTGTGGACTTCGGTTCGGGTCAGCCGCGGTACGGAGGAGGCTGGCGTGGGGCTCGGCTTGTCCGCGACAGCGGTGGGTGCGGGGGTGCTGTTCGACGGCTCTGGAACAGGCGGCCGGTCGTCGGCCCTGGCCAGAGGGGCGGATGTGGTGGCGCCGTCAGACGGCGCCGTCGGTGAAGCGTCGGACGGGAGGAGACCGAGGAGTGCAGCACAGAGAGCACCGACGGCTGCCGTGCTCGCGATAAAGGCTCCGCGGCGCACCCAGACTCCGCGTCTGGTTGGCCGGCGCTGGGTGCCTGTGCTCCAGGCCGGGTCTTCGACGGTGGGAATGCGCCACTGTGTGGCGATCAGCTCGTGGACTGCTGCCGGCTGCTCTGGGGCGGGAAGGATCTGAGTTGCCGCGCTGCCGAGGAGGTCGGAAGTGGTCCGAGCAAGATCCTTCGCGGGCAGGCGCTGGGACGGCTTCTTGGCCAGACAGGACGCGATTACTGCCCGGAGGTCTTGAGGTACGCCTTCGAGGTCGGGTTCCTCGCTCAGGACTCGGTACGCGACCACGTCCGGGGCTCCTGTCCCGAACACAGGGCGGCCGGTGGCGGCGTAGGCGACGAGCGCACCCCAGGCGAACACGTCTCCCAGGCTGTCTGTCGTGCCGTCTCGGTACTGCTCTGGACTGATCCAGCCCGGGGTGCCGGTTGTGACGCCCGTGCGTGTGACTGCGGTTCCGTCCGTCACATGGGCGATGCCGAAGTCAAGAACGCGGGGGCCGTGTGGGGAAAGGATCACGTTGGCCGGCTTGAGGTCACGGTGGACGACTTTGGCGGCGTGCACTGCGGCCAGAGCGGCCGCCGTGCCGGCCGCGAACAGGTTCAGCTGAACGCCGGACAACGGGCCATGCGTAACCAAGTGCTCGTGCAGGGTGGGGCCCGGCACGTATTCGGTAACCAGCCACGGGATGTCGGCGGTCGGATCCGCGTCGACGAAGGGGACCAAGCACGGCCCGGAGACCCTACGGAGCACCGTTGCCTCGCGATGGAACCTGGCGCGGAACTGCGGGTCAGCGGCGAACTGAGGGTGCACCACCTTGAGCGCAACCCTGCGGGCCTGGTCATCCAATGCTGCGTACACCGTACCCATGCCGCCTGAGCCGAGACGGCCGATGAGCCGGTACGAGGCGATCTGCACCGGGTCGCCGGAAAGGAGCGGGCTGATCACAGAGCTCAAGGAAGATCCTCAACGATTGAGCACGGGGATGGGTCGCGCGGTACCGTCCGAACGGTAGCGGGCAACTCAAGCCCCCTGTGGCCGATCAACGCAAGCGATGTCGACGTCTGGTGCTGACCATCGAGCCGCATCCACAGTGGCTTGATTCCGGCCACGAGGCCGAGGGGATCAGCCTAGTCCGATGTGATCACTTTCTCCCGTGGGATGGTGATCGGTAGGCTATGGGCTTGATCCATCGGTGTCCCTGTCTGCTGCGCTCTGCTCTTTCTTCGGCGGAGCGGAGGCAGGCGCCGAGCGGGGCTGTGATGTCGTTACGGGAAGTCAGGGGGGTGCGGTGAGTAGCGCGCCTCTGCCGTCGCGTATCGGTCCATACCTCGTCGAGCGCCGACTCGGCGCGGGCGGGATGGGGGAGGTGTACCTCGCCTACTCGGTCGCGGGTGAACCAGTTGCCGTGAAGGTGATCCGGCCTGACCGTACGGATCCGCACACGCGCGCACGCTTCGAACGCGAGGCGGCGATTGCGCGGACGATCTCGGGGACCGGCCGCGTGGCCCGCTTTATCGAGGCAGATCCGTTTGCCGAGCAGCCCTGGCTGGCCATGGACTATGTCCCCGGCTGCCCGCTTTCCGACATCGTGCGGCACCAGGGTGCACTGTCCGCGCCGCTCGTGGCGAGCCTCGGCGCGCTGCTGGCCGAGGGGCTTGCCGCCGTGCACTCCGCGGGCCTGGTGCACCGCGACCTGAAGGCGCAGAACGTCATCCTGGGCGACTTCGGCCCGGTGATCATCGACTTTGGGCTCGGCGCTTTCGTCGGAGCGTCCAAGGGAACGCTCACGCAGGCCGGCATGGTCATCGGCACGGTCCGCTGCATGCCGCCCGAGCAGGCCTTGGGCGAGGTGGACGTCACGCAGGCCGCTGACGTGTACGGCCTGGGCAGCGTACTGCTGTACGCGGCGACCGAGCACTACCCGTACGACGGCGTCCGGTGGGAGGCAGTCGCCGCGCAGGTGGTCAACCCCGAGATCGGCCCTGATCTGTCCGGGCTGCCCGATGAACTGGTCCCCGTCGTGGCGGCCATGCTGGCACACAAGGCAGACGACCGGCCCTCTCTGGAGGAGGTGACCCGCCAGTGCGCCGATCTCATGCGCCAGCTGGGTACGAGTCCGGCTCGTGCACGGCGCGCCCTGATCCAGGAGACGACGGCGAAGGACCATTCCACGATGGTGCTGCCGCAGCCTGATGGACCGATGCTGGACAGGCTCGACTCGCTCGAGAAACTGCTGCGCGAAGAGTCCGCGTCCCCGGGGGACGCGGACTCTTCGGTCCCGCTACGCGGCGGTGAATCTGATCCGGCCTCCCCCTCATCCGTGGTCGAGCGGGTGTCTGAGCCTGCGGGCGGAAGTCCGACTGCAGCCGCACCGCAAAGGGGCCGTCCTCCGGCTTCCCGGAGGGTCGCCGAGGAATTGCGGGAGCGCTACGCCGTGGGGCCGGCGCTCGCTTGGCCGAAGAGCTGACCCGCTCGTCTCCTCACTTCTACCGGTGAGGCCGGTCGCCGGACGGTAGAAAGGGCGAGGGCCACCGATCTCGGATTCGTCGGGGACCGTTTTATCGCTCTCGGCCGCCTCAGGCCGGCCTAGCACGATCACACTGCACATCACGAGTACAGAGCCCACAGAGGAGCACCACGTGACCACGGCGATCCAGCCCGAGGTTCCCGAAGGGCGCGACGCCGATGCGGCGCAGTCTGCATACCCGGCCGGTACCAGGCCGGTCTTCGCCCCGGGTGCCCAGGTGCGCATCCGCCATGAGCAGTGGCTCGTGAAGTCCGTCTCTGAGTCCCGTGACGGACTCATGGTCGAGGTCAGCGGCGTTTCCTCGTTCGTCCGTGGCACGGATGCGATCTTCTACTCCGGGTTGGACGTGATCGAGGTGCTCGATCCGCGCAAGACCGAGCTCGTGCCCGACGAGACCTCAAAGCATGCCAAGGCGCGTCTCCACCTGGAGGCGGTCATCCGCAAGACCGCGCTGCCGCAGACCGAGCACGGCATCGCCCTCGCCGACTCCTTCCTCATGGACCGGCAGCAGCATCAGCTGCGCCCCGCCGAGCTGGCCCTGTCCATGCGCAATCCGCAGCCCCGGCTGCTGATCGCCGACGTCGTCGGTCTGGGCAAGACCTTGGAGATCGGCATCACGCTCTCGGAGCTGATTCGGCGGGGGCGCGGCGAGCGCATCCTCGTGGTCACGCCCGCCCATGTGCTGGAGCAGTTCCAGCGAGAGCTGTGGACCCGCTTCTCCCTGCCGCTGGTGCGCCTGGACTCCACCGGCATCCAGCGCATCCAGCAGGAGATCCCGGCAGGCCGGAACCCGTTCGCCCACTTCAAGCGTGTCATCGTCTCGGTCGACACCCTCAAGTCGGCGACGTACGCCCACCACCTGGAGAACATCACCTGGGACGCAGTCGTCATCGACGAGTCGCACAACCTCGTGAACAAGGGCACTCGCAACAACCGCCTCGCCCGCCGCCTCGCCGAGCAGACGGATGCGCTGATCCTAGCCTCCGCCACCCCGCACAACGGCGACGCCGAATCCTTCGCCGAGCTGATCCGGATGCTCGATCCGGCGGCCATCGCCGACCCCAAGAACTACAAGGTCGCCGACCTCGACCACCTTTACATCAGGCGCACCAAAACCGACCGTGAGGTACGCGACAGCCTCAAGGGCAAGCCATGGGCCGAGCGCGGCGAATCCCTGCCGGTGCCAGCTCCGGCGACGCTGAAGGAGGTTGCCGTTCTGGAGAAGCTCGCGAGCGAGTGGACCCCGGGGAACTCCAGCCGTTCGTCGGTCTGTGCCGATCCGCTGGTCGGCTACAACTTCCTCAAGGCGTTCCTCTCCTCTCACGTCGCCCTGCAGAAGTCCCTCGCCAACCGCCGCGCCTATCTGGACAAACCGAAGACCGGTACTGCGAGGGGTAAGGCCAAGGCCGCGGCGGACACCCCCGAGCGCCTCGCCGATCTCGCCGCCGAGAGCAAGGCGCTCGCGGAGCTGGAGGCGCTGGTCACGGACTTCACCGACCAGGACTCCGCCAAGCTCGACGCGCTCGTGCGCACCCTCAAGGAACTCGGCGTCGACCCGCGCTCCGAGCGCCGCGTCGTGATCTTCTCTGAGCGGATCCACACCCTGGACTGGCTGGCCCAGGAGGTCCCGGCGCGGCTCGGGTTCAGGAAGAACGAGGCGAAGGCCGACGCGACGCGTCCCTGGAAGGCGTACGGCGGAGCCGTTGAGGTCATGCACGGCGACACCACCAACGACCAGCAACAGCAGGAGATCGTCGACCGCTTCGGCCGGCTCGAAGAGCCGGTACGGCTGCTGTTCACCGGTGACATCGCCTCTGAAGGCGTCAACCTGCACCACCAGTGCCACGACCTCATCCACTACGACCTGCCCTGGTCCCTCATCCGCATCGAGCAGCGCAACGGACGCATCGACCGCTACGGGCAGGCGGTCAGCCCGGAGTTCCGTGCTGTCACCCTCACCGCCGACGTGCCCTGGCGGCGCGACGAAGAGAGCGGCGAGATGCTCACGCTCGACGACCGGCTCGTCGGCGCCCGCCTACTGCGGCGCGAGGCCCAGGCGCACGAGATCGAGTCTGGTGAGGGCAGCGCCGAGGCCGTCACGGGGCTTTACAACGACAAGAAGGAAGAGGACCGCCTCACCCGCGACCTCATCAAGGGCAGCACCGTTGAGCGCTCCATCAAGCAGTCCCAGCAGGAGTCCGGTGGGGTCCTCGCGGGACTCCTCGCCGGCGCCAACGCCCGGCTCGCCGACCCCACGGCCCCTGCTGCCAACCTCGGCACGGCCCCCGTGCCCGAGGCCGACGTACCCCACGTGTTCACCGACACCAAGGCGTACTTCCACGCCGCGATGGACCTCATCTACCCGGAGGCAGAGCGCGCGGCCCTCGGCTGGAAGCCCGAGACGGCCCATGGCCGAATCGAGTTCACTCCGCCCGACGACTTGCAGTACCGCTTCCGGGCGCTGCCGAAGTCGTACCTGGAGCAGGAGAGGATCCTCACGACGTCCAAGTATGACGGCACTCTGAGCATCACCTTCGACAAGCAGTACGCCGCCAACCGTCTCGAGGCCGCCCGCAACGCCAAGCAGGGCAAGACGGACCAGCCCACCTCCCAGTGGCCCAATGTCTCCTATGTCTCCGACGTCCACCCGGTGCTCGACTGGGTGACGGACAAGGTCCTCGCCAAGCTCAAGTACGACCAGGCTTTCGTCCTCGCTTACAGGCCCGACCCCGCCAAGGCCCAGCGGATCGACGCCGCCCTGCCCGATGCCCTTACCGACCCGATCTACCTCCTGCAAGGGGTGTACTCCAACGCGGCGGGCAAGCCGACCGTCGTGGAGTGGATGGCCGTCACCGGCCTCGCCGCGGGCAGCCCTCGCGTATGGCGCATGGACTCGGCGTTCCTCGCGGCCTGCGGTGTCGGCCCCGACATGCCCGGTCGTGCCGAGCCCGTTGACCCCGACCTCCTCGAGAGCCTCGTGCCCGCAGCCGTCGATGCGGCTGAGAGCCACCTCCGCGAGCGCCGCGCCGATTACGACAAGCAGGTCGACTCCTACCTCGCCCCGTACGAGGACCGGGTGCAGGTCTGGGAGCAGGGCGCCCTGATCGCTGTAGGAAACCAGCAGCGCCGCATCAAGGAGGTGTACGACACGGCAGCCCGTCGCCGTGACCTCGTGCGCCGCCTGCGGACCGAGGGTGACCCGATGCTGCGGGTCCTCTGCGTCCTCGAACCCCTTCACGCCACCACCGCGTCCACCGCGCACGCTGAGGAGTCCGAACGATGAGCTACACCTATGACTCCTTCGCCAACCGCGGCGAATACCTCTCCGCCCACTACCTCAGCGAGGAGCTGGAGAACACCCTCAAGCGGGCCAAGGCGGGCGACGAGGGTTTGTTTACGCTGTGGACCGGCCGTGAGACAGACCCCCACGATCCCCAGCCCACCCCGCGCGAACTCCTACCCCGCCTCCGAGGTGACTACCTGGCCACCGTGCGCCCCTTCCTGCATTTCCGCGCCCAGCAGGAAGAGCCCGGCAGCACCTACGACGACCCGACGGGGGAGTGGGCCGAGCGCCTCGCCACCTGGCACTCCACTGTCCTCAAAGCCCTTGGCTACGGCGAGCGGCCCGAGCCGATCACCGTGCACAACGCCGGCAAGGAGTACGAGCTCCAGGTCGCGTGGCACGGAGACGGCATTGTCGCCATCGACTGCGGCTGGACCGCCTCCCTCGACGACGCCCTCGACCCTGATGAGGCCGGGCCGCTCCTCCACCCCTTCAAGACCACGGACGGTCTCCTCGAAGTCGGCGAGAAGCTGGCGGGCTGGCTGTTCCAGAGCGAAATCCACGAGCCCGGCGGTGACGCACCCCGCTTCGTCCTGCTGTTGTGCGGTGGCGTGCTCATCCTCGCCGACCGCAACGCCTGGGCCGAAGGGCGCTACCTCGCAGCCAGCCTGGACGCGGCCTTCGCCCGCAACGACACGGCGAAGGCGGGTGAACTCTCCCTCCTCGCAGCCCTCTTCTCGTACGACATGCTCGCGCCCCGCCCAGACGGCAAGGGCAGACGCATCGACGACCTGCTGAAGGCGTCCCGGGACAACGCCGTCGGGGTCAACTCCGAGCTGCGCAAGGGACTGCAACAGTCGGTTGAGATCATCGCGAACGAAGTACTCGCTCGTCTACGAGAGGCAAAGGTCAAGCCGCGGGAGATCGAGGACCTCCGGAAGGGCCCGTTCGCCAAGCAGCTCACCCGCGAATCTCTGCGTTACCTCTACCGCATCCTGTTCCTCCTGTACGCGGAGGCCCGCCCGGAGCTGGGCATCCTGCCCGCAGACGACTCCACCTACGAAGCCGGCTACTCGATCGCCCGGCTGCGCGAGCTGGTTGCGCGCGAGCGCAAGCTGGTCGACGAGGACAGCCGAGACGGCTTCCACCTCTACGCCTCCCTCGACGTCCTCTTCAACAAGGTCAACTTCGGACACCGTCCGCACGGCACCGAAGCCGGCGACGACAAGCCCGTCGCCGAGCGCAGCGAACAGCGCGGGCTCCGCTTCGAGCCGCTGCGCAGCGAGCTGTTCGACCCTAAGGCGATCACCCTCATCGGTACTGGCGTCCTAGACCCCCGCTGGGACGAGGACGGGGACGATCAGCCGCGGTGGTTGGACCTGCGGCTGCGCAACGAGACCCTGCACGAGGTGCTGCGTCTGCTCACTCTGAAGGAGGCCGGCCAGAAGGGCCGGCAGGGCGGCTTCATCTCCTACCGCAACCTCGGTATCAACCAGCTCGGCGCCGTCTACGAAGGCCTGATGTCGTACACCGGCATCATCGACGAGAAGAGGGAGCTGGCCGAGGTCGCCAAGCCCGGCGCCAAGAAGGCCGGCAAGCAGTACGGCGACCCTGAGAAGGGATCCTGGCTCGTCCCCGCCGAGCGGCTGAACGACTACCCGGAGAACACGCACGTCGTGTACTCCGCCGAGGACACCGAACAGCACGGCCTGCGCGGCCCCAAGAAGTACGCCCCGGGCAGGTTCGTTTACCGACTGGCCGGCCGCGACCGCGAGACGTCCGCCTCGTACTACACCCCCGAGTCCCTCACCGAGGTCACCATCGAGCTGGCGCTCAAGCACCGCCTCGACCAGGAGAAGGACGCAGACGGAAACACGGTCCGGACTCGCGCGAGCGAACTCCTGCGCTACACGATCTGCGAACCGGCCCTCGGCTCCGGAGCATTCCTCAACAAGGCGATCGACCTGGTCGCGGAGGAGTACCTCAAGCGCCGCCAGGAGGAGCTGGGCGCCAACCTGGACACGTCGAAGGCGCTCGAGGCGAAGCAGAAGGTGAAGGCGTACGTCGCCCTTCACAACGCGTACGGGATTGACCTCAACGAGACGGGTGTGGAGCTCGCCGAGGTATCACTGTGGCTCAACACCATGCACCCGGGTATGCGTGCGCCTTGGTTCGGCCTGCACCTGCGGCGTGGCAACTCCCTGATCGGGGCTCGGCGGTGGGTGTACGAGGCCGAGCGAATCAAGAAGGAGCGGACCATCGGCGCGCAGACGCCGACCAAGTTGCCGTTCCGTGCGGCCGGGGACGGTACGGAGCAGCCTCTGCCGGACGGGGCCGTGCACCAGTTCCTCCTGCCCACCCCTGGTTGGGGTGCGGTCGCGGGGGCGAGTGGCGACGCGAAGAAGCTGGTCGAGCAGCTCGCCCGGCCGCAGGTGGACCAGCTCAAGGCATGGAAGAAGGGCGTACAGGCCAAGCCCAAGACGACGGGCGGCAAGGCGAGCCAGCTCGCCCGGCTGCAGTCTGCAGCACGTCGTGTCGAATTCTTGTGGAAGCTCGTCGCCAAACGCATGGAGCTTAGCGAGCAGGAGATCGCCCGCACCATCGACGTGTGGGGGACCGGCCGCAAGGAGGACGCAGAGGAGTACGCCTTCCTCCGCCACGACAAGCAGAACGCGGACCAGAGCCTCCCGCTGACCAAGGAGCAGGTCTTCAGGGACCTCTTCGAGGCAGAAGGTTCCCCGTACTGGCGCCTCAAGCAGGTCATGGACGCTTGGTGCGCGCTGTGGTTCTGGCCGCTGGACAAAGTGGGGCTGCTGGACGGGACGGACGCGGAGTACAAAACGGCTCCGGTGGTGACGGCGGAGGCTGGGGTTGACCTGGATGCCCTGTTGTCGTCGGTGGCAGGGCCGGCCGCCGAGAATGAGCAGACCGTGCCTGAGCCCACGGCCCCGCCGCGGTTCGTGGAGAGCCGGATGCTGTTCGCCTTGGACGGTGACCAGATGTCCCTGCGCGAGGACGATCCCGGTGAGGAGCTCCCGAAGAAGGCGGAGGGCGAGAAAGCGCGTACCCGCTCTGCGCAGCGGAAGCCCCGCGGGCCAGCGCGCCGCCGCGAGATCATCCCGCTGACAGACTTGGACGATTGGATCGCCTTTCTGGAGTCCATGGTCGGCACGAAGGACCTGGCGCAGGGGACGATCCTGTCGTCCGTTGAATCGCTCAAGGACCTGAAGGCCCTCGAAGAGCTGATTCAAACTCAGCCCGAGATGGACATGGATGATGCCCGGAAGGCGGTCGAGACCCGCTACCCGTGGATGCGGATCGTCCGTGACATCGCAGAGGAACAGGGCTTTCTTCATTGGGAGCTGGACTTCGTGGGCGTTTTCACCAGAGAGGCGGGGGGATTCGACCTGCAGGTCGGTAATCCGCCGTGGGTGCGGCCGGAATGGAAGGAAGACCCGGTCCTCGCGGAGTACGAACCGTGGTTCATGCTCGGTGAGAGGCTGAAGGCGGAGGATAAGAACCGGCTGCGAGAGGCCGAGCTCACGCGTGACGGGGTGCGGGAGTACCTGCTCGGTGAGGTGACGAACACGGTGACGACGGCGAGCTATCTCTCAGCATCAGCCGTCTACCCACTGATTTCGGGAAGCCGTCCGGATCTGTACCGGGCCTTCATGTGTGAGGTTTGGGATCACGCGGCATGTGACGGGACAGCCGGGATGGTGCACCCGGACACTCACTTCACAGGCGACAATGAGGCTGCGCTGCGGGCAGCAGCGTTCCAACGGTTGCGGGTTCACGGCGGGTTCGTGAACCAGCGGCGGATTTTCCCAGAACCTGTCGGTCACTCGACAGAGTTCGGTGTTCACATCTACGGCGGATGCGGCGAGATTGACTTTGCCAACTTGTCGTGGCTCTTTGCCGCAGACGTCCTTCGCCTGTCCTTCAGCGCTGTTGATGACGGCGTTGCCCCAGGGGTGAAGTACCAAGGAAGCTGGGACGAGCGTCCCCACCCTAAGCGTGTTGTTCGCGTGACCTCCGACACCCTGAAGCGGTGGCGCCGACTCGCGGGTGATGAAGGGCCCCTGGAACACACGCGTCTGCTCACGCCAGTGAGTACGGCGGAGGACCCGGCGATTGACGCGCTGGGAACCTACCCCCTGCGTCTCAGCGTCTACGAGCCTGACGTCACGCCGGGGTACAACGAGACCACATCAAGAAAAGCGCAGTTCGGCCCGGACAAGAATCAACGGCTCATTGACTACAACACCGACGTAGACGGCCAGCAGGACTATCTCGCGAAGGCGTGGAACGACGTCATCCTCAAGGGGCCGCAGATCGGCGTGGCAAACCCGATGTTCAAGCAGCCCAGCCAGGGCAGCGGTGAGGCACGGGGCCTCGACCCGCTGGCGCTCGTGGATGACGCCGTGCCGGAGTCTGAGTACCGTTGCGTGGCTTCTCGTGATGTGTTCCTGGGGGAGCAGGACAGGTGGACCGACTGGGAGCGGTACGAGGAGCTTCTTGCGTCGGAGGAGGAGCAGGATCAGGCCAGGCTTCGAATCGCGGAGAAGCGCAAGCTGCAGTTGGAGGAGGTCGAGGACGAGCAGGTCGAGAAGTTCCTGCTTGCCAAGGCGAGCTATCCGTACAGCGAGGACTATCGGGTTGCGTGGCGGGAAATGGTTGCGCCTGACACCGAGCGCGCGCTCTATGGAGCACTGATCCCACCTGGGACGACACACATCCACGCAGTGCGTTCCGCACGTCTTGCGGGACCGCGCCTCACGACTCTTGTCGCGGGCTACGCGGCCGCGCTGCCGGTCGACTACCTGCTTCGGACCGCAGGCGTCGGACACCTTGACGTGGCTCAGGCCAAGCGACTTCCGGCTCCTCAGGAAGACCACCCCCTAGCCCCCGCCCTCCTTCTCCGCACCCTCCGCCTCAACTCCCTGACCACCGCCTACGCCGACCTCTGGGCACAGCTCTACGACCCCAAGTGGCCCGGCTACGAGCCCTGGGCGATCAACTGGCCCAATCTCACGACCGAGCTGCACGACATCACCCCTACCTGGCAGCGCCGCACCCCCCTCCGCACCGAGTACGCCCGTCGCGCCGCCCTCGTCGAGATCGACGCGCTGGTCGCCGTATGGCTCGGCATCGACGCGGACACGCTCATCGCCATCTACCGAGCCCGTTTCCCGATCATGCAGGACTTTGACCGGGTGACCTGGTTCGACGCATCCGAGCGGAAGATCGCCGGGAAGCACCACACGTACGGCTTCGACCAGACGAAGGACCACTGGACCCAGTTCGAGGCCTACCAGGAGGCCTACGAGAAGGACTCTGAGAGCACCGTCCCCGTCCCTGATGGCTACACCGCTCCCTTCTACAAGGCCGACCGCGAGCACGAGATGCGTGAAGCCCACGCCTACTTCAAGAAGCGTCTCGACGAAGCCGTGAGTAAGGGCCTTTGGGACCCGGAGAAGATGGAGGTTCCGACCTCGTGAGGCCGACCCTCGAAGCACAGGGACTCAAGGAGAGCCTGCTCCAGTACCTGTCCACGACGTATGGCCTTGCCGACGAAGGGGCGCGCAAGGCTCTGCACGCCTTTCTTGGGGACGAGACGACGGGCATGTTCCGGGGCCCGTACCTGCGGCTGCGCACGCCCTTCACCCCAGCTGGCGACGGCTGGCAGCAGGACCTGGACTGGGTACGTACGGACGGCTGGACGCCGTACGCGCACCAGGCCCGCGCCTTCGCCCGGCTCAGCTCTAAGGACGGGCACGTACCTCAGCCCACGCTGGTCACGACGGGTACGGGCTCCGGCAAGACTGAGTCGTTCCTTTATCCCGTGCTCGATCACTGCGCCCGCGAGCGCGCGGCCGGGAACAACGGGGTCAAGGCGATCTTCCTCTATCCGATGAACGCTCTGGCCACTGACCAAGCGGCCCGTATAAACGCTCTGCTCACCGACTACGACGAGCTGAGCGGCGTACGAGCCGGCCTGTATATCGGGGACAAGGCGGCGACGCACTACGACCGGGTCTACACCCGCCGGCAGGACATGCAACTGTCTCCGCCGGACATCTTGATCACCAATTACAAGATGCTCGACTTGCTCCTGCAGCGTGCCGCCGATGGTCCGCTGTGGGACGACAGCGATATCCGCTACGTGGTCGTCGACGAGTTCCACACCTACGACGGCGCGCAGGGCACCGACGTCGCCATGCTGCTTCGCCGCCTTGCCATCGCCGTCGGCGCGAACCAGCCCGGCAAGTCGCTCGGCTCGATCACTCCCGTCGCTACTTCCGCGACCCTTGCGTCCGGCACTGACGCTGACGGGGTGCGGCAGCTCCTTTCCGTGGCCGGTAACGTCTTCGGTGCCGAGTTCACCGAGGACGCGATCGTCGGGGAGGACCGTCTGACGGTCGACGAGTTCATGCTCGACGATTCGATCACGGACGCGAAGTTTCTTCCCGGCCAGGCTGCACCCCCCGAGGCGCTGACTGCTCTGCCGGATCCGGCGTCCGGCCCAGAGGCGTTCGCGGACCTTGCCGAGGCCGTCACCGGAAGCCGCATCACCGATCCGGTTGTGCTCGGCGCAGCGCTGAAGCGCAACCGTCTGACGTATGCGGTACTGAAGGCCTTCGACGGCACGGCGTGCACCTACGACGAGGTGCTCGACGTGATGCGTCGCAGTGGGGCGAAGAGCTGGGACGAGGCGATCACGACGCGGCCGCAGGTTGCCGCGGTAGCACTCGCCCGCTTCGTCGCCCTGTTGTCCGTTGCACGCGCCCCTGAGGCGCCGACCACCGGCCGCCCCTTCGTCCAGGTCGAGGTGCACCAGTGGGCTCGGTCCGTCACTCGCATGCTGAGGGGTGTGCTCCCCTGGCCGAAGGCTGAGTTCGCCTGGGACACCATCGGGGCGGAGAGCCGGCTGCGCGCGACACCCGACACGACCACCTCGCGTGACACCAAGGTCTTTCTGCCCGCGGTGTACTGCCGCGAGTGCGGGCGCTCCGGCTGGTCGGTCCTGGCGCCCGAGTCGGACCTGGAAGAGCTGAGCTTCGAGGCCCACAAGATTCGCCGTGCCACCGTCACGGCCAACAAGTCCAAGGTACGCACCCTCGTGGCGGCGACGGACAACGAGGCTCGCGAGGGCAACGGCCGGACTGCCATGGACCCGACGGCGCAGAGATCGCTGACTACGGGCGGGGCTGGCGTGCTCATGGTGCTCGACGGTACTTCCCGTCGCCTGCGCCTGCCCGACCCTCAGGACGACTACGACGACGAGGGGAACCCGCAGCCCGCCGGCCCCGATTCAGTCTTCGTGCTCGTTCAGCTCGGGGATATTGCGGAACGGGCGGCCAAGGACGACTGGTGCCCGGCGTGCGGTACGCACAACGCCATTCGCTTCCTCGGTACGGGCGCCGCCGCACTCGCCGCCGCGTCCATTACACAGCTCTTCACCGACGGGGAGATGGACAAGGGGCAGCGTGAGACGAAGACGCTGATGTTCAACGACTCGGTGCAGGACGCCGCGCACCGGGCCGGTTTCGTCGCTTCCCGCTCGTACACCTTCTCCTTGCGGGCCCTGTTCACCAAGCACCTGAGCGAGCAGCGGTCCACCGCGCTGAACGACCTTGTCGCTGACGTCGTCGTGTCCACCACCGACCGTGAGACGCTCGCCGCCGTCGTCCCGCCGGACCTGCACGACGACGCGGGAGTCGCGCGGCTGCTGTCGGGCAAGGGACGAGGCGGGGACAAGAGAACCTGGGACCTGATCGGTGAGCGGTTCGCGTTCGAGGCCGTGATGGAGTTGGGCCTCCGTTCCCGGAACGGTCGTACCCTCGAACTGACCCGCACCGCTGCCGCCTGGGTGGACATCCCAGACGACCGGGCGGCCGTCGCGATCGTACGTACCGCCCACGAGGAGTCCGCCCAACATGGGCTGGCCCTCACCGCTCACGACGACGCCCGGTACATGGCCTTCCTGCGCGGCCTGCTGGAGCGACTGCGTACGAGGGGAGCTGTCGGGCACCGCTGGCTGGACAAGTTCCTCGACGAGGCGGGCACGAGCCGCTACTTCATCTGGGGAGGCCGCCCGCGCGGCATGAAGGCATTTCCCCGAGGCGTCTCCGCGCCGAGTTTCCTGCTCGCCCGGCCCAAGCAGAAGAGCGAGTTCGACTTCGCCGCTGGACGTCTGTCCTGGTATCAGTCCTGGGCCCAGCGCTGCTTCGACATGACCCGTGAGCAGGCCGATGAGTTCTGGGTGCGGCTGCTGCCCCGGCTCACCGACGCCGGGCTGCTCGCCGCGCGCTCGCCGCGCGACACGGCCGTCCGCGTCTATGGGCTCCAACCAGGTGCCGTTCGGCTGCAGTTGTTGTCCGAGACCCAGGTCAACGAGTCGTATGCGCGCTGCCCGAAGTGCTTCTGGGAGCAGACCGTCCACCCCTCACTGCTGGCGCAGTACCACGGGCAGCCTTGCCAGTCGTACCGCTGCTCGGCCGGACGTCTGATCGCGGGCGACCGGTGGCTGGAGACCGTGGACCGGCATGACCGGGACCGCGACTACCGCGACGACTACTACCGCCGCCTGTACCGGCGAGCCGGGACGTACCAGGTCATCACCGCCGAGCACACCGGTCTGCTCTCCCGGGGCAAGCGCGAGCGCGTCGAGGAGGCCTTCCGTACGGGAGAGGGGTTCAACGACCCCAATGTGCTGTCCTGCACGCCCACTCTGGAGATGGGCATCGACATCGGCGACCTGTCCGCCGTCGTCCTCGGCGCTCTGCCGCGCCGGCCGGCGAACTACGCCCAGCAGGCGGGCCGAGCCGGGCGCCGTACCGGCAACGCGTTCCTCCTCACGATCCCCGACCGCTCCCGCCGCGACCTGTACTTCCTAGACCGGCCGCGGGACATGATCGATGGGCGGATCGTGCCTCCGGGCTCATATCTGTCGGCCATCGAGATCCTGCGCCGCCAGTACACCGCCCATCTTCTCGATCTCGCGGCGCGCGGCCGCTTGCTGCGCGAGGACGGTAAGCCGCTTGCAGCCCTGTCCCGTCGTGTCGACGAGCTCTTCGGTCCCTCCGGCTATCTCGCCGACTTCACCGAGGCCGCACTCGCCCATGGGGAGGAGCTCGTTGCTGGCTTCCTTGCGCTGTTCCCGGCCGGCGTGAGCGAGACCGCCCAGGAGGAGCTGAGGAAGTACGCGGTCCGGGGCATCCGCAGCGCGATCGAGAAGGCCGAGCGGGAGTGGGAGCGCGAGAATCAGAAACTGCGCACCCGTATCCGTACGATCCGCTCTGCCATCGACGAGCTCAAGGAAGGCGACGACGAGCAGGCGCGCACGAAGGCTGAGCTGGAGGCGGAAATGGGCGCCCTCTCGAAGCAGGGAGCCACGCGTCAGCGTCAGCCGGCGCAGACCGTGCTGTGCGACCTCGGTCTTCTGCCCAACTACGCCCTCATCGACGCCACGACCACCCTTGAGGCCAGTGTGTATTGGCCCGAGGGCACCACGTCCGAGGGGCGGGACAGCTACAAGTCGAAGCAGTTCTCCTACGGGCGGCCGCGCAGCTTTGCCCTGTCCGAACTCGCCCCCGGCAACACTTTCTACGCCGAGGGCTACAAGCACCGGATCACCGGCATTGACATCGTCACGGGCCGGGACCAGGACTGGCGCCACTGGCGCTTCTGCCCCTCGTGTGGCTATGTCCGCACCGAGAATGCAGAGCACGACATCACCCCCTGCCCGCGCTGCGGGGAGGCGGGCATCGCCGACTCCGGCAGCCTGTGGCAGATCGTCCAGCCCAGCGTCGTCACCGCCCGAGACAAGCGCGAGGACGCCAGGATCGGCGACGAGAGTGACGACCGCGAACGCCGCTTCTACACCGTCGTGGACATGGTCGACATCGCCCCCAAGGACTTCGTCCCGGGCAAGTCCTGGCGGCACACCAAGGAGATCTTCGGCGTCGACTACACCCGTCACGCCGTTATCCGCCGCGTCAACGCCGGACCGCTCAGCATCGGAGCCCAGGAGAACGACCAGCTCGCCGGGCGGCCCGTGCGCATCGCCCCCTTCCACGTGTGCACCGCCTGCGGAGCCGCGACGGCCGACGGACGGCCGGTCTTCGATGACGACCGCGACGCCGTCGACAACTCCGCCAACCGCCAGCGCGAAATCAAGCACCACACCCCTTGGTGCCCGCTGCGGCGCGGCAAGCAGGACGTGTCCCAGGAACCCGTCCTGCTAGCCCACGAGCTGGAGACCGAAGCCCTGCGCATCTTGCTGCCCGCTGCGACCGTCCTCGTCGAGGAGAAGGTCCACTCCTTCCAGGCGGCCCTGCGCCTGGGCGTGGACGATGCCTTCGGCGGCGACCCCCAGCACCTCGACACCACCATCGCCACCATGCCGGACCGCGACACCCCGGAGAAGCGGCACTTCTTGGTCCTGTACGACAGCCTCCCGCACGGCACCGGCTACCTCGACCGGCTCACCGACCCGGCGGCCTTTCGGCAGGTCCTCGAAGGCGCTCGCCGGCTTCTCCTGGAGTGCCCCTGCAACGGGGAGAACGGACCAGCCTGCCACCGCTGCCTGTACCGCTACGCCGACGAACAGCACATCGACCGTGTCTCCCGCCAGGCCGCCCGTGAGATCCTCGACGAACTCCTCGGCACCGATAGCGACGCCTGGAACACCAAACCGGTAGGCAACACCGACCAGATCGGCCTCGATGGACAGGTCGAGTCCGACCTTGAGGCGCGCTTCCTCAACGCCCTGCGTGGGTGGGCCGGTGCGCGCGGCGACGCCGTCCTGGAGGAGAGCGGTGACAACAGTGCCTACCTGCGTCTCGACGAGGTCGGCACTGTCCACGGCTGGCGCTTGACCGCCCAGCGCAACGAGGGGTTCACCCGTACCGACTTCACCTTCGAACGCACCGAGGGCCCTAAGCAGAAGATCACCGTCTACCTCGACGGACACCGATACCACGCCACCCGCAGGCACAACCGGCTCGCCGGTGACGCCGACAAGCGCAACCGGCTCCGGGCGGACGGGCGCACCGTCTTCCAGCTCACCTGGGACGACCTCGAAGCCTTCGAGCGGCAGATGGGCACTGCGCAGACTTCCCAAGGGCGGGAGGTGGTTGAGCCGGTATGGCCGCCCTATCCGCACAGCGCCCAGGACATCGCCAAGCAGCTCTTCGCCGAACACGGTGGCGACGATCTCGCCACGACTGCGTTCGCCGATCCGATGACCATGCTCCTCGCCTACCTGCGCACTCCGGACGACGCGGCCTGGGGCAGGCGGGCATCAGCCATGGTCGGCGGACTCCTCGGAACAGGCCAGGAGATTCTCGTCGGAAGTGGCACGCCCGACCAGACACGCCAGTCCCTCGACCGTCTCCTCGACGCCTGGGGTCGCACCGACGGCACTGACCCGGCTGCCATTCAGGGCACCGGCACGCTTAACCTGTTCCACACCTGCGACCAGTCCGGTCTCCCCGTGGCCTTCCTCGTCGACGGAGCCACCCGCCGCTGGTCCGCCCTGGTCTGCCTCGACGACACAGCACCCGATCTGCTTGGCACGCCCGAGCACAAGGCACGTTGGCGTTCCTGGCTCCAGTGGTCCAACATCCTGCAGTTCCTCGCCCATGACGGCGGTGACGGTGTTCAGCTGACGTCGGCCACCGCGGCGAAGTGCGACACCTCGGTCCTCAAGGCCTTCGGCGGCCTCGGCGAACTCGAATCTCTGGTCGTGCAGTTCGGCACCGTTACGCCCATTCCAGAGAGTCCTGCGGTGGGGGCATCCGGGGCCACCCAGCTGGAAGCAAAGCTGCGGGACCTGCTGTGGGACCGGGAAATCCTCGAGTACCTCGACGAGGATGAACCCGAGGCCCTGCTCACCCGCCTCGCCCATGCCCTGGCCGACGGCGGCAAGAAGGCTCCTGCCTACGGCTTCGAACTCGGCGAACGAGGCTGGCTCGCAGACTTTGCCTGGGACCACGGCGACATGCGGATCGCCGTCATGGCCGAGCCGTACGACCAGGAGGACGAGGAGAGCGACAAGACCTGGCGCGCTTTCCACGACGCCGGGTTCACCATTCGCTCGGCTCACGACTGGCTCGCCGATCTCGACGCCCTGATGGCCGCGCTTCCCGACGCCACAACCCGCTCAGACTCCGAAGAACAGGGTGCCGCACGATGACCGCACGCCTCAGCCTCTACCAGAAGGCCGAGAACGAGCTCTACAAGATGGAGTCGTCGGTCAAGACGAAGTTCTACGACTTCTGTCACCAGTTCCGTCTCGACCCTGACCACCCCAGCCTCGACCTCAAGCCCCTCAAGGGCGACGGCCGGATCTTCCGCGCCAAGATCGACCGCTCGTACCGGGCGCTTCTCGCCCGGGCCGGCGTCGGCGCTGATGGCATCCCGCAGTGGCTGATCGTCGCTGTCCGCCACCGCAGGGAGGTCTACGAGGAACTCACCGTCGCAATCAACCGGATCACCGGTGAGATCGAGTTCGTCGACCTCGGCGTGGTCGGTCAGAGCGTCCTCCAGCGTGCGGGACTCCAGCTGACTCCGGCTCCGGACGAGCAGACCGTTGCGGTAGAGCCCATGCCCGCACCCGTCGAGACGCCAGAACCCGCCGTTGCCGAGGAACCGCTCCTCGTGGGCTGCACCCCGGCTGACCTGAGCCGGCTCGGTGTCACCGACGCGCTCATCGACCTTGCCCTCACCGTCACGACCGACGAGGAACTCGACCAGCTCATCGCCGGCGCTCCACGCCTGACCGCCGAGGTACTCACCGGCCTCGGATCCGGCATGTCGGTGGACGAGGTCGAGCGTGAGATCACCCAGCCCGCTGCCACTGAACTCGAGCCGGGCTTCGAGGACGACATGGCGGCGGCCCTCAGGCGTACCGCGGTCACTACGGTCGACGACGATATCCGCAACGTTCTTGCCGAGGGCGACTTCCGCGCCTGGAAGGTCTACCTCCACCCCACCCAGCGCAAGATCGTCGAGCGGAACTACGGCGGCCCGGCCCGGGTCAGCGGCGGCCCTGGGACCGGCAAGACCATCGTCGCCCTGCACCGCGTCGCCCGTCTCGCTGCCGCCCTGCCGCCTGGCCACAACAAGCCGATCCTGCTGACCACGTACACCAAGAACCTCACCGCCGACCTACGCTCCAGGCTCAGCTCGCTCATGGATCCGGTACTGCTCGGCCGCGTCGACATCAAGCACATCGACCAGCTTGCGCAGAGCGTCCTCAACGAGAACACCGCGCCCGGCTCGCAGCGCAGTCTTATCAGCGAGGAAGGGGCCTTGGACGTCCTGCGCGAAGTCCTCTTCGAGCACGACGAGCAGCGCTGGGGGGCCGAGTTCCTCTTCGAAGAATGGGAACAGATCGTCCTCGGCCAGTCCCTCGCGACCCGCCAGGACTACTTCAAGGCCCGCCGCGCCGGTATGGGGCGCGCCCTGAGTCGCCCTGAACGTGCCGCCATTTGGAAGCTGCTCGAACAGTTCGCTCTGCGTCTCAACGGCCTGGGCCGGGAGACCTGGGCCCAGGCTGCCGAACGGGCGGCCCGCTACGAGATGGAGCGCGCCCACAAGATCAAGATCCGGGCCGAGCGTAAGGCGGACATCGGCGGGGGCGATCTGGTCCACCTCGACGACAACAGCTCCGCCATGCGCTACGTGCGTCACCGATACCAGCACATCGTCGTCGACGAAGCCCAGGACCTCAGCCCTGCCCACTGGAAGATGCTGCGAGCCATGGTCGCGTCCGGCGAGGGCGATCTCTTCATCGCGAGCGACACCCACCAGCGGATCTACGACCGGCAGGTGACCCTTTCCACCGTCGGTGTCCAGATCCGCGGCCGCGCCTCGAAGCTGACGCTCAGTTACCGCACCACGCAGGAGATCCTCGACCAGGCCGCCAAGGTCGTCAGCGGGGCAACCTACGACGACCTCGACGACGGCACCGACACCCTCGACGGCTATCACTCCCTGCTGCACGGCCCAGTGCCCGAGTTCATCGCCTGCGCCGACTGGACCGACGAGATTGCCCAGCTCGCCGAAGCCCTCAAGCAGTGGCGCGCGGCCATCACCCAGCCTGGCGCGGACGGCACCGTACGCGACCCGAGCGGCACCATGGCCGTCTGTGTCGCCGATGGTGAGATGGCCGGCCGCGTTGCCTCCGACCTGGCGATGAAGCACGGCATCACCACAGCTACTCTCACCAAGGAAGGCCCACAGGGGAGCGGCGAGGTTCACATCGGCACGATGCACCGATTCAAAGGGCTCGAATACCAGAAACTTGCGATCATTGGCGCGAGCGACGGGATCCTTCCGCGCACTGCCCTCGTCGAGCAGTACGAGCAGACCGACCCCACCCGGTACGAACGCGAGCTCAGGAAGAGCCGTAACCAGCTCTTCGTCGCCGCCACCCGAGCCCGCGACGCGTTGCGTATTTCCTGGCACGGCAAGCCCAGTCCGTTCCTGCCTTTGTAGCTGATACGGGCCACCCCGCGCCGCTGCCACTGCCTGACAGGGGTGAATGGCGCGGGCAGAGTCCGGTCACGCCGCCAGAGTCGTGTTGAGGATCGTTGCTCCTAGGCCGATGGCGCCGGGCATGACCGTGTTGGATCTCGAACCGGTACGGGCTGGTGTCGTAGTCGGTCTCGCCGAGCTTGCAGACGATCTTGAAGTTCAGGCCCGTCTCCTCGCGAGCTTCGTGTGGAGCAGCATCCGCCCGGGGTTTCACCCCGGGCGGATGCTGCCCGCGGGGACCAGGATTCCGCCTTCCTCACAGGAGTAGTTCAGTCTGGCGGAACAGCAAAAGCTGTCCGCCGCACACGACGTAGACGGACACCTTCCCCTACGTGACCTTCGCATTCGAACAGCGCGGAGGAGCTGGCGCAGCGGTACGCCGACATCGTTGTCGAACCGGACTCGATCTTCACCCGAGACGGTTCGGTGTAAACCTCCGCAGACCTGACCGCCGGCATCGATCTCGTCCCTGCCCCGGTGGAAGAAGACGTGGGCAGAGAGGCGGCGGCCTTGACGATCGCGCGCTACATGGTTGTCTTCCTGCGGAGAGCCGACAGCGAGGCGCAGTTCAGCACGCTCGGCCACGGGGCCGGGGCGAATCTCCTGGTGGCCCCGCCCGCGCTGTCAACCCGCCTGTCACCGCGATCGGCCTCCGCCTCGCCGCCCATGGAGAACCCTTCGCCGAGGGCAGGACGAGGCTCGGGCACGAACTCGAATCGTTTGCGACCTGGGCAGTTGGAGGAAGCGGACAAGCAGGAGCTTGTTTTGAGGTGCATCCTGCATCATTGGGCCATGGAGAGTGGAGACGACCTGCGCGTCGTCCTGGTCACGCTGGACCGCGATGCCGCGGCCGCCGTGCTCACGAGGTCCGACGGCAAGGAGGCTCGGTTCCCGTTCCGATCCCCGGTGTTCGAGCCCAGCAGCATGCTTGCGCGTATTGCCTACCCGCCTACCTTCGAAGGGTTGTTTGCTCAGACGCGTGAGGGTGATGCCATCCTGTTCGAGCTGCCACGGTACGACGCGGCGAGCCGGCTGAACGGCAGGTTGGTCGTCTACCTGGACCAGAACAAATGGCGCCCCGTGAGCGACGTGCTCCAGGGGCGGGACGCCGGAGCGCGAGCCGATCGGGAAGCAGCAAGCCGGCTCGTGGAATGGGTGGAACAGGGAAGGGTCATCCTCCCTGCCTCGGCGGGCCACTACTACGAGACGACAAAGTGGTCCAACGCTGAGGGGCGGCATCGTCTGGGCCTCGCCGTTCTCCAGCTCAGCAGAGGTTGGCAGTTGCGGGACCCACTCCAGGTCAGACGGGACGAGCTTCGCTGGATGTTCCGAAACAGAGTGAAGCCCGGGGCTGAATTGCCGACGGCCATCACGCTCGCGCCGAACGTGATCCATTCCGCAGCGCGGGGGGTTGTGCCGCCTTGTCCTCCAGCGGATTTTCCTTCGGAGGAGGCATTCCAACATGAGGCGCTCGTTTCAGCGACGGCGCTCATCGATGTCATGCTGGACTCGGTCGGTGGCGAGCGGGGCCCGGAAACCGGGTGGACTCAGGCCAACCAGCGGTTCAGTGACTGGCTGGATGGCCAGGGCAGCGATTCTCAGAAGAAGCGCAAGTCGATCGATGTCTGGCTCCTCCAGGACCTGCAGCGGGAGGTGGCTGAGGAGTCCTACACCGCTGGATGGACGGCGGGCCAACTGAAGGATTGGGCGAGCGACTCTCAGTCTGTTCAAGAGCTCGGTAGCCTCCCCTCCTTGGGTCTCTTTCGGGAGATGTTGCACGAGCGCCATCTCAACCAGGGGACCACGTGGAAGCCGAACGACGTGATCGACATGGTGTACCTCTCGTGCGCGGCCGGCTACGCGGACTTTGTCGTGTGCGAGCGGCAGATGCGCGAGCCCTTGGCGCGCGGAATCAAACGCCTGGGGAGGCGGACTCAGGTCTTTCGAAGCCTGCCCCAGGCTGTCGCTGCCATTTCGGTCGCACTCGAAGTGGTATCGGACTCCTAGAAGCGTTCCCGGAGTGCGGTCAATTCGGCAGGGAGTGCTTGGAGTCTCTTGACGATTCGAGTGCCGCTCCGTTGACCGGCCTTCGAGCGAGAGAGTAGATCGGCCATGTCGGCGTCGGGCACGACGACGTGACAGTAGGGAAGTGCCTCGCTCAGTGCATCGATGTCGTGCAAGGCGCTCATCTTCCAAGCTCTGGTCGGATTGCGAAAGAGCTCGGTCTTCAGGTCGACTGCGATCCGCACAGACGGTATACGATCGGCGAACCTCACCATCCGCTGGCGGCCGGACCTCGGTTTGGCGGGATCGAGGCCGATGGCGCGATGGAGGTCGAGTCGGTACTCCGTAAGGAGTTCTATCAGCAAATTGAAATGCTCGTGCGCCATCTCGCGTGCCTGGATGCGAACACGTAGCTCCTGGCGGCTTATGGGCTCGTCAGCCAAAATCTGGGAGTAGAGCTCCTCCCATTCAAGCCTGCTGTGCGTAGCCTGCAATGCAGCCTCAGGCTGATAGCCGTATCTACTGCGGAGGTCCGCTATCTCCTCGTCCCGGGGCCCAGCGAGCATCTGGAATTCGGCATACTGATTTACATGGCCTAGCCAAGACCGCAACTCGGGGACTGTGTCAACGTCGACATTTCCGACCCGCCCGTAGAGTGCGAACGCACCGTGCTCGCCCGTCGCGGCCCACATGACGCCGGTCCCAAGTACCTGCGGTCGCCGTGGGCGGAAGGTGGGCCTGCCGAAGCACTCGTGCATTGCATGTAGAACCTGGTGTCGGATCAAGACCTGTCGCGATCGCAGGGTCCGGTAGCGTGATACCGACGCCATGACGCGGGCAAGATCGAACCTCTGGCGGGGATCGGTGATCTTGCTGGTTTCGAAGTAGTGCGTGAGGGACAGCGGGAAGACGATGCCGGCGGCACTGGCCCTCCTTACCGCGGCCAGAACATCGAGGTCAGATTCTTCCCGTGGCGAGCCATTTGCGGCGCGCGCCAAGCGGATCCACACCCATTGGTCCAGATAGACAGAGGGAGTAGACACATGGAAATCCGGAAATTGCTCCTCTGCCATCTGGTTATCTCCATCGTAGGTCGCTCGGCAGCCCTCCGTATGTCATGGTCACAGTAGTTTCACTTCCTGTCTGCTGATTTCCTCACAGCGTTGCTCCGGGGAGACCGGCAAGGTGTGGTCACGCCAGGGACTACGGCCCGGCTTCGGCCATGTCGTCTGCGGTCGAACCTTCCTTGACAGGGGCAGTGGCCGAACTCAAGTCGATCAAGGTCAGCATCTCCCGGCCGAGTGGACCGACGCGCGCCGAGATTGAGCGCCGCGGGCCTCTTCTCATAATTGGTGAGCCGTGCTCGACCTCATCGGTGCCCGTCCCTCACCTTGAACAGGCTGGTCCTGCCCACGCCCGCCGGCCCCCTTGAGGCGTGCCAGACGGGAGCGCCTCCCATGGTGATGGTCCAGCCCAACGCGTTGTCACGCGACAGCTCCCCAACCATGAACTCCGCGGCCAGGGTCCGTAGAAAGTGCATGAAGCTCGGTTCGTTCCGGAACTTGGATGCGAGTGGGTACATCAGGATCGGGATTCGCCCATGCCCGGTCCAGGTCGAGTTTGAGTAGTCGATGGCCTGGGCTATCAGCTTCGCCGGGTCACTGCTTGGCTGCTTCACCTCCAGCCCGAAGACCACATCGGTCTTCTTCCAGCCCGTCGTATCGCGTGGAGTCAGGAGAAGGTCCAGGCGGACGGTTTTCCCGTGAATGGACTTACCTGAGACCTGGCGCTGAACTATGAAGTAAGGGGAGAGCTGTCTGACGAGCCAGTTGACCAGGTCGGCCTCTAGCTCGAATCGAGGAACATCGTCCGTCACCTGGGCGCCGCCTCGGCAGTTTGTGATCCCTGGATGGGTGTCCGGCGACTGGGGGCAGTGCTGCCAGCTGTACCGGTACTGATTCCTATCGTCGTAGTCGACAGAACAGCTACACGGACCGAGAAGACTGTCGCACTCTTGCAGGGACCCGTAGATGCTCTTTCGCATGTGCGAGACGGGATAGTCGGCGACGACCCTTCCATCCCATAAGAATGCCGAACAGGTGTGCATCAGCTGTAAGTAGGACGCGGTCGGTCCCGGGGTCGTCGCTGGACCGTACCCCATGTAGATCATGGATCTTGTCCCGTCAGGGTGTCCCAGGACCAGAGTCCTTTCCATGTCTGCGTAGTCGATGATCTCGGACAAGTCCCGCTCCTCCATCTGCGGCGACACTCTGACAACTCGCAGCCCGGAGGGAGCAAGGGCGACCGCCGGGGGCGCGTCGGTGGGCCAGAAGTCCTTGACCCTGTCCGGCCTGGCCGTGGCCGAGTGGGAGCCGTGACACCACATCGTCTCAGCCGACACAAAGTGCTTGACCGGCTCAGGAGCCTCCTCCCCAAACCCCTGGACACAGGCCGTGCATGACAACGAACCGGATCTGTACCGCACGCTTCTGGAACGACACGTCTCACAGTTCTGCAGCGGCGTCCCGTCTGATTGCACGGGGTAGACCGAGAAGCCGTAGGTCGTCACGATGTACTCTGCGAGATCCCTCCCGCGAAGCCTGTCGACGTTCACGTCTGCCACATTCCCCCCAGGGTGCCTGGCTCGTGGTGGTTGCCTACGCACGCGTGATCAACATGTCTGCCCCATGCGTCCGATCACCACCCCCGTTGGCGAATCGTTGACGCATATCCACAGCCTGCTCTCCCAGGTGACTTTGTGGGCAAGGCCGTTGGCAACCCTCGCACGTGGGTATGACAGCGCGCTCTGGATGTGCCCGGGGCCGCACTCTGCTCTCAAGAGTCGGCTCGGTCGATGCCGATTTCGGCGAGTGCCGGTCCGGGCCGAGGCGCTTGCAGAGCTGCCGCTGTACGTCCGGTTCGGGCTCGTCCAGCCGGTACAAAGGCACCTGGACGCGGTGATCGGGTGAGCCGTCGTATGGCCTACGCCGGCGCGGCCGGATCTCGGAGTTGCGGTGCTCGACTGGTGCGCTGCCCTCTGGCCCGCGCATAGATTGGGCTGGTTAGGACCCGGTATGAAGGGGAGCGCATGACGCAATCGCTGGAGATCACGCCGATCGGGACCGTGGTCGGGGGACGGGGCGAGCCCACGGACGACCACTGGGGAGGGCAGGCGATCATCCGTCTGAACCCGGACTTCCCCGTCGAGGTTGTGCAAGGCCTGGAGGAGTTTTCGCACCTCCTCGTCGTCTGGCATTTCCACAAGGCATCGCCCAACGATGTCGCCCTCCACGCGCGGAGCCCCCGCAACAATCCGGCCTGGCCACCCACCGGCACGTTCGTGCACCGGAACCATCGGCGGCCGAACCAGCTGGCGCAGCCCTTCCCGCGCCTGGTGAAGGTCGACGGCCTGGACCTTCACGTCACCGACCTCGACGCGATCGATGGCACTCCGGTGTATGACGTCGCGCCGTACTTCCAGGAGATGGGGCCGCGGGGGGAGGTCCGTGAACCGAGCTGGCCGGCGGAGATGCTCGCGGACTACTGGCGCTGAAGGGGACTCGCGTGACGGATACAAAGCGCAAGCCGTTCCTGTACGTCGTCGTCTGTGCCGCCGGGATCGCGGACGACGTCGGCAAGCTGATCACGGCGGCCCAGGAGCGGAGCTGGGACGTCGGGGTAATCGCGACTCCGCATGCCCTGCCCTTTCTCGATGCCCCTGCGATCGAGACGCAGACCGGCTTCCAGATCCGTTCCGCCTGGAGGTCGCCGGGTGACGATCGGCCCCTGCCGCCGGCGAACGCCATCGTGGCCGCCCCCGCGACCTTCAACACGGTCAACAAGTGGGCCGCAGGCTTCGCCGACAACCTCGCGCTGGCCATCCTCTGCGAGGCGTACGGAATGGGCATCCCCACGGCTGTCCTGCCGTACGTGAACTCCGCCCTGGCGGCGCACCCCGCGTACCGGCGAAGCATTGCTGAACTTCGTGAGATGGGGATATCGATCGGCAGCTACGACCCTCACCGCCCGAAGGCAGGCGGCGGCGCCGATCGCTTCGACTGGGAGGAAGCGATCCATCTGCTGGAACCGCACATGCGGAACCACGGTGCCTGAGGACGGCCGGCACCGCAGCGGGCCGGACAGGCGCCGGCTGAGGGTTGCTGCCGCCATCGTGGTCCATGAACGCCAGGTTTTGTTGGTGCGGCGTCGGGTGGCGGAGGGGAACCTCTCGTGGCAGTTTCCGGCGGGCAAGGTCGAGCCTGGGGAAGCGTGGGAGGACGCGGCCGTACGGGAGACGAAGGAGGAGACCGACCTGGACGTGTCCGTGGCATGGGTACTGGGCGAGCGGCGCCATCCGGCTACCGGACGCCTCGTGTCGTACGCCGCCTGCGATGTTGTAGCTGGCTCCGCTCGTGCCGCTGCCCCGGCTGAGATAGCCGAGGTGGCCTGGGTGACCCTTGCACAGCTTCCCGGGTACATCCCGGACGGGATCTTCGAGCCGGTGCAGAGGTACTTGGACGCCGTGATCGGGCTACCGCCGTGTGGCCAGAACTGACACTGCGGGGCGCGGGGCGAGGTGCTCGACCAAGGCCTGTCCGTGATCATGTTGCGACGGGACAGCGCAGAGCGGACGAGGTGAGAGCCTGGCCAGGCCGTTGGAAGCGTGGGCGCACGCCGGAGTCTTGCATTGCGGGCACCCTCCTGGGTCGGCATTGTTGAGGTATGAGGCCCCGCACGGTGCTGGTCACGCTGTATGACGGCGTCGAGGCGCTGGACGTCACCGGCCCCGTGGGCGTGCTGGCCGGGGCCAACGCCTACCTCGCCGCCACAGCCCCGGGACAGACCGGATATCGCATCGCCACGGCATCGCCGGGCGGGTCCGCCGTAGCGTCGCTCAGTGGTGTGACCCTGATGCCCGACGTGGACCTGGCGGGTGCGGACGTTCCCCACACGCTGCTCGTGCCGGGCGGTGCCGGAGGTGTCCCCGGGGCTGGTGTCGGGGGTTCGGAGGTCATCTCTTGGCTGAAGAACAATGCGCCCAAGGCAGAGAGGGTCGTCTCCGTGTGCACGGGTGCGTTTCTGCTCGCCGAGGCCGGCCTGCTCGCAGGCAAGAGGGTGACGACGCACTGGAACAGTGCGGATGAGCTGGCGCAGCGGTATCCCGGTATCGCTGTCGAACCGGACTCGATCTTCATCCGGGATGGCTCGGTGTACACCTCTGCGGGCGTAACTGCCGGCATCGACCTGGCCCTGGCCTTGGTGGAGGAAGATATCGGAAGGGACGCGGCCCTGACGATCGCACGCTACATGGTCGTCTTCCTGCGGCGGTCCGGGGGCCAGGGGCAGTTCAGCACGCAGATGCAGGCGCAGCTCGCGCATCGCCAAGAGCTCCGTGACCTGCAGCAGTGGATCGCCGACCACCCGGCCGCCGACCTGTCGGTGAAGGCTTTGGCCCAGCGCGCCAACCTGTCGGCCCGGCAGTTCACGCGGGCGTTCGCCGAGGAAACGGGCGTCACGCCCGGGCGCTATGTGGCCAACGCCCGGCTGGAGACGGCGAGGCGGCTGCTCGAGGACACCGACGACGATGTCGTACGTATCGCTGCCTTGAGCGGTTACGCCACTACCGAGGCGATGCGCCGAGCCTTCCAGCGAGTTCTCGGGCTCTCTCCGTCGCAGTATCGGACTCGCTGTGGCTGAGGCTCTGTGATGAGCCGGCCGCGGTGGCGGGGCTGAGCTGGCCGCGAAGGTCGACCAGGAGATCGATGGCGGCGCTGTGCGGGGCGAGGAGCTCGTCGATCTGCCTCGTAGCAGTCGGACCATCCGGGGCCAGAGTGGACCGGAGCAGGTTCTGGTACTCCCGCCGAGCTCCTGCAGTGAGCGCCGGAACCGGGATGCGCGCGAGGGCTTCCTGCGTACTGAGGTCCTCGAATGCGACCATGCCGCCCGCCTCGCTCGTCGCCCAGATGACGTTCTGTCCCGAGCAGTCCGCGGTGAGCCGGGTATCCCGGCCGGCCGCCTCGCTGAGGCCCGGGAGATCGACGGGCGACGAGCCGGCCAGCGACCGCGCTGCTTCGAAGGAGTCGAGGGCCCAGTACGGCCGCGTTGGGGTGCCCTGGACCGACCGCGTGGCTGTGGCGCGTTCTCTGCTGCCCTCGGCGACGGATGGACTCCGGCGGGCGGCTTCGGCCCCAGGGTCTTCGCGGCTGCCGAGCCAGGTGATGGCAACGAACCGGAGGTCCGGGAAGGCGGCGGGGTAGAGCACTTGCGAGATGACCTCGATGTCCTGGTGGTCGAAACGCGAGATGTGGAGTCGGAAGACGTGGCCGTCACGGTGGCTCACCAACTCCGGCTTGCTGTCCCAGATGCGGCGGCAGTCGCTGTCGGCCAGGACCTCGTTCAGCAGCGAGACCAGTTCGGGCAGCCTGTCGTGTTTGACGAGCGCCATCCGCACCATCGCGAGGTAGATCCCTGCGTGCTCCTCCCATCCCACGTACTGCTCCCGGGCATCGGGATGCAGCAATGCCCAGCGCATCAGATTGGGGCGCGGCTCCAGGACCCACGGGAACCACTGAGCCATGGCTCGGTTGAAACCGACGATGTTCCACGCGGCATCGCTGAGGTAAGCGGGCCGTGGCATCTGATGGTCAAGGAGCAGCTGGAGCGGGTGAAGGCCGTCGGCGTGTCCCGGAGGCGTGGGGGAGCGGGGCGGGGAGCCTCCGTCCGTGTAGAGGTAGAGGGTCTCGCGCTGGTCCTCGTCCAGGAGCAGGGCGGCCGCCAGCTGGTCGATCTTCGGGCGTCCGAGACGTGGCGATGCCCCTCGTTCCAGCTCCCCGTACCAGCGCTCGGTCATCCCGGCCCGGGCAGCCACCTCGGCCTGCGACAGCGGTTTGCTGCGCCGCATTTTCGTGCCGGCTGCTGCCCGCCATGCTCGCAGCAGTCCTGCGAGCCCGATCAGCTCATCCAGGGCAGGCCTCCGGTCGGGACTTTGGTCCCGACTTCGGGTGGGCGTAGGCATGATTCCTCCCTCGCTCCCGGTGATGCCGTCCTTGCGTGAAGTGACCCTCTCGGTTGAGAGCCCAACGGGGACAAGGCCTGTGAGGTCTCGAATGGGCCGGTCCTCGGCGCCTCAGCGGTAGGGACTTTAGTCCCGGAAGTTGAACTTCCGGAAGCCGACTTCCTGTCGGCTGCTGGGACGCTTGGAAGGACGGCGTAGCGCTCGATTGATACCCGCCGGGTCTGCACCTACGCGCCCCGCCTGGCAGATGACGGAATAGGAGGGGAATATGGCAGACACGGCGTGTGACCGCGTATTTCACGTGCAGCGAACCTTGGCCTCGATGGACGGCCCGTCCCACGGGCCACGCGCCATTGCCAGGGAAGCAGGCCTTAACAAGAGCACGGTGCACCGAATACTCAATTCAGGGCTGGCCTACGACGTGTTCGTGAGGGATGAGGCAGGTAAATACCGCCTTGGCTCCGGCGCCGTCGGCCTAGGAATGCGAGCCGCAGCGTATCGGTTCAGCGAGGCGCCCCAGCGCCAGATTCTGGCTCGGCTGCTCCATGAGGCGAACGGGATGCTCTGCGCGATCGAGTCGCTCACTCCGCTGACTGCGGCACGACGTAGGACAGAGCAGTACGTCGCCCGAGGCGGGGTGTTGGCGGAGCCAGGGGTCGTCGGTGACGGCTTCATGGCCTCGGCCCGCTCTCTGCGCGCGGGTGCCGCAGGCAGGGTCCTCCTGTCCGGTCTGCCGGCCACAGTGCAGAGAGCTGTGGCCGTGGAGGGACTCCCGACGTCGCTGACAGGGCCGGGATACATCCAAGATCCGGAATCGTTCCTGCGTGCGGTGGGTGACGCGGCTTCGAATGGCATTGCCGTGTCACGCGAGGAAGTCCGAGCCGGCTGGTGTGCGGTGGCTGCTCCGATCGGACGGAACGTTGTCATGGGCGCCGTGGTGGTGGCGAAGCCATGTGGGGACATGACTCCCGATGCGGCAGAGGAGATTGCGCGCACGCGGGAAGCAGCTGCTCGAATCAGTGACTTGCTGGCCGAAGTTTCGGCAGCGTAGAGCCGAAATTACTGATCGTGGAATTGCCCCTGAGGGCGGGACAAGGAAGTGGCTCTGGCTCATTTTCGCGGCCTAGGTGTTTCACGTGCAGGGACATTCAGATAATTGACTGATCAATTCGGTGAAAGTTATTGACGTCGATCTCTGAGGGTCATTGAAGTCGCCCTTCAGTGCACGGCCCGCCTCGACTGGACTGGACCTTCCGGCCCGACGGCCACCCCAACGCCTTGCAGCGGCGTCTGGCCGCTTGGCCTCGCAAGGGGATATGTCGAGTCGATGTCGATGACCGCCAACACCCTCTGAAAGCTGGAGTGTTCTGGGCGCCATGCATATGTTGCTGCTCCCTCGGGTCAACACCGGGGAATCGCGCCGCTCTGGATGAGAACGGTGCCCAGGAGTTAGCCGCTCCTGGGCACCGTGCCGACACCCCGGAGGGCGCGGATTCATAACCGGGTGCGGGTCGGCTGGCCTTTTCGACGAGAACGGCCGCCCCGCCCCACCTACGAGTGAGGAATTCTCGCATGCCCGAGTACCGGAGCCCACGGGCACACCGGCTCGCCCGCATCCTCGCGGACATGGCCCCCGGAGCCGCAGTCCTTCGCATCTCCCAGCTCGATCCGAGCCAGAGCTGGCCCAGCCCCTTCTGTCGCGCCTACGACCGGCTGGGTCGCGGTATACCCCTCACGCGGGTCCGCGGCCTCACTGCCGCGCGTTGGGTCATCCGCGCTCACCCCGACGTCCGATGGGACCAGCCGTACGACCTCGATCTCGACAGCGGAGTCCTGCGCCCCGCGACCGAACGGCACACCGCAGTCGAGCGGAGGCGCTGATCATGGCCCGCATCAGAACCATCAAGCCGGAGGCCTTCGCCTCCGAGTCCCTGGCCGCGGTCCCCCTCACCGCCGAGCGAACCTTCTTCGGGCTGCTCACCCAGGCCGACGACCACGGACGCTTCCGGGACCAACCCGCAGTCCTCGCCGGGCTGCTGTGGTCCCTGCGCCCGGACCACGGCCCCGTCGGCGTCGAGGACGACCTGGCCCAGCTCGCCACCCAGGACCTCGTCTGCCGTTACGCGGGCGAGGACGGCAAGCGGTACCTCTCCACATCATCACCTGGCACCTGCACCAGAAGATCAACCGTCCCAGCGGTATACGCCACCCGGCCTGCCCCCAGCACGACGGCGCGGGCCCGACGGCCGCCGGACTCGGGAGCCCTCACGGAGCAGGCCATGAAGCCTCCGTGTCCCCTCACCGAGGACTCACGGAGGGTCCGGAGTACCTGCATGAGCCCTCAATGAATCAGAAAACCGCAGCTCGGAGGGCATTCACTGAGGCCTCCATGAGGACTCACGAAGCCCTCAGTGAGCCCGCAGTGATGGATCACAGTCCGGATCTAGGACCTAGGAACGTGGATCTAGGATCTCTACCTTCGGGGAGCGCGAGCGCTCCCGCACCCGAGTCCGCCTCGGCCCAGCAACTCATCGCCGAGTACGCCTCCGCCTGCACACACCGACCGCCCCGCGATGTACTCGGCCGCCTCGGCCGGGAGACCGCCAAGTTGCTCGCCGAGGGCATCGATGCCGCCCACGTGCGCGACGGCCTCACCAAGCACCGAACCAAGGGACTTCACCCGAGCACCCTGCCCAGCCTGGTCCACGAGGCGATGAACGCGGCCCCCACCGGCTTGGCCCGGACGGGATCGCGGCCTAGCCTCCCCGCACACCGGGGCTGGGCCAACCCGACCGACCCGTCCACCGCTTACGCCGAGGAGCTGTGATGCGCGACTACGACGCCCAGCGCGTCAGCGGCCTCGCCCGTCGGCTCACCGGCATCCTCATCACGCGCGGCCAGAACCCCGACGCAGTCCCCGCAGTGGTCGAGGAACCGCTGGCCGCCCTCCAGGCAGCCGAGGCCCGCATCCCCGCCCGCTACCGCAACGCGGTCGCCGATCACCCGGCCATCAGCGCCTGGGTACGGGACATCGCGCAGGATGGCCGCCCCGGACCCGGAGGAGCCCCCGGCATCGCCAACGGCCGGTCGCTCCTCATCGTCGGCACCACAGGCACGGGCAAGACGCACCAGGCATACGGGGCGATCCGCTGCCTGGTGTCGGCCGGGGTCCGCCTCCGCTGGAAGGCGACGACGGCGGCCGACCTCTACGCGGACCTGCGCCCCCGCCCCGGACACGACGGCGAGCGGGAACTCATGGATCTCGCCCGCTGCCCCCTCCTGATCATCGACGACCTCGGTGCCGCCAAGAACAGCGAGTGGACCGAGGAGATCACGATGCGGCTCATCAACCGCCGCTACAACGAGATGCTGCCGACGCTGCTCACGACGAACCTCGGCATGGCCGACCTCCGAGAGCACATCGGTGACCGGGTCGCGTCCCGCCTCACGGAGATGACCGACAAGGTCATCCTCGACGGCCCCGACCGCAGACGTGCCCTCGCAGCCGAACGTCGCTGCTTCGACGCGGCCACCGCCACCTGACCTTCCCCCGGCGAGCACCGCAGCCCACCCCCTCGTACGCACCAACCCCCGGCCTGCACCTGCCTCAGAGCAGGCCGGGGCGATACGGAGACACCCGCATGACCACCCCCGACCCCCACACGCCGCGCACCCTCGGTGACCACACCTGGCAGGACCGCGCCGCCTGCCGCTCAACTCCGCACCACCGAGTCGACCTTGGCCTCTTCTTCCCCGAGCCCGACGAGACCGACCGCATCCACGCCGCGAAGGCCCTGTGCCGCCAGTGTCCCGTCCGCCTCACCTGCCTGGACGCCGCCCTCGAGAACGGCGACCGCGAAGGCATCCGAGGAGGCATGACAGAAGAAGAGCGCGCCTCACTGCACAGCAAGCTGGCCAACCGACTGGACTACGCCCGGGTCAACGCGGCCCTTGCTGGACGCGACATCCACCTCACCGGAGCCGAACGCCAGGCCGTCGCCCGCGCCGCCTACCAAGCCGGAACCGACATCGACCGGCTCGCACGCCTCCTCAAAGTCACCCAAGACCACGCCGGGAAGCTCTACCGCCAGACCCGCCGCGAGATCCGCAACCGAGCCATCGGCACCAGGAAGCCCCGGCAGAAGACAAGGCCCGCCGGTGCGCCGCTGCCAATCGACCCCGCCGGGCAGGGCCCCGACCACACGGAGCTCGGGAGGGCCGCATGACGGACCGGGCCGACGCCGCGCGCATAACCGGCTGGGACCGCGCCGCCATCGTCACCCTCGGCGCCGCCGCCTGCGCGCTCTCGTACGACGCGCTCCAGCAGATGGCCACCGCCATCCACGTCCGCGGATTCCTGACCTACCTGTTCCCCCTGGTGATCGACGGATTCATCGCCTACGGGGTGCGCGCGCTGCTCGTCATGAGCACCGCGCCGCTCACCGCCCGTACCTACGTCTGGACGCTCTTCGGAAGCGCCACGGCCGCCTCGATCTGGGCGAACGCCCTCCACGCCATCCGCCTCAACCAACAGCAGCCCTCTGGCGCCGGCCTCCGGCTCGGGGACCTGACCGTCGGCATCCTGTCCACCCTCGCCCCGCTCGCCCTCGCAGGCAGCGTTCACCTGTACATCCTCATCGCCCGCCGGGCAGAGGTGTCCGGTGTCCCCGGTCAGCCGGACGACTGGGACGGCCGTCCTATCCAGCCGACCGTCACCCGTCCCGTGACTACCGGTCGGCCGTCCAGCTTGCCTGCTGACCGGACGGGACAGGACAGCCACCTCCCGGTCACCCCTGAGCGGAGGATCGTGCAGCTCACCGGGGCGAACCGAGCCGGTGACCAGAACCGGAACCCAGCGGGCAGCAGACCCGCTCCAGCCGTTCACCAGCACCCGACGATGCCTCCCGCTCCCCGTCCGGCACGCGGCTTGCGGACAGCTCAGCCGGCGCCCCAGGACACCAGCCCGCCGGTCGATGACCTCCTCCTGATCGCCCGCCGCGCGGTGACCGAAGCAGGCAAGGCCACCCGCCAGGTCGTCGCGGACGCCATCCGAGGTCAGGGTCTCCCGCTGGCCAACGACCGTCTGACCGGCCTGATGGACCAACTGCGGACGGAGGCCGTCGGCCAGGACACCCGGCCTCGGTGACCCCGGACGACCCCATGCACCACCCCGGCACCCGAGCAGAGGCAGCCGCGGGCCCAGAACCGACCACCACCATCCCCACGCACCACCGGAGACCTCATGCGGCGCACCACCCCCGCGACCCGAGCCGAAGTCGACACCTGGCTGACCGTGCTGCTTGGCCATGGCCACCTGCACCGCTTCGAGCACGGCCCCGATGGCGCCTGGACCGTCTGGCGCACCACCACCAGCGCCGCCTTCACACTCCACCACCCCGTGCTCGCGATCGACTACGTGGCCCGGACCCTCCTCGACCTCCGCCGCCCCGCATCGGAGCGGCACCGGTGAGCCGTGTCGGCGAACGGGCCGAGCCGCCCACCGGCCTCGAGCAACACCACTGCCCAGCACCCGGCCGAGCAAGCTGTAGCTTCCGAAACTCCTCCGCAGCCCGTGGCAGCGGAGGAGTTTCGGAAGCGCACGCCGCCGCCCCCTCAGGGGCGGCGGAGGACCGGCACCAGGGGGTGCCGGATCCGATTGCTGCGACCGAGGGCGGACCGCAGCCAGGGGAGGAGAATCCGCCCAGCTCCGCCCCGCGCACGCGCCCTCGTCTGCGCCAGCACGAGCATCGCGACCACGTACGCAGCATCCGCCTCACCCGTCACGAACTCGACGACATCCAACGCGCCGCCGAGGCCGTCGGACTGAAGACCGCCGGATTCCTCGCCGACGCAGCAGTCGCCGTCGCGCGAGCCCAGGGCGGTCCGAAGACCTGGCTCCTCGACCAACGTGGCCTCGTCGCCGAACTCATGAGCGCCAGCACCCAACTCGCCCGAGTCGGCAACAACCTGAACCAGATCGCCCGCGTACTGAACAGCGGCGGTCACGCCGACTACGCCGACGAAGTCGTACGCCGGGTCCTGCGCGCCGCCTCCCGGGTCGAAGCTGCCGCAACCCAGATCGCGAAGCGCTGACCGGGTGGTACCCGACATCTCCACCGGCAGCCGGACGTACGGGCTCCTCGCCTACCTCTACGGGCCGGGCCGCCGGGACGAACACACCGACCCCCACCTGGTGGCTTCCTGGCTGCCAGAGCTTGCCCCTGACCCGGGCCGAGACTCCGCCGTCACCCTCAAGCAGCTCACCGACCGGCTGGACCTGCCTGTCCTAGCCCTACCGAAAGACCGGCGGCCGGCTCGCCATGTCTGGCACTGCCCCGTACGAACCGCCCCCGGCGACCGCCACCTGACCGATGCCGAGTGGGCGCAGGTCGCCCGGCGGATCATCCACGCCACCGGCATCGCTGAAGAGGGCGACAGCCAGGCCTGCCGCTGGATCGCCGTACGGCACGCCGAGGACCACATTCACCTCGTCGCCACCCTCGTACGCGAAGACGGGCGCCGACCGCGCCGGCACCAGGATGGAATCAGGGCTCAGGCCGAGTGCCGCAGGATCGAAGCGGAGTTCGGCCTCCAGGCCCTCAACGCCGGTGACCGCACCGCCGCCCAGCGTCCGACAAGTGCCGAACGATCGAAGGCCGAACGCACCGGACGCTCCGAGCCGAGCCGGGAGATGCTCCGTGAGTCCGTCCGCCAGGCACTGGCCGGAGCGGCGAACGACGAGGAGTTCTTCCGTCGACTCAGGGATGCAGGGCTCCGGGTCGAGAAGCGACTCGCGCCCTCCGGCGACACCCTCGGCTACAAGGTGGCCCTCCCCGGTGACCGCAACCGCGACGGGGAGCCCATCTGGTTCTCCGGCTCGAAACTGGCCCCCGACCTCTCACTCCCGAAGATCCGCCAACGCCTCGCTGCGGGTCCCCTGGACGACGGCCCCAGCGGGGACGACCAGAATCGCCCGCGCCCGGCCCGTACCCGTCGCACTGCCTCCCCACTGGTCGAGCGAGCCGCAGCGACTCTCACGGCAGACGACGACGAAGACGCGGCCGCCCAGCTCGTCGGCGTGGGAGAACTGCTGGACGCCCTCGCCCAGACCTCACCCGTCTCGACACGCGGCGAACTGCATCAGGCAGCCCGTGCCTTCGAACGCGCCACCCGCTCCCACATCCGTGCAGAGCGCTCGGACAACCGCGCCATCCGCTCCGCCGCACGAGGCATTCTCCGCGCCGGCGACGCCCTCGGTCGAGGTGAAGACGGCGGCGCCACCGCGATGCTGCTGTCCACGCTGGTTCTCGCCACGATTGCCGCCATGCATTGGCACTCCGCCCGGGGCCACGCCCAGCAAGCCGCCGCTGCTCGCCAGGCGGCCCAGCACCTCCGAGCGGCCTACCGCTCGTCCGCCACATCCCCGCTCAGCGCCATGCGCGAACAGGGCCGACGACTCACCCCATCCACCCAGCTACGGCACGCCGAGGCCGTGAGCTCGGCTCTTCCCGACCACGCCGATCAGGTCCTGGACGAGCCTGGCTGGGGCGCGCTTGCAGCCACGCTCGATGAAGCCGAACGGGCAGGGTACGAGCCAGCGGCTCTGCTTCAGGAAGTCGTCAACCAGCGAGAGTTGGAGTCCGCCGACGACGTCACGGACGTCTTGGTCTGGCGCCTGAGGCGAACTGCGAGACTCCCCGCAACGGCTAGCGCCGCACCACGTCGTCCAGGTCCCAAGACGGTGAGTCACCGCCAGGGCGCTGCGGAGCAACCCGCTGCAGAAGCTCGTGTCGTTGCCGGGGTGAATCGGCGTCTGCGGTGATGGCCGTGAACGGGCCTGGGTAGTTGCCGCGGCAGATTGAGCAGGTGGCTTCCGTTGGACCACCGTCCATCTCTTCCCGGCACGGACCTTGTCAGCGGCATCTCTTACACTCCGCTGATGCGACAGGCAAGGAAGATGGGCACCCTGACCGTGGCCCTCCGAAACGCAATGGCCCACGGGCACGCTGTCGGCTGCAACGTTGCCCGCAGCGTCAGTAGAGCGCCGGAACCACGCAACAGCAGTGCTTCCGGGTGGGGCGGCATCCCGTCCGAAAGTCGGACAGAGCCCCACTGTCGTCCATGTGAACAGGGGGATTAGAGCTGTGCTTTCCGCCGCTGACTTAACTGACCTGCGCGAGCAGTGGATTCAGAAGATCTGCAAGGGCATCGCCGCCAGTGCCGGTCACCACCCGTTGCTTGCCCCCGCGCGGATCGCCAGCGACCCGAAGGATCTGGATCTGCTACGCGCCCTTTTGGTCTTGCGGATCGCCGTCCTGGACGCGCGTGGCCGATCCATGGCGCAAATCGCCGAATTGCTGGCAAATCACCCGCTCTTCGCTGATCCCAAACCAGACATGGATCAGCTCGCCAGCTTGGTCAAGCATGTCCGTGGGTTCATGGAGTACAACGGGCTCACGGGTTCAGTTGTGCTGTTGGGCGTCGGCCTGCGCGCCGAGGATCCAGAAAGCACGTACGCCCTTCTGCTGGGTCACTGGTCCGGTCGGCTTGCCCAGGCGGCCACCGCCGTCCGGTCGGCCAGGGAATTGACTCGGTACTGGGGAGGAGTGGACTTCCCGGGTGCCGCAGAAGCTCTGGCGCCTCGCTCACTCGCACCTCTGGAGGCGTACTCAGGCACCATCTGGTCCAGACTGAATGCGGAGCCGGACACGCGTGTCCAGCACGCCGCGTCAGTTGCCCTGTTCAGGAGAAGCAGCGAGGTTCACGGCCTGTGGTTGAACCGGTTTTCCGCCTATGGGGCTGAGCATCTACGGCAGCTAGGTACGGAGGTGGCCTCCTGCACCGCAGCCAGAGGAGATCTCCGCGATGCAATTGGCCGCCGCCGGCTAAGCCATGCTTCGCGACCAGTCGTCACCCGCGCCCTGGATGCTCTCGACGAGCAGCTGGAGATGCTCGCCGGGGCCATCGGATGCCTGAGCGCGACAGAGCGCGACCTCCTGCGGAATCGTACGCAGCAGGATCGCTTTCAGGACGCCTGCATCCTGACCTTCCTGAACAGGGCGCTCGATTTCCGACAGGGATACCGAGTCGGGTCCTGCGTCCCCGACGTCCAGGCGGTACACGGCACATTCGGCCCTCTGCCGTGGTGGAACGTCATCGTCCAGACCGAGGAAGAGACGGAGGCCGCCCGCGCCGCACTTGGTGAGGGGGTGCTGCCCATTGGTTTCGAGCGGGATCCCGGACATGCGCACCGACTTCTCCTTGTCTGCCGCAAGCCCAGGACTGAGTCCCTCGGTATGCGGGCCCACTTCACCTTCGACCTGGAAAATCCTGCCCACGCCTGTGAACTGCTTCTCCTCGCAAGGAGGTCCGGTGTCCCCATCGACCTCTACGCGCATTCACGCAACGATCAAGATGAATGGGAGGTCGAGTCCACCCATCTCGGCACGCTGTACGCACCCATCGGTCAGGAACTCGCTGACCTGATCACGGAAGCCGCAACCGACGCACTCAATCGAGCTTTCCCGGGGGCCCGTGACTGCGACCACGACCGGTACGAGGGGGTCGAGGTGCTCGCAGAGGCGTTGCGGCTCCTGCCGCCCGCACAGGTTGAGCACTTCTCTTCGGGGCGCCGCATCACTGCATCGTCCCATCGCGACATCGAAGGCGGGATCGTAGCGCTGTCGACCGACCCGCCGGTTACGCTCTCCGGATTCTCGAGGGGTATCTGTAAAGTCCAGCAAGCCGGCGACTCACATGGGCCGCGCACAAGGACTCTCCTACCTCCCCCTCGGACGACTGGGTTCGTGTACGTTCAGCGGAACCCCGCGTTCCCGAGCATGCTCAAGATCGGCTACTCCGACCGGCTCGCGGAGGACCGGGCGAAGGAACTGTCACGTACGTCGGTCCCTTTCCCCTTCGAGGTGCTCTTCAGGGCCATCTCGTCCCGGCCCGAAGACGTGGAACGGTCCGTACACCGCCTCCTTACTGCCCAACGGGTAAGTGCCGAGAGGGAGTTCTTCAACGTCGACTTGGAAACAGCCATCGAAGCGATCCGCCACTGCCAGGGTGAGGCAACCGGGATAACGACCTGGGAGCCGATCCCTGTCATTCATCGCCTGCGCGCGGGCGACCGCGTCGTCCTTCCCCTTAAGGGCGGGCAGCTGTTCACGCTCACGGCGTACCCGCATCTGCTTAGCTCGTCGGCCGACGTCCTCGACTTCTGGCAGGCCCACGCGGACGGCGATCTACTGGAGATCCACGCCACGCGTGACCCCGGACACGTGGCCGGAATCAGCGACAACGATCCAGGCGCAGACGAGGACCCTGTTCCGTTCCTCGACAGGGATGGAACTGCGCAGAACGGCATGCTCCTTGGCCGCGAACGCATGGTCGCCGGCGACCGGCTGATCTGGTTCTCGGACGAGAAGGGGCCAGCCGACGCCCGGGGCGTCGTCTTCGAAGCGGACGCCTTCTGCCAGGTGACCTACCGGACGTCGGCCCCGAAGCAGGGTCCGCTGGGAATTCCTCTCCTGCTGAACCACCTTGACCGGGACATCCCCGATTCCCTGGGAGCGCACATCAGGGACGTCCTCGCGCTGGACCCACCGGGCCTGGGCTCCCCGCAACCCTCAAGAAGATGAAGGCTGGGTGGCAGCGGCCACGGATCCCCAGCCGCCCGAATACTGGCTACCCCAACTTGAACGGCGGCGTAAGAATGCCCGCTGAAGCCGGCCCTGAGCGCTGCGCGGTGCGGAATCCAGCTCGACGTGTCGATTTCAGCGCCAAAACCGAACTCACTTGCGAGGTTCCGCCGCTGCCTGCAGGGTTCCCGCGACCGTACGTTCACATGGCCAATCGACTCGACGGCAATCGTCGCGGCGGATGCGAGTCTGCCGTGGGCGAAGCGCCCCTGGCCGCCTGGCGTCAGCGTTGCCGGCGGGGCGGGGTGGAGTAGGCGGCCTGAGCTGGAACGACGGGCGAAGCAGCATCGGGGTTCCGTGGTGCCCTCGTGGACCGGGCAAGGGCTGCAGCGGCCCGCGGTTGCTGTGGGCCAGGGGCGGGATGGATGGTGACCAGCGGGAGATGAAGGTCCGGGATTGAGGGGGCGAACCGCGAGACCGGCGCGTGGTCCGCCAGTGCCATGGCTGAGGCTGTGATCAGGTGCTGGGGCGTGCTGGTGCTGAAGTACGCCCGCCAGGTCGGCGCGGTGAGGGGATCCAGGCCCCCGGAGAGCCGCCAGGTGGAGAGCTCGGGTTCCATCAGTTCGTCGAATTCGTGCAGCCGGCCGAGGCGTATCCGATAGGCGGCATGGCCGTCCGGCGAGAGCTGGTAGTGGGCTCCGGGCTGATGGCCGGCCGGTTGCCAGTTGCGTTCGGAGAGGAGGGCTGCTGGGCTGCTGGGGGTGAAGTGCCTCCCGCCCTGGAGGCGGTCTCGGAAGTTGTTGTCCAACCCCTCGACGAGTGTGGTGGTGAAAGCGTTGACCACCTCGGCGGGCGTGTTCCGGTCGAACGTGGTGATCCAGTCCGGTACGCCGAGAGCGTCCTCGGCGAAGGTGATGGTCCAGCCGCCATAGTGGCCCTCCACAGGGTTCGCGATCCGCACCCGCTGACACGGGCTGGTGTAGTACGTGTCAGTTCCGAAGGCGATGACCTTGGACCAGCCTGCGGCATCGTCCAGAGGTTCGGAGACGGTCCGGCTGGATCCGCTCCCGGCCAGGGCCACGGGAGCGACGAGGACCTCCTCGGCATTACGGGGCCCTGTGTCCGGGCCGGGCTGCGGAGCGGTCGGGGGAAGAGGCAAAGGCGGGAACCTCCTGGAGTGACGGCTGTCGTACGGACATGGGGTGCAGGGATCGGGCGCGGGCTGCCTGGGCTCGCGGGTTGACGCGGTCCGGGGTATCGGTCGGTGCCGCGTGATGGAGGCGTCGCGCGGCGGTGCGGTAGACGGCGTTGTCCTGGCGCTCGCCGACCGCGAGCAGGTAGATCTCCCGCCGGTGTTGGGATGAGGGCGGCGCGTCTCGGGATCCACGTAGACCTTGTGGCATCCGGCGAGCTCGCGCTGCATGGCTGCCCCGCGTTCGTTGCCGTGGACGAGGTGCTGCAGTTCCAGCAGGGCCAGATCCCGAATCTGGTCTGGCACCCTGCGCAGGTCTGCCAGGGCATCGGGATGAGCGGCGAACGCGAAGCGTGCCGTCTTCATCGTGGACCCCTGCGGGTGGCGGATGCAGGTGTCCTTCCGAATCGATCGCCGGTCCTGGTGGCATCCGAGGGTGCGGAGGGTGCTGCGTTGGCGCCCGCAGTCCGGGCCCGAGCTGCGTCAGCACGCCGCCCCTGGACCGGCGCCGGTGCCTGCGGCAGCGGTAGGTCGACAGCGGCGATCCAGAGGTCCGCAGCCTCGATACTGCTGAATGCTCCTTCCCGCACGGTGTAGGTCTCGAAGTCCTGGGTGACCTCTTCCAGGAACACCCTGTACGGGTGGGCAGCGGAGAGAGGGTGGCGATCGTGGACGAGGGTCGAAGTCCGGGCCCCGGCGTTGGAGTTGTTCTGGTGATCGGTGTAGTGGTCCAGAACGAGGTACCGCTGCCCGACATTGGTCCGAAGGAGTCCTTCGAGCCGGGAGGTCAGGGCGTCTGCCGGCTGGGGCCCGCGGTCGGTGAATGCTCGTACGGCATCCGGCGGACAGCCCTTCTCGATCAGCCAGTTCTGTGCCAAAGGCACGAGAGGGTGGTGCGCGTGATCGAAGTCGAAGACTCGCCGCTCGAGGTCCCTGGTGACGTGCACGGCGACGTACGCGGGGGCGCCCGGGTGGCCGTAGATCGCGGTGGCGTCGTAGAGGACAAAGTAGGTGTCCCTGCCGTTGGCGTTGTGGTGCGCAGCAACGACGGCAAGGTCGTCCTCTGCTGAGGCGACGAGCTCGTAGGAGTCCTCGGTCACGGCGTTGGCCGGTTCGAAGCCGGTGATCCGGTAGTCCGGCGGGCCTGCAGGTTTGTCGGTGGATCCCATCTCAGACGACGGGTGCAGAGAGGAGCCGGTGCGCGGGCCGTGTGGGGCTGGTGGTGCAGGCGCCGAAAGGTCCGTCAGGGGAGCGGAGTTGCTGCCAGACGGGATCAAGGTGGTCCCGGTGCCATGTGGAGGGTCCGGCGGGGCCGGCCTCGGCATCGGTGAGCTGCTGCCATGCCAGCCACAGGCCGTGGAGGCGGGCGACTGCCTCGGGGTGTTCGGACCACTGTCCGCACCAGGGACGACTGGTGGTGATCTCCCGGCCGTATACCGGCAGCAGAAGGTGGTGGACCCAGTCCGTCAGGGCAGCCAACTCGTCCGCGTACGCAGTGCCGTCCAGTGCCAAGATGAAGAAGGAGGACGAAGCGTCCGAAGGAGGGTGGGGTGCGTCTCCTGAGCCGGACAGCACCGGCCGCACCGTCGAGGCCAGGTCGGAGTCCTCGATCAGTTCCGCCGGTTCTTCCAGGCGCGCGATCTTCTCGTCGTGCTTCTGGCTGTCCGTGACCAGCCGTGTCACAGTGGCGACGAGATCGTCCAGGTCGTGGTCCGAGACACGTACCGGCCCGGCGTGGGCATGTTCGGGCATGGCGAGCCCCTTGGCGAGTCGGATGGATGGCATGTCGAGGGTCCGGGGAAGCGGCGACTTGGCTCAGCCGGAGATCCGGAGTAGAGCTCCGCCACATCACTTCGCCCGACGATGCGGGCAGCCCTGCACTGGAGGAGCGAGCCCCGCAAGCGCGGCGGCGGCCTGCTGTGGCACCACTCCGTTCCCCAGGGCGCTGAGCTGAGCCGGTCGGCTGAGTGCAGGCGTTGAGGTGACCCAGCCCGCTTCCACCCCTTGCATCCACTCGACGAACAGGGGACTCAAGCGACCCGCAGGATCGGTCGGCGCGGGAGCAGGACGGGTCAGGGCTTCCCACCGGGCCACGGCCGCGGCATAGGGCCCCCACCGCTCGATGTCGAGCCGGGAAGGGTGAAGAGCGGCGGCGGAGAAGGAAGGAGGCGCGGACTCCCCTCGGAGCAGGGCAGGCCCGATGAAGCCTTGGTCGTCTTGGCGCGCGTCGGTATCGGCAGCAGCCACTCCACCTCGTCCGCGAGAGTCGGACCGTGGCCGCCGTGCTTGCGCTTCGCAGGATGCTGACTTCCGCCGTTCGTCGCCAGGTTGCTGGTCGGCGTCTTGAACAGCGCGACGGTGGGAGGAAGGCCAAGCAGCGAGGAAGACCCGCTCGCGGCGGTGCGGCGCTCCGACGTCAGAGGCCCGTAGGACGCACCAACGTGCATCGAACCGGAGGTCGGCCAGGGAGCCGAGTACGGCACCGAATGCCCGCACAGCAGGCTGATCTGCAGCGTCTCCCAGGCACCACGGGCAGAGTTCCAGTGCGCCAGGGGAAGTGGCGGGCGAGGTGAGCAGTCCACGGACATTTTCGATCACCACCAGACAGGGGTTGAGGGCTTCGATGGCACGGATGACGTGGTGCCAGAGACCGGACCGGGTGCCTTCGGCCAGCCCGGCTCGGCGGCCGGCGACCGAGACGTCTTTGACAGGGGAAGCCGGCTGTCAGGACGCAGACCTCGGGCACGGTGGTCCAGTCCACGGCTGAGATGTCGCCGAGGTTCGGAACGGTTGGCCAGTGCCGAGCGAGGATTCGAGTGGCGCCGGGATCGATGTCGGCGTGCCAGGCGACGGTCCCGCCCAGTGCTGCTTGAACGCCCAGGTCAAGCCCGCCGTAGCCCGAGCAGAGGCTCCCGATGAGTGGCCCGCTGCCGGACCTCACGTGGTCATCGGCCATGACGGGGAGCGGGTGTGTACGCGAGCCGTGCGGGTGGCGTCGATCGGTGTGCCGGGGAGGTGAAAGCGGTCGCGTCCGTAATGCGGGCAGAGCGGCTGAGCGCGGCCACGGAGCGTGGCGGGGCTCCGCCGAGCCGGGCGGCGGCGCCGTACAGTCCCTGAGCAGCGTCGCCGAGCTCCACGCGCGCGGTCTCCAGGCGATCCTGCACCACTAGGAACGCCGCCTCCCGACCCTCCTCGAGCTCCGGAGCACCGGGCAGGACGTGGGCGAAGCGTCGGAGGAAGCCGAGTTGCTCGGCCGATGCGGTCAGGGCCTCCATGGCCCGTCCGGCGGGTACGAGCGCCGAGGTATAGGCCAAGATCACCGGTCCCGGGTCGGGCTCCGCCGTATCGGTTGCAACGCGGAACAGGACTTCATCGGATACGTCCGCGATCAACGCGGACAGACGCTGAAGCTGGTCAGCCGCGACGAAGAGATCGGGTATCTCCTGGCGGCTCGAGGGCACTTCGACGATGTCCCGCACCTCCTCGAAGGCACGGCCGGTGGCGTGGAGCGCGAACGTCTCGTCGGGCGGGTGGACTGCTCGTACGGTCATGAGGGACTCCGTCGTGGGGCAGGGCGGAAAGAGACGGGATGTGGAGTGGAGGCCGGGGCCGGGGGCGAGCCCGGACGACGGGCGCTGCTGCGGATGCGCGCGGCATCAGCTCGCGCTTCACGTGCCGGTGCCGCCCTGGCAGGCGCAGGCGGGGAGGCCGGCAAGTCACCGGTGGCTGTGCGCAAGCGGTCGTGGACGGCGCTCAGAGGCCCAAGCGCATGCAGGGCGTGGCCGATCAGCCTCCCCGGAGCGAGGGTTTCGTCGTCGGTCAGGGCGCGTACCCGACGAGCGGTGTCGGAGGCGGTACGGACGAGGGCTGCGCGCACCACGCGCTCGCCGTAGTGCTCCGCAGCCCCGCCGAGCGATGAGCTGTCGCAGATCCGCAGCACTCGATCTGTATCCAGCGTCCGGTCGGCGAGCGCGCCGCGACGCTGGATCTCCCACAGCACGGTCAGCTGGTCGACGGGCTCGCCCCTATGGTGCAGAGCTCCCAACGCTCGGTAGACCTGCTGATGGCCGGCGTCGGCGAAGTCCCCGGGATGCAGCCAGCCCACCACCCGGCTCAGCTGCTCGGGGCGGGCACTGAGGCTGCCGAGCAGGTACTCCTCTTCAGCCAGCAGTTGTTCGTCCGGTTCGGCCGGCACGAATGAGGGTGGCAGCGGATGCGGTACCGGCTGCACGTCGGTGCCCCACCGACCGCCGAGGTCGCAGAGGGCCGTCGCGAGCGCCCCGGCCTGGCGGACCGACTCCTCCGATGTTCCTCGCGGAGCATCGGTGCGAGCGGCCTGATGGAGCTGGGTCGCATGTTGCGCGACAGAGCGGCGGATCGCTCCCTCCAGCACCATCCGCCCGTAGACCACGGCATGACCGGGACGGGGACAGGCGGAGACGACCTGGTGGGCATACGACGCGGTGACGCCCTGGGTATGGGTGCCAGCCTCGACGACGGTGTCGGCTAGCCACGACAGGGGGATCGGTTCCTCCGCCCCGAGCCAGGCGGCGGGGTGACCGTCGTCCCTCAGCTTGAGGGCCGCGGCGTACAGGGCCTGGTGGATCGGACGGTAGAAGTGGGCCGGCTGAAGCCAGGGCGCGAGTCGGCCGAGCTGGTGTGGCTCCAGGAGCATCGCACCCAGGGTGGCTTGCTCCGCGTACAGCAGCGGTGTCATACCTATGCCGCCTTGCCGAACTCGTTCTGGTCGACGACCTTGCCGACGGCCCGCTCGGTGATGGCTGCGGTGGCCTTCGCCGATGCGGTGGCAAGCCGGTCGGCGTCCGGCTCCCGATACCAAGGCTTCAAGCCGAGGAGAGCCGGCCGGATGCCGGTCGCGAGGAGGAGCGCGGACCCCTTGGGCAGAGCGCGGATCGCATCGGCAGGCAGCACCCGCTCCTGCCGCATGGACACCGAAGTCGACCTGCCGGACTCGCTGGTGGACACCGAGACGGTGGGCACGTCGTGGTCGCCCACGAGCCGCGAGAGCTTGTCCGCGAAGTCGGCGTCATCGATACCCGATCCGATGAGTTTGATCGTCGAAGCGCTCCAGAGCGCGTCCATCCCGGTGTCGCCCCAGACACGCTGGCCCTGCCGGTAGCTCTGCAGGATCGTGATCGGGATGACCCCGCGCGAGCCCAGGTGGGAGTACAGGTCGGGGAGGTCTTTGATCTTGCACACGTTCGCGGCCTCGTCGAGGATCGCGAGCAGGGGAGGATCGAGCCGGCCACCATCGCGTTCGGCCTGGATCACCGCGGCGCGCATCACCGCGTCGGCAGCGGCCGCGATGATCGCGGAGGCGGAACCGCCTCCGTCCTTCGACAGCAGGAACAGGGTGTCCCTGCTGGTGGCGAACGCCTCCGGTTGGAACTCCCACACCTCGGCCGCGTTCGAGGGAGGGGTGACCCAGGAAGCGATACCCGGGTCGAGCAGGCAGCTTGCGTACTGCCTCGCCGTCTCGAAGATGCCGTCGCGCGTCTCGACGGCGCCTGCAACCGTGCCGTGGAGCTGGGCTGCCACAGCTTCCAGCCCCACGTCGTGCAGCAGGTCGACGGGAGTGCGGTCAGCCGGAGAGGCGAGCCAGCCGAGTACGTCGGTGATCGGGCGGCCGTCGTTGGCAGCAGCGAGGAAGAGCGCGGTGAGGGTGTTGGCGGCGGCCGTGGACCAGAAGTCACCGGCGCTCGACTCGTCGACGCAGGCGGTCACGAAATGTCCCGCCAGACGGCGGGCGCCGGCCAGGTCACGGGCGTCGGCCAGGATGTCCCACCACATGGTCCGATCCGCGTGGGCGATCTGCTGAGGGTCGAGTGTCCAGACCCTTCCGACGCCCGCGCGGGCGTCGAAGGTGGCGGTGAAGGCGTCGTTGGCCGCCTTGTTCGAGGTCAGCAGCACGGGCCCGGGCGCGCGGAGGATCGCCGGTATCGCGAGGCCTGAGGTCTTTCCCGAGCGCGGCGCCATGATGGCGAGCAGGACGTCCTCCCACGAGGAGCGGATCTCCCTGCGACCCGGCTGCAGCGTACCGAGCAGCACCCCGCGATCGTTCGGGGCCACGTTCTTGGGCTTGCTGCCCGTGAGGCTGGGACGCAGGCTGATGGACTTCGCCGCGCCCTCCTTCGGCAGAAGGGACGCGAGCTCACGCTGTCCGGCCAACCCCTTCGGATTGCCACGGAGGCGGAGCCAGATACCTCCGCCCACCAGCGCGGCCGCCAGGACGGTCAGCACGGGCAGGACGTAGCAGGCGATGACGAGCGCCACCCGGGGGAGCCGCGGCCAGGCATCGGAGGCGTGGAGCAAGGCGGCCATCGGTTCGTACGCGGTCCAGGGCCCGGAGGATCCGATCAGCGATTCGGCGAGGTTCCCGAACAGCCAGGCCAGGGATCCGGCACCGAATCCGAGTCCGACAGCCGCGAAGAGGACATAGAGGAGGAAGTCGGTGCCGGTGGTGGACGTGGGCGTACTGGTACGAGGTGAGGGCAAGTCACAGTCCGGTCAGGGGAAGTGGGGGTGGGGGAGACGGCCGAGAGGGCGAGGGATCTGCGGTTCACGGAAGGGACTCCTGGACGTCTGTGGCGTGGTCGGTCGAGCAACTGACCTGTGCAGGTGCGGCACTGGAGTGCGGCTCAGAAGAAGGGGTTCTCGGTGGGCCGGTCGTCCGAGGTGGCGGCTTCGACGAGCTCGGGAAGGTCCTCCGGGTCGGCATCCCGCTGGTCGATCCACCAGCCGGCGCGGGTGAGTGGCCGCAGAGAGCCCTCGAACCCCTCCCACTCGGCGTCGCTCATCTCGCCTTCCACGACCAGGGCTGTGTAGGCGGCCGTCACCAGCTGGTGACGGCACCGCGTCCCCCAGGCGAGAGCACGTCCGACACCCTCGAGCGACGGCATCCGGTACCGCTCGGCCCACTCGGCCGCGCGGGCTTGTTCGGCGGAACGTTTCTGCTCCAGCCAATCCGATCGCGACGTGGCGTCCTGGCTGCGGCAGGACTGCCAGCAGTCCGTGCAATCGCGCTGGGCAAGCCAACGTGCGTAGCCGGCACGGCGATCGGCCTGACGATCGGAGAGATCGGCCTGCGTGGTGTGCCCGCAGTCGTGCTCGATCGACCAGAGGGTCTTGACGGCCATGGAAGTGCATTCCTCTCGGGGATGAGGGGGACTGGTCAACGGGAACGGTTGGGCCTGACCGGAGGGGAGTCAGGGCGTGGGGCGGCAATGGGTGCGGTCGGTGCCGAAGCCGGGCGACGCACCGAGGAGGCCGTGGCTGCCCGCGCTTGTGCCGCACGGCTCGCCGGCCTGACTGATGTGTTCACCTCGGCGGAGAGCGAACGGAGGTCGTCAGCGAGGTCCTCCCCACTGGACGTGGCCATCCGGTCGCACCAGGCGGCCGCGGTGTTGATGAACGCTCCGAGATCGGTAGCCGAGCCGCCGTGCCGGTTGCGGATCTGCTCCAGAACTTCGTCGACACCGACTGCCTGCTGCCGCTCGCGAGTGCCGTCGGATACCGCAGCCGGACGGGCGCTGGCCTGAACGGCTGCGAGCCGGGGATCGGCCACCACGGTCAGGTGAGCCTCCTGAAACCGGCGGCTTGCACCGGCCGCCGCGCGTACAGCCGCTGCGTGCGGTGTGTCGGATGGCAGCAGGTAGAGGTCCCTGCCCGCGCTGTGGCTGAACCCGTGTTCACGTAGGACCTCGTCGAGGTACGGACGCGCGTCCGCGACGGCTGCCGCAACGCCGAGGTCCGGGTGCCAACCGAATGCGACGTCGGGCTCAAGGGGGAGGAGCACTGGCTGAAGTCCCTTCGTCGTGGCGTTCTCGGTGTAGGGGTTCTGGGACCAACGAAGCCGGGATAGGCCGGCAACTCCGTGGGCTGCAAGAGTCAGCCGGGCCGCCGGGCTTGGCCGAGCCGCGGATCAGGGGTATGAGGGTCATGCAGCCATGCGGAGATCGGTGTCGAACAGTTCCCGTTCCCGCGGGTGGAGCAGGTGTTGGGTGATGAAGCTCCGGCCGGCGACCTTCCACAGGCCGCGGCCCTTCGTCAGGGCGGAGACCGCCTGGGTTTCCACCCCGGTCAGTCCGAGCACAGCGGCCGCGGTGGCCAGCTGGTCGGCTTCCTGGCGGTAGATGATCCGGGTCGAGCAGTCGGTGAGCAGGCCCTCGGCCAGGGCTCGTCCTCGCGACCCCGCATCCCCGGCGGTCAAGAGGTCGGACAGGCGGTGGATGACCATCATGTTCGCGATGCCCAGGCCCCGGGACAGCTTCCACTGGGACTGCATGCGCTCCAGGAGAGCGACGTGCCGCATCACGCGCCACGCCTCGTCGTAGATCACCCAGCGGCGCCCGCCCGTCGGGTCGGAGAGGGCGGATTCCATCCAGGCGCTCGCGCAGGTCATGGCGAGGACGAGGCCGGTGTCGTCGCCCGCCCCGCCGAGCCGGGACAGATCGATGGACAGCATCGGCGCGCCGGGATCGAAGCGGACGGTCGACGGCGCGTCGAACATACCGGCCAAGTCGCCGTGGATGAGACGACGGAGCGCGTGAGCGAGGTCTTCAGCAGCGTGGCCGAGGCGTCCCGACCGGTCGCCGGTGGCGGCCTCGAGCTGCTCGGGGGAGCCGAGAACGTAGGCGACGTCGCCGAGCAGAGGGGTGGTGCCGGTCGACGTGCGGTACGCCACCACGTGGTCGAGCGCGATGTCGAGGGCGGTGTGCTCCATGGGGTGCAGTTCGCGTCGGAGAACGGTCTTCGCCAGCGAACCGAGCAGCAGGAGGCGTCGCTTGCGGACCTCGGTGGTCCAGTCGGCCTCGCTGACGGCGTGAGGCCTGGCTGGTGCGTCCAGGGGATTCAGCCGGCCGGGGAGACCGGGGCCCAGGGCGATGGTCTGGCCGCCCAGCTCTTGGGTGACGACCGTCCACTCACCCTTCGGGTCGCAGGGGACGTAGATGCGGTAACCGAAGGCCACAGCGCGCACGGCGAGGGACTTGGCGAGGGCGGACTTGCCCATGCCGATGATCCCGGCGAGCAGGATATTGGGGTTCGTGAAGCCCTCCAGGCGCCCGTAGAGGGCGAACGGGTCGTACGTGAACGCCGCCTCCGCGTGGACGTCCTGTCCGACGTAGATCCCCTGGGCTCCGAGACCGCCTTCGGCGAGGAAGGGGTACGCGCCGCTCGCGGTCGCAGTTGTCATGCGGTGGGCGGGGAGCTTGAGCCGCCCACCGCGGCCGGAGTCCGGTCCAGGTCGGCCGGCGGCCGGGTAGGTGGGGCGCAGTTCGGGGGCGGCGCCGGTCTTCGTACGGATGGTCTCCGGCTGGGAGGCGTGCCTCGCCTGTACGCGGGCGGCGGCGAACTCGTCACGGGCCACGCGGGCGGAGCGACGGTCGGTCTTGTGCGGGACGAAGAGGGGGCTGGCGGTCGCCCGGGTGCGGGAGGACATGTTGGTGCTCCTGGATCAGAGTCGGGTGGACGGGCCGCGCAGCTCGGCGGGGGTGTGGTCGCACCGTACGAGGACGGCGGTCTCCAGGTGGCGTCGGCAGATGGTCAGCTCGGGCGCTCCCTGCGGGAGGCGGCTGCGGCACTCCTCGCGCGAGGGGATGAGGCCGGTGCCGGGGCGGGGAGCTGCGTGAAAGGCGCCGTGGAGATGCTCCGCCGCCTGCCATATCCGGATCCGGGCCGCCCGTAGCTGGTCGGCCTCTGCCCTGGCCAGCGGTTGAGTACGCGTCGCATGGGCGTCGAACAGGGCGTACAGGGAGAGGAGATGGCGGTGCAGGCCGTCTAGTTCGGTGCGGCTCGCTGCGACGGGTCCTGCCGGGACGGTGATTGCCCGGTGGAAGTCGAGGGCCTCGGTGGCGTACGCCAGCTCCGCCTGGGACTCGGTCGGCATGAGGAACCCCTTCGGTCGGCTACGGGCGGGCGAGCGGCAGGGCGGCGTTCGTGAAGGCCTCGGCTTGCTGCCAGGTCAGCGGCCGGAGGTCGACGAGGGCGGCGACGGCCGCGGTCTCGATGGCCGCGCAGGCGGAGTTGAGCTGCTCGGCGGTGTCGGCGGAGACGGTGATCAACCCGGTCAGGGCGACGTCGGCGTGGCCGGCTATGAGCTGGCGTTCGCGGTCCTTGATGTCTGCGTACTCCACCGAGTCTTCTTCGGAGTCGACCTGGCCCTTGCGCTGGCGCTCGGCGGCGTCCGCGATCACGGTGGCCTTCTTGCGCTGTACGTCCTTGAGTGCGGCGTCCAGCCCCTTGGGCTCGTAGGTCAGGGACAGGGTGCGCCGTACCCCAGAGGTGAAGAGAAGCTGGTGCAGGAAGCCGGGAGAGGTTTCGATCCGGGGCCAGTTCTCGATCCAGAAGGTGGCGTGGTGGGCCGAGTCGGTCTCGATCCGGTCTGCCTTCTCGACCAGGACGACGGGGCCGGCGGCAGCCGGGTCGGCCTGCGGTCGTCCGGTGGCCGACCACTGGTCGAGGGCTGCCAGCGCCTTGGGGTCGTAAGCCGTACGGATCACGGCGGCGAACTCGGTCGCGAGCAACCAGCTGCCCGGGGTGAGGCCTGAGTTGCGGGCGGCCTGGTCGAAGGTGGAGGTGAGCTGGGTGAGGACGGCGAAGCTGCCGGAGAGCCCGCCACCGGCCTGGTTGATCAGACGGCGGCCCGCCTTGAGGTCCAGGGCGAGCGCCACGTAGCTCTCGTGCGGGGCTGCGGCCGGGCCGGCCGCGGTCAGCAGGTCGGCGTAGACCGGCCCGGCAAGGTGCGCCTGGGGATTGCCGTACGCGCCCCAGTACCGGTTCAGGGAGTCGCCGCTGTCCGGCACGGTGCGCTCCAGCACCTGGACCCGGGCGATGTGGCCCGTGCGAGCGAGCGCGGCGAGAGTGCGGCCCCAGCCGGCGACGTTGTGGTTCTGGGTGGAGGGATCGAGCAGGGCGAAGGCCCGGGAGGAGACCTTGACCACGGCGGTGAGGGTTCCGTTGTGGGGGTCGTGTACGGCGCTCAGACGGCCGTCCGGCGAGGTGACGACGCGCAGGGACGCGGCGGTGCCGGGGAGGTGGAGCAGTCCGTCGCGCCGCGGTCGACTGGAGGGCCGGGTCAGCCAGACCAGCTGGCGCTTGCTACGCCGCCATGTGTACCGCAGGGCGATCGGTGCCCAGTCGGCGAGCGACCGGCCGCGATGACGTACGAAGACGGCCGAGAGGATGAGCGCCCACAGGGGTATCAGCTTGAGCGCGCTGGCTACACCGGAGGCCATCAGCACCGCGAGCAGGAGCAGGCCGGTGATGGTGGCGGCGATGAGCTGTGGCGCGGACAGTCCGAGCAGGACGCCCCGGCGCGAGCGGTGGGGGAACTTCACCGTGGCAGGGCCGTCGGGCTGTGGAGAGTCGAAGGGCATGGCGAGGCCGTCCTTGGAACGTTGAGAAAGCGCGAGGTGAGGGAACGGGGGCGGGCTGAGGCCGCACAGGCCACGGCCCGCCCCCTGGTTGGGCAGGGCTAGGAGGCTGGACCGTTCGGCTGACTGGGGTAGACCCACCACTGAGATGTGGCGTCGCCTTGCGGTGTCGGCCCGCCGACGGGACCCGCCGAGCCGGTACGGGGCGCCGCCCGGTACACCTGGATCGGCTGCGTGGCCGATCCCCCGGAGCCCTGCGGCGTCGGCCCGGACGAGGCCGGGGCAGTCTCGGCCAACGCGCCGCCGACGCCTTGGCCGGGGCGCTGGATCAGCGGCTGCCCGCGGTCACCGTCACCGGGAGGCCTACGGATGAGTGCGTGGCCCTTGTCGCCGGTGGCACCCGCGTCCTCGCCGAATCGGAAGCTGGTCTGCTTCTGCTCACCGCCGGAGATCTCTCCCGAGCCTCCGCTCGGATCGATCCCGGACACGACACCGTCGGAGCCCTGCCCTGGAACCTTTGCCGGTCCCTGTGGAGCAGGCATACCGGTACCGGCTTGGACAGCGAGCTGCCCCGCCGTCTTCGCGGCTTGAGCGGCCACCGCCGCGCCCGCCACACCGGTGCGGTGCAGATCCTCCTGCCCGCCGCCGTCCGCAGCCCAGTGGATGAACTTGTAGGTCGCGTACGGACACAGCAGAACCAGCACCATGATCACGATGCCTGCCATGGCGTCCGACAGGGCACCGAGGCCGTCCGCCGGATCGGTCTTGCCCATGGCGGAGATGCCGAGGAGGAACACGATCGTCATCAGCATCTTGCTGACGATCAGCGTGCCGGTGGCCTCGATCCAGCCGCGCCGCCAGCGCCGGGCGACCTCCCAGCCGCCGCCGGCACCCGCGAAGACCGCCAAGGTGACCAGGACCAGGATCCCGATCTTGCGGGCGACCATCACGGCCCAGTACAGGAACGCCCCGACGGCGGCGCCGAGAGCGACGATGGAGGGGATGCCCCAGCCCAAGCCGTACATCGCGCCGTAGAGGTTGACCTTGATCATGCGGCGTACCGCGTCGTCGATCGAGCTGTTTGCCGCCTGGAACAAGCCGGCGCTCAGCGCGTCGACCACGTTGAGGGCGACGGTGGTGAAGGCGATGGCGGCGAACGCGAAGATCACGCCGCCGACCGTGCCGCTGACGGCCTGGGCGAGCGCCCGCTCGTCGCGGCGCCACGCGGCGCGCATCAGCTGCAAGCAGAAGGTGCCGACGGTCAGGATGAGGCCGATCGGCAGCAGCAGCTCGTAGTTCGAGCGGAACCACTCGGCATTGAGATCGATGCCGGTCGTCTGGTCGACGGCCTGGGCGGCGAGATCGGCGCCGCCCTGGGCCATCTCGCCCATGGACTTGGCGATCCAGGCGCCGATGCCGTCGGTGACGGCTTCGCCGGTGGAACCGACCACGCCGCCGACGATGCCGCAGACCTTGTCCATCATGGGGATGTCGCAGGCTCCCACAGGGGGTACCTCCTTTCAGGGACGGGGGGAGTCACGGCGAGACGGTCGGCAGGACGCCGGCCAGCGCACAGCTCTGCTGCGGCCGACACTGAACCGCGAGCGTGAGGGAGCGGGCCTCCGCTCCACCGCCGGCACCGGCCCAGGCGATGGACTGACGCCCCGAGACGGTGACGGCGTAGACGTGGGCGGAGGTGATGGCACCGGGGTCGGCGGCCAGGGCTGCCTTGAACACCTTCGGGAAGTGCCCCTCGCCCACGGTGGCGGTGATGTGCTGCTGGTTGTCCCGCAACCGGGACCACAGCACCGGGTCAGGGATCTGCTTGGTGACGGAGGCCCAGTCCGCGTACCTCGCCTCGCCTGTCATCCACCGCTGGAGGCCGGCCAAGTGCTCCGGCTGGGAGAGGGTGCGGGTGTCATAACTCCACAGGGCCTGAGCTGCCGCCTTCCCGAAGGCGATCGGGTCACTGGTCGTGGGCGGCGTCGGGGCGCTGCCCCCCGATCCCGCGGAGGGCTTGGCCGGGACGGACGGAGCGGCCGATGCCGTGGCCTCCGGTTCCTTCGCCCTACCGCCGGCATCGGTGCGGGTGAAATAGGCGAGCAGTCCGGCCACCCCGGTCAGGACGGCCAGTACGACGGCACCGATCAGGATCCGCCGCCAGACCGACGAGGTGGCAGGAGCGCTGTGCCTTCCCTCGGGGAGACGCTTCTTCGGCATCAGTGGACCTGCGTGCCCATCGCCGAGAAGAACGCGACGATGCCGTTGGCGGCGCCGAGCAGCAGGGCACAACCCGCCGCGACGACGGTGCCCTTCTTGCCGTTCGCCTCCGCCTGGTGGCCTCCGCTGTGGTGGCCCCAGGCCCAGACGAGCGCGGAGATGGCCAGCGCTCCGACCACGGCGATGATGCCGAACAGGTTGATGGAGCTGATCACGTTCTTGAGGACATCGAGTCCGGGAAGGCCACCCTCGCGCGGTGTGACGCCAGGGTCGTACGCAAGGAACTGGATCTTCTCAACGAACTTCATGGGGAACTCCAGTTCGAAAATGGGCATGGGGAGGCCCGAGAGTGGGATGGGGGAGAGGGGGAAGGCGGGAGATCGGTCAGACGACGCGACGGGCTGCGAGCACGTCCGGCTTCCAGTCCGCGAGGGTCGAGATCTTGACCACGTCACCGGTCCGGGGTGCGTGCAGAATCAGCCCCGAGCCGATGAACATGCCGACGTGTTCGGGTACGGCGGCCGTGCCGCGCGTGAACAGCAGATCGCCGGGTTGGAGGGTGTCGACGCTCACCGCGCGGCCTTCGTTGACCTGTGTGTACGTGGTCCGGGTCAGTGAGACTCCGCTGGCCTTGAAGGACATCTGCATCAGCGAGGAGCAGTCGCACCGCCCCATCGGGTCCGGGCCCCGCGGCTCGGTGCAGGCACCGCCCCACTGGTACGGGGTACCGAGCTGCCCCAGGCCCCAACGGATAGCCGTCTGTACGGGCTTCGGGGCATCCGCCGGAATCTGGTACCCGTCCGGGAGCGAGCCGGGCGGAATCGGAGCGAAGCCCGTACCGTCGCCACCGGCTCCGCACCCACCACCAAGGGGCGCAGGGGCTGCCGCGCCGCCCTGGGGGAGGACAGTGCTGATGGCCTTCTGCAGTGCTGTCGCCAACGGCTCCCATTTCGCGTATGCGTCGGGGAAACCGCTCGCCTGCACTGCCTGAGCAGCCTGGGTGACGGTCATCGACTCCCACCCCGACACCTCGAGCAGTCCCTCGTAGAACTTCGTCGAGGCGTAGACGGGACCGCGTACCTGCTCTGGTGTCCCCCAGCCCTGCGAAGGGCGCTGCTGGAACAGCCCCAGCGAGTCCCGGTCCCCGTAGTCGAGGTTCCGGAGCCCTGACTCCTGCAGGGCGGTGGCGAGCGCGACGATCTGCCCGCGAACGGGCACCTTCATCGCTACGCCGGTCGCCTGGATCGCCTTGGCGTTCGGGATCTGTTCCTTGGGGTCATCCAGGCCCGGCACGGACACTGAGCCGCTGCTGCTGCCCTTGAGGACCGACTCCACCTGCCCGGCCACCGCGGCCGTATCGACACCCTGCTGGTCACCGCAGGCAGCCTGTGCGTTCGAGGAGCCGATCAGAGCAACAGTGAGCGGCGCGATCAGGATCAGTGGAGCGACCGCTACCGCGCCGGCTATCGCGGCAACCTTGATCACGGGTGACCGCCGGATGCTCGCTGACGCCGAAGCCTGGGCCAGGGAGTTGGACGTGCCCGGGCAAGCTGCATCCGCAGCTCCTTACTCGTAGACAGGGCAGCACCGGAGTTCTCGTCGAAAGGCCACCGGTGCCGCACTGGTCGTGAATGCTCGGCCTCAGCGGGCCAAAGGCAGTGATGACGCAGGGGAGCGGCTAACTCGCATCTAAGTCCTTGGTGTTGGCGCGCGGCAGCCAGCCGCACTCGTAATCTCATTCGGCACATGAGAGGTACGTCCCTCCGAATTTCCAGCAGCTCCAGGGCTTGGACTCGGCGAGACTGTAGAGACGGAATCCGGCCGCACCAAGCAGGCTGGGAATTCGTGAAGGTCCGCCTTCGAGGGGAGCGCGGGCTCATTCGGCACGGCTGGGGAAGTCGGTTAACCTCCACCGCACCAAACCCACGAGAGCGCCGCCCGAGGCTCTATGGAGGGGTAATCCCCGGTGCGTACTCCCAGATTCCAAAACAGATCTGGGATCGCGACCGACCGCAAGACGAATGAAAGGCCGCACCTGTGTCGTACACGCTGCACCGAGGAGATGCGCTCACCGTCCTCAAGTCCCTGCCGGACGTGAGCGTGGACGCAGTGATCACCGATCCGCCCTACAACTCTGGCGGCCGCACCAGCTCGGACCGAACCGGGCGGACCGCCCGCGCGAAGTACACCAGCGGCGACGCCAAGCACGACCTGCAGAACTTCCCCGGCGAGAACCGCGATCAGCGCTCGTATCGCGCCTGGCTCACCGACCTGCTCACCGAGTCGTATCGGGCGTCTCGAGAACACGCGGTGGTGATGGTCTTCACCGATTGGAGGCAGGAACCGACCACCACCGATGCCCTCCAGATGGCCGGCTGGACCTGGTCCGGCACCATCCCCTGGATCAAGCCGGCCTCCCGGCCCCGCAAGGGCGGTCCTAAGCAGGACTCAGAGTTCATCGTCTGGGGCGTCAAGGGAAGCCTCGACAACACCCGCGATCTCTACCTGCCGGGCCACTACGTCGCCTCCCAGCCCCGCAAGGACCGGGTCCACATCACGCAGAAGCCTGTCGAGGTCATGCGCCAGCTCGTCCAGGTCTGCCCGCCTGGCGGCACGGTCCTCGACCCCTTCACCGGTAGCGGCTCCACCGGCGTGGCCGCTCTGCTGGAAGGCCGCAACTTCATCGGCGTCGAGCTCTCCGACCACTACGCTGGCATCGCCGAGGAGCGTCTCCGTGAGACGAGCCTCCAGGGCGACTTCGCCCTGGCCGGGCCCGGCAAGTGAGACGGCCGCGCCTGGGCCCGCAGGGTGAAACGACAGAAGGGCGGCTGCCGTCCGGCAAAAACCGGACGGCAGCCGCCCTCTGCCCTGGTGGTGATCAGCCTGCGTCGATGCTCTGCCGGATCAGCTCACCGGCCCGCTCCAGATCCTCGTGCGACCTGATCCGCACCTCTAGGTCCCCGGTCCCGAGGCGCCCCAGACCGCTCACGTCCCGGGAGAACCCCTCGGCCAGCTGGACCGTCCGCGGATCCACCTTCAAGTTCAGTACCAGGACCCGATTGCGCGGCTGGACGCGCACGGTCGCGACGTTCTTGATCCTGCGGTACGCGAAGTAGTGAACCTGCGCCTCCCGGCGGACGTCCCCGTATGCCAGCAGCACGGCGTCCAGATCCGCGAACAGGTCCTGCAGGTCCTGCGGAGCTTCGTCGAGATACTGCTGCACCGACTTCGGGACCGTCGTCCCCGCCGGCTCCGAGGCAGCGGACACCCGCCGACGGACCGGCGCAGCCTGGCCGCCGACCGAAGCCACCAACTGCAGCGTCACGACGTCCTCGAACATCCGGTAGGCCATGAGGTCGATCCGGCGCCCGATGACCTCCAGCGCGACGGCGCTGTGCGAGGTGAAGCTGCCGGCCACGCAGACCAGCCGCGGATTGGTCCAGTCGACCGTCTCCACGGCATCAGCCCCGAGCCGGTCACGCACCAGGCCTTCGAACTCCGCGTGACTGTCCTCGAGCCACGCCAGGTAGGAGAGCGCCTGGGTGATGACCTCCTTGTCCCGGGTTCTCTTGTACTCGATGATCACGGGAGTCCCGGTCTCGTCCAGGCCCAGGGAGTCGATCCGCCCGCGGTGGCGCCCGGTCGGGTACTCGCTGGCCAGGAAGCGGATGCCGAGCATGGCTTCCATGTTGGCCTCGATCAGCGACTGCAGCTGCCGCTCCAACGCGACGGAGGACCCCGCCATCTCCACCGCCCGGCCATCCCGTATCCGGAACGCCTTCAGATCACTCACGCCCGCCCCCATGCAAGTCCTCGGATCATCCGAAGCGACAATCGGCGAGGTCCGCCAGGTATTCCCTCGGGCTCGGGGCAGGGCGCATCTACTGGCTCAGGACCATGTACCGGAGATGCGCGGCCTCACCAAGCCCGAGGACCGCTGCGAGGCTGCTGGACATCAGGGCGCTGGGCCCTGGTCCCTCACGCAAGCCCCGGAGTGCCACGTGACGCCGCAATTCATGGACGTCAAGTCGACGGCGACCTACCTGAACATGTCGGTTCAGTGGGTCTACAGGGAAGCGCCACGCCTGGGGCTCACCCCCTACAAGTTTGGCGCTGGCCGCAACGCGAAGATCCAGTTCAAGGTGTCGGACGTGCAGGCTTGGGTCAAGCAGCAGAGGCTCTCGTCCTGATAGCTACGTCAAGGTTGAAGGACGACGTCCAGGTGCCGCTGGACGGGCTCGAAGAGTCCGTAGGGGATGTACCGCGGGATCTCTGACAGGGCCACCCACGCGACCTCGGCGATCTCGTCGACGTCCGCGACATACGCGGTCCCGCCGGCCAGCTCGCAGGCCGTGTACGAGACCCGTCGTCCGGTGATCGGATGTACCCGCTTTCCGAGCGGGGCCACGGCGAGCACGTCCACTCCGGCCTCCTCCTTCGTCTCGCGTACGGCGGCTTCCTCGAAGGACTCGCCCGGCTCGACCTTGCCCGCCGGGAACTGCCATGAGAGTTGGCCCTCGGCGACCCGTCGCCGGACGAGCAAGACGCGGCCCTCGTGAGCCACAACCGCACCTGCCACCCAAGGCGCAGGGGCGGCGCTGCCATTCAGCGACGCCTGTCCGCTACTCACGACACTCCCATCGTCGGGGTGGGGAGGTGGGCGATGACCGACGGGACGCTGTGGGTGGGTCATCCTCGCGTGCTCCTCGTTGTTTCCGTGATGAGTTGAATAGGGGCGGCTGCCCAATCGTCATCCCTAGAAGAGTCCTTCTTCCACCGCGGTCGACGCTGCTGCGTCTTGCTGGGCGCGCTCGAACTCGAGCTGCCACGCCCGCGCCTCGGCGTAAGCGACGTGGACCATGCTGCCCGGACACAGCACCAGTGCCCGGGGCTCGATCTTGTGGTCCTTGACTGACCCGTACCCGATTCGTTTCGTAGGTAGCAGGGCGTGCGGGACGGCGCAAGAGGGGCAGGGAGCCTTCGGGAGGGTCGCCATGTCACCAGGATGACCTCGTCAGTCTTGGCGCGGAAGGGAGCTCACATACCGCGCACTGCGGCATACCGGTGCGCGGCTGTCACCGGCCTGCTCTGTTTCGTCGAGTCTGTGCCCAAATGATCACCAGGCACAGCACCGGTTCCAAGCTTAAACACGGCACCCAAGGCGCGCACGCGGCGAACAGGAGATGGTGAGTACGCCGTAAGTGACTGCCCGTCGATGAAGCCGTTGAGGCGATAGATGATCTGGACGGACTTACTGTTGTTCAGCCCGCACCGCTCCGGTGGAGAGCAGGCAGGGCAGACGGCTCGATTGGTGCTTACCTGTAACGGGGTGACCTGTGCAGTTGGCAATGCTCACAGTCCAGGCCGCGCTTGGCGCGCCGTTGGCGCCTTGTCGGCCGCGGGGCGGTCGGACTATCCGAAGAAGAGCTGCTCGTGCTCCGGCAAATCGAAGACCACGAGCTCCTTGCACTTCACGCCAGCCAGCATCTTGGCCTCGGTCTTGTTCCGGACGAACACCGTCAGCTGGCCGACCCCGTTTGACGGCACGAGCAGGCCGGGGCAGGGCCGGGCCACCCCGTACAGGTACCCATCCACCCTGAACAGGGGAGCGCCGTGGCCGTAGCGCGGTTCTGGGTAGAGCCCATCCGGGATCCGTAGCTGCACCTTGTGCTCCTGCCGGGCCCAGGCAGCGACCGCCTCGAACAACTCCCGCACCTGAGCGCCGGAGAGCAACGACCACCACGCCCTGCTGGCCTCCTCCGCGCGCAAGACGCGCTCCGCTTCCTCGGCTTCCTCGCGCAGCCGCCGCTCCTCTGCCTCGGCCAGCTTCCGGTTTCGCCGAGCCACCTGCTCCGCCCGTTCTTCCAGCCACCGGGCGTGCCGTGCATCCGACAACTCCCGCGCCCTGCGGTTACTCTCCTCCAGCTTCTCCAGGCGGCGCGCCTCCTCCCGCGCGGCTTCCTCCAAGCGGACCTGCTCGGCCTCCGCTTCCGCTGCCAGCCGCGCCTCTTCCGCGACCCGCTTCCTCTCCTCCTGGCGCCGGCGCATCACGTCGTGCTCGGCCTGTAAGCGGGCCGACTTCGCCGACGTCCACCACATCCCACGTCGCAGCACCCACAGCCGCCCACCCACCCGCCGCTTCACCCGGTGATACCGGCGCAGACTTACCACCGGCTCGACCTGACCTTCCAGCGCCCACCGGACGAACACCAGCAGCGGCGTCGTCCGCACACCCCACGCACCGAAACTCCAGTCGAACGCGGCGACACCATCATCCACCGCCCACGCCCCGCCGGCCTCCGAAGGCTGGGCCCGCACTGCGGGCACCTCGTCGATCCACTTCGGGGACTTCTCGTGCGGCGACACCCAGCACACTCGGATCCCCGCCTCGGCATACCGGTTTGTGCGTGCCTGGATGTCGGGAACGGTGATCGGCGACAACTGCGCCTCCCACGCCATCCGCTGGCTGCCGTCCCGGGAGGTGGCCATCACGTCGGCCCGCCAGGACTTGTCCGGCGGGCTCACTTCCAGCTCGGCGTGCCAGCCCGCATCGCGGATCGCCCCGAGCAGCACCAGCTTCGTCATGTGATGCTCGAAGCTCTCGTTCTCCAGCGGGCAGTCGTCTGGCCGCTTTCCGTGATGTGCGAAGAACCGGGTCCCGCCCCGCAGCACCGCACTCATTGCGCCCTCACAGTCCGGACAGGACAGTGGTGCTCGGGGCCGTACCCGGTGTACGTCCTCCCAGACGATCCCGCGCCCCAGATCCGGCAGCCCTGCATACAGCCGCCCCAAGACGGCATGCACAGCCGTGTACGGCACGAGCCCCTCTCCTCCCGCACAAACAGACCACCCAGGCATAGCAGCCCACGCCGACAACGGCCCTGCCCAGACCACGTTGATCTACGACCCCCGAAGGTATGTAGGCCCAGCTCCGGGAACAGGTGCAGGCGTTCACCCGCACCCTCGCCGGGGATCTGGGAATCACGCGCGACCTGGCTGCTAAGGCGCGAGTCGGCCAACTTCCGTTCTGCGGATGAGTGGAATCTGTCGTGCACGGGCCAAGGGGTCGATTCTGGCTTGCGCCTTGAGTCGGGCTTGCGGCGTTGCATCGTGGCGTCCGTGTAGTCCTCTGCTCTGCCGTTTGGTCGGCGGTTACTCGCCGTCCGGCGGCCAGGTGGCGTGGTCGCGGCGGTGGTGGAAATCGGTGAGCTCGCGGGCGAGGACGTCGAAGTGGGGGAGCGGGGCCCACAGGTCGCGCTCGCCGATGACGTAGAGGCGGCGCTTGGCGCGGCTCGCGGCGACGTTGAGCAGGTGCGGGGTGCCGGCCGCCCACGCGCGGGCGCCGGGCCGGCCGCCGCCGAGCACGAGGACGACGACATCGGCTTCCTTGCCCTGGGCCCGGTGGACGGTGGCGCAGCGCTCCTCGATCAGTGCGGACGTCCAGCCTTCACGGCCGCGGCAGATCTTCTGGCATTCGGCCACGAGGGCCCGGAAGGGGGCGATGACGCGCACGCGCTCGATGTCGACGCCGTGCCGGTGCAAGTGGTCGAGGATGAACTCGAAGGCCCGGCGGTCGCGTTCGCCCCACGGGTCCTCGGGTGGGCGGGCCGGGTCGTCGGTGTTGAGCCAGCGGCTGGGGAGCAGGCCGTCCCGTTCCGCATCGGGGAACGCTTCGTGTTTGGTGCCGTGGACCATGAGGCCGCCGTACGCGACCTCGTTGCTGACCGTGAACATCGGCTCTTCGCAGCGGCGGTGCACGCGCAGCGGCGAGCCCACCCAGACGTGCTCGTCGTCGGTGTCCGGGGCCGGCAGGTAGGTGCCGTAGCGGTTGGTCCGGTCGGCGACGGCCTGGGCGGAGGTGGCCGAGGGCAGCCAGTGCTCGTCGATGCCGTAGGCGTTCAGCAGCCGGCGTTGGAGGGCCGTGGGCATGGTGACGACGGGTTCGAGCTGGAGCGGATCGCCGACCAGAACGGCACGACGGGCCCGCCACATCGCCCCGGCCGCGGCCTGTGGGGTGGCCTGCCCGGCCTCGTCGACGAGCACCCAGCCGATCGACTCCCGGCCGAGGCGGGCGAACATGCTGCCGATGGAGGAGAAGGTGGTGGAGACGACGGGCACCAGGAGGAAGAGGGTCTGCCACGCGTGCTCGAACTCCTCGTCGGGTACGGGCCCGTTGGTGCCGGCCATCAGCTCCATGAGGACCTGGAGGTTGCCGCGGACCTTCTTTGCGGCGCCGGCGACGAAGGCGCGGTGCAGGTCGAGGGCGCGCAGGAACAGGTCGCTGCGCGCGGTGGACCAGGCCTCGTCGGACCAGGGCGAGCCGAGTTCCTGGTCGGCTTCGGCGAGGTGCGACCAGCCGAGCGGCAGGAACGGAAGCGTCCGGGCCGCCTCCCGCAGTTCGCGGTGGCGGCTGTCGAGTTCGGCCACGGCGACCCGCAGGTCGCGGCGGGACGAGTCTGCGATGTGCCGGGCGTGTCGGAGGGCGGCGGCTGCCACGGCCTCCCGCGCGCTCGCGGCCCGTTCGTGGTCGAGGGCGGCGGTGAGGCTGGCGGCGGCATCGTCGACGGCGCTGCCGGAGCGGGTGTGCCGGTCGGCGGCCAGGGACTCGGTGCGCACGGCCGCGGCGACTTGTTCCAGGGATTCCTCGAGCGCAGCGCGCTGCTGGATGAGCAGGTGCGCGATCTCGGCCTGGGTGAGCTCCTGCTGCCTTTCGGCGGCCTGCCGGTCGGCAGAGCTCTGCAGCAGGCGGCGCAGTCCGCCGCGCAGGCCCCGCTCGATGACCGGGGGCGCGTCGTGGCGGGCGGTGAGCGCGGTCACGTACTCACGGTGGTGCGTGGCTAGTTCACGGGCGGCCGACAGGTCCGCGCGGGCGGTGGCCAGCTCCTGGCGGGCCCGCGGTACATGCTCGGAGGCCGTCCCGTATCCGGCCTCGGCCACCACTGTGGCCGTCCTGGCGGTGGCCGAGGCGGCGGCGGCCCGGTCCAGGACCGCCGTGGCGGCGGCGACCTGCTGGTCGGCCCGGGACACGGCGGCTTCCCGGTCCGCGATCCGCTGCCCGGCCGACGGGGACTCGACGGCCGCCAGGGCCCCGGCCAGCCGGGCGCGTTCGGCGCGCAGCCGCTCTACCTCGGCCTGGGCGGTACGGAACGCAGCGACGGCCTCGGTCCACGACGGCACGGGCTGGGCGGTACCCGCCGCCGCGGCCTGGTCCGGCGGGGTGACGCGAGGCCGGCCTCCGGGCGGGGGCTTCGGCGGGAGCCAGTCGCGCAGGACGTCCTGCATGCCGCGCAGCGGCGGCAGTCCCGCAGCGGAGCGGGCCCGGGTCTCCTTCTCGGGCAGCCGGCCCCACCAGAACCGTTGTGCGAACTCCTTGCGGTTGGTCTTGTTGCCGAGCACCGCTGCGACCAGACCCCAGGCCGGCCCGCCGAGGAGCGCGGAGGCGAGGTCGGAGAAGTGGTCGGGGCCGCCGTGCCAGTGCTCGCCGAGCGCGCCCATGCCGGGCAGTTCGGCGGTGATGTTCTCCACGGCGCCGTTGTTGGAGGAGGTGACCACGATCTCGAACCCGGTCAGCCGAGGGTCGAGCCGCGACACGGTGCGGGGGTAGGTGCCCTGGCGGTCCCTGCCGTGCCAGGCCGGACCGGTGAACGCCTTCTCGGGCCGGTCGAACGTGGCCAGCACCGCTGCCCGCTCGACGACCAGTGCGGCGACCAGGTCCCGCAGCATCGTGGTCTTGCCCGTGCCCGGCGGGCCGTTCACGGAGAATATCCCACCCGTGGTTCCCGCTCGGTCGGCGAGCATCCGGTCGACCGCGAACTGCTGGCTCAGCGCGAGCGGGAACCGCGCCGGTGCGGGCCAGCGGCCGGCCGGAACCAGCTCCGGAGCCACCCCTTCCAGGACGACCCCGCGCTCCCGGCGCACATCCGTCCGCGCCCCCACGGCGACGGCGTCGAGCTCGGTCAGGTACGCCTCCAGCGCCGGGCCTAACCCCTTCCCGACGGCCGCGGAAACCCGGGCCAGATCAGGGGGGAGCAGACTGTTCAAGAACGGCGCGGCGGCGGCGGCCTTCGCCTGCGGGTCCCGCGGCCGTTGGACCAGCCTGCTGCGTACCCGGACCACCTGCGGGCGCAGGTGGTCCTGTACTCCGCACAGGTCGGCAATCTGCGCGGTCAGGGCGACGAGATCGGCGAAGCCGAGTGGACGGGCACCGGCGCCAGCCCCGTGATCCGCCTCGGTCGGCACGTCAGGACCGCCGGCCGACGACCCCTCGGGGACGCCCCGGGTGCCGTCCGGCCGCCCGGACCGCACCTGCTCCTCGGCGGGGCGGCGGGCTGCGGCCCAGTCCGCGGCGCGGCGCACCAGGGGTTCCGCCGCGCCCTGGAGGGCGGCGCCGGCGACCTCGCCGAACAGGGCCCCGACCGCGCCGACGGCGGCGCCGCCCAGGATCTCGGCGAGCAGCCGCTGCCAGCCGCCGCCGGCCGTGCCCGGCGCTCCCGCAGTACCCTCGGAGCCGGGCCACCGCGCGTACGCTGTTTCGGCAGCCGGTGTGGTGGGACCGTAAGGGATCGTGGTGGCCGTGAGCTCGTCGATCGCCCCGCCGAATGCTTCGTCGAGTTCCTCGAATCCGTCCAGCCACCCCGGTGTGGACGGCCCCGGATCGAAGAGGCGGCCGGTAGCCCAGGCGCACGCGGAAATCACGGACGTGTCTTCGAGCGGTCGGCCCTCGTCGTCTAGGACCAGCGCGAACATCGCACTCTGGCCCGACAGCACCAGCTCAGTCTGCGGCACGCCGGGGTCGGGATCGGTCCCCGCGGGCAGTACGGCGATCATTGCCTGGCGGAGCAGTTCCAGGTCGAAGACCCCGCAGTAGACCTCGTGCCGCCACATGCGACCGTACGGTGCCCGCCGTGCCCCCGTCTCCGGATGGTCTGAAGCCCACGGCAGGAGCGGTGGCCAGCCCGGCTCCGGCGTCAGGTCGGTTACGTACTCGTCCCTCGGCCCGGAGCGTGCGGCGGGGCGTCGGCGGGGCAGCGCCGGGATGGTCGGCGGGCTGAACAGCTCGATCGCGCGCCAGCACTCCAGCAGGGCCTTCTGTCGACGGTCCTGCGCGTGTCCGCTCCGCACCCACTGCCCCCGTGTCGCACGCGCGGCATGCTGCCGCTCCCTTGAAGATCAGCCGTATCGCTGAATCTACCGGACCGTCAGTGGGCCGAGTCCCGGTCAGCCTGGGCCTGCGGCGCCGGAACGCCTAGTGACAGAGGGCTGGTTCGGCCGACTTGGGCCCGGGGCGGGAAGGCCCCAGGGGCGTGGTGGAACTCCTGTGAGCCCCCGACTGTCGGGAGCAGTCACGGCCGATGCGGGCACGGTCCGCTCCGGCGACCTCGATGGGCCCGGCACCTGCATGGGCAGTCAGCGGTAGCCGAGCCCCCGGAGGCGGGATCGGAGCCGTTCTGTCGCTGCCTGACTCTGCTGCTCCAGGTCTGCGAACGAGGTCTCGTACCGGTCGCCCCACGAACGGTAGAGCGCGACCAGCCCCTGCCGCTGCGCAGCGACGCGTCCCGTGACGCGTGAGCAGAGATCGTCACCGAGGACTTTGAGTACTCGTTCGCGCGCCGGGCCGCTATGCGGGGAGAGCTCGCCGTCTGTCGCCGCCCATCGGTCGATCACTCCGGGGAAGCCGCGGTGTTCCAGGCTCCTGAAGTCGTCCTGCCGGTCCGACCACCATGCCGCGAAGACTCCAGTCAACTGGTACCGGTCCAGGAGCTCCAATGGCAGGAGTTCCTCACGGAAGGAAGCCATGAGGTGGGAGCGTGACATGAACAGCTGTTTCGTGTCCGCGAGTTCGGCGATCTGCGCTCCCGCACCCTCCCACCACCGGCAGCACTGGTCGACGAACCTGCGCTCCTGGGTGGCCGCGAGGTCCGGGATGCGGGCGGCCGTGGCTTCGCAGCCTTCGGCCGGGAAGCTGAAGTAGTCCAAGTTCCTTGGCTGGAAGAGGTCCGCGAGGTCGATGCCGAAGGAATGGAACCTCGGCTCCTCCGCCTCCACCTCGTGTCTGGGGACACCGCCGAACAGCGCCGCGCGGACGTCCAGCAACGGCCCTTCCGGCGGACCGGCGTCGACGTAGCGCGGGATGTTGAGGCTGAAATCGTTCTCCGCGATCTCTTCCAGCGTGACCACCCGGGAGAAGCCGTCGATGTCAGCCCTCTCCCGGAAGGCACTCACGATCTTCTCGATGTTCTCCGGCTCCAGGCGGTTCAGCGTCCGGCCGGTGACCACTTCGCGCTCGGCATTGACGAACAGCACGGTGCCGCGTTCTCCCACCGGCGCTCCGTCATTGCCACGCAGCACGAGGATGCAGGCCGGGATGGCTGTGCCGTGGAATACGTTCGGCCCGATACCAATCACTGCTACGAGCCGGTCATCTTCGAGGATGCCCCGGCGAATCTCGGCTTCCGAGCCTCCCCGGAACAGCACACCGTGCGGGGTCACGACGGCTCCGATCCCGTCCGGACGCAGCACGGCGAGCACGTGCTGGACGTTCATCAGATCAGCCTTCTTCGCCTGTGCGGGAGTCCAGCCGTATCGCATCCGCTCCGGGTGCTTCATCTCCTTCTCCGTATAGTTCATCGAGAACGGAGGGTTGGTCAGCACCCGGTCGAAGCGTCTGAGCCGGCCGTCACCTTGCAGGTGGAGCGGATCGGCCAGGGTGTCACCACAGAGCACCGAGCCGTCCGTCACGTTGTGTAGCAATAGGTTCAGCCGGGCGATCGAGCACGTCTCAACGTTCAGTTCCTGCCCGAACAGGCCGAGGCCGGCGCCGTCCCGGCCGTACTCGTCGACGTACTCCTTGGCCTGGACGAGCATGCCGCCGGAGCCGGTGAAGGGATCGTAGACCGACTGTCCCGGTTCCGGACGCACCAGCTCCACCATCAGCTGGACCACGGAACGAGGCGTGTAAAACTCTCCCCCCTTCCTGCCCGCCACGTCGGCGAACCGACCCAGCGTGTGGTCGTAGGCCCGGCCGACCACATCGCCGAACTCCAGATCATCGTCACCCAGAGGGATGCGGTCGAAGTGATCGATCAGCGCTTTCAGCTGGGCGCGCCCCAGCCCCCTGTCGAAGTCGAGGGCTCCCAAGACTCCGTCGAGTCCGTCCGGGTTGTTCTGCTCCAGCGCCGACAGCGCCTTGTTGAGCACCTGTCCTGGCTCCTCGGACTTGGAATCGACAATGTGCCGCCAGCGCGATCGATCGGGCACGTTGAGGATGCCGGGCTGGTCCGAAACACGTTTGAGCAGCAGCATTCCGAAGAGGACGTCGCGGTACTCCGACGCGTCCATCCGGCCGCGCAGGATGTCAGCTGCCCTGAAGAGTTCCTCCGTCAGTCGTCCGGCGGTCATCAGCGCCATGTGTCCCTCGTCCCTTGGAGCAGTTCCCTGAAGATGGCCGGCCGCAGTGACTCCAGCCGCTCGGCCATCTGCCGCTGGATCCTGATCTGGTCGGCAACGTCTGCGAGGGCCTCGACGATGGCGTACTGCCGGTCCATGGCCGGCACAGTGACGGGCAGCTCCCTGAGCAACGTCGAGTTGAGTGCGGGCACCGTACCGGGGAGGGCCTGGCCCAGCATGGCTCTCTGTACCGGCGGATGCGACAGGTAGGCCGCCAGGAAGGCGGGCAGGATGCCGCCGGGCAAGGGCCTCAGGCGCAGACAGGACGATCCGTAGAGCCATCCGGACTGAGCCTGCTCGATGAGCGCCAGCCTCCCGAGTGCCCCTTGCCGCACGACGAGCACGTCGCCCTCCCGCACGGCGAACCGCTCCAGCCGGTCCGCGTCGATCTGCGGCACCCGTCGCACTTTGCGGCTGTCCACCCTGTGGTCTCCGGCGAGGTCCGGTGGTGAGATCACGGGCACGCCGTCGGGGCCATCGTGCAGACGGTCCAGCAGTGACCCGGACGGGCCGGCCGTCACCTCGCAGAGGTCGCCCAGCAGAATCCGGACACCGTGGGCCGTGGGTGCGTTGCCCTGCGGCACGACACCTCACCTCCTTTCATTCGCTCCTGTGGTTTCGTGTTGCGGGTGGTGCGTGATGGGGCGCGGTACTGAGCACGGCGCCCCACCACACACGTCACATGGTCAGGCGACGCGCAGCCGGTGCCGCATCGCGGCCCGTACCAGCTCCTCCGTCGTAACGGTCAGCAGAACCGTAACCACTACGGCCAGCGCATCGGCCGCGTGTCCGGTAATCGCCGAGCCGAAGACACAGACCACGATGATCACAACGAGCGGCAGGACGCCGCTCCTGGTCCAAGGCGGTAAGGACCAGGCATTATGGGTATCGGCAATCCGCATGGGTTGTCCTTTCCGTTCCCGCGCATGGCGCGGGGATGGTCGAGCCGCACCGCCCTGCCGGGCGTCCAACCACGCGGGGTGGTGCGGTATCTGATGAGTCGGATGTCCTTGCCGATGGCCGTGGACGGGAAACTTCGCACTGCTTCCAGCCCGTAGCCACTCACGAAGCCCCGGATTTCCTGAGCTTCGATACGCCGAACCATACACACCGTCAGGCTGCGAAGCTAGCTTCGCAGTTGGGGCGGTGGGGGCTGCGCCTCGGCGCATGCAGGCTGAGGCCAGTGAGGCGAATGGCTCTCCCCTGTCCGGCCGTTGGGCTTGGGGTCGGCCCTGCCCCGGATGTCCGCGGCGTCGAACGTGCCGGGCCTGCCTTCCGGGAAGTCACGCTCGTGCGGCTCGACCCGGTTGCCGCCCAGGGCCACAACCTGGCCCTCGGGGACCAGGATGTCGAAGGCCGCTGCTGAGGGCGGACGCTTGGGCGGCAGGTACGGTTCGGTGAGCGGGTTCCCGTTGAGTATCAGCGTGCGGTTGCCGGCCCGGTACGGGAGCCGGTCCCCGTTGACCGCTAGAACCCGCCCTCCCAGGCGCGCGGAGCGGGCTGCCCGCCCGGTGGATAACAGGGCGACATCGCCGCGGTCCCCTGCGCGCGCTGCGAAGCGGAGCAGGGATGCTAGTGCACGGGACGCACCGAGTCGTGCAACGGCCACGTTTGTGCTGATCGGAAGAGACGGACTGTCAGGCCGAGGGCCTGCGCCACAGCAGACCCGAGCCATTAGCGGGGGCCTGACCTCATCCCGAGGGCACTCGCTCTAGCACTATCGGGACGGCGGCCGGTGCGCGACCGACTTCGTCGCTGGTGTGGTCGCTGGCCCAGTCGACGGGCCCCAGGGCGACTGGACGATGGCCACACTTCCATCCGGCGTGACGTCCGGAGCGCCTTATGCGGCCAGGCCCACGTCGAGGATCTTGGCGGCTTTGCCGATGGAGCCGGGCATCAGGTGGCGGTAGATCTTGAAGGTGATGTCGAGGCTTTTGTGGCCCATCCACTCGGCGACGTCCGTGATGGGGATGCCGTTGGAGAGGCAGTTCGACGCGAAGAAGTGGCGGAGGCTGTAGATGACCATGCCGTCTGGGATGTCGACTTCGCCGGCGCGTTTGATGCGTTGCCACTGGTTCTGGAGGTTGTAGGCCAGGAAGGGCTTCGTGGGGTCTGTGGGGTGGCGCAGGAGGTAGCCGTCGACCGTTCCGTGCTTGTCGGCATACCACTCGATCGTCTCGCGGACGCGGGTCGGGAGGGGGACGTCGCGGTAGTCGGTGGGCTTGCGGTGCTTGAGGCGGCCGTAGGTCTTGGTGGTCTGGTTGACCTGCTCGGTGATGCGGTAGACGTCGCCGGCGACGAGGTTGTTGAGGTTGACGGCGAAGGCCTCGCCGTTGCGCATGCCGCAGCCGCTCATCAGGTCGGCGATGAGGAGGAAGCGGTCGTCGCCCGCGGTGCGTATGTCGCGGAGCTGGGCGGGGGAGGGGATGACCGCGCGCTCGGGGTCGTACTGCGGGGGCTTGACCCCCAGGACGGGGTTCTCCGTGTAGATGCCGAGGCGGTACGCGTCCAGGAGGACGGACTTCACCTTGTCGAAGGCGTTGGACTGCGTGGCGAGGCCGGCGCCGTTGCGTTCCATGGTGCGGATGAAGCCGTCGACGACCTTGTGGTCGAAGGTGCTCATCCGGCGGCTGCCGAGGGTCGGCAGGATGTGGTGTTCGAGGAGGGACTCCAGGGTGCGGAGAGAGGACTCGGCGAGGTCGCGCTGGCCGGCCTTCCACTCCGCGGTGTACTCGCGGAACTGCATCGCGCCGTACTTCTGGATGCGCTCGGCCTTGCTCTGGTTCCGGGGTGCGGCCTTCTTCTCCTGGTAGACCGTCGTGAGGCGGGCGATCGAGTTCTCCTGCGTGGAGAAGCCGGCTTCCTCGGTCTGCTTCCCGGCCGCACTGCGGTAGCGGATCTTGTACTCGTGCGGGCACTTCGACCAGCGGGACGGCGCGTGCTCGCAGTCCTTGTAGAAGGTGCCCATGCCGTGGGCGAGCGACTTCGTTGCCATGCGGTGCGGGACCCCTCCGGCGCCAATGCTGACCTTTTGCTGACGCTGGAGGGTCTAATACGTTCCTGACCTGCACGAAGACGGATATCTCGTGTTACGTTCTGGAACTGGATCGGCCGCTCCAACGAGGAGATCGTCCAGGCCCGCGAGGACTGGATGAACGGCTCGCGCTTCGGCGAGGTAAAGGGCTACGACGGCCCCCCGATCCCCGCTCCGCAGCTCCCGCCGGTGCCCCTGAAAGCACGCGGACGGGCGCGCTGACCTGCACCTTTATGGAGTAGGTCGATTGAGCGAGGCCCGGGGACGGCGCATGTCGCGCGGTTCCCGGCGCGATCAGGTAGTCAGGAAGGGTGAGCAAGGACGGGACTGACCCCTTCGTGCATGTCCGGGGCGCCAGTGAGAACAACCTGCGGAACATCGACGTCGACGTTCCGCGGGACGCGATGGTCGCCTTCACCGGCGTCTCCGGTTCGGGCAAGTCCTCGCTCGCGTTCGGCACGCTCTACGCGGAGGCCCAGCGGCGCTACTTCGAGTCCGTGGCACCGTACGCACGAAGACTGTTGCACCAGGTCGGTGCACCGCACGTGCAGGAAATCACCGGACTGCCACCGGCCGTGGCCCTGCAGCAGCGACGCGGGTCGCCCAGCTCGCGCTCGACGGTCGGCACCCTCACCACGCTGTCCAATCTGCTGCGCATGCTGTACTCCCGCGCCGGCACCTATCCCCCCGGGGCGGCACGGCTGGAAGCCGAGTCGTTCTCACCCAACACCACGGCCGGCGCCTGCCCCGAATGCCACGGACTGGGCGTCGTACACGACGTCGCCGAGGAGCTGCTCGTCCCGGACCCCTCGCTGAGCATCCGCGAGGGGGCGATCGCCGCCTGGCCGGGCGCCTGGCAGGGAGCCAACCTGCGCAGTGTCGTGAGCGGCCTGGGGATCGACATCGACCGGCCGTGGCGCAGGCTCAAGAAGAGGGACCGGAACTGGCTGCTGTACACCGACGAGCAGCCCTCCGTGTACATCGAGCCGGAGGAGGACCGCGTCGACTACGGCTACCAGGGCAAGTTCTGGAGCGCCCGCAAGCACGTCATGCACGTCCTTGCCGACTCCAAGAGCGAGAAGATGCGCGAACGCGCGCTCCGGTTCGTCAGGAGCGTGCCCTGCCCCGAGTGTCACGGCAGCGGACTGCGGCCCGAGGCGCTCGCCGTCACCTTCGCCGGACGTTCCATCGCCGAGATCAACGCGATGCCGCTCACCGAGGTCGTGGGGCTGCTGCGGCCCGTCGCGGAACGGTCCGAGGCCGACGCCACCACCTCGACCGCCCGATCGGGGGAGACGACCGAGGCCGCGGTCCGGATCTGCGGCGATCTGGTCGCGCGGGTCGACGTACTGCTCGACCTGGGCCTCGGATATCTCAGCCTCGGGCGCCGCTCGACGACCCTCTCGCCCGGCGAGGCGCAGCGCCTGCGGATCGCCACCCAGCTGCGCTCGGGGCTGTTCGGCGTCGTCTACGTCCTCGACGAACCCTCCGCGGGCCTGCACCCGGCCGACGCGGAACCGCTGCTGGACGTGCTGGAGCGCCTCAAGACGGCGGGCAACTCGCTGTTCGTCGTGGAGCACGACATGGACGTCGTACGGCGGGCGGACTGGGTGGTCGACATCGGCCCCGGCGCGGGCGAGGGAGGCGGCCGCGTGCTGTACAGCGGCCCGGTCGCCGGTCTGGAGCGGGTGGCGGAGTCGGCCACGAGCCAGTACCTGTTCGGGCGCGCCAAACCGCTCGATCACCGCCCGCGCACACCGCAGGGCTGGCTGCACCTGAGGGGAGTCTCCCGCCACAATCTGCACGACGTGTCCGTCGACGTACCGCTGTGCGTACTGACGGCGGTGACGGGCGTGTCCGGTTCCGGAAAGTCGACACTGGTGACGCAGGTGCTCGCCGAGGTCGTCCGCAGCCACCTCGGACTCGTACCCGAGGAGCCCGACGAGGCGCAGCCGGTCGTTGACGTTCAGAACGCGTCGGGGGCCGAGTCGTTCGACCGGCTGGTCCGGGTCGACCAACGGCCCATCGGCCGAACTCCCCGTTCCAACCTGGCCACGTACACGGGGTTGTTCGACGCGGTGCGCAAGCTGTACGCGTCGACGGACGAGGCCGAGGCGCGCGGCTACTCGGCCGGGCGGTTCTCCTTCAACGTGCCCGAAGGACGGTGCGAGACCTGCCAGGGCGAAGGATTCGTCGCGGTGGAACTGCTCTTCCTGCCCGGCACCTACGCACCGTGCCCGAGCTGCCAGGGCGCCCGGTACAACGCCGAAACGCTGGAAGTCACCTACCGCGGCAAGAACATCGCGGAAGTGCTGGCGCTCTCCGTCGACGCCGCCGCCGCGTTCCTGTCCGCCGTCCCGGCCGCCTCCCGCAGTCTGGAGACGTTGCGCGAGGTGGGACTGGGGTACCTGCGGCTGGGGCAGCCCGCGACGGAACTCAGCGGTGGTGAGGCGCAACGCATCAAACTGGCCACCGAACTGCAGCGAGCCCGCCGCGGCCACGCGCTCTACCTGCTCGACGAGCCGACGGCTGGGCTGCACCCCGCGGACGTCGCGCTGCTGCTGCGACAGCTGCACCGGCTCGTCGACGCCGGCAACACGGTCGTCCTCGTCGAGCACGACCTGGACACGATCGCCACCGCCGACTGGGTCATCGACCTCGGTCCGGGCGGCGGCGACGCGGGTGGGCGGGTGGTCGCGGCGGGCCCGCCGGCCAAGGTGGCGAGAGCCCGCCGCAGCGCCACCGCGCCCTACCTCGCGGCCCGGCTCGCGCGCTCCTGACGACGGCGCGAGGGGCTGCGCACCGGTCAGCCGGGGGCCTGCCGTATCGCGTTCAACGATGCCGGTTTCCTGCCTGTTCGCCCAGCACGATCTTCCACACCCGGGTCGCCACCTGGAGGTTGAGCCGGTCCTCGACGTTCGCGAGGTCGTTGCCGCTGATGTTGCGGATGCGCTGGAGCCGATAGCGCAGCGTGCTGCGGTGGATCGCGAGGGATTCGGCGGTCTCGTCGTAGTTGCCGCCGCAGTCGAAGTATCGGGACAGCGTCTCCACCATGGCCGTGTGGTGCCGTGAGTCGTAGTCGATCAGCTGCCCGAGCCACTCGTGGACGAACGTCTCCAGTTCCCGGTAGTCGTTGCCGGGTCCCAGGATGCGGTAGAGGCCCAGCTCGTCGAAGAACGTCGTGCCGTAGCGCTCACGGGAGTGGCGGCGCACTTCCAGGGCGCGCTGCGCCTCCTCGTAGCGGTGGGGGAGGTCGTCCAGGGCGTCGCAAGGGGCGCTCACCCCGATGGTCCCGGTCCGTGTGCCGGTCTCCCGGGCGAGCGCCTCGTACAGCGCGCGGGCGTGCGGCCTGTCGTCGGCGACCAGGACCACGTGGTCGGCACGCCGGGTGAGCAGCGAGTGCATGCCCACGGCAGAGGCCGCCCGGCCCACGGTCTGCGCGAAGGAAGCGTCCGCGGTCCGGTTCGACCACTGCACCACGACGACGTAGTGGCGGCGGTGCAGGTCGTGTCCGACTGCCTCGGACCGGGCGTAGGCGCTCGCCTCGTCCGTCCCCGCCAGGAGGTCGTCGGCCAGCTCGCGGTGCAGCCTCGACTCCACTTCGGCCAGATTGCGCAGGTGCGCCAGCTGCGGGGCGAGCGACGCGGCGGCGTGTTCCAGCGCGAGCACGGTGTGCTCATCGGCCTCGCCCCGGGCATCGACCAGGGCCAGCACGCCCAGGATCTCGCCCTGCGGGCGGACCAGGGTGACCAGCCGGTCCTCCATCCGCACCGGCCCGGCCCGACGGGCGACGGCGTACAGCATTTCGTCCTGGCGCACGGGGTCCGGTTCGGGATAGGGGTCGGGGCGATCGGGGCCGGTCCAGCACCTCAGCCGACCGAAGCGGTCCTCGACCAGCGCGGGGAGTCCGGTGAGCCCGTGCAGTGCGCGGGTGATGGCTTCCTCGCCGCCGCCCGAGGCGGCGACGTCGGCCAGGAGCGCGTGAACGGACCGCTGGTACCCCAGCTCGGCCACGACGGAGATCAGCTGCCCCTGGAGGGCCGTCCGCTCCTCCCTCAGCCGGTGCAGCTCCAGAGCGTCCTCGCGCCGGCGCCGGTGTGCGTAGGCGACCGACAGCGCAGCTCCGGTGTGCCGGACCAGCGTGGCGAGCAGGAAGCGCTCGGCCTCGGTGGGCCGGGAGCGGGAGGTCACCACGAGGTAGCCGTGGAGCCTCTCAAGCCCGCGTAGCCCCAGGCCCTGGCCCCTGGGGCGGCCGGCCACGGTCACAGCGCCGTCCTCCCCGGCCAGCTCCCGTACCCTCCGGTCCACGGCCAGGGCATGGATCTGCCCGTTGCTCCGGCTTGGGACCAGGTCGCCGTCCACCGCGAGGTATCCGGCCTCGACGCTGTACGGCCCTGTGGCGGCTATGTGGTCCATGGCCAGGCTCAGGATCTCGCCTTCGTCCAGGGAGTCGAACAGGGCCCTGGAGAGCGCCATCAGGTCGTGGGAGGCATGGTCGGCCGGAGCCGGAGCCGGAGCCGGAGCCGGAGCCGGAGCCGGAGCCGGAGCCGAAGCCGGAGCGGACGGGCGGAGCCCTCGACCCGAGGCCGTGGGGTGCCGCCCGATGCCGCGGGGTGGGAGAGACCCTCTCCGCGCCGCCACGGGGAGCCGCCCGCCCCTGCCCCGCGGAAGGCCGCTCTCACGGTCGCAGCGGCGGCGGTACAGGTGGTGCGCCCGGCTGCTGGCCATCGGATCACTCCGTTCCCTTCGAGCCTACAGCCGAGCCGTGGTGCCTGCCGGGGCGGCTCATACGAGATGTTCGATTCCTCCTCTCGTACTCGTGGGGCGACCGGCCCCGTGCGTTTCTGGCTCGCCAGGGGCAGGCGTGGAACCACTCGGCCCGCCACCCTGAGGAGCGGAGGAGTGCTCGGAGACCGTCCGCGCGCACCGGCACCGGTAGGAAGGACGGGCGGTGAGCGAGCAGCTCCACAGGGTTGCCCGCGGTGTCCTGCTCCGCCCGCTGTTCGGCGGGCTGCAGACCACTGGCGGAGGTCCCACCCGTACCTGAACGAACGTGATCCGGAAAGTCGGCGCAGGCGCCGTACCGGGAGGAGTTCCTCATGGCCAAGGCAGTGGGCATCGACCTGGGCACCACCAACTCGGTGATCGCCGTGTGGGAGGGCGGAGAGCCATCCGTCGTGCCCAACAGCGAGGGCAACCGCACGACACCGTCCGTGGTGGCCTTCACCGACACCGGGGAACGTCTGGTGGGCCAGCTGGCCCGGCGCCAGGCGATCCTCAATCCCAAGGGCACCATCTACTCGGCCAAGCGGTTCATCGGCCGGCATTTCGACGAGATCTCCGACGAGGCCAGGGCGGTGGCGTACGACGTCGTCGAGGGCGACGGCGGAGCGGCCCGCTTCAAGGTGCGCGACAAGCTGTACGCGCCCGAGGAGATCAGCGCACAGGTGCTGCGCAAACTCACGGACGACGCCTCCAAGCAGCTCGGGGAGCGGGTCACGGAGGCGGTCATCACCGTGCCCGCCTACTTCAACGACGCCCAGCGCACCGCCACCAAGGACGCCGGACGGATCGCGGGACTGGAGGTGCTGCGGATCATCAACGAGCCGACGGCGGCCGCCCTCGCGTACGGCGTGGACAAGAAGGAGCACGAGACCGTCCTCGTCTTCGACCTGGGCGGCGGCACCTTCGACGTGAGCATCCTCGACGTCGGCGACGGCGTGGTGGAGGTGCGCTCCACCGCAGGCGACAGCCACCTGGGCGGCGACGACTTCGACCGGCGTCTGGTGGATCACCTCGCGGACGACTTCCAGAAGGAGAACGGCATCGACCTGCGCCAGGACGCGCAGGCGCTGCAACGATTGTTCGAGGCGGCGGAGAAGGCCAAGACCGAGCTGAGTTCGGTGACGCAGACGCAGGTCAGCCTGCCGTTCATCACCGCCGACGCCGCCGGGCCCAAGCACCTCACCGACTCGATCATGCGGTCCACGTTCGAGCAGATCACCGGCGACCTGGTGGAGCGCTGCCTGGGACCGGTCCAGCAGGCCATCGCCGACGCCAAGGTCGGCGAGAGCGACATCGACGAGGTCATCCTCGTCGGCGGATCCACCCGCATCCCCGCTGTCCAGACTCTGGTCCGCCGACTGACCGGCGGCAAGGAACCCAACATGAGCGTCAACCCCGACGAGGTCGTGGCCCTCGGTGCCGCGATCCAGGCAGGGGTGCTCAAGGGTGAGGTCAAGGACGTCCTGCTGCTCGACGTGACCCCCTTGTCGCTGGGCGTGGAGACACGCGGCGGAGTGATGACGAAGATCATCGAGCGGAACACCACCATCCCGGTGCGCCGCAGCGAGACCTTCTCCACCGCCGAGGACAACCAGCCGGCCGTCGACGTGGTGGTCCTCCAGGGCGAGCGCGAGCGGGCCGCCGACAACCGGGTGCTGGGCCGGTTCCAGCTCACCGACATCCGGCCGGCGCCGCGGGGCGAAGCCCAGATCGAGGTCACCTTCGACATCGACGCCAACGGCATCCTCGACGTCAAGGCCCGCGACCGGGACACCGGCAAGGAACAGGGCATCACCATCAGCGAGAGCTCCAACCTGGACCGCAGTGAGGTCGAACGCATGGTCCAGGAGGCCGAAAGCAACCAGGGCCAGGACAAGGCACTCCGCGAGGCCGTCGACGCCCGCAACGAACTCGACGCCATCGCGTACCAGGTCGAGAAGCGTCTCGCCGAACTGGGCGACGCAGCGCCCGCGCACGAGAAGGCACGCGGCGAGATGCTCGTGTCGGACGCCCGGGCGGCGGTCAAGGAAGAGGCGGGCGTCGAGCGGGTGCGGCCCCTGACCTCCGAACTCCAGCAGGTGCTCGCCGGGCTGGCGGCCCATCAGGGCGCCGCCGCTACGGGCGGAGGTCCCGCCCAGGACTCCGCCACCGGCGGTCCCACGAGTGGCGGGGGCGGAGACGACGATGTCATCGACGCCGAGTTCGACAAGGGCTGAGGCGCGCCATGCCCACCTACCCCCAGGAACCCGACCGGGCCGCGTCGGATCCGGTCGACCCGGTCCCGGAAGGCGCCGGACGCCCCCCTCGCGGGGACCTGCCCCAGCCGGGGCCGACCCGGTCCGGAGCGGCGGACGGCGAACCGGGACCCGATGCCGCCGGCCCCGCGCCTGCCGAGGACGAGTACACGACCGCGATCCAGGAACTGGAGGACCGCTGGCGGCGGGCACTCGCCGACCTCGACAACCTGCGCAAGCGTCACGCCAGGGAAATGGAGCGTGAACGGGCGGTGGAGCGGTCCCGCACGGCGGCCGCCTTCCTGCCGGTCCTCGACAACCTCGAACTCGCCCTGACCCACGCGGACGCCGATCCGGGCGCGATCGTGGAGGGCATCCGGGCCGTACGCGACCAAGCGGTGAGCGTCCTCGAACTGCTGGGCTACCCGCGGTACGCGGAGACCGGCGTCTCCTTCGACCCGGCCCGGCACGAGGTGGTCGGCGTCGTCCAGGACCCCGACGCCCCACCGGGCACGGTCGTCGAGGTACTGCGCCCCGGCTACGGGGACGGCGAGCGGCAGCTCAGGCCCGCCGCCGTGACCGTCGCTAAGCGGGAGTGACCGGTCATGGCGCGGGACTACTACGAGGCGCTCGGGGTGTCGCGGTCCGCGAGCCAGGACGAGATCCAGCAGGCATATCGCAAACTCGCCCGCAGGCACCACCCCGACGTCAACAAGGACCCTGGGGCGGAAGAGCGTTTCAAGGACCTCAACGAGGCATACAGCGTCCTGTCCGATCCCAAGACCCGGGCCCGCTACGACCGCTTCGGCGAGGATTTCCGCAAGATTCCGGAGGACTTCGACGAGCGGGTCGCGGCCGGAGCGGGCGGCGGCTTCCGCGGTCGCACGACCGCAGGCGGCGGCGGTCCTCGGGTCCGGTACACCGGCTTCGGAGACGACTTCGCAGCGGAGGGCATCGACATCGAGGACCTGTTCGGCTCCATGTTCGGTGCCGGCGCCGCCCGAGGCGGCGTACCCGGCGCGGACCAGGAGGCCGAGCTGTCGCTCACCGTCGAGGAGGCGTACCGAGGCGGCCGCCGCACCGTCACGCTCGCCGGTCCCACCGGGCAGCCGCGGCGGTACGAGGTCGACGTGCCGCCGGGCGTCACCGACGGGCAGCGCATCCGGCTGGCGGGCGAGGGCGGTCGGGGCAGTGGTGACGCCGCCGCGGGCGACCTGTACCTGCGCGTGCGTATCCAGCCCCATCCCCGGTTCCGGCTGGACGGCCGCGACGTGCACGTCCAGGTCCCGGTGGCCCCCTGGGAGGCGGCCCTGGGTGCGACCGTACCGGTGCCCACCCCCGGCGGCGGCACGGCCAAGGTCACGGTGCCCGCGGGCTCGTCCAGCGGCCGGCGGCTGCGGCTGCGCGGCGAGGGCATGCCGAACCCCCGCGGCGCGAACGGCGACCTGTACGCCGAACTCCGCATCGTGGTGCCACCCACCCTCGGCGACCGGGAGCGCGAACTGTTCGCGGAGCTCGCCGCCGCCTCCTCGTACGACCCCAGGAGGACGTGATGAACGAACCACCCGCGGGAGCGTCAGGCCCCGGCCGGGCCGGCATGGGCAACCGTCCGGTGCGAGCGCGCGCCGACCTCACCGCCTCGACGGCCGTCCGGTACGCGCTCGTGCCCGCCCCCAGGCTCTCCCTCGACGCCGTGGCCCGTCGCTCGGGCCTCCACCCCGATCTGATCCGCCGGTTCGTCGCCCTCGGCCTGATCGACGCCGAACGCGACGCCGCGGGGCACCTGGTGTTCGACCCCGCGGCCCCGGCGGTCCTCGCCCGCATCCAGCGGCTGCGCACCGGACTCTGCCTCAACTACGCATCCATCGGCCTGGTGCTCGACCTGCTCGACCGCATCAGCCTGCTCGAAGCCGCCCTGCGCGGCCGCGGCACGAGGAGTGAAACACCCCCATGGACATGAACCGTCTCACCCAGAAGTCCCAGGAAGCCCTCCAGGAGGCCCAGACCGCGGCCGGCCGCATGGGGCACACCGAGGTCGACGGGGAACACCTGCTGCTCGCACTTCTCGATCAGGAGGACGGTCTGATCCCGCGGTTGCTGGAGCAGGCCGGCAAGGAGCCGAAGGGACTGCGCGAGGCCGTGCGCGAGGAACTCTCCCGTCGCCCGAAGGTCACCGGCCCCGGCGCGGCACCCGGCCAGGTCTTCGTCACCCAGCGCCTCGCCCACCTGCTCGACACCGCCGAACGGGAGGCCAAACGCCTCAAGGACGAGTACGTGTCCGTGGAACACCTCCTGCTCGCCCTCGCCGAGGAGAGCTCTTCGACCGCCGCCGGGCGACTGCTCAAACAGGCCGGCATCACCAGGGACTCGTTCCTGGGCGCGCTCACCCAGGTCCGCGGCAACCAGCGCGTCACCTCCGCCAACCCCGAAGTGGCCTACGAAGCTCTTGAGAAGTACGGACGTGACCTCGTCGTCGAGGCCCGGTCCGGGCGGCTGGACCCGGTCATCGGCCGTGACGCGGAGATCCGCCGCGTCACCCAGATCCTCAGCCGCAAGACCAAGAACAACCCCGTCCTCATCGGTGACCCCGGCGTCGGCAAGACCGCCATCGTCGAGGGCCTGGCCCAGCGCATCGTCCGCGGCGATGTCCCCGAGGGCCTGCGCGACAGGACGGTGTTCGCCCTGGACATGGGCTCCCTGGTCGCCGGCGCCAAGTACCGCGGCGAGTTCGAGGAACGCCTCAAGGCCGTGCTGTCCGAGGTGAAGGCCGCCGAAGGGCGCATCCTGCTCTTCGTCGACGAACTCCACACCGTCGTCGGCGCAGGCGCCGCCGAAGGAGCCATGGACGCCGGCAACATGCTCAAGCCGATGCTGGCCCGAGGCGAACTCCACATGGTCGGCGCCACCACCCTCGACGAGTACCGCAAGCACATCGAGAAGGACGCCGCCCTCGAACGCCGCTTCCAGCAGGTCCTGGTCGAGGAGCCCAGCGTGGAGGACACCATCTCCATCCTGCGCGGACTGCGCGAACGCCTGGAGGTCTTCCACGGTGTGAAGATCCAGGACACCGCGCTGGTCTCCGCGGCCACCCTCAGCCACCGTTACATCACCGATCGGTTCCTGCCCGACAAGGCCATCGACCTCGTCGACGAGGCGTGCGCCAGACTGCGTACCGAGATCGACTCGATGCCCGCCGAACTCGACGAGATCACCCGCCGCGTCACGCGGCTGGAGATCGAGGATGCCGCCCTGTCCAAGGAGACCGACCCCGCCAGCAAGACGCGCCTGGAAGAGCTGCGCAGGGAACTGGGCGACCTGCGCGGAGAGGCCGACGCCAAACACGCCCAGTGGGAGGCCGAACGGCAGGCGATCCGCCGCGTGCAGGAACTGCGCCAGGAACTGGAACAGGTCCGCCACGAGGCAGAGGAGGCCGAACGCGCCTACGACCTCAACCTCGCCGCCGAACTGCGCTACGGCCGCGTCCAGGACCTGGAGCGGCGACTCGCCGCGGAGGAGGAGCAACTGGCCGCCAAACAAGGTCAGAACCGGCTGCTGCGCGAGGTCGTCACCGAGGAGGAGATCGCCGAGATCGTCGCCGCCTGGACCGGCGTACCCGTCGCCCGCCTCCAGGAGGGCGAACGCGAGAAGCTGCTGCGCCTCGACGAGATCCTGCGCGAGCGCGTCATCGGCCAGGACGAGGCCGTCAAGCTCGTCACCGACGCCATCATCCGTGCCCGCTCCGGCATCCGCGACCCTCGCCGTCCCATCGGCTCGTTCATCTTCCTCGGCCCCACCGGCGTCGGGAAGACCGAGCTGGCCAAGACCCTCGCCCGGACCCTGTTCGACTCCGAGGAGAACATGGTCCGCCTCGACATGAGCGAGTACCAGGAGCGGCACACCGTCAGCCGGCTCATGGGCGCACCGCCCGGATACGTCGGCTACGAGGAGGGCGGCCAGCTCACCGAGGCCGTGCGCCGCAAGCCGTACTCGGTCGTCCTGTTCGACGAGATCGAGAAGGCGCACACCGATGTCTTCAACACGCTGCTGCAGATCCTCGATGACGGTCGCATCACCGACGCCCAGGGCCGCACCGTCGACTTCCGCAACACCGTGATCATCATGACGTCCAACATCGGCTCCGAGCACCTCCTCGACGGCGCCACCGCCGAGGGTGAGATCAAGCCCGACGCCCGCGCCCTGGTGATGGGCGAGCTGCGCGGGCACTTCCGTCCGGAGTTCCTCAACCGCGTCGACGACATCGTGCTGTTCAAGCCGCTCGGTGAGCGGCAGATCGAGCGGATCGTGGAGCTGCAGTTCGACGAGCTGCGGCGGCGGCTCGCCGAGCGCCGCATCACCGTCGAACTGTCCGACAGTGCGAGAGAGCTGATCGCCCACCAGGGCTACGACCCGGTGTACGGGGCCCGGCCGCTGCGGCGTTACATCTCCCACGAGGTCGAGACACTGGTCGGACGCGCCCTGCTGCGCGGCGACGTCCAGGACGGCGCTACGGTGCGCGTCGACGCCGAGCACGCAGAGCTGGTGGTCACCTACGACCAGCAGGAGGGCCACCGGGAAACGAGGGCGGCGTGAACACCACCCGGACGACGACGGTGACCTGCCCGAACTGCGGGCGCGGCAACCGGATTCCCGTGGCCGCCGGGGGACGGCCCAAGTGCGGCCACTGCAAGCAGCCCCTGCCCTGGGTCGTCGACGCGGGCGACGACGACTTCGCCGAGGTCGCCGACAACGCCACGGTGCCCGTCGTCGTCGACCTCTGGGCCACCTGGTGCGGCCCCTGCCGCATGGTCAGCCCAGCCCTCGAACAGGTCGCCCGGGACCTCGCGGGACGGATCAAGCTCGTCAAGGTCGACGTCGACCGGAACCCACGGCTCAGTCGGCGGTTCGAGGTCCAGGCGGTGCCGACCCTGCTCGTCCTGGACCGGGGCGAGACGGTCGCCCGGCAGGCCGGCGCGGCACCCGCGCACGTCCTGCGCTCGTGGGTCGAGCAGGCGATGGCGGGCAGGCAGACCACTGCGGGAGGGTGAGGACGACGGTGCTGAGGAAGATCGTCGGCCGCGGCCGATCAGGCCCATGCACGGAAGGAAAACTCTCATGGCCACGATTGTCGACCCGCACCTGGCGATGGTGCGCCCAGTGACACCGCGTACCCCGCAGGGCTGCGAGGAGTGCCTCAGGGAGCATTCCCCGTGGCTGCACCTGCGCCTCTGCCTCACCTGTGGGCATGTGGGCTGCTGCGACTCCTCCCCCCTCAAGCACGCCAGACGGCATGCCGGGAGCGTCGGTCACCCCGTCGTGCAGTCCTTCGAGCCGGGAGAGGACTGGCGCTGGTGCTACGTTCACGAGGCCCTGGTCTGATGAGCACGGCCGAGCACGAGAATGGTGCGGTCCGCGAGACACCAGACCGGTACGGGGCGTTCCCCCGCCTCACGCCGGAGCAGCTGGAGGACCTGACCGCGCACGGCGAGCGCCGCAGGACCGCCGAGGGCGAGGTGCTGTACCGCGAGGGCGAGCCGTTCCGGGAGTTCCTCGCGATCCTCAGCGGGACCGTCGAAATCCTCCACGACCAGGGCGGCCCCGACGAGCGGACGGTGGCCGTGCACGGACCCGGCAGGTTCCTGGGCGAACTCGGACTGCTGGAAGGCCAGGCAGCGTTCAACACCGCCGTGGTGCGCGAGGCCGGCGAGATCCTGGCCGTACCGGTGGAGCGGCAACGCGCCCTGGTCGGCAGCGACCCCGTCCTCGGCGACCTGATCCTCCGCGCCTACCTGGGCCGCAGGTACCTGCTCATCGGCCTCGGCGCCGGCTTCCGGATCCTGGGGTCGTGCTATTCACGGGACACGCTGCGGCTGCGCGAGTTCGCCGCCCGCAACCGGCTGCCCCACCGCTGGGTGGATCTGGAGAGGGACAAGGAGGCCGAGGCGCTGCTGCGCCGGTTCGCCATCCGCCCCGAGGAGACGCCGGTGGTCCTCTGGCAGGGCGAGCGGCTCCTGCGCAATCCGAGCAACGCCGAACTCGCCCGCCTCATCGGGCTGCCCGCCCCCTCGCCCGAGAACGAACGGTGCGACGTCATGGTGGTCGGTGCGGGCCCCGCAGGACTCGCCGCCGCCGTGTACGGTGCCTCCGACGGCCTCACCACGGTCACCGTCGACGCCGTGGCCACCGGTGGCCAGGCCGCGACCTCGTCCCGCATCGAGAACTACCTCGGCTTCCCGTCCGGCATCTCCGGGGGCGAACTCATCGAACGTGCGGTGCTCCAGGCCCACAAGTTCGGCGCCCGCCTCATGGTGCCGGCGGAGGTCAGCACGCTCACCCCGCAGGACGACGAGTACGTCGTCACGTTCACAGACGGATCCCGGGCCCGGGCCGGCGCCGTGGTGCTCGCCTCGGGAGTGCGGTACCGCAGGCTCGAAGTGCCCGGCATCGACCGCCTGGAAGGCATCAGCGTCTACTACGCGGCGACGGTCCACGAGGCCGGCCTCTGCCGGGCGGACCCGGTCGCCGTGGTCGGCGGCGGGAACTCCGCCGGGCAAGCGGCGCTGTTCCTCGCCCAACACGCGTCCGGGGTCCACCTCCTCGTCCGGGGCGGCGACCTCAACGCGGACATGTCGCGCTACCTGGTGGACCAGGTGGAACAGCACCCCAAGATCGAGGTGCTGCTCCACACCGAAGTACGGGGCGTCGCCGGGGAGGAGAAGCTGGAGTCGCTGACGGTGGAGGACAACGCAAGCAATGAGCGCCGTGAGCTGCAGGCCGCGGCGCTGTTCGTGTTCATCGGGGCCCGGCCGCGCACGGAATGGCTGGGGGGCGTGCTGGCCCTGGACGAGAAGGGCTTCGTCCTCACCGGCGGCGACGCCCGGGCGGTGGCCGACGCGAACCGGTGGGCCTCGCTGGGCCGCGATCCGATGCTGCTGGAGACCACCCTTCCCGGGGTCTTCGCCGCCGGCGACGTCAGAAGTGGCTCGGTGAAACGGGTGGCCTCGGCGACCGGTGAAGGCGCCATGGCGATCCGCCTCGTGCACGAGCACCGGGAAAGGAGGGGAAACCTGGTCAGCGCCGACTCCGAGGGGCGTCGGCCGGTAGCGGGCGGGTCCGTGTCGTCGCGCTGACCCTGCCCAGGAACAGCGTGTCACCGCTGCTTCGCCTTCACCCCGGGGCATCCTGTGAACCCCTGCAATCGCGGAGAGCAGCCGAGGAGGATGGTCCGGTCGTGCGGGTGTCGTCGCAGGACGTTACGGTCGTGGCTCTCCTGGCGGATCCGGACGCGCCCACGGACATCGCGCAGCGCATCGCCCGGATACTTCCTGATCGGCTCGCCGAAAAGGCGGGCCAGGGGCGACGGTTCGACGTCAAGGTGGTCAGTGAGCCGTTCACCTCGGGGACCGAGGACCCGCCCACCCTGATGCGCCGGATCATGGACCGGGGAAGTGCGGAGAACTGGGACGTCGTGGTGGCCCTCACCGACCTTCCGCTGCACTCACACGGGCGCAAGATCGTTGTCGATCTGAGCCACGAACACGGCTTGGCGCTGCTGTCCCTTCCTTCCCTGGGGGGCTTGCGGCTGCAGACGCGGGCTCGGCGGGCCGTGGAAGAAGCCGTGCTCGGCTTGGTGGGTCCGCAGGCCACCGGGGCTGAGGGGTTTCCGCAGAGTCAGCCGCTTCTGGGCCCTTTTGCCGGTCGGCTCGCGCCTGTCCATCGGGGCCAGGTCGGTGACGAGGAGACCGCCGATCTTCGATACGTCGTCAGCGGGCCGCGCGGTTACCTGCGGGTGCTCGTCGGCATGGTCCGCGCCAACCGGCCTTGGCGGCTGGTATCGGGCCTGTCGAAAGCCCTGGCGGCCGCACTCGCCACGGGGGCCATCGCCACCCTGGACTCCACGACCTGGAGCCTCTCCGGGGCCCTGAGCGCGCCACGCCTCGTGATCGCCATGGTCGGGTCCGTCGGCCTCATGACCGGCTGGCTGATCGTGGACGGGGAGCTATGGCACCGAACGACAGAGGGCTCGCCGGAGGCGAGGCAGAGGGCGCGGCTCTACAACACCTCGACGGTCCTCACCGTGGGTATCGGGGCGCTCGTCTGCTACGTGGGTTTGATGGCCATCAACTTGGCGTGGGCGCTGTTCATCCTCAACGACCGAGTGTTCGCTTCCATGACGGGAACCCCGCTGCACGCCACGGAGTACTTCACGTTGTCCTGGTTCGTCGCTTCGGTCGCCACGGTGGCCGGCGCGCTGGGATCAGGCTTGGAGAGCGACGAGGCGATCCGCGCAGCCGCCTACTCCACGCGCGAAAAGGAACGTCGCCACATGCTCCAAGGCGACCACGGTGACCAGCTGGTGACCTGAGTCGGAGATGCGTCGACTCCGGACCAAGGTGGTCCTGGATCCGCACGGACCAGGGAAGGGGCACAAGCGGCGAGGGATCCGAGGACAGGAGGCGGCGGCGTGGCCGGCGCGACCCGGTAGGGGGTCCGGCTAGGCTCCTGCCCGTGACGTGGCTGCGGGCCCTCCGGGAAGTCGTGCGATCCGGGCTCACGATCGAGGAGGCGCGACTGGAGCCCCTGCTCGCGCTGCGCACAGCTGTGGGGGTGTCGATCGTCATCGGGCCGGCGCTGTGGCTGGCCTCCCCGGCCTACGCCGCGTCCGCCGCCCTCGGCGCCTACTCTGCGGGCGCAGCCACTTTCCAGCGCACCTGGCGTCCCCGCAAGGTCATCGCGCTCGGCGCGGGCGTAGGTCTGGCACTCAGCACCTTCCTGGGCTATCTGGCCGCGGGACGACTCGCGACGTTCCTCCCACTGCTGGCCGTATGGGCCTTTGCCGCAGGGATGGCGTGGGCCGTCGGATCGACCGCCGGGATCGTCGCGGCGACGACGGTCGGCAGCATGCTGGTGACCGTCACCCTGCCCACGAGCGTCGGGCGGGCTCTGGAGCACGCCGGGATCATCGCGCTCGGGGGCGTGGCGCAGGCCCTGCTGATCCTGCTGTTCCCGATCCGCCGTTGGGGGGCGCACCGTGACGCGCTCGCCGACGCCCTGGCCGCCGTGGCGGACTACGCCCGCCGGCTGCGGCACGACCCGACCGCCCCGTTCGACCCGGAACCGTTGATGACGGCCCGGGACGCGGCCGCCGTGACGCCCTCGCAGGCCCGCACCCGTCCCCCCGTCCTGCACGGCCCCCGGGGGCTCGCCGAGCGCATTCGGCCGGTCGTCGCCGCACTCGCCGACCCGGACGTCGGCGCCCCGGCGGAGGGACCCGGGCGGGACCGCGCGCGGGAGTTGCTCGACGCGGCCGCCGAGGTCCTGGACGCGGCCGCCCGTTCGATCCGCCGCGGCACTCCCGCCGAGGTGTCGCCCGAAAGCACGGACGCCCTGCGCGTCGACGAGGAGCACGAGGTGCTGGAGGGCCCCGCGCGGCAGGCTGCCGCGCGGCTCGTGGAACTGCTCGGCGAGGCCTTGGAGGTCGCCCGGTGCGGCACGCGTGGGAGGACGCCCGCGCCGCCCGGCCCCGCGAACGCCCATTTCCTGGTGCGCCCGACCATGTTCCGGCTGGTCCCGGTCGTGGTCCGGGCGGTCCGCCCTGAGCTCCGCCGGGACTCTCCCGTGTTCCGGCACGCCGTCCGCCTGGCGGCGGTGGCCACGCTCGGCTACCTGATCGCCGCCCGGCTGCCGGTGGGCCACGGCTACTGGGTGCCCATCACCTCGGTGATGGTGATGCGACCGGACTTCCACCGGACGTACGCGCGGGCGGTGGCCCGTCTCGCCGGGACCCTGGCGGGGGTCGCGCTCGCCACCGGGACGGTGCGGGCCCTGGGTCCGGACGCCCAGGTGTTCGGCCTGCTGGCGGTGGTCTCGGCGGGCCTGTCGTTCATGCTGAACCGTACTGGCTACGCCTACTCCCATTGCTTCACTGCCGCATACGTCGTCTTCCTGCTCGGCATGGGCGGCCAGGCATGGGAGCAGACGGTCCCGGAGCGGGTGGTGCTCACCCTGCTCGGCGGGGCCCTGGCGATGTTGGCGTACGTGGTGTTCCCCGCATGGGAGACACCCCGGCTGCCGGGCCGGCTTGCGGACTGGCTCGCCGCCGAGGGCCGTTACGCGGCCGCGGTGCTCCGCAGCTACGCCGAACCGACCCGGGAACATCACGCCGACCTGCGCAGGGCACTGCTGGCGAGCAGGGAGGCACATGCCGCCTGGCAGGAGACGTACGACCGGGCGAGGCAGGAACCGGTCCGCCCCAGGGGCCTGACGTCACGCGAGGCGGAGGAGGCGCAGGAGGCGCTCAAGGGGTTCGACCGGGCGGCGATGCTCATGGAGAGCCATGTCCTGCGGGACGACAGCCGTCCCGTCCCCGAGGCGGAGCGGCTCGCCGAGGCCCTGGAGGCGGACACCGCGCAGGCGGCGGTCGACGTGCGCGAGCACAGGAATCCGGACTGGGCGCGCGTGGAGGAGGCGCTCCACGCATGGGAGGGCGCCGCCGCCGGGGACGGGAGCCCGGTGGTGCGGCGCGGGGCGGAAATGCAGAAGCAGGCCTTGGAGGACCTCGCGACGGCCGTGAGCCGTACACCCCTGGAACGGGACGTCGGCTCCGCTCGCGAGGAGCAACGGGTACGGGCGGCCGAGGCGGCGGAAGGTGACGGATCAGGACCCGCCCACCGGGGTGGGTGACGGCTCCGGCGACGGGGAGCGCCGCACCTCCTGGAGCGGGAAGTGGTCTCCCGGCCGCATCGAGCGACGCCACACGTACGCCGCTGTCGCCATCACGAGGATCAGACCTGCCAGGATGAGCAGTTCGATCCTCTCGACGTTCCACCGGAAGGACTTCTCCGCCTCGGCCGTCACGATGAGCACCTTGCCGATCCCGGCAACCCCACCTGGCCTCAGACGGCGGGGCACGACCCCTGGCCTTCATCGTCACTTCAGGTCAGGCCGGTGACGCGCCCGCCTTCGAGGGCGTGATGTCCCGCATTCGCGTGCCCCGCACCGGCCCCGGAAGACCACGAACCCGGCCCTTCGCGGTGCTGGCTGACCGGGCCTAACAGTGGCGCGGCCTGGCCACCCGAACCGACAAGCTCGCCATCGCCTACCAGGCCGCACTCCACATCGCCGGCATCCTCATCTGGACCCGACGCCGACCAAAGAGACAGAACCTAGGCGACCTTCACGCCGTTTTCGGCTGCCCAGTCGCCCCAGTCCATGCCGGGGGTGTTGCAGGTGACGTTGAAGGTGCCGTCGCCTTTGGAGATGGCTACGGGCAGGCAGGTCCAGCCTTGGCCGCCGGTGAGGGCGAGGTCCGTTTTGCCGTCGCCGTTGAAGTCGCTGGACGTCGCAGGGGCGCGGTACGTGGTGGTGTTGATCCACTGGGCCAGGTCGTCGGTGCGGGTGGAGATGGCGCCCGTACGCGACTTCGTGGCCTGGGTTCCCAGGCAGCCGCTCTGCCAGGAACGGGAGTTGACACCGGCGATCTGGCCCGCGGAGTTCAGCAGCGGGCCGCCGGTGTCGCCCTTGCAGAGTACGTCGGTGCCCTTGCCGGTGATGGCGAGGGTGGTGGCGGTGGTGGAGTTGACGGTGAAGGTGCCGCTGTGGAGCTTGTCCGGCACCCACTCCGTCTTCGTACGGCCGAACCCGGCCGCGGTCAGCTCGGCGTTCGCGGCCGGCGCGGCAGCGGCCAGTGTCGTCGGCTTGATGGTGGTGACGGCGGTGGCCAGCCGGACCAGGGCCGCGTCGCGGTCGTCGCGCGGGACGATCTCGGTGATCTCGACCGCCTTGCCGTCGCTGAGCGTCGCGGTGGTCTTCAGCGCAGGCTTGCCCGCCGGAACCGGAGTACCGGGCGTGCCGGCGAAACAGCCGGCGGCCGTCAGTACCCAGAAACGGTCGACCAACACACCCGTATACGCACGGGAGTCGTTCTCATTGCCGAGGCCGAGCTTCACGACGGACGGGAGCTGTCCGGCGGCGGCCTCGGGTCCGGCCACCGCCGAGGGCGGGAGTGGCCGGAACGGCGAGACCCACCGACATCACAGCGGTGGCGGCCAACAAGCCGGGGATCCGCGCGGCGCGCGGACGGGATGCAGACATGTTCTTCCTTCGACAGCAGAGCGCGGGCGTGCGGGAACGTCCACACGCATGCCGGAGCGTCGTTCGGCCCCCTCGGGCCGACGGGCTCAAGGGAACGGCGCGGTGCGGGTGGTGCGGCGTGAGTGCCGCCGGTCTACCTGGACGTGCGGATTTCCATGAGCGTGAAGTCGCGGCCCTGTTCGTCGGCGCTCTCGCCGACCGGCGTCCAGGCGTTCTTGTTCACGTCGAACGTCGTCTCCTCAGTACCCGTCGTCATGTCGACCCGTGCCGAGGGCCGCGCCGACAGCACGGAGCATTGTCTTGCGTGCCTTCGATCCTGTCCCGTTCGTCGGTTCGGCCGATGGCCGAAACCGCCGTCAACACGAATGTGAAGGGGGCGTTCCGAAGAGAGGGACCACCCGGAAGCGCGAGCGCGCCACCCTGGAAAGCCCCTTATTTTGAGCCGATCGCCAGATCGCGCATGTCTTCAACTCGACTTTCCGAAGCGAATTCCAGCCGATCGTCAATGGAGGCGCCTGGAGTGTTTCAGGCAGTCGAATTCCGCACCGAGAGCGCGAAAGGCGAGGTCGCCCTTGACGGCCGGACCGAGGGCGCCCCGCTTTCTCTCGGCGTGTCAGGTCGTTCAGATCTTCCAGACCTGGTCGACGTACTGTGAATCGCAGCCCACCTGAGTCAGGGGCGCGCCCCATTCCGGCGTGCGCCACGAGACGTACATGCACTTGTTGCTCACCGAGTTCCGGATGGAGTAGCCGCCGCCGGCGACCGGCTCCAGCTTCCACACCTGGTCGGCGAACTCCGGGTGGCAGTCGTACTGCGTCACGGGCGCGCCGTCCTCCGGGGTGCGCCACGAGACCACCAGGCAGCGGTTGTTGAAGTGGTTGCGGATCTGGTAGCCGCCCGGGACCGGCTCCAGCTTCCAGAGCTGGTCGGCGTACTGCGGGTCGCAGTCGACCTGCTGGGCCGGGGCGCCGTTGTCGGGGGTGCGCCAACCGACGTACGCGCAGCGGTTGCTCAGCGCGTTCTGGATCGAGGCGGTGGTGAAGCGGACGTCCCGCAGCCACTGGGCCAGGTCGTCGGTGCGGGTGGAGATGGCGCCCGTACGCGTCTCCGTGGCCGGGGTTCCCAGGCAGCCGCCCTGCCAGGAGCGGGAGTTGACACCGGTGATCTGGCCCGCGGAGTTGAGCAGCGGGCCGCCGGTGTCGCCCTTGCAGAGTACGTCGGTGCCCTTACCGGTGATGGCGAGGGTGGTGGCGGTGGCGGAGTTGACGGTGAAGGTGCCGGTGTGGAGCTTGTCCGGCACCCACTCCGTCTTCGTACGGCCGAACCCGGCCGCGGTCAGCTCGGCACCGGTCGCCGGGGCCGCGGTGGCGAGGAGGGCGGGCGCGATCCCGGTGACCGGGGTGGCGAGCCGTACGAGGGCGGCGTCCCGGTCGGTGCGCGGCGCGACCTCGGTGACCTCGACGGCCTTGCCGTCGCTGAGCGTCGCGGTCGTCTTGAGGGCCGGCTTGCCGGCCGGGACCGTGCTTCCCGGGGTGGCGGCGAGGCAGCTCGCGGCGGTCAGGACCCAGAAGCGGTCGACGAGTGTGCCCGTGCAGGCACGGGAGTTGGCCTCGTCGCCGATGTCGAGCCGGACGGCGTACGGGTGTGCGCCGGCGGCAGCCTCGGGGCCGGAGACCGCGACGGCAGGGGTCGCGGTCATCAGGGCCGTCGACAGCAGGGCGGAGGTGGCCAGCAGGCCGGAGATCCGTGCAGCGCGCGGACGGAGTGCGGACATGTGAGTGTTCCTTCGCAGGCAGGACGCGGGCGCGTGGGCATGGCCTCGCAACGCCGCGGCATCGGTCGGTCACTCGGCCGACGGGTTCAATGGGGCGGTGCCGATGGCCCGGTACGGGCGTCCGCACGAAGCCGCCGTCGGCCCGGTACGGGCGTCGCCGGTGCTACTTGCTGGTGCGGATCTCCATGAGCATGAAGTCGCGGCCCTGTTCGTCGGCGCTCTCGCCGACCGGCGTCCAGGCGTTCTTGTTGACGTCGAACGTCTTCTCCTCCGCGCCGACGGTCATGTCGACCTTGGCGGAGTAGGCGTTGCCCTTGACGGCGAAGACCGCGGGGATCTCCAGGGTCAGGTAGCCCTTGGTGCCGGTGACGCGGAAGCAGATCTTCTCGTTCGCACGGGACCAGACCTCCATCAGATCGGTCGCGCTGCCGCAGTCGGCGAGGAGGATGTGCCCGTCGCCGCGCTTGAGGGTGATGTGCTTCTCGGCGAGGATCTTGTCGGCGTTCGGGTAGCCGAAGTCCTCGATGGCGTAGCCCGGCCCCTCCTCGGCGACCGCCTTCATCGCGGAGCTGTCCGCGCGGGCCGGAGCGCCGGAGAGTCCGCTCCCGATCGCGACCCATGCGAGGGCGCCTGCGCCAAGTGCGGCGCCAACAGCACGGAGCATGGTCTTGCGTGCCTTCATCGCTGTCCCCGTCATCGGTTCCGGTTCAAAACCCGGAACGGCTGTCAACACGGATGTGAAGGCTGGATTCCGAATATCCGGCATGCTCGTGCACGGCATGCCGGACCCGGGAAGTCCCCCACTTCCGAGCGGCATCGTAGCGGACCGTTCCGCGCCGAACTCAACCTTCGGAAAAGAATCTTGATGGACCATTAGCGAGGGGTATTGGGCGCCCCGGAGGGGCGACGAGTGACTTGCGTCACTTCATTCGATGGGTCCCGTGGTCGCGGAATCCGGGATTCGCATGACGAAGGCCATCTTCAGACGGCCATGCGCGTGACGGAATGCCTGGTTCACTTGCGCGGACCCACCGACAATCCAGCCCGCGCAGGGTATGTGACGAGTAGTCAACCACTCGATTGCTGCATAAGGTCGCGGAGGGAATCCCTTGGAACCGGCCGGGCGCACCCTTGCCTCGGCGAAGAAAACTCGCGCCATCGGGCGCCGATAGCGAAGGGTCGTTTTGGACACCATCTATTGGAGCCGGCGCCGGGTTCTCGGCGCCGTTGCCGCCACCACGGTTGCCATCACCACATCGAGCCTCGTACTCAACCCCGTGGCCGCCCTGGCCGCCACCGTTCCCCCGCCGGACGGAGGTGACGGCGACCCGTTCCGTCTCCCCGACACCGACCGTGCCAAGGTCGTGAAGGCGTGGCTGCTGGGCGGCAAGGCCGTCCGCGCCGCTGCCGCCGCCGCGCTGACCGGCACCGACGCCGACGTCCAGAGCTTCCTGGCCACGAAGCTGGCTTCGGAGACCGCCGAGGACAACCGCGTCGCCATCATCAGCTCGCTCGCCGGCGGCGGCAAGGGCAGCCGGCGCGAGGTCACGGCCGCGATCAACGGCGGTGACTCCGCCATAGCCGCCTATCTCGGCGGTGGCTTCAAGGCCGCCATCATGGAAGACCTGCGGGTCGCCACGACCACGGTGATGGCCGTGGGCGGACGGGCGGTCAACCGTGTCGGCAGCACCGCCCTGACCGACGGTTCCCAGGCGGCGCTGGAGACGTTCCTCCTGGACGGCCAGTACACGGCGCGTCTGGAGGACATGCGGGTCGAAGCCTCCAAGCTCTCCTTCCAGTCGGGCCCGGAGGTGCAGAAGTACGCGACCCGGGCGCTCTCCGGTACCGCGAAGGACGTCGAGTGGTTCCTGGACATCGGCCAGCACATCGCGCGGGCCCGCGACCAGGAGGCCATGAAGATCCAGGAACTGGTCGCGGTCGTCCAGCGCGAGGGCAAGAAGGCCGACGCGATGACCAAGCAGGCCGAGGAGGCCTCGGCCCGTGCCGTCGAGGCCGCCGCCAAGGCCAAGGACGCGGCCGAGAAGGCTGCCGCCGAGGCCCAGGCCGCGCAGCAGGACGTGATCAAGTCCGGCAAGGCGGCCCGCAAGGCGAGCGAGGCCGCCACGGGCGCCGCCGACGCGGCCCGGGTCGCCACCGTCGCCTCCCACGCCGCCATCCAGGCCTCGCGCCGCGCCGCCTACGCCGCCACCGCCGCGAGCCAGGCCGCGGCCAACGCGGGCTCCGCCGCCGCCCAGGCCTACAACGCGGCCATCGCCGCGTCCAAGGACGCCTCCCAGGCGCAGGCCGCCAAGGACGCCGCCGTGGTCGCCCGCACCGCCGCGGCCCAGGCGCGCAACGCGGCCGCGGCCGCCGACAGCGCCGCGAACGCCTCCGCCCAGGCCGCGAGCGCCGGCGATGCCGCCGCGTCCGCCGCCCGCAACGCCGCGGCCGCCGCCAACGCCTCGGCCGCCGCCGCCAGTGCCGCCGGCGCCGCCCAGGCCGAGGCCGCCGAAGCCAAGCGCCAGGCCCAGATCGCCGGCACCAACGCCACGATCGCCACCAACGCCGCCGGCACGGCCCAGGCCCTGGCCAACGCGGCCGCAGCGGCGGCACGTACCGCCCGGGACGCGGCCAACAGTGCCGCCGCACACGCGGACAACGCCGCCGCGGCGGCCGAGTGGGCCGCCCAGTACGCCGGTCAGGCCGTGGAGTACGCGAAGAAGTCGACCGAGTTCGCCAACGAGGCCACCAAGGCCGCGAACACCGCCACCGATGCCGTCGCCCAGGCCGTCGCGGTGGAGAAGGCCGCACGCGAGGCCGAGTGGCAGCGCCTCGACCAGGACACCCAGCGGGCGGTCCAGGAGGTCCGGCTGCTCGCCCAGATCGAGCAGGGCGAGCGGGAGGCGTACGCCGAGAAGCGCACCCAGGCCGAGCAGGCCGCACAGGCCACGAAGGACCTCATCGCCCAGGCCGAGACGGCCCTCAAGGCGGGCGACACCGGTCTCGCGACCGGGCTGGGCCGCAAGGCCGCCGTCGCCGTGATGGGGACCTCACACGGCACCTGGACGCACGAGGCCGCGCGGTTCGCCCTGTCCGGCGCCGACTCCGACATCCACGTCTGGATCGACACCGACCGGCAGCTCGCCCAGCGGCAGGACGACCGGGAGACCAGTCTCTACCTCGCCCGGACCCTGCCGCCGGACATCGGCTATGCCGCGGCCCGGGCCCTGGAGAGCAGGGACCCGGACGCGGCGGCCAAGTTCCTGGACGGCGGGCTCGTCCAGGCGTCCGCGACGGAAGCCCGCGTGGCGGTGACGCGCGCCCTCGCCGCCAACCCGGGCAAGGCGGTCACGAAGGCGGCCAACACCGCGCTGAACGCCGGGACCGTGGAGGCCCTGTACGAGTTCCTCACCGTCACCGGCGAGGCGGCGCAGCGGGAGGACGACACGGTCGCCACCACCGCCCTGCTCTCCTCGGACAAGGCCGGCCCCTACACCAGGGCCCACGCCCAGGCGGCGATGGAGGGCCCGGCGTGGCTGCGCCGGAACTTCATCTCCTCGGTCCAGTACAAGACGGCGCAGCTCGACTACGACTCGGCCAGCCACATCGCCGCCATGCAGGGTGCGATCGCCGCGGCCGCGAAGATCGCGCAGAAGGCGCAGGAGGACGCCGCCCGCGCCCAGCAGGCGGCGGCCGTCGCCCGCAACGCGGCCGCCGAGGCCATCGAATGGGCGAACAAGGCCAAGGACTGGGCCACGCAGGCGGCGAACTCCGCGCAGCAGGCGAAGCTGAACGCCGACGCGGCCGACCAGTCGGCCAAGGACGCGCAGGCCTCCGCCGACAAGGCGAGTCAGGCGGCGGCCACCGCCCGCACCGCCGCGCGCTCGGCGAACCACTCCGCCAACCGCGCCTTCGACGCCGCACGCAGCGCATCGGCGTCCGCCAACGCCGCCCAGGCGTCCGCCGCTTCCGCCCACTCGTCGGCCACGCAGGCCGGCCAGGACGCGAGGACGGCGGCCGAGGCCGCGAGCCAGGCCCACGAGATCGCCGCGGAGAAGAGGCAGCAGGAGCTCGCCGCGGCGGCCAGGCAGGCGGCCGCTGACGCACAGGCCGCCAAGGACGCGGGCAAGTCCCCGGCCGACACCGCTGACAACGACACCGTCAAGGGCGCTGACGTTCCCTGGTACAAGGACGTGAAGTGGTGGGCCAACGCCACGAACTGGCTCAGCACCGGCCTGGGCTTCGCGAGCGCCCTCGCGGGCATCGGTGGGCTGATCTTCCCGCCCGCCGCCATCGTCCTTGAGCCCCTGGCCTTCGGCCTGGGCATCGCATCCGTCGCGGTCTCCGGGATCAGCACGATCCTCACCGGCATCGGCTACGGATGGAACAGCAGCGAGTTCTGGTCCTCCGCCGGCAGCACCGCGCTGGGACTCGTCACCTTCGGGCAGTCCCAGTGGATCGGGGCCCTGAGCAAGGTGGGCGGCAAGGCGGTGGCTCCCGTGGCCACGAAGATCACACAGTTCGGCCACGACCTGATCTCGCCGGTCACGTCGACGCTGTCGTCCATTTTCGGCTGACAGTACGGCCGGTGACGGCCTGGGAACCGGGACAGGGTCAGGGGGAAGCTACGCTGGCAGCCCCCTGGCCCGATCCGAAGGGACCCGACATCCTCGCGCGACTCCCCATCGGCTGGCTGGTGGCCATGGCCGTCTTCGCCACGTCCGTGCTCTGCCTCGGTGTACAGCGCTGTCTGAGAACGCTCCGGCCGACCGCCCTGGCGGCCGGTGTCTCCGTCGTGTTCCTGCTCGTGATGACGGCGTTGGGCGTCCTGGGGGCCGTGCCGTGGAGCGCGCGGCAGATGGTGGTCATGTACTCCTTCACATGGGTCGGGTTCACCATCGGTGCGATTCCTTCCGGAAGGCTGCTCCGGGAGCACCTCGAAGCCGAGCGCCGGCAGCCGGGAAGCGAAGCGCCCGCGGTTCCGGCGCGCTATGTGTTCTTCATGGTCACGACGGTCTCCCTCATGCTTCTCCTGGCCTACGCGCTCGCCGTGTAACCGGCCCCGGCTCCCGCGCCGCCTGCGGCGCGGTGGGTCGGCGTGCTTGTCGTGCCCGGTGTCGGAGCAGGCGTGGTGGGCGGGCTCGAATGCGGCGGCCAGGAGTAGTCGAACGGTGGCGGGCTCCATGGCGCGGGATCGGGCGGTGGCCTGAAGGGGCCGGCGCGGTTGGCCATGAGGATCAACGCCGTTCCGGCGAAGAGCAGGCTGATGACGATCAGCGTGAGCCCGAGGGGATTGCGGGGGTTGTAGTAGTAGCGGTTCGTGCCCCACTTGCTTCGCTTGAAGACCGGCTCGTCGTCATCGTTCACAGACCAGATCCTATGGAGAGCGCTTGAGTGTGCCCAGGTGACGAGCTCTTGTCCCGTCAACCATACGTCTCCTTGACGCAACACCGCTTGGTCCGCGCGTAGTTGCCGTGTTTGGATCAGGAGAGGTCGAGGGGGGAGGGGTTCACGGGACATGGAGCCCGGCCCCCGCTACGCCGACCCCACACGACCTCGCCAGATGACGCCGGCCGGAACGACCGATGGAGACCGTCCACCCATGTTCACGAAGATCGGCCTCGCCCGGTCCATCGCCCTCGCGGCCGTACTCACCGCCACGGTGGCCGGATGCGGCGACGGCGCCGGGAAGGCGCCGGACGCAGACGCGGTGTCGCTCGTCAAGGCTGCGAACACCCGGATGCTGAACGAGTCGTTCCATTCGTCGGGGAGTACCACGGCCTTCGCCGGTGCGAAGCAGGAGATGTGGTCGGACCCTGCTCAAGGCCTCCATGTGGAGGTCACGGGGGGTGTGTCGGGCGACATCTACTGCAAGGACGGAACCTCGTACACCAGCGCCGACCTGTTCGCCGGCGCCCTGCGGCAGCGCGGCCAGCAGGTCACCGTGCCGGCAGAGCTCAGGTCCTCCTACGTGACCACGAAGGCGGAGCAGGGCTGCGACATGTACTACAAGATCGCGGAGGCGGGGCACCGAACCCAGGGCAAGGACCGCGCCGTCGCCGGCAGGCAGGCGCAAGCGGTGGAGGTCACCGCAGGAAAGTCCGAAGACGTCTACCTCATCGACAAGGACCGGCAACGGCTGCTCCTGCTGGAATCGCAGCGCGACGGCCGCACCAGCACCACCACGTACGACGGCTTCGGAGAGAAGTTCACCATCACCCTGCCCGTCCCCGAGAAGATCCTGACCATGGACGCTTTCCGCTCCCAGGTCACGAAGTACTGAGCATGCCGCCCGGGCCGGGTTCGAGTCCGTCCTTGGCGACGGGCAGGGACAGGACCATGGTCAGACCCCCGCCAGGGGTGTCCTCGGGGGTGAGGGTGCCGTTCATCGCCTCCGTCAGTCCCCGGGCCAGGGCGAGGCCGAGGCCGAGTCCGGTGGTGTTGTCACGGTCGCCGAGGCGCTGGAAGGGCTCGAAGGCGCGCTCGCGGTCGTCGGCGGCGATGCCGGGGCCCCGGTCGGCGATCCTGACCTCGACCCGCCCGGCCAGGGCGCTCGCCGTCACCAGCACCGGACGGTCGCCGGGGGCGTGGCGGACCGCGTTGCCGACCAGGTTCGCCAGCACCCGTTCGAGCAGCGGGGGGTCGGCCTGCAGCGCCGGCACCGTTTCCAGGTTCTGCAGGTCGATGCGGGGCGTGTCCGCCGACGGCAGGTCCAGTGATTCCAGAGCGGGGGGCAGGACCTCCTCCGGGGTGGTGGCCCGCAGTTCGAGGCTGAGGGCGCCGGCCTGCAGGCGGCTGAGGTCGAGCAGGTTCTCCACCAGCCGGTTCAGCCGGTTCAGCGACATCTCGGCGGATTCGAGCAGCTCCGCCCGGTCCTCCTCGGAGAAGTCCACGTCCGGGGCGCGCAGCGAGCCGATCGCCGCCAGCGCCCCGGCCAGCGGGGTCCGCAGGTCGTGGCTGACGGCCCGCAGCAGGGCGGTGCGCAGACGGTCGGCGGCCTTGATGGGTTCGACCTCGGCGGCGGCTTCGACCAGGCGGGCCCGCTCGACCGCGGCGCCGACGTGGAACTCGCCCATGGGCGGCATGAACCAGTAGTTGAGGAGCAGGGCGGCGGTCAGTGCCGCGATCACGGCGGAGGCGACGCCTCCGATGCAGGCCACGCCCACGACGGCCACCAGGAACAGCAGTGCCTCGCTGGTCAGGTTCAGCGTGCCGCGCATCCGGTCCAGGGCGAGGGTGAGCAGTACCGGGAGGACGACACCGGCCACGGGTCCGGCGACGAGGCGGGAGGTGGGCAGCGTGCGGCGCCGGGAGGGCAGCAGACGGCCGTGGCCGGCCCGCTCGTGCGTGACCATGTGGACGTCGATGTCCTCGGAGAGAGCGACGACGGTCTCGCCGATTCCCCTGCCGGTGAGGAAACGTTCCAGCCTGCGGCGGCGGCTCGTACCGAGGACGAGCTGGGTGGCGTTCTCCGCCGTGGCGAAGTCCACCAGGGCGGTGGGGACTTCGTCGCCGACGACGGAGTGGTAGCTGCCGCCCAGGTCCTCGACGAGGGCCCGCTGCGCGGCGAGCGCCGCGTGCGAGACCCCGGCGGCGAGGGCGTCGCTGCGTGCGATGTGCACGGCGAGCAGTTCGCCACCCGCGGAGCGGCCGGCGATGCGGGCGGCGCGACGGATCAGGGTCTCCCCCTCGGGGCCGCCCGTGAGCGCCACCACCACCCGCTCCCGGGTCTCCCAGACCTCCCCGATGCCGTGCTCGACGCGGTACTTGTGGAGGGCCTCGTCCACCCGCCCGGCCAGCCACAGCAGGGCCAGCTCCCGCAGCGCGATGAGGTTGCCGGGGCGGAAGTAGTGGGCGAGGGAGGCGTCGATCCGTTCCGGGGGACAGATGTTGCCGTGGGCCATCCGGCGCCGAAGTCCCTCGGGGGGTATGTCGACCAGCTCGATCTCGTCGGCGCGGCGTACGAACTCGTCGGGCACCGTCTCGCGCTGCGGCACCCCGGTGATCTTCTCGACGACGTCGCTCAGCGACTCCAGGTGCTGGATGTTGAGCGTGGTGACGACGTCGATCCCGGCGGCGAGGATGTCCTCGACGTCCTGCCAGCGCTTCGGGTGCCGGCCGCCGCCCGGGACGTTGGTGTGGGCGAGCTCGTCGATCAGCACCACCTGCGGACGCCGGGACAGCAGCGCTTCCCGGTCCAACCCGGCATACCGGCCGCCACGGTAGTCGTGGCCGGCCAAGGGCAGTATCTCCAGGCCGTCGAGCCTCGCCTCGGTGTGCCGGCGCCGGTGGCACTCCGCGAGACCGGCCACCACGTCCGCTCCACGCGCCACCCGGCGGTGGGCCTCGTCGAGCATCCGGTACGTCTTCCCGACCCCGGGGGCCGCACCCAGGAAGACCTTGAGCCTTCCGGGCCGGACGACCGGCTGTACCGCCGCTGCCGTCAGGCCGTCCGCGTCCGTCGTCGTCATGCTCAGAACTTCTCGGGAAAGAAGAACGCCAGGATCAGATACCCGACCAGGCAGACCGCGATGACGATGCCGACGACATTCTCCGTACTCACCCGTACCCGACTCCTCCGGACGCCCTCAACCTCACCAGCGAACACCGGCGAGGTCGTGAACGAAACGTCCCTGATGCACTCCTGACGGCACCGGGGTGGACTTTGACGGTGTATTGACGGCCGTTACATCGACAGGGTGAAGGCGGTGTGCCGGGAAGCCCGGTCGGCGTCGCGTGACCGCACGGTCCGCGTCGACTCGGGTGGGGGCGGAACGCGCGGCGTCGGTACGGACTTGTTCCTCGTGGTGCCGGCCCGCGTCCAGGTCCTCGCGGCTCTACGACGAACGAACACCACACCAGCGACATCACCCGCCGGCGAGTCGGCCATCAGGCCAGGGCTGAGGCCACGCCCGATGCCGGCATCGGCGTTGGCCGGACATCGCGTGCCAGGGCGCGGCCCGTGGCGTGGTGGACGTATTCGCGGGTGAGCCGGAATCCGGCCGTCCAGGCCAGCAGCCGGCTGGGTCGGTTGTCGCGCGAGCAGCACCAGCTCGCGGTGCGTCCGCGTGCCTGGATATCGGCCGCCAAGCCGGCGACGCAGGCCAGTGCGAGACGTTCGCGGCGGTGGTCGGGCACGGTGACGACCGCGATGTCCTCGTAGGCGCTGCCGAGGAAGTAGGTGCAGGCGATGGAGAGGATCCGGCCCTTGGCGAAAGCGGCCCAGGCGTGGCCCGAGGTGGCCAGCCGGGAGGGGCCACCCCAACTGGCGTGGATCCAGGCGCTCTCGGAGCGCAGCTCGGCCAGTGCCGGAACGTCCTCGGGTGTCAGCCGCCGCACCGTCACGCCACGCGGCGTACGGGGGAGGCGTACCGATGCCTGAGCCTGGTGGACGTACAGCATCCGTTCCCGGGGGACCACGCGCTCGAACGCGGAGCCGAGGGCGGGCCAGCAGCGTGCGGGCGCCTCGACGTACCGGTCCGCGAACCGGGCCAGGGCGTCCGGGGTGAGCGCGCTGGGGTCGCCGCGCAGCAGCACGTGGTCCGCGCAGCTGACGGCGAGGACGCGGGGCCGGTCGGGACGATCGGCCCACCAGTAGCCGGTGCCTGTGGTCAGCACGTGCTCGGCGAGTGCCCCCAGGCCGGGAGAGCCGGTGGGAAACCACCGGCTCAGGGTGGGCAGTCGCTGCGGTGCGATTTCGATCATCAACTCTCCCTTGTGGTGCGCGGGCTGTGATGTAGGGGAGGGGGGCGTGCCTGACGGCGGGGGCAGGCGGCCGCGGATCGGGAGCGGTACGTCAGCGCACCGGAAGGTGAGCAGCGTGCGAGGCCGGGCGCACCGTATGTGGTGGCCGGTCGTCGTGGCGCAGACCGCTGTTCACATCACTCATCCAACTGCCTGGCCAGGCGTGCCTCAAGGAGGTCGGCCAGTCCTTGACACGGCTCTGATACCGGCGTGCCCCGGACGGGTGCGTTCACGTAGCAAGCCGTGCCCGACATCAGTGGTGCGTCGATGCCCCGGGTGCTGGTGGTGGATGACGAAAGAACATCAGGCACCCCCGTGGGGGTGACGGGCGAGGGATCCGGACGGGTCCAGGTGCAGGGGAGCCGGTGTCAGTATGCGCCGAAGGACCAGAAGACCCCGACCTCTTCGTCGGACACGGCGATGAGGCCCAGTTCGTCGAACAGGTCGAGGCCGTTGGTGTACTCGCCTGTGATGAACCCGTAGACCCTCGTCCCTTCGAGGCCGGCCTGGACGAAGTCCCGGGCGGGATCCGCGGCCGCGTCCTGGGCGTTCGTCCAGAACCGGGCGTCCGGGCCGTAGCGGTCCAGCAGGAACCGCGCGTCGGCCAGCAGGGCATCGCGCTCCGGCCGGTTCCGGACGGGCCGGCCTTCGTTCCACTCCTCCGCCATGACGGCGAGCGCGGTGACGGCCCCCGCCGGCTCCAGCTCGTGCAGGCGGTCCTGGAACTCGGCGGCGGGCGGCGGCTCGAAGGGGTACGCCGGCACGGCATAGCGGGCATGGTCGGCCCGGTCGCCGTCGATCCGGAGCCAGCCGCGCGGGTCCGGGACCTCACGGTGCATCAGGGCGAGCACGTCCTCGGCCCAGTCCTTGTGCCGGCGCGGACCGGTGGCGAGGAAGACGTACGGGTCCTCCAGCAGGCGCAGGGCCGCCGCGTTCCAGGGGCTGCGCCGCCGCCGCACCTCCATGAGGGTGCTGCCGACGCTGCGGGCGAACACGTCGGCCGGCGAGCGCGGAATGCCGGCCAGCTCTCCGTACCCCCACCGCAGGAGTTCCGTGGCCGCACCGTCCGCAGCGGCCCCGCCCAGCTCGCGCGGTGCTTCGGGGACGACGGCCCGGTTTCCCCGCTGGAGTTCGACGGCTGCCCGCCACAGGTCTTCGAGATGGGCGTCGAGGAGGTCCAGGGCGATGCGGTCGTCGTCTGCCGTGCTCACGGGTAAATCCTAGGCCCGGCTCCAGATCTTGTTCCTCAGCGGTGACCGGGCTGCCCGCACCGCGCGTCATACGTCCAGGTGAGCGCGAATGAGCGTGTCGAGTCGCCGGGAAGTGGGGCGGACCTGTCGGAGGGCCGCCCCACGGGTTGGGCTGGTGGCTAGCAGTTGGGTTTGCTGCCGTGGTTGGAGCCCTTCCTGCGGCGGGCCCTCTTCTTGCGTGCGCGCTTGGACATGTCCGTGTATCCCTTCAGGCGATGTGGCCGACGAGGAGGTCGGCGAGCTTGTTGAGGCGCTTGACGGTGCGGTCCTCGGTGGCGGCGGGGGCCGGGGCGACGCGCTCGGAGCGGTCGTAGTAGGCGCCGTTGACGATCTCGGTGGCCGGGTCGCAGAGCCGTACGACGTGCTGCGCGCCCTCGGCGGCCGGCGCGCCCTCGTGCCCGTACAGCGGGAGAAGACCGGTCTCGCACACACCGGGGTCGACGGAGACGGCGGTGACGCGCGGATCGGCGGCGAAGACGGTCAGCGCGAGCTGCGACTGGGCGTATGCGGCGAGGCGCGAGTAACGCCGCACGCGCTGCGGGTCGTTCCACTGGATGGCGCCCGTGCGGTGGAGGGCGGAGGAGACGTTGACGACGCGACCACCGGGGTCGCTGGTGAGGGCCGGCTCCAGCATGGTGGTGAGGAGGTAGTGCGCCAGGAAGTTGACCTGGAAGGAGATCTCGTTGCCGTCGGCGGTGAGTGTGTGGCGCTCGGGTGCGGCGATGGCCGCGTTGTTGACGAGTACGTCCAGGCGCGGGTGCTCCCGTACGACGGCGTGGGCGAGGTTCTCGACCTCCTCCAGGCGCACGAAGTCGGCGGCGAGCGGCCGGAGACGGGCGCCGTCCACCCCGGCGGTGGCCACGAGCCGGTCGGCGGCGGCGTGGGCTTCCTCGGGCGTACGGCCGTGGAGGAGGACGGTGGCGCCGCGCTCGGCGAGCCGGCGGGCGGTCTCGTAGCCGATGCCGGAGGTGGCGCCGGTGACGAGGACGGTACGGCCGGACAGGGATGAAGACATGTGGGATTCCTGGAAACGGGCATGGCCGAAGCGCCCGGCGCCCCAGCGCGAGGCTGTGCGTGGGCTCGGTCCGTGCGGTGGAGGTGAGGATGCGTACGCGGCTTCGGTCAGCGCCCTTCAGGGGGCTGACGGCAGGTACGGGGAGGACGCGCGGCCGACGTCAGAGGGCCGGGCGGACAGCGGGCGCCGTCGGCTGCACCCGATTCGGTGGCCGATCGTCATGGCGCGGACCGCTGTTCATGGCGCAATCCCAGCGCATCGGGGACGTGGAGGCAAGCGCTCGAAGGCTTCTTGACGGCCTTCTGATGACCTCTCGTCAGAGCCGCATCAAAGATCGACTTCCGTGCGGAAGGAACCCGTCAAGGAGTACTGCCGGGGCCGTCCGCCCGGAGCAGACTGGTGTTGCGACGGAGCCGGACGACGGACCGGCGGCACGCGGCCGACGGGCGGTGACCTGAACACCGCCCGAGGGCGCATGGTCCCACCGTGGGGGTACGGGGCGATGCGACCGTGTGTCGGTCACCCGTCGCACAACACATGAGCCGTCCGGCTCTCCGGTGGGGGGATACCGGGGCCGGACGGCTCGCGTGTTTCTGTCGTTGGCCCCTGCGCGGGGCAATGCCGGGCCCGCTGCACCGGTACGGAGACCATCGCGGGCCGTGAGGTGACCCGCGATCGTCGGTTTGAGCCGCCCTGCCGCTCGCCCCGTCGTCAGGTGACCGCGGACGTCGGGAGCTCCGGTGATACCGCAGGGGCGTCCCCTGCCATGGGGAGCGTGATGACCATGGTGAGGCCCCCGCCCGGGGTGTCCTCGGCGGTGAGGGTGCCGCCGATGGCCTCGGTGAAGCCGCGGGCCACAGCCAGGCCGAGGCCCACGCCGGCACCGCGCGGGGCGTCGCCGTGGCGCTGGAAGGGTTCGAAGATGCGGTTCTTGGCCTCGTCCGGGACGCCGGGCCCGCGGTCGACGACGCGCAGCTCGACGCGGCTGGCGAGGGCGCTGGCGGAGACGTGGACGGGTTGGCCGTCGGGACTGTACTTGACGGCGTTCTCGACGATGTTGGCGACGGCCCGCTCCAGCAGCCCCCGGTCGACGGCGACCATCGGCAGGGTCTCGGGGATGTCGAGCGCGACGCTGTCCTCGGGTACGCCGCCCAGGGCCATGGGGACGACCTCGTCGAGATCCGTTTCGCGGATCAGCGGGACGACGGTGCCGGTGTTGAGGCGGGACATGTCGAGGAGGTTGCCGATCAGGGCGGCGAGGCGGTCGGCTCCGTCCTCGATGCCTTCGAGGAGTTCGGCCTTGTCCTCCTCGGACCATTCGACGTCGTCGGAGCGCAGGGAGGTGACGGAGGCCTTGATCCCGGCGAGCGGGGTGCGCAGGTCGTGGCTGACGGCGGCGAGGAGCGCGGTGCGGATGCGATTGGCCTCGGCGAGTTCGCGGGACTTCTCCGCCTCGTCGACGAGGCGCTGGCGGTCGAGTACGACGGCTGCCTGGGCGGCGAAGGCGCCCAGGACGCGGCGGTCCTCGGCGGGCAGGACCCGGCCCGTGAGGGCGAGGGCCATGTTGTCGCCCATGGGGAGGTCGACATCCGCGTCCTCGGGTCGGCCGACGGGACCGGTGCCGACGGACGCCGCCGTCGTCCAGGGGTCCACCTCGCTGCTGCGTTCCAGGAGGACGACCGACTGCATGGCGAAGGTCTCGCGAAGCCGCTCTAGGAGCGCGTCGAGGGAGTTCTCACCGCGCAGGACGCTGCCGGCGAGGAAGGAGAGGATCTCGGATTCGGCGCGCAGGCGGGCGGCCTGGTGCGTGCGTCGGGCGGCCAGGTCCACTACCGAGGCCACCGACACCGCGACACCGACGAAGATCGCGATGGCGACGATGTTCTTCGGGTCGGAGATCGTGAACTCGTGCAGCGGCGGAGTGAAGTAGTAGTTCAGCAGCAGGGACCCGAACGCCGCCGAGGCGAGCGCGGGGAGCAGGCCGCCGAGCAGGGCCGCCGCCACCGTGAACGTGAGGAAGAGCAGCATGTCGTTCGCGAGACCGAGCTCGGGGACGAGCCGGCTCAACAGCACGGTGAGCAGGGCGGGGCCGGCGATGCCGGTGAGCCAGCCCCAGATGATGCGCGAGCGGCCGAGCCGTGCGCCGCGTGCGACGGGCAGGCTGCGGCGGCCCTTGGCGGCCTCGTCGTGGGTGACGATGTGGACGTCGAGGTCCGGGCCCGATTCGCGGGCTACGGTGGCGCTGACACCGGGGCGGAACACGGACTGCCAGGAGCGGCGGCGGCTGACGCCCAGCACGATCTGGGTGGCGTTGCACCCGCGGGCGAACTCCAGCAGCGCGTCGGGGATGTTGTCGCCTATGACGTGGTGGAAGGTGCCGCCGAGGTCCTCGACCAGGGTGCGCTGGACGGCCAGTTCCTTGGGGGAGGCGGAGGTGAGGCCGTCGCTGGCGGCGATGTAGACGGCCAGGACCTCGCCGCCCGCACCCTTCTCGGCGAGCCGGGCGGCACGGCGGATGAGCGTACGTCCCTCCGGTCCGCCGGTCAGACCTACGACGATCCGCTCGCGAGCCTGCCAGGTGGAGCGGATGTTGTGCTCGCCCCGGTACTCCTGGAGGTACTCGTCCACCCGGTCGGCGACCCACAGCAGCGCCAGCTCGCGCAGCGCGGTGAGGTTCCCGGGGCGGAAGTAGTTGGAGAGGGCGGCGTCGACCTTGTCGGGCTTGTAGACGTTGCCGTGCGCCATGCGTCGGCGCAGCGCCTGCGGGGACATGTCGACGAGCTCGATCTGGTCGGCGCGGCGCGCGACCTCGTCCGGGACCGTCTCCCGCTGGCGGACGCCGGTGATCGTCTCGACCACGTCACCCAGTGATTCGAGATGCTGGATGTTGACGGTCGAGACGACGTCGATGCCGGCCTGGAGCAGTTCCTCCACGTCCTGCCAGCGCTTGGCGTTGCGCGAGCCCGGCACGTTGGTGTGCGCGAGCTCGTCCACCAGAGCCACGGCGGGGCGGCGGGCGAGGACGGCGTCCACGTCCATTTCGGTGAACGTGGAGCCGCGGTACTCGATCTCGCGCCGCTGGATGAGTTCGAGCCCGTGCAGCATGACCTCGGTCCGCGGGCGGCTGTGGTGCTCGACGAAGCCCACGACGCAGTCGGTGCCCCGCTCGACGCGGCGGTGGGCCTCGGAGAGCATCGCGTACGTCTTGCCGACGCCCGGTGCCGCGCCGAGGTAGATGCGGAGCTTGCCGCGTCCCATGTTCAGGCTCTTCTTCTCTGGTGACGATCGGGTGGGCGGGTGGGCGGGTGGGTGGTCAGGGTTCGAAGCGGTAGCCCATGCCCGGTTCGGTGATCAGGTACCGGGGGTGCGAGGGGTCGGCTTCGAGCTTGCGCCGGAGCTGGGCCATGTAGACGCGCAGGTAGTTGGTGTTCTCGCCGTAGGTGGGGCCCCAGACTTCGAGCAGCAGCCTGCTCTGGGTGATCAGCCGGCCCGGGTGGGTGATGAGGATTTCCAGCAGGTGCCACTCGGTCGGGGTCAGCCGTACCGTGCGGTCGCCCCGGTGGACCTTCTTCGCGATCAGGTCGACGGTGAACTCGTCGGTCGTGACGACGGCGACCTTGTCGGCCTGGGAGGCGGTGGTCGGCTCCTGCCTGCGGGCGGCCGCCCGCAGGCGGGCCAGGAGCTCGTCCATGCTGAAGGGCTTCGTCACGTAGTCGTCCGCTCCGGCGTCCAGCGCCCGGATCTTGTCCTCCGAGGTGTGACGCGCCGAGAGGACCAGGATGGGGACCCGGCTCCAGCCGCGAACGCTCTTGATGACTTCGATGCCGTCCATGTCCGGGAGGCCGAGGTCCAGCACTATGACGTCCGGCTTGCGGGCGGCCGCGAGCCGCAGGGCCGAGCCGCCGTCGGAGGCCTCCTCGACGTCGAACTTGCGCGCCTGGAGGTTGATCTTGAGTGCGCGGACGAGCTGAGGGTCGTCCTCCACCACCAGCACCCGGGTCATCGGTGTGCAGCCTTCCCTTCGTTACGGGCACGGTAAGGGGCCGACGGGACGCCGGGGGCCCCTCCCAGCGTTAGCTGGGGGGAGTTCCGCGCCCCGCCGGCCCCCGGGCCGTGCGATGTGGAACATCAGCTCTCGGTCAGTGCCTTGAGGGCGGTGTTCAGTTCGAGCACGTTGACGCGGGGTTCGCCCATGAATCCGAGGGTGCGGCCGGTGGTGTGGTCGGCGACGAGCTTGTCGACCTGCTTGACGTCGAGCTTGTTCTGTTCGGCGACCCGGTGGATCTGCAGTGCGGCGTAGGCGGGGGAGATGTTGGGGTCGAGGCCGGAGCCGGAGGAGGTGACGGCGTCGGCCGGCACGTCCGAGGGCTTGACCTTGTACGTCGCCGTGGAGTTGTCCGCGACGACGGCTGCCTTGGCGTCCGTGACCAGTTTGACGAGGTCCGGGTTGTCGGCGGCCTTGTTGGTGGCGCCGGAGAGGATCAGCGAGTACTGGGTGTTGACGCTGTTGGAGCCGAGGCCGTTGGAGGGGCGCGGCTGGAACCACTTGGGGTCCGGCTTCGCCGCTTCCGTGGCGTCGTCGGGGTTCTGCTTGGGGAGGTCGTACCTCTGCCCGATGAGGGAGGAGCCGACGACCTGGCCGGTCTTGTCCTTGATTTCGGAGCCGTTGGCCTTGTCGTTGAACAGGGCCTGGGCGATCCCGGTGACGGCGAGCGGGTAGAGCACGCCGCAGACGACCGTCAGGACGAGCAGGGCCCTGAGGCCCGCACCGAGCAGACGTGCTGTGTTTCCTACGGAGTTGTTCATGGCTCAGCCGATTCCGGGGATGAGGGAGATGAGCATGTCGATGATCTTGATTCCGACGAACGGGGCGACGAGGCCGCCGAGTCCGTAGATGCCGAGGTTGCGGCGGAGCATCTTGTCGGCGCTGGTCGGCTTGTACTGCACGCCCTTGAGGGCGAGCGGGACGAGGGCGATGATGATCAGCGCGTTGAAGATGACGGCGGAGAGGATCGCGGATTCGGGCGAGGACAGGCCCATGATGTTGAGCTTGTCGAGGCCCGGGTAGACCACGGCGAACATGGCGGGGATGATCGCGAAGTACTTGGCGACGTCGTTGGCGATGGAGAACGTGGTCAGGGCACCGCGCGTGATCAGGAGCTGTTTGCCGATCTCGACGATCTCGATGAGTTTGGTGGGGTTGGAGTCCAGGTCCACCATGTTCCCGGCTTCCTTGGCGGCCGAGGTGCCGGTGTTCATCGCGACGCCGACGTCGGCCTGGGCGAGGGCCGGGGCGTCGTTGGTGCCGTCGCCGGTCATCGCGACCAGCTTTCCGCCCGCCTGTTCCCGTTTGATGAGGGCCATCTTGTCCTCGGGGGTGGCCTCGGCGAGGAAGTCGTCGACACCGGCTTCTTCGGCGATGGCCTTGGCGGTCAGCGGGTTGTCGCCGGTGATCATGACGGTCTTGATGCCCATGCGGCGCAGCTCGTCGAACCGCTCGCGCATGCCCTCCTTGACGACGTCCTTGAGGTGGATGACACCCAGGACCCGCGGGCCCTGCTCGTCCTCGACGGCGACGAGCAGCGGGGTGCCGCCGGCCTGCGAGATCGTGTCGGTGAGCACCTGGGCGTCGTCCGCGACGGAGCCACCGCGCTCGTTCACCCAGGCGATGACCGATCCGGTCGCACCCTTGCGGACCTTGCGGCCGTCGACGTCCACGCCCGACATACGGGTCTGGGCGGTGAAGACGATCCACTCGGCGTTCGACAGCTCGCCCTGGTGCCGCTCGCGCAGCCCGTACTTCTCCTTGGCCAGGACGACGATGGAGCGGCCCTCGGGGGTTTCGTCGGCGAGGGAGGACAGCTGGGCGGCGTCGGCCAGTTCGGCTTCGGTGGTGCCCTTGACGGGGACGAACTCGGAGGCCTGGCGGTTGCCGAGGGTGATGGTGCCGGTCTTGTCGAGCAGCAGCGTGGAGACGTCACCGGCGGCTTCCACGGCACGTCCGCTCATCGCGAGGACGTTGCGCTGGACGAGCCGGTCCATGCCCGCGATGCCGATCGCGGAGAGCAGCGCGCCGATGGTGGTCGGGATCAGGCAGACCAGGAGCGCAGCGAGGATGATCATGGACTGCTCGGCGCCCGCGTAGATCGCGAAGGGCTGGAGGGTGACGACGGCGAGCAGGAAGACGATCGTCAACGAGGCGAGCAGGATGTTGAGCGCGATCTCGTTGGGCGTCTTCTGCCGGGCGGCGCCCTCGACCAGGGCGATCATGCGGTCGATGAAGGTCTCGCCGGGCTTGGTGGTGATCTTGATGACGATCCGGTCGGAGAGGACCTTGGTGCCGCCGGTGACCGCGCTGCGGTCGCCGCCCGACTCCCGGATCACCGGCGCGGACTCGCCCGTGATGGCGGATTCGTCGACGGAGGCGACGCCTTCGACGACGTCACCGTCGCCGGGGATGATGTCACCGGCCTCGCAGACGACGAGGTCGCCGATGCGCAGGTCGGTGCCCGGCACCTGCTCTTCGCTCTTGCCGTCCTGGGCCAGGCGGCGGGCGACGGAATCGGTCTTGGCCTTGCGCAGGGTGTCGGCCTGGGCCTTGCCGCGGCCCTCGGCGACGGCTTCCGCCAGGTTGGCGAAGATGGTCGTCAGCCACAGCCAGGCGGTGATCGCCCAGCCGAACCAGTCCGTCGGGTCCTTCAGGGCCAGCACGGTGGTGACGACCGAGCCGATCAGGACCACGAACATGACCGGCGACTTGATCATGACGCGGGGGTCGAGCTTGCGCACGGCGTCCGGGAAGGACCTCAGCAGCTGCTTCGGATCGAACAGCCCTCCGCCCACGCGTCCGGCTTCCGGCTTGTGGCCGGTGGGTGCGTCCTGGTGCGGAGCCCTGGTGGGTGTGGCGGTGCTCATGATGCGAGCCCTTCGGCGAGCGGACCCAGTGCCAGGGCCGGGAAGTAGGTCAGACCGGTGATGATGACGATCGTGCCGACGAGGAGGCCGGCGTAGAGGGGCTTGTCGGTGCGCAGGGTTCCCGCCGTCTCGGGAACGGGCTTCTGCTCGGCGAGCGAGCCGGCCAGCGCGAGGACGAACACCATGGGCAGGAACCGGCCGAGCAGCATGGCGATGCCGATCGTCGAGTTGAACCACTGGGTGTCGGCGTTCAGGCCCGCGAAGGCGGAGCCGTTGTTGTTCGCGCCCGAGGTGTAGGCGTAGAGGACTTCGGAGAATCCGTGGGCGCCGGGGTTGAGCATGGAGTGGGGCGGGGTGGGCAGGGCCATAGCCGCGGCGGTGAAGCACAGCACCAGGGCGGGGGTGATGAGGATGTAGCAGGCGGCGAGTTTGATCTCGCGGGTGCCGATCTTCTTGCCGAGGTATTCGGGGGTGCGGCCGACCATCAGGCCGGCGATGAACACGGCGATGATCGCCATGATCAGCATGCCGTAGAGACCGGAACCGACACCGCCGGGCGCGATCTCGCCGAGCTGCATGCCCAGGAGCTGGATGCCTCCGCCGAGACCGGTGAAGGAGGAGTGGAAGGAGTTGACCGCACCCGTCGAGGTCAGCGTGGTCGCGACGGAGAAGATCGCGGAGCCGCCGATGCCGAAGCGGGTCTCCTTGCCCTCCATGGCGCCGCCGGTGATGTCGAAGGCCGGGCCGTGGTGGGCGAATTCGGTCCACATCATCAGTGCGGTGAAGCCGAGCCAGATGACGGCCATGGTGGCGAGGATCGCGTAGCCCTGGCGCAGGCTTCCGACCATGCGGCCGAAGGTGCGGGTCATCGCGAACGGGATGATCAGGATCAGGAAGATCTCGAAGAGGTTCGAGAACGGGGTGGGGTTCTCGAAGGGGTGGGCGGAGTTGGCGTTGAAGTAGCCGCCGCCGTTCGTGCCGAGCTCCTTGATGACCTCCTGCGAGGCCACGGCCCCGCCGTTCCACTGCTGGGTGCCGCCGAGGAACTGGCCGACCTCGTGGATGCCGGCGAAGTTCTGGATGGCACCGCAGGCGACCAGCACGATCGCGCCGATCACCGAGATCGGCAGCAGGATCCGGACGGTACCGCGGACCAGGTCGGCCCAGAAGTTGCCGAGTTCGCCGGTACGGGAGCGCGCGAAGCCGCGTACCAGGGCCACCGCAACGGCCATGCCGACCGCCGCGGAGACGAAGTTCTGCACGGCCAGGCCGCCGGTCTGCACGACGTGGCCCATGGCCTGCTCACCGGCGTACGACTGCCAGTTGGTGTTCGCCACGAAGGAGGCGGCGGTGTTGAAGGCCTGGTCCGGGTCGATGGAGGCGAAGCCGAGCGAGCCGGGCAGGACGCCCTGCAGCCGCTGGAGCAGGTAGAGGAAGAGGACGCTCATGGCGGAGAAGGCGAGGACGCCGCGCAGGTAGGCGGGCCAGCGCATCTCGGCCGACGGGTTGGCGCCGATGGCTTTGTAGATCCACTTCTCCGGGCGGTAGTGCTTCTCGGAGGAGTAGACCTTGGCCATGTAGTCGCCCAGGGGGCGGTAGGCCAGCGCGAGTGCGGCGGTCAGTGCGAGGAGCTGGAGCACACCAGCGGTTACGGGACTCATGGCAGTGCTCAGAACCTCTCCGGGTACACGAGGGCGAGGATGAGGTATCCGAGCAGGGAGACGGCCACGACGAGGCCGACGATGTTCTCGGCGTTCACAGCTTGGTCACCCCCCGGGCGATGAGGGCCACCAGCGCGAAGACCGCGACCGTGGTGACGACGAAGGCCAGATCGGCCACCGTGAGCTCCTGGATGAAGAGGGAAGAAATGAATCGGCCAGATGGCCGATGACGAGCTAACCGTGTCTTCATCCCGGCGTTAAGACGCCTTGACGGGGTCCATACGGACGCACGGGAACTCTTAACGCCGCCCTGACGTGGAGCGCCGGAGGAGGCCTGGTCAGCCCTGGTGGGACAGGCCGGCCGTGTTCCCGGCGCACGTATTCGACCACGGCCTCCGGCGAGTGGCCGAATCAGAACTTCTCGGGCTGCCCTCTGCCGGAGGGACGGGCACACACCGTGGCCAGGTCTTGCCGCACCTGATACGGCTCCCCCGCCTCGGCATCAAAGGCGCGTGAATACTGGAGCGGTGGCCGTATGGATGACGCCAAGAACACTGGTGATCAGGCCACGGCATTCCGACGCTGTCCTCACTTTGCCCTACGGAGGAACAGCGAAAGATGTCCATAGACATGGGAAAGCCGAGCACGGCAGGACAGGCCTCGGGTACGGGGGAGCCTCCTGATACCGGCGTACGGGCGCCCGCGGCAGGCGACCGCCACCGGCTGACCGCCGTCCAGGGACTGGCCGCGCTGTCGCTGGACGCGATGGCGTCCGTGGCGTACGGGCCGGAGTCGATCGTGCTCGTCCTGGCCGCGGCCGGTGCGTACGGCATGGGCTTCACCCTCCCCGTGACCCTGGCGATCGCCGCTCTGCTGGCGGTGCTGGTGGCCTCGTACCGGCAGGTCATCGCCGCGTTCCCGGACGGCGGCGGCTCGTACGCCGTCGCCAAGCGGCACCTCGGTCGGCGTACGAGCCTGGTGGCCGCCGCCTCGCTGATCCTGGACTACGTGCTGAACGTCGCCGTGTCCGTCACGGCCGGCGTGGCTGCCCTGACCTCGGCCTTCCCCGAGCTGTACGGGGAGCGGGTGTGGATCTGCCTGGGGGTCCTGGTGCTGGTCACCGCGGTGAACCTGCGCGGGGTCGTGGAATCCGCCAAGGCGTTCCTCGTGCCCACCGCCGTCTTCGTCGGGTCGATCCTCGCGATGGTCGTCGTCGGGCTCTTCCGTGACGGTCCCGTCAGCACCGCCTCCGCCGCCGGGCACGCCTCCGCGCTCGGCGAGGGCGCCACCACCGTCGGTGCGCTCCTGCTGCTGAAGGCCTTCGCCGCCGGCTGTTCCGCCCTGACGGGCGTCGAGGCCGTCGCCAACGCCGTACCGTCCTTCCGCGCCCCGGCCGCCCGCCGCGCCCAGCGCACCGAGGTCGCCCTCGGCGCCCTGCTCGGCGTCATGCTCATCGGCCTGTCCATCCTGATCGGGCGCTTCCACCTCCAGCCGGTGGCGGGCGTGACCGTGCTCGCGCAGCTCGCGGACGCCTCCTTCGGGCACAACGCGGCTTTCTACGTGGTCCAGTTCGCCACGATGGTGCTCCTCGGGCTGGCAGCGAACACCTCCTTCGGTGGTCTGCCGGTCCTGATGAGCCTGCTGGCCCGGGACAACCACCTGCCGCACGTCTTCGCGCTCAAGGCCGACCGTCAGGTCCACCGCCACGGTGTGGTCTGGCTGGCCCTCGTCTCCGCCCTGCTGCTCGTCTTCTCCGGCGGCGACACCAACACCCTCGTCCCGCTCTTCGCGATCGGCGTCTTCATCGGCTTCACCATCTGCCAGGTCGGCATGGTCCGGCACTGGTACGGGGAGCGGCCTCGCGGCTGGCAGGCCAAGGCGGCACTCAACGGCTTCGGTGCCCTGCTGACCGGGGTCTCGGCCGTCGTCGTCACCGCCACCAAGTTCACCGAGGGCGCCTGGCTGATCGTCGTCGCGCTGCCGCTGCTCGTGCTCGGCTTCGAGAAGATCCACCGCGCATACACCGAGATCGGCGAATGTCTGGAGCTCGGCCGGATTCCCCGGGCCCCGCACCGCTCCCGCTCCGTGGTCGTGGTTCCCGTCTCCGGCCTGTCCCGCCTGACCAGCCAGGCCCTCGACGCTGCCACCTCACTCGGCGATGACGTCCTCGCCGTGACCGTCACCCACCCGGCCCCCGAGGACCGTGAGACCGCTGAAGCCCTCAGACGGGACTGGGAGTTGTGGAAGCCCGGCGTCGAACTGATCGAGCTCTCCTCGGAAACCCGCTCGCTCGGCCGCCCCCTGGCGGCATACGTGCGGAAGCTGGCCCAGTCCCACCCGGACGCCCAGGTGACCGTACTGATCCCGGAGACCGAACCGGCCCACCTGTGGCAGCGGCTGCTCCAGAACCAGCGCGGCTCCGTCGTGGCCCACGCGGTCCGCCGCGACACCGATGCCGTCATCTGCCGGCTGCGCTTCCGCATCACGGCAGACGCACGCTGACACGCGCTGACGTGCGTTGACGCACCTCTGACGGCGGCTTGACACGTCTCGTGCGCCGCCGTCAAGGAGGTGCCAATTCCCGCGCCCACAGGCGAATTTCCAGGGAAACGGGCAGTAGTTTCCTGTCTGTCGCGCCGCCGGGGACCTCGAATACTCACATGACGGCCGAGGGGGTCCATGGGGGACGGTCCCCGGCGGCGACACCCTCTTCCACTCCCCGGCCGAGAGCTGCCGGGGCTGCCACGCCTCGAACCCATCCAGAAGGTCGCTTCATGCCTCCCGCCGCCGCGCAGCACGTTCCTCCGGGTCTCGGGACACCTCCGCGGACTCCGACCGGCCGACCGTCGCGGAAACGCTCCGGCCAGGTGAACGTGGTGGACCCCGAGCTGCTCGCCGCCTCCGCACGGGAGGCCGTCGGCAAGCTCCTTCCGCGCGAACTGGTCAAGAAACCGGTGCTGTTCGTCGTAGCCGTCGGATCCGTCCTGACCACGCTCTCGGCGCTCATCCACCCGTCCGTCTTCACCTGGGTGATCAGCGTCTGGCTCTGGCTGACGGTCCTGTTCGCCAACCTCGCCGAGGCCGTTGCCGAAGGACGGGGCCGGGCACAGGCGGAATCGCTGCGCAAGGCGCGTACGGACACCGTGGCGGTACGGCTGAACCACTGGACGTACGGGGCGAACCTGAACCGGGCCGAGACCGAGGTGGTCACACCGGCCGAGCTCCAGCCCTTCGACTTCGTGCTCGTCGAAGCCGGCGAGCCGATCCCGGCCGACGGCGACGTGGTCGACGGGGCCGCGATGGTGGACGAGTCGGCCGTCACCGGCGAATCGGCCCCCGTCTTAAGGGAATCGGGTGGCGACCGGTCCGGCGTCACGGGCGGTACGACCGTGCTGTCCGACTCGATCGTCGTACGGGTCACCTCGCGCCCGGGCCACAGCTTCATCGACCGGATGATCGCGTTGGTCGAGGGCGCCAGCCGGCAGAAGACCCCGAACGAGATAGCGCTGAACATCCTGCTGGCCGCACTCACCGTCATCTTCGTCCTGGTGGTCGTCGCCATCCAGCCGATGGCGGCCTACGCGCACGCCGCACAGTCCACGACCGTCCTGGTCGCCCTGCTCGTCACCCTCATCCCCACCACGATCGGCGCCCTCCTGTCGGCGATCGGCATCGCGGGCATGGACCGGCTCGTCCAGCGCAACGTCATCGCGATGAGCGGACGCGCCGTCGAGGCGGCCGGAGACGTGAACACCCTGCTCCTCGACAAGACCGGGACCATCACCCTCGGCAACCGCGAGGCCGTGGCCTTCATCCCGCTGCCCGGCGTCGACCACATCAAGCTGGCGGACGCCGCCCAGCTGTCCTCGCTCGCCGACGAGACGCCCGAGGGCCGCTCCGTCGTCGCCCTCGCCCAGCGGTACGGACTCCAGCCGGCCGCCGCGGAGGACCTCAGCAATCCCCGCTTCACCGAGTTCAGCGCCCGGACCCGGATGAGCGGTGTGAATCTGAGCTGGGACAACGGCGCAGGCTGCGCCATCCGCAAGGGTGCGGTGACGCAGGTCTGCGACTGGGTGGTGGCGCGCGGCGGGACCGTACCGCCGCAAGCAGCAGCCTGGTCGGCCACCGTGTCCGAGTCCGGGGGCACGCCCCTGCTGGTCGCGGTCCACGACTGGGACGGCCCGAGGGTGCTCGGGATCATCCACCTCAAGGACGTGGTCAAGGAGGGTATCCGGGAGCGCTTCGCGGAGCTGCGGAGCATGGGGATCCGTACGGTCATGGTGACCGGCGACAACGAGCTGACGGCCCGCGCCATCGCGCAGGAGGCCGGCGTCGACGAATACCTCGCGGAGGCCACCCCCGAGGACAAACTCGCCCTCATCAAGCGGGAGCAGGCCGGCGGCAAGCTGGTCGCGATGACCGGCGACGGCACCAACGACGCCCCGGCCCTCGCCCAGGCCGACGTCGGCGTGGCGATGAGCACCGGAACCTCGGCCGCCAAGGAGGCCGGGAACATGGTGGACCTGGACTCCAACCCCACCAAACTCATCGACATCGTCGAGATCGGCAAGCAACTCCTCATCACCCGAGGCGCGCTCACCACCTTCTCGATCACGAACGACGTCGCGAAGTACTTCGCGATCATCCCGGCCATGTTCGCCTCGGCCTACCCGGGACTCGAAGCCCTCAACATCATGGGGTTGAGCAGCCCGACCTCCGCCATCACCTCGGCGATCATCTTCAACGCCCTGATCATCGTCGCCCTCATCCCGCTCGCCCTGCGCGGCGTCCGCTACAAGCCCGCCTCCGCCCACGACCTGCTCCGCCGCAACCTCGGCGTCTACGGCCTCGGCGGCCTGATCCTGCCGTTCGTCGGCATCAAGCTCATCGACCTGCTGGTGTCCACCATCCCCGGCCTCGGCTGAACTGCCTCGGGTGCTCTGCGGGGGCGGTTCCCGTCCGGGCCGCCGCCGCTCCAGTAATCTCCGTCCTGAGCGTGAGTGCCTCCACTCGGTCACCCCGGACGGAGACATCAAGCTGACCCAGCACACGAGCTCGTTCCGGAACGTGAGTCCGGACAGCCGGGGGTGGGCCGACCGGCATCGGGAAGCCTGCCGGCACGTGCCCTTCCCGATGGCGGAGTACGTCGCGGGGTGGGCCGGCGTGGGCCTCGGCCTGGCGGCGGTGGCCGTGTGCGTGCTGCTCGCACGGCGGCTGCGCGCGCTCTCGTTCGCCTGCGTGCCGTGCGGATCGCGGGTGACGGACGCCGCCTTGCCGAGGGCTCCGACCCTCAACGTACCGCCCTGGCGCGGCTGTTCGCCCGCTCCGCTCGCGGATGCGGTGCCCTTGGGGTCGCTGCCGCTGCAGGCGGCGAGAAATCCGGCCACACCGATTCCGGTGCCGGCCCACAGCAGCTGTCGTCTGGTGACACCCACGTCTGGCCCTCGTCTCACATCGTGCCGAGGTTGCTTAGGCTTACCTAACTGCTTCTGGCCGGGCTGTGCAAGCCGCGCGGAGACCGTGTGCGCCTGCTCGGTCTCCGCCCTCTCTGGCTCAACTTGCCTGTTCGCTAGGCGAATTGGCGATCCTTCCAGTGGGGCGAATCTGGACAAAACTGAGACTACGTTTATGTAGTCGATCGCAATGGTTAGGCTTGCCTTACCTTCCCGTCGTTGTTACGTTCCTGGTGTCCGGCAGCCCCCCGACCGCGCCGGACCCAACGACTTCTGCGCTTCCCCTGTGCTTCGCCGCCACTTTCGAGCCGGTGCGGCGCTGCCGCACGCCCGCGCTCGGCCCTGCCCCGCTCCGGAAGGTGCCACTGTGCCCACGCCTGCCCCCGTACGCCCTCTCGACGCCGCGGCCGTCCGTGAACTGACCGCCGCCGCGTCCGAGCTGCTCGCCGACCACGGATCCGCCACCTCGCCCGAGCTGCTCGCCGACCTCCCCCGGACATGCGCCCGGCTGAGCGAGGAGATCCACAGCGCGCTGCGTCCGGTGGACACCTCCGACGGCCTGTTCCTGCTGCGGGGGTTGCAACCGGACGACAGCGAACTCGGCTCCACCCCCGCCCACTGGTCGAGCGTCGGCGACGCCGGCGTCCTGTGGGACGTGGTCCTGCTGCTCGTGTCGGCCCTGATGGGTACCCCGATCGCCTGGGAGGGCCAGCAGGACGGCAGGTTCGTCCACAACATCGTTCCCTCACCGGGCCACGAGAGCGAGCAGACCGGCGCCTCCAGCTCCGTGCTGCTCACCCCGCACACGGAGGACGCCTTCCACCCCGGTCGCGCCCACCTGTTGCTGCTGTGCTGCATGCGCAACCACGACAACATCGCCACCACCGCGGCCAGCATCCGCATGACGTCCCTCGCCGACGAGGACGTCGAGCAGCTGAGGCGGCCGGTCGTGCCGATCCTGCCCGATGACGCCTACGAGCAGGCCCGGCAGTTCGCGGGCCGTCCCGCGCCCGTCCCGACCCTCTTCGACACCAACGAGGGGCTGACCATGCGCTTCGATCCCGCCTACACCCCCCTGGAAGAGGCCGACGAGGCCTGGCGGGCGGCGTACGGACGGCTCGGGGACGAACTGGCCCGGGTCTCGGTCGCGGTGAGCCTTGAACCGGGCGACGTCCTGGTCGTCGACAACGACATCGTCGTGCACGGCCGGGTCCCCTTCCGCGCCCGCTACGACGGCGCCGACCGCTGGCTCAAGCGGGCTTCCGTGCGGGTCGAGGACCGGGCCACCCGCCCGCTCGCCGAGCACGACGAGCACGGCTACGGCCAGGTCGCCCTCACTGCCTGGGCCGCCTGATCCCCGCCGTTCCCACCGCCGCACCACCCACGGAGAAAGGGACCCACATGGACCGGGACGACACCACCCTGCGCGTACTGTCCACCAGCGACCTCGCCGGCCTGGACATCTCCCTCGCCGACGTCGTCGACACCGTCGAGCAGGCCTACCGCACCCTGGCGGCAGGCAGGTCCGACAACCCGCGCAAGCTCAGCGTCAAGCCCGACGACGGCCACTCCGTCTCGTACGCCATGCTCGGCCGCGACGGCGTCCGCAACGTCGTTGCGATCAAGACGTCCTACAAGCACGGGCTGCACGAGAGCCGCGAGAACCAGCACTACTACACGACCCTGACCATCTACGACGACGTCACCGGGCTGCCGGTGGCCATGATGGACTGCTCGCGCATCGGCTCCCTGCGCACGCCGGCCGTCTCCGCGCTCCTGGCCCGCGAATGCGCCTCCCCGGCCGCGAAGACGGCGCTGGTCATCGGCACCGGTACCCAGGGCCGGCTCGCCCTGCCGTTCCTGCTGACCACGCTGCCGCAGCTGGACCGGCTGCTGCTCTCGGGCACCCACCCCGACGGTATGGCCGCCGTCCGTGCCGAACTCGCCCGCCACTACCCCGACCGGGACGTGGAGGTCGTCACCGACCTCGCCCCGGCCGCGCGAGAGGCCGACGTCGTGGTCGCCACCGCCGGCGCCCACACCCCGGCCGCCGTCGAAGCCGGATGGCTGCGCCCCGGGGCGACGGCGATCCTCGTCGGCCACGGCCTGGCCCCCTCCACCCTGCACGACGCCGACCGCGTCATCGCGACCAGCGAGGCCCAGATGCGCGTCACGGGCACCGACATGGCCGACGCCGACGGCGACCTGCCCGCCGTGGACGTGGAGCTCCCGGTCGTCATCTCCGGTGCCACCAAGGCCCGTACCGCCCCGGACCAGCGGATCTTCGCCTACAACAGCGGCCTCGTCGTCACCGACATCGCGCTGGGCCACCGCTTCGCCCAGCTCGCCGCCGAGCAGAAGCTAGGGACCGAGGTGGCCCTGTGGTGCTGACCCTTCCCGCCCATCCCGACCACGTCACCGACCGTCTGCACACCAGCGGACTGCTCGCCGAGCTCGCCCACGGCCTCGGCGGCCCCTTCCACTACCTGCTTCCCGACCGCTTCGACAGCAACCTCGCCGCCTTCCGTACGGTCCTGGACGACGCCGGGGTCGAGGGGCGGGTCCACTACGCGAAGAAGGCCAACAAGGCACGCGTCTTCATCGACCGCTGCGCCACGGCCGGCGCCGGCGTCGACGTCGCCTCGCTCGGTGAACTCCGCGAGGCACTGGGGCACGGAGTACGGGGCGAGGACCTCGTCGTGACCGGCCCCGCCAAAGCGGAATCGTTGCTGCGCGTCGCCGCCCAGCAGGGGGCGCTGATCGCCGTGGACGCCCTCGACGAACTCGACCGGGTCCTGACCCTGGGCCTGCCCCGGCCCCCCAGGGTGCTGCTGCGCGTCCATCCCGCGGCCCAGCCGAACAGCCGCTTCGGACTGGGTGAGGAGGACCTCGACGAGGCGATGCGCAGCTGCGCCGAAGCCGACGGCCAGGTCCGTATGGAGGGCTTCGGCTTCCACCTCTCCGGCTATGACGTCCAACAGCGCGCCGACCTCGCGGGCGAACTGGTCGAACTCTGCCTGGAGGCCCGGGTTCTGGGCCTGCAGGCCGACCGCATCAGCATCGGCGGCGGCTTCGCCGTCGACTACGTTCCCGCCGACGCCTGGACGCGCTTCCTCGACCGACAGCACCCCGGCGACTACCACGCCGGCAAGGAGTTCACCGCGGGCGACTTCTACCCCTACCACTCGCCCGTCGCCGGTGCCGAAGCACTGCGCGGCGTCCTCGCCGCCCGCCCCGCCCGCTCGGGTCCGACCCTGGCGGAGCGGCTCCGGGAGGCTGCGGTCATGCTGTTGCTCGAACCGGGCCGGGCCCTCCTCGACCGGGCAGGAGCGTCCGTCTTCACGGTCCAGGGGGTGAAGGACCGGGAGGGCTACGGCATCGTCACCGTCGACGGCACCAGCCTGAGCCTGTCCGAGCAGTGGTTCAACAGCGAGTACCTCCCCGACCCCCGACTGCTGCCCGCCCACCCCGGCCGACCCCACCCCGGCCGACCACACGACGGCGCCCCGTACCGCGCGAGCATCGCCGGAGCGAGCTGCCTGGACTCCGACCTGCTCACCTGGCGCAAGATCGCCTTCCCCAGCCGGCCGCAGGCCGGGGACCTGCTCGTCTATCCCAACACCGCGGGCTACCAGATGGACTCCAACGAGTCCCCGTTCCACGAGCTGCCCCTTCCGCCCAAGGTCGTCATCGACCACCCCGGGGCAGCGGCCCGGCCCCGCTGGCGCCTCGATCACTGATCTCACCCGCACCGCCGTCCCCACGGAGCCCTCACATGACCGACGCCCTGCACCGCCCGCCGGTGGTCAGCCGCATATCCGACCTCATCGGCTACACCCCGCTGTTCGAGCTCGCCCGCGCCGACAACGGCGCCCGCCTGCTGCTGAAGCTGGAGATGTTCAACCCCACGGGCAGCGCCAAGATCCGCATGGCCCGCCAGATGGTCGTCGACGCCGAGGACCGCGGACTGCTCCGCGAGGGCGGCCACATCATCGAGTCCACCTCCGGCAACACCGGCCTCGGCCTCGCAGTCGTCGCCGCCGAGCGCGGCTACCGGTTCACCGCCGTCGTCGACAACCACGCCGCCGCCGACAAACTGCGCGGCATGAAGGCCATGGGCACCGAACTCGTCTACGTCGACGCCGACACCGACGGGGAGGAACTCCACACCGCCGCCCGCGAGGAACTCGCCGAGGAGATGGCCCGCGGCAAGGACAACACCTTCTTCACCGAACAGCACAACAACCCCAGCAACGCCGTCGGCTACTACGACGTCGGCCGCGAGATCGCCCAGGCCCTCGACAACCGCGTCGACGTCCTCATCGGCGCGGTCGGCACCGGCGGGGGACTGTGCGGCACTGCCCGGGAACTGAAGAAGACCGTGCCCGGCCTGACCGTGATCGGTGTCGAGCCCAAGGGCTCCATCGCCTTCGGCCCGCCCGCCCACGACTACTACCAGTCGGGCACCGGAACCCCCGAAGGTGCAACGATCGGCCTGCTCGTCGATTACGACCTCATCGACGAGGGAACCAAGGTCGGTGACGTCGAAGCCTTCGCCGCCGCCCGGGCCGTCGCCCGCCACTGCGGTCTGCTCATCGGCGGCTCCGCCGGCGGAGTCGTCCACGAGGCCCTGGCGCGTCTGCCCCAACTCGCCCCCGATACCGTGATGGTCGCCTTCATCAACGACGGCGGCGAGAAGTACACGGACACCGTCTTCAACGACGACTGGATGACCGCCCGCGCTCTCCTCGACCCGGTCACCGAGGCCGAGATCGAAGAGACCCTCACCAAACTCCGCCGGAACTGACCCCCGATGGAGCAGCTCGCCACCCTCGCCCGCGACAGCCGCGCCCTGGCCGTCCTCGCCGTTCCGCTCGCCCTGACCCAGCTCGCCCAGGTCGCCCTCACCACCACCGACACCATCATGATGGGGCTGCTCGGCACCGAGGCCCTGGCCGCCGGTGGCCTCGCCCTGGTCATCTTCAACCAGCTCCGCACCATGGGCGTAGGGCTCGTCACCTCCGTCGGGAACCAGATCGCAGCGGCAGCGGCCCGCGCCGAGAAGGCCGACCGGACCGGCGCGGACGCTGCCGACACGCAAGGTACCGACACGCAAGGTACCGATGCGAACGGTACCGACGCGGACGGAGACGGGATACGGGCGCTGGTCCGCGCAGCGATGGCCGTCGCCACCCTCGCCGGCATCGCCGGTGCACTCCTGATGATCGGCACAGGCCAGGCCGCCACCCTCCTCGGCCAGGACGCCGCCGTCGCCCACCGGGCCCAGGGCATGCTCGCAGCCCTCGCGCCCGGCCTCGTGCCGTGCCTGTGGTTCCAGGCGATCCGCCAGTTCACCGTCGGCATGCGCCGCCCCCAGGCACTGCTGCAGATCACCCTGGCCTCCGTCGCCGTCAACGCCGCCCTCAACTGGGGCTTCATCCACGGCACCTTCGGCCTCCCCGAACTCGGCCTGACCGGAATCGGAGTGGCCACCAGCAGCGTCTACCTGCTGTCCTTCCTCGCGCTCTACGCCTCCGCCCGCCGTGACGCCGAGCTCGCCCCCCTGCTGCGCCTGGACTTCTGGCGCGCGGACGCACCCACCGTGCGACGCCTGCTGGTACTGGGCACCCCCATCGCCGCCACCTACGGATCCGAGGCCGGGTTCTTCTTCGTCACCGCGCTGTTCGCGGGCAGTTTCGGGGCCGCGGCCCTCGCCGCCCACACGGCCGTCAACCAGCTCGTCTACATCGTCTTCCAGGTCGCCGTCGGCCTCTCCCACGCGGCCTCCCTCAACGTCAGCCGCGAACTCGCCCTCGGCGACCTGCCCGCCGCCCGGCGCATCAGGAACACCGCGCTGGCCTGCGGGGCAGCCGTCACCACCCTCGTCGGCATCCTCTACCTCACGGTGCCCCGGCTGGTCCTGCGCCCCTACTTCGACCCCGGCGCACCGGCCGACCAGCAGGGTTTGGAGATCGCCACCGGACTGCTCGTCATCGTCGCGGTCCTGCAGTTCTTCGACTGCGCGCAGAACATCGGCGTCGGTCTCCTGCGCGGCCTGGACGACACCAAGAGCGGGTTCCGCATCACCCTCATCGGGTACTGGGCCGTGGGCCTGCCCGCCTCCTGGCTGCTCGCGTATCCCCTCGGCGGTGAGACCCGCGGCCTCTGGCTCGGCCTGCTCATCGGCCTCGCCACCACCGCGCTCCTGCTCCTGCGCCGCTACGGCCGGGCCCTGAACCGGATCGCGCCCGCTCCGGCAGCAGTCGGAGGCTGACCACCCAGGGGCGATGGTCCGCCGACGGCGCCCCCGCCCCCCGGGCTATCCTCGGGGGCAGGCGACGAGACGGGTGCGGAAGGTGATGCCGTCCGCTGTGTTCTGGACGGTGATGCCGCCACCGTGGAGAGCCGCGATGTCCAGGGCGATGGACAGGCCAGGATCTCGCGCTTGGAGACGGCCTCGCCGGCTCGCCGGGCGAGGTGGTCCAGGACGGCGAACTCGCGCGGGGTGAGCGGGACGGGTACGCCGCCGCGGCTGCAGGTGCGGGCGGCGGAGTCGACGACGAGGTCGCCCAGCACCGTGCGCTGCGGGGCCCGGCTGCCGATCCGGCGGGCCGGCGCCCGCAGCCGGGCGACGAGCACCACGAAGGAGAACGGCTTGGACAGGAAGTCGTCCGCGCCGGTGTCCAGTGCCTCGGCCTCGTCCCACTCCCCGTCCTTGGCGGTGAGCATGAGGATGCCGACGTTGCTGCCGCAGGCCCGTAGCCGCGAGCACACACGGTAGCCGTTCAGGCCGGGCAGCATGATGTCGAGCACCACCACGTCATAGGTGCGGTCCTGGCCTTGGCGAACCCCGCCAGGCCGTCGTGGGCGACGTCCACGCTGAACCCCTCGGCGGTCAGGCCGTGCTGAAGCGCCAGGGCCATTCGGCGCTCATCCTCCACCACCAGTACACGCATGCCCCCAGAGTGGCACGCCGCGCATCCGCCTACCTGAACGAAGCTGTGCCCGGATGTCCGGGCGCAGGGCCCCGGACCTTGCCAAGAGGTAGGGGTGGTCACCGTGAGTGAATCCGTGGGTGAGTCCGTGGGCGCAGGCGAGCCGTTTGAGCAGACGGGTCAGGACGGTCCTGGCACGACGCCGAAGAAGCCGGCAGCGGGCGTCGGCCGCGTGGCCGCAGAGCGCGATGGGCAGCGGTCGGCGCCGCGGCCGTGGTGGTGATCGGCGGCGGCGCGGCCGCAGCGGCCATCCACCACCACGAGGAAGAGGGCCGCGGCGAGCACGCGGTGGCGTCCGCCGGAGAGCACGAGCGCCACGACGAGTCGCGAGAGGACTCCGAGGGCCGCGACGGGCACGGCGGTCGGCACGCGGACGGTGGGCGCGGCACCCACGCCGACGACTCCCGTGGGCCCTCGACCGGCGTCGCCCCGGCCCCGCTGCCCTCGCTCTCCGCGGCGGACGCCGTGAACAAGGCTGCCGCGGCGGTCAACGACGGCAAGGTCGAGTCGCTGGCCCCGGTCACCGAGCAGGGCGGCGGCCGGGCCTGGCGGATCGTCGTCGTCGGACCCGACGGAGTGCGGCACGCGGTGACCGTCGACGGCACCGGCGGCACCCTGACCGGCAACACCGTCCTGGGCGGCTGAACCGGACCGACCGACCGGGCCACCGACCGACCGGGCCACCGACCGACCGAGCCACCGACCGACTCAGCGACCGACCGACCGAGCGGCGCGACCCCGGCCGCGCCGCGCAGAAAGGAGTGCCGCCGTCTTGGGCGCCACGACAACCCCCCGGGCGCACCGCCGCGCCCAGGCCCAGGCCGTCCGTTCCGCGGCGAGCAAGGTCCCCGAGGTGACCGCGGTGTTCTGGATCGTCAAGATCCTCACCACCGGCATGGGCGAGACCACATCCGATTACCTCGCCCGCGTCCTCGGGCCCGTCCCGGCGGTCGCCGCGGCCGGTCTGCTGCTGGCCGCCGCCCTGGCCGCGCAGGCCCGCACCCGCCGTTACGTCCCGGCCGTGTACTGGTCGGCCGTGGTCATGGTCAGCGTCTTCGGGACCATGGCCGCCGACGTCGCGCACGTCGCCCTCGGTGTTCCCTACGCCGTGTCCGCGACGGCGTTCGCCGTGGCCCTGGCCCTGGTCTTCCTGGTCTGGCGGCGGACCGAGGGCACCCTGGCGGTGGAGACGGTGGCCGGCGGACGCCGCGAGGTCTTCTACTGGACCGTGGTCATGGCCACCTTCGCCCTCGGCACGGCCGTCGGCGACCTCACCGCGGCGACCCTGGGCTGGGGATACCTGTCCTCCGGGCTGCTGTTCGCCGCCCTGATCGCCCTGCCGGCGCTCGCCCACCGGCTGTTCGCCCTCCCGCCGGTGCTCGGCTTCTGGTGGGCGTACGTCCTCACCCGCCCGCTCGGCGCCTCCTTCGCGGACTGGGCCGGCGTCGGCGCCGAGCGCGGCGGCCTCGGGCTGGGCACCGGGCCGGTCAGCCTGGTCCTCGCGGTGATCATCGTCGCCGTGGTCCTGTGGCTGAGCGCCGCCGACCGCCGCGCGGCACGGCCGCAGGCCTGACGCCCGGCCCCCTGTCGCCGTACTCGACCGCGTGCACCACCGAGTACGGCGACGGGCGGCCTCGCTCCTCGTGTGGGCGAACCACCAGCCGCACGCGGCAGCGAGCGCAGAAGCGGACACTCCGGCACCGGTGACCGGCCACATCAGCCCGCAGGAGGCGACGTTGCCGTTTCCTCCGGCTGAGATCGCGAAGTTCCGCACCATCACGTCCGACACCCTGGCGAAGGTCGACTCGGGTGATCAGCGGGCCGCGACCAGCCGCGTGACCGACCTGGAGACCGCGTGGGACGACGACCAGTCCACCCTTGAGCCCAAGAGCGAGAAGGCGTGGAGCTTCCTCGACGGCGAGATCGACCGGGTACTGAAGGCAGTACGCGCCCCGCACCCCGACAAGCCCACTGAGGTCGACGCACTTGACGCGCTCCTCACACCCTCGGCTGAACAGCCGGGCGACGACGGACGCCCCGGCGCATCCCCATGCGTCGGGGCAGTAGGTTGCCGTGCGGTGCCGGGCGCATGAGCTGGGGCTTTACCGTCTTCTCACCGTGAGCGGGCCGGGTGCTAACCCGCGACTGCCTAGCGTCGGAGGAACCTGCGCTTGCGCTCCGTCTCCCGAAAGCCGCCATGATCATGCGACGTACGCCCGTTCCGGCCCCCACGTTCGCAACAGAGGGCCGCGCCACTCTTCCCCCCGACGCCCACCAAGTCGTCGGGGCCGCCTACGGGGCCGGCCTGCCGGGCCGAAGAGGGGCCCTGCCGTGACCACCGCCGACACCCTGCTGCTGCGCTGCCGGGACACCGCCCGCGTCCACGGCAGTCGCATCGCGGTGGCGCCGTCCGGCGCGGGCACCGGGTGGACGACGCCCTCTTCGCGCAAGCCCCGCAGGATCACGTTCCGTAGAGGATGGTCGTCCTCGACCACCAGGATGCGGCTGTCCACCTCACGTCTCCCTTGGAGCCGGGGCCGGAGCCCCGGGGGCGGCTCACGGGGCGGTCAGCAGCGGGCGCAAGCGGCCCTCGCCGAGCCGGTCGGCCAGCACGCTCTGCCGGCGCTGGACGGCCCGGCCGCAGACGGCTGCCACCAGGGCTCCGACGAGGAGTCCCGCGAGGACGTCGTGCGGGTAGTGCACCCCCACCCACACCCGGGAGGCGGCCATCAGTACCGCCGCCACCACGGCAACGCCGCCCAGGCGTCGGGACACGAACAGCAGGGCGACGGCGGCCGCGGCGGCGATGGCGGCGTGGTTGCTGGGGAAGGACCAGTCCCCGGGGGCGGGGCAGGACTCCAGCACGGCCACGTGCAGGCTCTGGCAGGGCCGGTCCTCACGGAAGACGAGCTTGAGCAGCAGATCGACGCCGAATCCCGCGAGCGTGACCAGCGGGACCGCGAGAGCGGTGACGGCCGACGGAGAACCGGCGCGACGGGCCCCCCACCACGCCGCGAGCATCAGCACGGCGAACAGCGACAGGCCGTAGAGGGACCAGGCGCCAATGGCGTCGTTCAGCCAGCTCGGCGTCCGATGGGCGAGGTCCGTGACGTCGATGTAGGCGTTGCCGTCGACGCCGGAACCGTTGTGGCCGGAGGTCAATGCGCTGTTCCGTTCTGGTGCTTGCCGCCCCGTCGGGAGCGGAGGAATTCGATCGCCACGGGCAGCAGCGAAATCGCCACGATCAGGCCCACGATCGGCAGGAGGTACGTGTCGACGTTGGGGATCGAGGAGCCGAGGACGTAACCGGCGAGGACCAGCCCCACCGTCCACAGCAGGCCGCCTGCGACCTGCCAGACCGTGAACACCCGGGCCGGAATGTTGAGCACCCCGGCGAGGGGGTTGAGGACCGTACGGACCACCGGGACGAACCGGGCGAGCACGATGGCCTTGGCGTGCCCGTACTTCCCCAGCAGTTCCTCGGCCCGGGCGGCGCCCTCATGGAGCTTCCTGGAACGGCCGCGGGCCAGGAGTGCCGGGCCGGCGCCGCGGCCGATGAGGTAGCCGCACTGGGCGCCGGCCAGCGCACCGATCACGGCGGCGGCCAGCACCGCGGGCAGGGACAGGTTCGCGCCCTTGTCGGCGGTTCCCGCGCAGAGCAGGCCGGCGGTGAACAGGAGCGAGTCGCCGGGCAGGAAGAACCCGACCAGCAGCCCGGTCTCGGCGAACATCACCACCCCGATCCCGATCACACCGAAGGTGGCGAGGAGCGAATGGGCATCGAGCAGATTCACCGCGAGCGCGGCGGAAGCGGACGTGGCCATGGATCGGGTCGGCCTCTCTCACTGGTTCGGACGCGGGGGACTGCCCGGAGGAGCCCCTTTGACTACAGCCAAGTAGACGGGTCTACTGCACTGTAGACGATCGAACGGGTGGAGACGACCGGCAGGACTTGCCGGTCTCCCCTCAGGCGCGTGCCCGGCGCTCCTGGACCTGGGCGTACGCCATCAGCCCGAGGAGGACGGCGAGGAGGGCGGCGGAGGAGCCCGCCGTCCCGAGGTCGAGGCCGCCCTTGGCGGTCGGCTTGGTGAGGAAGTCGCCGGCGGTGGCGCCCAGCGGACGGGTCAGGACGAAGGCGATCCAGAACAGGAGCACGTTCGGTACGGAGGGCACCTTTTCCGCACCTTGACTTCTCCCGTCGGTCCGCCCGAATGAAGGGGCGCTCACCCCGAAGCCGCAGGAGCGCCCCCTGAAATCAGCCGACCACCAAGGCGGCCGCGCGCGGACTGTGGCACACCGGGCCTGAACGCATCCTGAATGCGAGTGCTGAGCCGGTGCGGGTTCTCACTGCGGACCCAAGGTGGTGGCACGGCCGCCGTCCGGACGATCGGATCCCGGCAAGGTCGCGCTAGGTGCCTGGCCGGGCCTCGGCTTCTGCCGCTGCCGCGATCTCACGAGCGAAGGGCACCGCGTCCTTCTCGTCGCCCCCGCCGCCGTACGGGCCGGCGATGTTGCGAATGTCGATCGTGAGGTTGCTGATCCGGACGCGGACTTCCACGGTGGAAGAGAACGACGTGACGTCCGCCTGGTCTCCGAGTGCGAGGTCTTTCCGGGTCACATCGCCGCCCCGTCCGTTGGCGACGTAGGCGGGTTCCTTGAGAAGGTCCTTGGCCGCCCTGACGCTGCCGTGCATCGTGAGGTTCACATGCAGAGTGGCATCGGAGGAGTCCTTGAACTCGCACTGGTTCACCGCCACGGTGTCGACGGGAGCCCCGCTCGGCTCTCCCTTGTACACCAGTTTGCCGATGTTGTCCGTGCTCACCAGGCCTGACTGGCAGAGCTTGGGCACCGCCGTGAACCTGTTGGGCTCAGGGGCCGACGCCGAGGCGGGGGGCGAGGCAGGGGACCCTCCGTGCGACGCGGCCGAGCCGTCTCCACCCGTCAGCTGCATGCCGATGGCCACCCCTCCGGCAATGAGCACCGCGGCTGCCGCGGAGGCCACCAGCCACGTAAGTCCGCGCGGGCGGAGCCGGCGAGCGGGGACGTCGCCGGCTCCGGGCGTGGCCGGCGGGACATCCTGGTTCCACGAGAGGCGCGGGGCCGTCAGGGTCGGCGCTTCCGGACCCGGGCTGCCGGCGACGACCGCTTGCAGGTACGCCTTGGCAGCCGCCGCGTCCCAGCGTGCGCCGACGTCTCGGACCAGCAACCCCGCGATGGCGGGCGCGAGTGCACCGGCCCGGCTCATCGGCTCGGGGTCACGGGACGCGACTGCGGCGATCAGGGCGACAACATCGTCGGCGTGGTAGGCCGATCGGCCCTCGACCGTGAAGTACAGCGTTGCACCCAGCGACCACAGATCCGCTTTGGGCCCCGCCCCTGATCCTGACAACCGTTCCGGAGCCATGTAGCCCACCGTGCCCACGACCATCCCGGTCGCGGTCAGGGGCTGCGTGGCACCCATGACGGAAGCGATCCCGAAGTCGGTCAGCACCGCCCTGCCCTCAGCGTCCAAGAGGACGTTCTGCGGCTTCACATCCCGGTGCAGGATGCCTTCGCCGTGGGCGGCTTCCAGCGCCGCGAGGATCTCCAGCCCGATCTCGGCCGTCCGCTGCGGACTCAACGCCCCCGACGCCTCCACCTCCTGCGCCAGAGACCGCCCGGGCACCAGGCGCATGACGATCCACGGACGGCCGTCGTCCTCGATCACGTCGTACACCGGCACGATCCCCGGATGGTCCAGGCGAGCAGCGGCCCGCGCCTCGACCATCACCCGCGCCCTCTGCCGGTCACGCTCAGACGTGCTCAACCCCTCGGCGAACCGAAGCTCTTTCACGGCGACGGCACGCTTCAGCTTCCGGTCGTAGCCACGCCACACCGTCCCCATTCCGCCCGCCGCGATCGGCTCACGGTCAAGGACGTAACGGCCCCGGTCTAACTCCCCCTGCACAGACATGGTCACGCACCATAGCCGACCAAGAACCCCCCGGCGAGGCTCGCAGCCGTGGCCACGCAATGCTGTGTCCCAGCGACGGTTCCCGTAGCGCGGTGCCGGCGCAGCATGCGCTGCTGCGCCGTTCGGGTGTGGCGTCGGGACGTAGGCTGCTGGCGGAGAACGAGGGGGAGACGATGAGCGACGACCGCAGGACGACCGTGCCCGTGTGGACGCTGGCGACCGCTGATGTCCGGGTGCCGGGGCTGGCCGCGGGGGAGTCGATGACGGCCGAGCGCCTGGCCGAACTGCGCGGGGTGCTGGCCGTCCTGGCCGACGAGCCGATCGTCACCCTTGAGGTGCATCCGCTGCCCGACGGGATCGACCGTGGCCGTGGCATCCCGCTCGACGCCGTGAGTCCCCTGGCGCAGCACCTGTCGCAGTTCGTCACGCAATCGGCGCGGAGTTCCCTCACGGTGGCCCGGGCGACCACTTCCGGCGAGAGCCTGTACCGCATGGTGGTTCCGGCGAAGGTCGCCGCCCGGTTCGGGCAGGGCATGGTCCGCCCGATGGTGCCGAAGGGGGCGGCCGGGGGCATCTACGGTGCGCTGGTGGACTCGGCGTCGGGCAGGATCGCCTCCAAGGCGAGGTTCGTGCCGGTCGGCGGGGCGGCAGCGGCGGGCACGGTCGGCGGGGCCGGTGCGACCGCCGGCGCCGCGGCCGCCGGCGGTACGGCGCTCACCGTGGCCGCTCCGCTCGTGCTGATGGCCGTGGCGGTGGGGGTGAGCGCGCACGCCGACCACAAGCGCCGACAGGCCATCGAGCACATCACGAAACTGCTGGAGCAGCTTCAGGAGGAGAAGCTCGACGACGAGCACAGCGAACTCGACGGCTGCCGGGACGCCATCGACAAAGCCACCGCCGTCCTGCTCGACCAGGGCAGGCCCGGTGTCTCGCTGGGGCTCGACTCGGCGGTGCACGCCATCAACACGGCGTTGGGCAGGGCCGACCGCCGCCTGGCCCGATGGCAGAGCGCGCTCGACGCACTGCCCGAGGGTGAAGCCGTCGAACTCGGTACGCTGACCAAGTTGTTCCCCGGCGTCGACGACCACGGCGGCAGGTTCCGCGCCCACCTCGAACTCGCCGCCCTGGCCATCGCGCTGAAGCGGCGGGTGGTCGTCCTCCAGGCCGTCGAGCACGCCCAGGGCGACGCCGGCAATCCGTTCGAGAACTTCACCCGCGCACTCAAGCGCGATCAGCAGCGCCTCGACGATCTGGAGTCGGGCATCGCCGGTGTTCTCGTGCGCCTGTCGGCACTGGAACTGGCGCGCCCGAACGGTTTGCGGCCCGTCTTCACGACCGGCGAGGTCGAACGGCTCCTGAGCGCGGCACACCGGATCCACCGGCTGGGTGACGGCGTCACGGCCGGCGGCCGCACGACGGACGTGGCGATCGAGATCGCCCGCGACAAGGACGGCTCGGTGGTCGTGTTCCCCGCGCTGCCCGCGTAGGCGCGGGTGAAGGGGTTGAGGCTGGTGACCGAGCAGCCGTTCAGGAGGCCGGGGCGGTCCCGGCGAGGTCGCGTACGGTTGCCATGTCGCTGAAGGGGAGCAGTTCCTCGCCCACGATCTGGTGCGGTTCGCTGCCCTTTCCGGCGATCAGGACGATGTCTTCGGGCCGTGCGGCGGCGAGCGCCCATCCGATGGCAGTGCGCCGGTCGGCGCAGCGTTGGTACGGGGTGCCGGTGGCCGCGATGCCCGGGGCGATCCGGTCCAGGATCGCCTCGGGGTCCTCCGTGCGGGGGTTGTCCGAGGTCAGGACGCACAGGTCGGAGTGGGTTCCGGCGATCCGGCCCATCTCGGCCCGCTTGGTGGAGTCCCGGTCGCCGCCGCAGCCGAAGACGGTGATGACCCGGCCGCGGGCGAAGCCCCGGATGGCCGTGAGGACCTTGTCCAGGGAGTCGGGCGAGTGCGCGTAGTCCACGATCACCGACGTGCCGCCGGGGGTCACGAAGCGCTCGAACCGGCCCGGTACGGGCGGCATCTGCGCGAGCGCGGCGACCAGTCCGTCCAGGTCGTGCCCCAGGACCCGGCAGGCCGCCACGGCCGCCAGCGCGTTGGACACGGAGAACCGGCCCGGGACCGGGATGGCCGCGGGGTACGCCCGGCCCGCGTGGTGCAGGGTGAACCGCGTGCCGGAGGCGTCCGCCACCAGGTCCGCGGCGTGGAAGTCGGCCTCCGCGTCGTCGAGTCCGTACGTCGTCACCGCGCCCGGCATCATCGCCCGGATCCCGGCCCCCACGGCGTCGTCCACGTTGACCACCGCGTGCCGGCAGAGCCCCTGGAACAGCCGGAGTTTGGCGTTCGTGTAGCGGTCCATCGTGCCGTGGTCGTCCAGGTGGTCCTGGGTCAGGTTGGTGAAGACGCCGACGTCGACGAACGTGCGGTCCATCCGGTACGTCTGCAGCGCCATCGACGTGGCCTCCAGTACGACGCTGCTCGTGGCCCGGTCGCGCATGCGGCCCAGGAGGTACTGCAGGTCGGGCGATTCCGGAGTGGTCAGCACCGAGGGCGGCATCGGGATCACCTCGTCCCCGATCCTGCTGCCCGCCGTACCGATGACGCCCACCGAGGCGCCCTCGGAGATCCTCAGCAGCGACTCGACCATGTACGAGATGGAGGTCTTCCCGTTGGTCCCGGTGACCGCCACCACGTCCATCTGCCGTCCCGGCTCGCCGTAGTAGCGGGAGGAGGCGACGGCGGCGGCCTTGCGGGTGTCGGCCACCCGTACGACGCACACCGCGGGCGGCAGTTCCCGTTGCGGGGGCACGGTGGCGGCTCCCGCCGCGTCGACGAGCACGGCCACCGCCCCGCGCGCGAGCGCCCCGCCGATCGCGGCGGGGCCGCCTCCGCGGTGACCGGGTACGGCGATGAAGAGCGAGCCCGGCACGACCCGGTCCACGTCGAAGGTGGTGCCCGCGGTGATCCGCGTCGACGTGGCGTCCCCCTGGATGACGTGGTGCTCGTGGCCGGTCAGCAACCCGTTCAACTTCACGGTGGTCCCTTCGGGAGCGGCAGCGGCCCGGCGTGCGGGTCCGCGCCTGGCGGCAGCGCCGACGGATGGCCGGTACTGCGGTGATGCGGTGGGGGCGGGGGATCGCCCCGGGCGACGGGACCGGGAAGGGTCGGGGCGCGGTGGTCCGGCCGGGATGCCGGAGGTGGGGCCGTCCCGGGAAGGGGTACGGGAGGGGCCCGGGTGAGGTAGGGCGGGGAGGGCGGCGGGAAGCGCTAGCCGTGGCCGTGCGGGGCGCAGCGGCCGGCCGTGGGGGCCTGGCCGCCGACGGCGGTCCGGGAGCCGGCGCCCGTCCGGTCCGTACGGGTCGCACGCGCGGCGGGAGCGGCCTGCGGCAGGCACTCCTCCGTGACGCGTGTGCGGTTCATGGGCCGAGTGTACGGGCGCCCGCACACCCCGGACGCCACATCGCTCTCACCTCGATCGCGGGACGCGCTCGAACGCGAGGTGCCCGTGCTTCCCGACCGTGCTTCCCGACCGTGCTTTCCGGCGGGGATTCCCGACCGTGCTGTTTTTTAGCATCAGAGGCCAACTATGCGTCCGGCCGCCACCCGGGCGACTACAAATGATCGGACCGATCCGAACCCTGCGATCGGGAGTATGGAGAAGGTGGTGGCCGCGCATGCGCGAATACGGCGGGATCGATCCCAAAGTGCCCGGAATGCAGCAGGGAATATCGACCTCGGGTGGTCTCCCCTGATGCGGGCGGCCATGCTGCAACCGGTGTCGTTCTCCCCGGCGCACGCATCAGTGGACGAGTACCGGCTCCTGACCTCGACCGTTCGGTCGAGGGCGGAGGATGCTCAGGGATTCTTCGGCGGGGCCTCGCGGAGACCGGGTGAAATGGCCTACCTGCCGATGCGTGTTCACCTTCAGGGATTGTCCGTCGAGCTCTACATCGAGCTCCGTCTGCAGGACGCGGGCATGCGCATCGTCGGATTCCGCAACACGTTCGAGAACGGACAGGCCCCTCAGGAAGCGTGCGTCCGCCATGTGCGGAACTCCCTTGCACCACCCGGAATCCGCCGAACCGAAGTCCTGCCGTTCGGCGGAGACCGCTCCGACCTGGAGAGCGCCGCCGCCGTGCGGCGCATGGGGATCTTCCTGGGGCGTCGGCCCCTGGGCAGCGCGGTCACCTGGCTGCACCGCAACCGCGAACCGAAGCGCACCGCACACGGAATGCTCGTGCTCTCGGAAATGATCTGCGAGGCAGCCCGGTATCCCGCCCTTGCCGATGCGATGTCACGTATCTGGGTGACCGGCGGACGGCTGTCGGCCGCGGCAACGGTCTGAAGCGACGCCGGGGCGGATTCAGCCGCCGCCCCTGTGGAGAAAGAGGAGGAGGTCGTTCGCCTGGGCGGGGGTCAGATCGACCGGAACGTCGTGGGGAGCCGGTCGCCCGTCGGCGATGGCGAGGAGGCAGTCCTCGGCCTGCTCGGCTGGGACGCTGTCGAGGATTTCGTTGATCAGCTTCATCATCTCTTCGTCGGAGAGTGTTTCCGGACCGTCCGGGTTCTTCGGCTTCTTCCCGTTCATTTCCATCCTTACCGGTCGTGCGGTTCGTGAGCTGCCCCCGGCCCGCCCCATCATGGGGAAGCCATACCGTACGAAGCCAGAACAAACTGCTGATGTCGCCCACGATCCGCACCGGACAGGGAGGCTGCCCACGGCCCCCGTGACGCAACCCTGGCTGATGCGTTCTCATCGGTGGTTGCTATTGCGACAGGGGAGCGGTTACGGTCACGCTCGGATGATCAGTACCCGGGAGTCCTCAGGAGTGTGCGGTGAGTGACAGATCTGCTCCTGATCCGGTGAGCACGGTACGACGCATCGAGGCCCTCCTCGACCGGGTCGGCGGTGATCGCGACGACGTGCTGCGGGTCGAGGGCGAGGCCGGGCTGTCGTACGCGTCCGGGGTACCGCCCGAGGACGTCGAAGCCCTGCTGCGCGGCGACCGGATCCCGACCGGAACGGGCGCCGACGGGGAGAACCCGGTGGAGGCCCGCCACCGGCGGGTGGTCGAGCGGATCCTCTTCCTGCGCGCCACGCGTCTGCGGCGCCGCCCCGACGGGCGGCGCCGCGTCTGCACGCTGGCGGAGATCGCGGCCGGAGCGGGCACCAGCGCGCAGTGGCTCGACAAGATGATCAAGACGGGGAAGGCCCCGAACCTCGACCACGCGGACGGGATCGCCAGGTTCTTCGGGGAGCAGATCGACTTTCTGGTGGCCCCGCCCGCCGAGGCCCTGGACCGCGTACTGCAGTACATCCACTCGGACCTGCTGGAGCGGGCCGTCGAGCAACAGGACGCCGAGGTGCGGAGGTTCAGGACGGCCGGACCGGCCGTCGACGCGAGGTGCGAGCCGGGACTCGTCGGGAGCGCCGCCCGCTGTCTGGCCGAGGTGCCAGAGGAGACGGCCAAGCCGATCGTGGACCTCATCGAATCGATCGCCCGCCGGGCGCGTGCGGACCGGGCGCGGGAGACCCGCGAGGGCGGGGACACCGCGGGGACGGCGGCGGCGGACTGACGCGTGTGCCGTGCCGACGGGGGTGCCGCGTCCCACTGGCATGATCGTGGGGTGACGTGCGGGGCGGGGACCGGTGCGTCGGGTCGGGAAGACGGCGCCGTACTCACCGGCGTCGCCGGCCGCGTCCGGGCACCATCGGAAGGCTGGCCATGCAGCAAGGCGTCAACTTCTACATACCCACAGCCGCGCTCGCCGCCGTCCTGCTGGTGAAGCTGCCCGCCCTGGTGCGGGGGTGGCGCAGCCCGCTGGTCCGCACCGTCAACGCCCTGATCCTCCTGCACTGCGCCGGCTTCTTCTTCTCCGCCCCGCCGACGGTGACGGCGGTCAACCGGCTCACCGGCATCTCCAACTTCTCGGCCCTGCTGGTCCACTGCATCCTGTGCGCGTACGCCTGCACCTGTCTGGCGCTGATGGAGAACTGGAGGGGGGACAAGGCGGGGAGACCCCGTACCAGGTGGCGCGTCCGCGTCTGGATCCTGGGACACTGCCTCGTCGTCCTGCTGGTCATCGTCTGCTTCGTCCTCGGCGACGTGCCGGACGAGAGACCGTCCGACTTCGACACCTACTACGCCAACACCCCCTTCATCGGCGAGATGCTGGTGCTCTACCTGTCCTCAAGCGTCGTGGCCGCGGGCAGGGCCACGGTCGTGTGCTGGAGCTGGTCGCTCGCCCTCCGCAAAGAGATCCGGACGGACGGACCGGCCGCCGCCGACGGGTGGCTGCGGGCCAGCCTCTACGTGCTCGGTGCCGGATTCCTGTCGAACTTCTTCTGCGGGTCCTTCAAACTCCTCGCCGTCGCCGCCCGCTGGGACGGACGGAACTGGGACGTACTCAACGCCGGGGTCGCCGAGTACGCCCCCTTCGGAGCCATGATCGTCACCCTTGGCTTCCTCCTCCCGGTCTTCGGCCCCTGGGTCACCGAACGCCTCGTGGAGCCCGGGCGGACCTTCCTCGCGCTCGCCCCGCTGATGCGGGTCGTGCGCCCGTCCGCCACCGGCGGCCCGGACCCCCTCGCGCTGACCACACCCTGGTATGCGGGCCCCGAACAGCGCCTGGTCAACCGGATGACGAACATCCAGGACGGGATGCTCCGGCTGCGTCCCTACTGCGCCGACGGCATACGCGAACTGGCCTACCGCGAGGCGGTCCGCAAGGGCGCGAGCCGTCCGGACGCCGTCGCGGCCGGCCTCGCCGCCATGCTGCACGCGGCCGCCGAGGCCCGTGCCCGCGCCACACCCGCCGACGAGGACGAGAGCCGCCGTGCCGCCCACGCCCTGCGCTCGTCCGAGACCGAGTACGGCGACCTCATGGTGCGCGTCTCCCGGGCGCTGCCGCCCCGGCGCGAGCCCCACCGCCGCGGCGCGGTACCGATGGCGGGGGCTCGGCGGCCCCCCACGTAGAATCACCCACCGGGGTCGGGCCGTTCGCCATCGCTCTCGCTCTGCGCGAGCGGCTACGGTCACTGCTCGAATCGTCAAGGCCGTCGGAGTCCGTGGGAGTAAGCGTTGAGTGACAGGCCTGCGGCTGATCCGGTGAGCACGCTCCGGCGCATCGTCGCCCTTCTCGACCGGTTGGGCGATGACCGCGGGGACGTGCTGAGGGTCGAGGGCGAGGGAGGCCTGTCCCACGCTTCCGGCCTGCCCGTGGCGGAAGTCGAGGCCCTGCTGCGCGGCGAGCAGGTGGCGTCCGCTGCCGAGAGCGGTGCGGACGCGGTGGAGGCACGCCACCGGCGGGTGCTGGACCGGATCCTCTTCCTGCGCGCCACGCGGCTGCGCCCCTCCACCGACGGGCAGCGACGCGTCTACTCGCTGGCGGAGATCGCGGCGGGGGCGGGCACGAGCCCTCAGTGGCTCGACAAAATGATCAAGACGGGCAAGGCTCCGAACCTGGATCACGCCGCCGGGATCGCGCAGTTCTTCGGGGAGCGGATCGAGTTCCTGGTGGCCGAGCCCGCAGAGGCCCTCGACCGGGTCCTGCGCGACATCCACAACGAGCTCCTGGAACGGGCCTTCGAGCGCCAGGACCAGGACCTCCGGCGCCTGAAGGACAGGGGTACCGCACCCGACCTGAACCCGGAGCTCGGGGTGGTCGGCTACGCGGCGCGCGCTCTGGCGGAGGTGCCCGACGACACGGCCCAGCCGCTCATCGCGCTGATCGAGTCGGTCGCCCGCCGGGCACGCGAGGAGCGGGCCCGGGAGGCCCGGGGCGAGTAGACCCGGGGTCGGTACGGATGTGATGTATGGGGGGCACGGTGGGGACGTACCGGGATATGAAGAGGCATCGCGATGAGCTCTTCGCGGGCGTGGCCGGTTCGTCGCCGGCCACTCCGGTCGAGCTGTTCCGGGAGATCTGCGCCTACGTGACGCGGACCGGCGGGCGCGAGGTGCGCCTGATGCTCGAACCGTTCCCGCAGGACACCGTCAGCGGTCTGTGGCTCGACATGGGTGACTTCGAGGTGATCGCGGTCGAGCAGAACACCTCTCCGCTGCACCAGATGGTGATCGTCGGGCACGAACTGTGGCACCGCAAGGAAGGAACCTGCGGGCAGCACGCCGGCGGTGCGGGGGCGAAGGTCGCGGCGCGCATGATCGGGGACCGGTGGAGCCTCGCCGAGGCCGTCGCCCACGTCGCCGCCCGCACCGATTTCGATCTCGGCGAGGAGCGGAGGGCGGAGAGGTTCGGGCGCATGCTGGCCGCGAAGTTCCGCTCGCCCCTGGAGGCGATGCGCCTCGGCAAGGCACCCGCGTCCGGCATGGCCGGACGCATATGGGCGTCACTGGAGGGCTGACGCCCGGCTCACCGCGGGGCGCCGACGACCGGCCCCGGCTCCGAAGAGGCCGGGCCGGAACCGGGAGCCGTCCGCCGGTCCTGGGCGGTGGCCGACCCGGCCGGGACGCCGGTTTCGGACAGGCAGCGCGCCGCGTGCGCCACCGAGGCCATCGTCACGTGCCGGTGCCACCCGGACAGCGAGCGCCCCGCGAAGTCCCGTAGCCCCACCTCCTGCACGCTGTGCGCGGAGGTCTCCGACACCCGCCCCGTCTGCTTCGTCAGCCGCAGCAGCGCCGCCGGGGCGAGCGGGGCGGGCTGGGACAGGTCCGTCACCCACAGCTGCGAGGGCGGACGGTGCGGGTCGGTCCATTCGCCGAGCAGGGTCAGGTGCCGGCGCCGCGTGGGCGCGGGGTCCGGCATCATCACGCGTACGGCGGCCACCAGCGTGGCGCGGCGCCGCCCCGGGTGTGCCGGGTCGGCCCATTCGGCGGGAGTGCGCAGCGCCCGTACCTTCTGCAGCACCTCCGAGGCGGCCAGGGCGCCCGCGCCGTGGCCGGGCAGCGCCGGGTCGGTCACCAGCAGCCGGGTGTCCGGGCCGATCCGGGCCAGTACCGGGAGCTTCGCGTCGGCGAAACGGTTCATCGTGGAGCGGGTGCCGATGCCGGGAATGTCCAGCAGAACCGGGCGGGGCGGCAGTCCGACCTGCCGTACGGCCTCCAGGATGCCGGTCACCGCGCACTCCTCGTACGTCTCTCCGGAGCCCTCGCCCGCCTCCTCCTCCGGGAGGTGGAGCCGCCACCCCACCGGAGTGACGACATGGGGTGAGGTGAACCAGATTCCGAAGGCCTGCTGCCCCCGGAACATCTGCCGGCGCTGCGGGTCGTACTGCCGCCACACCCCGACGGAGTGCTCGCCGCCCTTCGGGATGGTCATCGGCTGGATCACCCACGCGGTCAACGGGCAGGACTGCTCCAGATACCGGGACAATGCGCTGCGGATCGGCCTCCAGTCCCAGGTGGAACCGGCGATGAAGTGGTGCAGGCTCTGATCGGTGGCGGTGCCTCCGATCTGCTGCGCGATGTTGCGGATCGACTTGCGGCCGGGGGTCGCGAGCAGCCCCTGCACGTATTGCAGTCCCTTCTCCCGCTGGTCCCGGCGCCGTAGCGAGCTCAAGACCGCTCCGCACAGATCTTCCGCCGCCTCGTGCACGCGGTCGCTCGGCGGGGCGCAGGCGCCGGTGCCGAGACGGGCCCATGGGCGAGTCTGCAGATGACTCCTGTGGGTGATGGTGCTCACGCTCTTCCCCCTAAGGAATGGTGCCGAGCCCCGTTGCCCGGGACGGGATGAGAAGTGACGGTCGGTCAAGCGGTCACCTCCGAGCGGTCGTTGCCGGTGCGTCCCGAGCGGGGCCGGGTGATCGCTGGAACGAGACCCTAGTGGCTGGAACCCACGTAATCAACCAGGGTTGAGCAAGCGCATCTGTGGTTGATTTCCGCCGGGCGTCCGTCTGGGTTCCTTCTCGCGGTGATGTCGTCGCCCTGGTGGGGAGGGGATCGGCTCGGTCTTCGAGCCGGCCGGGCGTCCGGGCGGTAGGCAACCGCTGGCGCGGGCTAGCGGCAGATCGACTGGGACCGTCTCGACCGGGTCTACCGGACGTGTTCCCGACGGGCAGTACGCAAAGGGGTGCGGGCAACGCCGGCAGGCCGGTCCCCGGCGGCTTTCCCGGGGCGCCTGTTTCGTCGACGGCGTCGCCTCCGGCAGGGGGGCGCATGCGCGGGCCGAACGGTGAATCGGAGTCAGGGCAGTACTTGTGGGTACGAGCAGGTGCGGGCGCTCCCGGACCTGCTCGTACCCCGTGCGGTGCCGCCCTTGCGGCGGCGGTGCGTCAGTTCTGTGCGGTGTCTTCGCCGGTCTGCCCGGTGCCCGCGGCCGCGGCCGCGCGTGCCTTCTCGCGCATCTTGCGCACCAGCTCGGCCTTCTGCTCGGCTGCGCCCTGGCGGTCGAGGTTGCGGTGGGGACCGTTGTTCTGCCGTTCGGCGCGGGACAGCTTCTTGCGGTGGCCGCCGCCCTGGCCCACGGGGTTGTTGATGTTCTTGCTGTCGGTCACGGGTTCTCCCGGTATTGGTGTGAAGGGATCTACGGATTCATCGGTGGGGGACGGGCGGCGACGTCGCAGGACGTCAGCAGGGCCCATCACGCCCTCACTCGTAGATCGGCCTCTGGAAGAACATGACAAAGACGGTACCTGGTTCCCCCGGCCCGGCACGCCAACCTCGTCGCCACCCCGGCACCGGCCGGGTCCCGAGGCCGCCCGGCGGTCTTCTCGCGCACAGGTAGGGAAGTAGGGTCTCCGTTTATTTGGACTGGCTGGATATGATCGGCATCCTTACCCCACAGGGCCGTGTCGGCAGTTCCGCCATGCCCTCGACCAGGCCCCTTCCCGCCCCTGCCGCTCCCGAGGACCGATGTCTGAGATGGCACCCGAAGGCCCCCCGGGCCCGCCGCCCGTCCGGCGCCGCCGCACCGTACGCCTGCGCACGATGCTGGTCTGCCTGGCCGTCGTCCCGACCGTGGCGATGGGGACCCAGGTCACCGTGACCGCTCAGCGGCTGCTGGCCCAGTCGGCGCACCTGCGCGCCGACGTGGAGGACGGCGAGCGGATCGGCGTACCGCTGGTCAGGCTGATGAACGAGCTGCAGGCCGAACGCGCTACGACGGCGGCGCGGTGGGCCGGATCCCCCGTCGGCGACGGCGCCGTGCGCGACGGGCGGGCCGGGACGGACCGGGCGGCGGCGGAGTTCCGGAAGGTCGCGGGGAGCGCCGGGGAGCCCGGGACGCAGGGTCCCGGGCAGGACGGAGGCCGCGTCGGCGCCGTCGCCGAGCGGCTCGACCTGCTGGACTCCTACCGCAAACGCGCGGACGCCCACAGCGGCAGCGCCGAGCAGGTGGTCGCCTACTACACCGGCGTGATCGACGACATCATCCGCGCCTACCAGGATGAATTCAGCCACTCCGACGACGCCGAACTCGCCCAGGAGAGCAGGCCCGCCGTCGCCCTGTTCTCGGCCGCCGAGATGGTCGCGCGCGAGAACACGGCCCTCGCGCTGGCCGGGCCCCCGCGCGAGCTGGCGGCCACCGGCTTCTCCCAGTTCCTCGACGCCGTCGGCACCCACCGGTACCTGTACGACACCTGGATCGTCCCGTACCTCCCGCCCGCCGAACTGGCCTCGTACGACAAGCTCACCGGCTCCGCGGCCTGGCAGGCCAAGTTCCGCATCGAGAACGCGGTCGTCGCCAACCACAAGGACACCCCGACCGGTGTGAAACTGCCGGCCGACGTCGACGGCTGGCCCGCCGCCTACGCGACCTTCGCACCGCAGCTGGCCGCGCTCAACACGGAGCGGGCCCGCAGCGTGTTCGCGCACGCCGACGCCAAGGCCTCCGAGCTGGAGACCGAGGTCTACTGGCTGATCGGAGCCAGCGGCGGGGCCCTGCTGCTCGTCACCGCCGTCGTCGTCCTCACCACCCGGTCCGTCCTGCGCCGGCTCAGCCGCCTGCACACCCGTACGGTCGCCATCGCCGAGGAGACGCTCCCCGAGGTGGTGGCCCGGCTCCAGCGCGGCGAGCCCGTCGACACGGGGGCGCTGCCGGCCGTACGCGGGCGCCAGGACGAGGTCGGGCAGATCACCGACGCCTTCGCGCGGGTCGTCGCCGTGTCCGTCGACGGACACCGGCAGCTCGCCGCCGAACGCCACGGCTTCGGCCTGTTCGCCTCGGGCATCGCCTCCCGCACCGGGAACCTCGTCAGCCGGCAACTGAGCCTGACCGAGGACCTCCAGGACACCTTCGGCCACGACGAGGCCCTCCTGGCCCAGCTGATGCGGTCCGACCAGCTGACGGTGGGGATGCGGCGCCAGATCGAGAACCTGCTGATCCTCGCCGGCGGCGAGATCCCCGACCCGCACACCGACCCCATGCGCGTCGCCGACCTGCTGCGCGAAGCGGCCGCCGAGGTAGAGGACTTCCGCCGGATCGAACGGCAGGCGCTGGACGAGGCGAGCGTGCAGCCGCACGTCATCAGCCAGATCAGCCACCTGCTGGCCGAACTGCTGGACAACGCGACCCGGTTCTCGCCGCCCCGCTCGAAGGTGGTCGTCCGCGCCGAACTCGTGGCGGACGGGCTGTCGGTCGAGATCGAGGACCGCGGGCCGCGCGTCTCGGCCGCCGGTTACGAGGCCATGAACGAGCGCCTGCACTCGGCGCCGCCGTACTCCGTCCTCGCGGAGAACGCGCACCGGCTGGGCCTCTTCGTCGTGGGCCACCTGGCCGAACAGCTCCAGGCCCGGGTCACCCTGCGCCGCTCCGTGTACGGCGGGACCGCGGCCGTGGTGATCCTCCCGGGCGCGCTGCTGGCGTCCGCCGCTCCGGAGCGGAAGCCGGGGGCGGAGCCCGCACCGCGGACCCGTCGCGAGCCGGGACCGGCCGCCGCGCTCACCCCCGTACGCCCGCCCGTACGCCGGCCCGCGCCCGAGGCCGACACACGGCCCGCGCCCGACGTACCGCCCGCGCCCGAGGCCGACGCGGCCCCGGCGCCCGCCCCCGTACCGGCGACGACCCGGCGGCCGCTGCCCGTCCGCTCCGGGGCCGCCCCCGCAGGCGCGCGGCCGGCCCTGCCCGAGCGCGTCCCGCAGACCCATCTCACCCGGCAGCTCCGCGGGCCCCGCGCACCGGAGCCGGACACCGGCCGGGACACGGCGACACCCGAAGAGGTCGCCGACGCCTGGGCGGACTACGAAGAGGGGACCAAGAAAGTGGAAGCAGAGCTCCGAGCGGAACGGCCATGACGATGACAGCCAGCGAGATGATCTACGGCATCCTGGACAACAACCTGAGCAGGATCGCCGGCATCGAGGGAGCCGTGCTCCTGTCCAACGACGGCATCAAGCTCAGCGCCTACCTGCTGGAGCGGGACCAGGCGGAGCGCATCGCGGCCGCCGCCTCCGGCATCGCCGCCACCATGAAGGCGATATCGAGGGAGATCGACGGCGGCCGGGTCATCCGCCAGCTGGTGGAGATGGACGACCGGTACCTCTGTGTCGTCGGCTGCGGAGAGGGCAGCACGCTCATCGTGGTGACCAACCGCAAGGCACGCCTCGGAGAGCTGGGCGGCGAGGCCGTACGGACGGCCCAGGCGCTCGGCGAGTGGCTGGGAACCCCCGGGCGCACCTCCGCACCGACGCCGTAATGCCCGACGAGCCACAGCGCAGGAGCCCGCGCCGGACCCGGCTGTACGCGCTGACCGACGGCCGCACGGCCGCCGCTGCGCAGACCGTCCTCACCATGGACACCACCATCACGGCCGCGGTCGCCGCGGACGACGCCCACACCGGGCTGGCCACCGAATGGCGGGCCGTCCTGGCCATGTGCGCACCGCCGGGCGGGATGGCGGTCGCCGAGATCGCGGCCCGTATGCACATGCGCCTCACCCCGATGACGCTGCTGCTGGGCGAACTCGCGGACCGCGGGCTGATCCACCACCGGCCGCCCCTCGACGGCGCCGAGACCACCAATGTCCACCTGCTCATGAAAATCAGGGACAACCTTGCCCGGATATGACACTCCCGACGCTTTCGCCGCCCGAGGAGCGTCCCCCGTCAAGATCCTCGTCGCCGGCGGATTCGGGGTCGGCAAGACGACCCTGGTCGAGTCGGTCTCCGAGATCGAGCCGCTGCGCACCGAGGAGCGCCTGACGAGCGCGGGAATCGGCGTCGACGACCTCGACGGCATCGAGTCCAAGACGCTGACCACGGTCGCGATGGACTTCGGCCGGATCACCCTGGCCGACGCCGGGGTGGTCCTCTACCTGTTCGGGACGCCCGGCCAGGAGCGGTTCTGGTTCATGTGGGACGACCTGCTGAACGGGGCCCTGGGAGCGCTCGTGCTCGTCGACACCCGGCGTCTGGACCGGGGCTTCCCGGCGATCGACTTCTTCGAGAGCCGCGGGCTGCCGTTCGTGGTCGGCGCGAACTGCTTCCACGGCGAACAGCCCTACACCGCCGAGGAGATCGCCGCCGCTCTGCACCTGGGGAACCCCGACACTCCGGTGCTGCTGCTGGACGCCCGCTCCCGGGAGGACGCGCGCGGCAGTCTGCTGGCCCTGCTCGACGTGGTCATCGCCCAGGCCTCGGCCTCCGTCCCGGCGGTTCCCTGACCGGTCGGGACGCAGGCCCTGTGCCGCTTCGGGGGTACCGCGTGCCGCCGCGGCGGCGGCGTGCTGTCGCGGACGGGTCCGGGCCGCCACACTGGCGGACGTGAGGATCGCCGTCATGACAGCGGGATCACGCGGGGACGTCGCACCGTACACGGGTCTGGGAGCCGGACTGGTCCGTGCCGGACACGACGTCACCCTGGTGACCCACGCAGTGTTCGCACCACTGGTGGCCGGGTCGGGGATGAGCTTCGAGGGCCTTCCCGGGGACCCGAGGGCCGAGCTGCACTCGGCGCGCGGACGCGGACTGCACCGCAGCGGGAACGGGGCCGCGAAACTGCTGCGGGCGGTGGCGATGGCGAGGCGCATCGCACCGGAGATGACGCACGCGCTGGTGCGCACGGCGCGCGACGCGGACGTCGTACTCGCCGGAGGAACGGTCGCACCGCTGGCCTGCGCCATCGCCGAGGGCCTCGGCCGGCCCAGCATGGGCCTCTTCCTCCAGCCCCTGCACGGGACCCGCGCCTTCCCGCCGCCGATGCTCGGCACCCGCTCCGCCGGACCGCTGGCCAACCGGCTCGGCGGGCACGCCGTCACCGCGGCCGTCGACCACGTCTTCACCCGGGCCGCACGGACACTGGCCACCGACCACGGCCTCCCGCCGGGCCGGCTGTCCTCGGCCCGCCGCGCCCGCGAGCGGCAGGGCTGGCCCGTGTGGCACGGCTTCAGCGAGCTGGTGGTCCCCCGCCCCCGCGACTGGCGTCCCGGCCTGGAGGTCTGCGGATACTGGTGGCCCCACGACAGCACGGACCGGCTCCCGGCGGAGCTGGAGGAGTTCCTCGGCTCCGGCCCCGCCCCCGTCTACGTCGGCCTCGGGAGCGCCACCACGCCCGACCCCCGGCGGGTCAGCGCCCACATCGTCACCGCCCTGCGCTCCGCGGGCCTGCGCGGCGTGATCCAGCAGGGCTGGGCCGGGCTGTCCGCCACCGGGGACGACATGATCACCATCGGGGACGTCCCGCACTCCCTCCTCTTCCCCCGCACCGCGGCCGTCGTCCACCACGCCGGAGCGGGCACCACCGGCGCGGCGCTGCGCGCGGGCGTGCCCTGCGTACCCGTACCCGTCCAGTTCGACGCCCACTTCTGGGCCTCCCGCCTCGTGGAGCTGGGCACCGCGCCCCGCGCCGTTCCCCTGCGCCACCTCGACGCCGCCACCCTCGGCGCGGCGCTCCGCACGGCCACGGCCGATCCCTCCTACCGCGACCGCGCCCGGCACCTCGCCGCCCGGCTGGCCGCGGAGGACGGCACCGCCCCCGTCGCCGCGGCACTCGAACGGCTGGCATGACCCGGCGGGCCCGAGGGCGGGCCCGCGCACGCAGCCCGCGTTAATCGCTGGTGCCCGGCCCGGCGGTGCCGGTACGTTGGCGTCGCGACCGCGCCCCCGATGCGCCCGGCTGCGGCTACTTCCTCTGACACCCAAGTGATGCCGCCGCCCCTTCTGATCTCGGCAGGCGCGGTCGTACGCACCCGCCCCGCCGGTACGTCCGCACGAGGGGCCCGAAGAACCGCCGAATCCGGGGGGATTCACTGCCTCGTCACACCCCGCGCGTGTCCAAGACCTGGTCCGAGATGCTCGTGGCGCCGCACATCGCTGCGGCCGCCCGTGCCCGGCCCGCGCCGCCCGCGCCCCTGACCCACCACCGGCCCGCCCGGCGCCTGCGCACCCACGAGGGCGGCCACGGGTTCGTCCGCGAACCCCGCGAGGAGCTCTACCTCCTCGCGGTCGGCAACCTCGTCTCCCAGCGGACCTTCTACGAGAGCGGCCAGGACCGGGACGACCGCTACACCCGCCTCGTCCGCGACCTCGCGGTCCGGGACCCCGGGTGGACGGCCGGCCTGCTGCGGTGGCTCCGCGCCGAGGGAAACATGCGGACGGCGTCCCTGGTGGGCGCGGCCGCGTACGTACGGGCCCGGCTGGAGGCCGGGGCCACCGAGGGCCCGTCCAACCGCTCCGTGATCGACTCGGTGCTCCAGCGCGCCGACGAACCCGGGGAACTGCTCGCCCACTGGACCTCGGAGTACGGGCGCAACGTGCCGCAGCCCGTGAAGCGGGGCATCGCCGACGCCGTGCGCCGGCTCTACACCTCCCGCTCCCTGCTCAAGTACGACACCGCGTCGAAGGGGTTCCGCTTCGGCGACGTCCTCAACCTGGTGCACGCCTCGCCCGACCCGGAGAAGCCCTGGCAGGGCCCGCTCTTCCGGTACGCCCTGGACCGCCGCCACCACCCCGAGCGCGCCCTCGCGCCGGCTTCCGACCAACTGCTCGCCGCACACCGGGCGCTGATGGAGTCGGCTCCGGACGAGCGGCGGGCGCTGGTGACCGGCCCGGGCGGCGCCGAGCGGCTCGCCGCCGCGGGGATGACGTGGGAGGCCGTGGCGGGCTGGCTCCACGGCCCGATGGACGCCGCCGTCTGGGAGGCGGTGATCCCGTCGATGGGCCCCATGGCGCTCCTGCGGAACCTCCGCAACCTCGACGGGGCGGGAGTCCCGGACGAGGTCGCGGCCCGGGTCGCCGGGCGTCTCTCGGACCCCGCCGAGGTCGCCCGCTCCCGGCAGTTCCCCTTCCGCTACCTCGCCGCCCACCGGCACGCGCCGTCGCCGCGCTGGACGGCCGCGCTGGAAGGCGCCCTGGGCCACTCCCTGGCCAACGTCCCGGCCCTGCCGGGCCGGACGCTGATCCTGGTGGACCGGTCCGACTCCATGTTCTGGGACACCGTCTCCGAGCGGTCCCGGCTGACCCGGGCGGACGCCGCGGCCGTCTTCGGAACCGCGCTCGCCCTGCGCGCCGAGCAGGCGGACCTGGTGCAGTTCGGCTGGAGCAGCCGCGAGGTGCCGTTCGCGCCGGACGAGCCGGTGCTGGAGGTGCTGGAACGGTTCCGCAGCCTTGGGGGCACCCACACCGCCAAGGCCGTGCGCACGCACTACCGGGAGCACGACCGGGTCCTGATCGTCACCGACGAGCAGACCGCCCCCGACGGCCACCACGGACCGGCCGAACCGGTCCCGGCCGACGTCCCCGTGTACACCTGGAACCTCGCGGGGTACCGGCCGGCCCACGGCCCCACGGGTCCCCACCGGTACACCTTCGGCGGCCTCACGGACGCCGCGTTCCGGATGGTCGGCCTCATCGAGGCGGGCCGGGAGTCCGCCTGGCCCTGGGACCCCGCACCCTCCGGAGCGACGGCCGCCGCGACGGCCACCGGCTGCGCGGAGGTGTCCGCGGATGGGTAGCGCGGCCCGGTGGGTCTGAGTAGGGGTACTCAGGCGGTCCGGGTGCGGCGCGGGCGACCCTGGGGGCAGTCCCGGCGGCCCCGTCGCCGCCGTCACGATCGGAAGAACGCCATGCTCAGCCGCCTCGCCCAGGCCCTGGCCCCCGCCCTGGGGCGCATCCGCGTCACCGTGGCGCCCGACGCCCACGTGCCGTCCGGCAGCGTCATCGTCGCCAACCACACCTCCCTCGCCGATCCCGCCGTGGTGCTCGCCGCCCTGCGCCGCTGCGGGGTCGAGCCCGTCGTCATGGCCGCCGCCGGGCTGTGGCGCGCCCCGGTCCTGGGACGGCTGCTCGTCCGTGAGGGGCACATCCCCGTCCACCGGGGGGACCGGCGGGCCGCCGAGGCCATCGACCGCGCCGAGTCGGCGCTGGCCGCGGGGCGTTCCGTGCTCATGTACGCCGAGGGCGGCATCCCCTCGCGGCGTGACGCCGCCGAGGCCGAGCCGCGGGCCTTCCGCAGCGGGCTCGCCCGGCTCGTCGCGAGGACCGGGGCGCCCGTCGTCCCCGTCGGACAGGCGGGGGCCAGACGCATCACCTCCGGCGGTGTCGCCAAGCAGGTCGCCGGCCTCGTCACGGCCCCGCTGCGGCGACCGCGGCTGTGCGTCCACGTCGGCCGCCCGCTGGAGCTGACCGGAGACACCGCCGCCCGCACCCTCCAGGCGCACGCCGCCGTCACCGAAGCCTGGCGCGCGGCGGCCGCCGGCCTGTCGTAGGCGTGGTGGAGCGCGGCGACGACGCAGCCCCGGAGGTCAGGTCCTCGGCGCGCGCGGTGAGCGAGGAGCGGGGCGGGGTGAACCCGGAGTCCGACGGCACCACCTTCCCCGGCGGCCGGGTGCTCGGCTGCAAGGCGTGCGAGCAGGTGTTCCCCGACCGGTCGCTGAACCGCGTGTCCGACGCCCGGGCGCGCGACGTGACGTTCCTGCTGGACCGGCTCACGGGTGACCGCCCCGCCCGGCGCCACTCCCGGCTGACCGACGCCCGGCACATCGGCATGGCCGGGCACTCCATCGGCGGTGCCTCGGCGGCCACGGCCATGGCCGCCGACCCCCGGGTGGCCGCCGGAGTGAACATGGACGGCACCTTCTTCGTCCCGCTGCCCGAGGCCGGTCTCGGCGGCCGGCCCTTCCTGCCGCTCGACGGCGATCCGGCGCTGCTGCCGCCGGACCCGGAGGACACCAGCTGGGCCGACGCCTGGCCGCGGATGGACTGCTGGAAGCGCTGGCCGACCGTCACCGGCATGGGCCACCCCGGATTCACGGACCGGCCGGCTTCCGGCGGAGCTGACCGTCTGCGGCCTCGGGCGCGCCGAACGGCAATGGCCGAAGAGAACGGGCCGGGAGCGGTCACCGCTCCCGGCCTTTGACGTCTCCTCGGCGCGGCCGGGGGTGGGGCGGGAGCCGAGGCGGATGCCGTCGGTCAGGCGGTGCGGCGGTGGCGTCCCGTCAGGACGAAGTTCCTTCCATCTGGTTCTCCGCGGCCGTGGTCGGCTGCGGGACGGGAAGGGCGGCCCGGCGCCGGGGCAGCACGACGACCGCCACGGCCGCCGCGATGACGAAGAGGGCGGCGGTGACGGCCAGGCCCAGGGCGTAGCCGTCGTTGAGCGCGGCGGGATCGGTGGCCGCGCCGGTGCGGTGTGCGGCGATGGTGGCGAGGGCGGCCAGGCCGACACAGCCGCCGAGTTGGCGGGAGCTGTTCATGAAGCCGGAGGCCATGCCGGCCTCGCGCCGGGTGACTCCGGTGGTCGCGGCCGCGGCCACCGGGGCCAGGACCATTCCGGCGCCGACGCTGGTGATGACGGACGGGCCCAGCACATCGGTGAGGAAGCCGCCGTCGGGGCTGATGAAGGCGAACCAGGTGAGGCCCGCGGCGGCCAGCAGGGCGCCGGGCACCAGGGACGTGCGGGGGTTGCGGTCGCCGATGACACGGGTCGCGACGACCGTGCCGGCGACCAGGCCCGCGGAGAAGGGCAGGAACGCGGCGCCGGTCGCTGCGGCGCCCATGCCCAGGACCTGCTGGAGGTACAGGGAGACGAAGTAGAACGCCGCGAACTGCCCGGCCGCGGCCAGGAACACCAGCACGTTGGCGCCGGCGACCCAGCGGCTGCGGAGCAGACCGAGGCGCAGGAGCGGGCTGGAGGTCCTGGACTCGGCGAAGACGAAGGCGACCAGCAGCGCGATCGCGGCGGCGAGGGTCGTCAGCGTGGCCGGGGAGCTCCAGCCGTGGGTGTCGGTGCGGACGACACCGAACACCAGCAGAGCGGTCCCGCCGGTCGCGAGGACCGCGCCGAGTGCGTCCAGCCGCTCGCGCCGGGCGGGCCGTGCCGCGGCGGGCACGACGGCGGGGACCAGCGCGAGAGCCGCCGCGACGATCGGGAGGTTGATCAGCATGACCCAGCGCCAGCCCGCGTACTCCGTCAGCAGCCCACCCGCCAGCACGCCCAGGGCGCCTCCCGCGGCGTTGACGGCGCTCCACACCCCGAGCGCGCGGACGCGCCGCGGGCCCTCGGGGAAGGTGGTGGTGAGCATCGCCAGTGCGGCCGGCGCGGCCGCGGCGGCGCCCAGGCCCTGCCCGGCGCGGGCGGCGATCAGTTGCCAGGGGACCTGTGCCAGGCCGCCCGCCAGCGAGCACACACCGAAGACCGCCAGCCCCAGCACGAACAGCCGGCGCTGGCCGTACAGGTCGCAGGCGCGGCCGCCCAGCAGCAGGAGGCCGCCGAACGTGAGCGCGTAGACGTGCACGACCCACGACAGGTCGAGCGGTGTGAAGCCCAGCGCGGTGCGGATCGCGGGGAGCGCGACGTTGACCACGGACATGTCCAGGGCGAAGACGAACTGGGCGACGACTGCTGCGGCCAGGACCGCGCCAGGGCGCCCTCGTAAGTTTTTATACATGTAAGGAAAGTAGCCCCTGGGGTCGTCCGTTGTCGACACCGGGGGGATGGGGCGGGCCGGGAAAGGCCCGGGGCCCGGGGCCGGCGTCCAGAACTGAATGCGGCCGGAGTGGCGCTGTACGAGGAGGAGGGCAAGCTCCGATACCGCGCCCCCCAGGGGGTGATGACGCCGGACCGGCTGGAGACGCTGAGAAGATGCGGTGCTGGAGGTGGAGAGTATCTGCTCGGTGGGAGAACGGACCTGCGCCTGTGTCGTACCCAGGGGCGGCGCGCACCCGCCGACCCTGCGGGACGTACAGGCGGCCTTCCGGGGCCGGGGGGCCGCCGCCTACAAGGTGCCCGAACCCGGGGCCGTGGGCCCGTACCACCGATGTCCGCGTCGGTGGTACGGGCCCAGCGTCATCTCGCCCGCCGCGCCGTGCCGGTCCGCGACAGCAGCCCGTCGACGATGGCGACCAGGCCCTCGTGGTGGGTGTCCCGGGTGGTGATCTCGTCCCATTGGCCGGCGAGTGCGGCGAGCCGGGGGAACTCCTCTGGTTCGAGCGTGGCGAAGGCCTTGTCGCGGTGCGGTGGCCGCTTCAGGCCTGCGTGGTGCCGCTCGCGGCTCACCCGGACGGTGAGCTCGCCCGCGGTGTAGTACCAGATGACGCGGTAGGCGTAGACGGCCTCCTCCGGGCTGAGTCCGCATTCGATCCCGGCGTCGATCATGTTCTCCACGATCCACAGGGCGGAGACGGCCATCAGGTCGTCGGAGACGAGGACCTCCACGATCCACGGACACTCGGCGAGGATGTCGTGCAGGGCCCGGCTCGCCGCGATCAGCCGGTCACGAGGATCGGTGGGCAGTTCGGGGCGCGCGAAGCGCTGGGCGTGGCGTTCGAGCAGGAGGAGCAGCAGCTCGTCCTTGTCGCGCACGTGATGGTAGAGCGCCATTGCCGTGCTGGACAGCTCCTGTGCCAGTCGGCGCATCGACAGGTGCTCCGGCCCCTCCTCGTCCAGAACGTGCTGGGCCGCCGTGAGGATGGCCTCCTGGGATAGGCGGGGTGGGCGGCCGGTCCTGCCGGTGCGTCGGGTCTGGGGCGTCATCCCTCTGTCTTCCTGTTGCTCGTGCCGGGTGCGGTTCGGGCGTTGGCCGCCGGACCCCGCTGACGGCCGACGGCCTCGTCCCGGGCACCGGACACCGGTGGTGACGTCGGCGTCATCGTGCCCGGTTCGCCGGTCGGGACCTCCGTCATACGCGCCGTCGTCCGCGGAAGGTGACGCACGATCCGGTCGGCGGTGGCCCTCGGCGGCAGCGTAGCGGCCATGACGTGGACACCGGACGGGACCCGGCCCCCCGTGACCTCGTGCGCGGTGATGGAGGCGACCACCCCGACCGGGCCGGTCACGTCGGTGCAGTGCAGCAGCGCGCTCCGCCGCACCAGGGTCCCCTGAAGTGTCAGCCCGTCAAGCGTGCCACGGATCACCTGATACGGGGAGATCGATCGCTTGGCGCTTGCCGAGCAGACAGGAGGCCAGCGGTCCGCGAGCGCGGTCGCACGGGGGAAGGTTTCGGGCGACAGGGTGGCGAAACGGCGGCCCGCACCGGGGTCGTCGTCGCGCTGTTCGGCGCGGGGACCCTGTGCGGACAGCTCCTGGCGTCGTTCTGTCTCGGAAGGTGCGACCGCTTCCGCTTCCTCGCCCTGGCGTCGGTGCTCAGCGGCCTCGCCGTCTGTGCCGCCGCGGTCGCGGGCACGGGATACGCCGGACTCTCGGCCCTGGTCTGCCTTCTCGGGGTGTGTCTGGGCGGTTCCATGGGTTCGCTCCAGGCGGTCGGCGCCCTGGCCTACCCGGCGACGCTGCGGGCCACGGGCATGGGATGGATGAGCGGGATCGGCCGCATCGGCACCCTCGTCAGCGGCCTGTTCGGCGGAATCATGATCGGCGCCGGATGGGAGATCCCACGGATCCTGTTCGTCCTGTGCGTGCCGCTGGTCCTCACCGGCGTGGCGGCGCTGCTGCTGCGCGGGGTCCTCTCACGGACCGCCCCGCCGCTGCCCGACCGGTGAGCTTCCCTCTATGTTCTAACGGCTAATTCCGATATGGTCGTTAGAAATCGTCGCAGGGTCGCAGGAAGGGGTACGCGCGTGAGCACGTCGGCAGGGGCAGGAACAGGGGCCTCGCGGCTCGACACCGGAAAGATCCGGGCGGACTTCCCGATCCTCCGGCGGGTCCTGCGCAGCGGGGCGCCGCTGATCTACCTGGATTCGGCGGCCACCACCCAGAAGCCCCTCCAAGTCCTGGACGCCGAGAGGGACTTCTACCTGAACCACAACGCGGCGGTGCACCGCGGAGCCCATCAGCTGGCCGAGGAGGCCACCGAGGCGTACGAGGACGCCCGGGTGGCCGTCGCCGCCTTCATCGGCGCCCGGCAGGACGAGGTCGTCTTCACCAAGAACGCCACCGAGGGCATCAACCTCGTGGCGTACGCCCTGGGGAACGGCGGGGGGATCGGGGCGGGCGACAAGATCGTGGTGACCGAGATGGAACACCACGCCAATCTCGTCCCGTGGCAGGAACTGGCCCGGCGGACCGGCGCGACACTGGAGTGGTTCCCGCTGACCGACGACGGACGGCTGGACCTCTCGGGGATCGACGAACTGATCACGGAGAACACCGTGATGGTCGCGCTCACCCACCAGTCGAACGTGCTGGGAACCGTCAACCCGGTCCGGGCGATCGCCGACCGGGCCCACCGGGTGGGCGCACGGGTACTGGTCGACGCGGCCCAGTCGGTGCCCCACCGCCCGGTCGACGTGGCGGAACTCGGCGCCGACTTCCTCGTCTTCTCCGGGCACAAGATGCTCGCGCCCGGCGGGATCGGGGTCCTGTGGGGCCGCTACGAACTCCTCGGCGAACTCCCGCCCTTCCTGACGGGCGGTTCGATGATCGAGATCGTCACCATGGACCGGTCCACCTACCTCCCGCCGCCCCAGCGGTTCGAGGCCGGTGTGCCGATGACCGCGCAGGCCGTCGGACTGGGCGCGGCCGTCCGGTACCTCGAAGGGCTCGGCATGGACCGGGTGAAGCTGCACGAGGACGAGCTGACGGCGCTGGCGCTCGACCTGCTGTCCGAGATCCCCGGGGTCGGGATCATCGGACCGTCCGGGACCGAAGACCGCGGTTCCACGGTGGCGTTCACGGTGGACGGCATCCACCCGCACGACGTCGGCCAGGTGCTGGACGACCAGGGGGTGGCCGTCCGGGTGGGCCACCACTGCGCCCGTCCGCTCATGCGGCGGTACGGGGTTCCCGCGACCACCCGCGCGAGCTTCTACGTCTACAACACCGCCGAAGAGGTGGAGGCCCTGGCGCGCGGAGTACGGGCGGCCCAGAAGTACTTCGCCTGACGCCCGGCCGTAGGATAACGGGAAATCTCAACTGCTACCGTTAGCGGCATGGATGCTGTGGAACGCCTTGCCTCGCCGCAGGGACCGGCCCCCGGCGAGCAGCAGTACGCCTCGCTCGCCCTGGTCAACACCGCTTTCGCACTGCCGGGCGGCCCGTACGAGGGTCTGCCCGACGCCGCCGCCGCGCACGGATGGCTGCGCGAGCGCGGCCTGATCGCCGACCGGGCATCCGTGGACGAGGACGGAGTGCGGCGCGTGCGCGCCCTGCGCGACACCCTGAGGGCGATCTTCAGCGCGCACGGTGAGGGCGAGCCGCCGGCCGAGGAGGCGCTGGGGCAGCTCAACCGGGCCCTGGCGGCGGCACCGGCCGTACGGGAGCTCACCTGGACCGAGGGCGGGCCGGAACTGACCCTGCGTCATCGTGCGGGCGGGGCCGTGGACGCGGCCCTCGCCCGGCTGGCCGAGGAAGGCGCGGAGCTGCTGACGGGGCGGGAGGGCGCCAAGCTCTCGGCGTGCGGCGCCCGCGGCTGCACCCGGCTGTTCATCCGCGCCCACGCCTCGCGCCGGTGGTGCTCGGACCGCTGCGGCAACCGGGTCCGTGCCGCCCGGCACTACGCCGGCCACGCCCGCCCCGCCACCCGCGCGACGCGGTAGCGGCGGACCGGGCGGACCGGGCGGGCCGGGCGGACGGGAACGGGGCGCGGCCCGGATTCCGTGACCGTGCCCCGCCCGTGGCCCTGCCGGGCCGTGGTCGCGTCAGCCGAGCGCGCGGACGACCGACGACAGCAGGCGCTCGTTCTCCGGGGCCGCGCCGCCCGGGAAGGCGAACCGGCGGCGGGTGTAGCCGTACGCGAAGCCCTGCCGGGGGTCGGCGAAGCCGAGCGAACCCGCGGCGCCGCTGTGGCCGAAGGCGCCCGCGCCGAGGGCGGGGAAGCGGGAGCCGTAGCTCTGGAAGCCGAGGCCGAACGCCTTCGGGGCGCCGCCCACGAGGTCGTTGCCCTCGGAGTGGATCCGGGCGAACTCGGCGGCCGTGTCCGGCTTCAGCAGCGGCCCCCGCCCGCCCAGGCCGAAGGCGGCGGCTGCGTACATGCCCGCCAGGCCGCGCGCCGAGCCGAGCCCGCCCGCCGACGCCTGGCCTCCGGCGCGCACGGCACGCGAGTTGGGGAAGTCGTACAACTCGACGTTGCCGGGGGCGTGTTCGTTGAAGGCGATCCCCACCATGCTGTACCGGCTCGCGGTGGCCGCCTCGATCTCGGCGGCCTGCTGCGGCGTCGGCAGCATCGGAAGCGTGCTCAGGAAGCGCGGCTCCTCGGACTCCGGCAGTCCCAGCCACAGATCGAGCCCGTACGGAGCGCGGACCCGCTCCTCGTACCAGGCGTGCAGGGTGCGCCCGGTGGCCCGGAACACCACCTCGCCGACCAGGGCGCCGATCACGAGGGCGTGGTAGCCGAAGAACCGGCCCGGCTGCCAGAACGGGCGCTGCCCCGCGAGGCGGGCCGCGATCGCCCGGTCGTCGGCCAGCTCCCGCGCGGTGAACCCGGCGTCCAGGCCGATCACCCCGGCCCGGTGGGCCAGCAACTCGCGCAGCGTGATCCCGCCCTTGCCCTCCGCGGCGAAGTCCGGCCAGTACGAGGCGACGTTCCGGTCCAGGTCCAGGAGGCCGTCCTGCACCAGCAGCGCCGCCACCAGGTACGCCGCGCCCTTGGTGGAGGAGAAGACGCCGATCAGGGACTCGGCGTCCACCCCCTGCGACCACAGGTCCACCACCTGTTCGCCGCCCCGGTACACCGCCAGCTGTGCGCCGGGCGGGTGCTCCTCGGCCGCGAGGAAGGCGGCGAACTCCTCCCGTACCCCTTCGAAACCGGCGACCACCGTGCCGTGGACCGTCATGACCCCTCCCGAACCACCGTGTTGATCTTGCAGTCCCGCGAACCCGCCGCCCCGGGCCCCTATTCCCCTTCCCCGTGTTTCCCCGGTCCGGCCGCGATGGTGGGCGGGTGGGGGCGTACCCGGGCGATGACGAGGGCCACGTCGTCGGCCGCGTCGGGGTGGCGCAGGGCGGTCAGCAGCCGGTCGCAGGCGGCCTCCGGGGAGAGGCCGGGTTCGGCGAGGAGGCTGAGGAGGAGGCCGAGGCGGTCGTCCAGGGCGTCGTCGCGGGTTTCGACGAGGCCGTCGGTGTACAGCACCAGCCGGTCCCCGGGGAACAGGTCGAGGAAGGTGTTCTCGAAGCGCGTGCCGCCGAGGCCTCCCGTGCCGAGCGGCACGCCGGCGGGGAGGGAGAGCAGTTCGGGGGCCCGCCCCGAGCGGATGACGATGGGCGGCGGATGACCGGCGAGGGCGACGCGGCAGCGGGAGCGGTGCGGGTCCCAGGTGGCGTAGACGCAGGTCGCGATGGTCCCGTCCAGTTCGGCCGTGATGTGGTCGAGGTGGCGCAGGACCCGGGCCGGTTCGAGGCCGAGGTCCGCCAGGGTGCGGGTGGCCATGCGCAGCTGTCCCATCGTCGCGGCCGCGTGGACACCGTGTCCCATGACGTCGCCGACCACGAGGGCGGTCCGGTCCCCGGGCTGGGGGATCGCGTCGAACCAGTCGCCGCCGATCGCACTGGCCGCCGCCGCGGGCTGGTACCGGTAGGCGATCTCCAGGCCGGCGGACCGGGGCGGGGGATGGGGGAGGAGGTGGCGCTGGAGCGTCAGGGCGGTGTCGGTGGCGTGCTGGTACCAGCGGGCGTTGTCGATGGCGACGGCGGCGCGGGTGGCCAGCTCGCCCGCCAGGGTGACGTCGTCGTGGTCGAAGGGGAGCGGATTGCGGATGCGCAGCAGGCCGAGGGCGCCGAGGACCTGCCCGCGGGCGGTCAGCGGTACGGCCAGCGTGCGATCCGGGCCAGGTCCGCGTCGGTGACGTGCGGTACCAGGACGGGACGCCCGGTCTGCACGCAGCGGGTGACCAGGCGCTCGGCCGGATACGTGATGCGCTCGCCCACCGGGTCGGCGGCACGGACGACGGCCGTCCCGTGGGCCGCCGCCACGGCCAGGGCCATGAAGAGCGCCTGCCCCGTCCGAGGGCCGGGTGCCGTGGCCACGCTGCCCTCCAGGACGGAGTCGAGGACGTCGACCGAGGCGAAGTCGGCCAGGTCGGCGACGACGAGGCGGGCGAGTTCGCGGGCCGTGCGCTCCAGGTCCAGCGTGGTCCCGATGGTCACCGACGCCCGGGCGATGAGGTCGAGGCGTCTGCGGGCCTCGGCGGCCTCCTGGGCCGCGCGGTAGCTGTCGGTGACGTCCACGACCACGAGCGCGACACCGATCACCCGCCCGCGCGGGTCCTCCAGCCGGTAGTACGAGCCCGACCAGGCGTGCTCCCGGTCCGGATCGGCGGGGGTGCGGCCGATGCCGTACTGGTCCAGCAGCGGTACGCCGGTGTCCAGGACCCGGCGCATGGCGGCTTCGATCACCTCCGTGTCCAGGAACGGCAGGGCCTCACCGGGCGTACGGCCCAGATGCTCCGCGGCGGGCAGGCCGTTGATCCGTTCCAGGGTCGGGTTGACCAGGACGTAGCGCAGGTCGCGGTCCAGCACCGCCAGCCCCAGCGGGGACTGCGCCACCAGGGGCACCGACAGGGCCAGGTCGCGCTCGACGTCGCGCAGCACGGCCTCGTCGCAGGCGATCCCCAGGGCGTACACCCCGCCGTGCTCGTCCTGCAGCCGCATGTTGCGGAACTCCACCAGTCGCGTGGAGCCGTCCTTGCGGCGCACGGGGAAGACACCCGCCCAGGCGCCGCCACCGGCCATGACCTTGGCGAACAGCTCCAGGACCAGGTCGACGTACTCCTCGGCGACCAGCAGTCCGGCCGCGCGGCTGCCGAGCGCCTCCTCGGCCGACCAGCCGAAGAGCTCCTGCGCCTGGGGGCTCCACAACGTGATCCGCCCCTCGACGTCCAGAACCACCGCGGCCACGCTCAGAACGTCCAGCAGACCGCCCGGCTCGGAGGGAACCACCTTCACTGGGCTGGGCTCGGCCCGGAACGTCCCGGACATGACCACGACCGGACCTCCTTCACCCGCCGCGGCGGGCGGGGGACCTGGTGATCCCTTCCGCTGCGCGCCCCGCGGCCCTCATCCCATCCTCCTCCCGCCCGGTCCGGGCGGCAGGCCCCGGCGGCGGACCGCCACCGAGGTGACGGCGGCGGCCCTCGCCACCCTCGGCATCCGGAGCGCCCCGACCCGGGCCGCAACCTTCGGGCGGCGGCGCTAGCTGTATTGACCCGCAGGGTTGTTTACGCGGCTGATGGGCGGGTGTCCGCCCAGGGCGGTGTGGCAGCGGTGGTGGTTGTAGGTGTGGAGGAAGTCTGCCAGGGCTGCTGTCCGCTCGTCGTTTGAGGTGTAGGGCCGCAGGTAGGCCCATTCGTCGAGCAGGGTGCGGTTGAAGCGTTCGACTTTGCCGTTGGTCTGGGGCCGGTAGGCGCGGGTGAGTTTGCCGCTCGCGCCGAGGTGGGCCAGGACGGTTTTCCAGGCCAGGCCCTTGCGGTAGGCCCAGGCGTTGTCGGTCAGGACCCGTTCGATGCGGGTGATGCCGTGGTGGTGGAAGAACGCGGCCGCGCGGGTGAGGAACCCCGCGCAGGTCGCGACCTTCTCGTCGGGGTGGATCTCGCTGTAGGCCAGGCGGGAGTGGTCGTCGACCGCGGAATGGACGTAGTCGAAGCCCATCCCGTTGCGGGTGGCACGGCCGGCCTGCCGGCCCAGGGCCTTGTGGCCGCCGCCGTCGGGGATCCGGCCGAGCTTCTTCACATCGACATGGATCAGCTCGCCGGGCTTCTCGCGTTCGTAGCGGCGGATCAGGGTGCCGGTGGGACGGTCCATGAACGAGAGCCGGTTCAGACCGTGCCGGGTCAGGATTCGGTGGACGGTCGAGGCGGGCAGGCCAAGGACCGGGCCGATCCGGGCGGGGCCCAGCTTGCGGGCCCGCCGCAGGTCGCAGACCCTCGCTTCGACCTCGGCCGAGGTCCGGTGCGGGGTCGTGCGAGGTCGGCTGGAGCGGTCGTGCAACCCGGCCGGGCCGTTGTCCCGCCACCGGCGCACCCACTTGTGTGCGGTGGCCCGAGATATGCCCATCTCGGCGGCCACGTGCGCGACCGGGCGGCCCGAAGCGACCCGCTCGACCAGCAGGCGCCTACCGAAGACGGTCAGCCGGGCATTACGGTGGGACACGAAGACCTCCGTTGTGCAATGGGTTCCTAGACAGCTCCCACCACACCGGAGGTCTTCGTCATGTTCAAGACCCACCGAGTGTCAACAACGCTCGTGATCAATACAGCTAGCGCGTGGCGAGCCGCTCCAGCAGGGCGGCGCTGCGGGCCAGCAACTCCCGCTCCTCGTCCGTGAGTTCGGCCTCGATCGCCTGGGCGAGCCACCCAGCCCTGCGGCCGCGCTCCGCTTCGAGCGCGGTCCGGCCCGCGTCCGACAGCTCGACCAGTGACTTGCGGCCGTCCGTGGGGTGCGCCCGGCGCGTGATCAGGTTCTGCTCCATGAGCAGCCCCACCGACCGGGCCATGGACTGGGGGCGCACGCGCTGGTCGGCGGCGAGGTCGCTGGTGGTCATGGCGCCGTTGCGGTCGAGGGCGCCGAGTACGGCGGCCTGGCCCAGCGGGATGCGGTCCTCGTGCTTGACGCGTCGGGTGAGCTTGCCCATCGCGGTGCGCAGTTCTGCGGCGATGGCGGCGGCTTCCGAGGTGGGCATAGGGCACTTTACCCCGCTGGCCTGCCACGTTGCCCAGCTGACCTGCGCAGCAATACTGCACAGCAATGCTGCGCAGCAAAACTGAACAGCATTGCTGTAGGGTTTGTCGTGTCGGGCCCAGCGCCAGCGCTGTCGCAGCCGGGGCCACGGCACACGACGAACGGGAAGGGCCTCCCATGTCCACGAATGCAGCCGGAACCGCCGACGCCGCCATCGAGACCGTCACCGCCCGCCGGATCATCGACAGCCGGGGCAACCCCACGGTCGAGGTCGACGTCGTCCTGACGGACGGCTCCCTGGGGCGCGCGGCCGTTCCCTCCGGCGCCTCCACCGGAGCCCGGGAGGCCGTCGAACTGCGCGACGGAGATCCCGCGCGCTGGCACGGCAAGGGCGTCGACCGCGCGGTGGCGCACGTCAACGGGGAGATCGCGGCCTCGGTCCGCGGCCGGGACGCCGCGGACCAGGCGGGCCTCGACGCCGCGCTCGTCGCCCTCGACGGCACCGCCACCAAGTCCCGGCTCGGCGCCAACGCGGTCCTCGGCGTCTCCCTCGCCGCCGCGAAGGCCGCCGCGGCGGCCCACGGCCTGCCCCTCTACCGCCACCTCGGCGGCGAGGACGCCAACCTCCTGCCCCTGCCGATGATGAACATCGTCAACGGCGGCGCCCACGCCGACAATCCGCTGGACTTCCAGGAGTTCATGATCGCTCCCGTGGGCGCGGACACCTTCGCCGAAGCCGTCCGGATGGGCAGCGAGGTCTTCCACACCCTGCGCCGCGACCTGCTGGCCGCCGGGCACTCCACGGGCGTCGGCGACGAGGGCGGCTTCGCACCCGCGCTGCGTACCGCCGAGGAGGCGCTCGACTTCGTGATGGCCGCCATCGAGCGCACCGGCTACCGCCCCGGCACGGACATCGGCCTGATCATGGACCCGGCGTCGTCGGAGTTCTTCCGCGACGGGGTGTACGACTACCAGGGCGAGGGGGTGCGCCGCACCTCCTCCGAGAACGCCGACTACCTGGCCAAGCTCATCGACTCCTACCCGATCCTCTCCATCGAGGACCCGATGGCGGAGCACGACTGGGACGGCTGGCGCGAGCTGACCGCCCGGGTCGGGGACCGCTGCCAGCTCACCGGCGACGACCTCTTCTGCACCGACGAGAAGCTGCTGCGCGAGGGCATCGGCACCGGCGCGGGCAACTCGATCCTGATCAAGGTCAACCAGATCGGCACCCTGACCGAGGCCCTCGCCGCGGTCGGCACGGCCCACCGGGCGGGCTGGACGGCCGTCATGTCGCACCGCTCTGGCGAGACGGAGGACACCACCATCGCGGACCTGGCGGTGGCGACCGGCTGCGGTCAGATCAAGACCGGCTCGCTCTCCCGCTCCGACCGCACGGCGAAGTACAACCAGCTGATCCGGATCGAGGAGGAGCTGGGCGCCTCGGCACGCTACGCGGGCCGCTCCGCACTGCGCCGGGCCTGAACGGCGGGCCGGTCGGTAGACGTCGCGGACGTGGCGCCTGTCGGCGGCCATCTGCCGCACGTACGCGGCGCCCGACTCCCTGTCCATGCCGCAGTGCGCCCAGCCAGTCGGGGCCGGTGCGGCCCCGGTACCCGGGCCGACCATGATCATTGGTGTGGCCGGTCCGGCGGGCGGCCGGAAGTGGGGCGAGCGCTGCACGAACACCTGGAAGGGCCCGTCGTCGGCGCAGTCCGCGAGGTAGCTGGAGCAGACGTCCTTGCGGTCCCGGCCGAGGTCGTTGGCGTAGCGGACGGCGGACCCGGTCAGGGCGGACCTCGCCGGGGTGGGCGAGGGGGCTTGAGGAGATGGAGTAGAGGCGGGGCCGGAGTCGCTTGAGGACTCCGGTCCACTCCGCGGCGCAGGCCCGGACGGGGAAGGCGCCGATGACGTCGGCGGCCTGCCGTCCCCGGCTCCACTTGGCCGGCTCGTCCTTGTGTCCGGGCGCAGCAGCCGTTGGAGGTCCTGGTCTCCGGTGCGGGCGACGACGAACCTCAGCAGGTCCGGGGTGATGCGGGCGATGTCGAAGCGCGTCCGCAGGGCCTCGGCCAGGCGGATGCCGCCGCCGTCCGGCCATACGCCGAGGGCGTCCCCGACCTCGTGGGCGAGCTCGCGGTCGGTGCGAGGAGCTGGAGCACACCAGCGGTTACGGGACTCATGGCAGTGCTCAGAACCTCTCCGGGTACACGAGGGCGAGGATGAGGTATCCGAGCAGGGAGACGGCCACGACGAGGCCGACGATGTTCTCGGCGTTCACAGCTTGGTCACCCCCCGGGCGATGAGGGCCACCAGCGCGAAGACCGCGACCGTGGTGACGACGAAGGCCGGATCGGCCACCGTGAGCTCCTGGTGTAGTGATGAGGTGGAATCGGCCGGAGTGGCCGAGACCGAGCAAACCGCGAGTGGCCCTGCGCGCCGAGCCGCCTTGACGGGGTCCATACGGGCGCAAGCGCTCCTTTGGCGCACCCCATACGCGGGGACGCGCGGCGGGCTCCGCGAAGTGCGGCCTTCACGCCTTCCGGGCCAGCCCGGTGGAGTCCAGGGCCGCACCGGCCTGGGCGGCGAGGGCGACGGCGACCAGCCGGGCCTCCTCCGGGGGCAGCGGACCCGGACGCGGGTCGAGGAGGAACCGGCCGTAGTGGTGCCCGCCGCCCACGACGCGGAGTTCGGTCTCGCCGTTCGGCCAGCTGTCGTACTCGACGATCCGGCCCCCGTGGCGGAGCCAGACCCCGGCGTCGTGCTCCAGGCGGGGGCGGTGCCCCATCAGGCTGCCGTACTCGAAACGGCAGCCGCGCAGGTCCAGCAGCCCGAGGAGTTCCCGGCGCACGTGCTCGACCACGGCCTCGGGCGAGCCACCGTCCTCGGCCAGGCGGGCGGCCACCCGGAGGCGGGACAGGTGCCCGGAGCCGGTGACGGCCACGGCACGGAGCCGACGGGCCCGGAGGGCCATCTGGGAGACGGCCAGGCCGACGAGCAGCAGGAGGACGGCGGTCTCGACGTCCGCGCGGTCGGCGATGGCGAAGCGCCGGTAGGGCGGGGTGAGGAAGAAGTCGAACCAGGCCGCCGCGGAGAGCGCGGCCAAGGCCCCGGCGGTGCGGGTGCCCAGGGCGGCGACGGCCACCACCGCCACGACCATGACCAGCGCGGCGTTCGACGCCGAAAGGTCTGTACGCAAGGGCACGAGCGCGAGCGCCACCGCGAAGGGAACCACGAGGGCCGCGAGCAGCGCGGCACGTTCCTGGAGCCGGTACCCGGACATGTGGAGCCTCCCGTCCGGACATGGGGTCCCGGGAACGGACCCGCTCGGACCCCCTCGGACCCCCTCGGGTCCGATCGGCGCGGTCACCGCCGGGCCGGTGGGCCCATGTCCACGGTGCCCCCGGTCGGGCCCGGCGCCACGGGCCCTGGCGAGGCCTTGACGCACCTCATACGATCTGGCCGGTCCGGCGTATGGAGGGCGTGAACAGTGGCGCCAACGGCGTATGGATCTCGCCAATCGTCCTCGGCTTCGAGAAGGTGCACCGTGCCTACGATCGGATCGTCGAACTCCCCTCGCCGACCCGCTCGCCGGGCCGTCCCGTGTCGGGATACGTCCGCGGCCTGACGGAGCGGCGGCCGGACACCCAGGTGCCCGTCCTGATCCCGGAGACCGAACCGGAACGCCTCTGGCAGCGGATGCTGCAGAACCAGCGCGGCTCGGTGGCCGCCCACGCGGTACGCCGGGACGCCGACGCGGTGATCTGCCGCCTGCGCTTCCGCGTCACCACCGACTGCACCGACGCGCCGTCGGACTCGTCGAGGTTCACTAATCCGTCTTGCTGAGTACTGGTAGTCAGCGTTACTGTGTACCAGTAGTCAACGACGCTCAATAGCTCAAGGGGAGGTGTTCCATGGCCAAGCTGCTGACCGAGATGCTCAAGGGCACGCTGGAGGGGATCATCCTCGCTTCCCTGGCCGGCAGGCCCGCCTACGGCTACGAGATCACGGCACGTCTGAGGGAGCAGGGCTTCCCGGACATCGCCGAAGGCACCGTCTACGCGCTGCTCGTCAGGATGGAGAAGCGCGGTCTCGTCGACGTGGAGAAGGTCCCCTCGGAGAAGGGGCCGCCACGCAAGGTGCACTCCCTCAACGCTCAGGGGCGGGAATACCTCGAAGAGTTCTGGAGGACGTGGAGCTTCCTCGCGGAACGACTGGAACAGCTCCGCGAAGGGGAGGGCGGCTGACCGTGTCCGAAGTCGAGAAGAGCGGGATCATCGCGAAGATGATCGGGCCCAAGAAGCGGTGGAGGGCGTACAGGGCTCGCGTCAAGGAGCTCCCGGAGGGCCACCGCGCGGCGGTCGGGGCGATCGAGCGGCACCTCATGCACTTCGTGCCGACCGACGCCGACAGCAATGCGTCGATGTTCGAAGATCTCGCCGACCTGTTCGAGCAGGCGGTGGCGGACGGGACGCCGATCCGCGAGGTCGTCGGGGAGGACCCGGTGGAGTTCGCCGAGACCTTCGCCCAGAACTACTCGGACGGTGGCTACGTCCCCGCCCGTGCGCGCAAGCGGCTCGCCGACGACATCGGGCGCGCCGCCGCCGAAGACACCGCAGGGGCGGACGGGACCGTCTGACGGCGACACGGCACATGTCCTCGGGGGTGGCCCGCACCGTGCGGGCCACCCGGGACGGTTTCGCAGCATCGAACAGGGGGATTCACGGTGGGAAACGGCAACAACGGCCTCTCCGGAGCAGGACTGCGCAGACTGCGCGAGGTGCTGCGACGGCACGTGGAGTCCGGAAAGGTTCCCGGGCTCGTCGCCCTGGTGGGCCGGGGCGAGGAAACGCACGTCGAAGCGATCGGGACGATGCGTCATGACGGTGGCCCGCCGATGCGCCGGGACACCATCTTCCGGATGGCCTCGACGACCAAGCCGGTCGCGGTCGCCGCGACCATGGTCCTGCTGGACGAGTGCCGGCTGCGGCTCGACGACCCGGTGGACCCGTGGCTGCCCGAGCTCGCCGACCGGCGGGTGCTCCAGCGGGCCGACGCTCCGCTGGAGGACACCGTACCGGCGCGGCGTCCGATCACCGTGCGGGACCTGCTCACCTCCACCTGCGGGCTCGGGCTGGACATGACGGCGATGGGCTCCCCGATGATGAGCGCCTACTTCGAGCAGCGGGTCTACGGCGAGAACGGATGGATGCTCCCGGCAGTGGAGCCGGACGAGTGGATGCGCCGCCTCGGCACGCTTCCGCTGATGTACCAGCCCGGGGAGCGGTGGCTGTACAACGTCAGCGACGACGTGCTCGGGGTGCTGGTGGCCAGGGTCACCGGCCGGTCGTTCGAGGCGTTCCTGCGCGAGCGCATCTTCGATCCGCTGGGGATGAAGGACACGGGGTTCCACGTGCCCGCCGACAAGATCGACCGGCTGCCGCCCCTGTACGCCCCCGATCCGCAGACCGGCGGGTTCGAGGTGGCGGACGAGGCCGAAGGCGGACACCACAGCCGGCCCCCGGCGTTCCAGTCGGGCGGCGGCGGACTCGACTCCACCGTCGACGACTACCACGCCTACTTCCGGATGCTGCTCGACCACGGGATGCACGGGACCGAGCGGATCCTGTCCCGGCCCGCCGTCGAGCTGATGACCGGCAACCGCCTCCCGGCCGAGCAGACGGCCGCCCTCCAGGCATGGGGGCGCAGTGTCGTCCACCTGTCACACGGTCAGGGACAGACCGGCGGCTGGGGTTTCGGGATGACGGTGCGCACCTACCGGGGCGACTACGCGCCCGTCGGCCAGTTCGGCTGGGACGGCGGAGCCGGCACCACGACCTACGCCGACCCCCACAACCGGCTCGTCGGCATCCTCCTCACCCAGACCGGGATGTCCACCCCGGACTCGGCGCGGGCCATCCACGACTTCTGGACCACGCTCTACCAGGCGATCGACGACTGACCTGCCTGCCGCCCTTGCCCGGCGGGCCGCTCCTGCTCCGCGGCCCGGGCGGGGGCCGGGTGTCGGCCCGGTGGGGTCAGGGCGTGGCTGGCGATCACGGCGGCCTGGACCCGCCGTTCCACCCCCAGCTTGATGAACAGCCGCGAGATGATGTTCTTGACGGTCTTCTCCGCGAGGTACAGCCGCTTGCCGATCTCCCGGTTGGTGAGCCCCTCGCTGACCATGAGGAGGATCTCCTTCTCCCGGTCCGTGAAGCCGGGCAGCCCCGGGGCCCGCTCCTCCTCGGGGACCTCCCCGCGCATGCGCGCCATCAGCCGTGTGGTGGCCCCGGGGTCGAGCATGGACCGGCCCGAAGCCACCGTCCGCACGGCGGTCACCAGGTCGGTGCCGGTGATCTGCTTCAGGACGTACCCGGAGGCACCCGCCATCACGGCGTCCAGCAGCGCGTCCTCGTCGTCGAAGGAGGTGAGCATCAGGCAGGCGAGCCCGGGCATCTGCGAGCGCAGCTCGCGGCACACGCTCACCCCGTCGCCGTCCTGGAGCCGGACGTCCAGGATCGCGACCCGGGGACGCAGTGCCGGAATGCGGATCAGCGCCTGTTCCGCCGTGCCCGCTTCGCCGACCACCGTCAGGTCGGGTTCGGCGTCCAGCAGGTCGTGCACTCCCCGGCGTACGACCTCGTGGTCGTCGAGCAGGAAGACGCGGATGGGCTCCGCCGCGGGGGAGGGGGCACCGCTGCCGGTCATGACGCGACTCCTTCGCCTGGGTTCGCCCTGGACGCACGGACACCCGCATCCTGCCCGCCGGACGGGCCGTCCGGACAGGGCCGATCGGCCCTCATCGGACGCGGGGTTCCGGAGGGAACCGTCGCAACGGGCCTCGCGAAAGGGACCTTCGGCCCTGTCCGAGGGCCTGCCGGGCCTTCCCGGGCGCGGGTGGCACCGGATGAACTGACGGCGCACGGGGAACAGCGCGGCTCCACGGAGCCGCACGCAGCGCGGAGGACGCGATGACGACCGCCTTGATCGACCTGAAGACCGTGGCCCGGGACGACCGCGGGCTGCGGATAGCCCTGGCCGGAGAACTCGACTTCTACACGGCCGGGCAAGTGGGGCCGCGCCTGCGCGAACTCGCCGGATCCGGCCACCGGAACATCGTCCTGGACCTGTGCGGCCTCGCCTTCTGCGACAGCGCGGGCATCGACCTCCTGACCCGTCTCGACCGCCACTGCCGCGTGGCGGGAACGCGGCTCCTCCTGTGCGACGTACCACCGCTGGTGGTCAAGTCGATGCGGGTGCTGTCCGCCGACCACGGCCTGAAGTTCGTCGTCTCGTGATCACGGAGGTACCGACCATGGACCAGGACGGCATACGGCGGCCCGCCGGCCGGCACATGTGGGAGCTGGACCGCGCCGAGGCCCTGGAGCTCCTCGCCACGGTGCCGCTCGGACGCATCGTCTTCACGCAGCACGCGCTGCCCGCCGTACGGCCGGTGAACCACCTCGTCGAGGGCGAGGACGTCATCATCCGGATCCACGAGGGCGGCGCGCTGGCCTCCCTGGCGGCCCCGGTCGACGCGCCGGGCGTGGTGGTGGCGTACGAGGCGGACGCCATCGATCCCCACACCCACCTCGGCTGGAGCGTCGTCGTCACCGGCTACGCGCGACCCGTGGCCGACGCCGAGGACCTCGGCCGGTACGCGGACCTGCTGCGCCCCTGGGTGGGGCGGCCGATGACCGGAGCCCTGCGGATCCGCCCGGACCTCGTCACGGGATTCCGGCTGGAGGCCGCGCCGCCGCCCGCCCTGGCGGTCGGCGGCTGAGCCCGTACCGCCCCCCTCAGCGGCTGCCGGGGAGCGGCGCCCGCCACACGAGCCTGCTGCCGCCCTTCTCGGGGGTCTCGATGGTGAAGGACCCGTCCATGTCCCGGGCCCGCTCGTCGAGGTTGCGCAGCCCGCTCCTGCGGCCCTGTGCGGGAATGCCCGTGCCGTTGTCCGAGACGGTCAGCACGATCTCGCCCCGCGCGGCCTTGAGGGTCACGCCGACCCGGGTCGCCCGCGCGTGACGGGCCGCGTTGCTGAGCAGCTCGCCCAGCACCGCCACCACGTGGTCGGCGAGCCGCGCGGGTACGTCGGTGTCGAGGAGCCCCTCCATGCTCAGGCGCGGCGGATGACCGAGGGAGGCCGCCGCGTCGCCGACGGCACGGGCGGCGCGTGCCCGCAGCCCGGGTCCGCTCTCGCGGTCCTTGGTGCGGAGCCCGAAGATCGTCGAGCGGATGATCTTGATGGTCTCGTCCAGGTCGTCGACCGCCCGGCCCACCCGCTCGGCAGCCCCTTCGTGCTCCACGAGCCGGGCGGCGCTCTGCAAGGTCATGCCGGTGGCGAAGAGCCGCTGGATGGCCAGGTCGTGCAGGTCGCGGGCGATCCGGTCGCGTTCCTCCAGCAGCGCTATCTGCTCGGCGTCCCGGCGCCGTTCCGCCAGCTCCAGGGCGATCGCCGCCTGACCCGCGAAGGCGACGATCGGCTCCAGCTCGCCCTCCCCGAATGCCGGATCGCCCGCCGGGCGCGAGAGCAGCAGGACGCCCCGGCTCTCCCCGCCCGCCGTGCCCAACGGCACCGCCACGGCGGGCCCCAGCCCGTCCCGCCCCCGCGTCCGGCCCTCGGCCGGATAGCGTCCGTCGTCCGAGGCCTGCATGGCCGTCACGGGCTTGCCCGCCCGGTGCGCGGCACCGGAGAGCGTCCCGTCGAAGGGGACGACGAGGCCCTGCCACGCCGCTCCGTCCGCGCCGGCGGCGAACTCCACGACCAGGCCGTCGACTCCGTCCACCGGCACGGCTATGTTCGCGAGCCGCGCCGCGGTGATCTCCTGGGCACGGCGGGCGATCAGCTCCAGCACCGCCGGGCGCGAACTGCCCGACAGCAGGCTCTCGGTGATCTCCGCATTGGCCCTGAGCCACAACTGCTGGCGCCGCGCCCCCTCGTAGAGCCGCGCGTTGTCGATCGCCACGCCCGCCGCCACCGAGAGGGTGGAGATCACGGTCTCGTCCTCGGTGTCGAAGTCGACCCCGCCCCGCTTGTCGGTGAGGTAGAGGTTCCCGAACACCTCGTCACGGACCCGGATCGGCACCCCGAGGAACGTGCGCATGGGCGGATGGTGGGCCGGGAACCCGTACGAGGAGGAGTGCGCTCCGAGATCGGTCAGCCGCAGCGGCTCCGGGTGGTGGATGACCTCGCCGAGCAGGCCGTGGCCGGCCGGCAGGGGACCGATGTCGGCGATCTGCCCGTCGGTGAGCCCGACGGTCAGGAACTGGGCGAGCGTACGGCCGTCGGGCCCGATCACGCCCAGGGCCCCGTACTCGGCGTCCACCAGCAGCGCGGCCGCCTCCACGATGCGCCGGAGCACCTGGGCGAGGTCCAGCTCCCGCCCCACCGACACGACGGCCTCCAGCAGGCTGTGCACCCGGTCGCGGGTGCCGCGCACCTCGTCGATGCGCGCCTGGAGCTCGTCCAGCAGCTCGTCCAGCCGCATCCTCGGTACCTGCGTCAACGGATCGCCCACACCCACTCGTTTCCCTTCCGGCTGCCGCCCGATGCCCCCGGCCAACGGCCAGCGTATCGACACGCCGGGGCCCGGAGGACATCGTTGCGCGCGGACGTCCGCCGTGACTGACTTGATCGAAGTGTCCGACGACGAAGGGGAGGGAACGGTAATGGGACTCGGCAAGGCGGTCTACGAGGCCGAACTGCTACGGCTCCAGACGGAGCTGGTCAGGCTCCAGGAGTGGGTGCGCGCGGAGGGCGCCCGCCTGGTGGTCGTCTTCGAGGGCCGCGACGCCGCGGGCAAGGGCGGCACGATCAAACGCGTCGCCGAACACCTCAACCCCCGCGCGGCACGCATCGCGGCCCTCCCGAAGCCGACGGAGCGGGAGCGCACGCAGTGGTACTTCCAGCGCTACGTGGCGCACCTGCCGGCCGCCGGGGAGATCGTGCTGTTCGACCGCAGCTGGTACAACCGCGCCGGGGTCGAGCACGTCATGGGCTTCTGCACGCCGGCGGAACACCAGCTCTTCCTGCGGCAGTGCCCGGTCTTCGAGCGGATGCTGGCCGAAGAGGGGATCCTGCTCCGCAAGTACTGGTTCTCCGTCAGCGACACCGTCCAGGAAGAGCGGTTCCGCCGCCGGGCGGAGGATCCGCTGCGGCGCTGGAAGCTCTCCCCGATGGACCTGGAGTCCCTCACGCGCTGGGAGGACTACTCGCGGGCCAAGGACGACATGCTGGTCCACACGGACACGGCGGACGCCCCCTGGTACGTGGTCGAGAGCGACGACAAGCGCAGCGCGAGGATCAACATGATCGCCCACCTGCTGTCCTCGATCCCCTACGGGGACGTGGCCCTGCCGCCGCTCGTCCTGCCGTCCCGGCCCCCGTCGACGGGGTACGAGAGGCCGCCCAAGGAGCTCCTGACCCTCGTGCCCGACCACGCGGCCACGCTCCGCAAGGACTGACCCGCGGGGGCCTCCTGTGCGCCGGGGGGTCCTCCCTGGTTCACTGGGCCATATGGGGACGGGGTTGTTCGCGCGGGTACGGCGGCTGGTGGCGCACGAGGGGCGGTGGATGGCGAGCCTCGGGTTGTGGGTGGCCCGCCGCACGCACGGGGTCGGGGAAGGGGACACCGCTGTCGGGTACGCGCGTGCTCAGGCGCCGACTTCGTACGGGCTGGTCTTCGTGTTCGCGGTCGAGACGGTCGGGGTGTCCTTCATGCTCGCCGCGTATCCGGTCGCGCACCTGGTCATGCTGGTGCTCGACCTCTACACGGTGTTCCTGGTCCTGGGGCTGCATGCCGCCGCCGTCACCCGCCCGCACGTCGTGGGACCGGGCGGACTGCGGGTGCGGCGCGGTGCGCGGATCGATCTGCGGATACCGCTGGAACGGATCGCCTCCGCCCGCCACGACGTCCGCTTCCCCGACGCGAACAGGACCGAGGACGGGGTGCTGGACCTGGCCGTCGCGTCGCAGACCTCGATCACCATCGAGCTGACCCGACCGGTCACCGTGGTGGGTCTGTCGGGGCGGCGCACGGAGGTGCACACGGTCCGCTGCCACGCCGACGAACCGCGGGCCGCCCTCGCGGCGATCGGGGAACTGCTGCCGGTGGACCGCTGACGGGGCCGGCCCGTTTCGCCCCGAACCCCGTTCCCTTGCGGAGCCGTCAGAGGACGGAGGTGTTCAGGAGGCGGTTGGGAGTTCCCGCGGGGACGGCCGTCAGGGCGTCCCGGGTGGCCTGCTGGGTGACCCAGGTACGCACCTGGGCGGGGGTGGCGCCGGGGTGGGCCGAGAGGTAGAGGGCCACCGCGCCCGTCACGTGCGGGGTGGCCCACGAGGTGGCGGCGGAGTCGCTGCTGACGGTGTCGGGGGTGCCCGCCAGCGCGGAGGTGATCCTGTCTCCGGGTGCGTACAGGTCCACGCAGGACCCGTACCCGGAACCGAAGCCCTCGGTGTCCCGCCAGTGGCGGTCGTCGGCCGTGGCGGCGGCCACGACGATGGCGCCGTGGGCGCCCGCCGGGGAGTGCCCGCAGGCGTCGTCGTTGAAGTTGCCCGCCGCGACGACGGCCGGGATCCCGGACTCGACCATGTGCTGCACGGCGGCGTCGAGCGCCGGTGAGCGGGTCTTGAGGTTGAGGGACATGTTGACCACGGCCGGGCGCCGGGCGTGGGCGGTCACCCACTCGACCGCCTTGACGACGGAGGCCTCGGCCGGCGGGGGAGTGCCCGCGCCCGGGCCGCTGCTGCCGCCGCCCTCCTCGCAGCCGATGGCCTGGACGCGCACGAGCTCGGCCCCGGGGGCGACCCCGTAGGTGTGGCCGCCGATGATGCCGGCCACGAACGTGCCGTGGCCCAGCCCCTCCGAGTCGGAGCAGTCCCCGGTGTCGGGGGCACCGACGAAGTCGGCGCCCGGGGTGGCGCGTCCGGCGAACTCGGGGTGCTTGATGTCCATGCCGGTGTCCAGCACGTAGACGTGCACCCCGCTGCCGTCGGTGCCCGCGGCGAAGCGGCCGTCGAGGGGGCGGGTGCGCTGGTCGAGCCGGTCCAGGTTCCACGGGACACCCGTACGCACCGCGGGGGTCGCACCCGTGTGCCCCGACGGCGCCGGGCTCCCCGGGGCGCTTCCGGAGGGGCGGGCCGTCGGGCGGGGGGAGGGGGAGCGGGAGGGGGAGGGGGAGGCCTGGGCGCTCCCGGATCCGCCGGTGGGCCGGGCGGGCGCTGCGGGATCCGGGTCTCCGGACGGGGTGCAGGCCGAGAGCCCCAGTGCCACCGCCACCGCGGTGACCAGCATCGCGTTCCCGTACGAGCGTCTCATGTCCCGTCCCCGTCCCATCGCCCGTCGCCGCTCCGGCCGTCCGCCGTCAACGGCCCAGACGCTCCGGGGGAGCGCACCGGTTGCACCGGCGGCTCGTCCGGCGCCGGCTCCACGGGGTCCGCCGGGCCCGGCGGCGACTGCGGGCAGCCGCCGAAGCTGCCGGGCCCGGCAGTCGGCTCACACGGTGGCCGTCGCGGCCCGGGCGAGAACGGCCCCGGTGTCCACTCCGGTCGGAAGGGTGCCGTACGCGCCGCCGTGCTCGCCGCCCAGCCGCGACGCGCAGAAGGCGTCGGAGACCGCGGCCGGGGCGTGCCGCAGCAGCAGCGACGCCTGCAGCACCAGGGCCATGGTCTCGGTCAGCTGCCGGGCCCGGTACTCGGCCCCGGCGGGATCGGCGAGCTGCTTGTGCAGCCCCGCCACCGCCGCGTCCAGGTGCCGGTCGGCCCCGGCCGCCCGGCCCACCTCGGCGAAGAAGGCCTCGACGGTCTCCGGCTGCCGCGCCATGGCCCGCAGCGAGTCCAGGGCGGCCACGTTCCCCGAGCCCTCCCAGATCGAGGAGAGCGGCGCCTCGCGGTAGAGGCGCGGCATGCCCGAGTCCTCGACGTAGCCGTTGCCGCCAAGGCATTCGAGGGCTTCCGCGGCGTGCCCGGGAGCACGCTTGCACACCCAGTACTTGGTCACGGCCAGGCCCAGCCGACGCAGCAGCGCCTCGTCCGAGTCGCCGCGCGCGACCCGGTCGGTGGCCCCCGCCAGGCGCATGGCGACGGCCGTCGCGGCCTCGGATTCCAGGGCCAGGTCGGCCAGGACGTTGCGCATCAGGGGCTGGTCGACGAGGGCCTTGCCGAACGCCCGCCGGTGGGTGGCGTGGTGGACGGCCCGGATCAGGCCGAGCCGCATCCCGGAGGCCCCGCCGAGCACGCAGTCGAGGCGGGTCGTGTTGACCATCTCGATGATGGTCGCGACCCCGCGCCCCTCCTCGCCCACGAGCCAGCCGAAGGCCCCGTCGTACTCGATCTCGGACGAGGCGTTGGAACGGTTGCCCAGCTTGTCCTTGAGGCGCTGGAGCAGCAGCCGGTTGCGGGTGCCGTCGGGCAGGACCCGCGGCAGCAGGAAGCAGGACAGCCCTCCCGGGGCCTGCGCCAGGGTCAGGAACACGTCCGACATGGGCGCCGAGGTGAACCACTTGTGCCCGGTCAGCCGGTACGTGCCGTCCCCGGCCGGTACGGCGGTCGTGGTGTTGGCGCGGACGTCCGAGCCGCCCTGCTTCTCGGTCATCGACATGCCGGCGATCAGCCCGCGCTTGGTGTCGGGCCGGCGCAGCCCGAAGTCGTACGTGCGGGAGGCGAGCAGCGGCTCCAGCCACTCGGCCAGGGCGGGCGCGGCGCGCAGCGCCGGGACGGCGGCGTACGTCATGGAGACCGGGCAGGTGTGGCCCGCCTCGACCTGGCTCCAGACGATGAACTTCGCGGCGCGGGCCACGTGCGCGCCCGGCTCGTCCTGCGCCCAGGGGGCCGCGTGCAGCCCGTGCGAGACGGCGGTGTGCATCAGCTCGTGCCAGTACGGGTGGAACTCGACCTCGTCGATCCGGTGGCCGTAGCGGTCGTGGGTGCGCAGGACGGGCTCGTTCTCGTTGGCCAGCCGGCCCCACTCCGCCGCCTGCTCGGAACCGGCGAGGACGCCGAGGCGGTGCAGCTCGGGCGCGGCCCGGCCGGCCCCCTCGCGGGCGAGGGCCTCCAGCAGGGCCGGATCCGCGGCGGCGTCGTAACCGTGGTGCGGTGGTACCTGGTTGGTGACCTCATGCGTCTGCGGCATCGTGTCCTCCAAGGGCACGCAGGGTGAAGGTGATCAGGCCGGGGATGACCTCGCCCGGGGCCGCGTCGCCGTCGGCGAGCGGTCCGACGAGCGCTTCCGCGATCGCCCCGACCAGTGCGGCCGCCGTCAGTTCGGGTGCCTGCGGCGGCAGTTCGCCGACGGCCACGCCCGCGGCGACCTGCCGGGCGAACACGTCGCGGAACGCCCGCCGGAAGACGAGGCGTTCGGTGTCGACGGCCGGGTCCGCCGGTTCCGCCAGCAGGGCGAAGGCCCGCCGGGGCGCCTGGAGCGCCCGCGAGGCGAAGGTCTCCACGGCTGCGGCCACCCGATGGGCGGAGGTACCGGGCCGGTCGGCGGCGGCGGTCACCGCCTCCACCTCCCGTGCCACCAGGGTCCGGAAGAGGGCGGCGGCGAGCTCGGACTTGCCGGAGAACGACTGGTAGACGCTTCCGGTGGAGATACCGGCCTCGGCCGCGATCGCGGCGACGGAGCAGCCGGCGTACCCCTCCCGGGCGAGCAGACGGACGGCGGCTTCCAGGACCCGGTCACGGCGCGCGTCGAGACGGGCCTGCACGGCGGGCGGTCGGCGGTAGGGCATGGGAAGAATTGAAGCAGTGATTCACTGCTTCACACCAGACCCGCGCGGGAACCCGTCACGTCGTGCGCGGGCGCGCTCGTACTCCTGGAAGCCGTCCCGGACCCCGATGAGGACCTCGCCGAGGACGAGGTGGCCGTCGCTGATGAGCGGGGTGTCGCGCAGGGCCTCGACGAGGAAGTAGTACGCGCCCAGGTCCTCGGTCTCCAGCACGGCGAAGTCCGAGAAGCCGCCGTTGAAGGCCTCGGCGTCGAAGAACCGGGCCGTGATCCGGTCCGCGTACTGCGCGAAGACCGGCTCGATGTGCGTGGTGCGCATCCGGTTGCGCTCCTCGCGCGACAGCGCCAGCCAGCGCGGAGTGAGCGTGTAGGTCAGCACGATGCAGTACTTCACGAGTCCGGTCCCTCAAGCAATTGTTTACGGTGTTAACTCTCGGGGAGAGCTAAAGTGATACCCGTTAACTTTGTCAAGTGGAAGGCGGGCCCGCGCAGATGACGGACACCCCGGAAACGGCCGCGGGAAGGCGGCGCCACCGCGTACGTGAGGAGGCGCTGTCCGATGCCATGCGCATCGCGCGGCGGCTGCTGGTCGAGGAGGGCCCGGAGGCGGTGACCGTGCGGGCCGTCGCCCGCGAGATGGGCCTGACCGCGCCGGGCCTGTACCGCTACTACGCCGGCCACCGGGAGCTGGTCCAGGCCCTGGTCTCGCACCTGTACGACGAGCTGGCCGCCGCCCTGGCCGCGGCGCGCGACGGGCTGCCCGCCGGGGAGCCGGGGCAGCGGCTGCGCGAGGTCTGCCGCGAGCTGCGCCGCTGGGCGCTGGCCCACCCGCGGGAGTTCGCCCTGCTGTTCGCCAAGCCCGTGGCGGACGCCGACACCGCGCCCGGCGCCCCCGCCCACGACCCCAGCTGGCGCTTCGGGGGCGTCCTCCTCGGTCTCATGGTCGAACTCTCGCGGCGCGGCGCCGTCCGGACCCCCGCCGGGCTGGACCCCGTCTGGGCGGCGCAGCTGGAGGAGGTGCGCGAGCACCTGGCGGGGGAGCCGGTACCGCTGGAGGTGATCTACGTCTTCGTCGCCTGCTGGGCGCGGTTGTACGGGGCCGTCGCGGTGGAGGTCTTCGGACACCTCGACTTCGCCCTCACCGACCCCGGGCCGCTCTTCGAGCACACGGTCGGCGAGATCCTCACCGCGCTGGGTGACCCGGCCCGCTGAGAGGCTGGTCGCTGCCGTCCCCGAGGGCGTTGTCGACGTAGGCCGCGAGCGAGGACCGCAGGTCTTCGGGCGTCATCTTCCGTTCGTCGATCAGGTGGGCGACGAGGTCGGCGCGGAGGGCGGCGAGCAGTGCGTGGGCGGTGAAGTCCGGGTCGTGGACGGTGGGCACGCCGTCGAGCTCCGACCGGAGCATGTCGTGCCACCAGCCGTAGTGGTCGGCCCGGTAGGGGCTGCTGATCCCGGCCTCCTCCGCGGCCGACATCAGGTTCCGGTTCGCGATCTTGAAGCGCAGCGAGGCGTCGAGGAGGTCCAGTACCCGCTGTCGCGGCGCGGATCCGGGCGTCTCCCGCGCCTCCACCACGTCGCGCTTGAGGGGTTCGAGGCGGGAGGCGATCACGGCACCGATCAGGCCGGCGCGGTCCCCGAAGCGTCGGAAGAGGGTGCCCTTGCCGACGCCTGCGGCCGTGGCGATCTCGTCCATCGACACGCCGTGGGGGCTGCTGCTGGAGGCGAAGAGGGCGTCGGCGGCGGCCAGGACGGCCTCTCGGTTGCGCAGGGCGTCCGCGCGTTCCGGCCGCTGGGTCACGGGGTCCTCCTGATGCATGGTGTCCGACGGCCCGGGTGGTGCGGGCCAGTCGACGATACGCGCTGTCGTGCGCCGGACGCGCCGGTCACCCCTCCTCCCCCCTTCCCGGCGGAGGGTCAGCCGCGCGGCGCCACCTCCCTTTCCACGAAGGTGCGGAAGGTGCCCGGGGGACGGCCGGTCAGGCGCTGGACGGTGTCCGTGGTGCGGTCCTCGGCCCCGGCCGCGATGGCCCGGTCCATGGAGGCCAGCATGGTGGCGAACTCCAGCGGGATCTCGGCCGCCCAGCGGTCGCGCAACTCCTCGAAGGTCAGGTGCCGGTGCACGACGGTCCGGCCGGTGACCTGGCTGATGATCGCGGCGACCTCGTCGTAGCTCAGGGCCCGGGGGCCGGTCAGGACGAGGTCGGTGTCGGGGGACCGGGCATCGGTCAGTGCGCGTACGGCGACGGCGGCGATGTCCTCGGCGTCGACGAATCCGACGCGGCCGTCGCCCGCGGCCGTCGAGATCGCGCCGGACTCGCGGATGCTGCGCGCGTGGGGGGTGTCGCCGGTGAAGTTCTGCATGAACCAGGAGGGCCGCAGTACCGCCCACTGCTCGACCAGGGCGGGCAGTTCCCGGTGGACCTGCCCCACGGCCGGCCCGCCCTCGGGGATCGCCGAGGAGCTGAGCAGAACGGCGCGGCGCAGCCCCGTGGCTCTGGCCCGGCGGAGGAAGGGCAGCATGACGGCGGCCGGGTCGGAGGAGCCGATGGGCGGGACGAGGTAGGCGCGGTCGGCGCCGTCGAGGGCCGCGTCCCAGGTCGAGGGGTCGTTCCAGTCGAAACGGACGGCCTGTGCGCCCTCCACGGGGGTGGCGCCGCGGCCGGCGGCCTTGACCCGGTGGCCTTCGGCGAGGAGCCCGGCGGTGACGCGACGGCCGGTGGTGCCGGTGGCTCCGATGACCAGGGTGGCGTCGCGGTCTCTCATCGGCCCGCTCCCGCGAAGCCGGCGTCGGCCTGCGATACGGCGAGGGGGTTCCAGTAGTCGCGGTAGGAGGTGATGAGGCCGTCCTCGGCGGTTACCACGGCGATGTAGGTCATGTCGAAGGGGCGGCCGGTCTTCACCAGGCGGCCGACCCCGCGCATCTCGACCACGATCGTCCCGGGGGCGGTCGTCCGGTGGACCGTCACGTCGGGGAAGTCGTGGAGGTCGATGTGGTCGGGGTAGCGGCGCATGTAGTCCGCGACGGCCCGCCGGCCCTCCAGCCGTACCGGCCACCCCTCGGGCGCGAAGGGGAACTCCATGACGCCGTCCTCGTGCCACAGGCCGACCCAGCCGTCGATGTCCTTCTCCAGGAGCAGGCGCAGGCCGTGGCGGTAGAGCTCGTCGGGTTCCGTGCGGATGGTCATGGTGGGGACTTCCGTTCTGCTCGAAGGCGCGGCGCTCGCGGCGACAAAAGCGGACCAGCGGTCCGCATGAATGGAGTATGCGGACCGCTGGTCCGTTTTGCAAGCGGAGAAGTGGGGAGCCGTCCCCCGTCCGCAGTAAGAATGCGTCGGAATTGTCGTATTTGCTGGGATAAGTGATCAGGGTGCGTACGCTGGCCCAGCCGTCGGTGTCGATGGCTGATTCCTTGCCGTGCGACAGGAGCTCCCCACCATGGCCACTCCTGCCCGCTCCTCGCGCCTGCGCGCGTGGATGCTGGAAGGCCTGACCGCGCAGAACGGTTCGCCCGCCGCCAAGGAGGCCGCGGCCCAGCCCCACGGGCGACCGTGGTGGCGGGTCATGTGCCTGACCGGCCTGGACTACTTCTCCACCCTCGGCTACCAGCCCGGCATCGCCGCGCTCGCCGCCGGGCTGCTCTCGCCGCTCGCCACCATCGTGCTCGTCCTGCTCACCCTGTTCGGCGCCCTGCCCGTCTACCGGCGGGTGGCCGAGGAGAGTCCGCACGGCGAGGGCTCCATCGCCATGCTGGAGCGGCTGCTGACGTTCTGGAAGGGCAAGCTGTTCGTCCTGACCCTGCTCGGGTTCGCGGCGACCGACTTCCTGATCACCATCACCCTCTCGGCCGCCGACGCGACCGCGCACCTGGTGGAGAACCCGCACCTCACCAGCACCCTGCACGGCCACGAGGTACCGATCACCCTGCTCATGATCGCCCTGCTGGGCGCGGTGTTCCTCAAGGGGTTCAGCGAGGCCATCGGGGTGGCCGTGGTGCTCGTCGCCACCTACCTGGGGCTGAACGTGGTGGTCGTGGCCGTGGGCCTGGGGGAGGTGATCAGCGAGCCTCACCTCATCCCCGACTGGACGGCCGCCCTGACGGCGGAGCACGGAAACCCGCTCATGATGATCGGCATCGCCCTCATCGTGTTTCCGAAACTCGCCCTGGGCCTCTCCGGGTTCGAGACCGGCGTGGCGGTCATGCCCCACGTCCAAGGCGATCCGGAGGACACCGAGGAGAAGCCGGCCGGCCGGATCCGCGGCGCCAGGAAGCTGCTGACGACCGCCGCCGTGATCATGAGCGTCTTCCTCATCACCAGCAGCTTCATCACCACGCTGCTGATCCCGCCCGCCCAGTTCCAGCCGGGCGGCCAGGCCAACGGCCGTGCCCTGGCCTATCTGGCCCACGAGTACCTGGGCTCCGCCTTCGGCACGGTCTACGACGTCTCGACGATCCTCATCCTCTGGTTCGCGGGCGCCTCCGCCATGGCCGGCCTGCTCAACCTCATGCCGCGCTACCTGCCCCGCTACGGCATGGCCCCCCACTGGGCCCGTGCCCTGCGCCCGATGGTCATCGTCTTCACGCTCATCGCGTTCCTCGTCACCTGGATCTTCGACGCCGACGTGGACGCGCAGGGCGGCGCCTACGCCACCGGTGTCCTGGTACTGATCACCTCGGCCGCCGTCGCGGTGACCATCGCGGCGCGCCGGGCGGGGGAGCGCGGCTGGACGATCGGTTTCGCAACCATCTCCGCGGTCTTCGTCTACACCACCGCCGTCAACGTGGCCGAACGCCCGGACGGCGTCAAGATCGGCGCCTGCTTCATCGGCGGCATCATGGCGCTCTCGCTGCTCTCCCGCCTCGCCCGCGTCTTCGAACTGCGCGTCACGCACCTGGAGCTCGACGACATGGCGCAGCGGTTCATCCGCGACACCGCCAACCGCACGATCCGGTTCATCGCCAACGAGCCGGACAGCCGTGACCTCACCGAGTACCGGCAGAAGAAGGAGCAGATCCGCGCGGACAACGACATCCCGGCCGCCGACGACGTGATGTTCGTCGAGGTCACGGTCCTGGACGCGTCCGAGTTCGAATCGAGCCTGAAGATCCGGGGCGAGGTGCTGCACGACCGCTACCGGGTCCTCACCCTGGAGAGCTCCAGCATCCCCAACGCGCTCGCCGCATTCCTGCTGCACGTCCGGGACGAGACCGGGCAGCGGCCGCACATCTACTTCGAGTGGACCGAGGGCAATCCGATGGCCAACTTCCTGCGCTTCTTCCTCTTCGGGCAGGGCGAGGTGGCCCCCGTCACCCGTGAGGTCATCCGCGCGGCCGAACCCGACCGGGCCCGCCGCCCCCACGTCCACGCGGGCTGACACCGGGATCCCGGCCGGGCCGGAGTCCCGCCGCCGGCCGTGGCCGGCGGCCCGGTGTCACACGCGGCCGCGGGCGGGGCGGCGCTGGCGGGTCCGGCCCTCGGGTTCGAGGTGCCTGCGGAACGGCGCCGAGTCCTCCAGGGCGGCCGTGAGCCGCTGATCCGCCGGCGGAGCCTCGTCCGCCGTCGCACCGAGCGCGGAGAGACCGACCATGGCCGCGAAGGGCTGCACGTCGGACGCTGTCGGCGTGGACGGCGTGGTCGGCGTGGCCGCCACGGTCGGCGTGGCCGCCGCCTCCGGCTGCCGCTGCCCGCGCGGGGTCGCGGCCGTGTCCGGCTCCACCCGGCGCTGCTCCGTCTCGAAGGTCCGCAGCAGGTCCGCCGCCACGCTCACCGCGATCGTGGCCGGCTCCTTGCCGGTGATCTCGGGCATCCCGATCGGGGTCTTGATCCGGTCGATGGTGGCGGCGTCGTGACCGCCCTCGGTGGACAGACGCTGCCGGAACCGCGTCCATTTGGCGGACGAGCCGATCAGGCCGATCGAGCCGAGGCCGGGGGTACGCAGAGCGGCGTCGCACAGCGCGGCGTCCTCGGCGTGATCGTGGGTCATGATCAGGACGTGGGTGCCGGGCGGCAGCTCCGCGAGCACCTCCTCCGGGAGGAGGGGCGTGTGGCGCACGTGGATCTGTGCCATCGCGTCCCCCAGCACGCCGAGCCGCTCGTCGGTGAGCATGTCGGCGCGGCTGTCGACCAGGTACAGGTCGAGGTTCTGGCGGGCGAGGATGCGCGCCAGCTCCAGTCCGACGTGCCCGACGCCGAAGACCGCCACCGCCTGGACCACCGGCAGCGGTTCGAGCAGCACCGTCACGGCCCCGCCGCAGCACTGGACGCCGTGGCGGCCGGTGACCTTGTCGTTGAGGGCGAACTCCATCAGCTCCGGCTCCGGGTCGGGCGCGACGTTCAGCTCGCGCGCCCGGTCGATGGCGACGGCCTCGATGTTGCCGCCGCCGATCGAACCCCACGTGTCGGTGAGCCCCACCACGAGTTTGGCACCGGCCCGGCGGGGCGCGTGGCCGCGCACGGTCGCGACGGTCACGAGCACACCGGGTTCCCGGCGTGCCCGCAACCGCGCGACCGCGGCCACCCACGTCATGTCAGGCATTGCTCAAAACGCTTGCGTCGACGAGGAGCTCGCTGCCGTCGCCCGCGTCGCCCTCGGGCCGCGTGCCGCCCTTGCGGGCCGCTTCGATCGCCCAGTACACGGCCTCCGGCGTCGCGGGGGCGCCGAGTTCCACGCTGGCTCCGGCGGGCCCGAACTCCGCGGCGGCCTGCCGCAGCGCCTCGCGCACCGAGAACGCCAGCATCAGCGGAGGCTCGCCGACCGCCTTGGACCCGTAGACCGCGCCCTCCTCGGTGGCGTTCTCCATCAGCCTGACGTTGAACTCCTCGGGCATCTCCGAGAAGCTCGGCAGCTTGTAGGTGCTCGCCGCCTGGGTCAGCAGCCGGCCGCGGTTCGGACCGTCACTGGTGTCCCAGCGCATGTCCTCCAGCGTGAGCCAGCCCGCGCCCTGCACGAAGCCGCCCTCGACCTGACCGATGTCGATCAGCGGGGAGAGGCTGTCGCCGACGTCGTGCACGATGTCGACGCGCCGGATCTTGTACTTGCCGGTGAAGCCGTCCACCTCGACCTCGCACGCGGCGACGCCGTAGGAGAAGTACTTGAACGGGGAGCCCTGGAAGGACTTCGCGTCCCAGTGCAGGCCCTCGGTCCGGTAGAAGCCGGACGCCGACAGCTGGACCCGCTGGAAGTACGCGCTGCGCACCAGGTCGTCCCAGGCCAGCTCCTTGTCGCTGCCGAGGATCCGGGCGACGCCCTCGACGATGCGCACGTCCGAGGCGTTCCCGCCCAGGTGGGTGCCGGCGACCTGGAGCAGCCGTCCGCGGATCTGCTCGCAGGCGTTCTTGATCGCGGCGCCGTTCAGGTCGGCACCGGAGCTGGCCGCGGTGGCCGAGGTGTTGGGCACCTTGTCCGTACGCGTCGGGGCGAGGCGCACCTTGTGCAGCGGGATGCCCAGCGTGGTCGCGGCCACCTGCATCATCTTGGTGTGCAGGCCCTGTCCCATCTCGGTGCCGCCGTGGTTGATCAGGACGGAGCCGTCCTTGTAGACCAGGACCAGCGCACCGGCCTGGTTGAAGGCGGTGAGGTTGAACGAGATGCCGAACTTGATCCCGGTGAGCGCGATCGCCCGCTTGGTGTGCGGGTGCGCGGCGTTGAAGGCCGCGATCTCACGCTTGCGGTCGGCGACGGCCGCGTCGTCCTGGACCTGCCGCCAGATGGTGGAGATCCGCTCGGGCTGGGGGACCGGCTGGCCGTACGGCGTCGACTGGCCCTGCCGGTAGAAGTTGCGCTCGCGCAGCTCCATCGGGTCCAAGCCGAGCAGCGGCGCGCACCGGCCGAGGATGTCCTCCATCACCAGCATGCCCTGGGGGCCGCCGAAGCCGCGGAAGGCGGTGTTGGAGGTCTTGTTGGTCTTGGCGATGCGACCGGCGACGCGGGCGTTGGGGATCCAGTACGTGTTGTCGATGTGGCACAGCGCGCGGGCCACCACCGGCTCGGACAGGTCCAGGCTCCAGCCGCCGTCGCCGGTCAGGGTGGCGTCCAGGGCCTGGATGTGGCCGTCGGCGTCGAAGCCGATCTTCCAGGTGGCGTGGAAGCCGTGGCGCTTGCCGGACATCGTCAGGTCCTGGGTGCGGTTGAGCCGCACCCGCACCGGCCGCCCGGTCAGCTTCGCGCCGAGGGCGGCGATGGCAGCGAACCCGTGCGGCTGCATCTCCTTGCCGCCGAAGCCGCCGCCCATCCGCAGGCACTGCACGGTCACCTCGTGACTGTGCAGGCCGAGGACGTGCGCGACGATCTCCTGCGTCTCCGAGGGGTGCTGGGTGCTGCTCTGGATGAACAGCTGCCCGGCCTCGTCGACGAGGGCCAGCGCCGCGTGCGTCTCCAGGTAGAAGTGCTCCTGGTCGGAGAACTGGAACTCACCCGTGAACACGTGCGCGGAATCGGCGAAGCCGGCGTCGATGTCTCCGGCCACCATCAGCGGCCGGGCGCCGTGGAAGCTCTCGGCCGCGATGGCTTCCTTCAGCGTGATCAGGGAGGGCAGTTCGTCGAGCTCGACCTCGACGGCCTCCGCACCGAGCCGGGCCGCCTCCAGGGTCTCACCGAGCACCCAGGCGACCGCGTGGCCGTGGAACATGACCGTGTCGGGGAAGAGCGGCTCGTCGTGCTTGATGCCGGCGTCGTTGACACCGGGCACGTCCGCCGCCGTGAGCACGCGGACCACACCGGGCACGGCGAGCGCGGGCTCGGTGCGCAGCGCCGTGATCCGGCCGTGGGTCTTGAAGACCTGGACCGGGTAGGCGTGCAGCACGTCCTTGGTGCGGTGGACGAGGTCGTCCGTGTAGAGCGCGGTGCCGGTGACGTGCAGCGTGGCGCTCTCGTGCGGCATGGATACGCCGACGACGGGCTTCTCGGGGATCTCGGACAACTGGCTCATGACGACACCGCCTCGGTGGTTTCGGCGTACAGCTTCAGCAGGCTCTGGCCGAGCATCGCGGAGCGGTAGCCGGCGCTGGCGCGGTGGTCGCTCATCGGGGTGCCCTGGGCCTTCAGCACCTCGGCCGCGGCTTCGACGGTCTGCGCCGACCACGGCTTGCCCTCCAGGGCGGCCTCGGTGGCGAGGGCGCGGATGGGGGTGGCGGCGACGCCGCCCAGGCCGATGCGCGCCTTGCGGACGATCCCGTCCTCGATGTCGAGGGCGAAGGCGACGGCCACGCTGGAGATGTCGTCGAAGCGCCGCTTGGCGATCTTGTGGAACGCGGTGACGGGCGACAGCGGCAGCGGGAAGCGCACCGCGCGGATCAGCTCGCCGGGACGGCGCACGCTCTGCCGGTAGCCGGTGAAGTAGTCCGCCAGCGGCACCTCGCGCTCGCCGTCGGCGTCGGCGAGCACCAGCGACGCCTCCAGGGCGAGCAGCACCGGCGGGCTGTCGCCGATGGGGGAGCCGGTACCCAGGTTGCCGCCGAAGGTGGCGCTGTTGCGGATGAGGCGGGACGCGAACTGCGGGAATAGTTCGGCCAGCAGCGGGACGCTGCCGTCGAGACGGCGCTCGATCTCGGTGAGCGTCAGTGCCGCTCCGATCTCGATGTGGTCGGATTCGACCTTCAGCCCACGGAGTTCCGAGAGCCGGTCGACCGCGACCACGCAGCCCGCGCGGCGGGAGCGGATGTTCACTTCCACGCCCCAGTCGGTGCTGCCGGCGACGACCACGGCCTCGGGCCGGTCGCGCAGCAGCTGCACCGCTTCGGCCAGGGTGCCCGGCCGCAGGAAGACGCTGTCGTCCTGGGTGTATTCGGTGGCGGCCGGCTCCGGCGGCGCCTGGTCCCGGCGCTGCGCGAGGACGTCGTCCTCGGTGGGCGAACCGACGGCGAACGCGGCATCGCGGATCGGGCGGTAACCGGTGCAGCGGCACAGGTTTCCGCTCAGCGAGTGCAGATCGAAACCGTTCGGACCGTGTTCGGCGTCCGCGTGGGCGGAGTCCGACGGCTCCGCGGATTCCGCGTGCGCGCAGCGGTCCGGCCGGTAGTACTCGGAGGCCATGCTGCAGATGAATCCCGGCGTGCAGTAACCGCACTGGGAGCCGCCGCGGACGGCCATCTCCTCCTGTACGGGGTGCAGCGCGGTCGGCGTGCCCGACTCGTCGACGGTGGCGAGGCCCTCGGAGGTGATGACCTCCTGGCCGTCGAGCGAAGCGACCGGGACCAGGCAGGCGTTGACCGCCACCCAGTCGGTGGGCTTGTTCACACCGGGACGGGCCACCAGGACGGAACAGGCGCCGCATTCACCCTCGGCGCAGCCTTCCTTGGTTCCGGTCAGGCCGCGATCGCGCAGGAAATCCAGCACCGTGGTGTGGGGTGCGGCCGGGGCGATGGGGGTTTCTTTTCCGTTGACCGTGATACGCGCCGCTACCATGGCACGTCCCCATTTCGGCGCGCGATTGATCTGACCATCCTAGTCGCCATTTCATGAGCTTTCTATTTCAGTGGCGCAGCTCGAAAACCCGGAGCGCAGCAGAGCAGCACGTTACGACGTGCCGTAAAGGGTGAAAGAGGTGGAGAGGTCCGGGGCCGCGACGGGCACGCCGGGAAGGGGGGCTGTTCAGCAGCCGTGTGCGACACGGCCAGGAGCCCAGGCGACCTGGTGAGCCGGGCGAGGCGCTGCGGAGATGGTGGACATCCGACTTCGCCTCCTTCCAGTTGCTCACGAGTCGCTGCGCTCGAATTTACGACGCCGTAGGTTCATTGGTCAAGCCTTATGTGGGTCGATTCCATGAAGGAAGACCACTTCAGGCCGAGAGTTTTCGTACGCGCAACCAGTCGTGTCCACACCCGCTCCGTTGGTTGACTGCCTTCCCACCCCGGAGCGGGCGCCGGACACGTCCGGTCAGGAGGCGGGGATCTCCTCCGCCGGCAGCCGCCCCGTGCGCACCGCGTCGAGCAGTGCCCGGTGGTCGTGCTCGTTCTGGTCGGCGTAGGCCTCCGCGAACGTCACGAGGGCCCGGTCGAAGGCGTCGCCGCCGCCCAGGTAGGCGGCGATCGCGATCCGGTCGCCGGACCGTGCGTGCGCGCGGGCCAGGGTGAGGCCGCAGACCCCGCCGAAGGCCTCCAGCTGCGGGGGCGTCATCGTCTCGGGCATCGCGATGCCCTTCCAGTCGCGCAGCTGGCGGACGTAGAAGTCGCGGCGCCTGCCGTCGAAACCGTCGACCCGTTGCCAGCCGAGGAAGATGTCGCTCGTCGCCTGCATCAGCCGCTGCCCCGCGACCACGCGCTCGCCCTGGTTGCGGTAGAGGCTCGCCCCGAGGTGTTCGGCGAGCACCGACTCGTCGGCCTCCTTGGCCTGCAGGAACAAGGGGTCGCCGCCGTCCCGGCCGAGCAGCAGGAAGATCCAGCACCGGGTGCCGACGCTGCCGACCCCGACCACCTTGCGGGCGACGTCCGCCAGGTGGTAGTCCGCCAGCAGGTGCCGCCGGTCGGACGGCAGGGTGACCGCGTACTGCTCGATGAGCGCCCGGAACTGCCGTTCCAGCGCACTGCGCTCGGAGTCCGGCAGCAGGTCGGCGATCGGGACGAGCAGCGGGGGGTCCGCCGCGATCCTCCGGTGCCCGTCCACCACCCGCGTGAGCTTGTCGAAGACCTGGAGGGTGTCCCGGGACCGTGCCTTCGCCAGGGCCCGGTCCAGCTTGCGCCGGCCTTCCTTGCGGAGCTGGCCGGTGATCAGTGCCTTGAGACCGGCGGCGTCGACCTTGGTGTACCAGACGTCGAGGTTGCTCAGGCCGGCGAACCGGGTCATCGCCTCGCGGTACGAACGTACGGTGGCGCTCACGACGCGGGCGCGCTCGGCGTCGTCGAAGCCGTTGGCCCGCGCCGCGATGACGAAGCTCGCCGACAGCCGTTTGACGTCCCACTCCCAGGGACCCGGCAGGGTCTCGTCGAAGTCGTTGATGTCGAACATCAGCTCCCGCTCCGGCGAGGCCAGCAGCCGGAAGTTCAGCAGGTGCGCGTCTCCGCACAGCTGGGTGGTGATGCCCGAATCCGGACTCCCGGCCAGGTCGGAGGCCATGATCGCGGCGGCACCCCGGTAGAAGCGGAACGGGGACTCGGTCATCCGGCCGTAGCGGATCGGCACCAGCTCCGGGACCCGCGCCGCGGACTGCGCCTCCAGGATCCTGAGCGGATCCCGTCGGTCCGCGGCCGGCTCGTACACCGCGTGTCCCGACCTCGGTGAGCGGCGCCGGGCCTCCTTGCCGAGTGCCGCGCGTTCCTCGGGAGTGGCGCGGATCGACGCGCGCATCGCCGTGGTCGACTGCTGGGACATCCGGGGCCTCCTTACCGCACCCGCCCCCGCTCCGTCACCGGTGCGGGGGCGCGGCTGCTGTCAGCGCCTGGCCTCGACCTCGGCCTCGGCCGCGGCGTCGGCGACGGCGATGGCGACGCCGAAGGCGGAGGTGAGGTTGCCCGCCGCCGTCATCACGCGGGCCGTACCCACGATCGGGGCGATCGCGACCAGGACGTCCTGCAGCTGCTCGGCGGTCACGCCCGCCCTGATGCCGGGGTCGATGTGGGCCAGGTAGGAGATCGGCGGGGCGTCCGAGGCGGCGAGGGCCGCGATGCGCGTGAGGATGAGCATGTCCGGGCTCATCCCGCACCGTTCGAGCGAGTCGACCGTCATGGCGGCGAGGGTGTCGAGGACGGGGGTTTCTGATGCAGTGGCCATTCCGGGTGCCTTCCCGTGTGCCTCCGGCGCCGGGCCGGGTCGGGCTGGTTGCGGGAGCATCGGGCATCCCGCGGGCGCCGGGCCTGCATCAACCGTAGGTCCGCCCCGGGTGCCCCGCACGGCAGGGCGGGCGCCCGCGGCGGGCCGCGTCCCGCGGGGTTCCGCGTGGCGCTCCCCGGGGAGCGACCCCAGAATGGGATGGCCGTACATCCGGGGGACGAGCGGGAAGGCGCATCCGCTTCCCGCGATGCCGCAGGGACGCAGGTGATGACGCATGTGCCGATGGCTCGCCTACTCGGGAACAACCATGCTGCTCGACACCATCCTGTACAAACCGGCCCACTCGCTGATCGACCAGAGCCTGCACTCCAAGCTCGGCGTGGAGACGACGAACGGTGACGGGTTCGGCGTCGGCTGGTACGCGGAGGACAACCCCAGTCCGGCGCTCCTCAGGGACGTCGGCCCCGCCTGGAACAACCGCAACCTGCGGGAGATGGCCGACCACGTCCGCTCCCACCTGTTCTTCGCCCACATCCGGGCGTCGACCGGGACGGCGGTGCAGCAGTCGAACTGCCACCCCTTCCGGCACGGCCGCTGGATGTTCATGCACAACGGCGCCATCAACGGGTTCCACCTCATGCGCCGGGACCTCACGATGCTCGTCGACCCCGCGCTGTACGCCGACATCGGCGGGACCACGGACTCCGAGACGATGTTCTACCTCGCCCTCACCTTCGGCCTCGACCAGGACCCGCCCACCGCCATCGCCCGGATGGCGGGGGTCGTGGAGCGGGCCGGACACGACCACGGGGTGGAGTTCCCCCTCCAGATGACGGTCGCCGTCACCGACGGCGAGAGCGTGTGGGCCTTCCGCTACTCCAGCCAGCACGAGTCCCGGTCCCTCTTCTACAGCAGCCGGGTGGACGCGCTGCGCCGGCTGCACCCGGATGTCGCCTTCCTCCAGGAGGTCTCCGACGAGACCCGCCTCATCGTCTCCGAACCCCTCGGGGACCTGCCGGGGGCCTGGCACGAGGTACCGGAGAGCAGCTACGGCCTCGTGCGGCCCGGAGCGGACGGCCTGTTCCCCTTCACCCCGGCGCCCGCCTGAGCGGGCCGCCCGTCCCATCCCGAGAAACAGGAGACCGGGCCATGCAGATCTCGCTGCTCAACCTGGCGGACGACGAGGGCTTCCCCCTGCTGAACTCCTTCTGGGTGATGATGTGGTGGTTCCTCTGGGTGCTCTGGTTCATGCTGCTCTTCCGCGTCATCGGGGACATCTTCCGCGACGACGGGCTGGGTGGCTGGGGCAAGGCCGGATGGACCGCCTTCGTCATCGTGCTGCCCTTCCTGGGCATCTTCGTCTACCTGATCGCCCGCGGCCGCGGGATGGGCGAGCGCGCCCTCGCCCGGGCCCAGGAGCAGGAGCGGTCCTTCCGTTCCTACGTCCGCGAGACCGCCGGGCCCACGAGCAGGGCCGAGGAACTGGCGCGGCTCGCCGGGCTCAAGAACGACGGTGACCTCACGGCGGACGAGTACGAGCGGGCCAAGGCCAAGGTCCTCGACTCCTGAGGGCGGAGAGCCGCCGCCATGGTGCTCGACCTGCTCCTCATCGGCCTGGCCGTGACGCTGTTCCCGCTGCCCATCATGGCCTTCGTGCTGGTGGTGTCCGGGTCCCGCGGCGTGCGCAACGGCCTCGCGTTCATCTTCGCGTGGCTGGCGTGCCTGGTGACCGTGATGGCGCTCGTCCTGCTCCTCACCGGCGGCCAGCCGCCGCCACCGCGCTCGCCCCCGTCGATCGGAGCGCTCGTGGCCACGCTGGTCATCGGCCTGGGCCTGGTCGTGTACAGCGAACACCGCAGGCGCCGCAGCCGCCGTACGGCGACCGGCGCCGGTGCGGCGGCGCCGGTCGCGGTGGAGGGGGACGCGGTGGAGGGGGACGCGGCCGCGCCGGAGGCGGCTTCCGCTTCCGGTTCGTCCGTGACCTCGCGGATGGACGAGGCCACCGGATGGTCCGCCGCCGGCCTGGCCGTGCTCCTCCAGCCCTGGGGGATGGTCAGCGCCGCCGCCGCCACCGTCGTACAGGCCGACCTCTCCCACCCCCAGTCCTTCCTGGCCCTCATGGCCTTCTGCGTCCTGGCCACCTCGACCCTGCTGGCCATGGAGCTGTACATGGTGTTCTCGCCCCGCAAGGCCCAGAGCGTCCTGCTGGGCCTGCGCGGGTGGCTGGAGCGCCACAAGGACCCGGCGATCGTCGTCACCTGCCTCCTCCTGGGGCTGTGGCTCGTCGCCAGGAGCCTCTACCAGCTCACCGGAACGGGCTGATCCGAGCCTCCGTACACCCCGCGCCGTCGCCGCGGCGCGGAGGTGCGGCGCCGCGGGGCGGGTGCTGCAATGAGAACAGGATCACGTCCGGGCACCGACGCGTTACCCCACCCTGACGAAGCCAGGAGCGTTCATGAACGACGACATCGAAGAAATGGGCCCCGTCGACTACCTGGTCGTCGAGTTCCCGGGAACCCGGTTGACGGGCGAGGCGTTCCCCCTGCTGATCGACCTGGTGGACAAGGGACTCATCCGAATCCTCGACCTCCGCTTCGTGCAGAAGGATGCGGACGGAACCGTCACCGCCCTCGAAATCGAGGGCCTCGACCAGGACGACGCGGGCGCCGTGAGCCTGTCCGTCTTCGACGGAGCGTCGTCCGACCTGCTCGACCAGGACGACCTCGACGAGGCGGGCAACGCACTCGATCCGGGCAACGCGGCCGCGATCCTGGTCTACGAGAACCGGTGGGCCGCACCCTTCGCCCGCGCCCTGCGCCGCGCCGGCGCGCAGATGGTGGCGAGCGGCCGCATCCCCGTACAGGCCATCCTCGCCTCCCTCGACGCGGAGGAGGCGGGAGAGGGCGGGTAGTCACGCGGCCGGCCGTGGGAATCGGGCATCGCAGGCGCCCACCGGCGGAGGGACGTTCCCTCCGCCGGTGGGCGCCTGCGATGCCCGCCCCCCACGGCCGGCCGCTCAGCCGCCGAGGAGCTTGCTCTTCTGCTGCGCGAACTCCTCCTCGGTGAGGAGTCCCTGCTCCTTCAGGGCTCCGAGTTCCTTCAGCTGGTCGATCCGGCTGCTCATGTCGTCCGCCATCGTCGGGGCAGGGGGAGGCGGAGGGGGCGGAGGGGGAGCGGGGGCGGCCGCCGCGGCGGCCTGCTGCTGTTGGGCCTCCTGCTCGGCCCACCGGCCGCCCTGCCGCCGCGAAACGCGGTTGGAGACCGCCGTCGCCGTACCGGCGACCACAGCGGTCCGCGCGACTCCTCGAAGAAGACCAGGCACGTGGTTCTCCCTTGCTGACGGGGCCTGCCCGAGGGGCCGGGCGTAGGCCGTCCACTTCCTCCCAGGATGGCACCTGCGCCCGGGGCACGCCGCGCCACGGCGGCGGGCCCGGCGGGCGGGGTCCCCGGCGGAGCGCCGGGCGGGTGAAGGCGGCGCGGTGCCACGGGCGCGTCCGCCCGCCGGGCACCGTCCGCGGTCCGAGCATGGGCAGACACAACAGCCCTGCCGTCAGGAGCCCCTCCCCGTGCTCGAACGCAAGCAGTGCAAGGACCGCACCGAGGTCACCTTCGTCCTGCCCGCCAACACCCCGCCCGGCCCCGTCAGCGTGGTCGGCGACTTCAACGACTGGCAGCCCGGCGCCCACACCCTGGCCCCCCGGCGCGACGGCATGCGCGCCGTCACCGTCGCCCTGCCCGAGAAGAGCGTGCACTCCTTCCGCTACCTGGCCGCGGGCGACTACTGGTTCAACGACGAGAGCGCCGACGACCACGACGGGACCAACAGCCGCCTGCGCACCTGAGAGCCGCCCGCTCCGGGCCCGGCCGACGGCTCACCCGGTGCTCTCGTCGGCCGTGATCAGGGCCGCCAGTGCCGGCAGGCCCGCCTCGGCCAGGGCCCGGCGCTGGCGGTCGGCCGCCGTGCCCCGCTGGAGCAGCCTGTGGAGGAGCGAGCTCACCTCGCGGTAGTCACCGCTCTCCTCCAGAGCGGGGGCGATGTGGCCCAGCAGCATGCACAGCACGTCGCCGCTGCTGCGCAGCCGGCCCTGCGGGTCCATCAGGGTGCCGGCCATCCCGTGCCGGGCCGCGTGCCACGTCGCGGCCTGCAACAGCTCGGGCCGGCACAGCGCGGGAGCGGCCCCCGCCTTCTCCTCGGCGATCGCGGTGGCGGCGAGCGCGCGGACCACCCCGGCCAGCATCACCGCGTCGTCCGCCTCCAGCTGCACGTCACAGCAGCGCACCTCGACGGTCGGATACCGCTCCGAGAGCCGGGCGTGCCAGTACAGCTGCCCCCGGTCGGGGACCAGTCCCGACTCCAGCAGTGCGTCGGCCCGCGCCTCGTAGTCGGCGAGTCCCGCGAAGTACGGTGCGGGGCCGCTGACCGGCCACCGGCCGAAGATGATCGTGCGCCAGCTGGCGAAGCCGGTGTCCCGGCCGTCCCACAGGGGCCCGTTCGCGGAGAGCGCCAGCAGCGTCGGGAGCCAGACGCGCAACCGGTTCAGGACGGCCACTCCGGTCTCCCGGTCCGGCACCCCCACGTGGACGTGCATGCCGCAGATCAGCTGCTCGTCGACGAGCAGTCGGGCCTCTCCCCGCATCTTCAGGTACCTCGCCGAGCCCGTGATCGGCACGGGGAGGGCGCCCCTGACCGGTGCCGTGGCCGTGATCGCGATGCGGCAGCCGTTCGTCTGCGCGGCGGAGGCGACCGCGTGCCGCAGCCGCAGGAGGTGACCACCCACCTCCTCCAGGGCCGTGCACACGGGAGTGGCGACCTCGATCTGCGCCTGGAGCAGTTCGTCCTGGACCTCCTGCTCGTCCGCGATCGGTGCCAGCCGGGCCGTGGCGCGGACCTCCTGCACGAGCGGCGTGGGCAGGAGGGTATCCGGGTCGACCAGCAGGTACTCCTCCTCGACCCCAACAGTGATCATGCCGGGTGCCTACCCCGAACCTGCCACGATCACCCAGGTAAAGGACTATTTGGGCGCAATGGTGCACAACCGGCCGGTCCGTGTGGCGCTCCGGTGCAGGTCGCGGCTACTCCGCCCCGGCGACGAGCAGCTCGCCGACGGTGTCCGCCAGGACCTCGCGGCCGGACGCGGGCATTCCGGCGTCCGTGACGAAGCAGTCGATGCGGTCGAGCGGGGCGAATCCGCTCAGCGCCACCGTGCCCCACTTGGTGTGGTCGGCGACCACCGCCACCCGCCGGGCCGCCCCGATCAGGGTCCGGTTGGTCTGTGCCTCCGCCAGGTTCGGGGTGGTGAGGCCGGCCTCCTCGCTGACGCCGTGCGCGCCCAGGATCAACAGGTCGACATGGAGGGAGGAGATCACCAGCTCCGCCAGTGGGCCCACGAGCGCGGCGGACGGGGTGGGGGCGCCGCCGGTCAGCAGCAGGGTGGGGACCGCGGCCTCCCCGCGGTCGCGGGACGCGGACCGGACCAGCTCGGCGACCGGCAGGGAATTGGTGAGCACGGTCAGCCGGGGGACGTCCAGCAGCCGGGCGGCCACCGCGCAGGCGGTGGTGCCGGCCGAGACCGCGACCACGCTGCCCGGCTCGACCAGGGCGGCGGCCGTCTCCGCGATGGCCGCCTTGGCGGGGCCGGCCAGTGCGGTCTTGGCGTCGAACCCCGGTTCCTCGACGCGGGTTCCGGGTGCCGCGACGGCGCCCCCGTACACCTTCTCGACCAGGCCGCGCGCGGCGAGCGCGTCCAGGTCCCGGCGGACCGTCATATCGGACACGGCGAGCCGTTCGACGAGCTCGGCGACCCGGACCGCGCCGTCGCGGCGCACCGTCTCCATGATGAACGCGCGCCTTTGCTGGGCCAGTTGCATGGCGTCAACATAACATGCGGATCCGTTGGTATTCGGTGGATTTTGTTCAGTTTTGTTTGGGATTCCTCGCGGGGGCGGTGCTCGCCCGTACGACGAGTTCCGGTTCGACCGACGCAGGCGCGGACACCGTGCCGGGATCCGCGACGTGCCGCAGCAGCCGTTCCACGGCCAGGGCTCCCATCCGGTCGAACGGCTGCGCCACGGTGGTCAGGGGCGGGGTGCAGTACGCGGCCAGCTCGATGTCGTCGACCCCGACGACGGAGACGTCCTCGGGGACCCGCCGGCCGAGCTCGTGCAGGGCCCTGATCACGCCGAAGGCCATCTCGTCGCTCGCCACGAAGACGGCGGTGACGTCCGGGACGCGGCGCAGGGCCAGCCCGATCCGATGACCGGAGGCGGGGGACCAGTCACCCTCCAGCGGCGGGGGCACCGGTCGGCCGGCGGCCTCCAGCGTCGCGCGCCAGCCGTCGCGACGGCCGGCGGCCTCCAGCCAGTGCGCCGGACCCGCGACGTGCCAGACGGTGTCGTGGCCCAGCTCCAGCAGGTGCCGGGTGGCCAGGCGGGCCGCGAGGTCCTGGTCGACGGCCACGACCCCGGTCGCGTCGGTGCGCGATCCGCCGATCGTGATGGTGGGCGTGGACCGGGTGAGCTGCTCGATCCGCTCGCTGGTGTGGATCGGCGGCACCGACAGGACCACGCCCTCGACCCCCTGGTCGGCCAGCCTGGCCAGGGCCCCCTCGATCGCGGAGGTGTCCAGGGAGGTCGTGGTGGCCGTGCTGACCGCGTACCCGGCGGCCTGGGCCGCGTACTCGATGCCGGACGTGACGGCAGCCCGCGAGTAGAACGTGGTCTGCAGGGTCACCACCCCGATGGTGCGGCTCCGGCCGGAGCTCAGCATCCGCGCCGCGTTGTTGCGCCGGTAGCCGAGCTGTTCGACGGCGGCCACCACCTTCGCGCGCGTCCGCTCCTGGACGTTCGGGTGGCCCGAAAGCACCCTCGACACGGTCTGCGCCGACACCCCGGCGACCCGGGCGACGTCCGTCATTGCGGGAGGCCGCTCCTGGTCACCGACGCTCCGCCTCGCCATGGGGCCCCCTTCCCGTCACGAGCACGGATGATATCGCCCCCCATGCCGCCCCGGCCGGTTCCCGCCGGGCTGCGGGGCAGATGTGCGCACTCCATTGGCATCGATAACATTCTCTGCCATAGTCCGACCCGGGATCGATCTCCGAAGAGCCGTCGCGGACGCCGGGAGGGGCCTTGGCATCGATAACATCCGGAGGGCGGGCCACGAGCGGTGCACCGGCCACGCTGACCCACACCGGCGGTGCCTTCCTGCGCGCGGGCCGACCGCACCGCGTGCTGTCCGGCTCCCTGCACTACTTCCGCGTCCACCCCGGACAGTGGGCCGACCGCCTGGAGCGCGTGGCGGCCCTCGGACTCAACACGGTCGACACCTACGTCCCCTGGAACTTCCACGAGCGGACCCCGGGGGACGTCCGCTTCGACGGCCCGCGCGACCTGGAGCGGTTCATCGGCCTGGCCGGGCGGGCCGGGCTCGACGTGATCGTCCGGCCCGGCCCCTACATCTGCGCCGAATGGGACAACGGCGGACTCCCCGCCTGGCTGACCGGAACCCCGGGCATGCGCCCGCGCACCTCCCACCCGCCCTTCCTGGCAGCGGTCGCCCGCTGGTTCGACGCGCTGATCCCCCGCATCGCGGCCCTCCAGGCCCGCCACGGCGGCCCCGTGGTGGCCGTACAGATCGAGAACGAGTACGGCAGCCACGGCGACGACCACGCCTACCTCCGGTGGGTGCGCGACGCGCTGACCGGCCGGCAGTGGTGGGTCGTCCCCGGCACCTCCGCCGACGGCGGACCCACCGGCACCCACCGCCTCGTCAACCGGTACAGCGGGCTGGTCATCGCCCTGTCGGCCGTGGCCTCCCGGCCGGCCGAGACCACCCCGGCCCGCTCCTGGACCGACACCGGTGGCGGGGTGGGCGGTGCGCGCACGGCGGCCGAGCAGACCCTGACCCTCACGGCGGTGGGACCCGCCCCCGGCACCCTCGACGGCACCCGCACGCTCGTCTCCGGCGGCCGGGCCCTCGACGACCCCGGCCACAGCACCACCGCGGGCACCCAGCTCATCACGTACACGCCGAACACCGGCGCCAACCAGAAGTGGAACTTCACGCGTCAGCCGGACGGCTCCTACGAGATCGTCAACGCCGAGTCCGGCCTCTGCGCCGACATCAGCGGCGGATCCACCGCGGCGGGCGCCAAGGTGATCCAGTGGACCTGCCACGGCGGCGCGAACCAGCGCTGGACCGTCGTCCGGGGCCAGGACGGCACCCACACCGTCACCTCGGTGAAGAGCGGGCTGCTCCTCACCACCGCCTCCACGGCCGCCGGCTCCCCGGTCACCCAGCAACCGGACACCGGATCGGCCCTCCAGCACTGGACGATCACCTGACCGACAGCCCGCCCCAGGGACGGGTGGGGCGCATGAGTCGTGCCGAAGCGGGGTACACGTAGAGCGGGTCCGCGCCCCGCGTCGGCCCCGGCCGTGAAGTGGAGGCGAGCTTCGGATGACCGAAGGCACGATTCCCTACATCTCCCCGGCGCGCGTCACCGTGCTCGGTGTGCAGCCCGGGGACCCGCCCTTCCGCATCGTGGAAATCGACGGCGAGGTCTTCAGTACCGCCCGGTCCATGACGGACGTGCTCCTCTCCGCGGCCGCCGCCGGGGTCACCATCCACGACCTCGACGATCCCGGGGAGGTCAGGTGGGTCGGGGGCGGGAGGTTCCACTGGAACCCGGCCTAGGCGCGGCGACGGCGACCGTCCCCGCGGGGCCGAGCAGCGTACGGATGAGCCCCGTGGCGGGGAGCGCCGGGTGGAGGTAGACGTCCTCACGGCGCTCTTCGACCGCGGCCAGGAGGGCGTGGAAGGTCTCCTGCGCCTCCTCCCGGCGCCCCGCGTGATGCTGGGCCTGGCCCAGCAGGCCCAGGTGGAGGGGGTGGCGCAGCAGGGTCCTGGAGCCGCGCAGCCGGTCCATCGAGGCGTGCATCAGGCCCAGGCCCTCCGCCTCCCGTGCGGAATGGGTCAGGCCCCAGCCTTCCAGCAGGCCGAGCATGGCCTTCCAGTAGAGCAGCCCGTGCTCTCCCGCCAGCCGGACCCCCTCGGCGCCCGAGGACAGGGCCGTGCCCGCGTCGCCCTCCCAGGCCGCCACGACCGCGTCCACGTAGAGGGCGAAACAGCGGTCCGAGGGTCTGCTGTCGTACGCGGTCAGGCGCAGGAGCTCGCGGCGGCGCGCGGTGGCGGTCGGGCGGTCGCCCAGGAGCCAGTGCGTGAACGCGTTGTAGGACCGGCAGGAGACGCGCGGGTCGTGCTGGAAGGTCCGGGCCAGGGAATGGCCGTCGCGGGCGTACCGGTCCGCCCTCTCGACACCGTGCTCCAGCTCGGCGAGGGCCTGCGGCAGCATCCCCCGCACGTGCAGCACGATGCCCTCGCCGTACGCCGCTCCGAGCACCGCCACCGGCTCCTCGGCGTGGTGCGACATCTCCCGCAACAGGCCGGAGAACTGCCGTGAGGCGTCGTAGCGGCCGGTGACCAGGTAGGCCGCGCACAGCGCCCAGAGCACCGACGGGTCCTCCGGGGCCCGCGTCACCGGATTGAGCGCCCGGCCGTGCGCCAGCGCCGCCTCCGCCTCCGGATGGCCGTAGCCGCGGGTGGTGGCCAGGACCTGGCCGAGCTGGATGTGCAGCTGCTGTTCGAGGCGTACGGTCGCGGTCTCGTCCGGGGGCAGGAAGCCGATCAGGTGCACCGCCCGGCGCAGCCAGGTCTCCACCCGCTCGTACGCCAGTTGCTGCTCGGCCTGTTCCGCGGCCTGGAGCAGTCTCGGGAGCGCTCTCCCGGCGGGCAGGGCGCGCTCGGCGTGCCAGGTGTGGTGGGCCACCCGCTCGATCTCCTCGTCACCCACCCGCCCCCGCCGGCGCGCGCACAGGGCCTCGGCGATCTTGGCGTGCAGCCGGTGCAGGTCCTGGCGGGCCAGCTCGGCGACGAGCGTCTCCTGCACCAGGGCGTGGGCGAAGTGCAGCCGCCCGGGATGGTGCGGGTCCTCCTCGAACAGGCCGGCGCGGATCGCCGCCTCCAGCGCCTCGGTCACCGGCTCGTCCCCCGCGACCGTGCGGTGCAGCAGGTCGGTGTCGACCTCGGTGCCGAGGACCGCGCACAGCCGCAGCACGCGCAGGACCGGTCCGGGCAGCTTCGCGAACCGCTGGTTCAGGGCCTCGCGCACGCCGGTGGGCACGCGGGACAGCAGCGTGTCCACCGCGTCCGACCGGTGCAGGCTGCGGGCGTCGCCGAGGAGGGACAGGAGCTGCATCACGAAGTACGGGTTGCCCTCGCTGCGCCGGTGCAGCACTTCGACGACCTCCGCGTCCACGCCCGGCCCGGCCTGCGCCCGGACGAGCGCGGCGACGGCCCGGCGGGAGAGCCCGTCCAGCCGCAGGGTCTGGGTGCGCGGACCGCGCAGGACCTCGGAGAGGGTCCGGCGCAGGGTGGCGTCGGATTCGACCTCGAAGTCGCGGGCGGTCAGCACGATCGCGAGCGGGTGGCCGTGGCGGCGGGTGCTCAGCAGACGGAGCAGGTCCAGGGAGGCGGTGTCGGCCCAGTGCAGGTCCTCCAGGAACAGCACCAGCGGGCGTCGGCCGGCCAGGGCGAGCAGCACCTCGCAGACCGCGTCGTTGGTCAGGAACCGGGCCTGGGCCCAGTCGGCTCCGGCATCGGATCCGGCTCCGGCGGCGCCACCGGCCCCGGCCGTCCGCTCGGGCATCACGGGGGAGAGCAGCGCGCCGAAGGGCCTCGCCGCGTCCCGGAAGGCCTCGGGGCGGGTGGCGGCCAGCCGGCGCAGGACCTGCGTCCACGGCCAGTAGGGCGGGACGCCCTCGCCGGGGAAGCAGTGGCTCCAGACCACCTCCAGCCCCTCGTCCCCGTCCGTTCCCGAGCCGATGGCTTCCAGCCGGGGGGCCAGTTCGAGGAGCAGGCGGGTCTTGCCCATGCCGGCGGGGCCGAGCACCCCGGCCACGTGCCCGTGACCCACGCGCACGTCGGCCACGGCGGCCGTGAGGCCGTCCAGTTCGCGGAAGCGCCCGGTGAACGGCGAGGGCCCGGCCGGCCGGCCCTGCTCGGACGGGCCGTCCACCGCCTGCCGGGGCGCCGTCCCGCCGTCCCCGTCCGGGCACGGGTCCGCGTACCGGTCTTCGGCCGGGTCCTCGTACCGGTCCCCGGACGGGGCGTCGAGGGGATCGTCCGCCCCGGGCGGCGCGGGGTGGGCGGGGCCGGGTGCGGGCGGGGCCGGGACGGGCGTGCCGCCGCGGCCCGCCTCCCCGGCGCCGTCGGTGCGGGGCCGCTCCCGCGCGCGCGGTGCCGGGACGGGAACGGCCGCCTCCGGTTCGCGGGTCAGGAGCGCCGTCCGGATCCGGCGCAGCTCGGCGTCGGCCTCCACGCCGAACTCCTCGGAGAGGTGGACGCGCGTGCGTTCGTAGGCCTCCAGCGCCTCCGCCTGCCGGCCCAGCCGGGACAGGGCGGTCATCAGGTGGCCGACGAGGCGTTCCCGGGTCGGGTGGCGGCGGGCCTCCCCGTCGAGGTCGGCGGCCACCTCCTCGTCCGCCCCGAGGAGCAGTCGGGCCTCCGCGTGGACCTCCACGGCGGTCAGCCGGAGCTGCTCCAGCCGTGTCGTCTCGTCGTACAGCGACGGATGGGCGTCGAACTCCGCGTACGGGGACCCCCGCCACAGGCGCAGTGCCTGCGCCAGCCGGTCGCGCGCCCCGGCCGGATCCTGCCGTTCGAGCAACTGCCGCCCCTCGGCGACCAGCCGCTCGAAGCGGCACACGTCGACCTGCTCCGGATCGACGTCGAGGACGTAGCCCTGGGCCCGGTGGCGCACCGACAGCCGGGCCGCCGCGGCCGCCGGCCGCAGGGCGCGGCGCAGGTGGGAGACGTGGCTCTGGAGGGTGGCGACGGCCTGGCGCGGCGGCTCCCCGCCCCACAGCTCCTCGACGAGGACCTCCGTGGGCACGACGCGTCCGAGGCGTACGAGGAGCAGGGCGAACAGGGCCCGCCGGCGCGGCGGGCCGAGCGGGAGGTCGCGTCCGTCGTGGCGGGCCGCCATGGGGCCCAGCACCCTCAGCAGGGGCTCGGCCGGACGGTCCGCCGTCGGAATTGCGGGCATGGAGCTCCCCATCTTGCACACGTGGCTGCGCTGGCACTCGGTCGGCACCGCGTCACCGCCGCCAGACAAATTGGATCATCACATGATGAACGGCGTATTCCAAGGTGGCCGTTCGGCCACGGCAAGCCCTTGGCAAGGCGTTCGCAAGGGGGGCGGTGCAGGATGGCACGGTACCGGGGGGCGCCGAACGACGGGGAGCGGCCGGCCACCGTACGCCGGTCGACGGTCCGGCCCGCCGTCACCCCCGCCCCGCCGAACGCCGGACCGCGCCGCACGAACAGGAATCCACCCGAGGACCGTCACCATGCAGACAGCGTTTCCCCCGTCCGCGCGCGGGGAGCGCGGACCGGCCCGCGCCGCGGTGAGCGCGGAGCCCACCAAGCCGGGCGCGGCCGGCCGCTCCCCCGTGGCGGCCGGCCGAACCCCCGGACCCGCAGGCCGCTCCGGCGAACTGGCCGCCCTCTTCGCGTGCGCCGAAGCGGCCGACGCCGGCCGCGCCGGGTGCGTCGTGGTGCGCGGGAACACGGGCATCGGGAAGACGGCCCTGATCGACGGCTTCCGCCGCGACGGCCGACTGCGCGGGGCCACCGTGCTGCACACCGCGGGCCGCCCGGAGCGCGCGACCACCGAATACGGCGCGGTCCGCGAGCTGTTCGGGCCCGGCGCGGAAGCCGAGCGCGTCCCGCCCCGCACGGAATGGCTGGCCTCCACCCTCATGGCGCGGGGCCCGCTGGTGATCGTCGTGGACGACGCGCAGTGGTGCGACGGGCCGTCCCTGCGCTGGCTGGAGTCCCTGATCCGCAGGACCGAGAGCGCGCGGCTGCTGACCGTGCTCGCCTGGGGCGCCTCCGGTACCGGACCGGCCCGCTCGGCGCTCGCCAGGATCGTCCGGCATCCGGGGACCCGCCTCGTCGGCCTCGGGCCGGTGGCCGAGGAACAGGTGGCCGAGACCGTCGAGGCCATCCTGGGGCAGGCGCCGGAACCCCCCTTCACCTGGCGCTGCGCCGCACTCTCCGACGGCAACCCCCTCCTCCTGCGACGCATCCTGTTACGGCTGCGCCGCGCGGGCGTCCGGCCCGAAGCCCGGTCCGTGGGGCAGGTCGACGCGGCGTGGCGGGAGGTCCACGCCGCGTCGGTACGGGCCCACCTGCGCGGTCTGACCGAGACGGAGCTGCGCGTCGTACGGGCCGCCGCCGTCCTGGACCGGAGTGACCGCCCGCCGTCCCCGGCGGACGGGGGCACCGGCCAGACCGCCTCTCCCGAACGCGTCGGCGCGCTCGCCGGCGTGCCGCCCCGCCTCGTCCCGGCGGTCCTGGACGGCCACCGGGACGACGAACTCCTCTCCGTCGACGGGGAGGAGGCCTTCCACGCGGCCGTGCTCGCCGCCGCCCCGCCCGGGGAACTGGTGCGCCTGCGCACCCGCGCCGCACGGCTCCTCAACGACGAGGGCTTCGCCTCCGCCGAGGTGGCGAGGCACCTGCTCCCCCTGCCCCGGCTCGACGAGGGCTGGATGCTCGGCGCCCTGCGCGACGCCGCCGAACGCGCGGGCCGCACCGGCCCCCGGTCGGCGGCGGTCCCGTACCTGCGGCGGCTGATGGAGGCCGAGCCCGAGGAAACCGGCCGGGTGCGCACCGCCCTCGAACTGGCCGGGGCGCTGGCCGCCACCCACCCCGCCGAAGCGCTGGACGCGCTGCGCGGCCTGCTCGACCAGACCCGGGACGTCCGCCTGCGCGCCTCGGTGGCCGTGCAGTTCGCGATGACCGCCCTCGCCGCGGGCGATGCGGCGGCGGCCCTCGCCGTGCTCTCCCGGACGCCCGCCCGCCCGGCCGAGGAGCCCGGCGCGGACGCCGAGGACCGCGCACTGCGGGGGACCGTCGAACTGGCCGTCCTCGCCGCCGGTCTGCACCGGCCGTCGGCGTTCCCCGCCGTACGCGAACGCGCCCGGGCGGCGTTGGGGGAGGAGCCGGCGCCGCAGGGGAGCGCCGGCCTCCTCGCCCGGGCCCTGCTCGCCGCCGTCGAGGGGGAGTCCGCCCGCGAGGCCGTGGACCTCGTGGGCCGGGCCGTCCGGGCCGAGGGCGCCGCCCCCCGGGACTGGATGCGCGCCCGCGCGGCCCAGGTGCTCCACCTGGCCGACGAACCCGGCATGGCTCTGGAGATGCTGGACCTGGCGATGACCGACGACAGCGGCTGCCTGCCCCGCTGGTCGCTCCTGGCCGAACGCTCCATGGTCCGCCACCGCCTCGGCGACGTCCCCGGCGCGGCCCTCGACGCACGGGCCGCTCTGGAAGCCGTGGAACACCCCGGTCCGGGCGGTTCGGCCCTGCCGTTCGTCGCCTGGGGCTGCGTCCGGCTGGAGCAGGCCGACACCGAGGCCGCGGAGACGATGCTCGACCGGGTCGCCTCCAGCCACCTGGACCACACCCTCCTGGGCAGGATCCCGTACCTGATGGCCCGGGCCCGGATCCGGCTCGGACGCGGGGACGCGGAAGGCGCGCTGGTGTGTGCGCTGCGGTGCGAGCACGGACTCGCGGAGGCCGGCCTCGACGGGCGGCCCTGGGCCCCCTGGCGACCCCTGGCCGTCACGGCCCTGGTCCGGCTCGGCCGCACCGCCGAAGCGGCCGAACTGGCCGCCGAGGCACGGGAACTGGCCGACCGCTGGGGCACCCCGTACGCCCTCGGGCACGCCCTCCTGGCGGCGGGCACGGTGGCCGACGGGGACCGGCGCACCGAGTTCCTGACCGGCGCGGTCGAGGCGCTGTCCCGGTCCCAGGCCCGGCTGGACCGGGCGCGGGCCGAACTGCTGCTGGGCGGGCACCTGGCGCGGTGCGGCGACACGGCGGGCGCCCGCCGCCACCTGGGCCGCGCCCACGAGACGGCCCGCCGCTGCGGCTCGCCCGCCCTGACCGCCGGGGTCCGGGCGGCGCTGGCCGCGGCGGGCCTCACCGGGCCCGGCCCCGCTCCCCGCACCGGCGCGGCGGCGCGCCCCCGGCCCTGCCCGCTGAGCGGCATCGAGCACCGGGTCGCGGGGGCGGCGGCGGAGGGCGCCACCAACCAGGAGATCGCCGAGACCCTGTTCATCGCCCGGCGCACCGTGGAGATGCACCTCACCTCGGTCTACCGCAAGCTCGGGCTGGTCGGCCGGGCCGACCTCCCCGACGCGCTCCGCGCCCTCGCCCCCGCCCCGTCCGGGCCCCGCCCGCAGACGGGCGCGCGGTGATCGCGGGCATGGACCGGACCTCCGCCGCCCTCGTCGAGCGGGACGGTGAACTGGCGCTGCTGCGCGCGGCCGTGGCGGACCTGCTCGCCGGACGTTCCCGCGTCGTCGCCGTCGAGGGAGCCCCCGGCACCGGCCGCAGCGCACTGCTGCGGTACGCCGCCGCGCGGGCGCGGGACGCCGGATGCGCCGTCGCGCACGCGGCCGGCTCCCCGACGGAATCGGCCCTGCCCTTCGGCATCGTCACCCAGCTCCTGGCCGGGCCGGACACCCCCGGCGCACCGGCCCCCGCCGCCCTGCCGCTGCCCGCGCTGTGCGAGCTGTTCCTCGCCGCGGCCCGCGAACGTCCGCTGCTGCTCTCCGTCGACGACGCGCAGTGGGCGGACGCGGACTCGCGGCACTGGCTGGAGGCCCTGATCCGGCGGGCCCGCGGCGCGCCCCTGGCGATCCTCGTCGCCGGGACCCGCGGCGCCGTCCCCGCCGGCCGGCCGGGCCAGGACGGCCGCTCCGACGAAGCCCCCGCCGCCGTCGCCCGCCTCGCACTGCGCCCGTTGACCCCGCTCGGCGTGGCCGCGATGCTGGCCGCCGCCTTCGAGGGGCCCGTGGATCCGGCCTTCGCCGGAGCCGCGGCCGAAGCCTGCGCGGGCAACCCGGCCGTGCTGCGCGCGGTGGTGGACGGGATCGACGCGGACGGGCTGGAGCCGAGCGCGCACACGGCCGCCGAACTGCCCCGGCGCGCCGCCGAGTCCGTCGGCGACCGCACCGCACGGCTGATCGACGGCCTGTCCGAGGAGCACGTCCGCCTCCTGCGCGCCATCGCCGCCGCCGGGCCGCACCTCGGCCCCGCCGCGCTGGGCGAACTGGCCGCACTGCGCACCGTACCGGTGTCCCGCGCGCTGTGCCTGCTGACCGACACGGGCCTCGTCGAGGGCACGGACGCCCCGCGCACACCACCGGGCGTCGCCGAACGGGCCCTTGCCGGCCTGACCGGGGCGGAGCGCGCGGCCCTGCATGCGCGCGCCGCCGTACTCGCCCCCCGCACCGCCCCGCCCGCCGACCCGGGCCCGTCCGCCGACGCGGACCCGTTCGGCGAGGGCCCCGACTGCGACGAGCGCGCGGGGTGGCGGCTGCTCAACAGCCCCGACGACCACGTCCCGGCCGCGGACCGGCTGCGGGCCGCGGACCTCCTCGCCACCTGCGGACACGAGACGACGGTGCGCCGCGCCGCCGCCCTTCCCCGGACACTGGCCCACCCGGACACCCCGGAGCCGGAGCGCAACGCCCTCCTCGCCCTGCACTGGCTGATCGAGGACACGGCGCCCACGGAGGAGAGCGCGGACGTCGCGGCCCGCGTACCGCCGCTGCCCGTACCGCCCCGGGGGCCCGCGCAGGAAGGCGTGGCGGCCCTGCGCGGCGCCCTCTCCGGGGCGCTGCCGCCCGCCCGCGTGCGCGCCCTGGCCGGGGCCGCGCTGCGCCCCGCGCCCGGCCACCCGCCGCTGTTCACCACACGGCTGGCGGCCTGCTACGCGCTGGCCCTGGCGGACTCCCACGAGGACGCCGCCGCCGGCCTCGACCCGATCGTGGCGCAGGCCCGCGCGCTGCGGGCGCGGACCGCCGTCGCCGCGGCCCTGGCCGTACGCGCGAGCGTCGCCCTGCGCCGGGGCTGGCTCCAGGAGGCGGAACAGGACCTGGCGGAGGCCGAATGGGCGGCGTCCCAGGGCTCCGGATCCGTGAAGTCCGTGCCGCTGACCACCGCCCTGCGGATCCTGCTGCACCTGGAGCGCGACGAGGTGGACGACGCGGGCCGGGCCGCCACGGCCGAAGTGCCCCTGCGGGCGGTCAGCGGCATGTGGTGGCCGACGTTCCTCTACGCCAGGGGCCGCCTGGGCCTGCGCACCGGCGACCACGGGGCCGCACTGCCGGACCTGCTGGAATGCGGACGCGGGCTACTGGCCCGGGGGTGGACCAACCCCTCCTTCGTGCCCTGGCGCTCCGCGGCCGCCCTCGCCCGCCTGGGCGGCGGCGACCGGACCGGGGCGACATGTCTCGCCGCCGCGGAACTCGCCGAGGCCCGGGCGTGGGGGAGCGCGAGCGCCATCGGTACGGCCCTGCTCGCCGTGGGGCGGGTGACCGAGGGGGAACGGGCCCGAGCGGCCCGGGACGAGGCGGCGCGGCTGCTGCTCCGGGAGGACACCCCCGCCGAGTGGGCCGCGCCCCGCCGGGCGCGCCGGGTCCGGGCACTGACCGGCGCACACGGCACCCCGACCCCGCCACCCGGAGCCGGGGGCCGGACCAAGGGCCCCTTCCCGGCGGCGCACGCCGGCGAGCCGGTCCGCGAGGAGCTGACCGCGGCCGAGACGCGCGCCGCCGAACTGGTCCGCGAGGGGCTCACCAACGGGGCGATCGCGCTCCGCCTCGGCGTGTCCCGGCGCATGGTCGAGATGCACCTCAGCCGCGTCTACCGCAAGCTCGGCCTCTCCGGCCGGGCGGACCTCTCCCGTCCCCTCCCCGACAAGGACTGAGCCGGATGCTCCTCGAACGCGACGCCGAGCTGCGCGCGGTGGCCGAGGCCCTGCGCGCCGCCAAGGACCCCGGAGCAGGATCGGGCGCCCCCGTCCTCGTCACCGGCGCCCTCGGCTCGGGCAAGACGGAGCTGCTCGACCACCTCGCACCACTGGCGGCGCGGGAGCGGACCAGGGTCCTGCGGGCCGACGCGGCCCCGTCCGAACGGGACTTCGCCTTCGGCGTGGTGCGCCAGATCCTGGAGCCCGTCCTCGCCGGTGCGCGGCCCCCCGTCCGCGACCGGTGGCTCGACGGGGGCGGGGCCGCCGCCTGGGCCGTCGTGGGCGGGGCGCCCGCACCGGCCGCGGAGGGGTACCCGCACCTCCTGCGGGACCTGCGCGCGCTGGCCGAACGCATCGCCGCCGACCAGCCGCTGGCGGTCCTGGTGGACGACCTCCAGTGGGCGGACGCGGACTCCCTGCGCTGGCTGGGCTACCTCGCCAGACGGCCCACCGCCCGGCCGGTGACCCTCGTCCTGACCGTCGCCGACGGCGATCCCTGCGCCGACCGGCCCGCCGTGCGCGAGCTCCTCACCGGCGGCGGGCGCACGCTGCGGCTGCGACCGCTGTCCCCGGCCGCCGTCCGCGCCGTCGTGGAAAGCCGCCTCGGCGTACCGGTCCACGACGCGTTCGGCCAGGCCTGCCACGAGGCCTTCGCGGGCAGCCCGATGCTCGCCGTGTCCGTCGGCGACAGCATGCGGCAGGCGGGACTGCGCCCGTTCGGCGCGGACGCCTCGTCGGCGCTGCGCCTGCGGCCGCCCGTCCTGCGCGAACGCCTCGCCCTGCGCCTGGAACAACTGCCCTCCCCGGTCATCGGGTTCGCACGGGCCATGGCCGTCCTCGGGGACCAGGCCGAACCGGGGCTGACCGGCGCCCTGGCGGAGCTGGACGCCGTGGACTGCCGCACCGCCGAACGCGCGCTGCGCCGCCTGGGCCTGCTCACCCGCGGCCCCGGCCGCACGGCACCGGCCTTCGTCCACCCGGTGGTCCGGGACGCGGCCGAGGAGACCATCCCGGCCGAGGAGCTCCAACGGCTCACCGGCCGGGCGGCGGCCCTGCTCCACCGGAACGGGCACCCGGCCGAACAGGTCGCGGCCCGGCTCATGGTCACACCGCCGTCCGGCCCGGCCGACAGCGCCTGGGCGGTGACCGCGCTGCGCGCGGCGGCCGACGCCGCGCTCGACCGCGGTGCGCCCGAGGAGGCCGTGGGGTACCTGCGCCGGGCCCTGCGGGACGCGTCCACCGACGGCGAGGACCGCGCCGCGGTCCTGGTCGACCTGGCCGGCGTCGAGCGCAACCTCGACCCCTGGATGGCCACCCGGCACATCTCCCAGGCGGTGCCCCTGCTGCCCTCGGCCGCGCGACGGGCCGCGGCCCTCCTGCGCGTCCCGCCGCCCCTGTTCGACACCGCGCCGCCGCACACCGCCGAGCTGATCCGGCGCGAGTCGGCCTCCTACGCCCCCGGCGGGGAGCAGGACGGAGCCCGCCCGGAGGTGGCGCTGCGCCTGGAGGCCAGGGTCCGCTGGACGCAGCCCGCCACGCCCGAACGGCTCGCCCGGTCGGTGGAACGGCTGCGCGGGCTGGGCCCGGAGCCCGCCCTCGACACCGGAGCCGACCGCGAGCTGGCGACCGTACTGCTGCACGACGCGGTGGCGGCCGGGCGGATCGAGCGCGAGGCCGCCGTCCGGCTGGCCCGGCGGATCCTGGAGCGCACCCCGGCCGTGCCCGAACTGCCGTACACGGCCCTGCCGCTGCTGGCGGTCACGCTGCTCGCGGCGGACGAACCGGCCGACCTGCCCGGGTGGCTGGAGACCCTCCTGGCCCGCGCGGTACGCCTGAAGGCCCCGGTGGCGCAGGTGCTGGCCGGCAGCGAACTCGCCGTGACCCTGCTGTGGTCCGGGGACGCGGTACGGGCCGAAGCCCTGGCGCTGCGGGCCCACGAGACCGCCGGGCAGCGGTGGGGGGCCGACGCGGCCGCGGACGTCGCGCTGGCGCTCGTGGCCATCGAGACCGGGGACCCGCGGGCGGCCGACCGGCTCCTGGCCCGGGAGACGGCCCCCGGCGCCGCGGACACCGCCGGGGTGTACCGCAACGTCACCCACCAGCTGCTCCAGGGCGTCCGCGCCTACCACCGGCGCGACGAGGCCACCGCCCTGGACCACTTCCTGGCCTGCGGCAGACGGCTGGAGCGGGCCGGCTGGCACAACCCCGCCCTCGGCCCCTGGCGGCCCTGGGCGGCCCTGGCGCACCGCCGCCTGGGCGAGACGGAGGCGGCCGCGGAGCTGATGCGCGACGAGTACGAGCGCGCGCGGGCCTGGGGCGCCCCGGCCGTCCTCGGCAGGGCGCTGCGCCTGCGGGGCGTGTTGACCGACGGGGAACGGGGGACGGACCTGCTGCGGGAGGCGGTGGCCGTGCTGCGCGGCTCGCACCACCGCCTGGAGCTGGCCAGGGCGCTCGTACAGCTCGGCGCACGGGCGGCCGCCGACGGGGACCCCGGCGCGAGGAGCCTGCTGCGGGAGGGCGGCGCCCTCGCCGCGGCGTGCGGCCTGCCGGACCTCGCGGCCCGCGCCCGGAACCTGCCGGGCGGCCCCGCGGCGGACCGGGCGGCGGCCCCGACCCGGATCCAGCTGAAGGTCGCCGGGCTGGCCGCACGGGGACTGTCGAACCGCGACATCGCCGACGAACTGGGCGTCACGCGCCGCGCGGTGGAGAAGCACCTCACGGTCGTCTACCGCAAGCTGACGGTTTCCGGCCGGTCCGAACTGCCGGAGGCGCTGGAGGCCCTCGAAACGCGCTGACGAACCGGGCGGACCGGACCGGCCTACGCCGGTATGCGCGCGAGGCGGGGATTGTCGGCGGCGAGAATGGCGTGGTGAATGCGGCGCGTCGCGAGGCAGGGATCGAGTCCGAGTTCTTCCTTCAGGACATCGCGGGCGACCCGGTAGACGTGCAGGGCGTCCGCCCGCCGGTCGCACCGGTAGAGCGCCAGCATGAGCTGCCGGTGGAACGCCTCGTGCAAAGGGTGCCGTCCGAAGAGCGCGTACAGCCGGCTGACCGTTTCCCGGTGCCCGCCCAGGGCGAGTTCCGACTCCATCAGCAATTCCGTGCAATCCAGCGTGGTTTCGTCGAGCCAGGTCACGAAGCCGTTGATGATCGGACCGCTTCGCAGGCCCCCCAGAGGCGTGTCCTGGGTCAGTTCCAGTGCGGCGCGCAACTGCTCCACGGCCTCGTTGTGCTGCCCCGCCCGCGCCGCCGCGCGGCCCTGAGCAGCCAGTTGACCGAACCTCTCGACATCGAGCTCCCCCGGCTCGACACGGATGAAGTAGCCGGGCGAGCGGGTGACGATCGGCCCCTCCGCTATTCCGCAGGACCTCAGGAATTTCCGCAGCTCGCAGATACGCACATGGATCGCGGTGGTGGCCCGTAACGGTGACTCCTGGCCCCAGATCTCGGAAATCAACTCGTCGAGCGGTACCACGTGGTTCGCCCTCGCCAAAAGGGCGGCCAGTACGATTTCCTTCTTGCGGGCCGAGAGGTAGAACCGCTTTCCCTCGTTCGCGACGTGAAGTTTCCCGAGAATCCTGTATCGCACCGCTGCTCCGATCTCTTCGGCGAGCCGAATCGCCCATTCCTGCCGTCCGGGCACAATTCCAACCTAGCCAGCGGCCGTCGAACGGGTCAACGAATCGGGAAAAGCCTGCGGTGCGGTACGGTCCGAACCACCGGAGGCGGTACGGAGGCGGGGGCCGACGGCGCACCGCCGACGGGAGCGTCCTGGCGTCCTCCAGGGTCAGTCCGACACACGATGGGTTCCACGCCGTTCATCCTCGGAACGGCATATGACGTGCCCCTCACCCGTGCCTTACGGAGTGCTCAGCACACCGGACGGCCCCCGGTGCGGCCCGCGGCGGCCTCGGCGGCCGCCACCGGAGCCGGTACCGACGGGACCGGTTCGCCCAGGGGGACCAGCCGGCCCGGCCGGCCGGCCGACAGCGCTCCGCCCTTCATCGACACCCGGCCGGTCGACACCGCGCGCAGCGTGCCCAGCGCGGCGACGTACGCGACGAAGCTGTCGGTGTCCCGCCGGTGCCGGGCCGGATCCCGGAACCCGCCGAGGGCCGGGTACCCGTCCTGCCCGGTCAGCGTGTACGAGGACGTCACCACCCGGTACGTGCCGTCCGGGCGCAGCGCGGAGCCCCCGATGAGCACGTCGGCGGGCGCCACCCGGTCACCGGCCGCCCCCGACGCGTCGAAGGAGTACCGCACGTTGGCGGAGACCGCGAGCGGCGCGTACGTCAGCCCGCCCCGCCCGTCGGGCGCCCACTGCTGTTCCAGGGTGTCGTGGAGCTGCTGTCCGGTGACCGACGCCGTGACCAGCGGACTGCCGTACCCGACGGCCCGCCAGGCCCGTTCGAAGCTGACGGGATCCTCCGTGGCGGACCCGAGGAGCAGGTCCGTGTTGATCAGGCTCCGGCCGGTCCGCGGGGCCAGCGCGATCAACGCCAGGTCCGCTCCGCCCGCTTCGGGACGCGGGCTGGTGTCGAAGGAGTCCGCGGGCTGCCGCGAGGCCCACAGCGCCCAGTCGGCCACCAGGTTGCCCATCGTGCTCTCCCCGACCGGTGACAGGACGCGGCGGAACGAGGCCCGCTGCCGGCCGATCGTCGCGCCCGCGTACCGGGTGGCGTACCCCTTCCAGTAGTCGACCACCTTCCGCATCTGCGGATCGGGCTCCACGCCACGGGTGTTGGGGTGGTTCGTCGACGTGGTCAGCTCCCGGACCACCGCACCGGTCACGGGGTCGAGGCGCAGGGTGATCTCGTTGACGATCTGGCCGTGGCAGCCCGCCTCGACGAACGGCCTCAGCCGTCCGGAGGGATCGGGGAGCATCATCGTGAAGGCACAGTGCCAGTGCCCCGTCACGATCGCGTCGATGTCCGCGGACACGCGCAGCGCCAGGTCGTACGCCGGCCCGCTCGGGTCGCTGCCCGAGTCGAAGGCGGACCCGGCCACCGCGCCGTCGTGCATGCTGAGCACGATCGCGTTGACCCCGCGGGCCTTGAGTTCCGCGGCACAGCGGTTCGCGGCGGACAGCTCGTCGAGCGTGGTCAGGCCCGGCTGGAAGGAGTTGGAGAACCGTTCCGTGCCCAGGGCGGTGAGGTGGATGAAGCCGAGGGGCAACTGCCGTCCGCCGGGGGCGCTCACCCACTCGACGTGGTACGGGGGGAGTACGGTCGCCCCGCCCGGAGCCGCGACGGCGTTGGCGCTGTAGTAGCGGAAGTCGGCGCCGTGGAAGCGCCGGCCCAGTGAGTCCGGGAACGTGTTCGTGCGCCCCTCGCCCTCGTACGGGAGGCCCTGTTCCATGTGCTGGACGACGAACCCGGGGGTACGGTCGAACTCGTGGTTCCCGGCCGTCGCGAAGTCCAGCCCCATCAGGTTGAGCGCCTCGATGGTCGGCTCGTCGGACAGCGCGAACGCGGGGAACTCCCAGCCCGAGAAGAGATCGCCCGGCGCGAAGAAGAAGGAGTTGGCGCGTCCCTCCCGCAGCCGCCGCAGATGCGTGGCCATGTACGCGACCCCGCCCACCGTGTACGTCTGCCCGCCCGCCCCGGTGATCACGGCGTCCCGGGCGGGCGGAGCGCTCAAGTAGCCGTGTAAGTCGGTTATGTTCAGCAGTTGCACGTCCACGTACCCGGCTCCGCTGACGGCGTCGAGCGCCGCCCGGGTGGCAGCGGCGGCGGTACCCGTGACGGCACGCACGCCGACGGCCCCCGCCGCGGTCAGGAACACGCGCCGGCCCAGTCCGTTCATGGACACTCCCCTGCGAGGTACGAGCGCTGCTGGAAACGTTCGAGCACCGGTCTTCCCGGCCCGCAAGGCCAACCGGTGTGCGGAACGCGCCCTAAGGGCGAACCCGGGACGAACTCCCCGTCCCCGCCCCCGGGGCCTTCCCCACCCCGGACCCCGTACGACATCGTGCACACCCGCCCGGACCTCCGCGGGCTCCCGCCGAGGATCCACCCGATCGTGGCCGGCCAGGGACCTCCGGCCGGTGTTCCGGGCGCGCACACGGATACGGGCCCCGCTGAGCGGGGCCCGTATCGGCGGCACGGTGGGAGGAGCGGTCAGGCGGTGCGGGTGCTCGTGCGGCTGCTGTCCGTGCACAGGGCCCAGATCACGAACAGGGAGATCGCGATCGAGACGAGCGCCCACAGCGGCGTGTAGGGCAGCCACATGAAGTCGAAGATCACGTTGATGGAGGCCAGCGCCACACCCATGACACGGGCCCAGCCGGCGCCCTTGAGGAGCCCGACGCCGACGACGAGCAGCACGACGCCGAGCAGCAGGTGGATCCAGCCCCACGCCTGGACGTTGAACTTGAACACGTACGAACCCAGCCGCGTGTAGACCTCGTCCTGCGCGATTCCGGAGATGCCCTTGATCACGCCGAGGACGCCGTCCACGAGGAGGAGGACGGCGGCGAACATCGTGCCGCCCGCGGCCCAGGCGCCGCTGGCGCTGTGGGGCTGGGGAGACCTGGGGGTGGTGCTCTGTTGGGACACGGAATGCTCCTTGAACCGAGGGACGCCGCTTCCGGCAGGCAGTCCCATCGTTCGGCCGGCCCCGGCGGGGGGACACCGGAGCGCGGCCGTTCGGGTGAATTCCGGCGGGCCGCCCGCGGCGGTCCATGATCGGCGGGTTGCCCGGCTCCGATAGGTTGGGGCGGCCAAGTCGGCGCAGATTCGAGGAGGTTGTCCCCATGACCGCTCCCACCACCCACCTGCTGTTCTCGTACGGGACCCTCCAGTCCCCGGAGGTCCAGCTGGCCCGGTTCGGAAGGCCGCTCGACGGCCGCCCGGACGCGCTGCCCGGGTACCGGACCACCTACGTCACCATCACGGACCCCGAGGTCATAGCGGCCAGCGGCTCCGACCGGCACCCCCTCGTGATCGCCTCGGACGCGCCGGCGGACGCCGTCGACGGCACCGTGTTCTCGATCACCGACGCGGAGCTCGCCTCGGCGGACGACTACGAGGTCGACGACTACGCCCGGACCGAGGTCGTCCTGAGCTCGGGCACGAAGGCATGGGCCTACCTCGCCGCACCGGCAGCCGACGCGGGCTGAGCCCGCCCGGGCGCGGGCCCCGGCGCGGGCCCCGGCGCGGGCCCCGGCGCGGGCCCCGGCGCGGGGGCCGGTCCCCGTAAGACTTCCGTCATGGTGCCGGCCCTGTCACCGGGGGTTCCGGCACCGTTGAATGGCGGGAGACGCAAGAGCGAGGGAAGGCGGAGTGCGGTGGCCACGAAGAAACGGCGCCGGGGAGCGGTGAGCGCGGTACTGATCGCGGTGACGGCGGTGCTGGGGATCGGTCTCTACTGGTTCCAGCCGTGGAAGCTGTGGCAGGACGACACCGTCCGCGAGGCCCTTCCGGTCGCCGGGCCCGCCCCGGCCTCATCCCGGTCCGCTCCCGCCGGGCCGCGTACGGTCGCCGAAGGCGCTCTGATCAGCCACGAGCACACCACCACGGGTACGGCCAGGATCATCCGTCTCCCCGACGGCAGCCACACCCTGCGGCTGGAGGGCCTGGACACGAGCAGCGGCCCCGACCTGCGGGTCTGGATCACCGACGCGCCGGTCAAGGAGGGCACGGCGGGCTGGCGGGTCTTCGACGACGGCAAGCACCTGAGCCTGGGCAGGCTCAAGGGGAACAAGGGCGACCAGAACTACCCGATCCCCGCCGGCGTGGACCCCGCCGAGTACACCAGCATCACCATCTGGTGTGATCGCTTCGACGTCTCCTTCGGCGCGGCCCCCCTCACCGCCGTGTGACCCACGGCGGCGGGGCGTCCGGGCCGGCCCGCGCGGGGCCGGCCCGGACGTCGTACTCAGACCAGGTCGAACCGGTCCAGGTTCATGACCTTGTCCCAGGCGGCGACGAAGTCCTTGACGAACTTCTCCTTCGCGTCGTCGCCCGCGTACACCTCGGCGATGGCGCGCAGCTCCGAGTTCGACCCGAAGACCAGGTCGGCGCGGGTGCCGGTCCACTTGACCGCGCCGGTGGAGGCGTCGCGGCCCTCGAAGGTGCTCTGGTCGCCCGACGCGGCCGTCCACGTCGTGCCCAGGTCGAGCAGGTTGACGAAGAAGTCGTTGGTCAGGGACCCCGGGGTCTTGGTGAACACGCCGTGCGCGGACTGCTGGTGGTTCGCGCCCAGCACGCGCAGGCCGCCGACGAGGACCGTCAGCTCCGGCGCGCTCAGGTTCAGCAGGTTGGCCCGGTCGATCAGCAGGTACTCGGCCGGCAGGCGGTTGCCCTTCCCGAGGTAGTTGCGGAACCCGTCGGCCGCCGGCTCCAGCGCGGCGAACGACTCCACGTCGGTCTGCTCCTGGGTGGCGTCCGCACGGCCCGGCGTGAAGGGGACCACCACGTCGAAGCCGGCGTCCTTGGCGCCCTGCTCCACGGCGGCGGCGCCGGCCAGCACGATCAGGTCGGCGAGCGAGATCCGCTTGCCGTCGCCCTGCGCCGAGTTGAAGGAGGCCTGGATGCCCTCCAGGACGCGCAGCACCGAAGCCAGCTGGTCGGGCTCGTTGACCTCCCAGCCAACCTGCGGCTGGAGACGCACCCGGGCGCCGTTGGCGCCACCGCGCTTGTCGCTGCCGCGGAAGGAGGACGCGGCGGCCCACGCGGTCGAGACGAGCTGGGACACCGTCAGGTCCGAGGCGAGGACCTGCTGCTTGAGGGCGGCGACGTCCGCCGCGTCGACGAGCTCGTGCGTCACCGCGGGCAGCGGGTCCTGCCACAGCAGCGTCTCGGACGGGACCTCGGGGCCGAGGTAGCGCACGACCGGGCCCATGTCGCGGTGGGTCAGCTTGAACCAGGCGCGGGCGAAGGCGTCGGCGAACTCCGCCGGGTTCTCGTGGAAGCGCCGGGAGATCTGCTCGTAGGCCGGGTCGATCCGCAGCGAGAGGTCGGTCGTCAGCATCGTCGGGGCGTGGCTCTTCGACGCGTCGTGGGCGTCCGGCACGGTACCGGCCCCGGCGCCGTCCTTCGGGCGCCACTGGTTCGCACCGGCCGGGCTCTTGAAGAGCTCCCACTCGTAGCCGAACAGGATGTCGAAGAAGCTGTTGTCCCAGGTGATCGGGGTGTTCGTCCAGATGCCCTCCAGACCGCTGGTGATCGCGTCGGCGCCCTTGCCGGTGCCGTACGAGTTCTTCCAGCCCAAGCCCTGCTGTTCGATCGGGGCGGCCTCGGGGTCGTCGCCGACGCTCTCCGCCGGACCCGCGCCGTGGGTCTTGCCGAAGGTGTGACCGCCCGCGATCAGGGCGACCGTCTCCTCGTCGTTCATCGCCATCCGGCGGAAGGTCTCGCGGATGTCGCGGGCCGCGGCGAGCGGGTCCGGGTTGCCGTTGGGGCCTTCCGGGTTGACGTAGATGAGGCCCATCTGGACCGCGCCGAGGGGGTTCTCCAGCTCGCGGTCGCCGGTGTAGCGCTCGTCGTCGAGCCAGGTGGTCTCGGGGCCCCAGTACACGTCCTCGTCCGGCTCCCAGACGTCGGCGCGGCCGCCGCCGAAGCCGAAGGTCTCGAAGCCCATCTGCTCCAGGGCGACGTTGCCGGTCAGGATCATCAGGTCGGCCCAGGACAGGCTCTGGCCGTACTTCTTCTTGACCGGCCACAGCAGGCGGCGGGCCTTGTCGAGGTTGCCGTTGTCCGGCCAGCTGTTCAGGGGCGCGAAGCGCTGCTGACCGGCCCCGGCGCCGCCGCGGCCGTCGCTGATCCGGTAGGTGCCGGCGCTGTGCCAGGCCATGCGGATCATGAACGGACCGTAGTGGCCGAAGTCGGCGGGCCACCAGTCCTGCGAGGTGGTGAGCACCTCGGCGATGTCCCGCTTCACGGCGGGCAGGTCGAGGGTCTTGAAGGCCTCCGCGTAGTCGAACTCCTCACCGAGGGGGTTCGCCACGGCGGGGTTCTTGGCGAGGATCTTCAGATTGAGGCGCTCGGGCCACCACTGGCGGTTGCCACCGCCCTGGGTCGGGTGCGGAGCGCGGCCGTGGGCGACCGGGCAGCCGCCCGCGCCCTCCGACTGCGCGTCTGTGACGATTGCATCGTGGTTCTCAGACATGGGAATCCTTCCGGACCTGGTGGATCACAACGCTGGAAAACTGCATGCGGTGAAGGGGCCGGGGCGCGGGGCCCCGGGTGAACGGGCTCGGTCCCGTCGGCCGCCGTGACATCACGGGGGCCACGGCGCGGACGGTCGAGCGAGGGGAAACGGGCGGCCGGTACCTGCGGGCCGAGGCCGTGCGGCTCCTCGGCGATGGTCCGTCACGGATCCGATCTCCTGCCGCTCTGGAGTCTTCCTGTCCCTTGGCTATCTACGAATCCGATCCTACGATGGACAGAATCCAAGTCAAGAAGAACACCAAGACCCTGTCCTCCCGGATCCCGGGCGACCGTCGCCACGCTCCCGGCATCCGGCCGACCCGAACGGGTGAGCCGACATGAGTGACCTGCTGGAACGCCTGAGAGAGCGCGGCTGGCGCCTGACGTCCCAGCGGCGGGTCGTCGCGGAGGTCCTCGACGGCGACCACGTGCACCTCACGGCCGACGAGGTGCACGCCCGCGCGGTGGAGCGACTGCCCGAGATCTCCCGGGCGACCGTCTACAACGCCCTGGGCGAGCTGGTCTCCCTCGGGGAGGTCGTCGAGGTCTCCACCGACGGCCGGGCCAAGCGCTACGACCCCAACGCGCACCGGCAGCACGAGCACCTCGTCTGCTCCGGCTGCGGCCTCATCCGCGACGTCCACCCCACCGGCGACCCGCTGGAGCAGCTGCCGGCCGGCGAACGGTTCGGCTTCACCGTCTCCGGGGTCCAGGTCACCTACCGGGGCCTGTGCCCCGCCTGCGCCCGCGGCTGACCCCCACCCGCCCCCCCCGTGCGGGCCGGAGGGCGAGGCCGTCTACCCGATCTCCACCACCCGGGCCCAGGCGGGCGGCGCGTCCGGAACCCAGTCGGGGTCGTCCTCCCGCCACGCACTCTCCCGGGGGAAGAGGCCGACCACCGTCCGGCACCCGGGAGGGTCCGCCGGCCAGGGGGTCTGCCCGTCGGTCAGCACCACGATCACGTCCGGCCGGGGGCTCGTGCGCAGCGCGCGGGCGAAACCCGCGCGCAGATCGGTGCCCCCACCGCCCACCAGCGCGAACCCCTCGGCACGCGACAGCGGTTCCGCCACCCGGGCCGCCGCGTCGCACGCCAGCACGGTGACGAGATCGCGGCGGCCGCCCACGGCACGGGAGATCGCGGTGACTTCGAGGAGCGCGCTGCCCAGTTCGGCGTCGCTCACCGAAGCGGAGGTGTCGATGATCACGCTGACCCGGGGCGGTCTGCGCCGCAGGCTGGGCAGGACGGCGCCCGGCACCCCGGCCGAGCGCCGCGAGGGACGCCCGTACGTGTAGTCCTCGCCCGCGCCGGATCCGGCGACGGCCGAGCGCAGCGCCGCCCCCAGCAGCTCCCGCCACGGCTGCGCCGGGTGGAACGCCTCGTCCGCCCACCGCCGCCACGCCCGCGAGGCCCTGCCCGGGCGGCCGGTGATGCCCTGGGCCACCCGGAAGCGGACCGCGTCCTTCTCCTGCTCGCTGAGCCCGTGGGCGCCGTCCGGGCCCAGGTCCCACTCGCGGTCCAGTCCGTCGGCCCCGCTCCCGCAGTCCAGCCAGGTCAGGTGCAGGGTGCCCGCCCCGAGGCTGAACCGGCGCAGGTAGTCCTCCATCAGCTCCCCGGGGGACAGCCCCAGGGTCTCCGGTGTGACCGCCCCTTCGGGTGTCACCAGCCCGTCGCCGAAGGCGTCGTCGTTGATCTCGCAGTCCGCGGCGATGTTCATCCGCAGCCGCTCAGCGGGCCCGGCCTGCCCGCCTTCCCGCGCCAGCCGGTCACAGCGCCCGTGGTGGTCGCGCAGCAGGTGCGACACCTCGTGGACCCATACGGCGGCGAGCTCCTCCACCGGGGTGCGCTCCACGAACCCGGGCGAGGCGTAGCACCGCCAGTGCCGGTCCACGGCCATCGTCGGCACCCGCGGCGACTCCACGACGTGCAGGGCGAACAACGCCGTCGCCAGGTACGGCCGAGCCCGCACGGCGCACAGCCGGGCCGCGAACAGCTTTTCGAGGGTCGGCGTCACGGTGCGGGCCCCGGTCACGCGCCGGCCCGGTCCGCGACCCGGGCCGCCGCCCGGTCGGCGCGCCGGGACAGCGCCACCACCCCGGCGAGCCGCTCGATCGCCGGTGGCACGTCCCAGTCCTCCCGGCGCAGCGAGGCGAGGGTCGTCGCGGGCACCACCACCAGGTCCGGGGCCCCCGTCTCCAGGGCCCGGACCAGCAGCGCCCACGCCGCGTCCCAGCGGGAGCGCTCCGGGCGCGCCCTGACGGCGGCCACCACCGCGTCGAGCACGGTCTGCCTCAGGTCCCCCCGTTCCGGCAGCGAGGCACCGGCCGGGTCCGCGAGCAGCGTCTCCGGGTCCGGGAGGTCCATGCGGTCCAGCCAGGCCAGCAGTTCCAGGCCCGGACCGTCCCCCACGGTGCCCCGGACCAGCAGGGAGAGCACGTCCCGGGAGGAACCGGCGGCCGTCGCGAAGGCGGTGAGGCACAGGGCCATGTCCCAGCTCCGCGGCGAAGGCCAGGGGCCGCCCCGGCGGGCCTCGCTGCCCGGCAGCCGGTGGACCAGTTCGGGCCGGGCCGTGAGCAGCCCGCACACCACGCGGCGGGCGAAGGCCACGGCCTCCGGCAGCCGTCCGGGGTCCAGCGTCGGCAGGGTCGCGCGGGGCCAGGTCCCGCCGAGGCCGCGTACGACGACCTCGTGGTCGTGGGTCCACTGGAGGTGGACGAACCGGTTGGCCAGGGGCGGGCTCAGCTCCCAGCCGTCGGCCGCCGAGGACCGCGGGTTGGCGGCGGCCACGATCCTTACCCCGGGCGGCAGTTGCAGCGCGCCGATCCTGCGCTCCAGCACCAGGCGCAGCAGGGCGGCCTGCACGGCCGGCGGCGCGGTGGACAGTTCGTCCAGGAACAGCAGCCCCCGGCCGGCCCGTACGAGGCGCACGGCCCAGTCCGGGGGAGCCATCGGCACGCCCTGGACGGCGGGATCGTCGCCGATGACGGGCAGTCCGGAGAAGTCGGACGGCTCGTGAACGCTGGCGATCACCGTGGTCAGCGGCAGGTCCAGGGCCGTGGCGAGCTGCGTCAGGGCGGCGGTCTTGCCGATCCCCGGCTCGCCCCACAGCAGCACGGGCAGATCGGCGGCCACGGCCAGGGTGAGCGCCTCCAGCTGGAGGTCGGGACGGGGTTCGGTGGTGGTCTCGCGCAGGAGGGCCAGCAGGTCACCGGCGACATCGAGCCGGGCGGACGGGGCCGTAGGGCCGGGCTGCGCGGGGGCGTACGGGGACGGAGTAGACATATCGATCACCTGTGGGTTCGCGGAAGGCGGCGGGAAGGGAGGAGCGCGGGCACGGCGGGCACGGAGGGCAGGGCGGGCAGGGCGGGCACGGCGGGCACGGCGGGCACGGCAGGTAGGCGGACGTCGGTCCGAGGGGTCAGCGGGCGGTCGCGAGCCGGGGGCGCGGGCGGTGGCCGCGCGGACGGCTCGGACCATCGACGAGGCGGCCGGGTCCGGGCCCGGCCAGGCCCGCCCGGAACAGCCCGTACGCGAGGCGCCGCTGCGCCGCCGCCAGGAGCTCGTCCCGCAGGGCCCCGCCCCGCAGCACCGCGCCGGGACCGAGCAGCCCCTCCACGACGGCCAGCGCACCGGCGGTGTCCCCGTGGTCGAGGCGCTCGCGGACCCCGGTGAGGCAGTCGGGACGGCGGTGCGCCTCGTCGATGGCGCGCAGGCAGGGCAGGGGAGTCCCGCCCAGCGCCACCAGCAGTTCCTCGCGCCGGATCTCGTCCGGGTGGTGGTCCATCGCGGTCAGCACCCCGCCGACCGGGCCGATCCGGTGCCGGGCGCCCCGGCACTCGACGAACCGGGGTCCTCCGGGCGGGGACGGGTCCCGCACCGGTCCGGCGGCCGGCCGGTACCCGCGCTCCAGGGCGGCGGCGACCAGCGGGTGGAGCCGCCCGGCCCCGATCAGTCCGGAGCGCAGCAGTTCCAGGTCGGGCGGCACCCAGGTCGCCGCGTCCGGCAGGACGGGCAGGACGCGCGCACCGCGGCCCCCGGTCACGGAGGCCGCCGCGTCCCCGGACACGGCTGTGATCCGGAGCGCGGGCGGCCCGGAGCCGTCCCCGTCCGGAGCCAGGTCGAGCACCAGGTGCCGACGCCTGCCGAGCCGTACGGTGACGGCTCCGGCGGCGCGGCCCCCGGCCCGGAGCAGGATCCCGGCCTCGGCCGCCCACCGGTCGACGGCGTAGTGGTGCCCGTCCGCCACCGTCCCGGGCAGCTCGGGACCCACCACGGGGCCACCGGCCGCGGGCACGTCCGCCCCGGCCCGGAGCCGCAGCTCGTCGCTGCGGCGCGCGTCCCAGAGGTGGCGGTGCAGGTCGAGGCGGAACCGCCGGTCGGGACGCGGGTGGGGATGGCGCGCTTCACCGGGTTCGGGGCGGGAGCGGTCGTACAGGGCGAGGCTGAAGCGCTGGCCCCCGTCCGCCCAGGCGGGCGGCGTCCGCACCACGAGGTGCACCGGGCACGAACCGTCGTACCCCGCGCCCTCGTACCGGGCCACCGTGAGGGTCAGCCCGGGACGCAGCAGCCCGTCGGGAGCGACCCGCGGCAGGTGCCAGCGCAGCAGGTCGGGAGCCAGATGGCGCAGGTCCGCACGGATCCGCGCCGCGAGGTCCCGGCCGTGGGTGCGCGCCAGCCGGCGCAGGTCCAGGTCCACGTCGATGCCCGCGGCGGCGCAGGCGCCCGCCCAGTCGCCCGCACGGCGGCGGGCGGTGGCGGTTTCGATCAGGGAGGCCGGCACGGCGAACTCGCGCACGCGCAGCCAGAGGGAAAGGCGGGAATCCCCGTACACGTTCCGAGTGAGCATCAGCGCTCACCTTGCGTGGACGGGACCCCCGATCTGTGAAGGATTTCGGTGATCATCGCGGTGATCGTAGCGCCCCGTGCGCCTTTCGGCCAGGCATTTGCCGACCGGCGGCCGGGGAGCGGGAACCGGCCCCGGCGTCAAGGGCGTTGACGCGGTTCCCGCCGGAAAACCGCCAGACCGGGGTTCGTTCCGGCCGACCCCGGGACCGGCGCCGGTACGCCGCCCGGCCCGTCCGGTGGCCCCGGACGGAGGGCGGCTCGGCCGCCGGCCCCCCGGCAGCCGCCCCGGGTGCGCCCCGGCCGGCCGCCCGGGGACCCGGCGCCCGGCGCGGACCGGCGGGCGGCCCCGAACCGGCCCCTGACCAGCGGGGACGCGCCGCGCCCGCCCAGGCCGGGACCCGCCCTCGCAGGCGTCCCCCGACCGGGCAGGGCCGGGACCCGCCGCCGGACCGGACCCGCCGGACGGCACCGACGGCCCCCGGCGGGTCCGCGCGGGGCGCCGACGACCCGGCCGGCCGGACCGCGCGGCAGCGCCCACGGGGCTACGAAAGCAGCCAAAGCATCCCCGGGAGCCCCCGTCCGGCCTGTGTACCCTTCGCCGCGTGACGACCGGTGACACGGAGCGAGGAGGGGGCGGTGAGCGGGGTACTGATCCACCTGCCGCGGGGCAGCGGTGACGCGGTGACCCTGCGGCTGGGGCCGGGGGAGTCGGCGCGCTTCGGGCGGGGCTCCGAGACGATCCCCGTCGAACTCCGGCTCGTCGACGCGGCGATCTCCCGGCTCGCCGGGGAGATCCGGGTGACGGACGACCACTGGCAGCTCAGCAACCACAGCACGACCCAGAGCTACCTCGTGGAGAACCCGGAGGGTGCGGGCGAATACCTGCGGGTGCCGCCGCGACGGGCCGGGGCCCCGATCCCCTTCGAGTTCTCCCGGGTCGTGCTGCCCACCCGCGGGGAGGCCACCGTCGCCTTCCAGGTGTTCGCGCCCGACCACGTCTACCTGGACCCGGCCGCCACGGGCGGCTCCTGGGGGAGCCCCACGGTGACGGCGTACTCCCTCGACGAGACGGCCATCTACTTCCTCGTGCTGGTGGCGCTCTGCGAACCGCGGCTGCGCGACGAGTCCCCGGTCGCGGTGCCCACCACCCCCGAGATCGTCGACCGGCTCGCCGGCCTGCCCGGCTGCGCGCAGCTGACGGCCCGTGCGGTCAGCTCGCACATCGACTACCTCGCCGACGAGAAGACGCGGATCAGCGCCCCCGCCGAGACCGGCCCCGGCCGGGGCCCCCGCCGCAACGGCAAACGGGAGGCGCTCGTCGGACTCGCGCTGCGGTTCGGGCTGGTCCGGGAGGAGCACCTCGCGCTGCTGCCGCCCCGCGCCGGAGGAGGAGAGGGTGCAGCGCCCGGCCGACGCCTCGGGAAGTGACCGCGGCGAACCGCTGCCGCCCGGCCACCGCGTCGGAGGGTGGGAGGTCACCGGCCCGATCGGAGCCGGCGGCTGGGCCACGGTCCACGCGGGCCGCCGGGCCGCCGACGCCCCGCCCGACCCCGCGGGCGGGGTGGCCGGGGACCCGCCCGGGGAGGTCGCCCTCAAGGTCCTGCCGACCGGCGGCCTCGCACCCCGCCAGGCCCGCGCCATCGCCGAATCCGCCCGGCGGGAGGTCGAGCTCGCCCGCCGGGCCGGACACCCCCGGCTGATCCGCCTGCTCGACTCCTTCGTGCTGAGCGAACCCGGCCACCCGTACCTCGACGGCGCGATCGTGCTGGTCATGGAGCGGGCCGAACGCAGCCTGCGCGACCGGCTCGCCACCCCGGTGACCGCGGCCGAAGGAGCCCGTCTGATCACCGGGATCATCGAGGGACTGGCCCACCTGCACCGCAGCGGCTGGGTCCACGGGGACCTCAAACCGGACAACGTCCTGCTGATGCGGGACGGTTCGGTCAAGCTCGCCGACTTCGGCCTCGCCACCGAACTGACCGGTACCCACGGCACCCACGGGTACGCGCCCCCGATGGGCACCCTGGACTACCTCCCGCCCGAACGCCGACGGGCCCCGCTCGGCGAACACGGCATCCAGGTCCGGCCCAGCGCCGACGTCTGGGCCCTCGGCATCGTGATCCACGAGGTGTTCGCGGGAGGTGCCCCGCCCTTCCCGGGCGCCACCGCGATGGCGCGCGCCGCGGCGGCGCAGGAGTACGCCGAGGGCCGCGCCGCGCTGCGCACGGACCACGCGGTACCGCCGTTCTGGCGCGAGCTGGCCACCGACTGCCTGGCCCCCACCCACGAGTCCCGCGCCGCACACACCGCCGAAACCCTCCTCCACCGCATCACCGCCGCCCGGGCCGCGGAGGACCCGGAGGCTCCGACCGCCGAGGGGCCGCCCTCCGCGGCTCAGGCCTCCCCACACCCGCCCGTACGCCCGCTCCACCGCCGGGCCCGCGCCGCCCTCCTGGCCGGCGCCGCCGTGTGCGGCGCGGCCGTCGCGCTCTGGCCCCACGGAGCCCGCGACGCGGCACCCGCCGCCGCCCGGGCCGAAGCCAGCGGCAGCCTGCGGGTGTTCAACGCCGAGCAGGGGTGCCGGAACCGGACGGACCGGAACCCCCGGTGCAGCCTCGGCCTGGCGATCGACCCGCTCAAGGCCTACACCCCGGACAACGTCGTGGCCACCCGGGTGTGGGACGGGGAGGTCCTCGCCGTGGACTGCCTCCTCCCCCGGGGGATGCCCATCGTCGACGAATCGGACGCCGTGTCCGTCGAGTGGTTCCGGGTCCGCCTGCCCGGGGACGCGGCCCGCCCCACCGCCTGGCTGCCGGCCGTACGCACCAAGGACCGCCCCGCCGTTCCCGAATGCCCGCGCCCCACCCCCGTCAACTGACGGGCGCCCGCACCGAGGAACCCTCCGTACGCGTGTCGGCAGCCCGAGTCTGCGGCCCGCGCTCCCCGCCGTCACTCCGGAACGTTGCGGATGCCCCCGCACCCGGCCCCGCCGCTAGCTTGCCGTCTGCCGGTCCGCGGACCGTGCCCACGCCCGCCCGCCACCGACGCGGGTCCACTCACGGACGGAAGCGAACCGCACGATGCACATCACACGAACCCCCCTTCCCGGCAGGTCCCTTGCCCTCACCGCCCTCGTCTCCCTCACCGCCCTGACCGCGGCGCCCACCGCCTCGGCGGCCCCCGCCCGCCCGGCCGACGCCGTCCAGAGCTTCCGCAACCAGGCGACCGGCCGCTGCATGGACGACACCGACAACGGGTTCCGCACCTGGAGCTGCAACGGCAGCAACCCGCAGCTGTGGACCGTGCACGTCTGGGGCGACGGAACCAGGCAGCTGCGCAACGTCAACACGGGCCGCTGCGTGGAGGACACCGACAACGGGTTCCGCACCGTCGGCGGCTGCAGCTCCGCTCCGGAGCAGAGCTGGTGGGTCAAGGTCTGGGGCGACGGCAGCGTCCGCCTCCAGAACCAGGCCACCGGCCGGTGCATCGACGACAGCTCCCTGGGCTTCCGTACGTGGGCGTGCAACGACACCCCCTACCAGAGCTGGTTCTGACCCCCTGCCACCCCCGGCACACCCCCCTCACGAAGGAGCACACAGGTGCGTGGACCCGTACGAGGCGCGGTACGCGGGCTGGCGGCCGCGCTGGCCCTGACCGCCGCGAGCGCCCTGGCCGGACCGGCCCGGGCGGCGGGACCGCCGCCGCCCGCCGTGCCGGGACCCCTCGGGCACCCGGCGACCGCCGAGATGTTCTGCGCGATACCGCCCGAGCGGGACATCGCGGTCACCCGCAAGGTCTACGAGGTCGGCCAACGGCGCGGCGTGTCCGACAAGGTGATGCTCGCCGGGTTCGAGACCGGCTGGGTGGAGTCCCGCATGAACAACCTCAACTGCGGGGACCGCGACTCGCTCGGCGTCTTCCAGCAGCGGCCCTCCCAGGGCTGGGGCTCGCCCGAGCAGGTCCTCGACGTCGACTACGCGGCGAACAAGTTCTTCGAGGTGGCCCAGCAGATGGAGCCCGGCATGGAAGGCGGCAGCGCGGGCGAACTCGCCCAGGCCGTCCAGCGCTCGGCCTACCCGGAACGCTACCCCCAGGCGGAGGGCGTGGCCCGGCAGATGCGGGACGAGGCGTTCCAGCCGTACGGCGCGATCGGGGCGAAGTTCGCCGCCCTGGGCGGTGCGGGCGGCCCCCTCGGGGATCCCGTGCGCGCCGAGGAGGCCGCCCTGCTGGGCGGGCGCTTCCAGGCGTTCCGCAACGGCATCGTCCTCTGGCACCCGGACGCCGCCTTCGCCGTGTACGGGGACATCCTCGCGCGCTTCTGGGCCACCGACGCCGAACGGCAGTGGGGCTTCCCGACGATGGACGAGGCCGACGCGGGCCAGTCGCCGGGCGGCACCCGCGGCCGGTACCAGACCTTCGAGAAGGGCCTCTTCCTCTGGTCCGCGCAGACGGGCGCGCACGTGGTGCACGGGGCGATCCACGACGCCTTCCGCTCGGGCGGCAACGAACGGGTCCTGGGCTACCCGGTGACCGACGAGACGGACGAGGCGGGCAACGGCAAGGCCCAGAAGTTCCAGAACGCCACGATCCACTGGAACCCGACCAGGGGCACCTGGACCACCGACAACTGACCGGGAGACAGCCATGAGAGCGCCGACCCTCCAGCGTGTGATCGGGGCGATGGCACTGGCCCTGGCCGCCCTCGCGATCTCCTTCTCCTCGCCGCAGGCCGCCGGTGCGGCCCCGCGCGGCGGGTCCATCGGGCGGGGGGAGGTGATGGACCGGGCCTGGTCGTGGATCGAGGAGCAGGTGCCGTACGGCCAGAGCGGCTGCCACGAGAACCGGTTCGGCTGCTACCGCCCGGACTGCTCGGGCTACGTCTCGATGGCCTGGAACCTGGACTCGTCCCTGACCACCTGGACCCTGTGGAACGTCACCTCGGACATCCCCGCCAACGAACTCCAGCCCGGAGACGCCCTGTTGCGCGACTCGGGCGGCACCGACCACGTCGCCCTCTTCGTCCGCTGGGCCGACGAGGCCCATACGCGGCCGGTGGTGCGGGAGACGTACGACTTCGGCCACGTACCCGAGGAACGCGTGTGGAACGACGGGCTCCGGGGATTCACCCCGCGCCGGTACAACCAGCTGGACGACCTGATGCCGTACGGCTCCATCGGGGCGAAGTACGCCGCCCTCGGCGGCGCGGGCGGCCCCCTCGGGGAACCCGTCTCCGGTGAACGCGACTCCATGCTGGGCGGGCGCTTCCAGGCGTTCCGCAACGGCATCGTCCTCTGGCACCCGGACGCCGCCTTCGCCGTGTACGGGGACATCCTCGCGCGCTTCTGGGCCACCGACGCGGAACGCCGCTGGGGGTTCCCGACGACGGACGAGGCGGAGGCCGGCCAGTCGCCGGGCGGCAGCCGGGGCCGGTACCAGTTCTTCGAGAAGGCGCTGTTCCTGTGGTCCGCGCAGACCGGAGCGCACCCGGTACAGGGAGCGATCTACGAGGCCTTCCGCACGGGCGGCAACGAGCGCGTCTTCGGCTACCCGGTGACCGACGAGACGGACGAGGCGGGCAACGGCAAGGCCCAGAAGTTCCAGAACGCCACGATCCACTGGAACCCGGCCAGGGGCACCTGGACCACCAACGACTGATGGAGGACTTCGTGAACGAGCAGCGCCCCACCCGCAGGAGCGTCCTCAGGACCGTCGGCGGACTCTCCGCCGCCGTGGCCCTGGGCGCCGGAGGCGTCCTCGCCTCCGCCACGGCGGCCGGCGCCGTCGGCGACGCCGCCGGGCTGCACATCGTCGACCGCGGCGAGGCCGATCCCCGCATGTGGTACTACCGCTTCGCCACCAACGAGATCGGCTGGCAGCCCGCCGTCAACGTCCTGCTTCCCGACGACTACCACACCAGCGGCCGCACCTACCCCGTCCTGTACCTCCTCCACGGCGGCCTCCAGGACTTCATCACCTTCGACGTCGCCGGAGTCCGTGCCTGGACCGCGGGCAAGCCGATCATCGTGGTGATGCCCGACGGCGGACAGGCGGGCTGGTACTCCAACCCCGTCAGCACCTTCGTCGGCCCCCGCAACTGGGAGAGCTTCCACATCAACCAGCTGATCCCCTGGGTGGACCAGAACTTCCGCACGTTCGCCGAGTACGACGGCCGCGCCGTCTCCGGATTCTCCATGGGCGGCTTCGGCGCGCTGAAGTACGCGGCCAAGTACTGGGGCCACTTCGCCTCGGTCAGCTCCCACTCCGGCCCGGCCAGCGTGCGCCGCGACGCAGGCGCGGTGGTCCACTGGGCCAACGTCTCTTCCGCGGTCAAGGACCTCGCGGGCGGTACGGTCTACGGCGCGCCCTGGGACCAGGCGCGCGTCACCGCCGACAACCCCATGGAACGGCTGGAGAGCTACCGCAACAAGCGGATCTTCCTCGTCGCCGGCACCAGCCCCGACCGCACCAACGCCTTCGACACCTTCAACGAGACCCAGGTACTGGCCGGGCAGAGGGAGTTCCGGGACGCCCTCGGCCGCGCCGGCATCCCGCACGAGTGGTACGAGGAGCCGGGCGGCCACATCATCCGCGACTACATGATGATCCGCGACATCGACGGCATGATCGGCCGTCTCCGCAGGGCGTAGCCCCCACCCGCTGCCCCGGGGGCTCCGCGCGGCGGGAGCCCCCGGGACCGGGCGCCCCGGTCAGCCGGTCAGGGCGCCCGCCCGGGCCCCGGCCCGGACGGGGGGTGCGAGCCGGCCCGTGCGGTGGAGTCCGTAGACGGCGGCGGAGCAGCCGAGGCCGAGCGCGAAGAGCGCCAGCCAGGGCAGGGCGGACATCCCGGCCGCGCGGGCCGCGTCCAGCGCGGCGCCCGTGAGCAGGTTGCCGAGCGCGATGCCCACCCCGCAGACCGTGTTGTAGAGGCCGTAGTGGGTGGCGACGAGCCGGTCCCCGCAGAGCCGGACGATGGTGTCCATCTCGAAGGGGTACGCCACCATCGTCCCCACCGCCAGCAGCAGCGCGGACAGCGCCGGCGGCCCGGCGGCCAGCAGCCGGGCGAGCGGCCCCGACCCCGCCGCCGGGAGCGCCGTGGCGGCCAGCAGGGGCAGGAAGGCCGTCCCCATGGTCAGCAGTCCCCAGGTCAGCGCCCGTCCCGGGGCCATCCGGACCTTGCACCAGGCGGTGACCCTGGTCTGGAACAGGATCGTGCTCAGCCCCGAGACCGCGAACAGCAATGCCACCGCGGCCGTGCCGAAGGTGCCTTCGCCGCCGAGGCGCCGGACCTCCAGCGGCAGCGCCATGTAGACCTGGAAGGTCATCACGTACGAACCGATCATCGCCACCGAGAACAGCAGGAACGGCCGGTTGCGCAGGATCCGGCGCCACTGCGTGAGCACGCCCTCGCGCGGACCGGCCGACCGGTCCTCGGCGTCGTTGCCCCGCCGGTCGGGCAAGGCCCGGATCTGTACGAGGCCCAGCAGGGCGAAGATGCCCGCCGCGACCAGGCAGGTGACGCGGAAGTCCACGCCCGTCAGCACCATGCCCACCAGCGGCCCCAACAGGATGCCCGCCTGGTAGAAGACGTTGAACAGCGCGAACGCCTCGACGCGGCGCTCACCCGCGTCGGCCGCCAGGTACGCCCGGGTGGCCGGGTTGAACAGGGCCCCGGCCAGGCCCGTCGCCGCGGAGGCGGCGATCAGCGCGGGCACGGAGTCGACCAGGCCGAGGGTCGCGAAACCCGCGACGCGCAGCACCAGCCCCGCGATGATCATCGGCTTGTAGCCCAGCCGGTCGGCGAGCGTGCCGCCGACGAGGAACATGCCCTGCTGGCTGAAGTTGCGCACCCCGAGGATCAGCCCGACCGTCCAGCCGGCGAGCCCGAGCGGCCCGGCCAGGTGCGTGGCCAGGTAGGGCATGAGCATGTAGAAGCCGAGGTTGATGCTGAACTGGTTGACCATCAGCAGCTGGACGCTGCGCTCGTACGAACGCACCTGCGCGAGGGTGCTCTTCATCGGGTCCGGCCCTCCGCCCCGCACAGCGTGAGCGGGTCCACCACGGTGGCGCAGCGGGTCCAGCGCGTGACCTCCTTCTCGTCCAGGCTGGCGATCACATCGGGTTCGCCGGCCGGGGGCGAGTCCAGCAGGCCGTGCGCGGCGCAGTAGTCGTCGTCGTACACGGTGCCGAGGTACCGCTGGGGCCCGTCGGGGAACACCGCCGCGATCCGGGTCTCCTCCGGGAGGGTGCGGGCCAGCCAGCCCGCGACGAGGGCGACGGCGCCGACGCTCCAGCCCCCCGCCGCGTAGTGGGAGGCGGCGAGCTGGCGGCAGGCCCACACGGCCTCGGCCGGGGCGACCCAGTGGACCTCGGAGAACTGCTCGTAGGCCACGTTCCTGGGGTAGATGCTCGACCCCAGGCCACGCATCAGCCGGCTCCGGGCGGGCTGCCCGAAGATGGTGGAGCCCACGGTGTCCACGCCCACCAGCGTCAGGTCGGGGTAGAGCTGCCGCAGGACGCGCGAGACGCCGGCGGAGTGCCCTCCGGTGCCCACGCTGCACACCAGGACGTCGATGTGGCGCAGCTCGCGGGCCAGTTCGAGGGCGAGCGGGGTGTACGCCGTGGTGTTGTCCGGGTTGTTGTACTGGTCCGGGCACCACGAGCCGGGATGGCGCCCCATCAGCTCGGTCACCCGGTCCCGGCGGGCCTGCTGCCAGCCGCCGGTGGGGTGCGGTTCGCGGACGACGTCGACCTGGGCCCCGTACGCCGTCAGCAGCCGGGTCATCGACGGCTCCAGGCCGGGGTCGGTGACGAGGGTGACGGGGTGTCCGTAGACCATTCCCGCGAGCGCCAGGCCGAGGCCCAGGGTGCCGCTGGTGGACTCGATGATCCGGGCCCCCGGCAGCAGGTCCCCGCGGGCGCGGGCGCGCTCGACCATGTGCAGGCCCGGGCGGTCCTTGATGCCCCCGGGGTTGAAGCCCTCCAGCTTCGCCCAGAAGCCGCGCCCCTGCGGGGCGAGGGGCTGTGACACGCGCAGCAGGGGGGTGTTGCCGACCAGCCCGGAGAGGCCGGTGCGGGCGGGGTGGGCGGGTTGGGACAGGTCGGTGGCCGAAGAATGCATTGTTCCGCTCTCGTTCGATGGTGCGTGGAGTGGTCGCTCATGGGGATGCCGACCTGGGCCGGGGCGGGGCCCGGCCGTTGGGCATGCGTCAGCCGTTGCGAAGGGAACTACGGGAGCGGACTAGAGCCGCCATCGACAGACACTGGTCAGCACGGAGCGGCCGGAACGGGCCCGCGGAACGGTTCCCGGCCCGGTCGGCGGGGCCGGCCCGGCACGGGTTCCGGCGCCCCGGCCCGGAAGGCCGTGCGGCGCCTGCCCGGCGCCGTCGCGTCCCGGGCCCGGAGCCGGACGGGCCGCGCCCGGGACGGCGGCGCAGGAGGGACCGTGCTCCGGATGCGGGTGCGGCCGTCCTTCAGGGGCCGTCGGCCCGGACTGCGCCACGGCTCCAGCGGCCCACGACCGGGCGGAGACGGCCTCGTGCCGCACGCCGCCGGAAGCCCCGCCGCCGTCGAGGAGGTGGGGGAGACAGGCGAGGACCGCGAGGAGCAGGACCGCGGGCACCGCGCCGAGTACGGCGGATGCCCACGGCGGGCCCGGACGGGCCGGGGGTACGCGGGAACGGCATGACACGGTTCCTCCGGGCGGCGGGCACCCCGGCCGGGTACGGGCGGGGGCGGCGGCGGATCGCGGGGACGGGCCGGGGCGTGGACGGGGGTGCGGACCGGGGTCGGCCGGATACGGGTCGGCCGGGTACGGGGCCGACCGGGTACGGGGCCGACCGGGGTACGGGCCTCGGGCGCGGCGCTGCCCGTGGGGACGCGCGGGCAGCGCCGCCCCGGGTACGGCTCCCGGGGCGTGCGGCCGTGGCCGCGCGGGTCGCCGTACGGAAGGCGGCGGTGTCTACACCCGCAGGACCGGCGGAGCCGCCGTACGGACCGGGGCGGATCCGGCCGCGCCGGACGGGTCGTACCCGGGCAGACCACGGCGGACCTCGGGGGCGCACCGGGTGACGGCCGCCGACGGGGCGGCCGGGGAGTCCACCACCGAACCCTGCCGGGGCGGCACGGGCGCGCACTCGTCCGCCGGGTGGGCGGGGCCGTGGCCGTCGGCGGGGGAGGCCTGCGAAACGGAGGCCGCCGCGACCGGGTGGGCCGCCGCGCCGGGCGCGTGGGCGCCGTGCGTGCAGATCAGGCCGAGCAGCAGCAGGACCAGCCCGAGCAGGTGCAGCAGACCCGCCGACAGGCGGGCCGGCGGCAGGTGCTGCGCACGGGCTGTGACCACACCGTGATCCTAGCGTCTCCGGAGCGTGATGAAGGGTCGTCAATCGGACGATCCGTGGCCGACCGTGCACCCGGGGGCCCGTATGGCGGATCTGCGGGCGCTCGCCGGGGCATCGGCGCCGGGAGCGGATAGGTATGCCGGGACCGCCCCGGGCGGCCGCACCCTTCCCGGTGCCCGCCCGCCCGTCCGCGCACCCACCGGGAGACCCTGATGACCTGCATCAACCGCCGTGACCTCGCACTGCTCGCACTGCGCACCGGCACCGGCGCGGTGCTCATCGCCCACGGGGCGCAGAAGCTCTTCGGGTGGTTCGGCGGCGCGGGTCTGGAGGGGACGGCGGCCGCGATGGAGAGCATGGGCTTCCGGCCGGGCCGGCAGAGCGCGATCGCCGCCGGTCTGGGGGAGGCGGGCGGCGGGGCGCTGCTGGTGCTGGGGCTGGCCACCCCGGCCGCGGGGGCCGCGGCGGCCGGGGCCATGGCGGGGGCGGTGGCCGTGCACGCCCCGGCCGGGTTCTTCAACCAGAGCGGCGGATTCGAGTACCCGGCCTTCCTCGGGTTCACGGCGGCGGCCGTCGGCCTCGCCGGACCGGGCCGCTACTCCGTCGACCACGCCACCGGCCACCACTTCGACCGGCCGTGGACGGTGGCGCTGGCCTTCGGGGCCAGCGCCCTCGCCGCCGCCGTGGTGGTGACCGGCCGGGCCCGGGTGCGGGCGGAGGCGGAGGCGGAGGCCGCCGGGCGGGAATGAACGGCCCGCCCGCCCCGGCCCCCGCCCGCCCCGGCCCCGTCTGCCCCGGCCCCCACCCGCCCGGGGCCCGGCGGGCCGGCTTCCGCTACCGGTCCTGTGACAGCTCGTAGAGCTCCCGGAACGTGCCGCCCTCGACGGCCAGCAGCTGCTCGAAACTGCCCTGTTCCTTGATCCGGCCGCCGTCGAGGACGATGATCCGGTCCGCCAGGCGGCAGTTCTCCATGCGGTGCGTGACGATCACCGTGATCCGCTCGTCCTTGGTCTCACGCAGGCCCGAGAACACCCGGTGCTCGCCGCGCGGATCCATCGCGGAGGTCGGCTCGTCCATGACCAGCAGCGCCGGGCGCCGGTGGAAGGCCCGCCCGCAGGCCAGGCGCTGCCACTGGCCGCCGGACGGTTCGTGACCGCCCCACAGCGAACGGGCCAGCAGGGTGTCGAGGCCCTGCGGGAAGCCGGCCACGACCTCCTTCATGCCGACGGCCCCCAGCGCCTCCCAGACCGCCTCCTCGCCGCGCGGACCCGGCTGGCCGAGGGTGATGTTCTCGCGGGCGGAGAACGGCCAGTACCCGTAGGACTGGGTGACGAGCCCGACGTGGCTCCAGGCCGAGCGCTGGTCCGCGTCGGAGGTCGGCACCCCGTCCCAGGACACGGTTCCCGCCGTCGGGGCCGTCAGCGCCGTCAGCAGCCGGACCAGCGTGGACTTCCCGGCCCCGTTCTCCCCGACGACGGCGACCACCTCGCCCCGGTTCAGGGTCAGCGACACCGGGCCGAGCGCGGGGGCGTCCTTGCCCGGGTAGGTGTACCCGGCCTCCTCCAGCCGGATCTTCTCGGGAGCCTCCATGGCCTGGGGGCCGCGCGGCCCCGAACGTTCGGCCGCCTGCGCGATGAAGGCGGTGTAGTCCCCGAGGTAGAGGGCGTGCTGGAACATCGCCGCCCCGTACACGACCAGCGAGGACAGCGCGGCCGTGGAGGTCCGCATCGCGACGATGGCCGTCCCGGCGGCGCCCGGCGCCATGTACCCGCCGACCACGAGCCCGCCCAGCGACAGCCACGTCAGGGCGGTGAACAGCCCGGAGGCGCAGGCGGCGACGAGGTGGACCGCGAGGTAGCGGGGGGCCGAGCCGGTCATCCGGGAGTCGATGCGCTCGCAGACCGCCGCGTACCAGTGGTGGGCGTACGCCCGCATGCTGTTGCCGCGCAGCTCGTCCGCGAGTTTGGGCGTGGTGAGGTGCCAGCGCATCATGTGGCGGATGTTGCGGGAGGCGATCGTCTCGTTGTGCAGGGCGTGGTCGAGCCGGGCCGCGTGTACGGAGCCCAGCCCGCGCGGGACCACCGACAGCAGCAGGAGCGGCAGCAGCACCGGGTGGACCACGGACAGCACGGAGGCCACGGCGAGCAGGTCGATCAGACCGCTGGTGAACCCGAGGGCGTCCTGGAGCAGCATCGAGGAGCGGGCCGACCCGGTCTCGGCGGCCTCGGAACGCTCGGAGAAGTCCGGGGCGTCGTAGCAGTCGAGGTCCACGTCCATGTGGGCGTCGACCATGGCGAGGTCGGCGATCGTGGACATGCCGGGGGTCAGGCGGCGGGCCGCGCTTCCGGCCGCGATGGAGGAGAGGGCCCCGAGCGCGGTCATCGCGGCGGCGGCCGCCAGTGGCCAGGCCGCCGCCGAGACGCGCTGCTCCACGGTGCCGCCGGTCAGCAGGGGGCCCATGGCCTTCGAGACGGCGGCCAGGGCGGCGGCCGTGCAGAGCCCGCCGAGGAGCTGGGCGCAGACCAGCCATACGAAGGCCGTCCGGTTCACCGCCCACGCGAGCCGGGCGGTGTGGGTGAGGGAGGCCGGGACGCGCCGGGCCATCTGCGCGAGCGAGAGCCGCTCCATGGCCTTGCTGTGCCGGCCCCACTTGAACGTGAACTCCGGCGGGGCGGGCGGGACGGCCTGCTTCCCGGGCCGGTGCTGCTTCTCGGACATGCCGGTTCTCCTTCGACTCGCCTACGGGCAGGGCCAGTTCGGTCCGGATTCCGGCACGGCGAAGCTGCCCTCCCCAGGTCGTGGGGGAGGGCCGGCGCGGGGTCCGGGGGAGCTGGAGGAGTGAGTACACAGCAGCCCCGGGGACGGAGCAACGCGATCTGGCCGACCTGTCGGCGGCGGCGACCCCGGCCCGCGAACGCCCCCGGCCGGGACCCGGCCCCGCCCCCGGCCTCCCGACACGTGCAGAACGGCCGGAACCGGCCGGTGCCCGCCCCACCACCCGGAAACCGCTTGCGGGCCGCCGGGTTGCCGCGCCCCGGGGCACACACGAGCCGGGGGCGGACCCCGGCCCGGGGTTGACGCGGCCCGGAGCGGATGTGGACCCGGCGTGGGCGCCGTTCGGGGTCGGCCCCGTGCCGGGCGGGTCGGTCAGGGCATGAGTTCCCGGGGGTCGAGCGGGGCGTGCAGGGTGTTGCGCCGGTGCAGCGCGTCCAGTTGGGCCTGGAGCGGGTTCGGCGGTACGGCCAGGACCGGGCAGGGGGCGTGGGCCAGGCAGTAGCGGGCCACCGAGGGCCGCAGCGCGCCGAGCAGCCGCCCCCGCGCACCGGCCCCCACCACGAGCAGGTCGTCCCCGTCCCGGGCGGCGTCGACCAGGGCGGCCCCGGGAGTACCCCGTACCGCCTGGGCGGCCAGGGCGACACCCGGGCCCGCCGCGCCGAAGGCCCCGTCGAGGACCTCCCGCAGCCGCCTCACCGCCGCCGCCCGGCACTCGGCGTACACGAGGGAGCCACCGCAGGACGTACGGGACCCCGGCCCCCCGCCCGGCGCCTGCCAGGCCAGCACCACCCACAGCTCCGCCCCGCGCCACCGCGCCTCGGCGGCGGCCCGGTGCAGGGCCGTCAGGCTTCCGGTACTCCCGCTCACACCCGCCACCACGCGTCGCCGCACCGCAGGTTCCTCCCCTGTCGCCCTCGTCCGTCCGCGCTCCCGCTGCGCGGCACTGCGCCGCGCCGGAGCCCGTCTCCATTCAACGGCGGCCGGGGCGGCCCGTCCGTCAGCGATCCGTATGAACCCGCGGAGCGGGCGTCAAAGCCGTGTCAGGGGCGGGCGGAGCCACGGGCAGGCGGACGACCAGGCGGGCCCCGCCGGGGGAGTCGGCGGCCGTCAGGGTGCCGCCGTGGTGCGAGGTCAGGTCGCGGGCGATGGCCAGGCCGAGGCCGGCGCCCCCGTGGTCGCGGCTGCGGGCGTCGTCGAGCCGGGTGAAGCGTTCGAAGATCCGCTCCCGGTCCTCCGGCGCGATGCCGGGCCCGTCGTCGGCCACCTCCAGGACGGCGGTGCGGGCCCGGGGGCCGCCGACCGTGCGCAACGTGAGGTCGACCCGCCCGGCGGCGAACCGCTGCGCGTTGTCGAGGAGGTTGGTGACCACCCGGGCCAGCCACAGCCCGCTGCCCTCCACCACCACGTCCGCCGCCAGCGAGACGCGGACGGGGACCCGGTCGCCGAGGCGCGCCTCGACCGCGTCGCGCACCACCCCGCCGAGGTCGAGCCGCTCCGCGGGCACCGGCTGGGCGGCGTCGATCCGGGCCAGCAGCAGGAGGTCCGAGGCCAGCTGCTGGAGCCGCTCGACGTCCTCCAGCGCCCCGCCGATCAGCTCCGGCCACAGTTCCTGGTCCCGGACGGCCAGGGCCACCTCCAGCTGGGTGCGCAGCACCGTGATCGGGCTCCGCAGCTCGTGCGAGGCGTCCGCGATGAAGCGCCGCTGGCGGATGCCGGAGGACTCCAGCCGGTCGAGGGTGAGGTTCATCGTCTCGGCCAGCCGGGCCACCTCGTCGCGGGTCGGCGGGACCGGCACCCGCCGGTGCAGGTCGCGGTCGCCGATCTCGGCGACCTCCGCCCGGATCGCCTCGACGGGCCGCAGGGCGCGTCCGGTGACCCGCCAGGTCACGAACCCCACGGTGGCCAGCAACAGCGGCCCGCCCACCACGAGGGCGGCGGTGGTCGTGTCGTCGGCGGCGTCCACGTCGCGCAGGGAGGTCCCCACGAACACGGCGACCAGCCCCTGGGGCGTCTGCGTGGTCACCTGGACCACCCGCTGGCGGTGCTCGCCGCCGAGCGGGCGCACCCGCCAGGTGTGGAAGGACGTGCCCGGCCGCAGCGGTGTGACGGGGGCGAGCGCGGGGAGCCCGGCCAGGTTCGGGGTGGACCGCAACACCCGGCCGCGGGCGTTCACCACCTGGACGAAGTCCGCCCCGAGCCCGGCCGGCCGCATCCGGTCGAGGTCCCCGGCCGCCGCGAGCCCGGCGACGGTCTGCGCCTGCTGGGCGGCGTCCCGCTCGGCGTTGCGCAGCAGGTCGGCCCTCAGCAGCCCGAGCAGCGCGAAGGAGGCCACGGCCAGGGCCACCGCCACCACCACGACCGCGCCCGCGGTGGCCCGGGCGCGTACGGTGGTGGGCCGCAGCCGCCCCAGGCGCCGCAACGGGATCCACCGCGGCAGCCGCGCCACGGAGCCGCGCAGCCCGCGCAGGGCCGAGGCCAGGGCGTCAGCCACCGTCGGCCGCCAGTCGGTAGCCCGCGCCGCGCACGGTCTCCAGGGCGGTGCGGCCGAAGGGCGCGTCGATCTTCCGCCGCACCGCGCTCACGTGGACCTCGACCACGTTCGGATCGCCGTCGAAGGCGCTGTCCCAGACCTGCTCCAGGATCTCCCGCTTGGGCACCACCTCGCCGGGCCTGCGGGCCAGGTACTCCAGGACCGCGAACTCCCGGGCGGTCAGCCGTATCTCCGTGCCGCCCCGGGAGCAGAGGTGCCGTGCGGGGTCGAGCGTGAGGTCGCCGAAGGTCATGGTCCGCGGGCCGCGGCGGCCCGTACGCCGGCCCAGGGCGCGGAGCCGGGCGACGAGGACGAGGTAGGAGAAGGGCTTGGACAGGAAGTCGTCGGCGCCGGTGTCCAGCGCCTCGGCCTCGTCGTACTCGCCGTCCTTCGCCGTGAGCATCAGGATCCCGGCCTCGTGGCCCGCCGCGCGCAACCGCGCGCAGACCCGGTAGCCGTTGAGGCCGGGGAGCATGATGTCGAGGACGATGAGGTCGTACTCGTGCTCGGAGGCCATCCACAGCCCCTGCAGCCCGTCGTGGGCCACGTCCACCGAGAACCCCTCCGACTGGAGCCCGCGCTGCAGGGCCAGGGCCAGCCGTCGTTCGTCCTCCACCACCAGTACGCGCATGGGAACAGGGTCTCAGGCGCCCCGGCCGCGTCGCTGAAGAGGTCTTCAGGTGGCTTCAGGTGAGCTTCAGCAAGGGCTCGGCATGCTCGGGGCCGAGCCGGGTGCGGTGCCCGGGTGCATGAGGAGTGCCGGTATGTCTGAGTTCTACCCGCCGTCGGAACCGTCGGAGCAGTCCGGGCAGTCCGCCCCCGAGGCCGGGTCCGGCGGGCGCAAGCGCCTGGCCCGGGTGCTCCCCCGGGGCAGGGGCGGGCGCTGGGCGGCCGCGGGCGTGGCCGCCGCGGTGATCGTCGGCGGCGGGGCGGCGGCGGTCGCCGTGGCCGGGCACCACCACGAGCGGGTGGGCAAGGGCCCCCGCTTCGAGTGGGCCGAGGGAGGCCACGAAGGCGGGCACGGGCACGGCCGCGAGGGCGGCCCCGGGCACGCCCACGAGGGCAAGGGGGAGCGGATGGCCCACCGGCAGGGCGCTCCGGAGATCCGCGACGGCGCCGACGCCCTCGCAGGCGCCCCGAAGGGCACCCGGAAGGGCAGTCAGAAGACCGCCCCCGCACCGCTGCCCTCCCTGCCGATCGGCCAGGCCGCGGAGAAGGCGGCGGGAGCGGTCAGCGGCGGCAAGGTCGAGAGCCTGCGCCCGGTCGCCCAGGAGGGCGGCGGCAGCGCCTGGCTGGCGGTGGTCCTCGGCCCGGACGGCGTCCGGCACGCGGTGACCGTCTCGGGCTCCGACGGCACCGTCAGCGGGAACGTCACCCTGAACGGCCGCCAAGCCCAGTAAGCCGGCTCCCGGCCCGCCGTCGCGGGGCGCCCCCCGCACACCGGGCCACCAGGACCGGTAGGCACGCTCCCCGCCCGCCGTCCGCGGTGCGCGCCCCGTACGCCGGGCCCGCCACGGGCGGCGGTGGGCTTCCCGTCCTGCCCGTCCCGCGTGCTGCGCGCAGAATGAAGGGGACGTTCTCCGTCCCGGTGCGGGGCGGACGGCAGAGGAGGCCGCCGGTGCTGCCGTCGGATCAGCCGGGGGAGGCACGGGCACACGGCCCGATCCTGTCCGAACCGGGGTCGCTGCTGGAGCACGTGGCCGTGGCCGTCTTCGGCATGGACGGCGAGGGCCGGGTCTGCTACTGGGGCCCCGGCGCCCAGGGCCTCTTCGGCCACGCGGCCGCCGAGATCCTCACCCGTCCCGCCGCCCTCCTCTTCCCCCCCGCCGGATCCGACGGCGACGACCCCCGCTCCGGCCCCGGCCCGGCCGCACGCCTCGCCGAGCGCGGCCGCGCCCTCGGGTACTGGCGCGTGCGGCTGCCGGTCCTGCACCGGGACGGCAGCGTCTTCGACTGCGGGTTCCGCGTCTTCCCGGTGACCGGAACCGCCGGCGGCTCCGTCGTCATGGGCCTGGTCAGCCGGAGCGACGAGCTCGACCGCGTCAAGGCGAACCTCGCCTTCCTCGACGCCCTCTTCGAGACCTGCCCCATCGGCCTGGTCATGCTCGACGAGGACCTGCGCTACGTCCACGTCAACCAGGCACTGGCCGACATGGACGGCATCCCCGCCCCGGACCACCTGGGCCGCGCCGCCACCGAGATCATGATCACCTCCGACGGCGGCGAGTTCGCGCGCATGCTGCGCGCCGTCGCCGACGGTGGCACCCCGCTGGTCGACACCCTGGTGGGACTGCGCACCCCGGGCCACCCAGACCGCGACCAGGTGCGTTCGTTCAGCCTCTTCCCGCTCAGCCGCGCCGTCGGCACCCGTTCCGGGGTGGGCGGACTGGTCGTGGACGTCACCGACCGGGAACGGGCGCTCCTGGAGGCGACGGCCGCCCGCCGGCGCCTCGACCTGCTCGACCGGGCGGCCGCCCGCATCGGCACCACCCTCGACGTGGACACCACCGCCCGGGAGCTGGTCGACGTCGCCGTTCCGGAGTTCTGCGACGGCTCGGTCGTCGAACTGGTCGAGTGGATGGACCCCACCGAGGCCTTCGACCCGCGGCTGCCCCTCTTCACCCGCCGGATCGCCGCGCGGGCGACCCTGTCCCGGCCCGCCGTCGAACAGCTTGAAGGCCTCGAACGCGTGAAGTACCCGCCCGGCTCCAGCATCCACCGGATGTTCGCCACGGGCCGCCCGATCTGCGTCCCGGTGGACGAGGACTTCACCACCCGCACCATCGCGCACGCCGAGCGCGCCCGGGTGATCCTGGACAGCGGCCTGGTGAGCATCCTGATCGCCCCGCTCGTCGCCCGCGGCACCGTCCAGGGCATCGCCATGTTCGGCCGGTCCGCCGACCGCCCCGCCTTCACCGAGCAGGACCTCAGCCTGGCCGGCGAACTGGCCTCCCGCGCCGCCCTCTGCCTGGACAACGCGCGCCTCTACAGCCAGGTCCAGGACATCGCCCTGACCCTGCAGCGGGCCCTGCTGCCCGACGCCCTGCAGCCCGGACCCCACCTCACCGTCGCCCACCGTTACCTCCCCGGCAGCCGCGTCACCGAGGTCGGCGGCGACTGGTACGACGTGATCGGCCTTCCCGGAGACCGGGTCGCCCTCGTCGTCGGCGACGTCATGGGGCACGGCGTACCGGCGGCGGCGTCGATGGGACGGCTGCGCATCACCGCCGAGGCGCTGGCCCGGCACGGCCCGGAGCCGCACGACCTGCTCACCGAACTCGACCTCTGCGCACGGGAGTCCGGCATCGAGCTGGCCACCTGCCTCTACGTGGCCTACGACCCCCACACCGGCGACGCCCGGATCTCCGCAGCCGGGCACCCGCCGCTCCTGGTGCGCCACCCGGACGGGACCGTGGACACCCTCGCCGATGCCATGGGCGTTCCGCTCGGGGTCGGCGGCGTTCCCTTCCGGACGATGCGGACCCACCTCCCCGACGGCGCCGTCCTCGCCCTGTACACCGACGGCCTGATCGAGGCGCGCGGCCGGGACATCGATACCGGACTGGCCGCGCTGCGCGCCGAACTGGGCCGTGCGGAGGGCTCGTTGGAGGAGATGGCGGACCGCATCCTGACCGCCATGCTGCCCGCCGCGCCGACGGACGACACGGTCCTCGTCCTCGCCCGGATCCACGGTGTCACCCCGCCCCCGAACAGCTGAAGTCAAGAAATCTTGACACGATGTCCGGCATCCTTGACACTGCCCATGTCTGGTTTTCTTGACATGGAAAGCGGGGGCCGGAATGGCTGTCGAAGAGAAACGTTCGTGGATCATGCTGGTGGTCGCGGTGGTGTCCTACGCCGCGTACCTGTGCTCCGTACTGTCCGGACCCGAGGGCCTCCCGCTGGAACGGGCCCCCTACGCCGCCGCCCTGCTGTGGTCGGTCGGGCTCGCGATCGTCGTCACGATCGCCGCCAACATCGCCGTCGCCGCCGCCTCCGGCGAGGAGGGCGCAGCCAAGGACCAGCGCGACCGGGAGATCCACCGCTTCGGCGAGTACGTCGGACAGTCCTTCGTGGTGATCGGCGCCGTGAGCGCCCTCTGCCTGGCCATGGCCGACGCGGCGCCCTTCTGGATCGCCAACGCCGTCTACCTGGCCTTCGTCCTCTCCTCCCTCCTCAGCTCCACCGTCAAGCTCGTCTCCTACCGCCTCGGCTTCCACCCGTGGTGAGGCCGACCCGGGTCACCAACACCATCCGGGCGCAGCGCTTCGCCCACGGCGAGATGACCCAGGCCGAACTCGCCCGCCACGTCGGCGTCAGCCGCCAGACCGTGATCGCCATCGAGCAGGGCCGCTACTCGCCCACCCTGGAGATGGCCTTCCAGATCGCCGCGGTCTTCGGCGTCCCGCTCGACCAGGTCTTCCAGTACTCCGCCACCGCACCCGTGCCCGAGGGAGACACCCCGTGAGAGCAGTCGTCCAGGACGTCTACGGACCGCCCGAGGTCCTGCGCGTCGAAGAGAGCGAACGCCCCGTCCCCGGCCCCGGCGAGGTCCTCCTGAAGGTCCACGCCGCGGGGGTCGACCAAGGTGTCTGGCACCTCTTGACCGGCCGCCCCCACCTGTTGCGCGCCCTCGGGTTCGGCCTGCGGGCCCCCAAGGCCCGGACCCCCGGTCAGGACGCCGCGGGCCGGGTGACGGCGGTGGGACCCGGCGTGAGCGCCCTGCGCCCGGGCGACGAGGTCTACGGGACCTGCACCGGCGCCTTCGCCGAGTACGCCCGTGCCCGCGCCGACCGGCTGGCACCGCGCCCGGCCCGGCTCACCGCCGAACAGGCCGCGGCCGTGCCCGTCTCCGCCTGCACCGCGCTGCAGGCCCTGCGCGACCGCGGCCGGCTGGCGCCCGGCCAGAGCGTGCTCGTCCTCGGGGCGGCGGGCGGCGTCGGATCGTACGCCGTCCAGCTGGCCAAGGCCCTCGGCGCGGGCCGTGTCACCGGGACGTGCCGCCCCGCCAAGGCCGACCTGGTCCGCTTCCTCGGCGCCGACGAGGTCCTGGACCACACCCGCGAGGACCCCGTCGACGGCAGCCGCCGCCACGACCTCATCGTGGACACCGGCGGCAACCGGCCCATCGGCCGGCTGCGCCGGGCCCTCACCCCGCGCGGCACCCTCGTGATCGTCGGAGGCGAGGGCGAGGGGCGCTGGACCGGCGGCACCGGCCGGCAGCTGCGCGCCCAGCTGCTGTCCCCGTTCGTCCGCCACCGCCTGTGCGGACTGGCCGCCACGCCCCGCGCCGCCGACCTCGTCACCCTGGCCGAGCTGATCGACTCCGGCGCCGTGACCCCCGCCGTGGACCGCTCCTACGCCCTGGACGAGGTCCCCGAGGCGATCCGCCACCTGCGCTCCGGCGCCGTGCGCGGCAAGCTGGTCATCCGGATCTGAGCGGACCGGCCGACCGGCGCACCGGCCTCAGCGGGCCGCTGCGAGCGCGGCGGCGTCCGTCGCGTAGGGCGCGAAGCCGGCGTTGTTCTTGCAGCCGAGCTCCTCGAAGGTGCTGACCTTGGTCTGCGGGTCCGTGTAGGTCAGCCGGAACTTGCAGGCCCCCTTGATGTAGCGGCCCTTGACCCCGCCGGGGAAGTCGACCTCCTTGTTCCAGAGGTAGGGCGAGTTGTAGTTGTTCATGCGGGCGGTGGCGTTCACGTCGATGCCGCCGGGCGCGTAGATCTCGTAGACCCACCCGGTCTTCTCGCTGCCGTACGTGGCGAACTTCTGGGCCACCCACTTCTCACAACTGGTGCTGAGGTGCGCGCTGTTCTGGCCGCCGCCCTTGACGATGTACTCGGCGAGGGGGGTCACCTGCCGGCCCCGGGGCGTGAAGCCGGTCCGGAAGATCTCGTCCACGGTCTCCCGGGTGTCGCCGCGCCACAGGACGTTGACGTCCGTGCGCCACTGCCACCGCTCGGCCGCCGCGGCCTCGGCGACGGGGCGGGCCAGCGAGTAGTCGGTCGTCGTACGCCACCAGTCCGCGGCCCGGTACTCGACCGTCGGTCCGCAGGGCGTGGTGAGCGGGTCGTCGTAGACGGCCGCCGCGGTGGCGGGGGAGACGGCGGCCGTGGCGGGGGAGACGGCGGCGGCGGAGCCGAGGGAGGCGAGGGAGACGGCGGCGAGCACCCGCAGAGCGGCCTGCAGCATGGTGAGGACCCATCAGTCGATCAGTGTGACGGGCCCCTTTATAGGCGCGGGTGCGGGATCCGGCCGGGGGTGGTGCGGCGGGTCCACCCACATGGGCGGATCAGTCGTACTGGGGAAAGGATCCGCCGCCCCGCCCCGCCCCGCGCCGCCCCCGCCCCGCCGCCGGAGCGGGGTCAGCCGCCGCCGGTCGCCGCGGCCTCCGCCTCCGCCTCCAGCAGGCGCACCGCCGTCGCGCGCATCTCGACCTTGCGGATCTTCCCGGTGACGGTCATCGGGAACTCCTCCACGACGTGGACGTAGCGGGGGATCTTGAAGTGGGCGAGCCGCCCGGCGCAGTACGCGCGCACGGTCTGCGCGGTCAGCGGCTCGGCCCCCTCGCGCATCCGCACCCACGCCATCAGCTCCTCCCCGTACTTCGGGTCGGGTACCCCGATGACCTGGACGTCCAGGACGTCGGGGTGGGCGTGGAGGAACTCCTCGATCTCGCGCGGGTAGAGGTTCTCACCGCCCCGGATCACCATGTCCTTGATCCGGCCGGTGATGCTCAGGTAGCCGTCGTCGTCCATGACCGCCAGGTCGCCGGTGTGCATCCAGCCCTCCGGGTCGACGGCCTCGGCGGTCTTCTCCGGCTCGCCCCAGTAGCCGAGCATCACCGAGTAGCCGCGGGTGCACAGTTCTCCCGGGGTGCCGCGCGGGACGGTCCGGCCCGAGCGCGGATCGACCACCTTGACCTCCAGGTGCGGGCCGACCCGGCCCACGGTGGAGACCCGGCGCTCGACCGAGTCGTCCGCCCGGGTCTGCGTGGACACGGGAGAGGTCTCCGTCATGCCGTAACAGATGGAGACCCCGGTCATCCCCATCCGCTCGATGATCTCGTTCATGACCTCCACCGGACAGGGCGACCCCGCCATGATCCCGGTGCGCAGGCTCGACAGGTCGTACCCGTCGAACCCGGGGACGGCCAGCTCGGCGATGAACATGGTGGGGACCCCGTACAGAGAGGTGCAGGCCTCCGCCTCCACCGCCGCCAGCGTCGCCGCCGGGTCGAAGGCGGGCGCGGGGATCACCATCGCCGCCCCGTGGCTGGTGCAGGCCAGGTTGCCCATCACCATCCCGAAGCAGTGGTAGAAGGGCACCGGGATGCACACCCGGTCCCGCTCGTCGTACCCGCACAGCTCGCCCACGAAGAAGCCGTTGTTGAGGATGTTGTGGTGCGAGAGGGTGGCTCCCTTGGGGAAGCCCGTGGTGCCCGAGGTGTACTGGATGTTGATCGGGTCCTCCGGGGCCAGCGCCGCTCCCGCCCGCGCCAGTGCGGCCGGATCGGCCGCGCGCCCGCGCTCCAGCAGCGCCTCCCAGCCGGGCCCGTCGAACAGGACGGTGAACTCCAGCCCCGGGCAGCGCGGACGGACCTCCTCGATCATCGCCGCGTAGTCGGAGGTCTTGAACCGCTCCGCCGCGACCAGCAGCCGGATGCCGGACTGGCCGAGCACGTACTCCAGCTCGTGGGAGCGGTACGCCGGGTTGACGGTGACCAGGATCGCCCCGATCTTCGCGGTCGCGTACTGCACCAGCGTCCACTCGGCGCGGTTGGGCGCCCAGATGCCGACCCGGTCGCCCTTGGCGATCCCGAGGTCCAGCAGCCCGAGGGCCAGGGCGTCCACCTCGGCGGCCAGCTCCGCGTACGTCCACCGGCGCCCGGCGGCCACGTCCACCAGGGCGTCCCGGCCGGGGAAGCGGCGCACGGCCCGGTCGAGGTTGTCCCCGATCGTCTCGTGGAGCAGCGGGACCCCGGTACTCCCGGACGCACGACTCGACGCTACGGACACACGTACCTCCAGCACTCGCTGCGGCGATGACGGCCAACGCGCGCCGCCCATGATCCCCTCCCGGCGGGCCGCGGCACCAGGGGTGCGGGGGGTGTGCCGTGGGGCGGACGTGTAATCGAGCAGGTGTTCGGGTGCGGGGGTAGGCTGGAACCATGCACGCACTCCAGGGCTCCCTGTTCGACCAGACCGACGAGATCCGGCTCGGACCGCTCTCGCCGGTGCGGCGGACCGTGCTGGGCGCCGGAGCCTGGGTCGACCGGCTCCCCGGCTGGCTCGCGGGCGCCGACGCCCTCTTCGAACGGCTCGCCGCCGACGTGCCCTGGCGCGCCGAGCGCCGGCAGATGTACGACCGCCAGGTGGAGGTGCCCCGGCTGCTGGCCTCCTACGGGGCCGGCGAACCCCTCCCGCACCCCGTGCTCACCGAGGCCCGCGAGGCCCTCGGCCGCCACTACGCGGCCGAACTCGGCGAACCCTTCGTCACCGCCGGACTCTGCCTCTACCGCGACGGCCGCGACAGCGTCGCCTGGCACGGCGACCGCACCGGCCGCTCCGCCACCGAGGACACCATGGTCGCGATCCTCTCCGTCGGAGACCCCCGCGACCTGGTCCTGCGCCCCCGTGACGGCGGCCCCACCCTGCTGCGGCTGCCCCTCGGCCACGGCGACCTCGTCGTGATGGGCGGCTCCTGCCAGCGCACCATGGAGCACGCCGTCCCCAAATCCGTCCGGGCCGTCGGCCCCCGGATCAGCATCCAGTTCCGCACCCGCGGCGTGATGTGAGCGGCGATGGCCGGCCGGGAGGTGTGCAGCTGGTGGGCGGGACTCCCGCCCGCCGCCGGCGGCGCGGTCATGGCCGCCGGCATCCTCTCCGTCGGCCTCCAGCTGACCGGCCGCACCGGAGCCTCGCTGGCCGCACTGGCCATCGCCTGCGTGCTGTGGCTCCTGCTCGCCGCCGACTTCGCCATCCGGCTCGCCGCCGACCGCGGCCGCTTCCGGGCCGAGGCCGACACCCCGGCCGCCCTCACCGCCGTCGCCGCCACGACCGTGCTCGGCACCCGCCTCTCCCAGCTCGGACTCCAGGGCCTGGCCACCGGCCTGCTCGTGCTCGCCGCCCTGATCTGGCCCGGCCTCCTGTGCGCCGTCATGCGCCACTGGCACCACCGCATGCCCGGCGCCGCCTTCCTCGTCTGCGTCGCCACCCAGGGACTCGCCGTCCTGGCGGCCACCCTCGCCGCCGCGTACCGCCTCGACTGGCTGGACCGGGCCGCCCTGGCCTGCTTCTGCCTCGGCGCCCTGCTGTACCTCGTCGCCCTGCGCCACTTCGACCTCCGGGAGGTCTTCGGCGGGGCCGGAGACCACTGGGTGGCGGGCGGCGCGCTGTCCATCACCGCCCTGGCCGGCGCCAAACTCACCGCCGCCCCCCTGTGGACCGGTGCCGCGCACACCGCGCTGCGCACCGCCACCCTCGTGTCCCTGGCGGTCTCCCTCGGCTGGTACGCGGTGCTGCTCGCCGCCGAGGTCCGCAGCCCCCGAACGCACTACGACATCCGCCGCTGGTCCACCGTCTTCCCGCTCGGCATGACGGCCACCACCTGCCTCTACGCCGCCGCACCCACCGGCGTGCCCTGGCTGCACCCCCTCGGCGGGGTACTGCTCTGGATCTCGGTGGCGGCCTGGCTGCTCACCTTCGTGGCCTGGGCGGCGCAACCGAGCTGGCGCCGCCCCGGGACGCTCAGTAGGGTCCGGGCATGGCCTACACGTTCCAGGTGACCATCGACTCCACCACGCCGCACGCGCTCGCCGACTGGTGGGCCGAGGCCCTCGGCTGGGAAGTGGAGCCGAGTGACGAGAAGTTCATCCGAGGCATGATCGAAGCCGGCCACGCCACGGAAGAGGACACCACCACCCACCGCGGCACGCTCGTCTGGAAGGCCGGCGCCGCGATCCGCCACCCCGAGGGGCTCGACCGCGCCCCCCGGATGCTCTTCCAGTTCGTACTGGAGCCCAAGACCGTCAAGAACCGCGTCCACCTCGACGTCCGCACCGGCGAGGACGACCCCGAGGCCCTGGTCGAGCGCCTCCTGTCCAAGGGCGCCACCCGCCTCCACGAGGGCCGCCAGGGCCCCTTCGCCTGGACCACCCTCACCGACCCGGAGGGCAACGAACTCTGCGTCTCGCACTAGCGGGACGTAGGCTGCGCCCGTGAACGTCATCCTCCTCGGCGCAACCGGAATGATCGGACGCGGAGTTCTGCGCGAGTGCCTGCGCGACGACTCCGTCACCCGCGTCCTCGCGATCGGCCGCACCCCGCTCGGGGTCAGCCACCCCAAACTCCGCGAACACGTCGTACCCGACCCCTCCGACCTCTCCGGCCTCGCCGCCGAGCTGCCCGGGTACGACGCCTGCTTCTTCTGCCTGGGCGTCTCCTCCGTCGGCATGAAGGAGGAGGCCTACCGCCGCATCACCTACGACCTCACCCTCGCCGTGGCCCGCCCCCTCGCCGCCGCCAACCCCCGTCTCACCTTCGTCTACGTCTCCGGCGAGGGCACGGACAGCACCGAGCGCGGCCGCTCCATGTGGGCCCGGGTGAAGGGCAGGACCGAGAACGACCTGCTCGCCCTGCCCTTCCACGCCTACATGTTCCGCCCCGGCCTGGTCCAGCCCGTCAGCGGCATGCCCTCCAAGACCCCGCTCTACCGCCTGGCGTACGTGCTCACCGCACCGCTGTTCCCGCTCCTGCGCCGGTTCGCGCCGGACAAGGTGACCACCACCGAGGCCATCGGCCGCGCCATGATCGCCGCAGCCACCCCCGCGACCGCGCCCACCGGCCGGATCCTGCGCCCCCGGGACATCAACCACCTGGGCTCGCAACCGTCGTGACCAGTCATAATTGATTACCGGCCCACCCCTCCCGCACGTGAGAATGGACCATCTCGAACCGGGAGGAACCCCATGAGCCAGGACCGCCTGACTCTGCACGACCTGCTGCCCGCCCAGGAACTGGCGGCGGCCATCGACGCCGGGCACGTGACCCGCAAGCCGCACCCCGAACTGCCGCTGTCCATCTACACGTACACGCGCACCGCGCAGTACGAGCAGATATGGAACACGGTCACCACGCGCTGCCGCGGCCTCGTCGCCGACGACGCCACCGGGGCCGTCGTCGCCCTGCCCCTGCCGAAGTTCTTCAACGTCGGCGAGCACGAGCAGGGCCGGCCCTACGCGCCCGCCCTGCCCGACGAGCCGTTCGAGGTGTACGACAAGGTCGACGGCAGCCTCGCCGTGGTCTTCCACTACGCGGACCACTGGCGGGTCGCCTCCAAGGGCTCCTTCATCAGCGCCCAGGCCACCTGGGGACAGCGCCGCCTCGACACCCGGGACACCACGGCCCTCGTGCCCGGCGTGACCTACCTCGCCGAGATCCTCTACCCGCAGAACCGCATCGTCGTCGACTACGGCGACCGGCGGGACCTCGTCCTCCTCGCGGCCTTCGGCCCGGACGGCACCGAGGTGCCGCTCGCCGAGGCGGCCGCGCACTGGCAGGGCATCGGCTCGGTCGTCACCGTCTGGCCCGCCATGCCGCTCGCCGAACTCCTCGCGCTCGCCGAGTCCAACACCCTCCCCGGCGGAGACCCGGCGACCGGGACCGACGCCGAGGGCTTCGTCCTGCGCTTCGCCTCCGGCGTCCGCGCCAAGGCCAAGCTCGGCGAGTACGTACGCCTCCACCGGCTGCTCACCCGCGTCACCGAGCGGGACATCTGGCGCAGCCACGGCGTCCAGCGCTTCGCCGGCCTGCCCGCCAAGCAGCTCGCCCAGGGCCTGAACTGCACCGTCGCGGACATCGAGGAATACGGCGGAAAGCCGCTCGACGAGCTCCTGCAGCAGGTCCCCGACGAGTTCGACGCATGGGTGCGCTCCGTGATCGAGCGCCTGGACGAGGAGGCGGCCCGCCGCGAGCGGGAGATCGACGCGGCCTTCGCCGCCCTGGCCCACCTGGCCGGCGACCGCGGCGCCTTCGCCCGCGCCGTACGGGAGGTCCCCGACCCCTCGGTGCGCCCCGCCCTCTTCCTGAGGCTCGACGGCCGCAGCACGGAACTCGTCTCCTGGCGGGCCGTCCGGCCCGAGACCTCCGACCCCTACACCACCGACGAGGAGAACTGACCGGTGTCCGAAGAACAGCCCGCAACCCCCGTGGTCCACGTCATGACGGGATTGCCGGCCTCGGGCAAGACGACCGCCGCGCGCGCCCTCCAGGCGGAGTCAGGCGGGCGCATGCGCCGCGTCAACCTCGACGACCTGCGCGCCATGCTCGACCTCCCCGACCCCGAGCGCGGCCGCTCGTACAAGCACGAGCAGACCGTCCTGGCCGTCCAGGACGCCGCGGTGATCGCGGCCGTCGAGGACGGGTTCGACGTGGTCGTCGACAACACGCACCTGACGCCCCACATCCCCAAGCGCCTCAAGGCCGCGGTCGCGGGGCGCGCCACCTTCGTCGTGCACGACTTCACCGACGTGTCCGTCGAGGAGTGCGTGGCCAGGGACGCCGCCCGGGAGCGGCAGGTCGGCGAGGAGATCATCCGCATCCTCGCGGACAAGCACCAGCGCTCCCGCAAGGGCGGCTGGCGGCTCACCGCCGAGTGGCTCAACGACCAGCCGCCGGTCGCACCGTACGTGGCCGACCCGGCGCTGCCCGCCGCCGTGATGTGCGACATCGACGGAACGCTCGCGCTGACCGGCGACCGCCACGTCTACGACTTCACGCGCTGCGGCCTCGACCTGCTCAACGAGCCGGTGCGGTACGCGCTGGACGCCTTCAAGCGGGCCGGGAACGACACCGTCGTCCTGCTCTCCGGGCGCAGCGAGGACCACCGCGCGCAGACGCAGGAGTGGCTGGCCCGGCACGAGGTGCCCTACGACGAGCTGTGGATGCGCGCCTCCGGGGACCAGCGCCGCGACGACGTGGTGAAGGCCGAACTCTTCGACGCGCACGTGCGCCACCGCTACGCCGTCCGCGTCTCCCTCGACGATCGCGACCGGGTGGTCGCGGTCTGGCGCCGGATGGGTCTGCCCACCTGGCAGGTCAACTACGGGGACTTCTGAGCGTCGTGGAGCCCCTGCTGATCGTGGACGCCGCCAACGTCGTGGGGTCCGTGCCCGACGGCTGGTGGCGGGACCGGCGCGGGGCCGCGGAGCGGCTCCGCGACCGGCTCGCGCTGCGCGGGGCGGGCGAGGAGATCGTCCTCGTGGTCGAGGGGGCCGCCCGCGGCGTCGCGTCCGTACCCGGAGTACGGGTCGAGGCGGCGCCCGGGAGCGGCGACGACCGGATCGTGGAGCTGGTCGCGGCCGCCGCCGGGCGGCCCTGCCTGGTGGTCACGGCGGACCGGGGACTGCGGGAACGGGTGCGGGCGTACGGCGCCGAGTGCGCGGGGCCCCGTACCGTACGCCCTGCGGAGTGACCGGGAAGGTCAGCGGCACCACTTCACGGGGGTGATGTCCTTGACGTAACGGGCCGAGACCCAGGCCTCCTTGTACTCCACGCGGTCCTTGCGCAGCTGCATGCCGTCGCTGCCCTCGGCGCCCTCGTCCATGCCGTCCTCGGTGCCGTCCTCCATGCCGTCCGCGGGACGGCCGGAGCCGTCCAGGGGCTCCTTGCCGTCCTTGCGCTGGTCCAGCAGGTACCAGATGTTGTTGCCGTCGACCCGCTCGCCGCGCTTCTTGCACTCGATGGCGAGCTTCTCGTGCGGGTGGACCTTGCCGACGACCTTCGCGTGCGTGCTCGGGTGGCTGCGGACCTTGAGCGGTCCGCGCGAGACGACCTTGCCCAGGGCGTGCCTGGGCTTGGGGTAGACGCCGGGCTGGTCGTACTGGGGCTCGTCGTCGGCCGGCTGCACGCGCGCCGGACCGTCGTCCATCGGACCCTGGTCCGCGACGGCCGCACCCGCACCCGCAAGGCCGAGCACCAGGCTTCCGGCGGAGAGGGCGAGGACGATCCTGGTGGGCTTCAGCATGAGCCGACTCCTCTACGAAGACTTCCGCCCGGCCCGCGCGGCGCGGCCGGGGCGGCAACCTGGCGGCTGCCAGGGACGACTATGAAGGCGGTGCGTCACGAGGCTTCCGCGACGCACCGCCCGATAGCCCGATTCGCCCAATTTTCGGCGTGATCCGCGGCCTGCTCACGGTGTTCCCCGGTGTCCGGTGCGTCGCCGTACATCTTGATCACGTCGTTGATGAAGTGCCGTGTCTCGGAAGGGCTGAGCGCCTGTGCCTGGAGATGGTCGTACATGATGTGGTACATGCGCTGGTCGGAGTGTTTCTCCACGTAGAGGTCGCCGGTGAAGCGCTCCAGATAGACGACCCCCGCGTCGGTGCCGGGGAACGTGAGGGTGGAGAACTGTCCCGTGAGGCCCGGGTGGGCTCCCGCGCCGTGCGGGAGGACCTGCACGGTGATGTGCGGCTGTGCGCCGAGGGCGTTGAGGTGCTCCAGCTGTTCGCGCATGACCTCGCGGTTGCCGATGGTGCGGTGCAGCACGGATTCGTCCAGGACCGTCCATAACCGCAGCGGCCGGGCGGGGTGATGGGCGCGGTGCTGGCGCCGCAGCCGCACGTCCAGACGGACCGCGGCCTGATCGGTCGGGGGGCAGGGGACCGTCGCCGCGATGATCGCGGCCGCGTAGGCGCGGGTCTGGAGCAGCCCGGGGACCACCAGCGGCTCGTAGGAGTGGATGGCGGTGGCCTCCGTCTCCAGCCCGATGTACACGCCGTAGGGGACGTCCCCGCAGGCGACCCACCAGCCCTGCCGGGCCGATTCCCGCGCCATGCGCATCAGCGAGTCGACGACCCCTACGTCGGTGACTCCGTAGAGCCGGCACAGATCGCGCACATCACGGGGATTGATGGGGCGGCGGCCGGTCTCGATGAGACTGATCTTGGGCTGGGACACGAGCAGGTGTTTCGCCACCTGCACGGACGTCATTCCTGCCGCCCGGCGGAGCTGGCGCAGTTCGGCGCCGAGGCGGCGCCTTCTGACCGTGGGACTTCCGTTCGCCGTCACCGGCGGGCACCTCCAGCTCAAGGACCTCACGCGGGCCCCGTCGCCCCACGGCCGATAATCGGCAAACGAATTCTGCATAACCGGCCAGGCGTAGAGCGCATCCGCACGGCGACACCACCTGTTCGGACTACAGGGGGAGGTGCGCGTCCGTCTTTTCCGGTAATGCGGTGGCGGGGGGTGGCGGGGGGTGGCGCGAACACGGTGTCGCCGTGGCGTCCGCCCCGCAGCCGTGCTGCGGGGCACGTGCCGCGGCGGGATGTCAGGAGGTGCTGGAAGAGATCCACCGGCGGATGGCCGCGTGGGTGACGTCGTCGACCGAGGAGAGCACTTCGATGGCACGGAGGTCGGCGGCGCGCGGCCGGATGCCCGCCTCGTTCAGGCAGGCGTACAGTTCGCGGCGCCGCCGCTCCTCGGGACCCGGGCCGCCCGCAGGGCGCCCGGAGCCGGGTAACGGGTCAGGGGCATGGGATTGCCCCGAGTCCGGCAACCCCCGCATGCCCGGGAACCGGTAGGGGTCGAGCCTCCTCCGGGATACCCACGGGATGTGGGAAAAGGGGTGCCACGCGTTCATGCGAGAACCTCCGCGAGTCTGTCACTTGTGTCGATGAAGCGGCGGCGTGCCTCCGCGGGCACGGCGTGGCTCGGGAGGCCGACCGGACGTACGGGGATCAGCCGGGGTTCACCCCTGCTGGTCCCGCAGGGCACGGGCCCCGGCCGCGATGACCTCGGCGAGCCGGTTGGCCAGCTCCGTGCTGCACCCCCCGAGCCGGACGAGGCCGCGGCAGCCCACCGGTCCGTCGTTGCTGAGCGAGGGAAGGACCAGGCCGGCGAGTGCCAGTGCGGCCTTGAGGTTGCTGACGGCCGCCTCACCTGCCTCGTACGCGGCATCCTGCTTCCGCTGGTAGCGGAGTCGCTCGGCGCGGGTGAGATCGTGGATCACGATGCTGTCCTTTCTCGATGGACGGGGGCGAACGGGGTCGCGGCCACCGCGCGCGGCAGACCCGTTGGACTGAGCCCGTGCGCAGCCCGTGACCTATCGGACGAGGTCTTCGTTGCTGAGATGGCAGTGATCATGATCGTGGGGATCCGGGGAAGGACCGATGGCCGAGACGCTGGCGACGCCCGGCCGCCGTGCGCCGCGCCTTAGCGGCGCCGCGCTCGGGCGGGCCTCGCCGCGGACTGCCTCACGATTCGTAGCGGAACCGGTAGCCGGGGGCGGAACGGCCGCCGGCCTTGTGGTCCGCCACCGGGTAGTCGGGAAGCGGAGCGCCCGGGCCGCTCGGCGTGGCCGGGGGCCGCAGCGGGGCGGTCGCCCGGGTGCGCTGCCGGTGACGCGCGGCGGGGTGGCGGGGCGGCCGGGTGAGGGTGATCTGGCGGACGAGCTGCTGGAAGCAGGCCAGTGCCGCGATGGGGGGAAGGGTGGCCGCCGCCTGGGCCGCGAACGTCCGGGGTGCCTGGGCCACGCACAGGAGGGTGGCGAGCGTGGAGAACAAGAGGACGATGGACCAGGAGTGGATGGCACGGCGCTGGTGTAGGGCGGCCCGGAGGATGGACAGCGAGGCGACCATCCAGGGTCCGCAGATCAGCAGGGGCCACCAGATGACGATGTCGTGGGCGGTGCGCGGTCCGGCGGTCTGACGCAGGGCGTCCGAGATGGCCAGACCGCTGAAGACGCTCACCACGGCGGCGATGACCGCGACCAGCAGGGCGGAGAACAGGCTGCCTGTCCGGAACAGGGTCAGTATCGGCGTCCTCGGCGTCCTCGGTGCCTTCGTCGCGACCCGGCGGTGCCCGTGGTGCGGGGTCTGCCCGTGGTGCGGGGTCTCGGGGCGCGGCCCGCCGTAGACGGCCTGGGTCAGTCCGGTGGCGAGGCCGGCGGCGGCGACCGTGTCACCGGCTTCGTCGGGCCCGATCGGGCCGAGCGGCTCCGCAGGCCTCGTTCCCCTGGCTTCCTGGAGGAGGTAGGCCAGCTCCTCCGCCGGATCCCACGTGTAGTTCACCTCGTCCAGCCCGTTGAGCGGCTGCCTGAGGGCCGCCTGCTGTTCCGTGTCCGGCCCGGGGCGGAACAGGGGGACTTCCGGCAGGCCGTGGTAACCGCTGCCGTCGTGATGGCCGTACTCATACAAGGGAGTTCCGCCCGGAGCGCTCGCAGGCGGACGGCTCGACCACTGCCGCCTCTTGGAACCGTCGGGTGAAGTCGTTCTCGATCGTCCTCATGGCATCCAGGAAGTCCTCGAAGATCGCGGACGTGTAGTGGAGGCCGACTTCCTGATCCTCGTGGTGCAACGTCGCGCTCTCGTGGAACGCCCAGCCCGCCGAGACCGCGGTGTAGGTCCATTTCCCCACCCTCGTGCCGTCGGCGTGGACGCCGTGTCCATCGCCTTCCGGCACCCGCGGAAAAATTGCCGAGTGGTTTGCTTTTGTCATAGTCCACCCAACGCTCCGGGCGCCGGGGAGGATGTGCTCCAAGTAGGTGAGGGTGGCGGGGCGGGCCGGGATTGACCGCTGTCTTTTATCGGTTCTACACATGCGCGGAGCGCGTCGGGCCGGACGTCCATACCCCGTGCGAGCTGCGGTTCTTCCGGTCGGCGGCAGACGGGGCCGCACGGCCGGGCGCGGCCGGGGACGCGCGGCCCGCCGTCGGTGCGCCTGCCGCCGGGCGGGTCGAGGACGCGCACTCGGCAGCTGCCGCGGCGCTCGCTTTCCCCTGCGCGCCCCCACGCGCACGGAACCCGCGCGGCGAGCCGCGCGGCCCGTGCGCGCATGACTGCAATCGGCTGACAGGGCGCAACTCGTCATATGCCGCTGCGTTATGTCGTCGTGTCACCGGGAGCCACCGGTGGCGGGCACCCCCATCTCCGTCATGGAAAGGAACAGCTGTGACAGACGCCCTCCTGTGGATCGGGCTGATCTGCGCTGCGCTGGGTACGGCCATCACCGCCTGGACTTCGTCAGGAGTGGGCCGTATGCACTACATGGACAGCCGAGAGCTGCGGCGCGCGCAATGTTTCAAGGACGTCCTGTCCCGGCACGTGGACGAGATGCACCCCCGGCACGGCAGCCTGATGGACGTCGTACCGGCGACGGAACACGGGATCTGCCGGGGATCCTGCGACGGCACGGGGCCGAGGGGCGTCTCGTGCGGCCCCCCTTCGGTTCCGCAGCAGCCGCAGGAGCGGGACATCGCCGGCTCGCTGTGATCCGGCCGACGGCGCGGGCCGCGGCGAACACGCCGACGGCGCGCACCGCGTGACCCGGCCCCGCGCGGCGCGCCGCGGATGCGGGTGGCCGGGGGCGGGGCCAGAGTGGGGCGCATGGGTATCGAAGACTACGGCGGCGGGCCCGGCGCCCAGCAGACCGGTGTACTGGTCGTGACCACCAACGACGTTCCCGGCTACCGGGTCGAGCAGGTCATCGGTGAGGTGTTCGGGCTGACCGTCCGCTCGCGGCACCTGGGCAGCCAGATCGGCGCGGGCCTGAAGTCCATGATCGGCGGTGAGCTCAAGGGCCTCACCAAGACCCTCGTGCAGACCCGCAACCAGGCCATGGAACGGCTCATCGAGCAGGCCAAGGCGCGCGGTGCGAACGCGGTGTTGATGATGCGCTTCGACGTGACGGACGCCGCCGACGTCGGGACCGAGGTGTGCGCCTACGGCACGGCCGTGGTCCTGGTGCCGGCCTCGGCCTGATCCGCTCGCCGAACCGGCCGCCGGCCACCGCGCCCCCTGGGTACGGTGGCACCCCGGGCCGGGGAGCGGACGAGGAGGGGTCATGGACCGACGCGAGTCAGCGGCAGAGGTGTTCGACGCGCTGGGGGAGCGCTACGAGGAGCTTTTCGGTGAGGTGCCCGGACAGATCGAGGCCCTCGACTGGCTCGCGGCCCGTCTGCCCCGCGGGGCGCGGGTGCTGGACGTGGGCAGCGGCACCGGCCGGCCCACCGCCGACCGGCTCGTGCGGGCCGGCTGCGAGGTCACCGGGATCGACGTCTCGGCGGCCATGGTGGAGGCGGCCCGCGGCCGGGTCCCCGGAGCCCGTTTCGAGCAGGCCGACGTGCGCACGTACGTCCCGCCCGGCCCGCACGGGTACGACGCCGTGTGCTCCTTCTTCCCGCTGCTGGTCATGGACCAGCCCGAGGTCGCCGCGGCCCTGGAGCGGATGGCGTCCTGGGTCGCCCCCGGCGGCTACTTCGTGATGGCCACGGTGCCAGGCGACATCCGCGGCCTCGACATCGAGTGGATGGGCCACCGGGTCACCGTCAGCAGCCTCTCCACGCCACAGCACCTGGAGCGGCTCGCCGGTGCGGGCCTGGAGGTGCTGCGCCACCACACCGCGTCCTTCCGGCCCGCCGATCCCCTCGCGGGCCCCGAGGAACACCTCTTCTGCTACGCCCGCAGGCCCGCCTGAGCGACCGCCCGGCGGGCCCGTCCGGGGGCGCGGGCCCTCCCGTCGGGCCCGCGCGGGACGGGCGGCGGATCAGATGCGGATCAGGCGCGGTCAGGCGCGGGTCAGGCGCGGGCGTCCCCGCCGCGCAGCCCGAGGGCCAGCCCGGCGATCACCACCGCCAGGCCCAGCCACACCGCCGGGCCCGGTGCCGAGCCGCCGCCGAGCATCCCCGCGCCCGCCGCCGCGAGCGGGGCGACCCCCGTCAGCAGTCCGGCCCGGCCGGAGCCCACGGCCGCCACCGTCCGGTACCAGAGCAGGAAGGCCACCGCGGTCACCAGCACCGCCAGGTACCCGACCGCCGCCCACTGCCCGGCCGTGAGCGAACCCAGCCCGGCCACGAACGCCGCCGGACCGGACGCCAGCCCGGACGCGGTCCCGGAGACGGGCCGCTGCGTGAACACCGCGAGTCCCGCCAGCATCACCGCCCCCAGCCACACCGCGTGCACGGACACCCCCCACGCGCCGTGACGCCCCAGCACCGGCACCGCCAGCAGCGTGAAGCCCGCCTCGCAGGCCAGCGCCAGCGCGGCCCATCCCACCCCGGCGGCGTCGGTGCGCCCGGTCCCCTCGACCAGCACCGCGCCCGCCACCACGACCGGCGCCGCCAGCAGCACCCGGCGGCTGGGCCGGCCTCCCTCCAGCAACGGGCCGACGAGCCCGAGCAGGATCGGTACCGACGCCACGGCGACCGCGATCACGGCGGGCTCGGCGTGCGCGACACCCCGAACGACGGCCACGTTGAACAGCACGAGCCCCGTCCCCGCGATCCCGGCCAGCCAAAGCCACTCCCGCCCCCGGGGCCGCAGCAACGGCACCCCCGCGACCCGCGCGAGGGCGATCAGGATCAGCGCGGCGGCCGCGTAACGGACCGCCTGCGAGGCGAACAGCGGGGCCCCGACCAGGGACCGGGAGACGGTGACGCTGCTGCCGACCAGGGCCATCCCGATGACGCCGGGGGCCAGGTCGCGCGGCGAGACGGAGGGCATCGGTGCCACGGACGGTGCGGTGGAGGTCGCGGAGGTGCTCATGCCCTCCAGCCTGAGGGCACAATGGTCCGGTGAGCAGGTCCAAAGAAGGCTCCGATCAGGGGTCCAAAAGCGGCTCCGACTTCCTCCAGCTCGACATCGGACAGGCCCCGCCCGGCGGCCGCACCGCCTGGCTCGCCGACCGGCTGCGCGCCGCCATCGCGGACGGCACCCTGCCCGTCGGCAGCCGGCTGCCCGCCGGCCGGGTCCTCGCCGCCGAACTCCGCGTCTCCCGGGGCCTGGTGACCGAGGCCTACCAGCGCCTCGCCGAGACCGGCCAGGTGGCCGGCCGCGGCCGCGGCGGCACCGTGGTCGTCGCCGCCCCGCCCCCCGAGGCTGCCGCCCCGCCCGCCGCGCCCCCGGCCGCCGCATCCCGCGGCGGGCTCGTGGACGCGCTGCGCGCCGTGCCCTGCCGGATCGACCTCTCGCCCGGCGTGCCCGACCTCGCCTCCTTCCCGCGCACCGCCTGGCTCCAGGCCGAGCGCCGGGTCCTCGCCGGCCTCACCCCCGCCGACTTCGGCTACGGCGACCCCCAGGGCGCGCCCGCCCTGCGCGCGGCGGTCGCAGGCTGGCTGGCCCGCAACCGGGGGATCCGCGCGGACCCCGCCGAGGTCGTCGTGGTCGCCGGGGTCGCACAGGCCCTCTGGCTGCTCGCACAGGTGCTGCCCGCACACGGCGTGCGCCGGGTCGCGGTGGAGGACCCCGGCTCGCTCGGAGCGCGCCGGCAGCTGGAGTTCGCCGGGCTGGACACCGTAGGCGTACCCGTGGACGGGGGCGGGCTGGACGTGTCCGCGCTGCGGGCCGCCGGGGCGCGGGCCGTGCTGCTGACCCCGGCGCACCAGTTCCCGACCGGCGTCGTCCTCGACGGCGAGCGCCGCCGCGAGCTGCTCGACTGGGCCGCCGACGGGGGACTGGTCATCGAGGACGACTACGACGCCGAACACCGCTACGACCGCGCCCCCGTACCCGCCCTGCGGGCCCTGCTGCCCGAGGCCGTCTGCTACGCCGGAAGCGTGTCCAAACTGCTCGCCCCCGCCCTGCGGCTGGGCTGGCTGCTCGTCCCGCCGCGCCTGCGGGAGGAGGTCGTCGACGCCAAACGCCACGCCGACCTCGGCAACCCCGTCCTCGCCCAGCTCGTCCTCGCCCGCCTGATGGACTCCGGCGAACTCGAACGCCACCTGCGCCACCTGCGCCGCCGTCACCGCGGCCGCCGGGACGCGATGCTGCGCGCCGTCGCCCGCCTGCTGCCCGGCGCCCGCGTCCACGGGGCGGCCGCCGGACTGCACCTGATGGTCACCTTCGACGGCGCGTCCTTCGACGACTCCGTCCTGGCCTCGGCCGCCCTCACCCTCGGCGTCAAGGCCCACCCGCTGTCCTGGCACCGGCAGCGCCCGGGCCCGCCCGGCCTGGTCCTGGGCTACGCCGCCGGTCCGGCGGGCGAGATCGAGGAGGGCGTGGCCCTGCTGGGCCGGGCCCTGCACGGACTGACCGGCACCGGCCGCCGGGATCCACGGGGTTGACACCGTCCGCACCCGGTGCGTGTAATGAGCAACGGTGTCGCGTGACGCCGGCCAAAGAGCAGTGGGCCGGCCGGCGGTCGGGCGGAACACCCTTCACCACCGGGACCCGCCATGAGTGCACACTCCGCGCCCCGCAGTTGACGTAGAGCGGCAGCCGCGTTCCGGCTCCCCCGTCAGCTCCGCCGCACCACCGCACGTACGGACGTCCGTACGCCCTCCTCCGCACCCCCCGAACCGGCAACTCCCGCGCCCCGAAGGCGCGTCGGAGGCCGGACGGCGCGGTGTGCCCCACCCCACGCACCCGGAAGACACCACCGTGCCCACATCCTTCAACCAGTCCGTCATCGACGAGTTCCGCGCCCACGACGGCCGCGTGGGCGGCCCCTTCGAAGGCGCCGACCTGCTCCTGCTGACCACCACCGGCGCCCGCTCGGGCACCCCGCACACGACGCCGCTCGGCTACGTCCGACACGAGGGGGCGCTGATCGTCATCGCCTCCGACCTCGGCTCCCCGCACCACCCGGACTGGTACCACAACCTGCTCGCCCACCCCCAGGTGCGCGTGGAACTCGGCGCCGACACCTTCGAGGCGCTCGCCGTACCCGCCGAAGGGGCCCGGCGCGAGGCCCTCTTCGCCCACGTGGTGAAGGCCGAGCCGGGCTACGGGGACCACCAGGCCCGCACCGCCCGCACCCTGCCCGTCGTCGTCCTCGGACCGGCCGAACCCGACGGGTGGCGGTCACCCGGCGAGGTCCGCACCCTCGCCGGGAAACTCCTGGAGGTGCACACCTGGCTGCGGGCCCAGTTGCGCCACGTCAGCGCCGAGACCGAAGCCCACCTCGCGGCCCGCGCCGCGCACACCGGGCCCGGCGAGCCGCCCGCTCCCGGGCTCGGACTCCAGATCCGCCAGCGCTGTCTGGCCTTCTGCCAGAGCCTGGAGTTCCACCACACCAGCGAGGACGCGCACCTCTTCCCCGGGATCGCCGCCCACCACCCCCACCTGGCGGACACCTTCGAGCGGCTGCGGGAGGAACACCGCACGGTGGCGCGGATCCAGAGCGAACTGGTGGACCTGCTGGGCCGGGTGGCGATCGCCGAGCCGGAACGGCTGCGGGCCGGGCTCCGGCGGATGACCGAGGAGCTGACGGCCCACCTCGACCACGAGGAGCGGACGCTGCTGCCGCTGCTGGAAGAGGTTCCGTGGCCGCCCGCCGGCCCCGCGGGACCCCCCGCGGGCCGGGGCTGAGCGGGGTGCGCGGCAGCGGGGAAAAGTTTTTCGGGAACGGCGGCAACCGATCGGGGACTCGCACGTCGTGGAGGGGTGAAGGGCGAAGATCCGAGCCCTCGACCCGACCGTGGAGAACCAGAGTGAAGAACCTGAAGCGCGTTCCCCTGTCCGCCCGCCGGGCCGCCGTCGTCGCGGCCGCCGGGGCGGTCGTCGCCCTCGGCGGCCCGGCCTTCGCCTCGGAGGGGGCCTCTTCCGGCGCGGCGGCACCCAGCGTCACCACGAGCGCGGCGCCGAGCCCCGTCCCGAGCACGCCGGGCGGCAAGCCGACCGCCGTTCCGAGCCGGCCCGCGAGCGGTCAGCCGTCCGCCGTCCCGAGCCAGCCCGGCAGCGGTCAGCCCAGTGTCTCCCCGAGCCACCCGGCCGGCGCGAAGCCGACCCCCGTGCCGTCGTCGCCCGCGGGCGAGGGCTCGGGCTCCGCCGAGCCCTCCGCCGCACCCGGTGGATCCGAGCTCGCGCATACTGGCTCCTCCGGGACCACCGTCGCACTGGCCGCCGGAGCCGCCGGGCTCGTCGCCGTCGGGGCCGGAGCCCTGTACACCGTGCGGCGGCGCACCAGCAGCTGAGGACACCCGTGCTCGACCTCGCACCATCCATCAGCCCCCTCACGCCCGGGTTCGCCCGGGCGTGGCGGGGCTTGTGGTGGTGGCTCTCACGCCGCGAGCGGTCCGCGCCGCCGGCGGCCGGGCCCGACGCCCGCCCGAACGCGTCCCGGTACGCGTACACCTACGGCCACGCCCACCCCCTCGGCCCGGACGCCACCGGGGACGCGCCCCCGCGCCCGCCGAACGTCTCCGAGCTCTACCACGCGCACCGGCTCGCCATGGTCCGCCTGGCGGTGCTCCTCGTCGACGACCTGGGCACCGCCGAGGACGTCGTGCAGGACGCCTTCACCGCCCTGTACCGCCGCTACGGTGAGGAGATCACGGAGGTGGACAACGCCCTGGGATACCTGCGCACCGCCGTCGTGAACACCTCGCGCTCGGTGCTGCGCCGCCGCCGCACCGCCAGGGCCTGGATCCCGCCGGTGACCGCCGACGTACCCTCCGCCGAGGCCTCCGTCGTCCTGGGGGAGGCCCACCGCGAGGTGCTGGCCGCGTTGCGCGGGCTGACCCCGCGCCGCCGCCAGGTCCTGGTGCTCCGCTACTGGGCCGACCTCAGCGAGGCGGAGATCGCCGAGACCCTCGGCATCAGCCGCGGCGCGGTGAAGTCCAACGCGAGCCGCGCGCTGGACGCACTCGAACGGATTCTGGAGGGACGGGTATGACTCGCGTCACGGGCACCACGCCAGAGGGCGAACGCCCCGTGGAGCGGCTGCTGCGCGAGGCCCTGACGGCCCGGGCCCAGGAGGTCACGGTCGTCACGCTGCGCCCCGCCGACCCGCCGGGACCGCACCTGCGCCGGCTGTCCCTGCGCACCCCCTGGGTGCGGCGCTCCGCGTGGACCCTCGCGGGCCTGTCCGGCCTGGCCGCGGCGGCCCTCGCCGGGTTCCTGGTCCTGGGGCCCGACCCGGTCCGGCCCCGGCCGGTGCCGCCCGCCTCGCCGCCCGAGTTCAGCTCGCCGGCGCCCTCGGGCTCCCCGCGGCCGAGCGCGCCCCCCTCGGCCTCCGTGTCGCCGCCGCCGTCGCCCGCGCCGTCCCGGACGCCGACCTCCGGACCCCCGTCCGGCGCGACCCTCTCGCGGGCACCCCGCACGCCCCCGCCGACCGCGCCCGCGGGCGGACAGCCGAGCACGGGCGCGGGCTCCGGCGCGGGCGCCGCCACACCGTCGCCACCCCACCCGGCGGGCGCCCCTACGTCCTACCCGAGCGCGGCCGGCAACTAGCCGTACGGGTTGAGCGCCCGGAAGCGGACGGTGTCGCTGCGGCGGTCGAACCACAGGCGGGTGGAGCGGCCGCCGTCGGCGCGGTCCAATTCGGGCGAGCGGACCCACTGGGGATCCTTCGGCCCCGCGCCCCTGAGCGGCTTCTCGAACCACGAGGAGAAGTCGTCGACGGGCTCCCCGGGGACGAAGGCGTGGGCCGCCGTCAGCCCGGAGAGCCTCCCCGGTGCCAGCCGGGCGAAGCCCGAGATCGCCAGCTCCGGCGACGGCAGGCTCCGGTCGTCGTCCCGGCTGCTCACCCACCGGGCGTCGGTGAGCGGACCCAGCAGCGGGAACGCCTGCTCCAGCGGCGCGGCGTCGGTGCGCCAGTCCTCCTCGGTCCCGCCCGCCGCCCGGCGCAGGACCCAGCCGACGGGCAGCACGGCCAGTCCGGCCCCGACCCCTGCCGCGATCACCTTCCGCCGCTCCAACGCGACCCCCCTCATGTGGTCCAGATGTCCAGCAGCCGGTTCGCCGCACGGAAACCGTCGGGTGAAGGGCTACGGGACGGCCTGGCTCCGGGTGTTCTCGACCGCCGCCACCAGGGGGGCGAGTTCCGGCCTGAGTGCGGCCTCGTCGAGGGCCTCGCGCAGGGCCGTGTCGTTCGTGGGGCGGGCCTCGGCCAGGAGGGCCAGGCCCGCCTCGCTCACGTCGGTGTAGATGCCGCGGCGGTCGGTGTCGCAGATGTAGCGGTTCAGCAGTCCTCGGTCCTCCAGCCTGCTGACCAGCCGGGTGGTCGCGCTCTGGCTGAGCACCACCGACTCCGCGACCTGGTGCATCCGCAGGTGGCCCCCCGGGCCGCTGTGCTGCCGGCTGAGCACGTCCAGCAGCGAGTACTCGCGCACGCTCAGTCCGTGCCCCGTCTGGAGCGCCCGCTCGATGTGCGCCTCGATCCGGCCGTGCAGGAGGGAGAGGGCGCACCAGCCCTGGGCGAGGCCCGTGAGTGCGCTGTCCGTGGCCGTCATGGGCTCCTCCGTCGATGTCCCGTCGATGGTGCGCTCGCGCCGCGCGGTGCTGCCGTCGGCGCTGTTCCGCATACCGCCAGGATAGGCCACCCCCGCAATAGCCCGCGCTTGCAAATATCCCGCGTCTGCAATTAATGTGGACGAAGGCAAACGGCGAACGCAACATCATGCGGCCCGTCCGCCCCCTCGCACCCCCACCCCTGAAGGGCACCTCCTCATGCCTCTCGCGCTCCTCGCCCTCGCCATCGGGGCCTTCGGGATCGGCACCACCGAGTTCGTGATCATGGGCCTGCTCCCCGAGGTCGCCGCCGGCTACGGCGTCTCCATCCCGACCGCCGGCTTCCTGGTCACCGGCTACGCCCTCGGCGTCGTCCTCGGTGCCCCGCTGATGACCGTCCTCGGTACCCGCGTACCCCGCAAGCGCATGCTGATGCTGCTCATGGGCCTCTTCGTCGCGGGCAACGTGCTCTCCGCGCTCGCCCCCGCCTTCGGCGTCATGCTCGCCGGACGCGTGGTCGCCTCCCTCGCCCACGGCGCCTTCTTCGGCATCGGCGCGGTCGTCGCCGCCGGACTCGTCGCCCCGGACAAGAAGGCCGGCGCGATCGCGATGATGTTCACCGGCCTGACCGTGGCCAACGTCGTCGGAGTCCCGCTCGGGACCCTCGTCGGGCAGACCCTCGGCTGGCGCGTCACCTTCCTGATCGTCGCCGCGCTCGGCGTGATCGGCCTGCTCGGCATCGCCCGGCTGATTCCCGACCTCCCCCGCCCCGAAGGGGTCCGGATCCGCCATGAGCTGGCCGCCTTCCGCAACGTCCAGGTGCTGCTCGCGATGGGCATGACCGTCCTCGGCTTCGGCGGGGTGTTCGCCGCCATCACCTACATCACCCCGATGATGACCAACATCGCCGGTTTCGCCGACACCTCCGTCACCTGGCTGCTCGTCCTCCTCGGCCTGGGCATGGTCGCGGGGAACCTGGTCGGCGGCCGGTTCGCCGACCGGGCCCTGATGCCGATGCTGTACACGTCCCTGGGCGCCCTGGCCGTCGTACTGGCCCTGTTCACCCTCACCGCCCACACCAGGGGCGGCGCCGCCGTCACCCTCTTCCTCATCGGCGCCCTCGGCTTCGCCACCGTGCCCCCGCTGCAGAAGCGGGTCCTCGACCAGGCCGCCGGGGCCCCCACCCTGGCCTCCGCCGTCAACATCGGAGCCTTCAACCTCGGCAACGCCCTCGCCGCCTGGCTCGGCGGCCTCGTGATCGCCGCCGGCCTCGGCTGGACAGCCCCGAACTGGGTCGGCGCGGCCCTCGCCGCCTCCGCCCTCCTGCTCGCCCTCGTCTCCGGAGCGCTGGAGCGCCGTACGGCACGAGGCGCGAGCACGGGCGCGAACGCGGGGCGGACCGTGGCCGCCGCCGCGCCCGCCACACCCGTCCCCGCCCACCACTGATCCCCCACCCGAGGAGCACCGCCATGTCCCGCACCGCCACCGCCCCCCGTACCGCCGTCGCCCCGCTGACCACCCTGGACGCCGAACTGCTCGTCGCCACGGCCACGGCCGCCGCCGAGGCCGCCGGGGTCACGGTCAGCGTCACCGTCCTGGACGCGGGCGGCCACCCGCTGGCCTTCCGCCGCGACGACCGGGCCGTCCTGATCTCCGGCGAGACCAGCACCCGCAAGGCGTTCACCGCCCTCCAGCTGAACGCCCCCACCGCCGACCTCGTCGACGCGGTCCTGCCCGGCGGCCCCTTCCACACCCTGCCCACCGCCCTCGACCGGCCGCTGCTCTTCATCGCCGGCGGACTGCCCGTCCACCGCGACGGCCGCCTCGTCGGGGCCATCGGCGTCGGCGGCGGGGCCCCCGAGCAGGACCACGGCTTCGCCGCGGAGGCCCTCGACGCCCTGGGCTGAGCCCCGGCCCGGCCCCCGGGTCGCGCCCCCGTGTCCCCCGTGCCAGGTTGGTACGGGGGACACGGCGGCAGGACGGGTGTGACATGGGCCAGCGCACGAGGCGGCTCCGGCGGGGCCGGGCCCTGACCACGGCGACGGCCGCCGTGCTGGTCGCCCTCGCCGTGCCCGCGTGCTCCGCCGGAGCCGAGCCGTCCGGGTCCGGCCCCCGGAGCTCCGGCACCACCGGATCCGCGCCCTCCCCGGCGTCGAGCGCCGCCGAACCCCCCTCGCCCCCGCCGTCCGCGTACCCGCTCTCCACCGCCCCGCGCACCGTCCCGGCCGTCCGCGAACACCATGCCGCCCGGGGCCCCGGCTGGAAGCCCGCCCCGGCGGCGCGGGTCGTCGTGGCCCCCGCGGACCGCGCGGCCCTGTCCGACGAGGCGAAACTGCTCGCCGGCGAGCTGAAACTCGGCTACGCGGAGTCGGCCGAGCCGGGGCCCGGCGACGTCCAGCTCGCCCTCGCCCCCAAGGGCTCCGGCCCGCCCGAGTCGTACGCCCTCACCGTCCAGGGCGGCCGGGTGCGGATCACCGCCCCCGACGAGGCGGGCGTCTTCTACGGGACCCGCACCCTCAAACAGGAGATACGCGGAGCCGGCTCGGCCCCGGAGGGCACGGTCGAGGACGCCCCCGCCAAACCCCAGCGCGGCCTCAACCTCGACATCGCGCGCAAGAACTTCACCCCCGCCTGGATAGAGAACCGGCTGCGCGAGATGGCCGACCTCAAACTCAACCAGCTGGGCCTGCACTTCTCCGACGACCAGGCCTTCCGGATCCAGTCCGACACCCACCCGGAGATCGTTTCCACCCCGCACCTCACCAAGGCCGACGTACGCGGGATCAACGCCCTCGCCGCACGCCTGCACATCGCGGTCGTCCCCGAGATCGACTCACCCGGCCACCTCGGCGCGGTGCTGCGCGCCCACCCCGAACTCCAGCTGCACGACGTGAACGGCCGGGCCGTCAAGGGCGCGGTGGACATAGCCAACCCCGCCTCCGCCCGCCTCGTGGACGAACTGCTGCGCGAGTACCTGCCGTTGTTCCCCGCCGGTGCCTGGCACCTGGGCGCCGACGAGTACCAGGCCCTGGTCGTCCGCGACCCGCAGGCCTCCTTCCCGAAGCTCGCGGCCGCCGCCCGCGCCCGCTACGGACCCACCGCGCGGGTCCAGGACCTGGCGACGGGCTGGCTCAACGACCGGGCCGCCGTGGTCCGCCCGTCGGGCAAGACCCTCAAGGCCTGGAACGACGGGTTCTTCCGGGGCGGCGTCGCCACCGCGGCCCCGGACCTCCAGGTCGAGTACTGGACCGGCAAGGAGATCGGCGCCCGGCCCCCGCTGGAGTACCTGAGCGCGGGCCGCAAGGTCGTCAACCTCAACGACGAGTACCTGTACTACGTGCTGGGCCAGCCCAACCAGTTCACGTACCCCACCGGCCGGCGGATCTACGAGGAGTGGACCCCGCGGGTGCTGCGCGGCACCACCGCCGTCCCGGCCCGCTACGACGCGCAGATCCTCGGCGGGCGGCTCGCCGTCTGGGCCGACCTGGCCGGTGCGCAGACCCAGGACCAGGTGGCCGCGGGCATCCGGCTCCCGCTGGCGGCCCTGTCCCAGAAGCTCTGGGACGCCCGCCCGCCGCAGGCACCCTGGGCCGACTTCAGGGCCCTCGCCGACCGCGTCGGGGGGTGAAGGCCGCTGATCGGCGGGGGAGTTGTCCGGATCCACACGCAAGCGCACGCCGGGGCGACGGTCGTTCCCGGAGCGCGGGAGGGCGGGAACGGCCCCGCGCCGGTGTCCGGTCCCGGTCCGGGTGACACCGGGGGATCGCGTCGTGGCAGCGTGCGGGCCTGCGGGGCCGGAGGTGGTGGCGATGGGACGCCCGTAAACCTCTGTGACGCGTGGGGGGGAGAGGGGTGCGGGAGCGGCCCGCTGCGGCGTATCGGACCCATGTTCGACCGGGCTTGAATGTGGTCGGCCGTCAGGGCAAACGCACCTGAGACGGAGATCGCCGGATCGAGGTAATGCCCTCGGCCTCATGACGATCACCGGTTCCGCCGCCGTTACTGTTCCAACGGATTCGGGCGGACTCCCCGGATGTCCGTCCCCCTTGCTCCTGTTCCTCTTTCTTCCTCTTTTCACCGGTTGACCACCCCGTCCGTGTGCGACGACGGTCACCGCCCCCGCGAAGGAGAGCTCGCCCGATGACCGTTGACGCCAGCACGGAGCCGCAGTCCGCTCCGCCCCGGCAGTCCAGCCTGGGTACGGCGGCCGCCCGCAACCTTGCCACCACCACCAAGTCCGCCCCGCAGATGCAGGAGATCACCTCCCGCTGGCTGCTGCGGACGCTCCCCTGGGTCGAAACCAAGGGCGGCACCTACCGGGTGAACCGCCGCCTCAGCTACACCGTGGGTGACGGGCGCATCGAGTTCGTGCAGGACGGCGCCACCGTCCGCGTGATCCCGCGGGAACTCGGCGAACTCGCGCTGCTGCGGGGCTTCGACGACGTCGAGGTGCTCGGCGCGCTCGCCGCCCGCTGCGTCCAGCGCGACTTCGGACCCGGTGAGGTCCTCGTCCAGCGCGGCACCCCGGCCGACCGGATCCACCTGATCGCCCACGGCCGGATCGCCCAGACCTCGGTCGGCAAGTACGGCGACGAGGTCGCCGTCGCCGTCCTCGCCGACGGCGACCGGTTCGGCGAGAACGCCCTGCTGGACGCCGACGCCGAGTGGGACTACAGCGCCACCGCCGAGACCGCGGGCACCCTGCTCAGCCTTTCCCGTGCCGACTTCGCCTCCGTCCTGTCCAACGCGCCGCAACTCCAGGCGCACGTACAGCAGTTCAGCAGCCTGCCGAGGCAGCGGCAGAACAAGCACGGCGAGGCCGAGATCGCCATGTCCGCCGGCCACACCGGCGAGCCCGAGCTGCCCGGCACCTTCGTCGACTACGAGCTCAACCCGCGCGAGTACGAACTCTCCATCGCGCAGACGGTCCTGCGGGTCCACACCCGCGTGGTCGACCTCTACAACGGCCCGCACAACCAGACCGAGGAACAGCTCAGGCTCACCATCGAGGCGCTGCGCGAGCGCCAGGAGCACGAGCTGATCAACAACCGGGAATTCGGTCTGCTGCACAACGCCTCCTTCAAGCAGCGGATCCAGACCCACTCCGGCCCGCCCACCCCGGACGACCTCGATGAACTGCTCTGCCGCCGGCGCGGCACCAAGCTGTTCTTCGCACACCCGCGGACCATCGCGGCCATCGGGCGCGAACTCAACGCCCGCGGGCTCTACCCGGACCACGTCGACCTCGGCGGTCAGCAGGTACCGGCCTGGCGCGGTGTCCCGATCCTGCCGTGCAACAAGATCCCGATCAGCAAGGACAACACCAGCTCGATCCTCGCCATGCGCACCGGCGAGGACAACCAGGGCGTCGTCGGTCTGCGCCAGACCGGGCTGCCGGAGGAGTACGAACCGGGCCTGTCGGTGCGGTTCATGGGGATCGACGAGCAGGCCATCATCTCCTACCTGGTGACCACGTACTACTCCGCCGCCATCCTCGTTCCCGACGCGCTCGGCGTGCTGGAGAACGTGCAGATCGCGCGGAGCCGCGACTAGGGAGTGTCCCGGCGGTCAGGGCCGGGACCGGGCCGGCCGGCCCTGATCCGCCGGACACCCCCGCGGGGGTGTCCGGCGTGCGCGCTCCTCAGGGCCCGTCCGGTCCGTCCGTCCCGCACGGCGGTGTGCCGAGCGGTGCCGCCTGCCCGAGATACGGAACAGCCCACCCATCTCACTTAGGAGCCATGGATGCCCGACTCCGGGACGTCCCCCCTGCGGTCGGCCCTTCCCGGCACCGCTCTCCGGCCGCCCCTGCCGACCGGACCGTCGCTGCCCTTCGGACCCGGCGCCCGGACCTCCGTACCGGAGCCGGCCGCGGCCGCACCGGCCGGGGCCGGGGCCGCCACGGTCCCGGGACCCAACCCCGCCCTCGACCGGATCGTCCGCGGCCCGAGCGGCATGGGCACGGCAGTGCTGCACCCGGCCCGGCGCGAAGGGCCGCCCGTCCCGTCCGCCGCGGCGGACCCGGCGGCGGCAGCCGTCCCGTCCGCGCGGCCGGGGACGGAGGCCGCTGCGGCGGAGGGCCGGCCGATCCCCGGTCTCTACCACCACCCCGTGCCGGAGCCCGACCCCGTCCGTGTGGCGGAGGTCAGCCGACGGATCAAGCGGTGGGCGGTGGACGAGGTCGAGGCCTACCCCCCGGAGTGGGAGGACCAGTTCGACGGCTTCTCCGTGGGCCGCTACATGGTCGCCTGCCACCCGGACGCCCCGACCGTCGACCACCTGATGATCGCCACCCGGCTGATGGTCGCCGAGAACGTCGTCGACGACGTCTACTGCGAGGACCACGGAGGCTCGCCGGTCGGCCTTGGAGGAAGGCTTCTGCTGGCCCACACCGCCCTGGACCCGCTCCACACGACGGCGGAGTACCAGCCGCTGTGGGCCGAGTCCCTGCTCTCGGACGCCGCCCGCCGTTCCTACCGCTCGGCCATGGCGTACTTCTCCGAGGCCGCCACCCCCTCCCAGGCCGACCGGTTCCGCCACGACATGGCCCGGCTGCACATGGGGTACCTCGCGGAGGCGGCCTGGGCGCAGACGGACTACACGCCCGAGGTGTGGGAGTACCTGTCGATGCGGCAGTTCAACAACTTCCGCCCCTGCCCCACCATCACCGACACCGTCGGCGGCTACGAGCTGCCGCCGGACCTGCACGCCCTGCCCGCCCTGCAGCGGGTCATCGCGCTCGCCGGCAACGCCACCACGATCTCGAACGACCTCTACTCGTACACCAAGGAGCTCAAGAGCCCCGGCAAACACCTGAACCTGCCGGTGGTGATCGCCGAGCAGGAAGGTCTCTCCGACAAGGAGGGCTACCTCAAGGCGGTCGAGGTCCACAACGAGCTCATGCACGCGTTCGAGGCCGAGGCCGCCGCGTTGGCCGCCTCCTGGCCCGACCCGCGCATGCTCCGCTTCCTGCGGGGCGTGGCCGTCTGGGTCGACGGCAACCACTACTGGCACATGACCAACACCTACCGCTACAGCCTGCCCGACTTCTGGTAAGGAATGGACCCATCCGTGACCACTGAGATCACTCCCACCCTTGGCGCCTCAGCATTCATCCCGGCCCCGGCGACGCCCTACCAGGGCGACATCGCCCGGTACTGGAACGAAGAGGCCCGGCCCGTGAACCTGCGCCTCGGCGATGTCGACGGTCTCTACCACCACCACTACGGCGTCGGCCCCGTCGCCACGGAGGCCCTCGGGGACCCCGCCGACAGCACGTACGAGAAGAAGCTGGTCGCCGAGCTGCACCGGCTGGAGTCGGCCCAGACCGACGTACTGCTCGACGGCCTGGGCGCCATCGGGCGCGACGACACGCTGGTCGACGCCGGCTGCGGCCGTGGCGGCTCGATGGTGATGGCCCACCAGCGCTTCGGGTGCAAGGTGGAGGGCGTCACCCTGTCGGCCAAGCAGGCCGACTTCGCCAACCAGCGCGCGCGTGAGCTGGGCATCGCGGACCACGTCCGCGCCCGCGTCTGCAACATGCTCGACACGCCCCTGGAGAGCGGCTCAGTGTCCGCCTCCTGGAACAACGAGTCCAGCATGTACGTCGACCTGCACGACCTGATGGCCGAGCACTCCCGCATCCTCAAGGTCGGCGGCCGCTACGTGACCATCACCGGCTGCTGGAACCCGAAGTACGGCCAGCCGTCGAAGTGGGTCTCGCAGATCAACGCCCACTTCGAGTGCAACATCCACTCGCGGCGCGAGTACCTGCGCGCCATGGCCGACAACCGTCTGGTCCCGCAGACCGTCATCGACCTCACCCCGGACACGCTGCCCTACTGGCGGCTGCGGGCCACGTCCTCCCTGGTGACGGGTATCGAGGAGGCCTTCATCAAGTCCTACGAGGACGGGTCGTTCCAGTACGTGCTGATCGCCGCCGACCGCGTCTGACGCCCGGTCCGGGCCCGTGATCCGTCGGGCCCGGACAGGTCGGGGAGGGTCGGGGAGGGTCGGCTACCAGATGGAGTTGACCCACTCCGGGTGGTCGATGAACGGGTTGCGGTTGTGCTGGTAGGTGTCGTAGATGACCTGGTTGCGGCGCTGCTCGAAGGCGTCCGGCGGGTCCTGCTGGTTCCACTGCTTCAGCACGCTGATCCGGCCTATCGCCGGTGCGCTGCCGTTGTCGACCTTGTCGTTGACCTCCAGGTCGGCGAAACCGTCACCGCCGTCGTAGCGCACCGCCATGTACAGCAGCATCCGCGCGACGTCGCCCTTGACCGCGTCCCGGGGCTCGAAGGAGTCGGCGTCGGTGTAGCTGCCCGGGGCCTCCGCCACCGGGCTGCCGCCCATGTCGAAGTCCTTGTTGCCGCGCGTGCTGTTGACGGTGACGTCTTCGGGGCGCAGGTGGTGCAGGTCGGTACCCGGGCCGGTGGCGGTGCCGAAGTCGCCGTGGCTCTTGGCCCAGACGTGCTCGCGGTTCCAGTCGTTGACCCCGCCGCCGTTGCTCGACTTGGACTGGGAGCGGCCGGAGTAGACGAGGATGACGTTGTTGGGGTTCGCCGGGTCCTGGTCGGTCACCTTCAGCGCGTTCCACACGCCGTCGTACGTGACCTTGGACTGGTTCTTGATGATGTTGTGCAGGGCCGTCTTCAGCGCGGCGCCGGTCTTGCCCTCGGCCGCGGCGTAGTACGCGTCGACCGAGCCGACCGAGCCGGCCGGGGCGGCCGCGGCGTGGGGTGCCGCCGTCCGCTGGCCCGCCGTGGCGGTGGCCGGTACGAGCAACAGCGCGGCGGCCGCCGCGGCGGCCGCCCAGGGGGTGGTACGGGAGATTCTCATGACGTGGGGGACACCTCTCCACACGCACCGTCCCCACCATGGCAGTTGGCGGGGTGTCAGGTGGCAGAGCGAGAGTCACATTGTCATGTGCCCAACAGGTAAAGGCCATGTGTCGGGGGCGCGGACCTTGGGGTTTGCCGTCCGGCCGGCTCGGGCACGGTAGCGGTGGCCTCGGCAGGGCCGAGGTGACCGTGAACAGTCCTACCGGGAGCAGCCCATGGCAGCGAAGATCCTCATCGTGACCGGCGACGCGGCGGAGTCGCTGGAGGTCCTCTACCCCTACCAGCGCCTGCGCGAGGAGGGGTACGAGGTGCACATCGCGGCCCCCTCGGTCAAGAAGCTGCGCTTCGTCGTGCACGACTTCGAGGAGGGCTTCGACACCTACACGGAGAAGCCCGGCTACACCTGGCCGGCCGACATCGCCTTCGCGGACGTAGTTCCCGAGCAGTACGCCGCCGTGGTCGTCCCCGGCGGGCGCGCGCCGGAGTACCTGCGCAACGACCCCGACGTGCGGCGGATCCTGGCCGCCTTCGCAGGGGCCGACAAGCCGATCGCGCAGATCTGCCACGGACCGCTGATCACCGCCGCGAGCGGGGCCCTGGACGGCCGCCGGGTCACCGCCTACCCGGCGCTGGAGCCGGACATGAGGGCGGCGGGGGCCGGTTTCGAGGACTCCGAGGCCGTGGTCGACGGCACCCTGGTCTCCGCCCGCGCGTGGCCCGACCACTCGGCGTGGATGCGGGAGTTCCTCACGGTGCTGCGGGCCAAGGCGCCGCTGGCGTAACCGTCAGCCGGTCCCTTCGAGGTTGGCGCACATCCGGGCGAGGACGCCGACGGTGGCGAGGTACTCCTCGTCGGTGACCCCGGCGGCCACGCGGCCCCGGGCCGCCATGACGAGCCGTTCGGCGTCCGCGTGGCCCCGGTCTCCCGCGGCGGTGAGCGCGTACGTCCCGGAGTCCGGGTCGAGGGCGATCCAGCCGCGGGCGGCCAGGGCGGAGGTGACCTCGTCGAGGGTGATCGCGTCCCGGTCCCAGAACGGGAGCAGCCGCTCCGCGAGGCCGGCGGGGTCCCGCGGGCCGTCGGTGGTGAGGGCGTGCAGGACCTGCCAGTGGCGCCGGGTGAGGTCCTGCGCCGCGAGGACCAGGTCGAACTCCCGGTCGATCAGGGCGTCGAGGTGCTTGAGGTAGTAACCGATCGGCTTGAGCCGCGACGGGGTGGTCATGACCGTCCGCCTCCCCCATGAAATATGAAAAGTGACAAGTGGTTGTCGATGAGTATCCATCTGGAGGCGGGCATGGGGAAGGCCGACGCGGGCGCGCGCACCGACGTGGCGCGGATCGAGCGGGCCATGGTCTCGATGCGGCGCAGCGTCACCCGGCGCACCCTCGCCCGCCTCGCCGGAGCCGGTGCGGACCAGGGCGGCGGTCCGGCGTTCGACGTCCTGGACGTGGTGGAGGCGGCCGAGGAGGCGGGGGAGCCGGTGGGCGTACGGGGCGTGGCGGACGCCCTGCGCGTCGACCAGCCCCGGGCCAGCCGTCTGGTGACGGCGGCGGTGGCGGCGGGCTGGGTGCGGCGGGGCGCCGACCGGACGGACGGACGGCGCGCGCCCCTGGCCGTCACGCCCGCCGGGCGCGTGGCGCTCGACGAGGCGCACGCGCTGCGGCGGGCGGTGGTGGAGCGGGTGACGGCGGACTGGTCGGACGGGGAGCGCGCCGAGTTCGCCCGGCTGTTCGCGCGCTTCACGGAGGGCTTCCGGGAGCTGGGCCGCGACCGCTGAGCCCCGCCGTCCCCGGAGGGGCCCGCGCGGCCCCTCCGTCGCGGCGAGGGGAGTCAGCTGCCCGTCGTGACCTGGGGTGCCGGCTCGTACTTGTAGTTCGCCGGCCCGAAGTTCTTCTTCACGGCCGCTTCCCAGGAGCCGTCCGAGACCATCTTGGTGAGCGCCGTGTTGATCTTGCGCTGGAGGTCGTTGTCGCCCTTCTTGACGCCGATGCCGTAGTTCTCGTTGCTCAGCCGCAGGCCCACCAGCTTGAACTTGCCCTCGTTGCCCTTCCTGGCCGAGTACCCGGCGAGGATGGAGTTGTCCGTGGTCATCGCGTCGACGAGGCCGTCCTGGAGCGCGACGAGGCACTCCGAGTAGCCGCCGAGCTCCAGCACGCTGGCCTTGGGCGCGAGGTTGTTCTTGACGTTCTCGGCGGAGGTCGATCCCGTCACCGAGCACAGCTTCTTGGTGTTGAGGTCCTCGCCCTTGGTGATCGAGCCGTCGTCGGCGCGGACCAGCAGGTCCTGGTGCGCGACGAAGTACGGCCCGGCGAAGTCGACCTTCTCCTGCCGCTTGGCGTTGATCGAATAGCTCGCCGCGACGAACTTGACCTCGTTGTACTGGAGCAGCAGCTCACGGTCGGAGCTGTACACCTGCTTGAACTCGATCTCGTTCGGCTTGTAGCCCAGCTCCTTCGCGATGTACGTGGCCACGTCGACGTCGAAACCGGTGAAGGTGCCGTCGGCCTCGCGCATGCCGATGCCCGGCTGGTCGAACTTGATCCCGATGGAGAGGGGCTCCTTCGGGGCGTCACCACCACAGCCGGAGGCGGTGGCGGCTAGGGCGATCACAGCGGCGACCGCACCGGCCTTGGGAACCTTCATGCTGAACTCTTTCCTCGGGAACGCGGTCCCACGGGGGGGAATCGCGGGAACGGGGGGCACGCGCAACCGCGGGGGCGTCATGGCACGTGTATGAGGAAGCTAGGAAGGTGACGGGCACAGCGTCACTAGATCTGAGTAAAACTTGAGGATAACGATCCGGTCCGGCCGGAGGATCTTCGCCGGTCCCGGGTCGTCACAGGAGATAGGGGGGCCGGGCGTGTGGCGGACGAAGTGACGGGCGGGGCAAGGGTCGAGGGGAACACGCTCCTGTTGGGCGACGGAGCACGTATCCGGTTCATCCGGACATTGCGCCTCCCGGAGTCGGGGACGCACGCCCTCCCGCCCGGCCTGGGGGAGTTCCCGCTGCGGCGTGTCGAGGACTACCCGGACACCGTCCCGCCGCAGTGGCGGGCCAAGGGCGGCGTGATGCTGCCGGTGTACCTGCGCGAGGCGATGTGGCTCGGCTTCGGCGGCTCGCGGGAGCCCGCCGCCCTGCAGGTCGGCGTCGGCAAGGTGTGCGCCGTCTCCGGCGAGCGCTGGACGGGGCGGCTCTCGCGGAGGCCCCAGAACTACGTGGTGCTGCCGCGCCAGCCCTGGCTCGACGGGATCAACTCGGGCGACGGGACGGTGCGGCAGTTCGTGGCCGTGCCGCTCGGCCTCGGCGCCACGGTCGAGGGGCAGGTCACCGGCGAGGAGACCATCGGCGGGGTGCAGCTCCAGGCGTTCGCGCTGAACCCCCGGGAGCTGGCGAAGTGGCGCGAGGCCGAACGGGAGCGCGCCCTGCGGGCCCGCCCGTCCGCCCCCGGCTCCGCGCCCGCCGGCTTCGGCTACGGCGCCCCTGCGCCGGCGCCGATGGCGGCCGCCCCCGCCTCCGTCCCCCGGGCGTCGGCCCCGGCGATGGGGCTCGGCGTCGGCGGGACGATGCGTCAGGAGGTCTACCGCGACGACCGCCGGCCCGCCGACTGGTCCGACCGGCCGGCCGCGCGGGTCTTCGTCCACCTGGTGCCCCCGCCCGAGTGGCGCCGCATCACCGGCGAGGACGCACCCCCGTCGCCTGTGGACCGGGCCGCCTACACCCGGGCCGGCCTGCCCTGGTACGACTACTACGACGAGACCGGCACCGACCTCCCGGCCGCCGGACCGCTGGGCGCCGTCAAACCGGTCGGCGAATGGCTCGGCGACGACCACGCCCCGTGGGTCCCCCCGGTCCCCGGCCAGGTGACCCCCCTCGGCAACGCGCCGCGGCCCGGCGAGCCGGTGCAGGACGGGGACTGGTAGCCGGGGGACGGCCGCCGGGGCGGGTGGACCGGTCACCGCCCCGGCCTGCCGGGATCTTTCAAACTGGTGATCGATTTTCGGCCGTCGTGTCGGTATGATCACCGCAGCAAGGCCGTAGCGCAGAGGTCGTCGCGCCCAAGCATCGAGCTGGAGGACGTCGGTTCGAATCCGACCGGTCTTGCGTCTCCTTCCGACCGCCGTACCGCCGCGTCCGCGTGCCGGCGCGGCGTCGTACACGCAGTCAACGAAGTGGTGGGTCGCCGGGCGCCGGCGAGGAAACCGGTGGAGTGGTGATGACACAGCCGACGCCCGTACGGTGCCCCGCGATCGAGCACCCCGACATGCCCCTCGCGGATCCGACGGCCCTGGACCCGCTGCTCGCCCGCCTCGCGGACGTCCGGCCCGTCGGGGCCGACGAGACCTTCCCGCTCGGCACCCTGCGCGCCGACGGCCGCCTGGACCTCTGCAAGCAGGGCCTCGGCCCCGCCGGAGCGGCCCGGCTGCTGCCCGCCGCCATCGCCTCCCCGCACGCCGCGCACCTGCTGCTCGGCACCAACGCCCTCACCGACACCGGCGCCGCCGCCCTGGCCGAAACCCTCACCCGCGCGGGCACCGGACACGGGGTGCACACCCTCTACCTCGGCTGCAACCGGATCGGCCCGGACGGAGCGCTCGCCCTCGCCGGAGCCCTCGCCGAGGACACCACCGTCCGCGCGCTCTGGCTCAAGCGCAACCCCCTCCACGCCGACGGCGCCCGCACCCTCGCCGCCCTGCTGCGCCGCAACACCACGCTGCGCACCCTCGACCTGGTCAACACCGGCATCGGCGCCGACGGCGTACGGCTGCTCCTCGACGCGCTGCTCACCCGGGGGGCGCCGCTGGAGCGGATCTTCCTCGGCGGCAACGGCCTCACCGCCGCCGACGCCCCGCTGCTCGCCGCCCTCATCCGCGACGCCGGGGTGCGCGAGCTGTACGTGCCCGCCAACCACCTCGGGGACGAGGGCGCCGCCGTCCTGGCCGCCGCCGCGGCGGACGCCGGCCCCGCCCGCCCGGTGCGCCTCGGTCTCGGCGGCAACGGCATCGGCGCCGCCGGAGCGCGCGCCCTCGCCGACGCGCTGGGCGGCATCGAGTCGCTCGACCTCGGCCGCACCATGTCCGAGCGCAGCCTCGGCTCGACCGGCAACGACCCCGGGGACGAAGGCGCGTACGCCCTGGCCGCCGCCCTCCCCGGCAGCCCGCTGCGCCGCCTGGAACTGCGCCACACCGGCCTCACCGGCCGCGGGGCCAAGCACCTCCTCGCCGCGCTGCCCGACGACAGCCCGCTGGAGCACGTCGGACTGGGCCCCGGCCTGCCCCGCCGCGTCAAGCGTTCCTTCACCGAACGGCTGCGCCCCGCCCGCGCGGCCCACCCGGACCTCCGCGCCATCGGCAGCGTGTACCGATGAGCCCCGACCTCCGCGCGCCCGGGGCCCTTTCGCCCGAGGCGGCGGGCTCCTGGCTGCGGGTCCGCCGCTACGCCGTACCCGCCTGGATGATCGAGCGGGCCACCCGGCACCGCCTGGCGGGGGACTGGCGGGCCGCCTGCGCCGCCGCGTCCGTCGAGATCGGCTTCGACCCGGCGGCCCTCGGCTCCCGCCACGGCGCCGCCGTGGCCGACGCGGTCACCGAGGACCTGCGCCACTTCGCCCCCGACCTGCTGCGATGGCACCTCCCCCGGGTCCACGGCGGGCGCACCACGCTCGCTCCGAGCCGCCGGGTCCTGCTGGCCTCCTACGCCCCGGACGGCGGGCCCCGCCGGGGACGCGGGGTGCCCGTGCTGCACGTCACCACCTTCGGGATGGTCGACGGCCCGCAGCGGCTGCGGCTGCAGTGCGCGCCGCTGTCCCCGGACCACACGGTCGGCAGCCGCATCGACTGGACCACCGAGGACTGGACGGCCGCCCGCCACTTCTGGGACGTACGGCGCACGGCCGAACTCCGCTCCCGCTACGGCCCGGCCGACAGGCTCCCCTTCTTCCGCCCCGACGGCACCCCGCTCGGCGACGGCGAACTGCCCACCGCCGACCCGGGACCCGCCGACGCGGCGGGCCGCGTCGAATGGGCCGCGGTCCTGGCGGCCCGCGGTGACTTCATCGAAGCCTTCGCGGCGTCCGGTACGGCGCTGGACCTCGAAGTGCCGGAGCGGTCGGTCAACTCGCCCGAACGGGCCCTCGCGGCACTGGCGGCCTCCGGCACGGACCCGGCGCGGCTGCTGTCCGAGGTCCGGCTGCTGGCGGCGGCCGGCGCCGGGAAGCGTTTCCGGTACGTTCCCGACTGGCGTTGCCGCGTCATCCTGGAGCTCCCCGGCACCCCGGCGGGCCAGGGCCCGGACCCCGCCCTGCCGTTGCGCGTGCGCCTCGCCGAGCCGGACCAGCTGCGCGGGGTGCCCCGGCTGCCCGAGTACGCCTGGCACCCGCTGCCCGACCTCCAGCTGCTGCGGACCGGCCGGATCGCCCCGAGCGCGCTGCACCCCCTGGTCACCGCCGCCCTCTTCCCCGGCTCGGGTCCGGCCCAGGGGCCGCCCGGCCCCGCCGCGCCGCAGCCCGTGCGGGTGCGGTGCACCGGCGTCTGGCACGAGGTCCGCTCGCGGGGCGGCGTACTCGACGTGCCGCACACCGCCCAGGAGCAGCAGCGCGAGAGCGCCCTGCGGGCCTTCGGCGGGACCGTTTCCGGCTGCTTCGCCGTCCGCGAGGCGTGGACCTCGGGTCAGGGGAGGCTCCCGCGCGCCCTGCGGGCCGAGCGCCGGGACCTCTTCCTGCGCGCCGAACACGGGGACGCCCCCGGCGTGCTCCACCTCCTCGACGCGGGTGTCGACCCCCACGTCCGGGACGGCAAGGGCCGCACCCTGCTGCACCTGCTGCCCCAGCTGGAGCACGAGGAACTCCTGCCCCGGCTGCTGGCGGCCGGACTCGGTCTGGAGACCGAGGACGTCGCCGGCCGTACCGCGCTGCTGGCCGCCGTCCGGGACGGCGGCACCGCCGGCCTCGTCCGGGCGCTGATCGACGCCGGGGCACGCCTCGACGTGACCGACGAGGCCGAGATGTCCCTGAGCCAGCTGGTGCGCCGCTTCCGGCGCACGGACCTGACCTTCGTGCGGGAGCTGGTGGACGAGCGGTACCCGGACATCGGAGCCGACTACTTCGACGAGTACATGGAGTGGCGGGACGAGGAGGAGGCCGGCGAGGAGCGGCAGGACGCCTACGAGGGGGACCCCCTCGACGGCGACGAAGAGTCCGAAGGAAGCGACGGAGAACGGGAAGGGGCCGGGGACCGGTGAGCACCGCGCAGGCACAGCACCACCCGGCCGGCCCGCTGGCCGCCGCCGACGCCCTCAACGCCCGGCTCGGCGCCACCCGTACCGAGCCCGCCGTCCTTCCCCAGCTCGAAGCCCTGGCCCTGGCCGTGACGGCCAACCAGCCCGTCCTGCTGTGGGGCGAGCCCGGCATCGGCAAGTCCGCCGGCATGGAGCGGCTGGCCGCCACCCTCGGGGTCGGGCTGGAGACGGTCATCGCCAGCGTCCACGAGCCCTCCGACTTCGCCGGGCTGCCGATCGTCGGCGACGACCCCGCCACCACCGGCGTCCCGATGGCCCCGCCGGACTGGGCGGTGCGCCTGGCCCGCACCGGACACGGACTGCTGTTCTTCGACGAGTTGTCCTCCGCCCCGCCCGCGGTCCAGGCCGCCCTGCTGAGGGTCGTCCTCGAACGCCGCGTCGGCAGCCTGGTGCTGCCCGAAGCCGTACGGATCGTCGCGGCGGCCAACCCGCCGTCCAGCGCGGCGGACGGCTGGCACCTGAGCCCGCCGCTCGCCAACCGGTTCGTCCACCTCGACTGGACGCACGACCCGCGCACGGTGGCCCGCGGCATGGCCGGAACCTGGCCCGAGGCGCCCATCCCCACCGTGGACCCCGCGCGGGCGGCGGGTGCCGCCGCCCGGGCCCGGGGCGTGGTCTCCGGCTTCCTGACCGCCCGGCCGGGCCTCGTCCACCACCTGCCGGACGACGCCGAGGGCCGCGGCCGGGCCTGGCCCTCCCCCCGCACCTGGGAGATGGCGCTGCGCCTCCTGGCCACCGGGTACGCGGCCGGGGCGAGCGGCGAGGCGCTGTCCGCCGTGCTCACCGGGGCGGTCGGCGACGGGGCGGGCCTGGAACTGCTCTCCTACCTGGAGCACCTCGACCTGCCCGACCCGGAGCGGGTCCTCGCGCACCCGGAGGCCTTCGCGCTCCCCGAGCGCGGCGACCGCCAGCTGGCCTTCCTCATCGCCGTGGTGGCCGCCGTGCAGAGCGACCCGACGCGCGCCCGCTGGGAGGCCGGCTGGGTGGTGCTCGCCAAGGCCGTCGACGCCGGGGTGCCCGACGTGGCCGCGCGGGCCGCCGCCGACCTGGCCGCGATGCGGGAGCCGGCCTGGCCCGTACCGGCCGGGATCGACGCCTTCGTGGAGCTGCTCCAGCTCGCCGGCTCCCTGCCCGGCGCCCGCTGACGGGGCGCCGCGCCGTGCAGGAGGAACCGCCGTACCCGGACCCGGAGCGGTCCCCGGACCCGGATCCGTACCCGGACCCGGATCCGGACCCGGATCCGTCCCCGGGCCCGGTCCTGGACCGGGCGAAGCTGCTCGCCGCCCGGTACGCCGCCGCCGAGGCCCGCCCCTACCTCGCCTCCGCCCTCTACGCCCTCACCGTCGTTCCCTCCCCGGGCCCGTCCGGGGTGGCCACGATGGGCGTCGACCGGCACTGGCGCTGCTACGTCTCGCCCGCGTTCGTCGAGCGGACCCCCGTACCGGAGCTGGCGGGCGTGTGGATCCACGAGGTGGCCCACCTGCTGCGCGACCACCACGGCCGCGCCGACCGGCTCCCGCCGGCCGACCAGCGCGATCCGGTCCGGATCAACATCGCCCAGGACTGCGAGATCAACGACGACCTCCTCGCCGACGGACTGGCCCTGCCCGCCGGGCGGATGGAACCCCGCCTCTTCGGCCTCTCCAAGGGCGGGCTGTTCGAGGAGTACCTGCCGGGGGTTCCCGCGACCCCGCCGCACGGCGTGGACTGCGGCTCCGGGGCACACGGGATCGCGCGGCCGTGGGAGGCCGGGCCGGGCGGGGGAGAGGGGCGGACCCCCAGCGGGATCGGCCCGGCGGAGGCGGAGGCCCTGCGCCGCGCCACCGCGCAGGCCATGCGGGCCCACCAGCGCACCCGAGGCACCCTTCCCGCCGGCTGGGACCGCTGGGCCCGCGAGGTGCTGGAGCCCACCGTGGACTGGCGCCGCGCCCTGTCCGGGGCGGTGCGGGAGGCCGCGGCCTGGGCGGGCGGCGCCGTCGACTACACCTACCGGCGCCCCTCGCGCCGCACGCCCGCACTCGGCGGCCGGGTCGTGCTCCCGAGCCTGCGCCGCCCGCTGCCGAGGGTCGCGATCGTCATCGACACCTCCGGGTCGATGGGCGAGGAGGAGCTCGCGGCGGCGCTGGGCGAGGTCACCGGCGTGCTCCGGGAAGTGGGGGTCGGGGGCAACCGGGTCGCCGTCCTGGCCTGCGACGCCGACGTGCACACCGTGGCCCGGGTGACCCGCGGCGGCCAGGTGGAACTGGCGGGCGGTGGCGGCACCGACATGCGGGTGGGCATCAGGGCCGCGCTGTCCCTGCCCGACCGGCCGAACGTCGTGGTCGTCCTGACCGACGGGTACACCTCGTGGCCGCAGGAGCCGCAGTCCTGCCGGCTGATCGCCGCGCTGATCGGGGCGGACGCCCCGCAGCCGCCGCACTGGGTGGAGACCGTACGCGTCGACCTCACCCGGTGACCGTCCGGACTGGCCGGGAACATACGGTGCTTCGCCCCGTGATCACCTGCGCGTGACAGCATGGCAGGGCGGCACGGGCCAAAGCGGCCGGGCGGAGGGGGAGTTCGATGAGTGCGGTACGCAAGAGTCTGGCCAAGGTGGAGATAGCGCTGCGCTGGGATCCCAGCCCGGCCGGTACCCCCGCCAACGACCTGGACATCGTCGCGGCGGTGTACGCGGCCTCCGACCCGTACGGGGAGCCGGTCTACCTCGTGCACTTCGGCAGCCGCGCCCCCGACGGCACCATCACCCTGACCCGGGACAGCCGTACCGGGCAGGGCTTCGGCTTCGACGAGGTGATGACCCTCGAACTGGACCGGCTGGCGCCGGAGCTGGGCCGGGTGGTGGTCGGCGTGGTGATCCAGGACGCCGGTCCCGGCGCGGAGCCCGTCCGCAGGACCTTCGGCGGGGTGGCCGGCAAGGGGCTGCGGATACGCGAGGGTTACACCGACCTCGCGACCGGCGACTTCGCCGAGGTGGAGCACGCCACGGCGGCCACCGTCGCGGAGTTCGTCCGGGACGGCGCGGGCGGCTGGGCGCTGGACGCGCGTCCGCGGGGGTTCGACGCGGACCCGGAGGAGTTCGCCCGGGTCATGGGCGCCGCGCGGGGCTGATCCCGCGCGTCCCGCGCACGGAAGGTTCCGGCAGCCTCTCGGACGGGGCGGCGGCCACTCTGCTCGGGAGTGACCGCCGCCCCGTCCGGGTGGCGCGCTGCCGCCGTCCCCACGAGGCAGCGCGAGCAGGTCGCCGTCCGGTCATCGTGGACGGCGGCCCACCGGTATGGGGGTCAGGGGGAGATGCCGAGCGACGGCAGCAGGGCCGCGTCGACGAACCTGACCAGGTAGTCGGCGTCCGCGTAACGCCCCTCCAGCACCGGCCGGATCCGCAGCACGCCCATCAGCTGCGCCGGCAGGAACTCCACGGCCGGATGGTCCGGGGCGATCTCGCCCCGCGCCACCGCCCGCGCCACGATCGCGTCGAAAGCAGTCAGCTCCGGTTCGACCAGGGCCTCGCGCAGCGCGCCCTGGAGCTCCTCGTCGCTGAGCACCGCGTGCCCGAGCGCCTGGGTGAGGCGGGTGTCGCGGCCCGAGGTGCAGGCGGCGATCAGGGCGGCCTCGCGCAGGTCGCCCGCCAGGGTGCCGGTGTCGACGCTCGCCAGCGTCCGGTCCCCGCGGCTCGCACGGCTCGCCCGCAGAGCGGCGGCGACCAGCCGGGGCTTGGTCTTCCACTGCCGGTAGAGCGTGGACTTGCCGCAGCAGGCGCGGGCCGCGATGCCCTCCATGGTCAGGGCCTCGTACCCGTGCTCCCGCAGCTGCTCCAGGACGGCGTCGTAGAACTCCTGCTCGCGCTCCGGGGTGATCTTGGAGCGGCGCGCGGTGACCTGCGGCGTCGACGTCATGGGTGCGCTCTCCTCGCGATCTCCTGGGCGGCCGGTTCCGGTGTGTCCGAGTGTACGGCTACGGAGGCGTATCGGTACACCCGCGTATCGATACGCGAATGTATCGATACACTGGCGTGTCGATAGGAAGCGGGTCCGGACCCGACGGGAGACCGCCGGGGACCCGTGGCCACACCCGAAAGAAGTGAGACCGGGGGATGACCTCCCACACCACGCCCGCCCGGCCGGCCGCCGGGAAGCGGGACGCGCGCCGACGGCTCATACGCGAGCTGCTGCTCGTCGCGAGCCTGTTCGCCGTCTACAAGGCGGGCCGGATGCTCTCGACGGGCCGCACCGACGAGGCCCTGCGCAACGCGGACCGCGTGTGGGACGCCGAGCGCGCCCTGCACCTGCCCGGCGAGGGCGTCGTCCAGCGACTGCTGATGCACTCGGACGCCCTCGTGCACACCGCCAACACCTACTACGCCGCCGTGCACTTCCCGGCGACCGCGCTGTTCCTGGTCTGGCTGTACCTGCGCCGCCCCCGGCACTACCTGTGGACCCGCCGGGTGCTCGCCGTCCTCACCGGTGCCGCGCTCGCCCTGCACCTGTCGTTCCCGCTCGCGCCCCCGCGGATGCTCGGGGCCGCGCACCTGGTGGACACCGGGCAGGTCTACGGGCCCACCGTCTACCGCGCCGAGGCGGCCGCCGACACCGTGGCCAACCAGTTCGCCGCGATGCCCTCGCTGCACTTCGGGTGGGCGCTGATGCTGGCCATCGGCATGATCGCGGCGACCCGGTCGCGGTGGCGCGCGCTGTGGCTGCTGCACCCGCTGGTCACCCTGCTCGTGGTGGTCGGCACGGCCAACCACTACTGGCTCGACGCGATGGTCGCAGCCGCCCTCCTCGGCGCGACCCTCCTGCTGATCCCCCGCCCGACCCCCGCACGGGCCGGCGCGAAAACCCACACCGAAGTCCCGGTCCCTGCCCCGGTCCCTGCCTCGGCCCCGACCCCTGCCCCGGTCCCTGCCCCGGTCCCTGCCCCGGTCCCTGCCCCGGCCCCGGCCCCCGCCGTGCCGTCCGGGGCCGGCCTGCCGGTGTCCGTGCCCGCCGCCGTCGTGTCCGTCGGGGGTGGGCAGTGAACGCCACCGCCCTCGCCGTGGCGTTCTGCCTCGCCTCCGCCGTGACCTACGCGGCCGCCGCCGTCGCCCAGGAGCGGCTCGCCCGCCGTGCCGTCGCCCGTACCGCCGCCGCGCTGCTCGGCAACGGCGCCTGGTGGTGGTCGGCGGGGCTGAACGCCGCGGCAGCGCTGCTGCACGCCGCCGCCCTGCGCTACGGCCCCCTCACCCTGGTCCAGCCGCTCGGCGCGCTCACCCTGGTGGCCGCCGTACCGCTGGGCGCGCGCGGCGCCGGACGGCGGGTCGCCGCCACCGAATGGCGGGGCACCCTGGCGACCGTCGTCGGGCTCGGTCTGCTGCTGCTCCCCGCCTCCGGCCCGGCGCCCGACGACACCCTCACCCTCGCCGAGGCCCTCGGCGTCTCCGGCGCCACCGCCGCCGTGATCGTCCTGCTCACCGCCCGCAAGGACCCCCGGTCGGGCCTGCGCCACGCCACCGCCTCCGGACTGGCCTCCGCGGCCGCCTCCGCCCTGACCCAGACCGTCGCCGTGGCGGGCGGCCGGGGCGGCGCCCTGCTCAGCGGCCGGGTGGTCACGGTCGGCCTGCTCGTGGTGGTGTTCGCCGTCGGCGGGATGCTGCTCTCGCAGCGCGCCTACCGGGGCGGCCTCGGAGCCCCCCTCGCCGTGGTCAACCTGGCCAATCCGCTGTCCGCCGCCGCCATCGGGATGATCCTGCTCGGCGAACGCATCCAGGGCGGTGCCCTCGGGATCCTGCTCGCCGTCGCCGGAGCCCTCGCCGCCACGCGCGGGGTCCTGCTGCTCACCCGCACCCCGCCCGGCGTCCCGGCCCCGCCCCGCCCCGCCGAAAGCAGGCCGCTCCGGCCGGTCATGTGACAGCATGATCCGCATGGCTGACGCTGACCGGTCGTACCTCTCCCTGTGGTCCAGGAACTCCGTCCTCTCCATCGGCTCGGTGGGCTCCGTGCTCTCCATCGGCTCCGTCGGCAGCGCGCTGTCCGTCGGCTCCTTCGGGTCCACGCTCTCGCTGTGCTCGGCGGCCTCCTGGCTGAGCGTGGGCTCCGCCTTCTCCGCCCGCTCCAGCCTCTCCCTGTTCGGCTACCGCTCCCGCGGCGGCATCGCGGTCGTCGGCGCCGTGACGACCGCGGCCCTGGCCACCGCGCTGCTGCGCGCCCGCCGGGCCTGAGAACCGTTCCGCCCCCGGTGGCGTCTCCCCCAGGAGAGACGCACACCAACGAGCGGAGTGAACGACCATGGGCATCATCGGCTGGATCATCCTCGGCCTGCTGGCCGGAGGCATCGCCAAGGTCCTGCTGCCCGGCCGCGACCCCGGCGGCCTCATCGGCACCACCCTCATCGGCGTCGTCGGCGCCTTCATCGGCGGCTGGCTCTCCGCGAAGTTCCTGGACCACCCGATCCAGAACCAGTTCTTCGACCTCGCCACCTGGGGCTCCGCCATCGCCGGCTCCCTCGTGCTGCTCATCGGCTACCGCATCCTCTTCGGCAACTCCCGCGACTGAGGCCGCACACCGCATTGCCTACGCTGGGCCCGCACGGCGCGACGTACGACAGCTGCGAGGAGCCCCGCACCATGAGCCCCCACCCGGTCACCCCCGTCCCCACCGCCGACCTCTACGACGAGTACGGCGAGGACCTCGGCATCTGTGCCACCCCCTTCCGCCGGATCGGCGGCCGCCGGCTGTTCGCCGGGCCCGTGCGCACCCTGCGCTGCCACGAGGACAACGCCCTGCTGCGCCAACTGGTCCACACCCCCGGTGAGGGCGCCGTCCTCGTCGTGGACGGCGGCGGCTCGCTGCGCACCGCCCTGGTCGGCGACCTCCTCGCGGGGGCGGCGGCGGCATCCGGGTGGGCCGGACTGATCGTCAACGGTGCCGTCCGCGACAGCGTCGCCCTCGGCGAGCTCGACCTGGGCGTGCAGGCACTGGGCACCTGCCCCCGCAAGAGCGGCAAGACCGGTGCGGGCACCGTCGACGAACCGGTCACCATCGGCGGCGTCACCTTCCGGGCCGGGGACACGGTCCACGTCGACGACGACGGCATCGTCGTCCTGCCCGCCGGGCACTGAAGCGGGCCGCCGCACCGAGGCGCGGGCGCCGCACGACGGGCGCCGGCGCCGTACGTTTTGCGCCACCAGGGCCCCCCGGGACCTGGCGGCGGAGGGCCGCGACCGGTTTCACTGCGGGCCCATGAGACGACACAGGATCAGGATCATGGGCCTGCTCGGCGCGCTCACCCTCGCCGCCGGGGTCCTGGCCGGACCGGCCGCGGCGGCGGGCACCACCCCGCCCGCCGAGTTCGGCACCGACTGGCACGACCCGCTCACCGCCGCCCCGCCAGTGGAACGGCCCCCGACCCGCTCCTGCGAGGTGACCCTCGCCGAAGCACAATTCCGGGACTTCACCCCCTACCGGGGGAACTACACCCCACCCGCCGCCTGCGGCCGCTCCGACTGGGCCCAGGTCGTGCTGCGCCTCGACGGCAAGGTCAAGGGGCGTCAGTACGACCGCCTGGGCAACCTCACCCTCGGCGGCGTGGAGATCCTGCGCACCTCCACCCCCGAGCCGTCGCCCGACGGCATCGAGTGGTCCGTGGAGAAGGACGTCAGCGCGTACCGGGACACCCTCGGCCGCCCCCAGCCCGTCGAGATGCTGATCGGCAACGTGGTCGACGACACCTACACGGGGGTCATCGACGTCAAAGTCACCCTGACCTTCTATGCCGCCGAGGGCCGCACCCCGCCCGCCGACGCCCCCGACCTGGTCCTCCCGCTCACCACGCCCGCCGTCACCACCCCGCGCAACACCGAGCGGCTCCTCGCCGAGGTCTACGCCACCGGCTCCGGAGGCGGCTGCGAGGAGTACTGGTACCTGACCGTCCCCGATGCCGCCCCCTACTCCTGCAAGGCCGCCGACGGGCCCTACCGCGAGGTCCGGATCTCCGTCGACGGACAGCTCGCGGGCCTCGCCGCCCCCTTCCCGACCGTCTGGACCGGCGGCTGGTCCAACCCCTTCCTCTGGTACGTCACCCCCGGCCCCCGCGCCTTCGACGTCCAGCCCCTGCGCTACGACCTCACCCCCTACGCCGCCCTCCTCAACGACGGCCGCCCGCACCGGATCGAGGTCTCCGTCGCCGGGGTGCCGGCCGGCCAGAGCGGCTGGAGCACCCCCGCCAACCTGCTCCTGTGGCAGGACCACGGCCGCCCGGTCGTCACCGGAGCCCTGACCCGGCACGAGGAGGGTGCCCCGGAGGGCGGCACGCACTGGACCCCCGCCCCCGCCCCCGGCGCCGAACACCGTCTGGACACCGAGGGCGGGCACCGCCTCATCGTCACCGGGCACCTCGACACCTCCCACGGCCGGGTCACCACCACCGTCACCCGGGCCGTCCGCGCCACCTCCGCCCACCGCTGGACCGAGGGGGAGGACCGTGACGCCCTCACCGCCTCCTGGAGCGACGAGGAGAGCGTCACCCGGGGCGCCACCACCACCCGCACGCAGCGCGCCTACACCATGGACGGCGAGACCACCCTCGGCGCCGCGGACCGGCTGCGCACCGTGCTGTCCCTCGGCGACCGGGCCGACACGGTCACCCTGCGCGGCGGCCGCGAGATCGACCGCACCCGGCTCGACGACCGGTACACCGGCGACGCCTCGTACACCGCGAACGTCCCGCGCGAGCAGCGGCACGCCGTCGGCACCACCACCGCCCGCTACCGGCTGTACGGAGCCACCGCGGGGGACGGCTGTTACGACCGTACGGTGGGCACCGCGCAGGGCGCCGTGACGGTGGACCGCCGCCGCTGCTGACACCGGCGGCGCCTACGATGACGCCCCATGGACACGAGTGAGGCCGGCAGACGGCTGGTCGACCGCCGCTTCGAACTGATCGGCCCCCTGGGGGCCGGAGGCATGGGGACGGTGTGGCGCGCCCGCGACATCGCCCTGCACCGCGAGGTCGCCCTCAAGGAGGTGCGCCCGCCGGACCCGGCCACCGCCGCCGCCCAGCCCGGCCTCGCCGTCCAGCTCCGCGAGCGGGCCGTCCGCGAAGCCCGCGCGCTCGCCCGCCTCGCGCACCCGAACGTGGTGACGATCCACCACATCGTGGAGCCCGAGGCCGGGATGGAGGACCACCCGTGGATCGTGATGGAGCTCGTCAAGGGCGGCTCACTGTACGACCGGCTGGCCGCCGGACCGATGCCGCTCGGGGAGGTGCTGCGGCTCGGTCTCGACGTGCTCTCCGCGCTGCGGGCCGCGCACGCCGAGGGCGTCCTGCACCGGGACGTGAAGCCAGCCAACGTCCTGCTGCGGCCCGACGGCGGCGCGGTGCTGACCGACTTCGGCATCGCCGCCCTGCACGGCGCGACCGCGCTCACCTCCACCGGGGTGCTGATCGGCTCGCCCGAGTACATCGCGCCCGAGCGGGCACGCGGCGAGGAGGGGCTGGCCGCCTCCGACCTCTGGTCGCTCGGGATGCTGCTCTACGTGGCCGCCGAGGGGACGCATCCGCTGCGCCGGTCCACCAGCCTGGCCACCGTGGTCGCCGTACTGGAGGACCCGATCCCGGCGCCGGTGCGCTCCGGCCCGCTGGGCCCCGTACTGCAGCGCCTCCTCGTCCGGGACCCGGCGGCGCGGCCCGACGGGGCGGCGCTGGAAGCACTGCTCAGGGACGCGAGCACCGCTCTCGCGGCGGGGACCCCGGGCTCCCACCCGGCCGCGCCCCACCCCTACGGGCCGCCCGCCCCCGCGACCCCGGCCGTCCCGCCCGGGGCCTACGCGCCCTACGCGCCCCACGCCCCGGGCCCGGCACCCGCCTCCACCGTCCCCGTGGCGCGCGAGGACGGCCGCCGCCGCCCCCGCGCCCTTCCCGCCGTCCTGCTGGCGGCCGTCCTGGCCGCCGGGATCTACGGCGCGGTGCAGTGGCTCCCCGACGGGGACACCGGCACCGGCGCGGGTGCCAAGCCCGGCGGCGGCGCGAGCCTCCCGGCGACCGCCGGTCCGGCGGGCTCCACCCCCTCCGGATCAGGGCCCGCCGCCCCTCCGCTGGGCCCTCGCACGAGCGCCCCGGCGAGCCAGGCCGCCACCGCCCCCAAGGGCACCCTGCTCACCCCGGACCGCATCCGCACCGCCCTGGCCGCGCTGAAGCAGCAGACCGGCACGACCACCTTCGCCAAGATGACCGTCTACGACGAGTACGTCATCGCCTCGGTCCCCACCGCCGCCGGCGCCGAGACCCTCGACTACTGGGAGTACCGCGGCGGGTCCGTCCGGCACACCGGCCCCGCCGGCACCGTCAAGGACGGCGACCCCCTGATCGACATGGCCGCCGTCGGCTGGGACGCGCTGCCCGCCCTCCTGGAGACCTCCACGCGCGAAATCGGCCTCCAGAAGCCGTCGTCCCGGTACGTCATCGTCGACCCCTGGATGATGGACCAGGTCCCCTGCATGCGGACTTACCTCAGCGACGAGTACGGCCGCGGCGGCTACGTACTCGCCGGAACCGACGGCCAGGTCAAGAAGGTCGTCAAGTTCTGACACCGTGGACCCGTACGCGCGTACGGGTCCGACCCGTCCGACACCACCGCACCGCTGCGAGGAGCACGGCCACCATGCCCAGCTGGCGCACCACCCTCACCCGGGCGGGGATCACCACCCCCCGCCTGCGGGACGACTACACGCACGCCGCCCGCCGGGTCCTGCGCCGGGAACCGGCACCCTACGCCACCCTGCGGCTGCTCGCCGCCCCGCCCCTGGTCCCCTGGCTCACCGCCGGACTGGCCTTCATGAACCGGGTCGACGACGTGGCCGAGACCGGCACCCCGGCCGAACGGGCTGCCGCCACCACCGCGTTGGCCGGACGGGTCGAGGCGGCCCTCGCCTCCGGCGACAGCCCCGACCCCCTGCTGCGCGCCTACGCCCACGCCGTGCGCACCCGGGGCCTGCCGGGGTCCTGGGTGACCCGCTTCCTCGACGGAGCGGCCACCGCCGAGGCGGCCTTCGACGGATTCGCCGCCGAGGAGGACTTCCAGGCCTACCTCGACGCCTACGCCTGGCCCGGGGTCCTCGTCTTCACCGGCCTCCAGTACGAGGGCGGCCCCGACCCCGAACAGGCCGCCGGCTGGCGGCGGTTCGTCGATGCCGCCCAGCGCGTCGACTTCCTCGCCGACCTGTCGGGAGACCTGGCCGAAGGCCGCCTCTGCATCCCGCGCGCCCGCCTCGACGAGCACGGCGTGACCCGCGCCGACCTGGAGCAGGCCCGCGAGACCCCGGCGGTACGCGCCCTCCTCGACGCCGAGGCCCGCCGGGCCCGCAGCGCCCTGGCCGCCACCGACGGCATCCTGGACCTCGCCGAACCGGGGCTGCGCCCGGTGATCGCCGCCATGACGGAGCTGATGGACCATCAACTGACCGCGGTGGAAAGGGTGGGCACCGCCATCCTGCGCCGCGACACCGGATACGGCCTCGTCGCCCCGCTGCGCACCCTCCTGCGGGCTCGCGCCGGCCGGTGACCCCGGCGGACCCGTGACATTCGTACCGCCCGGATCCGTACGCGCGCATCTGCCGGGCCGGGGGCGCCGTTCGTAGCGTGGGGGACATGACGAAGCCCCCGAGCGCGGCGCACCCCGCCCGCACCGCACCCCGGCAGCTCCCGGACCCCGACGGGGACGCGCCCGCGATCCGGTTCCGGCACGCCGCCAAGTCCTTCGGCGCCGTCCGCGCCGTCGCCGGGCTCGACCTGGACGTGCGGCGCGGCGAGACCGTGGCCCTCCTCGGCCGCAACGGCGCCGGCAAGTCCACCACCATCGCCCTGCTCCTCGGCCTCGACGAGCCCGACGCGGGCAGCGTCCGGCTCTTCGGCCGGACCCCGGCCGAGGCGGTGCGGGCCGGGCGGGTGGGCGCGATGCTCCAGGAGGGGCGCCCCGTCGCGCGCATCACCGTACGGGAACTCGTCGCCTTCGCCGCCCGCACCTACCCGGCGCCCCTGCCCGTCGCCGAGGCGCTCGACCTCGCCGGCCTGACCGACCTCGCCGGGCGCCGCGTGGACCGGCTCTCGGGGGGCCAGGCCCAGCGCGTCCGCTTCGCCGTCGCCCTCGCCGGGAACCCGGAGCTGATCGTGCTCGACGAGCCGACCGCCGCCCTCGACGTGGAATCCCGGCGCGCCTTCTGGCGCTCCATGCGCGCCTACGCCCGGCGCGGCAACACCGTCCTGTTCTCCACCCACTACCTGGAGGAGGCCGACGCCCACGCCGACCGGATCCTGGTCCTCGACCGGGGCCGGACCGTCGCCGACGGCACCGGGGAGCAGCTGCGCCGCACCGCCGCCCGGGGTTCGATGGTCTGCGTCGACCTGGCGGGCCGCCCGTCGGGCGGCCTCGCCGCCCTGCCCGGGGTGGACGCCGTCGAGGTGCGCGGCGACCGCGCCCGGCTCCGTACGCGGGACCCGGACGCCACCGTGACCGCGCTCGCCGCCCTCGGCGCGGTCCGGGGCATCGAGGTCACCCCGCCCTCGCTCGACGATGTCTTCCTCGCCCTCACCGGCGCCACCGCCCCCACCCCTTCCGCCTCCGCTCCAGGGGAGAACGCCCGATGATCACCGCCTACGTCCGCCTCGAAGTGCGGCGCACCCTGCGCGACGTCTCCTTCGTCGTCTTCGGCATAGGAATGCCGGTCCTGATGTACCTCCTCTTCACCAACCTCGGCGGCGTCGACCCCGAGTGGCGGACCGCCTCGATGGTGGCCATGGCCGCCTACGGGGCCCTCGGCGCGGCCCTGTCCACCGGGACCGGGGTCGCCGAGGACAAGGGAAGCGGCTGGCTGCGGCAGCTGCGCGTCACCCCGATGACCCCGCGCCAGGTGGTGACCGGCCGGGCGCTGACCGGCTCGGTGATCGTCCTGCCCGCCATCGCCGCGGTGCTCGCCGCGGGCGCGTGCGTCAACGGGGTCCGGATGGACGCCTGGCAGTGGGCCGCCGTCGCCCTCGTCCTGTGGCTCGGCGCGCTGCCCTTCACCCTGCTCGGGATCGGCAACGGCTACCGGCTCACCGCCCAGAGCACCGGCATGGTCAACGTCGGCTGGAGCCTGGCGCTCTCGATCCTCGGCGGCCTCTGGTTCCCGGTCGAGGCGTTCCCGGGCTGGCTGCGCTCCCTCTCCGGGCTGACCCCCACCCGCCGCTTCGCGGAACTCGGCCAGTCCCTCGCCGCCGGCGCCGCTCCGGGCGCGGCCGCCGCCGCGGTGGTCGGGGTGTGGGCCCTGCTGTTCGCCTCGTACGCGGTGCTCTCGTACCGTCGGTCCGCGAGGACGGTGTGATCGATGGAGCGGGGAACGGACATGCGGAGCGGGCAGGGGACCGGACGGGAGCGGGAGCCCGACTGGCAGGTGCGCCGGATCGCGCGGCGGGCGGCGCAGCGGGCCCGCCGGGCCCGCGGCTGCGCACCCGGCGGCGGGCCCGACCCGGTGGCGGGCCCGCCCAACGCGCTCACCCTGCTGCCCTGGCTGCTGCTCGGCATGGGGGCGCTCTCCAACATCGTCCAGGGCAAGACCCCCAACCCCTGGGTCGGCGTCGTGGGCCTGCTGGCCTTCAACTCCCTCTACGTCACCCTGGTGTTCCGGGCCTTCCACAAGGAGGCCCGCGAGGCGCCCGCCACCCGCTGGTGCCTGGTCGCGCTGGGGGCGGTCACCTGCGCCCTCGCGCTGGCCTACGGCGGCAACTGGCTGCTGTTCTTCCCGCTGCTGGGCCTCGCCACCGGCGCGGTCGTCCGGGGCCGCCGGCTCGGTCCGGTGATGTTCGCCGTGACCACCGTGGCGGCAGTGGTCGCGGGACGGTCGGGGGGCATGGACACCCTGGGCATCGCCTACGGCACCTTGTTGTCGGGCATGGTCACCGCCGCCATCCTGGCCCTGTCGGAAACGGTCAAGAAGCTCCGCGACACCCGGCAGGAACTGGCCAGGGCCGCCGTGGACCAGGAGCGGCTGCGCTTCTCCCGCGACCTGCACGACCTGCTCGGCCACACCCTCTCGGTGATCGTCGTGAAGTCCGAGGCCGCCCGCCGGATCGCGCCCCGGGACATGGACGCGGCCCTGGAGCAGGTCCGTGACATCGAGTCGGTGGGCCGGCAGGCGCTCACCGAGATCCGGGAGGCCGTCACCGGCTACCGCGAGGCGAGCCTGGCCGCCGAGCTCGACCGGGCCCGGGGCGCGCTGACCGCCGCCGGAATCGAGCCCGTCGTACGCCAGTCCGGGCCCCCGCTGCCGCCGCAGACCGCGGCCCTGCTCGGCTGGGTGGTCCGGGAGGCCGCCACCAACGCCATCCGCCACAGCGGAGCGGCCACCTGCGAGATCGAGCTGCGCAGCAGCGCGGAGCGGGCCGTACTGGTGATCACCGACGACGGGAACGGCGTAGGCTCGAACCCGCCGGGCAGTGGACTGACCGGCCTCGGTGAACGGCTCGCCCTGGCGGGGGGCACCCTCGGCAGCGGACCGGCCCCGGACCGCGGCTTCCGGGTCACCGCCGAACTGCCGGTGGAGCCGACCGGTGAGGAAGAGGACGGGGAGCGCGGATGATCAGGGTCCTGCTGGCCGAGGACCAGGGCATGATGCGGGGCGCGCTGGCGCTGCTGCTCGGTCTGGAAGAGGACATCGAGGTGGTGGCCCAGGTCGGCGCCGGGGACGAGATCCTGGCGGCCGCGCTCGACGCCCGGCCCGATGTCGCCCTCCTGGACATCGAACTGCCCGGCCGCAGCGGCCTGGACGCCGCCGCCGAGCTGCGCAGCCGGCTGCCCGGCTGCCGGGTGCTGATCCTGACCACCTTCGGCCGGCCGGGATACCTGCGCCGCGCGATGGAGGCGGGGGCCGCCGGGTTCCTGGTGAAGGACGGCCCGGTGGAGGAACTGGCCGTCGCCGTGCGCCGGGTGCTCGCCGGGGAGAAGGTGATCGACCCGTCCCTGGCGGCCGCCGCCCTGAGCGCCGGCCCCAACCCGCTGACCCCGCGCGAGATCGACGTCCTGGTCGCCGCCGCGGACGGGGCCACCGTCGCCGACATCGCGGGCCGGGTGCACCTGTCCGAATCGACGGTGCGGAACTACCTCTCCGCGGCCATCGGCAAGACGGGCACCCGCAACCGCATGGAGGCCGTACGGGCGGCCCGCCGCCAGGGGTGGCTCTGACGGCGCGGCGCGCGCGGGCTCAGGTCAGTAGGCGCCGTTGACGTTGTCGATCGAACCGTAGCGGGCGGCCGCGTAGTTGCAGGCGGCCGTGATGTTGGCGACGGGGTCGTAGGAATCCATCGCCGTGCCGGGGACGTGGTAGGCCCGGAAGGTCGGGTCGATGACCTGGAGGAGGCCCTTCGAGGGAATGCCGGCCGCGGCGTTGGAGTCCCAGTTGTTGATGGCCAGGGGATTGCCGGAGGACTCCCGCATCACATTGCGGTGGATTCCGTTGTAGCTGCCGGGAATTCCGTGCCGGGCCATGATGTCCAGGGACTCCCGGATCCAGCCGTCGAGGTTGTTCGCGTACGTGGCGGCGGGCTTGACCGCGGCCGCCGTGACCGCGGTGGCCTTGGCGGCGGAGGCCTTGGCCGCGGCGCCGAGGCGCAGTGTGAGGCCGGGGCGGATGACCGAGGGGTCGGCGCCGATGGCGCTGCGGTTGTCGGCGTAGAGCGTCTGCCAGCCGCCGCTCACGGAATGGTCGGCCGCGATCTTCGACAGGGTGTCGCCGCCGACCACGGAATACGTCAGGGGGAGCGCCGCGTTCTCGGCGGCGGGCTGCACCGCGGGCTGCACCGCGGGCTGCACCGCGGGCTGCACCGCGGGCTGTACGGCGGGCCGCGCGAGGGTGCTCGTCGCGGGTGCCACGGCCGGCTGGGTGACCGCCGCACCGGCGGTGGTGGCGCCGATCAGCGGGAGGGCGAGTGCCGCGCCTCCCGTGCCGGCGAAGGCCAGCCTGCGGGCGATCCGGTGCTGCTTCGGCCGACGGTGCTTACCCTTTGCGGACATGGCGCTGTTCCTCACGTGGGGGTACGGGAGAGCCCTGGCGCCGACCGGATTCGGTGTGCGGCCGCCGGGAGTGAGGGTGACCGTAGGCGAGCGCGCGGGACCGGAACAAGGCGTGAATTCACCGGGGAGATCGACTTCCCGTCGGCGGCCCGGTGAATGACCTTGAATGGAGATCCCGGAAAGGAGCGATTTCCTTTCTGGGAAAAGGAAATCGGCGTGGCGCGGAAATTGATGTTGAACGGACACGCGTGACTGACATCACGGTTTGGCGGGGCGTGGTGGCGCTTCGCTCAATACGGGCAATTAGCCGACCGATGCTGCCGATTCGGGCGAGGGGTGCGATGGTGGTGAATCGCCCATCGTGGACTTTTTCCGACACCTGGGAGCCCCGGAGGGCGGCGGTCCGGCAGCTGCCGGACCGCCGCCCTCCGGTGGGGCAGGTCGCCCTCCGCCTACTGAATTTCGGCCAACTCCTTCAGGGTGGCCGCGACCGCCGCCGGTGATGCCGGCAGCAGCGGAAGCCGTACGTCCGGGGTCGGGATCCGGCCCTGCGCGTGCAGCACCCCCTTGACCACCGTCGGATTGGGCTCCGCGAACGCCGCCGCCGAGAGCCGGGCCAGCGCGTGGCCCAGGCTCCGGGCCCGCGGCACGTCACCGGCCCGCCACGCCGCCGCGAGCTCCACGAACCGCTCCGTCGCCAGATGCGCCGAGGCCAGGATCCCGCCGGCCGCCCCGAGCGCCAGCATCGGTGACAGGTACGCGTCGTCCCCGGCCAGGACGGCGAACCCGTCCGGGAGGTCGCCCAGCAGCGCCACCGTCTCCTGGTCGACGCCGCCTCCCGCGTACTTCAGCCCGGCCACCCCCGGCAGGGCCCCGAGGGCCCGCAGCGCCGCCGCGTCCAGCGGCTGCCCCGTCCGGTAGGGGATGTGGTAGACGACCAGCGGTACGGGGCTCACCTCGGCCAGCCGCGTGAAGTGCGCCAGCACCCCGGCCGCCGCGGGCCGCACGAACGAGGGCACCGTCACCAGCGCCGCCCCCACCTGCGGCCACCGCACCAGCCGGGCCAGCGAGGCCTCGGCCGCCCGGGTGCCGCTCGCCCCGGCCCCCACCGTGAGCAGCCCGCCCCGCTCCCGGCAGACCCGGGCGCAGACCTCGGTGACCAGATCGCGCTCGGCCTCCTCCAGCGTGGCCGTCTCCCCGGTGGTGCCGAGGGCGACGATCCCGGCCGCACCCGCGTCGAGCGCCTCGTGCGCGAGGGCCTCCAGGGCCTCCGCGGCGATGTTCCCCGCCCGGTCGAAGGGGGTGATCAGCGGGACGTGGATCCCGTCGAGTGCCGTCGTGTCCGTCGTCGTGCCGTGTGTGTCCAGTCGCATGGGACGAGCTTCGCCCGGACCGAGCATCGAATCCAGTTCGCATTACTTAGCCGAACCGTAAGCTGGGCCGATGCTCGACGTACGCCGCCTCCGGCTCCTGCGGGAGCTCGCCCGCCGCGGCACCATCGCCGCCGTGGCCCAGGCACTGTCCTTCAGCCCCTCCGCCGTCTCCCAGCAGCTCTCCGCCCTGGAGCGGGAGGCCGGCCTGCCGCTGCTGGAACGCACCGGCCGCACGGTCCGGCTCACCCCGGCCGCCCAGAACCTGGTCCGGCACGCCGATGCCGTCCTGGAGCGGCTGGAGCGGGCCGACGCCGACCTGGCCGAGGCCCGCAGCGGTCTGGCCGGCGCCCTGCGGATCGGGGCGTTCCCGACCGCTACGCGGGCCATCGTCCCGGCCGCCCTGGTGCACCTGGCCCGCCGCCACCCGGGACTGGAGCCGATGGTGTCCGAGACCGATCCGGCGGCGGTCGCGCACGCGCTGCGGGCGGGGGACCTGGACGTGGCGCTGGTGCACGAGTACGACCTGGTCCCCGAGCCGCCCGAGCCCGGGCTGGCCACGCGGCAGCTGTACGGGGAGGCGATGTACCTGGCCGGCCCGGCGCCCGCCACAGCAGCCGACCCGGGGTCCTTCCCCGGCGCCGCGGACCCCGGCGCCCCGCCGGCCGGCAGCCCCGGGCAGGACGCGGTGCTGCGCGCGCACCGGGACGATCCCTGGATCACCGCCACCCCCGGTACCCTCTGCCACGCCATGACCGTCCGGGCCTGCCGCGCCGCCGGGTTCACCCCCCGGGTGCGCCACCAGGTGGACGAGTTCGCCACCGTCCTCGCGCTGGTCGCCGTCGGCCAGGGGGTCGCCGTGGTGCCGCAGCTCGGTGTCACCGGGCCGACCGGGCCCGGGGTGAGCCTGGTCCGCCTGCACATGGAGCGCCGGACCAAGATCGCTTTCCGCAGCGGAGCCGGGGCCCACCCCGCCGTGGCCGCCTTCACGGCCGCCCTGCGGGCCGCCGTCCCACCGGATCTGGCCGCAGCGCGCGCGGAATCGTGACGCAACTCCCGTACCGGGCGGCGCCCGTGTACGTTCGATGATCCAGACCGATCCGAACAGAACGGGGTATGACGTGACGCATCGCGTACGAGGTGTCATCGCGCGGAGCAAGGGCGCACCGGTGGAGACGACCACGATCCTCGTGCCCGACCCGGGGCCGGGCGAGGCCCTGGTGAAGATCCAGGCCTGCGGGGTCTGTCACACCGACCTGCACTACCGGGAGGGCGGGATCAACGACGAGTTCCCCTTCCTCCTCGGTCACGAGGCGGCCGGCGTCGTGGAGTCCGTCGGCCCGGACGTCACCTCGGTCGCCCCCGGGGACTTCGTGGTCCTCAACTGGCGCGCGGTGTGCGGCACCTGCCGGGCCTGCCGGCGCGGCCGCCCCTGGTACTGCTTCGCCACGCACAACGCCACCCAGCCCATGACCCTGGAGGACGGCACCCCGCTCTCCCCGGCGCTGGGCATCGGGGCCTTCGCCGAGAAGACCCTGGTCGCCGCCGGGCAGTGCACCAAGGTGGACCCGGCCGCCTCCCCGGCCGCCGCCGGCCTCCTCGGCTGCGGGGTGATGGCGGGCCTCGGCGCCGCCATCAATACCGGCAACGTCGGGCGCGGCGACTCGGTGGCCGTCATCGGCTGCGGGGGAGTGGGCAACGCGGCGGTCGCGGGGGCACGGCTGGCGGGCGCCTCGAAGATCATCGCCGTGGACCTGGACGACCGGAAGCTGGAGTGGGCGCGCGGCCTCGGCGCCACCCACACCGTCAACGGGCGTACGGAGGAAGTGGTCAAGGCCATCCAGGGGCTGACCGACGGCAACGGCGCGGACGTCGTCATCGAGGCGGTGGGCCGCCCCGAGACCTACCGGCAGGCCTTCTACGCCCGCGACCTGGCGGGCACGGTGGTGCTGGTCGGCGTACCGACGCCGGAGATGAAGCTCGAACTCCCGCTGCTGGACGTCTTCGGGCGCGGCGGCGCGCTGAAGTCCTCCTGGTACGGGGACTGCCTGCCCGAGCGGGACTTCCCGCTCCTGATCGACCTCTACCTCCAGGGCCGGCTCGACCTCGACGCCTTCGTCTCGGAGACCATCCCGCTCGACGGGGTCGAGGACGCCTTCGCCCGCATGGAACGCGGCGAGGTGCTCCGCTCGGTGGTGCAGTTCTGACCTGAGCTCCCGCAGGTGAGCGGCCCGCGGGCGGACCCGCGGGCCGCTCACCCGCCGTGCTGCACCCCGTCAGGCGCCGAGCAGTGCGAGGAGCGCGCGGACGGCTTCCACCACGGGTGCTCCGACCGCCCCGACGGTGGCGGCGATGCCGGCCACCGCCAGCAGCGCCCGGTGCCGCTCCTCGGGTGCCACGGCCGGATCGGCGGTGATGGCCGGGAGGGCCGAGTCGATGTACCGCGCGGACTCGGCGGGCACCTGTGCGCGCAGTTCCGCCAGCAGCGCGAGGAGCTCGCGCACGGCCTGCTCCGGGGAGCGGGCCGGGGGCGCCGCGTGGTGGTGGACGATGCCCTTGTTGTCCCGGCCGCCGTACATGTTCACGGTGTCGCCGCTCATCCGTGGGTCACCCCCGAGTTGCCCCGGCCGCCGTACATGTTGACGGTGTCGCCGAAGTAGTAGTGGCTGGGATTGCTGATGGTCAGGCGCTGCACCTGCACCCGGAGTTCCGTGTCCGGGTTCTCGATCGCGTACGCGATCTGGTGCACGAGCTGGTTCAGCCGGCCGGTGGGGCCGGTGACGAGCGCGGTCGACTGCCCGTTGGACTCGACGGCCAGGACGAAGTGGGCGGCCGCGGTCAGCACGGCCATCATGTCCGCGAAGTAGTAGAGGAGGGCGACTCCGGTGACGATCCAGACGAACCGGATGCTGCCGTCGAAGTTCGTGTCGGCGGCGCGGGCGAGGAAGCCGGCGATGGTCCCGAACACGGTGAAGGCGAGCGCCGCGAGCAGGGTGAGCGCCGACCGCTGTGCGAAGGCGACGACGGATTCCTTGCGCCGCGGCTTGAGGAGGAAGGTGTAGACGCGGGCGACGTTCTGCAGCGGGTACGCCGCTCCGCCCACCCACAGCAGCCTCCTGGTGACGCTGAGGTCCAGCGAGGTGGGCAGCCCGGCGTAGGAGGCCGGCGGCTGCCCCGGCGGGTTCTGCGGGACCGGCGGGGTGTCGGGGCGCAGCCACGGCCGCCGTGGCGGTGGTGGCTGCTCCGGTCGCGGTGGTCCGTTCGTTTCCATGCATCCCCCTGAGATGGAACCGGGTCGGAGCGGAGCCCCATTAACAACCGGTCATGCTCCTGTCACAAGGCGATTTCCGGCCCCGTGGTCAGCCCGGGCGGATCCACCACCCGCCCGGGACGGCCTAGGGTGCGGAGTATGACCGAACGAGCCGATCAGCAGGCCCCCTTGCAGCCGATGCCCACCGACTGGCAGCGAGCCCTCGCGGTCGTCGCCCACCCCGACGACCTGGAGTACGGCTGCGCCGCGGCCATCGCCGACTGGACGGACGGCGGCCGCGAGGTCGTCTACGTCCTGGCCACGCGCGGGGAGGCGGGCATCGACACCGTCACCCCGGACGAGTGCGCCCCGCTGCGCGAGGCCGAGCAGCGTGCGAGCGCGGCCGTCGTCGGGGTGTCCACGGTGGAGTTCCTCGGCCACCGCGACGGGGTCGTCGAGTACGGCCTCGGCCTGCGCCGGGACATCGCGGCGGCCATCCGGCGGCACCGGCCCGAACTGGTGATCACCCTCAACCACCGGGACACCTGGGGCGGCCCCGACGGCGGCGGCTACTGGAACACCCCCGACCACCGGGCCGTCGGCCGGGCCGCCCTGGACGCCGCCGCCGACGCGGGGAACCGCTGGATCTTCCCGGAGCTGATCTCCGAGCAGGGGCTGGAACCCTGGAACGGCGTGCGGTGGGTCGCGGTGGCCGGCACCGCGACGCCGACCCACGCGGCCGACGCGACCCCCGGACTGGAGCGCTCCGTCAGGTCCTTGATGGAGCACAAGGCGTACATCGAGGTGCTGACCGACCAGGACCCGGAGGAGTACGTGCGGAGCTTCCTGACCGGCAACGCCGAACGGAACGCGGCCCGCTTCGGCGGCCGTCCCGCGGTGGCGTTCGAGGTCTTCCCCCGCTGACGCACCCGCCCTAAACTGACGGTCCATCAGATAGGGTGGGGCGGGGGTGCGGGCCGCGGTGATCGACACTGTCTCCACGGAGACCGGCGAGGGTGCGGAGCGGCGGGTCCGGCTGGACGTCGAGGACGGCATCGCCCTCCTCACCCTGTGCCGCCCGGACAAGCTCAACGGCTGGAGCTGGGAGTCCACCCGCCAGCTGGGCCTGCTCGCCGACCGGATCCGCTTCGACCCCTCCGTGCGCGCGGTCCTGCTGCGCGCGGAGGGCCGGGCCTTCTGCGCCGGCATCGACGTCACCGCACCCGGTGGGGCGATCACCGGGGACTCGCCCGCCGAGCGGACCCACAACTACTACGAGGGCATCCGCTGGGTCCACGAGCGCTTCGCGGTTCTCGCCCGCCTCCCGCAGCCGGTCATCGCCGCCGTGCAGGGGTACTGCCTCGGCTTCGGCTTCGAACTGGCCCTGATGGCGGACATCCGGATCGCCGCGGACGACGCCGTCTTCGCCCTGCCCGAGGCCGGGCTCGGCGTGGCGGTGGACGCCGGGGGCGACCTGCGGATCGCGCGGGAGGCGGGCGCGGGCTGGGCGAAGTTCCTCGCCCTGACCGGCCGACGGATCGACGCCGCGACGGCCGAACGCCTGCACCTGGTCCAGCTGGTGGTCCCGCCCGGCCTGCTGGAGGAGGCCTCCCGCGAGCTGGCCGCCGAGATCGCGGCCAACGCCCCGCTCGCCGTCCAGGGCATCAAGCGCGGGATCGACGCCTACGCCGATGCCGCCCTGCCCGCCGCCCTCGACCGGGTCGCCATGACCGCCGCGCTCACCCTCACCTCCGAGGACTCCCGCGAGGGGTACCGGGCCAAGGCCGCCCGCAGACCCCCGCACTTCAGGGGAGCGTGAGCACCGGCCGGACCGAGAAGGTCTCCCAGGCGTACTCCCCGTCCGGGCCGTAGACGAATTCCGCCATGTCCGCGTTGCGGTGGGCCGTGGCCAGCGGGAGCCAGCCGAGGAGGTTCCCATAGCCCCCGCAGACCGCCGTGCCGCCGTCCCCGCCGTGGACGGCCCCGCGGTCCTCGCTCAGCTCCGCCGAGTAACTGTCGTGGGCGATGCGCAGCCCGAAGGCGTTCGGCTCGTTCCGGATCCCGCCCGCCCCGTACGGGGCCTCGTCGAGCGGGCACTCGTCGCCCCAGCGGAAGAGGGTGCGGGCGCCCGCCCCGCAGGCGTGCTCCCACTCGTCGGCGCCGGGCAGCCGCAGCCCGCGGGCCGCCAGCGGGGCCACGAGCCCGTCCTCGGGCTCCGGCGCGGGCTCGGCCTCCACCGCCATCCAGACGGTGGGCAGCTCCACGGTCCGCAGCGGGCTCAGCTCCGCGACGAGGTGCCCCTTCAGGTCGTGCGCACCGAAGCCGTAGCCCTCGGCGAGGCTCTCCGCGAAGTCGGCCTCCTGGGCGGGCGTCGCCGTCCAGGCGTCGGGGTCGAAGCCGAGCCGCACCCGGCCGCCCGGTACGAGCGCGAACTCCATGCCCTCGCGCACGATCCGTACGCGGTGCAGGGGCGCACCGAGGTGTTCGACGGTCTCGACCGTCAGGACGCGGGCGTCCACCCGCGCGGCGGCCTCCCCGGCGAACCGCCGGGCGGCGTCGAGGTCGAGCGAACGCCATCGTTCGAAGGTCAGGTCGGCGTGCATCATGACCGCATCCTGACACCCCCCACTGACAGCGGCCGACGGGCCCGGTCACGGGCTGAACGGCGGGCGCCCCAGCTGCTCGCGCACCGGGACCACCCCGGGCTGCACCAGGGAGCGCCGCTGCCAGTTGGCCCCGTCGACGACCAGCGTGTGGCCGGTGACGAAGCGGGCGTAGGGCGAGGCCAGGAAGGTGGCGGCCCAGCCCAGTTCGCGGGGCGCGCCCACGCGCAGCGCCGGCTGCCGGTCGTCCCGGTCGCCCGGCGCGGCGCGCTCCAGGCCGCCCCGGATGTCCGCGCTCATGTCGGGGTGCGGGACCAGCCCCGGCACGAGGCCGTTGATCTGGATCCCGTACGGGCCCCACTCCACCGCCAGCGTCTCCACCAGGTTCTTCACCCCGGCCTTCGAGGCGGCGCTGTGCGCGAACCCCGGGCCGCCCGTCCAGGCGTAGGAGGCGCCGATGTTCACGATGGAGCCCGGGGTGCCGGCCGCGAGGTGGCGGCGGGCGAACTCCCGGGTGGTGAACCAGGTTCCGGTCAGGGTGGTGTCCACCACCGCCCGCCAGGCGTTGGGGGACAGGTCCTCCGCCGGGCAGGGGAAGTTGGCGGCCGCGTTGTTGACCAGGACGTCCGGCGGCCCGAGCGCCGCCTCGGCCGCGTCGAAGACCTCCGCGACCCGTTCGGGGTCGCGGATGTCGCAGACGGCGGCCGCCACCCGGCCCGCGCCGGGGACGGCCGCCAGTTCCGCGCGCGCCGCTCCGAGCGGCTCCGCGCGGCGGCCGGCGATCACCAGGCCCGCGCCGAGCCGCGCGAACTCGGCGGCGATGGCCTTGCCCAGACCGGTGCCGCCGCCGGTCACGAGGACCACCTGCCCCGCGAAGGTCCCGGGGGGCAGGGCGGCGGCGCCGAGCGGCGGGGGCGCGGGCAGGCCGCGCCGAGCGTTGTCCGTCATGGGGCATCGATAGCGCGCGGGCGCTCAGATCACCATGCCCGTGACGGGCCGGGCCTACGGCTTCGGCAGGTACGCCTGCTTGGTGGCGCAGGTCCAGATCACCGGCTTCAGCTTGCCCTTCGCGTTCACGGCGGCCCCGCCGACCCGGCCGTCGTCGGAGACCGACTCGGCCATGCTCGCCTTGTCCGCGGCGAGCCGCGGCAGCGCCAGCAGCGGACCCGAGCCCGGCCAGAGCTGCGCCTGGTCGGCCTGGGTCGGCTCGTCGGGGTGGAACTTGGCGGTGCCGACGCTGACGTTCGTCGTGGGGCTGATCGCCTCGAAGGTGCCGTACGGGAACGGGTTCAGCAGGCCGGGGGATGTGCCGGGCGCGGTGTACGGGGGCGTCCAGGTCCACGGCTTATACGCGTACCCGGGCCCGTACCAGTCGTAGCCGACGACGCGGCCGCTCTCGTCGAGGCCCTGGACGAAGCTCTCCTGGTACTTGCCGCCGCCGCTGGGGGCGAGGGGGACGGCCGGGCCGCCGTCGGCGGGCCAGAGCACCGGGGTGACGTCCCAGTGCTGATTGTCGCCGTCGTCGGTGTAGTCCACCTTGGCCGTGCCGAGGATGTCGCCCCGGTTGTTGATGCCCGTGACCAGGTCGACGCGGGTGTGCGGGTCGGAGTTCGCCGGCGGCGCGAGCTCGCGGACCTTCCGGCCGTCCTTCCAGACGAGGCCCACGCCCGCCCGGTTGCGCGAGACGACGTACCCGGCGTCGTTCACGTCGGCCTCGCCGTACGGGTCGTCGCTCCCGGGCAGCGGGGCGATCGCCGCGTCGCCCGCCCGGTAGGTGAACACGTAGCCGCCGCCGGTGAAGATCCGGCCGACCATCAGACCGTCCTTGTTCACGGCGAGCAGCTCGCCGTCGAGGCCCGCCGCGGGCAGCGGGACCTTGTGCAGGGTGGTCCCGGTCCAGTAGACGGGCAGGCCGCCGGAGACGCCGACGGACAGGTTGCCCTTGCCGAGGTCGTTGACCCCCTCCGCCTGCCGGTTGCCCGGGTTGTGGAGGGACGACCCGATGGAGCCCAGTACCTGGATCCTGGGCGTGCAGGTGGTGGCGGCCGAGGCGGGGCCCGCGGCGGTGACGATTCCGGCGAGGACGATCGCGGCGGCGGCCGCGGAGGCGCCCCGTCTCATGGGTGTGCGGTTCATCGGATTCCCCCTGTGGTGTGCGGTGGTGGCGCGGCCGTCCGGCCGGAGCGGTGCCGGCGGCGGCCGCGCGTGATCCCCCATTGCGTCATATGCCGTGTGAAACCGGCGGGTTGATGGTATCTCCAGACGCTGGTGTTAACCCGTCGTTCGTGTGTCTGATTTCGGAACCGGCCGCCCCGGCCACCGGTGGCACCTGACGGGGGCAAGGGCCGGTCAAGGGTTCCCAAGGATGCAAGCGACCGCTTAGTATGCCGCCGAGCGTGGTTCCTCGACGGCGGCTGGAGGCCCCGGATGCAGGCATGGCGAGTACACACGACCGGCGAACCCCGCGAGGCCATGCGTCTCGAAGAGGTACCCGAACCCGTACCCGGCGAGGGCGAGGTACGGCTCAGGGTGCTCGCGGCGAACGTCAACTTCCCCGACGCCCTCCTCGTCCGCGGCCAGTACCAGATCAAGCCGCCCCTGCCCTTCACCCCGGGCGTCGAGATCTGCGGGGAGACCGAGGACGGCCGCCGCGTCATCGCCAACCCCAGCCTGCCCCACGGTGGGTTCGCCGAGTACGTGACCGCCCCCGCGCGCGCCCTCCTGCCCGCCCCCGGCACCCTCGACGACGCCGAGGCAGCCGCCCTGCACATCGGCTACCAGACAGGCTGGTTCGGCCTGCACCGCCGCGCCCGCCTGCAGCGCGGGGAGACCCTGCTCGTGCACGCCGCGGCGGGCGGCGTCGGCAGCGCCGCCGTCCAGCTCGGCAAGGCCGCCGGAGCCACCGTCATCGGGGTCGTCGGGGGCAAGGCCAAGGCGCGCACCGCCGAGGAACTGGGCTGCGACCTCGTCATCGACCGCACCGCCGAGGACCTGGTCGCCCGCGTCAAGGAGTTCACCGCCGGACGCGGGGCCGACGTCGTCTACGACCCGGTCGGCGGCGACGCCTACACCGCCTCCGCCAAGTGCGTGGCCTTCGAGGGCCGGATCGTGGTCGTCGGCTTCGCCGGCGGCACCGTCCCCACGCCCGCCCTCAACCACGCCCTGGTGAAGAACTACTCCATCCTCGGCCTGCACTGGGGCCTGTACGCCGCCAAGGACCCCGCCGCCGTCCTCGCCTGCCACACCGAACTCACCCGGCTCGCCGCCGAGGGCCTCGTCAAGCCGCTGGTCAGCGAACGCGTCCCGCTCGCCGCCGCGGCCGACGCCGTCCAGCGCCTCGCCGACGGCACCACCACCGGCCGGCTGGTCGTCGTACCGTCCGCGCCCGCCGCGCCCGCCGCGGACGGAGCCGGCCGATGACGCCCACCGCCGAGGACCTCGCCGCCCGCACCCGGGCCCTGCTCGCCGCGCACCCGCCCGCCACCACCTCCCGCCCCGACTTCCTGGCCGCCCGCTTCGACGCCGGACTCGCCTGGGTGCACTACCCCGAAGGCCTCGGCGGCCTCGGCGCGCCCCGCTCCCTGCAGGCCGTCGTGGACGCCGAACTGGAGGCCGCCGGGGCCCCCGACAACGACCCGCGCCGCATCGGCATCGGCCTCGGCATGGCGGCCCCCACGATCCTCGCCTACGGGACCGAGGAGCAGAAGCGGCGCTTCCTGCGCCCCCTGTGGCTGGGGGAGGAGGTCTGGTGCCAGCTCTTCAGCGAACCCGGCGCCGGCTCCGACCTCGCCGCCCTCGGCACCCGTGCCGTCCTCGACGACACCACCGGCGAGTGGGTCGTCGACGGCCAGAAGGTCTGGACCTCCAGCGCCCACACCGCCCGCTGGGCCATCCTCATCGCCCGTACCGACCCCACCCTGCCCAAGCACCGGGGCATCACCTACTTCCTCTGCGACATGCACGCCCCGGGCGTCGAGGTCCGTCCCCTGCGCCAGATCACCGGCGAGGCCGAGTTCAACGAGGTCTTCCTCACCGGCGTCCGGATCCCCGACGCGCACCGCCTGGGAGCCGTCGGCCAGGGCTGGGCCGTCGCCCGCACCACCCTGATGAACGAACGCGTCTCGATCGGCGGCATGCGCATCCCCCGCGAGGGCGGCATGATCGGCCCCGTCGCCGCGGTCTGGCGCGAACGCCCCCAACTGCGCACCCACGCCCTGCACCAGCGGCTGCTCGGCCTGTGGGTCGAGGCCGAGGTGGCCCGTCTCACCGGGGAGCGGCTGCGCCAGCAGCTCGTCGCCGGCCAGCCCGGTCCCGAGGGCAGCGGGATGAAGCTCACCTTCGCCCGCCTCAACCAGGAGATCAGCGGCCTGGAGGTGGAACTCCTCGGCGAGGAGGGACTCCTCTACGGGGACTGGACCCTGCGCCGCCCCGAGACCGTCGACTTCACCGGCCGCGACGCCGGCTACCGCTACCTGCGCGCCAAGGGCAACAGCATCGAGGGCGGCACCAGCGAAATCCTCCTCAACATCGTCGCCGAACGCGTCCTCGGACTGCCCGCCGAACCGCGCGACGACAAGGACATCGCCTGGAAGGACCTCGCCCGATGACCGCCTCGCGCGCCTCCCTCGACCTGCTCTACTCCGACACCGAGGAGGAACTCCGCTTCGCCGTCAGGGCGTTGCTCGCCGACCACTGCGCTCCCGCGACCGTGCTGGCCCGCGCGGAGAGCGGTCGCCCGCACGACCCCGCCCTGTGGCGCACCCTTGCCTCCGGGATCGGCGCCGCCGGGCTCCTCGTCCCCGAGAAGCTCGGGGGAGCGGGGGCGAGCCACCGCGAGGCCGCCGTGGTCCTGGAGGAGCTGGGCCGGGCCGTCGCCCCCGTTCCGTACCTGACCGGCTGCGTCCTGGCCACCGAGATCCTGCTCGGGTGCGACACCCCCGAGGCCGCCGACCTGCTGCGCGCACTCGCGGCCGGACAGCAGGTCTGCGTCCCCGCCCTCCCCCTCACCCAGGCCCCCGGCGCCCCGCTGCCCCAGCCGCTTCGCGACACCGGCGGGGGCGCGCTGACCGGCACCGCCACCTCCGTCGCCGACGCGACGGCGGCCGACGTCCTGCTGGTCCTGGCCGACACCGGGCTGTACGCCGTCCCCGCGGCCGGCGCCCGGCTGACCGGGGCCGTCCCGCTGGACCTCACCCGGCCGCTCGCCACCGTCACCCTCGACGGGACCCCCGGCACCCGCCTCGCGGACCCCGCGACCGCGCGGGCCGCCGTCGCCGGAGCACTGCTGTCCGGAGCCGGACTGCTGGCCTCCGAACAGCTCGGCCTGGCCGAGTGGTGCCTCACCGAGACCGTCGCCCACGTGCGGGGCCGCCACCAGTTCAACCGCCCCATCGGCTCCTTCCAGGCCCTCAAGCACCGCCTCGCCCGGCTCTGGCTCGACGTGGCCTCCGCCCGCGCGGCGGCCCGCGCCGCCGCCGACGCCCTCGCGACGGCGTCGCCCGACGCCCCGCTCACGGTCGCGGTCGCCCAGGCCTACTGCTCGGGCGTCGCGGTCCGAGCCGCCGAGGAATGCGTCCAGCTGCACGGGGGCATCGGCATGACCTGGGAACACCCCGCCCACCTCTACCTCAAGCGGGCCAAGTCCGACTCCCTCGCCCTGGGCACCACGGGCCACCACCTGGGCCTCGTGGCGGACTTCGCGGAACTCCCCGCACCGGCCTGAAGCCCCGGTCGGCTCGATGACCCGGCCGTCCGGGGCGTCAGGGCAGCACCGGACGGCGCCTGCGGTAGAGCGTGATCCCGTCCGCGTGGCCCAGCCAGCGGACCGTCAGCGGACAGACGGCCTCGGCGGTCCAGTGGCGGTCCAGCTCCGCGAAGAAGGCGGCGTCGGCGCACATCCCGCCGGGGCCCTCGCCGACGTACAGGAACAGCTCCCCGCGGTACGCGCGCAGGGCCCGTACGGCCATCGGGTCCGCGGGCGGGGGCCACACCAGCAGCAGCGTGTGCCCGGGGTGGCGGCGCACGGCGTCGGCCGCCGCGAACGTTTCGACCTCGGCGTACCGGAAGCCGTGGGTGAAGCCGTTCCCCTCCACGGGATGCAGGTCGGTGGCCACGACCCCGACCCCGGCGAGGGACAACTGCCGTGCCCAGTAGCCGGATCCGGCGCCCACCTCCACCAGGGGCGCGCCGGCTGTGACCGCCCCGATCCACTCCACCGCGGAGGCGGTGCACACCGCCCAGCTGTAGAGGCCCGCGAGGTCCTGGCGGCGCAGCATCAGCGGGGACGCGGGCCGGTCGCCCGGCAGGTGGTCGAAGACCTCGACCACCGGGCCGGCGGGTCCGTGCGCGCGCAGGGCCGGGTACCACAGCAGCGGCACCATCTGCGGGTTCCGGTCGGCGAGCAGCAGGTCCCGCTCGGGGAGCAGCTCCGCGAGCGACCGGAACGGGTGCCCCCAGCCCGGGAGCGCCACCGTCGGCGTGGACTCCCACATCTCCTGCAACCGGGTGGAGAGCTCGACCAGCCTCTCCACCACGGTCGGGCCCGCCGCTACGACAGGTACCCGTGCTGGACGGTCGCCAGGGTGTCCTCGGCCGGGGTGGGAGTGGACAGCATCGCCATGTGCGCGACGACGCTGATGCCGTCCCGGTCGGCCGGGTCGGCCGGGCTCGCGGAACCGGCGGTGGCCGCTCCGGTGAGGGCGGCGACAGCGGCTGCGACGACGGCGGCGTTACGGGCGGTCGGATTCATGCGTGGTTCCCCCGGAAGTCTCATGCGGCACAAGAAATGATCTTCGGGAATCAGCTTACACAGCAAGTGACTTGAGGATGCGGACACCGGCGCCCGGTTCGTCCCGCGGTCCGCCGCGGCCCTGTTGGCCCGCCGAGGCCCCGTGGGCCCGAGCCGGCCCCGGGCCCGCACCGCCCCCGCGCGCGCCGCGCCGGGGAGCGGTCCCTATCCTCGGCCCATGACGGTCACCCCCATCCGCCTCACCGCGCCCGCACTGCGCGCCCACCGCGACGAACTCGCCGCCCTCCTCCACGACGTCGTGGCGGACGGAGCCTCCCTCGGTTTCCTCGCCGGCCTCGGCCGCGAGGAGGCCGCCGCCTGGTGGGAGTCCCTGCTGCCCGCCGTCGAGGAAGGCTCCCTCGCCCTCTGGATCTCCCGGGGCCCCGACGGCCGGCTCGACGGCACCGTCGGCTGGCAGCGGGAGACCAAGCCCAACGGCCGCCACAGGGCCGAACTGCGCAAGCTGATGGTGCACCCGTCCGCCCGGGGCCGCGGCACCGCCCGCGCCCTGCTCGCGGAGGCCGAGCACCAGGCCGCCGTCGCCGGGGTCGTCCTGCTGTTCCTCGACACCGAGACCGGCAGTCCTGCCGAACGGGTCTACCGCGCGGCCGGCTGGACCGAGGCCGGAACCATCCCCGACTACGCCACCGACCCGGCCGGGCGGCTGCGCCCCACGACCCTCTACTACAAGCACCCCGAGCGGGCCGCCGCCCGGAGGTGACCTCCCCCGCCACGCCGCGTTAGACCCCGTAGCGCGGAACGCCGAGCGAGGGAGACCGTATGTACGCAGCAGCAGCAGCAGCAGCAGCCCGACCGAGCCGCCGCGCGGTCCTGCGTACGGCCTTCACCGCGGCCGTGCTCGCCGGAGCGGCCGCGGCCCTGGCCCCCGTCCTCGGGGCCCGGCGCCCGCGCCAGACCCTCACCCCCGCTCCGCTCACCGAGGAGACGTACCGCGGCCGCCACATCAGCGTCGACCTCGCGGGGGCCGCGGTGCGCATCGACGGCCGCCCCCTGCACGTCATGCGGCGTGCCGACGGCAGTTACCTCAGCGGGGTCAACCACTTCGAGTCCTTCGCGACCCCGCTGGAGCTGGCCCGGGCCGCCGTCGACGAACTCGGCACCAACCAGCTGGCCCTCGCGGCCCCGCACCACGGCTGACGGACATCCCGGGAGGAGCCCCGCCTTGTACACGCGACAGAACCAGAAGGACCTGACCGGCGCGCAGAAGAAGCGGTTCACGGCGGCCGTGCTGGAGCTCAAGCGCAATGGCACGTACGACGCCTTCGTGCGGACCCACGACCGGTACTTCGTGCCCGACCGGGACCGCAAACTGCGCGTCGGGCACATGTCCCCGTCCTTCTTCCCCTGGCACCGGCGCTACCTGCTGGAGTTCGAGAAGGAGCTGCGGGCCCTCGACCCGGGGGTGTCCCTCCCGTACTGGGACTGGACGACCGACAGCAGCCCCGTCTCCTCCCTCTGGGCCGACGACTTCCTCGGCGGCACCGGCCGCGAGGGCGACCGGCAGGTGATGACCGGCCCGTTCGCCTACGAACGCGGCAACTGGGCGATCACCGTGGGGGTCACCGAGGCGCGGTTCCTCACCCGCAACCTCGGCCGTCCCGGCAACCCGATCTCCCTGCCCACCCCGGCCGAACTCCAGTGGGCGCTCGACGACCCCCTCTACGACAGCTCGCCGTGGGACTCCACCGCCGCGGGCGGCGGTTTCCGCAACAAGCTGGAGGGCTGGGCCGCGCCGAAGAGCGAGCGCTGGCGCAACCACAACAAGGTCCACCAGTGGATCGGCGGCCACATGACGGGCGGCACGGCCCCCAACGACCCCGCCTTCTGGCTGCACCACGCCTTCGTGGACCTGCTGTGGGACCGCTGGCAGCAGCGGCACCCCGACTCCGGCTACCTGCCGGCCGCCCCTCTCGCCCCCGGAGACCTCCAGCGGGGCCGGGTGATCGCCCTCGACGAACCGATGCCGCCGTGGGACGTCACGCCGCGCGAGATGTACGGGCACCAGGGCGTCTACCGCTACGCGTGAGCTCCCCGCCCCCGGTCCGGGCCTCCGGTCCGGGCCCGAGGGCGCGCGGAAAGGGCCCCCGCCGCCCGGCGGGGGCCCTTCTCGTCAGGTCAGGCCGGTGGTCAGCCGCCGTAGCCGCCCTGGGTGTGGTGGTCGGCGTGCTCGCCGCCCGACGCGTTGATGCAGGTGTTGCCGAAGGCCGGGTTCAGCAGGCCGACCACGTTCACGGTGTTGCCGCAGACGTTGACCGGGACGTGGACCGGAACCTGGAGAAGGTTGCCCGACAGGACACCGGGGGAGCCGACCGCCGCACCGTGCGCTCCGGCATCGGCAGCCGCCAGACCCGCACCGGCGGCCAGGGCGCTACCGGCAGCAGCGGTGATGACGAACGCCTTCGCGATACGCGACATCAAGATCTCCTCGTGAGATGTGGGGCGCCGCAGTGGCTGCGGCATTTGACATGGCATACAACGCGGCGGGGGCCGAGTGGTCACGGTCCGTTCGGCTACCCGGTGAACGAGAACCGGACGGAGGCGAAGTAGGGCCGCACCTGGGTCACGGTTCCGGGCCGCAGGACCGCCACGGCCGGCCCCGCGCAGCGGGGTTCGCGGTAGAGGGTCGCGGTGGCCCGGGTCCGGTTGGTGACCGCCCGGGTGCCGCCGCCCTCCGCCTCGACACAGCCCTTCGGGGAGGCCAGGCCGTGGACCCGGTCGTCCTGGCCGACGTACTGGAAGTCGGGCCCGGCGGCCACGGCGGGGCCGACGGCCCCCGAGAGGCCGGCCGCGGCCAGCAGCAGGGCGGACAGGACGCGCGGGGCGCGGGGGTTCCGAACGGTTCGCATGCCGGTCCAACCCGGAGGGCCCCGGCCCGGGTCACGCCTTGTCACCCCCGGCACGCCTGTGCGACCGTGCCCGGAGCGCGGGTGGGTCCCGAGGAGAGCACGGAGAGCACGGATGAGCGCAGTGAGCGGCGGCGGACGGCCCCGGGCCGGTACCGCACACGGCACGGTGGAGGGCCGGTGGGGCCCGGGCGGGACCGCCGTCTTCCGGGGCGTCCCCTACGCGGCCCCGCCCGTCGGCCCCCTCGCCTTCGCGGCGCCCGCACCCCCGCGGGCCTGGGACGGCGTACGCGACGCGGGGGCGTTCGGCCCGACCGCCCCCAAGGTGCCCTACCCGCCGCTCTTCGCCGCGCTGCTGTCCGACCCGGAGATCCCCGGCGAGGACTGCCTCACCGTCAACGTGTGGACCCCCGACCCGGCGCCCGCGGCCCGGCTGCCCGTCATGGTGTGGCTGCACGGCGGCGCCCACACCCGGGGCTCCTCCGCCGTCCCCGTCTACGACGGCTCCGCCTTCGCCCGTGACGGGATCGTGCTCGTCTCGGTCAACTTCCGCCTCGGCGTGCTCGGTTACGGGCTCTTCCCCGACGCCCCCGCCAACCGCGGCCTCCTCGACCAGCTCGCCGCCCTCGCATGGGTCCGGGAGAACATCGCGGCCTTCGGCGGCGACCCCGGCCGCGTCACCGTCTTCGGCGAGTCGGCCGGGGCGATCAGCGTGGGCGCCCTGCTCGCGGCACCCCGGGCCGAGGGCCTGTTCCGGCGGGCCGTCCTGCAGAGCGGGGCCCCCGAGGTGCTGCCGCGCGACCGGGTCCGCACGATGGTCCGGCGGATGGCCGCCCGGCTCGGGGTGCCGGCCACCGCCCGGGCCTTCGGGGCGGTGGGCCTGCCCGCCCTGCTCTCCGCCCAGGCGGCGGTGCTGCGCCGCTCCTCCCCGGTGCTGGGCGGACCGGCCTTCGGGCTGGTCACCGACCCGGACACGCTGCCCGCCGACCCGCTGGAGGCCGCCATGGCCTCGGAGGTACCGCTGCTCATGGGCTGGACCGCCCAGGAGCACCGGCTGTGGCTGGCACCCACGGGCGGGATGCGGCTGCTGGACCGGCTCGGCCCGCTGGCCGTGGCGTACGGCCGGCTGCGCGGCGGCAAGGACCGGGCCGCCGTACGGGCGCTGCGCGCCGCGCTGCCGCAGGCCTCCCCGGCCGACCTGGCCGGGCACCTGGTCACCGACCGGCTGCTGCGCGACCCCCTGCGGCGGATCGCCGGGGCCCGGCGGGCGGCCCCGAGCCATCTGTACGAGTTCGGCTGGCCCAGCGGCGTACCGGGGCTGGGGGCCTGCCACGCGCTGGAGCTGGGTTTCGTCTTCGACACCCTCGCTCTGGCGGAGTCCGCCTGGCTGGCCGGGCCGGACGCGCCGCAGGCCCTCGCCGACGAGATGCACGGGGCCTGGGTCCGCTACGCCACCACCGGGGACCCCGGCTGGGCGCCCTGGAACGGCGACGGCCCGCCGAAGGTGTTCGGCGGGCCGGAGCCGGAGGCAGTGCGCGTGGAGGCTGTTACTCCACTGGTCCTTCCATGACCTTGCTGATGAACTCGATCGGTCCCAGACCCATGTTGGGCACGTAGGTCTTGGCGTTGTGCTGGCCGCCCGGGATCACTCTCAGGCTGGTGTGGATGGGGCCCTTGGTATAGGTGGCGACGAATTTCTGCACGTCCGGGAGCGTTTTCTTGTTGCTCTCGTTGTCGCCGACCTGGAAGGCCAGGTAGACGTCCGGGCCCTTCTTGTCGATGAGCTGCTTGGCGAGCAGCTCCGGGTTGTTCTCGGCCTTCTCCTTGTCGTGGCCCACCCACAGGGGGGAGTCCGGGACGATGTCCGGGCCGGAGCAGATCGCGGCCTTGAACTTCTCCGGGTACTTGAGCACGGCCTTGAGGCTGGAGAAGCCGCCGGTGGAGGAGCCCATGAAGGCCCAGCCGTCACGCGACTTGACGGTGCGGAAGTTCTCCCGCATCAGGTCCGGGACGTCGTCGGTCAGCCAGGTCCCCATCTTGGGCTGGCCCGGGATGTCGGAACCGTCCCAGTAGATGGCCTTGGGCTCGTCCGGCTGCGGGTTGAGCACCGGCATCGCCAGGATGAAGGGCTTGCTCTTCCCCTCGGAGTACCACTGGCTGATGCTCGACTGGAGCTTGAGGTCGGTGCCCATCCAGTAGTTGACCGGGTAGCCGGCGCCGCCGGGCAGGGCGATCATGACCGGGAAGCCGCTCTTGGCGAACTTGGGGTCGTTGTACTCCTTCGGAGCCCAGACCCACACCTTCCCCTTGAAGCCGGACTTCTTGCCGTCCAGCTCGGTGACCGCCACGTGGGTGCCGTCCGAAAGGGTCGACGCGTTCTTGAACACGGCCGTCGGGTTCGTGGGCATCGACATCTTCGAGTTGGCCGCCGGCTTGGCCGCCCCGCCCTTGTCGCCCGCGGGCTTGCCGAAGGACACGGCCTCGCCCTTGTCGGTGAACGGCGGTATCTCGAAGTAGCTCATGGCGCCGGCGGCGATCCCCGCGAGGGCCAGGACCGAGACTCCGGCGATGATCCACTTCTTGGCCTTGGACTTCCGGCGCGGGGGCTCCTCCTCGTAGGGGGGCTCGTACCGGTCGTACTGCTGCTCCTGCTGGTGCTGCTGCTGGTAGGGCGGCTGCTCGTAGCGGGGCTGCTGCATCGTGGGGGCCTCGTAGCCCGGGTCCTGCTGCCCGTACCCGTTCTGGCCGTAGGGGCCCCCGCCCTGCTGCGGCTGCCCGTACCCGGGCCGGCCGTAGGGCTGCTGGCCCTGCGCGGGGCGGCCCTGCGGGGGCTGCTGCCCGTAGGGGGACTGGGGACGGCCCTGGGGCGCGTACTGCGGCTGGCCCTGCTGTCGGCCCTGTTGCTGACCGTACGGGGGCTGCTGCGGGTACTGCCCTTCCGGCCGGTACGGCGGCTGGTACTGCCCGTCGGAATCGTGCGACATCTGCGGTGGTCTCCGGCTGTTGCTGCCCCGTCTGGGGTTGGACTGCTTCCGTTCGAATGATGAACGATAGTCCGTCCGGGTTCCTCATTTTTACTTCTCTTGAGATTTCCCGGGGTAGGCCGTTACCCGTCGCCTGGTGGGCCCGTGCTGTTCCCGTGCTGTTGGCCCACCGTCCCTGGCTCATGCACACGCCCCTGGGTATGGTGCGTCCGCGCCGCCACCCCCAGACCCCCTCATGCCCGGAGGTACGTTCCGTGTTTGGCATGACCATTTCATGGTCCCGTCGCAAGGCCGCCCTGGCCACCGCCTTCGCCGTCACCGCCGCCGGTACCGCGCTCTGGGCGGGCATCGGAGCCGCACAGCCCGCCCACGCCGCGGCCCTGCCCGCCCCCGACCACGTCGTCGTGGTGGTGTTCGAGAACCACGCCTACAGCCAGGTCATCGGCAGCTCCAGTGCCCCGTACATCAACTCCTTGAAGGCGGGCGGGGCGAACCTCACCAACTCCTTCGGGATCACCCACCCCAGCCAGCCCAACTACCTCCAGCTCTTCTCGGGCTCGAACCAGGGCGTCACGGGCGACAGCTGTTACACGCCCGGGTTCAGCTCCGCGCCCAACCTGGCCTCCGAGCTGATAGCCGCCGGCAAGAGCTGGGCCAGCTACAACGAGACCCTCCCCAGCCAGGGCTCCACCACCTGCTCCAGCGGCAACTACGCCCGCAAGCACAACCCCTGGTTCGCCTTCTCCAACGTGCCCACCAGCACGGCGAAGACGATGACGCAGTTCCCCACGGACTACACCACCCTGCCCAAGGTGTCCTTCGTCGTCCCGAACCTCTGCAGCGACATGCACGACTGCTCCGTCGGCACCGGCGACACCTGGCTCAAGAACAACCTCAAGGCCTACGCCGACTGGGCCAAGACCCACAACAGCCTCCTGGTCGTCACCTTCGACGAGGACAACCGGCTCGCCGGGAACAAGATCCCGACCGTGCTCTACGGCCAGCCCGTCGCCCCCGGCTCCACGTCGAGCACCACCTACAACCACTACGACATGCTGCGGACGCTGGAGGACCTGGCCGGGCTGACCACCCACGCCGGGAACGCCGCCACCGCCACCGACATCACGGGGATCTGGACCTCCTGACCATGTACGTCGCGGACTCGCGCGCGAACAACGCGCCCGCCGTGCTCCCCGAGTCGCAGGCCGTCGCCCCGGGCATCCGCCCGGGGCGGCGCGCCGCCCTCGCCCCCACGGTGCTCGCCCTCGGCACGGTCAGCCTGATCACCGACGTCTCCTCCGAGATGGTCACGGCCGTGCTCCCGCTCTACCTCGTCGCCGGGCTCGGGCTCTCCCCGCTCGGCTTCGGCCTGCTCGACGGCGTCTACAACGGCGTCAGCGCCCTGGTCCGGCTCACCGGAGGCCACCTCGGCGACCGCTTCGGCCGCCACAAGGCACTCGCCGGGATCGGCTACGGCCTCTCCGCCCTGTGCAAGCCGCTCCTGCTGCTCGCGCACACCCTGCCCGCGATCGGCGCCGTGCTCGCCCTGGACCGCACCGGCAAGGGGCTGCGCACCGCCCCGCGGGACGCCCTGATCTCGCTGGCCGCCGCCCCCGAGGACCGCGGCCGGGCCTTCGGCGTGCACCGGGCCATGGACACCGCCGGCGCGCTGATCGGGCCGATCCTCGCCTTCCTCATCCTGCGGGGCGCCGCCGGCGGCTACGACGCCGTCTTCACCGTCAGTGCCTGCGTGGCCGCCCTGGGCGTCCTGGTGCTGGTGCTGTTCGTACCGGGCCGCCGCGCCGTGCCCGCCCCCGGTGCCGAGCCCGTCTCCCTGCGGGCCTCCCTCGGCCTGCTGCGCCGCCGCGACCTGCGCCGGATCAGCCTCGGCGCCCTCCTGCTGGGCCTGTGCACCGTCAGCGACGCCTTCGTCTTCCTGCTGCTCCAGCGCGCCACCGGAATCGCCGACCGCTGGTTCGCCCTGCTCCCGCTCGGCACCGCGGCCGCCTTCTTCCTGCTGGCCCTGCCGCTCGGCCGGCTCGCCGACCGCGTCGGCCGCCGCCGCGTCTTCCTCGGCGGTCACCTCGCGCTGCTGCTCGTCTACGGACTGCTCCTGGCCGGCGGCGGACACCCGGCCCTGCCGTACGCGGTGCTCCTGCTGCACGGCGGCTTCTACGCCGCCACCGACGGCGTGCTCATGGCCGAGGCCGCCGGAGCCGTCCCCGAGGAGCACCGGGGCGGCGGGCTGGCGCTCGTCCAGACCGGACAGGCCCTCGCCCGGTTCGCCGCCTCCCTCGGCTTCGGCGCGGCCTGGACCCTGTGGGGGGCCCGCCCCGCCCTCGCGGTGGCCGCCGTGCTCCTCGCCGCGGCCGTCGCCTGCTGCGTCCGGCTCCGGCCCGCCGACGCCTGACCCCGCCCCGTCACGTCCCCGAAAGGCCCCGATGACCGCCACACCCCCCACGACCACGCCCCCCGAGGCCCCCTCCCCGGCGGACCCGTCCCCGCTGACCCCGCGGCGCCGGATGCTGATCCTGGTGAGCGCGGTCGTCCTGCTCGCGGTCGTGGGGGCGCTCGCCTTCGTCCGTGCCTCGTCGCGGGCCGACGAGAAGAACCACGCACGGGCGGGCGGCCCGGCCGTCTCCCACGGCGAGGTCACCCTGGCCCCGGACGGCGGCGGGCGGCGGCTCGTCTTCCGCAACATGGCCTGGGGTCCCTTCCGCGACGAGCTCGCCACCGTCCCGGCGGACGCGCCCGACGGCCCGCGCACCGCCTCCGGGGTGAAGTGCCTGCGCTTCCACTCCGCCGGGGGCACCGGGATCTGCCTCCAGGCGGAAGCGGGCGCCGTGCAGGAGAGCTACCGGGCCGTGGTGCTCGACTCGCACCTCAAAAAGATCGCCGACCGCCCCCTGGCGGGCATCCCCACTCGCGCCCGGGTCTCGCCCGGCGGTCACCTCGTCGCCTGGACCGTGTTCGTCGGAGGGGACTCGTACGCCGGCACCGACTTCTCCACCCGCACCTCGCTGCTGGACCTGCGCACCGGGAAGTACGACGCCTCCCTGGAGGACTTCACGATCCGCAAGGACGGCGAGACGTACCGCACCGCCGACGTGAACTTCTGGGGGGTGACCTTCGCGGCCGACGAGAAGACCTTCTACGCGACGCTGGCCACCGGCGGACACACCTACCTGGTCCGGGGAGACCTCGCCGAGCGCACGGTGACCACCCTGCGGGAGAACCTCGAATGCCCGTCGCTGTCCCCGGACGGGACCCGGCTGGTGTTCAAGAAGCGGGTGCCCGGCCTGTCGGCCGACGCCCCGTGGCGGCTCTACCTGCTCGACCTGGCCTCGATGAAGGAGACCCCGCTCGCCGAGGAGCGCAGCGTGGACGACCAGGTGGTGTGGAGCGACGACCGGACCGTCGTCTACTCCCTGCCCGGCGACTTCGGCGCCGACCTCTACTCCCTGCCGGCCGACGGCAGCGGAGCCCCCGCCCGGCTGATGCCCTCGGCCCTCGCCCCGGCCTTCCTCGGCTGAAGCGCGGAGGAGGGCCGGGACGGGAAGGCCGTCGCGGGGGCGGGCCGGGAGCGGGTCGCAGGACCGTTACGCCGGGATCAGGGTCTTGCGCCGGCGCTTGCGGGGCTGGGCACCGGACATCCGCAGCTCGATGAGGGCGCGGACGGTGGGCCACTCCTCGTCGAGCACGGAGTAGAACGCCGTACTGCGCACCGCGCCGTCCAGCCCCCGCGAATGGGCCCGGCGGACCCCTTCGCAGGTGAAGCCGAGACGTTCCATCGCGGCCCGCGAGCGCCCGTTGCGGGCGTCCGCGCGCAGCGAGATGCGGCGCACGCCCCAGGTCTCGAAGGCGTGGCGGAGCATGAGCAGCTTGGCCTCGGTGTTGATCCCCGTGCCCTGGGCACCCGGCGACAGCCAGGTGTTCCCGATCTCGGCGGCGTCGGGGATCGCGGTCGCCGGATCCCCGAAGGGGACCCCCGGGACCGCGGGCCACACCAGCGGACCCTGCCAGTAGTCGAGTTCCAGGAACCGGGTCGAACCGACGACCCGCCCGTCAGTGGATCTGACCACGGCGAACGCAAGCGATCGACCCGCTGCCTGATCTGCGAGGGCGCGGTCGATGTACTCGTGGGACGCCTGCAACCCGTGCGGCACGGGAGTGAAGGCGTAAGTCGTACGATCCTCGGCACCGGCCACGGCCAGGGCCTCGGTGTGGTGGGGGGCGAGGGGCTCAAGCCGCACGGAGCGGCCGACGAGGAGTACGGGTACGGGCACGGAGCCTTCGGTCCTTCTGGGCGGTGGGGTGGTTGCACAGTCTGCGCTCCTGACGTCACCCCCCGCGCAAAACGCGGGTGAAAGGCAACGGGCTGTCAGGTGAACGCGAGTGGCTCAATGTAGCCCCTTAATGTCCTCTCATGAACCCCCAATTTGGCAATGGCGCGACATCGTTTTTCGATGACTTTGGTCCGCGTGACGGAGAGCCCGTGATCCTGCTCCACGGACACCCGTTCAACCGCTCGATGTGGGCGCCCCAGGCGACTGCCCTGGCGGCTGAAGGGTACCGGGTTATCGCCCCTGACCTGCGAGGATACGGGGAGAGCCCGGCTTCGGAGGAGAGGACGCCGCTCGCCCGCTTCGCCGACGACCTGGCCGTGCTGCTGGCGGATCTGGGAATCGAACAAGCGGTCGTCGGCGGAGTGTCCATGGGCGGGCAGATCGCTCTGGAGGTCAGGTTGCGCCACCCGGGTCTGGTACGGGCGCTCGTGCTCAGCGACACCTCCCCGGCGCCGGAGACGCCGGAGGGGGTGAAGTTCCGCAGGGAGCTCGCAGAACGGCTCCTGGAGGAGGGCATGGCCCCGTACGCGGATGAGGTCATGGACAAGATGCTGGCCCCCTACAACCTCATCGCGCAGCCCGGGGCCGCCGCCCGGGTGAGCGCGATGATGCGCGCCACCGACCCCAGGGGGGCGGCCGCGGCCCTGCGCGGAAGGGCCGAGCGGCCCGACTACCGGCCCGTGCTCGCGGCGCTGCCCGAGACCGTGCCCTGCCTGGTGCTGGTCGGCGCCGACGACGTGTACACCCCGGTCGCGGAGGCCGAGGGCATGTGCGCCCTCGCCCCGCACGCCCGGCTCGCCGTGATCGAGGGGGCGGGCCACCTGCCGGGCGTCGAGCGGCCCGAGGAGTTCAACCGGGCGCTGCTGGAGTTCCTCGCCGCCCTGTGACGGGCCTCCGCCGCCTGTCCGGCGGGCCGGCCGGGGGCCGGCAGGTGCCGGTAGGGGGTCCCTGGTGGCCCATCGAACCAACCCACCATTGGACCAGCTGAATGGGCCATTCCGCTGATCAAATGGACCGGTGACGATACGCTTCCTGCCCGCCCCCGGCGCCCCGCGCCGCCTGGCCGCCGCCCAGCTCAGCAACTCGGTCGGCGACGGCGCCTACTACGTGTGCTCGGCCCTCTACTTCACCCGGGTGGTGGGCCTCTCACCCGCCCAGATCGGCCTGGGACTGACCCTGGCCTGGGCGATCGGGTCGGTCGCCGGGGTCCCGCTGGGCGCCCTCGCCGACCGGCGGGGTCCCCGCGGCACCTCGGTGCTCCTGGCCCTGGCCACCGCCGCCTCGGTGGCCTCCTTCCTGTTCATCCGGTCGTTCGGGGCCTTCCTGTGCGCCGTGGTCCTCTACGCCGTCTCCCAGTGCGGTCTCGCGGCCGCCCGGCAGGCACTGCTCGCCGGGCTCGTCGCCCCGGGGGAGCGCACGGGCGTACTGGCCCACCTCCAGTCCACGCTCAACGCGGGACTGGCCCTCGGGGCGGCCCTGGGCGGACTGGCGCTCGGCGCCGGCACCGAACGGGCCTACCTCGTCGTCCTCGCCCTCGACGCGCTGAGCTTCCTCGGCTGCGCGGCCCTGCTGGCGACCCTGCCCGCCGTGCCGCCCGTCCCGGACCGCGCCCCGGGGGCGCCCCGGCTGGCGGTGCTGCGCGACCGGCCGTACGCGCTGGTCACCCTGCTCAACGCCGTGCTGCTGCTGCGGATGCCGCTGCTCAGCCTGGCCATCCCGCTGTGGATCGTGGAGCGCACCCAGGCCCCCGGCTGGCTGGTGTCCGCGCTGTTCGTGCTCAACACCGTGGCCGTGATGCTGTTCCAGGTGCGGGTGGCCCGGCCCGTGACCGACCTCGACAGCGCCACGCGCGCGCTGCGGGTCTCCGGGCTGGTGATGGCCCTGTCGTGCGCCGTGTTCGCCGCCTCCGCGCTGCCGGGGGCCGGATGGGCCGCCGCGGCCCTGCTCGTGGCGGGCGCCGCACTGCAGGCCGACGGGGAGATGCGGCAGTCGGCCGGGTCCTGGCAGATCGGCTTCTCACTGGCCCCCGCCGAGCACATGGGCCAGTACCAGGGCTTCTTCGGCACCGGGGTCCCGGTCGCCCGCACCCTGGGGCCGCTGCTGCTGACCTCGCTGCTCCTGCTGTGGGGGATCCCCGGCTGGCTGCTGCTCGGGGCCCTGCTGCTGGCCGCCTCGTACGCAATGGGTCCCGCCGTGCGCCGGGCCCGGTCGGCCGCGCGGGCCGAAGGCGCGTCGGCCGAGGGCGTGTCCGCGTAGGACGCCCGGCTCCCGGCTCCCGGCTCCTCCTGGCCCCTCCCGGCCCTTCCCGGCCCCCCGGCCGCCGACCCGGCCGCGGGGGGCCCGGCCGTCGGCTGCGATCATCCGTCCATGGACGACGTACTGCGGAGACTGGCCGCCGTGGGCCCCTTCTTCACCGTCGCGCACGGCGAGCGGCCGCCCGGCCCCGGCTTCCGGCCGCTCGGCGAGCTGTACGGGGAGCACCTCGCGCCCTACGTGGCCGAGGTCGGACGGCGGATCGGCAGCGGTCCGGGCCGGGTGGCGGCCTCGACCGCGCAGTTCGGGATCGCCTCGCGGCTGTGGTCGCTGGGCCTGGGCTGCGCCGCGCTCGGCGGCCCCGTCCCCGACCTGGACCCCGCCCGCCTGTGGTGGCGCCTGCCCCCGGCCGGCTCGCTCGAACTCTGGCTCCCCGAGCCGGCGGCCCGCCCGGCCGGGGACCTCGGCGAGATCGTGCTCGGGAACCTGGCCGTGCTGGACGCCGCGCTGCGCGAGCGTTACGGGGTCTCGGCGAAGGTGCTGCGCGGCAACGCCGCCTCCGGACTCGTCGGCGCGCTGCGCGTGCTGCTCGACCGGGTCCCGGGGGAACCGGCCGTCGAGCCGGCCGGCGCCCTGCTCGCCGACGGCGGGCCCCTCGCCGGCACCGGCACCTTCGTCCACGAGGAGGGGCTCGGGGTGGCCTTCGTACGGCGCAGCTGCTGTCTCTACTACCGGGTGCCCGGCGGCGGGCTCTGCGGGGACTGCGTACTGCGCACCAGGTAGCCGCCAGGCGCCGGGGGCCGTTCGGAGCAGCCGCAGGTGTCGCGGCCGCGCGGCCCGCCGTAGCTTCGCCTAGCGTCCGCTGCATGAACGCCCCCACATCGCGGCCCCCGGGCGGGGTGTCCCGCCGCACCGCGCTCACCGGCCTGGCCGCGGGCGCCGGCTCCCTCGCCCTCCCGGGCACGGGCACGGCCCACGCCGCACCCGCCGCGCCCTCCCCGTCCGCGACCGCCGCCGAACCCGCACCCGGGGCGATGGAGCTCTTCGCCGACCCGGGCTTCAACTTCGCCGGGCTCCTCGCCCTCGGCGCGGCCGGGATGCGCGCCTCCGAGGTGGGCGAGGTGCTGACCGCCGTCAACGCGGTCAACGCCGCCGGCCTGTCCGAGCAGAGCTACACCGACACCTTCCGCGCCTGGGGCGACCGGCTCGCCGCACCCCCGGCCGGGGGACGGCACGGCGGGGACGTCCCCCCGCAGACCGGCCGCTTCCGCTCGCTGCGCGCCGCGCAGTACTACGCCCAGGCCCTGTTCTACGTCCTGGGCACCACCTCACCCGCCGACGAGAAGGCGGTCTACCTCGCCGGCCGCGCCGCCTGGGACGCCTTCACCCGGCTGTGCTCCCCGGCCGTCGTCCGGGCGAAGGTCCCGTACGGGGGGACGCACCTGCCGGTCTGGTTCTTCCGCCCCGACGGCCCGGCCCGGCGGCGCCCCACCGTGATCCTGACCAACGGCAGTGACGGGCAGAACGTGGACATGTGGACCTACGGGGTGTCCGCCGCTCTCGACCGGGGCTGGAACGCCCTCGTCTACGACGGCCCCGGCCAGGGGCAGCTGCTCTTCGTCGAGGAGATCCCCTTCACCACCCGCTGGGAGGAGGTGGTCGCACCGCTCGTCGACTGGCTGGTGCCCCGGGGGGACGTGGACGCCGCCCGGATCGCCCTCACGGGCCTCAGCATGGGCGGCAACCTGGTCGCCCGCGCCGCCGCCTTCGAGCACCGCCTGGCCGCCGTGGTGTGCGAGCCGGGCTGCGTCAGTCCCTGGCTGGGCTTCGACAAGGAGCTGCGCGACATCGTCACGCCGGACAAGGCGCAGACCAACCGGGTCTGGAACGAGGAGGTGCTCCCCGAGCTGCCCCCGCAGCTCGCGTTCACCGTCAAGAAGCGGTTCGAGATCTTCGACCGGCAGGCCCTGCGCCAGGCCCGTGCGGGCAAGGTGCTGACGGACCTGTGGACGCCCGCCCAGGTGGCCATCGGCCTCGACATCACGAAGCTGGTCGCCCGGATCAAGGCGCCGACGCTCGTCCTGGACTACGACTTCGAGCAGTTCTACCCGGGCCAGCCGCGGCAGATGTACGACCTGCTGCGCTCGCCGCGCGAGTACGTGAAGATGACGGAGGCCACCGGGGCACAGTTGCACTGTTCCCCGATGGCCCCGCAGCAGCACTGCGACGTCGTCTTCGACTGGCTGGACGGGACGCTCCGCCCGGACCGCTCCTAGAAGGTGAGGTTCCAGGAGTCGATCCTGCCGGTGTCGCCGCCGGCGTTGTCGTTCACCCGCAGCTTCCAGGTGCCGTTCGCGACCTCGGAGGAGGCGTTGACGGTGAAGACCTGGTTGATGTTGTCGGTGCTGCCGCCCGCACGGTTGTGGACCGTGTAGACGGAGCCGTCGGGGGCGACCAGGTCGACCTTCAGGTCACCGATGTAGGTGTGCACGATGTTCACGCCCACCTTGAGGGTGGCCGGCGCGTTGCCGGTCACTCCGGAGACGGTGATCGGGCTCTCCACGGTGGTGTTGTCGCCGATGGCGAAGTCCGCGGTGTTCTCGAAGTACTTGCCCGCGGGCGGGGTGGCGCCGACCGCCTTCAGCGCGTCGACCTGACCCTCGCCGAAGAAGGAGTTGTTCGCGGTCGTACCGGTGCAGCGGCCGTCGGCGGGGCAGGCGATGTCGTTGGCCTGGGTGGCCAGCTTGTCGCGGATCTGCGCCGGGGTGATGCCCGGGTTGGCGCTGGCGATCAGTGCCGCGACGCCCACCACGTGCGGGGTGGCCATCGAGGTGCCGCTCTTGGTGCCGTACTTGCCGCCCGGCAGCGTGGAGTAGACGTCCTGGCCCGGGGCCGCGACGTCGATGACGCCCTGGCCGAAGTTGGAGAACGAGGCCTTGGTGACGCCCGTGCCGTTCGCCGCGACGGTGACCACGCCCGGGAGTTCGGTCGGGATGTCCATGCAGGCGTTGGTGATGGTGCGGGTGACCGGGGTCGAGTCGTTCGGGCTCGCGGTGTCGGTCGTCTTGTGCGCGAGGTCGTAGTCCTCGTTGCCCGCCGCCGCGATCTGGAGCGAGCCCTTGCTCTCGGCGTACTCCTGGGCGCGCTTGACGCCCTCGATGATGGCGGCCTGGTCGATGTTGTCCGGGCAGTTGAACTGCCACGGGTCCGTGTAGTAGCTGTTGTTGGTGACCTTGAAGCCGTGGTCACCGGCCCAGACGAACCCGCAGATGGTGTTCTCGGCGAAGAAGAACGAGTTGCCCGGCTCGGCGACGCGGACCGCGGAGATCTTCACGCCCGGGGCCACGCCGACGACGCCCTTGCCGTTCTTGGCAGCGGCCACGGTGCCCGCCACGTGGGTGCCGTGGGTGTCCACGTCACGCCAGGCGCCGGTACGGGTGTCGGGCTTGCCGTAGGCGCAGGAGACCGAGTCGGCCGCGTTGAAGTTCGGGGCCAGGTCCTGGTGCTGGTCGTCGACACCGGTGTCCAGGATGCCGACCTTGACCGACGGGGAGCCGGTGGTGACGGCCCAGGCCTGGTCGGCCTTGATCTGGCTCATGTCCGCGCGGACGGGCTCGCCGGCCGCGGTGGAGGACTGCGCCGGGTTGGCGGGCAGGGCCGGGTTGTAGGCGTCGGCGGGGACGTCCGAGGTACGGGTGGCGCCCACCTGCTGCACCCCGCTGACGCCGCGCATGGTGGAGGCGAAGGTGGCGGAGGTGGAGTGGGCGACGATCACGCCGATCGCGTCGAACGACGAGAAGACCGTGCCGCCGTTGGCCGTGACGGCCGAGCGGATCGCCGTGCTGTCGCCGGGGGCGCTGATCACGAGGTAGGCACGGGTGCCGGCGGCCCAGGTCGCACTCTGGGAAGCCGGGGCCGCAGCCTTGGGGGCGGCCGCCGGAGCGGAAGCCGGGGCGGAGCCGTTCGGGTTGACGGGAGCGGTGCCGGCGATCGCGGCGGGGGCTCCGAAGGCGAGGGCGGCGCCGAGGGCGGCCGCCATCACCAGGCTACGTCGGGGTCGGCTGGATATGTGGGGTATCAATGCGTCCTCCGATGGCACAGCGGTGCTGATGGCACCTACCGGGCCGTCCGAAACAAGTGGTGGACGCAAGATGTCAGACGGGCCGCCCCGGAGGGAAGTACCTTTTAGCGCAGCAGAGTTACCGGCCGGTTGGCTGAAAATGATGCTTGGTGGGGGTTCGTCGCACCCTCGCCTCCCGGCGAAGGGGAGACCCGCCGGGCTGGGCACCGTGGGGGCGAGCCCTGCCCGGCCGGATCCCGCGGGTGCGCCGGTCAGACCGGCACGCCGTCCTCGGCCCCGGCCGACGGGCCGGCGGAGGGGGTTGCGGAGGAGTCCGCCGAGGGCGCGGGCACCGCTGCGGGCGCCCCGTCGGGGTGGGTTCCGTGTCCGTCGTCGATCAGCGTGGTCTCGTCGAAGGGCAGCCGGCCCGCGAGGACCTCGGTGGCCCGCTCCCGGTCGAACTCCTTCGTCCACGTTCCGATCAGCACGGTGGCGACCGCGTTGCCCGCGAAGTTCGTCAGGGCCCGGGCCTCGCTCATGAAGCGGTCGATGCCCACGATCAGGCCGACGCCGTCGACCAGTTCGGGCCGGTGCGACTGGAGCCCGCCGGCCAGCGTGGCCAGACCCGCCCCGGTGACCCCCGCGGCGCCCTTCGAGGCCACGATCATGAAGAGCAGCAGCGAGATCTGCTCGCCGAGCGCCAGCGGCTTGCCCATGGCCTCCGCCACGAACAGCGAGGACATCGTCAGGTAGATCGCGGTCCCGTCCAGGTTGAAGGAGTAACCGGTGGGCACGGTGATGCCGGTCACCGGCCGGGAGACGCCGAGGTGTTCCATCTTCGCGATGAGTCGCGGCAGCGCCGACTCCGAGGAGGAGGTCGACAGGATCAGCAGGAACTCCCGCCCCAGGTACCGCAGGAGGGCGAAGATGCTGACGCCCGTGCACACCCGCAGCAGGGTGCCGAGCACGACGATGACGAAGAGCAGGCAGGTGGTGTAGAAGCCGATCATGATCACGGCAAGGGACTTCAGCGCGTCGACGCCCGTCGCCCCGACCACCGCCGCGATCGCCCCGAAGGCGCCGACGGGCGCCGCCCACATGATCATCGCCAGTACCCGGAACACCAGCTTCTGCACGTGTCCGATCCCGCGCAGCACCGGCTCGCCCGCCGTGCCCATCGCCTGGAGCGCGAACCCGCACAGCAGCGCCACCAGCAGGGTCTGGAGCACCTCGCCCCCGGTGAAGGCGGACACCAGCGTCGTCGGGATGATCCCGAGCAGGAACTCGGGCGTGCTCTCGGCGCCGCCCGCCTTGGCCTGGGCCTCCCCGGCGTGCCGGACCGCCTCGGTCAGGTGGAGCCCGCTGCCGGGCTCCAGGAGGTTCCCCACGACCAGCCCGATGGCGAGGGCCACCGTCGACATGACCATGAAGTAGCCGAGGGCGAGTCCGCCGACCGCCCCCACCTTGGCGGCCTTGCGGACCGAGCCGATCCCCAGCACGATCGTGCAGAAGATCACGGGCGAGATCATCATCTTGATGAGGTTGACGAAGCCCGTGCCCAGCGGTTTGAGCTCGACGGCCACGCCGGGAGCGGCGAAGCCCACGGTGATGCCGAGCAGCACCGCGGCGATCACCGCGATGTAGAGATAGTGGGTCTTGTCGCGCCTGGCGGCCACGTCGCCTCCTGGTGGTGAATGTGTTCCGGGAGACCATGGCCCACCCTGTGACCCCGGTCACTCTTGCGTTCATTGAGTTCATGGCCCGGTGCACACTGAGCGCCATGCTCCGCTTCCCTCGACCGCCCCGCAGCCTCGCCGGCCAGCTCTTCGCCATGCAGGTGCTGCTGGTCGCCGTGGTCGTCGCCGGATGCGCGGTCTTCGCGTACGCGACCGCCCGGGGCCAGGCCGAGGACGCCGCCCGGCGCCAGGCCGGGGCCGTGGCGCGGTCCGTCGCCGACTCCCCGTCGGTGCGCGAGGCCGTCCGCGCCGGAGCGGGTGACGGCGGCCCCTCGGCCGCCCTCCAGCCCTACGCCGAGCGGGTGCGCGCCGACTCGGGCGTGGACTTCGTTACGATCATGGCCCCGGACGGGCGGCGCTGGACCCACCCCGACCCGCGCCAAATCGGCGAACGCTTCCTCGGCAACACCGCCCCCGCCCTGCGCGGCGAGACCTTCAGCGAGACCTACACCGGCACGCTCGGCCCCTCCATCCGGGTGGTCACCCCCCTCGCCGACGAGGACGGCCGGATCGTCGGCCTGGTCAGCGCGGGCATCACCGTGCGCGCCGTCAGCGACCGGCTGGCCCGGCAGCTCTTCGCCCTCGCTTGTGTGGCGGCCGGGGCGCTGGCCCTGGGCGGCGCGGGCACGTACGTGGTCAACGCGCGGCTGCGCCGCCACACGCACGGGATGAACGCCGCCGAACTGAGCCGGATGTACGACTACCACCAGGCGGCCCTGCACGGGGTCCGGGAGGGGCTGCTGATGCTCGACGGCCACCGCAGGATCACTCTCGTCAACGACGCCGGCCGCGAACTCCTCGGCCTGCGCGGGGAGATCACCGGCGCCGACGTCGCCGGCCTCGGCCTGCCCGCCCCGCTCACCGGAGCGCTGCTCGCCGACCGGCCGCGGGTCGACGAGGTCCACCTCACCGCCGACCGGGTCCTGGTGGTCAACAGCTCACCGGTGGCCGGCGGTGGCCGTCGCGGCACCGTGGTCACCCTGCGCGACCACACCGAACTCCAGGCGCTCACCGGGGAGCTGGACCACGAGAGGGGCTTCACCCAGGCGCTGAGCTCCCAGGCCCACGAGGCGGCCAACCGGCTCCACACCGTGGTCTCCCTCATCGAACTGGGCCGCAGCGAGGAGGCGGTGGAGTTCGCCACCGCGGAACTGGAGCTGGCCCAGGCCCTGACCGACGAGGTCGTCACCGCCGTCGGCGAGCCGGTGCTGGTCGCGCTGCTGCTCGGCAAGGCGGCACAGGCCCACGAGCGGGGCATAGAGCTGGTCGTCACCCCGGACAGCGGTGCGAGCCGGGCCGTGGAGGGGATGGACGGGGTCCCCGGGCTGCCGCCCGCCCGCGACCTCGTCACCCTGCTCGGCAACCTGATCGACAACGCCGTGGACGCCCTCGCGGGGGTGCCCGGAGCGCGGATCGCCGTCACCGTGCGCCAGGACGCGGACGGCCTGCTGCTGCGGGTCGCCGACAACGGTCCCGGACTGCCCGAGGGGGTGGACGTGTTCCGGCGCGGCTGGTCCGGCAAGGGGGAGGGGCGGGGCCTGGGACTGGCGCTGGTCCGCCAGGTGGCCCACCGGCACGGCGGTACCGTCGACGCGGCCTCCGGCCCGTCCGGCGGCGCGGAGTTCACCATCACCCTGCCGCTGCACCCCGACCGCACCGACTCCGCGGAACCGGCGGGGGCCGGGGAGTCGGCATCCGGAGCCGTACCCGGGGCGGGGCCGGAAGCCGCGGGGGAGCCGGGATGCGGAGCCGCGCCAGGGACGGGGCACGTTTCCGGCCGGGGCGCCGGGCCCGGTTCCGGCCGGGGCGAGGGCCCCGGTTCCGGGCGGGACGCGGAGCATGGACCCGGGCAGGCCGAGGGCCCCCATTCCGGGCGGGGCGCCGGGCCCGGCCCCGGGTCGGACGCGGGCCCCGGCCCCGGGTCGGACGCGGGCCCCGGCCCCGGGCAGGACGGGGACGGGGACGGGGGCGGTGGTGGGGCGTGGCCCCGGATTCCCCGGCAGCGGCGTGCGGGCGGTGCGGCGTGAGTGCGCCCGAGGTGCGGGTGCTGGTGGTCGAGGACGACCCCGTCGCCGCCGCGGCGCACGCCCTCTACGTCGGCCGGGTGCCCGGCTTCACGGCCGTGGCCGCCGTCCACTCCCTCGCCGAGGCCACCCGGGTGCTGGAGCGCACCCAGGTCGACCTGCTGCTCCTCGACCTCACCCTGCCGGACGGCCACGGGCTCCGCTTCGCGCGCGGGCTGCGGGCCGCCGGGCATCCCGTCGACGTGATCGCGGTGACCTCGGCCCGGGACCTGGCGGTGGTCCGCGAGAGCGTCTCCCTGGGCGTGGTGCAGTACGTACTGAAGCCCTTCGCCTTCCCGACGCTGCGCGAACGCCTGCTGCGCTACGCGGAGTTCCGCGCGTCGGCGGGCGAGGCCGCCGGGCAGGACGACGTGGACCGGGCGCTCGCCGCACTGCGCGCGCCCGGTCCGGCCGAACTGCCCAAAGGGCTCAGCGCCCCGACCCTGGACCGGGTCGCGGCGCTGCTGCGGGCGGCGCCCGACGGGCTGACCGCCGCGGGGGCGGCCGAGGCGGCCGGGATCTCGCGGATCACCGCCCGCCGGTACCTGGAGCACCTGGTGGACACCGGCCGGGCGGACCGCACCCCCCGGTACGGTCAGGTCGGCCGCCCCGAACTGCACTACCGCTGGCTGGCGGCGGCGGCCGGCTCCGTGTCGAACGTGTAGAACTTGCGGTGGTCCAGCATGTCGGCCGGGGTCACGTCGTTCCACGGCCGCATGGTGTCGCGCAGGTCGACCACGTTGGCGGTGCCTGCGGCCGGCAGGTAGGTGGACGTCGGGTGCTTCGCCTGCCAGTCGGCCCACAGCTTGTCGATGAAGGCGTGGTGCATCCAGAACACCGGGTCGTTGGGCGAGACCCCGGTGGCCATCTGGCCGCCGACCCACACGTGCACCCTGTTGTGCAGGTTGGCGCCGCGCCAGCCCTCCAGGTTGTTGCGGAAGCCGTTGGAGGAGCTGTTCCAGGGCGCCATGTCGTAGACCGGCATCGCCAGGACGGCGTCCACCTCGGCCTTGGTCGGCAGCTGGGCGACGCCCTCGCCGAGCGCGCGCCGCAGGTAGTTGCGCCCGTCGACGCGTACGGCTACCTCCCACTTGCCCGTCGCGTACGCGAAGGGTCCGTCCATGACCTGGCCGTCGCGGGCCCGGCCGGTGCCGCCGAGGAAGTCGGCCGCCCAGAGGGAGGAGCGGGTGGTGCGGTCGGCGGTCCAGTCCCAGTAGGGGATCGACACGCTCGCGTCCACCGCCTGAAGAGCCGCCTCGAACTCCAGGAGAAAGCGGCGGTGCCAGGGGAGGAAGGAGGGGGAGCGGTGGCCGACGCGGTCGCCCGAGTCGGTGTCGCTCATGATGAAGCCGTTGTGGGTGGTGACGAACCGGTCGTAGCGGCCCGTTCGCTTCAGTTCGAGCAGCGCGTTGGTGAAGGCGCGCTTCTCCTCGGGCGTGAGCGCGGCCTGGTTCTTGCGGACGGTCATGCCATGCCCCCCATCTGCATCGGGGCGAGCTGCGAGCCCTGGAGCTCGCGCACCGCGGCACGGGCCAGCGAGGTGGGGTCGGCGAAGGTCTCGTAGTGGTTGACGACGCTGATCCAGGTGCCGTCCGCGTTCTGCATCACGTGCAGTTCGCGGCCGTCTATCTTCACGGTCGGCAGACCGGGGGAGTGGTGGCCGCCGTGGTGGCCGCCCCCCGTGCCGGGGGCTATCTGGATCCGGCGGCCCTGGTACACCTCGTCGACGGTGCCGGCCGGGGTGGTGGCCGCACGGGAGTCGGTGGCGGCGGCGTGCGCGGTGGCGCCTGCGATGCCGAGGACGGTGAGTGCGCCGGCAGTGGTGCCCAAGGCCTGCCGACGGGTGATCTTGTTCATGGCCGAAGAACTACCAGGGCCAGGGGGGCAGTTGGCCGCTATCCGGACATCGGCGGATAAGTTGTATGTAGAACAAATGAAATGATCTTCCCGTCCGGCCCGGCTCCGATGGTCGGGACGGGAAGATCTGTGGAAGAAATGCTACCGGACGGTAATTTTTTCGGTCCTGCGGGGTGACTATGGAGGGGATCACACTCCGGAGTCGGCCGGAAGCTGCGGGTCGCGCCGCATTTTCCTCAAGCGTCTCCCCAGGAGCGCCGAAGCCGACTTCGTCAAGATCTGCCCCTTATAGTCCCGATATGGCTCTTCATGAGACGAAGGACGCGCGTGCCCGGGACGCCGATACGGACGTGTTCACGTCCGCCCTCAGCGGCCAGATCCTCCCGAAGTACCGGATGCCCGAGGACCACTCGCCCTCCGAGGTGGTCTACTCGCTGCTCCACAACGAGCTGCTCCTCGACGGCAACGCCGCCCAGAACCTGGCCACCTTCTGCACCACCTGGTCGGACGACGGCGTGCACCGCCTGATGAACGAGTGCCTCGACAAGAACATGATCGACAAGGACGAGTACCCGCAGACGGCCGAGATCGAGGCCCGCTGCGTCAACATCCTGGCCGACCTCTGGAACGCCCCGAAGGGCACCTCCGGCACCGGCTGCTCCACCACCGGCTCCAGCGAGGCCGCCATGCTCGGCGGCCTCGCCCTCAAATGGCGCTGGCGGGCCCGCCGCCGGGCGGAGGGCAAACCGGCCGACCGGCCCAACCTGGTCTGCGGCCCGGTACAGATCTGCTGGGAGAAGTTCGCCCGCTACTTCGACGTCGAGCTCCGGCAGGTCCCCCTGGAGCCCGGCGCGACCGGCCTGGTCCCCCACCAGCTCGCCGCCCACGTCGACGAGAACACCATCGGGGTCGTCGCCATCCTCGGCGTCACCTACACCTGCGACTACGAACCCGTCGCCGAGATCGCCGCCGAGCTCGACCGGATCCAGGAGGAGCACGGCTGGGACATCCCCGTCCACGTGGACGCCGCGAGCGGCGGCTTCGTCGCCCCCTTCCTCCACCCCGACGTGGTGTGGGACTTCCGGCTGCCGCGCGTGGCCTCGGTCAACACCTCCGGGCACAAGTACGGGCTCGCCCCGCTCGGCGTCGGCTGGATCGTCTGGCGCACCGCCGAGCTGCTCCCCGCCGACCTCGTCTTCGACGTGGACTACCTCGGCGGCGACATGCCGACCTTCGCCCTCAACTTCTCCCGCCCCGGCGGAGAGGTCATCGCCCAGTACTACCTCTTCCTGCGGCTGGGCCGCGGCGGCTACCGGCGCGTCCAGCAGGCCTGCGCCGACACCGCCCAGTACCTGGCCGGCGAGATCGCCGGCATGGGCCCCTTCACCCTGCTCTACGACGGCCAGGGCGGGCTGCCCGCCGTCTCGTACACGCTCGCCGACCCGGCCGGCGCCGGGTTCACCCTCTACGACCTCTCCGACCGGCTGCGGATGCGCGGCTGGCAGGTGCCCACGTACCCGCTCCCGGCGGACCGTCAGGACACCGTCATGCAGCGCGTCCTGATCCGGCACGGGGTGACCCGCGACCAGATCGCCCTGCTCGTCAGCGACCTGCGGGCGGCCGTCGAACACCTCGCCGCCCACCCGCAGCCGGTCCCCGCCACCGAACCCCGGTCGGGCTTCCACCACTGACCGCCCCCGGTCACCCACCGGTACGGGACCAGCGCATCCCCAGGGCCGTCAGCGCGGCGGCCCGCTCCGGCGGCAGCTTCGCCGCCCGGGAGCGCTGGTTGGCGATCCACACCCCGAGCCTCAGCTCCTGGTCCCCCCACCGCTCCACGTGCGGGCGGGGGACCACCAGGTGCCCCTCGCGGGCGTGGAACCGCCGGGCCGCCTCCAGGTACCCGGACCAGGCGGACGCATGGCTGCGGCGCGGGGGCGGACGCTCCGCCTCCGGCGCGGGCGCCAGCCCCAGGGCGTGCTCCAGCAGCCAGCGCTGCGACCACGCCAGCCGCTCCCACCCCAGCCGCTGGGCGCGCACCCATGCGCCGAGGTCCTCGCCCTGCACCAGCACCCGGCCGGGAACCGGCGGAACCTGCCCGCCCGCGTCCAGGTGCGTCCGGGTCAGGTGGAAGGCCCGCTGCCAGCCGATGTCCCAGACGGGACACCACGAGGGGTCGATCCGGTCCAGGGCCTCACGGCGCTCCTCCGGCAGCGCCCCCGGCCCCTCCCGGCGCGCGGCGGCCCGGTTGTTCTTCATCCACACCCCGACGGGCGCCCCGTGCCAGGTGGCGTCCACCGGCGGCAGCAGGTGCCCGTGCTCGGCGGCCCAGGCCCGCGCCGCCGCCAGCCCCTCCTCGAAGGCCACGTCGAAATGGCTCCACACCATGCCGAGTTCGTCCAGCTCCCGCATCCGCTCGCGGCCCAGCGCGCCCCGGCGGTAGGTGCGCCGCGCGTCCGCGACCCACTGCCCCAGCGGGAACCCCGCCAGGGCCGGCGGCCACTGTCCGCCGGACTCCGGCACCCGGTAGGCGAACGGCACCCGCAGGTCCCCGGCCGTCGCCGCGTAGATCCGCGCCGCCTCCGCCCCGCGCCGCCACCGCGTGTGCTCCGGGTTGAGCACCCGCAGCCGGATGAAGGCCGCCAGCAGCGCCGGATCCCGGGGCGTGGAGAAGCTCAGCAGCGCCGCGGCGCCCGGCCCGGGCCCCCCGGTGCTCCCGGCCGCACCGGCCGCCGACGCGGGGCGGCCCGGTGCCTGGGGCTGGGCCAGGGCCTCCACCAGGCGTGAATCGTGCGCCCTCAGCGCCTCCAGGAGCCGCGCGAGGTCCCCGTAGGCCCGTGAGGTCAGCATCGTCTCGGGGGACTCCCCGGGGGCCAGCAGCACCGGCACCACCAGCGAGGCGACCTTCCCCTCGCCGGGCCGGATCCGCAGCGCCCGGCCCACGGCCTGCACCAGGTCCGGCATGGAACCCCGTACGTCGGCCCAGAACACGGAGTCGCACTCCTTGGTGTCGACACCCTCGCCCAGCACCCGGACGCTGCCCAGGAAGGCCTTCTCCGCGACCCGGTCCGCGGCGAACGCCTCCAGCACGCGCCGCCGGTGGGCCGCCGTGTGCTGCCCGCACAGCCAGTCCGCCCACACCGTGCGCGGGTACGCCGGCAGCGCCGACCGGCTCGCGGCCCGCATCCGCGCCGCGACCGCAGGCAGCCCCGCCGCGAAGGCCTCGGCCTCCTTGGTCAGATGGTGGAACACCAGCGTCCGCCGGAACCCCTGGTCGGCCGCGGCCTTCACCAGCGCCGCCTGGAGCGCCGCCAGCCGGATCCCGCGCACCCGGTCCGAACGGCCGTCCGCGCCCAGCAGCACCGCCGAGCGGAAACCCGGGTCGCTGACGTCCACGCACACCACCCGGTACGGGGCGCAGATGCCCCGGTCGATGGCCTCCGACAGGGACAGCGTGTAGCAGCGGGCGCCGAACGGCCCCTCCGGATCGTCCTCCATCGAGGCCACCAGCTCGCCCCGGCCGCGGGGCCCGCCGGCCCCCCGGGCGCGCGGCCCCTCCTCCCCGTACTCGCCCTCGGCCCCCTCGGCTTCCGGCTCCTCCCCGTCCCGCCACACGCGGGGGGTGGCCGTCATGTACAGCCGACGGGCCGAGGGGATGCGCGCGTTGTCGTGGACCACCGCCCAGGGCTTGCCGATCCGCCCCGACGTGCGGTGCGCCTCGTCGACCACGATCAGGTCCCAGGGCGGCAGACCCGCCAGGTGCGCCCGCTCCACGGTGCCCTGGCCCAGTGAGGCGTACGTGGCGAACACGGTCATCCGCTCCACCGGCCCGGCGCCCCAGCGTGCCAGTCGGCCCGGATCGGTGGTGGTCGGCAGCCCCGCGTCCTCGCCGCGCAGCGAGCACACCGCCAGGGCGCGGCCGGTCCGGCCGCCCGCCCGCCAGGCGGACACGGTCTGCACCAGCAGGTCGAGCGAGGGCACCAGGACGAGCACCCGCCCCGCCCGCAACTCCTCGGCGGAGCGCACGGCGACCAGGGACTTGCCCGACCCGGTCGCCATGATCACCTGGGTGCGCAGACCCCGCCCGGGGAGCCGGCCGTCCGCCGGGGGCTCCAGGGCGCGCACGACGGCGTCGACCGCCTCGCGCTGATGCGCCCGCAACTGCGGCTTCGCCATCCGAATCGTCACCCCGCCCCCTGTGATCTGCCCGTTCTGTTCCAGGCCCTATCTTGCCCGGATTCTGAGACAAACAGGGGATGGGGGGAGGTCCGGACGGGTCGGGCCCGGCACGCGGACCGGGTGGTCACCCGGGGCGGCCGGTCACATGCGGGCGCCGAAGTTCTGCGTCCACCAGGGGCCGCCCGCACCCGGGCGCATGCCGACACCTATGTCCTTGAAGGAGCAGTTCAGGATGTTGGCCCGGTGACCCGGGCTCTTCATCCAGGAGTCCATCACGTCCTGCGCCGTCTGCTGGCCCATCGCGATGTTCTCCCCGTACGTCGACCAGCGGTACCCGGCCGCCGTCGTCCGCGTTCCCGGGTCACCCCCGTCGGGGTCGGTGTGCGAGAAGTAGTTCCGCTGCGCCATGTCGTCCGAATGCCCCTGCGCCGCGGAACGCAGCTGCGCGTCCTCCTTGAGCGGCCCGCAGCCCGCCGCCGCCCGCTCGGAGTTGACCAGGGCGATGACCTGCCCCGCCACCCCCGCGGGGGCGGGCGCCGGAGCCGGGGCGGGCGGGCGCGGGGCACTGGTCTTCGGCTGCGTGGGCGCGGGGGCCTTCGACGAGCTGGTGGAAGGCGAGGGCGAGGCCGAAGCGGAAGCGGACGCCGAAGGCGAGGGAGACGCCGAAGCGGAGGGCGAGGGCGAGGCCGACGCGGAGGGTGCCCCCGCGTTCGCGTCGGGGGCCGACAGCGCGGCCAGCGGGGACGCGGACGCGCCGCCGCCCGCCTCCACGCCCCGCTTGCCGGGCAGCGAGCCGAGGTAGACCAGGCCACCGCCCGCCACGCACGCGGCGACCACCGCCCCGCCGATCGCCCGGCGCCGGTTCTGCCGCTTCCTGCGCTGCGCCCCGCGGCCGGCGTCCGCACCGGAGCCCGCGTCGCCCGTGTCGCCGCCCTTGCGGCGCGCCGCCCGGCCCGGTCCGGACACCACCGGGGCGAGCTGGGTCTCCGCCCCCGCGAAGGCCGCGCCCGCCGGGGTGAACGCCGCCGCGCCGGCGACGGCCGACCGTACGCCCGCCAGGAGCGCCGCCGTCACCGGGACCAGCGCCAGACCGGCCAGCAGCCCCTCCGCCGGGACCAGACCGTTCCACAGCCCCGAGCAGCGCAGGCACTCCCGGGCGTGCCGGGCTATCCGCTTGCGCCACAGGGCGGAGGGCCGCCCGTCCCAGGTGCCCGTCATCGCCCGCAGCCCCTCGCAGGGCGGCTGCGCCTCCAGCGCCCGCTCCACCACCCGGGCCGACTCCAGCTGCGCCTTCATCCGCTGGACCCGCACCGCCGCGTGCTGCGGGGTCAGCTCCAGCGCCGCGGCCATCTCGGCCCGGGTGACCTCCCCGGCGCACTCCAGCCACCACAGCGACAGCAGCGCCCGGTCGTCGGGCTCCAGCCAGCGCGTGGCGCGGGCGGTCTCGCGCCGCTGCCCCGACAGGTGGAGCCGGGTGACGGTCAGGTCGGCGAAGTCGGCGCCGGGGTCGGCGAGGTCCCCGGCCTCCTCCAGGCCGCTCTGCCCGGGGCCGTTCTGGCGGGACTGCCAGTGCGCCCGCACCCGGTTCATCGTGATCGCCACCAACCAGGACCGGAAGCTCTCGTCCGCACGCAGGTCGCCCAGCCCGTCGAGCGCGCGCAGCATCGTGTCCTGTACGACGTCGTCCACGTCGCACGACCCGTTCAGGGCGCGTCCGACGATGTTGTAGACGAGCGGCAGGTGGGTGCTGACGAGCTCGTCCTGGGCGCGGGGGTCGCCCGCGCGGGCCGCTGCCACCAGCGCTGCCGTGTGCTGTGTACTCATGTGAAAAGTCCCTGTCCGTACCGGCGGTCGATGATGCCCAATAACTGGGAGACCGTCGAGTGGGGCCCCGATAACACTTATCCGGAAGAAGTTTCCGGGAAAGTTCCCGGAGCCGCTCCGCGCGCGCGGCCGGACGGCTCAGAGCAGCGGGGCCAGCGCCTTCGCGGCCGCCCGCAGGGCGGGCGCGTACCCCTCGGCCTCCTGACGGGAGACCAGGAAGGTGACGGTGGTGACGGAGACCCCGCCGAGCGGCCGGCCGTCCGGTCCGGGGACGGCCACCCCGGCGCAGCGGATCGACGGCTCGTTCTCCTCGTCGTCCACGGCGAACCCCCGCGCGCGCACCGCCGCGAGTTCCGCCTCCAGTTCCGCCGCCGTGGTCAGCGTCCTCGGGGTGCGGCGCGGCAGGCCGGCCGAGGCGACCAGGGCCCGGACCTCCTCCGGCGGCAGCAGGGCCAGGACGCTCTTGCCGATCGCCGTGGTGTGCAGGGGCATCCGCGTGCCGACGCGCGAGGCCGTCCGGAAGGGCTGGTCTGCCTCCAGCTTGCGGACGTAGGTGATGGTCTCCCCGGTGTGCAGGGCCAGGTGCACCGTCTGGCCGGTCTCCCGGCGCAGTTCGCGCAGCACCTCGTCGACGCCGGCCGGCTCCGCGGCGCGGACCAGGGCCGACAGCCCGTGCAGCCGGGGGCCGGTTCCGTAGCGCCCGTCGCCCTCCGCGCGGACGAAGCCCTGCTCGGCCAGGGCGGCCAGGATCCGGAAGGTGCTCGACTTCGGTACCGCCGCCGCCGTCATGACGTCGGTGAGGCGGTGCGGGCCGCCCGGCGCGGCCACGGCCTCCAGGATCCGCAGGGACTTCTCCAGGGCGGACCCCGCGGCCGAGGTACGGCCTGCGCGCACCGGCCCGGGCGCCTCGGCGGCGGCCCCCGTCACGTCCTCGGATCCACGGCCGGGCACTTGCTCCGTTGACACGTCATCTCCCCGCATGGGTAAGGTCTGGACCACCAAGTTCCGCCACACGATACCTCGTTCCACTACGTGGAACACATCGGAGGGTGCTTTGTCCTGTCATCCGTACGCGGTGATGGCCGCCCAGCGCCTGCTGCCGGTACTGCGCAACACCGGCGCGGACGAGGCCGTCCGGGCCGCCACGGACCTGCTCGCCGCCGGCTGCCGCGCCGTGGAGCTCACCACCTCCACCCCCGGCTGGGCCTCGGCCGTCGCCCGCACCGCCGCGCTCACCGACGCCCGCGGGCGGCGCGCGCTGATCGGCGTGGGCACCGTCACCACCGGCGCGCAGGCCGAGGAGGCGCTCGACGCCGGCGCCGGATTCCTGGTCTCCCCCTACCCGGCCCCCGCGGTCCGCGAGGTCGCCCGGCGGCGCGCGGCGGTGTTCGTCGAGGGCGGGTTCACCCCCGGCGAGATCGCCACCGCCGCCCGGTCCGCCGGCGCCGCGAAGGTCTTCCCCGCGCACGTGGGCGGCCCGGACTTCCTTCGCTCCCTCAAGGCGGTCCTCCCCGACGCCCTGCTCATACCGACCGGCGGCATCCGGCCCGACGAGGTCCGCACCTGGCTCGCGGCGGGCGCGGGCGCCGTCGGCATCGGCAGCGGCCTGCCCGCCGAACCGGCCCGGCTGGCGGCACTCTTCGCAGAACTGGCGGGACCGTGCTGCGAGGCGTGCGGGGAGGACCCCGGCGGGCCCGGCGGCGGGGTGCGCTGACGATGGCCGCCGCATCCCGCCCGTACGACGTCCTGGTGCTGGGCGAGGTCCTGGTCGAGATCCAGGCCGGCACCGCCCTGCGCGCGACCGCCGACGGAACCGACGCCCGCATCTCCTTCTCCGGCGACGCCCTCAACGCCGCGGCCGCCGCGGCGGCGGCCGGGGCGCGCACCGCCCTCCTCGCGGTCGTCGGCGACGACGAACTCGGCGGCCCGCTGCTGCGCCGCGCCGCCGAACTCGGGATCGACGTCTCCCACGTCCACCGCGCCCCCCGCCCCAACGGCGCCTACCTGGTCGGCGCCGACACCGAGGGGGAGCGGGAGTTCGTCTACTGGCGCACCCGCAGCGCCGGTTCCACTCTCTCCCCGGCCCACACCGGGGCCTGGCGGGAACTGCTGTCCGGCGCCGGGGCGCTCATCACCAGCGGGATCACCGGCGCGCTCTCACCGAGCGCCCGGGAGGCCGTACTGGACGCCGCCCGCACCGTGCACGCGGCCGGCGGGCACCTCACGTACGACCCCAACCACCGCCCCCGGCTGACCGGGCGCGACGGGGCCCGGGAGCTGCTGGCCCGGATCGCGCCGATGACCGGGCTGCTCAAGACCTCCTGCCCGGCCGACGCGGTCGCGCTGGTGGACACCGCCGACCCGAGGGCCGCGGCGGCTCGCTACCGGGCGCTGGGGGCCCGCGCCGTGGCCGTCACCTGCGGCTCCGGGCGGCTGTTGCTGGACGACGGCGCCCGCGTGGCCCGCTTCCCGGTGCCGCCCAACCCGGCGCCCATCGACGCGACCGGCGCCGGGGACTGTTTCACCGGCACGGCCACGGCCCGGATCGTCCTGGGAGACACCCTGGCGCGGGCGGTTGCCCACGGGGTGGCGGCCGCCTCCCTCTCGGTCTCGGGGCGCGGGGGCACCGGCTGCGTACCGGCCTTCGCGGACACGGCCGCGCTGGCGGCTACGGTCCGTCCGGGTACGGAACCGGGTCCGTGATCCAGCCCGCCGCGAGGACCAGGCGCGAGGTGCGGTGGACGGCCAGGAATCCGAAGGGCCGGTCGAAGGCCACCTTCGCCCCGCGGGTCCGGTAGCGCCGGCCCGGCGCCGCGGAGCCCGGCGCGGCGGCGATCGCCGTCACCGCGGCGGCCTCGAACCCGAGCGCGTGGAAGCGGGCCACCGCGGCCTGCCGGGCCGAGCCCACCGCGAGCGGCTCCGGGCCGATTCCGGGGAAGTGGCCGCGGCCGCTGTCCGAGGCCGTCTCCAGGCCGAACACCCCGGCCCGCTCCAGGAGGTCGTGCTCCGCGCGCACCTCGAAGGCGGCCGTCTCGATGAAGAGCCGGGGCTCGGGGGACGCGCAGACCGCCGTGCCGACGCGCAGGCCGGGGCCGGGAGCGCCGTTCGGGAGCAGGCTCACGCCGGTGGCGGGGAGGGCGTGGGTGACCGCCCCGATGCCGGTGGTGAGCACCTCCCCGGGGGTGGCCCGCGGCTCGCCCAGCACGAGGTGGACGTCGACCCCGGCGTCCCCCACCACCTCCAGCAGGGTGACCGCCCCGCCGGGCCCCCGGGCCACCCCCACCCGGTCCAGCAGGGTCGTGTCGCGGCGCAGCACGCGCAGGGGCCGTCCGGTCCACGGGCCCTCGTGCGGCTCTCCGTACCCCTCGCGGAACGGCTGGATCCACCTCAGCCGCAGCGCGAGCGCCGAGGCCAGCAGCAGCCGCACCCGGTCCGGCCCCTCGGGCAGCGCGACCGGCATCCGCTCGATCTCGCCGTCGGTGCGTTCGCGGGTCCAGCCGTCCAGCGCCTCACGGTCGCGGTCCGGGTCCCCGCTCAGCGTGCCCCGCGTGCCGGGCGGGAGCCCCGCCGACCAGCCGGGTTCCAGGGCCAGGTCCTCGCGGGTCCACAGCCCGGTCGCCGACCGCAGCCCCCGTACGGCTCCCAGCCCGGCCAGCAGTTCCCGCGCGGCCCGCGCCGCGTCCCCGGCGGGTATGCCGAGCGCCTCGGCCAGCTCCGTCCGGGCCGGGCCGCCGGCGCCGTCCGCGAGGAGGGCGAGCAGCGGCCAGAGCCCGGCCGCGGTGAAGACGGTGGCCGCCTCCGCGGCCGGGGCGGCGGCCGCCCAGCGTTCCGTGAGCCGGTTGACCGCGCGTACCGTCGAGTTCCTCATGGGCGCGAGGGTACGTGGGGGGCGCCGCCGGGCCGGAACGGTTTTCCTCGGCCCGGCGGCGCCGGTCGGGGGACCGGCCGGGAGGCCGGTCCGGGGGAGCCGGTCAGCGGCCCCGCAGCCCCCGGTCGACGGCCGCGGTCAGCTCCGCGTCGGCGGTGTCCCCGTCCAGGGACCAGAACATCGCCCCGCCGAGGCCCTGTTCGCGGACGTGGCGGGCCTTCGCGTTCAGCACCTGCGGGTCGTCGTACGTCCACAGAGTGCTGCCGTCGAAGAGCCAGGCGTGGCCGCCGCGCCGGTCGCGGTACACCCGGTAGGTGCCGGAGGCGGCCAGCTTCTTCAGCTCCTTGTAGTCCTCGTACCCGGCCGCCCAGGTGGCGGGCGCCGGGCCCGTCGCGGGCTGCCCCATGCCGTCACCGCCGCCGCCGACCCCGGTCCAGCCCTGCCCGTAGAACGGCATGCCGACCACCAGCTTGCCCGCGGGCGCCCCGCGGCGGCGCCAGGCCTCCACCGTGCCCTCGACGCTGAAGTCGTCCCGGGCGCGGAGCGCGGACTGCTGGGCGGTGGTCTTCTCGCCGGACACGTGGAAGTCGTAGCCCTGGAGGTTGACGAAGTCGAGGCCGCGCATGATCCGGCGGACGTCGAAGCCCGCGTCGATCTTGGCAGGCGCGGTGGGGACGAAGGCCGACAGCTCGTAACCCCGGCGCCGCTCGCGGCCGTACGCGTCGAGCTGGCGGCGGAACTCCTCGACCAGCGCCGCGAAGTTGCGCCGGTCCTCCGGCCGGTACGTCGTGTCGGTGTCACCCGCCGAGCCGGGCCACTCCCAGTCCAGGTCGATGCCGTCGAAGAGGCCGGCCGCCGCACCCGCGCCACCCCGTGACCCGTCCTGCGGGAGATTCCCCTTGATGTAGAGGTCGATGCAGGACCGGACGAAGGCCGTGCGGGAGGCGGGGGTGAGGGCGGCGTCCGAGAAGTGGGGGGACCAGCTCCAACCGCCCAGCGAGATCATCACCTTGAGCCCGGGATGCTTCGCCTTCAGCTCCCGCAGCTGGTTGAAGTTGCCGGCCAGGGGCTGCTCCGCCGTGTCGGCCACCCCGTCGACGGAGTCGGCCGCGTCGAGCGGGCGCACGTAGTCGGCCCACGCGTCGGCCTCGCCGGGCACGTTCCCGGTGAAGCACCTGCCGTCGGCGCCGACGTTGCCGAAGGCGTAGTCGATGTGGGTGAGCCTGCCCGCGGCGCCACTCGTCTCCAGGTCCCGGACCTGGAAGTCGCGCCCGTAGAAGCCCCATTGGGTGAAGTACCCGACCCTGCGCAACGCCCGGTCGTGACGGCCCTCCCCGTTCTGCGGGGAGGAGCCGGCGGCGGGGGCGAAGGCGGTCAGCAGGGAGAGCGAGCAGGCGGCGACGGCCAGTCTTCCGAGCATGCTGCGGCGCATGGGCTTCCTTTGCGGATGCGGTGAGTGGTGCCCGTGAGCCGGAAACTATTGGTCTGGACCAGCCGGGTCAAGGGGGCGTCCCCCTCGGGTTCCGCGGAACCGCCCGGCCGTCCGAAAAACCTCCTCCACGGCCCTGGGCACCTTCGCGCCCCCTCGCTACCCTCCGCGCATGATTCCCACGGTGGTCTGGGGCACCGGCAACGTCGGCCGCGCGGCGATCCGCGCCGTCGAGGCCCACCCGGCGCTCGTCCTCACTGCAGTGATCGTCCACAACCCCGGCAAGGTCGGCCGCGACGCGGGCGAACTCGCCGGACTCGACCGGCGGCTGGGGGTGGCGGCGACCGACGACGCCACGGCGGTGCTCGCCGCCCGCCCCGCCGCCGTCGTCTACGCGGCGTCCGGCGACGTCCGTCCCGACGACGCCCTCACCGACATCACCCGGGCGATCGCGGCCGGAGCGGTCGTCGTCAGCCCCGCCCTCTACCCCCTCTACGACCACCGCGGCGCCCCGCCCGAGTTCCGGGACCCGGTCCTGGCGGCCGTCGCGGAGGGCGGCGGCTCCCTCTTCGCCTCCGGCGTCGACCCCGGCTGGGGCAACGACGTGCTCCCGCTGCTGCTCAGCGGCCTCGGCAGCACGGTGGACGCGATCCGCTGCCAGGAGATCTTCGACTACTCCACGTACGACCAGCCGGACTCGGTCCGCCACCTCGTCGGCATGGGGCAGCCCATGGACCAGGAGCCGATGATGCTCATGCCCTCCGTCCCGACCACGGTGTGGGGCGGACAGGTCCGGATGATGGCCCGCGCCCTCGGCGTGGAACTCGACGAGATCCGCGAGACCTCGGAGCGGCGCGCCCTCGACGCCACCGTGACCACCCGCACCATGGGCGAGTTCGAGGCCGGCACCCAGGGCGCCATCCGCTTCGAGGTGCAGGGCATCGTCGAGGGCGAGCCCCGCATCGTCATCGAACACGTCACCCGTATCCACCCGTCCTGCGCCCCCGACTGGCCCACCCCGCCCGACGGGAGCGGGGCCCACCGGGTCGTCATCGAGGGCCGCCCGCGCATCGAGGTCACCGTCGAGTGCACCGACGAGGACGACAACCGCTCCGCCGGGGGCAACGCCACCGCCGTCGGCCGGCTCGTCGGTGCCATCGACTGGCTGGTCGAGGCCGAACCGGGGCTCTACGACGCGCTCGACGTCCCGCTGCGACCCGCAGTCGGCAAACTCGGAAGGAAGCAGCCATGAGGATCGACGTTCCCGAAGGACAGCACCCGATCGAGTACGTGTGGGGCGACCTGGTGCCCGGCATCGGCATGGCCGCGGCCAACTTCTCCCTGTCCGTCTACGCCCACACCACCCTGGGCCTGCGCGAGTTCGAGGCCGCCCGGCTGCGGATCGCGCAGATCAACGGCTGCGTCTTCTGCCTCGACTGGCGCACCGACCGGGACGGGGAGAAGGTCGAGGAGGGGTTCGCCGACGCGGTGACCGAGTGGCGCACCACCGGGGCCTTCGACGACCGCACCCGGCTGGCGGCCGAGTACGCGGAGCGCTACGCCCTGGACCACCACAACCTCGACGAGGAGTTCTGGGCGCGGATGACCGCGCACTACAGCCAGGTGGAGATCGTGGAGCTGAGCATGAGCATCGGCTCCTGGCTCGCCTTCGGCCGGCTCAACCACGTGCTGGGCCTCGACAGCGTCTGTGTGCTGCCGGGCGGCTGAAGCGGCCCGGGGCCGTGCGGAGGCGGTTCCGCACGGCCCCGGGCCCGGATCGCCGGCCTCACAGGTCCGTGGCGATGATCTTCTCTATGTTCCGCTCGGCGAGGGCCGTGATCGTCACGAACGGGTTGACGCTGGTGTTGCCGGGGATCAGCGCTCCGTCGATCACGTACAGGCCGGTGTAGCCGCGCAGGCGGCCGTAGTTGTCGGTGGCCCTGTTCAGCACGGCGCCGCCGAGCGGGTGGTACGTGAGGTGGTCGCCCCAGATCTTGTTGGTGCCGAAGAGGTCGGTCCGGTAGATCGTCCCCTCCTTCGCGTTGATCTTGTCGAAGATGGTCTTCGCCATGTCGATGGAGGGCTGTTTCCAGGCGGTCTGCCAGTTCAGGTCGACCTTGCCGGCTGCGGCGTTCCAGGTGAACTCGGCCCGGTTGGGGTTCTTGGTGATCGAGAGGTAGAACGAGGCGTACGTCTCGATCCCCGTGGGCAGCGGGGCCACCTCGGCGAAGGCGCCGCCCGCGTCCCAGTTGTCGATGCCGCCGCAGGGGATGGAGGCCTGCACCTTGCCGGTGGGGTCCCACATGTGGTTGGCCCGGCCGCACATGACGTTGCCGTTGTCGCCCCAGCCCTTGCCGATCTCGTCGTTCAGGTCGGCCAGCGCTCCGGTGGCCTTCAGCCTGACCAGGAGCTTGCTGGTGCCGACGCTGCCCGCCGCGAAGAACACCCGGTCGGCGGTGACGGTCTTGGTGGCGACCACCGCCCCGGTGGTGTCGAGCTGTTCCATGCCGACCGTGTAGCCGCCACCGGCCGAGGGGGAGACGGTGGTGACCCGGTGCAGCGGAGAGATGGCGACCCTGCCGGTCGCCCGGGCGGCCGCGATGTAGGTCTTCTGGAGGGACTTCTTGCCGGCGTTGTTGCCGTAGAGGATCTCGCCGTCGACCGCCGACTTGGGGACGGTGCCGGCGACCTCCTGCTTCATGTAGTCCCAGTCGTAGACGTCCGGGACGAAGACGAAGGGGAAGCCGGAGCGCTGGGCGTGCTTGCGGCCGACGCGGGCGAACTGGTAGCAGTCCACCGTCTCGAACCAGTCGGGGTCGACCAGGCCCACGCCGAGACCGGCGTTGGCGCGCGGATAGTAGGTGGAGTACATCTCCTCCGCGTCCACCGAGGGCAGGATCGCGGCGAAGTTCTGCCGCTTGGGCGTCACCGCCATCCCGCCGTTGACCAGCGAACCGCCGCCTACGCCGCGGCCCTGGTAGACGATGATCCCGCCCATCTCCTCGGCGTCGAGGATGCCCGTGTACCGGGGGACGTCCTTGTCGATGGGGAAGCCGAGGAAGTTGCTGAGCGGGGCCTTGGTCCTGGTGCGCAGCCAGTAGGAACGGTAGTCGGGCTTCGTGGTGTTGGCGAAGATCTTGCCGTCACTGCCGGGGGTGTCCCAGGCCATGCCCATCTCGATCATGTGCACGTCGACCCCGGCTTGCGCGAGCCGCAGCGCGGCGACGGACCCGCCGTAGCCGGTCCCGATGACGAGGGCCGGTACGTGGGCCCCGGAGTCGATGGGCGCGCTCGCAACGGCGGCCCCGGTGACGCCTTCCGCCCGGGCCGGAACGGTGTTGACCGCCAGGGCCAGGGCTCCAAGAATGGAACCGGTTCCAGCCATGAATCCGCGGCGTGACACACCTTTGGAAACCTTGCTGTGCAGGCTTTTGTCACTCATGCGACCTTCCTCACTCTCGACGGAGTGAGAACAAGTTCTACTGTTGAACGCCTGCTAAGTCACTACACGCGTCGAGGTGACTTGTGGCGGATTCCGCCTGCTGCGCCTGTTGGGTCCGCCGAAGCCCGGAGGGGCGCCCGCCGGGCCGCCGCGAACTTTCCCCGGGTTGACACCCGAATTCAGTGGATCTTCGGGACCTGTCGTGTCATGGTTGGTCCCACCGAAGGGGTGTAGCTCAGCTGGTCAGAGCAACGGTCTCCAAAACCGTAGGCCGCAGGTTCGAATCCTGCCGCCCCTGCAAGAACCACCGGCACGCACACGACGAACGCCCGGGCGGGAGCCTTCTCCCTGCTGGGCGTTCGCTGTGTTTCGGGAGCCTGTTCCAGGTCGCACGCCACTGCGGGCGGTCAACCTTGGCTGCCGCCTCGCCCGCCGGGATCGACGAGACCGGGAAGGTCGAGCAGGGAGTCGATGGACAGTCGGCCCATTAGCGGTCGTCGTGGGTGAGGGTCTCGCCGACGTCGAGCGCGACTGTACGGATCATGCGGGCCGGCCCGGGGGAGCGCGGATCGGAAGGCGGTTGGGGACCGATATCCTGTGCGACATGATCCCGACCCCTGCCGAAGACCGTGCGGCTGAACTGAACGAGCGGATCCGTGCGCTCGTCGCGGTCGGGCAGGCGGGCTCCGACGAGTACCAGGCTCTGCTGCGTGAGTGGCTGCGGGCGACTCTCGTACCCGCAGCCTGAGGTCCGGCCCCGGCGCATCGAAGTGAGGCGCGCGCCGACGGGCGGCGCCTGCGCGAGCGGCTACGGTCGCCCCAGGCCTGACAGTGCTCCGCCCCGCCGGTCTCTCGTGCCCTGAAGGGCCCGGCGGGGCGGCGCCGTGCAGCTGCAGCCCGCAGCGTCCCCGCAAGTCAGGAACTGCTCGCGGATGATGCGTCCACGCTATCCGCCACCACTGACAACGAGCCCGGACCCGGGCGCGCGGCGCCCCTCCCGTGGGGAGCCGGGAGGGGCGCCGGCCCGGGATGGTCCGGTGGCAGCACCGTAGACCCGCAGGTGGGGCGGCGGTAGGCATATGACGGGGGAGATTCCGAAAAGTGGAACGCCCGCCACCGCCGAACGCGGGAGCGGGCGCCGGTACTGCTCCCCCGTGGCCGCTGCTTCCCCATGGCCCCCGTTCGGGGCAAAGGCGGCATCTGGCAGACTTGTGCGGGTTGTTCCAGGCGGCGCAGGACAGGAAACCGGTGCGAATCCGGTGCGGTCCCGCCACTGTGACCGGAGTTCCGCCGACCCGCGGGGCCCCGGGAGTCAGACACTGACGCGCCGCCTCTTCACTTCGACCGGGGACGAGGATCCCCCGGAGAGGCCTCGCCATGTCGCGTTCCCGCGCAGCCCTGCGCTCAATCGCCGCCCTCGCGGCCCTGGTTCCGCTCGCCGCCTGCGGCGGACCGGCCGATGGACCCGCCGGTGCGGTCCCGCCCGCGCCCGGGTTCCCGTACACCGTCACCAACTGCGGTGTCACCAGCACCTACCAGGCCCCGCCCGAGCGGGCCGTCACCATGAACCAGCACGCCACCGAGATCATGCTGGCCCTCGGACTGCAGGACCGGATGGTCGGCACGGCCTACCTGGACGACTCCGTGCTGCCCGCCTACCGGCCCGCCTACGACAAGATCAAGGTGCTGGCCGGGGAATACCCCTCCAAGGAGGTGCTCCTCGGAGCCGACCCCGACTTCGTGTACGGCGGTTACGCCAGCGCCTTCGACAAGGGCCAGGGCCGGGACCGTGAAGGGCTCGCCCGGTCCGGCATCGGCTCCCGGCTGAGCGTGGAGTACTGCACCCGGGGCCCGGTCGGCCTCGCCCAACTGAAGACCGAGATCACCGAGGTCGCCCGGACCTTCGGCGTACCCGAACGCGGAGCGGCCCTCGTCGAGGACGAGCAGCGCCGCGTCGACACCGTCACGGCACGGCTGAAGGACCGGCCGAAGCCGCCCGTCTTCGTCTACGACTCGGGCGAGGGCTCCGCCTTCACCTCGGGCGGCAACGGCATCGGCAACGAGATCGTCTCCCTCGCCGGGGGCACGAACGTCTTCGCCGACCTTGACGACACCTTCGGCGACGTGTCGTGGGAGAAGGTCATCGAGCGCAAGCCCGAGGTCGTCCTCATCTACGACTACGGCGGCACCACCGTCGAGTCCAAGAAGCAGCGCCTGTTGAACGACCCGGCGCTGGCGGAGGTTCCCGCGGTCAAGAACCGGCGGTTCGTCGTACTGCCGCTCTCCTCCGCCGTGCTCGGCGTGCGCGTCGCCGACGCCGTCGAGTCCCTGGGCCGCCAACTGCACCCCGACGCCGCGTGAAGCGCGGCCGGACCGCCACCGTCCTCCTGCTCCTCGCCGCCGCGCTGGCGGCGTCGGCGGTGGCGGGGCTCGCCCTGGGACCCGTACGGATCGCCCCCGGCCGGGTCCTCGACCTGCTCCTCGCCGGACCGGGCGCACGGGGCGGCGCTTTCGCCTCCATCGTGTGGGACGTCCGCATGCCGCGCGTGCTGCTCGGTGCGGTCGTCGGCGCCGGACTCGCGGTCACCGGCACGGTGCTCCAGGCCCTCGTGCGCAACCAGCTCGCCGACCCGTTCCTGCTCGGCGCCTCCTCGGGCGCCTCGGCGGGTGCCGTGCTCGTCATCGTCTTCGGCACGGCCGCCGGTGCGGGCGCCGTCGGCGCGCTGGGCGGGGCCGGGGTGCCGCTCGCCGCCTTCGCCGGGTCGATGGCCGCGCTCGTCACCGTCTACGCCCTGGCCCGGCGCGGCGCCACCATGACCACCGGCCGGCTGATCCTGGCCGGAGTCGCCGTGCAGTACGTGCTCTCCGCCCTGACCAGCCTGGTGCTCGTGCTGTCCGCGAGCCCCGACCAGATGCGCTCCGTACTGTTCTGGACACTGGGCGGCCTGGGCGGGGCCCGCTGGAGCGAACTGGCCCTTCCCGCGGCCGCGCTGTTCGTCGGAACCGGTGTCCTCGTCACCCTGGCCCGGCCCCTCGACCTGCTCCTCGCGGGGGAGGAGGGGGCGCACACCCTGGGTCTGGACACCGGCCGGTTCCGGGCCGCCGCGTTCGTGCTGACCTCCCTCGTCATCGGGGTGCTGGTGGCCTCCAGCGGGGCGATCGGCTTCGTCGGGCTGATGGTTCCGCACGCCGCCCGGATGGTCGTGGGCGCCGGGCACCGCGCCCTGCTGCCCGTCGCCGCGCTGGGCGGGGCCGTGTTCCTGACCCTGGCCGACCTGCTCGCCCGTACGGCGGCGGCACCCGAGGAGATACCCGTCGGCGTGGTCACCGCACTGGTGGGAGGGCCGTTCTTCCTGTGGATGCTGCGCAGGTCCGGCCGCGGTGAGGGGGTGACCGGATGACGGGGAGTCCGGTGGAACTCACCGTCGAGGCCGTGCGTTACGAGATCGACGGGCAGCCACTGCTGCGCGGGGTGGACCTGACCGCCCGGCCCGGGGAGACGGTCGCCGTGGTCGGGCCGAACGGCAGCGGCAAGACCACCCTGCTGCGCTGCGTCTACGGCACGCTGCGGCCCACCGCCGGCCGCGTGCTGCTCGACGGGAGGGACGCGGGTCTGCTGAGCGTCAAGGAACGGGCCCGGAAGGTGGCCGCCGTTCCCCAGGACGGCTCCGGCGTCCCGGGCCTGACGGTCCGGGAGGTCGTCGCCATGGGGCGCAGCCCGCACAAGCGGTTCTGGGAACAGGACGGCCCGGGGGACGCCCTGCACGTCGACAGGGCCCTGGAGACGGTCGGTGCGACCGCCTTCGCGGAGCGACGCTTCGAGGAGTTGTCCGGCGGTGAGCGCCAGCGCGCGCTCGTCGCCCGCGCCCTCGTCCAGGGGACGGGCCTCCTCGCCCTGGACGAGCCGACCAACCACCTCGACATCCGCTACCAGCTGGAGGTCCTGGACCTGGTGCGCGGCCTGCCCACGACGAGTCTGCTGGTCCTGCACGACCTCAACCTGGCGGCATCCTTCTGCGACCGGCTGTACGTCCTGGCAGCCGGCCGGGTGGTCGCGGCGGGCCCGCCGGGCGAGGTGCTGACGGAGGACCTGCTGGCCGAGGTCTACGGCGTCCGCACGCGCATCGGCATCCACCCGACCACGGCCGCCCCCAACGTCGTCTACCTCCCGCCGGAGCCGCCCACCGCACGACTGCGGCACGCGGCGGGGGGAACGGCGGCGCCCTGAGGCGGAGCGGCCGGGGGCCGGGTCCAGCCCGCGGAGGTCGGGGAGGGGGTCATTCCTCGGGGAGGGCCAGGCGGCGGAGGAGGGGGAGGGCCTCGTCGAGGGGGACCGCGCGGAAGAACTCCGCGTCGGCGGCCTCGACGGCGGCGATCGCCCGGGGCGCCAGCGCGGCGCCCGCCTCCGTGACCCGGAGCCGTTTGGCCCGGGTGTCGGCCGGGTCGACCTCCCGCTCCACGAGCCCCTTCTGCTCCAGGGCCCGCAGCACCTGGGAGGTCATCTTGACGTCCGTGCCGGCCTGGCGGGCCAGGGCCAGCTGGTTGGGGTGTTCGCCCCGACCGTTGAGCCACCAGGCGCAGGCGAGCAGCACGAACTGCACATGGGTGAGGCCGATCGGGGCCAGTGCCGCGGCCATGTCGCGCTGCCAGCGCAGCGTCGCGTGCCAGAGGAGGAAGCCGGGGCTGTCGGCGGGCCGCAGCGCCATCAGCGGGCCGCCGCCCCGTCGGCCGGCTTCGCCTCGGCTGCCTCCGCCGCCTCGGCCAGCCGGGTCAGCGCGGCCATGGTGTCCGGCCAGTCGGCGGTGATGCCCGGTCCGATCTCGGGCCCGGCTTCGTCCGCGCCCGTTCCGGTGATCTCCATCCGGTAGGTGACCCGGATCCGGCCCGGCCCGGCCGTGTCGACGCGGTGCAGGGTGCGCAGCAGCAGGCCCCCGAACCGGGCCTCGTCGACGAAGAGTTCGTTCTCCACGGCCTCGGCGACGATCAGCGGGATCGGGTCCTCGCCGGGCGGGGTCATGGTGATGCGGGTGCCCGGCGCGAACGGTCCGTCGATCTCGATCTTCTCGATCTCGGCGTTCCAGTCAGCCCAGCGCGCGACGTCGGACCAGAGGCGCCAGACGGAGGGGGCGGTGGCGGTGGTCTCGACGCTGTGCTCGTACGTCCACATGGTGCGGTCTCCCTCGGCAGCTGATGTTCTGCCCACAGACTATCTCTGCGCAGACTACCTGTCCATGGGTGCCCCCGAGGACCTCGTCAGACCCGCGCGAGCGGAGGGGCCCGCGGCGCATACCGCGCCACGGGCCCCTCCAGGTGCTGCGATGTTCCCGCTAGCCGCCGTAAGGGCGGGTGATGATCTCCATGCCGTGACCGTTCGGGTCCGGGAAGTAGACCCCGCGGCCGCCGTCGTTGTGGTTGATCTCGCCCGGGTGCTTTCCGTGCGGGTCGGCGAAGTACGGGATGCCCGCCGCCTGGATCTTCTCGAACGCCGCGTCGAACTCCGCCTCCGAGATGAGGAACGCGTAGTGCTGCACGGCGATGGACTCGGCCGGGATGGTGGCGAAGTCCAGGGTGACCCCGTTGGCGGTGGACACCGGGACGAAGGGACCCCACTCGGGACCGACTTCGAGGTCGAGGATGTGCGCCAGGAATTCGGCGGACTCCCGGTTGTCACGGGAGTAGATGATCGTGTGGTTCAGCTGGACCGACATGGGTGAATGCCTCCGCAAGGCACGTCACGGCACCTCCATGCCTCACCCGGTCGGTGACCGACACGCGATGCCGTGTTCGTGATCCTAAGCAGCCCGTGCGGGCGAAGTCCACCGATATCGCCGCATGCGTGGTGGCAGCCTCACGGTGTGCCGTAGACCTCCTTGACGCTGTCCCGTGCGGGGCGGCTCCGCCCGGCCGGTCCCGCGGCGAAGGCCCGCAGGAGGTTCTCCGTCACCCGCGTGGTCAGCGCGCCGGCGCGCGCGTCCAGGCCGTGATCGGCGCCGCTGCGGCCGTCGCCCGACGCGTCGAGGGCCTCGACCCAGCGCATCGTGCCGGTCGCGAACACCCCCGCCCCGCCGGGCACGGTGTAGTAGGCCGAGTCCTGGTGGCTGGGCCGTCCCTCGCACACCACCGGGGAATGGGCCAGGATCTCGATCGGGCGGGGCGTCGGGAAACCGGTGTTGACCTTGTCGTACTCCACCCCGACCAGGTGCGCGAAGCTGTCCCCGGCCTTCGCCCCCGTCCCCTCGAACAGCCAGTGGCCCGGGTTCGTGACCACGTACGGGGCGTCCACCGGATACCCGTCGTAGATCACGCCGAGCAGGGAGCTCTCGGGGTCCGCCGCGGGCGGCGAGCGGAAGTCGACCGTGGCCGGATGACCCCGCTTGAAGCCGGGGTCCTGGTCGTAGGAGGACTTGTAGCAGACCACCGTACGGTCCGGGCCCAGGTCCGAGGCCTCCAGCCGGATCCGGCGGAAGCAGCAGTTCGCACCGAGGACCGCGATGTTGGTGCCCGCGTCGCGGGCCGCGGTGAAGTGCGCACGCTGCTCGGGCGACCAGTACTCGTCGTGGCCGAGCGAGAGCACCGCCGACGCCCCTTCCAGCAGCCGCTTCTCCCGCGCCACATCGGTGGTCGTCGCGTACGCGAGGGGTATCCCGAGCCGCTCCGCCAGCGCGACCAGGGGCGCTTCGTAGACGAGGAACAGTCCCGCGCCGTCGTCGTACTCGTACGGCCGGTCGAAGGTCACGGCGAGCGAACGCGAGGCGTAGCCGCCGCTCGGACCGTCGTAGCTGCCGTATCCGCCCCACCGGTTGTACGCCTGCCAGGTCGCCACCGCGTTGACGATCACCGTCCGGCCGGCCGTCGCCGCCGAGCGGACGGTGACCGGCACGAACCGCTGGCCCTCGCCGCCCTGCGCGTCGAGCCGCAGCAGATAACAGCCCTCGGGCCAGCCCTTGGTGTCGACCGAAGCGGTACGCGGCCACCGCGTGCGGACCATGCGGGTCCCGGGCTCCACCGTGTGCTCCGGCTGGCGGACCCCCGGCAGTGCCTCCGAACGCCACACCAGGCGGGCCCGGGCCCCGCCGTACCAGCCCATCCGGTAGGCGGAGACGGTGAAACGCGGCGCGGTGGTGGACACGTGCAGTCCGAAGGACTCGCCGGGCAGGACGGACACCCGGTCCGCGAAGCCCTCGATGGCGCGGGCCGGACCGGCCTTCGTCACGTGCCAGTCGGCGTTGCCGGGCCGGGCGTTCTCGGCCTTCACGTCGAACCCGGCCCCCGGCGCGGGCGCCGAGGCGGAACCGCCCGGCTTCGGCGCCCCGTCCGCCCCGGCACCGCCCGATGCGTCTCCGCCCGGCGCGCCACCGCCACCCGTCCCGCAGCCGGCCACCGCGCCGATCCCGGCGACCGTGGCCGCACCCGTCGCCATGGCGAGAAAACGTCGCCGGCCCGCACCCTCGGCGCCGTCGGCTATGTGCTCCTGATCCATGCGGGCACGTTATGTCACGCCCACCGCCTCCCCGGCACCGCGTCGGGGATCACCCCGTCAGGACGGAGCGAGGAGTCGGAACGGGCCCCGGACGAGGGCCGGTCGGGAGTCACCGCGTGACGTCGCTCGAACCGCAGCCGCAGACCATCCGTCCTGCCCCGCGTCACGGGGGAAACGGGATGCCGACGGGGATCGTGATCGACGCGCTGGATGTCGCGCGCATGGACCGCTTCTGGCAGGAGGCCCCGTCGAATCCGTCGTCTGCTCATCGTCCCGCTGGTGTACCGAACCCGGGGTTCCTCCGTTTCCGCCTGCGATGGTGCGCTTGCCTATCCGAGCCCGCCGTTGCTCCGCAGGAGCTGGCCGTTGATCCATCCGCCCTCTGCCGAGCAGAGGAACGTGACCAGGTTCGCGCAGTCCTGCGGCATGCCGACGCGTCCCAGGGACGTGACGCGGGCCGTGTCCGCCTTCTGTTCCTCCGACATCCACCCGGTGTCCGTCGGCCCCGGATTGATCGCGTTGCAGGTCACCCCCAGGTGGGCGAGCTCCCGGGCGGCGGCCAAGGTGACCCGGTCCATGGCCCCCTTGCTCGCCCCGTACGGCAGGTTGCCGGCGGTGTGGTCGCTGGTCAGGCTGACGATCCGGCCGCTGCCGTGCCGGCCGCGGAACCGCAGCCCGTACTCGCGGATCAGCAGCCAGGTGGCCCGCGCATTGACCGCGAAATGCAGGTCGAAGCTCTCCACGGTGGTGTCCAGCAGGCCCGAGTCGACCGACTCGCAGTGACAGAGCACCAGCGCGGTGACGTTCCCCAGTTCGCGCTCGACCCTGTCGAAGAGCCGAGCCGGCACCGTCGGATCACTCAGATCCGCCTCGATCGCACGTGCCCTCCCGCCGAGGGACTCCACCTGTTTCCGCAACTCCTCGGGAGCCCCCGGATCCACGCCCCACGGCATCCGCTCGTCATACGGAGTCCAGTGGGTGAAGGCCGCGTCCCAGCCCGCCCGGACCAGATCCAGGACCACGGACGCGGCGATTCCCGCCGAACGCCCCGCCCCCGTCACCAGGGCGAGCGGACGCGCCGCCCCGTCTGCTCCCCGCTGCCCCGTCGGGTGCGTTTCGCCACTCATGATCCTCCTCCGGTCGGGACCCGCCCCTCACGACATCCGGAGGGCGCTGCCCCCCAGTCGTACCACCACCTCCTGGCTCGCTCCGGCGGCCGTCGTGAGGTTCCCGAACCGGAGCCGCAGCCGTGGGCCCGTCACGACCGAGAGCAGGCTCGGCGGCCCCGACAGCACCGCCGCGACGGGCCGGTCCCACACCACGTCCAGCGCCTCCACCACCCGGCCCGGATCGGCGACGCAGACCGTAGCCGTGCCGTCCCCCCTCTCCCGCACCGTGACCGAGCACGGTGCGCTCGCCTCCAGCGGCCCCGCGACCCCGGGCCGCCAGAAATTGACGCCGGTGAAGCCGAGCGAGCCCACCGCCACCCCCTGGGCCACCTCGTCGTTGGCGAGGACGGCCATCCACCCCGACGCGGAGGCCCGCGCCCCGGTCCGGTCCGCATCGGCCCCGGGGAGCAGCTGGTAGGCGTACCCGGCGCCCGCCGGGTCCGTGCCGTGGTCGTACCAGAGGGTGAGGTAGCGCCGGGTCAGCGCGGTGGCGGAACCGCCCCGGTTCACCTCGCTCCAGCGGCCGGTGCGCGCCTCCCGCAGGGCCCTGAAGGTTCCCGGACCGTGCAGAACGTACCCGCCGAAGCCCGCCAGATGCACCCACCCCGGGGCGCGGTACACCCCCGACCAGCCCGGCCCCGAAGGCTGAACGGCCCCGTTCACCGTCAGGGCGTGGCTGCCGGCCGCCCCCAGGTTGCGGTTGTCGACGACGGACTCGACCACGACCCCGTCCGAGGCACGGATCCCCGCCCCCAGACAGACCACCGTGTCGGCCAGGAAGAACCACGACTTGCGGGCCTCCAGGGTGCTGCCGAGGCCGCGCAGGTGCTGACCCACCGACGCGAACTCCCCGTCGGTGCTCCCGCCCACCCAGGCCGCGTCGGGCCGCGGGGCACCCCAGTCGCCGCCCGCGCCGTCGGCCAGTGCCTTGCGCGCCACCGTGATGCCGGGCAGCCGGTACGGGTCGACGGTGGGCCAGAAGGCGTCCGAGTACTGGCCGTTGCCGTACGAGGAACCCCACCAGGCGAGCATCCCGCTGCCGGTGTGCCAGCCGCGGAGGTTCTCCCCGTTCCCCGTCTCGTAGTGGGCGATGCGCCGGGAGGCCAGGGAGAGCGAGGCCGCCCAGCCGGGCCGCCGGTGCGTGGCGCGGTCCATCGAGGGGAACAGGCGGTGCCCGACCGGCTCGGGCAGCGCCGTCACCGAGGCATCGGCTTCGAGCTCCGCCAGCGCCGCGAGCGGGGCCAGACCGAGACTGCGGTCGGCGGCCGGGGGACTGTAATGGGACCGCGCCGTCCACCCCTTCACCAGCCCCCGCCAACGGGTGCGCTCGGCCGGACCCGCCCCTTCGGCAAGCAACAGGATCCCGGCCAGCAGCGCGTGCCCCCGGGTGTGGTCGTCCTGCTGCACCTGCCGTGCGTCCAGGGCGGTGAGCCCCCGGCTGACCGCCCGACCGGACACGCAGTCCATGGCCAGCCCGTTGAACAGGAAGGGTGCCCAGGCCCGCTCCACCGCGTCGAAGACGATCCGCGCACCCGGATCCGTGACCTCCCAAGGGGTGCCCTTGAGCAGCGCGAACAGCAGCCCCAGACCGCCCAGGAGCACCGCGCCGTACGTCCCCGTGTACGGCACCCAGGTGTGCTGGACGAACGACCCGTCGCGGTAGAGCCCGTCCCCGCCGGTGACGTACGGGAAGACCGGCGCGAGCGCGTCGGCGGCCAGGGAGATCTTCGCCGGATCCGCGCCCACCACCCCGCGCACGGCCAGGACCCGGCACAGGTCGACCCGGTTGGCCCCCGTACTCGTCCCGCCGTAGGCCGCCACGGCGGAGTCCGGCACGAAGTGGTCCACCGCCGCGCAGAACGCGGCGAGGCGGTCCGCCGTCAACTCCCCGTACAGCAGCACGCACACGTCCAGCAGTGCCTGCGGCGCCCCGATCTGCCAGCAGTACCAATTGCCGTACCGCGCCCGGCCCGCGTGGTACACCTGCGCGTGCATCTGGTCGAGGCCACCGAGCAGGGCCGACAGCAGCGCCGTGTCCCCGGTGACCCCGGTGCCCGGGCGGACATAGGCCTCCGCCATCGTCCGCAGCCGGTAGTAGCTCTGCATCATCTTCTCGGGATCCGTGGTGAACCCCAGGTCGGGCCAGAGCGAACCGGCTGCCGGGGCCATCGCGGCGGCCCAGCCCCGAGCCGTCTCCCCGAGCTCGGTCAGCCGTGAACGGAACGGCTCGGCACTCGCCGGGAACCCACCGCCCAGCACCAGATGCCGCCAGGCCGCGCGCAGGGCGGCCCAGTCCTCCGCCACGGGTGCGGCCCCCGCCCGTACGGCGGGTGCCCCCAGCAGCAGGGCGCCCCCGCCCGCCGCGCAGAGGAAGGACCGCCGACTCCACACATCCGTCATCGCATGCTCCTCTTCCGATCGCCGCCGGCCCCGTCGGCCCGGTCCTGCTCCGTCACTCGACGTGCTCGCGGTAGCGGTCGATCACCTCCCGCAGCACCTCGGCACCGTCCCGGGCCCACAGCCCCGGATGGAAGATCTCCACCTCCACCGGCCCCCGGTAGCCGGCCGCGTCCGCCGTCTCGCGGAACCCCCGCAGGTCCACGCAGCCGTCGCCCAGCTGTCCCCGGCCGAGCAGCACCCCCTCGGGGAGCGGGGTCACCCAGTCGGCCACTTGCACGGACACGATCCGCCCGGCCCCACCGGCCCGCCGCAGGTCCGCCTCCAGCCGCTCGTCCCACCACACGTGGTAGGCGTCGGCGACCACACCCACCTGGCGCGCCGGATACCGTTCGGCGATGTCGAGGGCCTGGCCCAGGGTGGAGACCACGCAACGGTCGGCCGCGAACATCGGGTGCAGCGGCTCGATCCCCAGACGTACCCCGTGCCCCGCTGCCCAGGGCACCAGCTCGTCCAGGACGCCGGTGATCCTGCGCCGCGCTTCCGCCAGATCCCGCTCGCCCTCTGCCAGCCCGCCCGAGACCAGCACCAGCGCGTCCGCCCCCAGCTCGGCCGCCTCCTCGACCGCGCGCCGGTTGTCATCGAGCGCGACGGCCCGGCCGGCCCGGTCGGCGGCCGTGAAGAAACCGCCGCGGCACAGGGAGCTGACCCGCAGTCCGGAGCCCGCCACCAGCTTCGCCGTCTCCCGCACGCCGAAACGGCGGACGGGGTCCCGCCACAGCCCCACGGTGCCCACCCCGGCCTCGGCGCAGCCGGCCACCAGCTCGGGCAGCGACCACTGCCGGACCGTCTCCTGGTTGAGGCTCAGCCGGTCCGGTGCCCCGGCCCGGCTCACGCGCCCGCTCCGTGCGCCGCGAGGAGCCCGCGCATCCTGTCGGCGGCCAGCTCCGGATCGGGGAACAGGCCCAGCAGGTCCGCCCGTTCGTACGCGCCCGCCAGGTGCGGGAGGGAACGGGCCGACCGGTGCCCGCCCAGGAGGGTGAAGTGCTCCTGGTACCCCGCGAGCCAGGCCAGCAGGACGATCCCCGTTTTGTAGTGGCGGGTCGGCGGTGCGAAGAGGTGCCGGGCCAGGGCCACCGTCGGGTCCAGCAGCGCCCGGAACCCGGCGGGGTCCTCCAGGTCGAGGGCCCGGGCCGCGCGGGCGGCGATCGGTGCGATCGGGTCGAAGATCCCCAGCAGGGCGTCGCTGGCCAGCTCCCCGTCCCCGGCGATCAGCTGCGGGTAGTGGTGGTCGTCACCGGTGTAGCAGCGCACGCCCGCCGGGAGCCGCCGTCTGAGGTCGCCCTCCCGCTCCGCGTCCAGCAGCGAGACCTTGATCCCTTCCACCTTGTCCGGGTACTCGGAAACGATCTTCAGTACGACGTCCGTCGCCCCGTCGAGGTCCTCGTGGCCCCAGTAGCCCTTCAGGTCGGGGTCGAACACCGGCCCCAGCCAGTGCAGGACGACCGGGCGGGTGCTCTGCCGCAGGAGTCCGCCGTAGACCTCCAGATAGTCCTCGGGGCAGCGGGCCGCGGCGGCCAGGGCGCGGGAGGCCATCAGTACGGCCCCCGCACCACAGGACTCCACGTACGCGAGCTGCTCCTCGTACGCCGCGGTGATCGCCGCCAGGGGGTGCGGGCGCCCCGCGGGGAGCTGGTCGGTCCCGGCGCCGCAGACGATGCGGCCGCCCACGCTCCGGGCCTCGGCCGTCGAACGGCGGATCAGCTCCGCCGCGGCCGGCCAGTCCAGGCCCATGCCCCGCTGGGCGGTGTCCATCGCCTCGGCGACCCCGAGGCCCAGGGCCCACAGCCGGTGGCGGAAGGCGAGCGTGGCCTCCCAGTCGACCACCGGGCCACCGGCGTCCGGTGCCGGGGAGGCGGCCACGTGCGCGGCGGAGTAGAGGACGCGGCTGCGGGCCGGGCCGCAGGCGAACGGCCCGAGCGGAACCCGTGACGGCCGGTGCAGACGCAACCCGCCGTCCGCCGAGGGGAGCAGGATCCCGTTCACAGCACCACCTCCGGCACCGGCAGCCTGCGGCCCTCGGCGCTGGAGCGCAGCCCGAGGCGGGCCAGCTGTACCCCCCGCGCTCCTGCCAGCAGGTCCCACCGCCACGGTTCGTCCCGTACGACGTGGCGCAGGAAGAGCTCCCACTGGGCCTTGAAGGCGTTGTCGGCCGGGCTGTTGTCCGGCACTTCCTGCCACTGGGCCCTGAACGGCTCGGTGTGCGCAAGATCCGGATTCCACACCGGTTTCGGGGTCGAGGCCCGGTGCTGGATCCGGCAGCCGCGCAGCCCCGCCACCGCCGATCCGTGCGTCCCGTCCACCTGGAACTCCACCAGCTCGTCGCGGTGGACCCGCACGGCCCAGGAGGAGTTGATCTGGGCGACGGCCCCGCCCTCCAGCTCGAAGATGCCGTACGCGGCGTCGTCCGCCGTGGCCTCGTACGGTTTGCCGTCCTCGTCCCAGCGGCGGCCGATGTGGGTGCGGGTGAGTGCCTGCACCGTGCGGATCCGGCCGAACAGCTCGTGCAGCAGGTACTCCCAGTGCGGGAACATGTCGGCGACGATGCCCCCGCCGTCCTGCTCCCGGTAGTTCCACGAGGGGCGTTGGGCCGGCTGCCAGTCTCCTTCGAAGACCCAGTAGCCGAACTCGCCGCGCACGGACAGGACCTCGCCGAAGAAGCCGCCCTCGATGAGCCGCCTCAGCTTCAGCAGACCCGGCAGGAACAGCTTGTCCTGCACCACTCCGTGCTTGACCCCCGCGGCCGCGGCGAGTCTGGCCAGCTCCATCGAGGACTCGAAGGTCAGGGCCGTGGGTTTCTCGCAGTACACGTGCTTCCCGGCGGCGATGGCCTGACGGACCGCCGTCTCCCGGGCGGCGGTCACCTGGGCGTCGAAGTAGACCTCCACCTCCGGGTCGGCCAGTACGGCCGTCAGATCGGTGGAGACGTGTTCCAGGCCGTGCCGGTCGGCGATGGCCCGGAGGGCCGCCTCCCTGCGTCCCATCAGGACGGGCTCCGGCCACAGCACCGTCCCGTCCCCGAGGTCCAGCCCGCCCTGCTCCCGCAGGGCCAGCAGGGAGCGGACCAGATGCTGGCGGTACCCCATCCGCCCGGTCACGCCGTTCATCGCGATCCTGATCGTCCTGCGCTCCATGGTGTCCGCGTCCTTCCGTGCCGGTCGTTCCTTCTCGATAGAAAGCGCTTTCTGTCCTTTCAGGCTAGGGCTGTCGGCCTCCTTGGCACAACACACGTTCGAGTGATGGAAAGCGCTTGCCCGATCGCTCAGAATGGAGGTCCACACGGCGGACGAGACGATGGCCCGGACGAACGGCCGGGCCGAGGAGGAGGGGTTCGAGATGGCGGTGACTCTTGCCGAGGTCGCGGCGCGAGCGGGGGTGTCGTCCGCCACGGTCTCCCGCGTGCTCAACGGCGGATACCCGGTGGCAGGCGGCACCCGCACCCGCGTGGAGCAGGCCGTGGAGGAACTGGGCTACATCGCCAACGCCCCCGCCCGGGCGCTCGCGGCCGCCACCTCCGACCTGGTCGGCGTGCTCGTCCACGACGTCGCCGACAGTTTCTTCGGCATCCTCGCGGGCTCCCTGCAGAGCGCGCTCGATCCCACCGGGCCGGGGGAGGCGCGGAGACTGGCCGTGGTCTGCAACACGGCGGGCGATCCGGCCGCCGAGACCGCCTACCTCGGGTTGCTGGAGGGCCAGCGGGCCGGCGGAGTCGTCCTCACGGGCGGGGCCGCCGAGAATCCGGACCACACTGCCGCACTCGCCGTCCGCGTCTCCCGGATGGCGGCCGCCGGGACGCGCGTGGTCCTGTGCGGTCGCCCGCCGCTGCCCCTGCCCGCCGCCCTGCCCGTCGCCACCATCACGTTCGACGACCGGGGAGGTGCCTTCCGCCTCGCCGAGCACCTGATGACGCTCGGCCACCGGCACATCGCCTACCTGGCGGGCCCGCCGGGACTGAGCACCACCCGGGAGCGGCTCGCCGGGCACCGGGCAGCCCTGGCGCGGCACGATCCGGCCGGGTCCGACGCCTGCGCCGCGCTCACCGTCCACGCCGGCTTCGAGCGCTCCGCCGGCTATGACGCCACCCGTGAACTGCTGCGCCGGGGAAGACCCTTCACCGCTGTGGCCGCCGCCAACGACACCGTCGCCACCGGCGCCGCCGCCGCCCTGCGCGAAGCGGGCCTGCGGATCCCCGAGGACGTCTCCGTCGCCGGCTTCGACGACCTGCCGTTCGCCGTGGACACCGCTCCCGCCCTCACCACCGTCCGGGTGCCGCTGCGTGAGGCGGGCCTGCTCGCCGCGCAGCTGGTGACCGGCCGCCGGGCCCTTCCGCCGGGGGGCATCACCACCCTGCCGACCGAACTCATGGTGCGGGGCTCCACCGCCCCGCCGACGGCCGGACGGAGGAGACCGTGAGGTACGCCTTCTCCACACTGGGCGTGCCGGGGACCTCCCTCGCCCGGAGCGCCCGGCTCGCGGCCGAGCACGGCTACGACGGCCTCGAACTGCGGGCCCACTCCGAGGAACCGCTGCATCCCGGGAGTCCTCACGCGGACCGGGCGGCCGGGCTGCGGGCCGTCACCGGAGCCGGGGTGAGCGTCCTCGCCGTGGCCGGATACGCCAGGGTGGCGGCGGCCGGGGAGGACGCTCCCGTCCTCGCCGAGCTGCGGGACCTCGTCCGGCTCGCGGCCGATCTCGAAGCCCCGTACGTCCGGGTCTTTCCCGGCGGAGGCGACCTGCCCGAGGCCGAAGCGGATGCCCACGCCGCCCGGCGGCTGTGCGCGGCGGCCCCCTTCGCGGCCCGGCACGGAGTGCGGATCCTGCTGGAGACCCACGATTCGCACCGCACCGCGGCCGCCACCGCCAGGGTGCTCGACTCCGTCGGACATCCCGGCGCGGGCGCACTGTGGGACGTGCTCCACACCTGGCTGGGCGGCGAGGCACCGGCCGAGTCGTGCCGGTTGCTGGGCGGCCACCTCGGCTACCTCCAGGTGAAGGACGTGGCGTCCGCGCGGGAGCTCACCCCGCTCGGACTCGGCGCCGGGGTACTGCCGCTCGCCGAGGCGGTGGCCCGGGCGCCGGCCGGGGGATGGCTGTGCTGGGAGTACGAGAAGCGCTGGTACCCCGAGGCCGCGGAACTGGCCGGAGGGCTCGCGGCAGGACGGGAGCACCTGGTGCGACTGGTGGCCGCGGCCGGTCAGGCGGAGCGGGCCAGACGGCCCGGGTCCACGGGGTAGCGGAAGCCGAGGCCGCGCGCATACCGCTCCAGCTCCTCGACCGCGCTCGTCGCCAGCCGGTCCAGCTCACCGCCGAGCGATCCGGCGACGTGCGGGGTGAGCAGTACGTTCGGCAGGTCGAAGAGCGGGGAGGTGGCGGGAAGTACCTCGGGTTCGGTGTGGTCGAGCACGGCGTGCAGCCTCCCGGCGACGAGCTCCTCGGTCAGGGCGGCCGTGTCGACGAGCGAGCCCCGCGCCGTGTTGACGAGGGTCGCGCCGTCCGGCATCAGGGCCAGCCGGGACGCGTCGAGCAGATGGCGGGTCTCCGGGAGCGCCGGGGCGTGCAGGCTCACCACGTCACTGCGGCGAAGGAGTTCTTCCAGCGGACAGAGCTCCCCGCCGAGAGCGGCGACCTCGGCGGGGTCGGCGTACGGATCGTGCACGAGGACCCGCAGGTCGAAGGGGCGCAGCAGCTCCATCACCCGCCGCCCGATCAGGGAGGCGCCCACGAGCCCCACGGTGCGCCGGTAGTTGCCGGCCTCCGGGTAGTGGCGCAGCAGATCCACCGGTCCGCGCCGGGAGCGGTAGGAGTGCGCGGACTCCAGCACCCGTTTGTTGGCGAACAGGATCGCGGCGAGCGTGTACTCCGCGACCGGTACCGCGTTGGCGGCGGCCGCGCTGGAGACCAGCAGTCCCCGTTCCCAGCAGGCCGCGGTCACATGGTGTTTGACGCTCCCGGCCGAGTGGACGACGGCTCGCAGCCGCGGCATCCGGCGCAGCGCCTCCTCGTCGAGCGGCGGGCAGCCCCAGCCGGTGAACAGCACCTCGGCGCGGGCCAGCCGGCCGCGGAGTCCCGGGTCGTCGTCCCGGGCGAAGTCGCTGACCAGCAGGTCGGGGTCGACATCGGCTACGCGCAGCAGCTCCGGCAGGATCCGGCGGGTCAGCACCGCCTCGCGGGTGGCGGGGCTCATGGCGAGCACCGTGGTGGGCCGGGAGGAGGGGGCGGGACGGGTCACGTGACGGCTCCTGCGGTGAGACCCGGGCGCTGGAAGCGCCGGAAGCGCCGGTGGCCGGGAAGGCCGGCGCGAGCGGGACGACGGCGACACGGGACGGAGCCGCTCGTCGTGGAGGTTGTGCCGGATGGCCGGGCGGGTGAACAGGGAGATCGTCACAAAGCCCGGGCAGTGCTCGGGGAGCGACACGTCCGTGGGGAGCAGGAGTTCACCCGCGCCGGCCTCCGGGTCGTCCATCGGGCCGCACTGTCGGGTGCGGCGCGGCCCTTGAGCGGGTGGGAGGGGCGGGGATGCGGAAGCTGCGCGACACGGAGCGGCTCCTACGGGTGACCGCGTGCGGCGACGGGTGGGAGAACGCAGCCCATCCTTTGCACGAGCCGCAGCACGGTCAAGAGGGAACACGCGATCCGATCGACACGGTCGCCTCGTGGCGGTCATGCCCGGACGTTCGGGCGGGGGAGCGGGTCCGGGTGCCGGCGCGGCCCCTCACCCCTGGTCGGCCGGTCCGGCAGCAGGGCCGCCACCCGCGCTCCCACCTCCTACCGGGCCCATCGGCGTGCCCGGCCGGCAGGGCGTCAGCCGTATGGCCGGCAACGCTCCCCGCACGATGTCCGCGTAGCGGCACCCGGCCACCGGCACGGCAGCCGAGCGGGCGCTGAAGGACCCGCCGTCACGAGGTGTTCACGCCCGCCGGGCTCGAACGCCGGTGCCGACAGGGCCTCTTGTGCCTAGACTGCGAAACGATTCATTGATCATGTATCGGATGAGCGTGGAGGAAGAACCCGCATGCGTTATCTCCCCCTGGGCAGTTCCGGACTGAAGGTCTCCGCGGTCGGCCTCGGCTGCAACAACTTCGGTGGCCGTCTCGACGCCCAGGCCACCCGCTCCGTCGTCGACGCCGCCCTCGACGCGGGCATCACCCTCCTCGACACCGCCGACATCTACGGGGGCGCCGGCGGCTCCGAGACCCACCTCGGGCAGGCCCTCAAGGGCCGCCGGGACCAGGTGGTCCTGGCCACCAAGTTCGGCTACGACGGTGTCGACATGGGTTACGGGCCCGCCGCCGGATCCCGGGGCGGCCGCGGCTACATCCGGCGCGCCGTCGAGGAGTCCCTGCGCCGCCTGGACACCGACCACATCGACCTCTACCAGCTGCACAGCCCCGACCCGGCCACCCCCGTCGCGGAAACCCTCGCCGCGCTCACCGAGCTCGTCACCGAGGGGAAGATCCGCTACATCGGGCACTCCAACCTCAGCGGGTGGCAGCTCGCCGAGGCCGCCCACGTGGCCCGCGAGACCGGCGCGGTGCCCTTCGTGTCGGCGCAGAACGAGTGGTCCCTGCTCCAGCGCTCCGCCGAGCGGGAGCTGGTCCCGGCGGCCGTGCACTACGGCCTCGGGGTCCTGCCCTACTTCCCGCTGGCCAACGGCCTGCTCACCGGCAAGATCCGCCGGGGCGCCCCCGTCCCGGCCGGCTCCCGCCTGGAAGGGCGCGACTCCTACATCACCGAGGAGCGCCTCGACACGGTGGAGGCCCTGGTGGCGATCGCCGAGAAGTACGGGCGCACCGTTCTGGAGCTCGCCATCGGCTGGCTCTCCGCCCAGCCCGGCTGCGCCTCGGTCATCGCCGGGGCCACCTCCGCCGACCAGGTACGCGCCAACGCGGCGGTGGCCGACCGTCCGCTGGAGGACGAGCTGCTGGCCGAGATCGACGCCGTCGCGGGCCTCCCGGCCTGACGGCCGCTCCGTGCGCCGGCCCCGGATCACCCGGGTGCCCGGCGCGCGCTGCGGGCTCCCGCCCGCCCCCTCCTGCACAGTGCCGGACAGAACCGGAGCGAACGGAGCGGAGCCAAGGTGGACAGGGGAAAGGTGGACCGGGCCGAGGTGACGGACACCGGACGACGGGCGGCCCTGGCGGTCCTCGGTGCGGCGGGGACGACGACGGTGCTCGCGGCCACGGGAGCGGCCCCCGCTCGCGGCGCGGGCGCGCCGGCCCTGGCTCACGGCGCGAGCACGGCGGCGGCCGCGCCGGACGCGGCGCCCCCGGCCCGGCGTCGGGCGGGGCCGCGGCCGCCCGCGGCGTGGTTCGGAGCCGAGCTCCGCCGGATCCCCACCACCCGCAAGGTCGTGGCGCTCACCTTCAACGCCGCCTGGGACGAGAGCGGCATCGACGTCGTCCTGGCCGAGCTGCGCCGGCGGAAGCTGCCCGCCACGTTCTTCCCCACCGGCGCCTTCGCGCGGGCCCACCCCGCCGCCGTGCGGGCCATGGCCGCCGCGCACGGCCTCGGCAACCACTCGTACAGCCATCCGTACTTCGACGACCTCGACACCTCGGAGCGGCAGGACGAGGTCCGCCGCGCCGACGCCGCGATTCGGGAGGCGTCCGGCGCCGAGCCGCTGCCGTTCTTCCGGTTCCCCTACAGCGCGACCACGGACGAGTCCGTAGCCGACGTCAACGACCTCGGCTACGCGGTGGTCGAGTTCACCACCGACACCAACGGATACCTCGGCCCCGAGGGCGGGATGACCGTGGACCGGGTGGTCCGGCGGGCCGTGGACGCCCTCGCCCCCGGCGCCGTCCTGCAGATGCACGTCGGCAGCACTGGCGACGGGGTCGTCCTCGACGCCCGGGCCCTGCCCCGGATCATCGACGCGGCGCAGGCGGCCGGCTACGCGATCACCGACCTCCGCGACTTCCTCACCGATGAGGGCGAGACCCCGGACTGACCGGGCCGGCCCCCTTCACGACACGATGTCCTTGCGCGAGAACCCGCGGAACGCGAGGGCGAACAGCACCAGCGCGTACGACACCGACACCGCCGTCCCCTTGATCATCCCGCCCCATTCCAGCTGCGGCTGCAACGCGTCCGCCCACGCGAACTGCCAGTGCGCCGGCAGGAACTCGCGCCACGACCCCAGGGCCGTCACCGCGTCGAGCACGTTCCCCACGATGGTCAGCCCCACCGCGCCGCCGACCGCGCCCAGCGGCGCGTCCGTCCGGGTCGACAGCCAGAACGCCAGCCCCGCCGTCACCAACTGCGACACGAAGACGAAGGCGACGACCAGCGCGAGCCGCGGCAGGGTGTCCGCGGCGGGCAGGGCCCCGCCCGTCGGGAGCTTCAGCGGCCCCCACCCGTACGCGGCCGTCCCCGCCGCCAGCGCCACCACCGGCAGCAGCACGATCGCGCCGAGGCTGAACGCCAGCGCCACCACCAGCTTGCTCCACAGCAGCCGCGCCCGGGGCACCGGCGAGGCCAGCAGGTAGCGCAGCGAGGACCAGCCGGCCTCCGAGGCCACCGTGTCCCCGCAGAACAGCGCCACCGGCACCACCAGCAGGAAGCCGGCCGACACGAACAGGCAGGTCGCCGCGAAGTTCGCGCCCGACGCCGTCGCCGTGTCGATCAGGCTGATCCGGCCGTTTCCGCCGCCGGGACCGTCGTCCGGCCCGCCGCCCACCGCGAAGGCGATGATCATGACGAAGGGCAGCGCGGCCAGCACCCCGCCCATCACCAGCGTCCGCCGCCTGCGCCACTGCCGCAGCGCCTCCACGCGCAGCGGCAGCGTCCGCGCCGGATCGTAGCCGGGAGCGGTCTCCTGGACGACACTCATGCCGTACCTCCGATCAGGGTGAGGAAGGCGTCCTCCAGCCGGCGGTGGGGTCCCACCGCCGAGACCGGCACGTCCAGCCGTACGAGTTCGGCGATCAGGGCTGCGGGCGTCGCGCCGTCGAGCCGTACGAGGATCCCGCCGTCCCCGGCCACCGCCGAGGCCACGCCCTCCAGGGCCGCGACCTTCCCGACCACGGTCTCCTCCACCGGTCCCTCCACGGCGACGAGCAGCGTGTCCCCGCCGCCGGTGATCTCGGCGACCTCGCCCGCCCGCACCAGCCGGCCGCGGTCCATGACCACCAGGTGCGTGCAGGACTGCTCCACCTCCGACAACAGGTGGCTGGAGACGATGACCGTCCGTCCGGCCGCCGCGTAACGGATCATCACGTCGCGCATCTCGCGGATCTGCGGCGGGTCCAGACCGTTGGTCGGCTCGTCGAGGATCAGCAGGTCCGGCATGCCCAGCATGGCCTGCGCGATCGCGAGCCGCTGACGCATGCCCTGCGAGTAGGTGCGCACGGCCCGCTCCAGGGCGTCGCCCAGCCCGGCGATCTCCAGAGCCTCCGCCATGTGCGCGTCCCCGGCCGGCCGGCCGGTGGCCTGCCAGTACAGCTCCAGATTGGCCCGGCCCGTCAGGTGCGGCAGGAAACCGGCACCCTCCACGAAGGCGCCGACCCGCGAGAGCACCGGCGCGCCGGGCCGGATCGGCTGCCCGAACACCCGGATCTCCCCGGCGTCCGGCGTGATCAGCCCCATCAGCATGCGCAGGGTGGTGGTCTTCCCGGCCCCGTTCGGCCCGAGCAGACCGAGCACCTGGCCCTTCTCCACCCGGAAGGACAGGTCCCGCACCGCGTACCGGTCCTGGGCCTTCGCGTACCGCTTCGTCAGCCCGGTGATGTCCAGTGGTACGTCGGCCGGCGCGGGTTCGGGCTGCGCTGCGCCCGCCCGCACCGCCGCGCGGCCCCCGCCGGTGCGCCGGATCCCGAGCAGCCCCGCGGCCACCGCCAGCGCGCCGAGCGGCAGCCACCAGGTCCAGGCGGGCAGGCCGGCCGCCGCCGTGCGGACCCCGTCGGCGACGGGGACCGCCAGCGGCCCCTGCGCCGAGACCGTGTAGACGGCAGGCGCGGCGGGGGAGGCGTACCCGAGGTCGGTGGCGGCGACCACCACCCGCAGCCGGTGCCCGGGCTGGACGGAGTGGTCGATCGCCGGGAGCCGCAGCGCGACGCTCCGGCCCTGACCGGCGTCCTCCACCCGTACGGGGGCGACCAGCTGACCGGGCAGCACCTGCTGACGGCCGTCGGGCCCGACGTCGTACACCTTGCCGAACAGGACCGCGGCGCCGTCCGCAGCCGTCGACCTCACGTTCAGGGTGAGGGTCGGGGTCCCGGTGACCCGGAGTTCCTCGGTCAGCGGCTCCGACTCGAAGCGGGCGTTCTGCCCCGGGAAGTCCAGCGACAGCCCGGCGCCGAGGGCGGCGAACTGCCCCCCGATGCCGGGCAGCGAGGAGAGCGCGGGCGGGGCGCCGCCCGCCGGGTTCGCGAAGGTCTGCTCCCGGCCGGACAGCGCGAAGGGGCGCGGGGCCGAGGTCAGGCCGGGGTAGCGGTCGGAGCTCGCGCCCCGCAGTTTGACCAGCCCGTCCGTGGAGTCGACGCCGCCGGAGCGCGAGACCCGGAAGACCGGGCCGGTGTCCGCGGCGTGGTCCCCCTTGAGGTGGCGGTCGAACCAGGCCTTCACCCGGGCCTCGACGCGGCCCGATTCGCGCATGCCGCCGTCGTGTCCGCCCGCCGCCCAGTCCACGGAGACGGGAGCGCCGTTCGCCGTGATGGCCCGGGCCATGGCGTCGGCCTGGTCCAGCGGGAAGAGGGAGTCGTCCTGACCCTGCACGATCAGGGTGGGCACCTTGATCCGGGCGCCCACCGCCGAGGGGCTGCGCCGCTCCAGCAGCTCGCGCGCCTCGGCGTCCGGCTTCCCGGCCACCGCCACGCGCTCGTACATGGCGCACAGCTGCGGCTCGAACCGGCCGCAGCCGGAGGCGGACGCCGCGCCGGGCGGACCGGCGTTCGCGGCCGCCGGCTGGAGGCCGCCCGCGGCACCGGTGGTGAAGAAGATCCCGGCCCACAGCTTCTTGAAGACGCCCTGGGGGAACAGGGCGTCCGCGAGGTTCCAGTACGTGATCTGCGGGGCGATGGCGTCCACCCGCCGGTCGTACCCGGCGGCCAGCAGCGCGACGGCCCCGCCGTAGGAGGCCCCGGCCACGCCCACGCGGGGATCGCCGTCCGCGTCCAGGCGCACCTCGGGCCTGCGGGCCAGCCAGTCGATCAGCGCGGAGACGTCCTTGACCTCGTGCTCGGGATCGTTCAGCCCGATCTTCCCGCCGGAGCGGCCGAAGCCGCGCGCCGACCAGGTCATGACGGCGTAGCCGTCGCGGGCCAGCCGCTCCGCCTGGGCCCGTACGTCGTCCTTGCTGCCGCCGAAACCGTGCCCGAGGAGCACCGCGGGGCGCCGTTCCCCGCCCGCCCCGGCCGTGAAGTAGGAGGTGTCGATCCCGGCGCCCGGCGGTTCCAGGCCCGGTACGTTCAGCATCTGGTCCTGGCGGTGCACGGCCGGCGCGTCCCCGGAGGCGGCGGCCGCCGTCCAGGTACCGGCGCCGGCCAGGACCGCGAGGGCGGCGGCGCCGGCGAGCAGGCGGTCGCGGCGCCGACGGGGCAGTCGTGGCTTCATACGGGAACACTAAAGCCAGAGATCGCCGTACGCGGGCTCCCTCAGGGGGAGCCCCGCCCCTTCTCCAGGAGTACGCGCCCCGGGCCGGCCTACCGCGCCTGCGGTACGCGCCGCCCGACCGGCGACCGGCGACCGGCGAGCGGCGACCGCCGAGCGGCGACCGCCGACCCCCGACCCCCGGCCGTGCGCGGCGCCGCGCGCCGACCTGCGCGCCCGCCCGGGCGGCGGGAGGATGGGCCGCATGCTGCTGGCCGAGGTGGCGCGCGTGTCCCGGGAGGTCGCCGGGACCGCCGCCCGTTCCCGCAAGACCGCCCTGCTCGCGGAAGTGTTCGCGGCCGCCCCCGCCGAGGAGGCGGGCCTGGTCGTCTCCTACCTCTCCGGCCGCCTCCCGCAGGGCCGCCCGGGCATCGGGTGGCGCACCCTCGGCCGGGACACGGCCCCCGCGCCGCTGCCCTCCCTGACCGTACGGGCCGTGGACGCGGCCGTGTCCGAGCTGGCCGCGGTCGCGGGCCCCGGCGCGCAGGCGGAGCGCCGGCGGATCGTGGACGGCCTGCTGGGCGCCGCCACCGCCGAGGAACAGGCGTTCCTGCGCGGCCTGCTGTCCGGGGAGGTGCGCCAGGGGTCCCTGGAGGCGGTGGCCCTGGAAGGCGTGGCCAAGGCCGCCGGGGTACCGGCCGCGGACCTGCGCCGGGCCGTGATGCTGGAGGGCGCGCTGCCCCGGGTGGCCGCGGCGGTACTGGCCGAAGGGGCCGCGGCGCTGCGCGGGGTGACCCTGCGCGTCGGGCAGCCCGTGCGGCCGATGCTCGCCGGGACCGCGCGGTCGGTGGCCGACGCCCTCGTGGCGCTGGGGCCCTGCGCCGTGGAGGAGAAGCTCGACGGGATCCGCGTCCAGGTCCACCGCTCGGGCGACGAGGTGCGGATCCACACCCGCTCCTTGGACGAGATCACCGACCGGCTGCCGGAGGTGGCCGAACTGGCGCGGAGCCTGCCGGGGGAGAGGTTCGTCCTCGACGGCGAGGTCATCGGTCAGGACGCCGACGGACGCCCGGTGCCCTTCCAGGAGATCGCGGCCCGGGTGGGCTCCCGGGTGGACGTGGCGGCGGCGCGGCGCGCCCTCCCGGTGCGCGCGTACTTCTTCGACCTGCTGGCCCTCGGCGACCGGGTGCTGCTCGACCTGCCCGTCCGCGACCGCCACGCGGCCCTCGCGGCCCTGGTCCCCGAGGCCTCGCGGGTGCGCCGGCTGGTGGTGGACGATCCGGCCGCACGGGCGGCCGAGGCCGAGGCGTTCCTGTCCGGGGCACTGGACCGAGGCCACGAGGGGGTCGTCGTCAAGGCCCTCGACTCGGTCTACGCGGCCGGCCGGCGCGGCAAGCGCTGGCTGAAGGTCAAACCCGTGCACACCCTCGACCTGGTCGTGCTCGCCGCCGAGTGGGGCCACGGCCGGCGCACCGGCCTGCTGTCGAACCTGCACCTGGGCGCGCGGACCGCGGACGGCACGTACGCGATGCTGGGCAAGACCTTCAAGGGACTGACGGACGAGATGCTGCGCTGGCAGACCGGGCGGCTGGGCGAGCTGGCGCAGGAGGACGACGGCTTCACCGTCCGGGTCCGGCCGGAGCTGGTGGTGGAGATCGCCTACGACGGACTCCAGCGCTCCCCCCGCTACCCGGCCGGTGTCGCCCTGCGCTTCGCCCGGGTCCTGCGCCACCGGCCGGACAAGAGCGCGGAGCAGGCGGACACGGTGGAGACCGTCCTGGAACAAGGCGGCCGCGGCACGTGAGCGGGCCGGAAGGCGGGATTTGCCTCAGAGGCAAGAAAATTGCCAGCAGGGCAAGAATCTGACTCAATCGGAGGTATGAACCCCCGAGCCGAGGGCCCGGACCGCCACGACGACGGCCTGGCCGAAGAGCTGCCCGCGGTCGCCCCGCAGCTGCGTGAGCTGCGCCGACGCGCGGGTCTGACGCTGGAGGCCGCAGCCGCCAGGGCCCGCCTCTCGCCCGCGCACCTCTCCCGCCTGGAGACCGGACGGCGCCAGCCCTCGCTGCCGCTGCTGCTCGGACTCGCCCGCACCTACGGTACGACGGTCTCGGAGCTGCTCGGCGAGACCCCGGCCGTCGCGGATCCCATCGTACGGGCCGGCGGTCCCGGGGCTCGCGAGGCCGACGGGTGGACGTACTGGCAGGCCGGGGGCTCCGGACGGGGGATGCAGGCGCTGCGCGTGCACGTGCCCCAGGGGCGCAGCCAGGGCGAGCTGGTCCGCGTGCACCCGGGGGAGGAGTGGCTGTACGTGCTCTCCGGACAGCTGCGGCTGCACCTGGGGGAGACCGAGTACCTGCTGGAGCCGGGGGACAGCGCGCACTTCGACTCGCTCACCCCGCACCGGATCGCCGCGCCGGGCCACGGCGGAGCCGAACTACTGTTCGTCCACACCCTGCTGCAGAGCAGCCTCGCCGGGCTGTGCCTCGGCGCCGCCGCCACCACGCAGCACCGCTAGCCGAGGAGCCGTACCCATGACCAAGGGGGAGAACATGCCCACCACGTCCGAGAAGACCGAGGCCACGTCCGAGGCGGCCGGCACCCCGTTCGAGGCGGCCGGTGCCACGTCCCAGGAGACCGGGACCACTGCCGGGACGCCCGCCGGTACGGATGCCGCGGCCCAGCCGGCCGGCCTGCTGGGCCGCATCGAGTCGAGGTTCCCGCGCGGCCTGGTCATCCGGCTGATCGCATACCTCTTCGTCGGCCATCTCTTCGCCTTCTTCGTCTACCTCCTCTTCGTACTGGGCGGCCAGAACCAGTAGCCGCGCCCCGCCGGGCTCCCGCCGGGCCCCACCGGGCGGCGCACCCAGCCCAGCACCAGCAGTGAGGCCACCGCGGCGAAGGCGCACCAGGTGGAGGCGAACTCCAGCCGCCACAGCGCCGCGCAGACCAGCGCCCCCGCGGCCAGAACGGCGCCCAGCACCCGCAGTCGGCGGTCCCCGGTGAGCAGCAGGGCCCCGAGGGTGGCGCCGAGGTAGCCCGCCAGGACCAGCGGCGCGTACGGCACGTCCACCCCGTACCCGACCAGGCGGCCCCGGACCTCGGCGGTCACCGGCCCCGTCGCGAGGCAGTACGCCAGCACCGCGGCGGTGGCCGTCCCGACGGCCACCGGTACCCACAGCCGCCGCCGGGCCCCGGGCCCGGCGGCGAGCAGCACCCCGAGCGGCACCCACACGGGCAGCACGGGCAGGGCGATCACCGCCCAGGCCGTGGTGGCCGGACCGCAGTCGCCGCCCGCGTCCCGGACGGCGGCCTCGATCAGCTGATGCGCGCCGAGCAGCAGCGGCAGGGCCGCGACGGGCAGGTCGCGCGCCCGCCGCACCCGGGCGACGCACACCACCCCGACGGCGGCCACCACGGTGCCCGCCGTCAGGTCCGCGGCAGTGCTCCAGCACATGGCGGGCTCCCGCCGGTCGGGTTCACCCGCACGCCCGGACGGGCCCCGGGCGAACGGCCGTCACCCCACACCCCCGGACCCCACACCCCCGGACCCCGCACCCGACCCCGCATCCCCGGCCACCGCCGGGGGCTCCAGCGGCGGCGCGCCCACCGGGCACTGCATACGGCACTGCGGGTGAGGGTGGGGCTCCCCGGCCGCCGGGGAGCGTACGGTCGTCCACGCCACGGCCGCCCCCACCAGCAGGGCCCCCGCGCACCAGGGCATGGCCCGGTCGAAGGCGGCGTCGAAGGCCTCCGCCGACCGGTAGGCGTCCGGGCCCATCCCCGCGAGCAACGGCAGCGCCGCCACCGCGAGGAGCCCGGCGGCCCGTGCGGCGGCGTTGTTGATGCCGCTGGCCAGGCCCGCCCGGCCCGGGTCCACCGAGGCCAGGACGGTCGCCGTCAGCGGAGCCACCAGGGTGACCATCCCGGATCCCATCACCACCATGGCCGGCAGCACGTCCCGCACGTAGGAGGCGTCCGGGCCCACCCGCAGGGTCAGCAGCATGCCCGCCGCGCACAGCAGCGGTCCCACCGTGAGCGGGATCCGCGGGCCGATGCGCTCCCCGAGCGCGGCCGAGCGGGCCGACAGCAGCAGCATCAGCAGGGTGGTCGGCAGCAGCGCGGCCCCGGAGGCCAGGGCCGAGTACCCGGCCACCACCTGGAGCTGGAGCACGATGAGGAAGAAGAACCCGCCGAAGGCCGCGTAGACGCAGAGGGTGACCAGGTTGACGGCGGTGAACAGCCGGGAGGCGAAGATGTCCGGCGGAACCATCGGATCCGGCCGCCGCCGCTCCACGTGCACGAACGCGGCGCCCAGCAGCACCCCGCCCACCCCCGCGGCCACGACCGGCGCCGACCCGCTCGTGGCCTCGATCAGGGCGTAGGTGATCAGGGCCAGGGATCCCGCGCCCAGCACGGCCCCGGCCACGTCGAAGCGTCCGTGCGCCGCCGGGTCCCGCGATTCCGGTACGTGTCTCAGCGCCACCGGCACGCACAGCGCGGCGACGGGCACGTTCAGCAGGAACACCCACCGCCAGCCCGGCCCGTCCACCAGCCACCCGCCCAGGAACGGCCCCACCGCGGCGCCCACCCCGCCGAACCCCGACCACAGGCCGACGGCGCGGGCCCGGTCGTCGGGGTGGATCGAACCCTGGATCAGCGCCAGCGAACCGGGCGTGAGCAGCGCGCCGCCGACGCCCTGGAAGGCGCGGGCGGCGATCAGCACCCCGGCGCCTGGCGCGAGCCCGCACACCAGTGAGCCCGCCGCGAACCAGACCACCCCGAGCACGAAGATCCGGCGCCGCCCGAACCGGTCGCCGAGCGCCCCGCCCACCAGGATCAGCCCGGCCAGGGTGAGCAGGTAGGCGTTCACGGTCCACTGGAGCACCGCCAGGTCGGCGCCGAGATCGGCCCCGATGGTCGGGAGCGCCACGTTGACGACGGTCGAGTCCAGCATCGCCATGGTCGACCCGAGCACGGTGGCGAGCAGGATCCACCGCCCCTGGGCGGACCTCAGCGGAACACCGGGCGCGGGTTCGGTCATGCCCCCAGGCTGGCGCGCCCCGCCCGGAAGGGCCACCCGGCGGGCGTGCGCCGGGCCCGGACCGGCGCGAAGTCGGCCGGATAGGCCCTCTTGTGAAGGGCATGACAACACACTCAGCATGATCCGCGCACGTCACGCGCACCCTTCCCGCACAACCAGCACCCGGCTCCCGCACAACCAGCACCCGGCGTACGAGGAGATCACACGTGGCCCCACGCAACCGACGACGATCCTTACGCGCGGCGCTCGCCGCCCTCACGTCCGTCCTGCTCCTCCCCCTCGGCGCGGGGGTCGCCGCGGCCGCCCCGGAACCGGGACCCGCGCCGGGCGCCGCCGAGCGGAAGATCGAGCCCGCCCTGCGCGACCGGCTCGACGGTTCCGAAAAGGCCGTCTTCTGGGTCTACCTCGACAGCGCCGCCGACCTGAGCGCCGCGCGGAAGGCCCCGACCAGGGCCGCCAAGGCAGAAACGGTTCTGCGTACCAAGCGGGACCACGCCGCGCGCACCCAGGCCGAGGTGCTCAGGGCCCTGGACGGGGCGAAGGCCGAGTACACCTCGTACTGGATCGTCAACGCGGTCCGCGTCGTCGGCACCCAGAAGCTGGCCGGGGTCCTCGCCCAGCGCCCCGAGGTCTCCCGCATCGACGCCGACGACAGGCTCGCCCTCCCCAAGCCCGCGGAGGGCACCCGCGAGAAGACCGCCGCCGACGCCGTCGAGTGGAACGTCGACCGGGTCAAGGCCCCGCAGGTCTGGGACGGGCTCGGGGTGCGCGGCGAGGGCATCGTCGTCGCCAACATCGACAGCGGCGTCGACTACACGCACCCCGCCGTGAACGGCCAGTACCGCGGCAGGAAGGCGGACGGGACCTACGACCACAACTACAACTGGTTCGACCCGGCGGGCGTCTGCGCGGGCGCGGCGCCCTGCGACAACAACGACCACGGCACCCACACCATGGGCACCATGGTCGGCGACGACGGCGGCGCGAACAGGATCGGCGTGGCCCCCGGTGCCCGGTGGATCGCCGCCAAGGGCTGCGAGACCAACTCCTGCTCCGAGGCCTCGCTGCTCGCCTCCGGCCAGTGGATCGTCGCCCCGACCGACCTGAACGGCCAGAACCCGCGGCCCGACCTCGCCCCGCACGTGGTCAACAACTCGTGGGGCAGCTCCGCCCACGACGACTGGTACCAGCAGGTCGTCGACACCTGGCGCGCCGCCGGCATCTTCCCCGCCTTCTCCAACGGGAACGCCGGCCCCGGCTGCGCCACCAGCGGATCGCCCGGCGATTACGCGAACTCCTACAGCTCCGGCGCCTTCGACGTGAACGGCGCCATCGCCTCCTTCTCCTCGCGCGGCGCCGGCCCCGGCGGCATCGTCAAGCCGAACATCGCCGCACCCGGCGTCAACGTCCGCTCCTCCGTCCCCGGCGGCGGCTACGAGGCCTTCTCCGGCACCTCCATGGCCTCCCCGCACACCGCCGCGACGGTGGCCCTGCTCTGGTCGGCCGCCCCCGCCCTCGAAGGCGACGTCGCACAGACCGAGGCGCTGCTCGACGGCACGGCCCAGGACACCGAAGCCGCCCAGTGCGGCGGCACCACCGCCGACAACAACGTCTTCGGCGAGGGCCGCCTCGACGCCCTCGCCGCGGTCAGCGCCGCCCCGCGCGGCGCCGTCGGCGCCCTCGGCGGCACGGTCCGCACCGACGGCGGCGAGCCCGTCGCGGGAGCCCGGGTCACCGCCCACGGCCCGATCGACCGGACGGCCACCACGGCCGCCGACGGCAGCTACCGCTTCCCCGCCCTCTCGGTCGGCGCGTACGCGCTCACCGCCTCGAAGTTCGGCTACGGGCAGCGGGAAGCCGCCGCGACGGTCACCGAGAACGCCACCGCCACCGGTGACTTCACCCTCACCCAGGCGGCCACCGGCAAGGTCACCGGCACCGTCTCCTCCGCCGCCGGGCCCGCCGCGGGCGCCTCCGTCACCATCGCGGACACCCCGGTGACCGCCACCGCCGACGCACAGGGCCGCTTCGAGGTCACCCTGCCCCACGGCACCTACGACGTGAACGCCACCCACTCCTCGCGCTGCCTCACCGGCGGCACCGCCAAGGTCGCCGTCGCCGGGGACACCACCGTCACGGTCACCCTCCCCGAACGCACCGACGGCTACGGCTACGCCTGCGCCGCCGCGGGCGACCGCCCGTACGCGGGCGGGGACCGGCAGCTCGCGCTGACCGGTGACAACACCACCGAGCGGGTCGACCTGCCCTTCCCCCTCCCGCTGTACGGCAAGACGTACGGGCAGGCCTGGATCGGCACCAACGGCACGGTCAGCTTCGGCGGCAACCACACCGGCGACGTCAACGGGGACCTTCCCAGCACCGCGACTCCCAACGCGGCCCTGTACCCCTTCTGGGACGACCTCGTCGTCGGCCCGGCCGGCAGCGGCTCGGGCGTCTTCACCGCCGTCACCGGCACCGCGCCGCACCGCAGTTACGTGATCGAGTGGCGGAAGGTGTCCCACTGGTCGGCGCAGGCCGACACCTTCTCCTTCTCCGCCGCCATCGGCGAGGACGGCAACGTCACCTACTCCTACAAGGGGACCGGCGGCACCGGCATCAAGGGCGGCTCCTCCGCCACCATCGGGGTGGAGAACGCGGCCGGCACCGACGCGTTCAGGTACTCCTTCAACACCCCGGTCCTCACCGACGGGCTGTCCATCGGCTTCCGGACCACCCGCAGCGGAGTCGTCACGGGCCGGGTGCTCGACGCCAACGACGGCGACGGCGTCGGCGGCGCCACGGTCACCGTCGGCAGCGGCGACACGGCCGTCTCGGCCACCACCGCGGCGGACGGCGGCTACGTGGTCCAGAGCCCCTCCGGCTCCCGCGAACTCTCCGTGAGCGCCCCGGCGTACGAGTCCGCGCAGGGCTCAGTCGAGGTCAAGGCGGCGGACGTCACCCCGGTGACCCGGTCACTGCGCACCGGCAGGGTGAGCGCCGAGCGGCCGTCCCTGGAGCTGGTCCTCCCCGCCGGCCAGAGCCGCACCCGCGGCCTCGACCTCACCAACCCCGGACTCGGCACCGCCTTCACGGTCTCCGAGGACGCGCCCTGGCTGACCGCGACCCCGGCGGACGGCACCCTCCCGACCGGCGGGAAGGCCACGCTCTCGCTGGCCATGGACACGGCCGGACTCACCCCCGGCAGCGTCCTGACCACCGATCTGAAGATCACCTCGGCCAGCGGCCGGACCCCCGTCCTCACCGTCCCCGTCAAGGTCGTGGTCCCGCGCTACCAGGCCGCCCTGGACGCGGGCTCCGACTACGCGGCCACCGACGCGGCCGGCGACACCTGGTCCCCGGACCGCAAGTACACCCCGGGCTCGTACGGCTACCAGGGCGACGCCACCGTCCGGTCCACCGGCCGCACCATCGCCGGGACCCCGGACCAGCGGCTCTTCCGCAACGCCCGTGAGGGCATGTACGAATACCGCTTCGACAACGTGCCGAACGGCACCTACACGGTGGAACTCGGCTTCGCCGAACTCTCCTCCACCCGACCCGACAAGCGCGTCTTCGACGTCCTCGCCGAGGGCACCCAGGTCCTGCCCTCCCTGGACATCGCCCTGGAGGCGGGCTCGTACACGGCCCTGACCAGGACCTACACGGTCAAGGTCACCGACGGAGCGCTCAACCTGCGCTTCGTCACCCACAACGGCTACGGCAAGCCCCTGGTCAACACCCTCCGGGTGACCGACCGCCCCGACAAGGCCTAGCAGCCCGCCGCCCCCCGTCTCCCGTCCCCGCATTCGGGTGGCGGGGGGCGACAGGGGCGCGACCTGCGCGGGAGGGCGGGCGGGGGCACGTAGCGTGCCCGGCATGATGACGCACCGCTTGCAGGCGGGCCCCATCGAGGCCCTCGTCCGCTCCGCCGACCCGGACGCCGTCTGGGCGGCGGGGTCGGCGGACGCCGTCCACGCGGGCTCGCCCGGTGACGGTGACACCCCCCTCGACGTCGGCGGACTGGCGGCGGTGCTCGCGCTGTGGCCCGTCCTCGGGAGCCTCGTCGCCGCCGGGGACCTTGCGCTGCACACCCCGCTGACCGCCTACGGGGAAGCGGCCGCGGCGGGACTGCCCGGCGCCGCCACCGCCCACCACCTGCTCACCCACGGCGAGGGACCGCCCGCCCTGGCCGCCCTCACCCGCCTCGCCGAACACCTCACCGGCACCCCGCTGGCCGAGTGCGCCACGGCCCGCATCTGGCGGCCGCTCGGCATGGACCGCACCCGCTTCGCCGACGGCACCCTGTACGCGCCGCTCGCCGACCTCGTCCGCTTCCCGCGCCACCTGCTGTCCACCGCCGACCACCCCATCAGCCGCTCCTGGACGGCGGAATCCCTGCGCATCCGCACCGGCGAACTCACCCCCTCCCGCGGCCTGCTCTGGCACCCCGCCCCCGCCGGGGTGTGGGCCCACCACCCGCAGGCCGCCACCGGCCCGGCGCTGTGGGTCTCCCCGCGGCACGACCGCTGGGCCGCCCTGGTGCCCGGCGCCGCGCCCGCACCCGCCCCCGCGGCCCCTCCCGCCCCAGCGCTGCGCACCGCGTTCCGCGAGGCCGTTTTTTCTACAACTCCCGTAGGATGAAGGGCTGTTGTACGATCCGGCCACGATGACGAAGACCCACTGGAAGAACCCCGACGCGCCCCGGCCCCCGACCCCCTGGGACGAGATCACCCCCGGCCTCTGGATGGGCGGCCACGTCTACGCCGACGCCGACGGCGAGCTGTGCCCCGCCGTCGTCACCGACGAGTTCGACCTCGTGATCAGCCTCTACACCCGGCCCGGCCACGGCCCCGGCCCGGCCGCCGAGCACCTGGTCGGGGAGATGCCCGACGCGCCCCTGACCGCCGCCCAGCTCGACACCGTCCGCCGCCTGGCCGACACGGCGGGGCGGGCCCTGGACGCGGGGCGCCGGACCCTGGTGCGCTGCTACTACGGGTACAACCGCTCCGGCATCGTGGTCGCCCAGTGCCTGGTCGGCCGGGGGGCCACGGCCGAGGAAGCGGTCGGCCTCATCCGGAGCAGGCGCTCCCCCTGGGCCCTGCACAACCGGCTCTTCACCGCATACCTCGACACCGGGCTGGACGCCGCGTTCCTGCTCGCCGGCCCGGACCCACTCCCGTAGCGCAGTCGGAGCGCGCGCCGGGAGGGGCCGACGTACGGTGATGCCGGAGCCGCCGTCCGCGGCTGCCCGGCCCGTGCCGAGGCCCGCGGACGGAGGCGCAGCACCCAGCCGCCGTTCCAGCCGCACCCCCGCGAGGAGCCCATGTCCGACGCCGTGACCGCGCAGGCCACCGACCCGGACGTCGAGGCCCTCGACGCCTTGTGCCGGGACCTCGCCGAGGCCGCCGACGCCGTGGGCGAGGCCGCCCGGTACGCCTCCGGGCTCGCCCTCGGCGCCCGCCTCCCGGCCGCCGCCCTCGCCGGGTGCGGCGGCGGCAGGCCGCGCCGCGCCTGGCGGACCCTGCTGCGCACCCTCACCGACCCGGCCGGCCTCGGCTGGGCCCCGCGCGGGCGGGGCGTGGCGCGGGCCGGGTGGTTCGCCGGGATCCTGGCCCGCCGGGAGAACCTGGCCGTGACCACCGCCGTCTGCGGGCTCAAGGCGCGGATCCACGTCGCCGGGGTGGGCCGCCCCGACCTGCTCGCGGACCCGGACTGCGCCGCGGTCCTGGGGGCGGTGGCGCAGGGCCGGCAGGACGAGGCGGCCCGGGCCTTCCGGACCCTGCTGCGCGAACGGGGCGCCGGGGAGGCCTTCACCCTGCTGGCCCCGACCTTCGCGGACGTCCTGGCCTGGCACGCGCTCACCGACGAGAACCCCTTCAACGACCACGCCGGCTGGCAGGTGGCCACCGGCCGGGCCGTGACCGCCGAACCGCTCCTGGGACTGGGCGCCGCACTGCGCGCGTTCTTCTCCCGCGGGGACGGCTCTGACGACGCCCCCGGCCCCGGCCCAGGCGCCGGGCTGCTGGAGGCGCTCGACACCACCGGCACCCTCGCCGGGTACGTCGGCAACACGGGCCTGCTCGGCGCGACCGACACCCTGCTGGTCCAGCGGGTGACCGGCGTCGGCGGCCGGCACCGCCACGTGCTCCAACTGGCCGACCGGGACGCGTGGCGGGTACGGGACGTGGTCCGCGCCGTACGGGGGCTGATCCCCTCCGGCGCCGAACTCGTCCTGGTCGGACACCGGCTGGGCGCCGTCGCCGCCATGGACCTGGCCCGGGACCGCGACCTCACCGCCGTCTACCGCATCACGCACCTGTACGCCGTCGGCTCCCCGGCCGACGCCCGCACCCCCCTCGATCCGCGCACCCGCGTCCACCGGCTGGCCTCGGCGGGTGCCGTCGGCGGGACCTGGTCCGCCGCCGACGGCCGGGTCACCGGGAGCAGGCTGCTCCCGCTCGGCGACGCGGACCGCCCTCGGACGACGACCTCCCGGAGGAACCCGTGACCGACGTGCCCCGGCTGCCCCCGCCCGCCCCGGCCGACGGCCTGCGCGGCCACTGCGCGGCCCTGCGCTCCCACGCCCACCGGCTGCGGACGGGCGCGGCGGCGCTGGAATGGCGGGGCCCTCAGGCCGACGCCTTCCGCGCCGAGGTCGCCGCCCTCGCGGACCGCTGCGCCCGGGCCGCGGACGGCTTCGCGCTCGCCGCCGCCCAGCTCGACGGGGTCCACGGCGGGGTCCAGGGCGGGGCCCACGGAGGGGTCACAGTACGAGGGACAGCAGCAGGACGGAGCCGAGGCCGACCACCGAGATGACGGTCTCCATCACCGACCAGGTCTTGAGGGTCTGCCCGACGCTCATGCCGAAGTACTCCTTGACCAGCCAGAACCCGGCGTCGTTGACATGGCTGAAGAACAGCGAGCCGGAGCCGATGGCCAGGACGAGCAGGGCGGTCCCCGTCGTGGACGTGCCCGCCGCGAGGGGGGCCACGAGACCGGCCGCCGAGATGGTGGCGACCGTGGCCGACCCGGTGGCCAGCCGGATCGCCACCGCGATCAGCCAGGCCAGCAACAGGGCCGGGATGGACCAGCTCTTCGACAGGTCCAGGATCATCCGACCCACGCCGGCGTCGATGAGGGTCTGCTTGAACCCGCCGCCGGCGCCCACGATCAGCAGGATGCCGGCGATCGGCGCGAGGGACTTCTCCACCGTCGAGGAGATCCGTTCCCGGGTGAACCCGGCCGCCCGGCCGAGGGTGAACATCCCCACGAGCACGGCCGACAGGAGGGCGATCAGCGGCGATCCGGCGACGTCGGTGACCTTCTGCACCGCGTTGGCAGGGTCGTTGACAACGATGTCGACCAGCGCCTTGACCAGCATCAGCACCACCGGCAGCAGCACGGTGCAGACGGTGGCCCCGAAGCGGGGCCGGTGCGCGGCCCCTTCCGACGGACGCGCGGGGACCATGTGCTCCGGCGCCGGTATGTCCACCCAGCGGGCGGCGTACCGGGAGAACAGCGGCCCCGCGATGATCACCGTCGGGACGGCGACGAGCACGCCGAGGGCGAGGGTGACACCCAGGTTCGCGTGCAGGGCGTCGACGGCGACCAGCGGGCCGGGGTGCGGCGGTATCAGCCCGTGCATGACCGACAGCCCGGCCAGCGCCGGGACGCCGATGCGCATCAGGGAGTGGTTGCCGCGCTTGGCGACCAGCAGCACCACCGGGATCAGCAGCACGATGCCGACCTCGAAGAAGAGCGGCAGGCCGATCACCGAGGCGATCAGCACCATGGCCCAGGGCATCGACCGGCCCTTGGCGCGGGCCAGGATCGTGTCGACGATCTCGTCCGCGCCGCCGGAGTCCGCGAGGAGCTTCCCGAGGATCGCGCCGAGCGCGATGAGCACGCCGACGCCCGCGACCGTGGCGCCGAGCCCGGCGGTGAAGCTGGCGATCGTCTTGTTCAGCGGAGCGCCCGCGAAGGAGCCGAGAGCCAGCGAACCGACCGTCAGGGCCAGGAAGGCGTGCATCTTGAGGCGGGTGATCAGCAGGACGATGACGGCGCTGCCCAGCAGGACCGCGATGCCCAACTGGCCGTTTCCGGCCGAGGTTATGGGCTCGGGGGCAGCCGCCGCCAGTGTCTCGACGCTGAGACCGGTCACGGTGGGGTTCCTCACTCTGTGGAGGTCTGGGTGGGGGTGTGTGTGGGAGGGGAGTGTCAGAGGCCGCGCAGGGCCGTGAGCGCCCGTGCGGTGATCTCCTCGGGGGTGCCGTCGACATCGACGGCGACCCCCGGCTCGTCCGGCCGGAGCGGTTCGAGCGTGGCGAACTGGGAGTCGAGCAGCGTGGCGGGCATGAAGTGGCCCGTGCGCGAGCGCATCCGTTCCTCGATCAGCGCCCGTTCCCCGGTGAGGCGGACGAACACGACCCCGGGGGTGGCGGCGCGCAGCCGGTCGCGGTAGGCCCGCTTGAGGCAGGAGGCGGCCACCACGCCGCCGCCGTGCCCGGCCCGGTCGTGGACCCACTCGCCGACGGCGTCCAGCCAGGGCCCGCGGTCCTCGTCGTCCAGCGGGATGCCGGCGGACATCTTCGCCACGTTGGCCGCCGGATGGAAGGCGTCGCCCTCCGCGTAGGGGAGGCCGAGGGCCTCCGCGAGCAGCCGGCCCACGGTCGTCTTGCCCGTGCCGGTCACGCCCATCACCACAATGACGCGCTGGGAACCCACGCCGTACCTCGCTGTCCTCGTTGACATCGGCCCCGGGCGGGGGGAGGCCCGGGAGGGCACCACTGAACCCTATTAAGTAGTACTTATTCAAGGGTTCGGCGGCAAACATCACACCTTTGGTCCGCTCCGGCGTCACCGTACGCTTACGCCATGACCACCGAAGGCAGTCCGGTCCCAGGACTCCACACCCAGGTACTGGACACCCTCGGCCTGGCGATCACGGCGGGGGAGTACCCGCCCGGCAGCGTGTTGCGCACCGACGAGATCGCCACGCGCTTCGACGCCTCCCGCACCGTCGTGCGCGAGGTGGTGCGGGTCCTGGAGTCGATGCAGCTCGTCGAGTCCCGCCGCCGCGTCGGCGTCACCGTCCGCCCCGCCGAGGAGTGGAACGTCTACGACCCGCGCGTCATCCGCTGGCGCCTCGCCGGCAGCGACCGCCCCCGCCAGCTGCGCTCCCTGACCGTCCTGCGTTCGGCGGTCGAACCCGTCGCGGCCGGCCTCGCCGCCCTGCGCGCCACCCCCGAGCAGTGCGCCCGTCTCACCGAAGCGGCCCTCGGCATGGTCCGCACCTCGCGCGGCCACCAGCTGGAGGGCTACCTCCACCACGACGTCGCCTTCCACCGCATCGTGCTGAACGCCTCCGGCAACGAGATGTTCGCCCGCCTGGGCGACGTCGTCGCCGAGGTGCTCACCGGCCGCACCGAGCACTCCGTGATGTTCCCCGACCCCGACCCGGCCGCCGTCACCCTCCACGTCCGGGTCGCCGAGGCCGTACGGGAAGGGGACGCCGCCGCGGCCGAGGCCCTGACGCGGCAGATCGCCCTCGGCGCCCTGGAGGAACTGGACGTCCTCGCGCCCTAGGTGCCCGACCCCCGGTGGACCGTCAGTCCTCGAAGGGGGCGAATCCGGCGAGTGAAGTCCAGTCGAGGGGGCGCACGATCGCGGCCAGCCGGGCGAAAGGGTCCTGCGTGGCCGTCTGGAACCACATCACCGAGAGTTCCGTGTGCCCCGGCTCCGTGATGCCCTCGGGCAGCCACCATGACGTCAGCCGCGCGTGAACCGTCTCCCGCGGCAGCCACTCGTCGAGCCGGCTCTCCGCATCGGCCCGCAGCGCGTCGAGACCGTGCACGTACAGGTGCGGGTCGGCCGCCATCGCCTTCCCGATGCGCAGCAGGCTCATGCGGCGGTGCAGGTACGGCGTCCCTTCGAGCATGCCCTCCCGGTCGTCCCGTACCGTGAGCGCGCGGAGCTCGGCGCGCACCGGTCCCACCTCGTAGCCGCGCAGTTCGTGAATCCTCGCCTGGGTCATGACCAGAGGGTAGGGATGTCCGACAAGCGCACCAAACGACTTTCGTGACACGCTCCCGTGCGCCCGGGAGGACCCCCGGCCGACCGGTACGCACGGCCCCGCGCGTACGCCACACTGGGCGCGTGCGCGGACATGCCCGGGTAAACGACGACGGACCCGCCTCCTTCGTGGGGCGGGACGCCGAACTCGCCGCACTGCGGGCGGCCTTGACGGAACGGCGACTGATCACCCTGACCGGGCCCGCGGGCGTCGGCAAGACCCGGCTGGCCCGGCAGGCCCTGGACCCCGACGCCGCCGGAGCCGCGGGCCCCGGTGCGCCCGGACCGCGCTTCCCCGACGGGATCCACTGGGCCGACCTCGCCCCGCTGCCCGGTGACCGGCTGCTCCTGGACGCCGTCGCGGACGCGCTCGACCTCGCCGACCACACCCCGCGCGCCCTCGCCGAAGCGGTGCGCGCGTGGATCCGCCCGCGCCGGCTGCTCCTCGTACTGGACTGCTGCGAACACCTCATCGGGCCCCTGCGCCTCCTCGGACGGGACCTGCTCGACGCCGCCCCGCACCTCGTCGTGCTGCTGACCAGCCGCGAACCCCTCGCCCTGGCCGGCGAACACGTACTGGAGGTCGGGCCCCTGCCGCACGAGGAGCCGGCCGGAGAGGCCCTCGCCCTCTTCACCGCGCGGGCGGACGCGGTACGCCCGGGGCGGGCGGGCGCCTGGACCCCGTCCCGGCTCGCCGCCGCCCGCGCGATCTGCGCCCGCCTCGAAGGGGTCCCCCTCGCGCTGGAACTCGCCGCCGCCCAGTTGACGGACCACACCGTGGAGGAGCTCGCCGACCGGCTCTCCCGGCGGATCGGCCCGCTGTCCGGCGGCGCAGCGGCCCGGCCGCCCCGCCACCGGGCGCTGCGCACCGCCATCGGCTGGAGCCACGAGTGGTGCACCCCCGCCGAACGCCTCCTGTGGCTGCGGCTCTCCGTCTTCGGCGGCACCTTCGACGAGGCCGCGGCCCGCGCCGTGTGCTCCGCACCCCCGCTCGCCGCCGCGGACGTGGCCCCGCTCCTCGCCTCGCTCGTCGCCAAGTCCGTAGTCCGCCGGAGCCCGGACGGCGCCGGCCACCGCATGCTCGACACGATCCGCGAGTACGGGGCCATGTGGTGCGACGGCGTCGGCGAACGGGACGCGCTGCGCACCCGGCACGCGCACCACTTCCTGGAACTGGTGCGCACCGCCGACGAGGACTGGCCGGGCCCCGGGCAGCGCGGCGCCTACCGCGGGGTCGCCGCCGCGTACGGGGACATCTGCGCGGCCCTCGACCACCTGCTGGCCACCGAGCCCGCCGCCGCCCTCGAACTGGCCGGCCGGGTCGGCTTCTTCTGGGCCTGCTGCGGATGCCTCCACGTGGCCCGCTCGTACCTGGAACGGGCCCTTTCCGCCGCCCGCCCCGAGGACGTGGACACCGCCGGCAGGGTGCGCGCCCTGTGGGCCCTCGGGGTGACCCTGCTCCTCCAGGGCGAGCACGAGGAGGCGCACCGGCTCGCGGTGGCCTGCGAGGCCCTGGCCGCGCGGCCCGACGCGGGACCGGGCCCGGCCCTCGACGCCGCCTACCTGCTGGGCGTCAGCCACCTGCTGGCGGGCCGCCCGCTGGCCGCCCGGATCGTGGCCGACAACGCCCTGGAGGCCTTTCCCGGCACGCCCTTCGACTCCGGCCCCCGACTGCGCTGCAGCCTCGTCAGGGTGTTCGCGCTCACCGGCACCGGGCTCTTCGCCGACGCGCGGGAGGAGGCCGAGCGGCTGCGGGCGGGTTGCGTGGAGCGGCAGGAGTACTGGACGCGGGCCTACGCCGACTACCAGCTGGCGCTGATCCGCCTGTTCGAGGGCCGTCCCGCGGAGTCCGCCGAACACGCGCGGGCGATGCTGGAGAGCAAGCGGGAACTGGGCGACAGCTTCGGCACCGCCCTCGGCCTCGACCTGCTGGCCGCGGCCCGGGCCGCGAACGGCGACGGGGCGGGCGGCGCGCATGCCTACGGAGCCGGCCACGCCTACTGGCAGGCGGTCGGCCACCCGCAGCGCGGCACGCCGGAACTGCGCTCCGTACGGGAAGAGTTCGAGCGCACCGCCCGGGCGGCCCTCGGGGACGCGGCGTACGAGGCCGCCTTCGCGGAGGGGGTCCGCCACGGACAGGCCCTGCGCGGCCGCCCCCACCCCGGCTGACCGGCCCCCGGCGGACCGGACCCCCGCGGGCCGGTCATGCCCCCGCGTCCGGGAGGGCGACCGGCATCACCAGGGTGGTGAAGCTGCCCTGGTCGGCGGAGCGCACGAGGGCGGGCCGGGGCGCTGCCGGAATCTCCAGCAGGACGTCGGGCCCCACGCCGGCCTCCAGCGCGCCCGCCAGCACCGCCGGGTCGAAACCGACCCGCACCGGCGCGGCCTCCCCACACAGGGCGGGCAGCTCCGTACCGGACTCCCCGCGCACGCCGTCCGGCCCGGTGGCGGTCACCCGCAGCCGGTCGGGACCCAGCTCCAGGACCGCGACGGGGCTCTCCCCGCACGCGGCGAGGGCCGCGAGCAGGGCGGTCCGGTCCACGACGACCCGGCGGGTCGGCACGGGGACGGCCTCCAGGGCGCCGAGCATGTCCCGGTAGGCGGGGTAGGTCCCGCCGGTCACCGGCACCTCGCGCGCACCGCCCGGGTGGCGGAGGGTCAGGGGAGTGCCGGGCGGCCCCGCCACCAGGGTGACCTCGGCCGCCCGGGCCGCCCATCCGCCCAGCCCGACCAGGACCGGGACCTCGACCAGGACCCGCCCGGGCGGTCCGGTCACGGCGGCGGGGCGCAGGACGCGCAGCGAGAGCCGGTAGCGGTCGGTGGCCACGAAGCGGACCTCGTCCTCGTCGAACTCCACCAGCACGCAGCCCAGTACGGGGTGCGCGGGATCCCGCCCGGCCGCCGGGGCCACCTGCCGGACCGCGCTCGCCAGCTCCGCACCGCCGAGGGTGACCTCGGTGCGGGCGGGCCCCGCCGGGAGGGTGTCCAGGACGGCGCGGACCGCCGCGTCGGCGGCCCGCCCGGACTCCCGTACCGCCCGCCGGTGGCGCTCCAGCACCTGACGGGCCAGCCCGGGCGGCCCGTCGAGCACGGTGGCCACGTCGGGCAGGGGCAGGCCCGCCTCGCGCAGCCCGCGCAGCAGTGTGGCGCGGGCGCGCTGGGACTCGGCGTAGTACCGGTACCCGGTCGCCGGATCGACGTGCGCGGGGAGCAGCACCCGACAGTCGTCGTAGAAGCGCAGGGCACTCGGCGCGAGCCCCACGCGGCGGCCGAAGGCACTGATGCCCATCAGTTCGGGAGTGGCGTCCATGGGAGCGATGATCGGCCCTCATCCCACTCGAAGGTCAAACCCGGAGGGCGGATCCGACGGTCAGGCCGCGGGCTCCGGCGGCCCCGGCCGCGGGGTGGTCTGCTGGACGGCCCACCCGTTGCCGTCCGGATCGGAGAAGTACACGAAGGAACCCCACGGCATGTCCTGGATCTCCGTCACCTCCACGCCCCGGCCGCGCAGGTCCGCGTAGGCCTCCTCGATGTCGGCGACGACCACCTGCATGTTGTCCAGCGACCCCGGGATCATCCGGGTGAGCCCCTTGCCGATGGCGATGGAGCAGGCCGACCCGGGCGGGGTCAGCTGGACGAAGCGGATCTCCTCGCTGACGGTGACGTCGTGGTCGGCGTGGAAGCCGATCCGTTCGTAGAAGGCCTTGGCCCGGTCGACATCGGTGACCGGGACGGCGACCAGTTCGAGCTTGACGTCCATGACGGGCTCCCCTCGGTAGCGGACCGGCCCGCGCGCCGAGGCGGCGCGCGGGCCCTTCGGCATCATGCGCCCGGGGCCGCCGCCGTGCCGTCCGTCAGGGGGCGGCGGGTTTGCGTGTCGCGCGCGGCGAACTGCGTGCGGTACAGCTCCTCGTACCGGCCGCGGGCCGCCAGCAGCTCCTCGTGCGTCCCGCGTTCCACGATCCGGCCCTCCTCGACGACGAGGATCAGATCGGCCGCCTGCACCGTCGACAGCCGGTGCGCGATCACCACGGCGGTCCGGCCGGCCAGCGCCTCGGCGAGGGCCTCCTGGACCGCCGCCTCGGAGGTGGAGTCCAGGTGGGCGGTGGCCTCGTCGAGGATGACCACCCGCTGCCGGGCCAGCAGCAGCCGGGCGATGGTCAGCCGCTGCCGTTCGCCGCCCGAGAGCCGGTAGCCGCGCTCCCCGACGACGGTGTCCAGGCCGTCGGGGAGGGATGCGACGAGCCCGTCCAGGCGGGAGCGGCGCAGCGCCTCCCAGATCTCCTCCTCGGTGGCCGTGGGCCGGGCCAGCAGCAGGTTGGCCCGTACCGACTCGTGGAAGAGGTGCCCGTCCTGGGTGACCATGCCGAGCGTCTCGCGGATGGAGTCGGCCGTGAGGTCCCGTACGTCGACCCCGCCGAGGCGGACCGTGCCCGCGTCGGCGTCGTACAGGCGCGGCAGCAGCTGGGCGATCGTCGACTTCCCGGCGCCGGACGAGCCGACGAGGGCGATCATCCGGCCGGGCTCGGCGCGGAAGGACACCTCGTGCAGCACCCGGCCGCCGCCCCGCCGGTCCAGGGCGGCCACCTCCTCCAGGGAGGCGAGGGAGACCTTGTCGGCGGAGGGGTAGGCGAAGGAGACGCGCTCGAACTCCACCGCCACCGGCCCGTCGGGCACCCGGCGGGCGTCGGGCTTCTGGTCGATCAGCGGCTTCAGGTCGAGGATCTCGAAGACCCGCTCGAAGCTGACCATGGCGCTCATCACCTCCACCCGGGCCCCCGCCAGTGCGGTCAGGGGCGCGTACAGCCGGGTCAGCAGCAGGGCGAGCGCGACGACGGAACCGGGCTCCAGGGTGCCGCGCAGGGCGAAGTGCCCGCCGAGGCCGTAGACCAGGGCGAGGGCGAGCGCGGAGACCAGGGTCAGCGCGGTGATGAACGCCGACTGGGCCATCGCCGTACGGATCCCGATGTCCCGTACCCGGGCCGCACGCGCCGCGAACTCGGCGGACTCGTCGGCGGGCCGCCCGAACAGCTTGACCAGGGTGGCGCCCGGGGCGGAGAAGCGTTCCGTCATCTGCGTGCCCATCGCGGCGTTCAGCGCCGAGGCCTCGCGCTGCATCGCCGCCATCCGGGCACCCATCCGCCGGGCCGGCAGCACGAACACCGGGAGCAGCACCAGGGCCAGCAGGGTGATCTGCCAGGAGATGGTGAGCATCACCCCCAGCGTCAGCAGCAGCGTCACCGTGTTGGAGACCACCCCGGACAGGGTGTTGCTGAACGCCCGCTGGGCCCCGATCACATCGTTGTTGAGGCGGCTGACCAGTGCGCCCGTCCGGGTCCGGGTGAAGAAGGCCACCGGCATCCGCTGGACGTGGTCGAAGACCGCCGTCCGCAGGTCCAGGATCAGGCCCTCGCCGAGGGTGGCCGACAGCTTGCGGGTCAGCAGGCCGAGCCCCGCCTCGGCGACCGCGATCAGCGCGATGAGCAGGGCGAGCCGGGTGACGGCCGAACTGTCCCCGCCCCGCACGATCGCGTCCACGATCCGGCTCGCCAGCAGCGGAGTGGCCACCGCCAGGAGCGCGCCCACCACGCTGAGCAGCAGGAAGGAGACCAGCCCGCGCCGGTGCGGGCGGGCGAAGGCGGCGATCCGGCGCAGGCTCGCCCGGGAGAGGGGACGCTTGTCCTGCTGGGCGTTGATCGCGCTGTGCAGCGAATGCCAGGCGGTGACTTCCATGTCCATGGGTGCCACGCTAGGACCTCAACCGGACTTCAGGTCAAGGAACCGGTCCGGACCCCCCGCACGGGTGCCGACTCCGCCAACTCAACTGGTTTCCAAGGATGTTCACAACCCTCGCCCCCGGTCGCCCGTCGGTGGCATCATCGGGTGATGACGCAGGCATCACCGCCCGCCCGCCCGCACCGACCCACCGCGGACACCGTCCTGCGGCGTTTCGAGGAACTCGCCCGCGACGCACCCGACGCCCCCGCCGTCCTCCACGGCCCCGAGGAACTCTCCTACGGCGAACTCGACGCCCGGGCAAACCGGTTGGCCCACCACCTGCTGGACGGGGCCCTGCCCGCGGGCGGCCTCGTCGCCATCGCCGTGGGCGCCCGGCCCGCACTCCCCGTCTGCCTCCTCGCCACCCTCAAGGCGGGCGCCACCTACACCCTCGTCGCCGTGGACGACCCGCGCACCGCCCGCGGCATGCTCGCCGCCCTGCCCCCGTTCCTCCTGCTCACCGACAGCGGCCGCCGGGCGGCCGGCCTCGGCCTGCCCGAGGGGCAGCGGACCGTCGCCGTCGACGAGGAGGCCGGCCGGATCGCCGGGCGGCCCGCCACCGCGCCCGACCGCACCGCCCAGGACCGCGACGCGGCCGTCCTGTTCACCGGCGCGGCCCGGCCGCGTCCGGTCCGCGTCGGCCACGAACTGCTGCTCGCCGCCCACGACGGCTGGACCGAAGCCGCCCGGCTCACCCCGCGCGACCGCCACCTGTTCAGCGGCGGCCCCGACATCACCGCCTTCGCCGCCGGCTGGACCCGCCCCCTGTGCTCCGGCGGCGCCCTCGTCCTGCCCGAGGGCGCCGGCCGCGGGGCCCACGACCTCCTCGACGCCGTCCGGGACCGGCACGTCAGCGTCCTGCACACCGACCCGGCGACCGCCGTGGAGCTCATGGTCCGCGACGACCGGCCCGCCCCGCTCTCCGTCCCCCGGCCCCGCCGCGAACCCGACCCCGCCTTCGCCGACGTGCGGCTGCTCACCATCACGGGGGACCGGCTCTACCTCGACGAACAGGCGGCCCTCCAGGACCGGTTGCGCCCCGGCGCCCGCGTCCTCAACGTCTACGGCCCGACCGAGACCGCCGGCGCCGGGACCTCCTTCGAACTCCCGCAGCTGCCCGGCCCGCTGGACACCCCCGAACGGATCGCCCTCCTCGGCACGCCCTTCCCGGGCTTCCGCGCCGGCCTGCGCGACGGGGAGCTCCTCCTCACCCCGCCCGGCGGCGACCCCGTCGCGACCGGTGACCTCGCCGTCCTGCGCTCCGACGGGCTCCTGGAGTTCGGCGGGCGGCTGCGCGACCGGATCACCCTGGACTGGGGCGCCCACCTCGACCCGCACACCGTCGAGTCCCGGATCCGCACCCACCCCGCCTTCGGCGCCGCAGTCGTGGCCCGCGTGACCTCGGGGACCCGCGAACGGCTCGTCGCCTACGTGGCCCCGCCCCCCGGCGACCCCCTGTGGCTCCGCGACGGGGACCGGGTCGGCCTGGAGACCCTGACCGCGCACCTGAAGCCGGGGACCGGCCCCGACGAAACCCCGACCCGGCTGGTCCGGCTGCGCGCCCTGCCCCGTACCCGGGCCGGCCAGGAGGACCGGGCGGCCGTGCCGCTGCCCGCCCGGGACCGCCCGGCGGTGGCCGGGTCCGCGCTGGTCCCCGCGCGCAGCGGCAAGACGGGCTCCGCCGGGGAGTCCTTGTCTCCCGGCTGCGCCGCGGGCTGCCTCGCCCTGCCGCTGACCGTGGGGACCCTGGCGCTCACCTCGGCGCTGTGGCCCGGATCCACCGACCTCACGGGGGTGCCGCTCCCGTGGTCGTTCCTCTTCTTCGTCCTCTACGTGTGCGAGAGCGCCGCCTTCGCGGCCGGCGTGCTGTTCCTGTTCGGCGGCCGCAGGAGGATGCTCCGCCACGGCCGGGGACGGGCCCTGACCACCGCCGCCCACCTGTCGGCGTCCTACCTGCTGCTCGCCTGGTGGCCCCAGGACAACCTCTACCGGCTGGCGGCCAAACACGACTGGCCGCGCCAGGCCGCCCTCGTCTACACCTTCAACGTCCCGCTGATGATCGCGGGCCTGATCGTGGCCTGCTACCTGCTCCGCAGGCCGCGCTCGCCCTTCGACTTCGACGACTGACCGGCCGGGCGGCGGCCGGGACGGGCTCGGGCCCGGTCCGCCGCGTCGGAGCCGTCCACCGCGCCGGAGAAGCCCTCGAAACCCGACCCGACCGCGAGCGCTCCCGCCCGCACCAGCGCCTCGGCCGCGTCCAGCGTCCCGCCGTCGCGCGCGGCGAGCAGCACCCCGATCCACGGCGCCGGATCGAAGGCCCCGGTCACGATGGCCGGCACGAACACCGCCCCCGATCCGGCGCAGGCCTCCACGAGGTCCGCGCACAGCAGCTCCACCTGCCCTTCCGGCAGCCGCGCGCCCAGCTCCACCCGGTCCACGATCCGTACGAGGTGCCCCGCGCCCCGCAGCACGTCGAGCCGGGCCGCCACCATGAAGGCCACCGAAGGGCCGGTGAGCCGCAGGTTGGTCTCGGTCGGCGCCGGCCGCCCCGTCGCGTCGACCACGAAGTCCACGTCGAACCAGCCCCGGTAGCCCGAAGCCGCCAGCTCCCGCCCGACCGCCGCCCCGAAGGCCAGCAGCGGCCCCTCCAGCGCGGCGGGCACCACCCCGGGCCCCACCGTCGCGCCCCGGTACGCCCCGTCGACCACCTCCATCACCGCCGCCCCGACCTCGTGCGGGCGGCCCTCCCCGTCCACGAACCCGTCGTACGTCAGGTCCCGGGGCCCGCGCGACGGGCCCGGCACGTACTCCTCCACCAGCAGCGGCCCGCGCGGCAGCCCGCGCAGCGCCGCCCGCGCCCCGCCCGCCGCCCGGATCCGGGCGGGGGTCACCACCCTGGTGCCCGAACCCCCGACGCCGTGCTCCGACTTGAGCACCGTGCCCAGCCCCGCCCGGGCCCGCGCCCGCACCGTCCGTACGGCCGCCCACCGGTGCGCGGCCCGCCACTGCGCGGGGAGCGCGATCCCCGGGTGCCCGCCGCCGGCCAGGATCCGGGCGAACAGGGCGTGCGCCGCCGACTTCGACTCGTAGCGCAGGTCCCGCGGCCGCCACGGCAGCCCGGCGAGCCGCCCGTACGGCTCCGTCCGCCCCCACGGTACGAGGGGCAGCCCGCGCCCCGTCACCCGCCGGGCCAGCTCCGGCCGGGCCAGGACGGCCTCCGACAGGCCCGGGTCCCGCTCGGCCAGCCCGTCGAGGACCTCCACCCCGGGCCCCCAGCCCAACTGCCGTCCGACCAACCGGACCCATCCCGGCGGCACCGCCCGCGGCAGCACCAGGGCGGCCGGGCAGGGGCTGTAGAACGCGGCGAGGCAGGCGTAGTCGTGCGCGGCCCGCGGCTCCCCGCCCACCGAGGCATCGGCGAACTGGGCGTTGAACTCCGCCACGTTGCCCAGGTGCACCGCGGGGGTCCCGCCCGTCCAGGCCCGCGCCCAGCCGGCGAGGACCGCCGGAGCCGTCTCGAAGCGCACCAGCCCCGGCGGCGCCCCGGCCGAGGCCACCGCGCCCATCGCCCGGTAGAAGCCCACCGCGTGCGGATCGGAGTCGATCAGCAGGCGGCGCACTCCCAGCGCGGCGGCCCGGCCGAGGACGTCCCGGTACAGCAGCCGCCCGACGCCCCGGCCGATGGCCGACGGCTCCACGAACAGCAGCCCGAGCCGCGCCACCTCCCCTTCCGGAGCTCCTCCCGGTTCCCCTTCCAGGACCTCCAGCGAGGCGACCCCCAGCAGGCTCCCGGGGCCGTTTTCGGCCACCGCGATGCGCCGGAGGGCGAGTTCGCCCTCGCGGACGGCCAGCTCCGGGGCGCACGAGGCGAGGAACCCCGCGTCGTAGCCCCAGTACGCCTTGGACCGCATGACCAGTGCGGTCAGCGCTGCCGCCTCCCCGCGCCGCGCTGCTCTGACCTTTGCCATTTCCTGACCTCCCCATGGTCCGGGGCGGGGCCGTGCGATAGATTCGGCCTCCCCACGGCACGTGCTCGGCACATCCCTATCCCACCCACGCCCAGACAGGCTTCTCCATGAGCGACATCGTCAACGGACTCGGCCGCACGAGCGCGTACGGCGCCCTCGGGCTGGTCCTGCTGATCCTCGGCATCGTCCTGGTGGACGTGCTGACGCCCGGGAAGCTCCCGAAGCAGATATGGGAGGAGCGCAACCGCAACGCCGCCCTCCTGCTCAGCTCCGCGCTCCTGGGCATCGGCGGCATCGTCTTCACCTCGATCTGGACGACGTACGACGACTTCGGCAAGGGACTGCTGTCCACCGCGGCCTTCGGGCTGCTGGGCCTGGTCCTGATGGCCGTGGCCTTCCTGGTGCTGGACCTGGTGACCCCGGGCAAGCTCGGCGCCATCGTCGTCGACCCGGAGCCGCACCCGGCCGTCTGGGTCACGGCCTGCTGCAACCTCGCCGTCGCCGCGATCGTGGCGGCGTCCATCGCCTGACGGCCCGTACGGCACGAAGAGAGCGCCGCTCCCCCTCGGGAGCGGCGCTCTTGTCGTCAGCGGGGCCCGGTGCGCGGCCGGTTCCCCGCCGCCCGGCCTGCGTCAGGCCAGGCCCAGCGCGAACACCGCGAACCCGGCCGCCAGCAGCCCCGCCACGGTCCGCCGCAGCACCGGGCTCCGCCGGCCGCCCGCCCCCGCGCCCGCCTGCGGCGGAGCCTCGAACCGGCGCGCGTAGCGGGCGATGACCACCAGCAGCACCGCGAACACCGGCATCCACGCCAGCCGCGCCAGGATCCACCCCAGGGTCTCGGGCGCCGTCGTCAGCCCGGCCACCCCGCCCGCCCCGCCCGCGAACGAGGCGGGCACGGCCGCCGCCAGCATGGCGCTCTGGTGCCAGCACAGGACGGTCATCGCCGACAGGTTGACCACCACCACCGGGGCCCACAGCGCCGGCCGGGCCAGCAGCCGCGCCAGCCGGTCCCGCAGCAGCATCGCCGCACCCGACTGGGCCGAGGCCAGCGCCAGCACCAGCAGCGACGGCGGGTGCGAGTTGGTCCGCGCCTCACCCGGTACGCCGACCATCGACGCCGGGTAGTGGAACACCGTCAGCAGCGCCGCGAACAGCACGCCCCCGCCCACCAGCAGCAGGCACGCCCCGCGCCGCCCGATCCGCCGCTCGCCCCAGGAGACGCCGAGCTGGTACGCGAACATCCAGCCCGGCAGCACGTTCAGCACGGACAGCCAGGACGGCACCGCCTCGGACAGCGGCCCGTACCGCAGGAAGTCCACCACCGCGACCGAGGCCAGCAGCGGAGCCGCCGCCCAGCCGCCGAGCCGCCGGGCGGCCCGCACGCAGTACGGGGTCAGCGCGGTCACCCCCGCGTACACCCCGACGAACCACAGCGGCTGGATCACCAGCGTGGCCCCCGTGCGCAGGGTGGCCTCCGGCACTCCGGCCGCGTACAGGGCCGGCGCCGCGAGCGCCCACACCGCCGTCACACCGAGCACCGGCCGCCCCAGCCGGACCATCCGCCCCTTCAGCCAGGCCCCCGTGGAGCCGGTGCGGCGGTGGAAGGACAGGACCGAGGCGTACCCGCCGACCAGGAAGAAGATGCCCAGCATCTGCAGCACCCAGCTCGCCGGGGCCAGGGCGCCGAAGGCGGACAGCGGACTGGCGTTGTGCAGCCCGCCCTCCGGGCCGAGGGTGAACCCGCCGAGCAGCCAGTGCCCCGTCGGCACGGCCAGCAGGGCCAGGGCGCGCAGACCGTCGACCGCCCGGTCCCGGTGGGCGGGGGTCCCGCGGTCGATCCGCGCGGCGACCTCCGAGAGCCGGGCCCGCGTGCGCGGCGTACCCGTCCCGCTCATCGGACCTCTCCCTTCGCGATCGCGGCGAAGGCCGCCAGCGACCGGGTTCCCGGGGCGAAGTAGCCGGTGTGGCCCTTCACGTCACCGGCGGGCACCCGGCGGGCACCGAAGGCGGGGGAGGTGGGGTCGGTGCCGTGCCCGAGCCCCGCGAACTCCACGTTGGGCACGTTGGCGATCCAGTCCGACGGCCCCCGGGCCGCCCAGACGCGGGCACCCGTCCCCAGTCCGGCGGCGTCGTCCGCGCGCATCCCCGGAGATCCGAACACCACGATGTCGGCGGCGTCCGTGTGCCGGGCCGCGAGCCCGCACACCACCGAGCCGTAACTGTGGCAGAACAGCGCCGGGTCGGGCGCCCCGACCGCGTCGAGCCCGGCCGTGAACCGGGCCAGCCGCACCGCGCCGGCCTCCGCGAGCCGGCCCTCCGCCGCGTCGAGTCCGACCCCGACCGGCGTCGTGTAGCCCGTCCACGCGATGACCGCGGTGTCCCCGCCCGCCGCCGTCCGCAGCGCCCGGGCCATCCCGGCCGGGCCGGTGGCGGCCGCGCGCGGTGCGTCGTGGGAAGTGGCGTCGTTGTCCGAACCCGGCACGACCACCGCCACGTGCCCGGCGCGCTCCAGGTCCCCGAACACCTCGGCGACCTGCCCGCGGCCGCGCGGGTCGAAGGCCAGGATCCGGCGGCCCGGAGAGGCCAGCGAGGCGTAGCGGGCCTCACCGGTGGCGAGGACGGCGAGCCGGTTGGCCTCGTAGCGCAGGGAGAGCGGAGCGCCGTCCAGATTGCCCACCACCAGCGGGTGGGAGCGCAGGAGTTCGCGGCGTCCGGTCTCGTCCAGCCCGGCGAAGAAGCGGGCCACCTCCCGCGGCGTCGCGGACGCCGGATCGGGCAACGGCCGCCCGCCCACCGCTTCGGCCCGCCAGGCGGCGGTGCCCGGAGGCGGCCCGGTGACCGCGCTCTGGCCGTCGGCCGAAGCCCACCCCGCGGTCCCCGCCACGACGGCCACCGCCAGCGCGGCCGCGGCCGTCGTCCTTCCGAAGCGGCGCATGCCCCTTCTCCCTTCCTCGTGACGAGCCACGTGACGAGCCCCGTGACGAGGAGGAAGGTAGGAAGGAGGTACCCGACGGCACGTCGGACCGGGGAGCCAACCGGCATGTCATACCCCGGTAGGGGGTGGAGGAGACCGGCCCCGGACGGTGGGGCCGCGGGACGGTGGGGCCGCGGGATCAGCCCGTGTCGCCCGGGCGGACCAGGCCCGCCTCGTACGCGAAGATCACCGCCTGGGCCCGGTCGCGCAGGTCCAGCTTGCCCAGGACCCGGCCGATGTGGGTCTTGACCGTCTGCTCCGCCAGCACCAGGTGCGCGGCGATCTCCTGGTTCGACAGGCCGCGCGCGATCAGCTCCAGCACCTCCGTCTCCCGTGGGGTCAGCCCGTTCAGCCGCAGCGCGGGATCCTTGCGCGGCGCCGGCCGCTGCCGCACGAAGTCCGCGATCAGCCGACGGGTCACCGAGGGTGCCAGCAGCGCCTCACCGGAGGCGACCACCCGGACCGCCGCGATCAGATCGGCCGGCGGGGCGTCCTTGAGCAGGAACCCCGACGCGCCCGCGCGCAGCGCCTCGTACACGTAGTCGTCGATGTCGAACGTGGTCAGCATCAGCACCTTCGGCCGGTGCACCACCCCCGGCGGCGGATCGAGCAGCTCCCGGGCCGCGGAGAGCCCGTCCAGCTCGGGCATCCGTACGTCCATCAGCACCACGTCGGGGTGGACCGTGCGCGACACCCGCACCCCCTCGCGGCCGTCGGGCGCCTCGCCCACCACGTCGATGTCGGGCTGCGCCGCCAGCAGTGCGGCGAACCCCGCCCGCACCATGGCCTGGTCGTCGACGATGATCACGCGGATGGTCAACTCGGTTCCTTCTCGGCGTCGTTCAGGGGCAGCCGGGCGGCGACCCGGAATCCGCCGTCGGGCAGTGGGCCCGTGTCCAGGGTCCCTCCGGTCAACCGTACGCGTTCGCGCATCCCCACCAGACCGTGCCCGGTGCCCGAACTCTCCACCTCCACCACGGCGTCCCGGGCCGGCCCGTTGACCACCAGCACGAGCACGTCGCCCCCCGGGGCGGAGCGGGTCACCGAGACCCGGGTCGGCGCCCCCGGGGCGTGCCGCACCACGTTCGCGAGGGCCTCCTGCACGATCCGGTACGCCGACAGGTCCACGGCCGGCGGCACCTCCTCGGCCGCGGCCGACGCCAGGGACAGCTCCACCGGCTGCCCGGCCCGTACCGTCGCCTCGACGAGCTGCTGGATCCGGCCGATCCCCGGCTGCGGGAAGAGCTCGCCGCCCGCGCCCTCCGCGCCGTTCGTCCCGTCGCCGCGCAGCACCGTCAGCAGCCGCCGCATCTCGCCCAGCGACTCGCGCGCGCCCGCCGCGATCGCCGCGAACTCCTCCCGCACCGGCTCCGCCATGCCCGGCAGCCGGTACGGGGCCGAATCGGCCTGCACGGTGATCACCGACATGTGGTGGGCCACCACGTCGTGCAACTCCCGGGCGATCCGCGCCCGCTCCTCCAGCAGGGTGCGCCGGGCCCGCTCCACCTCGCTGATGTTCTCCTGCTCCGCGATCCGCTGCCGGGCGTCCCCCAGCTGCCGCAGCGCACCCGTCAGCGCCAGCACGGCCCCGCTGAGCACGAACTGCAGCGCCACGGTGTTCGTCACCCCGGAGGGCTCGGAGAAGCCGAGCACCACCCCGGCCGCGCCGGTGGCCAGCCACACCTGGACCAGCGTCCGGACGGACTCGCGCAGCCCCAGGCACACCATCAGCACCTGGTAGCCGACGATCACCATCGGAGGCCACGGCCAGGTCTGTCCGCCCACCCCGTCCGCGCCCATCAGCAGGACGGCCCCGGCGACGTCGGCGCACAGCACCATGCCCCAGGCGGACATCGGCCGGGTGACCGCCAGCAGCAGCGGAACGGTCTGCGCCACGCCCAGCGCCCCCGCCCAGCCGCCGTTCGCCCCGTAGTCGTTGGTCAGCACGGCGATGGTCACCGGCAGCAGCGTGATCACGAAGATGCCGACGACCGTGAAGGGCAGCATCCGCTGCCACCGCCTGGGGGCCCGCGCGAACAGCGCCTCGCCGGGGCGGGCGGGCGTCCGCAGCACGACCGCGAACCGGTCCAGCGGGTCCGTCCCCCGCCCCTCCCGGCGCTCGCGCGCCTTGCGGTTGCGGACACGGGCCGGGATGCGGGCTTTGAGGCTCATGATCCGGACAGCCTATGCGCAGGGCGGGCGCGCATGCCGCGGCCCCGGCGGATCCGGTGGCCGCCGGGTTCGTTCCCCCGGCGGGTTCCGCTCGTTGACCGGGCATGGAGCTGTTGCCGACCATCGCGGCGCCGGGCGTCGGTGAACGGGCCGACGCCGCGGCCGATGCCGCCTGCCACCTCTACGACGCAGTCGTGCCCTGGAGCGGCGGCGAGCCCGGCGGGTGGAGCCGGACCGCCGCCGAGGACGCCGCCGAGACCATCGAGACCACCGCGCACGCCCTCGCGCACATCCACCCGCGTGCCGAGGTCATCCTGGCGCCCGTGCACGCGGCCCTCGCCGACCTGCGCCGCCAGCTCGCGCTGGCCCCGGCCGACCTGCTGGGTGCCGAGGGGCTCCCGGTGGTCCCGCGCACGGTCGGCAACCCGCGCCGCACCCGTTGGGTGCGGGTGCTCACGCCCCCTTCGCCCCGGCGACCGCCGCCTGGTACAGCTTCCTGATCTCGGCGCCGAAGTAGGGGCTGTACGAGGTGTCGGCGGTCGGCCCGCCCGTCTTCCAGCCGCCGATCACCCCGACCACGTCGCCGGTCCGGGTGCGGTCGTCGAAGCGGGTGATGAAGGGGCCGCCGCTGGTCCCGCCGGGGAAGCCGGTGCAGTCGATCCGCAGGAACGAACCCGGGCTCTTCGGGTCGGTGCTGGTGAACTTGGTCGTGCGGTTGACGCACACGCGGGGGCGGGCCGCCGACGCGGGATGGCCGATCAGGGTCACCTTCGCGTGGGTGAACGTGGATCCGGTGAGGAGGCGGTTGCCGCCGACGGCGTTCTCCAGCTCGCTGCCGGCGGCGTTCGGGCCGACGGCGGCGAACGCCACGTCCAGGGTGGCCGCCTTCTCCGCCCCCTGGGTCTTGTAGCGCTGGTCGATCCACACCTTGGAGCGACCCGCGGAGTCGCGCAGGACCGGGAACAAGCCGTACGGGCGGGGCTTCGCGCGCGTGTAGTGCGGTACGAAGGCCACCTGGCGGGTGTCCGACCCGAGCAGGCAGTGCCCCGCGCTCAGCACCAGGTTGCGGCCCGGGGACGAGACCACGCTGGCGGTGCAGAAGTAGGCCCCGGCGCCCTTCATGACGTACATCCGGCCGACGGCCGGGACCCCGTCGAAGTCCTGGCCGACCCCGGCCGTGGCGGGCGCGACGACGGGCCCGGCCGGTGCCCGGGTGGGGGCGGTGGGGGAGGGGAGCGGATCGGCGGCGGGGCCGGGCGTGCCCGCGGGCGCCGGCGTCACGGTCGGCGTCGCCGGCGGTACCGGGGCACTGGGGGCCACGGGGGCGGCCGCCGCGTCGCCGGGGGTGGTGGGGGAGGCCACCGGGGTCACCGGAGTCGCCGGGGATGCGGGGGCCGCGGGGGAGCCGGGCGCCGCCGAGGGGGCCGGCGGGGCTGCGACGCCCTGAGCGGGGCCGGTGCCGGCGGCGGCACCGGCGGCCGGGGTGCCGACCGCCGCCGGGGCCGGGGTCGGGGCCGCCGGGGTCGGCCGGCCGTCGGCCGCCGGACCGTTCGCCGTGGGGGCGCCCGGCGGGGGAGCGGCCGCGGCGGGGGTGCCCGTCGCGGCGCCGTCGGACGCGGCGGCGCCCGTCGTGGGCGCGTCCGCCGCGGTATCGGGGACCGGCGCCGGGACGCCGTCGGGAACGGGTACGGGGACGGGGTCCGGAACCGGCAGGGCCGCGGCCATCCGTTCCGGCGTCCAGAAGGCGGCGGCCTCGCGCGCGGTCCAGAGGCTCGGGGTCGCCCGGGCGCTGCCCGTCGCCACGACGGGCAGTGGCCCGCCGGGCAACAGCAGTGCGGCCGCGGCCGTGGCCGCCGCCAGCGTCAACGTACGTCGCATGTCTCGCTCCTGAGGGGTGCGGGCCGGGACGGCCCGGATGGACTGGCACCGTGACCGGAAGGGTTCACCGGGTGACGGCGCCCGGCACGCCGCCGCGCTAGACGGCCTGCGGAAAACGGAACAGCCGGTCCGGGTCGTAGGCCCGCCGGACCGCCTCCAGCCGGGGGAGGTTGGAGCCGTAGTAGGCGCCGCGCCAGCCGGCGAGCTTCGGGTCGGCGTAGTTCTGGTACGCGGCCCCGCCCGCCCACGGGCGCAGGTCCTGCCAGAGCCCGTCCAGCCAGGCCTGGTGGCGGGCCACCTCGGCGGCCGGCGCGGACTGCGGCCAGTAGACGAGGTACTGGGCCAGGAAGGCGTTGCCGCGGTGGACGAAGGCGGTGTCGGCGGCGGCGACCCGGTTCAGGGCCCCGCCGCACACCCCGTCGAACTGGACGACCCCGAGCCCGCCGCGCGGCGCCCGCTCCGCGTACCGCCGGACGGCCGCCAGCACCGCCGAGACCGCCGGCTCCGCGAGCCCTGACGGCCCCCAGAAGTCGGAGCGGGCGGCGTACGAGTCCCGGCCCAGCCGCCCCTGCGGGTCCCGGCCGGGCAGCCGGCCCGGGAGCCGGCACCGGTCGGGGGCCGGGTCCGCGCAGCCCGCCATGGCCCGCACGGTGTCCGCGTAGCTCCGTACGACGGTCCAGCTGTCCCTCGGCTCCGGCCCCACCAGGTCGGTGAGCCGCGTCAGTTGCCGCTCCAGCTCCCCGCGCCCGTCGAGGCACACGACGCGGACGGCGGGCACCACGGCGCCCCCGCCGCCCGCCTCCACCGTGAACTCCACCTGGCTCCAGAACGGGTCCGGCAGCCCCTCCAGCCAGCGCTGCCAGCCGCGCAGCACCGCCGGGGAGTCGGCGGCCGCCCAGTGCAGTTCGGCGAAGGTGGCGTCGGCGACCGGATGGGTGCGCAGCCGGAACTCGGTGACCACCCCGAAGTTGCCGCCGCCGCCCCCGCGCAGCGCCCAGTACAGATCGGGGTCCCGGCCCGGCCCGACCTCCCGCACCACCCCGTCCGGGGTGACCACCCGGGCGCCGGAAAGCCGGTCGCAGGTGGCCCCGTAGGCGCGCGAGGAAAGGCCCAGGCCACCGCCGAGGGCGAGCCCCGCGATGCCGACGGAGGGGCACAGTCCGGCCGGGACGCCGAGGCCGTCCGCGGCGAGGGCCGCGTGCAGACCGGCGAGCCGGGCGCCCGCGCCGACCCGTACCTCGTCCCCCTCGACCGCCACCCCGGCCATCGCCCCCACGTCGACCACCAGACCGGCGGCCACCGTGGACCAGCCCGCGTAGCTGTGGCCGCCGCCGCGCGGCACGACCGGGGCACCCGAGCGGCGGGCGAAGTCCAGGCACACGGCCACGTCCCCGGCGTGCGCCGGGTAGGCCACGGCCGCGGGGGAGACGGAGTCGTAGCGGGGCTGGAACAGCTGCCGGGCCTCGGCGAAGTCCGCGGAGCCGGGCAGCACCACCCGCCCGTCCAGCGCGCGGGCGAGCGCCCCGAAGTCGGGGGCGGCCCGCGGGGACCGGGCGGCCGCGCCCACGGAGGCGAGGACGGCGGCGGCGGTGCCCGCGAGGACCCGGCGGCGTGGGAGGCTCATTCCTCCTTCCTGCCACTGCCCGGCCCGATCGGGGCGAAGGCGGGCCCGCCGGAATCGTGTTGTCAGCCGAACAGATTACGTTTCGAGCGCCCGTCCCGGAGCCGCTCCCCTGCCGGGGGTGCGTGACGAGGAACCACAGCGCCCCGGACCCACGGACCCCGCTCCGTGGCAGCGGACCCCGGGGTTCCCCCACCTGTGCCCGACTTCCGCTCCGGGCCCCCGGCCCGGCGGCCCGAACCCCGGCCCGGGCAGGTTGGGCCAGGTACCCGGCGGCGCTCCGGCCCGGCCCCGGAGGGGTGCCGCCGGTTCGGTGCGGTCGGCGCCGAGGTGCAGGAGGGGTAGGTCCGGTCGCCCGGCGGGGGCGGGGCGCCGACGTGCCGGGTGGGCCGGATCGGGGGTCCGGCCGTGCCCCGCGGGGTCAGGCGGACGGGGGTTTGCGGGTCAGGAGGAAGCCGCGGGGGCCGGTTTCGTCCGGGTCCGGTTCGCGCACCAGGCGGGCCACCTCCGCCAGTCCCGCCTCCGCCAGCCGGTCGGCGGCCAGGCCGGGCGGGGTTGCGTACACGTCGAGGTCGACCGGATGGCCGTAGGCGTGGTCCAGCCGCCGCCGCCCGCCCCCGGCCTCGAACGCGAGCAGCGCGTACCCGCCCGGAGCCAGGACCCGGGCGAACTCCGCGAAGACGGCGGGGAGTTCCCCGGGCGGGGTGTGCGCGGTCGAGTGCCAGGCCACCACCCCGCCCAGGGCCCCGTCCGCGACGTCCAGCGGGGCCATCCGGCCGACCTCGAACCGCAGCCCGGGATAGCTGCGCCGGGCCACCGCCACCATCGCGGGGGACAGGTCGACGCCGAAGGCCCGTACGCCGAGACCGTTCAGGTACGCCGTGATCCGGCCCGGCCCGCAGCCGACGTCCGCGACGGCCCCGCCGCCCCCGCCGCGTACGCACTCGGCGAAGGCGCCCAGCATGGCGCGGTCCAGGGGCGCGGCCTCCAGGACCCCCGTCAGCAGCCGGGCGTAGTCGACGGCGACGGCGTCGTACGACGCCCGAACGGCACTCAGGCGCGAGCTCTCTGTCATGCCCCTGAACAGTAGCCCGCCCGGGGACGGGTCTCACCCCCAGGAAGCCGCCGACCGGCCGTCGACCGGACCTGTTCCACCGCCCGTCAACCGCCCGTCAGCCGCCGGCCAGCGGATTCGGGAGCTCGGCCCACTGGTCCCCCGGCACCCCCGGGCTCAGCCGCATCAGGGTCAGCGCCTTCACGGGCAGCGGCCTGCTCCGCAGCAGCTCCGAGTCCGCCGTCGGCGCCAGACCGTCCAGGGCCGCGGCCAGGGCCTCGCCGAGAGCGGCCGACGAGCCCGCCGTGGCGGCGAGGGCCCCGGCCGCCAGGGAGCCGAACAGTTTGCGCCGCAGCACCGTCTCGTCGTCCGTGACGAGCCGGCCCGACAGCGGGGGCACCGCCAGCCCGTGCCGGGCCAGCCGGGCCGGGCTGATCCGGATGTCGGCGAGGTCGCGGTAGACGAGCCGCCGCGGCTCCCCGTCGGGGCCCATGACCAGCAGCAGGTTCTGGCCGTGGGCCTCCAGCGCCACCCCGAGGTCGAGCACCTCCAGGCACACCGACACCGCGAGGCGGGCGAACGCGGCCTGCCAGGCGGCGGAGCGGGCCGGCTCCGTGCCGGCCAGCGCCGCCACCGGCACCACCCGCTCGCCGGGCCCCGCGTACGCCTCCGGGGCCTCGCGGAGCACCGCGGCCAGGTCCGGGCTGTGCGCGGTGGCCGCGCCGAGGGTCCGGGTGATGTGCAGGCGCCCGTCGAGCCGCTCCGTCAGGGCATGCGCGAACGCGGACACCACGGCCGCCGTCTCGACGGAGTACTCCGAGATGTCCCGGACGGAGGAGGTCAGCCGGGTGCTCAGGGCCGTCTTCACGTGCGGGCCGCCCGCCGCCGGGGCCAGCGTGCGCAGCGCCATCAGCGGATGTGCCGCGAGGGCGCCCTCCCGGACCTCCTCGCCCTTCAGGACGTGCTCCGCCTGCCACGGGTGCACCGGCACCAGGATCCGGTCCCCGTCGCGCAGGTGCTCCGGCCAGTCCCCGGTGACCAGGCACTCCCGGGCCGGTACGGGGACCAGCCCGAGCTCGACCAGCGGCCGGTGTTCCGGCGCGTACGCCAGCTGTTCGGCCACCGAGAACCCCGGGCGGGAGCGGCAGCCGGGGTGGTACGGATGTCCGTCGACCACCGTCTGCTCCCACTCCCAGCCGGTGCGCGGCTCCTCGCCCGGGCCGGGCCGCCGTCCGGCCCGGGACAGGGCGAGGGAGGCGGTGCTGTCGTCCAGCTCGGCGGCGAAGGCGGCCCCGTGGGGCACTCCGAGCGCCTCCACCAGCCCCGCGGCCCGCCGGTGGGTCCGCCCGTCGAGCCGCAGCCCGGTGACGAGGTCGCCGGTGGCGTACGGGTCCGCCGGCGGGCCCTCCAGCCGCCCGCCCCCGGCCAGCAGCAGCGTGAGCGAGTCCGGCCGCCGCTCCCGGCGCGCCACCCACGGCAGCGGCTCGAAGGCCAGCGCCCGCCACAGCCGGGTGAGCACGGCCGACCGGGCGCCGTCCAGGGAGGTCTCGTACGCCGCCGAGAGCGAGGGCCGTACGCCGGCCAGCGCGGTGCGGACTGCCTCCTCGGCGCCGCCGGCGGCCGCGCTCGCCGGGGCGCCGGCCGCGGCCGGGGCGGCGGTGGTGCGGTCGGGGTCGGGGACGTGCGTGCTGCGGTGCAGGGCTCCGGTCCTTTCGTATCGCTTCGTATCGCTTCGCTTCGCCGGTTGATCACTTCATCATCACGGATACTGAAGATCACGGCCGACGGTTCCCTTCCGCGGAACCCCGGCACACCGGATGGACCGAATGGAACCAGTGGACCTCAACACCGCCGCCGACGCCTGCGCGGCCGCCCCGCTCCTGAACTGCCTGCTGCGGGAGGTGGCCGACGCCGAGGGCGCGGGCGTCCACCGGCTGCGCGGAAGCGGCCGGCTCCTGAGGGTGAGCGGCGGACGCCGGCCCTCCGACCCCGCCCTGCGCACGGCGGACGGCTGGCATCGGCTCAGCCACACCGAACTCGTCAAACTCACCTCCGACGAGCTGCGCCAGTACACCGGCGTCTCCAACGACGAGCTGCCCTCCGAGATCGCCGACAGCCGGGACGCCGTCGCCGCGCTGCTGACCGCGCGGGCCGCCGCCGAGGCCCCGGAGGATCCGTACCTGCGGTCCGAGCAGGCCCTGGTCATGGGGCATCCGTACCACCCCGCGCCCAAGGCGCGCGGCGGCGCGCCCGCGGCGAGCTGGCTCCCCTACGCGCCGGAGGCCCACGCCCGCTTCCCGCTCGTCATGCTGGGCCTGCGCGAGGACCAGGTGGCCGAGGAGGGCGGCCGGGCCGCCGCCGACGCGGTCGACGCGCTGGCCGGGATCCTCGACGGCCCGCGCCCGCCCGCGGGGTACCGGTCCCTGCCCGCCCACCCCTGGCAGCTCGAACTGCTCGCCGGACGGCCGGGGTTGCGCGAGGCCTTCGCCGACGGGCGGCTGCTGCGGCTCGGCCCGACCCGGCTGCCGGTGTGGCCGACCGCCTCGATCCGTACCGTGCACGCCCCCGGTGCGGACACCGACCTGTTCGCGAAGTTCAGCCTCGACGTGCGGATCACGAACGACGTGCGCCGGCTGTGGCGCCACGACCTGCTGAAACTGCGCCGCACCGATGCCGCCGTCGAGGCAGGGTTCGCCGATCTGCGCGGGCGTACGGGATCCGGCGCGGTCTGGCTCGCCGACCGCGGGTACCGTACCGCGGCCTTCGCCTTCGAGGAGCTCGCCGTGCTGGTGCGCGACGGGCTGCGGACGCGGGTGGCCGAGGGGGCGACCCCGCTGCTGGCCGCCGCGCTCGCCGAGGACTTCCCCGGAAGCCCGCTCGCGGCGGCGGCCGACCCCGTGGCCTGGTGGCGGGCGTACCTGCGTCACGTAGTGCCTCCGGTGCTGTACCTGTTCGCCCGACACGGGATCGTGCTGGAGGCCCACCTGCAGAACTGCCTCGTCGCGGTCGGCGCCGACGGCCTGCCGGTACAGGCCCTCTTCCGCGACGCGGAGGGGGTGAAACTCCCCGGGGACATTCCGCGTGCGGCCGCCTGGGAGCGGCTCGTGTACTGCCTGGTCGTCAACCACCTGGCGGAGGTGGCGGCGACGCTGGCCGGGCACCGGCCGGAGCGGGCCGCGGAGCTGTGGCCGGCCGTCGCCGAGGAACTGCGGCGCTTCGACGCCGCGCACGGCCTCCCGGAGATCGCGGACCTCCTGACGGCCCCCGCGCTCCCGGCCAAGACGAACCTGCTGCTGCGGTGGACGCGTGCGGACGGCGCCGACGCCCGTTACCTGCCGCTGCCCAACCCGCTGCGGGGGTAGGGGGCGCGGCGTCCGGGAGTGGGATTTGGCCAAGGTGGTCCGGGCCGGGGCGACCCCGTACCGAAAGGTATAGACCAATGCTAGGTTGGGCGGGCAGACCGCGCAGTCCTTGACCACCCGTCAGAGGAGAAGCCATGCCCTCCCCTTCGCGGGGCGGCGGCCCGGCCGCCATGCCCAAGTACCAGCGGATCGCCGCAGAGCTGCGGGCCGAACTCGACCGCTGCGCCCACGGTTCCGGCGGCCGGCTGCCGTCCGAGCGCGACCTCGCCGCCCGGTACGGGGTCAACCGGCAGACCGTCCGCGCCGCGCTCCGGGAGCTGCGCGCCGACGGGCTGATCGTCACCGGCCGCCGGGGCACGCGGGCGGTCGGGATCCAGGCCGCCGCACCGTTCGCACCGGCCGCCCCGGGAGTCCACCGGCACCCGGCCGGGACCCCGGACGGTCCGGCCCCGCACGCGGCAGCGGCGGGCGCGCGGGCCGGGGGGACCGTGACCCGGCTCACCCTGGTCACCGTGCCGCCCTCGCTCGCCGCGCTCCTCGGCATGAGCGGCGGGGCGCGCACCCTGGTCCACCACCGGCGCGTCCACGGCCCGCGCGGCGAGGCGCTCCAGCACGCCGTGACGTACATCTGCCCGCGCACCGCCGCCCGGACCCCGGAACTGGCGCCCTACCTGGACCGGTCGGCCGTCGCCCGGGACGAGGACCTGAGGCCGTTGCACCGGTGGCTGGAGCGGGCCGCCGCCCGGGGCCGGACCGCCGAGACCATCACGATGACCCGCACCAGCCGGCCCGAGGCGCCGGCCGCCGCCTGCGGCCTGTCCGTACGCCGCCTGCTGCACGACGCCTCCGGCCGGCTGGTCGCCGTCACCGACCTGGCCTTCCCGACCTGGGACCGGCTCACGTTCCACCGCCACCCGGAGGCCATCGGATTCCGCGTCAGCTAGGCCTTGCCGGAACGGGTCCGCGGCCGGGCCCGTCCGCGAGGACCTCCCCGGTCGCGGCCGAGCCGACCGGCCCGGCCGCGACCGGGGAGGCCGAGCCTCCCGGGGAAACGGGGGCGGCCCGGCCGACCGGGAAGTCCGAGCCGACCGGCGGAAGCGTGCCGGCCGCGCCGAGCGCTGGGACCGGGTAGGCCGGGAAGTCCGTGGTATCCGGGGAAGCCGGGAAGTCCGTCGCGGTCACGGGAACAGGAGGGACCGGGCCGATCGGGTCGGGCTCGGTGTCCGGGTCCGGGTCCGGGTCCGGGGTGAGGGGATCGGGGGCGGCCGGGGCGTCCGTGAGGAGGGCCAGGAGGCCGGCCACCTGGACTCCGGCCTCGGCGGGGTGCCTGAACACGGCACCCGCCGAGATCTCGTACCGGTTGCGACGTCCGTCACGCACCCGCTGGAGGTACCCGTCGGATTCCAGGTCCGCCACGATCGTCTGCACGGTGCGCTCGGTGAGCGCACACGTCGCGGCCACATCCCGCAAACGCACGGCCGGATCCCGGGCGATGGTCACCAGGACGCGGGCGTGATTTGTCAGGAATGTCCAGTTCTGCCGACGCGTCATGCTCCCCATGTGGTCATCATGCGACACATGATTCATGTCACGCAAGACGCGAAACGAGTTTCCGGTAATTCTTGACGTACGAGAAGAAGAAGGCCAGCATCTACGGCAGTCAAGGTCCCGCGCCGCAAGCCGACCAGCCCAAGGAGCGAACCCATGCCGGTTTCCGCCAGCACCAGTTCCACCGCCACCCCCGGCACCCCCACCGCCGAAGCCGCCGTGCTCCCGTGCCCCCGCCGCACCGCCGAGGCCGCCCGCACCGCGGGCCTGCCCCGGATCGACGAACCCCGCGAGATGGCCCCGGCCGACGCCCGCGAGCTCTCCAAGGTCTTCTTCCGGCGCCTGCGCGCCCTCGAAGAAGGCACCCCGGAGTACCAGTACGTCCGCAACACCCTCATCGAGATGAACGCCTCACTCGTCCAGTACGCCGTGCGCCGCTTCCGCGGCCGGGGTGAGAACGGCGACATCGAGGACATCGTCCAGGTCGGCACCATCGGCCTCATCAAGGCCATCGACCGCTTCGACCCGGACCGCGAGAACGAGTTCTCCACCCTCGCCATGCCGTACATCACAGGCGAGATCAAGCGCCACTTCCGCGACACCACCTGGGCGGTCCGCGTCCCGCGCCGGCTCCAGGAGCTGCGCATCGACATCGCCAAGGCGAAGGAGGAGCTGACCGTCAAGCTCGACCGCTCGCCGACCGTCGCCGACCTCGCCGCACACCTCGACCTCACCGACGAGCAGGTCATCGAGGGGCTGGTCGCCGCGAACGGCCACACCAGCGGCTCCCTCGACGCCCCGCAGGGCGAGCACGGCGACGGCCCCGCCGAAGGCCACACCCTCGCCGACGTCATGGGCGAGGAGGAGCCGGCCATGGAGCTCGTCGAGGACATCCAGACCCTGGCCCCGCTGCTGGAACGCCTCAGCGACCGGGAACGCGCCATGCTGCGGATGCGCTTCGGCGAGGAGCTGACCCAGGCCCAGATCGGCGCCGAGCTCGGGATCTCGCAGATGCAGGTCTCCCGCCTGCTCACCCGGCTGCTCGCCCACCTGCGGGCCTCGATGCTGGCCGACCCCGGCCCCGAGCCCGACCGCGCCTGCACACGCACCGCCTGACCCGGAATCGCGGGCGCACACCGTGAGCCGCGTCACCCGGCCGTTTGCCGGGACCGGGCCGGGGCAAGCGGGCCACTGGAGCGGAACCACGCCCTCCGGCCGATCGGGCCGCGGGCGCGGACCGCGCGGGCCGATCCCGCCCCGCTCCCCGGCCACCGCCGCCAGCGGTGCTCCGGACCCGGTACGACCCACGAGGTGCATGTGTCCACGCTCCAGGCCGAACACGTCTACAAGGTGTTCGCAAGGCGACCCGGCGACAGGGCGGCCGCCGTCCGGGCCCTCGAACGCGGCGCCGACCGCGACGAGCTGCGCGCCGACGGCACGACGGCGGCCGTCATCGACGCCTCCTTCCGCGTCGAGCCCGGCGAGATCTTCGTCGTCATGGGGCTCTCGGGCTCCGGCAAGTCCACCCTCCTGCGGATGCTCAACGGTCTGCTGGAGCCCACGGCGGGCCGCATCCTCTTCGACGGCGAGGACCTCACCGCGCTCGGGGCGCGTGAGATGCGCCACGTACGCTCCACCAGGATCTCCATGGTGTTCCAGCACTTCGCGCTCTTCCCCCACCGCGACGTGCTGGCGAACGCCGCCTACGGTCTGGAGGTCCAGGGCGTCCCCCGGGCCGAGCGCGAACGGCGCGCCGCCGAGGCGCTGACGCTGTGCGGGCTCGGCGGCTGGGAGAAGTCCTGGCCCGACGAGCTGTCCGGCGGCATGCAGCAGCGCGTCGGCCTCGCCCGCGCCCTGGCCACCGACGCCGACCTGCTCCTGATGGACGAGTCCTTCAGCGCCCTCGACCCGCTGATCCGCCGCGACATGCAGGACCAGCTCCTCGAACTCCAGCGGACGCTGAAGAAGACCATCGTCTTCATCACCCACGACCTCAACGAGGCCATGAGACTCGGCGACTCCATCGCCGTCATGCGCGACGGACGCATCGTCCAGCAGGGCACGGCCGAGGACATCCTCACCCGTCCCGCCGACGACTACGTCGCCTCCTTCGTGCAGGACGTCGACCGCTCGCGCGTGCTCACCGCCGACGCCGTCATGGACGACGCCCCCGAGGACGTCCCCGACGGCGCGGACGGCTGCACCTGCCCCACCGTCAGCGCCGACACCCCGCTCGCCGACCTGTGCGCCGTCAGCGCCCGGGTCCCGCACGCGGTGAACGTCACCGACGCGGAGGGGGCCGTCGTCGGCTCCGTCCCGCAGGACCGGCTCGTCGCCTTCATCGGTGACGAGCAGCGGCCCCCGATGGCCTGCGCCTGCGCGGAGGTGGCCGCCTGATGCCCCGCCTGCACCTCGGCGCCTGGGCCGACAGCACCGTCGACTTCCTCCAGCGCCACCTGTCCTGGCTCTTCGACGCCATCAGCACCGTCGTGACCGGCCTCTACGACGGCATCGACGCGGTGCTCTCCGCACCTGCCCCGCTGCTCTTCGCGGGCATCCTCGCGGTCGCCGCCTGGTGGCTGCGCGGGCTGCTCGCCGGCCTGCTGGCCTTCGCCGGATTCGCGCTCGTGGACTCGGTGGCGCTGTGGGACGAAGCCATGTCCACGCTGTCGCTGGTCCTCGTGGCGACCCTCGTCACGCTCGTGTTCGCCCTGCCGCTCGGCGTCTGGGCGTCCCGTTCGGACCGGGTCAGCGCCACCCTGCGGCCCGTCCTGGACTTCATGCAGACCATGCCCGCCATGGTCTACCTGATCCCCGGCATCATCTTCTTCGGCGTGGGCGTGGTCCCCGGCATCATCGCCACGATCATCTTCTCGCTGCCGCCGGGCGTACGGATGACCGAGCTCGGCATCCGCCAGGTCGACGCGGAACTGGTCGAGGCCGCGGAGGCCTTCGGCACCACCCCGCGCGACACGCTCGTGCGCGTCCAGCTCCCGCTGGCCCTGCCCACGATCATGGCGGGCGTCAACCAGGTCATCATGCTGGGCCTGTCCATGGTCGTCATCGCCGGCATGGTCGGTGGCGGCGGACTCGGCGGCGCCGTCTACCGCGCCATCGGCAACGTCGACATCGGCCTCGGCTTCGAGGCGGGCGTCTCCATCGTCATCCTCGCCATGTACCTGGACCGGATGACCGGGGCGCTGGGCCGCCAGGTCTCCCCGCTCGGCCGCCGCGCCCTGGAGAAGACCCGGGCCGCCGCGAGCGGGGCGGCCCGGCTCTGGAGCCACCGGCCGCAGCCCGCGTACGCCGTCACCGGCGCCGTCGTCCTGGCCCTCGTCGCCGGAGGCATGAGCACCTTCGGCGCCCACGAGGAGCAGGGCCCGGCCGGCGCCGCCGACATCGGCAAGGGCCGCAAGGTCTCGCTCGGCTACATCCCCTGGGACGAGGGCATCGCCTCGACCTTCCTCTGGAAGGAGCTGCTGGAGCGCCGCGGCTTCAAGGTCGACGCCCGCCAGCTGGAGGCCGGCGCGCTCTACACCGGCCTCGCCGGAGGCCAGATCGATTTCCAGACCGACTCCTGGCTGCCCGTCACGCACGCCCAGTACTGGAAGAAGTACGGGAACAAGCTGGAGGACCTCGGCTCCTGGTACGGACCCACCTCGCTGGAGCTGGCCGTCCCCTCGTACATGAAGGACGTCCGCTCGCTGGCCGACCTCAAGGGCAGGTCCGGCGAGTTCAAGGGCCGGATCATCGGCATCGAGCCGAGTGCCGGAGAGATGTCCATCCTCAAGGACAAGGTGCTGGGGGAGTACGGCCTCGACGGCGAGTACAAGGTGGTCGACGGATCCACGCCGGGCATGCTCGCCGAGCTGAAGCGGGCCTACGAGAAGAAGGAGCCCGTCGCGGTCGTCCTCTGGTCCCCGCACTGGGCCTACTCCGCGTACGAGCTCACCAAGCTGGAGGACCCCAAGGGCGCCTGGGGCAAGGGTGACGGCATCCACACCCTGGCGCGCAAGGGCTTCTCCGACGACGAGCCGAAGGTGGCCGAGTGGCTGCGCTCCTTCAAGCTCACCGAGGCCCAGCTCACCGGCCTGGAGGGGAAGATCCAGGAGACCGGCAAGGGGCAGGAGCAGCAGGCCGTGCGCGCCTGGCTGAAGGACCACCCCGAGGTGGACCGGCTCACCTGACCGGGCCCCGCCGCCCGGACCGTCCGTACGCCGCGGCGCGCGGGACCGTCGTGGTCCCGCGCGCCGCGGCGTTCCCGGTACGGCCGGTTCAGCCCACCGGCACCCGCTCGGCCTCCGGCCGGGCCGCCCGGTGCTCACCAGCGCCGGGCCGCGGTCGCAGCGGCCACCACAGCGACCGGCCCAGCAGCGCGGCCAGCGCGGGCACCAGCACGATCGACAGGACGAAGGCGGAGAGCAGGATCCCGACCGCCGTCGCGAAACCGGTCTGCTGCGTACCGGGATGCGGGCTGACGGCCAGGCTCCCGAAGGACGCGGCGAGCACCAGCCCGGCGGTGGCGATCGCCGGCGCGGTCTGCCGTACGGCACGGGCCACCGCCGCCCGGGCCGGTCCCGGCCGCTCCATCTCCTCCCGGATCCGGTCGCTGATCAGGATGTTGTAGTCGGTGCCCAGCGCCACCACGAACAGGAACAGCACCAGCGGGAGCGTGAAGTCCACGCCGGGCCGACCCAGCCCGTGCTGGAAGACCAGCGTCGAGGCCCCCAGGGTGGCGGCGAAGCCGAGTCCGACCGCGAGCATCAGCGCCAGCGGCGCGAGCACGCTGCGCAGCAGGACCAGCAGGATGACGGCGATCAGCACCGCGGCCACCGGGAAGATGACCTTCAGGTCCTTGTCGACGGCCACCGCGATGTCGGCGAACACCGACGCCGTTCCGCCGACATGGGCCTCGGTCCCGGCGGGCATGTTCGCGCGGACCGTCGTGCGGACCGGCCCGGAGACGAGGTCGCGGGCCTCCTGCCCGGCGGACTCCACCGTCAGCAGCAGGTCGATGCGGGCCGCCTTCCCGTCCTCGCTGAGCACGGTCGGAGCCACCCGGCCCACTCCGGGCACCCGGGCGAGCGCCCCGGCCAGTCCGGCCACCCGCTCCGCGCCGAGCGGCGCGCCGTCCCGGGCGGCGACGAGCACGCTCGTCGGGTCCGAGACCCCGGCGGGCAGCGAGCGGGAGATCTCCTCGGCCGTCAGCACGGCGCCGGTCCGCTCCCCGTCCCCGCCGGACTGCCCGTAGTCCACGCGGATGCCGGCCAGACCCGCCGTCAGCGCGCCGAGCAGCACCACCGAGGCGAGGACCAGCGCCACCGGACGCCGGGCCGTCAGCTCGCCGAGCCGCCCCGCCAGGCCCGCGCGCGGCTCCCGCCGCAGGGCGCGCGAGGGCCAGAACATCTTGCGGCCGCTCACGGCCAGCAGTGCCGGCATCAGCGTCAGGCTGCCCAGCAGCATCACCAGCACGGACACCGCGATCGCCGGGCCCAGCACCCGGAACTGGCCGAAGGAGGCGATCCCGAGCGTGGCGAACGCGGCGACGATCGTCAGCGCGGCCGAGGTGACGGCCGTCCCCACCCGGCCCGCGACCTCCGCGGCGGCCTTGCGGCCCGTCTCCCCGGGGTGCAGCCGCAGCCGTTCGCGGAAACGGAACAGCAGGAAGAGGAAGTAGTCGATGCCGATGCCCATCAGCACCACGTTGATCAGCGAGGGGGTGGAGGGGGCCAGCCGGATGCCGGTCGCCATCGACGCCAGGATCACCGACCCGGCCGCCGCGCCCCCGATCACTGCCATCGCGAGCAGCGGCAGCAGCGCCGCGAGCACACTGCGGAAGACGAGTACGTGGAGCAGCACGATCAGGCCCATGACCACCGCGCCGACCACCGTCGACCGGGTCTTCTCCGCGTCGGCGGTGTCCACCGTCGCGGCCAGCCCGCCCGTGAACCCCGTGCGCAGCCCCGCCTCGCGGAACGCCGTCCGGGTCTGCTCCCGGAACTCCCGGTAGGTGGACTGCACCCCGGGGTCCTGCGGATTGCCCTTGAGCTCCACGGACAGCAGCCGGAAGGAACGGTCCGGGGCCGTCATCCCGGCGCCGATCCGGGGGATCTGGGAGTGGTCCTGGGTGAAGGGCGGGTCGTCCTTGGTCCTCGGCATGACGATCTTCCGTGCCGCCAGGCGCGCCGACACCTCCCCGATCCTGCGTTCGTCGGCGGCGCCGAGCGCGCCGCCGTCCGTACGGGCCACCAGCACGGTGACCGGATCGCTGTCGGGCCGTGCGCCGAAGTGGTCCTCGGAGATCCGCAGCGCGGCCGCCGAATCGTAGGTGGCGGGCAGGAAGCCGTCGTTGCCGGGCTGGGTGGCGCGGAAGACGAACACCTGGCCCAGGATGGTCAGCCCGATGCCCAGGACCGCCCAGAGGGCGATCACCTTCCATGCGTTCCTCGTCGAGCATCCCGTCAGGGCGCGGATCACTGTTCTCCTCCGGTCGGTCCGTTGCGACTGCGCCGGGGTGCCCGGCACGTATCCAGACCATCACCGGCCGGGCGGGAAAACGTCCTGGTCAAGGAGGAGTTCCCGGCCGGTACCAGGGTCCGGGGACGGGCCCGGACCAGGACTGTGGTCCTGGTCCGCAGCGGTCCCCGGGGACGGCGACCGGGGCGCGGGCCGGTGCGAGAATGGACGGACGAGGGCAGCCGGGACGGCGGTCCGTGGGGGAGGACCGACACCGATGAGCACGACGCGCGCCGACCGGCTGACGTGGACGCGCAACGACGCACTGGTGGCCGTCGGCGCCACGGCCGTGGACCTCACCGGCTTCGCCTTCGACACCCAGTTCGAGGATGCCCCGCTGGGGGTCACCACGGGGGCCCTGGTGGTGGCCGCGGGACTGTCCCTGGTCGCCAGGCGCCGCCACCCGGTGGCGACGCTGGCGGTGGTGCTGGTCCTGGGCGTGGTGGTGAACCTGGTCACCTCGGTGTCCCCGCACTTCGGTCTCGCCCCGTCCGTCGCCCTGTACTCGGTCGCGGTGGCCCGCGGCCCCGCGGTGGTGGCCGTGGCCGCCCTCCTGACGGCGCCGTTGAGCTGCCTGGGCCAGGGCGGCCTGCCGTTCGAGTCCGGCTACGGCGTACTCGCCAACGTGGCGGCCACCGTCCTCGTCGTCGTCACCGGCCTCCTGGCCAAGCGCTGGCAGCGCGAGACCGAGGCCAACCGGATCCTGCTCGCCGACCGCGCGGTGGCCGAGGAACGCCGCAGGATCGCCCGGGAGCTGCACGACATCGTGGCCCACCACATCACCACCATGCAGCTGATGGCGGGCGGGGCCCGGGCCAATCTGGCGCACGATCCGGAAGCGGCCCGCGAGGCCCTGGTGACCCTGGAGGGCTCCGGCCGGCTGGCGCTCTCGGAGATGCGGCAGCTGCTGGACGTGCTGCGGGCCGGGGAGGAGCCGGAGACGGCCCCGCCCGCACCCCAGCCCGGGGCCGGGGACCTGGACCGGATCGTCACCGAGTCCCGGCTCGCCGGGATGGAGACGGAGTTCACCGTACGGGGCCCGGTCCGCCCGCTCCCGCCCACCGTCGGCCTGACGGTGTTCCGGGTGGTGCAGGAGGCCCTGACCAACGCCCGCAAGCACGCCGGGGACACCCGGGCCCGCGTCCGGCTGACGTACCGCCCGGACGAGGTGACGGTGGAGGTGAGCGACGACGGGCCGGGCGGCGGATCCGGAACCGGAGCGGCCCCCGTACGGCCGCCCGGCCGCGGCGGGTACGGTCTGATCGGAATGCGTGAACGCGTCGCCCTGCAGGGCGGCACCCTGGAGGCCGCCCCGCAGGACGCGGGCGGGTTCCGGGTCGCGGCCCGCCTCCCGGTGGCACCGGGCGCCGGCGCCCCCGAGGGAGAGGAAGCCCGCCGATGATCCGCGTGCTCATAGCCGACGACCAGCCACTGGTCCGGCGCGGCCTGGCCCTGATCCTCGCCCCCCACCCGGACGTCGAGGTGGTCGGCGAGGCCGGCGACGGGGCGGAGGCCGTGGAACTGGCCGGCCGGCTCAGCCCCGACGTGGTGGTCATGGACATCCGGATGCCCGTCCTCGACGGGGTCCGGGCCACCGCCGAACTGGCCCGCACCCGGCCCGGGTCCCGGGTGCTGGCCCTGAGCACCTTCGACATGGACGAGTACGTGGTCGCCGCCCTGCGCGCGGGCGCCTACGGCTTCCTGCCCAAGGACGTCTCCCCCGAGGAACTGATCGCGGCCGTCCGCACGGTCCACGCCGGAGAGGCCGCCGTCGCGCCCCGCCTGCTGACCCGGCTGATCTCCACCTACGTACGGGCCGCCCCGCGCGAACCCCGGCCCGCCGTGCCCGCGTCGCCCACCGGAATGACCCCGCGCGAGCTGGAGATCTGGCGGCTGCTGGCCGGCGGCTTCGACAACGCCGAGATCGCCGCGGAGCTGGACATCAGCGTCTCCACGGTCAAGAACCACATCACCGGCGTCTTCGGCAAGCTCGGCGTCCGCGACCGGGCCCAGGCGGTCATCGCCGCCTACGAATCCGGACTGGTCGAGGCCGAACGGAAGCCCGCTTGATCACCAAGTGTCCGCAGAGCACCCGGTGCGGACCGGTGGACCTCCCCCTGACCAGCCGGAACACTGGAGGATTCGCCCGTGCGCGGCGGACTCCGGTCATGGCACAGTGCGGGGAGTGACACCGCCCGACCAGGGAGCCGCCGTGCGTGATCCGCAGACCGTGCCGCCGCCGACGCGCGTGCTCGCGCCCGAGTTCGGGGCGGGGCGGCCGGGCCCGCTGCCCTCCTGCCCGGTGTGCACCGGGGTACCGGAACGGATCTCCTGGCGCCAACGCCCCGGCGAGCCGGTGCTCCTGGTCTTCGAGCCCTGCGGCCACCGCCACGCCTCCCCGGCCCCGCCGGTCCTGGCCGTCACCCCGCCGGCGCCGTACCCCGGGCGATGAGCACCGCGCGGCGCTCCTCCAGCATGTCGACGCACGCCCGGATGCCCGGCGCGGGCTCCGGGGAGGCGTCGCGGACGGCCTTCACCGCCATGATGCGGCGGTCCAGCAGCAACAGGCCGTCCACGTGAGCGCGTACGTCCTCGGGCAGCGTCTCCCAGACCGGGGCGAGCGGGTTCTCCATGGCCGCATTGAACCCCGGACCGGACCCCCGCGGCCAGGGGATTCCCCCGCCGCGGGTCAGCCGCCGGGGACCGGACCGCGCATGTGCGCGCTGACCCACTGGATCAGCTCCCCGTCGTGCATGCCGGGGACGTACGTGCGCGCGTTGTGCCCGCCGCCCTCGTCGACGTGGAACCTCGTCTTCACGGGTCCCGTCCCGTACCGCCGGATGAAGTTCTCGACCTGCGGCCGGCAGCGCACGTCGCTGCCCTTCGTGCCGACCTGGAAGGCGAGGTAGACCTCGGGCCCGTTGCGGTCGATGAGCCGCCGGGCCAGCTCAGGCGGACTGTTCTCCAGCTTCTCCCGGGGGTACCCGCGCCACAGGCGGGAGTCGGGCAGGATGTCGGGCCCCCCGGCGATGACGGCCTTGAACCGGTCGGGCTTCTGCAGCACCGCCTTGAGCCCCGCGAAACCACCGGTCGAGCTCCCCATGAAGGCCCATCCGTCCCGGGACTTGATGGTCCGGAAGGCCGACCGCACCAGATCGGGCACGTCCTCGGTCAGCCAGGTTCCCATCTTCGGCTGCCCCGGGATGTCGCTCCCGTCCCAGTAGAGGCCTTCCTTCCCGTCCGTCCGGGGGTTGAGCACCGGCATGGCCAGGATGAACGGCAGGCTGCTGCCGTCCTTGGACCAGGCGGAGATGCTCGCCTCCAGCTTGAGGTTGCGGTCCATCCAGTAGTTGACGGGGAATCCCGGCCCGCCCGGCAGCGCGATCATCACCGGGAAGCCGCTGTGCGCGTACCGCGCCTCCTTGTACTGGGGCGGCAGCCACAGCCAGACCTTGCCCGTGAACCCCGACTTCTTCCCCGCGAGGGTGGTCACCAGCACCTTGCTGCCGTCCTCCGGGATCGTCGCGGCGATCCTCAGCTCCGGCGCCGGGCCCGTGGGCAGTTGGGTCAGGGCGTCCACGGGCGCGCCCCGCGCCCGCCCCCCGCCCTCGTCGAGCCGTACGGTGTCGCCCGTGTCCGAGAACGCGTCGTCCCGGATGAGCGCACCCGTCACCAGGACCCCCGCGACGGCCACCGCCAGCACCGCCCCGATCAACCGGCGCCGCCGTGGGCGCCCGCGGTGCCGTCCCGCACCGACCGTGTCGTTCACGGCAGCAGTATGTCCCTTTCCGCCGGAAGCGGACCTGTGGCAGGCCGGTCGTGCGGACCTCGTATCCTGCAACGGAGCTCGGCCCCGAGCAGTTTCGAAGGGCCGTGCCGCGCCCCGGGCGCGCGCACGGCGGGAAAGGGAGACCCCTGATGGACGTGCAGCACTTCGAGCGGATCACCGCGTTCATCGAGGCGCGGCTGACCCCGCTGTTCGAGGCGGAGACCGGAAGTGAGCGCGGTTTCGCGATGGACGACACCTCCCGGGCCCTGCGCGCGCTGCGCAACAGCGTGCTGGAGGCGTCGGCGGTGAAGGGGCTCTTCGAGCAGCGGGAGAGCGCCGACCAGCGGATGCGCAACGTCATCGACCAGTCGGTGGAACACCACTGGGACGTGCTGCGCGGAATCGCCCGTCAGTGGGAGGACCACGCCGACTTCCGCCGCGAGTTCAAGCGCCACGCCTGGCAGCTCGAAGCCGCCCCGGCCGTGCCCGCCGAGGCCTGAGCGGCCCCCGGCTCCCCGGGCGGCGCCGTCCGGGGAGCCGCGGCCGCCCCTACCGGCTGGGCGCGCCGCCGATCAGGTAGTCGACCCGGCGCCGCAGACCGCTCCAGCGCAGGTCGTGGTGGTAGGCCCGCTTGAGGGCCCGCGCCCGCGCCCTCGGCCGCCCCCGGTAGAAGCGGCGCGCCCACGGGGAGACCGGCCGGGCCAGCCGCAGCGCGGCGACGAGCGCGATGAGCGGGACGATCGCCCCGAGCACGGCCATCCGCGGCTTCCCCTTGAAGAGGGCGACGACGGCCAGCAGCAGGTTGACCACCACCGTCCCCACCGCGGTCAGCCGGTCGTGCTCCTCGTCCGGGGTCAGCCCGTCCACACCGAGCGGCAGGAACCCGCACAGCAGCAGGGCCGCGAGCGCCGAGGTCATGATGACCACCTCGATGCTGATGGTGCCCTCCTTGCTCCAGTAGACGTCGCTCAGGTGCAGGATCAGCGCGAACTCGTCCAGTACGAGGCCGGTGCCCATGCCGAACAGCACGGCCGCGATGCAGGAGCCCCACCCCGTCCGGCCTCCCGCGATCGCCGTGAACCCGCCCACGGTCATCAGCACGACCCCGGGCACGGCGTGGTGGACGTGCAGCCCGCCCGGTGTGACGTTGCGGAACGGGCCCTTCCCGGCCCGGATCATCCGGGTGATGACCCGGGTGACGGCGAAGGTGACCACGAACGCGGACAGCGCGAGGAGCAGCGGAAGTTTGCCCGGCTCCAGGATGTTGCGGTACCACCATGCGCCCATGCCGTCACCCTCCCGGCCCCGGCCGGGCCGCGCACCGCGGGGACCGCCGTTCGGGCCCCACGGTCCGTCAGGCCGTTGCGGCCTCCTCGCGCGGCGGCGGGCCCGCCTGCTCCGCCTCCCGGGCGGCGCGGCGCAGGGCCGCGTCCTCGTCGGTGTCGGCGTCGTAGGAGATCAGCTTCGGCAGCAGCGCGGCCAGCAGTGCCACCGAGGCCACGCACGCGAGTCCGCCGCTCCAGAACGCCGGACGGGTACCGGTCCATCCGGCCATGGTGCCCGCCCGGACCTGGCCGAGCTGCGGACCGCAGCTGTACGAGAGCACCTCGATGCCCGCCAGCCGCCCGCGCAGCCCCTCCGGGATCGTCTGGTTCCAGATCGTGGCCCGTCCCAGACCGCTCAGCATGTCGCCCGCGCCGGCCACCGCGAGGCACAGCAGGACGACCCAGATCCCGGAGGACCAGCCCGCCGCCGCGATCGCCAGACCCCATACGGCCGCCCCGCAGACCACCAGCAGCCCGTGCCGCCGGACCCGCGACACCCAGCCGCTGGTCAGCCCCAGCACCAGGGACCCCACCGCGCCCGCCGCGTACATCAGGCCGAGCGCCCACACCGCGTCGAGTTCGTCGGCGAGGAAGGGCAGGATGGCGTTCGGGAAGGCGAAGAACATCGCCGCCAGGTCGACGGCGTACGTGCCCAGCAGCACGGGCCGGCTCCACGCGTACCGCGCCCCCTCGGCGATCCCCCGCAGCGAGGGGCGCGCCGCGCCGCCGACCGGGGGCGCCGGGCTGAGCCGCGTGCACAGGAGCACCGAGACGAGGAACCCCGCGACGGTGACGCAGTACGCGGGGGCGTACCCGGCGTACGCGACGACCACGCCGGCCAGCGCCGGGCCGGCGAGCGCCCCGAACTGGTAGCGCAGCCCGTTGAGCGCGGCCGCGGCGCTCAGCTGGTCGTGCGGCACGATCCGCGCCATCAGCGAGTCCAGCGCGGGCCGTTGCAGCCCGGTCAGCGCGGACACCCCGGCCGCGACCACGTACAGCGGCCACAGCAGCGGATGCGGCAGCAGCGCGTTCACCAGCAGCACCAGCGCGAGGACCCCGAGCCCGGCCTCGGTCAGCAGGATCAGCCGCCGCCGGTCGACGGCGTCGGCGAGGGCGCCCCCGTAGAGCCCGCAGACCAGCAGCGGGACCAGCTCCACCGCGCCCATGGCCCCGACCGCCAGCGGCGAATCCGTCAGGTGCTTGATCTGGAGGGGCAGGGCGATCATCGCCATGAACGAGCCGAAGAAGGTGACCGTCCCCTGGAAGAAGAGCAGCCGGAAGTCACGGCTGGAGCGCCAAGGGGACAGATCGGGCAGTACGGAGGACAAACGGGAGCTGCTCACGACGGGCCATCGTGCGCGGCCCCCACCCGTCACGGCAACGCATTTTCTCCCCGGACGGGCGAATACGCGGCTCCGCGCGTGGCATCGGCCTCCCGCCGTGGCACCCATGGTGCATGCCGCCGGTGTCCCCGTTCCTGCGCACGGCCGCGTCCTACGCGTGGCGCCTGCTGGTCGTGGGCGCCGCCGTGTACGCGGTCTTCGTCGTCCTGGGCCGGTTCCACGAGATCACCGTGGCCCTCTTCCTCGGCCTGGTCATCACGGCCCTGCTGGGCCCGCCCGCCCGGATCCTGGCCCGCTGGATGCCCCGCTCCGTCGCCGTCGCCGTGAGCCTGGTCGGCAGCGCCGTGCTGCTGCTGGGCGTGCTCGCCCTGGTCGGCGAGGCGGTGGCGGGGGAGAGCGGGACCCTGGTCAGGGAGTTCCGCGACGGCCTGGGCAGCATCGAACGGTGGCTGGCGAGACCCCCCTTCCGGCTGGACCCGCACGCCCTGTCCGCCCTGCAGTCGAAGTTCGGGGACTACGTCTCCAGCCACCGCGCGACGCTGCTGAACACGGCCGTCACCGGGGCCGGGCAGCTCGTGCAGGTGTTCACCACGCTGGCGCTCGCGGTGTTCTCCTCGGTGTTCTTCCTGTACGGCGGCGACCGCCAGTGGGTCTGGTTCTGCGAGCAGTTCCCGGACTGGGTGCGCAGGCGGGTGGCCATCGGCGGGCGTGCGGCCTGGCGGACCTTCAACGGCTACACCCACGGGATCGTGCTCGTCGCGGCGACGAACGCCGTCCTGGTCGGGGTCGCCCTCTTCTTCCTCGGCGTCCCGCTGGCCGTCCCGCTGGCCCTGCTGGAGTTCGTCGCCGCCTTCGTGCCGCTCATCGGGTCGCCGGTCGCCCTCGCGGTGGCCGCGGTGGTGGCCCTGGCGGCGAAGGGGCCGCTGATCGCGGGCGTCGTGGTCGCCCTGATCGTGGTCATCGGCCAGATCGAGGGGCACCTGCTGCACCCGCTGGTGATGAGCTGGGCGGTACGGCTGCACCCGCTGGTGGTGGCGGTGTCGGTGGTCGCGGGTGCCATCGCGGCCGGCGTGGTCGGCGCGGTGGTGGCCGTCCCGCTGGTCTCGGTGGTCTGGTCGGTCCGCTGCGCCCTGCGCACGCCCGCTCCCGGGCCGCCGTGACGGCGCGGTCCCCTTACCGTGGAACGTGGGGGCGACGTGGAAGGCGGTTGCCATGGCGGAGCACACGGCCCGTGGAACGGCGGCGGGCGAGCTGGAGGACGGCCGGTTGCTCAAGGAGCTGGAGACCATCCACCGCACGCGCCACGAGACCCTGCTGCACGGGTCGGACGACGCGCTGGCCACGCACACCCAGCGGCTCAAGGAGCTGGAGGAGGAGTACCTCCGCCGCCACCCGCGGCGCGCCACCGCCGCCGGCCGTACCCGTACGGGAGCCCGTGCCCGTACCGGGGCCGAGGACTGACGCCGGAACCTGGTCCGCCCCGCGAATGCGCGGGGCGGCACACGCCTTCTGCCCGGCGCGGCCCCGGCGAAACCCGGACGGCGTAGCCCTTGCGGGCTCAGTCGGCGACGGGCAGGGGCCGGGGCCGGGGGTCAGCGTTCCTCGCGGAAGTCGACGTGTCGGCGCAGGACGGGGTCGAACTTGCGCAGCACCATCCGGTCGGGGTCGTTGCGGCGGTTCTTGCGGGTGACGTAGGTGTGGCCGGTGCCCGCGGTGGAGCGGAGCCGGACGATCGGGCGTACATCGTTGCGTGCCATGCGAGCAGTATATGGGAATGGCTCCCATTTTCAATAGTGAGCCCTGATGGGTGCGCGCGTGGGAGGCGATCGCTTATCGACTGAGAATCTTTTGCATCGACTGAGACAAATATGTATCGTTCGAGGCGAAGGAGGATCAGATTCATGCGTGACGAAGAACTGCTCGACGCCGTGGCGCGCGTCCTCGCGAGCGATCACAGCGCCTCGATGCTGCAGATCGCCTCCGGCGTCGGCACCAGCCGCGCCACGCTCAGCCGCCGCTACGCCACGCGCGAGGCGCTGATCAAGGCGGTCGCCGCCCGGTCGATCGAGGTGGTCGACGGCTGCCTCGCCCCCGCCGGCCTGCACCCGGACAGCGCCGACGCCGCGTCCTTCGACGCGGCGCTGGAGGAACTGGTCGTCGCCCTGCTGCCCGCCGCCCACCTGTACGAGTTCACCTCGCGCGACGCCACCGTCCTCGCCGACCCCGCCTTCCGCGCCGGGATCGAGCGCCAGGACCGGCGGGCCCTCGCCTTCCTCGCCCTCGGCCAGCGGCTCGGACGGCTGCGCGTCGACCTGCCGCCGTACTGGATCTGGTACTCCCTCTGGGGCCTGCTCGACGCCGCCGCCGAAGGAGTGCGCGACGGCCACCTCGCCCGCCGCGAGATCGGCCGCCTCGTCCTGACCTCCTTCCTCACGGGAGCGCGTCCCCCCGGGCCGTAGCCCGCCCCCACCGCCTGATCGGCCGCCCCCGGGCGGTACCCCGTGCACACACCAGAACGGAATCCCATGCACACCCCCACGCGGGACCCGCGCCGCTGGATCGTCCTGGCGATCCTCTCCGGCAGTCTCCTGCTCATCTCGATGGACACCACGATCCTCAACGTGGCCTTCCCCTCGCTCGTCGCCGACCTCCAGCCGGGCGCCGTGCAGCAGCTGTGGATCATCGACGTCTACGCGCTCGCCCTGTCCGGCCTGCTGGTCACCGCCGGCGCCCTCGGTGACCGCTGGGGCCGCAAGCGGCTCCTGATGACCGGCTTCGCGATCTTCTCGGCGGCCTCGCTGATCGCCGTGTTCTCCACCGAGGCCTGGCACCTGATCGCGGCCCGCGCCCTGCTCGGCATCGGCGGCGCGGCCATCATGCCGTCCACCCTGTCGATCCTGCGCACCGTCTTCACCGACGCCAAGGAGCGCGCCTTCGCGCTCGCCGTGTGGGCCGCCGTCTTCGGCGGCGGCATGGCCTTCGGCCCGGTCGTCGGCGGCCTCCTGGTCCAGGACTACGGCTGGCACTCCGCCTTCCTCCTCAACCTCCCCGTCGCCGCCGTGATCGTCGCGGCCGGCCTGCGCTACCTGCCCGAATCCCGCAACCCGCGCAGCACCGGCCGCTGGGACTGGGCCGGTGTCGCCCAGTCGATCGTCGGCATGCTCGCCCTCGCGGGCGGAATCAAGGAACTCGGCAAGGCCGGAGCCGGCGACCCGCTGCCCTGGGCCCTGCTGGCCGTGGCCCTCGTCGCGCTCACCGTGTTCGTCCGCCGCCAGCTGCGCGTGGACAACCCGCTGCTCCAGGTACGGCTGTTCACCAAGCCCGCCTTCAGCGTCGCCGCCACCGCGATCTTCCTGCCGATGATGGGGATGGGCGCGATCCTCTTCCTCGTCACCCAGTGGTTCCAGTACGGCCAGGGCTACACCCCGCTGGAGGCCGGACTGCGCCTGCTGCCCGCCCCACTGGCCCTGATCTGCGCCTCGATGGTCGCGCCCACGCTGATGCAGCGCTTCCCGATCCGGCACGTCCTCGGCGCCGGACTGGTCGTCCTCGCCGCCGGCATGGCCCTGCCCTGGACCCTCCAGCAGTTCACCGATCTCGGCTACCCGGCCTTCGCGGCGGCCCTGACGGTCATGGGCCTCGGCGCGGGCCTCGCCACCACCGTGGCATCCGTGACCCTGATCTCGGCCTCGCCCGCCGACGAGGTCTCCAGCGCCGCCGCCATCGAGGAGACCTGCTACGAGCTGGGGTCCGCGATGGGAGTCGCCGTCCTCGGCAGCACCGCCGCGGCCCTCTACCGGGGCAACCTGCCGGTGCTCGACCTGGACGGCCCGGCCGCCGGCGCCGTCCGGGACTCCGTGGGCGAGGCCGCGCACACCGCGCAGCAGCTGGGCGGAGCCGTCGGCCAGGCCCTGCTGGAGACGGCCTCGCAGGCCTACACCCTGGCGATCACCCCGGCGTTCCTGCTGGCCGGAGCCCTCGCGGTCGCCGCCGCGGCCACCACCTGGGCGCTGATCCCGCACGACCTCCGGCCCACCGAGGACCACTGACCGGTCCGCCGTCCCGGCCGTGCTCCCGGCAGTACGGCCCCCCGTTCGCCGCTCCCGGCGCCGCCCTCACCGCGGCGCCGGGAGCGGCCTCGTCTCCGGGCCCCCGGCCCGCACCGCGGCCGGGTGCGGGGATGCCGGGGCCGGGCCCAGCGTGGTCGTGCCCGGGGCCGCCGCGCGGTGCCCGAGCCCGGTGCGGTAGGCGTCCATCGCCGCCTCCGTGCGGCCCGCCCGTCGCAGCAGGTCCCCGAGCAGCCGGCACACGTCCGCCAGATCGCCGTCTGCCCCGCTGCGCTCCAGCAGCGACATCGCCCGTACGTAGTGCTCCTCGGCCGCCTCCGGCTCCCCGCGCTCCTGCGCGATCAGCCCGAGCAGCCGGTGCGCGCCCCCCGCGTGCACGGCCCCCGCGTCCACGCCCCCGTCGGCCGCGTCCGGCTCCAGCAGTCCCGAGACCAGCTCCACCGCCTCGTCGTGGCGGCCGAGCCGCCGCAGCACGTCGGCCAGCTCCACCTCCACCTGCGCGGTGTACAGCGCCGCCCGCCGGGCCGCCAGCATCTCCCGCGCGCACCGCAGCTCCCGCTCGGCCGCGTCCAGCTCCCCGTGCTGCGCCCGGACGTAGCCGCGCATCCAGTGGCAGAGCGCGAGGTCCTTGCGCAGCCGCAGCTGCCCGTACACCGCCTGGGCCTTGGCCAGGGCGGCGTCGGCGTCGGCCGTCCGCCCCTCGGCGAGGAACGTCCGCGCCACCTGCCGGTGCATGCCCGCCACCAGCGCCGGGTCCCCGACCTGCGGGGCCAGGGCCAGCGCGAGTTCGGCCGCCTGCGCCGCCCGGGTCCGTGCGCCCATGTCCAGGTACGGGCCGATCACCGCGGTGTAGAGCAGCACCAGCGCCTCCGGGTCCCCGAGGCCGCCCGCGTTCAGCGCGTCGATCGCGGACTCCAGCAGGTAGCAGGCGTAGCGCAGTTCACCGGCGAGCAGGTGCACGACCGCGCGGCCGCGCACGGCCCGCGCCCGCCGCGGCAGCGGCTCCCCGGACAGCAGCAGTTCCGCCGCCCCGAAGTGCCCGGCGGCCTCGGTGAGCGCCCCGGACTCCAGGGCGCATTCGCCGAGTCCGAGCAGGGCCTCGGCCCGCTCGTCGGTGAGGTCCAGGCGTTCCGCCTCGGCGAGCAGCCGGCCGAAGTGCCGGGCCGCCTCCCGCGCCGTGCCGGTGGCGAGGGTGTTCTGGGCGTCGGTCAGGTCCAGGCGCAGTGCGGTGGCCAGGCCGGCCGGGCGTCCCGTGGCCAGCTCCTCGAACGAGATCCCGAGCCGTCCGGCGAGGAAGCGCAGGGCGGTCTCCGACGGCCGCACCTTGCCCGCCTCCAGGGTGGACACGTAGGCGGGCGTGTAGTCGGGCTGCGCCAACTGCCGCTGGGTCAGGCCCCGTTCCCCGCGCAGTCGCTGCACCCTGCGCCCGATCTCGGCCGGTTCGTCCATGACTGCCCCTCGCTGTGCTGCCGCTGGCTCCAACTCCCCAGTATCGAGCGGGAGTCACCCATTGCGCACGCCCCGCGCGCCGCCTAATTTAAGCAGCCGGTTCAGCTGACTTAAGTGGCTGCTTAATTCCGCTTCTCCGGCCCCCCACCCCCACTCCTGCTCCAGGCGGAGGATTTGATGACACCAGCCGTCCGGCCGGCCCTGCGCGCGGCCCTCGCCGTGCTCTGCGCGAGCGCCGCACTCCTGACCGCGACCGCGCCCGTGGCGGCGGCCGACCCGCCCCGGCGCAGCGCCGTCGAGGTCGAGATACCCGGGCCGGAGCACGGCGGGGAAGCCGGCTCCGGGCACGTCCGGGTACCGGCCACCGGCGCCGCCAAGGCCGCCGCCCGGCTCTCGGGGGCCGCCCGGGAGGCCGACGGCCAGGTCACCAAGATGATCGACAACGGCCCCACCGCCGACCGGCTGGACGTGGTCGTGATCGGCGACGGCTACACCGCCGACCAGCTCGGGCAGTTCCACGCCGACGCCCGGGCCAAGTGGGCCGAGGTCACGGCCGTCGAGCCCTACACGACCTACCGCGACCTCTTCAACGTCTGGACCGTGGACGCCGTCTCCGCCCAGTCCGGCGTCTCCGGCGACCCCGGCCCGGACAGCGTCCGCGACACCGCGCTCGGCTCGTACTTCTGGTGCGAGTCCATCGAGCGGCTGCTGTGCGTGGACCAGCCCAAGGTGGACGCGTACGTCGCCAAGGCGCCCGCCGCCGACCTGGTCATCGTCCTCGCCAACAGCGCCAAGTACGGCGGGGCCGGGTACAACGAGCCCAGCCCCACCCTCGGTTACGAGGGGATCTCCACCGCCTCCGCCGGACACCCCAAATCCGGTCAGGTGGCCATCCACGAGACCGGGCACTCCCTCGGCAAGCTCGCCGACGAGTACTTCTACCCGGGCGTCCCCGACTACGAGAAGTACACCGGCCCCGAGCCCGCCGACTCCAACACCTCCACCCTGGACGCCGACCGGATGGCGGCCCAGCGGGCCAAGTGGTACCGCTGGCTGGGCGAACCGTCCCCCGACGGCGGGACCGTCGGCGCGTACGAGGGCGGCGGCTACTACGTCACAGGCCTCTACCGCCCCACCGACAACTCGATCATGCGGGTGCTCGGGAAGCCCTTCAACCTCCCGGGGGTCGAGGCGATGATCGGCGGGTTCCACCGTCACGCCAACCTCGTCACCCCGCTCACCCCCACCGACCGCGTCCTGCGGCTGCGGCACACCGCGAAGGCGGCCGTTCCGCGTCTGGCCGGCGCGGACGGACGCCAGTTGGTGGTGCGCTGGTACCTCGACGGACGGGAACTCAAGCGGTTCGAGGGCCGGCGCGAGGTGCGCGTGGCCGACCTGTGGCTGCTCGACCTGCGCGCCCACCGGCTGACGGTGACCGCCGAGGACCGCACCCCCGCCGTCCGCGATCCCGCCGTGGCGCGCACCCTCACCTCGGAGGCGGCCTGGACCGTCCGGCTCTGACCGGGGCGCCGGCGAACGGTCTTGTAGGGTGCGGCGGGTGTGCCGGGGAGGAACCGGCACACCTGGGGGAGGGGTGGCGCCGGTGCCGGAGCGACAGCGGGACGCGCGGCCCGCGGAGGCACTGTCCGCCTCCGAGCGCATGACGCGCAGCTTCCACCTCACCTGCCTCGCCACCCTGATCCCCTACCACCAGCGCTGCGCGGCCCTGGACGCCTGGCTCGACGTGGACCGCGCCCTGTTCCACATGGGCTTCGACCCGCCCGCCCCGGTCACCGAAGCCGTCCTGCGCCTGGGCGGCGACCGGCTGCGGACCGCACTCGCCCGCGCGGCCAGGAGCGAGCGGACCCAACTGGCCCTGCTCGGCCTGGAGGTCCCGGCGATCGACACCGCGTTGCGCGAGAACCACCTGCTGGGCCCGGAGAGCATGCGCGTGCTGCGGCTGCGGGACCCCGCCGCCACGGCCGCGGGCCGCGCGTACAACCCGTACGACCACCGGCGCGACCTGCTGTCCACCGACCCCGACCTCGCGGCGGCCGCCCTCCTCGACCCGCGCCACGGCACCGGGCGGGCCGAGCGGGGCGGCGGAGGGTTCTGGATCACCACGCGCGCCGCCGCCTGGGACACCGTACGGGCGGCCGGCGGGGTGGCTCGGGTGCGCGCGGTCGCGGCCCGCCTGCCCTGCGTCGACGAGGACCCCGTCGGCGCCGACGTCCTCGCGGCCTGCGCCGAGGAAGACCCGGAACCCTTCCTCGACACCGTGCTCGAACGCCGGCTCGGCACCGGGGCCCTGTTGCGCAGACTGCGGGCCGAACACCACGCCGACCGGGGGCAACAGCAGGCCCGGCGGGCCGTGTACCTGATCCTGAAGGAGCCCTACCGCCTCGACTGGGGTCTGCTCGCGGCCGCCCGGCTGGGCCGCCGGATCCCGCGGAGCGCCGCCGTCCTGCTCGCCGAGCGCCCCGACTGCCCGCCCGCGGTGGCCGTCGTCCTGCGCACCGGACGTCCCGCCCGGCCCGGCCGCCCGCTGCCGCCGCCCGCACCGGCGCCGGCCGCCGCGGAGCCGCACCGGCCGCACCGCACCCCCTGGGTACCCGAGTGGAAACCACCGGGCGACACCGGCCCGTTGGGGGAGAGCGCCGCTTCGGCGCGCCGGGCGCTGGGGACCCTGCGCGTCGCCTACGACACCCGGGACGACGCCGCCGCCGTCACCCTCGACCAGCTCGGCGCGGCGATCGAGCGGGGGCTGCTGACGGCGGCCGAGGCGGTCCCGCTCGTCCGCCCGGCGAGCGTGCTCACCTCCTGGGTCGGGCAGGGCTCCGGCTGGGGGGCGGTGTCGAACGCTGCCTGGAGCGGACGGGCGGCCCTCCACGTGGAAACGGCCGCCCTGGTGGCCCGTTGGGCCTCGGGCCACGTCCCCGCCGGGCGCTGGGCGGCCCTCCTTCCGCTGCTGCGGCACCACCCCGGCACCCTGCCCGAACTCCTGGCCGCGGCGACCGGGGCCCACCCGGACCGGCCGGCCGGGTGACCGCGCCGGTTCAGGGGCGTCCCGGCCCGGCCGCGTAGGTCCAGAAGTCGCGCATGACCGGGGGCGGGGTCGGGCCGCTCATCTCCAGCTGGGTCAGCAGGACGGCGGCCGTCCCGGTGGACGGCACGATGTGCGCGGCCGTGCCCGTACCGCCCACCCAGCCGTAGCGGCCGGGGACGTTCCACGGATCCCGGACCGTGACGTCCACGGAACCGCCGAAACCCCAGCCCTGCCCCTCCAGGAACAGTTCGCCGCCCCTGCGCTGGGCCGGCGAAAGCCAGTCGGTCGTCATCTGCCGTACGGAGGAGGGCCTCAGCAGCACCCGCCCGTCCTCGGCGCGCCCTCCGGCGAGCAGCATCCGGGCGAAGGCGTACAGGTCGGGGGCGGTGGAGACCAGACCGCCCGCGCCCGAGGGGAAGGCGGGCGGGTGGCTCCACTGGCCGTCGGGGGCGTCCACCAGCTCCGGCGCACCCCCCTCGGGACCGGCGCGGTAGCAGCCCGTGAACCGGCCCAGCACGCCCTCCGGGACCGAGAACGCGGTATCGGCCATCCCCAGCGGCCCGAAGATCCGCTCCGCCAGGAACCCGGGCAGCGTCCGCCCCGACACCCGGGCGATCAGCACGCCGAGGACGTCGGAGCAGGTGTTGTACAGCCACGCCTCGCCGGGCTGGTGCAGTAGCGGGATCCGGGACAGGGCCGCCATCCACTCGTCGGGCGGTGCGACCCCCTGCGGCTGCGGGGGCCCCTGCCGGAGCTCGCTGAACAGCAGCCCGACGGCCGGGTGGCCGAAGTCGGACGGGAAGCCCCAGCCGGCCCGGAAGGTCAGCAGGTCCTCGACGGTGACGGGCCGCCGGGCCGGCACCACGTCGTCGACGGGCCCGTCGGGCCGGCGGACGACCACCGGCGAGGCCAGCTCCGGCAGCCAGGGGGCCACCGGCGCGTCCAGGGTCAGCAGCCCCTCCTCGGCCAGCATCAGCACCGCGGCGGCGGTGACCGGCTTGGTCAGCGACGCCACCCGGAAGAGCGAGTCCGGAGCCATCGGGGTGTCCCCGCCCGCCCGCGCGTACCCGAGGGCCACGGACTCGACCCGGTCGCCGCGCGCGACCAGGGCCACCGCCCCGGGCGCCCCCGCGCCGCCCACGTACGGTTCCAGGACCTCGTGCAGAGCGCTCATGGCTTCACCTTCCGGAGGACGGGGTGGGGGCGGGCGCCGGGAGCGCGTCCCACAGGTCGCAGTGGTGTGCGGAGGCCGCGCCGACCGGACGGATCCCGCCCGGCCCCGGAGCCAGTATCAGCACGGAGGCGGCACGGGGGGCGATGCGCGGCCACTCGGCGGCGCCCGGCCCGTTCGGTGAGCCGGTGCGGGCGAAGCGCGTCCAGTAGCCGGTCATCGCCCGGGACAGGCCGCGCTGCGGCGCCGCCAGCGGCACCTGCTCGAAGAGGTAGGGCAGTTCGAAGCCGTGCGCCGCCCCGTACGGGAACCCCGCCGGCTCCGGCAGCCCGGTGGCGTTCGGCGCGTCCCGGTCCCCGAACAGGTACCCGTACGTGGGCACGTGCCGGGCCAGCGCCCGGCCGTCGCGCAGCGCGGGGCAGGTGAAGGAGGCGTCGGAGAGGGCGGTCGCCCAGGCCAGCGCCGCCGTCGGGAAGGCGGCGGACGGGTACGCGGCCGCGACGGCCGGGGCCGAGCCGCCGAAGGAGGCCGACAGCCGCTCCCGGTAGCCCCGTTCACCGTCCACCGGGTACGCGGCCAGGGTCTGCGCGACGAAGAGCCGCATCTCGTCCAGCGTGGTGCCCTGCACCACCGGAACCCGGTGGAAGCGTCCGGCCTCCAGGGCCCGGCGCGGCTCCAGGGGCAGCAGGGCGTTGCCGTAGGAGACCCCTGAGAAGCCGTCCATCAGCGCGGTCGTCGCCAGCCGGCCCGCGTCCAGGCCGCGCAGGCACTCCAGGACCGCTCCGGACGGCCGGTCGCCGCAGCCGAGCCGGGCCGCCGCCGCGACTCCGGCCGCGACCGTGCGCTCCTCGGGCACGAAGGGCTCGTAGGCGCCGAGGGTCGGCAGCAGGGCGTACGGCGGCATCGCGGTCGAGCAGGACCCGCTCTGGGCGATCGCCCGCCGGAACAGTCCCGCCGACGCGGGGGACACCAGGTGCGCGCACACGCTGAGCCCGCCCGCCGACTCCCCGAAGAGGGTGACCCGGTCCGGGTCCCCGCCGAAGGCGGCCGCGTTCGCCCGGACCCAGCGCAGCGCCGCCTGCTGGTCCGCGAGCCCGAAGTCGGGGGCGCCGCCCAGCTCCGGATGTCCGAAGAAGCCGAAGACGCCGAGCCGGTAGTTGACCGTGACGACCACCACGCCGCCCCGCACCACCAGTGGCTCCGGCCGGTAGGGGTCCCCGGCGCCGTTGCGGAAGCCGCCGCCGTGGAACCACACCATCACGGGCCGCCCCCGGCCCGGCCCCGCGGGAGCGGTGACGTTCAGGTACAGGCAGTCCTCCGAGCCGCGGGCCCCGCCCGGTCCGAGCGCGGGCAGCTGGACGCAGCGGGCCCCCGGCGCCCCCGCGTCGAGCACCCCCGTCCGGTGCGGGGCGGCGCGCGGCGGCCGCCAGCGCAGGGGCCCGGTGGGCGGGGCGGCGTAGGGGAGGCCCTCGAAGGTCGCGTACGGGCCGTGCGCGCGCCCCCGTACGGGCCCCTCGGCGGTGGCCACGACCGGGCGCGGCGCGGCAGCGGTCCCCACGGCGGGCGCTCCCGGAACGGCGGCGGCGCCCAGCAGGAACAGCGCGGACAGCACGGCGCCCGGGAGCAGCCGCGCGAGGGCCGGGCGGCGGGCGGGGCGGGCATCCGGCACGGCGGCGTCCTCCTCGGCGACGGGACCGGCCCACTCTCCCCCGCGCGCCGCCCCCGAGGGGCGACGGCCCGGGCGTGTCCGGCCCGCGGCCCCGTACGGGCGGGGGCACAGACCCGTTTGCCCGCCCCGAATGGCGCAGTGCCCGTCCGTGGCGCTGAATGTAACGAAGCGTGCGATTCCCATGACGCACGATGACCGGCGCGCGACGTGTAGACCCGCGTGTCGGCGAACGGAGCTTTCCATGAATGACCCCAGCACCCTCGCGGCCACCGCACACGACGACCGCGACGGTCCACCCCTCACCCCGGACCCCACCTCGGCCGGCGCCTCCGACGGCACCCGGGACCCCGCCGCCGGCGCCCCGCCGGTCACCGCCCCGGCCGCCCCACCCGCCCCGATGCCACCGCCGCCGGAGCCCGGGCCCGGCGCCGGAAACCACCCCGAACCCCACAGCGAACCGATGCGCACCCTGCTGGAGACGGCCGCCACCTGCCGCCCCGTCGAGGAGGTCACCGCCCTGGTGAGCCTCCTGAAGCAGACCGGCCAACCCGCCAGCCCCGGCCACGACGCGCTGCGCGCGGCCGCCGTCGCCCGACCCGTCCACGAGGTCCGGCGGATGGTCGCCCTGCTGGCCGAGCAGCCCCAGGAGGAGGCCGAAGCCGACATCACCCTGCGGGCGGCGGCGGTCGGCCGCTCCATCGAGGACGTCGCCCTCCTGGCGAGCATCCTGGGGCCCGAAAATGCTGCCGACGGGCTCCCCGAAGGCCCTCCCGGAGGACTCCCCGGCGGGCCCTCGGACGGGCTCCCCGGCGGGCCCTGCGGCGGGGCTCCGGCCGCGCTCCGGCCCACCCGGCCGCCCCTGGCACCGCCGCCGCCCCCGGAGCGACGGCCCGTGCCCGCGGCGCCCCCCGGGCCGGTGACCGTCCCGGCCCGGGACCGGGGCGCGCTGCGCCACGTCCTGCGCTGGCCCACGGCCGCCGCGCTGCTGCTGTGCGGGGCCCTGCACCTGCCGCAGGACCTGGCCGCGGCCCTGCCCGCCGGGGACCCCGCCCGGTGGACGGCTCCGGCCGCGGCCCTGCTGTGCCTCCTCGTCGGCGCGCTGCTGGCCGTACGGGACACCGCCGTGGTCTGGCGGGTCTCGGCCGTGGCCGCCCTCGCGGTGGTCACCCTGCACGTCGTGGGCGGTGTCGTGTTCTTCGACCCGCTCCTGGGCGCGCTCGGCGGGGCGTACCCGTGGGCCGGCGTCACGGCGGTGCTCTGCTCCGGCGCCGGAGCGGTCCTGGCCGGCCTGGCGCTGATGCACCGGCCGCCCCACACGGGGACGGGCGGCACCGCCTGACCCCACCCGGACGAGGGGCCCCGGCCGCTTACTGCGCGGCCGGGGCCCCTCTCACCGTGCCAGCAGGTTCACGGCACCCGTGAACACCCCGGGCAGGCGCGCGGCCAGCGGGACCACCCGCCCGGCCAGCACCGGCCGCCCGCGCGCCCACAGCAGGGCCGAGGTCAGGACGCGGTACGCCCGCGACAGCTCCCGCCAGGCGCGCTCGTACTCCTGCGGCCGGTCAGCTCGCACGCACCGTACGGCCTCACCCGCCGCCGCGACCGCCAGGGTCAGCCCCTCCCCGGTCAGCGCGTCCACGTACCCGGCCGCGTCCCCGACGAACAGCACCCGTCCCGACACCCTCGTCCGCGCCCGCTGGCGCAGCGGCCCGGCGCCGCGCACCCCGGCGCCCGGGGCCGGGGGCGGCAGCCGTGCGGCCAGCTCCGGGAAGCGGTCGGCCAGCTGGACGTCGAAGGGCGCCTGCCGCGAGGTCAGCACCGCCACCCCGGTCCGGTCCGGTCCCAGCGGGGTCACGTAGGCCTCGCAGTCGTGCGCCCAGTGCACCTCCACCAGGTCGCTCCAGGGCGCCACGGGGTAGTGCCGGCGCAGTCCGTACCGCGCGGGCCGTCCCGCCGGGGCCGCCACCGCCAGACCCAGGGCGCGCCGCACCGGCGAGTGCAGTCCGTCCGCCGCCACCAGGTACCGGGCCGTCAGGCCGCCCGCGCCGACCCGCTGCCCGTCCTGGCGCACCTCGTCGGCCCGCCGGGGGAGGACGCGTACGCCCAGCTCCGCGGCCCGCCGCGCGAGCGCCGCCTGGAGCTCGGTACGGCGGGTGCCGCGCCCGGGACCGGCGCCGAACAGGCCCTCCGCGCTGCGGCCCGTGACCCCGTCCACGTAGCGGATCCCGTGGAAGGGCCGGCCGGGCACCGTCACGCCCAGCTCCTCGAACCGGCGGACGGCGCCCGGCATCAGGCCCTCTCCGCAGGCCTTGTCGATCGGGGTGGGCCTTGGTTCGAGGACGACCACCTCCAGCCCGGCCAGCGCGCCGTGGATCGCGGTCGCCAGTCCCGCCGGGCCGCCGCCCGCGACCAGCAGGTCGATCACGGCGCGACCCCCGGGGTACTCGGGATGGCCGGACCTCCGGCGGCAGCGGCGGCGGGGGTCGCCGTCCCGCCGCAGGTGGTCAGGGCCCGGTCCTCGCAGGTGATCCGGACCCGCAGCAGCAGGGCGTTGAGCACCGTGAACGCGGTCGCCGTCAGCCACGCCGAGTGCACCAGGGGCAGCGCGAGCCCCTCGGCCACCACCGCCACGTAGTTGGGATGCCGCAGCCACCGGTAGGGCCCGCCCGTGACCAGCGGCAGCCCGGGGACCACGAGCACCCGGGTGTTCCAGCGCGGCCCGAGCGTGGCGACGCACCACCAGCGCAGGCCCTGCGCCGCCACCGCGAGGCCGAGCGCCGTCCAGCCGAGGGCGGGCAGGAACGGCCGGTACGGGGCTTCCAGCGCGCAGCCCGCGAGGAGGGCGGTGTGCAGCGCGACCATGGCCGGGTAGTGGCCGCGGCCGTACTCCCGGGCGCCGAGCGCCAGGCTCCGCACGGCGTTGCGGCGGGCGGTGACCAGCTCGGCGATCCGCTCGGCCGCCACCAGGGCCAGGAGCAGGAGGTAGGGGGTCGTCGTCGGCATCAGGGCCTCACCAGCGCAGCAGGACGAGTTCGGAGGAGAAGCCCGGGCCGAAGGCCAGCATCAGCCCGACCGATCCCGGCGGCGGCGGACCGGCCGCCCCGACGGAGCCGAGGATGTGCAGGACGGACGCCGAGGAGAGGTTTCCCGCCTCGGCCAGGGAGCGGCGGCTGTGCGCGAAGGCGTGCTCCGGCAGTCCCAGGGCCCCGGCCAGCACGTCGAGGATCTTCGGGCCGCCGGGGTGGCAGATCCAGGCGTCGACGTCCGCGGGCTTGAGGTCGTGCGCGGCGAGGAAGGACTCGACCTCCTCCACCACGTGCAGCCGTACCAGCTCCGGCACCTCGCGGCCCAGCACCATCCGGAAGCCCCAGTGGCCGATGTCCCAGCCGAGGAGGTGCTCGGTGCCCGGGTAGAGGCGGCTGCGCGCCGCCACCACCACCGGCCCGGCGCCGGTGTCGTACAGGGGATGGCCGGGCCCCACCGCCAGCAGGGCCCCGGCGCCGTCCCCGAAGAGCGCCCCGGCCACCAGGTTGGCCATCGAGGTGTCGGCGGGCTGGAGGGTGAGGGAGCAGAGCTCGGTGGACAGCAGCAGGGCCGCCAGCCCGGGACGGCCCGTCAGCTGTTCGTGCAGCAGCCCGAGTCCGGCCGCGCCGCCCGCGCAGCCGAGGCCGAAGAGCGGCATCCGGCGCACGTCGGGGCGCATCCCGGTGCGCGCCACCAGCCGGGCCTCCAGGGAGGGGGTGGCCAGCCCGGTGACGGTCGTGGACAGCACCAGGTCGATCTCCCCGGCCGTCAGCGCGGCCCCGGCCAGGGCGCGTTCCACGGCCTCGGCGCCGAGGTCCAGGGCGCACCGGACGAAGAGGGCGTTGGAGGCGCCGAAGTCGGTGCCCGGACCGTAGCGTTCCAGCGGGAGCGCGAGGTGACGGGTGGCGACCCGCACCGAGGCGTGCACGCGGCGCAGCAGGGCGGGGTCGGTGCCGGGCGGCAGACAGCGGGCGAGCGCCTCCGTGATCTGCGGCTGGGGGTACTGGTGGGGCGGGAACACGCTGCTCACTGCCAGGACACGTGTCATTGGCCCAACATAGGGAAGAACGGGCGTCATCGGGCGAACGGCGCGAAGGGTGCGCGACGGGCATGCCGTCACGGCGTAGCGTGACCCCGTGCCCACCCCCGGCCCCGTACCCGACCTCGGCCCCGCCTCCGGTCCCCTCCCCGCCCTGGGCCCCGTCCCCGTCCCCGGCCCCGGCCCGGATCCGGCCTCCGGGCCGCGGGTCGGATCCGTCGGCCTCGTGGGCGGGCTGGTGCGGGCGTGTCACCCCGTTCCGGCAGCCGGTGTCACCCTCTTCGCGGGCGCGCTGGCCGCCGCGGCCGGGCGCGGGGCCGCCGGCACCGCCCTGACGGCCGCCGCGGTGGCGGCCGGGCAGCTGTCGGTGGGCTGGTCCAACGACCGGGCCGACCTGCGGCGCGACCGCGCCACCGGCCGGCGCGACAAGCCCCTGGCGGCGGGCGCCCTGCCGGCCGTCGCCGTGACCCGCGCCGCGGTGGGCGCCCTGCTGCTGTGCGTGCCGCTGTCGCTGGCCGCGGGGCCGCTCGCGGGCACCGCGCACCTCGTGGGGGTCGGCGCCGCCTGGGCCTACAACCTGCGGCTCAAGGCCACGGCCGCGTCCTGGGCCCCGTACGCCCTCGCCTTCGGGCTGCTCCCGGCCTTCGTGACGCTCGCCCTGCCCGGGCGGCCCTGGCCGCCGCTCTGGCTGACCGGCGCCGCCGCCCTGCTCGGCGCGGGCGCGCACTTCGCCAACGTGCTCCCGGACATCGCCGACGACCTCGCCACCGGGGTGCGCGGCCTGCCCCAGCGCCTCGGCGCCCGCCGCTCGGCCGCGGTCGCCGCCGGGCTGGTCCTCGCCTCCACGGCCTGCCTGCTCCTCGGGCCGCCGGGGCGGAGCGGCCCGTACGCCCGGGGCCTGCTCGCGCTGACGTGCGTGCTGCTGTGCGCCGCGGCGCGGGCGGGCGGCCGGATGCCGTTCCTGGCCACGATGGGGGTCGCCGGGGCCGACGTGCTGCTGCTCCTGGTCCTCGGTGCGGGCCTGGGCTGATCCGCGTCAGACGCGGGTACGGGTCCACTCCCGCAGCCGCTCCGCGGACCAGGTGTTGACCACCCGGCCGGGGGGCACCCCGCACTCCACGGCCCGCTCGCAGCCGACGATCTGCCAGTCCAGCTGGCCCGGGGCGTGCGCGTCGGTGTCGAGGGCGAAGAAGGTGCCCGCCGCCACGGCCAGGCGCAACAGCCGCCGGGGCGGGTCCAGCCGCTCGGGCCGGCTGTTGATCTCCACCGCGGTGCCGGACTCCGCGCACGCCGCGAACACCCGCGCGGCGTCGAACTCGGACTCGGGGCGGGTGCGGCCCGTGACGAGGCGTCCCGTGCAGTGCCCGAGCACGTCCATGAGCGGGTTGCGCACCGCCGTCAGGAGCCGGCGCGTCATGGCCGGGGAGTCCATCCGCAGCTTCGAGTGCACCGATCCCACCACCAGGTCGAGCTCGTCCAGCAGCTCCGGCTCCTGGTCGAGGGAGCCGTCGGGCAGGATGTCGCACTCGATGCCGGTGAGCAGCCGGAACGGCGCCCACGCCGCGTTCAGCTCCGCCACGGCCCGCAGCTGTTCGCGCAGCCGTTCGGCCGTCAGGCCCCGGGCGACCGTCAGGTGCGGCGAGTGGTCCGTCAACACCGCCCAGTCGTGTCCGAGGGCGGCGGCGGCCCGGCCCATGGCCTCGATCGGGCTACCGCCGTCCGACCAGTCCGAGTGCACGTGGCAGTCCCCGCGCAGGGCCGCGCGCAGGGCCGCGGCGGCGGGCGTGGGCGGTGGTCCCCCGGGCATCGCGGCGGCCTCGTCCTCCAGGGCGCGCAGGTACTCCGGGACGTCACCGGCCAGTGCCTCGGTCACGACCCGGGCCGTCTTCGGTCCGATGCCCTTCACCGATTCGAGGGAGCCGGCCGCGGCCCGCTCGGCCGTCTCCCGCCCGCCCATGCGGGTCAGGGCGGCGGCCGCGGTACGGAATGCCCGCACCCGGTAGGTGGGGGCCTGCGCGCGCTCCAGCAGGAAGGCGATCCGGTCCAGCGCCGCCACCGGGTCCATGGCGCACCACCTCCCGGGCCAGTGTCGCAACGGGCCGTCCGCCCCGCGACCGGCGACCGGCGACGGGCGACCGGCGACGGTCTGCGGCCGGGGCCGGCTCCCGCGGCCGGCTCAGCCGCCGGAGGTGAGGGTGAACAGGGCCCCGTCGGGGTCGCGGAGGGCGATGGAGCGTTCCGTCCCGGTCGTGGTGACCACCGAGACGGTGCGTCCGCCGAGGTCGAGGGCCGCCTCCACGGCCGCGTCCAGTTCCGGGACGCGGAAGTGGACGTGCCAGCGGGGCCGGGTGTACGGGTTGTAGGCGCCGGGCTCCACCGGGCCGCTGTCCAGCCGGGCGACCGGATCGCCGTCGTGCCGCAGGACGACCTGCTCCTGCTCGTAGGAGACCTCGCAGCAGCCGGGGCGGCCCGTGGCCCACTCCAGCACCTCGCCGTAGAAGAGCGCGGCGTCGAAGGCGTTGCGGGTGCGCAGCTCCAGCCAGGCCGGGGCCGGTCCCTTGCCCACGCGCCAGCCGGCGGAGACCGGCCCGGCCCAGATCCCGAAGACCGCGCCGTCCAGGTCGGCGACCAGGGCCGCCCGGCCGCCGGAGGGGAAGGAGACCGGCCCGACCGCGACCGTCCCGCTGCGCTCGCGGACCCGGCTCGCGGCCACGTCGGCGTCGTCGACGGCGAAGTAGGGGGTCCAGGCCACCGGCACGGCCAGGTCGGCGGCCAGGGCGCCGATGCCGGCGACCGGGACCCCGTCCAGCATGGCCACCGAGAACCCCTCGCCGAGCCGCGCGGGGCGGAAGGTCCAGCCGATGACCGCGCCGTAGAAACGCTGGGAGGCTTCCAGGTCGCGGGCCATCAGGCTCACCCAGCAGGGGGCGCCGAAGACGTCCTTCGCAGAAATTTCCACAGCACAAGAAGTAGCGCCCGCCGCCCCCCGGGGCCGTGCAGGCGCGCCAGCGGGTCATCACCACCAGTAGGCGGGGTACCTCGGCGCCTTGCGGCGGACGCGTGAGCCGGCGTAACCGGTGAGGACGAGGAGCACGGTGGATCCGAACAGCAGCGGGACGAACCGGGCGGGCGCCGGGGTCTGCAGGACGGTCACCACGGCCGTGGCCACGGCCGGGGAGTGCGGGGTGCGGGCGAGGGTGAGCAGGGCGAGGGTCAGCCCGGCCGCCAGGGCCGCCGCCCAGGCGCTGCTGCCCGCCGCCGCGAGGACCGCGTAGCCCGCCGCGGCGCCGATCATATGGCCGACGACCACCCCGCGCGGCTGCGCCAGCGGGAGTGTGGGGGCGCTGTGGATCAGGGCGGCGCTCGCGGCCAGCGGCGGGATGAGCACCGGCTCGTGGATCATCGCGCCGATCGCGACGAGGGCCAGCAGCACCGTCGTCGCCGCGCTGACGCTGTGGACGGCGGCGGCCGCGCTCGGCCGGGCCGGGGCCCGGGGCGGGGCCGGACGGGGATCGGGGGCGGTGACGGACGGGGTGGCGGTGGCGGTACCGGGGTTCATGGCAGGGCGGGTTCCGGGGCAGGAGGACAGGGCGGCGGGGAACAGCGCGGGGAGCCGGGCCGCGGCCCGGTGATCGACCTCGGGCCGGGCCGTGCGTCCGTTCCGTGTACGGCCGACGCGATCCGGCCACGACTTTATCGGTCAGCCGTGCGAGGGCGGTGGCGGGGGTGACCCCGGCAGCCGCGCGATGGGCGCAAGAGCCCCGGGCCGCCGGTCCCGATCGTGTATGACTGCGGGGGCACGCGCGGACGGAAGGAAGGACCGGCATGACGACGCTCCCGGACCCCACCGGGGTTCTGGCCGACCTCGACGCGGTGATCGCGAACGCCCCCGAGGGGGCCACCGGCGCACTGTGGCGGCTGACCGGCGCGGCGCGGGGGCTGGACGCCAACCTGGTCCGGCTGCGCCCCGACGCCGTCATCGCGGAGCACGCCGAGCCGGTCCTCGACGTCCTGCTCGTGGTCGTGGACGGCGCCGGGCGGATCGACACCGAGGACGGCTCCCACCGGCTGCGCCCGCACTCGGCCGTCCTGCTCGCGCGCGGTGCGCGGCGCTCCCTGACCGCGGGCCCACACGGGATGACCTACCTGACGGTGCACACCCGGCGCCCCGGCCTCGGTATCGGAGCCGGTCCCGCCGCGTCACCGGCCGCCGGGCTCCGGGCCGGAGGCGGGGGCGGCGAGTCCGCCTGCCTGCTGCACCGTGTCTGTTCCGACTGCGGGCGCCTCGCCACCGGGTCCGACGCCCGCTACTGCTCCCGGTGCGGTGCGGGGCTCCCCGACTGAGCCCACCGGCGATCCGCGGCAGGTGCCGGGACGGCGGGTCCGGGGGCGCTCGACTGGCGCCCGTTAGTACGAAATCGTATAGTCCGGAATCGTGAAGTCCGAATCCGTGTCGTCCGACTGGTCCGCCCTCCTCGCGCTCCAGCGGGCCACCCACGCCACCCTCCAGGTGCTCGCCGCGGAGCTGGCCGACCTCGACCTGACCCCCTCCGAGATCAACGCGCTGGCCAACCTCGCCGACGGCCGCGGCCGGACCGTGTCCGAACTCGGCGCGGCCGCGGGCACCCGCCCCACCACGCTGACCAGCGTGCTCGACCGCCTGGAACGGCGCGGCCACATCACCCGGGGCACCCGCCCGGGAGACCGCCGCGCGGTCCTCGTCGAACTCACCCCCTCCGGACTGCGCGCCGCCACCACGATCCGGCAGGCCGTCACCGACCTGGAGCGCCGCGCCCTCGCCGGGCTGCCCGACGAAGCGCTCGCCGCCCTGCGCGCCGCCCTGAACGCTCTCACCGAGGTGCCCTCATGACCGCCCCCACGCCCGTCCCCGTCTCCGTTTCCGCCCCCGTACCCGCCACCGACTTCGCCTCGCTGTTCGCCGAGGTGAAGGAGGCCACCGGCCGTTTCGGCCACCGCGAGCACGTCCACCTGACCTGGCTGGCCGTGCGCCGGCTCGGCGTCCCCGCCGCGGCCGACCTGATCGGCGACGGCATCCGCGGCATCACGCTCCGCGCGGGCGTGCCCGAGAAGTTCCACGCCACCCTCACCCGGGCCTGGGTGGAACTCGTCGGCCGGCACGCGGCCGGGCCGGACGCGGACGACTTCGCCCGCTTCCTCGACCGCCACCCCCAGCTGCTCGACAAGGAGCTGCCGGCCCGCTTCTACCGTCCGGAAACGCTCGACTCCCCGCGGGCCCGGGCCGGCTGGGTCGAACCGGACCTCGCCCCCTTCCGCACGGTGAGCAGGTAGCCGTGACGGGGGAGGACCCCGCGGGCGGACTGGCCGCCGCCGTGTCCGCCACCGTCCGCGCGCTGCGCGCCGTCGCCCACCTGGACTGGTCCGCCCCGGCGGCGGGACTGGAGTGGAGCTGCCGCGAGACGGCCGTCCACCTGGCCGGGGACCTGACCGGATTCGCCGCGCAGCTCGCGGGCCGGGTCACCGGCTCCTACCTCCCCCTCGCGGTCGGCGCCGCCCCCGGCACCCCGCCCGGCGCCCTCGTCGACCTCGTCGGGGCGAGCGGGCTCCTGCTGGCCGCAGCCGTCCGGGCCGTCCGCCCCGACGACCGGGCCTGGCACCCGGCCGGCTCCGCGGGCCCCGGCGGCTTCGCCGCGATGGGCACCGCAGAACTGCTGCTCCACACCCACGACGTCCTCCACGGCCTCGGCGTCACCCACTGGCGCGGCGAGGACCCCGCCGCGGCCCTGGTCCTCGACCGGCTCTTCCCGCACGTGCCGCGCTCCGGGCCGGACGCCCCCTGGGAGACCCTGCTGGCGGCCACCGGCCGGGCCGCCTTCCCCGGCCTGCCCCGCCGGAGGACCTGGCGCTGGTACGGGGACCCCGTCGTGGGCACGGGCGTCGTGCTCTGCGAGATCTCCCCGTCGCTCGCACGGGACTTGGCCGACGGCGGCACCGGCGGCTTCACCTGGACGGCCGACGGACCCCCCGAGGGGACGCGCGCCGCCGCCGCGCTGCTGCTCCGGGCCCGGGACCGGGGCGCCTACCGGCCGGGCTGGGGCCCGTACGCGATCGTGCGCGCCCGCGACCGCCGCGCGGTCGGCCGGATCGGCTTCCACGCCGCCCCCGACGCCGAAGGCCGCGCGGAGACCGGCTGCGAGCTGGTCCCCTCCGCCCGCGGGTGCGGACACGCCACCGAGGCCCTGCGCGCGCTGGCCCGCTGGGCGCTCGCCCAGCCCGGAGCGCACGAGCTGTGCGCCACCGCCGACGGGGCGGACGGGCCCTCGCGGGCCGCGCTCCTCCGGGCCGGGTTCGAGCACCGGGGAGCCGGCCGGTACGTCCTGCGCGCCGCCGGGCGCTGAGGGGAGGGCGGGAGGCGGGAGGCGGAAGGCGGAAGGCGAGAGGCCTCCCGGGTTCGGGTCCCGGGAGGCCGTTCGCGACGGTCTTGCGACAGCGGATCAGAAACCGCAGTTCGTGACCCACTTGTGCGAGGAGATCCGGTCGTTCCACTCCCACGGGATGTTGCCCGAGGAGCCGTTGGGGGCGCAGGTGGAGGCGCCGCCGTAGCCGATGTTCTCGTAGACCCGGACGTCGCCGAGCGAGCCCGCGTAGCCGTTGTTCCACCAGGACGAGGCCCGGTCGTTCATGTCGTAGTTGTTCCCGGCGCCACAGGTGCGCCAGTCGGAGTCGTTGCCGCTCCAGCCGCAGGCCGGGCCGCCCCGGTTGGTGTCCGCCCAGACCCAGTAGTTGCCGTCGGCCGCCACGCCGGAGGCGTCGGCCGGGGCCGCCGAGGCGGTGGTGAGGGTCGTGGGGAGCGCGAGCAGCGGAAGGGCGAGCGCGCAGGCCAGCATGGTCGTACGGAACTTACGCATGGGATCCTCCGGATCGTGTCGTGGCATCGGTGCTTCGGTCGGGTGGTGACACGACGCGCTCCGCCCTGGGGAGCGCGTCGTTCTGGAGCCTTCGCCTGAGGTCGATCTCGTCCCGGTGGAGCGCGCGGACTTCGTCGCCGTAGGTGTGGTCCAGAGCTCTGGAGACCCGGCTCAGCGGGGTGCCGGTCGCACAGGTCGCCTCGGTGACCGCCAGGGCGGTCTCGGCCGCGTCGGCCCGCTGCGCCGGCAGGTCGTCGGCCAGTGCGGCCGCCGCGCTCCGGGAGGCGTCGGGGGAGTCGTACGGGCGGCCGGCCGCCCGCATGCAGGCCGCCCACTGCCCGACCGCCTCCGTGTACCGCGGGTCCCGGCGGACCCGTTCCTCCTGCGCGGGGCGGAGGTTCATCGTGACGACCTTGACGCGGAACCAGGCGGCCAGGTCCCCGTAGAGCGCGCGCTGCGCCTGCGCCAGGCACCCCTGCGTGCTCGCCGTGAGGGTCATGCCGGTGGGGGTCCTGGCGGAGAGCCCCACCGGCGAGGCGCCCATCAGCGCGGTACGGGCGGCCGCCCGCTCGCGCGCCGACAGCCGGTGGAACCAGCGCTGGTTGGGATCGGCCGCCCGGGCCCGCTCGTCCTCGCGGGCGGCCCGGCCGCCGTAGCCGTTGACCCGGGCCCACTCCACGTCGTCCACCCCGTACGGGAAGGAGCGCCGCTCCGGCGCCGGAGGCTCGGTGACGGCGTACGCGAACCCGCGCTCCGCCATGCAGCGGCTGATCAGGACCTGCTCGGCCCGGGCCAGCAGCCGGGACGCACCGGCGTCCGGCTCCGGGGCCGCCGCCGTGGAGCGCGGCCCGGGGGCCGGGCCCGGATCCGGCCGCGCGGGACCTCCGCCCGCCCCGCAGCCCGTGAGTGCCGCCAGCGCCACCGCCGCGGCCAGGGCGGCCACCGGGCCCCCTCGTGCTCGCCTCATCCGTCCGGTCCTCCTCTCCGGTGCGTTCCGCGGCCGTTCCGTCCGCCGTTCCGTCCGCCGTCCCCGCCATCCCCGCCGTCCCCGCCGTCCCCGCCGTCCCCGCCGTCCCCGCCGTCCCCGCCGTCCCCGCCGTCCCCGCCGTGGTCCCGTCCGGGTCACCCCCGTGCCCCGGCGGGCCACGCGTCCGGGTGCCGACGCGTCCGTATTCCGGCCGCCGCCGTCCGGACCCAGGTGTAGCCGCCCCGCGTTGTTCGCCGTCGGGGCTCTGGCAGCGAACAAACAATTGCTGAACAATCCACCCCGGACCGCAGAAAAGGGGCCGGGGTGGAAGGAGCGGCGCATGGCACGCAAGGAACGTCCGCTGGAAGGCGGGGACGGGGCTCTGCTGGAGTTCGCCACCGCCCTGCGCCGCCTGCGCCACGAGGCCGGATCCCCGCCGTACCGCGACCTGTCCGCCCGCGCCCACTACTCGGTGGCCACCCTCTCCGGAGCCGCCGCCGGCCGCCGGCTGCCCAGCCTGGACGTGACCCTGTCCTACGTGCGCGCCTGCGGCGGCGACCCGGGGGAGTGGGAGCGCCGCTGGCACGCCGTCGCCGTGGAACTCGCCGTCGGATCCGCCGCGCCCGCCGGATCCGGGGACGCGGCGGAGGCCGCGGGGGCGGGCGGGCCCGCGCGGCAGGACGGCCCGGACGGGCTCCCGTACGTCGGGCTCGCCGCGTTCCGCGCCGAGGACGCCGGGCTGTTCTTCGGCCGCGAACGCCTCGTCGGGGACCTCTTCACCGCCCTGACCCGCCACCGCGTCGTGGCCCTCGTCGGCGCGTCCGGAGCCGGCAAGTCCTCCCTCCTGCACGCCGGACTGCTGCCCCGGCTGCGCGCCGACGTCCCCGCCCCCACCGTCAGCGTGTTCACCCCCGGACCCCACCCCCTCGACCGGGCCCGGCGGGCCCTCGACGGCCACGAGGAGCCCGACGCGGCCGAACGGGTGCTGATCGTCGACCAGTTCGAGGAGGTCTTCACCGTCTGCTCCGACGCCGCCGAACGCGCCCGGTTCGTCTCCGCGCTCGTCGGGGCCGCCCGGCGCCCGGGCTCGGGCTGCCGCGTGGTCCTCGGCGTGCGCGCCGACTTCTACGCGCACTGCACCCGCCACCCCGAACTCGTCGAGGTGCTCCACGAGGCCCAGATCGTGGTCGGCCCGATGAGCGCCGCCGAACTGCGCCGCGCCGTGGTCGAACCCGCCCGGCGGGCCGGCCTGACCGTCGAGGGCAGCCTCCAGGCCACCCTCGTCGCGCACGCCCACGGCCAGGTCGGCGTACTGCCCCTGCTCTCCCACGCCCTGCTGGAGACCTGGAGGCGCCGCCGCGGTGCGGCCCTCACCCTGGACGGCTTCCACGCCGCGGGCGGCTTCGAAGGGGCCCTCGCCCAGTCCGCGGAAGCCCTCCACGCCTCCCTCTCCGCCCACCAGCAGACCCTCGCCCGACAGGTGTTCGTCCACCTCATCGCCCTCGGCGAGGGCACCGAGGACACCAAACGGCCCGTCGCGCGCGAGGAACTCGGCCAGGACGCCGACACCCGGACCGTCCTCGCCCGCGCCGCCGCGCTGCGCCTGCTGACCCTGGACCAGGGAGTGGTCGAGCTCACCCACGAGGCCCTGATCCGGGCCTGGCCCCGGCTGCGCGGCTGGATCGGCGACGACCGCGAACGGCTGCGCCGCCACCGCCAGGTCGCCGAGGCCGCACGGGCCTGGGAGGGCGTGGGACGCGACCCCGGTGCGCTGCTGCGCGGCACCCGGCTCGCCCTGGCCCACGAGACCCTCGCCCCGCCCGCCCTCGGACTCTCCGCCGGGGAAAGGGAGTTCCTCGACGCCAGTACCGCCGCCGAGGCCGCCGCGGGCCACGCCGCCCGCCGCCGCACCCGCAGGCTGCGCTGCCTGGTCGGCGCGCTCGCCGTGCTCGTCGTGGTGGCCGCCGTCGCCACCGGCAACGCCGTACGGGCCGAGGGGGAGGTCACCCGCCAGCGCAACGACGCCGTCGCGCAGAACCTCGCCGACACCGCCACCGACGTCGCCGCCACCCAGGCGGGCCTCGCCGTCCAGCTGAGCCTGACCGCCCACCGCCTCTCGCCCACCGCCCGGACCCGCGACAGCCTGCTGTCCACCCTGATGACCTCGCTGCCCGCGCACGACAAGGAGGTCGTCGCCCTCGCCTACCGTCCCGACGGGCGCCAGCTCGCCACCGCCAGCGGGGACCACACCGCCCGGCTGTGGCGCACCCGCGGCACCGACCGGCCCACCCTGGTGGCCACCCTCGCCGGCCACGACGACGACCTGCGCGCCGTGGCCTACCGGCCGGACGGCCGCCTCCTGGCCACCGCCTGCGCCGACGGCACCGTGCGGCTGTGGGACGTGGCCGACCCCGCCCGCCCGGCGGTGGCGGCCGAACTGCCCGCGGACGGCGGCGACGTACGCGCCCTCGCCTTCGCCCCCGACGGCCGGACCCTGGCCACCGCCGGGGCGGGCGGCGGCGTACGGCTGTGGGACGTGGACGATCCCGCCCGGCGGACGCCCTCGCGGACCGCGCTGCTCACCGGGCACCGTGACACCGTGCGCGCGGTCGCGTTCAGCCCGGACGGGCACGTCCTGGCCACCGCCGGGGAGGACGCGACCGTGCGCCTGACGGACGTCACCGACCGGACCCGGCCCGCCGGGCTCGCCGTCGTCACCGGCCACGAGACCGCCGTGTTCTCCGTCGCCTTCGCCCCCGACGGCCACACCCTCGCCACCGCGTCCGGCGGCCGCGCCCCGGTCCGGCTGTGGGACGTCTCCGACCCGCGCGCCCCCGCCGCGCGCGCCGCCCTCACGGGGCACACCGACGTGGTCGGCGCGGTCGCCTTCAGCCCCGACGGGCGCAGCCTGGCCACGGCGAGCGACGACCGCACCGTCCGGCTGTGGAGCCTGCCCCGCCGCGGCCGCCCCGCCGCGCTGGCGGTCCTGACCGGGCACACCACCGCCGTCGGCTCGGTCGCCTTCAGCCCCGACGGCACGGCACTGGCCTCCGGGGGCTTCGACACCACCCTGCGGCTGGCCGACACCGATCTCGACCGGGCCCTCGCGGGGGCCTGCGCGCGCACCGGGCCCCGGATCACGCGCGCGCAGTGGTCCTCGTACATGCCCTACCTGGACTACGCGCCGCCGTGCAGCGGCCTCGAACGCCCCTGAGCCCCACCCCCGTCCGCCGGGCCGACCGGCGGACGGCTCCCGACTTCCGGAAGGCAGGACCCGCATGGTGAGCTCCCAGGTACCCGTCATCGACCTCGGACCGTGGCGGTCCGGTGACCCCGCCGCGCGGGCCCGCACCGCGGCCCGCGTCGACGAGGCCCTCCAGGCCGCGGGCTTCCTGCTGGTCACCGGCCACGGCGTGGACCCGGCGCTGCCCGCCCGGATCCGCGAAGCGGCCCGGTCCTTCTTCCGGCTGCCGCCGGAGGCGAAGCGGCCCTACGCCGTCAGCGTCGGCGGGCGCGGCTGGCTCGGCCCCGGCGCCGAGGCCAACAGCTACGCCGAGGGGACGGCCTCCCCGCCCGACCTGAAGGAATCCTGGTCCTGGGCGGCCGAGGACCCCACCGGCGTGCCCTCGGTGGACGTCGAGTGGTTCCGGCCCAACGCCTGGCCCGCCGAGGTGCCGCAGCTGCGACCGCCGGTGACGGGATACCTCGCGGCGATGCGGGCCCTCTGCGACGAACTGCTGGAGCTGCTCGCGGTGGCCCTGACCCTGCCCGAGGACCACTTCACCCGGCACACCGGCCACCCCACCTGGGGGTTCAACGTCAACTGGTACCCGGGCGCCGCCACCGTCGGCCCGCCCCTGCCCGGCCAGTTCCGCATCGGCCCGCACACCGACTTCGGCACCGTGACGGTCCTGGACCGGGAACCCGGCGCCGGCGGGCTCCAGATCCACACCGACGCCGAGGGCTGGCAGGACGCCCCGTACGACCCGGCCGCGCTCACCGTGAACATCGGCGACCTGCTGGCCCGCTGGACCGGCGACCGCTGGCGGGCGGGCCGCCACCGGGTCCTCCCGCCGCCCGCGCACGCCCCGGCCGAGGAACTCCTCTCCCTCGTCTACTTCTACGAGTGCGACCCCCACACCCGGGTCGAGTCCCTGCCCGCCCCGCTGGGCCGTGTGGTGCACGAGCCGGTCGACTCGCACACCTATCTGCGGGCCAAGCTGGACGCGATCAGCGTGTCCTGAGACCGGCCGCCCGAAGGCGCGGAGGGGACCCGATTACCCCTGGTCGGCCGCGTTCGGCAGGATGAGGGCATGACCGAGATCCGTACCCCCCGCCTCATCCTGCGCCGCTGGACCGACGACGACCTCGTCCCCCTGTCGGAGATCCACGCCGACCCGGAGGTGATGCGCTGGATCGGCGACGGCTCCGTCCTCGACCTGGACGAGACGGCGGAGGCCATCGAGCGCTGGGAGGAGGAATGGGACGACGAGGGCTTCGGCGTCTTCGCCGTCGAACTCCTCGCCTCCGGCGAGCTGATCGGTGCCGTGGGCCTGACCGTCCCCGAGGGCCCGGCCGAGGTGGAGCACGCCGTGGGGATCTGCTGGCGGCTGGGACGGCCGTTCTGGGGCCAGGGCTACGCCTCCGAAGCCGCACACGCCACCCTGGAGTTCGCCCTCCAGGACCGGGGCCTGGACCGGGTCGTCGCCGTCAACCGGTCGGGCAACGAGGAGTCGGAGAACGTGATCCGCAAGCTCGGCATGAAGCAGGACGGCAACGCGAGCGACCCGGATTCCGGAGCCCTGCTCTCCCTCCACAGCATCGACCTCACCGAGTACGAGGCCTGACGGGTACGGCCTCGACCGGGCACGGGACCCGACCCTCCGCATCGGCCGATCGGACGACCCCCGGGTCCACCGGACCGCCCGGAGCCACCCGCCACCGGGCCGACGGTCCGGCCGGGGAGCGGCCACCACCATGGGACCGGGACCGGGACCGGGGCCGGGGAGCGGGCGGCCACGGGTGAGGCGCGCCGGCTCCCGGCGGGCAGCCGCCCGCTGGGCATCGCGGTCCTGTGACGGCCCTCAGACCTCCCTGACGAAGACCAGGGCGTCGGTCCGGCCGGTGGCGGCCGGGTCGAAGGCGGCATAGGTGTGGTCGGCGGGGACGCGGGGCGGCGGCGTCCGGTCCAGGGCCGCGGCGAGCCGGCCGGGATCGACGACGCAGCGGTCGTGCGGGAGGGCCGACAGGAGCCCTTCGAGGGTGTCGGGGCCGGGCACGTCGGCGCCGCGGCTGCCGAAGGCGGCGGCGGCGAAGGCGTACCGGTCGCCGAGGCGGGCCGAGACCAGGGCGCCCGCGCTCCACCAGCGCAGCCGCCGGCCGGCGAACTCCATGTGGCTCGGGTCGCGCTGGAGGTGCCCGTTGTGGGCGAAGACCAGGGTGGGGCCGCGGCGGGCCTCGCGGCGCGCGACGGCGTCGAGGTGGTCGGCCATCAGCACGTCGCGCAGGGACACGAGCGCGCCCAGCCGGCCGGGCGCCGCGTCGGCCAGGGCGGCGTGGTAGCGCAGCAGTCCGGTGGCGGTCCTGGCGTGCAGGGACGCGCGCCAGAACGCGTCGGGGGAGGTGGCCTCCGTCAGGTCGGGGGCGTGCGCGTCGAGGAGCACGCCCAGGTCGTCGGCGATCAGGCGCAGCCGCCCGGCCTCGGGGGTCCGGCCGACGGACCGGGCGGGATCCATCAGGGTGCACGGGTCGGTCCAGCGCTCGTCGGGGCCGAGCAGGGCGTCGAGGTCCGCGGGGCTCCAGGGCAGGTCGAGCCGGGCGGCGGTGAGGTACTCGTGGACCCGGGTCAGGGCCTCGCGGGGGGAGGCGGCGCCGGTCATCTCCAGGGGCGCGTCGCAGCCGTAGAAGCGCAGCCGTTCGGGGGCGGGACGCCTCTCGTTGTACGCGCGCATCCAGCGCAGGAGTTCGCGGTTGGCGGGTGAGGCGCCGAAGCCGTGGCTGAAGCCGAGGTCCATCGCCCCGTCGAGGGTCCCGGTGCCGTCGCCGACGTACGCGTCGGCGACCAGGGCGGCCAGACAGTCGCTCTCGATGGCGATCGAGCGGTAGCCCTCGTGTTCCACGAGGTGGCGGAAGAGCTCGTTGCGCAGTTCGGGGAAGGCCTCCACGCCGTGGGTGGGTTCGCCGAGGGCGAGCAGGCGGGGGGCGGGGGACAGGAGGGCGGTGAGGGCGCCGCCGCTGAAGGGACGGGCGGCGTCCCGGATCGTTGCCGTCATGACCTCAACCGTATCGCTGAAGCCCCGGTGTAAACTTTGGCCGCACTTTCCACGGAAAACAGCCGGAGCAGGGAGGACCAACCCTCAAAATGCGATTGCGTCCCATCGATCTGGCGCGCGAGCACGGCCTGTCCACGCAGGCGGTGCGCAACTACGAGGAGGCGGGGATCCTGCCGCCGGCCGGGCGCTCGCCGAGCGGGTACCGGCTCTACGCCCCGCGCCACGCGGCGGCCCTGCGGGCCTTCCTGGCGCTGGCCCCCGCCCACGGTCACGCGACCGCGGGCGCGATCATGCGGGCCGTGAACGGGGGCGAGGTCGAGGAGGCCCTGCGGCTGATCGACGGGAGCCACGCGCAACTGGCCGACGACCGGCGCACGCTGGAAGAGGTGGAGGAGGCCCTGCGCGGCCTGACGCCCGGGGGAGAACGGCCGCCCGAGCCGGTGGAGGGCGTGACGTTCATCGGGCCGCTGGCGCACCGGCTCGGCATCCGCCCGGCGACGCTGCGCACGTGGGAGCGGGCCGGGCTGGTCGTGCCCCGGCGGGATCCGCGCACCGGCTACCGCGTCTACACCCCCGCCGACGTGCGCGACGTTCTGCTGGCCCACCAGCTGCGGCGGGGCGGGTACGGCCTGGAGCGGATCGCGCGGGTGCTGGAGCGGGTCCGGGCGGCGGGCGGGGCCGGGCCGCTGGGCGCGACGCTGCGGGAGTGGCGCGACCGGCTGACGGCGCGGGGCCTGGCGATGCTGGCGGGCGCGGCCGCCCTCGACAGCTACCGGCGCTTCCCGTAGCGTCAGCCAAAAGTCAGGCTTTGGTAAGTCATAAGTCTGGGTTATGGGGTCATAACCGGGGGGCGGGTGCCGGGTAAGGGTCGCCTTAGTTTAGGGTTCTCTTGATCAGTCAGATTGTCGGTCGAAGGGAACCCAAGTCATGCCTCGCCCTCTGCGGGTAGCAATCGTCGGTGCCGGCCCCGCCGGTATCTACGCGGCCGACGCGCTGCTGAAGTCCGAGGCGGCCGTCGCTCCCGGTGTGTCCATCGACATCTTCGAGCGGATGCCCGCCCCGTTCGGTCTGATCCGGTACGGGGTCGCCCCCGACCACCCCCGCATCAAGGGCATCATCACCGCCCTGCACCAGGTGCTCGACAAGCCCCAGGTTCGCCTGTTCGGGAACGTCGACTACCCGAACGACATCTCCCTCGACGAGCTGCACGCGTTCTACGACGCCGTGATCTTCTCCACGGGCGCCACCGCGGACCGCGCCCTGAGCATCCCGGGCGTCGAGCTCGACGGCTCCTACGGCGCCGCCGACTTCGTCTCCTGGTACGACGGCCACCCCGACGTGCCGCGCACCTGGCCGCTGGAAGCGGAGAAGGTGGCCGTGCTCGGTGTCGGCAACGTCGCCCTCGACGTGGCCCGCATCCTCGCCAAGACGGCCGACGAGCTGCTGCCGACCGAGATCCCGGCGAACGTCTACGACGGTCTGAAGGCCAACAAGGCCCTGGAGGTCCACGTCTTCGGCCGCCGCGGCCCGGCGCAGGCCAAGTTCAGCCCGATGGAGCTGCGCGAGCTCGACCACTCGCCCAACATCGAGGTCATCGTCAACCCCGAGGACATCGACTACGACGAGGGCTCGATCACCACCCGCCGCTCCAACAAGCAGGCGGACATGGTCGCCAAGACCCTGGAGAACTGGGCGATCCGCGACACCGGCGACCGCCCCCACAAGCTGTTCCTGCACTTCTTCGAGTCCCCGGCCGAGATCCTCGGCGAGGACGGCAAGGTCGTCGGCCTGCGCACCGAGCGCACCGAGCTCGACGGCACGGGCAACGTCAAGGGCACCGGCGAGTTCACCACCTGGGACGTCCAGTCCGTCTACCGGGCCGTGGGCTACCTCTCCGACGAACTGCCCAAGCTCCCCTGGGACGTGGAGTCCGGCACGGTTCCCGACGAGGGCGGCCGCGTCATCGAGAACGGCGAGCACCTGGCCTCGACGTACGTGACCGGGTGGATCCGGCGCGGCCCGATCGGCCTGATCGGCCACACCAAGGGCGACGCGAACGAGACCGTCGCCAACCTGCTCGCCGACCACGCCGGGGGCCGCCTGCTCACGCCGGCCACCCCCGAGCCGGAGGCGGTCGAGGCCTTCCTCGCCGAGCGGCAGGTCCGTTTCACCACCTGGGAGGGCTGGTACAAGCTGGACGCCGCCGAGAAGGCGCTGGGCGAGCCGCAGGGCCGCGAGCGCGTGAAGATCGTGGAGCGCGAGGAGATGCTCGACGCCAGCGGCGCGTGAACGATCGGGTGGGGCCCGCCGGAAGGCGGGCCCCACCCGTGTGTCCGGGCCCCGGGTGTCCCCGGGCACCCGGATCAGCCGGTAATGGAGGTGATCTTCTTCGTCTTCAGGTCGGCCTGCACGTGGACCTGGGTGGTGTCGCCGCCTCCCCAGGTCAGGGTGACCGTGGCGTTGGTCTTGCCCGTCCCGCTGCCGGTGGACGTCACCTTCCACTGCAGGGGCACGTTCTGGGCGCGCAGCACGCCGTTCGCGTGGTTGGCCTCCTCCCACCGCGCCAGCTCCTGCCGGAGCGGCGGGGAGAGGTAGAAGGAGCGCAGCCGGTCGGCGGTGCTGCCGTCGCCGTCGTAGACGGCGTCGACGTAGGAGCCGTAGAAGTCGGCGATCCGGCTGAAGGCGCCCTCCGGGCTGCCGGACACGGACTGCGGCGGGGCGGCGGTGGCGGACGTGCCGGTGACGAGGGCGAAGGAGAGCGCCGCGGCGCCGGCGGTGGCCGCCAGGGCGACGGACGTGGCGCGCTTGCTCGGGAACGTGAACACAGGTGGGTACCCTTCCCCGTTCTGAATGCGTGCCGGTACGGTCCCCGGCGACTGCCCTCCATGACGTGAGGCACCGTCAAGCGGTTCTCGGCGTCCGGGAAATGGCCGGAATTAGCTCGTACGGAGGATTCCGGAAATCCGGCCGCCGTCCGGAGGAATGCCGACGGGCTGCCGGGGGTTCGGACAGACGCGATATCCGACTCCGTACGCACTGGAGAGCTCATGAAGATCGGCATCATCGGCGCCGGGAACATCGGCGGCAACCTCACCCGCCGGCTCACCGCCCTCGGACACCAGGTCTCCGTCGCGAACTCCCGCGGCCCGCAGACCCTGACCGACCTCGTGGAGGAGACCGGGGCCACCGCCGTCACCGTCGCGGAGGCGGCCCGGGGCGCGGAGGTCGTCGTGGTCACCGTTCCCCTCAAGAACGTCCCCGACCTGCCCTCCGGGCTCTTCGACGGGGCCGTCGAGGGCTTCGCCGTCATCGACACCGGCAACTACTACCCGCGCCAGCGCGACGGCCGCATCGCCGCCATCGAGGACGAGGGCCTGACCGAGAGCCGCTGGACCGAACGCCACCTCGGCCACCCGGTGATCAAGGCCTTCAACGGCACCTACGCCGCCGACATCCTGGACCGGCCGCGTCCGGCCGGCGACCCGGACCGCATGGCCATCCCGGTGGCGGGCGACGACGAGTCCGCCAAGAAGACCGTTCGCGCCCTCGTCGACGAGCTCGGCTTCGACACCGTCGACGCGGGCGGCATCGACGACTCCTGGCGCCAGCAGCCCGACACCCCCGTCTACGGGCTGCGGGCGGGAGTGGAGGCGGTCACCCGCGCCCTGGCCGAGGCCTCGCCCGTCCGGACGGAGGAATTTCGGGGCTGACCGGCACCCCGCATGCAGTAACTCTTCGAGGTCGAACCGTTTCTCTGTGCTACTGTGCCGTTCAGTTGCAGGTGTGGTTCCCAAAGATTTCAAGCACCCCCGTCGGATTTTCCGACCGGTGCACTTCTTAATTTCCGGATGCTTTCGGACAGGGTCAATCAACACGGCGACGCCGGTGTCGCACAGTGCGGCCCCGGGTACAGCCCCGAAGGAGAATCCATATGGCATCCGGCACCGTGAAGTGGTTCAACGCGGAAAAGGGTTTCGGCTTCATCGAGCAGGACGGCGGCGGCGCCGACGTGTTCGCCCACTACTCGAACATCGCCACCCAGGGCTTCCGTGAGCTCCAGGAGGGCCAGAAGGTGAACTTCGACGTCACCCAGGGTCAGAAGGGCCCGCAGGCCGAGAACATCGTGCCCGCCTGACGCCGACGCGCAGCCGAGAGCCGGGGTCCGCACCGACGGTGCGGGCCCCGGCCCCGTTCCCGCTTCCACTCCTGTCGCGCACCGGCCGGTGGGGCCCGGCGGAACTGCGCATCGCCGGCGCCCCGCAGCCTCGTCCCTCCCGCACCGCACCCGCCGGGCCTCCTGAACGACCGGCGCCGTTGTCCCGTACTCCTACCGGGAGCGGCGGCCCAGCGGGCAGACTGTGCGTCGTGACGACACTGAGCAAAGGCGCCAACCTCCAGGTCGAGGCGGCCTCCGTGAGAGTGGTGCTCGGCTGGCGGCCGGGGCCCGGCGTGCCGGACCTGGACGCGTCCGCCCTGCTGCTCGCGGGCGGCGGGCGGGTCCGTTCCGACGGTGACTTCGTGTTCTACAACCAGCCGGTCCACGCCTCCGGCGCCGTACGCCACCTCGGCAAGCGGCCGGGCGCGGACGCGCTGGAGGTGAACCTGGCGGCCCTGGAGCCGGGCGTCGAACGGGTCGCGCTCTGCGCCTCCGCGGACGGCGGCACCTTCGGCCGGGTCCCCGGGCTGCACCTGCTGCTCCTCGACGCGGGGTCCGGGGTCGAACTCGTCCGCTTCGAGATGACCGCCGGGCCCGAGACGGCCTTCGTGAGCGGTGAGCTCTACCGGCGGGCCGGCGTCTGGAAGTTCCGGGCGGTGGGTCAGGGGTACGCGAGCGGGCTCGCCGGACTGGCCACGGACTTCGGGATCACCGTCGACGACGCACCGGCGCCGGCGGCGACCGTGCCCGCTCCTGTCCCCGCCCCCGCGACCGTGCCCGCTCCGGCGACCGTGCCCGCTCCCGCCGCCGTGCCGGCTCCCGTCGCCGTGCCGACTCCCGCCGCCGTGCCGGCTCCCGTCCCCGCGCCTGCTCCCGCCGTCCGGATGGTCAAGGGGGAGGAGCGGCTGCCGGAGGACATGCGCGGCCGTCTCTCCCTGCGCAAGCAGCAGGTCGCCGTCAGCCTCGGCAAGAACGGCGCGGCGGGCGTGACCGCCCGGGTGGTCCTCGTCCTCGACGCCTCGGGTTCGATGAGCGCGCTCTACTCCCGCGGTACCGTCGCCTCGGTGGTGGAACGGATGGCGGCCGTCGCGGCGCAGCTTGACGACGACGGCGAGATGCAGGCCTGGACCTTCGCGACCAACCCGGCCCGGCTGCCGGACCTCGCCGTCGGCGACCTCCCGGAATGGCTGCGACTGCACGTGCGCGTCGGCCAGATGAGCCTCTTCGGCCGCAGGAAGGCGCCCCGCGGCCTGCTCCCCGGACAGGTCGACATGCGGCAGGTCGGCTTCCAGAACGAGGAGCAGAAGGTGATCGCCGAGGTGCGCGCCTACGTACGCGACCACCCGGCGGCCGCGCCGACCCTGGTGCTGTTCTTCTCCGACGGCGGTGTCTACCGCAACGCCGAGATCGAGCGGGAACTGCGCGAGGCCGTGGAGGAGCCGGTGTTCTGGCAGTTCGTGGGTCTGGGCCGGGCCGGGTTCGGGGTGCTGGAGCGCTTCGACACCATGCCGGGGCGCCGGGTGGACAACGTCGGCTTCTTCGCCGTCGACGACATCGACCGGCTCTCGGACGCCGAGCTCTACGACCGGCTGCTCTCGGAGTTCCCCTCCTGGCTGGGGGAGGCCCGGCGGGCGGGCATCCTGCGCTGAACTCCCGTGCGCCGCACGGCGACCGGACGGATCCGGGGGTGTCCGGACCCTTGACCCCATGGTTGGTCCAGACCAATCATGGGGCGTCCGTCCGTTCGCTCGCGCCCCACCGGGAGCTACGTTGAGACACCCTTCGCGTTCCGTCCGCCCGTTGACGGCGGCGTTCGCCACCCTCGCCGCATGTGCCGGACTACTCGTCGCGGTGGGCGCGGGTCCCGCGCAGGCCGCGCCGACCCCACTGCCCGCGCACGTCTTCGCGCCCTACTTCGAGGCCTACTCCTCCGACAGCCCGGTCGACCTCGCGCAGAAGTCCGGCGCCAAGTACCTGACCATGGCCTTCGTCCAGACCGAGGCCAAGGGCTCCTGCACCCCGTACTGGAACGGCTCGACGGCCCAGCCCATCGCCTCCTCCGTCTTCGGCGCCGACTTCACGACCCTGCGCTCGCGCGGCGGTGACGTCATCCCCTCCTTCGGCGGCTACGCGGCCGACAACGGCGGCACCGAGATCGCGGACAGCTGCACCAGCGTCGACTCGATCGCCGCCGCCTACCAGAAGGTGATCACCACCTACGACGTCACCCGCCTGGACATGGACATCGAGGACAACTCCCTGACCAACAAGGCCGGGATCGACCGCCGCAACCAGGCCATCAAGAAGGTGCAGGACTGGGCCGCCGCCAACGGCCGCCCCCTCCAGGTCTCCTACACCCTCCCGACCACCACGAGCGGACTCGCGAGCAGCGGGCTGGCGGTCCTCAAGAGCGCGAAGACGGCCGGTGCCCGGGTCGACGTCGTCAACCTGATGACCTTCGACTACTACGACGGCGCCGCCCACGACATGGCGGCGGACACCCGCAGCGCCGCCACCGGCCTCTACGGGCAGCTCGCCACGCTCTACCCGGCCAAGACGCCGACCGAACTGTGGGGCATGGTCGGTGTCACCGAGATGCCCGGAATCGACGACTACGGGCCCGCCGAGACCTTCAGCACCGCCGACGCCACCGCCGTCTACGACTGGGCCGTCGCCAAGGGCATCAACACCCTCTCCTTCTGGGCGCTCCAGCGCGACAACGGCGGCTGCCCCGGCACCGGGGGGTCCGACACCTGCTCCGGCATCGCCCAGGACCCCTGGTACTTCACCCACACCTTCGCGCCCTTCACCCGGGACGCCGGGCCGGTCGCCGACGACTTCTCGGTTTCCGTCACCCCCGGCTCCGCCTCGGTCGCCCCCGGCGGCAGCACCACCGCCACCGTCGCCACCCGGGTCACCGCGGGCACCGCGCAGGCCGTCGCGCTGACGGTCGCCGGCGCCCCGCCCGGCGTGACGGCCACGGTCGACCCCGGCTCCGTCACCGCGGGCGGCACGGCCCGGCTCACGGTCGCAGCCTCGGCGTCGGCACCGCCCGGGACCTACGCGCTCACCGTGACCGGCGCCGGGACCGCGTTCACCCGTACGGCCGCGTTCACGCTCACCGTGTCCGGGCCGGGCGGCGGCAGCGGGGCCCTCGTCAACGGCGGCTTCGAGAGCGGTTCGCTGGCGCCGTGGACCTGTGAGAGCGGCGGCGCCGTGGTGAGCTCCCCCGTGCACGGGGGAGCGTACGCCGTCCAGGGGACCCCCGCCGGTGACCGCACCGGCGAGTGCGCGCAGACCCTCACCCTCGCCCCGAACACCGCCTACATCCTCAGCGGCTGGGTCCAGGGCAGCTACGCCTACCTCGGCGTCCGGGGCGGCGCGAACGCCAGTACGTGGACCAGCTCGGCCGCCTGGACCAGGCTGACGGTGCCCTTCACCACCGGCGCCTCCGGCACGGTCACCGTCTACCTGCACGGCTGGTACGGCCAGGGCGCCGTCCACGGCGACGACTTCGCCGTGAGCTGACCCGCGCCCCCGTCCCCGCTCTGCCGACGGCGGGGACGGGGGTGCGCCTCATGCCGCGTGTCCGCCGTCCACGGAGAACTCGGCGCCCGTGACGTACGCGGCCCCGTCCCCGGCCAGGAACGCGACCATGTCCGCGACCTCCCGCGGGCGGCCGAACCGGCCGAGGGCGGTCAGCGCCGTCTGCGCCGACGCGTAGGGGCCGTCAGCCGGGTTCATGTCGGTGTCGACCGGGCCCGGGTGGACGATGTTCGCGGTGATGCCGCGTCCGCCGAGCTCACGGGCCAGGGCCTTGGTGAGGCCGGTGAGCGCCGACTTGCTCATCGCGTACAGGGTCCCGCCGGGGCCCGGCACGCGCTGGGTCATGCACGTGCCGATGGTGATGATCCGCCCTCCCGGGCCCATCCGGTCGGCCGCGGCCTGCGCGGTCAGGAACGCCCCGCGGACGTTGACCGCGAGGACGCGGTCGACCTGGGCCAGGGTGAGTTCCCCCAGCGGGCCGAGCACCCCGACGCCCGCGTTGTTGACGAGTACGTCGAGCCCGCCCAGGGCGCCGGCCGCCCAGTCCGCGGCGCCCGCCGCGTCGCCCGCGTCCCCGGCGTCCGCGCGGGCCGCGACGGCCCGGCGGCCCAGGGCCCGGATCCTGTCGGTCACCTCCCGCGCCGCCGCCTCGTCGGCGGTGTAGGTGATCGCCACATCGGCGCCCGCCTCGGCCAGGCGCAGCGCGGTGGCCGCGCCGATGCCCCGGCTGCCGCCCGTGACCAGAACCGTCTTGCCGTTCATCTGCCGCTCCTCGTGATTGGTTGCGGTTTCAATGAAAGGCGCTGCCGGTGTGCGGTGCTGGCGGTAATCCGACCTCGCGTTCGACCTCCCGCCGGCCCTCGCGCGCACCCGTCCGGTCGCTGATCCTCCGGGTGGTGGATAGCCTCGCAGAGGTTCACACGAGGGGGGCACACCCGAGACGGGAGCCACCGTGAAGTCCATATCGCGCAGCCGTTGCGCCCGGAGCGTCGCCGCAGGCCTGCTGTCCGCCGCACTGCTGACCGGCGGAGCCGTGGACGCCTTCGCCGCCGCCGGCCCCAAGCCGCCGTCCTCACCGGCCGCGAGTCCCGCAGCCGACAAGTCGATCACCGTCAAGCCCGACAAGGTCGCGGTGAAGGCCGGTGACCAGGTGATCTTCATCGGACGGACCAAGGGGCTGAAGGTCGGCAGCAAGCTGGTGCTCCAACACCTGAACAACGGCAAGTGGACGACCCTGCAGTCGGGCACCACGGTCAAGAACGGCAGCAGCTACACCCTGCCGGGCAAGCTCAACACCAAGGGCAAGGAACAGCTGCGGATCATGGGCGACGACAAGACGGTTTCGCCGACCGTCGTCGTGACCGTGAGCTGACCGCCCTCCGCCGCTCCCCGCGCGGGCCCCCGATAGGCTCGGGCCCGCCGCGCGGGTCCGTACCGTCCCGCGGGACGGTACGGACCCGAGGGAAGGAACAGCCGCATGCCCGGCCCCGCCGACATCCGGATCCTGCGCGCCGCCGTACGCACGGCCGTGCCGTGGAAGAACGGCGGGGGAGTCACCCGCGAGATCGCCGCCCGGCCCGAGGGCGCGGGCACGGACGCCTTCGACTGGCGGATCAGCCTCGCCGAAGTGGACGCCGACGGCCCGTTCTCGGAGTTCCCCGGTGTCGACCGGACGCTCACGCTGGCCGAGGGAGCCGGCATGGACCTCACCGTCGGCGGCGAGCCCCGGCTCGTCGACGAGCGCTACGCGCCGCGGCACTTCCCCGGAGACCGGCCGACCGGGTGCCGGCTCTTGGGCGGTCCCGTCGTCAACTTCAACGTGATGTACCGGCGCGCGAGCACGCTGGCCCGGACCGCCGTCGTACGCGGCGAACCGACCCTGGCCGCCCTGCCCGGGGAGACCCTGCTGGTCTGCGCCCTCGACGGCCCGGCCGTGCTGGAGCCGGCGGAACAGGCCGCGGCCCCCGGTCCGGCCGTCGAACTCGGCCCGTACGACGCGGCCTTGCTCCAGGGCCCCGCCACCGTGGTCCTGCGCACCCCCGGCCGGGCGGCCGTCGTCACGCTGCGCGCGGTTTGAGTCGCCGAGGGGCGCTATCGCGCCAAATCCCGCCCCAAGGCTTGGTCAAGAGGAGGTAAAGCGGGATACCGTCGCGCATGTTTTCGAACGGACAGCCTACGAACATGCGTGCTTCACGTCTCGGGACCTCCAACACCCTCCAGCCGAAGGGTGGTTCGACCAGCCGGCGCACCCTCCTGCGCACCGCCGCGGCCGGGACGGCGGCCGCCGGGTCCGTCCTCGCCCTCGGCTCCGCCTTCCCCGCCACCGCCGCACCGGCCGGCCCTCCGGCCGGAGCCAGGCCGGCCACCCCGGAGCAGGCCCTGCGCGAGCTGGCGGCCGGCAACCGGCGCTGGCGCACGTACCGTCAGGAGCACCCGAACGAGTCCCCGTCGACCCGGCTCCGGCTGGCCAAGGGGCAGCAGCCCTTCGCCATCGTGCTGGGCTGCGTGGACTCCCGCGTCCCGCCGGAGCTCGTCTTCGACCAGGGGCTCGGCGACCTGCTGACCGTCCGCTCGGCGGGCGAGGTGCTCGACGAGGCGGTGCTCGGCAGCATCGCCTACGGGGTCCTCGAACTCTCGATCCCCCTGGTGCTCGTCCTCGGGCACCAGTCCTGCGGGGCCGTCGGCGCGGCGGTCCACGCCGACGAGACCGGCGACCGGCTGCCCACATCCAGTACCTGGCCGACCAGATACGCCCGGCGATCGACCGGAGCCGGCAGGGCGAGGCCCGCGTCAGCGCCACCATCGACGCCCATGCCCGCCGCACCCGCGACCGGCTCGCCGCCGAACCCGACCTGGCCCGCGCCATATCCGCAGGGAAGCTGGCCGTGGCCGCCGCCCGCTACGAACTGACGGACCAGAGGGTGCGCACGCTCACCTGAAGGACACCACCCCGGACCACCCGGGGCCGGGCGGCGGGCCCGGCCCCGCGACCGGTCCGGGGCGCGGACCGCCGTGCAGGATCGAACAGTGATCACGACCGAACCCGAAGCGGCCCCCTTCGACGCCCACCGAAGGCTCCTGTTCGCCACCGCCTACCGCATGCTCGGCACCGTCGGCGACGCGGAGGACATCGTCCAGGACACCTGACTGGCCTGGAGCAAGGCCGCCGGTCCGAGGTCCGTCACCCCAAGGCCTACCTCGTCCGCACGGTGACCAACCTCTCGCTCAACCGCCTCACTTCCGCCCGCGCCACGCGCGAGGAGTACGTCGGCCCCCGGCTCCCCGAGACCCCGACAAGCTGTCCGGCCTGCGTACATAGCAGGACTGGCGCTGACCGCCTGCTCCTTCACCGCCGCGAAGGCCACCCCGAAGGTCGCCCCGAAGGCCGCGGGCTCGAAGGCGGCCGCCGCGGCGCCGTCGGCCGCCGCTGCGGCCGGCGGGCCCAACAAGGGCCTGCTGACCGGCAGGCAGCTCAAGGCGCTGCTCGCGCCCGCGTCCTTCTTCGCCCCCGGTTTCACCGCCGACCCGGAGCTCGCGCGCGACACCGGCGACACCTACCAGCTGCCGGCCACCGCCGACGTGCCCACCCCCGACTTCACCAAGCTCGGCGGGACCTCGTGGACGGAGATCACCGGGATCACCGGCGTCTCCTTCGCGCAGGACGCGTACGTGAACAAGGACTCCTCCGAGGAGTTCGCCCAGGAGATCGACGTCTACCGGGACACGACCGCCACGACCGTGCTCGATGCGCTGGGCAAGATCTCCATGGCCTGCCCGAGCTACACCGACGGCGCCACCCACGCCAAGGTGACGATCGCCGAGAAGCCCCTGGCGGGCGTGGGCGACGGCGCCTGGGTCATCACCGAGACGAGCTCCGCCTGGCAGGGCGGCACCACGCTGGTGGCCGCGCGGGTCGGCACCTCGGTGGTGACCGTGCTCGTCAGCAGCGGCACCGACAACGGCGCCGCGGGCGGGACCAAGCTGGCGAAGCAGCTGGTGTCGTCCCTCAAGGGCAGGGCCTGACGGCAGCCGCCCTTCCGGGTGGCGGCGCTCCCTCGCGACGGGGGCGCAGCCACCCGGTGTGCTTACGGCCGCCTTAAGGCTGTTCAGGCGAATTCCGGCAATTCGTACCTGTGTCCCGAATCTCCACTTGCGGCTCGACATCATGTCGATCACGGCGAAGGCGGCGACCGGAGCGGCCTTCAGTGGCAGACAGGTACTCATGCAGTGAACGAGATCGAACGGCACCCGCTGACGTCGTATCAACGGGACGTCTGGGCCGCCGCCTCCCAGGCTCCCCGGTCACCACAGTTCAACGGTGTCCTCCACGAGAGGCTGCGGGGCCGCGTCGACCGTGACGCGCTCACCCGGTGCGTCGAGAACGCGTTAAGGCGCCACGGGACCTTCCGGCTGCGCTTCGGCGAGGACGGGGGGAGGCCCTTCCAGTGGGCGGCGGGCGAGGACATCCGCCTCACCACGGTGGACCTCACCCGGGAGCCCGAACCGGACGCGGCGTGCGCCGAGTGGGCGCGGCGCTCGATGGACACGGCACTGCCCCTCACGGAAGGCGGCGCCCTGGTCGAGGCCACGCTGCTCCTGGGGGGCCCGGACCTCACGCACCTGCACGTCAAGGTGCACCACATCCTCGCCGACGGCTGGACCGTCCACCGGCTCAGCCACGAGATCTTCGAGGAGTACGAGCGGGACAACGCGACCCCCGGTGAGGCCGCCCGCCCCGACGGGACCTCCTCCTACCTCGCGTTCGTCGAGGAGGAGGCCGCCTACCGCGCCGGTCCCCAGGCCGACCGGGACCGCGCCTTCCACCGGGCGGCCCTGACCGGTGTGACGCCCGCGCTCTTCACGCGCACCGCCGACGAGCACGCGCGCGGGCGCCATTCGTTCGTCGTCGAGGGGAGCCTCGTCGACCGGGTCCGCGCCGCGGGCTTCTCTCCGTTCGCCTACGTCACCGCCGTGTTCGGGACCTGGCTGACCCGCGTGCACCGCAGCGGGGAAGCGGTCCTGGGCATCCCCTTCCTGAACCGGCCTGAGGCCCACCACAAGGACGTCCTCGGCCAGTTCGCCAACACCCTGCCGCTGCGGTTCCCGGCGCCCGGCGGACGGACGGTACGGGAACTGGTCGGCGAGACCCAGGCCGCGACCCGCGCGCTGCGGCGCCACGAACGGCTCTCCCTGGGCGACGTCCTGCGCGAACTGCCCGCCTCGGCCGACGGCCCGCGCCGGCTCTTCGACGTGACCCTCTCCTACCTGCACTGGCCGCCGCCGGGGCCGGTCACCGGCGTCGAACGGCAGACGGCCATGATGGCCCCCTCGCACGACCAGGACGCCCTGGGCGTCATCGTGTCGGCCTTCGACGGCACCGCCGACATGCGCGTCGACCTGGACTACGCCCTGGACGTCTTCGACGAGGACCTGCCCATCGCGTCGGTCGCGGGCCACCTGCGGACCATGCTCGAACACGGCGTGACCATGCTGGACGCGCCCGCGTCGGCCGTCCCGATGCTGACGCCCGCCGAACACGCGGACCTCACGGAGGTACGCAGCCACGGTCCGCGGGTGCCGTACGCCGACGGGGCCACGCTGCACGGGCTGTTCGAGGCACAGGCCGCCCGCCGTCCCCGGCAGACCGCCGTCATCGGGGCGGCGGGCGAGACGCTGACCTACGCCGAACTCGACGAGCGGGCCAACCGGATCGCCCGGTCCCTGCGCGAGGAGGGCATCGGCGCGGACGACCGCGTCGCGGTGATGCTGGAGCGCGGTCCGCAGCTGATGGCGGCGCTCCTCGGCGTCCTGAAGTCCGGTGGCGCCTACGTGCCGGTGGATCCCGGCTACCCCGCCGAGCGCGTGCGGTTCCTGCTGGAGGACAGCCGTGCCAAGGTGGTGATCGTGGACGGCTCCGGCCCCGCCGCGGACCTGCCCGACGGGGCGAAGGCGCGGCGGGTCGAGGAGCTGTCGCAGGGCGGTGGCGCCCCGCTCGCGCCGGTCTCCGGCGCCCGCGATCTGGCGTACGTCATCTACACCTCCGGGTCGACCGGCCGCCCCAAGGGCGTGATGGTGGAGCACCACAGCGTCGTCAACCGCCTCGCCTGGATGCAGCGCAGCTACCCGCTCGGCGACGGCGACGTCCTGCTGCAGAAGACGCCCGTCTCCTTCGACGTATCGGTGTGGGAGCTGTTCTGGTGGGCCGTCGAGGGCGCCGCCGTGGCCCTGCTGCCGCCCGGTGGCCAGCAGGATCCGCAGGAGATCCTGCGGGCCGTGCGCGAGCGGGGGGTCAGCGCCCTGCACTTCGTGCCCTCGATGCTCGGCCCCTTCCTCGACCTGCTGGAGGGCCTGCCCCTGCCCGAGGCCCGCGCGGGCCTGGACTCCCTGCGGTACGTCTTCTGCAGCGGCGAGGCCCTGCCGCCGGCGGCCGTCGAGCGGTTCAACCGCGTCTTCGCGGCCTCCGGGGCGGAGCGTTCCGTACGGCTCGTCAACCTGTACGGGCCGACCGAGGCCACGGTCGACGTCTCGTACCACGACTGCCCCGCGGACCCCGACGGGAAGGTGACCCGGGTCCCGATCGGACGGCCGATCGACAACACCCGGCTGTACGTGCTGGACCCCGCCGGCCTGCCCCAGCCGGCCGGCGTCGCCGGAGAGCTCTGCATAGGCGGCGTGGGCGTCGCCCGGGGCTACCTGGACCGGCCCGAACCGACCGCCGAGAAGTTCACCGACGACCCCTTCACGCCCGGCGGACGCCTCTACCGCACCGGCGACCTCGCACGCTGGCTGGCGGACGGGACCCTGGAGTACCTGGGGCGGATCGACGGCCAGGTCAAGATCCGGGGCAACCGCGTGGAGCCGGGCGAGGTCGCCGACGCCCTGCGCTCGCTCCCCGGCGTCCGCGACGCCGTCGTCGTGGACCGCAGCACCGCCGAGCGCGGCACCCACCTCGTCGGCTACTACGCCGCCGACGCCGACCTGGACGACGCACGGCTGCGCGAGGGGCTCGCGCGGACCCTGCCGGCGTTCATGGTCCCGGCCCACTTCCTGCGGATCGACGCCGTTCCCCTGACCCCCAACGGGAAGGCCGACCGCGGCGCGCTGCCCGAGCCCCGCAACGCCGCGGACCCGGACGGCGGCCACCCGCCGCGCAGCCGCGCCGAGGCAGTCCTCGCCGAGATCTGGGCCGAGGTGCTGGGCTGGGAGCACGTCGGCGTCCACGACGACTACTTCGCACTCGGCGGGGACTCCATCCTCATGCTCAGCGTGCGTGCCAGGGCCCAGGCCCGGGGCCTGCGCTTCTCCCTCACCGACCTCATCCGGAACCCGACGGTGGCGGGGCTGGCCGTACGGGCCGAAGAGGTGACCGCCCCGGAGGGCGGCGGCGCCCCCGCACCGTTCGCCCTCGTCTCCCGTGTGGACCGGGCCCGGCTGGAAGGCACCGAGGACGCCTGGCCGCTCACCCGGCTCCAGCTCGGCTTGCTCTACCACAGCCGCAGGCGCGAGACCTCCGCCACGTACAAGGACGTCTTCCGCTACACCCTCGAACTTCCCTGGGACGAAGGAACGTTCCGGCAGGCCTTCGGCGGGCTGGTGGCACGCCACCCGGTGCTGCGCTCCGCCTTCGACCTCGGCGGCTTCTCCGAGCCCTTGCAGATCGTCCGCCCGCAGGCCCCCGGCGGCCTCGACGTCGTCGACCTGCGCCCGCTCGACGGCGAGGCGGCCGAAGCCGAGGTCCGCGCCCACATCGAGGCCCGGCGCCTGCACCCCTACGACTTCGACCGGGCGCCGCTGTACCTCTTCCGCGCGCACGTCCGGCCCGAAGCCGTCGACCTGGTCCTCAGCTTCCACCACGCGCTGCTCGACGGCGGCAGCGTGGCCACCCTCCTCCAGGAACTGCTCCAGGACTACGCGCACGGCCTGGGCCTGGCCATCGGCCCCGTGGACGACACCCCAGCGCCCTCTGCGGCGGCCTACGCGCGGGAGGAGCTCGCGGCCCTGGGGGCCGAGGAGTCACGGCGGTACTGGAGGCAGAAGCTGGCCGGCGCCGAACCCCTGCAGATCGAGGCGTTCCGTACGCACCTGCCCGCCGCCGACGGGGGGCCGTCGGCGCACCGCGCCGACCTCGATCCGGAACTCCTCGTACAGGTACGCGAGTTCGCCGCCGCGCAGCACCTTCCGGTCAAGTCCGTGTTCTTCGCGGCGCACTGCCTGACCCTGGCCATGTTCGCCGGCACCGGCGATGTGACCACCGGACTGATCACCCACGGACGGCCCGAGCTCGCCGGCGCCGAACGCACGGCCGGGCTCTTCCTGAACACGGTACCCCTGCGCCTGGACGTCGCCCGGGACCGGTGGCTGGACGTGGCGCGCGAGGCCTTCCGGCAGGAACAGGACGGCCACCCCCACCGCCGCTACCCGCTGAGCGCCATCCGGGAGGACCACGGCGGCCCCGTCCTGGACACCGCCTTCAACTACGTGCACTTCCACCAGCTGTCCCGGGTCCTCGGCCTGCCGGAGGTGCGCCTGCGCGACGTAAGCACCTGGGAGGAGACCGACTTCGGCCTCCTGGTGAACGTGGTGACCGAGCCCGACGGCGGACGGGTGTGGATGCGCATCGATCACGACGGCACCGGATTCTGCGCCGACCAGGCCGCCCTCTTCGCCGACGGGTACCGCGGGATCCTGCGGAGCATGGTGCAGGACCCCCACGCCGAACCCGACTTCGCGTTCCTCGGGGACCGCCCGGCCCCGGCCCCTGCCGTGCACCACCCCACCGTCGTCGAACGCTTCGCACGGCAGGCCGCCCGCACCCCGGAGGCGACCGCCCTGGTGATGGGGGAGGAGCGCTGGGACTACGCACGGCTGGACGCGACGGCCGGCCAGGTGGCCCGCAGGCTCCGCGGACTCGGCGCCCCCCTCGGGGCCCGGATCGGGATCGCCATGGACCGCTTGCCGCAGACCGTCGCCGTGCTCCTCGGCGTACTGCGGGCAGGCTGCGCCGTGGTGCCGCTGGACGTCGGCTACCCCGCGAAGCGGCTGGCCGAGATGCAGGAACAGGCCAAGCCCTTCAGGGTCATCGCCCACACAGCCCACGCCGGCCTCGTCCGTGACCCGGCGCTGCTGCTGCCCGCCGAGTCGGTGACCGAGCCGTCCGCCGGGCCCGTGGCGGAGCCCCCAGCGACGATCCCCGCCGACGCCACCGCCTACGTCCTGTTCACCTCCGGCTCCACGGGCTGGCCCAAGGGCGTGGCCATGCCGCACCGTTCCCTGGCGGGCCTGGTCGCCTGGCAGACCCGGGCGCCGAGCGGCGCCGCGGGCGGTGCCACCCTCCAGTACGCGCCGATGAGCTTCGATGTCTCCTTCCAGGAGGTCTTCTCCACGCTCTGCTCCGGCGGCACGCTGCACCTGATCGCCGACGCCCGGCGGCGCGACATGCCGGAGCTGCTGCGGCTGATCGACCGCGCGGGCATCGAGCGCGTCTTCCTGCCCTACGTGGCGCTCCAGCAGCTGGCGGAGACCGCGCAGACGCTGGGCATCACCCCTCGCGCCCTGCGCGTACTGGTGTCCTCGGGCGAGCAGCTGCGCGTCACCCGGGAGATCCGCGCCCTGTGCGCCGCCCTGCCCGGAGCCGTGCTGGAGAACCAGTACGGGCCGACGGAGACCCACGTGGCCACCGCCTTCACCATGACCGGGGACCCCGCCGCCTTCCCCGCGCTGCCCCCGATCGGACGCCCCGTCGACGGCGCCGAGGCCCATGTGCTGGACGCCCGGATGCGCCCGGTGCCCGCCGGGGTGCGCGGCACCGTCCACCTCGGCGGCACCTGCCTGGCCGACGGCTACGAGGGCCGCCCGGACCTGACCAAGGAGCGCTTCGTCCGGCATCCCTTCGCGGGCGAGGACCGCATGCTGTACGACACCGGGGACCTCGGGATGGTGCTGCCCGACGGCACGCTCGTGTACACCGGCCGGGCCGACGCCCAGGTCAAGGTGCGCGGCCACCGCGTCGAACCCGCCGAGGTGGAACTGGCCGTCACCGCCCTCACCGGGCCGTACCCGTGCCTGCGCGACGCCGCCGTGGTGGCCCGGCAGGAGAACGGCGAATGCCTCCTCACGGCCTTCCTCGTGGGCGAGGGCACCGGCGAGGACCTCACGGCCATCCGCGAGCGCTTGCGCACCGAGCTGCCCGAACACCTCGTCCCCTCCCACCTGCAGTGGGTGACGCACCTGCCGCTGACCCCCAGCGGGAAGCGGGACGACGCCGCCCTGCGCCGGATGCCGCTCGCCACCGCCGTCGAAGCCGGGACCACCGGGCCCCGCGACGCCCACGAACGCGCACTGTGCGAGATACTGGCCGAGCTGCTGGACCTGCCCGCCGTCGGCATCCACGACAGCCTCTTCGACCTGGGCGGCACCTCGCTCACCGCCATGCGGCTGACGGTCCGGATCGAACAGCGCTACGGCGTCGGCATCCCGCTGTCACAGTTCATCGCCGCTCCCACCGCGGCCGGGCTCGCGGCACGGCTGCGCGAGGGCGGCGCCGCCCCCGCCTTCGACCCCCTGGTCCCCATCCGCCCGCAGGGCACCCGCCCGCCGCTGTTCATGGTCCACCCCATGGGCGGCAACGTGCTCTGTTACGTACCCTTCGCCCGGCACCTTCCCGAGGACCAGCCGCTCTACGCGCTCCAGGCGTGCGGCTCGGACCCGGGCACCACACCGCTCGGCACCGTCGAGGAGCTCGCGGACAGCTACATCGCCGCACTGCGTACCGTGCAGCCGCACGGCCCGTACAGCGTCGGCGGATGGTCCTACGGCGGCTTCGTCGCCTTCGAGATCGCCCGCCGCCTGCGGGACGCGGGCGAGGAGGTGGCCCACCTCGTGCTCCTGGACACCACCGCGCTGAGCCGGAGCGAGCGCCACCGGCACGACGACGACGCACTGCTGGGGTGGTTCTTCTGGGAACTGCTCTGGCTGGGGCGCGGCGGGGACTCGCCGATGGAGGTCATCCCCGACGGACTGGAAGGCCTGGACGAGAAGTTCGAGTTCATCGCCCGCCTCGCGGCCGACGAGGGCGTCCTGCCGGCCGGCAGCTCGGGAGCCGTCATCCGCCGGCTCTTCGGCGTCTACCGGGCGAACTGGCAGGCGGCGCTGGAGTACCGCCCCGAGGGCGGCTACCGGGGGCTCACCCTGATCCGCGCGATGGAGCCGCTGCCGGAGGTCCTCGCCGCGATGCACGGCGCGGCCGGAAGCCGCCACGAGGACGAATCCAACGGCTGGCGGGACATCACCGGCGGCCCGCTCCGGGTCATCGCCGTGCCCGGCGACCACCTCACGATCATGGAGGAACCGTACGTGGAACACATGGCCAGGACCGTCGCGGACCTGATCAGGTCCGACACCGCCGACACCGCCGACACCGCCCGCTCCGACGAGGGGAACTGACGACATGACGACGGACCGCCCCCTGAAGGCCATCGTCATCGGAGCCGGAATCGGCGGGCTGACCTGCGCGGTCGCCCTGCGCCGGGTCGGGATCGACGTGGAGGTGTACGAACGGGCCACCGAACTGCGCGCCGCCGGTTCCGGCCTGTCGGTCATGAGCAACGCCATCAGCGCCCTCGCCACACTGGGCATCGACCTGGGCCTGGAGGACCGCGGCCGGGTCGTCGAGTCCTTCACCGTCACGGACCACGGCGGACGTCTCATCAGGGACCTGCCCTTCAAGGAGATCTGCGAGAAGGTCGGCGCGCCCAGCGTCTGCCTGAGCCGCTCGGACCTCCAGAAGGCCCTGCTGGAGGCGGCCGGGGACTGCCCCGTCCACCTGGGCGCCACCGCGACCGGCTTCGAGACCGACGACCGGGGCGTCGTCGTCCGCTTCGGCGACGGGAGTTCGGCGCGCGGCGACCTCCTCGTCGGTGCCGACGGGTTCCACTCGGCCGTGCGCGGCCGGCTCGTGGGACCGGAGCCCTCCCAGGACAGCGGCTACGTCTGCTGGCTCGGCATCGTCCCCTTCCGCCACCCCGCGCTCGCCCCGGGCGCAGTGCGCCACTACTGGGGCAGCGGACAGCGCTTCGGTCTCATCGACATCGGCCACGGGCGCTACTACTGGTGGGGCACCCGGAACATGCCCGAAGACCGCTCGCGCGCCTGGGACGGCACCAAGGAGGACGTCGTCCGGGCCTTCGAGGGGTGGGCCGAGGAGGTGCGGTCGGTGATCGGGGCCACGCCGCCCGGGGACATCCTCGCCACGCCCTCCCACGACCGTCCGTTCCTGGAACGGTGGGGAGAGGGCCCCGTCACCCTCCTCGGTGACGCGGCGCACCCCATGCTGACCACCCTCGGCCAGGGCTCCGCCATGGCGATCGAGGACGCCGTGGTCCTGGCCCACACCCTGGCCGGTCCGCAGGCCCGCGAGGACCTGCCGCTCGCCCTGCGGACGTACGAGGACATCCGCCGTGAGCGGACCAGGGCCATGGTCGCCGCCTCCCGGGCGATGAGCGATCTCGAACAGGCCGACACCCCCGAACACCGCCGGGTCCGCGACGACTACTTCCAGCTGACGCCGCACGAGGAACTCGCCCGCCGGAACGAGGAGGCGCTGACCTTCCCCGCCGTCGCGGTGCCCGGATTCCTCGTGCCGGGCAACCCCGGCGGCCACGGGCTCCCGTAGGACCCGCCCCCGCCGCCCCCGCCGCCCCCGCCGCCCCGGCCGGACCGGGGCGGCGGGGGTTCAGCCCGCGCGCAGGGTCAGTACCCGCGTCTCGATCGCGGTGATCAGCGCCTCGACCCTGACCTCGAAGATCTGTTCCTCCGTCACCCCGGCGAGCTCGGCGCTCAGCCCGGTGATGTGCGGGAAGCCCTGGGGGTCGACCAGCCGGTACTCCCGGCTCCAGGAGGACTCGTCGGCCGCGCGGACGTCCGGGTCGAAGAGCATGTAGGCGGCGCGCTGGCCGACGTAGGCCAGGAGGGAGTCGCCGACCATCCGGTAGTGCACGGCGGCCTCGGCGCCTTCGAGCCCGGCCTCCGTGACGGCGCCGAGGATCAGCTCCACCACCCGGAACTCGTTGGGCCTGCGGGTGGTCCGGCTGGCCATGGTCGAGCCGACGACCGGGTACTTGAGGGCCACCTCCAGGGAGCCCGCGGCCAGGGCCCGCAGCCGGTCCTTCCAGTCGAGGCCCCCCGGGATGCTGTCGAGGACCTCGCCCAGGGTGCGGTCCGCCACCGACAGCAGCAGGTCGTCCTTGTCGCGGAAGTGCCGGTAGACCGCCGTCGGGTCGGCGCCGAGCTCCTCGCCGAGGCGGCGCACGGTGAAGGCGTCCGCGCTGCCCCGCGCCGCGATGCGCAGGCTCGCTTCGATGATGGCGTCGGGCGTGAGCTGGCTTCCGGCGCGCTTGGACCGGGTGGGTGTCTCGGATGACTTCGGCATGGTGCGGCCAGTGTAACGATGCGGAGCAGAGGCGGCGCAACACCGTTGACAACAATGTTGCGCTCCCGTTCACTCCTCCTCAACGAACACGCCGTGCGGGCCCCGCCCGCCGAGCCGGAGGAAGCGTCGATGGACCGGAACAGGCAGTACGGCAGGCAGCGGGCGGACACCGTCTTCGTGGGAGGACAGGTGTTCACCGGGACCCACGGGACACCGGTCGACGCGGCCGTGGCCGTCGGCGCGGGCCGGATCCTCGCCGTCGCCGACGAGAGCGCGGTGCGCTCGCTCGCCGACGCGGGCACCGAGGTGGTGGACCTCGCGGGCGGGCTGCTCGTCCCCGGCTTCCAGGACGCCCACGTCCACCCGGTCGTGGCCGGCGTCCAGATGCTCGGCTGCGACCTCAGCGGGGAGCACTCGGTCGACGGCTACCTGGCCGTGGTCGCCGCGTACGCCGCCGCGCACCCCGAAGCGCCGTGGATCCGCGGCGGCGGCTGGTCGATGGACGTCTTCCCCGGCGGCACCCCCACCCGCGCCATGCTCGACGCCGTGGTGCCCGACCGGCCCGTCCTGCTCGGCAACCGCGACGGACACGGCGCCTGGGTCAACACCCCCGCCCTGCGCCTCGCGGGAGTCGACGCGGGCACTCCCGACCCCGTGGACGGCCGGATCGAGCGGGAACCGGACGGGTTCCCGGCCGGCACCCTCCAGGAGGGGGCCGTGGACCTGGTCGCCCGCCACGTGCCGATCGCCACCGCCGACGAGGCACACGCCGGCCTCCTCGCCGCCCAGGAGCACCTCTTCTCCCTCGGCGTGACCAGCTGGCAGGACGCCATGATCGGCGCCTTCCCCGGCAACCCCGACAACTACGACGTCTACCTGCGCGCCGCCCGCGAGGGATCGCTGCGCGCCCGGGTGGTCGGCGCTCTGTGGTGGGACCGCGAGCGCGGGCTGGAACAGATACCCGAGATCGAAGAGCGCCGCCGCACCGGACGGGTGGGCCGCTTCAACGCCACCAGCGTCAAGATCATGCAGGACGGCATCGCCGAGAACTTCACGGCCGGAATGCTGGAGCCCTACCTCGACGGCTGCGGCTGCGCCACCGGGAACTCCGGCCTCAGCTTCATCGATCCCGAGCTCCTCACCGAAGCCGTACGCCTCCTCGACCGCTCGGGCTTCCAGCTCCACTTCCACGCGCTCGGGGACCGCGCGGTACGGGAGGTCCTCGACGCCCTGGAAGCGGCCCGCGCGGCCAACGGCGCCAACGACAACCGCCACCACCTCGCCCACCTCCAGGTCGTCCACCCCGACGACATCGCCCGCTTCGCCCGGGTGGGGGCGGCCGCCAACATCCAGGCGCTGTGGGCCGCCCACGAACCGCAGATGGACGAGCTGACGATCCCCTTCCTGGGCCCCGAACGCGCCGCCCTCCAGTACCCGTTCGCAGACCTCCGGCGGGCCGGAGCCCGCCTGGTCGCCGGCAGCGACTGGTCGGTGAGCAGCCCCAACCCGCTCTGGGGCATCCACGTCGCCGTCAACCGGACCGTCCCCGACGAGGCCGCCGGAACCCCCGACGCGGCCCACGGCCCCGACGGCCCCCGCGAGCCGGTCGCGCCCTTCTTCCCGGAACAGGCCCTGACCCTCTCCCAGGCCCTGACCGCCTACACCGCCGGCAGCGCCTGGGCGAACCACCTCGACGGGGTCACCGGCACCGTCGAGGAGGGCAAGTACGCCGACCTCGTCGTGCTCGACCGCAACCCCTTCGAGCTGCCCCCCGGCGAGATCGCCGGCACCCGGGTGCGCCGCACCTACCTCGACGGCGAACAGGTCTTCGCCGCGAAGGACTGAGCGCCGGCCCCCACCGGCGACGCACCGCACCCCCGGCCGGTCCGCCCGCGGCCGGACAGCACCCCGCACCTCAGGAAGCCCACCCCTCACGGAGGCAGACGATGCCATCAGCCCGATCGAGAGCGACACGCACGCAGACCACCAGCCGTACCCCCCTCACCTCCCACACCCCCCTCACCCCCCGCTCCTTGCGCGCCGCCCGCCTCCGGCGCGCCGCGGTCGGCGGGCTCGCCGCCACCGCCGTGTTCCTCACCGGCGGGTGCAGCGGCACGGCCCACCCGGCGAAGGACGGGGCCGCCGCCTACACGGTCACCGACCGCACCCCCGCCCCGGCCGGCGACCTGGACTCCTTCACCTGGTCCACCTTCGCCGAGCCCGCCTCCATCGACTACGCCCAGTCCTTCGACTACCCGCCCAACCAGATCCTCGCTAACGTCTGCGAGAGCCTGCTGCGCTGGAACCCCGACCTCACGACCTCCCCCAACCTCGCGGCCTCGTTCAGCAACCCCACCCCCACCACCTGGGTCTACCGGATCCGGCCCGGGGTGCGGTTCCACGACGGGACCCCGCTCACCGCCGACGACGTGGTCGCCTCGCTGCGCCGCAACCTCGACCCGGCCGTGGCCAGCGTCTGGGCGTACCCCTTCAAGAACGTCAAGTCGGTCGAGCGCAGCGGGGACATGGAGGTCACCGTCACGCTGACCCAGCCCGACTCCACCTTCAACAAGTACCTCGCCGCCGCCCCCGGCACCGTGGAGTCCGCCGCCACCCTCGCCAAGGCGGGCAAGGACTACGGGAACCCGCAGACCGGCGTCAACTGCACCGGCCCCTTCTCCTTCGGCTCCTGGACCTCCGGCCAGTCCCTCACCCTCAAGCGCAACGACGCCTACTGGAACCCCGAACTCAAGGCCAGGTCCGGCGAGGTGAAGTTCGTCTTCCTCGCCGACGCCACCACCCGGGTCAACGCCTTCCAGTCCGGCGAGGTCGACGGCGGCTGGATGGTCCCGCCCAACGCGTACGCCCAACTGCGCTCCACCCAGGCCGGAAGCCTCTACTTCGGCCGCAACACCACGGTCGCCGACGAGGTCGTCGGCAACCTCAAGGGCCCCCTCGGCGACGCCCGCGTACGCCGGGCCCTGCTCATGGCCATCGACCGCAAGGGCATCGTCAAGGCCGGAGCGGGCGGCGCCGGAGAGGTCGCCGACTCCCTCGTCACCGACAACCTGTGGAGCGACGCGCCCGCCGCCACCCGCGAGGCCCTCCTGAAGGACCTGCCGAAGTACCCCTACGACCCGGCCGCGGCCAAGGCGCTCGCCGCCGAGGCCGGAGTGGCGGGACAGAAGGTCGTGATCGCGACCAGCCCCCTGGACTCGCAGACCACGATCATCACCCAGGCCGTCGCCCAGGCCGCCACGGCCATCGGACTCAAGCCGCAGATCGACAGCGTCTCCGCCGAGAAGTACACCGCCCTGTTCACCGACCCCGCCGCCCGCGAGGGCGTCGACCTCTTCCTCACCTTCTGGTACACCTCCATCACCGATCCGCTGGACATGTACGCCTCCCTGCGCACCGGCGCGTTCAGCAACTACGGCGGCTGGTCCGACCCCGCCTACGACGCGGCCGTCGACCGCGCCGTCGACACCTACGACCCGGCCGGCCACGCGGCGGCCAACGCCGAGGCCCAGCGCATCGCCCTGCGCGAACTGCCCTGGCTGCCCCTGTACACCCAGCCCGTGAGCGTCTTCCTGGGCAAGCGGATCACCGGCGTCCAGCCCTCCATCGCCTACCTCTACTACCCGTGGGCCGCCGAGATCGGAGCCAGGGGATGACCGAAGCACCCGCGGGCACGGCGCCGCCCGCCCCGGCCGGCCCCGTACCGGCCGGCCCCGCCCAGGCCGCCCCCGCCCAGGCCCCGGCGGTCCTCGCCCGGGCCGGGCGGGTCCTGCGCCGGCTCGCCGCAATGGCCGCGACCCTCCTGGTCACCTCCTTCCTGGTGTTCTCCTCCCTCTACCTCGCACCCGGCGACCCGGTCTCCTTCCTGGTGCGCGGGCGCAGCCCCGGCCCCGAACAACTCGCCGAACTACGCCACCAGTACGGATTCGACCAGCCCTTCCTGCTGCGCTACTGGCACTGGCTCGAAGGCGTCGTCCAGGGGGACTTCGGCCGCTCCCACCTCTTCCACCAGGACGTCTCCGCGGTCATCTGGTCCCGGCTGCCCTCCTCCCTGCTCCTCGTCACCACCGCGGCCCTGATCATCGCCGTCGTGGGCGTCGGCGCCGGGATCGTCGGAGCGCTGCGCCGCGGCACCCGTACCGACCGGACCCTGATGCTGCTGGTCACGATCGGCGCGGCCGCACCCGCCTTCGTCGTCGCCCTGCTCCTGCGCTCCCTCCTCGGAGTCCGCCTGGGCTGGTTCCCGACCATCGGCAACGGCAGCGGGGTGCTCGACCGGCTGCACCACGTCGTCCTGCCGGCGATCGCCCTGGCCGTGACCTTCACGGCGCTGGTGACGCGGGTGACCCGCTCTGCGATGCTCGACGAACTGCGCCGCGAACACGTCGAGGTCGCGCTCAGCCGGGGCACCCCCCGGCGGACCGTGATCCGGCGCCACGTCCTGCGCAACGCGCTGGGCCCCATCGTCACCGTCTCCGCGCTCCTCGTCTCGGGGATGCTCGTCAGCACCGCCATCGTCGAGACCGCCTTCGGCATGTCGGGCGTGGGCTCCCTGCTCGTCCAGAGCGTCGACCAGCTCGACTTCCAGGTCGTCCAGGCGATCGTGCTGCTGGTCGTGGCCGCGTTCGTCGTGGTCAACGCCCTCGTGGACCTCCTGCAACCGCTGATCGACCCGCGCACCGCGGCCGGAGGGAGCGCCCGATGACCCCCGACACCCGGGCCGCCGCCGCCCGCCTCGGACGCCCCGCCCGCCTCACCCGGCTACGGGCCCTCGGCGGCAGCCCGCTCCAGCGGACCTGCCTGCTCCTCCTGGCCCTGTTCGTCCTGGCCGCCGCCGCGGCCCCCTGGATCGCACCGCAGGACCCCACCTTCGGCAGCCTCGGGGACACCCTCCTCGGGCCCGGCGCCGGGCACTGGCTCGGCACCGACCAGGGCGGCCACGACACCCTGTCGGCGCTCCTCGTCGGCACCCGGACCAGTCTGGTCGGGCCGCTCGCCGTCGTGGTGTTCTCCACCGTCACCGGCATCGCCGTGGGCCTGTTCACCGCGTGGCGCGGCGGCCGGACCGACGCCCTCGCCGGACGCGTGCTCGACGTGCTGTTCGCCTTCCCCGCCCTGCTGCTCGCGATCCTCGCGGTCGCCCTCTTCGGCAAGGGCATGACCGCCCCCGTACTCGCCATGGCCATCGCCTACATGCCGTACACCGCACGCCTCGTGCGCGGCCTCGCCCTCCAGGAGAAGGCCCGCCCCTACATCGCCGCCTACACCGTCCAGGGCCACTCCGCCCTGTTCGTGACGGTCCGCCGGATGCTCCCCAACATCGCCCCGACACTGCTCGCCCAGGCGACGGTCAACTTCGGCTACGCCCTGCTCGACCTCGCCGCCCTCTCCTTCCTCGGCCTCGGCGTCCAGCCGCCGACACCCGACTGGGGCGCCATGATCAACCAAGGACAGGCCGCCGTCCTCCAGGGACAGCCGCTGTCCGCGATCGTCCCGGCCGTGGCGGTCGTCGTCGTGGTCGTCGCCTTCACCGTCGTCGGGGAGAGCCTCTCCGACACGATCGCGGGAAGGGACCCCCGATGACCCTGCTCCGGTACGAAGACCTCAGCATCACCCTGCCCGGCACGGCCCGCCCCGTCCTCGACGGCATCGGCCTCACCGTCGGGGCCGGGGAGGCCGTCGCCCTCGTCGGCGAATCCGGCTCCGGCAAGTCCGTCACCGCCCGCGCCGCCCTCGGCCTCTTCCCCGAGGGCGCCCGGACCACCGGCCGGGTCCGCGTGGACGGCACCGACCTCGTCGGGGCCGACGCCGCGAGCCTGCGCCGGGTGCGCACCGCCACCGCGGCGATGATCTACCAGGACCCCCGCGCCGCGATCAACCCCGTCCGCCGCGTCGGGGACTTCCTCACCGAGTCCCTGCGCCTGGTCCACGGCTGGACCCGGGACCGGGCCCGCGGCCGGGCCGCCGAACTGCTCGACGCGGTCGGACTCCCGGACCCCGTCCGCCACCTGGACCAGTACCCGCACGAACTCTCCGGCGGCATGCTCCAGCGCGTCGTGATCGCCGCCGCCCTGACCGCCGAACCCCGCCTGCTGCTGTGCGACGAGCCGACCACCGCCCTCGACGTCAGCACCCAGGCGGAGATCCTCGCCGTCCTCGGCCGACTGCGCCGCGAACGCGGCCTGGGCCTGCTCCTGATCACCCACGACATCGAACTCGCCGCCTCCGTCACCGACCGGATCTACGTGATGTACGCGGGCCGCATCGTCGAGACCGCCCCCGTGGGGGACCTCTTCACCACGCCCCGGCACCCGTACACCGCCGGGCTGCTCGGCTCCTCCCCGCCACTGGACGCAAAGGCCCCCGAGCGGCTCGTCCCCATCCCCGGCGCGCCCATGGGCCTGCTCGAATCCGCCCCCGGCTGCGCCTTCGCCCCCCGCTGCCGCTTCGCCGAACCCGGCCGCTGCGACCAGGCGCCGCCCCCGCTGAGCGACCACGGCCCGGCCCGGGTCGCGTGCCACCTGGCCGGCGAACTCACCCTCACGCCGCACCGCGACCGGCCCGGCGACCACCACCCCCACCGGAACCAGGAGGTCAGGTGACCACCGACCAGCCCCCGCTCCTGCGGGTCGAAGGCCTGCGCAAGACCTACCGGACCGGCGCCGCCGAGGTCGTCGCCGTCGACGGCCTGTCCTTCACGCTGCGCCCCGGCGGCGCCCTCGGCATCGTCGGCGAGTCCGGCTCGGGGAAGACCACCACCGCCCGGATGCTGATCGGCCTCGAACGCCCCGACTCCGGCGAGATCCACGTACAGGGCCGCCCGCTGGCCGCGTCCGTACGCGGAAGGGCGGCCCGGCTGGCGCGCGCCAAGGCCGTCCAGATCGTCTTCCAGGACCCCTACCTCTCGCTCGACGCCCGGATCACCGTCGCAGCCACCCTCGACGGGGTGCTCCGGCTGCACGGAACCCGCGACCCGGCGGAGCGCGCCGCCCGCGTCCGGACGCTGCTGGCCCGGGTCGGACTCGGCGACCGGGAGGCGGCCGCCCTGCCCCGCCACCTCTCCGGCGGCCAGCGCCAGCGCGCCGCGATCGCCCGCGCCCTCGCCGTCGAACCGGCCGTGCTCGTCCTCGACGAGGCCGTGTCCGCCCTCGACGTGTCGGTGCAGGCCCAGGTCCTCAACCTGCTCGCCGACATCCGCCGCGACACCGGCATCGGGCTGGTCTTCGTCAGCCACGACCTGGCCGTGGTCCGCTACGTCTGCGACGAGGCCCTCGTCATGTACCGGGGCCGGACCATGGAACACCGGCCCGTCGCCGAACTGCTCACCGCCCCGGACCATCCGTACACCCGGCTGCTCCTGGCCTCCGTCCCCCGGCCGGGCTGGGACCCCGACTCCATCAGCCGCCGGCGCCGCGCCCTCGACCCCCTGGGAGCCCCCGCCGGCCCGTGAACCCGGCCGCACGCGAAGCCGTCCGGGCCGCCCCCGGCGACCGCCGAAAATGCGGTGCGCCGCGCGGGCGGCCCGGTCTACGGTGACACGATGAGCACCCGCACCTTCCGCGTCACCGTCCGCGGCTTCTTCGACGGCCTCACCGCCGAACAGCACGCCGAGCTGACGGCCGCGGCCCCCGAACACGACGTACTGCGCGCCTCGTTCACCACCGAGGGCAACCTCTCCTACGAGCTGGCCGCCCGCAACTCCTTCACCTTCCGCTTCCTCGACTCGGGGGAGGCGGAGGAGGACATCCTCGAAGCCACCGCCCGCGCCGAGCTGGCCGCCGAGAGCTGGATGACGGAACGCGGCTACGGATTCAAGCGGCTGCGCTCCAGCGCCGAGGACCTCTCGCTCGCCAAGCAGAGCAAGCGCCAACGCCAGGCGGCGGCCCGCACCACTGCCTGAGCACCCGCTCCCGTCGCCCGCATGCACCGGCGGACCGGGGTCACCCGTCCGGCAGCGGGCGGGCCGCCAGCGGGTGTGCGGGGACCTGGTGGCCGCCCGAGGGGAGCATGCGCACCTCGCCCCGGTCACTGATCTCCGCGCGGACGATGCCGCTGGCGTCGGCGTACACCGGGTGGCCGCCCGGCCCCGAGGTGTCGGTGCGGTCCACGACCACGACGTCCTCGCCCGTCCCGTCGTCGGAGGGGAAGACCAGCTCGTACCGCCTGCCGCTCATGTACACACTCCCGTCGGTACCCGACCCCCTCCACCCTCCCATCCTGGGCCGACCCGGCCCGGCCCGCCCGGCGAGCGCTTCCCTGATGAGATAGTGGCGCTCTCCAAGGAAAGGCACACAGGGATGCGGCTGGCGGAGCTGAGCGAGCGCAGCGGTGTCTCCACCGCGACCATCAAGTACTACCTGCGCGAAGGCCTCTTGCCGCCCGGACGCCGGATCGGCGCGACGACGGCCGACTACGACGACACGCATCTGCGCCGGCTGCGCCTGGTGCGCACGCTGATCCAGGTGGGCGGGGTGCCCGTGGCGAAGGCCCGCGAGGTGCTCCGGCACGTCGACGACGAGTCGCTGGGCCGGACGATCCGCGCGGGAGCCGCCCTGTGGGCGCTGCCGCGCCTGCCGGAGCCGGAGGCGGAGGACGACGCCGTGGTGACGGCCCGCGCCGAAGTGGACCGGCTGCTGGAGGAGCTGGGCTGGTCGACCGCCCGGGAACTGGCCCCCCTTTCCCCGGACCACCGCTCCCTGGTGGTGGCGGTGGCCTCGCTCATCCGCCTCGGCTACCGCTGGGACGCGCGGCTGCTGGCGCCCTACGCCCGGCTGATGCACCAGGTCGCCGTCCACGACCTCGACAACATGGAGGAATACCCCTCGGAGGCGGAGCGGGTGGAGGCGGCGGTCGCCTCCGCCGTCCTCTTCGAGCCGGTGCTCAAGGCCATGCACCGGCTGGCGCAGGAGGAGGAGTCGGCCCGTCGCTACGGGCTCTCCTGACCCCGGACGGTCCGCGTTCCCCCCGGCGGGGCGTACCCCCGGGCGGCGGTCACCTCCCGGGCCAGCGCGGTGAAGGCCCGGGAGGCGGCGCTCCGGTACGCGCCCTCGCGCCGCAGCAGGCACACCGTGCGCGGCGGCAGGGGCGGGTGCAGCCGGACGGGTGACAGCTGCGGATGGTCGTCCGTGACGGCGTCGGGCAGGACGGTGGCCAGCCCGGTCCGCTGCACGAGCTCGGTCAGCGCCTGGACGGATCCGGCCTCCACCACGACGCGCGGCCTGACCCCGTGCGCGGCGAGGTAGGCGTCGATGTGCTCCCGGGTCGCGAAGTCCCCGCTCAGCAGCGCCATCCGGCGGTCCGCCAGGGCCGATACCGGCAGCGGATCCGGCTCCGGCGCCGCGGGGGCCGTACCGGGACCGCCGACCACCAGGCCCAGGGTCTCGGTGAACAGCCCGGTCGCGGCGATCCCCGGCGGGTGGACGCCCAGGAAGGCGATGCCGAGGTCGGTCCCGTCGGCCAGCAGCGCGGCCTCGATGCGGTCCTGGGGCAGCTCCCGCACCTCCACCGTGATGCCCGGATGCGCCGTGTGGAAGGCGGCGAGCAGCGGGCCGAGGAGGTAGGCCGTGAAGGTGGGGGTCAGGGCCAGCCGCAGGTGGCCGCGGCTGAGGTCGGCGAGGTCGTGGACGGCCCGCTCGGCCGCCGCGAGGTCCCGCAGCGCCCGGCGGGCGTGCTCCGCGTAGACCGCTCCGGCGTCCGTGAGCCGCACCGCGCGCCCGCTCCGGTCCAGGAGCTGTACGCCCACCGTCCGCTCCAGCTGTTTGACCTGCTGGGACAGGGTGGGCTGGGAGATCCGCAGCTCCTCGGCGGCGCGCGTGAAGCTGCCGTGTCCGGCGACCGCGAGCAGATAGCGCAGGTGACGCAGTTCCAAGGCCATGCAGGGACTATAGATGACATCGATGGGGGGTATCGAATACCGCTCTTGGACACTATGACCGCAGGTCATGCATGGTGGAACACGTCAGCCCCACGGGGTGGATCCCAGAACGGGAGTGACCATGCACGACCTCACCGAGGGCGTCGAGCGGTTCCGCCACGACGTCTTCCCCGCCAAGGCCGAGCTCTTCGCCGAGCTCGCCGCGAACCACCGCCCGCGGACCCTGTTCATCAGCTGCTCCGACGCCCGCGTGGTTCCCGAACTGATCACCCAGAGCGAGCCGGGCGAGCTGTTCGTCATCCGGACCGCGGGCAACCTCGTCCCCGCCCACACCCCGGGACCGGACGGGGTGGCGGCCGGCGTCGAGTACGCCGTCGCCGTCCTCGGCGTCACCGACATCGTGGTCTGCGGCCACTCCGCCTGCGGCGCGATGACCGCGCTCGCCGAGGGCCACGACCTCGGCCCCGTCCCGGCGGTGGCCGACTGGCTCCGCCACGCGGACGCCGCCCTCGCCCGCACCGCCCCGGCCGACGGCGGCCGGTACCCCCTGGACGCGCTGGTACGGGAGAACGTACGGGCCCAGCTGGCGAACCTCGCCACCCACCCCTCGGTGGCCCGCGCCCTCGCCGCCCGGTCGCTGGTCCTGCGCGGCTGGGTCTACGACATCCCCTCCGGCGCCGTCGAGGAGATCGAGCGCACCGGCGGCCCCGTCGCCCTCGCGGCCTGATCCGCCGCTCCCCGCCCCGAACCCCTTCCCCCTTCTCCCCTTCCGAAAGGACACCCTTCCCATGGTGCACGCCCAGTTCGCCCCCGCCGTCCGTGAGCGGATCGCCGACGCCGCCGTCGAGGCCAAGGTCCGCAAGAACCTGACCTGGCGCCAGATCGCCGACGTCACCGGCCTGTCCGTGGCCTTCGTCACCGCCGCGGTCCTCGGCCAGCACCCGCTGCCCGAGCCCGCCGCCAAGGCCGTCGCCGAGCTCCTCGAACTCGACGAGGACGCCGCGATGTGGCTGCAGACCATCCCCACTCGCGGCTCGATCCCCGGCTCGGTCCCCACCGACCCGACGATCTACCGCTTCCACGAAATGCTCCAGGTCTACGGCACCACCCTCAAGGCCCTGGTCCACGAGGAGTTCGGCGACGGCATCATCAGCGCCATCAACTTCCGCCTCGACGTGCGGAAGGTCGCCGACCCCGACGGCGGCGAGCGCGCCGTCATCACCCTCGACGGCAAGTACCTCCCGACCAGGCCCTTCTGACCCCGGCCACCGGCCCGTCCGCCGGCCGGCTCAGCGGCGCGGGTCCAGGCAGGCCAGCGCCGCCGCCGTGAGCGCGCCCACCCCCGCCGGGAGGGCGGTGCGCACGTCGGGCGCGAAGTCCGGCGCGTGATTGGCCGGGAGCGCGGCCAGCTTGGCGGCGGCGCCCTCCCCGGGCGCCGCCGCCCACGCGGCGGGGCCGACCACCCCCAGCATCCAGTAGGCGAGCCGCACCCCCTCCGCCCCGTGCACGGCCCGTCCCGCGTCGCCGAACAGCCCGAAGTCCTCCGTGGCGAGCGACGGCGGCCACATCGCCACCCGCTCCGCCCCGAAGTGCGCCGCGTGCGCCTCCCGCACCACGCCCGTCGTCACCGGATCGGGGTGGGTGACGGGAGACTCGCACTCGCGGACGATCTCCGGTTCACGGGGGCACCCGGACGCCGCGCACTCCGCGCGGACGATCCGCTCGACACCGGCCGCGGCCCGCGCGAGCGCCGCCCCGCCCGCGGCCCGTACGGTGATCCCCAGTTCGGCCCGCTCCGGCACCACGTTGGCGCGCTCGCCCGCCCGGAACGAGCCCACGGAGACGGCCACCTGTTCCGAGGGCGCGGCCTCCCGCGCCACCACCGTCTGCAGCCGGGTCACCACGTGGGCCGCCGTCACCACCGGGTCCACCGTCAGGTGGGGGGCGCCCGCGTGCCCGCCCCGGCCGTGCACCACGACCCTGAAGGTGACGCTGCCCGCCGTCATCGGCCCGTACCCGTGCGCCACCATCCCGGCCGGGAGCGGTGCGCCGTGCTGCGCCAGGACCGTGTCCGGCCGCCCGACCCGTTCGTACAGCCCGTCGGCGAGCATCGCACGGGCCCCTTCGAGGGTCTCCTCCGCGGGCTGTCCCACCACCACCAGCGTCCCCCGCCAGGCCTCCGGGGCGGCGCCCGCCAGCACGGAGGCGGCCCCGGCGGCCGCGGCCAGGTGCAGGTCGTGCCCGCAGGCGTGCGACACCGGCCCCTCGCTCGCGTACGCCAGCCCGGTGGTCTCCCGGACCGGCAGCGCGTCCAGTTCGGCGCGCAGTACCACGGTCGGGCCCTCGCCCCGGCGCAGCACCCCGGCCACCCCGTGCCCGCCGATCCCGCGCGTGGTCGCGTACCCGGCGGACTCCAGCCAGTCGGCGAAGCGGCCCGCCGTGCGCCGTTCCCCGCCGGACGGCTCCGGGTGCCGGTGCAGATCCAGGTAGAGGGTGGTCAGCGGCCGCAGCAGCGGGGGCAGCGCCGCGAGCACGGCGGAGGTGGGTCCGGGGGAGGGGCCGGGGGAGGGGGCGGGGACGGAGGCGGAGGCCGGGACGGTCGCGGTCATGAAGCCCATGGTCGGCCACCGGATCCGGCCCGGTCTGTCAGGCCGCTGACACCTTCTGTCAGCGGAATGTCAGAAGGAGGACACGTGACATGACGGCGGGAGCGGTTCTCCTGGAGGGGCACCGCACGGAGACGGCCGTCCCGTGGTCGCGCACCCAGTGACCGCACCAACTGAAGGAGTCCCCATGGAGAAGTCGCCGCTCGCCTCGCTCGCCGACGAGATCCTGGAGCTGGAGTCGGAGACCTTCGAGATCTCGGACTACTCGGACGCCAGCGAGGTCGTGCTCGCCGGTTCCACGAGCTGCAGCTCCACCTCGACCTGTTCCTCCACCACCAGCACCACCTCCTGCAGCGCCTGACCCGAGCTCAGCAGGCCGTGCACACGGATGCCCCGGCCCCCTCTCCGGAGGGGGCCGGGGCATCCGGCGCGCGGCGCCCGCCCGCTCAGGGGAAGGGGTGCGGCACCAGCCGGACCTCCGCGTCCGTCAGCGGCTCCCGGCGCAGCCCGGCGCGCACGGCCGCCGTCCGCATCCTCGGCATGTACGGGGCCCGCTGGCGCGACCAGCCGAAGTCGATCGGCAGCAGCCCCGGGACGATCGCGCACACGGTGCTCAGCCCCGCCCGGCGCTGCTCCGGGGTCGTCTGGGTTACGACGATCACGTCGTGCCCGGCGGCGGTGAGTTCGTCCACGCACAGCATCAGGTCGTCGCGCAGATCGCCCGTCCGGGGGCGCCCCCGCTCCTCCCACTCCGCGTAGAGACCCTCCATCGGCCGCACGGCGAGCGGCTCCCGGTACGGGCGTACGTACGGGGACATCGCGGGCAGCCCGTACAGCTGCGCATGGTCCTTGAGGTGCTTGACCAGGGAGAAGTCCCGGGTCATCGCCTCCAGTTCGGCCTGCCGCTCCGCCACTTGGCCGGGCAGGTGCGGGATGTAGGTGAGCACCTCCGACAGGGCGGCCTCCACCGCCGCCGCCGGATCCAGCGCGGCGCCCGCGCCGAAGGAGTACAGCCCCGGCCCGCCGTCGCGGCGCACCGCGAGACCCGTCACCACCGGCACCGCCAGGTCGATCCGGTTGTCGAAGGCGTGCACGTCGTACCCCTGCAGCGCGGCCCGGTCCACCATCGTCCGTACCGCCGGCCCCGGCACGGAGGCCAGGTCGATCTCCGTCAGCCGCAGGCCGCCGTACCAGGCGAGCAGGAAGGCGTCCCGCTCGATCAGCTCCAGCAGCGCCCCGAGCAGGGCCTCCTCGGGGGAGCCGCCGATCGCGCAGCCGTTGGAGCACTCGAAGACGAAGTTGTCGGCCGCGAGGCCCGCGCTGTAGTACGCCAGCCGGGCCGGCACCAGCACCGGGCGGTCGTCGCGCAGCGAATGCCCGTACACCCAGGGGATCGGCCGCTCCGGGTCGAAGGGGGAGACCAGCGGATCGTCGCGGTAGGTAGCCTCCGGGTAGAACCCGCAGAGCGCCGGGTCCAGCGCCCGATCGCCGAGTTCCGCGTACGCGGCGGTGAGCACCTCGGTGGAGCCGGTGCGCCGGTGCGTGCCCGCGTACCGCTCCAGGCCCTCCAGGAAGGCCAGGTCGCGGCTGGCGGAGAAGCTGTTGGCCTGCCCGCTCCAGGTGACGTCCGTCAGCCCGGCGTAGCCGCGCATGAAGACGCTGCCCGCGACGGGGGCGGTGGTCGGCGAGGTCACGTTGGTCCAGGTGCCCGCGCCCAGCACCCCCGTCACCGGGTTCGCCAGCGCCTCGTGCGGCACCGGGTACGAGGACGCCGCGCGCAGCCGCTGCGCCCCCGGGTGGGGTTTGGGCAGCGAGCGGGGGGTGAAGGGCCGCGGGGCGTCGGTGCCGCGCGGGCCGCAGTCCGGGCAGAGCGGGTCGGCGGCCAGCGGGTACGTGCGCACCTGGAGGGTCTCCAGGTCCAGCCGGGAGACCTGGGGCAGGGCCCGGTCGGCCGCCGACCGGCCGGGCGCGCCCGCCTCCCCGCCCGCCACGGCCGCGTGCAGGGCGGCGACCGCGTCGAGCACCCAGGGGGACAGCCGCGGCCAGTGCGCCGCGGCGGTGGTGACCGGCCCGGTGCCGGTCTCCAGCGCGTCCCGTTCGCTGCGGCTGCGCAGCCGCTGCCAGCGCATCGCCAGGCACTGCCCGCAGGCGGGCGCGCTGGCGTCGCCGCCCCAGGGGCCGATCAGTACGGCCCGGGCGCTGAGGTGGACGGTCGCGCCCGGCCGGACCGTCGCGAACGGGTCGGCGGCACGCGGTCCGAGGGCGTCGTGCACCCCCAGGGTGACGACGGCGGGCCCGGTGCCCGCGCCGCCGAGGGCCTGCTCCAGGGCGCGCCGGGCCGGCTCCATCGGGGTTCCCGCCGGGGCCCCGGCCCGTACGGCTCTCGTCGCGGTCATGACTGGTTGCTCCAGCGGAAGGTCTTGAGCCCGATCCCGCCGAACAGCAGGGCGAACCCGCACAGTGCGGCGCACCCGATCCCGATGGTGGCGAGCGAGCCCGAACCGGTCAGCGCGCCGGTGGCCGCGTCGTTGAGGTAGCGCAGCGGCAGGACCCGGGAGACCGACCGCAGCCAGCCCGGCATCATGTCGAGCGGCAGGAAGGACCCGGACAGGAACGCCATCGGCACCATCAGGCAGTTGGCGATCGCGGCGACGGCCTCGGGGGTGTGGGCGAAGTTCCCGACGATCACGCCGATCGCCATGAAGGCGGTGATCCCGGCCACCAGCGCCGGCAGCACCAGCGGCCAGCGGCCGTCGAGGGCCAGACCGAATCCGGGCAGCATGGCCACGGCTATGAACACCGCCGCCTGCACGACGCCCACGACCAGGGCCAGGACGTAGCGCGAGGCCAGCACGGTGGTCAGCGGCGTCGGCGTGAGCCGGACCAGCCGCAGCAGGTCGTCGCGCCGCCACTGCATCAGGGTGAAGGCGATCCCGAAGACGGCGGCGTTGGCGACGCCCCAGGACATCACCCCGGGTGCGATGTAGGAGATGTAGGGGCGCCCGCTCTCCTCCACGTCCTGGCCGCTGAAGATCAGGCCGAAGACGACCAGGAAGAGGAGCGGGAAGGCGAAGGTGAAGAAGAGGGTGGCCTTGTCCCGGACCTGGGCCCGGTAGCCCGCCGAGGTCAGTGCCGTGTATGCGCTCATGCCGGGGACTCCGTGGTGTGTGCGGGGGTGCGGCCGGCGTCCGGCCCGTGGTGGTGGCCGGTGAGTTCCAGGTAGACGTCCTCCAGGGTCGCCGTCCGGGTCATCACCCCGTCGAGTCCGGTGAGGGCGTCGACGGCCTGCAGGACCCGGCCGGGGGCCGCGGTCTCCAGCACCAGGGAGCCGCCCTGCTCGCTCACCCGGTCCACCCCGTCCAGGGCGGCGGCCTGCGCGACGCCGATCCGCCCGGCCGGCACCAGCAGCCGGGCCGGGGCCCCGGCGGCGGCGACCAGCCGGTGCGGGGAGTCGAGGGCGGCGATCCTGCCCGCGACGAGGATGGCCACCCGGTCGCACAGGGCCTCGGCCTCGTCCAGGTGGTGGGTGGTGTAGACGATGGTGCGGCCCTCGCCCTTGAGAGCGCGCAGCACCTCCCACAGGTCGCGGCGGGCCTGCGGGTCCAGCGCGGCCGTCGGCTCGTCCAGGAAGATCAGTTCCGGGTCGTGGACCAGCGCCGAGGCGATGGCGAGCCGCTGGCGCTGGCCGCCGGAGAGGTTCTCGACGAGGACGTCGCGCTGTTCGGTCAGCGCGACCGTCTCCAGCGTGCGGTCCGCGGCGGCCGCGTCCTTGCGGTACAGCCCGGCGACGGTCGCCAGGTGCTCGCGCGCGGTCTGGCGCACGAAGAAGGCCGAGGCCTGGGTCTGTACGCCGATCCGCGGCAGCAGCGCGGTGTTGCGGGGCCAGGGGCGTTCGCCCAGCACCTCGACCGTGCCGGAGTCCGCCTGGCGCAGGCCCTCGACGATCTCGATGAGGGTGGTCTTGCCCGCGCCGTTGGGGCCGAGCAGGCCGAAGAACTCGCCGCGCTGCACGTCGAGGGAGATGCCGTCCACGGCCTGGCGGTCGCCGTAGCGCTTGCGGACCTCCTGGACGGAGACGGCTACGGGGCCCGTGAGGGGTGCCCCGGGCGGTGGGGTGCGGTCAGTTGTCATGGGCGGTGCGGTTCCCTCGGTATCGGAGACGGAGCGGGTGGGAAGAACAGGGGGTCAGGCGCGGACGGTGAGGACGACGGCGGCCGCCGCGGCCCCGGCCAGGAGCAGGACCAGCACGGCCGAGCCGATCCCGTAGCCGAGGTAGAGCCGCCGGGCCCGGCGCGGGTACGCCTCCGCGGCCGCGCGGTCGCGCATCCGCAGCCGCAGGTAGGCCGAACTGGCGGGCGCCAGCCGGGTCACGCGCAGGGCGTGCCCGAGCAGCGTGTAGCCGTCGAGCGGCGGCAGCGGGACCAGGTTGACCAGGGCCTGGGCGCTGCCGAGCAGCAGCAGCGCGCCCAGTACCCGCCCGGTGGCGTCTTCGGCGGGCAGGGCGGCCCACCAGCCGAAGAAGGGCAGCAGGAACAGCAGGTTGGCGAAGGCGCCCGCCCCGGCCACCGCCAGCTGCTGGCGACGCCGGGGCAGGTAGCGGTAGTTGTCGACGGTGCAGTACATGATCGCGACCGGCAGCCGCCAGCGCAGCCCGATCTCCCCGACCGTACCGCCGACGTGCCGGGCGGCGATCCCGTGCGCGAACTCGTGCAGGGCGGTGCTCAGCCACAGCAGCGTGGCCACCGCCAGCAGCGGCACCGGGTGCGACAGCAACCACCACAGGTCCTCCAGGAGTTCCCCGGACGCGAACGCCAACACCCCTTCCATGCCCAGGCAGACGAGGATCAGCGCACCCACCGCCACCGGCCGCAGGACCGGCCGCAGGAACCGGTGCAGCCGCGCCGTCGTCGCGTCGGCGTCCGCGACCAGCCGCAGGGTCCCGCGCAGCAGGGTCCCGGTGCGCTGCGGCCCCGGTCCGGCCGCGGGCTCCGGGGGCGGACCGCCCGCCAGCAGCCGCCGGCTCCCCAGCAGCCCGAGCAGCTGCTGCCAGTTCCGCTCGCCCAGCCGGCGCCCGAAGGCCCGGCCGTAGGCCTCGCCGATCTCGGCGAGGCTGCGCGAGCCGTCCAGCCGCGAGACCAGGAAGTACTCCTTCGGCCCGATCTCGAAGGAGGACCCGGACACCGGGTCCTTCACCAGGTGCACCACGGTGGGGCCGTTCAGCAGCGGCGGCGACAGCAGGATCCCCGGCCGCAGCGCGGGCCGGTGCTCCAGCATCCCCGAGGGCGTGCTCACGGCCCGACCACCCCCGCCCCGGCCGGGTCCGCCGCGGCGTCCCCCGGCGCGCCCTCCCGCAGCACCCGGCCCAGCAGGTGCGCGAGGTAGGCCTCGTCCCGGATGGTCACGTGCAGCCGGTTGTTCGTCATGTGCATGTAGGGGGAGAGCAGCAGCGGCAGCGCCACCGCCGGATCCGTCACCCGCTCGTCGCGGGTGCCGTCCCAGGAGCGGAACACCAGCTCCCCGCCGACGGCCAGCGCCTCGGCCCGCCGCCGCAGCTCCCGGCAGTGCTCGGCCCACCCGGCGAGGAAGGCGGGCAGCCGGCCGGTCTCCCCGGAGCCGAGCGCCGCCCGCACCCCCGAGAAGCGCCGCGCGAGCCCGGGGGCGGTCTGTTCGTACGTGCGGTCGTACTCGGAGGAGCCGATGAAACCGGTGCCGGGGAAGGCCCGGTGCCAGAACTCGTAGTAGCGGTCCAGGTAGCCGCCCAGCTCCTCCCGGTCGGGCAGGAACACGCCCGCCATCACCATCATCAGCTGCGCCGACGTGCCCAGCAGCACCGTCCGCAGGTGCAGGTTCATCGAGCCCAGGGCGTCCATGACCAGATCGCTGGAACGGGCGAAGTGCCACTCGGCGAGCTCGACCCCCGCCGGACCGCCGTACTTGCCGAACTCCGGCTCGTACGGCTCCCAGGAGAAGGAGTTGTTGGGACGCAGGTTCATCCGGCCGTCGGCGCCCATGAAGGCCGCCCGGTCCCCCTCGGGGAACTCGATGTCGAAGAGCGTGTTGTAGAACTCGTTGAGGAACCCGGAGTCCACCTCGTACAGCGCCGGCCGGGACCGCAGGAAGGCGGCCACCGCCTCCTCGGTGCGCCGCCGCACCTCGGCCTCCGCCGCCGGGGTCACCGGGCGCAGCCGCAGCCGTACGTGCGGCCCCTCCAGCCAGTAGTTGATGAAGAAGTGGCCCGCCAGCAGCCCGTCCTCCTCCAGCGAGGCGATCAGCGGACGCACGCACCGCACCAGCAGGGGCTGCGGGTTGGCGGCGTAGAAGATGTGCACGGCCTGCCACGCGCCACGCGTCGGGGTCAGCTCTGACATCTGGAAACGCCTTCCGGGTCGGGGGAGTTCGGGGAGTTCGGGGAGTCCGGGGAGTTCGGGGAGTTCTGGGATTCCGGGGATTCCGGGGATCGCGGGTCTGACGGGACGGTCGTGGCGAAGGTCTCGACGGCGAGTTCGGCGACGTGCGCCCCGCGCTCCGAGAGGGTGTGCAGCGAACCGGGGTCCGGGAGCATCTCGCGGAAGACCACCCGGTGGCCGCCCTCGCGCAGCAGCGGCTCGAAGGCCGCCAGCGACAGCAGGCTCGCGAAGTCCACGTACTGCGGTTTCGCCCCCAGCGCCGAAGGACCCGTCGACACCGTCGCGAACACCCGCTCCGGCAGCCCGTGCGCCCGCCGCCAGCGCTGCCACTCCAGGAAGTGCGCGGCCTCCCGCGCCCCGTGCGCCGGCAGTTCCCCCGCCGTGGTGGTCCAGCTGCGCCGGCTCAGCACCACGTCCCCGTGCACCACCCGCGGACGCGCGCTCACCCCGCCGTGCGGGACCGCCTCCGCCACCCCCGCCCACACGTCCAGCGGGGACATCGAGGACGGCGAGAGCAGCAGCAGCGTCCGCGGTACGGCGGGCAGCGCGAGAGGCACCAGGTACCCGAGGTACACCGGGATCACCTCCACGCCCAGGCGGCGCGAGCGCAGTACCACCCGGCCGGTCTCCGGCACGTGCTGCGCGTACAGGTCGTCCAGGCGCAGCAGCCGCTCCTCCGGCAGGGTGCCGCTCTCGCCCGGACAGACGATCTCGTACTCGGTGAGCCGCCCGTGCAGGTTCAGGTTGGTGGTCACCGGCCCACCGGTGACCTCGGCGAACACCGCGCCCGGCGGGGTGACCGCGGCGGCCGTGGCGCGCGACTGCCCGTCGAGGGACGGCTGCCCGTCCCGCTCCCCGTAGACGTGGGTGAAGCGGCTGAAGGGGAAGGACAGGCCGCCGTAGGAGCGGTTCAGCACGGTCAGCTCCCCGCCCGTGGCCGGGTCGCGGGCCAGCTGCACGTGGTGGCAGCGCGGCGCGAAGCCCGGCACCACCGGCTCCAGTTCCTCCGCCACGGCCGCGACGTCGTCCTCCGTCAGGCGCAGCTCGGCGCCGCCGCCCCGCTCCTCGTACGCCGCCCAGTGCTCCCGCATCCGGCCGGTGAAGGCGCGCCGGGCCGCGTCCAGGGCCCGGATGCCGGGCAGGCCGAGCCAGTTCTCCTCCGGCACGTACTCGCCGCGCGCGTCGAAGGGGGTGCGCCGCGCGGTGAAGGACAGGTACTGGTCGAAGAAGTCCTCGTGGAAGTCGTGCACCAGGCCCAGCAGGTCCTCGCAGCGCCCGCCGCGCCCGTAGCGGGCGGTGAAGAAGCCCTCGAAGGTGATCCGCTGGGCGAGCGTCAGGTCGAAGGCCGGCAGGATCCGCTCCACCGACCGCAGGGCGCCCCCGTCCGACCCCTCCCGCGCCCACCCCGGCGCCGGAGCGGGCAGCTCACGGCCCGCGCTGACGTCCTCGTATACCAGGGTCTGTGGCAGCGGCGCGTCCGCGGGCGCGCCCAGCTCCCGCTGTGCCTGGCGCAGTCCGGTGCGCAGGGCGCGCAGCAGCTCCGCGCGCTCGGCCCGGTCCGCGTGCGGATAGCGCTCCAGTACCCGGGCCGGCTCCTCCAGCAGCCCGGCGAGCTCCTGCGCCCAGGGCCGCTCCAGCGCGCGCAGCGCATCCTGGAAGGACCGTACGGGATCCCCGCTGTGCACCTGGGTGTCCAGGCACGGCACGCGCACCATGCCGAGCTCCAGCAGGGCGGCGATGTACGCCTCGCACTCCTGCGGCGGCGCCCCGTGCTCCGCCGCCAGCCAGTCGGCCAGCTCCCGGTGGCGCAGCTCCGGCCGCCCGGACACCTCCTCACGCTCCGCGAAGAGGGCGAGCAGCCGGTCGAGGGTGCCGCTGCGGCGCAGGAAGAACAGCCGGTCCTTGACCGCGTCGAAGGTGACCGCGGCCGAGTCGTCGCCCGCCGTCACCGAGCGGCGCACGTAGCGGATACGGTCCTCCTCGCGCCCCCAGCCCGGCGCCGGGCGCAGCGGCAGGTCCCGGCGGCGCACCGGATCGGCCAGGACCAGCTCGGCGAGCCGGGCCAGGACCACCACGTTCAGCCGCACGTGGCTGCTCCAGTGGTCCGCCACCCGGATCCCCTGCGGCCCGGCCCCCTCCGGTGCCTCCTGCTCCGTGAACCGGCCGGTCGCCACCCCGGTGAAGGTGCTGAAGGGACTGGTCTTGCACGCGGTGCGGAAGAGGTACGAGAGCACCGAGCGCTCGGCCTTGCGGGCCCGGCCCTGCGGCACCGAGCCGTCCGCGGTGGCCCGCGCGTACGCGTCGAGCTGCCCCTCCAGGACCGGGGAGGCCAGCAGCAGTCCGTGCCGCAGCCGTTCGTCCGCCAGCAGGTCGCGCAGCGCGGCCCGGCCCCGGCCCAGATCGGCGGCCAGCAGGGCCTCGCCCTCGGCCAGCAGCTTCGCCAGTTCGTCCGCGCGCCGCAGCCAGCCGCCGAGCCGCTCCACGGCGGCGTCCGCCCCCGGACCGCCGAACTCGGCGAGGATGCGCAGGGCGCCCTCGGGGTCGGCGGGCGGCCGGCCGTTGTGGATCTGCCGTCGCAGCCGCAGCAGCGCGCGGCGTCCGGCCGCGTCCGGTCCGCCCGGATCCGGGTCGGTCTCGCCGACCGCCCGGTGCAGCACCTCGCTCAGCCACTGGGCGTCCGCCCGCAGCCCGTCCTCGGCCGTGAGCACGTCGGCCGCCCAGCGGCGGGTGTCCGCGCAGCGCAGCGCGTCGGCCGCGGTCAGGGGCAGGCCGGCCACGCGCAGCATGAAGCGGTCGCCCGCTCGCCATTGGGTGGTGGTGTTCATCCTGATCGTTCCGCTTCTCTCGGTGGGCACTTCGCGTCCGGTCAGGCGATCTCGTGGCGGAAGTCGGCGGGCCGCGGCCGCTCGTGACCGAGCAGCATGATCAGCAGCGGCGCCTCGTCGGTGTCCTCCAGCCCCAGCCGCTCGGCGTACGAGACGTTGTCGAAGCCGAGCGCCACGCCCGCGCCGAGCCCGTGGGCGGCGGCGGTGGCGTAGAAGGTCTGCGCGACGGCGCCGACGGCCGCGCCGACGAGGCGGTAGCCGCGGTCGCCGACCGCGTCGAGGACCGCGGTGGTCCGTACGGTCGGCACGAGCACGGCCGCCGCCTGCTCCAGGTTGTAGTTGGACAGGAAGTAGTTCTCCTGGAGGAAGGAGCCGGGCGGCCCCGCCACCACCAGGCGCAGCGCGTGGGCCGCCGGGTCGTAGGCGTAACTGCCCGGCGCGATCCCCTCGACGTGGTTGACGAAGGCGTACAGGGAGGTGAGCGGCGGCCCTTCGGGCCGTTCCGCCTCGCTGCCCACCCGGGTGGCGGCGCAGTCGGCCAGCGCGGCCGCCAGCTGCCCCGGCGTCACCGGCCGGCCGGCGTCGAACCGGCCGAAGCTGCTGCGCCGTGCCCGCAGCGCCGCCGCGGGCTCCAGCGGGGCGACGTCCGGCGGGGGCAGCGGGATCCCCTGACCCCCCCGGGGCGGGTACGCGGCGGCCGCGTCCAGCGCGCCGGGAGCCGGACGTTCGTCCGCCCGGCCCAGGGTGGCGGCGTGGATCCGGTGCAGCGTCTCGAAGCCGAGCACGGTGCGGGAGCGCTCGCTGTCCCGGAGCCGGACGGCGGGCGGTGCCGCGAGGGGCGCCGTGGAGGGCGCGGCGGGGGGTGCGGCGAGCGTCCGGGAGCCGTCGCCCTCCCACTCCAGCGGGAGCACCGCGAAGATCCCCTCCTCCTCGGGGACCACGCCGAGCAGCCGGGCCAGCCGCTCCTCGTCGAACCACAGCGCGGGCGCGATCCGCAGCCCGTACGCCCGGGCCCACAGCCGCCAGGTCTGGATCAGCGCGCCCACGTCCATGCTCACCGCGTGGAAGGAGAAGCTGTTGTACTTGAAGGAGTTCTGCCAGTACTTGACGCCCAGCACCAGGTACTGGGTGCAGCCGTCCGGGCCCGCCCCGAGCGCCGCGCGCACCTCACCGGTCACGTCGCCGGTCAGCAGCCGGCGCAGCCCGTGCTGGTGCGGGGCGTAGTGGTACACCCCCGGGGCGAGTGGCCCGCCCGCCCCGGCGGCCCAGTACACGCCGACGGGATAGAGCCCGCCGCCGGAGGCCGTGCCCCGGGACCAGTTGGCCTGCGTGTAGTGGGGGAGCGCCGCCAGGTCGGTGTTGGCCTGCACCCCCAGGCGCCGGCCGGTCAGCCCGTACGAGTCCTGGAGCATCCCGGAGAGCAGCGGCAGGGTGAACCCCGCCGCGGGCCGCGGCCCGCCCGCCGGATCCGGCAGCGGCAGGGTCTCCGCGTCCGGGTAGAACTTGGCCTTGCGGGGGCGGTCGGCCCAGTCGGGCACGAAGTCCACGGGCTCCATGGGGATCCGGCCCCGGTACATGATGGCGCTGGCGTAGTCATGGGCGTAGCCCACGGGTCCTCCTCGGTCGGTCGGTCGTGCCGGAGCGTGCCGGCGGCCGGGTCAGGGGAAGGGGTGCGGGGCCGGGTTGAGGTCGGAGTCCTCCAGGTCCCGCTCGCGCAGTCCGGCCGCGCGCAGGGCGGTCCGCAGCCGCGGCATGCCCAGGGCGCGCTGCCGGGACCAGCCGAAGTCGATCGGCAGCAGCCCGGGTACCAGCACGCTCACGGTGTGCAGGCCCAGCGCCCGCTGCTCGGGCATCGTCTGGTCGACGACCACCACGTCGAACCCGCGGGCGGCGACGGCGTCGACGCACCGCGCCAGGTCCTCGCGGACGTCGTCCGCCACCCCCTCGGGGCCCAGCAGCGCCGACACCGGACGCAGCGGCCCGGGGGAGGGCGCGCGCAGCAGGAAGTCGGCGTGCCGTCCCATCTCCGGCACCCCGTACACCAGCGGGTGGTCGTGCAGGGCGGTGACCAGGTCGAAGTCGGCCGCCATCGCCCGCAGCCGATCGGCGTCCCGCTCGGTGCGGCCGGGCAGGTTCACCGCGTCCGTGGCGATCTCGCACAGTGCCGAGTCCAGCGCGGACTCCGGGTCCAGCCCGGCCCCCGCCCCGAAGCACATCCGGCCCGTGCCGCCGTCGAAGCGCTCCGCGACGGCCGTCACCACCGGGATCGGGAAGCTGATCCGGGTGTCGAAGAACCGCGCCCGGTACCCGTACAGGGCCAGCCGGTCCACCATCGCCCGGGTGGAGGCCCGGGAGCTGGTCGCCGGATCGATCTCCGGCAGCGGCTGGCGCCCGTACCAGGCGAGCAGGAAGGCGTCCCGCTCCACGACCTCCATCAGCCCGAAGTAGCAGGCCTCGGCCAGGCTCCCGCCGGAGGCGCAGCCGTTCGAGCTCTCCTGGACGAACCGGTTCTCCAGTCCGGGCGCGTGGTAGTACGTCAGGACCTCGGGCACCAGCCGCGGCTCGCGGTCGCGCAGGGACCAGCCCCACACCCAGGGGATCTCCCGGTCCGGGTCGAAGGGCCGCACCCGGGGGTTGTCCCGGTGGAACCGCTCCCCGTACAGCCCGACCTCCCGCGGGTCCACGGCCCCGGAGCCGAACGAGCGGAGCGAGCCCGTGACGCTGGTCGTACGCGCGCGGGCGCGCATCCCCGCGTACCGCTCCAGCCCCTCCAGCACCCCGACGCGCGCGCTGCGGTCGAAGGTGTCGGTGTGCCCGCCCCAGAAGGTCTCGCGCAGGTATTCCCCCGAACGCATCGAGAAGCAGCCGATGGTGGCCGAGGTGGACGTCGAGGACACGTCCTGCACCAGGGAGGGCCCCAGCGCCCCGCACAGCGGATTGGCGAAGGCCGCCACCTCGATGGCGTACGCCTCCACGGGCCGGGTGCGGAAGGCCCCCGGCCGGTACTTGGGCGCGGGCGCCAGGTCCAGCGGAGCCGGTCCGTCCACGACGGGCGTGGCGCAGACCGGGCACTCGGGATCGGGCACCAGCGGGTAGCGCCGGACCGTGCCGGTGCGCAGGTCCAGCGACCGCACCTCGGGGAACGGGCCCGCCGCCGGACCGGCCCCGGCGGCCGAGACCACCAGCGCGGCCAGGGTGTCGGCGGCGAAGGGGAGCGCGTACGGCCACCCGCCGACCGCCCGGGTCCCCGTCCCCAGCTCCAGCGCGTCCCGCAGCGCGACGGACCGGACGGCCTGCCAGCGCCGCTCCAGGCACCGCGCGCACCCCGGCCCCGCCAGGGGCACGGGCCCGACGACGGCCTGGTGTCCGTAGAGGCCCACCGGCACCCCGGCCCCGCCGGGCGCCGCCGGGGCCGGGGCGTGGAAGGCGTCGCGCAGGCCGAGGGCCGTCAGGGCCACGGACGGACCGTCCAGGGCCGTCAGGGCGCGCTCCAGCAGGGCCGTGAACCGTTCGGCGGCCTCCCGGCCGAGCCCCTCGGCGACCGTGGCGGCGGCCGTCACCCGGCGGGCGGGGGCGTCACGCGTCATCGCCGGGCTCCCGCTCCGCCGTGAGCAGCACCCGCACGGTGTGGATCCCGGTGTCCGCCAGCTCCGGCGCCCCGGTCGCCACCACGTACGCGTCCCGCCCTTCGGCGCCCAGCCGCTCCAGCACCGCCTCCCACGAGGTCCCCGGGGCCGCCGTCGCCACGGCGGCCGCATCCGAGACCGTCAGCGCCCGCGGGTCCAGGTCCCGCAGCAGCGGATCGCCGGTGTCGGCCCGGCCCCCGGCCGCCGGATCGGCGGCGTACTGGACCGCGCCCAGCAGCTCCCGCAGGGCCGCGACCGCGGCCGTACGCCGGTCCAGGCCCTCGCCCAGCGCCCAGTGCTCCCCGGACCGGGCCAGCAGTACCTCGACCCCGCTGCGGGCACCCTCGCCCAGGTCCAGCAGCTCCGGCTCCAGCCCGAGCCGCTCCGCCGACCGCACGAGGAAGACGAGTTCGGCGTCCTCCCCCTCCTGCGGATCCGGCAGCGCCACCGGGACCGCCGCGGCGCCCCGCACGGCCCGCAGCAGCGCGGCGTGCCCGAGCACCGACAGCAGGCCCGCGGCGGCCGCGTCGGCGGGGGAGGGGCCGGCCCCCGCCCCGGCACGGGTGCGCTCGAAGAGCCGGTCGGCGTTGTGCGGGCCGAACGGCCGCACCGCTCCCGCCGGGACCAGCGCCGGCTCCTTCGTCAGCAGGGACACCGCCCGCTGGTACGCGGACACCTCGCCCGGTATCCCGGAGGCCGTCGTCAGCCGGGCCGCCGTCACCGCGTCGCCCCAGCCGCCCGCGGTCAGCCCGCGCGCCGGGACCACGTGTTCCGCGTACACCAGCGCCGCCGCGTCCAGCGCCCGCATCCGGGCCCCGGCCACGTGGTGGATGTCGAAGGCGGTCACCGCGCGCGGCCCGGCGTGCCCGATGCCCAGCTCGACCACGCCCAGCTTGAGCGGGATCTGCGTCAGCCCCTCGTCCGCGTACCGGGTGAACACCCCCGCGTACGGCCGCACCACCGTCGAACGCCGGTTCAGTTCCTCGACGAGCTCCTCCGCCTCCCGGGCGGTCTCCAGCGTGGGCAGCGCGGGCGTGCCCGAGCGGCCGGCGGCGGCCAGGTCCACGGACGGCGCGGCGGGGTCCTCCTGCGCGCACAACGGGCAGCGCGGGTGCGGGAACAGCGGCTCGGCCGTCACGTCCAGCGAGGCCATGTCCTGGACGAGCAGCCGTCCGGCGGTCTCGGCCGGCAGGGTTCCCGAGGTCGCGCGGAACACCTCGTACCCCAGCAGGTTGCCGAGCATCGCGGCCAGCGGCCGCCCCGGCACCGGCCCCGCGGCCGGGGGGCACCCCGGCAGCGCCAGCGCGCTCCACAGCTCGGCCGCGCCCGCGCCCCCGCGCGCCGCGCCCAGCCGCAGCGCCGCGCAGGACCAGCAGCCGACGGCGGCGTGCGTCATCAGGGGGCCGACGACCGCGTCGCCGCCGTACGTCCAGGCGGGCAGCAGCGAGCGGCCCTCGGGTATACCGGCGCGCAGCAGCGGGAGCAGCCGGGCGGGGGCGTCGGTCCCGCCGGTCACCACCACGAAGTCGTAGTCCGCCAGTTCCTCCCACGTCGAAGGGAGGGAGGGCAGCGTGCGGACCTCCACCGGGCAGCCGTCCGCGACCGCCTCCGCGGCCTCGGCCTCCACCTCGGCCACCGCCGGCCCCGGCAGCAGCGCCACGGCCGCGCAGCCGTTGCGCACCAGGGCGGTCGCGCACCAGCGGGCGACGGCGTCCTCGCCGAGGACGGCCACCCGGGTGCCGCGGAAGCGCAGGAAGCGGGCCTCGGCGTCGTCGGCGTAGTGGTCGGCGTAGGCGATCTGCGGCGCGTACCGCCGGGCGACGTCGGGTTCGGGGACCGCGGCCGGGGGAGGGGACTGCGGCCCGGCCACGGGACGGGCGAAGTCCCGCTCGTACAGGGTTCTGACGAGTTCGCCGACCATCGCGCGCTGGGGTGCGCCCAGCCCCTGACAGAGCTCGGACACGGAGTGCTCGCCGGTCAGGTGGGGGACGATCAGCGTCGCGAAGCGGTACGCCGCGCGGGCGGTGAGGCGGAACCCGCCGTCGGAGTTGTGGAACAGCACGCCGTCCGGGGTCTCGGTGAAGAGCACGTCCCGGCGGATCCGGGGCCGGGTGGCGGCGACGTCGTCGAAGCTGGCTTGGGACATGGAACACCTCTGCTTGCGGTCTGGTGGGGTCGGAGACGTGAGGTGGGAAATGCCGGAGCGAACCGTGGGGGGTGTGCGCCCGGCGCCCGCCGCCGGGGCGGACGGGGCCGGGGAGGTGCGGGTCGCGGGTGGTCGGGTGGCCGTACGGGAGGGCGCGCGTGCGCGGGGGTGGGCGGACGGGGCGGGCGCGGCGAGGCAGACGGGGCGGATAGGACGGGACGGGCGCGGCGAGGCGGACGGGACGGACGGGACGGACGGGACGGACGGGACGGGACGGAGCGCCGGCCCGCCCGGTGCGGTGGATCAGCGCGTGAGGGACGTCTTCGCCGCCGCGACCTCGCCGTCCCGGGCCAGCCACCGCGCGTAGACCCGGAGGAAGGCGTGGATCCGGTACGGCTGGCCGGGGGGTCCGTCCTCCAGCATCCCGGCCTCCACGAGCTGTTCGAGGACGGTTTCGCTCCCGGCCGCGCACAGCCCCTCGGCGGGATCGAGCGAGCCCACCCGCAGAAACGTTTCGCGCAACGGGGGCGGGAGCACGCTCACTGCCTGCCCGAACACCTCCGGCACCGACATCCGGGGGTCCTCGGCGAGCGCCAGCCGGGCGGGCGGATCCTCCGCGAGCCAGGCCGCGCAGTCCGCGACCGACTGGCCCGGCCGGGTCAGCAGCCGTCCGGCGGCGATCCTCAGCGCGAGCGGGAAGTGCCCGCACACCGCGGCCAGTTCCCGCACCGCGGCCTCCTCGGCGCCGATCCGCTCGGCCCCGACCAGTCCGGCGAGCAGCCGGTGGGCCTCGCCCGGCCCGAGCACGTCGAGCCGGTGGACGGCCCCGCCGTGGGTGGCGACGACCGCGGCGAGCCCGCGCCGGCTGGTCACCAGCACCGAGGCGTCGCCCGTCGCGGACAGCAGCGGGAGCACCTGTCCGGCGCCGGCCGCGTTGTCCAGGAGCAGCAGCCGCCGTCCGCCGCCGTCCGGCCCGGGCAGCAGCTCGCGGGCCTCCTCCACGTCGAGGGCACTGCCGTCCGGGCGGGCCAGGTCGACGACGCAAACCCCGCCGGGAAAGGCGTCCCGGACCTCGTACGCGCTCTGCCGCGCCAGCGCCGACTTGCCGATGCCGGGCGCTCCGGAGACGACCACGAGCCGGGGCCCGTCCGCGTCGGTGAGCCGCAGGGCCATCGCCCGCAGGTCCGCCTCGCGCCCGGCGAAGCCGCGCACCGGTGCGATGCCGCCGACCGGTGCCACGCCGCCGGCCGGGGCGCCCGTGCGGCCGGGATGCGCGGCGCCCGAACCGGAGTCCGGGCCCGGGCCGGAGCCCCCGGGCGGGACGGGGCCGGTGACGGCCGACGGCTCCTGCCGGGAGGGGAGTTCGGTGGTCCCCTCGCCGCGGACGGCGGGTCCCAGCTCCTCGGCGCGCAGGATCGCGAGCTCCAGGCGCCGCAGTCCCGGTCCCGGGTCCACGCCGAGCTCCTCGCGCAGCCGGTCGCGCACCGTGCGGTACTCGGCCAGCGCCTCGGCCTGGCGGCCGGTGCGGTAGAGGGCTTCGATCAGCTGCTCGGTGAACCGCTCGCGCACCGGATGCCGGCGGGCGCTCTCGTAGAGGTCGACCAGTACCTGATGGCAGTTCCCGGCGGCGAGTTCGAGGTCGCAGATCCGCTCCAGCACCCGCAGCCGCTCCTGTTCGAGCGCGGGCACCGCGTCCCGCTGGAGCATCCGCGAGGCCACGTTGGCCAGAGGCTGGCCGTGCCAGAGCGAGAGCGCCTCGCGCAGCCGGTACAGCTCCCCGTCCGTGCCGGCGGCGGCGCGGGCCTGCGCCGTCAGCAACCGGAACAGGACCAGGTCCAGGGTCTCGGTGTCGTTGCGCATCCGGTACCCGCCCGGTACGGCCTCTATGGTCGTCGCGGATATGCCGTATTTCGCGAATAACCTGCGCAGGCGCAGTACGCACGTCTGGAGAGCGGCCCGCGCGGTGGCGGGAGGCTCCTCGTCCCAAACGGCGCGCAGGAGATAGCCGGTGGAAACCACGGCGCCGGGATGGAGGAGAAGCGCCGCGAGCAGACTGGTGGGTTTGGACGGTTTGAGAACCACTGTCTCGGGGCCGTGCGCAATACTCAGGGGCCCCAATAGCTGGAACCGCATGATGGTCCCCCGTGTCGGGTCACGTGTTTCGCAGACGGGTGTGACGGGTGCGGTGGTCTGCGGAGCTTCCGTGCCGGACACACTCCGGAAATAGTCCGGACCATAGCCTGAGGATGCTCGCCGCTCCCCGTCGGGCGGTGAATATCTGGAACCCTACATAACGGATCTTGCGAAAGTCGAGGCGTCGACCGCAACATTTCCGGCGTACCGGCCCGCCTTCTCCTCTCCGTCACCCGGACGTCCCGTGGAGTTACTGTCGGAGCGTCAATGCTGTTCACGAGTAAACGAGCCCCGATGGGCGGCTCGCTGGAGTCTGAATTGAGCGCGCATTACCCGCGGATCGAAACCGGATGGGGCGAGATCCTCTGAGTGGCCGGATCCAGTCGCCCGGGATGGCGGATTCCGTTTCCTGGAACGGAATCCGCCCTCGTGTGAGAAGGGGTGTCCCGCGCTGCTACTCGAAACGGTCCGTGTCGCCCGCGCCGCGGCGAATGATTTCGGCCTCGCCGCCGGAGAAGTCGATGACCGTGGTCGGCCGGGTCCCGCAGTCCCCGGAGTCGAGCACGGCGTCCACCACGTGGTCGAGCCGCTCCTTGATCTCCCAGCCCTGCGTCAGCGGCTCCTCCTCGTCCGGCAGGAGCAGCGTGCTGGACACCAGGGGCTCGCCCAGCTCGGCGAGGAGGGCCTGGGTGACCAGGTGGTCGGGGATCCGGACGCCGACCGTCTTCTTCTTGGGGTGCATCAGCTGGCGCGGCACCTCCGAGGTGGCCTTCAGGATGAAGGTGTACGGGCCGGGGGTCGCCGCCTTGATCGCGCGGAAGACGTCGTTGTCGACCTGTACGAACTGCCCCAGCTGGGCGAAGTTCTGGCACACCAGGGTGAAGTGGTGACGGTCGTCGAGGTCGCGGATCGCACGGATCCGCGCGAGGCCGTCGCGGTTGCCGAGTTGGCACCCCAACGCGAAACACGAGTCCGTCGGGTACGCGATGAGCGCCCCCGAACGGATGCTGTCGGCCACGCCGCTGATGGTGCGCCGCTGGGGATTCTCCGGGTGCACGTCGAAATACTTCGCCATCCGTCGAGCGTACGGGACCGGACCGGTGCCCTCCGCCACCTGCGAACCCCAGGACGGCCTCCCGCGACCCCCTAGGGGGTGTCCGGAAACCGTTGTCCGGACCGACGGGCCGGGCGGGCCGTGGTACGCGGCGGACGGCGCGCTCTGCTCCGTCCGGGTTCTCTTGGCGCGCCCGTTCGGCCCCAGGGCCGAGTTTATGATCATCGTTTCGTGCTCCGGTCGTTTTGATGCTGCCATCCGGCGTGTGCGACCTGGGAGGGCTGCGTGGCGAAGTCACGGACTCAAGCGTGGAGTGCGGCGGCAGCGGTGACGGGCGCCCTGCTGGCCGTCGCCGCCGCCCCCGGCCAACCGGCGGGAGGGAGCGGCCCCTTGGACCGGGCGGCCGCCGGCGCGGCCCGGGACGCGGCGGTCACCCTGCTGGTCGGCCGCGCCGTCGACGGGGAGGACGGCGACCGCGGCCCCGTCACCGCCGGCTGGTGCGAGGCCGGAGCCTTCCGGGGCGGGCCGTGCGGCGCCTGGCGGGAACAGCGGATTCTGGCCACCGCCCACGGAGCCGCGTCCGTCCTGCCCGACCCGGCGTTCCGCCGCCCCGAAGCGCTCCCCACGGACGCGGGCGGGCCTCTGGAGATCGCCCTGGCCCGCTCGCAGGCCGGCGGCCTCACCGACGTCACCGTCCACGACGGCCACGGCCGCCACCTGGCCGGCGCCCTCGCCCCGGGCGGCGGCCGCTGGCGCAACACCGAACCCCTGCGGGCGGGGGAGACCTACACCGTGCGGGTCGGCGCCCAGGACGGGGACGGCACCCCGGTCGGCGTCACCATGGCCTTCCGGACCGCGCCCCCGGCCGACGGGGGCAGGCTCACCGCCGAGTTCGGACCCCGCCCGGGCACGTACGGGGCCGGGGAGATCGTGACGGCCGTCCTGAGCAGCCCGGTCCCCGCCGAGGACGCCGACGCACGGGCCCGCGTCGAACAGGGCCTCCAGGTCACCTCGGAGCCCCACGTCGAGGGCGCCTGGCACTGGGTCGACGACACCACCTTGCACTTCCGGCCCCGCACCTACTGGCCCGCCCACACCGTGGTCCGCGTCCGCAGCGGCCTCGACGGGGTCGAGCTCGGCGGCCACGGGTACGGAGGCCCGTCCGAGCCCCTGGAGTTCACCGTCGCCGACCGGATCGAGGCCGTCACCGACTCCGCCGCCCACGAGATGACCGTACGCCGCAACGGCCGGGTCATCCGGACCATCCCCGTCACCACCGGCAAGGCGGGCTTCCTGACCCGCAGCGGCATCAAGGTCGTCCTCGGCAAGGAGGCCAAGGTCCGCATGCGCGGGGACACCGTCGGCATCCAGAAGGGCACCAAGGAGTTCTACGACCTCCCCGTCCTCTACGCGACCCGGGTCACCTGGAGCGGCGAGTACGTCCACGCCGCGCCCTGGTCGGTCGAGGCCCAGGGCGAGGAGAACGTCAGCCACGGCTGCACCGGCATGTCCACCGAGGACGCCGCCTGGTTCTTCGAGACGGTCCGCGAGGGCGACATCGTCGAGGTGGTCAACAGCGGCGGCGCGCCCATGGCCCCCTTCGACAACGGCTTCGGCGACTGGAACATGGACTGGCGCACCTGGCTGTCGGGCAGCGCCCTGACCCCCGCCGCCGCCCGGCCGGAACCCCTCGCCGGACACACCCCCTCCCGGCTGCACCCGACGACGTGAGCGGGCCGCCGGGAGCGGCCGCGCCCGGCCCGTCCGCCGCTCCCCCCGCCACCGGGCCCGCCCACCGTGCCGTCCCCCCGCGCCGGGCGCTGCTGGCGGGCGCGGCCGGGAACTTCGTCGAGTGGTACGAGTTCGGCGTGTACGGCTGCTTCGCCACCGTCATCGCCGAGCGCTTCTTCACCCCCGCCGCGGCGGGCCCGGACCCGGCCGCGCCGCTCCTGGCCGCCTACGCCTCCTTCGCCGTCGCCTTCTTCTTCCGGCCCGCCGGAGCCCTCCTCTTCGGCCGCCTCGCCGACCGGGCCGGGCGCCGCCCCGCGCTGGTCCTCGTGATCGCCCTGATGACCCTCGCCACCACCCTGATCGGCCTGCTCCCGGACCGGGCGACGGCGGGCGCCGCCGCCCCCTGGCTGCTCGTCCTGCTGCGCGCGGTACAAGGCCTGTGCGCCGGAGGGGAGTTCGGCGGCGCGGTGGCGCTGATGACCGAGCACGCGCCCCCGGGGCGGCGCGGCCGTTACGGGGCGTGGCAGTCCTTCACCGTCGCCCTGGGCCTGCTCGCCGGAGCCGCGGCCGCCGCCCTGACGGCCTCGCTGCTCTCCCCGGCGGCCCTGTCCGGGTGGGGCTGGCGGATCCCGTTCCTGCTGGCCCTCCCGCTCGGCCTGACCGCCCTCGGCCTGCGCACCGCCCTCCCCGGACCCCCCACCCGTACGCCCTCCCCGGAACCCGCCCCCGCCCCCGCCCCCGGGCTCGGTACGGTGCGGGCCGTCGTCCTCGGCGTCGGGCGGATCATGGGCTGGTCGGCGGCCGGGTACACCTTCCTCGTCGTCCTGCCGTCCTACCTCCAGTCCACGCTCGGCGCGTCCTTCCGGGAGGCACTGATCGCCACCACCCTCGCCAACCTCGGCTTCGCCGCCTCGATCCTCCCCGCCGGCCGGCTCAGCGACCGCGTGGGCCGCCGCCCCGTCATGCTCGCGGGCGCCCTCGCCGTGGCCCTGTGCGCCCTCCCGTTCCTCCACCTCCTGCGGGACCCGGACGCCGCCGCACCCGCCAAGGCGGCCGCCCTGCTCGCCGCGGGAGCCACGGTCGGGCTGCTCGCCGGCCCCGGCCCCGCCATGCTCGCCGAGATGTTCCCCTCCTCCGTGCGCTGCACCGGACTCGGACTCGCCTACGCCCTCGCCAACGCCGTCTTCTCCGGCTGCGCGGGCCTGATCGTCACCGCCCTGACCGCGGCCACGGGCGACCCCGACGTCCCCGCCTACTACGCCGGGGGCCTCTGCGCCCTCAGCGCCCTCGCCCTGGCCGGCCTGCGCGGCGACGACCACCGGGGACCGCTGCGGTGAGGGTCGTCGGGCTGATGTCCGGAACCTCCTACGACGCCGTCGACGCCGCCGCCGCGGACCTCACCCTCGACGAGGACGGCACCCTGCGCCTGGTCCCGCTCGGCATGGTCAGCGCCCCCTACGAGGACACCCTGCGGGCCGCCCTCGCCGCCGCCCTGCCGCCCGCCCCCACCACCCTGGGCGACGTGTGCCGCCTCGACACCCGCATCGGCCAGGCCTTCGCCGCCCTCGCCGTCCGCGCCGACCGCGAACTGTGCGCCGGACGCGCCGAGCTGATGGCCTCGCACGGGCAGACCGTCTTCCACTGGGCGGACGCCGGCCGGGTGCACGGCACCCTGCAGATCGGCAGCCCCGCCTGGATCGCCGAGGCCACCGGCCGCCCCGTCGTCAGCGACTTCCGGCCCCGCGACGTGGCCGCCGGCGGCCAGGGTGCCCCGCTGGTCAGCCTCGTCGACCTGATGCTGCTGCGCGGCCGCCCCGGCGTCCCCGCCGCCCTGAACATCGGCGGGATCGCCAACCTCACCGTCCTCCCGGCGACCGGCCCGCCCCTGGCCTTCGACACCGGCCCCGGCAACGCCCTCCTGGACGCCGCCGTACGCGAACTCACCGCCGGGCGGCTCGACCACGACGCCGACGGAGCCCTCGCCGCCGCGGGCCGCGTCCACCCGCCCCTCCTGCGCCGGCTCCTCGACGAGCCGTACTACCGGCTGCCCGCCCCCAAGACCACCGGCAAGGAGCTCTTCCACCCCGGCCACCTGCGCGCCGCCCTGGCCCCCCACCCCGGCCTCGCACCGCAGGACGTCCTCGCCACCCTCACCCGGCTCACCGCCCGGACCGTCGCCGACGCCCTGCGGCCCCTGCGCGCCACCGAGGTCATCGCCTCCGGCGGCGGCACCCGCAACCCCGCCCTCATGGCGGCCCTGCGCGAGGAACTGCCCCCGGGCACCGCCCTGCTCACCTCCGACGCGCTCGGTCTGCCCGCCGCCGCGAAGGAGGCGTACGCCTTCGCCGTCCTCGGCTTCCTCACCGTCCACGGCCTCCCCGGCAACGCACCCGACTGCACCGGCGCCCGCGGCCCCCGCGTCCTCGGCTCCCTCACCCCCGGCCGCCGCCCCCTGACGCTCCCGCCCGCCCCGACCCGCCCGCCGGGCGTCCTCGTCATCGGGGACCGCAGCGCGGGCGACGGCCGCTGCGTCAGCGCCGCGGCGGCGTCGGCAGCGTCGTACCGTCCTGCTGCAGGAGGGTGAGCAGGACCAGCGCGTCCGTCCAGCCCAGCGGCACCACGGCCTTCGGCAGACCCTGCTCGTCCACCGTCTCGGGCAGCTCGCCGAGCAGGTTGCGCCGGGACAGCACCCAGTCCAGCACCGCGCCGCCCTCGTCCCGCCGGCCCGTCGCCGACCAGGCGAGGGCGAAGAACGAGGTGCTCGCCGTCCAGGAGACGTTCCCCCACGGCGCGTCGGGGTCGTTCCCCGGGATCAGACCGCCGTTGGGGCGCAGCAGCGCCCGGTAGGTGTCGTCGAGCGCGGCGGACAGCCCGGCGGGAGCGGTGTTGAAGGGCGGGGCCATGAACGCGGCGGCGCTGTCACGGCCGTGGAGCCCGTCGACGGTGCGCGGGTAGCCCAGCGGCGCGAACCGCTTCGCGATCCCCGCCTCCAGCCGCCCGGCGGCCTGCGCCCACCGTCGCGCGTCATCCGCCCGCCCGAGCCCGGCCGCCAGGTCGGCCGCGGCGTTCAGACCCGCCAGCAGGGGGGCGGCCGTGCCGATGTTGGCGGTGCCGGTGGGCAGTTCCCAGTAGTCGGGGGAGGCCGGCGGCAGCCCCTCCGCATCCAGCGACCCGGACGTGTGGTCGGCGGCCCTGGCGATCGCCGGGTACAGCGCCCGCAGCCGCTCCTCGCGGTCGGCGGCGGGAGCCGCCCGGTACCACTGCCAGGTGGCCCAGGGCACCCAGCCGTTGGCGTCGAGCTGCCAGGTCCGGGTGTCGGGCGGTCCGGAGCCGTCCAGGCGGGTACGGGCCTCCCAGGTGCCGTCCGCCCGCTGCGTGGCCGCGTTGTACCGCAGGATCCGGTACGCCTCCTCGTCGTGGCCGGTGTGCGCGAAGGCGGCCGCGGCGAAGGCCGAGTCGCGCGGCCAGGAGAAGTCCCAGAAGGGGTACCAGGCCGCCGCGAAGGCCCCGTTGGGACGCAGCAGCGCCCGCATCGACAGCAGCGCCCGCTCCGCGCCCGCCCGCCGCGCCCCGGCCGAACCCGGGACCCTGCCGGAGGCCAGCCAGCGCCGGGACTCGGCGATCTGGGCCAGGGCGCCGGGGTCGTCCGCCGCCACGACGCGCGACTTCGCCGCGCCCGACGGGAGGTAACGCCACCGGCCCGACGGCAGCGCCAGCACGTTGCTGCCCTCCACGTAGCGGGCACCGACCGCGAAGGCCGGGTCGACGGCCTCCACCGACCTCCCGTCGGTGAGCAGCCCGGCGGTCCGCGCGATCCGCACCGTGTCCGGCACGTAGCAGGTCTCGGTCTCCCCGCACCGCTCGCCGCCCTCCGGGTTGACGTAGAACGCGAGCCGCCCCCGGGCCTCCTGCCAGCCGCCCAGCTCCTCGTCGTACTGTGCGGCGGCCGGTGAGCCCGGCGAGGCCGCACGGGTGCCGTGCCAGACGACCTGCTGCTCCCCGGCCGTGGCGGCCTGCGCGTAGAGGTAGTACGTGACCCCCGGCCGCAGCGCGGCGCCCAGCGGGACCTCCACCCAGCCGGCGCCCGGCCCGCCGAGCCCCTTGAGTTCGACCCGGGCCGCCGCGACCGCTGACGCGGGGTCGTCGCGGACGCCGCGGACCTGCACGTCCACCTTCCCCGACCCGGCACGGCTGCTCAGGTACAGGCTCACCCGGGTCAGCCGGGAGCCGTCGGAGACGAACTCCTGGGCCCCCGCGTGCCCCGTCGTCCCGGATCCGGCGATCCCGTACAGGGCCACGTCGTGCGCCGGCTGCCCGTCGAAGGAGGGGGGCCGCCCCGCGGCGTCCCGCCCGTACGCGGCGGGCGACAGGGTCGCCAGCAGGGCGGTGGCCAACAGGACGGACCGGATACGCATCACGCATGGCCTCCACAGTGATGAAGCGTCATGAAGCAGTTCGCGGAACGCACTCGGCGCGCCGTTCAGTCAATATGACCCGGTCGGGGCGCCACGGCGTGGACGCTACCGCTCCCGCCGCGCAGGACACCCGCACTGTCGCCCGAACGGCCCAACGGTCCGTGGCCCGGCCGCCCCCGCACCCGGCCCGCCCGGCGGTACGCCGCGCCGCTCCAGCGGAACAGGGCGGCGGCCCCACGGCCGCACGAGCGCGGCACAACCGTGATCGAACAGACTTCCCGCGTCCACAACCGCGTACCCACGCGACCGGCCGCGCGGCAGTGAGCCGCCGGGCAACCACCCACGGGGGAACAGTGATCACTCGACGGACCGCACTCAGAGCAGGCGTGGCGGCCACCAGCATCGTCGGCACCGGCGGGATGCTGCTGCCCGTCGTGAACGCCGTCGCCACCGAGCCCCCCGCCCCCGCGGCCGAGCTCGACCCCGTCGGCATAGCCAAGTTCACCCAGCGGATGCCGCTCGCGCCGGTCCTCCAGCCGTACCTGACGACGAGCACCACCAGTTACTACCGGATGAACCTGAAGGAAGCCTCCAAGGAGATCGTGCCCGGCCTGACCACCCGGCTGCGCACCTTCAACGGATCCTTCCCCGGCCCCGTCATCAAGGCCGAGTCCGGCCGCCGGGTCGTGGTCCGCCAGACCAACTCCCTCTCCGTCCCCACCTCGATCCACCTGCACGGCGCCCACGTGCCGCAGGACAGCGACGGCTCGCCGATGGACCTCATCGAGCCGGACGGCGGCACCAAGACGTACACGTACCCCAACACCCAGCCGCACGCGAACCTGTGGTTCCACGACCACGCCCACCACATGGAGTCGGAGAACGTCTTCCGCGGCATGACGGGCACCTACGTCCTCACCGACGACATCGAGCGCCGCCTGCGCCTGCCCTCCGGCGCCTACGACATCCCGGTCTCGCTGCGCGACGCCCGCTTCGCGCAGAACGGCGAACTCATCTACGAGATGGGCGACTTCCGCAAGCGCAACGTCATCCTCGCCAACGGCAAGTCCTGGCCGTACTTCGAGGTCGCGGCCCGCAAGTACCGCTTCCGCCTCACCAACACGGCCAACCAGCGGTTCTTCGCCCTCCGCCTCGCCGACGGCTCCGAGCTCGTCCAGATCGGCACGGACGGCGGCCTGCTCCCCTCCCCGTACCGCACCGACACCGTCGCGATCAGCCCCGGCGAGCGCGCCGACGTCGTCATCGATTTCTCGCGCTACCCGGTCGGCACCACCATCGAGCTGGTCAACAAGGACGTCGCGCCCTTCGAATCGGCCGACCTGGTCGGCAAGGTGATCCAGTTCCGGGTCACCCGCACCGCGCACGACGACAGCGTGGTCCCGGACACCCTGCGGACCCTCCCGCCGCTGCCCGCCGCGAGCGTCAACCGCAGCGTCGACATGAAGATGGACGAGACCGGCAGCCCGGGCAGCCAGGCGTACATCAACGGCAAGACGTACGACATGGACCGGATCGACACCGAGATCGCCTACGGTGCCACCGAGATCTGGACCGTGAAGAACTCCAACCAGTTCGCCCCGCACAACTTCCACATGCACCTCGTGCAGTTCAGGGTGCTGGAGCGGAACGGGCAGCCGGTCACCTCCGGCCCGGAGACCGGCCTGAAGGACACCGTCCCGCTCAAGCCGGGCGAAACGGTGAAGGTCCAGGCCACCTTCACCGGCTACCGTGGCACCTACGTCTACCACTGCCACCTGTTCGACCACGGGGCCATGGGCATGATGGCGAACATGCGCATCTCCTGACGCACCACCGATTCCTCGCCCCGGCAGACGTACGGCCCGCCGGGGCGAGGCCGTTGCCGGAACCCCGTCTTGATCGTTTGCTCCCCTGACGGGTGGTCGGACGGACGACGGGACGGGTGGTCGGGGTGCGGGTGGCGCGCAGGACGGTTCTACGGGCGGCCCCGGTGGCGGCGCTGGCCGCGCTGGCCGGCCACCCGCCGGCGGCCGCGGCGGCCACGGGCCCGGCAGGCCCGGACGGCACCGGCGCGGGCGCCGCCCCCGCGGCCGCGACCGGCCCGGCCGTGGCGGGTGCGTACGCGGCCGGGGAGACGGCCCGGGTCCGCCTCACCCGCGCCACCAACGGCGCGGCCACCGCCACCGCCACCGGGGACCGCGTCGTCGCCGAGGCCCAGGGAGTCCTGTGGTCGCTGCCCCCCGACGGAGCCCCCGCCACCCGCCTCACCCCGCCCGACCTGGAGCCGGGCCGCCCGGTGTTCTCCCCGGACGGCCGGCGGATCGCCATGAGCGCCTACCGGGGCGGCGCCTTCCACATCTGGGTCATGGACGCCGGCGGATCGCGCCTGCGCAGGCTCACCGACGGCCCCTTCGACCACCGGGCGCCCGCCTGGTCGCCCGACGGCCGCCACCTCGCCTTCTGCTCCGAGCGCGGCGGGGACCCCGTCAACGGCGGCCCGTACCGGATCTGGACCGTCCCCCTCACGGGCGGCCGCCCCGTCCCCCTCACCGGACTCCCCGGACAGCCGGGACCCGGACAGGAAGGCGCCTGGGAGGACTTCGACCCCGTCTGGACCCCGGACGGCGCCCGCGTGCTCTTCGTCCGCGCCACCGTCGACGGGGAGACCCTGATCGCCCGCACCCTCGCCTCCGTCGCCGCCGACGGACGCGGCCCCGTCCGCGTCGACCACACCGTCGCCGACGGCAGCCTGCTGACCCCCGCCCTCTCCCCGGCCGGCCGCACCGCCTGGCTGTCCGCCGCCCCCGGGCCCCGCAAGGTCCGGTACCTGACCCTCCACGCCGACGGCCGCCCCGTCCCCCTCGAAGGCGACCTCGCCCCCGCGCCCCCGCGCTGGATCGGCGACGACCGCCTGCTCGTCACCCTCGACGGCCGCTTCCGGGTGATCCGCCCGCACCGCGACACCACCGGCCGCGAGATTCCCCTCGACGCCACCCTCGAAGTGCCCCGCCCCCGCTACCGCGTCAAGGAGTACGCCCTGGAGGCCGATCCGGGACGCCCCGTACACACGGTCCACCAGCCCTGCCTCTCGCCCGACGGCCGCACCGTCGCCTTCGCCGCCCTCAACGCCCTGTGGACCGTCCCCGTCGCCGGGGGAGCCCCGCGCAGGATCGCCCAGGCCCCGACGACCGCCTACGTCCAGGGACCGGTGTGGACCCCGGACGGCCGGGCACTGATCCACACCGACGACCGCGACGGGCTGAACGCCGTCCGGCGCCGCGAACTCGACGGCGGACACGAGAGCGTCCTCGCCGACGGCGGCCGCGTCTACGGCTCGCTCTCGCCGGACGGCACCCGCCTCGCCTGCCTCGACCTCGCCGGCCGCCTCCTCGTGCGCGACCTCGCCACCTCCGTCGAGACCCCCCTCGTGGCGGCCCTCGGCGGCGGCGGACTGCCGAGCCCGCCCAGCTGGTCGTCCGACGGCCGCCACATCGCCCTCTGCGACCGCAACCGGATCAGCCACCGCTTCCGCGAGGGCCACCACCTCATCCGGATCGTCGACACCGCCACCGGCGCCGCCCGCCTGCACGCCCTCGCCCCGCACACCTCCCTCTCCGACGGCTACGCCAGCGGCCCCGTCTGGTCGCCCGACGGCCGCTTCCTCGCCTGCGTCGCCGAATCCGCCCTGTGGCTGCTGCCCGTGACCCCCGACGGCACCCCCACCGGACCCGCCCGCCGCCTCACCGACGAGAGCGCCGACCACCCCTCCTGGGCCGCCGACTCCCGCACCCTGCTCTACCAGTCGGGCGACCGGCTGCGCCTGCTCGTCCTCGACGCCCACGGAGCCCCCGCCCGGCGGCCCCGCACCGTCCCGGTCGCGCTGACCCACCGCCGCCCCGCCCCCGTCGACACCGTCGTGCACGCCGGCCTGCTCTGGGACGGCACCGGAACCCCGCCCCGCGCCGACGTCGACGTCCTGATCAGCGGTGGCCGCGTCACCGCCGTCGAGCCGCACCGGCCCGGCCGCCGCGCCGCCCGCACCGTCGACGCCTCCCGGGGCACCGTCCTGCCGGGGCTGTGGGACGCCCACGTACACCCGTACGCGTACACCTACGGCGCCCGCCAGGGCCTCCTGCACCTCGCCTACGGCGTCACCACCACCGTCTCCCTCGGCGGATCCGCCCACGAACAGGCCCGGCTGCGCGACGACATCCGCACCGGCCGGCTCACCGCCCCCCGGCTGCTGGCCGGCGGCGAACTCCTCGACGGCTCCCGCGTGGCCTACGCCATGGGCCGCGCCCACCGCACCGCCGAGGGCCTCGCCCGCTCCCTGACCCGGGCGCAGCAGCTCGACTGGGACTTCGTCAAGACCTACGTCCGCGCCCCGTACGCCTTCATGGAGCAGGCCGCCCGCTTCGCGCACGAGCGGCTCGGCGTCCGGGCCGGCTCCCACCTCTGCGCCCAGGGCATCGCCTCCGGCCAGGACCTCACCACCCACCTCGTGGCCACCGAACGCGCCGAACACGGCCACGGCGCCACCCCGGCCGGCCACACCTACGAGGACACCCTCGCGCTCTACACCCACGGCGGCTTCGACCTCATCGCCACCCCCTTCACGGCCCTGCCGCTGATCGGCGCCGACCCGTCCCTCGCCGACGACCCCCGCGTCACCGCCCTGATGCCGCCCTGGGACGTGAGCGCCGTCCGCGCCGCCGCCGCCCTGCCGCCGACCGCCGAACAACTCGGCGCCCTGGAACGGGAGACCGGCGTCTACCGGCGGATCCTCGCGGGCGGCGGCCGGGTCGCCCTCGGCACCGACGCACCCCTCACCCCGGTCGGCCTCCACCTCCACCTCGCCCTGCGCGCCCTGCACCGGTACGGCTTCTCCCCGGCCGAGGCCCTCACCACCGCCACCCGCACCCCGGCCCGCGTCTTCGGCGTCGCCGAGCACCTCGGCACCGTCGAACCGGGAAAGCTCGCCGACCTCACCCTCGTCGACGGCGACCCCTTCACCGACTTCGCCGACCTCGTCCGCGTCCGGGCGGCCGTGCGCGCCGGAACCCTCCACGAACGCGCCGCTCTCGAAGCCGCCCGCCCCCGCGGCGCCGGGCCCGGCCACGACTGGCAGCCGGTCCTGCACCAGATGCTCAGGGACGGCTGCTGCACCCACCGGCCCCACGGCCACCACGGCTGACGCACCAGGGGGGTTATCCCCACCCCGGGGCGACCGGGCTGCCGGATGGGGGTCCGGGCCGCCGACAACGAGGCTTGCCCCATGACGAATTCCAGGAACAAGGCCCTCCTCCTCGCCCTCTGCGCCGCCACCGCCGCCACCACCCTGAGCGCCGTCGTCCCGGCGGCGGCCACGGCGCCCGGGGCGGGAGCGCCGCTTCCCAAGCTCGCCTGGCACCCCTGCGCGAAGCCGGGCGGCCCCGCCACCCAGGAGTGCGCCGACCTGCCCGTCCCGCTCGACTACGCGAACCCGCACGGCCCGCAGATCACCGTCGCCGTCTCCCGCGTGCGCAGCGACCGCCCCGAGGCCCGCCGCGGCACCCTGGTCGTCATCCCCGGAGGCCCCGGCGGCTCGGGCGTCCAGCGCCTCACGCAGAAGGGCGCCGCGCTCCAGAAGCAGCTCGCCGGCGCCTACGACCTCGTCGCCTTCGACCCCCGCGGCGTCGGCGGCAGCACCACCGCCTCCTGCGGCCTGGCCGCCGGCGACCGCTACCTCACCAGCCTGCGCGCCTGGCCCGCCCCCAACGGGGACATCTCCGAGAACGTCGCCCGCTCCGAACGCATCGCCGAGGCCTGCGCCCGCAACGGCGGCCCCGTACTGCGCAGTTTCACCACCGCCAACGAGGTCGCCGACATGGACCGGCTCCGCGAGGCCCTCGGCGAACGCAAGATCTCCGCCTGGGGCGTCTCCTACGGGACCTACGTCGGCGCCGTGTACGCGCAGAAGCACCCGGAGCGCACCGACCGCTGGGTCCTGGACAGCAGCGGCGACCCCGACCCCACCCGCCTCGCCCGGGGCTGGCTGGCCAACATGGGCCAGGGAGCCGACGACCGCTTCCCCGACTTCGCCGCCTGGGCGGCCCACCCCGACCGGGACCGCGACGGCCTGCGGCTGGCCGCCGACCCCCGGGACGTGGAGCCGCAACTGCTCGCCCTCGCCGCCTCCCTGGACCGCGCGCCGCAGCCCTCGACCACCCCGGGCGTGCCCCTGACCGGCAACGGCCTGCGCCAGGCCGTCCAGAACGCCCTGTACGGGGACTCCGCCTTCCCCGCCCTCGCCAAGCTCCTCGTCTCCCTGAGGGACCCGGCGGCCACCCCCGTCCTCCCGCCGGAGCTGGCCCAGCCGCTGCGCGACGAGGACGCCGCCCAGCTGGTCGCCGTGCTCTGCAACGACGTGGCCTGGCCGCGCGAGGGCACCGCCGCGGGCCAGCGCGCCGTCGACGAGGACCGGGCCCGCCACCCCCTCACCGCGGGCATGCCCGTCAACGTGCTGCCCTGCGCCTACTGGAAGGACGCCCCGGAGCAGAAGCCGACCCGGATCACCGCGAACGGTCCGTCCGACATCCTCATGGTCCAGAGCCGCCGTGACCCCTCCACGCCCCACTCCAAGGGCCTGAAGATGCGCGAGGCGCTGGGTGACCGCGCGGTCCTCGTCACCGTCGAGCAGGGCGGGCACGGCCTCTACCTCGGCAACGGCAACGCCTGCGCGGACCGCACCGTCACCACCTTCCTCACCACCGGCCGGCGCCCGGCCCACGACACCGCCTGCGCGAACTGAGGGCCGTGACGGCCCGGTGGCCCCTGGGGAAGAATCGCCGTACATGACACCCGAAACGGTCCACCCGACCGGTCGAGCCCACCTGGGAGGCGGTCTCCCGGGCCCTGGCGGACCGGGCGCGCCCGGCCGGGTGACCGGGCGGCGCCGCCCGGGGCCACGGGCGGCGGTACCCGAGCGCGTCACCCCCGCCCACGGGCCGGAGGTGGTTGACTGGCGGTCATGCCGCTCGACTCCTACGGCGTGCTGTCAGGGACGCTGCACAGCCACTTCCGCGACCAGCCCGACACCCAGGGGCACTGGTTCCACGTCAACCTGGAGGTCGACGCACCCGCCGGGCGCTACCGCTGCGCCGTAGACGTGGACAGCAAGGAGTCGGCCACCGGCGTCCAGTGGAAGACCTTCACCCTGTCCGCCTCGCAGCTCGACCCGCTGCCCGCCCTGGCCGCCGGCTACCACGACCTGTCGATGTCGTCCGGCTCGGGCGCCGTCGACTACCTGCGCCACCCGGCCTTCGTGGACCGCCCCGGCTGCCTCTTCGTGCGCCGCCCGCCCGCCTGGATCCAGAACCTCCTGGACCGGCTGAACCCGCCCCGCCCGTGGATCTCCGGCTCGAACCTCGACGCCGCGGGGGCCCTGGAGCCGATCCTCGTTCCCGGCCGTCCGATCCTGATCCTCGGCCAGCCCTTCGACCACGGCGGCCTGGGCATGCACAACATCCACCAGAATCAGGGCGATCCGTACGGCAGCCAGTGGTGGCCCGACAACGGCACCTGGCAGGACGGTGCCACCTTCACCCGCCGTGCCGACGGCCTCTACGACGTCTTCCTCAACAAGTTCACCAGCCAGGCGGACCACACCGGCCCGGACGGCCATCCCCGCTCGGAGTCGGCAGATTCCTGAACGCCAAGACGATTGAGGGAACGGTAGACCTTGTCCCCGAGAAACGGTTCCTGGATGGAAGAACCCTGAACAAGACCGTCGGTCCCATCGCGGACCCGACGTCATCGCAGTTCACGGGAGCGGTACGGGACTCGCTGCTGTGCTCGTCGTGGCCCCCCTCATCCGGCACAGAGGGGCCCAGCGTCCTCAACCCGGCCGACCTTTTCGGTCTCACAGCACTGGAGACCCGGTAGGCAGTTGTCCACGTCAGCACGCACACTTGACGCTCCGTGCGGAGTGATCACACACGGGGGAGCGCCCGGCCGGCTGTGAGGGTCCGCCGGGCGGGGCTCCCCAGGGAACGGAGAGGGAGATGGCGGTAAGCCAGGTAGCGCACAGCGCGGTGTTCGGCATGCTGGCGGACGGTGAGCCACCGGCCCCGGGGGAGAACCCCGGTGGGGAAGGGCTGGTGGGGCTGATCGTCGCCGTCCTGGAGGGCGTGGGCTGGACCGCTGGCATGGGAGTGCTGGGAGTGCTGGCCGTCCTCGCCGGGGGCGCTTGGATGTGGGGCCGGGAGTCGAAGGCCACCGGCGAGGACAGGCGCCGGGTCCGATAGGGCGGAGTCGTCCTCGCCAGGCCGAGATCCTGCCGGCGGCGGACGTCGCCGGCTCGGTCAACTCCAGGCTCTACACCATGCACCGTCGGGCGGAGCCGCTGCCCCTGCCCTTTCCACACCCCGACTCATACGTGAACGCGAACGCCGAACTGGAGGCACGCGAACCCCGCCCGGAGGGCTCGGCCAACGGGGAGGCCCGCGCGGATGCCTGGCAGACCTGGGACAGGGAACGATGGTCGCGCCACTTGTGACCTGATCATCCCGCTGTCCCTCGATCACATGGGCAGCGCCCGCCCAGTCACGTTCAGCGGATCAAGATGGCCGCGAGATGGAGCCCTGCCTGGTAGCCGGTAGCCGTCGGCCGTCAGTTGGCGGCGTAGACGCGGACCGCGAACTCCGCGATGTCCGCGTCGGAGAGGTTCTTCGCGAGATTCGCCTCGGTGATCATGCCGACCAGCCGGTGGCCCCCGGCCGTGTCGATCACGGGCAGCCGCTTGATCTGGTGGACCTCCATGGTGTCCAGGGCCTCCTGGGCGGTGGTGTCGCCGTCCACCCAGTGCAGGACTCCGGCCAGATCGCCGGCCCGGACCCCGGCCGGCTCCCGGCCCTCGGCGCAGCACTTCACCACGATGTCGCGGTCGGTGATCATTCCCTGGAGGCGCCCGTCGTTCCCGCAGATGGGCAGGGCGCCGACGTTCAGGTCGCGCATCATGCGCGACGCGTCCAGCAGGGACTGGTCCTCCCGTACGCACTGCACGTCCCCGGTCATGATGTCCCGGGCCCGCAGGTTCCTCGTCATGGTTCCTCCTCTGGGTCGGTGACTGCGTGCCTTCCTCCTCCTCGGTCCCTCCTCTACGAGCACAGCACGGATGGGGCGCCGGGGCGCGCCGGGGCGGGATGAGGAGCCCCCGCTCCGGATTGTTGACTGTTCGTTCCAGAACATTCTATGATCTTGGGCATGGCCAGGACCAAGGAATTCGATCCGGACGCCGCGCTGCAGTCGGCCCTCGACCTGTTCTGGCGGCGCGGCTACGAGGCGACGTCGGTGAGTGACCTCGTCGAGCACCTCGGCATCGGCCGCGCGAGCATCTACGCGACCTTCGGCAGCAAGCACGACCTCTACCTGAAGGCCCTGGACCGCTACGCCGAGTCCCGTGACCTGATGCTCCTCGCGGAGCTGTCGCGCCCGGGGCCCGCGCTGCCCGCGGTCAGGGCGGTGGTGCGCCGCTTCGCCGCCGAGGCCGGCGCGCCGCAGGAGCGGCTGAACGGCTGCTTCGTCACCAACACCGCCGCCGAGCTGGCCTCGCACGACGCGGCCGCGGCCCGCCGGGTCGAGGCCGGCTGGGACCGTCTGGAGACCCTGCTCCACTCCGCCCTCGTGCGGGCCCAGGGGCAGGGTGAGCTGGCCCCGGACCGCGACCCCCGCGCACTGTCCCGCATGCTGCTGGTGCTGCTGCAGGGCGTACGGATCGTGGGCAAGGCCTGCGGCGACCCCGCCAGGGTCCGGGACGCCGCCGAGCAGGCCCTGACCCTGCTGGAGTGAAGACCCCGCTGGACTGAAGACCCCGCGGAAGGGGAGCCTTCGGGCTCCCCTTCCGCGGGACCGAATTCTGAACCGATCAGTCAAATAAGGGCCTGGTGCCCCTCCCCTGAAGGAGTCATCGACATGCAGCACCGCTTCACCGGCAAGACCGTCCTGGTGACCGGCGCGGGCTCCGGCCTGGGCCGGGCGATCGCCCTCGCCTTCGCCGCCGAGGGCGCGTCCGTGGTCGCCGCGGGCCGCACCGCGGCCCCGCTGGAGGAGACGGTCGCCCTCATCGGGGCGGCCGGCGGCGCCGCGGCAGCGGTCACCGCCGACGTCACCGACTCCGACAGCCTGCGCGACCTCGTCCACGCGAGCGTCACCCGATTCGGCGGCCTGGACGTCGCCGTCAACAACGCGGGAATACTGCGCGGCACGGGCCCCGTCGCCGACGTGGACGAGGAGGACTGGGACGCGGTGCTGCGCACCAACGTCACCGGCGTCTGGCTCGCGATGAAGCACGAGATCGCGCACATGAGGGCGAACGGCGGCGGCGCCATCGTCAACATCTCCTCCAACCTCGGCGCCCACCGCCGCATCCCCGGCGCCGCCGCGTACATCACCTCGAAGGCCGCAGTCTCCGCCCTCACCCGCGCCGCCGCCCTGGACCACGTCCAGGAGGGCGTCCGCATCAACGCCGTCAGCCCTGGGGCCTCCGCCGCGCCCATGTCGCTGCTGCCGGGCGAGACGGAGGCGGAGCGCACCGAGCGGATGAAGACGCAGACCCCCCTCGGGCGGGCCGCGGAGGCCGAGGAGGTGGCCGCCGCCGTCCTCTACCTCGCCTCGCCCGCCGCGGGCGCGGTCGTCGGCGCCGACCTCGTCGTGGACAGCGGCTCCTCGGCCTGAGGCCCGGCCCGGGTGTACCGGCCGGGCCGGGCACGTGCCGGGCCGGTACCCGTGGGCCGCGCGCCGGATCAGCCCCGGGCCGCCGCGGGGACCGGGAGCGGATTCCCCTCGCAGGAGGCGTCCGCGGCGGGCATCCGGCCGTCGGCCAGGAAGCCCTCCACGTACCCGTCGACGCAGGCGTTCCCCGCCTGGTACACGCCGTGGTCGCCGCCGTGCACGGTGATCAGGCGGGAGCCCGCCAGCCGCTGGTGGGCCCGTACCGCGCCCTCGTAGTAGGTCGCCGGGTCGTGCGTGGAGCCCAGCATCAGGACGGGCGGGAGCTCCCGGCCGTTCCCCGCCGGCTCGGGCGCCCGCGAGCGCGGCCACTGGGCACAGACCGCCGCGTAGGACAGTTCCCGGGCCCCGATCATGGGGTGGGTGCGCGAGTCGGCCTCGCTGCGCGCCACCCAGCGGCCGAGGTCACGGGTCCACGGGGTGTCCTGGCAGACGACCGAGAAGAAGTCCGCGGCGAACGCCGCGCCCAGCGGATGCCTGAGCTTGGCGGCGAGGGCCTGCCGGGCGGCGGGCGGCGCGGCGTCGGGGTCGCGGAGCAGGCCGAGCACGGCCGCGAGGTCGGGGAAGCGGCTGCCGCTGTAGATGATCGACGTCGCCGCCGCGTCGAGGCGGTCGGGGGTGACCGGCGTCCCCTCCAGGTCCAGCGGACGGTCGCGCAGCGAGGCGCGCAGCCGCTCGTAGCCGTCCTTGGCCTCCTGCGCGGTCCGCCCCAGGTGGTACACGTCGTCGTGGAGGGCCAGCCACGGCAGGAAGTCCTCCTCGAAGCGCCGCTGGAAGCTCAGCGGCTGCCCCGTCATGAACTCCTCCCAGCCGCCGACGGCGTCGATGGCGCTGTCCAGGACCATCCGGTCGACCCGGCGCGGGAACGTCCGCGCGTACTGGGCGCCGAGGAAGGTGGCGTACGACGGGCCGTAGAAGGAGATGCGCTCGGTGCCCAGCAGCGAGCGGTACAGGTCCATGTCACGCACGGCCTGATCGGTGGTGATGAAGGGCAGCAGGCCGCCCGAGTTGGCGCGGCAGTCCCGGACGAACTTCCGCGCCCGCTCCAGCGTGCCGTCCACCGCCTCCGGCGACCGGTCGCGCAGGTCGCCGCCGCCGAACATCGCGTCGACGGTGTCCTGGTCCGAGCAGACCACGTTGGTGCTGGCCCCGACCCCGCGCTGGTCGAAGCCGACGATGTCGTACGCGGCCGCCAGCTTCGGGGCGTACGAGGCCAGCCCCTCGGGCCGCCCCAGCCCCGAGGCGCCGGGACCGCCCGCGGCCATCATCAGCACACCGCGCCGGGCGGCCGGATCGGCGGCCCGGTGACGGGACACCGCGACCGTGAGGTCCGCGCCCGCGCCGGGGTGGTACCAGTCGCGCGGCACGGTCATGGAGGCGCATTCGAGCGAACCGGACGGGCAGGGCCGCCAGTCGAGCCGCTGGTGGGCATACCGCCCGGGGACGGCGGGCGCGCCGCCCGGCGCGGCGGCGGCGGTCGGGGCGGGCAGTGCGGCGAGGGCGAGCAGCCCGCACGCGGCGGTTGCGGCCCAGCGCACGGGCTTGCGGAAGAGGTGCACGGTCGGGTTCCCCCCGGTGGAGTGGATCGGTGACTCCACCCTCTTCGAACGGGGGTCCCGCGGCGATCCCCCTGGCATCCGACCCGGGGGTGGTGCTGGTGCCACCCCCGGGCACGTGCCGGTCAGGAGGAGGGGCGGCGGCGCAGGTGTGCGGTGAGGTGGTGCTGCAGGGGCCGTCCCACGGCCGCCATGTCGTGGACGACCGTCATCCGGTCGCCGTCGAGCGTGTAGTGACGGCGGGTGGCGGTGACCTCCTTGGCCAGGGGGGTCAGTGCCACCTCCCCGGTCTCGATCTCCACCTCGTTCCCGGAGACCCGGCCGACGTAGGTCTCGACGATGCCGGTCGGGTGTGCGAGCACCACCTCCAGGGTGGCGTCGGGGGTCACCCGCCACCACCCTGCCTCCCGCCCCGCCGGCCGCACCGGCGCTCCGGACCCGTCGATCAGCCAGGCGCGCGCCTCGTAGCGCAGGAAGGGGCGGCCGTCGTGGCTGAAGGTGAGTTCCTGCTCGTACCGGAAGTCCTGCTCCAGCGTCGGGTACTCGCCCTCCCCGCGCCCGTGCCAGCGCCCGATCAGCGGCAGCACCGGCCGCAGCAGCGGGTGCGGCTCGGGGCCCTCGCCGAGGACGTGGGTGTCGGGGTACGGATTGTCCTGGACCGACTCGAACATGTTCACCTTGCCTGTCTGTGGATTCCCCCGCGGCGCGCAGCCTAGCCGGACGCGGCCGCCGTTCCGGGAGCCGTCCGGGTGGCGGACCCGCGGTGCCGCCGGGCGAGCAGCAGCAGGGCCACCGGGACGATGCCGAGCGGGAATCCGGACGGTTCGAGGACCGCCGTGCAGAGCAGGACCCGGGCCGCCGGCGTCCACGCCAGGTACCCGGGGGGTTCCTGACCGGTGCGCGCCATCCGCGAGACGAGCAGCCCGAGGAGGATCAGCGGCACGGCGAAGCTGCCGGGCAGGGACCAGAACCCGCCGACCGAAGCGGCGTTGGCGGGGTCGTCGATCGCGGCCCTGCCGTGCAGGGCCCCGCCGGCCCAGCCGCCCCAGTGGGACCGGGTCTTGAGCGAGAAGTACACGAGGTGCGCGGCGCCGATGGCGACGGTGCTGCGCCCCGCCCAGACGGTCAGGGAGCCCACGCGCTGGTCCACGCGGCGCTCCTCGGCACCGCCTTCGCCTGGGTGTTCCTCCTGGGCCGGGCGCCCTCCCCGTCCCTGGCCCCCGCCCTCGCCGTCGTGGCCGCCGCGGCCGTGACGCCAGGGGAGGGGGCTACGGGTCAGGCCACGAACTCCTCGTCGCCGTAACGGACTTCCGCACGGTTCCAGTCGACCCCGAGGGCGGCCGTGAACCTGCGGGCCAGCGGCAGGTCGGCCACCGGGGCGATGAGGACCAACCGCCCGTCCAGGGTGACCGAGCCGCCGCCGAGCCGCTCACGGGCCTCGGGGTCGGCGAGCAGCGCCTCGCGCAGCCGGGCGGGGCTGACCCCGAAGGCCCGGACCTCCACCGCGTCGGTCTCCGGCGCCGTGCGCGGCAGGCAGCGGAACGTCAGCACCGACTCCTGGTCGTACTGCTTGCGGATGACGTCGGCGATGTGGTGCAGACCCTCCCGCCCCACGCCCTCGACGTCGAACTCCCGCGACCGCTCGTACGTGGCCTGCTTCTGCTCGCCGGACCAGAACACCCCGTCCAGGAGGGTCGAACCGGCCGTCCGCGCGCCGTGCGCCAGGACGATGCCGCGCACCTCGCGGTCGAAGCGGGTCAGACGCGTCCGCAGCCGGGGGTCGGCGGGATCCGTGATGACCGCCGTGTTGTTCGTGGCGAAGACCTCGGCCGTCGGACAGTCGGCGGCCCCGGACACCGGAGTGGCCCGGGCGGTCCCCGCACTCGCCGGACCCAGTGCCAGGACGCCGATCGCCACCAGCACCCGTAACCGCTTCATCTCTCTGCTCCCCACCTGTGGACGCGTGAACGCGGCACTGGGGGCCGCGGCGCGCCCCATCCTAGGAGCGGCGCGGCGGCGCGGGTGGCGGTGGCGCCCCGAACGGCCGATGGCGGACGGTGGCGTTCGGCGCCGCGCCCGTCAGCCCGCGAGGCCCTCGATCACCTCGGCGCCGGGCAGCCGGGCGAAGAGCCCGCCCGGCGCGATCAGCTTGCCGCGCCGACTGCCGCTCCCCACCAGGCAGTACGGCATGTCCACCACGGCGGGGTCCACCAGCAGCGGCCAGCCGGCCGGGAGACCCAGCGGGGTGATGCCCCCGTACTCCATCCCGGTCAGCTCCACAGCCGTGTCCATCGGCGCGAAGGACACCTTCCGGGCCCCCAGGTGCCGCCGGACCACGCCGTTGACGTCGGCCCGGGCCGCCGAGGGCACCAGGCACGCCGCGAGCGAGGTCCCGCCCCCGCGCCGCGCGGCCACCACCACGCAGTTCGCCGACCGGTCCAGCAGGTCGCGCCCGTAGTGCTCCACGAAGGCGGCGGTGTCGGCGACCGCCGGATCCGTGTCGACGTAGACGATCCGCTCGACGGGCAGTTCTCCCGCGAGGGCGCGGAGCGCCGCCGCCACGGGCGGGACGAGTTCGGCGAGGCAGTCGGGGGCGGGCCGGGCGAGGTCGAAGGAACCGATGGGAGCGCGCATGCCCGCACCGTAACAGCGCCCGCACGCAGGCAACGCCGACGGCGCCCGCGCCCTCACACCGCGACGGCCTCGATCACCGAGGGCAGCGCGGGCGTCGGCAGGATCCGGTGCAGCCGGAACCCGGACCGCCCCAGCAGCGACTCGAACTCGGCGGCGGTGCGCTCGCGCCCCCGGACCACCATCAGCATGACGATGTCCAGCTCCACCGCCGGATGGGGAACGCCGCTCCCGGGCAGCACCGCGTCCACCACCAGCAGCCGGGCCCCGGGTGCCGCCGCGCGGCGGACGGAGCCGAGGATGCGCAGAACGTCCTCGTCGGCCCAGTCGTGCAGGACGTGCTTGAGGACGTAGAAGTCACCGCCGGACGGCACGGCCGTGAAGAAGTCCCCGCCCTCGACCCGCCACCGTCCCGCGATCCCGGGGTGGTCCAGCAGGTGTTCGGCCACCGTGGCGGGCCGGTCGAAGAGGACGCCCTCCAGCGAGGGTCCCCGGTCGAGCACGGCCCGCAGCAGCCCGCCCCGCCCGCCGCCGACGTCGATCACGCGGGAGCCCTCGGGGAACGCGTAGCTCCCCGCAACCGGTTCGTCGGCGGGGCCGGAGAGCGAGGCCATCCCGGCGTCGAAGACGGCCCGGTCGGCGGGGGACTTGAGGAGGTGCTCGAAGAAGGGGAGGCCGTGGGCCAGTTCGAAGGAGGACGCCCCGGTGCGCAGCGTCCCGGGGAGCTCGGCCGCGGAGCGCCCGAACATCGGATCGGTGATCATGAGCACCCCGGCGTGCTGCGAGTCCGGCACGTCGGTGCGCAGCGGGCGCCCGCTCTCCTCCAGCCGGAAGGCCCCCCGCTCGTCCTCGCGGAACAGCCCGCGGACCGCGAGCAGGCGCAGGAGCCGCCGCAGGGCCGCGGCGTCGGTGCCGGTCCGGGCGGCGAGTTCCTCGGCCGTGCGGGGGCCGTCGGCGAGGTGGTCGGGGATCCGGTGGACGGCCACGGCCCGCAGGGCCGCGGCGTGAACGTGCCCGAACATCACGTCGTGCAGTACGGACGGTGCGTAGGGGTCGAAGAGGTCGCCGGGACGGGCCACGGTCGCGCTCCTGTCGTGTCGGGGACTGCCGCACGGCCATGGTCGCCCCGCCGCACCGCGGGGCGGGCCGCTTTCGCCGCAGCCGTCCGCCGTCAAGTCGACTTCAGGGCAGGACGCGCCGGGACGCCTCAGGACGTCTCAGGACGCGAGGGCGCCGTCCACGGCCGGGGCGGCGGTCGCCGCGGACCCGAGGTCGCGCAGGCGTACGAGGCGCTCGCGGCTCTCCTCGTCCAGCGGGACGTACGTCACCAGCCGCGGCCCGGCCGCCGGACCCAGCCACAGGTTGGTGTGCTCCAGGTGGAGCAGCCCCACCCGGGCGTTGAGGATGTACTTCGCCTTCCCGCCCGGCCCGACCACCTCGTGCCGCGCCCAGATCTCCCGGAACTCGGCCGAGGCCGCCTCCAGTCTGGCCAGCAGCGCCTTCCACGTCGGCTCGGCCAGGTGTTCCGCCATCGAAGCCCGGAACTTGGCCGCCATCGTCCGGTTCGACTCGGGCAGGTCGACGACGGCCGCCCGCCAGTCCGGGTTCGTGAAGGCGAGCCACATGCAGTTGCGCTCCTCGGGCTCCAGCCTGTCCAGATCGCACAACAGCCGCCCGTACGTGGTGTTGTACGCGAGGATGTCGTACCGGCTGTTCTGGACGCAGGCCGGGATCGGATCCAGCTGGTCGAGCATCGCGCGCAGGGCCGGGGTCACACTGGTGCAGGGCGTGTGCGACGCCGGATCGGTGCTGTCGGCCAGCGCGAACAGGTGCGCGCGCTCGCTGGCGTCCAGCAGCAGGGCGCGCGCCAGGGCGTCCAGCACCTGCGGCGACACCTGGATCGCACGGGCCTGCTCCAGCCAGGTGTACCAGGTGACGCCCACCGCCGAGAGCTGGGCCACCTCCTCGCGGCGCAGCCCCGGCGTGCGCCGCCGGCGGCCGCGCACCAGCCCGACCTGCTCGGGCGTGATCCGCTCGCGGCGGCTGCGCAGGAAATCGGCCAGCTCGTGCCGGCGTACGTCGCTCTCGGGGGCCACAGTGCTCATGGCTCCAGGGTGCCGCAGCCGGCATCCGGGTGCCAGGTAGTGCCGGTACCAGGATAAGGAGACTCTGGTACCAGACTGGGCGCTGGAGGATCGTCCCGGGTGTGAGCGAAACGACCGTACGTACGAACCATCCGTCCCCCTCCCGCCCCACGGACTCCCGCCCCACGGACCGGGCCGCCGGAACGGGCGCGGCACTGACCCCGCTGGGCCTGTTCACCGTACTGGTGGGTGCGGCCCTGCCCCTGATCGACTTCTTCATCGTCAACGTGGCGCTGCCGGCCATCGACAGCGACCTGGACGCCGGCCCCGCGATGCTGGAACTGATCGTCGGCGGCTACGGCGTCGCCTACGCCGTCCTGCTCGTGCTCGGTGGCCGGCTCGGCGACACCGCCGGACGGCGCCGGCTCTTCCTCATCGGCATGGCCGCCTTCGGCATCACCTCGCTGGCCTGCGGCCTGGCCCCCACGGCCTGGACCCTGGTCGGCGCCCGGGTGGCCCAGGGAGCGGCCGCGGCACTGATGCTGCCGCAGGTGCTCGCCACCATCCAGGCCACCACCCAGGGGCCGCGCCGGGCCCGCGCGATGAGCCTCTACGGGGCCACCGCCGGGCTGTCCATGGTCGCCGGGCAGATCCTCGGCGGGGTGCTGGTCGCCGCCGACGTGGCCGGGTCCGGCTGGCGTTCGGTGTTCCTGGTGAACGTGCCGGTCGTGGTCCTCGGTCTGGTGCTCGCGGTGCGGGCCGTCCCCGAGACCCGCTCGGACCGCCCGGCCTCGGTCGACGTACCGGGCACGCTGCTGCTCGCCCTGTCGCTGGTGTCCCTGCTGCTGCCGCTGACCGAGGGCAGGGCGACCGGCTGGCCGCTGTGGACCTGGCTCTCGCTGGCCGTGTTCCCGTTCGCGGCCGCGGCCTTCTACCTCACGGAGCGGCGCGCGGACCGCTCGGGGCGTACCCCGCTCGTGCCGCCGAGCCTGCTGCGGCTGGAGTCGCTGCGGAGCGGCCTGGTGCTGATGGTTCCCCTCTCGCTGGGCTTCAGCGGGTTCATGTTCGTCGTGGCCGTCGCCCTGCAGCAGGGCCTGCGGATGGGGCCGGTGGCCGCCGGGCTCGCGCTGGTGCCGATGGCCGTGGCCTTCTTCGCCGCGTCCCTGGCCGGCCCGCGGCTGGTCGGCCGCTTCGGCAGCCGGGTCGTCACCGCGGGCGGGCTGTTCCAGGGCCTGGGCATCGGCCTGTTCCTGCTGACCGTCCGCTCCGACTGGCCGGACCTCGGGCTCGCCGGCCTCGCTCCCGCGGTCGCCGTGGCGGGCCTCGGCCAGGGCCTGCAACTGCCCGTCCTGATGCGGATGATGCTGTCGGACGTCCCGGCCGACCGCGCCGGAGTGGGCGGCGGGGTCATGATCACGGCCCAGCAGTCGGCGCTCGCCCTCGGCGTGGCGACCCTGGGCAGCCTCTTCCTCGCCCTGGTCCCCGGGGCGGGCATGCGGTCGGCCCTGACCGTGACCCTGCTCGTCCAGCTGGGCATGATCGCGCTCACCGTGCTCCTCAGCCTCCGCCTGCCGCGCGTGCTGCGCTGAGCGCGCCCCGCCGTCCGTCCCACCGGGTGCAGTTGCGAGGGCGTCGCACCTGGTCACGGGGCGTACGACGGCCGTAGCCGCAATCGGCTCCGTGTGCCACGGTGAACCCATGGAGGCCAACGAGAGCAGCCACACCCACACCCCGGCACACACTCACGGCGACCACCACGGCCCCGGCCACGGCGACCACCACGGCCCGGGCCACGACGGCGGCCACGCACACGGCGACGGCCCCGGCGACCACCACGGCCCTGGCGACCACCACGGCCCCGGCCACGCACACGGCCCCGGCCACGCACACGGCGACGGCCCCGGCCACCACCACGGCCCCGGCCACCACCACGGCGCCGGCCACGGCCGCGCCGGCGGCCTCCGCCACCGGCTGGCCCACCTGCTCACCCCGCACGGCCACGAGGCCGCGGACAAGGTCGACGCGGCGATGGAGACCTCCCGCGAGGGGATGCGCACCCTGTGGACCTCCCTCACCGTCCTCGGCGCCACCACCGCCGTCCAGGCCGTGATCGTGGTCCTGTCCGGGTCGGTGGCCCTCCTCGGCGACACCGTGCACAACGCCGCCGACGCCCTGACCGCCGTCCCCCTGGGCATCGCCTTCGTCCTCGGCCGCCGGGCGGCCAACCGCCGTTACACCTACGGTTACGGCCGGGCCGAGGACCTGGCGGGCGTGCTGATCGTCCTCACCATCGCCACCTCCGCCGCCTTCGCGGCCTGGGCGGCCGTCGACCGGCTGCTGCACCCCCGCGACGTCAGCCACCTCTGGGCCGTCGCCGCGGCGGCGCTGGCCGGGTTCGCCGGCAACGAATGGGTGGCCCGCCACCGCATCCGCACCGGCCGCAGGATCGGCTCCGCCGCACTGGTCGCCGACGGGCTGCACGCCCGCACCGACGGTTTCACCTCGCTGGCCGTCCTCCTCGGCGCGGGTGGCTCCGCCCTCGGCCGGCGCGGCGCCGACCCGGTCGTCGGTCTCCTGATCACCCTCGCGATCCTGCTGGTCCTGGCCGACTCCGCCCGCCAGGTCGGCCGTCGGCTGATGGACGCCGTGGACCCCGCCCTCGTCGACTCCGCCGAGCGCGCGCTGCGCCGCGTCGAAGGGGTTCTGGACGTGGGCCAGTTGCGCATGCGGTGGATCGGGCACGCCCTGCGGGCCGAGGCCGACATCGTGGTCGGCCCCGACCTGACCGTCGTCCAGGCCCACCACCTGGCGGTCGCCGCCGAGCACGCCCTGATCCACGCGGTCCCGAGGCTGACGGCGGCGACGGTCCACACGGACCACGTCCACCCCGGCGGCCACGACCCCCACGCCGCCCTCGCCCACCACCCCGGCCACGACTGAGACCCGGCGGTGTTACCGTCGCGCCCATGTCCAAGACCGAAATAGACGCGCTGACCGCCGAGTTCTTCGCCGCCTTCGACAACCGGGACGGCGGGGGCGCCGACGTGGCCCGGCTCCGCCGGCTGGTGCTGCCCGGCGGTGTGATCGTGAAGACCGGACCGGAGTTCACGGCGTACACCCTGGAGGAGTTCATCGAGCCCCGCGAGCGGCTGCTGAAGGACGGCCGGCTGGTCGGGTTCAGCGAGTGGGAGGTCTCGGAGCGGACGGAGATCGAGGGTGACATCGCGTCACGCTTCGGCGAGTACCGCAAGTCCGGGACCCTGGACGGCGAGCCCTTCGAGGGCGGCGGCACCAAGACCATCCAGTTCGTCCGCACCCCGCAGGGCTGGCGGATCGCCGCCTTCTCCTGGTACGACCGGCCCTGACCCGGCCGCCCCCGTCCCCTCAGCGGACGGGTGCGACCGCCTCCGCGCGCCGGACGAGCCCGGTGATCAGCGAGGCGATCTCCGGCCACAGCGCGCGCGGCAGGTCGTGGCCCATCCCCTCGAAGGTCACGAACTCGGCGCCGGGGACGGCGTCGGCGGTGGCCCGCCCGCCGCTGACGTCGCACATCGGGTCGTCGGCGCCGTGGATGACCAGGGTGGGCACCGTCAGCGCGCGCAGCCGCTCCGTACGGTCCCCGGCCGCGATCGAGGCCACCGCCTGGCGGGCGACGCCGAGGGGGTCGTGGGACCGGTCGTAGGAGCGGGCCGCGCGGTCGCGGACCGCGGCCTCGTCGAACGGGAAACCGGGCGACCCGAGGACCCGTACGGTCCGCACCATCCGCTCGACGACCTCCTCGCGCGCCGTGGCGACCGGCGCCGCCAGCGCCCCCAGCGCCTCGGGCTTCGGCCGCCCGACGGAGAGGTCGCCCGTCGTGGACATCAACGAGGTGAGCGACCGCACCCGGCCCGGATGTTCGAGCGCCATCGTCTGGGCGATCGCACCGCCCATGGACAGGCCGACGACGTGCGCACCGTCGACGTCCAGTGCGTCGAGCAGGCCGACGCTGTCGGCCGCCATGTCGGACAGGGTGTACGAGGCCGAGGACAGGTCTCCGGCGAGCGCCGCGCGGACGTCCGGGACGGGTGCGTGCGGGAAGTGCGAGGACAGCCCGACGTCGCGGTTGTCGAACCGGATCACCTGCACCCCGCGCGAGGCGAGCTCGGCGCAGAACCCCTCGGGCCAGCCCAGCATCTGCAGGGCGATGCCCATCACCAGCAGCACCGCCGGATCGTGCGGATCACCGAAACGCTCGTACGCGATCTCGATCTTCGAGGGGCCCACGCCGAACGCCTTCTGTTCCGTCATGGGCCCACCATAGAACGGCGCGTGGCCGCCCCGGCCGAAGACGGATCCCGACGTTTCCCGGCGCGGTGCGCGCGCCCGTCCGGGCCGGCCGGATCCGCGCGGTCCGCGGGAATTGCGCGAGACTGCTCGATTCCGTGCCGTTCCGAGCATCTCTTGACACGTACGCGACGCTACGCTGCACTGGGCACCCGTCTTCCGCGGCCCCACCCGGCTGGAGGCAGCCATGCGCCTGCTCGGACTCCTGGTCGCCACCGCGTGCGCGGTGTCCGTACTGACAGCCCCCGCCGCCACGGCCCACGGGGCCTCCGCGGACGCGCGTCCCGCCGCCGCCCGCGCGGTCGCCGCGGCGGCCCCGCAGACCGTTCCCGCGCTGCGGCAGTGGACCCCGTCCGCCACCGGCGGCTACGCCTTCACCGCCGCCGCCCGGATCGTCGTCGACCCCGCCGCGGCCGGCCTGCTCTCCGGCGAGGCCGCCACCTTCGCCGAGGACCTCACGGCGCTGACCGGACACGAGGTCCCCGTGGTCACCGGCACCCCGGCCGCCGGGGACATCGGGATCGGCCCGGTCGACACCGCCCTGCCGCCGGAGGGCTACCGGATGACCGTCGGACCGGCCCTCACCCTGCGGGCCGCCACCGCCACCGGAGCCTTCAACGCGACCCGCACCGTCCTGCAACTGCTCCACCAGTCCACCACCGTGCCCGCCGGCACCGCCGTCGACTGGCCGGACAAGGCCGAGCGCGGGCTCATGGTCGACCAGGGGCGCAAGTTCTTCACCGTCGAATGGCTGCGGCGGCACATCAGGGAACTGGCCTACCTCAAACTCAACTACTTCCACTTCCACCTGTCGGACACCTACGGCTTCCGCCTGGAGAGCTCCACCCACCCGGAGATCGTCTCCACCGACCACTACTCCAAGCAGGACATCGCCGACCTCGTCGCCCTGGGCCGCAAGTACCACGTCACGATCGTCCCGGAGATCGACACCCCGGGCCACATGAACGCAGTCCTCGCAGCCCATCCCGAACTCAGGCTCAAGAGCGCCTCCGGAGTCTTCAGCCCCGACTTCATCGACCTCTCGCTGCCCGCCTCGTACGCTCTGGTCAAGGACCTCGTCACCGAGTACCTGCCGCTGTTCCCGGCCCCCTACTGGCACATCGGCGCGGACGAGTACGTCACCGACTACGCCAAGTACCCCCAGCTCCTCGCCTACGCCCGCGCCCACTACGGCGCGGGCGCCACCGCCAAGGACACCTACTACGGGTTCGTCAACTGGGCGGACGACCTGGTCCGGGCGGCCGGCAAGACCACCAGGATGTGGAACGACGGCATCAAGTCCGGCGACGGCACCCTCACCCCGCACCCCGGCATCCTCGTCGAGTACTGGTACACCTACGGCCTCACCCCGCAGCAGCTCGCCGCCGCCGGGCACACCGTCGCCAACGCGTCCTGGACGCCCACCTACTACGTCCTCGGCGGAGCCAAACCCGACACCAAGTGGATGTACGAGACCTGGACCGCCGACCGCTTCGAGGGCGGCGCCACCCTCGCCGACCCCGCCGGGAACCCCGGATCGCTGCTCCACGTCTGGTGCGACAACCCCACCGCCGAGACCGAGGAGCAGATCGCGGCGGGGATCATGTACCCGCTGCGCGCCCTGGCCCAGCAGACCTGGGGCTCCCCGAAGCCGGTGCCCACGTACGCCGCCTTCACCCCGATCGTGGCGGCCGTCGGCCACAACCCGGCCTGGCCCGGGATCGCGCAGCCCGGCAACCTCGCCCTGGGCCGCCCGACCACGGCCTCCAGCACCGAGACCCCGGACTTTCCCGCGGCCGCTGCCACCGACGGCGACCCCGGCACCCGCTGGTCCAGCGCCTACGCCGACCCGCAGTGGCTCCAGGTGGACCTCGGCGCCGCCCGCGACGTCGGCCGCGTCGTCCTGCGCTGGGAGGCGGCGTACGCGAGGTCCTTCCAGATCCAGCTCTCCGACGACGCCGCCACCTGGCGCACCATCCACTCCACCACCACCGGCACCGGGGGAGTCCAGGACCTCACCGGCCTGACCGGAACCGGCCGCTACATCCGCGTCCTCGGCACCCGGCGGGGCACCGGATACGGCTACTCCCTCCACGAGTTCGAGGTCTACGAGGCCCCGTCGACGGCCCCCCGCACCCTCACGGCCGCCGGAAAGGCCTTGGACGACCCGGCGGGCTCCACCGCCCCCGGCACCCGGCTGATCACCTGGACCCCCCACGGCGGCCCCAACCAGCAGTGGCGGCTCACCCCCGCCGCCGACGGCACCCACACCCTGGTCAACGCGGCCTCCGGGCTGTGCGCCGACACCGAGGGCGGCTCGGCCGCGGCCGGCGCGGCCGTCGTCCAGGCGGTCTGCACCGGCGGGGACGGCCAGCGCTGGCGGATCGCGGGACTGCCGGACGGCGGCTCCTCGGTGACGAACGCGAAGAGCGGGCTCCTGCTGACCACGGCCTCCGCCACGGACGGAGCCGCCGTCACCCAGCAGGCCACCGCCGGGTCGGCGTTCCAGAGCTGGCGGATCGTCTGAGCCCGGTGCGGGATCAGGCGCGCCCGCTCCCGGCGAGGCGGTGCACGCGGTCGAGGAGGTCGTTCGGATGGAAGGGCTTCGCGAGCACCTCGTCCACCCCCGCCTTCAGCGCCTGTACGGTGCACTCCGGGTCGGCCGGGGGCAGGGCGAGGATCGGGACCCGCCCGTGCCCGGGATCGCGCCGGATCTCCTCGAACAGCGCCACCTCGTCGAGCCCCGGACCGGTGCGCTCGCAGACCACCAGCCCCACCGGCCCCTCGCGCTCCAGCAGAGCCACCGTCTCCCGGCCGCTCCCGCCGTCGACGACCACGTACCCGGCGGCGACGAGGAGCCGTTCGAGCAGCCCCCAGAGCCTGCGGTCCGTCGCGATCAGGAGGATCTTGGCGGGGGTGTCGCCGCTCATGGTGCTTCCTTCCGCTCCGGGCGCTGAGCCCTGAGGCGTGAGCCCCGAGCGGGCTCGGGGCCGTTTCGGGGTGGGGTCGGGGTTTTGCCCGATGCCGGTGGTCCGGCCCCACGGACAAGATCGACTCATGACTCATCGATCCCGGGGTTCCGCCCGGACGGCTCTGACACGGGCCGCCTTCGTGACGGCGCCGCTCCTCATCCTCGCCTACGGCGTCATCCGGCTCACCGACCCGGCTCACCGACCCGGACCACGGCCCCGGCCCGGTCTGGACCACGGGGCACCTGGCGCTGACCGCCGCCATGCTGCTGTTCGTGCCGGTCTTCGCCCGGACACCGGTCGATCGCCTGCCTGCCTGCCTGCCTGCCGGTGCCGGAGGCCCTCCGCCCGTGGCGGGCGCGGCGCCGACCACCGCCCGGGACGGGGGAGGACCCTATGCCCGCGCCAGCAGGGCGTCGCCGAGCTCGCTGGTCGCGTAGTGCACCTCGCGCCGGTAGCGGTGGCTCGTGACGAGACCGGCGTCCCGCAGCACCCCGAGGTGCTGCGAGACCGCGCCGAGGCTGAGCCCCGTCCGGGCCGCCAGCTGGGTCGTGGTGGCGGGCGAGCTCGTGTACGCGAGGAGCAGGGCCCGGCTGCGCCCCAGCAGGCGGGCCAGCCCCTCCCCGGAGGCGCCGCGCCGCTCCCACAGCGTGCCCACGGCCCGCGCCGGGTAGACGACGGCCGGCGGTGTCGGTCCGGGCCCGGTCAGCAGGTGGCAGCGGACCGCGAAGGCGCTCGGGGCCAGGGTGATCCCCCTGCCGTCCAGGTCGAGGACCGCCGGGCCCAGCTCCGGGGAGACCAGGCGGTCGCCCGTCCAGCGCAGCGCCGGATGGAGCCGGGAGAGCACCTCCTGGATGCCGTCCTCCGCCAGCTGCCGGGTGCGGTAGGCGATGTCCGCCTCCAGGACGGCCCGGACGCGCGGCCAGTACGGCCGGACCGCCGCCTCCCACCAGGCGCGCAGGGCGTCCGCCGGGTCTGGCGGGGTCGTCCCGCGCACCCCGTCCGAGGGGACCGTCAGCAGCGCGAGCTCCTCCTCGAACTCGGCCAGCGGGCAGCGCGGAGGGGGCGTCAGGAAGTCCGCCGCGTCCGCCGCCGGACGCTCCCCGGGACCGTCCGCGGCGGTCAGCACCCGCAAGGGGGCGGTCCGCGCGGCGAGGGCCCGGTCCGCCCGCAGCGCCCGTACCGAGGTGAGCCACGGCAGGTGGACGGCGTAGCGCCCCGGATCCGCCACGGCCCGGAAGCTGGTGACGGTCTCCCACAACGGTGAGATCGCGAACCTGACGCCCGCGACGTCCCGCACTCCGAACCGCACCTCGCCCATGTCCCGCCCCCCGTCCGGCGGTACGCCCGATCGCCGCCACCTTTCCGCCCAGACTAAAACAATGGCCGCGCCGCCCCCGCGCCGGTGATCTTCGCCTCCATGACGCACCCCCGCCCCGGCGCCGCCCCGCGCCCCCGCCGCTTCGCTCCGGCCCCCGGCTCCGGCTTCCGCCCGCTCTGGATCGCCGACACCGTGAGCCAGTGCGGATCCGCCGTGACCCTGCTCGGGCTGCCCCTCGTGGCCATCGGCACCCTCGGCGCCACACCGTTCGAGGTCGGCATGCTCGTCGTGTCCGAGTACCTGGCCTTCCTGCTCATCGGCCTGCCCGCCGGCGCCTGGGTGGACCGGCTGCCGCTGCGCCCCGTGATGATCGCGGGCGACCTCGGCCGCGCCGCCCTGCTCCTCTCCGTCCCGGTCGCGGCGTGGTGGGACGCGCTGACGCTCCCCCAGCTGTACGCCGTCGCCTTCGGGATGTCGGTGTGCACGGTCTTCTTCGACGTGGCCGCCCAGAGCGCGCTGCCGCGCCTGGTGGGCGGGGCCGGGCTGGTGCGGGCGAACGTCCGGCTCGAAGCGAGCCGCAACATCACCCAGGTCGGGGGACCCGGCCTGGCCGGTGCGCTCGTCGGCGCCCTCACCGCGCCCGTCGCCCTCGCCGCCGACGCCCTCAGCTACGGCCTCTCGGCGCTGTTCCTCGTGCGGGTGCGGCCCCTCGGCCGGCGGGACGGGGAGCGGCCCGGCACGACACTGCGCGCCGAGATCGCGGAAGGACTCCGCTTCGTCTTCGGGAACCCGGCCCTGCGGGCACTGACCCTCGCCGCCGCCGTCTCCAATCTGTGCGGGACCATCGGGGCCTCCATGCTCCTGGTGCTCCTCGCCGGGGACCTCGGGATGTCCCCGCTGCTGTGCGGCGCGGTGTTCACCGCCGAAGCCGTGGGCGGCCTGATCGGCAGCCTGCTCACCGGCCGGATCGCCACCCGCTGGGGCCAGGGACGCGCGATGTGCGCGTCGGTGGTCGTCAGCGGTCTGCTGTGGCTGCTCGCGCTGCCCTTTTACCGGGCCGACTGGCGGTTCGCCGTGGCCGTGGCCCTCCAGGGGCTGGGCTGGACCGCCTTCATGACCTTCAAGGTGGTCTCGGTCGCCTACCGGCAGCGGCTGTGCCCCGAACCGCTCCTGGGCCGGATGACCGCGACCTTCCGCTTCGTGGTCTGGGGGTCCATGCCGGTCGGCGCGCTCGTCGGAGGGCTGTTGGGCCAGCACTTCGGAGCCCGGCCGGCCCTGTGGACCGGGGCACTGGGCGAGCTCCTCGCCGTACTCCCCCTCCTCCTCTCGCCGCTGCGCACGGCCCGCGAACTGCCGTCTGGCGCGGGCCGGTCCGCGCCCGTCCCCGAACCCGCCGCACGCCCCTGACACCACCCGCATCCCTCAAGGAGCACCTCGTGCGCTACACCCACGTCGACGTCTTCACCGACCGCCCCTACAGCGGGAACAGCCTCGCCGTCTTCCCCGAGGCCTGGGGCCTCGGTGCGGCCCGGATGCTGAGCATCACCAGGGAACTGCGCCACTTCGAATCGGTCTTCCTCGCACGGGATCCCGCACGCCCGCGCACCCACCGGGCCCGGGTCTTCGACCTCGCGGGGGAACTCGACTTCGCGGGCCACCCCCTGATCGGCGCCGCGGCCGTCCTGCACGCCCTGTACGCCCCCGACGCCGCCCCCGCGGACGGCGTCAGCTGGAACCTGCGGCTGCGGTCCCGCACGGTGGAGGCCGTCACCCGCCGCAGGGGACCGGGCCGCTACGAGAGCACCCTGGACCAGGGCCCCGCCAGGTTCCCCCGCCGCCCGTACGGCCCGGACCCGGCCACCTGGGCCGCCATCGCCTCCTGGTTCTCCCTCGACGCCGACGACCTCGACCCGGAGCTGCCGCCCGAGACGGTGTCCACCGGGCTGCGCTACCTGGTCGTCCCGGTCCGGGGCGACGCGCTGGCCCGGGCCCGCGTGGCCACCCCGCTCGACGCGCCCCTGGCCCGTCTGGGGGCCGCGTACGCCTACCTCCTGGACGCCACGGCGCTGGAAGGGCGGCACTGGACCAACGACGGCCTCCTGGAGGACACGGCCACCGGCAGCGGGGCGGGCTGCGCGGCGGCGTACCTGCGTCGCCACGGCCGGCTCGGCGACGGGGAGCGGGCCGTGCTGCGGCAGGGGCGTTTCACCGGCCGGCCCGGCGAGATGGCGGTCAGCGCCCGTGGTCAGGGGACGGACGTCCGTACGGTGCGCGTCGGCGGCGGCGTCGTGATCGTCGGCGAAGGGCGGCTCGCCGAACTCCCCTGACCCCCGCGCCCTTACACATCGGTGTGAACCGGGCCCGAGCCCGGCGGGTCTGCGGGCCTGCTCACGGACCATCACCCACGATGACGCGATGAAGAGGTTCCCCCGCCTCGCCGCCGTCGCGGTCCTGGCCGCCGTCAGCCTCGCCGCCGTCCCGGCCCGCCCGGCGGCGGCCCGCCCCGAGACCGCCCGCCCGCAGGAGCCCCGGCCCGGGGCGAGCCGCCCCGAGGAGCCGGCGCCCGGGGTGGGCTACCGGGAGTTCACCGTCCCCACCTCGCACGGCAGCGCCCGCGTCCATCTCGTCGAAGTCGACCTGCGCACGCCAGGGGTACGGGCCGACCTGCTCTACCCCGGCTCCGTCAGCGGCCGGGCGCCGGTGTCGCAGATGGCGCGGCGGCAGGGAGCCGTGGCCGCGATGAACGGGGACTTCTTCCACATGGTGGAGAGCCAGCACCCCGGAATCGCCGCCACCGGCTCCCCCTCCGGCCCCGAGGTGAAGGACGGTCGCGCGCTCAAGGCCGCCGTGCCCGAAGGGCAGCGGTTCGGCTGGAAGCCCCCGGCGGGGGACAGCGCGCGGGACGTGGTCGGCGTGGGCACCGACGGCAAGGCGCGCAGCGGCCGGCTGAAGCTGGTCGGGCGCGTGGAGACCCCGGCGGGGCGGCTCGCCCTGGGCGGGTACAACCAGTACGCCCTGCCCGTCGGTTCCGTCGGGCTGTTCACCTCGCAGTGGGGCTCCGCCTCCCGGGCACGGGCGGTGTGCGGCACCGACAAGAGCCGCTCGGCCCCCTGTTCGGAGGAGGTCTACGAGGTCACCGTCCGCCGGGGTGAGGTGGTCTCCGGTTCCGACACCCCCGGCAGCGGGCCCGTCGACGCCGACACCCAGATCCTGCTGGGCCGGGAGGCGGGCGCGGAGGCGCTCCGCGACCTGGTGCCCGGTACGCGCGTCCGGATCTCCTACGACCTCGACTCCGGCCCCGGAGCCCCCTTCCGCTTCGCCCTGGGCGCCCACACCGTGCTGCGCGGCCACCGGCCGTTGCCGGGCCTGGACGCGAGGACCGCGGAGCCCCGTTCGGCGGTGGGCATCGGCGAGGGCGGGGACGCGCTGTTCCTGCTGGTCACCGACGGCCGGGAGGGCACCTCCACCGGCCTGACCGTGCGTGAACTCGCCGACGTACTGCGCTCGCTCGGCTGCGTCGAGGGCCTCTACATGGACGGCGGCGCCTCCTCCACCCTCGCCGTCCGCGACCGCGCGACCGGGACGGTCGCCGTCCGCAACCACCTCCAGCAGGGCCAGGAACGGCGCGTCCCGAACGGCATCGCGATCACCGCCGGAAGGTGAACGCCCCCGGCCGGGGGACCCGGTGGGGCGGGGGAGGCGGGCTGGTGCGAGACTGGGCGGCCGGGACGGCGGGGAGAGGACGGGCGGGAACGTGCGACGGGGGCGAGGGCGCTGGGTGCCCGCGGTGCTGGTGATGGCGGCGGCGACGGCCTGCGGCGCCCCCCTCCAGGACCTGGGGCCGTTGCCCCCGAGGTATTCGGGCCCGCCGCTGGCCGCGGACGAGGCCGTGGCCGACCTGACGGCGGCGATGGCCGAGGAGGGGGTGACGGTGCGTCGGATGCCGCAGAACATGAGCCCGATCGAGTGCCACGAGACCCTGGGGGCCGAGTACCCCTCGGCGACGGCGGACGCGGCCCTGCGGTCCGGGTTCGCCCGCGCCCGCTCCGGCCACGGCTGGAAGGAATCCCAGGCCCCCGCGGAGGGCATGCTCGGCCTCCGCAAGGCCAACTGGACCGCGACCACCGAGCTCACCGGCTCCGCCGCGGCGGAGTTCCCCACCGCGCAGGTCGTCATCACCCTGCTCTGCGACGGCGCCCACTCGAAGCCCCAGGCCCCGGCGACCCCCTCGGCGGGCTCCCCGACCGCCCGCTGAGACCCGCCCGGCGCGCCCCGGCGGGAACCCGCGTCAGCGGGAGCCGTCGCGGCCCGTCGGCCCGGCCCCGCGCGGGCGCAGGCCGTCGAAGGCGAGGTCGAGGAAGCGGTGCCAGTCCCCGCTCCCCGTCCGGATGATCCCGGACAGTCCGCCGACGATCATGTACACATCGGCGACGGTGAGGTCGTCCCGGAGGGTGCCGGCGGTCCGCCCCTGCTCGATCAGGGCCGAGACGGCGTCCTCCAGGTGCCGCAGCGTCTCCCCTCCGGGTGCCGAGGAGCCCACGGCGGCCGCGACGGAGGCCGTCAGGCCCCGGCCCTCGGCGAGGATCCCCCCGACGTGGCGCAGGTACCGGGCCAGCCCCCGGCCCTCCTCGGGTTCGCTCAGGCAGTCGGTCAGGGCGAGCCGGAGGATCTCGGCGAACCGCTGTTCCGCCGCCGCCTCCACGAGGGCCTGCTTGGAGGGGAAGTGCCGGTAGAGGGTGCCGATGCCGACCCCGGCTGCCCGGGCCACCTCCGGCATCTGGACCTCCTCGCCGTGCTCCTCGAACAGGGCGCGGGCGGCGGCCAGCACCAGGGCGCGGTTGCGCTCCGCGTCGGCGCGCGGCCTGCGGCCGCCGTTCGGTGGCGGGGGCGTTGACAAGCCGACCACTCCTCCGCGTACATTGGGCCCGTCATTAAACGGAACCGGATTCCGGTTCACATTGTGCCACGCGAGGAGGGTCCGCGTCATGCACGGAGAAGACATGCCGGAGCAGGTCACGTCCGCACGAGGGGCATCCGGAGCAGAGCGTTTCGTCCTGCTGGGGCCCGGCGCCGCCCGGCCGGGCCGCGTACCGCTGCCCCCGGCCTTCGCCGTCAAGGCCACGACGGCCGACACCGGGGGGCGGCTGTCGCTGCTGGAGGTGACCCTCGCCAGGGACATCCCGCGGCACACCCACCACCGGGCCGACGAGTGCGTCTACGTACTGGAGGGAACCCTCGACATCGAGTTCGACGACCGGACCCACTCGGCCCCGCCGGGCACCTTCGCCCTGCTGCCCCGGGGCGTCCCGCACGCCCTGCGCCGGGCCTCCGACCCGCCCCCGCGCGTCCTGCAGATCTCCTCGCCCGGTGGCTGGGAGTGCTACGTCGAGGACCTGATCGAGGCGGGCCCCGCCGTGCTCACCGACGGGGAACTGGATCCCGTGAAGATCAACCCCATCGCCGCCCGGCACCACATCGAGTACGAGACCCGGCCCTGAGCGCCGACGGTCCCGCGGGGCCTACAGGTCCCCGTACCGCATCCGGCCCAGGGCCGTCATGGGCTGGTCGTGCGCGGCCACCGGCGCGGGCAGCGCCGTCGAGCCGGTCAGGTAGCGGTCCACCGCCGAGGCCGCCGACCGGCCCTCGGCGATGGCCCAGACCACCAGCGACTGGCCCCGCCCCGCGTCCCCGGCGACGAACACCCCCGGAGCCCGCCCGCCGGCGGCGGCGAATCCCGCGTCCCGGGCGAAGTTCCCGCGCCCGTCGAACTCCAGCCCCAGCTGCTCGCTCAGCCCGCCCGCCCGCTCGGGGCCGGAGAATCCCAACGCCAGCAGGACGAGCCCGGCCGGGATCACCCGCTCGGTCCCGGTCATGGGCCGCCGCGCCTCGGGTTCGACGGCGGTCAGGCGCAGCGCCCGTACCCGGCCGTCGGCGTCCCCCTCGAACCGCAGGGTGGCGCAGGAGAAGAGCCGGGGGTCGCTCCCGGCCTGCCCACGGGCCTCCTCGTGGGCGTGGGAGATCCGGTAGACCTTCGGGTACACCGGCCACGGCTCCCCGTCACGGCGGGCGGGCCCCGGCTCCGGATTGATGTCGAGCTGGACCACCGAGAGCGCTCCCTGCCGCAGGGCCGTGCCGAGACAGTCCGAGCCGGTGTCGCCACCGCCGACGATCACGACGTGGGCCCCGTCCGCCGTCACCGGGGACACCGCGCAGTCGCCCTCGCGCACCCGGTTGGCGCAGGTCAGGTAGTCCATCGCCTGATGGATGCCGAGCAGCCCGCGCCCCGGGACCGGCAGCTCCCTGCGCTCCCCGGCGCCGACCGCGACGACGAGGGCGTCGAAGCGCCCGCGCAGCTCGTCCGCCCGCTCGGCGCCGCCGACGTCCGCTCCGGTCACGAACGCGGTCCCCTCGGCCCGCATCTGTTCGATCCGGCGGTCGAGGTGGGCCTTCTCCATCTTGAACTCGGGTATGCCGTAGCGGAGCAGGCCCCCGATCCGGTCGGCCCGCTCGTGCACGACGACCCGGTGTCCGGCCCGGGTCAGCTGCTGCGCCGCGGCGAGCCCCGCAGGCCCGGAGCCGATCACGCCCACGGACTTCCCGCCGTGCCGCTCCGGCGGGCGGGGGGTCATGTAGCCGCGCCTCAGTCCCTCGTCGGCGATCGTCTGCTCGACGTTCTTGATGGTCACCGGATCGGCGTTGATCGTCAGGACGCAGGCGTCCTCGCAGGGCGCCGGGCAGAGCCGGCCGGTGAACTCCGGGAAGTTGTTCGTGGCGTGCAGCCGCTCGTACGCGGCGCTCCAGTCCCCGTGCGCTGCGTAGGCGTTCCACTCGGGGATGAGGTTTCCCAGGGGGCAGCCGGTGTGGCAGAAGGGGATGCCGCAGTCCATGCAGCGGTCGGCCTGCTCGCGGACAAGCGGCAGCAGCGCCTGGCCCGCGTACACCTCGCGCCAGTCCCCGAGCCGCTCCTCGACGGGCCGCGCCGCGACGGCCTTGCGGGGGATCCTGAGGAAGCCGAACGGATCGGTCACGCGCCGCCTCCCTGGCCCGTGCGAGCGGGTACGAGGCGCGGTACGGCGCGCCTGGCGCGCGCCGTATGCAACCTTTCGACCAGATTACGCCGTCCAGGCGATTCGGAACCCGCTCGGGACGGCATCCGCCCGTCTCGGCCCCCTACGCCGCCCCGTGGGGGCCGTAGGGGGCCGAGGCGGCGCCCGTGGCCAGGGCCCAGTCGGGGTGCTCCGCCCTCAGGGCGGCGGCGTACTCCTCGAAGTACCGGCGCTGGAGCGAGGGGGGCCGGTACCCCTCGACGAACAGCAGCCGGGTTCCCGCGGGCAGGGCGCGCTGGGCCGCCAGGAGGCGGTCGAGGACGCCCTCGCGGAGCATGGCGAAGGCCCCTGCGGGGTCCTGCTTCCGGGAATCGACCAGTAAGGAGCCCCCGGCGCGCACGTCCACCAGCGGTTCACCGCATTCGGCCACGGGCACGGCCGAGACCCTGGGGTCGGACATCAGGATGATTTCGTTCATGGGTCGATCATCCCCCGGGGCGCCGCGGGCCCGGCCCCGGATCCCCCGGATCCCCCGGGGCGAACGGGCCGCTCCGACGGGGCGTCGTCCCGGCGGCGGTCCGGGATCCGGACCGCCGCCGGGGCCGGGCTCAGTAGCCCCAGCGCGGCTGGCCGCCGTCCTGCCGGCAGGAGATCATGCGGCCGTTCCCGGCGTGCGTGGAGCGTCCCACGTCCGCCTTGCGGCAGAACTGGCCCGCGTTGTAGCAGTTGCCCGCGTTGGAGACGATCTCGCAGTCGGCCTTCGCGGGCTGCTCCGGCGCCGTGGTCGGCGCTTTCGTCGTCGGCTTCGGCGCGGGCTGGGTGGCGGCCCGGGTCGGGGCGGGGGAGTCGGGGGCCTTCGCGTCCGGGGCGGCGGTGGTGGCGGACGGGCTCGGCAGCGCTGTCGGCGTCGGAGTCGGCGTCGGGGACGCGGTGGGGGAGGGGGTCGCCGTCGGGGACGCCGAGGCGAGGGGCGGCGGTACGGCGGGACCGCCGCCCTCCGCGGGTCCGCAGGCGACGGCGACGCCCGCCGCCAACAGGCCGACGAACACGAGCCGGATCCGCCCGGCCCGCCGCCCCGCCCCGCGGCCGTTCGCCGTCGCCGTGGCTCTGTCCCGGCCGCTCTTCGCGCTGTACATCCGTGCCCCCACCTGAAGTTGATCGCGTGGATTTGGTTAAAGGAGCAACATCATAGGAACGGGCATCCGGTTCTGTGGCGGTCTCCACCCAATCGTGACCACCGGTGCCGATACCCCTCCTTCCCTCCCGCGCAAGGGCGTTGCGGCGTGCGGGTCCGCCACCCGCTGCGCGAGGCTGGACCCGACGTGGCCCCGGCGACACCGCCGACCGACGCACGCGTGTGAGGAGATCCCCGTGAACTGGACGCTGGAAGTGGTCCCGGTCCCCGTGACCGACCTGGACCGCGCGAAGGAGTTCTACGCCGACCAGGTCGGCTTCACCGTCGACCTCGACAGCGAGGTGGCACCCGGCGTGCGCGTCATCCAGCTCACCCCGCCCGGCTCCCGCTGTTCGATCGCCATGCTCCAGGGCATGCCCGCCGCCCCCGGCACGAAGGCGATGGCCCCCGGCACGCTCCAGGGGCTCCAGCTCTGCGTCACGGACATCGAGGCGGCCCGCGCGGAGCTCGTGGCCCGGGGCGTGGACGTGTCCCCGGTCCGCCACATCGGCGCGACGGGCTGGGCGGACGGCAAGGGGGAGACCTGGAACTCCTTCATGTCGTTCGAGGACCCGGACGGCAACGGCTGGACGGTCCAGGAAGCGCCCTCGGAGCTCTCGCAGCGCTGAATCGCGCCCTCGTCCCGGACCGCCTGCCCGGACCGCACCGCCGCGCCGCTCCGGCCCCGCAACGGACGCCGGCCCCGGGGGAGCACCCCCCGGGGCCGGGCGTCGCGCACACCGCTGCGGCTACCGGTCTGCCAGGAACGCGTCCGACGAGGCCTCGCGCTGGTGCGGGAGCGAGGGCGGCCCGGAGGGTGCCACCTGGGGGCCGTCCTGGCGGAGCGACACCGTCCGCGCGGGGGCGGGGATCGAGATGCCCTCGGCCCGGTACCGCTGGTGCAGGCGCTTGATGAACTCGTGCTTGATCCGGTACTGGTCGCTGAACTCGCCCACGCCCAGGATCACCGTGAAGTTGATCCTGGAGTCGGCGAACGTGTGGAACCGCACCGCCGCCTCGTGGTCCGGAACGCCGCCGGTGATGTCGGCCATCACGCTGTCCACGACGTCGAGCGTGATCGCCTCGACGTGCTCCAGGTTGCTCTCGTAGCCCACCCCGACCTGCACGAGGATCGACAGCTTCTGCTCGGGCTGCGTGTAGTTGGTCATGTTGGTCCGCGCCAGGCGCCCGTTGGGGATGATGACCAGGTTGTTCGACAGGTTGCGCACCACGCTGTTGCGCCAGTTGATGTCGACGACGTACCCCTCCTCCCCGCTGCTGAGCCGGATGTAGTCACCGGGCTGGACGGTCTTCGAGGCGAGGATGTGCACACCGGCGAAGAGGTTGGCGAGGGTGTCCTGCAGGGCCAGGGCGACCGCGAGGCCGCCGACGCCGAGGGCCGTGACCAGCGGGGCGATGGACACTCCGACGGTCTCCAGGGCCACGAGCACGCCCATCGTCAGCACCACGATCCGCGTGATGTTCACGAAGATGGACGCGGAGGCCGCGACCCCCGTCCGGGACTGCGCCACCGACTGCACGAGACCCGCGACGACCCGGGCCGCGGTGACCGTCGCGATGAGGATGAGCACGGCGGTCAGGGACTGGTTCACCAGCCCCCCGATCCGGGCGGTGAGCGGCAGCGCCGACACCGCCACGGCCACGCCCGCGATGACCGCGGCCCACGGCGCGAGGGTGCGCAGCGAGTCGACGATCAGGTCGTCCCCGGTCCACTTGGTGCGCAGGGCGTGCTTGGCCAGCCACTTCAGCAGGGCGCGCACCAGCAGCCCCGCCACGCCGCCCGAGGCCAGGGCGATGGCGGCGACCACCCAGTCGTGCAGGACGAGGTCACGGGTCAACGGACGTCCTCCGGGCCTCGCGCGTCCGCAGCCGGCGCCGTGGCCGCCGCTCGCCGTATGTGTTGTGTCGTCACGATGTCACCTGTCAGGTCGTGTTGCGTGCCGACCCCGTTCGCAACGGTGTGCGCATCCGGGGCGAGCTGCCATCCTGCCTCATGGAACCGAAGACTCCGCAGGTGGGCCGGGGGACGCGCGCGCCCTGCCGCCCCGGCCCCGCCGCCACCTGCCGGTAAACCGTTCGACACGCGTGGCCGCCCCGCAGTGTGATGTCCCGTACGGGCCCCGCGGGAGGCGGGGCCGCCGTGGAACACCACCCCACAGAACAGGAGTACGGGGATTCCCGAGATCGACGCCACGCTGGCCAGGCGCCTCGTGGACCGCCGGTTCCCCCGGTGGGCGCGGCTGCCCCTGCGGCCCGTCGGGCCGGCCGGCTCCGACCACGTGATCTTCCGGCTCGGCGACGGACTGTCGGTCCGCCTGCCCCGCCACGAGGGAGCCGCCGGACAGGCGCACAAGGAGGCCGAGTGGCTGCCCCGGCTCGCCCCGCACCTGCCGCTGACCGTCCCGACGCCCGTCGCCGTCGGTGAACCCGCCTTCGGGTACCCGTGGCCGTGGGCGGTGTCCCGCTGGATCGACGGCGAGGTGGCGACGGTCGAAGCCCTCGGCGATTCGACGGAGACGGCCGTCCGCCTCGCCGGGTTCCTCCGGGCCCTCCAGAGCTGCGCCCCGCCGGACGCGTCCGAGGCCGACGGCCGGGCGGACCTCACCGGAGAACCCCTCGGCGATCGCGACCGGGACACGCGGGAGGCCATCGCCGCGACCGGCGACCGGTTCGGTGCGAGGGCGATGACCCGTCTGTGGGAAGCCGCGATCGAGGCCCCCGGCTGGGACCGCCCCGCCGTCTGGTTCCACGGCGACTTCCACACCGGCAACCTCCTGACCAACGGCGGCCGCATCGGTGCCGTCATCGACTTCGGCGGCCTCGGGACCGGAGACCCCGCCCCCGACCTCACCATCGCCTTCACGCTGATGTCGCCCCGCAGCCGGCACGCCTTCCGCACCGCGCTCGGCGTCGACGACGCCACTTGGGCCCGGGGCCGCGGCTGGGCCCTGGCCACCGGTCTGAACGCCCACACCGCCTACGCCGCCACCAGCCCCCGGATCGCCGCCCAGACCACCCGTCAGATCACCCAGGCGCTCATCGGCTGAGCGGTCGTCGGCGCAGACCCGTTGTCGGACCCCCGTCCTAGCATGGCGATCATGAGCAACTCGCAGAAAAGTTCGACCGCCGACGTGGTACGGGGCCTCCTCGCGCCCCCCACCGCGACCACCCCCGCGCCCGTGCCCCCGGGCGGCGCCGCGCTCCGGGTGGTCGAGGAAGCACGCCCCGCGCGTACGGTCGGCGCGGGCGTCGCCGCGGCGGGCGGGCCGGACGGCGAAGTCGCCCTCCGTCTGCGGGAGCTGATACGCGCACACCTCGCGGGCCGCCCCGACCGCTGGCGCGGCCTCCACGACGCGCTGGCCGCCCACCGGGGCACCCTCCCGGGCCTGCTGGCGGACGTACCCGGCCCCGCACCGGCGGACGGACCGGGCGGGGTCCGCCCGCCCGTGCCCCGCAGCGTCCACGCCACCCTGGCCCTGCTGCTGGAGCACGCCGCCCCCGAGGAGGCGGCCGCCGCGCTGACGGCCCTGCCCGACCGGACGGTCGAGGCGCTGCTCTCCACCGGTTCGCTCCCGGGTCCGGGCCTCACCGCCGCCGTCACCGAGCACGGGGACCTCCGGACCCGTACCGCCCTGGGCCGCCACAGCCGGATCGACCCCCGGGTGCTCGGGCGGCTGCTCGCGGTGGGCGACTCCCGGCTCGGCGCGGTCGTCTACCGCAACCCGCGCTGCACCCAGTCCCTGCGCCGCACCCTCGCCCACGGCCTCGACCGGGTCCCGATGGACGCGGACCTGCGGGCCGACCTGACCGACCCCGAGGGACACCCGCCGGCCACCTGGCTGACGCCCCTGCTCGGCTCCGGTGACCCGCAGCTGACCGCCCGCGCCCTGCTGCTCGTCGACGGGCGGGGGGTCGTCCAGCGGTACGCGCTCGTCCGCGTGTGGGAATGCGCCGGACCGGCGGCGGTGCGCGCCATCCTCGACGAGCGGTCCATCGCGTGGCGCCTGAGCATCCCCGTCGTCGCGGCCGTCGAGAAGGCGCTCGCCGCCGAAGCCGCGGCGGACGACGGCGTCGCGCTGCGCCGCCTGCGCGAGGGGTGCGAGCCCTACGGGGACCCCTCGCGGCTCCCGGCCCTGCTGGCCACCGCCCGCGGCACCAGCACCCTGCGCGACCTGCTCGCCGAGCCGTACGCGCACGACCTGCCCGCCCTGGCCGGGGCCCACGCGGCCACCCCGTTCATGCCCAAGGCGTGCGAGGAACTGGCCCGCCACGAGGACGCGAGCGACGAGCAGCGCCTCTCGTTCCGGCTCAGCGTCCTCAACGAGCCCTGGCGCGCGGGCGGCCGCCGGTCCGGGAACACGCACCCGCCCGAGCTGCGGCTCGCCCGCGAACCGCTGGACGCCCACGCCGCCATCTGGGCGGACGGCATGGTCACCGCCGGGCTGCTGGACCCGGTCGAACTGGTCCGCACCGCACACCCCGCCGTGCACGCCCTCGCCGCGCTGACCCGGCTGGCCGGCCGGGGACGGCTCGGCGACGCGGCACCGGCGGCCCTGCGCGAGCTGGCCGCAACCCACCTCGGCGAGCGCCCCGAGGCCTGGGCCGCCCTGGACACCCTGCTCCCGGCCCACCAGGGCACCCTCCAGGCCCTGATCACCGAGGCGGGCGCCACACCGCCCGCCGCTCCCGCCCCGGAGGACGACCCGCAGTACACGGCCACGGCCGGGGCCGGAACGGGGTCCGGGGCGCAGTCCGGGACCGCCCGGCCAGCGGCCCCGGGCGCCGAACCGCCCGCCGTGCCGCAGCGGCGGGAGGAGCGGGCCGCGCTCGCGGCCCTCGACCTGCTGCGCTCCCTCGCCGCCGCCCCCGACGAGGTCCCGGACCCCACCGACCCCGGCGTGCTCCGGTTCCTGGCCCACCACTGGCAGGACGAGGCCCCCGGTCTCACCACCCCCCGATGGCTCGTCCGTGCCTGCGCGGAGCAGGGAGTCGAGTCGCCCCACGACGGCTCCTGGTACACCGCGCCAGACCCCGCCGAGGTCCGGGCGGAACTCCCCCAGAGCTGGGGCTCCACCGCCGCACCCATCGACATGGCCTACACCCAGGGGCTCCTCCCGGCCGAGGAACTCCCCAACCTGCTGCCGGCCCGCCGCCTGCTCAGCCTCCCCCACGACTGGCGCCGCTTCGCCTTCGCCGCGGCCTGGCCGGCCGCGGTCGGACGCCTGCTGCGCCCGGCCCTCGGCACCGACCCCGACGCCTGGCTGCGGCTGGCCGAGACCGCGTCGGCCGCCGCCGGCTCGGCCGATCCCCGGTCGGCCGACGGACCCACCTGGGCGGAGCTGCTGGAACTCTCCGCAGGACCGGCCGACGCCCTCACGGAGAACCCCGCGTACCGGCCGCTGGAGGACCCGAAGTCCGCCACCCCCCGCCCCACCACCCCGGAGGAGGCCATCCACCTCGTGGGGGTGGGCAACCACCGCTGGACCTGGCCGATCGGCACCCTGCTCTGCCTGGCCGACGCCGACACCGTCGACGCCGTCCTGCCCCGGCTCGGCCCCGACGGGCCCTGGCTGCTCGCCGCGTACCTGACGCGCCACGAGCGGACCCCCCGTACCGCCTTCCGCCGACTGCTGGCCGGACGCGATCCGCACGCCCTGCGCGTCCTCGCCGCCCGCACCCGCCGACTGGAGGCCGGCGCGGACGTACTGCTCGCCGACCTCGACGACCCCGAGGTGGACCTCACCCTCCTGCGCTACGGCAGCACCACACCGACGGGCCGGCGCATCGTGGCCCGCTCCCGCCCCCGGGGCACGTCCGGCGAGCGGACCGCGTCGGTCGGCGCGCTCGTGCTGGCCGAGGCACGCAAGGACCCGTCCGGCCGACTGTTCGGCGGCGCCCTCTGGCTGCACTCGACCGAACCCGACCTGATCGAGGAGGTCTTCGTCAGGGACCGCGACCTGAGCCTCCTCCAGCAGGTCCTCGGCTGTGTGAACCTGCTCGAACACGGCGGCGCCGACCGGCTGGCGGCCTTCGTCCGGCGCGATCTGCTCGGCCAGGCGGCGGCCACCCTGTGCGCGAAGGCGCTGGCCTCCGCGGACCCGGCGGCCGTGCTCCGGGCCCGGGCCGCCCGGGAACTGGCCCCGGCGAAGTTCATCACGCGGCTGCGGCGCGACCGTCCCGCCTGGCATGCCCCGGGCGGGGCGGCCACCGTGCCCGGCGGCATCGACTGGGAGGCCGTGGAGGCCGCCCACGCCGAGGAGCCGCTCCCGAACTGGGAGTGGGTCGTCAACAGCGCCTCCGCCCCGGCCGGACTGCGCCTGCGCCACGCCGCCCTGGTACGGGAGCCGGGCCCGGACGGCCTGCCCGACGGCGCGGAGCTCACCCGGGCCCGCGCCCGGTACGGGCTGGGCGGGATGTACCACTGCCCGCTGCCGACCCAGCTCGACGGACTGCTCGCCTCCGGCATGCTCACCGGCGTCGACCTGCTGCACGTGGCGGCCCCGGCGGCGCTGATGCTGGCCTACCTCGGCGGCGCGGCCCGCCGTACGGACGCCCCCGAGCAGGCACACGCGGCCCTGACGGCCCTCACCCGCCTCGTGGCCACCCGCCTCGGCAACGACCCGCAGGCCTGGCGGCGCGTCACCGACCGGCTCACGGGCCGGGACCCGCAGTGGGAGCCCCTGTCACCGGTGGCCGCCCTGCTGGGCTGAGCCGGGGCCGACCGGGCCGGCGGCCCCTCCCGCGGGGGTGCGGCCGCCGTAGGGCAGGCGGACGGGGAAGGGGAAACGTACATGCACAAGGCACGGATCCTGCTGCTCGACGCGGCGCCCGGCGAGCTGATGGCGCGCGAGCTCGACCGCCTGCTCGGACACGGGCTGGAGATCACGCTGAACCTCCGCAGGGTCACCGACCACACGGGCACCCGCGAGGCCTGGGGCGACCGGATGGAGTTCACCGACTTCGACGCCTTCGACGAGTCCGCCCTGACCGCCGCGACCGTCCGCGGGGGAGAGGGCTACGACGCCCTCAAGTCCCGCGCCGGAGTGCCCCTGCGCGCCCGGTTCCTGGCCGCCGCCACCGATCCGGCGCTGGCCCGCCCACTGCGCGTGATCGGGCGGGCCGGGGCGGGCTTCGACCACGTCGAACTGCCCGCCGCCGCCCGGCACGGAGTCACCGTCACCCACACCCCCGGGTCCAACGCGGGCGCCGTCGCCGAGTTCGCGCTGGCCCAGCTCCTCGCCCTGACCCGCGACCTGCCGGCCCACAACGCGACCGCGCACCGCGGCGTCTGGCGCGCCCCGGCGGCTCCGGCCGCGCAGCTCTCGGAGCTGACCCTGGGCATCGCCGGCCTGGGCCGCACCGGCTCGGCGCTGGCCGAGCGGGCGGCGGCCCTGGGCATGGACGTCCAGGGCCTCTCCCGGCAGCACCGGGCCGGGACACCACCGGCCCGCCCGGTCCGCTCCCTCACGGCCCTGCTCACGACCAGCGACGTGGTCTCCCTGCACCTGCCGCTCACGGCGGAGACCCGGGGGATGATCGGGCGGGCGGAGCTGGCCTCGATGCGCCCCGGCTCGATCCTGCTGAACACCGCCCGCGGCGGGATCGTGGACGAACAGGCCCTGGCCGACGCCCTGCGCGACCCCGGGCACCCCCTGGCGGCCACGGCGGTCGACACCTTCGCCCGTGAGCACGCGGCCTTCGCGTCCCCGCTGTTCGGCCTGCCGAACGCCCTGCTGACCCCGCACGTCGCCGGGATGACCCGGAGCGCCATGAGCACCGCCGCCCTGCACTGCGCCGACCACATCGCAGCCCTCCTCGTCGGCCGCCCGGAGGGCGTCCCCGTGGTGAGCGCGTGACGGCGTGAAGCGCGCCCGGCCAAGGGCCGCCCCGGGGCTCCCCGCCACCCGCCCCGCGATGGCACGATACGCGGATGGAGTGGGCGGAACTGGAAGACCGGGCCCGGGCCCTGGCGGCCACGGGCGGACGGCGGATCCTCGGCATCGCGGGACCGCCGGGAGCGGGGAAGTCGACCCTGGCCGCCCGGCTCGCGCGGGCGCTGGGCCCCGAACGGGCCGTCGTCGTACCGATGGACGGGTACCACCTCGCCCAGGCCGAACTGGTCCGGCTGGGGCGCACGGACCGCAAGGGGGCACCGGACACCTTCGACGCCGCCGGATACCGGGCCCTGCTCGGGCGCCTGCGCGCGGCGGCCCCCGAGGTGGTCTACGCCCCGGCCTTCGACCGCGCACTGGAGGAGCCCGTCGCGGGCAGCATCGCGGTGCCTCCCGGAGTACCGCTGGTGATCACCGAGGGCAACTACCTGCTGTACGAGACGGGGGAGTGGGCGGGGCTGCGCCCCCTGCTGGACGAGACCTGGTACCTGGCTCCCGACGAGGGCCTGCGCGTACGCCGCCTCGTCGCCCGGCACGTGCGGCACGGCCGCAGCGAGGCGGACGCGGCCCGGTGGGTCTCCCGTTCGGACGAGGCCAACGCCCGGCTGATCGAGGCCGGGCGCCACCGGGCCGACCTGGTGGTGGACTGACGCACCGGGTGCGGGCGCACCGGCGGTGTCACCGCACCGGCCGTGTCACCGCACAGGCCGGGGCCGCCGCCCGACGGACCCGGCCGACGGCGTCAGCGGAACGCCGTGGCGCGCACGCTGTTGCCGCACAGGGCGAAGTCGCCGCCGTCGTCCGGCGCCAGCTGGATGCCCCCGCCCGCGACACCCACGACGATCGTGGGGGCGACGGTCGGGGTCCCGCCGGACGCGCAGTAGCCGTCGGCCTCGCCGAGGACCGGGGTGAAGGTCAGCGTGGTCGTGGCCGTGCCGCCCACCGGCAACTGCACGGTGCGCGCCTGGCCTTGGCGGACCACGCTCAGCCCCTTGTTGCTGCCGGGCGAGCCCTGGCCCGCGAGGCCCACGGTCGGGAAGGCCTTCAGCGTGCACGGCTTGGGGCCCTTGTTGGTGACGGTCACCCGCACCCCGTTGGACCCCGTCCGCTGCGCGCTGTCGGCCGTGAGCTGCCCGCTGGTGCAGGCCGCGGCCGGGGCCCGGACCCCCGTCGGGGCCGCGGTCGAGGCCGTCGCCGTACCGGCGCCGGCCAGCAGACCCGCGGCGAGCAGGCCCGTCGCGAGCAACGCGAGCGGGGCCTCGGCCGCGCAGCTTCTCCTCGTGCCCTTCATGGGTGCTCCACCCCCCGACAGGGGGCGCCAGGATCCGGCCACCCCGTTCGATGTCGGTTCGACCCCGTTCCACTATCCCACGGGGTCTCCGCCGGGGCCCCCGGACCGGCCGCCGCCTCAGTCCTCCGATCCGGCGCAGCCGGGGTGGCCCCAGCGCGAGGCCAGCTTCACGATCGTCTCCCCGGCGGCGTACGGCTGCCCGCACGGGCAGCTCCCCGGGAACTTCGCCTTGACCGAGGCCCGCCCCCGGGCCGCGCCGCCCCCGCCGCGGGGAGCCGGGGCACCCTTCGCCGTGCCGGAGGGGGCTCGGCGGGCCGATCCGCCGCGCGCCGGGGCACTGCGGGCCGGGGCGCTGCGCGCGGGGGCCGGGACCGGCAGGTCCGCGTTGCCGAGGGCGGTACCGGCGGCCTGCTGGGTGACCGCGGCGTCGCTGGCCGCCTGGTCGGCGATGGCGTTGAGGTGGTCACCGTCTTCGCGGTGGGCGGGAACGTAGCGGAATTCCACGTCCCGCTCGCCCAGCAGCCCGTCGATGCTTTCGACGAGCTCCCGGTTGGCCACCGGCTTCCCGGCCGCGGTCTTCCACCCGTTGCGCTTCCACGCGGGGAGCCACTGCGTCACCGCCTTCATGGCGTACTGGGAGTCCATCCGCACCTCGACGGCGGTTCCGGGCGCAAGGGCCTCCAACAGTCTCTGCAGTGCGGTGAGTTCGCCGACGTTGTTGGTGGCCCGGCCCAGTGGACCGGCTTCCCAGCGCTCCGGGCGCCCCTGGGCGTCCGCGACGACCCACGCCCATCCGGCCGGCCCGGGATTACCCTTCGCCGCCCCGTCGCAGGCGGCAATGATGCGATCAGACATGCCCTGATCATGCCCCACGCGCGGGGCGGCTCCGGCCGCGGTACGGGTGGGGCGACGTACAGGCGTTTCCTCACCCGCCGTGTTTACCGCGCGCGATTTTGGTGACACGAAGTAGTGACAAGTCATCAGAATCCGACGGAAGGCAGGACCATGTCCCTGTTCGCGGTTCTCATCATCGGTCTGGTCGTCGTGGTCATCGCCCTGATCGCCGTCGGCCCCGACGTCCCGGCGAGGCGCAACCCCTCCGTCCGGCGCACCCGCACCCGCCTGACCACCGTCCCCGCGCCCCGTGAGGGCCGGCACCGCACCCAGTACTGAACCGTCCTCGCGAGGGCCGCGCCGCGCCGGGCCGCGCGGCCCCTCGACCGTCACACTGAGCGCACCGCGCGCCCCACGGGGCGCCGCTCCGAGTGACGAGGAGGACGGGGACCGATGCCGCGAACCCGAGCCGAAGCGCACACCCTGCACCCCCGCCACGAGCGCCGGGGCGAGGCGCGATGGCCCGCCGTGCTGGCGACGCTCGCCGCGATGGCCCTGTACCTGGCCTTGCCCCAGCAGTTGCTGATCACCCCGCGGTACCTGGTGCCCGCGCTGGAGATGTTGCTCCTGCTGCCGCTCATCGCCATCAATCCGCGACGGCTGACCCGCCAGACCGCGACCTTCCGCTTCCTGTCCCTGGCGCTGGTCCTCGTCATCGTCGCCGGCAACCTCGTGGCGCTGGGCATCCTCGTCCACGAGCTGCTCCACGCCCAGGTCGCCGACGGGCGCTCCCTGCTGGTGGCCGCCTTCCAGGTCTGGCTCACCAACGTCATCGCCTTCGGGCTCGCCTTCTGGGAGATGGACCGGGGCGGCCCGGTCAACCGCACCCAACTCCCGCGCGAAGAGCTGCCGCTGGCGGACTTCCGGTTCTCCCAGGACGAGAACGACGACGCCGTCGGCGAGGTCGCGGCCGGTGCGAGCGGGACCTCCGACTGGGTCCCCACCCTGGTCGACTACCTCTACGTGTCCCTCACGAACTCCACGGCCTTCAGTCCGACCGACACCATGCCGCTGTCCCCGCGGGCGAAGCTCATGATGGCCGTCGAGTCCGTCGCGGCCCTGCTGACCTCCCTCCTCGTCATCGCCCGGGCCGTGAGCATCCTGCACTGACCGCGACCCGCGACCGCGACCGCGACCGCGCGCGAACGGGTGAACGGTCGCGCGCCGCCCGCGGTCGCGGCTACGGGAGGTCCGGGGGCGGCGGACCGGTCTCGGCCTCGTACTGGTGCGGGGCGTCCCCCTGCCACTCGATCACCCGCGCGTCGCCCAGGACCAGCTCGTCCGGATCGGGCACCTCGATCCTCCGCAGGAACTCGATCACGTCGGAATCCGCGTGGGCGACCCCCAGGGCGGTCTCGTGGCCCTGCACCCGGATGGTCACCCGTCGGCCACCCGACGGTGCGATCCGGTGTACGACGATCGGCGCATGCTCCATGGCCCCAGCCTGCCCGAGACCCGCCACCCGGGCATCCCGGGCGCGGCCGTGCGGGCCCCGGGCCGGATCCCGGGTGTCGCAGGGGTTACGGCCCGGAGGCGCCCGCGTTCCGGTAGGTGCCCGGGCCGTGAACAGGCAAGAAAATCAACGTAGTTGACGTTGACGGCCGCAGCTCTACGCGCGTCATCATGACGGCATGAGAATCCCCCCTCGCCTCGTCGCCCTCGCGGGCGCCGCAGCCGTCGCCGCCACCCTCATCGCGGGACCCGTCGCCGCCGCGGCTCCCGCCTCCCACGCCGTCGCAGCCTCCTCCGCCGCCTCCGCATCGGTGAAGGCGGTGGGCAGGGTCTGTTACTCGGCGCTGCCCTCCCAGGCGCACGACACCCTCGACCTCATAGACGAGGGCGGACCGTTCCCGTACTCCCAGGACGGCGTCGTCTTCCAGAACCGCGAGGGCCTGCTGCCCGCCCACAGCACGGGCTACTACCACGAGTACACCGTCATCACCCCCGGCTCGCCCACGCGCGGCGCCCGCCGGATCATCACCGGTCAGCAGTGGCAGGAGGACTACTACACCGCCGACCACTACGCCTCCTTCCGCCGGGTCGACTTCGCCTGCTGATCCCGGCTCAGCCCCCCACCCACGCCGCCGTCCCCCCCCCCGTCCGGGGCGGGACGGCGGCCCTCGTCCGTGCGCCGCGGCCGCTACGAGGGCTGGAGGACGGAGAGGATGTTGCCCGCGGGATCGGTGAACCAGGCGATCAGCGGACCCCCCTCGCGGACGACGCCCTTCTCGTCCTGCTCGAACCCGGGGTACCGCTCGAAGCGGATGCCGCGCCCGGTCAGCCCGTCGACGGCCGCGTCGATGTCCTCGACGGGGAAGTTGAGCAGCGTGAAACCGGCCGGGACGTGATCCTCCTTCGGGTACACGAGGATCTCCGCGCCGCCCGCGATGTGCAGGGTGAGCAGGCCGTTCTCCTCGGTCACCCGCAGTCCGAGGGTCTCGCCGTAGAACTCCTTCGCCCGCTGGATGTCGTCCACGGCGAAACCGCTGAATGCCCTGGTGTCGCTGAACACGTGCCGTCCTCCCGGTGTCCGTCCCGCCGGCCGACGGCCGGCTGCCACGAGTGTCGGCCCGGCCACGCGCGTCCGGTGGCTCCGCACCGGCGCGCGCCACCGATTCCCCCGAAAGCACGCGTCCTGGCCGTTGTTGCGGGAGCGCTCTCCGGGCCGCGGGGCACCGGATACCCTGCAGATCCCGACGCAGCCGCTCTGCTGCCGACCGCGACAGAAGAGGAGCCCGCCGTGCCTGAGCACCCCACCGGACACCGACCCACTCTGGAAGCGGTCGCGGCGCGCGCCGGGGTGTCCCGGGCGACGGTCTCGCGTGTGGTCAACGGCGGGGCCGGGGTGCGGCAGCTCGTCGCGGACAAGGTGCGCGAAGCCGTGGCCGAGCTGGGCTACGTACCCAACCCGGCGGCCCGGACCCTGGTCACCCGGCGCACCGGTGCGGTGGCGGTCATCATCGCCGAGCCGGAGGTCCGCATCTTCTCGGACCCCTTCTTCTCCCAGCAGGTCCGCGGCATCAGCAAGGAACTCAACGCCCACGACACCCAGTTGGTGCTCCTGCTGGTGGAAGGCCCGGAGGACTACGAGCGGATCGCCCGGTACCTGGCCGGCGGCCACGTCGACGGCGCGCTGGCCTTCTCCCTGCACGCGGACGACCCGCTCCCCGCGATCGCGACCCGCATCGGGCTGCCCACCGTGTACGGCGGCCGGCCCGCGTGGACCCCGGCCCCGGGCGGACCCGCCGGGGTGACGTACGTGGACGCCGACAACCGGGGCGGGGCGCGGCTGGCCGTACGTCACCTCGCGGACCGTGGCCGCACCCGCATCGCGCACATCGCGGGCCCCGGCGACATGACCTCGGCGACCGACCGCCTCGACGGCTACCGGGACGCCCTGCCGCCCGCCTGCCCGCCGATGGTGGCCGAGGGGGACTACACGGTGGAGGGCGGGGCGCGGGCCATGGCGGACCTGCTGGAGCGGCATCCGGAACTCGACGCCGTCTTCGCCGCCAGCGACCAGATGGCGGTGGGCGCGCTGCGCGTCCTGCGGGAGCGGGCCCGCCGGGTGCCTCAGGACGTGGCCCTGGTCGGCTTCGACGACATGCGGTCGGTGGCCGAGTGCGCCGATCCGCCGCTGACCACCGTCCACCAGGACATCGAGGGCATGGGCCGGATGATGGCCCGGCTGCTGCTGGGCGCCCTGGACCGGGACCGCGGCGGGATCCTCGCCCCGACCTCCCTGATCACCCCGACCAGGCTGGTGCGCCGCGACTCGGCCTGACCCGGCGCGGGAGGTCTGCGGCCTGGACGTCCGCCCCGTGACCGCCTCCCCGAAACCGCCTCCGGGCCGTCAACCACGCCTGGCCGCAAAGCCGTTACGCGTTCAGGTCTTGACGGGAAGATCCGGGCGGGGCACGCTCCAGACGCAGCGCTTGAGAGCGCTCTCATCCACCTACGCCGAAGCCCAGGGGAGACCACCCATGCCCACAGCCCGAGCCGCCGCCACCACCGGCATCCGCGCCGGCACCCCCACCGCCCTCGCCCGCGGCGTCGCCCTCCGCCTCGGCGCGGTGGCCCTCGCCGGAGCCCTGCTGACCGCCTGCGGATCCGGCGCGCAGCCGGAGGACGCCGCGGCCGGCGCCGGGGCCAAGGTCACCGTCACCGTCGACCTCTTCGGCTCCTTCGGCTACAAGGAGGCCGGGCTCTACGCGGAGTACGAGAAGCTGCACCCGGGCGTCACGGTCAAGCAGACGGACACCGAGGACGAACAGGACTACTGGAAGTCCCTGCAGACCAGGCTCGCGGGCGGCGGAGGCCTCGCCGACGTCCAGGGCATCGAGGTCGGCCGGATCGCCGCGGTGACCCAGCAGCAGGCGGACAGGTTCGAGGACCTCAACGCCTACGGGGCGGGCGCGCTGCGCAGCTCCTTCGCCGACGCCAAGTGGTCGGCGGCCACCACCAAGGACGGCAAGGTGCTGGGCCTGGGCACCGACGTGGGACCCGAGGCCATGTGCTACCGCCGCGACCTGTTCGAGAAGGCCGGACTGCCCACCGGCCGCGAGGAACTTGCCGCCCAGTGGTCCACCTGGGAAGGCTACCTGGAGCTGGGCCGGCGCTACCGCGACCACGCCCCCGACAAGAGCGCCTGGCTGGACAGCGTCGGCAGCCTCTACGCCGTCATGACCGGCCAGGAGAAGGAGCGCTACTACGACGCCGCCGGCGCACTGGTGTACGAGACCAACCCGGCCGTCAGAACGGCCTGGAACACCTCCGTGCGCGCCGCCCAGGACGGGCTGAGCGCCAAGCTCGACCAGTGGTCCGCGCCGTGGAACCAGGCCTTCGCCGCCGGCTCCTTCGCCACCCTCCCGTGCCCCGCCTGGATGCTCGGCTACATCAAGGGCCAGGCGGGCGACGCCGGGGCGGGCAAGTGGGACGTCGCCGCGCTGCCGGGCGGCGCCGGGAACTGGGGCGGTTCCTACCTCGCGGTCCCGCGCGCCGCGAAGCACAAGAAGGAGGCCTACGCGCTCATCCAGTGGCTCACCGCCCCCGAACAGCAGGCCCGGCTCTTCGAGAAGCAGGGCTCCTTCCCCTCCTCCACCGGCGCGATCGCCAAGGTCGCCGACGTCAAGGACTCCTACTTCTCGGACGCCCCCACCGGCCGGATCTTCGGCGACGCCGCCAAAGCCGCACCCGTCCAGGTGCTCGGAGCCGCCGACAAGACCATCGCCGACCAGATCACGAACGCGCTGAGCGAGGTCGAGCGCAAGGGCACCGCTTCGGACAAGGCGTGGGAGAACGCCAGGAAGGGCGTACGGAACGCCACCGGCTGACACCGCCTACACCGCTCCGGCCGCCAGCCCGCCGACCGCTCCCGTCCCCGCGCCGCCGACACCGCTCCCCGCCGCCGACACCGCTCCCCGCCGCCGACACCGCCCCCGAAGGGCCCGCCGATGACCCGCCCAGCACCCGCCACCGCCGCCGCAGGCACAGGCACCGGACCCCCGCCCGCCGCCCGACGGGTCCGGCGGTCCCTCGCCCCGTACGCCTACGTCGCCCCGTTCTTCACCCTCTTCGCCGCCTTCGGCCTCTTCCCCCTCCTCTACACCGCCTTCGTCTCCCTCCACCGCGTCGAACTCCAGACGCCCGGGGTGATGGAGTGGAGGGGCCTGGACAACTACACGGCGCTCTTCTCCGACAGCTACTTCTGGACCGCGCTGCGCAACACCTTCACCATCGGGGTCCTCTCCACCGTCCCCCAGCTCGCCATGGCCCTCGGCCTCGCCCACCTGCTCAACCGCCGCCTGCGCGCCCGCACCTTCTTCCGCACCGCCGTGCTGCTCCCGTACGCCACCTCCGTCGCCGCCGCCACCCTCGTCTTCGCGCAGCTCTTCGGCCGCGACTTCGGCATCGTCAACCAACTCCTCGCCCTCGCCGGCATCGGCCCGGTGGACTGGCAGACCGGCACCGTCGCCTCCCAGCTCGCGGTCTCCTCGATCGTGGTGTGGCGCTGGACCGGCTACAACGCCCTGATCTACCTGGCCGGCATGCAGAGCATCCCGTCGGAGCTCTACGAGGCCGCAGAGCTGGACGGGGCCTCGGGCTGGCGGCAGTTCGTCCACGTCACCCTGCCCGGACTGCGCCCCACGATCGTCTTCACCACCGTCGTCTCGACCATCGGCGCCACCCAGCTCTTCGGCGAACCGCTGCTCTTCGAGGGCTCCGTCTCGGGCGGCATCTCGCACCAGTACCAGACCCTCGGCCTCTACCTGTACGAACAGGGCTGGGGCTTCTTCCACCTGGGCCGCGCGGCCGCGATCGCCTGGGTGATGTTCCTGCTCATCCTGATACTGGTCGGCGCCAACGCCTTCCTCGTACGGAGCCGTTCCCGCAAGGAGGCCGTCCGATGACCGCCCTCACAGCCCCGCCCTCGCGCCGGGCGGCCGCCGCAGACCCCGCCCTGCCCGTCCGCCGGCGCGGCCGGTCCGGCGGGCCGCGGCGCGGCGGCCGGCTCACGTACGCGGTCCTGACCGCGGCCGTGCTGGTCTCGGCGTTCCCGTTCTACTGGACGATCGTCGCGGCCAGCCGCTCCAACGCGGACCTCGCGAAGGCCCCGCCCTCGCTGCTGCCCGGCCCGAACCTGATGCACAACCTCCGGCAGGTCCTGGAGGAGGCCGACATCGGCAAGGCCCTGCTCAACTCCCTCATCGTCTCCGGCTCGATCACCGTGGGCACCGTCCTGTGCTCCACCCTCGCCGGCTTCGCCTTCGCCAAACTGCGCTTCCGCGGCCGGGGGCTGCTGCTCACCCTCACCGTGTCCACGATGATGATCCCGCCGCAGCTCGCGGTGATCCCGCTCTTCATGCTGATCGCCCGGCTCCACTGGGTCAACCAGCTCCAGGCCGTCGTCCTGCCCGGACTCGTCTCGGCCTTCGGGGTGTTCTTCATGCGGCAGGTCCTCGTCCAGTCCCTGCCCGACGAACTGATCGAAGCGGCCCGCGTCGACGGCGCCTCCACGGCCCGGATCTTCCGGTCCGTCGTGCTGCCGATCGCCCGGCCCGGCATGGCCGTGCTCGGCCTGCTCACCTTCATGACGGCGTGGAACGACTTCTTCTGGCCCGTCGTCGCGCTCTCCTCGCAGGAACCGACCGTGCAGGTCGCGCTCCGCCAGCTGGGCGGCGGCTACGTCCACGACCAGTCCGTGATCATGGCGGGCACCCTGCTCGGCACCCTTCCCGTACTGCTGGTCTTCGGCCTCCTCGGCCGTCAGATCGTCGGCGGCATCATGCAGGGCGCGGTCAAGGGCTGACCTCCGCGCACCCGTATCCGCACCCGCACCCGCCCGACGCCCCGCCCGTCCCGTCCCGTTCCGCCCTCGCACCCCGGGAGTTCCCCTCCGATGACCGACGTCGACGCACGCCCCGGCACCACGCCCCTCCTGCGCTTCCCCCACGGATTCCGCTGGGGCACGGCCACCGCCGCCTACCAGATCGAGGGCGCGGCCACCGAGGACGGCCGCACCCCGTCCATCTGGGACACCTTCAGCCACACCCCCGGCAAGGTCCGCAACGGCGACACCGGAGACGTCGCCGCCGACCACTACCACCGCATGCGCGAGGACGTCGCCCTCATGAAACGCCTCGGGGTGAGCGACTACCGCTTCTCCGTCTCCTGGCCCCGGGTCCAGCCGACCGGCAGCGGCCCCGGTTCACCGCAGGGCCTGGACTTCTACCGGCGGCTCACCGACACGCTGCTCGACGCCGGGATCCGCCCGGTCGCCACCCTCTACCACTGGGACCTGCCCCAGGAACTGGAGGACGCCGGGGGCTGGCCCCGGCGGGAGACGGCCGAGCGCTTCGCCGAGTACGCCTCCCTCACCGCCGGGGCCCTCGGCGACCGGGTGGCGACCTGGACGACCCTCAACGAGCCCTGGTGCGCCGCCTTCCTCGGCTACGCCTCCGGGGAGCACGCCCCGGGCCGCACCGACCCGGCCGCCGCCCTGCGCGCGGCCCACCACCTCAACCTCGCCCACGGGCGTGCGGTCCAGGCGCTGCGCGCCTCCGCGGCGCCCTCGGCCGAGGTCTCCCTGACCCTCAACCTGCACGCGGTGCGCCCGCTGACGGACTCCGCGGCCGACCGCGACGCGGCCCGCAGGATCGACGCCCTCGGCAACCGCGTCTTCCTCGACCCCGTCTTCCACGCACGGCTCCCGCAGGACCTGGTCCGCGACACGGCAGCGCTCACCGACTGGTCCTTCGTGCGCGACGGCGACCTGCGGACCGCCTCCGCCCCGATCGACTCCCTCGGCGTCAACTACTACGCCCCGACCCTCGTCGCGGCGGGCGGCCACCCCACGCCCTCGCCCTGGCCCGCCGCCGGAGGGCACGTGGGCTTCCCGCGCCTCCCCGGTCACCGGACCGCCATGGACTGGCCGGTCGACGCCGAGGGGCTCTACGGGCTGCTCACCGCGCTGCACGAGGAACTGCCCGGCGTACCGCTGCTGGTCACCGAGAACGGGGCGGCGTACGACGACTACGCCGACCCGGCCGGCCGCGTCCGCGACCCGGAACGGATCGCCTACCTGCGGGCCCACCTGGCCGCGGTGCACCGGGCCATCGAGCGGGGCGCCGACGTGCGCGGGTACTTCCTGTGGTCGCTGCTGGACAACTTCGAGTGGGCACACGGCTACGGCAAGCGGTTCGGCATCGTCCACGTCGACTTCGCGTCCCAGCGGCGGACACCGAAGGACAGCGCCCGCTGGTACGCCGACGTCATCGCGCGCGGCGGCTTCGTTCAGTAAGTGAAGACTCCGGATCGCGCCCGGGTTTTACGTGTTCACCTCTTGCCCACCCGTGGGGCGGAGGGGCACAGTAGCGGCGCACCCCTTGTTTGAGAGCGCTCTCATCCCCCCACCCGGCCAGCCCCCAGAGAGGGTTCCCATGAGAGTCATGCCCCCACCGCGAGGATTCCTGAGGCGAGCGGCCCTCGCCGTCGCCGCCCTGCTCGTACCCGCCGCCGCCGTGCTCGTCGCCGTGCCGGCGGGTGCCTCCGTGCCCGCCGACCCGCCCGGGTGGACCTCGGTCTTCAGGGACGACTTCAACGGTCCGGCGGGATCCGGGATCAACGGCGCCGACTGGCTGTACACGACCGGGACGAGCTACCCGGGCGGCCCGGCCGGCTTCGGCACGGGCGAGATCGAGACGATGACCGTCGACCCGTCCAACGTCTCCCTCGACGGCGCCGGCAACCTGCGCATCACCCCGCTGCGCGACGGCGGCGGCAACTGGACCTCGGGCCGCGTCGAGACCAGGCGCTCCGACTTCCAGCCGCCCGCCGGCGGCAGGCTGCGCGTCGAGGCCCGCATTCAGATGCCGAACGTCACGGGCGCGGCGGCCAAGGGCTACTGGCCCGCCTTCTGGATGCTCGGCGCCCCCTACCGGGGCAACTGGTGGAACTGGCCCGGCATCGGTGAGATCGACATCATGGAGAACGTCCAGGGCATCAACAACGAGTGGGCCACGATGCACTGCGGCACCAGCCCCGGCGGACCGTGCAACGAGACCACCGGCATCGGCGGCCAGCGCGTCTGCTCACCCACCAGCTGCCAGGGCGGCTTCCACACCTACGCCGCCGAATGGGACCGCGGCACCAGCCCCGAACAGGTCCGCTTCTACCTCGACGGCGTCAACTTCCACACCGTCCGCGCGGACCAGATGGACGCCGCCACCTGGAACGCGGCGACCGGCCACGGCTTCTTCCTCATCCTGAACGTCGCCATGGGCGGTGCGTTCCCCGGGGCCTTCGGCGGCGGCCCCGACGCCGGCACCCAGCCCGGTCACCCCATGACGGTGGACTACGTCGCGGTCTGGCAGAGCGGCGGGGGCACCACCACCCCGCCCACCCCGACGCCCACACCGACCCCCACCCCGCCGGCCGGCGGCCGTGACGCCTACGCGGCGATCCAGGCGGAGTCGTACGACGGCCAGGCGGGCCTGACCACCGAGACCACCACCGATACCGGCGGCGGCCGCAACGTCGGCTCGGCCGCCCACGGCGACTGGGCCCGCTACCAGGGGGTCGACTTCGGCACCACGGCGGCGACCCAGTTCCGGGCCCGGGTCGCGAGCGGCGCGGCGGGCGGGGTCAGCGGACTGGTCGAGGTACGCCTGGACAGCCGCACCAACCCGCCGGTCGGCAGCTTCGCCATCGCCGACACCGGTGGCTGGCAGAGCTGGCGGACCGTCCCGGCGAACATCTCGGGCGTCACCGGCGTCCACGACGTCTACCTGACCTTCACCAGCGGCCAGCCGGCCGACTTCGTGAACGTCAACTGGTTCGACTTCGGCCACTGACGGCCGGTCCGTCCGGCCCGGCCGACCGGGCCGGACGGACCGTCACCCGGAGCCCGCTCGGGGGCGTTCCCGCCGTCCCGGCCGGACGGTTCCCGTGCGCGCCGGGCGCCCCGCGTGATACTCCTCCTGCCATGGGAGATCTGGTGACGGCCCGGCTCGTGCTCCATCCGATGACCGGCGACGAGGCCGGGCGGCTGGTGGCCGGCGAGCCGCCCCACGGCGTCCGATGGGCGCCCGGATACCCCACCGACGGCGACGTCGTCGCCGCCGAGCGCCTCTTGCGCACCCTCGCGGACACCGGGGACCCCGGGCCGTTCGGCAGCTATGAGATCCGCCTCCGCGAGGACGGCGCCGCGGTCGGCGGCGCGGGTTTCCACGGACCCGCGGACGAGGACGGCCGCGTCACGATCGGCTACGGCCTCGTCCCCTCGGCGCGGGGCCGGGGATACGCCTCCGAAGCCCTGCGCGCGCTGCTCGTGTGCGCGCGGGTCCACGGCGTCACGTGCGTGCGGGGCGACGTCGACCACGAGAACATCGCGTCCCACCACGTCATGACGGCGGCCGGCATGCGGCCCGTGGGGGAGGACGAACGCGTCACGTACTTCGAGATCGCCTGGACCGGCGGCCACGGCCACGGCCGGCCGGGCGGCAGACCTGCCGGACCTTGACCTAGGAGACGGCGTACCACTGGCTGGCCCAGCCGGTGTTGATGGTGCTCGTGGCCTGCTCGGCGAGGTTCACGGTGGCCGGCAGCGAGGTCTGGCCGGTCAGGACGGTGCTGTAGCGGAGCCTGGGCGGGGTCAGGCCGGCGTTGACCGAGATTCCGGCGCCCGTGGACTTCAGGGTGAGGGCGTTGGTGGCCCAGTTGCCGTTGAGCAGGAGGGCGATGAAGTAGGTCCCGGGGGCGGCGGTGAACGGCTTGGCCAGGGGCAGCGGCTTGGCGACCGCGTCCGTCATCAGCTGCGGGGAGATGTCCGCGGTGGCCGAGAGCAGGGTGCCCTTGTCGTCGTAGACGCCCAGGTAGCAGTTGGAGAGCTGGGCGCCCGGGTCGATGCCGGCCAGGCCCAGCCAGATGTTCGACCACGTGATCTGCTCGCGCAGCACGATCCGTACCAGGGTGACGCGCCCGCCGACCCCCGCGGCCGACTGGGCGGTGACGTGCCCGGCGTCGTTGGGGTCGCCGGTCCAGGCGAGGAGGTTCTGGTCCTGCGGCCGGGGCCCCTCGAACCCGCCCGTACCGCCCTGCGCCGGTGCGGCCGCCGGGCCGGACGCGGCCGAACCCGCCTTGCCGTGCGGTTCCCCGCCCGACGAGCTGCAGCCCGTCAGGACGAGCAGCGCGGTGAGCGCGGCGGCCAGGCGGGTCGTGGCGGTGGTGGTGCGCGTGCGCATGGCTGGGTCCCCCGTGAGGTGCGGTTGTGCCGACGCGCCATGGTCACACGGGCCGTTCGCGGGCCCGTCACCCGCCCTCACGCCCGCCCTCACGCCCGCCACCGGTCCGCCGCGGGTGACGCCCGAGTGGGCGCCCACCGCGGCGGACCGGGACGGAGCGTCAGCCGTCGATGCGGTGCTGGGTCCAGAAGGAGGTCAGGTCCGTGGTCGTGGCGGCCTGGGCGGCCGCCTTGAACTCGGCCGTGGTCGAGACCCCGTACCAGTGCGAAGTGGCGTAGTCCTTGAGGACCTTGGCCATGGCGGTGTCACCGAGCACGCGCCGCAGGTCGTGCAGGGCGCACTTGCCGTAGCCGTAGACGACGGTGGAGTACCGGGAGGAGTGGGCGTCCCAGTAGCCCATGGAGTTGGTGATCTTCTCGGCCGAAGAGGCCCAGGAGACGCTGTTCCAGCAGCCGCTGCCGGTCTTGTTCTGCGCCAGGTCGGTGGCGTAGTCGGTGAAGGCCTCGTCCAGCCACGGGTTGTTGTACTCGTCGTCGCCGACGATGCCGTACCACCACTGGTGCGCGATCTCGTGGGTGAGCGCCGTCGTGCTGACCAGGTCCAGGACGAACCCGGGGTACTCCATCCCGCCGAACCAGTAGTTGTTGTCGATCACCGCGTCCAGCTCGCCGTACGGATACGCCCCGAAGCGGGCCGAGTGGGCGTCCACGGCGGACGTGGCGGTGCTGAGCATCGACTGGGCGTCGGACGAGCTGATGCCCGACACGGAGTAGATGTTGACGGGGGTGCCGGCGGCCGAGGTGCCGGAGATCTTGCTGAACGGACCGGCCGCCCAAGCGAAGTCGCGGACCTTGGTGGCGGTGGCGGTGGTGATCGTGCGCCCGCTGGTCCCGGGGGTGTCGACGGAGGCGCCGGTGGCCGGTACGAGCAGGGTGCTCGGGTGGTCCAGGGTCACCTTGAAGTCGGAGGCCAGGGAGTAGAAGGACTCCCCGTTGTTGGTGTACGGGTCCAGGTGCCAGCCCGCCGCGTCCCGGACCGCGAGCACGGGCAGGGCGTTGCCGAGCATGCTGAAGGCCCCGTCGTAGCCGAAGCGGTCGGCGCCGCTGGGCACGGTGATGCCGAGGTCGAAGCCGATGGTGGCGCTCTGGCCCTGGGTCAGCGGGGCGGGCAGGTCGATCTTGAGGGCCGTGCAGCCGACGCTGAGCGCGCCCGCGGTGCCCCCGGTGACGTTGGTGACCGTGATCGGCATGGCGGAGCAGGTGCCGTGGTAGTTGTCCCACAGCCGCAGGTACACCTCGCTGAGCGCGGTGGCGGAGGCGTTGGTGAAGGTGGCGCTCTCGTGCCCGCTCCAGACGGTCCCGGCGGTGTTGCTGCTGAGGTTCACGGTGTAGGAGGGGGCGGACGGGGTCCGGGTGGAGTCCCCGGGCGGGGTGGTGCCGCCGGAGGTGTCAAGGGCCACGTCGTCGACCACGAAGCTCGTCTGGAGGCTGGAGTCCTCGGTTCCGGTGAAGCCGACGCTCACGGTCTGGCCCGCGAACGCCGACACGTCGAAGGACTTCTGGACGTAGCCGGTGTTCTTGTCCAGGTTCGAGTACGTCGCGAGCGTCGTGCTGCCGATCTTCGCCGTCAGCTTGTCGTACTTCGTGGACGTGGTGGTCTCGGCGGTGTCGATGTGCAGCCAGAAGGTGAGGGTGGCGCTGCTGCATCCGGAGGGGATCGTGACGCTCTGGGAGAGCGTGTCGGTGTGCGTGCTGCCGACGCCGTTCAGCCAGGCGAAGGAGGAGCCTCCGTGGGCGCTCTGTCCGGCGCGGCTGGTGATGACGCTCGCCTGGGACTGGGTCCAGGGCGAAGTGTCGCTCTCGAAACCGCCGTTGGCGACGACCTGGGCCGGCGTGCAGGCGGCGGCCCGCGGGGCGGGGACCGGTGCGGCGGCGGCCGGGGTGGCGGTGACCGAGGCGGCGGCCAGCGCGGCGACGGCCAGCGCGGTCGTCGCGAGGGCCTTGTGGGGGGTGGATCTCACGCGGAACTCCTTTGAGGCGGCCGGGATCCCGGCCTGCTCGGTGACCGCCCGGACGGCGAGGGTGCGCCGGAGGGCGGCCGGGGGCTGTGCGCATCGCTCGCGCGACCGCGGTGGTGAGATGGGTGCGGTGCCGCCCGGGTCGGGGCGACAACTGCCGGAAGCCTGGCAGATTTGACGCGGGCATGCCATCAGGGGTGGGTAAAGTGTTGGCGAGCCCCTCCTTTGCCGACCCCTGTGCCGGCGGATCGGACGTGCCCCGTGCGAGTGTCCGTACGCGTGCCCGTACGAGCGCCCGGTACGAGTGCCCCGCCACGGGACGCACCGGCACCCACCCCCCTCTACGCCGTGCGGCCGCCGGTGACCCCGTGCTGTCACCCGACCGCGCCACCGGGTCGGATCCGCCCTTCCTGCCTATGGTGAGAGGAGGGCAGGACCGAACGGTCTCACGCGGGCAGGTGGAGTGTGGGCGCTACCGGGATCGATTTCGAAGCGGTTTTCCGGGCCCTGCCGGGTGCGGTCGCCCTGCTGAGCAAGGACCTCGTCTTCGCCGAGGCCAACGAGGCCTACCTGCGGCTGTCGGGCCGCACGCGCGAGGAGGTCCTGGGCCGCTACCTCTTCGACGTCTTCCCCGACAACCCCGACGACCCGGCCGCCAGCGGCATGCGCAACCTGCACGCCTCCCTGTGCCGGGTCGCCGCCTCCGGGGAAGCCGACAGCATGGCCCTGCAGCGCTACGACGTGGAGGACCCCGACCGGCCCGGGACCTGGGAGGAGCGCTACTGGAGCCCCGTGAACGTACCGGTGTTCGGCCCGGACGGTTCCGTGGCGCTCGTGCTGCACCGGGTGGAGGAAGTCACGGAACTCATCCGGGCCCGCGGCACCCGCAGCGGCGGTGAGCGCGCCCGGGTCCTGGAGGCAGAGCTCTACACCCGCGCCCGGGAACTCCAGGAGCTCAACCAGCGCCTGCGCGACGCCCACGCCCGCGAACGCGAGGTCGCGCTCCACCTCCAGGAGGCGATGCTGCCCGAGCCCGACCCGCTGGGTCACCACAGCGCCGCGGTGCGCTACCGGCCCGCCACCGGATCCCTCAACGTGTGCGGCGACTGGTACGACCTGTTCGACCTGCCCGGCCGCCGGTACACCGCGGTCGCCGTCGGTGACGTCGTCGGCCACGGACTGCGGGCCGCCGGTGTCATGGGCCAGCTCCGCAGCGCCCTGTCCGCCGCGTCCCGGGTCGCGGCGGGCCCCGCCCAGGCCCTGGAGGTGCTCGGCCTGTACGCCCGCTTCGTCAAGGGCGCCGAGTCCACCACCGCCGTGTCGGTTTTCATCGACTGGTCCGGCCACACCCTCACCTACAGCAGCGCCGGCCACCCCCCGCCGGTGCTCTGCGCCCCGGACGGCACCGTGACCTTCCTCGACCTGGCGACCGACCCCCCGCTGGGCGCCCGCCCCGAACACGTCACCCGCCCCCAGAGCCGGGCCGGCTTCACGGAGGGCTCCACCCTCGTCCTCTACACCGACGGACTCGTCGAGCGCCGCCACGAGGACATCGACATCGGCCTGCGCCGGCTCGCCGACTCCGTCGTCCGCCACCGCGCCGCCGACCCCGAGAGCCTGGCCGACGCCCTCCTGACCGACCTGGTCCCGCCCGCCGGCATCACCGACGACACCGCCCTGGTCGTCCTGCGCCTGTGACCACCCGGCGGCCGGCGGGGACGACCGCCCGGCCGCGGACGCCGGGGCTCAGACCGGCGGCTGCTCGACGACGCTGGTGCCGCTCCCCTCCTGGGACTCCCACGTCCAGGTCTCCTCCAGGCGCAGGCGGCCGTCGGCGAGGGCCCGCACGAGCGAGACGCAGTGCCCGGACGCCGTCGTGCCGTCGAGCCGGAGCTGGACGTAGCGGAAGTCGACGGTGTCACCGGACCGGGTACCGACGAGGTGCCCCCTGACGACGTCCCCGCCCCGGTACTCGGCCCAGACGTGGCCGTCCTGCTCGTGGTACTCGAAACGGGTCCGGCGGCCGACCTGACCGGGTGCCTGATCGGCCACCGGGACGAAGACGAGACCGTCGAGCGAGCGCGCCATGAGTGGCTCCTGGGTGCAGAGTGCGAAGCGGGCCGGGGCCGCGGCCCTCCGTACGGCCGTGCGCGGGCACCACGCCGATCGCGGGCACGAGGCGATCCCCGGCCGACACTACCCCGGCCGTCGGGGCCCCCGGCAGGCGCGGCAGACCCGGCCGCTGCGGCGCACCGCGGACGGACGCCGGTGGCTGATGTGGCCCGTGGCGCAACGGATGAGGTGAGGGGTGTGGACGCCGAGCCACAGGGGTTCGAGGAGGACCGCGCCTACGGCCGCCAGGCGTTCCAGGAAGGCGGCCGAGGCGGCGGCCGGGTCCTTGCGCGCACAGGTCCGGCACAGGCCCTGCCCCTGCTGCACGTTCGACGGCCGCGGGGCGCACAGATGGCCGGCCGCGCAACGGATGCGGTGCGGGGTGGCGTTGCCGAGCCAGACGGGTTCGAGGAGCTGCGCCCCGGCGTCGGCGAGGCGGGTGTGGAACGCCGCCTCTGCGCGTAACGAATGAGCGGGACGGCGAGGACGATGCTGGTACACGGGCTCCCCCGGAACGGTGCAGGACCGGCGAACGGACAAAGGACACCGCCCATTTCACCTGAATCCGCACACCGAACGCCACCGCCGCCCACCGCAAACCGTCCCGGACGACGGGGAGAATCGGTCAACTGCCGCCGGGTGCCGCGGAGTTCGCCGTGCCCGGATCCCAGGAGTTCTCCGCCGTCAACGACGCACCGCTCGGCCGCCGGCCCCCCGACGCCACCCCGCTGCTCCTCGCGGGCAGCAGCGGCGCCCACGGCGCGGCGAAGGTCGCGGGCTTTCCCGGCCGCCGGCGAGGGGGCCGCGGCCGCGCACGGGGCGGGGCCTGAGGAAGATCGTCCAGGGCGTCCCGGCACGGCTGCCGGGGTCCCAGCGGGTGCGGGGTTCCCCCGAGTGGGGGAAGCTGGGCTTGGCCTCAGTGCCGACAGCAGTCCGGACGGGCGAGGGAGGCCTCGTGGACGCTTCAGGAGACCAACGGCTCATCCGCACGCCCCGGCGCGGGCTGCGTACGACCACCGTGCTGTGCGCGGCCGCCGCCCTGGCCGTGGCGGCCGTTCCGGCCGCCGCGCGGCCCGCGGCCCCACCGGAACAGGAACCCGTGGTGCTCGTCGACTGCTTCGAGCAGGCGCAGGTGCGCCCCGACGACTTCGTGCTGGCCTGCGGTGACGGCAACAACCGCCTCGTCCGGCTGCACTGGGACAGCTGGGGCCGGCGGACCGCGACGGCCACCGGAACCGACATGGTGAACGAATGCCGCCCCAACTGCGCGGAGGGCCGCTTCCGCGGCTACCCGGTGAAGGTGACCCTGAGTGAGCCGGACCAATGGCCCACCGCCCCCGACCTGCGGCGCTTCACCAAGATCCGGCTCGTCTACCCGGACACCGCGCCGGCGCCGGTCGCGAAGGACGTGACGTACAAGCTCGTCTACTGACCCCGCCCGGATGCGCACCCCGGCGGCCCCGCACCCACCACGGAGCCCCGGGACACCAGCCCGGGGCTCCGTGCACTTCGCTGACCGCCCCGTTCAACGAGCGTCCGGGGCCGGGGTCACGCCCGGATCCGGCCGAGCGGTCCGAACCGGCCGCCCGCGTGGCCGACGGGGCCGGGATCCGCCTACGGTGGCAAGGTGGCCGTTCCCCAGCGGGGCGGCCTAGCGAAGGGCGCTGCCATGTCCCCTGCCACCCCTGCCACCCCGCCGGCCCCGCCCCGGGCCGCCGCCCGCACCCGTCCGCCGCGCCGTGCACCGGTCCGGGTCGCCGTGATCGGGGCGGTCGCCGCGCTGTGCGCGACCGTGACGGGCGGCGGGGCCCACGCCATCGTCAACGGGCACGACGCCGTCGGGCCCTACCCGTTCATGGTGTCCATCCCGATGACCTACGCCTACGGCAGCGGGCGGATCGCCGGGGTGTGCGGCGGATCGCTGATCGCACGCGACTGGGTGGTCACCGCCGCCCACTGCGCCGAGGACACGCCGACCTCCCACCCGACCGGCACCGTCAGGGTCGGCAGCGAGCGGCGGCACACGGGCGGCACGGTCCGCACGATCGTCGAGAAGGTCGTCCACCCCGGCTACGACGGGCGGGACGGCCGCTCGCACGACGACATCGCCCTGCTCAGACTGGACCGTCCGGTCCCGCAGCAGCCGATCGAGATCGCCGCACGCGCACCCCGGGTGGGCGCCGACACCCGCATCCTCGGCTTCGGAGCCCTGGCCGACGTACAGACCGCCGAGGAGTGGGTGCTGTCCGAGCGGCTGCAGGAGCTGGACACCCGCAGCGCCGCCCCGAGCGTGTGCCTCGGACTGAAGGCCGCCACCGAGCTGTGCACGACCAGCCGGGAGCCCGGCGCGATGGCCTGCTACGGAGACTCCGGCGGACCGCAGATCCAGCGGGCCGGCGGCCGGTGGAGGCTCGTCGGCGCCACCTCCGGCGACGGCGACCACGCCGTGGACCCCAAGTGCGGCAACGGCCCCGGGATCTGGACCTCGGTGCCCGCCTACCGGGGATGGATCGAAGCGACGCTGAACGGCTGAACGGCCGACCGGTGGTGCGCGAGGGAACCGGCGGGCCGCCCGGTGCGTTCTGAAGGGAGTACGGGGACCGCAAGAGCCGTAGGGGAGAGCGCATCGTGGGGACCACAGGAGCCCGTCCGAGCCGTCGTGCCGTACTGACCGCCGCCGCGGGGGCGGCGGTGGCGGGGATCCCCCTGGGCGGGTCCACGGCCTTCGCGGCCCCGCGGGGGAACCCGGACGTCCTGCGGCAGCTGCGCGCCCTCGAACAGGAACACTCCGCCCGCCTGGGCGTGTACGCCCGGGACACGGCCACCGGCCGGACCGTCCTCCACCGCGCGGAGGAGCGCTTTCCGATGTGCTCGGTCTTCAAGACCCTCGCCGTCGCCGCCGTCCTGCGCGACCTCGACCGGGACGGCGAGTTCCTGGCCACACGCCTCTTCTACACCGAACAGGAAGTGAAGGACTCCGGGTTCGGGCCGGTCACCGGCCTGCCCGAGAACCTCGCGGCCGGCATGACCGTCGAGCGGCTGTGCGCCGCCGCCATCTGCCAGAGCGACAACGCCGCGGCGAACCTGCTGCTCCGGGAGCTGGGCGGCCCGGAGGCGGTCACCCGTTTCTGCCGGTCGGTGGGGGACCGGACCACCCGGCTGGACCGCTGGGAGCCCGAACTGAACTCCGCCGAGCCCGGCCGGCTCACCGACACCACCACCCCGCGCGCCATCGGGCGGACCTACGGCGAACTCGTCCTCGGCGACGCGCTCGCCCCGCGGGACCGCGAGCGGCTCACCGGCTGGCTCCTGGCGAACACGACGAGCACCGAACGCTTCCGCAAGGGCCTGCCCGCCGACTGGACCCTGGGCGACAAGACCGGCGGCGGCGCGTACGGCACGAACAACGACGCCGGCGTCACCTGGCCCCCGCACCGCCCGCCGGTGGTGATGGTCGTCCTGACGACCCACGACCGGCCGGACGCGGTCGCCGACAACCCGCTCGTGGCCAAGACGGCAGCGCTGCTGGCGTCGGCCCTCGGCTGAGGGGCCGCCGGCTGCCCGGTTCGGCATGCCGGTTCGGTGGGTGTGCGGAACCGATTCTTCGGTCGCTCGTTGAGGTAGCGGGTGCACCCCCCGCCCCGGGCCCTCCGTTCCCCGGGGCGGGCCACCGCTCCCTCTGGTCCCTCAGCCCCGGAGGCCGGCCAGCCGGGTGCGGAAGGCCTCCGTGTCGGACAGGAACCACAGCTGGGTGCCGCGGTTGCTCTCCCGGACGAAGTCCCGCAGGGAGTCGCTGGCTTCGACGTGGTGGTTGATGTCGCCGATGACCGCCAGCCCCATCCGGTAGTTGGCGAACTTCTGCACGACGGTGCCCGCGAGACGAGTGCGCAGCCGGAAGAAGTCCTCCGGCAGGCACTCGGCCGGCAGCACGACCCACCGTGCGCCGCGGAACATGCTCTCGCCGATCAGGTCGGTCGCGTCCCGTTCGTCACGGACGGGAGCCCCGTCGCCCGAGCGGAAGAGTACGGAGGTGCCGGCGAGTTCCTCGATGGTGTCGGCCACGGGGGCGTCCCTTTCGTCGTGGGGCGGTCCGGCGGTCGCCGGATCATTCCAGGTCCTCGATCACCGAGTCGATGAGCCGCAGGAGTTCGGCCGTGGCGTCCAGGCCGCCCAAGACGATGATCTTGAGGGTGGCGCGTTCCCTGTCGTGGACGCTCTCCACGCGCAGCCGGTCGTCGCCGTGGCGGCCCGCGACGGCGGCCATCAGCAGATTGGTCAGGCGGTCGACGGAACCGGGGCCGATCGCGTCGATCTGCACGATGCCCGACACCTCGGTGTGCCGCGCGGGGCGGGCGGCGCGCGCGGGCGAGGGAGCGGGGAGGCCGGTGAAGGCCTCCAGGTCCTCGTGGGTGATCCGGTACTGCCGGCCGACGAGGGCCGCCTTCAGGCGGCCCTCCCGGACGTACCCCCGGACGGTCCGTACGTGCAGCCCCAGCAGGTCCGCCACCTGTTCCACCGAGTAGTAGAGCTGCTGCCGCGCCACGCCGTCCATCCCGTCGCCACTCCGCTCCCCGCCCCGCGTCCACCCACGGTGGGGACCTTAACTTCCCTCAAAGTACATGAGCGAGGGAAGTTTGCGTAACTAAGGGGAGGGTGCGAGCACCGTCACGCAGTCCTGCCAGGCCGGCGGGCTCAGCAGCGGCCGCAGCCGGGTGAACATGGACAGGAGGTCGGCTCCCCACCGCGCGCGGAAGTCGCCGTCGACGCGGGCGATGTCCACCTCGTTGGCGGCGGTCAGTTCCACGAAGTCACTGCGCCGGCGCAGGGTGGGGACGAACCGGGCGCCGGTGAACCGGTCGCGGAAGGGCGAGCCGGCGTCGGCCAGCGTGGGGTAGGACGCGTCGCGGTCGCAGCTCGCGTAGAAGTAGACGAGCGATTCGGCTTCGGCGCCGATCACCTCCGCCAGCCGGGAACGCTGCCCGAGCGGCAGGGGCGCGGTGGCGAAGCCGTCGGTCCCGTAGAAGGCGTGACACAGTCCGGCGAGCTGGAGGGCGGGGCGGGCGTCCCAGCGTTCGAGCTGCTCCCGGACCCGTTGCAGATGTGCGCCGAGGGTGCCGCCGGGATGGTCGGCGGTGGAGGCGCCGAGCTCCTCAAGGAGGCGAAAGGCGGCGGATACGCGGTCGGCCGATCGTGGCATCTGGATCGTTCCTTCCCGGGTGGGGTGAGGTCGGGTCGACACCCGGCAGGGGCCTGAGCGGTGGTCCGGACCGGTGCTCAGGCCCCTGCCGGGTTGCCGCCCTGGGCCCGGGAAAGATCATGGCAAGGCCCAATATCCAAGTCAATCCTAGGGTTTGGTTCCAGTCACCCAAGGGATAGCTTGGGGGAGTGACCCTTGATGATCTTCGCTTCTTCTCGGCGGTGTGCAAGGCGGGTTCGCTCAGCGCCGTGGCCCGCGACATGGACTGCACCCAGTCGGCCGTCAGCCAGCACGTGAAACGCCTCGAACGCGAGCTCGGCCTCAGCCTCCTGGAGCGCCACCCCCGCGGGGTGGTCCCCACCCAGGCCGGACACCTCCTGTGGATGGCCGTCGACGAAGGCCTCGGCAGCATCGACCGCGCCCTGCGCGACATCGACGACCTCGTACGCGGCGACGGCGGCTCCGTCCGGATCACCACCGGTGCCACGACGGTCCGTCACTTCATGTCCGACGCCGTCGTCGACTTCCGGCGCCGGTTCCCGCAGGTCAGCCTGGAGTTCGAGACGGAGAACTCCAGCCGGGGCTGCTGCGGGGCGGTGGCCGCGGGCCGGGTCGACCTCGCCTGGATCACGATGGGCGAGCCGGTGCGCGGCATCGAACAGCGGCCCGTCGTCGAACTGCCCTGGGTCCTGGCCGTCAGCGCCGACCACCCCCTGGCCGCGAACCCGTCCATCGCCCCCGCCGACCTGGAGGGCATCCGCATCGTCGGACTGCCCGGGAACTCGACCTCCCGCTCCCACCTCGACCACTGGCTGAGGGAATCGGGCATCCGCGCCGTCTTCGACACCAGCGTCGCCGACTGGGACACCGCGATCCTGCTGGCCGAGCTGGGACTGGGCTGCGCCCTGGTGCCCGCCCTCCCCGGCTGGCTCGGCCCCGGTCACGCGGGCCTGCGCCTGGTCCCGCTCCCCGCCCTCCCGCCCCTGGGAGCCGGCTGGGCCGTCCGCCGCTGGGACGCCCTCTCCCCCCTGGCGCGCACCTTCGCCGACACCGTCGCCCGCCACTGCGCGCGACGGCCCGCGGCCGCCCACGGGAGCCCGGGAGCGGACCGCGGCTGACGGCACCGTCAGCCGGTGTACTTGGTGCCCTCGAAGGAGTACGGCAGGTGCGACTGCGCCGCGACGGAGACCTCACCGGCGGCGCCCGCCGGGACCTTGAGCACGGTCAGCCCCATGATCCGCTCGGTGTACGAGGCCCAGGGGATGCCCGTCGTACCCGCCCAGCCGCTGCTGCTGAACTTCGTCGAGCGCCCCGGGCCCATCTCCGTGTACAGCTTGCTGACGGTCGTGCAGGCGACGAGCGCGCCGCCGTCGGTGGTCCGCCAGACGGGGCCGTGCGGGGTGCGGACGGTATCGGCCCCGGCTTCGAGCCTGACCGGGTCGCCGAGGCTCTTGCGCTCGGCCTTGAGGCCGTCGGCGAATGCCTCGCGCCGGGAGACGACCTCCTTGCTCCACTTCACACCGCCCTCGCCGGCGTCGGTGTGCAGGTAGTCGCCGTAGCGCCCGCAGACGTCCGCCGGGTTCGCGGCGAGTCCCGACGTGTCCCCGCCGGTGGCGGCCCGCCCGTCGGCGCCTACGGCGATCTGCGGCAGGTCCTTCGCGTCCTCGGCGCGCGCCACGAAGCTCGCGTGCCAGGGGGAGCCCGTCCGCTGCTGGTGGAACAGGGACCAGCGCAGCACGGTCTCGTTCCGGGCGTCACCCACGGTGTGGCCGGACAGCTCGTGGGCGCCGAGGATCCAGCGGTCGCCGCCGTCGTCCTGGCCGGTGGTCCACGTGTGCACGGCCGGGTCGGTCTCCGGGGTGTTGGTGGGCCCGGGCTGCCGGTCGGTCCCGTACTTCCGGGCGGTCTCCACGACGGCGAGCTGCTGCTCCAGCAGCGGGCCCTCGGCGACTCCCTTCCAGTACTCGGCGTCGAAACTGTCGGCCTCGACCTTCGCGCTCAGGTCCTTGACGACCTTCCGCGCCTCCTCCTCGGTGAGCGGCGGGGCCTTGACCGGTGCGGCGGAGGGGCCCGCGGGCGACGCCGTCGCGGACGCGGCCGGGCCGGAGACCGGCCGTGCGGGCTTCCCGCCGCACCCCGCCGTCGCGCCGAGGGCCAGCAGGACGGCCAGGGTGGTGGGTGCGAAACGTCTCATGGAAATCCCCCGAGGAGCGTGAACAGGCCCCTGATCATGCACTATGCCCCCGACACGCCCGTCCGGGGGTGCCGCGAGGCCCGGGACGCATGCCGTGGCCGCCCCCGCTCCGTAAGCTCGGGCACGCGCGTGCCCGGACGAGGGCCCGCGGACGCACCCGACGGGGCGACGGCGCGGCCTGCCCCGCCCGGGTCCAGGAGAGGACGTGGAGCACTTCATGACCACACCACGGGACTTGCTGATCGTCACCATGGACAGGGCGTCCGGACCGCCCGCCGGACAGGGCGACCTGTCGCTCGCGCTCGCCGGCGCCGAGCTGGTCGACCTCCTCGCCACCGGGGCCGTCGCCCTCGACGGCGACCGCATCGTGCCCGGCGGGGGAGCGGCGCCTGACGACCGCCTGCTGGGGGAGGCCGCCGCCGCGCTCGTCCGGGAGGCGCCCTACGAACCGGTCGAGGAATGGCTGTGGCGCAGGGGCCGGGACCTGTCCGGCACCTACCGGGCCGCGCTGGAGGCCGACGGGCTGCTCGTGCGGGAGCAGCGTCGCGGTATGTCCTTCCGGGCCGGACCGCTGGTACCGGCCGATTCCCCCGCCCGCCGCCGGGCCGCCGACCGCTGGGCATCGGAGGACCCCGTACTCGTCCTGCTCGCGGAGGCCGTGGGGGTCCCGGGCCGCCGCCATGCGGACGCGCAGGACGTCCCGGACGTCACCGACGACTCGGTGGCCACGGTGCTGGCCGCCGTCAACGACGCGGTGGTGGAACTGGGAGCCGTCCGCCAGCGCAAGGCCATCGAGGACGCGGCCTTCGACAACATCTGGCGAGGAGGCGGCGGCTGACGGGAGGTTCGCACCCCCGCATTGTGACTACCATGGGATTCCAGGCAGACACACTGTGTAATGGAGGCGTAATGCTGGGTCTGGTTCCCGGCGCCAAGCCCGATCAGGGCGTGCACGCCCTGGGACTCGGCGAGATCACTTCGAATCCGTGGGTCTTCAAGTGCATGGGCCGCGTCTACAGCGCGGCCCGCTCCGGCGGCGCCGTCGTCATCTGGGACGTCACCGACATCACCCGCCCGTTCCCCGTCGGCAGGGCCGAACCCGGCTCCGAGGACCTGTGGAGCGTCCACACGCCCCGCGGCATGCTCGCGGGCCGTACCGACGGCACCCTCTACGCGATCGCGGCACTCAGGGAGGCCTCGCTCCCGGCCGGCGGCCCCCCGCCGGGCCCGTTCGGACCCTAGGAACCCGGACCGGCAGCCGGGCCGGGCCGGCCTCGTGCAGGGGCGGCCCGGCCTGGGTGCCGATCACGGCCCACCGGCCTGCTATGATCCGGGAGTTGGCCTTCGGCGGCGCACCCGGTGCGCACGTTCGGAGGCTTTTTTCATGCCTTCCGACCACTCCGTTTCCCACGCCCCCGCCACCGGCGGCCCCGCAGCCGCCCCCGCCGGATACCGGGCCCTGCTCCGGTCCCGCGAATTCGCCGGCCTCTACGCCGGATTCACCCTGACGGCCGCCGCCGCCACCCTGTCGGGCTTCGCCCTCGGCACGATCGTCGACCGGCAGACAGGTTCGCCCTTCCTCACCGCCGTCACCATGTACGGCGCGACCTTCGCCACGGTGCTCGGAGCGCTGACCCTGATGTCGGTCGCGGACGGCCGCCGCCCCCGCCGCACCCTCGTCGCGCTCCAGTGCCTCACGCTCGCCGGAGTGGCCGCGCAGGCGGTCCCGGGGATCCCGCTGACCGTCAGGTTCGCCCTGCTCCTGCTGCTCGGGTTCTTCCAGTCCCTGGGGACCGGTACCCGCATGGGGCTGCTCGCCGAAGTGGTGCCCGTCTCCGCGTACGCACTGGCCCGCTCCCTGATCAACATCACCTCCGGCGGCACGGCGATCCTCGGCTACGCCGTCGGGGCGCTGGCGCTCCGGTACACGAGCCCGCGCGGGCTCATCGGCGTCGCCTCGGCCCTGGCCGCGCTCTCCCTGGTGGTGGTCGCGACCACCGTCCGGGAACGCACCATCCGGCTGACCCGCCGCCCCGGACTGCGTCAGACCTGGACGACGAACGCCGCGCTCTTCTCCCACCCGGGCCGACGCGCGCTGCTGCTGAACCTCTGGGTGCCCAACGGGCTGATCGTCGGCTGCGAGGCCCTGTTCATCTCCTACGCGCCCCGGGACGCCGGTACCCTGCTGGCCGCCGGGTCGGCCGGCATGCTCCTCGGGGACCTGGCCGTCGGGCGCCTGCTCACGGCCGAGCGGCGGCGGCGCCACGCCTTCGCCCTGCGGCTGCTGCTGGCCGTCCCGTACCTGCTGTTCGCCTTCTCCCCGCCCGTCGCGGTCGTCGCGGCGGCCGTGTTCGTGTCCGGCATCGGATTCGCCGCCACCCTGCCCCTGCAGGAGGCCCTCCTCGAACTGACCCCCGAGGCGGTCCGCGGGCAGGTCCAGGGGGTCGAGTCCGCCGGCCGGATGACCTGTCAGGGCCTCGGCGCCGCGATCGCCGGCGGCGCCGCCCAGTACCTCGCCCCCGGTGTCACGATCACCGTCGTCGCCCTGCTCTCGGCCGCCGTCACCCTGGCCTCCCGGCCTTACGTGGCCCGCGCCCGCGCCACCGCCGACGAATGGGCCGACGGGGCCCGGGCGCGGAACCGGAGGTGACGCTCAGTCGACCTGGAGCTCACCCATCCGGCTCCAGCCGGTGGCGCCCTGGATGGTGGTGCTGACGATGTCGGGGGTCCGGGCGACCAGCGGACGCATCGTCTCCAGGGCGGCGCGGAAGTGATCGGAGGTCACGTGTGCCTCCGCCGCGTCGTCCTGGAAGGCCTCGACCAGCACGTAGGTGTCGGGTTCCTCCAGGCTGCGCGACCACTCGAACCACAGGTTGCCCGGCTCCGCCCGGGTGGCGCGGGTGAACTCCGCGACCTTCTCGGGCCACTGGTCGACGTATTCGGGCTTGACGGCGAATTTCACCACAATGAAGATCATTCCGCCATTGTAGGCACGGCGCCGTCCGGCGCTCCTCTTTGGGCCCCGGGTGACGTCGTGCTACATTGATCTTGTTCTTACGGCCGCGCAAGCGGCGGTGGGACTCGCGTTGGTGGTCCAAGGAAAGACACCCCACTTCCCGTGGGGGGATGCAGGTGCAAGGCCTGCCCAGCGCTCGGACCAGGCCCCGTCCTCCTCACGGAGGGCGGGGCCTTCTGTCGTCCCGGGCGGTCAGACCTCCGCGGCCACGGTCTCCGGGGCGGCGACGGGCTCCGCGACGGGTTCCGCGGCCGCGGCCGGGGCCGGGGCCGGGGCCGGGGCCGGTTCGGGAGCGGCGGGCCGGGGCGCGGTGTACATCACCGAGCCCTGCTTGTGCTCCTTCTCGATGGAGCCCTTCTTGGCGAGGGCTTCGAGGGCGTTGCGCACCACCTGGGTGGAGGTCGGCCGGCCGGGGTGGGCCTCGATCAGGGCGGAGGCGACCTCGCTGACCAGGCGGGGCTCCGCGGCTCCGACCAGGAGGGCCAGTACCAGCTCGCGCAGCGGCGGTTCCGCGGCCCTGCCGGTCTTACCGGCCTTGTCGGCCTTCGGCTCGGGGACAGTGGCGGCCACCGGGGGCTTCGGGGCGGCGGACTTGCGCGTGGTGGCCCGCGCCTTCGTCACGGCCTTGGGCGAGGTCTTCGCGCCGGCCTTCGATTCGGCCTTGACGTCGGCTTTCGTGCCGGCCGGCGCGGCGGAGGAGGCCTTTTTGGCGGGTGTGGCCGTCCTGGCGCGGGAGGTCGTTCCCGTCGCCTTCCTGGCCTGCCGGGGCTTGGGCACGCCACCGGAGGCTGGGCCCGTCGCGGACGCCGCGGGCGTGACGGGCGCCTCCGGTGCGTCCCGGGTGTCATCGGCGGGGGCGGTCGCGGGGGCGGCGGCCGCCCGCTCCTTCTCCGCTTCCGAGGGCAGGGTGCCCTGGATGCCGAGCAGCCAGTTCTCGTCCGACTTCAACTGCGCCAGTCGCACTTCGAGTTCCGTGATCTGGACGGAGACGAGCTCCTGCTCCTTGCGGTTGGTCTCCAGATCGGCGGCGAACCGCTGTGCGTACACGTTGTGGATGGGTGTGGTGTCCGACTCGTTCGCCATAGCGGCTCACTCTCCTCATACCTCACGGTGTTGCTGCCGGATGCTACCCGCCAACACGCGGGCGCAACTGCCCTTCCGTGAAGATCCGCCGCACTCTTGCGTTCCGGAGAAAGCCGAAGTCGCGCCGTCGTCCCCCGGTGGTTCCACCCGTATGCCGCCACCGCCGCGCGTGCGCGGCGCGGCGCGGAGGCGCGTACGGGCAACGGCCCTAACCTCGGGGCATGGCTGACATGTTCGACCACGCCCCACAGGTGTGGACCGCGGCGCGACTGCGCGCGGCACTCGCAGACCTGCCCGACGAGACGCCGATCCACATCGGTGTGGCCGACGGGCCGGGAGACTTCGAAGGGTACGGGGAGTACGTCCTGGTGGACGCCGAACCGGTGGAGGTGGACAGCGGTGACGACCCCGGTGGTGAGCAGGTGCAGTTCACCCTCTTCGCCGACGCCCGGGCCGGTGCCTACCACCTCGACGTCGACTGACGGGGGTGTCCGCCGGGGCCGGATCGGTGCGGTAGAGTTGATCTAGAGCTCGCCCCTGCGGAACGCGGTGGTGGGACAGGCGTTGGTGGTCCAAGGAAAGACACCCCACTTCCCGTGGGGGGATGCAGGTGCAAGGCCTGCCCAGCGCTCGATCGGGCCCCGGCCTCCTCAGGGAGGCCGGGGCCTTTCCGTTCTCCGGATCAGTGGTGGCGGCGGAACGCGGCGGTGAGCCGGTCGACGTCCTCGTCGGTGGTGTGCATGTGCGGACTGATCCGCAGGGCGTCACCGCGCGCGGCGGTGTGGATGCCCCGTGCCTCCAGGTACTCCAGGAGACGCGGCCTCACACCCGCGGGCAGGTGGACGCCGAGCATGTGGGGGCCGCGCGGCTCGGGTACCGTCCAGCCCGCCGCCAGGGCGGCCTCGCCGATGCGGGCGGTGTGCCGGGCGAGGGCCCGGGCGACCCCGGACGGGGTCCACGCGTTCATCTGCTCCAGCGCGGCCACGGCCATGGGCGTGAGCTCGAACGCGGTGCGCTGTCCCACGTCGAAGCGGCGGGCGCCGTCCTGGTAGGCGTCGCGGTAGTCGACGAGCCGGCTGAAGTCGCGCGCGTCCCGGCGCACGATCCAGTTCTCCTCCAGCGGCCGGCCGCCGTGATGGGCGGGGTCGACGTAGAGGTAGCCCAGTCCGAAGGGTCCGAGCAGCCACTTGTAGCCGACCGCGAAGAGGAAGTCGGGCCGGACCTCGCGGACGTCGAGGGGTACGGCCCCGGCGGACTGGCTGGCGTCGACCACCAGTGCCGCCCCGGCCGCGCGGGCCGCCCGGGAGACCGCCACCAGGTCGAGCGAGGCCCCGTCCGTCCAGTGGACCTGCGGTACCGACACCACGGCGGTCCGCTCGCCGATCGCCTCCAGCACGGCCTCGGTCCACCCCTGCCCCGGCGCGCGGGACACGGTGCGCAGCTCCGCCCCGCGCTCGGCCGCGCAGCGGCGCCAGGTGTAGATGCCCGACGGGTACTCGCCGTCCAGGACGACCACCTGCCGGCCGGGCCCGACGGCCACGTTGGCGGCGGCGGTGGCGCATCCGTAGCTGGTCGCGGGGATGAGGGCGATGTCCGCGGCGGTGGCGCCGACGAGGGAGGCGAAGAGGGCCCGGCGGCGCTCGGCGCCGTCGAACCAGTCGTCGGTACGGATCTTCCAGGGCCTGGCCCGCCACGCCAGGGCGGCCCCGCCCGCTTCCAGGGACGCCGTCAGGGTGGGGGCGATGCCGGCGGTGTTGAAGTACGACACCTCCCGGGGGACTTCGAAGAGCTCCCGCCCGCCCGTGCCGTCGCCGTTGGCCGCCACGATGTCCACGCCCTCCTCGTACGCCCGCCCGGTGCGGCCCGCCGGCCGTCCGCGCCCAACCCTAGGGGCCGCGACGGCGTCGGCGGTGGCGGGCGCGGCGGGGGAGCGAGGGCCCGGGGAGTGATGGAGGTCCCCGGACCCTCGTGCCGCTGATGCCGCGGGGGGACGCGGGTGTGTATCTGCGACGTAGACAGAAACGATTCACCCCGGGCCGGGTCACGGCCGGCCGCGGGTGAGTCGCGGACGGGTCGTGGGTGAGCCGCGTCTCACCGGGGCGCCGGCGCTTGTCTATGCAACGAGTTGCATAGAAAGATCGGGGCATGGCGCTCGAACACGCGATCCTCGTCTCCCTGCTGGAGAAGCCGGGTTCCGGCTATGAGCTGGCCCGGCGGTTCGAACGTTCCATCGGCTACTTCTGGACGGCCACCCACCAGCAGATCTACCGCGTGCTCAAGCGGATGGAGGGCGACGGCATGCTCGCCGTCCGCGAGGTGGCACAACAGGGCCGGCCGGACAAGAAGGAGTACTCCGTCGCCGCGCCCGGCAGCGCCGCCCTCTCCCGCTGGCTCCACGAGCCGATCGAACCCGAGAGCATGCGCCACGACCTCGCCGTGAAGATCCGTGGCGCGGCCTTCGACGACCCGGCCGCGCTGATCCGCGAGGTGGAGCGGCACCACGCCGTGCACAGCGGCCGGCTCGCGCACTACCTCGCGGGAGAGCGCCGCGACTTCACCGGGCCCGACGCTCCGGTACCGCTCGACCAGGGCCGGGAGCTCCAGCACGTCGTGCTGCGCGGAGGGATCGCGTACGAACGGATGACCATCGCCTGGCTCGATGACGTCCTCGCCACCCTCCACCGGCTCGGCGGGCCCCCGCCCGCCTGAGCCGCACCGCCCGCCCCGATCCGCATCCGCGCACCGCTCGTTCCGTACCCCTCATCCGCAACCTCAGGAAGGCGAACCTCCATGGCCGACGCCCTGCTGTTCAACCCGCACACGTACGACCCGGCGCACTTCGACCCCGAGACGCGCCGGCTGCTGCGTGCCACCGTCGACTGGTTCGAGACCCGGGGCAAGCGCCGGCTGATCGAGGACTACCGCAACCGCGCCTGGCTCGGGGACTTCCTCGCGTTCGCCGCCAAGGAGAACCTGTTCGCCACCTTCCTCACCCCGGCCTCCGCTGCCGGGCAGGAGGACCAGCGCTGGGACACCGCCCGGATCGCCGCGCTCAACGAGATCTTCGGCTTCTACGGCCTCGACTACTGGTACGCCTGGCAGGTCACCATCCTCGGCCTCGGCCCGGTCTGGCAGAGCGACAACGCCGCCGCCCGCGCCCGCGCGGCGGAACTCCTCGCCCAGGGCGAGGTGTTCGCCTTCGGCCTGTCCGAGAAGACCCACGGCGCCGACATCTACTCCACGGACATGCTGCTGGAGCCCGACGGCGACGGCGGTTTCCGCGCCACCGGCTCCAAGTACTACATCGGCAACGGGAACGCCGCCGGGCTCGTCTCCGTCTTCGGCCGTCGCACCGACGTCGAAGGCCCGGACGGGTACGTCTTCTTCGCCGCCGACAGCCGCCACCCGGCGTACCACCTGGTGAAGAACGTCGTGGACTCCTCCAAGTACGTCAGCGAGTTCCGCCTGGAGGACTACCCGGTCGGTGCCGAAGACGTCCTGCACACCGGCCGCGCCGCCTTCGACGCCGCCCTGAACACCGTCAACGTCGGCAAGTTCAACCTCTGCACCGCGTCCATCGGCATCTGCGAGCACGCCATGTACGAGGCCGTCACGCACGCGCACAACCGCGTCCTCTACGGCCGCCCGGTCACCGCGTTCCCGCACGTGCGCCGGGAGCTGGCCGACGCCTACGTCCGCCTCGTCGGCATGAAGCTCTTCAGCGACCGCGCCGTGGACTACTTCCGCTCGGCCGGCCCCGAGGACCGCCGCTACCTGCTCTTCAACCCGATGACGAAGATGAAGGTGACCACCGAGGGCGAGAAGGTCATCGACCTGATGTGGGACGTCATCGCGGCGAAGGGCTTCGAGAAGGACACCTACTTCGCCAACGCCGCGGTCGAGATCCGGGGCCTGCCCAAGCTCGAAGGCACCGTCCACGTCAACCTCGCGCTGATCCTCAAGTTCATGCGCAACCACCTCCTGGAGCCGGTCGAGTACGCCCCCGTACCGACCCGCCACGACGCGGCCGACGACGCCTTCCTCTTCCGCCAGGGGCCCGCCCGCGGCCTGGGCTCCGTACGCTTCCACGACTGGCGCCCCGCCTACGACGCCTACGCCGCCGTGCCGAACGTCGCCCGCTTCCGCGAGCAGGCCGACGCGCTGTGCGAGTTCGTCGCCACCGCCGCGCCGGACGAGGAGCAGAGCCGCGACCTCGACCTCCTGCTCGCCGTCGGCCAGCTGTTCGCGCTCGTGGTCCACGGCCAGCTCATCCTGGAGCAGGCCCGCCTGACCGGCCTCGACGAGGACGTGCTGGACGAGCTGTTCGCGGTCCTGGTGCGCGACTTCTCCGCGCACGCGGTGGAACTGCACGGCAAGGACTCCGCCACCGGGCAGCAGCAGGCCTGGGCACTCGGCGCGGTCCGCCGCCCGGTCGTGGACGCCGCCCGCTCGGCCCGCGTATGGGAGCGCGTCGAGGCCCTGTCGGGCTCGTACGAGATGGCTCCGTAACCCACCACCGGCCCCCGGCCACGGGCCGCTCGCGCAAGCGGGCGGCCCCTGCGGTGCGGGGGACTCCCGGTTCGGGGAGTCGAGTCGTTGGCCTGCGACGTGGCCGACCGTACCGCGGTCGAGGCGGCCCCCCGACCGCCGGGGCGCGATCGTCAGCATCGGCTCGGTCAACGGCGAGCAGGACTTCGGCAACCACGCCTACAGCGCGGCCAAGGCGGGCCTCGCCGGACTGACCCGGACGCTCGCCGGCCATGCGGCCCCCCGGGGTGTCCGCGTGAACCTGGTCGCCCCCGGTACGGTCCACACCGACGGCTGGGCGGGGCGCGAGGCCGGGCTGGAAGCCGCCGCCGGGCACTACCCGCTCGGCAGGGTCGGCCTGCCCGAGGACATCGCGGCGGCCGTGGCCTTCCTGGCGTCCCGCGACGCCGCCTGGATCACCGGGGTGACCCTCCCCGTGGACGGGGGCATCCTCATCAGCCAGTCCGGTCTGCGGGGCGCCCTGCGGGGGGAGTGACCACCCGGTTCAGGCCGTACCCCCGAGCCGGTCGCGCTGGATGCGGTGGGCCAGCGCACGCCGTACGGAGGCCGTCCCGGTGGCGGCCGCGAGGGGCTGGGCGGGGACGTCGAGGCCGCGGCTGATCTCGTCGTACGCCTCCCGGTGGGCTCCGGGCAGCTCGTCCCGGCGCAGCCGCAGGTCCTCCTCCACCAGCCGCCGCAGCTCGTCCACCGTCCGCGGGGTGAAGTGTCTGCGGCCGCGGGCGAACGCGTCGACGTGACGGGCGCAGCGGGCCGTGGCGCCGAGGGTCTCGGAGATCTCCTCGGCGAGACCCCACAGGCGTCCTTCGAGCCAGGGCGCGTCGTGCTGGTGGAGGGAGAGTTCCATCGGGGACGGCGCGGGGTCCTCCGTCCGGTACTTCACCACCTGCTTGGACACCGCCGGCTGGCTCATGTCCGTGAGCCGGGCGATCCGCTCCTGGGTCCAGCCCAGACCCACCAGCACCCTGATCATCTCGGAGCGGAGCGCGCGCATCTCCTCGCCCGCCCGGATGACCTCGTTCATCTCGGCGAGGATCCGCCCCGCCTGCTCCTCGCTCAGCGCCCCGGAGTGGCCCGCCATGTCCGTCGTACCTGTCATGACTCGGTTATACACCGGGGGCGGCGGCGTTCATAACCCGGTTGTATAACCAGGTTGTACAACCGGGTTGTGGGTGGCAGGATCCGTCCCATGCCCACTTTCACCGCACCCGACGGAACCCTCCTCGCCTACCGCACCATCGGCGACGGCGACCCCCTGCTCTGCCTCCCCGGCGGCCCCACGGACTCCCGCTACCTCGGCGACCTCGGCGGTCTGGCCCGCCACCGCCGGCTGGTCCTGCCCGACCCGCGCGGCACCGGCCGTTCCGCCGTCCCCGAGGACACCGCCTCCTACCGGTGCGACCGCCTCGTCGACGACGTCGAGGCCCTGCGCGCACACCTCGGGCTCGCCCGGACCGATCTGCTCGCCCACTCCGGCGGCGCGAACCTCGCGGCCCGGTACGTGGCCCGGTACCCGGAGAGGACCGGCAGGCTCGCCCTCATCGGTCCCGGTGCCCGCGCCGTCGGCATCGACGCCGGCGGTGCCGCGCGACGCGAGCTCGCCCTGCTGCGGAAGGACGAGCCGTGGTTCCCCGAGGCCTTCGCCGCCCTGGAGGCGGTCTCCAGGGGCGCCGGCGGGCCGGCCGAACGGGCGGCCCTCGCACCCTTCTTCTGCGGCCGGTGGGACGCCGCGGCGCGCGAGCACCACGAGTCCGGACAGCCGCGCAACCCGGACGCGGTCGCCCATTTCGCCGCCGACGGCGCGTTCGACCCCGAGGCCACCCGGGAGGCGCTCGGCGCCTTCGAGGGCCCGGTCCTGCTGCTCGCCGGGGAGTTCGACCTGAACAGCCCGCCCGGGATGGTCGCCGGATTCGCGGAGCTCTTTCCCGACGCCACGCTCGTCGTGCAGCCCGGAGCGGGCCACTACCCGTGGATCGACGACCCCGCCCGCTTCGTGGCGACCGTGGCGGAGTTCCTCGACGCGCCTGCGGCGGTTCCCGGCCACACCGACCGGTCCGGTACCGAGGGAAATCAGCCCGGAACCGGCCGCTTCCCCCTTCTCCCGGAGGAGTCGGCCATACGTGTCGACACCCCGTCCGGACCGGCTTCGTAAGGATCTGGCAAGGGTTTTCCGTGGAGCCCAGGGGGGCCGGGGACCTGTCCGATTGTCATGCATAGGATCGGTGGCCTGCCAACGGGGAGAATCGATATGCCAGACGAATCCGGCCAGTTGTGGAGTGGTGGGAGCGGGGGCGGTGCGGACCGGCGGGTGGGCACGCGGCTGAACGGGGCACCGGGCCCGATGGGGCCGTTCGCCCCGGGCGCCGGACCGGACTTCGCCTCGACCCCGGCGGAGAAGAAGGCCGCCGCCAACACCATCGAGACCGAACTCCAGCCGAACACCAAGAAGGCCACCGAGCACGCCGACGAGGCGACCGGCGCCGCGGGCAAGGGTTTCGACGGCTGGGAGACGGCCATCGGCCTCAAGACGGTGGCCGATACGTGGGACCAGCAGGTGAAGACCCTCATGGGCCGGCTGGCGGGGGAGAAGACCGCGCTGCGCGGCGCGAGCAGCCTCATCACCGGCAACGACACGGGCGTGGGCGACCAGCTCCGCACGGCGGCCTCCGGCTCCAAGCTGAACGGCCTGTAGGGGGAGCCGCGGTGCTGAACTACTACGAGGTCATGACCACGGACCTGGGCCTGCTCACGACGGCGGCCGCGAAGTGGGACTCGATGGCGGGCGAGCTGAAGAAGGTCGAGACCCGCTACGGCGAATCCGTCCAGAAGATCACCACGGGGCCGAACTGGACCGGCGTCAGCGCCGGTACCGCCCACTCCGGTTTTACGGCGACCCGCTACGAGTACGCCGCCGCGCAGACGCAGGCCAAGGCCATCGCCAGCCTCCTGCGCGACGCCCACGAGGGCTTCACCGACCTCAAGAAGAAGCTGGAGAGCGCCCGCGACGACGCGGTGGCCGCCGGTATGACCGTCTCCGAACAGGGACGCGTCGCCTTCGACTACGCCAGACTCACCCCGGCCGAGCGAAGCGCCTACCACCACGACCCCGACGGGCAGAAGGCCGTCACCGACGCCGTCGGCAAGTGGCAGCAGCACATCGACGACCGGGTGCGGGCCGTGTCCGAGCTCGACCAGAACGTCAGGGCGGCGCTCAGCGCCGCCGTCGTCGACAGCAACAAGGACGGCTTCGGCAAGGGCGCCGACGAAACGTTCAACGGGTTCAACGCCCACCCCGAGGGCGACCTGTCCAAGGCTCCCAAGACCCTGCCGGCGGACACCGCCCCGCAGGACAAGCACGACCCCACCACGGTCACCGGGCCCGCCGCGGGCTTCTCCATCAGCGGCACCAAGTACGGCAAGGAGGGCTCGGTCAAGGCCTACGCCGACCTCTTCCACGCCACCGCCAAGGGCTCCATGACCGACGGACGCTGGACGCTCTCCGGCGTCGACGACATGTACGCCGGCGCCCGCGCCAGCGCCAACTGGGGCTTCACCGACCAGGGCGTCTCCGGAAAGGCCGAGGCCTCGGCGGGCATCAGGTCCCTCGTCGAGGGCCGCGCCGAGTACGGACAGGTGGGCGGCTACGGGCGCGTCGAGGGATTCGCCGGCGCCGAGGCCTCGGCCACCGCGAAGGTCACCAAGACGGAGGTCGGAGTCGGCGCGAAGGCCTTCGCCGGAGCGAAGGCATCCGGCGCCGCAGGCGTGGAAGCGGGCGGCATCGGCGTCGGCGTGACCGGCGAGGGCTGGGCCGGCGCGGGCGCGGAAGCCTCCTGGGGCCTGCGCAAGGACAAGGACACCGGTGCGTGGAAGCTCGGCGGCAAGGCCGGGATCGCCCCCGGCCTCGGTGGCGCCGTAGGCCTCGAAATCACCGTGGACCCGGGCAAGGTGACCAAGGCCGCCGGAGACGTGGCCGACTTCGTGGGTGACACCGCCGGCGACGTCAAGGACACCGTCACCGACTGGTTCGACTGATGTACTCCCCCCTGGAAGGAGGGCCCCAGATGCCCACCACCCTGCCCGTCCCGATCGAGTTCCACCTGCCCGACGGCTGGCTCCCGGCCCACCGGGAGGCGTTCGACCCCGGTGTCGCCTTCGCCGCGGTCCACCCGCGGCCGGACGCCGGCTTCGCCGCCAACATCACCATCGACGGCGGATTCCCGCCCGAGGGCGCGACCCTCGTCGACCTCGCCGACGACTCGGTGCAGCGGCTGCGCGAGGTCGCCGAGTCCGTCCAGGTGGTCCAGCGCCGACAGGCCGGGCCCGCGGATTCCCCCGCCCTCACCCAGCGGGTCACCTTCTCCGCCGTCGCCGGGGACGTCCGGCGCGACCTGGTCCAGTCCCAGGTGTTCCTGGCCCTCGTCGACACCTCGGACCCCGGCCGCCGGGCCGTGCTCCGGCTCGCCCTGACCGCCACCGCGGCCCAGCACGACGCCGTCGTCGCCGACTTCCGGTCGTTCGTGCGCAGCGTCCGGCCGGACTCGGGCGAAGGCGAAGGGTCCTGACCATGGGCCGTCTCTGGGACCGGTACATGGGCACGATGCGCCCGGACGGCGACGTCCCGGCGGCGCCCGCGACCGAACTGCGCGCGGCACTGCTCGCGCTGACCGGCACGGACGTGCCGTTCGGCGTGCGCGAGGCGTCCGGCGAAGGGGCGCACCTCGTGGCGGAGTGGCGGGTCGTGGAACCCGCCACCGGTTCCGGCGTGACCCGGCGGCAGGTGGAGCGGACCTTCAAGGTCTGGATGCGGCTGCTGCCCGAGGAGCGCGAGGTGCGGGCCATGGACGAGCAGTGGGCGGTGACCCGGGCCGGGAACCCGCCCGGGCGGACCGTGCAGCGCGAACACGGCCGCGGCCCCATCCGCCACGTGCAGAGGGAATGGACCTTCGAGAAGGGGGCCGACGGCCGGCGGCAGAAGGTCGAGTCGTTCCGCCTGGACACCCGGGACATGAAGCACCCCCTGCGCGACACCGTCCTCGCGGCCGGCTGGACCTGGCGCGGAACGCGCAGGCTCTGACGGTGGACCCCGGGGGGCGGCCGGGGCGGCTACCATCGCGGGCATGGCGAACCCCGAGCAGAGCGGCCGGGCGCAGGACACGCCCTCCGCGCCCTGGCGCGTCGGCGTCGTCGAGTACCGGCAGGCGACCGGCCTTCCGCCGTACGAGCGCCGCCGCGCGGGGAAGGCCCGGCCGCTCGCCTCGTCGCGGGACGGCCTGCACATCCACGGCGCGGTCGGCCGGGTCACCTGCGCGGACGGCGCGGGCCACACCCTCTGGACCCACCGCTGCACCGGCCGGCCCAACGCCGCCCATGTCAGCGGAGACCGGGTCCTGGTCACCACGGACTCCCTCGACTACACCCCGTGGGGCCATCTCGGCCCCGCCCTCCTCCTCGACCTGGCGGACGGCGCCCGGATCGCCGAACTGCGCGGGAAGCGCGGCGCCGCCGTCGGCGGCGGCCGCTTCCTGCTCGGCCTGGAGGGGTACGACGCCTTCGACACCCGGCAGTACGACCGCGACGCGTCCCTCGTCGACTCCTGGCGCAGCTACGGCCATTACGTCATCGGCACCGGCATCCGCGTCGTCGAGACCGACCGCGGCCTTCCGGCCGGCAGCCGCGTCGTACGCCTGCTGCCCGGCGGCGTGATCGAACGCGGTCCCCGCCTGAGCGGACCGTCGGCCGCGCGGCCCGTGGTCCTGGAGGACGGCACCATCCTCGTCCTCGACGCGGGGGTGCTGCGTGCCGTCGACCGTCGGCTCGGTGCCACCGTGCTCGCGGAGCTCCTGCCCGCCACCGCCGAAGAGGACCCCCGCCGGACGGTGTCCCTGCGGCGCGAGGGCGGGAACGTCACCGCGGTCATCGCCGAGCCGCGCCCCGGACAGCCGAACCGGTACACCGTGCACACCTGGACGATCGCCCTCCACCCGCCCCGAACGCCGCCGCGGCCGTCGAACGGTTGACATGGAGTGCACTCCAACGCCTAGCGTCCTGAGCAGACGAACCCGATCTCAGGAGGCATCAGCATGACCCACCTTCCCACCCGTTACCTGGGCGAACTGGCCGTCTCCGCACAGGGACTCGGCTGCATGGGCATGAGCCACGGCTACGGCACCTCGGACGACGCCCAGTCGATCGCCACCCTGCACCGTGCCCTCGACCTCGGGGTGACCCTCCTGGACACCGCCGACTTCTACGGCGCCGGACACAACGAGGAGCTGATCGGCCGGGCCGTGGCGGGACGCCGCGACGAGGTGGTGCTGGCCACGAAGTTCGGCTTCGTCAACCGCCTGGGCGAGCCCACCCGGGTCCGCGGTGACGCCGCCTACGTCCGGCAGGCGTGCGAGGCTTCGCTGCGGCGCCTCGGGGTCGACCACATCGACCTCTACTACCAGCACCGGGTCGACCCGCAGGTGCCGATCGAGGAGACGGTCGGCACGATGGCCGAGCTCGTCCAGGAGGGCAAGGTCCGCCACCTCGGACTGTCCGAGGCCGGCGCGCAGACCATCCGGCGGGCCCACGCGGTGCATCCGATCGCCGCACTGCAGAGCGAGTGGTCGCTGTGGACCCGCGACCTGGAGCCGGAGATCGCGCCCGTCTGCCGCGAACTCGGCATCGGCCTGGTCCCGTTCTCCCCGCTCGGGCGCGGCTTCCTGACGGGGCAGTACCAGTCGGTGGAAGGGCTGTCCGAGAACGACGTGCGGCGGACGCAGCCGCGCTTCGCCGACGGCAACCTCGAACGCAACCTCGCGATCGTCGAGAAGCTGAACGAGCTGGCCGAGGCCAAGGGCGTCACCACGGGCCAGCTCGCCCTGGCCTGGGTGCAGGGCCGGGGCACCGACGTGGTGCCGATCCCCGGCACCCGGCGGCAGCGCTACCTTCAGGAGAACCTCGCCGCGCTGGCCGTCGAACTGTCTCCCGAGGACCTGGCCGCCATCGAGGCCGCAGCGTCGCCGGAGCGGATCGCGGGCACCCGCTACGACGCGACCAGCCTCACCTTCGTCAACCACTGAGCCCCGTGGCCCGGCCCGGCCCCCGCCGGGTCGGGCCGAATCCCGAATGGAGCCCTCTGTGAGCGAATTGCCCGTGACCGGGACGCGTACGCAGGACCTCTGGCCCCTCATCGAGCGGCTCGCCGAGTCCTTCGCGCGCCGCGACGACGAGCGCGGGGTGTCCGCGGAGGAACAGTGGACCCTGCAAGTCCTCAAGATCGGCGAGGAGTTCGGGGAGGCGGCGCAGGCCGTGATCGGAGCCCGCGGCACCAACCCGAGGAAGGGGTACAGCCACGGCTGGCCGGACGTCCAGGCGGAGGTCGCGGACACCGCCATCACGGCCCTGGTCGCGCTCGCCCGGATGCGGCCGGACGACGCGGCCGACTACCTCGCGCGTCATCTCCGCGCCAAGTCCGAGAGGTTCCTGCCCGGCCCGAACCGGCCGTCCCCCGACGAGCGCCCCGACCCGCCGGTCCACCGGTGACGGGCCACCCCGCCCCCGCACCGAGCCTGCTCGGCGTCTTCGCCCACCCCGACGACGAGTCCCTCCTCGCGGGCGGCGTCCTCGCCCGCCACGCCGCCGCGGGCGCGCACACGGCCGTCGTCACCGCGACCTGGGCGCCGGACAGCCACCGCGCTCCCGAACTCGCCGAAGCCCTGGGCATCCTGGGCGCCGGCACGCCGAGGATGCTGGGGTACGCCGACGCCCGCGTGCCCGGCTCGGCGCCCGGCCGGGCGCGGTTGCTCGACGCACCACTGGACGAGGTGGTGGCGCGGCTCGTGCGCCACGTGCGCGAGCTCCGGGCCGATGTCGTCGTCACCCATGACGGGTACGGCCAGCTGACCGGCCACCCCGACCACGTCCGCACCCACCGGGCGACCCTGCTGGCCGTCCACGCCGCGGGCCTGGAGCACCTCCATCCCGAGGCGGGGGAGCCCTGGCAGCCAGGCGCCCTCTACCTGGCCACCCACCCCCACTCGGGCGTCGGCGAGCTCGGCGCCCTGCTGCGCGGCGTGGGAAAGACCGTGCTCAGCGTCCCCGACGAGCACGTCACGGCCACGGTCGACGTACGTCCGTGGCTGGACCGGAAGTGGTCCGCCATCGCCGCCCACCGGAGCGAAGCGAAACGTGAACGCCCGTTGCCGGGACTCCTCTCCCGGCTCCCGGCCGAGGACCGGGACCGGATCCTCGCCACGGAGTGGTACACCCGGCTCACCCCGCGCCCCGCACCGGGCCGCGAGGACGCCCTGACCGCCTGACCGCCTGACCGTCGGCCGGCTTCGCCCGGACGGAATCCGCGATTCCCGCGCACTACGCTGTGCGCATGCCGCCCCGCCACAGGACGCGCTCCGCCGAGGAGTTGTTCCACACCGTCGAGTACCTGCACGCGCTGCCCTTCCCCCAGCAGGAGGAGCGGGCGGGGGACCGATGGGGTGGACCCGGCCACCATCTGGTCGTGCTGGTGGAGAGCCAGGACTTCTGGGAGGACCGTGCCACCGAACTCGTGGAGGAGGCCGAGCAGGGGGTGGAGGCCGACCGTGCCGCCCTGGCCCAGCTCCTCACCCGGCGCTGGGGCGCACCGGCCGCGATGGACCTCAACCCTTTTCAGGACTCCGACGGAACCGGTACGGCTACCGGTACGCGTACGGATGCGGACACCGACCTCGGCTTCGATGCCGAGGAACCGGAGCCGGTCGGGTTCCTCTCCGGTGTGACCTCCGAGGTGTGGGTGTGGCGCCCGGACGGGTCCGACCGCTGGGTCGGCCTGGCCGTTGGTCAGGCCGATCCCGAGTGGCCGCTCCAGTTGCTCGCCGCGTTCGGGGAGTCGTCCGCGCTGCCGGGATGACGGCCGCCGCGGGGTCGTTCACCGGCCCCGGGGCGTTGTCAGACCCGTGGTGCAGGATCAGGGACATGAAGAGCCTTTACGCCGATGAGGCGCCGGCCGGCATGTCCGGCCGCGACGACTACGAAGCCGCTCTCGGCCGCCTGCGCGATGCGTCGCGGGCGTACTACGGCGAGGGCGACAGCCCTGTCGACGACGCCACCTACGACCGGCTCCGCCTCGCCGTCCTGGCCTGGGAGCGGGCGCACCCCGCAGAGGTCGCCCCGGATTCCCCGACCGGCCTGGTCGGGGACGGCGCCGCCCCGGCCGGCGACGTCGCGCACACCACCCGACTGCTCAGCCTCGACAACGTCTTCGACCCGGCCGGCCTCGTGGCCTGGGGCGTCTCCCTGCAGCGCCGCCTCGGCCACGAGCCCGTCGGCGGGTTCACCGTCGAGCCCAAGATGGACGGCGCGGCCGTCGCCGCCCGCTACCGCGCCGGCCGGCTGGAACGGATCGTCACCCGGGGCGACGGCACCCACGGCGAGGACGTCAGTCACGTCATCGGCACCATCGAGGGCCTGCCCGAGCGGCTGCCCGTGCCGCTCACCTTCGAGGTGCGGGGCGAAGTCCTCTTCACCCGGCAGCAGTTCGAGACCGCGAACGAGATCCGTGCCGCGCACGGCGCGCAGGTCTTCGCGAACCCGCGCAACGGCACGGCCGGCACCCTGCGCGCCAAGGACCGCCCGTACCGGCTCGCGATGACCTTCTGGGCCTACGGTGCCGTCGAGCTGGACGGCGTCTCTTTCGCCCCCGCCGCCGCCACGCACGCCGAGGTCCTGGCCGCCGTCGCCGAAGCCGGGGTGCAGACCACCGCCGGAACTCCCGCCGGTCTGCACGTCGTCGCCACCCTCACCGAAGCCCAGCGGAAGGTCGACGAGATAGCCGCGCTGCGCCCCGTCCTCCCGTTCGGCATCGACGGGGTCGTGATCAAGGCGAACGACGCGGCCGAGCAGGCCGCGGCCGGGTCCGGCAGCCGGTTCCCGCACTGGGCGACGGCCTTCAAGCTCCCGGCCGTCGAGCGGCAGACCGTACTGAAGGACGTGGTCTGGGACGTGGGCCGCACCGGTGTCCTCGCCCCGACGGCGATACTCGAACCGGTGGACATCGACGGGTCCACCGTCACCCGCGCCACCCTGCACAACCCGGCCGACATCCGCCGCCGCGACCTCCACCTCGGGGACACCGTGACGGTCCACAAGGCCGGCGACATCATCCCCCGCGTCCAGGCAGCGGTGACCGCCCTGCGCCCCTCCGGCGCGCGCGAGGTGCCGCTGCCCACGGCATGCCCGAACTGCGGCGGCGGGATCAACAAGGACCAGGAGCGGTGGCGCTGCGCCCAGGGCAGCGCCTGCGCCCTGCCCGCCCTGATCGAGTACGCCGCCGGACGCGACATGCTCGACATCGACGGCCTCGGCAAGACGTACGTCAGGGCCCTGATCGACTCCGGTGACGTCGCCGACGTCGCCGACCTCTTCACCCTCACCGAGGAGCAGCTCACCGCCGCCTCCGGCAGCGCCAAGCGCGGGGCCAGACTCGCCGGGCAGATCGAGACCGCCAAGTCCCGCCCGCTCAACCGCGTCTTCTGCGCCCTGGGCGTGCTCGGCACCGGGCGGAGCATGTCCCGCCGCATCGCCGCGCACTTCGGGACCATGGACGCGATCCGGGCGGCCGACGCCGCCGCCCTCCAGGAAGTCGACGGCATCGGCGGGGAGAAGGCCCCGGTCATCGTCGAGCAGGTAGCCCTGCTGGCGCCCGTCATCGACAAGCTGGCCGAAGCCGGTGTGAACATGAAGGAGCCGCGGGAACCGCGCCCTGTCGCGGAGGGTCCCCTGGCCGGGCGCACCGTAGTCGTCACCGGCAGGATGAGCGGCCCGCTGGAGACCCTGGGACGCTCGGAGATGAACGCCCTGATCGAAAGGGCCGGCGGCAAGGCGGGCAGCGGCGTCAACTCCAGGACCGCCTACCTGGTCTGCGCCCCGTCCCCGAGCGGAAAGCCGAGCTCGAAGGCGGTCAAGGCCGAGGAACTGGGCGTCACCGTCCTCACCCCGGAGGCCTTCGCCGAGCTCGTCGCGGACCACCTGGGCTGACCCGGGGCCGTGCGGGCGCACCCCGTCCGTGGACCCGGACGGGGGAAAGGGCGCGGCCGGGCGCGTACCGCGCGGTGTCATGGCGCCGCGCCGCCACGGGCGCGGTGAGGATCGGTGCATGGGCTTCGTACTGCCGGTCCTCTTCGCACTGTTCGCGGCCTTCAGCAACGCGCTCGCGACGGTCCTCCAGCGGAGGGCCTCGCTCACGGTGCCGCAGAGCGACGGCTTCCGCTTCGGGCTCGTCCTCGACCTGCTGCGCCGCCCCGTGTGGATCTGCGGGATCCTCGCGGTGATCGCGGCCGGTGTGGGCCAGGCCGCCGCGCTGGCCACGGGCGCGCTGTCCCTCGTGCAGCCGCTGTTCGTGCTGGAGCTGCCGCTCGCCCTGCTGATCGCCTCGCTGGTGGCACGCAAACGGCTGCCGGGGGTGCTCTGGCTCGCAGTGGCCGCGGTGGTGGCGGGCCTGGGGACCGTACTGGTGGCCGCCTCGCCGACGGGCAACCGCACGCACGTCCCGCCCGACCGCTGGGTGCTGGCACTGCCGGCGTGCGCCGCGGCGGCGGCCGTGCTGGCGGCCGCCGGACTGCGCCGGCCGCCGGGCCGGCTGCGGGCAGGATGCCTCGGCGCGGCCACCGCCGTCTGCTACGCCCTCACGGCGGCCCTGATGAAGACGGCGGTCCACGCGCTCGGCGAGGGCGGCCTCGGGGCGTTCCTGACGACCTGGGAGACCTACGGCTTCGCCGCGAGCGGCATCTGCGCCGTGCTGCTCCTCGAACACGCCATGCAGGGCGGGCCGCTGGTCGCCTCCCAGCCCGCCCTGACCCTCGGCGACGCGGCCGTCGGCGTCGCGCTGGGGGTGGTGCTGTACGAGGAGCACCTGCGCACCCACTGGTGGCTGGTCCCCCAGCTGCTGGGCCTGACCCTGATCTGCGCGGGGGTGCTCGCCCTGGCCAGGTCCGGGGAGGGGGACGGGCCCTCCGCGCCGTGACGCCGGGCGGGCGCCGCCGCGCGGCCCCGTAGCGTCAGGCCGCGCCCCGGCGGGTCTACGGAGGGCGACCAGCCCATGAGAACGGCGGAGACCGCCCTCGGGGTGATCCCCCTCCACCGGCGCGGCCACTACGCCGCACTCGTCCACGGCGACCCCCGCGCTCCGGGGCGGCGCCCCGGCGAAATGTGACCCGCAGAGCGGGCGTCCGTCGGTGGCTCGCCGCGCGGGCGGGGTGGTGCGGCCCTACGGTGGTGATGTCGTCCCGCTCCCGGCGGCAGGAGGCCGTGCCGTGAAGCCGATACGCGTTGGGCTGCGCCGGGCCTGTGCGGCCGTTGCCGCCGCAGGTGTACTCCTCGCCCCGGTCGCCGCGGGCTCCGCGCACGGGGCGCCCGCGCCGGCCGGCGCGGCGCCTTCCCCGTCGGCCGGCACCGGCTTCCCGGTGCTCACCCCGGCCGTCGCGGCGGAGCTCGACGCGGCCGTGCAGCGGACCCTGCGCGAAACCAAGGTCCCGGGTGTGATCGTCGGCCTGTGGGCACCGGGCAAGGGCAGCTACGTGAAGGCCTTCGGCGTGGCCGACAAGGCGACTTCCGCCCCGATGACGCCTGGCCTCAAGGTCCGCATCGGCAGCGAGACCAAGACGTTCACGGTCACCGCCCTGCTCCGGCTCGTCGACCGGAAGAAGGTCGGCCTGGACGACCCCATCGGGCGGTACGTCCCCGGGGTGCCGAACGGTGACCGCATCACCCTGCGCCAGCTCGCGGGCATGCGCAGCGGGCTCTTCAACTACAGCGAGGACCCGGCCTTCGACAAGGCGCTCGTCACCGACCCCGACCGGCCCTTCACCCCGCAGGAGTTGCTCGGCTACTCCTTCAGGCACCCGGTGCAGTTCGCCCCGGACGCCAGGTTCGAGTACTCCAACACCAACCTGATCCTGCTCGGCCTGGTGGTGGAGAAGATCACCGGCCGCCCGATCGGCGAGGTCATCGCCCAGGACGTCCTGAAGCCCGCGGGGCTGCACCGCACCCTCTTCCCGACCGGCGCGGAGTTCCCGGAACCGCACGCACACGGCTACACCAACCAGACCGCCGGCGGGAAGATCGAGGACTCCACCGACTGGAACCCCTCCTGGGCCTGGTCGGCCGGAGCGATGATCTCCGAACTCCAGGACCTGCGCAGCTGGGCGAAGACCGTCGCCACCGGCACCCTGCTGACGCCCGCCACCCAGGCCGAACGCCTCAAGACCCGGTCCATCGGCATCCCCGGCGCCGGCTACGGCCTGGGCATCTTCGACGTGCAGGGCTGGATCGGACACAACGGGTCGATCCCCGGGTACGAGACGCTGACGGTCTACCTGCCGCAGGAGAAGGCGACGATGGTCCTGCTGATGAACACCGACGTCACGGTGGGCGGCCAGGAACCCAGCACCCTCTTCGGCGAGGCGATCACGAGCGTGGTCACCCCCGGCCACGTCTACCCCGGGCACAAGCCGTCCGTGTCCACGGGCCGCTGACGGCCCGGCGCGCGGGGCCGGTGCGCGGGGCCGGATCCGTGCGCTATGCTGATCTTGTTCTCGCGGCCGTGGAAACACGGTGGTGGGACCGGCGTTGGTGGTCCAAGGAAAGACACCCCACTTCCCGTGGGGGAATGCAGGTGCAAGGCCTGCCCAGCGCTCGACCGAAAGGCCCCGGCCTCCTCAGGGAAGCCGGGGCCTTTCTATGCGTTCGCCGAGGTGGCGGCGCGGGTCAGCGGGCCGCGCCGAAGTCCTGCGTCCAGTACTGGCCCGGCTGGGCGAGACCCACCCCGATCTCCTTGAAGGAGCAGTCGAGGATGTTCCGCTTGTGGCCGGGGCTGTTCATCCAGCCCTCCATGACCTTCGCGGGCGTGGGGTAGCCGTAGGCGACGTTCTCGCCGTACGTCCTCCACGTGTAGCCGGCGGCGGTGATGCGCTGCCCCGGGTCGGAGCCGTCGGAGCCGGTGTGGGACATGGTGGCGTGGGCGGCCATGTCGGCACTGTGGTCCTGCGCGGCCTTGGTGAGCTCGCCGTTGACGGTGACCGCGGGGCACCCGACCGCCGCACGCTCCTTGTTGACGAGCGCGACGACCTCGGCCACGGCGCCGGAGGGCGCCGCGGAGGCCTCGGGGGCCGGGGATGCGGCGGGAGCGGCGGGGGCGGCGGGGGCGGCCGTCTCGGCCGGCGGCTGCACGGGCTGCACGGGCTGCGGCGCCTGCGGCTGCCCGTCGGCCGGAGCGCCCTCGTCCGCGGGCTCCGCCGGCGGCTCGGAGGCCGGCTCGGCCACGGGCTCGGCCGGGGCCGCGGGGGCGGCCGCCTGGACCGGGGCCGCCACGGGCGGCTGCGCGCCCGGGCCCCCGAAGGAGGGTGCGTCGTCCCAGGACCGGCCGTCGTGCCGGGCGGCGACGGGCGCGTGGCCGGAGCCCTGCGGGTCCAGGCACGCCATGGCGGCGGAGGGCACACCCACGACGGCCAGGGCCCCGAGGGCGACGATTATTTTCCGATGGTGCGTCTTCTTACGGTGCTTCCGCATGCCTGACCTCACTCGGTGATCGCGAACCTTCCGGCGCCGGACCGCGAGGACGCCGGAGGAGCCGCCATTCTTAGAAACCCGGCAGCGGCCTGGCAAGCCGCGCCCCCCGCTCCGGCGGGGGGCGCGGGCGCGCGGCTTGAATCGGCCGGAAGATCGTGCATGCCCCCGCCGCGGCCGATCCGGCACGCACCTGACGCGCCACTAGGACCCCTCGCCACCAGCCGCGTTGCCCCGAACAGGACAGGAGGCTCTGATTCCGTTTCCGGCAGAGGCCGGAATGTCCACGCCAAATCGGTACAAAAGTCGAAATGTCGACGAAGGTATGGCCCCTTCGGGAGCTCCCTGGCCGCCGAGCGGTGCGTGACGCATGTCACGCGTTCGGGAAGGAACCGGATCGCCGGGTCGCCGGTGACACCGGGGCCGTCAGACGCTGAACCGTTCCACCAGCCTCCTCAGGGTCTCGAAGGCGGGCTTGGGGGTGTAGTCGTCGGTGGTGAGGCCGAACCGGTGGAAGAGGTCCGGGCCCGAGCTGTCGGCGTCGCGGAGTGCGAAGTGCGTGTACCTGCCGATGCCGAGTTCCCCCGCGTGCGCCGCGACGACGCCGAGCACGGTCTCGACGACCTCGGCCTGGCGGTGCGCGGGCCGGTCCGGGCCGGTGGGCCAGCCGTGCTCGGTGATGTGCAGGGGCAGCTGCCCCAGCCCGGCCGGGGTCAGTACCGCGTCCCGGTGGTGCCGTAGCAGCCCTTCTGTGGCGGAGGCGAGAGCGGCGGCGGCCACGGGCCGGAAGACGTCGGGGAAGAAGTCCAGCCCCACGTAGTCGAGGTCGGCGACGAAGCGTGCGCCGCCGAGGTCGGTCAGGTCGCCGACGAAGGAGGTGTCCGGCCCGAAGAGCGGGGTGGTGTTGAAGCCGGTGAGCAGCCGGGTGAGCCCGAGCGCGCGGGCCTGCGCCCTGACCGCGGACACTCCGCGCACGATCGCCTCGCGCACCCGCGGGTAGTGGCCGTCCAGCAGGGGGTTGGACGTGACGTTCGGTTCCTCCGTCACCTGGAGCGTGCGCGTGACCGCGCCGTACTGGACGACCAGTTCCCGGAGGAACTCGCAGTAGCCGTCCACGTCCCCGGAGGAGGACCTGTACTGGGCCACCAGGTCGAGGCGTCGGCCCCGGACGGCGTAGCGTGCGGCGTCGGCCGGTGTGGCCGTCGGGTGCGGGCCGCCGGGCCGGGTGGCGTCGTCGAAGCCCACGTAGGCGCGTACGAGGAACGGGCGGTCCGCCCGGCCCTGCAGCCGGTCGAGGGCCGCGCTCACGCGGGCGGGGTCGTCGGGCGGTCCGGTGGTCAGGCCGCCGCTGTCGTCGCCGGTGAGTCCGCCGGGGTAGATCCCGAAGAGTAATCCTCCGGGCGTCGTCGCTGTCATGTCTGTGTTCTCCCTTCGTCGTGTCCGGTTCCGGCGTCAGCCGGCCGGAGGCCAGGTCAGTGCACCGGTGTGGATGTCGTCGAGGACGGCGTCGATCCACGCCGTCTCGGCGCGGGCGAGGCAGAGCGCGTACTCGGCCTCGATGACGAACAGCCGTGGCGCGCCGGCCGCGAGGGCCTCGGCGAGGCGGCCCTCGTCGGCCGCCGTGCGCTCCCGCAGGCGCCCGGCGCGTTCGGCCAGTGCCCCGGCGGCGCCGTCGGGTCCCAGGGCGCCCAGGTAGGTGACGGCCCCCAGGAAGCGGGAGAACTCCCGCTCCGGGTTGCGGATCTGGGAGTCCAGCCGCCGTACGAGTTCCGCACGGCCCGCGGGCGTCAGCTCGTAGACGGTCCGCTCGGGGCGGTTGCCCGAGCGCTGCTGGCCGAGGGCGCTCACCCAGTCCGCCTCGGCCATCGCGGCGACCGTGTTGTAGAGGGTGCCGCGCGTGATCGCCGCGGCATGGCTGTCGCTGCGTTCCCGCAGCTCGGACAGTATCTGGTAGGGGTGCGCGGGCCGCTCCAGGAGGAGGCCCAGCACGGCCAGCACGATCGGGTTGTCCAGAGCTCGACGAGGCATGGTCGAAATCTATCAGTCCAAATAGACTATTGCGACGGGGGGAGAGAACTCAGCCGGTGGCGAAGGGCGGGCGAGGCGCGGGCGAACGGCGCGGAGGGTGGTGCTTGATGGCCGTGACGGTCCCACCCGGGGCGGCGCGCAAGAGGACCGCGCGGCACCCCGGCGGCCCGAGGCGAGCAGGAGGAGCCCCACATGCCCATGGCGGACACCGAGGTCGACGTCCTGATCGTCGGGGGAGGGCCGGTCGGGCTCACCGCGCGGGCGCTGCTGGAGCGCTGGGGCGTACCGACCCTGCTGGTGGAGAAACACCGGGGGCTGTCGCCCTTCCCCCGCTCCCGGCTGGTCAACGCGCGCTCGATGGAGATCTACCGCCAGCTCGGCCTCGCCGAAGGCATCGGGGCCCGCGCGTTCGCGCCGGAGTTCGGCCACATCCGGTTCCGCGACACCCTCACCGGCGCCGAATTCGCCTCCGCACCGGTGGCCGGGGTCAACGCGCCGATCCCGGAGAGCCCGGTGATCGGCGTGGTCACCTCGCAGGACCGGCTGGAGCCGGCCCTGCTCGCCGCCGCGGGGGCGCCGGTGCGGTTCGGCGTCGAGCTCGTCGGCCTGGCCGAAGGGGCGCAGGACGTCGTGGCCACGCTCGTCGACCACCGCCGCGGTGCGGCGCGCACGCACGTCCGCGCCCGTTACGTCCTCGCCGCCGACGGAGCGAATTCGTCCGTACGGCGACGGATGGGGATCGGGACCACCGGCCCCGGCGCGCTGGGCGACTTCAGCGCCGTCGTCTTCGACGCCGACCTCGGGCGGTGGTGCGCCGACCGCCCGGCCGGCGTCTACTTCACCGCGCACGGCTCCTTCGCCCCCCTGTACCCCGAAGGGGGCTGGGCCTGGTTCGGGCCCACCCCCGAGGACCCGGCGGACGCCGACTGGCCCGCTCTCCTCGCACGCGCCCTCGGCGACGGCGACGGGGTACGCGCCGACGTGCTGCGGGTCCAGCACTGGGTGATGAACGCCTTGGTCGCCGAACGCCTGCGCCGCGGCCGGATCCTGCTGGCGGGCGACGCGGCCCACGCCGTCCCCGTCTTCGGCGGCATGGGCATGAACGCCGGCCTCGCCGACGTGCACAACCTGTGCTGGAAACTGGCCGGCGTCCTCCAGGGCTGGGCGGGTCCCGGAGTACTCGACAGCTACGAGCCGGAGCGGCTGCCGGTGGCCGGGCGGACGCTCCGCCGAACGGTGGCCAACACCCGGCGCGCGCTCGACGTGCAGGGGCGGCGGCGCGAGCAGTGTGCGTCCGGTGGGCCGGAGCTGCGCGCCGAAGAGGTCGAACTGCCGTGGTCGGAGGGGTTCTTCGCGCAGCTCGGCCTGGTACTCGGTGTCGGCTACCGCTCCGGCGCCGTACTCGGCGGCGCCGGCCCGGCGCCCGACGCGGACACCGGCGACACGGACGACACGGACGACAGGGACGACACCGATTACGTCCCCACCGCCGAGCCGGGCCACCGTATGCCGCACCTCTGGCTCACCCGCGACCGCTCCACGCTCGACGCGTTCGGCACGTGGTTCACCCTGCTCACCGCGGACCCCGCCCTCTGGGCGTGCCAGAGCGCCGGATCCTGGCCGCTGCGCGTGGAGCGCCTCACCGGGGAGCACGCGTGGCACTGCGGCCTCACCCCGCACGGAGCGCTCCTCGTCCGCCCCGACGGCCACATCGGCGCCCGCTGGCACGGACGCCCGCCGGGCGCCTCCGCCCTCCACGACGCCCTTGCCACGATCACCTCCGCGCCCCGCCCCTGAGGGCCTGCGCGCGCACCCCGCGCGCTCCTCCGCCGGGGTGGTTCCCGGTGCTCCGGTGGGCGCGGTACGGCACGTTCCGCGGGGTGCGGGCGGTGCCCGGCACCAAGCTGTGCGCTGCTTCCCGTAGGACGCGCGACGACCGGAGGTCCCCATTCCCATGCCCCACGCACACCCGAGACCGGTGCGGCCGCGCCGCGGACCCGGCGGGAGGGCCGGTCTGCCGGCCGCGCTCGGCCTGGTCCTCGTACTCCTGCTGCCCGGCACCGCGCTGGCCGCCCCCGGTGACCTGGACCCTTCCTTCGGCCCCGACGGCCGGGTGACGACCGTCTTCCCCGGGTACGCGGAAGGCCACGACGTCGCACGGCAGGCCGACGGCAAGCTCGTCGTGACGGGCCTGAGCCAGGACGGCTTCGCGCTCGCCCGCTACAACACCAACGGCACCCTCGACACCACCTTCGACGGTGACGGACGGGTGACGAGCGACTTCGGCGGTGGCGCCCACGTGGCCAACGCGGTGGCGGTGCAGCCCTCCGACGGGAAGATCGTCGTGGCGGGCACCACCGAGGTGCCCGGGGAGGAAGGCGGCTGCTGCTTCTTCTCCGTGGCCCGCTACAACACCGACGGCAGCCTGGACGCCGGTTTCGGCAACGGCGGCCTCGTACGCGTCGACGAGTTCGGCGGGTCCGCCGACGGTGCGGACGTGGCGGTGCAGCCCGACGGCAGGATCATCGCGGCGGGCAAGGGCGCCGGTGGCGGCTTCGCCCTGGTCCGCCTGACCACGGGCGGCAGCCTCGACCCGAGCCTCGGCGGGGACGGAGCGGTGGTCGCGGGCTTCACCCCGGCCTCGCCCCAGGACGCCGGCGGCACCGCCCGCGGCATGGCCCTCCAGCCGGACGGCAAGGTCCTCCTGGTCGGATACGTGGGCAACACCGCCTTCGACATCGGCGTCGCCCGCTACAACACCAACGGCACCCTCGACACCACCTTCAGCGGCGACGGCATGGTCACCGCGGACTTCGGCGGCACCGAGTTCGGCAACGCCGTGGCGGTGCAGCCGGACGGCAAGGTCGTCGCCGCGGGTGACGGAGGCGCGGGCATCGCCCTGCTGCGCTACAACGCCGACGGCAGCCCCGACACCGGATTCGGCACCGGCGGACGCCGCTCCGTCGCCTTCCCCGGCGACGGCGGGGGCGCGTCCGCCCTGGCGCTCCAGCCGAACGGCAAGATCGTCATCGCCGGGCAGGCCGACGACCCCAACAGCTCCGAGGCCAACGACTTCGGCGTGGCCCGCTTCAACACCGACGGCACGGTGGACACCGGCTTCGGCGGCGACGGCTTCGTGGTCACCGGCTTCGGGGACTTCGACGCGGCCCGCGGAGTGCTCGTACAGCCGGACGGGAAGATCGTCGCAGCGGGCTACACGGCCGGCTCCGCCTTCGCCCTCGCCCGCTACGAGGGAGGCGACGGCACGCCCCCGCCGCCACCGGGCGCCGACCTGTCCGTGACGAGGACCACGGCGGCCACCGTCAGCATCGGAGACCGGGCCTCGTACACGGTGCGGGTCTCCAACTCCGCGGCCTCCACCGCCACCGCGACAGGCGTCACCCTGTCCGACACGCTCTCCGGGGCCGGCGTGACCCTCACCTCGGCCACCGCCTCCCAGGGCACCTGCACGACCACCGCGACGGCGGCCACCTGCGCCCTCGGCACCCTGGCCCCGGGTGCGAGCGCGACGGTCACGGTCACGGCCGAACCGCGGGCCACCGGCACGCTCACCGGCACCGCCAGGGCCACCGCCACCCAGCCCGACCCGAACGCCTCCGACAACACGGCCACCTCCACCACCACGGTGAACAACGCCCGCGGCTGCACGGTCATCGGCACCAGCGGGGCCGACACCCTGAACGGCGGCTACGCCAACGACGTGATCTGCGCGCTCGGCGGCAACGACACCGTGCGCGCGAGCTACGGCAACGACACCGTCTACGGCGGCTACGGCAACGACAACATCGACGGCGGCTTCGGCGACGACACCCTCGACGGCGGACCCGGCACCGACACCCTGACCGGCTACTACGGCAACGACCGCCTCATCACCACCGACGGCGTCGCGGGCAACGACACCGCCAACGGCGGCAGCGGCACCGACACCTGCACCACCGACCCCGGAGACACCCGGATCAGCTGCCCCTGACCCAGGGCCCGCCCCCCCGCCGTGCCGTCGCCGCCCCCGCGGCGGCGGCACGCGCGCGTCCCGCCGCGATCAGCCCGCCGGAACCGTCACCGTCGGGGTGTTCCACCCGGAGACCCGCAGCCGCGGCGCGGCCCCGCGCAGGTCGCCGGTCCGGTAGGTGGCCGTCAGCGTCGCCGACTCACCCGGCCACAGGCTGATCTGGTTGTCGCTCCACCGCACGGGCAGGACGGGCGCGCCCCCGACGCCCACCAGATGGACGTCGGTGAGCAGGGCGGGCGTCTTCCCCCTGCCCGTGTGGCGCACGGTCACCCTCGTCGTGGACGTCCCGGAACCCTCGTCACGCGTCGTCGAGCCCGTCGCGGTGACGGCCGTCCGCGCCATCGTCTCCAGCCCCGTCAGATCGGCGTAGGAGGTGGTGGGCGTGTGGTACCAGTCGGTTTCCGGGTAGTCGAGCACGTCCGGTTCGGTGGACAGCCAGTAGACGTTGCGGCTCACCTCCCGTCCGGCGCCGTCCGTCAGCAGCAGCCGCGCCAAGTAGGTGGTGGACAGGCCGGGGACCGACGCGGGGACGGTGAGCGCCGTCGTGCTCGCCCCGCCGCCCGCGACGGCGAGCCCGCTCACCGTCCGGTCGTACGCCGGCTCGCCGTCGGTGCCGAACAGCGTGACGCGCGCCGTCAGCCCGAAGACCCCGGCCGTCCGGTTGTTGACGACGCTCACCGCGCGGTTGTCGTAGCCGTACTGGACGTGCAGGGGCTCGTTCGCCTTCTTCGCCCCGAAGTAGGCACCGCCCTGGTCCAGGTAACGGTCCACCAACTGCCAGTGCAGCGAGGTCCAGCCGCTGTTGAACATCCAGTAGACGACCCCGGTGGACGGCTCGGAGGTGTCCTTCGCGTTGCGGGCGTACGCCTCGAACTGCGCGCGCACGTTCTCGTACTGCGCCAGCTGCGCCTTGCGCACGTAGTCCTCCAGGCCGGTGGGCGGACCGTAGCGCTGCGACAGCGCGGCGCCGAACAGCCGGAGGGTCGAGAAGGTCGCCGAGGGGGAGCGGTGGTACTGGGCGGCGGACGGATCCTTCCAGAGGGTCTCCAGCTCGGCCGGCGACATCATGCGGCGCAGGGTGTCGAGGGTCGGGACGTCCGGTCCGGCGCTGGTCTCGGAGTTGAAGCCGGTGGCACCGCCCTCGCGCTTCTCGTACCAGTACGAAGGCGGGACCCAGTCGTAGGGGCCGGTCATCTTCATCCCGGAGTTCCCGCTGACCGGCGCGGAGGCGTTGGAGGCCGCGGGGATCACCGGGGCCGTCCAGTCGGCGGCCCGCAGTGCGTCGAGGTAGCCCTTCTCGATGGTCCGGTCCGGTGCGAAATCGCTGCCGATCAGGAAGGAGGCGACGCTGGGGTGGTGGCGCAGCCGGGCCGCTTCGGCGGCCATGGAGGCCTTGGCGACCGGGTAGTCGGCGGCCTCCCACCGCTCGCCGGCCTCGTTGCCGTTGACCTCCCCCTCCCATTTGCCGCAGCACTCCCAGCCGGGAAGGGTCAGGATCCCGTACCGGTCGGCGAGGTCGAAGAACTCGTCGGGCTCGATGTGCCCTTCCAGCCGCAGGGTGTTCAGTCCGAGGTCGAGGGCGTACCGCAGCCGGTCCTCGACGTACGCCGGGTCCCAGCGCAGGAACTCGTCGGGGGACCAGCCGCCCCCCTTGATCAACAGCGGGCGGCCGTTCACCTCGTACTGCCGGGCGCCGCCGGCGTTCAGCGGGGCCCGCACCTCGCGGATCCCGAAGGACTCGTGCGCGGTGTCGGAGGGTGCGCCGTCCACGGTCGCGGTCAGGTCGAGGGCGTACAGCGGCTGCCCGCCCATCGCGGCGGGCCACCACACGCGGGGCGCGCGCAGCCGGAGCGCGGGGTGGTCGGCGGGGGAGAAGACCAGGGTCCTGGTCTCGTGGGGCGCCAGCGTCACACTCCGGCTGACGGCGGCCGGACCCGCGGTGCCGGACACCGTGGTGGTGACGGTGGCCGGCGAGTCGTTGCGCACCAGGGCCTTGACGGTCAGGTCGGCGGAGGACATCGACGGCAGGGCCAGGGAAGTCACCACGTGCGCGTCGCGCAGGGCGACCGGTCCGCCGCGGCGGACCGATACGTCACGGACCAGGCCCATGTTCGCGTCGGGCGGTGGTTGCAGCCAGTCGAGCCAGCCCATCGTGAGCCGCTTGCGCGGATCGTTGGGCCGGACCCGGAAGGCGACGGTGTTGGTGCCCGCCGCGATCAGGTCGGTCACGTCGAGCTCGTGCCGGGTGTACGCGCCCGCGACGGTGTCCGCCGGGGCGACGAGGCGGCCGTTGACGAAGACATCGGCGGCGGAGATCACCCCGCTGAAGTCCAGGTACGTACGGACGGCGGGGTCGGTGACGACGAAGTCGGACCGGTACCACCAGGGCACGGCGAAGTCCGCGGCCGGGACCCGCTTCAGGTTGGTGGAGTAGAAGGGGTCGGGGTGCGCACCGGCCGCGAGCAGGGCCGCGAGGACGGTGGAGCGGGAGCCGGCCGGATACCAGCCGGCCGTCGGATAGCCCGGCCTGGAGACGACGGCCCCCGGGTCCGGGACCTCGGCGGCCGACCGGATCGCGTACCCGGACAGCACGGTCCGGCTGCCCGGCAGCGAGCCGACCGCCGTCGCCGCGGGCCGCGGCGCGGGCGGCACGCGGGAGGTGCCGGCGGTGAGGGTCAGGAACAGGGCGACGACGGCCAGGACGAGGGGGGTGCGGCGGTGGAACAAGGGGGTCCTCCCGCGGGGGACGGGGCCGGAATTCCGCGCGGCGCCGAGTCTGCCACGGCCGTGCCCGAGCACGGCGGCGACAGCCCGCAGGCCGCACCCGTCGATACGCCGGCACGGGGAGGGCCGCCCCGGGCCCCCGCCCACCCGGGCACGGGCGGCCCCCAGTGCCCTGAGCCCCCGGCCCGCCGTGGCACCGGGCTACCGGGCCCCTGGCCCCCCGGTACTTCCGGGCCCCCGGGCCCGGCGTGGCATCCTGGGGTGTTGTCTCGTGGCCGCTGTTCGGCCGGGTTGGTTTTCTTCGGCCGGGAGTACGTGCTGAACACCGTCATAGCCGAGTCGCTGTCGCTCGCCCTGTTGCTGGGTGTGCTGGCCTTCGCCGTCGTACGCCCGCGCGGGCTGCCGGAGGCCGCCGCCGCCGTACCGGCAGCCGCCGCGCTGATCGGGTTCGGGGTGGTCTCCCCCCAGGCCGCGTGGGAGCAGACCCGCGAGCTGCTGCCGGTGGTCGGCTTCCTGGCGGTGATCCTCGCGCTCGCCCGGCTCTGCGCCGACGAAGGGCTGTTCCGGGCGGCCGGTGACGCGGTGGCCCGCAGGTGCGGGAGCAGTCCGAAGACCCTGCTGGGCGGGGTCTTCGCGGTCGCCGCGCTGATCACCGCGGCACTGAGCCTGGACGCGACCGTGGTGCTGCTCACCCCGGTCGTGTTCGCGACGGCCGCCCGCATCGGCGCCCGGCCCCGGCCGCACGTCTACGCGACCGCGCACCTGGCGAACTCCGCCTCCCTGCTCCTGCCCGTCTCCAACCTGACCAACCTGCTGGCCTTCACCGCCAGCGGTCTGTCCTTCACCCGCTTCGCCGCTCTGATGACCCTGCCCTGGCTGGCCGCGATCGCCGTCGAGTACGGGGCCTTCCGCCGCTTCTTCCGGGCCGACCTGGCCGCCGTACCCGCGGACGTGCCGAGCACCGGGGAGGCGGCCGCGCCGGTGCCCCGGTTCACGCTGGTGGTTCTCGCGCTGACGCTGGCGGGATTCGCGCTGGCCTCGTTCGCGGGTGCCGGGCCCGCCTGGGCCGCCCTCGCGGGCACCCTCGTCCTGGCGGCCCGCGCGCTGGTCCGGCGCCGTACGACCGCGCGCCGGCTCGTCGCCTCCGCCGCACCCGCCTTCTGCCTGTTCGTGCTGGCCCTGGGCGTCGTCGTACGGGCGGTGGTCGACCACGGCCTCGGCGACGCACTCGCCGGTGTCCTTCCCGCGGGCGACTCCTTCCCCGCCCTGCTGGCCACGGCCGCGGTCGCCGCGCTCCTGGCGAACCTGATCAACAACCTGCCGGCCGTCCTGGCCCTGCTCCCGCTGGCCGCCCCGGCCGGGCCCGGCCCCGTCCTCGCCGTGCTGATCGGCGTGAACATCGGCCCCAACCTGACCTACGTCGGCTCGCTTGCCACCCTGCTGTGGCGGCGCATCGTCCACGAACACGACGACCGGGTGGCCCTCGGCGAGTTCAGCCGCCTGGGGCTGCTGACCACCCCGGCGGCCCTCGCGGTCGCGGTGGCCGGGCTCTGGACCGCCCTGCGGCTGATCGGCACCTGAGCCCGGCCGGGTCCGTCAGACGGCACGGCCGCGGTCCGCCGCCCGTGGTGGACGCCCGCGCGGCGGCGCGGCGGCCGTCACGGCCGGAGACCGGCGATCAGGGCCGAGGTCATGGCACGTTCCCCCGGCCCGGTGTTCCAGTCGGCGTTCATCGGGCTGACCGCGATCCGGCCCGCGCCGACGGCCTCCACGTCCCCGCCCCTCGCCCCCGGCCGGAGACCGGGTCTCACCTCCACCTTCCAGGTGCCGTCGCCGGAGTCGGTGAAGTCCGCCGCGAGGACCGGCTGCGGGTCCTGGAACGTGACGGCCACACCGGAGGCGGCGCCCCTGCCGTCGGCACCGACCACGGGGTGGTTCACGTTCGGGCCGACCCCCTCGGGCAGCAGCGGCCCGGACCCCGCGCGCACCCGCAGCCGGTCGATCAGTCGGACGGCGAAGTCCACCGTCGGGTCCCTCGCGTTCACGGTGGTGACCGGATCGGGTGCCGCGAGGCCGCCGGTGCTCAACACGATCGCCGGTACGCCGGACTCCAGTGCCGCGACCGCGCCGCCGACCGTACCGGAGTGGGTGGCGAGGCCGGCCACGTTCGGGCCGTAGTCGGTACCGGACACCACCAGGTCGGGCGCGCGTCCCCCGAAGACCTCGGAGAGGCCGAAGGCCACCGAGTCGCCCGGAGTGCCGTCGACGGCCACACCTTCGGTTCGGCGTGCTCCACCCGTCGGTGAGCAGGATCCGCAGCGCGGTCGCGGTCACGGGTGCGGCCGCGGTGAGGCGACCGCGGGCGCGGTACCCGAGAGGGCCGTGGTGCACAGGATCAGCAGGGCGGGCGGAAGGACTCGCTTGCGGCTCACAGAGGGCTCCTTGGGAAAAGGGAGGAACGGAGGCGGGGTGCGCGGGGGCAGGTGCGGCGGCGACACCCCGGGGCCGGGGGAGGCAGGGCGGCTCGCGCATCGGTCGGCGCACCGTCAGGGTGGGACGGTGCGCGGGGCGGGTACCGCGGCGGACTGCCGCGGGCCGCGGACGACCCTCGTGGTTACACGTGTCATCCGGAGTGCTGGGAACTGTGCAGCACCCATTCCGGGGCCCCGCCAGGGTCCGGACACCGTCGTCGTGCGGGGCGGCACCGCCGTTGCCTGACGCGTGTAACCTCGGACGCAGGCAGGCACGAACCCAGCGCGAGGAACGTCGAGCGACGTCATGGCCGAAGAAGAGACCCCCGCCCCCGCCCCGGTCACCAGCGCCGACGTGGCACGCCTCGCAGGGGTGTCGCGCGCCACCGTCTCCTTCGTCCTCAACGGCACCCCGGGCCACCGGGTCGGCGAACCCACGCGCGCCCGCGTCCTCGACGCGGCCCGCCGGCTCGGGTACGTTCCGCACGCCGCCGCCCGGTCCCTGCGCGCCGGACGCAGCAACCTCGTCCTCATGCCGGCGTCGGTCTCCGCGATCGGCCGCCTCGTGAGCGAATGGGTCGACGACCTGTACGGCGAACTCGAACGTCACGGCTACACGGCGGTCCTGCACGCGGGCCGGTTCGCCGACCCCGTAGACGCCGCCCGGGCCTGGGCCGAACTGCGCCCGGCGGCGGTCATCGCCCTCGACGGCGACCGCCTCACCGCCGGGGCGGCAGACCTGCTGCGCCGCGCCGGGGTCCGCGGGGTGCTGGCCTTCGCCTCGGGCCCCGTCGAGGGCGTCCACACCGTCGGCTTCGACCACGCCCGGATCGGCGCCGCCGCCACCGAGCACCTCATCGCCCGCGGCCGGACCCGGATCGGGGTCGTCCTGCCCCGCGAGCGCGGCCTCGGCGCCCTCGCCCGGCCGCGCCTCGCGGGGGTCGAGTCGGTCGCCGCCCGCCACACGGCCACCGTCACCCCGGTGGAACTGGCCTACACCCGGGAGTCCGCGACCGGGCTCGCCCGGCGCTGGAGGGGCCTGGACCTGGACTCCGTCTTCGCCTACAACGACGAGTACGCCGCGCTGCTCCTGCACGCGCTGCGGGCCGAGGGCGTCGCGGTGCCGGACGAGGTGGCGATCGTCGGATCGGACGATCTGGTCCTCTCCGGGCTCCAGCAGCCCGCGCTCACCACGATCCGCCTGGAACTGCCCGCTCCGGCCCGGATCGCGGACGCCGTGCACGAACTGATCGAGACCGGCGGGGCCGCGCCCGTCCCCGCGATGGAGGCCGTCCTCGTGCACCGCCGGTCCTCCTGACCCGGTCGGCCCGGCCGGCCCGGGCGCCGCTGACGCGCGCGGCCTCCGGACGGCGGGTCCGTGCCCCGGCCCGTAGGGTGGAATGCCAGGAGGAGGGCCCGTGGCGGCATCGCCCCGCCGCGGTGCGCGCCCGGCCAAGGGCCGTGCGCCCGCCCCGCTCCACCGCGGCCGCCCGAGAGCGGCCGCCGCCGAGGCAGGGTGCCTCCGGCGGCTCCCCCGACCCCCTACGAAGGGGATTTCCCATGCGCAGCAAGAACAGCAGGATCCGTCGCGCGTGCGCCGTCGCCTGTACGGCCCCGCTGCTCGTGCTCGGCGGTGCCCTCACCGCCAGTGCCACCCCGGCGGCGACGGCGGCGGCTCCGGCCGCCGTCACCCGCGCCGTGCAGCAGTCCTCCGCGAGCGAGATCCTCGCCCTGGTCAACGCCGAACGGGCCAAGGCCGGTTGCGAGCCCCTCAAGGAGGACGCGCGCCTCATGCAGGCCGCCCAGGCCCACGCCGACGACATGGCCGCGAACCACCTCACCGCACACACCGGCTCCGACGGTTCCAGCGACCTGACGCGAATGGAACGGGCGGGCTACTCACCCGCCGGGCCCTCCTCCGAGAACGTCTCCGGGCCGGGACACCACTCCTCGAAGTCCCACGTCGACGGCTGGATGGCCAGCACCCGGGGCCACCGCGCCGCCATCTTGAACTGCACGTACAAGGAGACCGGGATCGGGACGAGCGGCGAGTACGCCGTGGAACTGTTCGCCGTGCAGTCGCGGTAGCGGCGGGCACCACCGGCGCGCGTCGTGTGCCGTACGAGTACGCCTCGCGGGCCCGCCGGACCGGGGAGCCCGCGAGGCGCGCGGACCGGGCGCCCGCGGCCGCCCCCCGGTGGTCGCCGACGGATCCCCGGTCGGACGCGGGAAGGATCAGGCCCCCGCCGCCTCCAGGTGGCGGGCCAGGAACGCCACGCTCTCCGCGACGATCGCCGGGACGTCCGGGGAGCCGAGGAAGATGTGGTCGGCGCCCTCGACGGGGCGCAGGCGGACCTCGCCACCCGCGTCCGCCAGGGCACCGGCGAGCGCCTCGCTCTGGCTGAACGGGACCAGGCCGTCCCGGGTGCCGTGCACCAGGAGGAACGGCGGCGGCTTCGGGCCCGTCGCGTACGTCACCGGGCTCGCGGCCCGCGCCGGCGCCGGCCGCTGCGCCTCGGTGCCGCCGAGGAGGGCGGCGTACGGGTCGGGGAGTCCGGGGCCGGCCGCCTGCGCGGGTACGGGGTGCCCGGCGAGGGCGACCAGGTCGCAGACCCCGTACCAGTCGACGACGGCCCGCACCCCGGTGTCTCCCGCGCCGACTTCGTGCGCGCCCTCCAGGGCGTCGGCGTCCGCGCTGCCGGGGCCGACGAGGCCCGCCAGCGCCGCCAGGTGGCCGCCCGAGGACTCCCCCCACACGGCCGGCCGGCCGGGGTCGATGCCGAGGCCCCCTCGAAGCGGCGCACTCCGTGTTCGTCCGTCACGGCGGGCACCGGGGGCCGGTAGGGCGGCGCAGGCCTGGCCGTGTCGGCCGGGCCGGGCTCCGCCGGGCAGGCGTCGGCCGGGTGGGATTGCGTCATTGCGGCCCTTCTGCCGGGCCCGGGCTCCGGGGTGGTTTGTCCGGAATGCTTGTGCGCGGAGCCCGGGGGGAGGTAGCGTGTTACACGTGTAATCGCGACTGTAGCGACGCGTTTCCCATGGCGACAAGCCCTCCGCCCGTCCGGCCATCGGAACGGTTGCACGAGTCGCCGCTCCGTCGGACGGCTCCGTCGCGCAACTTCTCTGGGAGCGCCCCATGCTCACCGCAGCCACCCGCCCCGCGCCCGTCGGGACGTTCGTCCACTCGGTCGCCGCGCCCACCGCGGCGAGCGTTCCGCTGGTCCGCGGCCGCGTCCGCGCCGTGCTCGAAGGCTGGCGGATAGCCGCCGACCTCGCCGACACCCTGCTGCTGGCCGTCAGCGAGCTCGTGGGCAACGTCGTACGGCACGCCGCCGACGCCACCGGACGGATGTACGTCCGCCTTTCCTGCGACCGTGGATGGCTGCGCCTGGAGGTCGCCGACGGCGCGAGCGCCCTGCCGCGGCTGCCCGGACCCGCCGCCGCGGTCACCCGGGACGCCGAGGACGGGCGCGGACTGCTGCTCGTCCAGCTGCTGGCCGCCGAGGCGGGCGGTGAACTCGTCGTCGCGGCCGACGAGTCCGGAAAATCGGTGCGGGTGCGCGTCCCCGTGGCCTGAACGGGGGCGCCCCCCGATCGGCCGGTCAGCGCGCCCCGGCGGTCCGTCCCGGTGCGGGCCGCGGGGTGCGGCCCCGGGGTCCCGGGGACAGCGCCGCGCGCAGTGCCGGGGTGAGGACGTGCCGGGCCTCGGCGGGGGTGAGCGCCGCCGGGGTGGGGAGGGGGTTGAGGTAGCGGGTGTAGACGAGACCGCCGAGGATCGTCACCACGGCCGTCGCCCGTGCCGTCGCGTCCCGGCCGCCGAGGAATTCAACGAGCCGGGCCAGCAGCTCGTGTTCCAGGTACTCGCGGATCGCCTCCGCGGCCTCGTCGCCCCGCGCGGTGAGCCGGCGGAAGTCGGCGTCCTCCCACAGGCCCGTCACCGCGTCGATCAGGCGGCCGGGGAGGGTGGCCGGGTCTCCGCCGAGGACCTCGTCCACCGTCAGCGCGGTGGCGCACTGGAACTGCATCACGTCCGCGAACAGGCCCTTCTTCGAGCCGAAGTGGTACGCGATCAGGGCCGGATCCACCCCGGCGGCCGCGGCCACCGCGCGCAGGGTGGTGCCGCGGTAGCCGTGCTCCAGGAACAGCGAACGGGCCGACGCGACGATCGATTCGCGGGTCGGCGGATTGCCCCGGGGGCGGCCCCGGGGGCGGGCGGGGGCGGCGACGTCGTTATTCATCGCCGTTGAGCCTGCGTTTCGTGATCGGCACAGTCAAGGGCGTTCCACCGACCACACGAAGGGACTTCCCGACATGATGCGCATCGCCGTCTTCGGCGCGAACGGTCCGACCGGCCGCCACCTCACCGGCCAGGCCCTCGCCGCCGGCCACGAGGTCGTCGCCGTGACCCGCCGCCCCGGTTCCCTTCCCGCGCGGCCCGGTCTCACCGTCGCCGTCGCCGACGCCACCAACCCGGCGGCGGTGGGCGCCGCGATCGAAGGGACGGACGCCGTGCTCTCCGCGCTCGGCACACGGCCCGGCGGAGGGACCGTCACCACCTACTCGGCGAGCGCCGCCGCAATCACCTCGGCCATGGCCCGCCACGGCATCCGCCGCCTGCTGGCCATCACGTCCAGCGTCGCCGACCCGGACTGGCGCCCCACCGGCGCGCACTTCTTCAACCACGTCTTCGACCCGCTGGTGAACCGCCGGCTCGCCCGCCCCGTGCACGAGGACATGCGCCGGATGGAGGCCGCCGTCCGCGGGACGGACCTGGACTGGACCCTCGTCCGGCCCTCGGGCCTCTTCGAGCACCCCGTCGTCACGGACTACCGGACGGCCGAGCACAGCGCCGACGGCGTGTTCACCGCCCGTACCGACCTCGCCGCGAGCATGCTGCGCGAACTGGGGGAGCGGCGCTACGTCCGTACGGCCATGGGCGTCATCACCACGGCCGTGAAGCCGAACGTCGCCAAGCTCGTCTGGAACGAGGGCGTGAAGCGGAAGTGAGCCGCTCTGCCCTGCAACTCCCGCTCCGGGCAACCGAGTTCCTCACCCGCCCCGACACGGGCGTCCTCACCACCCTCCGCGGTGACGGCACCCCGCACGCCGCCCCCGTCCGCTTCACCCTCGAAGCCACCGACGGCCTCGTCCGGGTGACCACGAGGGCTGGGGCGCGCAAGGCCCGGAACGTGGTGGCGGGCGGCCCGGCGGCGCGTGTCGCGCTCTGCCAGGCGGACGGCTTCCGCTGGATCACCCTCGAAGGCCGGGCCCGCGTCACCGACGACCCCGGGCGGCTGGCCGAAGCGGTGCGGCGCTACACCGCCCGCTACGGCACCCCGCCGCCCACCCCGCCGGACCTGGTCGTCGTCGAGATCGCCGTCGACCGGGTCCTGAGCCTCAACCTCTGAGCCTTCCCGAGCAGAAAGCGGAGCCCCACCACGATGCCCACCGTCCCCGTCCTCGGATCCACCCTCCACCACCGCGAGGCAGGCGACCCCGACGGGCGGCCGTTCGTCTTCCTCCACGGCAACCCCACCTCCTCCCACCTGTGGCGCAACGTACTGCCCGGCGTGGCCGCGCCCGGCCGCCGCCTGCTGGCCCCCGACCTCATCGGCATGGGCGACTCGGGCAGACGATCGTCAAACCGCTGGCCGGTGACGAGTTCCCGGCCGCCGGCCGGCAGCTGGCCCGCGTCGAGCACTACGGGTCCTGGCTGGCCTCCAGCCCCCACGTCCCCAAGCTGCTCGCGGCGTTCGAGCCGGGCCCGGGCGCGATGACCGACCGGGCGGCGGTGGCCTGGTGCGAGGAGAACATGGCGGGCCTGGAGGTGTCCCACCACGGGCTCGCCGGCCACCATTCCCCCGAGGACCGGCCCGGGGAACTGGCCGCGGCCATCAGCTCCTGGGCCGACCGCCACGGGCTGGCACGACCCGGCCGGCGGGTCCGACACCGCCCGACCGCCCCCTGCGCGACGCCGGCGATCCACCGTCACACGTGAAGTCGCTTACGGGCAACGGCAGTTGACAGCATGCCACGGCTGCCCGCGGTAGTGCGCGGGGGCGTTGTCAGTGGCTCCGCCTAGCGTTCCGGACATGACGCGAACCGCACACACCTTCGCCTACGCGCGCCCCTCCGCGCTGACCGCCGCCGGGACGGGCCAGGCCCTCGGCCTGGAGACCGCGGGGGGTCTGACCCCCTCCGGGGCCGAGGCCCACCCCCGCTTCTTCGCCGGGTTCCTGGGCGCGCCCCAGGCCGCCGCGCGGGCCCTGCTCGCGGTCGCGGACGTGGCCGCCGCCCGCTACTACCGGCGCACCCTTCAGGCCTCCCTGGACCCGGTGGTCACGGGGAACGGCGACAGGCTGCGCTTCGAGTCCTTCTCCGGGTGCTGCGGGGTCTACGCCCGCCTCGACGTACTGCCCGAAGGCCTGCGCGGCGCCGAGACCGGCCACGGCACCACCAACGTCGACGTCAACAACCCGCTGCGCGAAGCACTGTCCCGCCTCACCGGAGACGATCCGCTGCACCTGCGGGTCGGGCCCGACGAGATGGCGGTGACCACCCTCGACGGTCCGGTCGTCGAGAAGAAGGTGCCGCTGCCCGACCGCTGGCTGCGCGGCTTCGCCGAGTCGCAGGCCATCACCACCGGCTTCGACCTGCGCGCCGAACTGACCGCCACCGAGACGGCCCGCTTCCTGCGCTCCCTCCCGCGCACCCCCGGGGGCGGCACCGCCGCCGGCGCGGCGCTGTGGGTGGTGCCCGCGGGCCGGACGCTGCGCCCCACCACCCGGCCCGTCCCCGGCGCGGTCTGCCTGCCGGGACCCGAACGCCTCGCCGCCCTCCAGCGGGTGCTGCGGCACGCCACCGGCCTGCGCGTGTACGGACCCGCGGCGCACGGCACCGAACCCACCGCCTCCGCCTGGGAACTGGGCCTGCCGGGCATGCGGCTCACCCTGACCCTCTCCCCGGAGCCCGACCGCGGATTCTCCGGGGAGGGCGGAGTCCTGGAGGCCCTCGCCACCGACACGGCGGCCGAGGACGCCGAGCTGATCTCCGTACTGCTGGCCTGGGAACCCCGTATCGATCCGGCCGACCTCGCCGACCAGTCGGGGCTCCCCGCGGAACGGGTACGGGCCGCCCTCACCCGCCTAGGCACGGCGGGCCGGGTCGGCTACGACATCGCCGAAGCCGCGTACTTCCACCGCGAACTGCCCTACGACGCCCGGCGCGCCGAGCGCCACAACCCCCGGCTGGTCGCGGCGCACGCACTCCTGGCCGCGGGCGCCGTCACCCTGGACCCTCCCCGCGGCGCCGTCGTTGCCTCCGGCGAACGCCGGTACCAGGTGCGCGAGTCCGGCGGAGCGCTCAGCTGCACCTGCCAGTGGTGGGCCGACTACCGGGGTCGTCGCGGCCCCTGCAAGCACGCCCTCGCCACCCGGATGGCCCTGCGGGCCGTCACGGCCACGCCCACGCCCGCGCCCCCGGCCTCCGCGTCCGCCGCCGTCTGAGCGTCCACCACCCCCAGCCCTTTCCCCGCCCCGACCGGAGCCGCACGATGAACACCACCCACGACGACCTCCTCGCCGCCGTCCGCGAGGGCCGCACCGCCGAACTCCCCGCGCTCCTGGGGCCACTGGACCGCGACCGGCGCAAGGCCCTGCTCGCCGGACTGAAGGAACTGCGCGGCGAACTGCGCGCAGCGGGCTGGGCCCGCTGGCAGGAACGGGACCTGATGAACCCCGCCCTGCTCGTCGCCGGAGCCGGCTGCCACACCGGCGCGGCGGCGGCCGCCGCCTGGCTCGGTGCGCGCGACCTGCGCTCCTGGCGGCAGCTCCCCACCGACCTCCTCCTCGACGTACTGGCGGACCGCGACCCGAAGTGGCTCGGCGACCTCGCCCACCGGCTGGCCGCCCGGTCCGCCACCGCCGAGCAGGACTACGCGCTGATCAGCGCACTCGTCCGGCTCGCCGGGTGCCCGATGCCCACGACCGACGGCTGCGTCGAGGGCTGGGCGGCGGCGGTGGGCGCGTCCGGCACCCCGCTGGCGACCGCCCTGCGCGAGGACCCGTACGCCACCGCGCTCGTCCCGCGCCTCTTCGAGACCGCAGAACCGGTCCGCGCCCTCGCCGGGCGCTGCGACCCGGACCATCCCCACCACTGGCCCGCCGCGCTGGCAGCCCTCGCCGAGGACGGGCACGTGGACCGGGCCGCCCTCCTGGACGGATGCACCGCCCGCCTGCTGCGCGGCGGCAAACCCGCCCAGCTGAAGCCCTACCAGGCAGTCCTCCAGGGCCTGCGCCCGACCGGGGCCGAGGAGGCGGAGCGCGCCGCCGACTGGATCGCGCTGACCGCGGACGCCCCGTCACCCGTGGCCGGGCAGGCCCAGCAGACACTGGCCCGGCTCGCGGCGGCGGGCCGCCTCACCCCCCGTCTGCTCGCCGAAATGTCGGCCGCCGCCCTCTTCCGCCCCGAGAAGAAGCTCGTCCGGGCCCAACTGGTCCTCCTCGGCAAGGAACTGCGACGGGACCCGTCAGCCGCCCCCGAACTGCTCCCGGTACTCGGCGACGCCTTCGGACACCCGGACACCGACATCCAGGAGCGGGCACTGAACCTGGCCGCCGCCCACCTCACCGACGACCCCGCGCTGCGGGCCGCACTCGCCGACCAGGCCCCGCTGCTGAGCCCCGCCCACCGGGGCCGGGCGGCGGAGCTCTTCGGAGCGTCCGCCACCGGAGCCGAGGACACCGAGCCCTACCGGGAGATCCTGCCGCCGCCCCCGCTCCCGGTCCCGGTCGCCCCCGCGCCGGAAACGGTCGCGGAGACCGTGGAACTCGTCGCCGCGCTCGTCAACTCCCGTACCGTGAACCTCGACGAGTTCGAACGCGCCCTGGACGGGCTGGTCCGGCACTCCCATCGGGACCGCGCCGCCCTCGCCGAGGCGCTGGGGCCCGCGCTGGCCGGCCGCTGGTGGCTCGACCCCGAGGACTCCCGGTACTACACCACCTCGGTACAGCTGCCCGGCCTGGAACAGGTCGCCGCCGCCGTCCTGGGGGCGCGGCCGGCCCGCGAAGTGCATCCGCCGCACGTGAGCCGGCGGAGCGACTGCCACCACACCGGGCTCCGCCTCGCCCACCACGCGCGCCTGACCGAGGCCGCACGGCGCATCACGGACCGGCCGTTGCCCTTCCTCCTCGCCACGCCCACCGCGCAGACCGGCTCCCTGGATCCCGAGGTCCTCGTCGCGCGCCTCGCCGAGTACCACCGCCTCGGGGAGAGCCCGGCCCCGGCGGACTTCGCGCAGGCCCTGCTGCGCGTCCGCCGCGACCCGGCCGCGGTCCCCGGGGCGGCCGCCCTGGGCACGCCGGAGGGTGACCGGCTGGCGGCCTGGCTCGGCGGGGGCGGCGAGGGGGCTCCCGTCACCCGCCGCGTCGCGCCGGCCATGGGGTACAGGTACACCGAGGAGCCCGAGCGGATCGTCCTGGACACCGGGGCGCGGCCGGAGGTGCTGCGGGACTTCCCGAACCCCTTCCGCGAACTGGCCCGGCCGCGCGACGCGGGCGGGCGCTGCTGGGACTCGGGGGACGACCTCGCGCTGATCGCCGTCCTGCCCGAGGACCGGGAGACCCTGTCGGCGTGGTGGCTCCCGGCCCTCACGGCATGCGCGGTCCACGGAGGACGCGGAGGGGTGGCGGTACTGCCCCGGCTCGCCGCCGCCGGCGGGCCCGCGGGCCCGGCCCTGCACCTCGTGATCGCCGTCGGGCTCGGGGCCAGGCACCCCGAGGACCGGCTGACCGCGGTGGACGCGCTGCTCACCCTCGCCGCCCGCGGGGAACTGGACGGCGTACGCCTGGGCACCGACCTGGCCGAGCTGCTCGGCCTGGGCACGGTCAAGTCCAACCGGCTCGCGGACTCGCTGCGCACGGCCGCCGCCACGGGCGCCCACGCGACCACGTGGGCCGTACTGGCCGCCGCACTGCCCGCGCTGCTCACCGGCACCGGCACCGGTACGGGCGTGGGCACCGGGGAACTGCTCGCGCTGGCCGCCGACTGCGTGGAACAGTCCGGAGCGGCCTCACCGGAACCGGCCGGCCTCGCCGTCGCGGCGGCCGGCACCGGCCGCTCCCGGCTGGTCACCCAGTCCGCCCGCCTGCACGAGGCCCTCCGCCGCAACCGTCGGGCGGCCGACGCCCGGGCGGTGCCACGGCCGTGATCCGTGGACGCGGTGCGGTGCGTGGGGTTGGCATCATGTCCCCATGCCCCACGACGACCTTGACGCCCTGTTCGCCTCCCCCTCGGCCCTGTTGACGGCCGGACCCGAGGCCTTCCGGGACCTTCCCGTCACGGGCGGCGGACCCGGCCGGGAGGTCTACTCCCAGGCCGTCGCGGTGCTCGACGGCGCCGAGGTGTCACGGGTGGAGTTCGCCTCGTGGCTGCACTTCGCCGCGAAGGTACTGGGCCACGACGCCTACGCCACCCTGGTCGCCGGGGCCGAGCCGGAGATGCCGTGGCGCACGGTCTGGGCCTGGTGGCGGCCGGTGGGCGCCTACCGGGCCCAGCCCAACCTGAGCGGGGACGCCGGTGTGGAGGTCCACGAGGGGCCTGACGGCCAGGTGCTGTTCAAGCTCTGGGCCGCGCTGGCCGGTGAGCGCTGGCTGTCCCCGGCCACCGGGGAGGAGCTCCTGGCGCCGGCGGACGGGGAGTTCACCGCGCGGCCGTTCGACGCTCCGGTCGAGGACGGTCCGATCCTCTTCGACCCGGACGGGGACGACGAGGACCTCCACCGCCTCGAAGCCTGGGAGGAACCCGTCGCGTTGGGCGGGGGCCGGATCCTGCTGGTCGAGCCGCGCGGCCTCGTCGTCATCGAGCGGAACGCCGACGCGCGGGCCGACCGGTCGGCCGTCGGCTCCGACACCGCCTCACCGGGTACGGGCGAACCGTGGTTCGCGGGCCCGACGCCCGCGGAGGCCCCGCTGGACACGGCCCGCCTGGAGGCGGCGTTCGGCTCGGGCGGGGTGCTGCGACTGCCCCCGGCGCACCAGCCGCCGACGCTGACCCACGCCCCCACGCGGGAGCTGATCGCCGGGGCGGGCCTGCCGGGGTACTGGGCGGCGGGGGTGGCCTCGTTCACCCTGGGGTGGACCGCGGAGGGGGCCCGTCAGGAGGAGCCCGGGGAGAACGGCCTGCTGCGGCTGGGCGCCTTCGACCTGGGCTACGCCGACCGCGGCCGGGTGTTCGTCCACCCGGACACGGGCGCGGTGTGGATGGTCCGCAACGCCGAGGGGCCCTTCCCCTTCGCCCGGGACACCGAGACCTTCGTACGGCTGCTGGAGGCCGTGTGCCGCTTCATGGGAGCGTGCTGGAGCCCGTACCCGGGTGAGGACGGCACCGGGGACTTCCTGCGCGAGGCGGCCGCCCTGGATCCGGTCACCGCGGACACCGACACGCCCGGTGGACGAGTGTGGGGGCACCTGTTCGCCGCCATCACCGAGCTCGGCGTGTGGGGCTACTGACCCCGGCGACGACCGCGGGCGCGGGACGCTCAGTCGACGCAGAACTCGTTGCCCTCGACGTCCTGCATCGCGATGCAGGAGTCATCGCCGCCGTCGTACAGCAGCCGTACGCGCACCGCGCCGAGCGCCATCAGCCGGGTGCACTCGGCTTCGAGTACGGCGAGGCGCTCCTCACCCACGAGCCCGGTGCCGACCCGCACGTCGAGATGCACCCGGTTCTTGACGGCCTTGCCCTCGGGGACGCGCTGGAAGTACAGGCGCGGACCCACGCCCGAGGGATCGACGCAGGCGCACCACGAACCCCGGTCCTCGGGGGACCGGGAGTCTTCGTACTCCTCCCAGGTGGCGAACCCCCTCGGCGGAGTGATGACGTATCCCAGCACTTCGCACCAGAAGCGGGCGACACGCTCGGGTTCCGCACAGTCGAAGGTGACCTGGAACTGCTTGATCGTTGACATCGGCGCACCATAGCAGGGGCCATCCGGCCGCTCATCTCCGGCCATGGGAAGGCCTGTTGGTGTGAGGGCGGCCGTACCGCCCGGTGTCGGCCCCGGAAGCGGGCCCGGCCGAAGGGCCGGGCGTGCCGGTCGAACGGACACCATGTCCGCCCGAACGCACGTTCGTGAACGGCCGACGCGCGCACGCGCCTACCGCGCATTCCGGCTCGGTTTTCGCCACTCTGGGCCCAGACGACGCCACCGGAGGGCCACCCGCCCCGCACTTCCGGTGGACGGCTCCCGGACCATCACCACCACCTGGGACCTCCTCCTTCCGCACGCCCCCGACGGAAAGCGCCACCATGGCCACGATGCGATTCCCCTCCGCCCGCCGCACCTCGACCGGTAACACCACCCCCTACGACGTCGGCCTGCCCGTACTGCGCCTCGTACTCGGCGTGATCATGGCCGTGCACGGGACCCAGAAGCTGTTCCGCTGGTTCGACGGCCCCGGCCCGGGTCCCACCGGCCGCTTCTTCGAGAAGGCCGGCTACCCGGCGGGCGAGGCCATGGCGGTGATCGCCGGTCTGACCGAGACGCTGGGCGGTCTGGGCCTGGTACTCGGCCTCCTCACCCCGCTGTCCGCCGCGGCGATCGTCGGCGTGATGATCAACGCCGTCACGGTCAAGTGGACCGGGGCCGTGATCGGCCAGGAGGGCGTGGAGTTCGAGTCCCTGATCATCGCCGCCGCCGTCACCCTGGCCCTCACGGGCCCGGGCCGCTTCGCCCTCGACCGTTTCCTGCCCGTGCTCCGCGACCACCGGGCGGTCTACGGAGTCCTGGCCCTGGCCCTGGCGGTGGTGCTGGCGGCCTGCGTGCTGCTGGTACGGGACTGACCGGCACGGGCGTGACCGGTACGAGCGTGACCGAAAACCGGCATTCGGGGAATACGGGATATGTATCCTCGCTCTCCACAGCGCGGGCGACGTACTCCTGGAGGCAACATGAGTGAGCGGCCGGTCCTTCTGCCCTACACCGACCCGGCCTTCGTCGCGGACCCCTTCCCCCTGTACGCGAAGCTGCGCGAGGACGGACCCGTACGCCATGTCCTCATCGGGGGCGGCCTGGAGGCCTGGCTCGTCACCCGCTACGAGGACGCGCTCGCCGCACTGTCCGACCACCGCCTCAGCAGCGACGTGCGCGACGCCTCGGACACCCGCCTCCTGCAGCAGCTCCCCGAAACCGAACGCGAGTCGATGCTCAGCAACATGCTCCGCAGCGACCCGCCCGACCACACCCGGCTGCGCCGGCTGGTCTCCAAGGCGTTCACTGCCCGCCGCGTCGCCGCCATGCGGCCCCGGATCCAGGACGTCACCGACCGCCTGCTCGACGCCGTCGTCGAGTCCGGCCACGCCGACCTGATCGCGGACTTCGCGCTCCCCCTCCCCGTCACCGTGATCAGCGAACTGCTCGGCGTGCCGGTCGACGACCGTCACGACTTCCAGCGATGGACCGACCGCATGATCACGCGGGGGCCGGAACTGCCGGACCCGGCCGTGGTGAACGAGGCCTGGCAGCACATGCGCGCCTACGTCACCGAGCTCATCGGCGCCAAACGGCAGGACCCCGGGGACGACCTGCTCGGCGCCCTCGTGACCGCCCGCGACGAGGAACAGCGGCTGACCGAGGACGAGCTGATCGCCATGGTCTTCCTGCTCCTGGTCGCCGGCTACATCACCACCGTCAATCTGATCGGTGGCGGCATCGCCATGCTGCTCGCCCACCCCGACCAACTCGACCTGCTGCGCTCGGATCCCGGACTGCTGCCCGGCGCCGTCGAGGAGTTCCTCCGCTACGACGGCCCCGTCAACCCCGGCATCGCCCGGTTCGCGCGCGAGGACGCGGAGATCGCGGGAGTGACCGTCCCGCGCGGCGCCACCGTACTGATCGCCTCGGCCATCGCCGACCGCGACCCGGCACGCTTCGCCGCTCCCGAACGGCTGGACATCACCCGGCAGGACAACGCCCACCTCGCGTTCGGACACGGCATCCACTACTGCCTCGGCGCACCCCTGGCCCGCCTGGAGGGCCAGATCGCCATCGGGACCGCCCTGCGCCGGCTTCCCGGACTCGCCCTCGCCGTCGCGCCGGACGAACTCCCGTGGCGGCCGGGCGGTCTGCGCGGGCCCGAGGCCCTGCCGGTGACCTTCACCCCCGGCGGCTGAGGGGAACGCGCCCGGCGCCGCGGCGGCCCGGGCGCACGGCCCGGTGCACGAGGCAGCCCGCCGCCGCGCCGGCCGCGTACCAGAACAGATCCGGTGCGTTGAAGGTGGACCCGAGTACCAGGCGGGCGACGGGGCTGTGTCGGGCGAGCTCCGCCGGCCAGGGGCCGAGCTGAAGGAACTCGACCGCCCAGCTGATGGCCAGGGCCGTCCCCGCGGCCCGCAGGGGCGTCAGCCGGGGCGCGAGCAGGACGACCAGCGCGAGGACCAGGACGGTGTAGAGCGCGTCCCCGCCGTACTTGGCCACGCTCCCCGCCGCCACCGCCCTGAGCCCCAGCCCCGCGCCCACCGTCGCCACCGCGGCCCCGGCGGCCACGAGACGTGTCCGCAGGGTGGCGGCCGGTGCCGGTGCCGGTGCCGGAGCCGAAGTGCGGGCGCGGATCGTGGGGATGGGGTCCATCCGACCATCCTGCCCGACGGTGTAGTCCGTACCGGCGGTGGGCCCGGCGCGCAGGGCGTGTACCGTCCGCCCGGGCGGACATCGCTGCCACGCTCGTCACCCATGGATGTCAGCACCTTCTACGCCCTCTTCTCCGCCACCTGCTTCACCCTGGTCGGCCTGTGGTGGAACGTGGTGCAGAGCCACCCGGAATGGATGCGCGAACCACCCCTGCGCAGGATCGTGGGCGGGATCTACCTCTCCTTCCTGCTGCCCGCCCTGATGGGACTCTTCGCCCAGGTCGGAGGCACGGAGCAGCCGCAGATCTGGCGGGTCGCCTTCATCGCCCTCGCCGTGGTCGGCTGCCTGTGCACCCTGAGGCTGCTCACCCGCGCCGGTGCCCGGGGCGACCACTTCGTCACCTGGCAGCAGGCCGGCGCAGCCCTGCTCTACCTGCTGATCGCCGTCGTCGGCGCCTTCCCCGAACTCGCCGGCCACATCGGCCTGCGCCCCATCCAGGCCGAAGCCCTCATGCTGATCGCGCTGATCGTCCTGGGCCACGCCCTCGTCTGGCGCTTCATGGCCGGGGAAGGACGCCCGGCGCAAGAGCAGTGACTCCCGGCCCGCCGGGCCCGGCCCCGACGGCGGGTCAGCCCTCGCGCGCCATGACGCGCCGGGCCGCCTCGGCCTCGGCCGCGGGCGGGGACAGCTCGTCGAGGGTGTCGAGCTCGTCGTCCGACTCCAGCTCCTGCTCCCACGCGCCCGCGAGCCGTTCCTGCTCCTCGCGCGGTCTGCCGGCGACGGCCTCCCGGTGCTGCGGGTCCAAAGCCGCGAGGAACCGTCCGACCGCGTCCTTCGCCATGGCGTACTCCTTCTCGATGGGGGAGGTGCGGCGCCCACCGCGGTGCCGCGCCCGGCCCAGGATGGCGAACCCGGCCGGTCCCGGCCGCCCGACACGGCACGCCACCACCCGAATGCCGTGCCCGGTGCGCGTGGGCCACCGGGTGCGGGCGGCATGAGGCTGCTCTAGCGTCGGAAGAGGAGGGAAGCCCCGCCGAGCCGGTCCGGTACGGGGTCCGGGCCCGGCGGCCGTGCGCCGGCCGCGTGCTCGGCGCCATTCCCCGGCGGATCCGGCACACCCAGGCGCCGGGCCACGCGACGACCCCGGAGAGCAGGTACGTCCCATGCGCACGTACACCCGTATCGCGAGCGTCCTCACCGGCCTGACCCTCGCACTCGGCGGCGCTGCCTTCATCGCCCCCGCCGCCCACGCGGACGTCACGGCCTGCATCAACCAGGTCGAGCGGGAGCTCCACGGCGGCGAGGCCCCGGACTCCGTCCGGATGGCGTGTTACGTCGGGCTGACCGGCGACCACGCGCACTGCGTCAGCGGCCTCACGGCCGGCGGCGTGACCAACGGCACGGCCGTGAGCGCATGCAAGGTGGCCCCCGACTAGACCCCCGCTCCACGGCCTCCGGCCTCCGGCCACGACCCGGGGCGCCATGCCCCCGCTCTGCCAGAACGGCGCCATGGGCGAGCGGCACACGGACCACGGCTACCTCGCACCCGGCCGGTCGCGCTCACGCCCCGCCCGGCCGGACCCGGGCCAGTACCCGGTCGGCCAACTCCCCCGGAGCCAGGGAGCCGTCCAGGAGCACGGTGTCGCCGGGCAGGGTGCCGGCCGCGGCCGCGCACGCCTCGATCCTGCCCTTGGCCCAGTGCCGGACCCGCTGCTCCCGCTCGGGATCGTCGGGGAAGAAGGTCCAGCCGTCGATCCGCTGCTCCAACGTCTCCCGCGGGACCGCGAAGCCGACCATCTCCGGGTCGTAGACCAGGGCCTCGGGCCAGCGCCCGCTCAACTCCGCGACCAGCGTGGTCTTTCCGCTGCCGAACGCACCGTTCGCCCAGACGATCAACGTGATCCCTCCCGCCCCGGCCGCTGCGCGGATCGGACCCGGCAGTCCGGATCAGCATGCCGCGCGGCCGGGGACGGGCCAAATCCGCCTCCCGGCAACGGTGTTCACGGGAGGTCAGGTGCGCGGTCCCGTGTCGAACGCGGGCGGCCGGACGCCGCTGACGCACCCGGTCTTCGGCGCCGTCGGGGCGTCCAGGAACGAGAGCGTGATCTCCTGCGCGCACGGGGACGACGCGTACGTCACGTGGGCGACGTACGGGATGGTGACGACCGTGGCGCGGCTCAGGGTGCGGGCGGCCACCTCCCCGCTGCGGGCCCCGGTCTGTGAGTCGAACCCGCCCGACAGCACGAGGGTGGGGACGTCGCTGCGCGTGACGTCGCGGACCGAGCGCGGTGCGGCGGGAACCTTCCAGGCGTCGCAGTCGGCGTGGAGGAACGTGAGCTGGGGAGCCTGGGCCTGGACCGAGCGGGGGAAGGTCGGGAACGCCGCCCGTCCGGCCCGCAGGGTGTCGGCCTCGGTCTCGAAGGGCACCCACTCCCGGCAGAACACCCCGAACGCCAGCCCGTGCGCGATCCGCCCGATCGCCTGGGGACTGAATTTGGCGCCCGCCCACTGCTCGGCGATCCGCCGCGGGTTGCCGTGGGCCAGCTCGTCGAGGGAAAGGGGCACGCCGGCCGCGACGTGGGTGGCGGAGGTCATCCAGTTGACCAGCGCCCCGCCGTCGAGCACGACCTTCACCGGCTGGGCACGGCCCGGCACCTTGACGGTGGTGGTGACCGGCTCGGCTTCGAGTTGGCGGACCAGGTGGTCGAAGGTGGCCGGGAGGTCCGGGTAGCGGCGGGCGCAGGCGGGCTGCTGCGCGCAGGCCCGGAACAGGCCGTCGAAGCCCTGGCGGGCGCTGCTCCAGGTCAGGGCGGAGCCGGCGGTGGACGGCGGCAGGACGCCGTCGATGCCGACGGACCGGATCCCCTCGGGGTGGTCACGCAGGTAGATGAGGGCCAGGTCGGTGCCGTAGGAGATGCCGAACACGTTCCACTGCGGCAGGCCCAGCGCGAGGCGCAGGTCCGCGTAGTCGGTGGCGCTCTCGGTGCTGTCGTAGGCGCCGAGTTCGGCGCCGCGGGCGACCGACTGCTCGCGGCAGGTGCGCGTGGCGTCGACGTGCAGGCGCTCGGTGGACGGGGCGTCGTAGACCAGGCCGACCGAGCGTGCGGCGAACTCGTCGATGTTGGCGCAGGTCAGCACCGGGTCGGCCGAGTACGTGCCGCGCTGCGACATCAGGATGAGGTCCCGGTCGCGGTTGATCCCGCCGTCGACCGCCAGCTGGGCCTCGCCGACGGCATCGTCGCCGGGGCCACCGGCCAGCCACACCACCGGGTCGGGCTTCGGCCGCTGCGAGACCGCGGGTACGACGGCAACTCCGAGGCTGATCTTCCGGCCGCCGGGTTCGGCACGGTTCTCGGGCACGGTCAGGGTGCCGCAGCGGGCGCCCTTCAGGGCGGCGATCGGCTCCGGCGTCTTCGGACAGGGGCCCGGCTCGTAGTGGGCGTCGCCGACCGTGCGCGGGGTCGTGCCGATCGCCGTACCGGAGCCCGGACCCGGGCCGGCTCCGGTGCCGTGGGCGGGAGCCGCCACCAGGCCGGTGACGAGGATGCCGGTCGCCAGCCCGGCCGGTACGGCACGCAGACGCCGTCCCGTGCGACGGCGGCGGGGCGCTTCGGTGGGTCCCATCAGGCCTCCCGGTCACTTCGGGGCGATCGTGAACGGCTTCGGTGCGAGGCCGGCCACGCACCCGGTGTCGGGTGCGGTGGGGCGGGCGAAGAACGAGGCCAGCACGGTCTGCGCGCAGGGCGACTGGGGAACGACGAAGTGCCCGACCCCGGGGATCCGCACGGCGGTCGAGCGCGACAGGTCACGTGCGGTGCGCGCGCCCCAACTCGCCCCTGTCTTCGTGTCGAACGTCCCCGAGAGGACGAGCGCCGGCACCGCGCTGACCGTGGCCACCCGCTGGGCGGCGGTCCGGTCGGGAACGTTCCAGACGCGGCACACCTCCCGCTGGAAGGGGAGTTGCGGCGCCTGCGCCAGTACGGTGTCCGGCATGCCGGGGAAGGCCTCGCGCCCCGCGTCCAGCACCTGGGACTGCGTGTACCCCGGCGCCCATTCGCCGCACGCCACCGACTCCGTCAGGCCGTGTGCGGTCCGGCCGACGGCGGGGTACGCGTCGGCCGCGCGGGCCCGCGCGAAGCGTTGCGGATTCCCGCGGGCGAGTTCGTCGAGGGCCGCCGGGAGGTCGGCCGGCCGCACGCCGTTGCCGACGATCAGGTTCACCAGCGCCCCGCCGTCGAGGACGACCTTCACGGGCTTCCCGCCGCTCGGCGGAGCGGCGTGGAGCGTCAGGGGGTGCGCCTCCAGCTTGCGGACCTGCTCCGTGAGCGTACGGGCCACGTCCGGGTATCGGCCCTGGCAGCGGGGCTCCGCGCGGCAGGCGCCGAGGACGGCGTCGACGCCCTCCCGGGCGCTGCTCCACGTCCACGGCAGGTTCACGGCCTGCGGAGGCGTGACGGAGTCGAGCGCCACCGAGCGGATTCCCCGCGGGTGTTCGCGCAGGTAGGTGAGGGCGAGGTCGCTGCCGTAGGAGTAGGAGTAGACGTTCCACTGGCGGACGCCGAGCGCCGTGCGCAGGTCGGCGAAGTCGGCCGCGTTCTCGCCGGTGTTGTAGGCGCCGAGGTCGGTGCCGTCGGCGGCGAGGCGGTCACGGCACTGCTTCGCCGCGCCCACCAGGAGCCGCCGCGCCGACGGGTCGTCGTAGCGCAGGCCCACGGCCCGGGCGGAGGCCCGGTCGATCTCCGGGCAGGCGAGGTTCGGCTGCGAGTGGAGGTTCCCGCGCTGGGCCATGACGATCAGGTCGCGGTCACGGTTGACCCCGGCGTCGACGAGGAGGGAGATGTCGTCGAACGCGTCCCCTCCCGGACCGCCTGCCATGTACACGATCGGGTCCTGGGCGGGCTTCGGGGAGGCGGCGGGAATGACCGCGACGGCGAGCCGGATGGTGCGCGCGGAGGGTCGCGAACGGTTCTCGGGGACCTCCAGGAAACCGCACTTCGCGCCGTCCAGTGCGGCGACGGCTTCGGGCGTCGCAGGGCAGGGACCGGGCACGAACCGCGCGGCGGGGGCCGCGGCCCGGGACGTGGCGCCGGCCGGTGTCGCGCCGCCTGCGCCCGCCAGGAGGACCAGGGCGGCCACGGCCACCGTGTTCACCGCGGTGGACACGGTGGAGTGCGGGTCCTTGAGGCGCTTGGGAGGGGTGCCCCTCGGGCTGATCCTGTGATGGGCCATGTGATCGCGTCCTCCGCCGACATCCACGGCTGCCCGACCGGCAGGGCCGCGGATCGGGTGGATCGCACATATCGGACGATACCGGCTGCCTCGAACGGGCGCACACGGGCCGGCGGAACGCCTGGTGGGGTCGGCGCCGGGGCTCGTGCGGGCGTCTCACGGCATGCTGAGGGCCTGCCCGGGGGCCAGCACCGCGGAGATGCGCTCGGCGATGGTCTGGGCCGAGTTCCCCTCGGGGCTCCCGGGACCCTTCGTCACGGACACGGAGATCGCCAGTCCGCGCGCCGGCAGATAGGCCTGGATGGCCGCGTAGCCCGAGAACGACGGGTTCGTCAGGATCCAGCCGTCGACAACGATCACGCCCAGGCCGAAGTGCCGGGCCGCGGTGTTGGTCAGCAGGCAGACACCGGGCGGGCAGGAAGGCGTGGCGTGGCCCAGGCCGACGGTCCCCGGATCGAGCTGCGTCCGGAAGGACCCGGCGGACAGCAGCTCCCCGGTCCCGACGGCGCGCGCGGACCGGTCGAGGTCGCAGATGTCCTGTGTCAGCACCGCGCCGCGGGCCGTGGTCCAGGACGGGTTCCAGAAGGTGGATTCCTCGTAGGTGCCGCGCTCGGAGGTGAAGGCGTGCAGGACGGGTTCCGGGATCTGCGGTGTGTACTGGTTGGAGGTCTGGTCCAGCCCGAGCGGCCGCATCACGCGCTGGGCGAGCAGGCGGTCCAGCGGGAGCCCGCCGATCTTCTCCAGGGCGGCGCCGAGGATCGCGAAATTGGCGTGCGAGTAGTTCCAGTTGGTCCCCGGCCGGTACAGGAGGGGCTGCTTCGTCGCGATCCCGATGACCTCGGCCGGCGTCCACTGGCGGAACGGCCGGGCCTTGATCTCGGCGAGGAAGGCGGGGTCGGTCACGTAGTCGTGCAGTCCGGAGGTCGAGCTGCCGAGCATCCGCAGGGTGATCTCCGAGCCGTGCGGTACGTCGGGCAGCCAGCGGGACACCGGGTCGTCGAGCGAGGCCCTGCCCTCCTCGACGAGCTGGAGCAGGACGATGCCCATGTAGACGATGGCGACGGACCCCGTACGGAAGTGCATCGACGGTTCGGCCGGTACGCCCGTCATCGACTGCCCGAGCGCGGTGGTGAGCACCTCCCGGCCGCCGGAGGAGACCCGCAGCACCACGGAGTTCAGCCCCAGCTCCCGCTGGGCCTGCCGGGCCGTCGCGAGCACCTTCAGCGCGTCGCCCCGGGCCGGGCCCGGCGATGCGGTGCAGGCCGCCGGTGGTGCGGGCGCGACGGATGACGGGCCTGTGGCGGCCCCGGCCGGCAAGACCGTGCCCAGCAGGCCGGCGACGCACAGCAGCATCGTACGGGTCCGCCTCATCCCCTCAGTATGGGCGGCCCCTTGGGGCGGCGCGCGCGGTGCGCGGCGGCCGCGGTCAGGCCGGTTCGGCGCCCGTCCCCGGGCCGACCGGCAGCAGGCGGCCGCCGGTGAGCCGCAGCAACTCGTCGGCGGTGGTGGGGAACACCGTGTGCGGGGTCCCCGCAGCCGCCCAGATCCGGGCGTGGCCGGTGAGCGCTTCGTCGACGACGGTGGGCAGGGCCCGCGGGTGTCCGACGGGGGCGACGCCTCCGATGGCCTGCCCCGTGGCCTCGCGGACCTGCTCGGCGGTGGCGCGGCGGAGTTCCGGGCGCCCCCAGCGGGCGGCGAGGGCGGTGGTGTCGACCCGGTGCCGCCCGCTGGTGAGGACGAGGACGGGCTCGTCCCCCGAGAGGAACACCAGGCTGTTGGCGATGGCCCCGATGTCGCACCCCAGCGCCTCGGCGGCTTCGGCGGCCGTGCGGGCGGACCGGTCGAGTTGGCGCACCCGGCCCGGGACGCCGGCTTCGGCGAGGGCGCGGGCCACCTGCGCGGACCGGGCGGGCAGGGAGGGCAGGGCGGGGGTGGGGTGCTCGGGCTGCACGGGGGGCTCCTCCGACGGGATGTTCCGCATAGAGAACGTTCTGTATGTGGAACGATAGGGTGCGGCGATACGCCCTCACGACCGCCCTGGAGCTCCCGCTCAGCACGGCGCTGCACACGACGGGACTGCCCGCGGAGCTGTCGGGCGCGGCGGTGCACGCGGTCCTCACCGAGCGCTTCGAGGACGCCGCGGCGGTCACGGAGACCTACCGGATCCGCATCCGCGCCGGAGCGGTCCAGGAGTCCGCCGGCCACACGGCCGGGGCGACGGAGCGCATCGTCGTCCTGGGGGGAACGGCCTGGGTGGGCGAGCGCGCGGGGCCGCCCCGGCGGGTCGGGCCGGGCGGACACGCCCACTGGGCGGCCGACGTACCACACCTGTACCGCGCGGCGGAGGAGGACGTGGACGCCCTCCTCGTGGTCCGCTACCCCCGCCCGGCCGTCTCGTAGCGACTCGTGGCGGCATGGTAGAAGTTGACGTCAAGGGCAGGTTCGAGTCGCGCCGTTCGGGGTTTCGGGGTGGGGAATGCGGATCGGTGAACTGGCACGGCGCAGCGGGGTGAGCGAGCGTTCCCTGCGCTACTACGAGACGCAGGAACTGCTGCGCGCGGAGCGCACTCCCGGCGGCCACCGGGACTACGGCGAGTGGGCGGTCGACCGCGTCGTCCGCATCCAGACCCTCTACGCCGCGGGCCTGAACAGCAGGAAGATCGCCCAGCTGCTGCCCTGCATGCGGGACACGGACGGCCGCCCGAGCGAGGTCGCCACCCCGCAGCTCGTCGACGAGCTTACCGCGGAGCGCGACCGGATCAACCGCCTCATCGCCGACCTGGTCCGCTCCCGCGACGTCCTGGACGAAGTGATCGACACGGCCTCGCACGGCGCGGACGCCCCAGCGGGCCGCGCTGTGGCGGCACCGACGGGCAGCGCCTGAAGGAGACCGGTCCCGGCCGTCGGGAGGGCGCCGAGGCGCAGGTGCGCACCGCGCTCCGGGGACCGTCCGGCAGGGCCCGGAAAAAAATTCCGCCCGCGATGTCGAGAACCCGTGCCCCGCTCCGTCCCCGCAGTGAACGCGACCACAATGGGTCGCACCCGCACCGCACGGAGGAGAGCCATCATGGCCAAGTACCTGCTGCTCAAGCACTACCGCGGCGCCCCGGCCCCGGTCAACGACGTACCGATGGACCAGTGGACCCCGGAGGAGATCTCGGACCACATGCGGTACATGAACGACTTCGCGGCCCGGCTCGAAGGGACCGGCGAGTTCGTCGACGGCCAGGCGCTCGCCCCCGAGGGCACCTTCGTCCGCTACGACGGCGAAGGCCGCCCGCCCGTCACCGACGGCCCCTTCGCCGAGACCAAGGACCTCATCGCGGGCTGGATGATCATCGACGTCGACAGCTACGAACGGGCCGTCGAGCTGGCCGGGGAACTCTCGGCCGCTCCCGGGGCGGGCGGCAAGCCCATCCACGAGTGGCTCGAACTGCGCCCCTTCCTGGTCTGCCCGCCCACCATCACGGAGTGACCCCTGCCATGGACGAGGCCCGGCTCCGGAGCCTCACGCCCGGCGTGCTCGCCGTCCTCGTCCGCCGCGGAGCCGACTTCGCGGCGGCCGAGGACGCCGTACAGGACGCCCTGGTCGAGGCGGTGCGCGTCTGGCCGGCGGACCCGCCGCGCGACCCGAAGGGCTGGCTGGTCACCGTCGCCTGGCGCCGCTTCCTCGACGCCGCCAGGGCCGACACCACGCGCCGGCGGCGCGAGGAGCGCGTGGACCGGGAGCCGCCGCCCGGGCCCGCACCCGGGGCGGACGACACCCTGTGGCTCTACTTCCTGTGCGCCCACCCCGCGCTGACCCCGTCATCGGCGGTCGCCCTCACGCTGCGCGCCGTCGGCGGGCTCACCACCCGCCAGATCGCCGGGGCCTACCTGGTGCCCGAGGCGACCATGGCGCAGCGGATCAGCCGGGCCAAGCGCACCGTCTCGGGCGTGCGGCTGGACCGGCCCGGCGACGTCTCCACCGTGCTGCGCGTGCTCTACCTGGTCTTCAACGAGGGCTACTCCGGCGACCTCGACCTCGCCGCCGAGGCCATCCGCCTCACCCGGCAGCTCGCGGACGCGGTCGACCACCCAGAGGTCGCGGGTCTGCTCGCCCTCATGCTGCTCCACCACGCCCGCCGGGCCGCGCGGACCGCGCCCGACGGCAGCCTGGTCCCGCTCGCCGAGCAGGACCGGCGCCGGTGGGACACGCGGGCGATCGCCGAGGGCGTGCGGATCCTGCAGACGGCCCTCGCCCGCGACCGGCTGGGCGAGTACCAGGCCCAGGCCGCGATCGCGGCGCTCCACGCGGACGCGCCGACCGCCGCGGAAACCGACTGGGTCCAAATCGTCGAGTGGTACGACGAGCTCGCCCGGCTGACCGACAGCCCGGTCGTCCGGCTCAACCGCGCGGTGGCCGTCGGCGAGGCCGACGGCCCGCGCGCCGGTCTGACGGCCCTGGCCGCCCTGGACGAGTCCCTGCCCCGGCACACCGCCGTGGCGGCCTACCTCCACGAACGCGACGGCGACCCGGCAACGGCGGCGCGCCTGTACGCCGAGGCGGCCCGCAAGGCGTCCAACCTGGCCGAACGCGACCACCTCACCCGCCAGGCGGCCCGGCTCAACGCGCAGAAGGACCGCTGAGGCCCTGACGGCGCGGGGGTGTGGGCACCTGCGCGGAGGGGGAGGGGCAGGTGCCCACGGGTGACGGCCGGAGGCCGCTCGCCGAATCGGCCGTCGATTCCAGCGTAGGCCCCTCGGCCGGACGGGCCGAGTCGGACCGAGTCGGGCCGACTCCGGCGGGCTCAGGCCTGCTGCCTGCGCAGCAGCGGGGGCGCGGGGTTCGGCAGGGGACTGGCCGCGGCGGGGGACAGACCGTCCAGGACCAGGGCCACGTAGCGGCGCCAGCCGCCCTCGGCCGGATCCATGGTCCACAGCACGCTCACGAGCATGCCCATGACCCGCTGCACGTCGTCGGGCACGAGGTCCGCGCGGATCACCCCGTCCCGCTGGCCCCGGACCACCAGCGGGTCGAGCGCGTCGAAGAAGCGCGCGCTCGTCTCCGCCGTGAAGACCCCGGCGTTCCGCGCGGCGGTGAGCACGTGGTGCTCGTCGGCCGCCGAGGTCAGGGCGGCTTCGATCACGGTGGTGAGCCCGCGGCGGGCGTCCTCGTCGACGAGGGCGCGGTCGATGACGGGCAGGACGTCCTGGGTGAACTGCTGGTCGAGCACGGCCCGCAGCAGGGCCGCCTTGTCGGGGAACCGGCGGAACAGGGTCGCGATACCCACGCCGGCCCGCCGGGCGATCTCGTCGAGCGGCGCTTCGGGCCCCTGCTCGGCGTACACGTCGCGGGCCGCCCGGACGATCTTCTCGACGTTGCGCGCGGCGTCGGCGCGTAGGGGCCGGGGGGTATCGGGGGGCACGGCCCAAGCCTAACAACCGGGGACCGGTCGTCAGTTCGAGTTGACACCCCGCGAGCCGTGAAGTGATAGTTGACTACTGAATAGAGTCTGCTCGACCTCCCCGTACCCAGAACCGCGCCCCTAGGGATCCCGTCATGCCCCAGCCGCCCACGGCTCCGCACACCGGCAGAGTGATCGCCACGCTCGCACTGGCGGGCGTCACGGCGGCCGTCATGCAGACCCTGGTCACACCGCTCCTGGCCGACCTGCCGACGCTCCTCCACACCTCCTCCTCCAACTCCGCGTGGGTCGTCACCGCCACCCTCCTCGTCGCCGGTGTGTGCGTGCCCATCAGCGGGCGCCTCGGGGACATGGTCGGCAAGCGCCGCATGCTGCTGGCGTGCGCGGTGCCGCTGATCATCGGGTCGGTGGTCTGCGCGCTGTCCGACGGCGTCGTCGCGATGATCGTCGGGCGCGGTCTGCAGGGCATCGGGATGGGCATGATCCCCCTGGGCATAGCCCTGCTCCGCGACGTCGTGCCCGCCGAGAAGCTCAGCTCCTCCATCGCCCTGGTCAGCGCCTCCATGGGCATCGGCGGGGGCATCGGACTCCCGCTCTCCGCGGCGGTCGCGCAGTACGCCGACTGGCGCTTCCTGTTCTGGGGCGCGGCGGCGCTCGCCGCGGCCGTCGCCGGCATGATCCTGGCCTTCGTCCCCGACGTCCCGGCCGGTGCCAAGGGGCAGCGCTTCGACTTCGTCGGCGCGCTGGGCCTGGCCGTGGGTCTGGTGTGCCTGCTGCTGGCGGTGTCCAAGGGGGCCGACTGGGGGTGGGGTTCGGCCACCACCGTCGCCCTGTTCGCGGGTGCCGCCGTGGTCCTGGCGGCCTGGGGGTGGTTCGAGTGGCGCACCACCGACCCGCTGGTGGACCTGCGCACCACCGTCCGCCCGCGCGTCCTGCTGACGAACCTCGCCTCGGTCTTCATCGGCTTCGGCATGTACGCGAGCATGCTGGTCGTCCCGCAGCTGCTCCAGTACCCCGAGGCCACCGGCTACGGCCTGGGCCAGTCGATGCTGGCCGCGGGCCTGTGGATGCTGCCCGGCGGCCTGATGATGATGGTCGTGTCCCCCCTCGGGGGCCGTCTCACCAACGCCCGCGGCCCCAAGGTCACGCTCGTCTGCGGAGCCGTCGTACTCGCCGCCGGATACGGCGTGGCCCTCCTGCTGGCGGGCACGGCGCCGGGCCTGATGGTCGCCGCCATGGTGATCAACAGCGGGGTCGCCCTCGCCTACGGGGCCATGCCGGCCCTGATCATGGGCGCGGTGCCCCTCGCGGAGACCGGCGCCGCCAACGGCTTCAACACGCTGATGCGCTCGCTCGGCACCTCGACCGGAGCCGCCGTCGTCGGCGTGGTCCTGGCCCGGATGACCACCACCGCCGGGGGGTTCACCTTCACCTCCGAGAGCGGCTTCCGCACCGGGCTGCTGCTGGGCGGCGCCCTCGCGCTGGTCTCCGCGGCCGTCGCCGCCCTCATCCCCGCCCCCCGGGCGGAGCGGCCCGTCCCGACCGGTACGCAGGGTCCGGCGACGGAGACCGCCGGAGCGGCCGCGAGCGCGTGACGGCTTCCGGGGCCCGCTCGCGGCGGGCCCCGGAACCCCTACCGGACGGAGGGCGGTTCCCGGTCAGAGGGCCGGGTAGTCCGTGTAGCCGCGGGCGTCGCCCCCGAAGAACGTGGAGGGGTCCGGCGCGTTGTACGGGCCCTCGGTACGCAGGCGCTCGGGCAGGTCGGGGTTGGCCAGGAAGAGCGCGCCGAAGGCGATCAGGTCGGCGGTGCCGTCCTCGATCAGGGTGAGGGCGCGGTGGTCGGTGGGCCCCTCGGTCGCCGGGTTCAGTACGAGCGGCCCGGAGAACTGCTTGCGCAGCGCGAGGGTGGTCTCCCGGGCCGCGGGGCCGTTCTCCAGGACGTGGAGGTAGGCGAGGCCGAGCCCGTCGAGCTCCTTGACCAGCGCCTCGTACGCGGGCTGGGGGTCGGGCTCGGAGATGTCGTTGTACGTGTTCCCGGGCGACACGCGCAGGGCGGTGCGTTCGGCGCCGATCGCGGCGGCCACGGCCCGGACCACCTCCACGGCGAAGCGGATGCGGTTCTCCACCGGGCCGCCCCACTCGTCGGTGCGCAGGTTCGAGCCGGGGGCCAGGAACTGGTGGATCAGGTAACCGTTGGCCCCGTGCAGCTCCACCCCGTCGAAGCCGGCCTCCACCGCGTTGCGGGCCGCCCGGGCGTAGTCGGCGACGGTTTCCCGCACCTCGGCCCCGGTCAGCTCGTGCGGGGTCACGAAGTCCTTCATGCCGTCGCCCGTGAACAGCTGCCCCTGGGCGGCCACCGCGGACGGGGCCACGGGTACGAGACCGTCGGGCAGCAGCGACGGGTGGCCGATCCGGCCGGAGTGCATCAGCTGGGCGAAGATCCGGCCGCCGACCGCGTGCACGGAGTCGGTGACCTGGCGCCAGGCCGCCACCTGCTCGGCGCTGTGCAGCCCGGGGGTGAAGGGGTAGCCCTGACCCACGGCGGAGGGCTGGATCCCCTCGCTGATGAGCAGGCCCGCCGAGGCGCGCTGGGTGTAGTACTCGCTGACGAGGGCCGTCGCGACACCGCCTTCGCCCGCGCGGCTGCGGGTCATGGGAGCCAGGGCGATCCGGTTGGCAAGGGTGGCGCCGGGGAGGTGCACGGGTTCGAACGCGCTGGTCATCTTCGCCTCACAAAAGATAGTTGGTCGGCCAATGATTGGCTGTGGATGCAGCGTACCCCATTGCTTGGCCGACCAATCAAATAGGGGTCGCCGGTAGGATTCACCTGACGACGGCCGGAAACGACACACCCCTCCAGGAGGAGCGCCCCGATGACTGCGGAACCCGTTCAGGAGTCGCGCGCCGCGTCAGGGTGCGCGGCGGCGCCCAGTGCCGTGCTGGACGGGCCGGTGAGCCATGCGATCAGCCGGGTCTCCCGCCTGCACCGGATCGCGGCGGGCCGGGTCCTGCGCGAACTCGGGCTCCATCCCGGGCAGGAGTTCCTGATGATGCACCTCTGGGACAGCGGTGCGGTGCGCCAGTCCGAGCTGATCAAGGCGGTGGGTCTCGACCCCTCCACGGTGACCAAGATGCTCCAGCGCCTGGAGCACGCCGGCCACGTGCGCCGCCGCCCCGACCCGTCGGACCGGCGGGCCTCCCTGGTGGAGGCGACGGACGCCAGCCGCGGTCTGCTGGTCGAGGTGCGCAGGGCCTGGGGCGAGCTGGAGCGCCAGACCCTGGAGGGCCTGGAAGCTGCCGAGTGCGCGGAGCTGGCCCGCCTCCTGGGCAAGGTCGAGACCGCGCTGTGGACGGAGCTCGCCCGGGGAGGCGGGGCCGATTGCGGGGCCGCGTCCGGGGAGCCGGATCCCTGCTAGGGGCGGTCCGGCCGATCGTGCGGGGCGGGGGTGAAGTCGTCCGGCAGCAGCGGGGGAGGGCCCTGGGTCCACACCACCCGCAGTGCCGAATCGGAGATCCGCCAGCCGTCGGCCGTCCTGACCAGGTGGGCCTGCGTGTGGCCGGCGGAGATGAAGACATCGCCCGAGCCGTCCGCCAGGACGTGGGTGCTCAGTTGGGCGCCACGGGCGGTGGCCCGGGCGCCGTCGATCTCGATGCCGGTGTTGGTGCCCAGGTGCACGGTCCGGTCGAACAGCGCCATTGCGCGCCGGACGTGGGCCGTGAGGGCGTCGCGGCCGTGGACGGTGCCGATGGGCATCTCCGCGGTGACGTCTTCGGTGTGGAACGCGCGCGCCCACTCCTCGTCGAAGATCCCGTCGTCCAGTGAGCGCAGGTAACGGTCCATCAGGTCGGTGATCTCGGCGCGGTCGGTCAGGGCCTGCAGCTGCCGCTGCATCTCTTCGGTGTCCATGACGGAAGACTCCTTCCTCAAGCGTGCTTGAGGTCAAGGCCCGTCGTCCGGGTCCGTCCGAGCGTGTGCGGCCGAAGGTATAGGTCGGCAATCGACATATGTCGGCTGCCGAGCTGTCGTGATCATTGTGAATGATCAACCTCTGCGAGAGCCGACCCTGCTCATCCTCACCGCCATCGCCGACGCCCCGCGGGTCCTGGCGGGCCTGGACGCGATGTTCTGGGCCAGGCTGACGGTCTCGTCCCTGCGCGCGGCCTCCGGGAACGGCGGGGCGGGCCCGTGCTCCTGGTGGGCGCGTCGGGCGTCGTGACGCTCCTGGGCGCCGTGGCGGCCCTGACCGGCCGCGGCCGTCCCCGCTCGGCGCGCTGTTCGCCGTCGTATCGGTGGCGGGCGGGCTGCTGCCGGCCGGTCGCCCGGCGTTCGCCCCGCTGCGCACGGCCTCCGCGGTGCTCGTCGCGGGCCTCCCCCTGGTCGCGCTCGTCACCCTCACGGGGGTGCTGGGGGCGCCGGGCATGCTGCTCGGGTTCGGGCTGTTGGTGGCCGCGGCCGTGGTGATGGGGGTCCGTCGCCGCCGGGGCGGATCGCTGCCGTCGGTGTGAGGCCGGGGTCGCCGCCGGCCGGGGCTACCAGAAGAGGTTGTCCCTTCGGCCGAGTTCGCGGTCCAGCAGGTCCTGGAGCGCGGCCCGGGTCCGCGCGCACAGCCCGCCGGCCGCGTCGGCGCGCTGCGCGAGGGTCTCGGGCCCGACCGGCGCGGGGATCGGCTCGCCGATGGTGACCGTCCACTTCGCGGGGAAGGGGAAGAACGGGGCCAACGGGAAGCGGGGCAGGTCCAGGAGCCTCGCCAGGAAGGGGATCTCGCCGAACCCGGGGACGGCCTCCTCGGCCCCCACGACGGCCACGGGTACCACGGGCGCACCGGCCCGCAGGGCGGTGAGGGCGAATCCGGGGCCGTCCGTCGGTCACCTCCGTCCGTCGCCGGGGCCCGACCCGGGCCGCATGGCGCCTCAGTGCGGCCGCATGCCGTCGAAGACCACCTCGAAGATCCGCTCCCGGGGCGCCGGATCCGCTCCCAGCTGCTCCAGGGCCCTGCCGGTGCCGGCCAGGAGGGCGACGAACTCCGGCAGCCCCAGCTCCGGCCGGACCGCCCCGGCCCGCTGCGCCCCGGCCAGCAGGTCGCCCAGCCTGCCCTGGATCTCCATGGTCGGCCCCTGCAGGGAGGCGTGGACGTCCACCCCGGCCGCGGCGAGGGCCCCGGCGAGCTCGTTCTTCCCCTCGGACTGCTCCACCAGCAGGCGGAAGCAGGCGAAGAAGGCTTCGGCAGGATCCGCCCCCGCGGCCAACTGTGCGGTCCGGGCGGCCATTTCCTCCAGCCTGCGCACCATCACCGCCTCCAGCAGCGCCTCTTTGGTCGGGAAGTGCCGGAAGAGCGTGCCCACCCCGACCCCCGCGATGCGGGCGATCTCCTCGGTCGGCACGCCGACGCCACGGGTGGTGAACACCTCCGTGGCCACGTCCAGCAGCCTGGCCCGGTTGCGGGCCGCGTCCGCCCGCAACGGGCGCTCCTGCGCGCCACCCATCCCTGTCCCACCCTTCGCCGTCGACGGCGTGATCCCGAGAACCCTGGACAACCGGAGTGTCCAGTCCGTATCGTGAAAACGGAGTTGCCAGTCCGATTCTAGCCGTGGATCCCACCGGAGGTTCGTCATGCCCGAAGCCCTGTCACCGCGCGAGGTCTTCCAGAAGCTGATCGAGGGCATCGGGGCGGGACGGTACACGGAGCTCGCCGAGCTCTATGCCGAGGACGCCGTGGTGGAGACCGTCTTCGCGCCGGTCGGTCCGCGCCGGTTCGTGGGGCGGGCCGTGCTCGGGGAGCGGTTCGCCCAGGTCGCCGCGAGCTCGCCGCTGGAACTGACCCCGGCGAACGTGGTCGTGCGGGAGACCGACGACGCGGAGGTGGTCGTCGCCGAGTTCGACTACCACGTGCTCCACCGCGACACCGGGCGGACCTTCGAGGCCGCCAACATCCAGGTGCTGCGGGTCCGTGACGGCCTGATCGTCAGCAGCCGCGACTACCACGACCACCTCGCCCTCGCCGTGGCCGGCGGCAACCTGCCCGCGCTGGTGGCGGCCCTGGAAGACGAGTAACGCGCCCCCGCCGGACGTCCGGGGGGCCGCCGCACCCGGTGCGGCGTACGCTCGTGACCGGGCCCGTCGTCGTCCGCCCGCCGACGGCCGCGCGGCGAACCGGGTCCGGACCCAACGGGACGGGACCGCGGGAGGACGTGTGACCACACTCGGTGACCTGATCGAGATCGATGCCTCGACCGTGCTGGTCCTGGGCCAGGAACTCGACGTCGAGCACGGGCAGCCGGACGTCGGCAACGCCCTCGTCCACCGGACCGGCGACACCCTGGTGCTCGTCGACACCGGTGTGACGGATGCCTTCCGCGCGGCACTGCGCGGGGCCGCCGACCGCGTCGGACCCTGGTCGAGGGCGCTGGTGCTGACCACGCACGGCCATCCGGACCACATCGGCAACAACGATCTGGCCGACGAGCTGGGCGTACCGGTCGAGCACTTCGTGCCCGCCCGGGACCTCGACCAGATGCGGGACCCGGTGGGGTACTGGGTGCGGGCCTTCGAGCGCATCCCCGGGCCGGCGCAGGGCCCGCCGCCCGCGCGGGCCGCCGAGGGGCTGATCTCGATCTTCCGGCCGTTGCGGCCCTTCGGCGCGACGACCCGGACCTACGAGGAACTGCCGCTGGAACGGATCCGCATCGGCTCGCTCCGGTTCACCGGCTGGACCTTCGCCGACGGCGCGGTGCGCGTGCTGCGCAGCCAGGGTCACTGCGCCGGACACGTGGTCGTGCACCTGAGGGACTGCGGTGTCCTGCACCTGTCCGACGAGGGCAACGGAGCCTGCGGTGCGATGGCCGACGCCGACCAGCTCAAGATCCAGACCGTGCTCGGCCAGGCCGCCCGCCTCTTCGAGGAGGGGCAGGCCGCACTCCTCACCGACGGGCACACCTTCACCGTGCGCCGGGGCGCCGAGGCGGTGTCCTTCCTGGACGGGCTCCTGGAGCAGGCCACCGCGCTCCAGGAGGCCGCCCTCGGGCTGACCGGGGAGAGCGGGCGGGCCCGGCCCGGGGCGTTCACCGCCGGGTACGCGCGCAGCGCCACCGAACTCGGCGTCGGCGGCGCCAACCCGAACGCCATGTTCACCGCCATGATGGCCGTCAACCAGCTCCGGGAGCTGGGGCTGCGGCCGGAGTCCGGCGGCGCCGACGACGCACCCTGGTCCCGGCCCCCGCTGCGCAACCCGGCCCCGCCGGACGGCTGACCCGCCCCCGTACCCGGCCGTCGGGCGGTCGCGCCGCCCCGACGGACCCGGGGTCAGCGCTCGCTCCGGGAGCCGGCTCCCCGCACCGTCAGGCCGACGAGGAGGAATCCCAGGAGGAAGCATCCCGCCGCGATGAGCGCCGACGCGTGCAGACCCGGGACGCGGCCCGCGCCGCCGACGAGCGTGCCGAACAGTGCCACCCCGATCGCATGGCCCGCCTGACGCGCGACGTTGAAGGAGGCGGAGGCCACGCCCGCGTGCCCGGCGGGGGCCGCCTCCATGACCGCCACCGTCGCCGCCACGACGGTCAGCGGGGTCGCGAGTCCCGTCGTCATGAGGGCGAAGAGCAGTACGGGGTACGGGGTGTGCGGTCCCGCGGCGAGCCAGCCCAGGAAGCCCGCCGCTCCCAGGAGCAGCGCTCCGGCCATGGGCACGTAGGGTCCGGTGCGGGCGGCGGCCCGGCTCGACAGCGGCGCGGCGAGGAAGCCCATGCAGACCGACGGCAGCAGGGCCAGCCCGGTCTCCAGCGCGCTGAAGCCGCGCTCCCGCTGGAAGTACAGGGTCGCGACGAAGAGCATCCCGTAGTAGCCCAGGCTGAGCAGCAGCCCGACGGCGTTCGTCGTGGCGACCCGGCGGTCGCGCAGCAGGGACGGCGGCAGCAGCGGCCTCCTGCCGTCCGGCCGCGCCACGAGGGCCCGCTCCAGACGCCGTTGCACCAGGACGAAGCCGGTCAGGGCCGCCGCCCCCACCGCGAAGGCGGCGAGTACCCGGCCGGAGGTCCAGCCGGCCGGGCCGGCCTCGTTGAGCGCGCCGGCCACCGCGACGAGACCGATGACGCCGAGCAGCGCGCCCACCGGATCCATCCGGCCGGTCTCCCGCGACCGTTCCGGTACCCGGACGTGGCGCAGCGTCAGCACGCAGGCGAGCGCGGCCACCGGCAGGTTCACCCAGAACACCCACCTCCAGTCCAGCCCCGAGACGAGCAGGCCCCCGATCACCGGCCCGGCCCCGAAGGCCACGGCCGACACCAGCCCCCAGATGCCCACCGCCCGCGCCAGCCGGTCACGGTCCGGGTAGGACGCCCGCAACAGGGCGGAGGAGGTCGGTACGAGGAAGGCCGCCCCGGCTCCCTGGGCGAGCCGGCACCCGATCAGCCAGACGGCCGACGGGGCGAGGGCGCAGCCGGTCGAGGCCAGGGTGAACACGGCCAGCCCGAGGAGATAGAGGCGCCGGTGCCCGAAGCGGTCGCCGAGCCCGCCTCCGAGGAGCAACAGGCCCGCGAAGAGGGTGCTGTACCCGTCGACGATCCACTGCAGGCCGGAAGCGCCGACGTGCAGCGACCCCTGGATGCCCGGTACCGCCACGTTGACGACGGTGACGTCCAGCATGACGAGGAAGTGACCGAGGCTCAGGGCGACGAGCGGCGGCAGCCGCAGCTTCGGGCGCTCGCGCGGAGCCGCGCCGCCCTGCCGGGAGGGGGCGTCGGATCCATCGGGAACGGCAAGGGACGGGGCGGGGAAGTCCGTGGAACTCATGCCGCCAGTCTCGACGCGGAACGCTTCGCCGACGGGCGAACCATGGACTGCCTACGATGGGGCCGTGCCCACCCGAAACCCATCCCGCGGCGACCGGCCGAACAGGCAGCCCGACATCGCCCGCGCCGCCGCCCTGATCGCGGACGCCTCCCGGGCGAGCATGCTGAAGTCGCTGGGCGACGGCCGCGCACTGTCGGCCAAGGCGCTCGCCGCGGAGGCGGGGATCGGCGCTCCGACGGCAAGTGCCCACCTGGCCAGGCTCGTCGAGGCCGGCCTGATCACCGTGGAGAGCGCGGGGCGCAGCCGCTACTACCGGCTGGCCGGCCCCGAAGTCAGCCTGGCACTGGAGGCCCTCGCGCTGATCGCACCCCCGCTCCCCGTCACGACCCTGCGGGAGAGCGGCACCGCGAACGCCCTGCGCCGGTCCCGCACGTGCTACGACCACCTGGCGGGCCGGCTCGGAGTCGCGTTGATGGGCGGCCTCCTCGCCCACGGCATCCTGGCCGGACACGACGGCACCCACCGCCAGGGGGAGGCGGTGCGCGACCGGGCACGCGGCTACGGACACGACCACGACTACCGGCTCACCCCGGCCGGCCGGGACGCGCTGGGGCGCTTCGGCATCGACGTGGCCGCCCTGCCCGCCCGGCGGCCGCTGGTCCGCTACTGCGTGGACTGGAGCGAACAGCAGCACCACCTGGCCGGGGGAGTGGGGGCGGCCGTCACCGCGAGGCTGTTCCGCCTCGGCTGGCTGCGCCACGGAGCGAGCCCGCGCGTCGTCCACCTCACCGACACCGGGGCCGACGGCATCGCCGACTGGCTCGGGCTGCGCCCGGAGGGCTGACCCCGGAGGACTGACCCCGGCGGACCGACCCCGGAGGACTGACGCCGGTGGACCGACCCGGTGGACGACGGCGCCGCCTAACGGCGCGCGCGCTGGGACTCGACCATCTGCCGTACGGTGCCGTCGACGTCCGTCCGCGCCTGGATCCGCTCGGCGAACCCGGGGAACTGTCCGGCGATGGCGCTCAGCAGCCGCAGCTCCAGCGGGGCCACGTTGACCTCGCAGAGGTCGCGGCGGACGGCCCGTACCACGGCGTCGGCGACCTGGCCGGGCGTGACGGTCCTGATGCCGTTCGGCGTCTCGGCGCCGGTGTCCGCGAACATCCCGGCGTCCCGGACGAAACCGGGCTGGATCAGGGACACCCCCACCCCCGTGCCCCGGAGCTCCTGGCGCAGGGCGAGGGCGAACCCGCGCAGCCCGAACTTGGTCGCGTTGTACAGCGAGGTCGACCTCGACGCCGCCTTGCCGGAGATGGATCCGACCAGCACGATGTGGCCGCGGCCGCGGGCCACCATGTGCTCCGCGAGCAGCCGGGACAGCAGGAGGGGCGCACGCAGGTTGACGTCGAGGGCGCGGTCGAGCTGCTCCTCGGTGTAGTCCAGGAGTTCGCCGCTGGCGGGCAGCGCGGCGTTCGCGACGAGCAGGTCCGTCTCGGCGCAGGCCCCGGCAAGGCGGACGACGTCGGACCTGACGGCGAGGTCGGCGACGACGGTGCGGGCGCCGCAGGCGTCCGCCGTGGCCTTGAGGGCCTCCGGCCGCCGCCCGGTGACCGTGAGGCGGGCCCCCCGCGCGCTCAGGCGTGCGGCCAGGGTGGAGCCGATGCCCCCGGTGGCCCCGGTGAGCAGAACGTTCGATCCGGAAATGTCCACAACGACTCCTGTGTGACGTCCTTCAACTGTTCGTTCGAACGAACAGTAGGGACCGCTCCGCCCCGTGTCCACACCCGGTCCCCCCAACTCCCGCCCCCCGCAAGGGCGTCGGGGCAGGTCGATGGGGCAGAATGCCGACATGCCCCATGCCTCCGACACCCGCCAGAGCATCATCGACGCCGTACTGCGGATCATCGGGCAGGACGGCGTCGCGGCCGTCACCAACCGGCGGATCGCCAAGGAGGCCGGGGTCTCGCTCGGTTCCGTCACCTACCACTTCGCCACCCAGCACGAGCTGCTGCGCGAGAGCCTGCTGTACTTCGTGGCCGAGGAGACCCGGCACTTCAGTGCGCTCGCGGGCGCCTGCACCGACGAGCGCTTCGACATCGGGCAGGCGGCCGAGACGGTGGCACGGGTGGCCGGCGGCAACGCCTTCGACAGCCGCCACATCGCCCCCTTCGAGCTGTACGTCCAGGCCGGGCGCGACGAGCGGCTGCGCGCCGCCGCCACCGAGTGCTTCGCCGCCTACGACCTGCTGGCCACCCGGATCCTGAACCAGCTCGGCGTGCCCGACCCCGAACGCCTGGCGGGCGTGGCCGTCGCCCTGGTCTTCGGGCAGCAGCTGCGCCGCCTGGCCACCGGCGCCCCCGCGGAGGAACTCGTCGACACCCTGCTGATCCTGACGCGGTGCGCCGCGCCGCGGATTCCGTGACCGCCGACGGGTGAGCCGACCGCGGGGGCACCCGATCCGCTCCGCCACCCCGTACCGCCCGCCCGTGAAGGGTCGCTTCGACACCTCCAGGCCGGGCGATATGTGCTGAATCATCCGTTACCTCCCCTTGGTGGCGGCGAGTGACTCCCGTCACTTCCCGTGACCGATGGGACATGCCCCCGTAGGACCGGGGCAGGCGGGCCCGAACATCGCCACCGCGGGCAGTCCGCGGTGCCGGAATCGGAGGTACAGCGCGTCGTGTCCGAGCAGACGACCATCCACATCGCCGGGACCTGGCGTTCCGCGGTATCAGGAGCCACCCGAGAGGTCCTCGACCCGGCCGACGCCACGGTCCTCGCCGTCGTCGCCGAGGCGGGCGCCGCGGACACCGACGCGGCCGTCGGCGCGGCCCGCGCCGCCTTCGACAGCGGACAGTGGCCACGGACCCCCGTCCCGGAGCGGGCCGCACTGCTGCGCCGCACCGCCGACCTGCTCGACCGCGACCGCGAACGCCTCGGGCTGCTGGAGAGCCGTGACGCGGGCAAGACCCTGGAAGAGGGCCGTACGGACGTGGACTGCGTCGCCGCCGCCTTCCGCTACTTCGCCGACCTGGTCGCCGGCGAGAGCGCGGGCCGCGTGGTGGACGCCGGGACCCCCGACGTCCACAGCGTCGTCGTCCACGAGCCGGTCGGGGTGTGCGCCCTGATCACCCCCTGGAACTACCCGCTCCTCCAGGCCTCCTGGAAGATCGCCCCCGCCCTCGCCGCAGGCAACACCTTCGTGCTCAAGCCCAGTGAGATCACCCCGCTGTCCACCGCGGCCCTCATCGGCCTGCTGGTGGAGGCCGGCCTGCCGGCCGGTGTCGCCAACCTGGTCACCGGACCCGGCGACCCCGTCGGCGCGCGCCTCGCCGCCCACCCCGACGTGGACCTCGTCTCCTTCACCGGGGGGCTCGCCAGCGGTACGAAGGTGATGCGCGCGGCCGCCGACTCCGTCAAGAAGGTCGCCCTCGAACTCGGCGGCAAGAACCCCAACGTGGTCTTCGCCGACGCCTGCGCCACCGAAGGGGGCTTCGACACCGCCGTCGACCAGGCCCTCAACGCCGCCTTCATGCACAGCGGCCAGGTCTGCTCCGCCGGCTCCCGCCTGATCGTCGAGGAGGGCGTCGCCGACCGCTTCGTCGCCGAACTCGCCCGCCGGGCCGACCGGATCCGCCTCGGCCGCGGCACCGACCCGGGCGTGGAGTGCGGACCGCTGGTCTCCGCCGCCCAGCGCGAGCGCACCGAGGAGTACGTGGCCTCCGCCCTCGCCGAGGGCGCCGTGCTCCGCGCGGGCGGACACCGCCCGGACGGGCCCGGCTACTTCTACCGGCCGACCGTGCTGGACCGCTGCCACCGCGGGATGCGCGTCGTACGGGAGGAGGTCTTCGGGCCGGTCCTGACCGTGGAGACCTTCCGTACCGAGGCGGAGGCCGTCGCGCTGGCCAACGACACCGAGTACGGCCTCGCCGGCGCGGTGTGGACCTCCGACCCGGGCCGCGGCCGCCGCGTGGCGGGCCGGCTGCGCCACGGCACCGTCTGGATCAACGACTTCCACCCCTACCTCCCGCAGGCCGAGTGGGGCGGCTTCGGCAAGTCCGGCACCGGGCGCGAGCTGGGCCCCTCGGGCCTGGCCGAGTACCGCGAGACCAAGCACGTGTACCAGAACCTCGCCCCCCACCCCGTGCGCTGGTTCGCGGGCTGAAGGAGGAACAGAGCCATGACCACCCCCGCCAACACCCCGACGAACACCCCCGCCAACACCCCCACGAACACCCCCGCCAACACCCCCGCGCACGCCCCGTCGGAGCAGGCGTACGACTACGTCGTCGTCGGCGGCGGCACCGCCGGTTCGGTGATCGCCTCCCGCCTGACCGAGGACCCCGACGTCACCGTCGCCGTCATCGAGGGCGGCCCCAGCGACGTCGACCGCCCCGAAGTGCTCACCCTGCGGCGCTGGATGGGGCTGCTCGGCGGCGAGCTCGACTACGACTACCCCACCACCGAGCAGCCCCGCGGCAACTCGCACATCCGCCACAGCCGCGCCCGCGTCCTCGGCGGCTGCTCCTCCCACAACACCCTCATCGCCTTCAAGCCGCTCCCGTCCGACTGGGACGAGTGGGAACGGTCGGGAGCCGAGGGCTGGCACGCCGCCGCCATGGACCCGTACTTCGACAGGCTCCTGAACAACATCGTCCCGGTGGCCGAGAAGGACCGCAACGCCATCGCCCGCGACTTCGTCGACTCCGCGCAGACCGCCCTGGGCGTCCCGTGCGTCGAGGGGTTCAACGAGAAGCCCTTCCACGAGGGCGCCGGCTTCTTCGACCTCGCCTACCACCCCGAGGACAACAAGCGCTCCTCGGCGTCGGTGGCCTACCTCCACCCCGTCATGGACGAACGCCCCAACCTCCGGATCCTCCTGGAGACCTGGGCCCACCGCCTCGAACTGGACGGCACCCGCGCGCGCGGCGTCCGCGTACGGGCCGCCGACGGGACGGAGTCCCTGATCACCGCACGCCGTGAGGTCCTGGTGTGCGCCGGCGCCGTCGACACCCCGCGGCTGCTGCTGCACTCGGGCATCGGCCCGCGCGCCGATCTCGAAGCCCTCGGCATCCCCCCGCTGCACGACCTGCCCGGCGTCGGGGAGAACCTGCTCGACCACTCCGAATCGGTGATCGTCTGGGAGACCGACGGCCCGATACCCGAGAACTCCGCGATGGACAGCGACGCCGGGCTGTTCGTCCGGCGCGACCCCGACTCCGCCGGGCCCGACCTGATGTTCCACTTCTACCAGGTCCCCTTCACCGACAACCCGGAGCGCATCGGCTACGAACGCCCCGCGCACGGGGTGTCGATGACCCCGAACATCCCCAAGCCCCGCAGCCGCGGCCGCCTCTACCTGACCAGCGCCGACCCCGAGGTCAAACCGGCCCTGGACTTCCGCTACTTCACCGACGAGGACGACTACGACGCCCGGACCCTGGTGGACGGCATCAAGCTCGCCCGCGAGATCGCCGCGACCCGGCCGCTGGCCGGCTGGCTGAAGCGCGAGGTGTGCCCCGGCCCGGAGATCACCGGCGACGAGGAACTGAGCGCCTACGCCCGCTCCGTCGCCCACACCGTCTACCACCCGGCCGGAACCTGCCGGATGGGTGCCGTCGACGACCCCGGCGCCGTGGTGGGCCCGGACCTGAAGATCCGCGGACTCGAAGGCATCCGCATCGCGGACGCCTCCGTCTTCCCCACGATGCCCGCCGTCAACCCGATGATCGGAGTGCTCATGGTCGGCGAGAAGGCGGCCGAGCTGCTGGCCCGGGAAGGCGGTACCCGATGAACACCACCACTCCCGCCGAGGCGCCCGTCTTCGCCGTGGACGGCCTCTGGAAGGTCTTCGGCCCCGAGAAGGCCGCCGCCCGGGTCCCCGGCTCCGCCGACGCCACCGGCCTGTCCGCCACCGAACTGCGCGAGCGCACCGGCTGCACCGCGGCCGTCCGCGACGTCACCTTCGACGTCCGCAAGGGCGAGGTCTTCGTGGTGATGGGCCTGTCCGGATCCGGCAAGTCCACCCTCGTGCGCTGCCTCACCCGGCTCATCGAACCCACCGCCGGAAGCCTGTCCATCGACGGCGAGGACGTCCTCGCCATGGACGCCGGACGGCTGCGCGCCCTGCGCCGCCACCGAGCCGCCATGGTCTTCCAGCACTTCGGCCTGCTCCCGCACCGCACCGTCCTCGACAACGTGGCGTACGGACTGGAGATCCAGGGCGTCGGCCGCGGCGACCGCCGGGACCGGGCCGCCGAACTCGTCGCCAAGGTCGGCCTCGAAGGACTGGAGGAACGTCGTCCCGGCCAGCTGTCCGGCGGCCAGCAGCAGCGCGTGGGCCTGGCCCGCGCCCTCGCCGCCGACCCCGAAGTCCTGCTGTTCGACGAGCCGTTCAGCGCACTCGACCCCCTCATCCGGCGCGAGATGCAGGAGGAGGTGGCCCGGCTCCACCACGAGGAGGGCCGCACCATGGTCTTCATCACCCACGACCTCGCCGAGGCCCTGCGCCTGGGCGACCGGATCGCGCTGATGCGCGACGGCCGTATCGTGCAGCTCGGCACGCCCGAGGAGATCGTCGGCTCGCCCGCCGACGACTACGTACGGGACTTCGTCCGCGACGTCCCCCGCGAACAGGTCCTCACCGTCCGCACCGCGATGCGCCCCGCCGCCGCGGGCGAGGCGGAGCGGGGGCCGGCACTGGCCCCCGCCACCACCGTGGTCGAGGCCATCGAGGCCGTCGCCCGCAGCGGCGGACCGGCCCGCGTCGTCGACCACGGCCGCTGCCTGGGCGTGGTCGACGACGCCGGGCTGCTCGCCGTGGTCGCCGGACTCCCGGCCACCCCCGGACGGGGGGTGGCGGCATGACCCGCCCGGCCCGCCCCACGGCCCCCGCCCCCGATGAACGGAGGTGGTGCGTGTGACCGCGACCCGGACCCACACCCCGCCCGGCACCCGCCCCGCCGGCCCTGCGCGGGGCCGGCAGTCCGTCGACCGGCCCGCCGGTCCGAGGACCGCCCACACCGCCGCCGCCCAGGACCGCCCCCGCAGACCCCTGGCCGCCCTCGCCGCGCGCCGCGCCTTCCTCGTCCCGATGGGCGTCGCCGTCGCCCTGCTGATCCCGCTCGCCGTGGTCTTCCCGGGCGCCGGGAGCTGGCCCGCGGCCCTCACCGCCGACCTGTCCGGCCCGCTCGGCCGCGCCGGCGACTGGATCATCGACCACCGCGACAGCCACCCCCTGTTCCTCTACTTCTTCGGCCACATCAGCAACGCCGTCGTGGTGTCCGTCCGCGCCGTGTACGTCCTTCTGCTCGCCGCGGGCTGGACCGGGGTCACCGCCCTGGCCGCCCTGGTCGCCTGGCGCCTCGCCGGCATCCGCCTCGCCCTGACCTGCGCCGCCGCCTTCGTCGCCTGCGGCCTGCTCGGCATGTGGGTGCCGACCATGCAGACCCTCGCCCTGATGGCCGTCGCCGTCGCGGCCTCCGTCGTACTGGGCGCCCTGCTCGGCCTCGCCGCGGGGCTCTCCCCGCGCGCCGACCGCGTCCTGCGCCCCGTACTCGACACCATGCAGATCCTGCCGGCCTTCGCGTACCTGCTGCCGATGGTGCTCGTCTTCGGCATCGGCGTGCCCGCCGCCGTCCTCGCCACCGTCGTCTACGCCGCCCCGCCCATGGCCCGCCTCACCGCCCTCGGCCTGCGCGGGGCCGACGCGGGCGTGATGGAGGCCGCCGCCTCGCTCGGCGCCACCGGACGCCAGCGACTGCTGACCGCCCGCCTCCCGCTCGCACGCCGACAGCTCCTGCTCGGCGTCAACCAGGCCATCATGACAGGCCTGTCCATGGCCGTCATCGCCTCCGTGATCGGCGCGGGCGGCCTCGGCGACCGCGTCTACCAGGCCCTCGCCTCCGTGGACGTCGGTGCGGCCCTGGCCGCCGGAATCCCGATCGTGCTGCTCGCCGTCGTACTGGACCGCACCGCCGACGCCGCGGGCCGCCGGATCGGCGCCACCCCCGTCCCCGCCCGCGAACAGCACCTGCTGCGACGGGTGTTCTGCGGCTGGTACGGCCGCCTGCTCACCTTCCTCGTGGCGGTGGCCGCCGCCGTCGCGGGGCGCGTCGCCGGGAGCTCCCTGTGGCCCGGCTCCTGGACCGTCCCCCTGGCCGACCCGGTGAACTCGGCCGTCGCCTGGATGACCGGCCACCTCTACTCGGGCGTCCCCGTCGTCGGCGGCACCGCCGACTGGGCCGCCCGCTTCACCGGCTGGATCCTCGACCCGCTGCGCTCCGGACTCCAGGCCGCACCCTGGTGGCTGCTCCTCCTGCTGGCCTGCGCGCTCGGCCTGCTCGCGGGCACCTGGCGCACCGCGCTCACCGCCGTCCTCGCCCTGGGCGCCATCGGAGCGCTCGGCGTGTGGGAAGCCTCCCTGGACACCCTCTCCCAGGTCCTGGCCGCCGTCGCGGTCACGCTCGTGCTCGGTTTCGCGATCGCCGTGGGCGCCGCCCGCAGCGCCCGGGCCGAACGGCTGCTGCGGCCCGTCCTCGACGTCTGCCAGACCCTCCCGCAGTTCGTCTACCTCATCCCCGTGGTCGCGCTGTTCGGCGTCGGCCGCGCACCGGCCGCCGCGGCCGCCGTGGTGTACGCGCTGCCGGCCGTCGTACGGATCACCACCCAGGGTCTGCGCGAGGTGGACCCGGCGGTCGTGGAATCCGTCCGCTCGCTCGGCGCGAGCCGCTCGCAACTGCTCCGGCAGGTCCAACTCCCCCTGGCCCGGCCCGCGCTGCTGCTGGCCGTCAACCAGGCCGTGGTCCTCGTCCTCGCCGTCGTCATCATCGGCGGACTGGTCGGCGGCGGCGCGCTCGGCTACGACGTCGTCCTCGGCCTCGCCCAGGGCGACCTCGCCACCGGCCTGGTGGCCGGCGCCGCGATCGTCTGCCTCGGCCTGCTGCTCGACCGCGTCACCCAGCCCGCGAAGGAGGACTGACATGCGCGACGCACACCCCCGGCGCCCCCTCGGCCGCCACGGCGCGACCCTGCTCGCCGCCACGACCGCCCTCGCCGCCCTCACCGGCTGCGGGGCGGCCGACATGACCCGCCAGTCCTCCCCGTACGCCGCGGCACAGGGTGCCAAGACCGTCACCCTCTCCGTCCAGTCGTGGGTCGGCGCCCAGGCGAACACCGCCGTCGCCTCCTACCTCCTCGAACACGAGCTGGGCTACCGCGTGGACACCGTCCAGGTCGACGAGGTCCCCGCGTGGGACGCCCTCAGCCAGGGCCGCGTCGACGCGATCCTGGAGGACTGGGGCCACCCCGAGCAGGAGGAGCGGTACGTCCGCGGGAAGAAGACCATCACCCCCGGCGGAGAACTGGGGGTGACGGGCCACATCGGCTGGTTCGTCCCCACCTGGTTCGCCGAGGAGCACCCCGACGTCACCGACTGGAAGAACCTCGACAAGTACGCCGACCTGCTGCGCACCCCCGAGAGCCGGGGCAAGGGGCAGCTGATGGACGGCTCCCCGTCCTACGTCACGAACGACAAGGCGCTGGTGAAGAACCTCGGCCTGGACCTCGAAGTCGTCTTCGCCGGCTCCGAGGCGGCCCAGATCACCCAGATCAAACAGTTCGCCAAGGAGCACAAGCCCTTCCTGACGTACTGGTACGAGCCCCAGTGGCTCTTCCAACGCGTCCCGATGACCGAGGTGAAACTCCCCGAGTACACCGAGGGCTGCGCCGACGATCCGCAGAAGGTGGCCTGCGCCTACCCGCACACACCGCTGCGGAAGTACCTGAACACGCGCTTCGCGGAGTCGGGCGGCAAGGCGGCCGGCTTCCTGAAGAAGTTCCACTGGACCAAGGAACAGCAGAACGAGGTGTCCCTGATGATCGCCGAGGAGAAGCTCTCGCCCCAGCAGGCGGCGAAGAAGTGGGTGGAGCGCAACGAGAACGTCTGGAAGCCCTGGCTGACCTGACGTCCCCGCACCCGCCGCCCCGCACCCGCGCGCACCCGCCGCCGTGCGGACCGTCAGGCGGCAGGCCGTGACGGGGCGTCCAGCTCGTCCGGCAGCCTGTGGAAGGGCCGCCGCAAGGCCACCGTCACCGGCAGGGGCACGGCGACCGCGTACGCGGCGAAGACGCTCCGGGCGGCCGCGACCGCGGCCCGGGCGTCGCCACCGGCCAGGGCCACGTCCACGGCACGGACCGCGGCGGCGGCCGGGCCGGGCAGATCGCGGCGGACCCGCCCCCACACCTCTGCGCTCATCCGCTCACCGATCCGCGGTCCGGAGCGCAAGCCTCACCGGACGCCCGCGGCGCCGCAGGGGAGGCGCCACCACGGGTCCCCCCGAACGCGGCCACACCGCGCGCCCGTCCGCGGAGCAGCGGAGCACCGGCCGGGTCCGTGGCCGGTTCAGGTGCCGAGCGGGTGGCCGGTCGTCGCGTCCACGTGGGCGGGGACCTCCTCGTGCCGGTCGCCCACGGTCGGCGTCCCGGTGGGCTCGAACAGCAGGATGGCGGCGCCGGACGGAGCGTGCGGCTTGTGCTCCGTACCGCGCGGCACGGTGAAGACCGACCCGCGCGGGAGCAGGACCGTACGCTCTCCGGCGGACTCGCGCAGGGAGATGCGCAGCTCCCCCTCCAGGACCAGGAAGAACTCGTCGGTGTCGTCGTGGACGTGCCAGACGTGCTCGCCCGCGACCTTGGCGATGCGGACGTCGTAGTCGTTGACCCGCGTGACGATGCGGGGGCTCCACAGGGCGTCGAAGGAGGCCAGTGCCGTGCTGAGGGAAATGGGTTCGTTGCTCACGGGCTCATCCTGGGCCGTTCCGCACGGTCGGTGTGAGTGCTAGGAATCGCACATGGCGAAAGAATCCTCGCACCGGGTCGTGGTGATCGTGGACGAGAACTCGAACCCGTTCGAACTGAGCTGCGCGATCGAAGTCTTCGGGCTGCGCAGACCCGAGCTCGGCCGGGACCTCTACGACTTCGGGCTCTGCTCTCCCGAGCCCCGCACCTCGATGCGGGACGGGTTCTTCACCCTCACCGCAGTGGCCGGTCTGGAGGCGGCCGACGGGGCCGACACCCTGATCGTCCCCAACCGCCCCGACGTCGAGGTGCCCCGCCGCCCCGCCGTGCTCGACGCCGTCCGGCGGGCGCACGCGCGCGGCGCACGCCTGATCGGCTTCTGCAGCGGCGCCTTCACGCTGGCCGAGGCCGGAGTCCTCGACGGGCGCCGGGCCACCGCGCACTGGCAGTGGGCGGATTCCTTCCGGGACCGCTTCCCCTCCGTGCACCTCGAACCGGACGTGCTGTTCGTGGACGACGGTGACATCCTCACCGCCGCCGGGAGCGCCGCCGCGCTCGACCTCGGCCTGCACGTGGTCCGCCGCGACCACGGCGCGGAGGTCGCCAACTCCGTGAGCCGGCGCCTGGTCTTCGCGGCGCACCGCGACGGCGGGCAGCGCCAGTTCGTGGAGCGCCCCGTCCCCGACCTGCCGGACGAGTCCCTGGCACCCCTCCTGGTCTGGGCCCAGGAGCGGCTGGACACGGTGCTGACCGTGTCCGACCTCGCGGCGCGGGCGGCGGTCAGTCCGGCGACGCTGCACCGCCGCTTCCGGGCCCAGCTGGGGACGACGCCGCTGTCGTGGCTCACGGGGGAGCGGCTCGCCCTCGCGTGCCGGCTGATCGAGCGGGGCGAGTCCCGCTTCGAGGTGGTCGCGCGGCGCAGCGGGCTCGGCACCGCCGCCAACCTGCGCGCCCTGATGCGCCGCGAGACCGGAGTCACTCCGTCGGCGTACCGGCGCCGCTTCGGGACCGGGCCCAACTGACGCCGGGCCGCCCGGGCGTCGGGCGGGGGTGCCGGACGGCTCACACCGTTTTGATGCCTCCGCCCTCGACGTGGTAGTCGGCGCCGGTCACGCTCGCCGCGCGGTCCGAGACGAGGAAGGCGACGACGGAGGCGACCTCGTCGGGTTCGACCATGCGGCCGGTGGTCATGCCCATCGCCGCGGGCACCCCGGAGAGGAAGTCCCGGTGCCCGACGCCGTTCGCCTCGGCGAGGCGGGCGCCGAAGCCGTCGGCGTCCTCCCACATGCCGGTCCGTGTCGGTCCCGGGGATACCGTGTTCACGCGGACGCCCCTGGGGCCGAACTCCTCGGACAGGGCCTTGCCGAACGCGTTGAGGCCCGCCTTCGCGACCCCGTACTCGATCGGACCCGTGCCCGGCATGCGGGCGCTCATCGACGAGATGTTCACCACCGAACCACGGCGTTCCAGGATGCTCGGCAGCAGCCGCCGGGTGACGCGGACCGTCCCGAACAGATTGACCTCGAAGCTCTGTGCCCACAGGGCGTCGTCCGTCGCGAGGAACCCGTTCAGGGTGAACTCGTCGCCCCCGCCAAGATTGTTGACGAGGATGTCAACGCCGCCGAGCAGGGCGAGCGACCGCGCCGCCAGTTCCTCGGCGCCTTCCGGTGTGCTCAGGTCGACCGCGACCGGATGGGCTCCGGTCCCCTCCAGCGCGGCCGTGATCGTGCGGGCCGCACCGGCGACGCGGACCCCCTCGGCGACGAGCTGCCGGGTGATCGCGAGGCCGACGCCCCGGCTCGCCCCGGTGACGACGGCGGTCTTGCCGGCGAGATCGAGTTCCATGCCGGACTCCTTTTCCTCGAATGTTTTTGAATCACAGGTACAAAACAAGCCCATAAAAAAGGGCGGGCGGGCGGTGGGAGCCGCCCGGCTACAGGGCCCCCATCGCCGCGTCCACGACCCGCCGCAACTGCGTGCCGTCCCGGTCGGTCTTCGCCAGCACCCGCATGCCGATCACCGTGGCGAGCAGCCAGGCGGCCACCGCCGCCGCGTCGCGCCCGCCGTCGATCTCGCCGGCCCGCTGGCCCGCCTCGACGGTCGCCCGGAACGCGCTCTCCGTGCGCGCGAACATCATGCGTACGGTGTCGGCCGTCCCGGTGTCCGAGGGGGCGGACTCGGCGGCGGTGTTGACCGCCATGCATCCGCGCCGGTCCGGGTCGCCCAGGTCGAGTGCGACCAGCGCCTCCAGTGCCCCCCGCAGCCGGTCCCTCGCCGATCCGGGATGGTCGAGGAGTGCCTCCAGCCATGCGGCCTGCGAGTCCCGGTAGCGTGCGAGGGCCAGTTCGAACAGGGCGTGCTTGCTGCCGAAGGCGTTGTACAGGCTGCCCTTGCCGATGCCGATCTCGTCCACGAGGTCCTGGGGTGTCGTCGCCGCGTACCCCTTGCGCCAGAACACGCCCATCGCGCGCTCCACCGCCACGTCCGGATCGAACTGCTTCGGCCTGCCCATGAGGCCACCGTAGCAGTGTTTTTGACCTTGGGGTCAAATAGTCGTGGCTCCACGGCGCCCGCGCCCGGTGGCTGCGCCATCCGGGAGCCGTGCCGTCCCCGACCGGCATGGCATCCGCCACCGCGGCGCCGTGGGGAGGAGGCTGGTGTCCCCGACCATGCAGGAGGGGTCTGTGAACGAGTCCGGCTCCCGGGGAGCCCGACCCCCGGCATCCGGCGGGGCGGGCCGTGAGGCCGCCGGGCCGGCCGGGGTCGTCGGCATCGGGCTCGCCGCCGTGCTGACGTTCGCGCTCGCGCAGGGCTCCTGGCAGTGGTTCGCCACCTTCATCGGAGTGACGCTCCTCGCGGTGATCCTCGCCTTCCAGGGACGGCCGGCCTGGACGCCCGGTCTCAGGACCGCTTACATGCGCAACCTGGTCGCGTACTCGCTGGTCGTCGGTCTGTGCGTGGCGATCGCGCTGGCCCCCATGCTCCAGCGCTGGGCCTGGCTGTTCCCCATGCCGGGCACGCGGAGCGGCTGCCCGGCGATGGGCCGGTACGAATCCCTCCTGACGGAGGCCGCGTTGGCGGACCTGGCCGGCCGTGACGGCGCCGCCCTGGCGTACGCGCAGGCGAACCAGAGCGGGAAGGCCGTCGCCGACTGCCTGGCCGCCACGACGACCCTGTGGCTGCCCCTCTACGGCGTCGCGGCGGCCGTGCTGGTCGGAGGCGTCGCATGGTTGCGCGACCGGGCCCGCGCCGGGAAGGGCCAAGCGCGCACGCCCGCGGGGTGATCCGTTTACCGTGGCCGGATGAGTGACGATTCGACACCGCAGGTGTTCCCGAACCGCTGGGCCGACGCCGCCGGGCCCGGCGGCCGGGCCGCGTCCCGCGATCTGTGCGGGTGCATCGGGCAGACCGGGGCGGGGCGGCAGCGGCCGACCCGGTTCCACCCCGAACGCCAGGACACCAGTGCACCGGGCTGGATACGCCTGCTCGAACTGGTCGAGGAGGCTGCCGCCGACGGGCGCGAGGTCTTCGAGCCGCTGGTGGAACTCACCTCGGAACAGCGGCGGCAGGTCATCACGCTGCCACCGGCCATCACCCGGCTCACCTCGGTGAAACACCTCGCGCTGTACGGCAGCAACCTGGTGCGGGTCCCGCCCGAGATCGGGGCGATGAAGAGCCTGGAGGAGTTCACCCCGTACACCTCCTACCGCCTGCACTGGTTCCCGTACGAGATCACCCGGTGCCCCGCCCTGAGGTACAGCACGGTGAGCACCCGTGCCCTCTACGGCAACCACAAGGGACGGCCGCCGTTTCCGGCGCTGCCGGCCGCGGCGACGGGAGGCCGGGGCGCCGACCTCGAAGACCTCGACCCCGGTGTGCGGGGGCCGTCGAGGATCCGCTCGTGCAGCGTCTGCGACGGGCCCGTCGGACCCGCGGAACTCCGCCAGGTCTGGATCTCGTTGCGGACGTCGGGTGCCGACGTCCTGCCCCTGCTGGTCAACGCCTGCTCCACGGCCTGCGTCGAGGCGCTGCCCGCGCCGGCCGAAGGCTACGCACCGGTGCCGCACACCGGCGGGCCGGACGTCGACCAGCCGCAGGGCCGCCCGAGGACCGGTTCATAGGGCGCGGACAGCGGCGGTCAGAGCGCGGCCCCCTCGGCCGCCGGGGGCACGGCGCACGGGCGGAGGACCATGAGGGAGTCCTCCGGGGTGGCCACCATGGCGAAGGGGAAGCGGTCGAGATCGAGACAGAGCGCGACGTCGTCCGGATGGACCCCCTCGCGCACGCCCCCCGCCAGCTCGGCGGCGGCGCGTGACGTGGCGGCGCGGCGGAGGAACCCGGCCGGGTCCGTTCCGGACCCGGCGGCCCTCCCGGCGATGTACTGGGCGCAGGCGAGGTCCTCGTCGGCCCGGCCGTCCTCGCCGGTGACCACGTACGTGACGCCGTCACACCCGCGTGCCCGCAGGAGCCGGGCCGTCGCCTCCGCCACCACGAAGCCGGCGCACAGCACCAGCGAGGCGTCCTTGACCGCGAGGGCGCCGACCGTGCCCGCCGTGGTCTTCTGCACCACGGTCCGTCCGCCCAGGTCGACGGTGCGCAGCAGGCCCGGCGAGTTGACCAGGTCGAACCCGGGCGCGGCCGGCCCGTCCTTCAGCGCCACCCAGTCCGGGTGCCGGGCCTTGAGCTCCAGCGCGTCGTCCAGCGACCCGGCCAGCACGATCTTCTCCGCACCCCGGGCGAAGGCCCAGGCGGCCACGGTGTACGCGCGCATGACGTCGACGACGACCGCCACGGAAGGGGTTTCGGCCAGATCGGGTATGCCGAGGAATCGAGCGTCCATGCCGGTCATGATCACGTACCCCCGCCCCGAAGTCCTCGTACGGTGACGCGCATCACGTCCGCGGTCCCGGAGGGGGGCGGGTACGGCCGAGGGCCGGCCCACGGGGTGGGCCGGCCCTCGGCCGGGTCGGGTGCGTCGCGTACGAGGCGATCGGGCGCCCCGCGAGCCGTGGCTCAGCCGGCGGCCGGTGCCGTGGCTTCGGGGGCCGCGGTCTCGGAAACGTCGGCGGGGGAGGGGATGCGGTGCAGCCCCTTGCGGTCGTACAGGCGGGTGACGGCGAAGCCGAAGACCAGCGCGGCGACCAGGGCGATGCCCATCGAGGCCCACGCGCGGGTCAGACCCGCGTCGGCCTGGGCGCCGTAGTAGAGGATGGCGCGCATGCCCTCGGTGATCTGGCGCAGCGGCTCGAATTCGGACAGGGTCCGGAAGAACCCGGGCAGCGCCTGGAGCGGCACGGTCGCGCCGGAGGACGGGACGGCCATCGCGACGAAGACGATGGTGGCCAGCAGCATGCCCGGGGTGCCGAAGGCGGCGAACAGGGCGAGGCTGCCGATGCCGACGACGGCGATGGTGGCGACCGAGTAGAGCCACAGCAGGCCGAGGTGGGAGGCGTCCATGTCGAGGATCCCGACGGTGGCGACCTCGACCAGGGTGCCCATGACGAGCGCCATGCCGAGCATCAGCGCCATGCCGACGGCCAGGGTGCGGACGCGGCTGGTGTGCTGGACGGGCTCGCGCTTGCGGACCGGGCCGTAGTCGGTGTGCAGGTAGCCGAGCGCGGTGTCGACCTGGGAGTTGACCAGGTTGGCGCCGAGCATGCCGCAGACGACCAGGACCAGCGCGTAGTAGAAGGCGCTCAGACCCAAGGCGCTGCGGGAGCCGACGGGGTGGCCGTCGGCGACCGTGACGGTCACCGGGTCGGCCAGCTTGAGCTGGGCGGCCGTCGGGAGCGGGGCCTTCTGGGCCGCGGCCTGCTTGAGGAGTTCCTGGCCGATCTGGGCGGAGGCGGCGTGGGCGGCCTTCTGGGCGGCCTGGGAGGACATGGAGGAGCCGATGCTGCCGGCCGACTGGTTGGTCAGCACGGTCAGGGTGGGCGGGGTGGCGGCCTTGCCCTGGGGCGCGGGCTGCGGGGAGGCGAGCGCGGTCACCGTGGCGGAGAAGTCCTTGGGTATCACGAGGGCGCCGAAGACCTTGCCCCGGCCGAGCCGCTTGTCGGCCTCCTCGCGGCTGACGACCTGCCAGTCGAAGCTCTTGTCGCCCTCGGCGGCCTTCTGGATCCCCGCGACGACCTGGTCGCCCAGGTTGACGTGGCGGCCGCCCGCGTCGGCGCCGCTGTCGGCGTTGACCAGTGCCACGGGCAGGTCGCGCAGGTTCCCCTTGGGGTTGACGTTGCCGCCCACGTAGAGCAGGGCGAACAGCATCGAGACCACTGCGGCGATGAGTCCCGTCCCGATCCACAGCCGAGGTCGGCGTAGAACGGAGGGGGGCGTGGGTTGAGGCATCGATTCTCCGGTGCGGTGCGGCTGCGTTCCTGAGGCTGGATACTTGAAGTATCCAGCTACTGGATAGTGGCAGTATCTTGTTGTGGTGTCCAATCGCCGACGGCACGCACCGGACGGGGACCGCATGACCGGCAGGGAGGCCGTATGAAGATCTCGGAGCTCAGTCGGCGGACCGGCGTACCGGTCGCCAGCATCAAGTACTTCCTGCGCCAGGGCCTGCTGCCCGCGGGGCGGGCGACCGCCGCGACCCTCGCCGAGTACGGGGAGGAGCACGCGCAGCGACTGCGCCTGATCAAGGCGCTGACCACGCTCGGCGGCCTCTCCATCGCCGCCACCCGGGACGTGCTCGGGGCCCTCGACCAGGCCGACACCACCGAGGGCGCCCTCGGCGCGGTCAGCTATGCCCTGCCGGTGCCGGTGGCCGCACAGAGCGCCGCGGCCGACGAGGCGGAGGCCGAGGCCGCGGCGACGGCCGCGGCCGAGGTGTCGGAGCTGCTCGCGGCCCTGGACTGGCGGGCGCCGGACACCTCGCCACACGTGGAGGGGCTCGCTGTGGCGCTGAAGGAGCTGCGCCGGCTGGACGCGGGGTACGCACCGGGCGAGCTCGCTGCCTACGCGAGGCTGGCGGAGTCGGTGGCCCGGCTGGACCTGGAGCGGGCGGCGGGCCTCGACGACCCGGTGGCGCTGGCCGAGCGGGCGGTCATCGTCTTCGCGATCTGCGCCCCGGTGTTCGAGCTGCTGCGGCGTCTCGCCCAGGAGGACCAGGTCCGACGCCGGGTCGCGGCCGAGGGGACGGCCTTCGGGACGGGCCGGGGGCCGGCGGCCCCCGGGCTCGCGGACGGTTCCCCGCCCGCTACTTCGGGTCGGTGTTGAACCTGGCGGTCGACCAGAGGTAGCCGAGGGCGGTGAGGCCGACGCACCAGGCGACGGCGAGCCAGGCGTTGTTGCCGATCCCGGTGCCGAGGAGGAGGCCGCGGAGGGTTTCGATGGCGGGGGTGAAGGGCTGGTACTGGGCGATGGGCTGGAACCAGCCGGGCATGGAGTGGACCGGGGTGAAGGCGCTGGAGAGCAGGGGCAGCAGGATCAGCGGCATGGCGGAGTTGCTGGCGGCCTCGGCGTTGGGGCTGGCCAGGCCCATGCCGACGGCGATCCAGGTGAGGGCGGTGGCGAAGAGCACGAGGAGGGCGAAGGCCGCGAGCCATTCCAGGGCGGTGGCGTGGGTGGAGCGGAAGCCGATGGCGAGGGCGACGGCCCCGACGAGGACCACGCTGGTGACGCATTGCAGGACGCTGCCGAGGACGTGTCCGACGAGGACGGAGGGGCGGTGGATGGCCATGGTGCGGAAGCGGGCGATGATCCCTTCGGTCATGTCGTTGGAGACGGAGACGGCGGTGCCGATGGTGGTGCTGCCGATGGTCATCAGGAGCAGGCCGGGGACGACGTAGGCGATGTAGGCGGAGCGGTCGGGGGTGCCGCCGCCGATGCCGGCGCTCATGGTGTCGCCCAGGATGTAGACGAAGAGCAGGAGCAGCATGACGGGGGTGAGGAGGAGGTTGAGGGTGAGGGAGGGGTAGCGGCGGGCGTGCAGGAGGTTGCGGCGCAGCATGGTGGAGGAGTCGCGCAGGGCGAGGGTGAGGGTGCTCATCGGGTGGCCTCCGTCGGCTGGTGGGGGATGTGCGCGGTGTCGGTGAGGGCGAAGAAGACGTCGTCGAGGTCGGGGGTGTGGACGGTGAGTTCGTCGGCTTCGATGCCGGTGGTGTGGAGGTGGTCGAGGAGGGTGCGCAGTTCGTGCTGGGTGGCGCCGCTGGGGATCTGGAGGGTGAGGGACTCGTTGTCCCCGGTGGCGGTGGGCAGGGTGTGGGTGGCGGTGCGGTAGGCGGTGGGGTCGGTGAAGCGCAGGCGTACGTGTCCGCCGGGGACGAGGCGTTTGAGCTGCTCGGCGGTGCCTTCGGCGGCGATCTTGCCGTTGTTGAGGACGGCGATGCGGTCGGCGAGCTGGTCGGCTTCTTCGAGGTACTGGGTGGTGAGGAAGACGGTGACGCCGCCGGTGACGAGTTCGCGGATGATCTGCCACATGGTGTGGCGGGAGCGGGGGTCGAGGCCGGTGGTGGGTTCGTCGAGGAAGATGATGCGGGGGCTGCCGACCAGGGTCATGGCGATGTCCAGGCGGCGTTTCATGCCGCCTGAGTAGGTGGAGGCGGGCTTCTTCGCGGCGGCGGTGAGGTCGAAGCGTTCCAGGAGCTCGGCGGCGACCCGCCGGCCCTCGGGCTTGGGCAGGTGGTGGAGGTCCGCCATGAGGAGCATGTTCTCCTCGCCGGTGATCAGCCCGTCGACGGCGGAGAACTGGCCGGTGACACCGATGGCGGCGCGGACGGCCTGGGGGTTGGTGGTCAGGCCGTGGCCCCCGACCCGGGCCTGCCCGGCGTCGGCGGTGATGAGGGTGGAGAGGATCTTCACGGCGGTGGTCTTGCCCGCGCCGTTCGGCCCGAGCAGGGCGAACACCGACCCGGCCGGGATGTTCAGGTCGATGCCGTCCAGGACGGTCTTGTCGCCGTAGGACTTGCGCAGCCCGGCGGCGGAGATGGCGACCTGTGACGGGTGACCGTCGTTGTGGTTTGAGGTGGGCATGACAGAAGAAGGCATGGTGCCCTCCCGTTTCGAGAGCCGGAATGGATGGAGGGGCGGGTGAGACGTGAGACGTGAGCCGTGTGCCGGGGCCCGCGCTCCGGGCGTCAGGTCCTGGTGTCAGGCCTTGGCGCGGCGGACGTCGATGTTGCCGTACCGGGTGCGGGCGCGGATCTTCACGGTGTCCTCGGCCTCCCCGGGGGTCTCGGACGCGGTGAGCGAGTTGCGCACCTGGCCGTGGCCCGAGTTGACGTCGAGCCAGGCGGCCGTGCCCTCGCGGACGCCGACCTCGATGGCGCCGTAGGAGGTCTCCAGCTGGACGGTGCCGCGCGTCACTTCACCCAAGCGCAGGGTGCCGTGGGCGGTGGTGGCGGTGACCGGGCCCTCGGCCCGGCGGATCTCGATGTCGCCGTTGGCGCCGCTCACCCGGATCTCGCCGGTGGCGGCGCCGACGGTCGTGGTGCCGTGCGAGTTCTTCAGGACGGCGGGGCCGTCGACGACGCCGACGCGCAGGCTGCCGGAGCTGGTGGTGATCTCGGCCGTGCCCTCGATCCGGTCCACGGTGATCGAGCCGTGCGAGGCGGTCAGCTTCAGTGGTCCGGTCGTGTCGAGGCGCACGTCGCCCGACGAGGTCTTCACGCGGACCTCACCGAGCCGGCCCTCGCCGACCACCTGGGTCCAGGCCCCCGTCGTGTCGATGCGCGAGCCCGTGGGGAGTTCGACCGTCAGATCGACGGTTCCGGTACGGCCGAGGAGGTTGGACTTGGGTGTCCTGATGGTCAGCACGCCGCCGGTGTACGTGACCTCCGTCTGGTCGGCGGTCCGGACGTCCAGGTCCCGCTTCGGGTCGCGGGGCCGCACCTCGACGACCGTGTCGGGGCGGTCGCCCGCGGTGAACTGGATGGAACCGGCCTCCACGCGTGCGGTGACCGCGATCGGTTCGGGAGTGTCGAAAGAAGGCATGGCTGTCCCGTCCTCTTGGCTCTTCTGGACGTCCCGGCAGGTGGGACGCGGTGTGGGTGAGGTGGTGCGGGTGGAGTGGAGCGGAGTGAAGTGGAGTGGGTGGAGGCGCGGAGGGTGGGCGCGGCTAGCGGACCCAGCCCGTGAAGCTCTGTCCGACGGTCTGGGACTTCTGCGTGGTGTGCGGCCGGGTGCCGCCCTCGACGGCCGCCGACACGGCCCGCACCAGCCACGCGTTTACCGACAGGCCCTCGCGGCCCGCGGCCTCCTCGGCCCGGGCCTTGAGGTGGGCGGGCAGGCGCAGGTTGACGCGGGCGGTTCCGGTCTCGTCGCCCTCGGCGGGCACCTGGGCGCCGACCGGTTCGACGGGCGCGGAGGCCGCCTCCGAGGCGCCGGTGTCGGCGGGCGGCAGCGTCACCACGAAGTCGGGGTCCAGGCCGCGCAGTCGTACGTCGACCGAGCCGGGGGCGAGTTCGCGGGTGATCTCGTCCATCGCGGCGGAGAGCACGTGGAGCATGGTCAGCCGGGTCGCCGATTCCAGGGGAGCGGTGAGTCTCTCGGCCAGCTCTCGGGCTTCGTCGCCGCCGGCTTCGGCGGCCACCGCCAGTTCGCGGCGGAGGGTGTCGACATACGGAGTGAGGTCCATGGCGCCATCATGGGGCCATAGTGGTGCCATGCGCAAGGGGGGTGGGGGTGTTTCTGGGAGGGCTTCTGAGTGATGACCCTCTGACCTGGGAAAACGTGATGGTGTTCAGGGGGTGTCGCGTGGTGCCATCCGCGTCCATGGGCTGCCGGTGTGCCGGATGGCGCCATGTGGTGCCATGTGGCGCCGGATGGCGCCACGCGGGCCTGCGGGGGTGTGGTCGGCCAGAGGCCGGAAGGGGACGGGTGTGTCGGGGCCCGTGCTGCCCCGGAGACCGGCCGCTTCGGGGGAGGGCGGCCTTTCGCCGTCTTCGGCCACCGAAGTCGCGCGGGCGGAAAACCGTATTCGATTCGGCCTTTCCGGCCGACCCGATCCGCTGATCCCCGCGGGCCGGATCGGAAGCCGAAAAGGCTTCGGACCGGGCCGCATCGGGGGTGAAGGAGCTTCCGGGCCGGATCCGGAAGTCCGCGAGTTCACCCCCGGTCATTCGGCTTTTCGCGGAGGTGTCTTGTGCGGGAAGGGTTCGGGTGAAATCCGTTCCGGTCGGGGTCCGCCCGGCGTCAGGCCGAGTTCCGGCCGAGTGATCCCAGGAAGTGGGAGTGGACCGCGAGCTCGGGGCCCGTGGTGGCCTTGTGTGGCGCGGGAAGCCGCTCGACGTCGACGCCGACGGGCCGTCCGGCCACGGCGATCAGTACCAGACCGCCGGTGTGGGACATCGAGAAGTGCGGAGTGCCGGATCCGGCCAGGACGGGACGGCCGTGCGGTCCAACGCAGCACGGGCAGGCACGGCGCGCGAACCTCAGCTCCGCCGGGGCGACGCCCCGGTGGGCGGAGAGCACCCGGCGCAGGGTCAGGTGCGCGGCCACGTAGCGGTCGCGGTCGGCGGGGTGGACGAAGGCCGCGACCCGCGCGCGTTCCTCCGCGTCCAGGGGGGACCGGTCAGGACGGCGGAGCGCAGCCCCGCGTCGGAGACGTGCAGCAGCCACAGGTCCAGCGATCCCTCGTCCGGCGGGGGACGCGTCGTGGGCCAGTCCGAGACGGCCCAGCCCGGTGGCGGGCAGGCGAGCTCCAGGGAGGACTGCACGGGACCCTCCGGTCTCTCGGCATCGGCGGACGGTTGTTCGGGCACGATAGCGCAGGGCATAAAGAAGGAATTGATGGCCGGATATCGGCCCGTCCCCGCCGTCCGGGGTCGTACGGATCCCGCCGTTTCTTCGGGGGTCCGGGAATTCGGCCGAGCGGAACGGCCGAAATGATGCGTCCTTTACGGCGGCCCACTGGAGGCGCGCGGCGCGCCTTGGCCAAGGATCAGTGCATTCTGGCTCAAATCTGCCGGATCTCTTCCGAGTTCTCCCTTGGTGTCGCCTACGATCTTGTTTGTGCGGGGGGTTATGGCGTCGGGGACACCGGACGCCGGGAACGGTTCAGGGGAAGAGGGAAATACTGTGGTGGTCACCGTCGGCACTGCCCGGGCCCACGGCCCGGGCCGGAGCCTGGACACCCACACCGCCGCACTGGACGACCTGCTGCGCCACGCCGCGGGAGCCAGGGCGGGCACCGCGCGCGCCGTGCTCCTCAGAGGGCCCTCCGGGATCGGCAGGAGCCGTCTGCTGGCCGTCGCGAGCGAGCGCCTCGGGGCCGAGGGCATGGCCGTACGAAGCGTCGCGGGCCTTCCGGGAGGTGCCTCCCGGATCCGCGCGGTCGACGCCCTGCTCGAACCGCCCCCCGAGGGCCCCTGCGCGCGACCGGGCGGCGCCCACGAGCCGCGGGACACGCACCGCGACTGGCGCCGGCTGCACCGGCGTGCCCTGGACCTGCTCGCCGACGGTCCCACGGCCCTGGTCGTCGACGACGCCCAGTGGTGCGACGAAGCCTCGCTGCGCTGCGCGGACTTCATCCTGCGCCGGTCCGCCGACCAGCCCCTGCTGATCGTCCTGGCCCAGCGCACCGGCGTCCCGGGCCCCGGGACCCGGGTGCTCACCGAGATCCTCGCCCAGGACCGCTGCGCCCTCCTGGAACTCGGACCGCTGGACGAGCGCGACACCCAGCGAATGATCACCCGTGTCCTCGGAGCCCCGGCCGACCCGGCGTTCGTCCGGCGCTGCACGGAGATCACCGGCGGCAACCCGCTGCTCCTCGACCGACTGCTCCACACCCTGAGCACCGTGGGCATCCCACCCGGCGCCGACGCCCTGCACCAGCTGAGCACCGTCCACCAGACCGTACTGGCCTCCCTGGTACCCGAGTTCCTCGCCGCCGGCCCCGGCCCCGTCCGGCAGGTGGCCACCGCCCTCGCCGTGCTCGGCCGCGCCGCCGTCGACCCGCTCGCCGCGCTCAGCGGGCTGAGCGCCCGGCACGTGGAGTCCGCCCTGGGCCGGCTGCGCCACATCGAGGCCGTACCGGCCGACTCCCCGCCGCGGATGCGCGAGGGGATCCGTACGGCGGTCCTCGCCGCCCTGGACTGCGAAGAGCTGCGGGGACTGCGCGTGCGGGCCGCCCGGGTCCTCAGCGACGCCGGGCGTCCCGCGGCCGAGGTCGCCGAGCAGCTCGCCCTGCTGGAGCGGATCGACGAACCGTGGATGTTCGCGGTCCTGCGCGAAGCCCTCGCCGAAGCGCCGACCCGTGCGACCGTCGCGGCCGCCGGCCGCTGGCTGCGCGGCGCCCCGGGCCGTCGGCTCACCACCGCAGAACGCGCGGACCTGCACGTCGAACTGGCCCGCGCGGCCGCCCGCACCATCGTCGCGCCCGCGGACGCGCTGTGGCACCTGCGCCAGGCCCTCGCCCTGCTGCCCCACCCGCGGGACCGGGCGCCCGTCGCGGTGCAGTACGCCATGATGGCGCTCGGCACCCGCCGGGCCCCCGAGGCACTGCGATTACTGGAGCGGGTGCTGGGCGACCTGTGCTCCGGTACGGGTGCCGGCCCCGGGCCCGCCGACCGCGAAGTGCGCGTCACCGTCGAATCCGCCCTGCTGGCCACCGCGGTGAACGACCGGAGCGCCCTGCCCGCGGCCCGCGCCAGGGCCGCCGCCCTGCCCGTGCCCAGCGGCCACAGTCCGGCCGACCGGCGGCTGCTCGCGGCCCTCAGCGCCTTCGCCGCCCTGGACGGCGGATCCGCGGGCCGGGCGGCCGCGCTCGCCCGGCAGGCCCTGCGCGCCGACGAGCCGGGCACCGCGGGCTGGGGCGTCTTCTGCTGCTCGGCCGTCCTCGCACTCGCCGACTCCGTCGACGAAGCGCTGACGGCGCTGGACCAGGCGCTGTCCCCGGCCGAGACCCAGCCGCCCCTGTGGCCGCGCCGCGCCGCGCTGGCGGGCCGGTCCCTGATCCGCCACGGCACCGGTGACGTACCCGGCGCAGCACGGGACGCCTGGGCCGCCGTCGAGGTCGTCGGACCGGCCGGGGCCCCACCGTTCGCGCGGATCGCGCTGAGCTCCGTACTCCTCTCCCAGGGCGAGGCCCGGCAGGCGGCCGCCGTGCTCGACGCGCTCGCCCGTTCCGCACCGGACCTGGACCGGAGCGTCTGGGAATGGCAGCACTACCTGTACACGAAGGGCCGGATCCTGCGGGAACTCGGCGATCCGGAAGGCGCCCTGGAACTGTGGCGCCGCTGCGGCAGGAGCGAGGAGGAGGCGGGCATCGCCAACCCGGTGCTCGCCCCCTGGTGGCTGCCCACCGCCACCACGCTCGGCGGCCTGGGCCGGGGCGCCGAGGCCGCCGGCATCGTCGCGGCCGCCCGGGAACGCGCCCGCCGCTGGGGCACGCCGCGCGCCCTGGGCCTGGGCCTGGTCGCGCAGGCCGCGGTCGTCGAAGGCCGCGACCGTACGGGACTGCTCGCCCGGGCGGTCGACCTGCTGTCCGAGTCCCCGGCCCGGCTGGAGCTCGCCAAGGCCGAATACCAGCTCGGCCGTGAACTGCTCGCCCTCGGCGACGCCCGCGGCGCCCGGGGCCATCTGCGCCGGGCCATCGGCCTCGCCACCCGCTGCGGCTACCGCGTGCTCGCCGCCGTCGCCCGCGACGCGCTGGTGACCGCGGGAGGACGGATGCCGCAGCTCGCGACCGTCCCCCTCGACTCCCTCACCCACAGCGAGCGCCGGATCGCGACGCTCGCCGAGCGCGGCCACAGCAACAAGGGGATCGCGGAAGCGCTGTTCATCACCCCGCGCACGGTGGAGATGCACCTGACCAACGTCTACCGGAAGCTCGACGTGCGCGGCCGCGCCGATCTGCCGCGCGGCCTCGGCCGCCACCCCGGCGCCCCCAGACCGGCGGACGGCCTCTCCGCCACGTCCTGATCCCCGGGGGACGTCACACAGCCGGGAGCGCTCCCAGGCGGCAGCCGGGGGAGCCCCGATCGACCCGACACCCCTGGAGGACGGACAGTCATGGAGCGGACGACGGCGGCACATCCGGTTCGCGCCACACCACCGGTGCACCGCGCAAGGCCGGGCGGGGCGGGGGAACCGGCCGCGCTCGTCGGGCGGGACACCGAGGCCGGCCTGCTGCACGGCCTGCTGGGGCAGCTGCGCACGGGACGGCCGGCACTCGTCGAGGTGCACGGGCCGCCCGGCATCGGACGCAGCGCCCTGCTCGACCACACGGCGGCCCTGGCCCACGGCACGGGCGTACGGGTCGCCGCTGTCCGGGCGACGGCGGAGGAGGCCGGGCTGCCCCACGGCGTGGCCGGGCGGCTTCTGGCACGACTGCCCGAGGCGCCCGCCCGGACCGGCCCCGTGCCGTACGGCACCGCACGACCCGGAGCCGGGCGCGCCGACGGAGTACGGCCCCGTCGGACGGCGGACCTGTGCGCCGGGGTCCTGGAGGCCGCCGCCGGCGGCCCCCTGCTGCTCGTCGTCGACGACGTCCAGTGGGCCGACCCGCAGTCGCTGCGCGGGCTGCGGTCACTGGCCCGCAGGATGACGGGGGTGCCCCTCATGCTCCTCACCTCCCGCAACAGCGCCGTCCCGGCCACCGCGGACGAACGGATCGACGTCTGCGCCCTGGCCGGTGAGGACGCCGTGGTCCACCACGCGCTGACCCTGGGACCGCTGCCGGACGGCGCCGTCGGCGAGTTCCTCGCCGGGACCTGGCGGGCCCCGGTCGACGAGCCTTTCCTCGCCGATGCGGTCCGGCACGCCGAGGGCAGCCCGGCCCTGATGCGCTCGATCGTCGGACGGTTCGTCCGGCACGGCTGGACGCCCGGCACCGGCCCCGCGGGCCGGCTGGAGGAGAGCGCGGCGGAGGCGGTGCGGGAGCGCACCGTACGGACCCTGGCCCTGCTGCCCGACGAACTCCTCGGGGTCCTGCGCGCCATCGCGGTCGCCGGGCCCGACTGCACCCCCGGCCTGATCGACGCGCTGGCCGGCCCGCGGGCCCTCGGTACCTCCCGGGCCCTGGCCCTGCTGCGCGGCACCGGCCTGCTCGCACCCGGGCCCCGGCCCGCGTTGCGGACCGCCGCCGCGGCCCGGGCCGTCCTCGCCGAACTCGGCAGCGAACACCGCGAGGAACTCCACGCCCGGGCCGCCGACTGGGCCCACCGCGCGGCCCTGCCTGACCGCGCGCTGGCCCGGATGCTGCTGGACGCCCGCCGGATCGGGGCCACCTGGGCGGTTCAGGCCCTGCGCCGCGAGGCCGAGGAGTGCCGGGCCACGGGCCGGCCCGGCCGCGCCGCCCGGCTCCTCGAACGGGCGCTGCGCGAGCCGGTGCCGCCCGCCCTGCGGATCCGGCTCCTGACCGACCTGAGCGCGGCCGTGCTGCCCACCGAACCCGAGGCCGCGAGCCGCCATCTGTACCGCGCCCTGCAGACCCCCGCAGACGGGTCCGCGGCCGTCGCCGACACCGCCGCCGACGCCGAGACGGGCCGCGCCCTGCTGCGCGCCGCGGAACTCCTCGTGGCCCGCGGCGACGTCGACACCCCCCGTCCCCGCATCGCCCGGGCCGCCGACGCCGTCCGCCCGGGCAGCGCGGAGCGGTCGGGCCTGCGGGCCCTGCACTGGATCACCGAGTACAGCCGGCCGGACCCGGCGGACGGCGTCGAGCCGCTCCTGCCCGACTCCTGTCCGCTGGAACGGTCCGCCGAGGCGGCCGTCGCAGCCTGGCGCACCGCGCAGCGCGGCCGCAACATCGACCGGGCCCGGCGGCTCGCCCGGACGGCACTGGCCCCGCAGGTCCGCGAGCACGTTCCGCTCACCGTCCGGGCGGCGGCCGCGCACGCGCTCGTCCTCACCGGGGACACCGCGGAGGCGCGCCGTGCGCTCGACGAGGTCCTGGTGCAAGCCGAACGCAGCGACGCACGCGCGGTCGCGGGCCTCGCCCTGCTCGTCACCTGCCTCGCCGAGCTGCGGGCCGGCCGCGACACCGCCGCGGCCGAGGCCCTGGACCGGTGCGAGGGGATCATGCCGGGCCGCTGCTGGCATCCGCTGATGGCTCCCGGTCCCCTCGCGCTACGGGCCCTGCTGCACCTGCGGCGGGGCGACCGGACGGCGGCCGAGCGGGCCCTCGCGGCCGAACTGCCGCCCGGCGCCGAGGGCGGGCTGCCCTGGGCCTACCTGCTGTACGCCCGGGGCCGGGTCGCGCTGGCCGGCGGAACGCGCGAACAGGCCTTCGCCGACCTGCTGGAGTGCGGGCGGCAGCTGCTGGCCCGGCAGGCGGTCAACCCGGCCGTGCTGCCGTGGCGTTCGGCCGCGGCGCGGGCCCGCGAACCCGGAGACCCGCTGGCCGCGGCGCTGCTCGCGGAGGAACGCCGACGGGCCCTGCTGTGGGGTTCGCCCGCCGCCATGGCCGCGGCGCTGGGGGAGGGGGCCGCGGCCGCCGGGGCCGGGGGGACCCCCGCCCCGGGCCGGGGGAGGCCGGTCAGCTGGCAGTACCGGCAGGCGCTGGTCGCCCTCGGCACGGCCCCGTCCTCCGGCCACCTCACCGTCGACTCCCTGCTCGGCAGCGACCGGGGGGCAGCGGCGGCCCCGAGGCCCGCGACCCCCGCACTCCCGCTTCCGTCCCGTTCGGCGTCAGGGTCCGCGTCCGGGTCCGATTCCCGTTCCGCGTCCGGGCCCCTGCCGCCGTCCCGGTTCCCGTCGGTCTCCCCGCCGCCGCCCGCGTCCGTACGGACGCCCGCGGGCGGCGGGGCCCCGGGCCGGACCGCGAGGGGTGGGGGACCGCTGACCCGCGCCGAGCAGCGCGTGGCGGCACTCGCCGCCGGCGGCCTGGGCAACCGGGCGGTCGCCGAGGAACTGGCCGTCACCCCCCGGACCGTAGAGCTCCACCTGACCAAGGTCTACCGCAAGCTCGGCATCCGGGGACGGCCCCAGCTGGCCGCCGCCCTGCGGCGCACGGCGGGCGGGGCTCCCGGCGCGTGAGCCACACCCGGCCCTCCCCGGGCCGTCCGAGAACACACGGAGGAACGATGAGGCCCCTGTTGCACCGCCAGAAGGAACTCGACCTGATCACCGGCGCGATGGACGCGGCCCGCCACGGCTCCGGCGGCGGCTCGCTGGTGGTCGTCACCGGCGGCCTGGGCACCGGCAAGACCGCCCTGCTGCGGGCCCTGCCGGTACGGGCGGAGCGCCGCGGCCTGCGCGTCGTCACCGCCAGCGGAGCCGCGTTCGAACGCGACTTCGAGGCGGGCGTACTCGGCCAGCTGCTGGCCCCCCTGCTGCCGGGCACCCCCGTCGCGCCGCCCGGCGACTGCGCGGGCCCGTCGGCAGGGCCCCTCCAGGACGACGGCCTCCTCGCGCTGGTGGCCGAGTACGGCGCGCACACACCGCTGCTCATGCTGGTCGACGACCTCCAGTGGGCCGACGCCGCCTCCCTGCGCTGGCTGGGCCTGCTGGCCGGGCGCGTGGCCGGGCTGCGCGTCACCCTCGTCGTCACCCTGCGCGAAGGCGACCCCGGCGAGGACGACCCCCGCCTCCAGCAGCTCGTCGAAGGGGCCTCCCGCGTCCTGCGGCTGGGCCCGCTGCCCCCCGAGGGCACCGCCGACCTGATCGGCGCCCTGACGGGACGCCCCGTCGACCCGGCGTACGCCCGGGCCTGCCACGAGGTGACCGGCGGACGGCCGTTGCTGCTCACCGCCGTCCTCGACGCGCTCTCCGGGCCCGGGGAAGGGCCGGGGTCCGCGGACGACGTCCGGGCCGTCCACGCGGTGCGCCCGGCGGCCCTGTACGAACGGTTCGCCGTCGTCCTGCGCGACCAGCCCGCGCCGGTGCGGGAGTTCGCCACGGCCCTCGCGGTCCTCGGCGACGGCGCGGAGGAGGAACTGATCGGCAGACTCGCCGGCCTCGACGGCACCGGCCGCATCGAAGCCCTCAGAGTGCTCCGACGCCTCGGCCTGGTCTGCGAGGGCCCCGCGCTCCGCTTCGTCCACCCGGTGGTCGGCGAAGCCGTCGAAGAGGCCATGACCCCGGCCGAGGCGGAGAGCATCCGGGTGCACGCCGCCCTGCTGCTGCACCTGGGCGGCCACCCGGCGGAACGGGCCGCCGCCCAGCTCCTCGCCGCCTCCTCCTGCCACGAGGACTGGGAGAGCGACGTACTGCGGGCGGCGGCGGCCTCGGCCCTGCGGCGCTCGGCCCCGGACACCGCGGCCCGCTATCTGCGCCGCGCCCTGCTCGGCAGCTCGCCCGAAGGCCCGGACCGCGCCGAGCTGCTGGTGGAACTGGCCATGGTCGAACGGGATTTCGCACCCCGCGCGGCGCTGCGGCACCTCGCCCAGGCCCTGTTCCTGTTCCCGGAGACCGACCAGCGGGCCCCGGTGGCGGGCCGGATCCCGCCGTTCCTCCTCGACGGCGCCCCCTCCACCACCGTCGACACCGTGGTCAGGACCGCGGCGGAACTGGGGGAGCCCGCGACGCTCACGGGCACCGCCCGCGGGCACGCGCTGCGCCTGGAAGCACGGCTGCGGCACCCGGCGCTGGCCGGCCCCGAGGAACCGGCCGCCTGCGGCGCCAGGCTGCGGGCCCTGGGCCCCGCCCCCAGCCTGGACACGGCCGCCGAACGCGAACTCGTCACCGTACTGCTGCACGGAGCCGCCCTGGCCCAGACGGTCAACGCCGCGGAGGCCGTGGCGCTCGCGGAGCGGCTGCTCCAGCACGAGCCCGCCGCCACCGACCACGTGCACACCGCCCTGCCACTGCTGACCGACGTCCTGGTCGCCGCCGACTCCCTCGCCACCATCGGCCCCTGGCTGGACACCGCGTACGAACGGGCCCGCAGGGAGAACGCCGACGTACCGCGCGCCCTCATCGCCGTCGAACTCACCCGCCTCGCCCTGGCGCGCGGCGACCTGACGGGAGCCGCGGCGCACGCCGCGGAGGCGCTCGCCCAGGACGCCACCGACTGGGCCACGCTCCAGACCCTGGCGCCCGTCGTGCTGGCCGCACTGGAGGCCCGGGACACCGCCCTGTGCGAACGGCTGCTGTCCGGCCGCAGGGAGGAAGCCGCCCCGAGCCACCGGCCCTCCCTGCGCCGGCTCATCCACGGCTCCGCCGCGGTCCTGCGCGACGACCTCCCCACCGCCCTGGACTGCTTCCTCGAATGGGGCCGCGCGGCCGAACGCGCCCACTGGCGCAACCCGGCCATCGTGCCCTGGCGCACCTGGGCGTCCGCGCTGCACTACCGGATGGGCCGGCCCGACCGGGCCCACGACCTGATGGAGGAGGAGTACGCGCGCGCCCTGAGCTGGGGCAGCCCGGTGGCCATCGGCCGGGCCCAGCGCGGCAAGGGCGCCATCACCGAGGGCGTGCGCGGCATCGCGCTGCTGCGGGAGTCCGCGCTCACGCTGGAGGGATCGGCCAACGCCCTGGAACGGGCCCGTACCTCGCTCCTCCTCGGCCGCCGGCTGCTCGCCCAGGGACGCCAGGCCGAGGCCGAGGACCGGCTGACCCGCGCCCGTACCGAAGCCCTCGACTGCGGCGCGCCCTGGATGGTCGAGCGGGCGGTCAGGGCGCTCCAGGGCATCGCCGGTTCCCGGGGCGAGGACGTGGCGGCGACGCTGACGCGCACGGAGCGCCGGGTCGCCGCGCTCGCCTCCCGCGGTGCCTCCAACAAGGCCATCGCCGAGCGGCTGGAGGTGAGTTCGCGCGCGGTCGAGAAGCACCTCACCCACGTCTACCGCAAACTGCGGGTCGACGGCCGTACCGGACTCGCCGCGATGGCCCGGCTGCTCTCCGACGGGGCGGGCCCGGTGCACCCGTAGCGCTCCGGGCGGGCGTGGTGCCCCGGCGTCGGGGAGGCACCGAACCGAACCGAACCGAACCGAAACACCTGCGGTACCGGCGGTAACCGTACCCTCCGTTCCCCGCCCACAGGGTTAGTGCACCAGGGATTGATTTCGTTGACACCCTTCACCGCGTCTTCATACCTTCCTTTTGGCGGTGATCGAACTGCGAGGGCCGAGGCCGAATTGAGGCCGTCGTGAGGCCGGATTTCGATGCCCAATTCCCCTCGGGCCCCAGCGGAACCCGCCACGGTCAATAAATGCACGCAGGACAGGAAAGGGCGGAAATGAGCCAGGGTGCACCGGTGATTTTTTCCACGGTCCGAGACGGATACTTCAATCCGCCCCCGATGACGCAGTCGCTGCGCCGGACCGAACCCATTGCCCGGATGGAATTCGCCGACGGGCACCTCGGCTGGCTCGTCACCGGATACTCCGCCGCGCGGGCCGTCCTCGCCGACAACCGGTTCAGCGCCCGGGGGGAACTCAAGCATCCCCCCGTACCGCGCGCCGCGACCCTGGAGGAGGCCCCGGCCGCCCCGCCCGGCATGTTCATCCAGCACGACGCCCCCGAGCACCAGCGCTACCGCAAGCTCCTCGTCGGGCAGTTCACCGTCCGCCGGATGCGGATGCTCACCGAATGGATCGAGGGCATCGTCGCGGAACGCCTCGACGCCATGGAACGCCTCGGATCGGAGGCCGACCTCTTCGAGCACTTCGCGCTGCCCATCCCGTCCCTGGTCATCTGCGAACTGCTCGGCGTGCCCTACGCCGACCGTGCGGGTTTCCAGCACGACACGCACGTCTGGAGCAGCTTCGGGGAGTCCACCGAGGTCGTGACCGCGGCCTTCCTCTCGCTGGGCACCTACCTGCAGGGCCTGGTGCGGCTCAAGCGCGCCGAGCCCACCGACGACATCCTCAGCGGGCTGATCGCCGCCGACCCCGACCTCACCGACGAGGAACTGACCTCGATCGCCTTCCTGCTGCTCGTCGCAGGCCACGAGACCACCGCGAACCAGCTCGCCCTCGGCACCTTCGCGCTGCTGCGCCACCCCGAACAGCTCGCCGCGCTGCGCGCCGACCCCTCCCTGATCGAGGGCGCCGTCGAGGAGAGCCTGCGCTACCTGAGCATCGTCCACCACGGCCCCACGCGGGCCGCCCTGGAGGACGTCGAGATCGACGGGGTCCTCATCAAGGAGGGCGAGGTCGTGATGGTCTCCCTCGCCGCGGCCAACCGCGACCCCGAACGGTTCCCCGACCCCGAGGCCTTCGACGTGAGCCGGCGCGCCGGCGGCCACCTCGGCTTCGGGCACGGCATCCACCAGTGCCTCGGACAGCAGCTGGCCCGCATCGAACTGCGCGTCGGCTTCACCGCCCTGCTGGAGCGCTTCCCGGCACTGCGCCTGGCCTGCCCGCCCGAGGAGATCAGGCTCCGCCACGACATGCAGGTCTACGGCGTGTACGAACTGCCCGTCGCCTGGTGACCGGCGACCCGCTGAGGATCGAGGTCAGCCGGGACCTGTGCCGCGGCGCCGGCATGTGCACCCTGCTCGCCCCCGAGGTCTTCGACCAGAGCGACGAAGGCGTCGTGCTGCTGCTCGACGCCCGTCCGCCCGCCGCCCTGCGCGCCGCCGTCCGCGAGGCCGCCGACCAGTGCCCCTGCGCGGCGATCACCCTGCACAAGCCCTCCCCGATGCCCGAGGTCCCCGAGGTCCCCGAGGTCCCCGAGACCCCCTGAGGTCCCCAAGACCCCCTGAGGTCCCGCCCCGCCCGCCGCGCCGCGCGACCCGCCCTCCCCCCCCGCACCACAGCTCACACCCCTTCCCGAAAGCCAGGTACACACCGTGGAACAGCACCTTTCACGTCGCCGCATGCTCGGACTCGCGGCCCTCGGCGCCGCCGCCATGGCGGGCAGCACCACCATCGGCGCCACCCGGGCCCTGGCCGCCGACCGCGCCGGGACCCCGGCCTTCGTCCCCGCCGTCGTCATCGGGACGGGCTACGGCGCGGCCGTCACCGCCCTGCGGCTCGGTGAGGCCGGCGTCCGCACCGTCATGCTCGAAATGGGCCAGCTGTGGAACCAGCAGGGCCCCGACGGCAACGTCTTCTCGGGCATGCTCAAGCCCGACAAGCGCTCCAGCTGGTTCAAGACCCGCACCGAGGCGCCGCTCGGCAGCTTCCTCTGGCTCGACCTCGCCAACCGGGACATCGACCCCTACGCCGGTGTCCTGGACCGGGTCAACTACGACCAGATGTCCGTGTACGTGGGCCGCGGCGTCGGCGGCGGCTCCCTCGTCAACGGCGGCATGGCGGTGGCCCCGAAGCGCTCGTACTTCGAGGAGGTGCTCCCGCGCGTCGACTCCGCCGCGATGTACGACCGCTACTTCCCGCGCGCCAACTCCATGCTCCGCGTCAACCACATCGACAACGGGTGGTTCGAGGGCACCGACTGGTACAAGTTCGCCCGCGTCTCCCGCGACCAGGCCCAGAAGGCCGGCCTGGGCACCGTGCACGTCCCCAACGTCTACGACTTCGACTACATGCGCCGCGAGGCGAACGGCGAGGTCCCCAAGTCCGCGCTGGCCGCAGAGGTGATCTACGGCAACAACCACGGCAAGCAGAGCCTGGACAAGACCTACCTGGCCGCCGCCCTGGGCACCGGCAAGGTCACCATCGAGACCCTCCACCAGGCCAGGACCATCCGGCAGCAGAAGGACGGGACCTACCTGCTGACCGTCGAGCAGAAGGACGCCGACGGCAGGCTGCTCGCCACCAGGGAGATCTCCTGCCGCCACCTGTTCCTCGGGGCCGGCAGCCTCGGCTCCACCGAACTGCTGCTGCGCGCCCGGGAGACCGGCACGCTGCCCGACCTCAGCTCCGAGATCGGCGCGGGCTGGGGCCCGAACGGCAACATCATGACCGCCCGCGCCAACCACGTGTGGAACCCGACCGGCGCCAGCCAGTCGTCCATCCCCGCACTGGGCATCGACGACTGGGACAACCCCGCGGCCCCCGTCTTCGCCGAGATCGCCCCGATGCCGGCCGGTGTGGAGACCTGGGTCAGCCTCTACCTGGCGATCACCAAGAACCCCGAGCGCGGCGCCTTCGTCTACGACGCCGCGAACGACCGGGCGAACCTGCGCTGGACCCGGGACCAGAACACCCCCGCCGTCAATGCCGCGAAGTCGCTGTTCGACCGGGTGAACAGGGCGAACACGACGATGTACCGCTACGACCTCTTCGGCAAGCAGCTGAAGGCGTTCTCGGACGACTTCTGCTACCACCCGCTCGGCGGCTGCGTGCTGGGCAAGGCGACCGATGACTACGGCCGGGTGTCCGGATACAAGAACCTCTACGTGACGGACGGCGCCCTCATTCCCGGCTCCATCGGCGTGAATCCGTTCGTCACCATCACCGCGCTCGCGGAACGGAACATCGAGCGCGTCATCCAGCAGGACATCAAGGCGTCGTAAACCCGGCACCGGGACCGGCCCGTCCGGGTTCATCACAGCGCGAATCGTCACGGGGTTTCCCCGGTATGCCCGCACGCCGAAATGCGCTGCGGAACCAGCAAATTGGCATGAGTTCAACGGGTCGATGGAGCACATTATGGGCGAGTCTGTTTCGGTGCCGGAAGAATCCGGGACCAGCACGCACGACGTGATCGTGGTGACCGGATCGGCGCACCGCCCGCCGGGCGGGCCCGAAGCCGACCCGGCGTTCGACGCGGAGTTCCTCGCGGATGCCACCGCAGGCCCGTCGGACCCCCGCCTCACCGGGGCGCTGCCCCACGGTCCCGCCGCGGCGGAGGTGTGGTGGCAGGCCCTGGAGGACGCGGGCGTCGTCCTGGCGGCGGAGCCGGCTGCGGGCACCGCCGTCTTCCTGGCCGCACCGGACGCGGACGCGCTCCCGCAGGACGGCGACCCGGCCGCCGCCGTCCGCGCCGTCCTGCGGACCGCCCCCGGCGCCGACCCGGAGGTCCTGAGCACCCCCTCGGGCACCGACGCCCTGCGGGCAGCCCACGAGCGCCTCCGCCGCGGCGAAACCACCCTGGCCCTGGCCGCGGGCCGGGACATCCGCCTCCCCGATACGGACCCCGCGCCCGCGGACTTCCCGTCCGGGGCTGCCGGGTCCGGGGCCGCCGGGCCGGAGGCCGCTGGGTCCGAGCCCGCCGGGGCCGACCCGGGCGCGGGTGGTTGCGTCGGGGGGTACGGGGCCGTAGTGCTCAAGACCCTTGCGCGGGCCCTCGCCGACGGCGACCGCGTACGGGCCGTGCTCTCCGCCGACGGACGGCTCACCGCCCCCGGGGCCGACCTCACCGAGGACACCGGTCCGGCCGGTTCCGGGGCAGACCTCACCGCGGACGCCGGCCCGGCCGGTTCCGGGGCCGGCCCCGTCGAACACCCCCTGCCCTGGATCCTCTCCGCCGCCGGCCCCGAGGCGCTGCGCGCCCAGGCCGAGCGGCTGCACGCCCACCTCAGCGCCCACCCCGGCCTCGACCCCGCCGCCGTGGGCCGCGCCCTCGCCGTGACCCGGCACCGCTTCCCGCACCGCGCCGTCGTCCTCGGCGAGGACACCGCACAGCTCCTCGACGCCCTGGCCACCCTGGCCCGGGGCGGCTTCGCCGCCGAGATCGTCCGAGGCAGCGCCGGCCCCGCCGCCACCGGCCCCACCGCGTTCGTCTTCCCCGGCATCGGCTCGCAGTGGCCCGGCATGGCCGTCGAACTCCTCGACTCCTCACCGCAGTTCCACGCCGCGGCCCTCGAATGCCAGGAGGCCCTGGCCCCGCTCACCGGCTGGCTGCTCACCGACGTCCTGCGCGGGGAGCCGGGCGCCCCCGCCCTCGACACCCCCGACGTCAGCATGCCCGCCACCTTCGCCGTCCAGGTCGCCCTCGCCCGGACCTGGCAGGCCTACGGAGTTTGCCCCGCCGCGTTCGCGGGACACAGCATCGGCGACATCGCGGCCGCCCACCTGTCCGGCGCGCTGACCCTGCGGGACGCCGCCCGGGTCATCACCTCCTGGGGCGACGGCCTGGCACGGCTCGCGGCCCGCGGCGGCGACATGCTCGCGGTGACCCTGCCCGGCCACCGGCTGGCCGACCGCCTGCGGCCCTGGGAGGGCCGGCTCGACGTCGCCGCGTACAACGGCCCCGAATCCGTCGTGGTCTCCGGCGACACCGATGCCGTGCGCGAACTGCGCGCGGCGCTGGAGGCGGACGGCGTCCGCTGCCGGGGCGTCGCCGTCGGAGCCGCCGCGCACTCGTCCCACGTCGAGGACCTCCGCGACCGGATGACCGCCGAACTCGCCTCCATAGCCCCCCGCGCCACCCACACCCCGCTCTACTCCTCCGCCACCGGCGGCATCGTCGACGGCCGCACCCTGGACGCCGCCTTCTGGTTCGAGGCCCTGCGCCGCCCGGTACGGTTCGAACAGACCACGCACGCGCTCCTCGCCGACGGCCACCAGGCCCTCATCGAGGTCAACCCCCACGCGTCCCTCACCGCGGCGATGCAGGAGACGGCCTCCGCCGCCGGACGGCAGCCCGTCACCGTCACCACCCTCCGCCGCGACCAGGGCGGCCCGCGCCGCTTCCGCACCGCCCTCGCCGAGGCCTACGTGCAGGGCGTGCACATCGACTGGGAGCGGGCGTTCCCCGGCGCCCCGGCCGCCCGGCCGCCGCTGCCGACGTACCCCTTCCGGCGGACCGCCGCCGCCGACGGTCCGGCGCTGTCCGAGCGGCTCCGCGCCCTGCCCGAGGCCGAACGCGAGCGCACCGTCGGCGCACTCGTCCGCTCCGTCACCGCCGCACTGCTCGGCCTGTCCGACCCGGCCGGGGTCGGCGCCGGACACGCCTTCCGCGACCTGGGCCTGGACTCTGTCACCGCCATCGAACTGCGCAACCGGCTGAACGAGGCGACCGGACTCGCGCTGCCGCACACGGTCGTCTTCGACCACCCCACCCCGCGGTCGCTGACCGGCCGCATCGTCGCGGACGCCCTCGGCACCCGGGACGAGGCCGCCGACGACACCACCACGGCCGCCTGGGACGAACCCGTCGCCATCGTGGCCATGAGCTGCCGGCTGCCCGGCGGCATCGACACCCCCGAAGCCCTCTGGCACGTGCTCACCGAGGGCGGCGACGCCGTGTCCGCCCTGCCCGCCGACCGCGGCTGGGACGTCGAAGGCCTCTACGACCCGGAGCCCGGCCGCCCCGGCCGGTACTACCAGCGCGAGGCGGCGCTGCTCCACGGGGCCGCCGACTTCGACCCGGAGTTCTTCGGGATCTCCCCGCGCGAGGCCCTCGCCATGGACCCGCAGCAGCGGCTCCTCCTGGAGACCGGCTGGGAGGTGCTGGAGCGCGCGGGCATCGACCCCGGCACGCTGCGCGGCACCCGTACCGGCACCTTCGTCGGAGCCATGACCCAGGACTACGGGCCCCGGCTGTACGAGGCACCCGAGGGCGTCAGCGGCTACCTGCTGACCGGCAACACCGCCAGCGTCGCCTCCGGCCGCCTCGCCTACACCTTCGGGTTCGAGGGTCCCGCCGTCACGGTGGACACCGCCTGCTCCTCCTCGCTGGTCGCCCTGCACCTGGCCGTCCAGTCGCTGCGCACCGGCGAGTGCTCGCTGGCGCTGGCGGGGGGCGTCACCGTCCTGCCGTCGGCCGGGTCGTTCATCGAGTTCAGCAAGCAGCGGGCACTGGCCCCGGACGGGCGCTCCAAGGCCTTCTCCTCCGACGCCGACGGGTTCGGCCTCGCCGAGGGCACCGGCATGGTCCTGCTGGAGCGGCTCTCGGACGCCCGCCGCAACGGGCACCGGGTGCTGGCCGTCGTACGGGGTTCGGCGATCAACCAGGACGGCGCCTCCAACGGCCTCACCGCGCCCAGCGGTCCCGCGCAGCAGCGGGTCATCCGGCAGGCGCTCGCCAACGCGGGCCTGTCGGCGGCCGACGTGGACGCGGTGGAGGCGCACGGCACCGGCACCCGACTCGGCGACCCGATCGAAGCGCAGGCGATCCTCGCCACGTACGGCCGGGACCGGACCGAGGACCGGCCGCTGTGGCTGGGCTCGCTGAAGTCGAACATCGGGCACACCCAGGCCGCCGCCGGCATCGCGGGCGTGCTGAAGATGGTCCTGGCCCTGCAGCACGGCGTCCTGCCCAAGACCCTGCACGCGGACGTGCCGTCCCCGCACATCGACTGGGCCGACGGCCGGGTACGGCTGCTCGGCGAGGCGGCCGACTGGCCCGACACCGGCCGCCCGCGCCGCTCCGGCGTGTCCTCGTTCGGGATCAGCGGCACCAACGCGCACGCCATCCTCGAAGAGGCCCCGGACGCCCACGAGGCCGCCGACGCCCCGACCGCCGACGCCCCGACCGCCCCGGCCGCAGGCACCCCCGCCGCCGACGCGACCCCCGTGCCGTGGCCGCTGTCGGCCCGTACCGCCGAGGCGCTCGCCGCCCAGGCCCGCACCCTCCTCGCGCACACCCTGACCCACCCCGGCACGGCCCCCGCCGACACCGGCCACTCGCTCGCCACCACCCGCGCGGCGTTCGAGCACCGCGCCGTCGTCGTCGGCAGCACCGAAGCGGAACTGACCGAAGGACTGAGGGCGCTGGCGGAGGGCGGCTCCACGCCCCGCGCCGTCCAGGGCACCGCAACCGTGGGCCGCCGCGTCGTGTTCGTCTTCCCCGGCCAGGGCTCCCAATGGGCCGGCATGGCCGTCGAACTCCTCGACGGGTCGGCCGTCTTCCGCGAGCGGCTGCGCGCCTGCGGCGAGGCCCTGGCCCCGTACGTGGACTGGTCCCTCGAAGACGTCCTGCGCGGGGCACCCGGCGCGCCCGCCCTCGACAGCGCCGACGACGTCGTCCAGCCCGCCCTGTGGGCCGTCATGGTCTCCCTCGCCGAACTGTGGCGCTCCTTCGGCGTCGAACCCGCGGCCGTCATCGGCCACTCCCAGGGCGAGATCGCCGCCGCCGCCGTGTCCGGTGCCCTCGGCCTCGACGACGCCGCGCGCGTCGTCGCCCTCCGCAGCCGCCTGCTGAGCCGGCTCGCCGGACTCGGAGGCATGGTGTCCGTACCCGAACCCCTGGCCGACGTCACCCGGCGCCTGGAGGCGTGGGACGACCGGCTCGGCATCGCCGCCGTCAACGGACCCCGCTCCATCGTCGTCTCCGGCGACGCGGACGCCCTCGACGAACTCCTCGCCGCCTGCACCGCCGACGGGGTCCGGGCCAAGCGGGTCCCCGTCGACTACGCCTCGCACTCCGCCCACGTCGAGATCATCGAGGCCGAACTCGCCGAGGCGCTCGCCGGCATCACCCCGCGGCCCCCGCGGATCCCCTTCTGCTCCACCGTCACCGGCGAGGTCGTCGACTCCGCGGACCTCGGCGCCGAGTACTGGTACACCAACCTCCGCACCACCGTCCGCTTCGAGCCCGCCGTGCGCCGCCTGCTGGAGTCCGGCCACGACGTCTTCGTCGAATGCAGCCCGCACCCCGTGCTCGCCGTCGGCCTCCAGGAGACCGCCGAGTCGGCCGGCGTCACCGCCGACGTCGTGCCCTCGCTGCGCCGCGGCGACGGCGGCCCGGCCCGCTTCCTGACCTCGCTCGCGGACGCGTACGTCCACGGCGTGCCCACCGACTGGTCCGCCGCCTTCGCCGGACTGCGCCCCCGTACCGTCGCCCTGCCCACCTACCCCTTCCAGCGCCGCCGGTTCTGGCTCGACGCCGGCGCCCCGACCGCCCAGGCGGGCGCCGCCGCCGGGCACAGCGAGGAGGAGGCCCGCTTCTGGGAAGCCGTCGAGAACGCCGACGTAAGGGCCCTGACCAGCTCGCTGGACCTGGCCCCCGACGCCTCCCTCGACAGCATGGTCAACCGGCTCGCGCACTGGCGGCGCCGCACCACCGAGAGCGCGCTCATCGACGGCTGGCGCTACCGCGTCACCTGGACGCCCACCGCCACCCAGGCCCGGCGCGGCAACCGCACCCCGCTGAGCGGCACCTGGCTGCTCGTCACCCCCGTCGACCGGCACGGCGGCGCCCACGCCGCCACCGCCGCCGTCCACGAGGCCCTCACCGCCCGCGGCGCCCGCGTCGAACGGGTCGTCCTCGACCCGGCCGCCGACAGCGACCGGGAGACCGTCGCCCGGCTCCTGACCGACGGCCTCGGCGGGGCCGGACTGGAGCCCGACGGCGTCAGCGGGGTGCTCTCCCTCCTCGCCGGTACCGGCGCCGCCACGGGGAGGGCCGGGGACGCCGTGCCCGGCACCCCGCCCGCCCCCCGGGTCCTGCCCGCCCTCGCCGCCACCCTCGCCCTCGTCCAGGCCCTCGGCGACACCGGCATCGGCGCCCCCCTCTGGTGCGCCACCTCCGGCGCCGTCGCCACCGGGCCCGCCGACCCGCCGCGCAGGCCCGAGCAGGCCCAGCTGTGGGGCCTCGGCCGGGTCGTCGGCGCGGAGTCCCCCCAGCGCTGGGGCGGCCTCGTCGACCTCCCCGAAACCCTGGACGAGCGCACCCTCGAACACCTCACCGCACTCCTCGCCGACCCCGACGGCGAGGAAGAGATCGCCGTGCGCGCCACCGGCACCCTCGCCCGCCGCCTCGTCCGCGCGGACACGGACACGACCGCGCCCACCACCGCCGCCACACCCGACCACGTCCTGGCCCGCCCGCACGGCACCGTCCTGATCACCGGCGGCACCGGCACCCTCGGCGCCCACGTCGCCCGCTGGCTCGCCCGCTCCGGAGCCGCCCACCTCGTCCTCACCAGCCGCAGCGGCCCGGCCGCCCCCGGCGCCGCCGAACTCCGCGACGAACTCGCCGCCCTCGGCACCCGTACCACCATCGCCGCCTGCGACGTCACCGACCGCGAAGACCTCGGCCGGCTCCTGGACTCGCTGCCCGGCGAACACCCCCTCACCGGAGTCATCCACGCCGCGGGCGTCCTCGACGACGGCGTCCTCGACGCCATGACCACCGAGCGCCTCGAACACGTCCTGCTCCCCAAGGTCGACGCCGCGCTCCACCTGCACGAGCTCACGGCCGGCCTCGACCTGGACTTCTTCGTCCTCTTCTCCTCCATCGCCGGCGTCGTCGGCAACGGCGGCCAGGGCGGGTACGCCGCCGGCAACGCCTTCCTGGACGCCCTCGCCCACCAGCGCCGCGCCCAGGGGCTCCCGGCCACCGCCATCGCCTGGGGCTCCTGGGGCAGCGGCCGCATGATGGGAGACCTCGCCGAACAGCACCTCACCCGGCGCGGCATCCTCCCCATGCCCGCCGACCTCGGCATCGCGGCCCTGCGCCGCGCCATGGAACACCACGACACGGCCGTCACCCTCGCCGACATCGACTGGGACCGTTTCGTCCCCGCCTTCGCCATCAGCGGCGACTACCCGCTGCTGCGCCGTCTCCCCGAGGCCCGGCGCATCCTGGACGCCGCCGCGACCCCCGCCACCGGTGCCGCCGGCGGCGCGGGCGGCCCGGTACTGGCCCAGCGGCTGACCGGCCTGTCCGGCACCGAACGGCTCCGGGCCGTCGTCGAACTCGTCCGCACCCAGGCCGCCACCGTCCTCGGACACTCCGGCGTCGAGGCCGTCCCGCCCCGGCGGGCCTTCCGCGACACCGGGTTCGACTCCCTCACCGCGATCGAGCTGCGCAACCGGCTCGCCGGCGCCACCGGGATGCGCCTGCCCACCACCGTCGTCTTCGACTACCCCAACCCGACGGAACTCGCCGGATACCTGCACGACCGGATAGCGGGAAGCCCGGGGGCCGCCGGCCACGACGACGGCCACCCCGGTACACCGCTCGCCCCGCCCGCCGACGACGAGCCGATCGCCATCGTCGCGATGAGCTGCCGCTTCCCCGGAGGGGTCACCTCCCCCGAAGAGCTGTGGGAGATCCTCCACGAGGGCCGGGACGTCCTCTCCGGATTCCCCGAGAACCGCGGCTGGCCGCTCGAATCCCTCTACCACCCCGACCCCCAGAACCCCGGGACCACCTACGCCCGCGAAGGCGGCTTCCTCTACGACGCGGGCGACTTCGACGCCGGGTTCTTCGGGATCTCCCCGCGCGAGGCCCTCGCCATGGACCCCCAGCAGCGGCTGCTGCTCGAAGTCACCTGGGAGGCCTTCGAACGCGCGGGCATCGACCCCGCCACCCTCAAGGGCACCCGGTCCGGAGTCTTCATCGGCTCCAACGGACAGGACTACGCCTCCGGCCTGCGCAAGGCCCCCGAAGGCGTGGAGGGCTACCTGCTCACCGGCCGGGCCGCCAGCGTCGTCTCCGGCCGCCTCGCCTACACCTTCGGCCTCGAAGGCCCGGCGCTGACCGTCGACACCGCCTGCTCCTCCTCCCTGGTCGCCCTCCACCTGGCCGTCCAGTCGCTGCGCCTGGGCGAATGCGAACTGGCCCTCGCCGGCGGGGTCACCGTCATGGCCAACCCCGGCATCTTCGTCGAGTTCAGCCGCCAGCGCGGACTGGCCGCCGACGGCCGCTGCAAGGCGTTCGCCGCGGCCGCCGACGGCACCGGCTGGGGCGAGGGCACCGGCATGCTCCTCCTCGAACGCCTCTCGGACGCCCGCCGCAACGGGCACCGGGTGCTGGCCGTCGTACGGGGTTCGGCGATCAACCAGGACGGCGCGTCCAACGGCCTCACCGCCCCGAACGGTCCCGCGCAGCAGCGGGTCATCCGGCAGGCGCTCGCCAACGCGGGCCTGTCGGCCACCGACGTCGACGTGGTGGAGGCGCACGGCACCGGCACCCGGCTCGGGGACCCGATCGAGGCGCAGGCGCTGCTGGCCACGTACGGCCAGGACCGGCCGGAGGGCCGGCCGCTGTGGCTGGGCTCCCTGAAGTCCAACATCGGCCACACCCAGGCCGCCGCAGGCGTCGCGGGCGTCATGAAGCTGGTGCTGTCCCTCCAGCACGGGACGGTTCCCAGGACCCTGCACGTGGACGCGCCGACCCCGCACGTCGACTGGACCACGGGCGCGGTCGAGCTCCTGACCGAACCCGTGACCTGGCCCGACGATCACGAACACGTCCGCCGGGGCGGCGTCTCGGCCTTCGGCGTGAGCGGCACCAACGCCCACGTCATCGTCGAGGAAGCCCCCGAACCGGACCCGGAGCCCGAAGACACCGCCACCGCGGCCACCCCGGCCACCCCGGTGGCGGCCGTCCCCTGGCTGCTCTCCGCGAAGGACGCCACCGCCCTGCGCGTACAGGCCGACCGGCTGCGCTCCCACCTGGCCGACCACCCGGAGGCCGCCCCCGCCGACATCGGCCTCTCGCTCGCCACGGGCCGGTCGGCCCTCCAGCGGCGCGCCGCCGTCGTGGGCACCGACCGCGACGAGCTGCTCCGCGGACTGGCAGCCCTCGCCGACGCAGGCCCCGCCGGGTCCTCGTCCCACGTCATCACCGGCGCCACCGACTCCGGAGGCGACGACGAGGGCAGCCGTACGGCGTTCCTGTTCTCGGGGCAGGGGAGCCAGCGGCTGGGGATGGGGCGTGAGCTGTATGCGGCCTTCCCGGTGTTCGCGGACGCCTTCGACGCGGTGTGCGCGCATGTGGACCAGTACCTCGAACGTCCGCTGGCGGGTGTGGTGTTCGGTGAGGACGCCGCCCTGCTGGACCGGACGGCGTACGCGCAGCCCGCGCTGTTCGCGGTCGAGGTGGCATTGTTCCGGCTGGTGGAGTCCTGGGGTGTCCAGCCGGACTTCCTGGCGGGTCACTCGGTGGGCGAGTTCGCGGCCGCCCATGTGGCCGGGGTGTTCTCACTGGAGGACGCGGCGGCCCTGGTGGCGGCGCGCGGCCGGCTGATGCAGGCGCTCCCCTCTGGCGGGGTGATGGTGGCGGTGCAGGCCTCGGAGGCCGAGGTACGGGACCTGCTGTCCGGGTTCGAGGACCGTGCGGGTATCGCCGCGGTCAACGGCCCCTCCGCCGTGGTGGTTTCCGGTGCGCAGGACGCCGTGGCGGCGGTCGTCGACCGGCTCGCGGCCGACGGCCGCAAGACGAAGGCGTTGACCGTCTCCCACGCCTTCCACTCACCCCTGATGGACCCGATGCTCGACGACTTCCGGGCCGTCGTGGGCGGAGTCACCTTCGGAGCGCCGCGCCTGCCGCTCGTCTCGACCCTCACCGGTGCTCCGGCCACTGCGGAAGAGCTCTCCTCGGCCGACTACTGGGTGCGCCACGTCCGCGAGGCCGTCCGCTTCGCCGATGCCGTCACCTCCCTCGCCGACCTGGGCGTCCGTACCTTCCTGGAGGTCGGTCCGGGCGGGGTCCTGACCGCCATGGCCCAGGACTCCCTCGACGGGCACGCCGTCGCCGTCCCCCTCCTGCGCGCCGACCGTGCCGAGGGAACGGCCGTCACCACCGCCCTCGCCCACCTCCACGTCCACGGGGTACCCGTCGACTGGACGACGTTCTTCACCGGATCCGGCGCCCGACGCGTCGACCTGCCCACGTACGCCTTTCAGCGCGAGCACTACTGGCTCCACGTCCCCGCCACCGCCGACGTCACCGCGATCGGGGTCGCCGACACCGAACACCCCGTGCTGGGAGCCACCGTCCTGCTCCCGGACGGCGCGATCGTGCTGACGGGCCGGCTGTCGCTCGCCACGCATCCCTGGATCGCGGACCACGCGGTCTCCGGCGTCGTGCTCGTCCCCGGCACGGCCTTCGTGGAGCTCGCGCTGCGGGCCGGCCGGGAAGCCGGCTGCGAGCAGATCGAGGAGCTGACCCTGGAGGCCCCGCTCGTCCTGCCCGAGCACGGCGGGGTCCAGCTCCGCCTCACGGTCGGGACCCGGGACGCCTCCGGACGCTGCGCGCTGGAGCTGTACTCCCGGCCGGAGGACGCCCCCGGGACACGGGACTGGACCCGACACGCGGCCGGCACCCTCTCCGCCGGGCCGCCGGCGCCCGCATCCTCCGAACTCGTCGCCTGGCCGCCGCAGGGTGCCGAACGGGTCGCCACCGACGACCTGTACGACCACCTCGACGACCTCGGCTTCGGCTACGGCCCGGTCTTCCGCGGCCTCACGGAGGCCTGGCGCCACGGCGACACCCTGTACGCGGCCGCCGCCCTCCCCGAGGAGTCGGCGCCGGACGCGGGCGCGTACGGACTGCACCCGGCCCTCCTCGACGCCGGGCTGCACGCCTCGTGGCTCGGCCTGCTGTCCGGCTCCGAGACCGGCAACGGTCTGCTGCCGTTCTCCTGGAGCGCCGTGCACCTCCACGCCGCCGGCGCGACCGCGGTACGGATCAAGCTGGCCGCCGCCGGGACGGACGCGGTGTCGGTCCTCGTCGCCGACGGTACGGGCCGCCCGCTCGCGACGATCGGCGCACTCGTCCTGCGCCCGGTCTCCGCCGACCGGCTGCGGCTGGCCGCGGAGCCCCGCCACGACTCCCTCTACCGGCTCGACTGGACCCCGGCCCACGCGCCGGCGGACGGACCCGTCCCCGAGTTCGACGTGGCGACGCCCGGCCGTCCGGACACCGGAGCCGACGACCCGGCGGACGACACGGCAGCCCGCGTGCGCACCACGAGCCACCGGGCACTGCGCCTGATCCAGCAACGGATCGCCGACGACGCCGCCGACCCGGCGCCGCTCGTCCTGGTCACCCGGCACGCCGTCGCGACCGACGCGGCGGAACGCGGGGCGCTCGACCCGGCCCAGGCCGCCGTCTGGGGCATGGTCCGCTCGGCGCAGTCGGAGAACCCGGGACGCTTCGTCCTCCTCGACCTGGACCCGGACCTGGATCCGGACGGCGACCTCGGCCGCGCGGCCGTACGGGCCGCCGTGAGCACGGGCGAACCGCAGCTCGCGGTGCGCGCTGAAGCGATTCTGGTGCCCCGCCTCACGCGGACGAGCAGCGCCGCGGAGGAGGGCGGCGCGGGGTCCGGCCCCGGCCGGACCTTCCCGGACGGAGGGACCGTCCTCGTCACGGGGGCGACCGGCACGCTGGGCCGCCTCGTCGCCCGGCACCTCGTCACCCGGCACGGCGTCCGGCACCTCGTGCTCACCGGACGCCGGGGCCCCGGCGCCGAAGGAGCGGCCGGCTTCGAGGCCGAACTGACCGCCCTCGGCGCCCGCGTCGTCACCGCCGCCTGCGACGTCGCCGACCGCGAGGCCCTCGCCGCACTGCTCGCCACGATCCCCGCTGCGCACCCGCTGACGGCGGTGGTGCACGCGGCGGGCGTCACCGACGACGGCATCGTCCCCGCGCTCACCCCGGAACGCGTCGACCACGTGCTCCGCCCGAAGGTGGACGCCGCACTGAACCTGCACGAACTCACCCGGGACGCGGACCTGTCCGCGTTCATCCTCTTCTCCTCGGTGTCCGCGACCCTCGGCGGCGCCGGACAGGCCAACTACGCCGCCGCGAACTCCTTCCTCGACGCCCTGGCCCAGCTGCGCCGCGCGGCCGGTCTGCCCGCCGTGTCCATGGCCTGGGGGCTGTGGGCCGAGGGCAGCGGGATGACCGGCAAGCTGGACTCGGCCGACCTGGCGCGCATCCGCCGCATGGGCCTGGCCGCCATGGACTCGGCCACGGGCCTCGCCCTGTTCGACGCCGCGTGCGCCGCCGGGGACGACGTTCTCTTCCCGGTCCCGCTGGACCACGCGGGACTGCGGGTCCAGGCTGCCGGCGACAAGGTGCCCGCACTGCTGCGCGGACTCGTCAAGGCCCCGGTCCGCAAGGCCCGGGCCGCGGGCGACGCGACGGCCACGGGGGCGGCCGACCGCGCCACCGCCCTGGCCGCGAGCCTGCACGGGCTTCCCGCGGCGGAGCAGGAACGCGTCCTCGGTGACCTGGTACGCCTCCAGATCGCCACAGTGCTCGGCCACGCCTCGCCGGAGCGGATCGAACCCGAGCGCCAGTTCAGGGACCTCGGCTTCGACTCGCTCACCGCGGTCGAACTGCGCAACCTCCTGGGCTCCGTCACCGGCACCCGACTGCCCGCCACCCTGGTCTTCGACCACCCCACACCGCTGGCGCTCACCCGCTTCCTGCGCGGCGAGATCCTCGGCGGCGAGGCCGACGCCGGCCCGCCGGGCGGTGTCCCGTCCGTCTCCGTCGACGAACCGATCGCGATCGTGGGGATGAGCTGCCGTTATCCGGGTGGGGTGAGGTCTCCGGAGGATCTGTGGCGGTTGGTCGCGGAGGGGGGTGACGCGGTGGGTGGTTTCCCGGTGGACCGTGGGTGGGCGCTGGATTCGCTGTATCACCCGGATCCGGATCACGTGGGGACGAGTTATGCGCGGGAGGGTGGGTTCCTGTACGACGCGGCGGAGTTCGATGCCGGCTTCTTCGGGATCTCGCCGCGTGAGGCCCTTGCCATGGATCCGCAGCAGCGGTTGCTGCTGGAGACCTCGTGGGAGGTGTTCGAGCGGGCCGGGATCGATCCCGCCTCGCTGCGCGGTTCGCGCACCGGAGTCTTCGCGGGCGTCATGTACCACGACTACGGCTCGCGCCTGTCCGCCGTACCCGACGGGTTCGAGGGATACCTGGTCAACGGGAGCGCGGGCAGCATCGCCTCGGGCCGGGTGGCTTACACCTTCGGTCTGGAGGGGCCGGCGGTGACGGTGGACACCGCCTGCTCCTCGTCCCTGGTCGCCCTGCACCTCGCGGCGCAGTCGCTGCGGCAGGGCGAGTGCTCGATGGCCCTGGTCGGCGGTGTGACCGTCATGGCCACCCCGAACACCTTCGTCGAGTTCAGCCGCCAGCGCGGGCTGGCCGCCGACGGCCGCTGCAAGGCCTTCTCGGCCGCGGCCGACGGCACCGGCTGGGGCGAGGGCACCGGCATGCTCCTCCTCGAACGCCTCTCGGACGCCCGCCGCAACGGGCACCGGGTGCTGGCCGTCGTACGGGGTTCGGCGATCAACCAGGACGGCGCGTCCAACGGCCTCACCGCCCCGAACGGTCCCGCGCAGCAGCGGGTCATCCGGCAGGCGCTCGCCAACGCGGGCCTGTCGGCCACCGACGTCGACGTGGTGGAGGCGCACGGCACCGGCACCCGGCTCGGGGACCCGATCGAGGCGCAGGCGCTGCTGGCCACGTACGGCCAGGACCGGCCGGAGGGCCGGCCGCTGTGGCTGGGCTCCCTGAAGTCCAACATCGGCCACACCCAGGCCGCCGCAGGCGTCGCGGGCGTCATCAAGATGGTCGAGGCGATGCGGCACGGCGTCCTGCCCAGGACCCTGCACGCCGACGAGCCCTCACCCCACATCGACTGGTCGGCCGGAGCGGTCGAGCTGCTCACCGAGGCGCGGGAATGGGCGCAGTCCGGGCGTCCGCGCCGGGCGGGCGTGTCCTCCTTCGGCGTCAGCGGCACCAACGCGCACGTGGTCATCGAACAGCCGGAGCAGCCGGAGCAGTCGGAGCGGCAGCCGCGGGCCGACGGGCCGACGAACACGCCGACCGCGGGTACGGCCACCGCCACAGCCGTCGCGTGGCCGCTGTCCGCCAAGGACCCGGCGGCCCTGCGCGAGCAGGCCGCACGCCTGCTGACGCACCTGATGGAACACCCGGACCTCGGCACGGCCGACATCGGCCTGTCCCTGGCGGCCTCCAGGGCCGCGCTGGACCTGCGGTCCGCGGCCGTCGGCACCGGCCGCGAGGAGCTGATGGCCGCCCTGGGCGCCCTCGCCGAGGGCCGCCCGGCGCCCGGCGCGCTCGCACGGGATGAGACCTCGACCGGCACGCCCGCGGGCGGCGGCCGGACCGCGTTCCTGTTCTCGGGGCAGGGGAGCCAGCGCCTCGGAGCGGGACGTGAACTGTACGCGGCCTTCCCGGTCTTCGCCGAGGCCTTCGACGCGGCCTGCGCCGCCTTGGACGCACACCTCGAACGGCCGGTCAGGGACGTGGTGTTCGGTGAGAACCCCGAACTGCTGCACCGGACCGCCCACGCCCAGCCGGCCCTGTTCGCCCTCGAAGTGGCCCTGTTCCGGCTCGTGGAGTCGTGGGGCGTCCGGCCGGACTTCCTGGCGGGCCATTCGGTGGGCGAGTTCGCGGCGGCCCACGTGGCGGGCGTGCTCTCGCTCGAAGACGCCGCGGCTCTGGTGGCGGCGCGCGGGCGTCTGATGGAGGCGCTCCCCTCTGGCGGGGTGATGGTGGCGGTGCAGGCCTCGGAGGCCGAGGTACGGGACCTGCTGTCCGGGTTCGAGGACCGTGCGGGTATCGCCGCGGTCAACGGCCCCTCCGCCGTGGTGGTTTCCGGCGCAGAGGACGCCGTGGCGGCGGTCGTCGACCGGCTCGCGGCCGACGGCCGCAAGACGAAGGCGTTGACCGTCTCCCACGCCTTCCACTCACCCCTGATGGACCCGATGCTCGACGACTTCCGGGCCGTCGTGGGCGGAGTCACCTTCGGAGCGCCGCGCCTGCCGCTCGTCTCGACCCTCACCGGTGCTCCGGCCACTGTGGAAGAGCTCTCCTCGGCCGACTACTGGGTGCGCCACGTCCGCGAGGCCGTCCGCTTCGCCGACGCCGTCACCTCCCTCGCCCACCTGGGCGTCCGTACCTTCCTGGAGGTCGGTCCGGGCGGGGTCCTGACCGCCATGGCCCAGGACTCCCTCGACGAGCACGCCGTCACCGTTCCGCTCCTGCGCACCGACCGCGCCGAGGACCTGGCCGTCACCACCGCCCTCGCCCACCTCCACGTCCACGGGGTACCCGTCGACTGGACGACGTTCTTCACCGGATCCGGCGCCCGACGCGTCGACCTGCCCACGTACGCCTTTCAGTACGAGCACTACTGGCTCGACGTGCCGACCGCCCCCGGCGATGTCGCCGCGGCCGGCCTGGCCGCTGCCGGACACGCCCTGTTCGGCGCGGCGGCCCTGCTGCCGGACGGTGCTGGGTCGCTGCTGACCGGCCGGCTGTCGCTGGCCACCCACCCCTGGCTGGCGGACCACGCGATCTCCGGCCTGACCCTGCTGCCGGGAACCGCCTTCCTGGAGATGGCCGTTCGGGCCGGAGACGAGCTGGACTGCGGTCGCGTCGACGAACTCACCCTCGCCGCGCCCCTGGTGCTCCCGGAACACGGTGCGGTCCAGATACGGGTGGTGGTCGGAGCCGCCGACGAAGCCGACCGGCGTACGGTGCGGATCTACTCGCGCACCGATGCCAACGACGAGGCCGCCACGGAGCTGCCCTGGACCCGTCACGCCACCGGCTTCCTCGTCCCCGACACCGGCGCGGCGCACGCGCCCGACGTCCCGGGCCCGTCCGGGACGGCCGAGGCCTGGCCGCCGGCCGGCTCCACCCCCGTCGACGTCCACGACTGCTACGGGCGGCTGGCCGACGCCGGCTTCGCGTACGGGCCCGCGTTCCAGGGCCTGCGTGCGGTGTGGCGGCGGGGAGAGGACGAGCTCTTCGCCGAGGTCGGGCTGCCCGACGGCACCTCCGTCGACGGGTTCGCCGTGCACCCCGCCCTCCTCGACGCGGCGCTCCACGCCATGGTCGTGGGCGACGTCCCGGCGATCGGGCACGAGGGACTGCTGCCGTTCGCCTGGAGCGGTGTGAGCGTCCACGGAACCGGCGCCGAGACGCTGCGGGTCCGTCTGACCCGGGCCGACTCCGCGGCGGACTCGGTGTCGCTGGCGATCACCGACGGCCTGGGCCGGCCCGTGGCATCGGTGGACTCGCTGACGCTGCGGGCGGTGACACCCGGGCAACTCGCCGGAGAAGGCGGCGGGCAGGCGGCTTCCACGCTCCGGGACTCCCTCTTCCGGGTGGACTGGGAGCCGTGCGATCCGGCCCCGGGAGCGGAGCACGTGGGCGTGCTGGTGTGCGAGGGCCTGCCTGACGCTCAGGCGACTCAGGCTCCGGCCCCGCACACCGTGGCCGTCACGGTGCCGGGGAACGCCCACGGCAGTGCGGACACCTCGGCCGCCGCGACCGCGCAGCGCGTGCTGGCACTGATCCAGGAGTGGCTGGCGGAGCCGCGCTTCGCCGAGTCCCGCCTGGTCATCGTGACCCGAGGTGCGGTGAACACCGGCACCGCCGCCGACGTCGCCGGCGTGGACCCGGCACAGGCTTCGGTATGGGGACTGGTGCGCTCCGCGCAGTCGGAGAACCCCGGCCGGTTCGTGCTGGTGGACCTCGCGGACGGCGCCGAGACCCTCGCCGAGGCCCCCCTCGCGGCCGCGGTGGCCTCGGGCGAGCCGCAGGTGGCGGTCCGGGACGGCGCGCTGCTCGCCCCGCGGCTGACACGGATCGACGCCACGTCCACCGAACGCCCCGCCGACGCCGACGCCGACACCACGGGCCTGCGTCCCGCCTTCTCGGCCGGGGGGACGGTCCTGGTGACCGGCGCCTCCGGTGTGCTGGGGCGCCTCGTCGCACGGCACTTGGTGACCGAGCACGGGGTGCGGCACCTGCTGCTGGCGAGCCGGCGGGGCCCGGACGCCGAGGGCGCGCCGGAGTTCGCCGAGGAGCTGGGGGCCCTGGGCGCCGAGGTACGGGCCGTACGCTGCGACGTGGCGGACCGTACGGCGCTGGCCGGGCTGCTCGCGGCGGTACCGGCGGACCGGCCGCTGACCGGAGTGGTCCACGCGGCGGGAGTCACCGACGACGGAATCGTTTCCGCACTCACCCCCGAGCGCGTCGACCACGTCTTTCGCCCCAAGGCCGACGCCGCCCTCAACCTGCACGAACTCACCCGCGACGCCGACCTCACCGCCTTCGTCCTCTTCTCCTCCGCCGCCGGCACCCTCGGCAGCGCGGGACAGGCCAACTACGCCGCTGCGAACGCCTACCTCGACGCCCTCGCCGAAACCCGGCGGGCCGCCGGCCTGCCCGCGGTGTCCATCGCCTGGGGGCTGTGGGCGGAGACCAGCGCGCTCACGGCCGACCTGGCCGCCGCGGACCGGCGCAGGATCAGCCGGTCGGGGCTGGTCGCGCTGGAGGCCCAGGAGGGCCTGGCGCTCTTCGACGCCGCCTGCCGCTCCGCCCTCGCCACGGTGGTTCCGGTCCGCCTGGACACCACCGCGCTCCGGGCACACGCCCGCGCAGGCGCCCTGCCCCCGCTGTTCCGGCAACTGGTACGGGGCTCCGTACGGCGCGCGCTTCACGGCGCGCCGCAGAACGCCACGGGGTCCTCGCCGGCCGACCGGATCGCGGCCCTGCCGCCCGCCGACCGGTACGACGCCCTCCTCGCCCTCGTCCGGACCCAGGCGGCCACGGTGCTCGGCCACGAATCCGTCCGGTCGGTCGCGGTGGACCGGCAGTTCAGGGACCTCGGCTTCGACTCGCTCAACGCCGTCGAACTCCGCAACTCCCTCAACACGGCCACCGGCCTTCGGCTGCCCGCCACCCTCGTCTTCGACCACCCCACACCCGAGGCACTCACCCGCCACCTGCTCACCGAACTCGTGGGCACACGGTCCGGAACCCCGGAACACGCCCCGGCCGCGGTCGTCTCCGTCGACGAGCCGATCGCGATCGTGGGGATGAGCTGCCGTTATCCGGGTGGGGTGAGGTCTCCGGAGGATCTGTGGCGGCTGGTCGCGGAGGGGGGTGACGCGGTGGGTGGTTTCCCGGTGGACCGTGGGTGGGCGCTGGATTCGCTGTATCACCCGGATCCGGATCACGTGGGGACGAGTTATGCGCGGGAGGGTGGGTTCCTTTACGACGCGGCGGAGTTCGATGCCGGCTTCTTCGGGATCTCGCCGCGTGAGGCCCTTGCCATGGATCCGCAGCAGCGGTTGCTGCTGGAGACCTCGTGGGAGGTGTTCGAGCGGGCCGGGATCGATCCCGCCTCGCTGCGCGGTTCGCGCACCGGAGTCTTCGCGGGCGTCATGTACCACGACTACGGATCACAGTCCGGCGGGGCCGTACCCGAAGGGCTCGAAGGACACCTCGGCATGGGCACCTCCGGCAGCGTCGCCTCGGGCCGGCTCTCCTACACCTTCGGCCTGGAGGGGCCGGCGGTGACGGTGGACACCGCCTGCTCCTCGTCCCTGGTCGCCCTGCACCTGGCGGCGCAGTCGCTGCGGCAGGGCGAGTGCTCGATGGCCCTGGTCGGCGGTGTGACCGTCATGGCCACCCCGAACACCTTCGTCGAGTTCAGCCGCCAGCGCGGGCTGGCCGCCGACGGCCGCTGCAAGGCCTTCTCGGCCGCGGCCGACGGCACCGGCTGGAGCGAGGGCGTGGGCATGCTCCTGGTGGAGCGCCTCTCCGACGCCCGACGCAACGGACACCGGGTACTGGCGGTGGTCCGGGGCAGCGCGGTGAACCAGGACGGCGCCTCGAACGGCCTCACGGCTCCCAACGGTCCCGCGCAGCAGCGGGTGATCCGCCAGGCCCTCGCCCAGGCCGGCCTGTCCGCTTCCGAGGTGGACGCCGTGGAGGCGCACGGTACGGGAACCGCCCTCGGCGACCCGATCGAGGCGCAGGCGCTGCTGGCCACGTACGGCCAGGACCGGCCGGAGGGCCGGCCGCTGTGGCTGGGCTCCCTCAAGTCCAACATCGGGCACACCCAGGCCGCCGCAGGCGTCGCGGGAGTCATCAAGATGGTCGAGGCGATGCGGCACGGCGTCCTGCCCAGGACGCTCCACGCCGACGAGCCCTCACCCCACATCGACTGGTCGGCCGGAGCGGTCGAGCTGCTCACCGAGGCGCGGGAATGGGCGCAGTCCGGACGCCCCCGGCGGTCCGCCGTCTCCTCCTTCGGCGTCAGCGGCACCAACGCGCACGTCGTACTGGAACACGTACCGGGCACGGAGCAGGCCACGGCGGTCGAGGACGCACCGGCGCCGGTCGCCGTCCCGTGGGTGCTCTCGGCCAAGGACGAGGTGTCCTTGCGCGCCCAGGCACAGCGCATCGCCGCCCATCTCGACGCGCACCCGGCCCTGGGCGTCGCCGAGGTCGGCCGGTCGCTCGCCACCTCGCGTGCGGCGATGGAGGTGCGCGCGGCGGTCGTCGGCACCCGGCGCGAGGAGCTGCTGGAGGGCCTGACGGCCCTTGCCGCAGGCCGACCGGCAGCCGGGGTCGTACACGGCGAACCGGAGCCCGGCGGCAGCCGGACCGCGTTCCTGTTCTCGGGGCAGGGGAGCCAGCGGCCGGGGATGGGGCGTGAACTGTACGCGGCCTTCCCGGTGTTCGCCGGGGCTTTCGACGCCGTGTGCGCCGCGCTGGACGCGCACCTCGAACGGCCGCTGAAGGACGTGGTGTTCGGGGGCGACGCCGGGCTGCTGAACCAGACCGGTTTCGCGCAGCCCGCCTTGTTCGCCGTCGAGGTGGCGCTGTTCCGGCTGGTGGAGTCGTGGGGTGTCCGGCCGGACTTCCTGGCCGGTCATTCGGTGGGCGAGTTCGCGGCTGCCCATGTGGCGGGTGTGTTCTCGCTGGAGGACGCGGCGGCCCTGGTCGCGGCCCGTGGCCGGCTGATGCAGGCGCTCCCGTCCGGGGGCGTGATGGTCGCGGTGCAGGCCTCGGAGGAAGAAGTACGGGAACTGCTGTCCGGGTACGAGGACCGCGCGGGCGTCGCCGCCGTCAACGGGCCCTCTTCTGTGGTGGTTTCGGGCGCCGAGGAAGCGGTGGCCGCACTGGTCGACCGTCTCTCGGCCGACGGCCGCAAGACGAAGGCGCTGTCCGTCTCCCACGCGTTCCACTCGCCCCTGATGGACCCGATGCTCGACGAGTTCCGCAAGGTGGTGGAGACGGTCACCTTCGCCGCCCCGCAGCTGCCGGTCGTCTCCACCCTCACCGGCGCCCTGGTGTCGGCCGAGGAGTTCTGCTCCGTCGACCACTGGGTGCGCCACGTCCGCGAGGCCGTCCGCTTCGCCGACGCCGTCACCGCCCTCGCCGACGAGGGTGCGGGCACCTTCCTGGAGATGGGCCCGGGCGGGGTCCTGACCGCCATGGCCCAGGACTCCCTGGACGAGCACGCGGTCGCCGTCCCCCTCCTGCGGACCGACCGCGCCGAGGACCTGGCCGTCACCACCGCCCTCGCCCACCTCCACGCCCACGGGACATCGGTCGACTGGTCGGCCGTCTTCGCCGGACACGGCACGCCGCGGCAGGTCGACCTGCCCACCTACGCCTTCCACCGCCGCCGCTACTGGCTCGCCCCGGGTTCCCCGGCCGGAGACGTCGCCTCCGCCGGGCTCGTGGCGGCCGAGCACCCCCTGCTGGGTGCCGCCGTCGCCCTCGCGGACGGTGAGGGCGCCCTGCTCACCGGACGGCTGTCGCCCGCTACGCACCCGTGGCTCACCGACCACACGGTCATGGGCACGGTCCTGCTGCCGGGCACCGCCCTGGTCGACCTCGCCCTGCGGGCCGCCGAGGAGGTGGGCTGCGACCGTGTGGACGAGCTGACCCTCGGCGCCCCGCTCGTCCTGCGCGAGCGAGCGGCCTTACGCCTCCAGGCCGTCGTCGGCGGCCCGGACGCGACCGGGCACCGTACCGTCAACGTCTACTCGCGTCCCGAGAGCGCCGACGTCGCCGAGCCGTGGACCTGCCACGCCACCGGTGTCGTGTCCGTGGACCCGCGCCGGGACGCCGGGGGAGGGCAGCCGCACGACCTCGCGGTCTGGCCCGCCCCCGGGGCCGACCGCCTGGACACCGGCGGAGCCTACGAGCGGCTGGCCGGCCTCGGCTTCGGCTACGGACCGGTGTTCCAGGGCCTGCACGCCCTGTGGCGGCGCGGCGACGAGGTGTTCGCCGAGGTACGGCTCCCCGACGGCACGGAAACGGGCGGCTTCGGGATCCACCCGGCGCTCCTCGACTCCGCGCTCCACGCGATCGGCCTCGGTGGCCTGCTGCCCGACGCCGGACACGGACGGATCCCCTTCGCCTGGAGCGGGGTGACGGTACACGCCACCGGCGCCACCGCCCTGCGGGTCAGGATCACCCCGGCCGGAGCGGACGCCGTGGCCCTGCTGGCGACCGACACGGCGGGCCGGCCCGTCGCCTCGGTCGACTCCCTGGTGCTGCGCCCCGTCTCCGCGGAGCAGCTCGACCGGGCGGGCCGCGAGCACGGACCGTACGACTCCCTCTACCGCGTCGACTGGACCGCCCTTCCCCTCACCTCGGAGGCTTCTGTGAGCGAACCGGCCGGGCAGTGGACCCTCATCGGCGGAGACGACGGTCTGCGCGCCGCCCTGGAGGACTCCGGCGCGAGCGTCTCGTACCGGCCGGGTCCGGACGGTGCGGCGGCGCTGGGGGGAGTCGTGCTCGCGGCCGTCGACGTACACCCGGACGGCGACCACCCGGTGGCACACGCCCACGAGAGCGCGCACCGGACGCTGGAACTGCTCCAGCACTGGCTCTCCGACGAGCGGAACGCCGACACCCGGCTGGTCGTCCTGACCGCCAACGCCGTCGTCGCCAAGGACAGGGACCAAGAGGACCACGACAAGGAGGTCGACCCGGCGCAGGCCGCGATCTGGGGCCTGGTGCGTTCGGCGCAGTCGGAGAACCCCGGCCGGTTTGTCCTGGTCGACCTGGACCGAGACGCCGCCTCCGTACGGGCGCTGCCCGCGCTGCTGGCCTCGGGCGAGGAACAGTTCGCCGTACGGGGCGGATCGGTGCTCGTACCGCGGCTGGCGCGGGCCGAGACCCCGGCCTCCCTCGACGACCCGAGCCCCGCGTTCACGGCCGGCGGTACGGTGCTGGTCACCGGCGCCTCGGGCCTGCTGGGGCGCCACGTCGCACGGCACCTGGTCACCGGGCACGGCGTGCGCGACCTGCTGCTCGTCAGCCGGAGCGGCGCCCTCGCGGCGGGCATGGCCGAACTGGAGGCGGAACTCGCCGAACGGGGGGCCCGGGTCACCGTCGCCGCCTGCGACGTGGCCGACCGCGACGCGCTGGCCCGGCTGTTGGCGGAGGTACCCGCCGAACACCCCCTGACCGGGGTGGTGCACGTGGCCGGAGTGACCGACGACGGCATCGTCACCGGTCTGACCGCGGAACGGATCGACCGGGTGTTCCGGCCGAAAGTCGACGCGGCCCTGCACCTGGACGAACTCACCCGCGACATGGAACTGTCCGCGTTCGTCCTCTTCTCCTCCGCCGCCGGGGTCTTCGGCGCGGCGGGCCAGGGCAACTACGCCGCCGCGAACTCCTTCCTGGACGCCCTCGCCCAGCAGCGCCGGGCGGCCGGACTGCCCGCCGTATCGCTGGCCTGGGGGCTCTGGGCCGAGAGCAGCGGGATCACCGGCGCGCTCAGCGACGCGGACCGCGGCCGCATGGCCCGCAGCGGGGTGCTGCCCCTGGCCACCGACGAGGCCCTCGGCCTCTTCGACGCCGCGACGGCCCGGCCGCAGGGCACGGTGGTGCCCGTACGGCTGAACCAGGCGGCACTCCGCGGCCGCGCCGCGGCCGGCTCACTGCCGGCCCTGCTCACCTCGCTCGTCCGGGTCCCGGCCCGCCGGCCGGCCGCGGACGAGGCCGGGTACGCAGCCTCGGGCGCCGCTACGGGGGCCGGGGCGGAGGGGACCGAGCGGCGGGAGCTGTCGGCGCGCCTCGCCGGTCTCGCCGAGGCCGAACAGCGCAAGCTGCTGCTCGACCTGGTCTGCGAGCACGTCGCCGCGGTCCTCGACCTCGCCTCGCCCCGGGCGGTCCGGCCCGGTCAGGCCCTGCGCGACCTCGGGTTCGACTCCCTGACCGCGGTCGAGTTCCGCAACCGGCTGGGCAAGGACACCGGGCTGCGGCTGCCCCCCACGCTCGTCTTCGACCACCCGACCCCGGCCGAACTGGTCGAGTACCTCCAGGCCGAGGCGGCCCCGCCCGCCCCGGGCGTCGCCGGGATGCTCGCCGAACTCGACCGGATCGAAACGGCGCTGCGGAACACGGCGGCGGCCGGCGGGGAAGGCGGCGAGGCCATCGCCTCGCGCCTGCGGGACCTGCTCGACCAGTGGGCCACGACCACCGGCGCGGCCGACGGAGGCACGGCGCCGGAGGCGTCGGGGACCTCCGGCGCCACCGGTCCCGCGGACGTGGCGGACGGACTCCACGCCGCCACGGACGACGAGATGTTCGACTTCATCGGCAAGGAATTCGGAATCTCCTGAACCGCGGAGTTGGCGGCCACCCGCCACGCACAGCCCATCTGCCGACTTCCGGCCCCACCGGCTCGACGCAACTCGACGTAAAAGGTGAACCAGGTGTCTGACCTCCAGGCGAACAACAACGAGGAAAAGCTGCGCTACTTCCTCAAGCGGGTATCGGCGGACCTCCACGAGGCCCGCGAGCGGCTGCGCGACCTCGACGCGGCACAGCACGAGCCGATCGCCATCGTCGCGATGAGCTGCCGCTTCCCCGGCGGGATCACCTCACCCGAGGGCCTGTGGCAGTTCCTGACGGACGGCGGCGACGCCATCACGGAATTCCCCGCCGACCGCGGCTGGGACCTCGAATCCCTCTACGACCCCGACCCGGACACCCGCGGCACCAGCCACGTCCGGGAAGGCGGATTCCTCGACGGGATCGACCTCTTCGACGCGGGCCTCTTCGAGATATCCCCGCGCGAGGCACTCACCATGGACCCCCAGCAGCGCATCCTGCTGGAATCCTGCTGGGAGACGTTCGAGCGGGCGGGAATCGACCCCACCTCCCTCAAGGGCAGCCGCACCGGCGTGTTCACGGGCGTGATGTACCACGACCACACATCGGTGCTCCAGCAGGCCGTGGAGGACGTCGACGGCTACATCGGCACGGGCAGCGCGGCGAGCGTCGTCTCCGGACGGGTGTCGTACACCTTCGGCCTGGAAGGGCCGGCCGTGACCGTCGACACCGCCTGCTCCTCCTCCCTCGTCGCCCTGCACCTCGCCGTGCAGGCGCTCCGGCGGAGCGAATGCGACCTGGCGCTCGCGGGCGGCGTCACCGCCATGCTCACCCCGACCTCCTTCGTCGACTTCAGCCGCCAGCGCGGACTGGCCGCCGACGGCCGCTGCAAGCCCTTCGCGGCCGCCGCCGACGGCACCGGCTGGAGCGAAGGGCTGGGCATGCTGCTGGTGGAGCGGCTGTCCGACGCCCGCCGCAACGGGCACCCGGTGCTCGCGGTGGTCCGCGGCAGCGCCGTGAACCAGGACGGCGCCTCGAACGGCCTCACCGCCCCGAACGGCCCCTCGCAGCAACGCGTGATCCGCCGGGCACTCACGGACGCCGGCCTGTCCGCCACCGAAGTCGACGCGGTGGAGGCACACGGCACGGGGACGCGGCTGGGTGATCCGATCGAGGCGCAGGCGTTGCTGGCGACGTACGGGCGGGGGCGTTCGGCCGAGCGGCCTTTGTGGCTGGGGTCGCTCAAGTCGAACATCGGGCACACCCAGGCGGCGGCCGGGGTGGGCGGGATCATCAAGATGGTCGAGGCGATGCGGCACGGCGTCCTGCCCAGGACCCTCCACGTGGACGCGCCGACCCCGCACGTCGACTGGTCGTCCACGACCGTCCGCCTCCTGACCGAGCCCGTGGAGTGGGCGGAACACGGCGACCGGCCCCGGCGCGCGGCGGTCTCCTCGTTCGGCTTCAGCGGCACCAACGCCCACGTCGTCATCGAGCAGCCCCCGCGGCCGGAGCCCGGGCCGGCCGACGGAGAGAGCGCCCCGGCGCAGGACCCGGCACGCGCGACGCCCGTACTGCTCTCCGCGAAGAACGAGGCCGCCCTGCGCGGCCAGGCCGCACGGCTGTTGCGCCACACGGAGGAGCACCCCGACCAGTCCCTGGCCGACCTGGGCCTGTCGACGGCGACGACCCGGGCGGCCCTGGACCACCGCGCGGCGATCGTCGCATCGGACCGTGAGGACCTGCGCCGCGCACTGGAACGGCTCGCGCAGGACGCCCCCACGGCCGGTGCCGGGAGCGGCGGCCTGGTGACGGGGGTCGTCGCACCCCGGCAGACGGTGGCCTTCCTGTTCTCGGGACAGGGGAGCCAGCGGCCGGGCATGGGGCGTGAACTGTACGCGGCCTTCACGGTGTTCGCGGAGGCCTTCGACGACGTCTGCGCCGCGCTGGCACCGCACCTCGAACGGCCGGTCAAGGACGTGGTGTTCGGGGATGATGCCGAGCTGCTGAACCAGACCGGTTACACGCAGCCCGCCCTGTTCGCGGTCGAGGTGGCGCTGTTCCGGCTGGTGGAGTCCTGGGGCGTCCGGCCGGACCTGCTCGCGGGTCACTCGGTGGGCGAGTTCGCGGCCGCCCATGTGGCGGGCGTGTTCTCGCTCGAAGACGCGGCGGCCCTGGTGGCGGCGCGCGGCCGGCTGATGCAGGAGCTGCCGCCCGCGGGCGTGATGGTCGCCGTGGAGGCCTCGGAGGAGGAGGTACGGGACCTGCTGGCCGGGTTCGAGGACCGCGCGGGGATCGCGGCGGTCAACGGGCCCTCGGCGGTGGTGGTTTCGGGCGCTTCGGATGCGGTGGCGGCGGTCGTCGACCGGCTCGCGGCGGACGGCCGCAGGACGAAGAGGCTCTCCGTCTCGCACGCCTTCCACTCCCCGCTGATGGACCCGATGCTCGACGGCTTCCGCAAGGTAGCCGAGGGTGTTTCCTTCAAAGCCCCGACCGTTCCGGTCGTCTCGACGCTCACCGGCGCTCCGGTGTCGGGGGAGGAGTTCTGCTCCGTCGACTACTGGGTGCGCCACGTCCGCGAGGCCGTCCGTTTCGCCGACGCGGTCACCGCCCTCGCCGGGGAAGGGGTGAGCACCTTCCTGGAGATCGGTCCGGGCGGTGTCCTGACCGCCATGGCCCAGACGGTCCTCGAAGACGCCGATGCCGCCGTCATCCCCGTCCTGCGTGCCGACAGGGACGCCGAGGAGGTGGCCGTCACCACCGCCCTGGCCCGGCTCCACGTCCACGGCATCCCCGTCGACTGGACCGCCGTCCTCGCCGGACGCGGCGCCCGACGCGTCGACCTGCCCACGTACGCCTTCCAGCGCGAGCACTACAGGCTGGAGACGCGGCCCGCCGCGGGTGACCTCACCCGGACCGGTCTCCGGCCGGCCGATCACGCCCTGCTCGGTGCCGTCGTCACCCTGGCCGACGGCGAGGGCGTGCTGCTGACCGGCAGGGTGTCGCTCGCCACGCACCCCTGGCTCGCCGACCACGTGGTGCTGGGTGCGGCACTGCTGCCCGGAACCGCGCTCGTCGAGCTGGCGCTCCGGGCCGGGGACCAGGTGGGGTACGGCCGGATCGAGGAACTCACCCTGGAAGCCCCCCTCCTCCTGCCCGAGCAGGGCGGCGCACAGCTCCAGGTGGTCGTCGACGGCCCCGACACGAACGGCGCGCGGGCCGTGCGCGTGTACGCACGGCACGACGACGCCATGGAGGCCGACGCCTGGACCTGCCACGCCTCGGGCCTCCTGTCGGCCGGCACCGGCGCGGCCCCCGGGCTCGCCGAGTGGCCCCCGGCCGGGGCCGAGCCGCTCGACGCCGGCGCCCTGTACGACCGGATGGCCGGGCTGGGCCTGGAGTACGGCCCGGTCTTCCGTGGAGTCCGGGCCGGGTGGCGGCGCGGGGAGGAACTCTTCGCCGAGATCGCCCTGCCCGACGGAACCGACGTCACCGGATTCGGCCTGCACCCCGCGCTGTTCGACGCCGCCCTCCACACGGTCGGCCTCGGTGATCCGGCGGCCCCGGCCGACGGGCCCCGGATCCCGTTCGCGTGGAGCGGGGTGACCCTCCACGCGACCGGCGCCACCGCGCTGCGCCTGCGTCTCGCGCCCGCGCCTTCGTCCGCCACGGCGGCCGGGGAGGGAGCGGTCTCGCTGTCCCTCGCGGACGCCACGGGCAGCGCGGTGCTCTCGGTCGACTCCCTGGACCTGCGCCCGGTGGCGGCGGAGCAACTCGCGGCCGGCGGAAGCGGCGCCGGCGGGCTGTTCCGGCTGGAGTGGAAGCCGGCCGGGGACCTCCTGACCGCCCCGGCCGGGGAGTTACCCGTCGCCGTCCTCGACGCCCTTCCCCGGCCGCCGGCCGCCGAGGGCACTCCCGTCCCGGACGTGGTGGCGGTCCGGCTGCCGGACCCCACGGGCGCCGACGCAGCGGCCCGCCCGGCCGTGGCCGCGCAGGCCGCGCTGGCCCTCGTACAGGACTGGCTCGCGGACGAGCGGTGGGCCGCGTCGCGCCTGGTGGTCCTCACCCGGGGCGCCGTGGCCGTCGATCCGTCCTCGGCCGCCGACCCGGCGCAGGCCGCGGTCTGGGGCCTCGTGCGTGCGGCGCAGTCGGAGAACCCCGGCCGCCTCGTCCTCCTCGACCTCGACGAGGACCCGGGCGAGGAGGACCCGGCGGCGCTCGCCGCCGCGGCCGCGACGGGCGAGCCGCAGGTGGCCGTACGCGGGAAGGCGCTGTTCGCGCCCCGGCTGGTCCGGGCGGCCGACGCGCCGGCGGGCGGCGGGGCCCCCGGCCCCGCGGTGTTCGCCCCGTCGGGAACGGTCCTGGTCACCGGCGCATCCGGGGCGTTGGGGCGGGTGGTGGCCCGGCACCTGGTGACCCGGCACGGTGTCCGCCGGCTGGTGCTGGCGAGCCGCCGCGGCCCCGCCGCCGACGGCGCCCGGGAGTTCGCGGCCGAGCTGGGCGCACTGGGCGCCGCGGTGGAGACCGTCGCCTGCGACGTGGCCGACCGGGAGGCGCTGGTCCGGCTGCTGGACTCGCTGCCGGACGCACACCCGCTGACGGGCGTGGTCCACGCGGCGGGCGTGACCGACGACGGCGTGGTGCCGTCCCTGACCCCCGAGCGGGTGCGGAGGGTGTTCGACCCGAAGGTGGCGGGCGCCCTGCACCTGGACGAGCTGACCCGCGGCCTGGACCTGTCGGCCTTCGTGCTGTTCTCCTCGGCCGCCGGGGTCTTCGGCAACGCGGGCCAGGGCAACTACGCCGCCGCGAACGCCGCCCTCGACGCGCTGGCCCACACCCGCCGCGCCGCGGGCCTGCCCGGCCTCTCGCTGGCCTGGGGCCTGTGGGCGAGCACGGGCACGATGACCGCCGGCCTGGCCGAGGCCGACCACCGGCGCATCGGCCGTTCCGGGCTCGTCGCGCTGGAGACGGAGGAAGGACTCGGACTCCTCGACCGCGCCCTGGGCTCCCCGGAGCCGCTGCTCGTCCCCGTCCGCTGGGACCTGACCGTGCTGCGCGAACAGGCGCGCACGGGGGCCCCGCACCCGCTGCTGAGGGACCTGGTCCCCGCCCCCGTACGCCGTACCGAGGCGGCCGCGGCCGGTTCCGCCGACGCGGCCCGCTCCGCGCTGTCGGAGCGGCTGCGGGGGCTGACGGAGGCGGCGCGGACCGATCTGCTCGTCGACCTCGTGCGTGGCCACGCGGCCGCCGTACTGGGCCACGACCGGCCCGCAACCGTCCAGGCGACCCAGGCCTTCCGGGAGCTCGGCTTCGACTCGCTCACGGCCGTGGAACTGCGCAACCGACTCGTCTCGGCGACCGGCGCCCGGCTGCCGGCCGGGCTGGTCTTCGACTACCCGACCCCGGACGCGCTCGCCCGCCATCTGCTCGGTCAACTCGACGGAGCCCGACCGGCCGGCACCGTCCGGGCGGCCACCCGGGCCGGGGGCGCCGCCGACTCCGACGAGCCCCTCGCCATCGTCGCCATGAGCTGCCGCTACCCGGGCGGCGTGCGGTCCCCCGAGGACCTGTGGCGGCTGCTCGCCACGGGCACCGACGCCATCTCCGACTTCCCCGTCGACCGGGGCTGGGACCTCGACCTCCTCGCCGCAGACGGCGCCACCGGCTCCAGCACCACCCGCCGGGGCGGATTCCTCTACGACGCCGGGGAGTTCGACGCCGCGTTCTTCGGGATCTCGCCGCGTGAGGCCCTCGCCATGGACCCGCAGCAGCGGCTGCTCCTGGAGACCTCGTGGGAGGCGTTCGAGCGGGCCGGGATCGACCCCGCCACGCTGCGCGGCTCCCGTACGGGGGTCTTCACGGGCGTGATGTACCACGACTACGCCTCCGCCCTGCGGTCGGTGCCCGAGGGGGTCGAGGGCTTCCTCGGCACCGGCAACTCCGGGAGCGTCATCTCCGGCCGCCTCTCCTACACCTTCGGCCTCGAAGGCCCCGCGGTGACCGTCGACACCGCATGCTCCTCCTCCCTGGTCGCCCTGCACCTGGCGGTCCAGGCCCTGCGGCAGGGCGAGTGCGAACTGGCCCTGGCGGGTGGTGTGACCGTCATGGCAGGCCCGGGAGCCTTCGTGGAGTTCAGCCGCCAGCGCGGGCTGGCCGCCGACGGCCGCTGCAAGGCGTTCTCCGCGAACGCGGACGGCACCGGGTGGGCGGAAGGTGTCGGGATGCTGTTGGTGGAGCGTCTGTCGGATGCGCGGCGTCTGGGGCATCCGGTGCTTGCGGTGGTGCGGGGGAGTGCGGTCAATCAGGACGGTGCTTCGAATGGTCTGACGGCTCCGAACGGTCCGGCGCAGCAGCGGGTGATCGAACAGGCCCTTGCGGGTGCCGGACTGTCTCCAGCCGATGTGGATGTGGTGGAGGCGCACGGGACGGGGACGCGGCTGGGTGATCCGATCGAGGCGCAGGCGTTGCTGGCGACGTACGGGCGGGGGCGTTCGGCCGAGCGGCCTTTGTGGCTGGGGTCGTTGAAGTCGAACATCGGGCACACCCAGGCGGCGGCCGGGGTGGGCGGGATCATCAAGATGGTCGAGGCGATGCGCCACGGCGTCCTGCCCAGGACCCTGCACGCGGAGGAGCCCTCGCCGCACGTGGACTGGTCGGACGGGACGGTACGCCTGCTCACCGAACCCGTCGCCTGGGGAGAGGACGGCCGCCCCCGCCGGGCGGCGGTCTCCTCCTTCGGCTTCAGCGGGACCAACGCCCACGTCGTCCTCGAACAGGCGCCTGCCGTCTCCCGGACCGCGCCCGCTGCGCGAACGAAGCCCGCACCCCCGTTCACGGCGCCCTGGCTGCTGTCCGCGAAGAGCCCGGAGGCCTTGCGCGAGCAGGCGCGGCGGCTCCTGGAGCACGCGCGGGAACACGTACCGGAACGCGACGGCGACCGCGAGGCGGCCGAAATCGCCTACTCCCTGGCCACGAGCCGCACCGCCCTGGAACACCGCGCCGCCGTCGTGGCACCGGACACGGCCGGCGTCCTGGAGGGGCTGGCAGCCCTCGCCCACGGCGACCCGGCACGATCGGTGGTGCGGGCCGTCGCCGAGCCCGGCAGGAAGAGGGCGTTCCTCTTCTCCGGGCAGGGGAGCCAGCGGCTCGGGATGGGACGCGAACTGCACGCCGCCTTCCCGGTGTTCGCCGAGGCCTTCGACGAGGCCTGTGCCGCACTGGACCCGCATCTCGAACACCCTCTGCGCACCGTGGTGTTCGGAGACGACGCGGAGCTCCTCGACCGGACGGACCACGCCCAGCCGGCGCTCTTCGCGGTCGAGGTCGCGGCGTACCGGCTGGTGGAGTCCTGGGGCGTCCGGCCGGACCTGCTCGCGGGTCATTCGGTGGGCGAGTTCGCCGCAGCCCATGTGGCGGGCGCGCTCTCGCTGGAGGACGCGGCGGCTCTGGTCGCGGCTCGCGGCCGGCTGATGCAGGCGCTCCCCTTCGGCGGCGTGATGGCCGCGGTACAGGCCTCCGAGGAGGAGGTGCGGGAACTGCTGGCCGGCCACCCGGAGCAGGCCGACGTCGCCGCCGTCAACGGGCCTTCCTCCATGGTGGTTTCCGGTACGCGGGACGCGGTTTCCGCGGTCGTCGAACGGTTGGAGGCGCAAGGTCGCAAGACGAAGCCGCTGTCCGTCTCCCACGCGTTCCACTCGCCCCTGATGGACCCGATGCTCGACGACTTCCGCCAGGTGGTGGAGACGGTCACCTTCGCCGCCCCGCGCCTGCCGGTCGTCTCCACCCTCACCGGCGCCCTGGTGCCGGCCGAGGAGTTCTGCTCGGTCGGCTACTGGGTGCGCCACGTCCGCGAGGCCGTCCGCTTCGCCGACGCCGTCTCCGCCCTCGCCGACGTGGGCGTGGGTACCTTCCTGGAGATCGGTCCGGGCGGGGTCCTGACCGCGATGGCCCAGGACTCCCTGGACGAGCACGCCGTCACCGTCCCCCTGCTGCGGACCGACCGGCCCGAGGGCCTGGCCGTCACCACCGCCCTCGCCCACCTGCACGCCCACGGGACGCCCGTCGACTGGACCGCCGTCTTCGCCGGACACGGCCTCCGGCGCGTGGACCTTCCCACCTACCCCTTCCAACGCACCCGCTACTGGCTCGAATCCGCCCCGGCATCCGGGAACGTCGCCGCCGCCGGACTGGCCGAGGCGGGCCACGCCCTGCTCGGGGCCGCCGTTCCGCTCGCCGACGGCGACGGGCTGGTCCTGACCGGGCGGCTGTCGCCCGCGACCCACCCGTGGCTCGCCGACCACGCCGTGATGGGCGCCGTGCTGCTCCCGGGCACCGCCCTGGTCGACCTCGCCCGGCGCGCGGCCCTCGACGAGGCCGTCGGGTGCGACCGGCTGGACGAGCTGACGCTCGGGGCCCCGCTCGTCCTGCCGGACGACACCGCGGTAAGGATCCAGGTGCGCGTCGGGTCCCCCGACGGGGCCGGCCGCCGCCCGCTGGAGATCCACTCCCGCACCGAGGACGCCCCTGCCGACGAGCCGTGGACGCGCCACGCCGCCGGAACGCTGTCGACCGCCGAGGCCACCGCCGACGCCACCGCCGATGCGGCCGCCCTGGCCGACTGGCCCCCGTCGGAGGCGGTCGCCGTCCCCGAGGAGGCGCTGGACTCCCTGTACGGGCGGATGGCCGGCCTGGGGCTCGACTACGGCCCCGTGTTCCGGGGGGTGCGCGCCGCGTGGACGCGGGAGGACGCGCTCTTCGCCGAGGTGGAACTCCCCGAGGGGACCGACGTGTCCGGCTTCGGGTTGCACCCGGCCCTGCTCGACGCGGCCCTGCACACCGTCGCCCTCGACCCCGGCCTGCTCGGCCCCGACGCCGATGCCGGTGACCGGGCCCGGATCCCGTTCTCCTGGAGCGGGGTGACGGCGCACCCCGCGCCGTCGGCGGGAGCGGTGGAGGCCCTGCGGATCCGGCTGACCCCCGCCGGTCCTGACACGGTCTCGCTGCTGGCCGCCGACCCGACCGGCCGGATCCGGACCTCCGTCGACTCGCTCGTCCTGCGCCCGGTCTCCGCCGAACAGCTCGCCGCCGCCCGGGCGGGCGGGTCCCGGGACTCGCTGTTCCGGGTCGACTGGACCCCGCTGCCCCTGCCCCGGACACCGGACGCGCCGCCCGCCGGCGATCGGGTGGTGCTGTTCGCGACGGACGGCCCGTCGGAGGCCGGGGCCGTACGGTCCGTGGCCGGCCGCGCCCTGGCCCTCGTACAGGAATGGCTGGCGGACGCCGAAGCCGAAGCCGACGCCGATACGGGTACGGACGCGCGGGGGCTCGTCATCGTCACCCGCAACGCGGTCGCCGCGACCGCCGGGGACGCGGCGCGGCTGGACCCGGCACAGGCCGCCGTGTGGGGGCTGGTCAGGTCCGTCCAGGCCGAGCACCCCGAACGCTTCGTCCTGGTGGACGCCGACCACGCGGACCGGGCGCAGCCGGAAGGGCTGACGGCCGTGCTCGCCACCGGCGAGCCGCAGTCCGCCCTCCGCAACGGCCGGGCGTTCGTGCCGAGGCTGGCCCGCGCGACCGGCGCCGGGGCCCCCGGGCCGACCCCGTCCCTCGGGCTGGACCCGGCGGGCACGGTCCTGGTGACCGGTGCGACGGGCGCCCTGGGCCGGCTCGTCGCGCGGCACCTGGTGGCGGCGCACGGCGTACGGCACCTGGTGCTGACCAGCCGCCGGGGACCCGACGCCGACGGCGCGGGCGCCTTCGCCGCCGAACTGGCGGCGCTGGGCGCCGAAGTGGCCACGCTCGCCTGCGACGCGGCGGACCGCGACGCGCTCGCCGCCGTGCTCCACGGCATCCCGGCCGCCCACCCGCTGACCGCGGTGGTGCACGCCGCCGGTGTGCTCGACGACGCGCCCGTCGGCTCGCTGACCGCCCGCCGGCTCGACGACGTCCTCGGACCCAAGGCGGACGCGGCCCTCCATCTGCACGAACTGACCCGGGACGCGGACCTCGCGGCGTTCGTCCTGTTCTCCTCGCTCGCGGGCACGTTCGGCAACGCGGGCCAGGCCAACTACGGCGCCGCCAACGCCTTCCTCGACGCCCTCGCGCAGTCGCGCCGGGCCGCCGGACTCCCCGCCGTCTCGCTGGCCTGGGGCCCCTGGGCGGAGGCCGGGGGGATGCGGGGCATGCTCGGCGGGGCCGGAGCGGGAGCCCTCGCGCGGATGGCGCGCGCCGGGGTGTCGCCGCTCTCCCCGGAGGAGGGCCTCGCCCTCTTCGACACGGCGAGCGCGCCCCCCACCGCGGAAACCCCGACCGCCGGGACCGCCGCCGACACCCCCGGCACCGCACCGGACGCCGTGCTCCTGCCGGTACGGCTGAACCTGCCCGCCCTGCGCCGACGCGCCACGACCGAGCCGGTCCACGCCCTGCTGCACGGCCTGGTCCGGGCCCCGGCCCGCCCGGCCCGGGAACCCACGCCCGGGACGGCCGCCCTCGCCGGGCAATTGGCCGGGGCATCGGAAGAGAAGCGCCGGCGGATCCTCCTCGGCGTGGTCCGGACCCAGGTCGCCACCGTGCTGGGGCACGCCTCCTCCGAGGCGATCGGCGCCGCACAGGCCTTCCGCGACCTCGGCTTCGACTCGCTCACCGCCGTCGAACTGCGCAACCACCTCGGCGCGATCACCGGGCTGCGCCTTCCGGCGAGCCTGCTGTTCGACTACCCGACCCCGGCCGACCTCGCCGGACACCTGTCCGCCGCGCTGCCCGCGGCAGGACCCGGCGGAGCGGAGCCGGCCCCCTCGCTGCTCTCCGAGATCGACCGCCTGGAAGCCGCGTTCGCACGCTCCCCGTACGACCGGGGAACACGGGCCACCGCGGCCCTGCGGCTGGAGGTACTGCTCGCCAAGTGGCGCGAGGCCGCCCACGACACCGGCCACGGGCCCGGGGACGACGACTCCGGGACCGAGGTCGAGGAGGCCTCCGACGAGGAGCTCTTCGAACTGCTCGACGGCGAGCTCGGCACCCACTGATCGAGCAGCACGACATCCCTTCGCGTTGAGGAACAGAACCCAGATGACGACAGATGTGAACAAACTCCGCGACTACCTCAAGCGTGCCACCGTCGATCTGCGTCACGCGCACCGGCGGCTGCGCGAGGCCGAGGGCAAGAACCGCGAACCGATCGCGATCGTGGGCATGAGCTGCCGCTTCCCCGGCGGCGTCCGCTCCCCCGAGGACCTGTGGGACCTGGTCGCCTCGGGCCGCGACGCGATATCGGGCTTCCCCACCGACCGGGGCTGGGACCTCGACGCGCTCTACGACCCGGACCCCGAGAACCCGGGTACCAGCTACGCCAAGGAAGGCGGATTCCTCTACGACGCCGCCGAGTTCGACCCCGCCTTCTTCGGGATCGGCCCCCGCGAGGCCCTCGCCATGGACCCGCAGCAGCGCCTGGTCCTGGAGGCCTCCTGGGAGGCGGTGGAACGCGCCGAACTGGACCCGCTGTCCCTGCGCGGCAGCCGCACCGGGGTGTTCGCCGGAGTCATGTACCACGACTACGTCTCCCGGCTCCCGGCGATGCCCGAAGGCATCGAGGGATACGTCAGCACCGGCAACACCGGCAGCGTGGTGTCCGGCCGCATCGCCTACACCCTGGGGCTCGAAGGCCCCGCCGTGACCATCGACACCGCCTGCTCCTCCTCCCTCGTGGCACTCCACCTCGCCGTCCAGGCCCTGCGCCAGGGCGAATGCGACCTGGCCCTCGCGGGTGGCGTGACCGTGATGGCCGGTCCGACGACGTTCGTCGAGTTCAGCCGCCAGCGCGGCCTGTCGCCCGACGGCCGGTGCCGGGCGTTCTCCGCGTCGGCCGAGGGCACCGGCTGGTCCGAGGGCGTCGGCATGCTGCTCGTCGAACGGCTCTCCGACGCGGTCCGCCTCGGCCACCCGGTGCTGGCCGTCGTCCGGGGCTCCGCCGTCAACCAGGACGGCGCCAGCAACGGCCTGACCGCGCCCAACGGCCCCTCCCAGCAGCGCGTCATCCACCAGGCCCTGGCCAACGCCCTGCTGTCCCCGTCCGACGTGGACATCGTCGAGGCCCACGGCACCGGCACCACCCTCGGCGACCCGATCGAAGCCCAGGCGCTCCTCGCGACGTACGGCCAGGACCGCCCGGCGGACCGGCCGCTGTGGCTCGGCTCCGTCAAGTCCAACCTGGGACACACCCAGGCGGCGGCCGGCGTCGCCGGGATCATCAAGATGGTGCAGGCGCTGCGCCACGGCGTGCTGCCGAAGACCCTGCACGCCGAAGAGCCGACCCCGCACGTGGACTGGTCCGCCGGGGCCGTCTCGCTGGTCACCGAGAACGCCGCCTGGCCCGACACCGGCAGGCCCCGGCGGGCCGGGGTCTCCGCCTTCGGCGTCAGCGGCACCAACGCCCACATCGTCGTCGAACAGCACCTCGCGCCCGCGGCCCGGCCCGAAGCCGCGGCCATGGACGACGCGGGGCCCGACGCGCCGTCCGTGGCGGCTCCGGCCGCCGACGGGCCATCCGGCGCGCCCGGCACGGCGACGGCGGACGGGAACGGGCTCCCCCTCGTCCCCTGGACCCTCTCCGGCAAGACCGCCGCCGCCCTCACGGCACAGGCCGCCCGGCTCCGCTCCCACCTCGCCGCCCCGCGCCCCGGCCCGGACCCGGCGACGGACCCCGCGGCCGGTCCGGCCGCCTACCCCGCCGCGGGTCCGGCCGCCTACCCCGCCGCGGGTCCGGCCGCCTACCCCGCCGCGGGTCCGGCCGCCTACCCCGCCGCGGGTCCGGCCGCCGACCCCGACGCCGGTCCGGCCGCCGACCCCGACGCCCTCGACATCGCGTACTCCCTCGCCACCACCCGTACCGCCTTCCCCCACCGCGCCGTGCTCCTCGCCCCGGACCGGGCCGGGCTCGACCGGGCCCTGGACGCCCTCGCCGACGGGGAACCCGACGCCGCCGGCGCCGCCCTCGTGCGCGGCACCTCCGACGCCACCCGGCAGGTCGCCTTCGTGTTCCCCGGCCAGGGCTCCCAATGGGCCGGCATGGCCGTCGAACTCCTCGACGCCGCACCGGTCTTCCGCGAGCGCTTCCGCCAGTGCGAGGAGGCCCTCGCACCCCACGTCGACTGGTCGCCGACCGAGGTCCTGCGCGGCGCGCCCGGCGCCCCCGGCTTCGACCGGGTCGACGTCGTCCAGCCCGTGCTGTTCGCCGTCATGGTCTCGCTGGCCGAACTGTGGCGCTCCCACGGCGTCCACCCCTCGGCGGTCGCCGGCCACAGCCAGGGCGAGATCGCCGCCGCGTGCGTCGTCGGCGCGCTCTCCCTGGCGGACGCCGCGAAGGTGGTGGCGCTGCGCAGCCAGGCACTGACCGCGCTCTCCGGGCGGGGCGGGATGCTGTCCGTCGCCCTCCCGCTGGAGGACCTCACACCCCGGATGGCGCACTGGGGCGAGCGGCTGTCCGTCGCCGCCGTGAACAGCCCGACGTCGATCGTCGTCTCGGGCGACCGCGACGCCCTGACCGAACTGCGCGACGCCCTGCACGCCGACGACGTCCGGGCCCGGCTGATCGCCGTCGACTACGCCTCCCACTCCGCGCACGTCGAGGCGGTCCGCGAACGCGTCCTCGACGCGCTCGCCGGCATCACCCCGCAGGCGTGCGACGTGCCGTTCTACTCCACGGTCACCGGTACGGTCGTGGAGACCGACGGGCTCGACGCCGAGTACTGGTACCGCAGCCTGCGCCGGACCGTCCGGTTCGAGGAGGCCACCCGCGCCCTCGTACGGGACGGGCACGACGCCCTCATCGAGGTCAGCGCGCACCCCGTACTGACCATCGGCATCCAGGAAACCCTCGACGACCTCGGCGCCGGGGCCGTCACCCTCGGCACCCTGCGCCGCGGCGAGGGCGGCCCCGGCCGCTTCCTGCGCTCCGCCGCCGAGGCCCACGCCCACGGCGTCGCCGTCGACTGGGCGGCCGTCCTCTCCGGCACCGGCGCCCGCCGGGTCGCACTGCCCACCTACGCGTTCCAGCACGAGCGGTACTGGCTCGACGCCCCGCCCGCCGCCGCGGACGCCACGGGCCTCGGCCTGGCCTCCTCCGACCACCCGCTGCTGGGCGCCGTCGTCAGCCTCGCCGACTCCGACGGACTGCTCCTGACCGGCCGGCTGGCAGCGCACACCCACCCATGGCTCGCCGACCACGTCGTGCTGGGCGCGGTTGTCCTGCCGGGTACGGCCTTCGTGGAACTCGCGGTCCGCGCGGGCGACCACGTCGGCTGCGACCGCCTCGCCGAACTCACCCTCCAGGCGCCGCTGGTCCTGCCCGAGCGGGGCGGCGTCGTCGTCCAGGTCGCGGTCGGCCCGGCCGAGGGAACGGGCGAGCGGACCTTCACCATCCACTCGCGCCCCGACACCGCGGCGCCCGAGGACGGCTGGACCTGCCACGGCACCGGCGTGCTGACCTCGGCCGCCGAGGACCGGCCCCCCGTACCGGCCCCGGCCGCCTGGCCTCCCGCCGGCGCGGCCCCCGTCGACCTCGGCGGCTTCTACCAGGAGCTCGCCGCCCGCTCCTTCGCCTACGGCCCCGCCTTCCAGGGCCTGCGCGCCGCCTGGCGCCTCGGCGACGAGGTCTTCGCCGAGGCCGTCCTGCCCCCGGACGCCTCCGCCCCGTCCGACGCCGCGAGGTACGGGCTGCACCCGGCCCTGCTCGACGCTGCCCTCCACGGGGTGGGCTTCGGCCCGCTCGGGGACATGGGGACCGGGCGCATGGCCTTCTCCTGGGAGGACGTACGCCTGTACGCCACCGGAGCCACCCGGCTGCGGATCCGGCTGACACCGGTCGGCGCCGAGGCCGTGGCCGTCACCGCCACGGACGACAGCGGCCGGGCCGTGGCCACCGTCGCCGCGCTCACCTTCCGCGAGGTCCGCGAGGAACACCTGCGGGCCGCGCTCACCGACCACCACGAGTCCCTCTACCGCGTGGACTGGCCCACCCTGCCGCCGGCGGGCACCGCGCCCGACGACAGCACCCACTGGGCCGTCGTCGGCGTCACCCCGCGGGCGGACGCCGACGCGGTCGCCGACGCCCTGCGCGGCGCGGGCCCGCGGCCTGACGTCCACCCGGACCTGGCCGCCCTCGCCGCGGCGATCACGGAGGGCGCCCCGGTGCCCCGGACCGTGGCCGCCGTCGTTCCCGTCGCCGCTTCCGACGCCTCCGACGCCTCCGACGCCGACACGGTCCGGGCCACCGCGCGGGCCACCCTCGCCCTTGTCCAGGCCTGGCTGGCCGACGAGCGGTTCGTCTCCTCCCGGCTGGTCGTCCTCACCCGGGACGCCGTCCCGGTCCCGTCCGGAGCCGAGGACCGCGTACCGCGGACACGGCCCGCGCACGCCCCCGTCTGGGGCCTGATCCGCTCCGCCCAGTCCGAGCACGCGGACCGCCTGGTCCTGGCCGACACCGACGGCGAGCCCGAATCCCTGCGCCGCCTCGCCGCCGCCGTCGCCACCGGAGAACCCCAACTGGCCCTGCGCGAGGGCCGGATGTCCGTACCCCGGCTGGCCCGGGTACCCGTCACCGCCGGAACCGCCCCCGCCCGCGCCCTGGACCCCCATGGCACCGCACTGATCACCGGAGGCACCGGCGCGCTCGGCCGGCTCGTCGCCGCGCACCTCGTCACCGCCCACGGCGTCCGCAACATCGTCCTCACGGGTCGGCGGGGCCCCGACGCCGACGGGGCCGACGCACTGCGCGAGGAACTCGCCGCGCTCGGCGCCACCGTCACCATCGCCGCCTGTGACGCCGCCGACCGCGAGGCCCTGGCGGCCCTCCTCGCCACCCTCCCCGCCGACCGGCCGCTCACCGCCGTCGTCCACGCTGCGGCCGTGGTGGCCGGGGGACTCGTCGACACCCTCACCCCGGAAGAACTCCACCAGGTCCTGCGGCCCAAGGTCGACGCCGCACTCAACCTCCACGCCCTCACCCGCGACCTGGACCTCTCGGCCTTCGTCCTCTTCTCCTCCTTCGCCGGTACCCTCGGCGGCGCCGGACAGGCCGCCTACGCGGCGGGCAACGCCTTCCTGGACGCCCTCGCCCACCAGCGCCGGGCCCAGGGCCTCCCCGCCTCCTCCCTCGCCTGGGGCGTCTGGGACGAGCGCGGCGACCAGACCCGCCTGGAGACGGGCGACCTGCGCCGGATGGCCCGCGCAGGACTCGTCCCGCTCGGCGCGGAAGAAGGCCTGCGACTCCTCGACACCGCCCGGACCCTGGACGACGCGGCCCTGGCCCCCGTACGCCTCGACCTGGCCGCCATGCGCGCCCAGGCCGCGGCGCACCCGGTACCGCACCTGCTGCGCGGCCTGATCCGCACCCCCGCCCGGCGTTCCGCGGAGACCGCCCCCGGGCCCGGCGGCCACTCCGCGGAACTCTCCCGGCTGGCCGCGCTGCCGCCCGCCGAACGGCGGGACACCGTCCTCGCCCTCGTACGCAACCAGGTCGCCGCCGTACTCGGCCACTCGGCCCCCGAGGCCATCGACCCCGGCCGGGCCTTCCGCGAACTGGGTTTCGACTCCCTGGCCGCGATGGAACTCCGCAACCGGCTCGCCACCGCCACCGGAGTGCGGCTGCCCGCCACCGCCGTCTTCGACCACCCCACCCCCGCGGCCCTCGCCGGCCACCTCCTGGACGAGATCCCCGGCGGCCACCCCGGCACGGCCCTCGTCACGGCCGCGCCCGACGCCTCCACCACCCCCGGCCGCCTCCCCGGTACGGACACCGACGAGCCCATCGCCATCGTCGCGATGAGCTGCCGGCTGCCCGGCGAGGTCCGCGGCCCCGAGGACCTCTGGGACCTCGTGGCCAACGGCACCGACGCCATCACCGGCCTGCCCGTCAACCGAGGCTGGGACCTCGACGCGCTGTACGACCCGGACCCCGACCACCCCGGCACCAGCTACGTCCGCGAAGGCGGGTTCTTGCACGACGCGGGCGACTTCGACCCGGAATTCTTCGGGATCTCCCCGCGCGAGGCCCTCTCCATGGACCCGCAGCAGCGGCTCCTCCTGGAGACCGCCTGGGAGGCGTTCGAGCGGGCAGGCATCGACCCGGCCGCACTGCGCGGCAGCCGCACCGGAGTCTTCGCGGGCACCAACGGCCAGGACTACGCCGTCGGCCTCTCCCAGCACCGGACCGAGGACATGGAGGGCCACCTCCTGACCGCCAACTCCGCCTCCGTCGTCTCGGGCCGGCTCTCCTACACCTTCGGTCTGGAGGGGCCGGCGGTGACGGTGGACACCGCGTGCTCCTCCTCCCTCGTCGCCCTGCACCTGGCCGCGCAGTCCCTGCGCCGGGGCGAGTGCGACCTGGCCCTGGCCGGCGGCGTCACCGTCATGTCGACCCCGGGCGCACTGATCGGCTTCAGCCGCCAGCGCGGGCTCTCCCACGACGCCCGCTGCCGCGCCTTCTCGGCCGCGGCCGACGGCACCGGTCTGGCCGAGGGCGCGGGCATGCTGCTGGTGGAACGCCTCTCGGACGCCCGCCGCAACGGGCACCGGGTGCTGGCCGTGGTACGGGGTTCGGCGATCAACCAGGACGGCGCGTCCAACGGCCTGACCGCCCCGAACGGGCCCGCGCAGCAGCGCGTCGTCCGTCAGGCCCTGACGGACGCGGGCCTGACGGCCGCCGACGTCGACGCGGTCGAGGCCCACGGAACGGGAACGACGCTCGGCGACCCGATCGAGGCGCAGGCCCTGCTGAAGTCCTACGGCAACGACCGCCCGGCCGACCGCCCGCTGTGGCTGGGCACGGTCAAGTCCAACATCGGTCACACCCAGGCCGCGGCCGGCGTCGCGGGCGTGATCAAGATGGTGATGGCGATGCGCCACGGCGTCCTGCCCCGGACGCTGCACGTGGACGAGCCGTCGCCGCACGTCGACTGGTCGGCGGGTGCGGTGCGGCTGCTGACCGAGCCGGTGGAGTGGGCGGAGCACGGGCGTCCGCGCCGGGCGGGCGTGTCCTCCTTCGGCGTCAGCGGCACCAACGCGCACGTCATCATCGAGCAGGCGCCCGCCGAAGGGGCCGACGGCACGAACCACGGTCCGGGGGAGGAGACGGGGCCGCGGCCGGCGGTCCCCTGGCTGATCTCCGCGAAGGACGAAACCGGCCTGCGGGCCCAGGCGGAACGCCTGCTCGGGCACGTCCGGTCGGAAGCCCATGGCACCGACGAGACCGACATCGCCTTCTCCCTGGCGACCACGCGCGCCGCCTTCCCGCACCGCGCGGCGGTCATCGGGGCGGACCGCGAACTGCTGGTCCAGGGGCTGACCGCCCTGGCACACGGCGAGCCCTCCGGCACGGAGACGGTGCGGGGAACGGCGACCGCGAGCGGCAGCCGGACCGCGTTCCTGTTCTCGGGGCAGGGGAGCCAGCGGCCGGGGATGGGGCGTGAACTGTATGCGGCCTTCCCGGTGTTCGCCGGGGCTTTCGACGCCGTGTGCGCCGCGCTGGACGCGCACCTCGAACGGCCGCTGAAGGAAGTGGTGTTCGGGGGCGACGCCGGGCTGCTGAACCAGACCGGTTTCGCGCAGCCCGCCTTGTTCGCCGTCGAGGTGGCGTTGTTCCGCCTGGTGGAGTCGTGGGGTGTCCGGCCGGACTTCCTGGCCGGTCATTCGGTGGGCGAGTTCGCGGCTGCCCATGTGGCGGGTGTGTTCTCGCTGGAGGACGCGGCGGCCCTGGTCGCGGCCCGTGGCCGGCTGATGCAGGCGCTCCCGTCCGGGGGCGTGATGGTCGCGGTGCAGGCCTCGGAGGAAGAAGTACGGGAACTGCTGTCCGGGTACGAGGACCGCGCGGGCGTCGCCGCCGTCAACGGGCCCTCTTCTGTGGTGGTTTCGGGCGCCGAGGAAGCGGTGGCCGCACTGGTCGACCGTCTCTCTGCCGACGGCCGCAAGACGAAGAGGCTGACCGTCTCCCACGCCTTCCACTCGCCCCTGATGGACCCGATGCTCGACGACTTCCGCAAGGTCGCCGAGGGCGTCTCCTTCGGAGACCCGACCGTTCCGCTCGTCTCCACCCTCACCGGCGCCCCCGTGCCCGCGGAGGAGTTCTGCTCCGCCGACTACTGGGTGCGCCACGTCCGCGAGGCCGTCCGCTTCGCCGACGCCGTCACCTCCCTCGCCGATCTGGGCGTCCGCACCTTCCTGGAGGTCGGCCCCGGCGGAGCGCTCACCTCCATGGCCCAGGACTCCCTGGACGAGCACGCCGTCAGCGTTCCGCTCCTGCGGACCGACCGCGCCGAGGACCTGGCCGTCACCACCGCCCTCGCCCGCCTCCACGTCCACGGCGTCCCCGTCGACTGGACGGGCGTCTTCGCCGGGCGCGGCGCCCGCCGCACGGACCTCCCCACCTACGCCTTCCGGCGCACGCCCTACTGGTTGCTCCCCGCCGACCCGCAGGAGACCGGACCCCTCTCGGCCGACCCGGCGGACGCCGGGTTCTGGGAAGCCGTGGAGAGCCAGGACCTGGCCTCGCTCACCGAGCAGTTGGACCTCGACGGGGACTCCCCGCTGAGCTCCGTACTCCCGGCACTGTCCCGGTGGCGGCGCCGGCAGCGGGACGCTTCCGTCGTCGACGCACTGCGCTACCGGACCTCGTGGAAGCCGCTCACCGGCCGTGAGGCGGCCGAGCTGACCGGTGCCTGGCTGCTCGCCGTCCCGGCGGGCGCCGAGGACGCCCCGACCGTCGCCGCCGTCACGGCCGCCCTGTCCCGCCAAGGCGCCGAACCCGTACCGCTGGTCGTACGGGCCGACGAGGACCGCGCGGCGCTGGCCGCGCGCCTGCGCGCGCAGCCCGGTGACACCGCGCCGGCCGGGGTCCTGTCGCTGCTCGCCCTCGCCGAGGAGCCGCACCCCGTACACAAGGAGCTGCCCACCGGCCTCGCCCAGACCACCCTGCTCGTCCAGGCGCTGGGCGACGCCGAGATCTCCGCACCGCTCTGGTGCGTCACCACGGGAGCCGTTACGGTCGGCCGGTCGGACCCGCTGACCAGCCCCGGCCAGGGCATGGTCTGGGGCCTCGGCCGCTCGGTGGCCCTGGAGTTCCCGGAGCGCTGGGGCGGACTGGTCGACCTGGCCGGTGCGCCCGACGAACGGACGGCCCGCCGCTTGGCGTCCGTACTGTCCGCACCCGCACACGCATCCGCCGCTCCTGCCGATGACCAGATCGCCATCCGGCCGTCCGGGATCTTCGTGCGACGTCTGGCGCGCGCCCTCACCGGCGCCGTACCGGCCGACGGGGCCTGGCAGCCGCGCGGCACCGTACTGATCACCGGAGGCACCGGCGCGCTGGGCGCACGGGTGGCGCGGTACCTGGCCGCACGCGGCGCCGAACACGTCGTACTGACCGGACGGCGGGGCCCCGACGCCCCCGGCGCGGCGCAGATCGCCGAAGAGATCGAGGCACTGGGGGCCGAGGTCACCCTCGTGGCCTGCGACGTGTCCGACCGCGAGGAGGTCGCCGCCCTGCTCCGGTCTGTGCCCGAGGACCGGCATCCGCTGACGGCGGTCGTCCACGCGGCAGGGATGCCGCAGTTCGCCCCCACCGACAGCCTGGACCTCGGCGACTTCGCGGAGGTGGTCTCCGCCAAGGTGGCGGGCGCCAGCCACCTCGACGAACTGCTCGGCGACCGGCCGCTGGACGCCTTCGTCCTCTTCTCGTCGGTGGCCGGAGTGTGGGGCAGCGGCCGACAGGCCGCCTACGCGGCCGCCAACGCCTTCCTCGACGGACTCGCCGAGCGCCGCCGCGCCGACGGCCTCGCCGCCACATCGGTGGCCTGGGGACCCTGGGCCGACGGCGGCATGGCGGACGACGACGAAGCGGAAGCCCACCTGCGCCGGCGCGGACTGCCGCCGATGTCCCCGGACACCGCGATCGCCGCGCTCCAGCGGGCCCTGAACCACGACGAGACCACCGTCGTCGTCGCCGACGTCGACTGGGACCGGTTCGCACCCGCCTTCACCATCGCCCGCCCGGCCCCACTCCTCGCCGACCTGCCGGAGGCCCGCCAGGCCCTCGCCGGAACCGGGTCGGCCACGGGCGGCGACGGTCGGCCCGACACCACGGCGCCCTCCCTCGGCGCCGGACTCGCGGCCCTCGCCGAACCGGAACGCCGCCGGGCCCTGCTCGACCTCGTCAGGACCGAGGTGGCCAGGGCGCTCGGACACCCGGGCCGGGACGCGGTGGCATCCGACCGGTCCTTCAAGGACCTCGGCTTCGACTCGCTCACCGCCGTCGAACTCCGAAACCGGCTGAACGCGGCCACCGGGCTACGGCTGCCGACCACCCTGGTCTTCGACCACCCCAACGCCGACGCCCTCGCCGACCACCTCACCTCGGAGCTCCCCGGCCACGGCGCCGCCACCGTCCGCGCCGATGCCGCCACCCCGGGGGAGCGCCCGGCGGCGACCCCCGACGAACCCATCGCGATCGTCGCCATGAGCTGCCGCTTCCCGGGCGGCGCGCACTCGCCCGAACAGCTGTGGCAGCTGCTCGTGGACGGCGTGGACACCGTGTCCGCGTTCCCCGCCGACCGCGGCTGGAACCTCGACACCCTCTACGACCCGGACCCCGAACACCCCGGCACCACCTACGTCAACGAGGGCGCGTTCCTCTACGACGCCGGCCACTTCGACTCCACGTTCTTCGGGATCTCCCCGCGTGAGGCCCTCGCCATGGACCCGCAGCAGCGACTGCTCCTGGAAGCGGCCTGGGAAGCCCTGGAGCGGGCCCGGCTCGCGCCCTCGTCCGTACGCGGCACCCGCACCGGCGTCTTCATCGGCTCCGGCTACCAGGGATACGGCGCGGGCCCCGGCGACCTGCCCGACGGGGTCGAGGGGCACCTGCTCACCGGCGCCTCCAGCAGCGTCATGTCCGGCCGCATCTCCTACGCGCTCGGCCTGGAGGGGCCCGCCATGACGGTGGACACCGCCTGCTCCTCCTCGCTGGTCGCCCTGCACCTGGCCACGCAGGCCCTGCGCCAGGGCGAGTGCGAGCTGGCGCTGGTCGGCGGCGCGGCCGTGATGTCGAGCCCCAGCGCCTTCGTCGAGTTCAGCCGCCAGCGCGGCCTGGCCGCGGACGGCCGCTGCAAGCCGTTCGCGGCCGCGGCCGACGGCACCGGCTGGGGCGAGGGCGTCGGCATGCTGCTGGTCGAGCGGCTCTCGGACGCACAGCGCAACGGCCACCCGGTACTCGCGGTCGTACGGGGCAGCGCCGTCAACCAGGACGGCGCCTCGAACGGCCTCACCGCCCCGAACGGCCCGGCGCAGCAGCGCGTGATCCGGCAGGCGCTCGCGAACGCGGGTCTGTCGACCGCCGACGTGGACGCGGTCGAGGCCCACGGCACCGGCACCGCGCTCGGCGACCCGATCGAGGCGCAGGCGCTGCTGGCCACGTACGGGCAGGACCGGCCGGACGACCGGCCGCTGTGGCTGGGTTCCCTCAAGTCGAACATCGGCCACACCCAGGCCGCCTCCGGCGTGGCGAGCGTGATCAAGACCGTGATGGCGCTCCGGCACGGCATGCTGCCGAAGACCCTGCACGTGGACGAGCCCTCGCCGCACGTCGACTGGTCGGCGGGCGCGGTACGCCTGCTCACCGAACCCGTGACCTGGACGGGGAACGGCCGCCCGCGCCGGGCGGCGGTCTCCTCCTTCGGGGTGAGCGGCACCAACGCCCACACCGTCATCGAGGAGGCCCCGGCCACGGTGCCCACCGAAGAGGGGGAGCACGGGACGCCTGCGGCGGGGCACTGCCTGCCGTGGACGCTGTCCGGCAAGGACGAAGCGTCCCTGCGGGCCCAGGCACGCAACCTCCTGGCCCACACCTCGGACCACCCGAACCTCGCCCCGGCGGACCTCGCCCTCTCCCTCGCGGAGTCCCGCACGGCCATGACGCACCGCGCGGTGGTGCTCGGCCGGACCACGGCCGAACTCGCGGCCGGCCTGGAGGCCCTGAGCAAGGGGGAGACGGCGACAGACCTGGTACGGGGCGTCGCCCGCCCGGCGGACCGTCGTACGGCGTTCCTGTTCCCGGGGCAGGGGAGCCAGCGGCTGGGGATGGGGCGTGAGCTGTATGCGGCCTTCCCGGTGTTCGCGGACGCCTTCGACGCGGTGTGCGCGCATGTGGACCAGTACCTCGAACGTCCGCTGGCGGGTGTGGTGTTCGGTGAGGACGCCGCCCTGCTGGACCGGACGGGGTACGCGCAGCCCGCGTTGTTCGCGGTCGAGGTGGCGTTGTTCCGGCTGGTGGAGTCCTGGGGTGTCCGGCCGGACGCCCTCGCGGGTCACTCGGTGGGCGAGTTCGCGGCCGCCCATGTGGCCGGGGTGTTCTCACTGGAGGACGCGGCGGCCCTGGTGGCGGCGCGCGGGCGTCTGATGGAGGCGCTCCCGGCCGGGGGCGTGATGGTGGCGGTGCAGGCCTCGGAGGGTGAGGTACGGGACCTGCTGTCCGGGTTCGAGGACCGTGCGGGTATCGCCGCGGTCAACGGCCCCTCCGCCGTGGTGGTTTCCGGTGCGCAGGACGCCGTGACGAAGGTCGCCGACCGGCTCGCCGCCGACGGCCGCAAGACGAAGGCGCTGTCCGTCTCGCACGCCTTCCACTCCCCGCTGATGGATCCCATGCTCGACGACTTCCGCAAGGTCGCCGAGGGCGTCTCCTTCGGAGTCCCGACCCTTCCGGTCGTCTCCACCCTCACCGGCGCCCCCGTGCCCGCGGAGGAGTTCTGCTCCGCCGAGTACTGGGTGCGCCACGTCCGCGAGGCCGTCCGCTTCGCCGACGCCGTCACCTCCCTCGCCGATCTGGGCGTCCGTACCTTCCTGGAGATCGGGCCGGGCGGTGTCCTGACCGCCATGGCCCAGGCCGCCCTCGAAGACGGCCCCGCCGTGGTCCCGGTCCTGCGTGCAGACCGTCCCGAGGAGGTGGCCGTCACCACCGCCCTCGCCCGGCTCCACGTCCACGGCACGCCCGTCGACTGGTCGGCCGTCCTCGCCGGACGCGGCGCCCGCCGCGTCGACCTGCCCACCTACGCCTTCCAGCGCGAGCACTACTGGCTCGAAACGGCCATCGCCCCCGCCGCGCCGGCCCACCAGCCGTCCGGATCCGACAACCCGGCGGAAACGGAGTTCTGGGAGGCGGTCGAGAACGGGCGGCCCGAGGCCCTCGCCGAACGGCTGGGCCTGGCGGAAGGGGCCCCGCTGGACTCGGTGTTCGACGCGCTCGCCACCTGGCGGGAGGAGAGCCGCAACCGTTCCACGCTCGACGGCTGGCGCTACCACACGGTGTGGCAGCCGCTCGCCGACCCGTCCTCCGGCCCCCTGCCGGGCAGCTGGCTGGTCGTGGCTCCCGACGCCGGGGCCGCCGAGCCCTACGCCCGCACCCTGCGCGACCGGGGCGCCGAGCCGCTGTGCGTCACCGTCGCCGACCCGGCGGCCGACCGCTCGGCGCTCGTCGAGCTGTTGCGCGACGCGGTGGCCGAGCACTCGGGACCCGTCAGCGGCGTCCTGTCCCTGCTGGCGCTCGACGAGCGGAGCCACCCCACCCACCCCGGCCTGCCGGCCGGCCTGACGGCCACCGTCGCGCTCGTACAGGCCCTGGGGGAGCTGGAGCCGGACGCCCCGCTGTGGTGCGTCACCGCCGGTGCGGTGTCGGTGAGCGGCGCCCAGCCCGTCACCAGGCCGCTCCAGAGCCTCGTGTGGGGCCTCGGGCGCGCCGTGGCGCTGGAGACCCCGCAGCGCTGGGGCGGCCTGGTCGACCTCCCCACGGCGCCCGACGGGCGGGCGCTCGCCCGGCTGGCCGACGTACTCGCCGACGCCGCCGGCGAAGACCAGCTCGCGGTGCGCGCCTCCGGGGTCCTGGTACGCAGGCTGGCCCGGATGCCCCGCGCCACGGGCGGTACCGACGGCGCCTGGAAGCCCCGCGGAACCGTACTGATCACCGGCGGCACGGGCTCGCTCGGCGGGCACACCGCCCGCTGGCTGGCCCGGGGCGGCGCCGAGCACCTGGTGCTCACCAGCAGGCGCGGCGAGGCGGCCGAGGGGGCGCTCGAACTCGCCGCCGAACTCGGGGCGCTGGGGGCCAGGACCACGATCGCGGCGTGCGACGTCGCGGACCGCGCGGCCCTCGCGGCCCTGCTGGACGGGCTCGCCGACGACCCGGCACCGCTGACCGCCGTCGTACACGCCGCGGGACTCCCGCAGTTCAGCCCCGTCGCCGACACGAGCCTGACGGAACTCGCCGCCGTCGTATCCGCCAAGGTCGCCGGTGCGGTCCACCTGGACGAACTGCTCGCCGACCGCGAGCTGGACGCCTTCGTCCTCTTCTCGTCCGTCTCCGGCGTGTGGGGCAGCGGCAGCCAGGCCGCCTACTCCGCGGGCAACGCCTTCCTCGACGCGCTCGCCCAGCACCGCCGGGCCAGGGGACTGGCCGGGACCGCCGTCGCCTGGGGCCCCTGGGCCGAAGGCGGGATGGCCGCCGACGGGGGAGCCGAGGAGTACCTGCGGCGCAGCGGACTGCCCTCGCTGCCCCCGGCCCTCGCGGTCTCGGCACTCCAACTCGCCATGGACCGCGACGAGACCACCGTGGTCGTGGCGGACGTCGACTGGCCGAGGTTCGCACCGTCCTTCACCATCGGCCGGCCGAGCGCGCTGCTCGCCGCCCTCCCCGAGGCCCGGGCGGCCCTCGACAGCGGTGGGGCCGACGGCGGCCCCGGCGGCGACCGGGGCGAGGGCGCCGCCTCCGACCTCGTACGGAGGCTCCCCGCCGGCGCCCCGGAGGACCGCCACGAGCTGCTGCTGGAACTGGTCCGGAAGGAGGCCGCGGCCGTACTCGGACACCCGCGCACGGACGCCGTCGAACCCGACCGCGCCTTCCGGGACCTCGGCTTCGACTCGCTCACCGCCGTCGAACTCCGCAACCGGATCGGGACCGCGACGGGGCTGCGGCTCCCGATGACGATGGTCTTCGACCATCCCACCCCCACCGCGCTCACCGACCGCCTGCTCGGCGACCTGTTTCCCGGAGGAGCGGACGGACCCCACCCCGACGCGGGCCCGGACGAAGCCCGCGTACGGCAGACCCTCGCGTCGATCCCGCTGTCCCGCCTCAGGGAAGCCGGGCTGATGGACGCCCTGCTGGCCCTGGCGCCGGGCGCGCCCGGCGGCGTCGCCACCGACACCGGCACCGATGGCGACGCCGACTCCGCGATCGCGGAGATGGACCTCGAAAACCTCATCGAACTGGCGCTTGGCGACAGCGAAGCCTGATCAACGGCCTGAGTACGGAGCACATGATGACCACATCGAACGAGAAGATCGTTCAGGCACTGCGGGCCTCCCTTCAGGAGACCGAGCGGCTGCGCCGGCAGAACCGGAAACTGACGTCCGACTCCCACGAACCCATCGCCATCGTGGCGATGAGCTGCCGCTTCCCCGGCGGGGTGACCTCGCCCGAGGAACTGTGGCAGCTGGTGGCGGACGGCGGCGACGCGATATCCGGCTTCCCCGCCGACCGCGGCTGGGACCTGGACGCCCTGTACGACCCCGACCCGGACCACGCGGGCACCTGCTACGTCCGGCACGGCGGCTTCCTCGACGGCGTCGGCGAGTTCGACGCCGGGTTCTTCGGCATCTCGCCGCGCGAGGCGCTGATGATGGACCCGCAGCAGCGGCTGCTCCTGGAGACCGCCTGGGAGGCGTTCGAACGGGCAGGCATCGACCCGGCCGCACTGCGCGGCAGCCGCACCGGAGTCTTCGCGGGCACCAACGGCCAGGACTACGCCCGGCTGTCCACCTCCCCGGAGGACTTCGACGGATACCTGGGCACGGGCAACGCCGCCGCCGTCATCTCCGGACGCCTCGCCTACACCTTCGGCTTCGAGGGACCCGCCGTCACCGTCGACACGGCGTGCTCGTCCTCGCTCGTCGCCCTGCACCTCGCCGCCCAGGCGCTCCGCAAGGACGAATGCTCGCTGGCCCTGGTCAGCGGTGTGACGGTCATGTCCACCCCCGGCGCGTTCATGGAGTTCAGCCGGCAGCGCGGGCTGGCCGCCGACGGCCGGTGCAAGCCGTTCTCGGCCGCCGCCGACGGCACGGGCTGGTCCGAGGGCGTCGGCATGCTGCTCGTGGAGCGGCTCTCGGACGCCCGCCGCAACGGCCATCGCGTCCTGGCCGTGGTCCGGGGCAGCGCCGTCAACCAGGACGGCGCCTCCAACGGCCTGACGGCCCCCAGCGGACCCGCGCAGCAGAAGGTCATCCGCCAGGCACTGGCCAACGCCGGCCTGACCGGGGCGGACGTGGACGCCGTCGAGGCGCACGGCACCGGCACCTCGCTCGGCGACCCGATCGAAGCCCAGGCGCTCCTCGCCACGTACGGCCGGGACCGGCCGGCCGGGCGGCCGCTGCTCCTCGGCGCGCTCAAGTCGAACATCGGCCACACCCAGGCCGCCGCGGGCGTCGCGGGCGTCATCAAGATGGTCATGGCCATGCGCCACGGGGTGCTCCCGGGCACCCTGCACCTCGACGAGCCCTCGCCGCACGTGGACTGGTCGGCCGGCGCCGTCCGGCTGCTGACGGAGCCGGTCGACTGGCCCGAGGGGGAGGGGCCGCGCCGCGCCGGGGTGTCCTCCTTCGGGGTCAGCGGTACCAACGCCCACGTCGTCCTGGAACAGGCCGCCCCCGATACGGAAGGGGCTGCGGCCCCCGCCCCCGTACCGGACTCCCGGACGCCCCTGCTGTGGCCGCTCTCGGCCCGCAGCGCCGAGGCGCTGCCCGAACAGGCCCGCCGACTCCTCGCGTACGTGCGGGAGCACCCGCGGATCCCGGCGGCCGACATCGCCCGTGCGCTGGCGACGACGCGGGCCGGACTGCCGCACCGTGCCGCCGTGGTGGGCCGGGACCACGACGAACTGGTCACCGCCCTGGCGTCCTTCGCCCGCCACGAGGCGACGGGCCACGCCTTCGAGGGCACGGCGGCCCGGAAGAAGAAGGCGGCGTTCCTGTTCTCCGGACAGGGGAGCCAGCGGCTGGGGATGGGGCGTGAACTGTACGCGGCCCTCCCGGTGTTCACCGAGGCCTTCGACGCGGTCTGCTCCGCACTGGACGCGCACCTGGAACGGCCCCTGCGGGAGGTGGTGTTCGGTGACGACGCCGAGCTGCTGAACCGGACCGGTTACGCCCAGGCCGCCCTGTTCGCGGTCGAGGTGGCCCTGTTCCGGCTGGTGGAGTCCTGGGGCGTCCGGCCGGACCTCCTGGCCGGGCATTCGGTGGGCGAGTTCGCCGCCGCCCATGTGGCCGGGGTGTTCTCGCTCGATGACGCGGCGGCCCTGGTGGCCGCTCGGGGACGGCTGATGCAGGCGCTCCCGGCCGGGGGCGTGATGGTGGCCGTGGAGGCCTCGGAGGAAGAGGTACGGGGCCTGCTGGCCGGGTACGAGGACCGGGTGGCCATCGCCGCTGTCAACGGCCCGTCCGCGGTGGTGGTTTCGGGCGCCGAGGAAGCGGTGGCGGAGGTCGTCGACCGGCTGTCGGCCGACGGCCGCAAGACGAAGAGGCTGACCGTCTCCCACGCCTTCCACTCACCCCTCATGGACCCGATGCTCGACGCGTTCCGCAAGGTCGCCGAGGGCGTGACCTTCTCCGAGCCGGACATCGCACTCGTGTCCACGGTCACGGGCCGCCCGATCACCGCCGCGGAGCCGGCCGACGCCGGGTACTGGGTGCGTCAGGTCGTCCGGGCCGTGCGCTTCGCGGACACGGTCGCCGCCCTGTCGGACGCCGGTGCCTCCGTGTTCCTGGAGATCGGCCCCGGCGGCGTACTGACGGCCCTGGCCCAGGCACTGCTCGACGAGCAGCCGGCGGTGACCCTGCCGGTCCTGCGCCCGGACCGTCCCGAGGACCTCGCGGTGGCCTCCGCGCTGGCCCGGCTGCACGTCCACGGCGTCACGCCCGACTGGAACGCCCTGCTCGGCGCCCCGGGCCCCGTACTCCCCGACCTGCCCACCTACGCGTTCCAGCGCCGCCGGTACTGGCTGGAGGGGACGGCCTTCTCCGGACAGCGGACCGAGACCGGGGCCGCGGACCCGGCGGAGGACGGATTCTGGCAGGCCGTGGAGAGCGCCGACCTCGAAGCGTTCGCGCGGCGGCTCGACGTGGCCGACGACGCGCCGCTCAGCTCGGTGCTCCCCGCCCTCACCATGTGGCGGCGCAGGAACCGCGAACGGTCCACCCTGGACGGCCTGCGCTACCACACCGTCTGGAAGCCCGCCGCGACCGCGGCCACCGAGATCCGGTTACCCGGCACCTGGCTCGTCGCGGTGCCCGCCGGGCACCCGACGGACGAAGACCCCTGGGTGGCGTCCGCGCTACGGGCCCTGCGCGACCACGGCGCCGAGGTGCGCACCGTACCCGTGGAGCCGGGCACCGGGCGGACGGACCTCGCCGACCGGCTGCGGACCGCACTGGACGGCACCACCGCCGGCGGAGTCCTCTCGCTGCTCGCCGTCGACGAGCGGCCGCACCCCGTGCACACCGCGCTCCCCGAAGGGCTCGCCGCGACCCTGGCGCTCGTCCAAGCCCTCGGCGACGCCGCCCCCGGCGCCTCCCTGTGGTGCGTGACCCGGGGTGCCGTGTCCACGGGCCCCTCGGACCCGCTGCGCAGCCCGCTCCAGGCACAGGTGTGGGCACTCGGCCGCACGGCGGCGCTGGAGCACTCCGACCGCTGGGGCGGCCTGCTGGACCTGCCCGGCGAACTGGACGACCGGGCGGCACGCCGGTTCGCCGGGGCGCTCGCCGGGGCCCACGCGGCCGAGGACCAGCTGGCGGTCCGGGCCGCGGGAGTCCTCGTACGACGACTGCGGCGCGCGCCGCGGGCGGCGGCCGGTCCGGACGGCACGACCACCGGGTGGCGGCCGCGCGGGACCGTGCTCATCACCGGAGGCACCGGAGCCCTCGGCGCTCACGTGGCCCGCTGGCTGGCGGACGCCGGCGCGGCGCACCTGGTCCTGACCAGCCGGCGCGGGGAAGCGGCCGCGGGCGCCGACGCCCTCCGCGCCGAACTGGAGGAACGCGGGGCGGAGGTCACCATCGAGGCCTGCGACATCGCCGACCGGACAGCGGTTGCCCGGCTGCTCGACGGCCTGCCCGGGGACCACCCGCTGACCGCCGTCGTACACGCCGCCGGAGTGGGCACGCCCGGCATGCTGGCCGAGACGACGCCGGAGCGGTTCGCGGACGTCCTCGCCGCCAAGGCGGCCGGTGCCCGCCATCTGGACGAGCTGCTCGGCGACCGCCCGCTGGACGCCTTCGTCCTCTTCTCCTCCATCTCCGGAGTGTGGGGCGCGGCCGGGCAGGCCGCGTACGCGGTGGCGAACGCCTCCCTCGACGCGCTCGCCGAGCACCGCCGGTCGCGCGGGCTCACCGCCACCGCCGTCGCCTGGGGGCCGTGGGCGGGCGGCGGAATGGTCGAGGACGGCGACGCCGAGGAACGGCTGCGCAAGCGCGGCCTCCCCGCCCTCGACCCGGCGTCGGCGCTCGCGGCGCTGCGCGGAGCCCTGGACCGTGACGAGACGGCCGTGACGGTCGCCGACGTCGCCTGGGAGCGGTTCGCACCCTCCTTCACCCTCCTGCGGCCCAGCCCGCTGATCGCGGAGGTCCCCGAGGCCGCCGCCGCCCTGACGGCAGCGGCGGCGGATCCGGCTCCGGGAGGGGCGGGCCGGGGCGAGGCGACCGAGTTCGTCCGCCGGACCCGCACCCTGACCGGGCCCGAGCGGGCCCGAGCGGTCCTCGCGCTCGTACGCGGCGAGGCGGCGGCCGTGCTCGGCCACCAGGACACGGACGCGGTCGCCGCCGACCGCGCCTTCCGCGAACTGGGCTTCGACTCCCTGACCGCCGTCGAACTGCGCAACCGGCTGAACAAGGCCACCGGCGTCCACCTCCCCGCCACCCTCGTCTTCGACCACCCGTCCCCGGCCGTGCTCGCCGCACACCTGCTGACCGAACTGACGACGGCCGACACCGGCGAGAGCTCCGGCGCCGCCCGGGCAACGGCCGCGGCCCGTACCTCCGGGGACGACGAGCCCGTCGCGATCGTCGCCATGAGCTGCCGCTACCCGGGCGACGTACGCACCCCCGAGGACCTCTGGCGCCTGGTCGCCGAGGGCCGTGACGCGATCGGCGGCTTCCCCGCCGACCGGGGCTGGGACCTGGAGTCGCTCTACGACCCCGACCCCGACCGGCCCGGCACCACCTACGCCAAGGACGGCGGCTTCCTCTACGACGCCGCCGACTTCGACCCGCAGTTCTTCGGGATCTCGCCCCGCGAGGCCCTCGCCATGGACCCCCAGCAGCGACTCCTCCTGGAAACCTCCTGGGAGGCCTTCGAACGGGCCGGACTCGACCCCACCTCGCTACGGGGCACCAGCACCGGCGTCTTCATCGGCTCCGGCTACCAGGACTACGCGGCGCGCCTGCTGAGCGTCCCGCAGGACCTGGAGGGCTACATCGGGACCGGAAGCTCCGGCAGCGTCGTCTCCGGCCGGATCGCCTACTCCCTCGGCCTCGAAGGGCCGACACTGACGGTGGACACGGCGTGCTCCTCCTCGCTGGTCGCCCTGCACCTGGCCACCCAGGCCCTGCGGCGCGGAGAGTGCGACCTGGCCCTGGCCGGCGGCGTGACCGTGATGTCGAGCCCGAACGCCTTCATCGAGTTCAGCCGCCAGCGCGGCCTGGCCGCCGACGGCCGCTGCAAGTCCTTCGCGGCCGCGGCCGACGGCACGGGCTGGGGCGAGGGCGTCGGCCTCCTGCTGGTGGAGCGGCTCTCCGACGCCCGCCGCAACGGCCACCGGGTACTGGCGGTGGTCCGCGGATCGGCCGTCAACCAGGACGGCGCCTCCAACGGCCTGACCGCGCCCAACGGTCCGGCGCAGCAGCGCGTGATCAGGCAGGCCCTCGCCGACGCCGGACTGGCCGCGGCGGACGTGGACGTGGTGGAGGCGCACGGCACCGGCACCCGGCTCGGGGACCCGATCGAGGCGCAGGCGCTGCTGGCCACGTACGGCCAGGACCGGCCGGAGGGCCGGCCGCTGTGGCTGGGCTCCCTGAAGTCCAACATCGGCCACACCCAGGCCGCCGCCGGAGTGGGCGGGATCATCAAGATGGTGCAGGCCATGCACCACGGCATCCTCCCCGGGACCCTGCACGTGGACGCGCCGACCCCGCACGTCGACTGGTCGACGGGTTCGGTCCGGCTCCTGACCTCGGCCGTCGACTGGACGGCCGACGGCGAACACGGCCGGCGCGCCGGAATCTCCTCCTTCGGCGTGAGCGGCACCAACGCCCACGTCATCATCGAGCAGGCCCCGCCGCAGCCCGCGGCGCCCACCGGGACGCGCCCCGCGCCGGGCGTCGTGCCGTGGCTCGTCTCCGGAACCAGCCCGGCGGCCCTCCGGGACCAGGCCGAACGCCTCCTCGCCCACATCGAGGGCCACCCGGAACTCGAACCCGTCGACGTGGCCCTGTCGCTGGCCACGACCCGGGCCGCCCTGGAGCACCGGGCGGTGGCGCTCGGCACCGACCGTGGGGAGTTCCTGCCGGCGCTGCGCGCACTGGCGGCGCGCGACACGACCGGACCGGCGGACCCGGCACTGCGTGGCACCGCCGCCACGGACCGTCGTACGGCGTTCCTGTTCCCGGGGCAGGGGAGCCAGCGGCTGGGGATGGGGCGTGAGCTGTATGCGGCCTTCCCGGTGTTCGCGGACGCCTTCGACGCGGTGTGCGCGCATGTGGACCAGTACCTCGAACGTCCGCTGGCGGGTGTGGTGTTCGGTGAGGACGCCGCCCTGCTGGACCGGACGGCGTACGCGCAGCCCGCGCTGTTCGCGGTCGAGGTGGCGTTGTTCCGGCTGGTGGAGTCGTGGGGTGTCCGGCCGGACTTCCTGGCGGGTCACTCGGTGGGCGAGTTCGCGGCCGCCCATGTGGCCGGGGTGTTCTCACTGGAGGACGCGGCGGCCCTGGTGGCGGCGCGCGGGCGTCTGATGGAGGCGCTCCCGGCCGGGGGCGTGATGGTGGCGGTGCAGGCCTCGGAGGATGAGGTACGGGACCTGCTGTCCGGGTTCGAGGGCCGTGCGGGTATCGCCGCGGTCAACGGCCCCTCCGCCGTGGTGGTTTCGGGCGCGGAGGACGCCGTGACGAAGGTGGTCGACCGGCTCTCGGCCGACGGCCGCAGGACGAAGAGGCTGTCCGTCTCGCACGCCTTCCACTCCCCGCTCATGGACCCGATGCTCGACGACTTCCTCAAGACGGTGGAAACGGTCGCCTTCGGAGCCCCGACCCTTCCGGTCGTCTCCACCCTCACCGGCGCCCCCGTGCCCGCGGAGGAGTTCTGCTCCGCCGAGTACTGGGTGCGCCACGTCCGCGAGGCCGTCCGCTTCGCCGACGCCGTCACAGCCCTCGCCGATCTGGGCGTCCGTACCTTCCTGGAGGTCGGTCCGGGCGGGGTCCTGACCGCCATGGCCCAGGACTCCCTCGACGAGGACGCCGTCACCAGCCCCCTCTTGCGCACCGACCGCCCCGAGGGCCTGGCCGTCACCACCGCCCTCGCCCACCTCCACGTCCACGGCACGCCCGTCGACTGGTCGGCCGTCCTCGCCGGACGCGGCGCCCGACGCGTCGACCTGCCCACCTACGCCTTCCAGCGCAGCCGCTACTGGCTCGACACCCGCCCCGCGGCCGGGGACCTCGCGAGTGCCGGCCTGCGCACGGCGGACCACGCGCTCCTCGGCGCCGCCGTGGCGCTCGCCGACGGCGAGGGCGTCGTCCTCACCGGGCGGCTGTCGACGGCGGCACACCCCTGGCTGGCGGAACACCAGGTCATGGGAGCGGTGCTGCTACCCGGCACGGCCCTGGTCGACCTCGCGATCCGCGCCGCCGACGAGGCCGGCTGCGACCGGGTCGACGAACTCACCCTCCAGGCCCCGCTCGTCCTGCCCTCCCGGGGCGGCGTCCAGCTCCAGGTCACCGTCGCCGGACCCGACGACACCGGGCGCCGGACCGTGCGGGTCCACTCCCGGCCGGACGGTGCGGGCCCCGACGAACCCTGGTCGACGCACGCCGTCGGCGTACTCGCCACGCACGCGCCGGAGGCGGCCGCACCCGCACGGCCCGATCCCGCGGCGGACCTGTCGCAGTGGCCGCCCGCCGCCGCGCGGCCCGTACCCACCGAGGGGTACTACGAGCGGCTGGCGGAACTCGGCTTCGGCTACGGACCGGTGTTCCAGGGCCTGCGCGCCCTGTGGCAGCGCGACGGGGAGGTGTTCGCGGAGGTCGCCCTGCCGCAGGACACCACCGCCGACGGCTTCGGCCTCCACCCGGCGCTGCTCGACTCCGCCCTGCACGCCGTCGGCCTGGGCGGCCTGCTCCCGGACACCGGGCAGGGACGGATCCCGTTCGCGTGGAGCGGGGTACGCCTCGACGCGACCGGGGCCACCGGCCTGCGCGTGCGGCTCACCTCGCCCGCCCCGGACACGGTGTCCCTCCTCGTCGCCGACGCCACGGGCCGTCCGGTCGCCTCCGTGGAGTCCCTCGTGCTGCGGGCGGTGACCGCCGACCAGCCGGCCACCGCGCGGCGGGTCGAGCACCAGGACACCCTGTACCGGATGGACTGGCCCGCACTCCCCCTGGGAGAACCCGGCTCCACCCCCGACCCCACCCGGGTGGCGGACCACACGGGTCTCCTCGCGCTCCTGGCCGCCCCCGGCGGCGCCGACGGACTCCCCGCGCTCCCGGACACCGTCCTCATACCCGCCCCGCACGCGCCCGGCGACGCTACGGCGCAGGACGTACGGGAGGTGACCCAGCACGGCCTCGAACTGCTGCGGACCTGGCTCGGCGACGACCGCACCGCACACGCCCGGCTGGTCCTGCTCACCCGGGGGGCCGTCGCCCCCGTACCCGGAACCACGGTCACCGACCCGGCGCAGAGCGCCCTGTGGGGTCTGGTACGGTCCGCCCAGTCGGAGAACCCCGGACGCCTGGTCCTCGTCGACACCGACGACCCCGACGGCCACGGCCCGTCCGGACGGGCCCTGCACGCCGCGCTCGCCACCGGCGAAGCCCAGTTCGCGCTGCGCGACGGCGCCGCGTACGTCCCCCGGCTCGCCCGCCGCTCACCCGGCGACGGCCTGCGGCCCGCCCCCGGCGCCACCGCCTGGCGCCTGACCACCGGCGCCACCGGCACCCTCGACGACCTGGCCCTGACGGAGAACCCCGCGGCCACCGCCCCGCTCGGCCGGGGCCAGGTCCGGATCGCCGTGCGCGCCGCCGGCGTCAACTTCCGTGACGCCCTCATCGCGCTCGGCATGTATCCGGGGGCCGCCACCCTGGGCAGCGAGGCCGCCGGCGTCGTCGCCGAGACCGGCCCCGGGGTCACCGGACTGGCGGTGGGGGACCGGGTGTTCGGCATGGTCCCCGAGGCGTTCGGCCCGCTCGCCGTCGCCGACCACCGGATGGTCGCGCGGATCCCGCAGGGCTGGACGTTCACCGAGGCCGCGTCGGTGCCGATCGTGTTCCTGACCGCCTACTACGCCCTCGTCGACCTGGCCGGCCTGAAGGCCGGGCAGTCGCTGCTGGTGCACTCCGCGGCGGGCGGCGTCGGCATGGCCGCGACCCAGCTGGCCCGGCACCTCGGTGCCGAGGTCTACGGCACCGCGGGACCCGGCAAATGGGCGGCCCTGCGGGCGGACGGCCTCGACGAGGAGCACCTCGCCTCGTCCCGCGACCTCGGCTTCGAACAGCGGTTCCTCGCCGCCACCGGGGGCCGCGGCGTGGACGTCGTGCTCAACTCCCTCGCCGGCGCCTACGTGGACGCCTCCCTGCGCACGCTGACCGACGGCGGCCGCTTCCTGGAGATGGGCAAGACGGACGTCCGCGACCCCGAACGGACCGCGGCCGAACACCGGGGGGCCGCGTACACCGCCTTCGACACCATCGAGGCCGGACCCGAACGCATCGGCGCCATGCTCCGCGAACTGGTGGCGCTGTTCGAGACCGGGGCGCTGCGGCCGCTCCCCGTCACCTGCTGGGACGTACGCCGGGCACCCGACGCGCTGCGCCACCTGAGCCAGGCCCGGCACGTCGGCAAGCTCGTCCTCACCGTCCCCGCCGCACCCGACCCCGGCGGCACCGTACTCGTCACCGGCGCCACCGGTGCCCTCGGCGGGCTCGTGGCCCGCCACCTGGTGACCCGCCACGGCGCACGCCACCTGCTGCTCGCCGGCCGGCGCGGCCCGGCCGCCGAGGGAGCGGCCGCCCTGCGCGACGACCTGCTCGCGCGGGGCGCCGAGACCGTCACGCTGGCGGCGTGCGACGCCGCCGACCGCGACGCGCTCGCCGCACTGCTGGCCGGGATCCCCGCGGACCGGCCGCTGACTGCGGTGGTCCACGCGGCCGGGGTGCTCGACGACGGCCTGGTCGCCACGCTCACCGGGGACCGGCTGGACGCCGTACTGCGCCCCAAGGCGGACGCCGCGCTCAACCTCCACGAGCTGACCCGGGGCCTGGACCTGTCGGAGTTCGTCCTGTTCTCCTCCGTCGCCGCGACCCTGGGCAGCGCCGGGCAGGGCAACTACGCCGCCGCCAACGCGTTCCTGGACGCCTTGGCCCAGCGCCGCGCGGCGGCCGGCCTGCCCGCCACCGCCATCGCCTGGGGCCCCTGGGCCGACAGCGGCATGGCCTCCGGGATGGACGAGCGGGGACGCGGGCGGATGGCCCGTTCCGGACTGGTGTCCTTCCGCGCCGAGGAGGGCCTGGCGCTCTTCGACGCGGCCCGGACGGGCGAAGACGCCGTCGCGGTACCCGTCCGCTTCGACACCACCGCGCCCGCCACCGGCCCGGACCCCGCCGGGGAGGTCCCGGCGGTCCTGCGCGGCCTCGTCCGCCGGACCGTCCGGCGCACCGCCCGGGAAGCCGTGGCGGCCGAAGGCGCCGACGCGCTGCGCGAACGGCTCGGCGCCCTGTCCGACCCCGAACGGGACGGCGTCCTCCTCGACCTGGTACGCACCCAGGTGGCGGCGGTGCTCGGCATCGGCGGCCCGCGCGACGTCGACCGCAACCGGGAGTTCAAGCAGCTCGGCTTCGACTCGCTCACCTCGGTGGAGCTGCGCAACCGGCTCAATGCCGCCACCGGACTCCGGCTGCCGGCCACCCTCGTGTTCGACAACCCGACGCCCGTCGCGCTCGCCGAGCGGATCCGGCTCGACCTCGTGCCGGACCCGGCGCCCGGCGCGTCCGCCCTCGCGGTCTTCGGCGAACTCGACCGGCTGGAGACGGCCCTCGCCGCCGTAGGCGCCGACGACGACCTGGTCCGGTCCCGGATCAGGGCCCGCCTGCACGGCGTGCTCGCCGCCCTCGGCGAGGGCACCGCGGCCGACGGGTCGGGCGGCGGCTCCTCGCCCGACGAGGCGTCCGACGAACGGCTGCGCAGCGCCACCGTCGACGACATCTTCGCCCTCATCGACCAGGAGCTGGACGGCGCCTGAGCACCCGGACCACACGGTGCACACTTCCGCGGCCCGCACCACCGCACCACCTCACTGACACTCCCGGCGGGTGAACGACACATGCAGAACCAGCACGACGACCTCAGCGGCCAGAACGAGAACGAACAGAAACTGCTGGACTACCTCAAGCGGGTGACGGCGGACCTCAAGCAGACCCGGCGCCGCCTCCACGAGGTGGAGGCGAAGGACCAGGAGCCGATCGCCATCGTGGCGATGAGCTGCCGCTACCCCGGACAGGTGGACAGCCCCGAAGCGCTCTGGCGACTGGTCGAGAGCGGCTCGGACGCCGTCACCGGCTTCCCCACCGACCGGGGCTGGGACCTCGATGGCCTGTACGACCCGGATCCGGGCACGCCCGGCAAGTGCTACACTCGCGAGGGCGGGTTCCTGCACGAAGCGGGCCGCTTCGACCCCGGCTTCTTCGGCATGTCACCCCGCGAGGCCCTCGCCACCGACCCGCAGCAGCGGCTGCTCCTCGAAGTGGCCTGGGAGGCGTTCGAACGCGCGGGCATCGCCCCCACCTCCGTCAAGGGATCCCGGACCGGCGTCTTCGTCGGCCTCGCCTACCAGGGCTACGCGGGCAGCGGCGACACCCGGGAAGAGCTGGAGGGCTTCCTGCTCACCGGCACCGCACCCAGCGTCGCCTCCGGCCGGGTGTCGTACACCTTCGGCCTCGAAGGCCCTTCGCTGACCGTCGACACCGCATGCTCCTCCTCCCTGGTCGCCCTGCACCTTGCGGTCCAGGCCCTGCGGCAGGGCGAGTGCACGATGGCGCTCGCCGGCGGGGCCGCCGTCATGGCCGCCACCGGCATGTTCACCGAGTTCAGCCGCCAGCAGGGCCTCGCCGTGGACGGCCGCTGCAAGTCCTTCGCCGCCGGGGCCGACGGCACGGGCTGGGGCGAGGGTGTCGGGATGCTGTTGGTGGAGCGTCTGTCGGATGCGCGGCGTCTGGGGCATCCGGTGCTTGCGGTGGTGCGGGGGAGTGCGGTCAATCAGGACGGTGCTTCGAATGGTCTGACGGCTCCGAACGGTCCGGCGCAGCAGCGGGTGATCGAACAGGCCCTCGCCGGTGCCGGACTGTCTCCAGCCGATGTGGATGTGGTGGAGGCGCACGGGACGGGGACGCGGCTGGGTGATCCGATCGAGGCGCAGGCGTTGCTGGCGACGTACGGGCGGGGGCGTTCGGCCGAGCGGCCTTTGTGGCTGGGGTCGCTCAAGTCGAACATCGGGCACACCCAGGCGGCGGCCGGGGTGGGCGGGATCATCAAGATGGTCATGGCGATGCGCCACGGCGTCCTGCCCAGGACCCTGCACGCGGAGGAGCCCTCGCCGCACGTGGACTGGTCGGACGGGACGGTACGCCTGCTCACCGAACCCGTCGCCTGGGGAGAGGACGGCCGCCCCCGCCGGGCGGCGGTCTCCTCCTTCGGCGTCAGCGGGACCAACGCCCACACCATCATCGAAGAGGCCCCGCCGGCCCCCGAAGCCGAAGAACCCCCCTCGGGGCAGGACCGGACCGATCCGCTCACCGGCCCCGCACCCGTGGCGTGGACCCTCTCGGGACGCAACGGCGCGGCCCTGCGCGAGCAGGCGGAGCGGCTGCTGACGCACGTCCTCGGCCTCGGCGACGTCAGCCCGGTGGACGTGGCCCATTCCCTGGCGACCTCGCGCGCCGCACTGGAACACCGCGCCGCAGTGGTCGGCACGGACCTGCCCGCACTCGTTGCCGGGGTGCGGGCCCTGGCCGAGGGGACCGCCGCCGCGCAGGTGGTCGAGGGCACCGGCGGCCGCGACGGCGACACCGCGTTCCTCTTCTCGGGACAGGGGAGCCAGCGGCTCGGGACCGGAAGCGAACTGCACGCCTCCTTTCCCGTGTTCGCCGACGCCTTCGACACGGTCTGCTCCGCACTGGACCCGCACCTCGAACGTCCTCTGAAGGGCGTCGTGTTCGGCGAGGACCCCGGACTGCTCGACCGGACCGCCTACGCGCAGCCCGCGCTGTTCGCCGTCGAAGTGGCGCTGTTCCGGCTGGTGGAGTCCTGGGGCGTCCGGCCGGACTTCCTGGCCGGGCATTCGGTGGGCGAGTTCGCCGCAGCGCACGTGGCGGGAGTGCTCTCGCTCGACGACGCGGCACGGCTGGTGGCCGCCCGTGGCCGGCTGATGCAGGCGCTCCCGGCGGGGGGCGTGATGGTGGCGGTGCAGGCCTCGGAGGCCGAGGTACGGGACCTGCTCGCCGGGTACGAGGACCGTGCGGGTATCGCCGCGGTCAACGGCCCTTCCGCAGTGGTGGTTTCGGGCGCCGGGGAAGCGGTGGCCGCACTGGTCGACCGTCTCTCGGCCGACGGCCGCAAGACGAAGGCGCTGACCGTCTCCCACGCCTTCCACTCGCCCCTGATGGACCCGATGCTCGACGACTTCCGCCAGATCCTGGAAACGGTCACCTTCGAGGCCCCGCGCGTACCGATCGTCTCCACCCTCACCGGCGGTCGGGTATCGGCCGAGGAGTTCTGCTCGGTCGGCTACTGGATGCGCCACGTCCGCGAGGCCGTCCGCTTCGCCGACGCCGTCACCTCCCTCGCCGACGAAGGCGTGGGCACCTTCCTGGAGATCGGGCCGGGCGGTGTCCTCACCGCCATGGCCCAGGCGGTCCTCGAAGACGCCGATGCCGCCGTCATCCCCGTACTGCGTGCCGACCGCCCCGAGGGCCTGGCCGTCACCACCGCCCTCGCCCGGCTCCACGTCCACGGCATCCCCGTCGACTGGACCGCCCTCCTCGCCGGACGGGGCGCCCGCCGCGTCGACCTGCCCACGTACGCCTTCCAGCGCGAGCAGTACTGGCTCGAAACGGCCCCGGCCGCCGGTGGCCGCCAGTCCACGATCGAGGACTGGCAGTACGAGGTCACCTGGCAGCGCCTGCCCGACCCGGCGACCGACCCCGCGACCGTGACCGCCGACGGCCACTGGCTGCTGGTCCTGCCCGCGGGCACGGACCACGACGGCGCCACCGAACGCGACGCGGCCGGACTCCGGGACGCGCTCGCGGCACACGGCTGCGCCGTCACCTCCCTCACCGTCGACGCCGCCGAGGACCGGGAGACGCTCACCGCACGGCTGCGCGGGGCCACGGACGCCACGCCCCCGCGTGCCGTCGTCTCGTTGCTCGGACTGGACGAACGCCCCGTCGAGGGCCTGGCCGCCCTGACCGGCGGCGTCGCCGCCACCCTGACCCTGCTCCAGGCGCTCGGCGACGCGGGCGTCGGGGCGCCGCTGTGGTGCGCCACGCGCGGAGCCGTGTCCACCTCGCCCGACGACCACCCGGTGACCGCCCCCGGCCAGGCCCAGATCTGGGGCCTCGGCCGGGTGGCCGCCCTGGAGCACCCCGGCCGCTGGGGCGGCCTCCTCGACCTGCCCCCGCACCGCGACGGCCCCGTACCCGACCGGATCCTCGCCGCCCTCACCGCCGGTGGCCCGGAAGACCAGCTCGCCGTCCGCGCCGACGGGGTGTTCGCCCGCCGGCTCTCCCGTGCCGGCCGGAACGACGTCCGGACCGCCGGGGAGTGGCGCCCCCGCGGCACCGTGCTGATCACCGGCGGGACCGGCGCGCTGGGCGGGCACGTCGCCCGGCTGCTCGCCGCCCGGGGCGCCGAACACCTGGTACTCACCAGCCGCCGCGGCCCCGCGGCCGACGGCGCCGGGGAACTGCGCGCCGAACTGGAGGCGCTGGGCGCCCGCGTGACCCTGGCCGCCTGCGACGTCTCGGACCGTGACGCGCTGTCCCGGCTGCTCACCGGCCTGACGGACCCGGCGGGCACGGACGGCCCCCTGACCGCGGTGGTGCACACGGCGGGCGTGGACACCACCGCCCTGCTGGCCGACACCGACCCGGCCGCCTTCGCCGGCGTCCTGGCCGCGAAGGCCGCCGCCGCCGTCCACCTCGACGAACTCCTCGACGCCCTCCCCGGCGGCCCCGCCGAACTGGACGCGTTCGTCCTGTTCTCCTCCATCGCCGGAGTGTGGGGCGCGGGCGGCCAGGCCGCGTACAGCGCGGCCAACGCCCACCTGGACGCGCTCGCCGCCGCCCGCCGGGCCCGCGGCCTGCCGGCCACCGCCCTGGCCTGGGGACCCTGGGCCGACGCGGGCATGGCCGCCGGTCCCGGGATCGCCGAGAACCTCCGCCGGCGCGGCCTCGACCCCCTGGCGGCCGCGTCCGCCCTCACCGTGCTGGAACGCGCCGTCGCCCGCAACGCGACCGCCGTGACCGTCGCCGACGTGGACTGGGCGCGCTTCGCCCCCGCCTTCACCGTCGGCCGGCCCAGCCCCCTGCTCGCCGACCTGCCCGAAGTCCGCGAGGCGGCCGTCGCACGACCCGGCCACCCCGACGGCGCGGCCGACACCACCGACGCCCTGCGCCGGGCCCTCGACCGGGCCGACCCGGCCGAACGCGACCGCACCCTCGTGGAACTCGTACGGGCCGAGGCCGCGTCCGTGCTCGGACACCCGGGCCCCGAGGCCGTCGAGCCGGGCCGGGCCTTCCGCGACCTCGGCTTCGACTCCCTGACCGCCGTCGAACTGCGCAACCGCCTCGTCAAGGCCACCGGACTGCGGCTGCCCACCACCATGGTGTTCGACTACCCGTCGGTCCTCGACCTCGCGGGCGCACTGCTCGTCGAACTGCTCGGCACCGCCGACACCGCCGGGAGCGCCGCCGCGCCCGTACGCGCCGACGACGAGCCGATCGCCATCGTCGCCATGAGCTGCCGCTACCCGGGAGGGGTCCGCTCGCCCGAAGAGCTGTGGCGGCTGGTGGACGAGGGCACGGACGCCATGTCGGTCTTCCCCGACAACCGCGGCTGGGACCTGGACGCCCTCTACCACCCGGACCCCGACCACCCGGGCACCACCTACGCCCGCGCCGGCGGATTCCTCTACGACCTCGCCGACTTCGACGCCGCCTTCTTCGGCATCTCGCCGCGCGAGGCGACCGCCATGGACCCCCAGCAGCGACTCCTCCTGGAGACGTCCTGGGAAGCCTTCGAGCGGGCCGGCATCGATCCGGCGAGCGTGCGCGGCAGCCGCACCGGCGTGTTCGTCGGCTCCGGCTACCAGGACTACATCCGGCGCGGCATCGCCGTCCCCGAGGACGTCGAGGGCTACCTGGGCACCGGCAACGCCGCCAGCGTCGCCTCCGGGCGGATCGCCTACACGCTCGGCCTCGAAGGACCCGCCGTCACCGTCGACACGGCCTGCTCCTCCTCCCTCGTGGCCCTCCACATGGCGGCCCAGGCCCTGCGGCAGGGCGAGTGCGAACTCGCGCTGGCCGGCGGGGTGACGGTCATGTCCAGCTCCGGAGCGTTCGTCGAGTTCAGCCGCCAGCGCGCCCTCTCCGCCGACGGCCGCTGCAAGGCGTACTCCGCCGACGCCGACGGCACGGGCTGGGGCGAAGGCGTCGGCATGCTGCTGGTGGAGCGGCTGTCCGACGCCCGCCGCAACGGACACCGCGTCCTCGCCGTCGTCCGCGGCAGCGCCGTCAACCAGGACGGCGCCTCCAACGGCCTCACCGCCCCCAGCGGCCGCGCCCAGCAACTCGTCATCCGCCAGGCCCTCGCCAACGCCGGACTGTCCGCCGCCGACGTCGACGCGGTCGAGGGACACGGCACGGGCACCCGGCTCGGAGACCCCATCGAGGCCTCGGCGCTGCTGGCCACGTACGGCCAGGACCGCCCCGCTGACCGGCCGCTGTGGCTGGGCTCCCTCAAGTCCAACATCGGGCACACCCAGGCCGCCGCCGGAGCGGGCGGCATCATCAAGATGGTGCAGGCCCTGCGGCACGGAACGCTCCCCAGGACCCTGCACGCCGGCGAACCGACCCCGCACGTCGACTGGAGCGCGGGCGCCGTCCGGCTGCTGACCGAGCCCATCGCCTGGGACCCCGCCGAGCACCCCCGCCGGGCCGCGGTCTCCTCCTTCGGGATGAGCGGGACCAACGCCCACGTCATCATCGAAGAAGCCCCGGAGGCAGGGGAGGCACCGGAAGCACCGCAGCCGGGTCCCGAGGAGCCCGCCCCCCGGCCCCCGGCCGGAGCGGCGGCCGTACCCCTGCCGCTGTCCGCCCGCACGGGAGCGGCACTGGAGCAGCAGGCGGGGCGCCTCGCCGCGCTGCTGCGCGAGGACGGTACCCGGCCGCGCGACATCGGGTACGCCCTCGCCACCACCCGTACGCTGTTCGACGAACGCGCCGTGGTGGTCGGCGGGGACCGCGAGGAGATGGTCGCGGCCCTGGAGGCGCTCGCCTCCGGCGGCTCCCACGAGCTCGCGGTCCGCGGTTCGGCCGGATCCCCCGCCCAGCCGGTGTTCGTCTTCCCCGGCCAGGGTTCCCAGTGGGCGGGCATGGCCACCGGGCTCCTCGACACCTCGCCCGTCTTCCGCGACCGGATCACCGCCTGCGGCGAAGCGCTCGCCCCCTACGTGGACTGGTCCCTCGACGACGTCCTGCGGGGCGCGGACGGAGCCCCCGCGCTGGAGGGCCCCGAAGTGATCCAGCCGGTGCTGTGGGCGGTGATGGTGGCCCTCGCCGAACTCTGGCAGGCGTGCGGGGTCCGCCCGGCCGCCGTCGTCGGCCACTCGCAGGGCGAGATAGCGGCCGCCGTCGTCGCCGGGGCACTGACCCTGGAGGACGGCGCCCGGCTCGTGGCACGCCGCAGCGCCCTGCTCGCCCGGCTGGCCGGACGCGGCGGCATGGTGTCGGTCCCGCGGTCCGAGGCCGAGGTCACCGAGCGCATCTCCGCCTGGGACGGCCGCCTCGCCGTGGCCGCCGTCAACGGGCCGCGCACCGTCGTCGTCGCAGGCGACCCGCAGGCCCTCGCCGAACTCGTCGACGCCTGCGCGGCCGACGGCGTACAGGCCAAGCGCGTCAGGGTGGACCTGGCCTCGCACTGCGCCCAGGTCGAGGAGGTGCGGGAGGAACTCGCCGCGGAACTCGCCCCGCTCGTCCCGAACGCGCCGCGGATCCCGTTCTGCTCGACCGTGACGGGCGACCTGCTCGACACGGCGCCCGACGCCGCGTACTGGTACCGCAACCTGCGCCGGACCGTACGCTTCGAGCAGGCCGTCCGGCGCCTGCGCGCGGACGGGCACCGGGTCTTCATCGAGATCAGCCCCCACCCGGTGCTGGTGTACGGACTCCAGGACACCCTCGACGACGCGCGCACGGACGGCGCCGCCGAAGCCGTCGTGCCGACCCTGACCCGCTCCGCCGGCGACGCCCGGCGCTTCCTCGCCTCCCTCGGAGAGGCGCACGCGCACGGCGTCCCGGTCGACTGGCCGGCGGTGTTCGGCGGCCCCACGGGTACGCCCGCGGAACTGCCCACGTACCCCTTCCAGCGGCAGCGGTACTGGCTCGACGCGCCCGACGCGGCGGCCGGGACGGCCCCGGCGCCGCAGTCCGCCGCGGACGCCGAGTTCTGGGCAGCCGTGGAACGCGAGGACCTGGCCTCCCTCACCGAGGAACTGCGCTTCGACGAGGACACCACCCTCGCCGCCGCGCTGCCCGCACTGCACGCCTGGCACCGCGGCCGCCGCGACGAGGCCGCCACCCGGGCCTGGCGCTACCGGATCGACTGGAAGCCGGTCCCCGACACGGCGCAGCCTTCCCTCACCGGGCGCTGGCTCGCGGTCGTCCCCCGGGACCGGTTCGAGGACCCGGCCGCGGAGCTGGCGCTCGACGCCCTCGCCGCGCACGGAGCCGACACCGTCCGGCTGGCCGTCACCGGTGACGAGGACCGCCAGACCCTCGCCGACAGGCTGCGGGAAGCGGGCCCCGGCGTACGCGGGGTCCTGTCCCTGCTCGCGCTCGCGGACCACGCCCACCCCGACCACCCGGCCGTCCCGCTCGGCCTCGCCACCACCCTGCTCCTCGTGCAGGCCCTCGGCGACGCCGACGTCGACGCGCCCCTGTGGTGCGTGACCCGGGGCGCCGTGTCCACCCGCCCCGCCGACCCCGTCCACGCCGTACCCCAGGCGACGGTGGCCGCGCTGGGCCGCGTCGTGGCCCTGGAGCACCCGGGACGCTGGGGCGGCCTCGTCGACCTGCCCGCCGACGTAGGGGCCACCGCCACTTGGACCGGACGCCGACTGGCCGCCGCCCTCTCCGGAGCCACCGGGGAGGATCAGATCGCCCTTCGCGCCGACGGCGCCCACGCCCGCCGCATGGTCCGCGCCACCGACACCGCCACCGACACCGACAGTCCCGCCGGGCCCGGCTGGCAGCCGCGCGGCACCGTACTGGTCACCGGGGGCACCGGCTTCATCGGGAGCCGGGTCGCCCACTGGCTGGCGGCCGCCGGAGCCGAACACCTGGTGCTGACCAGCCGACGAGGCCCCGCCGCCGAAGGCGCCGAAGAGCTGCGCGCCGAACTGGAGGCGCTGGGCGCCCGCGTCACGCTCGCCGCCTGCGACATGGCCGACCGGACGGCGGTGAGCGCGCTCCTGGAGTCCCTCGCCGGCCTGCCGCCGCTGAGCGCCGTGGTCCACGCCGCCGGCATCGGCACGCCCGCCCTGCTCGCCGACACCACCGTGGCCGAGACCGCCGAGGTCATGGGCGCGAAGGCGGCCGGCGCGGCCCACCTCGACGCCCTGCTCGGAGACCGCGCACTGGACGCCTTCGTCCTGTTCTCCTCCGGCGCCGCCGCCTGGGGCAGCGGCGCCCAGTCCGCCTACGCGGCGGCGAACGCCTCCCTCGACGCCCTCGCCGAACACCGGCGGGCGCGCGGCCTGGCCGCCACCTCCATCGCCTGGGGCGCCTGGGGCGGCGGCGGCATGGTCGACCGGGCCGCCGAGGAACGGCTGAGGCTGCGCGGCCTGGACCCGATGGACCCCGGACTCGCCGTACTGGCCCTGCGCCGCGCGGTCGATCACGGGGACACCTCGGTGATCGTCGCCGACGTGGACTGGAAGCGCTTCCTGCCCGGCTTCACCGCCGCCCGGCCGAGCCCGCTGCTCGGCGGCCTGCCCGAGGTGGTCCTCCTGCTGGCCGCCGAGGAGACGGGCGCGGACGCGGAGTCCGGCGGCGAACCCCTCCTCGTACGCCGGCTGACGGGCCTGCCCGCCACCGAACGCGACGCGGCCGTGCTGGACTTCGTACGCTCCGAAGCCGCCGCCGTACTCGGCCACCTCTCCGCCGAAGCCGTACGGGAACGGGACGTCTTCCTGGAACTCGGCTTCGACTCGCTGACCGCCGTCCGGCTCGCCAAGCGCCTCGGCGGGGCCACCGGCCTCAAACTGCCCAGCACCCTGGTCTTCGACCACCCCACCCCCGAGGCGGTGGCCACCCGGCTCCTGGCCCTCCTGGCGGAGGCCTCCGGCGGGCCCCACGGGGCCGGACCGGCCCCGCGCGACGGGCAGGACGACCTGCTCGTCGGCCTCTACCGCCGGGCCGGTGAACTGGGCAGGCTCTCCGAGGGCATCGGGATGCTCACCGCCGCGGCCCGGCTGCGACCGGTCTTCGACGCCGCGTCGGCCGCCGACCACAGGCCGGTCCCGGTCCGGCTGGCCCACGGGGACGAAGGGCCCCCACTGATCTGCTTCGGCCCCTACATGGCCCCCTCCGGGGTGCACCAGTACGCGCGCTTCGCCGCCGCCTTCGGCGGCCGGCGCACCGTCTGGGCCCTGCCCGAGCCGGGCTTCGGCCCGGGGGAGGCGCTGCCGCAGGACGTCGCGGCCCTCGTCGAGGTGCACGTCCGGGCCGTCGCCGACTGCGCCGGCGAGGAGCCCGTGGTGCTCGTCGGCTACTCCTCGGGAGGCTGGGTGGCGCACGCCGTGGCCTGTCGGCTGGAGGAGCTGGGGCGGCCCGTCGAAGGCATCGTGATGCTCGACAGCTTCACCCGCGAAGAGGGCATGGCCGACCGGTTCCAGTCCGCGGTCGTACGGGAACAGTCGGAGCGCTTCGACTTCATCTCGGCACCCGGCACCCAGCTCACCGCGATGGGCGGCTACCTCGCCGTCTTCGAGGACTGGGACGCCCCCGTTGCCGAGGCCCCCACCCTGGTCGTCCGCGCCGAGGAGCGGATGGCGGACGGCGCGGAGGGGACCGACGACCGGCCGCCGGCGCCCGAACACGCCCAGCAGGTCACCGAAGTACCCGGCGACCACTACACGCTGATGGAACGTCACGCACGGACCACGGCGACCGCGGTCGACGAGTGGGTCCTCAAGCTGCCCTGACCCGCCGACACCGCACCCGTTCCCCCCCGCTCCGCCCGTTTCACCGAAGGGAACCACCCGACACCATGAGCACCCCGACCCCCGCCCCCGTCTCCACCGACAACGGCCTGTGGACACGCCGGTTCCAGCCGAGGCCGGACGCCGCCGTGCGACTGGTCTGCCTGCCGCACGCCGGCGGCTCCGCGAGCTTTTACCTGCCCATGGCCCGGACCATGCCGGACTTCGCCGACGTCCTGTGCGTCCAGTACCCCGGCCGCCAGGACCGCCGAGCCGAGCCCCTGATCGACAGCGTCCCGGAACTCGCCGACCGGGTGTTCACCGCACTGCTGCCCTGGGCGGACCGGCCGTTGGCGTTCTTCGGCCACAGCATGGGCGCCTCGGTGGCCTACGAGGTCGCGCGCCGTTTCGAACGCGAGAAGGGCATCGTCGCGGCGGCGCTCTTCGCCTCGGGACGCCGGGCCCCGTCGGCGCCCCGCCACGAGACCGTTCACCTGCGCGACGAGCGCGGTCTGATCGAGGAGGTCAAGAGCCTCAGCGGCACCGACACACAGCTGCTCGGGGACGAGGAGGTGCTCCGGATGATCCTCCCGGCCATCCGCGCCGACTACCGGGCCGCCGAAACCTACGCCCCCGAGCCGGGGGAGCCGTTGCACTGCCCCCTGGTCGCCATGATCGGCAGCGAGGACCCGAAGGTGACGCCGCAGGAGGCGGCGGCCTGGGCCGCGCACACCGAAGGCCCGTTCACCCTGAAGGTCTTCTCCCGGGGGCACTTCTACCTGGTACGCGACCAGGCCGAGGTGATCCGCACCATGACGGACCACCTCCGCACGCCCGTGACCCCCTGACCCCGTCCGCGGGCGGGAACTCCGCGTTCCCGCCCGGCGCCACCGCGGACGCTTGGGCGATCATGGCGGACGTGCACCCACGCCCGAGCCATCACCCGCGACCGGCCCGTGTTCACCGTTCCGGTGGCGGACGGACTGGGCCTGCACGTCCTCCGAGAACGCCGGGGACGACGCGGGCGTCCACTACCTGATCACCCACCCCGACTGGGAGCACGCCGAGTTCCTCGCCCGGGACGACGGCCACTGGAGGGGACCGGGCCTGTCCTGGCCCGAGCTGATCGGCGCCGCGGACAACGGCCTGCCCGGCGGAACCACCACCGATCCCGACACCCGCCTGCTCCTGCTGCTGCCCGCGCTCGGGGACGCCGACCTCACGCCGCGTCAGGGCGCGGCGCCCCTCGGCAGCACCCCATTCCACGGCGACCGCAGCCCCGAGGACTGCCGACCGGGCGCCTGCCGGGCCACCCCCCGCGCCACCGCCACCTGCCCCCGCCGGGCCGAGTACACCACCTGGCTCGCCGCCCTGACGACGGACTCCCCACCCTTCTGACCACGGTCCTGCGCCGAACTCCACGGCCGGGCATACCGCACGCGCGCCCACGGTCGGCGTGATCGTGATCAGGATTCTCGTGACCGGCCGAGCGGCCCGCCGCCGGAGCGGGCCGCGTAGCGGGTGGCTGGGTGGGGCCGGGTCAGTCGTGCCGGTGGCCCGGGTTCCCCTGCCAGGGCTGGGGCGGGTACCCCGGAGCGCCGTAGGCCGGCTGCTGATACGGGGCCGGGGCCGGGCGGCCCTGGCGCAGCAGTGTGTCGAAGTGGTCGTGCAGGTTGCGGGCCTTGTCGGCCGGGGGAACGTACGCGGTGACGGATCCGTCGGTCCGCTGGACCGTCACCACGGCGCCGCCCTGCGGGTCCACCTGGTGCCACACCCCGGAGAGAGCGGCCCCCGGAACCCACCCCGGCTCGCTCTCCGGAGCACCGCCGCGCCAGCGGCGCAGCAGCATGCGCCGGTAGCCCGGGATCAGCAGCGCCGGGAACGTCACCGCGATCAACAGGACGTCGGCGACCCCGGAGGCCCAGTGCAACAGGGCGATGACCGCGCCGTAGCAGACCGCCACGACGAACACCCACATGCAGGCCGTGACGGCCGCCTCCGGCGCCCCGTTCTTGCGGAGCAGGGTGAACAGGCCCACCGATGCGAGCAGCACCAGTGCGGTGAGGCACCCGGCTCCCTCACCGAAGAGTGTCTCGGCGACGCGGCCGGCGCGCCGGTCCGGTCTTTCGACGTAGCCGTGCTGGTGGAACCGGACGCTGATACGTCCGCCCGGCGTGGCTCTCACGCCCTTGATCTCGTACATGGTGATCACGCTAGCGTCGGCGCCCGCCCCGCCGGGGACCGGCCCCCTGGAGCGGGCCCTCGTGCGCGTTCGCGCCCACGCGGCCCCGTCAGTGGGCGGACAGCGGCGACACGGCGGCCTCCGCGCTGCTGTTCCAGTACGTCACGCGGGCCTTGTCGTCCACGTACACACCGCCCTGCCGGGGGCGAGGACCACCTCCGTCCGCGGCCGGGAGGTCTCGAAGACCGCCACGAGCCGGCCGCGGCCGTCGTCGAGCCGGAGTACCGGACGGGCCCTGCCCTCGGCCTCGCCCGGACGGCCCGGTGCGGAGGCGGTGGACTTCGGCGGCGGGGTCGCACCGGCCCCGTCGTGATGCGCGTCAGCGTCTGCTTCCCGCACGGGCCCGGTACAGCACACAACGGCGGAGCGGCCCCTCCGGCACGCTCGGGTCCTCGAAGTCGTCAGCCGGGTTGCGGGTCATCCCGATGCGGCGCATCACCGCCTGGGAACGGAGGTTGCCGACGGTCGTCGAGGCGAGGATCTCCGGCAGTCCGAGGGACTCGAAGCCGAAGGCCAGGCAGGCGAGGCCGGCCTCGGTGGCGTAGCCGTGTCCCCACGCCGAACGTACCAATCGCCACCCGACATCCACCCCCGCGAACGGCATACCACCGTCCACCGCGTCCAGCCCGGCGCGCCCGAGGAACTCACCGGTGCCCCGTGATTCGAGTGCCCACCAGCCGAAGCCCCGCGCGTCGAACTCCGCGCGCATGCGCGCCACCTCGTCATCGCTCTGCTTCCGCGTGAGCGGTTCCCCCAGATGTTCCCGCACCTCGGGGTCGGCGTTCATGGCCGCCCAAGGTCCGAGATCGTGATCCCGCCACCGGCGGAGCAGAAGACGGTCGGTACGCAGCTCTGACATGCCGGCCAGCAAACGCCCCGCACGGCAGCCGTGTCGACCGGTTTTCACCGTCGACGGTCCCGCCGCCCACGGCCCGGCGAACGGATAATCGGTTGCGGCCCGGTCAAGGGGTGGATGCAATGTCCCGCACGGTCGCCGGAGCACACCCCGGCCGGATCGCCACACGGGAGACGCCACCGCATGAACACACCCCCTTCGTCTTCCGCGGCGGTACGGACCGAGGGATCCCCCCTCCGCATCGGCGCCCTCGTTCCGCTGACCCGGCCCGGCTGGGTCGAAGCGGGGCGGCACCTGCTCGCCGGAGTCGATCTGGCCGTGCGCGAGGTCAACGACGCCGGTGGGATCTCGGGAAGCCCCCTGGAGCTGGTGGTCCGGGACACCGCGGCCGATCCGCAGCGGGCCGCGGCGGCCGTCGAGGACCTGCACCGGCTGGGCGTGGCCGCCGTGGTGGGGGAGTACCACAGCGTCGTCGCCCGGACGGCCGCCGCCCGGGCGGACGCCCTCGGCCTGCCGTTCCTCTGCTCGTCGGCGGTCCTCGACGCGCTCACCGAACGGCCGACGCCCTGGGTCGCGCGCCTCGCACCGGCACAGTCCCACGGCTGGCGGATCTACGCCGACTTCCTCCTCGCAGCCGGTCACCGCCGCATCGCCGTGGCGGTCGATCCGAGCGTCTACTGGGCGTCTGGGACCCGCGTCCTGCGGGAGCACCTCGCGCCCCACGGTGCCACCGTCATCGAACTCGACGTGCGTGAGCTCGACCCCGGGGCCGTGTGCGAGGCACTCGTCGACCACCGGGCGACGGCCCTCCTCCTGCTGGCCGGCCATCCGGAGCCGGCCGTACCGATCGTCGAGCACGTCCGCCGGGACCGGCGCCTCGACGGGGTCCTGATCGGCGCTCCGGCCGGGCAGCCGGAGTTCCCGCAATGGGCGCAGCTGCTGGGCCCCCTCGGCGCCGGGGTCCCGTTCCTGCGCTACCTGCCCGAGCGCTTCGGCCCGCTCGGCACACGGGTCGGGAAGGCTCTGCGCGAGCGGCTGGCCGAAGAGCCCTCCTTCGTCGCCTTCGAGGGCTACGACACGGTCACCGTCCTCGCCGGCGTGCTGCGTTCCCACGGCCCGGACCGGGCGGGCATCGCCGCGTCCTGGCCGCACGTCAGGGTCGAAGGCACCCGCGGGCGGATCCGGTTCTCCCGTACCCCGGGCATCGGCGTCTGGCAGTGGGCCTGGGCGCCGGTCCAGGTCGTCGACCGGGATCCGTCGGACCCCGCCCGCTTCCGGATCCGCCACACCGGCTGAACCACCCCCGGTCCCTCCCGGCCCGGCCGCCCCCCGTACGGGGAACGGCAACCGCCCTACGGCTGGAGGGGCAACGTCCGGGCGAGCGCCACCGCCCCCGCGAGCCCGTCCCGCACCGGATGCGGGACCAGCTCCCACCGGGACGCGCGGCGGGTGAAGCGCTCCAGCAGCGGGCCCCGCCGTCCCAGCAGCCCTCCCGCCGTGACCAGGGGTTCGCCGTGTCGCGGCCGCAGGGCCCGCGCGCTCTCGGCGAGCAGGTCGGCGGCTTCGTCGAGGATCCGGCCCGCCACCGCGTCCCCGTCGACGGCCGCCCCGACCACCACGGGGCAGTACCGTGCCAAGGCGGGTCCGGACGCGGCGAGGGCGCCGTCGACGAGGGCGAACCGCACCGACACCGGGTCCGCGGCAGGTGCGTCGAACGCCTCGGCCAACCGGTCGACCAGCAGCGTCGCGGGCCCGCGCCCGTCGGCCGCGCGCAGGGCGCGGCGTACGCCCTCACGGGCGATCCAGAAGCCGCTCCCGTCGTCGCCGGTCAGCCAGCCGCAGCCGTCCGCGGTCGCGGCGAGGCGGTGGTCCCGCATCCGGGCGGCGGCCGCGCCCGTGCCCGAGATGACCACGAGGCCGTCCGGCGGAGTGCCCGGGGCCCCGGCGAAGGCGATCTCGGAGTCGGCGGCGACGCGCACACGGGCTCCGGTCACCCCGTTGCGGAGCAGGGCGGCCGACAGCGCCCGCCCGGCCACGCCCTGCCCGCGGTCGCCCGCCCGCCCGGGCACCCCGGACCCGGCGAACCCGGCGACGACGCAGCGCACGTCCGCCGCCCGCCCCGGGGGCACCGCCTCCGCGACGACCTGCGCCAGCCGCTCCGCGAGCACCGTCTCCGGCACGCTCCGGGCGTTGCCCGCCCCCGCCGCCGACATGGCCAGAGGCGGCCCGCCACGGGCGTCCGCGACCGCCGCGCGCAGGGTGGAGCCCCCGCCGTCGATCCCCAGCACCAGCGTCATGTCCCGCCTCCCACTCGTCCAGGGCGCGCGGGCGGCCTCCCGGGCCGTCAGTTCCCGCCGCCGTCGCCACGGTAGGGCCGGACCGCCTCCTGCGTGGCCGCCATCGCCACGGTCGTGCTGTCGTACGTACGCTGGGCCACGGCCACGTAGAGCACGTCGAGGACGGCCATCTGCGCGTGGCGGGCCAGGACGGCCTCCGACCTGAGACCGGTGGCGCGCACCCGGGTGGCGAGGATCAGATCCGCGTGCGCGGCGAGCGGCGACGCGGGGACGTCGGTCACGGCGATCGTGGTGGCGCCCCGGGAAGCGGCCTCCGCCAGGACGTCACGGGGCTCGCGGGTGCCGCCGCTGTGCGAGAGGACGAGGGCCACGTCGTCGCGGCCGAGGACGGCGGCGCCCGTCAGCGCCACATGGGTGTCGCTCCAGGACCAGACGGGCAGGCCGATCCGGTACAGCCGCTGCTGGAACTCCACGGCCATGGTGCCGCTGCCGCCGACCCCGAAGAGTTCGATCCGGCGGGCGGCCGCGATCCGGTCGGCGGCCTCTTCCAGCACCGCGAGGTCGAGGCCCTCGACGGTGCGGGTCACCACGCCCGAGACCGTCGCCGCCACGGCCGCGGCGACCTGCTCGACGGAGTCGTGCGCGCCGATGTCGGTGCCGATGTCCTCGCGCCAGGTGGTGCCCCGGGCGTCCCGGGCGCCCTGGTCGGCGGCGAGCGCGAGGCGCAGCTGGGAGTAGCCCGCGAGTCCGAGGGCGCGGCAGAGCCTGGTGATGCTCCCGGTGGACACGCCCACGGCGGCGGCCAGTTCGAGGATCGTCCGGGCGGAGGCGCCGGCCGGGTCGTCGAGGATGAAGACGGCGAGGGCCCGCTGCGCGTCGGGGAGTTCGCCCCGGAGCGCGCGGACGCGGTCGAGTATCTGGTCCATGAAGAACAATTATCCGCCAACTTGACGCGCGCCCGTCAAGAACCTTGACCGTTCCGGCTCCCGGCGCCGAAAGTGTTGCCCTCGACGGAGAATTCTTCTTCGTCGCGGGCCGCGGCCGTTCCCCGCGACGCGACGGACGACGGACGGCCTTCGGTACCGGTCCCACAGAGCGTTCTGTACGGCGCAACAGCCCTTCGGAGCCCGCCCCTCGGCGCGGCCACCACCTGACGGACCGCTACCGCCGGTCCGCACCCGGGAAGGAACCGCATGCACCAGAACACCGCCCTGCCCGCACGTACCGACGTCACGCGGCGCACCTCACCGCACCGCCCGTACCGCTTACGCGCCGCGGCCGCGGTCCTCGCGGTCCTGTCCGCGCTGGCCCTCAACCTGCTGACCGCCGGCCCCTCGCAGGCCCGCGCGGAGTCGGTGTACAACACCCTGCTGTTCAACTACACGACGCACAAATGCCTCGACGTGCCCGACCTCGGTGCGCCGAACATGGGGAGCATCGTGCAGCAGCACGACTGCATCCGGGGCGCCGGGGACAACCAGATGTGGGACCTCACCGACGGCGTCGACGGATTCCTGATCCGCAACGTCAAGAACGGCGGCCTGTGCCTGGACCTGCCCGGCACCGGCGTGCCCGGAAACTCGCCGGTCGGGTTCTACCCCTGCCAGAACACCACCGCCGACAACCAGCTCTGGTACCAGGCCTGGGACTCGTCGGGCAAGGCGTTCCAGCTCGTGAACGCCAAGTCCTCCCAGGCCGGCCGCCCCGTGTGCCTGGACGTCGCGGGCCTGGCGGACGGCGCCAACGACCTCCGGGTCGGCGTCTACACCTGCAGCACCAGCTACGGCGACGACCACTGGTGGCAGGTCGCCTAGACCCCGGCCACCCGTTCCCCGGCAAGAGGGGGTGGGGGGCGGTGCCGGCCGGCACCGCCCCCCCACCGGTCAGCCGTTCGCCGCGGCCAGGATCACGTCCACGAGCCGGTCCGCGGCGTCCGGCCTGCCGTACGCACGTGCCCGCTCGGCCATCGCCATACGCCGACCGGGGTCGGTCAGCAGCGGGCCCAGAGCGTCCCCGAGGGCGTGCGCCGTGACCTCGCCCAGCAGGGCGACCGCCGCGCCCGCGTCGGCCAGGTGCTGGGCGTTGTGGGCCTGCTCGTTGCCCGCGGAGGTGGCCAGCGGAACGAACACGGCCGGCTTGCCCAGCGCGGTCAGCTCCGCCAGCGTCCCGGCCCCGCTGCGCGACAGCACGACATCGGCCAGCGCCAGCACGTCGGGCAGCTCCGGCCCGACGAAACCGGTCAGGTGGTACCGCCCGGCGAGGACCGGGTCCAGGGTGGCGGCGGCGCTGCGGAGTTCCTCCACGTTCGCCGGGCCGCACTGGTGGATCACGTTCGCGTGGCTCAGCAGCCAGGGCAGCAGGTCCCGCACGACGCCGTTGATCTGCTGGGCACCCTGCGCGCCACCGGTCACGTAGACCGTCGGCAGCCGCCGGTCGAACCCGTACAGGGCCAGCGCCTCGACCGCCTTGTCCGGGTGACCGGACAGCACCTCGGGCCGCACCGGGTTGCCGGTGACGACCGCGCGGTCCCGGACATCGGCGGGCAGCAGGGCCAGCGACGACTCCGAGGACACCGCGATCCGGGTGGCCGAACTCGCGAGCTTCCGGTTGGCCAGGCCCAGCCGGACGGTCTGCTCGTGCAGGACCAGCGGACGCCGGTTGAGCCGCGCGGCCAGACCGGCCGGAACCGCGACGTACCCGCCCGTCGCCAGGACGACGTCCGGCTGGAACTCGGAGACGATCGCACGGGCCTGTGCCACACCGAGCGGCACCCGGGCCATGTCCTTGACGTTCGCGGCCGACAGCATCTTCAGCGGGTTCGACGAGCGGCGGATCTTCCCCGTGGCCACCGTCTTGAAGGCGATGCCCTCCGCCGGGGCGACGCGCGCCTCAAGACCGTCCTGGGTGCCGATCCACAGGACGTCCAGGGTGCCGCCCGCAGCTGCGAGCCGACCCTGCAGGGTCCGGACCGCAGTCAGGGCCGGATAGGTATGACCGCCGGTGCCGCCACCCGTCACGAGCAGCCGGAAAGAACGCGGGAGCGAGGGAGTATCCACCCGGCTCACCCTACTGTTCGACGGCCGATGACCACGACCGGGGGTCGCGACCGTGGTCACGGCCCATGGTCGTGGTCTCGGGCAGGACGGGACCGCAACACGAAGGCCCCGGATTCCACAGGGAATCCGGGGCCTCGATCGAGCGCTGGGCAGGCCTTGCACCTGCATTCCCCCACGGGAAGTGGGGTGTCTTTCCTTGGACCACCAACGCCGGGCCGACCACTGCTGTCCGCGGCGGCGAGCTCAAGATCCACTGTACCCCATGACGGCGGGCCGCGAGGACGTCCCCGCCGGGGTCGTCCAGCACAGTGCCCTGGGCCTCCGCTCGGGTTCGCAGCCCGGCGGCCGCCCGCGGATCAGACCCAGGTGTAGTTCGCGTCCGTGACGGCGTCGAGGGCGGGGTCGGCGACCGGCGCGCGGGGGTGGTCCAGGGCCGCGAGGGCCGCCCCGATGGGCGGGAAGACCGGCAGCCGGGCGGCGTCGCGGTACGGGACCCACTCGATGAAGCCGACCTCGTGGCTGCCGTCCGGGAGTTCGTCCAGCTCCTGCGTGGCCAGGCGGGCGCGGACCTCCGGGGTGATGTGGAGGCGGTAGATCAAGTGGATCTTGCGCGGTGACGGGGTGGGGCCCGGGCGGGTGACGCGCTGGTCGACGACCCACATGAGGTCACCGCCGTCCGCCTGGTCCACGTCGAGTGCGAGCTCTTCGCCGAGTTCCCGGCGAAGGGCCTGCCGGAAGTCCTCGCCGTCCTCGACGTTGCCGCCGGGAGGGGTGTAGTGGACGGAGCCGGCGCGCTCCCGCCGGATGAGCGCGACGTCGTCGCCGCAGAAGACGACGGCCCCGGCGCGGACCTTGATCCGGGAGAAGGGGGTCGCGGGACTGTCGGGCGTGTCGGTCATGGGGGCCAGTATCGCGGCCCCTCGGTCGTCGTCGAGCGCTGGTAGCCCCGCGAATCCGGGCGTCCCGCCGAGGGGATTCCTTGACAGGCCGAGTGGTTAGGCGCCATATTACTTTCATGACGAGGGACGGAACCGACGCCGAGGCGCCCACGCTGGACCAGGCCAGGCAGCAGGTCGAGCGCTACGGCCTGGAGGTCGATCCGCAGGCGGTGCTGGTCGCGGTGCGGCTGATCTCGGCGGGTGCGAGGGTCGGCCGGGCGGCCGAGGCGCACTTCGCCCGGTTCGGCCTGTCGACGGGACGCTACCGGCTGCTCGCCGACCTTGAGGATCACGGAGGGGAGAAGACCCCCTCGCACCTCGCGGCCGACCTCGGCGTCTCCCGGGCCACGGTCACCGGCCTGCTGGACGGCCTTGAGCGCGAGGGCCTGATCGCCCGCCGCCCGTCCACGGAGGACGGGCGCGGCACGGTGGCCGTCCTGACCGCGCGCGGGGCGCAGCGCCTGCGCGACATGGCGGCCGAACATTTCGGACGGCTCGAAGCGATGGTCGACGGGCTTTCCGTCGAGGAGCGCGCGGTGTTCCTGGATCTGCTCGCCCGCGTCGTGCGGGGCAGCGCGGCCCTGGCCGCGGACTGACCCGTCTCCCGTCAGGCTGGGCCCCGTCCTCGGGCGGGGCCCCTTTTGCGGGGTCATGGTTAGCTGCCTAATTATATTGCCCGAACGAGAGAGAAGGCGTCATGCCCGCAACGAAAGACGGATCCCGCCGGAACCGGGCGGCCTCCCGGCAGGCCCGGCCGTTCACCCTGTGGCGAGAGGTGCTGACCGCCTACGCCGCCCCTGCGCTCACCGCCGGTACCGCCGGGGTCCTCACCGGGCAGCGGGACTTGGCCGTGGCCGCCTGCACCTCCATCGCCGGCACCTCCGCCGTCGTCGCCTTCCTGGTCGGCGCGTGGCTGCGGCGCGGAGGGCGGCCCAGACCGTGGGTCGGCGCCCTGCCGCGCGTCGTCCTGACGGTGGCGCTCGTCATCGCGGCCGCCGGTTCGGCGGCCCTGCTGGGATGGTTCGCCGTTCCATGGCTGCCCGCGCACACCCCCGTCCCCGCCGGCCCGTGGCTGGAGCGGCTGCGCATCGACCTGCCCCTCTCCGCGGCACTCGCCACCACCATCGTCACCCTGCGCTGGCGCGCCGCCGCCACCACGCCCTCCCCGGCATAACCCACCCCGGCGGCACCCGCCGCCGGGAAGTCACCCAGGAATGAGCACACGATGATCGTCGTCATGGGAGCCACCGGAGCGACCGGGAACGCCCTCCTCCACCGCCTCCTCGCACTCGGCGCACCCGTCCGCGCGCTGACCCGCACCCCGCACCGGGCGATACCCGGCCTGACCGACCCCCGCCGGCCGCCCGTCGAGGTCCGGTACGCCGACGCCGCCGATCCCCGTTCCCTGCACACCGCTTTCGAGGGCGCCGACCGGCTCTTCCTCGCCATGGCCAACGGCCCCGCACAGGTGGAACTCGAAACCCGCGTCATCGACATCGCCACCCGGGCCGGCATCGGACACCTCGTCAAGATCTCCGCACCCGCCGCCGAACGCGACTCCCCGGTCGCCGTGTCCCGCGGCCACCACGCCATCGAGGAACACCTGCGCGGCAGCGGTCTCACCCACACCGTCCTGCGCCCCTACGCGTTCATGCAGAACCTCCTGCGCCTGGCCCCCGCCGTCGACCGGGGCGTCATCCTCGGCGCGACGGGCGACGCCCCCTACAACCACATCGACTGCCGCGACATCGCCGACGTCGCCGCAGCCGCCCTCACCCGGCCTGAGGTCGCGGGCGGCACCTACGTCCTGACCGGACCCGAAGCCGTCACCCACTCCGAACTCGCCTCGAAACTCACCGCTCTGACCGGCCGTCGGATCCGCTACGTCGACCTCACCCCGGACGAGCTGCGGGACGACCTCATCCGCCACGCCCACATGCCCGCCTGGCTCGCCGAGCACGTGACGGAGATCCAGCAGCTCGCCGCGAGCCGTCCCGAAGCCCCCACCACTACCGTCGCCGACATCCTCGGCCGCCCGCCCCGCACCCTCGACGCCTTCCTCCGGGAACACCGCGCCCACTTCCGCCGCTGACGCCCTGACCGTCGTGAACCCGCCACGCATGGCCTCATCCCCGGCGACTACCTGTAAACCGCCGCCGCCGACTCCCCGGCGCCTGCGGGGGAGTCGGCGGCGGGTTTGGCGGCCCGGAGCAGTTCCTGCCGTGTGCCGCCGCGCTTCATCAGGCGCGGCTTGTATCCGCCGGGCGTGCGCGCCTCGTCGGCGTGGTGCCGATGGCTGTGGGGTGGGGGCCGCGGTGACGCCGCCGTGCCGGGCGGACCGTCGGGTCAGGCCGTCCAGACCGCTCGCACGGTGTCCACGCACGAAGCCGCCTGGACGCGGCCCGCCCTGGCGGCGGCGGCCCGGCGGCTCTGGTCGAGCATGTTGCGGCCGAACGCCTTGAGGGAAGGGCGGTCGGGGGTGAGGACGGCCACCGAGGCCCCGCCCGCGGCGAGGTCCGCGCCCTGTTGGGTCGCGCTCGGGTGCGGACCGACCGCCTTCGGGATCGGGGCGATGGCGACGACCCGCCGATGGCCGCGGGCGAGCTGGACGTTGGCCGTCGAGCGGCTGCCACCGTCCATCCAGCGACGGCCGGCCACCGATACGGGCGGCCAGACCACCGGTACCGCGCAGCTCGCCGCCACAGCCTCGGGGAGGCTCACGCCCGAGGCGGCGTCGAAGACCTCCAGGGCTCCTGACCGGGCGTCGACGGCAGTCAGGCGCAGGGCGCGGCCGGGCCATTCCCGTACGCCGGCCAGGAGCGTGGCCACCGCGCCGTGGACGGCCGATTCGGGGGCGGTGCGGGAGGCCAGCGCGGCCCGGCCGAGGCGCCGGACGGAGCGCTCCGGGTCACGGGATCCGAGCGCGGCCCACAGGAAGCGGGCGGTCTGGCCCGCGGTGACCTTGACGTCGAGCTCACCGGCCCCGGCGAGGTTCTCCTCGTACATCTCCTCGGCCGTCACCCCCGAGGCGAGCCGGGAGCCGATCACCGAGCCCGCCGAGGTGCCGATCGTCACGTCGGCACCGGAGAGGTCCAGGCCCGCTTCGGCCAGGCCCGCCAGTATCCCGACCGTCCAGGCGAGCCCGATCGTTCCGCCGCCGCCCAGCACCAGAGCCGTGTCCGCCATCGTCCGCGTCCTTCCCGGAGCGTAAACCGGGGAGTGTTCCCCGGTTGATGGGTCGACAGTAGCACGCGTAGCGGGGAATGCTCCCCGTTTTGCCGCCCGGATCCCGTCCGCCACGCCGGTACTCCGTCGTGCGCCGCCCCGTGTGCTCGCTCCCCACCCGGCACTTCATTCCCTGGGCTCACGTTTTCCCGGGGCCGAGGGAACCCCAGTTTGCTTTTGAGCCGATTCCGAGCAGTCGTTCGGTAGTCGTTAATCTTTAAACATTCATGGCCGGGTGCAGCTCAGGGGCGTGATCGTGGAATGTGAAGTCGGGCCGAATCGTGTCGCACGGCAGGTTGGCGTCGTGGCGCGATCGGACCTTTACTGCGGGCGAGGTGGGAGGAAGGCTGTACGGCGTAAGCGATGCGCCGATAGCGTTCACCGCGACCGGGAGAAATCCTCGTATCGAATGCGGAGACCGAATCGAACCTGAGGAATGGCTGGTGACGGGGCCAGGAGCGGCGCCGTCCGCCGCCGGGGGTGAACACCTCGACGGTGACGCCGGAGGCGATCCGTTCGTTTGGGGTTGGCCCGGAATTCATATGCGTAGACCGAGCTGGATTTGGGGCCGATTTATTCGGAACGCTTTCATTCTCCGGATCCGGAGCTGTTTTCTGTGTCCCGCCGGGAGGTGCTGGGGTATTACCACCCCATAACGCTCCCGCGAGCTTCCTTTCTGCGCCGGTTGACGACACCAGGCAGCGCAACAACACCGTGCGCTCGCCGGACCGACTGACGTCCGTCGGGCCACGCCTATACGTTCTGCTTACCGAAGGCATATTCCAACCAGCGGTCCTCACCGTTGAGAGGGACGGGCATGACGAGCCACGCAACCGAAGTCGACCTCGAAGACCTGCTCCGCCGGGCGCTTGAAGCCACCGGCGAGGGCGCGCGTTGGAGCACCGACGCGGACGAGATGTGGTGCCGCCTCACGCCCCTGTCCACGACGCAGCGGGCGCAGGGCTGGAAACTGCACGTGTCCGCGACCTCCGCCTCCGCACCGGCAGTCCTCGCGAAGGCCCTGGACGTACTGCTGCGCGAGGGCTCGGCGTTCAAGTTCGCCCGGTCCCTGGAACAGGTGAGCGCGCTCAACTCCCGGGCCACGCCCCGGGGGAGCTCGGGCAAGTTCATCACCGTCTACCCCCGCTCCGACACCGACGCGGCCCGGATCGCGCTGGAACTGCACCGGGCCACGACCGGGCTGGCCGGCCCCCGGATCCTCTCGGACCAGCCCTACGCCGTGAACAGCCTGGTGCACTACCGCTACGGCGCCTTCGTCGCCCGGCAGCGGCTGTCGGACCAGGGACTCCTGGTGTGGTTCTACGAGGACCCCGACGGCAACCCCGTCGAGGACGTGCGCACCGGGCGGTACTCCCCTCCCTCCTGGGCGGTCAGCCCCTTCCCCGCATCGGTACCGGCCCCGCCGCGCACCGAGGAGGCGCCGACCGGCCCGGTGCTGCTCGGCGGCCGCTTCTCGGTCCGGGAGGCGATACGCCACACGAACAAGGGCGGCGTCTACCGGGGGACGGACGCCATCACGGGCGCACCCGTCGTCATCAAGGAGGCACGGCCGCACGTGGAGGCCGACGCGTCCGGCAGCGACGTACGCGACTGGCTGCGCGCCGAGGCCCGGACCCTGGAGAACCTCGCCGGCACCGGCCTGGCCCCGGAACCCGTCGCGATGTTCGAGCACGGCGGACACCTGTTCCTGGCCCAGGAGGAAATACCCGGCGTACCCCTGCGGAACTGGGTCGCCGAGCACTTCCGCGACGTCGGCAGCGAGCGCTACCGCGCCGACGCCCTGGCCCAGGCCGGGCGCCTGGTCGACCTCCTCGCCGCGGCGCACGCCTGCGGCTGCGTCCTGCGGGACTTCACCCCCGGCAACATCATGGTCAGGCCCGACGGCGAACTGCGCCTCATCGACCTGGAGCTCGCCGTCCTGAAGGACGACGCCGCCCTCCCGACCACGGTGGGAACCCCGGGCTTCAGCGCCCCCGAGCGGCTGGCCGGCGCGCCCGTCTCCCCGACGGCCGACTACTACAGCCTCGGCGCCACCGTGTGCTTCGTCCTCGCCGGGAAGGTCCCCCACCTGCTGCCGGAGGAGCCCGCCGCCAGATCCGCGGAGCAGCGGCTCGCCGAGTGGCTGACCGCCTGCGAAGGCACGCTCCCCCTGCCCGACGGCCTGCCCGGGATGATCCTCGGGCTGATGAAGGACGATCCGGCCGAGCGCTGGGACCCGGCCAGAGCACGTACGGCCCTGCGCCGCACCGGGAGTCCGCTCCCCGGGCACCCCGCCGCCGGCCCCACGGGCAAGGACCCGGGCGACGCGACGGCGGCCTCGGTGGCGGGGATCGTGGACCACCTCGTCGAGTCGATGACCCCCCGCGACGAGCGGCGGCTGTGGCCCGTCTCCACCATGGCGGGGGAGACCGACCCCTGTACCGTCCAGCAGGGCGCGGCCGGTGTCCTGGCGGTGCTGACCCGGTACTACGAGCTCACCGGCGATCCGCGCCTGCCGGAACGGATCTCCACCGCGGGCCACTGGATCGCGGCCCGGACGGACACCCGCTCCACGCGCCCCGGCCTGCACTTCGGCGGACGGGGGACCGCCTGGGCCCTGTACGACGCCGGACGCGCCCTCGACGACCGCGCCCTCATGGACCACGCGCTCGCCCTGGCCCTGGCTCCGCAGGAGCCGACGCCCAGCCACGACGTCACCCACGGCTCCGCGGGCAGCGGACTCGCCGCCGCCCACCTGTGGCACCGCACCGGCGACCCGCGCCTCGCCGCGCTCGTCGCCGACGCGGCCGACCGGCTGGCCGCCGCCGCACGACCCGAGCCGACCGGCGTGAGCTGGCCGGTCCCCGCGGAAGCCGTAGCCAAGGAAGCCGGCAAACGCTACCTCGGCTTCGCCCACGGAACGTCCGGCATCGGATGCTTCCTCCTCGCCGCCGCGGCCGTCACCGACCGCCGGGAACACCTGGACCTGGCCCTGGCGGCGGGGGAGGAGCTCGTGGCCACGGCCTTGACGGTCGGCGAGACGGCCCAGTGGCCGGCGCAGGCCGGAGACGTGCCCACGGCCCCGTACTGGTGCCACGGTTCGGCGGGAATCGGCTCCTTCCTGGTGCGGCTCTGGCAGACCACCGGGGACGACCGGTTCGGCGACCTCGCCCGCCGCGCCGCGCGCGCCGTCGTGGAGCGGGCGTCCCGCGCCCCCCTCACCCAATGCCACGGACTGGCGGGCAACGGCGACTTCCTCCTCGACATGGCCACGGCCACGGGGGACCCCGCCTACCGCACGTCGGCCGAGGACCTGGCCCGCTTCATCGTCGCCGAACGGGCCCACCGCGACCGCCACGTCGTCTTCCCCAACGAGTACGGGGACGTCTCGACGGGCTGGAGCGACGGATCCGCGGGAATCCTCGCGTTCCTCCTGCGGACCCGCCACACGGACTCCCGGCTCTGGATGATCCAGCAGCCGGGTTGAGCGGCAGGGAACCTGCCGCCCATCTCACAGAGAAGGAGAAAGCCATGGAGAACCGCGACTTCGAACTGCTGGCTCACCTGCACGCCCTTCCGGAGACCGACCCGGTCGGCGCCGACGGTGTGGCGTTCGCCAACACCTGCGACTGCGTCGGCCTGCTGACGCTCCTCAACACCGTCTGCGTGGGCATCAGCTGTAACTGACCCGGCACCAGGCCCCTTCGCCTCCGGTACCGCCCAGCAGCCGAGACGACGGCGGTCTCGTCGCCCAGGCGCTGAACACCGGCCCCGCCGGGAGGGAGCACCCCGTGTTCCCTGGTCGACACCCGAACGGGACAAGACGGAACGGGCCCCACGAACCTCCGGCCGGCGGCTGCCCCACGGCGCCGCCGGCCGGAGCGCGAGGCCCCGCCCCCTCCAACGGGGAGCCGCACGCGGGGAAGGCCCCGCCCGCACCGGCTCCCCCCGAACCGCACCACGCCCGAGTCCGCAGACGACACCCCGCAGACGAGGACCCGACCATGCAGCCACGCGCCGGTGACGACGCCCCCACCCAGGCAACCCTCCCGACGGCCGCCCGCACGGGCCCGCACGCCGCGGAGTCCGCCCCCGAGCCGGCGTACGCCATCAGCACGCGCGGTCTGGTCAAGAGCTACCCCGGCCCGGACGGCACCACCACCCACGCCGTACGCGGCCTGGACCTGGACGTAGGTCAAGGCGAAACCTTCGCCTTCCTCGGCCCCAACGGCGCCGGGAAGTCCACCACCATCGCCCTGCTGTGCGCCCTGGCCCGCCCCACCGCCGGACGGGCCACGGTGGCCGGCGCCGACGTACTCGGCGAGCCGGACCAGGTGCGGCGCCAGGTCGGGATGCTCTTCCAGCACAGCGCCCTGGACACCGACCTGACGGCCGAACAGAACCTGCACATCCACGCACGCCTCTACGGGATGAGCCGCCGCGACGCCCGCCGCCGCGCCACCGAGACGCTCGAAGCCGTAGGACTGACCGACCGGCGCCGATCCCCGGTACGCACCCTCTCCGGCGGCATGCGCCGACGCCTGGAGCTCGCCCGCGGCCTGCTGCACGCACCCCGGATCCTGTTCCTCGACGAGCCGACCACCGGACTCGACCCCCACGCCCGGGCCCAGGTGTGGGAACACCTGCGCGCACTGCGCGACCGGCAGGGCACCACCCTCTTCGTCACCACCCACTACCTCGAAGAGGCGGAGAACTGCGACCGCCTCGCCATCATCGACGGCGGCCGCCTCGTGGCACAGGGCACCCCCTTCGCGCTCAAGGACGCGATCGGCGACGACCGGGTGGTACTGCGCACCAGCGACGACCCGTCGGCCCACCAGGTCGTACGCCGGACCGCGCCACCGGGCACCGTCACGGCTCTGGACACCGAGGGGATCAGCCTGCGCGTGCCCAACGGCAGCTCCTGGATCCCCCGCCTGTGCGCGGCCCTCGAAGCCCACGGCATCCCCGTCCGGTCCGCCTCCGCGACCCCGCCGACGCTCGACGACGTCTTCTTCCACCACACCGGCCGCAGCATCCACACCGCACGCCCCGCACCGACGCCCACCACCACCCAGCCGACCGCAACCACGGCGACGACCGAGGGGGGCCCGTGACCACATCCGCTCTCAAGACAGCCGGAGTCCCGGACACTCCCGGCAGCCCCGACCCCGCCGCCCCCGCGCCGCCGTCCCGCCTGCGCCGCGAACTGCGCGCGGTCCACGCGCTGGTCCACCGCGACCTGCTGCGCCTGTCCACCCAGCGCACCCACACCGCTCTGATGCTGATCCAGCCGGTGCTCTACCTCTTCATCCTCGGAGGCGGCCTGGCCGCGCTGATCCCCAACTCCACACTGGGCGTGGGCTACCAGACCTACCTGTTCCCCGGCGTGCTGATGATGACCGTCCAGACCCCGGCCATCATGGTCGGCATCCGCCTGATCACCGACCGCCAGAGCGGCTACCTGCGCGAACTGCTGATGGCCCCGGTAAGGCGCTCCACCCTCCTCCTGGGCAGCTGCGCCGGGGGCACCACCGTCGCCGCGGTCCAGGGCGCCGTCCTGCTCGCCCTGGCCGGCGCGGTCGGCCTGCCCTACGACCCGCTCCTCCTGGCGCTGCTCCTCGCCGGCATGGTCCTGGCCTCCTTCACCATCACGGCCCTCTCCCTGGCCCTGGCCGTGACCCTCGGCCGCCCCGAGGTCTTCCACATGCTGCTCGGCCTGGTGATGATGCCGCTGCTGTTCCTCTCCGGCGGCTTCTTCCCGCTGGAGAGCCTGCCGGGCTGGGCCCGCTCACTGGCCGCCCTCAACCCGCTCGCCTACGGAGTGGACCTGCTCCGGCGCGGCATCACGCTCCGGGTACCGGACCAGGCGGCCGTGGCGGGCCTCGAATGGTTCGGCCGACAGCCCCCGCTGCTCCTCGAAGCCGCGGCCCTCCTGGCGACCGGGACCGCGGCCCTGCTCTGGGCCGCCCACCGCTTCAACCGCCCCGAATGACCGACGCCCTTCGGCCCGGGCCCGTACCCCCACACGGCACGGCTACGCGGGGTCCCCGGACTCGGGTATGTCCTCGATCCGCTTCCCGTCGAGCAGATGGGCGGGCAGACAGGGGTGCTCCGCGTCGACGGGGAAACCGCGTTCGTAGGCCATGCTCGCCATCGCGAGCGGCCCGAGGGCGAGACGGGCACGCGGCGCCGCCGACCCGGACCAGTACCCGGAGTGTTCCGCGAGGGCTTCCGTCAGGGTCTCGGCGAAGGCGTTGGGGTCACCCGAGACGAGCCGGTGGAAGAGGGCGACGGGCTGGTAGTCGATCCGGTTCACGAAGTCCTTCGGCGCGTGGGTCAGGCCCTCGGGCATGGACGACTCCATGGTGGCCAGCAGCTTCTCCACCACCTCGTCCATGGACCGCCGGGAGAAGTAGGTCTGCAGGGTGTCGACCCAGTGCAGGACGTACGCGTCGACGGAGTCGTCCTCCCGCAGCCGCGCCGGCGGCACCCGGCACAGCCGGTCGATCCGGTCCGTCTGGCGGCACACGACCGCGAGGTACAGGGCGTCGAGCCAGGCGCGGGCGTCCGCGGGCGGGTCGGCGGGAGTCGCGGGCAGCTGCGCGGTCCGCTCCCCGCCCAGGTGACACTGCTGCGGCTGCGCACCGACGAACAGCGCGGAGCCGAGCTGTACCGCGGTGGCCCAGGCGTCCCACGTGTCGATGCCCGCCGCGTCGGGGTCTTCGGCGCAGCGCGCGTGGGCGAGCGCGACGGCGGCGCCGAACGCACCGCCCAGCGCCGCCGGGTCCCGGTCGCACCGTCCCGCCGACTCGGCTATGGATGAGGCGAGTTCGCCGAGGTCGGGAGCCTTGTCCGCGGTGCGGGTGGCGATCCGGCCGGCGCCGTCGAGCCGGACCAGGCCCTTCATCATGGCGAGGAGCTGCGGTGGCGGTCGCAGGGAGAAGGTGCGGGTCTGCTCGTCGAAGACCGTGAGCGACGTCAGTGCGCCGGCGTGCCACCAGTAGACCTGCGGAGACAGGGCGCCCCGCCCCGAGTCCTCGTGAGCGCCCAACGCGTAGGCGGCGAGGGCGTTGACCGCGTCGGCCACGGATCCGTCGCCGATCGGGTGGAACACCAGGTTGTGCCGACTGGGCACGACGACGAGGGCGCCGGCGTCCGGGAGCGGCTCACCGGTGACCTGCCGGGCCGCCTCGGACAGGAACAGGGCCTTGGCGGCGACGAAGTGGGAGTCGCCGTAGACGGAGTGCAGCCGCGCCCCCTCCTCGGTGACCACCTCCGCGTACTCGGCGGGCACGCGCATCAGGTTCGCGTACGCCGCCCGCCCCAGTTCCTGGAGCCCGGCGACCTCGACGTCCCTGTCGGTGAGGATCCGCACACTGGTCGGTCCGTCGAGGGCGTACGCGAAGACGAGCCCGTCGGCCACCACGCGCGCGTAGCGCATGGCCCCGGAGAGCTCGGGAGTCAGCGCGGCCAGGGGCAGCAGCCGGGCGTGGACACCGCGCAGCAGCTCGGCGGCGTCCGTCGGTTCAAGGGCGTCGTCTCGGTTCACCCCTGCGACCCTACGAGCAGGGTGTGACAACACGACGCCGGGGCGGCCGGGCGCGAGCGCTCGACGGGGTTGCGCATCCCATGTCCTTGCCGTGGCGGTCCAACTCGTCGACGATGCTCCAGTACCCGGGCCGTCCGGATTCCACCGGGCCGGTCGGGGCGTTGGAGAACAGGGGAGAAAGTGACGAAGAACAGCATTCCGAAGAAGCGTCCGGCAGCGGCGGCGGCACTCGTACCGCTCTTCATACTCGCCGGGTTGCTGCTGGGGCCGACGGCAGCCGCGGAGGCGGCCGTACCGGCGGCCCGGCAGGCCCCCGCGGCGACCGCGCCGGCGCAGCACTCCCACCCGGCCGGAGCCGGTGTGGCAGCCGCTCTCCGCGCCCCGACCTCGTCCCGGGTCCAGGCCGTCACCGACAACAAGAAGAACAAGAAGAGCAAGAAGAGCAAGAAGAAGGGCGGGCTCTTCAAGAAGCTGATGATCGTCGTGCTCGTCGTCATCGTGCTGTTCGTGGTCCTGTACCTGGTCCGCCGGGCCCTGCGCCGCCGGTCCGCCTGAGGCCGGACGACAGCGGGGCGACGCCCCGGCACGGCGTGATCGAAGTTTCCGGTGACGGACCGAATCCTTTCGGCGGGCCCGGGCCTCCTATATGTGTGCCGACAAACGTCGGAACGCGCATCAGGAGGTCCACATGCTCATCGGAATCGCCATCGCCGCCGGAGCCGTGCTGCTCTGCACGTGCGCCTACGTCGTCACGCGCAAGCGGAAGCACGCCCGTGGCTGACACGACCTGGCCCGCCGAACAGCTCGTCGCCGACGCCCAGCGCGGCGACGTCGCCTCGATCACCGCGCTGGTCGAGGGATCGCACCCGAACGTACGGAGATTCGCCCGCTCGCTCTGCGCCACACCCGAGGACGCCGAGGACGCCGCGCAGGAAGCCCTGATCATCCTCTACCGGAAGATCGGGACGCTGCGGGCCTCCGGCGCGCTGGCCTCGTGGATGTTCCGCATCGTCCGCAACGAGTGCCTGCGGCGCGCGCGGACGATGCGGCCCCACGCACCCCTGCCGGACACCGCCGTGAGCTCGGCCGAGGACGTGGTCCTGGAGCGCATCGAAGCGGGCCGGGTCGCGGCCGCCGTCGCCGCTCTGCCGGCCGAGCAGCGGCGCGTGCTGATCATGCGGGACATCCAGGGCCACAGCGGACGGACGACCGCACAGGAGCTCGGCCTCAGCACCGCGGCGATGAAATCGCGCCTGCACCGGGCCCGCGCCTCCGTCCAGCAGTCCCTGCGCGCCACACCCCGCCCCACGACCGGAGACACACCGTGAAGCCGACCACCGGAGCCGACGGCCCCGACTTCGCGAGCGCGTCCCTGCCCCGCCACCTGGTCCGCGGCCTGATCGGGTTCGGCAGCCTGATCGCCGCGCTCGCGCTCCTCCCGGTCACGGGCCCGGTCAGCCTGCTGCTCCTGCCGGTCGGCGTACTGGCACTGCGCGGCTGCCCGATGTGCTGGGCCATCGGCCTGATGCAGACCATTTCGCGGGGCCGCCTCCAGCGCTCCTGCGAGGACGGCCGGTGCACCCTGACCACGACGGGCGGGCACCGCTGACCCACGGAACCCGCAGATGCCGTTCACGCCCCCCGGCCGAAGGGAAGGAGCTCAGACCGCCGGGGAACGGCTGACCAGGCGCCCGTTCAGGACGACCTCCAGCCAGGTGTAACAGTCACCGGTCCACAGCCCGACCTCGGCTCCGCACCCCGCGCACGCCAGATTCGGCCCCTCGTGCCCGCCGGGCCCGCAGCAACCGCCCCACCGGCCGCGGATCTTCGTGGTGCCGACCAGGTCACCCGGGCTCAACAGCAGGTCCACCCCCGGCCCGTGCCCCGCCCGGGGCGCACGCCACCTCTTGGGAGCCGGGCCCCAGGCGATGCGCCCCGGCTCCGGATCGCGGGCGAAGGAGCCCGGCGCCATCCTGGGCGGGCAGGGGTCCACGGGAGAGTCGAGCGGCGTCCAGGCCTCGTCCTCAGCCGGCGGTCGCACCTCGCGCACCGGCACGGACAACCGGGCGCCGCACACGGCACAGGAGAAGACCTCGGCACCGGCGTTCCGCATCGCGTCCTCCCCTTCCCCCGATGCCGCCGAGGCTACCCGGGCACCCGGCGGAGTTCGAGCAGGGCCACCACGATCTTCACCCCGGTGGAAATCGTCAGGGCCTGCAGAAACGGCATGCCCATGAGCCACAGGGCCACCATCATGACCGTGAGGACCAGGAACGCGGGAAGCAGATGGGTGCGCGTGATCGCACCCCTCAGACGTTCGGCCCTGCTCCGGTCCTGATCCACCGCACCGACCGGGCGCGCGGTGAGGCCTTCCTCCTCGGCTTCCGGCATCGGCCACCGCCTTTCCCTCGTACCCGTCCCCGCCCCCGAGCCTCGGGCACGATCCGACCGCCTGCCACCGCGGCCACCGTCCCCGCCGCCATCCGGGGTACAGCTCCACCTCATCGGTCCAGACCGGACCCCCTGAGGGCTTTTCGCCAACGAAGCCCCCAGCCCGCATTGGTCGTTGATCGGAACGGGCCTAGTGTGCTGTGCCGGGGCCGCGCGCGGGTTCGGACGGTGGGGCCAGTCGATCACGGAGGGGGAGCACGTGCAGCATGTAGTCGTCCTGGGGGGCAGCATCGCGGGGATGGCCGCGGCACGGGCCCTGCGGAGCCTCGGCAAACGGGTCACCGTCGTCGAGCCCGATGGACTCGCAGCGACGGCGGCGAGGGACGGCGTGCCGCAGAGCGGGCAGCTCCATGCGCTGCTCGACATGGGACGCACACAGGCCGAACGCTGGTTTCCCGGGTTGTCGAAGGACCTGGTGGCCGAGGGCGCGGTCCTCGGGTCGGGCAGCGAGATCCAGCTCTTCTCCCGGGGCCGGCGCAAGGTCTCCGTCCCGGGGAACGAGCTGATCGGAGTGAGCCGCGGCCTCCTGGAAGAGCACATCCGCCGCCGGACCCTCCTGGACGACGGGGTGTCCGTGAGGGCGGGCAAGGCGTGCGGCCTGGTCGTCCGGGACATGCGGGTGGCCGCAGTCCGCGTCCGCGCCGCCGACTCGGACGAGGTCCACCTGGTGCCGGCCGACGCGGTGGTCGACGCCACGGGCCGGTCGAGCCGGCTGGCCTCCTGGCTCCGGGAGGAGGGCTGGCCGCAGCCCCCCGTCGACCGCATGCGGATCGATCTGGGCTACGCCACCGCGCGCTTTCGCAGGGGACACGAACTCCCCGACGTGCGCGTGGCGCACCAGCTGCCCGCCGCCGCGAGCGGTACCGGCGCGCAGCCGGACACCGGGGCCATGGCCGCGGTGGAGGGCGACCAGTGGATGGCGGTCATCGCGGCGTACGCCGGCATGCGCCCGACCCGGGACCCCGCCGACTTCCGCAGGCGCATGAAGGAGATGGACGCCGGCCCCTTCGGGGTCGTCGCGGACCGCTGCGAGCTGATCGGCGAGGTCGAGACGTACGGCATGGCGCACTCGTTGCGGAGGCGGTGGTGGGAGGTGGAGCGTCTTCCCGGAGGCCTCTTCGTCGTGGGCGATGCCGTGGCCTCGTTCAACCCGGTCTACGGGCAGGGCATGACCAGTGCCCTGCTGCACGCATCGTGCCTTGCCGCGTACCTGCGCAGGGGAGCGGACCTCCGTGCGCCGGCGCATGCCTACTTCCACCACGTCAGGGTCGTCGTCAACGCGGCATGGGAGCTCTCGACCCTGTCCGACCTGGCACAGCCGCACGTCACGGGCCCTTACCCCCGCGGCTACCCACTGGCCAGGAAGATGGCGGAGTGGATGGAGGAGGCCTCCACGACGGACGCGTGGGTGAACGAGAGGTTCCTCGACGTCGTCAACATGCGCAGGCGTCCCGCCGATCTGCAGACGCCACGGTTCTGGTGGCGCGTGGCGATGGCCCGCGCCCGGCGGTAGCGGTGACACCGCGCGGACCGGACGGGTCCCGGCCCGCGTACGGCCCACTCCGGGCTGCGGCCCGGCCCCGGACCACCGGATGCTGGACGGGATACCTGATGTGCCCGCGCGCGACCGAGGAGGCACGGCGACAGCTCCGGCCGGCGGTCCCAGGAGCTGTCCTAGGTGCTGGGGACCAGCCGTCCGTCCTCGTCCACACCGGCCGCGGCCAGAACCGCCGGGTGGCCGAGCAGGCGGGCCATGCGGACCAGGTGGGCGCGCTGGGCGGCCGCTTCCAGCTCGGAGCCCGGCAGCGGGACGCCCCTGCCGCTCACCCGGGCCGCTCCGTCCTCGGCGCGCGCCACCGCCCCGAGGAGGACGGCCGCCGCGGCCGCGGCCCGCTCGTCGTCCTTCGACCAGCCGGCGCCGGCGGCCGCCTCGCGCACCCGGTCGACGGGGGCGCTGCCGAAGTAGGGGTGCAGGCTGCGGATGCCGCTGAGGATGTCGGCCATCCGTGTGATCAGGTGCCAGTCCCGTACGTAGATCAGGCCGAGCTGAGCCACCGGATTGGGCTCGGTCAGCGTGATCCGCGGGTCGGCGCGGCGCGTCAGCTGCCACAGGGGGGCCAGCGCCAGGTAGTCCCGGCGGTCGGCGCGCCACGTGGCGATGGCGGCTCCGGAGAACCCCCAGTTGATGATGATGGCTCCGATCGTGCCGGAGACCGGGCCGAGGCTGTGCAGGGGGTCCAGGCCGCGCCATCCCATGGCGCCGGCCACGGTGGCCGGCCCGACGCACGCCACGTACCCGGCGATGAACCAGGTGGCGAACGCGATGTGCTGAAGGGCCCGGCGCAGCCTCGGATCGTCGTGCGAGGAGAGGGCGTTGTGGCGGAACCGCAGGGCGGTGGAGACCGAGGCGTAGCCGAGGCCCAGCTGGAACGCGCCCAGCATGACCAGGGCGCCGGGGTCCCGGCCGTAGGTGATGTTGAAGTCCAGCGGGTGGGGTGCGTCGTCGAGACCGGCGACGAGGAATCCGGCGATCAGGGCGGCCGCGACGAGACCGTAGACGACGAGCGGCCGGGTCAGCGGGTTGCGGGTCGCGCCCGACGGGGAAGGGCGCCACAGCAGCGACATCACGTGCGTATGGGCGAAGAAACCGAGGATGCAGAGGAAGACCAGCAGCTCGGCCAGGTTCTGCCTGCCCGTCAGGTCCGCCACGCCGCGGTAGACCACGGGAGTCGCGAACACGAAGGCGGCCACCCCCAGGGCGGAGCACAGGGCGATCAGGCGCAGTGCGGGCGAGCGTTCCCGCTGCCAGGCGACGAACTTCGCGAAGGTGGTGCACGAGGCGATCGCGGCGACGGTGAGGTAGACGATGTCGGCAGTGTCCTCAGACACCGGTCCCCCTGTGACGCAGGGCGGAGCTCACCGATGTGGTGGCGTCTCCGCTGATGTTGGTGATCATGCTCACGATCAGCCGCCCCAGGGTCTCGGCTTCCCGCTCGGGCGGAGTCTGCCCGCAGGACGGTGCCGTCTCGGGCCCGTCGAAGTAGGTGCGGGCCAGCATCATCCGGCTGATCTTGGGATTGAGGGCGGGGGCCAGGCTGGCGAGCAGTTCGTCCTGCAGGTCGTGTCCCGCCGTCTCCGGATCGTGCCCGAGGAAGGCGTGTGCCAGTTCGTGGGCGATGACGAAGTTCTGCAGGATGCTCTGCGAGTCCTTGTCGACCACGATGACGAGCTCTCCGGGTCCCTGCAGGAGTCCCCCTGTGAGCGGGTACTTCAACGGCAGGTAGAGGATTCGGATCGGCACTCCGCAGCGGTCGGAGACGGCCGATACGACCTCGTCGATGGTCGGGTGCGCCGGCAGCCCGAGTTGCGAGCAGAAGGTGTTGCGCAGTCTGCGAAGGGTGCGGATCTCCCGGAGCGTCTCTGAGACGATTCCCAGGGTCTCCCGGATTCCCGCCACGGTCCATCCCTTCTGCGAACACCACGGCACATGGGACGCGTGCCGCGGTTCCTTCGTGAATCCGCCGGACTACTCGCAGGTGGTCCGGCGTCCATGGACCGCCCACGTCTGGAGAGTCACAGTCAGTAGCTTGTACGTTCACCGCGAGGGAGATCAAGTGGGACGGGCCCGCGGTCGGCGTACTTCCTGAATCGGAAGGCCCCGGGGGAGGGGCAAGCAGGGGTGAACCGGACGAACTCGCCGCGCCGGGCGGGAACCCTTCAGTCCCGGGATTCGGGCAGCGTCCCGAGGTAGCGGCTGAGGACGGCCGGGGCACCGGCTTCGCGCAGCAGTGCCACGAGCTCCACTTGGTCCTTGGTCTCCTGCACCAGGGCGTCGGTGTCGGGGAGGGTGAAGAACGCGGGGCCGGCTTCGATGCCGAAGTGTCGGGCCAGGGCCTCCAGGGGGTCGTCCGTGAAGAAGGACGGATCCACCTTGAAGATCTTGCAAAGCAGTTTGGTGGATTCGAGGCTGGGCTTGCTCTTGCCCTCCAGGAGGTTGTAGAGCCACATCCGCGACTTTCCGCACGCCCGGGCCACGTCCGTCTGCGTGTGCGGCCTGCCCTCGTCGGTCGTCCGGGTCTTCAGCAGGTGCCCGAGCCGGCCGATGAACGGGTCGCCCTCGACGGCCTCCCACGCGGGGTCGCCGGCTCGCAGGGCCTGCAGGACGTCGAGCGGTACGCCCGTGGTGTGGCTGACGGCGGCGTTCGACTGGGGCTCGGAGCCCCTCGGGAAGATGTGCGTGAACAGGAAGTCGAGGCGCTCCGAGATCAGCAGCGCCCGCTGGTCGCCCGTGCCGCTCATCGATCCCTTTCCTGCCGTCCAAGTGACCGTCGCCGTGGCGGCCCGTCCGGCCGCACGGTACTCGAACTGCATGCCGACCGCATCAAGTCTAACCGGCAAGCCACGGCAGCGGTCGATTCCGGCCTCGAACCGATGGTCAAGGGCCGCGAACCGCGCCCAAGTTGGCGTCATGTGCAAACTATTGTTGACACCGGGCGGAGGGTGCAGCAGGATCTTGTCCATGCCGCCAGCTGGCCGGGCTCCTCCCGATGCGGGAGGGGTCTTCATGGCTGGTCGTTTGCGCCGCCCGAAGGCAGCGATCCCCACGGGGGAGGGTCGCAACCCGGGTCGGGCAGCCCGTTCGGGCCCCGATCCGACGCCCGAGGGCGGCGCACGGCAGCTCTTTCTCCTCCGCGGGCCGCGCGGTGGCGACGGTGAGGGTTCCCGTCCCCCGATTCCGCCCGTTCCGGCCCGCTTTCGCGGTGATGCCGCAGGCCCCCGTCCCGTCGGCGGTGGGAGCGCAGGGCGGTGTTGGCTGGATGTCGGCGTTCCGCTTGGGCCTGTGGATCAGTGGCCGTTAACCTCCCGCTAGTTGCTCAAGTCAACCAATGGGGACCGGTATGGACGACACCGCCGAAACTTTCCACAGCCACGTGGAAGAGATACTCGAAGCCCTGGCCAAGGAACCGGACCATGAGGCCCTGGTACACCACGACCGACGGGTGAGCGCGGGTGAACTGCGCGCTCTGGTCTACGGCATGGCCCGCGCGCTGCGATCCCAAGGGGTGAGCCGCGGGCAGACGGTCACCCTCCTCTCCGGCAACCTGCCCGAGACGATCGCCGCCCGCTACGCCGCCGGCCTGCTCGGCTGCGCCGTGAACCACCTCTACGCGGGACTTTCGGCCGACGTGCACGCCGACATCCTGCGGGACGTCGAGACCCGCGCGCTGATCGTCGATCCCGCCCACCGCGAACGCGCCGCCGACCTGGCCCGCCGGGTGCCGCTGGAACGGGTGCTGGTCCTCGGCGCAGGCGAAGGCGCAGGCGAAGGCGAAGGAGAAGCCGACGGACCGGGCCCGGACCTGGTGCGGCTCGCCGCTGAAGAGTCCACCGAGGTGTTACCGGGCTCCGCGCGTCCGCAGGACATCTGCACCATCCGCCACACCGGTGGGACCACCGGTCATCCCAAGGCCATCTGCACGACCTTCGAGCAGTGGGTGTCGATCGGACCGGACTGGTCCGAGGAGGGACAGGTCAGGGCCCTGGCTTGCACCACCCTCGCGCATGCGGCGGGTCTCATGGCGGACAGCACGCTGCACCGCGGGGGCACCGTGGTCCTGCTGGACGGGTTCGAGGCCGGCGCCGTGCTCGCCGCCATCGAGCGCGAGCGCATCTCCCACACCTTCCTGCTGCCGCCGCTGCTCTACCAGTTGACGGACCACCCCGAGGTCGACCGTACCGACACCTCCAGCCTGCGGATGCTCACCTACGGGGGCTGCGCCTCCTCCCCGGCCCGCCTCGCGGCGGCGGTCCGGCGCTTCGGCCCGGTGCTGAACCAGTTCTACGGCCAGAACGAGGCCGGCGGGATCAGCATCCTCTCCCCCCAGGACCACGATCCACGGCGCCCGGAGCTGCTGCGCACCGCCGGGAAGATCATGGAAGGCGTCGAGGTCGCCGTCCGCGACGCCGACGGACGGGACCTGCCCGCCGGTGAGCACGGCGAGATCTGCGTACGCTCCCGGCACGTGATGAAGGGCTACTGGAAGCAGCCCGAGCTCACCGCGGAGGTGCTGCGCGACGGCTGGCTCCGCACCGGTGACATCGGCTTCGTCGACCGGGACGGCTACGTCACCATCGTGGACCGGCTCAAGGACATGATCGTGGTGGTGGGCGGCCACGTGTACACGGTCGAGCTGGAGGACGTGCTGAACTCTCATCCGCAGGTCCTGCAGAGCGCGGTCCTCGGAGTCCCCGACGCCAACCTCATGGAGCGCGTCCACGCGGTGGTCGTGCGCGCTCCGGGCGCCGACGTCGGCGAGGAGGAACTGCGCGCCGTGGTGCGGGAGAGGAAGGGCGCCATGTACGAGCCCGCGAGCATCGTCTTCGTCGACGCGCTGCCCCTGACCGACGCGGGCAAGCCGGACAAGAAGCTGCTCCGCAGCCGCGCGGCCGAGCCGGCCCCGTCCCCCTGACCCCGGCCGCGCGAACGCGACGGCCGGTGAACTCCCCGCCCCCTCCCCGCCTGTTCTAGGGTCGGCGCCATGAGTACGCACACCCCGACACTTGAGTCACTCCTGCTGCAGATCGCCCGACGGGACGCCCTGCGGCAGGTGGAGAAGGACCTGGAGGCGCTCGGATCCGAAGGGATCGGCGGCCTGTTGGAGATACGGCGGAACGGGCCGGGCGCACTGCGCCGTCACGCGCTGCACGCGCTGGCGATGATCGGTGCCGGGGACGGGCTGGACGCCCGGGACCGGCGGGCGCTGGAGCGCCTCGTGCGGATCAAGCTGCTGACCGACCGGCCGCTGGACGACCACTGCCCGTTCGTGTGGATCGCCGTGCCGGCGGCCACGTACGAGGGGGTCTTCGACGCCCTGGGGCTGCACGACCGCATCCCCGCCACCATGGCCATGGGGATGTCGGCGGTGGAGCACGACACGGCCGTGACGACCGGCCCCGACGGCGAGCGCAGGACCGTTCAGCGGGCCTTCGTCACGCCCGAGTTCGACGGCTGGCGGATGGTGTTCGGGGGCCCGGCGGCCGGGTGCGCCGAGGAGGAGGTCCTGGCCCGGGTCAGCGCGTACTGCGGGCAGGCCCACTTCTACTTCCGGGACGCCTACGACGACGACCACGGCTGGGCCGTCGCCGAGCAGGGCCGCGTGATCCGCTCCTACCGGACCTACCGCGAGCCGGCGTGGACGGGCGACCCGCTGCCCTGGGAGACCCCCCAGACGGAAGACGAGTACTGGGAACCCGGCCTGTACGAGCCGAACGCCTCCTGCGAGGCGAACGCCAACGGCGTGGCGGAAACGGTGACCGTCGACCCGGAGACGATCGACGAGAGCACCCCCATGCGCGGTCACGGCTGGCTGGCCGTGACCGCGCCCGGCGTCGGGCACGGACCGTTCCCCGGAGCCCTGCAGATCTGACGCGCGCCCTGTGCCCCGGCGCTCCCTCAGCGGGCCGCCGGGGCGTGGGGCGGGAGCCGGAAGCCGACCTCGGCGCCGCCGTCCGGGGCGGCGGTGGCGAAGACGGTGCCCTCGTCGGCGGTGACGAGGTCGTGCACGATCGCGAGCCCGAGGCCGGAGCCCGGCACCGCCTGGGTGCGCGGGCCGCGGTAGAAGCGGCCGAAGACGGCCGACCGTTCGTCCGGCGCGATACCGGGACCGTGGTCGCGCACGGACAGCCGGGCGCCCTCGACGTGGACGGTGACGGGAGTGTCCTCGGGGCTGAACTTCAGCGCGTTGCTCAGCAGGTTGTCGACGCAGCGCCGCACCGCCCGCGGTCGGGCCCGCACCGGCACCGGGCCGTGGACCGTGACCGTGACGGTCCGGCCCGTGCGCCGCCGGTGGCGGTGCGCGGCCTCCTCGGCCGCGGCGGTCAGGTCGACCTCGCCCGGCTCCTCCTCGGTGGAGCGGTCCGTGGCCAGGTCGACGAGCTCGCGGACCAGCGTGTCGAGGGCGGCCGCCTCCGTGACCAGGGTGGTGAGGATCTGCTCCTCGTCCTCGGGAGCGAGCCTGCCGCGCCCCCGCTGGAGCAGCTCCGCGCTGCCGCGCACCGAGGTCAGCGGGGTGCGCAGCTCGTGGCTGGCGTCCTGGACCAGTCGCTGCTGCTGTGCGCGGGAGCGGCGCAGGGCGGCGAGCATGCTGGCGAAGCTGCGGGTCAGCTGGCCGATCTCGTCCCGTCCGGCAGACGGCAGCGGGGTGGTGAGGTCCTGGGTGGTGGTGATGTCCCGGGTGACGCGGGCCAGGCGGCGCACCGGGCGCAGGATGCGGTCCAGGGCGAGCCAGCTCAGCAGCGCCGACAGGGCGGTGGCGGCGACGGTCGTCCAGGGGACGCGCCACAGGAACGCGTGGTCGATGCGCTCGGCGCCCGCGTAGTGCTGGGCGACCATCAGGGCGCCGCCACCGGGCAGCGGCACGGTCAGGACGCCGTACTCCGCACCGTCGACGGTGATGTCCTCGCGGGCGGAGTCCCGCTCCCCCCGGGCCACGCCGAGGGCCGACTCCGGAGCCGGCAGCGCCACGCGGCCGGGATCCAACGGGCGCACGGCACCCCCGGCCTCCACCACCTGCTCGGTCGTGTCCGGCCGGACCGGGGGAGTACGGGAGACGCCGAGCAGGGCGACGACCGTCACGGCACGGTCCTGGAGCGCGCGGTCGAACTGCTCGGCCACGACATCGCTGACGCCCCGGTACGACAGGGTGGCGGCGAGCGTCATGGCGAGCGCGGCGGCCGCGACGACCACCAGGGTGATCTTGGCGCGCAGCATCACTCGGCCCGGACGGTGTAGCCGACGTTGCGCACGGTGTGGATCAGCCGTGGCGCGCCGTCCTGCTCGGTCTTGCGGCGCAGGTAGCCGACGTAGACGTCGAGGGAACGCGAGGTGGTGTCGAAGTCGTAGCCCCAGATGCGCTCGTAGATCCGGGTCCGGGTGAGGACCGCGCCCTGGTGGTGCAGCAACAGCTCCAGCACGTCGAACTCGGTCTTGGTCAGGTCCAGCATCCGCGATCCCCGGTGCGCCCGCCGCGAACCGGGGTCGAGGGTGAGGTCCGCGACGGCCAGCACACCGGTGTCCGCCACGTCCCGCGGGTCCGCGGTGCGGCGCAGCAGCGCGCGGATGCGGGCGAACAGTTCCTCCGTGGCGAACGGCTTGGACAGGTAGTCGTCGGCGCCCGCGTCCAGACCGGCCACCCGGTCACCGATCTGGTGGCGGGCCGTCAGGACAAGTACGGGCAGCCGGTCGCCGCGGCGCCGCAGCATCCGGCACAGCGCCAGCCCGTCCAGACCGGGCATGACCACGTCCACCACCGCGAGATCGGGGGACTCCCGTTCGAGCACGGCGAGGGCTTCGAGCCCGTCGGAGGCCAGCAGGACGCGGTACCCCTCGAAGCGCAGCAACTGGTCCAAGGTGCTGCGCACCCCGGGGTCGTCCTCGACGACCAACACCGTCCGGCGGGTCTCGTTCACCTCAGTCATGTGATCATCTTCGCCGCCGCCGGACGTGGTCACGACGTCGGCCCTCAGCGGCCCACGGGAGTGACGGCGATCGGCGCCAGTCCCTGCAGGCAGGAGGTGTCACCGGGGGTGCCGGTGCGGATGAAGCGGCTGGTGACGCCCGTGACGCAGCCGGTGGGCTCCAGCTCGGGCACGTGCCCCGCGTTGCGCACGGAGAAGAAGGCGCTGCCCCGGAACCTCGCCGCCGCCAGGCGGCCGTTGGCGTCGGGGGTGTTGGCGTCCAGGTCCCCGGAGAGCACGAGGACCGGCACGCCGGGCAGTTCGAGGTCGGTGGGCTGCGGGCGCGCGGTGTTCCCGCGCGGCCAGGACATGCACACGTCCCCGCCGTCCGTGGGACCCTCGTTGAACCCCTGGCCGCTGAAGGCGCCGAACCCGCCCTGCCCGGCGCCCGCGAGGGCCTTGCGGTACTGCTGCCACCGCACGGTCAGCGGGGCGTCCGTCGCCCATGCCTTGCGGTAGTCGTTGCAGACCACCGCGATGTACGGGGCCTGGTCCTCGGAGCCGCCGGAGGATCCCTCCTCCTGCACCAGGCGGCGCAGCGGTCCCGTGTCGCCCTTGACGAAGCGGTCGAGGGCCCACGGCGCGCTCCCCAGCAGGGAGGGTCCGGCCGGGTCCATGCCCACGCCCCGGCTCGCGGCCTCGAACATGAGGTTGGCGAGCTTGCCCTCGGTGAACCGCTCGCGGTACGTCTTCCCCCCGGCCGTGATCGGCACGGTGAGGGGCCGCTCCCGCAGCCGCGCGGCCGTGGTGGCGAGGTCCCGTACGGCCTTCTCCCCGTCGCACGCCTTCGGCACGGAACGCTCGCACACCCGGCGCAGGGCCAGGGAGACGGCCTGCGCACTGGGCCGCACGAGAGGGTCGAAGTCGTGCGGGTAGGCCCCGGACAGCACGACGGCGCGCACGCTCTCGGGGTGGCGGCTCGCGTACACCGGCATCAGATAGGTGCCGTACGAGAGGCCGTAGAGGGTGAGCTGCCGCACGCCGAGCCGGGCCCGGACGGCGTCGATGTCGTCGGCGGTGGCCGCGGTGGTGTAGCCCCGGGCGCGCGGGCCGAGGGCGCGGGCACAGCGTGCGACGGCGTCGCGCTGCTCCTGGCGCGTGCCGAAGCGGTACTCGGCGTCGGTGACCCCGCACGGCAGGTGCTCGGACTTCCCGGTGCCCCGGGGGTCGACGAGCAGCAGGTCGTGGTCCTCCAGCAGTCCCTCCAACCCGGCGGCGAACTCCGCGGCCTTGCCGATGGCCACCTCGCCGGGGCCCCCGGGGTTCACCGCGACGGTCCCCCTGGCGGCGCCCGGCCCCCGGTGGCGCACGACCGCGTAGGCCACCTCGATCGTGCCGAGTTCCGGCTCGCCCGCCACCAGGGGGCGCTCCAGCGAGCCGCAGTCGACCCGGTGCCCCGCCACGGTGGGGCACCACCGCGGGCCGCCCCCGGCCAGGTCGGCGGCGTTCGCCGGCGGCAGTGCCGAGAGCAGCAGCGCCAGCGTGCCCGCGGCCAGTCCCGCCCGCCGTGCCCCGCCCGTGAAAGTCCTCATGTCCGTCCCTTCCGTCCTCCGGTGTGGGAACGACCTTGCCGGGTCCGTGACAGGGCCGGGGAAGAGCGGCGGCAAAGGCGTGTAAGAGCGCGGGGAACGGGCGGTGCCGGGGCCGGGTGCGGCCCCGGGGCTCAGCCGGTCTCGACCGTGACCGTGCGGCCCGGGGCGACGACCGGGGTCACGTAGGTGTACGTCACCCCGTCGATCACCTTGGTGCGGGCCGGCCGGGCCACTCCGTCGACCTTCAGCGTGGGATACGTGCCGGGGAAGCGGGCCTCCCAGGCGTAGGAGCAGGTGCCCGAGGTGTGCGTGAGCGAGGACCTGGTCTTCCCGTCGTGGCGCAGGGAGAAGGCCGAGTCGCCGATCCGGAGGTCGTCGATCTGCAGCCAGTCCATCCCCGAGGGGAGCCGGGACAGGGTGCTCAGGGCGTGCGCGGGCGCGTCGGGGGCGACTCCCAGCAGCCCTTCGACGGTCTGGCCGAGCAGGGTGAAGGAGACCTCGGGGTAGTCCCCGTTGGTTCCCTGCTTGGTGTTGACGTGCTGGATGTCCTTGTGGTCGTAGACGTCCTTCATCCACTTCCAGCCGGTGTCGGCCCGGTCGTTCCGGAAGAAGGTGTCCGGCAGGTAGGTGAGGGCCTCGATGTTGTCGGGCCGGCCCGGGCCCGAGGCCTGCTGGTCGATGTAGTCGAGGTAGGCCTCGCGGCGCGGACCCGGGTCGAGGATCTGCTTCATCGGCATGAACCAGCTGTTCTCCTTGCCCCAGCCGGTCAGGGCGCGCCCGTCCGTGGTGTACCCGCGCACCATGTCCGCGCCCGAGCCGGTCCCGCTCCAGGTCGAGTTGAAGTAGGCCTTCAGGTCCCGGGCCTTGGCCCCGTAACGGTCGGCGAGCGCGCGGTCCCCCTTGGCGCGGGCGAGCGAGGCCATCGCCAGGTAGGCCTGGTACTGGGAGCCGATGGCGTCGCCGGCCTCGGCGAGCGGCTCGCCGCTCTGCTCGTTGTAGCTGGCGGTGCCCTGGAAGATGCCGTGGCCGGTGCCTTCGGCCACCTTGACCGCGCCGTTGTCCTTGAGCCCGTCGTGCAGGGTGACGAACTCGTCGGTGGCGTGCCGGTAGAAGTTCCACAGGACCGGGTCGTCGAGGTAGGAGCGGTCACCGCTCCAGCGGTACGCCTCCTCGGCCTTCTGCACCAGCTCGAAGGTGGCGGGCACCTCGCGGACGAAGTTCTCCGGGCCCCGGTAGTCGATCGAGAGGTAGGTCTTCGCGTCGAAGTTGAGGGCCCAGGCCGGGTAGTACTTGTGCTCGGGGGTGGCGGAGGCGGCGAAGGAGCGGAGCATCGTCCGGTTCTCGGCGTTCAGGGCGAGCACCCCGGCGCCGGCCAGCTGGTGGGCCGTGTCGCGCGAGTAGTAGCCGCTGCGGTTGGCGTAGCCGGCCCAGTAGGAGGCGGCGTAGGTGCCGGTGCCGCTGCCGCCGGTGTGGTTCTCGTCGACGTTGAGCGGGCCCTGGGTGCCCGGCAGGTGCACCCAGCTGTTGGCCTTGCGCTTGGACCAGTCGAACATCTCGACGATCTTGGGGTCGGAGGAGCTGATCCTCGGGTCCGCGGGGGAGGCGGGGGAGACCATCACGTCGTCGGCGTTGACCCAGCCGTCCCCCGACTCGAAGGCGATCTCCAGGATGTCACCGGGGGCGAGGGTGATCCGGCTCAGCGTGTAGCGCCGGTAGTTCGTGGCGCTCGGCAGGGTCAGCGCGGCGGCGACCGTGCCGTTGACGCGGGCGACGTACCGGCCGTTCGGTCCGCCCGTCGCGATCCAGGCGGATATGTCGTACGTCCCGCGGCCGGTGGCCGTCACGGTCTGGGACACCTTCATCCCCGGCCCGGCGTCCAGGTAGGCGAGGCGGGACGCGCCGTGCGGGTAGTTCGTGGCGACTCCGGTGCCGGGGGTGAACCGCCATCCCGCGGCGCCCTGTTCGAAGCCCGGGTTGACGACGGCGAGCGGGGCGGGCGCGGGCGGTACGGCCCGCCCCGCGGCCGGACCCGGCGCCGCCGCCGAGGCCTGGCCCCCGAGGGCGAGCGGGGTGAGCGGGAGCAGCAGGGCGAGGGCGGACAGGAGCGACACACGGGAACGCGTCATCGGGTTCTCCCGGGTTGTGGTGGGGCCGGCCGGTCTGCACGGCGCGGGGCGGGCGGCACGCTAGCAACCTCCTCTGAAGGTTTGCAATGAACTTGTCAAAACTGCCTGCCTGATCGGACTGAAAGATTTCATCGATCTCTTGCAAGCCGGGAGGCGCCTCGTTACAGTCCTGGCCCATCGGCTTCCGCAACGGTGCGAGCAAGGGGTGGGTCAGGCATGGAACTGGAACGTCGGAGAGTGCTGCGGATCGGCGGCGCGGTCGCCGCGGGGGCCGGGCTGACCGGCCTGACCGGCTGTTCCGGAACGGGCGCCACGGGTCAGGACGGGGCCGCCGGAAACAAGGACGAGGCCAGGATCTCGGTCTGGTCCTGGCAGGGCCCGGCCGCCGAAATGAAGGCCCTCGTCCCCGAGTTCAACAAGAAGTACCCCGGGATCGAGGTCACGGTCGAGGACATCGGCAACCCGGCGATCTGGGACAAGATAACCACCGGCCTCGCCGCCCACGGCCAGGGCCTCGCCGACGTCCTGCACATCGGCGTCGACTACCTGCCGGGCTACGTGGAGAAGTTCCCCGGCGGCCTCGCCGACCTCGGCCCGCTGGGCGCGAACGCCTACCGGGATGCCTTCGCCCAGGGCATGTGGCAGACGGTCTCCCCCGACGGCAAGCGCGTCAACGCCCTGCCGTGGGAGGCGAACTCGGCGGGCTTCTACTACCGCGCCGACCTCTTCGAGAAGGCCGGGGTGGACGCCGGCGCCCTCCAGACCTGGGAGGAGACCATCGAGGCCGGCAAGGAGATCAAGCAGAAGACCGGCGCCCACCTGCTGGGCATCGACAAGCCCGCCTCACAGGCCGACGCCGCCAACTTCTTCCAGATGCTGCTCCAACTGCAGGGCTCCTTCTACTTCAGCCTCTCCGGCGAGATCACGCTCGACTCCCCGGAAGCCGTGAAGGCCATGACCCTCATCAAGACGATGAACGACGCCGGCCTGGTCAGCGATCTCGCGGGAGGCTGGAACACCCTGATGAGCTCCCTGAAGCAGGGGACCGCGGCCGTCCTGCCCATGCCCACCTGGTTCGGCGGCATCATCCAGGAACAGGTCCCCGAGGAAGCGGGGAAGTGGAAGGTCAGGCTTCCCCCGGCCGTCCGCCGGGGCGGCTCCACCGCGGCCACCGTCAACTCCACCCACCTCGCCGTCTCGGGCTCCAGCAAGCACCAGGCCGCGGCCTGGTCCTTCGTCGAGTTCGTCCTCACCCGTCCGGCCTCCCAGGTGCAGATCTACAAGGGCAAGGGCATCGCCCCCGCCCTGATGAAGGCGTACGACGACGCGGTCTTCCACGAGCCGTCGCCCTTCTTCGGCGGTGAGAAGAAGGGCGAGGTCTTCCTGGAGGCCCTCAAGGCCCCCTCGTCCGCCTTCAACTACACCGCCGACTACGCCCGCGCCCTCAAGCTCGTCACCGATGCCCAGTCCAAGGTGCTGCTCGCGGGCGCCGACCCGGCGAAGGTGCTCAAGGAGGCGGCCGACCAGCTCGGCCGGCAGACCGGACGCAAGGTCTCCCGATGACCGTCACCCTCACCGGCGGCGAACGCCGGGCCGTCGCCCGGCGGGGGACGGCCCCGCGGCCCCGGCCGCGCCGGCGCGTGGCACCGTACCTCTTCGTCCTGCCCGCGCTGCTCCTCTTCGCCGTCTTCAAGATCTACCCCATCGGCCGGTCCTTCGTGATCAGCCTGCACAAGAGCGTCGGCGGGACCGAGCGGTTCGTCGGCGCCGACAACTACACGCGCCTGATGCACGATTCGCTGTTCTGGACCGCCCTGAGGAACACCGCGGTGATCCTCGTCGTCCAGGTGCCGGTCATGCTGGCCCTCGCCACCGGCCTCGCCGTGGCCCTGAACTCCACCCTGCTGCGCGGCCGCGCGCTGTTCCGGCTGGGCTTCTTCCTGCCCATGGTCACCGGTCTGGTCGCGTACGGGATCGTCTTCTCCATCCTGCTGGGCAAGGAATACGGCCTCGTCAACTGGCTGCTGGGGCTCACCGGACTGGACCCGGTGCCGTGGCTGACCGACCCCCTGTGGGCGAAGGTCTCCCTCGGCCTCGCGCTCACCTGGCACTACACCGGATACAACGCCGTGATCCTGCTCGCCCGCCTGCAGTCCGTCCCCGCCGAGCTCTACGACGCGGCGGCCGTGGACGGAGCCGGTGCCTGGACCTCCTTCCGCCACGTCACCCTGCCGGGCCTGCGCCCCGCGCTGCTGCTCACCACGGTGCTCTCCACCATCGGCACCCTGCAGATCTTCGACGAGCCCTACGTGCTCACCGGGGGCGGCCCGGACAACGCCACCCTGACCATCGGCGTGTACCTGTACCAGAACGCCTTCAAGTACTTCGACTTCGGATACGCCTCCGCCATCGCCTACGCCCTGGCCGTCCTCATCGGCATCCTCGGCGTGATCCAGTTCCGTCTCCTGGGGGAGAAGTCATGACCGCCGCCCGCCACCGCGGCAGGAGCATCCTGCTCACCTCCGGACTCGCCATCGTCCTCGCCGCCGTCCTGATCCCCTTCTACTGGCTCGTCGTCGGGGCCACGCACAGCTCGGGGGAGATCTTCGGCAGCCCGCCGCCGCTGCTGCCCGGCGGCCACCTGGCGGCCAACCTGCACAGCCTTCAGGACACCGCGCGGTTCGGCCGGGTCGTCCTCAACTCCCTGCTCATCGCGGTGATCTACACCCTGTGCGCGGGAGCCGTCTGCACCCTGGCCGGGTACGGCTTCGCCAAGTACCGCTTCCGCGGCCGCGAGGCCCTGTTCGCACTGCTCATGCTCGGGCTCGTGGTCCCCGCCCAGGTCACCCTCGTACCGCTCTTCCAGATGATGGCCGAGCTCCGGTGGCTGGGCACCTACCAGGCCGTGATCATGCCCAACCTGGCCCTGCCCTTCGGCATCTTCCTCATGCGCCAGTCCATGGCCGCGCTCCCCGACGAACTCCTCGACTCGGGGCGCATGGACGGCTGCGGCGAACTGCGGCTGTTCCGGAAAGTGGTCCTCCCGCCCATGAAACCGGCGCTGGCCGCCCTGGCGATCTTCCTCTTCCTCTACCAGTGGAACGACTTCATCTGGCCGCTCATCGTCCTGCGCGACAGCGCCACGTTCACCATCCCCGTGGCCCTGGCATCCCTGCAGGGCCTCGACGAAACCGACTACGGCGCGATCCTCGCCGGAACGGCCGCCGCGGCGATCCCGATGGCCCTCGTGTTCCTGGCGCTGCAGCGCCACTTCGTGTCCGGCCTGCTCGCCGGCGCCGTGAAGGAGTGACCGTGCACACCACCACCGCCCCGTCCGACGGCTCCGGGGCCGTGACCACGGCGGGACTGACCCCCGCCCGGGACGAGCCGCTGCTCGACGGGGTCGCGATCGCCGTACTCGCCCACGCCCCCGGCACCGACCCCCGCTGGACCCTCGGCGAACTCCCCGGGGGCCTGCGCGTGCTGGAGGTACGGGCCGACGGCGCCCCCGTCGAGATCCGCTTCTCCGTGCCCCTCGGCGACGCCGCCGGATACTGGCACCCGCAGGGCGGCTGGCGGCGCACCCTCCTCGCCGACTGGGAGGGCCGCTCCCGGGTCTCGCTGGTCGACGGACACGCCGCCGGATGCCTCTACGACCACACGGGCGCCACCCTGCTCACCTTCGCCGCCGCCGACCCGGTGCCCGAGGCCACCCTGCGCTTCGGGGTCTCCGAGGAGAACGACACCCACGTCGTCCACCTCCACCTGCCCGCCTCGCCGCGGGCCCACCGGATCCTGCTCGTCCCCCGCTCACCCTCGGTGGCACGGGCCATGCGGGCCCTGCGCGCCTGGTTCGCCGCCGCGACCCCGCTCCCGCCGGCCCCCGAAGAGGCCCGCACCCCCGTCTACTCCACCTGGTACGCCTTCAACCAGGACGTCGACGCGGCCGCCGTCGAAACCCAGGCCGCACTGGCCTCCGGACTCGGCTGCGGAGCGCTGATCCTCGACGACGGCTGGCAGGAACTGGGCCACGGGCGCGGCTACGCCGGCTGCGGGGACTGGGAGCCCGACCGGGCCAAGTTCCCCGACTTCGCGGGCCACGTCGCCCGGGTCCGCGCCCACGGACTGAGCTACCTCGCCTGGGTCGCGCCCCTGCTGCTCGGCCCCCAGGCCGCCTGCCACGGCCGCCTGGCGGAGTACGCGCCCGCCCCCGCCACCGTGCCCGGCGCGCACGTGCTCGACCCCCGCCGCCCCGAGGTGCGCGAGCACGTCGTCGGGCTCTGCGTCCGGCTGGTCCGCGCCCACGGGCTCGACGGACTGAAGCTCGACTTCCTCGACCAGGCCATGGTGTACGCGGGCGACGGCGCGGGGGACGTCGGCCGCGCCATGGTGACCCTGCTGGCGCAGCTGCGCGCGGCCCTGGAATCCGTCCGGCCGGGCGTACTGCTGGAACTGCGCCAGCCCTACACCGGACCCGGCATGGCCCCCTTCGGCAACATGCTGCGCTCCTTCGACTGCCCGGCCGACGCCACCGCCAACCGGGTCCGCACCCTGGACACGGCACTGCTCGCCGTCGGCGGGGCCGTCCACTCCGACATGCTCCTGTGGTCGGCCGACGCGCCCGTGACCACGGTGGCCCGGCAGCTGATCGGGGCCCTGCACTCGGTGCCGCAGATCTCCGTACGCCTGGACCGGGTGCCCGCCGCGCACCGGGAGGCGATCGGCTTCTGGCTGGGGCGGTGGCGGCAGCACCGGGAGCTGCTGCTCGACGGGGAGGTGGAACCGGGCCGGCCCGACGAGCTGTACCCGCTGGTGCGGGCGGGCTCCGGGGAGCACTGCCTGCTGAGCGTCCACGGCGACCGGGTCGTCCCGCTGGACCTCTCCGCGTACCGGCACTTCCACGTGGTCAACGGCTCGGACCGGGACCGGGTGATGGTCGAGGTACTGGGCGCAGGGGGCCGGGTGCGGGGCGTGGTCCACGGGCCCGACGGCCGTATCATGGACGACCCGCCGACGTATCTGCCGGAGGGAGCGCGCTCGCTGGCCGTGCCGCGCGGCGGTATGGCATCGCTCACGATCACGGAAGGACCGCGATGAAGGTCGGGATCACCGAGGTCGCAGCACGCGCTCAGGTCAGCGAGGCGACCGTCAGCCGGGTGATCAACCGACGCCAGGGCGTGTCGAAGAAGACCCGGGACGCGGTCGAGCAGGCCATGACGGAGCTCGGGTACGAGCGGCAGGTCCAGGGCCAACTGGTCGCGGTGATCACCGAGTTCGTCTCCAACCCGTTCTTCGCCGATGTCGCCGAGCGCATCGAGTCGGCCCTCGCCCCGCACGGACTCAAGACGATCCTGTGCCCCGCCTTCCCCGGCGGGGTACAGGAGCGGGACTTCATCTCCGCGCTCGTGGACAAGGGGGTCGCGGCCGTGGTGTTCCTGTCCGCGTCCAACACCGTCGACGGCGCCGACACCGAGACGTACGAACTGCTGCGCCAGCGCCGCGTCCCCTACGTCGGGATCAACGGCGAGTTCGCGGACGGGGTGCCCACCCCGGTCTTCTCCACCGACGACGCCCTCGCCGCCGAACTGGCCGTCGACCACCTCCACCGGCTGGGCCACCGCCGGATCGGGATGGCCTCGGGACCGGCCGGCAACCAGCCCGCCGACCGCCGGGTGCGCGGCTTCCTGGACGCCATGGCCAGGCGGGGCATCGAGGACCCGCAGCGCTGGGTCATCCGGCAGTCCTACACGGTGGAGGGCGGCCAGGCCGCCGTCGGCCCGCTGCTGGCCCTGGGCGCCACCGCGATCGTCGCCGCCAGCGACTACATGGCCCTCGGGGCGATCCGGGGCGTGCGGCGGCAGGGACGTTCGGTGCCCGGGGACGTATCGGTGGTGGGCTACGACGGCTCGGCCATCACCGAGTTCACGGACCCGCCCCTGACCACGGTGCGCCAGCCCGCCGACCGGCTGGCGCTGGAGGTGGGCCGCAGCGTACTGGCGCTGGTGAGCAACAGGGACGTGCCGACGGGGGAGCTGCTGTTCGACCCCGAGCTGGTCATCCGGGCGACCACCGGGCCGGCGCCCGCGGAGCCCCCTCCCGGAGCCTGACCCGGCGTTCCGGCCGGAAAGCAACAGGGCGACAGCGAGCGGTGTTGGATTCAGTAGAGTTCGCCGCACAGAACTGTTGATTTGCTTTGGAATCTGTTTAGTCTTGGCGGGTGAAGAAGACTCTCGCGAAACTCGCGGACGGCCGCGAACTGATCTACTTCGACACCGACGAAGGCGCCGTGCGCGACGCGCCCGATCTGCGCCCGCTGGACCGGGTGAGCAGTCACCCGCAACTGAGGCGGGACGCGGCGACCGGCGACTGGATCACCATCGCCTCCCACCGCCAGGACCGCACCTACCACCCGCCCGCCGGCGAATGCCCGCTCTGCCCCTCGCGGGACGGCCGGCTCAGCGAGATCCCGGCCGCCGACTACGAGGTGGCCGTCTTCGAGAACCGCTTCCCCTCCCTGGCGGGCGGGACCGGACGCTGCGAGGTGGTGTGCTTCACCCCGGAGCACGCGGCCGGTTTCGCCGACCTCACCCCGGCCGCCGCCCGCCTGGTCCTGGACGCGTGGACCGACCGCACCGCGGAGCTCTCGGCCCTCCCGGGAGTGGAGCAGGTGTACTGCTTCGAGAACCGGGGGGCCGAGATCGGGGTGACCCTCGCCCACCCGCACGGCCAGATCTACGCCTTCCCCTTCGTCACGCCCCGCACCGCCAAGATGACGGCCGCCGCGACCGCACACCGCGCCGCCACCGGACGCAACCTCTTCGAGGACCTGCTGTCGGACGCCCGCGCCGCCACCGACCGGGTGGTGACGGCCGGGGAGCACTGGACCGCCTTCGTGCCCTACGCCGCCCGCTGGCCGTACGAGGTCCACCTCCACCCGCACCGCCGGGTCCCCGATCTGACCCGCCTCAACGAGGCCGAGCGGGCCGAGTTCCCGGAGCTCTACCTGGACCTGCTGCGCCGGTTCGACCGGCTGTTCCCCGTACCGGGGCGGCCGCAGGGACCGGCCCCCACCCCGTACATCTCGGCCTGGCACCAGGCCCCGCGCACCGGGGGCGAGGAACTGGCCCTGCACCTGGAGCTGTTCACCGTGCGGCGGACCCCCGACAAGCTCAAGTTCCTCGCCGGGACGGAGTCCGGGACGGAGGCCTTCATCAACGACGTGGCCCCCGAGGAGGCCGCGCGACGACTGCGGGAGGCCCTGGCGTGAACCGTGGCGACCGGTGGGACGAGGACAGCCGGGCCGACGGTGTCGCGGACGCCTTCGCGAGGCTCTACGGAGGGCCCCCGGACGGGGTCTGGGCGGCGCCGGGGCGGGTGAACCTCATCGGTGAACACACCGACTACAACGACGGGTTCGCCCTGCCCATCGCCCTCCCGCAGAACACCCTGCTCGCCGCCCGGGCGCGTACGGACGGACGGCTGCGGCTGCACAGCGCGCAGGGCGGGGGGCGGACCGTCGAACTGGCCGTGGCCGCACTGGCCCCGGGCGCGGTGACCGGCTGGGCCGCGTACCCGGCCGGAGTGGTCTGGGCGCTCACGGAGGCGGGCCACGCCGTCGGGGGAGCGGACCTGCACTTCGACAGCACGGTGCCCACCGGCGCCGGCCTCTCCTCCTCGGCGGCGCTGGAGTGCGCGGTCGCCGTCGCCTACGACGCGCTGCACGGGCTGGGGCTGTCCGGGCCCGAACTCGCCCGGACCGCCCAGCGCGCGGAGAACGCCTTCGCGGGCGTCCCCTGCGGGATCATGGACCAGATGGCCTCGGTCTGCTGCACCGCCGAGGCCGCCCTCCATCTCGACGCCCGTACCCCGCAGGACCACCGGCAGGTCCCGCTCGACCTCCGGGGCCGGGGGCTGGGGCTGCTGGTGATGGACACCCGGGTCGCCCACGACCTCGGCGACGGGGCGTACGCCGCCCTGCGCGCGGGCTGTGAACGCGCGGCCGCGCTGCTCGGGCTGCCCGCCCTGCGCGACCTGGACGCCGGGGGACTGCCCGAGGCCGTGGAGGCCCTGCCGACGGAACTCGCGCCCCTGGTGCGCCACGTGGTGACCGAGAACGCCCGGGTCACGGAGGCCGTCTCCCGGCTGCGGGAGGGCGATCCGGCGGCCCTCGGCCCGATCCTCACCGCGGGACACGCCTCGCTGCGGGACGACTACCGGGTCTCGTGCCCGGAGACCGACCTCGCCGTGAGCGCCGCGCTGGACGCCGGGGCGCTCGGCGCCCGGATGACGGGGGGCGGCTTCGGCGGCTCCGTCATCGCGCTGGTGGAGGCGGAGCGGGAGGACGCGGTGGGCGGGGCCGTCACGGCCGCCTTCGAAGCGGCCGGCCACCGCCCCCCGCGCCTGTTCGCCGCGACCCCGTCGGCCGGGGCCCGCCGCCTCGCACCCGGCGGCGGGACGCGGTAGGCCACCGGACCGGGGCGGGCCGCGAGGGCCGTGGAGCCGACGGTGGTCAGGCGGTGAACGCGGCGCCGTCCAGGGTCCAGTGGGGATCCTGGACGATGCCGAGCGCGGCGTAGACGTGCGCGGCGACGTCGGCGTGCCGGACCGCCGGCACGGTCGCGCCGGCCGGGACGGCCGGCAGGCCGGGGCCGCACGCGGCCACCCAGGCGGTGCGCTCCCGCTCGCTGCGGCCTCCGTGGCCCCCCTCCTCGCGGTGGCCGTGGTCGGTGACCACGATGAACGTCCACCGCTCCCCGGCGCGGCCGGGGCGCTCGCGCACGGCCTCGACGATCCGTCCCAGGCGGCGGTCCGCCGTCTCGATCGAGCGGCGGTACTCCTGGCCGCAGCCGAGGAAGTGGGCGGTCTCGTCGACGGCGCCGAGGTAGACGAAGGAGGCGTGGAGCTCCTCCCCGGAGCCCAGTACGCGGGCGGCCTCGGCCGCCACCGCCTCGTCGGCCTCCTCCCAGGCCGCGGGGGTGTCCTCGCGGGGGGCGATGAAACTCAGCCGGCTGGGGGCGGTGAAGAGCGGCCCGCCCTGTCGGGCGAGGAACAGGGGTGCCCAGCCGCCGACGGCGAAGGTGCGCCGTCCGCATTCGAGGGCCAGGCGGGTGGTGAAGTCGGGGAAGACGTCCAGCCGGTTGCCGTCGAGCCGGTTGCCCCACACCCCGTGTTTGGCGACGCCGACCCCGGTCACGACGGTGGTCCAGCACGGACCGGACATGGTCGGCGTGGCGTCGTCGATCTCGACGGGCGCCAGGAAGCCCGCGCGGGCCACTTCGTCGAGATGGGGGGTGTCCAGCTCCGGCAGCAGGTCGAGCCGTACGCCGTCGATGCCGACGACCAGAACGTGGCGGTTGTCCATGGCGGGTCCAGGGTGTCCGTGGGCGGGTATTGCGGTCGGGGTGCGGTCAGGGCGTGACGCGGACCAGCCGGATCAGCCGGCTCGCGTGGTCGCCCGCGGGCAGCCGCAGGTCGAGTCCGCGCTGGACCAGGACGGCGCCGCTGTGCACGTGCTCCAGCTCCGGGTCCAGGTAGTGGGCGCCGGAGTCGAGCGCGGGCAGTCTGACGGGGGCGGGACGGTGGCCGAACCGGGCCGAGGGACGCCAGGCGAGCACGGCGTGTTCACCGCCGTCCTCGGCGGCGTAGTGGACGGCGCTCACCCCCTCCGCCCCCCTGACGCGGTGCCGGCGGCCGTACTGCACCAGCGGACGGATCCGCTTGTACTCGGCCACGAGCCCGGCGGCCTCGTCGAGTTCCTCCTCGGACCAGGCCGTCAGGTCGCCGCCGAGACCCAGCGCGCCGGACATGGCCACGTGGAAGCGGAACCGCAGCGGGGTGAGCCGTCCGGTGGTGACGTTGGGGCTGTCGGTGACCCACGCGGCCATCACCCGGGCGGGGAAGAGCTGGCTGAAGCCGTCCTGGATCGCGATCCGGTCGACGGGATCGGTGTTGTCGGAGGTCCAGGCCTGGTCGGTGCGGGCGAGGATGCCGAGGTCGACCCGTCCGCCGCCACCGGCGCACGCCTCGATGCGCAGGCCCGGGTGGCCGGCCCGGAGCCGGTCCATGACGCGGTAGACGGCCCGGGTGTGGTCGATCCAGAGCCGGTCCGGATCGGGATGCCCGGCCCAGCCGGCCTCGGTGAAGGCGCGGTTGGCGTCCCACTTGAGCCAGTCGACCCGGTGGTCGCGGACCAGGGCGTCGAGGGTGTGGTGGGCCCAGGCCTCCACCTCGGGCCGGGCGAAGTTCAGTACGAGCTGGTTGCGCAGCTCGGTCGCCTCGCGGGTGGGGGAGTGGAGGACCCAGTCCGGGTGGGCGCGGTACAGGTCGCTGTCGCGGTTGACCATCTCGGGCTCCACCCACAGGCCGAACTCCATGCCGAGGCGGTGGACCTCGTCGGCGAGGGGGCGCAGGCCGTCCGGGAAGGCGTCCTGGCGCGGTACCCAGTCGCCGAGCCCCGCTTCGTCACTGCGCCGCGCGCCGAACCAGCCGTCGTCCAGTACGAAGAGTTCGGCGCCGGTCCGGGCGGCCAGCCGGGCCAGCCGGACCTGTCCCGGCTGGTCGACGCCGAAGCCGGTGGCCTCCCAGGAGTTGTAGAGGACGGGCAGGTCCCGGCCGGGGTCGGGCAGCACGTGGTCCAGGATGTGACCGTGCCAGGCGTGGCTGGCCGCGCCGAATCCGTGCGGGGTGTAGAGGCCGGCGAACACGGGGGTGTGCAGGCTCTCGCCCGGCCGGAGCGTCCAGCGCAGGCCCTCGTGCCCGAATCCGCCGGTCCAGGTGGTGCGGCCGACCGGGTCGCGGTGGAGCGTGATGCGCCAGCTCCCGCTCCAGGCCAGGGCGGTGCTCCACACCTCGCCCCGGTCCTCCGACGCGGTGCCGTCGTCGAGCGCCAGCCAGGGGCCGGCGTGGTGGCCGGTGAGCCCCCGGCGGCTCGTGAGGACCGTCTCGGCGACGGGGAGCCGGTCCCGGTGGAGCTGGAACTCGCTGTTCCAGCCGCCCGTGAGGTGGCTGAGCCGGTAGTCGGCCAGCGCGGGGGCCGTCCAGGAGGCCGAGTCCAGCCGGTCGACGGTGATGGGCCCGGCCCCGTCCTCGTCCGCCGTCCCGGTGTGGGTGAGCTCCACCCAGCGTTCGATGACGTCACTGCCGGGGCGCACGCGGTAGCACAGCTCGGCGCGCAGGGGATAGCGGCGGTCAGAGAGGCGCAGGCGCAGCTCGCCGCCGTCGACGGTGTGTCCGGTGAACCGCCACTGGGCGCCGCTCGTCCCGTCGGCGAACCGGACCTGGAGGCCCGCCGGGCCGAACCGGGCACCGGTCTGCGGAGCGAGTTCGTCGGCGGCGGCGTCGGCTTCGAAGCTGCTGGCGGCGGGCGAGGCCGGGTCCGGCAGCCGGGAGAGGTCCGGGGCGTCGAGCGGCGCGCCCCAGTACAGGTGCCGCGGGCTCCCGTCGGGGCCGATGCGCAGGGCGTACACGCTGTTCGGCGTGCGGAGGAGGGCGACGTCGGAGCCGGGGTCGAAGGCGGCGAGCGGGAGCGCGGCAGGCACGAAGGGGTCTCCAAGGATGCGGAAAGGACCACGGCCGTACGCAGGGTGCTGCGAGCGAGAACCCCTCCGGGCCGAACGCCCGTGTACTGTCCGCGAGTTGGGCCAGAGGTTAGGGCGGGGACGGGTGGGAAATCAATACTGGACGAAGTTATTTATTTGCTCTACGTTGCACCCGTGTTTCGAAACGACTCCCGACCACTGGTCACCGCACCGGCCGAAACCGCGGTCCTCGCCCTGCTCCTGGCCGAGGGCCCGCTCAGCCGGGTCGAACTCGCGCGCCGGACGGGGCTGTCCTCGACGGCCATCACCAAGGCCGCGAGACCGCTCATCGACGACGGCTACCTGCACGAACTCGCCCCGGAACGCACCGCTCCAGGGGCCGGACGGCCCGTCAACCCGCTGGCGGTCACGCCGGACCGGGAGTTCTTCGTCGGCGTGAAGATCAGCGACGACCGGCTGTTCGGCGTGGTGTGCGACCTGCGGGCCCGGGTCCGGGCGACAGCGGGCCGGACACTCGGCGACTGCCGGCCCGAGGCGGTGAGCGGGCTCCTGACCGAACTGGTCGGCGAACTGCTCGACGCCGAACCCGCGTTCCGCGAACGGACCCGGCACCTGGGCATCGCGGTCTCGGGCGACGTGGACCGCGCGAGCGGCCGGGTCCGCTTCTCCGGCCGCCTCGGCTGGAGCGACGTCCCGCTCGCCGCGATGGTGAGCGCCTCCACCGGCCTCACCGTCACCGTCGAGAACGACGTCAAGGCCCTCACGATCGCCGAACACTGGTGGTTCGGGGAGGGAGTCGGCACCGGCTACTTCGCGCTGGTCACGATCGGCGCCGGCATCGGCTCCGCCATCGTCGTCAACGGACAGCTGGTGAAGGGCGCCTACGGAGTGGCCGGGGAGATGGGGCACATCTGCGTCGACCCGGCCGGCCCCCGCTGCCGCTGCGGATCGGCCGGCTGCGTCGAGGCGATCGCGTCGAGCGGCGCGATCCTCGAAGCGGTCCGCCGGGGCACCGGCCTCCGAGGGCTCGCGTTCGAGCAGGCCGTGGAGATGGCCCGCGAGGGGAACCCCGTGGCCCGCGAGGCGTTCGCCCGCGCCGGACGCGCGATCGGCGTCGCCATCGCCACGCTCGTCAATCTCGTCGGCCCGGAACGCGTCGTCGTGAGCGGCGAGGGGACCGACACCTACGACCTCTTCGGACAGCACATCAAGGACGCCTACGCGTCCCACACCTTCGGGGCGGCGGGCCGGTGCCCGCTGTCGCTGCGCCCCCTCCCCTGGGAGGAATGGGCCCGCGGTGCCGCGGCGGTCGCCGTACAGGCGCTGTTCCCGTAGCACCGCACACGGCCCACCCGCCCGGCGCCCTTCTCTGCCGGCAAGCACTGACGAAGGGCACCGGCCGGGCCGAACACACCCACATCACGTCTGCCTTCACGGAAGGATGCGACATGAGCGCACACAGAACCGAGCTTAGCCGAAGGCGTTTCCTCGGCGGATCGCTGATGATCGTCGCAGGAGGCGTGGTGACCACCGCCTGCAGCACGAACCCGGGCGCGGACGCCTCGTCCTCGGCCAGGACCACCCTGAACGTCTGGTACCACGCCTACGGCGAGGCCGGCGCCCAGCAGGCCGCGCTGCGCTACGCCACCGCCTTCACCAAAGCCCACCCGGACATCGCCGTCAAGGTCACCTGGGTCCCCGGCGACTACACCGCCAAGATCAACGCGACGCTGCTCACCGACGCCGCCCCGGACGTCTTCGAGATCGGCGACTTCAGCGACGCCCTGGCCCGCCGCGGCCAGATCGCCGCGCTGGACGACCTCTACGGCAGCGCCAGGTCCGACTTCAACGACAACGCCATCGCCGGCGTGACGGTCGACGGCAAGCTCTACGGCGTCAAGATGATCGACGACGTCATGATGCTGTACTTTCGCAAGAGCAGGCTGACCGAGGCCGGAATCACCCCGCCCACCACGTTCGACGAACTCGTCGCGGCGGCGAAGGCCCTCACCACCAAGACCGGCAAGGGCCTGTTCCTCGGCAACGACGGCCTGGGCGACAGCCCCATCCTCGCGGTCCGCTCCAACGGCGCAGACCTGGTGGCCGACGGCAAGGTCGCCTTCGGCTCCCCGCAGGCCCTCGAAGCCCTGACCGGCCTCAGGCGCCTGCACGAGGACAAGTCCCTGCTCCTCGGCTACACCACCGACTGGTGGGACCCGTCCGCCCTCACCCAGGACGTCGTGCCCATGCAGTGGTGCGGCCTGTGGGCGATGCCCGCGGTCAAGACCGCGCTCGGCGACGACTTCGGCGTCCTGCCGTGGCCCGCCTTCAAGGCCGGCGGGAGCCCCGCCGTACGCGTCGGCGGCTGGACCAGCTGCGTCAACGCCAAGGGCCGGCACGTGGACGCCGCCAAGAAGTACGTCCAGTGGCTGTGGATCCAGGAGAGCGGCCTGCAGAAGGACTGGGCCGAGAGCTACGGGTTCCACGTACCGCCCCGCAAGTCCGTGGCGGCGGGCGCCGAGAAGCTCTCCGGCGGCCCCGCCCGGGAGACCGTGGAACTCGCCGCCAAGTACGGCAAGCCCAACCCCGGCACCTGGGACACCGCCGTGAGCGACGCCTTCAGGGCGGCCGCCGCGAAGATCGTCGGCGGGCAGGGGGACCCCGCGCAGATCATGGCGGAAGCGGTGGACCGGGCCCAGACGGTCGTCGACAAGCAGCGCGGCTGATGGTCGCGGCACCGCACACCGGCCCGCCCCGCACCCGGCGGCGGTCCGGGCCCGCCCGCCCCTCCGGCCGGGGCCCAGCCCGCGCCGGCCGGCGCCCCCGCGCCGGGCGCTCGGCCTGGGCCGCCTTCGCGCTGCTCACCGCGCCGACGCTCATCGGGCTCGGCGCCTTCAAGTACGTCGCCATCGGCTGGAGCTTCCTGCTCAGCCTCAGCGACGCCCGCGGCACCATCGCCCCCGGCCGGTGGGTCGGCCTGGACAACTACCTGACGCTGCTCTCCGACCGGACGTTCCGCGCCTCCCTCGGCCAGATCCTCCTGTTCACCGCCTTCATCGTGCCCGTCACCTTCGCCGCCTCCCTCGGGCTCGCCCTGCTGGTGCACCGGATCCGGCGCGGGCGGGCCGTACTGCGCACCGCCTTCCTCATCCCGGCCGCCGTGTCCTACGTGGCCGCCTCGCTCCTGTGGAAGATGTCCCTGTTCAACGGGCTGCCCACCGGCATCGCCAACACCGTCGCCGGATGGTTCGGCATGGAAGCGGTCCCCTGGCTGCAGACCACTTCACCACCGCTGTACTGGGTCGTCCTGGTCACCCTCCGCCTCTGGCTCCAGGTCGGCTTCTACATGGTGCTCTTCCTCGCCGGACTCCAGGGCATCCCCCAGGACCTCTACGAGGCCGCCGCGCTCGACGGGGCGAAGGGCCTGCGGCTGTTGCGCAGCATCACCTTGCCGATGCTGCGCAACACCTCCGTCGCCGTGCTGATGCTGCTCTTCATCGCGGCCTTCCAGGCCTTCGACGAGTTCTACAACCTGTTCAACAGCGGGCTCTCCGGCACCGGAGCGGCCCCCGTGCAGACCCCGCTGGTCCACCTGTACAACACCGCGATGGGCAGCCAGGACTACGGCCTCGGATCGGCCGGGGCCTTCGTGCTCACCGCCCTCATCGTCGGAGTGACCCTGATCCAGGGGCGCTTCACGGGATTCGGGAGGAAGGAAGGATGAGCCGCACATGAGCACCGTGCCCAGGCTCTCCGGAGCCCTGCGCCTCACGGCGCGGGGACTGCTGGTGGGCCTGCTGACGACTGCCTTCCTGACGCCCTTCTACCTGATGCTGCGCGGCGCCCTGATGGACACCCCGGGCGTGACCTCGCCGCAGTGGACGTGGTGGCCGTCCCCGATGCACTTCGAGAACTTCAGCGCGCTCTTCGACGACCCGGCCCTGTCCATGGGCAGGGCACTGGCGAACTCGGCCCTGATCGCCCTCGTCACCGCCCCCGTCTCCACCCTCCTGGCCTCCGCCGCCGGCTACGCCTTTGCACGGATACCCGTACCCGGACGCGGCGTCCTGCTCGCCCTGGTGGTCGCCACCCTGATGATCCCGGGCTCGGTCACCTTCGTACCGACGTTCGTCGTGGTCGGATCGATGGGCGGGGTGAACACCCTGTGGGGCATCATCGCGCCCGGCCTGTTCAACCCCTTCGCCGTCCTGCTGTTCCGCAACTTCTACCTCCGGTTCCCGGCCGAGATCGAGGAGGCCGGACGGCTCGACGGGCTGGGCTGGTTCGGCCTCTACCGCCGGATCGCCCTGCCGAACTCGGGCGCCATGCTCGCCTCGCTCGGAGCACTGGCGTTCATCGACAGCTGGAACTCCTTCCTGTGGCCCCTGGTCATCGGCCAGGACCCGTCGGCCTGGACCGCGCAGATCGCCCTGTCGACGTTCCTCACCTCACAGACCGTCAACCTGCCCGGGCTGTTCGCGGGAGCCGTCGTGACGATCGCCCCCCTGGTCGTCATGTTCCTGGTCGCCCAGCGCTACATCGTCGAGGGCATCGCCACCAGCGGCCTCAAGGGCTGACCGCGGGGCGGCCCGCCCCCCACCGGCCGCCCGCACGCCAAGAGCACGGCACATCCTCCACCCCCGGAAGGGGCCCACGTGACAGGCACCCCACTGCTCCGACGCGCGACCGCGGCACTCGCCGTGCTGTCCGCGCTGCTCCTCGGCACGAGTACGACCGCCGGCGCGGCGGCATCCGCCCCGGACGGATCCGCCCCGGACGGATCCGCCGCGACCGCCACCGCGACCGCCGCCGCGACCGGCACCCCGGCCCCGCCCACGGCCCTGACCGGCCCCCAGCTGGCCGCCTCCTGGACCGGACCCCTCAGCACCCGGGGCCGCTGGATCGTCGACGCCGGCGGCAACCGCTTCAAGCTGAAGGCCGGCAACTGGGCGGGAGCCCAGGGGACGTGGACCGGGAGCGGGGACATCAACGACCCCGCCAGTCACATGCACGGCGAACCGGCCCACAGCATGCCGCTCGGCCTGGACCGGGCCCCCATGGCCGCCATCCTGGCCGACTTCCACGGCCTGGGACTCAACAGCATCCGGCTGCCGTTCTCCAACGCCCTCGTCCACGACACCACGCCCGTCCCGGACTCCGCGGTCGCCGCCAATCCGCAGCTCAAGGGCAAGACCCCCCTCCAGGTCCTCGACGCCGTCATCGCCGCCCTCACCGCCGACGGCTTCGCGGTGATCCTCAACAACCACACGACCACCGCCCGTTTCTGCTGCGGCCTGGACGGCAACGAACGCTGGAACAGCAGCCAGAGCACCCAGCAGTGGGTGGACGACTGGCTGTTCATGGTGAACCGCTACAAGGCCGACAAGCGCGTGGTCGGCGCGGACCTGCGCAACGAGGTCCGCCGCGACACCTGGGACGACCCCAACTGGGGCTGGTACGACGACCACGACGCCTACGCCGCCTTCGAAGAGGCCGGAAACCGGATCCTGCGGGCCGACCCCGACATGCTCGTCGTCATGGAGGGCATCAACTGGTACGGCGTCCCCCTCGCCGGACTCCCGCACGGGCGGCCGATGCTGACCCCGGTCGCCAACCTCTCCCACACCCTGATCGAGTCGGGCAAGCTCGTCTACGCCGCCCACTTCTACGCCTACACCGGCCCCGCCAACACCGGCGCCGGCAGCGGCCCCGGCTCCACGAGCGACCCCCGCTACCAGGACTTCACCCCGCAGCAGCTCGCCCAGGTGGTCAACCAGGAGGCACTGTTCGTCACCGAAGCCGGCCAGCACTTCACCGCCCCGGTGTGGATCAGCGAGTTCGGCGCCGGCGGCCGCGGCTCCGACGACGCCAAGGAACGGGCCTGGCTGCACAACTTCACCGACATCCTCACGGCCAACGACACCGACTTCGCGATCTGGCCCCTGGTCGGCTGGACCGACGCGGCCGGCGCCCCGATGGACAACTGGTCACTGCTGTCCTACAGCGCGACCGGCGTCCGCCAGGGCATCGAGGACGGCGGCGACTGGCGCGCCGACGACTGGAACAAACTGGTCTCCGCCCCCGGCCGCACCGGCCAGGTACCCCAGGTCGGCCACTGGAACATGCTCGACCTCGACCACACCGACTACGACGTCTCCGCCACGATGTCGGCACGGCCGGACTGGTCACCGGGCAACCGCAAGGGCAACTGCCCCGACAGCCAGCGGCTGACCGGCCTGGCCCGCAGCGACAGCCGGGGCCTGTGCACCGACGCCGGCGGCCCCCGCAAGGCGGACGGCCCCTGGACCGTGGTCACGGACGAGCGCTACGTCACCCGGGGCGACTGGGCGGACGGCTACAACAAGCTCCAGTGCCCCGAGAACTCCTTCGCCGTCGGCTACAGCGTGCGCGCCAACGCCATGTCCGCCCTGCTCTGCGCTCCCGCCGCCGCCCCACTGCCCGTCACCGGACGGACCCTCTGGTTCGACCACGGCGACAACCGCCCGGCCACCGGGGGCTCGACCGGCAGCGACTGGGCGCCCGGCTACTACAAGGGCCAGTGCGCCGACACCGAATACATCGCCGGAGTCGCCTTCACCTGGCGGTGGAACCACGGCGGCGTCCCCGACGCACTGCTGTGCCGCCCCCTGAACTGACGGGTCCCCTCTTCCCCTTCCCCCGCCTCCCCCTTCCCCGCATCCCGAGGAGCGCACGGCATGCCCCGACTGGAGATCGCCGCAGACGGCTTCCGTCTCGACGACCGCCCGTTCCGCATCGTCTCCGGTGCACTGCACTACTTCCGCGTCCACCCGGAGCAATGGGCCGACCGGCTCCACAAGGCGCGCCTGCTGGGCCTCAACACGGTCGAGACCTACGTCCCGTGGAACCTCCACGCCCGCCGGCGCGGAGAGTTCCGGCTCGACGCGGGCCTCGACCTGCCCCGGTTCCTCCGGCTCGCCGCCGCCGAGGGCCTGCACGTGCTGCTGCGCCCCGGACCGTACATCTGCGCGGAATGGGAGGGCGGCGGCCTGCCCTCCTGGCTCCTCGCCGAGGAAGGCATCGCGCTGCGCAGCCGCGACCCGCGCTTCCTGCGGGCCGTGGACGAGTACCTCGGAGCCCTCCTGCCACCCCTGCTGCCCTCGCTCGGGAGCCGCGGCGGGCCGGTGCTCGCCGTCCAGCTGGAGAACGAGTACGGGGCCTACGGGGACGACGCCGCATACCTCGCCGACCTGGCCGCTCTGCTCCGCCGCCACGGAGTGGACGTCCCCCTGTTCACCTGCGACCAGCCCTCGGACCTCGGGCGCGGCGGCCTCGAAGGGGTGCTGCGCACCGTCAACTTCGGCAGCAGGGCCGAGAGCGGCCTTGCCGCGCTGCGCGAGCACCAGCCCGCCGGGCCCCTGATGTGCTCGGAGTTCTGGATCGGCTGGTTCGACCGGTGGGGCGGGACCCACGCCGTCCGGGGCGCCGACGACGCCGCCGCCGAACTCGACCGGCTGCTCGCGGCCGGTGCCTCCGTGAACGTCTACATGTTCCACGGCGGCACGAACTTCGGCTTCACCAACGGGGCCAACGACAAGGGCACCTACCGCCCCACCGTCACCTCGTACGACTACGACGCACCGCTGGACGAGGCGGGCGATCCCACGCCCAAGTACACCGCCTTCCGGGAGGTCCTCGCGAAGCACGTTCCGGTCCCCGACGAGCCGGTGCCCGCCCCCGCGCCCAAGCTCGGCCTCGGGCCGGTCCCACTCACCCACTGCGCGCCCCTGCTGGACCGCGCGGACCTCCTCGGCGGCGCCGTGGAGGCGGCCCGCCCGCTCACGATGGAGGAACTCGGCCAGGACTTCGGCTTCGTCCTGTACGAGACCCGGCTGCCGGACCGGGGGCCGGTCGTCCTGCGGGCCGAGGACGTACGCGACCGCGCGCAGGTCTTCGTGGACGGACAACCGGTCGGCGTACTCGAACGAGAGGGCCGCGAGCACGCCCTCGCCTTCACCGTCCCCCGTCCCGGAGCCCGGCTGACGGTGCTGGTGGAGAACCAGGGCAGGGTCAACTACGGGCCGGGCGTCCACGACCGCAAGGGACTCCTCGGCCGCACCCTGGTGGGCGGCCGGGAACCGGCGACGTGGTCCAGCCGCGCCCTGCCCCTCGACGATCTCGCCGCGCTGCCCTTCACCTCCTTCGACCCGCAGTCACCCCCGGTGGGACCCGCCTTCCACCGCGGCCACGTCGAGGTCGAGCGGCCCGCCGACACCTTCCTCGCCCTGGAGGGCTGGACCAAGGGCAACGTCTGGGTCAACGGGTTCGCGCTGGGCCGCTACTGGTCCCGCGGCGCCCAGGCAACGCTGTACGTCCCGGGCCCGGTGCTCAGGGCCGGGCGCAACGAGATCACCGTCCTCGAACTGCACGCCTCGGCCACCCGCACGGTCGAGCTGCGTGACCGCCCCGACCTCGGCCCGACCGAGGAGTGAGGCGGGGTCTCACGATGCAGAAAGTGCTGGTGGCCGCAGCGCGGCCCTTGCGAGGATGGAGCCCCAACGCACCTACACGGAAGATGAGTTCATGAACCAGAAGGATCCGAAGGTCGAGGCGGTCGAGAAGTTCTTCGCCGCCTACGCGGCAGGGGACGTCGAAGGCATGAGTGCGGTCCTGGCGCCGGACATCCGGTGGACGATCCCCGGGCGGCATCCGCTGTCCGGGACCAAGCACGGGGTCGCCGAAGTCCGCAGCTTCTTCGACCAGCTCGGCAAGGCCGGCTTCCAGGCCGACCCGATCTTCTTCGGCAGCAACGACGAGTACGTCGTCGACATCCACCGCGGCTGGACGACCGCCGGCACCGGCAAGGTCGACACGACCTGGGCCCTGGTGTGGCACTTCAACGCCGACGGCCAGGTCGACCGCGTCGTCAACCTGAGCGGTGACCAGCACCAGATGGACAACTTCATCTGGGACAACTTCACCCTCGCTCCGCTGCCCGACCGCCTCGCCTGACCCTTCCCGGCCCGCCCCCGGCTCCGCCCGCCCGTCCGTGCGTCGGGCGGGCGGAGCCGGTCGGGTCAGGCGAGGAGCGGCGAGAGGAGTCCCGCACCGTCGTAGCGGTGCCGCAGTGCCCGGAGGCGGGCCAGGTTGCCGCCGTAGGCCGCCCGTGTCTCGGCGGCCGTTTCGGGGAGGCCCGGGCGCAGTTCCACGTTGTAGACCCCGACCGTGTGCGCGGCCAGGGCGCCCAGCGTGCCGCGGGCCCACGACCCGCAGGCCCCGGTATCGGCGGGGTCGTCCCAGATCGCGTTCAGCGGGATGCTCCATTCGGCGGTCCGGCCCCAGAACGCGGTGGCGGTGTCGTCGACGTCGGCCAGAGCCCCGCCGGTGTGCTGGAAGTCGATGCGGCAGGCCTTCGTGGGCGCGGCGCGGATCCGGTCCGCGAGGGCGCCGGCGACCGCGGCGTCGAGGGTGGGACCGGTGAAGACCGCTTTGCCGGAGAACGACCCGCGCGGACCGTCACCCGGCCGGGGCAGCCGGATCGGTCCGGGCTCGGCGCCGCCGGCACCCGGGACGGCGAACTCGGGCAGCCCGGCCAGGCAGCGGCCGGAACCCTCCGAGCGGTAGAGCGGCGGCGGGCCCGCGCCGGCGACGACGGCGGAGGCCGCCGCCCTGGCCCGCCCGACGGCGCTGTCGTCCCCGCTCGCGCAGGCGGTGTAGACGAACAGGACCGGCTCGTCCGGGGAGAGGGGGGTGTAGCCGAGGACCGCGCTCATGCTGGTGTCCCGCGGAAGCTCGGGGGCGACCCGGAAGTACGTGGCGAGGGCGTCCAGGCCCACCACCGCGCGGTCGACCCAGACGGGGGCGCTCTCGTGCGTGCGGAACACCCCGGAGGTCACCACGCCGACGTACGGCGCGCCGCCCCGGACCGCCCACCACAGGTCGGCCTCCTCACCGGCGCTCCGCTCCGACAGACGCACCACGTCACCGGAGGGGAGGACCAGCTCGGCCCCCACGAGATGGTCGACGGTGAGCCCCAGGGACCTCGTCAGGTAGCCGATGCCGCCTCGGGTGGCCATCCCCAGCCCGGTGTGGCCGGACACGCCGACCGGCACCGTACGGCCCGCCGGGCCGAGGACCCCGAGCATGGTGGCCATGGTCGCCCCACCGCCGACGACCACCCGGTCTCCGTCCGGACGGGCGGAGTTCCCGTGTTCCGAGAGGTCCAGCACGACGGCCCCGTCGGCGACACAGTTCGAGCTCAGACCACCGCCCCGCACCGTCACCCGGACTCCCGCCTCCGCGGCGGCCTTCAGCACGGTCGCGACGTCGGCGGCCGTGCGGGGCGCCACGACGCACGCGGGCCGCCGCCGGGCGGCATCGGGGAAGAAGACGCGGGCCAGGGCGTTCTCGTACCCGGCGGTCCCGGGCGCGTGCACCGCCGCTCCGAGCGCGGACCGCAACGGCCCGACGATGCCGTCCGACGGACGGACCGGCACGCTCACCGCGACGGCCCCGGTCGCGGAGCGCCCGGTAAACGGGCTGAGAGTACGGGCATGTGATGACTGGTCACGGAAGCTCCGATTCCCGGTGGGCGGGTTTCGGGCGCGGAGCCTTCGGTTGTCCCGGACGGACGAGCGGCAACCCCTGGAGGCTAGGTCAGCCGGACACCGCGCACAAGGCTCGGGGGAGAGGGAACGGCCTAGGTGTATTGACCCGCAGGGTTGTTGACGCGGGTGAGGGGAGGGTGTCCGCCCAGTGCGGTGTGGCAGCGGTGGTGGTCGTAGGTGTGGAGGAGGTCTGCCCGGGCCCCTGTCCGTTCGTTGTGCGAGGTGTAGGGCCGCTGGTAGGCCCATTCGTCGAGCAGGGTGCGGTTGAAGCGTTCGACTTTGCCGTTGCCGCCCGCGGCCGCGAGCGGTACCGGCGCGCAGCCGGACACCGGGGCCATGGCCCCGGTGGAGGGCGACCAGTGGAGGGCGGTCATCGCGGCGTACGCCGGGAAGCGCCCGACCGGGGACCCGCCGAGTTCCGCACGCGTCCTGCCTTGCCGCTCTACGCTGTCCGACCTCGCCGGGCCCAGGCGCTCTCCGAGGTCGTCGGCAGCGCGGCGGCGGCGCCGATGCCCGTCAAGCCCTGGACATCGGCGCCGCCGCCGCATTGCATTCCGCTGTTCTGCTGTTCCGCCGGTCCGCGGGCCGGCCGGGTGCGGAAGGCCGCCGCCGCGGAACGGTTCTACGCCTCGACGAAGTTCTCGTTCGTCGAGGCCGGGGCGCCCTGCAGCCGACGGCGCTTGACGAGCAGCACGCCGGTGCGCGTGAGGACCATGGCCAGGGCCATGAACACGAAGGCGTTCGAGTAGACGTCCTGCCCGCTCAGCTTGTTCTCGATGCTGAACGTGATGACGTCCTGCCCGAACCAGTGCTCGGAACCGTAGGCGAACAGCACGCGGGAGGCGGAGACCAAGGTCCACAGGATCGCGTAGGCGGCGCCGCCCCGCGTGTAGACGTTGCCGTCGGAGCCCCGGTGGGCGGGCAGCAACGGTACGGCGATCAGGCCGCAGAGGATTCCCGCGCCGATTCCGGCGAGCTGGAGCCAGGGGTCGTTCCCGTCCAGGGGGAGCGAATGGACGAAGAGCGCGAGCACGACGGCGATCGCGATGATCGAGCGCAGCAGCCGCATGTTGGTGATCTGACGGGTACCCAGGTCGGTGGACAGGATGATGACCAGGATCACCCCGCTGGCGATCAAGGCGGTCAGGAACGGGCTCATGGGGCAACCCCTCGTTTCGATGAGTGGCGGGGGCGCTTCGAGGCTCTCCCGGATCTTCCACTCCAACGCTAGGGATCGAGAGGGGTGGACCTGGACAACCGGTCGATGGACCGGTTGTCCATCGACCGGTGGACACGTCCGCCTGGCGGGCGGCCCCGCGTCAGAGTCCCGGCACCACCGCGACCGCGACCGCGTCGGGGTTCCGGCGCGTCAGCCGGCCGTTGACGGCGAAGCGCAGTCCCGCGGCTGCCCGCCGGGGCACTGCGCCCTCCGCGCCTCGTGCCACGTAGTCGGGCGGAAGAAGGCGATGCTGTCGTGCTCGGGCTCGTGGTCCCTCCAGGCCCGGTCCTCCCGGGCCAGGGGCCGCCCGTCGGTACGCCGAGAGCTCGCGCCGTCGAACACGCTCTAGCTGTATTGACCCGCAGGGTTGTTTACGCGGCTGATGGGCGGGTGTCCGCCCAGGGCGGTGTGGCAGCGGTGGTGGTTGTAGGTGTGGAGGAAGTCTGCCAGGGCTGCTGTCCGCTCGTCGTTTGAGGTGTAGGGCCGCAGGTAGGCCCATTCGTCGAGCAGGGTGCGGTTGAAGCGTTCGACTTTGCCGTTGGTCTGGGGCCGGTAGGCGCGGGTGAGTTTGCCGCTCGCGCCGAGGTGGGCCAGGACGGTTTTCCAGGCCAGGCCCTTGCGGTAGGCCCAGGCGTTGTCGGTCAGGACCCGTTCGATGCGGGTGATGCCGTGGTGGTGGAAGAACGCGGCCGCGCGGGTGAGGAACCCCGCGCAGGTCGCGACCTTCTCGTCGGGGTGGATCTCGCTGTAGGCCAGGCGGGAGTGGTCGTCGACCGCGGAATGGACGTAGTCGAAGCCCATCCCGTTGCGGGTGGCACGGCCGGCCTGCCGGCCCAGGGCCTTGTGGCCGCCGCCGTCGGGGATTCGGCCGAGCTTCTTCACATCGACATGGATCAGCTCGCCGGGCTTCTCGCGTTCGTAGCGGCGGATCAGGGTGCCGGTGGGACGGTCCATGAACGAGAGCCGGTTCAGACCGTGCCGGGTCAGGATTCGGTGGACGGTCGAGGCGGGCAGGCCAAGGACCGGGCCGATCCGGGCGGGGCCCAGCTTGCGGGCCCGCCGCAGGTCGCAGACCCTCGCTTCGACCTCGGCCGAGGTCCGGTGCGGGGTCGTGCGAGGTCGGCTGGAGCGGTCGTGCAACCCGGCCGGGCCGTCGTCCCGCCACCGGCGCACCCACTTGTGTGCGGTGGCCCGAGATATGCCCATCTCGGCGGCCACGTGCGCGACCGGGCGGCCCGAAGCGACCCGCTCGACCAGCAGGCGCCTACCGAAGACGGTCAGCCGGGCATTACGGTGGGACACGAAGACCTCCGTTGTGCAATGGGTTCCTAGACAGCTCCCACCACACCGGAGGTCTTCGTCATGTTCAAGACCCACCGAGTGTCAACAACGCTCGTGATCAATACATCTAGCGGCCGAGGAGCGAGCCCAGTGTGATGCCGTACCGGCTGCGCAGCCGCCGTACCTCCCACAGGGACAGCGCGGTGACCGACACCGGGCCGCCGAGCATGAACGCCCAGAGCACCTCGGGCGGCGCGGACACGTCCGGGCCGTCGAAGAGCTGGAAGCCGAAGAGGGACCACACCAGCAGCGGGGACAGCAGCGCCGGCATCAGCTCGTGCACGTCCCCCGTGCGGAAGCAGCCGTTCAGTCCGATGACCAGGGCGGCCAGGGTGAAGAGCACGGCCGCGACGAGAAGGACGGCGCAGACGAGCGTCGCGACGACGAAGAGCAGGAAGATCAGCAGGCCGGTGAAGACGCGGCCCAGGAAGCTGCCGAAGAGCCCGAAGGTGATGTCGTGCGGGCCCACGTCCGAGGGCGAGACGATGTCGCCGCCCAGGGCCGCCGTCATCAGCCAGATCACGCCGACCCCGAGGGCCGGCGCTCCGAGCGCCAGCAGTGGGCCGCCCAGCCGGCGCGCGTAGACGCGCCCCAGGGGTGCGCGGGCCAGCGCGATGCACAGGCCGACGCCGAGGGCGCCGGCCACCACGACGATGGCGCAGCCGATCAGCAGTTCCTCCAGCTTGCCGAGCACGAAGTCCTGGCGCCCCTCTCGCAGGGGATAGGCCAGCAGCAGCCATGCCACGGCCACCAGCCCCAGGACCGTGCGGCCGCGCTGCATCCAGGCGATGACCGGGTCCTCGATGCGGTCCGGGCGGTAGGGGCCGGCGAGCGCCCGGGCCGCCGCTATGGGACTGGGTACGGAGGCGGCGTGCGCGTTCAGGCGCTGACGCGTGATCAATTGAGCTCTCCGGAAGGTGTCATGTGTGACAGGCGTACCCGCGCACTATTATCGTCTCTCCGACGATAATAGTGCATCCTGGACCGGGCCGCGGCGGCCGTCGAGGACGGTGAGCAGCACCGGCAGGTCGGGGAGTTCGGTGGCCGGGTGTCGTGAGCAGCTCCGGGGCCGCCCGGCCCGCCCCGGAGCGCGCGGGCGCCCATCGAGGCCCACGGCATCGATCACATCCCCGACGCGGAGACGCCACGGCCGCCCCCGCGACCTCTTCGCCGTCTGGGCCGCGGCGAACGTGAACCACCTCAGCCTGGTCGTCGGCGGCGCCCTCGTCCTCATGGGACTCGGCCTCTGGCAGGCCATCGCCGTGACCGTGGTGGGCAACCTCTTCTGGCTGCTCACCGGGCTGCTGGCCATCTCGGGCCCGGCCTCCGGCACCCCCAGCGAGGTGATCACCCGGGCGATGTACGGCGTCCTCGGCAAGACGAGACCGCCCACAGCCCCTACCGGTACACCGCGGGCGTCAACCCGGCGGGGGCCCTCGCCCTCTGCGCGGGGGCGGGCGCGGCGGCCCTCTGCGTCGACACCCTCTACACGGGCCCCGTCGCGGGCCTCCTGGGCGGCGCGGACCTCTCCCTGCCCGTCGGCATGGCGGTGTCGGCCACCCTGTACGCCGTCACCATGCGCAACTCGCCCACCGTACGCACGGCCCGGGCCCTCGCCCCGACGGCGTAGCCGTCACGGGCGTCGGCCTCGAACCGGGGGAACGGCGCGCGCCGGACCGCTCGGCACGGGGATCCGCTCCGGAGTGAAGCCCGGCACGCTCCGGCGTGCCGCCGCTCGCACACGGCCGCTCGCCGTTTCGCCGGGGGAGCACTCCGCCGTCCGGCCCATCAAGGAGGCCGGCCGCGACGCCGAAGAGGATCAAGCGGAGTCGTCCCACCCCCGCCTTCCGGTACGCCCCGCGCCCCCACGCCGCCCCGCCGACGGCGGTCCCGCGAACCCCGGCCGCCGAGGCCCGGAGGAGATCCCGCATGCGCGTCCCCCTGCCCCTGACCGCCGTCGCCACCGCCGCGATCCTGCTCACCACGGTCACCGGCGCGACCCCCGCCGCAGCAGACCACAGCCCCGACGGCGGACCCCTGACCAAGGTGTCCGGCGGCGACCCGTACGCGGACTGCACCATCGGCGCGCAGTCCCCCGACAGCGTCGTCTACCCGGGCACCGAGGTCGAGCCCTACCTGTCCGTCGACCCCCGCGACCCGAAGCGCGTGGTCACCGTGTTCCAGCAGGACCGCTGGAACGACGGCGGCGCCCGTGGCCTGGTCGCCTCCTGGTCCACGGACGGCCGCACCTTCCACACCAGCACCCTGCCGTTCAGCCTGTGCGCCCCGGGCGGCGCGGACTACGAACGGGCAACGGACCCCTGGGTGAGCACCGGACCGGACGGCACGGTCTACGCCGGCGGGGAGGGCGTCGACTTCACGAAGAGCACGCGCACCGCCCTCCTCGCCGCGACCTCCCGCGACGGCGGCCGCACCTGGCAGAACCTCACCACCACGCACGTCGACGCGCAGCCCTTCTTCAACGACAAGCCCACCCTCACGGCCGACCCGATCCGCAAGGGCACCGCCTACCAGGTCTGGAACCGCCTCGACAACGACCCGCCCGGCCCGGGTTCCCTCGACGGTCCGGGCTACATCTCCCTCACCCGCGACGGCGGCCGCACCTGGAGCGAGGCCCGGCCGTTCGTCGAGACCAGCGGCGTGCCCAACACCCAGACCATCGGCCACCAGATCGTCGTCGACCGGCACACCGGCACCCTGTACGACTTCTTCGACCGGATCACCTACACCGACGACCTGAGCACCGTCGCCGAAGCCCGCTACGAGATGGTCACCTCGACCGACGCCGGGAGGACCTGGAGCGCCCCGGTCACGGTGGCCCGCGACACCTCCGTACCGGAGGTCGACCCGAACGACCCCGCCAAGATGCTGCGCGCCGGATCCACCCTGCCCAGCCCGGCCATCGACCCGAGGACGGGCGCCCTGTACATGGCCTACGAGGGCGCGGACTTCTCCGGCGGCAGCTTCGACTCCGTCCAGCTGGTGCGCTCCACCGACGGCGGCCGCACCTGGGGGAGCCCGGAGCAGATCAGCCCGGAGGGCGTGCCCGGCTTCTCCCCGTCGATCGCCGTCGACGAGCGGGGCACGGTCGCGCTCACCTACTACGACCTGCGCTTCCTCAAGCCCGGCGACACCACCACCCTGCCCACCGCCTACCAACTGGCCACACTGCCGCACGGAGACCCGGGGCTGCGCAGCGAACGCCGTATCTCGCGGATCTTCGACTGGCTGCAGGCCCCGTTCGCCGGGGGCTACTTCCTCGGCGACTACCAGGGCCTGGTCGCCGACGGCAAGGGAGTCCGGGCGGTGCTGACCGAGACCCACTCCGACGCACCACAGAACCGCACGGACGTGTACACCGGCACCTTCCGCACCTCGTGACCGGGCGCGGCGGCGCGGCGCCAGGAGTGTGACGCAGCTCTCCGGAAAAGGGTGACACCACGCTGTCGCACACGGCTGTGAGCATGGGCGACATGATGATCACAGACGAGGACCTCCGCACCGAGACCCTGGCGTTCAACGAGCGGTTCGAGACCACCGCCGCGAGCCGGCCGCAGCGCGCCGGAACACCCGATGCGACCCTGCTGGCCGGCCTGCGGCGCAACCGCCTCGGCGGCGACACGCCGCCGGTGAGACTGCCGCAGGGCCAGGACCGCATCCTCGACTGCGAGGTGAAGGTACGGGTCTTCAGGCCGGACCACATCGACGGCGTCTACCTCCACATCCACGGCGGAGGCTGGATGTTCGGCTCCGCGGACGGGCAGGACGAGAGGCTGTGGCGGCTCGCCGAGCGGGCACGGCTGGCCGTGGTGAGCGTGGAGTACCGCCTCGCACCCGAACACCCCTTCCCAGCGGGGCCCGACGACTGCGAAGCGGCCGCCCGATGGCTGGTGGAGCACGCCGCGGCCGAGTTCGGCACCGAACGGCTCCTGATCGGCGGCGAGTCGGCCGGCGCCCACCTCAGCGTGGTCACGCTGCTGCGCCTGCGCGACCGCCACGGCATCACCGGCGCGTTCCGGGCGGCCCACCTGCTGTTCGGCCCCTACGACCTGTCGATGACACCGAGCCAGCGGTCCTTCGGCTCCAGGGCGTTGCTGAGCAACACCGACACGCTGCGGTGGACCTACGAGCAGTGCACGCCCGGCATGGCGGCGGAGCAGCGCCGCGATCCCGAGGTCTCGCCGATGTACGCCGACCTCACCGGCCTGCCGCCGGCCCGGTTCGTCGTCGGCACCGAGGATCCGCTCATGGACGACTCGGTGTTCCTGGCCGGGCGGTGGCGGGCGGCGGGCGCGCCCGCGCGACTCGAAGTCGTCGCGGGCGCCATGCACGGCTTCACCCTGTTCCCGCTGACCGTCACCGAGCGCCAACTGCGCCGCGAGCAGGACTTCCTGGCCGCCGCGGGACGGTAGCGTCGTGGGTATGAACCGCACGGTCCGGCTCTACGCCCTGGTGGAGGAACTGCGCGCGGTGGCGCCGCGACCGCTGACGGTCGCTGCGCTCGCCGCGCGGTTCGAGGTGAGCACGCGCACGGTCCAGCGCGACCTGCAGGCGCTGATGGAGACCGGCGTCCCGGTACGCACCACCACCGGGCGGGGCGGGGGCTGGTCGATCGACCGGGAGATGACCCTGCCCCCGATCCACTTCACCGCCGACGAGGCCTCGGCACTGGCCGTGGCCCTCGCCGCGGCCGATGCCGGCGCCCCGTACGCCGGTGCGGCCCGTACGGCAGCCCAGAAGATCGCGGCCTCGATGACCGGTCCCGCCTCGGCGGCGGCGCAGCGGCTCGCCGCACGGATCGTGGCGCAGCCCGCGCCGGCCGACTCCACGGTCCGCGCCGCGGTGGAACGGGCCCTCACCACGGACACGGTCCTGCGGCTGTCCTACACGGACGCGGCGGGCCGCGGGAGCGAGCGCACGGTGGAACCGGCCGGACTGCTCACCGCCGAGGGCCGGTGGTACCTCATCGCCTGGTGCCGCACACGACGGGCCGGCCGGGGCTTCCGGCTGGACCGCATCACGGCAGCGGCCGCCACCACCGAGCCGGCCCAGCCCCACGACCTGACCGAACTGCTCCGCGGCTCGGCCGCATCCGACGCGGAGCGCCCCACCGCACTGGCCCCCCTCGCACCCCGCCCCGGTCAACCGCGGCCGTCACCCCGGTGACCCGTGGGGTACTGGCACCGATCCTGTCCCGTCGGCTACGTTATGCGGCTATGACTACCGGGACGGCCCTGCGCCACACACGGATCGGTGACCCGGCGCTGCTCTGAGCGCCGTACGGGCCGGTGCCGGCCCACAGTCGGACCGCGGATCCGGCGCTGCCGCGCGGGCTCCGCCTCCTGTCGTGTTGACCACCGCTCGATACGTCAACCACGACAGGAGAACACATGCCCACCAAGATGCTGCACGTTCCCACCGCCGACGGCCAGGCCGACGCCTTCGTCGCCTTTCCCGACCGTGGCGAGCGGCACCCAGGGGTTCTGATGTACCCGGACGGCTTCGGCATCCGGCCCGTGGTGCGGGAGATGGCCCGCGAACTGGCAGGGCACGGCTACTACGTGCTCGTCCCCAACCCCTTCTACCGGCACGGCCCGGCCCCGGTGATCGAGCTTCCCGAGTACATCGGAGAAGAGGACCGGCCCGCCGTCTTCGCCCGGCTGATGCCCCTGATCGAGGAGCACACCGCGGAGCGTGCCCTGAAAGACGCCGACGCCTACCTCGGGTTCCTCACCACCCGGCCCGAGGTCGCCGCCGGACCGGTGGCGGTGACCGGCTACTGCATCGGCGGCCTTCTGGCGACGCGGACCGCCGCGGCCCACCCCGGCCAGGTGGCCGCCGTCGCCGCGTTCCACGCCCCCGTGGGGGCGGACGGGCCCGACTCCCTCGCGGCGATCACGGCCCAGGTGTACTTCGGCCACGCCGCGAGCGACCTGACGCCCGAGTCCCTCGGCGAGCTCAACCGGGCCCTGGACGCGGCGGGCGTCGACCACACCTCCGAGATCTACCCCGGCACCGTGCACGGGTTCACCATGTCCGACACCGACGCCTTCGACCCGGCCGCTCTGGAGCGCCACTGGGACCGTCTGCTCACCCTCCTCGACCGCACACTGACCGGCGCTGAGCACGTGTCGGCGGCCCGCCGCCGGGGCGATGCCGTCACGCCTGACGCCTGACGCCTGACGCCTGACGGCGGACGCCGGATCGTCCGCGGACGCCGAGGAGGCCGCGATGAAACGGGCCCTGTCCGGGCGGGCCGCGGCCGCGCAACAGCCGCCGTTCCACGGCCGGTCGATTCCCGTTCGAGGAGTTCTCGCTCGTGCCCTGCCAATGTCGGGGCTCCAGGCTCCACTGGGGACGAAAGGACAAAGGGAAATGACCAAGTCAGGGCGCAGGTTCGGCATCACCGCCGTGGTGGGCGCGGTCGTCGCCGCGATGATCACTTTCACGGGGCTGCAGGGAGCCAGCGCACAGGACCAAGGGCGGCGTGGCTGGGACCACTTCGGGTTCGGCGTGCCGTGGGAGGGGTCCTACGGCTACTCGCAGGCGATCAGAGCCGGGGACACGGTCTACATCTCGGGCCAGCTGTCGCACGACGCGGCCGGGAACCTGGTGGGCGTCGGCGACTTCGAGAAGCAGGTGCGCACGTCGTTCGACAACCTGGACAAGGTGCTCGCGCACTACCGGATCCCGCGCAGCCAGATCGTCAGCATGAAGATCTACACCAAGGACCTGCGCAAGAACTTCGACACGGCCGCGCGGCTGCACAAGGAGTACAACGGCAACCACCGCACGACCGACACCATCCTCGGCGTCACGGACCTCGCGTTCCCCGACCAGCTGGTGGAGATCGAGGCCGTCGCACTGGTGTCGCCGCGCTCCTGACCGAGCGGGCCGCGCGGCTACCGCCGCGCGGCCGCTCAGCGCGTCGCGGCGGTGCGACCGCTCCGGCGCCGCCCGCCCGATGACGCCGCACCACCGCTCCGGGGCCTACGATCGGTCGCCGGGGGTGGTGACACGCGATGTGGCCGTGGCGCAGGCGAAGGAACCGGGCGACCGCCGAGACGGAGCCCGGCTTTCGACCGGCCCGCCCGCAGGCGCCGGAGTGGGAACCGGAGACGGACCCGTGGCAGGACCGGCTGAACCGCTCCTGCGAGGCACGCGCCGTCCGGCAGTGGTGGGCGGACGCCGCCGAGCAGACCGAGCGGCTCGGCGAGGACGGCTACGGCGAGCGGCTGGGCGAACTGCTCTCCCGGCTGTCGCCACGGGACTTCGCGGCGCTGGGCTTCGGCTGCACCCGCCGCATCGACCGCGCCTGCCGGGAGCCCCGGACCTGCTCACAGGACCCGGCCCCGCCGCCCGCGAGCGGGGACCGGATCCGGCGCCACGGCCCGGTGGCCGGCGCCTGCAGCGGCTTCTGGGACTGCTACAGCCCGTTCGCGGTACGTGCCGCCTTCACCGCCGACGACCGCCACCTGGCGGTGACCGTCCAAGGACAGTGGTCCACGGTGATGCTGTGGGTGGACGGGATCAGGGTGGAGGCGCCTAACTTCCTCGACGAGACCGGCTACTGGGTGGACGACCGCTTCTACGTCACGGAGATGGCCGCCCCGGACGACCACCCCCTCCAGGGACACGTCGGCATGGGGGCGATCGCGGTCCTCTCGCTGGTGATCCACGACGCCGCCACGGCCACCACCCACGTCCTGGACCCCGAACCGCACGAGAACTGGTCCTGCCCGGTCGCGGCGCTCCGCGACGGGCAATGGCGCCTCTACCCGACCCTGGAGGCCCGCGACGCCGACCACCCCGACCGCACCCTCACCCTCCCGTAGCCCCCTGCCGGGGCCGGCCGTTCACACGGTGCGGACCTGCGGGATCACCGGTCGCCGGGGGTACCCAGGGCGTCCCCGCCGGAGGTCCAGGCGACCCCGAGCCGCTGACGGACCAGCAGCGCCTCCTTGTCCTCCAGCTCCCGTAGCCGCCGGTCGAGGCCGAGCGCGTCGGGGCCGGTCAACGGGGGCTCGCGGCGGGGCGCACGACGATCTCGTTCACGTCGACCTCCGAGGGCTGGGCCAGGGCGTAGGCGACGGCCCCCGCGATCGCCGAGGCGGGCAGCGCCACGGCGCGGTAGGCCTTCATCGCCTCCCGGGCCACGGGGTCGGTGATGGTGTCGGCGAGCTCGGACTCGGTGACGCCCGGGGACACGAGGGTGACCCGGATGCCGCCCGCGGACTCCTGACGCAGGCCTTCGGAGATCGCGCGGACGGCGAACTTGGTGGCGCAGTACACGGCGGCGGTGGGGGAGACCTCGTAGGCGCCCACGGAGGCGATGTTCACGATGTGCCCGCCGCCCCGGGCGCGCATCGGGGGCAGGGCGGCGGCGATGCCGTGCAGGACGCCCCGGACGTTCACGTCGAGCATGCGGTCCCAGTCCTCGGTCCGCAGTGCGCCGAGCGGGGACAGCGGCATCAGGCCCGCGTTGTTCACCAGGGCGTCGAGGCGGCCGTAGGAGCCGAGCGCCGCGTCCACGAAGGCGCGGGTGTCCTCCGCGTCCGTGACGTCCAGCCTGCGGAACGAGGCCTCCCCGCCCGCCTCGGTGATCTCCGCCGCAATCCGTTCGAGCCGGTCCGTCCGGCGCGCGCCGAGCAGGACGCGGTACCCGTCCGCTGCCAGACGGCGTGCGACGGCTTCGCCGATGCCACTGCTGGCGCCGGTGACGGCCACGGCCCGGGTGACGGTGGTGGTGTCTGTCATTCCTGTTCCTTCCGGATAAGTCCCGTACGGAGCAACGGAGTCGAGGGGCCGGAGGGCTCGTACGGGGTCGTGTTCCCGGAGTCTGCTGCGGCGGCCGGGGGCCGGGCCAGGACGGTCCGTGCCGGGGTACGGCGCACCCAGGCTCGCCGCACGGGCCCGGTCTAGCCTGGGGAGATGAGCAGCAACGACCTCGGTGACTTCCTCCGGGCCCGCCGCGCACGGCTGACGCCGGGTGACGTGGGGCTCCCCTCCCACGGCCGCCGCAGGGTGGCGGGGCTGCGCCGGGAGGAGGTGGCGGTCCTCGCCGGGATGAACGGCGACTACTACGCCCGCCTGGAACAGGGCCGCGAGCGCGGCCCCTCGGCGCAGATCCTCGACGCGATCGGGGCCGCCCTGCGCCTGGACCGCGAGGGGCTCGCCCACCTGTACCGGCTGGCGGACGGCGGGCCGCGGCGCGACCGGGCACGGCCGCGGGAGACGGTCGCGCCCCAGCTGCGCCGCCTGCTGGACGGCTGCCCGCACACCCCCGCGTTCGTCCTCAACCCGGCGCTGGACCTGCTGGCCGCCAACGCCCTCGCCGAGGCGCTCTTCTCGCCGTTCCGGACCGCCGACAACCTCGCCCTCATGACCTTCCTCGATCCCGCCGGGCGCGCCTTCCACGCGCGATGGCACCGGGCGGCCGGGGCGGTCGCCGCCGAGCTGCGCCACGCGGCCGGTCTCGAACCGCACTACCCGCGCCTGCGCGAGGTGCTGGACGTCCTGCTCGCGGAGAGCGAGGAGTTCGCCGCGCTGTGGCCGGCGCATACCGTCGGCGGCAAGACCCACGAGGCGAAGGAGCTCGTCCACCCCGAGGTCGGCCCCCTCTCGCTCGCGTACCAGTCCTTCGACGTACGCGGAGCCCCGGGCCAGCAGCTCGTGATCTACCACGCGGAACCGGACAGTCCCAGCGACCGGGGCCTCGCCCTGCTCGGCAGCCTCCACGCCACACGCACAGGCCACGCGCCGCCGCGCACCGGGGCACCGCTGACCTGAGCCGGACGGCCCGCACGGGACGGCCCGACCGGGCGGTGCACGCGGGGGCAAGGGGCCGGGCGCGCTGGGTCAACTCGCCCCGGCCGGACGGATCTACGTTCGAGGAGTGCCGGTCACCCCGGCCGGGTGGCCGGACCCCACGACCGTTGCGGTCCCTCCACCCCGTTCAGCGAGAGGACGTTCCCGTGTTCGACATCACCCAGGTGCACGCCGCCCCCAGCGCCGACCTGCTCACCCCCGACAACTGCGTCATGCTCTTCATCGACCACCAGCCGCAGATGTTCTTCGGCACCGGCAGCGGTGACCGCGGCGCCATCATCAACAGCACGGTCGGCCTCGCCAAGGCGGCCCGGGCCTTCGACGTGCCCGCCGTCCTGACCACGGTCGCCGCCGAGTCCTTCTCCGGCCCCCTCCTGCCCCGGCTCGCCGCCGTGTTCCCGGAGCAGAAGCCCGTGGACCGCACCAGCATGAACGCCTGGGAGGACGATGCGCTGGTCGAGGCGGTCCGTGCCACCGGCCGCCGGAAGATCGTCCTGTCCGGCCTGTGGACCGAGGTCTGCCTCGTCCTGCCCGCCCTGTCCGCCCTGGAACAGGGCTACGAGGTGTACGTCGTCACCGACGCCTCCGGCGGCGTGAGCCCCGCCGCCCACGAGCACGCCCTCCAGCGGATGATCGCCGCCGGCGCGGTGCCGGTCACCTGGGTGCAGGTCCTGCTGGAGCTCCAGCGCGACTGGGCCCGCCAGGAGACCTACGGCGCCGTCATGGACATCGTCAAGGAGCACGCGGGGGCCTACGGCCTCGGCGTGGTGTACGCGCAGTCCGTCATCGGCGCGCACGCGGCCGGCTGACCTCCTTGGACGCCGGACTCCTCATCCTGCGGCTGCTGGTGGGCCTGCTCATCGCCGGCCACGGAGTACAGAAGATCAGCACGCACCTCGGCGGCAAGGGCCTCGACGGGGGCACCCGGGAGTTCCGGGCCGACGGGTTCCGCGGCGGGGCCCTGACCGCCCTCGCCGCCGGCGGCGGCCAGATCGGCTCCGGACTGCTGCTGGCCGCCGGACTGCTGACCCCGCTCGCCGCGACCGGGGCCATCGGGGTCATGACGGTGGCCCTCACCGTGAAGTGGCCGAACGGGCTGTGGGTGCAGAACGACGGCTACGAGTACCCCCTCGTGCTGATCGGCACCGCCGCCGCCCTCACCGCGACCGGCCCCGGGGCCTGGTCCCTCGACCGGGCGCTGGGCCTGACCCCCCACCCCGTGTGGTGGACGGCCCCCGTGCTCGCCGCCGGCCTCGGCAGCGGGCTCCTCGCCCGGCTCGCCCTGCACCGCGCCCCGGCCGCCTGACCGGCCCGCCTCACAAACGCACGACCCTTCACCAACAGGAGTACACACATGCCGTACATCAAGGTCGCCGAGGGCAACTCCGCGCCCGTCGAGCTCTACTACGAGGACCACGGCACCGGCCGGCCCGTCGTGCTGATCCACGGCTGGCCGCTCAACGGCGCGTCCTGGGAGAAGCAGACGGCCGCGCTGCTCGCCGCCGGGAACCGGGTCATCACCTACGACCGGCGCGGCTTCGGCCGCTCCGACCAGCCGTCCGACGGCTACGACTACGACACCTTCGCCGCCGACCTGAACCAGCTGCTGACCACCCTCGACCTGCGCGACGCCGTCCTGGTCGGCTTCTCCATGGGCACGGGCGAGGTGACCCGCTACCTCGGCACCCACGGCTCCGAGCGGATTGCCAAGGCCGTCATGATCGGTGTGGTCCCGCCCTTCCTCCTGAAGACCGACGACAACCCGGCCGGTGTCGACGGCGTGGTATTCAAGGGCATCGAGGAGGCCATCCGCGCCGACCGGTTCGCGTTCATGACCGACTTCCTCGCCGACTTCTACAACGTGGACGTCCTCGGCGGCGACCGGATCAGCGCGCAGGCGGTGCAGGCGAGCTGGAACGTCGCCGTCGGCGCCTCCGCCAAGGGCACCCTCGACTGCGTCCGGGCCTGGCTGACGGACTTCCGCGAGGACCTGCCCCGCATCGACGTGCCCACGCTCATCGTGCACGGCGACGCCGACCGCACCCTGCCCATCGACTCCACCGCGATCCCGCTCGCGCGGCTGATCTCCGGCGCCGAGCTGAAGGTGATCCCCGGCGGCCCGCACGGCCTGCTGTGGACGCACGCCGCCGAGGTCAACTCCGCCCTGCTCGCCTTCCTGGGCTGAGCGGGCCCCTGCCCCGGCGTGCCGGTGGCCCTCTCCCGCCCGGGAGCGGCCACCGGCACGATCCTGGGCCCCGTCCGCTCACCTCATCCCATCCCACCCGATGACGAACGAAGGAGTCCCCATGCCGAACCGACCGGTGCTGGAAGGCGCCGCCCAGGCCTTCGCCGACGCCACCGCGAAGCCGCCCTTCCTCTACGAGATCCCCGTCGCCGAAGGCCGCAAGGCCGTGGACGGCGTACAGAGCGGGGAGGGCTTCGCCCTGCCGCCCGTGGACGACGAGTGGACCGTCGTACCCGGCGGCCCCACCGGCGAGGTCCGCACCCGGATCGTCCGCCCGCGCGGCGCCACCGGAACGCTGCCCGTGATCCTCTACATCCACGGCGCCGGCTGGGTGTTCGGCGACGCCCACACCCACGACCGCCTGGTGCGCGAACTCGCCGTCGGCGCGCACGCCGCCGTGGTCTTCCCCGAGTACGACCGCTCGCCCGAGGCCCGCTACCCCGTCGCCATCGAACAGAGCTACGCGGTCGCCCGCTGGATCACCGCCGAGGGCGCGGCCCACGACCTCGACCCCGCCCGGATCGCCGTCGCCGGTGACTCCGTCGGCGGCAACATGAGCGCCGCACTGACCCTGATGGCCAAGGAACGCGGCGACGTGCGTCTGCTCGCGCAGGTGCTCTTCTACCCCGTCACCGACGCCTCCTTCGACACCGCCTCCTACGAGGACTTCGCCGAGGGCTACTTCCTGCGCCGCGACGCCATGCGCTGGTTCTGGGACCAGTACACGACCGACGAGACCGAGCGCGCCCAGGTCACCGCCTCACCGCTGCGCGCCACCACCGAACAGCTCACCGGCCTGCCGCCCGCGCTCGTCATCACCGCCGAGGCCGACGTCCTGCGCGACGAGGGCGAGGCGTACGCCGCCCGCCTCCGGGAGGCCGGCGTCCCGGTCACCGCACTGCGCGCCCTGGGCACCATCCACGACTTCGTGATGCTCGACGCGCTGCGCGACACCCGGGCCGCCCGCCTGGCCCTGCGGCTCGCCACCGACACCCTGCGGGAGGCCCTGGCATGAGGGCCACCGCCGGCATGCCGGTGGCCGGCATAGCCTCGTCCCCGGAGCAGCACCCTGGCACCGCGGACCTCGTGGTCCGCAACGCCAAGGTGTTCACCGGGGACCCCGGCCGCCCCGCGGCCGGGGCCGTGGCCGTCCGCGACGGCCGGATCCTGGCCCTGGGGGACGACCACGACCTCGCCGGGCTCGTCGGCCCCGCCACCCGCGTGGTCGACGCGCTCGGCCGCCGGGTGGTCCCCGGCCTGAACGACTCGCACCTGCACGTCATCCGCGGCGGCCTGAACTACGTGCTGGAACTGCGCTGGGACGGGGTCCGCAGCCTGCGCCGCGCCCTGGCCATGCTGCGCGAGCAGGCCGGCCGCACGCCCAAGGGGCAGTGGATCCGCGTCGTCGGCGGCTGGACCCCCGAACAGTTCGCCGAGCGCCGCATGCCGACGGTCGCCGAGCTGAACGCGGCGGCCCCCGACACCCCGGTCTTCGTCCTGCACCTGTACCAGTCGGCCCTCATGAACCGGGCCGCCGTCCGCGCCGCCGGGTTCACCCGGGACACCCCCGACCCGCGCGGCGGGCAGATCGTCCGCGGCCGGGACGGGGAACCGACCGGGGTGCTGCTGGCGGCGCCCGGCGCCCTCGTGCTCTACTCCACCCTCGCACGGGCCCCGCGGCTGGACGAGGCCGACCGGCGCACCTCGACCGTCCACTTCCTGCGGGAGCTCAACCGGTTCGGCCTCACCTCGGCGCTCGACGCCGCCGGCGGCTTCCAGAACTTCCCCGAGGACTACGCCACCGTCGTCGACCTGGCCCGCACCGGCGAACTGTCCCTGCGCATCTCCTACTACCTCTTCCCGCAGACGGCCGGCCAGGAGCTGGCCGACCTGCGCCGCTGGACGCAGACCGTCCGGCCCGGAGACGGGGACGAGTGGCTGCGCCTGGCCGGCGCGGGCGAGAACCTCACCTGGGCGGCAGCCGACTTCGAGAACTTCGCCGAGCCGCGGCCCGATCTCGCCGACGACTACGAGGCCGAGTTCGAGCAGGCGGTGCGGCTGCTGATGGAGAACGGCTGGGGCTTTCGGCTGCACGCCACCTACGACGAGACCATCCGCCGTGATCTGGCGGTCTTCGAGAAGCTCGCCGCCGAGGGACTCTTCCCCGCCGGGAACCGCTGGCTCTTCGACCACGCCGAGACGGTACGCGACGACAGCCTCGACCGGATCGCCGCCCTCGGCGGCTCGCTGTCCGTACAGAACCGGATGTCCTTCCAGGGCGGCGTCTTCCTCGACCGCTACGGCGCCGCGGCCGCCTCCCGTACGCCGCCGGTGCGCGCCATGCTCGACCGGGGGCTGACGGTGGCCGCGGGGACGGACGCCACGCGGGTGTCCTCGTACAACCCGTGGGTGGCGCTGCACTGGCTGGTGACCGGGCGCACGGTCGGCGGGACGGCGCTGCGCCCGCCCGCGGAGCTGCTCGACCGGCAGGAGGCGCTCGGCCTGTACACCCGGGGCGGGGCCCGGCTGACCGGCGAGGAGGACGTCAAGGGCGTACTGCGCGAGGGCTGTTACGCGGACCTCGCCGTGCTCTCACAGGACTACCTCACCGTGCCCGAGGAGGTCATCCCGGACATCGAATCGGTGCTCACGGTGGTCGGCGGGCGCATCGTGCACGCCGCGGCCGAGTACGCGGGCCTGGAGGAGGCCGCACCGCCGGTCTCCCCGGCGTGGAGCCCGGTGGCCCACTTCGGCGGATACGCCCGCAGCGACGGCGCCGGTCAGGCCGACGCCGTGGCCGAGTTCGTGGCCGAGTCCGAACGGCACCGCGCCTGGCGGGCCGCCCGATCCGGTGCCGGGCCCGCGCCGGGTCCGGCGTACCCCGTCGACCCGTGCCTGTCGCACTGAACGAGGAGGACGAGCAGATGAGCACCGACCCCGCCGCCGACGCCCCCGGACCCGCTCCCGGGGCGGGGCGCCGCTTCGAGCCGGACCTGCGGGCGATGACCCGGATCACCCTGCGGCCCATCGCCTCGCCGATGCCCCTGGGCTTCTTCACGGTGGCCATCGCCTCCGTGATGACGGGCTGCCTGCAACTGGGCCTCCTGGGGCCCGCCGACCGGCGGGCCGTGGCACTGTGCGTCCTGCCCGCCTTCGCCCTGCAACTCCTCGTCAGCGCACTGGCCTTCGGGGCCCGTGACGTGATCGCGGCCACCCTGATGGGCACCTTCGCCGGCAGCTGGCTCGCGTACGCCCTCGTGATGGGCAGCGGCGCGCACGGCGGGCCCCGGGTGCTCGGCGTGTTCAACCTGGCGTTCCTGTGTTTCGGGGCGCTCATGGCGGCCGTGACGCGGCCCAAGCGGGCCCTGTGGCTGGTCCTGGTGGTCTCCCTGCCCCGCTGGGCGGCCACCGGCCTGGGCGGTCTCACCGGCGCCGCATGGCTGACGCACACGGCGGGGGCCCTGGGGATCGTGGTGGCGCTCGTAGCCACGTACGCGGCGTTCGCGCTGATGCTGGAGGACATGCGCGGCGAGGAGGTGCTGCCGATCGGCCGCAGCGGACCGGCACACCACGCCGTGGAGGGCGACCTCGCCGTGCAACTGCGCAACATCGAGCGGCAGGCGGGCGTACGCCGCACCCTGTGACCCGCCGCGCCCCGACCGGGTCCCGGCCGGTCAGGCGAGGTCCTGGCCGGCCGCGCCGCCCCCGGCGGCCCCGGCCTGCCGGAGGCCGGCGGCGGCCTGCCAGTCGCGCGGCGCCATGCCGTAGGCGGCGCGGAAGGCACGGCTGAAGTGCGAGGGACTGACGAACCCCCAGCGCTGGGCGACGGCCGCGACCGTCGGAGCCGCCGGGGCCGGACGGGCCAGCTCCCGGCGGCAGCGCTCCAGCCGTTCGCGCAGGATCCAGCGCCCCACCGTCGTGCCCTCGGCGCGGAAGAGCTTGTGCAGGTAGCGCACCGACACGTGGTGGTCCGCCGCGATCCGCTCCGGGCACAGAGCGGGGTCGCCCAGGTGCCGCAGGACGTACTCCCGGACGCGGGCCAGCATGCCCCGTACGTGCTCCGGCGCCTGCGGATCCAACCGGCCCCGCCGCTCGCGGACCAGTACGGCCAGCAGGTCGGTGGTGGTCAGGGCGAGCTGGTGGGCGGTGTACGGGTCGAGCCCGGCGGCCTGCTCGGCGAGCCGGTGCAGGAACCCGGCCACCAGCGCGGACGTTCCCGACGTCCCGCTGAACAGGGTGCCGGTGGCCGCCCGCAGATCACCGTCCGAGACGCCCAGGGCCTGCTTGGGCACCCGGAAGGCGGTGAAGCGGAAGGCCTCCGGCTGCTCGCGCAGGTAGGGCCGTCCGGCGTCCGAGCAGGTGAAGGACCCCGGCCGGACCAGGGCCTGCCGGCCGTCCTGGGTGAGCCGGGCGCTTCCCCGGTGCTGGAGGGTGACGGTCACGTACTCCCCGCCGCCCTGGGCGATCCGGCGCGTACTGCGGTCCACCGTCTGCGGCCCGGCCTCCACCACGGAGATCTGGAGCGGGCCGAGCCACCGGCTGGTGATCGTCCCGGCCGAGGGCACCGGCTCGTGCAGGCGGACGTCGAGCGGGACGAAGGTACCGGACACCAGGTCGTGCCAGTAGTCGGCGCGTTCGCCGGGCGCCAGCGGCAGGATGGACTGTACGACGGACATGTGAGGGGCTCCGATTGCGGTGCGGTCGTTCCGCTCCCACTCTCGGGCCGGCCGCCGACGTGGCCATCCGTCACATGACGTACGTCGTCGACGCCTCAGTCGCCCGGTTCCTGCTCGACGACGTCGCGCAGCTGGCTGCGCGCGGACACGCCGAGGACGGGGAAGGCCTGGTAGAGGTGGGTACCCACGGTGCGCGGCGAGAGGAACAGCCGCTCACCGATCTCCCGGTTGGTCAGACCCTGGGCGGCGAGGCGGACGATCCGCTGCCGCTGCGGGGTCAAGGAGCGCAGGGCGCTGTGCCGGGCCGACTCCACGGCGACGCCCGCCGCCCGCAGTTCGGCCTCGGCGCGGGCCGCCCAGGACCCGGCCCCGAGCCCCTCGAAGATCTCGCGGGCCTTCGTCAGCGCCGCACGGGCGTCGGCGATCTGCCGCTGCCTGCGCAGCCATTCGCCGTACTCCAGCCACACCTGGCCGCGCTCGAAGGGCCAGCGCCCGCCCGCGTGGTCCTCCAGCGCCTCCCGGAAGTACGGCCCGGCGTCGGCCGGTCCGGCGAGCAGCGCCGAGGCGCGCAGCAGGATCTGGCGCAACCGCGCCGAGGCCCCGTCCCCGACCTCGGCATGGACGCGGGCGAGCACGGTACGGGCCTCCTCGGCCTGGCCGGTGAGCACGGCGGCGGCCACGAGGTCGCCGACTCCGTAGCAGGACAGGTGGTAGTGCAGCGGCGCCCCCGATCCGTCGTACAGGGACCGCAGGTGGCGGTGGGCCGCGACGTGGTCGCCGAGGGCGGTGGCCGCCAGCCCGGCGGCCCGGTGGGCGCGGGCGACGGTGGCGAGCGCGCAGGCCGGCCCGGTGACCGCGAGGACGGCCGCCGCGTGGCGCAGGGCCGTCTCGGGCGTACCGGTGAGGGCGCACACGGTGGCGAGCGCGGCCAGGGCGCGGGCGGGCCCGAGGGTGTGCCGGCCCGCGAGGAACCGGTCGGCGAGCCGCTCGACACCGAGGCGGGCGTCGGCCCACCGGCCGGCGTCGAGGTTCGCGAAGGCCAGGTCGGCGGCGGTGGTGCCGGCGTGGAAGTCGGCCGAGTCCTCCCACTGCGGATTGACCAGTTCGCCCAGCAGACCGACGGCCGTCTCCGTCTCGTCGAGCAGCAGGCACAGGACGCCCAGCGTGTGCCGTTCGGTGGGGAGCAGGCCGGGGGCGGCGGTGACGGCGGGCAGCAGGGCGCGGATCGCCCCGCCGTGGACGAACGGGTCCGTGCACCCGGTGTCCCACAGGTGGAAGGGGTGGGCCGCCATTCCGTCGTCGTCGGCGCGCGCCGCGAGCATGGGCCGGATCCGCTCCCGCTGGGCGGGGATCCCCGAGTGGTAGGCGATACCGGTGGCGATCGTGGACACGCCCGCGTCGATCTGCGCCGAGCCGGGCAGTTCGTCGGGCACCACCAGCGCGAAGGCGCGTTCCATCCGCAGGGTCAGCATCGAGACGAGGCCGCTGAGCGCCGATATCCAGCGCAGCGCGTCCGGGCCCACTTCGAGGCGGGAGGCCTCGGCGGCGAGGACCTCGGCCCGGTCGGTGTCACCCGCGACGACGGCCGCGTAGGCCGCGGTCGACAGCAGCCGGGTCCGCTCGGTCGCGACGGGGTTCAGCTGCGCGGAGCGTACGAGTCCGGCCACGGTCTCGGCGACGGCGCCCCGGTTGAGGGCGCGCATGGCGGTGCCCTCCAGCTCGCCCGAGACCGCCGGGTCGGGGGCGACCGTGGCGGCGGACAGCTGCCAGGCCCGCCGGTCGGGATCGGCTCCGAGGACGGCCGCCAGCGCCAGGTGGGCGCGGCGCCGCTCGGCGAACGGGGCGGAGCCGTAGATGGCGGAACGGATCAGGGGGTGGCGGAAGCTGATCCGGTCGGCCTGGAGGCGCACCAGCCCGGCGCGCTCGGCGGGCAGCCACACGTCCGTGTCGGGGCCGGACGGCAGCGCGGCGAGGACATCGGCGAGGGCGGCGCCCTCGGCGGCGGCGGCGATCACCAGCGCCGCGCGGGTGGCTGCCGGCAGTTCGTCGACCTGGGCGGCGAAGGTCCGCTCCAGCAGATCGGTGACCGGTACGGGTCCCGTGGCGGGCAGCCCGCCGTCGCGGGCGGCGGTACGCGCCAGCTCGACCAGGGCCAGCGGGTTGCCGGCGGCCGCGTCGAGGAGATGGCGGCGGGCCGGGCCGACGGGTGCGTCGGGCTGGGCGGCGAGGAGTTCCTCCGCCTCCGCGGGCGGGAGCGGGGGCACGACCAGCTGCGGGACGGCCGCGTCGAGCCAGTAGGGGCGGCAGCCGCGGGCGGCGACGATCAGGCCGATCGACTCGCCGTCCAGGCGCCGGGCGAGGAAGCCGAGCACCTGGCAGCTGCCGGGGTCGAGCCACTGGGCGTCGTCCACGGCCAGCAGCAGCCGGGCGGTGGAGGCGGTCTGGGAGGTGAGGGTGAGCACGGCCAGGCTCATCATCATCAGGTCGGGCGGGGTCGGATCGTCGCCGAGGCCGAACGCCGCCAGCAGCGCGGCCCGCTGACGGGGCGGCAACCCGTCGACGCCGCCCAGGACGGGCAGCAGCAACTGGTGCAGGCCGGCGAAGGCGAGTTCGGCCTCGGCGGCGTTGCCCCGTACGCGCAGCACCTGGGCGCCCGCCCGGGCGGCCTCCTCGACGGCGGTGTCCAGGAGCAGGGTCTTGCCCACCCCGGGCTCCCCGAGGAGCAGCACCGACGACACCGTGCGCGATGAGAGGGCTTCGGCGATGAACGCCCGTTCGTCCTGACGTCCGATCACCACTGAACTCCTGGAACCCTTTTGTGCGGAAGTACGGCCGGAGCATAGTCGGCGCCGGTCCATTGACGAATTCGCGAGGATCGTCGGCCGGACGCGCACGGCACGGCAGATCTTCCGGGACGCAGGTGGAACCCGGCCACCCTCAAGTACTGAGGGCGTCGTCCTGGTGGAGGGCGGTGCGGACGCTCGTGATGACCACGGCGATCAGCGAGAGGGCGATGACGGTCTCGGCCCACAGGAAGGCGAACCAGTCCACCACGCAGCCGATCGGGGGCGTGCAGGGGGCGGTGTTGCGGAACGCCGCGAGGGCGAACAGCGTGGCGGCCATCCAGGCCAGGGCGGGCCACACCAGGCCCTCGCTGCGGGTGGTCAGGTACCAGGCGCCGATGAGAACGGACGCCGCCAGCGCCCACATCACGGTTGAGATCGGCCACGGGGGCGGGCCCCTCCTCCTCGCCGAGGGACCCGCGCGGGGTGACCCGGGCCCGCAGCACCAGCTCCCTGGCCGCGGCGTCGACGCGTTGGACGGTGGCCTCCACCTCCACCCGGCGGAGGACGGCCGCACTGCGATCCTCGTCGACCGCACCGGCGATCCACCGCAACCGGGCGGGTGTGTCGGTGGCGACCGGCATGGGAGCGGTGGCAGAGGGCGGTGCAGGCCCCCTTCCGGCCGGGCCGCGGGTCGGGCAGGATGCCCGTCGCACCGGGGCGTTCCTCCCGGGGGGCCGGCACCGAGAGGGAGGCTGTGTGTCAGCAGGGGACCAGGGGATGCTCCGGGACGCCTTCTACCGCGATCCGTACCCGCACTACGCACGCGCCCGCCGCGCCGACGGGCTGACCTGGATACCCGAGGCAGAGGCCTGGCTGGTCGCACGGGACGGCGACGTACGGGAAGTGTTGCGCCGTGCCGAGGACTTCTCCTCCGCCAACGCCCTGCTGCCGGACGTCCCCGTGTCCGAGGCCGCCCTCGTGGTCCTCGCCCGGGGTTTCGGGCCGCGCCCGACCGTGGTCTCCTCCGACGGCGCCGCCCACCGGCGCTATCGGACCCCGCTGAACCAAGGGCTGAACCCAGGCCGGGTCGAAGCGGTGCTGCCGTACGCCCGCGAGCAGGCGCGCGAGCTGGTGGACGCCTTCGCCTCCGACGGCTCCGCCGAGCTGGTGGGGGCGTACGCCCGGCGGCTGCCCGGTGTGGTCATCGGGCGGCTCATCGGACTGGATCCGGCCGACGTCCCCACTGCCGTGCACGGGGGCTACCGGGCGGAGGAGCTGCTGTTCCGGCCCCTGTCCCCGTCCGGACAGGCAGCCGCCGCCGAGGACGTCGTCGCACTCCAGGTCCTGCTCGACGGCTACGTGCGCGACCGCCGCGCCCGCCCCCGCGAGGACCTCTGCTCGGACCTGGTGGCGGCCCTCGCCCCCGGGGAAGGGGAGCTGACGCTCGAACAGCGCCACGAGCTGGTCGCCAACCTGCAGAACCTGCTGATCGCGGGCTTCCTGACGACGAGCGCGCTGATCTCCACCGCGCTGCTGCACCTGCTGGGCGACCGGGAGCAGTGGTCGCTGCTGTGCGCGGACCCGCTGCTGGCCGAGGCCGCCGTGGAGGAATGCGCCCGCTTCGACACGGCGATCCAGGCCTTCAGACGGGTCACGACGCGGCCTGTGACGCTGGCCGGTACGCGGCTGCCCGCGGGAGCCGCCGTGCTCGTGGCCTACGCCTCGGCCAACCGCGACGAGCAGCGCCACGCGGACGCGGACCGCTTCGACATCCGGCGCCCCGTGGACCGGCGCCACCTCGCCTTCGGCCACGGCCCGCACACCTGCCCGGGCGCCCGCCTGGCACGCGCGCAACTGCGCGTGACGCTGGAACTGTTCGCCCGCCTGCTGCCGGACCTGCGGCTGGACGGACGCCGTCCGCCGCCGTCGATGCGTCCGACCCTCATCCACCGTTCACCGCAGACCCTGTACGCGACCTGGTGAGACCGCTGGCCCGCGAAGCCGGCGACCACGGGTCCCCCGCCGTCACGGTCCGGTGGTCGCGAGCCAGGCGGTGACGGCGGCCACGAGCATGAGCGTGAGGTTGAGGGCGATCCGGCGGTCTCCCATGCGCAGGTGGACCCCGGTCGCGCCGATCTGCAGGGCCACGAACCCGATGGCCGCGGCCAGGGCCGGCCAGGGCGCGGAGCCGGTCACCAGCGGGAGGACCAGCCCGAACGCGCCGAGCACTTCGATCACACCGATGGCCCGGACGGCCGGCATCGGCGTGCTGTCCACCCAGGCCATCATCGGCCGGAGCCGCTCCCGGCTCCGGGCGATCTTCACCCCGCCCCCGTAGAGGTAGAAGAGGGCGAGCGGGCCCGCGAGGATCCCGTAGACGGCGCTCACGAGTCCCCTCCGCTGCGGGGCCGGGCGTAGCCGGTGGCGGGCTCGGTCGCGTGCCGGTCCATCACCTCGACGTTCGCCTGCGGGGTCGGTACCCGGCCGCCCGCGAACAGGTCCTGAAGGTCCCGGAAGTACTGCACGTACAGGTCCGGCGTGAACGTGCTGAGCATGACGGCCGGCTGGTCCGTCGTATTGGCGAAGGTGTGCGGGGCTCCGGGCGGGACCATCACGAGCGTGCCCGCGGTCGCGTCGTGCTCCTCGTCCCCCACCGTGAACCGCACCGTGCCGGAGACGATGTAGAAGCCCTCGTCGTGCCGTGCGTGACGGTGCTGTGGTGGTCCGGGCGTGTGCGGCGCGATGAAGGACTCGGCGATGCCGAGGCGGTGTCCCGTGGTGCTGCCGTTCTCCAGGACCCGCATCCGCGTGGTGCCCAGGACGATCGTCTCGCCCTCGCCGGGACGGACCACGGATACGGTGGGACAGTCGGTCGGTGCGGTGTTCTTCGGTTCTTCGGCCATGCACCGATTCCACGGCCCGCGCCCCCGGACTGTCCAAGACCTGTTCCGGAACCTCGATACCTTGCGGGTATCGTCGCAGCATGGAGCTACGCACGCTGCGCTACTTCGTGGCGGTCGCCGAAGAACTCCACTTCGGCCGGGCCGCCGCCCGACTGCACATGAGCCAGCCGCCGCTGAGCCGGGCGATCAAGCGGCTGGAGACCGAGCTCGGTCTCACGCTGCTCGTCCGCTCCTCCGCCGGTGTCGCGCTCACTCCCGCGGGAACGGTCCTGCTCGACGAGGCGCGCGCCCTGCTCGACCAGGCCGACCGGGCCCGCGTACGCGTGGCCGCGGCGGCCGGCGCCGCGACGACCCTCACCGTCGGCTTCCTGGGGGACACCACCGACCCGGGCGCGACCCGGCTGGCCCGCGCCCACCACCGCCGCCACCCGCACGTCGAGGTCCGCATCCGCGAGACCGACCTGACCGATCCCACCTGCGGGCTGCACGCCGGGCTGGTCGACATCGCCCTGACCCGCGGGCCGTTCGACGCGACCGGACTGACCGTGCACGAGCTGCGCGCCGATCCGGTGGGGGCGCTGCTGCGCTCCGACGATCCGCTGGCCCGCCGCGACAGCCTGGAGCTGGCCGATCTGGCCGACCGCCACTGGTTCCGGTTCCCGGAGGGCACCGACCCCCTCTGGCAGGCGTACTGGAACGGCGGCGAACGCCGCCGGGGGCCGGTGGTCCGCGCCGTGCAGGAGTGCGTACAGGCCGTCCTCTGGAACGGCACGGTCGGCCTCACCCCCGTCGGGCACGCGCCCGGGGAAGGACTCACCGTGGTGCCGTTGAGGGACATGCCCCCGAGCCGCGTGGTGGTGGCGTGGCACGAGGGCGACACGAATCCCCTGATCCGCTCGTTCGTCCGCATCGCGGTCCCCGCCTACCGCGCCCCGGACGGCGACGACCGGTAACACGGCAGGGCCGGGGGCCGTCCGGGTTCCCCGCCCGGGCCGCGCCGCTCACCCCCTCTCCCGGGGACCCCTGCCGCTCGTACGGCGCGTCGAGCAGGGCCAGCAGGCCCGGGTGGACCAGCGCGTCCGCCAGGCGGGGGTGCGCGACGAGGATCCGCGCCTCCCGCAGCCGGGCCAGCGCCGGCCCGGGGGCGTGCGCGGTCCGTCCGCGCAGCCACTCGGCCGACACGGCCGGGCCGGAGCGGAAGTGCCGCAGCACCTCGGCCGCGGCCGGGTCGCCCGCGACCACGTCGAGCTCCGCGTCGAGGAGGTTCCCGTACGCGGTGACGGTGGCGGCGCGCTGCCGGGCCGTTTCGGTGACCACCCGGGCGAACAGGGCGCCCCAGCGTTCCCAGTCCCCCTCGGCCCCGGCGACGACGGCCTCGTCGTGCTCCGCGCGATGGGCGTCGACCCAGCCCTCGACATCGAGCAGCAGGCCGGGCACCAGACCGGCGCCCACGAGGTCGCACTGGGCGAGCAGGCGGGCGGTGCGGCCGTTGCCGTCGGGGAACGGGTGGACGGTGAACAGCCGCAGCATCCCGAACGCGGCGGCGTCCAGCGCCGGCGAGGCCGTCCGCACGGCCCAGCGGCACCAGCGCTCGACGTGGCCGTGCAGGGCCCGGCCCGGAGCGACGGCGATGGCGAAGCGCTGCCCGTCGGGCCAGGTGACCCGTGCGGGGGTGCGCCGCAAGCCGCCCGGGCCGGGGATGTTCGGGTCGGCGGCCACGAGCATCCGGTGCAGTTCCGCGAGCGCGTCCGGGGTGAAGCAGGGCCGTCGGCCGGGCCGTTCGCGCAGTTCCTCGCGTACGGAGGCGACGGCGAGCAGACCCGCCGCGGTGCGGCCCTCGGCGGCGTCGGCGATCCGCTCGGCGAGCAGCACCGGATCGGCGGGGTCCACGTGCCGCAGGTGCAGCCGGGTGCGGGGGCGGTGGAAGAGGTCGGGATTGCCGAGGTGCGCGGCGGCGGCCGAGCCGAGCGCGGCCAGCGCCTCGTGCGCGCGGTCGCGGGCCTACTTGAACTGGTCGTCGATCGCCTCCTCCCGCTTCGCGCCCTCGCTGATCACGATGGCGGTGGTGTGCGAGCCGCTCCCGCCGCCGCTCCCGTACCAGGGCTGGCCGCTGTGGTCCGACTCGGGCGGAGTGTGCCCGATGACGATGATGGGATCGTTGACGTTGTCCCAGGGGTCGCAGCTCGTGTAGCAGTCGGCGGCGAACGCCGCCTGCGGAGCCACCAGGGCGGGCGCGGCGGTGAGGACGGTGACGCCGAGTGCGACGGTACCCAGCGCGGTCTTGGGCCGCACGGTCTCTCCACGGGAGGTGAGTTGGGGGTCGGGGTGTGCGCTGCGCACGCCCCGTCGCGGAGGAGTCTGGCGGCCGCCGCGGCGGCGGACATCCGTAGGTCTACGCAAGGCACCTACGCAACCGGCGGCCCCAGGAGCCGGGCCAGCGCCACCCGCGAGGAGACGCCGAGCTTGCGGTAGGCATTGCCGAGGTGGGTGTCGACGGTCCGGGTGCTCAGGACGAGGCGCTCGGCGACCTGCCGCGAGGACAGCCCGGCGGCGGCGAGCTCGGCCACCTCCTGCTCCCGGACGCTGAGCGTGGCGAGCGGGCCGCCGCCCGGCCGGGAGACGGAGACGGGGGCGGTGGCGGTGGCCGTGAGCGCGGCCCGGGCCCGCACACCGTCCTCGTACAGGCGCAGCGCCCCGCACCGCCGCGCGGCCTCCAGGGCCCCGTCGAGCGGTCCGAGGGCCGCCGCGTGGCCGTGCGCGGCAGCCAGGGCGGGGGGTCGCGGCGATCAGCGTCCACGCCTGCAGGACCGGCATCCGCAAGACCTCGAAGGCCCGTGCGGCGTCCAGGGAGAGGGCCGCCGCACGGGCGGGATCGCCCTGCGCGAGGGCGAGCGCGGCTCCCGCCCGGTCCGCCTGCGCCTGCTGGAACGGCGGCCTGCCGAGCCGCCCGGCAGCGGCGTCGGCCGCACGGGCGGCGCGGGCGGCCGAGGCGAGGTCGCCGCACTGGGCCGCCGCGGTGGTCATCAGCGCGAACAGAGAAGGCCGGGAGGGAGGTTGGAGCAGCGTGAGGTCCTCGCCGCCGCCCTCCATCAGGGTGCGCAGGCAAGCGGCCGGGTCGCCGCCCATCAGCCTGGCCACCGCGAGCAGGCCCGGGGCGGAGCCCGCCCACCAGCCGGTGCCGGGAACGGTGGCCCGCAGCCCCGCCCCGGCCGGCTCCACCGCCTCGGCGGTCCGGCGCGCGCGGGGCGGCCCACAACAGTGCCGAGGCGCGCAGCGCGACGGCGAGTCCCGCCGCGTCCGGGGCACCGATCTCCCCGGCGAGCCGCTCGGCCTCGCGGGCGTGCTGCTGCGCCGCGTCGAGACGGCCCGCCCACTGGTCGAGGATCGACAGCCCGAGCAGCTGGTTGACCGCGATGTGCTTGTGCGCGCCCCCGCCCGCGGTCGCCAGGCCCCGCGAGAGGTGGCGGCGGGCGTCGGCGAACCGCTCCACGAACAGTTCGGCACAGCCCAGCAGGGCCAGCACCTCGGGGGCGCGTCCGGCCACGGTGTCGGGCGAGGACCTAGGCGGCGCCTTCGGCGAGCACGCGTGGCCGCGGCGGGGTCGGCGGCCGCCGGCAGTGCGTGTTCGGCGTGCCGGGCCCGGACGGCGGACCCGGCGCCGCGGGCGTCGAGCAGGCCGAGGGCGCGGTGGTGGGCGTCGTGCCGCAGGCCGGGGTTCATCCGGTGGTGCAGGAGGTGTCCCAGTACGGGGTGGCGGAAGACCAGGGTGCCGGCCGGGGGACCGGAGCGGATCAGGTCGGCGCCGGCCAGGGCGCCGAGGGCGGCGGCGGTACGGTCGCCGGGGTACCCGGCCACGTGCGCGGCGTCACCGGGGCGAAAGGGCTCCCCGAGGACTGCGGCGGCGGCCAGCACCTCGGCGCAGTCGCCCGGGAGGGCCTCCAGTTCGGCGAGCACCGGCGCCGCGGCGCGCAGCAGCGGGCCTGCCGCGTCCGACCGCGCCGGCCACTGGCCGGGGTCGTGGCCCGCCGCCAGCAGGACGCGCAGGGCGCGCGGGTTGCCGAGGGAGCCTGTGGCCAGCTGTTCGGCGGTCCCGCGGCCTGCCAGGGAGGCGATGGCCGCCGCGTCCAGCGGAGCGGGTTCCACGCGGACCAGGTGCCCCGTGTGCGAGGCGTCGTCCAGGGCGGCGAGCAGGGCGGGCGGCGTCTGCCGGGGCCGCAGGGCGAAAGCCAGGACCAGCGGGTGCGCGGCGCAGTCCTCGGCGAGGGCTTCCAGCAGCCGGGCCGAGGCGGGATCCGCGTGGTGGAGGTCGTCCAGCACGAGCACGCTCCCGCGGCCGCCGTCCCGGCGCGCGCAGCCGTCGAGCAGGGCGCGTACCAGCTCGTGATCCGATCCCGCGTCCCACGGGGGCCCGGCCTCGGCGGCGGGCGGACGGGGGCCGGCCGCCGGGGGCACGGACCGTTTCCAGGCGTCGCGGAAGACCTGGTACGGCTTGGCCTCACCGGAGCGTGCCCGGGCCCGGAGCACGGTTGCGCCCCGTTCGGCGGCGAGCCGGGCGAGCAGGTTCAGCAGGGCGGTCTTTCCGATGCCGGGGTCCCCGGCGACCTCAAGGACCGTGCCCCTGCCGGCGCTGAGCTCCTCGACGGCCCGGGTGAGCGCGGCGGTCTCCTGCCGCCGCCCCGCCAATGCCGGTGCTTCTGACACAGCTGCCCCCTCCGCACCCCCCGGAGGGCGACTGCGGAAATGCCAACGATCTTCACCAGAACGTGACAAGGGACAAGAGCCGTGAAACGGCGCCCCCACCGTGGCCCGCCACAGCTCGGACCGAGCGCGGCACGGGGAGCAAATCCGTGCCGCGCTCGATGACTTCGGCCTGACGTCCGGTGCCGGTCCGCTCAGGCGTAGCGGCAGACCGTGACGCCGGACGCCGCACCGCAGCCCATCTTCGTGTAGTTCTTCTGGACCATGTTCCAGTAGTGGCCCCAGTTCCTGTAGCCGGGGGAGTTCGTGTCCCAGTTCGGGCCCGCCGCGTCGTAGGCGGCCTTCTCCCCGGCCCACTGCGACACCGCCGAGGACGGTCCGGCGCTCGACATGTTCTCGGCGCCGTTGTTGAAGCTCGTGTCGTGCTTGAGGCCACCGGCGTGGGACCCGGGGTTGTCGGCCCACGACTGCGCTCCCGAGGCGAGAGCCGCGTCCCAGGCGATGTCCGGAGCGCCTTCCGTCTGACGTATCGCATTGGTGTCGTTCACTATCGCCGTCTGGTCACCCGGGCTGACCTCGGCGGGGAAGGCGGCCCGGCCGGCGGCGGACGCCGTGGAGCCCGCCCCCAGCAGCATTCCTCCGGCCATCAGCGTTGCCGCGATGGTCATGACCCGACGGCTTGCGCGAGAATGGTGTGTCATCGCGACTCCCTGGTCGCACGGAAACAGCGGAGAGTTCCGGGGCGGTGCACGACCGCCAACCGTGATGGGGTGGGGGCGCTGCGGTCGGCGTGCGCGATGGTGACCGACTCATCGGCGACGCGGACTCTTGTAAGGACGGCCCATGGCCGTTGGTCCCCTACGGCCAGCGTATGTCCGGGTGACGGGGGCGGCGACCGGGGCGGCAGAACGGACGGTTCCACCGCTGGTACACCGGAAACCGGGAGCGGCGGCAGCCCCTACGCGGCCCCCGGCCGGCTTCTGGTGCCCTCGAACTGCTGTCGCAGCTCCTCAGCTTGCGGCCGTATTCGCCGAGAAAGAGAGCGGCACGCTCCAGTGCCTCGCCGACCTCGTCCGCTGCGAGACGCGCCTCTACAACGCGCTGAACGCCGTCTTCGCGGGCGGCACGGCATCGTCACCTCACAGTTCGAGTTCCTGCGCTTCCTGCACGACCACCCCGGGGCCCGGGTGGCGGACCTCGCCGCCGAATTCGTCATCGGGATCGATCGGTGCGACCGGCAAGGGCATCGACGGCCTGGAGCAGCAGGCATGGGTCAGGCGGCGGTTCGATCCATCGGATCGCCGCTCATCACTGCCGGACCTGACCGATGACGGCCGGCAACCCGTCGAGACGGCGGAGGCGACCTTCACCGAAACGCTGGCCGAACTGACCGCAGACACCCTCGGCGGCCCCTCGGGACTGGCCGCCGCGCAGATCCTCTCGGAGCTCCGCTCCGCGTGCGAACGCGACCGGATCGGCCTGCCTACAGGCTGACCGCATGCGCATCCAGTCGGCTTCTGCCCGGACTTCGGGGCATCGGCCGGGACCGGCTGCCACTCCCGCGGGAGCCCGCAGTCGGGAGCGTACGAGCGCTGCCCGTGTGGCCCGGTGCACCCTGGCTCCCCGGTGCATCCGCCGGCGGCCCGGCAACTGCGCTGATCGTCAACCGGTACTGCGCGGAACGCACGCTGTGCCGATCTTCTTCTTCCTAGAGCCCGCTGCAGTCCCAACCGCATGACCGCCGTCGCCGCTGTCATCCTCACCCTGGAACGTCAGCGCTGAAGAATCTCATCGCCGTTCCAGGGCGAGGACGGATCGGCAATGGCCGCCATCCAGTCAGGAGCCGTCTCACGACCAGGCAAGTCGACCTTCGGTGAACCGGCAGACCGGGGAGCTTCCTTCGGCGATCCTCGTCAGCCTCTCCGCTACGGAGTCGAAATACTGGGCCATCGATTCGTACTCGTCCGTGACCGTGGGCTCCCCCACGAACCATCTACCGACGCGCCCGTCCCGCACATCGACGAACTTTCCCATCCAGCCGTCCTCGTCCGACAGGAACGGGATCCACTCGTTACGCCAGAACGGGTAGTCCGGCTGGTCCGGAGGGTCGAATCCACCGGACACGGAGCGGTTCGCGTAGAGCCTCTCAATCGCCCGGATGCCCAGAAAGAAGCTTCCCTCGTCGGGGAACCCGTCGAAGCCGCAGCACATCACGTCGTCGTCGACGTCTTCCTCCGGCAGATCCAGACTGTTCTGCAACAGCCACGTCCGCAGGTCCCCATAAAGGGAGATCCCCATCCGTTCCTCGGCTGCCGCGAGCATCTGCTCCGTAGCGGGCCCCGGCAGATCCGCGTGATCGGCCGGCGCGTGCTCCCGAAGAAGACTCATCACACGCGACCAACTCTCAGCCACACTCATCGCCCTCTGCCCTCTCCACAGGGATGTCTCCGTCCGACTACGCCACTGCGGAGGTTGGGAAGACCGGCCGGAGAACCTTGCAGGGATGGTACTTCGAGCATGCGTTCTAGCCCTCTCCGTGATCATCTTCCGCCACGAAGCGCAGGGCCGTCCCCTCAGCGAAGTGACCGCCCTCAACTTTTCACAGACAACCGACCGTGCCCGGCGGGCCCAGCCTCGGAGCTTCCAGGGCTCAAACGAGGGCCACGGTGTCACCCTGGAGTGGCGAAGCTGAAAACGCTCACTGAGACCGTCGACCTCCTGGCAGCCCTCGCACCCACCCTGGCCGACGCCGTCCGCGCCGCCCCGACGAAGGCGTACATGCTCCTGGACGGCACACTCCCGCCGATCGACCGCACCGCCGCGGACCGGCCGTTCTACTCCGGCAAGTACAAGGGACACGGGATGAACGTGCAGGTCATCGCCGACCCCTTCAGCCGGCTGCTGTGGGCATCACCGGCTCTGCCCGGCGCCGTCCACGATGTCCGCGCGGCCCGCGAACACGGCATCGTCGACGCCCTCACCGAGGCCGGCATCCCGTACTGGGCCGACAAGGGGAACCGAGGTGTCGGCGGCACGGTCCGCACCCCGTGCTGGGGACGATGGGAGACCCTCTCGAACACGGGATGCGGACGACGCTGCTGGCGCCTCGGCCATCCGCAGTTTCCCAGATACGAGCAGGCTACCGGGCAGCGACTGGCAGCGGAGCGGCCGTGTACACCGGCCAGGGGCACCGAGTCGGCGCCTGAACCGACCGGACATGCCCTGGGCGGAGCCCCGGTGTCCGAAAGCCGCTGTCGCCGTCGGCACCCAGCTGCGAGGCGTCTTCTCACGGCAAGACCGGCGTTGCATACTCTCATCACTCTGCGGCTGGCACGGGGGACGGAGGCGCCGCAGGAGAGGGGGACGGAACCATGGTCAGCGTGCGTGATGTGGTGTGTGCGGTGGTGGCGGAGCATGCGCCGCACGAACTGCCCCTCGTAGAGGGCATGCTTCGCTTCGACGACGAAAGAGCAGTGCGGATCCTCGCCGGTCGGGGGCGACGCAAGGAGCCGCTCGGATTTGGCCTTGCTGAAGCTTCCGCGCTGGTCACCCCCATCGTCTGGCTGGCGCTCGACCAGGTTGCGCGGCATGGCGTCGATCTCGTCACCGAAAGTGCGGCCGCCCGGTGCCGACGATTGCTACGGAGGCTCTTACGAAGAGGGGCGGGCGCACCGCCCGCCGAGCTGAGGGAACTGGACGCCGTTCAACTGACCGGCATACGGCAGCGCATCCTGGAGCGTGCGGTGTCGCGGGGCATGAGCCAGACCGAGGCGGAAGCACTGGCGGACGCGGTGATAGCCCAGCTGGTGACGGAGCCGCTTACGACAGGTTCGCAGACAGGCTCAGGACCGGACGCCGACCCCGACTCCGCCGACCCCACCTGATCCGTGCTGACGCGGCTGCCCCGACTCCTGCGCTCCGGTGTCATCGATACAGGACTGCGTTTCGTCCTCCTCATCACCCTCGCCGTCGCGTCGAGCGTCGCCATGCTCAACGTCATGCTGAAGTCGAGCAGCGACCGCCTCTCTGACAGCAGTCTCGGCTGTTTTCTGGCCGCTGGGATGGACCCGAGCAGGGTTGATCTGGAGAATCTGACTCTTGCCGGGCGCCGCTATTCCTCCGCCCTGGACGAGTGTCTCTCTCGGGTGCCGCCGTCGCGGGTAAACGCTGCGGGCCTTGTCATCGCGGTCCTCGGGTTGGTGGTCGCCGCGGTTGTCGTCTACGTCTGGCTGCTGCCACGCTTTCGGGATGCGCGTACCCGGCCGGTGGACGATGCGACTCTTGCGGCCGAACTCGCCGAACTGAGTGTCCTCAGCGAAGTCGGCCCGGGTGTGCGCTTCAGAGAGGACCCGACCCGCACGACCGCGGGCGCGGTGGCCTACGGCCGGGCCGGCCGTTACACCGTATGCCTCCACACAGGCCTGATCGTGCGCCGAGCCAGTGATCCGGACGGCTTCCGAGCCGTCGTCCTGCACGAACTCGCCCACATCCGCAACCACGACGTGGACTTCGCATACGGCAGTACCGCCCTGTGGCGCGCCTGCGTGGTGGTCGCCCTGCTTCCCTACCTTCTCCGAGAGGGGGGCCTCCTGGTCATCAGCCTGCTGGACACAGGAAGCTCACCCTTGTCGGCCGATGCATCCGCCTTCCGGCCTGCGCTGGTCTCCAACGTCGCCCGGTACCTTCTCTCCGGACTCCTGCTCGTGGCGATAGTGCACCTGGCCCGCGCGAACCTCCTGCGCCGCCGGGAACTCCACGCCGATCTGCAAGCGGTCAGCTGGGGAGCAAACCCGGCGGCCTGGGACCACCCCGATCCTTCGGGGCCGGTGGCGGCCCCGCTACGGCGCCTCACCACGCTGCTGCGCACCCATCCGGACTGGGCCGAGCGTCGGCGCGTCCTGGCACGGCCCGGGCGGATGTCGGACCCTGGCTCCCTTGAGATGTTGCTCGTCGGAGTGGCGGCGTGGCTCCTTGTCCGGCAGCTCAATGCGGCACCCGGCCTTGGCGGATCAGCCATCCCGTCACTTCTCACTGCGCTGTTGGCCGCACCCGCCCTGGTCCTCGTTCCTGCCAGGTCCACCCGACAGGGCTCTGGGCCCGGCGTCCGCGCCGGACTATGGCTGGGTGTGGGCCTGGCGGTCGGCGTCTTTGTCGTCGGTGGCAACACCGCCTCTGTATGGCTGGTCGGTCAGCCGCAGTACATGGTGTGGCTGGTACTTGTTGCCGTGGTACCCGCGGTCTGGTCGGCGCAGTTTCACCGGATGACGCTCACCTTGAAAGGGGCGGGACCACGCGCCGTAGCGATAGCCCTGAACTTCCTTGCCACGCTGTTCCAGCTGTGGGCCGGCCTGCTCTGGTGGGAGAAGAACGGTTCTCTGCTGTCATTGGGCTACGCAGACAACGACAGAAGGGTGGCTGAGTGGATCAATGACACATTCACGGGCCCGTGGCAGGACTTCTCGCACGAGTTATCGGCGATCGACACTCTGTGGCACATCGTGCTGCTGCCGCACGAGACCGTTCCCGGGATCGCGGCGCTCATGATGTCACTCGTCCCCCTGCTGCCTTATGTGCGCGGCAGGAGGGTCGGCCTTCGCCTGCGGAGGATGCTTGCGACAGGATTCGCGGGCGGGCTCCTCTGCGCGTTGGGCTTCCTCGCGGTGGCCTTTGCGCTGCGTTCACGGAGACCTGCGGCCATCATGGAGCGAGCGGGCGCGTACGGAACCGTCCTCATGTGGGGGCAGATGCTGGCCCTCTGCGGGGCCTGTGCGATCACGGCAGCCATGGTCGCAGGGGTTTCCCGAAGTTACTGGCTGCTGCGTGCGCTTCTCGCCACCCAGGTGCTGCAGTACACGGCATACGCCGCCTTGTACCTCCTGGGTTCCGCGGACGGTTGCCTCGGCCCGTCGAACATGTACGGAAACCAGTGCCATTGGATCCCAGCCAACGGCTTGACTGCCGTGAAACTGATGGCCACTCAGTCGCTCGCCGTTACTGTCTTCCTCTCCGCGTTCGCGGCCCTGGCCGGTGCCGGCCTTGGCCGGGCAATTCGGAGACTACGTCTGAGAGTACGACCGTCCGCCGTGCCGCGACCCGCATCAGCAGCTCCGCCGCATCCCTCGCCGTCCCAGGTGCCCCCTCCGCCGGGCAGGCGGACCTGGCGTCCGCTGCTGAGGCGAAGCGCTGTGCTCGCCCTGGGCCTTCCCGGCGCTCTCCTGGGCATCGTGGCCCAGACGGACATCCTCGACCCGCCGCGCAGCATCCCCACACCAGCCGACAGTCCTGCCGGACTTCAAACGCCCCCTCCGGCACGGACGAGTGCCGAGATACAGCGATGGCAGGCGAGGGCATGGCTCACCATGGGCGGCCTGGACCGCGATGAGGCCATCGGCCACGCCTTCGGCGCAATCGGCGACGCCCTGACCAGCAAAACCAGTACGGACGAGCAGATCCACCAGCTTTGCGGGGACCTCGATCAGCAGATCTCCACGATGCAGAAGTTCTTCCCGATTCCCCTCAGGGACATACAGCAGACCTACTCCCAGGGACTGCGCCGACTCCAGCACGGGAGCCAGGACTGCAAGGACGCGTTGAGTACGAGCAGGGGTGCGAAACCCCTGACACACGACGAGCGGGTCCGCCTCTTCGACACGTCGCTTGACGAGATGGAAGACGGGGTGAGAACCGCCATGGACGCCATGTCGAAGCTTGCGGAGATCGTCACTAAGCAGGAAACATGAGCCGCGTGTCGACCGGCTGACATCAGTGAGCATTTTCAGCGGCGAGTCTCCAGGGTGAGGATGGCTTTGGTGATTGACGTGAGTGTGTTGGGGCTGAGCCAGGCTTTGCGGAGGATGCGCCAGGTCTTGATCCGGGCGATGGCTCTCTCGACGGACCACCTGAGGCGGGAGTGGGCTCGGTTGACGGACTTCTGTTTGGTGGTGAGGTCCTTGCCGGGCGGGCGCCGGCTCGGGACGGCGACACCGGCGCCGGCTCCCTGGTAGGCCCTGTCCGCCAGAATGCTGACGGGCCGCCGTCAGATCGTGGGCACGGCCCGCCAGAGCGGGTGAGATCCACACCGGCGTCCCGTCGGGAGCCGCGATGACCTGCACGTTCACCCCGTGAAGGCGGTGTTTGCCCGAGTAGTCGGCGCGACCGTCACCGACCCGGTCGCATTCGACGAGTGTGCCGTCGAGCAGGACGTATTTGGCGTCCGCCTCTTTCAACGCTGCGGTCAGGCCCGGTGCCCGGGCGGCCAGGAGTGCCACGATGGTGTGGATGTATGCGTGGGCGGTGCCCACGCTGATACCGAACCCGGCCGCGATCTGGGCCAGGGTGTCGTTCTTCCGTAAGTACACCAGGGCAGCCATCGCCCGGCTCGAAGGCGGAAGCTTGCACCACCGGTCGCCCTCCGGGTGACGATCAGCATCGTGACCCACTCCACGAGTGCATGCGGGACATCGAGTACGGCACGATAGGGAACCAACGGAGCCCCAAGGCTGATGAGTTGAGCTTAGACACCTTGCTCAACAGCCCTGGGGCTCCGCCCGTTCCACGGCCACTCTCCCATCACCCGATCAGTGGACAAGCTGAAAATGCTCCATGCGCTGCAACGGCGGCAACAACCAGCGCTGGTTCTGAACAGCGTCGGGACCCCGGTCCTGTTCCCCGGCCGTGCCCCGGGCGGCAGCCGCCGTCAGGCCGTACCGGGGCGGGCGCCACGCCGTGGGGCGTCGTCACCTCGGCCCGTAGTAGGCCTCGATGGGGGTGCGTGCCTCTTCGAGCAGGGCCGGGCCCTCCTGCGCCACCGCCGGCCACTCGCCCGACTGCGGGTTGAGTTCCATGAGCTGCTCGGTCGAGAGCGCGTAGACGACCCGGCCGATACCGGAGCGGACGATGCCGCCGCCGCACATCCCGCACGGCTGGCAGCTGGTGTACAGGGTGGTGCGTGCGGCCGTCTCGGCGTCGAGTTCGCGGGCCGCCCAACGGGCCAGCTTCAGCTCGGGGTGGGCGCTGATGTCGTTGTCGCGACGGACCGTGTTGTGGGCCTCGGCGAGGACCGTGCCGTCCGGGCCGGCCAGCAGGGAACCGTACGGTGCGTCGCCCCCGGCGACGGCGGCGGCCGCGATGTCGATCGCGCGGCGCAGGAGCGTCTCGTCGGCAGCGGTGATCATGAAGCAGTCCTCCAGTGGGCGGCCACCTCGGTGAGGGCCCGCCAGGCCGTGTGGGGCCGGCGGGTCTCTTCCGGATCGCCGTGGTAGGGGTCGAGCACGACGGTGTCGGCGCCGAGCAGGCGCAGCTGGTCGAGATCGTCGAGGACCTGCTCGACGGTGCCGACGCCGGCGATCCGCTCGGGGTCGGTGACCGGCGTCTCGGTCAGGCGCAGGGCGATGCGGGGTGTGAACGCCGGTACCGGATGCTCCGTCAGGACCGTGCGCATCCGGGCGAGGGAGAGCCGCAGCGGGTGCCAGGCGTCCCCGAACCTGGCGGCACGCCGGAGCGCCGCCGCACTGTGGCCGCCCACCCAGACGGGGATCGGGGGCGCGCCGTCCCCGCTGCCCGTGCGCCAGGTGTCCCGCAGGGTGGCCAGGTAGTCGTCGGTCAGCCGGCCGCGCGCGGTGAACGGCACGCCGAGCGCGTCGAACTCCTGACGGGCCCAGCCGACGCCCACGCCGAGCACGAACCGGCCGCCGCTGAGCCGGCTGAGGTTGGCGGCCATCCGTGCCACCAGCAACGGATGCCGGTACGGGAGGACCAGCACGGTCGTGCCCAGCCGCACTCCGGTGGTGACTCCGGCCAGCCAGGACAGCGTGGTGAACGGCTCGTAGAACGGCTCCGGGTACCGCTCGGCCACGTCCGGGGTGACGGTCACGTGATCGGAGACCATGAGCAGGTCGTAGCCGAGCCCCTCCGAGATCCGAGCCCAGTCGCGGAGCACGCCGGTATCCGTACCCGGCCCGAAGTTCGGTACGTTGACGCCAAGTTTCATGATCGGAGGCTATCGCGGCGATCACGGCATGCGGAACATCCAATTCCCTGTAGGGGCCGCGTTCTTCCGTGGTTCTGCCGGTAGATTCGCCGTATGACAGTGAACCTTGACGGGATCGACTGGGAGATCATCGGGCAGCTGCAACGGGAGGCCCGCATCTCCCTCAGCGAGCTCGGTCGGCGCGTGAAACTGAGCTCCTCCGCCACCACGGAACGGGTGCGGAACCTGGAGTCCCTGGGCGTCATCACCGGCTATCACGCAACCGTGGACCTGGCCAAGGTCGGCTATCCCGTGCTCGCCGTCGTCCGGCTGAAGTACCCGGGAAACCGCCACCAGCCGCTGCACCGGCTGCTCACCGAGCGGCACGAGATCCTGGAGTGCCTGCGCACCACCGGCGACGACTGCTACACCCTGAAGGTGGCCGCGACCTCCATGGAGCACCTGGAGACCCTCATGGACGAACTGGCCGGCTTCGGCAGCACGACCACCAGCGTCGTCTACAGCCGGACCCTGCCCTACCGCGGCCCCGGCCGCCCTTGACCGCCGCATCCGGTGGCCGCCCCCGCGCGTGGCCGGGCGGACCAAGACGTCCGCCGGGGCCTCATCATCCAAGAAATCGGGAGATTCCCGATTCGGCCAGTGCAGGTCTATTTCGCGCCGGTCAGGGCGGATCGGGTCGTCGGAATGTCCGGTGAATGCTGTGCTGAGGGGGCTGTGCCCGTCGGGGGCAAGTAACCGGACAGCGTAAACAGGGGGTCTTCAGCGATGGCTTCTCTGCACTACGAAATCCTCACCGAACCGACTTCGTTGCAGGTGTCGGACGCCGGTGAGGAGCACCAGGGAACGGTCTACATCGTCGTCTCCAATCCGACCATGGACGAGGTGATCTGGTACTCCATCGAGGTGCGAGTGCCCTGTGGCCAGGCGGACGGCGATCTGACGGCAGACCCGAAGACGATCACGGCGCGGGTCGAGCGGAACACGGCGACGAAGCCGGGGGAGGAGCCGGTCGTCGCCTGGGACGACAGCACGGGCGTCCTCACCGTGACCGCCCGCCCCAACGCGCTGTTCCGGGAGGCCGGCTCCATGGCCCTGGTCCTGGACGGATTCCCCGTCTCCGGCGCGGCGGGCCTGGTGCTGCTGAGCGTGACGGAGAGGGCGGCGAACGGCGCCAGGGTGCAGAAGAACCCGGTGACCCTGAGCCTGCTGAAGCGGCTGCCCACGGTTCCGCGCAACTTCCGCCCCAGGGAGTCCCTGGTGGTCGCGGGCCAGGACGTCGTCCTGCAGTGGGACGGTCCCGACACCCTCACGTACTGGATCCAGGGCCCGGACGGCTCCCCGGAGACGGTCACGCCGAAGCAGGGAACGGGCGGCTGGCAGTGGTCGCCGGCGGCGGGCCGGGAGCCGAAGCGGGACGCCACGTACACCCTGATGGCGACCTCCCCGGGTGGGCAGCAGCCCGGGTACTTCCTCACCACCACCGTCCACCTGCGCAGCCCCGAGTTCGAGAGCGTCACGGCGACCGGCGGAGTCCACAGCCCGTGGGTCGAGGGCACGACGGACAAGGGCCGGATCACCTTCACCACGCAGGGTGCCCAGATACGTGACGCCGGCGACGTCCTCGGCACCCTCTCCGCCGCCAGGACCGACACCGAGACGGTGACCGCGACATGGGTCCGGGGACGCGAGAGCGACGCCGGGTGGATCCGGTTCCCGTCCGACGGAATCAGGGTGGGCCGCGGCGGGGGAGAGGACCTGGGAACCGTCACGGCCGACAAGCTGAGCGTGAACGGCATCAACACCCAGTGGGTGGGCGACCGCGACGCGGGCAAGGGATGGGTCGAGTTCCCGCGGTCGGGAGTGAACGTGCGCAAGGACGGCGGTCAGGACTGGGGAACCGTCGCCGCCGACACGGCCGACCTGAACGGCATCAACACCAAGTGGGTACAGGGCCGCACGGCCGCCGACGGATGGATCGAGTTCCCACCCTCCGGGGTGAACGTGTTCCAGGGCGCCGGGAGCCGTCAGTGGGGGACCATCGCGGCCGACAAGGCGGACCTCAACGACGTGGTCACCCAGAGGGCCCAGGTCAAGGAGCGCCTCACCCTCCACGGCGGGCTGAGCGTCGACAACGTGCTGGAGACGCAGGACGGCCCGCCGCGCCTGATCGTCCACGGCCGTCTCGACGCCGAGGGCGAAGTCCAGGCCCACCGGACGCTCACCGTCAACGGAGACCTCTCCACCCTCGGCATCCTGCGTGTCCAGGGGGAGTCCCGCTTCAACGGAAAGATGAACGCGAACGCGCATCTGTCGGTCCGCAACGGACATGAATGGATCATGCACACGAACGACGGGAAGGTATCCATCCAGGGAGACCTCCGGGTCCACGGGGCATTCCGCTCCGACAGCTGACGCCACGGCACGCCGACGGTCCCGCCGGGCTCACGGGCCCGGCGGAACCGCGTGCGGGCCCGGTTCGGGGAGGCCGGAGCGGTGGACCGGGTGTTCGAGGGGCTGGCCCGCGGGCTGGCGGAACACGGTGCGAAGGGCCTGGACATCCTGGTCAACAACGCCGGTATCAGCTCGGGCAGGTCACCGAGGAGGAGTTCGCCATGCTGATGGCGGTGAACGTGAGTACGCCGTTCTTCGTGGTCCAGCCACGGTGAGGCCGTGCCGGGGTTGGTCTGATCGGTCGGATCTGCCGGTGGGTCGCGCCGTGACGCTCCGGAGGGTGGCAGAGCCGAGGCTATGAAGGACATCGCATGACGGGTTCGTCGCCTCACCATCCATGAGCATCAACCTCAGGAGCCGCACGATGCGTCCCATCAGAGCAGCCTGTCTGGGCACGGCCACCGCGCTGGTCGCCCTCCTCGCCTGCGCCCCTGTCGCGTCCGCCGCGACGGGCGGCGATTCCGGGCACGACAAGGACAAAGACCGGGTCATCACACTCATCGGCCGGCTCGCGCAGCAGACCCGCTTCCCCGTCAACCCCGGCGGCGCCGCCGCTCAGGGCGATCGGACCGTCTTCCGCTCCGTCCTCTTCGACCAGGAGGGCAAGGAGGTCGGCGAGACCGACGGCACCTGCACCACCACCCGGGTCGACAACGGCGGCGCGGAGGAGTGCGTCGTGACCTACACCCTCCCGGGCGGCCAGCTCGCCGTGCAGGGGATGGTCTTCGGCAATCTCGTCCCGGGCCCTCCCCCTTCGTTCGACAACGCGATCACCGGCGGCACCGGGAAGTACGACCGGGCTCGCGGCTCGGTCCACGCCGACACGATCGGTACGGGCACCAGGCGCTTCACGATCGACCTCGACCGCTGACTCCTCCGGGGCATCAGCCGCCCGTCGGTGCTGCGTCCGGCTGCTCTCGGCGGGTCGGACCGGCTCCCGTACGGCGGCGCCGTTCCCGGGCCGTGAAGGGGATCGCGACCAGAGCCGCGATGCCCACCCCGGAGGCCGCGAAGACGGTCGGGTTGACCCAGTCCGGCACCTGCTCGTCCCCGTCCCTGCCGTCCGGGTAGTCGGAGCAGACGATGGACACGGGGAACACCGACTTCGTCACCAGGTGCCGCTGCGGGACGGTCCGGTCGAACCCCGCTCCGTTGCATTGGGCATAGGGGTCGGGGACGCTGAAGCCGGTCAAGTGTCCCCACCCGAAGGCCAGGGTTGCGATACCGAAGGCGGCCAGCGACAGCTGGAAGCACGCGAGTGTCCTCAGCAGCGGGCGTAGCGAGCGGCTGCGGACCGTGACGCCCACGCGGACGAACGTCGCGCCGGTCATGGCCGCAGTGAGGACGGGAACCCCGATCACCAGTAGAACGATCATGAAGTGTTCGACGCCGGACCACGGTCGAAGGTTGCAGGCGGCACCGGCACTGCCCGACCGGACCCCGTACGGGCTCAGGGAGGTACGGCCCCGTCGTCGTGCTGCAGGGCGAACACCGCCGCCGTGGTCCGGCACAGGACCTCCACCGCGCGCCGCAGGGCCTGCCGGAAGGCCAGCCACAGGACGACTCCCAGCAGTGCCGCGGGCCACCACCAGACGCCGACGAAGGTGACCGCGATGCTCCAGGCGAGGCCCTCGCACGCTGCGTCGTAGCCCTCCCGGGCCTCGCTCAACGTGGTGCGGGAGGTGTCGGGCACCGTGAGCAGCAGTCCGGTCCACGCGTCGCCCACGTCCAGTCCCGTCCGCGTCCTGACCTCCGCCTCGGCAGCCCGGAACCGGTCTCCGGACCAGGTGGGACAGCAGGGTGCGACCGGCGCGCTGCGGGCCCGGCGCGCGTCCAGCCGATCGGCGCGCAGCTCCCGTCCGGCGGCGCGTGCCCGAACGGCCTCCCGCGCGATGTCCCCGGGGGGCGCCCAGCGCCGTACCCGCCACGCGGTCAGCCGCCGGCCCAGCGGCGCCAGCCACCACGGCCAGCTCCCGGAGGCCAGCGCCCCGATCGCGCCCGCCGCGAAGGGCACCGCGAACGCGGCCGCCACCACCGCCACGGCGACGAGGACGAGCACCGCGGCGCCGTCCGCGGTCGTGCCCCGGCTCAACCGCAGTGCGGCGGCGATCCGCTCCCGGGCGAGCCCGAGGTCGTTCCAGTGGCGCTGCCCGAGCTGTCCGCCACCGACGAGGGCGAGGGCCACGAACAGCCCGGCGGGGAGGAACCGCCGCAGGAACCAGCGGTCGGGTATGCGCTTCTGCAGTTCTACGAGCAGTCCCACCGGCCTCAGTCACCCACCAGACGCATCGGCCGCCCGGCCAGGACACACGCCGGCGGCACCGGCACCGGCACCGGATCCGGCACCGCCGTCGGCGGCACCGGGTCCTCGCGCAGGTCCACGCGGGCACAGCGGCCCGTGGGGCAGACCCACCCGACCGACCGCGGCGTCGGTCCGGACGGCCAGCCGCCCACGCCCATCGTGGCCGACAGACCGAGCCCGCCCGGTATCCCGGCCGCCTCGGCGGCCTCGTGCAGTGCGCGTACGGCGGCGCGCCAGTCGTCGGAGGCGGGGTCGCCGTCCCGGACGGCCGCGAAGGGCGCCTCCCAGAGCGCGGGGCCGATCAGCTCGCGCAGCGCGTCCAGATTGCGGCACAGGTATTCGACGGCCTCCTCGTACACCCTGCGTGCCTTTGCTCCGTCCCCCACCGAGGCCTCCCCAACTCCCGCTTGATCACTGTGTTCTGACGTGAAATCAAACTACTGTAGTGCGTGATGAACGCACTCAGGGAACGAGTCGTGGCACGTCTGCTGGCAGCCCAGAACGCCCGCGATCCCGCGCCGCTGCGCGAGCCGGACGCCGCCGACGACGCGATCGCCCTGCTGCGCCTGTGCACTCCGTCGCCGGCTGAGGCCATCGACCTCGACGCGGTGGCGGCCGTCTTCTGGACCTTCTGGTTCCGCCACGAGGGCCCCGAGGACCCCGACGCGCAGCGGAACATGATGGTCGTGGGCGCCACCTTCGGCTTTCTGGAGCCGCGCGTTCCGGAACAGGTTCCGTTCCCCGAGCCCCTCCGGGAGTCCTTCGACCCCGCCGACCCGATCCACGACGCGCGCTTCTCGTACCTGGTCTGCGCGGCCCACGCCGAGTTGCTCCAGGCGCCGGACCTGGCCGAGGACGACCGGCAGGACGCGCTGGACCGCGCGTTCGCCTGGTCCGGCACGGCACGGGAGCTCCTCCCCGAGGACCACGAGGGTTACGTGGAACTGGTCTTCCAGGCCCTCGGGATCGAAGTGCTGCGGTTCCAGCTGACGGCGGATCCCGAGGCGCTGCTCGCCGCGGCGCGCCACGGCCGGGAGGTGTGCGAGAGGCTGGCCTCCGCTGCATCGGGCTCCGTCGGACCGGTGGGGGCCGAGGCGGCCGAACTCGCCCTCGGCGTCGTGCTGGAGGCGGCCCAGCTGCTGGGTGAGCCCACCCTCGCCGAGGTCGAAGCGGCCTTCGTGGCGGCCCCGGCGGGGGCGATCACACCCGAAGCGGCGGCGGGGCTGCGCTTCCTGCGCGAGCTGGAAGCCGAACCCACCACATGGCCGGGTGAGCGGGACCTGCGCGTCGGAGCGACCCTTGCCGAGGCAGGGATGGGGGCGCACGACGCGGGACGCATCGCCTGCGCGGTACGCCGTCTGCGCGCGGCCCTCGCCGACACCCCGGCCGGCCATCCGGCGCACGGCGCGGCCACCGCCGCGCTGGGGCAGGCGCTCGAAGCCCTGGGCCGGGAGCGGGGCGACGCCGGGGCGGCGAGCGAGGCGGCCGAACTGCTCGCCTCCGTCGGCGGGGCGGGTGTCCTCGACGACGCCGAGGAGCTCGCCCTGTACGAGCGGTTGCAGGAGCTGGCGGACGGCGACGATCCGCAAAACGCCGGACCGGCGGTGACCGAACTCGTCGACCGGCTGCGAGCGCGCGCCGCACGGCGCGGCGCCCCTGCGGACATCGACCTGGAAACCCTCGCCATCGTGGCCTCGATCGCCACCGGCACCGGCACCGCCACCGGCACCGGCACCGGCACCGGCACCGCCACCGCCACCGCCACCGGCACCGGCACCGGCACCGGCACGAGCGCCGGCTTCGTATCCGACCAGCAGATCGACCGGTACCGCGCCGCCCTGGCCGCAGTGCCCTCCGACGCCCCGGACCGCTACGGCTACGTCGCCCTGCTGGCGGCCCTGGCGGGAGCACGGGCCGGCGAGCTGCGGGAGACCGAGCCCTCCAGGGCGGCCCGGCTCGAAGCGGAGGCCCGGGCCCTGACCGAACAGGCGGCGGCGACGGCCCCGGCGGGCCTTCCGGTGCTCGGTCTGCTGCGCAAGGGCAGGTACGAGTTGGCACTGCCGGTCGCCGCGGTGACGGCCGGCAGCGGCGGACCGGACGGCGCGACGGATCCGGAGACGGCCTCGATTGTCTCGCGCGTGGCCCGGGTTGCCGACATCCGCCTCGACGATCCCGAGAACCTCGACTCCGACATCGCGGTGATCAGGGAACTGCTCGCGGACAGCGCCCAGGACGAGGACCCCACCTCGCGGGCACATCTGTCCGCCGCGCTCGGGGTCGCGCTGTCCGCCCGCGGCAGCTCGTCCGGCCATCCCGACTCCCTCGAAGAGATCGTCGAACTGCTGCGGGACGCGCGCTCGCACACGTCCGAACTCGCGCCGGGGATGGACGAGATCCTCGCCCGTTCGCTCACGATCCAGGCCGCCATGACCCTCGATCCGGAAGCGGCGCGCGAGGGGGCGTTCCTGCTGGCCGCGTCGGCTGCCGAAGTACAGCCGGGGGACATCAACCAGGCGGTCGTTTCGGCCCACACCCGATTGCACAACGCGGTGCAGATCTTCCTCTCGGGCCACGAGCCGGGCCGGCTCGGCCAGGCCCGTGAGATCGCCGGGGAGTTCAGGGAGCTCGCCCGGGCGGCGTCCGCGGCGGGGGAGCAGCTGCCGGGCCTCGACGTGATGGCCGACGCCTACGAAGATCTGCTGGCCACCCTGGGGCCGGGCGGCGGCGTGGTGGCCGGTATCACCGAGGAACAGATCGAAGGGTGCCGCCTACGGTTCGCGGCGTGCCCGCCCGGCCACGGGATGCGGATCTTCACCGCGATGACGCTCATGCGGGTACTGGCCCTGCACGCCCTGGAGATCCGCGGCGAGGACCCGGAGCGGGCGGAGCTGCTCGTGGGCGAGGCCGGCCGGGTGCTCGACGAGGTCGAGGCCGACGCACCCTCCGGCTGGCCCGAGCAGGCGCGCACCTTCATGGCCCTGGTCGGCCTCGGCACCACGGGCCGGTACCTGCCTCCGGTGTCTTCGGAGCCGACGCCCGCGCCGCAGCCCGCGTCCCCGGACCCGAACCTGGACCCGGACCCGGACCGGGACTCGGACTCGGACCCTGCCCCGAGTCCGGCGAAGCCTTCGCACCTCTTCGACACCCTGATGGGAATGGTCCGGGACCGCCTGGCAGGTGTCGCCCCCTCCGCACCGAGCGACCCCGGGCTCCCGGCGTGGATCCGGGCGAACACGGAGATCGCGTCCGCGGCCGGCGCGCTGGGGTCGCGCCGGCCGCGGATCGACCTGGCCCTGTCCCATCTGGAGGCGGCCGTCGAGACCATGCACGGCATCACCGACCGGGGCAGCGACCAGCAGTCCGCCGAATTCGGGCTGACATCGTTCGAAGGGTCCATACGCAAGATCGTCCAGTTGGTCCTCATGGCGGTCCAGCTCCGCGACGGTCCGGCCCGGCTGAAGGACCGGCTGGCGTCCCTGGTCCGGCTCCTCGAAGAGGCCGCGGCGGAGCAGCGCCTGCCGGAAGCACTGCCCGATCTGGACTCCGCCCTGCGCAGCGCGGCCGGTCCCGACGTCGAGCGCGCGGCCGAGCTGCTGGAGCGCGGCCGCGGATTCCTGCTGTCCCGGCGGATCGAGGCCCGCGCCGACCTCGGCGAACTGCGGTCCGCGCACCCCGGTCTGGCGCGCGAGTTCGAGCAGCTGACCGACGTACTCACGGCAGAACCGGCCGAACCCGCCGCGGGCACCCCCGGCGGCGCGGAGCGGGCCCGGCTCGCCGGACTCCGTGCCTCGCGCGCCCTCGACGAGCTGGTCGCACGCATCCGCACCGAGCCCGGGTTCGAGGACTTCCTGCGCCCGCCGACCGCCGAGAAGCTGCGCGCCCTCGCGGCCGACGGCCCGGTCATCGTGCTCAACCACGCGTCGGACCACTGCCACGCCCTCGTCGTGACGGCCCGGTCGATCACCGCATGGCACCTGGACATCGGGGCGGCCGAGGTCACCGAAGCGGCGCGGCAACTGCGCGAGGCCGTCGAGGCCATCAACGCGCAGGGCTCGTCCAGGCGTACCCCGGCGGAGCTCGTCGCCGCCGGGGCTGCGGTCCGCCGGACGCTCTCCTGGACCTGGCACAAGATCGTGCGTCCGGTCCTGGACCTCGCGGGGGCGGCTGCGCCCACGGACGGCGCGGCCCCGTGGCCGCGCATCTGGTGGGTGCCCACCGGCGCCTTCAACGCGCTGCCGCTGCACGCGGCGCAGTGCACGCGGCCCGACTGCGAGTACGACGGCTGCGGCGCCGCGCTGGACACCGTGGTCTCCTCGTACGTGCCCGGGTTCCAGACCCTCGCCTACGCGCGTGCCCGGGCCGGGCAGCGCGACACCACCGGCGTCGGAAGCGCCCTGCTGGTCGCCTCGCCCGAAGACGATCTGCCCGGGGTCGCGTCGGCGGCGCGCTACGCGGCGGGGCTGCTCGGCGCGTCCGAGCCGCTGGTCGGTGCCGCCGCGACGCGCGAGGCCGTACTCGCCGAGCTCGGCACCACGCCCTGGGCACACTTCGGCTGCCACGCGGCCACCGACCCAGCGGAGCCGTCCGCCGCCCTGCTCCACCTGCCGAGCGGCGAGCCGCTGTCCGTCCTCGAAATCTGTCGTGCGCGGCCGCGTGCGGCGCGGCTCGCCTTCCTCACGGCCTGCAGCACCGCACGTACGTCGGAGCGGCTCACCGACGAGGCCATCCACGTCACCAGCGCCTTCCTGCTCGCAGGCTTCCCCGCCGCGGTCGGCACGCTCTGGGAGATCGACAGCACGCACGCGGACCAGGTCACGCGGGCCTTCTACCGCCGCGCGGTGGCGGACGACGCCGACACCCCGGCACTGGCCCTGCACCACGCCGTACGGGAGTTACGGGAGCGGATTCCCGAACGGCCGCACGTCTGGGCGGCCTACGTCCACGCGGGTGCCTGAACTCACAGGTCGCCCGAGGGCGAAACGGACATCAGCTCACAGAGGGGGCGCTGTGCCGCGCTCCGAACCACTGCCCCGCACCGTACGCCTGCTGTTGATCGCCCGGGTCGTCAACCGACTCGGGGCCTAATCACTGCCCTTTCTCACCGCGCTGATCAGCACCGACCACGGCACGACCCTGACGGCCGTGGGGCTGGTCAGCGCCGCCTTCGGGCTCGCGACGATCCCCGCGCGGCCGGCCGGGGGACACCTGGCCGACCGGATCGGCCGGCGCCCGACCCTCGTGCTCGGGCTCTGCGGATGCGCCGTCGCCCAGCCGGCGATCGCGGCCTCCGCCTCGCTCGCCTGGGCGGTCGCCGGAGCGGTGCTGCTCCGGCTGGGCTTCGACCTCTACGAGCCCCCGAGCCAGGCGATCATCGGCGAGTCCGTGCCGGAGCGGCACCGGGTGCGCGCGTTCAGCCTGTTCGGCGCCGCGCTCGCAGCGGGCGCCATGGGCGCCCGGCTCCTCGCCGCCGTCCTCGGCCGCTGGGACCTGCGCCGGCTCTTCGTCACCGACGCCGCCACCTGCCTGGCCTGCGCACTGCTGATCCACCTGGCCCTGCCCCGCGACCGTCCCGAACCACCCGGAGCGGACCAGGACGGCACCGCCGTACGACCGTTGCGCGACCGAGCCCTGCTGAACGTCCTGGCCACCGCCCTGTGCGACCCGGCTCACCACGCCCGTCGCACTCGCCCTCGCCCATCTCCTGCCGGCCGCAGGGCTGACGGGCTACGCCCTCACCCGCACCCTGCCCGCGCTGCTCGCCTCGGCCGACCGTCACCCCGTAGCTGCCACAGCCCGGATTCGCGGACGGCTCGGGCCGGCAGGGCGTGTGCGATGCCCCCAGGCGCCCCGGTCCCGCCGCCCTGCCCCCGCACCAGTACTTCCTGAGCCCCGACCGGAACAAGTTCGCCGAATCCACCCAGCGAGCGCATGGCCGACTCCCAGGTCCCCGTGGGGCGTCGACGCCCTGAACGGCACCGTCTCCCAGCCGGCCTGCGGCCTGCCACCTGACCGCCACCGACGACCGGACGATCCGCCGAGGTAGTAGTCAGCTGGTCAGGGGGATGGCGGCTGCTCGTCGAAGGGCAGCAGGTCTCTGGCGCGGCGCTCCATCAGCACGGGCAAATACGTACGGACACGCGCGTACCGGAGCTCCTCGTACGCCGTTGCCACGGCGGCCTTCACCAGGCCGGCGGCCAGTCGGGGGTGCGCCTGCATCAGCCGCTCGACGACGAGGCGGATGACGAGTTCATCCTCGGACTCCGATCCCACGCACCTCAGCCTTCCGTCGGATACGACTTCCCCCAGTCTCACGGAGCGGCCGTCAGCCCGAAAGCCGATCTTGCGCCTGCCTGCACGTGGCCGAACCCCTAGCCCGAGCCGCCGACAGTCTGCACAACGCTACGTGCGGGCTCTACCCCGACGCCCGCCTCCAATCGGGCTCCCCTACCGCCTGCAAGCGAGGATCAGGAGACGACCTCCTGGCGCTCGCGCGTCTTCCGCAAGCTGACAAGCCCCTGGGCTCGTACGACGTAGCCAATGCTTTCGAGGGTGTAGCCGATGGTGGTTCGCACGGGCCTCAACCGAGAGAGAGGAACCGGGCCGCGGCGGCTTCGAGTTCAGGGCGGATCACCTGCTGGCATTCGAGCGGTGCGCACACCTCAAAGGGGAGGTTGCGAATCTCGCCGGACAGGAGCACCTGCAGGTACTCGGGTCTCCCCGCTTCCTCACGGCCCAAAAGGATTTCGACGGTGAGTCGAGTGCCGTCCGTGAGCCGCCGCGATCCGCTCTGTGGTTCGCCGTCGACCAGCACGAACTCCTTCTCGTACCGGCCTTCGGGCGGCGAGGCCAGCAGCCACTGGGCGAACGCGACTGCCCGTGGTGCGCCACCGCTCAGTGTGGTGCGTCCGATGAAGTACGCGTCGAAGTACCAGGCACCGACGGGACCTTCGCCGACCGCCAACCACTGGTCATCAACGGTCATGCCAGGGAAATGACTGCCGCGCCAGCCGAACCGGAACCCCGTCCGATCGTGATTGCCGGACATCGTCACGCCCTCTCCTCCCCGCCCCGATCTGCCGGTTGCCAGTCCGCCCGAGGCACGCCCTCTGTCAACCAGGACAGTCCGGCCGGCTCAGCACATCGCGACGGTAACTGATCACTGCGCCATACCGGCTCCAAGCCCCCGTGGCAGGCCCGTGGGATGCTGCGGCTGTGAATGGTGACGTGATGGCTGCACAGACGCCGGTGGTCCGGCTGACCGACCCGTACGAGGCGCTCGCAGCCCTTGAAGAAGCGGTGCCCGGGCTGGCTGAGCTTCGTAGGGCCGAGCCGGCACGCGTCGACTGGGCGGCAGCCGAGGCACGCCTGGGGGCCTTGTTGCCGGGGGACTTCAAACTGCTCGCAGAGGTGTATCCGGATCTGCACTTCGGCGACTACATGTCCCTTCACACCCCGTGGCCGGGTGAAGAAGAAGCGTGGGCCGGGGCGGCCGCCGAGGAAGAGGAGGACGTGGCGGACCTGATCGATCTCGCGGACCTCGGTGCCGTGCTGGCTGCATACCCGGCCCCCGGGGGCCTGCTGACCTGGGGCAGCTCGAACCAGGGCGACACCTTCCTGTGGACCACTGAGGGCACCGGCCCCGAGGCGTGGAAGGTCACTGTCGCCTCCCGCAGCGGCGATTGGTGGCACTACAACGCCGGAGCGGTCCAGTTCACAGCAGACCTGATCTCCGGAGCCCTTGAACCCTGGGGGCTTCCCCGTGTGCGCCCCGAGGTCGTGGCCCTCGGCGGCGAAGCCCAGACCGGTGAACGCGCACCGCAGGTGGACGGCGGATGAGGCCTCGAACGCCGACAGCCAGCACCCAGAGCAGGAGGGGAAAAGCGGCGACCCGTTCCATCCCTCCCATGCCGAGACCGAGGTAGTGGTGGGAGAGGAACAGTCCGAAGGCGGTGACCGCTGTGGCTCCCAGCAGGCTGGTGCCCCGCCGCAGAGGCGCCGGTACGTGTTCTGCCAGGCCGACCCCCGCCAGAACGAGACCGATGTTGCCCGCTGCCATGATGAGGAGGGCACCCAGGACATGCTGGTTCTCGTTGACGTCCGCGGGAGCCAGACCGGCCAGTACGAATCCCACGCCGGCGCCGGCGAGCAGCAGGCGGGCGATGGCAGCGGCCCGGCCCCCGCGCCACAGGAAACCACCGGTCAGGACGGAGCCGAGAACGAGCAGCACCCCCAGAGCGACGAATGAAACATTCATCAGGCCATGCTCGGGAGAGCAGATGTACCGAGGCTCAGGCTCTGACTGCAGGGCGCAGTGCGCGTTGCCCAGGTCGCTGATGTTGTTCCGCGCCCAGCTGTACGGTCTGGCCCAAGCCGACTCGGCGATCCCGTGGACGGCGAAGAACTGCACCACGCCCACGATCCATGCCGAGTACCCGATCCGGATTCTCACCTGTCCACCTTCCGTCACACGGAATCCCGTGCGGACAGTCGATCATGCGGTGCGGGACCGGGACACTCCGACGAGCCCCCTGACAGGAGGTGGGGCAGGCCCTACCGCGGCGGAGCCACAGCCGTTGCTGCCCAGCAGTACCTCATCGCCGCCTTCACGGAGGAGAAAGGCATCGGCAGCCGGCACGTAGCTTTCGTGCTCATCTTCAGCGCATGCGACACGGTCCTGAGCATCAACGGGGCTCAGTAACTGCCCCCGGCCTCCCGTGACACGCCTGTGACCGGAATTGTGGCTTCCGACACGGCATGGGCAGTGTGCCCCTGATGAAGTGACCTGATGCGCAAAGTCACCTCACTTTGTCCGGCCCTCGCCGCACTCCTGCTGCTCACGGCATGCGGGTCCGAGCGGGCGGGTACCCCTGCCACACCCTCCCTCGCCTCCGGTTCGGCTGTAACCGCCCCGCCCACGGACGGAGTCCGGATCACGTCAGTGACCGTCCCCTCCTCTACGCCCACCTCCAGTCCCGATGGGTTCTCCGTCCACGCTGACCCCCTTCCTGCCGCTCATTCCGGGATCTCGGCTGCCTACACCGTCACCAACACCACGACGAAAGCGCTGACCTACACAGTGCTGTTCGACTTCACCACCGACGCCGGTGAGGTGATGGACAACAGACGCGAAACCGTCCGCTCGGTCGGCCCCGGTGCGACCGTGCACGGCACGGTCCGACTGGGGGCGCCAGGCCCAGGGGCCTCCCGGGTGACCCGCGTCAAAATCTCCCGCGTCACCAAGGTGCCGGCCTCCGAGGCGCCGCCCGCGTCGGGCGAATGCCCACCCTCCGGAATCCGCCTCACCACGGATGACGGTGACGCCGCGATGGGGCTGCGTGTGGTGGGCATCCACCTGGAGAACTGCGGGAAGCAGGACTACTCGGTCGACGGCTACCCGCTCCTGGAACTACTGGACAAGGATCTGTCGCCCGTCCAAGGCATCAGCATCGTCCAGGGAAGCGGAGGCATCAGCACCGGCACCGGCTTCGACGAGCCCGCCCGCCCGCTGGTACTGAAGCCCGGCGAAAGCGCCCTTTCGGGCCTGATGTGGCGCAACACCACGGAGTCCGGCCCCACCGCCAACATCCCCTACGTCAGAGTGCAGGCCAAGCAGGGCGCTGATCCGGTGACCGTAACCCCCCAGCTCGATCTCGGCACCACCGGCAAGCTGGCCGTCCGCCCCTGGACGCGCCCGTCCAAGTAGGAAGCACATCCAGACTGCCGAGGCCCTGGTCATAGCTGGTCGGCCGCTCTTGTGATCAGAGGTCGGCCGTCCAGATCCCGACAGGGTGCTCACTTGGCGGCAGCCACAACAGGGGCTGCGACTCCCGATGCTTTTCCTCAGCCTGCTCTTCCCAGTGAAGGCGGCCATCCACGTCCGGCCACGCGACTTGCAGCACGGGAAAAGGGGGCCGTCGGTAGAATCTGATCGCCTGCCCGAAGAAGGTCCGGTACCAGCGGAGATGGACCTGTCTGAGCGCGACGTGGCCGCCGTCGACAACGTCAGAGAGTCTCTGACCATCAATCAGTACGGTGCCTGCAGCGCTCTTCTCTCCGATCCTGTTGAGAATGCGGTGCATAACGTGGACATCGAGCCCGAACATGGCGAGTTCGGATACGCCGTGCGTGTGTGAGAGGCCGATCGTGTAGGCGAAACCAGGACCGATCTCGTCCTCGGGAACCATGACGACGTGCCAACCGTGCCGCTGCACGTTCTCGGTGATCGTCAGATCAACCCGGTCTGCTTCGTCTCGGTCGCCGTAGTCATGGCAGAGGATGCAGTGGCACTGGAACGGACCATCAGTCATGTGCGGAGGCTATGGGGTGAGGTTTGGGTCGCACAATCGACACTCGTCGGCACCGTTGCGATCGTAGGAATTCGTCGCGATCCGTGATTGCTCCCCAAGATCCGTGCCAGCCCCGAGTTGCGAGAGCGGGGGTGCTTTCTTCCGGAAGAAACGGTGTCGCGCAGGTTCGAGAGCCACGCCATCGCGCCGGCGGCCTGCGGGGTCGCCGTACTTCACGGCCGGGCAGGCGAACCGCTTTCGGGCGTACGGGGCGCGCCCGGCGTCTCGACGTCTCCGAGGCTCAGGGGCGACCGGCCGCCGACGTCGGAGTCTCACCCGCCTGCCCGCCACGGGGGGTGGACAGGAGCTCGCGTCCCCGTTCCGGGGTCAGCAGCGGCCCGAGCAGGGGGTCGGCCAGCCAGCCCAGCGGCGCCAGGTGATCCGCTCCCAGCGGCTCCCACCGGGGCAGGGCCTCCAGCAGCGTCCGCCACGCCGCGTCGACCTCCCGCCGCCGCGCCAGCTCCCGCGCCCGCTCGACCGCCTCCCCGAACGCCCCGTCCGCCGTGTGCCGGTACGTGCCGGCGCGCACCTGTGCCAGGGTGGCGTTGGCCGCCTTCGCCGAGTCCCCGTCGGCGCCTCGCGGAGGGAAGTCCCAGGAGTGCGCCGCGTGGTCGGCGGCCAACACCGGCAGCAGCTCGGGCGCGTACCGGGGGTCCGTCGCCAGGCTCTCGAAATACACCATGTGCGTCTCCCCGAGCAGGCGCCGAATCTGGTCGCCCAGTCCGGCGGCACGTGGCCTGCCGTACCCCTTCGCCTCGTCCAGTGCCGCCAGGGCCCGTTCCCACCCGCCGGACAGTGCCTCCCGCCGCGCCTCGTCCACCAGCGCGTCCAGCGCCCGCGTCGTGTCGTTGACGAATTCCGGCTCCCCGGCATCCGGATACGCCCGCAGACTGTGGAACTCCCGGTGCATGTCCCGCATGAACTCGGCGAAGTTCGCGTACCGTCTGGGCGGTGCGGCCCGCCAGCCCGCCCACGTGTACACGGCCCAGTCACCGTCCTCGCCCACGTCCTCGGGGTCCATGAGGACGTACGTCGCATCGGACTCCACGTCGAGCTGCAGCCCGCGCCGCCAGATGTCCGCCTCCCGCCGCTGCTCGGGCCCGGAGTCCTCGTCGAGGTACTCCTCGAACATGTCCGCGAGCCCGGACGCGTCGTCGTGCCAGTGAGCGTCCGCGGTTCCCGCCAGCAGTGTCACGAACCCGCCCGCATGCTGCCATCCGTCGCTGACCTCCAGGAACTCCCTGTACGACGGCGGCATCCGCCGACCCAGGCGCCGCTCCATGGCCGCGATCCGCTCCTCGCCCGCCGGAGCTCCCCCCAGCCACCGCGCCCGCCGGGCCGCCACGTCGTCCTCGCCCAGCACTTCGCCATCCGCCGGGCAATCCGCCCACTCCCCGCTCCACTTGAGCAGGAAGGTCCGCCAGTCCCATGCAGTGATCCGAGGCATACCCCGATGCTGCCAGCGCCCACTGACAGCGCTCCGGCACTCAGAGCGCGCACCGGAGCACCGGCGCCCACGTCCGCCGACCGGTGCCCAATAGGCGTACGCCCAGCGAATCCGGGGCGGAGACGCGGGCCGGTCGGTCTCCAGCCGCTGAGGCCAGAGGAGAGCATCGTCCCGCCAGGTCTCGGCGGCCGCTCGGTCGAGGTCGATGATGTGGTCCATGGAGTGACTTTCGCTCGGCGGAGCTCCACCACGAGGTACCGGCTGTGTTCCAACGACGGACAGCACGGGTGAGAGGCCGTTGCCATACCGATCATGGAGTCTGTCGAGCGAACGGGAGTCTCAATCGGGTGATCGCGGGCACGGCCCGGCATGAGAGCAGGGCCTGGCGGTATACGGGGGAAAATCCAGGGGAGCGGACGGCCGCGCACTGCTACGGTCGGGCGCTATGAGCTGGCTCCCCGATGACTTCGTCCATCCCGTTCTGGTACCGCTGCCGGGCAGTGGTCATCACCTGCGGCCGATCCGGGAGGCGGACACCCCGCTCGACTATCCGGCCGTGATGGGTTCGCGCGAGCGGCTGTGGACCATCTTCGGCCCAGCCTGGGGCTGGCCCGCGGCCACCATGACCTACGAGGCCGACCAGGCCGACCTGTTGCGGCACGAGAAGGAGATCGCCGCACACCAGTCCTTCAACTACGCGCTGTTGGACGTGGCGGAGACAGCTCTCCTCGGCTGTGTCTACATCGACCCACCGGAGAGGGCCGGCGCGGACGGCGAGATCTCCTGGTGGGTGGTGGACGAGCTGGTGGACAGCAAGGTCGAGCAGGCCCTCGACGAGCTGGTGCCGCAGTGGATCGCCGCCGACTGGCCCTTCGAGCAGCCGCGCTTCCTCGGCCGAGAGATCTCCTGGTCGGACTGGCTCGCCCTGCCGGAGCATCCGAACGCGTGAGCTCGAACGGCCGTCTCGATCGGGAGCTCGTCGGGTGCGAGGAGGGCCGCCTGAACAGCTCGCCGGTGTCGAATCACCGAGCATCAGGAGGCCCTCGTGTCGCAGTCTTGCGTGCCGATGGCCACGCCGGCTGCCTGTCCGCCTCCCGCGGCTCGGCGGCGGCCCCGGGGGCTGGCGTCAGCGGCGCTGTCCGGAGCCAGAACCGTATCGACCCGCTGCCGGGCGATCACCCGCTCCTGCCGTTCCTCCTCGGCAGCGGCCGACTCGGCCTGGATACGGTCGGCCTCCTCACGCAGGTCATCGACCCGACGCCGAGCAGCAAGCTCGTGCTGTTCCAGTAGTCCCACGACTGTGGGCATTCGAGACCGCCGGGGAACGACGACCTGACAGGCCACTGCTCCCACGGGTCTGCCGCACCTGTCCGCAACCAGCGGAAACACGCCCATCACACCCGGAGAGACGGCAGCTTCTGAGGCACACACGCTCCAGGCCGCAAGATCAGCGTCAGGACCCACTCCGGTGTCTCCCGACACCAGGGTGCGGTGTTTGACGTTGGAAGCGTCTGCTTTGATCTATGCCATGACGCAATGGTCCCGGCTCACCCATGCCTACGGCGCTGCCGAAGACGTGCCCGGCCTCCTCAGGGCAGCTGGGCCCGACCCGGAGAATCAGGCGTGGGCTCCTGGCCGCTTCCATCGTCGTCTTCGGCAGTGCGTACTGCGCGGAGTGCGACGCCCTCTTCCGCGTCGATCACGCCATCGTGGCCCGCTGGAGCAGCTGACCTGCGGGGGCGCCACTGGCCAAGCCCTCTGCCTCACTGACATGTACTCCGCGTCCTTGCGCCACGAGTGGCACGGCCGCTCTACCGCTCGGCGGTGCCGCCCTCAGCGTCGATCTCGTAGATCCGCTCTCGAAGCCGTTCATCGGCCCAGTCCAGACCGACGCCCAGGTCAAACCAGTGCCGATCCTTGCGGGTTCGGGGAGGTAACAAGTTCACCGCCGCCCAGGAGAACACCCCCAGGAGGGTGTTGCGCCCGTACTGCGTTGTGCGGACGGACAATGCGAACGGTGCGGCGAGTGCCGCGCGGGTGACCAACATGATCTGTTCGTCATCAGAACGTAGACGCCCAGCGGTGAGGAAGCGGGGTGTTTCGAGGATCTTGACCCACTCGCGGTCGCGGGATCGTCGCCGAGCCAGCCAAGCCAGTGATCAGGATCGGTGAGATGGCTGAAGTCGTCCTGGGGTACCCCGTGACGGGGATTCTTCTGGTACTCACCGGTCAGTTTTCTGCTGCTGTCCACCAACCACGCGCCGCGGATGGCTTCGGGAGGTACGTAGCCGTTCGGGTCGTCGATGTACGCCGGGTCGATCTCTGCGACGCTGCCACCGGGATTCTCGGCAGCCGCAGCCAGGAGCTCCGGCTCGTTCGGTATGCCCTTGCGCCGGCCTCGGAAGCCAAAACGCCCCACGTTCCCACCCCTCACCGCTGCCCGCACCCGATACCGGGATTGTGCCGGACCGGTCAGGACCGTACGAGGCGGGGGAGTGAGAGTGGCCGGGAAGTCCGCCGCGATGTGCAGGCGCTGCAGAAACGATGCGGCTTTGCGCGCCCCTCGTTTGCGGCGAGGCTTGTTCTCGGGGCCGTGCGCGCGGAGTCCGAGGGCGCGCCGGAATGCCCCGTCAAGCATTCTTGGAGGATCGCATGACTACATCCAGAGTGCCGCCCGGTGAGACGCCTCCGGCAGAAGGCTCGACCGCGTCCGCTCACCGCGAGCGCGCGGACGGAGGCCTCTGGGAGCACCCGGGCGTGTTCGTCTTCCTGATCCTGGCGGGCGCGCTGATGGTCGCCGGCTTCTTCATCGCCCGGATCTGGGGCCTGTAGGGCCACCTGGACGCGGCCGGGCCTCGGCCGGAGAAGGGTGCGGCCGTGGCGGGCGGCTCAGGGGCTGCCGGTGAACTGGAGTATGGCGATGCCCGCCAGGACGGCGACGCTGGCGGCGATGCGTCGGTGGCCGAGGCGTTCGCGGAACACGACCGCGCCGATCAGGGCGCCGAAGACGATGCTGGTCTCCCGAAGGGCGGCGATGGTGGAGAGGTCCCCGCGGGACTGAGCCCAGACCACGAGCCCGTACGCGAGGAGTGAGAGCAGCCCGCCGGCCAGCCCGCGGCCGTACAGCGGGCGCAGCGCGGTGAGCAGGGCGGGGCCCCGACGGGCCCATGCGATGAGGGGCAGGACGAGCCCCTGGCAGAGGAAGAGCCAGGCGATGTAGCCGATGACGCTGCCCGCGGCGCGGACGCCGGTGCCGTCGACCAGGGTGTACGAGGCGATCATCACGCCCGTGCCGAGCGCGGCGGCCAGCGCGGGCAGGTGGGCGCGGCCGGGAAGGCCGTCGGCGACGGCGAGGCCGACCAGGCCGCAGGCGATCACCCCGATGCCGAGGGCCTGGCCGACGGGCAGGGCGTGGCCGAGGAGGGTGGTGGAGACCAGGGCCACCACGACGGGTGAGGTGCCCCGGGCGGTCGGGTACATCTGGCCGAAGTCGCCGAGCTGGTAGGCGCGCAGCAGCAGGAGCTGGTACGCGACCTGCAGTGCGGCGGAGGCGGCGATGTACGGCCAGGCCGCCGCGTCGGGCACCGGGGCGAGGCACACGAGGACGGCTCCGCATCCGGCGGAGGCGAGGCTGATGAGCGTGAAGCCGGCCAGCTTGTCACGCAGGCCGTGGGTGAGGCCGTTCCAGACGGCGTGCAGCAGCGCGGAGGCGAGGACGACGACGGGGACGGCAGCGGCGCCGCTCACGGACGGCAGGGCTGTGGGCACGTGGGCTCCCCACGACGGATGGTGGAATGGGATTCCTTGGTAGGAGACGCACATGGAAATTCATTCCGTGAAGGGCGGGCTCGCCGCCCACATCCGGGCCCACCTGTCGGAGCTTCGTGACACCGAGGCACGTGTCGCACAGGTGGTCCTGGACAAGGGCGCGGAGCTGGTGCACCTCAGCGTCAGCGACGTCGCGACGCTGGCCGGCACCGCGCCGTCCTCCGTCGTCCGGGCCTGCCAGCGGCTGGGGTTCCGCGGGTACCAGGAGCTGAAGATCGCCGCGGCCCGGCAGGCGCCGGCCCCCGAACCCTCCCGGGACCAGGACCCGGCCGCCCGCGCCCTGACCGACACGGTCCGCGCCGCCCGAGAGGCACTCGACGGGGTGGCGGCAACCGTGAGCCCGGACCAGCTGCGCGCGGCCGCCCGAATGGTCGACGCGGCCGACCGGGTCCTGGTGGTCGGCGCGGGACTGTCCGGCGCGGTCGCACTGGACACCGCGTACCGGCTGCGCGCACTCGGCTGCGCGGTCGATGCCCCGGCCGACCCGCTGACCGCGCAGCTCGCCGCCGCGCAGCTGACCCCCGCTGACGTGTGCCTGGCCATCAGCCATACGGGAGCCACACGCAGCACGGTGGACGCCGCCCGGCGCGCGCGGCAAGCCGGGACCCCGGTCGTCGCACTCACCAGCTATGCCTGCTCGCCCCTGACCGAGTCCAGCACCTGCACACTGGTCGCGGGCGGCCAGGACCTGGTCTTCGGACTCGAAACCGTCGCCAGCCGACTGGCCCACCTCACGGTGGTCGATGCCCTTGCCCTCACCTTGCTGGGGCTGCGCGGGGAAACGGCCGAAGCCGCACTCAGGCTGGCCGCCGACGTCACGGTCGACCACTCCTACTGACGGCGGCCCGCACCGGCTCCCACGTGATCGTGCCCCGCCCTCGGCGAAGGGCAGACCGTCAGGCGCTGTTCCAGGGGACGTCCGGGGTGAGCATCTCGTGGATGCAGCGGCGCAGTCCGTTCCCGTAGTCGACCGGGGGGATCCATGGCACCTGCTGGAACAGCTCGCCGAGCCGGTCGGTGCGGGGGTCGGTGAGGAGGGTGCGGAGTTCGTCGGGAACGGGGCCGTCGACCAGGCACAGCCAGGCGAGGGCGGCGCCGACGCGGGTCTCCGGCGGTTGGGCGGCGTCCGACCACAGGGCCCGGGCCCACGCGGGAGCCTGTTCGTCCTCGGGAGCCTGTCCGTCCTCGGCAGCCCGTTCGTCCTCGTCCTGCTCGTCCTGTTCGTCCTGTTCGACCCGGTCTTCGCGGGCCAGTTGGGCGATCGCCAGGATCAGGCTCACCCGGACCGCCGGATCATCCTCCACGGCCAGCCTGCTGTGCAGGGCGGAGGAGATGCGCGGTGTCCCGCCGGTCGCCGTCGCCAGGACGAAGGCGGTGGCGGAGCGGACCTCGGGATCGGGGTCGGGGAGAAACGGGAACAGGAGGTGCAGGTCGGCGCTGATGGCGGTGCGAGCGGCCTGGATCGTCCAGTCCACCGGGCAGAGCGTGGTGCCCTCCGCATCATCCGGGTCCTCGGCGACCTGGAGGAGGCCTTCGCGGCTGCCGTCCCCGAAGTGCTGGCACCGTGCGATCTCGGCGACCAGACGAAGGGTTGACGCGCGGAGCGCGGGCGACCCGGTGGCAGCGATCCGGAGCAGGAACGGGACCGCCAGTGCCGCCACCGCGATCGTGCTGCCCTGGTGGTGGAGGCCCTCCCACAGCGTCCCCAGGGCCCGGCGGGCGGCTTCCGCGTCCCCGGAGGCGAGCTTCGCGAGGAGACCGGGGACCTCCTCGCCCGGGCCGTAGAAGTGCGGGTACCGCTGCCAAGGGACCTGGTCGTACCGGAAACCGTCCCTGACCTCTCGTGGGATCGCGCTCACGACCGTCCGCATGTCGTCATCCGTGCCCACCCACGGCTCCGGCCACCGATCCCAGCGGTCATCGTCCATGGCTCGGCCTTCCGCTCCACTGCCACCCTCCGAACCCCGGAGTCTAACGACCGATGATCAAGAGCACGGCACCCGTCAGGTGAAGGGAACCCTGTCCGGGCGGCACGCCGTGCCGGAGGGCGGGAGCGTCCCGTCGACGAAGTAGCGGCTCTCGTGCGCGCTGATGCAGCTGCTGCCGTTGTTGAACAGCGCGGTGTGCCCGTACCCGTCGTTCGTGAGCAGGCGGGCGTCCGCCAGCTCACGGGCCATGGCCTGCGCGCCCGTGTAGGGCGTGGAGGGGTCGTACCGGGTCCCGATCACCAGGACGGGACGGGCGGTGGGCCTGTTCCACGGCCCGTCGTAACCGGCTGCGGACCGGGCCGGCCAGGTGGCACAGCCCTCCGCCGCCCATGTCCAGAAGCGTCCCGCGTCCCCGGCCCGCCGGGCGCTGTCCTCCTCCAGACCGTGGTACGCGGCGGGGTCGCGCGGGTTGGGGCTGTCGGAGCACCACACGGCCGCCGCCTGTTCGTCCCCCAGGTACGGGTTCGGCCGGTCCACCGGGGGCGGCGGCGGGAACGCCTGCGGCTCGGGGGCACGGCCCTGCGACAGCGCCTGGAGCCTGCCCGCGAGAGCCGTCCAGCCGGGGTCGACGATGTAGAGGCCGGTCACCGTGTCGGCGACCGTCCTGGCGTACGTCCACGGGCCGATCGGACGCTCCCGCAGCCGCTGCATCAGCCGGTCGAACTTCTCGCGGGTGGCCTCGGGGCTGCCCGCCGAGAACGCGCAGCGGGCCACGGGCGCCGATCCGCACAGCGTGAGGAACCGGTCCAGGGTGGCCGCGGCGGTGCGGTCCGAGCCCATGCGCAGGAAGGTCGTGCTACGCGGCTCTCCCCGCGCGGAGCCGTCGGTCCAGGCCCCGGGGGCGATGTTGCTGTCGAGGACCATGGCACGGACCGTGCCGGGGAAGAGATTGGCGTAGGTGGCGCCGAGGATCGTGCCGTACGAGACACCGAGGTAGTTCAGCTGCGGGTCGCCCACCGACCGGCGGAGCAGGTCGAGGTCCCGGGCGGTGTCGGCGGTCGACACGTGGCGCAGCAGGTCCGGGTCGCGCTTCTCGCAGCGCCGGCCGAGGTCCTCGTAGGCGTCGATCCACGCCTTGCGCTCCTGCGCGCCCACCGGGAAGCCGGCGGGTGGGCGGGCGGCCCAGGCCTTGGCCTCATCGGCGGTGGCGAAGCAGTTCACGGCCGTGCTGTTGCCGATCCCGCGCGGGTCCCAGCTGACGATGTCGAACCGTTCCCGCAGTGCCTTCGGGAAGGCGTCATAGTTCTGAGGCACCTGTACGGTCCCGGGGCCCCCGGGACCGCCGGGGTTCACGAACAGGGTGCCGATGCGCCGGCCGGGATCGGTTGCCTGCCGGCGGACGACCGCCAGGTCGATGGTGCGGCCCGCGGGGGCGGCGTGGTCGAGCGGCACCTTCGCCGTGGCGCAGTCCCACGGGCTGCCCGGTGTGCAGGCAGTCCAGTCCAGTCGCGGCACGGTCACCGAAGGCGACGGCGAGGAGGGCGTCGGTGACGGGGGCGCGCCGTGTGCGGCGGCGTGACCGGCTCCGGGCCCGGTGAGCAGCGCCGAGCAGACCAGCGCAGCGGAGAGGACCGCAGCGCGGAGCCGGCGGCCGGCCACGGGACCTGGTACGGACATGATCCGCCCTCCTCCGTCACGGCGAGGGCGCGGTCCGGCGGTCGATGTCGATGCCGCCGCATCGGTACACACGCCTATGCCACCACGAAACCGCGGTTCGCCGGCGCCCGCCAGCCGAGATCCCCGATGGCTGGATCGGCCCGTCGTGTCATGCGGGGCGTGGTGACCGGATCGCGGTGAGCAGCAGGGCGATGTCGTCGGCCCGGTAGGAGGAGCCGCGGGCGTTGTGCAGGAGCCGGTCGGCGAGTTCGTCCAGTGAGTCCGCACGGGCGTGGGCCAGGGTTGCTCGCAGGCGGTCGATGCCCACGTCGATGTCGGTTCCGGGCTCCTCGACCAGGCCGTCGGTGTAGAGGGCGAGGACGGACCCCGGCGGGAGGTCGATCCGGGTCTCGGGATAGGTGCTCGCGCGCTCCACGCCGAGGACCGGTCCGACGTCCAGGTCGAGGGCATCGGTCGTCCCGTCGGGCCTGCGGAGCAGCGGTGGGGGGTGGCCGGCGGTGACGGCGCAGGCGCGGTGGCCGTGTGCTCCGAGGTGGATGTAGCAGCAACTGGCCAGCAGCCCGGCGTCGAGGTCGAACAGGGTTCGGTTGACGCCCGCCATCGCATCGCCGGGCGTGTGCCCGACGGCCGCGAAGGCCCGGACCGCGCTGCGCAACTGCGCCATGGTGGCCGCGGCGGCGATGCTGTGCCCCTCCACGTCTCCGATGACGAGACAGACCCCGCTGTCGGTGGGGATGACGTCGTACCAGTCGCCGCCGATGTCCATTCCGCTGGTGCCGGGCAGGTACCGCACCACGGTGCGGATGCCCGGGACCTTCGGGAGCCGGTGCGGCAGGAGCGCCTGTTGCAGGCCGCGCGCGAGGGCGAACTCCGAGTCGTAGAGCCGCGCTCGTTCCAGAGCCTGGGCGATCAGCCCGGCGAGCGCGGTAAGGACGCCGCGGTCCTTCTCCGTGAACGGATGGATCTCGTCGAAGCCGAGGACGCAGGTGCCGACGGGGTGGCTGGAGGCGATCAGCGGCAGATACGCCCAGGAACTCACCGCGTCCGTGGGGATGCCCGGGTAACCCCGGGAAAGGGCCTGCTGCGACTCGATGAAGAGCGGGGTGCCGGACGTGAGGGTCTCCGTACCGGGCAGGCGGGCGTGCAGCGGTACGCCCTCCAGCCATTCGAGGAAGTCTTCGTGGCCGCCGGTGTGGAAGAGCAGGTGCATCGTCGCGTCGCGGACCACGTAGATGGCCAGCCGCTGGCCTCCGAAGGCGGGCAGGAGCTGGTCGGCCACGACTTCACAGACCTGCTGGGCGGTGACCGCCTCGGTCAGTGCGCTGCCCAGCTGCAGGACGTGATACATGACGCCCAGACGCGCCGGCGCGGTGGCGGTCGCCGTCGCCGTCGCGGGCGGGGAGGCGGATGGTGCGGATGCCGGGGGCGGCTGCCCGACGGGCACGACCCGGACGGTCACCCCGTCCGCCTCCGGGTGGAGGGAGAAGGCGAGCCACCGGTCGGGGGAGCGGCAGGCCGTGAAGGAGGCCGGCGCCTGGGAGATCATCGCGGAGCGGTGCCGGTACTCGATGTCGGGATCGGACAGCCACGGCAGCAGTCCGTCCCAGAGCAGACGGCCCGTCAATTCGTCGGCGGAAACCCCCAGCAGCCGCAGGGCGCTGCGGTTGGCGTAGGTGACCCGTCCGTCGGGGGAGAGGGAGAACAGTCCGTCCCGCAGCCGCTCGACCGCCGCGACGGCCACCTGGCCGGCGCGGGCGTCCACGACCGCGCCGACGAGGTGGGCACGTGCCCGCATGTCGTCGGCCTCGGGTACGCGGACCCACAACTCGACGGTGCGGTACCCCTCGCCGCCGTGCTCGTGGTCCGGCAACCGCAGGCGTCGGGTGGTGGTCGAGCCCTTCACGGCCGCCTCCCGGGCGCAGGACCGGAAAGCGGCGAGATCGCCGGGGTGGAGGCGGGAAGCGAGCGTTTCGGCTCGTCCGTCGAAAGCACGCGGGTCGAGACCGAAGATCGCGCAGAGCTCGTCGTCCGCGGTGAAGGCGCCGGAGGCGGAGTCCCATTGGAACAAGCCGACCCGCACGGCCGCCGTCGAGGGAGCCGGGGTCTCGACGGGCACCGTTCCCGGGTCGCATTCCACGGGATCGCCGGTACGGGCGCGGAGTGCGGACAGGGCGTCGCCCAGCCGGTCGGCGACGCTCCGCAGGCGGCGGCGCTGTGCCTTGGGCAGCCCTTCGCCACCCGGGGATGCCGCCCAGACGATCGCCAGGGACCCGAAGGTCTCCCCGCCTGTGCCCACGGGCACGGAGCAGGAGCCGAAGGCGTACGGGAGAGCCACCGCGAGCTGGGGATACCGGCGCATCGTCTCCTCCGCGTCGGCCAGGTGGACGGTGCGGCCCGAGCCGTACGCCACGGCGATCGGGATGGGACTGCTCACCGGAATGAGGCGCCAGCCACCGAGCAGGGAGGGCGGCACCCCACACGTCGCGGCCAGCACGACCGACCGGCGATCGCGGGAGCGGAGAAAGACGCTTCCCGAGTACGCGATGGTTCCCTCGACGGCTTCGACGACGGCTGCAGCGAGGAGATCCTCACGCTCCGCCGTCTCGCCGACGGTCATTCCGTGCATGCTTCCAGTGTGCGCAGGTCCAACCCGGGCCGGCCCGGCCGTATCGGCAACCCAGGGTGACGAGCGGCTCGCAGACCGCAGCCCCCGTAACCGTTTCCGGAGACTGGTGTCCGCAGGCTCGACGGACCGCTGATGAGGGCTGCTGACGCAGCCGAGTCCGTCTCCGGAGCGGCTCCCGAGCCTGGACGGATCCCTGGCCGCAGTCCCTGACCAGCGGAATCGGCCGGCCGGAGCGGGGGCAGGATCTACCCGACAGTTCCGTAGGGTGCGGCAGTTCGGCGAGGAGAACGGCTACCCCGTCCTACCTTGGCCGGCCTTCAAGTGCGACCCTGAACTCGTCGCTGAGGCCCGGCTGGTCGCGGCCTCCGTGCTCGACGCCGAGGGACTGTGGGCGGAGTCGATGGACGGCGTGCAACTCCACTTCGTCCGAGGTGGAACCACGATCCTCGCATGGGTGCTCACCCGCGTGAGGACGGCCGAACCTCTCTCCCCGTACCCCGGCTGCGGCTACCGTGGCGGTACGACCCGTATGGAGGAGCCCGTGAGCGCGCAGCCTGAAGAAGCCCCCGCCCCGCCGGCCCCGGCTGCCGCGGCCCGACTGCTCGCCCGCCTGCGCGCCGACCGGCGCGCCGACACCTGGGTGCCGGCCTTCGAACGGGACTGGGCCAAGGCCCTGGAGGACTCCCGCCACAGTTACAGCCTCACCCCGCTGCACGACGTCGTACGCGGCTGGCAGCTGCGCGTCGCCGCTGCCCCGGCTGTCGACGCGTACATGGACTCCGGCCGTGACGAGACCGGTTTCGTGGACCTGGACGACGTCCTCGGCTCCCGCCGCTGACCGGTCAGCCATGGGCGCTGCGCTCCCCCTGGGGCTGACGCACGAGAGGAACCGCCGTACTGCGGTCCGGGGTGGTCAGGGGAGGAAGGTCACTGCCGGGAAGGCCGGGGACGGCCCGTCGAGCGGGCGCCCCGGGTGGTGGCGCAGGTGCTCGTCGAAGAACGCGAGCGGGTACGCCTGCTGGATCTTCACCGCCTGGTCGGGATCGAGCGTGCCGATCGCGCCCTGGAGCCGCTGCGCGCTCCATCCGTACAGCTTCGCCACCTGTGGGTACAGGGCCTCATTGTCGCCGTACGAGATGTGGGCGGCGCCCTGGGCCTGGATGTCCAGCCGCCAGCCCCTCAGGTGTGACCAGAATGCGGCGGCCTCGGGGTCCGTGGCCCGGGTGAAAGCGGCGGACATCATCATGAACGGTCGGTCCAGGTCGCCGGCCAGCGGCGGGTTCATCTGCATCGGGCCGTCGAGGCTCAGCCCCGCCCGGATCCGCTTGTCCGCGAGCGTGGCGCACGCGGTGGCCGTCCCACCCTTCGACCAGCCGAGCGCGCCGATGCGCCGCAGGTCGAGGGAGCCGAGCAGCCCGGCCGACAGCTCCCTGCGGTCGACGTCGGGATTGCACCCGGCGGCGAGCTGCTCGACGCAGTCGAGGACGAAGCGCAGGTCGGCGGCGAAGTCCCCGGGCATCGTCGGCGCCGGCCGGTCGCGGAGCGGGACGGCGATCCGGCCGTCGGGGAACTCGGTGTACGTGTCGTACTGGTGAGCTATCGTCACGACCGCGTGCCCGTGGCTCGCGAGCTCTTGGACCATGACGGTGTGGTCGCCCTGGTGACTGCGAGCGCCGTGCGAGAACAGGACGACGGGCAGGCGTTGGCCCGATCGCCGCACCGGAGCACCCACGTGACCGGCAGTGAGCGGCCCCAGAGAAGCCAGATCGCTGAACCCGACATCGGCGAGGAACGCCTGAAACGCGCCGGACGGCATCCAGGGCGCCACCGGGTACCGCTGGGCGTCGCGGGCGGGGTACCAGACGCTCGCCATCAGCTCGCGGAAGTGCCCGGGGCCCGCGATGTCGTCCGGACGCGACCGGTCGACGAGGTGCAGCTGGACCGTGCCGACCGGGTACGGCCCGGTCGGTGCGGGCAGCGTGAGCCGCGTCGCGGCAGGGGCGGCCGTAACGGGGTCGGCCCACGCGGGACCGGCAACGGAGGCAAGGGGCACGGCGGCCCCGGCAACCAGCGCGGCTCCCAGCATTCCGCGGCGCGTCATGCCCTTCCGGCTGGTGGACGGCGTGGTGGTCATGGGCCCTGCCGTGGTGGCGGATCGTCAACCGTGCCGCGACGGCCAGTCCGTGGGCACAGCTGAAACCTGTCATGTCCCCCTCCCTCGCGGCATCGGCCCACGGGCTTACACCCCGGGGTTGATGTGATCGGCGCCGCCGCTGCGGTCCGCTTCCGTCCGCAGGCGATGTCGCAGGGCCTGGACGAGCCAGGGGTGCACCGGGATCAGGTCCGGTACCACCTGCCATCCGTTGACGATCCACACCAGCCGCCAGTACCGGTCCACCCGGGGGTCGTGCGCTTCCTCGAACTGCTGGGCCATCCAGTCCCGGAACTCGGTGTCAGGGGTGCGCGCGAGCGCCTCGGCGAAGCGGTGCACGAGGTCGTCGGCGACGGCTGCGCCCTCGTCGCCGAGCGGGTCGACGCCCGACCCCATCGCACCGGATACCTTCTGGCGGGTGTAGTCCATCAGTTCCTCGCCGGCCTCGTTCTCGATGCCGAGCGTGCGCCCAGCGGCCTGACAACCGGCCGTCCGCCGCATCCGGGCCCGGAAGTCCTCGTCGCCGACCAGCTCGACGAGTTCCACCCATGCGGCGACCTGCTCGCTGGACGGATCATCGGGGAGGTCGGGTGTGGCGGCGCGAACCATGGCCGCCGCGGCCGGGTCGGCATCCGTGGTGTGGAAGGTTTCGTTGATGAAGTCGTCGATCAGACGGCGGCGTTCCCCGCCGGACAACTGCGTGAGCCTGTGCATGAGCTTGGTCTCCTCGGGACCGGACCCGCATCTGGCCACGGCCTGCAGAACGCTCCGACGCAGTTGCAGCACCCGGATCTGGACCCCGATCGCGTCGGCCTGCGCCGCGGCGACTTCGGCCACGGAGAGCTCGCGGTCCAGTACCCGTTGAATCGTGGCCAGGTCCATGCCCAGCTCACGCAGTGTGCGGAGGAGCTCCAGACGGAGCAGTGCGTCGAGGTCGTAGAGCCGGTAGCCGGCGGGACTTCGGGTGGTCGGCGCTACCACCCCCGAGTCGGAGTAGAACCGGATGGTCCTCACGGACAAGCCGGTCCGCCGGGAAAGCTCCCCGATCGAGTAGAGGGTCGTATCGTCCATGCCCCCACTCTGCTGTCTCCAGTCACTGGAGACTCAAGGCCCCGACGAAGGCGGGGCGCTCCCGGCGGCCTGCCGGCGCGTCAGGGCGGTGGCAGGGTCAGGAACCGTCCACGACGGGTGGGTGTTGACCTCGGCCACCGTGGCTCCGGCCAGGTTCCTGTAGCGGTTCGCGATCGCTTCCGCCCGGCCGGCGGGCAGCGTTCCGTCCTGCTCCGCGGCGCGCGCGATGATCTCTTCCGGTCCCAGGTCCCGGTTGGCCAGGACGACCGCGTCGACGGTCGGGCGGCGGATGCCGTCGTAGCGGTGGAGCGCCGCCGCCGGGTCGGGTCCGTGCGCCAGGCACCAGGCCAGGACGCGGGCGTCGACGATGGACTGTGATCCGCCGTTCATGCCCATCGGGAACATGGGGTGGGCGGCGTCGCCGAGCAGGGTGACGCGCCCGAAGCTCCAGCGGGGCAACGGGTCGCGGTCGAGCATCGGGTACTCGAAGACGGCCGGGGAGCGTTCGGCGAGCGTCTCCAGGTCGATCCACGGCAGGTTCCAGTCCGCCAGGCCGGCGCGGGCCTCTTCCGGAGCGACACGGCGGCTCGACCGGGCCCGCGAGCCGGCCGGCTCTGCGCGCCGTACCTCCAGCACCCAGTTCAGCAGGGCCTCGCCGCCCTCGGTCTGCGGGTCCTCGATCGGGTAGGCGACGAATTTCGCCCCGGGGGTGCCGCCGGCCACCACGATGGAACGGCCGTCGAGGAGCTGCGGGGAGCGAGCGACCCCGCGCCACATGTGCACACCGTTCCAGTGGGCGGGGCCCTCGTCGGGGTGGAGCTGTGCGCGCACGGCGGAGTCGATGCCGTCGGAGCCGATCAGTACGTCGGCGTCCTCCACCACCGGGGTACCGGTCGTGCGGTCGGTGAAGTGGGCCCGGACGCCGGTCCCCGTCTGCTCGAAGCGCTGGAACAGCCGGCCGGTGTGGAGGGAGTCCGGCCCCAAGCGGTCGTGCACCGCGGCCAGCAGCATGACGTGGAGACGGCCGCGGTGCACCGAGTACTGCGGCCAGTGATAGCCGGCCGCCAGTCCGAGCTCCTCCTCCCACACCGGAGCGCCCGACCGGTCGTGGTAGCCGAGTCGGTGCGGGGGCAGTGCGATCGAGGCCAGTTCCCCGGCCAGGCCGAGTTCGGCGAGTTCGCGGACGGCGTGGGGCAGCAGGTTGATCCCCACACCGACCGGCTCGATGGTCCGCGCGGCCTCGTGCACCCGGGGCCGGAAGCCGGCGGCGTGCAGGCTCAGCGCGCAGGTCAACCCCGCTATTCCGCCGCCCACGATACTGACCCTCATCGCTGTGTTCCTGCCTTTCGTCGGTCGTGCCGGCCGGGCTCGTCGGCGGGAGACCCGGCCGTGGACGAGGACCGGTCAGTCGGTGGCTTCGGCGGCGGTCGGGTATCCGGCGCGCTGGGCGGCGCCGGTGGCGAGCACCTGGCGGCGGGTGGGGGCAGAACCCATGGTGTGACTTCTTCCCGGTGGACGGCAGCGTGAACGGGTCTCGCCCGGCGCTTGGCCGGGCGAGACGTCCTGGTGCGGGGGACGGCCTACGCCTGGCCGCCCGCCCCCTGGGCGGCCTGGGCGATGACGGCCGCCACGACGGCCGGGCGGGAGACGTAGACGGCGTGGCTGCCGGGGGTCTCGGTGACGACGGCCTTCGCCCGGTCGGACATGGCGCGCTGGGCGGGCGGCGGGATCATGCGGTCGTCGGTGGCGACCAGGTACCAGGACGGCTTGGTCCGCCAGGCCGGCTCGGAGACCGCCCCTTCGAGCGCCTCGACGCCCCAGGGGACCTGGGAGTCGGCCATGAACGCCGCCGTCTTCTCGGGCACGTCGGCGGCGAAGGAGGCCGCGAAGCGGTCCCGGTCGAGGAACAGGAACCCGTCCTGGGGCGGCAGGATCGGGGGTACCGGTGCCCCGGGCGGCGGGTCGGCGATCAGGGTGCTGACGGACTCGCCCTCGTCGGGCGCGAACGCGGCGATGTAGGCGAGGGCCGCCACGTTCGGGTGGGCGCCGGCTTCGGTGACGACGACACCGCCGTAGGAGTGGCCGACCAGCACGGCCGGCCCGTCGAGGCCGTCGAGGACCTGTCGGGTGGCGGCGACGTCACCGGCCAGCGACAGGGTCGGGTTCTGTACGACGGCCACCCGGTAGCCGTCGGCGGTCAGGTGGTCGTAGACCCCCTGCCAGCCCGATCCGTCCACGAAGCCACCGTGCACGAGCACGATGTTCCTGATGGTTGCCATGGTCGCTCCTGAGCTGGAGGGACAGGCCATGCCGTCTGTCCCGGTGCACGAGAGTCAAGCCGTGGTGAGGAGGACGGACCATGCGGAACAGCACGCAGAAGTACGGGCGGGACCTGGCAGGGCCGTGTCGGCCTCCTGCCCCGCCCGCCCCCGGGGTCGCCGGGTGGTTCCGAAGGGAGCAGGGCCGGAGCAGGGCTCGTACGGGGCGCCCGCCGCGCCGCGTCGCCGGGAGCAGCGGCCGCTTCCGCGTCGGACGGAGCGACGGGACCGGCGGCAGGCCGACCGGGACGGCCATGCCGGGCCACGGAGCGTCGCAGCCATGACGTCACCCTCGCGGACAGTGCCTCCCGCTCGGCCAGGGGCTCCTCCCTGTGGAGCCGGTCGCGGGCGAACAGGCGGACCAGGTCGTGGAAGCGGAAGCGGCCCGCGGCGCCGTCGTGGAGCAGGCCGAGGTCGACGAGGTCGTCGAGAGCGGCCCAGGCGTCCTCGACCGACACCCCTGCGGCGACCGCGGCCAGGTCGGCGTCGAAATCCTGTCCCGGTAGCCCGGCCAGCCGCCGGAACATCCGCCTGGAGGAATCGGAGAGTTGCGCGTACGACATCCCGAACGCATGGGCGATCTTGAGATCGCCGGCCGTGAACTGATCCAGCCGGCACCCCTCGTTCGCCAGCCGTGCGGCCAGCTCGTCGGCGTCCCACCCGGGGCGGCTGAGCAGCCTGTTCCCGATGATCCGCAGGGCCAGTGGCAGACCGCCGCACAGCTCGGCGAGCCGGGTGAGGGCCGGTTGCCGGTCGGATACGGCTCCTCCGCCCAGGATTCCGCTCAGCAGTTGTGCGGACTCCGGAAGCGACAGGGGCCCGAGCGCGAGCCTGCGTACGCCTTCCAGCCCCGCGAGCAGGCGGCGCGTGGTGATCAAGACCCGGCTCGCGCCCCCTCCCGGCATCAGAGCCCGCACCTGTTCCTCGGACGTGGCGTTGTCGAGGACCACCAGCGCACGCCGGTCGCGCAGCAGCGACCGGTACAGGGAGGCGCGCCCCGGTACGCCGTCCGGGATCTGGCGCTCCGCGACACCCAGGGCGCGGAGGAGCGAGCGCAGCGCGTCGCCGGCGGACAGCGGCTGCCGGGACATGCCGCACAGGTCCAGGAAGAGCACCCCGTCGGGGAAGCTCGGCCGGACGGCATGGGCGGCACGGACCGCGAGCGCGGTCTTTCCCAGCCCCGCGGTACCGGTGATCAGCCCCACCACACCGGTACCGGGAGCGCTCTCCTCGTACACGAGCCGGCTCAGCCAGACCCGTTCGGCCGTGCGACCGGTGAAGTCCGTTACCGAGCAGGGCAGTTCGCAGGGGCTGCCGGGGCGTTCCCTGTGGCCGCGTAACCGTCCGTCACGGGCCAGACCGACGAACCGCTCCCGGACGTCCCCTTCCAACGAGAGGGCGTCCGCCAGAGCGGCCACGGTCCCGTGCTGGGGTCCCCTGCTCCGCCCGCGCTCCATGTCCGACAGGGCCCGGGCGCTGACCCCCGACAGCTCGGCCAGCCGTTCCAACGTCATCCGTGCCGCGTGCCGATGACCGCGCAGCACCTCTGCGAAACCGGGACGTCCAGAAATGGAGCACACTTCCTCTCCGCTGCACGGTGTGGCCCGACGGGCGGACGAATCACACGAAGGACATTAGAATCCGGGCGGACGCCGTCGCTTCCGTCATCTGACGTAGGCCCGGTCGGCCTGTCGTGCAGCCCGCTCCGGGCGGGGGAGGGAGCGAACGTGACCGACGGGTCCGGGGCGGAACAGGACGGCTCCCTGATCGGCCGCGAGGACGAACTGGAACGGTTGGGCGTCTTCCTGGCCGGTCCACCGCGCCACGGCGGATCGCTCGTGCTGGCCGGCGAGCCGGGAATCGGGAAGACGGCACTGCTCACCGCCCTGACCGGGAGGGCCGAAGCCACGGGAACGCCCGTGCTGCGAGCCACCGGCGTGCAGTACCGGACACAGGTCGGCTACGGCGCCCTGCAACAGCTCCTCACCTCCTTACCCGGGACCCGGTCCAGGGCGGAGCGGATGCCGGCGCTCGCCGGGGTCCTGGGATCCGAGCCGGACGCGGCCCCCGGCCACGACGTGGTCACCGAAGCCGTGGTGGCGTTGATGGCGGACTCCTCCCGTGAGGTGCCCGCACTCCTGGTACTGGACGACGCACAGTGGCTGGACCGGCCGAGCGCCGTGGTCCTCGGGCAGGTGGCGCGCCGGCTCCCGGGGACGGGAACGGGTCTGGTGTGCACGGTCAGGCCGGGGGAGCAGGGCTTCTTCGACCACAACGGGCTCCCCCTTCACGAGTTGGGTCCGCTCGGCCAGGCCGCCTCCGACGCGTTGCTCCGCCGCCGCTTCCCCGCGCTCGCCCCGAGGGTCCGGCGGCGTCTGATCGCCGAAGCCGAGGGCAATCCCCTCGCCCTGCTGGAACTCCCCGCCGCCCTCACCGAGTCCCAGCGCACCGCCTCCCGCGCCCTGCCGGGCCGTATCCCGTTGACCCGGCGGCTCCAGTCGACGTTCGGCTCCCGCATCGAGGACCTGCCACCGGCCACCCGGCACCTGCTGCTCGTCGCCGCGCTGGAGGGCAGCGGAAACATGCTGGTCGTGCGCCGCGCGGTAGCCGGGCGGTGCGACCTCGGACACTTGGCTCCAGCCGAGCGCACGGGACTCGTCCGGGTCGACGACGCGACCGGACGGCTGGCCTTCCGGCACTCGCTCGTCCGCTCCGCGGTGGTGGAACTGTCGACCAGTGACCAACGGCGCAACGTCCACCGGGCGCTCGCGGAGGCCTGGACGGAGGTCCCCGAACAGCGGGCCCGGCACCTGGCGCAGGCCGCGGAGGAGCCGGACGAACAGATCGCCGCGCTGCTGGAGGAAGCCGCCGACATCGGCGCCCGCCGCGGCGACGGACCGGACGCGGTGTCGGCGCTCGTCCGCGCCGCCGAACTCAGCCCGGCGCCGAACGCGTACGCCCGACGGCTGGCCAAGGCGGCGTACGTGGGCGCGAACCTCACCGGCGACGTACGCCACGTTCCGCGGTTGCTGGACGAAGCCCGCCGGGCCGGCCCCGACGCCGACTCCCCGGCCGCCGCGGTGGCCGCAGCCATGTACCTGCTCAACAGCTACGGGGACATCGACACGGCCCACCGTCTGCTGTCCGGCGCGATCGCCCTGCAGCCCGAACCGTACGACCTGACCGACGCCACCCTGTCCGAGGCGATGTCCACCCTGTTCATGGTGTGCGTCCACGCGGGCCGCCCCGAGTTGTGGTCGGACTTCGATGCGGCACTGTCCAAGTGCACCTCCGTCCCCGACACCCTGGAACTGCTGCGGGCCACCTTCGCCGACCCGGCCCGGGCCCGCCCGGCCGACTGGGAACGGCTCGACTGCGCCATCCGGGCGCTCCCCGGCACCCCGGATCCGGTGCGGATCGTACGGATCGCCACCGCCGGCGCCTACGCGGACCGACTCGGCGCGATGGAAGAACCGCTCCGGCTCACGGCCCGCGGCGGACTCGGCGGGCAGAACATCTTCCCCGCCATCCAGGCCTCGTTCCTGTGGAGCAGCCACGCCTGGTTCAGCGGCCGCTGGCCGGAGTTGCGGCAGGTGGCCGGGCAAGGGCTGCGCTGGTGCGAGGAGCTCGATTACCCGCTGCGCTCCTGGACCGGAAAGTTCGTGCTGGCGTGCGTCCACACCGTCTGCGGTGACTACGCGGCCGCCGGCGCCCTGGCCGACCAGATGGACCAGTGGGCCGGGTCCCGCCGGGGCCACGCCGTCGGCTGCTACGCCGCCCACGCCCGCGCACTGATCGCCCTGTCACGAGGCGACTTCGAAGGAGCCCACCGCCAGACCGCCAGGATCACGCCGACCGGAACCTTCTCACCCTTCGCCGGGCACGCCGTGTGGGCGATCATGGACCAGGTCGAGGCCGCGGTGCGTACGGGCCGACGCGCGCAGGCCGCCGAACACGTCAGGGCGGCCCGCGAGGCGGGCCTCGCAGCAGTGTCCCCGCGGCTGGCCATGGTGCTGCTCGCGTCGGCGGCGCTGGCGTCGGAGCGCGACGCCGAGGCCGTACGGGGCCTGGACGCCGCCCTGGCCGTCGAGGGCGCCGAAGGCTGGCCCTTCGACCACGCCCGCGTTCACCTCTACCTCGGCGAGCGCCTCCGCCGCGCCAAGGCACCGGCCCGGGCGCGGACGCACCTGAGCGCCGCGGCGGAAGCGCTCGGGCGCCTCGGCGCGCACCCGTGGACGGAGCGGGCCCACCAGGAGCTGCGCGCCTGCGGCACCCCGGTGCCCCGGCCCGGAGCCTCCGCTCTGACACCGCAGCAGCGGGAGACCGCCCGCCTGGCCGCAACGGGCCTGACCAACAAACAGATCGCCGAGAAGCTGGGGCTTTCGCCGCGCACCGTCTCGACGCACCTCCACCAGCTCTTCCCGAAACTGGGCATCGCCAGCAGGGCCGCACTGCGCGATGCGCTGGAGCGGCTGGACCACCCCTGAGCGGCCACACCCGTGCCTCGCCGTCAGAACGGACGTGGCGCCATGACCTGGTCTTCCACACCGTCTGCCAGAAGTACGCACTGCGGCGTACCTGGGCCGGGCGTCGCGCGCACGGCGACCTCGACCGGCGGATCGGACGGCAGCTCCACGTCCAAGGTGACGGGCTGGTCGCCGCGGGTCGTCCCGTGCCCCGTCTCCTTGCCGTCCACGAGGACCCACACCACAGGGGTGCGGCCCGTCTGGACGGTGGCGCTGACCGAGTGCCCGGCGTACTCGATGTGGAAGTGATGACGTCGTCTCATCGGCGCGCCTCCCACCGGATCCCTGGCCTCGGCCCCACTCCCAGGGTAGCCACCGTGCCTTCCCGCAGCCCGTCGAACCTCAGGTATCGCCTGCGGGCAGCGCGTCGGAGGACAGCAGGTCCTTGGCCCTGCGCTCCATGAGGACCGGCAGGTAGGCGCGCACGCGTGCGTACCTGAGCTCTTCGTACGCCGTTTGTGCCGACTTCTGTACCAGGTCGACGTCGAGTGCGGGGTGGCTCTTGATCAGGCGCTCGGCTACATGGCGGCTGGTGAGGGCATCGTCCGATTCCGCGATCACGTACCTCGGTCCTTCCTCGGGGATCGCCTTTTCCACAGTGTCGCGGAGTCGGTTCCGGCCCGGAAGTCGATCTTTCGCCGCCGTGCGCGGCCGGTGGTGGCACAGGTCGGCAGCAAGCTGCCCGCCCTCTGCCGGTGCTCCGCCCTTCAGGTACATCAGCTGGGGCATGATCTGCGGCGCGCGGATTCTCTCGGACGGGAGACCTTCTCGGGCGTCGCGAACAAATGGGCGCTCCTGATCATCGAGGCCCTCGGAGGGGACACCCTGCGGTTCGGCGAGCTGCGGAACGAGATCGAAGGCATCAGCCACAAGATGCTCACCCAGAACCTCCTCGGATGCCCGCCATTCAGTCGTCGTTGCTCTCGCCACTGTTGCCCGTGTTCTCGTCACCCGCTTCCCGGCCGCCGCTGCCCCGGCGGGAGCTCCGGCCTCCGAGATGCCACCGCCGTCACCCGGGCCACCGTCGGCGTCCGGTGCGTCCGGTGCGTCCTCCGGTTCGACCATCAGCACCCCGGCCGGATGAACAGTGGTCAAAATCCCGAGGGCGCCACGCCTGCGTGGTGCCCTTCCCTACGCGGTCGGCGGTGTGGAACGCAGGCCTTCGAGCAGGGCGGTCAGGTAGCGGTGGGCGGTGTCGATCCGGTCGGCGGGGGTGGCGCCGCCGTGGATGTGCACGGCGTGTGCGATGCCGCACATGAGCGGAACCAGGTCGGCGGGGGCCAGGTCGGGGCGGACCGCCCCGGCGGTGCGGGCCCGGTCGAGGAGCGCGGTGCCGGCCGACCACAAGGAGCGCGTGAGTTCCGTGGTGCGCGGCAGGGCGTGCGTCGGCGCGGCGGTGACGGGAGCCAGGGAGGCGTCGGTGACCTGCGCTTCGACGGTGCGGGTCAGGAAGCCTTCCAGCGCGCGCCAGGCGTCGGCTTCGGCCAGCGCCCGCTCGCCGTGGACGGCCAGGGCTTCCAGACCGGGGGCGGCGACCGTCTCCAGCAGCGCCTCGGGCGTGGCGAAGTGCCGGTAGACGGTGCCGACTCCGAGTCCGGCGCGGCGGGCGACGTCGTTGAGCTGCAACGGTGTGCCCTCGTCGACCAGAGCGCGGGCGACGGCGACGATCCGCTCCCAGTTGCGGGCCGCGTCCTTGCGCAGTGGCGTCGTCGTCATGGGGACATGCTATCCGGATGGCTGATCCGGATAGCCGTGTGCCCGTGCCCGGATGGCCGGTCGGGCCGGGTCAGGGCGGCGTGAGGGGTGCGTGCCGCTCGCTGAGGCGGCGTACGGCCTCGGCGGCGCGGGGGTCGGCCGCATGGCGGAGCGGGGCCACCGGTCGGGCCCGGGGGCCGATGACGACGCCGGTCCGTCCCGTCAGGGTTTCGTCCGTGGCGGCGGCGATAGAAGGCCGGGCCGCGACCGACGCCGGACCCGAAGTGGACCGGGCGAACCGGCGGCGCACCAGTGGCCACAGCAGTCGCAGGGCGGGTGAGACGATCTTCGGGTCGGTCAGGGTGCCGTCTGTCATGTCGGTCGCGGCGCCGCCGGGGTCGGCGGCGAAGACCGATACGCCCGTGCCGTCGAGCCGTGCCGCCAGGTCGAGCGTGTAGGTGAGGTTGGCGAGTTTGGCGCGGCCGTACCAGTGGAAGCCGTAGTAGCCGCCCGGCGGTTCGACGGCGTCGAACCCCCGCTTGGCGACCCCGACCGCGCCCGAGGTCACGTTCACGATCCTGCTCGGCGCGCCGGCGGTCAGCGTCGGCAGCAGGAGCTCGGTCAACAGGTACGGCGAGAGGTGGTTGACGACGAACGAGGCCTCGACTCCGCCCAGGTCCCGCCGCTCCGGGAACATCGCCCCGACGTTGTTGACCAGTACGGTGAGCGGTTGGCCCGAGGCGGCGTGGTCGGCGCTGATCCGGCCGGCGAGGGTGCGTACGTCGTCCAGAGAGGCGAGGTCGGCGGACAGGAACCGGGAGGGACGGGCCGGACCCGTCGCGTTGATCCGGTCGACCGCCCGGGCGCCCCGCTCGGCGTCCCGCCCGACCACTGTGACCGAGAACCCGGCAGCTGCCAGCCCCAGGGCCGTCTCCAGGCCGATACCGGCCGTTCCGGCCGTGACCACGGCTGTCCTCTTCATGAGGCGTCCACCTCCAGACAATCATCCGGATGATCTATCCGGTTCGCTCGACCGTACCATGTATGCGGATTGCCTATCCGTTTCATGTGGCGCCACAGGGGCGCCACGAGCGGTGCCGGTCGCACAGGACGCACGGATCAGAGGACGGTCGTCACGTGAATCAAGTCCCCTTCGTCACCCTCGACAACGGCACCCGCATGCCCCAACTGGGCTTCGGGCTGTGGCGCGTGCCGGACACCGGGGCGCAGGCCGCCGTCGCGACCGCCCTCGAAGCGGGATACCGCAGCATCGACACGGCCGCCGTGTACGCGAACGAGAGGGGCGCGGGCCGGGCGATCTCCGCCTCGGGGGTGCCGCGCGGGGAGCTCTTCGTCACCACCAAGCTGTGGAACGACCGCGACGAAACATGGAGCCGGGACAACGTGCTGCGCGCGTTCGACGCCTCCCTCGACCGGCTGGGCCTCGATCACGTGGACCTGTACCTGATCCACTGGCCGCGCCCGATGCACGAGGAGTACCCGGCCATCTGGCGGACCTTCGAGGAGATCGCCGGGAGCGGGCGGGCCAAGGTCGTCGGCGTCTCGAACTTCGGCCCTGCCCAGTTGGCGCGGCTGCACGCCGAGAGCCCGCTCGTTCCGGCCGTCAACCAGGTCGAACTGCACCCGTACTTCCGGCAGCGGGAACTGCGCGAAGCCCACGCCGCCCACGGCATCGCGACCGAGGCCTGGGCCCCGCCCGGCCAGGGCAAGGACCTGCTGGCGGAGCCCGCAGTGCTCGCCGTCGCAGGCAGGCACGGCCGCAGTGCCGCCCAGGTCGTGCTGCGCTGGCACCTCCAGCAGGGCGTGATCGCCATCCCCAAGTCGGTCACCCCCGCCCGGATCCGCGAGAACCTGGACGTCTTCGGCTTCGAACTGGACGCGTCCGACCTGGCCGCGCTGGGCGGGCTCGACTCGGGCCGCCGGCTCGGCCCCGCCCCCGAGACGTCCGACCCGCCCCGGCTCGGTGGCAGGCCCTCCCGCTGGCGGCGCATCGCCCGCCGGATGTCGGGGCTGGTCAGCCCCAGTCGGGGCCGGGGGCCCGGTGGAGGGTGATCAGCAGGCGCCAGACCCGTCCCGCGATCTCGGCCGGGGTGGCCTCGATCAGGCCGTGGAGCCAGTCGGCGAGGATCCCGGCGAAGGTCGCGGCCACGGCGGAGGCGATCAGGTCGGGCTCCGGGGCGCCGGCCAGGGCGCGCTCGGCGCGACTGCGGGCGCGCAGGTCCTGGTGGAGGACGAGGCCGAGCGGCCCGCCGCCGCCCGGGCGCAGCAACTCGCGGTAGAGCCCGGCGTGTTGGGGGAGCGAGTCGAAGAAGGCGGTCAGGGCCGGCGGTGGGGCGGCGGGGTCGGGGACGCCGCGCCAGGCGTGCAGGGCGTCCACGGCCGCACGGACGATCTCGGCGCAGGCGTCGACGGACAGCGCCTCCAGGTCGGCGTAGTGGAGGTAGAACGTGGCCCGGCCGACCCCGGCCCGGCGCACCAGGGCCGCGACGCTGACCGCCTCCAGCGGGCGGCTCGCGCACTCCTCCAGCAGGGCTGTGCGCAGCTTGGCCCGGGTCCGTTCCGTACGGGGGTCTTCCGGCACGCCGCTCACCCGGCCAGCAGGACGGCGCCGAGCGCGAGTGCGCCGGGCAGCGCCTGGGCGAGCAGGATGCGCCGGTTGGCGGTGAGGCCCCCGTACACCCCGGCGACCAGTACGCAGCCGAGGAAGAACACCCGGACCTGGAACCCGGTCGGGTCGGCGGCGAACAGGCCCCAGAGCAGGCCGGCGGCCAGGAATCCGTTGTACAGGCCCTGGTTCGCGGCGAGCGGAGCGGTGGCGCGGGCGAGTTCCGCGTTGAACCCGGAGAGCTTGCGGCCGGGGGCCCGCTCCCACAGGAACATCTCCAGCACCAGGAAATACGCGTGCAGTGCGGCCACCAGGCCGACCAGTACGGTCGCGGTCGTCTCCATGGGTGTAGCCCCTCCCTGAGATGTCATGGACAGATGTCCAGAATACATGGACGGCTGTCCATGAACTACCTTCCCCCCCCACGTGGCCGCCCGCCCGTCAGGAGCGCAAGGCCGCGGCTGCCGGGCGCGCACCCGCGAACGAGCGGGAGGAGCTGCTGTGCACCCTGTTCGCCGAAGTCCTCGGGCTGCCGCAGGGCGGCGTGGACGACAACTTCTTCGAGCCGGGCGGCCACTCCCTGCTGTCCATCCGGCACATCGGCCGGATGCGTGCCGCCACCGGGGCCGATCTGTCCCCGCGCCGTCTGTTCGAGACCCCGACGGTCGCCGCGCTGGCGCCCCTCGCCCCGCGGCCCGGCACCGGCCCGGCGGCGGACGCCGACCGTGCCACCGGCGACAACCCCGACGTGATCACGGAGGACCGGCGGCTCGACCCGGCCGAGGTGTCCGGCAACGGGTACGTCGCCGGGCCGGGCGATGGCCGCCATCGGAGCGGCCCCGGACCGGGCCGGATCCGGGGGAGCCGGAGCCGGCCGTCGACATCGTGCCCGTCGACTACGTCGCCGCCGCCATCGTCCGGCTGTCGCCGAACCCCGACGCGCAGGGCCGGGCCCACCACCGGAACCGGACCGAACTGCTCCCCGTCCGGGCGCTGGAGGAGGCACTGCGGGAAGCCGGGTACCGGATCGAGGGCCTGCGCCCGGACGTGTGGCGCGACCGGCCGGCCGCCGCGACGGAAGAGGCCGTCTCCGCCGGTGACGGCGCGCTGGTGGCGGCGATGCTCCTCAGCGACCGCAACCCGGGCCGCTCCGCGGTGGACGTCCGGTACGACCAGTCCAGCACGCTCAGCACACTGGCCGGTTCCGGCATTGAGTGCCCGCCGGTCGACGCGGCACTCCTCGGGGTCTGCGTCCGCTACCTCGCGGGCACCGGGTTCCTGCCGCCGCTCCCCGCCTGGCGAGGGCCACGGAACCGCGGGGGCGCCCGGCGGACCTGGTCCGCCGGGCGCCCCCGGTACCTCAGCTGCCGGAGGCGGGCACGGGCCCCGCCTCCGGGGACCGTGCCGCTTCCAGGTACTCCTCGCGGACCTCGCGGGAGCCGAACGGCCAGACCTTCTCGAACCGGGCCCACACGACGAAGGCGACGCAGCCGAGGCCGAGCCAGGCCAGGGACCACTCGATCGGGTGGCGGCCCGGCGCGTTGTGGTCCGCGTACCCGTAGATCACCAGCCAGCCGACGAGCGCGACCACCGACGGAAGCGGGTACAGCCACATGCGGTACGGGCGCGGCAGTGCGGGCTGCCGCTTGCGCAGCACGGTCAGGGCGGCGATCTGCGCGAGCGCCTGGACCAGCACCATCACCGTGGTCAGCAGCTGGATCAGGGTGACCAGGTCCGTGTGCCGGCCGATGAGGAAGCCGACGGCCGTGATGGCGCCCATGGTGGCCAGACCCAGTACGGGGAACTGGTGCCTGGGGTGCATCTTCGCGTACGCGCGGAAGAACACCCGGTCGCGTGCGGCGTCGAAGGGCACCCGGGAGCCGCCGAGCAGCCCGGTGAAGACGGAGGCGAAGGCGGTGACCAGGATCAGTACGGTGACCACCTGGGCCGCGCCCCGGCCCCAGGTCTCCTCCAGCACGGCGGAGGCGACCGAGGTGGCGGCGACGTCCTTCGGGTCGAGCATCCGCTGCCAGTCGATCACGCCGAGCGCGCCGACCTGGAGGAGCAGGTAGATGGCCATGATGCCGAGGATGGACCAGACCGTGGCGCGCGGCAGGGTGCGGCCGGGATCCTTGATCTCGGCGCCCATGTAGGCGGTGGTGTTGTAGCCGAGGTAGTCGTAGATGCCGATGGTCAGCCCGGCGGCGAAGCCGGCCCAGAACGTCGTGGAGGTGAAGTCGAAGGCGCCCGCGGGGTAGTCGAAGGCGCGCCCGGGGCTGAAGTGGGTGACGGCGGCGATGATGACGAGGGTCACCGCAGCGATCATCACGACCCACATGACGGTGGTGATGCGCGCGATGTGGGAGACGCCCCGCCACAGCAGCAGGACGACGAGCGCGATGACACCGAGCCCGGTCAGGTCCCCGGCGGTCTGCCCCAGGCCGGGCGCGAGGTAGCCGAGGTACTGGACGAAGCCGACGACCCCCGTCGACATGATCAGCGGAATGAAGAGCATGGCCGTCCAGACGAACAGGAACGGCACGAGGCGGCCCGTTCGGTACTGGAAGGCCTGGCGGAGGTAGACGTAGCTGCCGCCGGAGCCGGGCAGCGATGCCCCGAGCTCGGCCCAGACGAGTCCGTCGGCGAGGGCCAGGACCGCGCCCGCCAGGAAGCCGACGACGGCCTGGGGACCACCGAAGGCGGCGACCATCAGCGGGATCGTGACGAAGGGGCCGATGCCGCACATCTGGCTCATGTTGATGGCGGTCGCCTGGAACAGGCCGATCCGGCGGGTGAAGCCGCCGTTCGCGGGCGGGGATCCGGACATGGGGGGCTCCCTGAGCGGGTGGTGGTTCGGAAGGCAGGACGGAGCACCGCAGGGCCTGTTGAGGCGCAGTACGGGCTCTCGGGCGCTCAAGTTAGGAACCTTTACTTATGTGCGTCAAGAGTTGCGGGCGCGGCACGTGCGGATGCGCCGAGCCGCGGCCGGGTGAGGCACCCACCGTGCGGAGGCGTCATGACGCACGGGCGGCCGGAGTCCCTACTCCGGGAGATCCGCCGGGAAACACCGGCCCACCAGGAGTGATGCGAGAATGTTTGCGTGATGGGCAGTGACGGGGGCGCCGAGCAGCCCTGGAATCCGCAACGCCAGCGCAGCGCCAACGAGCGGCTGCTGCTGGAGCGTCTGCGCACCGGCGGGCCGGCCTCCCGGGCACAGCTCTCCCGCGACAGCGGCTTGTCCAAGCCGACCGTCTCCAGTGCCCTCGCGGTACTGGAACAGGCCGGGCTGGTGCACGAGGTGGGCACGCTCTCCCTCGAACGGGGCCGGTCCGCCGTGCTCTACGCGCCGGATCCGACGGCCGGATACGCACTCGGCATCGACATCGGCCGCGGGTGGGTGCGGGTCGCCCTCGCGGACCTGGACGCGACCGTGGTGGCCCGCTCCGCCGTGCGCAACACCGCCCGCACCTCCGGAGTCCTGGCCGATCTCGTCGTCGGCGCGGCCCGCGCCCTGATGGAGCAGTCGGGAGTGGACCAGGCCAAGGTCACCCACGCCGTGGTCGGTACCCCCGGTGTTTTCGACGAGGAGTCCCGGCGCGTCCGTTACGCCCGGAACCTGCCGGGATGGGGGCGCCCCGGTCTCGCCGACCGGCTCGGCGACGGGCTCGGCATGCCCATCACCCTGCACAACGACGCCAACCTGGCCGCGCTCGGCGAATACGCCTTCGGTGTCGGCGCGTCCAGCAGGCTCTTCCTCTACCTGATGGTCGGCACCGGCCTCGGCATGGGAGTCGTCAGCGAGGGCCGGCTCTTCACCGGTGCCCATGGCGGCGCGGGGGAGATCGGCTTCCTCCCGTGGCCCGGCCGCGCACAACGCCCCGACGCCGAAGCCGTGGTGTGCGCGGAGGCCGTGGTCGCCACGGCCCGCGAGTACGGGATGACCGGACCGCTCACCGCCTCGGACGTCTTCGACGCCGCCCGCGCCCGGGTCCCCGCCGCGCTGAAGGCGGTGGAGACCGAGGGGGAACACCTCGCCCTGATCGTGGCCGCGGCCGCCGCGGTCCTCGACCCCGACCTCGTCGTCCTCGGCGGAGGCGTCGGCCAGAGCGCCGATCTCCTCCTGCCCGTCATCCGCCGCTCGCTGCGCACGCGCACGCCGCTGCGACCCAAGATCGTCGCCGGAGCGCTGGCCGAGGACGCGGTCCTCATGGGCGCCGTCGCGACCGCCCTGGACGCCGCCCGCGACATGGCCTTCCGGCGGCGCTGACCAGCCCGGAGACGAGGACCCGTCACCGCAGTCCCGGCAGGTGCTCGGCGACGTGCATCGCGTGCAGCGCCGCGTACTCCCCGTGCGTGCAAGGACCGTACGCCGGGTGGGGCGGATGCGGTCCGCCGTGCTCCAGAAAGCCGGCCACCACCTCCACCAGAGCCGCGAGGGCGGCCCCGGGCGGCAGTTCCGGGTCGGCGGGAGGCGCCCCGTCGATCCCGGCGTCGAGCGGATGGCGCATCACACCCCGTCGCAGGAACACGGCCTTGGCGAGGCGTCCGGCCGTCAGCCGGAAGAACCCGGGCCGCAGGAGCGGGTAGCCGGTCATGGAGTAGCCCACGCTCTGGGCGCAGTGCTGGAGCGTCAGGGAGAGGTTCCACGCGGCACCGGGGGCGAGCAGACGCTCGTCGAGGCGCCCGTCCTCCGCCGCGCACCGCAACCGCCGGACGAGCTCTTCGAGGCCGGGGCGTGACTCAGGGCCGGACATGGCGTTCGATCCATCCTGTGATGTGCGCGGCGATGTCTTCCCAGCCGTCCTGCGCGATGGTCCAGTGGGTGCGCTCCGCGAACTCGGTGTAGTCGACGGTCCCGGAGCGGTAGCGGCGGTGGTTGGCCCGGTTGAGGGACGCGGGCACGATCCGGTCGAGCCCGCCCCCGACCAGGAGCAGCGGTGCGCGGTCGGCCTTGGCGAAATCCACCGCGAAGGGGCTACGCCGCCGCCCCCAGACCGCGGTCCAGCAGGACCTGCACGAAGAGCCCGCCGAAGGAGTGGCCGACGAGCACCGACGGTTCCGGCAGCGCCGCGATCGCCCCGGCGTAATGGTCGATGATCCGCTTTCCGCCGAGCCCCGCCAGGACGTCCGGGTCACTGCGGACGGCCTCGGCGCCGCCCTCCTTGCCGGGCCAGGCGGGAGCGTGGCTGCGGTATCCCCGGGCCTCGAAGAAGGAGCGGAACGAGGCCCAGCAGTCGGGAGTCATCCAGGCGCCGTGGATGAACAGGACAGGCGGAGGGGGCACGGCGAAGAGTTCCTTCCAGGGGGATCAGGGCTCACAGCTGCGAGACAGAACGTTCTACCTCTTGCGGTGTCCAAGTCAAGCCAGCGCAAGACAGACCGTTCTGTTTCGCTGCTGCTACGGTGGCCGCATGCCCTCCGCCACCACGCCGCGCAAGGCCCCCGAGCGCCCCTCTTCCCCGTCCCCGGCGCGTGAGCGGCTACTGGCCGCCGCCGGCCGGGTGTTCTACGCGGAGGGCATCCACGCCACGCCCGTGGACCGGGTGATCGAGGAAGCCGGGGTGACCCGTGCGACCTTCTACCGGCACTTCCCCGGCAAGGAGTCCTTGGTCCTGGCGTACGTGGAACGGCGGGACGCCGAAGTCCGGGCGACCGCCGCGGAAGCCGCCGAGACCATCGCCACGCCCCTGGACCTGCTGCACGCGCTCGTCGCGGGCGTGGCGGCCGAGATCTGCCGTCCGGGCTTCCGCGGCTGCCTGTTCCTCAACGCCGCCGCCGAATATCCCGACCCCGGGAACCCGGTACGCGTCGCGGTGGCGGGCCACCGAGCCTGGCTCCGGGAGCTGCTGGCCGACCTCCTCTCCCGGGCCGGCCACCCGGACCCGCCCGCCGGCGCGGCGCTGCTCCTCATGCTCCGCGACGGCGCGATGGCCGCCGGCTACCTGGAGTCCCCGGAATCGGCACGGGTCCGGCTGACCGAGGCGGTGTCCACGCTGATCCGAGCGGACCGCCCGGACGGCCGGGGCGCGGACGAACCGTCCTCATAGCCGATAGCCGGCACGGGGGTCGGCGAGCCCGAGGGTGAGGCCGGTCCCGGTGCCCTTGAGGCACGCCTCCTTGCGGCACCGCATCCGGGCCGGTGCCGACGGCCGACCGGCGCCGGGCAGCCTCAGGAGCTCGGCGGACTCGTAGCGCAGTTGCTCACCTTCGCGCACCGGCCGGGTCCCGGGCCCCGCCGCCCGGGGCTGCCCGGGCCACTTCCCGGCCTCAGAGGTGACGAAGTGCCGCCTGCCGCGCGGGGCGGCATGAACCGAGCCCGCGGCCCCGCCGTTCCTCCGTTCACCGGGACTTCACCAGAAGTTCGATGAGGAGGCGAGGCCCTGATGGCCGTGGCTCAGCCGACAAGGGATGCCCGATGACCGTCGGACCACACCGCCCCCGTACGTGAGCCTCCGCTACTGCCGCCCTCGCCCGGCTCGGATGGACGGGGGCCGCAAGCTCCTCTCACCCCCACGTTCCCACTGGAAGGGGCACCGCCATGGCCGTGACCACCAAGAGGCCTGTACTGCGATCGCTCGCGGAGCCGCACCGTCATGCCGTGCCGGAGACGGATCCGGACAAGGCGTACGCCGAACTGCTCCAGGAAGTCCGAGTGGCCCAGACCGGAGTACAGACCCGAGTGGGGCGTTCCGAAGGCGGTCGTGCTGTTGGCGAGGCCGGAGGGCTGGCGCCACAGCATCCTCACCATGGAAGGCGGCATGCTCTGCGGGCACCTGAACGTGCCGATCGACACCGATCCACAAGACGCGCGGGCCGCGGCGGGCCGGATGGTGACGGAACTCGCGCGCGACTTCCACGACATCGCCGTCGAGGTGAGCTGGGACCCGCCTCAGGAGCCCTGGACTTGGACCGCTCAGGTCACGCCTGCCGCCGGGACCGGTCAGGACGGGTAGAGGGGGAGCTGGGCGCCCGCCACCGGGGCGAGGCCACCGCGCTCCGGGCTGGCGAGGCCTGCCGAGGGCTGCCTAGGACGGCCGGCTCGTTCCCGTGATGATCGTGTAGAGCTCGATGATGACACCGTCCCGTGTGCGGGCGATGTCCATCCCGCTGACCACCGGCGGTTGGCCGTCGGCCGGGCCGTAGTGGAAGCCGAGGTGGCCGATGTCGTCGAGCCCTGACGCGGGGCCCGTGGGCCGGAAGACCCAGCCCGGGGTCTCGGCGAGCAGCTCGGCGGCACGGCGTACGAACTCCGTGCGCCCGTGGTTGACGCGGTCCGGTTCGTGCCACACCACGTCTTCGGCGTAGTTCTCGGCGATGACCGCGGCCCGGCGGTCCGCGTCGGGTTCGCCGAAGACTTCGAGCAGGTTGACCCGCATCAGATCGGCGGGGGATCCGGTCATGGTGAGTCCGTTCGTGTGGGCCGGGTGGGTCAGGTCGCGACGGCCGGGGCCGTTCGGAGGGGTGCGAGGGCCGTGGTCCAGGCGAGCACCTGGTTGAGCATCGTGTCGAGCGCGCGCACGTTGTGGTCGCCGGGCCGGAAGACGCTGAAGTTCTCGAACTCGGTGATCAGGGAGAGCGCGACCTGCTGGCGCACATCGGCCATCTGGAGTTCGCCCGCGACCAGACGCAGGTGCTCGGCGGACCGCACACCGCCGGAGGCGCCGTAGGAGACCAGGCCGAGGGCCTTGTTGTTCCACTCGGCGTACAGGTAGTCCAGGGCGTTCTTGAGTACGCCGGGGATGCCGTGGTTGTACTCGGGGGTGACGATGACGAATCCGTCGTACGCGGCGATGGTCTGGGCCCAGCGCCGGGTGTGCTCGTTCCGGTACTGCCCGAGCGAGGGTGGCATCGGTTCGTCGAGGTGGGGGAGTGGGTGGTCGCGAAGGTCGAGCAGATCGAAGCCGGCGTCGGTCCGGCGCGAGGCGCGGTCGAGGACCCAGCGGGCCACCTGGTCGCCGACGCGGTGGGGCCGGGTGCTTCCGAGGATGATGCCGATGGTGGGCATGATGCGTGCCTGCCTTGTCGTCGTGCTTCGCGTCTGCGGGCCGCGCACGGTCTGGACGGTCCGTCCGAGAGAATCCATTCAAACGTTTGATTAAAAGTGTGGGCGGCAGGTGGTGTCGCTGTCAAGCAAGCGATTGAATTCATCGTGACGCCGGCACGGAAAGGTCTTTCGGCGGCTTCAGGCGCTTACGGGGTACCCCGGAACGCGCCGGTCACCACGGGGACGAGCATCCGTTCCACCCGCTCGGCGGGTTCGGCCGCCAGCTCGGCGCCGATGGGCGCCACTGCCAGCCAGTTCAGCATCCCGGCCGCGCAGCGGACGCGGAAGACGAGCTCGTGCTCGTCGGTCCCGGGGAGATGCGCGGCCAGGATCCGCACCGCCTGCCGCCGCGCCTGCTCGAACTTCCCGGCCAGCCGGTCCCACCCTTCGGGTGGGTCGATCCCGACCCGGGCCACGGTCCGTATCACGGCCAGGTCCCGCCCCCCGGCCGTGAGTGCGCTCATCATCGGCCGGGCGAAGGCCTCGGCCAGCTCGCTCAGGGTGGCAGTCCCCGTCAGGGCGTCGAGCTCCCGGATCTGTGCGTCCAGGTAGTGCTCCAGCGCGTGCTCGATCGCCACGTCGCACAAGGCCTTCAGCGACCCGAAGTGATAGCTCACCGCGGCCACGTTGGCCCCGGCGTTCTGGGTGATCTCGCGGAGGGTCACCCCCTCCTGCCCCCGTTGCGCGAGCAGCTCCAAGGCGGCTGTCAGCAGATCGTTCCGGGTTCGCTGACCTGCCTCGCGGCGAAGGTCCGTCTTGTCTGGGCTCACGCTAGAAGTCAAGCGACTGCTTGACTTCTATGTCAAGTGCATGCCCACGAGGGTGATGTTCCGGTGTGCGGGATGCGATCACCGAGTCGGACGCGGTCGTGTTCGCCGTTTGGTCCCGGACACCATCAAGGCGTTCGGCACCCTCGCTGCAGAGGTGCTCGCCGTGAGCGCGAACCGTATGCCGCGCCACCGACGACGAGGGCGCCGTGGCGACGGCCGAGCGACTCGACCGCACGGCCCGGGTTCGCCCCCCTCAAGGCCGGCGGCCTGGCCGATGCCGGACGCATCGAGTCGCCCGGGGGCGACCTGCACCAGTTCGGCCCCGACAGCGAGCTCGTAGACCTCGCCCAGGCGGCCGCTGCCCTGAGCGAGGTCGGCCGCTGAGCCTGATCCGGGCCCAGCGGGCCCTGCCGACCTGTCCACGGCGATCCGCCGACCAGCCGCCCGCCCCTCACCTCGTCCAGAGGGTTCGACGGCCCGGGCGCCACGGGGCGGTGGCTCGCAGTCGGCGGAACTGCCTTCTCCGTCGCCCGCACGCCTGCGCCCCGGGTCAGGTGTGATCCAGGAGCGGTGGTTCGGTACCTGCTGCCCTGAGCCCGCTGGAGCGGCCCCGTGCCTGCCACCGCTGACGGCGCCTGCAGAGCGCCTCCGGTCGCCGCCCCAGGAGCTCGCCCCGGACACCTCCGGGCCCGCAGTGTGGTGGTCGTGCTTCAGGAGATGCCTCCCTGTTCTCCGGCCTTGCGGCCACGCTCGCCGGGGGGCATGGCGGGAGTCTCGCCGTAGGTGTAGGCGCTGCGGATGTGTCCGTCCAGGGCATGGACGATGACCTGGGCGGGCTGGTGCTGCCTGGCGTGGCGGCGGGCGGCGTCGATCGCGTCCTGCTGGGTGCGGTGCGGCTCGTGCAGGAGCCGGCGTCCTTCTCTGCCCTCGACCTGCCACTTCACGCCGGCTGCCGCCGCACGCTCGCCGGATGGTGAGACGTGGTAGATGGTCTGTTTCCCTGCCATGATCGCTCTCCTCGGCCGGCAGGCGGACTCTGACGGGCGTGGGGCCGCACGCCGCCTGTTGGTGTCCGCCTGGATGGCTTCTGCCCGTACCGGCAGCCCCGAACCAGACCCCGGCACCGTCCCTGCGGGCAGGCTCCTCCGGGGACCGCCGGGGCAGCGCCCTCGGCGGGAATCCGGTCACCCACGGTCCGTGCCTGGTGACGCGGAGGATGTGGCGGGGTGAGGGCGGTCAGGGCGTGGCTCCCGATTCGGCTGTCGCTCTGCCAGGGGAAGACGACGGAGCTGAGCTTGAGCGTCTCGGCCCGCCGCCGGGGGCCTGGAGGCCCTGCCGGCGTCGCCGTACTCGGACGGCGCCGCGACGCCTTCCACGCCGGTGCGGTCAGCGCGGACCCGCCTTCGGGGGTTCCGAGCACCACCTGGACCTCGCCGGAGGCGGCCGATGCCGGACGAGTCACGGTCGTCGCCAGTGCGACGGCGGCAGCGGCCGCCAGGCAGAGCCAGGCTCGGCGGGCGATTGGCATTCGCATGCGGCCCCCAAGACGCCGCAGGAGCGCGTGTGCCTTGGCTCTTCAGGGTCGGGCGGCCCGTCCGATGTACGTCGCCCACCTGCGGCTTCGGCTGGTGGTGCATGCGCCGTACCGAACCGCCCAGCTGTACGTACGCGACGTGCCCCTGTTGCGACCGCCCGGGCGGACCGATCTGCTCCAAATCCTGTGGTGCCCCTCGGAGCACCCGCCGGAGTACAAGCCTCCGGTCAAGCTGTTCTGGCGGACCGCCGCGGACGGCACCGACGTGCTGACCGCGCCGCCCCAGCCGTACGACGCGGATGAGGACTTCTACGTGCCGCAGCCGTGCGTGCTCGCGCCGGAAGAGGTCATCGAGTACCCCGATTTCCTGGAGTTGCCCGAGGAATTGCGGCGTCAGCTGTTGGTTCCGGACCTCTGGGAGGCTGCCGGCGTCGACTTGGGCAATTTCCGCGAGGCGCCGCAGGAGTTGTACGACGTCGACCTCTCCCACGCCCCCGGTTGGAAGATCGGCGGCTGGGCCCCTCGGGTCCGACGCCAATCACCTGCAGCTGTACGGCTGCCCGGCGTTCGCGGGCACGGGCCACCCGCATACCGACCTCGTGCAGTGACCCAGCCCGCAAGGGCGCCTGGGCGAGCTGGTCGTGGTTCAGCGACGTCGGCCCCAGGACCGCACGGCCCGAACGGCGCTTCCCGCCGGCTGGGGCTTCGGCCGGCCGGTGGCTCGGCCAAGGTATGCGCGCGTCATCGGAAGCCGCCGGGGCTGCCTGCGAGAACCGCGGAAGCCGGATAGGCGCGCTACCTCTGCTGCTCGGCCGTCCACCCCGGAGGTGCCGGGCTCGGTCTGCGGTCAACGGCATGGAGATACGTTCGAATTCAATACGAATGTGCGAGGAAATTCGGCGAACGGCTGTTACGGAATGTGCTACTCCGTTTGGGTGGTGGGCTTTCTGAGTGCGCCGGGTGGTGCGCCGGTGCGCATGGACCGCCGTGCCGATGGGGAGGGCGGGTGGGTGCAGGGAGCATCGGTTGTCAGGGTCGCGCCTGGCCGATGTGCGTGCGGTGTGCACGCGAGTGTGACGGGAACATCCGCTTCTGGTAACCGGGCTCGGTTGGTGCTGCACCGGGGTGGGTGCCGGGTCGAGAGTGTGGCCCTCGGCTCACTCCGGGCCGGGAAACCGCACCGCCGTCACCACCTGTTTCGGCTGGTGGGGCATGCTGCTTGAGGGAGCGTCACCCATGTCGTCCGTTTCTTCCTCCGTCCGCCGTATCGCTGCGACCGTCCTGGCCGCCGGAGCCGTTGTCGGTGCCGCCGCGCTGCCGGCCGGCGCGCAGGACCACGACCGCCGCCAGCACCCGCGGGTGGAGATCAGCCAGGTCCAGGCCGACAGCCCCGGACGCGACGACCACTCCAACCGGTCCCTGAACAACGAGTGGGTGGAGATCACCAACACCACGCGTGACGCCATGAACCTCCGCGGCTGGACCCTGCGCGACGACGACGGCAACCGCTACCGCTTCGACAACGTCCGCATCAACAGCCACGCCACCATCCGCATCCACACCGGAACCGGCCACAACACCCGCACCGACCTGTTCCAGAACCGCCGCGAGTACATCTGGGGCAACCGGGCCGACACCGCCACCCTGCGCGACGACCACAACCGCGTCGTCGACACCGAGACCTGGGGCCGCCGCCACTGATCCCTGAAAGCCGGGCTGCCACCGGCAACAGCCCGCGCCCTCGGACACACCAGCACTGGACAGTAGGCACGTGTACGCCTGGCCTTGAGAGTTCTCACGGCCAGGCGTACACGTGCCTGTGTCCTGCAGGCATTGGCTTGGCGTGGGCAGCACGGAGAAGTGCGGCCCTGTCAGGCGAGTTTTCGGCAACGGCCCTGGCCGGTTGCCGCTGTCGGCCACCCCGAGCAGCACGTGCCGGCTCGGGCCCACCAGACGGCTCTCGAACACCTCGAACCCCTCCTACCGCGGCCCGCAGGCCCCGGTGGCCCGGGCCCGGCTTCCCCGATGTCCTCGCGCTCCGCCGGGTGGCGGCGCCTCGATAGGGGCGAAGGACCAGTTCAGCTTCGCGGTGGATGCTGCCGCTGCCGCCGTCTGACTGATCGGGCGTCCGGCTGGCCGGTTCGCTGCCGTTCCGGCATTCCGTTCCCTGGACCACAGAGAGGCCGTGCCCGCGGGCTGCCGCGATCCCGTTCTTGATGGTCGGTTTCGGGGCCGCCGAACCTGTCGGCCGGGCGCCGACGCACCGTCTTCCGGGGCCGATGAAGTCTCCGTAGTCGTCCCAGTACCCCCAGCCTGGGCGCGAGAGCGCGAGTTCGATCCGGCTGAGCCCGAAGCCTCGTTGGCGAGGATGCCGTGCACGGTCGGCTCGGTCGGCCGGGATGACTTGCACGTATGCGGGAAGACGCCGACGGCACCGGCTCAGTCCGGGGTGGGCAGATGGACCGAGGCGAGTTTGGCCGGGTCGACGACGATGTGGATGCTGGTGATCCGGCCTTCGGTGACGGTGAAGGCGATGATGGAGAGAGGGCTTCCGTCGGGGCCCCAGGACATGTGACCGGGGATGCCGTTGACCAGCACGGGTCGATGGCGGGCGACCTCACCGGAGAACATGCGGGCGCCGGTGGCGACCTTGGTGGAGCCGAGGGTGACGACCAGGCCGTCGGGGGTGTCGACGGTCAGTTTCACGTTCGGGTCGAGGACACGCAGGAGCGCTTCGAAGTCGCCGCTCAGGGCGGCGGCGCCGAATGCCTGGACGACCGCTCGGTGCTCGCGGCCGCGGCCCGCCGGCCGGTCCGTGGTTCGGACCTTACGGCGGGCGCGGCTGGCGACCATCTTGGTGGCGTCAGTGGATTTGCCCAGGATCTGGCCGATTTCCTGGAACGGGACCGCGAACATGTCGTGCAGGACGAACGCCAGTCGTTCGCTCGGGGTGAGCGAGTCGAGCACGACCAGCAGGGCAAGGCCTACTGAATCGGCCAGCGCCACCTGTTCGTCCGGCGCGGGGTCATCGTCGGGTGTCACCACGAGGTCCGCGAACTCTTGCTCGTAGGCGGTTTCGGGGTGGGCCTGACGGGCTCTCAGGAGATCCAGGCTGATTCGGCCGACTACGGTGGTCAGCCAGCCGGCCAGATTGCCGATGGTCGCCTCATCCTGGCGGACGAGGCGCATCCAGGCTTCCTGGACCACGTCCTCGGCATCGGCGTGCGAGCCCAATACCCGGTAGGCGACGGCGCGCAGCCGGTCTCGCTGGGCTTCGAACGCCTCGGACACGAGGACGGACGGGTCGGCGGTCACGGCTTTCGCGGCTGACGGAGGGAGACCCGGTTACCGTCCGGGTCCACCGCCTCGACGCGGACACCGAACGGATATTCCACGGGCTCGGACTCTTCGAAGGTGACGCCGCGTCGGCGCATGATCTCGAAATCCTTTCGCAAGTCCTCGGATTCGAGGATGAGCGGACCGGGCGCGCCCATGCCGCCAGGCTGTCCCGCGGCCGGCGCATGCGGCCACAGGATGATCTGCACGGGGCTGTCGGGCACGCCGACAGTGAGGAAGCGTCCGTCGGGCCCCGGGACGTCGAGCCGCTTTTCCAGGCCGAGTCCGTCGGTGTAGAACTCCAGCGCGCGGTCCTGATCAGTGACGTAGATCGTCACGTACATGATGTTGGTCAGCATCCGGTTCCCGATTCCACTCGTTGGTGCGGCGACCGTTCGTACGGGGCCGTCACACCTATGACGAATGCCGACGGGCGAAGGTAACAGGTCTGGTCGGTCCGGACGGACACCCGGAATGCGAGATCGGCATCACCCACAGGTCAGGACCGGCCATTGATCGGGGTCACCTTCCCTGGCAGGCAAACAGCGGGACCCCGTCCGAGGGCCCGACTCACGCGAACCACACCTACGACGACTCTCCGTGGTGGCCCGTGTGCGTCGTGGTCGTGGGCGGGAATGCGGAGAAGAGGGCGAGCAGGCCGGCGATGTCGCGGTCGGCTTCGGCGGGGTGTCGGAACTTGGCTCCGGGGGTGATCCGGTAGTGGTTACGGCGTCCTTCGCGTACTCGGGTGAGGTATCCCTCCTGCTCCAGGTCGGCGACGATCGACTGCACGCTCCGCTCGGTCAGTACGCAGGTCGAGGCGACTTCCCGTAGACGGGCTCCGGGGTCCTTGGCCAGGGCGAGGAGCACGCGTGCGTGGCTCGTCAGGAACGTCCAGGAGCCTCTGGGAGGCACTTCATCAGCCATAACTCCAGAATGCCCGTTCTTTGGATATATGTCCTGTTTTTCGTGTAATTCTTGACGTACGTCGGTCGGGTGCCGACGATGCTGATGGAAGGAGAAACAGCCCTGGAACGCGTGGGGAGGCAGCCATGACCGCGATCGCGCGCCACGACCGCCCGGACGTATCCCAGACCGTCGGCCTGGAGGTCTCGGTGACCCCCAGCCCACCTCCGGGGACGGCCCACGTCCGCGTGAGCGGCGAGGTCGACTTCGGCAACGCCGCGATCCTCCGCGAAGACCTCCTGACCGCTCTCGCCTCCCAACGGGACACCCCTCTTGTGGATCTGAGCGTGGACCTGAGCCGGGTCACCTTCTGTGATTGCGCGGGACTCAACGCCCTCCTGTCGACCCGCCTCGCCGCCCTGCGAATCGGCCGAGGCGTGCGCATCACCGCCGCGAGCCGCCCCGTCGAGCGGCTCCTCCACCTCACCGCCACGGGCTTCCTGCTCGCCTCACGATGCCCGCCGGAAAGCAAGTGATCTCCATGACCGCGTCCACCTCGTTCGCCGCCGATCCTCGGACAGCCCGCCACGCCCCCGACATACCCCCACCACCCGAGCGCACGCTTGCGGGGCATGTGGGCGCGCCGATGGCAACGACCTCGTCCCGCCCGCGGGGCGGGGCGCATCCTGCCCGCCGCGGCTACGCCCGGCCCGAGCCTGTTCCAGTACCCAAAGGGCTGTCCCCGTGTCCGCCGGGTCCGACCAGCCGGGCCGGCGTCCAGCCCACAGCCAGAGGCGGTGGATCATGAACGCCAGGAAGAAGGATCTACGCCCGGAGCTTCTGCCCGATCTGGGTGCTGCTGTGGACGAACACGGCCGGCCCGCGGGAGTTCCTTCCCGGACGGGTACGGGCGGCGGGCCGCCCGTCGACCCGGACCGTGTCGAACGTGCCCGCCAGGAGGAGAAGGACCGGAAGGCGGGGGGTGCCCGGTCGGCGGATTCCGCGGAAGTCGCGCGGGGGCCGGCGGAATGAGGCGGCTCTGGGCGGGCAGGCGCACGGCGCGCCTGGCGGCATCACCACACCGTACGGAGAACGCAGGACGAGAAAAGGAGGGATCGTCATGCCTCGTGGTTCCAGTCCCAAGAGGGAACGCCAGTACGAGCACATCAAGGAGAGCGCCGAGCGGCGCGGCGAGAGCACGAAGCGTGCCGAGGAAATCGCGGCCCGCACCGTGAACAAGGAACGAGCCCGCTCCGGCGAGTCGAAAACCGCGAGCCGGTCCTCACTGGAGGACATCTCGCCGTCCAGGCGTGGTGGGCTGCGCTCCCACAGCGGTGCGCAGGGCCCCACCAAGGAGCAGCTGTACAACGAGGCGAAGCAGAAGGGCATCGAGGGCCGTTCGAAGATGGACAAGGCAGAACTGAAGCGCGCTCTCGGCCACTGAACCGGCCGGGGTGCATGTGAGGGACGGGCTCTGCCGTGACCGAGTCCGACATCTGCGTCTTCTGCCCGGACTCGGGGCATGCCGCCCCGGCCCACCTCACCCACCCCGACGGCCTGGACGGTCTCGCGCGGGCACCGGAAGTACGGGGCCGAGGTCATGGAGGCCGTGGAGCGACGAGCTGTCGAACACGGCGACCTCGGGGCCATGGTCCGTCCGCCTGGGTCCGATGTCCGATGTGTGCACGTGTTGGGCACAGGGGGGCGCCGGGGTCCGTCGGCGGCACGGACCTCTCGCCTTCACTCCATGGCGGAACCCAGGTATGTGACTTGGGGTGCGGTGCATTGACGATGCACTTCCGCCACGCCCGTCCTGCACGGCCCGCGAAATCGCCTGACCGGCGGGTGCATCTCCGTGTACGCGGGTGGATCCAATTGGGCATGTGTGCGGGACTGCCTCTTGTGGGTGAGCCGACCCCTGCCCATCCGGGTGGCAAGTCGGATGATCGACAATGTGAGTTTGATTATTGTCATGGCCAATTCCGTCGTCGGGTGTGTTTGTATCAACCCCCCTCCGCGTCTCATCCGTGAGTGGTGCGTGAATAGTTCCGCGTAATATGCGGCGGCGACACACCAGGGCTTCCCGGGCGAACGGTAGGGCCCGGTACGCCACGGCCCCAAACAGGAAATGGCCTCTTGATGAAGCTGAGAATCCAAGCGGTTCAGCGCCGCACTCTGTCCGGCTGGATGGCCTCGGCCGTAGCCGTAACGGTTGCCGCTGTAATGGTCGCCGGATTGCCGACGCAGGCACTGGCCATCGCGACACCCGTGCCGCTGGGCACCACCGCCAGCTACTCCGTTCTGGCAGGTCAGGGCGTCACCAACACCGGCAACTCGGTGCTCGACCACGACCTCGGGACGCACCCCAACCCGGCCATCACCGGGTTCCCGCCCGGGCTGGTGCTCGGTGCCGTGCACCCCGCGGACCCGGCGGCCGCTCAGGCCAAGAGCGATCTGATCGTGGCGTACAACAATGCGGCCGGCCAATTGACCGGCCAGGCACCGGACTTCCCGCTGGCGGCTGGAATCGGCGGGGGCCAGGAACTGCTTCCTGGCGTCCACAGGGCCACATCCGGTGTCGGACTCACCGGTGACCTCGTCCTGAACGCCGGGGGAAACCCCAATTCGGTCTGGGTGTTCCAGATTCCCGAAGCCCTGACCACGGCATCCAACAGCCGGATTCTCCTCACGAACGGTGCTTCGCCGTGCAACGTGTACTGGCAGATCGGGAGTTCGGCGACCCTCGGCACCACCTCCACCTTCGTGGGCACCATCATGGCGCTGACCTCCATCTTCGTGAACCAGGGGGCGAACATCGAGGGCCGGGCGCTGGCTCGTAACGGCGAGGTGACGCTCAACAACAACCGGATCTTCCTCGGCGGCTGCGCCACCGGTGGAACGACCTCCGGTACGACCGCGGGAACGCCGACTGCCGGTACGACGACCGGTACGACCGCGGGAACGCCGACTGCCGGTACGACGACCGGCACGACCGCGGGAACCCCGACCGCCGGATCGACGACCGGCACGACCGTGGGTCTGATCGGCGGTGGCCTCCTGGGCGGCCCGATCGTCGACCTCGTCTCCGGCGGCACCTCGGGGAACATCGCCGGGAACACCGCGGGCAACACCTCAGGGAACACCGCGGGCAACACGACCGGCGGTGCCATTTCCGGGGGCAACGCCACCGGCGGGCACGGCGGTCGGCCCGGGGGCCCGGACCACGGCGGCAAGCCGGGAGACGAGCACGGCTGGTCGGGCAATGGGCATGACGAGGGACCCGGTAAGCCGGACCACGGCCACGGGCACGACGGGAAGCCCGGCGAGCACTACGGCTACGGCGACAAGCCCGAGGGCCACGAAGGCCACGAGGGCCACGAGGGCCACGAGGGCCACGAGGGCCACGAAGGCCACGAGGGCCACGAGGGCCACGAAGGCCACGAGGGCCACGAGGGCCACCAGGAATAGGCGGCAGGCTGCACGATTTCCGTTCACCGGATGACTGCGCGCGGCGGAATTCTCGTCGAATCCGCCGCGCGCCGTCGGTGAGAATCACAGAGACCTCAGACGAACAGCAGACATGGGAAAGCCAGGGTGGGATGTGTCGATCCGGGAATCTGCCGGCGTGAAGGAACTCCATCAGTCCTACTCCGATCCACCCGTCGAGCAGCATCCCGACGAAGCGGTCGGGCCGGTCGGACCGCAGGAGCCGCCCCTGGGTGTTCGTGCGCTGAAAGCAGGGGTGCACACCGTCGTAGCGCTCTGTCTGGTGACGGCTCTGGTCCACATCGTCCTGGTGTTCCTGCATGTAGCCCCCTCCAATCCCGTATCGAGGCGCTACAGTTCACAGGTCAACGCATGGGTTTACCCGCTCTTCGAACAGAACTGGCGACTCTTCGCCCCGGACCCTGACTCCTTCAACCGGCAGATCCTGGCGAGAACCGCGTACACCGATTCCAAAGGATCGGTGCGGGTGAGCCCCTGGCTCGATCTGGCTGCCGTGGACAATGCCGCAGTCGACCACGATGTGTTTCCGAGCCACACATCCCAGAACCTCCTGCGCCGCGCCTGGACCTCTTATGTCGAGACGCACGGAGGAAGCGACACGGCACGCTCGGAACGAGCCGTGATGTTGCAGCAGTACCTGCGCAACATCGCCGCAGACCGCGTCGCCGCCCGCAACGCCGGCGTCACTTTCGACTTCATTCAGCTCCGGGTCGTCACCGTGCCCGTACCCGCGCCCGGCACAGCGACGGGGAACCGCCCGCCGACACCCACCGAGACCCGGCTCCTGCCCTGGTGGAAGGTCACCTCCCATGGGAAATGAGCAGACCCCCCAGCCCCCGTCCGGGTCAGCCGCGCCGTACCGGTCTGCGGGCCACGAGGCTTCCATCGTCGGCACGGCCCACACGTGGTTCCTCGACCGGATCGGCGGTCTGTGGGCGCTTTGCACCCACCGGCCGATTTCCCTCTACGCCGCATCGGTTTTGCGCATCGGCTACGGACTGCTCTACCTGATCTTCCTGATCCGCGAGTTCCCGCACCGCGACGAGATCTGGGGCCCCGGATCGCCCTGGACACCGGCGCTGGCACGAGAGCTCTTCGATCAGACTGGCTGGAGCAGCGTCCTGATCCTGTCGGACAGCCGTCCCTACTTCGAACTCTGCTACCTGATGGCCGTCCTCACGTCCACGCTGTTCATGCTGGGCTGGCGGACCCGCGTCATGTCCGTCCTCTTCGCCGTCGTCGTGACCTCGTTCCACGCAAGAGCGATCTTCATGACGGATGGGGGCGACAACCTGATCCTGCTGATGGCCCTCTACCTCGTCCTCACCGCCTGCGGCCGGCGCTGGTCCCTGGACGCACGTCGAAACCGACTCAAGGCAGCTCGATCGGGCAACGCGCCAGAGCCGGTGAGGAGCTTCCAAAGCCAACAATTCCACGATGCACGCGTCACCTTGACCACGGTGATGCACAACTGCGGCATCCTTGTCATCGCGGCACAAGTCTGCTTCCTCTACGGATCAGCCGGCTTGTACAAGATCCAGGGCCCTACCTGGGGCGGGGGTACCGCTCTCCACTACGCGCTGAATCTCGAACTCTTCCAGCCGTGGCCCGCGCTCTCCCACCTCGTGGACCAGTTTCCGATGGTGATCGCGATCGCCAGCTACGTGACGGTGCTCTTGCAGGTCGCCTTCCCGTTCGTGCTCTTCGGCAGACTCAAGTATCCCGTTCTGACCGTGCTACTGGGCATGCACATCGGGATCGCAGTACTCCTGGGACTGCCCCTCTTCTCCGGCGCGATGATCGTCGCGGACGCCGTGTTTCTTCCCGACCGCTTCTACGCCTTCCTGCCTCACCTGTGGCGACGCGCAGCACAGCGCACGGGGATGTGCCGCCCGGCGCCCGGCCGAACGGCAGGATCCGGCGTCCCTTCGCAGGGCAGGCCCGGCGTACCCGGCTCCGGACAACGAGCCGTTCCTGCACAGAAGGACACCACGCCGGCCACCGGGCTCGTATCCGGGCAGAGCTGAGCAGCCGAGCGGACCGCTCGCCCCATGCTCCGGAGGAGTCCCTCCGGGCGCTTCGACTTGGAGGCTTGCACGAATGGATGACCCTTCGGCCTTGACGGTTACAGCCGGCAGATGGCACTGCGGCAGCTGAGGTACTTCGTCACCGTCGCCGAGGAACTGCACTTCGGCCGGCGAGGGGTGTGCGTGGGCGATGACCAGGTCACGATCAAGCTCACGAGGGGCGAGGCACCGGTGTCGTCGTCGAAGGTTCCGCCGCGGAGCACGGCGAAGCGGACGTCGGACCGTCGTCCCGAGTCGGGGCAGGACATCGTGGTGGTGGCCGCGTCCGACCAGCAGGGTCCGGCGGCGGCCACCCCGTGTACGCCGACGACACCGGCATCGTCAGGGTCGAGATCAGCGACCGCGAGGAAGGTGCGCGTGCTGCCGAGCGGCGGCGGCCAGGAGCCGGCGCTCCACCCGTGAGCCGGGGGGTGGGCAACGCCGCCGTCGACGGCGCGCCTGCCCCGCTCCCGGCGCCCCGGCACGCAGGATGCCGCCTGCCTGCCGCCCGCCCTGGTGAGTATCCGCACGGCCGGGGTGGGCAGGGCAGGCGCGAGGTGACACGGACAGCGGACCGATGGGCGGCGGCATGCGAAGCGTAGGCGTGGAAGAGGAGCTGTTGCTGGTGGACGCCCACAGCGGTGAGCCACTGGCCCTGTCGGGGGCCGTGCTGGCGGCCGCGGACCGGTCGGGTGGACAGCGGACGGAGCACGGCGAACCGCAGGGGCACACCTTCGAGAAGGAGCTGCAGAAGGAGCAGCTGGAGTTCGCCACCAAACCCGTGTCGGAGATGGGCGAGCTCCAGGAGGAGATCACCCGCTGGCGGGCGGAGGCCGCCCGGCACGCCGCGTCCGCCGGCGCGCTGGTCGCGGCCCTGGGCACCTCCCCGCTGACCGTCCGGCCCTCGTTGAACACGGGTAAGCGGTACGAGTGGCTCGGCGAGCAGTTCGGCCTGACCGCGCAGGAGCAGCTGACCTGCGGCTGCCATGTCCACGTGTCGGTCGAATCGGACGAGGAGGGCGTCGCCGTCCTGGACCGGATCCGGCCCTGGCTGCCCGTCCTCACCGCGATGAGCGCGAACTCGCCGTTCTGGCAGGGCGAGGACAGCGGGTACGGCAGCTACCGCAGCCGGGTGTGGAACCGGTTGCCGTCGGCCGGGCCCACGGACGTCTTCGGGTCCGCCGACCGCTACCACCAGCAGGTGCGCGCCATGCTCGACACCGGCGTGCTACACGACGAAGGGATGATCTACTTCGACGCCCGGCTGTCCGCCGCCTATCCGACGGTGGAGGTCAGGGTCGCAGACGTCTGCCTGGAGGCGTCGACCCCGGTCCTCCTCGCGGCCCTGGTACGAGGCCTGGTCGAGACCGCCGCCCGCGCCTGGCAGGACGGGCAGCCGCCGGCCGGGATCGGCACGGGACTGCTGCGGCTCGCGACCTGGCGCGCCGCCCGCTCGGGGCTGGACGGCCCGCTCCTCGATCCCCGTACGATGCGCGAGACACCACCCGCCGCGGCCGTCGAAGCGCTCTACGCCCATGTACGCGAAGCGCTGGCCGACCACGGCGACGACGAACTCGTCCGTGACGGCATCGGCCGCCTCCTGGAGCATGGCAACGGGGCGCGTGTCCAGCGCGGGCTGCTGCGAGCGGAGGGCACGCTCGGCGCCGTGGCCACCCGCTGCGCGGAGATCACCGCCGGCGTCGCCATCTGAGCCGGATGCGGTGCGTCGATGCCGGCCAGGTTGGGGCCGGTGTTCGCCGGGTTGATGGCCACCCGGCCGCTGTGATGGCGTCGCCATCGAGGTGGAGCCGGCCCGGCGGCAGGCGGGCAGACCGGTCCCGGCACCCAGGGGAGGGTGCCGGGACCGGGGTCACGCGAGGGAAGGCGATCAGGAGTGAGAGCCGCCGAAGGGGACACCGGTGACGTAGTAGGCGCTGAGCTCCTCGCGGTAGCCGACGTCGCCGAGGTGCTTGTCGCGGTGGAATTCGGGGGCGTTCTTGATCTGTTCCTTGCGGCGGTTGACGAAGATCTTCTCGTCCTCCGTGTCGATCCTGACGACCGTGCTCGCCGGGAGCAGGACCTCCTTGCCGAAGATCCATACGCCGGTGTCGACGACCAGGTACGCGTCGCCGGCCTCGTCGGAGTGCTTGTCGACCTTGCCGATGGTGCCGTCGGTCGCCTCGACCTTGTAGCCGGTCAGGTCCGTACCGGTCAGGTGGCCCGCGGTCGGCTGGTAACTCCACACATGCTCGGTCACGCGAAATGCAACTCCTCTGGTCAGCGGAGGACGGCCGGGAATGGATTCCCCGCCCGACCCTCCTTGCTCCGTACCTCGCACTCGGCGGGTGTGTTGCGTTCTTCTGCCTTTTTCCATCTGCCCGGCCTACATGTTTTCACGCGCCCGGACGGGTGCTGTGGCGCTCCTACCAGCGATACCAGCGACCGGAGCCGGCCTTCGGGCGGGCGATGAACCCGATCAGCCATAGAACCAATACGGCGATCGCGATCCACCAGAGAATCTTCAGCGCGAAACCAGCGCCGAAGAGGATCAAGACCAGGAGAAGAACGAGAAGCAGGGGAACCATGATTATCAACCTCCGAAACGTCATCTGCCCGAACGCAAACGTCATCTGCCCGAACGCAAACGTCATCTGCCCGAACGCATCAGAGGCATGCATCCGATTTTTATTTGTTTCTTATCCAGCTGGCTGGGCAAGAGAATTCCCCTGCCCGTGGAAGTCCTGTACGCCGTCGGGCCAGGTGTCCGCGCGCCCGCCGGCCGCCCGGACCGGCTCGCGTCAGCGGGTGAGGAAGCGGGTGGCGCCCACGTAGACGCGGCCGGTGGAACCGATGGGCTCCTCCCTGACAGGGTCACCGGTCCGAGGCGAGTTGATCATCATGGGTTCGCCGTTCCTCGTCCCCGAATAGATGCCGACGTGGGTGACATCGGTCCCGGTCGCGGGGCGGAAGGCGACGATGTCCCCGAGCTTGAGGTCCTGCGTACCGGTGATCCGCACCCCCGCGGCCGAGCCGGCGGGTACCTGCCCGCCGCCCGCCTCGAACTGCGGCTGGGCGTCCCGGGGGATCGTCACGCCGAGGGCGGAGTAGACCTGGCCGGTGAGCCCGGAGCAGTCGTAGCCGAACCCGGAGGTGCCCGACCACAGGTAGGGCAGACCCAGGAAGGCCCGTGCGGCGGCGACCACGTCCGCGCCGCTCGGTGCGACCGGCACCCTCGCCAGGTCGTCAGCCCGGAAGAACAGCCGGCCGCCACTGGGGGAGTAGGCGGCGACGACCCCGGGCAACGGACCGGTCTTCACCGGGAAGGAGGTGTTGTACGAGTACTCGCCCACCTGCCCGGACGGGCTGCCGGTGAGCGCGGCCCGGGCGGTGGCGAAGCCCCGGGCCGTGGGGCGGGCAACGCGTTCCTCGTGCGTACCCCCGGGCGGGCGCCGGTGCTCCGAGGTCAGTTGCCGGTCGGGAATCCAGCCCGGGTAGGCGCCCCGTCCCTCCTGGTCCCTGGGGGTGGGCTGGCCGTGCACCCATACGTGGTCCCAGAGCAGACCGCCGTGCCACTCGGTGCGGTCGACGCTCACCGTGACGCCGTGGAGGGCCTGCGTCTCCCCGGCGACCTCACGCCGCTCGTCCAGGGACATGGTGGCCAACCAGCCGCGGATGTCCGCGGGATTGGCGGTCGCCGCAGCATCCACGGGCCGGACCTGTTCCGGGCTCACCCAGACCTGAGCGACCGTCACGTTGACGTAGCAGGTCGCGGCGCCGTCGCAGGGACGTGGCACGGCGGACACGGAGGGGCGGGCCGGGGTGGTGGGAGCCGCGGGGACCGCAGCGGCCGGAGTGGTGAGGGCGAGGAGCACGGCGGCGGTGGCCGTGGCCGTCAGGACGGTCTTCACGGAGTACATGTGTCGATCCTGTCCAGGGCGAGGCCGGCCGACACGGAGAACCGGATTCCGGCGGCTGCGTCGCTTACGCCCGGGGTGACGAGCGGTGCGTGAGGGTTCCAGGACCGGGCAGCGGCCAGGGGAGCGACCCGTGCTGGCCGGTCTGGGCCGGGCGCTGACAGCGGTCTGTCGGCTACTGCGGCCGACACGGTGCCGGCCGGTGGTGTCGGTGGCTTGTCGGGGCTGTCGGTGGGTTGTCGGCGGCCGCTGACACCGTTCGAGAGGTCCCGCCGGGTACTCATCCGGCTTGGAGTTCGAAGAGGAGATCTCTCGTGCATGACGTGATGGTCGTAGGAGCCGGTCCGGTCGGTCTGGCCCTCGCCTGCGAGCTCGGCCTCGCAGGCTGTTCCGTACTGGTGCTCGAACGGGAGCCGGCGCTCGGCTCCCCGTTACGAGCCGCCCCGCTCGGGAGGCGAGGGCTGTCCGCCGCCTCGGTCGAGACGTTCTACCGGCGCGGAATGCTGGAACCGCTGCTGAAGGCCTCAGGCGTCCAAGAGGTGTTCGGCGAGGCCCCGGAGGAGGGCGCGCCGGCACGCCCTCGGTTCGGTGGCCACTTCGCCGGCATGATGCTCGACGGGACCCAGGTCGACGTCGCCGCCCTGCCGTTCCGGCTTCCCGGCCAGGCACTGGAATTCGTGATGACGGACCTCGAAGCGGTCGAGACGGTGCTGACCGAGCAGGCGTCCAGGCTCGGCGTGGACATCAGGCGCGGCGTCACGGTCTCCGCCGTCTCCCAGAACGGCGAGAGCGTGGTCGCACAAGCCGGCGCGGACGCCTACGAGGCGCGCTGGCTCGTCGGCTGCGACGGCGGACGCAGCACGGTGCGCAGGCTCGCGGGCTTCGAATTCGTCGGTACCGAGCCGCAGTTCACCGGCTACACCATGCACACCACCCTCGCCGACCCCGAGCAGCTGCGCCCCGGGTTCCACCTGACGCCGACGGGCATGTACATCCGGATGCCCGACGCCGGATACGTCGCCATGGTGGACTTCGACGGCGGCGCGTTCGATCGCTCGCAGCCGCCGACGCGCGACCACCTCCAGGCGGTCCTGCGCAGCGTGTCCGGCACCGACGTGACCATCGGCGAGGTCCGCATCGCTTCGAGCTTCACCGACCGGGCGATGCAGACCACGGCCTACCGCCGCGGACGCGTCCTGCTCGCGGGCGACGCCGCCCACATCCACTCCCCCCTGGGCGGCCAGGGGCTGAACACCGGCATCGGCGACGCCGTGAACCTGGGATGGAAGCTCGCGGCGACCGTGCACGGGCACGCGCCGGACGGGCTCCTCGACACCTACGCCGACGAGCGCCATCCGATCGGTGCGGCAGTGCTCGACTGGTCGCGCGCCCAGGTGGCGACCATGAGGCCGGACCCGTACGCCCAGGCGATCCAGGCAGTGGTTCGCGATCTCATCGGGACCCGTGACGGAGCGACCTACGTGTTCGAGCGGCTGTCGGGATCGTGGATCCGCTACGACCTCGGCAGCGAACATCCGCTGGTCGGCCGCAGCGCCCCTGACTTCTGCCTTGAGGACGGCACGCGACTGGGCGATCTCATGGAGGACGGACGGGGTGTCGTGCTCGACTTCACCACCGACCGGCTCCTGCACGGTTCGGCGACGGGCTGGGAGGGCCCGATACGGTACGTGGCCGGCGCGGCGCGGGACGACCTCGGGTCGGGTGCGGTACTGGTGCGGCCCGACGGCGTGGTCGCCTGGGCCGGTGACCGCCACCCTGACCGGGAGGCCTTCGAGCAGGCCGCTGCCCGATGGTTCGGTTCTCCGCATCACGTCTCTGCCGGTGGACGGTCCTCCTGAGGGGGGCCGGCCTGTGCGGCGTCCGAGTACGACGGATTCCAGAGCCGGTCGGCTTCACCGCTCTTCTCCGTGATAGACCCGGCGGCCGTTGGACAGGCGGCCGTTGGACAGGCGGCCGTTGGACAGGCGGCGCACGGGGTTGGCGAACAGACCTTCCCGCTCGTGGAACCGCAGCGCGTGCACGCTCAGTCCGCTGCGGGCGACCCTGCGGACGTTGCGCGCCGAGCGCTCCGGGCACGTCCTGAACATCGGCTCCGTCGGCGGCTTCGCCACCGCCCCGGCGGCGGGCCTGTACGGCGCGTCGAAGTGCGCACTCGAAGGTGTCTCCGAGGCGCTGCACGGTGAGCCGGCCCCGCTCGGCGTCCGCGTCACGATCGTGGAGCCGGGCGGGTTTCGCACCGACTTCCTCAGCAGCCTGAGCATGCAGGTCGAACCGGCCTCCATCGCCGACTACGCCGACGGCGCCGGGCCCGTCCGCGAGGCGCTGGCCAAGAACGACGGCCATCAGCCGGGCGATCCGGTGAAGGCGGCGAAAGCCATCGTCGACATCACCGAGGTTGCCGAATCGCCGCCGCGCCTGCAGCTGGGTGCGGACGCGATCGAGCGCGTCGAGGCGAAGCCGGATCTGGTGCGAAGCGAACTCGACCGCTGGCGCCACGTAGCCCTCTCCACCGGACTGTGAGAAGCCGTCCCGCGTTCGAACACGGTTGTCCGATCAGGCGCCGGGGGACGAGCCGGATCCGTTAGGGCCCGGTGTGGTCGGCGAGGGGCTGGTGAGGGGTGGTCGGTGGTGTGAACAGCGCCTGGATGGTTTCGGTGGCCAGGTCCCGCAGCCAGGCGTGGGCAGGGTCGTTGTCGTAGCGCTGGTGCCACAGCAGGTACAGGGGGACGTCGGGCAGCGGTACGGGCAGCGGCAGGGTTGCCAGGCCGAGTTGTTCCCGGGCTCTGCGGGTGACCGCGTCGGGGAGGGTGACGACCAGGTCGGTGTCGAGGGCGAGTTGCAGGGCGAAGGCGGCGGTGGGCCCGGCGGCGGCGACGCGTCGTTCGAGGCCGTGTGTGGTCAGGGCGTCGTCGATCGGGTCGCGCAGGATTCCACGTCGCGAAACGGTGAGGTGTTCGGCGGCTGCGTAGCGTTTGAGGCTCAGCGGGCCTTCCGTCAGCGGGTGGCCCGGTCGGACGGTGACGACGAGCCGGTCCCTGCCGACGAGGCGATGGCGGATGTCGGGGAGCGCCGGAGTGCCGGAGCTCGATTCGAGGTCGACCTCACCCCGGCGCAGCTCGGTGTCGTCCGTTCCCGGTTCGGCGGACAGGCGCAGCCGGACGCCGGGGGCCTGGCGGCGGACGGCGGCTATCAGGGCGGTGCCGGAGGACGCGGTCAGGGCGTCGTGCCAGCGCACGGTGAACACCCGGTCGAGTGCCGCGAGGTCGAGTTCCTGCTGTGCGGAGAGGAGTTGGTGGGCCTGCTGCACGAGGGTGTGGACCTGGGCGCGCATGGCCAGCGCCCGGGTGGTGGGGACCATGGTGCGCCCGGTGCGGACCAGGATCTGATCACCGGTCGCCTTGCGGATGCGGCCCAGCGAGCGGCTCATCGCCGGTGGGGAGACGTGGAGCCGGGCTGCCGCGCCGGCGACGCTCCCCTCTTCCAGCAGGGCGTCCAGGGCCGTGAGCAGGTTCAGATCCAGTTGCATGGGAGTAACTCTACAAGTGACAAGCATGCACTTGTTGTTAATGGTCGGGCGGCCTACTTTCGAAGTGCGGGGGCGAGACGACCGCCCCGCTTCTACAGATTCCAGGGAGCCCGCCATGAGCACAGCCATGCCTTTCGACGCCGGTACGACGCTGCTGTCCGACGTGACCGCCGCGGTGAAGGCCGCCGGCACCACGCTGCGCGACCGCTACACCCCGCACGCCCGGGGGGTGAGTCTGGACGAGGTCGTCGCCGAGATCCACGCCAACGACGACGCGGTGCTGGACGTGTTGCGGGAACCCCTGATGCGCGCCCGGCGCGAGTCGCAGTGGGCCGAGGACGAGCTGGCCGGCGGCGCGCTCCCGCCGGGGGAGTGGTGGGTCGTCGACCCCGCCGAGGGCAACATCAACCACGTCCACGGCATGGACGACTGGGCCGTCACCGCCACCCTGGTCAGCGACAACCGGCCGGTGCTCACCGTCGTCCACCTGCCGCTGACCGGCGACACCTACACCGCGGTCGCCGGCGGCGGCGCCCGTCTCAACGACCGGCCCCTGAAGGTGTCCGCCAAGACCGACCTGGGCGCCGCCCTCATCGGCACCGGCCAGGCCAAGCCCGGCGAGGACGAGCGCACCTTCCGGCGGATCGGTGACTCCGTCACCGCCATGCTCGTCAACGGCCTGGTCGTACGCGTGTCCGTTCCCGCGACGATGCAGCTCATCCACGTCGCCGCCGGACGCATGGACGCCTTCTGGCAGTTCTCCGACGTCCGCTCCGGCCTGGTCGCCGGCGCCCTGCTGGTCTCCGAGGCCGGAGGCACCGTCACCGACCTGGCCGGCGAACCCTGGAACACCGCCAGCCGCGACTTCCTGGCCGCCGCCCCCGGCCTCCACGCCGCGGCCCTCAAGGTCCTCGCCCCGATCGCCTGACCGGACGTCCCCACCCTTCCCACCCGATACCGCAAGGAGCATCACCACATGACCACCATCGGCATCCTGGGCGCGGGCCGCGTCGGAACCAACCTCGCCGGCGAGCTCTCCGCAGCCGGACACCATGTCACCCTCGGCACGCGGAACCCCGGAGACACCTTCGCCCGCACCGCCGGACTCGACCCGCGGATCGCCTTCGCCGACCATCGCACGACCGCCCGCACCACGGACATCGTGATCAACGCGACGCCCGGCGACGGCTCCCTGGAGCGTCTCACCGGCCTGCGCGCCGAGCTCTCCGGCAAGATCCTCATCGACGTCTCCAACGCCACGCGCGACACCGCCGACGGCATGCCCGGCGACCTGTGCCATCCCGGCAGCAGCCTCGCCGAGAAGCTCCAGGCCGCCCTCCCCGACACCCAAGTGGTCAAGACCCTCAACACCATGCTGTTCATGGTCATGACCGCCCCTGAAACCCTGGCCACGCCACCGACCGCCTATCTCTCGGGCGACGACGAGAACGCGAAGAGGACCGTCACCGGCCTGCTCGGCGACCTGGGCTGGAAGCCCGAACGGATCGAGGACCTCGGCGACATCACCACGGCCCGCGCCACTGAAGCCATGATCCTGATCGTCCCCCACATCCTGCGCCGACACGGCTTCCAGCCCTTCGCCGTCTCCCTTGCCCGCTGACCCGCCAAGGCGGTTGCCGGTGGAGGACTGCCGGGTACGGTGACGCCTGCCCTACGGGCCGACGGCTTACCCGATCGCGAGCAGGGCCTTTCTACGTAGCTGCGTGGTCAGGCCTGCCGCCAGCGAGGTGAGCGCGGCCAGGCAGGCGAGCAGCAGGGCGGTCCGTAGGCCCACCGCGTCGGCGCGTTCGCGGCGAGTCCGCCGAGGGTGATCCAGCCGGCGGGCACGCTCTGCTGGAGCCGGGGCCCACGAGGGCGCGGCGTGCGGGGGGCCGGTCGTCGGCTGCGGTGCGGTCGGCGACAGCGAGCGGGAGCCGGGTCAGGAGGAGCGCGGCGGCCGCGTAGCTGAGGGCGTCGAGCGTGACGGCGGTGGGGGTGCCCAGCCTGGCCAGCTCGTCGATGGTGGGGAGCTTCCTCCCGTCGAACTGGTACTCGCCGTCGGCCAGGATGAAGTCGGGCCGGGCGGCGAGCAGGTCCTCTCGGGAGATTTCCCCGGGCGCGAGGATCCTGAGCGACTTGTACGCATCGGCGTAGGCGGGCTTGGGCGGGGACTGGTTGGTCCACGTCTGGCCGGCGACGCGGTCCTTCAGGCCGAGTTCCAGCAGCAGTTCGGTGTGGGAGGCGAAGAACGACACGATGCGCTCGGGTGCGCGGTCGACCTTGACCGTGCGGCCGCAGTTCTCGGCCTGCGTCGGGTACGTCGTACGGTTCCCGGCGTCCGCCACCGCTGCGGCGGGCTTGCCGGATCCGGCGGGGGCGGGCGAGCCGCACGCGGTGAGCAGGGCGGCGAGCGCGGCCGCCGCGCCGAGGGGTTGTCGCCTTCGATGTGAACGTTCCACGGCGCGCTGCCCGTGTCGCCGGCCGGTCCATCGGCGGCGGTGGTGAGTACGCCGCGTGCGTGGAGCGCCTCAAGTAGGGCGCGGCCGTTCGCGTCGAGCACGGCCGGATCGGCGGCACCGTAGGCGTGCTTCCGGGCGGCGGACAGCAACTCGTGCGGGGATGCGGGTGTAGTGCCCGTCCGGCGAGCTGTGCCGCCGGCTTCCGTCGGGGCAAGGGTACAGGTGGTGCCCGGGGGTGATGCGGTCCATGCGGAGTGCCTTCCTCGGTGGTGACGTGCCGTTCCGTCGATGGGTGCCGCCGCCCGTGGCCGGGCCACGGGCGGCGGCGTCGCGCGGGTCAGGCACCGGTGGCCGGCGCTGCCCGCTCAGCGACCGCTCAGGCAGTCCAGGCGAACGGGTTGTGCACGAGGGCGTTGGTGCCGGGGCCCTGCGGGGCGGCCAGCGAACCGTCGGCCTGGAGCTCCTCGAAAGCGAGCGACCGCATGCGTCCTCCATCAGTAAACGAAAACGGTTGTTGTTGCAGTCGGCGCCCCAGAGGTTGGGCACAACGGCTGCGCTGTGCAAGCCCCCGCCAGAAATCCGGACAGGGGAACCGTCCCCGTTTGACATGCTTCGAACGGATGGCAGGGTGGTACCAAGGGTCAATGTTGGGAGGCTCGGCATGGCATCCGGTCGGGCACGGTGTTCCGCAGTACGGCAACTTCCGCTCAGGCTCACGGCCGGCGCGCTCTCCCTGAACTCCGGGATCGCGGAATTCGGCGCGGACGAGACCGCCGCCGAGAGGCTGCAGCAGTTCGCCGCCGCCACTCACCCGTTGGATCCGTCCCGGATCAAGGGGCCAGGTCAGGGGTGCACATGGTCATGACCAAATGGTTCTTCGAGCCCGGCCATACCGCGGCGGAGTTCCGTGCCCGGCACATGATGGTCACCTACGTGCGGGGGCAGCTCAAGAACGTGCACGGCCTTCTGGAGGTCGATCCCGACGAGCCGGAGAAGGCGCGGGTCGAGGCGACGGTCGACGCGACCCAGGTGTACACCGGTCAGCCCCAGCGCGACGCCCACCTCCGCAGTGCCGATTTCTTCGATGTCGAGCACCACCCGACGTGGACGTTCGTCGGGTCGCGCATCCATCAGGCGAGCGGAATCGAGTTCGAGGTGACCGGGGAACTCATGGTGCGCGGCGTGACGCGCCTCGTGACTTTCGACGTCACCTACCTGGGACAGTGGGACACCCCTTGGTGGGAGGAGGGGCGGGACCTCGGGCCCAGGCGCCGCGCCGGATTCACCGCCAGGACACGCATCAACCGGCATGATTTCGGCGTGAGTTGGAACGACGTGGTCGACCGTGGCGGAGTGGTCGTCAGTTCCATGGTCGATGTGACGGTCGACGTCGAGGCGGTCCTCGAACCCATCGAAACGGCCGCCTGAGCACGACCGGCTCGGGCGGCGGTTATCGCTGAAGCCACCAGCAGGTCTTGGACGACAGCGGATCCGGCAGTGAGAGGAGCGCTGAGCAGTGTCTACGGCGTCTACTGAGACCGCCGGGGGCCGTCGGATCGCGGTCGTGACCGGCGGCGCCGGTACGATCGGCGGTGCGATCGCCTCGCGGCTCATGGCTGATCACACCGTGGTCGTACTCGACCGCACGGGCGACGTCCCGGTCGATCTGGGTGATCCGGCCGATGTGCGCCGGGCCGCGCAGCTGGTGCCGGACCGCTATGGCAGGTGCGATGTCCTGGTCCACTCGGCCGCCATGGTCGCCTTCGGACCGTTCGAGGACTTCGAACTCGATATGTGGCGTCAGGTCCAGGCAGTGAACGTCGAGTCGGCGCTGCTGCTCACCCAGGCCTTCGCTCCGGGGATGCGTGAGCGGGGCTTCGGCAGGGTGGTCTTCATCGTTTCCAACACGTTCTGGCGTCCACCGGGCGCGCACATGCTCGCGTACGTGGCGTCCAAAGGGGCGCTGATCGGTATGACCCACGCCCTCGCCGTCGGGCTCGGCGGCGACGGGATCGCGGTCACGGCGGTGGCCCCGGGGCTGACCCGCACTCGCGCTACCGGCGTCGTGCCGGCGGAGGAGTTCGAGGAGGTCGCGGCGCGCCAGGCGCTGTCCCGGCCGCTCACTCCCGACGACACCGCAGCTGTGGTGGCGATGCTCGTCGGAGAGGGTGCCGGCGCGCTGACGGGCCAGGTACTGACCGTCGACGGCGGCCTGGTGATGCGTTGACGGGGACGGGCGGGGCGCGAACCCCGCCGGGGGACTCCCGTACGTGGATCACGTAGGAAGCGAACCCGGCATCCAGGTTGCCGGATGGGCCGCCGACCTCGCCGGTCGACCGGGGCCATCAGGCATTCGGGCTGCTGTCGGGCGACATCCCGGACGCGTGCGACATCCGCGATGTCCCGAACGTCTAGCGTGAACCGATTCCACGTCAATGGAGAGGACGGCCGGAGATGACCACCGCCATCGTAGGCGTCGGCAACATCGGAGCCGCGCTCGCCCGGAACCTGGTGGCCGGGGGCGAGAGCGTCGTCCTGGCGGGAAAGGGCCCCGCGCGCGCTGCGGAGATCGCGGACGAGCTCGGTCCGCTCGCCCGCGCCGCCACCGTGCAGGACGCGATCACCGATGCGGACGCGGTCGTGTTCGCCGTCTGGCTGGACACCATGAGAGTGCTGATCCCGCAGGTCGCGCCCCTGCTGGAGCACAAGGTCGTGATCGACCCGTCGAACCCGATCGCCTTCGACGAAAAGGGCCAGATGATGCGTTCGCTGCCCGAAGGAGAGTCGGCCGGGTCGGTGGCCGCCGCCCTGCTGCCCGAGAACGCCCACTACGTCAAGGCGTTCGGCACCCTCGCCGCGGAGGTGCTCGCAGCGAGCGCGAACCGTACGCCGCGACGGGCGGCGCTGTTCTACGCCACGGACGACGGGGGCGCCGCGGCGGCGGCCGAGCGGCTGATCCGCACGGCCGGGTTCGACCCCGTGAAGGCCGGCGGCCTGGCCGACGCCGGACGCATCGAGTCGCCCGGCGGTGACCTGGATCAGTACGGCTCCGGCGGCGAGGTCGCCGACCTCGCCCAGGCGACCGCTGCTGTGCACGACGCCGGCCACTGAGGCGGTGAGTTCCTGATCGACCGGCATGACCTGGCCGCCGCTCGGGACGTTCCGCACGGCGGCGAGCGACCGTCATCTCGGCGCCGACGGGAGGCTCGACCTCGGTCGAGGTGGATGCGGTGGATCAGCCGGAGCCGGTGACCGGCCTTGACGCAGATCAGAGCCGCCATGAGGTTCGTTCGGCGCGGCCTCAGGCCCCGGCCGGCTTCCTCCTCGAAGCAGACAGGTCTCCGCTCCCGCACGGCACCACGGCAACGTCCCCAGGCCTTCACCCATCGACCGCACCCTGGGCTGACGCGACATCACCACCCGGACGGTGGTGCCCGAAGAAGGGGTCGTCCACCACGTGGGCCCAGCCGCCGTGCGGCTGGCGTCGGAGGACCTCCGTGGTGGTGGAGATGACCGGCTCGGGGCCGACGCCGGTGAGGGTGGCGGTGTTCGATACCAGGGCGATGTCGTCCACCTGCCGGATGTCTCGCAGTTCGAGCTTGCGGCGGGCGCCCGTGTCGATCAGCTCTTGCAGGCCCTTCCGGATGGGCACGGTGCCCACGAGGTGGGTTCCGGGGGTGGGGACGAAGTGGGCGTTCGGCTCGTACAGGGACACCAGGCCCTCGATGTCACCCGCCTCCAGGTACTCCATGAACATGGCTCCCACCTGCTCGGGCGTCTCGGCGCGGTGCCGGGCCGCGGTGCCCACGGGCTTGTCGCCCCAGCCTGCCGCGGCGATCAGGTCGTACCAGTCGGGTTGGGCGCCGTACGGCAGATGACGGCGGAGCAGGGCGCCCGGGAAGCTCATCGGGGATGCCTTGTGGGGCTTGGCCTTGGCCTGGGTGACGATGGCGTCGCTGAGCGCGTAGGCCAGGTCCATACGGGGGAGCAGGGCGTGCACTTCGTCGGCGAGGCCGGGCGGAAGGTCCTCGCGCCGGAATCCGAGGATGTCGGTGCCGATGCCGGCATGCGCCAGTGCCACCTCCGTGCCCTTCCGCCCGGCGATGCCCTCCGAGGTGTGCAGGGCGATCGCGTCCCAGGCGATGGCGATGCGCCGTTCCTCGACGCCGCGTTCGCGGAGGAAGGCTGCAGCGGTGTCGGCGCCGTCGACTTCGAACCGCTGGTCGCCGTTGCCCTCCTCGCTCACCCCGATGTCGTGCAGGACGCAGCTGAGGAACAGCAGCTCGTCGTCGTAGTCGGTACCGGCGTTCAAGCCCTGGTTCTGGGCATGGGCCCGGGCGAAGACGTAGCTGCGCACGCTGTGATGGAAGACGAAGTCCGCCGTGGCCCCGGCCACGTACGCGTACGCGTCCCGGGCGAGGCCCGTGTCGGGGAGGCGGAGCTGCTCGAAGACGGGCAGGTGGGCGTCGGTGGACATGGTGTGCCCTTTCGTTTGGACCGTGCGACCGAAGCGGGGCGTGCGCCCCATCCGTCATGAGGTGAACCTAGGTGCGATCCGGGCGAAGGAGTCAGTGGCACGGATGCCATCCAGCGATAGAATCGTGCCATCGGAATGGGTGTGGGAGGTGGGAATGCCAGGCGGAAAGCACCAGGTGGTCGTGGTGGCTCTCGATAACGTCCTCGCACTCGACATCGGGATCCCCGTGCAGGTCTTCGGGAGCTGGCCGGACGGGCCCTACGCGCTGACGGTGTGTGCGGAACGCCCCGGACCCGTCACGATGCACGGTGGCCCCGTGTTGTCGGTCGCCGCCGGCCTGGAAGCCCTGGCCACCGCGGACACCGTGATCGTCCCGGGGTACCTGGAGCCCGACAGGCCCTCCGCCGAGGTCGGTGCAGCGCTCGCGGAGGCGGCGGCTCAGGGCAGTCGCATGGTGTCCGTCTGCCTGGGCGCGTTCGCCCTCGCCGCCGCCGGCCTGCTCGACGGCCGACGGGCCACGACGCACTGGCAGTACGCAGCAGCACTGGCGAAGCAGTACCCACAGGTGACGGTGCAGCCGGAGGCCCTGTACATCGACGAAGGCCACGTACTGACCTCCGGCGGCGTCACCGCCGGCCTCGACCTGTGCCTGCACCTCATCCGCCGCGATCACGGCAGCCGACTGGCGAACCAGCGAGCACGTCTGATGGTCACCGCGTCCCACCGCGCGGGCGGTCAGGCCCAGTTCATGGACCTGCCGGTGTCCCCCGACCCGGACGGCAGACCGGCGCCGGTGTACGAGTGGGCCCTGCACAACCTGCACCAGCCGCTCACGGTCGACCAGTTGGCGCGCCGGGCCGGGATGTCCCGTCGCACCCTCATCCGCCGATTCCACGCCGACACCGGCCGCCCGCCCATGCGTTGGCTGCTTGACGCAAGGCTGGGCCTCGGACGGGAGCTCCTGGAATCGAGCGACCTGACCGTGGAGGCGGTCGCGCGACGCTGCGGCCTGGGCACGCCGGCCAATTTCCGGACCCTGTTCAAAGCCCACGTCGGAGTATCGCCCCGCGTGTACCGCGCGACGTTCAACTCGGCTCCGTCGGGAGGGGCTTGATGTCCGGCCGACCCGGGTTCGCCGTCACCGCACGGGCAGGTCCTCGAACGGGTGAAAGCAGCAGGCATCAACCCCAGCGAGGCGGTCATCCTCACCGGGGCGTTGGCGGAGCTGTTCCCGTCGACGTTCCCGTCCGGGCAGGGCAGCGACCCCGCCGGGGTCATCGAGGAGGTCGGCGACCGGGTGTCGCGGACCGCATCGGGGCCGCCGCGCCCAGCGGCGTGGACGCCTTCGTCGACACCTTCGGCGACGGGTACGTCGAGCCCGCCCTCGCCCTCGGCGTCGAGACCGATCGGAGCCCGCTCGCGCAAGTCCGCGAGGCCTACACCGAGCTCGAACGCCGCCACACCCACGGCAAGAGCGTCCTCAGGCCGTAGCAGCCGTCCGATGGCGCGGGGTGCGGCGACCGGCCCTTCGTGGTGGCCCGCTTACGCACCCTCCGTCGGGGCCACTGGCAGTGGTCGCCGGTGGGCGTAGCGGCCGCGCATGGCGTCGCCGGCCGCAGGGCCTGCTGCGAAGACGTAGGCGCGGCTGTCGTCGAGCCGGCGGCCGGTCCCGGCGTCGACCACCACGGGCTCGACCTCAACGCCGCTTTCCGCGTCGACGAGGATCATGCTGCGTTCGTGCGGCTCCAGCCGGGAATTGCCCCAAGCGGCCAGGGCGACGATCACCGGGCGCAGGGAGCGCCCGAGATCGGTGAGTACGTACTCGTGGCGGACCGGGTTGGTCCGGTAGGGCCGACGCTCCAGCAACCCGTCCGTCACGAGGGTTTTCAGGCGGGTCGTGAGCATGCTCGACGAGATGCCCAGGTTTTCCTGGAACTGATCGAAGCGGGTGTAGCCGTCGAAGGCGTCGTGGAGGATCAGCAGCGTCCACCACTCACCGACGTGCTCCACCGTCGTGGACAGCGGGCACTCGCGGTCCTCCAGCCTGATGCGGCTCGCCACGATGACCATCCCCTCAGTTACTGCTAAAGTCGAAGTTGGCGGCTTCTATTTTAGCAGTAACCGAATGCCACGCCGTCGCACGCGCACGAGGGATCGGAGGGCGCCATGACCAGCCCCGTCAGCGAATCGCTCGAAGGCCGCCGTGCCCTGGTCACCGGCGGCACCAAGGGCACCGGAGCCGCCATCGCCCGACGGCTCGCCGCAGCCGGCGCCGCCGTGCTCGTCACCGGCCGTAGCCGCCCCGAGGAGGTCGAGGAAGAGACCTTCATCGCCGCCGACCTGTCGAACGCCGATGGCACCGACCGGGCGATCGCGGAAGTGGAGGCACGCCTGGGAGGTGTCGACGTCATGGTCCACACCCTCGGCGGCTCCGAGGCACCGGCCGGTGGATTCGCGGCGCTCGGCGAGGAGGACTGGGCCAAGGAACTCAACGTGAACCTGCTGGCCGCGGTCAGGCTGGACCGCGGCCTCCTGCCCGGCATGATCACGAGCGGAAGAGGCGTGATCCTGCACGTCACCTCGATCCAGCGCCGCATGCCGCTGTGGAACGGAACGCTGGCCTACGCGGCGGCCAAAGCGGCGCTGACCACCTACAGCAAGGGCCTGGCCAATGAGGTCGCTCCGTACGGAGTGCGCGTCAACACCGTCTCGCCGGGCTTCATCCAGACCACCGCCGCCGACGACCTGGTCGCCAGGATCGCCCAGGCAGCCGGAGTCACCCGGGAAGCCGCTCTGGCCCGGCTCATGGACTCGCTCGGCGGTATTCCCCTCGGCCGCCCCAACCGGCCGGAGGAAGTCGCCGAACTCGTCGCGTTCCTCGTCTCCGACCGCGCCTCGGCCATCGTCGGCGCCGAACACGTCATCGACGGCGGGACCACCCCCACCATCTGAGCCCCCGCAGTCAGGAGGACGGTCATGTCGATGCATCCGCCCCACACCATCGCCCCGAGCGACTTGCCCCAGACGATCACCCGCTACCTGCGGGCCCACCGAGACCGTGACACCGCGACCGCAGTCACCGCCTTCACCGGCGATGCCACGGTGACCGACGACGGCAATACGTATCAGGGCGCCACTGCCATCGAACAGTGGCTGAAGCGCTCGGCCACCGAATTCACCTTCACCATCGAACTCACCGATGCGCAGCAGACCGATCCGACCCACTACGTCGTCACACATCACCTCGAAGGCAACTTCCCCGGAGGCAGTGTCGACCTGCGCTATCGGTTCAGCCTCCGCGACGACCTGATCGAGCGCCTGATCATCGAGCCCTGATCCGCCTGGGCGTGCTCCTTCCGGCCCTTCAGGATCAGATCCCTATAGGCCTTGTGCGTTTGAATCCGCTGGGAGGGGACACACGCGGGGGGTCGGTGTGTTGCCCCTTTGAGCGGTGTGGCATCACCCGAGAGCGGTGGCCGCACTCCGTTTTCCGTCCCCCCGGAACGGAGTGCGGCCATCGGCCAGCTGGGCGGCACCCGATCCGGATACCGGCGGCTCCCGAGGACGATGCCCGAGGGGCCGGCGAGGAGAAGGAGGTCGGCGTCGCCCTCGGCCGGCCCGATCTCGGCGCCCAGCAGAGTGGCGTAGAAGCGGGCCGATGATGGGGGATCCGCGCAGTCCAGTACGAGAACGCTTGTCTTGGGTACGGTCATGAACCGCGGGTGCCCTGTGCTGCCGTCCGCACACGTGGTGTCATGCCGGGGGCTGCGGGGTGGCCCGGGCAGGACGTGCTCCCGCACCACATGGCCCTCCTCGTAGGAGAAGCGCCTCCGGGCCGCTCGGTACCACCGGGGTGGGGCTGCCGATCAGCCCGGTGCGGACCGGGCCCCGGGCGGCGTGCGGGTCGGGCGCACGGGGTCCGCAGGGTTTGGGAAGGCTGGTCCGGGACAGTCGCCAGGCATGAGCAGCCCGAGCGGCCATGGGGGTCCCCGGTGGCTGGCGCCCCTTGGGCGGGTACGCAGCGTGGTCCGCCGTACCCGGGCGGGGCGTCGCTGGGTGCGTGTGCGGGAACTGGCGCTGTGGCAGCGCTCGCTCGGGTTCGCCGCCCTCGGGTTCCTGACGCTGGTGCCGCTGCTGATCGTCGTCTCGGCGGCGGACACCGCCAACGGGCAGGGCTTCGCGCAGTGGCTCGGGGACTGGCTCGGTGTGTCGGCGCCCGCCCGGCTGGAGATCGAGGGGCTCTTCGCCCTGCCCGGCCAGGCCTGGCGGACAACGACGGCGTTCGGCCTGGCGCTGCTGGCCGTGTTCGGCCTGTCCTTCGGCACCGTTCTGCAGAGCGGCTACGAGAGCATCTGGGACCTGCCTCCGTCAGGCTGGTGGGCCAGGTGGCGGCACGCACTGTGGCTCGGCGTCCTGATCGGAGTGCTCTACCTGTCGGCGGTCTCCTCGCCCTGGCGTGATTCCCCCGTCCGCGGGTTCGTCACGGTCGCGATCGGCACCCTGTTCTTCTGGTGGTCCCAGCGCCTGCTGCTGGCCGGCCGGATTCCGTGGACGGCCCTGCTGCCCGGCGCAGTGGCCACGGTGCTCGGCCTGCTGGGCCTGCGGATCTTCTCCCGCCTTGTCTTCTCACCGCTGATCGCGTCCAGCGCCGTCACCTACGGTCCCTTCGGCGCGGTCCTCGTCGTCCAGTCCTGGCTCGTCGGCATCGGCGTGGTCGTGTTCGGGGGCGCGCTCGTCGGCAGGCTGCTCCACGATGAGCTGCTGCTCCAGAGGAGCGCCGCGGACCGGGATGGTTGAAACTTCCCTGTTCGGCCGGGCTACGGTGGCGGGCGGGGCCCGGTCCTGTTTGGCTTGGGACCACACCTCCCCTACCCGAGGACGAGCCATGAGCAACGACAGCGGGCCGAGCGAACGAGCCCGGGAGATGCGCGACAAGGCCCAGGAGCTTGAGCAGGCGGCCCAGCGGGCGACGGATCCCGCGGAGCGGCAGCGGCTGAGGGACAAGGCCCTGCGCATCCGTGAGAAGAGCGAGCAGCAGAACGGCCGGGGCAGCGGCACCATGGACCCCATGTAGGCAACGGGCCGGGCGGTGCGGGGACGCCGGCGTCAATGCGCGTCGTCGTCCTCAGTCGCCGTCCTCAGGGGTCACAGCCCGCTCCTGCCGCCGCCGCAGGTCCTCGGGCGTCTTGCCCCGCACCGGCTTGCTGGCCTCGGGATGTACCGGGTCCGGGCCGGGGTGCTCCTGCACCTGTTCCTCGCGCCCGATGCCGGGCGTTTGGCGCTTGTGTTCCATACCCTTCATGGCGGCTGCTCCTCACACGTTTCGTGGAACGGGTCTTCCTGCAGCCCGCATCCGGTTGACGCGTGCCCGCGGACACCCGGCACAAACCCCGAGGGACGGGGCTCCGACGCGCGCGGCACGCCGACCGGGGCCGGTGCCGGCCACCGGGCCTGCCTGTACGGCACCGCCCGCGACCCGACCGAGGGCATCTGGTCACTGGTGAGGCGCGACCTGGGCGACCTCGCCGCCGGGCAGGCCTCAGGTGATCGATGGCTGCTTCGCCGAAACGGGGCTGCGGTTCGGTGAAGCACCGCCGGCTGCGACGTCAGTCTTCAGCAGGGGAAGGTACTCGCAGGTAGCGATCAGTCGTGAGCCGTCGTACAACCTCACGGGAGCCTCCGGACTGAACAGGTTCCCGTACTCCTGCCAGAAGACGATCTCGATGTCGACGTCGTATGCGCGTTCCGGCTGGAAGGACTCGATGCCCTCTGCCGACCGGACGACGCACGAGGTCAGGACTTCGCCGAGCCGAAGAACCGGCCGAATCCCGCTCATTGCAGGCGTGGCCCTCCCCCCGGCAGAGCCGGAAGGAAGGTCACTCTGGCACGCACGGTGTGTGGGCCCACAGTGGCGTCAGCAATCACGTGCGCTCCCTGCGGTGCCACATAGGGAACATCCTGTTCACGCGGCTGAATGGGTACGACGCCATCCTGCACCCCCGCCGACCCCGTCTGCACCCTCACCCCATCGGCAGCGGGTTCTGCCGGGCGCACATCACCGACATCACGCAGTCACCGTCGTTACATGTGGCTGCGGCCGTAGTACTGGCCGAGCTGGTCGCGGTAGGCGGCATCACCGCGTTGCTTGTCCTTGTCGTACTCGGGGGAGTCCTTGATCTGTTCTTTGGTGAGGTTGACGTTGATCTTCTCCTCCTTCATGTCGATGCGGACGACGGTGCCGGCGGGGATCAGGACGTGCTTGCCGAAGATCCAGGGGCCGGTGTCGACGACGACGTAGGAGGCGTCGACGTCCTCGGTGTGCTCGTCGACCTTGCCGATGTGGCCGTCGCTGGCCTCGACCTTGAACCCGATCAGGCGCGTGCCGGGCTTGTAGCGCGACTCCGGGCTATAGCTCCACATGTCAGCGGTCACAGGTGACTCCTCGTCCTTCTGCTGTATGGCGCCGCGGGAGCGGCATGTCGGTGCGAAGAGGCGCGCCCAGGGGCGGGGCCGGGCTACGACACGGTCCCGCCCTGGACTGTTGCCGGGTCAGACGGGGGTGTCGGCGAGTTCCGTGAAGCCGGGCGCGCAGGCGGTGGCCAGGTTGGCGGGGGAGAAGGGGGAGCTGCTGGTGGAGGTGCAGGTGGCTTGGTGGAGGGTGCCGTTGCTGGCCAGGAGGGTGATGTAGAGGTGCCCGGGGTCTTCCTCGGTCACGGCGAGGGCGGTGTCGTAGACGCACTTCGGGGCGCCGGGGACCAGGGCGAGGTTGATCCAGACGCCGGGGTTGCGGCTGTCGTTGAGGAAGGCGTGGCCCTGCTCGTCGGTCGCGGAGCGGAACACCGTCTCGAACAGTCCGGATCCGGAGTAGTCGACCACCGCGGAGGCGACGTCACGGCTCGTGACGCACTTCCGGCCGCCCACCTGCCCCTGCTGCGCCCCGTCGACGACCGGCTTGGCCGGAGCCTGCTTGGCCGGCGTCTTCTTGGCGGGTGTTTTCTTGCCACTGGTGTGCTTGCCGGGTCCCTTGGGGTCCGGTCCGGAGTGGGCGACCGCGGACGGGGCCAGGAGCGCCCCTGCGAGCACCACCCCCGATACTGTCGCGACGCTTCGTGCTGCCCAGATGCGGGTCTTCATGCCGTTCCTCCAACGTCGGAGCGGGCCGGCCGCCGCAGGCGGACCTGCCTCCAGAGATGCCGCACCCACCCGCGTCCGGGCGTCGCCCTCCCGCGGAGAGTGCGTGAGGGGCCGGGACAGGTCGGATCCGGCGGCTGCCTCGCAGCCACGAACGAAGTTCGCACAGCTGCCCTGGTGTCGGTCGAGTGCCGATCCGAGCACTCACCCGGCTGAGGCCGATCGCGGGCCCGAATGGCGGCAGGGCGCCGGGCCCGGCGGACCGGCCGGGCCCTACGCACTCCTCCTTGCTTTTGGACGGGCGAAGCCCCGCCCCCACCCCCGGCCGGTGTCCCGGGCACGGCCCTGAGGTGTGTCTCAGCCAGTCCGATGACTTTGATGACACTGAGGCCCGTGGGACCGAGCGCGGTGGCGACCGCGTCAAAGGGGCCGGCGGTGTCGGGTGTACGGCGCTGGAGCCGAAGGCCTGTGGCATGGCGGCGTCGGCCGTCGGGCCGATCGTTGTACGAGCCGAACAGCAGCCTGCTCGCGCGCATGCTGACGGGGCGGCAGGCCAACCTGCGCAGGATGTGGACGAGGGCCACCCACGACGACGGTCCCGGCACCCGTCAAGGGCGCCGGGACCATCGTCACAGTGGGAAGGCGATCACATGGGGCCGCCACCGAAGGGGGCGCCGGTACCGTAGTACGTGCCGAGTTCCTCCCGGTACCCGGTGTCGCCGAGGTGCTTGTCGCGGTGGAACTCGGGGGCGTTCTTGATCTGTTCCCTGGTGCGGTCGACGAAGATCTTCTTGTCCTCGGGGTCGATCCTGACGACCGTACGGGCCGGCAGCAGGACCTCCTTGCCGAAGATCCACACACCGGTGTCGACCACCAGGTAGGCGTCACCCACCTCGTCGGAGTGCTTGTCGACCTTGCCGATGCTGCCATCTGCCGCCTCGACCTTGTACCCGGTCAGGTCCGTACCGGCCGGCAGGCCCGAGGTCGGCTGGTAATTCCACACATTGTCAGTCACGCGAAGACAACTCCTCCGGTCAACGGAGGTCGGCGGGGAAAGGACTGCCCGCCGGTCCTCCTTGTTCCGTGCGTCGTGCTCAGCGGGTGAACTGCGCCCCGCCTGGAACTCGTTTGCCCCGGCTTTCAGTCTTCACGCACCCGGATCGGACGTGGGACCGAGGCGGCCGTCGCTGGAGCTGGGCAAGCCCCTGCTGCGTCCACTGCGCGGCGTCCGGGAACTCGTGCAGGGTGCGCGCACGCAGGGTCTTCAAACCGGGTCTGCAGCCGCTCCTGCGGGGCGCGGACGTACGTCCCGGACCCTGGGGGTCTGGGGGTGACCGGGGCAGCCAGTGCCGCATCAGGCAACGTTCGCCTGTTGACGACATCACCCATGTACTTCTCCTGGGCGTGCCCGTTCAGCCAGTTGATGCGGCGGTGTAGAGGTGTTCGCCCCGGGCCTTCTTGGCGATCTTCGCCGCCACGGGCATGCCCTGCGCGGACAAGGACCAGCTGCGTGCGCCGCCACGTCACGACTGAGCCGGTGCCTCTGCGGATGATCCGCAGTGGTCGTCGACCCTCGTCGTCATCGATCTCCCGCACCCGTACCCGTTAGGCCATGTGCACAGCCTGGCAGTGACCAGAGCCGGGACGGCAGCTATGTGCATGTCACACAGTCCGGCGCTTCCTCAGCTCGGCGAGCCATGCACGCAGCTGCTCGTCGTCGTGCAGGTAGGCGCCGCTCTCGTCTGCGGGAAGGTCGATTCCGTGGAGGAGGTCCAGTGCCCACCAGGCGGTGTCGTCCCAGGCAAGCCCGTGGTCGCCCCCCACCGGATGCCGGTCTCGATCGCCGATGCGTCTACCCGAGTGCCATCCGGACATCCCGCGAGGGACGGACGCGCGGTGGGGGTATGTCGTTTCGCGCCAGGTGACCTCGGGATCCATGAGGAGATCAGCGATGTACGCGGTGGTTCGACGGTACGAACGGGTCAGCGATCCTGCCGAGGCGGGACGCCGAGTGGACGAGGGATTCGTGCCTCTCCTCCGCCAAGTACCCGGATTCGTGGCCTACTACTGGGTTGACGCAGGGGGTGGAGTGATGCTTTCCATGAGCGTCTTCGAAGACCAAGCCGGGGCCGAAGCATCGATCAAGAGGGCGGCTGACTTCGTGCGGGACAACCTCGCGTCACTGCTGCCCGAACCTCCTCAGGTCACGGCCGGCCAGGTTGTAGCGGCTGGGTAACGGCCTTCGGAGTGGTTTTGCATCCAGGTGTCCTCGACACCGGTGACCAGGCCGCTCAACCTCGAAACTCTGACCGACCTGCTGCCCTTCGCGACCGCCGCTCCTTTGCCGCCCACAGACCGAAGGGTCGTACCCGCCACTGACTGCGGCTCTGCCGCCAGCATCTGTCGGCCCGCGGGACATGGCGGGCAGCGTCGGGATCATGCCGTAGGCTTGCCGTACCGACGCGGGGTGGAGCAGCTCGGTAGCTCGCTGGGCTCATAACCCAGAGGTCGCAGGTTCAAATCCTGTCCCCGCTACCAACGCACCGGCCCCCTCGACCTGTCGAGGGGGCCGGCAGCATGTCTGGCTGGACTCGTCGGTTTGCGGACGGGCCGGCAGGATTGTTGCAGGGCTTCGTGAACGGTCTCCCCCGCAGTTGAAGTCCGTACCACCCTTTTCCCCCGCTGGTGATGCGCAACCATCCGCCGTTGTTCCAGTCGCGCAAGCCGCCGACGTACAGCGTGCAGAGCAGTGCGGCGGCGTTGGGCTGCCGCCGTCTTGCCGGTGGCGCCTGAGGGGGAGGTGGCAGCTTTCTTCCATCTCGGTCGCCATTGCCTGAAGTGGAAGGAATCCATCCCCGACTGACGAGGCTTATCGAACGCCCACTTGGCCGGCGGTTGCCGTTCCAGGTGATCCACTCTGCAAAGCTCCGACTCGTCTGCACCCTGAAGTCGGCGACCCCTTCGGTCGGCTCAGTGCGGAGGCGCTGGCGGTGCACTCGACCGGGCAGGCCGTACAGACTTCCGGCTCGGCCCCGCTCGCGCGGATGATCTGAGGAATGCGGTCCCTTGCCCCAGAGTTGCAGCGTGCTGGCCGCCAGCCGCAACCCCGCGGTTGCGCCGGCCCGGCGGGTTGCCCCACGACCCGGGGTCGTCGAGCAGTAGCCGGACCGTTTCGGCGGCTTCGAGCACATGCCGTACCAGGCCAGGCTTGCCATCCCGGCCCCGCCGGTTCAGGGTGTGTCGCCTTCCCAGCGGAAGGGGCCTCCCGGGTCGGCTTCGGAGGGGCTGTACAGGGCTCGGCCGCCGGGCCCGTACAGTCCGCGGTCGGTGATCAGGAGTACGCCCTCCGCCCACTCCCGCAGGGACAGGCTGGTCACGTCGAGGAGGTGACCGTCCAGGGGGCCACCCGCCAGCCTCACGTACACCCGGCCCGGGGCGGGCCGGACCACGTGGCCTTCGTCGCCGCAGTACACCCGGTCATCCGTCGTGCTCATCCCGCCGCCTGCCCTCTCCCGTCCCGGGTCCACTGCCCGAGCATGAATCCCTGTACTCCACTTCCGGTGGACGGCCGACAGGGGAACGCCAGACCACTTCGGGGTCATCATCGCGTACCCGGGCGGGTGGGTGTGTTCGGGCCGCGTACTGGCGGCGGTGGAGGGCCGGCCTGCCGCATGGGGGAGCGCGGACGTGCAGGCAGGTCGTGGGAGGGCCGACGCCCTTAATGTCCACGCATGAACGACAGCAACGGGCCCCGGGAAGGCATCTGACGGTCCAGTAGAGGTCCAGCGGCAGCCGGTGCGAGGGCAGGACATCAGAACACGGATCCTTGCAGTTCGGCCGATGCCTCGCACCTTCCCGCAGGCTGTGGTCCTGCCGGGGACGGTCCACCCGGCGTCCCCGAACCGCTTCGCTGGCAGCACTTCGGACTTGGGCGGCGGCGAGCTGTGCCCATTCGTCGGGGTAGCGGACCCGGTGTGGGGCGAGGGTCCCCGTGCTCATAGGGGTGAGGTGGTGCTCGGCCGAAGGCCCGGGGAACGGCTCAAATTTTGAGCGTGTTCAAATAGCGGCGCGTGGCGGCAGACCTGCCGTTCCGTCGTGGGAGAGAGGGCGTGTGGACATGGGGGGCCGAACCGTGAGGACGAGGGGGACGGGCGGAAGCGGGTTCGTCGCCGTGTTGGTCGCGTTCGTGGCGGTGTTCGTTTCGGGGTGTTGGAGTCCAGGCGCGGCCAACGTCGATCCGGACGCCCTGCCCGGGGTGTACCGCGACGGCGAGACGGGCGGGGAGATTCGGCTGCACGTCGGCGGCCGGTTTTCCGCCGTGGGCATCTCGAAGAGCGACGTCAGGGGGCGCGGGAGTGCCGCCCCCGTCGACTTCGGCGGCACCTGGAGTGCCACCCCCTCGAACTTCGTGTACCTGGAGCCCGACGAGGTCGGGGGCGGCCGGGACATGGGCGACATCCAGCTCTACACGGCGAGCCCGAGGAAGGTGTACCTGCATCCGGACGTGGACGGACCGGTGACTTTGGAGCTCGTCAGGGTCACCGGTCCCTGATCCCCGGCGAACGGGCGGCCGGCGGCGGGGCGCGGACCTCTCCCGGGGCCGGTCGACGGCTTCGGGAGAGGTGGTCGACCGAGGTGGGCAACTTGGCCGACCCGCGACTGTCCCATGTGGCCCGCTTGAGCGCCCGAGTTGAGCCCCCTCGGTGGGCTCGGGGACCCACACATCAACCCTTGCCGAGTGGGTGTTCGCAGCCTTCGTATGCTCTGGGCATGAAACTCTTTCGGTGGCGTGGCCGAGGTGAACCCGGTCAGACGACGAGAACCCCTTTGGCCCAGGCCACGGCCCTGTACCAGGCGGGGCGCTATGCCGAGGCCGAGGCCGAGGCGCGCTCCGTGGCTGCGGCCCGCTCCGGGCAGCGCGACGACACGTACGCGCCGCTGGCACTGGGCATCGCCGCACTCGCTGCGGGCGCTCAGGGCCGCCATGCCGATGCCGTCACCACGTACGATGCACTGCTGCCCGTCTTCGGAAGGATCTTCGGCGCCGAACAACCGCAGACCCTGAAACTGCGCTCGGACCGCGCCCAAGCGCTGAGCTCACTCGCCCGGTACGCCGAATGCGAGGCAGAGTGCGCGGCAGTCGCCCGGGTCGCAGCACGCGGCACAGGGCCGGACATGCCGCTCATAGCAACGGCTGCGCGCAATGGGCAGATCTACGCCCTTACGGCGCTGGGCCGCCACCCGGAGGCGGAGGCGCTGGCGCGCGAGGCCCTTGCCGCTCATCGCGTACCGGACCGCTTCACCTTGGTCTTGCGTCTCGCTCTGGTCCGCAGCCTCAACGGCCAGGACCGCCACGAGGAGGCTCTCGCCGAGGCGGAGCGCGCCGACGAGCTGCGCCGTCGTTTGCCCCAGGAGCAGCACCGCCCGGAAATCGGCGCCGTCGAGCTGGCCATGGCCACCGCCCTCCACGGCCTGGGGCGTGACGCCGAGGGCCGCCGGCTGGGTACGGCCGCCCAGGACGCCTGCCGGGCCGCCTTCGGCCCGGACCACCGCCGCACCGCCGAGGCCGAGGCGTTGCTCGCCCGCATCGACGGCGTTTGAGCTCGCCGTTCGCCCGGTTCGCCGTTCTGCCCGGACAGCCGGAGAGTTGTCACAGGTGGCGGCTATGTTGCAGCTCGTAACGTACGCGAGCGGGCAGCGGCCATGGTGGTCGAGGTGGGGTACGCGCAGGCGTGGGATCCGGAGACCCGCGTCCCCTGGCGGCCGATATCCGTGGAAGAGGCCCTGAGCGGGATGCAGGGGGCTTCCGTCCGTGGTGGTGTACCGGGCAGCGGGCAACCGATCGGTGAACTGTTCCGGCCCGGGGTGCGGGTGACGTACGGATACCACCCCGAGATGACAGAGGAGGCGCAGGCCCGACACACCTACCACTGTGAGTGGGAGGGGAGCGAGGTCACGCACACCGACACCACGGCCGTCCGCCTGCTCGTCAGCAAGGCCCCCGCCGTGACCTGGGAGATGGCACTCAGGCCCGACGGCGACTCCGGCTGTTCATCGAGAACCAGATCTCCGGTTTCAAGACCGACGGCGCCACCGGCTGCTTCGCCGATGCCGGACCCTGGGTACCCCTCCTCGCGCTCTTCGAGAAAGGACTGGTCCAGGGAGACCCTGGCCTGGACCCGGACGCCTACGAGGACATCAGCGACTCCATGTACCTGCTGCGAACCCGGGACCAGGCCTCCGGGACGGTGGGCGTGTCATCCCGAGAAGGTGATGTGCGGCACGGCGGATCAGGTATGACTCTCGCGAAGCCCAACTTCGCCCCGGAGGTTCCATGTCGAAAAGCGGCGCACCTCGCATCGACGTTCCGAGTGAGGCCCCGGCGCGGGCGTCGCTTGTTCTGGCGTCCCTGATCATCGTCGCCGCGGTGGCCAACCTGAACCTGTCGGTGGCCAACGTGGCGCTGCCGGCGATCGGGAAGGCCTTCGATTCCTCCCAGGCCACGCTGAACCTGATCGCCGTGGGGTACTCCCTCGGCCTGGCCGCGTCGGTGCTCTACCTGGGGGCGGTCGGCGACCGTCACGGGCGCAAGCTGCTGCTGCTCCTCGGCCTCGCCCTGTCCGTCCCCGCGTGCCTGCTCGCCGCGTACGCGCCGAGCGACACCGTCCTGGTGCTGGCCCGGATCCTCGGCGGGCTCTCGGCCGGGATGGCCTACCCGACCACCCTGGCGCTGATCACCGCCCTGTGGTCGGGGCCGGGGCGGACGAAGTCGATCGCGCTGTGGTCGGCCCTGGGCGGCGGCATCTCCTTGCTCGGACCGGTGATCGCCGGCGCGCTGCTCGAACGCTTCTACTGGGGATCGGTGTTCCTGGTCACCCTGCCCCTCGCCGCGGTCGCGCTGGTCATGGCCCTGCTGTTCGTTCCCGCGCACGCCAACGAGTCGACCGAACCGGTGGACAACCTCGGCGGCATCCTGTCCGTCCTCCTGATCGCAGGTCTGGTGCTGGCGATCAACTTCGCCGCCCTCCCCGGCCAGGGGCCACTGGTAGTAGGCCTCGTCGTGATCGCCCTGGCTGCCGGAGCGGCATTCTTCTGGCGTCAGCGCCGGGCTCCCAACCCGTTGTACGACCTCCACATCGCCGCCCGGCGCACGTTCTGGGTCGCCGCATGCGCGGGAATCATCGTGTACGGCTCCATGATGGGCTCGGCCTTCATCAGCCAGCAGTACCTGCAGAACGTGCTCGAATACAACCCCGTCGAAGCCGGCGCCGCCATCCTCCCCCTCGTCGTGATGATCGTGCTCGTGGCACCGCAGTCCGCGAAGCTGGTCGAGGCGCGCGGCGCCCGCACGACCCTGCTGCTCGGTTACGCGTTCCTCTTCCTCGCCTTCGCCTGGATGCTGCTGTTCTGGGGCGAGAACAGCCGCTACTGGCAGATCGGCCTCGCCTACGTGCTCATCGGCATCGGCGCCGGCTTCGCAGGGACGCCCGCATCCCACTCGCTGACCGGATCGGTGCCCGTGCGACGGGCCGGCATGGCCTCAGGCACCGCCGACCTGCAACGGGACCTCGGTGGGGCCGTCATGCAGTCCGTCATGGGCGTGCTCCTCACAGCCGGCTATGCGTCGGCATTCAGCGCGGCGATCGCCGCTTCCCCCGAAAGCGAGAAGGTGTCGGACCAGGTCCAGAGCGAGCTGACGAAGTCGTTCGCCTCCGCCGGGCAAGTCGCCCAGCAGCACCCCCAGTATGCCGACCAGATCGTCGCGGCAGCACGCCAGTCGTTCCTCCACGGCGACGACCGCGCGTACACCGTCGGCCTGGCCGCGATCGCCCTGGGCGCGCTGCTGATCTTCTTCATGTTCCCGCACCGCGACGCCGAGCGGGAACTCCTGCTGCGTTACTACACCGAGGACTCCGCCTCCGCCGCCACGGAGAGGCCGAGCGGACCGGGAGCCTGAGAGATCAGCCGGTCGCCGGGCCTCTCCTTGGGGAAGCCGGTCAAGCAACACGTTGGCTGGATATCCGGCCCAGGCCTGATATCAAAGGCAACATAGGGGTCATATCTCATATTCCAGACACACCTGCCGACGGAAGGCATGTCATGAAGCTCGCGGTCATCGGCGGTACCGGGCTGATCGGGTCGCAGGTCGTCACGGATCTGAACGCCGCCGGGCACGAGGCGGTGCCGCACTCGCAGTCCACCGGAATCGACGTCATCAGCGGCCAGGGCTTGGACGAGGCGGTGGCGGGGGCCGACGTCATCGTCAACCTGACGAACTCCCCGACCTTCGACGAAGCCTCCCTGGCCTTCTTCCAGACCTCGATGGACAACCTTCTGGCCGCAGGCCGGGAGGGCGGCGTCCGGCACTTCGTCATTCTCTCGATCGTCGGCGCGGACCAGGTGCCGGAGCTGGACTACTACCGGGCCAAGGTGCTCCAGGAGGACATCCTCACGGCCGGACCGATCCCCTACTCGATCGTCCGCGCGACGCAGTTCATGGAATTCATCGACGCCATCCTGTCCTGGACCGCCGACGGCGACACCGTGCGGCTGCCCGCCACGCCGATCCAGCCGATCGCCTCCAAGGACGTGGCCGCCGCGGTGGCGGCAGTCGCTGCCGGCACCCCGCTGGGAGGCATTCGCAACATCGCCGGACCGGAGGTCTTCTCCCTGGACGAGTTGGGCCGGCTCACCCTGTCCCACAAGTCCGACAGCCGCACCGTCGTCACCGACCCCGCCGCCGGAATGTTCGCCGTCGTCAAGGGTGACGTCCTCACAGACAAGGACGCCCACCTCGCCCCCACCCGCTATGCCGACTGGCTCGCCTGAACCGCTCGCGCCCTCCGCCTTCCAGGTCGGCCAGACGCCGGCGATCCAGACAGCCGACAGGCGCTCCCGGGACCGTCACCGGCCCGGGGGACTGGCTGGCAGGCGGCCGCTCCCGTGCGGCTGCTCCGTATCCGCACCTGTACCAGGCGTGGCCCAACGACGCGCCGCGCCAGCGGTCGTCGCCGGACCGGGCGGGCGACGATCACCGCCACCGGCGATGCCCGGTCTCAGGCTGCGGTCCCGCACGTGCAGCCGCCACGAGGCAACGGCGGACGGAGGTCTGCCCGTACGATCCGGCCGCATCGAAGGTGCGCCGGCCCCGGTCGTTGAGGGTGAGGGCCGTTCACCAGCGCACGGTCACGGCCCGTCGCTGCGAGGGAAGGTCTCGGCGCACAGGGCCATCGGCCAGGCCACCACCGACCACAGCCGGGGGCACCCTCGCGCCCACCGAAACGGGGCCTGACTCTCCGCATCCCAAGGGCCATTTGTTTCCCATGGCTCTGTCAAGCCGTACAGCCGGGGTGCGTCGCCACCTGCTGAGACTGCCTTTACTCTCAACACCCCTTCCATTCAACGGCGTTGGTAACCAACGTTGTCCACTCGGGTGCCTGTACGGCAGAGACGGCCGACCCTAGGCTTTTGACCGATCGCCAGCGCTCTTCATCACCACGACAGGGGGGACCGTGTCCGTATTTCGTCGCGTGCTCAGGCCAGTCGCCGTGGCTGCAGCCGTGCTAGCCCTTACCGCCGGGACCGCGGTCGCCGGCACCGCTCACGCTGCCGTCGGATCGGCTTCATGCGGCTGGATCAACATTGGCTCCCCCGGCAACTACACCCTTGGGGGGTCATACGCGGGCCAGGTCGAGCAGGAGTACAACACCTGCAACGGCCAGGTCATGGCTCACTGGCAGTGGTCGAGCGCGTATCGCAACGCCCACCGGAACGCCCATGTCGTGGTCATGGCCATGTCCTGGCAGAACTATCCGGCCATCACCGACCGCTCCGTCGACCAGAACGCGTTCGTCTCACAGGACGTCTTCTCCGGCGGAATCGACATTCACGCCGCCAAGCCTGACATGTGGTTCGCATACGCCGACGTCTACGACGAGAACGGTCGCACCTGTCGCTACGCTGCCGGTGGATCCGTTCACGACTATGCCACCGGAGGCAACGGCGCGCCGGACCCCAGCTCCTGCTGACCAGTCGCTGAGCTTGCGCTGCCGGGATTCCCTCGGCATGGGCCAGGAGCACGAAGCCAGTCCGAAGGCCCCGACTGGCGGGGGCCGCGCAGGGGTGACACCCAGGCCGTCCTCATGAGGAATGCGCGACACCTGTACGTGCGACGTCGGACGTCGCCAGTCCCGAGGCCCTGGTCAGATGGTGACCGGGCCGTGGGCGGTGGCGAACTCGACCGAGATCAGGCCCGGTTCCTCATCCTCGACCCAGGTGACGTCGATCTGGTCGAGTGGGTGGTCGGCCGGTTCGCCGAGGAAATCGGCGATGGAGGCGGCGTCGCCGGCGATGGAGACCCCGTGGATGGTGGTGGAGGTGCGCGGGTCGGCGCTGGGGCGCTCCTCGTTGGGGACCAACCATTGCAGGAAGTACGGCAGTTCCGGGTCCTCCAGTAGTTCCAGCAGGCCGATCTGCTTCCACCGCAGGTCGAACCCGTCAGGGCGGACACGGTGGCCCTCGGCCGAGGTGCGGCCGAGGCGGGTCTCGACCGGGGAGATGTCGTCGACGGAGACCACCCAACCGAGCCAGCCGCCGCCCTCGGCAGCGCGGCGCGCGACCGCCTGGCCGAAGGGCGCGCGGTCGGCGGCGGGGTGGTCGAGTGTGGTGACGACCTCGACGTACGTGCCGCCGCTCAGCGGGAGAATGAAATTGCGCGTGCCGAATCGCGGGTGCACGCCCCCGTCGACAAACCCGGCGCCGAGGGCCGATCCAATCCACTGGACGGTCGAGACGAAGCTGTCGCGGGCCACCGCGTAGGAAACGTGATCAAGTCGCACGTCGCCATCATCACCCGACAACCAGCACAAATCCTGACGCCACGCCTGCAGTCGCGCCCGCCGCCCCGGCCGCGTCCGTCACGGCCGTGGATCCCCAACCGGCCGGAGCCCCGGTCGTGGTCGCCGTTCTCCGTGATCACCTTGCGTTTGAAGAGGGCGCCGCTGTTTGCGCGAGGCTCGGGAGCAGCCCCGCTCGCTCCCGGTGTACGAGCTCCGCTTGATCGCCGCCGATCGGAATCCGTAGGACTGGGATGCTCACGCGGGGCGCAGACGGCAGCCCGGAAGGCCGAGAAGTTCACCAGCCCCGGCGGATGAGGCGCTGCGTTCCTACCGGTGAATCCGCTGACCTGGCGGAGTGAGCCCCGGCCCCGGGCTCCCTCGGCTGTGGCGTCCCGGACGGTATCACCGGGCAGTGATCAAGAACCTGATGTCGCGGGCTTTGCCCGCGCTCGTCCTCGCCGCCCTGCCCCTGCTCACCACCGCTCCCGCCTCCCACGCTGCCGCGCACCGACCGTCCGCGGGCCCTGTCTTCGTTCCCGCTGAGGTTGCCGCCCGGCGGGATCTGCCGGAAGCACCGCCGGCGTCGGTCGCCCGGACCGAGCTCGCCGCGCTCACCGTTGACGCCCCGCACTCGATGGCCGGGTATTCGCGGGCGAGGTTCCCGCACTGGGCCCAGCAGGGCCAGCAGTGCGACACCCGGGAAATCGTCCTGGCCCGGGATGGCCAGGACGTGGTCCGTGACGAGCAGTGCCGCGCGGTGTCCGGCGCCTGGTTCTCCCCGTACGACGACAGGACGCTCACCGCGGCTTCTCAGGTCGACATCGACCACATCGTGCCCCTCGCCAACGCATGGCGGTCGGGCGCGGACACATGGGACACCCCCACCCGCAAGGCGTTCGCGAACGACCTCGAAAACCCGCAGCTGATCGCGGTGTCCGCGGCGTCGAACCGGTCGAAGGGAGACCAGTCCCCGGACCAGTGGAGCCCCCCGTCGCGCGCCTACTGGTGCACGTACTCCCGGGCGTGGACCCACATCAAGCACGTGTACCGGCTGAACATCACCGCGGCCGAGCGTGACCAGCTGAACGTCATGCTCGACACCTGCGACTGAGGCCGGCCTGGTTGAGGCGTTGGCGCCCGCCGACAACGACTCGAACTTCGGTGGCGGTGCCAACGCCCGCCAGCAATTGCTCGAACGGCAACGTCATCGACGGTGGAGTCGCTGCGCAACAGGTAGCCGCCGGTCTCAGCGAAGGCGGGCCCGTCTCGTGCGACCTTGGCCGTCCTCCCGTACGTCTCGGCCGGGTCCCGTCAGACACCGCCCCCGGCCGCGTCTTCACCGGATCAGACGGTGATGCAGTATGCGCGGATGATATTTGGTAGGAAGACGTTCCTGTGCGCGTACGGCCTTCGAGAAGGCCGTACGCGCACAGGACGCGCAGGGGGCGGGGCGGGCGTAGCACCCCGCTCTTCTGGTGGCTGTACGCCGCGGCGTGCTCCAGGAGCGCGGTTTGCAGCAGCGCCAGGCGTCGGCCCCGGTTGAGTCTCCCGTAGGGGGAGGTTGGAGGCTGGGGGGCATGGACAGCGACACGCTCTATTCCATCGGCGAGCTATCCCGTCGGACCGGACTGACGGTGAAGACGATCCGGTTCTACTCGGACCGGGGCATCGTGCCGCCGACCGACCGGAGCCCGGCGGGATACCGGCTCTACGGTCCCGACGCGCTCGCCCGCCTCGACCTGGTCCGCACACTGCGTGAACTGGGGCTCGACTTGGCCACGGTGCGTCAGGTGCTCGACCGGGAGGCCTCCTTGTCGGAGGTCGCGCAAGCGCACGCCGACGCGTTGGACGTGCAGATCCGCACTCTGTGCCTGCGCCGCGGCCTCCTTCGGGCGGTCGCCGGAAGCGGCTGCCCCACCCCTTTGGAGATGAACCTGATGCACCGACTTGCCACGCTTTCCCGGGCCGAACGCCACCGACTCGTGGCAGATTTCATCGACGCCGCTTCCGCGGGCCTCCACCACACCAACCCCGAGTTCGTGAGCCTGGTGCGATCCGCACTGCCCGAACTACCTGAAGACCCCACGCCTGAACAGATCGACGCCTGGGTGGAACTCGCCGGACTCTGCCAGAGGACGGACTTTCGTGCCGCGATGCAGCGGACGGCCGGGAACCAGGTGGAAGAGCTCTCTCGGAGGGATGTCATCGCGCTGCAAGGGGCCCTCGACCTGGCGATGCGCGAACGGATCGACGAGGCCGTGTTCGCCGGTCTGCTCTCGGCCCCCGCAGGGGACGCCTCCCTGGCCGGCTTGCTGGGAGAGCTCTACGCCCGCGCGTTCGAGAGTGCCGAGGAGAGCGATTTGCGCCGCTGGCTCCTCGCACGCCTGCGAACGGGAGCGGAACCGCTCGTGGAGCGCTACTGGCGGCTTCTGGCGACGGTCAACGGATGGCCTCCGTCATCCACACTCGCGCCCGTTCACTCCTGGTTCGCCGGGGCGGCGGCATGAGGACGCGCGACCTGACGTTCGGCTTGTACGCGGACGCGGAAGGGCTGGCCTGGGCCAGGGCGCTCGTCAAGAACGCCGTGTCCGCCCGCAGCGCCCGCATCGTGGGCGTGAGCGAGACGTCGCCCGTCGACGCGTATGACTTCCTGGCACAGCAGTGGGCCGTGGAACATCCTGCCCGCAGCAGTGGCGCCCGGCAGGTGACGGAGTTTCGCGTGCGCTTGGTGTGTTCGCTTCGGACGCGGAGGCTCCTCCGCAAGGCGGTGATCGCGGCCCTGTGCCCGGAGGGGGCAGCTCCACACACCTGCCGTGTGCCGTGGACGGCTCTCTGAACTGGGCTGCGTGTTGTGGCGCACGCTTCGCTCCGGGGCCAACCGCGCTGTTGGCTTTCGGGACTTGATCGAGGGGGCGCAGACGGCATGGCATCGACCATGTTTCGCATCGGCGGGGATCTGGGTGTATGGCGCCTCGGGTTCGGAGCCATGCGGCTGCAGAGTGAGCCGGGTACCGGCCGAGAAGGCTCTCTCGCGGTCGCCCGGCGGGCCGTCGAGCTGGGCGTCACCCTGATCGATACCGCCCACATGTACGGCTGGGGAGCCAACGAGGAGCTGCTCGCGGAGGCCTTGTACCCCTACGCGGACGGGCCGGTCATCACCACGAAGGTCGGCTGTCGCCACCGGCGTCGGGGTCCAGCCGCAGGGCGGCCGCAGGCCCGCCCGGCGCGCGGGGGGGAACAGGGGTGAGTCCGTGGCCGTGGTGGGTCGTCTTGCCGACGTCCAGGCCGAGGAACACGCCCACGTCTTCGGTGTCGAACATAGAGCCCTTGCGGGGAGTTGAACGTGCCAACCTCGGCATCGGTGTCGTACACGAGCATCCACGTTATGCAGACCTGCCGCCCGCGAGGTGCCGGGCGTTGCGCTCGGCGGGGCGGTAGTCGGGCCTCTGATCAGGCGCATCACGCTTTCGCAGCGCGCCTTGGAGGTCTCCATGCCCCGTCCGCCCTTCGGCCGCGGGGCCGGACTCTCGTTCGTCACCGCCGCAAGCGCCCTCGTCCTTGCCTTCGCCGTGACGGTCCCCGCTTCAGGCGCTCGCGGCACTGTGACCGTCACCCTGGGCGACCCCCTCCCATCAACGGAGTGGGCGCGGCCACTGCTGACGGACTCACGGCCAGACCCGAGAGATACGCTCCAGCCGTCACTGTCGGGTGCGTCAATGTACCTGTCCGTGACGAGCGTCAGCAGCGCGACCTCGGCTGCCGGGGCGTCGGGGGCGATCATCCCCGCCTCGACGGCGTCCCGCCACTGCGGCCTCGCCGTAAGCCCCAGGATGATCTGGCGCCCGTCGTCTTCGGCGCAGAACGCATCCACCTCGGTCAGGCGCTCACGCACCCACTCCCGGCTGCCCTCGCTGCATGGGCGGGATCGACTCCCTCACCACGAGGCGCGGCACGTCTGCCTTCGCCCGTGAGCTCGGAAGGATCAGCGGGTTTCCGGCTCGTCACGGCCGGCTGGTAGGCCGAAGGTCGCGTTCGAGGGCGGACAGGGCGAACGCGTGTACAGACGTGTGCTGCCAACGAGAGCGTCCGAACATCACGTCTTCGGAGAGCCCGCTCAGCATGGCCACGGCCCGGATGGTGAACTCGGGAAGGTCTACGTCGGCGAACTGCCCCAGCTCCCGGCCCTCGCGGACCACGGCCTCCAGGCGCTCGTCCCAGCCGTCCAGCAGAGCGGTGAGGATGCGCCGGCCCGCTTCGTCGTGGTGTTGGGTCAGTACCTGCGTCCACAGCGCGTAGCGTTCGTCGCCCTGGTGGCGGGGCAGGTAGAAGCGGACGAAGAGGTCCAGTTTCTCGGCAGGGGATCCGGCCTGGTCGGCGGCCTCCTGGTAGCGGGTCCAGAGGTCCGCTTGGCTCCAAGCGAGGACTTCGAGTAGGAGCCGGTCCTTCTTGCCGAAGTGGTACAGGATGTGCCCGGTGCTCATGCCGGCCCGCTCGGCGATGTCCGACATTCGCAGGGCCGCCGTCCCCTTCTCGGCGATGACGCTGATGGCGGCCCGCATCGCCCGCCCCCGCGCCTCGTCGCCGCTGCGCTGACGCTTCCTGTCGACCAGGGGCAGGTCGGCGGACCGGTCGGCGGATCCGCCAGCGGACCGGTCAGCGGACCGGTCAGCGGACCGGTAGGCGGCGCCCGCCTCGGCGTCCGCCGTCCCGATCACGCCTTCTACCGGGACGGCGCGGTCGCTCGGCGCGCGGTCGGTCGGCGTGCGCTCGGTCTCTGACGTCGGCATGGGCTCACTCTCGGGTCCGGAAATCCAGACCCCAAGTCTAGGTTCCGGAAATCTAGAACCCTAGTCTAGACTGAAAATCTAGTCAGGACGTGAGGAGGCGGCGATGTGCGCAGCCGCCCCGACGGCCGGCGGCCCGTCCTGTACGACCCACCACCCTGGAGACACCCTCATGACGCGCGGATTCGATGTCGTGGAGACCTGTATCGCCGACCTGCGCGCCGCGCTGGAGAAGGGTGAGACCACCTCGGTCGCCCTGCTCGACGCCTACCTCGCGCGGATCGACGCCTACGACCGGCCCGGTACGGCCACCGCTCTCAACGCGATGGTCGTGATGAACCCGGATGCCCGGGCGGAAGCGGAGGCCTCCGACGCCCGCCGTGCACGCGGCGAGTGCCTCGGCCCGCTGGACGGCATCCCGTACACCGCGAAGGACAGCTACCTCGCGAAGGGCCTGACGGCCGCTTCCGGCTCCCCCGCCTTCGAGCACCTCGTCGCGCAGCGCGACGCGTTCGCCATCGAGCGGCTCCGCGCGGGCGGGGCCGTCCTCATCGGCCTGACCAACATGCCCCCGATGGCGAACGGCGGCATGCAGCGCGGCGTGTACGGCCGCGCGGAAAGCCCGTACAGCGCCGACTGGCTCACCAGCGCCTACGGCTCCGGCTCCTCCAACGGCTCCGGCACCGCGACGGCGGCGTCGTTCGGCGCGTTCGGCCTCGGCGAGGAGACCTGGTCCTCGGGCCGCGCCCCCGCGTCGAACAACGCGCTGTGCGCCTACACCCCCAGCCGCGGCGTGATCTCGGTCCGCGGCAACTGGCCGCTCGTACCGACCATGGACGTCGTCGTCCCGCACACCCGCACCATGGCCGACCTGCTCGAACTGCTCGACGTCATCGTCGCCGACGACCCGCACACGCGCGGGGACCTGTGGCGCGCACAGCCCTGGGTGGCGCTGCCCTCCGCCTCGCAGGTACGGCCCGCCTCCTACCCGGCCCTCGCGCCCGCCGACGTCTCGGCCGCGTCCGAAACGCTCGCCGGCAAGCGCGTCGGCGTGCCCAGGATGTACATCAACGCCGACCCCGGCGCCGGAACGAACCCCGACGGAGGCATCGGCGGGCAGACCGGGCAGCGCATCGACACGCGCCCCTCGGTGATCGCGCTGTGGGAAGCCGCGCGCCGCGACCTCCAGGCCGCCGGCGCCGAGGTGGTCGAGGTCGACTTCCCCGTGGTGACCAACTACGAGTCCGACCGCCCCGGGGCGCCCTCGCTGTTCACCCGCGGGCTGGTCAGCCGTGACTTCCTCACCTTCGAGATCGAGGACCTGTCCGCCTGGGCCTGGGACGACTTCCTGCGTGCCAACGGCGACCCGGCGCTCTCCACCCTTGCCGCGGTCGACGGCACCGCCATCTGGCCCAAGGGGGAGGGCGAACTGCCCGACCGGTACGACGGTTTCGACGACACGATCGGCGACTACCCGCGCTTCGTGCGCGAGCGCCCGTACGCGTCGCTCACCGACATGCCGCACCTGGAGCAGGGACTGCGCGGGCTGGAGGAGACGCGCCGGGTCGACCTGGAGCTGTGGATGGACGGACTGGGCCTGGACGCGGTGGTGTTCCCCGCCGTCGCCGACGTCGGCCCCGCCGACATGGACGTCGTCGTCGCCTCAGCCGACCTCGGCTGGCGCAACGGCGTCTGGGTCGCGAACGGCAACCTGGTCCCCCGTCACCTCGGCATCCCGACGGTGACCGTGCCCATGGGCACCATGACCGACACCGGCATGCCCGTCGGCCTGACCTTCGCAGGCCGCGCCTACGACGACAACATCCTCCTCGCCTTCGCCGCGGCCTTCGAGAAGACCGGCAGCCGGCGCACGGTGCCGCCGCGTACGCCGCGGCTGTCGGCGGAGTGACCTGACGGAGGCCTCCGCGGCAGATGGCAACAGCCGGCACCGGAAACGGTCAGCCCGTGGAGCCGTGGTGGGGCCCCTTCCCTGTTCGGGGAGGGGCCCTTCCTCCGTCCCGGCCGCCGTCGCCTCGGCCTTCCCCGACACGCCGGGCACCTGGCTCGCGGGTCGCTCAGCTCGTAGGCGCGGTGGAGCCGGGCCTGTCGCCGTTGCGAGGGCGCGCGGATGCCCCTGGTCAGGCCAGTTGCGGGCGCGAGTAGGCTGGGCGCGCAGCTGGTTCGCCCCGTCCGCCAGGCGGGATGCGTCGTAAGAGGGAACCCGGTGGGAATCCGGGACTGCCCCGCAGCGGTGAGCGGGAACGACCGCCGTCATACGCACTGGACCCGGACGGGTCTGGGAAGCGACGGCCAGTAGGTGCCCGCCGGGAGACCGGCAGGCGTGCCCGCGAGTCCGAAGACCTGCCCGCTGCCCGCACGCCGAAACGGCATGCGGGGGCGTCGGCGACCGCGCCGAGGCCCGTCCTGCCGCAACTCGCGAAGGAGAGTTGACGTGACCGAACCGACCATCACCGCAGAACGACGAACCTCCAAGCAGCCAGACGACTCCCGGGTCACGCTCGCCCACATCATGAGCGAGCACGACACCAACCTCTACGGCACCATCCACGGCGGCGTGGTGATGAAGCTCATCGACGACGCGGCCGCCGCCGCGGCCGGCCGCCACGCCGACGGGCCCGCGGTGACCGTGGCCGTGGACAGCATGTCCTTCCTCGCCCCGGTCCGCGCCGGGGACCTCCTCAGCGTCGACGCCGAACTGGAACGAGCGGGCCGGACCTCGATGACGGTCGGCGTGCGCGTCCGGGCCGAGCGCTGGAACGCTTCGGGCCCCACCAGCGAAGTAGCCACCGCGCGCCTGACCTTCGTCGCCATAGACGCCGAAGGCCGGCCGCGCCCCGTCCTGGCCCTCGAAACCGCTGCCGATCCGGCCGACGGCCCCGCCGCCTCCTAGCCAGGCACGATCCCATCGGGTCCGCACCCCGAGAACGGGGTGCGGACCCGGCGACTCAGGATTCCGCCCCAGGAGGCCTACCCGTAGGCGAAGTTCATGAACGAGCCGTCGATGGTGTCCAGCAGCGAGATGCCCGCCGCGAAGAGGACGGGCAGGCACAGGATCGCGTGCCAGCGCAGCCCCGAGGCCGCGCCCGTCCCGGCCAGCACCGGCAGGGCGATCCCGGTGGCGGTGCCGAAGCCACCGAAGTGGCCCTGGTCGTGGTGGTGTCGATCGCGCTCACCGTCGCTGTTCTCGTCACCGGCGACGGCGCGGCCGACAACCTCACCTCACGCGGGATCGCCGCGCACGCTCCCGACCACTTCGCCGTCGGCGGTGGTCTGATGCTCGCGATGATCATGGGCCTGGCCATGCTGGTCGGCTTCGACTCCGCGGCGAACCTGGCCGAGGAGGCCAAGGACGCGCACCGCACCGTTCCGCGCGCGATCGTGGGATCGGTCGTGGCGGCCGCAGTCCTGGGCATGTTGTTCCTGATCGCGCTCACCGTCGCGATCAAGGACATCCCGCTTATCCCCGCCAGCGGATCACCGGTCGCGGCCATCATGCGGGACCAGCTCGGTCCGGTCATGGAGCGGGCGCTGCTGGTCGCCATCACGTTCGCGTTCTTCGGCGCCGGGATCGTGACCCTGACGGCGTGCGCGCGCCTCGTTTCCGCGATGGCGCGCGACGGGCGTTTCCCGGCCCATCGGCTGATGCGACGGGTCAGCCCGCGGACGCAGACCCCGATCCCGACCGAACGCACCGACCTGACCCGGCAGTGCCCGCCCCCGCCTCCCGCCCCGCGACAGTCCGCACGGCCCTCCAGCCCCGTGCCGGGCGGAAAGCAACCATGGGCGGTGTCCGTTCGCTCATCCGTGGGTTTGGGCTCGTGTGCGGGTCGGGTTGCGGGATGGTCGTAGCCGAGTGCTCGATGCGGGCGCGATGGTTCACCGGCTGGTTGCGGGAGGGCGTCATGGGTGAGCGGGAGACGTGGATGACGGAGGAGTTCGGCGCGTCGCACGCGGGTGCGGTCGAGGTCCTCCTGGCCGACGGCACCGTCCCGGCGCCGGCGTACTTCGACTCCGGCTCCGCAACCGCCGGTCACCGGGTGTCGCAGTGGAGTGTCTATGACGGCCGCCCACGGGTCCCGCGGGCGGCGGCGCTGCGCGCGGTGTGCTCCTGCGGTTGGAAGGGCCCCGAGCAGAAGCTGGACTGGGAGGTGATCGGCCAGCAGGATCTCGCCGAGGCCGGCGACGGCCAGGCCGACGCGTGCGAGCGGGCCTGGGACGTGCACACCGCCACCGTCGAAACCTCCACGATCCCCCTCCCCGACACCATCACCATGCTCCTGGAACAGCTGGAGGAGGAGATCGACAAGCTGGCGAAGACCTCACCGATCGCCGCGGTACGCGCCGCCCGCCGCATGGAGATCGCCGCCGGGCGCGTCGGCTACTGGGCCGCCCGCAGCACCCTCCACGACCTCACCCCCGGTCAGGCCGGCGCCGCACTCGGCCTCACCGAGAGCGCGGCACGCAGCGAACTGGCACGCCTGGGCCGCTACAACCCCTACATCGGCTGAGCCCGACGGCTCAGACCGGGTGAATGCTGTGCTTGCCCGCGGACCGGCCGTGCGCCTCAGGCCGGTCGGCGTACTGCGGCCGAAGGGTGGCTGCGTAGGTGGTACCAGGACTCGTGGACAGAGCCAGTTGGACGGCACCTCCGCCGATCTGTGACCCACGCCACACACAGTTCCTGTCAGGATCGGGGTGCTGTTCCGCTCAGGTCATCGAGAGCCAAGCGAACTGACAGGAGCATCACATGAAGCACCGCATCGTCGTCCTCGGCGCCGGCTATGCCGGGGCATACGTGGCCGGGACCCTGGCCCGCCGGCTGTCCCCGGCGGACACCGAGATCACGGTCGTCAACGCCGAGCCGGACTTCGTCCAGCGGCTACGGCTGCACCAGCTCGCGGCCGGCCAGGAGATCGAGGCTCCGAAGCTCGCCGATGTCTTCGCGGGCACGGCGATACGGCTGCGCGTGGCCCGTGTCACCGCCGTCGACCCCGAGCGCCAAGTGGTCGCCGTGGCCGACGCCGACGGCGACGTCGCCGGCGAGCTCGGCTACGACACGCTTCTCTACGCGCTCGGCAGCCACGTCGCCGACCACGGCGTCCCCGGCGTCGCCGAGCACGCCTTCCACGTCACCAGCCGTCCGGCGGCACTTCGCCTGCGCGAGCGCCTGGACAGCCTGAGCGGGCGGGAGGGCGGCGGGAGCGTGCTGGTCGTCGGTGACGGGCTGACCGGCATCGAGACCGCCACAGAGATCGCCGAATCCCGGCCCGGCCTGTCGGTGACGCTGGTCGCCCGCGGAGAGCTGGGCGCCCCGCTCTCCGCCGGAGCCCGCAGCCACCTGCGCCAGGCCTGCCACCGACTGGACATCAGCGTCCGGGAGCACACCAGCGTCGAAGCCGTCGAAGCGACACGGGCGCTGTGCGCCGACGGCACCGCCCTGGCAGCCGACGCGACCGTGTAGACAGCCGGGTTCGCGGTCAACCCCATCGCCACCGCAGCCGGACTGCAGGTCACCGATGACGGTCGGATCGTCGTCGACCGCACCATGCGCTCGCTCTCGCACCCGAACGTCTACGCCGCCGGCGACAGCGTCTACACCATCGGCGACAACGGCCGCCCGCTGCCGATGTCCTGCGCTTCGGCAGGCTTCACCGGCATGCAGGCCATGAAGGCCATCGTGGGAAGCCTGACCGGCAGCAAGACAGCGAACGTCAAGCTGAGCTACCCGGGCAACCACATCAGCCTCGGCCGACGGGACGGGATCCTGCAGATGGTCGACCAGGAAGCGCAGGCCAAGCCGAAGTACGTGGGCGGCCGGAAGGCGGCGCGGATCAAGGCGGGCATCGTCAGGATGTCGCTGTGGACCACCTCGCACCCGACCTTCGGCCTGCCCAAGCGCAAGCACCACTTGGCCGCCGCGCAGAACGGGGCCGCCGCACGGGTGGCCGCGTAGCCCGCATAGGTTAACCCCCGTGGACAGCAACGCCATTGACCACTTCGACACCAGCCGGTTCGAGGCCAGCCGCAACCGGCTGGCCTCGCTCGCCTACCGGCTGCTGGGCTCCGCCGCCGACGCCGAAGACGCCGTGCAGGATTCGTTCTTGCACTGGCAGGCCGCCGACCGGCAGCGGATCAAGGTGCCGGAAGCATGGCTGACCAAGGTCACCACCAACCTGTGCCTCGACAAGCTCCGCTCGGCACAAGCCCGCCGCGAACGCACCGCCGGCGCCTGGCTGCCCGAACCCCTCCTCGACGGCGACCCCATGCTCGGCCCGGCCGACACGTTCGAACAGCGCGAATCGGTCTCCCTGGCCGTGCTCACTCTCATGGAACGTCTGTCACCCGTCGAGAGGGCCGTCTACGTCCTGCGCGAAGCCTTCTCCTACAGCCACGCCGAGATCGCCGAGATCCTCGAAGTCACCGAGTCCGCGAGCCAGCAGCACCTCCACCGGGCCCGGCACCGCATCACCACAGCGCGGCGCAGCGGCGGCGAACTCGACCCGGCAGCCGCCCGCAAGGTCGTCGAGGAATTCCTCGCCGCCGCCTCCTCGGGCCGCACCGAACGGCTGGTCGCGTTGCTCACCGACGACGCCACCGCGATCTCCGACGGCGCCGGCCTCACCAAGAAGCTGCTGCGGTACGACACTCCGGAGCGCATCGCCGCCATCGCTCGGGCCGGCTTCAAGGCCACGCCCGCGAAGCAGCGACTCGCCGGAGGGGTCTCCGAGGTCCACTTCGCGCTCGTCAACGGCGCCCCCGCCCTCCTCTTCGTACCCGACGGCAAGGTCGTCGGCGCAGTGACGTTCGACATCGCAGGCGGCAAGATCGCCACTGTGCGTGGCATCGCCGCCCCCAGCCGCCTCGTCCGCCTCACCGAGTCCTGGCGGCAGCATGAACCGGGAGCCCCGCTCATCACCCAGTGGTGATGCGACGCCAGGGCCACTCCAGTAGACGCACCGGGTTCGAGCCGCTTGCCAACGAGCGCCAAGCGGAATATCGGACGGTGTGCATGACGCTCCCGTCGGCTGGGGCGCCGGGGTGGACGGCGGCGCGGCGGGAGGCGTACGCCAACGACCTCGGGCAGGCGTCCTCGCTGGTCGCGGTGACCGCGCGTTCGAAACGGACCAAGGCCGACCAGGATCCGGCCGAGTGGCTGCCGCCGTCGGCGGATGCGTTGTGACGGTACGGGGCGGAGTAGACGGCGACGAGGCTGCGGTGGGGTCTGGGCGGTGGATGAGCTGGAGCGGGACCGGGACCGGGACCGGGACCGGGTGCGGGACATCGCGGCGGGCCGCGGTGGTACGGACTTGGAGGTCACCCCCGCTCCGTTCGCGTTGTCCGTGGCCGCCGGCGGACGCGGCCCCCTGTCCGCACCACGAACGACTCAGGAGAGGGACAGCAGCGTGACTGACTCGCCGCGCACGTGGCTGGGGGCCGTCGTCACGGACATGCAGGTGCTGATGAAGCGCTGCGCGCGGGCCGGCTGCCGGTGGCCACCCGCCGGTACGCGGTCGGGCGGGCGGTGTACCGGCCGTGGCCTCTCCACGGCGGTCGGGCTGCTGGGTGTGTCAGGAGAAGATGACGGACCCGACCTCGCGCTCTTCACCGAGCTTGGTGCCGGGATTCATGGCGGTGCAAGTGTCGCCTTCGCCGTCCTGTTCGGCGAAGACGGTCGCGGTGGAGACGGTGAAGTTCTGGGGCGAGTGTCCCGGCTCTTGCGCGGTGGTGCCCGGCAGGTTGATACGGATGCCGCTGTTCGCGTCGGACAGGCCGGCGTCTTGACCCGTGCTGGTCTTGTAGAGGAAGTCGCCGGTTGTCGCGTGGGCGGAGGTCGGTACGGCCAGGGCCAGGAGGAGCGCGCCGACGGTTGCGCCGAGTGTCCGGTGAAGACGCAGCGTGGCCCTGGCAGGCACTCTGCCCGACGACATCCAGCGCCTGGTGGCCGCGTGGAACGACGCGGTCGGCGCCCTGATGGGGCCGGTGCAGGACGAGGGCGACGAGGTCCGCCCGCTGGTGGTCGTCCACGCCGCGACGCTGCTGAGGTCGATGTCGCACACACCAAACTCCCCGTCCCCCACCTCGCCGGCGGCCAGGGCACGTGTCCCGGGCGCGAGTGGACGCACCCCGGACGGTGCGGCTCGACGACCCGCTGCGCCTCCTGGCCGGCGATGCCCAAGGGACGGATCACGTGTCTGGAGGGGTGGTGGCAGCCGGTGCCGAGGCGTTGGCCGACTGGGGGAGGGGGCCTGCGGTGTGACCGCGTGGCGCGTAGCGTGCCGGGGCTTGCCACGCGTCGGCTGGTGTCGGCCGTCCCAGCGCCGTCGGTCCATGGCGCGGAACGAGGGCCGCCGGAGGTTGTGGCGGGCGCCGTCCAGGGGTGTGACCGGCCGTGTCGCCGCGGCGGGTCGATCGTTGCCCGGTCATGAAGAAGATCATCACTGCTGCTGCTCTCGCCCTCGCCACCATTGGATTGGCTGCCCCGGCGCACGCCGACAACGACTCCAATTTCGGCGGTGGGGTGAACGCCGCCAACAACTGGAACTTCACCGCCGCCGCGGTATGCCTTCAGGAAGTCGCCGTCGTACCCGTCCTCGGCGACTGGGTGGGAGACCACACCAACAACTGCTCCAACGGCAACGTCATCGACCACTCGGGGAGGTAGGACCACGCCTGGCGCGTCGCGCCGGCCGCGCGGCTGTGCGGTGCGCCAGGCAAATCCCTCCGCGTACAGCCGCTGGGGCCATCGGGGCGTGTTCCCTGGTCTGGGCTGCGCACGCGGCCGGTGACCTGGCCACAGCCGAGACCCTCGCTCACCGCCTGGAGCTGGACCTTGAGGCGGATCACGGACCCTGGCATCCATACACGATCACGCTGCTCGCCGCCCGTGCCTGGATCACTCCCATAGGGGCCCAGTCAAGGCAAGCCGAAATCCCGTGGAGCCCACCTGCGTGGCGTGGAATGATCTTCGGCGACTGCTGACGAAAGGGAAGGCTGAAAACGTGTACATACCGTCATCTGCACGAGCTCTCGACAATGACGAGCGTGAGCTCGTGGAGCTGGCACGCCGCACCATAGACGCGCATACCGACGCCGGGCCCGACGAAGACGGGATCCACACGATGGGCGCCGCGGTCATGGCCGCCGACTACCGGATGTTCGCCGGCGTGAACCTCTACCACTTCACCGGCGGGCCCTGCGCCGAACTCGTGGCTCTGGGAGCCGCACGAGCCCAGGGCGCCCGCCAGATGCGCTGCATCGTTGCCGTGGGAAACCACGGGCGGGGGGTCATCGGCCCGTGCGGGCGCGATCGGCAGGTCTTCGTGGACTACTACCCCACCATGCGCGTCATCGTGCCCACGCCAGCGGGGCCCAGGTCCGTTCTCGCCGCCGACCTGATGCCGCTGACTCAGCGATGGACCCCGGAAGGCATGAACGGTCTCGACCCATCGCTCTACCAAGACCCCGAGACGGCCGGTCCCCCGATCATCCGGTTCAACCCCCGCTACCTTGAAGCCGTCCGCTCTGGCGCCAAGACCAAGACCACCCGCTTCCGGGATCCGGCCCGGCTCGGGCCGGCGCGGCTGGTGTTTGAAAGCGACCCTGAAGTCGTCCTGCCGGCAGAGGTGACCGGCATCAGGCACTGCCTGGTCAGCGACCTCACCGACCAGGACGCCCAAGCCGAGGGACTGACGACCGCAACCGAACTCCGGGAAGGCCTCAAGGGCCACTACCCAGATCTGGCGGGAACCGACGAAGTCGACGTAATCACCTTCCAGGTCAACGACAAGACAGGCGCTGCTTGAACCGCGGCTGATGGCGATTCTTGGAAACGGCTATGGCGGATATTTCGTGACACCACGACGGCGGTGGGACCGATGGTTGGCTCATGCTTGATCGCTAGCGCCCGGGCCTGGGGGCCCGGCAAGCCTTGAGGGGGGTCCGCAGTGCTGGTCGGTGAACTGGTACGCGCAGAATGCGACGCGTCGATTGGGCGTCGCTGAAGTGCGGCTGCGGTGACTCCGCGGAGCATGTGCCCCTTCTGATCGAGGCGATCATCACCGCTGAGACAAACCAGGACATGATCGGCTACACCCTCGATGGCCATGTGGAGGAGAGCACGATCATCTTCGAGTGCACTCCGCCGACGGTCGGCGTGATCATGGCTGCGCTGGCGGATGACTTCTCGGCACCGGCCCGGGGCGTGCTGCTGCAGACGTTGTAGCCACAGCCACGGCCGACCGTGCGAGGATGCGGGCGTGGAGCGTGTCCTGGTCCTCGGGATCACCGGAGCCGGCAAGTCCACCCTGGCGCGTGCGCTGGGGCGGAGGCTTGGCCTGCCCTTCCACGAGCTGGACGTCCTGCACTTCGCCGGACCCAGGTGGCAGGTGAGCGCCACGTTCGCCGAGGACACGGCCCGCATCGCGGCGGGGGAGCGGTGGTTGCTGGACGGGCAGGGGCCGGAGGCGGTCCGGGACCTCATGTGGGAGCGGGCCGACGCCGTGGTCTGGCTCGACTTCCCGCGGCGCGTGGTGATGCTGCGGGTCCTGCGGCGCTCACTGCGCCGGAGCCTGCTCCGGGAGCGCCTGTTCGGAGGGAATCGCGAGCGGTGGCGCGAGTGGCTGCGCGGCGACCATCCGGTGTGGTGGGCCTGGTCCCGGCACGCCGAGCGACGGGCCGAGATCGGCCGGCGCGCCACCGACCCGCGGTTCGCCCCGGTACGCGTCGTCCGCCTGAGCAGCCCGCGAGAGGCAGAGGCCTGGCTGAACGGCCGGACCGGTCCCTGACCCGATCCCCGTTCCGATCCCGCTCAGGGCAGGATCGAGTCGACGTAGCCGCCGTCGACCCGTACGGCCCCGCCCGTGGTGGCCGAGGCCAGCGGTGAGCTCAGGTAGACCACCATGTTCGCGATCTCCTCGGGCTCGATCAGCCGTTGGAGCAGCGACTGGGGCCGGTGTACGCGCATGAAGGCGCGCTGCGCCTGGTCCCAGGGCAGGTCCCGGTCCACCAGCTCGTAGACGAAGTCCTCCACGCCACCGGTGTGCGTCGGGCCGGCGATCACCGAGTTCACGGTCACGCCTGTCCCGGCGGCCTCCTTGGCGAAGCCGCGGGACACGGCGAGGAGGGCGGTCTTCGACATGCCGTAGTGGATCATCTCGGCCGGGATCGCCACGGCCGAGTCGCTGGCGATGTTCTGGACGCGGCCCCAGGAACGCTCGATCATGCCCGGCAGGTAGTGCCGGGTCATCCGTACGGCCGTCAGCACGTTCGTGTCGAAGTAGCGCCGCCACTCCGCGTCGTCGATCTCCAGAGCCGGACGCGCGCCGAAGATCCCGAGGCTGTTGACCAGGATGTCCACGGCAGGTACCGCCGCGAAGACGGCCTCCGCGCCCTCGTCCGTCGCGATGTCGCCGGGCGCGGCGAAGAACGCGCCGCCGCTCCCCGAGCCCAGCCGCGCCACCGCCGCGTCGACGGACTCCTTGCCCCGGCCGTTGACGGCGACCCGCGCGCCGGCCGCCGCCAGCCCGGCGGCGATGGCGGCGCCGATGCCCTGGGTGGAACCGGTGACCAGGGCCGTCTTCCCGGAAAGATCGATGCGCACGCTGCCTGCCCCTGCCCGTCTGCCGTGTGGTTGGACGTCGTCCTGAGTGCGACTTCCCGCCTGCTGCCCGGATGACACCTGGGCGTACTGCAAGTGCCCCGAGGTCCGAGGCCCGGACGGGACGGAGTTCCCTGGCGGCGGCCGAGGGCCCGGTGGCGGGTGACCGGGTACGGGGCGAGGCCGGCCCGCTGCGGACCGGGGCGGGCGCACCCGCCCGGGGTCGCGGCGTGGAGAAGGCCCCGCCCGGTCAGCCGCCCTGGCCGGCGCTGCCGATCGGGCCGACCTTGATCGGGGAGCCGGAGCCGTCCGTGACGGGCAGGGTGGCGGCGCCCGGCCAGGCGAGGGTGACCGGCTTCGTCTCGTCCGGCGGGGTCACGACCAGCCCGGTGATGCGGACGCCGGAGCCGCCCGACGTGTTGAGCGGGTAGTTGACGCCGAAGTAGACGGACGTGCCCTTCTTGAGGACGGCCGGGCCGGGGTGCTCGCCGGTGCGCTTCGCGGACAGCGATCCCGCGCTGGTCTTCACGTCGACGCCCGCGTACTCGGAGAGCGTGCAGTCCCCGCTCCCGCGGTTCTTCAGCTGCACCGCGACGGTGCCCTCGGCGTCGCCGCCGACGGTGCTGTCGCTCGCCGTGATCTCCAGGTCGTCGGTGCGGCACTTGCCGCCCTTGGCGCTGCCTCCGGAGCCGGCCCCGGCGGCCGTGCCCTTGCCGTTGGAGCTCGTCCCGGCGGAACCCTGTCCGCTGCCCTGGTTCGCACTGCCCGCGCTCGAACCGCCGCCCGACGAGGAGGGGGTGGACGGGGTGGACGGGGTGGAAGCGGCGGGTGCGGCGGGCGCGGAGCCTTGTGCCGCCCCGTCCTCGCCGTTCTGGCACGCCGTGAGCGTGAGGCCGGCGGCAACGGCCACGGCGGCGAAGGTGAGCTTGTGAAGGCGCATAGGTGCTTCCTCGGAATCGGTTGGCAGGGCGGCCGCTCGGAACCGCACGGAGTCGACGGTGCGGGTCGGTACGGGTCGGTACGAGCGAACGTTTCTGATCACCAGGACCCGTCCGGACCGGTGAGCCGTTCCGCTCGACCACCCCCCAGTACCTTCCTGTGACACGCAAAGGCGCCACCAGCTCGTCACGACGCGTCGCCGACCAGCCGCCACGCCGGGATCGAGCCACGGTTACCCACCGGTTACCGGCCACCTGGCCGCTGGGACGGACCCGTGACGTGGCGGATCTTGACCACAGGGGCTGGCATGCCTCCCTCAAGTCCTCCATGTGGCGCGACGTGCGACCTCAGGAGGCCGGGTCAGCCCACGAGGTCCGGCGCCCGGAGTACGGCGGACGGAACGCCCCAGGCGTCGACGAGGTCGACGGCGAGCGGACGCACCTTGCGGCAGAGGTCGTTCACCTCACGGCTGATCGCCTTGGAACGCTGGACGGTCAGCCGCCCGTGCTCCATGAACCAAGCCCGGTCAGCCTCGATCGCCGACAGGGCGAACAGGTCGCACAGCAGGCCCAGGGCGGCCTTCCCGCCCCCCTCGGGCAGGGCGCGCACCTGGTCCACGAAGGCCTCCGCGACCAGCCGCTCGACATGCGAGCGGGCGAGTGCGATGACGTGGTCCTGGACCTGCGAGAACACGGCGCCCGCCGCGCGCTCCTGGTCGATTCCGCGCTTGATCCGCCGGGCCAGCCCGGCGAGCAGGTGCTCCTCACGGAAGCGGAACATGGCCAACTGGTACTCCGGGTCGAGCAGGCCGGCTTCTCGGTCCCAGTCGTCGCCGCCGGGCAGCAGATCGCGTACCCGTTCGAGCAGTTTGTGCGCCGAGGTCCGCTCGATGACCGTTTCGACGGCCAGGCCGGTGACGTAGCGGACCATGCCGAGCTGGTCGAGTCCCTCGAACTCGCTCGCGTGATCGGTGAGCAGCCCCTTGGCCACGAGCTGCAGCAGGACGTGGTTGTCGCCTTCGAAGGTGGTGAAGACGTCGCTGTCGCCCTTCAGCGCGGCGAACCGGTTGACTGCGAGATAGCCGGCACCGCCGCACGCCTCGCGGCACTCCTGGACGACGCGGGTGGCGTGCCAGGTGCTGAGTGCCTTCATGCCCGCCGCCCGTGCCTCCAGCCGGCGTCGCGCCCGCGCGTCGCCCTCGATGCCGGAGAGGCCGGAGAAGACCTCGTGCAGCTGGGTGCGCACGACGTCCTGCGCCGCGTGCAGGGCGTAGGTCCGGGCGATCAGCGGCAGCAGGCGGCGCTGGTGGAGCCCGTAGTCGAGGAGAACCTGCTCCTCGGAGCCCTGACCCGCCCCGAACTGCCGGCGCCGCGCCGCGTACTTCGTGGCGACCGTCAGCGCCACCTTGGCGACGCTGGTCCCGGCGCCGGCGACACTGACCCGGCCCTGCACCAGGGTGCCGAGCATGGTGAAGAAGCGCCGGTTGGGATCGTCGATCGCGCTCTCGTAGCGGCCCTCCGGCGTGACGTCGGCGAACCTGTTGAGCAGCGCCTCGCGCGGTACCCGTACGCCGTCGAACCAGATGCGGCCGTTGTCCACGCCGTTGAGCCCCATCTTGCGGCCGTCGTCCTCGATCCGGATGCCGGGCGCCGTCCTGCCACCGGTCCGCAACGGTACGACGAAGGCGTGCACGCCCTGCGACCTGCCGTCGACCTCCAGCTGGGCGAAGACGACCGCCAGTTCGGCATGGCGGGCCGCGTTGCCGATGTAGTCCTTGCGGGCGTCGTCGTCGGGGGTGGTGATGACGAACTCCCCGGTCGCGCTGTCGTACGTCGCGACCGTGCCGAGCGCCTGGACGTTGGAGCCGTGGCCGGTCTCGGTCATCGCGAAGCTGCCCATGAGCTCGCCGGTGATCAGGCCCGGGAGGTACGCCTCGTGGTGGCGCCCGGTCCCCAGGTGCAGGATCGCGCCGCCGAAGAGGCCGAACTGGACGCCCACCTTCACCAGGACGGAGAGATCGCCGAAGGCCAGGGTCTCGAACGCGGCGATCGATGCCCCGACGTCCCCGCCCCCGCCGTACTCGACGGGGAAGCCCATGCCGGTCTGGCCGGTCGCGGCCATCTTGACGACGACCTCCCGCACCCGCTCGCGATAGGCGTCGATGCCGAGTTCGTCGGCCTCGTCGAGGATGGAGGAGTACGTAGTCAGGTTCCCGCGGACCAGGTCGCGGATCCCGGCGTACTCCCCGTCGAGGACGGCCGTCAGCGCAGGGACATCGATCTCGGGCTGTGCGTAAGCGGTCGCGGGTGCGGAGGAGTTCTCGAGTGCCATGCCGATCCGCTACCCCGCCGAAGGGTGCTCAACCAGGGGCGGACGAGCGGCGGCCCCGGGAGGGCGCAACGCCGCCGCTCAGGTCGTGGGCGGGGTGAAGTCCACGAGGAGGGACCTGGGGCCGCGGGTGAAGACGCCCTGTTCGGCCGGGTCGTAGCCGGAGGCCGGCCGCAGGTCCGGCATGGCGTCCAGGAGCTGGTTCGTGGCGATCTCGACCTCGGCCCTGGCCAGCAGGGCGCCGACGCAGAAGTGCCGTCCGAGGGCGAACGCCAGGTGGTCCGCGGCCGCGGAGAAGGCCGTGGTCGCCGTCAGGTCGTCCCGGAAGACGTCGAAGCGGTCCGGATCCTTGTAGTGCGCGGGGTCGCGGTTGGCCGCGCCGATGAGGCAGGTGACGGTGGCGCCGGCCGGGACGGTGCCACCGCTCAGCGTGACGTCGACGGCGGCCTGACGCATGATCATGTGTACGGGCGGGCTGTGGCGCAGCGTCTCCGCGAAGGCCCGGTCGATCAGCGTCCGGTCCTGCCGGACGGCCGCGAGCTGCCGCGGATCGGCGAGCAGGTTCGAGAAGAGTCCTGCGATGGCCTTGTCCGTGGTCTCGGCGCCGGCCGTCAGCAGCAGGCTGCAGAACGCCTTGATGTCCTCGTCGCTCATGCGAACCCCGTCGACCTCGGCGGTGCAGAGCGCCGACAGCAGGTCGTCACCGAGGTGTTCGCGCCGGTCCCTGATGACCGGCAGCATGTACGCGGCGAACTCGGCCTGGGCCCGCGCCCCGGCCGCCGCGCACTCGGGATCCCCGGCCAGGTTGCCGGTGAACGCCACGAAGGCCCGGTACCAGCCGCTGATGCGTTCCTGGCCGGAGCGGTCCAGTCCGAACATGTCGGCGATGACGGTGATGGGGAAGTGGGAGGCGAAGCCGCTCACCAGGTCCACCGAGCCGGCGTCGCGGAAGGCGTCGATCAGCTCCCGGGCGTTGCGCTCGATGAGCGGAACGACCTTCTCCCGCAGCTCGTTGCCGCGGAAGGCCGGAGCCACCAGCGCGCGCCGGGTGGCGTGCTCGCGGCCGCTCATCTGGAGGAGGGTCTTGCCGTGGACGGGCTCGGCCTGCCAGGCGTAGTTGTCCGTGGTGAAGAGCGAATCCTTGTCCCTGAAGGCCAGCGCGACGTCCTCGTAGCGGGAGATGAGGTAGCTCTGCGTCGGCGCGTGCCAGACGAGGGGCGCGCTCTCGCGCAGGGCCCGGTAGGTGGGGTACGGGTCGTCGGCGAACTCCTGCGACAGGATGTCGGGGACGTCAGGGATGTCGGGGACGTCGCGCGCGGCGGTCATGGGATTCTCCCCCCCGTCAGCTTGGCTTCCGTCGCGCCGACACCGTCGGCGCGGTGGCACCCGGCCTCTTTCTGAAAGGAAACACCACACTGCCCGCCGTGGCCAGGGTCTCGACACCCACGCCGAATTCCCCGGCGACGCGCTGGACACCACCGTCCCTGAGACCTCACCATCCCCTCGGTGACCTGCGGAGTCGGCAGGAACGCGGGAAACGGGAGTCGCATTTCACGCCCGCTCGGAATCGCGTCGAAAGGGCTTGGGGAAAAGTGATCCCGACGGGGCGGAGACCACTGCCACCGGCCTCCGCCCCGGAGATCGCTGCTCGGGCTTGCGCGCTCGGCCGCCCGCTTCGTGCGCCGGGTTGCGCCCGGGCCCAGCGCCCCCGCCGGCTCAGCCCTGAGCGAGGTCGGCCACGGGCTGCCACTTCTCCCACACCGCGAGACGCTGCTCGTAGTCGGCCTTGGCGATGCCGAGCGGCGCCGAACCGAAGAAGCAGCGCAGCGGCGGCTCGTCGGCATCGACGATCTTCAGCACGGCCGCGGCGGACGCGGTCGGATCGCCCGGCGCACCGACGCGCTTGCGGCGCTGCTCCTGCACCTCCTGGTGGAGGTCGGCGTACGCGGGCAGCGGCTCGGACGTGCTGGACGAGGAACCCGCCCAGTCGGTGGCGAACCCGCCGGGCTCGATCAGCGTGACCTTGATGCCGAACGGCGCCACCTCCTGGGCCAGCGCCTGGCTCATGCCTTCGAGCGCCCACTTCGACGCGTGGTAGATCCCGACCAGCGGGAAGGCGCTGATGCCCCCGATGGAGGAGACCTGGAGGATGTGGCCGCTGCCCTGCTCGCGCAGGAACGGCAGCGCCGCCTGCGTGACCCACAGGGCACCGAACAGGTTGGTCTCCAGCTGCGCGCGTGCCTCGGCCTCGGTGAGTTCCTCGATCATGCCGAAGTGGCCGTAACCGGCGTTGTTGACCACCACGTCGAGGCGCCCGAACCGCTCGTGCGCCTGCCGCACGGCGGCGAAGTCCGCGTCACGGTCCGTCACGTCGAGGCGCAGGGGCAGCAGTCGCTCCCCGTACGTGTCGCGGAGGTCGCCCAGCGTGGAGAGGTCGCGCGCGGTCGCGGCCACCGAATCGCCGCGTTCGAGGGCGGCGATGGCCCACTCCCTGCCGAAGCCGCGTGAGGCACCGGTGATGAACCAGATCTTCTGCGTCATGGTGTGCTCCTTGAGGAGACTCGTCATCCGTATGGTCAGCACGTCGCGGTGTTTCCCCACCAGCCAACACCATCGAGTGGACTCGAAGGCGACTCCGGCACGGGGACGGACCCGTCGTACGGGGCCCGGCCCCGTCGGCGCAACACCCCGGAGGTGCCTGCTCGATGGTCGGTCGGCCGGCACGTGTATCCCGTGGGCGCGTACGGGATACACGCGGGGCGGGGGTCAGCGGCGCAGGACCGCCGGGGCTGCTCGGCGACCGCACGGGTACCGGGCCGGTGCTGTTCGGCCTTCCGGCGCAATCCTGGGCGCTCCCCCCGCCCCTTCCCGGGAGGCGGGCGTTCCGGCGCCTAGGTTGGTCGGCCGAAGCAGCGTTCGTCGACCATCGGAGTCCTTGCATGAATGAGACCGGCACGCCGAACGGCATGCCCCGGCGTCAGTTCGTGGCGCTTTCCGGTGCCCTGGGGGCGGGCGCCCTGCTGGCCGGGGCGGCCGGCAGCGCGTCCGCGGCGGTGTGTCCGCCGCCCGGCTCCGGCGCTACGCCAGGCTGTCCCTGCCCGACGGAACCGCCCCCTCCGGGCGGCCCGAGCCCGTGCCCGCCGGCCCAGATGCAGCCCCTCTGCGGCAGTCCCGCGGACACCGACCCGCTGTGGCAGGACGTGCAGTACTGCACGCAGGGGATCGTCCCGCCCAGCGGGCACAAGGCGGACTGCCTCAAGACCGCCCCCAATTACGTGGTGCTGCACGGCGAGCCCATGTCGAAGCACAACTACCTGACCGTCCCGGCCTGCCGGATCACAGGCATCGAGTGCCCGTTCCTGCTGAACCCCAACGTCGCGAACTACTGGCACGAGGCCTGGGAGAACGCCCGCAGGGGCGGCGACGTTCCCGTGGAGTACCGCTACATCGGGCTGGGGATCAACTCGCAGTCCGCCCGGCAGCTCAACCAGCTGCACATCCACATGGCCGGGGTCCGGGACAGCACGCAGCTGCGGTTGCAGGCCCTGGACGCTGCGGGACGGGTCGCGACGCACCCGTCGCAGTGGGGGGACACCCAGTACCAGGCGCCGGTGACGGGAACGGGAGGGGACCGCACCTACCGGATCCTGCGGCTCCCTGCGTTGACGACGAACCTGTTCGCCCTGCTGAACACGAACGTGGTGCGGCGGTTCGGACTCCAGATGGCGGGCCAGACGCTGATCGTCGTGCCGAGGATGACCCCGACCGCCTTCGACGGCGCCTTCTACATCCTCAACAGCGACGCCTCGCTCCCCAGCGGCACCGTCACCTGCGACCGCCTGCTCGTGTACTGACGCCGGTCCGCGGGCGCCCGGCGGCCGGGCCGTCGCCCGCGTACGACGGCCCGCACCTCGTCCGCCGCCCCGAGGCCCCTCAGGGGCGGCGTCCGGCCCAGGCCACCAGCCGGTCGATGGCCGGGGCACCGGCGTCCACGGCGACCACCTCGGCGAAGGGGATCCGCCCGCCACGGGTCTCGGCCGGCAGTGCGCGACGTACGACGTCGATCACCCGCTCGATCAGGGCCTGGTCCCACTCCGGGTCCTGTCCGGTCGCCCTGGCCAGGTCCCAGGTGTGCACCGTGAGCTCGTGGGTGTAGACGGCCGCGGCGGCCGCACCCGGCAGGACGCCCATCGGCAGGCGCAGCTGCCGCCCCAGGACGCCCGGATCCGCCCACACCTCCGCGACCTCGCGGGCACCCGGCTCCCAGGCCGCCGCCCATCCGCCGTCGGGGATCTCGTCGGCGAAGGACGGCACGCCGAACGGGTCCTCGCCGCGCCCGATCACCGAGATCCGGCGGACGACGGCGACGAGGTGGCTGGACAGCCGCCGCACATCGAACTCCTCGCAAGGGGTCGGGGCGTCGTACTGCTCGGGCCGGACGGCGGCCAGCGTACGGCCCGCCAGCTCGACGGCCGCGGCGAGGTCGGCCCGCGGATCGAAGGAAGAAGGGGAAGGGGCAGAGGCGGAGGCGGAGGCGGGGTCGGAGGGGACGGCGGCGGTACCGGTGGAGTCGGACGGGATCTTGATGAGCTGCTCGGTGTTGTTCATACGTCCATCCTGGAAGCAAAAGTGGCCATCCTCCGGCCAGTTTTCCGCGGACAATGCGAAAACGACGACGAGCCCGCCCACGCAGGAGGAAAGAACGCATGAGAGCCGACCGGCTGGTGGCGACCCTGCTCTTCCTCCAGGAACGCGGCCGCGTCACCGTCCCCGAAGTGGCCGCCGAACTGGAGGTGTCCCAACGCACCGCGCGCCGTGACCTGGAGGCCCTGGCCGCGTCGGGCATCCCCGTCTACTCGCAACGCGGCCGCGGCGGCGGCTGGTCCCTCGTCGGCGGGGCCCGTACCAACCTCACCGGGCTGACGGCCGAGGAGATCCGGGCGCTCTTCCTGATCACCGGCCCCCTGTCGGCCACCCCCGAACTGCGCACCGCCCTGCGCAAGCTGGTCCGGGCCCTGCCGTCGACCCTGAGGCCGCAGGCCGAGGCCGCGACGCGCGCGGGGGTCGTCGACGCCACGGACTGGTCCCGCAACGCCGTCACCGCCGATGCCGTCCACCGTTCCGCGCTCCAGGCCGCCGTCGTGGACGGGATCCGAGTCCGCCTCGGGTACGCGGGCCCCGGCAAACCGGCCGGTGAGCGTACTGTCGACCCGCTCGGGCTCGTGGCCAAGGCGGGGGTGGACTACCTGGTCGCCGGTACGGAGAGCGGCCTGCGTACCTTTCGGCTCAGCCGGGTCACCTCCGTCGAGCCGACCGGCGAACCGGTGGTACGGCCGCCCGACTTCGACCTCGGCACGGCGTGGCGGGCCCTGTCCGAGGCCTTCCAGGACGGCATGTACGCGGTGACCGCCCGGGCCCGCGTCCGCCCCGACACGCTGGGCCTGCTGCAACGGTTCCTCGGCGGCCGTGTGCGCGTCGGCGGTCCGCTGCCCGACGGCTGGACCGAGGTCTGGGTGGCCGGCCCGGCCGCCAAGGCCCTGGCGGGCCACCTGGCCGGACTGGGGGCGGGGGTCGAGGTGTTGGAGCCGCCCGAGGTACGGCAGTGGCTGGCCCGGATCGGCGCCGAACTCACGGACACCTACCCGGGGGAGGACCCGCCCGCTCCACCCGGCCCGTAGGGTATATTCGATCTTGTGCTCGCAGCCGGGACTCCCGGTCGCGGGGCTCGCGTTGGTGGTCCAAGGAAAGACACCCCACTTCCCGTGGGGGAATGCAGGTGCAAGGCCTGCCCAGCGCTCGATCAAGGGCCCCGTCCTCCTCACAGAGGCCGGGGTCCTTCGCTGTCTCACCGCCTCACAGAACGGTGACGACGCCGCTCGCCGGGGTGGGGCGGACCGCCGGTGGGCCGCCGGCGTCGTAGAGCACCTTCCCGGTGGCGGAGTTCACCGTCGCCGAGAACAGCCGCTCGCGACCGCCGACCGCCGCTCTGACGAAGTACCGTCCGTCGGAGTCGCGCTCCAGCGCGATGAACCTGATGTCGGCCCCTCCGGACACCTCGATCACATCGTCCGCGCCGAAGGTGCCTGCGCAATCGGAGTCGGAGTCGGAGGCGGGGGACGGCGCGTCCACCTCGTACACGGCCACGACCCGGCCGGACGGATCGACGACGTCGAGCCTCGCGGGGATCGAGGTCCCGCCCAGTGCCACGAGTACGGGCCCCTCGCCGCGGTAGTAGAGAGCCAACGTCGCCACGCTCATGTCGGACACAGCCCCACCCCTCGATAGACGAACACCCACGGGACTCTGCCCTCGGCCTTCGCGTTCAACCGGACTTCGGGGATTCCAAGTGGCTCCGGCCCGGCCGTCGGACGGGACGGTACGTGCCGGTCCCGGGCCTGAGGAGACCCCGTATGGAGGAGCCCGCGAGCGCCCAGCCCGGGCACACACCCGGCCGGCGCGGCCGTGCCCACACGCCCGCAGCCGGCGCGCCGGCCGAAACTCCTGGCCCGGTTGCGCGCCGACCTGCGTGCGGAGCGGTGGGTGCCGGCTTTCGAGCGGGAGTGGATGGCAGAACCGGAGGAGTCCCGTCGGACGTGTCCGGCTACGACGACGGCGGCTCCGTCGGCACGGCGGAGCTGCGCGGTGGTCGGGACGTGCGTGCCACCCCGGCACCTCTGATCGGCTGATGCTCGGGGGTGAGCGCTGCGCGTGAGCGCGTGTCCGAGGTTCGTGGGCGTAGGGGTCCGTGGGCCGGGACGCACGCCTGCCCACGCACAGCGGTCACACGGCGCGGCGAGGAAGCGCTGTGTCCGCCGGTCTGCCGGGCGTACGCGCGGGCCCCTCGTCGGAGGTGACCGCCACGCCCGTGCGTACCTCGCCGTTCAGCGCACCTCGCGTTCCAGCCGCCCTGGCGGCCGGCGGTTCGGCCGCGGAGTTACGCCCGGCGATCCTGAGGCCATCCACCATGGGCCGGCTGTCGTCCTCGTCGGCGGAGTGCCGGAGCCCAGCACGTGGCTCGACCTGGGGGCCGGCGCTCGTCAGGTCGACGCGGCAGGACCGCCGCGAGGACGTACGCACAACGCGGCAGGCCGCGAGACGCCCGCACGGGGAACACCGGCACGATCGATGACGGTGCCCCACCCGGCCCAGGGCGCTGCTCCGCTCGGCCCATGCCGGGCTGCGAACCCCCTTGAGCCTCCCTACCGTGGCCGGATGGCCCTCAGTCCGTCAGCACGCAGGCTCCTCGCCCGGGCGACCGCTCTGGCAGCCGGCGCGAGCGTCGTCCTCATGCCCCCGCTCACCGGCGCCGCGGCGCGGGCCGAGCCCGCTCCGCCGCGCGCCGAGGCCCCGCCGGACCCCGCCCTGCTGCACCGCCCCGGGGTCCAGGTCCGGCCCCGCCCGGGCGCCCCTGCCCTGCCCGACGACCTGTCCTCACTGTCCTGGCTGGTGGCCGACTCCGGAAGCGGGGAGGTGCTCGCCGCCCACAACGCCCACCTGGGACTGCCGCCCGCCAGCACCATGAAGACCCTCTTCGCGCTCACGGCCCTGCCCCACCTGCCGCGCGGCGGCACCCACACCGTCACCGACGCCGAACTCGCCGACGTGGGCGAGGGCAGCAGCCTCGTCGGGCTCGACGCCGGCCTGACCTACCGGATCCCCGACCTGTGGCGGGGCGTCTTCCTCAGCTCCGGCAACGACGCCGTCCACGTCCTGGCCTCCATGAACGGCGGCTGGACGCAGACGGCCGCCCAGATGCAAGCCCGGGCCCGCGCCTTGGGCGCGACCGACACCCACGTCGTCTCCCCGGACGGCTACGACGCCGATGGCCAGGTGTCCTCCGCCTACGACCTCGCCGTCTTCGGCCGGGCCGGGCTCGCCGACCCCGACTTCGCCCGCTACGCCGCCCTCACCGACGCGCAGTTCCCCGGGGACACGGACGCCGAGGGGCGGCCGGCCTGGACGTACGGCATCGAGAACACCAACCGGCTATTGACCGGCGAGGACGGCGTCGGCGTCTACCCGGGCGTCGTCGGCGTCAAGAACGGCTACACCTCCGAAGCCGGATACACCCTGGTCACGGCCGCTCGACGGGACGGCCGCACCCTCCTCGTCACCGTCATGAACCCCCAGCAGGGCGGCGCCTTCGCGGTGTACGAGGAGACGCGGGCCCTGCTGGACTGGGGCTTCGCCGCCACCGGCCGGGTGGAGCCCGTCGGCTCGCTCCTACCGCCGCCCCGGCCCCAACGAGCCGGAACGCCCGCCCCGCCCGCCGCCCCGCCGCCCCCGGCGTCCGCCGCCGGCACCGGAACCGCCTACGCCTGGCCGGCCGGCCTCCTCGCCGGCACCGGCGCAGCCGCGGCGGCCTGGCACCACCTCCGGCGCCGACGGCCGCGCCCGGCTCCGCCGTCGCGGACCGCCGGCCCCGGGCCGACGCCCTGAAGCCCCCGGGCCGGACGCCCCGCCCGGCCCGCCTGAGGCGGGGATGCTGCTCTTCACCCACGAGCTCCAGAGACGGCTGACGCAGACCGGATCCGCGTGACGGCGCACGCGGTCCACCCCGGGTACGCCGCCACCAGCCTGCGCGGCCACCCGGCCCCCGCCCACCGCAGCGCGCCCGCCCGGGACGACGAGCGGGCGCGAAGGCTCCGGGACCTGCGGATGGACGAGCGGCGCCGCCTGATCGAGGGCGCGTCGGTGACGGCGGCCGATCTCGCGGCGGCCGAGCCCCTGCTGGACGTCCCGACCCGTCCGTTCCCCGCCGAGCCGGAAGTCGAGCGCACCGTCAGCCCGCAGGGCCTGGTCTGCTTCGACGGCAACCCGTACTCCGTCCCGCCGGGCCTGCCCGGCGCCCAGGTCAAAGTCCTGCACCGCCTCGGCGAGGACTACCTCCACATCCTGACCGTCGGCCGGGCCGTGGTCGCCAAGCACCGCCGGGCCCCGAGCGGATCCGGGTAGACCGTCCGCGACGCCGGGCACGTGATCGCGCTGGAGCGCGCGGTGCTGGCCTCGTTCTCCGACCGGGCGCCCTGCAAGAGCAAGGTCCGCCGACCGCCGTCGGAGGACGCGCTGGCCGAGGCCGAGCGCCTGCGCGGGACCGGCACGAGCTGCTCCGCGACCGCGGCGCGGGTGGTCATCGATCTCTCCCACCATGCAGCTGTGGCCGACCGGCTGTGGACCGCCCCGACGCCCGAGGAGGACCACGTGGAGTGAGCACACCACCGATGCAGATGAGCGAGGCCAGACGCTTCCAGCAGCTGAAAGGGCACCTGTCCTACCTGAAGCCGCACGACGCTGCCGAAGCACTGAACCGGGTGCTGGACCAGGTCCGCACCGAGCGGATGTCGATTGCGACTTCGCCGCCCAGCCCGGCGTCGACGAGCAGCTGATCCGCGGGCTTGCGACCTTGCGGTTCCTGGATGACGCGAGCAACGTGCTGTTCGTCGGGCCGCCCGGCGTCGGCAAGACGATGCTGTCGGTCGCGCTCGGTCGGGCCGCCGTCGAGGCTGGCCACCGCGTCTACTTCACCACCGCCGCCGTCACCGCACTGGGCCCCCGTGCCCGGACAGGCGCCAACTGGTGCGCGCCGACCGCACGGCCCGGTGCGCAGCACGGCCAGCGATCGCGAACGGCGGACGGACATCGCCGCGACGAACTGAGGAGGGCCGCCGGAGTTGGGGGCAATGTTCCGGATCATCCCTGTGTCGATCCTGCGGGCTTCCTTAGGGCAACCTGAAGAAGCCCCTCCACGGGGCGATGTGCCCTGGTCACAGGCCTAGGCTCGGCCGTACTTCCCGTCCCCTCTCCAGTGAGGTGTTACCGGCATGAGCCGCAGCCGAACCCCCGCGACCCCGTCCCGCGCCAATGCCCGCCGGAAGAAGGCGACGCGTACGCGCATCGTGCTGTCCGCCACCGCGGCCGCCGCGCTGGTGGCGGTCGGGGTCGCGGTGGCCGACTCGGGAGGTGGTGACCGTACGGACCGGCAGGCAGCCGGAGCCGCCGCCTCCGACGCCGGGTCGTCGAAGGCGGCGACGGACACCACCGGGGCGCTCCCGGCCGCCCCGGCGTCGGCGAGCGCGAGTGCGAGCCCGAGTACGAGTGCGAGCACGAGCGCGTCCGCGAGTGCCGGCCCGTCGGGGACGCCCGGCACGCAGCCCGGCTCCGGCGACGCGAAGGGAGCCGCAGCCCCCGACGAGGACGCCACGCGGCCCGACAGCGCGCCGGACACCTCGGGCGTCGGCCGGCCCGCCAAGCCGGCCCAGGGCTCCACCTCCACGAAGGGCACCGGCTCCGGCGGCTCCTCCGGCTCCGGCTCGGGTTCCGGTTCTGGTTCCGGCTCGGGCTCCGGAACCGTCAACGGGGACGCCGAGTCCACCGTGCTCACCCTCGTCAACAAGGAGCGCGCCACCGCCGGCTGCGGCCCCCTGACGGTCAATGCGAAGCTGAGCGCGGCGGCGCGGGCGTACAGCGACACGATGGCCCGCAGCGGCGTCATGTCGCACACCGGGCCCGACGGGTCCACCATGACGAGCCGTGTGGAGGGGGCTGGCTACAAGTGGTCCGGCCTCGGCGAGAACATAGCCCGCGGGCAGAGCGACGCCGCCGCGGTCATGTCGGCCTGGATGAACAGCCCCGGCCACCGTGCCAACATCCTCAACTGCTCCTTCAAGGAGATCGGGATAGGCGTCCACAAGGGCGACGGCGGCCCCTGGTGGACCCAGGACTTCGGCACCCCGAGGTAACCCCTCGATCTCCTTCCGGCGCGCCCCCACACCCCCCCACAGGGCGGCCCCCGCACACCTGCACGCAGGTTCGCGGACGGCCATGTCCCCCTGGCCCGGCGGCCAGGGGGACGTCCGCGTTGACCCGGAGCAGTCCGGAGCAGTCCGGACCACCCGGTTGCACCCCCGTGCGCAACCGGCCGACGACGGGTTCCGGTTCGGCCGGGGGCACCGGTGTACGCGCACCTGCGCCCGTCGGCCACTATGGGCCCGTGCCCCGACTTCCGCGCTACCTGCTCATATGGCTGTCGTGCACGGCCGCCAGCGTGACCGCCGTGCTCGCCACGGTCCAGTTCGTGGTCGGGTCGACCAGCCACAAGCCCCCCGTCGCGCGTTCCGCCCCGGTCGTCATCGACACGCCCCCCGCCTGGCAGGCGGGCAGTCCCGGACCGCCACAGGCCTCCCCGACCGCGAGCGCCTCGGTCAGCCCTTCGCCGACCGTGACGCAGCAGCCTTCGTCGGCGCCCCCCTCTCCCAGCCCCACCCCCGCCAAGGCCCCTCCGGAGGCCCCCCGGACCAGCGCGCCCCGGCCCGGCGTCGACTGCGAACAGGGCGGGGCGGGGCTGCACACCGTCCCCTCACAGGGCGGCAAGGTCACGGTGCGTTACGGGAGCCGGGGCGTCTGCCTGATCTCCGCGGTTCCCGGCCTCGGCTTCCGGACGACCACCTCGCAGGACTCCGACGACACCCTCACCGTCACCTTCAGCGGTGACGACCACCGGTCGGTGATCACGGCCACGATCACCCCGTCGGCCAAGGCGAGCGTCCGCGAGACTTCCTTCTGACGGCACGGCAGGCCGCCTGCACAACGGCCCGCTTGACGACCGCGTCGCCCGGCCGCCCGGCCGCTGCGTCGCCCGGCCGTCGCGTCCCCAGGCCGCCCGGTCCGTGCCGCTCGGGCGCCCCGTCCGTTCCGCCCCGTTCACGACGCTCCTGCCCCCGGGGGACGGGGCGCGGCGAACGGGAAGGTGAGCAGTTCCTCAGGGCAACCTCAAGATCGCCCCGAGCCGGTTCCACGGGCCCCCGCCGGCCCTATGCTCGCGTCAGCCGAGCGGCCGTCGGCACCGGGGCACGAACCCCCGTGCACCGACGGCCCCGGTTTCACCGAGCCGGGACGCGCCTCGCCCGTCCCGCCGTCCGAACCTGCCCCAGGGGTCTTCGCCATGAGCTCTCGCCTGCTCCGGTCCGTCCGCTCCGGACGCCGCCCGGCGCCCTCCCGTCCCTCCCTCGCCCGGCGCCTGCGGATGGTCGCCGCTGCCGTGGTCGTGGCCGGGCTGGCCACCGCGTGCGGGCCCTCCTCCACCCCCGCCGGATCCGCCGCGCCGCCCGGCGCCCAGGAGCCGGCATCGGCGCCGGCCGCCGACCGGACGTCCCAGGACGCGTCCCCCGCAGTGTCCGCCACCGCCTCGGTGCTGCCCCCGGCCTCCGCCTCCGCCTCGGCCTCCGCGTCCGTCCTGGCCTCGCAGCCCGGCGCCGCCACCGGTTCCGCATCGGGCAGCGCGGGCAAGGGCGTCGGCGCAGCCGGCTCCGGATCGGGGTCCGGTTCCGGTTCCGGTACTGCTTCCGGTACGGGCGGCGCCAAGCCGACGTCGGCCGCCCTCCCCGCACCGGCCCCGGCCAAGGTCCCCGGTCCCGGCTACGACAGTTCGGCCGACGCCCAGGCACTGATCGACGCGGCCCTGCGCTCGGCGAAGTCCGACGGCCGGATGGTCCTGCTCGACTTCGGGGCCAACTGGTGCGGGAACTGCAAGGCCGCCGACAAGGTGTTCGCCCAGCCGGCGACCTCGGCGCTCCTCGCGGACGACTACCACCTCGTCAAGGTCGACATCGGCGGCGACAGCTCCGCCAACTCCGCGCTGCTGCGCAAGTACAGCCCCTCCGGCGGGACGTACACGATGCCCGTACTGGTGGTCGTATCGCCGTCCGGCACCACGCGGGTCGACACCCACGTCAGCGGCAACCCGTCCCTGACGGCGGACGGTATCGGCTCCTTCCTGCGCAAGTGGGCCCCGTGAGAGGGCCAGTACGCAGGGCCGCCGTCCTCCCGGTCGGCGCCGGTCTGGCGGTGGCGGCGGCCCTGCTGCTGATCGGCACAGTGACGGACAGCTCCGCCTCCTGCCCCCGGACCGCCTCCGCCCACACCTCCGGCACCGGGGCGGCCGCCCGCACCGTCGCCGTCACATCCGCGTCCGGCGCCACGGTCGCGGCCCCGCGGGCCCGCCGGCCCGCGCTCGTGCTGACCTGGACCGACCTGGACGGGAACCCGATCTCGCTCGCCGCCTTCCGCGGGGAGGTCGTCGTACTCAACGTCTGGGGTTCCTGGTGCGCGCCCTGCCGCGCCGAGGCCGACGACCTCGCCCTGCTCAGCGGCGAGGTCCGGGGCGCCGGGGTCCGCTTCCTCGGCATCAACACCCGCGACCGGGACCGGGACGCGGCCCGGTCCTTCGTACGCGCCCACGGCCTGGACTTCCCCAGCCTCCACGACCCCACCGGAGCCCTCCTGCTGCGGTTCCCGCCGGAGGTGCTCAACCCGCAGACGATCCCCTCGACCCTCGTAGTCGACCGCGAGGGCCGCGTCGCCGTGGCCATCGGCGGCGCCGTCAGTGCCGGGCGGCTGAAGCCGCTGATCGACCGCGTGGCGGCGGAAGGATGACGGCGTACGCGTACCGGCAGCCGGCCGCCACCTCGCTCGCGGCCACGGCCACGGACGCGGCGACGGCCGCCGTCGCCGCCACCGCCACGGGCGCCGCCTCGCTCATCGAAGGAACGGTCCTGGTCGCGGCCCCGGTCGCCTTCGCCGCCGGGCTCGTCTCCTTACTCTCGCCGTGCGTGCTGCCCCTCGTACCCGGCTACCTCGGCTATGTCACCAGCCCGTCCGTCGCCGACCTCGCCTACGCACGGGGCGATCGGCGCGGCCGGATGGTGACGGGCACCGTCCTGTCCGTCCTCGGCTTCACGGCCGTCCTCGTATCAGGCGGGGGCCTGTTCGGCTACGTCGGGCGGAGCCTGCTGGCCCATCGGGGGGAGGACACCCTGGTGCTCGGCCTCCTCACGGTCCTCATGGGGCTCGCCTTCACGGGCCTCCTCCCGGGCTTCGCGCAGCGGGAGTTCCGCAGCCACCTGCGCCCCGCGCCGGCCCTCGCCGGAGCTCCCCCGCTGGGCGCGGTCTTCGCCGTCGGCTGGACGCCGTGCGTCGGCCCGACTCTCGCCGCCGTCCAGGCCCCCGCCCGGAACGGGGCGAGCGCCGCCCGCGGCGCCCTGCTGATGGCCGCCTACTGCCTCGGACCGGGCCTCCCGTTCGTCCTGGCCGCGCTCGCCTTCCGGCCGGCACTGGGCGCGTTCGGCCTGGTGAAACGCCACTGCGCAGGGGTCCTGCGGACGGGCGGCCGCATGCTCGTGACCGTCGGCGTGCCGCTGGCCACCGGAGTGTGGAGCGACCTCGTCCACCGCATGCGGCTGTGGAGCACGAGCTTCACGGCGTCCCTGTGAGGCCCTCCGAACGGCGAGGCACGCAACGTCCCGTCGGCCACCCCCACCGCCCCGGCCACCCCCACCGCCTCCCCGGCTGCCCTCCGCCCTCCCCGCCCATCCGCCCCGAGCCACTCCTCGCAGCCCACGCCGCCGCCCCACGAAACGAGAAGGCCCCCGATGACCCCCTCCCCGCAGCCCCGGCGCCTGCTCCGCGCCACGGGCGCCCTCGTCCCGCTGGCCCTCCTCGTGGCCTGCGGCGGGAAGCCCGCCGGAGCCTCGGCCGACGGACCCCCGACCACCGCGCGCTTCTCCGAGAACGGAGTCACCGTCGCGCTCTCCGTCTCCGACTGGCAGCCCTCGAAGCGGACCGGCACCCTCACCGCCGTCTTCGCGCCCGAGGCCGCCGGATTCCACCTCTACAGCGCTGCCCTGCCGCCCACCGGCATCGAGGGCGTCGGCCGGCCGACCGCGGTGGCCGTCACCGGGACCCTCGCCGCCGACGGCCCGCTGACGGCGGCACAGCCCGTACGGCCGATCCGGGTCCCGGGGGTCGACTCGCCGGTGCCCGTCTACCCCGACGGCCCGGTCACCACCACCCTCCCCGTCCGCGCGTCAGGCCGCGGCGACGGCAGCGGCGACGGCGCGACGGTGCTGATCGGCTACGCGAGTTGCAGCACGCGGGACGGCTGCACCATCCCGGTGTCCGACCACCCCGTACGGCTCCGCGTCACCGACGGGGTCCCGGCCTTCGTCACGCCCTGACCGAGGCCACCACCGGAACGAGCCTCTAAGGTGTCCGCATGCCGAGCGTCCTGGTCGTGGAAGACGACCCCAGCATCCGTCAGTCACTGATAGAAGTCCTGGCCGAGCAGGGGTACGCCGTGCGCAGCGCCGCCGACGGCTTCGGCGCGCTCCGCGAGGTCACGCAGGCGCCCGTGGACGCGATCGTCCTCGACCTCGGACTGCCCGACCTCGACGGAGGCGACGCCCTGCGCATGATCCGCGGCATCTCCTCCGTACCGGTGCTCGTGGCCACCGCCCGCGACGACGAGTCCGAGATCATCAACATCCTGAACGCCGGCGCCGACGACTACCTGGTCAAACCCTTCTCCGGGGGCCAGCTCCTCGCCCGCCTCTCCGCCGTCCTGCGGCGTACCGGCGGCGCGCCCCCCGCCTCCGCCGGCGGCACCATCGGCGCGGCGCCCGCGCAGGCCGGTGAGCCCCTGCGGCCCACCGTCGTCGGCGCGCTGGCGGTGGACCCGGGCGCGCGCACCGTGCACCTGGCGGGACAGGAGCTGCGCCTGACCCGCCGCGAGTTCGACCTGCTGGCCTTCCTCGCCCACCACGCCGGCCAGGTCGTCTCGAAGCGCCGCCTGCTGACCGAGGTGTGGCGCGAACCGTACGTGGACGACCAGACCGTCGACGTGCACCTGTCCTCCCTGCGCCGCAAACTCGGCGAACGGGCGTCAGCCCCGCGCTACCTGCTGACCGTGCGCGGGGTCGGCATCAAGCTGGTGGCACCGCGTTGAGGCGCTCCCTGGCCGGTGTGGCCCTCGCCGTGACCTCCATGGTCGCCCTCTCCTTCCTCATACCGCTGGGCGCCCTGGTGATGTCGCTGGTCAAGGAACAGGGCGTGACGGCCGCTCAGCAACGCGGCGCAGCCCTCGCGCCGGTACTCGCCCTCACCACGGACCCGGACGCCCTGCGCGAGGCCGCGGCCGGCCTGGACGCGGCCGACCACCTGGTCGTCCACCTGCCGGGGACCGGCTCCCTGGGGCGGTCCAAGGCCCCCGCCGACCTGCTCGAACGGGCCCGGCGCGGGCGGGAGTCGATCTCCCAGGAAGTCCCCGGCGGGTGGGTCTGCCTGCAGCCCGTGGTGCTGCCGCGGGACGAGGTCGCCGTCATCGAGAACTTCGTGCCCGAGGCGGAACTCACGCGTGGGGTGGCGCAGTCGTGGGCCGTTATGTGCTTCCTCGCCGTCGGGCTGATCGCGGGCTCGGTACTGGTCGCCGACCGGCTCGGAGCCAAGGTCGTCCGCTCCTCCAAACGGCTCGCCCAGGCCTCGCGCGCGCTCGGACTGGGCGACCTGGACGCCCGTGTGGAACCCATGGGCCCCCGGGAACTGCACGACGCGGGCGTCGCCTTCAACGCGATGGCCCAGCGCATGAACGAACTCCTCGCCGTCGAACGCGAACTCGTCGCCGACCTCTCGCACCGCCTGCGCACCCCGCTGACCGCACTCCACCTGGCATCGGAACGGATGGCGGGCACGCCGGAGTCGGCCAGGGTCGAGGCGGCCGTCTGCGAGCTGGAGACCGAGCTGCAGGCCATCATCGCCGCGGCCCGCACCCCGCTCGCCATCGGCCCCATGGGTCAGGGCCTGCTCGCCACGGAACGGCCCCCGGGACACGGCTCCGCTCCCGCGGCGGGCGCGGGCCCGCGCAGCGAGGCGGCGGAGGTCGTCCGCCGCCGGACCGCCTTCTGGGCGGTCCTCGCGGAGCAGCAGAACCGTTCGTGCTCCCTGGACATCACCCAGGAGCCCACGGCCGTCGCCCTCTCCGACGACGACGTGGCCGCCGTGGTGGACGCCCTCATCGGCAACGTCTTCCGCCACACCCCGGAGGGGACCGCGTTCGCCGTCGCCGTCGCACGCACGGCCCAGGCCGTGGAACTCGTCGTCGAGGACGGTGGACCGGGCATCCCGGAACCGGACCGCGCGCTGTCCCGCGGAGCCAGCACCGGCTCCACCGGCCTGGGCCTCGACATCGCGCGCCGCGCCGCGACCGCCACGGGCGGTACGGTACGCGTCACGCGCGGCCCGCTCGGAGGGGCGCACATCACCGTGACCTTCGCCCTGGCCGCCGCCGCCCCGTCGGGACACCGCACCCGCTTCGCCCGCCGCCGCAGACGCTGACCCCCGGGCGGGCGCCGGCGTCCCGCTCCCCGGCCCGCCCGGAGCCGGGACCGTACACAGCATCCGAGGCCCGTCCCCGGCCTGGCGGGCATCTCGGCGGCCGGGGACGGGGCGGGCAGGCAGGAGCCGGCCCACTCCACCCCGAGGGGCGGCGAGCGGCCCGGCCGCGCAGAGGTGGAGGCCGAGCGCGGTGGCTGATCACGACCGCCTCGACCGTCATCAGCGAAGGCAACTCGACCTGTCCGTTGCGAAGTTCGACTACAGGACGGGAACTCCTGTCCTGGCCAACACGTCATGTGAGACGTAGGGACGACCACACCCGCCCCCCGCCTATTCGTCCCAGGTGGGGCCGCGTCCAGCGGCTGAGTGAAGGTCTTCGCTTCCCCCTCGGGGGGAGGGGGATCCGATCACTCGGAGCGTGACTCATGTTCGACGATCTTGATGTGTGGGCGCAGGCGCTCTATGGCGAGGTACTGCGCGAGGGCCGTCACGCCCTTGTGGAAGGCTTCCGCTGCCCGCCCGGACGTGGATCTTCGCGGGTGCCTGGCGGGTTCGTACGACCCGCGCTGGGGTGATCCCGAGCGCACCGAGCCGGGCCTGCTGTTCGGTGTTCAGCCGGTTCCACTTCCGTTGGTGGGTGGCGAGCCACCGGCCGATGTCCTCGGGCCGGCGGACGTTGGTGAGCCGCTGCCCGATCTGGACGCTGAGGATGGCCGCGCCCCGGGGGCGGCCAGGGTGCCGTGCAGGCGGTGGTAGGCGCGTGCGGCGGCGAGGCCCTGGTCGAAGGCATGGTCGGCGGTGTCCCAGACGACCCCGAGCTCCTCCAGCTCGGCGGCCCGCTCGCCGGTCATGGTTGCGGTGCGGCAGGTGTGGCGCTGGTCGGAGAGCCACCGCCCGAGCGGGTAGGGGCCTTCGGTGTGCTCGTAGGGACCTGGGGGTGGCCCTCGCGTTCCCGGTAGCGGAAGGCGGCTTCGATGCCGCGGCGCCAGTCCTGCCCTTCGGCGTTGGAGACCTGGTAGCTGATCCACTTCGCGATCAGGGCTGGGCCGCGGGGGCTGCGCAGTGGAGGAGGAGCCGGTTCTCGTCCTCGCCGTCGGCGGGTGCTTTGCCGATCAGCGGCGACGGCTGCACGATGCGTTTCTGGTTCCTGGGGAAATGCGGGCATTTCCACGGCGCGTTCATCGTGGCCCGGAGCCCATTCAGTGCCCGAATCAGTGGCCCGTAGGATTTCGAGGTGAGAATGCTCCGGGCATCAGGACGGCCGACCCGTCCCGGCCCGGTGCCGTCCAGGCCCTCGGTGGCACGGAGATTTGACGACAGGCCCTAGCCTGACCAGCGAGGACCTTGTCAGACAACCGAGAGGCAGACGATGGACTACACACTCGATGGGGAGAACGTCGAGATCACCGACGCGCTCCGCGCATGGGTCGGCGAGAAGCTGGACACGCTCAACGCGGGGCTGGCCACCGACACCCTCAGCGCCCAGGTGACGTTGAAGGCCGAAGGCTCGGAGCACCACGCCTTGGGCATCCTTTGGGTGGACGGCGTGGAGCTCAGTGCCGTGCCCGCCGTTGGCCCCGACGTTCACGTGGCTGTGAACCGGTTGGTCGACAAGTTGTCGGCCCAGCTCAGGAGGCACACGCAGCGGATGTACGGGCGCCCCAAGTAGCCGACGCCCGGGCGGGCCCGCCCCGCTTGCCCCGCGCGGCGGAGGGCCGGGGAGGGGTCTGACGCGCGCACCGGGGCTCCCGGCGCGGCCGGCGCCGATCGAACATACGAGGGGCGGGAACCGGGCGCGGGCGCCTCGCCGCACCGTCACCCCGGACCACCCTGGGCGGGCGACTCTTGGCAGAGGTAGCAGACAGGGCGTAGGCCACGCCCGCCGGACGCGTCATCGACTGACCCCTCCCGCCCGTCGTCGAGCGACTGCGAACGCTGGAGCGGTGGTGTCGGGGTGCTCCTGGAATTGATCCGCAGCTGCATCGCGGAGATCGAGCGCCCGGACCGACTCACCGAAGCCGCACGGAACGAGCCCCCACCACCCTGGGCACGTTCAGCCGTGGAGCTGGGTGTTGTCCTTTAGGTGCGATGCGCCGTATTCATGTCGGTGGTTGGTGTCAGAGGGCGTTTGAACGCGTTGTTTCATCCCGGATTGCCGGGTTGAGTGCGATTCATAGGCCACGCCGTGTGGGGGTGGTTTCGGTGGTGATTCTTCGGGTGACGAGGTTGATCATCGCGGGGTGGATCATGGCTTCGGAGTGGTGCGGGTGGGCCTCGTAGTCTTGGGCCAGGCGGCGGTGGTTCATGAGCCAGCCGACGGTCCATCGACGGGGCGGACGGAGAATCCCCTGGTGGTGGGGCCGCGGCGGACGATGTGCATGTCGATGCCGAGGGTGGCAGCGTGTTCGCTTGTTGCGCTGGTCAGACAAATCCCTCCGGCTCGTCTGACCAGGGGCGAGGATGGTGAACCGGCCGCGGACGACGCGGCGGGGACATCTCAGTGGACGCTTGAGGCTCTGGCGGACGCCGCCCGGCAGCCCGGGATCGTGGTGGGAAGATCCCAGGTCCGCCGGATCCTGCTGGCGGAGGGTGTGCGCTGGCGCCGGACCCGTTCCCGGGTGAGGTCGAATGACCGCGATTTCGAGGGAAAAGGACGCGGATCATCGGTCTCTACACCGACCCGCCCGACGGGGCGACGGTCGTCTGTGCCGACGAGCTCGGGCACAACTCGCCGCTCTACGTGATGTCAAAAGAGGACGGAAAGTGGTTGCTGACCGCATGTCAGGGAACTTTTCAGCTGTATCCGGAGTTCGATATTCCGACCCGCATTCCTCCGGCGCCGGAAAACGCCGAAGTCGACTGAACGGATTGATGCTCCTGTAACGGGATCGTGCATCACCTCGTATCAGTCAGCAGGTTCTTCTTGAACTTGCGGTGCCGGCTGCAGCTGACGGGCGAGGGCGGTCTGCTCCAGCAGCTCACGAAGCGGCTGCACGAAATGAGCGTTCCTTTCGGCCATGACCGGCACGATCGGGCAGGGAAGCCCCCCCGGAACTCCCGCAACGGCAAGCGGGCCAAGACCGTCATCACCGACGTCGGTCCGGTGACCGTCCAGGTTCCACGGAACCGTGAGGGCGGTTTCGAGCCGGGAGTTCGGCGCGACGTTGCGCCGGCTGACGGTGCCGGGCGGGCCGTATGGGCGGTGCCGGGGCCGAGGCTGGGTCATGCGTACGTGCTGCTGGTGGGTGACCCCTGGACGGGTTACTGCTCGACGTCGCCGGTTGGCCTGTGCAGGCGGTGGTGGACGGTACGTTGTTGATGTCCGATCACGGTTCGTGTGGTCCGGGTGGACGGTCCGACTACGGGTCGGCCGAAGGGGGCTCCGGTGACGTGGGCCGGTTCGTGTGGCGGGGCGACGTTCCGTAGCCGCCCTCCGGGCCCTGGCGGTCCGCAAGCGGACCGCCTTTTCCGGACACCCTTTGGGAATGGTTGGCCCGCCGTTTCACGGTCGGGCAGAAGGTGTTCGACCGTGACCGCCAGGCGCACGGCGGCGTCGTCGGTCTCTACCCTCGCCGCTGGTGGTGCGTCTCTCGGATGCGGCGGGGTTCCAGTGGGTTGCCCGGACCGTGGTTTGCGCGCAGACCGGTCCGCAGCCGGCTGTCCGGGACGCGGACGGTGACGGGGTGCGGATTCCGCCGGGCAGTTCGTGGTGGACATCCCGCTCAACGGCCTGCGCGTGGGGGACCGGGTGCTGACCACCGGCCGCCTCGCCGCAGCGGAGCGTACGGCGCGGGTCTGCCGCCCCCTCGTCCAGAGGGTGGTGCAGCTGGGCGGCCGAGGGCCGCAACCCGGCCAGTGCAGTTGCTTTAAGCGTTCTGGTCTGACGGCCGCGTGGAGGTTCGCACGACGAGGCCGCCCACCATGCAACCGGTGAGCCGAAGGGTCTTGCCCCTGTAGGTCTCTTGACGAGTCCGTCCCTTAACGGATCGGATAGCTGCATGCCCGTGTTGGGATTCATCGTATTTACCGTTGGCGTGGTCGGGATCATGGTGGGGAGCAAGCTGGAACGCGGGTGGGACATGTGGTCCCGTCAGCAGCGCATCGTGTGCTCTCTCAGCTTCGTACTTGTGATCGCTGGGCTCGCCACCAGTCGGCCTGCCTGAGGCAGTCGTCATGGGGAGGTGAGGAGGGCAGGCACCCATAGATGGCTGCCAGGATCGGTCGCAGCTCTTCAGGTGGCCAGACCGGGTGCGTACGGGAGCGGGCGGCCCGCCCGTCACCCTTGCGTCGCCGACTTGCCTGCGCGGCACCGCCTCGGACAGGCCGGTGGGTGGCGTGGTGCGCCACGGGGTTCCGTACGTGGGGACGGGCCGGGAGTGCGCGTGTGTGTGCGGTACGACTGTGGCGGTGTGGTCCTCAGATCGTGGTGTGCGGAGCCCGGGGATGCGGCCGGGCTGGTGCTGGAGTGGCATGTGGGCGGCGGAGGCCAGCGCGGTTTCGCAGATCGCCCGCGACGCCGAGACCTTCCCTCCCACCACCCGCGCAGCCATGCACGGCTGCGTGCGCGACTACGCCCACGCCGTGGTCGAGCGGCAGTGGAGTGGCTCCTGCGGGAAGGGCGCGAGGACGCCGCCGTGACTGTCGCTGGTCAGTGAATCTGCGTAGGCGTCATATTCCTGACCCGGAGCATTGCAGGTTGGCTGAGCGTGTCGGTGGCTGTGTTGGCTCACTGAATATGCGCAGTGTCTGGGCTCGTTAGGTGTCTGACCTGCGGTGTTCGTCGGCCTGGGTGGGACTGCGCAGGTTGGTTGAGCAGTGCGTAGTTTCAGTGATCCCCGGTATGTGGCGTGCTTCCGGCGAGGACTGCGTGTGCGAGCGGCACGTGAAGAGGAACCAACAGGTGTGAGAGCCGTGGGCGGGCCCAGAGGCCCGGGGCCAGGCGGAGAAGACTGGTCCGAGACCGAGACCGCCGGCCGAGACTACGGCTTCTGGAAGCCGGCCTGCTGGAGCGCTCGAAGGGCAGTCCAGTCTGAAGGTCGTCACTGTCGTGCTGCGGGCAACTCACCTTCAGCGTTGAGGTGTTGGGGGTAGTGTCGCGGGGTGTATTCACATCAGGTGATCGGTTTCGTGGCTGCGGTCACGCCGTTGGTGCTGATCCCCGGCACCAGCTTCGTGCTGGTGAGCCGGAACGTGATCGCGGGTTCACGGCGTGATGGCGCCCGGGTCGCGCTCGGTACCGTCTGCGGACTGCTGGTGCACGCGGCCTTCGCCGCGGTCGGCCTTTCGGCCCTGGCCATGGCCTCGGCCAAGGCCATGACCGTGGTGAAGCTGCTGGGCGCCGTCTACCTGGTCTGGCTGGGGGTCAGCACTTGGCGTTCCGCGAAGGCCGAGGCGCCGCCCACCGGCCACCGGGTCTGGCATGCGCCCTGGGGTGGGCTCGGCGGATTCGGGCAGGGTTTGTGGTCGAACGTCCTCAACCCCAAGGCGGCCTCGGTCTATCTCACGCTCGTCCCGCAGTTCCTCAGCGCTCAAGACCCCGTCGCGCCGCAGATCGCCGTCCTGGCGGCCGCCCACGTCGCCGTGGTCCTGACCTGGCTGCTGGCCCTGGCGTCGATCGTGGCGACTGCCCGCACGACCTTCCGGGCCCCCCGCTTCCGCAGCCTCCTTGCCCGCGTGAGCGGTGCCGTGCTCATCGCCCTCGGACTGCGGACCGCGGTCGCGTAGCCGGTTTAGGCCAAGCGGTTGCGCCTGGAAGTGACGGCCGAGGATGTCCCCCGGTTCGGAGCGGGTTCGCCGTGACGGCGACCGCGGCACCCCCCCCCGGGCCGCCGTTGGCCGTACTGCGGCCCGGGGTCTACGCCTTGGCATGGCCGTCCCGCCACGGCGGCCCCGAACCCGTCCGGAGCGAAGCGCAGGACCCCGGCACGAGTCCGTCCTGTTCGTCGGACCGGTTGCGGCGGAAATTGCGTGACGCCTGCTGTCTGTGCAGGGAAGTATGATCACTGGCCAGCCCCGATGCTCTACCACTACGGTTGTGGCATGTTCATGGTCACAGTGACTTACACGGCATCCGTCGACGTGGTGGATCGGTTCAGGCCAGCCCATGGCGACTGGCTGAAGCAGCTCATTTCACAACGGTTGCTTCTTGTAGCAGGGCGCCAGATACCCCTGACCGGTGGCGTCTACCTCGCCTCCGAGATGTCAACCGAAGACCTCAGCCGTCTCCTTGCCACCGATCCCTACGTCCTCAACGACGTTGCCACACACAGTGTCGTGGAATTTACTCCACTGATGGTCGCCGCCGGTCTGGAGGACCTCAAGGGCCAGTGACGGGCTGCCCCTGTGACCCCGTCCTCCGGTCCTGGAGCGAAATCCAAACACTCGCGTAAACGCGGTGAGGCGCGTGCCCGGGGCCTTTATTCGGGCCAAAAGTATGGGTACGCCAGCCTGCCGAAAAGGACCCCCATGCCAGAGAACACCGACAGCAAAGGCATCCGCCGCGAGGTTTTCAAGCTGTTCTCGCCCCCTCTCCTGTCACCCTCCCCGGACTGCCCCGCTGCCAGGCTGCGCCCGCCGCCGCGATACGCCCACCGGCCCCCTCCACAGCACGCTCGTCACCGACATGCAGGTGCTGACGAAGCGCTGCGCGCTGGCCGACCACGGCCGCCAGGCCGACGGCGACGCGAGGTTGTCGGCGTCTATCCCTCCCCGCTGGTCCTGCGCCTCGCGGAAAAGGCCTCCGGGTGCGAGTGGATCGCCCGGACCGTCGAGGGCGAAGCGCCTCGGCGCGCGGCCGGCCGCCCCCAGGCGGACCCCGGCGGCGGCGTGGGCGGGCCGGGTACCGGTGGACGTCCCACCTACCGGACTCCGCGTCGGCGACCGCCTCCTCACCGATGGCCACCTGGTCGTGGAGACCAAAGCGCTCGGCACTCGGTTACCACGACAAGGCAGCCACCCGCCTGATCACCGAAGTCGAAGGAATCCGGGCCCGATACGTCCCTGGCGACCACGCCAGGTGACGCCAGGACCGGCCTCACCGAGTCCAGTTGTGGAAGCACGCCCGCTTGGGACCGCACGCGCCGTCGGCGAGGGCCTTGTCGTAGCGCCGCTGCGCGGCGGCGTCGACTTCGGCCTTCGGCGCATTCATGGGGACGTAGGACCCGGAGTAGACGACGCACGATGGGTCGTAGACCGGCCACAGCGCCCACGACCCGAACGCGACGGCGGCGGCCGGGCCCAGACGTGGCGCAGTGAGAAGTCGGCTTTCGCCACCGCGTGCGACGCGGTGGCCGCCGCGCCCGTGAAGCGGAGGGCGCGCAGTTTCCCGTTTCACGCCGGAGCCGCGCCGGCGGTTTCTGGAGTACCTGCGGGCCGGGACGGCGACGACGAAGGCCGCGACCGAGGTCGGCGCTACGACAGCGACGGTCCACCAGCGGGCCGCCACGATCTCGGCTCGGCCGAAGCCGTGGACCGGGCGACCGCCACCCCCAGCACCCTCGCACTCGGGATGCGATTCAACGGGATGGCGGGCATGGTGGAAGAGAGGTATGCGCTGCCCTCCAGCTGGCACGAGATGATGCCGCTCTGGGGCCTTGCTGGTCGTGGCGGTAGTCGGCGGATGCGCAGCTATCAGACCATAAAGGGAGAACCGGACTGTAACACAGCGCCGCAACTGCCCCGCCTCTAGGCAACAAGAAGAAGGTGCCACCTCCACGGAAATACGGCGTACTGGGCGTACTGGGAGATCCCGCTTTCGAAGGGCCCCGTCAACTTTCCGTGCAACATCAACAGCTGCTCAACCGTCTGGCAAAGTGACCTGAGTAGGCGCCGAGTAGGTCTAGTGCTACTTGAACCCATCAATGCGGGGTGGAGAATTCCCGGCGAGGGCACCCCGGTGCTGAGGCTCAGACCAGGCGAGTTCCAGCCGGGTAGGCTATGTCGTCGACTTCCTGAAGGGGTCTCAATTCCTTTCCTACCTGACGGTTGGGTGACGGTGCAGTGTCGAGAGGAGAAGGTCCGTGAAAGGCAAGATCGCATTGAGTGTCGCCGTGATTGTCGCGCTGGGAGGCGGAACGGTAGGAGCCACCGTCACCTCAGCTTCCGCCGTTTCCGCCCCGAAGTGTCGGGTGAACGGAAGCACTCTGACGGGGGATGGCTTCGCTGCCAGTAAGACGTTCACTATCTCGCCTGGCGGAAAGTCTGTGCGCTCCTCTTCTAACGGTCACATCGGACCGGTCACTGTTACGGGCCAGGGCCCGTTCTCCGTAGGTTCTGTGGCTTGCATCGGGCCGGCAGTGTCCTCGGCGCAGGCAGCCGCAGTCCTAAGGGCAGGAACGGCTGCAGCGCAAGCGGCGGTGCAGAGAGGCGCCCCCCCGCAGGTGGTGAAGGCAGAGGCCAGAGCAGCGACAGAAGCCGCGGGGAAACGCCTCGGCATTGCGCAACCGGTCATAGTCCAAATCATCAATCAAATTAACCAGCAACAGCAGCAACAGCAGCAACAACAGCAGCAGAACCCGCAGCAGAACCCGCAGCAACAGCAACAGCAGCAGCAGCAACAGCAACAGCAACAGCAACAGCAGCAACAACAACAGCAACAACAGCAACAGCAACAGCAACAGCAACAGCAACAGCAACAGCAACAGCAACAGCAACAGCAACAGCAACAGCAACAGCAGAACCCGCAGCAGCAACAGCAACAACAACAACAGCAGCAACAGCAGCAGCAACAGCAGCAGCAGCAGCAACAGCAGCAGCAACAACAGCAACAGCAGCAGCAGCAGCAACAGCAGCAGCAGCAACAGCAACAGCAGCAGCAATAAGGACTCGGTTGGGCGGCGGGGCGACAGAGCTCTGCGGGTCTCGGATGATTTTGATTTGTCTCTGATGACCTGTGGGAACGTGTCGCCCCGCTACTGCCTCCTCTGTCGCCGCGACGTCGACGACATCCGGTGCGTTGTCGGGATGACCGTGCGGCTTTGCGCGGGATCGTCTTGCGCAGGGGTGTGACCTGGGGCGGACGTGCCGACCGAGACGACGGTTGCAGTGGGGACACGTAGAAGGGTCTGCCCTGGACGCCGCGATGGGCTTCGCCGGTCTGGAACCGCAGCCGGGAGCGGTTCCACCCGGCAGCGCGCAGGCGGCTCGGCCCGCCGGACCTGCCGCGGGCCAGGTACAGCCGCAGGAAGCGGATGCCGGAGGGCGGGTGGAACGCGCGCCGTGAGCGTGCCCGAGTGGCGCGGGCGGAGGCAGCCGAGGCGGAGGCGGACTGTCTGGAGGCGGCGCGGGCCGCAGCGCAGGAGGTGGCGGACCGCGCCAGTAGGGGCGTGGCGGCGGCTGAGGGCGATGTGCGGGCTGCGGGGGAGCGGCTGGAGTCGGCGCGGGCGGCGAGCGCGGATGCGGCCGCCCGTCTGAAGGAGGCGGGGCGTGAACGGGTTCTGGCACACATTCCGTGAGGACGAGCAACGGGGTTCTACATTCGATGACATTGCATCGTCTGGGGTTGCTGCACTAGGGCCTGTGTGATGTTGTGATCAGCCGAGCGGTCGCACGAGGTCGTCTATCCAGATCATCGAGGCGCGGAGGTGAAGGCCTGCGAGGTAGCTCTCGGGCGTCTTGTCGAAGCGGGTGGCGATGCCCCGCCAGGCCTTCAGCTTGTTGATCAGGCGCTCGATGGTGTTCCGCTCTTTGTAGAGTTCGGTGTCGTGGTCGACGGGTCGCCCGCCCCTGCTGCCCTTCCGTTTCCGCCTGGCAGCCTGGTCCTTCTTCTCCGGGATGACGGCCTTGATCCCGCGTTTGCGCAGGTAGGCGCGGTTGGCGCGGGACGAGTAGGCCTTGTCCGCGGCGACCGCGCCGGGCCGGGTGCGAGGCCGGCCGACGGTCAGGCGCACACGCACTTTGGAGAGGACGGGGACGAACTGCGGGCTGTCGCCGGCCTGTCCCGCGGTCAGGACGAGCGCCAGCGGACGGCACCCGCGGTCGGCGGCGAGGTGGACCTTGCTGCTCAGCCCACCCCGTGACCTGCCGAGCAGGGCCTGCTTCAGACGGAGCTTGCGTCGCGATCGGACCCGTCTGCGCTCGTCCTGTCCGTTCTGTTCTGCGACTCGCCCCTTTTTGTCGGGCCGCCCCCTGCTCGCGCGCGGCCTCCTCCAAGGCCTGCATGAGCTCTTCGTCCACGAGCATCCCGGCGGCGTCGTGGTGGGCGCGGACGGTCGTGGAGTCGACGCTGACCAGCGACAGGTCCGTTCTCCCCTCGCGGGCGGCCTCGGCGATCAGCCCTTCGAGCAGGGCGCTGAACACGCCGGCGTCCCGCCAGACCCGGAACCGGCCGAAGACCGTGGACCAGGGGCCGAACTCGTCAGGCATCTCCCGCCACTGGGCGCTGGAACGGAACCGCCAGATCACTCCCTCGAACTGGTCACGAAGCCGTTCAGGATAGGGCCCGAACCTGCCGATCGGCAGGTAGGGCTCGATCAAACTCCACTGCTCGTCGGCGAGTTGCCTGCGCGTCACAGCCAACATTCCTACCGGATTCTGCCCCGGAACAGGGGCAGAACCCGGGGATTGATCACAACATCACACAGGCCCTAATCGGTTGGCTGGCTCGCTCGGACGGCTTCTGCTTGCAGCTTGTGAGCTCGTTCGGCCGGGTGGTAGTTCGGGCCGACACCTTCGATCAGCAGTAGGTCGCCTTTGATGTGGTCGGTGCGCAGGTGCAGGATGGTCTGGTAGGCCGGGGAGTCGTACCAGGCACGGGCTTCGGCAAGGCTGGGGAACTCGATGAGCACCATGCTGCCGGGCCAACTGCCTTCTACGACTTCGGCCGGCGGACCGTGGATGACGAAGCGGCCTGCGAAGGGGTCGAGGGTCGCCTGAATGTGCTCCAGGTACTGGATGACGTCGGAGTGATTTCGCCGGCTGTTGAGGTGAGCGAAGCCGTAAGCGGGCATCACGGGGCTCCTTCGTTCAGGGGGTGGGTGATGACCGCGAACGTAGCTGAGGTCGGTTGGGTAGTGCGATTACCCCAGAGGTAATTGCCGCGAGGTCGGGGAAGACGCTCAGGGGCCGCCGCACGCACCAACGGCCTGTCTCTCACGGAATATGTGCCAGAACCTTCAAGCGAGAGCATTTGTTGGTGGTTTTCGGCATCACGCAGTGACCGTTGAGCGCATGGCTGTTGGCGAGAAGCAGGAGCGCCCTCGCATGGCGGTGACCCGATTATCTGGGCGATATCGGCTGTATTTGTGGCAGGATGACGGCATGTTGATCAGAAAGGGCGATGCCGCGTAGGCGCCCGAAGGCCGTCCGTGCCGAGCGGTGGCGGCCTCGCAGACACGTTGCAGTTCGGCGGATCCGGAAAGCTTCCACGAGGACTCGAACAGCTGTCCGCCGCGTCGAGGATGAGCGGATGTGGCCTGGTGCTGTTGCTGACACACTCGCCTGTGTCGAGTGGGCGTTCAGGCAGCCTGGCCGTTATCTGAACGCATCCCACCCGCCTGCTTGACGCAGGTCCGGTCCCTCGCCGGCAGCTTGCCGGTGGCCAGGTACCGGTTGACCTGGTCGTCCACGCACGCGTTGCCGTAGCGCCCGAAGAGGGCATGCCGGTTGGCGCCCTCAAGGGTGACCAGCCTGGAGCTCGGCAGCTGCTTGTGCAGCTCGACGCTCCCCTTGTACGTCGTACGCGGGTCACCGGTGGCGGCGACGATCAGTGCAGGGGCATCGCGCCGGACCCGGGTGGGCTCTTCGCGCGGCGAGTCCCAGAAGGCGCACGGGTTGATGTTGTTGGTCAGAGCGCCGAACAGCGGGTGCGCGGTGCGGTTGCGCTCGATGTCCCGCCAGTAGAGTTCGGGATCGCGCGCGGCGGCCACGTCCCCGCAGAGGACGGCGGACTGCGCGCCGGTGGGCTCGCCCTCACCGCGCAGCACGTACCGGAGTTCCGGGACGAGCATCGCCGGCACCGTCGTCGACCGGCCCTCCGCGGCTTTGGCCAGTACGGAAAGCAGCTCGCCGAACGACGCCCGCGCCGGGGCGGTGTCGTCCGCGATGCCCGAGAAGAGGAGGAGCGGCACCTGGCTGTCGTCGATCCGGAAGGCATCGGCGCCGACGCCGATGGTCAGCGGACCGCGCGCGGCTGCCGCGACGATGCGGTCGACGGCGGCGAGCACCTCGGCGCGGCTGCGGCCGAGGTCGTAGGTGTCGTGGTGCTCCGCTGCCCAGGCGGCCCAGTCGGACAGCGCCTTCTCGTTCTCGCGCTCGGTGCCCTTCAGAAGCCGGGGGCGGTAGTCGCTCGGGTTGATCGCCCCGTCCAGCACCATCCGGTCGTGGCGGCCGGGGAACATCTGCGTGTAGACCGTGCCCAGGTAGGTGCCGTACGAGTAGCCCAGGAAGGAGATCTTCCGCTCGCCGAGCGTGCCGCGGATGACGTCCATGTCACGGGCCGTGTTGCGGGTGGTGATGTGCGGGAGCACCGCGGCGTCGGCGGCCCGGCACTTGTCGGCCAGGCTCTTCTGCAGGGCGACCTGGCGGTCGAAGCCGGCCCGGCTGCCGCCGGCGGACAGCCAGGTCATGCCGACGGGCAAGCCGCAGTCCAGCGCGGTGCTGCGCCCGATGAAGCGCGGGTCGAAGCCGACGATGTCGTAGCGCGCGCCGACCTCCTTCATCGACGCACGGGCCTGCGGCGGGGACTGGAGCGCGGGACCGCCCGGACCGCCGTTGTTGAGGAGGATCGCGCCGATGCGGTGGCGGGTGTCGGTGGCCTTGAGCCGGGAGATCGCCACGGTGATCGTGCGCCCGCGGGGGACGGCGTAGTCCAGGGGCACGGTCACGTCCGCGCACTGCACGCCTGCCTGGTCCAGATCGCGGCCCGTGGTGTCGTCGGGGCCCTTGATGCAGCTGCCCCAGTCGAGGTGCTGGCGGTAGTACCGGTCCAGTCCGGCCCCGGAGCTGTCGTGTGCGGGGGGCTCGGCGGCCGTGGCCAGGACGGGGGAGGACGTGAGGCAGGCGGCGAGGGTGAGGCCCACGGCCAAGCCGCGGCGTGCGGCGGGGCTGACAGTGGTCACGGGGTCTCCTTGAGCATCGTCCGCTTCGTGTGATCGCATGCCCCGAGGCTAGGAACCCGCCCTGGTACGGCACATCACCCAAGGGCACGAGGACCCCGGTCCCGTCCACCCCTGGTCCGGGACCTGCGGCCCGGTCCGGTCTCCTCCTCCGGGAGGAGACCGTCGGCGGGGCTGCGCTGAGGGCCGTCCCGGCCATGCGCCTGCCGTCAGGGGAGATCGCCGCACTGGCATGCTGTAAGGAGTTCTTCGGCTCCAGAACCGAGACGACCCTGTGTCTGCTGCCCAGATCCTCTTGCTCTTCGCATCGGTCTTCACCGCCGCCGGGTGGGTGATCGGCGTCGTCGCCTCCCTCAAGATCCGACGCGTCCGGTTCCTGCTGAGGGAGGGCAGTACCGCGCGGGGCGTGGTGACCCGTCTTGAGGAGACCCGGATCGCGCCGGTCCTCGGATGCCGGCAGCACCAGCCGGAGCGTCGGAACCACCGTGTACGGGTCTGTCAATCGAAGGGCTCTTACAAGATTTTCGTAGGCGTTGATCGCTGCAACGTGTTGGTGGCGTCGGCTGGTTGGCGGTGGCAGGCTGGCTGTGTGTCGTGAGGTGGGGGATCTGCTGCCGCAGCTGGCCGCGGTGCAGGTCGAGCGTGTGCGGGGACTTGCTGCGGGTCAATACAGGCCTGCTGACCCGCCCCCATCCGTCTCCGGAGCGAGTGCCGGGACCGCGGTCTCAGCACCCGGCCGCCCTGCCCCTGCCGGAGCGGTTCGGGTCACCCGCTCGGATCCGCAAGGCCGGACGGCGCCGCCTGGTCACCCTGTCACGGTCGAAGGCCCCGAGGATGGCCGAGCGGCTGGTCGAAGGCATCTTCACTGCTCTGGAAGCGCACACCGTCACCGTTGCGGGCGCCGAGGCGGCCGTGCTGATCGTCCCGAGCCTGGCTGGCTCCCTCACCATCGTCTTTGACCAGCGCGAACTGCTGGCCGGGCACCCCCGACGGTCCGCCGGACCGGGCGGTCGCGGAACACAGTGCCGGGTGAGCCGCAGCCGGGGGAGGGCACCAGGAGCCCGGCATGACATTCGTACGGTCCCGGACGGGATGGACGGCCCTGCCGGAGCGCCTGCTCGGCTCCGTAGACTCCAGAGCATGACGAAAGCAGACAAAGATGGGCCTGATGGCGCCTGGGAGGGCGTCGTTTCCGCCAAGTCGCGAGGCGTGCTCGATGGCTCGAACATGTACCACTTCGTCGACGTACGCCTCGCCGATGGACGATCGATGAAGGTCCGGATCAGCCGCCGACTGTGGAAGTCGCTGGCGGTCGGCGACCGGATCGCCAAGCGGCCCGAGTCCGAACCGTTCCGGTCATGATCCCGCGCCTCCCTGCGCGATCACCGTACTGACGACCCGGGCCCGGTCCGGCCCCCGCCGGCGCAGAGAGGCCGCTGTCATCAGCGACCCACCGGGCAACCAGTAGGGCTGCGGCCACGACGGCCGCGAGGGTGCAATCACGGGTCGTCGCTGCACCAGCTGACGGTGCCCCGGAGCGGGCCCACTCGCTCGCGGAGCCAGGAGCCCGGGAGCCCCAGGAGCGGCGGACGGCGTCGGGAAGTGGCGGGGCGCCTGAGGGTGTGGAGACGATGGCGAGTGGCCGGAAAACGCCGGTGGGGCGGCGCAGAAAGGGACCGCTTCCAGGCGTTTCGGCCACGCGGCCGGATGGGCGCGGGAAGGGTGGTCCACCGCATCACCGCCGCAGCGGAATCGGACCACGGAGGCCCCATGGACCCCACCCCCTTTTCCTCTCCCAACCCCCTTTATCGCGAGCGGAGTTCGCGGCCGACCTGACGCGTCTGCGGGGGAAGGCCGACCTGACCGTCCGGGCCGTCGCCGCACGCGTCGACGCGCCGGGCGCACACAGCATCATGGGTGGCTGGCTCGCCGGCCAGAACCTGCCGTCGATGGGTCCCTGCCCCTGTTTCGCCGGGTGCTGCACGTCTGCGGGGTGACCGACGCGGCCGAGATCGAGCGCCGGCTGGAACGGCTCGCCGAGATGAGACGGTCCCGGCTTCTGCGCGTCGCGGGAGGCGTGTCGCCCTACCGGGGACTCGCGGGCTTCGAGGAACGCCACGCCGACTGGTCTTCGGCCGGGAGCGCCTGCGGGCGGTCGCCGTGGACCGGATCCTCTCCGAGGGTGCCGACGTACCCCAACTGCTCGTCGGGGCCTCAGGTTCCGGGAAGTCCTCCCTTCTGCGGGCAGAGGTGCTGCCCGTTCTCCGGGGTGAGTACGGCTTCCTGCCGTTGCAGCTCACACCCGGCCGCGATCCGATGGGCGCCTTGACGTCCGCCCTGTCCGCACAGTGGAACGCTGTGCACAGGGCGCAGTGGGCGGACGAGGCGGACGATGCCGTCGAACTCGCCGCACACGTGAAGACGTTGGCCCAGCGGGAGAGCGTACGCGTCGTCGTGGCGGTCGACCAGCTGGAGGAGGTGTTCACCGCATGCCCCGACCCCGCTGGACGGGAGCGGTTCCTGCGGTGCCGCGCGGACCTCCCGTCCCTCGACGTGCGCGTCACGGGCTGCCTGCGCGGGGACTTCTACGGCCAGGCGCTCGACCAGCGCCCCCTCGCGACAGCCCTGCAGAAGGGCCGGACCGTCGTGGGCGCGCTCGGCGAGGACGAGATCTGTGCCGTGGCCGGCGGCCCCGCCGCCAAGGCCGGTCTCGTCCTGGACGAAGGGTTCGTCGACGTACTCCTCGCCGACCTACGGGGCTCCGGCCCCGGGGCCCTGCCCTGCTGTCGCACACGCTGCTGTCTACCTGGGGACGCGGGCGCGGCACCGCCCTGACCATCGCGGACTACCGGGCGGGAGGCGGGATGTCCGCGGCTGTCTCCGAGACGGCGGAAGAGGTCTACGCCGGGACTGGCGGAGGCCGAGTGCGTACTCGCGCGGCGGCTGTTGCTGCGCATGGTGGCGGTGGGGGACGGCGTGCCCGACGCGCGCGGGCTGCTGCCGCTGCCGATGCCGCTGCCCCGCCCACAGGACACCTGGACCGGGCCGGCGAGGTGTACTCGGTGCTGGAGCGCTTCGTCGACCGCCGCCTGGTCACGCTTGACGGCGATGGCACCACGATCACCCACGAGGCACTGCTCACCGCCTGGCCGAGGCTGCGCGGCTGGATCGACGCCGACCGGGCCGGCGGCGCCCGGCGGTTGCGCCGGCTCCTCGTCCCGCTCTCGCTGCTGGTCGTCCTCCCGGGCCTGCTCACCGGTGGCGCCGTGCTCCTGCGCCGTGACGCGGAGAGACAGCAGGCCGTCGCGCTGTCCCGGCTGGTGGCGGCGTGCGCCGAACGGCTGCGGGGCCGCGACCTCGCCCTCTCCGCGCCAATCGGTCTGGTGGCGTCCTGTACGGCTCCCACGGCAGAGGCCCGGGAGGCGCTGATGGACTCCTCGGCGCTGCCTGCCGTGACCCGGATCCTCGCGTTCCGTGGCGTCGTACAGGCGGTGGTCCTCAGCCCGGACGGGCATACCCTCGCCGCGGGCGGTCTGGACCACCAGGTCGCGTTGTGGGACCTGCGCGATCCGCAGCGGCCGCCACTGCTGGGGTTGGCGCCGGTGACATTCCCCCGCCCGGAACGATCAATACAGGATGACATCGTTTTGGGTGGGCGAGCGGGTGCAACTGCGCGGTATCGAGCCTGATGACGCCACGGCGTTCATGGGTTTCGCGGCGGACGAGGAGGGCCTGGGGGACCTGGTCAGCCCGCCCCGGTCCGCCGAGGGATACCGCGTCTGGGCCAAGGAACAGGCGACTGCCGCGCCCGATGCCGACCGCCTCCAGCTGGCAGTCGAAGCGGTCGGCACACGGGAAACGGCGGGGCCGTCGGCTCCCCCGGGCTGACACGCGTACGGGCTGGTTCGAGTACGGCGTCACGATCGGTGCCGAGCACCGTCGGCAGGGCTACGCGGCAGAAACCGCGGTCCTGCTGCTTCGCTACTGCGTGAGCTCGTGTACCTCTCCGGTCAGCACCACGACGTCGTGATGATCGGCATGCTCGCCGACGAGTCCGCGCGACCGCACCCCGTGACCGCCTGACGTTCTTGAGCGCTCCGGACCACGAATCCGGGCCGGACGGCCGGCCGGGGGTTTCGTCCGGGGCGCGGCGGAAACACGCGAAGAGGTCGAACACGTCGAAGAGGTACCGATCGTGAGGAGACTGATCGCCGTGGGGATCATGGTTCTGCTGATCGCACCGATGCTGCTGGCCCTGCTGCTGGTTACCCGAGGGGACGGGCACCGTCCCCGCCACCGGGCCGGCCGCGGCTGATGCCCGATCGCGTCGAGCGAGGGTGAGGAGGGGACGTGCCGGTACGAGCGGTGGGTTGGGCCCGGTCGTTTCCCGTCAGCCTGGGTGTCCGTGAAGCCCGTCGGTGGTGTCTGGCACATCTGGAGACCCTGCCGTGGACCGGCGGCGCCCCCGACACCGTCCACTCCGTCCTGCTCACGGTGTCGGAGCTGGTCACCAATGCGCACGTACACGCCCACAGCAGTGCCCGGCTCGTCCTGACCTGGGACGGCTGCTGTCTGCACGTCAGCGTGGCGGACGACGACCCGGAGCTGCCCGCGCCCAGGCCGGCCTCCACCCGGGCCAGCTCCGGCCGGGGCCTGGCCATCGTCGACGCCGTCGCCGACGGGTGGGACGCCCACGCCTTCCACGGCGGCAAGACGATCACGGCCTGCTTTCATCCGCCGGATGAGCCCTCCCCGCTCGCGCGCGAGGCCCGGGGGTCGTGAGCGAGGCGTCAGCCGCTCACAGTGAAGGTGTCACGGCCCGGGCGGAAACGGTTCAACTCCTGACCATCTCCCATTCGTATGTCATGTGAAATATCACATGACATACGAACCCGCCTGCGGGCCCCGGGCGGCGATCCCCGATGACGAGGAGAATTCCGATGAACCGTTTGACCCTTCTGGCGGTCGGCGCCGCAGGCCTCACCGTCCTTTCGGTTGGCCCCGCCTTCGCCGCCGCCCCCGCGGCTGCCGCCGAGACCGTCACCTCCTGCGGGAGTTCGGGTCTTCAGGCAGGTCTGGCCACCAGGGTGTGCGCCGATGTCACCGGCACCACCGTCGAGTTCTACGGCGCGGTCGGACTTGCCGGCCCGCCCTCGCCCGGCAGCCCGGCGCCCGCGCCGAAGGAGCTCTTCACGACTCTGTCCACCGAGGTCGTCGGGACCAACCCGCCCGTCACGCAGACGAGGTCGGTCATCTTCGCCTCATCGGCCGTTCAGGTGCGCGGTACGGCCGGCATCGTCCCGTGCGGTTCGACCGTGCGCGCCACCTTCGGCGTGGCCTCCTTCCCCTGGCCGGCCAAGCCGGTCGTCCACGAGGTCACGATCGCCTGCTGAGCAGGCCTGTGCCAAGGTGCTGCGGCGCACACGTCGGCGGAGTTCCCGACGGCGTGTGCGCCGTTTTGACGCCCGGGCCGTTCGGGAAGCGGAGTCGGCCGAGGAGCAGGGCGGAGTGAACCCGGGCGAGAGGACGATCAGCGGGTAGCGTCCGTGCCCGGTACGCGGCAGCGCGCCCTCACGGGCGTGGGTGCGGACGGCGGCCACCTGTTCGGCGTTGGTGTGGCGGGAGAGCTCACCCCGGTAGGTGAGCAGCGCGCGGGCCTCGCCGAGGGGCGCGTACGGGGCCGGGATGCCGGTGTCCGCGATGGCGGGGTAGTAGAGGGACACCATCAGCTCGCGGTCGGCGGCCGGGACCCAGGGGTCCTTGCGGTTGCCGTCGACGAGGTGGAGGGTATCCCGGCCGACGGCGAAGGGGCCGGTGGGGCGGGGCAGCGCCAGGCGTGTGGCGTCGGCGGGATGCGGCTCGGGTCACCCGCGGCGGCGCAGCACACCGGGGAGCCGGCCGCCGCGCCCTCGCCGGAGCCGGGAGTGGCGGTCCAGTTCCTCCATGAGCCGGTGGGACCGCTTGTCCACGTCGAGTTCGTCCAGCACGCGGTCCACATCGGCGAGCAGGGCGCCGTGCAGCTGCCATTGCGCGGGCGCGGTGCGCAGCTGCTCCAGCAGCAGGCTCGCCAGCAGGTCCCGGGATTCCCGTGCCATGCCCAGCTCCCGCGTGAGCCGTTCCTCCTGCTCCTCGGCGTTCGTGGTGACTTGTGCAGTGATCAGCCGGGAGAAGCTGTGGACGGCCAGCGCCATGTGCCCGAACAGGTCCCGAAGGGCCCGGGTCACCGCCGGTGAGAACAGCGGCTCGTCCTCGCGCGCCTTCGCCAGGTCCGTGAGCGCCCGGGCCGAGACGCGCAGTACGACGGCGCAGATCTCCAGGGTGTCCAGGCCCGTGCGCAGGACCAGCCGGAACATCAGCCCTTCCCGTACGCGGGGGTTCATGCGCAGGCTGTCCTCCGCCTGGCGCAGTGCGGCGTCGACCCCGGCGATGTCGTTGTCGAGCCGGCGTGCCTCGTGCAGCTGGGTCACGGCTCCTGCGACGGTGGCGTGCCCGGTGAGCCCGTCGGCCATTGCGGTCATCAGCGTGGCCATGCGGGCCGCGAGGTCGTCGATCGCCCGGCTGGCGGGTTCCACCCAGACGGGCGGGGCGAACAGCAGGTTGAAGGCCAGTCCGACCACTGCGCCGATCAGCGTCTCCAGCACTCTGTCCCAGGCGGTGTCGGCCACCCGGGTGACGCCGAGGACCAGCATCGCGCTGATGGCCACCTCCGGGACGAACTCGTCCACCCGGACCAGGTGCCCGACCACCAGTGAGGCCAGGATGACGAGCCCCAGGCTCCACCAGGTCAGGCCCACGAGCGCGCTGAAGCCGATCGCGACCAGGACCCCGGCCACGACCGAGTTCACCCGGCGCACCCCGGTGGTGAGCGTGGAGTACAGGGTGACCTGGACCACCAGGAGGGCTGTGAGCGGGGCCGTCAGCGGAGCGGGCTCGTCGCTGAGCCGGAGCGCGATGACGTACGACACCACCGCGGCCCCGGTGGACCGTACGCTCTGCACGACTACGGGGTCCCGCCACCTGGACAGCAGCTGACGCAGGAGGCGGGGGAGTGGAGGGGCGGGGGTATGTGCGACGTGCGGCATACCCTCGCCTGTTCCCCGTCGGCGGCCGCGATCACACCCCGAGGGCGCCGGCTCCCCGCCCGGGCGGGTTGCCCCCGTGTCAGGCGGCCGGGTTGCCCGGGGCGCGGTCGCGCGCCTCGACCAGGCGGGCAACGGCGTCGACCACGGCCGCGCGGTGGCCGGAGCGGTGCTCTTCGGTGCTCCCGCCACCACTGGTCGTGGTGTACCAGGCCTGAGCCAGGCCGAGGACCAGGATGAGCAGGTCGGCAGGGTCGTGTGTGGGGTCGACCCGCCCGTCGCGCTGGGCCGCGGCCAGGGAGGCCGCCTTGCGTGCGTACGCCTCCGCCTCCAGGGCGGTGGCCTCCGGGCGCTCCAGTCGCTTCCACATCATCAGCCGCACGAGCCGCGGGTCGGCCGCGAGGTGGTCGAAAATGGCGCCGGCGTAGCGGGGCAGGTTCCCCGCGTCGAAGGGGACCGATTCCGCGCCCTGCTCCACGGCCTGGCGGAGCACCTGGTCGAACAGGCCTTCCTTGTTGCCGTAGTAGACGTAGATCATCCGCTTGTTCGCCCCGGCCGCGTCGGCGATGCGGTCGACCCGGGCCCCGGCGATACCGTACTCGGCGAACTCGTCGAAGGCGGCCGCGAGGATACGGGCCTTCGTTGCGCTGGAATCACGTGCCATGACCCCCAGGCTAGCAAGTAACTATCTGGTTATTGACATGAAGGCCGGGGCTCGTGCATCGTGTAGATAACCAGTTAGTTACTTCCTGGCTGGACCCGTCACTTCCCCTCAAGGAGAACACCATGGAACTGCGTGCACTCGGCTCCCAGGGTCTGCAGGTCGGCGCCGAAGGCCTCGGCTGCATGGGCATGAGCGCCTTCTACGGGGCCACCGACGAAACCGAATCGCTCGCCACCATCGACCGTGCGCTGGAGCTGGGCGTCACCCTGCTGGACACCGCCGAGGGCTACGGCCCCTTCGTCAACGAGCAGCTGGTCGGCAAGGCCATCGCCGGTCGCCGCGACCAGGTGGTCATCGCCACCAAGACCGGCATCGAGATCGACGACGACGGCGCCGTCCGGGGCCACAACGGCCGCCGCTCCTACATCCACCGTGCCGCCGACCGCTCGCTGCGCCACCTGGGCACCGACCACATCGACCTGTACTACCTGCACCGCGTCGACCCGGACGTGCCGATCGAGGAGAGCATCGGCGCCATGGCGGAGCTGGTCACGGCGGGCAAGGTCCGCTACCTCGGCATCAGCGAGGCCGCCGCCGCCACCATCCGGCGCGCGCACGCCGTCCACCCCCTGACGGCCGTGCAGACCGAGTACTCCCTGTTCGAGCGGGGTCTGGAGGACAACGGCGTGCAGGCCACGCTCGACGAACTCGGCATCGGACTGGTCGCTTACTCCCCGCTGGGCCGCGGCTTCCTGTCCGGCGCCATCACCAGCCCCGACGACTTCGCCGAGGACGACTTCCGCCGGACGGACCCCCGCTTCCAGGGGGAGAACTTCGCCAGCAACCTCGCGGTCGTCGACGCCGTCCGGCGCCTCGCGGAGGCCAAGAAGGTCACCCCCTCCCAGCTGGCCCTCGCCTGGGTGCTGCGTCGGGGCGCGGTGCCGATCCCGGGGACGAAGCGGCGCGGCTATCTGGAGGAGAACATCGCCGCCACCGGCGTGACGATCACCGATGAGGACATCGCCGCGATCGAAGCCGTCGCCCCCCGCGGCATCGCCTCCGGCGACCGTTACGCCGCGGAGTACATGCGCAACCTCAACGGCTGATGGACACCCCGGCCCTGCCGCGCCGTACGAAGGCGCCCTCAGGGACCTGGCCGCCCCGCGCGGCGGGGCGTGCGGCGGGGCCCGCGGCCGGGCGGCGCGGGCATCCGTAGCGGCAGGGAAGGGCCGGGAGGGGGGAGGGCCGGACTCCACGGGAGGCGGCCCTCTGGCGCAACGGCGGCCCGGTCGGGCACCATCGCGGTGCCCGACCCGCACGGGCACGGCCCCCACCGCTCGTGTCCACCCAGCAGGAGGCTTCCCACGTGAAGACCCGATCCGTCGTCACCGCACTCCTACTCGTCCTCGGCGCGCTGTTCGTACCGGGCTTCGGAGCATTGGCAGGCACGACGCAGGCGCACGCGGCGACCAAGATCAGCCATGCGACGGCGACCTCGATGTTCCGCCAGGCCGGGATCGCATGGTCCTCGTCGGGCAACTGCTCGGACCGCAACAACCCGACCTGCACGTCCTTCGACCAGCTCAACCTCGCCACGGCCCAGGGCGCCCAGACGCTGAAGAGCGCCACCGGCTGCGCCCTGACCATCACCGGCGGCACCGAGACCGGCCACGCGAGCGGCACGTACTCCCACTGGAACGGCTACAAGCTCGACTACGCGAAGGCCTCGTGCCTCACCAGCTACGTCAAGAACACCTTCTCCTACATCGGCCTCCGCGGCGACGGAGCTCCCATGTGGCAGTCCGGCTCGGGCAACGTCTACGCGGACGAGGGCAACCACTGGGACGTCCTCTACTACAACTGCGGAGGCTGCTGAGCCCGGACGGCAACGGTGGCCGACGGCGCGGGCGTCGGCCACCCCCGGCCCCCGGGGCGGATCCACCAGGCCTCGCTCGGGGCCCGGCCCACCCCAGCCGACTCCGTGTCGCCGGCAGCCCGAATCCCCGGGCCCGTACGGCGCGGCAGCCGTGCGCGTCTGCACCGCGTGGCCGAGGCCGACGAGGCCCCCGGTCATGACGAAGCGGTGACCTACCGCGCGCCCGGTGTACGGCCCTCAAGCACCCGTGTCCGGGTCGCACCCCACATCCGTGCGTCGCGGACCCGCGTTCCGGCGAGGCGCGCGGACAGGGCCGTCCACAGCGGTGTGCGCGATGATCGCGCGGACGATCGTCTCCCAGTCGGCCCGGTCGACCCCGTGGCCCGCACCTTCCAGCGCCAACAGCCCGGCGCCGGGGATCGCTTCGGAGAGCGCCTCGCCGTGCCCGAAGGGAAACATCGGGTCCGCCGTCCCGTGGATCACCAGCGTGGGCACGGAGATCGACGACAGGGGCCGCCGGGGTCGCTCGCCCTCGGGCAGTGAGTCGTGGTTCCGCACCGCGGCGAAGCGGTGGGCACGCTCGACGTCCCGACGGACGAGGTCGCGAACGGCGGTCTCGTCGAACTGTCGCCGGCTTCCCGCGAGCACGCGCGCGTACTCGACCAGGTAATCGATCACCGAGGCGGTGTGCGACCAATCGGCCTCCGCGGACGATGCGAAGCGCATGAATTCCTCGGTCGGCGGGGGCAGCTCCCGGTCGCCGGGCACGGCGCGGGACGTGCTGATCAGAACGAGCGAGAGGATCCGGTCGGGGCGGCCGAGTGCGATCAGCTGGGCGAGCGCCCCACCGGCGGAGACGCCCACCACGTGTGCGGCCGGGATCCCGTAGGCGTCGAGCACACCGACGGCGTCGCCGGCCAGATCCAAGCCGGTGTATCCGGAGCTGCCGCGCTTGCGGGTGACCGATCGACCGGTGTCGCGGTGGTCGTAGCGGATCACGAACCGCCCGCCCTCGGCGAGCATCCGGCAGAAGCCCTCCTCCCACCAGAGCATTGAAGCGCCGGTGCCCATGATGAGCAGGACCGGAGGGTCCGACCGGTCTCCGAAGGTCTCGGTGCACAGTTCGGCACCATCCACGTCAACCATGCGTTCAGCCATCGTCACCTCGCCTCACCGGGCCCATCGCGCATCCGCCCGGCCCCGGGCGAAGGCCGCCCCGGCGCGCCGGGGAGTGGGGACGTCGGCACGCCCCGTCGACGAGTCCTGGCCCGCCCACGGTCGTCCGGGGGCCGCCTACACCCGCGAGAAGGCCTACCTGGAGCGCTACCTGGACGGGTCGCCGAGGTGCTTGTCGCGGTGGAACTCGGGAGCGTCCTTGATCTGTTCCCTCCCGGCCATGGGCGGGTAGGGCTCGGTGCCGTCCCGCAGCCGACCCGGCGGCCCGCAGCCTTGGCCGGGCTCCCGCCGGCCGATCCTGGCGCAGAGGGAGCGACAGCTTAAGGAGCGCCGGCCGCAACCCTCCCACCCTCCCACCCACCCACCGCGACCGTGTGGGCCGCAGGGGAATTGCAGCGACGCCCGTGGCGCATGGGATGCCCGAGCCCGGGCAGGCGACGCGTCGGGGGCAGCCGGCCGCCCGCGACGGCGACGCTTGTGAAGGAGCGAGATCGTGATGATGACTCACCCCGCTTTGCTGGCACGTCTGGTGGAGGAGTACGAGATGGAGTCGGAGCTCCGGGCCGCAGGCCCCCACGGACCGGTGCGGCAGCAGATGGAGGATGTGGTCTACACGCTGTGCGTGTCGACCGGGACGCGTGACATCGAAGCCGCGCTGGCCGCGGCGCGGGAGCGGCTGCGTAGCGGATGGCCCGGTGAACCGGGTGACGGGGCGACGGCACGAGGAGGTCGGACCTTGAACGGTGCGGCGGGACGGTCCACCCGTGCCGTACCGGCCCCGGTCGGGCCGGTTGCCGAAGGTCAGGTGTGCAGGCGGCCGTTGACGCCGTCGTGACTGTCGGCCTGTTCGTCGTCGAACCAGTGGTCGCCGACCGCGAGGTAGCGGAAGGAATGAGCGCTCTTCGCGGGGAGGACGACGATTGCGGCGCGGGTTCCGTCTCCGCGGGGTGCCAAGGGGTGGGCGGCGGGGTTCCATTGGTTGAAGTCTCCGACGACGCTGACGGGTCCGCCCGGAGCGTCCTCGGGAAGGATGAAAGTGACCTGGGTACGGCCCTTGAGCTGCTTGCGTTCGAGCACTGAAAGACTCCAGTCACGAGAAAGGGGGGAACCGGCCCGTGCATCCTTGCGTTGCCGCGCGTGTGCATGGCGGTACGGGGCCGTGGGCCGGGCGCAGGTCACCCGGGTGGCCGCGCGCGCTGCCCGCCGCCAGGCCTGCGGTCGGCGTCCTGAAGGCGCTGCCCCGCGCCCCCGCCTGCTCGGGCGCGGCCGCGTGCATCCGCCTGCACGAACCCCCTAGGCCACCCGCCCCCGGTCCGGCACGGGTGCTGCGGCTCTCCTGCGGAGCGGGAGCCGCAGCAGAAGTCGGCGACCGGCCGGGGTCAGCTGTGGTCTTGGTCGTAGTACTGGTCGAGCCGACCGCGGTAAGCGGCGTCGCCGCGGTGCTTTTCCCTGTCGTATTCGGGGGAGTCCTTGATCTGGTCCTTGGTGAGGTTGATGTGGATCTTCTCGTCGTTCACGTCGACCCGGACGACGGTGCCGGCAGGGATCAGGACGTGCTTACCGAAGATCCACGGTCCGGTGTCCACGACGATGTACGAGGCGTCGACGTCCTCGGTGTGCTCGTCGACCTTGCCGATATGGCCGTCACTGGCTTCGACCTTGAAGCCGATCAGGCGGGTGCCCGGCGTGTAGTTCGACTCGGAGTTGTAGCTCCACATGTCTGCACTCACGGGATGCTCCATTTTGCTGCTGGGACCGGACGGGAAGCGCACCATCCCTGCCCGCTCGGGCAGACCTGTGACGGGTTCTACGTCGGGCGCCACGCGACTGTCATCCCAACGGCCCCGCGGTTGCCGGGTCCCGGTCGCCCGGCCGGGGGGCGGGACCGTGGTGATCGCATGGACCCCCGATACCGGGGAAGACCCTCCGTACGCCGCCCGCGGCGCGTGCGACCGGCCTGCACGAGGGCCGACCAGGACAGCGAGGCGGCCCATGACGCCGACCGCGTCGTCGAGCCTGAGTGGTACGGGCCCTTCCGCCGACAGTGTGACCCGGAGGGGGCCGTGGAAGGACTTCGGCAAAGTTCTGGATCAGGTGGTCGATCTCCTGGGCGGGCGTCAAGAAGACGGTGAGGGAGCCCGGGGGATGACGTCCCGCCGTGTGCCGGACGTGGAACGCGGCCCGGGCCCGCGGTGAGGGCTGGACGGTACGCGGGATGCGCGGTCATACGCAGGGAGCCCGCGGGGCGCTGGTGACCACACCCACGCCCTACGGCACTTGCTCGGACCTGGCCGCCATCGCGGAGGTCTGCCACCGCCGGCACCGGCCCCTGATCGTCGCCGAGGCATGGGGCGCCCACCTGCCCTTCCACCCGGACCTACCGACCCGGGCCATGGACGCCGGGGCCGACGTGTGCGTCACCTCCGTGCCCAAGATGGGCTCCGGCCTGGGCAGAGTTCCGTGTTCCACCTCCCGGCGGACCTGGTCCAATCGGAGGTGCGCAAGAGCCGTGAGGAACTGCTGGGGACCACCACCTCCGCGTCGCTCGTCGCGGCGCTGGACGGCCGTAGAGGGCGCCGCCAGATGGTCCAGCAGGGCGGGGCCCTCTACGGCCACGCGCTCGCCCTCGCTCAAAAGACCCGCGAGCGGATCTCCCGAATCGACGGCACGCACGTGCACGGCCGCGACGACTTCTGTGCGCCGGGCCGGGCGGCGGACATGGACCCCCTCCAGATCATCATCGGCATCAGCGCGTGGGAGGTCACCGGCTACCGCGCTGCCGACCGACTTCGGGACGAGCACCGCATCAACCGCTCACCCACGCCGACGACAGCGACACGGCCGAGGTGCTTCTGACGGCCCTCACCGACCTGGCTGCGCACGCCGCGGAGCTTCGTACGGGACAGCCCGTGGAAGTCCCGCCGCCGGCGACGCTGAGGTCGGAGCAGGCGGCGCTGCCCCGTGCTGCCTTCTTCGGCCGAACGGAGCAGGTGCCTTCGCAGAAGGCGGACGGCCGGATCACAGCCGAAACGCCGGCCCCGTACCCGCCGGGTATCCCGGCAGCCCTGCCCGGCGAGCGTGGTCGACGTCTCCTGGCCGGCCGTCGTATCGGCGTGCGTGAACGCCCTGCTCCATCGGCTTCCCCCGCGCGTCCTGCACGGCGACTTCAGGGCGTACCGTCGGCCGACGCTTCGACCCGATCGTGGTGAACCCGCCGTACGTGCTGGTGGTCCTCCCCGCCCAGAGCCTATGACGACACCCCGGCGTGCCCGGCACCCGGGGTGACGCCCGCCGGCCGAGTGCCCGGGTGGGCTCACCACGCCGGGCGGGATGCCGGACCGACCGGCGGCGCACCGCGTTCGCCCGGCTCGCCGATGCTCTCACCGCGCCCTGACGAGCCCGCGCCCAAACCACCGTCGGAGCGGCCGGGCCCGCCCGGCCGCCGGCCGTAGGTCCCGCCCTCGACGCGACCGATCCGGGTACTCGTGATCCGTAGCGTGCCGGGGCGACGGCCGTTTTCGGCCGTCTTGAGCCGGCGCCGCGTACAGGAGGCAAGCCCGCGCGTTTCGGGGGAAGGCGAGAGGTGTCGATCTACTCGATGCGCAGCCTTCCCCACCCGTACGGGAGGGGGCGCACTCCTCCAGGAGGTCCCACCATGCTGATCGTCATCACCCGGACCGGCGGGTTCGCCGGCAGGGAGCGCACAGGGTCCGCCGACACGCACTGCCGACCCGACGGAGCCGAGTTGGAGCGCCTGGCCGAACGGGCGCTGAGCGCCGAAGCGCCGTCGGCGGGGCGCCCTGTGGCCGATGGCTTTTTCTACTCCGTCCACATCGACGGCAAGGTGATCGAGTTACGCGATCCCGACCTGACCGATGAACAGCGCCGGTTGATCGAGGCGGTGCTCGGCGAAGGGGCCTGACCCCTGCGCGCCCCCTGCGCGCACCCTCCGACGACGCCCGGTGCGGGGCCGTTTCCCGAAGCGGCCCCGCACCGCCGTGTCCGCCCACCCGCAAGCCCGGTGAGACCGCGGGGGACAGGGAACCGGAACCGGCCCGCATCGAGAAGCGGTTCGCGGGCATACGCCCGTCATGGAACCGATTCGGCACATCGAAACGTCCTTACCCCTCGCATCCCCCACCGGCGCCCCGCCCGGCCCGGTCTGGCTGCACCTGCTCCTGATCGCGTTCGCGGTCGGCATCCTCCTCACGAGCCTCAGGCGACACCACTAGACACATCCGCGCAGGGGCAGTTCTCCGCGCCCTGCGCGATCGCCGATGGGCCGTCGGCCCTGAGGGCGAACCCCCGCTCCCGCGGCGGTGAGTACGGACGGCCACCGGCGCCACGGGTCCCGCCGACTTCTCGCAGCGGCGCCGCACGCGGACGGCCCACCCCGCTGCGGGGACACACGGGTGACGTGCGGCCGACTCCTTTCGCCCCCTCCCGCAAGCCGCGCCCGCGACCTGCGGCCGCCGGCCCCGACCGCTTCGGCCATCGCACCGCGCGTCGCCGCGAACGCACACCACCACCCCGTGTCGGAACAGCCCATCGGGGCAGGCGGGTGAGGTCCGTGCCGTCTGCATCCACCGAGGAGATATGAACAGCGCCCTTCGCCTGCTGACCGTACTCGGGGGCTCCATCCTGCTCACCGCCGTCGTCGGATGGGTCATCGACGTGCTGCTGCGCCGCGCCGACGCGCGGCACCCCGAAACACCCCTGTGGAACTCCCTGCGCCGCTGCCGGACCGCCCTGCAGATCGTGCTGCTCGCAGCGCTGCTCAGGGCGGCGTACCGGCAGACGGTGTGGAGGCCCCTCCAGGACCACGAGGAGGCCGTGGGCCGAGCCCTGTCCCTGGCCCTGATCGGCGCGGGAGCCTGGCTCATCGTGGGCATGACCTCCGCCACCGTCGAATCCGGCTACGCCCGCTACGCGACCGGCACCCGGGACCCGGCCCGGGTCCGCAGGGTCCGCACCCAGGTGACCCTGATCATGCGGGTCGTGACCGCCGTCGTCGGCGTCGTCGCGGTCGCGGCGATGCTCCTGACCTTCCCCAGCTTCCGTGCGCTCGGTACCTCCGTGCTGGCCTCCGCCGGGATCATCGGGATCGTCGCCGGCGTCGCCGCCCAGTCGACGCTGGGCAACCTCTTCGCCGGGTTCCAGATCGCCTTCGGCGACATGGTGCGCATCGGGGACACCGTCGTGGTCGCCAATGAATGGGGAGTGGTCGAGGAGATCACCCTGACCTTCCTCGCGGTGCGGACCTGGGACGAGCGCCGCATCACGATGCCCGTCTCCTACTTCACCACCCGCCCCTTCGAGAACTGGTCGCGCGGCGGCGCGCAGATGACCGGCACCGTGTTCCTCCATTGCGACCACAGCGCCCCCGTGGACCTCATACGCGACAAGGTGCGCGAGATCCTGGACCACTGCCCGCAGTGGGACGGCCGGGGCTGGGACGTCGCCGTCACCGAGACGACGCCCTCCACCATGGTCGTGCGCGCCGTCGTCACGGCCAAGGACCCCGACTGCCTGTGGACCGTGCGCTGCGCGGTACGGGAGCAGCTGATCGGCTGGCTCTCGGAGAAGCACCCGCACGCCCTCCCGCGCCTGGTCCTCGAAGGCGCCGGCGACCGGGACCGCGCCGGTGGAGGGACCTCTCCCGGAGCACGCCCCCCGTACGGCGGCTGAGCGGCCCGTGATGCGCGCGACGGGCACCCGTGTGAGTGTGGAGACACTCGTCGCGCGGTCGGGACGCACGCTTCCCTGCGGACCGTTCCCCGCCCCCGGCGGACCGGACGGCGCAGTCGAACGGCGGTCCGACCCGCACGACCCGGTACGAGAGGAAGAGGACGACCATGGAGAGCCGGGACAGTGACACCCCCGTCGCCGAGGTGGGGGTGACGGTGGCGGGCTGCTCGGAGGCGGACGCACGGGCCGTGCTCGCCCTGCTCGAACGCCTCTTCCCCCAGAACCCCGGCACGGACCGCGCCACCGCGGAGGGCCACGGCGCGACCGTCTGGGTCACGACTCTCGACGCGGCCGAGCCGGCGCGGGACCAGCCGGCCGCTGTCACCCTGGCCAACACCGTCGGCCTCACCCTCCAGGGCGGCCCGCGGGCCGTGGAACGCGTACGGGTCGCCCTCGCCGGGCACTTCGCCGTCGAGGACGCGGGGAGCGTATCGGGCGATCAGGAGCAGGAGATCGGACTCCGCCTGAGCTCCGCCTGAGCCGCCGGGCATGGCCGAAACCCGACCCGTGTAGGGGCGGCGACGCCGGGCAGGCGCGCCGCATGACCATACCCAAGACACCCGTCGTCGTTCTCGACACCGCCGAGCCCGAACGCCTGGCACGGTTCTACGCCGACCTGCTCGGCGCGACCACACGACCGGCCCCGAACGACGTGGACCTCCTCCTCGTGACGGGGGACACCGGCACCGTACTCGGTGTTCGGCGCGACCCCGGCCACGTCCCGCCGAGCTGGCCGCTGCCCGAAGGCTCCCAACAGGCCCACCTGCGGATCCTGGTACGGCCCGAGCACCTCGACGCGACGGAACGCGAGGCCGTGTCGCTCGGCGCCAGGCCCGTGGCCGCCGAGGACGACGGGACCCGGCCCGACAACCGCACCACGCTGCGCCGCTACGCGGATCCGGCGGGCCACGCGTTCGTGGTCTGCGCCGGCTGATCCCGTCCCTTCCACCGTGACCCGTCGGCGGCGCAGAGCGGGGACACGGGCACGATGAGGGCCGGGAAGACCCCGACACGCCACGACCCGGTGGTGCTCGGTCGGCTACGCGATTGGCGGGTCTCGTGCACCTCCCGGAGAGGGGCTGGCCCCGGAAGGGTCCTGCGGCTTCCTCAGCGGGCGGCAAATGGGATCGCGGGCGTTGCCGTTGCCGGTCGTGCTCGCGATCACCGCATGTGCCGTGCTGGCGCGATCCACTCGCCGCTGGCCATCGGCGAGTGGATCACCGAGGCCCCGGCGCACGTGCTGGAGCAGGGCGGCGTACGCCCCGATCCGCTGCTGCCCCAGGGTCCTGCCCGCGGAGACCACGGTCCGCCGACTACCGGCCCGCATCGGTGGTGACGCGTTGGACCTGGCAGTCGGACGCTCGCGGACCGTTTTTGGACCCCATGCAGACCCGGCTGCCCCCCCCGGGCGCTCCGTGATCCGCTTCTGTCCGGACCGTGCGAGCCGAGCCCGTCGGCGGCTGTGGCTCGGACCTGACCGCTCATCACGTCACCCAGGCGCTCCCGGCCGCAGATACACCGCGCTGACGGGCGGCCCCCGCCCCCGGAGCTCCGCACCCGCTGGAACAGCTACTCCGTCAACTTCGAGGCGATCGCGGCGGGTCAGCCGGGCCAGGTCCCGGTCACGCGACGGGTGACCACCGCCCCCGACCGGTCGACAGCGGCCTTGACCACAGCGAAGATCGCGCCCTGGATGGCGGCGGCGACCAGGACCTGTTTCCAGGAACGGTTTTCGTCCGTGGCGCTGGGAGCATCGTTTTCGCCTTCGACGATCTTCCAGACCTGCTTGAACGCTGCTCCCGCGATCATGCCGCTGACGGCACCGAGGGCCAGCCCGACCGGTTTGTAGGCAAGCTTGGACGCTTTCATCGGCTTCGGCGGCTGCGCCGCACCATCAGGAGGACGAGCAGAGCGATGCCGGCTACGAGAAGCGGCTTCCGGTTGGCGCGTGCCACGGTCGCGACCTGGCCCGCGTTGTCCAGAACCGGCTCTGGCGTCGTGTCCTTCACCAGCTGCGCCACATGCCGGGCCTTCGCACGGATCTGGTCGGCGACCACGGCGGTCTTCTCGGCGGCCTGTTCCTTTACGGCGACCGTCTTCTCTTTCGCCTGTGCCTTGACGTCGGCCTTGCCCGCCAGCGCCTCGATGGTCTGCCCGAGTTCGTCGCGGGTGCGCTCGACCTGTTCGTGCAGCTCGTCGGGGGCGGGCGTGCCGATATTGGTTCGGGGTCCGTTGGTCATCGCTGCGCCTTCTCCTTGATCTGGGCCAGGTCGGCCTGGATGCTGTCGATGGTCTGTTCCGGGCAGGGGCGCCGGCCGAGAAGCGCGTGAGACCAGCACACTCACGGATTCGTCGGTGCTGTGGGTCCGCCGCTCCATCGTGTTCATGCGGAGTCTCCCCTCTTACGATGCTCAGGCCGTTGTCGTGGCGCCTACCCGGTAAACGAACGAGCACCACGCCACGCGGAGATGTTTCTGCGCCTGCACCGGCGCAAGAGCAGAACGGGCGGGATGCTCCAGCCATTCGCTCCTGCCGACGGAGCGTCCACACGCGATCACTTCTCCATACGGCGGCGGTCCTCGTCGCTCCAGGCGCGGGTTTCGCGGGGCCGGACATACGGTTCCTCGTCTTCAGGCAGTCCGCCGGCTATCGCCCGCTGGCGCGCCAGTACCGCGTCGAACTCGAGCCCGAGGAGGATCGCGAGGTTGGTGATCCACAGCCAGACCAGGAAGACGATCACACCAGCGACCGTGCCGTAGGTCTTGTTGTAGGAGGCGAAGTTCGCGGCGTAGAACGCAAAGCCGGCCGAGGCGATCATCCAAATCACCAGGGCCAGGAAGCTGCCCGGTGTCACCCACCGGAATCCGAGGCCCGTGACGTTCGGCGCAGCCCAGTACAGGAGCGCGGTCATGATGGTGACGAGCAGCACCAGGGCCGGCCATTTCGCGATCGACCACACCGTCAGGGCGCTGTCGCCGATCCCCAGGTCCGTGCCCACGCGCCGCGCCAAGCCGTCGGTGAAGACGACGATGAGGGCGCTGGCGCAGGCGAGGACCATCAATGTGACGGTGAGCGCCAGGCGCAGCGGAAGCACCTTCCACACCGGGCGGCCTTCTGGTACGTCGTAGACGGCGTTCGCGGAGCGGATGAACGCGGCCACGTAACCGGAGGCGGACCACAGCGCCACGACGACGCCGACGACCGCCATCAGCGACCCGACGCCGCTACGGCCCTGCAGCTGCTCAACCGCGTCTGTGATCACGTCCCGCGCGGAGCCGGGCGTCAGCTGCTGCAGGTTGTCCAACAGCCGCGCAGCCGTCGACTCCCCGGCCAGACCCAGCAGGGACACGAGGACCAGGAGGGCAGGGAACAGCGCCAGCACCCCGTAGTAGGTCAAGGCCGCGGCGCGATCAGCCAGCTCGTCGTTTCGGAACTCCTCGACCGTGCCGCGCAGGACTGCTTTCCAGGAGCGCGCGGGCAGCTCTGAGGGCTGATCCGGGGCCCGCTCCTCGACCAGCTCGCTCGGACCCGCAACGGCGTTCCGCTCGGTTTCGGCACGCTCACGGCTGCTGCCCTGGCCTCGGTCCGGTAGGGGTGTCATACCCAGCGGCTTTCCACAGCGGCGCCAGTCATGCCCGTACAGCGATCCGGAGCGGGTTCCTCGCGCCGGTCGTAGCTCCCGGATCCGGTCTTCCAGAGCTGTCGGGCCGGCCCACGCGGTCTCCAACGTGGCCGCGGTGACCTGTTTCGCCGCGTCCCTGACCGCGCGGCTCCGCGGCCGTTCCGCGAAGGGCGGGCTGTGGTCGCTGGGCGGGCTGGCTGCCGTAGCCGTCACCGGCGCGCCGGGCGGGCACGTGGCCTACCGGCAGGCCGTCGGAGCGCATCCCGCGGCCTGGGCCGAGGCCCCACGGCAGTGTCCCGCACATCACGCCGCCTTGCTGTTGCCGGTTGCCACGCACGGGGAGGGGCCCGGACGCGGTTACAGTCCGGGCCCCTCCCCCCTACCGCTCAGGCGAACGGGCCGCCGAAGGGGCCCGCGGGGCCGTAGTAGAGACCCAGCTGCTCGCGGTAGACCGCGTCGCCGAGGTGCTTGTCCCGGTGGAACTCCGGGGAGTCCTTGATCTGCTCCTTGGTGCGCTCCACGTGGATCGTCCGCTGCTCCGGGTCGATCGAGATCACGGTGCCGGCCGGGAGGAGCACTTCCTTGCCGAAGATCCACACCCCTGTGTCGACAACCAGGTAGGAGTCACCGACCTCGTCGGAGTGCTTGTCGACCTTGCCGATGCTGCCGTCGACCGCCTCGACCTTGTAGCCGGTGAGATCGGTACCGGCCAGGTGGCCCGCCGTCGACTTGTAACTCCACACGTGCTCGGTCATGTGAAAACAACTCCTCCGGTGTGAATGAAGATCAACCAACCTCTTGAACGGCGTCTGCCCCGGCTTTCCCGTTGTGCACGTACGAATTTCCCTTCAACTGCGCTACGGGAGGGGGCGGACAGGTTGTTCGCGGGCGTTTCGTGGTCGGCCGGCGTCGTGCGGTGACCGTCAGCCCTCACCTCCCGGCAGGAGCTCCTTGGCCTTGGCCACGGCGAAGCCCCAGGCCTGGGCCACGGTCGGTTTGCCGGGCACGGCCACTTCCTCCGGGTTGGTGAGCACGTCCAGCAGGACCGGCCCCGGCGTCTCGAAGGCGCGGCGTACGGCTTCGTGGAGATCGGCCGGCTCGGTAACCCGGATCCCCGTCAGGCCGAGGGCCGTGGCGACCGCGGCAAAGTCGGGGTTGTCGAGTTCCGTGCCGAACTCGGGCAGCCCCGCCTGCTCCTGTTCCAGCTTGACCATGCCCAGGCGGCGGTTGTCGAAGACGACGAGCTTCACCGGCAGCCGGTACGTCCTGATGGTCATGAGGTCGCCAAGCAGCATGCTCAGCCCGCCGTCCCCGCACAGCGCGACGACCTGCCGGTCGGGCGCCCACAGCTGGGCACCGAGAGCCTGGGGCATGGCGTTGGCCATCGAGCCGAGGTTGTACGAGCCGATCAGGCGACGGTCGCCGCGCATGGTGACGAACCGGGAGAGCCAGACGGTGGCCATGCCGGTGTCCGAGGTGAAGACGGCGTCGGCGGCGGCGTACGCGTCGACCGCCGCGGCCAGCGCCTCGGGGCGGATGGCGTGCTCGCGGTTGTCCACGGCGGCCCGCAGCTTCCCGGTCCAGCGGTGCTCGTGGGCGGGGTCGGCCAGCCGCTGCTGTCCCTCCTGCCAGCGGGCAAAACGCTCCCGGGCATCGTCGAGGTGCGCACGGTCCGGGGCCGCCTTCAACAGCGGCAGCAGGGCCCGCAGCGTGGCGCCGACGTCGCCGGCCAGGCCCACGTCCACGGGGGTACGGCGTCCAAGGTGGTCCTCGCGGACGTCTACCTGGACCACCTTGGCGTCCTTCGGGTACCACTCCCGGTACGGGAAGTCGGTCCCCAGCATGAGGAGCACGTCCCCGCTGTCGAGCGCGTGGGCGGCGGCGGGGTTGCCGATGAGGCCGGTCTGGCCCACCTGGAAGGCGTTGTCGTCCTCGAACCCCTCCTTGGCCTTCAGCGTGAGCACCATGGGCGCCGCCAGCTGCTCGGCGGTCCGCAAAACCTCGGTACGAGCCCCCCGAGCGCCCTGGCCGACGAGGAGGGTCACCCGGGACGCGGCGTTCAGCAGCTCGGCGGCCCGGGCGAGGGCCGGGTCGTCGGGCCGGGTGACGGCTCGGTCCAGGGCGAACCGCGTGGGCCTGTCGCCACTCAGTTCCTGGTCGCCCAGGTCGCCGGGGACGGTCAGGACGGCCACTCCGCCCCGGGTCACGGCGGCGCGTACGGCCGATTCGAGCAGTCGCGGCATCTGGTCCGGGGAGGTGACGGTGGCCCGGTGGACGGCGACGTCGCGGAAGAGCAGGTCGTTGTCGACCTCCTGGAAGTAGTCGCTGCCGATCTCCGCGAGGGGGACCTGGCCGCAGATGGCCAGGATGGGGGTGCGGCTCTTGGCGGCGTCGTAGAGGCCGTTGAGCAGGTGCACGGAGCCGGGCCCCACCGTGCCCATGCACACGCCGAGGGTCCCGGAGAGCTGGGACTGCGCCGAGGCGGCGAAGGCCGCGGCCTCCTCGTGCCGGCAGCCGACCCAGTTCAGGCCGGCGGATGTGCGGATGGCGTCGGTCAGCGGGTTCAATGCGTCTCCGACGACGCCGAAGACGTGCTGGACGCCGAGTTCCTCAAGTGCGTCGACGATGACGTGGGCGACGGTGCGTGCCATGGGAGTGCCCTTCGATTGCCGGTTCAGCGGTCGCTCAGTGGTCGGTTCGGCGGCTGGTCCACTGGGCGAAATGGGTGAAGCGGTCGGGGTCGGCCGCGTTCCAGTCAGCTGCCCAGCTTTCGGGCGGGGATGCGAGCAGTTGTCCGGGGGCGAGCCAGGCGTGGAGTTCGGCGTACGAGCGGACGGTGTGCGGGTCCACTCGCTGGAGCAGCATGTGGGGGTGCAGTCCGCTCGGGTCGTCGACGCCCATGGCCGCCATGATCTGCAGCGCACTCTTGACCGTCGCCTCCTGGTAGCGCCGTACGCGCTGCGCCTTTTCCTCGACGTCCAGGGCGCGGGCGCGCCGCTCGTCCTGGGTGGCGACCCCGACGGGGCAGGTGTTGGTGTGGCAGCGCTGGGCCTGGATGCAGCCGATCGCGAACATCATGGCGCGGGCCGAGTTGGTGTAGTCGGCGCCCTGGATGAGGCGTTTGACGAGGTCGCTGCCGGTGGCGACCTTGCCGGAGGCTCCGATCCGGATGCGATCGCGCAGCCCGGAGCCGACGAGGGCGTTGTGGACGGTCATCAGGCCGTCGCCGAGTGGCAGGCCGACGTTGTCTGCGAACTCCAGGGGCGCCGCCCCCGTGCCGCCCTCCGCCCCGTCGACGAGGATGAAGTCGGGTGTGGCGTCCTCCTCGCGCATGGCTTTGCACACGGCGAGGAACTCGCGGCGCGAGCCGACGCACAGCTTGAACCCGACGGGCTTGCCGCCGGCGAGGTCGCGCATGCGGGCCAGGAAGCGAACCAGCTCGCGCGGGGTGGAGTACACGCGGTGGAACGGGGGCGAGACGACGGTCTCCCCCTGCGGCACACCGCGTACCTGCGCGATCTCCGCGTTCACCTTGGCGCCGGGCAGGACGCCGCCGATGCCCGGTTTGGCACCCTGACTGATCTTCAGCGATACGCACTTGACCTGCGGGTGTGCGGCCTTCTCGGCGAACTGCCGCTCGTCGAAGTCCCCGTTGTCGGTGCGGCACCCGAAGTATCCGGTGCCGATCTCCCACACGAGGTCCCCGCCCGGGCGCAGGTGGTAGTCGGACAGGCCGCCCTCGCCGGTGTCGTGGGCGAAACCGCCCAGCCGTGCCCCGGTGTTGAGGGCGAGGACGGCGTTGGCGGAGAGGGAGCCGAAGCTCATCGCCGAGACGTTGAGCAGGGCCATGTCGTACGGCTCTGTGCAGTCGGGCCCGCCGACCCGTATCCGGGGCGGGTCGGCCCGTACCGGATGTGGGGCCATGGAGGGGATGAGATATTCGCTGCCGGGCCGGTGGAGGTCGAGCTCGGTGCCGAACGGCTCCTCGGCGTCGGTGCCCTTGGCCCGCTCGTAGACGATACTGCGGGTGTCGCGGTCGAAGGGGCGGCCGTCGACGTTCCGCTCGATGAAGTACTGCTGGATCTCCGGCCGCAGCGCCTCCAGGGCGAACCGGAGGTGCCCGAGCAGGGGGTAGTTGCGCAGGACGGAATGCCGGCGTTGCAGGACGTCGTACGAGGCCACCAGGACGAGCAGCAGCAACGGGCCGGCGAGGGCCCACCACCAGGGCGAGACGAGGACGGCGGCGACCGCGGCGAGCGCCGCCGCGGCGCCGGGCAGGATCAGGGTGAGTGTCTTCAGCACGCCCCGCTTGTGTCCCGAAGGCCGCCCGCCAAGCATTCCTGGAGCGCCGGCGTCGAGCCCGCGCACAGCTGCTGTGGCCCGCGCCGCCGGCGCCTCCTGCCGGCCGCGGGCGGCTGCGGAGGCTCCAGGGGCGTCCGGAGCGGGTGCCGCTCCCGCTGCCGGATCCAGCAGGATGCGGGGCAGGGCATCCGGGGTGCTTCTCCGCGAGCCAGGCGCCCAGTTGCTCCCGTACGGCGCAGCACACCGTCCACAGGTCGTCGGGGCCCTTGGCCGTGACGATGACCCGCACCACGATGGTGGACGGCGTCGTCTCGGTGACGGCGAGGTCCCAGCCGCGGCCGTCCCACTCCTTGCTGTTGTGCAGGATCTCCTCGGCCTTGTCGCGCAGGAAGGTGAGGGTGATGTCCTCGACCACCCCCCACTCACCCGCGACGACGACCGTGTACCGGCATCGGCCACGGGTGGGCGGCCCGCGGACGCGGCCGGGGCCGTAGGCGCTGACCCGTGGCATCGCGGAAGGGCAGGAGCGGGGTCCGGCAACGCGGCGCACCGCTCCGGCGCGATCTGCTGCTCGCCGTGGGGCTCGCCGGGAGCGCAGTGGGCGGGCTGGCCGTCTTCGCCAAGGTCACCGCGGCGGCCGGGACGCGGATGCCGGTCCTGCCCGTGGCCGCGGCGGTGGTACTGCTGATCGGCGTGGCGTTCGCCGGATGGAGCATTTCCCCCGTCAGGCGTCGCCCCACGGCACAGCCCGGCCCGGGCGTGCGCACCGCGAAGGGCGTGCGGCCGTCAGCAGGTGTGCGCCCCTCGACGGATCCACCGGATATGGGAGCCGACGCGCTGGACCATGCCACGGTCGATGCCGACGGCTTCGAGCACTCCATCGCCGCGCTTTGCGTACGGGACCGCTGCACCCCGGTGGAAGTGGTGGGCGGCGCGGGCGACCTGGGCGCCGACGTGATCGCCACGACCCCGGAAGGGCTGCGCGTCATAGTGCAGTGCAAGCACTACGCCGAGGACAACCGGGTCGGCTCCCAGGAGCTGCAGCGTTTCGGCGGGATGTGTTTCGCGATCCACGACGCCGACGTGGGGATCGTCCTGGTAAGGAGCCCGGGGTACGCAGGAGCCCGGGCCGCGTGGTGGCGGGGGGATGCCACCACGCGGCCCGGGTCCGCTGGGGAAACCCGCGCCGCTCACCGTCGCGGACTCCCGTGACCAGGCTTATGACCGGTCTCCGTCGGCCCAAACCGTCGGAGCACAGTTTTTTCTCGGAGTGAGCGGGTGGTCCCGCACACAGGGGAGGGGAGTGGAAGCGCGGGCCTTTGGGCAGGCGCGCCGTCGACGGAGATCCCTCCATACCCGGGGACACCGGGATGGAGGGGCCACAGTTCCGATCGAAGGAGTTGTTTCGCATGACGGAGAACGTCTGGGCCTACCGCATCGGCGTTGACTACCTCGCGGCCGACCTCACCGGCTACGGGGTCGAGGCGCTCGACGGAAGCATCGGCAAGATCGACACGCACTCCGACGAGGTCACCGACGCCTACCTGGTCGTCGACACCGGCGTATGGATCCTCGGCAGGGAGGTCCTGCTGCCGGCGGGTCTGGTGACCCGCATCGACCACGCTGCGGAGAAGGTCTACGTGGACCGTACGAAGGATCAGATCAAGGCCGCTCCGGAGTTCCGTCGGGACGAGCACCTCGGGAAGGCGGACCGTCGCGAGGCCTTGGGCACGCACTACCTCTCTGGTATGCCGTTCGGTGTCCCGCCCGCCTGACCGGATTCCCGACCTGCCTGCGCGGCTCACGTTTGCGGGGCGCGATCGGGGTCAGACGCGAGAGCACCCGCCGGTGATAACGGTCGTGGACACGCTCGCCCGCACCGCCCACAGTCCGGGCACTACCCATTCGGCGCCCCTGCCCCGTCCCGTGATGCACACCAACCCCAGGGGCGACCGGACCGCTCTGACAACGAGTTCGCCGTCGAGGCCGGCGAACACGAGCGAGGCCGAGCAGGAGTCTTCGAGGTCCATGCCCGACCGTCCGCGCGCATGGCCCCGTCCGTCACGACCCGCACCCTTAGCTGATGGAGCGTCATTCACTCGCGGGCAGGCGCGTCACCGTGACGGTCCACCCCGGCGCACGACGCCCTACTCGAACAAGGCCATCACCCTCCGCGATCGCCCCCAAGATCTGTGCCAGACCCGAGTTCTGACTCCACCCGTGCGCGTCGGGGGAGTCCTGGTTGAGTGGCTGGTGCCGCGAAGAGTCACGTCGGGGCCGTCGTCTGCCGCTCATCCGCGCGGTCGACGCCACCTGCGCCCTCCTGGCCGACGGGCATCCCGCGGTCCTGGCCGGCACGGAAGGCGAGGCGTTCACCCCGACCCTGCAACGCGAGTACCCGAGCCTGCTCGCCGGCCGCACCGACCACCACATCATCGCCCTGCCGGGCCCCGAGGGAACACCGGGCTGGGCCGCCGTCGAACCCCACCTCACCCACGCCCCCCCACACCCTGGAACACCTCCGCACCCAGATCACCACCCCCGCGCAGGAAGGCGTCAGGGCCGGGAGGAACTGGAGAGAGTGTGGAAGGCGAGCTGACCGTCTTGGCGTGGAAGGCCCCTCCGCCCAGGCCGTGGCCCGGGGCTTGGATCGATCGGGCCCGGGTGTACTGGGCCCTGAAGCTCGCCACGCCACGCACCTGCGGTTCGGTACCCGTCTGTCCGGTGGCAAGACCCCGGCGACTGAGAAGCCCGGGGCCGCGCAGTCCCGGCATCGCCACGTCCAGGTGGTAGGGCGGGCCCGCGTTCCCGGTGCCCCGGCGGCGAGCGCCGCCGGGGCACCGGGAACGCCCGGAAGGGGGGACCAGGGCCGGGTGTGTGGTCAGGCCCGGATCTCGTTGATGGCTTCGACAGTGGCCGGTGACTCCGCCGGCCGGCGGAGAGCGCTACTCGAACTGCCCGGGCCAGAAGACGACGCGACGTGGGGCTCACGTCATCTGGATTCCCAGGCGCACGCATTCGATGAGGTAGTCCCCGGTGTCGGCATCGATGGTGACACCGTGGGCCTCGCTGTGGAATCCGGGGAAGGCCCGGTCGAACGCCTCCAGCGCACACAGGTAGCGCAGGACGGGACCGTTGGGCGCGCCGAGCGCTTCTCCGGGCATCAGGACCGGGATCCCCGGGGGAGTCACGGTCACCATGGCCGCGGCCACCCTGCCGGCGGCCTGGGCGAGGGGGAGCCGTTCCGTGCCGCCGCGGATGAGCTGCCGGTAGCACGCCTGGGGCGGGACGACGGGTTCCGGCAGCTGCTGGAAGGCGGTGTCCAGGGCGTCGATCAGCTCCGCCCGGGTGAGGTGTTCGTGCATGTCCTGGCAAAGACCGCGCAGGGTCGTGCCGCTGTAGCGCTGCGGGTAGCGCTCGACGAGATCCGGCAGTACCTGGCGCAGCGGGGTGTCGGCGTCATGGAGGGCCTTGAAGTCCATGAGTGCGTCCATCAGGGTGCCCCACTTCCCCTTGGTGATGCCCATGGAGAACAGGATGAGGGTGGTGTAGGTGTCGGTCTTCTCCACGACGATGCCGCGGCCGGCCAGGTACGCGGTGAGGATGCGGGCGGGGATGCCCCAGGAGTCCGCCTCGCCGCGCGCATTCACGCCGGGGCAGGTCAGCGTCACCTTGATGGGGTCCAGCAGGCACTGGCCCTCACTGAGTCCCTTGAAGCCGTGCCAGTCCGCCTCCGGGACGAGCTCCCAGCAGCGGGGATCGGAGGCCAGGAGTGCCGGGGAGGCGTCTGCGAAGGCCACCGTGGTCCCGTCGGCCGGGTCGGTGACTGTGTCGGGCTGCCAGACGCCGAAGAACCAGGGCAGCCGGTCCCCGGCCTCCGCGATCCGGCGCCCGGTACGGACGAGGGCCTGCCGGAACCGCACGGCCTCGGTCACCGCCTCGTTCACCAGCCACTCGCCCTGCGGGCCGTCCATCATCGCCGCGGCCACGTCCAGCGAGGCGATCACCGGGTACAGCGCCGAGGTGGTGCCGTGCATCATGAACGCCTCGTTGAACCGGTGGTGCTCGACCGGTGCCCGGGGTGAGGACTTCACGTGCACCATCGCGCTCTGCGACAGGGCGGCCAGCAGCTTGTGCGTCGACTGCGTGGCGAAGACGGTGGGACGCTCGTCACCCTCGAAGGTTTCCGGCCCGACGGCCATGCCGTACCGGCCGGTGTACAGGGGATGGAAGCGCGCGTAGGCGAACCAGGCCTCGTCGAAGTGCAGCCGGGGAGTACTGGGTGCCAGTGTGCGCGCCGTCTCCACGGTGTCGTAACACAGGCCGTCGTACGTCGAGTTCGTGATCACCGCGTACTGCGCCTGGGGCGATACCGCGCCAGGCGTCAGCGGATGGGCGGCGATCCTGGCGGCCACCGCGGCAGGCGCCGTCTCACGCGCCGGGAGCGGTCCGGCCAGCCCGTATCCGTTGCGGGTCGGGATGAGGTAGACCGGGCGCGCACCCGAGATCACCAGCCCGTGCAGCACCGACTTGTGGCAGTTGCGGTCAACCAGGGCGATCTCGTCGGCCGTGACGCAGTAGTGGCCGACCATACGGTCCGCGGTGGAGTCGCCGTGGAGCACGAAGTACGTACGGTCGGCGCCGAAGATGCGGGCGGCGTTGCGCTCGGCTTCCCCGATGGGGCCGCTGTGCTCGAAGAGGGAACCCAGTTCCTCCACCGAGATCGACAGGTCGGTGCGGAAGAGCCGCTCACCGTAGTAGTCGAAGAAGGCCCGGCCGACGGGCGACTTCAAGAAGGCCACGCCGCCCGAGTGCGCCGGGGTGTGCCAGGAGTACTCGTGGGCGTCGTCGAACCGTCGCAGCGCTTTGAAGAACGGCGACAGGACGGAGTCGCCGTACTCCCGGGCGGCGTTGAAGACCCGGCCCGCGATGAAGGACGGCGTGTCTTCCAGAGGCCAGATGTATCCGACGGCGGTCTCCGCCACCCACAGGGGGAGGCGGTCCAGGCCGTGGTCCGATTCCTCGCTCATGACGACGAAGACGGGCAAGGCCGTGAACCGGCGGGTGATCTGGCGCAAGACGGCCGCTCCCCGGCCGTCGCTGTCCTCGCCGGTCTCGGACGGCAGGTCCCAGGCGACGACCGCGGCCGACAGGCCCGCCTCCGTACGCAGGGCGGCACAGGCCGCCTCGACGGTCCGCGCCCACCGCACCTCCAGGCCGCGATTCTCCAACTCCTTGCCGATCCTGCGTAGTTGGTCACCACCGACACCCCGGCCCAGGGGGTCCTCGCGCAAAGCCAGCAGGACACTACCGTTCGCCATGACACTCTCCACGTGCGTCAACCCATCCCGACCTGCCAAGCATCGAGTTCAAACACCACGGACCGGGTCGAAATCCGGCGACCCTCACCCGTTCGGCGGGGGCGCACGACAGGGCACCCCGCGTTCCGCAGACCTAGGGCGCGTATTTGGTTGTGATCAATTTGGGGGATTGGCTCACGCGGCTGGGCCTGATCCGGTAGATCGTCTTGCGTGACGCGGATGCAACTGACTGATGTGGAGTGGGAGTTCATCGGCCCGTACCTGCCGGTCGGCGAGTACGGGCCGTACCCCGAGCGGCTGCGGCAGCAGTTCGAGGGCGTGATCTGGCGGTTCCGGACGGGCGGGCAGTGGCGGGAGATGCCGCAGGAGTTCGGCGCCTGGTAGACCGTCCACAACCGCTTCCGGCAGTGGCGGGACGCCGGGGTCTTCGAAGCCCTCCTGGAGGGCCTGATCGCGGAAGCCGCGAAGCGCGGTGAGGTGGACTTGTCCCTGGTCAGCGTGGACTCCACTAGCGTGCGGGCCCACCAGGACGCTGCCGGGATGCACCTCGGCCAGGACGTCATCACCGCCCTGGAGAAGGCCGCTGCCGAGGAGGAGAAGGCCCGGCGAAAGGGGGCACCTCGGAAGGACAAGACGGGCGGGACGCCGGAAATGACCCGGAGCGGGAAGAGCGACGACGTATCCGGCGTCGGCACAGACTGCGGTTGAAGGCCGCCCTGCTCGGACGTTCGAGGGGCGGGCAGACCGCCAAGGTCCACCTCGCCGCCGACGGCAAGTGCCGCCCACTCGCGATGGTGCTGACCACGGGGCAGGCCGGGGACAGCCCGCAGTTCATCCCTGTACTCAAGAAGGTACGGGTTCGCGGGCCCGTCGGCCGCCCCCGCACCCCGCCCGGTGCGGTCGCCGGGGACAAGGCCTACTCGTCCCGCGGCAACCGCGCCTACCTGCGCAGACACGGCATCAAGGCAGTCATCCCGGAGAAGAAGGATCAGGCCGCCAACCGGAAGAAGAGGGGCGCCAGGGGCGGCCGACCCGTCAGCCATGACGCCGACCTCTAAGGAACGCAACACCGTCGAGCGCCTGATCAACAAGCTGAAGGCCTCGCGTGGGATCGCCACCCGCTACGATAAGGCGCCCGAAAGCTACCTCGCCGGTCTCCACCTCCGCGCCGCAATGATCTGGATCGACGACCTCCTGGAGGTCACCGCCTGATCACAACATCACATAGGCCCTAGTAGGAGGTCCGAGAGAGGCCGGTGACCCTCCCGTCCTTGCCCACGTAGAGTCCGACCGGCTGCCAGGTATCGCTTTTCAGCGCTAGCGTGCGAAACGGCTTCCCCCCATTGTCCAGCTGGTAAGCGCCAACTTTGCCGTTGCTGTTCCACTCGATTTCCAGGTACCAGGTGCAGTCGCACCCGGCAGTCCGCACTGAGAAATGGAACACCTCTGGGTCGGTCGCGGAGATCTTGTAGGGGAAATTTACGATCGCCGGCGAGGGCCCGGAGAACTCGTCCGGATTCAGTGCTGTAGCGGTAGGCGATTTACTGTCGAGATCGATGGCGAAGGACCGTGTCGGCACTGCGGCACCGCACCCTCCTGTACCGAATACCGAAGCCGGCGGAGACTGGGACGGACCGGACATCACCGCCCGGGCCCCGGTGATGACCACCGCACTCTGCGTCCTCCCCTGGAGCGTGACCGTGAGATCGGTCACCCCGCCGTCGGCCTCCCTGTTCTTCACCAGGATGGTGCGCCCCTCGTTCTCCGGCTTGCCGATCACGGCCTTCTGCAGCTCGTCGGGGAAATGCGTCCAGACGGCCGGACATGAGTCGTCTTGGAATGCCACAGTAAAAGGGGCCCGCTCCTTCCCGAACTCGTTCACAACCTTACTGCCCGCCGTCTTGAACAAGTCCTGCAGAGCACCGCCGAGAACCGCCGCCAAGGCCCCCAGTAGGACCGTCACCACCCACGTCAAAGGCCGCTTCCAGAAACGCTTCTTCCCGTTGCCCGATTCCACCCCCGTCCGCGGTTCCCCATCAGAAGAATTGGCATTCACGACGGCCTCCCAGCAGAGCGGTTCTCAGGCGCCAATCACCCCCTCCGCAGCCATGCTCACCCGCCCCGCCTCCGCCCGCCACCGAGACCATCACCCTGTGTCACGACGATCGGCGACGAAGTCTACGATCAAGACCCCGGTCTGCGGACCGGTTGAGTCCCGCAGCGTTGGCTACGTGCTGGCGGTCTCTGGCGCGACCGGGTCCGGATCAACCAGGGCCGCGCCGTGATTCGTGCTGGATCAAAGACCTCACATGGACCTGCCCTTGATCACAACCACATACGCGGCCTAAGGCCGAGCGAATGACGGCTCGCGCCGGACACGGTGCGCCCGGGTGAAGTCGCGTCCCCCTGCACCTCACCACAAAGAGCGACGCCCCTCGTGGAGAACTCAACCCGGATCCCGGCCTGCGCCATCTGGGTGAGACCAGAGGCGTTCTGCCTGTCATCGCCTGATATGGGCAGGGCTTCGTAAGGGTGGCGGACTGTCCTGCGGCCTGGTGATCGGGAGGAGTCCTGGTGTTCGTGGCTGGCGGCGGGGGGAGCCGTATGGATCTGGTGGATCGCGGCGCCGATGTGTGGCTGGTGCTGGGTGCCGGTCTGTCGGAACGGCCGGTGACGGGCCTGATCGCGGATGCTCTGACCCTGGAGTTCGGCGACAGGTTCGCTGTTGTGGGCAGCGGGGAGGTGTTGATGGGTGCGGGGCGTGGCGGTCTGACGCTGCGCGCTTTGGACGGGGATGAGGTGGCGGCGCCCAGGGTGGCGTACGGGCGGGTGTGGACTCCTGGGGCGAGTGTGGACCGGGAGATTACGCTGCTGCGGCATTTGGAGGGGATGGGCACGGTCCTGTTGAACCCGGCGGATGCAATGCTGGCCTGTCTCGACAAGTTCTGGCAGATGCAGCGGCTCGCGCTGGCGGGGATTTCGGTGCCCGAGACGGGCATGGCCGCGGGTGCGTCACTGGATGAGGTGATCGGTGCCGGGGTGCCGCAGCCGTGTGTGGTGAAGGCGGCGCGGGGGCACCGTGGCGAGCAGGTGTTCTTAGCGCCCGATGCCACGGTCCTCCGGGTCGTCCACGGAGGCCTCGGCCGGGACACCGCCTGTTTGTTCCAGGAGTACGTCGAGCACTCCCATGGCCGTGACCTGCGGGTGGTGGTCGTCGACGGGCGTGCTGCCGGGGCGGTGGTGCGTACCGCCGCTGGAGGGGAGTTCCGTTCCAATCTGGCTCTGGGCGCGACCCTTACGCCGTGCACGGGCCGTTACCCGCGGGGGGAGGATCTCGCGGTCCGGGCCGCTGCCGTCATGGGGCTCGGTGTCGCGGGTGTGGACCTTCTGTTCGCCGCGGACGGCGGGTTCACGGTCTGCGAGGTCAACGCCAATGCCGGCTGGCAGCCCGGGATGAAGGACATCGCCCCCGCTCTTGCGGCCGCCTGCCGGACCCGTCTCGCGGACGGTGCGGGCCGGCCCGCACCGTCCGCAAGACAAGCCGAGGAGTCCATCCGTGCACGTGTCCCCGCCCCTGTTGAACCGCTGGCCGTTGCTGAAGAGCCCGGATTTCCGGCTCTTCGCCCTCGGGCAGACGTTTTCCAACACGGGGACGTGGATACAGAAGGTGGCCCAGGACTGGCTGGCCCTGGAGCTGTCGCACGGTAACGGCACGGTCCTGGGCATCACTACAGCCCTGCAGTTCCTTCCCCTCCTGCTACTGGGCCCCTACGGCGGCGTCCTCGTCGACCGGCACTTCACGCGGCGGATCCTGCTCGCCTCCCAGACGGTCATGGCCGTCCTCGCCCTGATTCCCGCCCTGCTCGTCGCGACTGGAACGGCGCGTCTGGACGCGCTCTACGTCCTGGCCCTCGCCCTCGGGCTCACCATGGTCGTCGAGAAGCCCGCCCTGCAGGCCTTCATCGGGGAGTCCGTCGCCCCCGGGGAGCTCGTCAGCGCCCTTGCCTTCAACAGCGCCGTCCTCAACCTCGCCCGCATGGTCGGTCCCGCGCTCGCCGGCCCCCTCATCGTCCTCTTCGGCCCGGGTCCCGCCTTCCTCGCCAACACCCTCTCCTACCTGGCCGTGATCGCTTGCCTGCTGCGCATGGACCCCCTGGCGGGCTGCCCGGCCACGCCGGTTCCCCGCGCGAAACAGCAAGTACGAGCGGGACTGCGCTATGTCCGCGACCACCGCGACCTCGCACTCACCCTGCTCCTCGTCGCCGTCGTCGCCGCGTTCGGCATGAACTTCCAGATCACCACCGCGCTGATGATCACCCGCGTCTACCAGGCCCCGCCCGCCGCGTTCGGGCTCGGCAACACCGCCCTGGCCGTCGGCTCCGTGATCGGCTCACTCCTGGCCGCCCGCCACCCGCGAATGACCGGCCGCCGACTGGCGGCCGCCGCCCTCGCCTTCGGAACGCTGGAGGCCGCGTGCGCCCTGATGCCCGGCCCTCTCACCTTCCTCGTACTGCTCGTTCCGACGGGAACCGCCCTGCTGGTCTTCCTCACCGCCGCCAAGGCCCGCCTCCAGCTCGGCGTCGGCGACGGGATACGCGGACGGATCATGAGCCTCTACCTGCTCGCCACCCTGGGCACCACACCCCTGATCGCCCCCGCCATCGGATGGATCGCCCAGAGCGCCGGCCCCCGCACCGCCCTCGCCCTGGGCGGCACCGTGTCCGCCGCCGCTGCGATCACCATCGGACTGCTCTACCCACGCCTGCCCGCACGCCCCGAGGCCAGACCTCAACCGGTCGCCACCCACCCGTCACACTTCAGCTGAACAGGCCGCCTCGACCGCTTATCCGCCCGGCCGTCAGCTCGGTGGTGACCTCTTCGAGTGCGGCCGGGCGGTGTTCCAGGCTGGGGGTGGGTGGAGAACAGGTCCGCCGTGCCGGGGCCGAGGGCAGGGGCGAAGAGGAACGCGAACGCCTGTGCGGGTACGCAGGTCCCGGGCCGGAATGGCGCTTCTCGACGTGGTCGACAAGGGGGATGTCGTGCCGGGCCCGAAGGCCGGGAGTACCAATGCGGAGCCACCGAGGGCGGTGGGCGGGGGTGGTGCGAGGAGTGGCCGTGGACGAGGTCGGCGCCGCCGTCGACCAGGGCGTGGGCGAATCGAACGTGCTCGGGCGGGACCCGGTAGCCCCAGTTGGAACCCCAGTGGATCGATACTGCTACCAGGTCGCCGGCCCGGCGGGCACCCCGTACACGGGCGACCAGCCCGGCCGCGGTGGCCGGCGACGAGGCGGAGGCGAGGGCGATCCCACTGCGGTCCGCGGTGGCCGCCCAGTCGAGCGGGATGCCGCGCGAGGGGAGTCCGACCGAGAACACGAGGAGGCGCGGCCCGTGACGGGACGCGGACCCCCGGCGGGACGGAGGAGGCCGCTGTGTCACCCGTGCCGGCCGCCATGCCTCGGCGGCATCGCCGCCTGCACCGGCGGTACGCAGCCCGGCTGCGCGGAGGCTGTCGAGGGTCTCGGCCAGCCCGGCGCGGCCGAAGTCGAGGACGTGGTTGTTGGCCAGTACGCACACGTCGGGCCGGGCAGCGGCCAGGCACGGCAGGTTCGCCGGATTCATGCGGTAGTGGACGCTCTTCCCTGGGGCGAAGCCGGCCGCCCGCGTCACGCTGGTCTCCAGGTTCAGCACCCAGGCGTCCGGCTCGATGGCCCGAAGTTCCTCCAGCAGGTCGCCCCACGGCCGATCGTAGGCAACGGGCCGGGGTATGGGGCCGTTCGCGGCCTCGGCCATCTCGACGTACGCTCGTGCGTCCGTCACCCATGGCTCGGCGAGCCGTGGGTCGCCCGGGTGCGGCAGCACTTGGTCGATGCCCCGGCCGAGCATCACGTCGCCGGCGAGGCAGACAGTGATCTCGCGGTCCGTCGCAGGGCTGCCGCTCGCTCCCACTCCTCCACAGTAGGCCCGGCCCCGTTCCAGCGGCGTACGCCGTTCGGACCCCTGAGTACGGGGCAGATCGGCCGGAGCGCGGTCCATCCATCGGCGCGGAGGCGGACGAACCCGAGGTGCCGGTCCCCGTGCCGGCGTCGCCGTCGAGGTTCCGTACGGGCAACGTGCACGCCCCGCCGCACGGGTCCCGCTGCGCCTGCGTCCTGGAGAACGTCGGCTCCCGGGGCGCACGCCCCGTGGCGAAGGAGTCCGCGGTCCTCGGCCCTGCGGGCGGTGGTGCCGGGCTCGGGGCCGGGCCCGGGCCCGGCCGCTGGGGGAGCCGCTGCTCCTCGCGGCCCCTGCCCGGCTGCTGCTCGTCCTGCGTACCGCCCACGGTGGCGGCTCCTTGCTGCACGGGGTGACGAATTCCTCCGACCCACGCTGACACGTGGAGTCGCTGTCCGCGCGATATGCGTGGTCGAGAGCGGCGGGCGGGTGACGCAGGCGGCTGTGCGGAAACGCCGGAGTGCGGTCCGTCGCTCCAGAACCGAGGATGGGCGCGATCCGACCCGCCCGCGCCGTCAGGAGCAGAGCCCATGCTGGAACGCACGCTGCGCAACCACCACACCGAGGCCGTCACCTTCGTCCTTCCCGCGGACATCCCGCCCGGACCGGTCAGCGTGGTGGGCGACTTCAACGACTGGCAGCCCGGCATCCACGCCCTGCGTCCGCGCAAGGACGGCAAGCGGTCCGTCACGGTCGAGCTGCCCATCGAGAGCACCCATTCCTTCCGGTACCTGGCCGCCGGGGACTACTGGTTCAACGACGAAAACGTCGGCTATCAGGACGGCCCGAACAGCCGCCTGCACACCTGATCCGGATGCGAGAGCGGCACGGCGGACGATGTAGCGGGGCGGACCGCTCGAAAGGCGGGGCGGGCACCCGATGTGCCGAGATCACGACGCCGTTGAGCAGAGGTGCGAGCGCCCGAGGCCAGTACTTCTCGTCACTGGAAGGCGTAAGGTCCGGCGGACCCCGGGCTCGGCGGTGCGCTGCCGGACCGCGATCCGCCGCGGCGCTGCCAAGTCGGTGACCTGGTGGTGCGCCTTCCGTGCTGCACCCGGATCGCCCGGCAGGCTGGTGTCGCAACGGAAGTGACAGAGGTCGGCCAGGGCGCCCACCGGGGGCGATCGGGGGAACCTTGAACAGGATGGGCACTGGGCGCCGACAAGCGCTGGTCGCCTCCGTACGTGCGCTGGTGTCGGCGGCGCTTCTCGTGGCCGGCTACTTTCTGCTGCCGCTGGATTCGGCATTCACCGCAACCACCGTTGTCGGGCTCGTCGGTGGCATCGCGGTGGTGGCACTGTTCCTGGCCTGGCAGATCCGCCAGATCACACGGTCACCGTTCCCCGGACTGCGGGCCATCGAGGCACTTGCGGTGACCGTCCCGCTCGCCGTGCTGATGTTCGCAACCGCCTATTGTCTGATGGACAACAGTGCACCGGACAACTTCAGCGAAGGGCTGTCGCGGACTGACGGGATGTATTTCTCGATGACCGTCTTCAGCACGGTCGGGTTCGGAGACATCACCGCGCGCAGCCAGCCTGCCCGGCTGCTCGCCACGGTGCAGATGACGGTCAATCTCCTGCTGATCGGTGTGGCCGCCCGGCTCATGGTGCACGCCGTCCAGGAAACCAGACACAAGCGGGACCGGACAGCCGCGGAAGGCGACGGCAGCGCCGTGCCCGGAGCCCCCTGACCTTTGGGAGTGGCGAGCGGAACGCGCTCGTCCTGAGGACGGCACGGACGCTGCGTTCGGGGACCGACGCCCCCGGCCGGGACATCAGGCACGGCCGGGCGCGTGGCCTTCACCGCCGTCGCCTTTCGTCGGGCTCGCGGGAACTGCGCCGAGATGGGAAAGGTGACGGGTGAACCAGTCCAGCGCGGCGTCGGCCACGGCGTCCAGCGCGCCGGGCTCCTCGAAGAGGTGGGTGGCACCGGGAACCACGCCGATCCGGTGCTCGCAGCGCATGCGCGCCGCGGCCTGGCGGTTGAGGTCCAGTACCTGGTCATCGGCTCCGCCGACGATCAACAAGGTCGGAGCACGTACGGCTGCGAGCCGGGAGACCGCGAGGTCGGGGCGGCCGCCCCGGGAGACGATCGCGGCGATGTCGGACCGTGGCTCGGCGGCGGCCACGAGTGCGGCCGCGGCGCCCGTGCTGGCGCCGAAGTAGCAGATGCGCACGTCGAGCTGTGCCCGGAGCCATCCTGTGGCCTGTGTCAGGCGCAGAGCGAGCAGAGGTATGTCGAAGACCTTCGCCCGGTCCCGCGCCTCGGACGGGGTGAGGAGGTCGAAGAGCAGCGTCGCCAGCCCCGCACGGTTGAGGACCTCGGCCACGTGGCGGTTGCGGGGGCTGAGGCGGCTGCTGCCGCTGCCGTGCGCGAAGACGACGACGCCCGCAGCGCCCTCGGGTACGTTCAACAGCCCGGGCAACGCCGTGCCTCCCGCGCCCACCACGACTTCACCCGCCGGTGTCGGTCCCTGACCCGAGGCCTGTGCAGGCGCTGCCGGGCGTGCCCGCGCCCCCTCGGCCAACAGCGCGGCGACCTCTTCATCTCCCACCTGGGAGAAGTCCTCGTACCACTGGCCGACCGCGGAGAAATGACGGGGCGTGGACAGGCACACGACATCGTCGGCCTCACGCCGGAGCTGTGCCAGTGCCTGGGGAGCCGCCACGGGGACGGCCAGGATCACCTGCGCCGCTCCGTGCTCGCGCGCTGCCTGGCAGGCCACGGACGCGGTCGATCCGGTGGCGATTCCGTCATCCACGATGACCACCGTGCGTCCGGCGAGCGCAATGCGCTCCCGACCGTGCCGGTAGCTCGTCAGACGCCGCTGAAGTTCGGCCCGTTCGGTTTCCTCGACCCTGGCGCAGTCCCGTTCTCCGAGGCCGGCGGCACGGACCGTCGCTCCGTTGATCAGTCGTACGCCGCCCTCGCCGATGGCGCCGAACGCCACCTCGGGCTGGAAGGGCACCCCGAGTTTGCGGACCATGATCACGTCCAGCGGTGCGTCCAGGGCGCGTGCCACCTCCGCGGCCACGGGTACGCCGCCGCGGGGGAGCGCGACCACCACCGGTTCGGCCAGGCCGAGCCGGGACACCTCACAGGCCAGCCGTCTCCCGGCGGAGGTCCGATCGGAGAAGAACATGGGGTGCCTCCTTTCACGGCCCGATCCGGCGGCAGGCGTCCACAGGGGAGGCGTTCGCAGGGGAGGCGGCCGCAAGGACGGAACGGCGGATGCCGTCGGCTCGGCGGCAGGCCGCATTGGTGCGGCCTTCGGCCCCGGAATGCCCGGCCACCTCCGCATGAGCTGCCGGCAGGCACGCGACAGAACCCCCTGACTCCAGGGTCGTACCGGTGCACGAAGTCCGCATCCGGACAGGGTCCGGGCGAGATCTGGAGGGATCTGTACCGAGCGCGCGTCGGCAGCCGGACGGCCATGGGCCCCCGGCCCCCGTCGAGGGGCCCGACCGGCACGTGCGCGAGGCGCCGGTCAGGGTCACGCTGGAGGTGTTCGGGACAAGCCCTCACACGCGGCGAGAGGAGTCCGGCATGGGATCGGAGAGACACGCGCAGGCGTGGCCCCCACCTGCCGGGCCGGACACGTCGGTGATGACCTGGACCGTCGCTGAGGTCATGCGGACGGACGTGGTGGCCGTTGCAGCCGGCGAGACCGTGCTCATGGCGTGGGAACTGCTGGAGAGGACCGGTGCTCACCACCTTCCCGTCCTGCTCCCGGACGGCCGGTGCTCCGGACTGCTCGACCGCGCCGATGTCGCGGTCGCGTGTTCCGCGCCGGCCGTAGTGCTGTCGGCACTGGACGTCGACACCCTGCTGAGCGGGCACAGGCGGGTGGCCGTCCGGGCGGCGGAAAGCGTACGGAAGGCAGCTGTCGCCATGACGGACAACGGCTGCGACGCCCTTGCGGTACTCGGCGGCGACGGAAGGCTTGTCGGCCTGCTGACAGCCTCCGACATCGTCGCCGCCCTCGCGCGCCCCCCGGCTCCCGGGCCCCGGACCGCGCAGGGGAGATCCATCGGACCGTCCCCGCTGACCCCGGGACTCGGGCCCCGCCGGGATGACCGGGTGACCCCCGTCCCCTGAGCGGCACCACGGAATGAGGGCGAGATGACCAGGAGGAGCGCCCGCGCGGCCGTGCACAGGTCGGGCCGCAAGCGCCGGCAGGAACCCGCCGACGGCAGCGGGCCGAGCGGTCCGCTGCCCACACGTGAACAGTCCGCCGGTCTGCCGCCGACACGGCGCAGCGCCCCACCACGGGGGAGGCCTGTGATCACCATCCGGATCCGCGAACTGTTCGGCTGATCGACCTGCACCGGCAGTGGTGAGCCGAAGCGGCCGACCGGGACAGGAATCGGGACCGGTCGGCCCCTGTCAGGAAGCGGAGGCTCCGCAGCGACTTCTCCCTGGGAAAGCCGGCTGCCTTGATCCTCCTCTCTGACCTGCGGCGGGCCCGGTCATCACACTCGGCCATCAGCAGCCCGGCGAGGAAGCCGCGCCGCCTCGCACGACCCCGCCCACCACCGTCCAGCCGGTTCTGGCGCTTGTCTTCGACTCCGGGGACGCCGCCTTCACGCACAGCGCGCTGGCCGCCCAACACCCCCCGGCCGGCCGGATCACCCTCCACCCGGGCCCGGGTACGGCGAGCGATACCGCAATGGCTCACGACCTGCTCCTGGCCCTGGAGAAACCCGCACACATGCCGGGCCTGTTCCCCCACGGCCGCCCACCGCTGTGGGAGGCAGCCGCCGCGTGGACGACCGCAGTGGCCATCACCCTCGCAGAGACAGCGATCAGCGTGTCCGGGCTGTTCTGGTCGTTCGCGTACGCCTCACGCCGCGCCGCGGACCAGGTGCCCGTTCAGCTGGCGGAGAGCGGTATTCGAAGTGTGCGGTATTCCCCCGATGGCGGCACGACTCCCGGGACGACGACGGCTCAGTGAGCGCCGGAACGATCATCGGTGAAGGTCCTGTTGCCGTAGCAAGGTTAAGCGGATTCCACACGCGAAACGCTCGCGCCCGGAGGACCTGGTCGCCAGCAGCGAGGACGAGACGGACGAGGGAGCGGACGGGGAGGGTGCGGCGTCAGGCGGCGCGTACGGCGCGCCCGTGGACCTGCCGAGCAGCGAAAGGGGTACTGCTGGACCCCTGGACGAACGGGCCCCTGTACGGGCCTCCGCGGCGGGTCGGCGGGTGGTTGGCTGGATAGCGGGCCTGCTGTGCTGCACCGCACACCGCACCACCAGGAAGTAGGGAGTACTGATGAAGCACGTATCGCTGGGCGGCCTGGACGTCTCGCGCATCGGCCTGGGCGCCATGACCATGGCCGGCACCTACACCACCGGCGGAGGGCTCGACGACAGCGAGTCGATCCGCACCATCCACCGGGCACTCGACCTCGGCGTCACACACATCGACACGGCCGAGATCTATGGCCCCTTCCACAGCGAAGAAGTCGTCGGCAAGGCCATCAAGGGCCGCCGCGACCAGGTCGTCGTGGCCACCAAGTTCGGACTGGTCACCCACTCCGGCGACAGCCCGGCCCCGGGCGTCCCCGACAGTACCGCCGCCAACGTGAAGGTTGCCGTCGAGGGCTCCCTGAAGCGTCTCGGCACCGACCATATCGACCTGTACTACCAGCACCGCGTCGATCCGAACACGCCCATCGAGGAGACCGTCGGCGCACTGGCCGAGCTCGTCGCCGAGGGCAAGATCCGCCACATCGGGCTCTCCGAGGCCAGCCCTGCAACGATCCGCCGCGCCCACGTCGTGCACCCGGTCGCAGCCCTGCAGACCGAGTACTCGCTGTGGACCCGCGACGTCGAGGACGAGATCCTCCCGCTGCTGCGTGAACTCGGCATCGGCTTCGTCCCCTACTCGCCGCTCGGGCACGGTCTGCTGACCGGGCAGATCCGCTCCGTCGACGACTTCCCCGACGATGACTGGCGCAAGACCAACCCGCGGTTCACCGGCGAGAACTTCCAGCGCAACCTGGCCATCGTCGACGAGGTGCAGGCGATCGGCGCCGAGATCGGCGCCACGCCGGCGCAGACCGCGCTGGCGTGGATCCTCACCCGCGGCGACGACATCGCCCCCATCCCCGGAACCCGGCGGGTCGCCCGCGTCGAGGAGAACACCGCCGCAGACGGCATCGAGCTCACCCCGGCCCAGCTGGAGCGGCTGAACAGCCTCACCCCCGCCGCGGGCGAGCGCCACGACGAGGCGAACATGGCCGCCGTCGACCGCTGACCCCGCCGAACACCGCCACGGAGTACGTCCCCGCTGGGGTTTGTGGATCAGCCTCCGGTGGGCAACTCTTCCGGACCTCGCCCGCGAGACCCCGGGAGGGTGTCCGGTCCTTGCCGCTCAGGCTGCGGTTGTCGGGCCGGTCGATTCGGCGGCGCGGCGGTATTCGGCGTTGATGCGCTGGGCTTCTTCGAGCTGGTCCTCAAGGATGATGATGCGGCAGGCGGCATCGATGGGGGTGCCCTGGTCGACGAGTTCCCGGGCGCGGGCGGCGATGCGCAGCTGGTAGCGGGAGTAGCGGCGGTGTCCGCCGGCGGATCGGAGCGGGGTGATGAGGCGGGCCTCTCCGATGGCGCGGAGGAAGGCCTGGGTGGTGCCGAGTATCTCGGCGGCCCGGCCCATGGTGTAGGCGGGGTAGTCGTCGTCGTCGAGGCGGCCGAACGAGTCGTCTGCTGTCATTGAACCTCTCTCGTGGAACGCGTGGAGGGGCCCTGGTGCCGTACGGCACCAGGGCCCCGAAGGAACTGCTACACCATCTGTCGGCCCTGATACTGCGCCGACCCTGTGTTTCCGCCGACCCGGCCGACATGCTGCCGGGAGTGCGGGGATCGCGGTTGCTTGACCGGAGACCACCTCACCATCGATGTCCTGCGGTACCCGGGCTCAGACTTCCGCCCGGGCGATCCTGATGGCGCCCAATCCCTCCGTTCATCCCTCGGATGATCAACTGCTTACCAAGCGGGGAACTGCGAACTGCTGGGTACTGCGAACTGCGTGTACTGCATCACTCTGTACTACTGGTACCGCTCGTGGCCTGTCCGAGCGCCACGCTCCGGCAGCCAGCCCCGTCGCCCGTCCTGCATCTGCTCTGGCTTGGAACCCCACTGCCGAACCTCCCGGTGCGCGCGTCCGCAGCCGACGCCTTCACCGAGGTGCTGCTCACTGACTTCACTGCTGGGTACTGCTATCACTGCGTACATGCGGTACTGCCTTGGCGGCCCCTGATGACCGCGGGCCACCCGGTCCGGCCGTCAGTCCCGTCGCCGTCCTGCAACCGCTCTGGCTTCGAAACTCCACCACCGCACCGTCCAGCAACTGCGGGTACTGCTGTCTGGCAGTTCGTCTCTGCCAGACCCTTCTTGACTGGGCTACGAGAGAAACCATAACGACGCCACGAGCCAATGTCTACTCTGGCCGACATAGATTTTCCTGTGTGTATCCCTGAGGTAATCGGGTGCTGTCGGGTTGGGCGACGGTGGTCGGGGGCACGGCGACCGTGCAGGCAGGGCGGGACACCGATCACAGACCCGGAGCGCGCGATGACCACGATGAGCGCCGGGCGCACAGCCCTTCACTGTCTGTCCGCCGTCGACGGGGCGCGCCGGGCCACCCGGGCGTTCCTCGAAGCCCTCGGCCGACCGGCCATCTGTCGGGCGCAGGCCGACACGGTCGTTCCGGTCGTCTCCGAGGTGGTGACGAACGCCCTGCGCCACGGTGGTGGCGCCTACACCCTCCGCCTGACCGCACACCCCAGCTGCATCGAGGTCGCCGTCGAGGAACCCAGCCCGCGGATGCCGCGGATGCGGACCCCCGACCTCGTCGACGGGACGGGTGGATCCGGCTGGCACATGATCAACGACCTGGCCCTCGCCCCCGTCGTCACGCCCGGGTCCAACGGCGGCAAGAGACGGACCGCGCTTTCCTCCCCCGGTAGTGCGCCGCCGTGGCGCGGCCCTGTCGCCGCCGGCCCGTTTACGACAGCTCCCAGCGGCCATACGGGGTTTCGTATGGCGTTTCCACCGGAGAGGGAGTGATCAGCTGTGTCTGGGGAGCAGAAGGCCGAGGCGAAGGGCGAGCAGGTCAAGGGCAAGATCAAGGAGACCGCTGGCCGCCTGACAGACAACGAGCGGCTGACTGCCGAGGGCCGTGCGGAGCAGGCCGCGGGCGACGCCCGTGAGGCCAAGGAGAAGGTCAAGGACGTCTTCAAGCGCTGATCGTCATACGTCGGGGCCGGGACCACAGGAGTGGTCCCGGCCCCGACGTGTGGCCGCGCACTATCGGTGCGGGTCAGGCGGCGGCGGGCTCTGGCCGGCGCAGTTCCGCCTGGCCGAACAGGAGGGCGTAGCCGCCGGGAAGCCGACGCAGGATCCGGGCGAGGAGGTCGGGGCCGGCGAGGCGGGTGACGACGGCGAGGACGGCGCCGGTGTCCCAGCGGGCGACAGCCGGGCTCACGCCGGTGCGTGCGGCGAGGTCTTTGACGAAGCCCCAGCCGGTGAGGTGCTGGGTGTCGGGGATCTGGGCGGTCAGGGTGAGGGCGGCCTCGACGGGCAGGCACTGGGCGAGGTCGACGCGTTCGTCGCCGGTGAGCTGACGGCCGAGGGCGGCCAGGACGGTACGGACGGCTGCCTCGGCGCGTTCGCGGGTGGGGTAGGCGCCTTCGTAGCGCACGCGTTCCAGCATCTGGTCGAACGTCATGGCGGGGGTGGCCCGGTTCGGTCGAGGCTGGTCGTACATGGGTGCGGTTTCCCTTTCTCTGCGAAGGATCCGGCCTTCGGCCGGCGGAGGTCAGGGGTCTGGGGTTGTCAGGTGGGCTGGGGGTGGCCGAAGAGGAGGTCGTAGCCGTGCGGGAGCTGAAGCAGAACCTCACGGGTGAGGACGTCACCCGCGGCGGCGGCCGTGGTGGACAGGACCGCGCCGATGTCCCACAGGGCCGTCTTCTCGGTGGCGCCCTCGATCCAGGCCGCGGTCGCACGCACGAACCGCTCCGGCGAGAGCGGCTCCGCGGCCTGGAGCGGATTGAGGAGGATCAGAGCGTACGTCTCGGGGAGGCGGGCGGCGAGCTCGGCCCGCACGCTGCCCACCAGGTGTGCGCCCAGCAGGGCCAGGACGACGCGGGCCACGCGGTCGGCGTCTTCCGCGGTCTCGTACTCGCCGCGTTCCTGGACGTGAGCCAGGAACGACTCCCTGCGCATCGACATCACATCACCTCCAGAAAGGGGTGAAGGGGTCCGAGAGGGGTGCGGAGGGCGGGGTGCCTGCCGGTGGGGGAATCGGCTCTTCCCGCCCTCCGCGGCCGGCTGATGCGGGGGTTCAGCCGGAGATCTGCTTGCGGCCCGACTCGCCGCCGATGCTGATCTTCCGCGGCTTGGCGCGCTCGGCGATCGGGATCCGCAGGGTCAGGACACCCGCGTCGTAGTCGGCTTCGATGCGCTCGGTGTCGAGGGTGTCGGCCAGCATGATCTGGCGGGAGAAGACACCGAGGGGCCGCTCGGAGAGTTCCATCTGCACGCCGTCGGACTTCTCCGCGGGCCTGCGCTCGGCCTTCACCGTCAGCATGTTCCGCTCGACGTCGATGTCGATCGCCTCGGTGCTCACGCCGGGGAGGTCGAAGGCGATCACGTATACGTCGCCCTGGCGGTAGGCGTCCATCGGCATCACGGACGGCTTCGACCACGTGCCCGACGCACCCGAGAGCTGCTGAACGATCCGGTCCATCTCGCGGAACGGGTCAGTGCGCATCAACATTGCGAAACACCTCCAGTTGGTTCAGGCAGAAACTGCCAATGCGCTTCAACGTGCTCCTGTTGTAACATGTCATCGAAACGATGACAAGCATGGAGTCATCTGGAGGATGACAGAGTCACGGAGAGTGCAATGGACGAGGCCGCCGAGCCCACCACACCAGTCCCCTTCCTCGCTGCCGCCGCGGCACTGGAGGCCATCAACCAGGCCGTCAAGGACGCGCAGCGACCCTCCGCGGGAACCCCGACGGCCGAAGCGGCGGACTCCGGCCCGCACCCGGCCCTGGCCGCACTGCTGACGCTGCGCGAAGTCCGTGAGCAGCTCGCGGGCTGGGAGAGCGGCCTGATCGAAACCGCCCGGAGCGAAGGTGCCAGTTGGGCCGAGCTCGCCGGCCCCCTCGGAGTCGCCAGCCGCCAGGCCGCCGAACGCCGCTACCTCCGCCTGCGCCCCGGCACCCCCGGCTCCACCGGCGAAGAACGTGTCCAGGCCACCCGCGACACCCGCGCCGCCGACCGCACCGTCACCGCCTGGGCCCGCGACAACGCCGCCGACCTCCGCCGCCTCGCCGGCCAGATCACCTCCCTCACCAACCTCCCCACCAGCGCCCAAGACGCCGTCAGCGACCTGAACCAGGCCCTCGCCGACAACGACGCAGCCCGCCTCCTCCGGCCCCTGGCCGACACCCGGCCCTACCTGCGCCCCGAGGACTCGGCCCTCGCCGATCACCTCGACGCCCTGGCGTGCCATGCCGACCGGCTCCGCCAGGACAGCCACGACCAGCGCAGCGGCTGACACTTTCCGGACGACAAGGTCAGCGCAGCCGGTGCCCGGGGCACAGTGCCTCCGGGGGCGGGCATCGCAGGTCAGGGTGGTCCTCGGAGGCATCGTCTTCTGCGGGTGCACGGAACGAGACGTGACCTGGCTCAGTCGTATAAGCGTCAGGGGGCCGGAGCGCGCACCTTGCCGGACGGCACGCTCCGGCACCTCGTCCCGCAGTCCGTTCGGACCAGTCGCAATGGCGGGCACCGGTTGTCGGGGTGACGGTGGCGGGAGCGCCGGCGGCTTGCCGGCGCTCCCGCCGTACCCCCGCCCGAGGAGCCATGCCATGTCCGAGCGCCATACCGTCCTGCGGAGCCTTCACGACGTCGGCCTTGCCGCATGGTTCGGCGGATCCTTGATGGGCGCGGTCGGCCTCAACGGCGCCGCGAAGAGAGAGGGGGCTGACTGGCAGCAGGGTGCCAGGATCGCGAGCGCGGGCTGGTCCCTGTGGGCCCCTGTGGGTGCGGTCGCGATCGGTGCGCACCTCGTCGGCTCCGGCGGCCTGCTCGGCGCGAACGCCGCGCGCGTCCTCACCCAGCAGGGCGTCGCCGCCTCCACCCTGGCCAAGACCGCGCTCACCGGGGCCGCGCTGGCCGCCACCGTGTACGGCCGCGTCCTCGGCAAGAAGATCGAGCTCGCGTCGTCCGGGACCCCGCAGGACGCGGAGAAGGCCGAACGGCTCCCCGCCGACATCAGGCAGGCCGAGCGCCACCTGTCCTACGTACAGTGGGCCGTACCCGCTCTGACATGCGGGCTGATCGTCCTCAATGCCCTCCACGCAGAGCAGCAGCGCCCCGCCCAGCAGCTCTACGGAGTGCTGCGCCGGGCTCGCACCCTGGCTCCTTACGTGATGAGCATCCACCACTGGTACCGAACCCACTGAGCCCTGCCGACAGCCGCACGGACACCAGCTGCGTACGAACGAGGCGGGACGGCATGCCGTCGACGTTGCGAGGGGGCATATATGCACCCATCCCAGATGAGCAGACCGTTGCGTGCCCCGCGGCCCTCGCCGGCACGAAGGGATGCAACCTACCCGTCGCCACTAGGCGATCGCTCCCGTACATGGTCCTGGTACAGAGCCCTCGATTCGAGCCCGACGCCGTGGTCCTGGGCGCACACGGTCCTTTCCGCGGTGCGTGCCGGCGCGGGCCAGACGGTCTTCGACTGGCTGGTGGAGATCCTCCACCGACAAGTGCCCGGAGCTCTGATACTGCGCTGATCCCTTCGCGCCGAGGGGACCCACGGTCGAGGCACGGGTTGCACTGCTCGGCACGAGCGTGTGGGCCGGCTTGCGCGCGGGGCCGCCCACCAGGCCGATTCTGAGCATCGGCGAAAGGCGTGCACTGCGCGGAAGGCAATGAGTACTGCCTCGGACGTGCAGCGGCGGCCCGGTCGACGGCGTCGCGGAGCGGCACGAGGACGCCGTCCGCGTGGGACACATCAGCGGGGGCTGTACGGCTCCTCAGGCCCGGACGGCCGGGTGATCCCCGCGGCGTGGTCACACGCCGCGGGGATCACCGTCACGGTCCGAGTGCGGTCATCAGCCCGGGCACTTCAGGCCGGTCCGGGCGGACTTCACCGCGCTGTCCAGCATCTGGGCCTGCGGCTTCAGCTTGGCGGCGGCTTCGGTGCCGGTAGCGTCGCCCGGCAGGTCGTCCCAGGTCTTCTTCAGCCCGTCTGCCGCGGACTTCACGGCCTCCTTCTGCGCCGCACTCCATGTCGCCGTGGACTTCGAGACTGTGTCCCAGCCGTCCTTGACGCTGTTGTACGCGTTCTTGGCCTGGTCCTTCGTCGACGACGGGCTCAGTCCGGACAGTGCCGTCGCGTCCGAACGGAGTTTGTTCAGGTCGGTGCACAACTGCGCAGCCGCCGCACTCGGGTTGGGGCTCGGATCGGCCGCGAAGGCAGCGGAAGCTCCGCCGACGGACAGGACCAGCGCTGCGGCCGCGCTCACGGCAGTACTCGGAATGGGCCTCATGGGTTTCCCCTCGTCCGGGATTCCTCGGGTCGTCCCCGCCCCTGACATCCCCGAGCTTCCGGCTAACCACGCTGACACAGCCTGCCGGACCCCGCAATCCGCGGCGGCCACGGCCCGGCAGTGCACTGTCAGCCGGTCTTGTCGCCTCGGGTGTGTGCCGGTTCGCCGGCTGACCTGGCAGCGGCCGCCGAGCGGCAGTTGCGGTAGGGCCTGGTCTTCGACGGTGGTCCGGTCGTCTCCGACCTCAAGGAGCTCCCGTTCTGGTTCCAGGCGTCGCGGTGCCGTGCGGCCGCCCGCGCCTGCGGCACCCTGCCCCGGTCGAACGACACGGTGGGCGGCCTTCGTCCCGGACCGTGGAGGGGTGGGCCGGCACGGGCCAGCTGGTGGTTGACCTGTTCTTTCGCTTGAAGTGGGCGGCGCGCCTGGCCGCGAGGTCGTCGTGGTACTGGTTCTTGCCGTTCGCCCAGGTGGGGCGGGACGCGGTGGTGCAGTGGCGCCGCCGCTACGGCGACTTCCCCGCCCCCGTAGGTGGGAGTGACGTGCACCCGGAGTTCGACCGGGCTGCTGTCCTGGCGTGGTCGTCGCCCTGACGGGCGCCGGGTCCGGCGGGGTGTGGGTGCGCACGGGGCGGGTGGCCTGCACGTGACCCTGGCGTGGCTTGCCGGTCTGCGGGGTGCGGCCTCACCGCAGCCGACAGGCGGCGTCATCCGCCACGCAGTGCCGTACTCGGTGCCGGGTGAGGCCCGAGTCTGCCGGTGTCAGGCGTACGGCGGTCTCGTGCGGGTCGGGTGGTGCGCCGAGCACGGCGACGCAGCCGGTCCGGTGGTGGAGTGGCACCCCGGCGGCGGCCTGCGCTGCGCGGCACTGACCGGGAAGGCCCGTTCGGGCGGCGCGGCCGTGTCGGTGTCGGGCACCCTGCCGGCATGACTGGTGAGCGGAATCCTGACCGCCCCGGGCTCCTCGGCGGAGTGAGCAGTCGGCACCACGGGCCGACGGGACGCCCCGCGGTGGGAGGGGCTGGCGCACCGGGCCGTCGCGTCCACGGCGGACGGCTACCACTACCGCATCACCGTCGATGGCCTGGTGGTCGGAACTGATCCGCGGCGTGCTCGGCGAGGGTGCCTGACGGCATCGCGCCCCGCCGCCGCGTGGTGCCGTCACTGCTGCTGGCGGCGCACTGTGTCGCCCCAGTAGCCGCCGACCTCCCGGTGGTAGGCGGCGTCATCGAGGTGCTCGTCCCTGACGAAGTCCGGGGCGTCCTTGATCTGTTCCTTGGTCCGGTCGACGTAGACCTTTTCCCCGGTGGTGTCGACACGGGTGATCGTGCCGGCGGGCAGGAGCACTTCCCTGCCGAAGATCCAGGGGCCGGTGTCGACGACGATCCAGGAGGCGTCGGTCTCGTACGAGTGCTTGTCGACCTTGCCGATGGTGCCGTCGAGGGCCTCCACCTTGTAGTCGGTGAGGTCCCTGTCCTCGAAGTGGGCGACGGTCAGGTGGTAGGCCCAGATGTTGTCGTTCACGGGCGCGGGTTCCCTTCTCGGTGGTGGGTCAGTATGCGGACGCCCAGGCCGAGCAGGCCGGCCGCGACGGCCGGCAGGGCGGGGCGGGGGAGGCCGGCCGTGCGGGTGCAGGGGCCGGGTTTCGGCCGCGCCGCGTGCGGGGCGACGGCGGCGGGCCCGCTGACGGCCGGATCGGACGGCCGGGGCAACGCGGACAGGAGTCGGCGCAGTTGCCGCGGGATTGTGCCGGATCCGGACGGGTAGCGTGGGCGGCTTGCGCCCGGGGGGTGGGTCACCATGCGGCTCGCTTGCCCCGGATCGGCGGATCGACACACGCCGGTTCCCGGCGGTTTGCGAGCGGCGGACGCGCCTGCCGCCGGTCCGTCCACGGGTGGCAGGGGGGCGGCCAGCGGGACGGCGAGGCAGGTGAGCAGCCCGGCGATCTCGTGGTCGGCTTCCGCCGGGTCGTCGGAAGCGGGCTCCGGGGTCGATGACGCAGCGGTTGCGCCGGCCGTCGCGGGTGCGACCCAGTGAATGCAGGCTCGAACGAGCCGGTCGCATCGAAGATGCGCCGGCCCCGCTCGTCCAGGGCGAGCGCGGTCCGGTACTCGGGCCGCCGTGTGCGATTGGAGTACGACGAGTACGCGGCGGCGGGCCGGTTGCGGGTGCCGGTGGAGGCTTGGCAGCGGGCGGTGGCTCGGGTCCGACCCCGGTACCGACCTGGGTCCGGGCCCGTGGTTGCGGGCGGTGATGGAGACCTGTGTCCCCGAGCGGGTGCGTGCGGCGCTGCCAGGTGTGATCGGTGCCGGGGTGGCGGAGGACCGGCTCGGAGGCCCCTGGGGTGCCGCTGCCGATCCTCCGGCCGAGGGCGACCGCTGTGGCGGCTGGCCACCTGGTCGGCGCCGGCCTGCTGCTCTGCCTCGGCGGCGACGCCGAGTTCCTTGGCGCCCACCCGGACCAGGTGGCCGTCGCCCGACGCGCGGGTCGCTGCTCCCAGCTCACCGCCCTCGAACCGGTCGCCCCGGGCGGTGACCGGGTGTTCCTGACGGAGGTGGCGCGGATGGCCAGGGTGGGCCGGGCCGCGGTCGTGAACTGGTACCGCCGAAACGACGACTTCCCCGCCCCGGTGGCTGGCACGGACGCCCGCCGTACGGGCCGGAGGTCAGTACTCCGCAACAAGCCGATCCCGGCCCGGTGACGAATCACATCCGGCCATCGCCCCGGCCGGATCCCGGGCGCTACGGTCTGCGCGACGGCGGAACCCGCAGAGGGAGAAAACCATGAGAGCGGTACGGGAGCAGGCGGCCATGGCCGTCCTCGCGGTGTGCGGGATGCTGGTGCTGAGCGCCTGTCAGAATGGCGACGACCAGGCCGCCGCACCGGACGCGAAGCCCAATGCGGCCGCACCGGCGGCGCCCACCGCCACCACCGCCGTGCCGGCCCCCTCGAAGACCGGCACGGCGCCCAAGCCCTCGGCGACCACCACCCCGGCGGGGAAGAATGTCCCCGCCCCGGCCCCGCCCTCCGCCCCGCCCTCCGCGCCAGCCTGCGGCGCCGACCACAGGATGCCGGTCTCGCCCGACACGATCGCTGTGCACCGCTACACGCCCGAGGGCGGCATGACCAGCCTCATCGTCCAGCACGGCACGTACCGCTGCCCCGGGCGCTTCGAAGCGTCGGGCGCGTGGACGTACATCCCGATCTCGGAGAAGGCCAAGATCACCGCGACGGCGCCGATCCTCCCCTCGGAGGTTATGGGCAAGCCCATCTCCACCAGCGAGCTGACCTCCTGGCTGGACACCCACCCGGACAAGGGCCTCCCCTTTCGCTACCACCTGAACGCGGAAGGGGTCATCGACACCCTCGACGAGATCTACGTGAAGTAGCCCGCTGCCGCCGCCGCCTATGAGATGGAGTCGACCCACTCCACGTGGTCGATGAACGGGTTGCGGTTGTGCTGGTAGGTGTGGTGGAGGCCCAGACGTACTCGCGGTTCCAGTCGTCAACCCCGCTGCGGTTGGAGGCTCGTGGCCTGAATGACAGCGGGGTTCGTCGCATCCGGGGTGCAGGCTGGGGTCCGGCCGCGGCTACCGGCCGTGATGGGGCGGTCGGCGGCACCACGCGGGCGTGCGGCACCTGCCGCCCGCCGAGCACACCGGGTGTCTCACTTCGAGCGCGCTGATCAGCTCGCGACTGCGCACATCGACGCTGCGGACTTGCCTGTGCACGGTCGAGGGGGGCGGTCCCGTCCGGGAGGTGCTCGACGTGGAACCTGCCGGGGGCGCCGCCGCCTTCCCGTGCGAGGCGAGGAAGTGCGGCGTCATGCCGCGCGTGAGGCGGGCGCCTTACCGTCCAGCCTCCCGGGTCGGCGCCGGCCCGGCAGGAGGGCTCCGGGCGGACTGCCCGAGGCCGTCGCCGGGTGCTGCGCGAGCGTAGACGGCTGGCGACGCCCGGGAGTTCATCCGGCCTATCCGCCCATGTGGTGGATGATGTCTCCGATCTTGCCCGCGGTGTCCCAGTCGTCGTCAGACTCCACGATCGGGATCGGGATGGGAAACACCCCTACGAGCCGGGCCTGGCCGTTGCTGTTGGCGCGGCCGGTCGCCTGGATCACCGAGACCTCGGCCATGATGAACGCTTCCAGCGGGGACAGCAGCTCATCGGTCATCAGGACGCCGACCGCAGCCCACTCCAGCGCCTCAAGGACAACGTCGGTGTTCCAGGAGATCGCCTCGACAGCGGCTTTGTTGAGGTGGATGTGGTAGCGGAGGTTGAAGAGGCCGTCCGTGTCGCAGTAGACCTGCGGGATGTCCGAGTCCAGGATCTGCTGCCTGAACGCGGCCAGGGCCTCGCCGGTCAGTTGCTGCTGCGCCGCTTCCTTCTCCCACTTGGGCCGGAACTCCTTCAGCAGGTCGTCCGCGGACCGCCTCGGCCTGGCCCGTGCCTGCAGCGCCCGCCGCGAAGCGCTGGACCTCTTCCCCCTCATGCCGCTCGACTCTCAGCTGAGGTGCGCCAAGTGCCAGGACCACGCCCACCGCCGCGACACCCGCCACAGGCCCCCTCCGCAGCACCGTCGTCACCGACATGCAGATGCTGATGAAGCGCTGCGCCAAGGGCGGCCACCGGTGAGCGCCCCGCTTGATCGTGTGACTGCTCCGTGTCCGGGCCGTTGATGTAGGCATGGGGCGGGGTGATCCGAGTGATGCCGAGTGGGAACGGCCGAGGCCGTTCCTGTCGGTCAGCAACCGGCGTTGTGGCCGGTGGCGTGATCACCGGCAGGTGATCGACGGGATTCTGCACCGGGTCCGAACCGGTGTGCAGTGGCGTGACCTGCTGCCAGAGCGGTTCGGTCCGTGGATGGCGGTCTACGAACGGCACCGGCTGTGGTCAGCGGACGGCAAATGGGAGCGTCGACTCCAGCAGGTCCAGGCCGCGGCCGACGCCGCAGGTGAGATCGACTGGGACATCTCGGTCCGCGCGCATCAGCATGCGGCCGGCGCCCGCACCGCCCCGCCGCCGGCCCCCGCCTCAAGGGGGGACGAAGCCCGTCACAGAGCGCCTGCACTTCTACGCCGCCCGATACACCCCAGCCGGCCGAACCGGTAGCGGCGGCGGGCTTGAGGAGGACGGCGAGGACATCGACATACTCGAACGGCCCTTCACCGACGCCCTCGCCATGATCCGCGACGGACGCATCGCCGACGGCAAGACCATCATGCTCCTGCAACGGACGGCCCTGCACGGGCCCTTCGCCGCCACGGCCGGCGCCCACTGACAACCGCGGCCCCGGCCCTGCTCCGGGCACCCGGTCCGGCTCGGAGCACATGCTGACGTCCTGGTCGTCGGTGATCTTCGTGACGGCTTTGGGGAGCTTGGCGCCGTCGGGCCCGGCGAAGGCCTTGATGGCCTGACCGGCGTGTTCGCGTCCTCAGCGTCGTAGATGTCCTGAACCACCTTCTTCGCCGCGGGCCGGGCCGACTTCGGCATCGCGTCCAGGACATCGGCCGTCTCATGAAGCCAGCACCTCTGCTCACGGGTGTCGGAGAAGACCTCACGCGGAGCCTCCAGGAAGCCCAGCGCGCCGCCGCCGACCGCAGGTACGGGCGCCCGCATGCCCCGTCTCGCCAGTCCCGCAGCAGCCCGGCCCACGACTCCAAGCGGGCTGACGGTGGCGAAGGGCGGCCACTCATCGACCAGGTTCCGCCGGCCGAGGCGGCTTCCCGGGCGGGGCGAGGGAGGAGGGAGCGGACGTGGGCTTCTCCTGACGGGTGCGTAGACGAGCCGACGAGCCTTGCGGGCCAGAAGCTACCCATGCTTGTCAGAGCATGCAATACGGCTGCGAAAATTTTCTGAAACTACGTCATTCACCAGCTGCAAGCCGACAGTTGGTTCGAGACTGCTCGCACTGCGGCAGGTGCGGTCGCTCCGCCCCGGCCGGCCCGGAGGAGCAGATGCCATCCGGGTGATTCCAGCCGCTGACCTGTAGGTACGGCGGTCGCCGAGGCCGACGCCATCGGGTCCGGGGCCGTCGAGGCGACGCGCGCCGACCGGGATGCCCGGCCGGCGCGCGGGCGAGGCCGACGCGATCGGCCTCGACACAACCATTGACATCACTCACCAAGAGGCAACACAGTTCAACTTCTTCCAACATGCCGTTCGATGAAAGATGAAAGGAGTCACCTCCGTTCCGCCGCGGAGTCCGTCGCGGTCGCTGTTCCCTCTCCCGCGCCCCTTCGCACAGGCAACCCGAGGGCCGTGAGGAACCCCCTCGATGCCGGTGATGCTCGTCGTCTCGATCCTTCCGGCCCCGCGATGGCGGACGCGAAGCAGCTGCGGCAGAACGCGAGCGCCCGCGTCCACGGCTCAGGTGACCTCGTCCGGCCAGAGGCACCCCGGCCGCGCCTCGGCATGGAAGCGATCGGAGGCGGTCGCACCGCACTCACGCTGACAGGGGTCCGGAGGCGCCCCGCCGCCCGGTCGGGTGACTTCCGGGACGACGTGATCGGCAGCATGCGCGGAAGCGCGTGGTCCGGACCGCCGACAACCGCCGGGACCGCTCTGTCCCGGCACGTTCCACGCCGCCACGGACGGGCGGTCGACACTGCCCGCCCCCGAACGAAACACCCCCCACTGGAGAGGACCAATCACACATGCGTCGACTCGCCTGTGTACTGTCCGCCGTGCTCGCAACAGCCGGCACCGCGATCGCCATCCCCAGCACTCCCGCGATGGCGGGGCCGTCGGCAGGGCCCTACGTGTTCGAGATCGAGAACATGTCGCTGACCAATTTCGCGACAGAGACCGTCAACCACACGTGGAACGGCACGTCGGTCGACAACGTCACCTACGCCCGGGGCGCCTCAGGGCAGACGAGCACCGCGAGAACAACCTTCAATGGCGCCGACGGAGACTACGACCTCATCACACGCTACAACGGCAATGTGGCGAACGGAGTGACCTACAAGCTCTCCGTGAACGCCAACCCCGTGGATTCCTGGGCCACGTCCCAGCGGTACGGCCGTGACTACACCGACCCGATGAGCATCGACACGCGTACGTCGAGCAAAGTGGCGCTCAAGGCCGGTGACACCATCGAGCTGACGGCCACGTCCACCGGCGAGGTGCCGCGCGTCGACAGGATCACGGTCCAGAGATACGTGGGGGCGCCCACCAGCACCCTGACCCTGAATTCCCCGAACGCGACACTGAACGACGGCTTCACATGGGGCAAGGACCGGGCCCTGGGCATGACGTTCTACCCGGGAAACCCGATGATGGGGCACGAACCCGAGTGGTGGCGCCTCAAGAATTCCACGCACACGACCGTGCAGCCCGGCTACTGGGGCGCTTACACCAACCGGGAGTCCTACTACAACCGCGACATCTCCCACCAGTCGGACGGCGCGCACGCGCTCGGCCTGGACGCCGAGACGTTCAACATGGTGAAGACGTTCGCCGCCGATGCCGCCGCTCCGGGTCAGAACGGCTGGCCGCTGTGGGCGCACAGCCCCTACGGAGCCATGTACTACATCGATGGCACCGGATTCCGCGAACTGCCGTCGCCGTTCAACCTGATGGCCAAGGCTTACAAGCAGTACCAGTGGACCGGGAACTCGGACTGGATCAACGATCCGACGCTTTCGGCGTACTACGATTCGACGATGGGGTCCTTCCTGGACGGCCACGAGGTGAAGTGGAACGACGCCAACCCGGCCGGCGAGCAGCCGGTTTCGAAGAAGCAGCCGGGGGAGTACACGGCGACCTACTTCGAGTTCCCGAACGAGAACCTCGTCTCCGCGGGCGATTCACTCGGGTACCAGTACCAGTCGATGCTGGCCTACTCGGAGATCCTGAAGACGAAGGGTGACGACGCCAACAGCACGAAGTGGGCCGAACGTGCGCAGCGGGTGCGTGACCAGTTCGAGAAGAATTGGTGGGACGCCTCGAACAACCGCTACATACGCGGCAAGGACGCCGCCGGCACGGGGTACAGCAGTTGGGGGCACGAGGCCAGCTTCCTGATGATGCTGACCGGGCTGGGCGACCACGGCCCCAGGACCGAGAGCTACCTCGACTTCATCGCCGCCAACGATGACGATCTCAACGTCGAGGCGACCTCCTACCTGCCGGAGATGTACTACCAGTACAACCGGTCCGCGGAGGGCTGGGCGTGGCTCAAGAAGCTCATGACCGGCAAGAACACCTACCCGGAGATCTCGTTCCTGGCGGTCAGCAGCGTCATCGACGGCATGATGGGAGTGCAGCCGGACGCCCCGAAGGACAAGGTGGCCACCATCTCGCGGCTGACGTCCGAGACGCCGTGGGCGGAGATCGACCACATCAAGGTCGGTGACAACGACCTGAAGCTCAAGCACACCGGTACGACCGGTTCCACGCTGACCAACAACTCCGGTGGCACCGTCAACTGGGAAGCCCAGTTCTACGGAACCCCCGCCAGCATCACCGTGAACGGCACCGCGTACACGCCGCAGACCAAGTCGCTGTACGGCAAGACCGTGTCCTACGTGACCGTGCCGGTGGCCGGGGGTGCGACGGTGACCGCGACCGCCGGGACCTCGGAAGTCGACACCGAGGCCCCCACGGCGCCGGCCGACCTCGCATCGAGCAACGTGACGTCGAACAGCGTGGACCTGAAGTGGACGGCCTCGACCGACAACGTCGGCGTGACCGGCTACAACATCTACCGCGGCACCACGCTCGCCGGCTCGTCGACGGGTACGAGCTTCACCGCGACGGGGCTGTCGGCCTCGACGCCCTACACCTTCACGGTGAAGGCGGTCGACGCTGCCGGGAACTCCTCCGGGGCCGGAAGCGCCGTTGACGTCACCACCGCCACGAGCGGAAACGGACAGACGGCCGATCTGAGCGATCTCACCTGGAGCGACGCGCGAAGCGACTTCGGTACCGTTCAGAAGGACAAGAGCGTCGACTCGCACCCCATCAAGCTGAACGGCACCGCGTACGCGAAGGGCATTGGCACGCACGCGAACAGCACGATCACCTACTCCCTGAACGGTGGCTACTCGCGGTTCCGGTCGGACATCGGTGTCGATGACGAGGTCGGGGCGAACGCGACGGTCAAGTTCGAGGTGTGGGGTGATGGAGTCAAACTGTACGAGAGCCCGTCGGTGATGACGCCGTCGAGCGCTACGCAGTCCGTCGACGTCAGCGTTGCCGGTGTGAAGTCGCTGGTGCTGAAGATGACGGACGCGGGTGACGGCATCAACAGCGACCACGCCGACTGGGCCGGCGCCAAGCTGGTGCGGTAGCACCGACCCCCGGCCCACGGGAACCCTCCAGGTGACCGTCGGCTCGGGGCCAGGGTACGAGCAACTCCGCAGTCGGGCGCGGGTCCCGCCCTGGGCCGTGCTTCGAACGTGGCCGGATGCCCTTGCCCCCCGTCGTGGTGATCTCGGCGTGGGGTGAGGGCGTCTTCTTTTGGACACGAGCGGATGGAATCGGATGGCTGGATCCCGTTCGGCCCGCAATGGTTCCCGTGGCGGTACTCCGAGCGGCCCATCGCCCATCACCCGGCGGTGGCCCGCCAGCGGCCACCCCGCTTCGGTGTCCGGTCCGTCAGTCAACGACACACGTCAACCAAAGATCCGATGATCTGAAGGAAACGGCCCAGCGCGACGGAGTGCTGGATGTTGGATCATCACATATTGCGGCGCGCAGGAATGAACGGAGCACGCAGAAACCGTTGGCCAGTTCGGGGGCGCTGCTATCAATTGTCCAGCGCTCGAAACCGAGTTGGGGATTCTTCCGCATCCATTGGCGAGTCCCACGCCCACAGCAAGAACGGATCCATCCCATGGCAATCGCCATCCGCAAGACGCTCGCCCTCGCGACCCTGGCCTTGACCGCCTCCTTCCTGCCGACGTCCGGCGCGGAAGCCACCAGTGCCATGGCACCTTCCCTGCGCGCACCCGGCATCTACTGCCTGGCCAACACGTGGGACACCCCGAAGATCTCCACGAAGCCGTGCGACACCGCCGACCGCGGCCAGCACTGGACCGTCTCGGGCCACCAGATTTCCCTCCGCAACGCACCGGCCTACTGCCTCGCGAACACGTGGAACACCGCCGACGTCTCCACGAAGCCGTGCGACCCCAAGGACCAGGGGCAGTACTGGAACGTCTCGGGCCAGCAGATCACCCTCACCTACGCACCGGCCTACTGCTTCGCCAACACGTGGAACACCCCGAACCTGTCGACCAAGCCCTGCGACACCGCCGACCGCGGCCAGCGTTGGGTGATCTTCAACGACGAGATCAGCCTCGCCGCCGTCTGATCACACCACTGAGGCGACCGCAGCGAGGGTTCCCGCTGCGCAGTGGCTGGGAGCCGCGGCCTGCTCGGCCCGTTCCGGTTTCCGGAACGGGCCGGAGTACGGGGCGCTGATGGAGCCGGCCGCGGCCAGGGATTCCGTGCGAGCAGCGCCGGACCGATGTCTGTGCGCCGACGACGACGGTGCGGACTCGGGCCGACGGTAGTGAGCTGCCACGCCGACCGAAGGCCAGGGCCGGCGAGGTCCGCCCCTTCGAGCTCGACAACGGCACCATGTGCCAGGCTCGCCTCGCCAAGGAAGTCTGGGACTACGAGCGCTACGCCGGGCACCGGGTCTTCTGGGAGGGAGCCGCTCTCCACACCCACCCCGTGACGAAACGGTCGCATTCCCGTCATTCTCCGCGCACGTAGGCCGCGGAGGGTGGGGGAGACCGGTACGCACGCGGCAGGTGAGGAGAACGAGATGAACAAGGGTGCGCGGCGCGCGGCCGTCACCGGGGCCGTCGGCCTGGCGGCCGGGGCCCTGTCCGCCTGGATCGCGGTCGCGGGCGACGGGGACGGGCTGAACGTGACCGAGGCCAGTCGCTTCGCCTCCGGGTACGTGCCGTACGCGGCCGTCGTACTGCTGGTCTCGGCCACGGCACCGACGGCGGTGCACGCCGTCCTGCGCGCCGTGCTCTCCCAGCTGATCATGGTCTGGGGCTACTACACGTGGGGTCCGATGATCACCTTCGAGCGCACCCCCACCCAGGCCGCGCACTACGCGCGCGAGTGGGCCACCGTCGCCGTCACCGCCGTCCCGGCGGCGGCCCTGGGCACGTACGCCCTGGCCCGCGGAGCCCGGCGGCTCGTCACGCCGCGCGCGGGCCGGGCCGGCGCGGTCAGCTAGGGAGTGTTCGGCGCCGGGTCCCCGGGCTGCCGCCTATGCGGGCGGTCGCCGGCTTCCGGCGGCGCACCCCGCGGGCGTCCCTGCTGCACGTGGAGCGATCGTGCGGCTGGACGGGCCCGGAGCGCCGTCTCGGCTGGGAGCTGATCGAGGGAGAACGCCTGGAGGTGGCGGGGGATGAACAGGCGTCCGACTGCGAGCGGGACGGGGACGGCCACACCGTCCGGGTCGAGGCGAGCGCCGTCCCGCTCCCGGAATCGGTGACGATCGCAGACGCGTGCCGTACCGGCCGTGGCCGGCCCCGACTCCTGAGAAGGCGGGGGCCCGGGCAAGCGGCCCTCGCACGGCGGCCTGCCCACCCCGCCCGCGATGGGCTGACATGGTGGGCAAGCCGGGCCGGACAGCGCGGCCCCGGGAGCGGCGGAGGATGCGGTGTGCGGTTTCGAGGCGGGCCGGACTGTCGCGCGGCGTGACGTGCACCGGTCGGGCCGGGTGCGGAGCGAACTGGCGCTGCGGGTCGTCGCGGACGCCGACGAGGCGCTGGTTACAGCCTGTACGCCCCGGGGCGCAGGCCCGCACCGCGGGGGACCGGTCGGTGCGCGCGGAGGCGTTCGACGCGGTGGCGTCCCGGCCGGTGGGACCTCGCGGCCGCCGTACCTCCACCTGCGTCCGCGGTGACGACGACGGCCATCATCAGGACCAGCGCATCCCGACCTCGGACAGGGTCCCGCTTCGCCGTTGAACGTCCCGGTGCTCTCAGGGTTCGCCGTCTTCGCCCCCGGTTTCCGGGCTGCTTTGATCGTCCTGGTGATTCCGGCGATTCTCGCGATCGGCCTCGTCGAGCTCTCGCATGCGACGCTCGACGCCTTCCTTCAGGCTCTCCTGCTCCGGAGGCTCGGGCTTGGCCCCGGGCCGCTGGATCATCTGGCGCAGGCGATCCGCGCGCTCCTTGCGTTGCTGGGCGTCCTCACTCACGACGGCCTCCCTGGCAGGCTGGCCGAGGGCCGTCGGGGAACGATCGTCCTCCTCACTTCGCCTTCTTCCCCTTGGCCTTGTCCTTGGCCTTGAAGGCCTTCGCCGCCGGGTTCGCCCCCTTCAGCCGCTCGATCTGGGCCCGCCAATCGTCGGCCCGGGCGCCGGTGGATTCCTTGACGTGGGCCGTGAGGGTACGCGCGGCCAGGAAGGACTTGGAGGAAGGGCCGCTGGCGGCCAGGCGGCTGACGGTCTTGGTCTGGGCGTCGATGGCCTCGCGGATGCTGCCGCTGCCCGACAGTTTGCCGAGTCTGCGGAACGTCGGCTTGTTGCCCTCGAACCAGGTCTGCTGCCACCACTCGCCCGTGGCCGTGTCCTCCCAGCTGAGGTATCCGCCGCGCAGGATCGTCCGGGGCGCCGTGATGTGTCCGCCGAAGCTGTAGCGCGTGCCCGGGACGGTGACGGGATCGTAGAAGTGCGGGGTGAAGAAGTCGGAGACGAGCAGCCCGTTGACGGTGTAGCCGAACTCATCGGCCTCCGAGGGGTCGGCGACCTCGACGAGGAACCGGGCCTGTCCCTGATCGGGGTGGGGAGACTTGCCGGACACCAGGCGGTTCCCGAACGGGTCGGCCAGCATTTCCAGCATCTCGTGGCTCGCGGTCAGCGACCAGCTGTCGCTGAACTCGATCAGGGAGAAGGGCTGGCCGTTCTCGTCCGTGTGGTACCCCGCCGCGTCGGGTACGTCGTCGACCACGATCAGCGGCCAGTACCCGACGGGAACGTCCTCCAGCCTGTCGAAGGCGTCCACCGTCGCGTTCACTTGCCACAGTGGTGCGAAGTCGCGAGTCGCCTGTTTCTGGAGCGCGGCGGCGACCCGGGTGATCTGTGAGGGGTTGATCTTGTTGATCTTGGTCTCGGACACGAGCGCGAGCTGGTTGATGAGCATGGTCGCGGCTGACCTTCCGTTTCGGGACAGCGGCGGCTTGGAACCACTCTGGCTCCCCACGGCCGCCAGTTTCGTCGAGCTTCACAGAGCGGCGGCCCGATGATGCGCGCACACGCCCGGACGCGGGGAGATTCCAGTCGAATGGCGGTTTACGAAAAGCGGTCCGCTCACGCAGGCGAGCCCGTACCGGGTTGCCGCCCCCGCCCGCCACACCGCCGCGGGCTGTCGCGGCCCGGGCGGGCGAATAGTCCCGGCAGGGTGATGCCGACTCGGCTGTCATCGCGGCCCCCACGGCGCGGTGTGGCGCCATTGCGGCCGTCAAAGTGCCGTCTGGCTCGGCCCACCTGCCCGGCACCCGTTCGAAAGGAGGCCGGGCAGGCGGGCCCCCAGGGCGAGACTTCATGGCAGAGCCGGCGCTCCGAACCCGTTCGCCCGCAGCGGTCCTGGCTCCTCGTACGGCCCATACCGCGCTGCGGACCGTGCCCGGACACCGGATGCTGGGTGCGACCCCTGATCTGCCCGCGAGTGACCGAGGAGGCACGGTGACACCGGCACGGATTCCACTGGATGGCGGGGGCTCTGTACTGGTGGAGACGACAGCCGGCATCGAGGGGCCGGTGAAAGCAGGCCGCATCGGGGACGCCGTGCGTGAGGTACCACAGACCTTGCAGGAAGCTCTGGAGCCGGTCACCCGGGTCGCGCAGGTGGCCCTCGACCAGCTGCGCAAGGCCCGGCCCGACCAGATCACCATCGAGTTCGGCGTGGACCTCGCCGTCGAAGCCGGCGCGGTGATCACCAAGAGCAGGGCGAACTGTCATCCGCAGGTGTCGGCGTCCTGGCAGAACGACGATGGCTAGCACCGGGAAAGGGGCGGAGGGCGGCTCGCCGTCCGACCTGCACGCAGCGGTGGCGCAGATCCTCGGCGCGGACGGGCGGGTGGCGGGTGCGGGCTTCCTGGTGGCCGAGGACGTTCCGGTCACGTGTGCGCACGTGGTTCGGGCGGCCGGATCCGGTGTGGGCGACCTTCCCTCATGTGGCCGGTGTGGACGGGCTGGAGGGACACGCAGGATCTGCCGACCGAGTTCGAGCGTGCCGGACTGCCGGGGGCGACGAGTGGAGGAATTGCTGCTGCGGTCGCCCGCAAGCTGGCGAGCGAGCCCCACCACCAGCGGGTCCTCCTGGTCATCGACCAGTTCGAAGAGCTCCTGGTGCAGGGCGGCGACGGCCGGCCGCAGGACTTCCCGGCCCTGCTCGACGACATCACCACGGCAGCCGGCGAGCACGGCCCGCTCAGCGTGATCCTGGTCATGCGCGACGACTTCCACCACCGACTGGCAGCTCTTGTTCCGAAGCTGCCGGCAGCGGCGACGCCCGGTCTGCTCAACGTGACCGGCGAGCTGACCACGGACCTCCACGACATCATCGTGGAGCCCGCCCGGGTCGTAGGACTCCACTTCCAGCCGGGTCTGCCCGAGCAGATCGTCAGCGATGTCCTGGCGAGCAGCCCCGATGGGAAGGAGACCCTCCGGGCTCCGGTCACCGTGCTGCCTCTGCTGGAGTTGACGCTCGACCAGCTGTGGCGCAGGCGGAAGGACGGTTTCCTCAGCCACGAGGCATACCGACGTATCGGAGGGGTTCTGACGAGGGGCCCGAGGCGCTTGCCGAGCCGGGATATGCCGATGTGGTCGGCTGCGGCGAAACGGCGGGCGTCGATCCGCCCGTCGAAGAGGGGATGACCGCTGCGGGCGATGCCGACCAGCGGCATCTGGGTGGGCCGCCCCGGGCAGCGCCCGGGGCGGCCTGCAGCGGCCCGTGCTCGGTGAAAGCCGTCAGCAGTTCTGAAGGTAGGTGCGGATCTGGGTACAGAGTGTTTTGAGGTGGTCGTTCGGGCGTAGGTGATGGCCCTCCTCGAAGACTTGGGTGAGCCATTTGGCTTTGTCGCCCGAGGGGATGGAGGGGACCCGGGATTCGAGTTCACCAACAGGCACGACGAAGACACCCAGGCGCGCCAAGGCGGCCGTCAGGCGCATGGCTGGAGGGTAGGCGAGGGTGCCGTTCAGGGCGGTGAGACCGGCCTTCTTGAGGTGCTTCCACTCGGTTGCGCCTTTGCGAGTTCGCCGAGCCTGCGTGCAGTTTCGGCTGGCACTGGGTCACCTGTCACGGGCCCGTCCGAGAGCCTCGTTCGTCGCCTTGCGGAACTCGGCGACCGTGACGGCACTACGCATCCCGTTGGCGTGTTCGTTCAGCGTTTTGACGTCGGCGGCGACGTCCTCCCATGAGCCGTTCAGGACGTTGACGGCCGAGCGGACGGCGGCGCTGTTGTTGAGGCGGTTGAGGTCGGCGATGACGGCTGTGGGGGTTCCGCACTGTCACAGGCTGTTGGCCGTGCGAGCCCGGCGCGGCTTGCCGTTGGTATGGAGGAAGTGGATGTTCTCGGGCTGCGAGGGCTCCTTGGTGTCGTCGAAACTTGCCGCGTAGAACTGGCAGTCCCCCTCGGACTCACAGAGAACGACACCGTCGTAGAAGAGACCGGAGATGATGTTGGAATGATGATGTTGGAATAGCGTAGGGTCCGCAGCAGTTCCCGGACCGCCCCCGGTTCCAAAATCTTGGCGGTAGGGATGCCGACGCTGCGGTCGAGACGTAGCGCGAAGCGGGAATGCGGCCCGGACGACTACCAGGTCCGCCGCTACGACGGCTGGCCGGAGGCCGAACGGGCGGTTCGTCGCGGGCGGGGTCGGCGTGGCGGGTGGCGGGGCGACAGGCGGCGGAGGGGCTGCGGTTGAGTGGTGGGGCCGTCCCCTCCCCCCTCAGAGGAGCAGTCAGCCATGACCGTTCATCAACACCTCCCCGCCGGTACGATCCTGCTCGCCGACTCCCAGGCCCTGGGCTGTGCCGGAATGGTGTTCCGCGTCGACCCGGTGACCGGCGAGGTGGGGCAGTTCGCCCTAGGCGGCGAACTCCAGGGGGCGACCGGCATCGCCATCGAGTCGGACGGCAACATCGTGGTGAGCAAGGACCGGAGCTTTCCCGGGACCGGCATCCTGCTCCGCCTCGACGGGCGGACCGGGGCGCAGTCCGAGGTCACGTCCGGCGGGAAGTTCACCGCCCCGATCGACGTGGCCGTCGAGGCGGACGGGAACATCCTCGTCGCGGACGTCGCCACGGGCGGTTTCGGCGCCGTGATCCGTGTCAACCGCACGACCGGCAAGCAGACCGTCCTGTCGCAGGGCGACGGGACCGGCGATCCGGCGGTGCGGGCGGCGGGGCTGTGCGTGGCTCCGGACGGCTCCATCCTCGTGGTCGAGCAGAACATGATCGGCGGCGAGGACCTCTCGTCCCGGCTGGTCCGCGTCGACCGCGTCAGTGGCGCCCGCACGACGGTCACCTCGGGCGGCGAACTCCGCAGCCCCTGCGGCGTGGTGGTGGATTCGGCAGGCCACATCCTGATCGCCGACGCCAACGCGTTCCCCGGCTTCGGAGGCGGGGTGATCAAGGTGGACCCGGCGACGGGCGCCCAGACCACGGTGTCCTCCGGCGGCGGCTTCGTCGCCCCCGGCTCGATCGCGATCGAGGCGGACGGCAGCCTGTTGGTCACCGACAGCGACCCCGGGGGCACCGACCGCTTCCTGTTCCGCGTCGACCCGGTGACGGGCGCCCAGAAGGTGGTCGCTTCGGGAGGCCAGTTCAAGTCGCTGGTGGGGGTGGCGGTCGTACGGTAGGACGGCCGCGGGCCGGGCTCAGCGCAGCGGGGCCTGCTGGAGCGGGACCGGCCGGGCGGCCGGAGGCGTCGGAGGGGTCAGCCGGACCGGCGGGGGAGGGGAAACCGGGAGGTTCATCCCCAGCATCCCGCACGGCACTTCGGGGGTCGCGTACGGGAGGTGCAGACGGCCCTCCCGGCTCCAGAGGCCCGTGCCACCGAGCCAGCCCGCCGGGGAGCCGAGCCGGAAGACGTGCCGGTCGGCGGGGCGTCACAGGGCGAACCCGCCCCGCCCACGCGCAGCGCGACCCCGCAGGTCTCCGGCATCAGGGCCTGGCCCGGCTGGACCGCGAACGGGTGCGCGTCCGCCGGCCGCAGGTACTGCGGCAAGCGGACTGGCAGGGAACTGCCCAGCACCCCCCAGCCGAGGCGCGGTTCGCCGGGCGCGTCCGAGCGGATCAGCAGCAGCCCGGAGGCGCCCCCGGAACCCCCGGCCACCTGCCAGACGGTGGTCGCCGTGTCCGTGACGGCCGGCGCGAAGGCGCCGCGTCCGTCCGGGGACGGCGGCAACAGGAGGACCCGTGCGCCCTCGACGCCCGCGCCGTCCTCGGCCTCCGGCTCCACCGCGCCGAGCTGGAGCTTCCCGCAGACAGCGAGAAGACGTATGAGTGGCCGCGTGAGGTGATCGGTACGGACGCCGCGGCGGGTAGGTGATCGAGGGCGGCGTGGAGGACCTCGTCAGCGGTGAGCGGGCTGGTGTCGATGACGTGGCCGGCGGCGTGCATCCAGGCTTCGGCGGTCTGGGTGTAGTCCGAGGCGCGGCGTCGCCGGTGGGCACGTACGGCCTCGCTGCGGGTCTCGTCGCCGGGGAACTCCTCGCTTGCCGCGATCCGGGCCCGAGCGTGTGCGGATCGGCGTGGAGCACGAGCTGGACGAGACCGGGCCCTGTGTCCAGGGCATCGAAGATTTCTGCTGCGTAGGCGGCATTCAGGACCGTCATGGGCACGAGGACGTGGCCGCCCGCGTGCCGGGCGACCTCGCTGACGTAGGCGACGGTCAGTCTCCGCCAGGCCGGATAGTCCTGATAGTCCCGCATGGAGGCGGCGTGGCCGCGCAGGGTACGGCGCAGCAGGGCCAGGCCGGCTGACGACCATGCGGCAGCCGCCCTTCTCGACGACGTTCCCAGCGGGGAGGCGGGAGTCCGGGGTGCCCGCCGGCAGGACCGTCAGCCGGGGTGTGGCCCGGCCGCGCAGTTCCCGGTTCCAGGTGTGCACGGCCGTGGCCATGGTGTCCGCGGCGGCCTTGCCGTCCTCCCCGAAGGCCTGGACCCCGAACTCCCATACGGAGGTGCCGGTGGCTTCGTCGTGCTCGCGCTTCTCCACCATCAGGCAGCCCAGTGAGCGGTTGACGATGATGGCTTCGGCGCCGGACCTCTTCGGCAGCCGCACCGGGCCCGGGCGGTTCGGATACCCGTCCAACCGGCAGAAGCCGTCCAGGGACGTGGCCAGCCACAGCTGCAGGTCCTCGAACGACTCACCGCCTTCCACCGTCACCCCGGTCCACAGCTCGGTCCCGCCTGCGGCCAGGGGGGCGGTCCAGGCCGTCGAGCGGGGCGGGCGGGGTGTCCTCCCAGCGGCTGCCGTGGCCGGTTTCCCCGATGGGGGCCGGGGTCTCATCCCACCGGCCCGGCTCCCTGACGCTGAGGCCGGCGGTGTGCTGCGGCCCGCCGGGCAGCGCGTCGCCAGGTGGGCATGAGGCTTGCCGCTGCCTCCCGTACGGATTCGCGGAAGGTGCGGAGTCTCTGGTTGAGGTCTGCTCGGCTGCGGTGGACTCGGCGGCCGGCTCCAGGAGGGGATGATGGCAGACCCTGCCGAACGGCACTGCCCGTTCGAAGGCAGCGGAGCGGCGGCCCGCGCCCGCGAGGAACTGCGCCACTACCTTGACGACGTCCTGGCCTGCGGGCATCTGGTGCCGCAGGCCGTGCAGGACGCGGTGCTGGTGGTCGTCAGCGAACTGGTGGTCAACGCACTGCGCCACACCTGCGGGCCTTGCACCCTGGACCTGGGCTGGGCGCAGGGCGGTATCGAGATCGACGTCACCGACGCCAACCCCCACTGCTCGCGCCCCCGCGTTCCGGACCCGAACGGAAGCGTGCGCGGGTGGGGATGGCCGCTGATCCGTCGCCCACCCGCGTGGCTAGCCGTCAGGACACGGTGGGCGCTGGTCGGCATCCATAGAGCACGCCATGGTCGGCCGGTCCGACTGCTCCGCACCCCCCACGCCGGTAACGAGCCCCCCCGAGAACCCTCCGCCGTCGGGCCCCGGCCGTGCGGGGACGGCCCGCACGCCGCCCCGTTGACCTTCCGACCCCGGTCACCGATCATGGCGCGACAAACCGCCCCCCATGGGGCGAACCAAGGGGGGTGGAAGCGGTGGGGAGTCCGTTGTTACCGGACGATCCGGAGCGGATCGGCGCGTACTGGCCGGCCTCACGGCTCGGCGAGGGGGCCCAGGGGGTCGTGTACGAGGCGTACGACCGGGCCGGGAACCGGGTGGCGGTGAAACTACTGCGCCGTTCCGCCGACGAGGCCGTCCGCCGGCTGTTCCGCCGCGAGGCGCAGGCCGCACAGCGCGTGGCCGGTTTCTGCACCGCCCGGGTGCTGGAGGTGTCATCCGGATCCGACGAGCCTTACCTCGTAGGGGAATACGTGCCGGGCCCCTCGCTCGGCGTCCGCGTCCGCGACGGCGGGCGGCTGGCGGCGGACGAGGTGGTCCGGCTGGCGATCGGGATCGCCACCGGCCTGGCGGCGATCCATCGGGCAGGGGTCGTGCACCGGGACCTCAAGCCGGGGAACGTGTTGCTCGGCCCGGACGGTCCACGCATCATCGACTTCGGCATCGCCCGGTCCCTCGACATGTCGCAGACTGCCAGCGGCGTGATCATGGGAACGCTCGGCTACATGGCGCCCGAGGTGCTTTCGGGGAAGCGGGCCGGACCGGCCGCCGACGTCTTCGCCTGGGGCGCCACCGTTCTCTACGCGGCTTCGGGCGAGGAACCGTTCCGTGGCGAAACCATGGTCGAGACCGCCTACCGGACCGTACGCCACCGCCCCGACCTGTCCACCGTGCCGCCCTCCTTGCGCGCCCTGGTGGACCGCGCCCTGTCGCAGGATCCCGACCTCCGCCCGGCCGCCACGGAGATCCTGCTGTCCCTGCTGGGCGACCCGGCCGACGCGCCCGCGTCCGGAACCCGGACCGGGGCGGGACCCGCCGAAAGCCCTCCCGAAAGCCCTGCCGTCGACCCCCGGATCGCCCTGATGCAGGTCGGCGCACGCCGCGCCGGCCCCGCGGCATCCGACGCCGGCGACCAGGCCCCCACTCTGGGCGAGCGGGCCGAGGAGACCTGGGCTGTACTGCCCGAACGGGTACGGCCCCTCGCCCACGAACTCATGCTCCGCCTGGTCGTGCCCGGCTCGTTGCCGGACGGCTCCGAGGACACGGTGCGCTCCGCGTCCCCGGCCGAACTCCTCGCCGGCCGGCCGGACACGGAACGGCACGCCATGACCGCTGCCGTCGCCGCCCTTACCACGGGCGGGGCGCTGCTCGTGCTTCCCGACGGCGGGATCCGCCCTGCGCCCGCACTCATCCCCGCCTGGCCCCGCCTGCGCGGCTGGATCGAGACGGACCGCGCCGGAACGACCGTCCGCCTCTGGCTCACCACCACGGCACTGGCCTGGGAGGGCAACGGCCGCCGCAGCGAGGACCTGCCGCACGGCAGCGCATGGGAGAGGTGCGCGGCCTGGTTGCCCACGGCGCCGCTCCACCTGCGTCCCAACCCCTTGGAATCCGCCTGCGCGAACGCGGCGTCTGCCCTCGCCCGCCGTACCGTGCGCCGCCATCGGCGGTTCCGGGCGGGGCTGTCCGTCGTCACCGTGCTGGCGCTGCTGGCCGGCGGGGCGGCATGGCTCCAGTCCCGCGAGATCGACCGCAGACGGGCCGAGGCCACGGCGCGGACGACCGCCCAGTCCGCCGAGACCCTGCGCGGCACCGACCCGGTCGCGGCGATGCTGCTGGGACTGGCGTCCTGGCGGGTGGCGGAGGTGCCCGAATCCCGGGCAGCCCTCATCGCCGCCGCCTCCCAGCGCGAGATCCAGGCGACGACCACACCCGCGTTCACCTACGGCGAGAACAGTGAGCGCATGCTGTCGGGCACCGGACGGGAGGCGTTCCAAGTGTCTCCCGAGGGCTTGCGCGCGGTCGTCCTGACCGGCGCGGACAGGGGCCGCGCGCGTACGCTCCTGCCCCCCGGCACCAAGACGGGTCTCCTGGGGTCATCACACCTCAGCGAGGACGGCTCCCTCGTCGTGGCCACGGCTCCCGACGGCGGGACGCTGCAGGTCGTCTCGACCCGCGACGGCAAGGCGCTGGCCCCGCCGCTGCCCTTGAACGGACGCCAGGTGTCCGGCGTGACCAACCGGGGTGAACTGGTCCTCGGCTCGCCCACGGGCGGCACGGAACTCGTCTCACCGGGGGGCAGCACGATCACGAGCGTTCCCGAAGACGCGTCCGTCGCGCCGGACGGTCGCCACATCGTCTCCTGCTCGACGGCTGGGGTCACCGTGCGGCCCGTGGACGGAGGGCCGGGCGTCCTGGTGCCCCGCCCTCCCGGCTCCCAGGAGCCCACCTGCCACAGGAAATTCCTGTTCAGTCCGGACGGCGGCCGGCTCGGCGCGATCAGCTTGTCCGCCTCCGGGAACTCCTGCGACGTTGTCGTGTACGACCTGGCGGCCCGGCGCGTCGTGGGTGAGGCCGCCGGGCTGGGCCCCGAACCGCGGTTCAGCTCCCGGGGGAACTACCTCGTGTCCACGAACACCACCAACGGGACCGAGGTCTGGAGCGCGGACGGGGGAAGCCTGCCCGTCGCACGGGTTCCCGCGGCCGGTCTCAACAACCTCACGAGCGCTCGCATCCCGGTCTGGGACCTGGCCCTGGACGAAGAGACCGAGAGCCTCCTGCAGTGGACCGGCGACACCGTCCACCGTCTCGACGTGTCCGGGGCGCTGGCCCCGGGACCCCCCGTCCGGACCTACGTGACGACCAGGGCGGTCTCCGGCGGGGGACGCACGGCCCTGGTCACCGAGAGGTTCTCCCCGGACCTCAGCGGCCGTTCGGACCGCTTCCAGGGCAGGGTGGTCGACACGCGCACCGGCAAGGACGTGGTACCGGCGTTCCGCCAGAACCTGTGGGTCGCCCAGGACCTGCCCCGCACCGCACTCGGTGACATCAGCGACGACGGCCGGCTGATTGCGTTCACCCAGGGCGGGGCGGACGACCGGTACGGCATCACCCTGCGGGAGGTCGGCACCGGCCGCGACGTACTGCACTGGGCGGCCGCGGAGGGCAGCGGACCGGCCTGGGTGGACCTGGCTCCTGACGGGGCCCACATCGCTGCCCTTCAACAGGAAGGGGGCGTCCCCACCGGAGAGGGGGACACTCTGAAGATCCTCGACGTCCGCACGCGCAAGGAGGTCCGCTCCGTCTCAGGGACGCAGGCCCGTGGCGCCTTCAGCCCGGATGGCCGCTACTTCCTGACCACCGACGGCACGCTGCTGGACCTCAAGACCGGCACCGAGAGGAAGGAGGCCACTTTCAGCGGCGGTGTTCGGAACGTGGCCTACTCCTCGGACGGACGCCTGGTGGCGGCCTTCCGGGAGACCGGGCTGGTCGAACTGTGGAACGGGCAGGTCACGCAACGGATCGCGACGATGTCCAGCAGCGTCTCGCGCGGCGGCGGGAGGGGCGGCCAGGACCTCGGCGAGTTCACCTTCTCCCCGGACGGCCGGCTGCTGGCCGCGGTGGTCGACGGCGACAGCGTCCAGCTCTGGGACACCGACAGGCACTATGCCCTGGGAGACCCCCTCCTGCTGCCCGGCCGGGGCGTCGAGGCCCTGGCCTTCGACGGTGACACCCTATGGGCCGCCGCCGGCACCCGCGCCCGGTCCCTGGACCTGACCCCGGCCCGCCTGGCCGAACGCGTCTGCCGACGCGCCGGACGCGACCTGACGGCCCTGGAGTGGTCAACCTACCTGCCGGACGTCCCCCGCCACCCCCTCTGCTGACCTTCCACCGACGACGGCGAGGCCCCCCGGCCACGGACGCCCACCGGGTGTCTCAGAGGGCCGGGCCGCTGTCCGGCCGCGCGTCCGGAACGCCCAGCAGCGGCGGGGGCAGACAGCGGGAGCGCACGCCGAGCTCCCAGCCGTGCACCTGGACGGCGAGGGCGGCCACAGCAAGGGTTTGCAGGGGCAGGCGGGTCCTGGGCGCGGGATCGTCCCCGACCCGTCGGCTGTACTCCTCCAGCCAGGCGTGAGGAGGGCCCGTTCTAACAGCTTGACGAAAGCCATAGAGGCGCCTTTTCGGGGTGGTCGGCCGGGGGTGCGTGCCGGGCTCCGGCCGCGTGCTGATGGGCCCGGCAGGTGGTGGAGTCGACGTTCACCGCCCACGAGCCGTCCGCGTCCGGGGCGGTGGCATCGGCGTCGGCCTGCAACGCCCGCAGGATCCTCGACCAGGTGCCGTCGGCCGACCAGCGGCGGTGACGTTCGTAAACGGTCTGCCAGGATCCGTAACGTTCGGGCAGGTCACGCCAGGGAATCCCCGTCCGAGTCCGGTAGAACACCCTGTTGACCACCGTCCGGTGATCGGCCCACCGACCACCCGGGCTACCGGTCTCCGGCAGCAACGGGGCTATGCGATCCCACTGAGCATTCGTCAGTTCATGCCGAGCGCGCCATGACGACTTCTTGCCCAGAACAGCGGTAGATCCACCACCCGGGCAGGAGCCATCAGACACTGCCTAGCTGTATTGATCACGAGCGTTGTTGACACTCGGTGGGTCTTGAACATGACGAAGACCTCCGGTGTGGTGGGAGCTGTCTAGGAACCCATTGCACAACGGAGGTCTTCGTGTCCCACCGTAATGCCCGGCTGACCGTCTTCGGTAGGCGCCTGCTGGTCGAGCGGGTCGCTTCGGGCCGCCCGGTCGCGCACGTGGCCGCCGAGATGGGCATATCTCGGGCCACCGCACACAAGTGGGTGCGCCGGTGGCGGGACAACGGCCCGGCCGGGTTGCACGACCGCTCCAGCCGACCTCGCACGACCCCGCACCGGACCTCGGCCGAGGTCGAAGCGAGGGTCTGCGACCTGCGGCGGGCCCGCAAGCTGGGCCCCGCCCGGATCGGCCCGGTCCTTGGCCTGCCCGCCTCGACCGTCCACCGAATCCTGACCCGGCACGGTCTGAACCGGCTCTCGTTCATGGACCGTCCCACCGGCACCCTGATCCGCCGCTACGAACGCGAGAAGCCCGGCGAGCTGATCCATGTCGATGTGAAGAAGCTCGGCCGGATCCCCGACGGCGGCGGCCACAAGGCCCTGGGCCGGCAGGCCGGCCGTGCCACCCGCAACGGGATGGGCTTCGACTACGTCCATTCCGCGGTCGACGACCACTCCCGCCTGGCCTACAGCGAGATCCACCCCGACGAGAAGGTCGCGACCTGCGCGGGGTTCCTCACCCGCGCGGCCGCGTTCTTCCACCACCACGGCATCACCCGCATCGAACGGGTCCTGACCGACAACGCCTGGGCCTACCGCAAGGGCCTGGCCTGGAAGACCGTCCTGGCCCACCTCGGCGCGAGCGGCAAACTCACCCGCGCCTACCGGCCCCAGACCAACGGCAAAGTCGAACGCTTCAACCGCACCCTGCTCGACGAATGGGCCTACCTGCGGCCCTACACCTCAAACGACGAGCGGACAGCAGCCCTGGCAGACTTCCTCCACACCTACAACCACCACCGCTGCCACACCGCCCTGGGCGGACACCCGCCCATCAGCCGCGTAAACAACCCTGCGGGTCAATACACCTAGCGCGCCACTGCCGACGCCGCCCCTCCGGAACATCGCTGGTCTTCAAACTCCAGTCCGCCGTGGCCACGTCGCACACCTCCGAGGTCAGGGTGTTGCGACGGCCGGTTGAATCCACCTTCCGAGCCGCGATCGCTGTGGATCACGCAGCCGGGCTCCAGCCGTCCCAGCGCGGTGGCCATGTCCAGGACATCGACGACGAGGTCAGCGCGGTGGTGGTCGGCCATCGAGTAGCCGATCACTTCGCGGGTGGCCAGGTCCAGCCATGAGGCGAGGTAGAGCCGGCCCCCGGCGGTGGGGATGTAGGTGATGTTCCCGACGATCTTCGCGCCGGGGCGGGCAGCGGTGAAGTCCCGGCCGATCAGGTCCGGCGATGGGGCTGCCTTGCTGTCGGCCTTGGTGAGGCTGCGGCGCCCGGTGCGTCGGCTGTTTCCGGCGATGCCGTGCTCGCGCATGATCCGCGCGACGCGCTCGTGGTTGCCCCTCCGGCCCTGCCGTCGCAGTTCAGCCGTGATGCGGGGGACGCCGTAGTTCTGCCGGGACGCGAGGTGGATCACCGTGATCGCGTGGGCCAGGGCCTTATCGGCCCGCCGCCTGGCCTCGCGGGCCTCGATGCCGGCCGCCCAGGCGTAGTACGTGGACCGGGCAGTCTTCATGGCCTTGCACAGCAGCGTGACGGGGCAGTTTGCCTTCTCCACGTGAATGAACCGGCATATCGTGCTCACCGGTCGCTCTCCTTCGCGAAGAGGGCCGTCGCTTTTTTCAGGATCTCGATCGCCTTGGCCTGCTCGGCCGTCAGCTTGCGCAGCCGCTTCAGCTCTTCGTCCCGATCGTCGCCCCGCTGCCCCGGCCGCACCGACCCAGCTGCCGTCGCCTGGGCGGCACGGTCCTTCTTCACCCAGCCCCGCAGGGACTCCGAACTGATCACGAGCTCCCGGGCGACCTCGGTCACAGTCCTGCCGGAGGAGTGGACGAGCGCGATCGCGTCCCGCTTGTACTCCACCGAGTACCGCTTCGTGTACTTGCTTACCACCGGGTGCTACTTCCTCTGGAGCCTAATGTCCAAGTCTCCAGGTGCCCATGATCAAGGGGAAGCTTCACAGTCAAGGGGCCGCTGTGCCCGTACATGAAGGCCGACGAGGTGCGGGTGCACGACTCGCAGACCGAGGAGCTGCTGTGGCAGGCGACCGGCCCGCTCACGCCCGAGGGCGTGCGTGGCGACGTCACGCGCAGGAGGCCGGAGCAGTTCGGGAGGGCCACCGGGGGGCAGCAGCCCGCCGTGCGGCCGAAGCTGCCCGCGGTCTCCGTGGCGGGCGCCGAACGCGGAGGACGGGGCGAGGTCTTAGACACCGCCGAGGTGGCCGCGGCGCAGCTGCCCGCGGGTACGTACTGGACCCGGAAGGGACCCAGGACGGCGCAGGAGATCGACGCGCAGTACGCGTGCACGGACCCGCCCCCGGGCGACGGCTCCTGAGCTGACGACCGGCGGCCCGTGCCGCCGGGCGGGTGCCGCGTTTCCGCAGGCAACCGCGGCACCCGCGCGTCCGGGGCCCGCCCCGGGGCTCTGAGCCCGGGTTCATCCCATGTGCGCTCGGGTTGCGTTTGCCAGTCGCCAGGGGGCGCCGGAGACTGGTGATATGAGCATGGCCCCGCCTCTGGAAACCGGGCTGGCCGGCGCCGATGCTTCTTCCACTGTTGCCGCGCCCAGTGGGCTCCTGCACTCCATCTTGCAGTTCGTCCACGAGACCCTCTCCAAGAGGCGCGGCAAGGCTGTGTGCTGCCGCATCGAACGCCGCAAACCCTCCCCGCCCCGGTGCCTGCTTGCCCGTTGCTTTTCCTTCCCAGGAGGTGTCCCATGAGCAAGACCTCCCGACTCAACTGCATCATCCCCCCGCACCTTCTGAAGAGGCTTCTGGAGAGCCAGGACAGCGACGTGCGCCAGGCCGCCTTGGACACCATGCTGACCACCGCTCGCCTGCGGGGCGAACGAGCGGTCCGGGCGTCCTTCGCCGGCCCGGCCGCAACCGCCACCGGCAACGGTCGGCGCACCGTCTTCGACTGCGACCAAGGGAGCTTCCTCGCATCCGCTGTCATGGCCAGGTCCGAGGACGGACCGGAGTCCGCGGACGAGTCCGCGAACCGGGCGTTCGGCGGACTCGGCCTGACACGCGATTTCTACAAGGAGGTGTTCCAGCGCGACTCGATCGACGGCCACGGAATGCGCCTGGACGGGTACGTTCACTTCAGTGTGAAGTTCAACAATGCGTTCTGGGACGGCCGCCAGATGGTCTTCGGCGACGGCGACGGAAAGATGCTGGGTGACCTCACCAGATCCCTCGACGTGATTGCGCACGAGTTGACGCACGGAGTCACCGAACACACCGCCGGACTCGTGTACCACAACCAGTCCGGGGCCCTGAACGAGTCGATGTCGGATGTTTTCGGGTCGCTGGTGAAGCAGTGGTCGCTGAAGCAGTCGGTCGACGAGGCGGACTGGCTGATAGGGGCCGACGTGTGGACTCCGGGGATCGATGCCGACGCCCTGCGTTCGATGAAGGCCCCGGGACACGCGTACGACAACGCACTGTTCGGAAAGGACCCTCAGCCTGACCGCATGAGTAAGTTCATTCACCTTCCCGACACCGAGGAAGGGGACTCCGGCGGGGTGCACTTCAACTCGGGCATCCCGAACAAGGCGTTCTTCCTGGCGGCCGTTGGCATCGGCGGATTCGCATGGGAGGGTGCCGGGCCCATCTGGTACGAATCGCTGAAGGCGTCCAGCTCCGAGACCCAGTTCCAGGACTTCGCGGACACCACGTTCCAGAAGGCCGGGGAACTCTTCGGTGTCGGCAGCGCCGAGCAGTCGGCCGTGCTGGCGGCGTGGCAAGGGGTGGAAATCCCCATCAGCGGCGTCCCGGCCGGAGTCGCCCGGGGGCGGAGCCGGACCGTCGACGGGAACGGTGGCCTGAGCCGACAGGACGGCGTCGCAGCCCTGACCAGGCAGGTCGGGGAACTGAGCGCCCAGATGACGAGACTGGCCAAGGACGTGGCCGCGTTGAAGGGGACCGGCTGACACCAGGAATTGCCGCCGATACGAGGGTGCGCGCAATGAAGGTGACTCTGGCGACACACGGCGGGCTGGCGGCGACGGTCAATCTCCGCCTCCCGCCCAAGGTGCTGGATACGGACACCCTGGCGGAGAACGCCGCTTCGGAGCTGGCCCGGCTGGTGGCGGCGGCCGTCGTATCGCCCGTGGCGGACCAGCCCAGCCGGGCCAGGGACGCGATGAGCTACACCATAACGGTGGAGGACGGCGGCCGATCGACGGTCCTCAAGCAGTCGGACGCCGCCATGACCCCCGCGTTCGCGGCGTTGCTCGCACGGCTGCAGGAATACCTGGAGCAGCAGTAACGCCTGGTGAAACACCCTGGTGGTATGGCACACGGAGGTGTGCGATGAGCCGTGCCAAGGGGGCGGATGTCGCTCGGCTGATAACCCTTTCCCGCCCCGCTCTCGATGAGTTGTTCCGTACGAGCCCCCCAGGAGAGGTACCCGTCGGGGATGAACGCGGCACCGTGCTGGTGGCGCGTGGGGCGGCGCTGTCGACGGTGGTGGCCCGGCTGGTGCGGCTCATCGCGTGGAAGGGCAAGGTGTTCGACGCCGACCGGGGCGAACTGCGCAACAAAGTCACGCCGTTCGGAGTGCGCGCGATACGGGCAAAGGTGTATCGCGGCGCCAGCCGGCTCGACGGCGGGGAGTGCACCGTGCTGGACTACTCCCGGACGTCCGCCCTCGCGCATTGGATCCGCGACGAGATCCGGGAGGTCGCGCCCGGCGTCCATCTCGGCATCGTCTATTGGGGGCGGCGCAAGATCCTCAATTTCGCCCTGTCCTCTCCTGGTTCGCCCGCATCAGCTTCGTCTCGACGCGCGTCGCAGCAGATCGCCGTCACCGTCCGGGCCACCGTGCCCCCGGACCGGGTGGCCGAAGTGCAAGAGGTATTGGCCGAGGCCAACCGCCGCCACGCCGGAGGCGAGTTCATCCACTTCGCCGAGATGGCGGGCGTCCACTTCGCGCGACTGGTCCTCGTTCCCGAGGAGACGGACCACACCGGGCAGACGATGCCGGCGAGCATCGTCTACATGAGCGAGGCCGACGCACCGCTGGACGCGCACCTCGCCGACCTCGTCGCCAAGGCAGGCAGCGGCCTGGGAAAGGTGTTCGGGCACTGCCGCAACTATCCACCCGACGGCGCACCGGATGCCGCGCGGGTTGCGTGGCTGCGGGCCCACTGCGTGTCCAGCGACGCCTTCTACGTCAATACGGTCGGCCGGAGCCTGCACCAGATCCAGCAGGAAGCCCGGCTGCGCGAGGCGATCCAGGAGTTCCTGGACCGGCGCGGCGCCGAGCAGGCCACCGCGGATCCGGCGGAGGTACGGGCCGCCATCCAGCGGTACGTCGCCGGTCGCCCCGACCTGGCCTGGGCGCGGTCAGGCCCCACCCCGCCCGCGCTGCGGTGGCAGATCCGGGAGGCGGTGCACCTCGCGGGCGTACCGCTGATCGCGCTCGCGCTGCTGCCCGTCATCCTGATCGCACTGCCGGTCTGGGCCGTGGTGCTGCGCTGGCGCGAGCGGGGTGACGTCCCCAGCCAGGAGCACCCCTCACGTGACCACGTGGCCAGGCTGGCGGCCTGCGAGGACTTCGCCACGCAGAATCCGTTCACGGCGGTGGGCCTCGTCAAGTCCGGTCGGTTCCGGCGGGCCACGCTGACCGGGGTGCTGTTCGCCGTCGACTACGGCGTGCGCCACTTCTTCAACCGGGGCAGCCTGGCCGGGGTCAAGACCATCCACTTCGCCCGCTGGCTGTTCCTGGACGACAAACGGCGCGTCATTTTCGCGAGCAACTACGACGGCAGCCTCGAAAGCTACATGGACGACTTCATCGACAAGGTCGCCTGGGGCCTCAACGCCGTCTTCAGCAACGGCCACGGCTATCCGCGCACCAGGTGGCTCCTGTGGGACGGCGCCGAGGACGAACTGGCCTTCAAGCACTACCTGCGCTGCCACCAGTTGCCGACGCAGGTGTGGTACTCCGCGTATGACGCGCTGACCACCCGGAACCTCGAAACCAACGCCTCCATCCGCGCGGGCCTCTTCGCGGAACTCGGCCCGGCCGAGACCAGGGCCTGGCTCGCCTTGTTCTAGAGAAGGGGTGTGACGGTGATGGCGGAGACTGCTGCGCCCTTGGAGCTGGACGACATCCAGGGCCTCGTCATACGCGGCTACAACGACCTGAAGTCGGCCTGTTTCCTGCTGATCACGGTGGAGGACCCGACGGCCGCGCGCCCCGCACTGGGGCGGCTGGCCCGGCTGGTGACGAACGGCGGCGCACAGTCGCCCGAGTCGGCCCTGAACCTGGCCTTCACCTCGGACGGTCTGCGCCGCCTCGGACTGGACACCCGCGAACTCGACGGATTCTCACAGGAGTTCGTCTCCGGCATGACCGACCCCAGTCGCTCCCGTCTGCTGGGTGACGTGGGGGAGAACGCGCCGAACGGCTGGCACTGGGGTGGTCCGGACTGCCCGCCCGTGGACGCCCTGGCACTGTTGTACGCCCGGGACGAAGAGCTCCTGGGCCGGCTGGAGGCGCAGGTTCGCCAGGACGCCCTCGGGGGCGGCTGGCTCACCGTGGCCGCCCGTCTGGGCACGTCCCCGCTGACCGACCGTGAACCCTTCGGCTTCCGCGACGGCATCTCCCAGCCCCTGGTCGAGGGGCTCTCCAAGGTCGCCGTCGGCGACGACGCGGTCAAGGCGGGGGAGTTCGTTCTCGGCTACGCCAACGAGTACGGTCTGCTCACCGACCGGCCGCTGCTGCCCGCTGGGTACGACACCACCGGTCTGCTGCCCCGCGCGCCGGACGCAGGCAGCGCCGCCGATTTCGGCCGCAACGGAAGCTACCTGGTGTTCCGGCAGCTCCGTCAGAACGTGGCGGGCTTCCACCGGTACCTCGAAGAGGCGACGCGGCGCCCCGACGGCTCCGCCGATCCCGAAGCCGGCGAGGCGCTCGGGGCACGTATGGTGGGCCGCTGGCCCAGCGGCGCGCCACTGGTACACGCACCGTTGCGGGACGACCCCAGCCTCGGCTCGGACAACGACTTCGGCTACTTCGCCACCGATCCGGACGGCCTGAGGTGCCCCCTCGGCGCCCACGTGCGCCGGGCCAACCCCCGCGACTCGCTGGACCCCGAGCCCGGCTCGCCGCAGTCGGTCGCGATCGGCCGACGCCACCGGCTCCTGCGCCGCGGCCGTGCCTACGGCGGCGACGGCGAGGCCGACGGCGACGGGGAGACGGGCTTGCACTTCCTGTGTTTGGGAGCGAACATCTCCCGCCAGTTCGAGTTCGTCCAGCACACCTGGCTGAACAATGCCCACTTCAACGGGCTGTACGACGGTCCGGACCCGGTCGTCGCGCCCCGCCAGAACCATGATGCGACGTTCACCGTCCAAGCGGTGCCCGTCCGCACCCGCTACCGCGGCCTGCCGCAGTTCGTCTCCATCCGGGGCGGCGCCTACTTCTTCCTGCCGGGCCTCCAGGCGCTGCGCTACCTCTGCGAGGGCTGACGTGGACCCCCCGGGCACACGGATCCCGGCACGACTGCCGCACGGCGCGCGAAGACATACGATCCCCACTATGATCGTATAGGACGCCCGAGCTCCCACACCGTCTATTCCCCCTATATCTCCTTGGAAGGGGTAATGGCCATGAACGCGCGCTCCTTTGCGCGGTACAGCCTGGCCGGAATCCGGCTGGTGAACGGTGTGGCGGCGCTCCTGGCCCCGCAGGTGGTGGCCCGCCGGCTGGGGGCGGACGGTATGCAGCCGGCCCTCTCCCACGTCCTGCGGATGTTCGGTGTGCGGACCGCGTTCATCGGCGCCGAACTGTTGTTTCTCCAGGACCCTGCCCGGATCGCCAGGGCCTTGCACGTCGGCACGGTCATCCACACCAGCGACGCATTGTCGGCCGCCGCAGCCGGCCGGTGCGGCATGCTCGCGCCGCGGGCGGCGGCGACCGCGACGGCGATCTCCACTGTGAACGTCGCCCTCACGCTGGTGGCCGATTGGCCGCGGCGGGGCACGGGTTGACCCCTTCGACCGAGTGGCGCCGAAAGGAACTCCGCGATGCGAAAAGCCCCCTTCCATGCCCGGACCCGCACGCACCCCTCGGCTCATGCCGAGGGCAAGGGCGCCTGCTCGCCGTTCGTACGCCTGCACGACAACGTGGCGCTGGCCGTCGACCGCAAACTCGGCTGGCAGCATCTGCCGACGCCGCTCGGCCTGCTGACCCTCATGGGCCTGCGCGACAACCTGCGCCGCAAGAACCTGCACGACACCAACGGGTACCCCGCACAGGGAGTGCCCGACATCGAGCCGCCGGCCGCGCGGCACCTCACCGAGCGCACCGCCGACGGCTCCTACAACGACCTCGACAACCCGCGCATGGGCATGGCGCACTCCCGCTTCGGCCGCAACGTCCCGCCGGACGTGACCTTTCCCGAGCCGGAGCCGCAGATTCTCACTCCGAGCCCGCGTGAGGTCAGCCGTACGCTCCTCACCCGGGACGAGTTCATCCCGGCCACGTCCGTCAACGCCCTGGTCGCCGCATGGCTCCAGTTCATGATCCGCGACTGGGTCAGCCACGGACAGGGTGCCATCGACGACCCCTGGCGGATCGAACTGGAGGACGGCGACCCCTGGCCGACCCAGCCGATGCTCGTACCCCGGACCCTGCCTGACACCACCCGCACCGAAGACGGGGACGGCCTGCCGCCGACGTACATCAACGAGAACTCGCACTGGTGGGACGCCTCCCAGCTCTACGGGAGCGACCTCGCGACCCAACGGCGGATGCGCTCGGGCGAGAAGGGCAAACTCAAAGCGCCCCGCGACGGCATGCTGTTCGCGGACGCCCCGGAGCTGGATCCCGCGAACACTCCGGGTTTCTGGCTGGGCCTGCTGATGATGCACCACGTGTTCGCCCTGGAGCACAACGCCATCTGCGACCGGCTGAGCCGTGAGTTCCCCGCCTGGTCGGACGAACAGTTCTTTCAGCGGGCGCGCCTGATCAACGCCGCGCTCATCGCCAAGATCCACACCGTGGAGTGGACCCCCGCCGTCATCAGCCACCCGACGACCGTCACCGCACTGCGCGCCAACTGGTACGGCCTGCTCGGCGAACGAGTGCAACGGCTACTCGGCCGGATCAGCGGGAACGAGCTGCTCAGCGGCATCGTGGGCGGCAACACCGAGCACTTCGGCGTCCCTTACTCCCTCACCGAAGAGTTCGTGGCGGTCTACCGCATGCATCCGCTGGTGCCCGACGACTGGAGCTTCCGCTCGGCCGCGGACGACTCGCTGCTTCAGGAGACCAATTTCAGGGAGCTGACCGGCCGGCGCGCGTACGAGGTGTTCGCCAACCACGGCCTGCCGGACCTGTTCTACTCCTTCGGTACCTCGCACCCCGGCCTGGTGACCTTGCACAACTACCCGAAGTTCCTCCAGGAGTACCAGCGTCCGGACGAGAAACTCATGGACCTGGCGGCCGTCGACGTGCTGCGGATCCGCGAGATGGGCGTGCCCAGGTACAACGAGTTCCGGCGCCGGCTCCACCTGGAGCCCGCTGCCGACTTCGCCACACTGACGGACAACCCGGTCTGGGCCGAGGAGATGCGCCGGATCTACGACGACGACATCGAAGGTGTCGACCTGATGGTGGGAATGTACGCAGAGCCCCGGCCCAAGGGCTTCGCCTTCAGCGACACGGCCTTCCGGATCTTCGTCCTGATGGCCTCGCGCCGGCTCAACAGCGACCGGTTCCTGACGAGGGACTACACACCACAGGTGTACACGCAGGCCGGCCTGGACTGGATCGAGAACAACGGCATGACCAGCGTGATGCTGCGCCATTTTCCGGAACTGCGCTCGCCCATGCGGGCCGTGGACAACGCCTTCACCCCCTGGAACACGCTGCATCCAGTGACGTGATCGCCATATAGGCACACTTCAGGCTGGGAACGGTGGGTCCGCGGCCAAGGCGGGTGCGCTGAGTGGGTCCTGCGCAGCCTCGTGTAGGGCGCGCATCATTACGAATCGTGTTCAGGTGACTACTTTGCCTGCATGGCGAATGCTCAGGCGAGGGTGAAGCTGCGAGACGTGCCGGGCTGGGCAGTGTGGTTGTGCCTGTTCGGGCTTGCCGCCGGGCTCTTCATGATCCTCTGGTATGCGGCGGATCCACCCTTCCGCGCCAGACCCTCGCAGGATGGCGAACTGCTGCTGCAGTTCCCGACGAACGCGGATACGGCCCGCGCCATCGTGAAGGAGGCAGGCGGGTCCAAGCTCTTCCAGGACGGCCTGGTGCTGGACTGGCGCTGGTTCATTCCCGGGTACGGAGCGGCTCTCGCCGGGGCTTTCGGACTCGGGTACCTGTTCCTCTACCGGAAGTCCACGCGCCTGTGGGCCCGGCGCGCGCTCTTTCTCACCCCTGTGGTGGTGGCGGCGGACTGCGTGGAGAACATCTTCCTCTGGAAGGCGCTGGACCGGATCAAGGCCGACCCGGACGGTCCCGTACTGCCCTGGGCCGGCGTCCTGCCGACGGCCTCGGAGCGTGATCTGGAGCGGAATCTGCAGTGGGCGACCTACTTCGCCCAGGTGAAGTGGGCACTCGTCATCCCGCTGGTGGCGGCGGCCGCGGTGGTCGTCGTCACCCTCTACTGCCGCCGTGTGCAGGACCCCTCCCTCCTGCAGAGCGGCCGGGAGGACCATCCCCGCCCCGTCGTGGCCCACACCAATCGGCCCGCCGGCGAGACGGAGAGCCAGCGCAGCCACCCCGACGTGATCCTTCCGCCCGCCGCGCCCCACGACTGGGAGCCCCGACCCGAGTGGACCGCCCCGGACCCGGCAAAACCGCACCAGGCCCAGGCGCAGGACCCCGCCGACAAGACGGCCACCCGCTGGCGCACGCGTGCCTACCAGCCGCCCGGTCGACAGCCTGCCGAGGTTGGCTTCTGCGTTTCCGGCGGCGGTATCCGGTCGGCCTCGATCACCCTGGGCGCGCTCCAGGCGCTGCGCGGGCAGCTACTCCAGGCGGACTATCTGGTGGCGGTGTCCGGCGGTGGGTACACGGCCGGCGCCCTTCAGCTGGCCCTGACCGGTGCCCGACTCAGGGACGCGGACGGGAACCCTTCGGTGCGGCCCGGTCTTGCGGAGCCCGCCGACGCGTTCTTGCCGGGCAGCCAGGAGGAGGACCACATCCGCCGCCACGCCAAGTACCTGGCCGACACGCCCAAGGAGAGGATGCACGCCGTGGGGGCGGTGCTGCGGGGCATGGCCGTTTCCTTCGGCATGCTGGCGCTGCTCTTCGCCGTGGCGGGCCAGTTCCTGAACGTGTTCTACTCTCACCTTCCGCTGACCGACCTGCGCCGCTTCATGCCGCAGGCGAAGGCGTTCGCGCCGACGTGTGAGGTTCCGGACGTCCCGAAGTGTCCCGGGTCCACCCAGATGTTCCTGCCGTCCCTTGAGTGGTATCCGAACGCCTGGCACCCGGTTCTCGCCCTGTTCGGCCTGGCGGGCCTGGTGTCCGTGGGGGCCGCCTTCGTCGGGGCGGGGACGATGAAGTCCCGCCCCGCCTGGCTGCGCAGCATCGTGAACACGATCGTGGCCATGGCCCTGGTGGTCGCCCTCATCGCCGTCGTCCTTCCGGCGGTGATCTGGTTCTTCGCCTGGCTGGCGCTCGAACAGGGGGTGGTGCAGAACGACGGCAGCGGACTGTCGGCGCTCGCCGCGCTCACGGCGGTGGCGACTGCGGTCGGTACCTGGTTCACCGTCGTCCACAAGACCGTGAAGGAGGTGAGGCCGGACGGGGAAAAGGCCGGCTTGTTCGGCAAGAGCGGGCCGTCCCTCGTCGTTCAGGTCGGCACCGGCTGGATGAAGGTCGTGGTGTGCTGGCTGGTGCTGCTCCTGGTCGCGTTCTTCTACCTCGCCCTCATGTCCTGGGCCGCCGTGTACGCCGACAGCTGGGACATCTGGTGGAAGGCCGGAATCCCCATCGCCCTGATCGTGCTGGCGTTCGTGATCGACCAGACCACCTTCAGCCTGCACCCCTTCTACCGACAGCGGCTCGCGGGTGCCTTCGCCGTCCGGCGCGCGGTGTTGAAGGACGGCTCGGTGGGCGCCCTGCCGTACGACTACAACCACGAGCCGACCCCGCTGCACCCCTACGCGCAGCGAGTGGCGGGCTTCCCCCAGGTCGTCTTCGCCGCCTCGGCCGCGATTTCGCTGCGCAACCGCACCGCCCCCGGGCGCCCCGCCGTGCCCTTCACCTTCGCCTCCGACTACTGCGGCGGCCCCGACACGGGCTGGGTCCGCACCGACACCCTGCAGAACACGGCCCCCGCGCTGATCGGACGCGATCTGACCGTGCAGTCGGCCATCGCCGTGTCAGGAGCGGCCTTCGCCTCCGCGATGGGCACTCAGACGATGTTCATGGAGCGGCTGCTCGCCCTTTCCAACGTGCGGCTGGGCACCTGGGTCCCCAACCCGCTCTACCTCGCGGAACTGGCGAAGTACGGGCCCTGCCGGATCATGCCGCGACTGCCACGGGTACGCCGGCTGCGCTACCAGCTCCAGGAACTGGTGGGCTGGTACTCGGACACCACTCCCTTGCTCCTGTGCACGGACGGCGGGCACTTCGACAATCTCGGTCTGGTCGAAACGCTCCGGCTCCGCTGCCGGACGATCTACGTCATCGACTCCTCGGGGGACACGCCACCGCTGGCCACCACCCTCGCGCAGGCGGTCACGCTCGCCTACGAAGACCTCGGAGTGAAGATCACTTTCGAGGAGGAGGGGCAGAACCTGCTGGACCTGGTACCCGGCAGCGCCAGACCGCTTCCGCCCGAGACGCCGATGGCCGCGCTGAACGCCCGGTTCTCCGCCAGCTGCGTGGTGCGCGGCACGATCGAGTACCCCGAGCCGGTCGAGTTCTCGCCCGGCACGCCCGCCGACACGAAGGGGACGATCGTCTTCGTGAAGGCCAGTCTGACCCGCGAGATGCCGTACGAGCTGCTCAGTTACGCCCTCAGGGAGAAGGCCTTCCCCCGCCAGGCCACCTTTGACCAGTGGTTCGACCATGCCCAGTTCGACGCCTACCGGGAGCTTGGACACTACATCGGCACCCAGGCCAAGGAAGCGATTTCTGCCGGGTGACGGGCGAGATCCCGTCCAGGGTTCGGGCCCGCCGGCCGCTCCCCGGCGGAACGGGTCAGGTGGCGCGGGAGGAGCGGTAGGAGAGGGTGGGCCGGGGATCCAAGAAGCGGCCGGAGGTGGAGAACGCGGAGGCGCCGAACCCCTCCGGCCGCACGTCGACGGCGGGGAACTCCTTGCAGGCGGTCTGCGGCTGGGCGGTGGAACCGTCGAACCGGCAGGCGAGGCCCGTGAGCCTGATGGTGATGAAGTCCGCGATCTGGGCTCCGAACTCGATCGGCCTCCCGCCGATGGTGATGTCCCCGACGGCGAAACCCTTGTCCTGGGGCACTTCGTAGACGGCGCGGACACGGTGTTCCGAGTCGCCCCTCACATAGGTCCAGTAGCTCCGGGGATCGGAGCCGTCCGGGGTCTCCCAGCCGTCCGTCGACAGGTCGTCGAAGTACAGTCCCACCGGGTCCGCGAGGCTGATGTCGGCCCTCTGACGGGCCAGGGCGTTGACTCCCGCGCCGATGTGGGGATCACTGTTGCGCTCCGCGGCCCCGTACTTGCTGCAATTGACGAGCTCCTGCTCCGTGCTCAACTCCTGGCCGTTGACGACGCGTCGGATGGTGGCTGCGGCAGCCAGCTCGATCTCCGCGCCCAGAGTGTTGTTCGCCTGAATCAGGTGCATGGCGCCGTGGCTCGTGGAGTCGTTCCACTTGTTGCGCGGCTGGTACCTGCCGCTGGGCGAGAACAGATCCTCCTTCCGCACGTCCGGACTGATGAAGGCGCGGTAGAGGTCGACCACCTTGTCCGGGTTCGTGTGGGCCAGGACTTCCCAATACTCGGGGCCTTCACAGGTGAACGTCACCCGGGTGATCTTTCCCGAGCCGTCGCGGGTGACGCTCCACTCGCAGTATTCGTCCTGGACGTCGCGGCTGGCGTCGGCGCGCTGCCATCGCTGGAGATCGCCAACAGAAGTGATCTTGATGATGCGGGGGAAGGAGGTCCACGTGATGGAGACGCGCTGCACGTCCGAGGCCGTGTCCGTGCCGGTCAGGTTGTAGAACTGCGGTCTCGGGCTGTCGTTCAGTACCTGACGGGGATCGGGGCCCTGAATGGCCTCGTCGACCGTGTCGGAGATGAACTTGTTCCAGGCCTTGCGGCCGAAGTCATCCAGATCGTCGAGGTTGCCGGGAGGCCCGTACGCATCGAGTGTGGCCATGGCGCTCGTTCTCCTTGCTGGTGAAGGCGGAAAGGGCGGAACAATGCGGTCGCTGGCGCCGCTGAAGCCGATGCCGTTCCGGCTGATGGGGGCGGGGCGGCTTCAGGTCAGCTCCGTGACGGTGCCGTCCTCGCGCATCGCCAGTGGTGGCGCACCGGGGGGAATGTTGGTGACCGGCATGGTGAGCTCGAACTCATGCAGTTTCATGCGGCGAAACTGCCGACGCCGCGACTCGGCCAACCGGACGTAGTCGTCGAATCCGGATGCGGTCTGGACCCGTTGGGTGACCTTGCGCAGATAGGCGTCGACCCGTTGTCCGAACACTGATGGCCAGGCGTCTTCGGGTACTTGCCAGTGCGCGGCGAAGCGGGCTTCGGGACTGTCGGCGGGCAGGTTCCGTGTGCGCGCGGCGTCCAAGATGGCCCGGGTGACCTCTTCACCCAACTCCGCGGCCTTGGTGGGAGTGGTCGGCACGTACCGCATGAGGAGACTGCGGGCTGGACTGAAGACCGGGTTGGGAAAGTCCACCATCAGCGCGCAGGCGGCGAACCTGGCGGAGATGAGTCCCTTGCGGACCATCTGCCGGACCACCTCGTTGTCCTCGTGGGCGGCCTCGGGGACAACGAAGGCGAAAAACGTGTCACCTGGCTGGGAGAAGCCGCTGAACTTCTCCTCCAGCCCGAAACCGAACCGCGTCAGGCCGGCCAGGTACGCGGCGGCCGGTGCCCTGGGCGGAGCAGCCTGCGTGAACAGTCGAAGGTCGTCGAACAGGAGGTCCTGGTTCAGCCAGAACCCCGAGGGCAGCGTCAGCTCGCCACTGTCCGCAGTGATGGTGCTGCTCTGCCGGTCTGTACTGGTGAGGTTGACCGTGGTGTTGGTGAACAGGTGGCGCAGCAGCCGGTCGGGGTGGTCCACCACGCCGTTCGCGGTCACCGCGGCTAGGCGGGCAGCCGTCCACCGGGTGACGAGAAACCGGACGGTGAGTTCCAGCCGCTCGGCTCCGATGACTTGTTGGAACAGCTGGTCTTGGCGGAGAGGGTCATCCTCGGCGAGCCGGATCGTGGCCCGCTCCGACTGCCAGTTGAGCCAGGGGATCCTCAGTTCCTTCATCACGGCGCTGCCGTTGACATGGCTGTCGAAGCAGCCCTTGCCCCGGGAGTCGGGCTCCAGCGAGTGCCAGGAGTTGCCCGCCCACACCCAGCTCGATTCGAAACGGGCATAGAAATTGAAGACCTTTGCTGCGGAATCCCACCCCGCGACCTGGAGAAATCCTCGCTCGGGGTCGCCGCCGGCCTGGGTGCTGACCAGAAGGTCCACCTGATTGCCTTCCACGGCGGTGGTCATCGCGAACCGCATGTCGCGCTCGCCGAGGGCACCCGGTGAGATTTGCCCGGCCTCACTGACCAGGTACACCTTGCGTGAGGCGGCTGCCGTGGCGGGGAGTTCGGACAGCAGTTCCTGCACGGTGGTCGGAAACCTGCCCGCGCGGAAGAACGTAACCGCCATCGGGTCGCCCAACTCCGCCAGTTCCTCATCCCTGACGGGCCGAGCCCGATCGTCACGGCCGCTGATCCTGCGGTACAGCCGGCCTGGCTCCAGCGCGGTGGAACCTGGTCCGCAGGCGCCATCGGCGATGTCAGGCTCCGGCGGGAAGTGACCGGATGAATCGGGCAAGGCAACCGAGACGCGGGCGGCGTCGCCCTCCTCGACGGCAGTTCCGCTCATCCAGGCGGTCGCCCGCCGCAGTTGTGCGTGGTCGGGCATGGCCAGTCCGCTCCCACAAGGTGTCATGCTTCCAGTGGCACCAAAAGCCAATGTGCACATACGTACCCGGGCATGCCGCCCCATTCCGGCGGCAGCCGCAGATCCACTCCCATGGCCGTACTCAAGAACACCCTCGCCTGCCGGTCAGGCGGCCGACGAGGGTGCTGTGGGGCCTGGTGCGGGTGGTGTTCAGAACGTGATGGTCCGTCCCTCGCGCGCGCCTTCTCTCGCGGTGTAGGCGACGCCGTGGACTTTGATGCCGTCCGGGTTGACGAGGGTGATGGTGCCGCCCTGGTTGTCGAGATGGAATCCGTTGCCGCCTGGGACGGTGAGGGTGCCGCCGGGCTGGAGCGTGCCGGCGGGGAGCGGCAGGGTGTGCTGGTTGAGGTCGGTGAGCCGCCAACCTTGAAGGTCGACCGGCGTCGGCGAGACGTTCAGCACGGTGACGGCTTCGGGCGCGGGGCCGGAGGGATGGACCAGTGCGGCCATGATCCGCAGGGGCTCGTCGCGGTCGCCGGAGCGGAGCGGTGCGGTGTCGAGGGGGTGACCGGTTTGGTCGGCGGTGTGCCAGGCCTGGGACTGGAAGGCCAGGAAGATCGCGATCCAGCGGTTTTCGGCGGGGAGGTGCACGAACAAGGCGCCGTCCTGCCAGACGCCGTTGTCGGAGTGGAACCGGCCGCTGTTGCCCTGGTTCATGTGGATGTCGTGTACGCCGTTGCCGGGCCGGAAGCCGAACACCTTGTCCGGGATGTTCTTCTCGGGGCCGAACCGCTGACCGAAGACGTAGACGGCGGCGGTCGGGTCGGCGATGGCACGCTGCACGTAGTGGTCGAGCAGGTCGGCCAGGTCGTTGTCGGCGCCCTCGACATCGGGCGGGAGCATGCGCATCGCGGCGGGGTCGAACAGGTTGCCGCGGATGAAGTCCAGGCTGGCCTTGCCCGCTTGTGACACGAGGGCCGTCCATCCGCTGCCTGCCGGCGGGAGCAGCTCGGTCACGGGATGGCGGAAATCGTCGTCGGCCAGGTACAGGAGCTCGGAGGGCGCCTGCTGTGACTCCACGTTGACGGCGGCCCGGTAGTGGGTGCCGGCGTTGTCGGTGAGGTGGATCTGGTAGTGCGGAGTATCTCTGGATCCCTCCCGGCGCCGGTCGACGGCGCGGGCGGCCAGGACACCATAACCTTTTAGCGGCATGGGTCATCCTCTGGATTCCGGTGTGGAGCGGCGCGGCCGGGGTGTGGGCGTTGGGCGAGCCGGGGCAGCCCTGCCGACTGCTCATCCTCCTCGCCGTTATCCCCCGACCACGCCCCGGCGGGACACCGAATCACCCAATGTTCACCCGCCTGCCCTGCGGCCGACGAACGGGCCGGTACCTCCCCGCAGCGCTGCGGCGCCCGGCTGACAAGCGTAGATTTGGTGGTGCGCCCGGCTGGAGGGAGACGATCCCATGGACACAGCCATCCGCATCGAGGTACTGCCCGCGCGATTGGGCGACTGTCTGCTCGTGGAGTGCGCGCGCGGCAGCGGGCCGCCTTGGCGCATGCTCGTCGACGGCGGCCCTCCGGGCACCTGGCCCCGGCTCGAAAAGAGGCTGAGCCGGCTCGAACCCGACGAGCGGCACATTGACGTCGCGGTGGTGACCCACATCGACAGCGACCACATAGGCGGCATGCTCCCGTTCCTGCGGAGCGAGTACGCCGAAGACGTCGGCGACTACTGGTTCAACGGCCCCCCGCACCTGCCCGCAGAGGGCAGGGTGGAGGGCAGCGTTGCCCAGGGGGAGAGCCTGGTGGCGGCGTTGCTCGGGGTATCCGCCGGCCCCGTACTCCCGTGGAACCGAGCGTTCGGCGGCGGTCCCATCGACACCGGGGACGAGTTCGGGTTCATCGAGGTGCCGGTCCCGGACGGGCCGCACATCACCGTGCTCTCACCGACCAACGAGCGCCTGGTGATGCTGGAGCGCGAGTGGTCCGAAACCATCGACCATGCCCGGCGTGGCTGGCAGGCCGACATGAGGCCCGACGTCCTGGAGCCCCTCGGTGATCTGGCCGCCGTCGCCGCCCACGAGACGACCGATGACACGACGGCTCCGAACGGGAGCAGCATCGCGCTGCTGATCGAGCACCATGGCGCCCGCGCCGTGCTCGGGGCCGACGCGTTCGGCGCCGTGCTCGGGGGAGGCCTGAAAGGGGTGGCCGACCACCGCGGCCTGCGGGCCTTGGAGGTGGACGCCTTCAAACTTCCCCACCACGCCAGCCGGCGGAACGTGACCGAGGCCCTGCTCGAAGTCGCTCCTGCCCGGCACTACCTCGTATCCACCAACGGTGACACCTACCACCATCCCGATGACGAGGCACTCGCCCGCGTCGTATTGTCCGCACCGGACGGCCCGACGCTGTGGTTCAACTACCGGACGCAGCGCACCGCCCGGTGGGCTGATCCGGAGCTGTGCGAGCGATACGGGTACTCCGCGCGCTTCCCCGCGGACCCGGAGACCGGCGCGGTCCTTGAATTACCGGCGACGGCGTGACACTTCACCGCGACCTCGCCGCCGAGGTGCGGTGAGGGGCGCAGCGCTGGCAGCGGCCACGACCGCCATCCTGCATGAGGGCGCCCGAACAGCCGCGCGCCGTGGGTGTTGATCCGCTGCGCCGTCCGGCCGCTCCCGCGGGATGTCGCCGCGGCTCCGCCCCCGGACCGTGTTCCGCTGGCCGCAGTCCACGTCTACCGTCATCGAAAGATGGTGCCCGGTGTACCGAGCCCGTTTCCTCGCCGTGGCCGCGCCGTCCCCGCCTGTGGCTGCGCTCCCCACGGCCCTGCCCCGCAGTCCGGTTGCGAGGCATGCGGTGCAGAGTAGCGTCGGAAGTGTTCAACGCTGCTTGATTCTGGAGGTAGGCGATGTACCTTCGACGACTGCGGCGCCGTATACCGCATCGGCTTGTTTTGTTTGGCAACGGCCGCTTGATTCGAGGCTTCAGCGGGGAACTCTACGACGGTCACGGGTACCAGTCCTGACACAGCCCGCCACGTCGAACTCGGCCTGCTGCAGAGTACCTGCGGCAGGCCGAGTTTGGGGTGTGAGGTGACAGAAGAGACCGATGCCCTGGAGGCCATGACGCGGATGCTGTCACCGCACTGCCGTGTCACCGGGATGTCCAACGGTGCTCTGATTTCCGACTGGAGGCGGCGGACGCGTTTTCTCGGCATGACGGCGACGGACGTCGAGAAGTTCATCGTGGGAAGCGCTGAGGAGCGCGCCGAGCTCGTCACCGATCTCATCCGCACCGGATGCGCGACGGCTTGCCGAAAGGCGTACTCGGACGCCGAGGTCGGGCTCTGGCTGCGCGGAGTGCATCTCTCGATCCGGACCGTCGGGTTCGGGCGCGTCCTTCGGCTCCTGTCCTTGGCGGCCCCGGTGTGCGCACGTGCAGACCTCCCTTCAGCGGAGGAGGTGGCGCGGCTGAAACGAGCACTGCGCACACATGGCCGCAGAAGCTGGTTCGTCAACGACGACTGCAAGGCCGAGGCCGTGACCGCGTTCGTCCTTCTGCGGCGGTGCGGCCTCGATGCCGTGCTTCACGTCGGTGTCCGCGAGCACCCGTTCGCCCTGCATGCCTGGAGCTCCTCGGCGGGCGTGTGCATCCCTGATGCAGATCCGCGCGGACACGGGTTCACGCCGGTTCTCTCGATCAGTTGTGGCGGCCGGTGACATGCAAGCACTCCGCCTTGACTGGGCCGGGGGCGCACCCAGGCTCCGGGCGGCCGAGGCCATGGCGCGGCACGGACTGGTGACGACGGTCTCCTCACGGGCCGGCACCGCCGTGGTCGTCGGCTGGGTCGGCTCGGCCCGTGACCGTGTGGCGGGCGCACGCGGGCTCCTGGACGCAGTTGGGCGACCGGGAGCCACACCCCGTCTGCCGATCGGCGACTACGCGGCTGTCCTGGTGTACCCCGATCGCATCGTGCTGATGCGCGACTGTCATGCGCGCATTCCCCTGTTCTTCAGGGAGTCCGGTGGGCGTGTGAGCGCGGTGAGTACGTCGGCGCGCTGTCTGGGCGACTTCGAAAGGCTGGAACACGGCTACTTCTGCCGGTACCTGACCGGGAACCTGGCGCAACCGCATTCGGGACTCACCCCGTTCTCCGGTGTGCACCGGATTCTCGGCGGCGAGGTCGTGGAACTTTCGGTCACGGGGCAGATGCGCGGTCGGGTGCGCGGACGCGTCGGTGAAGCCGACGCCCTGCGGGAATCGACGGCGGACGGGCTCCGTCTCAGCGGGGCCGGGAAGAACCTGCGCCTCGCACTGGAGAGCGCCGTCGGGCGGCGAGTGGGCCGAATGACGGTATGTCATGTCTCGGGCGGCACCGACTCCACCAGCATCGCGTTGCTCGCAGCACGCCTGCTGGGTAGGGGGCAGGGCCGCGGTGAGGACCTCGCCCTGTTGGCCGGGCGCTTCGACACAGGGGAGCTGGCCGGGGAGCGGTCGTACCTCGAAGAGGCCATGAAGGAGATTCGCCGTCATGCACCTGCAGCCCGCCCGGTGATGGTGGACGCCGGCGACGTGGCTGACTTCGACGACTTCGAACACCACGCCGGAGACGCGGACGAGCCTCATGCGCACGCCTTTCGCGCCCCGTTCTGGAGCAGGCTCCACGGCGCCGCGGCGGAACTCGGCTGTGACATCCTCATGACCGGCTGCGGGGCCGACCCGATCGTGGACGCCAACCCCCTCCACCTGCACAAACTGGCCCGCACAGGGCAGCTCCGGCAGATGACGAAGCAGGCACGCGCCTGGGCCGCGGGAACCGAGCGCGGCGTGCGCGACGTCGTCTACGACTACGTCATGCGGCCATCCCTCCCGCTGGCAGCGGAGCGAATCACAGCACTCGTCCACCGCGGAACCGTGCTGGGTGGCCTCGGAAGCTTCGCCCGCCCCCGTTGGCTGCGATCGGGATTCGCAGCGGCCCACGGCTACCGTGAGGCAAGTATCGCGGAGAGCCGCTTCGTGTTCGGACGCAGGCCGGAACAGTCGTTCCTCGACGCGGCCAATTACCTTGCCGCTCCCGACTCCGTGTCCTGGCACCGGGCACGGCAGGACGGATTCTTCCTCTCGCACCCCTTCCTCGACCGGGAGGTCACCGCCACGATGCGCAGCCTCCCCGTTGCAGCCACGTTCCATCCGGGCCGTCCGAAGGCCGTTCTGCGCGAGGCCATGGAAGATCTGCTCCCCTCCCGGATCCGCGACCGAGCCGTGAAGGTGCCCTTCGACCAGCTCTACGCCCGCGGCTTGAGGAAACACGGCGATGAACTCATCGACCTCTGCCGCTCCGCGAGGCATCCGCTGGTCGAGGAGATGTTCGACGTCGAGGTGCTGTGCCGGGCAGTGAGGGAGGCACAGCTCGGCGTGGGGAACGCAGAATCCTGGGATCGCATGAACAGCTCACTTGCCCTGGTGGCGTGGCTGGACGGATTGGCGGCCCCACGCCCCCGCGCGCCCGGTGCGCCGGTCATTGACGGCTCTTGCTCTTGATGTCCCACAGTGATCGCTGGATCGGGCCCGTCAGGGCATCGACGAGGCCGTATCGGTCTCTTACCGCGCGGACTTCCGCTTCGCGGGGTTCACGATTTTCGTCGCCCTTCTTTGTGATGGATGCGGACACTTCTGCGCCGTGCGTGCCGAATTTCCAATAGATGGATACGGAGCGGGGATCCATCGTACGTTCGTCGATTGAATTGTTTTGATGCACCCTGCCGACGTAAATGAGGGAGTCGAATTCCTTCTGCCTCTTCACCCACTGGGGCACGTTGCCACCCTTCCAGGAGTAGCTTTTAAAAGCAACTGAATCCAGGCCGAGTCGATCTTTGCGCGCGAGGCTCGCGGTGGCGTAAAAGGCCACTTGGTCGTACTGCGTGTCGATAGGAAGTCGCACGAGCGTTCGAATGGCGACCGAGTCGCTCGCCTCGATGTAGCCTCCAGGGGCCATCCAGGGCTGCGCCGCCAACAGTTGGCCGTCCTGATGTTCTTCCCTGCGGGAGAGCGGGCTTCTCTCTTGGTACTCCTTCCACTTCTGGGCGTCATCACGCCATTTCTGCCGGAGCCGGTCATGCTCGATCACCTTCACCTTTTGCCCCATGGCGTGGAACTCGGCGCCCATGATGTAGAAGCCCACCTCGCTGTGGTTTTCGAGCGTAATGTCGACCGGTACGGCGAATGACTTGCCGTCCATGTTCAATTCGGGCTGCCCCATGGTCAACTTGATGGCAGGCCTGGCGCCGTGCTGGGATGGCTGATAGAGGTTTTGATAGCCGAAATTGGCGATCGCGAATACGGAGGAGGCGATGACTGCCGTGGCCACCCGCTTCGGAGCCGGGATCTTGCTCAATGTCCGCCACACCGCGAAGACGGTCCATGCGGAGCCCGCCGTGAGCAGGCCAAACAGGGTCTTGTAGAACAGAGAGTCCGAGTTCGAGATCTCGAATAGGACCATGGCATTGGTCAGCAATGCTGCGACCGTTCCGACCAGCGCAACCATTCCGGAGTAGGGGAAGATCTTCCAGAACCAGTGGTCCATGACCGCGGCGCTGCCCAGGAGTGAGATGGCCGAGGCCGCGATGAGGCCGGCGCCCGTGATGCGACCCACGAAGGTCAGGGCCTCGTCGAGGTCCTCGAAGCCGAACAGACCCAGGTAGAACGCCGTCAGGAGGAGGACCGGCAGGATCAATACCGCGGTGGTCTGTGACTGCTGGGTTCTCCTCGATACCCGTCGCGCCCGCAGGCGTGAGCTGGTTCCGGACCTGGGTGGAGTCCTCACCTGTCGCACCTGCAGGCGCGAGCCAGGTCTGGACTTGGGCGGAGTGCTCATGTGATCACTTCCCGAGACTGCAGGGTATTCGTGGTGCTCCGGATGCTTCGATGGTGACTGAGACCGGTACGGTGTCGCCCTCCCGCGCCGTTCCAAGCGGTCCGGCGCTGCTCAGAGGGTTCGAGCATCATCGTCCGTGCCGATCCGTGGGATCACCATTCGGATGCAAGCATGCAGCCGATGAACGGCTACGCAATGTCGTGGCCAGGGCCAACGTCGCCTGATGAGCATGGCCTCGGTGGGACGCACCCCGTCGAGAACGACTCACTCCCATCCTTTGCAAGGGCGCGGGCTGCGGTTCAGGCCGCGGCGCGGAAGACAAACGCCGTCATCGGGGCGGTGACCGGCCCCGGGCCCAGCCGGGCCGTCATCTCCTCGGTGACGGTGGCGCGGACGGCCGGTCCGTCGCCGCGTTCCTCGACGGCCGCGCGCACCGGTGTTCCGGTGAGGTATCCGGTGGCGAGGTCGGCGGTCGACGCGGCCCAGCCCTGAAGTGTCAGCTCCTGCTCCTCCTCGACGGCGAACCCGGCGGCTGCCAGATCAGCGGCCACGACAGCGGGGTCGGCGTAGCCGTGCGGAACCGTCCGGAAGAACTGCGGTGGGTCGACCGGAAAGGCCCGCTCCAGCCCGGCCTGCAGCGCGAATTCGAAGGCGTGCGCCCCAAGCGAGCCCCAGGTGTTGAACAGGAACCGGCCGCCCGGAGCGAGGACCCGGCGGACCTCGGCGAAGGCCCCGATGCGGTCAGGAAAGAACATCACACCAAACTGGCAGGCCACCAGGTCAAAGCCCCCGTCCGGGAACGGCAGCCGCTGCGCGTCGGCCTGCCGCCATACTGCGCCCGGTGATCGAGCCGACCCGAAAGCGACCATGGCCTCGTTCAGGTCGGTGGCCGTCACCTTGGCGGACGGTGCCGCCACGAGCAGGGCAGACGTAAAGACTCCAGTCCCTGCAGCCAGTTCGAGGATTCGCCGAGGGCGGAGTGCCGCCGCCCTGGCAGCCAGGTCCCCGGCGAAAGGCTGGAAGACCACCGGCACGAGGTACTGCTCATAGGCCGCCGGCATGGACTCGGACCACCGTCGGTCGGCATTGATTCCCGCCACCCTCATAACAGTAGCGTCGCGTTAGAAAACCTCTTCCCCGCCGCGCCGCCGTGCCCTGGAGCTTGCCCCGCCTGACGACCAAACAGGGCAAAGATTCTCTGACGCGGCACTAGGGTCCGTCTTCAAATTGATCTTGCCCAGAGCAGAAGTGATGCGAGTGTGACCGCTGCTTCGTAGGAGGCGGCGGTTTTCTCGTAGCGGGTGGCGATGCCGCGGAAGCCTTTGAGTTGGTTGAAGCAGCGTTCGACGGTGTTGCGGCGGCGGTAGATCTTGCTATGACATGGTCCGGTCGGCAGCGGGGCCGGCGGGGGCCGGTGCGGGGTACTCGGATGCGTTCGGGCAGAGGCCTCGCGCAGACGCCGTCATGCCGTTGCCCCGGGGTCAGCAGGACGGCCAGGGGCCGACCGCGGCCGTCGCAGGCGAGATGGATTTTGGCAGTCAGGCCTCCTCGGGATCGGCCGAGGGCGTGATCGTCCGGTTCGTCCGTCCGGTGCTTCCCCCTTTTTCGGCCGGTGGCGGCGGCGTGCTGGTGGGCGCGGACAATGGTGGAGTCGATCTGGACCAGCCAATCGATGTCACCGGCTGCGTCGGCCTGGGCCTGGATCTGCTGCAGTGCCCGGGTGAACACACCGTCGATGGCATAGCGGCGGAAGCGCGTGTAGACCGACTTCCACGGGCCGTAACGTTCCGGCAGGTCACGCCAGGAAACCCCGGTCCGGATCTTGTAGACCATCCCGTTGATCACCCGACGGTCCTCCGCCCGAGGCCGGCCCCTGCCCGCACTCGGTATCAGCGGAGCCAGCAACTCCCACTCGACATCAGTCAGTTCATGGCGACGAATCACGAAAACATGATCCACCAACGAACGATCTTTCGAAGACGCACCCTAGTTCGTTCGGTGGCTTGCGCGGGTGGTGTGTGAGGGCAGTTGGTCCTGGCTTCGGGGGAAACCAGGACCGGGGCGGGGCCGGCTCGGGAACGGCCTCGCGAGGGATACGCCCGTTTCAACGACGCCGGCTCAGTGCGGCAATGCCGCCATGCGGGGGAAAGCTGGGCGGGTCTCACCGGGGCAGGACGGCGCGTATGGTCTTGCCGCCGGACGGCCAGCGGGTGACCGACGTGGCACGGGCGAGGCGGTTGACCGTGGGCCAGCCGAAACCCCCGGTGCCGCCGTTCAGATCGGGGGTGCACATCCGCGGCGTCTGCGGGCTGGATCGGCAATGCCCGCTGGAGCCCGCGTGGTGCTTGCGCCTTGGGCTGTGGCGGGTAATCCAGTGACGGCCCCACGGCGCCTGTCCGGGTCGTTGTTCGAGGCCGATTACCTGATCGGCGAGCGCATGGAAATCTGTGTCGGCCGGAGTAGACATTGGGTGGTGGTGTGGTTATGGTTTCTCCCGTAGCCAAGAAGGACCGCAGGGCCTGGCAGAGACGAACTGCCGGGCAGCAGTACACGCAGTTGCAGTTCGCAGGACGGTGCGGTGACGGAGTTTCGAAGCCAGGGTTGTTGCAGGACGGCGACGGGACTGGTGACCGGACCGGGTGGCCCGCAGTGATCAGGGGCCGCCGTGAGCAGTACCGCAGTTGCAGTACCCGTAGTAGGTGCAGTTGGCAGTACCCAGCAGTGAGATCAGTGAGTGGTACCTCGGTGAAGGCGTCGGCTGCGGGCGCGCGCACCGGGAGGTTCGGCGGTGGGGTTCTAAGCCAGAGCAGATGCAGGATGGGCGACGGGGCTGGCTGCCGAAGTGGCGCTGTGAGAGGCCACCAGCAGTACAAAGCGGTTCGCAGTAGCGGCAGTACCAGCAGTTCGCAGTATCAGCAGTACGCAGTTCCCGTTTGGTAAGTGATTGATCCAGAGGGAAGAACGGAGGAGCCGAGCGCCATCAGGATCGCCCGGGCGAGCAGTACGGAGCCCGGGTACCGCAGGACATCGATAGTGAGGTGGTCTCCGGTCACGCATCCGCGATCCCCGCACCCCCGACAGCATCCAGGTCGGGTAGGCGGAAACAGAAGGCCGGCGCAGCATCAGGGCCGGCAGATGGTGTAGCAGTTCCTTCGGGGCCCGGGTGCCAGTACGGCACCCGGGCCCCTCCACGCGTTCCACAGAGAGCTGCAATGACAGCAGCGACACGTACGGCCGTCTCGATGACGACGACTACCCCGCCTACACCATGGGCCGGGCCGCAGAAATGCTCGGCACCACCCAAGGCTTCCTCCGCGCCATCGGAGAGGCCTGCCTCATCACCCCGCTCCGATCCGCCGGCGGACACCGCCGCTACTCCCGCTACCAGCTGCGCATCGCCGCCCGCGCCCGGGAACTCGTCGACCAGGGCACCCCCGTCGAGGCCGCCTGCCGCATCGTCATCCTCGAAGACCAGCTCGAAGAAGCCCAGCACCTCAACGTCGGATACCGCCGCGCCGCCGAATCAGCGAATCCGACGGCCGCAGCCTGAGCGCCTTCCGGCCTTCAGCGGATATGCGCGCAACTGGCCAAGCCGCGACGTGTACAGCTTTGCTGTGGTGACAGCATGTGCGGACGTGTACCGTCTGCGTCAGCTGTCGTGGTTCGGAAGTTCCCTTTGCCCACGCCTCGGCGTGGGCGTTTTGCTGTGCTGTGCCGCAGGAACCAGGGCGATCACCTCCGCTTTCCGCATGTCGTGGAAGGCGTTCATCGACTGGAAGGCATGAGACATGGCTACGGGAACTGTGAAGTGGTTCAACGCGGAGAAGGGCTTTGGCTTCATCGCCCAGGACGGCGGCGGCCCCGACGTCTTCGCCCACTATTCCGCGATCAACTCCTCGGGCTTCCGCGAGCTGCAGGAGGGCCAGGCCGTGACGTTCGACGTCACCCAGGGCCAGAAGGGCCCCCAGGCGGAGAACATCACCCCCGCCTGACCCCGGATACGGCAATGGCCGCACGGAGGACTCCGTGCGGCCATTGCCGGCAACCCCCCGCAGAGTCATCGGCTCACGCTCACCTGCTCGCCGCGATCGTCGAGCTTGGCGGGTGGCTGGAGCTCTCAGCTACCTGATAACGGGCGCTTCAGGGGCGCGGTCACCCCAGAAGGCTGCGCGGTCAGCGCCGCCTGCCGCCGATGCGGCGGTCGTCGGCGAGTGCGGTCAGCGGGCCGAACTCGCGGGCAAGCTGGTTCCACGTCAGAACCTCGCCACAGCGGGCCGGGAACTCCTTCGGGTTGAACTCGGGCATGGTCCAGGTGCCAGTGCCCCGGTCCCGCAGCCACAGGTCCCCTTCACCGTCGACCACAGTCGGCGGGACCGGTACGGGCTCGGCCTGATCGGTGGGCTCCCAGGTGACCCGGCCCGGGTGGGAAACGCGGCGCAGCTCGGTGGTGGCCAGCCGCGCGGCCAAGTCCCGGGTGGACTCTTCGGCGTCCTTGACCGACGCGAGTCGGAATGCGTCGTCAAGTACGGGCAGGGCTGGATTCTTGCTGCGCTTTGAACTCATACGGTAACTACCTCCGGTGGGGGGCGTCACATCCGTTATGGCACCCCGTAGTGGAACACGGTATCCGAGGCGGGAGTCGGGCCGGCTACGACCACTGTCCAGGTGGAGGGGCTGGCACACCGGGCGGTGGGGCTAGGTGGTGAGCTGGTCCTGGACGTGGCGCAACCCGTGGTGGTAGCGCTCAGATATGGCGGTCCGGGTCTGAGAAGGTGAGGCCGCCGGGGCGAGCGGACGTCGGGCCGGGGCGGGTGCCTTTCAGGTGCCGTGGTCCATTCGGTGTGTGCGGTGATGATGCGTCGTGCCCGTTCCGGCGGCCGGCCGAGCGGTCGACCGGGGAGGATCGGGCGGGCCGGAGGCCACCAGGCTTGTTCGGTGGGCCTGATCCACAGCTCGCCGATGGAGGCGTGGCGGGGCCGCGTGACCCTGTACGCGACGCCGTTGGCGATGTCCTCGGGGGCGAGGAACTCGACCACCCCGAGGAGAGGAGTAATCATCTCGTCCTGGATCACGGGCCTGTTGTGCAGGGCCAGTTCGGTGTGCACACCACCGGGCTCCAGGACACCGACGCGGACGTGCCGCTGGGTGACTTCCTGGCTCAGGGACTCGGCGAAGCCGTTCACCCCGAACTTGGTGAGGTTTTAGACGCCGAGGCCGTTCATCGCGACGCGGCCAGTGACACAGCTGATGTCGGCGACCCGGCGCGGCCCGTCCTCCGCGGCCTTGAGCAGGTGCGGGAGGGCGACGCGGGTGGTGTAGAGCAGGCCCTGGACATTAACGGCGATCATGCGCTCCCACTCCTCGGCGTCCGCGCCGACGACGGGACCCAGCAGCATCAGGCCGGGATTGTTCACCGGAGTGTCCAGCCGGCCGAAGCGCTCGACAGTCTGCTCCACTGCAGCCTCGGCTTGGATGCGGTCGGTGATGTCGGCTTCCACCACCGTCGCGGTGCCGCCAGCCTTCTCGATCTCGGCGGCGGTGCTGTCCAGACGGTCTCGCGCCGGGCCACCAGCGCCACGGCCGCACCGTGCCCGGCGAGCTGGCCTCCACGCGGCGACGGCCTGTCGCACAGCGGCCAGACCCAAGTTCGGTCTCTCGGGTTCGGAACCGCGGTGGGAGAGACAGTGATGGTCCGGTGCTGCACCGCCGAGCAGATGCGGCACTTCACGGACTCCGTCACCGAGATGGTCGATCGAGGCCGCGCGCTCAGACAGCTGTACGCCCACCAGGAGGAGCCCCCGCACCGCACCCGGTGCGCGAGGATGACCAGCGGGCGCATCAACCCCATCAGCCCCGCCTGCACCACGGGCGAGAGGCTGGCCGCTGAGCGCACCGTGATGCTGAGACCCCAGAGCACCCTGCTGCGGACGCTGGGCACCGACCGTGCGGTGCACTGCCGGTGGCAGTGCGGCGGTTGCTGGTAGTTGAAGGGCGCTCGTTGGCCTCGCGTCCCTGCCGGAGCGGCAGTGTCTGCTCCGGCAGGGGCGCTGGCATCATCGACCCGTGATGCGAGGCTTTCCGTAGTGTGTGGCCGGCTCAGTACCAGCCGATGATGTCCACGTCCATGCCAGGGTTCGGGCCGCTTCCCACAGGCTTGTCTGTGTCGTCGGTGAGTGTTTCGAAAGCGAGCTGCGGTTCGCCGGTTGCGCCGTTCGCCTTGAGGAACCAGCCGCTGCCGTTGTAGATCAGCGTCTTGGTTCCGTCTGGGCTGGTCGCCTGCCCGCCTCGCTCAGGGTGCACAGGGGCGGGCCGCTTGACGACCTTGCCGTCGGCTGTGAGGTCCCACAGGAGTTCGCTTCTGCCGCCGAAGAAACTTCCCTGGTCCAGGGTCGCTTCCTCGGTGAGCTGGTCGGGTGACGAGGGATCGGCCGAGTACACCTTCTCGTCATTGGCCAGGGCGAAGATCCTCTTGCCGTCAGCACTGAAGCGGGGCTGGCGGTAGGCGCGCTTACCGCCGTTGAAGGTGGGCTTGCCGCCGATCTTCACGCCTGGGGTCTCGTCGTACGCAGAGGTGATCGTAGAGCCGGTGAAGCTGCCCACGAACAGGTCGCCGTCCTTGACCCAGGCGTGCCGCTTCCAGTCCGGCGAGAAGCTGTAGCGCTTCCACGGGTTCTTCTCGGAGTACTGCGGCAGCGTCGTACTGAAGGTCTCCTTGCCCGTCGACGGATCGTAGAAGGCCAGCAGGGTGAGGTTGCCGCTGGTGAGTGAGCCGAGGCCCTTGGCGACTGGCGCGTCCAGCGTCTTCTTTCCGTCCGGCGTCGAGGTTGCCTGGGTGGACTGCGGCGCCTGTCCGGCTTGGGGATTGTCCGATGATCCTCCTGCGCCACAGGCGGTGGCACCCATGGCCAACAGCGATACCACGGCGGCGGAGCGCAGCCCCGTTCGCCACGGCACGCCCGGCTTGCTTAATGAAAACAACATTCACTTCCTCCGTCGTTTTGCGGCCTTGTCTCGCCGCTCGGCCCTTGGCAGGACCCTTGAGGGTGGATTCCGGCGCCTTCCCGCTCCAGGTGGCCGGATGCCTTTTCCGGCCGCAGAACGTCGTGGTGCCGATGGTGCGGACTGGAGCGGCGTTTCAGGCTGCCCTGCGTGTCTTTCGCGCCATGGGGGCGGGGAAACGCTTGCTGTGTCATGCGGTCACGGGGCCGGGGGGTAGCTCGGCGGTGGCGGATAGTGGGGCGTTCGATCGGGCCTGGACAGCGCCAGCCGCAGCAGGGCGGCGACAGCCCCAGGTCCCACGGCCATAGCCGCAAAGACGACGGGCATCCACCGAGGTGAGATCGCATCATTGTTCCTGTACGCCTCGGCGGCGTCGCTTGTCATGACCCCTGAGGGCCGCTCGTCATCCGATGCGTAGTCTCCCGTGTGCTGTACTCCGTAGTAGGCCGCGAACGCGACGGTCAGGATCGAGACGCACAGCACGATCCCGAGCCAAAGGCGTCGCGCGGACGGGTTCCGCATGGGGATCAGGGCAAGTAACAGCCACGGAACAGCTAGAAAGACAAGAGCGGTCAGAGCCATGTGTTCCCCAAATTCACTTAGTTGCAAGGGAGTTGCACAGTCCCCATACTGCGGTAGTTCTCGTCGTGATGCATCGCGATGGGACACCGCATGTGGAGCGGCAGGTGGGCTTCGCCGCGCGCACCTCCCGCCTCCCTGTGTGTGGACCCGCCGCTGAAGCTGGAGTTCATCGCGCGCAGGAGGTCCTCGATGAGCAGCAAGCGGAAGGTGGGGCCGGTTGAGTTCAGGGCGTGTTGCCGGTGGGGACTGCTTTGCCGTTCATGACCCACAGACCGAGGTTGTGCCATTTCTGGGTCTGCGGTTGAAAGAGCTTGTTCTCGACGGCCCGCTTGATGAGAACGCCGCCTGGGCGGCCGTCCGGGTACATGCCGACTGCGGAGATCTCCAGCTTCACGGGGACGGTACGGGGGCCCGAATAGACGGGGGTCACCTGGTAGCGCACGACCTGCCCGGCGTCCACGGCTTTCTTGACCTCGCCTTCCAGGGCCTTCATGTCGTTGGCGAATCCTTCGTCGCCCTTGACCTGGGCATTGGCGGCTCGGCTGCAGGTGACTAGATTGTCCAGATCTTCGCCACTGCCGGTGAGCTGCTTGCCGAGCAGGTGGCAATTGTTGATGCGCTGGGGAATGTCCTTTATGCGAAGGTAGCCGGCAGTGGCCGTTGCCCAGTTGTAGCCCGGAGGCCTGACCGCTGCCGTCGTCGGGCTGCCCCGCTGCGCGTGGGCCGTCAGGTAGGCCGTGTCGAGGCAGGCGTTCATGGCCGTGGCGCGGGATCCGTGTGCGACGTCGCGCGTACCGAGGTCGAGCCAGCCTGCGCCGTTTCGCCGGCAGTCAGCCCGGTCGGGCTTGTTCACCGTGAAATCGTCAGCCAGGTCCTTCGCGTTCCGGTCCAAGATTTCACGCGCCTGGACCACGACGTTGCGGGCGGCGACGACCTCGCTGCGAAACCTGGGAAGACCTACGGCCACCGTCTTGATGGCGTCTTGCACCTTGTCCGCCTTGCGAACGGCAGTGATGACGGTGCTGAAGTTGGCGGCCGCCAGCAGGCACGGCTTTATTTTTTCCTTTCCGGGTGCGCTGAGGCACTTTTCGATGTCCTTGACGCCGAGGAGTTCGAGGAGGATTCCCGCCCCGTTCTGCGCGAGCCATTCCATGAGCTTCGTGTCGGCCAGGATGCTGGCCTGACGGTATTGCCGAACATAGTCGTCACCGCGCAACTCCCGCAGGGTGTCCTCGTCCCTCACCGCCTGCAGGGCCTCGGACGGGCCGCCCCGGTACTGCCAGTTGTCTCCGCTGGTCCGTTCGAAGACCGCCGAGCGGTCGGGGGACAGGCCGTAGAGGTGTTCGCCGCTGACGGCGAAGGCGGCGCCGGGGGTGCCGATCTCGGTCCAGTGGTCGGGTGTGCCGTTGTACTGGTAGAGGTGGCCGGTGTCGGGGCGGGTGGCGAACAGACCGGCTCCGCCGGCGTACAGCTGATCGGCGGGTCCGCCGATCTTCGTCCAGTCGGTGCCTTGACCGCTCCATTCGAAGACCGCCGAGCGGTCGGGGGACAGGCCGTAGAGGTGTTCGTCGCTGACGGCGAAGGCGGCGCCGGGGGTGCCGATCTCGGTCCAGTGGTCGGGTGTGCCGTTGTACTGGTAGAGGTGGCCGGTGTCGGGGCGGGTGGCGAACAGACCGGCGCCGCCGGCGTACAGCTGATCGGCGGGTCCGCCGATCTTCGTCCAGTCGGTGCCTTGACCGCTCCATTCGAAGACCGCCGAGCGGTCGGAGGACAGGCGATAGAGGTGATCACCCGTAACCTCGAGATCGGCGGAGGCGTCTCCGATCTGACTCCAACGGCCGATTTCGCCGTCGTAGCGATAGATGGCGCCGGTATCAGGATGGCGAGCGAAGACTCCGAGCCGCCCTGCGTGCACGGACTCTGCGGGTCCGCCGATCTTCGTCCAGTGGTTGTCACCCTCGTGCTTCCATACGCTGCCGTGATCAGGCGCGAGCGCGTAGAGATCGCCCTTGGCTGTCACGGACAGTTCAGGACCGGCGATGTCAGATAGAGCCCCCCGTACGGAGCTTGGAGATCCCGCTTCCGGCACGGATTCAGCCTCTGCTCCGTCCTGCGCTTCTGACCCCATTCCCGGCGGCGCAGACTGCGGCTCCGGGCTGGGGTCCGCCGCTTGAGGCACCGGCGCGCCGGGGGCCGATGGCGCGCCGAGGGCCGTCCAGTCCGCGCCCTGGCCGCTCCATCGGTGGACGCTGTTGCCATCGGATGCGAGACCGTAGAGGCGAGTGCTGCCGACGGCGAACGCCTTGCCCGCGTTTCCGATCTCGGTCCAGGTATCGGCCCGCCTGTCGTATTTGTGGAGTTTGTCGTCGGGGCTGGTGGCGAAGAGCCCTGCTCCGCCGGCGTGGAGATCTTGGGCGGGTCCGCCGACTTTGGTCCAGTCGGTGCCCTTCCCGTTCCATTCGTAGACGGCGGTGCGGTCGGGGTTCAGGCCGTAGAGGTGGTCGCTGGTGACGGCGAAGTCGGCGCCCGCCCCGCCGATCTCGCTCCAGGTGTCCGGCTGCCCGTTGTACTTGTGCAGCTTGCCGTCGGGGCTGGTGGCGAAGAGCCCTGCTCCGCCGGCTTCGAGGTCTTGGGCGGGTCCGCCGATCCTGGTCCAGTCGGTGCCGGTGCCGTTCCATTCGTAGACGGCGCTGCGGTCGGGGTTCAGGCCGTAGAGGTGGTCGCCGGTGACGGCGAAGTCGGCGCCCGCCCCGCCGATCTGAGACCAGTCGCCGGGCTGCCCGTTGTACTTGTTCAGTGCTCCGCTGCCGAGGCTGGTGGCGAAGAGTCCCGCTCCGCCGACGTAGAGGTCTTGGGCGGGTCCGCCGACCTTGGTCCAGTCGGTGCCCTTTCCGTTCCAGCGGTAGACGGCAGTGTGGTCGGCGGCGAGCGCGTACAGCTGGTCGTCAGCGGTCGCCGTCACCGACACCAGGGTGATGGGGGCGGCCGGGGCGGGGTCCGCGGAGGCGGGGGCGGCCGAGAGCAGGCCGGCCGTGATCGCGCCGGCGAGCAGGACACCGATGCGCCGCAGGCGCGCCGGTGGCGTGCCGGGTCCGGGCTTCGTTCGGTTACGGGAAAGGAGGTGGGCCACAGGAGACGCTCCAGGGAATTTGTCTGGGAAGTGCTGGAGCCCCACGGTCCGACCTGGTCTGATTGTCCATCAATAGATGTTGTCCGTTAACGCAGTTCAGGCGACACGGAAGAGCGGACAACGCGGACAACCAACCGGGGGAGTGCCGCTGTGGTGAAGGCCGGCCGTCCACAGGGCGGGCCCAAGGGGGAAACCGATGAAGCCAACGAGCTCGCGGTGTTCCTGCGAGATCTGACCCAGGACTTCACGGTCCGCGAGCTCGCGGAGCGGTACAAGATCAGCAAGACGAGCTGGGGCGAGTACCGCTCCGGGACCAAGACGATCCACCTGCACCTGCTCAAACGCCTCGTGCATGACCTGGTGCGAGATGAGCGAGCGCGCGCCGCGAGATGGGCGCTGGCCCAGCGCCTCCACGAGCAGGCAACCACCGCACAGCAGCCTCTTGGCCCTGACGAGCCGAACACCGCCATGGAGGGAGTGACGGCGGCACAGGCGGCAGCGCAGGCAACTGCGGCTCTGCAGGACGCGGAGCGCCTGGTCCACATCCTCCTCGGCGTCATCGCCGGCCTCCAGATGCCCTCACAACACGGCACGGCACCGGGCGCCGACGCGGCTGGACTGGCTTCCGCCGCCGATCAGGCAGCCACTGATCTACGTGAAGCACACCACCGACTGGACCAAGTCCGCCTGGTCCAAGACGCTGTACGCCGCGTGCGTGACGAAGCCACCGCACACGACGACCCATCCGGCGCAGCAGATGCCGCATCCCGTGCCGACGACGCCGGCCGGAGCGGTAACGATGAACATCTTCCTGTGCCCTACACGGCAGCCTCACGCGAAGCCTCCGCCATCCTGATCGTCTCCCGCGCCGCACTGGTTGAGCAGTACGCCGCAGCCCGGCTACTCAGCGCCCGGGCAGCGGGTGTGCACGCCATCGAGCCGACAGCTGTACAGAACACCCCCCGCGGAGCTCTGGCCCTCACCTCCCCGCCCCGCAGCCCCACCGCGGTCTCGCCACCCTCTGACCGGTCGCGCCGCCGACGCCAGATCGTCATGATGGCCGTTGCCGTGACGCTCGCCGCCTCCCTCTCAGCGGTGGCCGCCGTCACCCTCGTGCGAAACGGGCAGCACCCCCCCCTGGAACAGGCGAACCGGCCCACACCGGCCCCTGCGGCTTCCCTGCCGCCCCCGACATTGAGCCCTTCACCTCCGGCATCGCCCACGCCGTCCCCGAGCCCGGACCTGATCGACCCAACTTCGCCCCCGAACCCGACCCGCTCGACTGAGACCAGTGTGACGGCGGTCCCCGACGACTACCTGGGCACATGGCAAGGCGAATTCACCAAGCCCGGAGACAAAGCCCCTACCTTGCGCCGCATCGAGATCCGCAAGGGCGCGGTGGGCGCAGAGACCGCGGACATCCTGACGTCGACCGCCAGCTCCCTCTGCCAGTCAAAAGGAACCCTCATCTCGGCCGGCACACTGCTCGTCCTCACAACAAACCCGACCTCAGGAATCCCCAGCCATCTCTGCACCACCAACGCAGACATCACCCTCCGACGCCAAGGAGACACCGACCTCACCTGGAAATCAGAAGGAACCACAGCCACCCTCCACCGCACCGCGCCACAAAACCAGACGATCCCCGCCCCCTTCATCGGAACATGGCGCGCCCAGGACGGAAACGACACCACCTCATCCGTGCGCATGACAATCAACCAAGGAACACCCGGCCACGCCCGGGCCGAATTCGTCTGGGACGGCGACGCCCACCATTGCGAAGGCTTCTCCGTACTTGCTTCCATCGGCGACGCTCTGACCTTCAGCCCCGAGACGGTCACGTCGTCCGAACCACAGCGCTTTTGCACCCAGACCCCCACCCGCCTTGTCACGCAATCCCAGGGCAACACCCTCCACGTGGAATGGGCGGATGACGGCGGTTTCTTCCGCTCATTCACCTTCCACCGTGTCGGCTGATCCAACCCACGGCGGACAAGGCAGAAGGCCCCGGATCCTTGAGGATCCGGGGCCTTCTCATTTCAGTAGCGGGGACAGGATTTGAACCTGCGACCTCTGGGTTATGAGCCCAGCGAGCTACCGAGCTGCTCCACCCCGCGTCGGTGAACCCCACCTTACGGCACCGCCGGACCGCTCCTGACGAGCTATGACTTGCGCAGGCGTCCTGCGGCGCCAACGATGAGGGGGTCGGGGCGGCCCACCACCGCTTCGTCCTTCCCGTCGTAGTCGATGTGCCACTGAGGCTGCGGATCGCCTCCAGCCAGCCGCGCCGCGTGTCGCTGCTGATCACCACCGTCCATGGCGCGGCGCCGGTGTCGGTCGGCGCACCTTCACCGCGGCTTCCTCGACCGAGTCGGCGGTGGCGAGGTTGGTCACCTCCGACGCGCCGGGGTGGTCCGGCTCGGTGCACCTGGCGAGGATCCGGCAGAGCCCTCGCTGCTCCGGCGGCCGTACACCGCCCGATGCGGGGTGCGCCTGTCCGCGCTCCTCCGGATCGCCCGCACGTGTGTACCCGCATCCGAATGCCTGCTGGCTCACTCGGCTGAACGGGGGAGCGGGCCTTCCTTTGATTCAGCGCCCGGACGCTTTGGTGTCCCCGTTTTGGCAGGTCTGCGGTTCTGCACTCACTGTGCCGGCCCGCCGGGGGCGGTATCGGGGTCTGTGCGGGTGGTTGTGGGAGGCGTGGGGCGGGTCGGGCGTGTGCGTGAACGCCGGATCGGGTGGGATGGGCAGGGCGCCGCGTCGGCTTCTTCCCCTTTAGGGTGCTGTCGGCCGGGCACCGGCCGCCGTCACACGTCGCCGTCACGCAGCCACGGCCGACGGCACCTGCTAGACCGGCCCGCTGGCTCTGTGGGCGTGCGGGGCCGTTTTAGAGTGGCGTGGGTGCAATCCCCATGGGGCGGCTCTATAGCGGGGAAGATGTGCGCTGGGGGCCATCCTGCATGGGCGCGCCGGGTGTCTGTTGGTCGCGACAGGGATGGATCGGTTGGCATCGGTGAAGACTCTCCGCATGCCTGAGGACCCCGATGAGCTTGTCGACGCCATTGCTGTCGCCGTGCGGGCGGGCGATGACCGCCGTATTGGCCTTCTTCTCGACCGGTTCAAGGAAGTGGCGGGCCTTTCCCACCTGATACGGCTGCGTGAGCGGCTGTGCGGTGCGGGCGGGGCCGCGAGGGTGAGCGCCCGCGGCATCTGGTGGAGCGCGACGAGGACGTGGTGAGGGTGGGCCGGCGCTGACCGCAGACACGGCGAGAAGAGCCAACGGCGGCCTGATCACGGTGGCGGTCATGGCAGCCAGGGGCTGTTCCAGTCGTCGATCTCCTCCCGCGCGAGGGAAGATTTCGGCGTGTCGCGGGTCTGCTCCGTGCGGCGGGGGAGCGGGCGGCTGGCGGCGAGAGAGGTGAGGACGTTGTGCCAGGTGCCGTCCGTCTGCCACAGGCGCAGACGTTCGGCGCAGCGGTGCCAGGGCCCGTAGCGGGCGGGCAGGTCGTGCCAGCGCCGGCCGCCTCGCTGCTGCCACAGGATGCCGTTGACGACGGCCCGGTAATCCGGCCCGCCCGGCCCGCAGCGCGGCAACAGCGCGCGGATCACGGCCCATTCCCCGTCGTCGAGGTCGTCGCATTCGCTCACACCATGACAACGGCTCTCCCCGCGGACCGACACGCCCCAGTCAGCGTGGGTGGACGTTTCTGCTGCGCGCTCGCGACTGGGTCGGTCGCTGGGCAAGGGGCTGCAGAAGGCGCGGGTCATGCCTCTTGAACCTGCTCAAGCTCAACTGAACCGGACACTGCGGACACGCATCAGGGGTGACTGCGGCAGCCCGGCAGCCCCCAAGGTCCAAGGGGGCGGGGGCGGGGTGGGCGCGCTCTGCCAAGGCTTCTGACGGCGCGCTGCGCTGTCCCGCGGTCGGGCCGGGCTACCACTGGTCCGTGGCGGATCCCTCTACGGGCCGAGTCCGGGAGATGGCCGAGCGCTGCCCCAGCTGCGACTTCCGGCCGGGCAATCGCGGCCAGCTTGCCCCCGGCCAGTTGGCCGCCCTAGTCCGGGACTGCCTTGGCGGACGAGGGGCAAAACGACCAGCCGGGCGCGATCCGCGCACCCAGACGCCGGCCGCTCCCTCGCACTACGGCTGTGTGTCAGGTGCCGGTGCCGCAGTAGGACTGTTCGGGCGTCCAGTTCGCGGGGATGATGTTGATGTAGGTGGTGGTCACACCGAGTTCGTTCGTCAAGCGCAGACTGAACGGGGCCCGCAGTGGACGGTTGCTGTCAAGCCGGAAGACGTCGCCCCACGTCTCGCGCATCCGCGTCCAGGTGGTACTCCCCTGCTCCCGCAGTTCGAGCCCGGCGACCCCGACCACGTCGAGCAGGGGCCGGACCGCGAAAAAGGTCGCGTTGCTGCCGATTTCGACGTGGAAGCAGTCCAGAGCCGGGGTTTCCCCGGCCTTTGGAGCCACTTGCGGCACGGCACCCCCGGCGGGCGTCGCATGCGCGGCCGGCCCCGCAGCCACCATCGTGATCGCGGCAGCGACCCCGACGCCCGCCACAGCCAAACGGAGTGCCGAACGAGCCCAGCGCGGACCCTCATATCGCCTCGATCGCTCCATGAAAGCTCCTGGATCAGTCGGAAGACGAGAGGCACGGATCGGCTCTCTCACCGAGAACTTCACTTCCGATTCCCGCACCCGCAACCTCACCAGCCACCGGAGTGATGACCCAGCGTCACCGACACGGGGCTGCAGACCCCCTGGGGCAAGACGAAGGCCCCCGGGGGGGGCCCCTATCTCTTTGGTCAGGTGGATGGGTGCTGGTTCGGGCGTCTGGGACGATGTGCCTGTGCATGCTGACGTCGTGTGCCCGGGTGACCGGACGTGAGCGGATGGGGGAGTACCTCGGACACGGTCTCGCGTGCCGCCGCTGCGCCGTCCCCGGTGACCGCCGGACCCTGTACGGCATTGTCCAGTGCCTCCATTTTGGAATGAAGGGCCCCGGGCTCCCCGGCTGTGTCGGTGTCGACCAGGCCGTCGCCTTCCTCCTTGCCGGGCCGGGCGTCGCCGTGCCAGAGGCCGGACCCGCGGCCGTGGTGCCCGCCGCGCGGTCCGCCCTCGCCCCGAATCCCGATCCGTACGCGGCGCCTGCCGCACCAGAAGCCGCCTCTGGTCCTGCTCCTGCTCCCGTTCCTGATCCGGCCCCGTCCCCGGGGCCGGCCCCGGGGACGGTGGCGGGCGGACGCCCGCGCGATGTGGGAGCCGGCTGACCGAGAGGTTGAGCGTTCCCAACGATCTGGACCTGTCCGACCGGCCTGCCGCCCTTCAACAGCTAGGCGTCGGCGCGGCGACGAACAGCCGGCTGGTGACCAGTGCGCAGGACTGGATCGGCCCTGAGCGGGAGACGGCCCTTGTTGGTCAGTACCCGGGCCTGGCCCCTGTTCGCGGCCCGCATGGCCGACGTCGCCCGCGGCCCCGAAGGCGAGCAGGGCCTGCGCGACCGGCTGAAGCCGGGCTGCTGGACAGAACTGCGAAGGGAGAGGTGTCCGCCTCGGCTGGGCCCCAGGACTCGCGGATCTCGGTGCTGCGGTCCAGGGGGCTGCTGTACGGCGGGCTCGCGGAGGGGCGGGCGGCGAAAGGGGTGCTGCTCTGGACCCCGACCAGTACATTCTTGTATCTACTCGATTACAGAAAGTTGTTATCGTCTTCAGGGGGAGAGAAATCGTCCCGCCTGTGGCGGGGGTGCGCCGAAGTCGCTGCGGTAGGCGAGGGCTTCGGTGCCGGGGGATCGAGGGGGCTGTATGAGCTGGATCGGCAGTTGGTGAGCCTGTGACCATGAGGGCCGCGATCCTCACTGTGGCGGGCTCGATCATCGTGGGGTGTCTGGGACTGTGGTCTGGCGTGTTCAGCGGCAAGGACGACCGCGACGATCCGAAACCCGCCCCTTCGGCATCACAGGCAGGTCCTTCCTCCGGCGGTGCCGGCCCGGGACAGGTCCTGCCCGCTTGCGGCGGCAAGCCGGGACTGGATGTGACCGTCGAGCCCAAGCAGCTGACGGTCGCATCGGACGGGTCCCTCACCGCTGAAGTCAACTGCACCCTCGGGGCCGGATTGCATCTGAGCTGGATAGTGCAGATCGACGGCGTTGGCAAGCCCGTGCCGCACACGAACTACTATCACAAGGATGATCTGGGGCGGCCCGGCCCGTACACCTTCGATGTCCACCTGTCCCAGGCCGTGCCCGGTTCTGCCCGCACGATCTACGTCGTTCTCACGGACGACTTTTCCTACCGACAGCTGAGCGACAACCGGAACCCGGACGGATCGCTCCTGAAACTCCCGAACGGTGCACGCAAGGTCTCCAACTCGGTTCTGGTCAAGCGCTACTGACCTGCCCCGGCACAGCAGCGAGGTTCGGCCATTGATCGGCTCGACGGCATATCCGTAGGCCGACGGAATCCTGCACGCCCCATGGAGCCCGAGGTGGCCGTGGCTAGGCAGTGTCTGATGGCTCTTTGGTGAGGTCGCGGAGCCAGATCACGATGGCTGCGGTGGCCAGGGTGCCGTGGAAGATGTAGTCGCGTTTGTCGTACCGAGTCGCGACGGCCCGGTGCTGTTTCAGCTTGCTGATGCAGCGTTCGACGGTGTTGCGCCGGCGGTACTGCTCACGGTCGAAGGCCGGTGGGCGGCCGCCGGCCCGACCAAGGCGGCGGCGGTTCGCACGCTGGTCGTCCGGCTGGGCGATGGTTGCTTTGATCCCGCGTTTGCGCAGGTAGACGCGGTTGGCGCGGCTTGAGTAGGCCTTGTCGCCGCGGGCCCGGTCCGGCCGGGTCCGCGGACGTCCTGGCCCGGTGCGGGCCACGTTCAGGGCCTGCATGAGCGGGATGAACATCGGGCTGTCCCCACGCTGACCGGGCGAGGTCAGCCAGGCCAGGGGCCGGCAGCGGTCATCCGTCAGCAGGTGGACCTTGCTGGTCAGCCCGCCCCGGGAGCGTCCCAGGGCCTCACGGCCATCTCCGTCCACACGCGCGCCACCCCCTTTTCAGGATGGTCGGCCGGAGGAGCGTGCCGGGCTCCGGCTGCGTGCTGGTGGGCCCGGCAGGTGGTGGAGTCGGCGTTGACTGCCCACGAGCCGTCCGCGTCCTGGGCGGTGGAGTCGGCGCTGGCCTGCAGAGCGCGCAGGATCTTCGACCAGGTGCCGTCGGCCGACCACCGGCGGTGGCGTTCGTAGACCGTCTGCCAGGTTCCGTAGCGTTCAGGCAGGTCACGCCACGGAATCCCTGTCCGCGTCCGGTAGAACACACCGTTGACCACGGTACGGTGATCAGCCCACCGCCCACCTGGGTTCCCGGTCTCCGGCAGCAGCGGAGCTATGCGCTCCCACTGAGCATTCGTCAGTTCATGCCGACGCACCATGCCAGACCCCTGCCCAGAACAGTGATAGATCCACCATCCCAGGCAAGAGCCATCAGACACTGCCTAGAGCCGGCTATTGCCGCGTCTGTCCGTCTGTTGCCCTGGTCCGTCCTGGCTGAGGGCATCCTCCGGACGGTGGATGTTGTCGGCACGCAGGCCGGCGCTGTCGTGGGTGAGGTCGAAGAGGACTCTGTCGCCGGGTCGCAGACAGGGGCCCTTTCCGTGGATGGCCCGGGCTTCGGCCCGGATGTCCGGTCCGGTCCCGTCCTGGCTGATGAGACCGGTACCCCGGTCAGGGTCGAACCACTTCACGACTCCGCAGGGTGACATGCTCTGCCCTTTCATTGGCCGGATCTGGAAGCCGATACTGTCCGCCTGCTCTCGGACGGAGGGGAGGGCGTGATCAGGGGCGCGATGCAGCGGACTCCGGCGTGGCTGCAGCCGGCGGGCGCCCCTTGCGCGGTGGGCTGCGGGGGCATGCCAGCACCGCCCGCCTGCCCGGGAGCAGACGGGCGGTGCTGGCGATCCGCCTGGTTCCGCGCTGGTGGGCCATGGCTCCGGCGTACTTTCGACCGGCTGACGGCCGGGGGCTCGTCCGCTGCGGCATCCGGACTCTTTGCCGGTGGACGGTACGGGGATGCGAGAAGATGGAGAGCTGCGGCGGGGGAGTGGCCGGTGTCAGCGGCGGGCGTCAACTCTCGCCTCCGCTTGTCACGCGGGATGCCGAACGCAGTGCTTGTGATGCCGGGTGGTGGCCGGGTGTGGTTATGGTCGGTTCAGTCCGCGTCGACAGGGCGTGCGCGGGCGAGGCCCGGTGACCAGAGCGCTCTGGTGGCAGTAGCACCGGGCCGCCCAACCACCCCGAGGACGAAGGTCCCGGCTACGCACGCGCGGCCTGTGGGTGCGGCCGCCCGCCCGGCGGGGCCGAGCGGCAGGCCGGGCACTCCTGTGGCTCGCCCCGGACTGCCCCACCACCGTCGTCTACAAACCCTCCCCTGAACAGGCGGTCTAGCGGTACAGACCCCCGCTCCGACAGGCCCTCGGCGGACAACTCACTCGTGCGGGCGGTGGGATTCACTGCAGAAACGCGCCTGCTTCCTCCGCCTCGGCAGGGTCGAGGTAGCCGCCCTCACCGGCCCCCCTGCCGACGTCCGCGTGGACGTTAGGGCAGGTCATCGTCGCATGGGGGCAGCAGATGTTGTGCCACAGCTCGTGCCACGGCACGGGTGGGTTCGTTGAGTGAGGCGAAGACCGTCTCAGGTTCCTCCGAGCCGCTCGCGCGAAGTGCGTACAGGCACGCCCGGGTGTTGACCACCTCGGGGAGGTCCGGGTGCTCGGCCTCCGAACGACCCCAGTCGTAGAGCCCGGTCGCCGACCCGTTGTCCGCAGGAAGAGGACGTCCCAGGAGTCCCGCGAGGTAGTGGTGGTCGCTGTCGTCGAGGCTGTCTGTACGGGAGCGCTCCTGGAGCGGCTGGCGATAGGAGTTGAGGTCGTGCTCGGCGCGTCCGTTCTCGCGGTAGACCTGCGTGACCACCCGGGTGATCTGGGACAGGGTGTCGATGGCGTCGCCCAAGCGGTAGAGGACCATCCGCGGGACGTTGAAGGGATTGCCGTTTTTGGCTGTACTCCAAGGCATCGGTCAGGTCTCGGACGGCTTCGTAGGCGCTCGCGTTGAGTCCCGCGACCAAGCCCGCGGGCATGGTTGTTTCATCCCTGTCGGAGTGTCCGCTCGCGTTCCTGGAGGCAGCCTCCAGTCGCTGAGCCGTCGTGTACCGCACACCGGCCGCCTGCTGCATCGCACGCGCGGCCGCCTTGCGCTTCTTGTCCTGCGTCATGGTCTTCCTCACGCCGCATGCCCACGCCCATGCCGCAGTAAGGCCGGCAACGGCTTGAACGACTGAACGCGAGTCCGGGACCCTTGTCCGTGTCCGGGGCGTGGGAGCTGATCCGGGCGGAATTCTGGCAGGCGTGGGCTGCCGCCCCAGCAGAGTAGCGGATCGACTTGCCCCGGCTGTTGCTGCAGCCACGAACTTGCATCCTTTCGCGGGCCGTGTCGTACGAATGGGTTGTTCGCGTTGCAGCGAACCTCAAGCTTTCCAGCGTGTGTCCGCTTCGCGCCGCCGCGACCGCCGCGCTTTCGTCTCGGATACCAGCGCGAGTTCCGAAGGGTGTCTCTGCGCTCACTGTGGAAACGGAGGATTGGTCAGTTCGGACGTCGCCCTCGGCGAGCCGGCATCTCGGGGCCGGTCCCCTGGCGCAGCACCGAGCAGCACGGCGGGCAGCGATGGCCGCAGTGGTGCCGGCCACGCACCACGCCGGGGAGCCAGGGTGAGACGACCCACCCGTATCGGGTCCCCGTGGCCTCCACCGTTGACCGTCCCGCACCGTTGTGAAAGGAGGGGGCGTGCTGGTCTATGCGCCGAGGGCGTCCAGCTCCTTGCGGGCCTCCTTCACGAAGACGTTGCGCAGCCGGGTCAGCTCCCTCTTGTCGGCAGCCAGGATCTGCTGCTGCTCGTCCCGGTCGAGCTGCGCGGTGAACACGAGCGAGCTGGCCTGCGTTTCCCTGAACCCGGCAGCAAGAAGGGTTTGACGCGCCCGTTCTCCGGCATCCTGGACACCCTGCGCACGCTCGACCGCCGCCAAGGCTTCGAGGGCATCACTGGCTGCTCTGCATCTCTCGAAGCGCTCCCGCATGTCCTCGTACTCTTCGGGTGATCCCGGCGAATCGACCATGTCGTCCCCGTCCGGCCCGGGTACAAGCTCAGCCAGTAGCCCACGGGTATCGGCGATGCCCGACCCCTGTGTCACGTCCGACCTCAGCCGCTGCTTGGCAAGTTCCAGCTGCTCCATGTCCCTGGCCTGCATACGCAGGGTGAACAGCATGAGGTCGACTTCGATTGCCTTGTTCCTCGCTCGGCTCGCTTGCTCCAAGACGACGGGCGGACTCATCAGCTCCACCATGGCGTAGGCCTTCAACAAGTCGGCCACCTCCGACTCGTGGCTCGTTGCCTGTTCCTTCGCCTTCAGCAGGTCAAGCTCCGCGACGAACGCGGCCCAGATATCCTCGCACCGGTCGCGCTGCCACTGGGCGTGAGCTTCGCGGGACATCTCCCGGACTCCCTCCAAAGTGGCCTGTGCCTGGAGCCGCCCGGTCTCAAGCGTCGCCTGGGCTTGGGCCTGCGCGGCCTCAAGTGCTTTCGCAGCCTGCTCATGTGCGGCCCGCAGGGCGGCCTCGGCCTGCGCCTGCGCCCCCTGCAATGCCCGCTTGCCCTGAATGGCTCCCGCGACGATGACGCCGGGAACCGCCAGCAAGGCCGCTCCCCCAGCCACGACCGAGCCGAAGTCCTCGGATATGAAGCTGCTGATGTCCATTTACCCCCCATGTGGTGCCACGACCTGGAGAGCCGACGGTGGCCCCAGGTGGTGCGGGTGGTCGAGGGGGCCGTGGCAATACGCGGACCCGGCACTTTTACGACGCTGGCTTCGACACCGGAGACGAAGCCGTAGGCGTCGTCTGCCCAGGGCCGCTCCCCCCCGCTCCGAGAAGCGCGCCCGCACGGAGCCGTAGGCGGGGCGGGTGCCGGCGGGTGTCGTCCGTGGTGAGGCGGGGTGGGGCTGTGGGCGAGGAGGTTGAGGGCGCCCGATGCTGGGCACGGGACTCGCAGGGGCAGGCTGTGGGCCGCGCTGTAGCCGGCGGCCAGGGCGAGGGGGGGCGAAGGTGGGCCAGTTGTCCTCGTGCGCGGTCAGGTCGCCGGCGTGGACCGGATCACCGGTGGTGTAGGCGTCGATGCAGGGGCCTTCGTCGGCCTGGGCTGGAACATCTCGGTGATCTCCACCCCCGCTCCTCGTGATGCCATGGGCACGTCGGGTATAGCTTTCGGCGCTGCCGGCACAGGCCCGTGCCTACGGCCCTTGCCGGCTGTGCCCCGCTGCGCCTGCCTGGTGCCCACGCCAGTAGGGCATCTAGTATGCGGGACCATGACGCCAGTGATCGCCTCACTGCCCAGCGGAGTGCCCGCGGAGCTCGGCGGCTACAGGATTCTGGGAATCCTGGGCGCAGGCGGCATGGGGACGGTATATCTGGCCAAGGGCCACGGCCGGCGGGCGGCTCTGAAGACGATCCGTCCCGAGTTGCTGAACGACCAGGCGCTGCGAGACCGCTTTGCCCGGGAAGTGGCCGCCGCGGCCTCGGTGCGCGGTCGTTATGTGGCTGCCGTGCTTCGTTCCGCGCCTTTGGCCGCAGTGCCATGGCTGGCTTCGGAGTTCGTCGCGGCGTCCACCCTCGAACAGGCCGTACGCCGTCACGGGCCGCTGTCCGTGCCCGCGGTGTGCGCCCTGGCCGGAGCGCTGGGGCGAGCGCTGACGGCGCTGGAATCAGCGGGCGTCGTCCACCGGGACCTCAAGCCGTCCAATGTATTGATGGCCCTGAACCGCCCTAGAGTGGTTGATTTCGGTATCGCGCGCATGGCAGGGGACCACACCCTCACCAGCGCCGGACAGCGTCCAGGGACAGCGGGATACATGTCACCGGAGCAGGTGATGCAGGAACAGCTCGGACCGGCCAGCGACGTGTTCTGCGCCGGAGCGCTGCTCGTCTTCGCCGCGACGGGACGGCACGCGTTCTACAACGGTGATCAGGCCGGAGCCGACTTCCGGATCGTCCACGAGGAACCCGATCTCAAAGACGTACCGGGCACCTTGGCCCGGGTGGTACGCGGCTGCATGGAGAAACGGCCTGCCGATCGGCCCACCGCCTCAGAGATCGCGGCCGAACTGGACCCGAGAGGGGTCGGCGCGGGCGCGGCGAAACGCTGGCTCCCGCCCAGCGTCGTCGCCGACGCCGCGGAGATCGAACGAGCCGCGACCGCGCTGGCCGGCCGCGCCGGGCTGATCACTCGGCGCAACGTGTTGTCGGCAGGGGCGGCCACCGTCGTCCTCGGGGGCGCGTCCGTAGGGGCTCTGGTCTGGGGCCGGTCTTCTTCGGAGTCGCCGTCCGGGCACGATCCCGCGCCCCGCTGGTCCGGTGAGCCCGGCGAGGTGCCGCCGGTGCTGTGGTCGCTTGAAGGCGCGGCGGTCACGCCACGCTATCCGCCGGGGGACATCGGCGGCGCGGCGTACTTCGAGGAGCGCGGCGGCGGGCTCGCCGCCTACGACATCGTCTCGGGCCGACGGCGTTGGCGCGGCCCCGCCGTACGAGAGGTGCTGGGCGGGAGCCGTCCCGTCGCGCTGGACACCGACGGGGCCGTGTTGTTCCTGGCCGCGGCCAGCGGTGCGGTTCTCAAGAGGATCAAGGCAGACGCCGACCGTCTGCTGGCGGTCGACCGTGAAACCGTGTACGTCCTGGACCATTCGGGCGAGATACGCGCCTTGCGGTCGGCTGACGGTACCCAGCGCTGGCACGGCAAGCTGCCCGTACCCGGCCCGGTCGCGGCGGCCGGCGGGCACGGTCTGGTGACCGTGGTGTCCGCCACGGGGGCCGTGGTAGCCCTGTCCGCGGCGGACGGTGCACGGATGTGGCGCTATGACATCAGCGGCGCCGACAGGCCGGCGCCCGACACCGAAGCGTGCCGGCCCGCCATGTCCAGCGAGGCCGTGGTGCTGGGGGGCGGAGCCGCGCTCACCGCCCTGGCGCCGAGAGGGGGAGGCCGCCTGTGGCAGCTGGCCGCCGACGAGCGAGCGGGCTTCGGGGAGCCGACGGCGACGGGCGACAAGCTGTACGTGCGGGACGGGGCTCAGCTCAGGGCCGTCGACGCGGTGACGGGCAAGGCGGCCTGGACGGTGGCCGCGGGCGCCGAACTCGCCCCGCGCCCGGGGCCGCTGGTGGCTGGCGCCAGCGTCCACGCCGCCCTCGCCAATCCCGAACTGGGCGTCCTTGCCGTGCATACCGGACGGGCAGCGGCCCAGTACGTGTTCGCTCCGGCGATCGCCTCCGCGGCCCCCTGGCAGGGGGCCGCGGTCGCAGGCAGGGTGGTCTGGCAGCGCGGTTCGAGCGTCAGTGCGATTCCGGCCATGTGAAACGGCCCCGTGAGGGCCGCCGATGAGGGGGACGGGTAATGGAGAGGCTGCTCGACGGCGACCCGAGGTCCGTCGGACCGTACCGGGTGCTCGCCCGATGGCCGAGCCCGGGAGCGGCGCGCTCCGGGCCTGAGCCGAGAGCGGAACAGGGGCCCGCCGCACGCGGTCGCCCATCCCGGCCCGCCACATCGCCGGCCATGTACCTGGGCCGTGACCGCGCGCATGTTCACGCCCTGATCTGCATGCTTCCTCGCGCCGCATGCGCGGCGGCCGAGCTCCTGGCCGGCGTTTCGGTGCCAGGCGTTCCCGAGGTACTGGAGCTTCACACCGCGGACGAGCCGCCGTGGGCCTCCCTGGCCCACATACCTGCCGTCACCCTCGCCGCCGTCGCCGGCTCCACGACCGGAACACTCGAACCGCAGCCGGCGGACCGCATCCGTGCACTGGGCGGCGCACTCTGCGAGACCCTGGCCGGTCTGCACCAGCAGGGTGTCAGCTACGGCGCATTGGTCCCCTCGGGTGTCTGGCTCACGACGGGGCGCCCTCTGCTGATGGCCTTGTCCTCCTGCCGGACAAGCCCGACTGCCGAACGGGGGCGGCGCGACGAGGAGATCGTTCCCCCGTCGGCCCTGCCAGCCCCTTTCATGGCACCTGAGACAGTCGGCGGCCGGGTGTCGTCGCAGGCCGCCGACATCTACGCCCTGGGCGTGCTGCTGGCGCACGCGACGACGGGACGGTTTCCGTTCGGTGAAGGTCCACCTGAGGTCCTGGCCTACCGGGCGTCCCATGGGAAGGCCGAGTTACACGGGCTCCCGGCGGATCTCGCGGAAGCCGTGGCCGCCGCTCTGGCCCCCGTGCCGGGCGACCGTCCCACCGCAGCCGAGCTGTCGCAGACGTCCGCTCTCACAAGGACGACCCCGGTGGCGGACGGTCCCGCCCCCGGGAAGGTGATCATCGCACTCGCGGCCCAGGCGCAGGAGACGGCGGATCTCGGGGAGGGCGCGGACCGCGATCTCCCGCGCCGGACGGATGTCGCGACTCGGCCCCTCCACCGTGCCGCGGACGGTCCGACGCGCTCCTCCGCCACCGGACAGACTTCCCCAGCTGGCCCGCTCACACGGCGAGCGCTCCTGTCCCGGCTGGCCACGGGCGTGGCGGGCGCCGTACTGGGCGCGGGTACGTCCCTTGCCTGGACGGCGACCCGGGAGCCGGCCGACCGGTCCTTACCGGACCGCCCCCTCGCGACGGCCCCGCTGCCAGGACTGCCGCCCACCGCACTCTGGCGCTTCGACGACGTGACCGCGAGGACCACCCTGCTACGGGTGGCGGGTGCCGGGCGCTACCTCGTCACCCGGGGCGAGACCCTCCATGCCCATGAGGTCCGCAGCGGAAAGGAAGTCTGGGAGCGGCCGATCGCCTTCGGCCGTGCCAACCCTGTACTCCTCGTCGGCGGGGGCCGCATCCTGGTGCAGACCCGCGACGCCCTCGTGCTGTGCTCGCTGGGCGACGGCCGGACGCACTGGATCGACCGAACGTTCCACACACAGAACACGACCGTCCTGGAATTACTCGCAGTCGAAGGCGACACCGTCTGGCTGCACATGGGTCCTGCCGCCGGCGCCTCCGCCACGACCCACGCCCTCGCCGCGTTCGATCTTGCGGCGCGCAGGGAGCTCTGGCGCAGCGAGTTGCCCGCGGACTTCGTTTACGAGCTGTCCCTCACGCCCACGCCGGCCGGGCTCCTCGTGGAAGTGCTCCCCGAAGTCGACCCCCACCGGGATCCCTATGGGACGCGCAAAGTGCCCCTGGCCTGCTTCGACCGCACCACCGGCAGGTCCCTCTGGCAGCGCACGTACGAGGGCGTGTACAGCGGTCCGGCCTCCGCCGTTGACGAAACGGGCCGGTTCTACGTCCTCTCCACCGGCCGGGCCCGCGCGTACGACGCCACCCCCGGGAGTCAGTTGTGGGAGTCCACCCTGCGCTTCGGCGGCCAGCACAGCCCGCTCCTGCTGACCGGCACCCTGCTGTGCGAGACGGATCCGGTCAACGGAGTCGTCGCCCTGGACAGGGACACCGGACGCACGGTGTGGCAGCAACGGCTGGACGAGCCCCTTCAGTGGTTCCTGCTGGGGACCATGGCGACGAGTGCTTCGGGCCGCACCCTGTTCGTCCCCACCAGACGGCAGCTTGCGGCGCTGGACCTGCGGTCGGGTGAACGGCTGTGGCAGATGGCCTTCGTCGGCCGGGAGGACCCCAGCCCCCTCCAGCTGTTGGCGACGCCGGACGTCCTGATCGTCGCCCAGCCGAGTGTGGTCTTCGCCCTGCCGGCTGTCTAGCGATGGCAGCCCCCAAGGAAAGTGATGGTGCCCCGTGCCCTTGGTTCTCCCCCTCCTCCCCGACGATCCCGCTCGGGTGGGCACCTACACGCTGATGGGCCGCGTCGGCGGTGGCGGCATGGGGACGGTCTATCTGGCACGGACGGGAAGCGGCCGCCTGGCCGCCGTGAAGACCGTCCGCACCGAACTCAAGGACAGGCCGGGCTTCCGTGACCGTCTCCTGCTCGAAGCGGAAGCCGTACGGCTGCTCGGCTCCTCCCACACGGCCGCGTTCCTCGCGGTGGACGCCGAGGCCTCCCTTCCCTGGCTGGCGACGGGGTACCTCATCGGACCGTCGTTGTCGGAGGCGGTCGCCGTCGCCGGCCCCCTGCCGGTCGCGGCCGTGGTCATGCTCGGTGCAGCAGTGGCGGACACCCTGACCACCCTGCACCGTGCCGGGCTCGTCCACCGCGACCTCAAGCCGGCCAACCTGCTGATATCTGCCCAGGGCCCGAAGCTGATCGACTTCGGTCTGGCCCGGGCGCTCGGCGGCCCTCCGCTCACCGCGGCGGGCGAGCCGGCCGGCACGCCCTCGTACATGTCACCGGAGCTGGTCCGAGGGGAGGAACACGGTCCGCCGGGGGACGTCTTCGCGTTGGCCGCCGTGCTGGTGTTCGCATCCTCGGGGCACGGTCCGTACGACGGAGGGCCGGGCCGCGACGCCTTGCGGCTGCTGCGCGACGGGGCGCCCCCGGAACTGACGGGGGTGCCGGACACGTTGCGGGAGGTGATCCGGTCCGCTCTGTCACCCGATCCCCGAGACCGCCCCACCCTCGACGAGCTGGCTGCGCACTGGGGCCCCTACGAGGCCGCCCGGTTCTCCGAGTCGCTACCGGGTGAGGTCCTCGCCGACATGTCGCGGCGCGTGGACGAACTGGCGTCGCTGGGCGGGACGCCCCTACGGGAGGATTCCCCGCCCCTGCGCCCCTCGTACCCCTCCCGTCGCGTGCTGCTCGCCGGCGCCGCGGCCGTGGCGGCCGGCGGCGCTTCGGCACTGTGGTTGACGGGCAGGTCACCGGGCTTCGGAGGGGGATCGGGGGCGCCGGGGCCGGTACCGTCCCCGAGCGGCGGTCTTCCCGGCGGCTCTCCCCGTCAGCAGTGGTCGGTTCCCGTGTCCGCCGTCTACGGTCCGCCGGTCGCCACCGAGGAACTGGTCCTCCTCCCCGGGGAGACGGTACGCGGCCTGTCGCCGACGAGCGGCGGCATGCTCTGGGAGGTGCCGAGCACGAGGCTGCGGGTCGCCGCCTCGGGCCGCCGCCTCGCCGCCCTCGCCTTCGACGAGGAGCTCACGCCTGCAGCGGGGTATCTCGACCCGCTCTCCGGCCGCCTCATGCCGGACGCGGCCGGCCCACACGAACTGGGCGCTCTGAGCCTGTACAGCGAGGTTCTGAACGCCGACGCGGACACCCTCTACATCAGGGCCTACTACGAGGCCGACAAGGACCGTGCGGAACCATGGCTGCTGGCCTACGACTTGGCCGCGCACCGGCTGCGCTGGCGTACCCGCGTCGCATGGGGATACACCGATCGGACGGAGGCGCTGTACTTCCGCGCCGTCGTCGCGAACGGGCGCCTGATCGGCTCCGACGCCACCCGCGTCTTCGCGGTCGACGTTCGTGACGGCCGCTTCCTGTGGGTCACCAGGTTGCGCAGCGACGCGGAAGCAGCCGCTCCGGGGGCATCCGGAGGCGTCTATCCGCCGGTCGTCTCGGAACACCACGTCTTCGACGTCAGCCAGGTCATCACAGCTGTCGACCTGCTGACCGGCGCCCCCACCTGGACGCTCAAACCCGAACGCGATCAGACCCTGTTGACCTCCCCGGTGTGCGTACAGGGCACCGTCCACATCGCCTCGCATGCCTTCACGGCGTTCGAGGAGTCGACCGGCAGGAAACTCTGGACCTACGAGCCCGGCCCCTCCTTCCAGCGAATCGCCGTCCCGGGGCCCTTTCGAGGCGAACTGTACGCGGCGGTCAGCGGCGGGGGTCAGGCGGTCGTCGCGGTGGACCTGGCACAGCGCCGCGCCTCGTGGACCCTGTCGGCACAGGCGGCCGGCATGCCCGACGGGCCCAGTGACCTGACCCACCGGGACGACCGGCTCTACTTGCAGGCATACCAACGCCTTACGGCGGTGCGGATCGACACGCGCCGGTGATCGAACGGTTGGCGGGCCGGCTTTCCGGCCCGCTTCCGGACGGGCTCGCAGCCTTCATGCCTGCTGTTAGGACTGGACGCCCGCCCATCCGCCGTCGGTTCCGGCTCTTGCCCAGCCACGACGGCGACAGCACGCCGCATGGAGTCGGTTACTGAGGTTGAAGGCGTGATGTCGGGGCCTGGTGCTCCCGCCATGGGGGAAAGTCGGTAGGTTACCTGTCATGGCTGAGCTTGGACCCGTTGTCTGGCCGCCCGCCCCGTTGCGGACCGAGCGGCTCGTGCTCCGCGAGCCCGAGGCCCGAGACCGTGCGGCGTTCGTTGACCTGTTCGCTTCGTCAGAGGTGCGGACGTACCTCGGTGGCCCCCGACCGCGTGCTGAGCTTGAGAATGCAGTGCCTGAAGTGCCCGGGCGGCGCCCAGGCGTATTCGTGGTCGATCACGACGGGGCGATGATCGGCATCGTCACGCTTGACCGGCGGGGCGCGGAGCGTCCGGGGCACGTCCGTCCTGATGCCGGGGAGGCCGAGCTCAGCTACATGCTCCTGCCGGAGGCGTGGGGACGTGGGTACGCTCTTGAGGCATGTTCGGCGGCGCTCGGCTGGTTCGCCGACGTGTTTCCCGGTGAGCCGGTGGTGCTCTGCACCCAGGTGGCCAACGACCGCTCGGTACGTGTCGCGGAGAAACTGGGGTTCACCGAGATGGAGCGGTTCGAGGAGTTCGACGCCGAGCAGTGGTTCGGCGTGTGGTCCTCGGTCCCGTGGTCTGGCTGAGCGCGTACTCGGCCAATGAGCGGGGTTCCAGATCCGGTTCCTTGAGCGCGGCTTCACAGGAGCGCATGCTGCGGCGGCTCGCAGTATGGCCCGTCGGAGCCGGACCTGAGGATGAGGCCGGTAGCGGTGAGGCATCCGTTGATGATGTCGCTGCGGTATTGGATCTGGCGGAGACCGTGTCGGAGTCGGCGCATGAGGTGGCTCGGGTCGGTGAAAGCGGTGTTGGCCTGGCTGGTGCGGCGGAGGATTGACCAGATGCCTTCCACGGGGTTGAGGTCGGGTGCGTAGGACGGCAGGTGGTAGGCGGTGAGCCAGTCCTGCGCGTCAATGAAGGCCTTCATTCGGCGCTCTTTGTGGACGTTCAAGTTGTCCCAGATGAGGATGATTGGTCCGCCGAGTTGCTGGTGGGCGGCGATGAGGAGGTCGCGGTACTCGGTCCAGGCGAAGCACTTGCGGCCTCCGCTTTTGTGATCGGTATGCCGTTTGAGCCGGTAGATGAGGCGGGAGCGTTCGCCGGGTTTGTGGCAGCACAGGGCGGCGCTGGAGAAGCGGCGCTGGGAGCGTCCGCGGACCCGGATGACGGGTGTGGTGCCGCGTCGGCTCCAGGTGCGTGAGGTCGGCGGCGTCATCGAGAATCCGGCTTCGTCTTCGAAGACGATCCAGACTTCGAGCGCCGCCGCGGTGTTTCCACGTGCGGCCACACGTCCTTCACCCAGCCGTCCACCGCCGCCTCGTCACGCTCGACGGCCCGACGGGCCGGCACCTGGTGGCTCCAGCCGTGCCGCCGCAGCATCTGGGAGATGCCCGACAGCGTCATGGACTTGTGGAACCTGCGGCCGATCAGGGTTTTGATCCTGGCCAGCGTCCACCGCTGGTCCGGCCAGCCGTGCGCGACCGGGCCCTTGGCAAGCTCCTCCTCAAGCACGGCGAACAGCGCGTCGCTCAGCTTGGGACGACACGCCGGGCCGCGGGAACGGACCGCGTCCTGACCGGCCGCACTCCAGGCCTGCCGCCACCGCTGGACCGACCGGACGCTGACCCGTAACTCCTTCGCGACCTCGCCACTGCCCCGCCCGACGGCGAACATCGCGACCGCTTCCATCCGGACCCGCTCGCGGAATGCTTGCCTCTCCGCGGTCAGACCCCCACCCTGCGGATACCTCATACATCCGGCATACCGCGACGATCAGCAACCGTCAGCCCCTACGACAACCCGACTTCAAAGTCAGTATCTTCCAGCCCGCCCAAGCACATGAGAAGCGCCATTAACCTGCATCTCGCACCTCTCGAAGGAACGAGAGGCCCCGCCGGTGTGGTTGTGGTCCTCGAAGACCGGCGCCGCCCCGGCGGACGTGGACCTGTGGTGGCAGGTGTTCCTCAGGAGATTCGATCTGGAGCACACGTTCCGTTTCGGGAAACAGACGCTCGGCTGGACCACCCCGAAGGTTCGTACTCCCGAGGCGGCGGACCGCTGGACCTGGGTCCTGGTCGTCGCCCACACCCAACTTCGCCTCGCCCGGCCGCTGGCCACCGATCTGCGCCGGCCCTGGGAGAAGCCGGCCAAGCCCGACAGCCTCACCCCGGCCCGGGTCCGCCGCGGGTTCAGGAACATCCGCGCCCACCTGCTCTGCCCGGCCCGTGTTCCTCAACCGACCGGAACCGGGCCCGGACGCCCCCTCGGCTCGAAGAACCGGCGACCCGCCACCCGCTACGACGTCGGCAAAACCGTCAAACGCCCCGAGACCCTCAAAGCCATCGGTAAACCTGGCAGATCTTGGTAGATAAAGAACAAGCTTAGGTAGCACCCTCTACGGCGCCCTATGCCTCCGGGGGGTCTGTCAATCGAACGGTGTAACGAGGGTGGTTGGGGTTACTGCCGGGCTGCGGAGAGTCGGCCGTCGAAGGTGCTGTCGAAGGCGTTCAGTGCGGTCTTCCAGCGCATGGTCCAGCGGGCCTGACCTCGGCCGGTGGGGTCCAGGGACATGATCGCCATGTAGACGCACTTCAGGGCGGCGGTCTCGTTCGGGAAGTGCCCGCGGGCCTTGACCGCCCGCCGGATGCGGGCGTTCACTGACTCGATCGCGTTGGTGGAGCTTTGCGATCTTGTCCCAGTCCTGCCGGGCGGCATAGCGGAAGGAGTTCCGCAGCAGATGGACCACGCAGGTCTGGACGGTCGTGCGGGGCCAGACCGTCTCGACGGCGTCCGGCAGGCCCTTCAGGCCGTCGCAGACGAGCATGAGGACGTCGTTCACACCGCGGTTCTTGATCTCGGTGAGGATGTGCATCCAGTGCTTGGCCCCCTCACCGCCGTCGCCGGCCCACAGACCCAGGATGTCCCGCCGGCCCTCGACAGTGACGGCCAGGGCGACGTAGATCGGCCGGTTCGCGCCGGCGCCGTCGCGGATCTTCACGTGGATCGCGTCGATGAAGACCACCGGATAGACCGGGTCCAGGGGCCGGTTCTGCCACTCGGCCATCCCGTCCATGACCTTGTCGGTAATGGTCGAAATCGTCTGGCGGGAGACTTCGGCGCCATAGACCTCGGCCAGGTGGGCCTGGACCTCGCCGGTCGTCAGACCCTTCGCGGACAGCGAGATCACCGTCTCGTCCACCCCGGACAGGCGCTTCTGCCGCTTCTTGACGATCCTCGGCTCAAACGATCCGTCACGGTCCCGGGGCACGGATATCTCCACCGGACCGACGTCCGTCAGCACGGTCTTGCCTCGTGTTCCGTTACGGGAGTTGCCGCCGTTCTTCCCGGCCGGATCGTGCTTGTCATAGCCGAGGTGGTCGGTGATCTCGCCCTCCAGGGCGGACTCCAGCAGCCGCTTCGTCAGCTGCTGCAGCAGACCGCCCTCACCGGCCAGCTGCAAGCCCTCAGCCTGAGCCCGGGACACCAACTCGTCGATCAGCCGGTCATCCACCGCCTTCGACGGCTTCGGCTCAGACGGCTCGACGGTCTCGGCCTCGGTCACGTTCTCACTGGTCATCGATGCATCTTCCTTGATCGGGAGTTACATCGAACGATTTACAGTCCCACTGGCACCCGGGTTCCCTCGCCAGAGCGAATCCACCGAGGGGTGCAGAGCATCAGGAGCGTCACCGGCGGAAACTGCTCACGGACCCGGTGGCGTACGCCGAATCCGGCGGCACAGTGATGTAACAGCCGCACCTGAATTGGGACCCTGATGGCAGCGGCAGTACTAGCGTGGGGCGACAGGACTTCCTGGAGGACGATCATGAGCGCTCAGCCTGAGCACACGCCCATCCCGTCGTATGCGCCCTCGCCCGGTGCCCCGGCTGAACTCCTCGCCCAGCTGCGTGCCGACCGGCGTGCGCCGCAGTGGGTGCCGGCCTTCGAGCGGGAGTGGACGGCAGCGCTGGAGGAGTCGCGCCGGACGTTCTCCCTCGCCGGTCTGTACGAGGTCGTCCAGGACTGGCAGGGCCGCCTCGCCCATGCCCCGGCGGTCGACGCGTTCGTCGCCTCCGGCTACGACGACGGCGAGACGATTGACATGGCAGAGCTGCGGGGAAGGCGCCGGTGACCGGGCAACCGCACGCGGTCCGCTTCTCCGCGCCGGCTGCGAAGGTTCTCGACACCCTGCCCGAGCACGCAGAGGACACCGTGTGGGACGTCTTGGACGCCGCCGCGGTCAACCCATGGGGGTTCGGGCAGTGGAACGCCGACGACCCTGAAGGCGAGGACGTGCGCTACGCGTCGGTCGGCAGGCTGTCCCTCACCTACTGGGTCAACAGACCCCTGCACCGCCTGACCGTGCTGAACATCGTTTGGCTCGGATAGCCACCCGGTGACAACGCCTCGGCGCGGGCATCGCAACTGTCGGGGCTGGAGCGTTCTCCATCGTAGGCACGGCTTTATCAGCCGTGCCCTGCACGGCACCGTCCTGTAATGGCGATCTGCTCGTCCACGGCCGCCGCGCGCCTGCTGGCCGAGTCCCGGCTGACGGTCGTTACTCGTTCCCTGCCGGTGGCAGAGCGCCTGAGCGGGGCGGGCCGGGAGCTGGGTGACGTGGCTCCAGCCGCGGCCGTCAGTCGCCGTGTGCTTGGGAAGACCTGCCGGGGTTCCGGGTGGGGGCCGGGACCCCGGCAGGCCGGTCAAGGCCGCGGCGGCCGTAGTGGCATCAGTTGACGGTCCACTGCTGGAGCGTGGTGCCGGTGTCGGGCTGCTGGGTGACCAGTGCGCCATTGGCGGAGGAGGCGGTGGTCAGGAGCAGTCCGCTCCAGGCGGAGGCGACGGTGTGGGTGCCGTTCGCCTGTCGCGTGATGTTCCAGCGCTGGTTGGCGCCGTTGCTGCAGGTCCACTGGACGATCTTCGCGCCGGGGCTGGTGGAGCCTCCTTCGACGTCGGCGCAGAGGCCGGACTCGCTGTTCTTGAGCTGGTACGTGCCATCGGTCTGTTGAGTGAACGTCCAGCTCTGGTTGGCACCGCCGTTGGGTGACCAGGTGATGAGCTGGGTGCCGGGGGTAGTGCTGTGGCCTGGGTTGTCGAGTGCCTTGCCCCCGGCGGTGAGGGTGTGGACTCCGTCGAGGGAGGCTGTGACCGCCCAGGTGAACGTGGCCGTGCCCCCGGCGGTGCCGGAGGCTGCGGTGACCGTCACGGTCGAGGCGCCGGCGGCGGTGGGAGTGCCGGTGATCAGGCCGCTGGAGCTGATGCTCAACCCGGTCGGCAGGCCGGTCGCCGTGAAGGTCAGGGGCTTGCCGAGGGAGTCGGTTGCCACGGCCTGGAGGGAGACGGCCTTGTTCACGGTGCCGGCCTGGTTGCCCGGGTTGGTGACCATCACCGTTTCGGGGACTTGGGCGATCGGGATCAGTGTCAGGGTCTGCTCGCCGGCCGTGCGGGTGCCGCCGACCGCGTTGCCGGTGGTGTTGGTCCAGCTGCGGGTGGGGGTGGTTTCGGCAAGGCGGGTGGAGTCCGCGGAGAGGCCGATGACGAGGCCGCTGTACCGATTGACGATCTTGTACGTGCCGGTGGAGGCGCCATCGGCGGGCGAGGTGCCGCGTATGACGAACCACTGCTGGCCGACCGTGGGTCCGCCGGTTCCCGCCGCGGTGACGGTGGGCTTGGTGCCCCAGGCGCGGGTCGCCGTCGAGGCAGCGCCCACCCCGAGGAGCTGACCGGTGCCGGAGTTGGCGATGCGGTACGAGCCGTCGCCGTTCGAGGCGAAAGTCCACGACTCGAGGCCGGAGCCGGTGGCGGCGGCGCTCGACGTGGTGGCCGAGCTGCCGGAAACCTGGGCCAGGACCCGGCCGCCCGCGCTGCCGATGCGGTAGGCCTTGGAGGTGTCGACCGGCGCGGCGGGCTCGGTCGTGTCGATCGCGAGGTTGACGTACTCGCTACTGGCTCCGTTGGAGCAGCCGAAGGAGCAGTACGAGCGGAAGTTCTTGCCCACGATGGTGGAGCTGGTCTTGTTGCCGCTGTCGAGGAACCAGCGGTACCAGGAGGCGTTCTTGTAGCTGCCCGTGTCGCCGAGACGGAACCACTTCTGGGTGGTCAAGTCAGCGGTGGCGTAGATCTCCTGGGAGGCGTTGCCGCTCTGGTCGACCGCCTGGGGCTGGCCGATGTACAGGCCGAGGTGGGCGTTGTAGGTGATGTCCATGACGAACAGCGGGGACGTCGGGGGCATCAGGCCGGCGGCGACCTGCTGGCTCACGGAGCCGCTGTTGGCCGGGTCGTACTCCTTCGACGGCGGGGTGTATCCGGTCGCGCTGCCGGAGCCGACGGGCACCATGTTGCTCTCGCGGCCGCCCAGGCCGGGCTCGGACCAGGCGCCGTCGTACCACTTCTGCCAGGAGCCGGGCGCCAGCTTCGCCGATATCGGAGCGCGGGCGACGTGCCCGTAGAACGCGGCCCAGCCGCCGCCCTTGTTCACGATCCGGGAGCCGTAGAAGGCGTAGAAGTAACCGGACCCGGTGTCGACGAACAGCCGCTGGTCACCGGTGCCGTAGTGGAAGGTCTGCTGCGGGAAGGCGGCGTCGTCCCCGCGCTCGGTGCTGTAGTGCGAGGTGATGACGTGGTCCTTGATGGTCCACGTGCGGCCCTGGTCCTTGGAGACCGCGTAGTCGATGCCGTCGTAGTGCAGGCCGTCGGTGAACGGCTGTGGGGTGAACTCGTTGTGCACGAGTCCGTACCAGTCGCCGGTGTCCGGGTCGACCCAGACGCCGGCGAGGTCACAGTAGTTCCGGTGTGCGTAGCTCGAACCCGCCGGGGCGGGTGTCGCTTCGAGCCCGGTGGGGCTGTTGTTGCAGCGCCAGGTGGTGTCGTTGTTGCGGTCGTTGGAGTTGGCCGGGTTGACCGCGTCGCTGATGGCGACGGACCGGGTGGCGGTGTCCAGGTTCGTCCCGGTGAAGAACGTCCACTTGCGGGGATCGTCGGCGCCGTAGAGCGCGTGGGCCTGCTGGAAGTAGAACGTGCCGTCCTTGTCGACGTAGGTGCCGGCGGGGGTGTCGTCAGGGTGTGTCCAGGAGCCCTTGGCGCCAACGGTGACGGAGTAGGTGGCGGGGGCGGGGACAGGGGCGGTCGACGCTGCGGATGCCGAGGGCATCATCAGCGTGCTGCCGCCGGAGATGACCAGCGCGGCGGCGGCGAGTGCGCCGGCCAGTCTGCTTCGAGGAGTGATCACGGGTACTCCCTGATGGGAGGAGCCTAGTGGGGCGGCTCCCTTGACGGTCCGTCGTCCTTGGGGACGGCGGTTGTGCTCGGGACTGCTGCGAGGCGGCCCGAGTGGGGTGCTCCGCGCCCCGGGGCAGGACGACACGGGGCGCGGAGCAGTGTGGGGGGCGGGTCCTCAGACGCCCGCCAGAACGTTCAGGAGGCGCGCGACTTCCGCCGCGACCTCCTCACGGGCCGGGCCGAGGTACTTGCGGGAGTCGCTGACCGCGGGCTGACGGTGGAGTTCCCGCCGGACGGTCGCGGAGAAGATGCCGTTGAGGTGGGTGGAGATGTTGACCTTCGTCATCCCCGCCGACACGGCTTTGGCGAGGTCCGCGTCCGAGACGCCCGACGAACCGTGGAGGACCAGCGGCACGCGGGTGGCGCTGCGCAGCCGCGCGATCAGGTCGAAGTCCAGTACGGCGTCGCGAGTGGCCATCGCGTGGGAGCTGCCGACCGCCACTGCCAGGCAGTCCACCGCGGTCGCCGCGGCGAACTCCCGGGCCTCCGCGGGGTCGGTGCGGACACCGGGGGCGTGGGCGCCGTTCTTGCCGCCTACCTCGCCCAGCTCCGCCTCGACGAGAACGTCGGCCCGGTGCCCGTACTCGGTGACCGCCCGGGTGGCCGCGACGTTCTGCCCGTACGGCAGCTTGGAGGCGTCGAACATCACGGAGGTGAAGCCGAGCCGAACGGCTTCGTGCACCAGGTCCTCGGACTCGGCGTGGTCCAGATGCACGGCCACGGGCACCGTCGCCTGCTCGGCCAGGGCGAGTGCGGCGCGGCCGATCGGTGCGAGGGAGCCGTGGTAGCGGATGGTGTTCTCGCTGATCTGGAGGATCACGGGCAGGTTCGCCCGGTGTGCTCCGTCCACGATGGCCTCGGCGTGCTCGAGCTGGACGACGTTGAACGCTCCGACCCCCCGGTTCAGGGCGTACGCGGGGCCGATGATGTCGTCAGTGGCTGTCAGCGGCATGGGGCCTCTCCACACTCACGGTTGCGGTCGTACGGAACTGGTCGTAGAGGTCGCGGCGGAAGTCGCCCGCGAGGGGTGCCGAGACGGCGGCCGCGGACAGCGCGACGGCGTCCCGCAGGAGGTCCGGCCAGGGCAGGCCCGTCGCGAGACCGGCTGCGAGCGCGGCGACGCAGGCGTCACCCGCGCCGGTCGGGTTGCCGCGCAGCTGGGCGGGCGGAAGGGTGCGGTAGCGCCCCTCCGGGGTGACGGCGTGCAGGCCCTGGGGGCCGTCGGAGGCGACGACCGTCCGAGCGCCGCGCGCCTGGAGTTCCGCGGCCGCGTCGGCGACATCGGACCGTCCGGTGACTTCGCGGATCTCCGCCGCGTTCGGCTTGATCACGTCCGGGCCGGCGTCCAGCGCGGCGAGCAGGGCGGCGCCGCTGGTGTCGAGGACGGTCACGGCCCCGGCGTCACGGGCCGTCGCCAGCAGTCCGGCGTAACTGTCGCACGGCAGACCCGGCGGGAGGCTGCCGGCAAGAACGACGACGTCGGCCCGGGCGGCGAGTTCGGCGAACCGCCGTGTGAAGGCCCGCCATGACTGCGGGTCGACGTGCGGCCCGGGCGGGTTGAACACGGTGGCGTCCCCGTTGCGTTCGGAGACGACGGTGATGGTCTTGCGGGATTCACCCCGTACGGGGACCAGTGCGTCCTTGAGGCCGGACGCCCGCAGGTCCTCGCGGAGGATCCGGCCGGTCGTCCCTCCCACCAGACCCGTGGCGAGCACCGGGTGGCGCAGTGCCGCCAGGACCCGCGTCACGTTGATGCCCTTGCCGCCGGCCCGCTCGACGGGCTGCGTGACGCGGTGGGAGGCATGGGGGGTCACCTCGTCGACGAAGTAGGTGACGTCCAGGGCGGCGTTCAGGGTGACCGTGAGGATCACAGTGCTCCTCCGGCCGGGTCGGCCACCAGCTCGACCGGCCTGCCGGCCGCTGGGTCGGCGTCGGCGGCTTCCCAGCCGAGCAGGCCGGCTCCGAGGCAGCCGGCCTGCTCCCCGAGAGCCGCCCGGACCAGCTTCGGTCGCCGGTGACAGCTCAGGCGGCGGTCGAGCGCGATGCGCAGGGGGTCGATCAGGAGGCCGCCGGCCTGGGACAGGCCCCCGCCGACCACGATCACTTCCGGAGCGAGGACCGCGGCGCACGCGGCGAATGCTTCCGCCAGCGCCTCGACGGCGCGCTCCCACACACGGCACGCCACCGGATCGGCACGCGCCACGAGAGCCGCGACCTCCTCGGCCCCCTCGACCTCATGCCCAGACCGGGCGGCGTAGACGGCGGCGATCGCGCGGGCCGAGGCCACCGCCTCCAGGCAGCCCCTCATGCCGCACGCGCACTGCTCGGCTCCGGGGGCGACCGTCAGGTGTCCGATTTCTCCGGCGTATCCGCACGCACGGAGCGGACGGCCTTCGACCAGGAGGGCGGCGGAGATTCCCGTGCCGATGGCCACGAAGAGGGCGTCGTCGAAGCCGCGGGCTGCGCCGAGCCTGCTCTCCGCCGTGCCGCCGGCGCGGACGTCGTGGCCGATCCGGACCGGGAGTCCCGTCGCGTCCGTGAGTACCGCGGCCAGGGGCAGGTCGTACCAGCCGAGGTTGACCGAGTGCACCGCGCGCTGCGTGGGCTCGTCGACGATGCCCGGGACCACGATGCCCGCGGCGACGGGTTCCACGCCGATGCCGACCGCCGCCCCCGCCAGGTCGCGCAGCAACCAGGTGATCGCGTCCACCGTGGCTTCATGGCCTTGGCGCCGCGGGGTCGAGCTGCGCAGGGTCGCCAGCGGCCGCATGGTGCGGTCGAGGAGCGCGCCCTTCATCGACGTGCCGCCGACGTCCAGAGCGATCACGCAGGTGCGGCTGCCGGCATGCTCAGGCATGCGCGCCGGCCAGCACCACGGAGCGGCTCAGAGCACGGGGCCGGTCCGGGTCGAGCCCCCGTGCGCCGGCCAGGTGGACGGCCAGGCGCTGGGCTCGTACGAGGTCGGACAGCGGGTCCAGATCGCCGGCCGCGTCGCCGGATTCGGCGACGTAGGCGACGCCGGTACGGGCGACGTCGTCCGCGAGGCCGTGCGGTGCGGGGCCGAAGACCCAGGTGCCGCGGCCGGGGCGGGCGATGCTGATGGGGCCGTGGCGGTACTCCATCGCCGGGTATGCCTCCGTCCAGGCGCCGGCCGCCTCCCGCATCTTCAGCCCCGCCTCCAGCGCAAGGCCGTAGGCCCAGCCATCGCCCAGGAAGGTGATCTGCTCCGCTGCGCACATCACCTCGGGCAGCGGTGCGGCCACGGCCCGTTCGGCGTCCGCGGCGGCCTGCGCGATCGTACGCACTCCCCGGGGCAGCGGGCCGCCGCTCTCCAGGTGGGCACGCAGAAGGACGAATGTCGTCGTGGCGAACCTGGTCTGCACGACCGACTTCTCGTCGGCGTAGGCGAGTTCGATGACGCCGTCGGCAACGTCGGCCACCGGGGTGCCTGCGTCGGCGGTGACGGCGGTGACCGGCGCCTGCCCGCGCAGCCTGGCCAGGAGGTCCAGGACTTCGGTGGTGGTGCCCGAGCGGGTCAGCGCCACGATGCGGTCGTAGCGGCGGCCCGCGGGGAACCGGGAGGCGGCGAAGGAGTCCGTCTCGCCTTGACCGGCCCGCTCGCGCAGTTCGGCGTAGGCCAGGGCCATGAACCAGGAGGTTCCGCAGCCGACGACGGCCACGCGCTCACCGAGCCGGGGCAGGACGTCCTGGTGGTCGGTGACCGAGGCGGCCGCCATGCGCCAGCAGTCCGGCTGGGAGGCGATCTCGCGTGAGGTGTGGGAGGTGTGCGCGGAGCCCGGGGGAGTGGACATCGGTGCTGGATTCCTTCGAGGTGTTGCGCGGTTGCTGAATCGACCGTGCGAGGGGTGTGGGGGAGCGGCGTCGGCGCTCAGTCGAACGTCTCGATGTACTCCTCGCAGGGCCCGAGGTCGGGCGCGTCCACGAGGTCGACATGGTGGCCGAAGCGGTCGAGTTCCAGGATCGTCAGGAGGTTGTCCCCCGTGCGCAGCAGCGGACGGGGAAGGTACAGGGTCGTCTGCGGGCCCACGTCCCAGTAGCGGCCGAGCAGGGTGTCGTTGACCCAGACGAAGCCCTTGCCGAAGCCGGGCAGGCTCAGGAAGGTGTCGGCGGGCTCATCGACGTGCAGGCGTGCGGTGGCGATGCCGCGGCTGTCGGCGGACTCGGCGGCCGTGCCGGCGCGCGTGAGTTCCTCGGCGGTCCACTCGTCGAGCGGCAGGGGGCACATGGACCATCCGTGGACGAGCCGCCGCTCCACGCGGACCCCGCCCAGAATGCCCTTCCCCTGTCCCAGCAGGGGGCCGTAGTTGATGCGTCCCTGGTTCTCCACCAGCAGGTCGAGTTGGATCGCCGCGCCCGTGCCGGTGACGCCGAAGGACGCTGTCGGCCGGTCCAGGACGGTGACGAGGGAGCCGTCGACGAAGACCTGTGCGCGGTCGTGGAGGCCGGTGACCGTCACCTCGTGGGTGCCGGGCGGTACGACCGGGTGCGCGGTGTAGAGCACGAGGCCGGAAGCTTGGCCGAGCTCCTCGAAACTCAGCGGGTTGGCGGCGTGCACGGGCGTCGACACCGACCTCAGTGCAGCCGGCAGCGCGGATCCGCGGTGTACGGGGAGGGTGGCGGGCTCCAACAGGGGCGGGTCGTCCGGCGGCTCGGGGACGGGCCGTGTGCTGTGGGGGGCGAGCTTGTCGCGCAGCGCGTAGAACTTGCTGGTGAGCGCGCCGTGTTCGGCCACTGGGGCGTCGGAGTCGTAGCTGGTGATGGTCGGCTGGAGGGCCGTGCCGTCGTGGTTCGCGCCGGCCCACAGCCCGAAGTTGGTGCCGCCGTGTGCCATGTACAGGCTCAGCGACCCGCCTTGGGCCAGGATGCCGTCGACGTCGTCGGCGGCGTTCGAAGGGGATCGGACGTGGTGCTTCTCGCCCCAGTGGTCGAACCAGCCGTTCCAGAACTCGGCGCAGAGGAAGGGCTCGTCGGCGCGGCGTGAACGCAGCAGCCCGGCAGCCTGGTCGGGGCGTGACCCGAACGTGGCGGCCGCGAGTTCGCCGGGAAGGGTGCCGCCGTCGAGCATCAGCGGTGTGGGCCCGTCCGCGGTGAACAGGAGCTCGCGGACGCCGCGTGTTGCCAGGGCGTCGCGCAGCCAGCGCATGTAGGTGTGGTCGTCGCCGTAGCTGCCGTACTCGTTCTCGATCTGCACGGCCACGACCGGGCCGTCGTGTGCCGCCTGGTGGTCGGCGACGAGCGGGATCAATGCGTCGAACCAGCGTCCGACCTCGTCGAGGAACTCGCGGTGGCTGCTCCTGGGCCGCATGCCGGGCCGTCCGGTCAGCCAGGCGGGCAGGCCGCCGTTGTCCCATTCGGCGCAGATGTACGGGCCGGGGCGGACGATGACGTCGAGGCCGGTTTCCTCGGCGAGCCGGAGGAACCGCGGCAGGTCACGCCAGCCGTCGAAGCGGATGTCACCGCGTCTGCGCTCGTGGAAGTTCCACGGCACGTAGGTGTCCACGGTGTTGAGGCCGAGTGCGGCGACGCGCCGGAGGCGGTCGGCCCATTGCTGCGGGTGGACGCGGAAGTAGTGCAGGGAGCCGGACAGGACCCGGTGGGGCTGCCCGTGGCGCAGGAAGGCGCCGTCGGCCCAGCTCAGCACGGGCTGCGTGACGAGCGCGTCGGTGACGGGGGCGGGGCGGGCGGTGCCGGCGGACTCGGTGGTGAGGGCGGGAGGGGTCATTTGACGGCTCCGGCGGTCATGCCCGCGCGCCAGAAGCGCTGGAGCGCGAGGAAGGCGATCAGAAGCGGGGTGATGGAGACCAGGGACCCGATGACGACGAGGGGCGGTGGTACGGCGACGTGGCTGGCGTTCCAGGCGACGAGACCGACCGTGACCGGCTGCAGCCGGTCGTCTCCCAGGACCATGGCGGGCAGCAGGTAGTTGTTCCAGATCTCGACGAACTGGAACAGGAAGATCGTGACGAGGGCAGGGAGCATCATCCGCACCCCGATCGTGCGGAAGATGCGGAATTCACCCGCGCCGTCGAGACGGCCGGCTTCGAGGACCTCGTCGGGCACGCTCTGCTCGGCGAAGACGCGCGCCAGGTAGACGCCGAAAGGGCTGATGACGCTCGGCAGCAGGACCGCCAGAGGGTTGTCGATCAGGTGAACGCCCGAGAACATCAGGTACAGCGGCAGAGTGAACAGCACCTTGGGCACGAGGACGGCTGCCAGGACCAGGGAGAACAGAGTTCCGCGGCCGGGGAAGTCGTACTTGGCCAGGGCGTACCCGGTCAGGGCGGAGAAGACGGTGCCGATGAGCGCGCCGACGCCGCAGTACAGAACGCTGTTGAGCATCCAGCGCCAGAAGATGCCGTCGTCCTGGCTGCTGAGCCGGGCGACGTTGTCGAACAGGCCGAAGCCGTCGAACCACAGGCCGCTGCCACTGAACTGCTCCCCGAAGGGTTTGGTCGCAGACACCAGCAGCCACCACAGCGGGAAGAGGAAGTAGAACGCGGACAGTCCCAGCAGGGCGAGTACGGTGACGCGGCCGGCCGGGCGCGTCTCGCGGCGGGGTCCGATCCGCTTGGGCGCCGGCGAGGGGGCGGGAACGGGGGCAGGGATCACCGTGGTCATGCCTGGTCTCCTCGGCGGGTCAGCTTGAAGAAGATGAGTGACACCAGGCCCACGGCGACCGCGAGCAGGACCGACTGGGCTGCCGCGTACGGGTAGTTGCCCGCTGCGACCGCGCTCTGTGCCGACATCAGAGGCGTGAAGGCGGAGGAGATCGAACCGCCGGAGACCGGCTGCAGCACGGTCGGCTCGTTGAACAGCTGGGCCGATCCGATGATCGAGAACACCGTGGTGAGCACCAGCGCGCCCCGTACCGCGGGGATCTTGATGCTCCAGGCGATCCGCAGGGCGGAGGCTCCGTCCATCCGGGCGGCTTCCAGGACCTCGGCGGGGATGGACTGCAGGGCCGCATAGATGATGATCATGTTGTAGCCGGCCCAGCTCCAGGTGACGATGTTGGCCACCGACCACAGCACGATGTCGTCGTCGAAGAACGGGATGGTGACGGAGAACGGTTCGAGCAGCCGGTTGAGCGGGCTGGACGTCGAGGAGTACATGAACGACCACACGAGTGCGGCACTGACGCCGGGGATCGCGTAGGGGATGAAGCTCGTCAGTCGGAAGAAGCCCCGGCCCCGCGCCGACTTGGAGTCGATGAGCAGGGCCAGCACCAGTGCCACTGCCAGCATGAGCGGCACCTGTACGACGCCGAACAGGGCCACGCGGCCGAGCGAGGCCGTGAACGATCCGTCGTGCACGGCGCGCACGTAGTTGTCCAGAGGGGCGAAGACCTCCGTCGGGGCGGTCAGGCCCAGACCCGACCGGCGGACGGTGAAAAGACTGTTGTAGGCCGCGTACAGGATCGGTGCGATGTACATGGCCACGAACAGGGCGACGAACGGGGCGCAGAAGAGCAACGGGCTCAGAGGCCGCGGGCGCCCGGAGAGGGCTCCGCGTGCGGGCCGGGACGGAGCGGCGGCCGCCGGGCGCCGTCCGGTTGCGCGTACCGAAGGGGAGGCTTGGGTCACGAACGGGGTCCTCACTGTGGTTCGCCCCGCCGGCCGGCGAGTCAACGGCGGGGCGACTGCTTGCACTTGCTGATGGCGCGGCGGGGGCGAGAAGGATCCCTGTCGCGTCCCCGCCCCGGCGACAGTGCTACTGCGCGACCGCCAGGCCCTGCTTGCGCATTTCGGCCAGGGTCGAGTCCTGAGCGTGGCCCAGGGCCTGCGCGATGGTTCCCTTTCCGGTCCACGCCTTGCCGAGGCCGTCATTGAGGTCCGCGACCGTGGAGGTCATCAGCGGGCCCCAGGTCCACCCGGGGTCGACGTCGGGCGCGGCCGCGGCGAAGACGTCGTAGATCTGCTGGCCGCCGAAGTAGGGGTCGGCCTTCAGCTGCGGCAGGTGGAGCAGATCGTTCGCTGCGGGATAGAGCGAAGCCTTCTCGACCAGCGTGCCGAACGCCTGCTTGTCGGTTCCCAGCCAGTGGGCGAACTCCCATGCAGCCGCGGTGTTCTCGCAGCCCTTGAGCACGGCCGTGGCCGATCCGCCCGCGTTGCCGACCTTCTTGTCGCCCTCCTGCCACTGCGGCATGGGGGCGACGGCCCACTGCCCGTCCCCGTCCTTGGCGCCGCCCTTGATGACTCCCGCCTGCCACACCGCCCCCACGACCGTGGCGATGTCGCCGTTGCCCAGCCCCGTGTACCACGCCTGGTCGTACATGGGGGCGCTGCTGATCAGGCCGTCGTTCGCGAGGCCCTGCCAGTAGTCCGCGACCTTCTTGTTCTCCGCGGAGGCCATGTTGACCTTCCAGGCGTCCTTGTCGACGCCGAACCAGTCGGCGCCGGCCTGCCAGGCGAGCCCGGCGTAGTCGTAGTCGAGGTAGGGCGAGGAGATGAACCGCTTGGGGTCGGAGGCGTGGATCTTCTCCCCCGCGGCGCGATACTCGGCCCAGGTGGTCGGGGGCTTCAGACCGAGCGAGTCGAACAGCTTCTTGTTGTAGAAGAGGGCCATGGGGCCGGTGTCCACCGGAGCTCCGTAGACGGCCTTGCCGAGACTCACCGCGTTCCAGGCGGCGCTCTGGTACTCCTGCTTGGCGGAGCCGGCGTGCTTCGACACGTTCTGGAGGGCGCCCTGGGCGGCGAAGCTGGGCATCGTCTCGTACCCCACCTGGGCCAGGCAGGGTGCGTTGCCCGCCTTCACGGCGTTCAGCATCTTCTGGTAGCCACCCTTCGCCCCGGGCTGCACCGTTTGGTAGGTGACCTTGATGTCCGGGTGGCCTGCGTTGAAGGCGTTGACGGCGTCCTCGTAGCCGGGAGCCCATCCCCAGAATGTTATCGATGCCTTTCCGGGGGTCGATGGGGTGCCGGACGCCGACCCCGAGCAGCCGGTGGCCGCAAAGGCGAGGGTGAGGACTCCCGCCGCTCCCACAAAACGGATGAAACTACGCTTCACAGCTCCTCCTGAGTGCCGTGGCAGGCAACGGAGACGTCCTGCACGGGGGCCGCCTGTCCGACGGGGCACACCGACGGTGTCGTCCGCCCGGTGTGCTGGCCGAAACTATGGCAGAGAATGTTATCGATGCCAATAGGTGGTAGCGGTTGGTGTCCTGGCCAGTGAAACTGCACGTGAACAGCCATGCGAGCGATATCATTGACCAGGTCGGACAGAAGAAAGGGATCCCATGGCGAAGAGCGGTGACACCCACAGCGGAGCGCGCCCCCCGGGCATGGTGGACGTTGCCCGGGTTGCGGGCGTGTCCGCGCAGACCGTCTCGCGCGCGCTCGCCGGCCACCCCAACGTGCAGGAGAAGACGCGCGCGAAGGTCTTGGCGGCGGTCGACCAGCTCGGCTACCGCCGCAACAACGCCGCGCGGATGCTCTCGTCGGGCCGGAGCCGGAGCATCGGCGTCGTGACCCTCCAGACGAGCTTCTACTCCAGGGCAGCCGTAACCTCCGGCATCGAGAAGGCTGCCCATGAGGCCGGCTACGCCGTCAGCGCCGCCACCACCGCCTCGCTGGACACCTCCGCCATCGAGAACGCGCTCTCCCGGCTCGCTGACCAGGACGTCGAAGGGATCATCCTCTCGGTGCCGCTCATTCATACCAGCAGCAGGATCGAGCAGCTCACCCGCTCCACGCCCACCGTCACCATCGACGGCTCGCGCACCGACGCGACCGAGGTCCTCGCGATCGACCAGGTCCAGGCCGCTCGCATCGCCACCCAGCACCTGCTGGACCTCGGACACGAGACGGTGTGGCACATCACCGGCCCCGTGGAGTGGCTGGAATCAGCCCACCGCCGCGACGGCTGGCAATCCGCCCTCGAAAGCGCGGGCTGTGCGGTGCCGCCACCGCTGGAGGGGGACTGGTCACCCGCCTCGGGCTACCGGAACGGCCTGGTGCTCGCGCGGATCCCGGACGTCACCGCCGTTTTCGTCGCGAGCGACGAGATGGCCTTCGGGGTGATCAGGGCCCTGCACGAGGCGGGGCGGCGCGTACCGGACGACATCTCGGTTGTCGGATTCGACGACATCGAGCTCGCCGAGTACTGCTCACCCTCCCTCACCACCATCGCCCAGCCGTTCCAGCACATGGGCGCCCTCGCGGTGACCCATCTGCTCCGCCAGATCGACGCCCCCGGCCCCGTCCCCGAGCCGCGCTCGGTCGAACCGCGCCTCGTCGTACGTTCCAGCACGACGACCGCGCCCGGTCGCTGAGCCCTGATGCCTTGAGGGTGCGGACGCCGGGCTGCCGGGCGTTGAAGTCGTCGGACACGGGTGCAGGTGCAGGCGGAGGGAGCCGGCTCACGGCGTGATCTCGAGTGGTGGAGCGGTGCACAACGCGGCACTGTGCGCCGGGCACATGCGCCACGCCGGTGACTGTGCCCACAGCACGGTTCTGGTCGTGGTGTCCTGTTCATGGCGCCTCGGCCACCGCGTGCCACGAGGTCGCCCTCGGGCTGTCCGGCCGGGGCCCGGAGCCCTCCGACGCCCCGTGCACCGCCGCCGCGGCGGACTTCGAGGCCCACCGCATCGACTTGCCGGTGCCGGGTACGAGCAGCGCGGCCGTGGTGCGCGGTGGCGCGATCGTCCTGGACATCGCGCACACCGGGACCCTCGTGGTCACTGCGGCGCGGATCGTGCTCGGCGCGCCCGTGCCCGCGGACACGACGTCGCCTGCGGATCGGCCGGGCCTGTTCCGGTACGCAGGGCGGCCCGCGCTCTCGCTGTACGCGCGCCGCGTGCCGGCCCATCTCACGCCGCGGTCGGTGTACTTCCAGAACGCCGTCCGGATGCCGCTGGCCCTGGCGGCCAGCCGGATGATCGAGGGCGTGCTCGATCTGTCCCACGGCGTGTGGACGCTGTTGGCCACCCCACCGTGAGAGGGCGTTTCCTCCTGTTGTTTCATCCCGGATTGCCGGGTTGATAGTGGTTCATGCGCCGCGCCATGTGGGGGTGGATTCGACGGTGAGTCTGCGGGTCATGAGGTTGATCATCGCGAGGTGGATCATGGCTTCGGAGCGGTGGGGGCAGGCTTCGTAGTCGCGCGTGAGACGGCGGTGGTTCATAAGCCAGCCGAGGGTTCTTTCGACGGTCCAACGGCGGGGCAGGACGGTAAATCCCCTGGTGGTGGGGTCGCGGCGGACGATGTGCATGTCGATGCCGAGGGTGGCGGCGTACTCGACGAGGTGCTGGCGGTAGCCGCCGTCGACCCAGGTCTTGCGGATGGTGGGATGCTCGGATGCGACCCGTTCGATGAGGGTCTGCCCGGCGATTGAGTCCTGCACGCTCGCGGCGGTGACCACGACGGCCAGGAGGAGTCCGACGGTGTCGATGACGATGCTCCGCTTGCGTCCGACAATCTTCTTTCCGGCGTCGATGCCCTGCTCGCAGGCGGGCACGTTGGTAGAGGTTTTGATGCTCTGGGAGTCGATGACGCAGGCGGTCGGTTCCTCCTCGCGGCCCTCCTGCCTGCGGACTTGACGTCGCAGGAGGGTATTGAGCTGGTCGAAGACACCCTCTTCCTGCCAGCGGGCGAAGTAGGCGTAGATGGTGTTCCAGTGCGGGTAGTCGTGCGGAAGGTAGCGCCACGGGATGCCCGTCCGGTTCACGTAGAGGACTGCGTCCAGCAGGCTCCGCAGATCGTGGTCCGGAGGCCGGCCGATGTCCAGGCCTCGGCCGCGGCGCTCGGACCGCCAGGCGGTCAGGACCGGCTCGACCAGCTCCCACCGGGCATCGGACAGATCGCTTGGGTATCGGCGGCGTTCAGGCATGATTCCGGGCTACCCAGGTGGCCCAGGCGCGCGGACCGGCGCCCGAAGCACACGGCGTGAAACCCGGCGGCTTGGGATGAAACAGGAGGAGGCAGCCCAAGAAGCCCGTCTGGCAGCCACTTTCGCACCATGAACCACACCAACCCCAGCAGCCCCGACCGGCCGCAAGCCCATACCGGCTCAAAAAACCAAAATTATGAGCTAAACGCCCTCTGACTGCCTGTTTCGTATCACCTGTGCGGGCTAGGAGTTGTCGTCAAAGTGTCACGCCCACATCAGGAGCGACGCGAGGGTGACAGCTGCTTGGTAGGACTGGGCGGTCTTGTCGTACCTGGTCGCGATGCCGCGCCATTGCTTGAGGCGGTTGAAGCACCGTTCCACGACGTTGCGGTGCTTGTAGACCTGCTTGTTGAAAGCCAGCGGTCGGCCGCCCCGGCTGCCTCGCTGGGTTCGGTTGCGGACCTGGTCGGATCGTTCCGGGATCGTGTGCGTGATGCCGCGGCGTCGCAGCCAAGAACGGATGGCCTTCGAGCTGTAGCCCTTGTCGCCTATGACGTGGTCGGGCCTGATGCGCGGTCTGCCCGGCCCGATCCGGGGCACCCGTATCGCGTCCATCACGGCGGTGAACTGGGTACAGTCGTTGATGTTCCCGCTGGTCAGGACGAACGCGAGGGGTCGGCCCGTCCCGTCGCGGGCCAGGTGAATCTTGCTGGTCAGCCCGCTGCGGGACCGGCCGAGGGCCGGGCTGCGGAGCCCCGTTACCGTCTTCGTGGCCTCGTAATGAGGCTCCCGGCCTTCGGCCCCGGTATGACTTGAGCCCCCAGTCGATGATGATCGAAAAGGTGGTGTCGCCGGTGTCGGAGGCATTGGCAGACCGCTGATTAGAGGCACGAGCGCCGGACCCGTGGATGGGCGAGGCATCTCTTCGTAACGTGGATGCCGGCACGCTGATGCCGCAGGTGAGGCCGGGGAACGGGCGAGCACGGGAGCGAAGGGCATGTCGCACGAGAGTGGCATCGACGTCTATCTGGGCCTGGACGTCGGCAAGGGCGATCACCATGCCACTGCCCTGAACCGGGCGGGGAAGAGGGTGTTCGACAAGCCTCTGCCCAACAGCGAACCGAAACTGCGGGAGCTGTTCGACAAGCTCCAGGCCAAGCACGGAACGGTGCTGGTGGTCGTCGACCAGCCTGCTTCCATCGGAGCCCTGCCGCTGGCGGTCGCCCGGGACACAGGCTGCCAGGTCGCCTATCTGCCGGGACTGACGATGCGGCGGATCGCCGATCTCTATCCTGGCGAGGCGAAAACCGACGCCCGCGACGCGTTCATCATCGCGGACGCCGCCAGAGCGATGCCCCACACCCGGCGGACGATCGATCTCGCGAACGAAACGGTTGCCGAGCTCGCGATGATCGCCGGGTTTGACGACGATCTCGCGGGCGAGTCCACCCGGATCGCCAACCGGCTCCGCGGCCTGATCACCCAGATCCACCCCTCTCTGGAACGTGTCCTGGGCCCGCGGATCCAGCACCCGGCCGTGCTGAAACTGCTGGACCAGTTCGGCTCCCCGGCCCGGATCCGCAAGGCCGGACGCCGCCGCCTGGCGACCCTGATACGTCCCAAGGCACCGCGGATGGCCGAGCAGCTGGTCGAGGACATCTTCACCGCACTCGACGAACAGACCGTCGTCGTCCCGGGCACTGACGCCGCCGCGCTGATCGTCCCCAGCCTCGCCAGCTCCCTCCAATCCGTCCTTGACCAGCGAAAACTCCTCGCCACCCGGATCGAGGAACTCCTGGAGGCCCACCCTCTTTCCCAGGTCCTGATCTCGATGCCCGGCATCGGGATCAGGACCGCGGCCCGCATCCTGATCGACGTCGGTGACGGCAGCGGTTTCGCCACCGCCGGCCACCTCGCCGCCTACGCCGGCCTGGCACCCGTGACCCGCAGTTCCGGCTCCTCCATCCGCGGCGAACATCCTTCCCGGCGAGGCAACAAACAGCTCAAACGAGCCTTCTACCTCGCCGCGTTCGCCTCCTTGTCCCAACCGGAGTCACGCGCCTACTACGACCGCAAACGCCGCGAGGGAAAACACCACATCGCAGCCCTCATCGCGCTCGCCCGACGCCGCATCGACGTCCTCTTCGCCATGCTCCGAGACGGCACCTTCTACCCAGCCGCCCATACCGGCTACGGCTTGACGAAGGCCATAGAGGCACCTTTTCGGGCCCCGGACGCGTGCTGGTGGGCACGGACAACGGTGGAGTCCACCGACACCAGCCACTCGATGTCGCCTGCCGCGTCCGCTTGCGCCTGCGCGGCCTGGAGCATCCGCTCGAATGTTCCGTCCGCCGCCCACCGGCGGAAACGGGTGTGGAGGCTGGCCCACGACCCGTACCGGTCGGGCACGTCCCGCCAGGCGACCCCGGTCCGGAACTTCCACACGATCCCGTTCAGGACCGTCCGGTCGTCCAGCCGCGGCCGCCCCAGCGCAGGCTGCGGCAGCAACGGCTGCACGAGTTCCCACTCAGCGTCCGACAGTTCATGGCGACGTATCACCCGACCATGATCCACAACGCAAGATCACTTTGACGGCAGACCCTAGGCGGCCAAGAGGCCGGTAGTCGGCGACCTGCTCGGGTTCCTGCTCTTGCAAAGGTTGCACGGTGGGTAGCTCCCCCCTGGAACATCACTGCGGCGCACCAAGGTTAGTGCCGCATGACAGTACGAGAGCCGTCTATCGCCGTCGCTGTGCTTTCGCCGCCAGCCGGTGCTGCCAAGTTCTGAGCCCGGTGGCTCAAGCCGGGTGAGGGTTGTGTTCGCCAGAGGGCCGTTGCGTGAGTGGACGGTACGAGCGGCCTCATGATGTGGGCCGTGACCACGGCCGCCGCGGCTCTGACTCTGTCGCTTCCCGCCACTGCTGTCTACGCGGCCGAGCAGCCTGCGATGGTGCTGCCGGCGGGGGCCGCTGACTGTGTGCTGTCGCATGTGATGGCGGCTTCCCGATGCGAAGATGCCGAGGTTCGGCTGGGACGGCCGGAACGGCCCGTCGATGGAAACCGACGGACCGTTCAGGAATTTCCTTTGGTTACGTTCCTGGTGGAAGGAACGTGGGCCTCAGTTCGGGTGGTAGGTCAGATGTCCGCCCGAAAATTAGGACATGACTCGGATTCATATTGTCATTATTGGGGGTGGCGATGATCCCCGCCGACAGTAGAATCTTGATGAGTGGTATCTGCATATGTAGACCAACCGTGCCAGGGTAGCGGGTGGCAGGAGTGTCAGTTAGTCCCGAGGTGAGATCCTCCAAAGCGGACTGCAGTTGACCGGCGCTGCATCGCCATCCCACGGATACCGATGCTGACATTGTCTCGGCGTCTGGTTCGACATGGACCACCGCGCCAGCCTGGTCCTGGAATCCGGATTCTCCTTCACGAAAAGCAGGCAAGCCGGCGCGCTGGAGAGCCTGGATGACCTGGTCCGCTAGTTTATTTCGGATGGATAGAACCTCATCGGAAGCGCGGATGAACCCATACTCTGTCAAGAGTTTTTCCTCCTTCTTGTGGCCAGGTGTGGTGGGCGGCAGGGCGGGGAGGCCCACCGCACCTTGATCTTATTGTTCAGCGGACTGTTTGAAGGACGGCCTCTCTAGCGCCTGGATCATGGCGTAGAGCCAGTCGCTTGAACCTGCGCCGTCGGGAACGGACCACGAGATCGGGGTCCCGGGCTCTAGTACTGCCGCCAACTTGGGCTTGCACTCGGGGCAGGGGCTCCGCTCGCTGTAAAGCTCGGTGATCTGAGACGGCTTGAAGTTCTTCGCCTTCAGCTGGTCGAGGATGTGATCCTCTGAGTGATATCCATCCCCCTTACTGAAGCCGACCACGAGATCGCCAGTCTTCGGATTATTCCAGCCGGGAACCCTCGCTACCGCAACATTGCGACCAGAGGTGAATCCTGCTGCTTTTCTGGCCGTGTATGCCATTCGGCTGAGTTCCGTGCTGTAATAGGGAATCATCCCCATGCAAGGGTCGTCGCTCTGCGCGGCTGCCACACGAAGAGCCTTGGCCCTTGGTTTGGTGGCGCACATTTCGGCGAATCCGCTCAGTGCTCTGGCGCCGATACCCTCGATAGCGGTCTCGGTCAGGCCAAGCGTGCGCAGGGCCTTGTAGGCGTCCGCGACGCCGATACCGGTCCTGGCGGCGGCATCAGCCGCCCTGACGGCGTCAGCGATCGGCCTGAGGATTTTCCCTGAGAACAGGAGGGCGACGTCCACCCCGGCCCAGGCGCATCCGCCCCAGCTTCCGTTCTCGCCGCCGGGTACGATTTTCTGAACGCACTTGATCCAGCTGCCGAAGAGGATGTCGACTGGGTCTACGGTCGCCTGGTATTCGGCCATCGTGATGGTGTGCGTGAGCTCTTGGGACAGTTCCGCAGTCGGGTACTCGCCCAGATAGGTCGTCGCATCAGCGGGACACGTGGACTTCGATGGGTCCAGGACCGGCGCGTTACACAGGTACAGGTCGAGGAGTGCCTTGTACCGGATCTTCACCGTGACGGTGCAGCCGCCCCTGTAGGCGAGCTTGTCGATCCAGCTGTCGCAGGCTTCGGTCTTCTTTACCGTCTGGGGATCCCCGATTTTGTCGATGCGCTTGACGGCGTAGAACATGTTGCCGATGGAGCCACCGGTCTGGTCGACGACGGTTCCGGCGTTGATCTGTTTCGCCTTGGCGGCCTTCTCGGCGCGGTCGGCTGATTCCTGGGCTTCCTTGGCGTACTTGTCGGCGTCCTTCGCCGCTTGTTCGGCTTCGGTGGCGGCGCGGTCGGCCGCTGTGCGGGCTGCCTTGGCGTCCTGTTCGGCCTGGGCTGCCGCGTTGCGGGCGGCGGTGGCGTCGAGGGCTGCCTGGTCGGCGGAGTTGCGTGCGTCCTTGGCGTGGCCTTCGGAGCGGTCTGCGGCCTGGTCTGCTGCGACGGCGTCTTCTGCCGCCTGGCGGCCGAATTCGGTGGTGCGGGCCAGGGAGGCCGCGGCCAGGGACGCGGACGTGGCGGCCTCGGCTGAGTAGCCAAGGGCTTCCTTGGCGTAGCCGCGGGCGTCAGCGGCGTAACCGGCCGCGTTGGCGGAGTGCTGGTAGGCGGCCTTGGTGTCTTCCTGCGCCTGGTTGGCAAGGGCCTTGGCGTTGGCGGCTTCTTCTTGGGCGTTCTTGGCGTGTGCTTCGGCTATGGCCTTCTGCTGTTCGGCGATTGTCTTCGATGCCTGCCCGGTGAGCACGATCAGCGTCGCGGTCGAGTCCGTGGTGACGTACGGGGAGCCGAGCTGGATGGCGTCGTTCGCCGGATCGGATACACGAAACGCAGACCTGCCGGCATCGGCCGCGGCCTGCGCGGTGACATACTGAGGATTTTTACGTTGTGTCGGGGGCTGACGGCTGCTGATCGTCGCGGTATGCCGGTTGTATGAGGTATCCGCAGGGTGGGGGTCTGACGTCGGAGCGTCAGGCTTTCCGGGAGGCTCTTCGCCTGGAGGCGGCAGGCTGGTTCGCTGAAGGGCTGACGAATCAGGTGATCGCGAAGCGATTACGGGTCAGTGAGCGGTCGGTGCAGCGCTGGCGCCGGACCTGGCGTGAGGGCGGCCGCCGGGCACTGCGTTCGAGCGGGCCGATGTGCCGGCCGAAGATCGGCCCCGAACAGTTCGCAGTGCTGGAAGCAGAGCTCGACAAAGGCCCCATCGCTCATGGCTGGCCGGACCAGACCTGGACGCTGGCCAGGATCCAGGCGGTCATCCGCCGCCGGTTGCGTGTGAGCCTGAGCATCGCGGCGGTCTACCAGACCATGCGGCGTGGAGGCTGGAGCCGGCAGGCTCCGGCCAGGCGCGCCCTGGAACGGGACGATGCCGCGGTGGCCAGCTGGATGAAGGACACGTGGCCGCACGTGGAATGACTGCGGCGGCGCTCGGGGCCTGGATCGTCTTCGAGGACGAGGCAGGTTTCTCGATGACGCCGCCGTCCCGCGGAACATGGGCCCGTCGCGCCCTCACCCCCACGATCCGGATGCGTGGCTGGACCCGCTGCCGCGTCACCCTCGCCGGACTGTGCTGCTACAAACCCGGCGAACGCTCACGGCTGTTCTACAAACTGCATGTCCACAACCGGCGACCTGCCAAGGGCGAGCGTCGCAGCTACGACTGGAGGGACTTCCGCTGGCTGCTGGTCTACGCCCACGGCCGTCTCGGCGCCCCGATCATCCTCATCTGGGACAACCTCAACACCCACCGCACCAAGGGCATGCGCGAGTTCATCGAGGTCACCGACTGGCTGACCGTCTACCACCTGCCCGCCTACACTCCTGACCTCAACCCGGTCGAAGGCATCTGGTCGGTCCTCAGGCGCACCGCCCATGCCAACACGGTCTTCGCCACTCCCGAGGACCTTGTCCGAGCCCTCAGGACCGGCCTCAAGAAGATCCAGTACCGCAGCCACATCGTCGACGGCTGCCTCGCTGCCACCGGACTCAGACCCTGACGACACCACGCCAAAAACCTCAGTAGGCGAAGCCGGCTGCCTTGGCCGAGGCCGTCACCGCCTTGAGGGCTTCCTGGTTCGCCAGGTCAGCCTGGGTCTTGGCCGTCTTGGCCTGGCCGTCTGCCTCGTCGGCCATGGCGACGGCGCTGCGTGCTTCGGATGCGGCGTGCTGTGAAGCGGCGATGGCGTCAGCGGCGGCACTGGTCGCCGTCTTCACCGCAGCCTCCGCCTTCAGCTTCGCGGCCTGAGCGCCGTCCGCGTCGGCGCGGGAGCGCTTGGCGGCAGCTTCGGCGCGTGTGGCCGCTGCGTCCGCCTCCTCGGCCGCCGTTGTCGCGGCGTTCGCCTCACCCCGTGCCCTGCCTGCGGCCGTCTCGGCATCCTTGGCGTTCTGATCAGCCTGATCGGCTGATGTGCGTGCCGCGTCCGCTTCCGTGCCAGCGTCGAGTGAAGCCGCGTAAGCGGCTTTAGCACTGGCCTTGGCACGCTCGGCCTCGGCCTTCTGCTCAGCGTCCCAGGCGTCGTCCCGCTTGGCCTTGGCGTTGTCGCGTGCCTTGACCGCGTCGTTCTTCCGGTCGACCGCAGCGGTCTCGGCCGCTTCGGCTTTGGTCCTGGCGTCCTGCGCCTTCGTGGCTTCGGCCTGTGCGTTGTTGCGGTGCTGGGCCGCCTCGGCCTGCTTGGCGGCCGCGGTTCCCTTCTCCTTCTTCGCGTTGGCCTCTTCCGCCTCGGCGGCCAGCCGCTTCGCGTGAGCGGTGGCTGCCGCTACCTTGGCGTCGCTCTCTACCTTCACCGCGTCGCCGAGCTTGGCTTTTGCCGTTTCCGCGTCCTTCTTCGCGTTGTCCCGATGAGACTTGGCCGCGTCCGCGGAGGCCTTTGCCTGAAGCTCGGCCGTGTGGGCCGCCTCCCTGCGGAACTCGGCCTTGGCCTGGGCGGCCTGCGCCAGAGCACGCTGAGCGATGGTCTCGCTGTCCGCGCCCGAGGCACGCGTGGCTGCCTCGGCGGTCTCGCCGGCCTTCACCATCGCGTCCAGCGCGGCCACCGCACCCTTGGTGACCTGGGCCTTCTGCTGGCCGACCAGCAGGCCACGGCCCCGCGGGGCACCGTTGGCGTCCGCGATCGTGTACGCGGCCTGCGCGGCGGTGTCGGTCGTCGTCGACGCCTTCTTGGCCGCTGCGGCCTGGACCTTGAGGACGTCGAGCTGCTTCTTCGCGCCCGCCTGCGCTCCGGTGACGGCCGCCTTGGCTTTGGTGAACTCACTCTGCGCCGGAACGGCGCCGTTGCCGGACGGCTTGATGTCGAACTGCTGAGGGCCGGTGCCGTTGCAGTCCCACAGCCAGGAGTCGTACCCGGGCTCGTAGGTGTGCAGGTCCAGGCACTTGCCCGTGCCGACGTTCTTGATGGCGGTAGTGGCCCGAAGGTTGTACTCCCAGGTCTGCGCCGGGGAACTGTTGCACGTCCAGATTTGAATCCGCGTGCCGTTGGCCGGGTCGTTGTTCGACACATCCAGGCACTTTTGCGACACCACGTTCCTCAGATGCAGGCCGTGGTCATCACCGAACATCTGCCACTGCTGCGCGGAGGTGCCGTTGCACCAGTAGACCTGGACCGGCGCGCCGTCGTTGGTGCCGCTGTTCTCCACATCAAGGCACTTGCCTCCCACGGCATGAAGCTCGATCACCGCGGGCTTGTCACCGACCGCGCCGATTCCGCCAGGCGACCAGTAGTCCTGCCAGCGGGTCGCGTGGTCGGCCACCCACGAGTGCCCCAGCATCTCGCCCAAGGCCTTCGCCCCCGCCGCGAGCGCCGTGGTCGCCTCGGCATTCGCAGCGAGAATCTGGTTGCGCTGCGCCTGCTGGGAGACGATCTCCTGCTGCCACTCGCCGGCCGCGGTGGTGGTGATGCCGTCGAGCACCCTGTTCGGGTCGATCGGGTCACGCCACGCGCAGCCGGCGAACCGGGCTTTCAGGTCCTCGACCGCGATGCGGTACTCCGCCGTCCCCGGCTGCGGAGCGCTGCGGGGGAACCCTCCCGAGGCCATGAACAGACGGGCGTTGTCCGCGCCCATAGGCTCCGGGGACCAGTCCGTCAGGTGCTGGAACGCCTCGTGCTCCGCGAGGTCACGGTTCCAGTCGCCCCCGGGAGCGTGAGCGTCGGGGTCCTTGCCGTAGAGGGGAGTCCCCAGGTACTTGACCATCCCCTTGGCCTGGTCATAGGCCTTGGGGGTGGGGTCCTGATAGAAGCTTCCTTCCTCAGTCCAGAACCTTTCGGCTACCCACTTGCTCAGCCCGGTCTGCGTGTAGAAGTCCTGCTTCCCATCGCCGGGCGAACCCGGAGGCCAGTGGAAGTCGGCGGTGTTCATGCCTCCGGGGGGATTCGTCAGCCCTTCCAGAGGCTTCTTCCAGCCGTCCCTCAGAGAGTTGATGGCCTGCAGCGAGCTCCACGCCGCGTCCCGGTCCTTCTGGTACGCGGTCGCGAGCGGAGTCTGCTGCCAACGGGCACGGTCAGCCAGCGCATGGAGCTTGTCCTGAGGCTGGTTGAGCGCGTCCTGCGCCGTCTGCGCCATGGACGGACCGCCCAGACGCAGCACATCGGTCATCAGGCACTGATCCTGGCGCCACTGCTCCGCGGAGGTGTCGTAAAGCCAGTCGTACGCGTCCGCCGCCGGATCAGCACGCAACGCTGCACTACGGTCGAGCACTGCCGGCTGGATGGCCAGACCGCCCAGGACCGCGATCGCGACGACGGATGTCACGGCAGGGGTCAGGAGCCGGGATCTACGTGATCTTCTGGATAAAACGCCATGTTTTAAGTGCACGATTTCCTTCCTTCATGGACGAATGAAGGCGGAAGCGGGAAGCACGAGGCGCGAGGAGGTGCCCGAGTCAGCACGCTGGACCTGAGGCCCAGATGGCAGCAAACCGAACCGGCGCGCGCCCGATGATCGGCACAGCCGTACAACGAATCAGTCCCCCATAGCGGCACTGGCCCCCCGGCCGCCACTGACACACGCGAGGGTGCATCCCGGTTGGGGCTGCCACCCATGTGGTGATCACCCTACCCACGGTTAACGTGGCTGGGCCACGCTTATTCGGACAGATGTGCGGGATCTTGGTAGGAGGTCATGGCCTGCTTCGGCTGCTGGATTTCCTGTTGCTGAACTTCTCACCGGGCAAAGCGCGGTGGGTGCACACCCAGCCCATGCCAGTGATGGTGTGCAGTGGCGTTTCGCCAGTGAATGTCGCTTCCCGTCCGGGTGAACCTCGTGCCTGAGGCCTGTCGCTTGGTGGGTGGGGGTCGGTAAAACCGGCCTCGCGATGATCATGATGCGGGCTGTGACCTTGGCCGCCGCGGCTCTCGCCTTCTCGTTTCCCGCCTCCGCTGTGTACGCGGTCGAACAGCCGGCCGCGGTGCCGCAGTTGCTGCCGATAGGGGTCGCGGTCGGCGCGCTCCCGCTCGCTGTTGAGGACCGGACGGGCTATCAGCGTACGAGCTTCAAGCACTGGAACGTGGGCGCGAACCCCACGGACGGCTGCAACACCCGTGCCGAGGTGCTGATCGCTGAGGCGGTGGTGACGCCGGGGGTCGGTCCGGGGTGCACGCTGGCGGGCGGGGTGTGGTGGTCGTACTACGGCGAGCGGGAGATGACCCCGGCCGGGGCACTGGACATCGACCACGTGGTCCCGCTCGCGGAAGCGTGGGACAGCAAGTAGTAGTGCTTTGTTACTGACTTTGAAGTCGGGTTGTCGTGGGGGGCTGACGATCGGTGATCGTCGCGGTATGCCAGGTGTATGAGGTATCCGCAGGGTGGGGGTCTGACCGCGGAGAGGCAAGCGTTCCGCGAGCGGGTCCGGATGGAAGCGGTCGCGATGTTCGCCGCGGGGCGGGGCAGCGGCGAGGTTGCAAAGGAGTTAGGGGTCAGCGTCCGGTCGGTCCAGCGGTGGCGGCAGGCCTGGAGGGCGGCCGGCCGGGACGGGGTTCGTTCCCGAGGCCCGGCGTCCCGGCCGAAGCTGAGCGAGACCCTGTTCGCCGTGCTTGAGGAGGAGCTTGCCAAGGGCCCGGTCGCGCACGGCTGGCCGGACCAGCGGTGGACGCTGGCCAGGATCAAAACCCTGATCGGCCGCAGGTTCCACGAGTCCATGACGCTGTCGGGCATCTCCCGAGCGCCGCCGCGGTGTTTCCACAGGGGCTTTTTGGCAGCTCCGCTGTTCGGTCAGGAACAGGTGGGTGGCGGTGACGAGGGTGACGTGGCGGTGCCATCCGATGAATGAGGAGGCCGGAGGAGATACGCGAGAAACCCGCCACTTGGTAGCCGGCAGTCACAGCTTGCGGGGCAGCCTGTCGAGACGGTATGCGATGATCGTGGACTCCGAGGCGGGTGGTGCGGCCCGGCGAGGGCAGGTCTGTGCGGCCGTTTGGGCGTCTCCCGGTGGTCGGCGCGGTGCGCGCTGCCAGATCGTAGGGATGGCGCCGTGCCCGCGACGCTTTCGCAAGACGGGAGACCGAGATGCCGAAGTACCTGGTCCAGGCCAGCTACACCGCTCAGGGCGCTGGGGGATTGCTCTCCGACGGGGGCACAGGCCGGGTGGAGGCGGTCCGTAGGGTGGTCGCCTCCTGTGGTGGCACTCTGGAGTGGCTGGCTTTCGCCTTCGGTGAGACGGACCTGTACTGCGTGATCGAGCTGCCGGACGATGAGTCGATGGCGGGCGTCTCGATGACAGTCCGGGCCAGCGGCGCCCTGCAGTCCAGCGTGGTGCGGCTGCTCACCCCAGAGCAGATCGACACGGCGGCCCGGCTGACGGTCGACTTCCGGGCGCCCGGTACCTGACCCGCTTCCAGGCCGGGGCTACGCCGCCCCGGGCCGCACAACGAATCGGTATTCTCCCTGGTCTTCGGGCCACTGCGCGATCAGCCAGACCAGCGGGATCGTGCCGTCGCAGGCGGGTTGGGGACGCCGCCCCGCGAGGCGGACCCGCAGCAGCACGAAGTGCGAGCTCATCGCCGCTCTGGAGCCCTTGCGCCAGGTCACGGCCCGGCCCCGGCGTCCCGCGGCCAGCATGTGCTCGCGCAAGGAGAGCGGACGGGTGCGGGAGCCCTGTGGTCGCATGATCCAGCTGGTGATCCTGCGTGGGCTGGGGATGTCGGCTCGGACGGGTTCGGCGGTGCCGACGCGGAGGGCGGCGAGGTGTTTGCGGACGACTTGGCGGCTTCCTTGGTACCCCGTTGACGGATCTTCAGGAAGAGGCGACTGCCGCTGACCTGGCCGAGGCTCTCGGTGAATCATGTGTTCAGGTACGGCTTGAACGGCTCCAGCACTCCTGCCGGGCGGCGTTCGTGGGCGGAAGCCAGGAGCTGGTCGAGGTCGGTGTCGCGGAACCGTCGGACGGTCTTGCGGTCGAGGTTCAGCCGACGGGCGATCGCACTGATCGTCCAGCCGGCCGCGACGAGTTTGTGCACGTCGGCGTGGCGTTGGCAGGTCCGTTCGAGGATCTGTGTCCGCGGCAGCTGATGCAGCGGGAGCTGCATCAGCGTGGGCGCCTCGGATATCCCTGCGGTCTCTTCGTCAGCGCGTTCACGCAGGCAGGCGGCGAAGGTCTCCGAGGTCCGGTCGGGCAGGACGTCCACGGCCCGGTCGGCCTTGACCAGGAGAGTTCCATAGGTGCGGCCCTTGCGGAAGGCGAACTCGTCGACACCGAGGGCCCGCGGCGACCGCTCCGGCGCCGTCGCAGGACCCAGGAGTTCCAACATCCGGGTCCGGGCCGCGACGAGGTGCATCCGGCGGCACAGCCGTTCGCCAGCCCGGCCGCCGAGCTCAACCCCGACCTGCCGCAGCCAGCCCTTCAGCCCAAGGCTCGAACGGCGATACCGCTTGCTCAGCCCGCTGACCTGCTCGACGAACGTCCGCCGCCGACACGTGGGCCGGTCACACAAGAGCCGCCGGACCCGCGGCCTGACCAGCAGCTTCTTCCCCGTCAAGGGTCGCTCGGCGGCGTCGCTCTAGCAGGAGTGGACCCTCCCGGCCCAGGCACGGCACTCCGGGCATCTGGGCGGCGGACCGTACGCGGCTGCCACCACGACCAAGGCCTCCGCCGTGAACTCCACGGCCTCCGAGCGCACATCGACGTCCGGGAACAGCACATCATCCAGCGAGCGGACCCTCACCAGCCAGACATGCCCTGCCGAAACGTTCCCGCACGCGAACCCTGACCTGGGAATCACGAAACTTCGGGCAGAGCCAAAATTCGGGATCGGCATCAGGCTTAAGGGACGGAGATCCTGGCGTCGATACCGAGGCAGCGGTCCTCGCTCTGGCAGAGCGCCTCACAGGCGTAGGGGTGACCGAGAAGCTACTGGCGGAGGACGAGTACCAGGGGGAGTCCCGGAGAGGAACCCGCCAAGGAGTGAGAGAGCGTCACCACTGACGTCACGGAACGCCCACGGTGACCGGACATCCGTACAGGCGTGATGAGATCAGCCCGCCCGATGTTTCTGTCCGCAGACAGTCGGCGCCCGCGATGTCGGACGGCGTCCAGAACGCCGCGCTCATGTTCGGATGCGCGATCCGTATCGCAGCCCGGGAGGGCGCGTCTTTTGTCCGCGGACTAGGGTCCGTCTTCAAATTGATCTTGCCCAGAGCAGAAGTGATGCGAGTGTGACCGCTGCTTCGTAGGAGGTGGCGGTTTTCTCGTAGCGGGTGGCGATGCCGCGGAAGCCTTTGAGTTGGCTGAAGCAGCGTTCGACGGTGTTGCGGCGGCGGTGGATCCTGCTGTCGAATGCTGTCGGTCGGCCACCTCGGCGGCCTCGGTTGCGGCGGTGCATCTTCTGGTCGTTCTTCTCCGGGATGGTGTGTCCGATGCCGCGTCGTCGCAGTTAGGCGCGGAAGCCGCGTGAGCTGTAGGCCTTGTCGGCGATGACGTGGTCCGGTCGGCAGCGGGGCCGGCCGGGGCCGGTGCGGGGTACTCGGATGCGTCCGGGCAGAGGCCTCACGCAGACGCCGTCATGCCGTTGCCCCGGGGTCAGCAGGACGGCCAGGGGCCGACCGCGGCCGTCGCAGGCGAGAGGGATTTCGGCAGTCAGGCCTCCTCGGGATCGGCCGAGGGCGTGATCGTCCGGTTCGTCCGTCCGGTGCTTCCCCCTTTTTCGGCCGGTGGCGGCGGCGTGCTGGTGGGCGCGGACAATGGTGGAGTCGATCTGGACCAGCCAATCGATGTCACCGGCTGCGTCGGCCTGGGCCTGGATCTGCTGCAGTGCCCGGGTGAACACACCGTCGATGGCATAGCGGCGGAAGCGCGTGTAGACCGACTTCCACGGGCCGTAACGTTCCGGCAGGTCACGCCAGGAAACCCCGGTCCGGATCTTGTAGACCATCCCGTTGATCACCCGACGGTCCTCCGCCCGAGGCCGGCCCCTGCCCGCACTCGGTATCAGCGGAGCCAGCAACTCCCACTCGACATCAGTCAGTTCATGGCGACGAATCACGAAAACATGATCCACCATCGAACGATCTTTTGAAGACGGACCCTAGAGCGCGCCGAGGATTCGAACGGTGATGCTCAGCGTCGTGGCTGTGCTTCGGCCCCACAGCGAATTGAAAACACGTTGGCCGGTCTGCCACGGAGCTGCGACGATGCCCCTGTTTCCCGAGGGGAGGACGTTTGTTCGTTTTCGTGTGTGTGCGGTGTGGCTCCAAGCTGACCGCCCCGTTGTCCCAGGTCGCCCTGCCGGCCCACGCTCGCCAGAAGTACGGGAACGGGCTTCAGCTCCCGGTGCTCATGGAATCGGGGACGTTCGCCGTGGAACTGGAGCCCTGGGGGCCGCCGTGGCGAAGGTGGGAGGAGATCGATCCGGACGAGGCGGCTGCCCGCGGCATCTACGCGCCGGTCCACGCCCTGTCCGACGGCGTGTCCGGCGCGGTTGTCATCGCACCGGGAGACACCCGCGGCGCCGTGCTGATCCCGGAGAAGCGCGGCGGCGCCTGCTGCGGCTTCGACGGGGGTGACGGCCCCAACATGGCCTGCGCGGCCTGCAGTCTTCCCGTGGCGAGCAGGATCGACGACTGCTCGCTCTGGCAGGCCGTGTGGCTCGCCCCGAACGCCGTGCGCCGCCTTCCCGTCGAAGGCGCCGACCCCGGACCGCTGTCCTGGGCGGACCTGCTCGCGGAGGGGGATGGCGTGCCCCCGTCCGAGCCAATCCCCCCGTGGGGAGAGCCGTTCCGGGCGAGCGACCGATGGCACTGGAGCCCCCAGTGGGTGGCGGCGGCCGGGCAGGCGCTCGCCCACCTCCTGGTGGCCTCCGACGGCCGGGCGGTAGCCGTGCCGGACGGCCTGACCGCCAAGATGTTCCAACGCGCCCTCGACACCCTGCTGCCGGCCGGCGGGCCGAGGCGGCGCGCCGTCCTGGCCGGACCGGGACAGCCGGCCCACGACGGCGCCGACATCCTCCTCGTGCCGTCCCACCCGCAGACCGGGAAGGCATGGACCCCTGCCACTCCGGCGCGCTTGGTCCCGTTGCCGTTCGGGGTGTGGCTCCGGCTGGTCTTCCCCGAGCCGCAACTGCCCGTCCCCTCATCGGGTCCAATACCCGACGGCGTCCTTCGCGACGACCCGCCCACGCCAAACGTCCATGACATGTTCCGGATCGACTGGGGAGTCTTCCAACGAACCCTGGCCCGGCTGCCGGCCGTCCGCGCCCCGTGGCTACGCCAGATCCACGACAACCTCACGCAGCACATGCGCACCGGCCTCCTTTAGCGGAGTGACAGGTGCCAGTACCGATCGAACAGCGCCGGACAGCGGTGCCTCCCGAAGTGGCGGTTCTGGCTCAACTTTTGGGCTCTGTCGCTAATTTGGGGGTAGCGGCCTCTTGATCATGGTGAGAGCAGGATGCGGCGCCGTAGGAGATCGAAGTTGGCGCGGCCGTACATCTGTCTCTTCAGTAGCTTGATCCGGGTGACGTTGCCCTCGACTGCTCCGGACGTGTAGGTCGTGGTGAGGACGGCCTGGATGGCCGCGCGGTCGCGTCGCATGCCGTTGGCCAGAGTTCGGAGCTCTTGTTGCCCGTCGAGGCGGACATCGGCGATCCAGACATCGAGGGCGAGGTGTTCGCTGTGGCGGTCGCGGACCATGAGTGCCAGGCGGCGTGCGTACTCGACGGTCGTCGCCAGCACGTGGTTCCGCTCGCACAGCTCGTCGAGACCCTTTCGCTCAGCATCGGTGAGGTGCTCGGGGCGTCGCATGATCCAGTCGGTGACCCTGCGGACGGTCAGGTGGGGCAAGGGGGCGGTGGTCGGGATCGCGCCGTTGCGGTAGGGCTTCAGGTGCCGGCGGACGGTGTTGACGTCGCCGCGGTAGCCCAGCCGCTGGATTTCCCGGGCGAGCGCGGAAGCGCTGGTGCAGCCTTCCATCCAGCGATGGTGCAGGTAGAGGCGGTAGTCGTCGATCAGGGTGGGTCGGTGGATGGCTGCGAGGAGAAGTTCATCTACTTCTGCGGTGCGTGCGAAGCGGTTGACCGTGCCGCGGCTGAGCTGGAGGTCGCGTGCGATGGCGCGAAGGCTGTCGCCGCGTTCGATGCGTTCGTGGATCTGTTGGTGGCGTTCGCGGGTGCGGGCGACCAGAGGCCGTGGCCGTCCGTGGATGTCCAGCTCTGCGCGGTCGCGGCCTTCAGAGGCCGGGCCCTCGTCGCTCCGGTCGTCGTGGGAGGTGAGGGGTTGTCGCAGGTCGGAGCGATGCCGCCCGATGACGCGTTCGACTGCTTGTGCCAGGTTGTTCAGGAGGTGCCAGGCATCGGCTACCTGCCTGGCCTGCGGGGCGCCGGTCTGGGCCCCGTCGCGGTAGGAGCCGGCACGGTCGCGGCAGATGATCCGGACCTCAGGATGGTTGCGCAGCCAGGACGCGAAGGTGGCTGCGGCCCGGTCGGCCAGGACGTCGATCGGGCGGTGGGTTGCCATGTCGATGAGGATCGTCGCGTAGGTCCGTCCCCTTCGAACGGCGAACTCGTCGACGCCGAGATGCGGCACTGGTCCCGATGAGGGGAGCGGAAGAGCTCGGATCAGCCGGAGCACAGTGTCCTTGCAGGTGTCGATGGTCATGCGCTGGACCAGGCGAGTTCCTGGCCGGCCGCCCAGGAACAGGGCCACGTCGGTGAGCTGGGCGGTGAGAGCGTCCGTGCGGCGTGCATGGCGATGCGTCAGGGCCGGTATCTGTTCGGCAAACGTCCGACGGGGACAGTGCTCGTTCCCGCACACGAGTCGACGCACTCGTAGCTCGATCCGCACACGCCGACCAGCGACCGGACGATCTGCCAGAGTCCGCTGGTAGTAGCAGTGCACTCTCGAAGATCTTCGCCCGCATCCGGAACAGGCCGCGGCCACGGCCCCTGACCGCACGGCGACCCGGACCTCCGCATCCGTCATCACCAGCTGGTCGACCTCCACCGCGATACCCGGCAGAAGAAGATCCGAGACCTGAACCCCACCCGTCACATCGGATAGTTGCCCAACTTCCCCCAAATTAGCGACAGAGCCCAGAAGTTGAGCCAGAACCCGTTCTCATGAACAAAGCCACGGTGGACTCCGACACCCTGATTGACCGCTGGTATGTGCACCGCATCCGCTTGGACAGCGAAGGCACCGCCCGCCGGGTCCGGATCGGCACTGAGGCGTTCGCCCGGCCCACCGAGTGGTTCGCCCTGGACGAATGCGAGATCACCGACCGGGGCCTGTCCACCCCGGCGGTCGAGCGGATCGTCCAGGCCAGGAGCGCGCCCCCTTCCACCCGGTGGACTCCGGGCAAGAAGCAGGAGGAGTCGGCGCAGGACGTGCAGGCGCACGAGCCGAGGCGCCGGCTGCTGTACGCCCGCCGGACCGTGTCCACCGACCTGACGGAAGAGGTGTGCCGCGAGATCACCGAGTTGGCCGGGGTGAGCCCGCAGCTTCAGCGCCGGCTGGACGCCGCCCGGCGCAGCGCCCTGGCCTCGGTGGAGAAGGAGACGGAGGCCCGTCGGGAGCTGTTCGCCCGTCTGAATCAGGCCGTGGCCGCTCAGAAGACCGGGAGCATCAAGGCGCTCCTGGCGGAGATCAAGGCGGGCACCCGGGGCCGCCGAACCGAGGAGGAAGAACGCACGGTCCGCGAGGCCGCCGCCTACCTGGCCGCGCTCGAGGCGGCCAAGCTCGCGCGCCTGGACACGCTCCTGGAGGACATCAGCCGTCTTCCGGCGAATGAGGATCCGCGGCGTCTGCGGTCCAAGGTCGAGCAGTTACTCCAGGTAGCCGCCGAGGCCGGCAAGCTCGGGGAGCACCGGCAGACTCAGCTCATCCTGTGGAGTACGCGCCTTCGGTGTCTGCCCTTTCCGCCCCGGCTGGCCAAGCCGTTCAAGCCGCAAGAACGTGTGCCGCTGCACCAGCAGGTCGGCCGCGCGTACTGGACCACGAGGCCGTGCTCCCAGTGCGGGGCTGACCGCGGCCAGCAGTGCGTGGTCGACGGGGGACCGCATGCCGGCCGCGTACGGCAACTACCGCACGTCGACCGGCTGCGGCCCGTCATCGCCGAACTCCAGGAACAGCAGAAGAAGCACGAGGCGGTCCGGACCGTGTGGCTGGCGTACGACGTGCCCTGCCCCACTGCGGTCAGGAGGCCGGCGCCTGGTGCCTCACACCCGGCGAACCCCACTCCGCGCGCTCCAAGCAGGCCAGGAAGCTCACCGCGCAGCAAGAGCCCTACCTCTGAGCTTGACGTTTTTGGTCCGCCCCCGAACGGGGCTCGAACTTGTTCGGGGTTTGCCCTGTTCATGGCGTGTCCGCAGGGCTGGAGGCTGATCCTGCGAGGAGAGGTCGGCGCGGCATGGAGGCCGCATCGTGGAACAGGTCGAGCACGAGGTTCAACGAGACGCGTTCAGGACGGTGACAGCGTTCCGTACCGAGCTGTACACGTCTCTTCTCGCCCGGGGGGACGCCCTCTTCGAGCTGTGCGATCCCCTGTTGTGCACCGACGGCCCGGTCCGCACGCTCGTGGACCTGGCCCTCGCACCCGAGCACCGTCGGGGACACGGCGCCCTCTACGCCGGGCTGAACCAAGGCCGGATCGACGTCGCCCGACTCCGCCGTGCCTTGGTCGGGGTCCCGTTGCCCCGGGCCGCCGACGGGCGCCTGGTGCTCGCGGTGGACGTGTCGCCGTGGCTGCGGCCGGCCGCCGGGTCTGTCTTCCCACATGCCGAGATTGCCGAAGTAGGCGTGCCATTAACGAACGTGTCACCAGGCTTCAAGGATTCGGCCTGGGCAGCTGGCCCGGCAGGAGCAGTCCTGCGGGTAGGGCGGTTAGGAGGCCGTCGTCGAGGGATGGAGGCCGCGACCAGGTTGCCGCGTCTCTCAGGTCGACGACACCGCCATCGAACTGTGCCGTACGGAATGTCACCGTGGCACCGGAGAACTTGGCGCGGTCGAAGTTCACGGCGCCGCTGGAGAACTTGGCGCGGTCGAAGTTCACGGTACCGCTGGAGAACTTGGCTCCGTAGAAGCTCACCTTCCCGCTGGAGAACGTGGCGCCGTAGAAGCCCACCTCGCTGCCGGAGAACTTGGCGCGGTCGAAGTTCACCACGTCGCTGGAGAAGGTGGCTTCACGGAAGTTCACCGAGCCGCCGGAGAAGGTGGCTCCACGGAAGTTCACCGAGCCGCCGGAGAAGGTGGCTCCACGGAAGAGCACCTCGCTGCCGGAGAACGTGGAACCGTAGAAGCCCAGCGAACCGCCGGAGAAGGTGGCACCGTAGAAGCTCACCAGGCCGCTGGAGAAAGTGGCTCCGGTGAAGCGCACCTTGTCACCGGAGAACGTGGCGTTGGAGAAGTCGCCGCCATCGAACACGGCGCCGGTGAAGTCGAGGTCGTATCCGCTCCAGGACGTCTCTTGTGGGGTGGCGGTTAGGAGGTGGTCACGGATTGTCCGGATGACAGTGAGGCGGACTTCGCGGTTGGCTTGGCCGTTGGAATCTCCGTCGGCTGGTGTGCCCTCTGCGAGGATTCCTGGGTAGGGCATGCGCAGGTAGGCGCAGAGAACGTCGATACAGGTTTGTCGGCGTTCGGTCCAATCGTCGGCGAGCCCGGCCATGGCGTGGACCCCGGCTAGGCAGTGTCTGATGGCTCTTGCCTGGGATGGTGGATCTATCCCTGTTCTGGGCAGGGGTCTGGCATGGTGCGTCGGCATGAACTGACGAATGCTCAGTGGGAGCGCATAGCTCCGCTGCTGCCGGAGACCGGGAACCCGGGTGGGCGGTGGGCTGATCACCGTACCGTGGTCAACGGTGTGTTCTACCGGACGCGGACAGGGATTCCGTGGCGTGACCTGCCTGAACGCTACGGAACCTGGCAGACGGTCTACGAACGCCACCGCCGGTGGTCGGCCGACGGCACCTGGTCGAAGATCCTGCGCGCTCTGCAGGCCAGCGCCGACTCCACCGCCCAGGACGCGGACGGCTCGTGGGCAGTCAACGCCGACTCCACCACCTGCCGGGCCCACCAGCACGCAGCCGGAGCCCGGCACGCTCCTCCGGCCGACCATCCTGAAAAGGGGGTGGCGCGCGTGTGGACGGAGATGGCCGTGAGGCCCTGGGACGCTCCCGGGGCGGGCTGACCAGCAAGGTCCACCTGCTGACGGATGACCGCTGCCGGCCCCTGGCCTGGCTGACCTCGCCCGGTCAGCGTGGGGACAGCCCGATGTTCATCCCGCTCATGCAGGCCCTGAACGTGGCCCGCACCGGGCCAGGACGTCCGCGGACCCGGCCGGACCGGGCCCGCGGCGACAAGGCCTACTCAAGCCGCGCCAACCGCGTCTACCTGCGCAAACGCGGGATCAAAGCAACCATCGCCCAGCCGGACGACCAGCGTGCGAACCGCCGCCGCCTTGGTCGGGCCGGCGGCCGCCCACCGGCCTTCGACCGTGAGCAGTACCGCCGGCGCAACACCGTCGAACGCTGCATCAGCAAGCTGAAACAGCACCGGGACGTCGCGACTCGGTACGACAAACGCGACTACATCTTCCACGGCACCCTGGCCACCGCAGCCATCGTGATCTGGCTCCGCGACCTCACCAAAGAGCCATCAGACACTGCCTAGTGCTGGAAGAGTACTTCCGGATTGTTCGGCGAGGGGCCGTCCAGCAGCGGACTGTGGATCCCCTTCAGCGTCTGGTCGAAGAACGCTGTCACGTACTCGCGGGTGATCACCAGCCCGCGTTCCGGGGAGAGGCCCTGCGTCGGGAACCCGGCCTGCTTCTTAAGCAGGTCCAGGTCGCTGAAGTTGAAGTGGTCGGCGTCGGTGACCGTCAGCCACTCCTTGTAGCCGCCGAGGGCGGCCCATGCCTGCTCCCACGTGGTGTTGTGGCCGCCGGCCGAGTGGTTTTCGGCCGTGCCCAGCATGAGGAACGGCCGGTTGATCTGGCCTGGCATCGGGGTCGGGTGGAAGGTGCCGTCCATGTTCACTCCGGCCCGTACTCGCGGGTCGGCGATCATCGTGGCGGCGGCCGACGCTCCGCCGAGGGAGTGTCCGGCCATGCCGATCTGGTGCTTGTCGATGAGGTGTGCCAGGCGCCACGCGGTATTGCCGTGCGTCAACTGGTCGATCACGAAGGACACGTCCGTCGCGCGGCTGGCGACGACGGAGTCGAGGTTGAGCGCCGGGTTGTCGCAGATCGCGCACGGCGGCGTCTGGCCGTTCGCCAGCGTCTCGCCGCTGTCCTCGTTGGTGTGGCCGACGAGCGCGACGACGTAGCCGTGGCTGGCCAGGTCGGTCGCGAGCGCGGTGAGCGTCATGCGCGGGTTCTCGTGCGCGGCTGAGAGGACCACCAGCGGATACTTGCCCCTCTGCGGCCGCGCGCCGTCGAAGGCGTGGGTGGTGACGCTGGAAAGGGTCTGCGGGGTGACGCCGGAGCTCGCCGGCGTCTTCTGGCGCTGGAGGATTCCGGCTGCCTCGCCGAGGGTCATGTAAGGGGCCGGAGTCCCGGTCCCGGGGACGGCCGGGTAGATCATCGTGACGGTCAGTTGGCGGGGGCCGGATGATGGCACCCACGGGTCGGGACGGTTCGCGTCGGTGAGGTGGATGACCTCCTTGCCGGCGGCGTAGGGGCCGGTCGGCGCGGGGAGGGTGCCTTGGAAGGACCGTGTGGGCGCGGTGGCCGTGGCCGGTGCGGTGTCGAACGCGTGCGTGGCCACCGGTGTGGCCGACGGTGTGGTCGTGGCGGCGAACCCGGTGCCGGTTCCGGTGACGAGGGCGGCGAGCGCCAGCGCCGCGACAGCGCTGATACGGCGATTGCGTTTCATGGGATCGACGCTAGGTTCCGCAGCTCCTCCGTCGCGTCGGCCGGTGGATGTCACCGTTCCCCAGGCCGTCGGCCCGGGGGTGTACCCCGCGTACATCCCCGGGGCGACGCGCGGAGCCGACGCCGCTGAATACGATCTCCGTATGGAAGAGCTTCTCCAGCGTCTCTCGACATCGAAGCGCGTGACCTGGCTGACGGACCGGGCCGTGGTACTGGCCACCGCCTGCTTCTACGCGCTGATGCTCTGCTGGTCGATCCGTCGTGGTCCCGGCCTGTTCCGGTTTCCCGGCCTCGGGCCCTTCCAGATGATGGGTCTGTGCGTCGTGCTCGCCCTTCCGGTTCTGCTGATGCGCCGTCTGCCGGCGGCGGTCTTCGCGGCGATCCTGGGCGAATCGGTCCTCGGCGACCTCTTCGGCGTGCGGCCCTTGATCGTGTTCGTCCTGCTCGTCTTCTTGGGCGGGCACCTCGCCGTCCGGCGGCCGAAGGCTGCCGCCGTCGGCTCCGTCGCGGCCGTCGCGGCCGCGTTCGTCGAGAACATCCACGTCTACCCCGGGGAGACCGTCAGCGACGCGGCCCAGTGGGCCGGGCAGTTCGCGTTGTGGTTCGCGGTCGCGTGGGTCTTCGGGGGGGTGTATCGCAAACGCCGTGAGTACCTCGGAGCCTTGCATGAGCAGAGGGCGGCCCGCGCCGTCATGGCCGAGCGGCTGCGGATCGCCCGCGAACTGCACGACAGCGTCGCGCACAGCATCGGGATCATCACGGTGCTGTCGGGAGCGGCGGCTCGGGTCGTGGAGACCAAGCCCGAGCAGACGCGGCAGGCTCTGACCGGCATCGAGTCCACCAGCCGCCAGACGCTGCTCGAGCTGCAGCGCATGCTCGGAGCGCTACGCCGCGCCGAGCCGGACGACGCCATGCCGGGGGCCGCTCCGCTGGCGCCGGCCGGCAGCCTGGCGGATATCCCGCGGCTCGCCGAACGCACGGCCGACGCCGGGGTGCGGGTCCACGTGGCCTGGCGGGGCGAGCGGCGTCCGCTGCCGCCGGAGATCGAGCTGTCGGCGTTTCGGATCGTCCAGGAGTCGGTGACGAACGTGGTGCGGCATTCCGGTGCGCGGACGTGCCGGGTCGCGGTGGGATACGAGCCGACAGGATTGAGGATCGAGGTGGTGGACGACGGGGACGACAGTCCCGGGCCCGGCCGTCCGAGGCCCTCGGCAACGGCCGGCGGGAGCGGCTTCGGCCTGCTCGGCATGCGCGAGCGGGTGACGTTGCTGTCCGGCCAGTTCAGCGCGGGCCGACGTCCGGAGGGCGGATTCCGGGTGGCTGCGAGGCTCCCGGCATGAGCGTGCGAGTACTGCTGGTCGATGACCAGCCGCTGATGCTGGTCGGGCTCGGGATCCTGATCGGCGACACCGCCGACCTGGAGGTGGTCGGGGAGGCCGGCGACGGCGTCGAGGCTGTGCGCCTGGTGCGCGAGCTGCGGCCGGACGTCGTGGTGATGGACATCCGGATGCCGGGCATGGACGGGATCGAGGCGACCCGGCAGGCGACCGCCGAGCCGGACCCGCCCAAGGTGCTGGTGCTGACGACCTTCGACGACGACGAGTACGTCTACGGCGCACTGCGCGCCGGCGCCAGCGGATTCCTGCTCAAGAGCATGGCCCTGGACGCGATCCTGGACGCGATCCGCGTGGTGGCGGCCGGTGACGCGTTGCTCGCGCCGAGCGTCACCCGACGGCTGATCGCCGACTTCGCCGGAACCTCCGCCACCCCCGCACCGGCCACCGAGCCCGCCGCGGACTCAAGTCTCGTCGCTGGGATCACCGACCGGGAGCGCGAGGTGCTGGCACTGGTCGGACAGGGACTGTCGAACGGTGAGATAGCCGAGCGGTTGGTGATCAGCGCGGCGACGGCGAAGACCCATGTCGCGCGTCTGTTCGCCAAGCTCGAGGCCCGGGACCGCGTCCACCTGGCGATCATCGCCTACGAGAACGGACTCACGCCGGGCAGACGGTAGGGCAGGGTGGAGAAAGAGCAATAGTCAAGACCTGTGAACGAGATGACGTGCGAGCAGGCTGCGGCACCCACCGAGTTCGATCCTATGCTGACGGTCGTGCAGGTACTGGGTGTGAGCAATGAGGACGAGATGGTCGCCTGCTTCTTGAGCGGCGAGCTGTCTAGCCAGAGGTTCGGCCAGAACCTCCGGTCCCATCTGGCGGTAGCCGGGCAGGCAGAGCAGTTGCTGACGCATCCGGACCTCTCCGACGCTGGAGCGAACTTCGCACGTCGCGCTCTGCTGGCCGCGACGCGCGGATACGGCGAGAACCGTGACCTGTTCGAGAACTTCCCCGCTCACGTCACGTGGACCAGGGCACTCCTGTCCACCGACGAGGCGGCCGACGTGCGGTACCTCGACAATCCCTACTGGGTCGAACTGTCGGGTGGCAGCCGCCGGCCGGCCGACGCGGCCGCACGCATCAAGGCAGGGCTACGGGCGTTCGACGTGCCCAACGAACCGTTCGTCGACGCGGCCCACGCGTTCATCAGAGGTGAACGATTTCCTCCGCTCATCCTCGTCGGAGAGAGGCAGGACAACCTGGTCTGCCTTGAGGGCCACCTGCGCCTGACCGCCTACGCCCTCGCCGGCTTCCCGGCCGACATCGAGTGCCTGATCGGCACCGCGCCGGCCATGGGACGCTGGGCGCGGTAGTCCAGTCGCGCCAAGCTCTCGCCGCCCCAAATCAGCCTGACTGAGGATAGGCCAGCTCAGCCATGGGTCGGCTGGTGGCTCCTTCAGCCAATCAGGCTGCCTGCTCCTCGCGTTCGACGAGGACGCCGTTCTCGAACCGTGCCCCGGCGCGGACCAGGGGCACCAGATGGGCACCGGTGATCGCACGCCATCGAGCCTGAGCTGACTCGACCAGCTTGAACACCATCGCGAGCGCGGCCGCCGGGCTGCCCGCACCTCGCGTGACCTTGGTCCGGAGCTTGACCGTCGAGAACGTCGACTCGATCGGGTTCGTAGTCCGCAGGTGGATCCAATGCTCGGCCGGGAAGTCGTAGAACACCAGGAGTTCCTCCCGGTCGCCGGTATTTTCGCGACGGCCTTGGGGAACTTGGCGCCGTAGGTCTTCGCGAACGCCTCGATCGCCTTCTCCGCGTGGCCGCGGTCCTCCGCGTTGTAGATCTCCTGCATCGCCTTCGTCGCCCCGGGCTGCGCGGACTTGGGCAGGCAGTTCGTGACGTTGCGGGATTTGTGGACCCAGCACCTCTGCGGCCGTGCGGCCGGGAACACTTCGGCGAGCGCCCGCCACAGGCCCATCGCGCCGTCGCCGACCACCAGCTCGGGGTCACGCATGCCGCGTCGGCGGCAGTCTCGCAGCAGGTCGGCCCACGACTCGGTGGACTCCCGCAGGCCCTCGGCCAGGGCGATGAGTTCCTTGGTGCCGTCCAAACGGACCCCGAGCAGGACCAGGACGCACGAGTGCGCCTGGCCGAGGCGGACCTTGGGGTGCACGCCGTCGGCCCACACGTAGACGAAGTCGCGGTCGGACAGGTCCCGGGCCTGGAAGGCGGCGTGATCGTCGCTCCACTGCCTGGTCAGCCGTGTCACGGTGGCGGGCGACAGGCCGGCGGTGCCGCCGAGAAACTGCTCCAGAGCGGGCACGAAGTCCCCGGACGACAATCCGTGCAGGTAGAGCAGCGGCAGGACCTCGGAGATCTTCGGCGACTTGCGGCACCACGGAGCCAGGATCTTCGAGGAGAACCGCTTGCGCTCGCCCGTCACTTCATCGACGCGGCGGTCGTTCACCCGCGGTGCCCTGACCGCGACCGGGCCGGCCGCGGTGACCACGGTCCGGATCTGATGGTGGCCGTTGCGGACCACGAGACGTCGGCCGGCAGAATCGGTCTCGGCAGCCAACTCGGCTATGTACTGGTTGACTTCCTCCTCCAGCGCGGCGGCGAGCATCCGGCGGGCGCCCTCACGGACGATTTCGTCGATCAGGGAGCCGGACTGGGTCGAGCCGTCGTCGGTGACTACGCTGAGCACGCGCGTGCCTTCCCAACCCGCGCTGCAACGCGGGCCTATTCGGAGACCATCAAAGGATCATTCGGGAAGGTACGCCCTTCGCGTTCCCTCGCCGATCCACAGGTTCCGAGCATTGCTCTCCTGGGGTTCATCGCAGTCGATCGGTATCAGGATTGGCAGAACGCTCGGGGCCCGGCGGTGCGCTTGGACGATGCATACGTCCAACCAGGGGATGAGTCGAAGAGCGTCGCTTTCAGAGGCGCGATGACGCCGTCTGCCGAAACCATCAGCCAGCTGTCGGAGCGACAGAACTTCAAGTCGTGGGTACAGGAGACCGGTGCGGTCGGCTTGGCAGACATCCAGTCGCTCGTGATCACGTTGGGCGGCTACGACGAGAAGAACGAGGCGAGCGTGACCGGCGCGGAGCTAGTCGACAAGCACTGCGAGCCGGCGCTACGGGGCACTCTCTTCGAGAGCCCCGGGGGAGGAGGGGGAAGCCCCATTCCCAATGTCCGTTTCGACCTCGACAAACCCGTCGTCTCCCCGAAGGCCTTCGCAAAAAAGGAGTACAAACTGAAGAAGGGCGAACAGCAAACCTTCGTGATCGAGACCACCACGAAGAACCAGGCTTGCGAGTTCAGAGTCCTCTTCCACGTCCGCGTAGGCACGAAGACGACCACCGTTACTGCGGACGACGCTGGCCGACCGTTCAAGGTGACATCCCGGCTTCCGTACGAGCAGTACCAGGTGCTCTACGTGGGAGGTATCTATTGCAGCGGCCCCCTTCCCTACTACCGTCAGGACCCGAAGCTGTTCGCGGTCGGCCGCCAGTGCAGCAAGGCCGGCGTGACGGAGGGGCAGACGACTCCTTGATGCGATCAGGCTCGTCTCTCCCCCCTACGGGGAAGATCAGAACGACCAGTAGCGGGAGCGGTCAGCCGGTGGTGGGCTGACTCGGGATGCGGCCGGAGGCGCGGATCTCCTGTAGGTCAGGGATGCTCCCCTGGGCACCTGGCCCCACTTCTGGCGGCCCCCAGTTTGCCTCCATCTCAGCGCTGGCGTCGGGCGTGCCCTCGCCTGAGGGTGCTGCGAGACTGCGCCGATGAGCATCATGCGCCGCCCTCTCGGGCACGGGCCGGTCCCTCGCAACGACGTCCAGGAGGAGCGTGCGGTCCGCGGGCGCACCGCCGCTGAGCGGGCCGCTGAGGAGACTCTCCAGCAGCGGTCCGCTCCGCCTGCGGATCCCGGGGCCGTGTCTGCCCGATGCATCCTCGGAGTCGGTCCCGGGTCCTGATCACAGGCCCGGAGAACGCCGCTCAGCAGCGGTTGACCCTGTTGGGGCTAACAGGTCTACCCCTTCCCGGACACGCGGTTCAGCAGCCGCGGGAGGTCCCACCGGCGGCCGGACAGCCGTCTCCCGGGGAGAACGATCATCACATCGGGTACCCGGGGTACCCGCTTCGCCCGCTGCCCTCCGCCCGCCCGTCATCCGTCCCGCACACCGCTGTTCGGCTTCTGCGAGCGCCGATCCTGCGGGTGGATATGCGTATCCACTGCCGTATCCACCCTGGCAACGCCCGATATCCAGCGGCCGCCGCCGGAGTTGTCAGCGGCGCTTCGCGTATCGCGCGGCCTGGCGGTCGACGGCGGGGTCGCCGGCGGTGAACGGCTGGACGCGCAGGAGTCCGCCGGTGCCCGGGTCGGGTCCTCCAGGCGGGAGCAGTCCGACGTCCTGGGCGACGCCGTCGGCCCATCGCCCGTCCGGGCCGGGGCGGCCCTGCAGCTGGCGGACGACCGGCTCGGTGCCCAGGTACAGCACACGGCGCCGCGCCTGTCCGTACGCCCGCAGGATCCGCCGGATCGCGCTCGGGGTCTTCGCGGTGAGCTCCACCTCGACGGCGCCCAGGGTGCCGCCGGGCAGTACCAGGACCAGGTCCGGCCAGTGCAGCGCCCGGGGGCCGACCGGCACCGCGAACGTCTCCCCGCGCCGGGTCCAGGGGCCACGGGCAGGCCCAGGTCCTCCAGGAGCTCCTGGGCGCCGCCGTCAACGGCCTCCGCGCTGCGGATCTCCCGCTCGGTGAGCACGGTGTGCCCCTTCGCCTCCAGGGCGAGCCCGACGTCCGCGACGGCCAGGCGGTGCAGCAGCCGCTCCCCGGGCCAGCGCGGCGCCCTCAGCGTGGTGGCGGCATGCCGGACTCCGTGCTCGCTGGTCCACACGGTGGTGCCCGCCCACGGGGCCTCCGCGGAGCGGTGCAGCAGTCCGGCCTCGGTCATCAGCCGGGCCCGGGTCCGGGTGGTCTCCACCTGGCCGCGCCAGCATGCCGTGGCCGCCTGCCGAAGGTCAGCGTGCTGTACCGCGTGGCCGGGGTGAGCAGCTGCTCGTCTTCCTCGGTGCGCACCCAGCCGTCCCCGCGCAGCTCCCCAGTGCCCCGGTTCCGCCGTCGGTGCTCGGCTCGCCTCCGGTAGGGGCATGACCCAGATACGCCAGAAACCCGCCACGGGATGATCTTGCAGACCGGAGGTGCCTGGCCTCGGTGATACGGAACCGCAACGGCCCGCCGGATGCCGACGGGCCCGTCACGAAAGATCGAGATTAGTACCCGACGTACAGGTCCCAGTCCCAGAGCGACGGCTGGCAGCTGTATATCTTCCACATCCTGGCCGACTGCCCCTGCTTCCCCACCGCCACGCACTCGGACTGCGTCCAGAAGTCGTCATAGAACACCATCTCGCCCATGACGCTGGCGGATGCCGCCTTGGGCGTACTTGTCGTGACCGCCTGGGCGGGTGCCACGGTCCCAACCGCAAGCATCGCCCCAAGGACAGTGCCAGCCAGGATACGTCCGATACGCATAGCTGCTCCTTTCATGTGCCCTCGGCGAGGGCGGCGTGTGTCCAGATTGCTCTGGAGCTCGGGCGGTGGCCTTGTACAAAGGCGCACTCCTTCAAGAGAGTCGACTGACGCGCGCACCGGCACTGGTCGCAGACGGAGGTTGAAACGTCCATGGAGTCGACGAACAGGGGCGAGTATGTGGAGCGTCGCGCCTCGGAGCGATTACGGGCTCAGGTCGTGATGTACAGAGGTCATCGCACTGCAGGGCGGGGACCGGTCAGGCTCACTCTTCCCTCGGCCACCGTGACGTTGATCCTGGGCTGGGGAGATCCCCTGCAGTTGTTCCACGAGGCCCGGAGCGCTCCGGAGTCGCGTGCGACGTGGCATGCGATGCTCGCCGGTCTGCGGACCTCGTCCGTGAAGGGTGGCTACCCGGGGGTAGCGGAGGCGGTTGAGGTGGAATTCACTCCGCTCGGCGCGTACATGTGCCTGGGGTTGCCGCTGCACCACCTGGCCAACGACCACGTACACCCGGATGAAGTGTTGGGTACCGGCTGGTCAGCCAGGCTCACTGAGCAGCTCATTGCGACGCCGGACTGGGAAGGGCGCTGGGCTGTCATCGAGAACGCCCTTGCGCGGCGGATGGTGGACGCTCCGCCGCCCTCGCCAGTCGTTGCCGAGGCATGGAGCCAGCTGCGCGCCTGTCACGGGCAGCTCTCGGCCAAAGATCTGGCTGCCACCACGGGCCGCGGCAGCCGGCGGCTGCAGGTGCTCTTCCGCGAGCAGATCGGACTGCCACCGCAATCCGTCAGCCGGATCCTGCGATTTCAACGGGCGCTCACCTTGCCGCCCGAAGCCTGCCGATCACTGGCTGACCGGGCGACTCTGTGTGGCTACTACGACCAGGCGCACATGAACCGTGACTTCCGCGACCTGGTGGGACTCACCCCCGCACAGCTTTGCGTTCTCGCAGAGAGTGCCGTTTCCCGAGGCAATGCTCCTATCGACGGACGGCTGGCCAATGTCTTCTGTCACTGAAGCTGCCACCCAGCGGCCCAGGAGGTCGGCCCGTGCGGAGTTCAAGGTGCACAGCCGAACAGCGATCGACCGCGCGTGAGCGTATGACGCGTCCAGGGCTACATGCTGCGCGGTAGCGCCGTGCCCGCGGTCTACCGTGCACGCTGCCAGCCCTTCGACGGCACCCCCAACTCGCAATGCTCCGCCGGGTCCTCAATGACGACTCCTTGCCCCTGCGGGCCAGGGTCGCCGCCGCCCTCGTTCGGTGACGCGGTTCTCGTACTCGCGGCGCGCCTTGCGCTAAGAGGTCGTTTTCACCCGATATTTCATCCCGGAATCGGGTGTTCTGTGGTCTTCTTCGGGTCGCGCCAGGAGATGGTGTTCTCGCCGGTGAGCCGGCGGGCCATGAGGTCGGTCATGGCAATGTGGATGACGGCTTCGGAGCGGGTGGGCAGGGTTTCGTAGTCGCGGGCCAGGCGGCGGTGGAGCATGAGCCAGCCGTAGGTCCGCTCGACCGCCCACCGTTTGGGTATGGGGCTGAATCCCCTGGTCCCGGGCTTGCGGGCGGTGATCTCCATGTCGATGCCGAGTCTGGCGGCATGCTCAACGAGGTGCTGGCGGTAACCGCCGTCGACCCACACCTTGCGGATCCGGGGGTGTTCGGCGGCGACCTGGTCGAGCAGTGAGGTGCCGGCAACGGAGTCCTGCACACTCGCCGCGGTGACCAACACTGCGAGGAGAAGGCCGAGTGTGTCGGTGACGATGCCAGAGGCCCAAACCCGCGATGTCAACGCCTACCGTTCCGGAATCTCATCCTCAGCCTCCTCTTCCGCCACAGGCATGCACGGCGCACACTTCGAAACAGAGGTCGATTTCCGGGTATCCCGCAATAGATACCGCAAGCGACCTTAAGCCATTCGAAAGGACCCGTACATGACTAAAACGACCAGCCAGAAGCAGCGTCACCGCACGGCCCCCGCGGTCGGTGTCGCATCCGTGGCGCCTAAGGGTGAAAGCAGCCGCTTTGTGATCACGAGCCAGGCATGCTCCATCCTCGACGCCTTCCTCCAAGACCCCGAGCGGCCGCGGTACGGCCTGGAACTGATGAAGATCACGGGCCTGAGCTCCGGGACTACGTACCCGGTGATCTACAGGTTCGAGCGTGCGGGGTGGTTGACCGCGGCGCCGGAACCGATCGACCCGCAGAAGGCAGGAAGGAGCCGCCGCCGCAGCTTCAAGATCACCCCGGAGGGGATCCGGGGAGCCCAGATCGCGATGACGGAGCTGCGCCATGAGGCAGCTCTCCGCGGTGCCGACCAGCGGCGCAAGGCGTCGGCGATCCCGCCGATCCCCGGATACACAGCCGGCGCAACCGGCTGATCATCTAAGGAGACACACATGGTGCCGTTCCATGCCGAGGTGGCCCCCACCTCCGCCTCCATGGCCCACACGCAGATGACCATGGTCGAGAAGATGAGTGACACGCTCCTCGGCGTGGACCGGCCCGCCTGGGTTGCCGCCGTCGTGGTCGGCGTCGCCCTCCTCGTGGCCGGGATTGTCTTTAAGTGGATCAGGGCGAAAACCTATCGGAAGGCCGGCCGCCTTCCGGTGCTCATCCTCTACGGAGCCCGACTCTTCATGCAGCGCGAGGATTGGGAACGGTCCTACACCGAGGACTGGTGTCCGGACGTGGAGAAGATCATGGAGGGGCCTACGCCGACCTGGGCGTCGCGTTTCCGTAGGTATGCGGAGGCCGTCACCTTCGCACTGTCCCTGGCCGTGAAAGGCTCCCGCCTTGCCGACCAGATCTTCACTGAGCGCCCTCCCGTGACGGTCCGAGCGATGAAGGCCATCGCCGCACTGATCCGCTTTGACGGGTTCAAGGTGGCGGTCATCCTGCTCTTGACGGCGGGTGTCGGAGCGGGCGTCACCGCGATGATCGACATGCCCATGTCCGTTCTCACGCGCATCGCGATGGGTGCGGGGATCAGCCTGAGCCTCGGGTGCATCTGCCTGCTGTCCCTCCGACTCCGGTGGCGCCAGCGCAGGTGACGGTCGATCGCGGTTCTTTCCGATATTGCGAGGTGCTGGGACATGACTCCCGGCACCTCTTCTTTGTCTTCCCGGCCTCCATCCGTGGCGATGACTGTTCGGAGCCCGAAACGGCTGCCGCGTCCCTGGTCGGGTGTCGGCGGGTGGTAGGCACGGTTCGTGTCCTCGTACCGCTGGGCCTGGCGGGCGGCCTCGGCGGCCTGGGCCTGGGTGGCGCGGGCTTGTCGGGCAGCGTCGGTGCGCTGCTTGATCTCGGTGGCCTTCTGCGCGTCGGTGAGGCCGGACCGCGTGACGGCTTCCTCGCGCAGTCCGCTGGCCTTCTGCATGGCCTTGGCCTGCTTGCCGCGCTGGGCTTCGGCCTGCTGGGTCAGGTACGCGCACCGCTCGGTGTCGGCCTTCTCCAGGCGCTCCCGGAACGCGGGCAGGGCGGCACGGTAGTCGGCGAGGGTCTTGACGACGGTGGCCGGGTAGACGGGTCGTCGACCATTGCGGCCTCGTCGATGACCAGGACGCCGACTCCGGCCAGGCCGCGGCCGCCAGCTGCCGATCCAACGCAGGTCGTTCGCGGCGGCGAGTCGGTACTCGACCTGGGAATCGACGCTCTGGTCGCAGCCGCAGTTCTCGGCGAGCCGGTACTCGACCTGCTCAGGCGCGCGGATCGGCGTCGCGTACCCCACCCCGGCCCGCCCCCTTTTGCTGTAGTTCGTCCGCCGAGCGAACCATGATCACGTATCGGAGATACCGGGAGTACTTCTATTTGTGATCTTGTGGTCCATGAGGGTACCTCCAGATTGGCGGGTGTCGGGTGTGTCGGACGACGTCAGAACGTCAGCGAGAGACGACACGAGATGTCAGTGGTCGGCGACATGAGGTGCGTCAGTAGTCGGTGACGGCTCGGAGAGCATCCGGAGGCTGTACGCGACGTGATCGGGCAGGACGTCGATGATGTCGCCGCGCGTGACCATATCGGCGGTGGCGAGGTCTTCGAGGGCCTGCCGCTGGGCGGCGTCGCCGGGGGCGATTCCGCCGCCGATCCAGACCCGCAGGAGAACCTCTGCTTCGAGGGGCTGGATCGGGCCGCGGACGGATGCGTGCGGCTTCGTCCGGCCGGTGACGGCGCCGGCCTGGTCGGGCCGGAGGATGTCGAGCCGCGGGGCGGCGGTGTACCCGTCGGGCGCTCCCGGGCCAGGCCGACGTCGACCACGAGCCTGACCGTCGCGAACATGGCGTCCTAAAGGACGTACCCGCCGATCTCTTCCCGGATCCCCACCGGCAACTGCTCCCACCACTCGGTCCGCGCCTGTTTCCTCATCACGCAGAGCCTGCCTTCCCTATGGCCGGGGTGTTCACGAAGCCTCTGGCCAACCTTGTATGCACCTGCCAGAAATCATGTCCCGCGTCGCGGTGTAGTTTGACGATGGTCACCAGAATCGTTCGCCTGCGCGGTTTGCGTTGAGGTGGTACGAGTGATCCGCGGCGGGGCCACACTGACCGGGGACGGAATGGGCAGCAGACGGCACAGGGCATCGAGTTCGGGGGACCGGGGAGTCCGCATGGAGACGGTTGCCTGGAAGCACGAGGAGACGCGGACGAGCTTTAAGCGGTACTGGTGCTTTGCGTGGCTTTGGCTGGGCGGTGGTGCGGTCGGGACCGTCGTTAGCCCGTGGATCGGGATCACCGCTGACGAAGCGGGCGCGAAATGGGTTGGCTCCGTCATTGCCGGTCTCTGGGTCGTGAGCCTCAGCGCGCTGCTGTTCGGGGCGTGCTGGGTGTTCAACGCAGTACGCATGCGCTACAGGCTGCGCCGTTGGCCGTGGCAGTCGTACCCGGTCACCGTCCTGGCGCCAGGTATGGGAGGCCCAGTGGTGCAGCTCCGACCATCTGACTCCGGGTTGGTCTTCGTGCAGTCCGTAGTGGCTCTCAACCTCCGCTGGCACCTCGTAGGGAACAGCGCCACGTTGTGGTTTTGCGGAACTCCAGGACGCGGTGGCGTTCTCGCTCGGCCGGGTGGAGAGCCACTGCTGTGGGGCCGACGCATTCGGATTCCGTGGCTACGGCGTAGGCATGAGCGGGCTCCTGGCTCGTAATCGCGTAACTACCAGCGTGGTTGTCAGCCGTGGGCGCGGATACGGCCCCGCCCTCACCGCAGGGGCCATGCGGGGACGGTCGGCACCACATTCGCGACAGCACGAAGATCCAGAAGCGGCACAGCACTGACACACGCCATGTCGCCGACCACTGACCTTCTCGTGTCGCCCGACAGTGGGGCGGGAAACAGGTCCCCATCTGCACTGATGGCGTCGCAACATGTGGCTCTGCTGGTAGGCGCAGCGTGGGTGTCAGTGGAAGCGCGGAGGTGCCGTCTGCGGTGCGCAGAGTAGATGTCAACGACTGCGTGCGGGTTATCTGGCTAGGTAGACCGGCAAGAGCGGGCCCTCCATCAGATTCACCTGATGGAAGTACGAGTTCAGATCCGTGTCGTAGACGAAACACGGCGACAACAGGTACGGCGTGCCGTCAGGAATGCCCAGGTCATCGAGCCGCAACTCCCAGTCATCCGGGGAAAGCTGCAGGTGCCAGGGCTGCGGCTCAGGCTGCGGCAGATCCCGCGAGCTGTAGTGGACTGACCAGGCCCCTTGTCTCAACATCCGCGGACCGTACAGCTACCCGGTCAATGACCGAGCGTGCACAAGCCGACACCCTCTACACCCTGTACTTCATGGAGGAGGTGTCCGCCCGGCTCGGGTGGGCGTGGGAGCCGCGCGAGGTGACGCCCGACCGCCGCCCGGTCATGGAGATCGTCGGGATCGACCAGCGGCTCATCGGCTGGCAGTCGACCCGCCGCCAGCAGATCGAGGACGCGCTGCCATTCCTCACGGCCGAGTACGAGGAGCAGCAGGGGCATGCGCCGGGGGAGCAGCCGCCTACGCGCTGGCCTGCCAGGCCGCCGACCAGACCCGCTCACCCAAGCGCAAGGAACTGCGCTCGCTCTCTCAGCTGCGCGCCGCCTGGCGGGAGTCGGCGAGCCGGGCGTACGGAGCCGACGTCGTCGCCGGGCTGGCGGAGCGCGCCCGAGCAGCGGCCGCGGCGATATGGGCGCGGGTGCGCCCGGTCGTCGACGTCGCGCTGGCGGCGGTCAACGTCGCCGCCGTGGTGTACGTGATGCGCGGCGCCTTCAAGCACCACCACCTCCTCGCCGAAGCCCGCCGTCACCTGGCCTACGTCTTGCGAGGCCGACCTCACCGGTCCGGCCTGGACGAGGAGATAGTCCAGGCGGCCATCGACGGCTACACCCGCCCGGCCAGCCGGCGGATGCTGACCGCTGACCTGCGCGCCCTGTACCCGCACGACACCGAGGACCAGGCCGTGCTCCGCGCGCTGACCCGCAAGCGGTCCGCCGCCCCGTACGAGCGGGCCCGTCTCGCCGCCGGGGCGCTGACCGCCCGCGTCCACGCGCTACGCCGCGCGGACCGCCTGAATTCCCGGCCCCGGCCGCGCACCGTCACCGTGCCGACCACTCCGAGCCCTCGCCCGAGCTTGCGCCCGGGGCGAAGGGATAGCCGGGACCTGGAGCCGATGACGGACCTCGTCGCGGTGGAGCAGACCAGCCGGACGCTGGAGGCCGCCGCCGAGATGACCGCCCGGCTCCAGGCCGGGATCCGGGAGCGAGCCGCCGCCCGCCGCCCTGCACCACAGCCCGCCCCGGCGACGGCCCCGCCGCCGCGCCCCCAGCAGCCTGTCCAGCCCGCGCCGGGCCGGACACCACCCACCGGAGGAGTCGCATGACCACCACGCCGCCTGCGGACCCGAGGATCGAAGCCGTCGCTGCCCGGCTGAAGGAGGCCGCCCAGAAGCGCGCCGAGGCGTACGCGCCGCCGCCAGCCTGGCAGCCGATCTGGAAGCGGCCCCGGAAACCGAAGTCCATCAAGGCGAAGAAGGAGGAGCTGGCCAAGCAGCGCAAGCGGCTCAAGGCGGCCGGTGTCCGACGGTTCTACGGTGCCCAGGCGCGCCGGCCCCGGCCCCGACAGAACCGCATCGGCAGCGCCGCCGGCCGCCGCGACGCCCGCGCCCTGTCCCGGATGCGGCACTCGAACGCCTGGCTGTGGTGACGATGCCGGGGGCATCGTCCATCGACTGGACCGCACGATGTTCGACCTGGTGCACAAGCTGTGCCGGGTGGGGCCGGGCGCTGCCCTCGGACGCGGACAAGCGCACCGTGGACCTGATCCGTTCCCGGCCGGACGTATCGCGACCGTCGACCACGAGAGGCGACTGCGGCGCAGGGTCTGCCGGTTCCGCAGTTTCAGCGGCGCAGGGCGTACAGGTGTCCCTCGGTTTTGTTCTCATTCCGTGTGGCGATGATGATGGTGCCCTCGCCGATCGCGGGGTCCTGCGGCAACTCGCCCTCGGTTGTGTGGGACCAGACTTCCTTGCCGGTGACCGCGTCGAAGGCGTACAGCTTGCCGAACCACATGCCGAAGTAGACGATGCCGTCAGCGAGGACGGGTGACCGGGCAAGGGATCCGCCGGTCGTCACCGACCAGCGTTTGGTCCCGGTGTCCGCGGCGAGGGCATAGAACACTTTGTTGTCGCCACCGAAGTAGACCGTGTTGCCGAAGATCAAGGGATACCTTGAGAGACCTTCTGCGTCGCCCTCAGCGTGGAACGTCCAGACCTTCGTGCCACGTGTCTTGTCCACCGCGAACATGGTCCCCTTGTCCCCAGCGATGTAGACCGTGTCCTCGGCTACGACGGGAGCGCCGTGAAAGAAGCCTTCGCCTCCTGGGAACGTCCACAGAGGCTTTCCGGTCACGGCGTCCAGCGCGTAGAGGTCACCGTCGTCGGTTCCGGCATAGACCACTCCGCCGCTGACGGCCGGCGCCGTGGAGATGCGTGACTTCGCGGTGAACGTCCAGCGTTCCGTTCCGGCGGTGGCGTCCACTGCGTGCAGTTCGTGGCTCACTCCACTTCCACCGAAGTAGACCGTGCCGTCGGCGACCGTCGGCTTCGGGGGGCTCAGGATCTTGGCGCCTGTGGAGTATCTCCACAGAATCCGCTTGTCGTCGCCGGCGTACAGAACGCCGTTGTCGTCGACGAGGTAGAAGCGCCCGTCGGCGACCGTCAGGGGCCCGGGTAGGGAGTTGGGGTCGAGTCTCGCGGTGAACTCGGGCACCACCGCGCCTGTTGAGGCGTCGACGACCATGAGTTCGATGCCAGCAGGTTCGTTGGAGACGAGGTAGTAGACCCTGCCGCCACTGACCACGGGCGGGGAGAAGGGCCACGGCCTCTTGGGGACCGTCCACAGCACGGTGTTCTTCGGAGCCGATGGCGATGTGCCGGTCCCGCCCTGCCGGTCGGTCGCACCCCTGGGAGACGCACCGATTCCGGGTTGTCCGCTCGCCCCACCGGAATTCAGGCCTCCGACGGCCTGGACGCCGCCGTACACGGCGAAGGCGAGAACGATGGCGACCACGGCCAGGACCACGAGGGTCCTGGCGTCGCCGTGGCGGATGTTGTGGATGATCTGGTCCCGGCCGGCGAAGTCGCCCCGAAGCCTGTTGCCCGTCCCCTGCACGGTGACTCCTCCACCGGAGGCGACGTACACCGGTGGCGGGGGAACCGTGTCGGTTGCCTCGGCCGCTGCCGAAAGGGCATCGGTGAGCTGCACGATCAAGGCCTGATCAGCCGTGAGGATAGCCATGAGAGCGCAGCGGAGGGCGGTCTGGGACCCGGGCTCCTGAGGAGCCGCGTCGAACTGCGCCACAGTCGCGTCATGCCCGGCTCCTCTGAGCCGGCTTCGGACGATGTCCGCGACCGCAGTCGCAGCCGTGCTGCCCATGCCCGTCGCAGCAGCCGTGGAAGCAGCGGCCATCAGATCAACCGCCCCGGACGCGAGGTCCTCTAAACCGCTCATTGCACGTGCCCCCCGGAGAATGATTAGTCATGTCCATGATTCCAGCAGGAGTGGGTGACAACCCAGCAGACGCCCAATCGCAACCAAAGTGGACCCCGGAGGAGGTTCGGGAGCCCGGCAGGCCCGACCGCGGCTTCTTCCGCCGTCGCAGCTGACCACAACGCACGCTGGGCAAGCCCAAGGGGAGTCTGGGCAACCGCCCCCGACCACCGGCTTGCCCACCTCGGTCGGCCGGCGGAGTCGGTCACGGCCCACTCCTGGCTTCCCGGTGAGGTCGCGGCTGACCTATGACGGGGTTGTCCCGTGCCATCGAAGCTGGCTCGTTTGCCACTGAAGTCGGACGACCGGTGGTTCTGTGACAGCGAAGTTGGGCCGGGTTGGTGCCCCCTGGGCGATCGCTACGCCAGATTCCCGGCGCCCGTCCCGGGCTCCTGGTCCGTGCCCGGCACGACATCTACAGCAAGGAGGGCGACGGCGATGCGTTCGGTCTTCCGCCGACACTCCGGATGACGTACGAGATACTCACGCGCGGCGGCCAGGGTCGCGGCCGAGGGGATGGCACTGCGGCCGAGCAGGCGGTGCACCATCTCTTCCTGCCCGAACCCGACCGCCCAGTCCAGGGCGGTCTTGTGCTTCATCACCGCGTTGATGTCCACCCCACGGTCCAGCAACAGGTCTACTGTTTGCGGGTGCCCCTCGTCGCCGGTCGACCGTTCTGGCAGCGCCACCGCTACACCCGCTCCACCACCTTCCCCCGGCTGCACGTCGTCCTGGCAGGCAAGGCCGAACACCTCCTCGACAACTGCCTCCAAGCGCTCACCGCCGCCGTGCAGGGCATCACCATCGCGGTGTGGGCCAACACCCTGCCCCGGCTCCAGCGCGGCGAGCTCTGGTACGAGATCGGCGTCGACGACCCGCACGAGCGCCGCGCCCGCTACCCCGAAGCCGTCGGCCGCTGACCGGCGCCGGGCAAGCCCAAGGGGAGCCTGGGCAATCCACCCCCGAGCACCGGCTTGCCCACCTCGGCCCGCTAGCCGGATTCGGTCACGGGCATCCCAGGGCTTCCGGTGAGGCCCCGGCTGATGACGGTGACCGATGAGCGGTCACCGCCTCGGGTTGGAGTTGCGGTCACGCCCGGGCCGCCGATCGGTCACGGCTTCCGCTGGGCAAGCCCTCGCCACGGAGGGCTTGCCCAGCGTCCGGACCACGTGACGGGACGGCTCCCGAGGTCGTGGCGCCACCGCCCGGGACGCGGCGGCTAGAAGCCGGCTGACGTCCCTCGCTGGCCGTAGACCGGAGCCATGACACGAAACACGCTGCAAGAGGACATGGACGGACTCCAGCGCCACGATCCGGACGACATGTGGCACGCCCTCACCCGCCTTCACGCATCCCACCCCGAACCGCCCGACCGCATCCTTCCCCATCTGACGCCGGACGTGCTGCTGTCTCTCACACGGTCGGACCTCCTCTGGAGGGTTCGGGTGGAGCTGGCCGGCGGAGAGACCATGGCCGACCTGTACAACCTGGTAGCGAATCTGATCCCTGCCGCCCTGGAAACGGACGAGCGCCGTGCGCTTCCCGGGGAGACGCTGGAGATCGTGGTGGGCACCCGTGACGAACTCACGCTGCACCCAGCCCACGTCCACGGCCTCACCCAGCTCCTGCGCGACGCCGTCACCACCATCGACGCGCACAGCACGCCCGGCCGCGGACTGTGCTCCCACTGCCACGGCACCGGCCGCGGACACCCCCTGTGGGCTCCGGCGGCCGGGCAAGCCTGAGTACCTGGGCAAGCCCCAGGCGACCCTGGGCAAGCCCCCGCGAGGAGGCTTGCCCAGGGGCTGTGGCTATGGGGCTTCCCGTCCCGGGCGCAGGACGTCGGCGTAGATCCGGGCCCGGACGCCGGGCTCGCCGGGATCCCGGCGCACCGGGCCGACGCCTGATGTGGCCCAGCGCTCTTCCAGCGCGGCCATGACGGCCCGGACGGTGTCCTCGTCCCCGCCGGTGATGTTCAGGACCACCAGGCCGGGCTCCGCGATGTGCTGCTCGTTCGGTTTCATGAGCCCTGCGACGGCGGTGGGACCGGACCGGTTCGCCGGCGGCCCCGGGTCCACCCGCACGGGGGAACCGGCTCAGGTCGCGGCCCCGGCGGCCAGGGCCGCACCCCGTACATCCGAACGTACTCCGGGGCCGAGGACACCGGTGCGGGCTGTCCGCAGGGGGCCAGGCTCTGCTACCTCACCCGTTCGCGCGCGGCCGGGTGCCGGTGGGGTGCGACGGGAACAGGCTGGGCGCATGTCCGCGAAGCTGATCGTCTACCCGCCCGACGAGCAGGGCTGGCGCCGGGTGCGCTACGACGGCGTCGCCATCGGGGTCGCGCACCGACCGGCCGACATCCGGGTCTTCTTCGCGGCCGCCGGGCTGGAGAACGCCGACGACGTGGACCTCACCGACCCCGACTTCGTGGAGTGGCGAGGCGTCGGCCGGAGGGTGTGCCTGAGCACGGAACTTGTCACCCGACAACTGCCCCGCCCTCCAAGGCGGCGTGAGCAGGATTGCTGTCACCGAAGGTGCGTCGTTCTTGTCACCTTGAGATCGTTTGTGGTCTTGACCGTTGGACCGGGCAGAACTCGCCGGGATGTTGGGAGGCCAGAGCAGGGCCTGCGAACCCGCCAGAGCGGCGCCTCTCGACGGAGGCGCGTTCGTCGTATGGAACGGCAGCGTTTCCAGCCAGCAGCTTGCCGACATCTACACGGCTCGCCTCCGACGGGCGAGGAGGCGAGCTACTCAGCCGAACCACCGCCCATGGCAGCCGCTGCCGCATGGCGATCACGTCCTCGTGAGGGCCTATGGGTCTCCGAGGCTAGTCCCGTCCCTTCAGCCTGTACCGGTCAACCCTGACGATCGTCGGGGTACCGGGCTGCCATTCGGCCAGGGCGCCCCGCCTGCAGTGTTCCTACCGTCGGCAGCATGGATTCGATCAAGCGATATGGATGGGGCCGACGGCTATTGATGGCGGTCGCGTCGGCCGGGGTAGGGGCAGCGGCCGTGGTCAGGCTGGCGCCCGGCGGTGTGCTGGGGACGAACGAGCCGGCGCACGGCACTGCGGGTTTCTCGGTGCGGGCCTACCGGGCGCTGACTGGGAGCGTGGCGGACGGGCCGTCGTGGGCTGAGACCGTCCTGGAAGGGGCGAGTGAGGGCACTTTGCTGTTCCTGGGCCTGCTGTTGGCCTGGGTCGGCTGGCGCGCCCTGCGCCGCAGGGATGCGGCGGTGCTGGCCGGGGTGGCCGTGGCCGCCGCCGGGACCGTCGTCGCCTATGCCGTCAGTGAGGCGCTCAAACTCCTCGTCGACGAGGAACGTCCGTGCCGGGCCCTGCCAGGGGTCGCGGCCCTTGCGCAGTGTCCCGCGCCAGGCGACTGGTCGTTCCCCAGCAACCACGCCACCCTCGCCGTCGCGCTGGCCGTCGGTGTGGTCCTGATACGGCCACGGCTGGCGGCTCTGGCCTTGCCGGTGGCCGGGGCGGCCGCTCTGTTGCGGGTGCTGGTCGGGGTGCACTATCCGCACGACGTCCTGGCGGGCGCGGCGCTCGGCGCGACGGCCGTGATGACGGTGTGGCTCCTCGTACGGCCGATTGCCCTGCGGGCGGTGTCAGCCGTCCACCTACGGCAGCCGGTCGGACGGCACCGGGACCACGCCGGCCTCGTGCGCGACCACCGCCGCCGCGGCCCGGTTGTCGACGCCGAGGCGGGCGAGGATCGAGCTGACGTGGGCCTTCACCGTCCCCTCCGCCAGGCGCAGGCGGCGCGCGATCTGCCCGTTGGAGAACCCGCTGCCGAGGAAGCCGAGCACCTCCCGCTCCCGCCCGGTCAGGGCCTCGACGCGGGCGCGGGCCGCGGAACGGCGGTTGGCTTGGGCTCCCACACCGCCAGAGGCGAGATGCGCGACGACGCGGGCCGTGACCTTCGGTGACAGATAGGCGGCACCGTCGGCAACTGCCCGGACACCGGCGATCAGTTCCTCCGGCTCACCGGACTTGATCAGGAAGCCGGTGGCGCCTTCACTCAGGGCGCGCAGGATGTACTCGTCCTCGCCAAAGGTCGTCAGCATCACAACCCCCGTTTCGGGGACGGTCCTTCGTATCTCGGCGGCGGCCTCGATGCCGCCGGTTCCGGGCATCCGGATGTCGAGAACGGCCACCTGCGGGCGGTGGCGCTGCACGAGTTCCACCGCCTGGTGGCCATCGGCCGCCTCGGCGACGACGGTGACGCCGGGATCGGTGCCAAGGACTGCGCGGACACCCGCGCGGATCATGGGCTCGTCGTCGGCGATCAGGATCCGGATCATCGGACGTCCTTCCCGGTGTAGTTGTCGGTGGAGACCAGGCGTCCGGCCCGGAAGCAGAGACGGTAGATGTCCCCCGAGCGGTCGTCGAACGGGTCGGCGGTCTGTACGTAGAACTCGCAGGCCGCATCCTGCGGTGCGGGCGTGGGCGCGGCCGGGCGGCGCGTGGTCTGGCGCTCGGGCAGATACCGCGCCATGTCCGCGCGTGGCTGACCGACGTGCAGCCGGGCGTAGTCCTGCGGGGCGAGTACCGCCTGCCGTGCCGTCATGGTGTCCCACACCCGCACCCCGCCGATGAGCAACGCGGAGGTGCACAGCGGCACCAGGACGGCCGCAGCGGCGGTACGGCCCAGCCGGCGACGGGCACTGCGGTGCTCAGGAGGTAGTACGGCACCTGGATCGCCGGGCTCGGCGCCACGTGGCGGGGGCACGGACCCGGGACGGTGCGGGAGCGTGGCCCGGACGGCGAACCCGTCGCCCTCGGGACCCGATGTGAAGGTGCCACCGGCCAGTCGTACGCGTTCGTCCAGGCCGATGAGCCCGAAGTGGTGGCCGTCGCCAGGTGCCGAGGCGCGGGGCTCTGGTGCGGTACGGGCGGCACGGCCATGGTGGGCCGCAGACGCGCTGGGCACCGGCTCGTTCGTCACACTGACCTCGGTCCGTCCTTCCGCGTGCCGGACGACGACGGTCGCCTGGTGCCCGGGCGCGTGCTTGGCAACGTTCGTCAGCGCCTCCTGGACGACGCGCTGCACGGCCCGCTCGATGACCGGCAGCGCGTCGCCGGCCGCCGCTTCGCCCTCCACACGCAACCGGACGTCGAGCCCCGCCGCGGCCGCCCGGTCCACCAGGCCTTTGAGTTCGGTGATTCCGGCGCCGGGCTCGGACCCCGGAGCCGGATCCGACGGCTCGCGCAGGACACCGATCACCTGGCCGAGCCGGTCGACGGCGGCTCCTGCCCTGGCGCGGATGTCCCGGGCGGTGGCCCGGTGGTCCTCGGACAGACCAGGGGCCAGCTTCAGTGCCCCCGCGGACAGGGCGATGAGGCTGAGGTCGTGGCCGAGGAGGTCATGCATGTCCTGCGCGATCCGGGTCCGCTCGCGCAACCGGGCCTGTTCGGCGACCAGATGCTGTTCCCGCTCCAGCCGCGCGGCCCGCTCCCATCCGGCCCGGACCAGTTCGCGGTACTGGCGCAGGAACCGGCCCGCGAACCACGGCAGCATCGCAGCCACGAGCAGCAACCCCACGAACTGGCTCGCCCACCCCAGCCACGCCGGCACCAGGAGCACAGCCACCACGGCGGCCGCGAGCACTCCGACCAAGGCAGCCCCCGTGCTCCGGTTCCGCCCCGGCTGCCAGCCCGCGAGGAAGGCGCAGACCGCCGCAGGTATGCCCCACCACAGGGTGGCGACACCGGTGCCAACGGCCGCCATCGCGCCGATGAAGAGGCCTGCGGACAGTACCGGTGCCGGCACCCGGGAGATGATCATCGTTCTCACGGACACGACCCTACGGAACTCCGCCGCCCCGCGGCACCGCCGAAAGTCCACTACCGCGAGCCCGGGATCTCATGCCCTTGCCGAGCAGGCCGGATCAGAACCCGTTGTTCTATCGATCGTGGGAGCGTTTGGGTTCGAACGGGGTTCTGGGTCGGGTGATGTTTCGGTGGTCCGGGCATGAAGACAGGGCCTCTTGGTCAGCTCGGGGGTGCGACCCTATTCGGGCAGTTCCAGGAGACCCTGTTGTCACAGCTTTGCGTGTCCGAGCTCGCTGCGTCCAACCCCGCTGCCCCATCGTGTGACTGCATCGCGCACACGTACGGCAATGCCGCCGATCACGGCGAGCGAGCACGCAGGTATCCGTCGGACATGACCGATGCGGAATGGGCGGCCGTCCGTCCGCTGCTGCCGGTGCCGGCCTGGCTGGAGGGCCGGGGCGGGGCAGCCGGAAGGCTACTGCCACCGCGTCATGCTCGACGCAGTCCGCTACCTCCTCGACAACGGCGTCAAGTGGCGGGCGGTCCCGGCCGACTTCCCCGCCTGGGACCGTGTCTATGCGTTCTTCCGCCGCTGGCGCCTCCAGGGCCTGATCGCCGAGTTCCACCACCGGCTCCGAGCCCGGGTGCGGGAAACGGAGGGACGAAGAGCGGAGCCGACGGCCGCGATCGTGGACTCGCAGTCCCTGCGGGCGGCCGACACCGGCGCCGCCGGATCACGCGGCTGGGACAAAGGCAAGAAAGCCGGCGGCCGCAAGCGCCACCTGGCGGTGGACACTGCAGGCCTTCTCCTGGTCGTCCACGTCACCCCGGCGTCCGTCCAGGACCGTGATGCGGCCGTGCCGGTCTTGAACCGGCTCCGCGAACTCCGCCGCAAGATCACACTCGCGTGGGCCGACGGAGGCTATGCAGGCTGGCTCGTCGACTGGGCCAGGGACGTTCTCGGCCTGGCGCTCACGATCGTCAAACGAAGCGATGACCAGAAGGGATTCGTGGTCCTGCCCCGCCGTTGGGTCGTCGAGCGGACACTGGCCTGGCTGATGCACCGCCGCCGCTTGGTCCGGGACTACGAACGCCTGCCCGCCACCCACGAGGCGATGGTGATGTGGTCCATGACCATGGTCATGGGACGCCGCCTCGCACGGCGACCGGGTCACCCGGCAGCGGCAGGCCCACGTGACCCGGCTGCGGGGGTGAACACGCCGGGTGTCTCCTCCACCGCCCACCCACGCGCGACCAGCCGCTTGGCCATCGACCGCACACACTCGATCTTCGCGGGCACCGCCTCCCGCCCCAGGGCGACGGTCAGGTCCCTGGCCCGCACTCCGTCCCTGGCCCCCACCACGGCCATGACCCGCTGATACTCCTCCGGCAGCACACGAACCGAGAGGCCCTCACGACGACGCGGCACCACCATCACCCCAGCCGGGGCCTCATCCACGTCCTTCACCGCAGCCTCCTTGGCCGCAACGGCCGGGCCGTTGAGAACCTCTGCCACCGTCTCCCGCGCGATGACCAGCCGCTCCAGACTGCCTTCCGCCTCCACGAGCTCAGCCAGGATCCGATCGGCCTCATCACGCAGCCGCTCGATGACCTCCCGCGCAGCCGACTCCTTCGCCTCCAGAAGACCCAGCACCGACACCATCAGCCACCCCGCACGCTCAACGAGAAACAGGACGCCTCATCCCTGCCTCGGCTGAACAGCACCCACTCCCACCAGCGAAAACGCAGCCATCAAGTTCGGAACAACAACGGGTTCTAAGTTGATCTGGTCCGTCGCTGGCAGGCCTGGGCCCCCCGCGATTGGAGAGCTCTCCCGGCTTCTTCGCGCTGACCGTCGGGCTGCTGACCTGATGGTTTGGATACGGGAGAGAGCACCCGGGCGCGGGGGTCAGTTCTCGCGCGGTGGGGCGGCTGCGAGGAGTTCGCTCTTCACGTGGTCGTAGTCGGCCCGGGCCTGCGGGTCGCCGCGGTAGTAGTCGGTCCAGAAGCCGGGACGCTGCCAGCGGGCATCCGCGAGGCGGGTGCGGCCGCCGGCGATGGCGAGGGTCCAGCCGGGCGGTATCCGGGTGTCCACTGTCTCGAAGGAGACGGGGTCCCATTCCAGTCCGGGGTCGGGTGAGTCGGGGCCGAGCACACGGATGTAGCAGTGGTCGTCGTCTGTGACCATCTCCAGAACCGGGTAGACACCGCCCACCCGGATCCCATCAAACTCTGCGACGGGGTAATCGCCGTCGGGATGGATGATCTCCAAGCATCTGACAATCATGGGTGAAAGTATCGCCTGGGCCGATCCCCAGTAGCTGTCCTGGTCAGCCCTGGCGAAGTGGCGGAACAACCGGGCCAGAAGCCCACCGTTGCAGAGCTTGATGCCAGTCCGCAGCGTCGCTGAGGACCAGGCTCTGCCTCGGGGGCAGACAGGCGCCGCTGGCCCAGACCAGATCATCTGAGACGCCAAGCGAATCGGACCAGATCGCTTGAGACGGGGACCAAACTGCCCGGGTCGGGACAACTGACGCGGGCCTCTCCTGAACAACCAGCCGCGGCTGTGCCCGACCGTGTCACGCTGACGGACCGTGAGTGTGACACCTGCTGTCACGCTCCCTCAGGAAAGTGTCACGCTGCCTGGAATCCGTCCCCGTATGTCCGTTTCTCGGAGCCTGGAGGGGCCCTCAGCCCGGTTTCGCGGGCGGAGCGTGACACATTAAAAGTCGATCTCCCGCGCGCCTACGAGCACCACGGAACGTAGTCGAGAAGGCGGTTTCGGTCGGAGTGGTCCTGAGCCCGATGGCCCGGTGGTTCTGTTCACGAGAACCGGGTTCTGACACCGATCTTGGGGAACCATCGCGGAGCGTGACCTCGGTGTTCGATTGCGAGTGACTGACTCGTGCGAGACGGCGCACGCCTTGGCGTCTGAAGGCCGGAAGTGACGCTCCCTCAGGTGCATTCCGCTGGCTGCTCTGGCTGGCTGTGAACAGTGATGGTGCTGGTCATGCAGACCGATGCACCGTTCTGGGATTCGCTGGTGTTCGACGGGATCGACGATGTGGGGGTCGAGGCGGTTACGGTCGCGTTCGGCACGGTCGAGGTGGTAGCAAGAGGCCGCATGGCGGGGGCGGCGTGTCCGGACTGCGGCCGCTTCGCGGACCGGGTCCACGACCGTTACCAGCGCAGGCTGAAGGACCTTCCGCTCGCTGAGCAGGGCTTTGTGATCCGGCTGATGGTCCGGCGATTCATCTGCGGGTCGGCGGACTGTCCGCGCCGAACGTTCGCCGAGCCGTTCTCCCGGCTGGCCGCGCCGTACCCGCGGTTCACCACGCGGCTGAACCGCGCCCTGGAGCGGGTGGGGCTCGCCTTGGCGGGACGAGCCGGCGCTCGACTGGCGGCCCAGCTCGGCTTCGGTGCGGGACGGATGACCTTGTTACGCAGGGTCATGGCGTTGCCCGATCCGCGATTCAGTACTCCACGCGTGCTGGGCGTGGACGACTTTGCGATCCGTCGCGGCCAGACCTACTCCACCGTCTTGACCAGCGTCGAAGACCATCGCGTGGTCGACGTGCTCCCGACCCGTGAAGCCGGGCCGCTGGCAGCTTGGCTGGACTGCCATCCCGGCGTGGAGATCATCTGCCGGGACCGGGCGGGTGCCTACGCCGAGGGCGCGCGGCGCGGTGCACCCGACGCTTTGCAGGTCGCCGACCGGTTCCATCTGTGGCAGGGCCTCGGCCGCGCCGTGGAGACCTGCGTCGCTGCCCACCGCGACTGTCTGCGCACGCCGGCGCCCAGCGGCACGCTGACGGAGGCCACCCGACCGACTTCAGGGGGATCGCAAGACGACGCGGAGCCCGTCGGCCGGCGGGCCGCGCGAAAGAAGGCCGCACACGCCCTGGTCGACGAGATGCTCGCCCAGGGGCACTCGCGCCGGGCGATCGCCCGGCATCTGGGCTGGGGCCTCAACACCGTCCTCCGGTACGCGAACGCCTCACGCTGGCAGGACACCATCCGCGAGAACCGACCCCGGCCCAGCAGACTCGATCCCTACAAGCCCTACCTCGAACGACGATTCACCGAGGGATGCACCAGCGTCACCCAACTCCACGGCGAACTGGTCGCCGAGCAGGCTCCCGTCACCTACGGCATGGTCCGAGCCCACATCGCCACCTTGCGCAGGGACCCGTCCGCCGCACCGCCACGGCCAGCGACCGTACGGCAGGTGACCGGCTGGCTCACCCGCCACCCCGCCACGCTGAGTGAGGAGGACCGCATCGGCCTCAAGGACCTTTTGACCCGTTGTCCGGAACTGGACACGGCTGCCGGACATGTCCGCGACTTCGGCGAGATGCTCACCGACCGCCTCGGCGCCACGCTCCCTGCCTGGATCGACGCAGTCGAAGCCAGCCGGCTGCCCGGGCTCACTGGCTTCGCGCTCCACCTGCGGCGAGACCTCGACGCCGTGATCGCCGGCCTCACCCTGGACTGGAGCTCGGGCAGCGTCGAGGGAGCCGTGAACCGCATCAAGAAGATCAAGAGACAGCTCTACGGCCGAGCTGGCTTCCACCTGCTCCGGAAGATGATCCTGCTGCGGTAGCGCCTCGCAGTGGCTATTCGAGGTGCGACTCCCGATACCTTTCCTCAGGCTATTCCTCCCAGTGAAAGCGGGCAGCCACGTCCGGCTGCGCGACTTGCAGGACAGGGAGAGGCGGCAGCGATGTCATGCTTTGGCATCGGGCATGCCGCTGGTGACGACGATCGCCGCCACGTCGCCGGTCTTCGTGCGGCCCAACCAGACGACGCCGCCCGACTCGGCCCCGAACGTGACCAGATCGGCTTGCTGCGACTCATCGCGTACCCGTTCGTACCCGTCGGCCAGCTGCTCAGAATCGCGCGGGGCAGGGACCCCGTCTATGAACGTGCGAAACGGTGCGGACAAGGTCGTCCACGCGCCTGCATCGGCGAAGCAGCCGACATTAGCATCGGAGAAGAAGCGGGGCTCCTCGCCCGGCTTCAGCCGGGCGATGTCGTCCTCGACACTCAGGCCCATCTCCCATCCGACGACAGGGTCGTCGCTGATGCACAGGCGCGTCGCGGCACACTCAACACCGTCGACGTGCTCGCCCATGAACTCGTACGGGCCTGCCGTCCACGCGATCTCTACCCGGTAGACGCCCGGGGGAATGCGCACCGCCAGCTCCCGCGGGGGCCTGGTCGGCAGCCCCCTCTGGTACTCCCAGACCTGGTCGTCGTGCCATGGCGCATCGACGACAAGCCGGCCGCTCGGTACGCGGATCGTCGTCAGCTCCTCGATGCCCGTCACGACTACCGGCGTCATCGGATCGTCGTACACCGTCCCAAGGTGAGCACCGGGCGTGAAAGCCGCCTCCAAGTACCAGGTGGCCTCAGGCCCGGCTGCCAACCGCGCGTCCCTGACCCACTCCATGTCTCACTCCCTCCTCGCCACCCGGCCGGGCAGTCAACCGAAAGCTACGTGGGCCCGCTGACATCGGCACTTCTTGCATCGTCGCGATCCGTGATCGCTCCCCAAGATCTGTGCCAGAACCCTGGTCTCACCTACGCAGCCACCGGTGGCGTGTTCGGTGATGTCAGCGAGCCACAACCGGTTCGGGCCGGCCGCGGTGAAGTCACGACGCACGAGATCGTCATGCACCGGCGGGCCGGCCTTCTTGGTCCGGCCGCGCTTCTTCCCGAACACGCTCCACCAGTGGTTGTCCCGGCAGATCCGCCACGCGGTCCGGTCCGCCATGGCGGCCCCGGTGCTGCGGGCCTCATCGGCCAGGAAGCGGTAGCCGAACTCCGGGTCCTCACGGTGGGCGTCGAACAGCGCGTTCGCGCGATACGCCTCGTGCCCTGACCGCGGGGACGGCCCCCGGCCCGGGCACGAACCGACAGGGCCGGGCCGCCTGCTACCGCTGCGGCGGGGCGTAGACCCCACCGCCCAGGACGGCGTGGTGCGGCCACTGGCTCTCGTACCAGCGGCGGTGTTCGCGGAACGTCATTCTGGGCGTGGCCACCACCAGTCGTTCGTCCACGTATCGGCGCAACTCCTCAATTCGGTCCGCGAGTTCCATGTCGTCGTTCCCGCTCACCAGCATCAGGCCGAGGCTCTGCCCATGGAACTGGAACGATTCCGGCAGCGAGCTGCCGATCGGGTGCTCGTACCGGGCGTACTCGACACCCGGCAGCTCCTCGAGCTCTTCGACCGACGGATAGCCGAGGATGGTGCCGGGGCGGCCAACCACGTGGGTGTGGCCGATGGCCCCCGGCCGTACCTTGACGTCGAGTTCCGGCCGCTTGCCGAGGGCGCACAACACGCCGCATTCGGCCAGGTCGACGTTGAACTTGTACAGCACCTGCTCCTCGGTGAGGCCACCGCCGCGTCGGGCCGCGCACTCACCGAAGCTCAACGTCCCCTTGGCCGCGTCGTGGAACAGCTCCATGTGGAACACGCCCGAGGTCATGCCGAGTGCCTCCACAGCGCCCCGCACCATCGGACCCGCCAGGTCGTACGCCCAGCTCTCGGCCTGCGGGTCCATGGCGCGCACCCACAGCGGCCGCTGTCCGCGCATCGCGTCGAGGCAGGGTTCGCCGTACTTGCCCAAAGCGAAGAAGAGCACTTCGCCGTCGAACACCACGCCGTCGGCGATCCATTCCTCTCCCTCCATGTACTCCTCCAGGAGGAAGGTACGCCGGTCCAGCTGCCCGGACCGGAACTCGCGGCTGAGCTCCTCCAGGCCCGCATGGTCGGAGACGGTGGCCGTGTAGCCGGTGCCGCCGTAGGAAAGGGGCTTGAGCACGGAACGCGCGAACGGCGTGTCGGCGAGGTGGCCGACGTCGTGGATGTCGTCGATGACGATGGTGGCCGCAGTGGACAGACCGGCCTCCCGGACCCGGGACTTCTGCAGGGCCTTGTCCCGGAAGTGGAGGGCGACCACCGGATCGATGCCGGAGCAACCGAGCTGCCGCGCGATCAGGCCGGCGGTGACGAGGCCGAATTCCTCGCCGGAGTGCACGGCGCTGAAGCGGTGCTCGCCGAGTCCTGCCCGGTAGAGGGTACCGAGGACGGATTCGGCGTTGCCCGTGTCGTCCGCCCTCAGGATCCGGACCCCTTCCTCCGGGACCGTCGGGCCGAAGTCCCAGGGCTCGGGGGCGCACAGGGCGACGGTCTCCGCGGCGTGCCGCTGACAGGCACGCAGCACGTACCGGTCGACGCCGAGGTTGAGTATCGAGGTGTCCTGCCGTTCGGGCATGGCGGTGCTTCTCCAGACTGCGCGGTGTGCGGGAGGCGTGAGGATGTGGTGCTCTGGGTCGTGGTGGTCCTCACAGGCCTTGAGGGACCTGGAGGGCCTTGATCGGCCGCCGGATCATGCGGGGACTGTGGCACGGGTGACCTGGGTGCGGTAGCTGCCGTGGCGGTACCGGAACTCGGCATGCCGGACTCCGTCACGGAAGGCGAACGCCACGGTCCGCTCCTCGCTCCAGCACTGGTAGCGAAACTCGTCTCCCCCGATGTGTTCCAGGACGGCGTCCGGCTCGCCCTCGGCGACCAGGACCAGCTTTCCTTCCCGGATGACGAGTTCGCCGACCGCGTCGGGTCGGCTCGGGTCGGCCCATTCGGCGCTGCTCGGCGGGTCGGCGTACGGAAGGAGGAAGGCGGCCGGAACGGACAGCGGACCGGTGAGGCGCGCCAGGTCCTCAGGGGCGGCCGGTACGGCCGCTGCCCGGTGCATCACTTCCGAGATGTCCAGGAGCGCATGCTGCTCGGCGGGGAAGAGTTCCAGGAGCGCGGGGTCGCAGAAGCAGTCGATGACGAGGTGGACCCGCGGCCGGTCGCCGTTGTTGTAGAGGTGGTGGGGTCGTCCGAAGTTCGCGTACCACAGCTCACCGGGCTGCCAGCGCTGCTCGGCTCCGTTGACGACGAGCACGGCTTCGTCGTTGGTCGTGATGGGCATGTGCAGCCGGGCCCAGCCAACGGGCAGGCCGTAGGGATAGTCGGTGTGCTCCCCGACCGAGGCCCCCGGTTCGAGGGACATGTACCGAACAGCGCGCAGTGTCAGGCCGAGACCGGACAGCACGGACGCCGTGTAGGGGACCCTCGCCATGAACGGGGTGTCGGCATAGTCGGCGAGGCCGGGGCCACCTGCGTCGGTCCGGGCGGGGTCGCCGTCGGGGCCGCGCAGCGAGAGCACCCGCCATCCCTTGTACTCGTCCTCGATGATCGTGCCGGCGTCGAAGGTGGCTTGCGGGCTGAACCGGGCGCCGAGGGAGAACAGCTCCTGCTGGAGCCGTTCGGGGTCTGCGCCGGGGAGCAGCCTGACGACATCGGGGAGGGTGGCGTGGGCGGTGCTGTTGGTCATGGAGAGGGTTCGTCCTTCACTGTTCGGTGGCGGGACCGGGGGCGAGTACGGCGGCCAGGGCTTTCGCGGTCGGTGTGCGGTACAGCTCTCGCATCGGTACGGGGGGCAGTCCCTGTTCCCGGACCACCGCAGCTGCGCGTACCGCCTGCAGTGAGTTGCCACCCAGCTCGAAGAAGTTGTCGTCCGGACCGACGGGCACGCCGAGTACCTGCTCCCACACCTGAGCGAGCGCGGTCGCGAGATCTGCGGCGGGGTGTTCCCGAGTCGACGGTCCGGGCGGGCAGGCGGCGGAAGGCGACGACGGAACCGGGGCTGTCTCGGGCGCAGGCAGCGCACGCATGTCGACCTTGCCGTTGACCGTGAGGGGCAGGGTCGACAACACGGTGACCCCTGTCGGCAGCATGAACTCCGGCAGGGACCGGGTCGCCCGTCGGCGGACGGCGGACGGGTCCAGGGAGGCGCCCTCCGCAGCCACCACGTAGGCGTCGATGCGCACGTCGGCGGCGGCGCCGCCTGGCCGGTCGCCGTTCAGGACCACGACGGCAGCGCCCACGTCAGGGTCGTTGAGCAGGACTGAGCGGATCTCGTCCAGTTCGATCCGGAAGCCGCGCAGTTTCACCTGGCTGTCCAGCCGGCCCAGGTGTTCGAGGGTTCCGTCCGGGCGGAGTCGGCCGAGGTCCCCACTGCGGTACATGAGCCCCCCATGGTAGGGGTCGGGCACGAAACGCTCACTGGTCAGTTCGGGCCGGTTCCAGTAGCCGAGTGCCACCCCGGCCCCGGCCACGTGGATCTCACCGGGTGCCCCGTACGGCAGCGGTCGTCCGCTCGGGTCGAGCACGTACACCCGCCAGCCGGGCAGGGGCCGCCCGACCGAACGGGATCCGGTGAGGGCGTCCCTGCGGTGCACCTCGTGGGCGGTGACGTGGACCGTGGTCTCAGTGATCCCGAACATGTTGACCAGGCGACAGCGGGTCTCAGGGTACCGGTCGAACCAGCGGGGGAGCGGGGCGGTGTCGAGGGGCTCACCACCGAAGACGACGAGACGCAGCGGCAGTTCCGCCCGATGCCGGAGGTCCGCCTCGGCCAGCTGGCCGAATGCGGAGGGGGTCTGGCTGAGCACCGTCACGCCTTCTCGCACCAGGAGCGCGCGGAAGTCGTCCGGAGTACGGCTCACCCAGTACGGAACGACGACCAGCCGGGCACCAGTGAGCAGTGCGCCCCACATCTCCCAGACCGAGAAGTCGAAGGCACTGGAATGGAAGAGGGTCCAGACGTCATCGGGGCCGAGCCGGAACCCGTCGCGGGTGGCGTCGAGCAGGGCGGTCACGTTGTGGTGCGGGATGACGACGCCTTTGGGGCGGCCGGTGGACCCGGAGGTGTAGATGATGTACGCGGCGGTGTCCGGTCCCCGGACGGGGTCCGGCGGGGCGGGCGCGTCGGCTCCGGCAGCCGCGAGCGCTGCGGGTGCCAGCAGGCGGCGGTCTTCAGCGCCCGGTATGGCCGGTAGCTCGGTGATGATCAAGTCCAGGCCGGCGTCATGCGCGGTGGCGGCGAGCCGGGCGGCCGGATAGGCCGGATCCATGGGTACGTACACGGCGTCGGCGAGCAGCACTGCGAGCAGGGTCACGACGAGTTCGGCGGACCGTTCCAGGCAGACGCCGACGTGGTCGCCGGGTCGGACGCCCCGGGAGACCAGGCCGGCCGCGAGCCGCCGGGCACGGGCGAGCAGTTCGCCGTAAGTGAGCCGTTCCTCCTCGTAGGTCACGGCGACGGCGTCGGGGGCGGCCGTGGCCCGCTCCGTGAAGAGGGTGTCGATCCGCACCTCGCGGTGTGGTGACCGCGGAGCGCCGTCCGCCGTTCCACCCGGTGCGGTGAGCGAGCGCCGCTCATCAGGACCCACGGGGTCGATGTGCTGGGGGAGCGTGCCGGGCGCGGCAGTGGCGACGGCCTCGTACGTGCGGGCGACGTGCTCGGAGAAGCGCCGTGCGGAGTCCGCGTCGATCTCGGTGCGGTGGTAGTGGGTTTCCAGCCACAAGCCGGCGTCGGCACCGCGGCGGGGTACCAGGGTGAGGGGGAAGGGTGCGCTGTGGCAGGGAACCTGCCCCTCGTCCGTCTCGGGCAGGAGACCGACCAGGACCCGGCCGCCTGCCTCGCGGGTCAGGGCGGTGTAGACGGCGGCGTCGCAGCGCAGGGACGGGTCGCGCAACTGCTGCCGGACGGAACCGACCAGGCCGGGCACGTCCTCGGCCCCCGAGAGGGCGGGTGCGACCAGTGTGGTGAAGTCGTGGGCACCGAGGGCCCGCGGCAGGCGGCCGGGATCGGGTGCGACCGCTGCCAGCAGGGGCCGCTCCTGGCCCTCGTAGCGGCCGAGCACAAGGGCGGCAGCTACGGCCAGGATCGCCGAGACGGTGGAGGACCCTGCCGTCCTCGGCCCGGGCGGAGTCGTCTGGAGGGGGACGCTCAGCACTGCGGTACGGGCCACGGCGTCGGTCGCGTCGGCCGGGAGGGGGATACCGGGTGAGGCCCAGCCGGGGCGCTGGGAGAGCTCCGCGGAGCTCCAGACGTCCCAGATGGCGGAGCCGGGGCCGGCCGGCGGCGGCAGGAGGGCGTCCTGATGCCGCAGCTGCCGCCGTACCGCGCTTCGCGCGGCGGTCGATCCGCCTTCTGGTCCGTCCTCCCGGGCCGTCGCCCCGACCACCTCGTCGGCGATGAGGCGCAGTGCGCGGGCATCCAGCCTCGACCGGTGTGCGGACAGGACGAGTTCGGTCGGCCCGTCGGTGTGGCACAGCAGCACGGCGCGCGGCTGTGCGGCGGTCGGGTCAACCGGGCGGGCCAGTTCGGCCTGGAGACGGCGGCGGGCAGGGGGCGCGCCCCACGGGTGTGGCACGTCCTCTCTCCAGAGTCCCGCTGGGAGCAGTGGGGTCAGGTCGTTCGCACCAGCGTCGTGGGGAAGCGTCACGTGCAACGAGTGGCTGTGGACTGAGAAGTGCTCCCCGGCCGGTGGCAGCTGGGAGCTTCGATGAGCAGGCACGACCGAACTCCAGAAGTGATCAAGGTCGGGGCCGGTTGATTATCAAGAGGATTTCCGGCTGACGTCAAGGGCTCGGATCGGCTGGTTTCGATGTGGCTGAAATTCTCTCCACGGGGAACCCGGCCATCCGGATGGCGCTTTCTTTATCTCGGATTCAAGCCCGACATACCGGGCGGTACGTCGAGTGTGACCTAGGCTACATTGATCTTCGAGCGAGGCTCTGGGCAGGATGAAGCTGCACTTCAGCGGCGCTTTGCCGAAGATCTGCAGTCCTGGCGTCGTCGCGGCGAACTGCCGTGGACCACAAAGAGATGGGAAAATGATGCCCCTTAATCCCTTTGAGGCCGAAGCTTCAGGGACATTCCACGTACTGGTAAATTCCGAGGATCAGTATTCTCTGTGGCCGTCGTGGGTTGAAATTCCGTCTGGCTGGAAGTCTGTCGCAGAAGGGTCGAGGGGAGACTGCCTCGCCCATATCGAGAGCCGGTGGACCGATATGAGGCCGGCAGCGCTAGCCAACGCCCAGAACGGCTGACTTCGGTCGCGTCTGACGGCCCGGCCGTATTCCAGTTCTTCAGTGCAAACCACCGGCAGGGGGTCGGTTCACCGTGTCCGAAGGCGCATATCTGCCTTCCGTCCCGTTCGACGAATACATCCGCACCGTAGCGGCGGAGCATCCGCGGCTCCACACTCTGCTCGACCTCGATCGCGCCCGATCGACTGACATCCTGTCGGCTCTGGAGCTCCTCACCAACGAGTTCGACTCCGACGAGACCGGACGCGGAGACTCCTACCGGCGCGCGCAGCAGGACGTGTACGTCCGCTGGACGGGTGCCGCCCAGCTGCTCGCCCTGGCAACCCCGGGGGACGCGGACGGAGACGTGACCGTCCTCGACGTACTCGGCGGAGACGGCACCATCGCCCGGGCCGTCGCCGGGCGCGCCCACAGCGACGTCGCCAAGCTGAACATCGTCACCGGTGACATCTCGGGCCGGATGGTCGCCCAGGCGCTGGAGCACGGTCTGCCCGCAGTGCGTCAGGCAGCCGAGGCGCTGCTCCTGCGTGACGGATCCGTCGACGCGGCCCTTCTCGCGTACGGCACCCACCACATCGCCCCCGCGGACCGGGGCAGGGCCGCCGCCGAGGCCGTCCGGGTCGTGAGGCCCGGAGGCCGGGTCGTCCTGCACGACTTCGATGAGACCAGCCCCATGGCACGGTTCTTCACCGAGGCCGTCCACACCCATTCGCCTACCGGCCACGACTACCGGCACTTCAGCCGGGAGGAGCTGACGGACATCTTCGCAGGTCTTCCGGTATCGGTCCGCGTCGTGGACGTCTACGACCCGCTGATTGTCCGCGGCGCCACCGCCGAGGACGCGCGCGACCGGATGTGCGATTACGTCGCCGACATGTACGGTATTCGGACCTACTTCTCCGGTCAGCGAACTCCCGCCCAGGCCTGGGACCTTCTCTCCGATTTCTTCGACCACTCGGCCTATCTTGAACGGCTTTCCTCACCTCCCGAGTGCCCGGTGCGCCCGGTAGTCCGTGAAGTCGACGGTGGATTCGCGGCCGAGGTGCCGCGGGTCGCGATCGTGGCCCTGGCCCGGAAGGCGGTCTGAGATGGCGTCGACCCTTGTACCCGACCTGCTGCAGACGGCCACCGGCCCGTACGCCGACAGCCCGGCCGTGCTCGGCCCCGACGGCGAACTGTCCTACCGCGAACTGTGGGAGCGCGTCGCCGCGGTGGCGGCCCAACTGCACACGGCCGGGATCCGCCCCGGCGATCACGTGGCACTGCACCTTCCCCGGTCGGCGGCCTACGTCAGCGCGCTCATCGCGACGATGGCGATCGGCGCCGTCGCGATCCCCCTCGACCCCGAGTTCCCCGCGGAGCGGCGCCTCCAGGTCGTCTCGGCAGCCCGCCCCCGGGTGATCCTGCACGAGGGTGCAGGCGCCCCTGAACTGCGCGGTACCGACGGCTCCGACACGGCCCTGTGGCTGGTTCCCGACACTCGGCCGGTCCCGGCGGCCGAGCTTGAGACGCTGCGCATCAGTACCGCCGACTCCGCCGAGCTGACCGCGATGATGCTGTTCACCTCAGGCTCGACCGGTCGGCCCAAGGGCGTCCGCCTGCACCACGCGGGCCTGGTCAACCGGCTTGAGTGGGGACACCGCCGCTACGGCTTCGACGCGACCGACCGGGTTCTGCACAAGGCTTCCTCAGCCTTCGACGCCGCCATCCACGAGATCTTCTCCCCGCTCATCTCCGGGGGCACCCTCGTCATCGCCCCGCCCGGGCTGCAGTTCGACAGTCTGGGCCTGGTGCGGCTCATCCAGGAGACGGAAGTCACCACCGCGCACTTCGTCCCCTCGGTTCTGCGCTATGTCATCGACGAGGAAGAGCTCGCCTGGTGTACCTCGCTGCGGCGGGTGTTCTGCGGCGGCGAAGCCCTGGACATGACCCTGGTGCGACGGTTCCGCGCCCTGCTGCCCGCCTCCCTCTACAACCAGTACGGACCCACCGAGACCTCGGTGAACGCCACCTACTGGGACTGCGACGAACCGTTCGACGGCGACATCGCCCCCATCGGCCGGCCCATCGACGGCGTCGACTGCCACGTACTCGACGAGACGATGCAGCCCGTGCCGGCCGGGGAGACCGGCGAACTGTGGATCGGCGGTGTCGCCGTGGGCGGCGGCTACCTCGACGACGCCCCGCTCACCGCCGAGCGCTTCCGGCCCGACCCCTTCACCGGCACCGGCCGCATCTACCGCACCGGCGACCTCGTCCGGCTCCTCGACACCGGCAGCCTGGAGTTCCGGGGCCGCCTGGACGACCAGGTCAAGGTGCGCGGAGTCCGCGTCGAACCCGGCGAGGTCGACAGTGTCCTGCGCGGCCACCCGATGGTCCAGGACGCCTCCGTGATCGCAGTCCCCGACGAGGCGGACGGAGTACGGCTCGTCGCGTACATCGCAGCCAAGCGCGCCCACGCGCCCGTCGTCGACGGCCTCCAGAGGATCCAGCTGCCCCAGGGCATCGCGGTCGCCACCGCTTCTCCGGACGAGGCGCTCTTCCTCCACCGGCAGATCTTCGAGCAGGACGAGTACGCGCGCTTCGGCGTGTGCCTCGGCAAGGACGACGTGGTCGTCGACATCGGAGCGAACATCGGGCTGTTCGGCCTCTGGGCGCACCGCCAGGCCCCGGGCATCCGCCTGGTCGCCGTCGAGCCCAACCCGGACACCCTTCCCTACCTGCGAGTGAACCTCGAACTGGGTGGTGTGACCGCAGACGTCGTCCCCGCGGCCGTCACGGACCGCGTCGGATCCGAGACGCTGACCTCCTTCCCCCGGCTCAGCTACCTGTCCGGGCTCGGGAAGCACCGTCAGGACGAGGCGGTGGAGCTGGTCCAGTCCCACTACCGCCAGTCGGGCGGCGCGGGAGCCGGTACCGAGGAGGAGACCGCCAGCCTGCTCCACGACGCCGAGGAACGGCTCCGGGCCAGCCTCCACGAGGTCGACACCACGGACCTGTCCAGCCTGCTGGACCGCATGGAGATCGACCGGGTCGACCTCCTCAAGATCAACACCGAGGGTGCCGAGCTGAGCGTCCTGCGCGGCATCCGCCCCGACCACTGGAAGAGCATCCGCCAGGTCTGTCTCGAGGTCGAACGCAGCAGCGTCGTCGGTGCCGAGATCCGTAGCATCCTCGAAGGCGCGGGCTTCACCGTGCACTCCGTCGAGGACTGGAGCGTCGGTACCGAAGCCGACGTCACCTACGTGTACGCCACCCGCGACACCGCTGGGGCCGCCGAGCCCGCGACAGCCCCGGCCGCCGAGCCCGACCGGATCGTGCTGACCGCCCGCGAGCTGCGCCGGCACGCCGCCGAGCGGCTGCCCGCAGCCATGCAGCCCAGCCAGTTCGTCTTCGTGGAGGAACTGCCCCGGCTGCCCAACGGCAAGCTGGCCCGCCGCGAGCTCCCTGCGCCGCCGACCGTCACGGGAACGGCCGGCACCGCGGACGGTGACGGCGCCGACACCGCCGTCGAGCGAATGCGCGAGATCTGGCGGGAGGTCCTCGCCGTCGATGAGGTCATGGACGACGACGACTTCGTCAGCCTCGGAGGCCACTCGCTGCTGGCCCTGCGCGTCAGCGCCCGGACCCGCAGGCTCGTCGGCACCGAGGTCTCGCCCGGCTCCTGCCTGCGCGCGCCGAGCTTCGCGGCCTGGGTCGCGGCGATCTCGCAGCCCGGCGCGGCCGCCGGAAAGGGGTAACCGGCCATGGACCCCATCCTGCCCCTCTCCGACATGCAGCAGTCCATGCTCGTCCACGAGGCGCTCGGCGACCGGCCCATGTATGCCATGCCGCTCTGCTTCCGCATCACCGGGGAGCTCGACACCGGACGGCTGGAGCAGGCCCTGCACCACGTCATCCGGCGCCACCCCGTGCTGTGCGCCACCTACGACGACGCCCATGCCGTACCGCTCCCGTCGACCGCACCACTGCCGGCGCTGCGCACGGCGACGGACGGCAGCGGCGGCCCCGGCGACGCGCACATGCCGGCAGAGCTCGCCGAGCTCTGGGAGGTCCCCTTCGACCTGTACGAGGAGCCACCCGTGCGTGCGGGTGTCATATCCCGCTCCGCCACGGAGCACTGGTTCGCCCTGGCCGTGCACCATGTGGCGGGCGACAGCTGGTCCCTGTCCCTGATGGTGCGGGAGATCGGTCTCGCCTACGCCGCGCTGGCACGGGGCGGCCCGGCCGGGCCCGCCGACGAGGCTTCGGGCTTCTTCGCCGACGCCGCGGCCGAACAGGACCGCGACCACGACCGCGACAACGCCTGGTGGCGTGGCCGGCTGGCGGGCGTACAGCCGCAGCCCTACCCGCGCCGCACCCCGCCCTGCGAAGATGAACGCGGAGCGTTCCTGGCGCTGCCCCTGGGCCTCGGCGCCGCAGAGACCCAGGGCATCCGCGGACTCGCCCGTTCGACCCGGGTCTCCCCGGCCGTGGTGCTGTTCACCGCAGTGAGCGCCGCCGTGGCCGCAGGCGGCCCGCCGTACGACACCACCGTCGGCATGCCCGCCGCGCGGCGCGACACCGAGGAACTCCAGGCCGCCATGGGTCCGCTCCTCAACACCCTGCCAGTACGTACCACTTGGACCGACCCGATGTCCCCGGCGGCCGTGGTGCTCCGCCACGCCGAGGCGATCGAAGAGAGCCTGGCGCACAAGGAGCTGCCGTACTCGCGGATCCTGCGCGCAGCCGGAATCCAGCGGCTCCCCGGCGGCGACCCGCTCTTCCTCCACCTCGTCAACATCGACACCGAGGTCCCGCGGCTGCCGCTGCCGGGCCTGCGGACTTCGACGGTGCCGATCCCGCCGCGCTGGGCCAATTTCCCGGCCCTGTGGGAATTCGGCTGGGGGAGCGTCGGCAACATCCACGGCACCCTGCGGGCCTCGGCCGACGCCTTCACCGAGGCGGACGCGCAGCACCTTCGGCAGGGCTTCCAAAGCACCCTGCGTCGGCTTCTCGACGCCGACCGCACCTGATCCAAGACCGCACCAGCACACGCTTTTCGCACCGTTCGCGACGAAGGGGATTCCTGTGTCTTCCTCAGCCTCCACGGGCTCCGCGCCCCGCACCCCGCGGGAAGAGATCCTGTGCGGCCTGTTCGCCGAGCTCCTGGGGGTACCGAGGATCGGCGTCGACGGAAACTTCTTCGAGGAGGGCGGCGACTCGCTCCTGGCGATGCGGCTGATCAGCCGCATCCGGGCCGTCTTCGGAACCCGCATCCACATCCGCAAGCTGTTCGAGAGCCCCACCGTCGCCGGTCTGGCCCGAACCCTGGAACAGGCCGACCAGCCCACCACCGCAGCCCCGACCACCGTGGCCCTGCAGGACGTGGTGGTCCCCGACCGGATCCCGCTGTCGCCCGCCCAGCGGCGGCTGTGGCTCGTCGCCCAGGTCGAAGGCCCCAACCCTCGCTACAACATGCCGCTGGGCGTCCGCCTGCACGGCCCGGTCGACCCTGCGGCCCTGGAAGCGGCCCTCGCCGACGTGGTGACCCGCCACGAACCCCTGCGGACTGTCTTCCCCGAGGACGACGGCATCCCGTACCAGCGGGTGCTGGACCCCGCCGACGCCCATGCGGCTCTCACCACAGCCGCCGTCCGCCGCGAGGACCTGGACCGGACCCTGTCGGAGGCGGCCGTCAGCCTCTCCTTCGACATCACCACCGATGCCCCGCTGCGTGCCTGGCTCTTCACCACCGAGGAGTCCGGCGGCACCGAGCACGTGCTGCTGATCCTCATGCACCACATCGCCGGCGACGGCTGGTCCCTGCGCCCCCTGCTGCGCGACCTGGCCGAGGCCTACGAGGCTCGCCTGGCCGGAGCAGAACCCGGTTTCACGCCCCTCGCCGTACGCTACGCGCAGTACAGCGTGCAGCAGCACGACGTCGCCGCCACCGCGGCCACCGACGGATCCGGTGCGGACGCCACGCCCGACGCCCAGCTGGAGTTCTGGCGCCAGGCCCTCGCCGGCGCCCCGGAGCAGCTGCCGTTGCCCTTCGACCGGCCACGCCCCGCCACCCGCTCGTTCCGCGGCGCAGGCGTCGACTTCGCCATCGACGCCGACCTCCACGCCCGGCTCGCCGGCTTGGCCCGAGCAACCGGCAGCACCCTGTTCATGGTGCTCCAGGCAGCCCTGGCCACCGTGCTCACCCGGTACGGCGCCGGAGAGGACATCCCCATCGGCACCCCGGTCGCGGGCCGCGCCGAAGAGAGCCTCGACGACGTGGTCGGCTTCTTCGTCAACACCCTGGTGCTGCGCACCGACACCTCCGGGGACCCGGCGTTCACCGCGCTGCTCGACCGGGTGAGAGCCGGCGCCCTCGCCGCGTACGCCCACCAGGACGTGCTCTTCGACCGGGTGGTCGAGGCCCTCAACCCCGAGCGCTCGCTCGCCTGGAGCCCCCTGTTCCAGGTGTCCCTCGCGTTCAACGGCAGCGCCGTTGCCGCCGGCGACCTGCCCTCCCTGCCCGGCGCCCGCATTCACGAGGTCCCGACCTCCGTCTCCAAGTTCGAGCTGGGCTTCAACATCCGCGAGCTGGAGGCGGCCGAAGGCGAACCCCAGGGCCTTGCCGGCTTCGCCGAGTTCGCCACCGACCTGTTCGACCGGTCCACCGTGGAGCGGCTCGTCGCCTCGCTGCTGCGGGTGCTGGAGCAGCTGCCCGATGGCTCCGGCCTGCGCCTGAGCGAGCTCGAACTGCTGCCTGCGGGCACCCCTGACTCCCTGCCCGAGCGGGGCGTCGGCGCCCCTACCGCCCCCGCCGCACCCTCGGTACCGGAGCTGTTCGCCCGCCAGGCCGCAGCGACCCCGGAGGCGGTCGCCCTGGTCTGCGGGCAGCGTGAGGTCACCTACCGCGAACTCGACGCGCGGGCCGACGCCCTGGCCGCCCGGCTCGTCGGCCAGGACGGGATCGCTGCGGAAGCCCCCGTGGCGATCCTGATGGACCGCTCCGTGGAACTCGTCGTTGCCGAATTGGCCGTACTGAAGGCCGGCGCGGCCTACGTGCCCCTCGACCGCCGCTACCCGCCCTCGCGGATCGAGGCGATCACCGCCGCGACCGGGGCCCGGTTCCTGCTGACCGACCGCGGCGATGTGGCCGCCCTCGGCCTCGACCCCCGCATCCGCGTGGTCCGCGCCGACGCCGCCGACGGACCGGTCCCCGTCCTGGACGGGCCCCTTCCGCCGGTGACCGCGCACCCCGACCGGCTCGCGTACATCATGTTCACCTCCGGCTCCACCGGTACGCCCAAGGGCGTCATGGCCACCCACGCCGGCATCACCGCGCTCGCCGCCGACAGCGCCTTCGCCGCAGCAGCCCACCGGCGGGTCCTGCTCCACTCCTCACCGGCCTTCGACGCCGCCACCTACGAGCTGTGGGTGCCACTGCTGAACGGTGGCTGCTGCGTCCTCGCGCCCCCTGGGGACCTCGACACCGAAACGCTCGCCGCCGCCCTCACCGGCCACCGGGTGGAAGCCGCCTGGCTCACCGCCGCCCTCTTCCACCACATGGTGGAAGCGGCCCCCGACGCCCTCGGCTCGCTCAAGGAGATCTGGGCGGGCGGCGAGGCAGTCTCCGCCACTGCCGTACGCCGGCTCCGCGACGCTCACCCCGGCGTACGGGTCGTCAACGGCTACGGCCCCACCGAGACCACCACCTTCGCCACCCGGTTCGCGGTACCCGCCGACGGCCCCGTCCCCGAACCGCTGCCCATCGGCGGCCCGCTCGACGGCATGCGCGCCATGGTCCTCGACCCCCGCCTGAAGCCGGCACCCCACGGCGCGACCGGCGAACTGTACCTGGCGGGGCCCGGGGTCGCCCGCGGCTACCTCGGCATGCCCGCGGCCACCGCCGAGCGGTTCGTCGCCGACCCCTACGGCCCGCCCGGCAGCCGCATGTACCGCACCGGTGACCTCGCCCGCTGGAACACTGCCGGAGAACTCGAATGCGTAGGACGGACCGACGACCAGGTCAAGATCCGCGGCCTGCGCATCGAACCCGGTGAGGTACGGGCCGTACTGGCCGAGCACCCCTCGGTCGCCGAAGCCGCCGCCGTCGTCCGCGAGGACCGCCCCGGGGACAAGCGCCTCGTCGCCTACGTAGTCCCCGCCGAACGCGGCCGGAGCGTGGACCCCGCCGCCCTCACCGACCTCGCCCGGCGCACCCTGCCGGACTACATGGTGCCCTCGTCCGTCATCGTGCTGGACTCCCTCCCGCTCACCGTCAACGGCAAGCTCGACCGCAAGGCCCTGCCCGCCCCGCATGCCGCCACCGCCTCCGCGGGCGCTCCCCGCACCGCCCGCGAAGAAATCCTGTGCGCGCTGTTCGCCGAGGTCCTGGACCTTTCCCGGGTCGGTGCCGACGACGACTTCTTCGGCCTCGGCGGCCACTCCATGCTCGCCATGCGACTGGTCTCCCGCGCCCGCACGGCGCTCGGGGTCCGCATCAGCATCGGCGACCTCTTCCAGGCGCCCACCGCATCCGCGCTGGCCGCGCTCCTCGCCGCGGACGACGGCACCACCACCCCCGCCGGCCCCCCGACGGCCGTCGCGGACCGGCCGGAGCACATCCCGCTGTCGTACGCACAGCAGCGGCTGTGGTTCCTCGGCCAGGTCGACGGCCCCAGCCCCACGTACAACATCCCCCTCGCGCTGCGGCTCACCGGCCGTGTCGACGCCTCCGCACTGCGGGCTGCGCTGGGTGACGTACTCGGCCGCCACGAGGCACTGCGGACCCTTTTCCCCGCACCCGACGGCGAGCCCCACCAGCTGATTCTGCCCGCCGGGCAGGCCGAGCCCTCCCTGGTCGAACTCCGGGTGCCCGCAGCCGCGCTCGACGAAGAGGTCGCCCGAGCCGCCCGCCACAGCTTCGACGTGACCACCGAGATCCCGCTGCGCGCCTGGCTGTTCGAGGCTGCCGGCACCGATGGGCAAGAGGGCACGGGCGAGTACGTGCTGCTCATCCTGCTCCACCACATCGCCGGCGACGGCCTGTCGATGCGCCCGCTCCTGCGCGACCTCACCCTCGCCTATGAGGCCCGGCTGGCCGGCGCCGCCCCCGCGTTCACCCTCCTGCCCGTCCAGTACGCCGACTACGCCCTGTGGCAGCGGCGCACCCAGGAGGGGCCGGGCCGCGAGGCCCACGAGCGCTCGCTCGCCCACTGGCGCCGGGCCCTGGACGGGCTGCCCCCGCAAATCGAGCTGCCGTGGGACCGCCCCCGCCCGGCCGTCGCCGGACACCTCGGTGCCACCGTCGAGCTCGACCTGCCCGCGGAGCTCCACCAGCAGGTCCTGGATCTGGCCCGGACCACCGGATCCACTCTTTTCATGGTCCTGCAGGCCGCCGTCGCCGCCGTCCTGACCCGCTCGGGCGCCGGCGAGGACATCCCGCTCGGTACCGTCGTCGCCGGGCGCGCCGAGGAGAGCCTCGACGACGTGGTTGGGTTCTTCGTCAACACCCTCGTGCTGCGCACCGACACCTCCGGCAACCCTGGCTTCGCCGATCTGCTGGCACGGGTACGCGAAGCCGACCTGGCCGCGTACGCACACCAGGACGTCTCCTTCGACCGCCTGGTGGAAGAAGTCAACCCCGAGCGCTCGCTCGCCTGGCACCCGCTGTTCCAGGTACTGGTGGCCCTCGACGACGGATTCCTCGGAGGAGACCTCCGCTTCCCCGGCGCCCGTGTGCGTATGCAGCCCCTTGGCACCGACACCGCCAAGTTCGACCTGTCGGTGGACTTCGAGGACCGGCGCGACGGGACCGGCCGCCCGGCCGGGCTGCGGACCGTACTCGAATACGCCACGGAACTGTTCGACCACGCCACCGTCGTCGCACTCGGACAGCGCCTGGTCCGCCTGCTCGAGGCAGCCGTCGCCGACCCGCACCGCCCGATCGGCCAACTGGACCTGCTGTCCGCGCAGGAACGGCAGCGCCTGCTGACCGACTGGAACGGCCCCGCCGTCGCCGAGAGTCCCATCGACCTGCCCGCCCGCATCCGGACCCTGGCCGCCGAGCGGCCGGACGCGCCCGCCGTCTCCGACGCGCACGGCAGCAGCAGCTACGCCGAGCTCGCCCGCGATGCCGCCGCCGTGACGGCGGCCCTCGCCGCCGCAGGCGCGGGACCGGACGAGCTCACCGCGGTCCTGTCCGAACGCAGCCCATGGTTCGTCACCGCGGTGGTCGGCGCCCTGGGCACCGCGGGCGGCTACATGCCGCTCGATCCCGGCACGCCCGTTCGCCGCGCCGCCCAGATGCTCGCCGACGCCGAGGTGCGCTACCTGCTGGCCGCGCCCGCACTCGCCGATCGCGCCCGGGAGATCGCGGCCGCCTGCGCCGGAGCGCCGGTCACCGTGGTCCTGCCCGACATGGCGCCGGCCCCGGCCGCTGCCCCGGTCGCCGCCCCGGTCCCCTCTCCCGAGGCCATCGCCTACTCGGTGTTCACCTCCGGCTCCACCGGCCGCCCCAAGGGCGTACTGGTCCCCCACCGCGGACTCTCCAACCACCTGCGCGCGGTGATCGACCTCTACGGACTCGACGAGGCCGACACCATCGCCTTCAACGCCCCGCTGACCTTCGACGTCTCCATCTGGCAGACGCTCACCCTGCTCCTCGCCGGCGGCCGAGTACACGTCTTCGACGAGGACACCGCCCGCGACCCGCAGGCCATGGTCGAGGCGGTGGCGGCCCACGGAGTGACCGTCATCCAGATCGTGCCGGCCGTCCTGCGCGCCATCCTCGACCTGTGGGACGCCGACGACCGCACCGCCGAGCACTGCGCCGGGCTGCGCTGGATGCTCGTCCACGGAGAGGAACTCCCGCCGGACCTCGTCACCCGCTGGTACAAGCGGTTCCCCGACGTCCCGCTCGCCAACGTCTACGGTCCCGCCGAGTGCTCCGACGACGTGTCCATCTCGGTCATCCGTCCCGAATCCCTGCCCTCAGGCGGCCGCGCCCCCATCGGTCGGCTCCTGTGGAACACCCGGGCGTACGTACTGGACGCACGGCTGGAGACCGTCCCAGTCGGCGTCCCCGGTGAGCTGTACGTCGCCGGAGCCGGCCTCGCCCGCGGCTACGCGCAGCGGCCCGCGCTGACGGCGGAACGCTTCGTCGCCGACCCGTACGGGGAGCCGGGCACCCGCATGTACCGCACCGGCGACCTGGCTCGCTGGAACGCCGCCGGCGAACTGGAGTTCCTCGGCCGCGTCGACCACCAGACGAAGATCCGCGGCTTCCGCGTGGAGCCCGGCGAGGTCCAGGCAGTGATCGAGGCCCACGACACCGTGGGGCAGGCCGCCGTGCTCGTACGAGAGGACAGGCCCGGCGACAAGCGGCTCGTGGCCTACGTCGTGCCCGCCACCCCGGCCACCGGCGCCGATCCGGCGGCTGTGCGCGCCCACGTGGCGGCCGCCCTCCCCGAGTACATGGTCCCCTCCTCCTTCGTTGTCCTGGATGAGATGCCGCTCACCGTCAACGGCAAGCTCGACCGCAAGGCCCTTCCCACCCCGCAGACCGCTGTCACCACCTCGGCCGGCGCTCCGCGCACCCCGCGCGAGGAAGCCCTGTGCGCCCTGTTCGCCGAGGTGCTCGGGCTGCCCGAGGTCGGGGTCGACGACGACTTCTTCGCCCTCGGCGGCCACTCCATGCTCGCCATGCGGCTGGTGTCCCGGGTCCGCACGGAGCTCGGCACCCGCCTCGCCGTGAGCGACCTGTTCCGCCACCCCACCCCGGGCCGGCTCCTCGAAGCCCAGGGCGGCGAAGCATCCGACTACGAGGTCCTGCTGCCGCTGCACACCCCGGCCCGCGCCACGAACGGCGGTGAACGCCCGCTGTTCTGCGTGCACCCCGCCACCGGACTGGCATGGAGCTACGCGCCGCTCGCCCGGGACCTGCCCGAGGAACTGCCCGTGTACGGCATCCAGGCACCCGGACTCACCGCCGGCGCGCCCGTACCGGAGGACTTCGCCACGCTCATCGACCTGATCGCCCGGCAGATCCGCACCGTACAGCCCGAAGGCCCCTACCGGCTGCTCGGCTGGTCCCTGGGCGGCAACATCGCCCAGGCCCTTGCCGCCCGCTTCCGGGCGTCCGGCGACACGGTCGAACTGCTCGCGCTCGTCGACTCCTACCCCGGGCAGGCCTGGCCCTACCCGGACTACGCCGACGAGGCCCAGTGGGACGCGTACGCCCTGCTGGCCACCCTCGCCGGAGAAGCCCTGGATCCGGCGGGCCACAGCGACGACTTCGGCAGCTGGCTCGCAGACCTGCACGAGGACGCCGCCGGCCGCCTGCCGATGCCGCGTGAGCAGTTCGACCGCATGGTCGACATCGGCGTCAACAGCAGCAGGCTCGCAGCCGCCTGGGACCCCGAGACCTTCGATGGTACGGCCCTGTTCTTCACCGCCACCGAGGGCCGCGACGCCGACGGCCCCACCCCCGAGACATGGCTGCCGCACGTCTCCCGGCTGGACACGATCCCGCTTGCCTGTGCCCACGAGGAGGCCATGGCGGACCAGCCTCGCGCGGTGATCGCACAGACCCTCATCGACTTCCTCGAAGCCGCCGCCCCCGCACCCAGGGGTACAGACGTAGACACGCAAGGAGCCAAGTGACACCCATGCACACGGAAACCCTTCCCACCTCCCTACCCGGCCACTGGCTGGCCCCTGAGGACCCCGGCTACGACGAGGCGCGCCGCATCTGGAACGGCATGCACGACAGGCGTCCGGCTCTCATCGCACGCTGTCGTGACACGGGCGAGGTCTCCCTGGCCCTGCGCCACGCGGCCGTGACGGGCCTGGACGTCACCGTCCGGGGCGGGGGCCACAACGTGGCCGGGACCGCGCTCGCGGACGGTGCCGTGCTGATCGACCTCGGCCCCCTGTCGGACGTCGAAGTGGACCCCGTTGCCGGGATCGCCCTGGCGGGGGGCGGAGCTCTGCTGCGCGACGTGGACGCCGCGACCACCCCGTACGGGCTGGCCTGCCCTGCGGGCGTCGTCTCGCACACCGGCCTGGGCGGGCTCGCCCTCGGCGGAGGATACGGCTGGCTCGCCCGCAAGTGGGGACTGACCTGCGACCACATCCTGGCCGCCGAGGTGGTCCTGGCCGACGGGACGGTCGTCGAGACCGACGAGGACAACCACCCCGAGCTGCTGTGGGCCCTCCGGGGCGGCGGCGGGAACTTCGGCATCGTCACGCGGTTCACGCTCCGGCTCAGGCCGGTGGGCCCGGTGCACCACCATGTCGGTGTCTACCCGCTGGACCAGGCCGTGCAGGCGCTGGCCGCCTACCGCGGGTTCGCCGAGCGGCAAGGGCCCGACCTGCACGCCGTCGGATGCCTGAAGTTCGCCGGCGACCAGGAGTGGATCCCCGTCGCACTACGCGGTGAGCGCGCCCTCTTCCTGACGGCGACCTGGTTCGGTGACCCGGCCGAGGGGCCGTCCCGCACCGCTTCCCTGTTCGCTGACGTCCGGCCCGCGGCCGAACTCACCCGTCTGTTGTCCTACGCGGAGCTCCAGGCCCTTGGCGATCACGGTGAGCCGCACGGCAACCGGTACTTCACCAAGTCCTGCTACCTCGCCGAGCTCTCCCCGAAGGAAGCGGAGGAGTTCGCGGGGATCGCGCTCGACATGCCCTCCCGCCTGTCCTCCGTCGACTTCGAGTACCTCCGCGGAGCGATCACCGACGTTCCCGACGAGGAATCGGCCTTCCCCAGCCGGGAAGCCCCGTACATCTGCACGGTCTCCTCACAGTGGACCGACCCGGGCCAGGACGCCGTGAACACGGACTGGCCGCGCCGCGCCATCGAGCGCCTCGCTCCCCTCAGCACCGGCGGGGCGTACGTGAACTACCTCCAAGACGAGCACGCCGGCCGGGTGCGCGAGGTGTACGGCGCGGCCCGCCACGCCCGCCTCGCGGCGGTGAAGAACACCTACGACCCCGGCAACGTGTTGCACCGCAATCAGAACATCCCGCCGACGGCGGACGAACAGCACAACCGCAGCAAGGAGTCCTGAACATGTCGATCCTGCAGCCGCCGTCCATCCACGGCAGCAACGAGCCGGACGCTTTCGTGCGCGCACTGCGCTCTCCGTGGTACGCCCTGGTCGCCGATCTGTTCCACACCGTGCGCACCGCGACCGCCGACTACGCGAACGGCAGGGGCCTGCGCAACCTTCCCTTCCCGCTGACCACCCGGACCGTCACCTGCCCCACGGCTCTCGGCAGCGACTCCGAGCCGGTCCCCGTCTCCGTCCTCGGCGTCGACACCTATCTGCCCGACTCCATGCAGTTCGCGCTCGAGTACGGCTGCCGACTTGCCCCCGGCGGCTGCTGGGACATCCAGCCCTCCTACCGGGGCGAGACGCCCGACGAAACCCACCTGAACCAGTACACGCACAGCGAGGCCGAGATACCCGGCGGCCTTGAGGAGATGACCGACTACGTCGACGGCTACGTGAAGGCCCTCGCCGCCGCCGTCCTGGACCAGCACGGCGATCGTCTGGCCACCGCCCGCGGCAACGTCTCCCACCTGGAACGCATGGCCGGCCACGGCGCCCCGTTCGAGCAGCTCACCTTCGCCGAGGCCGTCCGCATCGTCGGTGACACCGAAGGGTGCGTACACGACGCGGGTACCTGGCGAAGCCTCACCCGCAAGGGCGAGCGGCTGCTGATGGAACGGGTCAGCGAGTTCGTGTGGGTGCACCACTTCGACTCCCTGGCGGTTCCGTTCTACCAGGCCTTCGGGGACGAGAACGGGCAGACCGCCCGAAACGCCGACCTGTTCTTCGGCCTGGGCGAGATCGTGGGGGGCGGAGAGCGTCACTCTGACGTGGAACTCCTGCGGAAGTCCATGGTCATGCACGATGTCAACGAGCAGGAGTACGCCTGGTACGTGAGCATGCGCGAGCAGTTCCCCATGCGTACTGCGGGATTCGGCATGGGCGTGGAGCGCTTCCTGATGTGGGTGCTCGGCCACGGCGACATCCGCGATATCCCCCTGATCGACCGGATCGGCGAGACCCCTGCCTTCCCGGCCGCGGTGATCCGTCCCTAACGGCACAAGATAGGTTCATGAACACGACATTGCGTGGCTCGGTGCTGCGAATACGGGACTACCGGCTCCTGTGGTTCGGTGAGACCGCCAGGACGCTCGGAAACAGCGTGACCTCCGTGACCCTGCCGTTGATCGCGGTCACGGTGCTGGACACAGGTGCCACGGCGGTGGGCGCCCTGGCGGCTGTGGTCTGGTTGCCCTGGTTGCTGATCGGCCTGCCGGTAGGCGCCTGGGTGGACCGCATGCGCCGACGCCCCGTGATGATCGTCTGCAACACGGTGTCCGCGGTGCTCTGCGCCAGTGTCCCGCTCGCGGCCTGGCTGGACGCCCTGACCTTCGCGCAGCTGCTGATCGTCGCGCTGGCCCTGGGCACCAGCGCGGTGTTCTTCAACACCGCCAACCACGCCTACCTGCCCACCGTCCTGACGGAGGGAGATCTGCTCGAAGGCAACTCCAAGCTTCAGGCGAGTGAGTCGGCGACCAACGTGGCGGGCCCCGGACTCGCCGGCCTGATCACCCAGTTCATCGGTGCGGTCGCCGGACTGCTCCTCGACGCGTTCACCTTTCTGGTCTCCACGCTGTGTCTCACCTCGATCCGGGCCACGGAGCCGCCGCCGGCGCCTGATGCCCCGGCGGAGAGCCTGCGGAGCAGGATCGGTGAGGGGCTGCGGTTCGTCCTCCGTGACCGCTATCTGCGTCCCATGGTCATATACGGCGCCCTGGTCAACCTGGCCCTGATGGGCTACCAGGCGGTCCAAGTGGTCTTCCTGGTACGCACGGTGGGGGTCAACTCCGCCACCGTCGGAATGCTGCTGACCTCCGGGAGCATCGGCGGCATCGTGGGGGCCGTCGTCGCCGAAGCCGTCGGACGCCGCTTCGGCACCGGTCGCGGCATGCTGCTGATGCAACTCCTCACCTGCCCCTTCGCGCTGCTGATGCCCCTGGCCACCGAAGGGGCCGGCCTGGTCCTCTACGCGGGCGGAGCGTTCGTGATCGGCGTCGGGATTACGTCGTGCAACGTCGTCCTCGGCAGCTTCCGCCAGACGTACTGCCCGCCCGGGCTGCTGGGACGTGTCGTGGCCACCACCATGGTGCTCAATCACAGCACCATCCCCCTCGGCTCGCTGCTCGGCGGATTCATCGGCGACGCACTCGGGCCGCGCGCCGCCATGTGGATCATGACGGGACTCCTGGCACCCTGCTGGGTCATCCTGGCCTTCGGTCCGATGAGGCGGCAGCGCGACCTCCCCACCAGCCATCGGTCCGCCGGTATCCCAGAGAAGGACAGAACGTGACGACAGACGACACCTCCACCGCTTCCACGGTCCAGTACTACGACGAACTCGGATGCTGGGTGGTGTGGGGCCGGCAGGCGGCCCAGGCCGCTCTGGAGGACCCCCACCTCTCCTCGGAGACCCTTGAGGCTGCCAATCTCAGCTACCTGCCAACCGACATGCACGAGGAGTGCTCGCATCTCATCGAGACGATGCGCCGGTGGTTCGTCCTGCTCGACGGCAGCCGGCACACCACCGCCCGCCGTGCGGTCCAGCCGCTCTTCTCCCCGCGCCGCATCCGCAGGCTGGAGGAGACCATCGAGGTCATCGTCGACGAGGAACTCGACGCGTACGCAGCCTCGGAGAGTCACGACGCCGTTGCCGAACTCGCCGACCGGATCTCGGCCCGGACCATCGGCCTGCTGCTCGGCCTGCCCGGGAGCGACCACCTGAGCCTGCACCGCTGGGCCAAGGCGCTCACGGACTTCCTCGGCACTTCCTACCGCCGGGACTGCGCCGTCGGCGCCCAGGACGCGCTCCGGGAGATGGGGGAGTTCATCAAGAACGCCCCCGACGAGGACAGCATCTGGAGCCGGGCCAGCGGCAGCGAATGGGACCGTCTGGCTACCTCCTCCATGGTGATGTTCGGGGGGCTCGAGACCACGGTCGGCCTGATCGGCTTCTCCCTCTGGCACATGCTGGGCAACGGCCTGGCCCCCCGGATCGCCGCAGCGGACACTGACGAAGCGGCGAAGGAAGTGGTCGAGCGGGCCCTGGAGGTCTATGCACCGCTCGGCCACGTCGCCCGCATCGCCACGTCCACCACTGAACTGGGCGGCAGGACCGTCATGGAGGGAGACCTCGTACTGGTGTCCCTCACCGGCCGTGACCTCTTCGACACACCGCAGCTGCCGACCGCCCCCACCACGCATCACCAGGGAGCGGACCGTTCCGACCACGTCGCCTTCGGTTTCGGCATGCACTACTGCGTCGGAGCTCCCCTCGCCCGGATCACGGTCGCCCAGCTCCTCACCGGGTTTGCCAGGCGGTTCCCCGACGCGACGGTGAAGGAGGTCGCCTGGCGCAAGAACCGGACCTTCCGCGGATTCGACCGTCTGGTGCTCGACCTCGACGGCGCCTCCCGGTAGCAGCCGCCCCCTCCCCACCCGGACCCCAAGCAGAGGTACCCATGCAATCCATCGAGCCCACCGTCCTGGTCTGTCTCCCGTTCGCCGGAGCCGGAGCTTCCTTCTTCCGCAAGTGGCAGCCTCTCGCCGCTGATGGTCTGCGCATAGCCGCCGTCCAGCTGCCCGGCCGCGAGGAACGGTTCCTCGACGAGACCCACACCGACGCCTCCTCGGCGATGGACGAGGCCTGGGCGTGGCTGGAGCCCCAGCTGGACGGCGCGGAGCGCATCGTGGTCTTCGGCCACAGCCTCGGCGCAGTCCTCGCGTACGAACTGGCGCACCGGATCGGCGACCTGGGCGGGCTGCCGGTGGAGCGGCTCGTGGTCAGCGGATCGGCGGGCCCGTGGAAGCCCCGGGCCCGCCGTGCCACCGGGCTGAGCGACGAGCAGTTCCTGACCCGCGTGCAGGGCTTCGCCGGATACACGCACCAAGCCATGCAGGACGAAGAGATGCTCGAACTGCTGGTCCCGTTGCTCCGAGCCGACGTGGAGATGCATGAGAACTACCGCCCCTCGTACCAGGACCCCCTGAACGCGCCCATCACGGCGCTGCGCGGCGCCGACGACGATCTGGTCAGTGCAATGGAATGTGCCCAGTGGGTGGAGGCCACGACCGGCGGCTTCGTCAGCACCGAGCTCCCGGGCGGCCACATGTATCTCACCGAGAGCGCGGGGGACGTGCTCCGGATCGTCACCGAGGCCCTCCTGGAAGGTCCGGTGACGGCACGATGACCGGCCGCCTGGCAGGCAGGACCGCCTTGATCACCGGCGCGGCACGCGGCCTCGGCCGCGCCACGGCCGTTGCCTTCGCGAGGGAGGGAGCCGACCTGATCCTTCTCGACGTGGCGTCCGACCTGGCCGGCGTCCCGTATCCACTCGGCTCGGCCAGTCAGCTGGACCACACGGCAGCGCTGTGCAGGGAAGCCGGAGCGGCCGTGCTGGTGGCTGAGGCCGATGTCCGGCACAGTACCGAGGTCGAGGCCGCGGTCCGTACCGCGCTCGACCGGTTCGGACAGATCGACGTGCTGGTCAACAACGCGGGAATCGCCGCACCGTCGGGACGCCCCGTCCACGAGATCGACGAGCCGGAATGGCAGCTGATGCTGGATGTGGACCTGACGGGCGCGTGGCGGTTGATCCGCGCCGTCGGCGGCCACATGGTCCGCCAGAAATCGGGCAGCATCATCAACATAGCCTCCACCGCCGGCCTGGTCGGATACCGCCACTTCGCGGGGTATGTTGCCGCCAAGCACGGCCTGGTGGGTCTGACGAAGGCGGCAGCCCTGGACTATGCCCCGCACAAGGTGCGGGTCAACGCCGTCTGCCCGGGCTCGGTCCGGGACGACGATCACGCCGAAGGGCGCATGCTGGCCGAGATCGCACGCTCCCTCGACGTACCGGTCGCGGAACACGAGGAGATCTTCGTCGGTTCCCAGCCGATGAACGCCCTGATGGAACCGGAGGACGTCGCCTCGGCCGCTCTGTGGCTGGCCGCGGACGAATCTCGCCGCGTCACCGGCAGTGTGGTGACAGTGGACGGGGGCTTCACCGCCTACTGAGTCCGAGATGGGTGAGGTAGGCACGGGGCCAGGTGCCGGTGTGGTGGGTCAAGCGGTGGCGCGGGGGCCTGGCGGGCTTGGGGCTGGGGCGGTGGGCTGGTGTTTTCTCTGGTTTGCCGAGTTTGCTCCTTCCCACAGGGGCTGGTCGAGCAGGTCTATGGAGTGGCTGATTCGCTGTAGGAGCAGGCGGGCGGCGTCAGCGGTGCGTCCCTGGTGCGCGCCGCGCAGTTGAAGCTGACGTTTGACGTCCGACGGGCAGCATTCAGCAGCTCGGGCGCGAGGGTCCCGTCACGCCATGCAGTGATGAGATCCAGGTCGTGGACCAGGAAGTGGAGTTGCACGTCGTCTATGGAGTCTGTCCACAGGGGCTCGGTGGGCTTCGGCGACGAGTTCGGGGTGGTGGTCGAAGCCTGGCCACGGAAGGACGGGGTGGTCGTTCTTCTCGCCGAACTGCCGGACCTGGTCGATGTCGCCCAGGGCTGCGTGCGGCAGTGACTCGTTCGTCCAGGATCACAGCCGGGACTGCTGGGCGAGGCGCTGCCGATCATGGCGAGCTGACCGGTGAGGAACACCTTTCCCTCACGTGACCAGCTGATCCGCGCGTCGTCCAGTGACCAGTCGTACTGCACGTCGCCCGACAGTCCGAGGCGTTCGACCATCAGGGGCCGGAGAGTGCTGCCACGCTCGCGGGCCGCGAGCACGACTCCCTCCCATACGGAGTGGTCGTGCTTCGAGCGGTCGTTCACTCTGCTCCGCTGCTGGGCAGCCTCTCGACCGTCAACCGGATCACGGTGCCCTCAGTGACCGGCAACGGGCCCTCGTGGTCACCCCGTGCGGCTCGCCGATTCAGCCAGGGGTGGAGCCGGTCCCACGCCTGCGCGGTCGCCGCCGCCCCCAGAACCTCCACGGGCAGGTCGGCCAAGGGGTGGGAAATGCGGGGCGCGCCATGGCCCGCGTCCAGCACGACCAGGATGGGCGGGTCGTCCACTCGCCACTGTCCGGCGTCCACCAGAAGGGCCAGGGCCCGGCGCAACAGGGCCATCTCGATCCTGCCCCGGATCATGGGAATGGTCGAGCATGAGGTTCAAGGAGACGCGTTCACGGTGGTGGCGGAGTTCCCGTCGGAGTTATAGGCCTGCCTGCCTGCGCGGAGCGATGTCCTGTTCGAGTTGCACGACGCGCCGTTGTGCACCGACGGTCCGGTGCGGACCCTCGTGGACCTGGCGCTGGCTCCTGAGCATAGGCGCGGGCACGGAGCGTTGTACTCTGGGATCAACCGCGGCCGGATCGACTTCGCCCGGCTACGGCGGGCGCTGACCAGTGTCCCGCTTCCCCGAGCCGGCGGCGGTCGGCTTGCGCTGGCGGCAGACGTCTCCCCGTGGCTGCGGCCGGACGCCGACACCTGGCGGTTTCGAGTGATCGTGTCCGGTCTCCGAGGGTGAGGCGGGGCGTTCGTTGAGCTCGCGTTCGCCTTGCACGAGGGGTGTAGCGGGCGAGGCCGGTGTACTTCGGGGAAGCACGCGCGCAGGAGTCTGTTCGTGTTCTCGTTGGCCCCGTGTGCCTGCTTCAGCGGATGTTCTTGCTACCCGTCACGCTGGACACCGCCTGGATCACCGCCCGGTCCCCCAAGGGTGAGGTCGCCGCTTGGGCGTGGGCGGCCGGCTGGGCTGGGCCATGTCGGCCGCGCTGATCGACAGCACCGTCTCCGCCACCCAGGTCCTGATGCACATCGTGCCCCCGATCCCGGCTACGCCGGGGCCCTGTTTGGCCTGCACCTCTACACGTGGGCCCTGATCGCCTTCCTGGCCGCCGCGGTTGCCCTGTTCCTGACCCCTCGGGCCGAGCCCCTGGACGCTGGCCTCGCTTCCCCCGCCCTGCGCCGGGCGGGCGCCGTCACCCCGGCGTTCTCCCCGCCTTCGCCGCCAGCAACCTGATCGCCGCCTGCTGCTTCCTCCAGGCTTCCCGCACGGTGAGCTGCCCCTTCGCCGTCCGGCCATCAAGCCGGAGAAGGCCGCCGCTGTCCGCGCGGCCGTCGCCGATCTCATACCCGAGCACACCGAGGCCGGCCACGAAGACACCCCATTCCGGAGCCGCCGGTCACCCCCGACACGCCGGGCAAGGTCGCCAACCACCCGCTGCCAGCTCCTCGACGGCACCCACGGCACCACAACCCGCCTCGCATCAGACGTTTGGCTTTGTACTGAGGTTTTCAGGTTGTCGTCGGGTAGTGACGGTTGATGATCCCTGCGGTATGCCGGTGAGGTGAGGTATCCAGAGGGTGGGGGCCTGACTGCTGAGCGTCGGGCGTTTCGTGAGGGGATCCGGCTTCAGGCCGGCGAGCGGTTCGCGGCGGGTGAAGAGACCGCGGTGATCGCGAGGGACCTGCGGGTGAGTGCGCGGTCGGTGGAACGATGGCGCCGCGCCTGGCGCGACGGTGGCATGGCGGCCCTGCGCTCGACGGGTCCGGCGAACTCCCCAACCGTCACCGATGCCCAGTTCGCCGTGCTCGAGGAGGAACTCGGCAAGGGTCCGTCAGCGCATGGCATCGACGATGAACGCTGGACTCTGGTTCGGGTCCAGACGGTGATCCGCCGCCGACTGAGGCTGACCCTGTCGGTGGCGACGGTGTGGCGGCTGCTGGAACGGCACGGCTGGTCGTGGCAGGCACCTGCCCGCAGAGCCCTCGAACGCGACGAGCACGCGGTAGAGCGGTGGAAGCAGGAGGTGTGGCCCCAGGTAAAAGGCTCGCGGCGGCGTATGGCAGCTGGATCGTCTTCGAGGACGAAGCCGGATTTTCCATGACGCCGCCCCGCGCCCGCACTTGGGGCCGGCGCGGAAACACCCCCGAAATCAGGGTGAGAGGCAGGCCCCGCCGTCGCACCTCGATTGCGGCCCTGTGCTGCTACAAACCCGGCGAAAGGAGCCGTCTCATCCACCGGCCCCGCACCCATCTCCTGCTCAAGGGCGCCCGCAGGAGCTTCTCCTGGAAGGACTACCGCGACCTGCTCGTTCGTGCCCACATCCAGCTCGGCGGCCCAATCGTGGTGGTCTGTGACAATCTCAACACCCATCTGACCGCCGGGCTGAAGCAGTACGAGGCCGACCACGACTGGCTCACCACTGTCCGGTTGTCGCCCTATGCACCCGACCTGAACCCCGTCGAGGCCATCTGGTCACTCGTGCGCAGGGCCATGGCCAACACTGCCTTCGACGCACCCGATGATCTCGACCACAAGCTCCGCCGTGAGTTTCGCAGGATCCAACTCCGGCCCCACCTGATCGACGGCTGCCTCACCGCCACCGGCCTGACCCTCACATCGCCAACCCCACCCTGCACACCTCCGTAACTCAGGGAAGGGCACCGACTGCTTCGCCGTATGAACCCGGGGCGAGTGCGAGGCTGCCCTCTGGGACAGCCGGGATTGAGGCGGTCGCAGACCTGAAGCGTCGACAAGCGCGTACGGCTGGACTGGCGAAAGTGTCGGCGACTGCGGAGCGCGCCGGGTGTGCCGTGACGCCGGAGTGGGCCTCGCATGTCATCGTTTTGGCCCTGACGGCTTCGAAAGGGACGTGCATGCTGACGCTGTCACTCGCGACCATCCTCGAAGAGGCCGCCTCGGACAAGAACAAGCATCTTGAGGGCAACGTCAAAGACATCCAGGAGCTCCTGAAGCCGGAGAACCTTGCCGCGTTGCAGGAGGTCGCCAAGGTCTTCGCATTCCTGGCTTTCCACCCGGTGGCCGATACCGCGGTCGCCGACTACGTGCGGTCTGGCACGCTCGCCGACGACAGCGGACCGGACGTCCTCGCCTTGTTCACCCTCGATGAGCCCGCGCCGACCCCCGTGGCCGTCGACGACCGGTCCTTCTCCTCATGGCTTCACCTGGGAAAGGGTGTCCACCCGGCTTACCAGATGGTGCGCACGCTCTTCGAAGGCACGTACGTTCCTCCCCTGCCCGGTGTGCTGTTCTTCCACCACGACTGGGCGAGCCACGCCGGCGCCGTATACGTGCCGTTGAACACGGCCACGGAACAACACGAGGTACGCGTCCTCCTGCGCAAGGTCTTCGCCCTGGCCGCACACGAGGCCAACCCGACGGACGCCAAGGGAGCGCTGGACCGGCTCTGCGTTGCGTTGCTCAAAGAGCGCATCGAGTACGACAAGACGCGGGGAACATCGATGCAGGAGTGGCTGATCACCAGCTTCCGACTGGTTGCAGAGCACAGTGGGGACATCGTCAGTGTCGTGGGGTTGGCTCTGTGAACGTCACCAGGCTCCTGACGGCCGACCTAGCAGGCGAGGCCGAACCGCTGCTGGATCTGGTGAACGCCTACTTCCAGGAGGCAATGCTCTTCGGGCGGATGTGCCGGACCGACGAGTGGGACTTCGACGGCGGTAAGCAGCATTCCCGTGTGCGGTATTACTGCGAGGCCCGTGAGATTCCCTTCCTCAAGGTCACAGCGGTCTTGGAAGACACTATCGGTCTGCAGTTCACGGACGCCGCAGCACAGATTCCTTACCGCCATGTCGGCGCGACCTGGCCGCCTGGATGCCCGTTGGCCGGTCACGTCACCGTACCCTCCAAGCTGTCACCCTTCACCTGGCTGAGTACATTCCTCGTTCACTGGAATCTGGTTCCGGACGACGACTCCGCCCGGGAGGGCGAGTACTTTCGCGTGCTCCGGTCCACCCTTTGGATCTGCCACGAATCCGGGCTGCGCGCCGCTGTGGACTATGTGGCCGACCTGGTGGAGACCGGGCAGGTGGCGAGCGTGTTCTCCGCGATCATGGTGGTCGCCCAACTGATCATCGTCAGCGCGCGCACCAACTCCCCTCAGGAACTAGTGGCCTCTCTCATGGAGGGAAGGCTGCCGAGGAAGCCGGGCGAATGGCTGGTCTTCTATCCCACTCTGGAGAATGCCGAGCCTGTCCGCCTCACGGCGGACGGACGCGCGGCTGTTGAGTCGCTCGTCGTACGTGGCTGGAGCCAGGTCGAGAAGACACGCGCAGCGAGCAGTCTCGACGAGTGGCTGTCCTCTGTGGCCGCGTTGCAGGGATTGCTTACGCTGGTCATGCACAGCGTGGCGATGGCTGTGGCGAACCCGTCCACTGCTTTGCGTGCGGTTGTGTCCCAGTTCGAGGAGATGTCAGCGGACATCTCTGCTGCCACGGTCGACATGGAGGTCGGCCTTGAGGGCAACGCTGGCCTCCCACAGTTCCTCAGCTACCAACGCGACCTCGAGAAGCGTTTCCTGAACCGAGGAGATACGTCCGGACGGAGATTCCGGCGGGAGCGGCTCCTACTTCCCCTACCCATCTACGGATCCTCCGACAAACTTCCACCAGACTGGGGCGAACCCAGCTGGCGGATCGCACTCCCCTGGAAGTCATGCCACAGCTTCGTCGACGAACTACTTGCTGGGCCGGACCCAGCAGGCCCCCTTCCGCGGGGCAGCTGGGCCCGGCCACTGAAGGGCGATGCCCTACGGCAGGCGCTCACCCTCCATCCGGAGCATCCCCCGTATTGGAAAGCACTCGCGCAGGAACTGCGTTCGGTCGGCCGCCCGCGCGCCGCCAAGGCCGCCCTTCTTGTGTCCAAGCGAATGTCCCAGCGCACCGTCGAACAGGGCTGGGAGCCACGCTCATAGGAAGCAGCCTGTGCGGCTGTCTCCCCGGCTGTCCGATCCTGGTGCTACTCGTCATCCAGTGGGTCCTCGGCCATGAGCCGTGACACTCACCCGCAGGTCCCTCGCGATCACCGCGGTCTTCTCACCCGCCGCGAACCGCTCGCCGGCCTGAAGCCGGATCCCCTCACGAAACGTCCGACGCTCAGCAGTCAGGCCCCCACCCTCTGGATACCTCACCTCACCGGCATACCGCAGGGATCATCAACCGTCACTACCCGACGACAACCTGAAAACCTCAGTAACGCGGATGTCCTCACCTGGCCGAATCAGTTCATCGAGAGCGCCCTCTCCGTAGCCCGCCAGATCCTCGGGAGCCAGCCATGACCCAGCGGCCCGCCCCGCGCGCCGTCGACACAAGCGGCTGCACCGCCCGCCGAGCGAGCATCACCCACCTCCTCGACCGAGCCGGCCGCAGCGTCCTCAGCGTGAGCGAGGCCGAACTGCGCGTCGCCGAGCAGCGCGCCGGAGGTAACCGCCCCGGGCCGGGCAGCGTTACGGCGTCTCCATGCCCCACGGCGCCGGCCAGGTGTCGGGCCCACCGCCCCGCCATTCGATCATCGGCGACGTGGCGATTGCGGCGCTGCGGTCAGTCCAGCACCCCGAGCGCGGTATCGGGCCGACAGTGGGTGCAGGCCTCGATGCCCTCGGCGAGTGCCCGCCGGGCCTGATCCGCAGAGGCAGGCCTGCAGCGGGTCCGGGTGTCCCAGCAGCCGCCGACGTGCACGCGGACCTGGGGCCTGCCGGTACCGATGCCGCCTTCGATGAGCCAGTCCGGGGCAGGCGGCGGGGGGCGCCGGGCTTCCTCCAGGGCGAGGCGCTGCTCTTCTTCGGCGGTTCACCCGCGGGTCCGCTCCAGGTCGCGTAGCTGCACTTTCTCTAGGAACTGGAGCAGCTCAAGACGCGCAGCGGATAGATCGGACACATGTTCGAGTCTATCTCTCCAGCCCTCTCTACAACCAACCGAGCCAACCAGACGGCGGCCGCGCCAGCCACGCAGGTCAGGCGGGCGGCTCCGGGCTCCACACGGTGGGACCGCGGCCCTTCCACTCCATCCAGGGCGGCCACGAGTCCGGATCGGGCCGGCCCGCCCGGCGCACGAACTCGATGGCATCGTCGGGCCCGAGGACCGCCTGGGCGCGCTTTGGTGGTGTTTCGCCAGCTCAATCGGCTGTCGACCTGCGGTTGCCGCACCAGGATGCGCGCGGAATCATGTTTATCGGGGGTCTTACTCGGGGGGCATGACTGTGACTATCTCGGATGATGGAAAGCGTGTCGCCATGCCCGATGTGACAGAAAATAAAGACGCGTGTCCATTCTGCAAGCGCTACCCGGAACGAGGCGGCCTGAGCGGCCTCGCCGAGCATCTCCAGAAAGACTGCACGTCACTCACCCGGGACAGCGAAGACAATTCCCCTCCCGTCCTGTTTGGTGGGTGTGCCCTAATTGCTGTCGCTTTGGCGCCTGGAGGCGGCGGGTTCGGCGTATACGTATTCGTAGGCCAGGACGCCGACGGCAACTGTCTCTACGCATACGCCGGCTCGCCGCCGGGCTGATTGAACTTGGTGCGCTCCCTGGCCCCGCCGGTGACCGAACCGATCACCCGCGGCGAGTACGCGCTCCGGCTCCGCGCCGCCATCCGGGAGGCGTCATGATCGAGGACGCCGACGCTACCGCCGCCGAACTCCTCGCCCGCGCTGCCGAGGACTACCGCGCCGCGGCACCCGCCCGCGAGGCCACAGTGACCTAAACCTTCGCCGAGACCTACCTTGCCGCCCGCGCTTACCGCGTCGGCCAACGGGCCCTTGTGCTGGCCCTCGCCGCCGGACCCGCCGCAACCAACGAGGCCACCAGAGCTGGCCGCGCTGCCGTCTTCTGGCCCCGGACGATCAGCGAATGGCCAGTCGCGACGGACTGCCGACCTCCTGAGGGAGGGCGGGGCTGTCGTCTCTGGGCGCCTGCGCCCGCCTTCTGGAGCGGGTGCGCGGCCGGACTACAGGGCTCGTCGCTCGGCTGGGGTGGCCTGGCCGGGTCAACGGCGACGGCGCTTGACGAGCACCGTGATGCCGAGGCCCATGCTCACGGCGGCGACGGCTCCGAGTGCCGGCCACTTCCAGGGGATTGTCCCGGATTCCGCAGCCGCGGATTCGGCCCGGCGTGGTGCCGTAGCTGTTTGTGCAGCGCTGGGGGCGGGGGCCTTCACGGGAGCTGGGCTGGCCAGGGGGTCAATGTCAGGGGCGCCTGGGTTTCCCTCGTGATCGAGTAGCACCTTGCGGGGGCGGACGACTCCGTAGCCGATCTTGTCGGTGCGCTTGGAGCCGTCGAGGGGGGCGCCGGCGGTCTGGATGAGAACTCGGGCCACCTGGTTTGCGGTCCAGTCAGGGTGAGCAGACCAGATGAGCGCGGCTGAGGCGGAGGCCAGAGCGGTGGCGTACGAGGTTCCTCCGTCTCCCTCACACCAGCCGGTGTTGTTGGTGCAGCGCTTCACGACTGTGTTGCCGACGGAGGAAACGTCCGTGTCAGGCCCGTAGGAGGAGAACCCCATGGGGGCAGCGTCGTCGTCGACGGCCCCCACACCGATGACTCCAGGCAAGGCAGCGATGGGGTTGTTCAAGTTGTGAGCCTCCTCCGCTTCATTTCCCATGGCCGTGAAGATAAGTACACCCTTGCTCTGGGCGTACTCGACAGCCGGCCTGACCAGCTTCATGTCCGGCCCTTCCCAAACACCGAGGGACAGGTTGATGATCTTGGCTCCGTGGTCGGCCGCGTACCGAAGCCCCTTGGCCATTTCCCCGCCTACGGCAAAGGCCATGGGTGTGCCGATGCTGGTGCGGATCGGCAGGACCTTGGCGCCGGGAGCCAGGCCCTGCGGGCCGCCTGCCGAGCCGTCGCCGACGATCGCTGCGGTCATCGTGGTTCCGTGCCCGACGAAATCCTCGTGCGGCGGGTAGGAATGATCCGGTTACTCGAAAGGCGGTTCCATGAACGAAATGCCTGGAAGGACTCTCCCTTCCAGCCCTGGAACGTCTTTGACGCCGCTGTCGATGACGGCCACCGTGACGCCGCTGCCGTCCGCGACCTTCCACATCTCGCGGGCCTTCATCTTCGTGAGATAGCCCCGCGGGTCAGTATCGGCGGCCGCTGGCAGCACCGTGCCCGCGCTGACCGCCCACGCCGCGACGATCACGCCCACCGCCCACCGCCACGACCCATGCCGACGTATGGTGCCCTGCAATTTCTGCCCCCTTTTGTGTCCATGCGCTGCAATCTCGCACGGACCCACCCCATCACACTGTCCGTCCAGGACAGCACCTGACCTTCCGTGAACTCCGGCACAGACAGAAGCAGAAGGGGCTACCGGGCCGAGCCTCAGACATTCTTCCGGACGGCCTGCGGGGCTTACCCCTCGGCGTTCGAAAGTGCGGCCATCCCCTCCGTCTGGAGGAGGTGGCCGCGTTTTCGTACCGTCCGGCGCTGGGCGGTCCAGGCGGCCGTGGAACTGGCCGTCGAAGCAGGGCAGATGGCGGTGGACGCGTGGGCGCCGCAGTGGTCGGGCGCGGCATGAGCCCTGAGCAAGGCCGTGTGCCTTGCCGCGCACCGCCGCAAGCACCGGAGCCACCGCCCCACAGCTCCTGGTGCTGCGGAAGGTGATCCCCCGGACCATGTTGCCCTTGGCGACATCCAGCGGCGGTACGGGCGGTTCAGCACCCGTACTCGGCGAGCACTGCCTGGGTCGCCTTGTCAAGCGGGCGCAGCGGATGGGTGCTGCCGTCCTCGGCTGGGCCCAGGCGCAGCGTCGCCCCGCCGGCCACCGGGGTGACGGTCAGGACACCGTCGTCGGCCGTGGCCTGAACGGTGTCGTGCCGGTAGGGGCTGGCGGCGAGGCATCCGTTCGCGTACTCCCGGTCATGGCGGTCATATGGGCCGGCGAAGTAGTAGTCGGCCACAGGTGCTTGCCCATGCCACACTGCGAACGCCATCAAGCCAGAGAGGAGCCCGGGCACTACAGCCTGAGGGCCGGGTGCGGTGATCAGCTTTGGTCCGTGCCGGACGACCAGACCGATACCGGTGCAGGCGATGAGGCCGGCTGCACGAACACCAGAATGAAAGTTCTTCGTCGGCCTGCACCATCGCAACGGCCCGGCACCCGCCCCCTGCACAGCGCGGAGGACGACGGGGACCGCCACGCAAGCCGCCGCCCGCGCCGGCCTGGCGGCCCAGTGCCGACTGGAGTCAGCTGCCGCTGTTCGAGCAAATCCCGCGTGATTACAGCCGCCTCGACCCGACAGCCGTCGACCTGGCCAGCCCGTGGCTGGCCTGGGCGAAGTACCTCGCCCACCAGATCGCCGAGGCGCGGGGATGGGGGCGCAACATCCGCTTTGCCGTGAACCGCGGCCTGGCCCTGGTCCTCACCGAGCACGTCGAGGGCGATGTCATCCGTCACAGCGAGATCTTCACCCCGCTCCGGGCCCGCGACCTGCCAGTCGGGCATACCGTCACGGTCCTGGAGGAGATGGGGATCTTCCTGGACGACAAAGAGCCCTCCTTCGAGAACTGGCTCACCGAGCGCCTGGAAGGACTTTCGCCAGGCATCAGCGCGGAGGCCGAGCGCTGGACCCGGACCCTCCGCGACGGTGGCCCCCGCAGCCTGCCCCGGCGGCAAGGCACGGTTTGGCTCTACCTCAACCATGTCCGCCCAGCACTTCTGGAGTGGTCGAACCGCTACGACCACCTGCGAGAAGTCACTCGCGACGATGTCCTCGCTCACACCAGAACGCTGCATGGCCACCATCGCAGCGACCAGCTCGTCGCCCTTCGCTCACTGTTCGCCTGGGCCAAACGGGCAGGTCTCATCTTCCGCAACCCCACGAGCCGGATCAAGGTCGGTCAGTACGAGTACGGCGTGCTTCAACCGCTCCTCCCCGCCCAGATTGGCCGGTCCGTCGCGGCAGCCACCACCCCAGCGGCACGGCTCATCCTCGCTCTCTCCGCGGTTCACGCCGCCAGGGTGGCTCAGATCGGCACCCTCATGCTCGACGACCTCGACATCGGCAACTGCCGAATGACAATCGCAGGACGAGCACGCCCGCTCGACGACCTCACCCTGAAACTGCTGCTGGACTGGCTGGAGCACAGGCGCAGCCGGTGGCCCAACACGGCGAACCTCCATTTACTGATCAACAACCAGACCGCCACGAAGACTGGCCGTGCCAGTAACCACTGGATCAGCACCGCGATGCGCGGGCAGGGCGCGACGCTGGAGCGTCTCCGCGTCGACCGGCAACTCGAAGAGGCCCTCACCCACGGGCCCGATCCGCTCCACCTCGCCCAGGTGTTCGGGCTGGATGAGAAGACCGCAATGCGTTATGCAGACTCCGCGCGGGCGCTGCTGGAGCAAGCTGCCGAGCAGAAGCACCAGTGAAACCTGTTCGACCGGGACCCGAGATTGAAGCGAACATGGGCGGATGCCGTCGACCGAAGCAGCAGCCAGCGAACTACAGGACCGCGCCACTCTCTGGAGCGTGGGCGAGATCCCCGCAAGCGATGTCGTCAGCGCGGCCTGTGACGCGCTCGTCGCTGGCCTAGACAGCCCCGGACTTCGGGTGCTGGCAGCCTGCACACGCGCCGAGGCGGACTACGACGTGCACGACTTGCTCCCCGAAGCGCTCGATGAGCTCGGCCTCATCTTCTATCCAGCCGCCAGCGAGGCCGGCCAAGAAGCCGCCGCGCGAGCGCTCGCACGACGCATGCTGGCCGGCGAGCTGAAACCTTGGGAGCTCACTTTCCGGATCAACCAGCGTTACGGGCATGAGCTGCCCCTGACAGCACGGCTCGCCGCACTCGATGACGAGTACGCCTTCCTCGAATACGGCGACGACAAAGCAGTAGCGCAGATCGATGCTGAGGTCACAGCCGAAGCCCGCCGCCTCGCCACAGTCCACCCCTGCGTTCCCGCCGAACCCACGGACATCCCCACCTGATGCACACGGACCGACCCGCGAGTTCCCACTGAACAGGCTTCAGTTTCCCTGAACCCACGGGGCTCTCCGGCCTTGGGACTGGTGGGCTCGCATGTTGAGGTGTCGCGTATTCGTAGCTGACGTCGTCAGCCCCATGACGCTGAGTGAGCCGTCAGGGGCTGCCGATCGCGGTGGGATGATCGCGTGGTGAGTGATGCGAGGGTGTTGGCCGCGGAGGCCGTTGAGTCACATGTCCGGGCGTTCTTCGAAGGGCACTCCGTGGAGGTCGTCGACTACGACCTCGGGCCGGAACGGCGAGAGGTGGTGCCCGAGCTGCGAGTTCTCGTTGTGGGGCCCGGTCCCCGCAGCGACAGCTGGGCCTATGTGACCGCCGGGTGCTGGGTCGCGATGGAGAAGGACGGTCACGGCCTTGAGTTCGTCATGACCGCCCACGTCCGCGACCAGCGGTTCATCGAACTCATGGCGATGATCGCCTACTGCCACTGCGGAGGACATCAGCTCGACCTGGAGCACAGCATGCCGATCGGGGAACCGTGGGTGCCGGGGTCAGCCTGCGATCACCTGCTGATCAGCCTGCCCTATCTCCACGGACCAGACCTTGAACACTGCCCCGTTCCCGGGGGCCACGCCCGCATCCTGTGGACCCTGCCCCTGACGACAGCCGAGATCGAGTTCCGCAGGCGTCACGGGCACGAGGCGTTGGAGCAGCTCTTCGACGAGGCAGAGATCATCCCCACCGATCCTTTCAGGGCGTCGGTTGCCTGAGTTTCCATCCGCCGGCGGTCACCGATTGTGGTCGCCAGGGGCGTATCGGCTCCAGGTTCCGCCAGCTTCGGTGATCAGCCGGGTGGCGGTCTTGTCGTGATAGCCGAGTGCCTTCGCGATGACGGGGCCGGGGCCTGCAGGACGAGCTGACGGATCGCGGAGGCTCTGCCGCGCTGTGGCGGGACGCCGATCTCACGCAGATGGGTTTGGAGGCTGACCGGGTTCATCGGCTGTCCGGGTTGGCGGCCGGGGAAGAGCCAGTGGGAGCTTCTGCTGCTGGCGTAGGGCAGATGCTGGCGGGACAGGATGTACGCCCGCATCAGCTCGGCGACGGGCTCCGGCAGCGGGGACGGTGGGTCTCCTAACTGGACGGTGACGGTGGTCTGGTCGTCGGTGACGTCGTTGATTGTGAGGCGGCCGATGCGGCTGACGGGTTGCGCATAGAGGAGAACGAGCGCGGCGGCGACCCTGGCACGCAGGGGCAAGGAGTCGTCATTGAGATCGTTCCATCCTGATTCCGCAGGTCACAGGGCTGGTGTGGGCCGGGAGTGACGGGCTCGCACCGGTCAGGAGCGTGATCGTTGCGGGGAGATCATCGGTCACCTCTGGACTTCGGTGTTGGCGAGGACGAGGAGGGCTCGCTGGGGGATTTGAGTGCAGTTCCAGGAGCATGCGGCCTGGGAGCGGAGTCGGAGCTGGCGGTGGCGTGAGCGCTTTGCCTCCCCCCCCCTGATCACTCCGGTGTGGCTAGGTGCATGATGTGCCTGGACATGGGGGGACGCATGACGCAGACCACGCCGCCGAGATGGGGGCTGACATCGCCGGGGGCTCCTGGGAATCCGGGTGTGCCGCCGCAGGGGTTCATGCCCGTGCGGCCCCCGGACGGCGGGAACGGTGCGGTGTTCACCGTCGGGGCTGTGGCAATCGGGGCCGAGGCCGTGATCGCCGCGCTGGTCGCCGTCCTGATCATCTTGCAGTTCGAGTCCCACGGAGGCGAAGGCGGCCTCGGATGGCTGTTCGGCACCGTATTCGCGCTCGTGCTGTTGGCAGTCATGTCGGTGATCGCAGGGCTGGCCGGTTCGGCGATGGCGGTGCTGCCTCTCGTCCTCCTCGGGCGTGCGGTGGCCCGCCGTACGGGTCGGCGCGACAGCTGGCAGCTCACCCTGGCCACTGTGGCGGTCGTTGCCGTCACTCTGGCGCTACTCATCGGCTCCTGCACGCTTCTGGTCGGCTTCGGCGGCCTGCTCGTTTATCCCGTCCTTGCCCTCAGCCTCATCGTCGGGCTGGTACCCGCGACCCTGTGCGCCCGGGCGGCGGGGAATCCCGGAAAGCCCGGGGCCCGATGGCGGGTGCTCGGGGGCGTGGCGCTGGGCGGTCTGGGGCTGCTCGCGGTGACGCTTGCGGTCGGGGTCGCGGCGTACAGCTCGGGGATCCTCAAGATCTACGAACCGCCCCGGCTCACTGAAGCCGACATGGTCGGCACCTGGACGGACGGCGGCGGCGGAAGCCTCCGCTTCGAGGCGGGTGGCACGGTGACGGCAAAGGGCGTCAAGGAGTACGAGGCCACAGGTGAGCAGTCCGGTGCCTCCAACTGCACCGGGAAATGGCAGCTGACCGAGAACGAGGGTGTCGGCCGGCCGTTCGAGCTCAGCATCGCGGACTGCGAGAGCCTGTCCTTCGGCTGGGACATCGGCGGTACGGAGGAACACCCGACGGTCTTCACCTGGATCGGCGAGCCGGATTCGGGTGAGCGGTACATCCTTACGCGGCAGCGGTAAGCCATCCGGTGCTGAGGTCTCGGGCCTGGCCGGGTGTCGGTGTGCGGTCATGCCGCCCTCGATCCGTGGCCTCCACCGCCACATGGGTCCCAGCCGACTGCCCCGAAGCTACGCCGTAAGCACCACGCAGTACGCCAGGAACGTGGGAAACGATCTCCACCAACGTGGGATGGCCCTAGCTGTACCAGCTCTGTCACCGCTCATCAGCGACTTCCGTCGGTGTCCCACCGGGCTGTCTGCTCGAAACGAAACGCCCGGGCCCGTTGGGCTCGCGCTGCCCGACCTTGCTCTCCTCAGATGGCGGCGGCCTCAATGATCAAGTTTCATTCTGAAGTCGCAGGTCACGGGCCTGGCGTGGGCTGTGGCTGGCGAGCTCGGGCTGGCCGGGGGGCGAGATCGTTAGCACGTGATCGTCCGTCACGGGTGAGGTCTGGCGTTCCGGGGCGGGCTCGGCGGCCGGCCGCGTAGGTTCCGCGGCATGGCAGATGTGCTGACGTGGACGGTTCAGCAGCGGCTTGAGCTGGAGGAACGTGCAGAGGTGTTGCGCAAGGAGCTGGCCGAGGTCGAGGGGAGACTGGTTCGGCTTGAGGCCGCCGAGGCGGTTTTCGGGGAGTGGGCCGAGGCGACGGACGGCGGACGGAGGTCTTCGGGCATCGTGGACCCGGACCCGGACCCGGACCCGGACCCGGAGCCTGTGGCGGTGACGCCGGGTGCGGCCGGGATGCGGCTGGTCCCCGAGCGTGTGGACGGGATGGGGATGGAGGTTCTGACCTCGGACTATCGACGGATCATGGAGATCGTCGCCGACGCAGACGGTCCAGTGATGGCCAAGGACGTCGCGCGTGCGCTGGGCCGCGAACTCACCCCGGCGAAGGTCGAGCCGGTCCGGGGCCAGCTGCGCAAACTCGCCGACCGGGGGTGGCTGTCACGGACCGGAGCGGGCCGGTACTTGCCACGCTGACCTGCCGGAGCAGAGCGGAAGGACCGATTCTTTTTCCGTAACGCGAGCGCCCCCGGCGGGAGTTGGGTCGTGTGTGAAGACAAACCAGCCCGCCGAGGGCTCTCGCGATGCTGTCTACCAGGTCCGGCTCCCGTTGTCGAAGTCGACCATCGATCTTGTCGCCGGTCTCATACGGCAGCGCCGCAACCGGCTCGGCACCCGATGGCGCAAGCTCGATCCCGGCAGCCAGGCGATCGTCGTCCTGGCCGTCCTGCGTCACGACCAGCGGCTCGTGGACATGGCCGGCGGCAACGCCGTCTCGGCCCCCACCGTGCGCCGCTGGGTCGAGGAAGCGGTCAACCTGCTCTCCGCGCGGGCTCCGCGCCTGGACCGCACCCTGAAGAAGATCGCCAAGAAGGGCGGGGTGGTCGTCCTCCTGGACGGAACCCTGGTCCGCACCCGCCGCCGCACCGGGAGAGACAACAGGATGAACTACAGCGGGAAACACAAGGCCCACGGCCTGCTGTTCCTCGCGCTGACCGACGTCAAGGGCAACCTGATCTGGATCTCCCCGGCCCGGCCCGGACGCTCCAGCGAGATCACCGCTGCCCGCCACGACAAGATCACCGCCCGCCTCCGCGAGGCCGGACTCGGCGCCCTGGCCGACCTCGGCTTCGTTGGCCTGGACGACCAGCCCGAGACCGACCCGGTAATCATCACCGGCCGCAAGGCCACGAAGAACCACAAGCTCACCGACGCGGAGAAGGAAGCGAACCGCCTGCTCAACCGCGAACGCGCCGCCGTCGAGCACGGCTTCGCCAACCTCAAGTCCTGGCGCATCCTCACCAAGGTCCGCATGAACGCCCGCCACGCGACCACCCTCCTGCGGGCCCTCCTGGTCCTCACCAACACCGAAGTCCAGAGGTGACCGACGATCTCCCCGCAACGATCACCCTCCTGACCGGCACGAGCACGTCACTCCCGGCCCACGCCAGCCCCGTGACCTGCGAATTCAGGATGAAACGATCTCAGTTGGGCAAGCCGAAGTGGGCTCCTTGAGGGGGCACTTCGGAGTCTCCTTCGGTACCCACTTGGGTGCCCGGCACCTGCCAGGGTGGGAAACATGCAGGTCAGCGTGCGAATCGGCGTGAAATCCGCGCCGTCACACCCCTCTTCTCCCCCTCTTGTTGTCCGTATGGGAGGAGATCATCGGGTTCCAGGGGGCCCGGCGCCCTCCACGACTGGACTGGTCCGGCTCGCAGCCGACCCGTGTAGCTGGTCGCGAGTGGCGAAGGGGTGGAGCTGATGGCGGGCAGGCGGCTGACGAATCCGGCGGGTTCTTCGAACGATCTGCGCGGGGATGTGCTGCGGGTGCTCGGTGTGCTGAAGGTGGCCACGGCCGACCAGATCCAGCGGATCGCCTCACCGCACCTGACCTACCGGCACACCACGAAGCCGACCGCCTCCGAGCGGAAGACCGCCCGTACCGCCTCGCACGCGGGCGCGCTCTCCGATCTGCGCAAGCACGGTCTCGCCGAGAACGGCGGCACCACCCGGGCGGGGGAGTCGCTGCGCAACCTGACCACCAAGGGCCTGGAAGCCGCCTCCTACGAGCTCGGGCGCCCGCTGACGGAGATGGGCTCTACCGCTCGCGGTGCGGGCTCCAGCGGGGCCACACACCCCATGGCCGTCAACGAGACCGTCATCGCGCTGCTCCGCCCCAAGCCCGACCTCCGGCTGCTCACCGCCGAGCCGGCCGAAGCCAAGGCGGCCGCGCAGGCCGCCGTCGACGCCCCGGCCGGTGTCGGCACGATCGCCTCGTACGCGACGGAGGTCCCGCTGCCCGCCACCGGGACGTGGGGTGCGCCGGGCAAGGGCGGCGCCCAGGCCGACATCGTGCTCACCGCCCCCCAGGACGGGATCCCGCTGTTGTTCATCGAGGTCGACAACTGCCACGAGACCGCCGAGGAGATCGCGGCCAAGCTGCTGAAGTACGCCAGGTTCTTCAAGCGGCAGATGAAGGACACCGACGGCAAGGACAAACCGATGTGGCGCACCCGCTGGATGGCCCGCGTCGCCGAGCGAGGCGAGGCCCCGCACCCACCCGTACTGATCGTCTTCAACCACATCGGCGCCCGCGACCCCAACCGCACTGTCCCGCGGCTGCAGGAGCTGACCCGGCCGCTGTGGGCGGGCGAGCCGGCCGACGGGTTCAGCAGCTACGACCGCAAGATCCCGATCATCGCGACCGGCCTGCGCAACCTGTGCGAGCACGGCCCCAACGGCCCGCTCTTCCTTCGATTCGGCCGCACCCACATGCAGCCGCTGCGCGACGCGATCGGCAACCCGCGCCGCGATGCGGTCCTCGCGCTCCGGGCGGAGCGGGCCCTGGTGCAGCACGCCGAGTACCAGGAGCAGCTGCGCCGCGCGGCCGAGCAGAAGAGGGCCGAGCATGAGGCCGGCCGCCCCGTCTGCGCCGGCTGCGGGACGAAGTTCGACAACGACCGATGGGAGAACACCCGCCTCTCCCCGGAGCCGGGCCACCGGTGGCACCCGACGCTGTGCGAGCCGTGCGAGGCCAAAACGGTCGCGGCAGAGGACCAGGCCGAACGCGACCGCCCGGAGCAGGAGGCCGCCATCGCCGAGACGGCCGAGAAGGCCCGCGGCTGGCGCGCCCGCTTCCGCCCTGGGCAAGCCCCCTGACGCCCCGGGCAAGCCCCTTGGCGCCCTGGGCAAGCCTCCCGCTGACAGCGTGGGCAAGCCTTAGGTGACCCTGGGCAAGCCGGTTTGGCAGTGTTGCAGCGCCGGGTCCCTCCGGTCGAGCTCAAGCCGAGGGAGGCGGCGGGCTTCCCTCCGTCCGATACCTGAGAAGGGGCCCTGGGCCGGCTGCCCTGCGGCCCGGGACCGCGGGGGAGAGGTACCCCCGTTCGCGGGCTGCTTTGATCCAGTCCGCGATGGTGGGCTCCGGGCGTTCGAAGAGATCCGCCAGGCGCCGGTGGAGTCCAGGCCCGTTACCGGCCTCGCGGAGGTAGGCGTGGGCCAGCTCGTGAAGGAGGGCTCCCTCCAACGGGGGCCGGCCGCGCTTTGCCGGCTGCGCGAGGGCTCCTGCGTTTTCCAGGGCCCGCACGGACGCCGGGGCGAGGTCGCCTGGCTGACGGTCTGCAGCAGGCGCGATCCCGATAGTGGTTACGCCCTCGTCCTTCCAGGAATGGCTGGCCAGTTCGGCTTGGGCCCGGGCGACGATCTGACCCAGTGGGATGCGCCGCAGGACGTCGCCCGTGATCGGCACGGCAACGGCTGTCGAAGCTTCTTCGCCGGCAGGTCCGACGAAGTCTCCGAAGTCGTCCCAGTACCCCCAGTCCGGGCGCCACAGCTCGAGCTCGATCACACCGAGGCCGGCCCCCTGGTTCACCAGGACGCCGTGCACGGTGACGGGCAGGTCGGTTGCCTTGTAGAGGAAGTCGGCTACGTACCCCGCCCCGCGCGGCCGCTCCTTGACGAACAGGGTCATGGAAGGGCCGGGCACGGCGCCCTCGGGGATCTCTGAGAGGTCAGGGTAGGCGTCCCACGGCTCCGTCACAGTGGCGATGAGGGACCCCTTCCACAGATCCATTGCCTGCCTGCCTCGCGAGCGCTCGTAGGAGAGGTCTCGGACGCGGGGGGGGGGGCCTGAGGTGGCGCTCGTCCTCAGGGGCCTCGGGGTTGATGAAGTCGTCGTCGCGGAACTCAGGCTGCGGCATGTCCTCAGGCTAAAGACCGCCGGTTTGCAAGCGGGAGGGAAAAAGCGGATGAGAAGCGGCGCGAGACAAGTCACCCTCCGACGCCATCAGCTGCCCGAGGATCTTGGGACCCGATCCTCGACGGCGCCCGCGTCGATGGCCGAGCTCGTGCGGCTCGGCGCCGGGGGCCGCCCCACCCAGCCCGGCCCTGGCCGACTTCGTACAGGAGACGCTCGACTTCGGCTGACGACGGCGGGGCCGGACAGGATTACCTTGTCCGGTCCCGCGGTGGCTATTGCGTGTTCAGGCGCTGCTTCCACGCCGGCCTCGACAGCCGCCTTGCCGATCGCCTGGCGAGGGCGGCCTGGGCGCGGGGAAGGTCGCCTCCGAAGGCGCTGGCCTCGGCTTCCTCCTCGGCCGCCCCCTCGCCCTGGTCCGCACCCGCCTCACCATGGACCTGCGCGGACCCCTGCGCACCGATGTGAGCTGGCAGAACCTGTTCGAGCCGCCGGCCTCCGAGCTGCCCACCTATCCGTGGGCGATCCGCCTCGGCGAAGCCCAGCAGAGCGATGACGGCCTCGTCGGCTACGTCCTGGACGACGACTACGACCATTTCGAGACCATCGTCGCCCCCGCACCGGGCGCAGGCGACTACCTGCGGCCCATCGGCAACAACCCGGGCCTCGAACTGGACTTCGGCATGCACAACACCGCCGTCGCCACGGTGCTCCTGGACGCGCGCGCCGCCGTCCACGCCACCACCGACATCCTCGCCACGAAGAAGGTCTTCGTGCCCCAGCAGTTCACCGACCAGGCGATCACCCGGATGACGGTCAATTTCCGTACCGGCCCGCTCCTGGCCGCCACCACCCACCTGCGCGGCGACCAGGGAGAGAGCGAAGAGACCATCCTCATGCCGACCCCGGCCAGTGGACTCGGCACCTGGACCTGGACCGAGCCCCACGGCGACACGTGGCAGAACCTGCCCATCCTCAGCCCCGACCAGTACGACCTGCCGCCGGCCGAACCGGAGGTCCGCTCCGGCTTCCTCAGTCTCGACAACGCCGTCGCCCACACCCGCAGCCACCACTGACCCCCCCCGTCCGGCCCCGTCCAACCCCGCCCCGGGGCGGGGCGGGCCCGCACCCGAAGGAGCCCTACATGAGTGTGGTCGTGCAGACCCAGAGCGTGGAGACCACCGCCGCCGCGGTCGATGATCCGTTGCTGTCCTACAGCATCACCACCACGCCGAGCCCGCTGAAGGCATCACCGGAGAACGAGGACTACCCCGAGGAGACGGGGGAGGTGATCATCGCGGTGGCCCGGCAGAGCGGCACCCCGGCCAACGTCGAGTGGATCAAGGTGAAGGTACCGGCCGGGGACAGGGCACCCGACCTCGCCACCGACCTCAACAAGATCACCTACCGGATCAGCCTCGACGGCTGGACCTCGCGCCTGGACGCCGCAGCCAAGGAATTCGTCTTCACACCCCGCAGCACCGCACCCATCGGTCCGGATGACGGATTCACCATCCAGCTCTCCGGCATCCCCATGAACCGCACCGTCGGCACCGCGCCCATCACCATCACCGAACGCTCCCACACCGGAAACGCCGCGCCCCAGAACCGGCCCACCGTCTTCAACCTCGGCAAATTCCCCGCCGACTTCTACCTGCGCAACTTCCTGTGCGAACCCTCCGTCATCCAAAACGGCGGCGACGTGCGCCTCACTTGGGAACGCTCCGCCAACGCCACCTACGAACTCCTCTACGGCGACGTCAACATCTGTGTCACCGACCGAAGCACCCACAATGTCGAGGGCATCAAATCGGACACCACCTTCTACCTCCGCGCCACCGCAGGCGACGCCACCAACCCCGTCGTCCGGATCGTCTCCGCCCAGGTCACCGTCAACAAACCCGACCTGGAAATCGGCAACCTCACCGTGCACGGCGAGGTCCTCGGCCCCCTACGCGTCGGGTCCGTCTACGCCAAATCCGTCTCCGGCAGTCTGCGTCCCGATGCGGACAGTTCCCTGTTTAGCCGGGCGAGTGTCATCACGACCAACGTTCCCTACGAGAGGGTGGCGCCCTCCGCCGGACTCCTGGTCGGCCACAACATCGGCGGCGACGGCAGCGACGGCATGCTGAACATCGAAGTCGGCAAATCCGACAAGATGAGGCGCACCGAACTCGGACCCGATCAGAGTGCCACCATCTATGTCAGCAGCGGCGACACCATCAAATTCACCTTCACCGGTCGCGTCACCCACGAGACCATCTGGTACGCCGCTGGCGGTGGGGGACTCTGACACCGGCACCCCCCCCGGAAACCGGCCCCACGATCTGCCGCAGCCCCCGCTGTCGTACGGGTCCAGCGACCCCAGAGCGGAGCGCCCGCGGTTCTGTGTCCTGCGTCAGGCGGACGCAGTGTCAGTGACAGCGGGACGGCCGCTTCGCGATGGGGCTCGTCCCTCCTGCCCGGGGCGGTCGATTGCTACAACACGGCCGGGGTGTTGGCGACGGCCGGGGGCGCGGTGGGGAGGATGGGCAGGACTGCGAGGGCGAGCGCGGGCAGGCCGTTGCGGAGCAGTTTGTTGATCATGCTTCGGCTTGTAGCCGGATCTGCTGTGGGTCTGGAAGGGGGTGTCGGGGCAACTCGCCCGGCCGGGCGGGTTGATTCACCGGGGAAACGGATCTTCTTCCCGGCGTTCAGGCAGAGCTCCGTCGGCACAGCAGGACCAAGACATGTACCTGTCGTGTCGGGGGCCTCCGGGGCCGGAAAGGGTCTCGGAGGCCGTCCTGGAGGGACTACTGGGGCTGTTCCTTCTCGGGGGGCTATGGCCCGTCCGGCTTGATCGGAGAGGGCTGCTCCGGGGTGATATTCGCCCGCATGGCCCTGTCGGGCCGGTGGCCTGCTGCCCGGTAGTCGGCTTCGTCGGGATGAAGCTGTACCCGGGTCTGGCGCCAGGCCACGTCGAAGGAAACGTCCCCGCCAGAGGCCCGTACCGCGCGCCAGGCGTGCCAGCTGGTCCGCGGCGACAGCAACCACCGCCACAACGTCGTACTCACGGGCACCACCGGCCGTCTGGAGGTGAGGCTAGCCGTCTGTTCACGAGCCACCTGCCGGAGCCGGTTCGAGACTGCCGGCGAGCGCCTCCACGCGGTCTGCGTGGTCGTGCCGGTCCAAGGCGCGCATGCCACCGGCCAGAATGGTGTGGATCATCATCTTCTGGGCGGGCTCGGGAAAGGTACTGAGGAACTGGCGCACGACGTCTACCAGCGCGTACTCCACACCGAGGTGCTCGACGGGGCGGTGCTCGGCCAGGCGCTGGGCGAGTTCCTCGGTGACCGTGACAGTAGGTGCTTTGGTCCAGTCGCTGTTTCTTTCTTCGAGCCAGTGCGCGAGGAGCGTCGCAGGTTGTGAGAGATGAACGGCAAGCGCCTCGGTCCTCTGGCGGCGCAGTTCATCGGCGATGGTCTGCTTGCGCTGTGCCTCCAAAAGGGCCGATACGGCGGCGCGGTCCTCGGCGAGCAGGCCCACGTTGGCCTTCGCGGTGAACAGCAGGCGAGGGACGGCCGCCAGGGACCGTTCCCGTCCCAGTTCGGCCGCGCACACGTCCTGGACCGTGGCGAGGTCGAACGCATCACGGACCCGAAGCGCGTCCGCCGCGGCATGGCGCAGTACGTCCCGGATAGCGGCGATGGCATGGGCGGCGTCCATACCGTCCGGCGGGTCACTGTTCACGGTCGCGGTGATCACCACGTGGAAGGCGATGCCTTCGTGCTTGCTGGCCAGGCGCGCTTCGATGTGGGCGAGTTCGCTGTTCAGGTCCTTGCGGGAGATCCCCGAGCGCCTGCTTTTGAACAACGCCATGTCACGACCCCGCGTGGCCGGAGCCGCGCCTGTGCCAGGGCTGGAGCTGGGAGGGCATGCGAAGGGCCTTGCGCAGCGAGACGACTGCCTCGTCGTAGGCGACTCCGGGTGCCCCGAACATGAGGTCGGAAATGGGTGAGCTGCCCAGGTGGCGCTGGATGACCTCGTCGAGGATGTCCTTGATCATGGGCAATTCGACATGTCCGTCGGCGAAGGCGTGTGCCCAGTTGTGGAGGACCTGACGGGACTCAGCGTCGACCTTGGAGTTTCCGAGGGCGGCACTCCACTTGTCGATGAGCGCTTCCTTGACGTCGGGGTGCTGCTCGGCGGATGACAGCATGACCTGGAGGATCCAAGGGTCCTTGCGCGGGTCCACGAGCGCGAGGAAAGCGCGGTGGGCAGCCAGGCTCCGGCCCTCCGCCGACCATTTCCCGAGTGCCGCCCAGAACCGGGGCAGCTGGCCTTGGGCCCGGGCAGTCGCACACAGGGCGGCTTCGGCGGTCTGGACGGCCTTGTCGCGGTCGGAGCGGCCCAGGACGTGCTTGAGGCGGACCAGGGCCTGGCTCGGGTAGTGCTCGGCGAACTCTCCCTGGCAGACCAGAGCCACCACGCGGGCCACCGGCTCGGAGGGTTCCTGGGCCCAGTCCAGGAGTTTGGAGCGGACCTGGGGTCCAAGAGCGGGGGCCTCGGCGGCCCGCGTGAGGACCCGGGCGATCAGGTCCAGGTGCTCGGCCCGGCTGTCCTTCCCGATCCACTCCTTGATGGTGGTGATCGCCCTGAAGTCGTTCTCGGCGATCGCGAGTTCCACCAGCAGGTCACTGATCGTCTGCAGCCTGCTGGGGCCGGCCTCGGCGGTGATGAGCTCATCGAGCCAGTCCAGCAGGGGCTTGTGGATATCGGCTCGCTGGTGCCACAGGTGGACCAGCACTGCGCGGGCGTAGCCCGCCTTGTGGTCGAGGCTGACCTTGCGGGTTACAACTTCGACCCCGACCTTGTTCAGGCGGCTCGTCAGGTCGGGGCCGGTGAGGATCTCCCTGACGGTTCCGACGCTGTTGTCCTTCAGGAGTGCGCGGGCCGCGTCCTGGACCGTCAGGGCGTCCTCGCCATCGAGGAACAGGGCGGCGATCAGCAGGGCCCGGTCCTCGGGCTTGTCCTCCGTGGCCGTGAACACGTTCTTGACGTCCGTGCGCCATTCCTGGAACGCCGACTTCGCCGTCTCCAGCCCCTTGAGGGACTCCTCGACACCGGCCAGTGTCGCGGCCAGCCGCACCGCGTCCGCAGGAGTCGAGCCCGCGTTCAGGAGCATCGCGGCCGGGCCGGGGCTGCCCACGGTGGGCCGCTGCAGCCAGTCGGCGCACACCGGCTTCCCGTACAGCGCCTTCAGGTGCGCAATGGCGATCTCGTGGGCGGACGGCCTGACCCTGGCAGTGACCTGCACACGGTCGAACGCACCGGACTGCTCGCCGGGCCACCCGTCCTCGTTGGCGATGACCACCAGGTACGAGCCGACCTCACGCAGCTTCTCGGCATGGGCCAAGAGCTGCTTAGCCACGTCACCGGGGGCTTTCCAGGCATCGATCTCGGATGCCACATCGAGGAGATACCCGGTCGCCTCCTGCGTTGGCATGAGTTCGATGTCCGGGCTCTCGGGGCGCTCCCAGTCGGGGTGCACCTCCTGCAGGTCCAGCGGGTTGGCACCCGAGCGCCGGCGTGCGTCGGACATCTGCCACAGGGCGCGGATGCCGGCGGTCCGCTTGCCCATGCCCGGAGCGCCCGCGACCACAGCGAGAGCCGGCCCCGGCCCCGCCAGCAGCACTCTGGCGTCCTCGGCAGTGGTCACCCGCTCGTGCTCGGGTCCCGCATCCACCCAGGCCAGACCGACAGCTTCGACCTCCGCGGACGGGATGGGCGTCACCGTCAGCGGCGGCTTGCTGTGCATGGTCACGTCGCGTCCGGCGACGACGATCTGGGAGTTCCTGTTGTCGCTGATCTCGACGCCAGGCGGCTTCGGCTCGGCGTCGGGCGCCGGATCCGGCTCGCCGACCGGATCCGGCAAATCGGCGGTCGGCGGATGCTCGGGTGCGGCAGCCGTCGGCGGGCCGAAGGGAGGCGTTGAGGACGGCGAGTTCCCCGGCGTGGACGGCACCCCGAACCTATCCGGCTCTTCCGGAAAGCCGCCGCGGTGGTTCTCCTCGGTCACTGCTGGGCCTCCGGACGGTAGTGGAGGGTGTTGCCGATGATGGACCCGCGTGAGACGACGATCTGACTGTTGGTGTTGCCCCGAACGGTCAGCGTGCCGTCTGCCGGACCGGACGCCCCGGTAGTCTTTTCGATCAGGGCTTGGAACTCGGCGGCAGCGTCCGGGTGGTTCCGCAAGAACGACTCCAGCTGGATCCCCAGCGTGGTGCGCAGGGCGCTCTCCACAGCCGGCTGATTCGCATCATCGGTCCGGCTCAGCAGCTCGTAGCCCGCATCGAGCTGTAGCACCTGCCCCGGAGCCCCCTCCTCGTCCCTGCTTCCGAAAAACCGGGCCAGGACATCACGCACGCCCTGCCAGGTGGACCTCGCCATCTCCGAAACCAGCGCCGCAGCCCCCATGGCCGCTAGATCCCCCGCACTCATGAGCTCGGACACACTCTCCCCCTGATAACCCAATCGTGGATTTGATGGCCCAGAGTGCGATCACTTCCCTTTGCCTGCAATCAGAAATGCACCGTCGTCCGAAAATCAATGATGAAGCTGCCGAGAGATTTAAGCCGAGATGTGAGGGTGATCACCCAGAGACGATCATGGAAAAGGCAGTAGGCGGGGGTCGGTGGGCCGTTAAACGGGGCATTATCGGCCATAGGCGGCGGTAGAAATGAATGGCCTGAACGACTTCCCGACCGCCAACCTCTGGCCAACGCCAGCATGTAGCAGATCCGCCTACATAATCGAAACAGTTGACTATTCTCCGCGTGTCATCACATCAGATCGAATTACGGGGGGGGCGCCTTTCTGTCTTTCGTACCTGTCGGGCGGCAGCCCCAGCGGGCCCTACGTCAAGCCGATTCGGGCACGAAGCCGCGCCACCCCAACTCGGCAGGAGAACGCCGTTGAGGTACGTGCGGCTGTCACATGAGCGGCAGATGTGGAGCGACCGGAGCGCACGGTGACCGATCTGCACCCCCGTGAGGACCGCACGCGGTGTTCACCTCACCCAGAATCGCTTCGGTCGGCATCACGGAGCAGGCGAAGGCACCCGGCCGCCCGTACGTGACGGCAACGCGGGATTACAGCGGCATCGCGTACGGCTGGGCCATGGAGGACGGTCTGTCCTCACCCGGCGTACGCCGGAGCCGGCATGCTCCGCTGGACAGGAAGAGGTTCGAGATCCGGTGGGCTGCTTCGCGCGCGGCCGCCTCATGACCTCGGATCTCGATCGTGATGACGCTCCGTCGCTCGTGGCCTCGGCAACCCGGCGGCCGCACCACGAGTTCCGCGGGCGCGTCAGGTGCACTCCTTTGAGTGCTCGGTGAGTACGCCAGTAGTCAGTGCGGCGTTCGGGTGAGACTGCGGTTCAGCATCACGGTGGCCAGGTTCCGTCTCCCCATCGGTGTGGTTGAATCCGCAGCGGCGGGCCCGGCGGGGCCCCAGTCCCTGTGCGCGACCCGACATCGAGCACACCGTGGGAGAGCCAACTCGGCTGGCACCGCCACATGCTCCGTACGATCTCGTGGACCTCGTGCCGCGCGCGCTGTGTCGGGACAGCTGAGCGCTGTGAGGGGCTCCGAGTCATGAAGGCCACCGTCGTCGAACGCCGTGCCGAACTGCTGCGCCTATACGCCGGGCTGCCCTGGAAAACCGCCCTGGCGCGGGTCGAGGCTGCTGCGCCCGGCTCCCTGCTCATCCCGGAGCCGGATGCCGGCCAGCTGGTGCTGGAAGCGCGTGTGATGGCCGCTCTGGCCTGGCGGCAGATCACCACGCTCCACCCGTGGGGCATTGAGTACGTCGACCCGCGCTCCGACCGCCTGCTGATCTGTTTCGAGCCCGACGTGGCCGGGCGGCGCAACGCCGAGGCGACCCAGGAACTAGATCTGGCCAAGGCCCTGCTGCCGCGCGCCGACGAATACGACCAGATCATGGGGGTGCCCGGGGCTCGCACCCACATCAAGGACGGGAGAGTGGTGCTGCGCCTGCCAGGCACGACTGCCTCCGTCGTACTGCTGGGCCTGGACCCCGAGGAATGGCGGCGGGCGGTCGAGACCCAGGACCTGGAGATGAGGACCTGGGGGATGACACCGTGCCACCAGGGGCGGCCTGACAGCCTGCACCCGGTCGAGCGCCCCTACCGGCGGCCGGGCCGCAGGGGCACCGCAGCGTCCGACTGGTTGCTCAGCGGTCTGCTGCGTCGGGCCGGCCTGATCCGTTCCCTGGGTGTCCCGCTGGTGGTGACCGGCTGGCTCAACTGCCGTGAACGCGGCGGGGGTGAGCGCTGGATCATCGATCCCACCTTCGCTGAAGGCCACGGCCCCGCCGGCCACCGTCGGCTGGCCGCGCTGCTGTCAGCACCGGACCGGGGCCTGCCCGTCACCATTGTGGACGAGCACTGCAACTGCGACCTGCCGCCCGGATACACCGACCAGTGCACCACCACCATCGCCTCCGTACGGCCGGAGCGGCCGGGGGCGCTGGAAGTGCGCACGATCCACCGCCGCGGTGACCGCCTGAGGCGCATTCAGCAGGACCGGCCAGCCCTCTATGCCGTCCAGAAGAAACTCACCCACTCCTTGCCCGCCACCGTGAACCGCTGGCTTGAGTCCGTCCGGCCGCCAACTGCGGGCGCAACCGGAACGGCTGTCAGTGCCCCTCGCTGAGACCGCACACCAGGCCCTGGCGAGCACCGGTCCGGGGACGAGCGTAGCTCGGCCGTGGAACCGTCCCGGCTTCGGCTCGCGGCGGGTCACGGGCTGGAAAGAATTGCAGTCATCCGGCGTGGGCGGAGCCCACTTCTGCCCTTGCTGGGGCGTCCTCAAGGTCGGGCGGACGTCAGGGCACGGTCTCCTTGAGACCGATCCGCATTCCACCCTGAAGGCCTGCCCACCCGCAAACGACACGCGGTACGCGACATCGAGTAATTCCGGCCTGCCGGTGCTTCGAACCTGGCTGCCGGGGCGGCGGTTAGGCCGGGGCCTATTGCCCGTCGCAGCGCAGTCCACTCAGGGGCTCTGGCTCACCCTCGATGGGCGGTGGCGAGGTTGGAGCGGGCGAGGAGGGTGTCGGGGTGGTCGTCTCCGAGGACTCGTTCGTAGTCGGCGACCACCCGTTCTGCGAGTGTGAGGGCGTCTTGGTGTCGGCCGAGGTCGCTGTAGGTGGCGATGACGCAGGAGCGGGCGAGGAGGGTGTCTGGGTGGTCGTCTCCGAGGACTCGTTCGTAGTCGGCGACCACCCGTTCTGCGAGTGTGAGGGCGTCTTGGTGTCGGCCGAGGTCGCTGTAGGTGGCGATGACGCAGGAGCGGGCGAGGAGGGTGTCTGGGTGGTCGTCTCCGAGGACTCGTGCGCAGTCGGCGACCATCCGTTCTGTGAGTGTGAGGGCGTCTTGGTGTCGGCGTAGGTATCGATAAGTGGTGGCGAGATTGGCGCGGGCGCCGAAGGTGTGGGGGTGGTCGGGTTCGAGGTGTCGTTCGCGGTCGGTGAGGACCTGTTCGGCGAGTGTGAGGGCGTCTTGGTGTCGGCCAACGTCGTTGTAGGCGCTGGCTAGGTTGGCGCGGGCGCGGATGGTGTCGAAATGGTCCTCCCCGAGGACTCGTTCGTGGTCGGTGAGGACCTGTTCGGCGAGTGTGAGGGCGTCTTGGTGTCGGCCGAGGTCGCTGTAGGTGGTGGCGAGGCTGGAGCGGGCGAGGAGGGTGTCTGGGTGGTCGTCTCCGAGGACTCGTTCGCGATCGGTGAGGACCTGTTCGGCGAGTGTGAGGGCGTCTTGGTGCCGGCCTAGGTATCGATAAGTGGTGGCGAGGTTGGCGCGGGCGAGGATGGTGTGGGGGTGGTCGGGTTCGAGGTGTCGTTCGCGGTCGGTGAGGACCTGTTCAGCGAGTGTGAGGGCGTCTTGATATCGGCCAAGGCCGTTGTAAATGATGGCGAGGTTGGCGCGGGCGCGGATGGTGTCTGGGTGGTCGTCCCTGAGGACTCGTTCGCGGTCGGTGAGGACCTGTTCGGCGAGTGTGAGGGCGTCTTGGTATCGGCCGAGATCGTTGTAGGCGCTGGCGAGGTTGGCGCGGGCGCGGATGGTGCCAGGGTGGTCAGGTTCGAGGAGTCTTTCGCAGTCGGTGAGGACCTGTTCGGCGAGTGTGAGGGCGTCTTGGTATCGGCCGAGCTCTCGGTAGCAGCCGGCGAGGGCGGCGCGGGCGCGTATGGTGTCCGGATGGTCTGGGCCGAGGACCTTGAATGCCTGTTGGGTGAAGGGGGCCCAGTAGTCCAGAGCATCACGGTGCAATCCGCTCGCCAGGAGACTCAGGCCACCCATGAAGATCACCACGTGGATTTCGTTCTGCCAGAGGTGCTCCTCTGCGTTGCGCCGCAGGACTGCGGTGTTGGCACGTAGAACTTGCGCGAGATCGCGATGGATGTGACGGCCGGGCTTCCAGATCTCAGTCAATGCGTGGGCGACGGTCACGGCAAGCTGCGGCCGATGGTGGCATGGGGTGGTTTCGCGGACGGCGCGGGCGGTGAGGGCGTGCATGCGGATCTGGCGAAGCGGGGTGTGCGGGTCGGAGGTGATGAGTGCGTACCGGCGGAGGACCCGCAGTGCTCGGATGATCTCTTCGGTAGCGGTTGCCGTGCTGCCATCCCCTCGTGTCGTGTTGAGGAAGTCGGTAACGGCCTGGGTAGTCCAGATGGCTTCGGGGTGACCGTCGGGGTCGAGAAGCGCCAGCAGACGCAGGAGGGGCTCGACGAGTCCGACCGGGCCGGCTTGTTGGGCGGCGGCCAGGGACAGGAGGAGCGCGGCTGTGATGTGCTGGCCGTAGAGCTCGGTGTCCGCCCAGTCGGGTAGGACGTCATCCAGGACCAGCGCCTGATCATCAAGGCGGGCTAGGTACGCCCCGCAGGCTAACTCCTCGGCCAGCAAATAGGCGGCCGCATGCCCGAGGGCCAGGGGGAGGTGTCCCAGCATGGCGGCGAGTTCAGCCTGGCGCCCGTCGAGCAGGTGACCGCCGCCGTCGCTGGCCAGCCGCTCCTCCAGGAAGGCGACTGCCTCGTTGTGAGTGTAGACGCCGACGTCGATGCGGGTTCGGCCGCCGCCGGTCAGCCGCGGATCGTGCAGTCGGGTTGTTGCCAGTGTCCACCCCACCCCCGGCCGTACCGGTGGCCACCATGGGCCGACAGCGACGGGGTCACTGATGTCGTCCAGGACCACGAGCCACGAGGACGAAGTCGTCGCAAGCCACTCCAGCAACGCCCGGGCGTCGTACTCAGGATCCTCCCCGGTAGCGCCCGCCGCCCCGACACGTAAGGCGGCCTGGCTGTAGATGGTGACGATCTGCTGTGCTTCGCTGGCCGGAACCCACAGCACCAGCCCGGTCCCCTCGGCGACAGCCTGGTGCGCATACTGCGTCGCGAGCTGGGATTTGCCGACCCCGCCCATTCCCGACAACACCTGCGCGGACGCTGGCCGGGCCTGCGTCAGTACGACCCCGCCACCCATACGTACAGCGTCGATTCGCTCCCGCAGCTCCGGGCGAGACTGGAACGCTGACGCTCGCAAGGGTAGCGCTCCCACGAGCAGTCCCTGCCGCCCGGCCTGCGCAGAGGCCGATTCGCCGGCCAGGCTTTTCCGTGCGGCATGTGATGTGGCCTGCGGGGTATCCGTGCCTTCGGCCTGCCGACGCAGTTGCTGCAACTCGACTGGATTGAGCTTCAAAACCCTGGCGATCTCTGCAATGGTCCGGGCCTTCGGCGCCACCGGCCGATTCAGAGCGTTACTCACCGTCGTGCGCCCCAGTCCCGCGTTGCGGGCCAGCAACGTCACCGTCAGCCCCGAAGCCGCCAGAGCATCCGTGAACCGCGCCTGCAACTCGCGCAGCGCCTGCTGGCACCCGCTTGACGTGTCCTGCTTCTTCTCTGTTGTGCCCATCGCGCCCGGCCCCCTGCACACGTCCCTGTTCAAGGATGTTCATCTTCACCCACCCGAACCCCGGCGAACAGCAGATCCGAGACGGTCAACGGCATCAAGCGACCTACTTCTTGGGAGTCCAACATGTCCGGTCTTACCACGCTGCTGCTCACCATCTGCCTCGTCATGGTCTTTGCGGTCATCGTCGCGGCAGCCGCAGGCAAGCTTGCTCGGCTTGACGGAGCCACCTATCCCGCAGCGTGCCTACGCGCGGCTGCCGCGTTCGCCGCAGTTCTCACCCTCGCCGCCGCTATCACCGCTGCGCTGGCCGCGGTGATGGTCTGACCAGCCCCCTCGGTAGCCGAAGAAGCGGCAGGGGCACATGCCCCTGCCGCTTCTTCGTACGCTTGCAGGTGGGCCGAGTTTGCCGTTTAACGTCCGGCCAGCATCAGCAGCCTGGGAATCCGTGCAACCGTCACTGTCGCTCGGCAGCGAGCGCCAGGTCATGGATCATGAAGTGGAGTTGCACGTCGTCCATCGACTCCGCCCACAGTCCCTCGGCGTCGAGCACGGAGGCCGCGACCATCCGAGCCTCAGCAACGAGTTCGGGGTCGTACGTGAAGTCTGGCCATGGAAGGACGGGGTAGTCGTTCTCCTCGCCGAACTGCCGCACCCTCTCCATGTCGCCCAGGGCGGCGTGCGGGAGTGACTCGTTCGCCCAGGACCACAGCCAGGTCTGCTGGGAAACGCTGACGCTGCCGATCACTGTGAGCCGGCCGGTGAGGAACACCTTGCCGTCGCGCGACCACGTGATCTGCGCGTCGTCCATCGACCAGTCGTATTGCACGTCTCCTGACAGGCCGAAGCGCTCGGCCATGAGCGCCTGTCGCGAGCGGGCACGCTCCCGAGCCGCGAGCACGACCGCCTCCCAGCTGGAGTGGTCATGCTTCGAGCGGTCGTCCACGTTGCCTCCTCGTGCATAACTGTTGGCACGATCATGCCACCCCGGCCTGGGGCCAGGGCCCCCGGGCCTGGACTTGCCAGTGTCCGGACGGACCACGCGTCGTTCATCCGGTCCGTCGGGCTTGGTTCCCTTCTGGTGATGCGCGGGCCGGGCGTATGCCTCCCCTGTGGCTAGGACTCTGCCAACGTCGTGGCGGGGTGCTGTATGGCGGTTCTTCGACCCGGGCGGTGGCTCGGGTCGCCTCAGGGCAGCCGCGTACCGAGCGGTGGGTCCTTAGAGGTCATTTTCACCTGCACTGGCCTTATATGTGCAGATTCCCGGGGTGCCGGATCGTGATGCCGGTGACGTCGTGGAGGCGGTCGATGTCTTTGGGGCGTGTGAGGTGGCCGATGGGATGGAAGACGACCTGTTCCTGTCTCATCCCAGGATGTCTGGCCTTGGCGGTCGTGTGCTTCCACCGTCGTGGGTGTGCGCCTGGGCGCACTCGGTCTGTCGCGGTACGCCGGAAGCATGGCGAAACGGCGCCCTTACCCGAGTGATCTGTCCGATGCCCGCTGGGAGTTGATAGAGCCGGTGCTCTCAGCCTGGCGGTTCGAACGCCGTGGCCGGGCACTGGACTTCGGCCGGCCGCCCGAGCATGACCTGCGGGACATCATGGACGCGATCTTGTACGTGGACCGCACCGGCGTGCAGTGGCGTTACCTCCCGCACGACTTCCCGCCCTGGAACACGGTCTACGGGTACTTCGCCAAATGGGCCGACGAGGGCGTGTTCGCCCAGCTCAACGGCCTACTCAGGCAGCTGCTGCGGGAGAAGGAAGGGCGGGGCGGCGAACCGTCGGCCTGTGTGATCGACGCCCAGAGCGTCAAGACCTCCACCAGCGTTCACGCCGCCGACCAGGGTATCGACGCGGGTAAGAAGATCGTCGGACGTAAGCGGAGCATCGTCACCGACACGCTCGGTCTCCTGCTGGCCGTGCTGGTCACCGCGGCCCGCGTGCAGGACTCGGTCGCTGGCACCCGGCTCCTGGACCAGGTCGCTGCCGAGCACCCCACCGTCCGCAAAGTCTGGGTCGACGGCGGCTACCGCCAGCACCTCGTCGAGCACGCCGCGACCCTGGGCATCGACATGGAGATCACCGCCCGCAAGCCCGGGACAAGGGGTTTCACTCCGATCCCGAAGCGGTGGGCGGTCGAGAGGACCTATGGCTGGCTCATGCTCCACCGCCGCCTGGCCCGTGACTACGAAACCCTGCCCACTCGCTCCGAAGCCCTGATCAACCTCGCCATGGCTGACCTCATGGCCCGCCGCCTCACCGGCGAGAACACCGTCTCCTGGCGCGACCCGAAAAGGTCCACCAAACGGCCCGTCCCGGGATGAAACATCGGACGAAAACGACCTCTTAATCGGGAATAAGTCAACTCCGATCGGTGGGGGTGTGGCGGCAGGCGGCGTAGGGACGATCCACAGCGGTCAACAGGGAGTTGGCCGGGAAGGGATACAGCCATGTCCGAAGAGCAGGTCACGCCCGAGGTAACCGACCTGGGGGGCAATCCCTACGTCGGACATCACCGACCTCGGCGCGATCCCGCAGACCCAGGTCACGCCTGAAGACGGTCTGCTGAGCGTGCGTTACACCGACGGCGCACCCGTGCTCGTCGTCAGCGGCGGGGACGCCATCCCGGCACAGCTCATGGTCGTGGACCAGTCCGGCCGGGTCGTCGCGTCGTACACGGGCGCCGTGACCGCGCCGGCCGTCCGTCCCAGCGGGCGGACCATTCCGACTTACGCACTCAGCAAAGACCCCGCGAACCTCGCCAAGCTCCTCATCAATGGGGCGTGAGCTCCGTGTAGCTCACGGACTGGCCTCCGCCCCGGTGCAGCGCGCCGCCGCTGTACCGGGGCGGCGCCACGTCCGGCGGTACCCCAGCAGGATTCTGGGGTTCGTCGGCCGGGCGTGGACGACAGTTTGCGGGGTTCGCCAGCGGTCAGGTCGGAGACCACGGCGGGGGCCGGTACGCGGGCGGCGGCGCCACCTCCAGGCGGGTGACGTGGGTGGACGGCCAGGGGGCCTCTGGGAGCGGGGACCAGCTTCAACGCGGGACTGCTGTGCATCCTGGCGGGGGAGGAGCAGGCCACCACGGTCGATTTCGTCCCGACCTCGCCGCCGGCGCGCAGGAGAACCTGAAGAGGGTCGGCCGGGCGCCGACGGATGGCGGCCGGGCGCCCCCTACGACGTCGTCCTGGCCACGTTCTCCGTCGACCACATCTCGCCCGAATGGCTGTCCGGGCTCCGGCCAGGAGGCGGCCACATCGCGACCCTCTGGACGTCGGCCCTGGTGCAGTTACGGCACCCTCGAAAACGGCCCGCGTCACCAGTACTCGTCGAGAGGTCCGCCGCATCCGTGCCGTCAAAAGGGACAGCGTCGGTCAGCTCGAACCGCTGTTGCCGACCGTCGTCGGGAGGTCTACCGCATGCGCCATCCCGGAGCCTCCGACCGGCTGCCCCACGACAGTTCACGGACGATCACGACGTCCCCGCCACCTGCGACCACGCCGTGTCCCGGCCTGCTGGTGCTGCTGCGCGGCGGCCAGGTTGTTGCGGCTGGTGAGGGTGTCGGGGTGGTCGGGGCCGAGCATACTTTCGCGGGCGGCGAGCGTGGTGGCGTTGAGGTCCGCCGCTTCCTGGTGTCGCCCGAGGGCGTTCAGGGCGTAGGCGAGGTCGCTGCGGCTGGAGGCCCTCGCCCCGATCCGCAAGCAGATCAAGAAGGCCGCCGGCCAGCTCAAGGGCCTCAGGGACCGGGGCTGGCATCCGGGGTACCCGAAGGGGTGTCGGTTTCTGCCGTGACCGAGACTCCTTCCCGAGCGAGTGCCCAGCCAATGCCCTTGGCGGATGGAGTTCCGGCGAGGGAACAGTGCCGTGCCGTGGGGCGCGGGTTGGGGGGCGGAAATCTGGGGCGCGACGTGATTTTAGGGAAATTGGTTCACCCGTGAGTGTGACGTCTGTTCGGGTGATCCGCATGGATTCCCGGCCATGACAGTCGTTTTCCGCCCAGCTCGGTCTGGTTGATGTTCCAGTGTGAGCGGAATTGCTAGAAATCTGTTCTGTCTTGTCGTCGCCGACGGCTCCGGGCGCGTCCGGGCGCGATATACGGTGCGGCGATGCCGTCTGATGAAAGAGCTAGGACGGCCGGGGGAGGCGTGTTTCGCTGAGCCTGATCCCCCGGTGTGCGGGACTCCGGGGCGGGCATGCCCCGAAGTCCCGCGGGGGTTCGACCATCGCGTACCCCGTCAAAAGGAACGACATGATCGAACGTGCAAGTAGGCCCTTGCGGCCGGTGATCCCCCGATTTAGCATTCCGGTCCCGCCCCCGCTCGAAACACATTTCCGCGCCTTCTTTTCCGGTGTGGTGCGTTGGTCGTCGCTGCTGACGACGCTGCTTGTCGTCGGGGTGGTGACCGGGCAGCTGGACGAGTCCGCGGTACTGGCAGCCACCCCGCTGGTCCTCAGCGACCGGACGGCCCTGCTGTTCAGGGTGGCGCTGCGCCGCTGATGTCCCGGCCGCCGCCTCGTCTTGTGGGGCGTGTCGCGCTGAAGTGCGGGGCCGGGGCCGCTGCCAGCGGCCCCGGCCCTTTTCTTCCGTAGCCCCTTCGGCCCCGACTCGTTCCGGCCCGAGTGCCGGCCTGTACCTGCACCCATCCAGCGGCATCAGATCCGGCCAAGTCCACGGTCCGCCAACCGGACCATCCCTTGGCACCCGAGCAAGGACTTTCCATGATCACGGCATTTTCCGGCCGCGTTCCCCATGCTTCCCCGGTCCTGGAGGCATGCGGGACCGGGGCGGCCGCTCGAACGGGGCGCAAGGATGTCCGGGCCGCCGAGCAGACAGCCCGCACGGCGTTCAAGGCCCGATTCGATTCCGCCTACCGCCAGTACGCGGCCGTGCGCCTCGGAGACGATGACGCGGGGGACGTCGTCGAGGCGGTGTGGAAGCAGATCGAGCTGGGCTGGGCAGGCCTGCTGCGGTGTCCCTCGCCGGCGGGCGGCGCCTGGACACTGCTCTCCCGTGCTGTCCACGCCAGCCCGGCCAGGCCCCCCTCCCCGCTCGACAAACTCCCGCGGCCGGCAGCCGACGCCTTCCTACTGCGGCACTGCGTGGGCCTGGAAGCGGACCGGGCGGCCGAGGCGATGGGTATGGAACCGGCCGCGTTCGAATCGCTCTACCGCAGTGTCGTGCCCCGCCCCGGCAGCGGAAATCCCTCCGGCATATTTGACCGCTGATCACGGGACCGGCGCACTCGCGTGCGCCCTACCAGCACGAATACACACCCGAAGAGATCTCGCCGGTTTTCCGAAGAACGAATCCACCCCGCGGCGTGGGCAGGTATTTTCACAAGGGGCTCGCCCCCTATGATGAACGCTTTTCCGCCCACGAACCCGCCAACCCCGCTACCCGCCAGCGGGGCAGGCCGCCGTGCCCCAGGGGGAGCCTGTGCCCATCGACGTCACCAAACCTAGTCTGGCCCGCATGTACGACCACCTCCTCGGGGGACAGGGCGGCTACGCGTCCGACCGTCGTGCCTGCGCGGACCTGCTGGGCCTGGCACCGCGCCTTCGCGAACTCGCAACCATCAACCGGGCCTTCCTCGGCCGCGCGGTGCGCCACCTTGCCGCCCAGCACGAGGTCCGGCGCTACCTCGACCTCGGCTCGGGCATCCCCCGCCGCCCCCACGTCCACGAGATCGCCCGCGAAGCCCGCCCCGACACCCACGTCGTCTACGTCGACAACGACCCCGTCGCCCTGGGCCAGAGCCGCTTGATCCTGGCCGAGGACGCCACCGCCGCGACCGTCCTGTGCGCCGATATCCGCGACACCGCCCGGATCCTGCGCCATCCCCGTGTCGCCCGCCTCCTCGAAGCCGGCCTGCCCGTCGCCGTCCTCTTCGGCTGGGTCCTGGAATGCATCCCCGACCGCGAGGACCCCTGGTCCCTGATCCGCGGCCTGACAGGGCGGCTGCCCAGCGGCAGCTACCTCGTCATCTCGCATCTCACCCACGACGACCCCGACATCCGGGCCGAGATCGGCGACTTCCTAAGGCACACGCTGGGTCGGCACTGGGGCAACATCCGTCCCCGCGACGACGTCGCCCGCTTCTTCGCCGGCCTCACCATGCTGGGACAGAACGCCCCCGGCGACGTGGCCCGCTGGAACCCGGGTCATCCCCCCCAGCCCGAGTCCGGCGCCCCCGCCGGCTGGGTCCAGTACGGGGGAGTGGCCCGCGTACCGTGACAGCCCCGCTCCCGTGCAGCCATGACGGACCGCGGCACCGCCCCGCAGCTTCGCCTCGAACCGGCTGACCTGTTCCTGGATGAACCCGAGACTGTCCTCCGCGTCCAGCGACAGGTTGGACAGCATGTTCAGGTTCGCGTCATGCTGGTCGACCCTGGCCTGATCCGTGTACAGACGGCTCACCTCTGGACTGCTGCCCTCCAGGTAGAGAATCGCCGGAGGCGCCGCAGCCTCACCGGACTCCGCCTGCTCCGCGGGAAACCGGAAGAGAGACATCGTCATCGCCTTCGGCAGCTCGTGCGCCCACTGGCTGCGGGGCAGCACCCGCAGATGGATCCACTCCCGGCTCCTGGCCAGCTTCTGCAGCTCCAGCAACTGCTCCAGCATTGGAGCCTCACCCGGGATCGGCGTCGTGAGCACGTGCTCGTCGATGATCATCGAATAGTGCAGCGCGGTGCCCCACTCCAGCAGCTCCTGCCGTTGATGACGCTGCCGCAGACGCTCGGGAACCCGCACCAGCAGCTCGGGCCGCCCATCGCACGCGCGCTCCATCACCACCCTGCTGTACTGCCGGGTCTGCACCCGCCCCGGCACGAACACTCCCGCGAACGAGATGATCTCCGAGGCACGCCGTTCCAGGCGCAGAATGTCCTCGAACGCCGGCGACGCCGAGAAATCACCGTCCACAACGGCAACCTCCCCGCCGGGCCGGGACCGCTCGTTCTCGATCGCAGCAGCCTGGCTCCGCCACGACACCGCGGTCACCTCATCGACCCCGTAGGCCCTCACCAGCGCCTCCGCCACCGAGGTAGTGACCTTGGCCCTGAGCTTCCCCTGTTCCAGTCGGCTCAGGACAGTGGTTGAGCTCACCGCACCCCGCTGGACGGCCTCGGCGCCTGTCCACCCGAGGTTGTCGCGCGCTTCCCGCAGCTCAAGGCCCCACAGGCGGCGAGCCAGAGTCGTCCCGGACTGGTGCCTGTCGAGCCCCTCCGGGTCCACCAGCCGGGCGAGCGGGTGGGACGGCCGATCGGCCACGCGAATCTCCCTTGCAGACGGTGGTGAACTCTCACCACCGTCGCAGTCTGAGTTCCTCGCGTGGCCCTCCGCAACCGGATCCTCGTATCAGCTGGTCATCCAGTCGAACTCGCCCTTGCCGACCCCGTCCAGGAACGCGGCCAGCTCAGCGCTGGTGAACTGCACCATCGGCCCGTCCGGTAAACGCGAGTTCCGAACCCCCACGTTCCCGTTCGCCAGCCGGGCCACCTCGACACAGTCCTCATACCCGTTGCACGCGGCCGACTTCTGCCACGCCACCCCCACCGGCACCGCATCACCCATCCCGTCCACACCAGCTCCTTCACACCGTAGTGATCTTCTTTACGCCCCCGATCCCGCGCACACCGAAAACCGGAGCCATCCCAGGCGCAGGAAAACGTGGAAAACGCGGAAAGACCCTGATGGTTCGGGGGTGTGGCGACGAGGTTAGCGCCGCATGCCCGCTGTGGCCTGTCCCTCTAAAGGGGCAATTTTCCCATCGGATCATCAGCTCAAGGGAAAACTGGAAAGCGAGTTCCGGACAACTGGAAAATTCGCCGCAGATAAGCCTCTGGCATGACCCACACCCGCCGAGGTTCCCGACGACGCCCCGAACGGCGGCGAGGGTCGGGAGCGGCGAGCCTCACTCCAGACCGTCCACGGACGCTGCTCAGTGACGAGGAAGGCAAGCGGGCTGCTCCGGCCGTCGCACGCCAGGTGGATTTTGCTGGTCAGTCCGCCGCGGGAGCGTCCAAGGCCGCGTTATTCGAGTCCCCTTTGGTGGCGGCGTGTTGATGGGCCAGCACCGGGCCTGGCCCCGGGACCCGGATCCTGCCGGTGACCGCTTCGGCCTTCGTGCGCGGGGACGCGGGAGAGCGCCGTGCGATGTCGTGGCGTACCGCGTGGCGCCTGACACGTGCCGGGCGCCCGCCGATCATCTGACCTTCCCGGGCCAGCCGGGTGGGGTCAGCCGGTGGTGGCGATCCGGTCGCGAAACTCGCTTACGGCCGACAGGGTCTGGTGGGAGGTCATGGTGGCGACGAGGTCCTGAAGAGGCCTGGCCATGCGCTGGGAGCTGATCTGGTCGGTGAGGTCCAGGGCCTGGTGCGCGGTGCCGCATGCCTGCTCGTGATGGCCATCACGCCCTTGCGCATCGGCCTGACGGGCGCGGTAGAGGGCGTGGGTGCGGACCGCGCCGCCGTCGAAGGCGCGGGCGGCGGCCGCGAAGGTGGGTTCCGCGTCGCCGGGACGGTTCATGTCGAGCTGGGTGGAGGCGTGTGAGCCCTGGGACTCGGCGAGGGTCGTCCGTACGCCCCCTCCGGCTCATTTGCGTCCCGGCTCTGTTCGGCGAGGTCGGCCCAGTAGCGTGCTTCGTCGAGGTGCGAGCAAGCGCGGGCCCGCCGGGCGTGGACGAGGGCCTCGACCCTGGGTGGTGGCTTGCGGCGCACCGCACCCACGGCTGCGGTCACGATGGACTCGGCTTCGACGGGCCGGGAGGCGCTCCGGCGGGCTCTCGGAGTGGCCGTTCAGGCAGTCACGAGGGCTTGACGGACTCCCATGGTTCCGCGCGTAGGAGAGCCGGGGTTCAGACGGTCAGGCCTTCGAGCCGTTCGGGGCCCGGTAGGTACCTGGGATCGAGCCGTGTGAAGTACTCGGTAGCCATGACCGCGTTCCGTTCCGACGCCGGAAGTCGGGCCAGGAGCCTTGGGAGGGACCTCGCCCGCTTCGTCTCGCTGCGGTGAGCCATGATTGCCGCGTTCTTCCGGTCCAGCCAGGGCCGGACGTCGACGGCTACGTGCGCCATGTCGTCCGTCACTGTGCGCAGGCGCCTTCCGGCCGAGCCAACAGCGCGTCCAGCACCGCGCTCTCCGAGCGGGGGTACGCGGCGCCGTAGACAGCGCCGGCCCTCCACGGACGGCCCGCTGCCGGGCGGACGCCCTCGATGCCCGCGGCCAGTGCGGCTTGGCGGACGACCTCGTGGGTTCGGACATGGTCGGGGTGACCGGACCCGAATGCGTCGTGGGTCACGATCACCTGAGGCTGCACTGCACGGATGTGGGCGATGAGACGATTCACTGCTTCTTCCTGGATGGCGTCGCAGAGACGGGCCCGGCCGGGAGAGGACTTGGATACGCGCAGGTCGGCGTACCCGAGCATGCGGGGCTTGCCCGCGCCGAGAAGGTGAAGGGCGTCTGCGAGTTCGGCGGCACGCCGGGTGTCTGGAGCCCAGGTGGTGGTGACGACTGCTGTGCGCGCTCCGGCGGCTGCGTGCTGGGTGAGGACTCCGCCGGCGGCGAGCGCTTCATTGTCTGGGTGTGCGAATACGGCCAGCAAGGACGGCAACGAGGAGCGTGTCACGGGTGAGCCCTTCGGGAGCGTTGCAGGCGGGAGCCGCCGGGGCCGCGCCTGGCCCGGCTGTGACTGCGCGGGGCTGCTTGAGCAGCATGGTGATCATGCGGCCTGGACGCGTGCGGTGATCTCGGCCAGGGTAGGCCGGTATCCGTCGGACGTGTCCACACGCAGGACACGTGCGCCAAGAGAGATCTCGGCGAAGGCCTCCGGGTCGTAGGCGCCGGCGGCGATGTCGCTGAGCAACTGCTCGTCGGCGTGCGCCGCACGGTGCGGATCCAGGGCGGCCCGTTCCCTGATCCGGTCCGTGAGGGTAGGGGCGGGGGCGTGGCAGCGGATGACCCACAGGTCGGCGATGTCCGCCAGGGGTTGCAGGCCGGGCCGCCAGAGCCGGTCCTGGTAGGCGGCCTTGGCGACGACGGTGACCTGGGCGCGGAGCAGGACGTCGAGGGTGGCGAAGAACGTGTCCGTGACGGGGACGTTGAGGTCTTCGATGTCCTTCGGAACAGGCCGGAGGCTGTGTCCGCCATGCCCTGCTTGATTTCGTCCCGGAGGATGGAGGGACAGCCCAGTTCGGCCGCAAGGGCCCGGGCTAGGGTGGACTTCCCGGACCCGGGAGGGCCGCTGATGGCGATGAGGCGGGGTTTTCGCATGGGGTGAGCTCCGCGGTCGGGGACTTTCCCGGCAGGATGCCGAGGAGGCGCCTGGCTGAAGGCAGGAGGCGGGCGACGGGGCCCGAGGGATGTGGTCCGCCTACTCGTGTGTGACGGCGAGGAGCCGGAGCGCACCGGCGTTCAGGAGAGCTCGGGCCGTCCTCCTGCCGATCTCGGCGGCGTGTTCAGTGGAGCCGGAGGCTTCGGCGCGCACGCTCGGGCCGCCGGCCGGGTCAAGGACGGCTGCTCGGACGATGACGCGGCCGGTGTCGTCGAGGGTGGCGTGTGCGGAAGCCGCGGTGAGGCAGCCCCCTGCCAGTTCGGCGAGGACGGCCCGCTCCGCGTCGAGGAGGATCCGGGTGGCGGGGTGCGTGAGCGGCGCGAGCAGTCCGCCGGTGACGGTGTCGTCGGCGCGGTGCTCGACGACGATGATCCCGGCGCCGGTGGCGGGCAGCCACAGGGTGGGGTCGAGAACTTCCCCGGCCCGGTCCGCGAAGCCAAGGCGCCGCAGGCCTGCGAGCGCCGCGATCATCACGTCGGCGCCGAGCCGGCCGTGATCGAGGCGGTCCAGGCGGCTGTCGGCGTTTCCGCGGATCGGAACGGGGACGAGCTGGGGGAAGAGAGAGGCCAGGAGAGCTGCCCTGCGGGGAGCGCTGGTGCCGACCCGTGTGCCGGGGGGCAGCTCGGCGAGGGTGACGGGCTGGTGGCCGACGGGCAGGACGAGGACGTCACGGACGTCCTCGCGGGGCAGGACCGCGGCGACGGCCGTCCCGGGGGCCCGGTCGTGGGAGCCGGGAAGGTCCTTGGCACAGGCGATGGTGGCGTCGACGCGGCCGTCGAGGAGATGGGTGTCCGCGCGGCGGGTGAATGCGCCCTTGCCACCGATCTGGGACAAGGGACCGCGGTGCGCATCGCCCTCCGAGGTGATCTTGCGGATGTCGAGTGTGAGCTGCGGGTGGCAGGCGTGGAACGCCTGGGCGAAGCGTCCGGTCTGCTCCATGGCCATGGGGCTGGGCCGGGTCCCGAGCCGGACGACGGCCTGGGGAGCGAGAGTGGTCACGGGATGGATCCTCCGGGTTCTCAGGTGCGGGCGAGCTGGGCGAGCGCGGCTTCGAGGACCTGGCCGGGGGTGAGGCTGCCGGTGTCGATCACCCGCGCGGTGTTCAGCCACGCCTTGAACGCCTGCTCGTAGTCGTTGATGCCGCGCCGCCGGTGCGCCCGAACGGCCTCGCTGCGCGCCTCGTCGTGCGGGTACTCAAGGGAGGCGTCGATGCGGGCCCGCAGAGGTGAGGGATCCGTATGGAGCCCCAGGTGGTGGACGGGAACACCGAGAGCGGCGAGGGGCTCCAGCATGTCCCGTGCGTAAGGCTGGTGCAGGACGGTCATGGGCACGATGACGGTGCCACCGGCCAGGTGGTGGAGCTCGGTGACAAGCCGGACGGTCAGACGGCGCCAGGCCGGATACTCCTGGTAGTTCCGCACCGCATGGGGGTGGCCGCGCATGCTGCTGCGCAGGAGGCTGCCGACGTCCTCCGGGTCCGCGACCACCGAGCCGGGCAGCGCTTCGCGGAGCCCGGCGTCCAGGGTCGATTTACCGGCCCCGAACGCCCCGTTGATCCAGATGATCACCGCTCTGTCCCTCCGTCCCCTCCCGCGTTCCGTTCAACGCGCGGGCCGACGTGCCGGTCACGTCCCGTCCAGGTGACCGCGATGCGCCCCAGCGGCTTGTCGACGACGTCCCCCGACGGGCACAACGGGGCCTGATGTGTCCGCGGGCAGGAACGTCAGCACGGGGCTGGCGCGGTCGCTCAGTTCCGGGTCCTAGGTACGGACGGCGTCGGCCAGGGTGTCGGCGGCGGACTTGCCGTCGGGCCCGAATCCCTGGACGCGGAACTCCCACGTGGGCGCCCCACCCGGCCCGTCCTGTTCGAGGCGTTCGGTGATCATGCATGCGGGGGAGTTCCCGGCCACTGGAAGGCCTGGCAGCAGGCCCAGGCGTTGCTGGAACGCGACGGGCATGCCAGCCGTGCTGGATATGGCAGGCATCGACCCGCCCGATCGCGGCCTCGGTGGACGGCCGGGACCAGCTCGCCGCGGTGCTGGACCGGCACGCTCCCCTCCCTGCTGTACAGCAGCCCGAGCAACTTCTCCTGGTGCGCGGGCGCGGACCAGCCGAGCAGGTCCCAGCGCGGCGGGGTCTCCTCCGGCCCGCTGCGCCGCACGTACGCCTGCGGCATCAGTTCCTCCCGCCGCACCGCGAGGAACGCGTCCCAGACCGGGCCCGCCTGGAGATGGCTGGCTACCTCCAGCCCGGCGACAACCTCCGCCTGCGCGACCGCCGCCCGCAGAGCCCGGGGCACGGTCGGGCGGGGGTTGCGATTCGCCGGGTATCCGGTAGGGGAGCGGCCCACGACCGCCGACGTGGCGTGTCGGGTGGCGAGTCGTAGCTCTGGTTGTTCACCCGATGACTCGGGTCAATGTGATGCCGGCGGGCAGGTCGGTGTCCCGGATCTCGACGGTTCCGTAGTCGGTGAAGCTGCGGGCGCTTACGTCGCCGAGGGGCTTGATGTGGATTCGGTCGAGGAGGGTGTGGGCGGGGGCCCGACCGAAGGCATCGTCGTGTGTGAAGACGTACAGGCCGCGCAGGGCGAGGGCGCCTCGGGCTGCTGCCCGGTCGTGGTCGAGCATGAGGGTGAAGGCTCGCCAGAAGGCTGCGAGGTCGTCGCTGGTGACGCCGGTCTTGGCGGCGAGTGGGGCGCTGAAGTGTCCGGCGCCGCGGTAGAGGCCGTAGGGGACGATGTGCTTGGAGCCCATCTCGGTCTCCTTGCCCTTCTTGCCCTCCTCAGGGTTGTGCCAGGCGTCGATGTCTTCCTGCTTGGTCGGAGTGACCCGGGTGACGCCGATGTCGAAGGGGGTGATGGGGTCGATGGAGCGGGAGAAGGAGATTTGCATGGGTCCCTGGACGCGGCCGGCCTGCTTGTCCTTTTTGCCGGTGGACATGACGGCGCCGAACATGCGGACGTCGAAGAAGTTGCGGCACATCCAGGCTCGGGCTTCGCTCTGGTTGGTCGCCCCGCTCTCGGGGGTGTATGCCCGCTCGTGCTGGGCGTTGAGGGCGACGCCGGCTTCGACGTAGATCTCGTAGCCGGGCTTGTTCTCCGTTCGGTTGATCAGTGCGATGGTGTTGCGGATCTTGCGCTTGATGGCGACGTCGGTGATCAGGCCTTGGCCCGTGACCGGGTCGGTGCGGGGGATGCCGCCGTTGTCCGGGTCCCCGTTGGGGTTGCTGTCGGTGGCGTCGATGAGGAAGACGAAGTCGTGCTTGCGGGTCGGGTCGAGGTGTGCCTGCGTCATGATGGTCCGTTCTTGAGAGGCCGTCAGCCGGTGTGGGCTGCGGATGCAGCAGCTGGGGGGAAGAGTTACGGCTCGGGGTCGGGGTCGGTGCTCTTCCCGGGGGTGCTGTGGGATTTGGCGGCGGCCCGGTCCGCGGCGCGCTGCTGTTCGTAGCCGATGACGAACCGGCCCTGCTCGCGGGGCGTCAGGTGCAGGGGGATGTCGTCGCGGAAGGCGCTGAAGACCTCGCTGAGCCGGCTCTCCAGTGCTGATCCTGCGGCTGGGCGGTCCCTGCGCAGGCGTTTGAGGTGGGCGTTTGCTCCGATGCGCAGTTGGGTCAGGACGACTCCGGGGGCGGTGACCGCGGCGCTGAAGTGCTTGTCCCTGATGGTGGTGTTCACATCGCGCATTGCGGTGCGCTGGACGGCTTCGAGGACGGCGAAGGCGCGCCCGCACAGGTAGGCGGGGTCACCGCTGGAGAGGTCCAAGGTGGGCATCAGGTGGTCCTTGGGGTCGGCGGATCGATTGAGGATGAGCCGGAGCAGAGCGACGCGGGGCGCGTCGATGTGATGGTCGGCTCGGATGCGCTGCAGGAGCGAGGGCAACAGCCTGGCCGGTGGTGGTGTGCGGCGCAGCGCGCAGCGAGCGAGGTCAGCTTCGAGGCCGTGAGGCGCACTGTCCTTGACGTAGCGGTCCCCGTCGTGACGGCCGGCCGACAGGGCGAGGAGCCACAGCGGCACGTACCGGGACTGGCCGGTCCATCCGTCATGGACGCCGTGGTCCAGGTACCACGCGCCCACGTTCACCTTCAGATCCTCAAGGGGGACCTCAAGCCACTCGCGGACGACGATGCGGGCGTTGTTCAGGCCCAGGGTCAGGGCGTAGAAGTCGTTGGGGTCCACACGGTCGGCTGCCGCGGAGCTGGGGCGCTGGCGAAATGCTTCGATGAGGTGGCTGACCGCTGCGGGGTCGGGCTGGTCCTGGTACAGCAGTGCCATCGGCGAGTCGTCGGCTGAGGTGCGGGTCCACCAGACCATCACGCTGTCCGGGAAGCGCCGGCGGTTGGTGTCGCTGGCCAGGAGGTGGTTGAGGGTGGACATCGCCTGCTGGCCGCATCGGTCGCAGACGGGGGTGTTGGCCAACTGTGTGGCGCCGTCGCGGCCCTGGGCGGAGGTGTTGATGCTGATGAGCTGGCCTTCGTTGCTCCCGCCAGTGGTGGGGATCGCGCCCTTCTTCACGGGTTCGGGGATGGTGGCCAGCAGGTCACCCAGGGTGCCGCAGATCAAGCACAGTCCCCGCTGGCCCGCTCCTCCCTTGCGTTCGCGCGCCACCTGGGACCACACCCGTTGGACTGAGGGGTCTTCGTGGAGCCAGTGTGTCCCGACCATGATGGCCACGGTGTCCTTGGCGTCAAGATCTTCGGGGTGCTGCTGCTTCGGGAGGCCGCCGGCGGCGAGGAAGGCGCGCAGGGCGATGGCGGAGGGATTGTCCGGCTCGCCCTGTGCCCAGCGCAGGGCGAGGTCCCGGTAGGCGGCATGCCGGCGCTGGGCCTCTTCCTCGTCCTTCGGTGAGGGGCCGTCGGGGTGAGTAGCGTTCTTGGCCCGACCGAGCACGAACTCGGCGGTATCCACCAGCAGGTAGGGAGGCACCTTGGTCCCGGAACGCTGCACGTACGGGACGGGCGTGATCAGTGCCTGGTCCCGAGCCTTGGGCGGCGGCCGCCGGGATACTAGGCCCGCTCCACTCCCGTCCTCTTTGACGTGCAGAATCCAGTGGATCTGCTTAGGCCGGTAAAACTCAGGCGGCAGCGAACCGCCCAGCTGCTCGGAGTATTCGGTCAGACGTGCCAGCAGCATGCGCTCATGCCCCCGCTCCGGTCGCACGCCACGGAGCCTGCGGCATCGCGACCGCGTCGTCGGGCAGCGGCTGCAGGGGGACGTTCAGCACTCCGTCGACGAGGCTGGCCCTGAACCAGCGATACCGCTCGCCCTGCGGCGTGTACGCGATGGAGTGCAGCATCACGCCCAGCTCCTCGGTACGAGCGATGGGGCCGACCGCCTTCGAGGAGTCCGCGGGACCGAAGAACGCGGTGAACTCCCGGCAACCGAAAAACGGCTGAGAGAAGCTAGCCCCGCGCTCCACCCGGCGCCGCAACTGCTCACGGAACTTCTCCTGCGGAGCACCCGCGTGCGCAGCGGTGACCACCTGGGCCCCGATGCGATACCGGACGTCCTGCAATGCCATCGTGCTGCGCTGGTCCCGGTCTGCCTCAACGTCGTAGCGCCGGCTGGAGTCCGCACGCAGATCCCGCACCGTGGCCGCATTGATCGTGGACTTGACCTCGTTGCGTCGCACCTGCACCCACTGAATAGGCGACAGCACCTCGATCTTGGTGATCACATAGCTGAACTCCGGTTTCCAGAAGATCGCCTCCAGGAGGCCCCGGGCCGCCGAGGGGGTCATCACCGGGTAGCTCACCCGCTCGGCCTTCAGTTCCGGCCGCGTGAAGCAGGCCAGCTCCCCCCAGGTCTCGACCACCAGATCGGGGAACACCCAGCCCCCGTTACCACGCCCCGCGGCCCTGCGCTCCTCCGAAGCCAACGTACGCAACTGTGTTACCTCACCTTCATGCCAGGCATGCGGACCGAACCCGCCCCGCGGCGTTCCCACCGCGTCGGTTTCCCGCACCCTACGAGCCCCCACTGACAACGCGCGCTGAAGCCAACTGCCTTGAAATGAAGGCTTGTTCAGTGATATCGAAGCGTCTCGTTAGGTGCGGATCCACTATGGCAGCGCCAGCCCGTGGCCGTGCCGTCATGACTGAAAATGCTTCAGGCGTGACCACATGCCGCTCGTCTGTGGCCACGCCCGATTGGTGAATGGACCGAGCGAACTCGCCTCGATCACACTGTTTCTACCCTCAGCCCGCCCAGGCGAACTGCCGCTCGGTACCTGCAGGGCACCTCGCGACAGGGTAGCCACCCGCTCGCGCCTCAGAAGAGATATCCCGCACGATCCTCCGGCTCGAAGGGGTCCAGGCCCCTCTCCTCGTCGTAGCTGCCACACCACAGGACGAGATCACCGACTACCGGTTCCGCCAGCCCGCACGACAGAGCCGCGTGGACCTCATGACGAGGCAGAGCGGCCATGTGCGGCTGCAGCCGACGAAGAACCTCCGGACCGCACGGATACGGGCGGCGCAGGGCCGCGACATCCGCCTCCATCGCTGCCCTGTCCTCCTCACACCGGACCACCACCACGGGCTGCGAGTACTGGTCGGCAATCATCTGGAAGTCCTTGGCGACCTGCGGGAAATCCAGTGCCTGCCGAGACGCCTCGATGTGACTGCCCATGCCCTCCCCTCCCACCACCTGGTAGGCGTACCGCTGCCTGTAGTAGGAGGCCAGAGCATCAAGATCGTCGGGAAAGGCCAGTCCAGGGCCGAAAAACTCGGATGTCGCCTCCAGCGCGGCGGTGTAGGAGGGATCCTTGGGCTGGCCCCCGTCCTGGGCCCGGAAAACCACCGTGACGCCTTCCGGGAGACGCCCGTCACGGTTGCAGCGGCCGGCTGCCTGCTGCAAGGACTCGGCCGGCGCCCATGCCCGGTAGACCCAGGGGAAGTCCACATCCACACCAGCTTCGATCAAGGAAGTCGACACCACACGAACCGGCAGCCCCTCCTTCAAATCCTTCCGAATCGATGTGATGCCCTCCTGCCGGTGTCCGGCCGTCATACGCGTCGACAAGTGCCGGACACGCCCCTCGCACCTCTCCGTGAGCATGCGATGCAAGAGAGCCGCATCCCGCGTGGTGTTCACGATGGCCAACACCTGCTCACCCGCATCCGCGATCTCCTCCGCGATGCTTTCCCACGTAACGCCCACATCCATCCGCCACTCGTAGCGCACCCTGTGCAGCTCCCGGAACAGCCGGGCGACATCGCTCACCACCCCGCGGCGCTCAAGCCCCTCAAGCCGAGGCATAGACCAGAACTCGGGCTGAGTCGCCGAAACCAGTACGACCGACACCCCGAAATGCTCCACCAGCCCCCGCAGAACGCTCAGGATCGGGAGCAGAAGCCTGTCAGGCAGCGCCTGGACCTCATCCAGGACGATCACACTCCCAGCCAGCCGGTGCAGCTTGCGCATCGCCGACGGCTTGCGGTCGAACAGCGACTGGAACAACTGCACGGTCGTCGTCACGACGAAGGGGGCATCCCAGTTCTCCGCTGCCAGGCGTGACCAGACGCCGTTCCCCTCATCATCCAGCTCCACGGAACTGTGGTGCTCCAGCACCACAGGCTCGCCTTCCGCCTCCGACCGCGGATCCAGCATGTCCCGGTAGACCTGGGCATTCTGCTGCGTGATGCTGATGAAAGGCACCACCACCACAACCCGACGCATGCCATAAGCGGCAGCATGATGCAGAGCGAACCCACCAGCCGACAGAGTCTTCCCTCCACCCGTCGGCACATGCAGCACATACATCCCAGGCGGCCCAGCAGCAGCAGCCAATGCCTGCTCATACACGGCGCCCCGCACCTCATCCACAGGTGACTTCTCACGCCTGGCAAGCATCTCGTGCCGGCGCGCCTCAAACCGCGCTGCCAACACAGCCAGATCAGCCAGCCGACTCAGCCGCACAGGCCTCCCGGCGAAGTGCGCCTCTGTATCAAGGAAGTCAGCATCAACCAGGCAACTGAACAGCATCCGCACCAGCAGATCCATCCGCAGCCGTAGTTCACGCGCCGGGATCTGCAAGTCGGTCAGCCAGGGCGGCGGCGGAATCCGTCCACTCCGCAGAATCTCGGGAACGACCCCAGCGACCCTCACGGTCGCCTCCCTGGCCGCCTGCCCCTCCACGCCCGTGCCCGCAAGCTCAGCCAGCACAGCCCCCAACTCCTGCAAGGAAGGCATACCACCATGATGACCAAGCACCGGCGCAGCAAAGGGCCGACCCAACACCTCCGCCGCCAGAAGCGCACCCGCACCCTTGTGCGGAACCCCTACCCTGCCCCCAAGACGCTCAGCCCGCTCCAGAGCAACCTGCCACGCACAACTCCCCTTCCCCACGTCATGCACGAGGGCGAGGTACTCCGCGGAAGGCCCCATCCCGAAGGCACCTCCGAAGACACACGCCAGCGAAGCAGATCCCCGTAAGTGATCCTGCACCGTGTGCCGTAAGCCGCTGACGTCGCTACGACTGTGGGCCCACAGCGGCTCGCCAGGGTCTTCGCTGTCTCCGGGTTCCACCGATAGGCTCGACATGGTCAGGCAGCCTATGAGGCAGCACTGACAATCCGGTTCACGTGCATGAGAAGGGTGCTTCGGAACCCCAAGTGCACACGAGACACGCGACTTGCTCCGAGGTAAGACCAACCGGTTCGGCCCCATTTGGTCCTCGGCGTCGGACCTTTGATCGACCTAGGTACTCTGAATCATGCAGTTCAGCCGCCGTGGCGGTCGTCCTTCGGGACGACCGAGGATCGCAACCTGACGTTCTGGGCAGCGAAGGAGTCGGCGGAGGCGGGTGGCGGTCGTCCTTCGGGACGGCCGAGGATCGCAACGCCATCGGCGCCGTGGCCTGGTGCGTGCCGTACGTGGTGGCGGTCGTCCTTCGGGACGACCGAGGATCGCAACAGCGCACCCGCATCGAGCAGCTGTCCTGGGTGCTGGTGTGGCGGTCGTCCTTCGGGACGACCGAGGATCGCAACCCCAAGCCCGCCCGGGGCCAGAACGGGAAGGGTGGCGGTGGCGGTCGTCCTTCGGGACGACCGAGGATCGCAACCACAGGCCGAAGTGGGCGAGGACACCGGTCGCGAAGTGGCGGTCGTCCTTCGGGACGACCGAGGATCGCAACCTGACTGCGAGACGTCCGCCGGAGCATCCGCCACGGTGGCGGTCGTCTTTCGGGACGACCGAGGATCGCAACAACCCAGCAGGTCACGGCCGCCATCAGGGACGGGAGTGGCGGTCGTCCTTCGGGACGACCGAGGATCGCAACGCCGCGGCCCTGGCCCGGATCACCGACGAAGTGCTGTGGCGGTCGTCCTTCGGGGCGACCGAGGATCGCAACACCTTCCGCGTGGGCAGGGGCGGGCAGCGCCGGGCGGGTGGCGGTCGCGCTTCGGGACGACCGAGGATCGCAACCAGCGCGGCATCAGCCTCGCGACGCCTGGCCTGGAGGTGGCGGTCGCCCTTCGAGCTGACCGAGGATCGCAACCTGCACCACCGGCTGGTCGGGGAGCTCTACGGCATCGGTGTGGCGGTCGTCCTTTGGGACGACCGAGGATCGCAACCCCGAACCGGGGACCCCCCGTGATGATCAGATTCGGAGTGGCGGTCCCTCGCTACGACCGAGGATCGCAACGGCGCGCTCGTGAAGGAGATGAAGAAGCGCGGGCTGGTGGCGGTTGTCCTTCGGGACGACCGAGGATCGTACGTCGGAATCGCCTCGCTCCTCGGTCTCGACTGGTCCGGTGGCGGTCGTCCTTCGGGACGATCGAGGATCGCAACCCGCTTCCTGCTCGTCGTACAGCTCGGCGGCGCGGGCTTGGCGGTTGCCCTTCAGGACGACCGAGGATCGCAACACCAGCGGCACGACAGGCACGTCGGCCGGCACGCCGGGGTGGCGGTCTCCCTTCGGGGCGACCGAGAATCGCAACACGCTCCTCCGTCTGGCGGAAGTGGGCGGAGTCGGGGTGGCGGTCGTCCTTCGGGACGACCGAGGATCGCAACGCCGGAACGCTCGACAGCCGAGTGCGCCGAGCCCTCGTGGCGGTCGTCCTTCGGGGCGACCGAGGATCGCAACGCGTACTCCGCGATCCGGAAGGCGAGTTCGCCGACGGTGGCGGTCGTCCTCCCACGCGACTGAGGGAACGAAATGTCGAGCGCGCGTGGTGGACCTGTACGACGATGGTGGCGGTCGTCTGCTTCGGGACGACCGAGGATCGCAACCGGAGTTACAGATTCGGAGGTGACGCCATGGCTGTGGTGGCGGTCGTCCTTCGGGACGATCGAGGATCGCAACGACTGGCCGAACGTACAGCGGGCGACCCGGTGCGGGTGGCGGTTGCCCCTCGGGGTGACCGAGGTTCGCAACCTCGGGGTGGGCGGAGATCGCTCTGCGGAGCCGGCATGGCGGTTGCCATTCGGGTGACCGAGGATCGCAACATCGACGCGTCCAAGCTGGGCGCAGACACGGCCGTAGGGGCGGTCGCCTTTCGGGACGACCGAGGATCGCAACTGCACGGCGGTGCTGATTCCGGCGCCCATGCCGTTGAGTGGCGGTCGCCCTTCGGGACGACCAAGGATCGCAACCAGACCAGACCGGTGGAGCCCCGGCCGTCCGCCGCGCGGCGGTCGCCCTTCGGGGCGACCGAGGATCGCAACGACCACGACCAGGCCGCAGAGCAACAGCGCGCGGCGGGTGGAAGTTGTCCTTCGGGGTGACTGAGGATCGCAACCACCAGCACACGGACAACCCGATCGATACGGACTACTGTGGCGGTTGCCCTCAGGGGTGACTGAGGATCGCAACAGGGTGTCGGCGGGGCCTGTCGTGTGGGGGAGTGCGGGTGGCGGTCGCCGTTCGGGACGACCGAGGATCGCAACAACCAGATTGCCGATGCTCTCGGCCTGGACGAGCAGGTGGTGGTAGCCCTTCGGGGCGACGGTGGATCGCAGCCAGGCTGGCCCGGTACGCGAGCCGCGTCGGCTGCTGGGGTCGTAGTCGTCCTCCCGCACGACTGAGGAACGAAACGTCGAGCGCGCGCGGTGGACCTGTACGACGATGGTGGCGGTCGCCCTTCGGAACGGCCGAGGATCGCAACCTCTTCCACGTCGCACTCAGCCGGATGCGGGCCGGCGTGGCGGTCGCCCTCGGGACGACCGGGGATCGCAACTTCGGGAACCAAGGTGATCCGCCCTGGCAGGGGCGGTGGTGGCGGTCGTCCTTTGGGATGACCGAGGATCGCAACTTCGCGTTCGAGGCCATCTGCTCGTTGAGGCGGTACGTGACGGTCGCCCTTCGGGACGACCGAGGATTGCAATGCTTCCGGCACGGTGGGGGCGACGGCCAGCTGCCGGGGCGGTTGCCTTTCGGGGCGACTGGGGATCGCAACACCGAGTACTTCACGAACACCGGCAGCGGGTCCGATGTGGCGGTCGCCCTTCCGGGCGACAGAGGATCGGAACGTAAGGTTGTGTGTGGTCCTGGCACCGGCTGCAGGTGTCGGTCGCCCTTCGGGACGACCGCGGATGGCAACTTCGCCTGCGCCGGGACGGCGGCCGCAGGCCGGGCCGTGGCGGTCGCCTTTTTGGGGCGACCGAGAATCGCAACGCCGGGGTCGGCGGGTCCAGCAAGGGCGCCACCGCAGGTGGCGGTCGTCCTGCGGGGCGACCGAGGATCGCAACATCGACTGCATCGAGGACAAGACGGCGCTGTCCGCCTGGTGGCGGTCGTCCTGCGGAGGGACCGAGGATCGCAACACCTGGACGAAGTTTCCGTCAGCAAGTCCGTCCTGAGTGGCGGTCGCGCTTCGGGCGACCGAGGATCGCAACTGACCGAGAGGGGGCCAGATGCCTCAGCCCCCCCGTTACCTTCTTCCTGGCTCCGCAATGGGGCTACCGGCCTTCGGGTCCGGCATGACTTCCCCCCCCTTGTTGCGGTTGATGATCCGGGGGGTGGTGTCACCGGGCCCGGAGGCATCGACGGACCGCTGATGAGGGGCTTGAGCACCGGCTTACCCGAGCCGGAGGAACTCTCCGTAACGTGGGTGTGGCAGCTCGGTGCCGAGGCAAGGCCGGACGAAAGCGTGAGCGGAGGGGCTCGCACGTGATCGACACCAGCGACATCGACGTCTTCCTCGGCCTGGATGTCGGCAAGGGCGAACACCACGCCACCGCCGTCACCCCGGCAGGCAAGAAGGCCTTCGACAAGCGCCTGCCCAACACCGAACCCAAGCTCCGCGAGCTCTTCGCCAAGCTGCAGGCCAAGCACGGGACGGTGCTGGTCGTGGTCGATCAGCCCGCCTCGATCGGTGCTCTGCCGCTGGCGGTCGCCCGCAACATGGGCTGCCCGATCGCCTACCTGCCGGGGCTGACGATGCGGCGGATCGCCGACCTCTACCCGGGCGAGGCGAAGACCGACGCGAAGGACGCGTTCATCATCGCGGACGCCGCTCGCGCGATGCCTCACACGCTGCGGGCGGTCGACGGCGAGGACGAGACGATCGCCGAGCTGGAGATGATCGTCGGCTCCGATGACGACCTGGCCGGCGAGGCAACCCGGGTCGCCAACCGGCTTCACGGCCTGCTGACCCAGATCCATCCGTCGCTGGAGCGAGTACTGGGGCCCCGGTTGCAGCATCCGGCCGTCCTGATGCTGCTGGAACGGTTCGGGTCCCCGGCCCAGATCCGCAAGGCCGGACGGCGACGGCTGGTCACCCTGTTACGCCCGAAGGCTCCGAGGATGGCCGAGCGGCTGGTCGAGGAGATCTTCGCCGCCCTGGACGAGCAGACCGTCACCGTTCCGGGGACCGAGGCGGCCGCGCTGATCGTCCCGAGCCTGGCCGGATCGCTGACCGCTGTGCTTGGCCAGCGCAAGCTGCTGGCCGGGCGGATCGAGGAACTGCTGGAGGCCCACCCTCTTTCGAAGGTCCTGACCTCAATGCCCGGAGTCGGCGTCAGGACCGGAGCACGGATCCTGATCGAGGTCGGCGATGGCAGTACCTTCCCGACCGCCGGCCACCTCGCCGCCTACGCGGGCCTTGCTCCCGCGACCCGCAGTTCAGGGTCGTCGATCCGCGGCGAACAGCCCTCCCGAAGGGGGAACAAGCAGCTCAAACGGGCCTTCTTCCTCTCCGCGTTTGCCGCCCTCGGGGACCCTGCATCGCGGGCCTACTACGACAAGAAGATCAGCCAGGGAAAGCACCACACCCAGGCCCTGCTCTGCCTCGCCCGACGACGAGCCGACGTCCTCTTCGCCATGCTCCGCGACGGAACCTTCTACGAACCCCGGCCAGCCACTGCCATCAGTCGTTCATCGAGTCGGCATGCCGCCATGAGGACTGTTTACGACCATGGCCAGTGACCCAGCGACAAGGTAGTAGTGATCCGGGAAGTACTCGATGTGCTGGTGCCCGCCGTCGTCCATCTCCGCAATCGACTGAACTTCGTCAGCAAGAGCCGTCAAGCCCAGCCGGTCACCCTCGATGAGTAGAGCGCTGCGCTCCGAGTCAACTCGGATACGGACACCCGGGCCGCTGGTGCTCACCACCTCGACTGAAGCCAGTTCAGTGCCCCCGAAGCTCGGTTCAGCCGAGGCGGTGGTTTCCGTGCCACCCTTCCCCGCGGCGAGGGCGAAGGCCAGGACGGCGAGTTCCGCCGCACCGCCCGAGACGTCCACCCCATCCTCATCGGGAAAGAACAGAACCCTCATCCGCCACAACCCCTTCGGTTCCACAACGCCAGACTCAACGACCAGAGCCGTTGCCCCTGGTCAACCGGGCTTCCCCGGCTCAAGGCCAGCCGTCACGGACATTACCCACCGCTTGACGAAACCCATAGGGGCACCCCCCCCCGCGTGGCGGTCGCCCTTCGGGACGACCGAGGATCGCAACGACTGGCCGAACGCACAGCGGGCGGCCCGGACCGGGTGGCGGTTGCCCTTCGGGGTGACCGAGGTTCGCAACCTCGGGGTGGGCGGAGATCGCTCCGCGGAGCCGGAATGGCGGTTGCCATTCGAGTGACCGAGGATCGCAACCTCGGCACGGACAAGCGCCTGTACTGGACGCACGACGTGGCGGTCGTCCGTCGGGACGACCGAGGATCGCAACGAGTCGATGGGGTTGCCCCGGTACGTCGTCAGCAAGGGGTGGCGGCCGCCCTTCGGGACGACGAGGATCGCAACAACCGTCACCCGCGGCTGACGGTCCCCCTTGTCGGGTCGTGGTGGTCGTCCTTCGGGACGACCGAGGATCGCAACGACGGACCTAGGGACACCCGAGCCTGTGGAGCTGACGTGGCGGTCGCCCTTCGGGACGACCGAGGATCGCAACCTGACAACGGCGCCAACCTTGCCGGGGCCGTCCGGGTGGCGGTTGCCCTTCGGGATGACCGAGGATCGCAACCCCACAGTGGGAAGCGACAGGCGCCGGGGAAGCTGGTGGTGGTCGCCCTTCGGGATGACCGAGGATCGCAACACCAAGTGGGAGGACGAGGAGACTACCAACACGAGTGGCGGTCGCCCTTCGGGGCGACCGAGGATCGCAACGTCGGGTGCTGTACCCGCCCGATCGAGCGCACCGGGTTGCGGTTGCCTTTCGAGGTGACCGAGGATCGCAACCGCACGGACCGGCTTGAGAATGACTCCGGCCAGCTCGTGGCGGTCGCCCTTTGGGACGACCGAGGATCGCAACGAGGGTGTCCTCTTCGATCGGGACCCGCGCGCGGGCGTGGCGGTCGTCCTTTGGGACGACCGAGGTTCGCAACTTCACCGGGTACTCGATCGTCTCACCGGAACCCGTGGCGGCGGTCGCCCTTCGGGGCGACCGAGGATCGCAACTCCTCCACCCACGCGCGGCCGACGAGTGCGTGCGTCGTGGCGGTTGCCCTTCGGGATGACCGAGGATCGCAACTATGTGCAGTACGACACGCGGACCCTGCCAGGGGTGCGGCGGTGGCCCTCCGGGGCGACCGAGGATCGCAACGAGGCGGACACGTTCAGCAAGCGTGGCGTTCCGCTGGTGGCGGCCGCCCTTCAGGGCGATTGAGGATCGTAACGACTTGGCCGTCGCGCGCTTGTGGGCGGACTCGTCGGCGTGGCGGTCGCCCCGCGGGGCGTCCGTGGATCGCAACGACTGGCCGAACGTACAGCGGGCGGCCCCGTGGCGGATGGCGGTTACCCTTCAAGGTGACTGAGGATCGCAACGGCCGGCCCCACGAGTCGGCCATCATCTGGGCCGATTGTGGCGGTCGCCATTCAGGGTGACCGAGGATCGCAACTCCGCCTCGGAAAGGGCGGTCACGACGGTGCCGAGGTCGTGGCGGTCGCCCTTCGGGACGACCGAGGATCGCAACCACCAGTTCACCCGGGGTCTGACAGTGAGGATGTCCTTGGCGTCGTTCGGGGGTCTGACTCTGGGTCTGACTGACGTTTCGGCTGTCCGTCTGTTGAATTGTCGGCCGCCGAACGACGCCACCGCGTGTGCTCGCGGGTGTCCGTGACCTCGTAGGAGCTTGGCCACCAGCCTCATCACTGTCTTGTCCGTCAGCCTGGGCAGCACACGCTGCTCCGGTACCCATACGGAAGGACGGCAGAGCCGAGCATGACAGCGCCCGAGATAGCGGTGATCGGCGGAATCGACACCCATACGGACGTCCACCAGGCCGCAGTGATCGACTCGATTGGCCGCCACCTGGACACGCAGCCGTTCGAGACGAACTCGGCCGGCTACGAGCAGCTGCTGGCCTGGCTGCGTGCCCAGGGCGACGTCATCGCGGTCGGGATGGAGGGCACAGGGGGCCTACGGCGCCGAACTCGCCCGGTTCCTCACCGCCAGCGGCATCACGGTCGTCGAGGTCGACCGCCCGGACCGAAAGGCCAGGCGGGCCCGCGGCAAGTCCGATCCGATCGACGCCTACGCGGCGGCCACCGCCGTCCTGTCCGGTCGCGCGAGCGGAACACCCAAGAGCCGGAACGGGATCGTGGAAGCGATCCGCGCTCTGCGTGTGGTCCGCAAGAGCGCCGTCAAGGCACGGACGCAGACCATCAACCAGATCCGCTCTCTGATGGTCACCGCTCCCTCCGCCCTGCGGGACAAGCTTCGGGGACTGCCCACCGGCCTGCTGATCGACACCCTCGCCCGCACCCGGCCCACCGGTGATCTCACGGACCCGGCCTGCGCGACCAAGACGGCACTTCGCTGCCTCGCCCGGCGCTACCAGGTCCTGCAGCAGGAGATCAAAGAGGCCGACGCGGACCTCGCTCCCCTCGTGAGACGAGCCGCTCCCAGCCTCGTCGCCCTGCCCGGAGTCGGGACCGAGACAGCCGGCCAGCTGCAGCGCGGTGTGCACCGCGAAGGCGACGTGGCGGTCGCTGTTCGGGACGGCCGAGGATCGCAACTGCGGTTCTCCACAGACGACGGGGTAGACCTCGCACGTGGCGGTCGTCCTTCGGGGCGGCCGAGGGTCGCAACCATGCAGCCTACGCCGGGTAGCGGCCACCCCCCACCCGGAGGCAGCACTGACAATCCGGTTCACGTGCATGAGAGTGGTGCTTCGGAACCCCAAGTGCACACGAAACACGCTACCCACTCCGAAGCAAGAACAGCCAGTTCGGCACTATTTGGGCCTCGCTGTCGGCCCTTTGCACGGCCTAGGTACGCTGAATCATGCACCTCAGCTACCGTGGCGGTCGCCCCTCGGGGGGACCGAGGATCGCAACGGCCTCGTCGTTCGTGGTGTTCGCGGCCCTCGCCGCGGGTGGCGGTCGCCCCTCGGGGGGACCGAGGATCGCAACTGCCTCCGCTTCTGGTGACGGTGCTGGGAGCGCAGCGTGGCGGTCGCCCCTCGGGGGGACCGAGGATCGCAACACCAGGCTCAGGGCCTGCTGTGCCTGGCGACGGCGCGAGTGGCGGTCGCCCCTCGGGGGGACCGAGGATTGCAACCTCTTCAAGTGGAAGAAGCTGATCGTCCCCGCCTTCGTGGCGGTCGCCCTTCGGGACGACCGAGGATCGCAACTCCCTGGTGGCGGCGGTGACGTCGACTCCCTTGCCGAGTGGCGGTCGCCCTTGGGAACGACCGAGGATCGCAACCTCGATGACGTGCTTTTCGAGGGCCCGGCGGACGTCGGGTGGCGGTCGTCCTTCGGGACGACCGAGGATCGCAACCAGAGGAGACCGGCGACGAGCAGAACCAGGACGACCGTGGCGGTCGTCCTTCGGGACGACCGAGGATCGCAACACCAAGAGCCCCGACCACGCCGCGCGACGGGCTGAAGGTGGCGGTCGCTCTTCGGGGCGACCGAGGATCGCAACCGCGAGCGGCTGTGGCAATCCGCGGGTGGTCGGTGGTGGCGGCTGCCCTTGGGACGAGCGAGGATCGCAACTTGAAGGCGACGATGGCGTAGATGTCGACGGTGAGGTGACCGTTGCCTTTCAGGGCGAACGCCGGTTTCCCGATCGGACGGAGCATGCTGGACGGGTGGCCGTCGCCCTTCGGGACGACCGAGGATCGCAACGACGTGGACCTAGGGACACCCGAGCCTGTGGAGCTGACGTGGCGGTCGCCCTTCGGGACGGCCGAGGACCGCAAATCGACTGCATCGAGGACAAGACGGCGCTGTCCGCCTGGTGGCGGTCGGCCCCGGGGTGACCCAGGATCGCAACCGGCAGGCCCTGACGGCGAGCTACCGCACGGCGTATGGCGCTCGTAGCCTCTCCACGTGGTGGCCGTCTTTCGGGACGACCGACGATCCCCCAATGCCAGGAGTGTCGATGGCCGGTAGTACGACTTCGAGTGGTGATCCTTTCTTGGGGATGGCCCGGCCTTCTTGGGGTTCACTGTGCCCGCGAACCATGTTGTAGGTCCCGAAGCAGACAGTCCACTGCACGTTTCCTCTTCTGCCCGTTTCTGCCCGCGGGCGTAGAGCAGAGCCACCACTTCGGCGTCGACCAGGGCAGGCCGCACCGGGACGAGAAAACGGCTCGGTTTGTCGGCCAGCACGCTTACGAAGGAATCGGTGTCGTTGAGGCGTACTCAGGGCCAGCACGACAAGTGCGGCGTTCGTAGCCCCATCCAGTGAGTCGCCCCAGGAGTGGGAGGTGCCATTGCACGAGTTTTTTGCCGTACACGCCCATCACTCTCTGGACGGCATCCCCGGACTTTCATCCGACTCCAGCGCATATTCCAGCCAATGTCGGACATGGTGGCTTTGTAGGCGAGTTCCGAGAACGTCTGTTGCTCAGCGCTGGGATCGCCTGGTTCCACGTGAGAGTGATGTCGCCGAGTTTTGAGAACACGTCGGTGCTTGATTCGGGACCCTGGTTGTGCTCTGCACGACGAGGGGGCCCGGGGTGCTGCCGAAGTCCAAGGTCGATCTGTACGCGGCGATCCGCCGTGACGCCAGGACGGGCATGTCGCTGCGGGCGCTCATGCGGAAGTACGGCGTCGGCTACGAGACCGTGCAGCGGGCTCTGGTGTCGGCGTTGCCGGAGCCGCGGAAGAAGATGAGCCCGCGGGAGACGCGGCTGGACTCTTTCAAGCCGGTGATCGACGCCATCCTCACCGCGGATCTGACCGCGCCGCGGAAGCAGCGCCACACCGTCAAGCGGATCTACGACCGGCTGCTGGACGAGCACGACGCCGCCGGCATCTCCTATCAGATGGTCCGCGGATACGTGGCCGCCCGCCGTGAGGAGATCCGCCTGCAGACCGGCCGAGGAGTCGTGGACGCGTTCGTCCCGCAGACCCACAAGCCCGGTGCCGAGGCCGAGGTCGACTTCGGGGACGTCACGGTCAAGCTGGCCGGCGAGCTGGTGACCTGCTACTTGTTCGGGTTCCGGTTGTCGTACTCGGGCAAGGCCGTCCACCGCATCTTCGCCTCGGCCGGGCAGGAGGCGTTCTTCGAGGGCCACGTCCACGCTCTCAACGTGCTGGGCGGGGTGCCGACCGGGAAGGTCCATCATCGAGACCGGCACCGACTCCTACCGCCTCGCCACCACCCGTGCCCGCGCCGAACAGGCGGCCAGGTGAGCCGAGGCGGACCAGCAGTCACTGAACTTGCCTGAACAACAGGGTCAGGGGCCGACGTACTCGAAGACCCCGCCGTGCGGGTGCCGCAGCACCGCGCGGCGGCCGTTCGGGGTGGTCTGAATAGGCATCACGATTTCGGCTCCCCCCGCCCCTGCCTCATCGACCGCGGCGTCCAAGTCGGCGACGGTGAGAGTCGCCGCCACCCCCGCGACTCGCTGCACCGCCTCGTCAGGTCCGGCGAACAGGAGGAAGGGACCGACGCTTGCCAGGGTGACCCCAGCAAAGGCGAACCGCGATGCGGTGCTTCCGGTCAACTTCTCGTAGAAGGGCACAGCCGCATCCAGATCCTCGACACGCTGTCGCACGACCACTGAATCAATAGCCATGGTCGACATCATCACACCTTCCTACGTACCTGCGAAGGTCGTCTCGGCGTCCGGCAAGCCACGAAGCCGCCAGGCGCGTTTGAGACGCCTCGACGCTGGACGTCAAACGACAAGCTCAGGGACAGCCTCCGGCGCTTCGGGAACCCGAAGCCCAGACCGCGAGACAGGGGCTCCCCCTGTTCCTACTTCTCGCCAACATCTTCAGGGCTGTCAGCTCCTGGTCGTTCTCGGAATGCAGCGACAATCGTTCCTGCTTGTGACCTACGCAGCCAGACATGGCTTAGCCCCGCTGCCGGTGGGGCGAACGGGGCTTGCTTGCCAAATATTTTTCCGACCCTATGGGGTAGGCATGCCGGCCAGCTCGCGGGCGACTGCTTCGAGCCCGAGGGCGTTGGCGCCCTTGACCAGGACCACGTCGCCGGGTTTCAGCACGCGCGTGATCTCCTCGATGAGGGGGACGCCCTCCGATGCCTTGGCGGCGGTGAGGCCGGCGGCGGTGATGGTTGTGAGCATGCGGTCCATGTGCCCGCTTCCGATCCCGATCACCTTGGCCGGTCCGAGGCGGATGACCTGCTCGGCCACCCGGTCGTGCCAGGCAGCTGCTTCATCACCCAGCTCCGCCATCTCGCCGAGCACCGCGATCTTCCGGCGGGTCGGATCGGCGATGTCGCTGAGCGCAGCCAGAGCAGCGAGTACGGATTCGGGGCTGGCGTTTAGGCGTCGTTGATGACGGTGACCCCGTCTGCGCGGGTGGTGACCTCCATACGGCCGCCGCTGGAGATTTCGGCTTCGCGTAGTCCCTGGGCGATGCGGTCCGTGGGGACGCCGGCAGCGATGGCTGTGGCGGCAGCGGCCAGGGCGTTCAGCACATTGTGGCGGCCGTGGACGCGCAGGTCGATGTGTCGTCGGCCGGCGCTGTGGACGAGAACGAAGTGCGGTCGTCCGTCATGCTGCACGACGACCTGCTCCGCTCGAATGTCGCAGCCTTCACCGAAGCCGAAGGTGATCACCGTTGCGTTGGTATCACCAGCCATGGCCGCCACCAGTGGGTCATCACCGTTGAGGACAGCGGTGCCGTGTGCGGGCAGCGCCCGGACGATCTCTGCCTTCGCCCGGGCGATCACTTCCCGGGATCCGAATTCGCCGATGTGTGCGGATCCCACCCCGAGGACTGTGGCGATCGTAGGGCGGGCGATGCCGCACAGAGTATCGATGTGTCCGAGGCCGCGGGCGCCCATCTCCAGCAGGAGGTACCGGCTGCTGTTCTTGACCCCGGAGACGGTGACTGGGAAGCCGATCTCGTTGTTGAACGACCGGGGTGTCGCCACGGTAGGGCCGTCCAGCTCCAGGATGGACTTCAACAGGTCCTTCGTGCTGGTCTTGCCAGCCGATCCGGTCAGTCCGATCACCGTGCCGGTGAAGAGGGAGGCGACACGCGCAGCGATCTGCGCCATCGCTCCCAGAACGTCGGGCACCACGATGGCAGCCGCGTCCACGCTCCGGTCCGCCAGCACGGCGACCGAGCCAGCCTTCACCGCCTCCCTGGCAAAGTCGTGTCCGTCTACAGACTTGCCGCTAAGGCAGCAGAACAGGCTGCCGGGGGTGATATCGCGGGAGTCGAACACCAACGGACCGGTGATCAGCCGTGCGGGATCGTCAACGCCGGTGAGCTGTCCGCCGGCGGCAAGCGCGGCATCCTGCAGGGAGAGAGGGATCATGATGCTCCTACTGTGCGTGGCCCAGAACGACCCCCCGGCCGGCGAAGAACCGCCCGAGATCCGCCCGTGGCACCTGGTGGAACTGCTGTGAGATCTCCGGAAACCCGGAGGGGTTGTGGATTGCAATGTGGTTGGCGTTGGACCCCACGGCGAGGACGAGGTGCCCGCCCCGCTGGGCCGGCTCAAGGTCGAGGGTGCGGATGCTCCTGTGCACTGACAGAAGCACCAGCCGCCCGCGGGCAACCTCGGCGTCTACCTGCTCCACCGACAGCTGAGGCCGGGACTCGGCGAACAGGCCCCACCGCGTGGCGACCCACGCGGCGAACGGGGCGTAGATCAGTCCTTGGACCTGATCGCCGTCGCGCACGTACGCTCCGGCGGCCAACGCCTCACGGACCAGTGGCACTGACGCGGGCACGGGGTGCCCGAAGTACCCCAGCGCCATCCGCAGGCACGCCATGCCGCACATCCGCGGCGCCCAGAATGCGTACTCCTCGGCCGTGTCGGCACCGGAGGACGCCCAAAGCGGATCAGCAGCTGCGGCCGTGGTGCCCGAGACGAACTCGGGCACCAGGGAGGCGGACTCCCACTGCGAGAAATACGGGACATGGTGGGTGGTAGCAGTAGTCATGCCCCTACTCTGCCGCCGTCACGGCACGTACGAGACCTTGGTGAACGCGGTGTCGAGCACCCGCTTGATCAGCTCGACGTACGACACGCCCGCCGCAGCCGCCATCGTCGCGAGATTCCCGTGCTCCGAGAGGCCAGGCACCGTGTTCACTTCCAGGACCAGGCTCCGGCCGTCCGAGCAGACGAGGAAGTCCACCCGACTCACCCCGTGCGCGCCGATCAGCCGGTGCACCCGCAGCGCGGTCTCCATCACACGCTGCTCCACGTCCTCGGGCAGGGCGGCCGGACATGTTTCGCGGCGAAGCCCCTGGTCGTGCTTCGCCTCGTAGTCATAGAACGCGCGATCTGTCTCACAGGCCAGCAGCGGCAGCACGACGGGCCCGCCTTGGTGGAGGATGCCGACCGTGCACGGGACGCCGTTAATTTACTGCTCGACCATGTACTCGGCGTACGGCTGATTACGCCGCGCCCGCAGCAGCTCAGCGAGTTCCTCCGCGCTGCGGCTGATGCCGACGGCGGCTATCCCGGCACCGGACTCGTCATGCCCTACCGCCGGCGCAAAGGTGAAGACCTGCCCGGCTGGAAGTGGGAGCGCAACACGTTCCACAGGCAGGTCCGCGCCCGCGTCGAGCGTGTCTTCGCCCGCATGACCTGGAAGATCCTCCGCGACTGCCGACTCAAGGGCGACCGTGTCCACCACGCCACGCGCGGCATCGCCCGCCTGCACAACCTGGCCCTCGCCGGATAGGCGAGCGGGCCGCACAGTGAACAGTCACGTGCACACCGCACCAAAGATCATTCCCGGGACAGCCCGTAGGGCTTCACCCACCCCACTGCAGCATGGGTTTCGTACCGATGTGCCGGAAACGCCAGGCGCGCGAGCTGCGTGGACACGGTGCCCCGGAGGCCAAACGGGTTAGGGAGCTGATTCGTAAACGACGGTGGTGGCGGGGCAGTCCTCGGCGAGTCCGAGGAGGGCATGGCGTTCGCTTTCATCGACGGCCAGGTCCCAGCGCAGCTTCGTGCCGACCCAGGAAGCAGCGTACGTGCAGTGGTAGGAGTCGTCCGACGGCAGCCACTCCGCCGGATCCTTGTCGGCCTTGCTGCGGTTGGAGGCGGCGGAGACCGCGATCAGCGTGTCCGGGGAAGCCTGGTCGTTGGCGTACGCCTCCCGCCGCGCCGCCGACCACGGAGCTCGTTCGGAGTCGTAGACCTCGGCGAGCGGGACGAAGTGGTCTACGTCTAGGCGGGCTGCGTCGGAGACAACGACATTGTCGTAAGCGCTGAGCCAGGATCCGCTGGTCAGCTTGCAGCCGGCCGCGACCTGTGGCGCCGTTACGGCTTCGGCGAGGATGACTTCCTTGCGGGTGTCGCAGCCGTCCGTCGCGTTCAGGCCACGGTTCCAGTGCTTGTACAGGTCCCGCTTGTAGCCGTCGCGGTGCTCGGCGGCCACAGGGAGCCGGTCGATCGCCTCGAACAGCGGCAGTGGCGCCCGCACCCCGGCTGGGCCGGTCACTCCGGTCGCGGCCAGTGGTGCTGTCTCGGCGGTAGCCGAGTGGGCAGTCGGAGCTGCGAGGATAGGGAGGGCGCAGAGGGCGAGTGCGGGCAGACCGCGAAACATCAGGTTCTTGATCATACCGGCGGGTCTATCGGGCCGTTCCCCTGCCCAACCAGGGACGTGGAGGACAACTCACCCGTGCGGGTGACCGGATTCACCGCAGAAACGAGCCTGCGCTCTCCGCCTCGTCAGGGTCGAGGTAGCCGCTGTCTCCGGTACCCCGGCTGATGTCCGCGTGGACGAGGACCTGCACTTCGTTCTCTCCGGGCGTGCGCCGGAGCTGGCACGGTCCGCTGGACAGAAACAAGGCCGAGATCCGGTGCGCTGCTTCGAGCACGGCCTTCTCGTGGCCCCGGATCTCGATCGTGATCACGTTCTCGTCGCTCTTGACCGGACGAACCGCGCAAGCGAGCCTCAAGTTTCGGCCAGCGCCAGGGACCACACCTTTGAGCGTTCACGAGCGCCACGTGCCGGAGGAGGTGGTACTGCGGTGCCCCGTGCTGCCGATGCGGCCGCCACGACCTCATGGGTGTGGGTGGTCTCTGCGATCTTGGCCGCGGTGAGGCCCCGGCGGGTGTTCGTGGCGAGGGTCTCTTCGTGGTCTCGGGGACCTTGGCCAGGGGATGTGCGGTGGCCTCCTCATGGGTGCGTGGGCTGCCGGTCTCCAGCTCGGCCGTAATCTCTTGGTCCCTTGCGGGACGGGACGGTGTCCGGAGCTCGGAGCACCTGCCCGTGCCGGGCATGCCCGGCATGCTGGTCATGGATGTGTTGTGGGTGGGGCTGGTCATGGCTGGTGCTGGGTGTAGGGGGCGAGTTCGGGGTGTTGGCGCAGGATTTGCTGGCGTAGGCGGTGTGTTTCTGCGGCTGTGGCGGCGGCGCGTTGTTTGGTTTCTTCCTGGTTTTGTTCTGTTCGGGTGTATTCGGCGTGCTGGGTGTAGGCGTCGTTGAGCATGCGTTCCCATCGGATTGAGTGGCGTAGCCGTTCTGCTTCCTGGGCTGTCTGGGTTTCGGCCAGCAGGTGTGCCGTTGCGTTCTGGATCTTCTTGTGTTCTTCCCGGGCTTGGCAGTGCTGGCACAGGCTGCCTTCGGGCGGTCGTCCTCTGCCGGCTGCTGAGCAGTCGTTGCCCTGGCATTCCCACCACTGGAGCGTGGGGCCGTTGTTGCGTTGCGCGGGTACCCGGCCGCGGCGCCGGTCGGCCCGGCGTTCGGTGCACTTGGGGCATGGGTGCCCCAGGTGCAGGGTGATGCCGTCCTCGCACATGGGGTCGGGGCAGTCTGTGGACGGGCGCACGAGTGCCACTGCGACTCCTACGGGGGAGGCCAGCTGCCCTTCGGCGAGGGCGCGGGCGTAGCCGTGGGCCCACCATCGCTGCCCGATCCGTTCGGTCAGCTGCTGGGGGGTCCGTCCTTGGTCCAGGGCTTGCAGGATCGCCTCACGCAGTACGGCTGGCCGGTGGGGCGGCAGCAGAAGGCTCAGCTCTCGTGGCCATCCTGCTTCCACCGCTTTGACCGCCTCGGCCTGTCCTGCCGGGACCCGCTCGCGGTTCCTCCGGCTCGGCTCGGCTGGGGGTGCGGGCGCCTTGGCGCCTGTGGGCGCGGCGCAGCCGCCGGTGGCATGCGCGCTACTACCTGTAGTAGCCCTGCGGGCGTCATCGGCGCTTCGCGCCGCAGGCGCTGCAGGGGTTTCTTGAGAGGGGAGGGTTAATGGAGAGGGTTGGGGGACTGGCAGTCCCCCCTCCGGGTACTGGCAGTCCCCCCTGCCCCGGGACTGAGAGTCCCCCCTGCCGTCCGGTTCGGCATGTTGTGGGGGAGGGGACTGAGAGTCCCCTGCCGGGTGTCGTGGCCTGCCTTTGTCGCTGCGCTCTGTGCGGGGCGGGGCGGGAGCAAGCAGGGGGCGGGAGCCGGTTGTCAGTGGGGGCAGGCCTCGGTGTGCCCGGTCCTCGTTCACCCGTGCCAGCCGTTGCGGGCCGTACCAGGATGCGGGGATCTGCAGGTCGTAGACCTTGGGGCGGGCGTGTGCCGGGATATAGCGGGCGGCTTCCTGGTTTCCCAGGGTGATGACGCCGCGTTCGGTGAGGGCGGCCAGGCGCCGCTGTACCGTCTTGACGTCGCAGAGCGCGATCCGGGCCAGCGTCCGCCGTGAGGGGAAGGCGTTGGTGCCGTCTGGGTCTGCTTTCTCCGCCAGGCCGGCGAGCAGCATCCGGTCGGTTGTGCTGTTGACCGGGCTGTCGTGCAGGGCCCACAGGATTGGCTCAAGTGCCATGGTGCTCCACCACCTTCGGGGTGGGGGTGCCGGTCTTGTGGGAGGGGGCGTGTGGCGGCCTGGGGATGGATCCGCATAAGCTCATGGCTGAGCGCACCTCTCGGTTCATGCAGCTGGGTGCTCTTCCCCTCGCAGGCGGTCCAGGCCTGTGCGGGGACCTGCGGGCCTCGCCACTTGTGGCGGGGCCCGTGTGGTTTGGGTGATTCGGCATGCCCTACAGAACGATGCCAAGATCACCGCTCTGATCGCCGGCGTACCCTGTGCGGGATCACAGCTGGGCTTCGGCGCAGTTGGTGAGTCACCGGTGAGCAGCCGTGGCGGCTAAGGGATTCCGCCGGTCATGGGCAGGTTCCCGTAGTGCAGCTCCAGACGGTCGGCGGCTCCTACTGTCCGAAGTGCTTCAAGGGCGCGGCCGTCACGGTCGTGCACCACTCGCTCAATGCACAGGACCGGCACGCGTGCGCCGATGCCGAGCTCTGATGCCTCGGCCTTCGTGGGAAGTCGTGCTGTAACGGTCTCGCTGGCGGTTTCAGGCGCCAGCCCCGATGCGGTCATGGCCCTGAGCACGCCACCGGCGATTCGGCCCGGTTCACCCAGCCCGGTGGCGTCAGCCAGTTCGGCCGGATAGAAGGCCTCCTGGACCTGTACGACATCCCCGTCGATCAGGGCGTGCCGGCTGCGGCGGACCACAGGAGCTCCGGGCTCCAGCCCGAGCAGCACGGCGATCGTGTCCGGAGCGGGAAGGCGCTCTACTGACACGGCAGCGATGCTCCCGCCCAGCCCCACTGCGGCCGTTGCCGTCTCCCAGGGCCCCTTGTCTCCGCCCGGCTGTAGAACGAGACCATAGCGACTCAACGGGATTCGCACGCGCGAGCGGCTGCGGACAACCGTCCCGACGCGCGGCTTGCGGACAACGAGACCCCGGTCGACAAGTTCCCGGTAAGCCCGCTCAATGGATGGCTTCGATTCCCCCTCGGCCATCAGCTCCACGGTGGTCGGCATCTTCGAACCGGGCGGAAACTCACCCGACTCGATGCGCTCCGCCAAGCGGTCGGCCAACTCGCGCCATTGCTGCAACGGCATGTGCATACCTCCTGTCACCTGATGCAGCCAGTACACCACAACAACCATGGTTGTTCAGGGAGGGGCAAACAATGCCCGAGCCAGGCAAACACTCAAGAAGGGCCCCCGTGGGCATCTGCGCCAGCAGGGCCAGTCAGGACCTTCCCTGTGCGCACGGGCAAGTTCAGACCACCCTCGCACTGCCCACCGGCCCTGCTCCGGGCTTCCAGCGCGCCTCGCCGCCACACGAAACGTCACCCGTTGGTGTCAATCCTGGTGACTTAGAAGGGCGGTGATCCAGCCCTGGGCCAGCATGGGCGGCGAGCCGTCACCCGTTGCCGGTGGCAGGCCTCTTGTGCTGGGTGACTTGGAGGGGCAGCGTGGAGTTCGTCCTGCGGATCGATGTGGATGGTGCGCTCGTTGTGCTGCCGTGGCCTGATGACGAAGTGGCGCGCGGGGCTCAGGTGAGGGGCGCGGTGGGTGGCCCTGCTGACCGGGCGGTCTACCACCGGCAGGCGCACCTTCATGTGCACGGCAATGGGGCGGCCGAGGGCCTCCCTGTGAACCTCGCGGCCTGGGTGCTGGCTTCGCAGTGGCGTGGGGTGGAGATCCCTTATGGCTTTTATGGGCCGGTGCTGGTGACGGGACCTGAGTGGTCCGCCTTGGGTGATGGTGTTGCCGGTGAGGTGCGCGCGGTGTGCGCGGCGGTTGCCGAGGTGCGCCAGGAGTGGGTGACCCGGCCGCCGGCGGGGGAGGGTCCGGCCCGCGCGGAGATGCTGGCCGCAGCCAGACATTCGGTAGCGGCGCTCGCCTGACGCGGCTTGAAGCGGGTGTTGACTGAACTCGGGTTCGGTGCGGTCCGGGCTTGTTGTGAGGGCCGGACCGCTCCGAAGAGATCGGCGCTGCTGTGGGGTGCGGGTCCGAGGCGGAGGGTCAGCAGTCGGTGGTGGCGTACTTCGTTGCCGGCTCGGTGCCGGTGCCCGTGTCTTCTTGAGGAAGGTCCCATCGGGCGATGCTTCCGTATGAGTCCTCCATCAGCAGGTTTCCGCCGCGCCTGGAGATGTTCATGGAGCTGATCGCCAGGTAGGGCTGGCCTGCCGCTACCTTTCCCCACGGGGTGTAGGAGTCGATGCACCCGTCCCATGGAGCGTCGTAGTAGCGGCTGGCCTTGTTCATCTCGGGCCCGTAACTCCACTTGATGAGGTTGTCTTTCCCGTACCCCTTGAAGGTCCCGCCGTTCTCGGACTCCAGGGTGAGTGCGACGGCCAGGGCGTATTTGCCGGTCAGGGGAAGGGTCTTGTCCTTGGCGAGGGCGTCGCGGTAGGCGACGCCGGTCAAAGTCACCCGCATCCTGTGGCCGTCCTCGTCCCGGAGGGTGACGGTCTCACCGACTTTTCGTCCTTCCTGGCCGACGACGCCTGCTTCGTTCTGTGGCTTTTGCCGGCCCTGTGCCCTGTGCCCACAGCGGGGCCTGGGTCTTGCCGTTTTGCGCGCTGCTGGTGCAGCCCGCGGTGGTGAGGATCAGGAGCGTCGCGAGGGCGGCGGTTGCCTTCTTCATGTGCAGTCCATTTCGTCTGATCGGGAGATGAGCGAGGCCGGGGCCGGCCTCTGGCCGCATCCGGAGAGCACAGACTGGCGGCGCGGTGTGGTGCCGACGGGGCGGGGGTCGGACCGGCTTGTGCGTACCCCCGCCGTGACGTCAGTTGTTGGTGAGGTGAGGAGGGGCTGTCGACAGGGCGTGGTTGATCGTGTCCTCGGTGATGTCGTCGAGGGTGATGTCGTAGGTGCGGGCCATCTGCTGGATTCGGGCGACCGTTTTGCGGACTGCGCTGGTGTTGCCGGCGGCCCGGTCGATGGTCAGGAGGTCGCGGTAGAGGACCTCGGAGGTTTCTTCGACGTCGAGGGCCTGGAGGACGGTGCGGCGGGCGGCGTCGAGGTCGGGGGTGTCGCTGTCGGTGTGCCAGCACGCGAGGGTGTGTGCGGTGTCGGTGATCCGGGACAGCATTTCCTGAATGACGGCATCGGCCCACGGCAGGGTGCGGCCGTCGAAAGGCTTTCCGCGTACGAGAGCCATTGCGGCTTCGAGGTCGGTGATCCCGGCCTTCGGGCCGGCCGCGAGACCGCTCGACGCCAAGGCGCGGAACTCTTCCCAGTCGGATGTGACCGCCCGGTGGAAGGAGTATCCGCCGTCCTTGGGCCGGGGAAGGAGCGGAGCCCCGTCCGTGGCAACGCCGATCTCGGCGCGCAGCTCGGAGAGCCGGGAGTGCAGGGTGCGGGTCGACCACGGTTTCACGGGGTCTACTGCCCTGCACAGGTACTCGGCGCTGCGTCCGGGGCGGAGGTGGATGAGTGCTGCGACGGCGGTGGTGCGGGGCGCGTGGGCTGATCCGGTTCCGCCGGTGATGCGCAGCGCGCCGAGCATGTCGATGCGGACCGTGCGCTCCACGGGGCTGGTGCTGGTGGGGCTGGCCTTCGGGGCCGGGGCGGGTTGGCTGCCGTTGGCCTGGTGGGGGAGCGGGGCCTGCCCGGCGGCTCGTGTGGCCGGAGCCTGGTCGATGTCGTGTTCCTGCGTGGTGTCGGCGCCTGCTTCGGGGGCCTGGGTGGCGGGGCTGGTGGGGGTGGGGTTGAATCCGGCGAGGAGCGCGGGGAAGGGGTTGCCCGGGTCTTGGGCTGCCTCGCTGGTGATTCGCACGGCCAGGGGCATGCCGGAGGCGGCCGGCTGCTGGTGGCTCTCGGTGAATTCCCACGCCCCGGCTGCTGGCTTGGCCTCCTGGACGGAGACTTGGAGGGCGTGGACGTACTGCCGGTATTGCTCGTCGCTGACGCGCTGGAGTCGCACCGGGGTCTCCAGCGGGGCCAGGACGGTGTCCTGGTCGCGGGCGACGTCGAGGATCTCCGCGTGCGGGAACGCACGGCGGGCCTCTGGGCTCGCGGGCAACACCACGGCGGTCGTCAGGGGGCGGGCTGAGGCGAGGGCGTCGGCGAGGAGGTCGACGTCGTTCTCGCTGTGGTCTCCGGCGCCGATCATCAGCCAGGGCAGAACCTGCTCGCCTGACTGGTGGGCTTCGAGCAGGAGTTCGCCGAGGTCGGCGGCGACGGCCGGAAGGTGGGCCATGGTGCGGATGCGGCCCTGCGGGAGGAGTCCGGACAGTCGGCTGCCGAGGCCGGCGGTCAGGATCTCGGCGTAGTCGGTCCACCCGCTCGTGCCCAGTTCCAGGGCGAGGGCACGGGCCACTTCGAGGACCTCGTCGGCGTCGCCGTTCAGCAGCAGGACGCGGCATGTGGTGAGGTCGGCCAGGACAAGACCGTCGCCGTCGGCGCCGAGCGTGACCAGCCCCGGGTAGGGGGCGTGGACGTCGGCGAGATCGTCGGCGCCCGGGAGCACGGCCTGCTCGTCAAGTACCCAGGTGCGGGTGTCAGAGCCGGCGGTGAACGGAGCGATCGGATCGGCGGGTTCGTCCAACAGCAGCGTGATCCCGTTGGCGGCGAGGCGCGCCCCGCGCAGCGCTGGCAGTGCCTTGTTGCTGTTGCTGCTCTCGTTGTCGGTGGCGGCATAGTGGGCGAGGGCGCGCAACACGTGGTCGAGGAGTTCGACGCCCGCGGGTTCGGCGACCGCGTGCAGGACCTGTTCGACGGTGGTGGGGTCGTTGTCCTGGGCGATGGTCTCGCCCGCGCGTCGGGCCCGCTGTTGCAGGATCCGCCGCACGCCGAGAGCTCCGGCGAGTGAGGCGGCCAGCAGGGTGCCGATCCCGGCGATCAGTGCCCAGTTGACGCCGTTCGCGGCGGCCAGGACCTGTGGGGTGCTTACTGCCGGCGAGGCCTGGAGCGGGGAGGCGGCTGGGCTGTTTGCGGCTGGCGGGGTGCTCTGCTGGGGGACCTGGGCTGCGGGCGTGGTCGCGGCTGGCGCCGACTGGGCGGTGGACGCGGACGGCGAGGGCGATACGGCGGCCGGGGCCGTCGGGCTCGACGGCACAGGGGGTGCGGTCGGGGCGGGGGTGGGCTTCGCCGTGGGGGCGGCTGGGGCTGGGGCGGCGGGCGAAGGCTTCGCCGCGGGTGTGGTGGTGTCGTTGCCGGGCCGGGCCTGCGACGGGGGCATCGTCCTGGGGCTGGGGCTGGGGGTGGAGGCGGCGGGGAGGGTGAGCTGCTGCCCGGGGTAAATCAGGTTCGGGTCGGTGAACGTCCTGGCGCCGTCCGGCAGGGGAGTGCCCTTGTTCTGCTCGAAAATTTCCGGGTACCGGTCGGCGTCGCCCAGCTGCACGCGCGAGATGAAGGAGAGGCTGTCTCCCTCGCGGACGCTGTACTGCGCCTGCCCGCTCAGCGCTTCGGCGGCGTTGCCGCGCCCGGCCTGGGTTTTGAGTCCCGCGCTCGGGGCAGGGTGCGCGTCGCTGGGGAGGGTGAGCACCCATCCGGGCTGGATGGGCTGGTCGGCACGGAAGACCGCGCCGTCCGTCATGGAGTGGCCCTCGTTGAGGGCGGCGATTTCCTCCCACCGGTGGGCATCACCGAGGGTGGTTTCGGCGATCGACCACAGGCTCTCGGCCGGCCGTACATCCCGCACCGTGTGCGTCACCAACCCGGTCCCGGCCTCCTGGACTGCTCCCGTATTCGCACGGGCGCTGGCGGCCGTATCCGGGCCGGGTACGGCGGTAGCGCTCACACTCACCGGCGCGGCTGCGGCCGGGGAGGTGGGGGCGGCGAGGGCGGTTCCGGCGGGCAGGGCCAGCAGGACAGCGCCGACCAGTGCCGCGGCAGCCCGCTGTCCCACCAGGCCCCGGATCTGCGGGGCGCTGCGCCCGCGCAGCTGCGCGGGGATCTCCAGCAGGACCGCGAGGGCGAACTGGGCCCAGCTGATCCATCCTGTGACGGCCAGGAGCAGCAGGAACACCTGCCCGGAGTCGTCGGTGGTCAGCAGGTTCGCCAGGGCAGTGATGCCGGGCGGCCCGACCTGGGCGGTTGCCCACCACAGCAGGATCGGGAGGCCGGCCAGCAGAGCCGCAAGGACGGCCAGTGAGAGCAGGCCGCGTACGAGGGCGGCCGCCGTCTGGGCGCCCCCGCGCCCAAGGCGGGGCCGGGAGGGGCGGCCGGGGGTGGGCTGGCTCATGAGCGGGTCCTTCGTGCGCGTGTGGTAGCGGGCTACTGGGGTTGGGTGATGCCGTGCAGGAGGCGGCCGGTGCCGTGGCCGGTCACGTTCATGGACCCGATCCCGGCGACCGCGAGGAATTTCGTGGCGTAGGTGTCGTGGACGGTCACGGTGAGCTTGGTTCCGTCTCCGGACAGGGCGGTGCTGCCGTGGGTGCCGGCGCGTGCGAGGTAGGCCTGGGCTGCGGCCTGGGCGGCCGCGGGGTCGGCGCGGACCTGCCCGCCGGTGATGGCGGTGGCGGGGTCGATGGCCTGCCCTGCGGCGCGGGCGGCCTCCATGGCGATGGCGTCGGCGCGTTCGGTGGCGCGGAGTTTCCCGCTGCCGTCGATGGCCAGTCCGATGATGCCCAGCAGAGCCACGGTGACGATCGCGGTATAAATCGCAACGCCGCCTTCGTCGTCGCGCAGGCTCCGCCGTACCCGCCGCGGTGCGGCGGGCGCAGGGGACAGGCCGGGGGCGGGCGGGGCGGTGGCGGGGTCCGGTGCGGGCATGTGGTTATCCCTCCCGGGAGCGGTAGGCGTCCACTACCGAGGTGAAAGTGCTGGTCAGTGTCTTGGACCCGGGGATGCCGGGGATCAGCAGGTCGGACAGGGGCACGGTGCAGGAGATGGTGACCGTCACGGTCCCGACATTGCCGAGCGGGACGGCCAAGCCGGAGGCGTCGACGCTGGTGTGGGTCGAGGCGCAGTGGATGCCCTGGTCGGCGAGGGAGCGCGCGGCGGCTCCGGATGCTTCGGCTTGGGCGCCGGAGTAGGTGCGAGAGATGGAGGCGGCGCGGGCGGCGTCCTCGGCGGCAGCGTCGATCTTCGCGCCGGAGGTGACGATGCGGCCGCCCGCGATGGCCAGGCACAGCATCATCAGCAGCAGCGGGGTGACGATCGCGGCCGCGATGGACTCGCTGCCCCGGTCCTCGCGCAGCCGTACTCCCAGGCGACTCCACCTGGTGGGGGTGGGGGTCATGGGGTGGTCCACCGTTCGCGTGGGGCACCGGCCGACTGGGACACGCTCAGCCCTGACAAGCCCGGGATCAGGGAGGGGGCTTGTCCGGTGACGGTGACGCGGACCTCGGTGGCGCTGCTGCCCGAGGTGCTGACGGAGGCCTGCCCAAGGCTGTCGCCAGCGATCCGGCCCAGGGTTTCCCGGGCCCGAGCCGCGCCTGCTCCTTCCGGAGCCTGGTAGGTGCGGGCCGCGGCGACCCCTTCACGGGCGGCGGTGAGCGCGATGTTCCGGGCAAAGAACCACATGGCCGCCTGGACTACCGCGACAGTGACCAGGATGACGAACGGGAACACGATCGCCATCTGGATCGATGCCTCCCCCCTGTCCCAGGGGCGACAGAGCTGGTCTTCGGACCGCCCTGATTCTGCCTGCCCTGCTTCTGACCGCCGCGAGTCGTCGCTCGCCGTGCTCTTCACCGCACCCCCAATGCCGCCTGCTTCCTTGTGTCGGACCCTCAGATTCCGCTGAGCTTGACCTGGTACTTGACGACGACGACCGCGATCGTCCCGGCGATGGCGAGAGCACCGGCGACGGCGGCAGTCCAGATGATGATCGTCGTGATGGAGATGTCGCCCCGGTCCATATCGCCGCGGCTGTACGCCTGGATCTTCTCCCAGTGCGCCTTCGCGGCCAGAGACAGGCGGATGACCAGCTTGTTCATACGGGGGTCTCCCTTGGGTGGGTCAGGTGGTGAGCATGCGGATGACGGCGGGGAAGGCGATCAGGAGCATCACCAGGACGGCGAGGAGCGCGCCGGGGGCGGTCATCTTCTCGCTGTTGGCGTTCGCTTCGGCTGCCTGATCCGCCAGGAGCTCGGTGCGCAGGTTCTTCGCACGGGAGCGGAGGGTGGCGTAGACGGAAGCGCCGTCGTCGGCGGACTGCCGCATGATCGCGGCGAGGTCGTCCAGGACAGGCAGGTCCAGTTCGGCAGTCAGGCGGGCCAGGGACTCCCAGTGCGCGGCCTTGTCGACCCGTGACTGCGCCAGCGCTCCCCGGATCCGCTGGAACGCCCAGCCCTCGCCGACCTGGGCGGCCTGCTCCATGGCCTGCTCGGCGGAGACATTCCCGGCCCGGCGCAGCGCGACGAGGTCGAGGTAGGCGGCCATGGCGTGCGCGAACTCGCTGCGGGCGCGTTTGGCCTTGTCCCGGGTGGCGAGGTCGGGGGCGAACCAGAGCACGATCGCGGCCAGGATCCCGACAATCGCGGGCAGGTAGAGCGGCACGCCGAGGAGCAGCAGTGGGAGCGTGGACAGCGGCGGCAGCAGCAGCCCTCCGCCGGCCAGGGCGACCTTGGTCAGCATGAACCGGGCTGGGGTGGTGCCGGTCAGGGCGAGGTCCTTATGGGGGATCCGTACGCCGGGTACGTCCGCCATCCGCTCGACCAGCCACTGCCCCCACCGCTCGTCACGGTCGGCGTTCTCGCCGTCGGAGCGCGGGGGCGGTGCAGGCTGGTTGAGGCGGCGCAGCGCGGGCCCGAGCGCGGGCGCGGGGCGCAGGACTTCGCGGACCAGGAGTGCGCAGCCGGCTCCGATGGCCGCGCCGGACAGGATCGCGGCTACCGGCATCACGCGGTCACCTCCGCACTCGTAGCCCCGGCCTGGGCGCCGGGTGAGGGTTCGTCGTCGGGCAGGGGGGCGGGGGCGACGGCGCTGCGGGGGTCGGTGATCAGGAACCGGGGAACGGGCTTGGTGTCGGCGATCTGCCGCATCATCGCCAGGACGCCCACGAACCCGGCCAGCAGGACCGCCAGGACCAGCTGGCCCAGCAGGGTGCCGTAGGGGGCGGTGTAGGAGGGGATGAGGAATCCGGCACCGATGACGCCGAGGGTGATGATCGTCATCCACCGCATCGTCGTGCGCGGCTTGGCCCGGTCGGCCTCAATCGCACGCCTGCGGGCGACTTCCTCGTGGACGGACTCGGCGAGGTCGTCCAAGGCCTGGGCGAGGCCGGGGCCGCGGTCGGCGGCCGACAGGATCAGCGCGGCCACCACCTTGTCCGCGGTCACATCGTTCAGGGCGTCACCGAACTCGCGCAGGGCGTCCGTCGGCCGCCATCCCACCTGGAGACGGTCGACCAGGTCGCCGACCTCCTCGGCGATGGCTCCCGGGCAGCCCTTGCGGGAGATGTGCAGGGCCTCGTCCAGGCCCCGCCCGAGGCGGAGCACGTTGGCCAGGCGCTGCGTCCAGTCTCCAAGCGACTCCAGCTTCGCGATCCGCGCGGTCGCGGACTTCGTAGGCGACAGCAGCCACGGCACGCCAATAACGGCCAGGAACAGCATCGCTCCCGCCACGAACACGCCTGTGACCAGCCACAGCACGATCCCGGCAACCGCGCCGACGACCAGCCGGGTACGGCGGGCCATCTGCTCGTCGCGGCTCGCCAGTTGCCTGCCGGCCCTTATCCGGGCGGCCAGGCCAAGGCCCTTGGGGGCGGTGGTGCCGACGCATCCGGCGACCAGCCCGACCAGACCGCCGGTGGCAGCGAGACCGGCCACCACCCACAGCAGCAGCGTCATCACGTGGCGCCCTCCGTGATCATCAAAGGCAGAGCGGCGGTCCAGGCCCCGCCGGCCTCGGAAAGCAGGGAGGCGTCAAAGCCGACGCGCCGCAGGTCATCGACGCAGCGGGGGAGCATGAGCGGCACCGCACGGTGCTCGCCCCACTCCGGGCGCGGCCCGAAAATCGTGTTGGTGTCCGGGCGGCCGCCTTCACCGATCCCGGTGACCTCCAGGACGTGGGAGACGAACCGGTGACGGTGCCCCCCGATCTTCGTCTCGTCGATTGAGGACACGAACACGATGAAGTGCAGTCCGTTCGCGGCCTGCCGGTAGGCCAGCGCCTCCGACATGTTGGCCTGCGCGAGCAGATACAGCTCGGCGATCCGGTCGAACACCACAGACGGGCGGATGGCATGCAGGGTGCACAGGTTGCCGCCCGCACCGTTCGTCATCGCCTGAAGCATCGCGACAATCTCCGGGCCTCGGACTTCACCGACCACGATCCGGGTCAGCGTCATGCGCAGCGCCCGGTACATCAGGTCCATGAGGGAGATCGCGCCGGCGGCCTGACCGGCGACCATCTCGCCGTTGGACTCGCGGGCCTCCATCGGCACGACCTGGCGGTGATAGCCGTTCTCGTGGGCGAACAGCTCGAACTCGGTCTCCAGCGTCGCGAACCGCTCGTCGGGGTCGATCTCCCGCAGGAGCGCCCGCAACAGTGTCGTCTTCCCCGCGGCCTGACCGCCGACGATCATGACGTTCTTCTCCGCGCGGACGCACGCCCGCAGGAACGACTCCAGAGTGCTGTCCAGCATCCCGCGGCCCACCAGCTCGGGCAGGTCCGCGTGCCGCATCGTGTGCCGGCGGATCGTCACGAACGTGCCCGGGGTGACGTCTGTGACCGCCTGGAGACGGGATCCGTCCGCCAGACGCAGCGCCAGGAACGGATCAGCGGTCGACAGAGAGCGCTCGTTCTGACCGGTCGTCCGCCGAGCGAGATCCCGCAGGAGTTCCCGCAGCTCCTCGTCGGAGTCCGCCACCGGCGCGACGTCCACCCGCCGCCCGTCGGTGAAGTCCAGCGACGTCCGCGCGTACCCGTTGATGAAGATGTTCTCCACCCGCGGGTTGTCGAGATGCTGCTGGAGACGGCCAGCACGGAACTGGAGATCGAAAACAGCCTGGGCGGTCGCCGCGTCTTCACCGGCCGATGTCGCGAAGCCCCGCTTGATGGCCTCCGCGTCCGACCACACCGCGACCTGCTCATTGATCAGATGACGTCCCTGCTGCTCCTGCGCGGCCGGGCTCATGCCCGGCCGGGCGCGCAGCATCTCGGTCAGCCGCTCCCCAACCGCCTTTTTGATCAGCCGTACCGCCGCATAGTCCACCGCGGCCGGCGCAGCGGTGACGGCCACGGCCTGCGACAGAAGACTTGCGCGGGGATCCGCCGGACCGCTTCCACCGGGCACCGGAGGGCGTCCGGGAGGCTGCGCACCACGGTGCGGGGCGAGACCGCGCGGAGCCGTGAGCCGCGACTCCAGTGATACCTCGGGGTTGCTGTGAAGGGGGTTAGCGCGCACCGCTCACCATCCGTCCCAGAGCGGATGCGGGCGACGGGGCCAGGCGGGAACGACGGACCGCCACCAGTTCCTGCACCCGCACAGCGGCCGACCGCGCCGCGCGCATCAGCTCGCCCGACTCGAACCGGCGTGGCTGCTCCGCCCCGTCGGATAGCACCGCGGCCTCTTTCGGCCGCCACGGCAGCACGGCGGTGACCGTGATGCCGAGGCTCTTGCGGACCTCCTCCTTCGAGAACGGCCCGTTGTCCACGAGAAGCATGCCGATCTCCGCCTGGACGCGCTGCTCGCGCAGCGCGTCCAGGCGGACTTGGGCGCTCTGCAACCCGCGCAGCGTGTTCCGGGCGACCAGGACGACGGTGTCGGCACGCTGCGCGAGGACGGCCGACGGTCCGAACGCACCCCGCCGGCCGAGGTCGATCAGCACGTCGTGCCTGTGCTCCTCGATCCCCGCGAACAGGCCCGCCAGGGGCTTCCAGACTGTTTCCATTGCGGAAGCGTGCGCGGGATCGTAGAGACCGGGCAGCACCAGCCGGTCGCGGGTCCCCGCGTCAGTGATATCCACCAGCTGCCGCCAGAACGCCTCCCCGAGCCGCCCCCGACGCCCCGCCACCGCCAAGTTCCGCAAGCCGTGGCTGTTGTCGAGGGTGCCCTGCAACGCGCCAGGCAGGATCGCACCGCCGTCCGGGTCCGCCTCCGCCAGGATCATCCGCTGCCCTTCCGGCAGCGGCCACGTCATCAGCAGCGCCATCGCAGCCGTGGTCACCCCCGGCGCACCAAGCCCGCCCGCAAGCGCGATCACCGTCATCAGCTGCCCCCCTGCGCCGCGACGATCAACGCGACCGCGCCGGTCGCCACGCGCGCGGCCAGCGTCGGCCCGTCCGCGGCGGGCACCGCCACGTCCACCGTCACCACCCCCGTCGCCGGAGCCGCCTCACCAACGGCAACCACCGTCGCCGCCAGCGTCTTCGGCGCCCCGGCCGGCTCACCCGGCTTGCCCCCGGCCGCAGCGGCCGCCTGCACCGGATCCGGCGTCGACACGATCAGCACCTTCTGCCCTGGACTCAGCCGGCTCGCGGGAAACTGCGACGGCTTCAACGCCACACCCACCAACTGCTCACCCGCCTTGACCAGCGAAGACGAGCTGACCTGCGCGGGGGAGAGAAGGGAGCCAGCCGTTAGAGCGACGGCCGCGTGCTGACCGACCATCTCACCCTTCCGCGCGGCGGACACGGCTTTGACCGCCGGATCCAGCGCCAGGGACGCGGGAGCCAGGTCGGCGTCGGTGATAGCGGTGCCCACCGGCACATCCCGGGCCACCACCAGAACGCCGGACCGCTGCCCGGACGCGGTGAACAGCAGGGCGCCCGACAGTCCCCCGGCCGCGATCAGCGCGACGGATAAGGCGATCAGGCCCGGCCGGCGGCGCCGCTGACGCACGACGCGCGGCGCGGCCGCCGGTTTCCCCGGCCCGCAGGCCCCTCCGGTCCCCAGATCGGCAGCCCGGCCGGGCGCGGGCGTGGTGGTGGTGCTCACGTGCAGTGCCTCCAGAGAGAGAAGGAAGAAGAGTGCGGATGCTGGGTCTGCTATTGGCCGACGACCTGGATCTCGCCCACGGCCACGGTGAACGCCGACTGACGGACCTCGGTCAGCTGCCCGGTCTGCCCGCTGCCGGTCACGGCCCAGTCGATGTCCCACTTGGACGTCGCCGTCCCCTGATACCGGCCGCCGGGACCGCCGGCCGACGTCGCCTTGAAGCGGTGGCCGCAGTCGGGCGAATCCGCCATACCGCGCGAGGCCGTATACGGCGTGCCAGGGCCCGTGCAGGTCACGCTCGACCCGTCCCCCATGCTCCACACCACCCGCGACACCGTCGCCGTCGCCCTCACGGTGATTCCACCCGCCGAAGCAGACGCAGAGTTCGGCCCCCACGTCGTCTGGCCCTGCCTTACCCACATCCACACCGGCACGCCTACCATGTAGGTGCCCGCGGCCGTCGGGCTGACGACCGCCGGACCTTCCAAGAGCATGCTGTCGACCGCCCGTTGCGCCAGGACAGCCGGATCGGCAGCCGGGGCCGGGGCGTTCTGCGACCAGAATGCTGATCCCGCGATGTCCATGCTCTTGATGCCGTCAGGACCGGCGCCCAGGCATGGGTTGACGTAGATCGCACCGTCTCCTGGACTGTGCTCTTGCCATAGAGCGCTGCCTGCGGGGGGCTGCGGTACTAACCGACGAACTGCGCAGCTCGGATCGTCCGTCCAGTCGCTGATGTGCCCAGCTGATGGCCTGCTCCCCCCGGCCTCGCTGTTCCCACCGTCCGAAGGGCCCCTTCCAACGCCGCCTCCGGGTAAAGCCGGCACTCCGGCTTCCACGCAGAACCTGTTGTCGGCGCACCTGTCCACGCCGGTGTCCGCGAGGCCTGCGGGCACCACGCCGACAGCAAGGATGAGAGCGCCAAGCACGGTACCGACACCACCTCTCAGCATGCCTGTCCCGGGATCTTCTCCTCGATGACGACCCAGCCAGTGGGCCATTTTTCGGCGGTGAGCTCAGTGACATACCGCACGAGACGCGTCTGGGGGAGCGGGGCCTCATTGCCGGTCTGCTTATCGACAGGCTTCCACTGTGCGACATCGACACAGTCGGTGATCACAGCAGTCTTCAGCTTCCGGCCGTCCTTGAAAATGACAGAGGTTCCAGAGTGCTTTGCCTTACCGGTGACGACCTGCCCTGCGCTGCGGAGCCCCGCAAGACCGGCCTCCGTCTGGGCGTACGCGGAACCGCTCGCAACATCCTTCAAGCCCGTGCCTGCCGAGTCCGACTTCGCGTAGGCCTCAGTGAGGACGCGCCAGTACCGGTCGTAGGCCGTCTGCACTTCTGCTTTGTCGTTGTCCACCGGGCTGCCCGAAGGACTCGGCGAAGACGAAGTGACGGGTGCGGAACTCGGACTTGCCGGGGCCGCCTTGTTGTCACCGCCGTCGCCGCCGCAGCCGGCTGTGAGGCCTGCGAGTGTCGCGGTGACGGCGGCGGCCGCGAGCAGTCGGCGTTGGGCGGTGCGGGTCTGGTGTTGTCGTGCCGTTGTCACGGAGATCTCCCCGGTTGTCACCTCGGTGGGCGGGCGTGCAGAGCGGCCCACCCGAGCTGCCTCGTCGCTGGTGCAACGTGTTTGCGTCCTCGCGGTGCGTTGCAGTCGGCACCCTACGATGACAACGGCAAAGCTCCTATGGGGTTCTTGTGGTTCAGGTGAACGACTGTCGCGCTTGCTTGCAATTGTCGAAATGTCATATGCAGAAAGCCCTCTGAAGTGCACCCTTCGTCTTCGCTGCCGGATGGAGGCCGCTTCGGCAGAGCGTGCCGAGGTCGTGGCCGGATTGTGTGACTCTGGCTGGTTCTTTGCTGTAGTGATTCTTTGTGGCGCTGTTCACTGGTTCGGTCACCACGACCTGCTGCAGCCGACAACAACTACCTTTCTGTCACTCAGCCACCACTCACCGAGTGCGGGGTGGGGCTCCGTGAAGCTACCTGCCGCCTTCGGCCGGGGAAGGTGGCATCGGCGCTCACAGCTGGGTCCAGCTGCGGGGGGCGGCGTCACCGGCCAGTGGGGTCCAGACGTTGGCCTGCGGTCCGTGCTCCTCAATGTCTTCGAGGACGGCGGCGCCGAGGGGGACGTGGGCGGCGAGGCGGGTGACGAGTTCGTGGTCGGCGGTCATGTTGCGCAGGTCCTGGATTCGGGCGGTGAGGGTGGTGCGGGAGGCGCCGGTGAGGATGAACAGGATCCGGGGGAAGCGGGGGTAGAGGCGCTGCCAGGCGAGCAGGGATCCCTGGTCGGCGACGGTGCGCCAGCGTCCAACCGTCTGGGGGGTGTAGTCGTGGAAGCGGGCGTAGCTGATGAGTTTGCGGGCCAGGCGTTCGCTGCTCATGGTGGTGCGGTCGATTTCCACGAAGGCCCGGTACTGCAGGCGGCGGGGACTGGTGGCGGTGTAGTGGAAAACGGCGTCGGCGATGAGCCGGTCCTCACCCCCGGTGTCGGGGAGGCGGTGGGTGACTTCGGGCATCCAGTCCAGGGGTTCGTATTCGTCACCGCGGGCGCGGGCGTCGGTGAGGAAGGCGAGGTGGGCGCGGACGCCGGTGAGAGTGTGTGCGGCGCGCAGTGAGGCGGCGGCCGCCGAGCCGATGGGCGTGGCGGTGCGTCCGCGCAGCTCAGGCCAGTCCGCGACCGTTGAGAAGCCTTCGGGGGTGAGGAAGTGGGCCTGGAGGCGGCTGCTGGATCCCAGGGTGGTGTGGGTGATCAGGCCCTGCTCACGGAGCGGTACGAGGACGCGGTGGATCTTGCGTGACGGTGAGCGGGGGGTGAGCATCTGGTGGATCTGGGTGGTGGTCAGCAGCCGGTGCTGGGCGAGCAGGGCGAGGGCCCGGTGCGTGTGGGTGTCTTCAGTGGAGGGCTGGATTCTGTTCGCGGTGGTCATGCGTACGGCGCTCCGGTGATGGTCTTGCGGTCGGTCGGTGTGGTGCCGGTGAGGTAGGCGCGGACGGCGTCTTCCTGGGCGAGGGCGAGCGCGGTCCGTTCCCCGAGAGGCAGTGCTGATGTAACGGTGTGCGCGGCTGTGCGCAGCGCCCCGATGTGGGCAGGCCGGGCGCGGTCGCCGAAAACTTCCCGCAGTTCGGGGCCCCGGACCGGGACGGGTCCGATCCGCCTGCCGGCGACGGTGAAGCTGGCGTAGTGCCGCCACCTGGGCAGCGACGCGATGTCGCGGGGGGTGATGGTGTCCGGCCACTGGGCGGTGATCTGTGTGATGGCCTCCACGGACCCTGCCGTCGTGGACAGGCAGGAGGCGTTCTGCATCAGGGCGGCGCGGGTGGAGGGGCTGAGGCGGTGCATGAGCTGTGTCATGCCGTGCAGTCGGCAGCCGAACTTGCGCAGCTGCTCGGTGATCTGCGCGAGGACGTCCGATTCGCCGTGGTCGAGGGAGATCATCTCGTCCAGGTAGAACCGGAAAGGCCGCCGCCGCTTCTCGGGCAGGTCGCGGCGGGAGAGCCCGGCGCGCAGGAAGTCGTGAACGATCAAAGAAATGAGCAGCGAGTTGGTGGGCCCGGTGCCGGGCGGGCAGATCCAGACGACCTGGCCCTCGTCCATGGCCCGGCGGATGTCGTAGGCGCTGACCGGGCATCCGAGGAAGGCCCGTACCACCGGGTTCGCGCCCAGCCGCTCCAGCGGGTTGAGCACGGTGGCGAGGGCATCGCGAGGGAGGTCGGGGAAGCTTCCGGTCCACCACTTCCTCGCTTCGGCATCCAGTACGCCCACCACGAGTTGGCGGAATGCCGGGTCGGTAAGCAGTGCCCGGACCTGGAAGACCGTTGCCTGCCGCTTGGACTGCCGGGCGGCGACGGCCCCGGTGTTGACGGCGACGAGTGCCTCGATTGCCTTCGTCATGATGGTGAGCGCGCGGGGCGCGGTGATGTCCCCCCAGCCCAGTGCGCCGGCGAAGGCCCCGACGACGGCGGCGGTCACCTCGTGCGGCGGCTGCCCGTTGCTCATGTCCAGGAGGTTCCAGCAGGACAGGAGGTCCGTGTCGGCGCGGATGGTCAGGTCGAACAGTGCCACCCGGTCGATGAGGTTGCCGTGGGCGAGGTAGCGGGCGACGTCGGCGAAGGAGTCGCCGTGCGGGTCCACGAACGCGAGCCCCCGCCCGTTGTGGGCGCTGGCGACGGCGTGGACCTGGGCGCGCATCGTCTTGCCCCATCCGGCCTTGCCGGACTGGATCTCGAAGAGGGTGTCGTCCTCGTGGGTGGCCAGCAGCCGCTCGCGGCCGTCCGGCCCCCGGTACCAGCCCTGGGGCAGCAGGTCCGCACCGGGTTCATAGGTCGGCATGTCGCTTTCCAGCAGACTCACCCGCGAGGTGACGGTGGGCGGCTTCAGGAGCCCCGCCAGCTCCTCGATATGAGCCCACCCCCCTCGCGTCGGCCGCAGCAGACCGCTCGCCCACCGGGCATCGAAGCGGTCGCGCCACGGCCACCGGTCCGGACCGATCCGCAGCGGGCCCAGTGCCCAGCCCTGCCCGGCCAGCCGGGACGCTCCCGCGTACACGTCCATGGCCGCCTCGATCCGGGCCAGACGCTGCTCCGCTCGCCCGGCCGCGTCGGACGCGCACCGCACCAGGACCTGCACACGCACCAGCCCGGGGGAGTGGGCGAGCTTGCCCAGGACTGCGTCGCGGTCGACGCGCCGGGGCTGGGGCGACATCACCATCTGGCCGCGGGGCGTACCGCGCCATTCGGCAGGGTCCAGCAGCTGGCCCACGGAGGCGGGCAGACTCTCGGCGGGCTGACGGACGAGCCAGCGTGCTTCGCGCTGCGCTGCACGGCGGGACTTCTCCCGGGCCCGCTGCACGGTGTGGAAGCGGTATACGGCCAGGCGCCAGCGTGAGGCGGGGGCCAGGTCGAGGCATACCTCGGCGAGGTCGCCCAGATCGGCGTTCAGGTCGGCGACCGCATCGAGCAGCGGCTGGAGAGGATCGGGATCCAGAGGGACCTCGCGCAGACGGGATCCGGGTTCTCCGTGCAGGGTCAGTACCGCCCGCACTGTGTGCTCGCGTCGTTTGTCGGCGACCGGATATGCGGCCTTGACCTGGACGCGGGCCCCGTAGGGGGTCTGGGCGAGCAGCGCGCGGGCGGAGGCGGGGGCTTCGATGCGGTAGGCGAGGGACCTGTGGCCGTCGGCGCGCAGCCGCAGCCGCAGCGTCCGGGCCCGCCGCGGCGTCCACCACGGGCCGGAGCCGGCGGCGCGGACCAGCTGCATGCCCTGACGCCAGATCTGCTCCGCGCTCGGATCGAACTGGGTTGTGGGGACGAGTTCCATGTATGTCCGGCGGCTGAGGGCCTCGGCGGCCAGGCGCTGTTGCAGGGCTTCCCAGCCGGCCAGCGCCGCGGCCGCGATCAGGGCAAGCCACCAGAGGTTGACCAGCGTCCAGTCGGTGACGGCCGCGAGGGGGTCAAAGAGGTCAGTGCCTCGGCTGAGGGCCCCGGAGGCCGTCAGATAGTGCGGTTCCATGATCCGTCTCCGTTCTGGGTGAAGTGGACGGCGGCGGGGCGGCCGTCGAGGAGGGTCCCGGCCCGGTCGGCGCCCGCCCAGACCAGCCGGACCACCGCGCGGGAGGGGGCGCCGTCCTGGCGGGCGGTGGCGGCCTGGATGCGGACCTGGCTGTAGCTGGAGGTCTCGGCCAGCCAGGCCGTACGGCCCAGTTCGAGCAGCAGCCGTTCGTCTGCGGCCGGGAGGTCCGGGGTGCTGGCCTGGTTGAGGGCCTGCTGGATGAGCGGGTCGGCCGCGGGCCCGGATCCGGGCGGCGGAAGCTGCTGAAAGTGAGCGGTTGTGCCGCCGCTGCCGGAAGATGTCGGCACGTGGGCAGACGGCGATGCCGCGGTGGCTGTTCCGGCCTGCGGTACCGGCGAGGCGGACGGTGAGGCAGACGAACGTACGGGCGGCAGCAGTGGGGAGTTGGCCGGGTGCGCGCTCCGGACCGGAATCGTCGCGGGCGGGGGCTGCATGGCGGACGGAGGATTTCCCCCGCTGTGCACTCCCGCGTAGAGCAGACAGATTCCGGCGGCGGTGAGGACAGTGGCGGCGGTGATCAGGCGCCCGCCTGTCCAGGGGGCGGTGGTCACAGGAGGCGTGCCCCTCCCGCGTAGTCGGGCATCGCGGTTACCGGGTCGATCTGCACCTGCTTGCCCGGCCGGGGTGCGTTGATCATTTTTCCGTCGCCGAGGTAGATCCCGACGTGGTGGATGGTGGAGTCGGAGGTGGGGCTGTAGCCGTAGAAGATGAGGTCGCCGGGGACCAGGGCGTTGTATCCGGCTGAGGCGGGGATCCGGCGGCCGGCACGCGCCTGTTCGGCTGCGGTGCGGGGGAGGTTGATACCGGCCTTGGCGTAGGCGTACTGGGTCAGACCGGAGCAGTCGAAGCCGCTGACGATGCTGCCGTCCTGCCCGTCGGGGGAGCAGCAGATCCCGGTGGTCGGGCCGGAGGGGCCGCCGCCGCCCCAGGAGTAGGGCTGTCCCTGCTGGGCGAGGGCGGCCTGGATGACCGCGCCGACGTTTCCAGACGGGAGGGTAGGGACGCGGCCGAGGGCGTCGTAGCGGTCGATGCCCGACATGACGTCGTCCACGTACGCCCAGGACAGGTTGTAGGTGTGGATCGCTGCGCGGAGCTGGTCTCGGTTGCCGAGGTCGCGGCCGTTGCCGCACAGGTAGACGGCCGCCGCCAGGGCGGCGTCGTCCACGTTGTGCGGGCTGATGACCCCGTCCCCGTTCCCGTCTTTGCCGTAGGCGCGGAAGGTTTCGGGCAGGAACTGGAACGGGCCGACGGCCCGCTCGTATTCGCTGTCGTTGTCCCAGGCGCCGCCGTCGGTGTCGCGGATGGGGGTGGTGTTTCCGCCGGCCCCGGAGCCGTCCAGGCGCGGGCCCACGATGACCGGCTGGATGTCCCCGCCCGCGCCGACCAGGTGGCCGGAGGCGTGGTCGGATTCGACGCGGGCGATCCCGGCGAGGATCTGCCAGCGCATGCCCTTGCACCCGCTGACGTACCGGGTGACCTGGGGGGCGCCGGTGAGGTAGCCCGCGAGCATCCGCTCAGGGATCCCGGCCGCCGCCGCGCTGACCGTGCCCCCGCGACCGGTCCGGTTTTTAGCCGTTGCGGCGGCGAGGAGGACGGGCCCGGTGCAGCACACGGCCGCCACGGCCAGCAGCACGCCCAGACATCCCAGCTTCTTCCACCTCTTCACTGGCCGCCGTCCTCACGCGGGTGGCGTCCGGCAGCACGCGGAGCCTGAAGGAGGGCCAGCAGCCGGTCGCGGTCCGTCGAGGCCGGGCCGTGGCTTTCGCCCCGTGCGCCGGCCAGGCGGGGCTGGCCCGGTGACTGCTGACGGCGGCCTGAGGGCGGTGCAGACGCGCGGGCAGGTGCCGCGCCGGCCGCTGCGGCTGTGTCCAGACGGCTGATCGTGGTCCGCGGCCCGCCTGCGCGGCCGCTGTGGAGCGGGGCGGCGTGGATGGCCGCTGCGATGGCGGCGTCACGGACGGAGCCCATGGGGTCGTGGACCTGCCACGCGGTGGCAAGGGCCTGCCCCGTGTGGTCGACGCCGTCCGCCCACCGCCCGCCGTCCTCACGGACCTGGAGAGCAGCCACCCGCAGCTGTGTCCGGGCGTCCTCGGTGAACCGCGATGCCGCGCCGTTGGCACGGCCGATGTTGCGGGGCAGGCCCAGGGTCGCGCCGTAGGCGAGGCGGGCGCTGCGGGAGGCAATGCGGTAACCGCGCAACCGGGAGGCACGGGCGTGGACGCGTGATCCGAGCAGAGGAGGGTCGGTATCGGGAGCGTGGAGAACCTCACCGGTCCACTGGTCCACCACCATGGCGCCCCCGGCCCCCGGCCGGTTGCCTCCGTGCCAGCCGTTTGCGGCGTGGTGCAGCCGTGCGGCCGCAGGGTGCCTGGCGGGCCTGGGGCCGATCAGAGCGGTGTGCGCGCCGCGCCACGCCATGTGCGTGCCGCGCAGCGCCATCGCCAGCGGGGCGATCCCGCGCCGTCCTTCGGCCAGAGCGTCACCGAGCAGCCGGCCCGACGCCATCGGCATCCCGCTGCCGTCGGCCAGCGACGCGAGGCTGCCCAGGGACCGCAGCCGCGCCCCGAACGCGCTGTGCGCGGCCGACGGCCCCCCGTAGCGTCCCAGACCCCCACCGCCGCCGCCTGCGGGGCCGTTCATGGCGAGGGCGGCGCCAAGTTCGGAGCTGTCGCCGCGCAGGTGGGTGCCGCCGATCTTTGAGTACCGCATCCGGGTCGCCATGCGCTGCCCAAAACTGGCGGTCGCGGCCAGGATCCGGCGGTGCATGATCAGAAACGCCACGGCGAGGGCGTCGACGAGCAGCAGCCGTTCCACAATCAGGTCGGGACCGCTGTCGGACAGCAGGGCATCCACGCCGATCCCGAAGAGCGGCAGAGCCATCGCAGCCATGAAGGAGACCAGGGCAGAGACGATGAACACGCCAAGCCACCGCCACAGCACCATCCGGGAGGGCCCGGGAAGCATCGCCCACACCCAGGCCACGGGGCCTGCCGCAGCAGTCGCGGCATCGGATGCCTGCGCACCGAGCATCACCACCGCCATCGAGACGATCATCAAGGTGACGACGATGACGGCGACGAGGAGGGCAATGACCGCCCACACCCGGTCCCAGGAGGGCTTCACCGCATAGTCGGCGCAGGCCGATCCGACCGGACCCGCCTTGTCCAGCTCCTTCACGAGCGTCGAGAACGCAGAGTCCTTGTCGGCTCTGCCGGTTCCGGTGCCGTTTTCGCAATAGTCACGGGCCGGCTTGTCCAGCTTCCCGCAAGGGTTGGCCTGACTCTCGGCCCCCTGGCGCTCACACGTCTCCTTGGCCGACCCGAACAGCAGCTTGCAGTCCGCATTGGCCGCCTGGCCGCCGGACTCGGCGACGCTTCGCTCGCACTCCTGTTTGACCGGCCCGACCACCCCCGCGCACTTCGAGAGGTCGGCGCCGCTCCGCTTCTGCTCGTCCTGACCGCTCTTGACCCACTTCACGTGAGCCTTGTAAGCGGCGGCGTCACCAGGGACCTTCGGGTCGAGGATCCGGCCGTACTGGAGCAGCATGTAGGGCTTGACGACCAGGGCGTCCGTGAGCGCGTTCTGGATTGGTCCGGTCACGGTCTTTGCCTCAGCCCGCTCCGTCACACACGCCTCGTGGGCCGGGCCGACCGCACTGTCACACGGGCGCGCCCCCCGGGCAGGGGTGTCGAAGTAGGAGCCGGTGGTGATGGCCGCGACCTCGATGGCGGCCTGGTGCGTCTGGGCGAGGGGCCCGTCCCTTCCCAGCAGGTAGTCGGGCCGGATGAACGCACTGGTGGCCAGGGCTGCAATCACCAGGGTCATCACGATCTCTCCCAGCCCCGTGCCGACCTTGCCGCGCACAAACAGGATCAGCCCGAAAACGAAAGCCCATGCCAGCAGCAGCCCCGAGAGCCCGAGCGCGCCCACGACATGCCGCTGGTACGCGTCGGCGAGACGCTGCGCCGGATTCGTCAGCAAGCTCAGCAAGGGGAACTTGAACACGAAGTCGAGCAGCCAGCAGCACAGCCCCACGAGCAGCCGCACCAGCGTGAACAGGCCGGACAGCACCAGGCGCTGGAGCTCGCCCGCCACATCAAGGTCCGGCACCCCGCCGTTCTCGATCAGCTTGACCGCCGGAACCCCGTCCGGCGCGCCGGCCACGGCCTCCAGCTGGTAGCCGCTGAGCAGCGCACCCTCACGGGTGTAAATGTCCAGCGGGCTCAGCAGCCCGCCCCCGGAGGCGTCGCCCCCGTCGGCTGCGACCGCGACCGCGGTGTTCGTCACCAGGAACACCACGGTGAGCAGCGCGACGAACCCGGCCGCCCGCACCGTCCCCCGGTCGAAAGGGAAACGGGCCCTCACAGCCGACGCCCAGCGCTGCTCACAAGCCCGATGGCGGCTGCCACGGCGGCGGTGGAGAACAGCAGGAGGGCGGTACGGCTGTTGAGCCCGCCGGGCCAGACCACGGCCTGCGCCGCCGGGCCCGGCATCCTGCACGGGATGGCCCAGGCGGCCGCGGTGCAGGTGAGCAGCAGCAGGGCAACGGCAGCCAGAAGCAGCGGGCGCACGCCGGCCGGGGTGGTGCGGGTCATGAGTTCCCCCTGGAGGCCGGGGCTTTCGCCGTCCGGCCAGGTGTGGTGAAGATCGACTCTTTGAGGCGGGGCACGGGCGGGACGACGACCTTGATCCGGCCGACCTGCATCCGCGGATCACGCAGGAACATCTCGCCCTCACGGCCGCTCTGTCCCACGGGTGACAAGCCCGTGGTGACCATCCGCACCAGGTCCTCGTCGTCGCCGTCCAGGCCGAGGAAGCGCAGCCCCTCGGCGGCGCGGACACGGTCGCTGGTGCGGGCGAGGAACCGGTAGGCGATCAGGGCCGCGTCGGCTCCGAGTTCGGCCTTGTCGTGGGCGCCGAGGAAGCAGCCGGCGCCGTGCTTGCGGCCGTCGTGGAGGATCTCGTGGACCAGCGCGGAGCCCTCCGCCGAGGAGGTCAGCCAGTACACCTCGTCCATCGACACCAGACAGAACCGCTCCGGGTCGGTGAAAGCCGCCTGCCGGGCGATCGCGGCGATCAGGTAGAGGACGGCCCGCCCAATGAGGGCTTCCAGCGGCTGCTGGCGCAGGACCTCGGCGTCGGCGAAGGCCTCCCGAGGCGGCAAGGTCAGGCCGGTGGTGGTGACCACCACCAGATCGGCGCCCAGGTCCCCGTCCAGCGTGACCGGTGGCAGGTCCGCGTCGAAGACCATGGCCGCGAGCGGGTTGTCGCGCACAATCCGCAGCAGGTCCGCCAAGGTGGCCGCGGCGTCGGCACGCGTGGTCGCGCTGCCCGTCTTGCCCAGGCCGTCGAGGACGTCCAGAACCTGGCCCATGGACGGATCCGCACCCGCGCATACCTCCTGGACCGCGTGATGCAGCACCGCCCCAGCGGCGGTCATCGCGCCGACACCCAGCTGCAACGTCAGGTACGACAGCGCGTAGTGGGCGCCGACGGCCCCGCCGAACACGCGCAGCGGGTCGATGGACACCTCCGCGCGAGCAGCGTCAATGACCTCACACCGCTCGCCCAACGCGGCCCGCCCGAAGCTCGCCCACTCCCGGATCGGAGTCCGGTCGATAACGATGGCCCGCCCGCCCTGGTCCACGACCGCCGCGGTGACCAGCTTCTCCAGGACGCTCTTACCGGCGCCGAGATCCCCGACCACCGCCAGCGAAGCGGACGCGTTCACCTGCGGCGCATCGGCCGGGTTCAGCAGCACAGGGCGAATAGTGCCGCTGTCCAGATCGTGACCGACCAGCATCCCGCCCGGGTCCCCCACCCCCGACAACGTGAACGCCCCCGCGGCGGCCCAGTCCTCCGACAACTGGTGCTGGGTGAACTGGCCCAGCTTCGCCGGACGGGCAGTGCCAGGCAGGGACAGAGCGAACAGGTCTTCCTGCATCCCATAGGGGCGCTCCACCCGGTAGTCACCCCCCGACAGAGCCGCCGACAGCTCCCGAGCCCGCGCATCACACGTAGCCGCGTCCGGCCCCCACACGGACAGCACCGTCACCGACTGGACCTCGACCTCCACCGACGTCCGCGCCATCCGCGCGTCCTGCTCGGCAAGATCCCCCGCCGCCTCCGGCAGCGAATGCGGCATCCCGGTCGGCTGCGCCCCGTACTGGCCCGCCTGGTCCAGGAGCTCGCGCTTCTTGCGCTGGACCTGGGCTCGGGCCTTCTTCGCCGGGACGATCCGCAGATCCACACACACATCGACCGGGAAATGCAGCTGCTCCAGCTGCGCCAGGACGTCCGCGCTGTCGACTGCCACGGCGGGCGGAAGCTCGGCGAGCACGAGGTGGGACTGATAGCCGGTACCGGCCTCGGATTCGACCTGCAGCCACCGGCGGCCCAGAGGGGACGCGGTGCCGGCCTTACGCCACCACGGCCGGTCGGCGGCCTTCGCCCTGCCCGGGATCCGGGTGTCCTGCCCGCCTTCGGCGAGACGGATCTGCCCCAGATCCGCGTACGAGGGAGAGGAGAGCCGGCCCTCACGGACGCGGCTGCCGTAGAGCGAGCTGTGCTCAGCGTCCGACAGCAACGGCTCCTGGTCGAGACCGCGGTGCACGGCGTGCTGCACCATCCACACGATCTCCGCCGGGGACGCCGGCCGCAGCCCGAGTCCGCCACCCAGGGACGTCTGGATCCGCTCGGCCTCCGCGAACGCGGCGGTCACCTCCGCCTCCGGCACCGGTACGGGCGGCAGGTCCAGTACGGCGGACACCTCCCCGTACAGGGTGTTGAAGGAAGAGGCCGCAGTCCCCGACCGGCGCGGGAGCGCCACAGCCAGCCACAGGGTCCGCTCGTGCATCTCCTGCCCGGCCAGCAGGTCGACAGCCGCCGCGCAGGTTTCCGCCCAGGCGGGCAGGCGCTGCCAGTCCAGGCCGGCCACCATCCGCTCGGCGATCTCGCCCGGGTCGGTCCGCGCCGCCAGAACGAACAGCCTCGGCTCCATCGCAGGCATCGACCGCACCAGGGAAGTGACCCGGTCCAGCAGGTCCTGACGCACGCGGGCGGGAAGATAGCCGCCCGCCAGCGGCGTCACCCGCCACACCGCCCAGACACGGGCAGAAGCCGACCACAGCAGATGACCGGCAACATGCCGGAACGGAGGAGTACGCATCACGCCGCCCTCCTTGCGGAGCCCGTCAGGAGCGAGTCCAAGCCCGACCCCGCCGCCGCACGCCCCGACACAGCGGGCAGCCGTACGACGGCGCCGCCCGCTCCGGCCGCCCCGCTTGCCCGGCTCACGGCGTCCGAAGGGGCACCGGGCAGCACGGAGCTGGGGGCAGGCTGGATGACGAACCTGCCGCGCAGGCAGCAGGACCGGCGCTCACGGGCGATCCGCCCACCGATCCGCCCCGCCGGATGCCGCAGCAGCAGCGACAGCACGCCAGCCACGGCGGTGAACGGGTTCTGACCGGCGATCTGCGCACCGCGCACCGCCCACACCGCCACCAGCCACAGCACGACCGGCACCGGCCCCGCCCACGACCACCAGTCGTAGCCCTTGACCAGCGCGAACGCCCCACCACCGAGAACGACCAGCTGCGCGGGCGTGTACGGGCCGAACCAGATGATCCAGTCACCGAGCTTGCCCAGCACCCACGGGTGGCGGCGCGCACCGGTGTAGACACGCGCGACCCGAGCACGCGCCCCCGCGCTCACAGGACCTTCCCGTCCGTGCGGGCCTTCGGAGCCTGCGGCTTGAACGGGGCGGACCCGGTCGAGGGACTCTTGATCTTCTCGGAGAAGAGCCCGGCCAGGGTGTCGCGGGCGTTGTAGATGCCCAGCGCCAGCGCCATGGCGAGCAGCGCCCCGATACCGGCCTTGAGGGAGAACTGGCGGCAGATGACCACCAGGACGATCACCACGAGAGCGACCTTGAGACCGCGGTCGGCCCACTTGCCCAGCATGTCGAAGACTCCGTTGCCCAGGTCGTCAAGCTGACTCGCGAGGAACATGCTGCTCATCGGGTACCTCCTGAGGTGACGGTGGACGGGGCGGTGGGGGATGCGGCGCCTACCGACGCCGGGGCGGGCGAACCGGTCTCCAGGGCACTGATCTCCCAGCGGCCGGCGCGGGCCGTGACGGTCAGGCGGTACTCCAGCGGCCAGCGCGTACCGGCCGCGTCCGATCCCTCGACGCGCACGCGGACACGCGCCCGGCTCCCGTCGGCCGGAACAGCCGTCCCGGCGGCCGCCTCCGCATCGGCGGCGACGTCCTTGACCTCAACCCGCGTGTAGACGGCTGCCGTCGGCGCAGACAGGCGCACCCCGGGCGACAGGTACCGCTCCACGCCCGCCCCCTGCCCGTCGGGGCCCGCGAGGTAGGTCCGCAGGAACTCGGTCAGCGAGACAGCCAGGGAACCGGTGGAAGGGACGGCGCGGCCGAAGACGGACGGGCTGGTCTGGGCCGCCTCAGGAGCGGCAACCTCAGCGGGCGAACCGGTGACGACCAACGGCCCGTCGTCCTGGCCTCCGGTGCCGTTGACGGCGAAGTACCGGGCCACGGGCTGCACGACCGCCTGGTCCGAGCCGCCGGGCGACGGTGCGCGCCGCTCGTCGGTGACGGCGGCGACTGTCACCGTCCACCCGCCACCCGGGAGAAAGACCGTGCGTAGCGGGGTCACCAGCACCGAGGCAGGGCTGCCGGCCTCGCCGGAACGGGAGGGGAGTTCGGCCTGCGGCGCCATCCTCCGCACCGCCGCCCCCACCAGGCTGTCGGCGGCGGACGCGTCGGCGCGCAGCCACAGCTCCACGAAGTAAGCGGCCGTCCCCGCCGGATCAGCCTGAACCCGACTGCTGCTCGGCGTCGGAGCCGGGGCGGCCTGCGCGGCACTCCCGGCCGGGGCCGCCAAGGCGACGGCCAGGGCGAGGGGGCCAGCCGCGAGGGCGGTCCAGACACCGATCCGGGCCAGCCGGGGACCGTGAGATACGGGACGGCCGACGGGGACGGTCTCCGGCCGCGGAGCCCGCAGCGGCTTCGAGACCGCGGCCCAGCTGGCGGGCCGCTCCCGGCCGGGAGGGACAGTGCGACGACGTGTCATGAGGACGCCTTTCGAGGGGAAGTGGAGTTGCTTGCCCCAGAGAACGGCTACGCCCTCACCGCTCCGCTCACCACGGCAAGCCCCGCGCCGTCACGGCTGGGCCACGCTTTTGGTGGGGAGTCACCGGTGACTCCCCACCGCCTCCCCACCGCAGGTCACAGCCCCAGAGACCCCCAACTCACTGGATGCGCGGAGACCTCACCACCAGCGAACTCACCACCTCTAGTTCGTCCACTCGCGGAGGTATCTGCAGGTGGAGGCGCCCAACGTGGCGAAGTTGTCGGCGCTGCAGCGCTCGCAGGTCCAGTGCCGCCTGCGGAGTGCTCGGCGAGGAAGAGACGGGCCTCTTCGAGTGGCGGGGTGCTGGTCCGGAGAGCTGGGCACAGTCGCCACCCTGACGGGCTTGTGCAGGCGATGGGGGAGATGCCGGTCGGCGTCCCTCGTGCGTAGTGACTTCCGGCCGGGCCCGTGTCGTGCGAGCTCTGACCGGCCTTGAACGGGAATGAACACCACCACCGAGACCTTGCTGGCCGCCGCGGCCGCGCTCGCTGTTGCTACCGCCCCTACTGCCGCTGCCGCTGCCGCTGCCCCGGCAGCCGCCACGCTCAGCTACCGTTGCTCTACGAGCACGCAGACGATCGACGACGCCGGATACAGCGGCCCCGCCCCAGATAACTGGGACATCAAAATCCAGGTGTGTGTGGCGCGCTCCGGATCCACCGTCCACACCTACGCCGACATCACCTGGGACGGGCCCGCCTTCTACGCCGCCAAGGACGCGACGATCTTCGACGGAGCCAAGGTCCGGCTCCAGATCATGAAGTCCCGCCAGGGCACCGACCCCGTGGTCGTCGAGCGCGAGTTCGAGATCAAAGACCGGCTGGAGAAAGCGACGTCCGGCGGGGACCGTGACGGGCACTACCGCACGCCAGCGATTAGCCACCTGGCTGGGAGCGGCGCGTACGGGAACGCGGTCCTGTACCTCGACTGGCACAAGGACGGCCGCGGCTACCGGGGCCACGATTACAAGGGCTCACCGACGGTCTGACGATCCGGGCGGCCGCATGAGGAGCCGGGTGTCGCGCGGGGCGGTGGGACGAGGCGTCGCATACCGCCGACACCCATTACGACCGGCGGCACGGCCGCGGAACCCGCGACCCGCTCTCCGAGGTCCCGTTGTACGGCGGCGCCGCGCACGGCGCCGTCGCCAGGGCCCGGGAGGCGGACCGGGCCTGACCGTTGTTCCGCAGGTTTCTGAGTCTGCCGCGGACCGGACATCAACCGGTGCGGGCGAGGCTGCGTTGTTCGCGGCGGGAGACTGTCGAGGCAGAGCGCCGAAGGGCCGCGCCGAGATCGGTCTGGCGTCAGCCGAGGGCCTCACGGATGGACGGGATCAGGCCGCCGGGATGCCGGGCCGTGACGAGTCCCAGCTGGGACGTGGTGGGTGGTCCAGTGCTGGCCGTGCTCATCAGCCGCTCTACGTCCGGAGTGCACGCGGGGCTGTCACCCCACCCTATGAGCGGTGACCGGACGCGCACAGCGAGTATGCAGGATCTGTAAGGAGCGTGCGTGATCCGCAAAGGGGGAACGCAGTCCCGAGGAAGTGTGGTGTCGTTGCCATACGACCGCGAAGGGGCGGCCCTCAGGCCGCCGGCACGAGGGAAACATGCCGACTCTGGGTGCCTAGCGCCTTGGCAAATGATGTGGGAGGAACGTAGTGACGACCGAGATTGTGATCGCGCAGACCACGCTTGGCGATGAGGAGAGTGCGAAGAAGCTGGCTCACGGCGCGGTAGCGGCGCGGCTCGCCGCGTGCGCGCACATCGATGCTCCTCTCACCGCGGTCTACCGGTGGAATGAGAACATCGAGACGGCTGCGGAGTGGCGGGTGTCGTTCAAAACCACGAAGAGTCGGCTGGCGGAACTCGCGGAGTGGGTGGGACAGGAGCACAGCTACGACGTGCCCGAGTGGATCGTGCTCACCGTGGCCGATGTCTCTGACGCCTATCTCGCGTGGGTCGTCAACGAGACGACCCCTGCGTAGATCTCCCTGGTCGCCCAGCGAAACGAAGCTAACTACGCGGCAAGGACACGTAGCTGTGCGGCGAGATCACGTTCTCGGTCGGGCAGCTGGCCAGCGATCGCCAGTGCACGGGCGCGACCCATGGTGTTGGGGCGAGCTGTGGCCGCTGCGACGAACTTTCGGACGACGTGCACGCCGTGCTCGGTGTCGCTGCCCTTCAAAAGGGCAGCGGCCAGATCGCCGAGGATGACGACGCCGGCGTCGGGCAAGTCACTGCCCAGGCGCTGGGTTGCTGCCGTGGCCGCTTCATTGAGCTCGGGGTGCGCCAGTTCCCCCAGAACGGACAACGCGAGGGAATCCATCCGGGCTGGTGACATGAAGCGGACCCAGGTCTGTTCGGCGGTTGGGTCAGCGTAGTCATACGCCGTGCGGGCACGGTCGAGCGCTCGCAGGGCAGGGGTTGTCTCCCCCGCCGCGGCCAGCTCCTCGGCATGGCGCCCGTGGACCCAGGCAGCCGCTGTGGCATTGCCGGGACCGCGCACGTGCTTGGCGGCGTCGGCGAGCAGTTCGATTCTCCGTGCGGGAGTGGAGGCCCCGTAGCTTGCGTAGGCCAGGGTGAGCGCTCGGAGCGGAGGGTGCCCTGCGACCCGGGCGCAGTCGGCGGCCACCTGGTAGTAGCAACGGGCGCTCGGTTGATCGCCGAGGTCCCAGGCAAGCCAGCCTGCAAGAGCTGCCGTCTCCCCTGCGGCGATGCTCAGTTCCTTCTCGTGCGCCCTGGACTGCGCGAGCGCGGTGGTGATCGCATCAAGGTGCACGACGACATTGCGCTGTAGCTGCTGAGCCGTGAGGTGATTCTCGCTGATGTGCAGGGCACCAGCGCGTTCGGCAAGAGTCTCGGCAGAACGGGAGTCGAGCTGGCTGCCCCTGTTGAGGGCATGGGTCAGCCGGCCCCACGGCTCGCTGGCGAGTGCCGCGCCAATGAGCGGGCCCGCCCCCAACATAGTTCGACGTTTCATGTCGTCAAGCTCCTGTTTCACCGGCGACTTCCTGCGTTGTGCACGTGCTGACGCGGCTTCCCTCTTGAGCTGGTCCGGGGACAGGCCACAGGCCACTGCGATATGGGCGACCGTGTGGCTGGTCGGGATGTTCTCCCCGTTCTCGTAGCGGCTGATCTCCCGGCGGGTCATGGTCTCCCGACCAGAGACGGTGTTGATGGCTTCTGCCTGTTGCTCCTGGGTGCGGCCCGCCTCCAGGCGAAGCCGGAGCAGCAGCTGACCGAATGCGTTGCTTGACACGAGTGTGGCCCCTGTCGGTCGGTGTTCCCCCATGGTGGCCCCTGTTTCCCCCTCCAGGTTCCCCCTTGACAGATTTTTCCCCCTCGCAATTCCCCTGGGATGCCGATCTCCGCGCGTGTGGGATGTGTTCATGAACAGCCGAAAGGGGGTGTGACATGGCGCAGATGACTCCTTCGCGATGGCCCTTGCCCGCGGGGCTTCCGCGTCCCGCGCGCAGCTGGGACGTCTGGGAGGTTTCCTTTGTGGTCGAGGGCCGTGGTCTGGGCGAGGTGACGTCCGTCGATGCGCAGCAGGTCGGCGGGATTCGCTCGATCCTGGCCTTCCGGCTCGGGATGTTCGGCCTTTCGGCCTTGAAGGACACGGTGCTGGTGATTGTCAGCGAGATCGTGACCAACGCCGTCGAACACGTCGGCGGCCTCGGCGGCGGCTCGGTGACGTTCGTGCAGCAGCTCAGCAGCAGCCTTCGGTTCGAGGTGACCGACAGCGGCCGTGGGCGACCGCAGCCGCGCAACCCTGGCCCGGACGATGAGCGCGGCCGCGGACTGACCCTCGTGAACGCCCTGACCGACGAGTTGGGCGGGACCTGGGGATTCGACCCGGACAAACGCACCCTGTGGGTCGACCTCCCCATCACCCCGCCCTTGTCGTAGGAGCCCGGCCCCTTTGACCACCCGCTGCCCGTGTTCCCTCGGAGGAAGCCGTGCACATGCTCCCGGTCCGTGTTTTCGACGCCAGCGAAAGCGCAGCCTTCCGCGTTCTTACGGCGCTCAGCGTTCCGGCGGCCGAGCGCGTCTTTGAGGCGTCGCTGGAGTCGATTTTTGACGACCTCAACGACGTTTTCGGCCCCGACTACGTAGCGACGGACGAAGAGGTCCCGGACCTCACCCTCCGGATGCGGGGCCATCTCCTGCTGGTACTTGGCGCCGACCGGACCTACGAGCCCAGAGACGTGATCGTGGCTCGGGCCCTGCTCGACCGGGAAGTGCCGGGCGACGACGTGGGCATCCGGATTCACCTGCGCCGCATGGCCCTTGCCTGCCTCAGCCTGCTTGACAGCTGCGCCGCGTTGCCTCCCCCCGACGTCCGTGCCGGCCCGTCGCCCGCAACGCGGTCTAGCAGGGGTTGCAACGTGCCCCCGCTCCCGCCGCCCCTGACCTTCTGTAGACGACTTTTGCAAGGACGACCATGTGTACCCACGTACCGCCGTGCCCGGCGGCCGCCGACGGCAACCGCGGCGAAGCCCGTCCCGTCGCCAGCCACTCCGACCAGGGGTGCAACTTGCTCTGCAACAGCGTCATCCCCTTCGAGGACGGTGGCGAGCTCCTGCCGGACCAAGCGGGCATTGCCCCCTTGGCGAAGGCCGGCCCGGACACCCGTCAGGCCGACGAGCGGTGATGGGGATCGGCCTGGGGCTGATCGTGGCCATGGCTCTCCTCGTCGTCCTCAGCAGCTGCCGGTAGCCGCCCGTTCGCGGGCGCGGCTTCGCGCCTGCCGTACGTGATCCCGCCGACGTTTCGAACCGCAGCGGCATCCCGCCGGTTGCCCGACCGACTTCCTTACCCGCCTGTCCTGAGCTGGAGCCCGTGTTCGTGAAACTCCTCGAAGCGCCCGCCGTCACACTGCGGGCCGACCGCGCCCCCGATCACCCGGTGGTCATCACCGACGCCGTCGGTATCCGGTTCGAGGGCGGCCGCCGAAGCGATCAGGCCGACCTCGACCTCGGCGTGCTGTGGGAGCAGTGGTCCGGGCCCGCGACCGGCACCCCTTTCTACGGTGTGCTCGACCCGGAGGTACAGCGGGAGGCCGCCGACCGGCTGCTCTGCGCGTACTGCCACAGGCCCGCGGGCCGTACGCCGGAGGGCATGCTGTGGCTGCTCCAGACGGACACCGCCACCCACACGTGGCCGGCCAGCATACGGACGATCACACCACCGATCTGCCTCCCTCACGCCGAGCTCGCGCTGGAGCGCTGCGCGACCCTGCGCCGCGGGCACCTCGCGGTCCGTGCCCCGGAGGCCGAGCGGATCGGCGTCCTCGGCAGCGTCTACTCCCCGGACGGCTTGCCGGGGTGAGCCCGATGAGCTCGTCCTCTTCACCGACACCGCCCGGCTGTCGTTCGTCCTGGCCCGCTATCTCCTGCTCGAACTCCGCGGCGCCGCGGCCGACACCGCACTGCGCCCGCTCAGGAAGGACCACCATGATCACCGGTGAGCATAAGGACCTGTACTTCGACCTCGCTCAAGGGGTGTATCAGGCCGGGGGCGCGCAGGTCACTTGCCCTGAGAGTGGCCTGCCCTCCACGCTCTGGTACTCCATCGGCGGGCTCTTCTCCCGGATGGGGCCGACGGCTGTCCAGACGTGGCTGACCGACCAGGGAATCGCAGCCGTCGCCTCGACCAAGGGCCTGCACACCGTGGTCGAGTACGCCGACCCCGCGTCCGCACGGAAGATGGCCGACCTGCTGCGCGCCCTGAGTGCTCCGGGCCGGGAAGCCGCTACCCGGCTGGAGGAGGCTCTCGTGACGCGGGACGTGACCGCGACGGTGGACAGCATCGGCCTGGACACCGTCAGAGCGACGGTCGTCTCCATCGAAGGGGCGTCGGCGGCTGCTCTGGCGGCCGCACTGGATGCCCACCGGCTGGTAGGCGACGGCGCGGCCCTGGCCCAGCACACCGGGCAGCACCAGTTCGGAAAGGGGTTGCAGGCGGTGTTGTCCGTGACCGTGGGCTCCCAGGTGAAGGTGGAGACGGTCCCCGACTGCCGGCACGCGGAGAGCGAACTGGTTCTCAGCCTCACCGTGAAGCAGGCCGAGGCCCTGACCCGGAGGCTGACGTGAGCGCGCAGGTTCCTTCCGCGGGCGCGATCGTGGTCTGCCCGTCCGTCCGGCTGGTCCTGGACGCCCCCTCTGCGGCTGGGGAGGTGGCGTCGTGCTCGTGATGAGGCCCATCACCCCCAAGTACCTGCCGGACCTCAACCAGCTGATCCAGGTCCGGCAGGAGAACCAGCTCAAGCGCAGGCAGGCCATCGGCAGCGAGGGCTCAGCCCTCATCGACCTTGTCCGCCTGGAGCCCGACCCCGAGCTGCGGCCCGTCGGGATGTGGGACGACAACAACCTCGTCGCAGCGTTCGTGCTCCAGCGCGCGGAACAGGGGACCGGATGGAGCGAGTGGGGCCGCGGCGGGCCGAGCCTCCTGGTCTCGCACGCCTACACCCACCCGGGGGAGAGGGCGCGCTTCAAGATCATCACTCCGTGGCTCCGGGACTACGCCGCTCGGGCCGCCGACGGGCGGGCCTGGCCCCGCTGCACCGTCCGGGATCTCAAGCTCGCCGAGTACCTGGAGCAGCAGTGCGGCTGGCGCTGCGTGGGTTCGGTGGCACGCGGCTGGGAGCGGCCGCGCTATCTGTTGGAGGCCGTGCCCGAGTGCATCGAGATCGGGGCCCTCATCCGCAGTGAGGGTGAGCTCGCCGCGGTGACCGTTCCCGAGGGGGCGCAGTGAGGGCGCCGGCCCGGCGGCGGGCGCCGCCGAACAGGTGCCGCAACGGCCGGGGCCGCGCACTGCACGCTCCACACGCTCCCTGGATCACCTTCACCACTACAGAATGCGAGTGGCGGATGACAGACCTGCTGCCGACGGCTGAATGGCTGGCCAGTCTGCCTCAGGTGGTTGCCGTCGGCGCGATGCTCGTCACCGACGAAGACGGCCTCATGCTCCTCGTGAAGGCGAACTACGGATCGGCCACGTGGCAGTTCCCGGGGGGCATGCTCGACCTCGGGGAGTACCCGACGGTGTGTGCCGAGCGCGAGCTTGCGGAAGAGACGGGTCTGACCTGTCAGGCCGCCGGCCTGCTCGCAGTCATGTGGCACATCCCGAAGGAGTCGACCGGCGGCCGGGCAGTCGTTCAGTTCCTCTTTGACGGAGGCCGGGTCCCGGCCAGCACCTCGGTTCGCCTCCAGACCAGCGAGCTGTCTGAAGCCCGATGGGTTCGCATGGCCGAGGCCATGACGCTCCTCGACGCCAAGCGTGGTGCCTGGCTTGAGGCCGCCCTGGCCGCCCAGCGGGGCGAGTCCGTGCGCCTCGTGGCCCGCTGACTCTGAGCGCGGCGCCGTACTCCAGATGCCGCTGTCCCGACCGCTGTTGCCCGGACGAGCAGCAGCGAACGAACAACACTCCGAAAACCCCGAGAGACAGGAAGCTCCCCGTGTTCATCGACATCACGAGCGAACTCGAATCTGCTCTGATCGACCTCACCCTGCCGACGTGGAAGCTGGACGGGCCGGCCTTGGCGGCGTCCACCATGGAGGAGTACCGGACCGAGCTGGCCTCCTGCCCGCAGTTCGCGGAGACCGCCACGACTCTGCGCCGGGCACTGACGGCGAAGGACGGCGGATACGCTGTGCTGCGTCTGGGACGCCTGGCCAAGGCGCTGGGGGCCGACGACGACAGTTTCCTGCGGCTGGCGACGGGATTCGCGGCCGAGGTGGCCGTCCCCTTCTCGCCGTTCCCGCGGTGGCCCCTCTGGAAGGACATCGGGGTCAAGGTGGACAAGGACCCCGGGAAGTCCAGCGGCATCGGCTACAACGCCTTCCACATGGACCTGGTCAACGGGACCCTGCCCCCGGACTACACCACGCTGCTGTGTGTCCGCCCCGACCCGCTCGGCGGCGGCCCCAGCATCCTGTCCGACGCCCACGCGGCCGTGGCCCGGCTTTCGGAGGACCACCGCGCGCTGCTGGCCGAGTCGGGCTACCACTACGGGACCTTCTACGACCTGCACTCGGTCGGCGAGGAGTACAAGCCCTTCCCGATCCTGGACGGCGACCGGGGCGAGGGCTTCGTCCGCTTCACCGCCAAGATGCTGGAGAGGTCCGAACTCGGCCAGGAGCACGCCGACGCCGCTCGTGCGCTGGCCGAGGAGCTCGTACGGGGGCAGGTGTCCTTCATGCTCCAGGCCGGGGACTACCTCATCGTGAACCAGCGCCGCTTCTTGCACGGCCGTGAGGCTCTTCAGAGCGGCCAGGCGGACATCCCGGCCGAAGACCGCCGACTGCTGCTCCAGCTGTTCCTGCGCGCGGCATCCGGCACCGGTTCTGCCGCATAGCCCGCAGCTCGCGCCCCGGAGACCCGCCGGATTCCCGCCCCCAGCAGGGGCCCGCCTCCGATCACGCGGCGCTGCCACGGGGCGGGGCCCGGCCGGGCTAGATGCGGGAGTTGCGCAGCGACTGCCACACGGCGCCGGCCAGCGCCCGTGTCGCCCGCGGGACCGACAGGTGCTCGTGCTCGCGGTACAGCGACCAGTTGTACTGCACGAGCGAGAGCTTGTTGGAAGACAGGGACCCCGCCTGGTGGGCCCGGTACACCGCGAGCGGCTCGGCCAGGCCCCGGGCGTCGGCGCCGTCCCGCATGATTGACAGCCACAGAGCGTAGTCCTGGCGCTTGCGCATCTCAGGCATGAGCCTCGTGCCCAGGACACCACGGTCGTACATGGCCGTGAGAGCACCGATGTGGTCACGGACGAGCATCGCGTGGTAGTCCACGTGCTCGCGCGCACGGACCACGCGCCCGTTGGGGACCCAGTCAGTGCTCTCGCCGGCATAGTCGGCGTCCATCTTGAAGTACGAGGTGAACGTCAGCGGCGCGGTGGCCTGCGCGGCAAAGACGAGCTGCTTCTCGGTCTTCTCTGGCAGCCACATGTCGTCGCTGTCGAGGAAGGCTACGTAGTCCCCACGGGCCCGCTCGATCGCGAGGTTGCGGGCCCGGCCGGCACCGCCCTGTTCGGGTGCCCGCTCCGGCAGGACGCGCTCGTCCTGCCGGGCGAACTCGCGGAGCAGATCCATCGAGCCGTCGCAGGACTGGTCGTCGGTGACCAGCAGCTCCAGATCGCTGTGGGTCTGGGTGAGCACCGATCGGACGGCCGACCCCAGGGTCGCCGCCGAGTTGTAGACGGGCATCACGACAGACACCAGGGGCACAGCACTTCTCCTCGCCAGACCAGACCGACCCCCATTCAAGCACCACAACCGAGCAGGAGCCGCCATGCAGATCGTTGTCGCTGGTCAGGGCTACGTAGGCCTCCCCCTGGCCGTACGCGCCGCCCAGGCCGGCCACCACGTCGTCGGCTACGACGTCGACCCAGACCGCATCCGGCGTCTGACCGCCGGCGACTCCTACGTGGAGGACGTGCCCTCCTCGCTGCTGCGCGCCGTGCTGGACACGGGTGCCTACGCGGCGACTGCCGACGCGGCCGCCCTGGCCGGCTTCGACCTCGCGGTGATCACCGTGCCGACCCCGCTGCGCGACGGCGTGCCCGATCTGAGCCACATCGAGGCCTGCGCCCAGACCCTGGGCGAGCACCTGCGCCCCGGCGCGACCGTGGTCCTGGAGTCCACGACCTATCCCGGCACCACCGAGGAACTGCTGGTGCCGACCCTGGAGAAGGCCTCGGGCCTCAAAGGCGGATCGGACTTCAGCGTCGGATTCAGTCCCGAGCGGATCGCCCCCGGCAGCAAGAGATGGTCCTTCGAGGGGACGCCGAAAGTAGTGTCGGGTATCGACGCCACCTCACTCGAAGTGATCAAGGCGTTCTACGACACCACCTTCGACACCACGGTGCCGGTGTCCGCGCCCAGGATCGCCGAGCTGGCCAAGCTGATCGAGAACACCTTCCGGCTCGTCAACATCTCCATGATCAACGAACTGGCAACGCTGACCGAACGCCTCGGCGTCAACATCTGGGAAGCGATCGACGCCGCCGGCACCAAGCCCTTCGGCTTCACCCGGTTCACCCCGGGGCCCGGAGTCGGCGGGCACTGCCTGCCCGTCGACCCGCTGTTCCTCGCCTGGAAGATCCGCGAAGAGCTCGGCGTGCCCTTCCGGTTCGTGGAACTTGCAGCCGACGTGAACCGACGCATGCCCGACTACGTCGTCCAGCGCATCGTTGAGGCACTCGAAGCACGCGGCGTGGCCGTTGGAGGGGCTCGGGTTCTGCTGCTCGGCCTGACCTACAAGATCAACGCAACAGACCTCCGCAACTCGCCGTCGGCACGTGTCGCCGAACTCCTGACCAGCCTCGGCGCCGACGTCCGCGGCGCGGAGCCCAACATCCCAGATGGCGCCGACACCGGGGCGGTGCGCCGGGTGGACGCGACACCGGAGGAGGTTGCGGCCGCCGACACCGTAGTGCTGCTCATGGACCACGCACGCTTCGACCTCCCGATGATCCAGCAGCACGCGGCCTGGGTTCTCGACTGCCGCAACCGCATGGCCGGGGCGAATGTCGAAGTCCTCTAGCGCTGCCCTCCCCCTGACCCGCCCCGACCCCACCGAGGAGTTCCCCGTGCGCGACGAATGGGAACACGCCCACACGGACTACACCCTGCCCGCGCAGCGCCGCAGCCCGGCCTCGCTGACCGACAGCGAGGCCGACTGGCGCGACTACCTGGAACACTCGACCCCCAACGGCTGGCTGATCAGGAACAGCGCCATGACCGAAGCGCTCATCAGCGGCCAACCGCTGCACCTGCTGCACGTCACCCGGGGAATCGAAGCCATCCGCACCAGCGGGCAGGTGCACGTCTCCGCCGGATGTCTCGTCGGGGCGCTGTACTGCTCGCCCCTCACCCCTCAGGGTGAGCGCCTGCGCCCCCACAACCTCGGCGCCTACCTGATGCAGACGAAGCCGTCCACCACCCCCCTGGTCTTCGAAGTCACCGCGGATGCCCCGGTCCGCCCCAAGGGCATCGACTACCTGCATCTCGGCGCCATCCACCTGCGCACCTACCTGCGCTACCAGAACCTCCTCACCCCTGCTGAGACCGACCAGCTCGACCGTGCCGTCCTCGCCGGCCTGCGCGCCGCGGCCCCCTTCCTCGACGTCGCCCTGCGCAACGCCACCGGCCACGCCACCACACCGGCAGCCGAGTTCGTCGACGCTCTCGCCGACGCCGTCCCCCACGTGCCGGTCCTCGGCTACCTGTACTTCGAGGTCCTGTCCGAATACCTGATGCTCCACTCGGTCACGCCGGAGAGCAAGGCCTACGCCGCGGAGGGGGAGCTGAACAACTGGCTCTACAAGCGACTCGCCTTCGCTGCCGTGGACGGCATGGACCAGCTGTTCGACCTGGCCCGCTTCAATCCGCGCCACCACCGGCTCGTCCAGCTCTTCGAAGGCCTGGAAGCCGATCTCGCTCCGGGAGTTGCCGAGTACGTCCGGCGACGGCTGTCCCACCTGCTCGCCAGGACTGCACTCGACCCGTCCCAGGACGCGGCAGCCGTCACGTTCCAGGACGCTGAGCTCGATCGGCTCAGGAAAGCCGCACCTGGGCTGATCGGCCAGATGGTATTCCGCAGAATCCGATATATGACCCGCTACAGCCAGCTGTACCACTGTTTCGAGAAATCAAAAGCTCTTGAGGCATGGGAATACTGGAACGGCGAAGGAATCCCCACACCATTCAATGGACTCCTTCCCAAGGGAGAGATTGGAATCCACCCCGTCTACCCCCGATCAACGGTCAGAGTCTGGGTCGCAGAGCAAGACGGGCGGGGCTGCTTACATCCGGTCGAGGAGATCAAGGCAGTCGTCACGCCACACCTGGCGTCCTGGTGGGCACCTCCCCGCCAGGACGCGATTTAGGCACACGAATAGCTTTTGCCTCGATTTAACCATGAGGCGCGATCTTCAATTCCAACCAACGGATACCGCAGATCGGGGTTCCGCATGACCGAGAAATTCCTGAAAATCCTGACTGGGATCAACCGCCCCTCCGCACCGTCTTCGGGAAGCATGATCCTCGTCCGCGACCTTTACAGCGCGATGCCTGAGACCCGCACGACCTTCCTCGGCAGAGAACCGGTCGATCCGGCCTGGCAGGCTGCGTTCGGCGAGCTGACTGCCCTCTCCACGGTCAAACGCCCCCATGGCCCTCACTTCGACTCGTACGTGGACGAGCTGACGCGTGAGGTCGGTGCGCTCATCGAGAAGATCCAGCCGCACGCCATCCACGCCCAGTACGTCGGGTTCGCCCTGAGCCAGGCCTTCTCCCGCACCGCCGGCAACATCCCGATCATCGCCATTGCCCACGGCCCCGATGTGATGGTGGCCGAGCGCAGCGCGTGGGAGCGCGAAGGCATGTACGAAGTCGCTGCAGCCAGTGCCGCGATCGTCGCCCCGACGGCCGCCCTCGCGGACCGCATCGACCGCCTCACCGGACGCGAGTTCACCAACAGGCTCAGCGTCATCCCGTGGGGTATCCGTCTGAGCGAGGCTCGGGTGCGCGCTCACCCGCCGACCGAAGAAGGGCCCTTGGCCCTGGTGCACGCTGGCCGCCTCGACGAGAACAAGTCCACGGCCACGGCCGTCGAAGCCCTCGCCCTGACCGAGCAGCCGCACCACCTGACCGTAATCGGCCACGGAGTCCTGCGGGAGCACCTCGAACAGCAGGCCCTCGAACTCGGGGTACGAGATCGTGTCCGGTTCGAGCCATTCCTGCCACGCGCCGAGCTGTGGCGCCGCCTGCCACACTTCGACGCCTTCGTGGGAACGACCGCGGGCCTTGAGGCATTCGGACTTGTCCTGATCGAAGCCCAAGCCCACGGACTGCCAGTGGCCTACTCCGACGTTCCCGAGGTGAGGGAAGTCCTCGGCACCACCGGCGTTCCCTATACCCCGGGCGACCCGCGTTCGCTGGCCGTGGCCCTGGACGAGATGGGCCGGGACGCGCACCTACGTGAGGCACTGACCAGCGCGGCACTCAAGAACGCTCGCCGATATGACATCTCCACCACCGGCCGCCGGCTGCGCGAGCTGACGCTCCGCGTCGCCTTCTGAACGCCGTGACGCAAGCCGCCTGAGGGTGGGGCCGGGGGAGAAGCGGGGCGGGGGCCGGTGCCCAGCACGCGACGTTCGTTCATTGGCCCAGTGTCGCGGTGCCGTTGGCTGGTTCGCCGACCGGGCCGGGCATGGCCGCGGCCGCCACGACTGGACGGCGTTCCCCTCGTCCACGGCTCGGGAGGAGAGAGGCCGCCCGCCCCGGCCGGTCCCCGGACCCGGGCGACGTCGTGGTCATGGCGTGCCTGGCGGAGAACCTGCCCCGCTCGACCATCCTGTCGCCGGCCTCCCGCCCCGCCCGCCCGACGGTCGCGGCAACCCGGTACGGCCGTCCCTTCGGCGCTGGTACTGCCGGCGGGGAAGGGCTGAGGTAGGGCGGCTGCTACTCCTGGTCCGGCGCCTGGAGCGGGATCGTGCCGATATTCTGCGTGCGTGGTCGGCCATCGTGGCTTCGATGTGGGTCAGGTCGGGCGCGGCCTGCTGGACGATGCGCTGCAGCGCCAACTGCATCTCGACGCCCGCGCCCGCCGACTCCGACGCGCAGCTCCAGCGCGAACTGGGCCGGCTGCGCCGGCAACGGAACCTGTTCGTCCTGGCGCTCGGCGCCGTCCTCATGGTGGGGGTGCCCCCGCTGATACAGCTCCCGCTGCACGAACTGCCACGGACACAAATCATCGAGCGGACCCGCCAACGTCACTCTGACGTGCACAAACTCCTCGCGGCAGACTGGACGGTCAGCGCCATCGCACGCCGCCTCAACCTCGACCGCAAGACGGTCCGACGGTTCCGCGACACCGACCTCGACCAGCTGCTGGTCTCCGCCCACGAACGCCGTCCGGCAGGAGTGCTGGAGCCGTTCAAGCCGTACTTGAACACGCCCTTCACCGAGAGCCTTGGCCAGGTCAGCGGCAGTCGGCTGTTCCTGGAGATCCGCGAACGCGGCTACCGCGGCAGCCGCCAGGTCGTCCGCAAACACCTCGCGGGCCTCCGCGCCGGCAACGCCGAACCCGTCCGGGCCGACATCCCGAGTCCTCGCAAGATCACCGGCTGGATCATGCGACCTCAGGACACACTTCCGCCTGACCTCGCCCGCCGTTTGCTGGACGTGCGGATCGCCTGCCCGGACATCGCCCGGGCCTGTGACCTGGCCCGGGCCTTCGCTGAACTTCTCCGGAACCGGCGCGGCTTCCTGTTGACCGAGTGGATCCGCCAGGCCGAGCAGGACGCGCCAAAGCCGATCAGCGGATTCGCCGGCTTTCTGCGCGGCGACCTCGACGCTGTAACCGCCGGACTCACCTTGCACTGGAGCTCAGGCGTCATCGAAGGCCATGTCAACCGGGTCAAAACGCTCAAGAGGGTCATGTACGGGCGGGCATCCTTCACCCTCCTCAGAACCCGAGTCCTTACGAAGGCATGAGGGCGAAGCGCCAAGATCAGGGTTTCGCAGAAAACGGCATGGCGTCTGCCCATTCCCAGAAGGCGCGGCCCGCGGACACCTCGCGCTCCATGACTTCAAACAGCTTCGAAGGATTCGCAGGGGCCGGGATATCAACGGCGACGTGACGGTCACCGCTCCACTCGCTCAGCAAACCCGCGGCATCAATCTCGGCCTTGATCCGATCCGTCGTTGCCCCAAGCCACTCGGGGACCGAGTCGGGCATCAGGAGCATGCGCAGAACACGATGCGAGGAGAGTCCAACAACCTCGCTGACCTCGTCATCTTCCGACAGACGTACCTGGTCGCCAAGGGCAAGTCCGTACGTGCGGAAGGGGATGCAGGCGATGGAGTAGGTCCCGTCGGAGAGGCTCCAGCCACAGCTGTTCCATCTGCCCGTCCAACCCGAATGGGGCCAGGTCGGCATGGGCGATGTAGTTGCGCTGCCCCCGACCGACCGGATCGTCATGGACGATGAAAACTGTCATGTGGTACCTCCCAACGGCCCTTCGGCCCCATGATGCCGTGGCCGTCTCACACCACTGTCAGAGGGGTCCTCATGAGCAGCGGCAGCCGACTTTTCACGGAACTCCGGTCAGAGCCAGATTCAGATATCGCCATCAGTTGAGTACGGCGTCGAGGTCGAGCATCACCATGTCGACCATCCGGTGCTGCCCGCCGCTGTCTGACCGACGGGTCGGATGCTGGGTAGCCGGGCTGGCGCCCGGGCTCGGGGTGGGGGAGTCACCGGCGAGAAGACTGGTGGGTGAGCAGGAAGGTTGCCCACCGGCGGGAGGTTACTCGCCGTCCGTGGTGATGCCGCGGCCGAGGGCTCGCCGCCCCCGGCCGATGTGCTCGCAGTCGCTGCCCGCGGCGGAAGAAGGACCGGGCGCTTCGGGTCCCTCGGCGGCGAGCCGGACCCGGCGGGCGGCGCTCGGTCATCGTCCCAGTGTCGCCCCACCGCCGGCTGTTCGCTGACCGGGGTCTGCCCGGCGGCGGGCTGGCCGCCTGGCCCTGGGCGAGAACCGGCAGCCGGAGCCCGACGGCATCGCCGGTGCACCGGACCAGGCAGGGCTGGGAGCGCGGACCGGGCGCACAGGCTCGTTCCTGGCTCCGCTCGGGGCTTCGGAGCCTGATTGACCGACAGACCCCTGGTAGGCGATGGCGGGTTGGGGACCTGGCCCGGCCGACTGTGACTGATGTCACGACCTGCCTGGTGTCCTGAAAGAACCTTGGGGACGGGTATATCTAAGGGTGAGGGGCGCCGGTTGGCGCCCCTCTTTGCGTGCCCGGCCTCCCGCCTGGCGCGGCATTCATTCAGCCCGTTGAGCTGCCGCTTTACTGACGCACTCTCGTGAAGGGGGCGACACGGGCCGGTTGGGGCACAACTGCCGCCCCCGGCCGCCGTCGGAGAGACGCTCCGTCCGGCCGCCGTTGCACGCCCGACCCCGTCTCCCCACATCGTGCTGTCCCGCCGCCACCCCGAGACGCAAGGAGTGGGAATTCCCCACGCTCCACAACTCACCGAGGACCGGCCTCGGAACACCGAAAGGACGAATCATGACCACGACGACCACGACGCCCGCGATCACCACGACCCCCGACTCCGCCGCGCAGCTCCAGCAGGAACTGGGCCGGCTCCGGCGCCAGCGGAACCTGTTCGTCCTGGCGCTCGGCGCCGTCCTCATGCTCGGCGCGGCCGCGCTGGTGCGGTGGGCGCCGGGCTGGGCCGATCCCCTGCAGGTCGCCCTCGGGACGGGCGGCCTGTACGCGCCGGCCGCGGTGATGCTGCTCCGGCGCCGGTGAGTGCCGGTTCTGTAGTCACCGCTTCACTCCCCAGCCCTGGTCAGCGCGTTGTGTGGTGGGCCGGCCGCCGGAGAGGCGGCCGGCCCACCCCGCGGACCGCCCGGATGCCGGATACCGGGATGACCGGTGTGCCTCGCAGTGCCCTGCGGGCGTTGCGCGGCAGGATGGCCCCCACCGAGAGAGGTGAACGCCTCGGTGGCTGCCGGGCCGCGCTCGACCTGCTGTCTACCAGAGGCCCATACGGCGCGGGTCACGACGGTTGCGCCGGGATTGCCACGGCCGTTTGTCGAAGGCAGACCTGCGAACGTAGCCGGGGCGAAGCGTCTTGAGCCCGATGGTGCGCATCATTTGCCGTCGAATTCTCAGTCGTCGGACAAGCCCGCGTCGGGTGCGGTGCTCGCGAATGCGGTGCAACTCCCGGGTGGTCAGATCACGGAGCCACCGGCGTCCGTCGGCATCTCGGAAGATGACAGCGGCCGGCGCAGGCACCGCAGCGTCGCTGGAGTAGGGCACTTCGACGTTGGCCTCGTTGTGCCCGTCGCTGGTCTTCAGGACATCCGCTACGAGCAGCGGCCGGTCGCCCATGCGCTCGGGATAGGGCGCCCACGTCAGACACTCCACGTCGAACACGGGCCGGTCAGAGACGTTCTTGACCTGCACAATGATGACGAGATCTTCCCCATTCCGACCGGCAATGCGCGTCTCCTGCGGGGTGGGAGGGAACATCCAGCATGAGACGCGATTGGCGTCGGCCCGATGCTTGTCACCCCGGTCCCGCCCGATGATGTACGTGGTGGCCAGAAGGGCAGCGCTCGATCCAGCCGCGCTGACCCACGCAGGGAGAGTTCCCCAGTCCATCCCGCTGATGTTCATGCCCTGCAGCGTGCCTCCGCCTCGGCCGAGAGGTCCGCCAGTTGAGCAACTTCAGAGCCTCCGCCCTACAGTGCTCCTCCGCGACTAGCTGCGCCTAGCCTCTTCCACCACCACGGCTCCTCAGATCGGCGGTCGGCCCGTCCGTTGACCGCTTGGACCGCCCGGGCAGGCGGCCATGTCGCACATGGGGGGAATCATGGGGGGACAGTGGCGGGGGAAATATCGGGGGACGTTGGAGGGGGAGACAAGGGGGGAAGCGGTATCGGAGCGAGGCTGCGATGTGCGCTGGTCAGGTGCCCTTTGGTGAGTGGTGAGCAGCCGGACTTTCCCCTGGGACCGCTGGTGGTGGGGTGGAGAGATGGTGGGGAGGGCGGAGAAGGGGAGTTGGCGTGTGGGCTTGTTCCTGGATCAGGCGACAGTCGGGAGCAGAGGGGCGTCAAAGGGATGGCCAGGTGGATGCAGTTGGTGCCGCTGACGCAAGGGAGAGCTGGGCCGGCTGGAGTGGCGGTTCAAGCTGAGGGCGGGGTGGAGGTGCCCAGAACAGGCGGGGTCCGAGGGAGAGGTGGGAGGTGAGATGAAAGCGGCCGACGCCCACTTCCGCCGTTGGCGGGTGGCAAGGGCGCCGGCCTACCGAAGAACACACGCGAGAGAACCCGATGCATCATCGGGGCGAGCATAGCGTCAAAGGTGCTGGGTGCGCCTTACGGCGCTCCTTGAATGCGGTAGCATTTTCTGCCTGTGGAGCCGCCTGTCGGTCCCGCACACCGTGGTGCGCGCCGGCGCGCCCCGTCCTCTGGAGGAGCAGGTTCTATGATCCGCGCTGGACGAACCGCCGTGGGCCGCCGAGAGCTTGCCGATGCCCTCGGCATGACGTGGCCGACCTTCCGCCGGCTCAAGCCGCACGACGCACCGGAGTTCCCCGCACCGGTCAGCTCCGAGGGGGCTCATACGTTGCTGTGGGACCTGGAGCAGGTCGAGGCCTACCGCAGCGGCAAGCCGCAGCCGTTCCTCCCGGAGGCCGAGGACGACGGGGACCTGCTCGACCGCCGCGAAGCGGCCCTGGTGCTGAACGTGAAGCCGCGGAGCATCGACAGCTACAAGACCGATCCCGGCCTCGCCGACCACGTCGTCGTGGTGGCCGGCGTCGAGCACTGGCCCCGCAACGTGGTGCGCGCCTTCGGCGCCGCCCGGGGCACCATGTCGGCGCCCAACGGCCGGCCGACGGGATCGGGCGACATGGTCCCCCGGGACCTGCTTCCCGGGCGCATCGCCGGCCTCCTTGACGCCGACCCCGCGGTGACGGCTGCTCACGCCGTCGACGTCCTCGGCATCGCCACGGCCACCGCGCAGAAACACCTCCAGCGAGAGCGGGCGGCCCGCATCGCCGCACGGATGCGCACCGACGCGATCGGTGCCGAAGAGGCCGCGGACCGGCTGGGCTACCCTCCGGCACTCCGCCGGATCGCCGTGAAGGCCGCCCAGCAGCTCCACGAAAGCCACTGACACCTATCCCACCCGAGGGGGCCGGGCCGCCAGGCCAAGGCCCCCTCAAGGCGTTTCTCGGCCCGGTGGGGGGCGGGCGTTGCGGGTCCGGTGCCGGTGGGGTGGACGGCTCCGCTGCGCTGCGCCGTCCACCCCACCCCGTGGGGCTGGCGGGGCGGGTCCCGCGGAAGGCGTGCCGGACTCCGCTGCGCTGCGTCCGGACCGAGCGCTGCGCGCTCTCACGCCTCCCGCGGGACCCGCCCCGCCAGCCCCACGGGGGCCGCGTGCCGCACTCCGCTGCGCTCCGTCGCTCCGCTTCGCTGCGCAGAGCGCCCGGCCGGTTCCGCGTTGCTCCACCGGCCGTGCACTCTCTGGCGGCACGCGCTGCGGGGTGGGGAGGGGGGCGGGGAATGCGGGGGCACGCGCTGCGCGCGCAGTATGCCCCCGCATTCCCCGCCCCCCTCCCCACCCCTTGCCCTCCGCGCTGCGCGCTCCGGGGCTGGCCGGCACCGGACCCGCAATGCCCGCCCCCCACCGGGCCGTAACCCCATCTGACCTGGGGATACATCACTCTTTCGGGTCGGCTGGAGAGGCGGTTTCCACCCCCCGGTGAACCTTGATTGCGGTAGAGTTCTCTTGTCGGTGGGAGAAGCGGCAAGCCCACCAGCGCAAGAATCCCCATCCCGATCAAAGGGAGAACTATGCCCTCCACCAAAGCCGTTGAGCCCTTCGCTCTGGTGATCCAGACCGACGGATGGTTCGAACTCGCGGACTGGAGCCCGCCCACGACGGCGGCCGCCGCCCTCAGCTGCGACCTGGCCCACCCCGTCACCATCACCCGGAACATCACGCTGTGGGTCGACCAGGAAGCCCTGGTTCACAGCCTGCCGGTCAACGTTCCGGCCACGCGGATCCTGCGGACGCTGGGTGCCGCGCGCGCCCCCTACTTCGGCCCGGTCCTGTTCACCGGCCGTACCGACCACCTCGCGGCGTGCGGAGCCGACGGCCTGACCCAGAACCAGGCCCTCGCGCTCATCGAGCAGTACCTGACCCGGACCGCCATCACGATCCCCCAGCAGCGCCAGCGCACCCGCTAGAGCCTCTGAGAGGGGCGCCCGGCCGTCTTTGGCCGACCGCCCCGCCGTACGGGGCCGGGAGTGGCACCCGGCCCCGTACGGCGGACCGAAGAACCCGCAAGACACCCATGAAAGGGCACGTTCGTGACCGACTCTTCCATGCCCGCCCGCGACTTCGCGCGTCTGCTCGCCCGCCGCAGCATGAACATGGTGCGGGCCCTGGCACTGGCCGCCGGGGACGGCGTCCACCACCTCAGCGTTACCCAGCCGATCCCGGACGGCCGCATTGCCGAAGCCGACTGCCTCATCGTGGGTCCCGCCGTCCCGGAAGAGAGCGACGGGCCGGACGACCCGGTGGCGAAGGTGGCCTACCTGCTGGGCACAACCGCCTTCGGGGGCTCCGCCATGTTGATCGCGCAGACCCTGAACGAACAGGGAGAGGTGCGGTTCATGTCCTGGATGGTGCACGACCTGATCGCCTACCCCGCCACGGCGGACCAGAGCGTGATCGCGTACTGCATCAGCGCGGACCGAGACCTCACGGACCCGGTCTCGGGCGTGACGTTCGTGGATGCCCCCTCCCTGGCCTAGCTGGCGGCGGTCGGCCGCCGGTCAGACCCGGCGGCCGGCCGTTTGGGCCCACAGCCCGCCAAGCCACCGCACACCCCTACCAGCCGGGCGGCCATATCGGCCTGCCCACAGGAGTACCACCGTGATTCAGAACGACAGCAGCGGCTACCGGATCGGCGAGGCCGACCGAGACTGCCGGTGGGCGGTGCTCACCAGCGACGGTGAGCAGATCGGCCGGATCTTCCGTTGGCACGGAGCATGGTTCGCCCTGCCCGCCGGAGCGACCGACGCAACCCGCCAGGGAGACGGGGGAGACGGCAGCGAGTCCGCCGCCCGGTACCTGTTCGCCGAGTACCAGGCCGGGCGCATCACCCCCCAGCCGGAAACCCCCAGCCAGCCTCAGGCCAGGGACGACGCCGTACCCCTCCTGCACCCCGGCATGCGCGACAACGACCGCACCCGCAGCGCAGCCCGTACGGCGGTGGCGGGCCTCGACGCCTACAGGTGGGCGCCGCTCGCCGGATACCCCGGCTCTGACAATCCCTGGCCGGTCCGCTGCCAGCTGTGCGGCTGGGAGGGCAACCGCTACTGGTCGCACCTGCGCGGCCGCAACGGCAACCCGCCCTCCCCGTACCGGCACCCCGGGTGCATCGACGCGGACAAGGTCCGTGCCGTGATCCCCGCCTACACCCGTAGCCCGCAGAACTGACCGCAGCACTCCGGCGGCGGGGGAGTGGCACCCCCGCCGCGTCCGCAGAACACTGACAAGGAGAACCCTCCGTGGCACACGAAATCGAGCAGTTCAGCGACGGCACCGCCGCGTTCGTCAGCGCCCACCAGGACGCGTGGCACCGCCTGGGGACCGTCACCACCAGCGCCATGACCGCCCAGGAAGCCATGCAGCTTGCCGCCCTCGACAACTGGAACGTCCGTCTCGTTGGCCTGAACGCGACCGAGCCGACGCCCGACGGTCCGGCCCTGCTGGACATTCCCAACCACCGGGCGACCGTACGCACCCACCCCAAGACCGGGCACCCCGAAGCCCTCGGCGTCGTCGGCACCGACTACGTTCCGGTCCAGAACGAGGAACACGCCGAGTTCCTCAACTACCTCGTGGACGAGTCCGGAGCGCACTTCGAGACCGCCGGATCCCTCCGCAACGGCCGCACCGTCTTCCTGACGATGAAGCTCCCCCAGACGATGACCATCGGCCAGAGCGACACCGTCGAGCTGTACATCGCAGCCTTCAACAGCCACGACGGATCCAGTGCGTTCCGGATCGTGGTCACGCCCGTGCGGGTCGTCTGCGCGAACACCTTGCGAGCGGGCCTCAGCGCAGCGAAGAGCAAGTACACCGTCCGTCACACCTCCGGAGCCCGTAGCCGCATCGCGCAGGCCCGCCAGGCCCTGGGACTGACGTTCAAGTACGCCGAGGACTTCGAGAAGGCCGCCCAGCGCATGATCGAAGCGAAGATGACGACCCCGATGCTCCGAACGGTGGTCGAGCAGCTGTGGCCGGTCAGCAACGCCGACACCGACCGGAAGAAGACCAACCAGCGCACCCGCTGGAACACGATCCGCAACCTGTTCGAGCAGGCCGACACCCAGGCCGCCGTCAGGGGCACGGCGTGGGCGGGTTACAACGCGATCACCGAGTACGCCAACCACCTGGCTCCGGTACGCGGAACCATCCCCGACCTGAAGAGCGCCGCCCGCGCCGAGCGCGTCATCTCCGGCGCCGCCGATGACGTAATGGAACGCGCCTTCAGCCTCATGACCGTCTGACCGCCCGCCAGCACGAACAAAGGGGGGCGGGAGGGAACCCTTCCGCCCCCTCTACCCAGACCGGAGGCACCATGACGACCCACAGCACGGCCCAGCTCATCGGCGGACGCTCCCACCAGTGCGACGCCACCGCCACCTACACCCACGAGGGCCGCCGCGCCTACGTCCTCCTCGACGGGATCGGCAGCGACGAAGACGTTCAGAGCTGGACGCGAACCACCGCGCGGCGACTGGCCCGCGCCGCCGCCCGCAACGGGGCCCTGAAGGGCTTGCAGCAGATCCACGCCGCCCGCGCGGAAGAGGTCGCCGAACAGGGCCCGTACGGGCCGGACCTGCCCATGGCGGTTGCCGTCGTCGCCGTCACCGAGCCCGGCCAGCCGCTCCAGATCGCCTGGTGTGGCGACGCCCGCGCCTACCTCCTGCCAGCACCCACCAGCCCCGCCCGGCGCCTGACCACCGATCACAACATGCGCCAGGTGCTCATCGACATGGACCTGAAGCCGGGCCCTTACTCCCGCAACCGGGTCACGTCGTACCTCGGGGACACGGCCGTAACCGCCCCCCTGGGATCGGCCACCGCGACCGCCACCGGCAGGCTGATTCTGGCCAGTGACGGAGCCTACGAACCGCTTGAAGACGCGGACATCGAGATCAGCGACTACCTGACCGGACGACCCCAGAAGGCCGCCCGAACCTTGGTCGAAGCAGCCGTCACTCACGGCGGACAGCGAGCCGACAACGCCACCGCCCTTGTAGCCGACCTCGGTTGAGCACAGCCCGAGTGGGGCGGGATGCAGGGAGCGTGCATCCCGCCCCACCAGCGGGGCCCTTGCTGCTGGCCGCCCGCGAAGCGGGCTGGTCCTGGAGGCGAAGCCGGAAGGACCCCGGGCGGGGAAGCGGAGCGACCCCGCCCAACAGGGCGAAGCCCCGGACCCCGTGAAACGGGGTCACCAAGGCCCGCGAAGCGGGCCGTTCAGGGCGAAGCCCTGAACCAGTCCGGAGCGAAGCGCAGGACACCGGCCCGAAGGGCCGGCCGGGGCTCCGCGCAGCGGAGCCCGCCGAGCGCAGCGAGGCGGCTCCCTTCCCCAGCGCGCAGCGCTGGGGGTCCCGCTCCGCGGG